>NZ_CP104045.1:0-4800000 GCF_029201605.1 Pseudomonas sp. FJ2-5-13
GTGGAGCTTTTGCGCGATGAGCTGCCTGCCCAGCAATTCAACACCTGGATCCGTCCGCTACAGGTCGAAGCCGAAGGCGACGAGTTGCGTGTCTATGCGCCCAATCGTTTTGTCCTCGACTGGGTCAACGAGAAGTACCTGGGCCGCGTTCTCGAATTGCTCGACGAACATGGCAACGGTCTGGCGCCTGCTCTTTCCTTATTAATAGGCAGCAAGCGCAGCTCAGCTCCCCGCGCCGCGCCGAATGCGCCATTGGCGGCCGCCGCATCGCAAGCCCAAGCTGCAGTGACGCCTGTCGCCGCAGCACCTGCACCGACAGCTGCGCCGTCCAAACCGTCGTCGCGCAAAAATGCGCCGGAGAATGAGGAGCCGTCCCGCGACAGCTTCGACCCGATGGCCGGTGCCAGTTCCCAGCAGGCGCCTGTGCGCTCCGAGCAACGCACTGTGCAGGTAGAAGGCGCGCTCAAGCACACCAGTTACTTGAACCGCACGTTTACCTTCGAAAACTTTGTCGAAGGTAAATCCAACCAGCTGGCCCGAGCGGCCGCCTGGCAGGTCGCCGATAACCCCAAGCATGGTTACAACCCGCTCTTCCTTTATGGCGGCGTGGGCTTGGGTAAGACGCACTTGATGCACGCCGTCGGTAACCACCTATTAAAGAAGAACCCGAATGCCAAGGTGGTTTACCTGCATTCGGAGCGCTTCGTGGCCGACATGGTCAAGGCCTTGCAGCTCAACGCCATCAACGAGTTCAAGCGTTTCTATCGCTCCGTTGATGCGTTGTTGATCGATGACATTCAGTTCTTCGCCCGCAAGGAACGTTCCCAGGAAGAGTTCTTCCACACCTTCAACGCCCTGCTCGAAGGTGGCCAGCAGGTCATCTTGACCAGTGACCGTTACCCGAAGGAAATCGAAGGCCTGGAAGAACGTCTGAAGTCGCGTTTCGGCTGGGGCCTGACCGTTGCAGTCGAGCCACCGGAGCTGGAAACCCGCGTTGCGATCCTGATGAAGAAGGCCGACCAGGCTAAAGTCGATCTGCCGCACGATGCTGCGTTCTTCATCGCCCAACGCATCCGTTCCAACGTGCGTGAGCTGGAAGGCGCGCTCAAGCGGGTCATCGCTCACTCGCACTTCATGGGCCGTGATATCACCATCGAGCTGATTCGCGAGTCCTTGAAAGATTTGTTGGCCTTGCAGGACAAGCTGGTGAGTGTGGATAACATCCAGCGCACCGTGGCCGAATACTACAAGATCAAGATTTCCGACCTGCTGTCCAAGCGCCGTTCGCGCTCGGTCGCACGTCCACGTCAGGTTGCCATGGCCCTCTCCAAGGAGTTGACCAACCACAGCCTGCCGGAAATCGGTGATGTGTTTGGTGGGCGCGACCACACCACGGTCTTGCACGCATGCCGCAAGATCAATGAACTTAAGGAATCCGACGCGGATATTCGCGAGGACTACAAGAACCTGCTGCGTACACTGACTACGTGATGACACCAGCGCAGCTTATTAAGGCAAGGGACTAGACCATGCATTTCACCATTCAACGCGAAGCCCTGTTGAAACCCCTGCAACTGGTCGCAGGCGTCGTCGAGCGCCGACAGACCTTGCCGGTGCTTTCCAACGTATTACTGGTGGTCGAGGGGCAACAGTTGTCCTTGACCGGTACCGACCTGGAAGTCGAACTGGTGGGTCGCGTCCAGCTCGAAGAGCCCGCCGAACCTGGCGAGATCACCGTGCCGGCGCGCAAGCTGATGGATATCTGCAAAAGCCTGCCTAATGATGCGCTGATCGACATCAAGGTGGATGAGCAAAAGCTGGTGGTCAAGGCTGGCCGCAGCCGTTTCACCCTGTCGACCTTGCCGGCCAATGACTTCCCAACCGTGGAAGAAGGCCCGGGCTCGCTGACGTGCAGCCTGGAGCAAAGCAAGCTGCGTCGCCTGATCGAGCGCACCAGTTTCGCCATGGCCCAGCAGGACGTGCGTTATTACCTCAACGGTATGCTGCTGGAAGTCTCGGAAGGTATCATCCGCGCCGTGGCCACCGACGGTCACCGTCTGGCTATGTGCTCGATGCGTGCCGATATCGGTCAGCCGGATCGTCACCAGGTGATCGTTCCACGCAAAGGTATCCTTGAACTGGCGCGCTTGCTCACGGAGCCGGACGGTAACGTCAGCATCGTATTGGGCCAGCACCACATTCGCGCCACCACCGGCGAGTTCACCTTCACCTCCAAGTTGGTAGACGGTAAGTTCCCGGACTACGAGCGTGTGTTGCCTAAAGGTGGCGACAAGTTGGTGGTCGGTGATCGTCAGGCTCTGCGTGAAGCCTTTAGCCGTACGGCGATTCTGTCCAACGAAAAGTACCGTGGTATTCGCCTGCAGCTGGCCAACGGCCAACTGAAAATCCAGGCCAACAACCCGGAACAGGAAGAGGCGGAAGAAGAAGTGGGTGTCGACTACAACGGCGCTTCGCTGGAAATCGGCTTTAACGTGAGCTACCTGTTGGACGTGCTGGGTGTGATGACCACCGAACAGGTTCGTCTGATCCTGTCGGACTCCAACAGCAGCGCCCTGGTACAAGAATCCGACAACGACGACTCGGCTTACGTTGTCATGCCGATGCGCCTGTAATCATGCTCAGCAGAAGCTAGATGTCCCTTAGTCGCGTCTCGGTCACCGCGGTGCGCAATCTGCACCCGGTGACCTTCTCCCCTTCCCCCCGCATCAACATCCTCCATGGCGCCAACGGCAGTGGCAAAACCAGCGTGCTGGAAGCCATCCACCTGCTGGGGCTTGCGCGTTCTTTCCGCAGTGCGCGCCTGTTACCCGTGATCCAGTACGAACAATTGGCCTGCACCGTATTTGGCCAAGTGGAACTGGCTGAGGGCGGTCATAGCAGCCTGGGGATATCGCGTGATCGCGGTGGGGAATTTCAGATCAGAATCGACGGGCAAAATGCGCGCAGTGCAGCGCAACTGGCAGAGATCCTGCCGTTGCAGTTGATCAACCCCGATAGCTTTCGATTGCTGGAAGGTGCTCCGAAAATCCGTCGGCAATTCCTCGACTGGGGCGTGTTCCACGTGGAACCACGGTTTATGGCCACTTGGCAGCGCCTGCAGAAGGCCCTGCGGCAGCGGAACTCATGGCTGCGGCATGGTACACTTGACGCCGCTTCGCAAGCAGCCTGGGACCGTGAACTGTGCCTGGCCAGCGACGAAATAGATGAATACCGCCGTGCCTATATCAAAGCCTTGAAACCAGTCTTTGAGCAGACCTTGAGCGAGTTGTTGGACCTCGAGGGGCTGACGCTGAGTTATTACCGGGGTTGGGACAAAGAACGTGAGCTGAGTGCAGTGCTCGCAACCTCCTTGCAACGGGATCAGCAAATCGGCCACACCCAGGCCGGACCCCAACGCGCTGATTTGCGCCTTAGATTAGGTGCACACAATGCTGCGGACATCTTGTCCCGCGGCCAGCAAAAGTTGGTGGTCTGTGCGTTGCGTATCGCGCAGGGCCATTTGGTTAGCCAGGCTCGACGCGGTCAGTGTATTTATTTGGTGGATGACTTGCCGTCGGAGCTCGACGAGCAACACCGCCGCTCGCTATGCCGCTTGTTGGAAGACTTACGCTGCCAGGTGTTTATCACCTGTGTAGACCACGAATTATTGAGGGAAGGCTGGCAGACGGAAACGCCAGTCGCTTTGTTCCACGTGGAACAAGGCCGTATCACCCAGACCCACGACCATCGGGAGTGAAGGCATGAGCGAAGAAAACACGTACGACTCGACCAGCATTAAAGTGCTGAAAGGTTTGGATGCCGTACGCAAACGTCCCGGTATGTACATTGGCGACACCGATGATGGTAGCGGTCTGCACCACATGGTGTTCGAGGTGGTCGATAACTCCATCGACGAAGCTCTGGCCGGTCACTGCGACGACATCAGCATTATCATCCACCCGGATGAATCCATCACCGTTCGTGACAACGGTCGTGGCATCCCGGTAGACGTGCACAAAGAAGAAGGCGTTTCGGCGGCAGAGGTCATCATGACCGTGCTCCACGCTGGCGGTAAATTCGACGACAACTCCTATAAAGTATCCGGTGGTTTGCACGGTGTAGGTGTGTCGGTAGTAAACGCCCTGTCCGAAGAGCTGATCCTCACTGTCCGCCGTAGCGGCAAGATTTGGGAGCAGACCTACGTCCACGGCGTACCACAGGAACCGATGAAAATCGTCGGCGACAGTGAGACCACCGGTACCCAGATCCACTTCAAACCCTCGGAAGAAACCTTCAAGAACATCCACTTCAGCTGGGACATCCTGGCCAAGCGGATTCGTGAACTGTCTTTCCTTAACTCCGGTGTCGGCATCGTCCTCAAGGATGAGCGCAGCGGCAAGGAAGAGCTGTTCAAGTACGAAGGTGGCCTGCGTGCGTTCGTTGAATACCTGAACACCAACAAGACTGCGGTCAACCAGGTGTTCCACTTCAACATCCAGCGTGAAGACGGCATCGGCGTGGAAATCGCCCTGCAGTGGAACGACAGCTTCAACGAGAACCTGTTGTGCTTCACCAACAACATTCCACAACGCGATGGCGGTACCCACCTGGTGGGTTTCCGTTCCGCGCTGACGCGTAACCTGAACACCTACATCGAAGCGGAAGGCTTGGCGAAGAAGCATAAAGTCGCCACCACCGGTGACGATGCCCGTGAAGGTCTGACGGCGATTATCTCGGTCAAGGTACCGGATCCGAAGTTCAGCTCCCAGACCAAAGACAAGCTGGTGTCTTCCGAAGTGAAGACTGCGGTTGAACAGGAAATGGGTAAGTACTTCTCCGACTTCCTGTTGGAAAACCCGAACGAAGCCAAGCTGGTCGTCGGCAAGATGATTGATGCTGCCCGCGCCCGTGAAGCCGCGCGTAAGGCCCGTGAGATGACCCGCCGTAAAGGCGCGCTGGATATCGCCGGCCTGCCAGGCAAACTCGCTGACTGCCAAGAGAAGGACCCTGCCCTCTCCGAACTGTACCTGGTGGAAGGTGACTCTGCTGGCGGTTCCGCCAAGCAGGGTCGTAACCGTCGCACCCAGGCCATCCTGCCGTTGAAGGGCAAGATCCTTAACGTTGAGAAGGCCCGCTTCGACAAGATGATTTCCTCCCAGGAAGTCGGCACCTTGATCACGGCATTGGGCTGCGGTATTGGCCGCGACGAGTACAACATCGACAAGTTGCGCTACCACAACATCATCATCATGACCGATGCTGACGTCGACGGTTCGCACATCCGTACCCTGCTGCTGACCTTCTTCTTCCGTCAGTTGCCGGAGCTGATCGAGCGTGGCTATATCTACATCGCTCAGCCGCCGTTGTACAAAGTTAAAAAGGGCAAGCAAGAGCAATACATTAAAGACGACGACGCCATGGAAGAGTACATGACGCAGTCGGCCTTGGAAGATGCCAGCCTGCACTTGAATGACGAAGCGCCGGGCATCTCCGGTGAGTCGCTGGAGCGACTGGTCAACGACTTCCGCATGGTCATGAAGACGCTCAAGCGTTTGTCGCGTCTGTACCCACAGGAGCTGACCGAGCACTTCATCTACCTGCCGGCCGTAAGCCTGGAGCAGTTGGGCGATCACGCCGCCATGCAGGATTGGCTGGCCCAATACGAAGTGCGCCTGCGTACTGTCGAGAAGTCTGGCCTGGTGTACAAAGCCAGCCTGCGTGAAGACCGCGAACGTAACGTATGGCTGCCAGAGGTCGAACTGATCTCCCATGGCCTGTCCAATTACGTCACCTTCAACCGCGACTTCTTCGGCAGTAACGACTACAAGACCGTCGTCACCCTCGGCGCGCAACTGAGCACCCTGCTGGACGACGGTGCTTACATTCAGCGTGGCGAACGCAAGAAGCAGGTCAAAGAGTTCAAGGAAGCCTTGGACTGGTTGATGGCGGAAAGCACCAAGCGTCATACCATCCAGCGCTATAAAGGTCTGGGAGAGATGAACCCGGATCAGCTCTGGGAAACCACCATGGACCCGGCCCAGCGTCGCATGCTGCGCGTGACCATCGAAGACGCCATTGGCGCAGACCAGATCTTCAACACCCTGATGGGTGATGCGGTCGAGCCTCGTCGTGACTTCATCGAGAGCAATGCTTTGGCGGTGTCTAACCTGGACTTCTGATCAGGTACATCTGCTAAAAACAAAAGGCCAACGCTTAGCGTTGGCCTTTTTTGTTGGTTCGCAGTCGCGCATTTTTAAATGCTCCACGTGGAACATCGACATTTTTAACTTTCCACAGCGGGTGTCACACTCTCCAATCGATACCCGTACCCATAGATCGTCAACAGCTGCCAGCCGCGATCCGCCGTCAACCCTAGCTTGTTACGCAGGCGGTAGATGTGGGTGTCCAACGGCCGCGACGAGACCATTTCTTCGTGGCTCCAGAACCGCTCATACAGGTACTCGCGAGACAATGGCCGGGCCAGGTTGGCAAATAGACAACTTGCCAGGCGGTATTCCCGTTCTGTCAGGTTGATGGGTTTGCCTGCGCGTGTGACGGTCAGTTCGGCATCGTCGAATGTCAGGTCGTTAAAGCTCTGCACTTCCTGGCTAGCCGACTTCTGCAAACCGTGGCGCCGCAGGACGGCGCTGACTCGAGCTTTGAGTTCGTTGGGCCTAAACGGCTTGCTGACATAATCATCCGCCCCGCTATTCAACGCCGTCACGATGTCGCTCTCGGCATCGCGACTGGTGAGCATGATGACGGCAGGGGGCGATTCCATGTGCTCGCGAGTCCAGCGCAATAACGCTATCCCGGAGATGTCCGGCAGTTGCCAGTCGAGGATCAGCAGGTCAAAGGTTTCCCGACGTAGCTGGCGCAGCAGGTCTTCACCGCGCTCAAAGAAATGCAGAGACCAAGGCTGGTCAGCCGGGCCGGGAATCTGTCGCAGTGTCTGTTCCACCCGTCGCAACTCCGCGGGTTCGTCATCCAGTATTGCGACACGCATAGGCGGGGTCCTTCCTACAAAAATACGAGAGCTTGAATGGGGGGCACATGTTGTACAAATGCCGGCCTCTGAATCTGAATAATTATGGACGGATTCTACAGTGCTTGGATCTCTCGATACGCTGAAAGCGCCGTAAACTCAATTCATTACGATCTTCGAAGAAGATACCGGCTCCTGTTGGTGTGGAAAAGGCTCTGTGCCGATCGCCTCGCCGGTGCCTCATGCCCGCTCCAATGTGCGGTATCGTTCATTGCGCGGTCGTGGGAAGTCCTCCAATGAGACCGAAATAAGCTTCACTGGTTTCAGAACACCGCATGCACTTCATCGCAACCCCATGGAGAGGGATCCTGGGCTTATGACACTTTTACTTAATGACCATCAATGCCTCGGCACGCTCGTGGCGGTAGCCCTGTGAACCTATGGCGCAAAGCCGAGAAACGCCAACCTACCCAGGCCCAGCTTTTGTTCCATGGGTTGGTTCGTGAATGGCTGCTGATCGGTCTGGTACTCCTGCCCTTTACCGCCTACTTATCCTTGAGCGCTGGCCTGGCGCTTAACAATCCGCTCTATGACAGCCTGCGCCGCCTCACGCCCTTACCGGTAGACCCACGCATCGTTCTGGTGACCATCGATGCGCCGAGCCTGGAAGCACTCGGACCGTGGCCTTGGCCGCGTAGCGTACATGCCGACCTGATTGAACGCCTGAACGCCGCCCAGCCGGCGGGTATTTTGTTTGATGTGATCTTCAGTGAGAGCGGCAACAGTAATGACGACCAGCGCCTGGCCGATGCCGTATGCAAAGCCGGCAATGTATTGCTGCCCATCGCCGGGGATAGCAGCGTCAGCCCCAAGGCCCAGGTAACGCCGTTGTCGCCACTGCTCAAGTGCGCCAAGGGCGTTGGGCACATCAACGTCGAAGCGGATAAAGACGGTGTGGTGCGTAGCGTGTATCTACGTGAGGGCCCTGCGGGAAGCACACTCCCTCAGTTGGCGTGGCTGGCATTCGCCATGAGCGAGCATGCCGAGACGATGCCGGGCCTGCCGCAAGAGCCTACTGGAGGGCACTGGCACCAGGAACATGAGATTCGTGTGCCGTTCACTTCGGAACCAGACCATTTTCCCAGTGTGTCCTACGTCAGCGTATTACGCGGCGAGGTACCTCCCGAGTCGTTGCGGGGTCGCCTGATTCTGATCGGCGCCTCAGCCTATGGCATGGCCGATCGTTTCGTGACGCCGCTCTCTTCCACCGTGGGCACCACTGCGGGGGTTGAGATCCAGGCTGAAGTACTAAATGGTTTATTGCAGGGTCGCAGCATCGTCGATCTGCCCGGCTGGTTGGCGGCGTTGCTGGCAACGTCCCTGGTGGCCCTGCTGTTGGGCCTTCTGCTGGTGCGCCCCCGCTACGCCCTGTGGATGACCTTGGCAGGCATGGGCGCGGCGTTGCTGGGCTCATGGGCTCTATTGCGCCTGGGCCACTGGTGGAGCCCCGCAGCGTGCCTGATCGGTTTGTTGCTGAGTTACCTGATCTGGAATTGGCGACGCCTGAGCGTAATCCTCGCCTACTTTGGCTGGGAACTGGCACGCCTGGATAACGAACCCAAGGTGCTTCCGGAGCGTCGTCGCGCGCCCGCCAGCAAGGGCGATGTGTTGCAAGGGCGGATTTTTGCCCTTGAACAAGCCGTCAGCCGTACCCGCGATACGCGGCGCTTTATGGCGGACGGCTTGGAGTGCCTGCCGGTAGCGACCCTGATCACCGATCCCCAGGGCAGCATCCTGTTGGCCAACCGCGTGGCCCGTGAAGTATTCGGCAATGACCTGGTCGGTGAAAACCTCGTCGAACAGCTTGCTGATCTGGGTTATCCCCCGCTGCACAATGGTGTACGCCCTGCCCTGTCGGCGCTGGAACTGGTCGAGTTTCGCGATATCCACCAACGCAGTTTGCGCATGGAACTGGCTCCTTTGCTGCCTGCCGAAGGTGACTTTGCCCTCGGCTGGTTGTTGAGCCTCACGGACCTGAGCAAGGAGCGTGAAGCCCAGCAGCACCGCGAGACGATGCTGCGTTTCCTTTCCCACGACCTGCGTGCGCCGCACTCAGCGATCCTTGCCCTGCTGGACGTGCACAACGGAGAGTCCCCGGTGTTTGCCCAAATCGAACAGCAGGTACGGCGGGCCTTGAGCCTGACCGAATCCTTTGTGCAATTGGCCAAGGCTGAAGCGGACGGTTACCAGTTCCAGCCCACCCTGTTTGCCATGCTGGTGATGGACGCTTTTGATCAAGTGGCGGTGATTGCGCAGTTGAAGGGCATCCATTTGGTTCACGACCTGGATGAGGCGGACGAGGCCATGGTCTACGCCGACCAATCGCTGCTCACCCGGGCGTTGTTCAATGTGCTGGAGAACGCGATCAAATACTCCCCATCAGGTACCACCGTCAGGTTGAGGCATGGCAGTGCGCAAGGTTGGTTGGAATGCAGGATAAGTGACCAGGGACCGGGGATTGCGCCTGAGGATCTGCCGGAGTTGTTTAACCAATACCGACGTTTCGATTCGGCTCAAGGCAGTGAGGGTCTTGGACTGGGGCTGACCATGGTTAAAGCAGTGTTGGAGCGGCACGGTGGGCGCATCGTGTGTGAAAGTGAGCTGGGCAAGGGCTCGACGTTTATCCTGCTGCTGCCGTTATTGGAGGACTGAAAAAGCGGCTTTTCTGCTGTGCATAAAAAACCGGTCACAAGGACCGGTTTTTTTATGAAGAAAAAACTTATGCACGTTTTTCCGAATTTTATGAGCTTCAGAAATATGTAAGTAAATCAGCTTGTTATGATGCAAAAAAGCCAATTCGCCAACAAAGCGTACACAGGTTATCCACAGATGCTCAAACTGCCGGCGTCTCCACCACCACCGGTTCCGGAGGCAGGGAGCCCATGGCCCGTTGCTGCGCCTCATTCCACGCCGCAGCGCGGTCGTTCAGGGCGGCGATGGCACGTGGTCCTTCGCCTTCTGCGTACATCGGTTCGCCGATCACCACGGTGATAGTGCCTGGGCGTTTGGCCCAGCCAGTCTTGGGCCAGAACTTGCCGGCGTTATGCGCAATTGGCAGCACAGGCAGGTTGGCGTTGACCGCCAAGGCGGTACCACCGCGTGAGAACTTGCCCACCGTGCCGTAGGGCACCCGCGTGCCCTCAGGGAAGATCAGCACCCAGACGCCGTCCTTGAGCAACTCATCGCCCTTCTTGGCGACATGCTTGAGCGCAGCCTTGGGGTTGTCACGGTCGATGGCGATCGGTCGCAACATGGCCATGGCCCAGCCGAAGAACGGCACATACAGCAACTCGCGCTTGAGCACCTGGCTCAACGGCGAGAAGTACGCCGAGAGGAAGAACGTCTCCCAGGTGCTCTGGTGGTTGGAGAGAATCACGCACGGTTGATCAGGGACGTTTTCAGCGCCTTTGATCTCGAAACGAATGTTCAGGAACACCTTGCTCAGCCACAACGCGCAGCGGCACCAGTAGACGTTGATAAAGCGATAGCGCGCCTTGAAGGGCAGGAACGGTGCAATAAAAAAGCTCAGGGTGCACCAGAGAAACGAACTGGTGCCCAGCAGCAGGTAAAAGAAAAAGGTTCTGATGGCCTGCAAGATCGACATGGCGGCATTTACCGTTGCGGGACACGGCCCGCCTGTTAAAAGCGCACTCCCGAACAGTCCTTGGTCAGGAAGTCGAGGGCGGCTAGTTGTTGATAAGTTCTGCGGCAACGGCCGCCAGATCGTCAAAAATCAAGGTGCCTACCGGCAGGTTTTTAGCCTGGGTCTTTTCGCCTTTCCCGGTTTTAACCAAAACTGGCTGAGAGTCGACGGCTTTGGCCGCCTCCAAGTCACCGAGGCTGTCCCCGACGAACCATATCCCAGCCAAGGGCACCTTGTAATGTTCTGCAATAATTTTCAACATGCCAGGCTTGGGCTTGCGGCAATCGCAGCCCTCATCCGGCCCGTGGGGGCAGTAAACCACCAGCCCCACCTCACCGCCCTGTTCGGCCACTAACGCGCGCAAACGCGCGTGCATGGCCTCCAGGGTCGCGATGTCGTAGTAACCGCGGGCGATGCCGGACTGGTTGGTGGCGATGGCCACCGTCCAGCCGGCTTTGCTCAACTGCGCGATGGCCTCGATCGAACCGGGCAGCGGGATCCACTCCTCCACCGACTTGATGTAAGCGTCGGAGTCGTAGTTGATCACCCCGTCCCGATCGAGAATCAGCAGTTTCAACATGATCAGCCCAGTACGGAAATGTCGGCGATATTAATGAACAGGCCACGCAGACGCGCGAGCATGGCGTAACGGTTTTTTCGCACGCCGGCATCGTCGGCATTGATCATCACCGCTTCGAAGAACGCGTCTACCGGTTCACGCAGAGACGCCAGGCGCGCCAACGCTTGCGCGTAGTCACGCTCGGCGATCAGCGGCTTCACGGCGTTCTCGGCCTTGGCGATGGCCGAGTTCAGCGAGAACTCCTTGGCGTCGGCAAACAGGCCCGGGTCGACTTCGGCACTGCCGAGGTTATCGGCCTTGCTCAGCAGGTTCGACACGCGCTTGTTCACGGCGGCCAGGGCATCGGCTTCCGGCAGCTTGCGGAACGCTTGCACGGCTTGTACACGCTGGTCGAAGTCCAACGCCGAGCCCGGTTGCAGCGCACGTACCGACAGGTAGACGGAAACGTCCACGCCTTCGTCTTCGTAACGCGCACGCAGGCGGTCGAACACGAACTCCAGCACTTGCTCGGCCAGGCCGGCTCGCTTGACCTTGGTGCCGAACTGGCCGACGGCGAATACCACGGCCTGGGTCAGGTCGAGGTCCAGCTTTTTGTCGATCAGGATACGCAGCACGCCCAAGGCCGCACGGCGCAGGGCATACGGGTCTTTGCTGCCGGTAGGCAGCATGCCGATACCGAAGATACCCACGAGGGTGTCCAGCTTGTCGGCAATGGCCACGGCCGCACCGGTCAGGGTGCTCGGCAGTTCTGCACCGGCACCGCGCGGCATGTACTGCTCGTTCAGGGCCAGGGCGACATCATCCGGCTCGCCGTCGTTGAGGGCGTAGTAGTAACCTGCCACGCCTTGCATCTCTGGGAACTCGCCGACCATTTCGGTGGCCAGGTCGCACTTGGACAGCAAGCCGGCACGGGCGGCCCAGGCTGCGTCGCCGCCAATACGTGGGGCAATGTAGGCCGCCAGCTTGGAAACACGCACGGCTTTGTCATAGACGCTGCCGAGTTTTTCCTGGAACACCACGTTTTGCAGGCGCAGGTTGAAGTCTTCCAGCTTCTGCTTCTTGTCTTGCTTGAAGAAGAACTCGGCGTCGGTCAGGCGCGGGCGCACGACTTTTTCGTTACCGGCGATGATCTGCTGTGGGTCTTTGCTTTCGATGTTGGCCACGGTGATAAAACGCGGCAACAACTTACCGTCCACGTCCAGCAGGCAGAAGTACTTCTGGTTGTCCTGCATGGTGGTGATCAAGGCTTCTTGCGGCACGTCGAGGAAACGCTCTTCGAACGAGCACACCAGCGGCACCGGCCATTCCACCAGGGCGGTCACTTCGTCGAGCAGGCTTGGCGGCACGATGGCAGTGCCTTCCTGCAGACGGGCCAGCTCTTCGGTGCGCTTGCTGATCAGCTCGCGACGCTCATTGGCGTCGGCCAGCACATAAGCGGCGCGCAGATCGTTGAGGTAGTTGGCCGGCGAAGTGATGCGCACGCTTTCTGGATGATGGAAGCGGTGACCACGGGAATCGCGACCAGCCTTCTGGGCGAGGATGGTGCAATCGATGACCTGGTCGCCGAGCAGCATCACCAGCCATTGGGTTGGGCGCACGAACTCTTCCTTGCGCGCACCCCAGCGCATGCGCTTGGGGATAGGCAGGTCGTTCAGGGAATCTTCAACGATGGTCGGCAACAGGCTGGCGGTCGGCTTGCCGGTGATGACCTGGCTGAAGCGCAGTTTCGGGCCACTTTGGTCGATCTCGCTCAGCTCCACGCCACACTTCTTGGCAAAGCCAAGGGCGGCCTGGGTCGGGTTGCCGTCGGCATCGAAAGCCGCCTGACGCGGTGGTCCGTCCAGGTTGATGCTGCGGTCCGGCTGCTGGGTTTCCAGCGCGGTCAGCAGCACAGCCAGGCGGCGCGGCGCGGCGTAGACTTTTTTGGCTTCAAACTTCAGGCCGGCAGTCTGCAGGCCTTTTTCGATACCGGCCAGGAACGCATCGGCCAGGGTATTGAGTGCCTTGGGTGGCAGCTCTTCGGTGCCCAGTTCAACCAGGAAATCTTGAGCACTCATTGTGCAGCCTCCAGCTTAGCCAACACTTCATCACGCAGGTCCGGGGTGGCCATCGGGAAGCCCAGCTTGGCGCGAGCCAGCAGGTAGGCTTGAGCGACGGAACGCGCCAGAGTGCGTACACGCAGGATGTATTGCTGGCGTGCGGTTACCGAGATGGCACGGCGCGCGTCCAGCAGGTTGAAGGTATGGGAGGCCTTCAACACCATTTCATAGCTTGGCAACGGCAGCGGCTGGTCGAGTTCGATCAGGCGCTTGGCTTCGCTTTCATAGAAGTCGAACAGTTCGAACAGCTTGTCGACGTTGGCGTGTTCGAAGTTGTAGGTGGACTGCTCCACTTCGTTCTGGTGGAACACATCGCCGTAGGTCACCTTGCCGAACGGGCCGTCAGCCCATACCAGGTCGTAGACCGAGTCCACGCCTTGCAGGTACATGGCCAGGCGTTCCAGGCCATAGGTGATCTCGCCGGTGACCGGGTAGCACTCGATGCCGCCGGCTTGCTGGAAGTAAGTGAACTGCGTCACTTCCATGCCATTGAGCCAGATTTCCCAGCCCAGGCCCCAGGCGCCCAGGGTTGGCGATTCCCAGTTGTCTTCGACGAAACGGATGTCGTGCACCAGTGGGTCCAGGCCCACATGTTTCAGCGAGCCCAGGTACAGTTCCTGGAAGTTGTCCGGGTTGGGCTTCAATACCACCTGGAACTGGTAGTAGTGCTGCAGACGGTTCGGGTTTTCGCCGTAGCGGCCGTCAGTCGGGCGGCGACTGGGCTGCACATAAGCGGCGTTCCAGGTTTCCGGGCCGATGGCCCGCAGGAATGTAGCGGTGTGGAAAGTGCCGGCGCCTACTTCCATATCGTAGGGCTGAAGTACCACACAACCTTGCTCGGCCCAGTATTGCTGGAGGGCGAGGATCAAGTCTTGGAAGGTACGCACGGCTGGCGTAGGCTGGCTCACGAAATTCACCTGTTACTTGGGCTGCGATTTAAAGAGCGGGAGTATACCCGATTCGGCCCCGCCACCACTCCCTGGAGCCTTATGCCACGCTGCTTTTGGTGTTCTGAAGATCCGCTGTACATGGCTTATCACGATCAAGAGTGGGGAACGCCGCTGCGCGATGCGCAGGGTTTGTTCGAGTTGCTTTTGCTCGAAGGGTTCCAGGCGGGCCTGTCCTGGATCACCGTTTTACGCAAACGCGAGCATTATCGAAAGGTGTTGTTCGGCTTTGACGCGCAGCGTCTGGCGCAGTTGAGCGATGAAGAAATCGAGGTGCTGATGCAGGACCCGGGCATCGTGCGCAATCGCTTGAAGCTCAACGCTACCCGGCGCAACGCCGCGGCCTGGCTGGCGCTGGAGGATCCGGTAGGGTTGCTGTGGTCGTTTGTCGGCGGCAAACCCAAGGTCAATCACTTCAAGGATCGCAGCGACGTCCCGGCGATTACGCCCGAAGCCGAAGCCATGAGCAAAGCCTTGAAAAAGGCCGGCTTCACCTTCGTCGGGCCGACCATCTGCTACGCCTTCATGCAGGCCTCGGGCATGGTCATGGACCACACCCAGGACTGCGACCGTTACGCGGACTTGGTCAACGCCGGTTAGAATGCCGGCTTTGCGCACCACACACGATCAGGAGTGACCTGTGGAAAAGTTTAAAGGCGCCTTGCTGGTAGGCGCTCTTCGGTTGTTTGCCCTGCTGCCCTGGCGCGCCGTACAAGCCGTCGGCACGGGGATCGGCTGGATCATGTGGAAAACCCCCAACCGTTCCCGCGATACGGTGCGGATCAACCTCTCCAAATGCTTCCCGGACATGGACCCGGCAGAGCGCGAGCGCCTGGTGGGCCGCAGCCTGATGGACATCGGCAAGTCCCTCACAGAGAGCGCCTGCGCGTGGATCTGGCCGGCGCAGCGCTCTATCGACCTGGTCCGCGAAGTCGAAGGCCTGGAAGTGCTGCACGAGGCCCTGGCTTCTGGCAAAGGTGTGGTAGGCATCACCAGCCACCTGGGCAACTGGGAAGTGTTGAACCACTTCTATTGCAGCCAGTGCAAACCGATCATTTTCTATCGCCCGCCCAAGCTCAAGGCTGTGGACGAGTTGCTGCGCAAGCAGCGCGTGCAGTTGGGCAACCGCGTGGCGGCGTCCACCAAGGAAGGTATTCTCAGCGTGATCAAGGAAGTGCGCAAAGGCGGCCAGGTGGGCATTCCTGCCGACCCGGAGCCGGCTGAGTCTGCCGGCATCTTCGTACCGTTTTTTGCCACCCAGGCGCTTACCAGCAAGTTCGTGCCGAACATGCTTGCGGGTCACAAGGCGGTGGGTGTGTTCCTGCATGCCCTGCGGCTGCCGGACGGCTCGGGCTACAAGGTGATTCTGGAGGCGGCACCGGAGGACATGTACAGCACCGATACCGCGACGTCCTGTGCGGCGATGAGCAAGGTAGTAGAGCGTTATGTCGGCGCTTACCCAAGCCAGTACATGTGGAGCATGAAACGCTTCAAGAAACGCCCACCGGGTGAGGCGCGGTGGTATTGATTTACTGATCTCCTGGCCAATGGAGATCAAATGTGGGAGCTGGCTTGCCTGCGATGGCCTCAACCCGGTGTAACTGATAGACCGAGGTGCTTCCATCGCAGGCAAGCCAGCTCCCACAAGGGGTTGTTTCAAGGCTTGCGGTCGAGTTTCTTCAGGTACACCGTCATCTCTTTTTCGGCCTGTTTGTCGCCGTGGGCCTGGGCCGCCTCAATACCTTTTTCCCACGCCTGTCGTGCTGAGGCACTGTCACCCTGCGCCTGGTGCGCCTTACCCAACAACTTCCACGCCGCCGAATACTTCGGATCGAACTCGACGCATCGCTGCAAATTCTCGGCCGCCTTGGCGTTGTCCTTCAGGTCCAGGTAACCCTTGCCCAGGCCAAAGCGCAGTAATGAATTGTCCACGCCCTTGGCGAGCATTTTTTCCAGGGACTCCAGCATCGGTTCACTCCTTGATCAGAAAAAGCTCAACCCCACGTGGAACAGCTTCTCCACATCGCGGATATGTTTTTTATCCACAAGGAACAAAATCACATGGTCTCCGGTGGCGATCACTGTGTCGTCGTGGGCAATGATCACTTCTTCATCGCGAATGATCGCGCCAATGGTGGTGCCCGGCGGCAGGCCGATATCGCGGATGGCCTTGCCAATCACTTTGCTGGACTTGGAGTCACCGTGGGCAATCGCCTCGATGGCTTCCGCTGCACCCCGGCGCAACGAGTGCACACTGACAATGTCGCCACGGCGTACGTGGGCGAGCAAGGTGCCAATGGTCGCCAACTGCGGGCTGATGGCAATGTCGATATCGCCGCCCTGGATCAGGTCCACATAGGCCGGGTTATTGATGATGGTCATCACCTTCTTCGCCCCCAATCGCTTGGCCAGCAAGGACGACATGATATTGGCTTCGTCATCGTTGGTCAGGGCCAGGAAGATGTCGGCGTCGGCGATGTTCTCTTCCATCAGCAGGTCACGGTCCGAGGCGCTGCCTTGCAGTACGACAGTGCTGTCGAGGGTGTCGGACAAATGCCGGCAACGCGTCGGGCTCATCTCGATGATCTTCACCTGGTAGCGGCTTTCGATGGCTTCGGCCAAACGCTCGCCGATCTGCCCACCGCCGGCGATGACGATGCGTTTGTAGCTTTCGTCGAGCCTGCGCATTTCGCTCATGACTGCGCGAATATTCGCCTTGGCGGCGATGAAAAACACTTCATCGTCAGCCTCGATCACCGTATCGCCCTGGGGCAGGATCGGCCGGTCACGGCGGAAAATCGCGGCCACGCGGGTTTCCACGTTCGGCATATGCTCGCGCAGCTGGCGCAGTTGCTGGCCCACCAGCGGCCCGCCGTAATAGGCCTTCACGGCCACCAGTTGTGCTTTGCCTTCGGCGAAGTCAATCACCTGAAGCGCACCTGGAATTTCGATCAGGCGCTTGATGTAGTGGGTCACCACCTGTTCCGGGCTGATCAGTACGTCCACCGGAATGGCGTCGTTATCGAACAGACCGGCGCGGGTCAGGTACGCCGCTTCGCGCACCCGAGCGATCTTGGTCGGGGTGTGGAACAGGGTGTGGGCGACCTGGCAGGCGACCATGTTGGTCTCGTCGCTGTTGGTCACGGCCACCAGCATGTCGGCATCGTCGGCGCCGGCCTGGCGCAGCACCGTCGGAAACGACGCGCGGCCTTGCACCGTACGGATGTCCAGGCGGTCGCCCAGGTCGCGCAAACGCTCGGAATCGGTGTCGACCACGGTGATGTCGTTGGCTTCACCGGCCAAATGTTCGGCCAGCGTGCCACCGACCTGCCCTGCTCCAAGGATGATGATTTTCATCCGGTCACTCCCTTAAAACCATTCAGCCGCGTGCGGCGGCGATCTTGATCAGTTTGGCGTAGTAGAAGCCATCGTGCCCGCCTTCTTGCGCAAGCAGTTGGCGACCGTGGGGCTGCTTGATGCCGGCCGTGGTAGCGAGGTCCAGCTCACGCGCGCCGCTGGTGCGGGCGAGGAAGGCTTGGATGACCTCGGTATTTTCGGTGGGCAAAGTGGAGCAGGTGGCGTAAAGCAGGATGCCGCCGACTTCCAAGGTGGGCCACAGCGCGTCGAGCAGTTCGCCTTGCAGCACCGCCAAGGCGGCGATGTCGTCGGGCTGGCGGGTCAGCTTGATGTCCGGATGACGGCGGATCACGCCGGTGGCCGAGCAGGGAGCGTCCAGCAGGATGCGCTGGAAGGGCTTGCCGTCCCACCAGGCGGCGGTGTCGCGGCCATCCGCGGCGATCAGCTCGGCGCTCAAGCCCAGGCGCGTGAGGTTTTCCCGCACGCGCACCAGGCGCTTGGCTTCAAGGTCCACCGCGACTACACCGGCCAGGCCTTTTTCCACTTCAAGGATGTGGCAGGTCTTACCGCCGGGCGCGCAGCAGGCATCGAGTACACGCTGGCCGGGGGCGAGGTCGAGCAAGTCGGCGGCCAACTGCGCAGCTTCGTCCTGCACACTGATCCAGCCTTCGGCAAAGCCCGGCAGGCTACGCACATCGGCAGCCGCTTCGAGCACGATGCCGTCCGTGCTGTACACACAGGGCGTGGCGTTGATGCCAGCGTCTGCCAGTAACTGCAAATACGCGTCACGGCTGTGGTGGCGGCGGTTGACCCGTAGGATCATCGGCGGGTGCGCATTGTTGGCCGCGCAGATAGCCTCCCATTGCTCGGGCCAGAAGGCTTTCAGGGATTTTTGCAGCCAGCGCGGATGGGCCGTGCGCACCACCGGATCATGTTCCTGCTCGGCCAGCAGGGCTTCGCTTTCGCGCTGGGCGCGGCGCAGCACGGCGTTGAGCAGGGCCTTGGCCCAGGGTTTTTTCAGTTTGTCGGCGCAACCGACGGTTTCACCGATGGCCGCGTGAGCGGGCACGCGGGTGTAGAGCAATTGGTAGAGACCCACCAGCAACAGCGCCTCGACATCCGCGTCCGCCGCTTTGAACGGTTTTTGCAGCAGCTTGGCGGCCAGCGCAGACAACCGTGGCTGCCAGCGGGCAGTGCCAAAGGCCAGGTCCTGGGTGAAACCGCGATCCCGGTCTTCTACCTTATCCAACTGCGTCGGCAGCGAACTGTTCAGCGAAGCCTTGCCGTTGAGGACGGCGGCGAGAGCCTTGGCGGCGGCCAGACGTGGGTTCATTGAGTGACCACCCCAAGCGTGGTGCCCAGGGCGAATTTCTCACGACGGCTATTGAACAAATCGCTGAAGTTCAGCGCCTTGCCGCCGGGCAATTGCAGACGCGTCAGGCACAGCGCCTGTTCACCGCAAGCCACCAACAGGCCGTCTTTGCTGGCACCGATGATCTCGCCGGGAGCGCCTGTGCCATCGGCCAGGGTCGCGGCCAACACTTTCAAGGCTTCGCCATTGAGGGTGCTGTGGCAGATCGGCCATGGGTTGAAGGCACGTACCAGGCGCTCCAGCTCCACGGCCGGGCGGCTCCAGTCAATGCGCGCTTCGTCCTTGTTCAGCTTGTGGGCGTAGGTGGCCAAGCTGTCGTCCTGGATTTCGCCTTGCAGGGTGCCGGCAGCGAGGCCGGCGATGGCCTGGATCACAGCGGGCGGGCCCAGCTCAGCGAGGCGGTCGTGCAGGCTGCCGCCGGTGTCTTGGGCGGTGATCGGCGTGGTGACCTTGAGCAGCATCGGCCCAGTATCCAGGCCGGCTTCCATGCGCATCACGGTCACGCCGCTCTCGCTGTCGCCGGCTTCAACGGCGCGTTGAATCGGCGCCGCACCGCGCCAGCGTGGCAGCAGTGAAGCATGGCTGTTGATGCAACCCAGGCGCGGGATATCCAGCACCGCCTGGGGCAGGATCAAACCGTAGGCCACCACCACCAGCAGGTCCGGTTTCAGCGCGGCCAGTTCGGCCTGGGCCTCGGCGTTACGCAGGGTCGGCGGCTGCAACACGGGAATGTTGTGCTCCAGCGCCAACTGCTTGACCGGGCTCGGCATCAGTTTTTGCCCGCGACCGGCCGGGCGATCCGGCTGGGTGTACACCGCGACGATGTCATAAGGGCTGGCAAGCAGCGCCTTGAGGTGTTCGGCGGCAAATTCAGGAGTGCCGGCAAAAACAATGCGCAATGGCTCGGTCATGGGAGTTCTCGGTTAAAAACAGTCACAAAAGAAAAAGGCTTGCCGCAGCAAGCCTTTGGAAGAAGGGCATCAGGCTTGCTGGCGATGCTTTTTTTCCAGCTTCTTCTTGATGCGGTCACGCTTGAGCGTGGACAGGTAATCGACAAACAGCTTGCCGTTGAGGTGGTCGCATTCATGCTGGATGCACACCGCCAGCAGGCCTTCGGCAATCAGCTCGAAAGGCTTGCCGTCACGGTCCAGCGCCTTGATCTTCACGCGCAGCGGGCGTTCCACATTCTCGTAGAACTCCGGCACCGACAGGCAGCCCTCCTGGTATTCGCCCATCTCTTCGGTCAGCGGTTCGAACTCAGGGTTGATGTACACCCGAGGTTCGCTGCGATCTTCCGACAGGTCCATGACCACGACGCGCAGATGCACGTTGACCTGGGTCGCGGCGAGGCCGATGCCCGGGGCTTCATACATTGTTTCAAACATGTCATCGACCAACTGACGAACCTTGTCGTCCACTACGGCCACCGGCTTGGCGATCGTGCGCAGGCGCGAGTCGGGAAATTCGAGGATGTTCAAAATAGCCATAAGCGTAATTGCTGCACATGTGAGGAAGAGACAAATCGGCGGTGGGATGGACCCATACGGCCGGTGTGAAACGCTCGGAAGCCGCGAAGGCCATGGCATTTCACGCGAACGCACATAATAAAGGAGATTCACCCCATGAGGAAATCGCTACTCGTCTTGCTGCTGTGGGCCCCGTTCGCCACGGCATTGATTGCGCAACCCACTGAGCGTCTGGATCAGGCCGCGCAACAGGCCATCCAACATTTTTTACTGCACAACCGTATTTTTGACTCCCCCCAGGACCTGGACAAAGCGCCTTACATTGTTGCGGCGCAAGGCGGGCGCGTGCTGGGTGCCAACGACGAGCATGTGCATGCCCGCGGTGGCCTTGACCCGGCCCAGCCAAGCTACGGGATCTTTCGGCGGGGCAAGGCCTACACCGACCCCCATACTCAGGAGCTGTTGGGTATCAATGCCGACGATATCGGCACTGCGCGCTTTGTGCTCGCCGACAGCCTCACCACCCTGGCAGTGCAACGGGTGACCCAGGAAATTCGCCCAGGTGACCGCTTGTTGCGCGCCGAGCCTCCCGCTGCTTTGCCCAACTTGGAACCCTTCAAACCCGCACCCTTCATTACAGGGCACATCATCGACATCCCCAAGGGCGTCACGCAGATTGGCGTGCTCGACGCTGTGACCCTCAACAAGGGTCGCCGCGATGGATTGGTGGAAGGCCAACTGCTCACAGTGATCAAGGCTGGCGCCACCGTGCGAGACGCCCTCACCGGCACGCCCACTCCCCTCCCGGATGAGCGAGCCGGCACCCTGTTGGTGTTTCGCACCTATGAAAAGCTCAGCTATGCCCTGGTGCTCAGTGCTTCACGGTCGCTGGCCGTGCAAGACCGTTTCGAGACGGCTGATCAAGCGCAATAAATAGCCTGCTAAATAAGTTACCAACAGAGTTATCCACAGCTTGTTCCGGTCAAGGATGATCATATGAATCCGATAAACAGTAGCGATATTTCCCCGGCAGAGCTGGAAGCCAGGCTACGCTTGCACAGGCTGCCAGAACTGGGGCCTAAGCGTTTTCACGTATTGATCCAAGCCTTTGGTTGCGCTTCCAAGGCCCTGAGTGCTCCCGCCAGCGCCTGGCGTTCCCTCGGTTTGCCCGCCATCAGTGCCGAGGCTCGACGTAGCCCCAAAGTACGTGACGGTGCCAGTGAGGCGTTAGCCTGGCTGGCGTGCCCGGCCCAGCATTTGCTGATGTGGGACCAACCGGATTACCCGGCATTGCTCGCGCAGATCGACGATGCGCCGCCGCTGTTATTCGTTGCGGGCGACCCCGGTATTCTGGAAAAACCACAGTTGGCCATGGTCGGTAGCCGGCGTGCCTCGCGCCCAGGCATGGATACGGCAGCGGCCTTTTCCCGCAGCCTGGCGAGCGCCGGTTTTGTCATCACCAGTGGGCTGGCGGTGGGCATTGATGGCGCGGCGCACCAGGCGGCATTGGACGTGGGCGGCCATACCATCGGCGTGCTTGGCACTGGCCTGGAAAATTTTTATCCACAGCGCCATCGCAAGCTCGCTGCGGCGATGATTGCCCAAGGCAGCGCCGTGGTTTCCGAGTTTCCGCTGGATGCCGCGCCCCAGGCCGGTAATTTCCCACGGCGCAACCGGATCATCAGCGGGTTGTCGTTAGGCGTGCTGGTGGTGGAGGCCAGTGTCGCCAGCGGCTCGCTGATCACCGCACGCCTGGCCGCGGAGCAAGGGCGTGAGGTTTACGCGATACCGGGTTCCATCCACCACCCCGCCGCCAAGGGCTGTCATCAACTGATCCGTGATGGCGCGGTGCTGGTGGAAACCATCGAGCACATTCTTGAAAGCCTGCGCGGTTGGCAGCGGTTGTCCCATGCTGCGCCGGTGCCCGTGACCCATCCGCTGGTGGCGCTATTGCACGCGGCACCGCATAGCAGCGAAGCCTTGGCGATTGCCAGCGGCCGGCCGTTGTCCCAAGTACTGGCCACCCTTACGGAGCTGGAGTTAGAGGGCCAGGTGATTTGCGAAAGCGGGCGCTGGCTGGCGCGGTGTCCGCTTTTGTAGTGGCCTGTTTTTGGCACTAGGTTTTGTAACGAAGATCGGTAAACTGCCCAGAGCTTTAGTCCGGAGAGTAAACAATGGTCAACAGGTGGCGTGTGCTGGAAGCCGCACGGGAAATTCGCGCAGGCGCAGTGATCGCCTATCCGACCGAAGCGGTCTGGGGCCTGGGCTGCGACCCGTGGAACGAAGAAGCAGTGGATCGGCTGTTGGCGATCAAGAACCGCTCGGTCGACAAAGGCCTGATCCTGGTGGCGGACAATATTCGTCAGTTCGACTTTCTGTTTGAGGATTTCCCGGACACGTGGGTCGAACGCATGGCCAGCACCTGGCCAGGGCCGAATACCTGGCTGGTGCCCCATCAAGACTTGCTGCCCGAATGGGTCACGGGTGTGCACGACACCGTCGCGTTGCGGGTCAGTGATCATCCGCTGGTGAGAGATTTGTGCGCCGAGGTCGGCCCGTTGATTTCCACCTCGGCCAACCCCCAGGGCCGCCCGGCAGCCCGCACGCGGATTCGCGTGGAGCAGTATTTTCGCGGGCAAGTGGACTTGGTGTTGGGCGGCGCCTTGGGTGGGCGCAAGAACCCGAGCCTGATTCGGGACCTGGTGACGGGTGATGTGGTGCGCCCCTCCTGAGACCGCAGTGCACTCATCGCAGGCAAGCCAGCTCCCACATTTGATCAGTGTTCGCTGTCAAATGTGGGAGCTGGCTTGCCTGCGATGAGGCCCTTAAGGCAGCAGAATGGTTGAGCCAGTCGTGCGCCGCCCCGATAACTCCGTCTGCGCTTTGGCCGCCTCCGCCAGCGGGTAACGCTGGTTGATATCAATGCGCACCTTGCCACTCTTGATCATCGAAAACAGATCGTCCGCCATCGCCTGCAGGTTCGCTGGATTGTTCGCATAGGTCGCCAAAGTCGGCCGGGTGACGTACAGCGAACCCTTCGCCGACAGAATCCCCAGGTTCACCCCGTCCACCGCCCCCGACGCATTGCCGAAACTCACCACCAAACCCCGCGGCGACACGCTGTCCAGTGAGGTCAGCCAGGTGTCTTTGCCGACGCCGTCATATACCACCGGGCACTTCTTGCCGTCAGTCAATTCCAGAACGCGTTGTGCGACATCTTCCTTGCTGTAGTCGATGGTTTCCCAGGCGCCCAGCGATTTGGCCAAAGCGGCTTTTTCCGGGGAGCTGACGGTACCGATCAACTTCACCCCCAAAGCCTTGGCCCATTGGCAGGCCAGGGAGCCCACGCCACCGGCGGCGGCGTGGAACAAAATGGTTTCACCGCCTTTGAGCTCATAGGTCTGGCGCAGCAGGTACTGCACGGTCAGGCCTTTGAGCATGGCACCGGCGGCCTGTTCAAAGCTGATCTCATCCGGCAGGTGCACCAGGTTGGCGGCGGGCAACACGTGCGACTCGCTGTAGGCACCCAGCGGGCCGCTGCCGTAGGCCACACGGTCGCCGACTTTGAATTGGCTGACTTCACTGCCAACGGCATCGACTACGCCAGCACCTTCCGCACCCAGACCCGATGGCAGGGCCGGCGGCGCATAGAGGCCACTGCGGAAGTAGGTGTCGATGAAGTTCAGGCCGATCGCCTCGTTGCGCACCCGAACCTGCTGTGGGCCAGGTTCCGCTGGCGTGTAGTCCACATATTCAAGTACGTCGGGGCCGCCATGGGCGCTGAACTGGATACGTTTGGCCATCTGCACTTCTCCTTGGGTTCGAATCTGCGTAGCCCCCTATCGGACTCCTAAGCTTGATCTTCGTCAACTGCCGCGCACCTAAGTGCAGTGGCATCTAAGCGCAGTGGTATCCTGTGCGCCCATTTGCCGCCGACGCCCCATGGGCCTCGCGTAGCTTTGCCCGATTCAAGGTGATGCCATGACTACCCGCACCGAGGCCGTTAAAGCCTACCTGCTTGACCTGCAAGACCGCATTTGCAGCGCCCTGGAAACCTTCGAGACGGACACTCGCTTTATCGAAGACGCCTGGACCCGGCCAGCCGGCGGTGGCGGTCGCACCCGTGTGATGGAAAACGGTTCGGTGATCGAAAAAGGCGGTGTCAACTTTTCCCACGTGTTCGGCAGCGGTTTACCACCGTCTGCCAGTGCCCATCGCCCCGAGCTGGCCGGCCGTGGGTTTGAAGCGCTTGGCGTGTCACTGGTGATCCATCCGCATAACCCGCATGTACCGACTTCCCACGCCAATGTGCGGTTTTTCATCGCTGAAAAAGAAGGCGAAGAACCGGTGTGGTGGTTCGGGGGTGGCTTCGATCTCACCCCGTATTACGGCAATGAAGAAGACTGCATTCACTGGCACCGCGTGGCCGAGCAGGCCTGTGCGCCGTTTGGCCCGGATGTGTACGCACGCTACAAGGCCTGGTGTGACACCTACTTCCACATCAAGCATCGCAACGAGCCCCGTGGCATCGGTGGGCTGTTCTTCGATGACTTGAACGAGTGGGGCTTTGACACCTGCTTCGCCTTCATCCGCGCCATCGGCGATGCCTACATCGACGCCTACCTGCCGATTGTGCAGCGTCGCAAGGCCATGGCGTACACCGAGCAACAGCGCCAGTTCCAGGAGTTCCGCCGGGGCCGCTACGTTGAGTTCAACCTGGTCTATGACCGTGGCACGCTGTTCGGCCTGCAATCTGGCGGGCGTACGGAGTCGATCCTGATGTCGCTGCCACCCCAGGTACGCTGGAGCTACGACTGGAAGGCCGAAGCTGGCAGCGAAGAGGCGCGCCTCACCGACTACTTCCTGCAAGACCGTGACTGGCTCGGCGTTGCCGCGCCCAAGGCGGCGGTGTGATGGACCGTTATGTCGTGTTCGGCAACCCCATCGGCCACAGCAAATCGCCGCTGATTCACCGTCTGTTCGCCGCCCAGACCGGTGAGCAGCTGGACTACAGCACAATGCTCGCGCCGTTGGAGGACTTCACCGCCTGTGCCCGAGAGTTTTTCCAACAGGGCCGGGGCGCCAACGTGACCGTGCCGTTCAAGGAAGAGGCCTATCGCCTGGCCAATACCCTGACCGAACGAGCCCAGCGCGCCGGTGCCGTGAACACCTTGAGCAAACTGGCTGACGGCACCATGTTGGGCGATAACACCGACGGCGCGGGCCTGGTGCGCGATTTGACGGTCAATGCCGGGCTGACCCTGCAAGGCAAACGCATTCTGTTATTGGGCGCCGGTGGCGCGGTACGCGGTGCGCTGGAGCCGTTGCTGGCGCAGCAACCCTCGTCGTTGATCATCGCCAACCGCACCGTGGAAAAAGCCGAGTTACTGGCTGAGCTGTTCGATGACCTGGGCCCGGTGTCTGCCAGTGGTTTCGACTGGCTGCGTGAGCCGGTGGACGTGATCATCAATGCCACGTCGGCCAGCCTGTCAGGCGATGTACCGCCGATTGCCGGCAGCCTGATCGAGCCGGGCAAGACCTTCTGCTACGACATGATGTACGCCAAGCAACCCACCGCGTTCTGCCGCTGGGCGAGCGAGCAAGGCGCGGCGGTGGCGATGGATGGCCTGGGCATGCTGGTGGAACAAGCGGCGGAAGCCTTCTTGCTGTGGCGCGGTGTGCGGCCGGATTCGGCGCCCGTACTGGCCGAACTGCGCCGGCAATTGGCCTGATTCCACGCGCTGATGTGGGCACCGTTAATGTGGGAGCTGGCTTGCCTGCGATAGCAATAGGTCAGTTACCCATGTGCTGGCTGACCCACCGCTATCGCAGGCAAGCCAGCTCCCACAGTTTTGATCGGGTTCAGTCTTCAAAGTCGATGGGGCAGTTATCGGGCCCGTCGAGCTTTTTCAGCTCCTCAACCACCTGCGGCCTGGCCCCACGCAACGTCAAGCTACGGCCCAACCCCGCCAACCGCCGCGCCTCCTGATGCAGCATCTCCACCCCGGAATAGTCGATAAAGTTGATCTGCTGCGCCTCGATCACCACCCGCTCACCCTGCAAACGTTGCAAGCGCACTTGCAGGTAATGGCTGGCGCCAAAAAAGATCGAGCCGCCCACCCGCAACACATCCGCCTCACCGTCGCGCCAGTGTTGAACCCGTGGCTGCGAGGTGCGCTTGAGGTAGAAAAACAACGACGCCAGCACCCCGGCGTAGATCGCCGTTTGCAACTCCAACAACAAGGTGGCGACGCAGGTCAGGCTCATCACCACAAATTCGGCGCGGCTGACCCGGAACAGCGCGCGAATGCCGCGGTGGTCCACCAGGCCCCAGCAAATCAGCAGGATGCTCGCCGCCATGCTCGGGATCGGAATATGCGCGATCAACGCTGCGCCAAATAACGCGAATAACGCCACCCACAGGGCCGAAAACACCCCCGCCAGCGGCGAACAGGCGCCTGCCTCGTAACTGAGGCCCGAGCGGGTGAATGATCCGGCTGAC
Organism: Pseudomonas sp. FJ2-5-13; assembly: GCF_029201605.1. Taxonomy (NCBI): domain Bacteria; kingdom Pseudomonadati; phylum Pseudomonadota; class Gammaproteobacteria; order Pseudomonadales; family Pseudomonadaceae; genus Pseudomonas; species Pseudomonas sp. FJ2-5-13. Next base: position 27,012 of record NZ_CP104045.1, read on the forward strand.
AGATAGCCGGAAAAAAATCCGCCCACGATGTTGGATAAACCCTGGGCGCGAACTTCCTGGTTGGCGTCGAGCAGTTGTTGCGAGCGGGCCGACAGCGAGCGGGCAATCGACAGGCTGGTCACCAACCCCAGCATCCCCACCGCCACGGCGCTGGGCAGCAGGCGCAACACTAGGTCCAGGTCCATCGGCAACGGGCTGAACGGCGGCAATTTGCCGATAAACGAACTGACCCGTGCCACATGCCCGAATATCGCCGGCCACAGCCATGCAGCCAGGCTGCCCAACACCAAGGCGATCAACAGTGTCGGCCAGCGTGGCACCAGGTACTTGAGCAGCATGCCTGCCAGCAACGTCCCCAGCCCCAGGGCCAGGGATGCCTGATCCCACTCGCCACGATGATCAATCAACGCCAGCAGGCTGTTGATAGCCGTGGCCTGGCTGGGCAAATCCAACCCGAGCAGGTTGGGCAACTGCCCCAGGGCAATCACCACAGCGGCGCCCAGGGTGAAACCCAGCACCACCGAGTGGGAGACGAAGTTCACCAACGTGCCGAAGCGCAGCAGGCCGAGTAACCATTGGAACACCCCGGCGAGGAAGGTCAGCAACAGGATGAGGGTGATGTAGTCCTGGGAGCCTGGCACGGCCAATGGGCTGATGCTGGCGTAAAGCACGATGGAGATGGCGGCCGTGGGCCCGCAGATCAGGTGCCAGGACGAGCCCCACAGGCACGCGATCAATACCGGGATGATGGCGGCGTAGAGCCCGTATTCGGGTGGGAGGCCTGCGATCAATGCGTAGGCAATCGACTGCGGCAGCGCAAGCACCGCGCCGCTGAGGCCGACGATGGCATCCCGGCCGACGCTGGCGCGGGTTTGGCGCGGCAGCCAGCGCAGGAAGGGCAAGAGTGTATGGCGGGTGGGCCGGGGCATGAGTCGCTCGAAATACTGTAGGAGCGAGCTTGCTCGCGAAGAAGGGTAACGATAACGCGTGCTGTCTGAAAAAACGCGGCGTTTTCGAGTTCTTCGCTGGCAAGCCAGCTCCTACAAGGAGGATTAGAGTTTGGCTTTTACCGCTGGCAACGCCTCCTGGCCATCCAGGGTTTTCACGCCCTCCAGCCACTGGTCCAGCACCGCCGGGTTGGCCTTGATCCATGCCTTCGCCGCCTGCGCATTGCTGACCTTGTTGTTGGCCACGTCGGCCATGATGCTGTTCTCCATGGCCTGGGTGAAACTCAGGTTGGTCAGCAGTTTCCCGACATTGGGGCAGGCTTGTGCGTAACCCTTGCGGGTCAAGGTGTACACGCTGCCGGTGGCACCAAAGTACTGCTCGCCGCCTTTGAGGTAACGCATTTTCAGTTGCACGTTCATCGGGTGCGGAGTCCAGCCGAGGAAGGTGACGAAACGCTGTTTCTTAACGGCTCGCGAAACTTCCGCGAGCATCGCTTGTTCGCTGGACTCGATCAGCTTCCACTGCCCCAGGTCGAAATCATTTTTCTTGATGATCTCCTGCAACGAGATATTGGCCGGCGCGCCGGAGCCAATGCCGTAGATCTTCTTGTCGAACTTGTCGGCAAACGTGTTCAGGTCGGCGAAGTCATGCACCCCGGCTTCCCACACATAGTCCGGCACCGCGAGGGTGAACTCGGTGCCCTCCAGGTTCTTCGCCAGTTGCACCACATCGCCGTTGGCCACGAACTTGTCGTAGAAGCCTTGCTGCGCCGGCATCCAGTTGCCGAGGAAGACATCCACCTGGCTGTCTTTGAGCCCGCCGAAGATGATCGGCACCGCCAGGGTGTCGACCTTGGGTTGGTAGCCCATGCCCGTCAGCAGGAAACTGGTGATGGCGTTGGTGGCGGCAATGTCGCTCCAGCCTGGATCGGCCATCTTTACCGTGTCGCAGCGAGTGTCTGCGTACACCTGGGCGCTGCTGAGCACCATCAAACTCAGTACCACGGTCAACTTTTGCATGGCCTTCCCTCTGTCTACTTATTGGTTTTGGCAGGGTTGTGGAAAACGTGCCTTGCGCTCCAGGTCATCGAGGTCGATATGGTTGCGCATGTACTGCTGACTGGCGTCTACCAGTGGCTGGTGATCCCAGCTCTTGAGTTTGCCTTGGGTCAGCGCTTCAAACACCAGGCGGCGACGGCGTTGGCTGGCGAGCACCTGTTGATGGATCGCCGGGATGTCCCATTTCGCCCGCGCTTCACGCACGAACGCTTCGAACAGCGAGCGATGTTCGGCTGACTGGCTGAGGTTTTCCTGCTCGTTCGGGTCGTTGTGCACATCGAACAATAGGCAAGGATCGTCCTCGCTGTAGATGAATTTGTAGGCGCCCCGGCGAATCATCATCAACGGGCTGACGGTGCCTTCGGCCATGTATTCGCCAAACACTTCGTCATGCCCGCCCTGCCCTTGCAAGTGCGGGACCAGTGAGCGGCCGTCCAGCGGCAAGTGCGGGTCCAACGTGCCGCCGGCCAATTCCACCAGGGTCGGCAACAGATCGGCGGTCGATACGGCCTGGGTGACGCGGCCAGCGGCGAACTGCCCCGGCGCACTGACCAGCAGCGGCACGCGGGCGGCCATTTCAAACCAGTGCATTTTGTACCAGAGGCCGCGCTCGCCAAGCATGTCGCCGTGGTCGCCGGAGAAAATGATCAGGGTGTCGTCGGCCAGGCCGGTGTCCTCCAGGGTCTGCAGCAGCTTGCCGACGTTGCTGTCGATGTAGCTGCAGGCACCGAAGTAGGCGCGGCGGGCGTCGCGGATCTTATCCACCGGCAGCGGTTTGTCCCACAAGTCATAGACCTTGAGCAGCCGCTGGGAATGCGGGTCGAGGTCGGCCTGGGGCGGCGTCGCGGGCATTGGAATCTCGGTGTCGGCGTACAGGTCCCAGAACGGCTTGGGAATGGTGTACGGGTCGTGGGGATGGGTCATCGACACGGTCAGGCAGAACGGCTGGCTGCCCTCCTCGCGGATATGATCGAACAGGTATTGCTGGGCCTTGAACACCACCTCTTCGTCGAAATCCAGCTGGTTGGTGCGCACACACGGGCCGGCTTGCAGCACCGAGGACATGTTGTGATACCAGGTAGGGCGTACGTCTGGCTCATCCCAGTTCACCGCCCAGCCGTAGTCGGCGGGGTAGATGTCGCTGGTCAGGCGTTCCTCATAGCCGTGCAACTGGTCGGGGCCGCAAAAGTGCATCTTGCCCGATAGCGCAGTGCGGTAGCCAAGGCGACGCAGGTAGTGGGCGTAGGTCGGTACATCGGCGGGGAAATCGGCGGCGTTGTCGTAGGCGCCGATCTTGCTCGGCAATTGGCCACTCACCAGGGTGAAGCGCGACGGTGCGCACAACGGGCTGTTGCAATAGGCGGCGTCGAACACCACACCTTGCGTCGCCAGGCGGCTGAGATTGGGCAGCTTGATCGGGGAAGGCCCGTAGAACGGCAGCATCGGTGCGGCCATCTGATCGGCCATGATGAAAAGAATGTTCTTGCGCTTCATGGTTTCTCGGCATTCCATAGGCGGTGTTTATGCCAATGAGCATGCGGTCCATGAATACATGGGTAAAGCCCATGCGCGGCAATGACTAGGATAAGTTGAGCTTATGTATGAAGCGCTGGGTGACCTCTCTCTCGATTTGCTGCGCGCCTTTGAGGCAGCGGCACGCCATCGCAGTTTCACCGCGGCCGCGATGGAACTGGGCACCACCCAACCGGCGGTCAGCCAGCAGATCAAGCGCCTTGAAGAGCAACTGGCGATCCGCCTGTTTGACCGCATTTATCGCGGCATCGAACTGACCGACGCCGGTGCCCTGCTGTTCGAGCATGTGCAAGGCGGCCTGCAAAACATCAACCAGGGCCTCGGCGCCATCACTCAACAAAGCCAGCATGAAGTGCTGCAAGTCGCCACTGACTTCGCCTTTGCCGCCTATTGGCTGATGCCGCGCCTGCATCGCTTCCACCAGGCCAACCCGCAGGTGGATGTCAGCCTGGTCACCAGTGAGCGCAACCACGCCACCCTGCGCAGCGATATTGATGTGGCGGTGCTGTTTGGCGATGGCCGTTTCAAGCAAGGCGAGAGCCTGTGGTTGTTCAATGAGGAAGTGTTCCCGGTGTGCAGCCCGCAGTGGCTCAAGGAACAAGCTGCGCCCCTGACGGTGCAGACCTTGCAAGGCTGCCCGTTGCTGCACCTGCGCCAGGAAAACAACAGCCAGTGGTTCGACTGGAACGGTGTGTTCCGCGAACTGGGTATCACGGCTGTGCCGACCCCTGGGCAATTGCGCTTCGACAACTACACCTTGCTGATCCAGGCCGCGATTGCCGGCCAGGGTGTCGCCATCGGCTGGCGCCACCTGGTGGATAACCTGCTGGAGCAGAATTGGCTGTGCCGACCGATCAGCCCCACGGTGACGTCGCGATTTGGCTATTACGTGGTGCAGCCCCAGCGCAAACGCCGTGGGCAGTTGGTGGACCTCTTTGTCGAGTGGCTGGTGGCGGAACAGGCCAGCAGTGCGCAGTCGTTGACCGGGCTGGCCCTGCCGTCGATTGCGGTCTAGGATCGGCGCACAGTGGAACCGGAGTCCGTCATGCAACGTATCAAGGGCTACCACGCCCATATCTACTTCGACGCCAGTACGATCGAGCAGGCGCGCAGGCTCTGTGAAGACGCCGCCAGGCTGTTCCCGTTGCGTATGGGCCGCGTGCACGAGCGGCCCGTAGGCCCGCACCCGGATTGGAGTTGCCAACTGGCGTTCGAGCCGGAATATATCGGCGTGGTGTTGCCGTGGCTGGCGCTGCACCGTGATGGTCTGGTGGTGTTCCTGCACCCGGAAACCGGTGATGACCTCAAGGACCACACCGATTACGCCATCTGGATGGGCGCGATGCGCGAACTGGACCTGTCGATTTTTTAACCATCCCTTCCCGATAAACCCGCGTCTTTCCCTAAGTAAAAACCGGAAGGGTTGTGGGATTTATCTTGCCATGTCTCATTATATGGGATTGATATTTATATATTGAGATATCCGGCTTCCTAGGTTTATATTCGCCCATCTGCTTTTTTCAGCACCCACTCATTTCAGGTGAAGCGATGCAGGCGCAATTGATCGCGCTCGATTGGGGGACCAGCTCCCTTCGTGCTTACAAACTCGGCCCCGCGGGCGTTGTGCTGGAACAGCGCTCGCTGGCTACCGGCATCATGCATTTGCCCACAGAGCCTCGGGAAATTGCCGGTGTGCTGTGCACCGACGGCTTTGAACTGGCGTTCGATAGCGCCTGTGGCGATTGGCTTGATGCCCAGCCCGGGCTGCCGGTGATCGCGTGCGGCATGGTCGGCAGCGCACAGGGTTGGAGCGAGGCGGCCTATCGCAGCACGCCCGTGGATGTCGCCAGCCTTGGCCAGGCGTTGCATGGCATACGCAGCCTGCGCGGGGTGCAGGTGCACATCGTGCCGGGGGTGATCGAGCAAGTGGGGCTGCCCAATGTGATGCGCGGCGAAGAAACCCAAGTGCTCGGCGTGCTGCAAGGGCTTGGGCCCCAGGTGTTGATCGGCCTGCCCGGCAGCCATTCCAAATGGGTCGAGGTGGTGGAAGGCCGCATTACCCATTTCGATACCTTCATGACCGGCGAAGTGTTTGCGGTATTGAGCAAGCACAGCATTCTGGGGCGCACCCAACAGGCCAGCGAACAGTTCCAGGCCGATGCGTTTGATCGAGGCGTGCACGTTGCGCTGTCCAACGATGGCCAGCGTGGCGTGCTCTCGACCCTGTTCAGTGCCCGTACCCTTGGGCTCACTGCGCAGCTGGCGCCCGACCAGCAGCCCGATTACCTGTCCGGCCTGCTCATAGGCCATGAACTCGCCGGCCTGCCAGATTCCGCCAAATACCAGCCGATCATCCTGGTCGGCGCTGCTCCACTCTGCGCCCGCTATCAACGCGCCCTCGCCCTTTGCGGATTTGCCCACGTCAGCCTGGCGCAAGAAGCCACCGAGCGTGGCCTGTGGCAACTGGCGCAAGCCGCCGGGCTTACTCGACCTTTAATGGAGGCCTGACATGCTCAAGCAAGCACTCGCACAAAACGGTTTGATCGCCATCCTGCGCGGCCTACGCCCCGACGAAGCCCAGGCGGTCGGCCAGGTGCTGTACGACGCAGGTTTTCGCGTGATCGAAGTGCCGCTCAACTCGCCAGACCCTTACACCAGCATTCGCACCCTGCGCGACAGCTTGCCCGCCGATTGCCTGATCGGTGCTGGCACGGTGTTGACGCCTGAGCAGGTCGAACAGGTCAAGGCGGCCGGAGGCCAGGTGATCGTCATGCCCCACAGCGATGCCAAGGTGTTGCGCGCGGCCAAAGCGGCGGGCCTGTATTTGTCGCCTGGGGTAGCCACGCCCACCGAAGCCTTTGCCGCACTGGCCGAAGGCGCCGATGTGTTGAAGCTGTTCCCGGCCGAGCAAATGGGCCCTTCAGTGATCAAGGCATGGCTGGCGGTATTGCCGGCAGGCACCTTGCTGCTGCCGGTGGGCGGCATCACCCCGGACAACATGCAGGTGTTTACCGACGCCGGCGCCAAGGGCTTCGGATTGGGTTCCGGCCTGTTCAAGCCGGGCATGACAGTGGATCAGGTTGCGAGCCGTGCCCAGGCTTATGTCGCCGCCTGGAAAGCCCTCGGCTGAGAGCATATTCCGCGCCCACAGGCGCTGCATCTATAAGAGAGACAAGAGATGAAAATCACCAAACTGACGACCTTTATCGTTCCGCCGCGCTGGTGCTTCCTCAAGGTCGAAACCGACCAGGGTGTGACCGGTTGGGGTGAGCCTGTGGTCGAGGGCCGCGCTCACACGGTGGCCGCTGCCGTCGAGGAACTGTCCGACTACCTGATCGGCAAAGACCCACGCAACATCGAAGATATCTGGACCGTGCTCTATCGCGGCGGCTTCTACCGAGGCGGCGCGGTGCACATGAGCGCCCTCGCCGGCATCGACCAGGCGTTGTGGGACATCAAGGGCAAGGCCCTGGGTGTGTCGGTCAGCGATCTGCTGGGCGGCCAGGTGCGCGACAAAATCCGCGTGTATTCATGGATCGGCGGTGACCGCCCCGCCGACACTGCCCGTGCCGCCAAAGAGGCTGTGGCCCGTGGCTTCACAGCGGTAAAAATGAACGGCACCGAAGAATTGCAGTTTGTCGACAGCTTCGAAAAAGTCGACCTGGCCCTGGCCAACGTCGCTGCCGTGCGCGATGCGGTCGGCCCTAACGTAGGTATCGGCGTCGACTTCCATGGCCGGGTGCACAAGCCGATGGCCAAGGTGCTGATGAAAGAGCTCGACCCGTACAAACTGATGTTCATTGAAGAGCCGGTGCTCAGCGAAAACTACGAGGCGCTGAAAGAACTGGCACCGCTGACCAGTACGCCGATCGCCCTGGGTGAGCGCCTGTTCTCGCGCTGGGATTTCAAGCGCGTGCTCAGCGAAGGCTATGTCGACATCATCCAGCCGGACGCTTCCCACGCCGGCGGGATTACCGAAACCCGCAAGATCGCCAACATGGCCGAAGCCTACGACGTGGCCCTGGCCCTGCACTGCCCGTTGGGCCCGATTGCCTTGGCGGCGTGCCTGCAACTGGATGCGGTTTGCTACAACGCGTTTATCCAGGAGCAGAGCCTGGGCATTCATTACAATGAAAGCAACGATCTGCTCGACTATGTGCGAGACCCGGGCGTGTTCGACTACGACCAGGGCTTTGTGAAGATCCCCAACGGCCCGGGCTTGGGCATTGAGATCAACGAGGAGTATGTGGTTGAGCGTGCGGCCATCGGTCATCGCTGGCGCAACCCGATCTGGCGCCATGCCGATGGCAGTTTTGCCGAGTGGTGATGCCTGACTGACGGAACGCGGTAAAACATGTGGGAGCGGGCTTGCTCGCGAATGCTGTGTGTCATTCAACACATCTGCGGCTGAACCACCGCATTCGCGAGCAAGCCCGCTCCCACATTTTTGATCCGGTTTCTTCAGTCAGCTCATTTTCAGACCTCAACAAACATATAAAAATAGGCACCCCCCATGCACCCTGAATCCCTCACCGGGCAGGCTTCTTTAGTCACGCCTAGCAGAAAGCGCTTTTTCATCATGGTGCTGCTGTTCATCACCGTGGTCATCAACTACCTCGACCGCAGCAACCTGTCGATTGCCGCGCCGGCGCTGACCAGCGAACTGGGGATCGACCCGGTGCAAGTCGGGCTGATTTTCTCTGCCTTCGGCTGGACCTACGCCGCCATGCAAATCCCGGGTGGATGGTTGGTAGACCGGGTGCCGCCGCGCATTCTCTACACGGCGGCCCTGCTGCTGTGGTCGATTGCCACCGTGATGCTCGGTTTCGCCGCCAGCTTTATCGCGCTGTTCGTGCTGCGCATGGCCGTTGGCGCGTTGGAGGCACCGGCCTATCCCATCAACAGCCGCGTGGTCACCACCTGGTTTCCCGAGCGCGAGCGCGCCACGGCTATCGGCGTCTACACTTCTGGGCAATTCGTCGGCTTGGCGTTCCTCACCCCGGTACTGGCGTGGCTGCAACATCAGTACGGCTGGCACATGGTGTTTGTGGTGACCGGTGGCGTCGGCATCCTGTGGGCCGCGATCTGGTACGCGGTGTACCGCGAGCCCAAAGATTTCAAAGGCGCCAACGAAGCCGAAATCCAACTGATCCGCGACGGTGGCGGGCTGGTGGACATGCAGGCTAAAACCGTCAAGGCACCTTTTAGCTGGACCGACCTGGGCATTGTGCTGAGCAAACGCAAGCTCTGGGGCATCTACCTGGGCCAGTTTTGCCTAAACTCCACGCTGTGGTTCTTCCTGACCTGGTTTCCGACGTACCTAGTGAAATATCGCGGCATGGACTTTATCCAGTCTGGCTTGCTGGCCTCCTTGCCGTTCCTCGCCGCGTTTGTGGGTGTGCTGTGTTCGGGGGTGTTTTCCGATTGGCTCATTCGCCGTGGGGCGTCGGTGGGCTTTGCGCGCAAGTTGCCGATCATCAGCGGGCTGCTGATTTCCACGGCGATCATCGGGGCCAACTATGTGGACTCCACGGGGTGGGTCATCGCGTTTCTGGCGGTGGCGTTTTTCGGCAATGGCCTGGCGTCGATCACCTGGTCGTTGGTGTCGACCTTGGCGCCTGCCCGTCTGCTGGGGCTGACCGGCGGGGTGTTCAACTTCATCGGCAACCTGGCGGCGATTGCCACGCCTATCGTGATTGGCTTTCTGGCCAGTGGTTCGTCCTTTGCGCCGGCCATTACCTATATCGCGGTCTTGGCGTTGCTCGGCGCACTTTCCTACATATTGCTAGTAGGCAAGGTCGAGCGGATCGAGTTGTAAAAAAGGGCGACCTTCGGGTCGCCCTTTTTCGTTCTACGGCACCGACATCTCGTTACGAAATACATTGCGCGGGTCCCAGCGCTGCTTGGTACGGCGCAAGCGGCTTTCGATCATCAGGTCGGGATAATTGATGTACTCCTAAGAGCCAAGAATGACTTCTGATGCGGCTAACTTAACGACCGAGGGGCAAGGACTGCGGGGCTTGCGAAGGTGGTTAGACGGCAAAGGGCACGAAGTGAGTTAAAAAGGAGAGACGCGATGCTTAGCCTTGTGTAGGAGCGAGCTTGCTCGCGAAAAACGTCAACGATACGCGTGTTCGCTGAATGAACGCGGCGCCTGTAAGTTTTTCGCGAGCAAGCTCGCTCCTGCACATTAGGCGAGATGTCCGCCTCCTTCTGAAGCCTAGCGTATAGGTCGGTGATATTTGGGCAGTCTGATCACCGACCGAACAGGCAGTTACTTGCGTGCGTTGCGCACACCTTCCGACAGCGCCGCGCACAGCGTCAGCACGCCATCAATGGCTTGCTGGTCGTTCTTGGCCGTGGCGATGTGATCGATCAGTGCCGAACCCACTACCACCCCGTCTGCCAGGCGTGCGATGGCCGCTGCCTGCTCTGGTGTGCGGATACCAAAGCCGATGCTGATCGGCAGGTCGGTATGGCGGCGTAAACGGGTCACGGCTTCTTCGACGTGTTCCAGGGTGGCGGCGCCGGCACCGGTTACTCCCGCGACCGACACGTAATACACAAACCCGGAGCTGCCATTGAGCACAGTAGGCAGGCGCACGTCATCGGTGGTTGGCGTGGTCAGGCGGATAAAGTCGATGCCTGCAGCCTGGGCCGGGTCGCACAGCTCGCCGTTGTGCTCAGGCGGCATGTCCACCACGATCAGGCCGTCGACACCGGCTGCCTTGGCATCGGCAATGAACTGCGACACGCCATATTTGTGGATCGGGTTGAAATAACCCATCAACACCAGCGGGGTGTCGTTGTTGTCCTGGCGGAACTCGCGAACCATCTGCAGGGTTTTCAACAGGTTCTGCTTGGCGCCCAGGGCGCGGATATTGGCCAGCTGGATGGCCGGGCCGTCGGCCATCGGGTCGGTGAAGGGCATGCCTAGTTCGATCACGTCGGCGCCGGCGGCCGGCAAGCCCTTGAGGATCGCCAGCGAAGTGTCATAACCGGGGTCGCCAGCGGTGACAAAAGTCACCAGGGCGGCGCGGTTTTGTTCTTTAAGTTGCGCAAAGCGGGTTTGCAGGCGGCTCATCAGTGTTTCTCCTGCTTGGACTGTTCCATATGGTGCATCACGGTCTGCATGTCTTTGTCGCCACGGCCCGAGAGGTTGACCACCATCAGGTGATCCTTGGGCAGGTTTGGCGCGCGCTTGAATACTTCAGCCAGGGCGTGGGCGCTTTCCAGGGCAGGAATGATCCCTTCCAGGCGGCAGCATTTGTGGAAGGCTTCCAGGGCTTCGTCGTCCGTCACCGAGGTGTACTGGACGCGGCCGATGTCATGCAACCAAGCGTGTTCCGGGCCGATGCCGGGGTAGTCCAGGCCTGCGGAAATCGAGTGGGCGTCGATGATCTGGCCGTCGTCGTCCTGTAGCAGGAAGGTGCGGTTGCCGTGCAGCACGCCGGGAACGCCGCCGTTGAGGCTGGCGGCGTGCTTGCCGGTTTCAATGCCATGGCCGGCTGCTTCAACGCCGATGATTTCGACGCTGGTGTCATCCAGGAACGGGTGGAACAGGCCCATGGCGTTGGAACCACCGCCGATGCACGCCACCAGGCTGTCCGGCAGGCGGCCTTCCTGGGCTTGCAGTTGGGTACGGGTTTCCTTGCCGATCACGGCCTGGAAGTCACGCACCATGGCCGGGTACGGGTGTGGGCCGGCCACGGTACCGATCAGGTAGAAGGTGCTGTCGACGTTGGTGACCCAGTCACGCAGGGCTTCGTTCATGGCGTCTTTGAGGGTGCCGGTGCCGGCGACCACGGGGATGACTTCGGCGCCCAGCAGCTTCATGCGGAACACGTTGGCCTGCTGGCGCTCGATGTCGGTGGTGCCCATGTAGATCACGCATTGCAGGCCAAAGCGCGCCGCCACGGTGGCGGTGGCCACGCCGTGCATGCCAGCGCCGGTCTCGGCGATGATGCGTTTTTTGCCCATGCGCCGGGCCAGCAGGATCTGGCCGATGCAGTTGTTGATCTTGTGCGCGCCGGTGTGGTTGAGCTCTTCGCGCTTGAGGTAGATCTTGGCGCCGCCGCAGAACTCGGTCAGGCGTTCGGCAAAGTACAGCGGGCTTGGGCGCCCGACATAGTCGCGCTGGAAATAGGCCAATTCTTCGTTAAACGCCGGATCTACCTTGGCCGCTTCGTATTCACGGGCCAGGTCGAGGATCAACGGCATCAGGGTTTCAGCGACGTAGCGGCCACCGAACGCACCAAACAGGCCGTTGGCGTCAGGGCCGTTGCGTAGATCGGTCTGGGACTGAGTCATGGGACGCTCCAGGAAAGAATGTATTTAAAGGCAATGACGGTCACTCTACGCGTGACGCCTTGGCCTGAAAACCGATAAGATCGCCGCAACCTGTCAGGAAAACTCACAGATGAGCCGCGACCTCCCTCCCCTCAACGCCCTGCGCGCTTTTGAAGCCACCGCCCGCCTGAACAGCGTCAGCCAGGCTGCGGAGCTATTGCACGTGACCCACGGCGCCGTCAGCCGCCAGTTGAAAGTGCTGGAGGAGCATTTGGGCGTGAGTCTGTTCGTCAAGGACGGGCGCGGCCTTAAACTCACAGATGCGGGTGTAAGGCTTCGCGACGCGAGCGCGGAAGCTTTCGAGCGTTTGCGCGACGTGTGCGCCGAATTGACCCAGCGCGGCGCCGATGCACCTTTCGTACTCGGCTGTTCAGGCAGCTTGCTGGCGCGCTGGTTTATCCCTCGGCTGGGGCGGTTGAATGCCGACTTGCCGGATTTACGCTTGCACCTGTCGGCGGGCGAAGGCGACCTGGACCCGCGCCGCCCTGGGCTGGATGCCTTGCTGGTGTTCGCTGAGCCGCCGTGGCCGGCGGATATGCAAGTGTATGAGCTGGCCAGCGAACGTATCGGCCCGGTTATGAGCCCACGCTTCGCCGATTTTGAACAGCTGCGCCAGGCTCCGGCGTTGGCACTGGCCGAGCAAGCCTTGCTGCACACCACTTCAAGGCCGCAGGCCTGGCCCAGTTGGGCACGGCAACACGGCATCGAGCCCGGCGCGTTGAAACTCGGCCAGGGGTTTGAGCATTTGTATTATTTGCTGGAAGCGGCGGTTGCCGGGTTGGGGGTGGCAATTGCGCCAGAACCGCTGGTGGCAGAAGACCTGCGAGCGGGTCGCCTGGTGGCGCCGTGGGGCTTCAGCGAAACCCCGGCGCACCTGGCGTTGTGGCTACCCAAGCGCGCCGCGGATGGGCGCGCCGGGCAGTTGGCGCAATGGCTCAAGGCTGAGCTGTTGCGCCAACCGGTTTAACCGGTCAATCAGTCACCGCGTTTGCACAGCAGGTAAGCCGCCAGCAGGCCCAGTGCGCCCACGGCGACGCCAGCGGTCGTCCATGGATGCTCTTGAGCGTAGTCACGGGTGGCAGCGCTGGTTTCACGGATTTTGACTTTGCTCTCTTCGTAGGCGTCGCTGATCAGGTGACGAGAGTGCTTGAGCGCGTTCTCGGCATTGCTTTTCAAGGCCTTCAGCGTTTTGCGCGACTCATCGGACGCGTCGTCCTTGAGGCTCTCCAGAGATTTGAGCAGGCTTGAAATCTCGGCTTCCATGCTTTCCAGCGACGCTTTGCGTAAAGAAGTGTTGGCCATGTGGACATCTCCTGAAGTGATTGAGTGGCGTGTGTAGATACCGACTGCGCCGGTTTCAGAAAGTGCAGTAATTCTGAACTTTCGCCTCCCAACGGTCGCCTGAAGCAGTACGCACATTCGCTGCTAGTCTTGATTGACGACCTAAAGGAGAAACGCCATGAGTGATCATCACACGTACAAGAAAGTCGAACTGGTAGGCTCTTCCACCACCAGCATCGAAGACGCGATCAACAATGCCCTGGCCGAAGCCAACAAAAGCATCAAGCATCTGGAGTGGTTTGAGGTGACCGAAACCCGTGGTCACATCAAGGATGGCAAGGCTGCGCACTTCCAGGTCACGCTCAAAGTAGGATTCCGCATTGCCAGTAGTTGATCGGCAGAGTTGAACTTTGCCCGCTGGCCGATTGCCATAACCTGCGCTACAAACAACGGGTGCCGATGCGATGAGCGTCGGCACGCTCTTTTTGATCAGCGCAAGGAAAGTAACGGATGAAGACGTTTCTGTTGGCGGTAGGGTTGTTGAGCATTGCGGGTACCGCTATGGCGGCGGGCAAGCCTTGTGAGGAGCTGAAAAGCGAAATTGCCGCGCAAATCGACGCCAAGGGTGCTTCGGGGTATTCGCTGGAAGTGGTGGACAAAGGTGCTACGCCAAGTGACCACAAAGTAGTTGGCACCTGCGAAGGTGGCACCAAGGAAATTGCCTACAAGCGCGGTTAATCTCGTGTTGTGGACATAAAAAACCGACGCCAGTGCGTCGGTTTTTTTCGCCTGGATTTCAGCCCTTCATCACTTGTGCAAGCAGCTCGTAGGAATGAATCCGATCGGCGTGCTCATACAGGTCACTGGTAAAAATCAGCTCATCGGCGCCGGTCTGCTCGATCAACACCTCAAGCTTGCCGCGAATCTTCGCCGGGCTGCCCACCATGGCCAAACCAAGAAAGCTACCGACCGCGTCTTTTTCATGGGGCAACCACAGGCCGTCCATGGTTTTGACTGGAGGGCGCTGCACCAGGCTCTGGCCGCGCATCAACGCGAGAATACGCTGGTACACCGAGGTGGCCAGGTAATCGGCCTGCTCATCGGTGTCGGCCGCCACCAGCGGAATGCCGAGCATCACGTAGGGTTTATCCAGCACCGCCGAAGGCTTGAAGTGATTGCGATACACGCGAATGGCCTCATGCATCAAGCGCGGTGCGAAATGCGAAGCGAAGGCGTAAGGCAAGCCCCGCTCACCGGCCAATTGCGCACTGAACAGGCTCGACCCCAGCAGCCACACCGGCACATTGGTGCCGGTGCCCGGCACGGCGATAACTCGTTGGTCTGGCGTACGCGGGCCCAGGTAGGCCATCAACTCGGCCACATCTTCGGGGAAGTCATCGGCACTGCCGGAGCGTTCACGGCGTAGGGCGCGGGCGGTCATCTGGTCGGAGCCGGGCGCGCGCCCCAGGCCCAGGTCAATACGGCCAGGGTAAAGGCTTTCCAAGGTGCCGAACTGCTCGGCGATCACCAGTGGCGCGTGGTTAGGCAGCATCACGCCGCCGGAACCCACGCGAATGGTCGAGGTGCCGCCTGCCAGGTAACCGAGCAGTACCGAGGTGGCCGAACTGGCGATGCCGTCCATATTGTGGTGCTCGGCTACCCAGAAACGGTGGTAGCCGAACTTCTCCACATGCTGGGCCAGGTCCAGGGAATTACGCAGCGACTGCGCCGGGCTGCCGTTGGCGCGTACGGGCACCAGGTCGAGGGTCGAGAACTTTACGTCGGACAGCGATTTCATAAGCCTGCTTCTCCAATAGGGCGCACAGGCTTTTGTAAACGAGCCAAAACCTGCCGCTGCATGTGCATGTTCTATGCAATGAGGGCATATACCCGAGATTCAATAGGAGGCTCTGAATTTTCCTACTTGATTGCTAGGTTTTTCCGACAAGATGAACTTTGCCGTGGCGTCTATCCTCAGAACCCTTACCGACGCAAAACCACCGTTCGAGGAGAAAGCTATGAGTATCGTTAAAAAGGCATCCGCGCATTGGGAAGGCGACCTGAAGACTGGCCTGGGCTCCATTTCCACCGAAACCGGCGTGCTGCGCGAAGCGCCATACGGCTTCAAGGCCCGTTTCGAGGGCGGCAAGGGTACCAACCCTGAAGAATTGATCGGCGCAGCTCACGCCGGCTGTTTCTCCATGGCGTTTTCCATGATTCTCGGCGACGCTGGGCTCAAGGCTGACAGCATCGACACCCAGGCCGAAGTGACCCTGGACCAGGTCGAGGGCGGCTTTGCGATTACAGCAGTGCATCTGATCCTGAAGGCCAAAATCCCAGGCGCGAGCCAAGCGCAGTTCGATGAACTGAGCAAAAAGGCCAAGGAAGGGTGCCCGGTGTCCAAGGTGCTGAATGCGACCATCACCTTGGATGCCACGCTGGTCAACTGACACAGCAGTCATCTTATGTGGGAGCGCGCTTGCTCGCGAATGCGGTGGATCAGCCGATATCTTCGGTGACTGATACTGCGTATTCGCGAGCAAGCCCGCTCCCACATTTTTAGTTCTGCGTTAAATCAGAACTCGTGTTCGCAAAATGTGGTCGAATAGCCCATGCAGCCTAGGCGCACACTCGTGCGCAGCGCATTCAGGGAGCTCCACACATGAAACGTTTTGCCTTGGCAATCATCTGCGGTGTATTGGCCACTTCGGCCGTGGCCGCGCCAAAAGATTGTGAAGAGCTCAGGAAAGAAATCGAAGTGAAGATCCAGGCCAAGGCGATTCCGTCCTACACCCTGGAAATCATCACCGCCGAAGAAGCCAAGAACCATGACGAAGCCATGATTGTTGGTTCTTGCGAAAACGGCACCAAGCGCATCATCTACCAAAAAAACAACGACTGACTCAGATGCAGTTCACGCTGCGCTCTTCGGCCAATAACTGGCGGCTTGAGTCGTACAGCCGAATGTTGGGCGTGAACGCCAGTGAGCGCCCTTCCAGCACATAGCGCTGGCCGGCCTGAAAGTGGTCGTACTGCAGCGTCATGAAGCAGGTGCGATACATCATCTGGCTGAGGCCACCCAAACCGCCGCCGGCGGGCACTTCAAAGTCAAAGCGCACCATCAGCTCGTGAGGGCCGGGAGGCATTTGAAAAAAGCGCCCGTCGTCGAGGTTTTTCCCGTCCAGGCGCTGAGCCATCACCAACTTTGAACCCGGTGTCGGCGTGGTGAAATCGACCCAGGCCTGCTGCGGGTCCACAGGGGGGATGGGGGTAGAGGCGCAAGCGCTGAGGAATACAGCGGCGAGGGGAAGCACAAGCTGGCGCATGGCAGGTACTCAACACGAAGAGAGGCTTGAGTATAAACACGCCACGCCGTGGAAAAATCCCCTGCAAGCGCGATAGTCTGGCGAACCAATCACCCAGGAGCAGTCAGTGCATGATCAGGCGTTTTCTTCCAGGGCTGATGGTTGCGCTGCTCAGCGGCTGCTCCAGTGTCAGTTATTACGGCCAGTTGGCGAGCGGCCAGTGGCAGCTGTTGCGGGCCCGGGAGCCGGTTGCCGAGGTGATCGCCGACCCTGCTCGCCCGCCAGTGCTGCGCGAGCATCTGGCTCAATCGCAGAAAGCCCGAGCTTTTGCCAGCGAACAGCTGCATCTGCCTGACAACCAAAGTTATCGGCTGTATGCCGATATCGGCCGACCCTATGTGGTCTGGAATGTCTTTGCCACGCAGGAATTTTCTCTGTCACCACAGAACCATTGCTTTCCCATCGCCGGTTGCGTCGCCTATCGCGGCTACTACAACCAAGGTGCGGCGCGGGGCGAGGCGGCACTGTTGCGGCAACAGGGCATGGATGTGTCGATCGGTGGCGTGGAGGCCTATTCCACGCTGGGCTGGTTCAACGACCCGATCATGAGCTCGATGATGAGCTGGGGCGATGAGCGCCTCGCCACGCTGATCTTCCATGAGCTGGCCCACCAGCGCTTCTACGTGAAGGACGACACCGAGTTCAACGAGTCCTATGCCAGTTTTGTCGAACAGGAAGGCACGCGACAATGGCGTGCGGCGCGGGGCCTGGCGCCTGTCGGCGATGCGGCGTTGAAGCAGCGTGACCAATTTATCCGGCTGATTCTCGATACCCGTAAACGTCTGGAGGCGTTGTACGCGCAGCCGTTGGCATCGGACGCCATGCGCCGGGCCAAAGCGGCGCAATTCGAACAGTTGCGCAGCGAATACCGGCACCTGCGCGATAGCCAATGGGGTGGTGACAAGCGTTATGACGCCTGGATCAACCAGCCGATGAACAATGCCCGACTGTTACCGTTTGGGTTGTATGACCAATGGGTGCCGGCGTTTGCGGCGCTGTTTGCGCGGGAAGGTGGGGACTGGGTGAGGTTTTATGCGGCGGTGGAGCGGTTGGGCGGGTTGCCGGTGGAGCAGCGTAAAGCGGCGTTGAGGCAGTTGGAGAAGGTTGGCCGTTAGGGCCTCATCGCAGCATAGTTATCTACACAACGTTGGTGCGACGCTGACCCTGTGGCGAGGTAGCTTGCTCCCGTGACGGCCGGATAGCCGACGCGGCTCTAACTGACGCACCGCGATCTAATTGTGGGAGCTGGCTTGCCTGCGAAGACGGCCTGACAGCTGACGCCTATTTACCTGACGCCCCACGACCCAACTGTGCGGGCTTGCTCGCGAAGGCGGCCTTGCAGTCAACACAGTTGGACCGTGTACATATCCATTCCTGCGGTAACGGCCACTTAGGGTTCCGCCCTGACGGCGGCTCACTTTTGAACAGCGCAAAAGTAAGCAAAACGCTCTTGCCCCACCACTCGGCACCTCGCCCAGGCTCGGTGTGCCCGTAATCCGCCAGTGATTTGGGGGGCCGCCGCCACGCGCCATCCATGGCGCGGGGCGGCTAAACCGGCATCCCTGCCGGTTTACCCTCCAAATCCCTGTCGAATTCCGGCCAGCGTGGTTTAACGGGGCGCCTAAGATCAAAAGCAGATCAAGATCAAGAGCGACTCGCTTCGCATCGTGGTTACAGGAGGCTGCCGCGAACTACACAGTTGTGTAGATACCTATGCTCATCGCAGGCAAGCCAGCTCCCACAGTTGACCGCATTCTCATGTTGAAAATCGGTCAACTGTGGGGCTGGCTTGCCTGCGAAAGCGCTCTTAAGACCGCTGCAAAAACGCCTGGTGCATCTGCGCCAACGTCTCGAAATGCCAGGTCGGTGCCTCGGCATTCAGCTCTTCAAAACTACCAAACCCATACCCCACGGCGACCGAATCCAGCCCATTGCTGCGTGCCCCGATCAGGTCATGCTTGCGATCGCCGATCATCAAGGTGGTGGCCGGGTCCAGTCGTTCCTCACGCATCAAATGCGCGATCAATTCCACCTTGTTGGTGCGCGTACCGTCCAGCTCGCTGCCGTAGATCACCTTGAAGTGCTTGGCAAAGTCGAAATGCCGCGCAATCTCGCGGGCAAATTCCCACGGTTTGGAGGTGGCGACGTACAGTTGGCGCCCTTGGCTGTTCAACTCTTCCAATAACGGCATAACGCCGTCGAACACGCGGTTTTCATACAGGCCGGTAACCTTGAAGCGCTCACGGTAGAAATTCACGGCCTCCCATGCCTTGGCCTCGTCGAAGGCGTAAAACTGCATGAACGCCTGCAACAAGGGCGGGCCGATGAAGTGTTCGAGCTTGGTCAGGTCAGGTTCATCAATGCCTAGTTTGGCCAGGGCGTACTGGATCGAACGGGTAATGCCCTCGCGCGGGTCGGTGAGGGTGCCGTCCAGGTCGAACAGGACGGTGGGGTGATGCAGGGTCATTGATCGAATCCTTCGGCCAGGTGCAGGTCTTTGAGCTTCACGTAGTTCGCGGCGCTGTAGGTGAAAAAGGCGCGCTCTTTGTCAGTCAATGCGCGAACCTGCTTCACCGGGCTGCCCACATACAAAAAACCGCTGTCGAGTTTCTTGCCTGGCGGCACCAGGCTGCCGGCACCGATGATCACGTCGTCTTCAACCACGGCGCCATCCATCACGATACTGCCCATGCCGATCAGGACGCGGCTACCCACGGTGCAGCCATGCAGCATGACCTTATGGGCGATGGTCACATCGTCGCCGATCAGCAACGGGAAACCCTCAGGATTGAACGGCCCGGCATGGGTGATGTGCAGCACACAGCCGTCTTGCACGCTGGTGCGCGCACCGATGCGGATGCGGTGCATGTCGCCGCGAATCACTGTCAGCGGCCAAACCGAGCTGTCAGTGCCGATTTCGACATCGCCGATCACCACCGCCGAAATATCCACAAACGCCCCGGCGCCGAGGGTTGGCGTGTGGTTCTGATAGGTGCGAAGGGTCACGATAGCCTCTCTCTCTTCTGCTGATAGCTGCGGTGGGTGTTGATTGTAATTAAGATGGCCCCATCTTTGTTCTACATGTTTCTTCAGCCAAGGTGCCCACCGTGAGCGCGAACAACCCTCTTTTGCAGTCCTACGACCTGCCGCCGTTCTCGGCGATCCGTGCCGAACACGTGCAGCCGGCCATCGAACAGATCCTCGCCGACAACCGCGTGGCAATCGCAGAGATCCTGCAAAGCCAGGGTAAAAATCCGACGTGGGCCGGCCTGGTCCTGGCCATGGACGAACTCAATGATCGCCTGGGTGCGGCCTGGAGCCCGGTCAGCCACCTCAATGCCGTGTGCAACAGCGCCGAACTGCGCGAAGCCTACGAGGCATGCCTGCCGGCCTTGAGCGCCTACTCCACCGAAATGGGCCAGAACCGTGAGCTGTTCCAGGCCTTCGAAGCCCTGGCCAACAGCCCGGAAGCCGCCGGTTTCGATGTGGCGCAAAAAACTATTCTGGAACACTCCCTGCGTGATTTCCGCCTGTCGGGCATCGACTTGCCGCCGGAGCAGCAAAAGCGCTATGCCGAGGTGCAGAGCAAGCTGTCCGAGCTGGGCAGCAAGTTCTCCAACCAATTGCTGGACGCCACCCAGGCCTGGACCAAGCACGTCACCGATGAAGCCACCCTTGCCGGCCTGACCGACTCGGCCAAGGCACAAATGGCCGCCGCCGCCCAGGCCAAGGGCCTCGACGGCTGGCTGATCACCTTGGAATTCCCCAGCTACTACGCCGTCATGACCTACGCCCAGGACCGTGCCCTGCGTGAAGAGGTGTACGCCGCCTACTGCACCCGTGCGTCGGACCAAGGCCCGAATGCCGGTCAGAACGATAACGGCCCGGTGATGGAACAGATCCTCGACCTGCGTCAGGAACTGGCCCAATTGTTGGGTTATGCCTCGTTCTCCGAGCTGAGCCTGGCCACCAAGATGGCCGAGTCCAGCGACCAGGTGCTCAGCTTCCTGCGTGACCTGGCCAAGCGCAGCAAGCCGTTTGCCGCCCAGGACCTGCAGCAACTCAAGGCCTACGCCGCCGAGCAAGGCTGCCCTGATCTGCAAAGCTGGGACAGCGGTTTTTACGGCGAAAAACTGCGTGAGCAGCGCTACAGCGTGTCCCAGGAAGCCCTGCGCGCCTACTTCCCCATCGACAAAGTGCTGGGCGGCTTGTTTGCCATTGTGCAGCGCCTGTACGGCATCGAGATTGCTGAGCTCAAAGGCTTCGACACCTGGCACCCGGATGTTCGTTTGTTCGAGATCAAGGAAAACGGCGAGCACGTCGGGCGTTTCTTCTTCGACCTGTACGCCCGCGCCAACAAGCGTGGGGGTGCCTGGATGGATGGCGCCCGTGACCGCCGCCGTACCGTTGATGGCGTGCTGCAAAGCCCCGTCGCCAACCTGGTGTGCAACTTCACTCCGGCCGACAGCGGCAAGCCTGCCCTGCTGACCCACGATGAAGTCACCACCCTGTTCCACGAATTCGGCCATGGCCTGCATCACCTGCTCACCCGCGTGGAACATGCCGGCGTATCCGGTATCAACGGTGTGGCGTGGGACGCGGTGGAACTGCCGAGCCAATTCATGGAGAACTGGTGCTGGGAGCCTGAAGGCCTGGCGCTGATCTCCGGCCACTACGAAAGCGGCGAGCCCCTGCCCCAGGATCTGCTGGAGAAAATGCTCGCGGCGAAAAACTTCCAGTCCGGCCTGATGATGGTGCGTCAGCTGGAGTTCTCGCTGTTCGACTTTGAACTGCACGCCACCCATGGCGATGGTCGCAGCGTGGCCCAGGTGCTGGAAGGCGTGCGCGATGAAGTCTCGGTGATGCGCCCACCGGCCTACAACCGCTTCCCCAACAGCTTCGCGCACATCTTCGCCGGCGGTTATGCGGCGGGTTACTACAGCTACAAGTGGGCCGAAGTGCTGTCGGCGGATGCGTTCTCCAAGTTTGAGGAAGACGGCGTGCTTAATGCCCAGACCGGGCGTGCGTTCCGTGAAGCCATCCTGGCGCGTGGCGGTTCCCAGGCGCCGATGGTGCTGTTCGTCGACTTCCGCGGACGAGCGCCGTCGATTGACGCACTCTTGCGCCACAGCGGCCTGAGTGAGGACGCAGCAGCATGAGTGAAGGGCCTGTGATCACCAAAAAGCAATTTATCGCCGGGGCTGTCTGCCCGGCGTGCAGCGAGCCGGACAAGTTGAAGATGTGGACCGAAGACAACGTGCCGCACCGTGAGTGCGTGGCCTGTGGGTATACCGATACGCTGAATGATCAAGGCCTGTCGGTGCCCAAGGAATTGGGCACAAGGGTCAATACCTCCGCGTTGAAAGCCCCGACGGACCCTAAAGTGCAGGCAGTGCAGTTCTTCCCAAACCCGAAGCTGAAAAAAGACTAACCCCGCACCCCCTGTAGGAGCGAGCTTGCTCGCGAAAAACGTTAACGATAACGCGCGTTATCCTGGATAAGCGCGGCGCTGTTGAGTTTTTCGCGAGCAAGCTCGCTCCTACAGTTTTTTCTCTGCCTGGCCCGTTGTGGTGATCCAGTCTTTCATTGAGCACAACGCAAACGCGCTGGTGCTGCAATCCCCATTCGCCAAAGCTGTGCGCAATTTGTCGACATCGGCTTTCATCATGTAGCGAACGCCATCCTTGAAGCCATTGCTGCTGCCAAAGCCGCCCAAGGTCATCTCGTTCAGTGCATCCTCCTTGCTCCACCCCTGAACCACCACCCGATACATCGCCGCCATCAGGCCGGTGCGGTCGGCGCCGTGCTTGCAGTGCATCAACACCGGGCCATCGGCCTCTGCTGCCTGAATCGCTCTGATCGCCGCCAGCACGTCGGAATCGTCGACGTGGTTGGTGCGATAGCTCAACTGCACCTGTTTGATATCAGATGATTGGAGCCACTGCGCATCAGATTCCGGCAGGAAGTTGATGACCGTAGCGATCTTGAGTGTTTGCAACAGGGGCAGCGCACGCTCATTCGGCAATGCACTGCGATAGAGCGTGGGTGTCATTTGGTGCAGGTTGTATTGGCTACCCACCGGCTGGGCCCATTCCGGCGAGCGGATCGACGCAGCCTCATCGGCTTGTACGGTGTTGAGCAGGCTCATGAGCGCCAGGCCTAGAACGAGCAGTATGCGTGTGTTGAACATGAACGTTGTGACCGAGCGAGGAAGTGGCTGATGGGCCACAGACTCACTCAAGGCGGGTCAATACGGCGTGAGGTCCGTGTCAAAGAATCGTGATGCTTGCGATCTGATCCGGTGTTTTTGTCGTCGAATTGACGCCTCTGAATTCTTAGCCTGCTATCATTTGTAACTAATGTTTGCCATTGTGCTGTATCTGCTTGGATCCAATTAGCCGCAAGCCTTCACGCTGCTCCCAGAAGCGGCGGATAAACCCGTGACCACATGATGAGGTGTACCCATGTCTGATCAAGATCAAGACAACCCCCGGCGTGACTTTTTACGCAAATCCTTGACCTTGATCCCGGTGGTCACGGTTGCCAGCACCGGCCTTGGCGGTTCGATGCTGATGGCCACGCCGGAACCGGCCCAGGCCGAACCGGCCAAGCCTGCGGTCAGCGGTAAAGCCTATGAGCCAAGCTATTTCACGGCCGAGGAATGGGCGTTTATCAACGCTGCCGTCGAGCGCTTGATTCCCGCTGATGCCCAGGGCCCGGGTGCCTTGGAGGCTGGCGCGCCGGAATACATCGACCGCCAGATGAACACCCCTTACGCCAGTGGCGCCCTGTGGTTCATGCAAGGTCCGTTCAACGCCGATGCGGCGCCGGAGATGGGCTGGCAGAGCAAATTGGTGCCCAAGGAGATCTATCGTCTGGGTATTGCTGCCACGGATGCCTGGTCGAAAGCGTTCAACGGTAAAGCTTTTGCTGCACAAGACAGCGCTACCCGAGACGATATGCTCAGGCGTCTGGAGGCTGGCGGCAGCGAAGTGGCGGCGCATTTCGATGCCGTGCCGCCCAAGATGTTCTTCAACCTTTTGCTGCAAAACACCAAGGAAGGCTTCTTCTGCGACCCTATCCACGGTGGCAATAAAGGCATGGTCGGCTGGACCATGATCGGCTTCCCCGGCGCCCGCGCCGACTTCATGGATTGGGTGGAACGCAACGAGCAATACCCCTTCCCGGCTGTTTCCATTCGCGGCGAGAGGGCGTAAACGTGGCGACCATCATGAAGAAAGTGGATGCAGTGATTGTGGGCTTCGGCTGGACGGGCGCGATCATGGCCAAGGAGCTGACGGAAGCGGGCCTCAACGTGGTAGCGCTGGAGCGCGGCCCGATGCAGGACACTTACCCAGACGGCAACTATCCCCAGGTCATCGACGAATTGACCTACAGCGTGCGTAAGAAGCTGTTCCAGGACATCTCCAAAGAAACGGTGACCATTCGCCACAGCGTAAATGACGTCGCCCTGCCCAATCGTCAGTTGGGCGCTTTTTTGCCGGGTAATGGCGTCGGTGGTGCGGGGCTGCACTGGTCGGGCGTGCATTTTCGCGTCGACCCGATTGAGCTGCGCATGCGCAGCCATTACGAAGAGCGCTACGGCAAAAACTTTATTCCTAAGGACATGACCATCCAAGACTTCGGCGTCAGCTATGAAGAGCTGGAGCCGTTTTTCGACTACGCGGAAAAAGTCTTTGGCACCTCCGGCCAGGCCTGGACGGTCAAGGGCCAACTGGTCGGCGAAGGCCGCGGCGGCAACCCCTACGCGCCGGATCGTTCCAACCCGTTCCCGCTTGAAGCGCAGAAAAATACCGTCTCCGCCCAGCTGTTTCAGAAAGCGGCGACCGACGTCGGTTACAAACCTTACAACCTGCCGTCGGCCAACACGTCGGGGCCGTACACCAACCCCTACGGTGCGCAGATGGGTCCGTGCAACTTCTGCGGCTTTTGCAGTGGCTACGTGTGCTACATGTACTCCAAGGCCTCGCCGAATGTGAACATCCTGCCGGCCCTGCGCCAGGTGCCGAACTTCGAGCTGCGGCCCAATTCCCACGTGCTCAAGGTCAACCTCGACAGCACCAAGAAGAAAGCCACCGGCGTGACCTACATCGACGCTCAGGGCCGCGAATGTGAACAGCCGGCGGACCTGGTGATTCTTGGCGCCTTCCAGTTCCATAACGTGCGTTTAATGCTGCTGTCCGGCATCGGCAAACCCTATGACCCGATTACCAATGAAGGCGTGGTCGGCAGGAACTTCGCCTACCAGAACATGGGCACCATCAAGGCGTTCTTCGACAAGGACACCCACACCAACAACTTTATCGGCGCGGGCGGCAATGGCGTGGCCATCGACGACTTCAACGCCGACAACTTCGATCACGGCCCTCACGGCTTCGTGGGTGGCTCGCCGATGTGGGTCAACCAGGCCGGCAGCCGACCGATTGCCGGTACGTCCAACCCACCGGGCACGCCGGCCTGGGGCAGCGCCTGGAAGCGCGCCACCGCCGATTACTACACCCATCAGGTCTCCATGGACTCCCACGGCGCCCATCAGTCCTACCGCAGCAACTACCTGGATCTGGACCCGGTTTACCGCGATGCCTACGGCCTGCCACTGTTGCGCATGACCTTCGACTGGCAAGAAAACGACATCAAGATGAACCGCTTCATGATGGAAAAAATGGGCAAAGTGGCCCAGGCCATGAACCCCAAGGCCATCGCCGTGCTGGGCAAAAAGGTCGGTGAGCATTTCAATACCGCCTCCTACCAGACCACCCACCTCAACGGTGGCGCGATCATGGGTACCGACCCGAAAACCAGTGCGTTGAACCGCTACTTGCAGAGCTGGGATGTGCACAACGTATTTGTCCCCGGTGCTTCCGCTTTCCCACAAGGGCTGGGCTACAACCCTACCGGCCTGGTGGCAGCGTTGACCTATTGGTCGGCGCGAGCGATTCGCGAGCAGTACCTCAAAAACCCCGGCCCACTGGTTCAGGTATAAGGAGCGATGACCATGAAAGCACTCGTTATCGCCTCCCTGGCGCTGTTCAGCAGCTGCTCGATCAGCGCCGCCGAAACCGACTTGATCAAGCAGGGCGAGTACCTGGCACGTGCCGGCGACTGTGTTGCCTGCCATACCGCCAAGGGTGGCAAGCCCTTCGCTGGCGGCCTGCCGATGGAAACACCGATTGGCGTGATCTATTCCACCAACATCACCCCGGACACGACCGGGCTGGGCGACTACAGCTTCGAGGACTTCGACAAGGCCGTGCGCCATGGCGTCGCCAAGAACGGTAGTACGCTTTACCCGGCGATGCCCTACCCGTCCTACGCACGCGTCAGCGACAGCGATATGCAAGCGTTGTATGCGTACTTCATGAAGGGGGTCGAACCGGTTGCCCAAGAAAACAAGGACAGCGATATTCCCTGGCCCTTGAGCATGCGTTGGCCGTTGGCGGCCTGGCGCTGGATGTTCGCCCCGGCAGTCGAGGCGCATCAGCCGCAAGCCGCTGCCGACCCGGTGATTGATCGCGGCGCCTACCTGGTGGAAGGTCTCGGCCATTGCGGCGCCTGCCATACGCCGCGTGCCCTGACCATGCAGGAAAAAGCCTTGAGTGCCACGGACGGCAGCGCCTTCCTGTCTGGCAGTGCGCCGTTGGAAGGCTGGATTGCCAAAAGCCTGCGCGGCGATCACAAGGATGGCCTCGGCAGCTGGAGCGAAGAGCAGTTGGTGCAGTTCCTCAAGACCGGTCGCAGCGACCGCAGTGCGGTGTTCGGCGGCATGAGTGATGTGGTTGTGCACAGCATGCAGTACATGTCCCAAGAGGACCTGACCGCTATCGCCCGCTACCTCAAGAGCCTGCCGGCGGTCGATCCCAAGGACCAGCCGCACCAGTACGACAAGCAGGTAGCACAAGCGCTGTGGAAGGGCGATGACAGCAAGCCCGGTGCGTCGGTGTATATCGACAACTGCGCGGCCTGCCACCGTACCGATGGCCATGGCTATACGCGGGTATTCCCGGCGCTGGCGGGCAACCCGGTGTTGCAGACGGCAGATGCCACGTCGTTGATCAACATTGTGTTGAACGGCGGCACCTTGCCGGCCACCCATGCGGCGCCGTCAACCTTCACCATGCCGGCGTTCGCCTGGCGTCTGTCGGACCAGGAAGTGGCGGATGTAGTCAGTTTTATCCGTGGTAGCTGGGGCAACCAGGGCGCGCCGGTCAAGGCGAGCGATGTGGCGGATCTGCGCAAAAACGATCTGCACACCACCTCGGGCGATGATCTGGGGCAGGTGACGCAAAAGCACTGATAAGTTCGCTGGCCGCCCAACGGCACTGGTCAGAAACCTCGCGCCTCGATACTGTATATAAAAACAGTATCGAGGCGTTTTCATGTCTACTGCGCTGCCGCCCCGTGGCCGGGGTACGGCCACCAACCTGCACAATCGGTTTGCACCCACCGTCAGCGTGGCCGAGGACGACGGTTGGTACCAGGAAGTGCCGCCGACCCAAGGCACCGAAGTGCGTATCGAAACGGCCAAGACCATCATCACCCGCAATAACTCGCCGGACTTGCCGTTTGATCGGTCCATCAACCCGTATCGCGGTTGTGAGCATGGTTGCATCTACTGCTATGCGCGGCCCAGCCATGCCTATTGGGACATGTCGCCCGGGCTGGACTTTGAAACCAAATTGATTGCCAAGAGCAACGCGGCTGATGTGCTGGAGCAGCAGCTGTCCAAGCCGGGCTACGTGTGCGCACCGATCAACCTGGGCTCCAATACCGATCCGTACCAGCCAATCGAGCGTGAATACCGGATTACCCGGCAGACCCTTGAAGTACTGCTGCGCTACCGCCACCCAGTGACGATCATCACCAAGGGCTCGCTCATCCTGCGCGACCTCGACCTGCTGACCGAGTTGGCCCGCCAGCGCCTGGTAGCGGTGATGATCAGCCTCACCAGCCTGGATGATGAACTCAAGCGCATCCTGGAACCGCGCACGGCAGCGCCCAAGGCGCGGCTGCGGGCGATTCGGGTGATGCGCGACGCGGGCATTCCGGTGGGTGTGCTGTGCTCGCCGATGATCCCGATGATCAACGACAGTGAACTGGAGAGCCTGCTTACCGAAGCTCACGCGGCCGGCGCACAAAGCGCGGCGTATATGATGCTGCGCCTGCCGTTGGAGGTGGCGCCGTTGTTCGAGGAGTGGCTGGCGGCCCATTACCCGCAGCGTGCGGCCCATGTGATGAGCCTGGTGCGCCAGGTACGCGGGGGGCAGGTGTATGACAGCCGGTTTGGCGTGCGCATGCGCGGTGAGGGGCCGTTTGCCGATTTGCTGGCGCAGCGTTTCACCAAGGCAATCAAACGCCTTGGGCTGAATCGGCGGGAAGGGTTCAACCTCGATTGCACAGCGTTTTGCCCACCGGGCAGGCAGATGGCTTTGTTGTAGACTGATGGGGAAACGTGCACCTTTGCTGTAGGAATAGTCGCGTTTTGACATCACTGAAACCCGCGTTCTAGAGCGGTTCATTCAGTTTGAGTTAAGTTTCGGTGGTTACCTTGTTCAGCGAGTGACTGATGAGTCGGCGGCTTGGCCGGTGTGTGTTTTACAACTATTTCACCGCCATGGCGTCGAACTGACCTGAACCCTCCCCTGCATTGATCAAGAGGATGAATCATGAGTGACAAGGATAAACAGCCGTTGGCTGCGTCGGCTTCAGCCCCTCAGGTGGCGGAATCCGCCGATGCAGCGCTGCAGCATATCGTTGACGGCTTTTTGCATTTCCATCACGACGTCTTCCCCCAGCAGGAAGAACTCTTCAAGAAACTCGCCACTGCCCAGAGCCCACGGGCAATGTTCATCACCTGCGCCGACTCGCGCATCGTGCCCGAGCTGATCACCCAGAGCTCCCCAGGCGACCTGTTCGTGACCCGTAACGTCGGTAACGTGGTGCCGCCTTACGGCCAGATGAACGGTGGTGTTTCCACCGCTATCGAGTACGCGGTGCTCGCCCTTGGCGTACAGCACATCATCGTGTGCGGGCATTCGGACTGCGGCGCCATGCGTGCCGTGCTCAACCCCGACAGCCTGGAAAAGATGCCAACGGTCAAGGCCTGGCTGCGTCACGCCGAGGTCGCCAAGACCATGGTCCATGACAACTGCGACTGCGCCAACGAAGGCGAGAGCATGGCGGTGCTGACCGAAGAAAACGTCATCGCCCAACTGCAACACTTGCGCACCCACCCTTCCGTGGCTTCGCGCATGGCCAATGGTCATTTGTTTATCCATGGTTGGATCTACAACATCGAGACCAGCGAAATACGGGCCTACGATGCGGACAAAGCGGCGTTCCGACCGCTGAACGGCACCGAGCCGATCCCTTCAGCGACGCCTAAAGCGCGCTTCTAAAACACTTCCCTGCCGGGTAATGCGGTGGCTGCCATGGATGCAGCCAGGCTTTACCGCGCCCGGCGAATGCCTCGGGAGAGTCATCATGCGTGCTGCTCAATTGAAAGCTGTATTGCCACGGGAGCTGCTCGCCTCGGTGGTTGTTTTTCTGGTCGCCTTGCCACTGTGCATGGGCATCGCGATTGCGTCCGGCATGCCGCCGGCCAAGGGCCTGATCACTGGCATCATCGGCGGCCTGGTGGTGGGCTGGCTGGCCGGCTCGCCGCTGCAGGTCAGCGGCCCGGCGGCAGGTCTGGCGGTGTTGGTGTTCGAACTGGTGCGCCAGCACGGCATGCTGATGCTGGGGCCGATCCTGTTGCTGGCCGGCTTCCTGCAATTGGTGGCCGGGCGTTTGCGCCTGGGCTGCTGGTTTCGCGTCACCGCGCCAGCGGTGGTCTACGGCATGTTGGCCGGGATTGGCGTGTTGATCGTGTTGTCGCAGATCCATGTGATGCTCGACGGCGCGCCCAAGCCGTCAGGGCTGGATAACCTGGCAGGCTTCCCGGCAGCGCTGGCTGAAGCGATTCCTACCTTCGGCGGCGGGCTCGGCTGGCAGGCTGGCGTACTCGGCCTGTCGACGATGTTGGTGATGTACCTGTGGGACAAATTCCGCCCGCAACCACTGCGGTTTGTGCCTGGCGCGTTGCTTGGCGTGGGCCTGGCGACCGTCGCCAGCCTGGTGCTGGCGCTGCAGGTCAAGCGCGTGGAAGTTCCGGAAAACCTGGCGGACGCTATCGACTGGCTGCGCCCCAGCGACCTGCTGAACCTGGCTGATCCACAGCTGCTGATCGCGGCGTTCGCCGTGGCGTTTATTGCCAGTGCCGAAACCCTGCTGTCTGCCGCAGCGGTGGACCGCATGCACAGTGGTCAACGTTCCGATTTCGACAAGGAATTGTCGGCCCAAGGGGTGGGTAACATGCTTTGCGGCCTGGTGGGTGCATTGCCAATGACCGGCGTGATCGTACGCAGCTCGGCTAACGTCCAGGCCGGTGCTACCACACGTCTGTCGGCGATGTTCCATGGCCTGTGGCTGCTGGGCTTCGTACTGTTGCTGTCGAGCGTGCTGCAAAGCATTCCGGTCGCGAGCCTGGCGGGTGTGCTGGTGTACACCGGCATCAAACTGGTAGACGTCAAGGCGTTCAAGGCGCTGGGCCGCTATGGGCGGATGCCGATGTTCACCTATGCGGCCACCGCGCTGGCAATCATCTTCACCGATTTGCTGACCGGCGTGCTGGTGGGCTTCGGGCTCACATTGCTCAAGTTGGCCTTCAAGGCTTCGCGCCTGAAAGTCAGCCTGATCGACCTGCCCCAGGAAGGTGAGATGGAGCTGCGTTTGACGGGGGCGGCGACCTTTTTGAAGGTGCCGGCGTTGACTCAGGTGGTGTCGGCTGTGCCTGCGGGGACCACCTTGCATGTGCCGCTGAGTAACTTGAGTTACATCGACCACTCTTGCCTGGAGTTGCTGGAAGAATGGGGTCGAGCCAATGCGGCCAAGGGTTCGACGTTGGTGATCGAGGCACGCGGTTTGAAGCGTCGGCTGGAAGGTCGGGTGAGAACGACAGTGGGAATCGGCTCAGCCCCTGCCTGAACACCCCCAAAAACTGTGGGAGCCGGGCTTGCCCGCGATTGCGGTGGTTCAGTCAACTAATCTGTTGGCTGATACTCCGCAATCGCGGGCAAGCCCGGCTCCCACATTGAATCTCTATCGGATCTGAAGTCTACGCAGGCTGATCCAGCGACAGCTCAACCCCAAGCTGGCGCGACAGGCACGGCCAGCGCTTCCAGGACGCTTCGGTCTGCGGGCTCTTGAGCTGTTCGCGATAGGCCTCGACCGACTCCAGCGCAAAGCTGTCCTCGTTAAGCATCTCATCCACCGCCAGGTGCACGGCTTCATCCAATTGGTTGGCGAAGTCTTCACCGATCAGTCGATGGGCGATCACGTTAGCCACGGTGGTATCCGCTGGGATCAACGGCTGGCCGAAATGCTTGATGTACAGATCGTTCACTTCTTCGACCAGGCGATGCGCCAGGTAGGCCTCATCCAGCAGGCCATCAAGGCCGTCGTGGCCGGCCAGGATCGCGGGCGGCTGCAGGAAGAAATGTTCAGCGATTTTCAGTACTGGCTTGATCTGGCTTTCAATCCCGGCCTCACGGGCCACGTCATTGGCGGCGTCGAGCAAATCAGGAACCAGGTCGATGTAGGCAGTCACAAAGCGCGTCATGACGATGTTGCGATCACCGTCTGCCAGAGAAATGGCCGAGTGCAGGTGCGGCAATTGTTGTTCCAGCTGAATGGCAAGTTGGCCGGTGGTGGCTTCGTGTTGATGGGCACGGGAAATCTGCTCGCGCAATGCGGCGGTGTTCATGAGGGCTCCAGTGAAGCAGGCGTAGGAAAAGGGAAAAGACAAGGTAGTTCGTTTATACGAGCGCCTAAGACGCATTTGTCATAATTATTTCATGGTTATAGGCAGGGGTTATATCGAAATGCCATCGTTCGTCGGATAAACGATTCCGCCGCCCATTTTACGGGCTCCGTCTGTCTGTTTCTATTCATTTGCCCCCACACATTGCGGGGTTGCTACGGCTGTCTATACTCGATTTTGTACGCAATTAGCTGATGACGCCCAACTGCATGACGCAGGCAAGGCTTGGCGGTTGTAAGCAGTATGGAAGCCGCTCCCTTCGCCGCAGGTGCAAACCGGCGGGATAACAAGAAACATAAAGGGGAACCCGCAATGACGCGACATCCACACGTTTGGATGGGCCTCCTGTTGTGGTCGGTATTCGGCCAGGCGCACGCCGCCTGGACTACGAATATGGCGCCAGGGGCTACTGAAGTCAGCCACGCTGTGTTTGACCTGCACATGACCATTTTCTGGATCTGTGTGGTGATCGGCATCGTCGTGTTTGGCGCGATGTTCTGGTCGATGATCCTGCACCGCCGATCCACGGGCCAGGTAGCGGCCAAGTTCCACGAAAGCACCACCGTGGAAATCCTCTGGACCGTGGTGCCCTTGCTGATTCTGGTGGCCATGGCCATTCCGGCCACCAAGACCCTGATCAACATCTACGACAGCAGTGAGTCGGATATCGATATCCAGGTCACCGGGTATCAGTGGAAGTGGCACTACAAATACCTGGGTCAGGATGTGGAGTTCTTCAGCAACCTGGCCACCCCCGCCGAGCAGATCCATAACCAGGCCACCAAGGGTGAGCACTACCTGTTGGAAGTCGACCAGCCGCTGGTATTGCCGGTGGGCGCCAAGGTGCGCTTTCTGGTGACCGCTGCCGATGTGATCCACTCCTGGTGGGTGCCGGCCTTTGCGGTCAAGCGCGATGCTATCCCTGGCTTCGTCAACGAAGCCTGGACTCGCGTCGAGAAGCCCGGCATCTACCGTGGCCAGTGCGCCGAACTGTGTGGCAAGGACCATGGCTTCATGCCCATCGTGGTGGAGGTCAAGTCGAAGGCCGACTACGACACCTGGCTGGGCGAGCGCAAGGAAGAGGCCGCCAAGCTCAAGGAGCTGACCTCCAAGGAGTGGACGCTGGACGAACTGGTGGCCCGTGGCGACAAGGTCTATCACACCACTTGCGTGGCCTGTCACCAGGCTGAGGGCCAAGGCTTGCCACCGATGTTCCCGGCGCTCAAGGGCTCGAAAATCGCCACGGGGCCGGCCAAAGACCATCTGAGCATCGTGTATCACGGCAAGCCCGGCACCGCGATGGCCGCCTTTGGCAAGCAACTCTCTGAAGTGGATATCGCCGCCGTGGTGACCTATGAGCGTAACGCCTGGGGCAATAACAAAGGCGACATGGTCACGCCCAAAGACGTGCTGGCTCTGAAACAGGCCCAAAGCAAATGACGACTTTCATTGCCAATGCCCTGAATCGCCCCGCTCACTCGCTTGCAGGAGAACGGCCATGAGCACTGTGATCGACCACGGTCATGCCGACCACGCCCATGGGCCCGCCAAAGGCTTGATGCGCTGGGTGCTGACCACCAACCACAAAGACATCGGCACCATGTACCTGTGGTTTGCCTTCACCATGTTCCTGCTCGGTGGCTCGTTTGCCATGGTGATCCGCGCCGAGCTGTTTCAGCCAGGCCTGCAGATCGTGCAACCGGCGTTCTTCAACCAGATGACCACCATGCACGGCCTGATCATGGTGTTCGGCGCGGTGATGCCGGCGTTTGTCGGCCTGGCCAACTGGATGATCCCACTGATGATCGGCGCGCCGGACATGGCCCTGCCGCGCATGAACAACTTCAGTTTCTGGCTGCTGCCGGCGGCGTTCCTGCTGCTGGTGTCTACCTTGTTCACGCCCGGCGGCGGGCCGAACTTCGGCTGGACCTTCTACGCTCCGCTCTCCACCACCTATGCGCCGGAAAGCGTGACGTTCTTTATCTTTGCCATCCACCTGATGGGCATCAGTTCGATCATGGGCGCGATCAACGTGGTCGCGACCATCCTCAACCTGCGCGCGCCAGGCATGACCCTGATGAAAATGCCGCTGTTCGTGTGGACCTGGCTGATCACCGCGTTCCTGCTGATCGCGGTGATGCCGGTACTGGCGGGCTGTGTGACCATGATGCTGATGGACATTCACTTTGGCACCAGCTTCTTCAGTGCGGCCGGTGGTGGCGATCCGGTGCTGTTCCAGCATGTGTTCTGGTTCTTCGGCCACCCCGAGGTGTACATCATGATCCTGCCGGCCTTTGGCGCGGTCAGCTCGATCATCCCGACCTTCTCGCGCAAGCCACTGTTCGGTTACACCTCGATGGTCTACGCCACTGCGAGCATCGCGTTCCTGTCGTTCATCGTGTGGGCGCACCACATGTTCGTGGTGGGCATTCCGCTGGTGGGTGAGCTGTTCTTCATGTACGCCACCCTGCTGATCGCCGTGCCCACCGGGGTGAAGGTGTTCAACTGGGTCAGCACCATGTGGCAAGGCTCACTGACGTTCGAGACGCCGATGTTGTTTGCGGTGGCCTTTGTGATCCTGTTTACCATTGGCGGCTTCTCCGGGCTGATGCTGGCGATTGCCCCGGCGGACTTCCAGTACCACGACACCTACTTTGTGGTGGCGCATTTCCATTACGTACTGGTGCCCGGTGCGATCTTCGGGATCTTCGCCTCGGCCTACTACTGGCTGCCGAAATGGACCGGCCACATGTACGACGAAACCTTGGGCAAGCTGCACTTCTGGTTGTCTTTCGTGGGCATGAACATGGCGTTCTTCCCCATGCACTTCGTAGGGCTGGCCGGTATGCCGCGTCGGGTGCCGGACTACAACCTGCAGTTCGCTGACTTCAACATGGTCTCGTCCATCGGTGCCTTCATGTTCGGCGCCACGCAGATCTTCTTCCTGTTCATTGTCATCAAGTGCATCCGTGGCGGCCCGCCTGCGCCGGCCAAGCCGTGGGATGGCGCCGAGGGCCTGGAATGGAGCGTGCCCTCGCCGGCGCCGTATCACACGTTTACAACGCCGCCGGAGGTCAAATGAACAGGCGGTTGCGTTGCGAACCGGGTCAGTGTGGGAGCGGGCTTGCTCGCGAAGACGGTGTGTCAGTCAACGTTTTCGTTAGCTATGAAACCGCTTTCGCGAGCAAGCCCGCTCCCACATTGACCGAGTTCGGCTCGGGTGGGCGCCATGGCTGACTCCGTACCGCTCAAGCGCCTGGTCACCCGCCTGCTGATTTTGGTGTTGGCGATGTTCGCCTTCGGCTTCGCCCTGGTGCCGATCTATGACGTGATGTGCAAGGCATTCGGCATCAACGGCAAGACCGCTGGGCAGTACGAAGGTGAGCAAATGGTCGATCCCTCGCGCCAGGTGCGGGTGCAGTTCCTGTCCACCAACGCCATCGACATGGTCTGGGAATTTCATTCCAAGGCCGACGAGATTGTGGTCAACCCCGGGGCTGTCAACGAGATGCTGTTCGTGGCCTACAACCCCACCGATAAGCCGATGACCGCCCAGGCGATACCCAGTATTTCCCCGGCCGAAGCCGCGATGTACTTCCACAAAACCGAATGCTTTTGCTTCACCCAGCAAGTGTTGCAGCCCGGTGAGCGCATTGAGATGCCCGTACGTTTCATCGTCGACCGCGCGATGCCCAAGGATGTGAAGCATTTGACCCTGGCGTACACGCTGTTCGATATCACTGCGCGCCAGCCGCCCGTGGCCGTCAGGACCGGGGGCTAGCTACTGTTTGCCCCCTCAATCAGGAGAGCGAATACATGTCGACTCATGATACGTACTACGTACCAGCGCAAAGCAAATGGCCAATAATTGCCACGATTGGCCTGCTGGTCACCGTGTATGGCCTGGCCGTGTGGTTCAACGACTTGAAGGCCGCGCGCCCCGAATCCCACGGGCCGTGGATCTTTTTCGTGGGCGGTTTGCTGCTGGCCTACATGCTGTTTGGCTGGTTTGGCGCGGTGATCAAGGAAAGTCGTGCCGGGCTGTACAGCGCGCAGATGGACCGCTCGTTCCGCTGGGGCATGACGTGGTTCATTTTTTCGGAGGTGATGTTCTTCATCGCCTTTTTTGGTGCGCTGTTCTACGTGCGCGTCTGGGCTGGGCCTTGGTTGGCGGGCGAAGGGCCCAAGGGCATTGCGCATATGCTGTGGCCGAACTTTGAGTTTGCCTGGCCCCTGCTGAACAACCCCGACCCCAAGCTGTACCCAGCGCCCAAAGGCACCATCAGCCCCTGGGGCCTGCCGTTGGTCAACACCATCCTGCTGGTGAGTTCCAGCGTGACCATCACCATTGCCCACCATGCCCTGCGCAAAGGCCATCGTGGTGCACTGAAACTGTGGCTGGCGATCACCGTGCTGCTGGGCCTGGCGTTTCTTGGGTTCCAGGCTGAGGAATACATCCACGCCTACAAAGAGTTGGGCCTTACCCTGGGTTCAGGCGTGTACGGCGCGACGTTCTTCATGCTCACGGGCTTTCACGGCGCCCACGTGACCATCGGCACCCTTATTTTGTTTGTGATGCTGATGCGCATCCTGCGCGGGCATTTCAATGCCGAGCACCAGTTCGGTTTCGAGGCGGCCAGTTGGTATTGGCACTTTGTGGACGCGGTGTGGATCGGGCTGTTTTTCTTCGTGTATGTGCTGTGACGCCGCTTACCACGGCGCATGAGAGACCAGTTGGCCGCTGAAAAAGCCCCAGGCGATCAAGCCCACGGTGATCACGGCCAGCGTGACACGCACGGTCAAGGCGGTGACGAGGCGGTTGGAGTTGCCCTCGTCCTTGACCAGGAAGAACAAGCCACTGAACAGGCTCACGACGGTCGCGATCAGCATCAGGGCAATGGCGGCTTTGAGCATGGTCTGGCTCCGGGCTTATTGAAGGAGGGGCGATGAGATCGAGTATAGCCAGTGCCCTGCAACGCTTTCGTCCGGGCATCGCGCCGACGCTGGTGGTGCTGATGTTGCTGCCATTGATGGTGGGCCTGGGGTTCTGGCAACTGGCCCGTGGGCACGAAAAGCAACTGCTGGTAGACCGTTATGCCGAGCGCCGCGCGGCTGAGCCGGTCAGCAGTGCGCAGCTCAATGACATGGCTGATCCGGCCTTCCGCCGCGTTCATCTTCGCGGGCAACTGGATGGCGAACACAGCGTATTGCTGGATAACCGCATGCGTGACGGCAAGGCCGGTGTCGAGTTGCTGCAACCCTTCCATGACCAGGCCAGCGGCCTGTGGCTGTTGCTCAACCGTGGCTGGCTGCCCTGGCCGGACCGGCGTATCGCGCCTGCCTTTACTACCCCTGAACAGACGCTGAACTTCGACGCCTGGGTGTACGTCGCCCCTGGCGAGACCTTCCAACTGCATGCCGACCCGGCCAGCACGCAATGGCCGCGCCTGCTCACCGCGCTGCACCCTGCCGCACTGTGGGACGAACTGGGGCGCAGCGGTTTTGCCTATGAGCTGCGTGCCGAAGCGGGCCCCGGTACCTACGAAACCCACTGGCCCATCGTCGCCATGGGCCCGGAAAAACACCTGGCCTACGCCGTGCAATGGTTCGCCATGGCCTTGGCGTTGCTGGCGCTTTACCTCTACCTCGGATGGCATAACAAAAAGGAGAAGCCCCATGGGAGCGGCCATGAATCCACCCAGCACATCTGACACGCTTGATCGGCGTAAGGGTCGCTGGCAGCTGATTTTGATCCTGATGATGGTGATCGGCCCGATGGCGCTGGCCACCTTTATGTACAAATTGCAGTTCTGGGTGCCGGACAGCCGCAGCTACCACGGCGAACTGATCGGCAACGGCCAGACCCGCGCCGACATCGGCGTGCAGGCCGATGAACAGCGCTGGCAACTGTTGGTCACCGCCCCCACCGCGTGCGCTGCCGATTGCCAGCAACTGGTGTACCTGGCGCGTCAGCTGCAGATCAGCCTTGGCCGTGATGCGTCCCGTGCCAGCCATGCCCTGGCCGGCGCGCAACCTTTGAGCCGCGAATACGAGGCCAAGCTCAAGGCCGAATATCCACAGCTGCAGCGCTACCCGCTGGATGTGTCGACCTTTGCCAGGAATGCTGCCGCGCCCGGCGATGCGCAACTGTGGATTGTCGACCCCCACGGCAATCTGGTGCTGCGCTACGACGCCAAGGTCAAGGGCAAGGACTTGCTCAACGACCTGCGCCTGCTGTTGAAACTGTCGAACATCGGATAAGGGCACCGTCATGGCCAAGCCTGGATTTCGCCTCGCGCTGTTTGCCACGTTACTGGCATTGTTTGTCGTGCTGCTCGGCGCCTATACCCGCCTGACCCACGCCGGCCTCGGCTGCCCGGACTGGCCGGGCTGCTATGGCTTTATCAGCGTGCCGCACAGCGAAGCCCAACTGGCCCATGCCGAGTTGCACTTTCCCGACACGCCGGTGGAGGCCGACAAAGGCTGGGCCGAGATGACCCATCGCTACTTCGCTGGCAGCCTGGGCCTGATGATCGCGCTGCTGGCGGCGCGTTCGTGGCGTCATCGGCGTGATCCGGGCCAGCCAGTGAAGCTACCGCTGTTCATACTGGCGGTGGTGTTGGCCCAGGCGGCGTTTGGCATGTGGACCGTGACCTTGAAGCTCTGGCCGCAAGTGGTCACCGGGCATCTTTTGGGCGGCTTTGCGACCTTGAGCCTGCTGTTTCTGCTGACCCTGCGGCTGTCCGGCGTACTGCCAGCGTTGGTCGTGCCCAAGCGCCTGCAATATTGGGCAACGGCGGGGCTGGTGCTGGTGATCGGGCAGATCGCCCTGGGCGGCTGGGTCAGTTCCAACTACGCGGCGGTGGCCTGTGTCGATTTGCCCACCTGCCATGGCCAATGGTGGCCGGCAGCGGACTTTGCCAATGGCTTTCACCTGACCCAGCACATCGGCCCCAATTACCTGGGCGGGCAGCTCGACAGCGAGGCGCGCACTGCTATCCACCTGACGCATCGCGTCGGCGCCGTGCTGGTCACGCTGGTGCTGCTCGGTTTGGCCTGGCAACTGCGGGCAGTGGGGATGACGCGCCTGGCCGGTCTGCTGTTGATCGCCCTGGCCGCGCAGATCTGCCTGGGGCTGAGCAATGTGGCGTTCGGCCTGCCGTTACCGGTGGCAGTCGCGCACAACGCTGGCGGGGCAACGTTGTTGTTGACGCTGGTGCTGGTCAATTACCACGCGCGCACCAGCCTGGTTCGGGTGCGTCACCCGCGTCTGTTCGGTTGGCGTTTTATCCCGCGCAAACAGGTGTCGGGCCTGATCACCCTTAAAGGAGAACTGCCATGGCGACCGTGATCGGCGCACGTCGCGACCGGGCGATCTGGCGTGACTATCTGGAGCTGACCAAGCCCAAAGTGGTGGTGCTGATGCTGATCACCTCGCTGGTGGGCATGTTCCTCGCCACCCGCGCCGGGGTGCCCTGGACCGTGCTGGTGTTCGGCAACCTCGGCATTGCCCTGTGTGCCGGCGGCGCGGCGGCGGTCAATCATGTGGTGGATCGACGGATTGATGCCGTGATGGCGCGCACTCACAAGCGGCCGATGGCTGAGGGGCGCGTCTCGCCGATGGCGGCGTTAGCGTTTGCGTTGTTCCTGGCGATTGCAGGATTGGCCCTGCTGCTGGCGTTCACCAACCCGCTGGCGGCCTGGCTGACCTTGGCTTCGCTGCTGGGTTATGCGGTGATCTACACCGGCTTTCTCAAGCGAGCGACGCCGCAGAATATCGTCATCGGCGGTCTGGCCGGTGCGGCGCCGCCGCTGCTGGGTTGGGTGGCTGTCACTGGGCATGTGAGTGCCGAACCCTTGCTGCTGGTGCTGATCATCTTCGCCTGGACCCCGCCACACTTCTGGGCCCTGGCCATTCACCGCAAAGAGGAATACGCCAAGGCCGACATCCCGATGCTGCCGGTCACCCATGGCGAGCACTACACCAAGGTGCATATCCTGCTGTACACCTTCGCCCTGCTGGCGGTGAGCCTGATGCCCTACGTTATCCACATGAGCGGGCTGCTCTACCTGGGCTGTGCGCTGGTATTGGGGGCGCGCTTTCTGCAATGGGCCTGGGTGTTGTACCGTGGCAGCCAGCCGCACGCGGCGATCAACACGTTCAAGTACTCTATCTGGTACTTGCTGTTGCTGTTTATCGCCCTGCTCGTAGACCACTACTTATTGTTGAACCTATGACTCGAACTCAAAAAACCGTCTTCATCCTCGTGGCCCTGGTGGCGTTGATCATGGGCCTGACCGTCAACAAAGTGCTCTCGGGCAAAGGCCAGGGCGATCCCACCGCGCTGATCGACGCGGGCATCATTCTGCTGCCGCAAAGCCGTCAGTTGCCAGCGGTGACCATGACCAATCAGGAAGGCCAGCCGGTGGTGGTCAACGAGTTGAAGGGCAAGTGGAGCCTGCTGTTTTTCGGTTACACCTTCTGCCCGGATATCTGCCCGACCACCCTCGCCCAGCTTCGCCAGATCAAGAGCGAGCTGCCTAAAGAGGCTGTGGATAAGTTGCAGGTGATTCTGGTCAGCGTCGATCCGCACCGCGATACCCCGGCGCAGCTCAAGCAGTACCTGAGCTACTTCGACCCACAGTTCCAAGGCCTGACTGGCGCGAATGTGGAGGATGTGCAGAAGGTCTCGAATGCGGTGAGCATTCCCTTCATTCCGGCAGATACCAGCAAGCCGAACTACACCGTCGACCACAGCGGTAACCTGGCACTGATCGGCCCGGACGGTACCCAGCGTGGGTTTATTCGTGCGCCGTTGAACAACCAGAAGCTGGTGGCGCAGTTGCCGGGGTTGCTGCAGCGCAAATAGCAGCCATATAAAGCCGATTTTGTAGGAGCGAGCTTGCTCGCGAAGAACTCACAGGCGCCGCGTTTATTCAGGCAGCGCGCATTATCGTTGACGTTTTTCGCGAGCAAGCTCGCTCCTACAGATCGGGTTGGATCAGAACGCCGGCTTGATCGCGCCTTTGTACTTCTCTTCGATGAATTTCTTCACTTCAGGCGTGTGCAGGGCTGCAACCAGCTTCTTCACCGCGTCTGCATCTTTGTTGTCTTCGCGGGTTACCAGGATGTTCACGTAAGGCGAATCGCTGCCTTCGATCACCAGGGCATCCTTGGATGGGTCCAGCTTGGCTTCCAGGGCGTAGTTGGTGTTGATCAGCGCCAGGTCGACCTGGGTCAGCACGCGCGGCAGGGTGGCGGCTTCCAGTTCGCGGAATTTCAGCTTTTTATCGTTGCCGGTGATGTCCTTGATGGTCGACAGGATGTTGGTCGGGTCCTTCAGGGTGATCAGGCCGTTCTTGGCCAGCAGTAACAGCGCACGGCCGCCGTTGGTGGCGTCGTTCGGGATCACCACGTTGGCGCCGTCAGGCAGGTCGGCCAATTTTTTGTACTTGCTGGAGTAAGCGCCCAGAGGCTCCAGGTGCACAGCGCCGACGCTCACCAGGTGAGTGCCTTTGGCCTTGTTGAATTCATCCAGGTACGGCTGGTGCTGGAAGAAGTTGGCGTCCAGGCGTTTCTCAGCCACCTGTACGTTCGGCTGCACGTAGTCGGTGAAGACTTTGACCTTCAGGTCCACGCCTTCTTTGGCCAGGGCAGGTTTCACGAATTCGAGGATTTCGGCGTGAGGCACCGGCGAAGCAGCGACCGTAATGGTCTCGGCGTGGGCGGAAAACGCAGCCACGGCGGCGAAAGCAACCAGTAGTTTTTTCATCCAGCAAGCTCCTTGTTCGGGCATCTGCCGGCTGTGTGCCGGCAATGGCCGTTATTTACGAGAAAAGTGCACCACCAGCCGGTCGCCGACGGTTTGCAGAATTTGCACCAGAATCAACAGCATCACCACAGTGACCACCATCACATCGGTCTGGAAGCGCTGGTAGCCAAAACGGATGGCCAGGTCGCCCAGGCCGCCAGCACCGACCACACCAGCCATTGCGGTGTAGGAAACCAGTGTAATCGCCGTCACCGTAATCGCTGCGAAGATGCCAGGGCGGGCTTCGGGCAACAGGGCGTTGGTGATGATCTGGCGGGTGGTAGCCCCCATGGCCTGGGTGGCTTCGATGATGCCACGGTCCACTTCGCGCAGAGCGGTTTCCACAAGGCGCGCAAAGAATGGCGTGGCGCCGACGACCAGCGGTGGGATCGCACCGGCGACACCCAGCGACGTGCCGGTGATCAGTACCGTGAACGGAATCATCACGATCAGCAGGATGATGAACGGCAGCGAGCGCAAGATATTCACGATCAGCGACAGCAGCGCGTACAGGCCTTTTTGTTCGAACAGCTGGCGCGGGCTGGTCAGGAACAACAGCACGCCCAGGGGCAGGCCCAGCAGCACGGTGAAGAACAGCGAACCGAACAGCATGGTCATGGTATCGCCGGTGGCGAGCCAGATTTCAGACCAGTCGATATTGGCGAAGAAACTCAGGAAAACGTCCATCAGCGCAGGACCTCCATGTGAACGTCGGCGGCGGTGAAGCGCGCAAACGCGGCGTCCATGTCACCGCCGGTGACGGCGAGGGTCAGTTGCCCGTAAGGAATGTCTTTGATGCGATCGATACGACCGGCAAGGATGCTGTAGTCCACCCCGGTTTCCCGGGCGACGGTACCCAGCAGTGGCGCGTAGGTCGCGTCCCCTTGGAACGTCAGGCGCACGATACGGCCTGGCACATGGGCAAAGTCGTCGCGCTGCTCGCCTTCGTCCACCTGTTCGGCTTCTTGTACGAAGCGTTTGGTGGTCGGGTGCTTGGGGTGCAGGAACACGTCGGCCACCGAGCCTTGCTCGACGATCACCCCGGCGTCCATCACGGCGACCTGGTCGCATACGCGGCGGATCACGTCCATTTCATGGGTGATCAACACGATGGTCAGGTTCAACTCACGGTTGATCTCGGCCAGCAGTTGCAGGACCGACGCCGTGGTTTGCGGGTCGAGGGCGCTGGTGGCTTCGTCGCACAGCAGGATTTTTGGCTTGGTCGCCAGGGCGCGGGCGATGCCGACGCGCTGTTTCTGGCCGCCGGACAACTGCGCTGGGTACTTTTTGGCATGGTCCGACAGGCCAACGCGGGCGAGCAGCTCAGCCACACGTTGGTCGATTTCCCTGCGCGACAGTTCGCCGGCGAGCGTCAGCGGCAGCGCGACGTTGTCGGCCACGGTCTTGGACGCCAGCAAGTTGAAGTGCTGGAAGATCATGCCGACCTGCTGGCGGAAGCGCCGCAGGCCGTTGGCGTCCAGCGCAGTGACTTCTTCGCCATCCACCTTGATCTGGCCGCCACTGGGCTCTTCCAGGCGGTTGATCAGGCGCAGCAGGGTGCTTTTACCGGCACCCGAGTGGCCAATCAGGCCAAACACCTGGCCGTTCTCGACGCGCAGGCTGGTGGGGTGCAGGGCGGGAATATCCTTACCGGCGACGCGGTAGGTTTTATGGACGTTTTGAAACTCGATCACGTAGCGAACCTTGTGGGGCGCATTGAAAAGGGATCAGCGGTTAGCCGGGCGCGCATTTTAGCCTGTCCGTATAGCGTTTCTTAGCATTTATTTCGTATTCATCCAGTCATTTGGCAATAACGCGATCAAAGGTCACAAAAAAGGAACGGTGCAAAACCGCGTCAGTCACTACTTAAGCAACTCGATTTCCCAGGTGCCGTGCCTGGGGTTTTGCTCAAACGAGCCGGGGACCGCTCTGGCCACTTTGAATAAGGAGTTTTGACTGATGAGTACCAAGAAGCCAGCCACCCCGCCCAAGAGTGAACTTGCGGGTACCGATACCCTGGACCGTGGCAACACCAACGCCAAGTTGCAGGCCCTGGAAGAATTCCGCTCTGACGCGACTGGCCAGGCCCTGCGCACCAACCAAGGCGTGAAGATTTCCGACAACCAGAACAGCTTGAAAGTCGGCGCGCGCGGCCCGTCGCTGCTCGAAGACTTCATCATGCGTGAAAAGATCACGCACTTCGACCATGAGCGCATCCCGGAGCGCATCGTGCATGCCCGTGGTACGGGCGCCCATGGCTATTTCCAGAGTTACGGCGACCATTCGACGCTGACCAAGGCAGGTTTCCTGCGCACGCCTGAGCATAAAACCCCAGTATTCGCGCGTTTTTCCACGGTGCAGGGCCCGCGTGGTTCCGGCGACACCGTGCGTGACGTGCGCGGTTTTGCCGTGAAGTTCTTCACCGACGAAGGCAACTTCGACCTGGTGGGCAACAACATGCCGGTGTTCTTCATCCAGGACGCGATCAAATTTCCTGACTTCGTCCACGCGGTGAAACCCGAGCCTCATAACGAAATTCCTACCGGCGGTTCGGCCCACGATACCTTCTGGGATTTTGTTTCGCTGCAACCGGAATCCGCGCACATGGTGATCTGGGCCATGTCCGACCGCGCCATTCCAAAAAGCCTGCGCGCCATGCAGGGTTTTGGTGTGCACACCTTCCGGTTGATCAATACCGAAGGTAAGTCCAGCTTCGTGAAATTCCACTGGCGTCCGAAAGTCGGCACCTGCTCCCTGGTATGGGATGAGGCGCAAAAGCTGGCCGGTAAAGATACTGACTACCACCGCCGTGACCTGTGGGAAGCGATTGAAAGCGGCGATTACCCCGAGTGGGAGTTGGGCGTGCAGATCGTGGCCGAAGAAGACGAGCATAAGTTCGATTTCGACTTGCTCGACCCGACCAAGATCATTCCCGAAGAGCTGGTACCGATCACGCCGCTGGGCAAAATGGTGCTCAACCGTAACCCGGACAACTTCTTCGCTGAAGTCGAGCAGGTTGCGTTCTGCCCAGGCCACATCGTGCCGGGCATCGACTTCACCAACGACCCGTTGCTGCAAGGGCGTCTGTTTTCCTACACCGATACCCAGATCAGCCGACTGGGCGGGCCGAACTTTCATGAGATTCCAATCAACCGGCCTG
The DNA here is from genome assembly GCF_029201605.1 of Pseudomonas sp. FJ2-5-13. Taxonomy (NCBI): domain Bacteria; kingdom Pseudomonadati; phylum Pseudomonadota; class Gammaproteobacteria; order Pseudomonadales; family Pseudomonadaceae; genus Pseudomonas; species Pseudomonas sp. FJ2-5-13. The sequence continues at coordinate 71,396 of NZ_CP104045.1, forward strand.
TCGTGCCTTTCCATAACGGCCAGCGCGACGCTCAGCATCGCACTGTGATTGATAAGGGCCGTGCGTCCTACGAACCAAACTCCATTGATGGGGGTTGGCCGAAGGAAACCCCTGCCGGTCCTACCGATGGTGGCTTTGAGTCCTACTACGAGCGCGTCGATGCCAACAAAGTGCGTGAGCGCAGCGAATCCTTCGGTGACCATTTCTCCCAGGCGACGCTGTTCTACAACAGCATGAGCCACCACGAGAAAGAGCACATTATCGCGGCCTACAGCTTTGAGCTGGGCAAGGTGGAGCGCGAGTTCATCCGTGCGCGCCAGGTCAACGAGATTCTGGCCAATATCGACCTGGAGCTGGCCAAGCGCGTTGCGCAGAACCTGGGCTTGCCAGCGCCGACCAAGGGCACGGTGCCTGCCCGTGAAACGTCGCTGAAAGAATCGCCAGCCTTGAGCCAGGTGAACTTGCTATCGGGCGATATCAAAACGCGCAAAGTGGCGATTCTGGCAGCCAACGGCGTTGATGGTGCGGCCATTGACGCGCTGAAAGCCGCGCTGGAAGCTGAAGGCGCCCATGCCAAGTTGCTGGGGCCTACTTCGGCGCCTGTGACCACCGCGCAGGGCAAGACGCTGCCGGTCGACGCCTCGATGGAAGGCATGCCGTCCATTGCCTTCGACGCAGTGTTTATCCCGGGTGGCAAAGAGTCCGTGAAGGCGCTGAGCGGTGATGGCGTGGCGTTGCATTACGTACTGGAAGCCTACAAACACCTGAAGGCGATTGCGGTAGCCAGCGATGTGAAGCCGTTGCTGGACCTGCTGAAACTGGAAGCGGATGCGGGGTTGATCGTGGGCGCGGATGCCAAGGCGTTCAAAGCGTTTTTTGCGGCGATTGCCCAACATCGGGTGTGGGAGCGTGAGCCGAAATCCAAGGCGATTCCGGCTTAACTTATCGGTTGTTTGTTAGGTCGTCATCGCAGGCAAGCCAGCTCCCACACCGTTCAAAGGTGGGCGCTGGCTTGCCTGCGATGCTTTTAGTCCGCCTTGCGCGGAATCAGCACAACCTGCGCCGGAATATGTTTCAGGATTTGCCGGTGAATCTTCAGGTCATACCCCGAATCAATCCGCTTGACCCGCTTGGTCAGTAACGTGGCCAGCCACGGGTAATCCTGGGTGCGTGGCACCTGGATGCTGACGTCGCACTGGTAATTCACCACATCGGTGGCGATTGCATCCAGCTGATGGCGCATATCTTCGACATCCGCCAGGTTCAGCGCCACGGTGGTGCTCGGCGCTGCCGGGTCGATAACCTTGGCGGCGGGCTTGGCTTCAGCGGCTTTCAACGCGGCTTCTGCCTGGTCCAATTCGGCTTTGCGCGCATGGCTGATGGCGCTGTTGACGCCACCCGTCAGCGCAGGGGCCTTGGGCATCAAGGCGCGGGCACGGCTCAGGGCCGTGGCGGCCGCGTTGACATCGCCCTTTTGCAACACGATCTGGCTGCGCTGCAAGTAGGCTTCGGCCAATTGACGCTGGTAGGCCTCAAGTGCCGGGTCATTGGGCGATTGGGCCTGCAGTGCGGCCAACTGGTCTTCGGCGGTGGCCAATTCGCTGCTGGCCAGGTTTTGTTCCAGCTGCGCGATGGCCGCAGCCCGCGGATCCGGAGCCTGGAGGGCGGCGGGCGGCGTACTTTGGCAGGCGCCCAGCAGCAGTGAAAATGCGGCAAGGAGCAGATAACGGGAGGTGAACGGCTTCATTCCTGCGACTCTCTATTTGCGCAAAAAGCGAGCAAGTCTACACCCCTCGACGGGGCAGGACAAAACTCAGCAGAAACAGGGCGGCCGCCGTAACCACAATCGACGGCCCGGCCGGTGTGTCCTTGAACCAGGACAGCGCCAGGCCACCACACACTGCAAGCATCCCCAGGAGGCTGGCGCCAATCGCCATCTGCTCCGGAGAGCGAGCGTGACGTTGGGCGGCGGCGGCTGGAATGATCAGCAGCGACGTGATCAACAATACGCCGACAATCTTCATCGCGACAGCAATCACCACGGCGATGAGCAACATCAGCGCCATACGCAGGCCTGCGACGGGCAAGCCCTCTACCTTGGCCAGTTCTTCATGCACGGTGATCGCCAGCAACGGACGCCACAGGGTCACCAGCAACACCAGCACCGCAGCGCTGCCGCCGAGTATCCAGGCCAGGTCGGTCGGGCTGATCGCCAGCAGGTCGCCGAACAGGTAGGCCATCAGGTCGATGCGCACTTCATGCATGAAGCTCAGCACCACCAGGCCCAGGGACAAGGTACTGGGCGCAAGGATGCCCAGCAGTGTGTCGGAAGCCAGTGGCTGGCGTTGCTGCAGGGTCACCAGCAGCACCGCCAGCAGCAGGCAGCCGACGGTCACGGCGATGGCCGGGCTTACATCCAGCAGAAAGCCCATGGCCACGCCCAGCAAGGCGGCATGGGACAAGGTGTCGCCGAAATAGGCCATGCGCCGCCAGACCACAAACGAGCCCAGTGGGCCCGCCACCAAAGCCAAAGCCAAGCCTGCCAGCAGGGCGTAGAGCAGAAAATCAGCCATGCTTGCAGCTATCTCCATGAACGTGGGGGGTATCGACGACGGCGCCATGCAGGTCATGGGCGTGGTCATGGTGGTGATGGTAGATCGCTAGGCTCTGGGCGTTCTTGCCGAACAACTCCACGAACGCCGGGTCGCCACTGACTTGTTCCGGGTGGCCGGAGCAGCACACGTGGCGGTTGAGGCAGACCACCTGGTCGGTGGTGCTCATCACCAGGTGCAAGTCGTGGGAGACCATCAGCACGCCGCAACCATGGCGGTCGCGCAGGCGGGTGATCAGGCTGTACAGCTCGGCCTGGCCGGCGACATCGACACCTTGCACGGGCTCATCAAGTACCAGCAGCTCGGGCTCGCGCAGCAAGGCGCGGGCCAGCAGCACGCGCTGCATTTCGCCGCCGGAGATGCTTTGCACCGGGTTGTCGATGACGTGTTCGGCGCCGACTTCCTTAAGCGCAGCCTGGGCGCGGGCGCGGTCTACGCCGGGAACCAGGCGCAGGAAGCGCAATACGGAGAGCGGCAACGTTGGGTCTACATGCAGCTTTTGCGGCATATAACCCACGCGCAGCTTGGGCTTGCGCCAAACCGTGCCGCTGTGGGGCTTGAGCAGCCCGAGTACGGCGCGCACCAGGGTGGTCTTGCCGGCGCCGTTGGGGCCTATCAGGGTGACGATTTGCCCGGGTTCCACGCTCAGTGCGATGTTTTCCAGCACGTTTTGCCCGGCGAACGTGACCCCGACCTGCTCCAGGCGGATTAACGCATTGCTCATCAAACCCCCTGGCAGCCTGCGCACAGGCCGACCACTTCGACCGTTTGCCCCTCGACCTTGAAGCCAACGTCGGCAGCGCTTTTGACAATGGCGTCGCTGATGCTTTTTTGTTCAAGCTCAATGGCGGCGTGGCACTCGCGACAGATCAGGAACTGACCTTGGTGCGCGTGCTCCGGGTGGTTGCAACCGACAAAGGCGTTGAGCGAGGCGATACGGTGCACCAGGCCGTTTTCCAGCAGGAAATCCAGCGCACGGTAAACGGTAGGCGGCGCGGCGCGGCGGCCGTCCTGCTCACTGAGTACGCCAAGAATGTCGTACGCACCCAAAGGCTTGTGGCTCTGCCACACCAGCTCCAGCACCCGGCGACGCAAGGCGGTCAGGCGCAAGCCTTTCTTCGCGCACAGGGTGTCGGCCTCTGACAATGCGGTGTGCACGCAGTGAGAGTGGTCGTGGGGACGGCTGGCAAGCGGTGTTTTAGGCATGAGCGGCGACAGATATTTGATAGAGACGTTATTATGTTACCCGTTCCTACGCCATCGAGTGGTCATCGTGTCCCGACTTTTTCCCGTTTTTGTCGTATTTGTCACCAGTTTGCTCGTTGCGGGTGCCGCTCAGGCCGAGGTCAAGGTGCTGACGAGCATCAAGCCGTTGCAACTGATTGCCGCTGCCGTGCAGGACGGGGTGGCTGTTCCAGAGGTATTGCTGCCCCCGGGGGCGTCGCCGCATAACTTTGCTTTGCGCCCATCCGACGTACGGCGTGTGCAGTCGGTCGACCTGCTGTACTGGATTGGGCCAGACATGGAAGCGTTTTTGCCGCGTGTGCTCAAAGGCCGCACGGCGGCAACGGTGGCGGTGCAGGACCTGCCGGGCATGAAACTGCGCATTTTCGGCGAAGATAGCCACTCTCATGCCGATGAAGCCGACGAACATGACCACGATCACCGCCCAGGCAGCGTGGATGCGCACCTGTGGCTGTCGACCGTCAATGCGCGCGTGATCGCCGCACGGATGGCGGCCGACCTCAGCGCCGTCGACCCGGCCAATGCCGAGCGTTATCAGAGCAATGCCAAAGCGTTCGAAGAACGCCTGAACGCGCTGGATGCGCGCCTGAAGCAGCGTTTGGCGGGCGTTGATGGCAAACCTTACTTCGTGTTCCACGAAGCCTTTGATTACTTCGAAGAGGCGTACGGCTTGAAGCATGCGGGCGTGTTCAGCGTAGCCGCCGAAGTACAGCCGGGCGCCCAACACGTAGCGGCGATGCGCGCGCGTTTGCAGGAAGTGGGCAAGACTTGCGTGTTCAGCGAGCCGCCATTGCGACCTCGCTTGGCCGAAACCCTGGTGGCCGGGTTGCCGGTGAAGCTGGCGGAATTGGATGCGTTGGGTGGCTATACCCCGGCGACGGCCCAGGGTTATGAGCAGGTGCTGGAAAAACTTGGCAATGACCTCGCCGGTTGCCTGGAGTCGCTCTAACAGGTAACACAAAACCCCTGTGGGAGCGGGCTTGCTCGCGAATGCGTTGGATCAGTCAATGATGTACTAACTGACAGGCCCCATTCGCGAGCAAGTCCGCTCCCACATTTTTTTGACCGAGTGGGGCTTTTTAGAGTGCGAACGGCAGCTGGACCGTGACCTGCTGACGCTGCGCCAAGCGATGCTCGAACTCAGCCGGGTCATGAATCAACACATCCTGCCCGGCAAACGACTCGGCTGCGATCAGCCGGGACAGCCAGAACCGCACGCACGCCACCCTCAGCATGATCGGCCATAGCTCGGCTTCCTTCGCGGTAAACGCCCGTAGCCCCGCGTAAGCGCCCAGCAGGGCCCGGGCACGGTGACCGTCAATCACGCCCTCGGCATCCGAGCACCAGTCATTCAAGGCGATAGCCACGTCGTAGAGCATCGGCCCCGAACAGGCGTTGTAGAAGTCGATCAGGCCCGTCAGGTGCGTGCCTTCAAACATCGCGTTATCGCGAAACAGATCGGCGTGCACATTCGCCCGTGGCAGGCCGAGGATGTCGGCCTTGTGGGCTTCGATCTCGGCCAGCGCATCGCGCAACAGGCATTGCTGGGCCTCGTTGAGGTGCGAAATAAGCTGCGCGCCCTCGCTGAGCATCCACTCCAGGCCGCGGTCGGTCTTGCGTTCAAGTACCTTTTCGCCTTGGGTGGCCAGGTGCAGGTGGCCGAGCAGTTCGCCAACCTGGGCACAATGCTGCGCATTGGCCTCCTTGATGTGCTTGCCCGCCAGACGTGGTTGCAGCAAGGCCGGTTTGCCCTTGAGTTCGCGCAAAGCGATGCCGTCGGTAGTGCGCAGGGCGTACGGCACCGGCAGGTCGGCGTCGTGGAGCACGTCGAGCAGCTCGATGAAGAACGGCATTTCTGCCACAGGGCCACGTTCAACCAGGGTCAGGACGAACTCGCCCTGCTCCAGGCTGATAAAGAAATTGGTGTTTTCGCTGCCGGCGGCAATCCCCTGGAAATCAAGCAGGCGGCCGAGCCCGTAAGGGGCGAGAAAGGTTTCCAGCTCGGGCCGAGCCAGGGGGGTGAACACAGACATGGTTAAAACTGCCGTTACGGGCGCTGCGGTGGGCAGCGCCGGTTGAAATTAAGAAATCATTTCCATTCGAAGATCTTCCATGACGGGATCAGCATATCCGGCTGGTCAGAGCGGATGAAGTTCGCGTCGGTGCCGTCCGCACGTACCAGAAAGTACGGTGGTGCGCCCTTCGGGGTGACTTTGATTGCGTACAGGAAGCCGTTTTGGCGGTATTCCTGGATGGTTTTGTCGCCTTCCGTGCGAATGGTAACTTCCGGGTCTGCCGAAGGGGCATCGTCTGCCGCCATGGCAGCCATCGGAGCGAGTGCAATCAAACCGGTCAACAGCAGGCGATTGAATGTACGCATGATAACCTTGTCCCTTTGTTTTCATTGGTCCGGCTATTCTAGCGCCTGACCCGCCGAAAAGGTTGATCCTGCTCATGAGCCAAGCGCCCCTCGTCCTGGTGGACGGTTCTTCTTATCTGTACCGCGCCTTCCACGCGCTGCCACCGCTGACCACCTCCAAAGGCCTGCCCACCGGTGCGGTCAAGGGCGTGTTGAACATGCTCAAAAGCCTGCGCAAGCAGTACCCGGACAGCCCGTTCGCGGTGGTCTTCGACGCCAAGGGTGGGACGTTTCGCGATGAGATGTACGCCGAATACAAGGCCAACCGCCCGAGCATGCCCGATGACATGCGCCTGCAGATCGAGCCGCTGCATCAAAGCGTGATCGCTCTTGGCTTCCCGTTGCTGTGCGTCGAGGGCGTCGAGGCCGATGACGTGATCGGCACCCTGGCCCGCAGCAGCGCGGCCGCCAGCCGCCCGGTGGTGATCTCGACCGGTGACAAAGACATGGCGCAACTGGTGGACGGCCACATTACCTTGGTCAATACCATGACCGGTAGCTCCATGGACATCGAGGGCGTTAAGGAGAAATTCGGCGTCGCTCCGGAGCAGATCATCGACTATCTGGCGTTGATGGGAGATTCGTCCGACAACATTCCCGGCGTTCCGGGCATTGGCCCCAAGACCGCCTCCGGCTTGCTGGTGGGGGTCAATGGCGGCCTCAAAGAGCTTTATGAGCAGTTGGATATTGTGCCGACCCTGCCTATCCGTGGGGCCAAGACCCTGCCGGCCAAGCTGGAAGAGCATAAAGAGATGGCATTCCTGTCCTATCAGTTGGCGACGATCAAGATCGATGTGCCGCTGGATGTTGGGTTGGATGATTTACACCTGATCGAACCGGACCGCGAAAAGCTGCTTGAGCTGTACACATTGCTGGAGTTCAAGAGCTGGTACGACGAGATCCAGCGCGATACCAAGCGTGTCGAGCTGAAGGCGGCCAATGAAGTTGCGCCCGTCGCGGATGTCGCAGTGGAGGCGGTGGTATCGGTGCCAGTAGAGACGGTTTACACCACCATTCTTGACCAGGCCACGTTCGATCTGTGGCTGCATAAGCTCAACGACGCCAAGCTGTTTGCCTTCGATACCGAAACCACCGGGGTCGATGCCCAGCAGGCGCAATTGGTTGGGGTTTCGTTCGCGGTGCAGCCCCATGAGGCTGCCTACATTCCGCTGACGCACGCTTACATCGGTGCACCGGAACAACTGGACCGCGACACCGTGCTGCTGGCCTTGAAACCGTTGCTGGAAGACCCGACCAAACTCAAGGTGGGCCAGCATGCCAAGTTCGACATGAATATCCTGGCCAACTGCGCCATTGGTGGCGACCCTGCCCAGGGCATTACCGTGCGCGGCATCGCCTTCGACACCATGCTCGAATCCTACGTGCTCAACTCCACCGCGACGCGGCACGATATGGACAGCCTGGCGAAGAAGTACCTGGACCACGACACGGTCAGCTTCCAGGACATCGCCGGCAAAGGCGCCAAGCAACTCACGTTCGACCAGATCGCCCTTGAGCAAGCCGGCCCTTACGCGGCCGAAGATGCTGATGTGACCTTGCGCCTGCATCAGTACCTGTACGCGCAACTGGCAGCGATCCCGAGCCTGGCCAGTGTGCTGACGGACATCGAGATCCCGCTGGTGCCGGTGCTGGCCCGCATCGAGCGCCAGGGCGCACTGGTAGACAAGGACCTGCTCGGCATCCAGAGCATCGAGCTGGGTAACAAGATGGTTGAGCTGGAGCGCCAGGCCTACGAGATCGCCGGTGAAGAATTCAACCTGGGTTCGCCCAAGCAGCTTGGGGCGATTCTCTACGAAAAGCTCGGCATGCCGGTGCTGAAAAAAACCGGCAAGGGCCAGGCCTCCACGGCTGAAGAAGTGCTGGCCAAACTGGCCGAGGATGATTTCCCGCTGCCCAAGGTACTCATGCAGTACCGCAGCATGAGCAAGCTTAAAAGTACCTATACCGACCGCCTGCCGGAACAGATCAACCCGCGTACCGGGCGTATTCATACGTCTTACCATCAGGCCGTCGCGGCGACCGGGCGCTTGTCCTCCAGCGACCCGAACCTGCAGAACATCCCGGTGCGCACCGCCGAGGGGCGTCGCATTCGCCAGGCGTTTGTTGCGCCCAAGGGCTATAAGCTGCTGGCGGCGGACTATTCGCAGATCGAGCTGCGGATCATGGCGCATTTATCCAAGGACGAAGGCTTGATGAACGCCTTCCGCAATGACCTGGACGTGCACACCGCCACGGCGGCCGAAGTGTTCAAGGTTGAGTTGAATGAGGTCACCTCCAACCAGCGCCGCAGCGCCAAGGCGATCAACTTCGGCCTGATTTACGGCATGGGTGCCCAGAAGCTGGGCAAGGACATCGGCGTCGACACCAAGACCGCCAAGGCCTACATCGATGTGTACTTCGCCCGCTACCCAGGGGTTCGCGAATACATGGAGCGCACCCGCGCCCAGGCGGCGGATCAGGGTTATGTCGAAACCTTCTTCGGGCGACGCCTGTACTTGCCGGATATCAACTCCAACAAGCCCCAGGAGCGCGCGGCGGCCGAGCGCACAGCGATCAACGCGCCGATGCAGGGCACGGCGGCGGACATCATCAAGAAAGCCATGGTGCAGGTGGATAACTGGCTGACCGAGTCGGGCCTGGACGCCAAGGTCATCCTTCAGGTGCACGACGAATTGGTGCTGGAGGTGCGCGAAGACCTGGTCGCGCAGGTCAGCGAGAAGATTCGCGAGCATATGAGCGCGGCGGCGCAGTTGGACGTGCCTTTGGTGGTGGACGTAGGCGTAGGCGACAACTGGGACGAGGCGCACTGATTCTGCGGCTTCGCCATCACCTTGCGAGGTGGCGAGGCGGTTTAGAGCGCAAACCGCGGTCAGTTATTTCCAATAGTTTTTTGAGGCTGTCGGAACTTAACCTGTGAACTGCCACTCAGAGTTACTGAATGGGTGGTGAAGCCCTTCAATGCTCCTATGTTGTGTTAAGTGTTGGCAGATAATTCCGGACCCCGCCCTAGCGGTCCGGAACTTGAACCCCGAACTTCCCCTCCCCAAAAGAAGTCCGGGGTTTTTTTTGCCCGCAGAAAAGTTATTCGGCGATTTCTGCGCCCTTGTCCGCCAATTCCATCCAGCCGGCCAGTACGGTGTAAGCCTCTTCCAAACCCATGCGCTTGGGGGCGGAGAACAGCTGAATGGTGATGGTGTCGCCCCAACCCTTACGGATTTCGGATTGCACTTTGAGCAGGGTGTTCTTGGCTGCACCGTAGGTGAGCTTGTCGGCCTTGGTCAGCAAAATGTGCATCGGCATGCCGCTGGCGACCGCCCAATCGAGCATCAGCAAGTCGAAGTCGGTCATTGGATGACGGATATCCATCATCAGAATCAAACCCTTCAAACTCTCGCGACCGCCCAGGTAAGCCTCGAGGTGACGCTGCCAGTGCAGCTTCAGCGGGATAGGTACTTTTGCATAACCGTAGCCCGGCAGGTCGACCAGACGCCGATCATCGTCTAGCTTGAAGAAATTGAGTAGTTGCGTGCGGCCCGGGGTTTTCGAGGTGCGCGCCAGGCTGGCGTGGGTCAGGGTGTTCAGTGCGCTGGATTTACCGGCGTTGGAGCGGCCGGCAAAGGCGACTTCAAAGCCCTCGTCATCGGGGCATTGGTCCACTTTGGCGGCGCTGAGCATGAAGGTGGACTGTTGGCACAGGCCGAGGATGGGGTTCTTGAGTTGCATGAGATTTCCGATGTGGGCGGTGCCGAGAAAGGGTGCGGCAAGCGGTGTCGTTTCCGTTTCAGTAGCGCCAGTATATAATGCCGCAGATTTTGTGTGTGCTTTGTCCCAGCGAAGGATGAAGTTCACGGGAGCGAAAGACCTTTATTGCGCATTAGAACGCAAAACGCTCTCAAGCCCTGAAAAGGTCGATGTATGGACCGACGGTTGCTCGCTTCTGCTGCCCTGATTCCGCTTTACGGCGCTCAGGCTACACAGGATCAACCGAGTTTGCATGGTCAGGCTGACGCAGCACGTGACCCAGGGTTTCAAGGCAATGCCGCCGCGTGGTTTGTGCATGGACTGCAGTACTGAGGATTACCAGGCCGTCACTGATGTGATGGTGAGTAAACCCGGTAGATAACTCTTAAACCCTTAGCCGTAGTTGGATTAGCTGATGAACAAACTGATCGTGAGTCTGCTGTTGACCTTGGGCATCACCAGTGTTGCCCATGCTGCAGGCGACGCTACAGCGGGCCAGGCGAAAGCCGCCGTGTGTGGTGCTTGCCACGGACCGGATGGTAACAGCCCGGCGCCGAATTTCCCCAAGCTGGCCGGCCAGGGTGAGCGTTACCTGACCAAGCAGATGCAGGATATCAAGAGCGGCAAGCGCACGGTGCTGGAAATGACTGGCCTGCTGACCAATCTCAGCGATCAGGACCTGGCGGACCTCGCGGCCTATTTTGCCAGCCAGAAGGGCAGTGTGGGAGCTGCCGATCCTAAATTGGTCGCCCGTGGAGAGCAGTTGTTCCGTGGCGGGAACCTGGAAAAAGGCCTGCCTGCCTGCACCGGTTGCCACTCGCCCAATGGCGCAGGCAACGCTGCTGCCAGCTTCCCGCGCCTGAGCGGCCAGCACGCCACCTACATCGCCAAGCAGTTGACCGACTTTCGCAAAGAAGAAGCCGGCCGGGCCAACGATGGCGACGCGATGACCATGCGCACCATCGCTCGCAAGCTGAGCGACGAAGACATCGCAGCCCTCTCCAGTTATATCCAGGGCCTGCACTGACCGGGCTGGGCGTTAACGCTCGATTAATCCCGCGATGCAAGCATAAAAAGGGTGGCTCAGGCCGCCCTTTTTTGTGGCCGCTGCCGTTACACTAACGAACTCATGTCCGCGTAGACCTGTCACAACAAAGGTCGCGTGAGGCGACTTTATTTGTCCAGGAGTAAAGCATGCGTAATCTGATCCTCAGCGCCGCTCTCGTCACTGCCAGCCTCTTCGGCATGACCGCACAAGCTGCCGATGTGCCGCTTGAAGCCGGTAAAACCTATGCTGAGCTGACTAACCCGGTTCCCGTTGCAGTACCGGGCAAGATTGAAGTGGTGGAGCTGTTCTGGTACGGCTGCCCGCATTGCTACGCCTTCGAGCCGACTATCAACCCATGGGCTGAAAAGCTGCCCAAGGACGTTAACTTCCGTCGCATTCCTGCCATGTTCGGCGGCCCATGGGACGCCCACGGCCAGCTGTTCCTGACCCTGGAAGCCATGGGTGTTGAGCACAAGGTCCACAACGCCGTCTTCGAAGCGATCCAGAAACAAGGCAAGCGCCTGACCAAGCCGGACGAAATGGCTGACTTCGTTGCCACTCAGGGTGTCGACAAGGACAAGTTCCTGGCGACCTTCAACTCCTTCGCTATCCAGGGCCAGATCAAACAGGCCAAGGAGCTCGCGCAGAAGTACGGCGTGCAAGGCGTTCCAACCCTGATCGTCAACGGCAAATACCGTTTCGACCTGGGCAGCACCGGTGGTCCTGAAGCGACCCTGAACGTTGCTGACCAACTGATTGCCAAAGAACGCGCTGCCAAGTAAGGGGCTCGCCATGCGCCGCTGGGGTACCGAGCGTGTCGTTGGCCTGCATGAACCGCAGGTCAATGAGCATCACCTGGAGTCCACAGGCCTGCCGGCAGATAGCCGCTTGCGCCTGCTCAGCTTCAATATCCAGGTGGGCAACAGTACCGAGAAGTATCGGCACTACCTCACGCGTGGCTGGCAACATCTGCTGCCACACAAGGGGCGTACCGGTAACTTGCAGAAAATCGGCGACCTGCTCAGTGACTTCGACTTGGTCGCCCTGCAGGAAGCCGACGGCGGCAGCCTGCGCTCCGGCTATATCAACCAGGTGGAACACCTGGCTCAGTTGGGTGCTTTTCCGTACTGGTATCAGCAACTCAACCGCAACCTGGGGCGCCTGGCACAGCACAGCAACGGCGTGCTCAGCCGTCTCAAACCCACTGCCATTGAAGATCACCCCTTGCCAGGCCCCAAAGGCCGCGGGGCAATCCTTGTGCGTTTTGGCGAAGGCCCGGAAGCCTTGGTGGTGGTGATGATGCACCTGGCCCTCGGGGGGCGTACGCGCAACCTGCAACTGGCCTACGTGCGTGAATTGATTGGTAACTACAAGCACCAGGTGCTCATGGGTGACATGAACACCCATGCCAACGACCTGCTGCAGAATTCTCCGCTGCGCGACCTGGGGTTACTGGCCCCGCAAGTCGAAGCCACGTTTCCCAGCTGGCGCCCGCAACGCTGTCTGGACCATATCCTGCTCAGCCCAAGCCTCACACTGGAAAGTGTGCAGGTGCTGGCGCAGCCCATTTCCGATCACCTGCCGGTCGCGGTAGAGATTCGTCTGCCGGGCTCGCTCACGGCTGATGCATTACCCGCGTTGAGCCCAGGCCCTCGCGGACCCCTTGCATGAGCGACGACGCCCAGCGCTGGAAAGAGAAGTACCTTCAGAGCATCGAGCAACAAGACAAACTCGAACGCCGCTGGGCTGCCCGCCTCGATTTGCTGCGCCGCGGGCTGGTGCGCAGCACGCTGGCCGCTGAAGGCACCGACCGCGCCGTCGATCAATGCATGAAGGAAATGCGCGATGTCGTGCGCACGGACGACATGGATGCTGCCCTCGCCGCTTTACTGCCGCGTCTGGAAAAGGCTGTGCTGGATTCGGAGCAGCGCCGTGAAACCCGCGTCGACCAGATGAGCACCGCGCTCACCGCCTTGGTCACCCAGTTGCAAAAGCTGCCGCTGCCCCGCGAGGTGGCTCGTCCGCTGAAAACCTTCGCCAAGCAACTCGATGGTCGCGTGGCGCAAGCGCGGGAGATACCCCTGCTACTCAGTGAGCTGAGCAGCCTGCAGGGGCAGGCGCTGAATAATCTGGAGCCGGATGGCGAAACCACACGCCCCGGGCCGGGCCTGTTGCAACGCCTGTTCGGTAGTAAAGAGGCCGCCAGTGAAGCGCCCCCGGTTGACGCTGAGCCGATGCCGGTAGCGCAATTGGCACCGCCAACGCCTGCAGCGCCTAAACCCGCGCCCGAACCGGAAGAACCTGCGCAATCGGAAGAGTTGACCCAAGCCTTGCGTGCCTTTGCGCCTTTGCCACCCTTGAAGCCTGCGCCTGTGGCAGCGGCCGAAGTGCAAGAGGTCGCCAGCGAAACGCCGGTATTCGGCGCTCCAGAGCTGCCGTCGATTGCGGCGCCTGCGCAATTACCTGAACCCGACGTGCAGGCGCCGCCAGTTGCGGAGCCTGCTCACGAAAGCGCACTCGCCGCCTTTATCGAGCCGCCGCCGATTCCAGTTGAAACGCCGGATGAGACCACCATCGGCAGCTTGTCATTACCCCCCGTGCTGGAAAGCCCCGAGCCTGACGAACTGCAACCGGACGGCACCTACGCCCTGCCCGATTCGCCTGAACCGTCTTACAGCTCGGTGGCCAAGCACATTGAAGGCACTTTGCTCGGCCTGCTGGAAGATCTTTCCCTGCCCGAACGTCACCAGCCCCAGGCCGAGGCGATGCGTGAGCGTCTCGCCCACGGCTTGAACTGGTACGAACTGCTGCCGATCCTCGATGACCTGGCGGTGCTGATGCTGGCGATCACCGACAGTGGCCAGCATGAGTTCGAGGCTTATCTCAAGCAGCTCAACGAGCGTCTCGAGGCATTCCAGGGCCATCTGCAGGTCGCCAGCGAGGGCCACGCCGACAGCAGCCTGGCCGCGCGGGAGTTGGACACGCAGATTCGTGAGCAGGTCGACGGCCTGCAAAGCAGCGTGCAGGACGCCGCCGACCTGGACAGCCTCAAGCAGGTGCTCGAAAGCCACCTTGAAGGCTTGCTCGGCACCATGGACGAACACCAGCAGCAGCGTGACCTGCGCGAACAGGAAGTGGCCGCACGTCTAAAAGGCCTGGCTGAACGCGTGGCCCATATGGAGCAGGAGGCCCAGGGCTACCGCGAGCACCTGGAAGTGCAGCGCCAGAAGGCCTTGATCGATCCGCTCACCGGCTTGCCCAACCGTGCGGCGTGGAGCGAACGCCTCGATTACGAAGTCAACGCCTGGCATCAGCGCGGTGACAGCCTGTCGCTGGCCATGCTCGACCTGGACCACTTCAAGCGCATCAACGACGGTTACGGTCACTTGGCTGGGGACAAAGTCTTGAAGATCATCGCCAATGTGCTGAGCAAGCGCCTGCGGCCGACGGACTTCATCGCGCGTTTTGGGGGTGAAGAGTTTGTGCTGCTCATGCCCGACTCGACCTTGGCGGATGCCTTGGCCGTAGGTGAAGTATTGCGTGAGGCCATTGCCGCGTGCCCGTTCCACTTCAAGGGTGAGCCGGTAACGATCACGGTGTCCATGGGCGTGGCGCAGTTTCAACCCGGCGAGCGCAGTGACCTGGCGCTCAAGCGTGCCGATGAAGCGCTCTACAGGGCAAAGGCCGCGGGGCGTAATCAGGTGCAGGCGGCATAAAAGATGTTCCATTTTGTAATTTGACCGCCTGGCCGTGAGTCGTACGTTACACTGTTGCATTATCGTCTTTCAGTGTACTGCCTCTCGCCATGAAATCCTTGTATATCGCTTTAGCGTTTCTTCTGCTCGCCGGCTGCGCCAATGGCCCGCGCCTGAACACCAGCCATCCTTCGGTCAACCACGACAATCGCGTGCAGTTCGTTGTGGTGCATTACACCTCGACCAACCTTGAACGTTCCCTGGCGCTGTTGACCCATGGCCAGGTCAGCAGCCATTACCTGATCGGCGACGACGCCTCCGGCACCATCTACAAGCTGGTGGATGAAAGCCAGCGCGCCTGGCACGCAGGGGAAAGCGAGTGGATGGGGCGCACCTGGCTCAATTCCAGTTCCATCGGTATCGAGATCGTCAACCCAGGGTTCAGCGATACGCCGACGGGGCGTGTGTGGTACCCGTATTCCGAAGCGCAGGTGCAGTCGCTGATCGTGCTGCTCAAGGACATCAGCAAGCGCAACGGCATCGACCCCAAGAACATCATCGGGCACAGCGACATCGCCCCACTGCGCAAGCTGGACCCAGGCCCGTTGTTCCCTTGGAAGCGCTTAGCGGCAGAAGGTCTGGCCGTGTGGCCGGATGCCCAGGCAGTGGCCCGGTTTCAGGTGCAGTACGCCGCGCAGTTGCCGAGCATTACCTGGTTCCAGGAAGAACTGGCGCGCCTGGGCTACCAGACGCCGCAGACCGGCGAGTTGGATGTGGCCACGCGGCATGTCATCGCCGCATTCCAGATGCGTTTCCGCCCGTCATTGTTTGACGGCACCCCGGATGCTGAAAGCGCCGCAATCCTGCGCGCCTTGAATCACCGCTGATGGTGTAAAAATAATAATGTAGGAGCGAGCTTGCTCGCGAAGAACGCATAGACGACGCGGGCTGCCTGACAGCACAGCGTTATCGTTGACGTTTTTCGCGAGCAAGCTCGCTCCTACAGGGGTAATGCCATATAGAACTGCGTACCCTGCCCCGGCCGTGAGTACACACCCATGCGGCCGCCGTGCAATTGCACGATCTCCTTGCACAGTGCCAAGCCCAGGCCCGCACCGCCTTTCTTGCGGCCCACCTGCACAAAGGGTTCGAAGATCCGCCCTTGCTGGCCGTAGGCGATACCTTCGCCGTTATCCTCGACGCTGATAATCACCCGCTCGCCATGGCGTCGTGCTTGCAGGCGGATCTGCCCGCCTTCGGCGGTGTGGCGCAGGGCATTGCCCAGCAGGTTGTCGAGCACCCGCTCCAGTTGCACTTGGTCGGCATATAGCCGTGGCAACTCAGGTTGGGCTTCCACCAGCAACTCAATGTGCTGGGCGTTCGCAGGCTCAGTAAACCGAGCCCGTGCGTGCTCCAGCAAGTCGGTGACGTCGCACGTGCCCAGGGTGAGTTTCTGCAGGCCGTTCTGGTAGCGCGAGAAGTTGAGCAGGTCGTTGATCAACTGCATCAGGCGCTGCATCTCTTCATTGACCGTATCTAGCAGGTCCGCCTCGCGGGAGTCCGGTGGGAACTTGGCCCGCTCACGGAACAAGCCGAAGGCCATGTGCATGCCGGTAACCGGCGTGCGCAGCTCATGGGAGGCGCGCAACACGAACTCGCTGCGCACCCGCTCGAACGCGCGCTGTTCAGTCACGTCATGCAGCACCATCACGGCTCCGAGAATGTGCCCCTGGGTATGGCTGACCGGGGTCAGGCTGTAGGTCAGCAGGCGCAATTCACCCTCGACTTCCACCTCCAGATCATCCGGGGCCCGCTCCAGGTTGCCGCCGCGCAGCACCAGTTGCAGCTGTTCATCCATTTCTGCGCGACCCATGGCTTCGCCAAGGCCTTGGCCGAGCCGCTCCTCATCCCAGCCCAATTGGCGCTGCGCCACAGGGTTGAGGTGCTCCAGGCAGCCTTGGCGATCAATCATCAACAGGCCGTCATCGATACTGTCGAGCACCGCTTGCAGGCGCTGTTGGCCGGCCAGCAGCTCATCGATGTTAGTGGCCTGATGTTGGCGCAACGCTTCGGCCATGATGCCGAAACGGCGGGTCAGCAGGTTCATTTCCGCTGCGGAGGAGATCGGCAGGGTGACTTCGAAATCGCCCTGCCCGATCTTGTCGGCGGCCTTGGCCAGCGCCTCGATGGGGCCACCGAAGCGCCGGGCGATGCCATGGGCCGTGACGAAACCGATGATCAGCACCGCGAGCCCTACCAGCCCGAGCAGGCCGGCAATCAACAACGCGCGCTCGCGGGATTTATGCTCGCTGGTACTGATATTTTCCAGCGCCCGCTTGTGATCGGCGATCAGGCCGTTGCGCAATATGTTGAAGGTTTCAGTCAGCTTTTCTTTGCTGCCTGCGGGCGGTGATGCCTGTTGGGATTGGTCAAACGCTTCCAGTAGCTTCTGGTAATCGGAGCGTGCCTGGCTGAAACCATGATTTTTGCCGTCTATCTGCTCATGGGCGATACCTTGGTCCAACAGGTCGAAATAATGTTGCTTGGAGGCTTGCAGCGCGTCCGGGTCGGGGCGCTTCTCCAGCATCATGATCAACTGGTCGCCCAGGCTCTGACGCAACTTGAGCCCCAGGTCCAGGGTGATGAAGTTACTGCGGATCAGCGATTCCTGGGTCTTGGCCATTTGCATGACACTGACCAAGCCCAGGATCAACCCCAGCAATGCCACGGTGATCAGCGCTGAGATGCTCAGGAATAACCGGGTGCGCAGTTTCATCGCGAGCTTCATAAGGTCCTGTTCAAAGGTTGTACTGCTTGCGTTTGCGGTACAGCGTCGACGCATCGATGCCGAGTGTGCGGGCCGCTTGGTCCAGTGTGTCGCTGGTCGCAAGTACGGCGCCGATATGGGCTTTCTCCAGCTCATCCAGGCTCAAAGCCGCGCCGATACGCGGTGCATTGTTGGCCGGTTGCTCGGCCATCCCCAGGTGGCTGATCTCCACCTTCTCCTGAGGGCAGATGATGCTGGCGCGTTCCACCACGTTACGCAGTTCGCGGATATTGCCGGGCCAGCGATAGTTGAGTAGCGCTTCGCGGGCATTATCACTGAAGCCGCGCGCCGGGCGTGCGTATTCCTTGACGAAGCGGGCAAGGAAGCGGTCAGCCAGGGTCAGGATGTCTTCACTGCGTTCGCGCAGCGGCGGCAAGTGCAAGGTGATGACATTCAAGCGGTAGAGCAAGTCTTCACGGAAGCGGCCATCGCGCACCATGTCTTCCAGGTTCAGGTTGGTGGCTGCGAGGATGCGCACATCGGCGCGGCGGGTGACCGGGTCGCCCACACGCTCATACTCTTTATCTTGAATAAACCGTAGCAACTTGGGTTGCAACGTGAGGGGGAAATCGCCGATCTCGTCGAGAAACAGCGTACCGCCGTCCGCCTGGTTCACTCGGCCCAAGGTGCTTTCGCTGGCGCCGGTGAACGCGCCGCGGCTGTGGCCGAACAGTTCGCTTTCCATCAGCTCTGCGGTCAGAGACGGGCAGTTGATGGTCACGCAGGACTTCTTCGAGCGCTTGCTCCAGCCGTGTATCGCCCGGGCCAACTCACCTTTACCAGTACCGGACTCGCCGAGGATCAAAATGTTGGCGTCTGTCCCGGCCACCTGCCGCGCGGTTTCCAACACCACCATCATTGCCGGGCTATGGGAGTCCAGGCCGTCTTTAGGCTGGCGCACTTCGCCTTCCAGCGCTTCCAGCCGCGCCGAGAGCTGACGCACCTCCAGTTGCTTGGCGGTGGCCAGGCGCAGTTGGTCTGGGCTGCACGGTTTGACCAGGTAGTCGGCGGCGCCAGCCTGGATGGCGTCCACGGCGGTATCCACGGCCGAATGGGCGGTCACAATCACCACGCGCATCCACGGTGCCTGCACCCGCATCTGGGCCAGCACGTCCAGGCCATTGTCCTCGCCCAGGCGCAGGTCGAGGAAGCACAGGTCGAACACCTGACGCTGCATCAGGGCATCGGCCTGGGCGGCACTGTTCGCGGTGGCGACGGTATAGCCTTCATCTTCCAGGCAATAGCGGAAGGTGCGCAGGATCGCAGATTCGTCATCCACTAAAAGAATGCGGCCTTGAAGTTCCTTGGCTGATTCCATCTGTCCCGCACTCCTTAACTATAAATGTGATGGTGTTTAGTCCCGGAATAATCGGGCAAGTTGCATGGTTTATTCTGATTCATAAAAGGCTTCTTCGTGCAGCTATCTGCGCGCCTTCCTACAGACGTCGTCTGAGCGCATTTTCCCTTCCGTTCGCCCTTCGATCCTTCGATGCGTGCGCTGGGTGGCTGGTTCCGACCACTTGCCATCGTGCATTTCGCACGGCCTGCAAGGAGGCATCGTGCAGGATGCTAGGCGGCGAATCTATTGATCAAGTATAACTACTTGATTTTATTGAGTTTTATTTTGCAATAAAGCTGGCATGCACTCTGCAATATCTCCCCCAAGAGCGTCATGAACGAATAATCAGAATGCGGGAGCAATGCAGTATGACTCGCCTAAGCCTCAGCCAATTGCGTGTATCGCCGCTGCGCTTGCAGCAGGGCCTGTTTGCCAGCCTGGCCTTGATGGTCACGTTGATCGCCGGCCAGCAGTTGCAGCATTGGCAAGAGCGCGCGCAGCCAGCCCCGCAATTTGAACGTCCTGCCATGACCCAGACCCATTTTCGTTCCATTGGCAGCGCCAGCGCCGATGTGACTGCCCCGCAATTGAGCCTGGTAGAGCAGGGTTCCACCCTGGATGAACTGCCGGCCCATGACCGTTGGGTGTTCTAGGCAAAAAACGTCGCTTGTATTGAGCGGCTGCACGGCATCACCGCTGTTACCCCTATAGAAGCATAAGGAGAATCACCATGTTGAGTTGGGCAATCACATTTCTGATCATCGCCATTGTGGCTGCAGTCCTGGGCTTCGGTGGTATCGCTGGCACCGCTACCGGCATCGCCAAGATCCTGTTTGTGGTCTTCCTGGTGATGTTCATCGCTTCGTTCTTCTTTGGTCGCAAAGGCCGAGGTTGAATATGGCCAACCTGCCTTTTAAAGCCCTTGCTGCCGCCCTGCTGTTGGGCGGTAGCGGCTTGGCCTTGGCCGCCAATGACGGCCAATCCCGGGCTAACGAATTGCTCAGCGCGGATCCGCAGTACCGTGAAACCTGGCAAGACGTGGTGAAGAAAGAAGAGCGCCTGCCCGAGTGGGTGATGAACCTGTCGGGCACGGCCGAGCAAATGAATGCCGTTGAGGAAGATGGCGACAAGTACTTGGTCGGGCCGCTCTGCGAAACCGCAGACACCTGCCTGAACAAGCGCCTGATCGTTGCCTTCAGCCTCGACAAGGAAGATGCCTACGCCATGTTGGTGGAAGTACCGGCCGGTTTGCCGGCGGACAAGTCCCCGACGCGGCACGCCGATTACCGTTTTATCGGTAAGCCGGACGAGGGTATGCAAAAGCTGCTGATGGAGCAGCTCAAGAAAGATCCGAATTGGTACTAGGTTCCGTCTGACGGAGCCGGCGTCCATAGAAAGAAGCCTTTGTGCTTCTTTCTGTTTGCATCGCTCCTTGAGCGATGCATGACCAAGGGGCCGGGTTGCTCTGATCGATCAGGATCGGCGTGACCTACGGGTACAGGGAGTACCTGCGCAAGGGCCGGGTCAGGCGAAAAGCTGCGACGCAAGTTCACAAGACCTCAAGCTTGCTGAACTTGCGGCGGGCTTATGACTCTCATGCCCGCACTTCATGCCGCCCATAGCCGCAGTTTTGCTTTTTGCCTCTGGCTAACCATTACTGGGTATGTCGGCGTGACCATCTATCGAGAATTTTTCATCCGCGCTATAGGATCTTTCTGGCGCTAGGTGATGGATTTCTCAGACATTTCTGCCAACCAATCCGAGACGTCCAGTATCTCTGCGCGAGCCTGATTTGGCTGCTCAACGGCATATTCACCCGCCTGAATGGCGGATACGAACTGACCGTTTGGACAAATATTTTCAAAAAAAGCCATGCCGATTCGGCATAGGGTAGGCGTTTACGGCATTAGACGTCGCTCCCTTGCATGGGAATAGTTGCGCCTTTTTTCGCCTGCCAGTAAGCCATTTCGGCCACGCTGCGGTGACCTTCCATGGAGGCAGATGCACACACTTTTTCGCTTTCGAGCGTTGCAGCTGGCGCATTTGCCGTAAGTCCACTTGAAGCAAGGGTAATGACATGAAGAAGGCAAAGCTAAGCCTCGCCTGGCAGATCCTCATCGGTTTGGTACTGGGCATTGCAATCGGTGCAGTACTCAACCATTTCAGTGCTGAAAAGGCCTGGTGGATCAGCAATGTGTTGCAGCCGGCGGGCGATATCTTTATCCGCTTGATCAAGATGATCGTGATCCCGATTGTGATTTCTTCGCTGATCGTCGGTATTGCCGGTGTCGGCGACGCGAAAAAGCTCGGTCGTATCGGCGTCAAAACCATTCTTTACTTCGAAATCGTCACCACCATCGCCATCGTGGTAGGCCTGTTGCTCGCCAACCTGTTCCACCCAGGCGCAGGCATCGACATGAGTACTCTGGGTACCGTCGATATCTCCAAGTACCAGGCGACTGCTGCCGAAGTGCAGCATGAACATGCGTTCATCGAGACCATCCTCAACCTGATCCCTTCGAACATCTTCGCCGCTGTTGCCCGTGGCGAGATGCTGCCGATCATCTTCTTCTCGGTGCTGTTCGGCCTGGGGCTGTCGAGCCTCAAGCCTGAGCTGCGCGAGCCGCTGGTGACCATGTTCCAGGGCGTGTCCGAGAGCATGTTCAAAGTCACCCACATGATCATGAAGTACGCGCCTATCGGTGTATTCGCGCTGATCGCGGTGACGGTCGCCAACTTCGGCTTCGCCTCGCTGCTGCCGCTGGCCAAGCTGGTGATCCTGGTTTACGTCGCGATCCTGTTCTTCGCCTTCGCGGTACTGGGTTTGATCGCACGCCTGTTTGGCTTCTCGATTCTCAAGCTGATCCGCATCTTCAAGGATGAGTTGGTATTGGCTTACTCCACCGCCAGCTCCGAAACCGTGCTGCCGCGTGTGATCGAAAAGATGGAAGCCTACGGCGCGCCGAAAGCGATCTGCAGCTTCGTGGTGCCGACCGGTTATTCGTTCAACCTCGACGGTTCGACCCTGTACCAGAGCATCGCAGCAATCTTCATTGCCCAGCTGTATGGCATCGACCTGTCGATCGGCCAGCAACTGATGCTGGTACTGACCCTGATGGTGACCTCCAAAGGTATCGCCGGCGTGCCGGGCGTGTCCTTCGTGGTATTGCTGGCGACGCTGGGCAGCGTGGGCATCCCGCTGGAAGGCTTGGCGTTTATCGCCGGTGTCGACCGTGTGATGGACATGGCGCGTACCGCCCTGAACGTGATCGGCAACGCCTTGGCCGTACTGGTTATCTCCCGTTGGGAAGGCATGTACGACGATGCCAAGGGCGAGCGCTACTGGAATTCCTTGCCGCACTGGCGCAGCAAGGAAGCCCTGCCTACGGCACAAGCCACCCGTAGCTGATTGCAGATTGATCGAAAACAAACCCCGGAGAATTCCGGGGTTTGTCGTTTCTGCCAGCCCCGTTATCATTCGCCCCATCTTTCGGGGGACTTATCTGATGCTCAATGGCCTGTGGCTTGGCTTCTTTGTCGTGGCAATGGTGTCAGCACTGGCGCAATGGCTGGTGGGTGGTAACGCCTTGATCTTCGCGGCGATGGTCGAAAGCATTTTCGCCATGGCCAAATTGTCGGTGGAAGTCATGGTGCTGCTGTTCGGTACCCTGACGTTATGGCTGGGCTTTCTGCGGATCGCCGAAAAAGCCGGGATCGTCGATTGGCTGGCCAAGGCCCTCGGCCCGCTGTTTCGCCGCTTGATGCCGGAAGTACCCGCCGGGCACCCCGCGATCGGTTTGATCACCCTCAACTTTGCCGCCAACGGCCTGGGCCTGGACAACGCCGCCACGCCCATCGGCCTTAAAGCCATGAAGGCGCTGCAAGAGCTCAACCCCATCCCCAATACGGCGACCAACGCTCAGATCCTGTTCCTGGTGCTCAATGCCTCCTCGCTGACGCTGTTGCCGGTGACTATCTTCATGTACCGCGCCCAGCAAGGCGCTGCGGACCCGACGCTGGTGTTCCTGCCGATCCTGCTGGCCACCAGTGCGTCGACGCTGGTGGGCCTGCTGTCGGTGGCAGTCATGCAGCGCCTGCGGCTGTGGGACCCGGTGGTGCTGGCCTATCTGGTCCCCGGCGCGTTGCTGCTGGGCGGCTTCATGGCGCTGCTGGCGACCCTGTCTGCCACGGCGCTGGCCGGTTTGTCGTCGATCCTGGGCAACCTCACACTGTTTGGCTTGATCATGCTGTTCCTAGTGATCGGCGCGTTGCGCAAGGTCAAGGTGTACGAGGCCTTTGTCGAAGGCGCCAAGGAAGGCTTCGACGTAGCCAAGAACCTGTTGCCCTATCTGGTGGCGATGCTGTGCGCGGTTGGCGTGTTGCGTGCCTCGGGGGCCTTGGAGTTCGGCCTTGAAGGGATTCGCCATGTGGTGGCCTGGACGGGCCTGGATACGCGCTTTGTCGACGCGCTGCCGACCGCGATGGTCAAGCCGTTCTCCGGCAGCGCGGCGCGGGCGATGCTGATCGAGACCATGCAGACCCAGGGTGTTGACAGCTTCCCGGCGTTGGTGGCGGCGACGATTCAGGGCAGTACGGAAACCACGTTTTATGTGTTGGCGGTGTACTTTGGCTCGGTAGGCATCCAGCGGGCGCGGCATGCGGTGGGGTGTGCGTTGTTCGCGGAGTTTGCTGGTGTAGTGGCGGCTATTTCGGTGTGCTACTGGTTTTTTGGTTAAGGCCACAATCGCTATCGCAGGCAAGCCAGCTCCCACATTTGACTGTGTTCACAAATCAAACTGTGGGAGCTGGCTTGCCTGCGATGAGGTCCTCAAGGTTTCAGTGCTGTATTGCCCTGACTCACTACCCAATCCACCACCTGCTTATTCAACTGATCCCCGGCCTGGCCAAAAGCAGCCACCACCGCTGGCACCTTGGTGTCACTCACCGGCTGCCTCACATCAAACCGACGGCTGGCGATAATTCTTTGATCACGTCCACGCACCAATCGCGCGTCGAGACGAATCACCACCTCCACCGCCTTGCCCCGATACTCGCTCTGAAACGCCTGCAACTGCCCGCCCAGCTCATAGTCGGCTTGCAGGTTGGTCTCGTCGGTACTCAGTAATGTCACGCGCCCATCGCGCTGAAAGCCATCCAGCAGGCGATTACGCAGCAGCACCGGCGCCGGGTCGCTCCAGCGCGAGTTCGCGTAGTTGCTGATCAAGTTGCCATCTGGCACCACGGCGATGCGCGGGCTGTCTAGAAACTCGCTGGTCTGTGGCTTGGTCACGCGCAGCGACCAACTCACCGGCGTGCCTTGGCTGGCCGGTTGGGCGGACGCCAGCCGGTACACGTCCGAAGGGTCCGGCTTGGGCAGGATCGAGCAGGCGCTGACCAGTGCCAGGGCCATAGGGACGATCATGTGGTAAGCACGCTTCATGGCGTGAACTCCTTGTTCTTATCGCTGCCCAGCAGGTAACCACTGGGGTTGGCTTCCAGGCGGCGAGAGATGGCGCGCAGCGAGCCGAGGGTTTCACGCAACTCGCGCACGGCTGGCGCCAGTTCGTTAAGGCCCTGCATGCCGCTGTTTACCGAGTCCTGGTTATTGGTCAGCAAGGTATTGATGGTGGCGGTGCTTTGCTCCAGGGATTTCATCGCCTGCTCGGCGCTGCCGAAGGCTTGCTTGCCTTGTTCGCTGAGCAAGCCATTGGCGCTTCGCATCAGCACAGTGGTTTGCTCCAGCGCCGCGCCCGCCTGTTTGCTCACCTGCATCAATTGCTGCATCACCACCTTGATGTCGCCGCGTTGCTCGGCAATGGCGCCGGTAGTTTGTTGCAGGTTGTCCAGGGTGTTGCTCAGGCGTTCGACGTTTTCCCGCGAGAACAGGTGGTTGGCGTTGTGCAGCAGCAGGTTGACGCTGGTCATCAGGTCGTTGCTGTTATTGAGCAGGCGCGCGATGGGCGATGGCGATGCGATGATTTCCGGCAGGTTGCCGTCCTTGCCCTTGAGCTCCGGGCTCTGCGGGGTGCCGCCACTGAGCTGGATGATCGAGGTGCCGGTGATGCCGGTCAGGGCCAGTTTGGCCTGGGTGTCTTCCTTGATCGGCGTTTGCCCGGCCAGGCGGATGCGAGCCAGGACGCGGCGCGGGTCTTTGGGGTCCAGGCGCAGGCTGATCACGTCGCCCACCTTGATGCCGCTGTACTGCACCGCACTGCCCTGGGACAGGCCGCTGACCGCCTCGTTGAAGATCACTTCGTAATCCTGGAAGGCGGTATCCACGCTGGACTTGGCCAGCCACAGGCCGAACAGCATCGCGCCGACCACCACAATTACGCTGAACAGTCCGATCATCACATGATGGGCTCGGGTTTCCATGTCATACCTCGTTGAGCGATTGAGCGGCATCCAATGCCGCGCGGCCCCGGGGGCCGTGGAAATATTCGTGAATCCAGGCGTCGTCCGTTTCCGACACGACATCGATGGCGTCGGCCACCAGCACTTTCTTCTGCGCCAGCACCGCCACACGGTCGGTGATGGTGTACAGCGTGTCGAGGTCGTGGGTGACCAAAAACACACTCAAGCCCAACGCATCGCGCAGGGTGAGGATCAGTTGGTCGAATTGCGCCGCGCCAATCGGGTCGAGGCCGGCGGTGGGTTCGTCCAAGAACAGGATGTCCGGGTCCAGGGCCAGTGCGCGGGCCAGGGCCGCGCGCTTGATCATGCCGCCGGATAACGAGGCCGGGTATTTGTCGGCCGCCGACAGCGGCAACCCCGCCAGGGCCAGCTTGACCGCCGCCAAGTGCTCGGCATCGGCGCGGCTGAGGCCGGCGTGCTCGATCAAGGGCAGGGCCACGTTTTCGGTCACCGTCAGCGAGGAAAACAGCGCGCCCTTCTGGAACAGCACGCCAAAGCGGCGCTCTACCAGTGAGCGTTCATGTTCAGGCAGGCTCGGCAGGTTTTTGCCGAACACCCGAACTTCGCCTTCACTGGGGCGACGCAGGCCAACGATGCTGCGCAACAACACGGATTTACCGCTGCCAGAGCCACCCACCACCGCCAGGATCTCGCCTTTGTACAAGTCCAGGTCGAGGTTCTCGTGCACGCTTTGGCTGCCAAAGCGATTGCACAGGCCACGCACTTCAATCACCGCCTCAGTGGGCGCACGGCGTAGACGACTCACCAGCCCATCTCCATGAAAAACATCGCCGCGACCGCATCCAGCACGATCACCACAAAGATCGATTGCACCACGCTCGACGTGGTATGCGCGCCGACTGATTCGGCACTGCCGCTGACTTTGAAACCTTCCAGGCAGCCAATGGCCGCGATCAAAAAGGCAAAGATCGGCGCCTTCACCATGCCCACCAGAAAGTGCTGCACGCCAATGTCCGATTGCAGCAGCGAAAGAAACATCGCCGGCGAAATATCCAGAGCCACGGCACACACCACACCACCGCCGACGATTCCCGAGAGCATCGCCAGGAAGGTCAGCATCGGCAACGCCACCAGCAGCGCCAGCACGCGGGGCAATACCAACAGTTCCATAGGGTCCAGGCCCAGGGTGCGGATGGCGTCGATTTCTTCGTTGGCCTTCATTGAACCGATTTGCGCGGTGAATGCACTGGCGGTGCGCCCGGCGATGAGGATTGCGGTGAGCAACACGCCGAATTCGCGCAGGAAGGAGAAAGCCACCAGGTCGACGGTAAAGATCGTCGCGCCGAAGCTCTTGAGCACGGTGGCGCCGAGGAAGGCCACGACGGCGCCCACCAGAAAGGTCAGCAGCGCGACAATAGGCGCCGCATCCAGGCCTGTCTGTTCGATGTGGGCGACCATGGGCGTCAGGCGCCAGCGCTTGGGCCGCCAAATGCCGCGGGCGAAGGTTTCGAGGATCAGGCCGATAAAGCCCAACAGCTTCATTGCGTCTTGCCAGACCGTGTCTACTGCGCGGCCGATGCGGGCCAAGACTTGAATGCCGGCGGCCTCTTCCGGCTCTTTGAGCGGTACGCAAAAGTCATTCAGGGAGCGGTAGACGGTCTTGAGCAGTGCCCGGTCGGCGGCTGCCAGGGTGCAATCGGTCTGTTCGGCAGAGTGTTCGATACGCGCAGGGCCCAGCAACTCCACCAGCAACGAGGCGCCGGCGGTATCCAGCGCACCGAGGCCGTTGAGGTCAATGCGGGCACCGGCGTCGTATTGGCCGTCGAGCGTGGCCGACAGCTTCTTCAGGTGGGCGTAGTGGGCCAGCGTCCAGTCGCCGGTAATCCGTAGCGAAGGCGGGGTGCTGGACGTATCAAGATGGGCCGCGCCGGCCGTCGTGCGAGTGGTCATAAGCTCCGAGCTTGTTTGGCTATCCACAATTGCTACGTAATAGCACGATCCGGCTTACTTTGGGTTGTCCGCTTGTGCTGTGTCTATCACCTTGAAGCGCAGAACGCCGATGACTTGCCCGTCTTCGGTGAGCACCTGCACCTGCCAGCGCCCCACGGCGTCACCCGGGAAATTCTGCTTATGGGTCCAGGCACGATAGCCTTCCTTGCGCCCACCATGGATGTCCAGGGCAATGCGGTCGACTTCCTGGCCGTTGAATTTCCACACATGGTAGATCCGCTCATCCAGCCCGCGTGGTGCGTTGATGGCGGTGTACGCATACAGCCCACCGCTGCGCAGTTGGGCGGCGGTGACTTGCTTGAGGTCGTCGCCCGGCGTGCGGTCTTGCAGTTGGGTGCTGATGGCGACTTCGGTCATCCACAGGGTCGCGGGCGGTACCCAGCTGCGCAGGAACCAGCCGGCGCAGCCGATGGCGGCCGTTACCCCCAGCAGCATCGCCCAGCCCTTGAGGCTGCGCAGCGGCAGGCTGACGGCCAGGCTTGGAATCGACAAGACCATGGCTACACCCAACGCCAGTTTGTAACTCTGGGCGGTGGTCAGGTGCATGATGATCGGCAGCGCGGTCAGCAGCGCGGCGAACAGGGTCAGGGTGTGCAGGGCCAGGAACAGCGAGCGTTTGGGCGCCAGCCATTTGTAATACAGCGGGTCGATAATCGATACCAGCGCCGCCGCGCCCAGCAGGCCAGTGAACAGGGATTGGCCGCTGTTCCAGGCGGTGGTGACGAAAAAGAAGGGCAGGACGAAAAACAGACTTTCCTGGTGGATCATCTGGGTGGCGTAGCGCAGCAGCGGTTCAGGGATCTCGCGATTGAAGACCTTGGTGAACAACTGCGTAAAACTGTTCTCCAGCATCAGCCACAACCAGCTCACCAGCATGATCACCGCGATCCAACTGGCCATGCCCTGCTGGCGGTCTACCAGAATGAAGCTGCCGACCCCCGAGATAAAACCGCCGAGTGCAATCACCCCTGGGTAGCGCTTGATCAGTTCTATAACGCGCTGGATGAGGGGCGGCAAGTTCGGCATGGGCGGTTCACTGGTTGTGGGAAAAATCTCAGACAGAATAACGCCTTAGCCCGATATTCTGTGCGTCATTACTCAACAGGTTTGCGATAAAGCCTCAAGCCGATCAAACCAAGGATTATCAGGCCCAGCACGCCCGCACCGATCCAGGTCAACGCGTCATAACTCAACAGCGGTTTTTCGATGCGCCAGTAGCCCGGCTGCTGGAACGCTTCGCGCATGGCCTGGTTGGTTTGCGCCAGGCTTACGGCCTTGATGCGTTTGACCGGGTCGCTGAAACGCCCATTGGAGTAGTCGCCGGCCGCACTCCAGTAATAGTCGGCCAGAGCACTGTTGCCCTGCACCGCCCAGGCTTGGCGGGCAATGGCGGCCTGTTGCAGGCGCGTGAATACTGTTGGGTCGAGGCCGTCCTTGAGCAGTTGGGCCTTGAGGTCTTGCAAGACCTGCTCGGCTTCAGGGAGGTTTTCCCGCTCAAGGTCGGCATTCAGGCTGAGGAATCCAACGCCGCCGAGCACTTCGCGTTCTACCCAGGGGCCGTAGGACAAACCGTGCTTGAGGCGCAGTTGCCGGTACAGTGCCCAGTCGAGGTAATCCTTGAGCAGGTTGTAGGTTTCATCATGCTGGTCGTCCAGCACAGGCTCGGGGAACAGCCAGTGCAGCTTGGCGCCATCGCCCACCCAGCCGCGGATCAGGTCGCGATGGCTGGCGGCGGTATGCTGGATTTCGGGGAGGGGGCGATGTTCGCTCGGCTCCACGGGTTCGAGTTGCCCATAGGTGCGTTCCAGGTAGGCAGGCAGCAGTTTGTCGAGATCGCCGACGACGATCAGGGTCATGTTGTTCGGCGCGTACCATTCGTTGCGCAGCTTCTCTAACTGGTCGCGGGTGAGGTGGTTGACCTCGGCGCGTTCGGCGCACTTGAGGCCCAACTCCACGGCCAATTGGTTGCTGGCGCTGTGACCGAGGTCCTGGCGATCCAGCAGGCGTTGCAAGTGTGAGTAATGGCCGCCGTCTTCGCGCTCCACCACTTGCTTGGCGGCATTGATATGGGCGTCGGTCAGTTGCGTGCGCGTGAGGATTGCCAGCAGCAGGTCCAGCACCTTGCGTTGGTTCTGCGCGGGCGCCTCGATCACGAAGGTGGTGTCGGCGTTGCTGGTGTAGGCGTTCCACTCGCCGCCGAGGGCTTGCATACGGTCTTCGAGGTCGCCTTCGCCGCCGCCGTCGATACCGCTGAACAGCAAGTGCTCGAACAAGTGCGGCAGTTCTTTTTCGTCGCAACCGAAGTCGTCCAGGCCCACCCCAACCACCAGGCGAATAGCCACGTGCCCACGCTCGGTGCCCGGTTTGAGCAGCAGTTGCAGGCCGTTGGGCAAGGTGTAGCCCTCGACTTGCAGGCGGTCAAAGGCAAAGGTGTGGGCCGAGCCCAAGAGCAGGCAGGCGAGTAACAGGCGACGCATAACAAGCTTCCTGGCGAATGAGGTCCATTGTTAACTGACTTCGCTCGCGGGCGTACGTTCAGGGCGAATGGGTGATGTCGGCAATACTTTCGGCAGAGAGCGCGCCGGTGTCGGACGTTTCCAACACTACATAAGCACTGCTGCAAAACAACGAGTTCAAGCGTTTCATGTCGGCAATCAGCTCCAGATGCAGGGAACTGGTTTCCAGGCTCTGCACGATCTTGCGCTGCAAGCGGCTGACATGGGCGTGGGCCAGGCGGCGTTCCTGGGCGCGGAAGCGGCGCTTTTCTCGCAGTAATTGGCGGGCGCTTTCCGGGTCGCCGCTGAGAAACACCGACAGGCCCAGGCGCAGGTTGGCGATCAACTGGCTGTGCAGGCCGCTGAGTTCTTCCAGGCCCACTTCGGAAAATTGCCGGCGCTGCGAGGTCTTCTGTTGCTGGACCTTGCGCAGCATGCGTTCGATCAGGTCACCCGCCAATTTCAAGTTGATCGACAGCTCGATGATCTCGGCCCAGCGGCGGTTGTCTTGTTCACTCAGGTCTTCCCGAGGCATTTGCGCCAGGTAGAGTTTGATCGCGCTGTAGAGCGCTTCGACGTCATCGCTCAGGCTGCGCATTTCTTGGGTAACGGCGGTTTGGTTGCCGCGCAGCACTTCCTGCATCGAGGTAAGCATATTGTCGATCAAGTCACCCAGGCGCAGGGTTTCGCGGGCAGCGTTCGCCAGGGCCAGGCTTGGGGTATTCAATGAGGCCAGGTCCAGATGGCGTGGCTTGGCTTTGCCATTGGTTTCGGGGCGTTCCGGCAGCAGCCATTCGCACAGGCGTGCCATGGGCCCGATGGTGGGCAACAGGATCAGGCAACGGCTGACGTTGTAGAGCAGGTGGAAGGTGATGACCATGCCCTGAACGCTGTAGTCCAGGCCGTCCATCCAGCCCACGAGCGGGTCAAGCACCGGAATGATCAGCAACAGACCGATCAATTTGTACAACAGGCTGCCCAGGGCCACTTGGCGACCGGCAGTGTTTTGCATGCTGGTGCTGAGAAAAGCCAGTACGCCGCTGCCGATGTTGGCGCCGATCACCAGGCCGATGGCCACGTGCAAACCGATCACGCCGGCACCGGCCAGGGTGGCCGTGAGCAATACTGCGGCAAGGCTGGAGTAGGAAATCATCGCGAACAGCGCGCCGACCAGGGCGTCCAGCAAGATATCGCCGGTCAGCGAAGCGAAGATGACTTTGACGCCCTGGGCATGGGTAATGGGCCCGGCGGCTTCGACGATCAATTGCAGCGCGAGGATGATCAGGCCCAGGCCGATCCCGACCCGGCCCAACTGCCCTGCCCGCGTCTGTTTGCGCGACAGGAAGAAAATCACCCCGAGGAAGATCAGCAGCGGCGACAGCCAGGACAAATCGAACGTCAGCACCCGCGCCATCAAAGCCGTACCGACGTCGGCGCCAAGCATGGTGGCCAAGGCCGGCGTGAGGCTCATCAGCCCTTGGCCGACGAACGAAGTCACCAGCATCGCGGTGGCGTTACTGCTTTGCACCATGGCCGTCACCAGGATACCGGCGACAAATGCCAGCCAGCGCTTGGACATGTTCTGCCCGATGACTTGGCGCAAGTTGGAACCGTAGACCCGCAGGATGCCGGTTCGGACGATATGCGTGCCCCAGATAAGCAGGGTCACGGCGGAAAGCAGATTGAGCAAGGTCAGCATGCTCGGCCCCCCGTGTGGGTGCGCTCCAAAAGGAGCGAAGGAAAGTTACCGCGTGCCGCTCTACGTCTTGTACCTAAGCTGTAGTTGGCGAATGGGCTCTGCGCCAGCATCGCATAGCTAAACTTGGGATTGAAACAAAACTGTCATGAAATCAATTTTTTTGCGGATGAAAAAAAGGGGCTCGAAAGCCCCCTTCTTCACAGCGGGTCAAATTTACTGACCCGGAATATCCTTGCGCAGTTTCACTGGGTCCTGCTGTTTCTTCTTTTTCGCGATGGCGGTACGCATCTTGATGTTCACCGCTTCCACCGCCAGCGAGAACGCCATGGCGAAGTAGACGTAGCCTTTTGGCACGTGCACGTCGAAGGATTCAGCGATCAGCACGGTACCCACGACCAGCAGGAACGACAGCGCGAGCATTTTCAGCGACGGGTGCTTGTCGATGAATTCGCTGATAGTGCCGGCAGCCAGCATCATCACCAATACCGCAACGACGATGGCGGCAACCATCACCGGCACGTGGGAAACCATGCCGACGGCGGTAATCACCGAGTCCAGGGAGAACACGATGTCGATGATGGCGATCTGGATAATGGTGTAGATGAACTTGCCACCGGCGCCTTTGGGCTCGTCCTGGGTTTCATCTTCACCTTCCAGGGCGTGGTACATCTCCTGGGAGCTTTTCCACAGCAGGAACAGGCCACCGAAGAACAGGATCAGGTCGCGACCGGATATGCCCTGGCCAAACACCACGAACAGGTCGGCGGTCAGTTGCATGACCCAGGTGATCGACAGCAGCAACAGGATGCGCGTGACCATGGCCAACGCCAGGCCGAAGATCCGAGTGCGTGCCTGCATATGCTTGGGCATGCGGCTGACCAGGATCGAAATCATGATGATGTTATCGATGCCCAGGACGATCTCAAGGGCCGTCAGGGTGAAGAAGGCAATCCAGATTTCCGGATTGGTCAGCCATTCCATGTGTATTCCTTTGAGCAAGTGTTAACCGCGCAAGCTGTAGCGCCGCGCGGTGAGTGAGTCGGTACGATTATAGAGTGCTGAACAGCGGAAAAATCCCCATCAGCAATGCGGCGAACATTATGCACAGGCACACCAGCACTGCCCACTTGAGCGTGAAGCGCTGGTGATCGCCGAATTCGATGCCCGCCAGGGCAACCAGCAAGTACGTCGAGGGTACCAGTGGGCTGAGCAAATGCACGGGTTGCCCGACGATCGACGCCCGCGCCATTTCCACAGCGGTGATGCCGTAATGGCTGGCGGCTTCGGCCAGTACCGGCAGTACGCCGTAGTAGAACGCATCGTTGGACATGAAGAAGGTGAACGGCATGCTCACCAGCGCGGTGATCACCGCCAGGTAAGGGCCCATGGCTTCGGGGATGACTGCCAGCAGGCTCTTGGACATGGCGTCGACCATGCCGGTGCCCGACAGGATGCCCGTGAAGATACCGGCGGCGAAGATCAAACCCACCACCGCCAATACGCTACCGGCGTGAGCCGCGACGCGGTCCTTCTGCTGCTGCAGGCACGGGTAGTTGACGATCATGGCGATACTGAACGCCACCATGAACAGCACCGGCAGCGGCAACAGGCCGGCAATCAAGGTGCACATCAACGCCAGGGTCAGGGCGCCGTTGAACCAGATCAGTTTTGGGCGGCGAGCGTCGGGGAATTGCGACACGCTGATTTCGCTGTGGTCGATCTCGTCGCCCTGCAGGTGCAGTTCACCCAGGCGCGCACGTTCGCGCTTGCCGTACATGTAGGCAATCACCAGGATCGCCACGACACCGGCGGCCATGGCCGGGATCATCGGTACGAAGATGTCCGACGGGTCTACATGCAGCGCACTGGCGGCGCGCGCGGTCGGGCCGCCCCAGGGGGTCATGTTCATCACGCCACCGGCGAGAATGATCAGGCCGGCCATGATCCGTGGGCTCATGCCGATGCGCTGGTACAGCGGCAGCATGGCCGCGACGCAGATCATGTAGGTGGTGGCACCGTCACCATCCAGGGATACCACCAAGGCCAGCACGGCGGTGCCGACCGACACCTTGAGCGGGTCGCCCTTGACCATCTTGAGGATCTTGCGCACGGCCGGGTCGAACAGGCCGGAGTCGATCATCAAGGCAAAATAGAGGATGGCGAACATCAGCATCACGCCGGTCGGCGCAAGCTTGGTGATGCCTTCGAGCATCATCGGGCCGATCTTCGGTGCGAAACCGCCGAACAGCGCGAACAGGATCGGCACGATGATCAAGGCGATCAGCGCAGACAGGCGCTTGGTCATGATCAGGAACATGAACGTGATGACCATGGCAAAGCCAAGGAAAGTCAGCATAGGAATACTCCAGGCGTAGCGCGGCTAGGGAATGGCGGACCGAGTGGCGGTCAGCGCAGAACGAAAGGCACGAGGCGTACGGGTGGAGTTGGAGCGAACAGGCGGGTACGAGCGGACATCGGGAATCACCATTGTTGTTGTTAACAGCCGGTCTGTTGCCGGCAGTGGAGGCGATCCTAGACGGGGAAGCTTTCAGCCAGCTTTCGCTGAGAAAACAGCTGATGAAGGGCAGGCACCAATCTTCAGGTTCTTGTTCTTGTAGGAGCGAGCTTGCTCGCGAAAAACGTCAACGATAACGCGCGCGTTCTGAATAAACGCGGCGCCTGTGAGTTTTTCGCGAGCAAGCTCGCTCCTACAAGGGCAAGCCAGTCGTCGCTGCCAGAATATCAGGGTAGTTCCAGGCCGCCGGCGGCTTTGTGCAAGGCTCGCAAATGCTCACCCACCTGTTTGAGGTTGGCCTCACAGGCGGCAATCTCGGCGGCGCGAGACGGATCGAGCAGCGCCCTCACCTCCTTATCCAACTCGCCGGTCAATGACTGCAACTGCTTCTGGCGTTCGGCGCTTTCTGATTCCAGGCGCTTGGCTTCCGAAGGTTGCGGCAGGCCATAACCCCCACTGTCCAGCAACTCGGCTGGGCGGCTGAGGAAGCCGCTGTTGGCGAGAATTTGCTGCAGCGTATTGTTGGCTTTCTCCATGCCGCCGTTTTTCAGTTCGCGGGCATTGAGGTAGCGTTGTTTGACTTCGTCCTGGGCGAGCATCAATTGCTTGCGATAGCTGGCCTGTTCCAGCAGCAACAATGCGGCGCTGGTACGTAGGTCGGCCTGGCTGAACCATTGGCGACGCGCTTGCGCATCCAGGGACAACCAGTCTTCGACCTGGGTCTGCTTGATCGGCAGTTGCTTGCGCAACACGTCGAACATGGCCTGGTAGCGCTCGCGGAACGAATCGAAGTGATACCCCAGGCGCAGGGCTTCGCGCTTGTCGTTCAATACGCTGGTGTCGGCCAGGCCGCGGGCGCTGAGCACTTCCAGCAAGCCGTTGGGGGTAATGTTGTCCAGGCCGGTCAATTGCGGGTTGGCGCTGCCACTGCGCAACAGTTTCAGGCTTTCGACCGCACAGTTGTTGGAGATAAAGAAGTAGTTGCCGTCATAGCTCCAGTGCATCTGAGCCGCATGTTCGACGGTGTCGTTGATTTCCTGGCGGCTGAGCTTCAGCGGCACCGACGCCAAGCCGCGCAGTTCGGTCTTGGTGTATTCATCAATGACTTGGGCCAGCGGCAGGACGAAGAGCCGCGACGGGTATTTGCCCACCAGGCCATCCCAGCTCGACAGCTGAACGTCACCGACGAAGGCGCGGTAAGACAAGACCAGGTGCCGGTCCAGATCCAGCCGACAATCCGGGCCACGTGGGCGGCCCGGGGCGCAAATCACCAGGCGCAACATGCTATGGCCCCAACGGCTTACCAGGTTCTGGTTGGCTTCGGCCAGCAGGTAGTCGATTTCATACACGCGTTCCGGATCGATCTGGCCCAGGGGTGTCTTGGCGAAATCGTTGCCTGCGTTCAGGAAGGGATAGGTGCTGGCGCAGGTGTCTTGTTCGGGTGGAGCCCAGCCGAAGTGATCCTTGTAATAACGGAACAGCGCTGGGCGGCGACAGGCGTAGCTGGGGTCCAGGAGGAAGTACTCCATGTTGACCGCGACGAACTCCAGCGGGCTGGTGGTTTCGTAGATGTCCGGGCTGCGTACCACCTGATGGTTGTGCTGTTCACGCTCGCCGCGCCGACCCACATATTGTGGCCAGCCGGCAAGGTCCAGCAGGCGCGGGTCGTCACTGAGGGTAAAGCGGCGGTCGTTCTGGCCACGGCACTGGTCGGGCAAGCCTATCAAGCCGGTGATGTTGTTCTGACGGCTGCAGCGCTGGATCAGCATGCGCTCGTCCTTGGGCCAAAGGCGCGCACGGTCATAGATGTGGGTCAGTTCATGCAGCACGGTGGCGAGCATTTCCCGGCGCACAGTACCGTGGGGGCGATTGGTTTTCTGGGTGGCGGCGCTGCCGTCAGTCAGGCTGGCGAGCAGGTTCTGGTTGAGGTCCAGTTCGGACACCAGGGATGCCTGGCCGTAGGCGTTTTCAGGCATCTTGTCGGTCCAGCCGACATCGATACGTCGATCCAGCTGCTCGACAAAGCGCGGCGGCAATGAACGTAGCGCTTCATCGAGCAATGCCTGGCTGGCCTGCTCTTCGGCCGGGCTCAAGCCTTCGGTCTTGAGCCGCAGTTGCAGGCCGGCCTGGGCCGTACTTGCGCACAGCAGCACGGCCCCGGCCAGGAGCCAGGTTTTGAGGCGCCTCACAGAGCGAGGATAGCTTCTGCGAGGGTCTGGTCGCTGGCATCACGGGCTTCTGGCACGCGGGTGCGAAGGGTATCGAACGCGGCTTCCAGCTGGGCGCCACGGATCTCGCCATTGGTGGCGACGAAACTGGCGGCGTCATCGTGGGCTTCGCGCACGATTTTGGAGTCGCGGATGGAGGTGGTGGTGTCCGAGGTGAAATCAATGGTGCGTGCCGAAGCCCGCACGACGATGTTGCTGGTGGCCTTCAAGGTTTGCGCCTGGGTGACGTCGGCCAAAAACAGCAGGCCGAGGGCGGCGACGATCAGCGGGCTACGCATGGGGTGACTCCAATGACAAAGATAGAAATACAACGATGATTATTGGACGAGAATTGCTTGCGCCAGTTCAAGGTCGCTTGCATGAAGTTTTGGCTGGGTGCGGCGCAGATAGTCCAGCGCGGACTCCAGGCGTGCGCCCCGCCATTGGCCGTCAGTGGCAATGAACGCGGCAGCATCATCCCGAGCGGCCAGGACCAACTTATTGTCGAACGGCGCAGAGGTAACTTTGCTGGTGGCATACACGCTGACAACCGTGCTCTGGGTGGACACATCCAACGCTGAAGCCATGGTTGACCAGCAGGCGCAAAACAGTACAGGAACAATCAATAAACGGTATGAAAAAGCCATGGGACTCGACAACTGAAAGCGAGCGCCAAGGCTAGCGCAACGGCCGGGCGAGAGCCAGCGTCGAGCCAGACGGGAGCGGCGGGCGCTCCCGTCAGGTTGCCGTGGGTCAGATAGCCAGGATGGCCTGTGCCAGCTGTGCATCGGTTGCGGTATTGAGCTGTGGCGCTTGTTGGCGGATCTGGGCCAGGGCGCTTTCCAGTTTCACGCCACGGATGGCGCCTTCGCTGGCGACAAAGCTGGCGGCGTCGTCACGGGCCGCTTGTACGACCTTGTTGTCGCGCAGGGATGAGGTGGCATCAGACGTGGCATCGGAGGTTGCCTTCAGAGCGCCGACGATCGAGTCGGTCGTCATGATCAGGCTGCTCGCGTTGGCATTGGCAGCCAGGGTCAGCACAGCGGCAGTGCACAGCAGGCGAAGACGGGACATGGGGTAACTCCTGTAGACGAATAATAAGGTGGCGCGAAACGGCCACAATGAAACGGACTGGGACTGTCGAGCATCAGACGCACGCTCTACAGGGTTCGCCACGTGGTGAACCGATATTAGGCGTGTGCCCGGCTATTCGGAAGCCTGTAATTAAACTGTACCTGTCATATTTTATTAATTTAGAACTGTATCTGTGTGCTTGAGTCGAGCCAATCCAATGCGCTATCGCAGATACAACAAAGCCCGCCTCCGGTTACCCGGGGCGGGCTTTGCTTTGACAAATCAGGGTGCTGGCAGTGGACCCGTCAGGTCAGGGCCAGCGGGCGCTACTTAGCGCCAGAACGGCTTGCTCAGCTCTTCGTAACGTTGAGCTTCGCTGATACCGGCGTCAGCCAGCAGACGCGAATCCAGGCGAGCC
Organism: Pseudomonas sp. FJ2-5-13; assembly: GCF_029201605.1. Taxonomy (NCBI): domain Bacteria; kingdom Pseudomonadati; phylum Pseudomonadota; class Gammaproteobacteria; order Pseudomonadales; family Pseudomonadaceae; genus Pseudomonas; species Pseudomonas sp. FJ2-5-13. The sequence continues at coordinate 109,136 of NZ_CP104045.1, forward strand.
AACTGGTGGCGGCTGGAGATGCGGCGCTGCCACAACATCAGGTTGGCGAGAACGCGCAAAGGCAGGGAAGCCTGGGTGTTTACAGCTTTTTCTTCGAAGAACAGTTCGGAACTGAGTGTACGTTCCATGATGACATCCTTCCGCTTGTGGCGGGATTAGGTAGTGGTTTAACTGATGCCAATGATCCTCTTCCAAGACAAGACTCTCTAGATACAGTTCACCTGTATTGTGAGAGGCCAGTTAACTGTTTAACGAGGCTGTACGGTACGAAATTGGGGCAACTGTACCTGTGCGCACTTAAAAGGTGCGAAACCGGCGTTTTTGAGTTGAGGTGTGGGATATTTCGGTAGGAAATGACCAGTACAGCAGTACAGTTTTTTCCATAAGTGCGGGTGAGTTCACCGAGCTGATGAAACTGTATTTGCATCAGCTCGGATCTGTATTCATCAAGCCTTGAGCATATGCCCGGTTTCTTCCAGGTTGATGTGCCAACTCAGCGCTTCGCGCAGGATGTGCGGGGTATGCCCACCGATGGCGCAGGCGGCATCGAAGTAAGTGTTGAGGGCATCGCGGTAGGCTGGGTGCACGCAGTTATCGATGATGACCCGAGCGCGCTCCCGTGGCGCCAGGCCCCGCAGGTCGGCAAGGCCTACTTCGGTGACGAGAATGTCTACGTCATGCTCGGTGTGGTCCACATGGCTGACCATCGGTACCACGCTGGAAATTGCGCCGCCCTTGGCAATGGACTTGGTGACGAAGATCGCCAGGTGCGCATTGCGGGCGAAATCCCCGGAGCCGCCGATGCCGTTCATCATCCGCGTGCCGCAGACGTGGGTGGAGTTGACGTTGCCGTAGATATCGAACTCCAGCGCGGTATTGATACCGATAATGCCCAGGCGCCGTACCACTTCAGGGTGGTTGGAAATTTCCTGCGGGCGCAGCACCAATTTGTCCTTGTAGTGCTCCAGGTTGCCGAACACATCGGCATTACGCCGCTCCGACAAGGTAATCGAACTGCCGGAGGCAAAGCTCAGCTTGCCAGCGTCGATCAGGTCGAATGTCGAATCCTGCAACACTTCCGAGTACATGGTCAGGTCTTCGAACGGCGACTCGATCAACCCGCACATCACCGCGTTGGCAATATTGCCGATGCCGGCTTGCAGCGGCCCGAGCTTGTTGGTCATGCGCCCCGCATCGACTTCTTGCTTGAGGAAGTTGATCAGGTGGTTGGCGATGCCTTGGGTATCGCTGTCAGGCGGCGTCACCGTGGAGGCGGAGTCCGCCTGGTTGGTGATGACGATGGCGACGATTTTCTCGGGCGGGATCGGAATCGCGGTGCTGCCAATACGGTCGTCGACTTTCACCAGCGGAATCGGCGTGCGCGTTGGCCGGTAGGTCGGGATGTAGATGTCGTGCAACCCCTCCAGGTTCGGGTTGTGCGCCAGGTTGATCTCGACGATCACCTGTTTGGCAAAGATCGCGAAGCTGGCCGAGTTGCCTACGGAGGTAGTGGGCACGATATGGCCCTGCTCAGTGATCGCGACGGCTTCGATCACGGCGATGTCTGGCAATTTGAGCTGATTGTTGCGCAGTTGCTCGACCGTTTCCGACAGGTGCTGGTCGATAAACATCACCTCGCCGGCATTGATAGCCTTGCGCAGGGTGCTGTCGACTTGAAAGGGCATGCGTCGTGACAGTACGCCGGCTTCGGTCAACTGCTTGTCCAGGTCATTGCCCAGGCTGGCGCCGGTCATCAGCGTAATTTTGAGCGGCGAAGTCTTGGCGCGTTCGGCCAGAGCGTGGGGGACGGCCTTGGCTTCACCGGCACGGGTGAAGCCGCTCATGCCGACGGTCATGCCGTCCTCGATCAGTGCAGCGGCGTCTGCCGCGCTCATGACCTTGTTCAACAACGAAGGCAAGCGGATACGATCACGGTACATGAATTGTTATCTCTGGCTACGGAAAGCAAGGTGGGCAGTGTAGTGATTTCAAAAAGTTTCGGCCCGCTACCATGGTCGAATGCCAGGTCGCGATTTAGAGCCTTTGGTCGGGTTTCATCCGCTAATAAAAAACCCCAGCCTACGGGAGGCCAGGGTTTCGGGTATTGCGCTGGCGCAGTGTTATTCGACGGCCTTGACCATGTCTTCGATGACCTTTTTGGCATCACCGAAAACCATCATGGTCTTGTCCAGATAGAACAACTCGTTGTCCAGGCCCGCATAGCCGCTGGCCATCGAGCGCTTGTTGACGATGATGGTCTTGGCCTTGAACGCCTCGAGGATCGGCATGCCGGCAATCGGTGAGTTCGGGTCGTTCTTGGCGGCCGGGTTGACCACGTCGTTGGCGCCCAACACCAGCACCACGTCGGCCTGGCCGAACTCGGAGTTGATGTCTTCCATCTCAAACACCTGGTCGTAAGGCACTTCGGCCTCGGCCAGCAATACGTTCATGTGCCCAGGCATGCGACCCGCCACTGGATGGATCGCGTACTTCACGGTGACGCCGTGGTGGGTCAGTTTCTCGGTCAGTTCCTTGAGCGCGTGTTGTGCCCGCGCCACTGCAAGGCCATAGCCTGGGACGATAATCACGGTGTCGGCGTTGGTCAGCAGGAAGGTGGCGTCATCAGCGGAGCCGGACTTCACCGGGCGTGCTTCTTTGGAGCCCGCCGCAGCGCCAGCATCCGGCGCATTGCCGAAGCCGCCCAACAACACATTAAAGAAGGAGCGATTCATCGCCTTGCACATGATGTACGACAGGATCGCGCCGCTGGAGCCCACCAGGGAGCCGGCGATGATCAGCATCGAGTTGTTCAGCGAGAAGCCAATGCCCGCCGCTGCCCAGCCGGAGTAGCTGTTGAGCATCGACACCACCACGGGCATGTCGGCGCCGCCAATCGGGATGATGATCAGCACACCCAGCACGAAGGCCAGGGCCAGCATCAGTGCAAATGCGCTGAGATTGCCGGTGAACATGAACGCCAGGCCCAGGCCCAGGGTTGCGAGACCGAGCACCAGGTTCAGTTTGTGTTGCCCGCCGAACTGTACCGGTGCGCCCTGGAACAGGCGGAACTTGTACTTGCCCGACAGCTTGCCGAACGCGATCACCGAGCCGGAGAAGGTGATAGCACCGATGGCAGCACCGAGGAACAGTTCCAGACGGTTACCGGCCGGTATCGAATCGCCCAAGTGCTTGACGATGCCCAGGGACTGCGGTTCGACCACGGCGGCAATGGCGATGAACACCGCTGCCAGGCCAATCATGCTGTGCATGAAGGCGACCAGCTCTGGCATCTTGGTCATTTCGACGCGCTTGGCCATGATCGAGCCGGCGGTGCCGCCGACCAGTAGGCCAACGATGACGTAGCCAATACCCGCAGTCGCCAGCTCAGCCCCCAGCTTATAGATGAGGCCGACGGTGGTGAGTACCGCCAGCGCCATACCGAGCATGCCGAACAAGTTGCCGCGCCGCGAAGTGGTCGGGTGCGAGAGGCCTTTGAGGGCCTGGATGAAACAAATCGACGCGATCAGATAGAGCGTCGTCACGAGATTCATGCTCATTACTTGGGCGCCTCTTCTTTTACTTTCGGGGCTTTCTTCTTGAACATCTCAAGCATCCTGCGGGTGACCAGGAAGCCACCGAAGACATTTACCGCCGCCAGGGCCACGGCCAGCGTGCCCATGGTCTTGCCCAGTGGCGTCACGGTGAGAGCGGCGGCGAGCATGGCGCCGACGATAACAATCGCGGAAATGGCGTTGGTCACGGCCATCAGCGGCGTGTGCAATGCGGGTGTTACGTTCCAGACCACGTGATAACCGACATAAATCGCCAGCACAAAGATGATCAGGTTGTAGATACCGGGGGAGATAAGCTCTTCCATCGTCTGAATCCCTGCTTAGGCGTTTTTGCGGATGACTTGGCCGTCGCGGCACATCAGGCACGCGGCGACGATGTCGTCTTCGAGGTTGATTTCAAACTGCCCTTCCTTGGTGAAGACCAGCTTCAGGAAGTCCAGCAGGTTGCGCGCATACAAGGCCGATGCGTCGGCGGCGACAGCGCCCGCCAGGTTGGTCGGGCCGCAGATGATCACGCCGTTTTCCACCACGACCTGGTCGGCCACGGTCAACGGGCAGTTGCCACCCTGGGCAGCGGCGAGGTCGATGACCACCGAGCCGGGTTTCATCTGCGCCACGGTCTCGGCGCTGAGCAGGGTCGGCGCCTTGCGGCCCGGGATCAGAGCGGTGGTGATGACGATATCGGCCTGTTTGGCGCGTTCGTGCACGGCCAGGGCCTGGCGCTGCATCCAACTGCTGGGCATCGGGCGCGCGTAGCCGCCGACACCGACGGCGCATTCACGCTCTTCATCGGTTTCGTAGGGGACGTCGACAAATTTGGCGCCCAGGGACTCGATCTGCTCTTTCACCGCCGGGCGTACGTCGGACGCTTCGATCACCGCGCCCAGGCGCTTGGCCGTGGCGATGGCTTGCAGGCCTGCCACACCGGCGCCGAGGATCAGTACGCGCGCGGCTTTTACAGTGCCGGCAGCGGTCATCAGCATTGGCATGAAGCGCGGGTAGTGATGAGCGGCCAGCAACACGGCCTTGTAACCGGCGATGTTGGCTTGCGAAGACAGCACATCAAGGCTTTGAGCGCGTGAAGTGCGCGGCGCGGCTTCCAGGGCGAAAGCGGTGATGCCGCGCTCGGCGAGCTTGGCGATGGTTTCGTTGCTGAACGGGTTGAGCATGCCCACCAACACGGTGCCACTTTTGATCAGCGCCAGTTCGCTGTCGCTGGGGGCAACCACTTTAAGGATCAGCTCGGCGCCAAACGCGTCGTTGGCACTGCCAATGGTGGCGCCTGCCGTTTCATAGGCACTGTCGACGATGCTGGCATTGATGCCTGCGCCGCTTTGTACAGTGACCTTATGGCCCTGGCCGATCAGCTTCTTGATGGTTTCCGGGGTGGCAGCCACCCGCGTTTCACCGGTCTGGGTTTCGAGAGGAACACCAATGTGCACGTCAAATCTCCTGCATGATCTTTTTGCTTTTGATCTTTTTGTAAAAAGGCCAGTGCACCGCGAGTGGCGCAGCTGGGGCGGCCGATCAGCACGATCCCGCTGAAATGACAGCGGGGCGCGGCATTTTGCAGGCGAACTTTACGGCCATCAAGGGATTATGACGGGTGACGAAAAATTAACTACAAGTCACCCTGTGACTGATTGTCGCAACAAGCTGAAATAACCTCTTTAAATACAGGCCTTTAAAGGTGTTCAGGCGTTTTCGGTCCGTTTTTCCATTGCCAGTGTGAATAGTCGTGCATTGGCCGGTAAGAGTCGCTAAGAGCCATGAGATACATGGCTTTTAGCCTTATTTTTGGCTGACAAGTACAGTCTGTTTAAATGCGACATATACGTACATCTGTAGGTTCTGAATTTATTTGACTACAAAGTCAGCAATTGCGTTGTGTCCTTCATTTACATGGGTTGTAGCGTCTTGACTGGTCGAGCAGCCAGTCCCTGAATGCATGCAGAGAAGCGGATTCGACCTTTTTGTCAGGGATCATCAGGTAATAAGCCTTTTCGCTGGTCAGTGCTTCGGTGCTGGCGATTACCAGTTGTTGCTCCTTCAGCTCCCGCTGTATGAGGAAGGGAGGAATCAGCGCGATGCCCATGTCATGCATGGCCGCTTGAGACAGCATCGAGAATAGCTCGTATCGAGGGCCTGTCATGTCGCGAGGGATGTTCAGTTGTTGGGCGTTGAACCATTGGCGCCAGGCATAGGGGCGTGTGGTCTGCTGCAGCAGGGGCAGCTCGGCGATCTGTTGAGGGGTGAAATGCGTGCGGTCGCCGAGTAAGCGTGGGCTGCATACCGGTACCGGGTTTTCGCCCATTAACCTGTGCGATTGTGTCCCCGACCAGTCGGCGTCCCCGAAGTAGATGGCGGCATCGAACTCGGTGTCGGCGAACAGGAAGGGACGCGTGCGGTTTGTCAGGTTTACGGTGACTTCCGGGTGCTGATGTTGAAAATCCTTCAGGCGCGGGATCAGCCACTGCGTGCCGAAGGTAGGTACCACCGCCAGTTCGATTACGTTGGCGCCCTGCTGGCCCATCACCGACAAGGTGTCGCGCTCTACGGCGTCCAGTTGCGTTGCAACCCTGCGGCTATAAGACAGCCCCGCCTCCGTCAGCTTCACTCCACGGCGTGAGCGGCGAAACAGCTCGACACTCAAAAACTCCTCCAGGCTGGCGATCTGTCGGCAAATCGCGCCTTGGGTGATGGAAAGCTCCAATGCTGCCTTGGTGAAGCTCTCGTGGCGGGCTGCTGCCTCAAAGCTGATGAGTGCGGTGGTACTGGGGATTTTTCTGCGCATGTACGTTGACCTCACAGATAAAGCGCATTTCTGGGCTTTTTTAGTGTTACGAAGTGAGAAATTAGCACAAGCCTATGCAAAAACCTCGTTTGCCCTCTGCGCTGACCGCGCCTAGTCTGGTTCCACGACTTCTGATTTTTTCCGCGAGGACTTATTCATGGCTGGCAAGGCAAGCTTCAACTGGATCGATCCACTGCTGCTGGATCAACAGCTCACCGAAGAAGAACGCATGGTGCGTGACAGCGCCGAGCAATTTGCTCAGGACAAGCTGGCTCCTCGTGTGCTCGAAGCCTTCCGTCATGAAAAGACAGACCCCGCTATTTTTCGTGAGATGGGCGAGACCGGTTTGCTGGGGGCGATGATCCCTGAGCAGTACGGTGGCAGTGGTTTGAACTACGTCAGCTACGGTTTGATTGCGCGTGAGGTCGAGCGTGTCGACTCCGGCTATCGCTCGATGATGAGTGTGCAGTCTTCCCTGGTCATGGTGCCGATCAATGAGTTTGGTACCGAGGCGCAAAAACAGAAGTACTTGCCCAAACTGGCCTCTGGTGAATGGATCGGTTGCTTCGGGCTGACCGAGCCCAACCATGGTTCCGACCCGGGTGCGATGATTACCCGGGCACGCAAAGTGGATGGCGGCTACAGCCTGACCGGCGCCAAAATGTGGATCACCAACAGTCCGATTGCGGATGTGTTTGTGGTGTGGGGCAAAGACGATGCAGGTGATATCCGTGGCTTCGTCCTGGAAAAAGGCTGGAAAGGCCTGAGCGCTCCCGCTATCCACGGCAAGGTGGGGTTGCGGGCCTCCATCACCGGTGAAATCGTCATGGATAACGTATTTGTGCCGGAAGAAAATATCTTCCCGGATGTCCGTGGCTTGAAAGGCCCTTTTACCTGCCTTAACTCGGCGCGGTACGGGATTTCCTGGGGCGCGCTGGGGGCTGCTGAGTTCTGCTGGCATACCGCGCGCCAGTACACACTTGATCGCCAGCAGTTTGGTCGCCCGTTGGCTGCCACTCAACTGATCCAGAAGAAGCTGGCCGACATGCAGACCGAGATTACCTTGGCCCTGCAAGGTTGCCTGCGCCTGGGGCGGATGAAGGATGAGGGGACGGCGGCGGTTGAGATCACATCGATCATGAAGCGTAACTCGTGTGGCAAGTCATTGGATATCGCGCGCATGGCCCGGGACATGCTGGGCGGCAACGGTATCTCCGACGAATTCGGAGTGGCGCGCCACTTGGTCAACCTGGAAGTGGTCAACACTTATGAAGGGACCCATGACGTGCATGCCTTGATCCTGGGGCGCGCGCAAACCGGTCTTCAAGCGTTCTATTAATAGGAGCATGGGCATGGGCGCGCTTTCGCATCTGCGAGTGCTGGATTTGTCGCGAGTACTCGCGGGCCCTTGGTCCGGGCAGATTCTTGCAGACCTTGGGGCTGAGGTGATCAAGGTCGAAAGGCCGGGCAGTGGCGATGACACGCGTGCTTGGGGGCCTCCCTTCCTGAAGGATGCGGATGGTGAGAACACCAGTGAGGCGGCGTATTACCTGTCGGCCAACCGTAATAAAGAGTCGGTGACCATCGACTTTACGCGACCGGAAGGCCAGAAACTGGTGCGCGACCTGGCTGCCAAGTCGGACATCCTGATCGAAAACTTCAAGGTGGGTGGTCTTGCGGCGTATGGGCTGGACTATGAATCCCTCAAAGAGGTCAACCCGGAGCTGATTTACTGTTCCATCACGGGGTTTGGTCAGACGGGCCCCTATGCGATGCGCGCCGGCTACGATTTCATGATCCAGGGTCTGGGTGGGCTCATGAGCCTGACGGGGCGGCCTGAAGGGGATGAAGGTGCCGGGCCGGTAAAGGTTGGGGTCGCCTTGACTGATATCTTGACCGGGCTTTATTCGACCGTGGCGATCCTGGCTGCGCTAGCTCATCGCGATCACGATGGTGGTGGGCAACATATCGACATGGCGTTGCTGGATGTGCAGGTGGCTTGCCTGGCGAATCAGGCAATGAATTACCTGACAACTGGGGTGCCGCCCAAGCGCTTGGGAAATGCTCACCCTAATATTGTGCCCTATCAGGATTTCCCCACTGCCGATGGAGATTTCATCCTCACCGTAGGCAATGACGGGCAGTTCCGTAAGTTCGCCGAAGTCGCCGGGCAGCCACAATGGGCGGATGACGTGCGTTTCGCCACCAATCGCGCGCGGGTGGCTAATCGCGCGGAGCTGATTCCTTTGATCCGTCAAGCGACGGTCTTCAAGACGACCGCTGAGTGGGTGTCGCAGCTGGAGCAAGTGGGCGTGCCATGTGGGCCGATCAATGATCTGGCGCAGGTGTTTTCCGATCCGCAGGTCCAGGCGCGTGGTTTGGCGATTGAGCTGCCTCACGCATTGGCGGGGACGGTGCCCCAGGTTGCGAGCCCGATACGCTTATCCAAGACGCCTGTTGAGTACCGGAGTGCGCCTCCTCTATTGGGGGAGCATACGCTTGAGGTGCTGCAGGGGGTTCTGGGGCTGGGAGCTGCTCATGTGGCCGCATTGAAGGAGGCGGGTGTTATTTGAGCGTTCCCTTCTATATAGAAGCGCACTGGTGAGCTGGTTGTTTTTTAACCGAAGCTAACTTATTGATAGGAAAGCAAAATTAAGAGTTGACGGCGAATTATATCTGTCTATAATTCGCCCCACTTCCGGCGCAGTCGAAACGGAAAACTCCTTGGTAAACAATGAGTTACGCAGTTCTCGGCAGCAAGTTGCTTCAGCTCATCGAAGCCAAAAGGAAGTTGAAAAAGAGGTGTTGACAGCAGCGTGTAACGCTGTAGAATTCGCCTCCCGCTTACGAGAGATCGCAAGCGCAAGTGGTTGAAGTTGTTGAAGAAATCTTCGAAAACTTCTGAAAATAACCACTTGACAGCAAATGAGGCTGCTGTAGAATGCGCGCCTCGGTTGAGACGAAAGATCTTAACCAACCGCTCTTTAACAACTGAATCAAGCAATTCGTGTGGGTGCTTGTGGAGTCAGACTGATAGTCAACAAGATTATCAGCATCACAAGTTACTCCGCGAGAAATCAAAGATGTAACCAACGATTGCTGAGCCAAGTTTAGGGTTTCTTAAAAACCCAAAGATGTTTGAACTGAAGAGTTTGATCATGGCTCAGATTGAACGCTGGCGGCAGGCCTAACACATGCAAGTCGAGCGGTAGAGAGAAGCTTGCTTCTCTTGAGAGCGGCGGACGGGTGAGTAATGCCTAGGAATCTGCCTGGTAGTGGGGGATAACGTTCGGAAACGGACGCTAATACCGCATACGTCCTACGGGAGAAAGCAGGGGACCTTCGGGCCTTGCGCTATCAGATGAGCCTAGGTCGGATTAGCTAGTTGGTGAGGTAATGGCTCACCAAGGCGACGATCCGTAACTGGTCTGAGAGGATGATCAGTCACACTGGAACTGAGACACGGTCCAGACTCCTACGGGAGGCAGCAGTGGGGAATATTGGACAATGGGCGAAAGCCTGATCCAGCCATGCCGCGTGTGTGAAGAAGGTCTTCGGATTGTAAAGCACTTTAAGTTGGGAGGAAGGGTTGTAGATTAATACTCTGCAATTTTGACGTTACCGACAGAATAAGCACCGGCTAACTCTGTGCCAGCAGCCGCGGTAATACAGAGGGTGCAAGCGTTAATCGGAATTACTGGGCGTAAAGCGCGCGTAGGTGGTTTGTTAAGTTGGATGTGAAATCCCCGGGCTCAACCTGGGAACTGCATTCAAAACTGACTGACTAGAGTATGGTAGAGGGTGGTGGAATTTCCTGTGTAGCGGTGAAATGCGTAGATATAGGAAGGAACACCAGTGGCGAAGGCGACCACCTGGACTAATACTGACACTGAGGTGCGAAAGCGTGGGGAGCAAACAGGATTAGATACCCTGGTAGTCCACGCCGTAAACGATGTCAACTAGCCGTTGGAAGCCTTGAGCTTTTAGTGGCGCAGCTAACGCATTAAGTTGACCGCCTGGGGAGTACGGCCGCAAGGTTAAAACTCAAATGAATTGACGGGGGCCCGCACAAGCGGTGGAGCATGTGGTTTAATTCGAAGCAACGCGAAGAACCTTACCAGGCCTTGACATCCAATGAACTTTCTAGAGATAGATTGGTGCCTTCGGGAACATTGAGACAGGTGCTGCATGGCTGTCGTCAGCTCGTGTCGTGAGATGTTGGGTTAAGTCCCGTAACGAGCGCAACCCTTGTCCTTAGTTACCAGCACGTCATGGTGGGCACTCTAAGGAGACTGCCGGTGACAAACCGGAGGAAGGTGGGGATGACGTCAAGTCATCATGGCCCTTACGGCCTGGGCTACACACGTGCTACAATGGTCGGTACAGAGGGTTGCCAAGCCGCGAGGTGGAGCTAATCCCATAAAACCGATCGTAGTCCGGATCGCAGTCTGCAACTCGACTGCGTGAAGTCGGAATCGCTAGTAATCGCGAATCAGAATGTCGCGGTGAATACGTTCCCGGGCCTTGTACACACCGCCCGTCACACCATGGGAGTGGGTTGCACCAGAAGTAGCTAGTCTAACCTTCGGGAGGACGGTTACCACGGTGTGATTCATGACTGGGGTGAAGTCGTAACAAGGTAGCCGTAGGGGAACCTGCGGCTGGATCACCTCCTTAATCGACGACATCAGCTGCTCCATAAGTTCCCACACGAATTGCTTGATTCATTGAAGAAGACGAAAGAAGCAGCCCGAAATTGGGTCTGTAGCTCAGTTGGTTAGAGCGCACCCCTGATAAGGGTGAGGTCGGCAGTTCGAATCTGCCCAGACCCACCAATTTTGTGTGGGAAACGCCTGTAGAAATACGGGGCCATAGCTCAGCTGGGAGAGCGCCTGCCTTGCACGCAGGAGGTCAACGGTTCGATCCCGTTTGGCTCCACCACTACTGCTTCTGTTTGTATAAAGCTTAGAAATGAGCATTCCATCGTGGTGATGGTGAATGTTGATTTCTAGTCTTTGACTAGTTCGTTCTTTAAAAATTTGGGTATGTGATAGAAAGATAGACTGAACGTTACTTTCACTGGTAACGGATCAGGCTAAGGTAAAATTTGTGAGTTCTCTTAACTGAGAAATTCGAATTTTCGGCGAATGTCGTCTTCACAGTATAACCAGATTGCTTGGGGTTATATGGTCAAGTGAAGAAGCGCATACGGTGGATGCCTTGGCAGTCAGAGGCGATGAAAGACGTGGTAGCCTGCGAAAAGCTTCGGGGAGTCGGCAAACAGACTTTGATCCGGAGATGTCTGAATGGGGGAACCCAGCCATCATAAGATGGTTATCTTGTACTGAATACATAGGTGCAAGAGGCGAACCAGGGGAACTGAAACATCTAAGTACCCTGAGGAAAAGAAATCAACCGAGATTCCCTTAGTAGTGGCGAGCGAACGGGGACTAGCCCTTAAGTGGCTTTGAGATTAGCGGAACGCTCTGGAAAGTGCGGCCATAGTGGGTGATAGCCCTGTACGCGAAAATCTCTTAGTCATGAAATCGAGTAGGACGGAGCACGAGAAACTTTGTCTGAATATGGGGGGACCATCCTCCAAGGCTAAATACTACTGACTGACCGATAGTGAACTAGTACCGTGAGGGAAAGGCGAAAAGAACCCCGGAGAGGGGAGTGAAATAGATCCTGAAACCGTATGCGTACAAGCAGTGGGAGCCCACTTTGTTGGGTGACTGCGTACCTTTTGTATAATGGGTCAGCGACTTATTTTCAGTGGCGAGCTTAACCGAATAGGGGAGGCGTAGCGAAAGCGAGTCTTAATAGGGCGTCTAGTCGCTGGGAATAGACCCGAAACCGGGCGATCTATCCATGGGCAGGTTGAAGGTTGGGTAACACTAACTGGAGGACCGAACCGACTACCGTTGAAAAGTTAGCGGATGACCTGTGGATCGGAGTGAAAGGCTAATCAAGCTCGGAGATAGCTGGTTCTCCTCGAAAGCTATTTAGGTAGCGCCTCATGTATCACTGTAGGGGGTAGAGCACTGTTTCGGCTAGGGGGTCATCCCGACTTACCAAACCGATGCAAACTCCGAATACCTACAAGTGCCGAGCATGGGAGACACACGGCGGGTGCTAACGTCCGTCGTGAAAAGGGAAACAACCCAGACCGTCAGCTAAGGTCCCAAAGTTATGGTTAAGTGGGAAACGATGTGGGAAGGCTTAGACAGCTAGGAGGTTGGCTTAGAAGCAGCCACCCTTTAAAGAAAGCGTAATAGCTCACTAGTCGAGTCGGCCTGCGCGGAAGATGTAACGGGGCTCAAACCATACACCGAAGCTACGGGTATCACGTAAGTGATGCGGTAGAGGAGCGTTCTGTAAGCCTGTGAAGGTGAGTTGAGAAGCTTGCTGGAGGTATCAGAAGTGCGAATGCTGACATGAGTAACGATAATGGGTGTGAAAAACACCCACGCCGAAAGACCAAGGTTTCCTGCGCAACGTTAATCGACGCAGGGTTAGTCGGTCCCTAAGGCGAGGCTGAAAAGCGTAGTCGATGGAAAACAGGTTAATATTCCTGTACTTCTGGTTATTGCGATGGAGGGACGGAGAAGGCTAGGCCAGCTTGGCGTTGGTTGTCCAAGTTTAAGGTGGTAGGCTGGAATCTTAGGTAAATCCGGGATTCTAAGGCCGAGAGCTGATGACGAGTTATCTTTTAGATAACGAAGTGGTTGATGCCATGCTTCCAAGAAAAGCTTCTAAGCTTCAGGTAACCAGGAACCGTACCCCAAACCGACACAGGTGGTTGGGTAGAGAATACCAAGGCGCTTGAGAGAACTCGGGTGAAGGAACTAGGCAAAATGGCACCGTAACTTCGGGAGAAGGTGCGCCGGTGAGGGTGAAGGACTTGCTCCGTAAGCTCATGCCGGTCGAAGATACCAGGCCGCTGCGACTGTTTATTAAAAACACAGCACTCTGCAAACACGAAAGTGGACGTATAGGGTGTGACGCCTGCCCGGTGCCGGAAGGTTAATTGATGGGGTTAGCTAACGCGAAGCTCTTGATCGAAGCCCCGGTAAACGGCGGCCGTAACTATAACGGTCCTAAGGTAGCGAAATTCCTTGTCGGGTAAGTTCCGACCTGCACGAATGGCGTAACGATGGCGGCGCTGTCTCCACCCGAGACTCAGTGAAATTGAAATCGCTGTGAAGATGCAGTGTATCCGCGGCTAGACGGAAAGACCCCGTGAACCTTTACTATAGCTTTGCACTGGACTTTGAATTTGCTTGTGTAGGATAGGTGGGAGGCTTTGAAGCGTGGACGCCAGTCTGCGTGGAGCCATCCTTGAAATACCACCCTGGCAACTTTGAGGTTCTAACTCAGGTCCGTTATCCGGATCGAGGACAGTGTATGGTGGGTAGTTTGACTGGGGCGGTCTCCTCCTAAAGAGTAACGGAGGAGTACGAAGGTGCGCTCAGACCGGTCGGAAATCGGTCGTAGAGTATAAAGGCAAAAGCGCGCTTGACTGCGAGACAGACACGTCGAGCAGGTACGAAAGTAGGTCTTAGTGATCCGGTGGTTCTGTATGGAAGGGCCATCGCTCAACGGATAAAAGGTACTCCGGGGATAACAGGCTGATACCGCCCAAGAGTTCATATCGACGGCGGTGTTTGGCACCTCGATGTCGGCTCATCACATCCTGGGGCTGAAGCCGGTCCCAAGGGTATGGCTGTTCGCCATTTAAAGTGGTACGCGAGCTGGGTTTAGAACGTCGTGAGACAGTTCGGTCCCTATCTGCCGTGGACGTTTGAGATTTGAGAGGGGCTGCTCCTAGTACGAGAGGACCGGAGTGGACGAACCTCTGGTGTTCCGGTTGTCACGCCAGTGGCATTGCCGGGTAGCTATGTTCGGAATAGATAACCGCTGAAAGCATCTAAGCGGGAAACTAGCCTCAAGATGAGATCTCACTGGAACCTTGAGTTCCCTGAAGGGCCGTCGAAGACTACGACGTTGATAGGTTGGGTGTGTAAGCGCTGTGAGGCGTTGAGCTAACCAATACTAATTGCCCGTGAGGCTTGACCATATAACACCCAAGCAATTTGACTACTCTAACGAGCATCAGATTGCGGTGTGTGAAGACGAAGATGAACCGAAAGTTCGACGCTCACAAAGCACCGAAAGCTGTCACATACCCAATTTGCTGAAGCGAGACCAGCTGGTCGCGACTCAGTACCCGAATTTCTTGACGACCATAGAGCATTGGAACCACCTGATCCCATCCCGAACTCAGCAGTGAAACGATGCATCGCCGATGGTAGTGTGGGGTTTCCCCATGTGAGAGTAGGTCATCGTCAAGATTAAATTCCAAAACCCCTGTCTGCTAACGCAGACAGGGGTTTTGTTTATGTAAAAGCTCATGAATTTCACCGGCACGTTGTCAACACAACGGTCTGGTACACAGAATTTCTTGACGACCATAGAGCATTGGAACCACCTGATCCCATCCCGAACTCAGCAGTGAAACGATGCATCGCCGATGGTAGTGTGGGGTTTCCCCATGTGAGAGTAGGTCATCGTCAAGATTGAATTCCGAAACCCCTGTCTGCTAACGCAGACAGGGGTTTTGTCGTTTAGGGCAGCCCATCATAGCCAATCTGCCTTACCCCTACCGCCTGTCGGTTTCCTACGCTAAAAGAAGATGCTTCTCACAAATTCCTAAGATTTGTCGAAGTTTGGCCGAAAGCCTGACGAGCCATGCGTGCACCGAAATAGAGCGACCGCAGAGTCCGCCTATCCCGTTACATGGAATGTTCCACTCGGCACGCTCACCCCCCTTTGGCAAAAGAAGTCGATGAAATGAATCTCAAGTTCAGTCATAAAATTCTGTTGGCCGCGTCAGGCGTCGTGGTTTTAGCCTTCGCGTTATTCACGCTCTACAACGACTACCTGCAGCGCAGCACCATCAGGCAAAACCTCACTTCGTCCATCCAGCAATCCGGCGAGCTCACTGCCAGCAGTGTGCAGAACTGGCTCAGTGGTCGCATCTTGGTTCTCGAGAATCTGGCGCAGAACGTTGCCCACCAGGGCCGCGCCGCCGATCTTCCTGGTTTGGTCGATCAACCAGCGTTTACCAGCAACTTCCAGTTCACCTATGTGGGACAAGCCAACGGGGTATTCACCCAGCGCCCTGACGCGAAGATGCCTGACGACTACGACCCTCGTCAGCGCCCTTGGTACAAGCAAGCAGTAGTGGCGGACAAAACCATGCTTACTCCGCCTTATATGGCGGCTGTGGGCGGTCAGATCGTGACAATTGCCATGCCGGTGAAAAAGAACGGCGAGTTGTTGGGTGTTGTCGGTGGTGACCTGAGCCTGCAGACACTGGTGAAGATCATCAACTCGGTAGACTTCGGTGGTATCGGCCATGCGTTCCTGGTCAGCGGTGATGGTCAGGTCATCGTCAGTCCGGACCAGGACCAGGTGATGAAGAACCTCAAGGACATCTACCCTGGCACCAACGTACGCATTGAGAAGCTCAACCAGGACGTCGTACTCAAAGGACAGGATCGCATCCTCTCTTTCACGCCTATCAGCGGCTTGCCTGGCGCTGACTGGTACATTGGCCTGTCGATCGACAAAGAAAAAGCCTACGCCCCGCTGGGCAAATTCCGTACTTCGGCCTTGATTGCAATGTTGATTGCCGTTGTTGCCATTGCGGTGCTCCTGAGCCTGTTGATTCAAGTGCTGTTGCGCCCGCTGACCACCATGGGCGTGGCCATGCAGGACATTGCCCAAGGCGAAGGTGATTTGACCCGACGTCTGGACGTGACCAGCAAAGACGAGTTCGGCGAGGTCGGCAGCGCATTCAACCAGTTCGTCGAGCGAATTCACGCGTCGATTTCCGAAGTGTCTTCGGCAACGCGCCAGGTGCACGATTTGTCCCAGCGTGTGATGGCTTCATCCAATGCGTCGATTATCGGTTCTGACGAACAGAGCGCGCGTACCAACAGCGTGGCCGCAGCCATCAACGAACTGGGCGCTGCCACCCAGGAAATCGCGCGTAACGCCGCGGATGCGTCCCAGCACGCCAGTGGTGCCAGCGAACAAGCTGACGATGGTCGTAAAGTGGTGGAGCAAACCATCCAGGCGATGTCTGAGTTGTCGCAGAAGATCAGCCTGTCCTGCACTCAGATCGAGACCCTTAATGCCAGCACCGACAACATCGGGCACATCCTGGATGTGATCAAAGGTATTTCCCAACAAACCAACTTGCTCGCCCTCAACGCTGCGATCGAAGCGGCCCGTGCTGGCGAGGCCGGGCGTGGTTTTGCCGTGGTGGCGGATGAAGTGCGTAATTTGGCGCACCGTACCCAGGAGTCGGCAGAAGAAATCCATAAGATGATCACTTCGCTGCAAGTGGGCTCGCGGGAAGCTGTGACCACCATGAACGCCAGCCAGGCTTCCAGCGAAGAAAGTGTCGAAGTCGCCAACCAGGCAGGTGAGCGCCTGGTCAGCGTGACGCAACGTATCGTTGAGATTGATGGCATGAACCAATCCGTCGCGGCCGCGACTGAAGAGCAGACCGCAGTGGTTGAAACCCTCAACGTCGATATCAACCAGATCAACCTCTTGAACCAGCAGGGTGTGGCCAATCTCAACGAGACGC
Organism: Pseudomonas sp. FJ2-5-13; assembly: GCF_029201605.1. Taxonomy (NCBI): domain Bacteria; kingdom Pseudomonadati; phylum Pseudomonadota; class Gammaproteobacteria; order Pseudomonadales; family Pseudomonadaceae; genus Pseudomonas; species Pseudomonas sp. FJ2-5-13. The sequence goes on from NZ_CP104045.1 coordinate 126,165, forward strand.
TCAAGGACTGCGATGCGCTGTCCCAGCAGGCCAGCCGACTGAAGCAATTGGTCGATAGCTTCAAGATCTGATCCTGACTGCATCGGAGCGAGGCCTCTCGCTCCGACTGTTTTGCCCTGCGTCCACGGTGCTATTCAGAGGAAGTTGATAGCGCTCAGGTAGTCGCAGCCTTTGCGTAACAGCGCCTGGCTCTTGGGTGGATAGCACATCCCCATTTTTTCCAAGCCCCACCGGGCATTGTCGTAACGGATCATCGATGTATCACCGATGTCTTCGCCCAGTCCGTCCAGGTAAAAGCCCAGCACCCCGAACAGTGCGTTATCGCGACTTACGTTGCGCAACGCCCGTTGCCAGTGTTCAACGCTGACTCGGTCAAAAACGTGCCCAGCCTCGCTGAAGGCATCGAGGTACTGATCCCAATTCAAGGGCTGCGGATTGTGCAAGTTGAACACGTTTCGCCCAGGGTCAAAATGAGCGCTGTGGAAGGCGATGAAACGCGCCAGGAAGTCCACCGGCATCAGATCGAAATTGGCCTCCAGTCGCGGCACCAACCCCAATTGCAGAGACCCCTTGAGCATCAACAGCAAGCGGTTTTTCTGTGGCTGACAAACACCGTTCTGGCTGTTGAAACTGATATTCCCCGGGCGATGAATATTAACCCAGGCCCCTTGCTCGACTGCTCGTCCTAATAGCCGCTCGGCGACCCACTTGGAGAGGTTGTAGCCGTTTTTCACGTAGAGCGGCAGTGTGCGCTGGGCTGGCGCTTCAAGTACGTAGCCATCGACGTCCACGCTGCTGCAGGCTGACAGCGTCGAGATGAAATTGAGGACCTTCTTGCAGTGGGTCTCGCAAAGACGCAGGCACTCCAGCAGAGGCTCGACGTTGTCCTTGGCGAGTGAGGCGTAATCCATCACATGATTGACCTGCGCGGCGTTATGCACCACCACGCCGTAATGACGGGCGAGGTGCTCGTACACATCGTCGGCCAAGCCCAGGCGGGGTTTACGAATATCAGCGGCGTATACCTGCACTCGGCTCAGGTCCAGATGTTCCAAGCGGTATTCACGCAATGCCTGGGCGAACCTTGCCGCCGCCGAATGGCCGGGCAACTCACGCACCAGGCACGCCACGTCCTGCGCTCCGCCAGTCAGCAGTGCCTGGACGATATGCACCCCGACAAAGCTGTTCGCGCCAGTGACGATGGCTTTGCGCGAATCTCCCGCAAGGGCCTCGGGCAGCACTTCGACCGCCAGTGCTCGCGTCGCGTCTTGCTCAATCTGGTTGGACTGGGTATCCGGCAGCGTGCCGCCATCCATGAGTGCGGCCAATGTGCGAATGGTCGGTGTCTCAAAAAAGGGGCTCAGGCAGAAGCTTCGGCCAAACTGCTCGCGCAGGCGTAGCAACAGGGTCGACAACAGGATGGAGTGGCCACCGAGGTTGAAAAAACTTTCATCGATCGAGAGGTCGCCAGCGGGTAATCCCAACAGTTCACCCCACAGGTCAGCCAGTTGTGCCTGCAAAGGGTCTTGTACGCGGCAGCGGCTCACCTCGACGGGTGTGGGTATTGGCATGGCCAGTAAGGCTTTGCGATCGATCTTGCCGTTATCCGAACGGGGCATGCCTGCCAGCTCGCTCCAGGCGCTTGGCTGCATGTGCACGGGCAACCATTGCCGAGCGTGTTCCTTCAGGCTTGCCAGCGTAGCGCCAGGTTCTGGCCGGGCGGCAAACCCGATGACTCTGTGTGCCGCATCGATCACCACTGCCACTTGGCGAAACAAGCGACTGTCGCGCAAGCACTGCTCAATATCCTGGGGCTGAACTCGAAAACCGCGAATCTTGACTTGTTCATCTCGGCGGCCACCCAGTTCGATGCCCTCTTGCGTCCATTTCGCCAAGTCGCCGCTACGATAAGCCTGTAGCACATGCCCATTTGGCAGTGTCAGCGCCACAAACGGATTGTCGACCGGAGACAGTGCATTGGAATAACCCAGGCTTACGCCTGGGCCGACAATGTACAAGTCGCCCATCACCTGTTCATCCACGGGCTGCAGGTTCTCGTCGAGAATCAGCACCTGGCTGTTGGCAATGGGGAGGCCGATATTGCGATGGCTGTCACCTTTTTGGAACACGCGATGGGTTGCCAACACAGTGGCCTCGGTCGGCCCATAGAGGTTATGCAGTTGGCATTGACCGGCCAGTTGTTCGATCACGCAGGGCTCGCAGAAATCACCTCCGGTCAGCAGATGAGACATGCCTAACGGCTGATCCAGCGGCAGGATACTGAGCAGCGCCGGTGGCACGAACCCATGCGTGACGCGTTGCTGGCGAATCAGCTCTACCAGTTGCTGAGGGTCGTGACGTTGGTCTGCACTGGGGACAATCAACTCGGCGCCGGCGATCAAGGCCGGGAAAATATCGATCAGTGACGAATCAAAGCCCAGCGACGAAAACTGCAGGACGCGGCTGTGTTGATCCAACGCCACGCGCCTGACGAGCCAGGCCGTGAAATGCGCCAGGTTATATTGGCTCAGCAGTACCCCCTTAGGCTGGCCCGTCGTACCCGAGGTGAACAGTGCCACGCAGGGCTCGTCGGCACCGGGACGATGGCGCATCAGCGGTTGCGTCATGTCGGCTCTATGCGCGGCGACCTGGCTCACATCAAGTGAAACGAAACGCTCTCGCAGCGGGTGCTGGCCGTTCTCCAGCAGCACGCACGCCTTGAGGCTGGTCAGCATGCAGTGCTGGCGTTGCTTCGGGTGGTCCGGGACCAGCGGCAAATACACGGCGCCGCAACCCAGTACCGCAAGAATGCTGGCGTACAGCTCGGCGGATTTCTCCAAGCATACGCCGACTACTCGGGGTGACTCGGCACTCTCCAGCAGGGGAAGCAGGCGTTGTTGGATTGCCATGGCTTGTTGCTCGAGCTGCCGATAAGTCAGCGCATGACCGGCGATGTTCAGCGCGGTTCGATGCGCGAAGGTATGAAGGCTGGCCTGCAGCCGTTCGATCATGGGCGTCCGGGCCGCGTGCAGTAAGGCAGGGTCTGCCGTGCGGTTGAACCGGTGCTTGAAAGCCAAGGCATCCAGCTCTTGCAGACCCTGTTCAGGCCAGGCATTAGCAGTGGCCGTTGCCGAGAAATAAGCGGGATCTCTTGAGAAACCGCAGACCAACAAAGCAGCGCACTCCACCAATGCATCCGTTGCCTGCTGGCGCAACCGCTGCCCATTACCGCTGGGCTCCTGGGCAACGTCTTGCACATTTAGCAGGCGTCGCTCGCGGTCATAGCAGCGCAACTGCAGTAAGGGCAGCCCGTGTTCGCAGAGCGGGCCGATACCCACGCGCAAGCTTAGCCAAGGCGCACTGGTGGGCGAGGGCGACAGCGGCTGACTCCCGTCTTCAATCACCAGGTCGACAGACTCCGTTACTGCCACATGCCCATATTGCTCCAGCTCCTGCTTGAGCGCCTCCAGAGCTTTACTGGTGCCCCGCCACTCGATCTGCAAGCGCCTCATGCCAACCTCCTCGATACGGGCAGGTAGTCGCTCAGGGCTCGTGCCACGCTAGGGGTTTGCAGTACACCGCTGTGGTGCAGAAAGCCCATGATATTGGCCACCAGCGGATGTTGATGGGTGATGGGAAAGTCCAGCGCCTGGATTTCATCGCGCAGTGCCAGGCGAGCGTCGGCACTGATAACCAAGTGTTCGATCAGTTGCAGATCGAAGTCTTTCTGTAGGTCGTTGGTCAGGTAGTGCGTCAGGAACACGGGCAGGGCTTGAGCAATGTGGTCGCGAGCTTGCGAGCTTGCCGATTGCCAGTAGAGACGCACCAACTGTGTCCAGAACCGCGCATGCCGCCCTTCATCAAACAGATGATCGGCCATCAGGCCGCGGATAGAGGATTTGACGCTGCCGTCTTTGGAAAACGCTGCGACGTCATGGGTGACGGTGTTCTCGGCGATGGCGACGCCGATCAGCTCAACGGCATCGTGCAAATATACCGGTACCTGCGCCTGGGCTGCCGGCAGCGCGCGGCCCAATTCAATTTGCCCGGGTAGATCAAGCGGTTGGATTCCGGTCATCTCCACGGCTTGCTGCAGGAAATCCAGCGCGACCAGCGCGTGGTAATCCTCGTCGACAACGACCGTCATCGCGTCGTAGCGGCAGGCGAGGGGAAAGGGCAGGGAGAAGCGATTTTTAGCGATGCTGCGCGCGGTTTTGTCGACGATCTCGGTTTCGAAAATCACCACGTCATTGATGAATTTATAGAAGCTTTGCACCAGTACGAAGTCGCGCCATTGTGGGCAGTGCTTGAGAAAGGTTGCACTCAGCACCAGAGGCTGGCGGCACAGGGGGAAGATGAGTTTGTCGTCGTCTTCCAACATCCGCCGGGGGCGTGTGCGGATGGTTGCGCGACGCTCCCAGTCATCGGCAAAGGATTGGTAGTGGGCGGCGTTCACGGGCGTACCTCTTGCATCGAGGCCAGTACGTCGTCCCAGAGGGTAATACGACTCTCCAGGGCGCCCAGGGCGGTGTTATCGGCCTCTCGCTGACGGCTGGGGTCTGCTTCGATCAGGCGCTGTAGCAACTGATGCGCCGCAGGCCCGTGATCATCGCTGTCCATTTCGATATGGCGGCTGAGGTAGTGACATAACGTTGGGGCCTGCCGACCTATGAAAGCATGGCTATGCAAAAGCCTCTGGAACATAGACGGAATTACACTCTCGCGGCCATGCAGGAACGCCGCCGCCACACAGTGGGTCGGAGCGCTCAAGGCGATTTGCAAGGTGCTGTCGACGAAGCGGGCCACGCCTGGGGGCGCACCGATCATTTGCAAGGCTACGCTTACCTCCACTCCCTGGCTTTGCAGCTCGATAAAGCGGCTGATTGCGACAGTGCTGGCGCCCACTTCCGTCATGGCGTCCAGGTACAACTCGAAGTGGCTGCAATAGCCTCGCGTCGGGTGTTCGTCCGACTCTTCAGCCAGCACGATTTCATTGATCAGGCGGGCAGCGCGCGGGTCAGCGCAGGGGAGCCAGGGCAGTTGCGTGCAGGTCAGGTCCTGTTGCAGGCGTTTGGTCAGGCTCATGAAGTCCCACACGGCAAATACATGGTATTGCATAAAGTGTTGTAACTTGCCAAGGGTGTTTATTTCTATAAATAATGGGTGGCCGAAAAGTTTTTGTTTTTTTAGCTCAAGTAAATATTGATGCATGGTTGACGCCTATAGTTGTTGCGAGTGCTGTAAAAGCAGTGTTGGAATATTATAGTTGTGGATGTAAGAGTAACTTGGCCACGATCACGTGCACGCCGCTGCCTTTTAAGTAGGCGGTCGCAGCGGTTTGGGAAAGCGGAGCTTGCTAGGCGAAGATAGTAAGCTGATTGAATGTTTGAACCGGTATACAAATGTATTAAAGGACTTTGCGGGTATTTATATGTACGGTAAGTTGCCCGGATGTAGGTGAGATTTTTCCGTGCACTAAGTCGGCGTTAATTGTCCTTTAGTTGATTTTTTTAATATTTCTGACGGAGCAACAATCCTGATAGGGAAGTTGCTCGGTCACATAAGTATTAAGGGCTCAGGCGAAAAAACCGACTACACGGCTTTTTTGTCGGCGCTCTCAAGGCCCCTGAGGTAGGTCGCGATTACCTCCATGCCTCGCATCAAGTGGTTACGCAGCGTCAGGATGCTCTCCTCGACCCTCTTCTGTGCCACCAGGCTCAGCAGTTCGCGGTGATCCTCCTGGGAAGTCTCGCCCAGCCCCATCGCTTCAAGGTTGAAGCGCAGGAAGCGCTCCTCCTCGTTCAACCCGTGCTCGACCAGAGTGAGTAGCCGCTGGTTGGGCGCCTTGCCATACAACACCATGTGGAACAGGCGATTGAGCCGACCAATCTCGGTGTAGTCTTTTTCGCTTTCCAGTGCATTGATACAGGCCTCGGCTTGAGCAAGGTCCGCGTCGGTGAGCAACGGAATCGACAGGCGCAGGGCTTCGGACTCCAGCAGCATGCGCAAGGCATAGGTCTCAGCCGAATTGTCCTCGATCAAGGGGGCAACGACGGCACCCTTGTGAGTCACCACATGCAGCAAGGATTGCGCCTCCAGCTGGCGCAAGGCTTCGCGCACGGGCATGCGGCTCACGCCGAACAGGCTGGCCAGTTCTTGCTGGCGCATGGCGGTGCCACAGGGCAATCGCCCATCGAGGATGGCATTACGCAAGGTTTCTTCAATAACCGAGCGCGCAAGATGGGCGGGAATAGGTCCGCTGATTTTGATGCTGCTTAATGGGTTCGGCTTCTGCGTCACGGTTGCGCTATCCTCCTTTTCTTGAATAATAGTTTGGCTAATTGGATCCAAAGAACACTAAAGATGGGCCAGGCGCTTGTCAAACAGCCAGAGTTTCCGTTTGTAAGGGCTTACACAGCATACTTTGTGTCTCTCACAAGGGGCGGTTATAAAAACGCGGCTCCCGCGAATGATTGCACTGTGCCATTGTTTTTTGTAGGGCCAGGCTTCACCATTCCTTGAAATTCCGTCTCTTTCATGGACTGAACACTTTGGCGGTAAGTTTTATTCCCTATCGACTGCTTTGCTGGCTTTTATCAGCAATTTTACTGGCTGGCCTGATGCTTGGCGGGCTGCGTGCCGATTGGGATTTCTCGCAGATCAGCCGCAAGGCCACCGCCGTCTACGGGCCGTTGGGCCAAGGCCAGCAGCGTATCGACGCCTGGCAGCGGCTATTGGCGAGCGAAAAACAGGTCAGCGAGCAGGACCAGCTCAAGGTCGTCAATTTGTTCTTCAACAAGCAAATGACCTACGTGGAAGACATCGATCTCTGGCACGTTGTCGATTATTGGGAGACACCCGTCGAAGCACTCTGGAAAGGTGCCGGTGACTGCGAAGACTACGCCATCGCAAAGTATTTCAGTTTGCGTCATCTGGGGGTGTCCAGCGACAAACTGCGCATTACGTACGTCAAGGCCCTGCGGCAGAATCGAGCGCACATGGTCCTGACCTATTACTCGACCCCCGACGCGGTACCACTGGTGCTCGACAGCCTGATGGATGAGATCCTGCCGGCCACCCGTCGCACCGATCTGGTCCCGGTGTACTCATTCAACGCCGAGGGGCTGTACTTGCCCGGCGCCAAGGGCAACAAGAAAGTCGGTGATACCAAACGCCTGTCGCGCTGGCAGGATGTGTTGAGAAAAATGCGTGCGGAAGGCTTTCCAGCCGAGCCTGCCAACTAGGAGTAACTGATCGGATGTCTCTGTTCAAACAGCTATTGATCGCAATCTGTCTGTTCCTGGTGGTCGCCTTCAGCGGCAGCTTCATGGTCAGCCTGGAAAGCTCGCGCACCCAGTACGTCAACCAACTGCGCTCCCACGCCCAGGATGCCGCGACGGCGTTGGCGTTGTCGCTGACCCCGAATATCGACGACCCTGCCATGGTGGAGCTGCTGGTCAGCTCGATCTTCGACAGCGGTTACTACGCCAGCATCCGCGTCGTGGACCTGGCCACCGACAAAACCATCGTCGAGCGCAGCGGTATTCCCGACAACAACGGCGTGCCCAACTGGTTCGTCAAGTTGATCGGCCTGGAGCCGGCCGGCGGTGATGCGCTGGTCAGCCGTGGCTGGGAACAGGCCGCACGGGTAGAAGTGGTCAGCCATCCGATGTTCGCCCTGGCCAAGCTCTGGCAAAGCGCCCTGGGCAGCCTGGGGTGGTTGCTGCTGTGCGGCGCGGTCAGCGTGGTGCTCGGTGGGCTGCTGCTGCGCCGGCAATTGAAGCCGTTGGACTATATGGTCAAGCAATCCCACGCCATTGCCCGCCGCGAGTTCCTCAGCCTGCCTGACTTGCCCCGCACGCCAGAACTGCGTCGCGTGGTACAGGCCATGAACCAGATGGTGGAAAAGCTCAAGGCGCTTTTCCAGGAGCAGGCTGAGCGTAGCGAAAAACTGCGCACCGAATCCTACCAGGACAACCTCACCGGCCTCGCCAACCGTCGTTATTTCGAGATGCAGCTCAACGCCCGCGTCAGTAACCCGGAAGAGACCAACTCTGGCTACCTGCTGTTGCTGCGCGTCAAGGACCTGGCTGGCCTCAACCAGCGCCTGGGCGGCCAGCGTACCGACCAGTTGCTGCAAGCGGTTGGCGAACAACTGCTGCGCCAGTGCGCGCCGTACCCGGAAACCCATAACCTGGTCACCCGTATTCGTGGCGGTGAGTTCGCCGTGCTGGCGCCAGGGTTGATGCGTGAAGAAGCGGTGCAACTGGCGCAAAACCTCGAAAGCACTTTGCTCAGCCTGCAAGCGACCGGTGCCAGCGACGTTACGCCGGTCGCCTACATTGGCCTGGCGCCGTTTAGCCATGGCGACGCGCCCCAAGCCCTGTTGACCCTGGCCGACCAGGCCCTGGCCCAGGCCCAAGCGCAGGGCGACACCAGTTGGGTGTGCCTGGACCGCAGCGCCGCCGCCAGCGTGGGAGACGATCACCATGCCTGGCACACCTTGTTGGACCAGGCCCTGACCCAGCAGCGCTTCCAGCTGTATTTCCAGCCGGTGGTGGCCAGCCAGGACCCGCAGTTGGTCTTGCACTACAAAGTGCTGTCGCGCTTGCAGGACGAGGATGGTCACACCATACCGGCCGGGCGCTTCCTGCCGTGGCTTGAGCGCTTCGGTTGGTCGGCCCGCCTGGACCGCCTGATGCTGGAGCAGGTGCTCAAGCAGATGAGCAGCCACACCGAGAACCTTGCGCTGAACCTCTCGGCCGCGACCCTGCAGGACCCCCAGGCTCTGAACCGCATCTATGACCTGCTACGCCAGCACAGCAACCTGGGCCCGCGCCTCACCCTGGAGATCGGTGAAGAGCAACTGCCTGAGCAGCACGTGCTGGAACAGATGACCCAGCGCCTGCGCGAGCTGGGTTTCTCCCTCAGCCTGCAACGTTTCGGTGGGCGGTTCAGCATGATCGGTAACCTGGCGCGCCTGGGCCTGGCGTACCTGAAGATCGACGGCAGCTACATTCGCGCCATCGACCAGGAAAGTGACAAGCGCCTGTTTATCGAGGCCATTCAGCGAGCGGCCCATAGCATCGACCTGCCGCTGATTGCCGAGCGTGTAGAGACCGAGGGCGAACTGAAGGTGATTCGGGAGATGGGAATTTTCGGTGTGCAGGGCCAACTGTTTGGCGAACCCGCACCCTGGAAATAATTACCTGTAGGAGCGAGCTTGCTCGCGAAGATCGTCAACGATAACGCGCAAAGCCTGACCCCCCGTGGCGATTTCAGTTTTTTCGCGAGCAAGCTCGCTCCTACAGCGGTAGGAGCGGTTGGATTAAATCAATCCCTTCTCGTCATCATCGATCAACTGGCTCAACCCACCCAACGCCTCCCGCGCCTGGTTACGGTCCATCAACTTGGCCTGGGCTGCCGGCGGCAGGTCGGTCACGCTGATCACCCCTTTGCGGGTCAGTACCTGGATCAAGTCGTCCAGCACCCGGATCATCTCCAAGTCGCTCTGCTTGAGCTGGGCCAGGCTGGTTTCCACCACTTCGTTGGCGTACCAGGCCTGGATCTCATGGTGATCGGCCGGCAGGGTTTCGGTGGAGTCGGCAAAGGCGATAGCCTCTACGCGAACCAGCGCGCCCTGTGCATCACGTTGCACGTAAAACATAACAACCCCTCGAAAATGCGCCACAGGCGTTCAACAGCATAGGTCAACGCTGTGTGTATGGGCGTGAGTATGCGATGCACCGTCCGCCAGGGCCAGCGACTCGCAGGCCAAAAAATCGGCCGCCTGGAAGGGCGGCCGATTAATCGTGTCTTAAGTGTGGTCGATCTTGATGGTCGGGTCGGCACCACTGATCAGCGAGTTGATGCTGGTGTGGGACCAGTCGTTGCCTTCCAGCTTGATCGTCACATCGGCATTGGCCAAGCCACCGGCGGCGTTGAGCTTGCCTTCACTGCTCACTTGCAGGGTCGACACGCCGTCTACCGTGGTGATCTTGAGGTAGTTGTCGATGGTGCTGTCGGTTTCACCTTTCAACAAATCGCGCAGATCAATGCGGTCGCCTTCCGAGGCTTTGAAGTCCTTGATCACATCGTTGCCGATGTCGCCAGACTTCCACACAAAGGTGTCGGCACCCGAGCCACCGATCAGGATGTCGTTGCCCTGGCCGCCAATCAACGTGTCGTTACCCGTGCCACCCAGTAGGATGTCATTGCCTTTGCCGCCATCGAGCGTGTCGTTGCCGCCTTGGCCGAACAAGATGTCATCGCCAGCGCCGCCCAACAGTGTGTCGCCGGCATCTTTGGCGCCGGAGACGTCGAAGTCCACATAGTGCTCGGTGACGTACTGGTGAACGTTAGAGGCAGTCACTGCCGAGACAGCCACGCCGGTCTTCTGTGCGACAAAGGCCTGCAGCGCGTTGTAACCCTCGCCATTGATCCCGCTGAAGCTCACCAGGTCGCCGAACAGGATGTCGTTGCCATCGCCCCCGATGACGGTGTCTGCGCCCGGCAACGTCGCCTCGGTGTGGCCGAGGATCGCGTTGGCCAGGTCCTTCGGATCGATGTTGGCCTGTGGCTTGCCATCGCTGTCGTACGGTGCCAACTGATTCAGGCTGACCCCACTGTTGAGGCCGATGGCTTCTACGCCACCTGTGGACAGACCTTTAAGCAGTGCGAACGCGCTGTTGGAGTTGAGGGTGGTGGAGTAGTCGGTATCGTAGCCGAGGCCGCCTTGCACCGATATTTCATAGGTGCCATCCCCTTGGGCGTGGATGATTCCCTTGTTGTACCCCCAGCCGTAAGACCAGAGGGTTACCTTGCCGGCAGAGTTGATATCAAGGTAGTTATTCGAATCGATGTTGATCCGGGTGGCGGTACCTATGGTGTAGTTGTTCATGGTGACGACATCATCGAGCCTGACGTTGCCGTACAAGTATGGGTTGGTCTGCTCGGACGCTTGGTAAAACGTCGGCTGACCATCGGTGATGAAGTACGTTGTATTGATAGCGCCAGTGTTGCCAGTCGCCTGGGCACTCTTGAAGAAGTTGGCCGCGGCCTTGAACTCGTCTTCGTAGTTGGTCCCGCCGGTAGACACCATGGAATCCAGGACTTTCTGCAGCGAGTCCAATGCACCTGGGTCTTTCAGGTTGACTGTCACCGTGCGATTGACCTGGTCGCTGAAATCCGCCAGGAAGATATTCACAGTGCCAGAAGTGCTGGCGCCGATACTGTTTTTCAGCGAGTTGAACGTGGTGGTCAGCGAGGTTTTTGCCGCTGCTATCGAGTCCGCACCCATACTGCCCGATGTATCGATCATGAACGCGATGTTGTAGTTCTTGCCCTGCACCACGTTCAAGCCGGCGACGTCGGCCACGACAATGTCGTTGCCATCGCTGCCATTGATGGTGTCGCTGCCCGAGGTGCCGGTGACCGAATTGTAGGTCGCTGGATGCACCGTGACGGGCAATTGCGCGGTGGTGGTCGCTGAACCGCCGATGCTCTCGGTGGAAGTCGAGGTGACCGTCAGGTTGAACTGGCCGCTGTAGTAGGTCGGCGGCTTGATGGTCAGGGTGTTCAGGTCCCAGCCGGTGACATTCACTTCGCCCACGGTTTTACCCGCGGTAAAGGTGTGCCCCGATGCGTCGGTAAGCACCGAGCCTGCCGGAATGCCGCTGATCTTTACGCTCAGGGTTTCGGAGCCGTCGGTGTCGGTCAGCGCGGTGGTGACCTTGGACAGTTTGACCGTCCCGTTCTCCTGGCCTTCGTTGAGCTTGTAGCCCACGTAGTAACCGTCACCGTTGCTGCCATGCAGGTCGGATACGGTGACGCCGGCGTTGGTCAGGTCGGTAAGGCCGGTGTACAAGGGCACGGTGCTGGTGCTCAGGTTCTGCACCGCCCCGCCGTTGATCGACAGGTTGACGTCGAAGCTGCCTGGGCCCGCCTGGTTGGCTTGGTAGATCTCAAGGCTGTAGTAACCGGTGGTCGTTGGCGTGAACGAGCCGCTGAACTTGCCGCTGTTGGTGCCCCACAAACCGCTGGCAACGTCTTTACCGCCAACGTTGACCACCACGCTGTCATCGGCGATGCCGCTGAAGGTGTAGCTCTTGCCCGCTTCCATGTAGATCAGGCCGGAGATTTTTGAGCCAGAGCCGGCGGCGACGTTGTCGACAGACTCGACGTTGGTCACCACCGAGGTGTTGTTCGGCGTGCCGGCGTTATCGATGGCTTTTTTCAGCACGTCTGGCGCAGCGCCGTTGCCGTTGTTTCCAAGGCCGGCGATGCTGTTCCAGCCCTGTTTGACCAGCCCGGTCGAGGCAACGTTGTTGTCGGCCACGCTGAGGGTCGGTGCATCGGCCACTGGCGTGATATCGACTTTCACCGTGGCGCTGGTACCCAGGTCCTTGCCATCGGTTGGCTGGAACTTGAACTGCGCGTAATCCGCCTGCTTGTTACCCACGCCAGTGCCGCCATAACCGTCGGCGCCGGACTCGTTGGCATTCGGCGTAAAGCGCAGTTGGCCGCCGTCGATCTGGGCCTTGGTAAAGGTCTGGCCGCTGGTCACGTTGGTCCAGGTGCTGCCGTCCGCCGCCAGGTATTGCAGCTTGCCGGCCACCGGCAGCTCGGTGATTTTTACCCCGAGGCTGGCTTGCGGCGAGTCCACATCGCTCACGCCGAAGTTGGCCCAGGTCAGGGCCAGGGCGGTGTCTTCCGTACCGGTCACGGCACCGCCAGTGGCCACTGGCGCATCGTTGACCGCCACCACGTTGACGGTGGTGGTGGCCACGTTGGAGTAGTTGCCGCCATCGGTCACCGTCACGGTGATGGTGCGCGGCGTGGTGCTTGGGTCGTGGCTGTTGTTGGTGAACGTGATGTTCTGGATGCGCTGCATGTAGTCAGCCAGCGTCGCGCTGCCGGACAACGTCAGGGTAATAGTGCCCGTCTGGTTGTTGGTGCTGACGCTGATGCCATTCACGCTATTGCCCAGATTGAGGGCATCACCGGCCTGTGCGTTGGTCAGCGTGACCGTCGCGCCCGTCAGCAGTGTGCTGTCTGGGTCAGTGATCTTGATATCCGTGTCGGCGATCGACACGCCCGGCCCGGCGGTACCCTCGGTAAACGTCGTCTTGTAATCAGCACCCGTGGCGCCGCTGGAGTTGTTGGCATCCAGGTCGATCACCGGCGGAGCATCGTTGTCGAGGATGTTGGTGGTGACAGTGCCTTTGTCGATCACCAGGTTCTCGAAGTTGCCTCCGGTGACCTTGTCGATGGTGATGACGATCTGTTCCGTAGGCTCGGTAATCTTGTCGTCGAGCGTGCGGATATCAAACGGCACACTGCTGGAGCCTGCCGGGATCTTCACGGTATACACGCCAGTGAAGTCCGAACCGTCAGTGGCTGTGCCGCTGTATTTGAGCGTCACGGTCACATCCGTTTGCGGCGGGTTGGTCAAGGTCAGGGTGTAGTGGGCGGTGCCACCTTCAGTGACCGAACCGTCGCCCGTAATGCTGATTTTTGTATCAGTCACTACATCCGTGACCTTGGTGACCGCGGGGCTGCCATCAACAATCAGATGCTCGTACTTGTCGCCACCGCTGACCACGCCGGTGATCTTGGCGCTGACATCATTGGCGCCGACATAGGCATCGTTCGGTGCGGTAGCCGTCGTGAAGCTGGTGGACTTGCCGCTGCCAATGGTGATGGTCGAGCCGTTATCCAGCCTTACCACCAGGTCGGAGCCCACGTTGTTCACGGCCGCGCCGTTTTTGTCGACCAGGGACGCGGTGTAGACGATCTGCCCGCCCTCGCTGACCGAGCCAGTGGCCTTGAGCACCACGGTCACGTCATCGATGGTGTCGTTGACGGTGGTCGTGGCGCCTGCAGGAGTGATGGTCACACCCTCGAAATTGCCGCCGGTGGTGCCGGTGATCTTGACGGTCTGGGTGCTCTTGTCGATGAACACGTCATCGGTAGGCGCCGGGACGGTCACCGTGCCCACGGTCTCACCTTGCTTGATGGTGATGCTCGAACCGTTGTCGAGCTGGACCAGCATGTCGCTACCGGCCTTGTTGCTCAAGGTGGCGGTGTAGGTGATCTGGCCGCCTTCGTTGACCGCGGTCGGGGCGGTCAGGGTGACGGTGGTCAGGTCGGTGGAGCCTGGTGTGTCGGTGACGGTGGTGTTCACCGCCGTCGTGCCCGGCACCAGGTTCTCGAAGTGCTCGCCGCCGGTCACGCCTTTGATGGCGGTGGTGACGGTTTGGTCGCCTTTGTAGACGTCGTTTGGCGCTACGGTGGTGATGGAACCGCTCGACTGATTCACACCGATGGTGATGGTCTTGCCGTTATCCAGGGTCACGGTCAGCGGATTGGTGATGTTGGTCACCGGTGCGCCGTTCTTATCCACAAGGCTGGCGGTGTAGACGATATTGCCGCCTTCGCCGACGGTGGTAGTGGCGGTCAGGACCACATCGACTTTGTCGATGGTGTCGTTGATCGTGGTGGTTGCGCCGTTTCCTGCCACTTCGAGTTTTTCGAAGTTGCCGCCAGTGGTTTCGGTGATCTTGACGGTCTGGGTGCTCTTATCGATAAACACGTCATCGGTAGGCGCAGGGACAGTCACGGTGCCGACGGTTTCGCCGGCCTTGATGGTGATCGACGAACCGTTATCTAACTTCAGCGTGACATCAGTGCCCGCTTTATTGGAAAGCGTTGCGGTGTACGTAATCTGCCCACCTTCGTTAACAGCGTTAGGCGCTGTCAGCGTCACAGTAGTGGTGTTGTCGGTACCTGGTGTGTCCGTGACGGTGGTATTCACCGCCGTAGTACCCGGCACTAGATTTTCAAAGTGCTCGCCGCCGGTCACGCCTTTGATAGCGGTGGTGACGGTTTGGTCGCCTTTGTAGACGTCGTTTGGCGCTACGGTGGTGATGGAACCGCTCGACTGATTCACACCGATGGTGATGGTCTTGCCGTTATCCAGGGTCACGGTCAGCGGATTGGTGATGTTGGTCACCGGTGCGCCGTTCTTATCCACAAGGCTGGCGGTGTAGACGATGTTGCCGCCTTCGCCGACGGTGGTAGTGGCGGTCAGGACCACATCGACTTTGTCGATAGTGTCGTTGATCGTAGTGGTCGCGCCGCTGCCTGCAACTTCCAGTTTTTCGAAGTTGCCGCCCGAAGCGTCGGTGATCTTGACGGTCTGAGTGCTCTTATCGATGAACACGTCATCGGTAGGCGCAGGCACGGTCACAGTACCGACGGTCTCGCCAGCTTTGATAGTGATCGACGAGCCGTTATCCAGCTTCAAGGTGACGTCAGTACCGGCCTTGTTGCTCAAGGTCGCGGTGTAGGTGATCTGGCCGCCTTCGTTAACGGCACTTGGCGCAGTCAGCGTAACCGTGGTGGTGTTATCGGTGCCCGGTGTGTCCGTAACGGTGGTGTTAACCGGGGTAGTACCTGGAACCAGATTTTCAAAGTGCTCGCCGCCGGTCACGCCTTTGATGGCGGTAGTGACGGTCTGGTCGCCTTTGTAGACATCGTCTGGCGCGATGGTGGTGATAGAACCGCTCGACTGGTTTACGCCAATAGTGATGGTCTGGCCGTTATCCAAAGTCACGGTCAGCGGATTGGTGATGTTGGTCACCGGTGCGCCGTTCTTATCCACAAGGCTGGCGGTGTAGACGATGTTGCCGCCTTCGCCGACGGTGGTAGTGGCGGTCAGGACCACATCGACTTTGTCGATGGTGTCGTTGATCGTGGTGGTTGCGCCGTTTCCTGCCACTTCGAGTTTTTCGAAGTTGCCGCCAGTGGTTTCGGTGATCTTGACCGTCTGAGTGCTCTTATCGATGAACACGTCATCGGTAGGCGCAGGCACGGTCACAGTGCCGACGGTCTCGCCAGCTTTGATAGTGATCGAAGAGCCGTTATCCAGCTTCAAGGTGACGTCAGTACCGGCCTTGTTGCTCAAGGTCGCGGTGTAGGTGATCTGACCACCTTCGTTAACGGCACTTGGCGCTGTCAGCGTAACGGTGGTGGTGTTATCGGTACCCGGTGTGTCCGTAACGGTCGTGTTCACCGCGGTAGTGCCAGGGACCAGATTCTCGAAATGCTCGCCGCCGGTTACGCCTTTGATTGCGGTGGTGACGGTTTGATCGCCTTTATAGACATCATCCGGAGCAAGAACCGAAACGCTACCGCTCGATTGGTTTACGCCGATGGTGATGGTCTTGCCGTTATCCAGAGTCACGGTGAGCGGATTGGTGATGTTAGTCACCGGCGCGCCGTTTTTATCCACAAGGCTGGCGGTGTAGACGATGTTGCCGCCTTCGCCAACGGTGGTGGTCGCGGTCAGGACCACATCGACTTTGTCGATGGTGTCGTTGATCGTGGTCGTTGCGCCGTTGCCTGCCACTTCCAGTTTTTCGAAGTTGCCGCCAGTGGTTTCGGTGATCTTGACCGTCTGAGTGCTCTTATCGATGAACACGTCATCGGTAGGCGCAGGCACGGTCACAGTGCCGACGGTCTCGCCAGCTTTGATAGTGATCGAAGAGCCGTTATCCAGCTTCAAGGTGACGTCAGTACCGGCCTTGTTGCTCAAGGTCGCGGTGTAGGTGATCTGGCCACCTTCGTTAACGGCACTTGGCGCTGTCAGCGTCACAGTGGTGGTGTTGTCGGTACCGGGAGTATCGGTGACAGTGGTGTTCACTGCCGTAGTGCCAGGCACCAGGTTCTCGAAATGCTCGCCGCCGGTCACGCCTTTGATGGCGGTGGTAACGGTTTGATCGCCCTTATAGACATCATCCGGAGCAAGAACCGAAACGCTACCGCTCGATTGGTTTACGCCGATGGTGATGGTCTTGCCGTTATCCAGAGTCACGGTGAGCGGATTGGTGATGTTAGTCACCGGTGCGCCGTTCTTATCCACAAGGCTGGCGGTGTAGACGATGTTGCCGCCTTCGCCGACGGTAGTGGTAGCAGTTAGAACTACATCCACCTTGTCGATGGTGTCGTTGATCGTGGTCGTTGCGCCGTTACCTGCGACTTCGAGTTTTTCGAAGTTGCCGCCGGAAGCGTCAGTAATCTTGACGGTCTGGGTACTCTTATCGATGAACACGTCATCGCTTGGAGCGGGCACAGTCACAGTGCCAACAGTGTCGCCAGCCTTGATGGTGATCGAAGAACCGTTGTCGAGTTTCAGCGTTACGTCAGTGCCCGCTTTGTTGGAAAGCGTGGCGGTGTACGTGATCTGCCCACCTTCGTTTGCCTCGGCCGGAGCGGTCAGCGTCACCGTAGTGGTGTTGTCAGTGCCTGGTGTATCCGTAACGGTGGTATTAACCGGGGTAGTACCTGGAACCAGATTTTCAAAGTGCTCGCCGCCGGTCACGCCTTTGATGGCGGTAGTGACGGTCTGGTCGCCTTTGTAGACATCGTCTGGCGCGATGGTGGTGATAGAACCGCTCGACTGGTTTACGCCAATAGTGATGGTCTGGCCGTTATCCAATGTCACGGTCAGCGGATTGGTGATGTTGGTCACCGGTGCGCCGTTCTTATCCACAAGGCTGGCGGTGTAAACGATGTTACCGCCTTCGCCGACGGTGGTAGTGGCGGTCAGGACCACATCAACTTTGTCGATGGTGTCGTTGATCGTAGTGGTCGCGCCGCTGCCTGCAACTTCCAGTTTTTCGAAGTTGCCGCCCGAAGCGTCGGTGATCTTGACGGTCTGAGTGCTCTTATCGATGAACACGTCATCGGTAGGCGCAGGCACGGTCACAGTACCGACGGTCTCGCCAGCTTTGATAGTGATCGACGAGCCGTTATCCAGCTTCAAGGTGACGTCAGTACCGGCCTTGTTGCTCAAGGTCGCGGTGTAGGTGATCTGGCTGCCTTCGTTAACGGCACTTGGCGCAGTCAAGGTGACAGTCGTGGTGTTGTCGGTACCCGGGGTGTCCGTAACGGTGGTGTTCACCGCGGTAGTACCCGGAACTAGATTTTCAAAGTGCTCGCCACCGGTCACACCCTTGATAGCGGTGGTGACGGTTTGGTCGCCCTTGTACACGTCATCAGGAGCAAGAACCGAAACGCTACCGCTCGATTGGTTTACGCCAATGGTGATGGTCTGGCCATTATCCAAGGTGACGGTCAACGGATTGGTGATGTTAGTCACCGCTGCGCCGTTTTTATCCACAAGGCTGGCGGTGTAGACGATATTGCCGCCTTCGCCGACGGTGGTAGTAGCGGTCAGGACCACATCTACCTTGTCGATGGTGTCATTGATCGTGGTCGTTGCGCCGTTGCCTGCAACTTCCAATTTTTCGAA
The DNA here is from genome assembly GCF_029201605.1 of Pseudomonas sp. FJ2-5-13. Taxonomy (NCBI): domain Bacteria; kingdom Pseudomonadati; phylum Pseudomonadota; class Gammaproteobacteria; order Pseudomonadales; family Pseudomonadaceae; genus Pseudomonas; species Pseudomonas sp. FJ2-5-13. Next base: position 144,481 of record NZ_CP104045.1, read on the forward strand.
GTTGCCGCCCGAAGCGTCGGTGATCTTGACGGTCTGAGTGCTCTTATCGATGAACACGTCATCGGTAGGCGCAGGCACGGTCACAGTGCCGACGGTCTCGCCAGCTTTGATGGTGATCGACGAGCCGTTATCCAGCTTCAAGGTGACGTCAGTACCGGCCTTGTTGCTCAAGGTCGCGGTGTAGGTGATCTGGCTGCCTTCGTTAACGGCACTTGGCGCAGTCAAGGTGACAGTCGTGGTGTTGTCGGTACCCGGGGTGTCCGTAACGGTGGTGTTCACCGCGGTAGTACCCGGAACTAGATTTTCAAAGTGCTCGCCACCGGTCACACCCTTGATAGCGGTGGTGACGGTTTGGTCGCCCTTGTACACGTCATCAGGAGCAAGAACCGAAACGCTATCGCTCGATTGGTTTACGCCAATGGTGATGGTCTGGCCATTATCCAAGGTGACGGTCAACGGATTGGTGATGTTAGTCACCGCTGCGCCGTTTTTATCCACAAGGCTGGCGGTGTAGACGATATTGCCGCCTTCGCCGACGGTGGTAGTAGCGGTCAGGACCACATCTACCTTGTCGATGGTGTCATTGATCGTGGTCGTTGCGCCGTTGCCTGCAACTTCCAATTTTTCGAAGTTGCCGCCCGAAGCGTCGGTGATCTTGACGGTCTGAGTGCTCTTATCGATGAACACGTCATCGGTAGGCGCAGGCACGGTCACGGTGCCAACAGTGTCTCCAGCCTTGATGGTGATGCTTGAACCATTGTCGAGTTTCAGCGTGACGTCGGTGCCGGCCTTATTGCTCAAGGTCGCGGTGTACGTGATCTGGCCGCCTTCGTTAACGACACTTGGCGCTGTCAGCGTCACGGTGGTGGTGTTATCGGTACCCGGTGTGTCCGTAACGGTGGTGTTCACCGCGGTAGTGCCCGGCACCAGGTTCTCGAAATGCTCGCCGCCGGTTACGCCTTTGATAGCAGTAGTGACGGTCTGGTCGCCTTTGTAAACATCATCAGGAGCAAGAACCGAAACGGTACCGCTCGATTGGTTTACGCCAATGGTGATGGTCTGGCCGTTATCGAGGGTGACGGTCAGCGGATTGGTGATGTTAGTCACCGGTGCGCCGTTCTTATCCACAAGGCTGGCGGTGTAGACGATGTTGCCGCCTTCGCCGACGGTAGTGGTAGCAGTTAGAACTACATCCACCTTGTCGATGGTGTCGTTGATCGTGGTCGTTGCGCCGTTACCTGCGACTTCGAGTTTTTCGAAGTTGCCGCCGGAAGCGTCAGTAATCTTGACGGTCTGGGTACTCTTATCGATGAACACGTCATCGCTTGGAGCGGGCACAGTCACAGTGCCAACAGTGTCGCCAGCCTTGATGGTGATCGAAGAACCGTTGTCGAGTTTCAGCGTTACGTCAGTGCCCGCTTTGTTGGAAAGCGTGGCGGTGTACGTGATCTGCCCACCTTCGTTTGCCTCGGCCGGAGCGGTCAGCGTCACCGTAGTGGTGTTGTCAGTGCCTGGTGTATCCGTAACGGTGGTATTAACCGGGGTAGTACCTGGAACCAGATTTTCAAAGTGCTCGCCGCCGGTCACGCCTTTGATGGCGGTAGTGACGGTCTGGTCGCCTTTGTAGACATCGTCTGGCGCGATGGTGGTGATAGAACCGCTCGACTGGTTTACGCCAATAGTGATGGTCTGGCCGTTATCCAATGTCACGGTCAGCGGGTTGGTGATGTTGGTCACCGGTGCGCCGTTTTTATCCACAAGGCTGGCGGTGTAGACGATATTGCCGCCTTCGCCAACGGTGGTGGTAGCAGTTAGAACTACATCCACCTTGTCGATGGTGTCGTTGATCGTGGTGGTTGCGCCATTACCTGCGACTTCCAGTTTTTCGAAGTTGCCACCAGTGGTCTCGGTGATCTGAACGGTCTGCGTGCTCTTATCGATAAACACGTCATCGGTAGGCGCAGGCACGGTCACAGTGCCAACGGTGTCGCCAGCCTTGATGGTGATGCTTGAACCGTTGTCGAGTTTCAGCGTTACGTCAGTGCCCGCTTTGTTGGAAAGCGTGGCGGTGTACGTGATCTGCCCACCTTCGTTTGCCTCGGCCGGAGCGGTCAGCGTCACCGTAGTGGTGTTGTCAGTGCCTGGTGTATCCGTAACGGTGGTATTAACCGAGGTAGTACCTGGAACCAGATTTTCAAAGTGCTCGCCGCCGGTCACGCCTTTGATGGCGGTAGTGACGGTCTGGTCGCCTTTGTAGACATCGTCTGGCGCGATGGTGGTGATAGAACCGCTCGACTGGTTTACGCCAATGGTGATGGTCTGGCCGTTATCCAAGGTGACGGTCAGCGGATTGGTGATGTTGGTCACCGGCGCGCCGTTTTTATCCACAAGGCTGGCGGTGTAAACGATATTGCCGCCTTCGCCGACGGTAGTGGTAGCAGTTAGAACTACATCCACCTTGTCGATGGTGTCGTTGATCGTGGTGGTTGCGCCATTACCTGCGACTTCCAGTTTTTCGAAGTTGCCACCAGTGGTCTCGGTGATCTGAACGGTCTGCGTGCTCTTATCGATAAACACGTCATCGGTAGGCGCAGGCACGGTCACAGTACCAACAGTGTCGCCGGCCTTGATGGTGATGCTTGAACCGTTGTCGAGTTTCAGTGTTACGTCAGTGCCCGCTTTGTTGGAAAGCGTGGCGGTGTACGTAATCTGCCCACCTTCGTTCGCCTCGGTCGGCGCTGTCAGCGTAACGGTGGTGGTGTTATCGGTGCTCGGTGTATCGGTAACGGTGGTGTTCACCGCTGTAGTGCCAGGGACCAGATTTTCGAAGTGCTCGCCACCTGTGACACCTTTGATGGCGGTGGTGACGGTCTGGTCGCCCTTGTACACATCATCAGGAGCAAGAACCGAAACGCTACCGCTAGTCTGGTTTACGCCGATGGTGATGGTCTGGCCGTTATCCAAGGTGACGGTCAACGGGTTGGTGATGTTAGTCACCGGCGCACCGTTTTTATCCACAAGGCTAGCGGTGTAGACGATGTTGCCGCCTTCGCCAACGGTGGTGGTAGCAGTTAGAACTACATCCACCTTGTCGATGGTGTCGTTGATCGTGGTCGTTGCGCCGGAGCCTGCCACTTCGAGTTTTTCGAAGTTGCCGCCGGAAGCGTCGGTGATCTTGACGGTCTGAGTGCTCTTATCGATGAACACGTCATCGCTAGGAGCGGGCACGGTTACGGTGCCAACCGTGTCGCCAGCCTTGATGGTGATCGAAGAGCCGTTATCCAACTTCAGCGTGACGTCGGTACCGGCCTTATTGCTCAAGGTCGCGGTATAGGTGATCTGGCCACCCTCATTCGCCTCCGTCGGCGCTGTCAGCGTAACGGTGGTGGTGTTATCGGTGCTCGGTGTATCGGTAACGGTGGTGTTAACCGGGGTAGTACCTGGAACCAGATTTTCGAAGTGCTCGCCGCCGGTAACACCCTTGATAGCGGTGGTGACGGTTTGATCGCCTTTATAGACATCATCAGGAGCAAGAACCGAAACGCTACCGCTAGTCTGGTTTACGCCAATGGTGATGGTCTGGCCGTTATCCAAGGTGACGGTCAACGGGTTGGTGATGTTAGTCACCGGCGCACCGTTTTTATCCACAAGGCTGGCGGTGTAGACGATGTTGCCGCCTTCACCAACGGTGGTGGTGGCCGTCAGGACCACATCAACTTTGTCGATCGTGTCGTTGATGGTGGTGGTTGCGCCGTTGCCTGCCACTTCGAGTTTTTCGAAGTTGCCGCCGGAAGCGTCGGTGATCTTGACGGTCTGAGTGCTCTTATCGATGAACACGTCATCGGTAGGGGCGGGCACGGTCACAGTGCCAACAGTGTCGCCGGCCTTGATGGTGATGCTTGAACCGTTGTCGAGTTTCAGTGTTACGTCAGTGCCCGCTTTGTTGGAAAGCGTGGCGGTGTACGTAATCTGCCCACCTTCGTTCGCCTCGGTCGGCGCTGTCAGCGTAACGGTGGTGGTGTTATCGGTGCTCGATGTATCGGTAACGGTGGTGTTCACCGCTGTAGTGCCAGGGACCAGATTTTCGAAGTGCTCGCCACCTGTGACACCTTTGATGGCGGTGGTGACGGTCTGGTCGCCCTTGTACACATCATCAGGAGCAAGAACCGAAACGCTACCGCTAGTCTGGTTTACGCCAATGGTGATGGTCTGGCCGTTATCCAAGGTGACGGTCAACGGGTTGGTGATGTTAGTCACCGGCGCACCGTTTTTATCCACAAGGCTGGCGGTGTAGACGATGTTGCCGCCTTCACCAACGGTGGTGGTAGCAGTTAAAACTACATCCACCTTGTCGATGGTGTCGTTGATCGTAGTCGTTGCGCCGCTGCCTGCAACTTCCAGTTTTTCGAAGTTACCGCCCGAAGCGTCGGTGATCTTGACGGTCTGAGTGCTCTTATCTATGAACACGTCATCGGTAGGCGCAGGCACGGTCACAGTGCCAACGGTCTCGCCAGCTTTGATAGTGATCGAAGAGCCGTTATCCAGCTTCAAGGTGACGTCGGTACCGGCCTTGTTGCTCAAGGTCGCGGTGTAGGTGATCTGACCACCTTCGCTCGCTTCGGTTGGAGCCGTCAGCGTCACAGTAGTGGTGTTATCGGTACCCGGTGTATCAGTCACAGTTGTGGTGACGTTATCGGTACCTGGGACCAGATTCTCAAAGTGCTCGCCGCCGGTCACGCCTTTGATAGCGGTGGTGACAGTTTGATCGCCTTTGTACACATCATCCGGCGCGATGGTGGTGATAGAGCCGCTCGACTGATTCACACCGATGGTGATGGTCTTGCCGTTATCCAAAGTCACGGTCAACGGATTGGTGATGTTAGTCACCGGCGCACCGTTTTTATCCACAAGGCTGGCGGTGTAGACGATATTGCCGCCTTCGCCAACGGTGGTAGTGGCGGTCAGAACTACATCAACCTTGTCGATGGTGTCGTTGATCGTAGTGGTCGCGCCGCTGCCGGCAACTTCGAGTTTTTCGAAGTTGCCGCCGATAGTTTCGGTGATTTGGACAGTCTGGGTGCTCTTATCGATGAACACGTCATCGGTAGACGCAGGCACGGTTACGGTGCCAACGGTTTCGCCAGCTTTGATAGTGATCGAAGAGCCGTTATCCAGCTTCAAGGTGACGTCAGTACCGGCCTTGTTGCTCAAGGTCGCGGTGTAGGTGATCTGACCACCTTCGCTCGCTTCGGTTGGAGCCGTCAGCGTCACGGTAGTGGTGTTATCGGTACTCGGTGTATCAGTCACAGTTGTGGTGACGTTATCGGTACCTGGGACCAGATTCTCAAAGTGCTCGCCGCCGGTCACGCCTTTGATAGCAGTAGTGACGGTCTGATCGCCTTTATAGACATCATCAGGAGCAAGAACCGAAACGCTACCGTTAGTCTGGTTTACGCCAATGGTGATGGTCTGGCCGTTATCCAAGGTGACGGTCAACGGGTTGGTGATGTTGGTCACCGGTGCGCCGTTTTTATCCACAAGGCTGGCGGTGTAAACGATATTGCCGCCTTCGCCAACAGTGTTGGTGGCCGTCAGAACCACATCGACTTTGTCGATGGTGTCGTTGATCGTCGTGGTTGCGCCATTACCTGCAACTTCCAGTTTTTCGAAGTTGCCGCCGATGGTTTCGGTGATCTGGACGGTCTGGGTGCTCTTGTCGATGAACACGTCATCGGTAGGCGCCGGCACGGTTACGGTGCCAACGGTTTCGCCAGCTTTGATAGTGATCGAAGAGCCGTTATCCAGCTTCAAGGTGACGTCAGTACCGGCCTTGTTGCTCAAGGTCGCGGTGTAGGTGATCTGACCACCTTCGCTCGCTTCGGTCGGAGCGGTCAGCGTCACCGTAGTGGTGTTGTCAGTGCCTGGTGTATCCGTAACGGTGGTATTAACCGGGGTAGTACCAGGAACCAAGTTCTCGAAATGCTCGCCACCGGTCACACCCTTGATAGCAGCAGTGACGGTCTGATCGCCTTTATAAATATCGTCTGGCGCCACGGTAGTAACGGTGCCGCTAGATTGGTTAACACCGATAGTAATGGTCTGACCGTTATCCAAAGTCACGGTCAACGGGTTGGTGATGTTAGTCACCGGCGCGCCGTTCTTATCCACAAGGCTGGCGGTGTAGACGATATTGCCGCCTTCACCAACGGTAGTGGTCGCCGTCAACACCACATCAACCTTGTCGAGGGTGTCGTTGATCGTGGTGGTTGCGCCATTGCCTGCAACTTCCAATTTCTCGAAGTTGCCGCCAGAGGTCTCAGTGATCTGGACGGTCTGCGTGCTCTTATCGATGAATACGTCATCGGTAGGCGCAGGGACAGTTACGGTGCCAACGGTCTCGCCAGCCTTGATGGTGATCGAGGAACCGTTATCCAACTTCAGCGTGACATCAGTGCCCGCTTTGTTGGAAAGCGTGGCGGTATACGTAACCTGCCCACCTTCGTTCGCCTCGGTTGGCGCTGTCAGCGTCACAGTGGTGGTGTCGATCGAATCGGTAATGGTGGTAATCGCTGGCGTGGTGCTCGGCACCAAGCTCTCGAAATTGCCGCCAGTCGCGCTCGCAATCGTCGTACTGACGGTGCTGCCGTTGACGTAGACGTCATTAGCCGGCGTATCAACTACAACACTGCCTGTCGACTCACCGGCCTTGATGGTGATCACCGAGCCATTGCTCAAGGTGACGTTCACCGGGGTCTGCGCCGGGTTGGTCAAGGTGGCGGTGTAGGTGATCTGACCGCCTTCGGTCACGGTCGAACCAGCGGTCAGAGTGACCGTGGTGGTGTCGATCGAATCGGTAATGGTGGTGACCGCAGGCGTGGTATTCGGCACCAGGTTCTCGAAGTTACCGCCCGTTGCACCAGTGATGGTGGTGCTGACCGTCGAACCGTTGTTGTAGACGTCGTTAGCCGGCGTATCAACGACAACACTGCCTGTCGATTCGCCGGCCTTGATGGTGATCACCGAGCCATTGCTCAAGGTGACGTTCACCGGGGTCTGCGCCGGGTTGGTCAGCGTGGCGGTGTAGGTGATCTGGCCGCCTTCGGTCACGGTCGAACCAGCGGTCAGGGTGACCGTGGTGGTGTCGATCGAATCGGTAATGGTAGTAACCGCAGGCGTGGTATTCGGTACCAGGTTCTCGAAGTTACCACCCGTTGCACCAGTGATGGTGGTGCTGACGGTAGAGCCATTGTTGTAGACATCGTTAGCCGGTGTATCAACCACAACGCTGCCTGTCGACTCACCGGCCTTGATGGTGATCACCGAGCCGTTGCTCAAGGTGACGTTAACCGGGGTCTGCGCCGGGTTGGTCAAGGTGGCGGTGTAGGTGATCTGGCCACCTTCGGTGACGGTCGAACCAGCGGTCAGAGTCACCGTGGTGGTGTCGATCGAATCGGTAATGGTGGTGACCGCAGGCGTGGTATTCGGTACCAGGTTCTCGAAGTTGCCGCCCGTTGCGCCGGTGATGGTGGTGCTGACCGTCGACCCATTGTTGTAGACGTCGTTAGCTGGCGTATCAACGACAACGGTACCCGTCGACTCACCGGCCTTGATGGTGATCACCGAGCCATTGCTCAAGGTGATGTTCACCGGTGTCTGCGCTGGGTTGGTCAGGGTGGCGGTATAGGTGATCTGGCCGCCTTCGGTCACGGTCGAACCAGCGGTCAGGGTGACCGTGGTGGTGTCGATGGTGTCGGTGATCTGCGTCACGGCCGGGTTAGGGTCGATGGTCAATACCAGGTTGCCGCCGCCGCTGGTGCCGGTAACGCCCACGCTGATCTGGCTCGGGTCGTTGTAGGGGGTGTCGTTAGGGGCCAGGGGAACGTTGACCGTACCGGTCAGTTGGCCGGACGGGATGGTGATCACCGCGCCATTGGACAAGGTGACGGTCAGATCGCTGGTGGAAGGCCGGGTCACGGTGGCGGTGTAGGTCAGCACGCCGCCCGCTTCGGTGATGGTTGGCGTCGCGCTCAGGGTCAAGGTCGAAGGCTGCAGCACTTGGTTGCCCGAGTCCGCCGAGCCTGGTGCTCCGCTCAGGGCGTTGAGTGCTGAAGTGCCTTGGCCGATAGGGGCGGTGGGGAAGCCGATGGTCGGGTCTACACGGCCGGCGGTCGCATCCAGCACCACAAAGCTGTGGCCACCCCCGGCGGCACCGTTACCGGCAGCGTTTGCGCCAGCTGCGGTGGCTTCCAGGTCGGTGGTCGGGTCAGCGCCGGCGGCGATGGCTTGTTGCAACTCGGCCACCGATGGCGCGGCTTGCTCGCTGGCCGCCGCCAGGTCGGTGGTGGAGTCCGGCATATCGGCGCTCCACTGGGTGTCACGGCCCAGGTCCAAGATGCGACCGTCGGCCAGCTCCAGGCTCACGGCGCCCGACATACCGGTGTCGATCTGGTCGCCCGCGAACAAGCGATCACCTTCAATGAGGACGCGGCGAGCACCTTCCGGAGAAATTACGAAAACTTGACCAACAATGCTTTTGACGGTGGCAACAACACTGCTCATTAAAATTTTCTCCGGCGATCCGTTTCGACAAATCCATTTCGCAGCGCGCTATTAGCGCTGCCAATCTGGGGGCGTAGTCTATAAATGCATTGACGTCAAATATTTGGCTGGATTTTTTAGCTATCTAGTTTGTGCCAAACTATTGACCTTATGGTCGCCATCCTAAACAATCGCCCTAGTAATGTCACATTGATATTTATGCGGCGAACCGTCCTACATGTGTGAAGCAGTTCCGCTTTTTGAACTTTCCGACGTACGGTCATTACGGTAGCCATTATCCGACGCAGCGGTGCCAATCGCTGTGATTTAAGACAAGAAGTCTTGGGGAAATTTTAAATGCGTCTGCACCTGTTCAAGGCAATACCGTTCGCTCTCGCCGCCAGTTTCGTACAAGCCCAGACACTGCCCCAAGCCATGCAACAGGCATTGGACGTACACCCGGAAATTCAGGCGGGTGTTAACAGCCGCATCGCCGCCGATTACCAATTGCGCGCCGCACAAGGTGGCTACCTGCCGCGTGTCGACTTGAACGCCGGTTACGGCCGCCAAGGAACCGACAACGCCACCACCCGCGCCAACAACCCTGGCGGCAATCACTGGGACACGCTTAACCGCGGCGAATCCAGCCTGCGCCTGCAGCAAATGATTTTTGACGGTTTTGCTACCTCCAGCGAAGTCGGGCGTCAACAAGCCAACGTTAATTCCCGCGCTTACTCCTTGCTGGGGACTTCCGAGCGCACTGCGCTGACCGTTGCCCAGGTTTACCTGGAAGTATTGACCCGCCGTGAGTTCGTGCGCCTGGCCGAAGACAACCTGCGCAACCACGAGCGCATCTACGATCAGATCAAGTTGCGCACCCAGCGTGGCGTCGGCAACGGTGCCGACCAGGACCAGGCCGAAGCGCGCCTGGCTCAGGCCCGCAACAACTTGATCACCGAGCAGACCAACCTGGCCGACGCGCAGGTCAACTACCTCAGCGCCGTCGGCCAGATGCCCGACGAACTCGAGCGTCCGGCCCCGTTCATGGCCATGCTGCCAGCCGACCTGAACGAAGCGCGCCGTCAGATGCTCGACAACAGCCCGGTGCTGCGTTCGGCCGAGTCGGATATCTCTGCCGCCGAGAAGCAGTACGACGCTGCCAAATCCACGTTCTATCCGCGCTTTGACGCTGAACTGGGCACCAACGCCGACAACAACGTCTCCGGTGATCCCAACCACAGCAATGGCTGGGAAGCCATGGTGCGCATGCGCTTCAACCTGTTCGCCGGTGGCAGCAACAAGGCCGACCTGCAATCGAAGTCCTACCAGGCCAACCAGGCGCTCGACATCCGCAACAACGCCTTGCGCCAACTCAATGAAGAGCTAGGCTTGGCTTGGAACGCCCTGAACAACGCTAACGCGCAATTGCCGGTCGCCCAGCAGTACGTGGATCACAGCACCCGCGTACGCACGTCCTACCAGCAACAGTTCAGCCTTGGTCAACGTACTCTGTTGGATTTGCTCGACAGCGAGAATGAATTGTTCACTGCTTCCCGCCGCCTGGAAGAAATCAAGAACATTCAGTTATTTACTCAGTACCGAATCAAGGCGACCATGGGCGAATTGCTCAAGAGCCAGGGAGTGGTTGCACCAATGGCCTCCGTCGTGCAGAACGACGTGAAACCTAAAGTCCAACTGCCTGGGATGAATTGAGCCACCCAATAGCCCCATCTGTTAGTCGAGAGTGCGCCGCGTGGAACCTGAAGTCAGTCGAGTTCATCTCAGTCATGATCCACGCGCACTGCACGATGACCCGTTACTCGACGGGTTGTTGGCGCTCTGCGCCCTGCATCAGAAACCGGCCAGTGCGGCCATGCTCACCACCGGCCTGCCGCTGCCTTCGCAACGTTTGAGTGCCGAGTTGCTGTCGCGTGCCGCTGCGCGGGCCGGGCTGCAAGGCCGGCTGCTGCAACGCAAGCTGGATCAGATCCCGACCATTGCATTGCCGGCGCTGCTGTTGCTCAAGGACGGTCGCAGTACCGTGCTGGTCGGCTGGCAGGGCGAAGATCAAGCGCGGATCCTGCTCAGTGAAAGCGACGGCGGTGAAGTGCTGATCAAGCGCGAAGCATTGGCCGACGACTACATCGGCAAAGTCTTCTTTGCACAGCCGCAACACAAATTCGACGTCAACCACGGCAGCCTGATTCCACGGGCGCGCTCGTGGTTCCGTGACACCCTCATGCGTTCGCGCTGGCTCTACACCGACGCCATCGCCGCCAGCTTCCTGATCAACATCATCGCCATGGCCGCGCCGCTGTTCGTGATGAACGTGTACGACCGCGTCGTGCCGAACCAGGCCACCGCCACCCTGTGGGTGCTGGCCGTGGGCATCTGCGGTGCCTACCTGTTCGACCTGATCCTCAAAAGCCTGCGCAGCCTGTGCCTGGACCTGGCCGGTAAAAAAACCGACCTGATCATCTCGGCCACGTTGTTCGAGCGTATCGTCGGCATGTCCATGAAGTACCGCCCGGCGCGGGTCGGCAGCTTCGCGCAGAACATCCACGAGTTTCAAAGCCTGCGCGACTTCCTCGCGTCTTTGACCCTCACCAGCCTGATCGACCTGCCGTTTACGCTGCTGATCTTCCTGGTCATCGCCATCCTCGGCGGGCACCTGGTGTGGATTCCGGTGTTGGCATTCCCGCTGGCCCTGGGCATTGGCTACGCCTTGCAGAAGCCCCTGGTCGCGACCATGGAGCGCACCATGGCGCTGGCCGCCGAGCGCCAGTCGAGCCTGATCGAAACCCTCGCCGGGCTCGATGCGGTCAAGGTCAACAACGCCGAGAGCGAGCGTCAGTACGGCTGGGAACAGACCATCGGCACCCTGAGCCGGCTTGAGCTGCGGGTGAAGTTGCTGTCGGGCCTGTCGATGAACATGACGCTGCTGATCCAGCAACTGGCTGGCGTAATCATGATCGTGTTCGGCGTGTACCAGATCATCGACGGCAACCTCAGCATGGGCGGCCTGATTGCCTGCTACATGCTCAGTGGCCGTGCCTTGAGCCCGCTGGCCTCGTTGTCGGGCCTGCTGACGCGCTACCAGCAAGCCAAGGTCACCATGACCTCGGTGGACCAGATGATGGAGCTGCCCCAGGAGCGCAATTTCGAAGAGCGCCCCATGAGCCGTCGCACCCTGCAAGGCGCCATCGAGTGCCGGGGCCTGAACTTCACTTACCCGAACCAGCAGAACCCGGCGCTGAAAAACATCAACCTGGTGATCAAGCCAGGGGAAAAAATCGGCATCATCGGCCGCAGCGGCTCAGGCAAAAGCTCCCTGGCCAAGCTGATCGTCGGCCTTTACCAGCCCGACTCCGGCTCTTTGCTGGTGGACGGCGTGGACGTGCGCCAGATCGACGTGAGCGAGTTGCGTCACAACATCGGTTATGTCGCCCAAGACATTCAATTGCTGGCCGGCACCCTGCGCGACAACCTGGTATCCGGTGCGCGCTACGTCGAGGATGAAATGGTCCTGCAAGCTGCCGAACTGGCTGGCGTGCACGAATTTGCCCGCCTGCATCCCCAAGGCTACGAACTGCAAGTCGGCGAGCGTGGGCAGAACCTGTCCGGCGGCCAGCGCCAGAACGTTGCCCTGGCCCGTGCGCTGCTGCTCAACCCGCCCATGCTGTTGCTGGACGAACCCACCAGCGCCATGGACAACACCGGTGAAGAACGCTTGAAACAACGCCTGCAAGCCGTGGTGCAAAACAAGACCGTGGTGCTGGTCACGCACCGAGCCTCACTGCTCTCGCTGGTGGACCGCCTGTTGGTGGTCGACCGTGGGCAGATTCTCGCGGACGGCCCGAAAGCCGTGGTCATGGAAGCGTTGAAGAAGGGGCAGATCAGTGTTGCTTAACTCCATCAAGAGTGCGGTCGGCCACTACTTCAAAGGCTCCGATTCGCTGCAGGGCCAGCCGCTACCCGAGGTCAACAAGGCGCTGATCGAAGATGCGCCGCGGGTGATCCGCCTGACCATCTGGGCGATTATCGCGTTCTTTATATTCCTGGTGGTGTGGGCCGGTTTCTCCCAGATCGACGAAGTGACCCGTGGCGATGGCAAGGCGATTCCGTCGTCCAAATTGCAGAAAATCCAGAACCTGGAAGGCGGTATCGTCGCCGAGCTGTACGTCAAGGAAGGCCAGATCGTAGAGGCCGGCGCGCCGTTGATTCGTCTCGACGACACGCGGTTTGTCTCCAACGCCGGCGAAACCGAAGCCCTGCGCCTGGCCATGCAGCTGCGCGTCGAGCGTTTGAGCGCGCAGGTGGATGACCGCCCGCTGAACATCCCCGACGACGTGCTCAAGGCCGCGCCGAGCCAGGCCGCCAACGAGCGCTCCTTGTATGAAAGCCGCCGCCAGCAGTTGAAAGACGAAGTCGGCGGCTTGCAGGAGCAACTCGTCCAGCGCCAACAGGAACTGCGCGAGTTCACCTCCAAGCAGGGCCAATACCGCAGCCAGTTGTCCCTGCAACGCCAGGAAATCAACATGTCCGAGCCGCTGGTGGCCCAGGGCGCGGTGTCGCCGGTAGAAGTGCTGCGCCTCAAGCGCGCCGAAATGGAAACCCGTGGGCAGTTGGACGCCACCACCCTGGCGATCCCGCGTGCGGAATCGGCGATCAAGGAAGTGCAACGCAAGATCGATGAAACCCGCGGCAAGTTCCGCAGCGAAGCCCTGACCCAACTCAACGAAGCCCGTACTGAACTGAACAAGGCCGAGTCCACTGGGCGCGCGTTGGAAGACCGGGTCAGCCGCACCCTGGTCACCTCACCAGTGCGCGGGATCGTCAAGCAGTTGCTGGTCAACACCGTTGGCGGTGTGATCCAGCCTGGCAGCGACATGGTCGAAATCGTGCCGCTGAACGACACCTTGCTGGTAGAAGCCAAGATCCGCCCGCAAGACATCGCCTTCCTGCACCCTGGGCAGGAAGCGGTGGTCAAGTTCACCGCCTATGACTACACCATCTACGGCGGGCTGAAAGCCAAGCTCGAACGCATCGGTGCCGACACCATCACCGATGAAGACAAGAAGACCACCTACTACATGATCACCCTGCGCACTGACCGCAGCCATCTGGGCACCGATGAAAAGCCGCTGCTGATCATCCCCGGCATGGTCGCTTCGGTGGATATCATCACCGGCAAGAAAAGCATCCTCAGCTATCTGCTAAAACCGATCATCAAGGCGCGGGCAGAGGCGTTGCACGAGCGTTGATCTTCAGCGCCTGTACCGCCCTCATCGCAGGCAAGCCAGCTCCCACATTTGAATGTGTTCACAAATCAAAATGTGGGAGGGGGCTTGCCCCCGATGAGGCCGTCAGCATCGCCCTACAGCTCAAACCAAACGCCATATCCATATGCGCTAACGGTATTTAAGCTTCCATCTTTATATCTATAAATTCACTCCCCTGTCCGCCGGGAATGAATCCAATGTCTGCCACCACCGCCCCCCAAACCTTCGACATCCGCCCCTTCCCCGGCAGTGTCGGCGCCGAGATCATCGGCCTGGACTTATCTCGCCCAGTCAACGACCAGGACTTCGCCCGCATCCACCGTGCGCACCTGGACCACCACGTCATCGTGTTCCGCGACCAACGCATCACCCCCGCACAACAGATCGCCTTCAGCCGCCGTTTCGGTGTGTTGCAGATCCATGTGCTCAAACAGTTCCTGCTGGCCAACCACCCCGAAATCCTGATCGTCTCCAACATCATCGAGAACGGCCAATCGATCGGCCTGGGGGATGCGGGCAAGTTCTGGCATTCGGACCTGTCATACAAAGAACTGCCCAGCCTGGGCTCGATGCTGCACGCCCAGGAATTGCCCTCTGAAGGCGGCGACACCCTGTTCGCCGACATGCACAAAGCCTGGGAGCAACTGCCCGGCCACCTGCGCAATGCCGTCGAAGGCCGCAGCGCCGCGCACTCCTACACCGCGCGCTACAGCGAAACCAAATTCGAAGGCAACTGGCGCCCAACCCTTACCCCGGAACAGCTCGCCCAGGTTGTCGAAGTGGTGCACCCCATTGTGCGCACCCACCCGGAAAACGGCCGCAAGGCGCTGTTCGTCAGCGAGGGTTTCACCACCCGTATCGTCGGCCTGCCCGATGACGAAAGCCGTGACCTGCTGGCCCAGCTCTATGCCCACAGCGTGCTGCCGGAAAACATCTACCGTCATCAGTGGCAGCCCCACGACCTGGTGTTCTGGGACAACCGCTCGCTGATCCACCTGGCCGCCGGTTGCCCAAGCCACCTGCGGCGCAAATTGTTCCGTACCACAATTCAGGGGGATGCGCCTTTCTAGCCAGGCATCGGCCCCTAAAGCTTGTAGTACTTCAGCCGATGGCGATAACGAGAAAACTTTGTGGTTGGAACAGGGCTATGCACGCATCAAACAAGAACACGTTGACCATTATCTCCGTCGTTTCGCTACTTATGCTTTTCGGTTTTTCCGGGCTGATCAAGGAAAATTACGTGTCAGCCGACACGGCTTTTTTACTACTGGCTTGTTCGGTGGCAACAGGTTTTTATGTGGTACTGGCGTTTATTGAAAAAGTCCTCGAGCGGCTTTTCAAGGACTTCAAAGTCACTGTTATTTTCTGGGGCTTTTTGCTTGCCACATTAGGTTACGTAGGACGGCTGCGGGCGGTAGCCGACGTTAATGCAATTTTCCATGTGGATGCATCCGCTTTTCCTTTGACAATGATCGCTGGCACAACTCTTCACATGGCCAAGCTGATGTTTTGGCCTTGTATCGGTGTCGTGCTGATCACTGCATGTATTTTAGTGCTGATCTGTATGGGCAGTTATTTCGAAAGCGCGAGCTCTGCCGAGGAAAAATGGGGTGTGGTGGTTCCAGCAATAACTGCACTGATTACCTGCGGTATTGGTGCGTTGTTTATCAGTAGCAACTTGTCGCCGGAGCGCCGTGCCGAGATCTTGTACCGTACGGCTCACACGACAGACTTCAATGATACGTTTCGTTGCGCAGGTATCGACGACCGGCAGTACAGCGCAATTTTCCTGGGGCCTGAACAGCGTAGAGTGCTGCTGGCTCCCAAGCTCCAGGAGTTCTCGTTGGAGAAGAAAGCTTACGTGTTAAAACGTGCGGAGGTGCCGGAAGACTTTTCGATTCTCGAGTGTTTTCCCGACAACCCGAAACCCGCCACCTTGCCGTCCCCGTACTCTTTCGATTCCCGCGAGTAATCGTTTACGTGCCTGCGTGTTCGGTCTGATTGCTGCTACGATTGCGCCCAGTTCACTCCCTATCGACCACGAGTGCTTGGCATGCAACTACCGGACTTGAACCTGCTGGTCGCCCTCGACGCGTTGCTCGATGAGGGCAGTGTGGTGGGCGCCGCACGGCGGATGAACCTCAGCCCAGCCGCCATGAGCCGTACCCTCACGCGTATTCGCGAAGCGGTCGGTGACCCGATCCTGGTACGTGCCGGCCGTGGCCTGGTACCGACGCCCAAGGCGCTTGAGCTGCAAGGCCAGGTGCGCAATGTGGTGGAGCAGGCTGCGTTGCTGTTCCGGTCGGCGGACCAAGTCGATTTGAGCACCTTGCGCCGCCGCTTCAGCGTGCGCGCCAATGACTTTTTCATCGGCGTGTATGGCGGGCGGCTGTTCGACACCATGGAGCGCATGGCGCCGCTGTGCGAGCTGCGCTTCGTGCCCGAAGGCGACACCGACGATGAAGCCCTGCGCGAAGGGCGTTTGGACTTGAGGGTGAGCAACACCATGCCTGCCAGCCCGGAAGTGAAGGTGCAAAACCTGTTCTCCACCACCTTTGTCGGCCTGGCACGGCAAGACCACCCGCTGTTCGACGAAGAAATCACGGCGGCGCGGTTTGCCAGCTACTCCCACATCAGCATCTCGCGCCGCGGCATCGCCCGTGGGCCCATCGATACCGCGTTGAATGCCCAAGGCCTGGAGCGCCGTGTGGCCATGATCGCCCCAGGCTTTCACGGTGCGATGTTCATGCTGCCCGATTCCGACCTGCTGCTGCCGGTGCCCAAGGAAGCCCTCCTGAGCGCCAAACGTCTGAACCTGCCACTGCGCGCGTTCGCCTTGCCGATTTCATTGCCAACCCTGGTCCTGGCGCAATCCTGGCACCCACGCTTCGACAAAGACCCGGCCCATAAATGGCTGCGTGAAACCATGCGCGAAAGCTGTCATGCCACCTGGCTAGAAGCCCAGCCGGTATAAAGCGAACGCAATCAATGTGGGAGCTGGCTTGCCTGCGATGGCGGCCTGCCAACCGGCGGCTATCTACCTGATGCCCCTCAGTCCCAATGTGGGAGCGGGCTTGCTCGCGAAGGCGGCCTGACCGCCGACCGAGATTTGAGTACATATCCTTTATTTAGGTAACGGCCACTTAGGGTTCCGCCCTGACGGCGGCTCACTTTTGAAAAGCCGGAATGCCGGCCCAGTCAAAAGTAAGCAAAACGCTCTTGCCCCACCACTCGGCACCTCGCTTGGGCTCGGTGTGCCCGAACACAGGCTTGAATCCGTGGGCCGCCGCCACGCGCCATCCATGGCGCGGGGCGGCTAACCCGGCGTCCTGCCGGGTTACCCACGAATTCAAGCCTGCGTTCGGCCAGCGTGGTTTAACGGGGCGCCTGAGATCAAAAGCAGATCAAGAGCGACTCGCTTCGCATCGTGGTTACCGTCTGCTGCTACCGGCTACAGT
Source organism: Pseudomonas sp. FJ2-5-13 (assembly GCF_029201605.1). Lineage (NCBI taxonomy): Bacteria > Pseudomonadati > Pseudomonadota > Gammaproteobacteria > Pseudomonadales > Pseudomonadaceae > Pseudomonas > Pseudomonas sp. FJ2-5-13. The sequence continues at coordinate 161,759 of NZ_CP104045.1, forward strand.
CCAGAAAGTTGAGTAAATACTTATGGCTATCGCAGGCAAGCCAGCTCCCACAGGGTTCAGTGTTGATGTTCAAAGTTGCGTCTGACGCACTTATAACCTGCCAACAAGTAACTTTTTGTCATGAGAGTGCCTGATTAAACTGCTCGGGTATTTCTCATTCCGAGTTACCTGTTCATGACGTCCCTCGCTGCCCCCGCTGTCCAGGCCGCAGCCAAACCTACGGCGCTGAGCCCACCCGTGTTCGGCCCGCGCATCATCATCGGGCTGCTCGGCGTATTGCTGGCGGTACTGGTCTCGGGTCTCAACGAGATGGTCACCAAGGTCGCCCTCGCCGATATCCGCGGTGCGCTGTACATCGGCTTTGACGAAGGCACCTGGCTGGTCGCCGCCTACACCGCCACCTCCGTGGCGGCCATGGCCTTCGCGCCGTGGTGCTCGGTGACGTTTTCCCTGCGTCGTTTCACCCTGTGCGCCATCGGCTTGTTCACCGTGCTGGGCATCCTCTGCCCGTTCGCACCCAACTACGAAAGCCTGTTGCTGCTGCGCACCGTGCAAGGCTTGGCTGGTGGCGCGCTGCCGCCGATGTTGATGACCGTGGCGCTGCGTTTCTTGCCAGCCAACGTCAAATTGTACGGGTTGGCCGGTTACGCACTCACCGCCACCTTCGGTCCAAGCCTTGGCACACCGCTGGCGGCGTTGTGGACCGAATACGTCGGCTGGCAGTGGGCGTTCTGGCAGATCGTCGCGCCGTGCCTGCTGGCCATGGCGGCCGTGGCCTACGGCTTGCCACAAGACCCGCTGCGCCTGGAACGTTTCAAGCAGTTCAACTGGCGTGGGTTGCTATTGGGCTTCCCGGCGATCTGCATGCTGGTGATCGGCCTGTTGCAAGGCAATCGCCTGGACTGGTTCGAGTCGGGCCTGATTACCTTCCTGCTGAGTGGCGGCACGCTGTTGCTGGTGCTGTTCATGCTCAACGAATGGTCGCAGCCGCTGCCCTTCTTCAACTTGCAGATGCTCGGCCTGCGCAACCTGGCGTTTGCCCTGATCGTACTGGCCGGCGTGCTGATGGTGCTGACCTCGGTGATCATCATCCCGTCCAGTTTCCTCGCCCAGGTCCAGGGCTACCGGCCGCTGCAGACCGCACCGGTGATGCTGCTGATGGCGTTGCCGCAGTTGATCGCGCTGCCGCTGGTGGCGGCGCTGTGCAACCTGCGCTGGGTCGATTGCCGCTGGGTGCTGGGCATTGGCCTGAGTATGTTGGTGCTGTGCTGCCTCGGCAGTTCACACCTGACCTCGGCGTGGATTCGCGACGACTTTTATGGCTGGTACCTGCTGCAGATTTTCGGCCAGCCGATGGCCGTGTTGCCGCTGCTGATGCTGTCCACCGGCAGTATTCAACCCATCGAAGGGCCGTTCGCCTCGGCCTGGTTCAACACCGTCAAGGGCCTGGCTGCTGTGATCGCCACTGCGGTGCTGGATACATTGACCACCCAGCGCGGGCATTTCCATTCAACCATGTTGGTGGACCGCCTGGGCAATTCGCCCCTTGCCGACGCTGACGCGCCGGGCCTCGCCCACCGCTTGCACGAGCAGACCGTGGTGCTGACCTCTTCGGATCTTTACGTCGTCATGGCCGGTGTCGCGGTGGCGTTGATCCTGCTGATTTTCTGGATGCCCACGCGGATCTATCCGCCTCGCGCTCCGGCCTGACCACAAGGACTTTCCATGAAACGCAAAGACAAAATTGCCGTCTCCGTTATTGCTGTATTTGCCGTCGGCGTGCTGGTTTACCTGGTTGCGCCGGGCGTACTGGCCAGCAAGCACCAGACCACCAACGACGCCTTCGTCGCGGCTGATTTCACCCTGGTCGCTCCCCGCGTTGCCGGCTTCATCAAGGAGGTGCTGGTAGAAGACAACCAGCGTGTCAAAGCCGGGCAACTGCTGGCGTTGATCGACGACCGCGATTTTCGCGCCGCCGCCCAGGCCGCCGATGCCGACACCCTGGTCGCCCAGGCCCAGCTGAAAAACGCCAGCGCGACCCTGGAGCGCCAAAGCTCGGTGATCGCCCAGGCCCAGGCTACGGTGGCAGCGGATCGCGCCGAAGTGGCGTTTGCCGAGCATGAACTGAACCGCTACAACCACCTCGCCGGCGTCGGTGCGGGCACCGTGCAGAACGCCCAGCAAGCCAAGACACGCATCGATCAGGCCACTGCACGTCTGGCTAAATCCACCGCCGTGCTGGCCGCCGAACGCAAGCAGGTGGAGATCCTCACCGCCCAACGTGATGCCGCCGAAGGTGGGCTCAAACGCGCCCAGGCCGCGCTGGAAATGGCCAGTTATCAGCTGTCTTACACGCGCATAGTCGCACCGGTGGATGGCATGGTCGGTGAGCGTGCGGTACGGGTCGGCGCCTACGTGACACCGGGCAGCAAGATCCTTGCGGTGGTGCCGCTTTCTGAAGCCTATGTGGTGGCCAATTTCCAGGAGACTCAACTGTCGCATATGCACGCGGGGCAAGCGGTGCAAGTCAGCGTCGACAGCCTTGACGGCGAACTGCTCAAAGGCCATCTGGAAAGCCTTGCGCCAGCCACGGGTGTGACCTTCGCCTCGGTCAAACCCGACAACGCCACCGGCAACTTCACCAAGGTGGTGCAGCGTATTCCGGTGAAGATCGTGCTTGAGCCGAACCAGCCACTGACCGAGCGCCTGCGCGTGGGCATGTCGGTAGAAGCTAGCGTCGATACCCGGCCCGTCGAGCAGCAGCGTGAGGTGGCCCAGCAATGAGACACCTCGCCTGGCTCACCCTGAGCCTTATCAGCCTGAGCGCCTGCACGGTCGGCCCGGATTTCCAACGGCCCGATGCCTCGCGCGTCGGCCAGTGGAGCGAACCCCAGGGCCGCCAGGCCGCCAGCCGCGCCGTCAGCGACCCCTTGCAGGAACGCTGGTGGGACGTGTTCCACGATGAGCAGCTCTCGGCCCTTACGCGCCGCGCCCTCAACGATAACCTCGACCTGAAACTGGCCAGCAGCCGCCTGCAACAAAGCCGCGCCATCCGCCAGGTGACCACGGCCGAGCGCTACCCCAACGTCGATGCCGGCGGCGCCTACCAGCGCAAGCGCAACAGCGGCAAAGGCTTGAACGACCCTTCCGGCGAGAATGGCCGCTCGGCCTTCAACCAATGGGACATGGGCTTCTCGGCCTCTTGGGAGCTGGATTTCTGGGGCCGGGTCAAGCGTGAAACCGAGGCCGCCGACGCCACGCTGGAAGTCGCCGAAAACGACCGTCGCGCCGTGCTGTTATCGGTGCTGGCCGAGACCGCCCAGGACTACATCCAACTGCGCGGCGTGCAAAACACCCGCGCTGTCACCGAGCAAAACCTCGACGTAGCGCGCCACAGCCTCAAGCTCTCGCAATTGCGGTTGGCCGACGGCGTGGCCACCGACCTGGATGTGGCCGAAGCCGCCGCCCAGGTCGCGGCTATCGAAGCGCGCCTGCCGGATCTACAGCAGCGCCAGGACCAGTTGATCAACGCCCTGAGCCTGCTGATGGGCGAGCCGCCTCAGGCCTTGCACGCGCAGTTGTCCAAAGACGCACCCGTGCCGCAAACCCAACGCCAGGTCGCGATCGGCCTGCCATCGGAACTCGCTGAGCGTCGCCCCGACATCCGCCAGGCCGAAGCGCGCCTGCACGCTGCCACTGCCAGCATCGGCGTGGCCAAGGGTGACTTCTACCCGCGCATCACCCTGTCTGGCAGCCTGGGGTCCCAAGCCATGCAACTCTCGGATTTCGGCTCCTGGGGTTCCCGCGCCTTTGCCTTCGGCCCACAGTTGAGCCTGCCGCTGTTCAACGGCGGACGCCTGCAAGGCATGCTGGATTTACGTGAAGCCCAGCAACAGGAAGCGGCCCTGGCCTACCAGCAAATCGTGCTGCGTGCCTGGCATGAAATCGACGACCAACTGACCCGCTACAACGCCAGCCAACTGCGCCGCGACAGCCTCGCGGAAGCCGTGCGCCAGAACCAAATTGCGCTGACCACCGCCCAACACCAGTACGTCGAAGGCGTGGCGGATTTCGTCAACGTACTCACCGTGCAGAGCGCGTTGCTGGCGACCCAGGAGCAGTGGGTAGAGAGCTCCACCGGCGTGTCATTGGCCATGGTCGGGCTGTACAAAGCGTTGGGAGGAGGGTGGGAGTCGGTGTACCCGTTGCAGACCGCTGGGCGCTGAGCAACAAAGAGTTTTTGTCAGTCGCCAAATAAGATGTAATGATAATTGCTCTCAATAACACTTCTGAGCTTTTCATGGGCATCGCGACTGACGGCCAGCAACAGCTTCACATCCTGTACCGCGACCATCATGGCTGGCTGCAAGGCTGGTTGCGCAAGCGCCTGGGCGACCGCGAACAGGCCGCCGATGTGGCGCAGGACACCTTCCTGCGCCTGCTGGTGGCCGGGCGTTTCCCGGGTGACAAAGAAAGCCGCAGCTACTTGGCGCAGATCGCCCGCAACCTGGTGATCGACCAATGGCGCCGCCTGCGCATCGAGCGTGCGTACCTGGAAAGCATCGCGCACCTGCCCGAGCCCGAGTCGCCTTCCCTGGAAACCCGCGCGCTGATCCTCGAAACCCTGATGCAGATCGACGCCATGCTCGACCGCATGCCCGACAATGTACGCCGTGCGTTTTTGCTGTCGCAGTTCGAAGGCTTGAGCTATGCGCAAATCGCCGAACGCCTGGGCGTCACCGTCAGCTCCGTGCAGAAGTACATGACCCGGGCCATCGTCGCCTGCTACCAGGTGGTGTACGAAGAATGAAGCACGACGCGCCCATCGCCCCTGCGATTGTCGAGCAAGCCAGCGAGTGGTTGATGCTGCAATGGGGCGGCGAGCTCAAGGGCGAGCAGCGCCAGGCGTTTGCCCGCTGGCAGGCCGCTGACCCGGAACACCGCCGCGCCTGGCAGCGCTTGCAGCAGCTGCAGCACACCCTGGGCGGCGTACCCGCCGACAGCGCTCGCGCGGTATTGCGCGACACCCCGGACGCCCAACGCCGTGCCGCGCTCAAACTGCTCGGCCTGTTGTTGGTGGCCGGTGGCAGCGGCTATCTGGTGCAACGCAGCGAGCCCTGGCAAGCGGCCTTTGCAGAGCTGCGTACCGCCACGGGCGAAATTCGCCATATGACCTTGAGCGACGGCACGCAACTGGACCTTAACAGTGACAGCGCCGTAGACCTGCGTTTCAGCGCTACCGAACGACGTATTCGGCTGATCCGTGGCGAGGTCTTGCTGACCAGCGGCCACGACGCCTTGCGCCCGTTGATCGTAGAAACGCCTGCCGGTGATGTACAGGCGTTGGGCACGCGCTTTGCGGTACGTGAATTGCCCGACGGCAGCCGTGTGGATTTGTACGAAGGTCGCCTGCGGGTCACGCCGTTGCAGGGCACGCCGGTGCATATGCAGGCAGGGGACAGCCTGTGGTTCAACGCACGCCAAAGCACCGCGTTGCCGACGGTGAGCGCCAATGCCAGCAGTTGGACCGAGCACCGTCTGGTTGCCGAGCGCCAGCCGTTGGGTGAGTTCGTGGCGCAACTGAGTCGCTACCGCCCGGGCCTGTTGCGCTGTGATCAGGCGGTGTCGAACCTGCTGTTGACCGGCGTGTTCCCGCTGAACGACACCGACGCGATCCTCGCCGCCTTGGAGCGTTCATTGCCCGTGCACGTGCAGGCGGTGACCCGTTACTGGGTAACGATCAAGGCGCGGGTCTGAAAATACTTTGTACAGGGCTTGTCGGTTTCTGCGGCCCGTTCGGGATACCTCTTGAAAGCCAATCAAGAAGCGTTCTCACGGGGAGTCCTGCCATGTCGCACCACCCAATCCAACCTTTGGCCCGCGCGCTGCGTCGTGGCCTGTTTGCCGGCCTGCTGGCAACGGCGCCTGTACTGCCGAGCATGGCTCAAGCCGAAGAAAGCACCGAAGCGCTGCGCAGCTATGACATTCCCGCGGGCAGCCTCGACCAGGCGTTGAACCGTTTCGCCAGTGCCTCAGGCATCCTGCTGTCGGTTGACGCTTCGCTCACCGACGGCAAGCGCAGCGCCGGCTTGAAAGGGCGTTATGGCGTAGGGTCGGGGTTGCAGCGCTTGCTGGCGGGCAGCGGTTTGGCGGCGGTGCAGTCCCAGGGCGGTTGGTCGTTGCAGGCCCTTTCCGGCGACGCAGCCTTGCAGTTGGGCGCGACTCAGATCAGTGGCCGGCAGGAGCAGGAAAGCGCCTGGGGTCCGGTGGACGGTATTGTCGCCAAGCGCAGCGCCTCGGGCAGCAAGACCGACTCGGCGCTGGTAGAAATCCCCCAGACCATCAACGTGATCACCGCCGCCGAGATCAAGGCGCGCGGAGCGCAGAGTGTCACCCAGGCGCTGCTCTATACCCCCGGCATGACGGCCGGCGGCTTTGCCGACCGAGTCAAATTGTTCGATGAGCCGACGTCACGCGGCTTCTCGCCCACGCCGCTGTACCTGGACGGGCTGCACCTGCCTTATGGCGGTGGCAGCACCGGGGGCGCGTTGCAGATCGAACCGTATTCCCTGGAGCGCATCGAAGTGCTCAAAGGCCCGGCGTCCGTGCTTTACGGCCAGAACCAGCCGGGCGGCATCGTCAATATGGTCAGCAAGCGTCCCAGCGAAACGCCGATACACCAAGTGGTACTGGAAGCTGGCACCTACGAACACAAAAGCGCGGCCATCGACCTGAGCGGCCCGCTGGACGAGGAGGGGCAGTTTCTCTACCGCCTGACCGGCCTGGCGAATGACGCGCAAGACGAAATCAACTACGTCGAAAACAAGCGCCAGTTCATCGCCCCCAGCCTCACCTGGCGCCCCAACGACGACACCAGCCTGACCCTGTTCGCCCAGTACCAGAAAGATAAAGGCGTGCCCGAAGCCCAAGGCCTGCCGGCGTCCGGCACGCTGTGGGACAACCCCAACGGCAAGATCAAGCGCGATGTGTTTATCGGCGAGCCGGGCGTCAACCAGTACAACCGCGAGCAATACGTGCTGGGCTACGAAGTTTCCCATCGCCTCAACGACATCTGGACCCTCAAGCAAAACGCCCGTTACGCCGAGGTCGACGACCGCTACACCGCGCCATTGCACGGCTACCGCTTCGTCGCCAACCCCAACACCGGCGTGCAGGACCAGCGCTACCTGCAGCGCTTCGGCGTGGACTGGTCGCAGACCAACAAAGTGTTCGGCGTGGACAGCATCGCCCAGGCCGAATTCGACACGGGCGCACTGTCCCACACCTTCATCGTTGGCCTGGACTACTACCATTCCAACTCGCAGTTCCATGGCCTGTACGACCGCAACCCGCCGATCATCGACCTGTTCAAACCGGTGTACGGCCAGCCCTTGAACTTCGGCCAACCGTACCGCTGGGACCGCACCATTACCCAGACCGGCCTGTATCTGCAGGACCAGATCAAGCTGGATAAATGGGTGCTGGTACTCGGTGGCCGCTACGACTGGGCGAATGTGGTGAACAAGGAGCCGATACAGGACACCCGCTTTGCCAGCAAAGACCAGGCGTTCACCGGCCGTGCGGGCCTGGTGTACCTGTTCGATAACGGCGTGTCGCCCTTCGTCAGCTATTCGGAATCCTTCCTGCCGCTGGCCGGCACCGATGCGAACCGAAAACCCTTCGAACCGTCCACCGGCAAACAGTACGAAGTCGGCGTGAAGTTCCAGCCACCGGGCCAGAAGAGCTTCATCCAGGCCTCTGTGTACCAACTGGACCAGGAAAACGTGCTGACCACCAACCCGGTGGATACCACCTTCAGCACCCAAAGCGGCGCCCTGCGCTCGCGAGGTGTTGAACTGGAAGCCAAGGCCGTCTTGAGCGATGCCTGGGACGTGGTCGCCTCGGCTGCGCGCAATGACGTCAAATACACCAAGGACAACGATGGCCGCCAAGGTCGCCACCCGGCCGGCATCTCCCCACTCACCGCCTCGATGTGGGTCAACTACACCGTGCTCGGCGACACGCCCTTGGCAGGGTTGGGCGCGGGCCTGGGCGTGCGTTATGCCCGTCAAAGCCTGGGCGACGACTACGAAGGCGCTTTTAATGTGCCGTCCTACAGCGTCTACGATGCAAGCCTGAGCTACGACCTGGGCGCCTCGCCGCTCAAGCTCAAGGGCGTGAAACTGGCGATGAACGTGCAGAACCTCAGCAACAAGACCTACGTCTCGCAGTGCACCAGTGATTTGGATTGCTACTACGGGGAAGGACGCACGGTGGTGTCGAGCCTGACGTACGATTGGTAACTTAGCGTTTAGGTGATATTGGCTGCGGCGCGCACCCTTCAAGGGTGCGCTCTGTTGCCGCCCTACACCAGGTCCGCTGCAAATCGTGTACACACATTGGAAAGCATGCGTACCTCGGCACCGCTACAGCCTGCCGCTTCGAAAAAGCCGGAGGCTTCTCGCACAACGGCATATATATCCGTGACGATGGACCTTGCTTCATCCGCCCCCAACCCAAAGCGTTCAGGCGTACTCAGCAAATTACTGACAGACGATACCCGGCCTTCATTGCCGATGATGAGCGCCTGCAAGCCTAGTTGGGTAGGGTGGGGCAACACGTCAAATACTGGCGCAAGGGAATAACCCGAGGCGCTGGTCAGCAGCAGCCCGGTTTGTTTCAGGTGGTCGTCGCTATTGCCGATGAGCACATTGAAAGCCATACGCTTGTAAAGCTCACGCATATCCAACGTTGCATCATCGCTGACCTTCTTCAAAACGTCGGCGATTCTGGAATATGAAACGGCACCGTCAGCCGCATCAACCCGCATTCTCGGCTTCTCAGTGCTTACCAACGAGTTGCAGCTGACATAGTGCTCGCGGCCAGCGCCTTCATGTCGGTCAAAACGCTCGACCATCAACACCGGTTTGCCGGCCACCTCTACCAATTTGTGCCCGGCTGCGGGTAGACCTGCAGCATCCGCCATTTGAAGGCTGGCCAATTCCGCCCGTGGCTGGTCGAACACATCGTCGCTACGGCCGAGTTTAGCAATCCATTCCTTGCCTTCATGGGTCACGGTGACCTTCGGCCTGGCGCCGCCCATGGAACTCCCAAACTCGAATAACCGTGCGATTTCCGCAGGCAGGTCGACGTCACCCTTCTCCACTCGATCAAGGCCCACCATGATTTTCTCAAGGTCTTCAAATCGCGGCGGTTGGTGCAGGGTTGGCAGCTGACTTCTTGACGCACTGAACAGCAGGCAACCCACTCCTGCTCCCCGCGAGGCAAGCAGCCATTCAACTTCGTTTTGTGGATGCTGTTTGTGGGTCGCCAGCAGCACACGCCGGCCCCAATTGTCGGGCGTTGCATCGTCGAGCACACCAAACATGCGTGTCGAGGAATACTGGTTAGGGGTCAGTGGCAAACTCAGCGGGTCAATCGCAAATGCGTCGGGCCGTGCGAGCCAACTGTTGGCGTAGCGAAAAACGAATCCATTCCCACGCATGGCCACTTCGCCAACAGGGACCGGGTCACCGACTAAGTGAGCTGAAAAAACAAAGGCATTACCAATCGGCTTCCAGGACATCGGGTTCTCCTTCAGTGCGAATTCGCTCAGGCTCACGGGCGAGGCTCATGGTAATCCCAACCTGGTCAAGCTCGGGTGACGCGATGCTCGCCATACCTTCTTCCAAGTCCATCGCGCTCAGCACGTTCATCAGCACGCCGAGGGATACGCCGGCCTCGCCCTTCCTCAGCCGCTGATACGTCTGCCGTGTAATGCCCGCCCGGCTGCATAGGGTGGAGATTTTCAACCGACGACGAATGCGGGCTATTTCGATACCGTTGCCGATACCTCTCATCAGCTCAGCGCTTCTCTCTGAGATGTACCCTTTGTGCGGGTAGGGCTTGGCTGTCTGTTGCATGATATATCACTCGTTAAAGCGGTAAAGGTAACTTATATCATCCAAACTTCTAAGGCCACCTTCAAAAAACCGGCTTTATCCCTAATGGCTTTTTGTAGGAGCGAGCTTGCTCGCGAAAAACTCACAGGCGCCGCGTTCAATCAGGAAACACGCGATATCGTTGACGTTTTTCGCGAGCAAGCTCGCTCCTACAGGTGTTAGCAAACTTCAAAGATTCTGCAAAAACACCACATACCCCCTAAACCACTCATTGCCCCGCAGATACCCCGGCTCTTGCCACTCTCCGCCCTGAATCAAACCAATCTTGAACGGCACCCCCAGCCGATTCATCCGCGGCAAATATGCTGCGTAATCGGGAATGCTGTGACGCCCTTGATAGGTCTGCACCACCACTTCATCCACCACGCCCTTGAGCTGGGCGATGGCGGCCGGGTCGGCGTTGCTGCTCCAGTCCATCAGGCCGGTGATGCTCAGGCGCAGGTCGGCGGGCAGGCGTTGGCGCAGGTCGCGCAGGAAGTCGGCATATTCGTGCAGGTATTGGGTGCGAGCATCGAAGTCGATCTGGATACCGATCACTGGGTTGCCGGCGTCTCGCCAGCGTTGCACCTGGCCCAGCACCTGGGTGTAGACCCGTTCCGGCCAGCGCAGGGTGTGGGCGCGGTACACCACCCAGACGTGGCCTTGGGTAAGGCGCGGCACGCTCATGCCTTGTGCGATCAGTTGTACGCCGCGCTGGGGAGCACGGCGGGTGGCGTTGATCTGGCCTTGCAGGATGTACAGGGTTTTTGCCTGCTTGATCACTGGCTGGGGCGTGACCCCGCTCCACAGCCAGAAGGCGTCGTAGTCGCCCGCGTTAACGGCGCCAAAGGCCGGGCTTGCCAGCAACAGCAAGCCTAGCCACAGCGGCTTCACCAGTAGTACTGCAGCGATTTGCCCCACTGGGTATCGGCAAAACCGCTCTTGAGTTGGCGGAACCAGGCTTTGCGCACCGCCGGCGCCACGTCTTCGCCGCCGCAGCTGTTGTAACCGGCCGGCGCGTAGCAATTGATGGCGCGGAACAGCGCATAAGCCTTGTCGGTTTTCGGCGCCTTGGCGTTGGCGATCACCTGTTTGTAGCCGTCCAGGCGCGAGAAGGTTTCACCCTTGAAGTCCGAGGCGGTGCTGCCCAGGCTGCCGGCGGCGCGGGGTTGTTCCAGGGGCATGCCGTCCAGGCCATTGCGCAGGATGAACTCGCCGAAGCAGTTCAAGGCGTGCGGGTTTTTGGCCTCGTCCTGCAAGGTCGCGGCGGTTTGCGCGATGCTTGGGCAGGCGTAGCCGGATTCGGCCTTGTCGCCATTCCACTGGAACAGCTTCAAGGTCTGGCCGCTGGTATAGGTGTAGCCCAGGCTGGTGCCGAGTTTGTCGTCAGAGAGCGAGGCCTGCTTGAGGTCATCGGCGAAGGTGGCGTATTGGCCGCGCAGCAGATCTTTGTAGAGCAGCACGAATTGCGCACTCTGGCGCTCGGTCGGGTCGCTGGCGTTGGCGATCTGCTGGCGCAGCAGGTCGGGGCCGGCGACGTTGCGCAGCAGGATGTAGCGCACTTGCTTGGCGCTGATCGGCGAGTCGGCGGCGAACACCTTGGCCAATTGGCCGCTGCGCTCGTAATTCATGGCCAGGGCCAGCTCCAGTTGGTCGCGTTGCAGCGGTTGCTTGGCCAGCGGTAGCAGTTGCAACCAGAGGGCTTCGGCGCCTTTCCAGTCCTGCTTGGCTTCCAGGGCCAGGGCGCGCAGGGTCTGTTGGCTGAAGGCGAAGTAATCCAGGCTCGACGGCACATCCGCCGGCAGGTGTTTCAAGGCCGCGTCGGGTTGGTGTTCGACGTACAGGGCGTAGCTGGCTTGCAGGAAGTCAAACAGCGCTGGCTCATTGGCGAAGGTACCCTTTTGCTTATCCAGGTCTTCGCGGCTCAACAGCGGCGGGGTGTGGGCGCGCATCGCCATCAGGTCGCTGACTACTTGCAGCATGGGGCTGTTCGCCGCTTTGTTGCCGACCATCAGTAACTTGAGGTCGGCCTCTTCCACCAGTTCGTCCACGCTCACATTGCGCTGGGCGTCGGTGGCCTCGGTAAATTGCCAGGTGAAGTCTTCGGCAAGCTTGGCGTCGTCGTTCGCCAACCAGTGCACACGGCGTAACAGGCCACGGGCGGAGGCGACGTAATCGCCCTGTGGATAATGTTTCAGGTAACTGAGAAAACCTTCTTCGGCATCGCTCAAGGCCGACTTATCCACATGCTCGCGTTGCGGCATGCCGTATTCGTCGAAGGCTTCGGCCTGGGCCTGATTCAGTGAAGTACGCGCAGTCATGTACAGCGCCGTTTCCTTCAGCCATGGCACATCGCTGGTGGAGGCAGCGGCGAACCCGCGCTCGGCGTAATCGAAGCGCCCGCTGTAGAAATCGCCGGCGGCCTGCAAATAGGTACGAAACAACTGAGCATTGGCCGACGGGGTCAGTTGCGCGTCCACCACCTGGCGGCTCCAGTCACAGGTGGTCAGCAACTGCAGGCGTGCTTTGACCAACACATCGCGCTCGGCGGGCGGCATCTGGGCTTTGATCACCTGGCTGATAAACGCTGTGGCGCTGTCATCGTCATTGCTGCGGCAACGGCTGCCTTCGCCATTCAGGAAGGCCTGGCCTGCGGTCGTGTACTCCTCGCGCTTGATACCCAGGGGCTGGAGCAGGGTGTCGAGTTCGGCTGTGCGCGAATCGTCAGCCTTGTTATCCGGCTCCTCAGCCGTAGCCGGAACCGGCACCAGGCGATACACCGGAAACGGCACCGGGCCGAAGCCTTGCGCCAAGTCGTCTTCGCCCAAGGCATTGGGGGCCAGGGGCGCGGCTTTTTTGTCGGCCAGCAACAGGCGCAGGTTCACCCGGCTGTCGTTGCCAGGGCTGAGAAACGTTTGGTTGCTGCACGGCTCGTAGCCGTCACGCGATACCCGCCAGTCGGGGTAGCACGAGTCGTCAGAACTGGCCTGGGCCGGTAGGGAAAAACCGGCCAGCAGGGCCAGGGCCAGAGGTGACAGCAAACCGATACGCATAACGTTTCCTTGATCCTGAGTCCTTGGAGAAGGGGCAATAATAGCCTGATCCGACGAGCGCTTCGGTGAAGGCCTACACAAATTGCTGATTTGTCCGATTCCAGCGGCGAGGCCAGGGCTTTTGGCCTAGAGTGGCGGTGTTTGCGCATAGGCAAGCAGGGTCATGCTGGGGGAATTGAGGTGCGTCGGTCTGTGGTAGAGCAAAACGAAAAAGTGGGAGCATTGCCGACCGTCCATCGCTTGAGCTGGGAAGGTGCCGGCTGGCTCAGCCGCCTGTGGTGGGTGCCGATCCTGGCGCTGGCCATGGCCCTGCGGTTTTACCACCTCACCTCGGCGGCGATCTGGGGCGACGAAGGTTCCAGCCTGTTGCTCAGCGAATACGCCCTGGCCGACCTGTGGTTTCACGCGGCCCATGATGTGCACCCACCGCTGTACTTCTTGCTGCTGCGCGGTTGGATCGAGGTGTTCGGCGACAGCATCGGCTCGATTCGCAGCCTGAGTGCGATCCCCGGCGTGGCCGTCGTGGGCCTGGGCATCTGGCTGACACGGCAACTGTCCACCCGACGCGCAGCCGTGCTGGCGGGGATCCTGCTGGCTCTACTGCCCACGGCGGTGCGCTACAGCCAGGAAGTGCGTATGTATTCGCTGCTCGGCGTGTGGCTGCTGGGCGCCACGCTGGCGCTGGTGTACTGGGTGAGGCAGCCCGAACGCACGCGCTATTTGGCCGTGTATGTGCTGTTGATGAGCGCCGGGTTCTATACCCACTACTTCACCGCGCTGTGCGTGCTGGTGCATTGGGTGTACCTGGGGTTGCAGGCGCCAGGTCAGCGCTTGATCACCCGGCCTGCCTGGTGGGCGGCCAACGTGGCGATAGTGTTGTTGTATCTGCCCTGGCTGCCCAGCCTGCTGGATTTGGTGCAGCACGTCGAACAGCTCAAAGTCGGCGGCGACATTGGTTGGGAAGAGCCGGTCAACCTGCTGTCCCTGCCGTCGATGGTCTGGCAGTTCCTGCTGCAGGATGACGGTCTCGGCCTGTGGCCGCCGCTGTTCTGGCTGTTCCCCCTGCTGCTGGCCGTGGTGGTTGTACTGGCGGCCTGGCGCAACCCCGCGGCGCGCCTGCCGGCACTGTTTTGCCTGCTGCCGCTGCTGCTGGTCTATGGCGTGTCTTTTATCTCGCCGGTGTTTATCGAGCGCTACCTCACGGTGTATGCGTTGGGCCTGCCGATTGTCCTGGCGCTTGCCATCGACCGTTTGCCGTCCCGTTTGTCCTGGCTGGGCGTGGCGCTGTTCGCGCTGTTTGTGGGCGTAGAACTGCTGGGGTTAAAGAACAATTTCGAGGTGGATGAACACGACCAGTTCAACGTGCCCGTTGAGTTCGTCAATCGCAACTACCAGGAAGGCGACCTCATCGTCCTCAGCGACATGCTGTGGTACCTCAGCTACGTGTATTACGACCAGACCGACGCCCAACTGCAGCTCTTCACGCCGCCCAAACCCGACGGCACCGCGACCCACCCGAATGCTTATGGCTTCGGCACGCTGGTGGACCAGGACGGTGGCCGCATCTATCTGGACCGCCTCTCGGCACTGCCAGCTCAAACGCGGCGGGTATGGTTGATCAGCAGCAACGAAGCCCCAGATGAATTCGCGCCACTGCCCAACGGCTGGCGCGAACTCAGTCGCCAGGACGGCGGTGGCGCCAGGGCGCGGCTGTTCGTGCTATGCAACGCACTGGCGCCGCAACCCGAAGGCTGCCGCTAGACTCACTTGAACCTACTGATGAGGAGCCTTTCATGGAATCGCCACTGCACACCTTGCCGGCTTTGTTCAAACAGCTTGGCCTGCCGGATGACCCGGTCAGTATTGAGCAATTTGTCGCCTCTCATTCGCCGCTCAAGCCGGAGTTGAAACTGGCGGATGCGTTTTTTTGGAGCGACGCCCAGAAGGCATTTTTGCGTGAAGAGATTCTGGACGATGCGGACTGGGCGGTGGTGGTGGATGAGTTGAACTTGATGTTGCGGGGTGGGCGAGGGGTGTAAAAAACTGAGCAGAAAGGCCAAAACTTGAAAAAAATTGATGAGGCTTGAAAAAATCTAGGCTTTAATCGCGCAAGTGAACTTTTTCTGAGGTTGCGCGATGTCTTTGGTCGGTTATGCCCATCTTCACCAACTCCTCGGGTTGAAAGCCATTGCGCCTGCTCGTTCAGCGATGGTCAAGCCCGTCACTCGCATCTCGTTGATTGGCGATTGCCTTGCTGTTCCCCAAACGGTTGCGCCTGCAGCCGATTCGGTGCTCGACCATATTCTTTTTGCCCTCAAGCACGAAGGCATAAATCTCGCCATTCTCGCTCAGGCACTTGACGCGGTCAGCGCCGATCAATTGCTGCAAGAGCTGGATAAAGCACCTAACGGCGTATTCATCCGCAAGGCCTGCTATTTATGGGAGGGCCTGACGCTGCAACGGCTCGATTACAGCAAGCCTATCAATAGCCGAGTTTCCCCCCTGTTTGATCCGCAGCGCTACGTAACGGGGCCGTCTACACGCAATTCCCGCTGGCGTATCGACTTCAACGGTTTGGGCTCATTGGCCTATTGCGCGACAGTCGAGCGTACGTCTGAAATTGACGCATTACTGAGTCTAGACATACTGGGCCGCGCCAAATCCTTCATGGCCACCCTCCCACCCGAAATGATGGATCGCGCCATCCAATGGGCGTACCTGCACGAAACCCGTGATTCATTTGCCATCGAAAAAGAACAACCCAGCGAAGAAAAATCCCGCCGCTTCGTTCAACTCCTGCGCCAGGCCCACGAAGGCCGTTTGCTCACCGAGGACTACTTGGTCGAGTTGCAAAACAGCACCGTCTCCAACCCCTTCGACAAAGCCGTTGCCTTTCGCCACGAACAGAACCATCTGCATAACGGGCTGCGTGGCGCAGCCGGTGTGAGCTACGTACCGCCAGCCCCCGCGCTTTGCCAGGAATTGATGGAAGAGCTGATGGCCTTCGCCAACCAGCCCGTGCGAGACGTCGATCCTTTAGTGGCGGCCGCGGTCACCGCTTTCGGTTTCGTCTTCCTGCACCCGTTCATGGACGGTAATGGGCGCCTGTCTCGCTTCCTGATTCACCAGACGCTCTGCCACTACGGCGCACTGGAAAATGGCTTGCTGCTACCGGTCTCTGTCGCCATGAAGCACGAGGAACAAGCCTATCTGGAGGCACTCAAGACCTTCTCCCAGCCGACTCGGGAATTCTGGAACGTCACCTGGCTGGACGCCGACCACATGGCGTTCGACTTCGTCGGCCACCCCTCGATCTATCGCTACTGGGATGCGACCCGTTGCGTCGAATTCACCCTGCAAATGGCCCGCCGCGCCCTGGAAGTGGAACTGCGCGAAGAAACCCAATTCCTCGACCGCTACGACCGTGTGATCAAAGCGGTGAACCAACGCTACGATGTGCGCGGCAGCGATCTGTCAAAGCTGGTGATGATGTGCCTGGATAACGGTGGGAAGCTTTCCAAGCATCGGCGTAAGCAGTTTCAGTACAGCGTGGCGGAGGAGGTGTTTGGGTTTATTGAGGACGAGAGCCTGAGGTTGATGGGTGAGTAAGAGGTCATCCAGTCACGCCAGATGAGGCGTATGAAAAAAAGGAGGGTGCAAAATGAGCCGTCGCAGAATTTGGCTGTTTTGGGGAGCGATGGATGCGATTTATCTCATTTGGTATGCGTCCAATAGTTTTTTAAACAATAGAATTCCGTATCTAAGTGATGTGATAAGCGCTTCAAATGTTTTGCGAGCGCACGGTGATGTGCAAATAGTTATGTTTGTGGGGGCGTTGGTTTTACAGGCCTCAATTTTTGCATCCTGCGCGATGTTTTTTCTTCAGAAAAAATCAGTCGTGTGGCTTGTCTTTTTTCAAACCCCCTTACGACTTGTGCTCGTCATTCCCTCCGTTTCGCTCCTGTTGATTGGCGCTCGAGTTTTGCCGCAGTACAACGTCCTGGCAATGGCTGGATTGATCGGTGCGTCGGAGATTTTAAAAGTCTGGAGCGTGTGGCGATGGGGCAAAAAATGCTGACGCTGACCTAATGTGGGAGCGGGCTTGCCCGCGAAGGCGGCGTGTCAGTCACTGAATATTCAACTGATCCACCGCTTTCGCAGGCAAGCCAGCTCCCACATTTTGTTTGTCGTATGGCGAATATCAGCGATTTGCTGATGCCTACCCTAAAACCCGCTTTACTCAAGCCACATCCCACCACTCATCTGCGAAATTGTTTCAAAACTTGACGGCACACCCTTCCTCAACCATATTGATAGTTAGCAAACTAACTGTATGCGAACTATCCAGTGCCTCAATCCCTCGAACAACTCCAGATGAGCCTCAGCAGCAGCATGGTGGTGGGCGCCCGTAATTGGCGCAAAATCTGCCAGACCACGCTGGTCAGCTATGGCATCTCCGAAGCCTGCGCCGTGCCGTTGTTGATGATCGGTCGCTTGGGCGACGGGGTACACCAGGTCAAAGTAGCCCAGGCTTCCGGTATGGAAAGCCCATCACTGGTGCGCCTGCTCGACCGGCTGTGCGGTGACGGCTACGTCTGCCGCACCGAAGACATCCACGACCGCCGCGCCAAGGCCCTGAGCCTTACCGCGCGTGGCCGTGAGCTGGTGCAGGCGGTGGAGGCGCAACTGGTGCGCCTGCGCAAAGACGTGTTGGCAGATATCGCCCCTGACGATCTGCAAGCCGCACTGCGCGTACTGCGCGCCTTCGAAGCGGCTGAGGCTGTGTCGCCTTGAACGGATTTTTTACCGGCTTCCCGCCTGCCCGCGACTGGTTCTACGGGGTGCGTACCTTCGCCGCGTCGATGATCGCGCTGTACATCGCCATGCTCATGCAAATGCCGCGTCCGTACTGGGCGATGGCCACGGTGTATATCGTCTCCAGTCCGTTTGTCGGCCCTACCAGTTCCAAAGCCCTGTACCGCGCCATCGGCACCTTGATGGGCGCGGCGGCGGCGGTGCTGTTTGTGCCGATGTTCGTGCAGTCACCCTACATTCTGGTGGTGGTGATTGCGCTGTGGACCGGCACTTTGCTGTTCTTGTCCATGCACCTGCGCACCGCGAATAACTACGCCCTGATGCTGGCCGGCTACACCTTGCCGCTGATTGCCCTGCCGGTGGTGGATAACCCCTTGGCCGTCTGGGATGTAGCGGAGGCGCGTACCGAAGAAATCTTCCTCGGCATTGCGGTCGCGGCGGTGGTGGGCGCGATGTTCTGGCCCCGGCGACTGATGCCGGTGTTCGATGGCTCGGTGGCCAAGTGGTTCAGCGACGCCCAGGTCTACAGCCAGCGCTTTCTCAGCCGTAAGGTCGACCCCGAAGAAGTCAGCAACCTGCGCGGCGGCATGGTTGCCACTTTCAATACCCTCGAATTGATGATCGGCCAACTGCCCCACGAAGGCGCGCGCCCGCAGACAGTACGCAACACCAAGGAACTGCGCGGGCGCATGATTCACCTGCTACCGGTGATCGACGCATTGGATGATGCGGTGTACGCCATTGAGCACCGTGCGCCGGAGTTTCTCGATCAGCTCACGCCGCTGTTGGAAGAGGCCAATGCCTGGCTGCAAAGCACCACCGAACAAGCGCCCCTGGATCGCTGGCGCGTGCTGCGTGACCAGATCGACGCCGCCCAACCCCAAGGCGAAGCGCTGGATGACCGTCACACCTTGCTGTTCTCCAACGCCCTGTACCGCCTGGGCGAATGGGTAGACCTGTGGCAAGACTGCCGCAGCCTGCAAGCCGCCATCCAATGCGAAAGCCAGGACACCTGGCGCGCCGTCTACCGCCACTGGCGCCTGGGCCGGCTCACGCCATTCCTCGACCGTGGGCTGATGTTCTACTCGGCGTTTTCCACCGTCACCGCAATCATCGTCGCCTCGGTATTGTGGATTCTGTTGGGCTGGACCGACGGCGGCAGCGCCGTCATCCTCGCCGCCGTGGCGTGCAGCTTCTTCGCCTCGATGGACGACCCGGCACCGCAGATCTATCGGTTCTTTTTCTGGACCGCCATGTCGGTGCTGTTCGCCAGCCTGTATCTGTTTCTGGTACTGCCCAACCTGCATGACTTCCCCATGCTGGTGCTGGCCTTCGCCGTGCCCTTTATCTGCATCGGCACCCTCACCGTGCAGCCACGCTTCTATCTGGGCATGTTGCTGACGCTGGTCAATACGTCATCCTTCATCAGCATCCAGGGCGCCTATGACGCGGACTTTCTCAACTTCGCCAACGTCAACCTGGCCGGGCCCGTAGGCCTGCTGTTCGCCTTTGTGTGGACGCTGATCGCCCGACCCTTCGGCGCTGAACTGGCGGCCAAGCGCCTCACCCGTTTCAGCTGGCGTGACATCGTCAGCCTCACCGAGCCCGCCACCCTGGCCGAGCATCGGCACATGGCCGCACAAATGCTCGACCGCCTGATGCAGCACCTGCCGCGCCTGGCCCTCACCGGCCAGGACACCGGCATCGCCCTGCGCGACCTGCGCGTGGCGCTGAACCTGCTCGACTTGCTGGCCTACTCGCCACGCATCCTCGGTGTGCCACGGGTGTTGCTCAACCAGGTGGTGGAAGGCGTGGGCGGTTACTTCAAGGCGTGCCTGAAGGCGGGTGAACGCTTGCCCGCGCCCAGCGGTCTGCTGATGACCCTGGACCGCACGCGCCGTGCCCTCAACGGCCAGGGCCTGCAAGACGAAGACGACACGCGCCTGCATCTGCTGCACGCCTTGGCCGGCCTGCGCCTGGCGCTGTTACCCGGTGTGGAGTTCATTGGCGGTACAGAGATGCAAGCGCCGTTACCTGATGGAGCGCCTTTATGATCGGTGACCTGGATATCAGCGGGGTGTTCCTGCCCACGCTGTTGGTGCTGATGGGCATTACTTATGTGTTGTTTCTGGTGGTGCACGGGCTGTTGACGCGCATGCACTTCTATCGCCTGGTCTGGCACCGGGCATTGTTCAATGTGGGGCTCTACGCGCTGTTGCTGGGCGCTGTGGACTCACTCAGTCGATATTTGATGACATGAAAAAACCTTTTTTGACTATCGGCCGTGTCGTCCTGACGTTGTTGGTCGTGAGTTTCGCGGTCGTCGTTGTGTGGCGCATGGTCATGTACTACATGTTTGCGCCCTGGACCCGTGACGGCCACATCCGTGCCGACATCGTGCAGATCGCTCCGGACGTGTCCGGGCTGATCCAACGCGTGGACGTGCGCGACAACCAGTTGGTGACCAAGGGCCAGGTGCTCTTCGCCGTTGACCAGGACCGCTTCAAGCTGGCCCTGCGCCAAGCCCAGGCCGCCGTGGCCGACCGCCAGGAAACCCTGGCCCAGGCCCAGCGCGAGTACAAGCGTAACCGTGGCCTGGGCAACCTGGTGCCCAGCGAGCAACTGGAAGAAAGCCAGTCCCGCGTCGCCCGCGCCCAATCGGCCCTGGCCGAAGCGCAAGTGACGGTGGACTCCGCCCAACTCAACCTCGACCGCTCGGTGATTCGCAGCCCCGTGGACGGCTACGTCAACGACCGCGCACCGCGTACCCAGGAATTCGTCACCGCCGGGCGCCCGGTGCTGTCGGTGGTGGACAGCAATTCTTTCCACATCGACGGTTACTTCGAAGAGACCAAACTCGACGGCATCCACGTCGGCATGGGCGTGGACATACGGGTGATCGGCGACAATGCGCGCCTGCATGGCCACGTGCAGAGCATCGTCGCCGGTATCGAAGACCGCGACCGCAGCAGCGGCTCCAACCTGCTGCCCAACGTCAACCCGGCGTTCAGCTGGGTGCGCCTGGCCCAGCGGATCCCGGTGCGTATCGCCTTTGATGACGTGCCGGCGGACTTTCGCATGATCGCCGGGCGCACCGCGACGGTGTCGATTATCGACGACAAGGTTAAAGACGGGGACAAACCATGAAGCGGCTTCTGGCAACCGCTTCCCTGGGGTTGTTGCTGTCGGCCTGCCAAGTGGTGGGGCCCGATTACAAACTGCCGGAACAGGCCGCCGTCAACCGTGGCGACCTGCAAGGGCCGATCATGGGCGAGGGCAGCAACGTCGTCTCGGCACCGGTGCCGGCCGATTGGTGGAAGCTGTACAAAGACCCGCGCCTGGACGAACTGGTACGTCAGGCCATGGCCTCCAACACCGACCTGCGCGTGGCCGCCGCCAACCTGCAGCGCTCGCGTTACCAGGTGCAGCAGGCTGAATCCGCTGGCGGCTGGAGTGCCGGCGTCAAGGCCGAGGCCCAGCGCTTGCAGGAGTCTGGCGAGGCCTTCTTGCTGCCGGACAAAGTCCCGGTCGGCAATATCGGTAGCGTCGGGATTACCACGTCTTATCAATTCGATCTGTTCGGCACCTTGCAGCGTGGCATCGAAAGCGCCCAGGCCAGCGCCGACGCCACCCAGGCTGCGGCGGATATCGCCCGCATTACGCTGGTGGCCGATGTGGTGCGCTCGTATACCCAGGTGTGCGCGGCCAACGAAGAACTGGCAATTGCCAACGAGTCCCTCGACCTGCAAGCCCAGAGCACCAAACTGACCCAGCGCCTGCGCGATGCCGGGCGTGGCGATGAGACCCAGGTGACTCGCTCGCAAACCCAATACAAATCCCTGCGCGCCGACATCCCGCGCTATGAAGCCTCGCGCCAGGCCGCACTGTTCCGGCTGTCGATGTTGCTGGCCAAACCTGTCGACCAACTGCCCGCCGGCACCGGTACCTGCGCTGAGCTGCCGCATATCGCTCAACTGCTGCCGGTAGGCGACGGCGCCACGCTGCTCAAGCGCCGCCCGGACGTGCGCCAGGCCGAACGCCAGTTGGCTGCCGCCACGGCGCGTATCGGCGTAGCGACCGGCGCGCTGTATCCGGATATCAGCATCGGCGCCACGGTCGGCACCGTCGGCTTGCTGGAAAACCTCGGCACGCCTGCCACCAACCGCTGGGGCTTTGGCCCGATGATCAGCTGGACCGTACCGACCAACGGCGCCCGCGCCCGCGTGCATGAAGCCGAAGCCGCGACCCAGGGCGCGCTGGCCCACTTCGACGGCGTGGTGCTCAACGCCATCCGCGAAACCCAGACCGGCCTGGCCCAATACACCGCCGTGTTGCAACGCCGCGACGCCCTGGCCGACGCCGAACAGTCGGCCCGAGAAGCGGCAGGCCAGACCCACCGCTTCTTCCAGGCCGGCCGCGAATCCTTCCTGGCCGACCTGCAAGCCACTCGCACCTACACCGACATGCGTGCGCAACTGGCGGCCGCCAACACCCAGGTTGCCATGAGCCAGATCGACCTGTTCCTGGCCCTGGGCGGCGGTTGGGAAAGCGGACGAACGCAAGGGGAAAAACCCGGCAAACCGTGAGGTGATTGCTATGCTTTCTTGGGTGAGGCCCGCTGACGCCTCGCCCGACAAAGCTCGCGTTTGCTCATGGGGATTCCAAGAATGAAAAACCCTTATGCTCCCGCTTTCTGGTGCGTGCTCTTTGCACTGGTGTTGTTATCGGCCGCGTATTTTTACGGCGTCATGCTCGCCCATCAACTCGACAAGGCCATGGTGTTCTTAGACAGCGCCTGCCTGGTGATTGGCACCTTGTCCATCGGCGTGGTGGCCTGGGCGTCGTATCAAAACCAGCGGGTGAAGAAAAAACTCCTCGAACAGGGCAAGACCCGCGTTGCGATCTGGGACACCAAGGTCGCCCTGCGCCGTGTCGAAACCGTGTTCGATCGCTATTTCTGGGGCAGCTATTGGCAGCCGGGGCGCACGTTCCAGGAAGTCATGGGCGACCTCACCGGCACGCCGCTGGAAAAAAGCCTCGAAGTCCTGAAAAAACAATGTGTGCTGCTGGATCGGCAGGTTGCCGACGGTAGGCACTGGCTGGATAACGCGCGGGAATTGTCCGACGTGGCCACGCAAATGGCCCGCGAGCGCTACCAGCTGGATTTTTGCGACCCCAAGGCCGACACCCCCGGCAATGCCGTGATCCACCGCGAGTTCGAGGTGCTGGTGTACACCTGGACCGCGCGCTTGAAGAGTTTTGATCACCAATTGGATGAAGTCGAACAAGAGTACTCCTGAACTCCTGCTGAACTGATCCCTCTGAAAGGCTGGGCCGTTTACGCCCGCCAGTGCTAATCTTCCCCAGCCTTTGGCCTCTCGGGCCACGACTGTAGGAGCGAGCTTGCTCGCGAAAGACGCCAACGATAACGCGCGCATTCTGAATGAACGCGGTGCCCATGCGTTGTTCGCGAGCAAGCTCGCTCCTACAGGAACCCCTATAGGGTTCAAGGAAGACAGCCCACTTCTCACAGGATTTGATCAGGTCACTTCATGAATAAGCCAGCCGTTGTTTTCTTGGGTTTTGTTGTCGCCGTCGGCGCCGTCAGTGCGGGCGGTGCCTGGTACACCGGTAAACAACTGGAGCCGGTCCTGCAAACCGCTATCCAGAGTGCCAATAAAGAACTGCAGACCTCCATGGCCGGCGTCGATGGCAGCGTGACCCTGGAGCTGGTGTCCCTGGACCGTGGCGTGTTCAGCAGCACCGCGCACTATCGCCTCAAAGGGCAAGGCAGCGTGTTCGGCGAAGACAACCCGAACCCTGAATTGCTGTTCGTCGACCATATCGAACACGGCCCGCTGCCGTTTTCGCGCCTGGTGACCCTCAAGTGGTTGCCGGTCATGGCCACCAGTCACTACGAACTGGAAAAGAACCCCACCACCGAAAAATGGTTCGCCGCCAGCAAAGACGTATCGCCGCTCAAAGGCGTGGCGAATATCGGCTATAGCCGTTCGGTCAGCGGCAACATCGAATTGCTGCCCCTGGAATTCAAAGAGGCCACCTCCTCGGTGAGCTTCTCCGGTGCCAACCTCAACTTCGACAGCAGCGCCGAAGGCCAGAAGGTCAAGGCCGAAGGCTTCATGAACAGCCTCAAGGTCGCTGCAGTGGACGCCGAAGGCGCACCGTTCGAAGCGGAACTGGCCGGCTTGACCGTGGCCAGCAACCTGGAAAAAACCACCTTCGGTTTCTACACCGGCCAGAACACCGTGGAGCTGACCGACACCAAGGTCACCTTCGGCCCGCAGAAAGCCGTGCTGACCCTCAAGGGTTTCGAGCAGAAAGACTCCAGCGAGACCAAGGACAACAACCTGGCTGGCCGCGTCGACTACAAGATCGACGAGATCGGCTACCAGGGCAAAGCCGTCGGTTCGGCCGCCATGGCCGTGAGCATGAAGAACGTCGACATCCCGGCGATGCTGGTGCTGACCAAGCTCTACCAGGACAAAATGCAACCGGTGCAAGCCGCCGCCGCTGCCGGTCAACCGGTGCCGGAGCTGCAAATGACCGAGGCCGAGCAAGCCCTGGCCGAAGCCAACGTCAACCAGGTGCTGGCCGCCAAGCCGCAACTGGCCGTCGAAAACCTGTCGCTCAAAACCACCCGTGGCGAAAGCAAGTTCAACCTGGTGGTGGACCTGACCAAGCCAACGTCCATGGAACTGCCGCCGGTTGAACTGGGCAAGCAAATGGTCTCGCTGCTGGATGCCAACCTCACCCTGTCCAAGCCGATGATCAGCGACGTGGCGGCCCTGCAAGCCCAGGTGGGCGGCGTGACCGACCCGCAAGCCATCGAACAGCAATCGCAGATGGCGGCCGAGATGGTCAGCAGCATGGCGGTTGGCACCCAAATGGCGACCCTGGTGGGCACCGACGTGGTTTCCAAGCTGCACTACGCCAACAACGAAGTGACCTTCAACGGCCAGAAGATGACCGTTGAGCAGTTCCTCAGCTTCGTGATGTCCAAAGCCGGTGCGGTCAGCGGCGCGCAATAAACCTGAAATGCAGTAAAAAATGTGTGCGGGCTTGTGTGGGAGCTGGCTTGCCTGCGATAGCATCGCCTCGGTCTGGCTGAATAACCGAGGTGCCTGCATCGCGGGCAAGCCCGGCTCCCACCCAAATCTTGCTGCCACATTTGTTTTTTGTGAGGGGCAAAACACCGCGCTCGCACAATTCTGAACAATTGTTCTGATTTGAGCTTTTCTGAACCGCGCTCGGTGATAGTGCATCCAGGAAAGCTAGGTCGGGTCACGAGACGCCGACACCCTGATGCGTTTCGCTCAGGATCACCTATCGTTAAGGCTTTCCGTGTGTAAGGAAGCTCACGATATGCTGCGAAACCACCCCTACAGTGCCTCCGGCCGGTTGCGTCTGCTTATCGGGGCCGCCCTGTGCAGCCAATTGTTGGTTCCAGGCCTTGCGTTTGCCGACCCAGCCTACGACGCCCTGATCATCCAGGCCCGCAACGGCCACTTCACGCCGGCGCTGACCCAACTGCGCCAACTCTCCGCCGAACGCCAGACCCCAGGCCAGGTCAGTGACCACCTGGTGATCGCCGGCTGGGCCGGGCAAGACGCCGAAGTGCTCAAGGTGTACGAAGCGCAAGGCAAGCATCGCAACCTCACCACCCAGGCACTCGCCACGGTGGCGCGCACTTATCGCAATCAAAAGCAGTGGGCTCAGGCCGAAGCGGTCTATCGCCAGGCGTTGCTGCGTGAACCCAATAACGTCGACCTGCAACTGGGCCAGGCCCTCACCCAGGCCGATGGCGGCAAAGCCAACGAGGCGGTGCAACGCCTGCGTACGCTGGTGGCGGCCCAACCCAATGACCCCAACCGCCGCATGGCCCTGGGCTATGCGCTGACACGTGCCGGTTTGAACTACGACGCGCTGTTCGAATTTGACCAAGCCTTTATCCGCGCCGGTGACAAACCCGAAGTGGCCCGTGAATACATCGTCGCCCTGCAAAAGGCGCGGCTGCCGGAGCCGGCACTGCGCCTCTCAGCCAAGCGCCCGGGGTTGGTGGACGCCGTCACCCAGCGCCGCCTCGAAGGTGACCTTGCCGCCGAGCGTGTGCGCATGGCCGAGTTCGCCACGCGCAGCGAAAAGGAACGCTACGTTATCGCTGACCGTGCCCTGCAGGACTACGACAAACTGATCAGCCGCTGGGCCCCCGACGCCACAGCCAAGGACGATGTCATCCGCTGGCGCATCGACCGCCTGGGCGCGCTCAAGGCGCGAGCACGGCATGCCGAGGTGATCCGCGATTACCAAACCCTCACCAGCGAAGGGGTGCAACTGCCCACCTACGCCTTGCGTTGGGTCGCCGGCTCTTACCTGGAACAGCGCCAGCCGGAAAAGGCCGAGCCGTTGTATCGCCAGGTACTCACCGCCCCAGACACCGACGCCAGCTATCGGGTCGATGACAGCACGGCGCTGTTCTACGCCTTGTTGGAAAGCGACAAGGTCGACGAGGCTCGCCAGGTCGCCAACAACCTGGCCAAGGAGCAAAACCCCCGCGTTGAACTCAAGGGCTTGCCCATTGGCAACCCCAATGACAACTGGATGGACGCCCAACAATTATCCGCCCAGGCCGGTACCTATGGTGGTGACCTGCCCGGCAGCGAAGCCAGCCTGGAAGCCCTGGTGGCCAAAGCACCGGGCAACGTGGGCCTGCGCCTGGCGCAGGCCGACATGTACCGGGCCCGCGACTGGCCGCGCCGCGCCGAAGGCACGCTCAAGGAAACCGAAACCCAGGCCCCCCGCGACATCGGCCTGGAAGTCTCCCAAGCCTATACCGCCATGGACTTGCAAGAGTGGCGGCAGATGGACACGCTCACCGACGACGTGCTCGCCCGCAACCCGGAC
This sequence comes from Pseudomonas sp. FJ2-5-13, assembly GCF_029201605.1. Taxonomy (NCBI): domain Bacteria; kingdom Pseudomonadati; phylum Pseudomonadota; class Gammaproteobacteria; order Pseudomonadales; family Pseudomonadaceae; genus Pseudomonas; species Pseudomonas sp. FJ2-5-13. The sequence goes on from NZ_CP104045.1 coordinate 188,490, forward strand.
AACCGTCAGGTGCAGCGCCTGAGCCGCCTGCGCGATGTGCACGACATGGCCGAGCTGCGTGTCGAGGCCTACACCGGCAAAAGCTACGGTGGCGGCAATAACAACGACGCCGGCGCCGTCTCCGGCAGCCGAGACTGGGGCATCGAAAGCGTGATCTACACGCCGCCCATCGACGAAGACTGGCGCCTGTTCGCCGGCGCCGGCTATGCCACCGCCGACTTCCAGGAAGGCACTGGCCAACATCGCTGGCAGCGCGTGGGCGTGGAGCGTCGCACCCGCGACATGACTATCGAAGCCGAAGTGTCCAACCACTCCTATGGCGACGGCTCCAAGCAAGGCGCCAGCGTGTCGATTGCCCGCGACATCAACGACCACTGGCAATACGGCGGCAGCCTCGGCTATTTGCTCAGCACCACGCCGTTGCGGGCCTTGAATGACGGCGTCACAGCCAACGGCGGCAGCGGTTTTATCCGCTGGCGCGCCAACGAAAGCCGCGAGTGGAAGCTGACCCTCAGCCCGTCCCATTTCAGCGATGGCAACGACCGCTTCGAAGCCTTGCTCACCGGCCGCGAGGGCCTCTACAGCTCGCCCCATGTACAAGTGGACCTGGGCCTGGAAGTGGGTGCCAGCCGCAACAGCAAGGAAGACACCGTGTACTTCAACCCGAAGTCGGACTTCACGGTGTTGCCCATGATCAACGTCAATCACGTGCTCTATCACCGCTACGAAACCCAGTGGAGTCAGCAGTTCCAAATCGGCGCGGGTACCTACAGCCAGCGTGACTATTCCACCGGCGGTATCGGCCTGATTGGCTACGGCCAACGCTATCGCTGGAACGACGTACTGGAAATGGGCGCCAACCTCAGCCTGATCAGCCGACCTTATGACGGTGATCGCGAACGCGATCTGCGCCTGCTCGTCGACCTCACTTACCGTTTCTAAAAGAGCCTGACCATGACCGTCCTCAGCCGTTGCTTGTTGGTCCTGGGTGTAATGCTGGCCGCCGCCTGCGCCCAACAACCCGCGCCCTACACCCCACCCGCCGAACGGCCGATAGCGCCCAACGAAGCGCCGTGGCCGAAGAACCACTTTTTGGGCATTGCCTATCACGACGTGGAAGATCGCGACCCCGATCAAGCCGTGGTGGCGGTGCGCACAGAGCGTTTGATCGAGCAGCTGGCGTGGCTGCGGGAGAATGGCTACCAGGCGGTCAGCGTCGATCAGATCCTGGCGGCCCGGCGCGGCGGCCCGGCATTGCCACCCAAGGCGGTGATGCTCAGCTTCGATGACGGTTACTCCAGCTTCTACACCCGCGTGATGCCGATTCTGCGTGCTTATCACTGGCCGGCTCTGTTGGCTCCGGTGGGCTCCTGGATCGACACGCCGCTGAACCAACCGGTGGATTTTGCCGGTACACCACGACCACGCGGAGAATTCCTGACGTGGCAGCAGATTCGCGAAGTGTCCCAGTCGGGCCTGGTGGAAATTGCCGCCCACACCGATGCCAACCACAAGGGCATCCTCGCCAACCCCCAGGGCAACCTGGAACCGGCCGCCACCACGCGAAGCTTTGACCCCAAGACCAACGGCTACGAAAGCGAAGCGCAGTTCCAGGCACGTATGCGGGCTGACGTCGCCGCGATTTCCAACAAAATCCGCACCGTCACCGGCAAGGCGCCGCGTGTATGGGTGTGGCCGTACGGGGCAGCCGATGGCACCTCGTTGGCGGTGGTCGGCGAGCACGGCTATGAAATGGCGCTGACCCTGGAGGATGGCCTCGACGACCTCGGCAACCTGATGAACAGCCCACGCTTTCTGGTGGCCTCCGACCCGGACGGCGAGCATTTTGCCAACAGCATGGTGGCCGTGCAGGCCAAGGCGCCGATGCGCGTGCTGCACGTAGACCTGGACAACGTGTACGACCCCGACCCGGCCCAACAGGCGCGCAATCTCGACGTGCTGGTGCAGCGCGTAGTGGACATGGGCGCCGGTACTGTGTTCCTGCAAGCCTTCGCCGACCCCAAGGGCGACGGCCTGGTGCATTCGCTGTACTTCCCCAACCGTCACCTGCCGATGCGGGCCGATCTGTTCAACCGTGTCGCCTGGCAGTTGCACACCCGTGCCCATGCCAGTGTGTACGCCTGGATGCCGGTGCTGAGTTTTGCCCTGGACCCCAAGTTGCCGCGTGTCACCCGCTGGGACCCGAAAACCGGCCAGGTCGGCCCCGACCCGGATCAATACAAACGCCTGTCGCCGTTTGATCCCAAGGTGCGGCAGATCATCGGTGAGATCTACCAAGACCTGGCGCGTGTAGGGCCGATTGACGGCATCCTTTACCACGATGACGCGGTGTTCAACGACTTCGAAGACGCCAGCCCCGCAGCGCTCAAGGCCTATGCGGCCCAAGGTTTGCCGGACAGCATCGCCGCCCTGCGGGCTGACCCTGCCGTGATGCAGCGCTGGACCCGCTTCAAAAGCCGCTACCTGATCGACTTTACCCATGAGCTCACCGCCAAGGTCCGCGCCATCCGTGGCCCGCAGGTGCTGACGGCGCGCAATATCTTCGCCGAGCCCATGCTCAACCCTGGCAGCGAAACCTGGTTCGCGCAGAACCTCGATGACTTCCTCCAGGCCTACGACTGGACCGCGCCGATGGCCATGCCGTTGATGGAAGGCCAGGAAGTGAAAACCTCCAACGCCTGGCTGGAAAAACTCATCGCCACGGTCAAGACGCGCCCTGGCGCCATGGAAAAAACCATCTTCGAATTGCAAGCCAAAGACTGGCGCACCCAAGCCGCGCCGGATATCAGCGCTGAGCAATTGGCAGAGTGGATGGGTGTACTCAAACGCCAGGGCGTCACCAGTTTCGGCTACTACCCGGACAACTTCCTGGAAAACTCCCCGGACTTGAAGACCATTCGTCCGGCCCTCTCCAACCAATGGAACCCTTGATCATGGTTGACAGAATCCTGGCTCTATTCGTGTTGGCACTGGTACTGGGCTTGCCCCTGGGCCTGATCTTCCTGGTGACCGGGCAGTTCCTGATGGACTTCGTGTTCTTCTACCCGTTGTTCATGTCGGCGCTGTGGATCGCCGGTGGCCTGTACTTCTGGCTGCACTGGGAACGCCACTGGCCCTGGGAAGAAGACACGCCGGCGCCGACCCTGGCCGGCGAGCCGCTGATCTCGATCATCATCCCTTGCTACAACGAGGGCGATAACGTCGCTGACACCATTGGCGCGGCCCTCGGCCAGTTGTACCCGAACATCGAAGTGATCGCGGTCAACGATGGCTCCAGCGACGACACCGCCGCAGTACTCGATGCCCTGGCGCTGCAACACCCGCGCTTGCGCGTGCTGCATCTGGCACAGAACCAGGGCAAGGCTGTGGCCCTGCGCATGGGCGCCGTGGCTGCCCGCAGCGAATACCTGGTCTGCATCGACGGCGATGCCTTGCTCGACAAAAACGCGGCCGCCTACATGGTCGCGCCGATGCTCGACAACCCGCGCCTGGGTGCCGTCACCGGCAACCCGCGCATTCGTACGCGTTCGACCCTGATCGGCCGGGTGCAGGTGGGCGAGTTCTCCTCGATCATCGGTTTGATCAAGCGTACCCAGCGGGTGTTTGGCCGGATCTTCACGGTCTCCGGTGTGGTGGTGGCGTTTCGCAAGAAGGCCCTGGACCGCATCGACTACTGGAGCACCGACATGATCACCGAGGACATCGATGTCAGTTGGAAGCTGCAACTCGATCACTGGGCGATCTTCTACGAGCCGCGCGCGCTGTGCTGGATCCTCATGCCCGAAACCGTCGGCGGCCTGTGGAAACAGCGTCTGCGCTGGGCCCAGGGCGGCGCCGAAGTGCTGTTCAAGAATATCCGTGGCATCTGGCAATGGCGCCACCGCTACCTGTGGCCGCTGCTGTTCGAATACTGCCTGTCCACCGGTTGGGCCTTCACCTTCCTGCTGTCGGTGATCTTCTGGGCCGTGGGTAAATTCGTCACGCTGCCGGCGGCGATCACCGTGGACTCGTTGGTGCCACCTGCGTTTACCGGCCTGGTACTGGCGATGGTGTGCCTGCTGCAGTTTGCGGTGAGCATCCTGATCGACCGGCGCTACGAAAAAGACCTGTGGAAAACCCTGTTCTGGACCGTGTGGTACCCGATGGTGTTCTGGCTGGTGAGCCTGCTCACCACCCTGGTCAGCTTTCCCAAGGTGTTGTTCAACCAACACCAGAAACGCGCCCGCTGGGTCAGCCCGGACCGCGGTATCAAACCTGCACAAGAGGAGGCGTGACTATGAAACTGGTCAGAACTCGCCAAAACACACTGATGTGGATCGTCGATGTGCTGCTGACCCTGCTGGCCTGGGGTGGGTTGATTTGGTTGCTGGCGCGAGGCATCAGCGCCATGCTTGAAACCCACGGCGGCCCACGCATCGAGGCGCCGATCTTTGCTGCGCTCAACACCTTGCAGGTTTACCTGTGGATCGCGCTGTTCAATGCGGTGATCCTGATCAGTTGGGCGCGCTATCAGCAGCATCGCGGGCGCAAATTCGCCCAGCGCCGCGCCGAAGCCAATGCACTGAGCGACCAGCACCTGAGTGAAAGTTTCAACCTGGGCGATGGCGACCTCGAACAACTGCGCCGCCCTGGCGTGCTGGTGATCCACAACGACGAAGAAGGCGGCGTCGAAGAAGTGAAATCCCACGTCTCCCGCGACGTCGAACGCCCCGGCCTGACCCTGGTACCCGACAAAGACAAGGGCATTGGCTAGACTCCAGCTCAGTTCAGCGAACGCAATGCCCAAAGCAATGAAGATCCAATGTGGGAGCTGGCTTGCCTGCGAAAGCGGTAGTGCAGCAAGAGTTGCAGTGACTGACACACCGCCTTCGCGGGCAAGCCCGCTCCCACAGGTAGTATTTCCACCCATAGCGTGCAGTGGTTCACTCCTCTTGTTGGAATTCCGATAAATGGGATCCAATTCACAAAACCCCCGCGAACTTTTCCCCCTTCTCCGGTACTAACCTAACTCGACGAACACCTGATGGCTAAGTAATGGCAGTCGGAAAGTCATTCGTCGAATCGCCATCAAAACAGTTGCCGCTTGTCGGAATAATCACTGTAAGTGCCCGACTTAAACTCTTTTGATGAAAAATTATTATTAATAATCAACAGGTTAGAAAACTAATCAGTCGAACGGCCCCACTTCGCCCGTTTCTAGGCGAGCTGGAAGTTCGATGTTAGTTTCGCGGCCCTTGATTTTCGATGGATCGAACATGTCTTCGTTATTGCCATGGACCCGGTTATTGCTCTGCACCTTCCTGCTCACCTGCGTGGGCCTGAACAGTGCATCCGCCGCCCCCACGCCTGGCGATCAGGACTTGATCCGCGACCGGCAGAACCGCCTGCTCGAAGAGCAGCAGCGGCGCCTCCAGGAGCTTCAGGACCTGCCCGGCAAAGCGGACACGCCCCAAGCCCCGGCAACCCCGGCTGACACCCGTTGCTTCCCGATCAAAACCATCGAACTCAAAGGCGCCGACAGCCTGCCGGCGCCCGACCGCGAGCGCCTGTTCAAGCCCTATATCGGCCAATGCCTGGGCGTGTCCCAGCTCAACGAGCTGCTCAAGGTCATCACCGACTACTACTTGGGCAAAGGCCGCGTTACCAGCCGTGCCTACCTGCCACAGCAAGACCTCTCCACCGGCCATCTGCAAGTGCTGGTGGTGGAAGGCAAACTCGAAGCGTTGCGCAGCGCCGAAGGCGGCACGGTGACCGACCGCGAACTGGCCATGGCCTTTCCCGGCAAAGTCGGTGAAGCACTGAACCTGCGCGAGATCGAGCAACTGGTGGACCAGCTCAACCGCCTGCCGTCCAAACAAGCGCAGATGGAACTCACCCCCGGCAAGCAAATCGGCGGCAGCGACGTGGTGGTCAAGAACACCGCGCAAAAGCCCTGGCGCGCCAGCCTGTCGCGCAACAACGACGGGCAGAAAAGCACCGGCGAACAGCAATGGGGCGCTGGTCTGGAGTGGGACAGCCCACTGGGCCTGGGCGACCAACTGATGCTGCGCGGCGGCCACGACGCCATCAGCGACCACCAGAAAACTTCGAAAAACACCATGCTCTACTACAACCTGCCCTGGGGCTGGTGGAACTTCAGCTACACCTACAGCGAAAGCGACTACCGCACCTACGGCGTGACCGACGGCTTCAAATACAAGCAGGACGGCGACAACCAGAACCACCAACTGCGCGCCGAGCGGGTGATCCACCGCGATGACGTGAGCAAGACCTCGGTCAACGTCGGCCTGGCGCACCTGCGCACCAACAACTACATCCTCGACGTGCGCACCGCGCCCAGCAGCAACCGCCTCAGCGAACTGCAACTGGGCGTCAACCACGGTCGGCGCATCGGCAGTGCCTTCGTCAACCTGGACCTGGGCATGCAAAGCGGCATCGGCCTGCTCGACGCCCAGGCCCAGGACGAGCGTGACCCAGCAGGCCGTCGCCAGCCGAACGCGCGCTACCGCAAATACACCGCCACCGTCAGCTACCTGCAACCCTTCAGCCTGTGGGGCGAGTCGTTCAGCTTCAGCAGTTTGGCCACCGGGCAGCGCAGTGAAGACCCACTGTTTTCGCCGCAGCGCATGAGCCTCGGCGGCTCGGCCTCGGTGCGTGGCTTCAAGGATCAGTTGCTGACCGGCGACAGCGGTGGCTACTGGCGCAACGAAGTGCGCTGGGCGCGCCCGGTGACCCTCGACTGGATGCGCCCGGCCTTCGCCGAGTACGGCGCCAGCGTCGGCTACGACCAAGGCGTGATCCGCAACGACCGCTACAACGGCAACGTGCATGGCCGGGTGTCCAGCAACTCCCTGGAGCTGTTCGCCCGTGGCAAACATGTCAGCACCAGCGTGACCTTTGCCCATTCCTTAGAAAGACCCGGTGTGGTGACCGAGCGCGAAGCGCCGATCTATTTCCGCATGGATTTTTTCCTGTAATTCAACGCCCCGCTGCATGAGAGCCTGACAATGGATGTTCGCCAATTCGCCTTCCTGGCCCGCCAACCTTCTGCCGCCCTGAAGCGCCGGGACGCGTTCTTCGGCCTGCCCAAGCGCGGGCTGGCCTTGATCCTTGCCAACGCACTGTTCTGGCAGCCGCTGCTGGCCCAGGCCGAGGGCATTGTGGTCAGTGCGCCGGGCACCACCGTGGGCGCGGCAGGCAATGGCGTGCCGGTGGTAAACATTGCCACCCCCAATGGCGCGGGCTTGTCCCATAACCAGTTCAAGGACTACAACGTCGGCCCCAACGGCGTGATTCTCAACAATGGCAACGGCGCCATGGTCAACACCCAGCTGGGCGGGATCATCGTCGGCAACCCCAACCTCAAGGGCGGCGCGGCGAACGTCATCCTCAACGAAGTCAACGGCGGCAGCCCCAGCCAGTTGCGCGGCTATACCGAAGTGGCGGGGCAGTCGGCCAAGGTCATCGTGGCCAACCCGTACGGCGTGACGTGCAGCGGTTGCGGCTTTATCAACACCCCCAACGTCACCCTCACCACCGGCAAACCGGTGCTCGACGCCAGCGGTCAATTGCAGCGCTATGAAGTGGATGGCGGCGCGGTGACCATCGACGGCGAAGGCTTGAACGCCAGCAACGTCGAACGTTTCGACATCATCACCCGCTCGGCCAAGATCAACGCACAAATCAACGCCCGCGAACTCAACGTGATCGCCGGGCGCAACGACGTCGATGCGCAAAGCCTGAAAACCACCGCCCGCGCCGATGACGGCAGCGCCAAGCCCGAGCTGGCGATCGACTCGTCGGCCCTGGGCGGCATGTATGCCGGCGCGATCAAACTGGTGGGCACCGAAGCCGGTGTGGGCGTGAAGCTCGACGGCACCCTGGCCGCCAGTGGTGGCGATATTCAGCTCGACGCCAACGGGCGCCTGAGCATGGCGCAGGCGGCGGCCACCGGTAACGTCAAAGTCACCGCGCAAAACGTCGACCTCACCGACAAGGTCTACGCCAACGGCAACGTGCAGGTCACCAGCGCCCAGGCCTTGGTCAACCGCAAGAGCATCGCCGCCGGCCAGCGCATCGAGATCAACGCGGCCAGCGTGAACAACCCCGGCATCATCGAAGCCGGCGTCGCCGCCGATAACAGCCGCAACACCACGGGCGACCTGGTGGTGAACGCGCAAACCGTCACCACCAGCGGCAACCTGTTGGCCAGCCGCGCCCTGGCGATCACCGCCGCCCAAGCGCTGACCAACCAGGGCGCGATCATCCAGGCCAAGACCGTCGAGGTCAGCAGCGCCAAACTCACCAACCAGGGCGCCAGCGCACGTCTGTTTGGCGAACAAACCCTGGCGATCAGCTCACCGGCCATCGTCAACCTCGGCGGCTTGATCCGCTTCGGCGAAGGCCAGGCCGCCACGCTCAACAGCGCCTCCCTGGACAACCGCCAGGGCCGTATCGAAATGGCCGGTGGCAGCCTGGTGCTGACCAGTGCCGACCTGAACAACAGCGGCGGGCAAGTCATCGCCAACGACCTGACCGTCAACGCCGGCAACCTGAACAACCAGAACGGCGTACTGGTGGCCAAGACCGCCACCGTCAATGCCAGCAACCTCGACAACAGCCTCAAGGGCCTGATCCAGGCCGACGGTGGCGCACTCAACCTCGCCGTAACCAACACCTTCAACAACAATCAGGGTTTCGCCCAGGCCAGCACCGATCTGAACGTCACTGCCGGCACCCTCAGCAGCAACGCAGGCGGCGTACTGAGCGCCGACACCGGCAAACTCACCCTCACCGCCACACAACAGCTCGACAACGCCCAGGGCCGTTTGCAGGCCGGGCAGGGCGATATCGAACTGCACGCCGCCAGTCTGGATAACCAGGGCGGCACGATCGTCGGCAAGCAACTGCTGCTCGACGTGGCCGGCGGCGACATCGACAACCGTGCCGGGCGCGTGTTGGGTGACCACCTCGACGTGCGCGCCTCGGGCCTGGACAACCGCAACGCCGGCCTGCTGGCCGGTGGTGCCCAGGGCGTAAGCCTGCTGCTCAAAGGCCCGGGCCAGTTGCTCAACGCCCAGGGCCGCATCCAGAGCGAGGGCCTGCTGCAACTGCAAGGCGAGCGCTTCGACAACAACGCCGGCATCCTGCTGGGCCAGACCGTCGACGTCACCGCGCAGACCTTCACCAACAGCAACAAAGGCGCGCTGGTCAGCGATGGCGGCGACGTGGTGCTCAAGGTCAGCGATCTGCTCACCAACGTCGGCGGCCAGATCGATGCGGGCGAACGCAGCGTGCTGGTCAAGCAGCTCACCACCCTTAACAACGACGGCGGCACCCTGCGCGGCAAGCGCCTGGACATCGCCGCCCAGCACCTGAACAACGACAACGGCCAACTGCTGGCCGGCGCCGAAGGCCTGAGCTACAGCGGCCAGGATGTGAGCAACCGCAAGGGCCTGATCCTCAGCGGCGGCGCCCTCACCGAACTGAACACCACCCGCCTGGATAACCACGGCGGCACCGTGCAGGGCGACAGCCTGAGCGTCACCGCCAACAGCGTCGACAACGCCAGCGGCGGCCTGATGGCCAGCCTGGTCGGCAACCTGCAACTCACCGTAGAAGCCCTGGCCAACCGTGGCGGCAAGCTGTTCGGCAAAGAACAAGTGACCGTCAGCGGCGCCAGCCTCGACAACAGCGCGGGCGGCCAGGTCAGCGGCAACCAGCTCAACCTGACCTCACGCAACACGCTCACCAACCAGGGCGGCCTGATCGAAGCCAACCAGGGCCTGACCTTCACCGGCGGCAACCTGGACAACAGCGCCAACGGCCAACTGCGTGCACTGGGCGGCGCCAGCAGCAAACTCAACCTCAGCGGCGCGCTGAACAACCAGAACGGCACCCTCGAATTCGGCAGCCAGGCCTTCAGCCTTGACGCCGCCAGCCTCAACAACCAGAACGGCATGCTGCAACACGCCGGCACCGGCCTGTTCCACCTCAACACCGCCAGCCTCGCAGGCAGCCAGGGCAATATCCAGGGCATGGGCAGCGCCGACTGGGCGTTTGGCAAGGTCGATGGCCTGGGCCGCGTGCAACTCAACGACGTGCTCACCTACAAGAGCGCCCAAGGGCTGGCCCTCAAGGCCGGTGACCGCATGGCCAGCGCCAAGGGCTTGATCCTCAACGTGGCCAGCCTGGACAACGGCGGCGAACTGCTCAGCGACGGTGACATCAGCATCACCACCGGCGATATCACCAACAGCGGCCGCGTCTCGGCCCTGCAAACACTCACCGTCGCCGCCAACAACCTCAGTCAGAACGGCGGCCGCCTGGCCGCAACCAATGCGCGCCTGACCCTGGGCGGCACCCTCGACAACCTTGGTTTCTTCACCGCCCGCCAGCAACTGGACATCGCCGCCGCGCAAATCAACAACCGTGGCACCCTCGGTGCCCAGGGTGCAGTGAACCTCACCGCAGTCAACGGCATCACCAATGCCGCCAACACGCTGCTGTTCAGCGGCGGCGACATGACCCTGCGCAGCAATGGCTTCAGCAACAGCTATGGCGATGTCTACAGCAAAGGCAACCTGAGCTTCGCCGCCCGCGATGGCGGGCGTGCCGTGCTGTTCAGCAACCGCTCCGGCACCGTGGAAAGCGAAGGCTCGATCGGCATCAATGCGGGCTTTATCGAAAACGCCAAAGATGAATTCGAACTCGGGCAAACGCTGACCACCGGCAGCTTGAGCTGGATCTGTGGCCAGCACTGCGGCGAGAGCGACAACTGGGAACGTGGCGAGATCACCATCTACGAGACGTACCTTGAGGCGGCGACCAAGGACTCGGTAGCGGCGCGCCTGGTGGCGGGCAAAAACATGCTGCTGCAAGGCGACACGGTGCAGAACCGCTACAGCCTGATGGCCGCCAATGGCGACCTGAGCATCACTGCCGGTGACCTGCTCAACCAAGGCGCCGCCACGCGCACGGGCCAGCGCAAGCTTGTCATCGGCACGCCAGGTCACGTCTCCGACGATTTGTTTGAACGCATGCAATATGTCGATGTGCCCGCGTTCAATGCGGCCACGGCGGCCGGGAATTTCGACAAGGCGCGCTTCGAAGAACTCAAAAGCCGCTCACCCAATAGCCTGCCGTTCGCCTACGCAAGTGACGTCACCACCTGGACCAACAACAGCGGCCCCGGCTACGACGCCACCCTGCAAGCGGGCGGCACGGTCAACCTCAACGTCGCCCGTACCCTGCAAAACGGCACGCTGCACAACAACACCCTGGCGCAGTTGACCGGCACCCTCGGCGACGACCAGACCGGCATCCCCGTCGGCGGCATCAACATCAACCTGAGCAAACACGCCAACGACCCGAGCGCCCAAGCGCCCGGCAGCGTATTGCCCGTGGTAGGCGTTGCCCCTGGTGGCGGCTTCGTGCCCGTGGACTACACCGGCACCGCCTTCGCCCCGGTCGACCCCACCACCTCGCCCACCTTCCAACTGCCCAAGGGCGAGTACGGCCTGTTCGTCAAAAACGCCGACCCCACCAGCCACTACCTGATCGAGACCAACCCCGAATTCACCTCGGTGTCGGGCTTCTTCAGCTCCGACTACATGCTCGGCAAACTCGGTTTCACCGCCGACAACGCCTGGCGCCGCCTCGGTGACGGCCAGTACGAAACCCGCCTGATCCGCGACGCTGTGCTCGCGCAAACCGGCCAACGCTTCCTCGCCGGCGGCCTGTACAGCGACGCCGACCAGTTCCGCTACCTGATGGACAACGGCCTCGCCAGCAAAGACGCCCTGCGCCTGAGCCTGGGCGTGGCCCTCACCGACCAGCAAGTCGGCGCCCTGACCCACGACATCGTGTGGATGGAAAACCGCGTCATCGACGGCCAGACCGTCCTCGTACCGGTGCTGTACCTGGCCCAGGCCGACTCGCGCAACGTGCGCGGCAACAGCCTCATCCAAGGCCGCGACCTCAACCTGGTCACCGGCGGCGACCTGATCAACGTCGGCACCCTGCGCGCCAGCAACAACCTCTCCGCCATCAGCAGCGGCAGCATCTACACCGGCGGCCTGGTCGAGGCCGGCAACAACCTCAACCTTCTGGCCCAGGACAGCATCCGCAACGCCATGGCCGGCGAAATCCGCGGCAAACAAGTCAGCCTTACGGCCCTCAAAGGCGACATCACCAACGAGACCACCGCCATCCAGGTGCGTGACGGCGCCGGCATGCGCACCCTCACCGACACCAGCGCCGGCACCATCGTCGCCCGCGAAAACCTCGCCATCGACGCCGGGCGCGATCTCACCAACCGAGGCGCACTCACCGCTGGCAACGACGCCAACCTAACCGCCGGCCGCGACCTCAACCTCATCGCCGCCAGCGACACCCGCGTCAAACACGAAACCCGCGACGGCGGCGAGAAATCCACCATCACCACCGACGTCAAAAACCTCGCCGCCAGCGTCACGGCGGGCGGCAACCTCAACATGCAGGCCGGGCAAGACGTCAACATCGTTGGCAGCAATGCCACCGCCGGCAAAGACCTCAACATCGCCGCCGGCCGCGACCTCAACGTCGCCTCGGTCAGCGACATGCACAACGTCGAGGGCAAGGAAAAGGACGGCAAAAAACGCATCAAGACTTCGGACGACCAGACCACCCAAGTGGCGAGCGTACTGACGGCGGGTGGGGATTTTGTCAGCCAGGCGGGGCGTGATACCACGATTGTGGCGAGCAGGATCAGTGCGGGGAATGAAGCTTATCTGTATAGCGGGGATAAGTTGAACCTGCTGGCGGCGCAGAACAGCACTTACAGCCTTTACGACATGAAGGAGAAGGGGGGCTGGGGCGCGAAGAAGACCAAACGTGATGAGGTGACCCACGTCACGAATGTGGGGACTGAGATCAAGACTGGTGGTGATCTGTCGCTGGTCAGTGGCGGTGATCAGTTGTATCAGCGGGCCAAGCTTGAGAGTGGTAAGGACCTGGCGATCACCAGTGGCGGTGCGGTGACGTTCGAGGCGGTCAAAGACCTGCACCAGGAGAGTCACGAGAAAAGCAAGGGTGATCTGGCGTGGACCAGCGCCAAGGGCAAGGGGAATACCGACGAGACGTTGCGTCAGAGTGAGTTGGTGGCGCAGGGCGAGCTGGCAATCAAGGCCGTGGACGGCCTGAAGATTGATGTAAGGCAGGTTAACCAGAACACGGTAAGCCAGACCATCGACGCGATGGTCCAGGCGGACCCAAGCCTCGCCTGGATCAAGCAAATGGAGCAGCGTGGCGATGTTGACTGGCGCGAGGTCAAAGAGCTGCACGACAGCTTCAAATACAGTAATTCCGGCCTGGGCGCCGGCGCGCAGATTGTCATAGCGATCATTGTTACCTACTTCACGATGGGGGCAGCAAGCGGCGCAATCGCCGCCGCTGGGACGGGTACCTCGATGGCTGGGGCGACGGCTGCTGCCACAGCCACATCTGCCGCAGGCTGGGCCAATGCTGCGGGCAGCGTTGTGCTTGCCGGTATGGCCAGCAATGGTGCTATCAGCACAATCAATAACCGTGGCAATTTAGGCGCAGTGGTCAAGGACGTAACCTCCAGCGATGCGATGCGGGGCTATGTTGTCTCGGGTGTTACCGCGGGGCTGACCGCAGGGTTCTACGACGACTGGACCAGCACGCAGACAGGCACTACTACTGCGCTGCCTAACTCGGGCGCAGTGACATCCGCGAGCCCATTGAGTACCTGGCAAGGTGTTGGTCAATTTACTGCGAATCAGGTTCTGCAAAACGGCACATCGGCCATCCTGACTAAAGCGCTGGGAGGAGAAGCCAGCTTCGGGGATGCATTGCAAAGCAGCCTTGCCAATGCATTTGCTGCCTATGGCTTCAACATGATTGGTGATGTCTCCAAGAATCGGTTTGCCGACGGCGGTATCACCAAGATTGGGCTGCATGCGTTGATGGGCGGGCTGGCAGCTGAAGCCGCTGGCGGCGATTTCCGTACTGGTGCGTTGGCAGCAGGTGTGAACGAAGCCCTGGTAGACAGCCTCGCCAAACAGTACGCCAGCATGCCGGAGGATAAGAGAAAGAGCTTGCTGGTGATGAGCTCGCAGTTGATTGGTGTGCTTGCGGCGTCGGTGGACAGTGATGCTGACGGTGAGAGTTTGCAAACTGGAGCATGGGTGGCGGGCAGTTCGACACAGTACAACTACCTCAACCATGAAGAAAACCAAGAGCGCTGGGCTGCCAAGAAGAAATGCCAGGGAGGAGATAGTGCTGCGTGTGGGCGTGCTGACGCTCTGGATGCTCTAGATAAAAGTCGAGATTTGGCGCTAACCACAGCCTGCAGTGCGAATGGTGCAGGTGCTACCTGTCGTTCTTTACGGCGAGAAGCTTCGGAGGCTGCTCGAAGCCTTGTGGTTGCGAGATTTGGCCCTGAGGCTAAAGAGCAGGCTAAGCAAGTTGAGCAGAATAAAGAGCTTGCGGCGTATTCCATTGAGGCGGAGCTTCGAAGCATTAAGCAAGTAGATAGCCCGATTGCGCTTGCTCAGACAAAGCGCCTGGCTGAGCAGCTCGCTGAATTTGGTTCAGACTTCATTCCGGTTTACGGCGATGCAAAGGGCTTCTATGAGGCTGAGGATCCGTTTGACTATGCCATGGCGAGTATTGGACTCATCCCGGGCGCTGGGGATGCGGCACAAAAAGTTTTAGGTAAGGCTAAAAAGCTGTATTTGGAAGGAAAGGTTGCTGAGTCTGCGGATTTGGTAGAAGAGCTAGCAAAGAGCTTACCTTCAGGAGCAGGTCCTAAAAATCCACTTCTTGGTGATTCGCTACCCCGAAGCGGTGATCGTTTAGTTGTGAATCAAGGGCCCGTACCTACATGTGGTCACAACTCATGTGGCATGGTTTTGGATACCATGGGACATAAAGTAGACATAGGAAATCTGATTGAAAAGCTTCCACCCGGAAAAGACGGGATTTTCCCTCAGGACGTTGCGAATTTGATGAAGTCTGAGGGCGTCAACACGGCAGTTTATGCAAGCCGTAACGTTGCTGATTTGGCAAGATACACAGCAAACGGAACGCCTGTTATTGTCCAAGTGGTGGATAAAGCAGCGGGTACCGGATTTTCCCATTTTGTTGTGGTCGACGGCATTACTACCAGAAATGGCATTTCTGTCGTAGCAATTCGTGATCCTCATGGTAAGCAGTATTTTAGCCCCGCGACTACTTTTGAAAAGAATTTTTCAGGTTATGTTGTTGTTCCAAAGGATGCTCTGAAATGAAATTAAGCATTAAGTTTCCCGAGAATTTGTTAACCCATAGCATGCTCGAGCAAAGGCTGATTCCTTGCATTTGCAAAATTGCAACGGAGTTTGAAATTGAATTTTTGGACCCTTTGCCAGAAGCTGCAGGAACCGTTCTGGAGTGGGATCGTGCAGAACTTGAAAAAAGAGCGATAGGTGGGGTAGGTGGGCAATACTCTCACTATGCACACGGTCGGGTGACGTTAAAAAAAGTTGATATTGATATCTACCAAATATTGGATCTTGAAATGTTTTATAGGCTTTTTGGATGGTGCAGCATCTTGGAAGATGGCAACTATGCGCCGCCGGGGCAGTTTTGGGATGATGAATAAGTTGAAAAGGAAAGGGGACAGATTTATTTAAATTAAAATTTGAAGGTGCACTAAATATATCGCCCTCCTTTTGTTAATAGATATACTTAATGAGCCAAATATCAGAAATATTTCTGTAAGGGTGGCACGGTGATTACCACATATAAACTCGAATTTCGACATAGGCCTAGTGTTTCAGAGTCTATCGAAGAGAGGCATAAAGATTTTTTGAGAGCTATAGGCGATTTGGGCGTTCCGTGGAATTTGAACGATGCCTTTGAAGTCCCCCCTATTGGAAGCGAGTTGGTGACCTCGGTGTCATTGGATAAGCTACTTCCAGTCGGCGTTAAAGGTCGAATTTCATATGCTCTGCGAGATCAGAAGTATCTCCAGGATGATGCGCAGTTTGATGATACGCTATTTATTGAATTCACAGCCTCCAAAGTCGACTATTCATATTTGTTGAAGATTGTTTTTCCTGTTTATATAAAGGCGTTTGGCTCCTATCGCTCAGCTTTACATGATTGGAATGTTACGAGGAGCGATTGGCCTTTAGTGTTGGAAGCTTGTGATGCTACAAAAAAAGACGTTAACGGTAGGGATGGCGTTTTCCGTATAAATGCGGCGAATTATTTCGATAAGGAATTGTGTTTTCGCGCCTTCGGAAAAGGGCCGCTTGAACTTGTTGATTTGTTGAATGGTTATGTAGAAGAAGTGTGTGAGTTTGAAGAGGGGGTTTTGATTGTAATTAGTTATACTCCGCTTTCTGCCGACGAACTACTCAGTGCGGGTGAGCGACTAAAGAGCTTAGTGGTTTGATTTTTTTGTCTGGTCAAATTGGTTGATATATTACAGTTTTGATTGGGCTTGGTTGAGTTGGTGTAAAGGTTCTGTTTTGGTGGTTCTTTAACAAAATGGTTTCTTGTAAGTCGGTCGGGCAGTTATGAGTTAACTGCCCAGATTCTGCTTTAGATCTTCGCGTTTAATTTTCGTCCAGTAATATCCAGCAGATCACACCCGTCCCTCAGCGGGATAGCCAGAAATAGCGCAAGAACATGCAACATAATCGCACAATTGCTGATCTTCTCCCTAAATGCCAGTTATTAAATAGAACTGTCCCCTTTTCATTCGCGATGGTGAGAAGGTCGGAATTAAGGTGGTGAACTAATGGCTAGGTTTAGAGAAATTATATATTTGTCTTATTCGCAATTTTGCGTGGAGGTTAGGGAGTGTCTCTTTTAGAGCTTTGGTTGACGAAGGGTACCATATAATTAGCCTTTTCATTAACGAACAAGTGCCCGCTATAAGCGCAGACGTGGTTCGGGCCTTTAAAGTTCCCTTCTCGGTAATAGATAGAAATATTGAGGTTGGTAGTATTTCGAGTACGGTTCCTCTAGAACTGCCTGAAGGAGATTATTCTCTTCAGGTCGAATTTATAAGACCCTCCTCAAGTGGAGCGTATGAAATAAATGTCCATTTGAATTTAGGGGGCTGCGATTTTGAGGTGTTGAGAGCAGACGCCGAAATTGACGCGCAAGGTGAGTTTGATATCGGTGCGGTTCCTGCGGGATAAACATTCGGCGAAATGGGGCGGATTTATTTTAATTCAAGATCGCGGTAGAAAGCCTATTAAATAAACAAAATTTGTCCCCTTTATATCGAATAAGGTTATCTGAGGAGAACGAATTAGCATGGTTTCCAATATCGGTGAACTGCAGCAAACAGTGAATTTGATAGGCGATAAGTTGGGAGCGCCTAAGTCTATGCTGTTGGTCAGAGTGAGCTCACCCGAGGATGGAACTCCTCACGTGGAGTTCAAAAGTGGTGGTTTTGAATATGTTTCCTCAGAAAGGAGTTATGAGATTTTCAGAAAATACACGCGTTCGCTGGATGAACTTCTCTTTTGGATAATCAGTCGTGTAGCTTTCAATATGGCGGTAGATTACGAGCTCTCCCATCGTGTTGCCGGAAAAGACTCCAGAAGAATGATTTTTGAAAAGTACCTCTCGGAACTTAGTAGGATTAATAAGGAGTGGGGAAAAAAAGCGTCTGATGAAATCGAGGCTATACTGATCACCGCTCCATTTGTAGATAGTTGAGATCTAAGGGAATGATCAGGAAAGAGAAAAGGGGGTCCAGGGTCGGCTCTCCCCGCATGCCCTCCAAAAAAAGGAGCTGAATAATGCATTCCGTACCCCTAGAGCATGAGAAGCGAAAGTTGATTTTCTACGTGGTTCAAGACTTAGATCAGTCTATTAGATCTAATGTGCAGCAGCTCGTGAATGAGCTCGCTGCGTCAAGAATATGGAGCATTGCCCCGCCAACCTTTACTGACGCGATAGACGAAGGGGGCGCGGAAGTGGTGGGTGGAATGTTGGAAATTTATTCAGCACTGCAACCGAATATACTGTCTGTTGATATGGATTCAAAAAATCTAGATGAAGTAGAAGAAATAGTCTGTGCCGTTAAAAAGTTATCGGAAAAGGAAAATATTTCCTTTGAATTTCTGTTGGATACAACTTTTGTCGGCGCCATTGATGATGGTGTTGTTGATCGAGTCTTGTTGGAGGGACTGCTCGTGCCGTGGCGAAATCATATAAATGGAAAAAGTTGAGTTGGTGCCAGAGCGGAGAAGAATAAAAAAGTGAGAAAAGGGAAAGGTTTATTTAGAATTAGAGTTGAAAAACATATTAAATAAATCTGTCCCGTTTTTCACATTTTCACGGAGAGAAAACGTGAAAAAAATTAGCGTAATGGTAGTTATATTTCTGATTGCGGGTTGCGCGCCGTCACGGTCTGCGTGGGTATCCAGTAAAGATGGATGGATAGGTACCACCTTTGAATCTCACGTATACAGCATTTGCTCGCGCACGCCCGATACATGTACTGAGCCATTTTGGTCCCCCGCTAACAAAGAAAAAACGTTCAATAGGGTAGTAAAAGAAAGCAGCGGGACGCGTTACTACATAACCTGGATTAGGAGTTGCCGCTATTCGGTGCTTGTGTCTCCGGAAAGTAGGATAGTTTCATGGGAGTATGAGACTAATAATTTAGAAAGTTGCTATTTATTTTAGGTTGATATATATAAAGAAAAGGGCGAATTTATTTAGGCTGGAGTTGGAATGCGTATTAAATAAATCTGTCCCCTTTTGTTAATCGCCTCTCTTGCTGCCCAAGCCGGGATATACCTCTGTGCCGGTAAGTGGCATTGGGGCAGGTGCAGCATTTAAAACGGATACTGGGCAAATGGGGACGAAGTTAGGTAAACATGTCAAAGACTTCGGAGGGGACCCATCCAGTGCCGCAGATCGTAAATTTGTTACAGATTTGATTAACGATATTGGGAATAACGCCACAAAGGTTATCCCTGGTACCTTCGCGGGACAGGGAGCTAATGGTGCGCTAGGCAATGTCTATTTTAGAATTAAGGGCAATGATGTCGTGGTGACCAAGCCGAATGGTACGTTTGTGACGATTTTGAAAGATGGCGTCAACCAAAATCCATCAGTAAAAAGTGCGCTGGAAGGGAAGGTTAGATGATGAAAGAGTCTTCGTTGAAGGCGTGGCTTATACTTGCCATTGGCAAAAAGCTTTTGTCGGTGGACGCACTGATTCATAAGTTAGGCTCGGTGGCGCATGGTTTTCCGCAAGAGATTAGTTTCCATTTTGAAGGAAGCATTCCTGGTCGTTTATTTTGCGATAGTGATGGGGCTTCGATAGGACTGTCCGTGGAGCCATTAACCGAGTGCGATATGCAAGAGTATGGCGCGCAAGTAATTGCGTCGATGTCCGACGATGCATGCTTTAGTAATGTTATAAACAAAACGCTGTCCTCAGCTGTTCTGGTGAAATCCTCAGTGGAGGATAGGGTTGTGGGTGTTGGTTTTTCATTTGATTGTGAAGAACGTCTTTTTATTTTGAATTTGGGAGATGAGATTTTTGTTTACAGGTCTATCCCCTCGGATGTTGTTGAAAGTGAATTTCTTGTTTTTATAGCCGTGGAGGGGGAGGACTGAAAGGTCTGGCTAATAAATATGAAAAATTTAATAATTTATTATTTTGGTTTGTTTGTGTTAAGTGGCTGTGTAACCAAAGATCTGAGCGTTGAAAACCGCCAGCAAATCAAAACTGTCAGTGTGTTGCTTGCCTCATTCCCGGAGCAGCAGTTCAAGTACACCAGCATGGATCAAGCCTGGGGGGCCGGCTTAGGTGCCGGTGCCGGGGCGGCTGTGGGAATGGCATCGGATTCGTCCAAAGTCGCTACCAGTGCTATGGCTGGCGTGGGTGTGGTAGCGGGCGCGAAAGTGGCTGATGGTGGAGCTTCAAGTCCACGGCAGGCAATTTTGTTGAACTTGCAGCGTAACGAAATAGATCCAGGGCAGTTGTTCAAACAACTGTTGGAGGCACGGATCAGTGCTGAGCATTTATTCAAAGTTGAACCGGAGGGCGGCCGGGCCGATGCGCATATAGAATTCGTCGTGTCCGAATGGGGCTTTGCCTTGAAAAACTACAGTGCAGAGCTTTATCCAACAGTGGGCATTGTAGCGACCATGAAGCTCGGCGACGCAGTAGTTTGGAGGAATTTCGAAACTGTCACAGCGTTCAGTGATGGAAATGTCCAGGCGTATACACCTCAAGAGTACTCAACAAACCCTGAAGCTCTCCGTAGCGCTTTGCAGAATGCTTTCGAGTTAGTGATAGCTAAACTAATAGCTGATTTGAAACAATAGGCGCTATAAGGCGTAGGGAGAAAAGGGTACAGATTTATTTGAATGAGGCTTGAAAAGCATATTAAATAAATATGTCCCCTTTGTTCTGCTGTTTGTCACGGTACTCCAGTCAGCAATATATTAAACCAAATTCCAGGGTTTAATGGGTTTGCTACATTGCACGATGGTTGGATGATTAACTTGAAAGCTCACAAACAAGCTGATATGTCGTTTTTTGAAAATTTGGGCAGCATGCCGCCTGCTCTGCTTGTAAATTATGGAGCACTGTACGATAAGTACCGCCCAGCAATTGAGTCGCAGAAAAAGCGTGAAAATTAATAAATGGCTTTTGGTAGTATTATTGTCGGCCTTGGCTGGCTGCGCACCTTCCCATTCCAATTGGGAAAATGGAATGAATCTATGGGTAGGTACTCATTTCGATTCCCACCTTTACAAAGACTGCACTCGAGGATGTGGCGACTCATATTGGTCGCCTGTAAATAAAAATAAGACCTTTGATAAGGTTGTTGATGAAAACGGAGGCAGGCGGTATTACATAACTTGGATTAGAGATTGCCGATATTCGGTTTTTGTCGCTGCGGATCGGCTAATAAAGTCATGGAGATACGAAACTTCTAACGTAAAAGGATGTTATGTCTTTTAACTGTTGTTTTAAGGGAAAAGAAAAGAGAGAAAAGGGGGCGGATTTATTTAAATGGCTAAGTAAAAAATAAATCTGTTTCGAATGGAGCTGCGATCGAAGGGGACAGATCTATTTGCATGGAGCCGTTTCGGTGAAGAGTCGAATATAGGATATATTTTTTTTAGAGCAGAAAAGGGGGCAGATTTATTTAAATTAGAGTTGAAGAGCATATTAAATAAATCTGTCCCCTTTTGTTCCTTTTGTTCCTTTTGTTCCTTTTGTTCTTTTGTTCGCAACGGCCCGTGAGAACTCTTATCCAGGACGAATCAGGCCGGTATTGGTTGCAAGGGCAAGGTGGGGGAAAATTACCCCTTCAGGTTCTTACGATTTTGTCACATTGCCGGATGGGACTATCAAGGTAAGCCGCCCAAATGTGAATGAGCAATTTTCAACCCATCTGGGGTAGCGTGGGGGGGAAGTTAAATATGCCGGCTCTATACGCTTTGGTAATAATGACGGTCCAGAGCGAGGAAAAATAACAAGATGGGATAATAGTTCCGGTCATTATCAGCCACCTGCTACTCTAAAGGCTAACTCTGGGTTACCGGAAAACTCATTTAATCCAAGGAAATAGTTTGGTATGGATTCAAGATTGATATCACTCTGTAAAGAGTTGGCGAAAATGACTTCTGATCAGGCGGCAGCTTGGATATTGAGCCGGTACCCGCTTACTTCAGATAATTGGGGTGAAGCTTTATTACTCCTTCCTCATAGATCTTGGAAAAAACCAGAGCAGAAACGTTTAGCGGATTATTATTTTAAGAAAATTCCGTTCTCTAGCGCTAGAGGATATGAAACCTTCGCGTCAATTATGCCAGTTAAGTTAATGGTTGCATGCATTAACGATGCATTGCCCAAAGATCCTAGCAGGCTCGAGTTATTGTTTTATCATCTTGTCCCAGTGCTTAAGCGTTTTGCGAAGAATGATGCAGATCGAAAAATTATTGAGACTTTACTTTCGGCTTTTTCGATAAATTTTCCAAAAGATAATTGAGAACAAAAGGAGGCGGTTTGTTTGATCTTGCTAGAGAAGTGAAAAAAGGGAGCGGAAAAAAAGGGAGCAGATTTATTTGAATTAGGGTTGAAAAATCTATTAAAAAAATCTGTCCCCTTTTTCTGATTTCCGGATCAGCATCAGGGTGGAATACATCGTGCTGGAGGTGTGCCCAGAGAGATTTTTTCAGATAAAAAGTAGGGGGTGAAGGTGGATATTAAAACTTTTTTGAAGAGTAAGAAAGAAGAGCATTTGCTTGATGGCTTGGCTGCTGTAGATGATGTCAGTCTTAATGCAATAAAGGTAGGGCAGAAAAATGCTCCTGATGATTACTTGGAGTTTTTGCAGGAGTTCGGAAGTGGGGAAATTGAAACAGCCGGATTTATGCTTTATAACGGCCTCCTAGAGGCAAGTGATATTTTTGATGATGAGACTGCGGCGCAATTCGAAAGTGTTATGATTTTTGGTGATGATATGCAGGGGCGATGCGTCGGTTTTGATAAAAATGATAAATGGGCTGTAGTGAAAATAGACTCTGCAGATATGAGTGTTAAGAAGTTATGTGAAACATTTTCTTTGTTTGTTTATAGTTTGTTGAGGTGACTCTGGGAGAAAAGGGAAGGAAATGGGAAGGGAAAGTGATTAAGCCTAGATCAAGGTGGCAGGCGTTTTTGTTATTGTTGATTTATCTGTTTTTATTGTTTTTGTTGGTGGGGGTTATCGCAAAGCTCATGGGGGCGCTGGTTAATTATTCAAAGATTGGTGTATGGGACTTTAGTTGGGCTGAAATCGTAGATATGTTACCCGGTGTTTTTGCCTATGCAATACCTACTGGGGTAGGCGTTTGGATACAGTCCTGGTTGAAAAATCGTAAAGAGAGTGGCCAAGGGAATTGAGCGCAAAGCGGGCGACACAAAGGCCGCCCGATTTTCACTCAGGACGGATCGGCATTAAGCCTGCGACTGATGACATCCAGCAAATCACACCCATCGCGCAGCGGAATGGCCAGCAAATGGGCGAAGTCTGAAAGTACTACGGCATCGCTGCTGAGTTGTTCGCGGAAGGCCAGGTTTTCCAGCAGTTGGGTGACGGCCCGAATGCGGTGCACGGCGGCGTCGTGAAGGACGTCGAGAGGTGCCTGGGTGTCGATGATCAGGGCTGGGACGGTGCAGTCGTGGCCGGTTAGGGGAATGTATCGATTCATCATTAAGCTCTCTGGATTATTGAGGGCTCGTTCTTCGGGTCGCCAAACCCGGTCGCTTTTTGAGTGACGGCCGGACTATAAGCCGCACCACCAAGCCCGCGCAAGGCATCAAAATGCCGCCGCTTCGGAGCGTGTACGCAGCTACTAACGTCTTGCCACCCATTGCCGACATACTGCTCACGAACAAACGCACTACGACTATGCAAATCTGAAAGCCTCACCCCAAACATTAAAGGACCAATGTGAAAAACCTCCTCCTCATTCTCTTCACCACCCTCATCCTCGGCGGCTGCGTCAGCCACCCCCTCACTCCCGAAAACCGCGCGCAGATCAAGACCGTCAAAGTCCTGCCCGTGAAGTGGGAAAAGAACATGGTGTACTTCGGCCGCGAACAGGCCTGGGGCGCGGCCCTGGGTGCCGGGGTTGGCGCCGGTGTTGGCATGGCCAGCGGGGCGTCCAAGCTGGGTACTGCGGCGTTGAGCGGTGCCGGGTTTGCCGGCGGCATGAAGCTCGGGCAGTTGGCCGAGATGCCGACGCCGGTGGCTATTCTGACGGTGATGGAGGCGGAAAAACTCGATGTTGGCGTGTTGCTCAAGCAGGGCTTTGTCGATGAGTTGGGCAAGACTTCGACGCTCAAGGTGGTCGGCGATGATGAGCCGGCTGATGCGCAGATTCAGCTGACCGTGTCCGAGTGGGGCTTTCGCCTGACCCAGGGTTTCAGCAGCGTGATTTATCCGACCCTTAACGTGTTAGCTCAGATGGATCGCGGCGATGAGATGATCTGGCGCACCTTTGAAGCGGTCACGCCGTTTAATGGTCAGAACGTTTATGGCTATACACCGTTAACCTACCGCACGGACCCTGAAGCTTTGCGCCGGGCGTTGACCGGGATTACGCAGATTTCTGCGCAGTACCTGGTGAAGGAGCTCAAGTAGGGCTGTGCGAAGGCTGGCTGTTGTTGGTGGGTAGGCTTGGCCTAATACCAGTCAGGGTTAAGCGCAGTTCCCCTGTGGGAGCGGGCTTGCCCGCGAAGGCGGTGTGTCAGTCGCTGCATCTGTTGCTGCACTATCGCTTTCGCAGGCAAGCCAGCCCACATTGGACCTTCGTTGCTTTGGGCATTGCGTTCGTTTAATTGATCGGCATTGGGCTTGCCCGCGAGGGCGGTGTGTCAGTCGCTGCATCTGTTGCTGCACTACCGCTTTCGCAGGCAAGCCAGCTCCCACATTGGACCTTCTTTGCTTCGAGTATTGCGGTCGGCAGTAGGGTAAGCCCCCCATCTCTGGCCGAAACAACTTGAGAACCGCTCTCAACCCCGTAAAATGCCGCAGCCGTTGCATCACCGTCTTTCAGGGAAGAATTCAGGCCAGTGCGTTTTCAGGCTGCCTTTCTCCTTGGAAAACCCAGCAACGCTGATTTCCTCACCCAAGGAGCACCCTGTGAAGACACTGTCCAAAATCCTGCTGTCGGGCCTCACCGCCGCGGCGCTGTTGACCGTGGCCGGTTGCGCCACCGAGAGCAACCGCGCGATGCCGGTGGAGCAAGTCGCCAGCGCCCACGTGGCCTATTCCGGCGTGCGTGTGCCGATTGCCGTGGGTAAGTTCGATAACCGCTCCAGCTACATGCGCGGCATCTTCTCCGATGGTGTCGACCGTCTCGGCGGCCAGGCCAAGACCATCCTTATCACCCACTTGCAGCAGACCAACCGCTTCAGCGTGCTGGACCGCGACAACATGGGCGAGATCTCCCAGGAAGCCAAAATCAAAGGCACCGTGCAGAAGCTCAAGGGCGCTGACTATGTGGTGACCGGCGATGTGACCGAGTTCGGCCGCAAAGAAACCGGCGACCGCCAGCTGTTCGGCATCCTCGGCCGCGGCAAGACCCAAGTGGCCTACGCCAAAGTCGCGTTGAATATCGTCAACATCAACACCTCCGAAGTGGTGTATTCCACCCAGGGTGCCGGTGAGTACGCGCTGTCCAACCGTGAAGTGATCGGCTTCGGCGGCACCGCCAGCTATGACTCCACCCTCAACGGCAAGGTGCTGGACCTGGCCATGCGCGAAGCGATCAACCGCCTGGTCGACGGCATCAACGCCGGCGCCTGGAACCCGCGTAACTGATCAGCCACACCACAAGGAGCAGTACACGGATGAGCAAGGCAGTGAAGTTGGCGCTGACGCTGGCAGCAATCGCAACGGTAACCGGGTGCCAGACGGCGCCCCAGCCCCTGTATCAATGGGAGAGCTACCAGCCGCAGGTTTACGAGTACTTTAAGGGCGAGCCCAAGGAAGCGCAGGTGGAAGCACTGGAGCGCGATCTGCAGAAGATCAACGCCAGTGGCCGCAAGGCGCCGCCGGGTTACCACGCGCACCTGGGCATGCTGTACATGAACATGGGCAAGGATGACCAGATGGTGCAGGAGTTTCGCACCGAGAAGGCGCTATTCCCTGAGTCTGCTGCGTACATGGACTTTCTGTTGAAAAACGCCAAAGCCGGAGTCGCCACTAAATGAGCCTGTTAAAACTCACCGGCGCCTTGCTGGCCCTGGCGTTGCTCGTCGGTTGCGCCGCGCCCAAGACGGTTGATTATTCGGCGTACAAACAGGCGCGGCCCAAGTCGATCCTGGTACTGCCGCCGATCAATGAATCGCCGGAAGTGCAGGCGTCCTACAGCCTGGTGTCGCAAGTCACCTACCCGCTGGCCGAAGCCGGCTACTACGTGTTGCCGATTGCCCTGGTGGACGAAACCTTCCGCCAGAACGGCCTGACCACCGCCAACGATATCCAGGCCGTACAACCGGCCAAGCTGCATGACATCTTTGGTGCGGACGCGGCGCTGTACATCACCATCAGCGAGTACGGCACCCAGTACATGCTGATCTCCAGCGACACCTCGGTGACGGCCTCGGCCAAACTGGTGGACCTGCGCACTGGCACCACCTTGTGGACCGGCTCGGCGCGTGCGTCGAGCGAGGAGGGCAACAACAACGGCGGCGGCCTGGTGGGCATGCTGATCACGGCGGCGGTCAAGCAGGTGATTAACAGCTCTACCGATGCGGCGCACCCGATTGCCGGTATCACCAGTGCACGGTTGCTGTCGGCAGGGCAACGCACCGGCATCTTGTACGGCCCGCGTAACCCCAAGTACGGCACAGACTAAGAGAACACCGCCATTCAACTGTGGGAGCTGGCTTGCCTGCGATAGCGGTGGGCCAGTGCTGGAAAGGCTGCCTGACACACCGCTATCGCAGGCAAGCCAGCTCCCACATTGATCGGGGTGAATTTCCAAGGTTTAACCCGAACCCAACCTTCCTCGCGTCTGACCTTGTGAACGGACTATTCATTCACGAGGTTCAGCCCATGTCCCGCCCTCTGCTCTGCCTGCGTCCCGCTGCCCAAGGCTTCACCGTTACCCTGCTGGTAGCGCTGGCCGGGTGTGGGCTGTCTTCCTCTCCCGAGGTAGCCAAACCCGCACAACCCACCGCCGAGTTGCACAGCGCGCCAGTTGAGGGCGCGATGGCCAAACGCATGGCCATGCCGGCACCGATGGCGGTGCGTGAAATGGCGATGATGAATGACCGCAGCGAACCCCGCGAGCAATACGCCAACCTGCCCGACAACCCCGTGCACCGCGTCGCCGAAACCCCGGTCTCCACCTTCAGCGTGGATGTCGACACGGGCAGCTACGCCAACGTACGGCGCTTCCTCAACCAGGGCCGCCTGCCGCCCGAGGGCGCGGTGCGATTGGAGGAAATGGTCAACTACTTCCCCTACCATTACGCACTGCCCACCGACGGCTCGCCCTTTGGCGTCACCACCGAAGTCGCCGCCACGCCGTGGAACCCGCGCACAAAACTGCTGCGCATTGGCATCAAGGCCTCCGATAAAACCGTGGCCGAACTGGCGCCCGCCAACCTGGTGTTCCTGGTGGATGTGTCCGGCTCCATGGACCGCCGCGAAGGCTTGCCGCTGGTCAAAAGCACGCTGAAGTTACTGGTGGATCAACTGCGTGATCAGGACCGCGTGTCACTGGTGGTCTACGCCGGTGAATCCCGCGTGGTGCTCAAGCCCACCTCGGGCAGTGAAAAAGCCAAGATCCGCAACGCCATCGACCAACTCACTGCTGGCGGCTCCACCGCAGGCGCGTCCGGCATCGAACTGGCCTACCAAATGGCCCGCGAAGGCTTTATCGACCAAGGCATCAACCGCATCCTGCTGGCCACCGACGGCGACTTCAACGTGGGTATCAGCGATTTTGACAGCCTCAAGCAAATGGCCGTGGCCCAACGCAAAAGCGGCGTATCACTGACCACCCTCGGCTTTGGTGTGGACAACTACAACGAGCACCTGATGGAACAACTGGCCGACGCGGGCGACGGCAACTACGCCTACATCGACAACCTGCGCGAAGCGCGCAAGGTGCTGGTAGAGCAACTCAGTTCCACCCTGGCCGTGGTGGCGCGGGATGTGAAACTGCAGGTGGAATTCAACCCGGCCCAGGTCAGCGAATACCGCCTGCTGGGCTATGAAAACCGCGCCTTGAAGCGTGAGGATTTCAACAACGACAAGGTCGATGCCGGCGAGATTGGCGCAGGGCATACGGTGACCGTGCTGTATGAAATCGTGCCCAAGGGCGAGAAGGGCTGGTTGGAACCTCTGCGTTACGCCGCCGCGCCTGCGACCGAAGGCCAATCCGATGAGCTGGCGATGCTGCGGGTGCGCTACAAGCCCGCTGCGGGCGATAACAGCCAGTTGATCGAACGCCCCATCGCCAATCAGGCCACCCCGGCCAGCGACGACCTGCGTTTCGCCGCTGCTGTGGCCGCCTTCGCCCAACAGCTCAAAGGCGATGGCCGTTACACTGGCAGCATGAGTTTGCAAGACACCGCCAAATTGGCACGCTCGGCCCGCGGCGATGACCCCTTCGGGCTGCGCAACGAATTCGTGCAACTGGTGGAATTGGCCCAAAGCCTCAAACCCTGATCTCCACCACAACAACAATCCAATGTGGGGGGCTTTGGTTAAGCGAACGCAATACTCAAAGCAACGCAGATCCCCTGTGGGAGCGGGCTTGCTCGCGAAAGCGGTGGGTCAGTCAACACCAATACTGCTGACCCGGCTTCTTCGCGAGCAAGCCCGCTCCCACACTTAACCCTGCTTCGGCTGACCAAAAGGAGTTCGCCCATTACATGGCCGTTCCAGACGACTCACCCAGCGACGAATCGCTGCTGGCCCGCTACCGAACCGGTGACGCTGCCGCCTTCGAAGCCTTGTACACGCGCCATCGCCAGGGCCTGTACCGCTTCCTCGTGTCCCTGTGCAACAAAGCCGAACTGGCCGAAGAAATCTACCAGGACACCTGGCTCAGCCTGATCCGCAGCACCACCCAGCCACAAGGCCGGGCGAGTTTTCGTACCTGGTTGTTCCAGATCGCCCGCAACCGCCTGATCGACCACTGGCGCAAGCACGGCATCCACAACCCTTTGCACGACAGCTACGATGAACAGCTGCACGCCCAGCCCGACCACAGCGCCGGCCCCGAGCAACAACTGACCCTCAGCCGCGACCAGGCCCGCCTCGACGCCGCCCTGCAAGACCTGCCCGAAGACCAGCGCGAAGTCTTCCTGCTACGCCTGCACGGCGAACTCGAAGTACCGCAAATCGCCACCCTCACCGGCGCCCCGCTGGAAACCGTAAAAAGCCGCCTGCGTTACGCCCAGCAGAAACTGCGCCGCCTGCTGGCCGAGGAGATACTCGCATGAACGACTCCCGACACACCCCTGACGACGAGATGCTCCAGCACTTTCGTCAACACAGCACGGGCGAACCGCCCGCGTCCCTCGACGCCTTCATCCTCAACGCTGCCCGCCGCGAAGCCCCCAAGCCCGCGCCCAACCTGTGGCAGCGTTGGCTGCGTGCATGCCAGCAACCGCGCTGGCAAATGGCATTTGCCAGCCTGGCCGGTGTGGCGTTGCTGGTGGGCGTGATCACGCGCACCCCCGAGTTGGACCCGGTACACAACACACGTCTCGCTGCCCCGGCCGCGTTCTCCGCGCCTGCGCCGATGAGCGCGCCGCCCCGTGCCGAGTCCTACAGTGCCGAAATGAGCAGCGATGCCTTGCCCCAAGGCAAGCTGGCCAAGCGCGCTGCGCCGCAACCTCTTGAGCTTGGCTTGCAGGAAGTAGCGCGCCTGCGCGCGGCAGGGGATGAGGCCGCAGCGACGGCCAAACTTGCCGAGTTGCAAAAGCGCTTCCCTGGGCAAAACCTGGAAGAACGCCTCAAAACCTTGCCGCCGCACTGACCCCGTGGCGATGGTATCGCGCGATACCATCGCCGGCTTGGCGGCAACGGGTCATAAGCATATGAATTTATAGTCAGTAGCGGGGTGTGTAATTACTGCTAGTTTGCGTGGAGAGCTGCTGCCTCATACAAGGAGTTCCCATGTTTACAGCAGCATTGATCTACATCCTGGCGGTGATAAGCCCGGGCCCCAACTTCATCATTGTCAGCCGCTTCGCCTCGCTGGGCTCGGTGTCGACCGGCATAGGCGCGACCCTGGGCATCTGCACGGTCGGTGTGTTTTTCTCGACGATTTCGTTGCTGGGCCTGGCGGCTTTGTTGCACCAGTACCCGGCGTTTTCCAAAGTCGCCACGTTATGCGGTTCGGCGTACCTGCTGTACATCGCGTACAGCATCATCAAAAGCGTGCTGGCCAAGAACACCGGCACGGCCGAAAGCACCGCACCGGGCGCGACCAGCTTCGCCAAGGCCTACCGCGTGGGGGTGATCACCAATATCAGCAACATGAAAACCATCGCTTTCATGATCAGTATCTATGCCGGCTTTCTCTCGGTGCCGCGCTCGGAGATCGACAAAGTGCTGGTGGTGATGCTGTGCTCGACCCTGGAAGTCATCTGGTATTCAGTGGTGGCGCTGCTGTTCGGCCAAGGTCCGATCAAGGCGCTGTTCCTCAAGTACACCCGGCAGATCGACGTCGGGCTGGCCGTATTTCTGGTGGCGTTCTCACTGAACAACGCCATTCCTGTGCTGATCGCCAGTCGATGAGGTTGGGCTATGGAATATATGACTTAAGGATGCGTTTTAAGCCTCGCCGTGAGCCCGGTACCACGCGACCGTGTCCGCTAGCGTCTGCTCCAACCCGCGAAAACTCAGCCCCAGTTCCTCTTCACTTTTGCGATGGTCAAAGCGGGTACGGTGCTCCTCGCGTATCAACAGCCGTAACGTTGCCATGCTCAGCAAGATAGGCTTGCCGGTCAGGTAGGCGTAGGCCTCTTGCACCGCTGCCAACAGATACAGCGCGGGCAGCGGCAGTTGGCGCGAGGGCACCTTGACCCCGGCAATACGCCCCAGCACGGGCATCAGCTGGCGCATGGTCAAGTTGCGACCGGCCGCGAGATAACGCTCGCCCCGTCGCCCGCTTTGGGCGGCAGCAATGTGCGCCCAGGCCACATCGCGGGCATCGACCAGCGAAAAGGTGCCCGGAATCAGCCCCGGCAACTTGCCGTTGATAACGTCCCTCACCAACTGCCCCGACGACGTCGGCCCACGGTCACCCGGCCCCCACATCCAACCGGGCAACACCATGCAAGCGTGCATCTGCGGGTGGCTTTCAAGAAACCTTAACACCTCCCGCTCAGCCAGGATCTTGCTGCGGTAGTAGTCATCCGCATCGGCTTCGGCCCGCAGGCATGTCTCGTCGATCGGCGTACCGGGGGCACCGTCGAGCACGGCAATCGACGAGGTATGCACAAACCGTCGCACACCGGCGTCATACGCCTGTTGCAGCAGGGCTCGCGTACCGGCGACATTGATCTTTTCCAGCTCCTCCCAATGGCTGCCGCCCTTGTAGTTATCCCGAAAAAACGCCGCGCAGTGAAACACCGTATCGCAGCCTTGCAACGCCGCCGCGAAGGCATCCACATCAGCCATGTCCCCCACCACCTGCTCCACACCCGGCACATCGCCGAACTGCTGCGCACCCTTGGCCGCCGAGCGCACCAGCGCCTTCACCGCATAACCCCGTGCGACCAACTCCCGTACCAGGTTATTGCCCAGCAAGCCGGTGGCACCGGTCACAAAGGTGCTGCGCAAGCGATTGGGGTTCGTGTTCATACAGGCCATTCCATTTGTTGAGAAGGCCAGTAGATATACCGGTCAGCCCGCGCCGTAAAAACAGCGCCTGCGGCATAATGGCTTTGCACATCTGCACACCAGGGAAGCGCGGAGATATGGCATTGCAGGCAAATTGGGACGATCTTCGACTGCTGCTGGCAGTCTCACGGCGCGGCAGCTTTTTACAGGCAGGCCAATTACTGGGTATCGCGGCCTCTACCGTCTCCCGCCGCCTCACCCAACTGGAAACCGCCCTGGGCGAACCACTGGTGGAACGCGGCGTGGAAGGCTGCCGGCTCACCTCCCGGGGCCAAGCCCTGGTGGACGTCGCCCTGGCAGCCGAATCCGGCCTGCGCCGCCAGGCCCCCGTCGACGGCGCGCCCGCAACCCTCAGCGGCACCGTGCTGGTGAGCGCCGGCGAAGGCTTCTCTGCCAGCGTGCTCGAAGCCGCCAGCCGCTTCACAGCGCAGCACCCAGGCTGCTCCGTAGAACTGCAGGTCACCACCGACTTTCACAAAATCGTACGAGGCGTGGCCGACATTGCCATACGCACCGTACACCTGGGCGAACCTTCCCTGATCTACCGAGGGCTCGGCAAACTCGCTTACGGCGTGTTCGCAACCGCTGAATACCTGCAACGATTTCCCGCGCTAACTCCCGCCACTGCCGCCAGTATCGCCTTGCTGCCACCGCTGGACCTGCTACCGCAAATGCGCGCCGCGAAAGCTGCCGGGCTGGACCATGCGCCGATTAGGGTGAGTTCGTTTGCGGTGCAGCTTGAATCGGTGAGGCGGGGAATGGGGGTGGCGGTGTTGCCGCGTATTTTGGCTACGGGGTTGAGTGAGGTATTTCAGGAGATAGAACTGCCGGCGATGGAGGTTTATTTGGTAACTCGGCCGCAGGCGTTGAAGCAGGGGCATACTCAGGGGTTTTTTGGGGTTTTGGAGGGGGTGTTGCGGGATGAAATTTATAGCCTGGATAAGCAGCATTTCAGGAATTCATCGAGTCCTGCGTAAGGCCCAACCCACCGGGATGTAGAGGCTCTGCCGCTCGTAGCAATATCGAGTCGCGCGTGTAACTCGCCTACAAAAAAGCCCTAGATCTCTCGACCTGAGGCTTTTTCGGTTCATATCTGGTGCCCCGGCGTCGTTTGAACTGGTCAGCAAAAGGCCCGCATTCATTGGGTGTGCTTGGTGGTTCTTCGGTTAGGCATACACGTGGGCATACACGGCGCTTCCTTCTGCCCTCTTTTTCGAGGTATCCCCGTAGGGTAAAGCAACACCAAATGTTGGCTGATGTGTTGCCATCCAGCAGAGTAGTTACTTTTTGGTTCGACCTTCTGCCGCCAGTGAGGCGAGCCCAAGGGTGATGAATCCTGCATTTCCATCCAGGGTATCCAGTGCCCCTCGAATGTTCTGTGCCACTTCTGTAGATCCTCTTTGCTCAACCCAGTTTGACAGCTCCTCGATAGCTGCCCCCAGCGCCAGCTGGTTTTCATTCATGCGCTTAAGCAATGATGCGAGCAATGAGACATCTTCCATGAGTGTTCTCCAAGGGATGGGATCGTTTGAACTTGGCTCAGAATCATCAGCAATGATTGGCTTACGTCAGGTTCTGGAGATGGGAATACAGCAGGGGGATACACGCCGAAATACCTGCGGTAACGCATCCCCGAACTGTATTACTCAATCACTATTTTCTGAGCTTGTCGTACTCATCGTCCCCAATCACTGGCGCTGTCGGTGATTCGGATTTGATTAGGCTGACAGAGTCTTCGCAGTCAACGAGGTTGTTATATCCCTCGGAGCTTACGGCGATGATCTTTCCGTTCTTAGCTGTGAACCTCCACCGCCACTCGCCAGCCGTGTCTTTATAAATCTTGAAGTACGATACGCGACTCATGATCCTTTCCTTCTTCTATAGGTGAAAGCGAGCACTGATCCAGTGTTTGTATTAGCACTCCCTCATTAGCGTCCGTGCAGTTCCCACAGCAAAAGGGATACGCTCAACGGCGCCGATTCGACACTACCGGTTCCCTTGCCCACATGTCCATGAACCGAACGAGGATGACGGTAGAGATGGGGCGAGTGGAGCGCTGCCCTGAAACGACGAAAACTGCTGGGGCCCCTGGCTATTTGTGCGTCACACGGGGCATGAAACCCGCGGGATCGAGTTAGTGGGAGGCGTTGGAAGTTACTGAAATTTCAATCATTGAAATTGAAAGGATCTTGAAAAAAAGGGCCATCTTTACAGCATCGGTAAAGGTGGCTGTATCTGTTGCTGATAGTGAATACCTGCGCGGCGTTAACCATGGTGATAGGCGTCAACCACGTCAACCTGTTAACCGACGTAGGAAAGACTGCTGCTAGCACGATCCCGCGGGTTCTATGCCCCCTCCCTTCAAGAATGCTTCAGGAGCCCCACTATCGAACCAAAGCCAAGATCATGATCCATCTCTCTTCGCTGGAGGAGCATTACTAATGGGGCTAGGGGGGATACCCTAATAAACCGTGTTACGCGCGTTACGCGTGTTACATTTTCATTTAACTATATGATTTTAAATGATTTATACGGTGTTACACAGGCGTCATTGGTTTGCCGATATGCGTGTTACATGGCAAATAGGGTGTTACATCAATGAGTGTTCTAGGAGGAGCGGTTTGTGATGGCTAAGGCAGGTGTCATCGAGCGAGGGTCTTTCGTTTGGAGAGGCCGTTAACCGGCCAAAAACAGCCATGCTACTCTAACCATGATCATGCTATTCCGCGGAGGCGATCAGCGGTGAAAGCCTGTAATGCATGCCTCATGATCAGAGTTCTATGCTTAAGATCAGAGAGGTGCTCACGGCGAATCGCTATCCGAATCGTAATATCCCCTCTCAGCTCCCCGTGACCGAGGGCAGCTTTTCCTGGCGACGCCGTGATTTTTTACGATGTTTTTATTCCATAAATGGGCCGTCAATTAGACTTTCCCCGGTCATGAATCGATTGGGATGAAGGAGCTCCATTTTTTGAGGTGAAGTATGCGGGTTACAGCCTCCCATATCGTCAACTGGGCAAATACTCAGGCCAAGGAAGCGCAAACCGATCTGCCGCGCTGGGTGAGGCGGCTTTGCTTCGAACCCGAAACGACCCGCCAACTTTCATTCCCTGCGGGTGACTCCACTTATGTACCTGGCTGGGACGGTACTCTTTTCAGTGAAAGGGGGAATGCCTGGGTGCCGTCAGGAGCGTCCCGCTGGGAAATCGGATGCGATCAAAATGTGCTTGGCAAAGCTAACGGCGACTACCAAAAACGAACAGAACAAATAAGCGAGGCTGAACGCTCAGCATGCACCTTTGTCTTTGTCACTCCTCGGCGCTGGGCGAAGAAACTCGACTGGGTAGCGGAACAGTGCAAAAAAGACGAATGGGCGGGTGTCCGGGCCTATGATGCAGACGACCTGGAGCAGTGGCTCGAGCAAAAGCCGGCAGTGGCTTTGCAGTTTGCCGAAGAGCTGGGTTTAAGTGGCTGGGGTGTTGTAAGCCTATCCCGTTACTGGGATTCGTGGGCACGGCAATGCAGACCGCCCATCACTCCCGAAGCCCTATTCATGGACCGCACACAAGTGTTTGAAGCTCTGGGAGAAAAAATCCAGACGACAAATACCTCGTCGAACTCGATTTATCCGTTGGTTGTACGTGCTGACAGCGTGGAAGAAGCCGTAGCCTTTACGGTGGCGACGGTAATGGCCTACCGTGACCTGCAAGACCATGCCATGGTCGTGACCGAGCCTCAGGGATGGCGCTATGTGGAAGCGAATCCGCAACTGCGGATTGCCATCGCGGTAAGAACTGAAACAGCCCTTAATCCGATATTGCGCGAAAAATTACGTGTGATTGTGCCCCACGCCACAGGTGATTTGGTCGGTAAACCCGAGGGTGATGAACTGGTATTGGAGCGACCGAACATATACGAGTTCGAGAAAGCCCTCATTGCTATCGGTATGGAAGAGTCCGATGCCAAACGTTATGCCCTAAGCACTGGACGCTCTTGGACCGTACTTCGCCGGCAAAGAGCCTTAAATCCTGCTATCCAGCAGCCCCCTTGGTTGCTTACCCCACAATCAGCCAGCCTGCCTCTGCTTTGTCTGCTTGGAGCTTGGTATGCAGACACTGCTGCGGATCGACAAGTAGTCGAGCGGCTGGCTGCTCGACCCTATGAAGAAATCGAGCGCGATTTACGCCAGCTAGCCCAACTTGATGATGCCCCAGTGCTGAATATCGGCGCGGTATGGAAAGCTAAATCGCCATTGGAGCTGCTGGACCAATGTGGAAACCGAATCACCAGCGGCCAACTGGATCGTTTTTTTGCCATAGCTCGGGAGATGCTTTCAACACCTGATCCTCAGCTGGAATTACCGGAAGACGATCGGTGGATGGCACAAGTCCATGGCAAGGTTCATCCCCATTCGGGACTGTTGTTTGAGTCGATCTGCGACTCACTTATGAAACTGGCTGTGCGTGGCTCAGAACAAGTGGGACTCAAAGCACTAGACATAGAAGAGCGCGTATCAAGGTTGATCCATGAGTTGCTCGATAAGGCAGATGGCCAACGCTGGCTTTCGTTGGCGTCTTATTTGCCCACCCTAGCAGAGGCCGCGCCAGATGAATTTCTCCGTGTCGTACAGAGCAGTTTACGGATGCCGGATGCACCGGTGACAAGGCTTATTTCCGAAAGCAGTGATTCTGGTTTTGGGGGACGCTGCTGGCACTCCGGCTTGCTTTGGGCATTGGAGACCCTCAGTTGGGCTCCGCGACGTTTGGCCCCAGCGGCCCTCATCCTAGCCCAGCTCAGCCATATTCCCATGAGAGGGAACTGGGGCAATAAGCCTAGCGGGAGTTTGTTCGGCCTTTTTCGCTCCTGGCTGCCACAGACCGCAGCTAGTTTGCCGGAGCGTATCAAAGTGCTCAACTTACTGATTGATAGGGATGCTGAAGCCGCTTTTCGTGTGTTGAGACAGATTGCAGCAGGCGGCCAACAGGCGGCCTTCCCTGCCCACCGACCAAAGTGGCGTGAAGACGATGCTGGGGCCGGCCGTGGCGTTACCTACGATGAAATGCATGAAATGTTGGATTTCGTCAGGGTAAAGCTACTCCAACTGAGTGAAGGCAACGCTACTCGCATCGTCTCTTTGCTGCAAAAAACCACACTTAGAGATATAGAGGAGCTACCCAGGGTGCTGGTACTGATTGAGCCCTTCACCCTGCCAACTGCGAAAGATGAAGATCGGGAAATAATTCGAATTGCGCTACGACAGATTATTCATTGGCATCGTAATTACGGCGATGCACCAGCTAACGAGCTGAATGAGCGGTTGTCGCCCGCAGAGGCATCCTACGAGCTGCTTGCCCCACAGGGCTTAGTCACTCGCCATCGCTGGCTTTTCGACAGCCATTGGCTAGAGCTACCTAGCCGAGATCGTAATGACGACTCTTTGGAGCGCGGTAATGCCATAACTCAAAGGAGAATTTCGGCATTGACCGAAATTTATCAAGCTCAATGCATGGTCGGCATTGAGAACCTAATCAGGGTATGCGCTGAGCCCAGTACTGTCGGTGCCACACTGGCCCAGGTTGTCTGGGACGATATTTCCTGGCCCGAGTGGATTACCACAAAGGGCGGGGACTTCTCTGCTGGTATGCCTATGTGTTTGTGTATTGCGGGGTTCCTTCAGACACTCCCTTCACCAGTTTCGTACGGGCTGCTTCAAGCGGTTATTGGGATAAGTAAACAGGACGCAGGACGACCTGAAAAGCTGGCACGGGCCTTGGCTTTGGCGACACCAAATCAAGAGATCTGGCAGTTGGTCGAGGCATGTGGCCCGGAAGTTTCTGCGGCTTATTGGCAGGGCGTGCGACTGTATAACCGAGGTGACGACAAGGATCTGGAGTTTGTATTGGCGCGTCTCTTGGTGGCTAAACGACCACTAAGCGCGCTTCAATACTGCCGATACTCTCTCGAACAAACCAACCCTACCCAGCTTTTTTCAACCCTTCAGCAGCTACTACATGGAGAGGTGGAAGAGGGCTTGCAATTGGAGTCTTGGCACCTAGAGAAAATGTTAAGACGGCTGGAGGAGTCTGGTGAAATTGACAGGATGGCACTAATACAGCTTGAGTTTGGGTTGTTTCCGCTCCTCCGATACGGGCGAGAAGTAAAGGCCAATGCTTTGTACGAAGGAGTCATGTCAGAGCCAGAGCTCTTCAAAGAGTTAATTTGTTTATTGTACAAGCCAGAGCATGGAGATAGAGAAGAGCCGACTGAAGCGTCTAAAGCGGCTGCAGAACGTGCATGGGGCATCCTGCACTCTTGCGAGCGCCTACCAGGGATTCAACCGGATAAAAGTATTAATGGTGATATTTTTTACAAGTTTATCAAAGAAACACGTGACTTGTGCGGTCTTGCTGATCGACCAACCATGTGTGATCAAACTCTGGGACAAATCCTTGCTCATGCCCCCGCAGATGAAGATGGTACTTGGCCTTTTGCTCCCGTAAGAGAGCTGCTCGATAGCCCCGATCTAGAGGAAATGAGGAGCGGATTCTGCATTGGCACCTGGAATAAGCGGGGAGCGACCAGCCGATCACCCTGGGATGGGGGCGAACAAGAGCGGACATTGGCAACGTACTTCCGTGATCAGGCGAGGCGAGTTCAATACTCTCATCCGGTTGTAGCAACAATGTTGGAGGGAATTGCTAAAAGCTACGAGCGCCATGGAAAGCGCGAAGATATAGACGCCAATCTCAGAAAGGAGAGCTTCTAGCAGAACTTTCGACGGAAGCCATGGGCCAAAAGCAGCCACCTGTAGCGGGCTACTTTTGATCCGTAGCTTCCCTATTTCGGAATACCTAAAGAAACACGGGTCTTCAAAAACGGGCAATCTATATTTGTCTGCTAATAAGTTCAGAAATATTGATGCTGAAATTCATCAGGTGACATCGCTCGTAAAGCTACATGGCTTGTCCAAATGTGCGTTGGCCATTGCTTCTTACGTGATGCGTAGTTTTCTTTAAGGGTTTTGGCTACATCAATTATTGTGCAATCAGTTAAGCCAAGCCCCATTCTGATATTGTCTTGGTATTGTCTACATAAGTCAGGTAGCGAACTTAGCTCTTCATGAATTGGCCTTGAAGAACCATTAGGGATTATTGAGAAAGGGTTGTTCTCTAAAAAAGCACCTTCAACCATTGCTCTAAATTTTTGAGCTACTTCACGTTGTAGTACATGGTTTTTTATGTCTACTATATGGTTGGCCACCTCATAAAGAACGCTTAACGGACAGAATATATCGTAGCCAGCAGTGATCGCTTGCTCGAAAATTCTCATGGCCTCTAAGCTTTTCTCTTCAGTTGAATCCATTGGTACTGCAAAAAGTTCGAGCAGATAACTAGTGTCTAGAATTATTATCTTAGCCATCATTTATCCCTTCAGGCTATTTAGCCATTCCATTGCTTTAGCTTTTTTTACTTCCTCAAACTGGGGCTGTAGATGCTTTTCAAAGACAGATTTAGTAATTAGGTCGCCTAAGCTTGCCTTTGATTCCAATAAATAGTCTACCTTGGGGATGTCAAGCAGTTTAGTTAATACAGATGACTGGTCAGCAGGGCTCCAGTGACATACGTGCACATCCTTCAACCATTCCCCATCTAATGAGTTTAAACTAGCAGGGTTGTGTGTGGAAAGGAGTACGTTTAGTTTGCGTCGGTGCACTATCTCCATAATCGCTTTGATTAACACTTCGGCGCGACTTGGATGCAATCCGTTGTCAAACTCTTCAATAACCACCCTGGATCCGCTATCAATTGACTCAAGTGCCGTAATTACTGCGATAATCCGAAGCGTACCATCGGACATTAAGCGTGCATCAATCAATCGATCGTTTACGATAATTCCAAATAGAACATCCATCTGAAGAGTTGGAATAAAGTCGAACTTCAAAAATGGCTCTTCTGGTATTTGTCTCACCACATCTAGAATGCGGTCAATAGGGTGGATTTCGTCTTCTTTTTTTATGGGTTTTGTTTTGCTTAGTGCGGAAGTTAGCGGGTAATCTTTTCTTATTTGCAACCCCTGAAGAACTGCCGACAAGTTTGAGGCGTCTTTCAGTAAGGTGTTTTGACCCGATCTTACGTAGTCACGCATTAATTTTGGATTGGGGTCGAAAATGAAAGAGGACTGCATGTAGCTACTTATAACTGCGACTAGCTTAATGGCCTTTAATTTTTTATCAGGGTCTCCTGCGCCGTTACTCTCGGTAAGGTCTGTATATCGAGATATTACAGACTTGTCGCCGTAAAGATTTTTTTTAGGTTTAATTCCGCCTTTAGCAAAATTGTCGAATAACACACTTAGCATGC
Source organism: Pseudomonas sp. FJ2-5-13 (assembly GCF_029201605.1). Lineage (NCBI taxonomy): Bacteria > Pseudomonadati > Pseudomonadota > Gammaproteobacteria > Pseudomonadales > Pseudomonadaceae > Pseudomonas > Pseudomonas sp. FJ2-5-13. The sequence continues at coordinate 228,274 of NZ_CP104045.1, forward strand.
CATCTGAGCTTTCTGCTTCCGCTGCGAAAATTTTTCTCTTTCCGACGATTAAGTATTCAGCAACAACCCGTGGGAATGGATCGACAGAAACAGTGATTCGATAGTCAAATCTTTCACTTGTCCCTAGAAAACCGATTCTGCCGTCAAAGCCGAGGGAGAATGTGTTCTCCCCGAATTTGACGCAATTATGTATGCCTCCGCGAATAAAACTCGAACCAGAGAAGTTATTTTTATTATCAGCCATTTCATGCAGAGGCTTGCCCTCTGCAAGAGATGCCAATAATTCTACACCTTCAATAAGGTTTGATTTGCCACTGCCATTTTTGCCTATCAATAGCGTAAGATTTGAATACAGATTGATAGAGGCTTTAGTGTAGTTTTTGAAGTTTATAAAATAATGCATCCCATGCGCTTCCTGATCACAGTCTTTGAGAATGTACGAGACTTCAGGATTTTTGTCGATGGCCATTTGTTATCACCTTGTTGATTACCTTTAGGCCCTCAAAATCTGCAAACGTTCTGTTAGTTATTGCGCCGCGTTTTTTTCATCCAAATCAGGGGATTTTCACTAGCGAGGAAAGGGCGGGCCAGTGCCATTTCTGCACCCCTGTGGTCATACTCCTGCGGTGCCGACAGGCAGCTCTTGGCCGAAAGCGGCAATAGTCCCAGGGCGCAATAGACCAAAAGGTCTGAAGCCTTGTTTGTAATGGGAGGGTTTAGCGAAGCGGCAGTTGCTTAAGCTTCCTCATCATTCCCCCTTTCTTTTGAGCTGAAGGTCAATGAAATCAAGCTCTGCCTTGATAGCATCAATCGTGAGCGTCTCAACTTTAGTGTATTTTTTTTCCTTCGCGTTGAGCTTTTTTACTCCAGCCATACCAACAATTATTCCGTTCAAATGCAGCTTTCGGGCCTTCAGGTAGTCAGGCATCTGTACGCTATTCTGTGGTGGGTTGTTCATGGTTGTACCGATGGTAGGCCCGAAACAGCTTGCCTTTCTCAGGCTGCTTCGGGAAAGGTTTGGATTAGGCTGCCAGTAGGTCAATCAGGCTGTGTTGGCGCGAGCGATCTGCGAGTTCTTGCCAGGTCCAGCTTCCAAAGCGCTCGCCCAGTTCAGGGATATCCAGCTTCATCAGTGCTACCGGGTCACGACTAATCAGGTTGCGTGCGGCCCACAGCTTGCCGCCGGTCTCCAGCAGTGTTTTGGCGGCCTCATTCCACTGTTCTTCCAGCACAGTGTTCGCCAGGTGAGCCGCTTTGTTCTCGATCTCGGTGCGTTCCTTTTGTGCCTCTGTGATATGCAGATCAATCGTCACCAACTCCTGCTCCAGTGCGGTGATGAGCAGTTGTTGGCGGCGGTGATGCTCAACCGCAGTCGTGAGATTTTTTGCAGCCTTCTGGGCTTCCGCATTAGCGGCTTTCTCACCTTCCACATCGCCCCAGGCAACAGCCTGCGCATAAGCGGTGGCTGCGTCCGTTTCAGCTTGTCTAGCTTTTGCCATGTCTTCCTGGTCGCACTGGCGTACCTGCTGCAACCGGGTCTCGATGCTGCTGCGCTTTTCGTTGAGTTCTATCTCGTCGGCTCTCCGGTCCGCCATATCGCTGAGATAGCCCGCGACCAAGCTCTCGCGATTCGCCAATGTCTCAAGGCGATCAATCTTCTGGTTCAGTGTGCTGATCTCGAGGTTTCGCGAGTCGATGCGTCTTTTGTGATCGTTGATTTCATCCTGCACGGCCCGTTGACGGCCTTGCTGAATAACCTCTGGGCTTTCCAGCGCTTCTTCGAAGGGCGCCATGTCGCGCTGAATGCTCTCCATTTCGAGGGTGAGTGTGTCGCGGCGGTCTTTCAGTTCTTGGATAGTGTTCATCTGTCTTGTCTCTGGGTACTGCGGTTGATAGGCATGGTTGTCGAGCGGCTGGCGAGGCCGGAAATGAGCCGACGCTACCTCTAACAGTAGGCATGCCGTCACGCGGCCTTGGCCTCGCTTTCATCCGTTCCTGGAACGGTCTTAACCACGTAGCAGCGTTGAGGCCCTAACCCGGGCAGGCGAATCAAGCTGTACGCCTTTCCGTCGCTTCCCGGCTCAAGCACGCCCCGTTGCAGCAGCTCCTTGTTCACAGCACTGATGTTCATGCCCTTAAAGATCTCGGCCCTCCAGGCTTCAGGCAGCACGTAGTAGGTGTTGGTGGTATGCAGGGCATCGCCCATGCCGTGTTCCATCGTCTTGCGAAAGCCCAACCGATCAATCGTGCGTGGGCCGTGCTCATCGATCTTGGCGGCGGCAGATTCCCAGCGGGTAAAGCGACTTTCTCCAAAGCGCTCAATGACCTGTCTCAGTCGCGCCAAAATCGCATCGCCCTCGAAATTTCCGGCGCCGCCACGCTCGGCTAGCCACGCATGCAGACAAACCCGTGCGGCGGTCGTGGCCGTGCCGTCCGGCCAACCGGTGACGCCGAAGGCGGTGGCCAACTCTCCGGCCGCTGCGGCGAGGCCGAAGCGAAGGGCGGCACGTTGCGCCTGACCACTGGCCGACGCGGGCAGGTTTTGGGTGATGAACTGTTCCACCGTGCGACGAACGATCACCGACCACCTGAGCATTTCTCCAGGCGCACACAGCTCGTGCAGGAAGGCGGTGAGGGGTGTGCCGTAGTATTTGGCTACTCGGGCCTTTAGCGCATCAGAGAGGGCAGCCGCATCCTCAAAACCATTCAGCACATCGAACATGCCGAGCCCTTTGCTGGCATCCGCAGGCACGGCGAGCATGCGCACCTCCATACCGGCTTTCAGCTCCTTGTTGGCATCCGCCATGTGCTGCGCCAACGTCTTCTCGCCGGTCGAGAGAAACAGCAAGCGCCACTCCTGCACCTGTCGGCCCGCTTGTCCTCGATCATTTGCCCGGGCCTTACCGGTCCCGTTGCCGAGCATGTAGACCGTCTCGCCAATAATGCGCGGGTCACACATGCCGATTTCATCCAGCACCAGAAGTCCGTCCGAATGTGCAGCGGCGATGGACTCCAGGGCGTTATCTGTCGAGCGCCACGAACGCACCAGGCGCGGCCCGCCATAAACCGAGGCAGCAACTTGCAGGTGGGTGGTCTTGCCCCCGGAACTGTCGCCGTAGAGATGAAAGCCGCCTGACTCATGCCCGAGCATGTTCAACAGCGGGCCTGCAAAGGCCACAGAGACTACAAACGCCAAGCGATGGTTACCAACACACAGTGCGCCGATTTGCTGCTGCCATTGCTCCAGAGAGCCCGCCTGACTGATCGGTGGCAACTGCGCACCGGCTTCGTAAAAATGCAGGTGTTCGGCGTGCGAGCCGATCTGTTGTTCGGGCAACAGAAACGCATTGTCGTGCCAGCCCAGACGCGTTACCAAACGTGCGCGCTGGGCGCTGTCGAAGCCACCGAGATAGCTCTGCAGGTCATTTCGGGCATTGCGCCCCGACCGACTCCCGGCAAGGCGTAAGCCCATGTCTACCAGCGGGCCAAGTACGTCCTTACCGAAGTCGCCGGTCATGGTTCGGGCCGGAATGTTCCAGCGTTTTTTGGCGCCGTCCGGGTCGTCGAACTCAACCAGCAAGCCCCAGTTGTGGCCCTTGTCGTCACGAGTGCGGGCGATGATTTCCAGAGGCGAGCACACGGGGCGCGCCTCGCCATCATCGCCGGAATAAAAGACCCCTTCAGGCGTCAGGCGAAAGCCGCCCGGCAACAGGTCGGTTTTCGATTTGGCAGGGCGTTTGGCGGGCGTCTTGGCCTTCTGTTCTTGAGGCTCAGTGGTCTCAGTGGCACCGCCGAAAAACTCACCGCTACGCACCAGCTGGGCGACGTGGTCTGCGGTCCAGCCTTTGGCTACTGCATCCGCTGCATCGTCGCCGTCTGCCCATTTTCCACCCTTGATCAGCGTAGGCTTGCCGCCTTTGCTGCTGGGCTTGAGCTTGAACACGTCGAGCGAGATTCGTTGTACTGACTCGGCTCCCAGCTCAATCAGCTTGAGCTCGATGGCGTCCATGCAGGTCATGCCGCTGGCATCGTTATCCGGCCACAGCAACACAGTGCGCCCTTTGAGCGGTGTCAGGTCGGCCTTGTGCCAAGAGTTGGAGCCGTTCGGCCAGCACGTGGCGACGTGTTCCGGCATCAGTTGAGCAGCGGCGTCAGCAGCCTTCTCGCCTTCACACAACACCACTGGCGCATCGGCGCGCTGTGCCAGCTCATCCAGGCGCAGCAGTGGCCGAGGCTCCGGCAATCCTTGCCAGCGCCATTGCGTGGTTTGCCCATCGGAGCGCTTGCACCAGGTCAACGGCGCAAAGACCTTTCTCGGTTTGCCGTCTTCATCGGGATCGAGGTCGAAGCGATACAGCGCCATGACCGGCTGGCCCTGCACATCGCGATAGATCCACACCTTGGATGGGACGCCGTGTTGTCGGTGCTTGGTTGGGCACTTGTTCATGGCCTCCGCTGGGATCGGCTGAATCGCGACCCACTCAGGCACTGCGCTTTTCGTCGGTGCGCTTTTGGTAGTTGCAGATCCTGCGGAAACGTTGAGCAGGTCCGCCAGCTTTTTGCAGGCATCAACGTCCGTGCCGCCGTCGATGTAGCGCACCAGGTCGATCAGGTCACCGCCCTTATCGCCGGTGGCAAAATCCGCCCAGGTGCCTTTGCTCAAATTGACCTTGAGCGAGCCTGCACGTTTGTCCGTGCGCGTTGGGTTTGGTGCGGTGTATTCCTTGCCGCCGTCGACGCGTTTGCCATTCGGCAGCCAATGAGTAAGGACGCGGTCGATGTTCTTCAGGGCAGCGCTTTTCACGTCGGCAAAGCTGGGGCGTTTTGAAGTGTTGCCGGTGCGTTGAGTCATAGGGCGACCCTCGACTCAAGCAACGCCTCGTTCACGTCGTCGATTAGCGCCTTAGCCATCTCGCCGAGGTAGAACGCAGGCCAACTAAAACGCTCGCCCGCATCGCTGATGGCGGCGTCGAGGATCAGTTGATTGGCGTGGTGCAGAATCTGGGAGACGGCTTCAAGTGCGTCTTCCAGCGGGATACCGGCATTCACCCGAAACAGGTTCTGGCCGTTACCGTTGGCAGGGGAAAACTCGGAGCGTCCACGCGTGCTGGAGTGGGTCACAGAGCACCGCCTTTCTGGCCCATCGGCACAGAGGAGGCATCACCGTACATGGTGAGTGTTTTGATCAAGCCCAAGGTGCCACGCACGTCCCAAATAACGGACGACAGCACGCGGTTGGAAAGCAAGGGTTTATCGCCGTCTAAGTGATCTTCCAACAGCATGAGGACTGAGTCGGCACGGTCGAGCGCACAGGTGATGGCGTCGATAGGCAGACCGGCTTCGGCGTCCGGGCTGACGCAGAGTAGATCCTCGGGCAGTGCAAGGCCTGGGAGCATGCTCATTGGGCACCCCCTGCGGCTTCCAGGGCGCGAGCCTTGGACATATGGGCGTTGTAACGGGAAAGGCGTATAGCGAGGCTGGAGTTGGCGTGTAAAGCGGCGAGAGCCATTGCTCGATGAGCAGCGGCGCGAATTTTGGACGGATTGAGGGCGTGCATCTGGTAAAGCTCCTGTATGTGAGGAGCTGCCACGGTTCGCCGCTAAACGAATTAGGGTGGCAGCTGTGCGCGGGTTAGCGGACCGGGCATACAGGACCCCGGCAGACCCGAAGGTCTCCCACGCACAGCCACCATAAACGAGAGTCGCAGGCACAAAAAAAGCGCATGCAATCGAGTCGGAAGCGCTTGTGCGCCTGTATGTGCTCGGGCCGCTAAACCCGGTCGCTGAATTTGCAGCGACGGCCAGAGAGTAACGTCCGTTTTTTGAAAGTGCAACTGTGCAGATCACTTGCGGATTTTTTCGACGCGGCATAAATTGATCAGGCATGTAGATTTACCTCAACGCCTCCGGTTGCCGCCGGGGGCGTTTTCGTTAGTGCTGGGAGGCGTTACGACTCAAGTTCATCCAGAACAAGTGATTGCCATGCCGGGAGTTTGTAAGCATCAGCTCCAGCGCAGTCACGTTGGCTTGAACACTCGGAATGAGCTGCTCGGTATCCTCAACCAGCATCCCTTCTGGCGGCTCGATTGAGAGCATCACCCACTCGCGAGATGGCCAGACGAGAAGCATTACGTGAGCCCCTTTTGATATGGCGTCATCGCGCAATGTGCGGAGGCGGTCTTGGCCTTTGGCAGTAACGTTGGGTAGAAGGCCGATGCCGAGTAAGTCACCGGTGTCCGAAGTTGTTTGTGGCAGGAACATAGGAGTCATGCAGCCACCCTGTCGCGAGCAGCGATGCGTGCGTGAGTCCAATCCAAAACTTCAGAAAGGACCCATGCGACGGGCGCCCCCCGAGCGGTGCTGTCGGTGAGCTTTACTGCTTGTGGAAAGCCGCTTTCAGGCTGGCTCATGAGCTTGTAAATGGTGGGGCGGGCGAGGCCTACAATGGCCATTACTTCAGTAACTCTGATTAACCTTGTTGCGGGCGCCAGATTTTTGATGTGTACGGGTTTGGAGGGGAGAGAGCTCGTCATAGTCGTGCCTGTAAAGTGAAAGACAGGCACAGACTAAGAGGCAAAAAAAAAGCAAACATGGTTTGCTTTTCTTCCACTGCATAAAAATTATCTTGGTAGAAAACCGCCTTTCTTTAGGTATTTCCTTACGGTTGGTATAGAGCCCTTGCCCTGTTTAACGAGTATTTTGACGAGGTCGGCCGCTGATATTTTGGGGTCAATAGCGATTTGCTTTATTGCCGATTTGCTTATCTCTTCAAAAAGCTTTTTGGTGTTCTCTTGCTTCGCTGTCCCCGGCTTGCTGTTGGCTTTCCCGGCTGCTTTGGCTCTTTCCGACGCTTTTGCTGCAAATGCCTGATCCAGTGCAGTTCGCAGAAACCGAGATGCGCTCAAGTCGTTCCGGAGGTTGTCCGTGTGGTCAGCTTCTTGGTATAGCGAAGCTAACATCAATGCTTTTGAGGTCTCGCCATACCGAATGGCGAACTCCTCCCGGGCCTCTATTTCAAGTTCGCTGCTACGCTCCCTTTCCCTTTTGAGGAGAGAAGCATACTGGGTGGCGTCAGTCAGCCTGATCTGTTCGACTAGATCATAGTCAAGGTCGTAAAGACGCAGCTCTAGGTTGAAAAGCCAGTTGCCTAGTGCCGTTACTGCCTCGACTGCCTGAATGAGCGCATAGGTTGCTACAAGCTGGGTGTCGCTGGCTGGGTGATTGATCCCTAGGACGCCTCGAATGACTCTAGGTAGTGAGGTCGCTTCGGAAAAACAAACGTGCTGATCAATCACGCTTCGAAGGTGAAACATCTTCGTCGTAGTTGATTCTGCGCAGTCAGCGTAGCGACCGTCCTCTAGCCAGTAGGACATCGCGTTGTCGATGCAGTGAAACGCATCGCTAAATCTTTCGGAGAATTGGTGATACAACGACAACGTGCGAACAGCGATTTCAACATCGTCGAGATCCCAAAGTAGACAGTCGACATCTACGCCGGCGATCTCTAGCTCCACACCTAGCTCAGTTTCCATTTAGGTCTCCCCGCCGCCCCGAGGCCAGTGAGCTAACGCAGCGATTTTCGGATGGAAACGCCGATGCCAGCAGGGTTGCGGGTGTGGCCTTTCTGTAACACGACTGCTCGATGTAACACGTGGTGTTCACAGACTTCGCATTGCGTGTAACGCTGAATATTTTCAATAAAAACAATGTCTTGAGTGAGTGCGTAACACGCGTAACACCCGTAACGCTATTTTTTAGGGGGTACAGGGTTAGCTGCTTCACACGACCTTCCCAAATTGACCGTGCACTACATTTCCGGCCACTAGGGAATCAAGATGATCGGCGTACCACTGCATCATCACTCTGCGCTGAGGGAGGTACACCGCTTTGTTATAGACCCCGGCGATCCCCTCCTTTGCATGAGAGAGCTGTGCCTCAATGTGATTCTCATCGAAACCCTGCTCATTGAGTATGGTGCTCGCGATGTGACGAAAGCCATGGCCTGTTTGCCGACCGGCATATCCCAGTCTGCGGAGCGCCATTAGAAAGACGGTGTTGCTACGGGGGATTGTCCTGTCTTTCCTGCCTGGAAATAGGAGAGGGTACGCACCTGTAAGTGTTCGTAATTCAGCGAGCGCTTCGATTGCCTGCCGAGAGAGAGGCACCACATGTTCGCGACGACGTTTCATTCGCTCGGCTGGGATCGTCCATAGCTTTTTGGAGAGATCGATTTCTGACCAGCGTGCTTCTCGGATTTCGCTAGGGCGCGATGCTAATAAGGAAAGCAAGCGAAGCCCTATACGAACGTCCTTTGCGTGAGGGTAGGAGTTGATCGCTCGAAGTAGCGCAGGCAGTTCTTCAATCGAAACGTGTGCATAGTTTTCAGCGCTACGTGATTGCAGGAATTTGCTGAGACCTTCAAGGGGGTTGTGGACGGCTCGTCCTGTTACGCGGGCCAGGTCATAGATCTCCTTGCAAAAGGCACGAACTCGGCCCATTTGTTCAATGATCCCCTTCTGCTCCATGCCGCGTAGAAATTCCATCCATTCCAGGGGCAATATTTCTGTGTACACGCGTTTTCCGAAGACGGGGAACACATGAAGCTCAAGTGCGCCAAGTACCCGTCGAGACGTACCTGATTCCCAGCTTGTGCGTCTGGCCTCAAACCACTCGCGCCCTAACGCTTCAAAGGTGTTGTTGGCAGCAACCTGGTCTGCAACCTTCCGAGCGTGCTTACTCACCAATGGATTTTTGCCGGTCGATGCGTCTTCACGCAGTTGAGCTGCTTTCTGTCTCGCCAATGAGCCACTGATTTCCGGGTAGCCGCCCAGACCCAGCCAAGACCATTTTCCGTCTGGCTTTTTGTAGCGCAGCTCCCATGATTTCTGCCCGTTAGGTTTCACCCGGAAGTACAGGCCATTCCCGTCCTGCTCCCGATACGTTGTGTGCTCAGGCTCCAGGCCTGCAAGCGTGGTGTCTGCTAAGGGGCGGCGTTTGATTTCAGTGCGCTTCACTTCCTGTATGCCTCCAGTTATAGGAATCTCAAAGCATACACGTGGGCATACACGGCGGGAAGTTATAGGGGTAGACAGGGATGGATAGCCAGAAACAAGAAAGCCCGCACAGGGCGGGCTTCTTGGGGTGTTTCGTAGACTGTCTGAGACAGCCCGAGACTGCTATATGGTGCACCCGGCGGGATTCGAACCCACGACCCCTGCCTTCGGAGGGCAGTACTCTATCCAGCTGAGCTACGGATGCTTGTGCGGGCGACATCATACCCATGTCGACCTGATGCGTCCATTCCGGTATTCCCCCCGCCCCCTGTCGTCCATTTCCGACAAAAAATGGCTAATTGCCACCCTCATTCACAACTCCCCGCGCCGCACGTCCCTTTGTTTGCTTTGCTCTTGTGGCTTTACACCGCTTCCACGCCGCAATTCCTCAGGTGAACGCATGCATTCCAAAGGAACCGTGATGCTCGATCTCCCGCTCAGACAAACCCTGCTGGCTCGCTCCGATTTGTTTCGAGGTATGCCGGAGCATCTCTTGCGCTACGTCGCCACCCATATGGTGGAGCGCACGCTGGATGATCGTGAGCTGTTGTATTTCAAGGACGACACCCTCGAGTTCATTGCGTTGGTGGTGGAGGGTCGGATTTATTCGGTGGTGCATGGGCCGGATGGGCGCGAGCAGATTATCGGCAGTACCGGGGCCGGGCAGGTGGTGGGGGAGACGGCGTTGATCAAGGATCATGGGCGCGAGTCTTCTACCTTTGCCAGCGGGCCTACGCGTTTGTTGCAGTTGGGTAGCCGGCATTTTGCTGTGTTGTTTGAGGAGCCGGTGTTTCTGCGGCGTTTGTTGATGCTGATGATGCTGCGGTTGCTGCACGTCATCGAGTTGTTGGAGTTGGTGTGCCTGCATCGGCTGGAGTCGCGGTTGGCGCGGTTTTTGTTGGCCAACCTGGGCGAGATCGACCTGGCGTTGGCTTTGCCCAGTGTGTCGTTGCCCGCAAGCCAGGGGGTGTTGGCGTCGATGCTGAATACCAGTCGCCCCAAGTTGAATGTGCAGCTGCAAGTGTGGCGGCGCAGTGGGGTGATCAGCGGCGATCTGGAGCGCATGGTGATCAACGATGTTGAGCAGTTGCGGCGCAAGGCTTTTGCGCTGAATTAGTTGTGGTGGTGTTCCCCAGGTAACAGCGTACCCCCGTCGAGCCCTCGCAGACTGGCCCTTCATCAAGGATGCACAGGAGTGCTGGCGATGGGGATGACTGTTCAGTTTAAGGATCAATGGGCCGCCGATGACCGTTTGTTCGAAGCGAGTTGGCGCGCTGTGCACGGCGAGCTTAGGCGCCGGGCGTTGCGGCGGGCCAAGGGCAATCTGGATCAGGGCCAGGAGTGGTTGGCGGCCACGGCGATCAAGGCCCTGTTGTTTTTTCGGCGCTCGCCGGAGCGCATTCGCGACCCTCAGGGGTTTCTGTTTCTGGTGCTCGACCATGTGTTTCTCGACAGCTTGCGGCGCAGCAAGCGCGAGGGGCGGCTGTTCGATGATTCGGTAGACCTTGAGCACGATCACCTGGCCGCGCTCGCCGCGCCCTGCGCTTCGGTGCTGGAGCGGGTGGAATGCTATGAGCGCCTGGAGCAGCTCGAGGCGCACGTCGCACGGTTACCGCTGTTGCAGCAGCGATTGTTCGAGATGCGTTTTGTCGATGACCTGCCTTACCCGCAAATTGCCGCCGAGCTGCACGTGAAGCTGCCGCTGGTGCGCAAGCGCGTGCAACTGCTGCGCGATGCGTTGCGCTGAAGGTGATTCACACATGCTGGCGTGGGGCGTTCTAGTGGTATGAGCGCAGCACGCCGCCGCTATCCACACCCAAACCTGGGTGAATGCCATCAAGGAGAGATGTATGACAGAGGTCAACAGCCAGATCACCGACGCGGTCACTCAAACCAACGTCAAGGTGGTAGCCGAGGCGCCGGCCCAGGCCATCGCGTCGCTGTACCAGGTGGCCAGCAGCGCGGCGGGCCTGTCGTTGCAGAATGCGGTCAACAGCCAGCAGGCGATGAATCAGATTTCCAACGCGGTGATCTCCAAGGCCGTGGCGCTGATCATGCAGATTGGCGAGAAGGGCTGAGCCCTCGGGAGATCGATTATGTCGTGGTTCAGCAGAAAGAAACCCGCCGCCTCCCAAGCAACGCCCGCCGCCGATCCACCTGCGCCGGCGCCTACCGCACCGGCCTCGCGCTCGATCATGGCGCGCATGAACGAGCACCTGCTCAACCAGGTGAGCGCGCCGTCATCCGACAGCACGGCGGCGCTCAATAGCCAGATTGTGCAGGCGGTGCAGTTCACCAATTCGCAGAACTTTGCCTACGCCCCAGCGCAGATCGCGGTGCCGGCGGACATGATGATCAGCCAGGCGGCCGGGCTGGTGGCGCAAGCGGCGGCGGGGTACTTCGACGGGGTCAGCAAGATCGCGTTGGCGGCCCAGGCCGTGCTGCTCCAGCAAATGACCGAGAACATCGTCAAGGACAACCTGCCAGCCGCTGCCGAAGACGCCCTGGGCGCCTTGGCCACCGACCTGCTGGTGGGCGCCGCTGCCGCCGTGGCTGCCGCTGCCGGTGCGATGGAAGCCGAAGCCGCCAGCGTGGCCATCGACAAGATCGACCAGAGCATCGCCAAGTACGCGAGCACCCTGGCCAACCGGGCCGCGCCAGCGGCTTGAACCGAGCACAGCGCTCCAGCGTTCTGCTGGGGCGGTGCAACAGCAACTTGAAAGCAACTTTTCTTGAGTGAGGAGCGACATCATGCAGCCTGGAGATATTATTTTTTCTGTCAAACAAGATGACGACAGCGCAACGCGGGCGTTTATCAAAGCCGGTCAACTGGTCAAGGCCAAGGTGTTCTCGCAGGACACGACCTACTTGAATGTGGTTCACCCAGCGATTGCGGTGAGCGACACCATGGTGATCGAAAGTGTCGGCAGTGGCCTGGCCCTGACCGACCTGAGCCTGGAAAAGCCGCCGCGCTCGGCGATGGTGTTTTCCTGCGTGGATACCGAGCTGGGCGAGGCGGCGACGGTGGCTGCCAAGCAGTTCTACTTTGACAAGATCGGCGGTGATATTCGGGGCCGCTACAGTGTGTGGAACGCGATGATTTCGGCTTTCCGGCGCTGGACTTCCGATACCAGCCTGGTGACGCGGATCAACGAGTCTATCGACATTGGCAGCGGGTCCTTTTGTTCGCAATTCGCGGCCAACTGCTATGAAGTCGGCAACCTCTACAACGAGGCCAACCTGCTACCGCCTCCGCCTGCCATTTTTCCCAACCAGCCCAGCGCCATCACGCCTGCGGAGTTGGCGACCTTCTGTGATTCTTCGCCACACTTTTACTTTGCCGGTTTCTGGCAGGACAACGTTGAGGTGCGGCTTTAGCGGGCGTGTCGCCGCCAAGGCAGCCCCTAAGGAGGTCGATATGCAACCCTCGGTCCTGTCCACCGACGACCGCCAACGGCTCGAAGCAATGCTGCGCAACCCGCAGGTATTCGCCGGAACGCCCCAGGCCATCGTCGACGAAACCCTCAAGCGCGCCACCCAGGTGCTTGAGCAATCGAAGGCCAACGAACAAGCGCTCAAGACCGCTGCCCAGCAGCGTGAAGCGGCCCTGCGACAGGTGTTGGACGGCGCAGCTCCCGACCAGGACGCGCAACGCAAGGAAGTGCAGGCACTGATCCAAGGGTTGATCGCCCAGATTGAAGCGGCGTTGGGTCCCGCAGCGAAACCCTAAACCAGGTTTCACAGCGCCTGTTTCGCAACGTTCATTGATGAACACGGAATGCACCGTGTACTAAATAAGGAAATTGATCATGCCATTAGTCAACGAGCAAATTACCGACGCGGTCACCCAGACCAACGTCAAAGTGGTGGCCGAATCGCCTGCGATGGCGATGAGCACTATCTATCAATCCATGGCGCAGGCCACGGCGATTCTGTTCCAGAACGCGGTGTCGGCCCAGCAGCAGCAAAACACCCTGGCCCAGGCGGCCACCAACCAGGGCGTGATGCAGATCTACAGCGTCGATACCACCGCAGGTGCGGCGGCTACCGAGAAAGTCGCCCAGGGCGGCGTGTCGGATAACCTCACCAGCCTGTTGACCGTGCTCAAGTCGTTTCAGCCTTAAGCACTGAGCAATAACGGATGTTGTTCTTTCTCAACCCAGGAGTTTCCACCATGAGTACAGTCAGCCCGCAAATCACCGATGCCGTCACCCAGACCAACGTCAAAGTGGTTGCCGAATCACCCGCGATGGCCATGAGCACCATTTACCAATCCATGGGCCAGGCCACGGCGATTCTGTTCCAGAACTCGGTCTCGGCCCAACAGCAACAAAACACCCTGGCTCAGGCGGCCACCAACCAGGGCGTAATGCAGATCTACAGCGTCGACACCACCGCTGGCGCCGCCGCCACCGAAAAAGTCGCCCAGGGCGGCGTGGCCGACAACTTGACCAGCCTGCTGGCCGTGCTCAAGTCGTTCCAACCTTAAGCTGCAAAGCCCCCAACAGCCCCGGCGCCCACAAGGCTCCGGGGCTGTTGCCGTGTGTGCGTTTGATCCGAAAGATGAGCCCGATGCGCCATAATCGTTCTTTTTTTTGAACAGACTATTGCCCTGCACCCCCATTGATCCTAGGATTCGTTTGAGATTTCAAACGCTCTGTCTCCCGTGCGCTTTCACCTATCCTGGCGTGCTGGACTGATTTCCCTGACGGCAGCCCCAGGCTGATGCCATGTAGGAGCGAGCTTGCTCGCGAAAATCGTTAACGATGACGTCGCGCTTCTGGTTTTACGCGGCGCCTTTGAATTTTTCGCCAGCAAGCTCGCTCCTACAAAGACATCGCCCACAAGGCGCCTTTCAACAACTCTAATTCGCTCCGCGTGCGCGCGGTGCTGTTAAGGAAAGCCGACATGCAGCTTAAAGACACCCAGTTGTTCCGCCAGCAAGCCTTCATTGATGGCGCTTGGGTCGATGCGGACAATGGTCAAACCATCAAGGTCAACAACCCAGCCACGGGCGAGATTCTCGGCACCGTGCCGAAGATGGGCGCCGCGGAAACCCGCCGTGCCATCGAAGCCGCCGACAAGGCCCTGCCAGCCTGGCGCGCACTCACCGCCAAGGAGCGCGCCAACAAGCTGCGCCGTTGGTATGAGCTGCTGATCGAAAACCAGGACGACCTCGGCCGCCTGATGACCCTCGAACAAGGCAAGCCGCTGGCCGAAGCCAAGGGCGAAATCGTCTACGCCGCGTCCTTTATCGAGTGGTTCGCCGAAGAAGCCAAGCGCATCTACGGTGACGTGATCCCCGGCCACCAGCCCGACAAGCGCCTGATCGTGATCAAGCAGCCTATCGGCGTGACCGCAGCCATCACCCCGTGGAACTTCCCTGCGGCGATGATCACCCGCAAAGCCGGCCCGGCCCTGGCCGCCGGTTGCACCATGGTGATCAAGCCCGCCTCGCAAACGCCATTCTCGGCCCTGGCCCTGGTTGAGCTGGCGCACCGCGCCGGTATCCCTCAAGGCGTGCTCAGCGTAGTCACCGGCAGCGCTGGCGACATCGGCGGCGAGCTGACCAGCAACCCCATCGTGCGTAAATTGTCCTTCACCGGCTCGACCGAAATTGGTCGCCAGCTGATGGCCGAATGCGCCAAGGACATCAAGAAAGTTTCCCTGGAGTTGGGCGGTAACGCACCGTTCATCGTGTTCGACGACGCCGACCTGGATAAGGCCGTCGAAGGCGCGATCATCTCCAAGTACCGTAACAACGGCCAGACCTGCGTCTGCGCCAACCGCCTGTACATTCAGGATTCGGTGTACGACGCCTTCGCTGAAAAGCTCAAGGTGGCGGTGACCAAACTGAAGATCGGTAACGGCCTGGAGGACGGCACCACCACCGGCCCGCTGATCGACGAAAAAGCCGTGGCCAAGGTGCAGGAACATATCGCTGATGCCCTGAGCAAAGGCGCCAAGTTGTTGGCCGGTGGCAAGGTGATGGAAGGCAACTTCTTCGAACCGACCATCCTGGTCGACGTGCCGAAAAACGCCGCCGTCGCCAAGGAAGAAACCTTCGGCCCGCTGGCGCCGCTGTTCCGCTTCAAAGACGAAGCCGAAGTGATCGCCATGTCCAACGACACCGAGTTCGGCCTGGCCTCCTACTTCTACGCCCGCGACCTGGGCCGGGTGTTCCGTGTGGCCGAGGCCCTGGAATACGGTATGGTCGGCGTCAACACCGGGTTGATCTCCAACGAAGTGGCGCCGTTCGGCGGCATCAAGGCCTCGGGCCTGGGCCGTGAAGGCTCCAAGTACGGGATCGAGGACTACCTGGAAATCAAATACCTCTGCCTGGGCATCTAAGGCACGGGATTGCAGTAAACGCAGAGGGCACGAGAGCGCTGCCCCTTTGCGTGTTTCACATGGTTATTCGCAGTGGCCGGGAAAGCTGTGGCAGTCGATCATCGCATGCTGCCGTAGTTGCCTCCCCGCCACCTATCCTTGAGCCACGCCGCCCGATGAGCGGCGAATGAGGACTTTATGAGCAAGACCAACGCATCCCTGATGAAACGCCGTGAAGCCGCTGTACCGCGCGGTGTTGGCCAGATTCACCCGATCTTCGCCGACTCCGCGAAGAACGCCACCGTGACCGACGTTGAAGGTCGCGAGTTCATCGACTTCGCCGGTGGTATCGCCGTGCTGAACACCGGCCATGTGCACCCCAAAATCATCGCGGCCGTGACCGAGCAACTCAACAAGCTGACCCACACCTGCTTCCAGGTATTGGCCTACGAGCCCTACGTAGAAGTGTGCGAGAAAGTCGCCGCCAAGGTGCCAGGTGATTTCGCCAAGAAAACCCTGCTGGTCACCACCGGTTCCGAAGCGGTAGAAAACGCCGTGAAAATCGCCCGCGCCGCCACGGGCCGTGCCGGTGTAATCGCCTTCACCGGTGCTTACCACGGCCGCACCATGATGACCCTGGGCCTCACCGGTAAGGTGGTGCCTTACTCGGCCGGCATGGGCTTGATGCCGGGCGGCGTGTTCCGTGCGCTGTACCCCAACGAACTGCACGGTGTGAGCGTCGACGACTCCATCGCCAGCATCGAGCGCATTTTCAAGAACGATGCCGAACCGCGTGATATCGCCGCCATCATCATCGAGCCGGTGCAGGGCGAAGGCGGTTTCTACGTCGCGCCCAAAGCCTTCATGAAGCGCCTGCGCGAACTGTGCGACAAGCACGGCATCCTGCTGATCGCCGACGAAGTGCAAACCGGTGCCGGCCGTACCGGTACCTTCTTCGCCATGGAACAGATGGGCGTTGCCGCCGACCTGACCACCTTCGCCAAATCCATCGCCGGCGGCTTCCCGCTGGCCGGTGTGTGCGGCAAGGCCGAATACATGGACGCCATCGCCCCGGGTGGCCTGGGCGGCACCTATGCCGGTAGCCCGATCGCCTGCGCCGCGGCCCTGGCCGTGATGGAAGTGTTCGAAGAAGAACACCTGCTGGACCGCTGCAAGGCCGTGGGCGAGCGCCTGGTGACTGGCCTCAAGGCCATCCAGGCCAAGTACCCGGTGATCGGCGAAGTGCGTGCCTTGGGCGCGATGATCGCGGTTGAGCTGTTCGAAGACGGCGATACTCACAAGCCAAACGCTGCCGCTGTTGCCTCCGTGGTGGCCAAGGCGCGTGACAAGGGCCTGATCCTGCTGTCCTGCGGTACCTACGGCAACGTATTGCGCGTACTGGTGCCCCTGACCTCGCCGGACGAGCAGTTGGACAAAGGCCTGGCGATCATCGAAGAGTGCTTCTCCGAACTCTGACACGCCCCTGTAGGAGCGAGCTTGCTCGCGAAAAACCCCCAGGCACCGCGTTTCAAAGGCTGCCCGCGTTTTCGTTGACGACCTTCGCGAGCAAGCTCGCTCCTACAAAAAGAAAAAGCAAAAAAACCGCTTCGGCGGTTTTTTTGTGCCTGCTTCATTGTACGCACGCGCCTGCATTGTCTAAGGTGCAAGCATTGCCGATGGAGCGTGCTGGATGACTGCTGTTGATTTACCCGCTGTACCCCGAGTGTTAATCGCCGAAGCAGACCCTTGGTCGCGGGACCTGCTCAAGCAAGTGCTGTTGAATGTGCGCTGTGACGCACGGCTGGATGTGTGCGCCGATGGGCAGCACGCCGCCACGCTGTTGGGCGAAAAAACCTATGACCTGATCCTGGCAGATTGGGAGCTGCCGGGCGTGGATGGCCTGAGCCTGCTGCGCAGCGTGCGCCAGAAGCGTCGCTCGCTGCCGTTTATCTTGCTGAGCAGTCGCAACGACAGCGCCAGCGTGCGCGAAGCCTTGCCTCTGGCGCCCACCGCCTACCTCACCCGCCCACTGAACATGGAAAGCCTGACCCAGCGCCTGCAAGACCTGCTGCTCAACGAAGGCGAAAGCGTGTACTGCGAGATCCCACCGCTGGCGCCGGGCATGACCTTGTCCGCCTTCCTGGAGCGGCGCCGTGAGGTCTGCGATGGGGCGCCACTGCGCGTGGATGTGAAAGCGGCCGTGCAACACAGCCTCGGCCCCGAAGGCCTGGACCTCAAGCAGTTGGAAGACCAGGTACACAGCGACCCGCAAATCACCGCCGTACTGATCGCCGCCGCCAACAGCGCCGGCTACCACGGCACGCCGGTGCAGACCCTGCCAGAAGCCCTGCATAAGTTGGTGCCCGGCCAGAGCATGAACCTCATCCTCGGCCTGGCGCTCAAGCACAACGTAGTGTTGGGTGACCCTGGGCTGGTGGCCTACGCCGAGCGGCACTGGCAACTGTCCCAGGACAGCGCCGACTACGCCCGGCGCCTGGCGCGCATGCTGGAGCTCGATCACGAGCGTTGCTACAGCGCCTGCATCCTGCACCGCTTGGGCGACCTGGCTTTGTTGCGCTGCCTGGAAGACTGGCGCCAGGGCGGCGGTGCCCTGGATGACCAAACCATCGGCGAATGCCTCGACGCCTTTGGCGCCGCCTACGGTTCGGCATTGCGCACACGTTGGCGCTTGCCGCTGGAGTTGCGGCAGTTGATCGCGGGGATCTATTCACTTGAAGGCGGGGTGTATTCGCGCGAAGCCCTGGTGGTGAACCTGGCGGTGCAAATGGCGCGGCTGACCGAGCACGAAGGGCTCGAAGAACTGGCAGGCAGCAAGACCGCACGGCTGCTCAAGGTCGGCTTGCCGGAACTCACCCGAGTGCGCAAAACCTGAAACACCCACCGAACAACTGTGGGAGTTGGCTTGCCTGCGATAGCGGTGTGTCAGTCAAGACGCCATCGCAGGCAAGCCAGCTCCCACAGTTGACCGGTGTTAACCGGCGATAACGCGGTTCTTGCCTTGGCGCTTGGCCTCGTACATCGCCGCATCCGCTCGCGCAAACAGGCCGTCGAGGGTGGAGTCATCTTCGCGCAGGCCGGCCAGGCCCTGGCTGACGGTCACGTTGAATTCATGCCCCTCATAGCTGAACACCAACGCCTGGATCTCCTTGCCCAACCGTTCGGCCACCTGCAGGGCCATCTCCGGTGGGCAACCCGGCAGCACAGCAGCAAATTCTTCGCCGCCAACGCGCCCGAACAGGTCGCCACGGCGCAATACCCCGCGACCGCTCTCGGCGATGCGCCGCAGCACCTGGTCGCCTTCCAGGTGGCCGTAGGTGTCGTTGATGTCTTTGAAATCATCGATGTCCAGCAACAGGAACGCCAGCGGCGTGCCTTGCGCGCAGGCATTGTCGAACGCCTGGTTGGCGAGTTCGAAGAAGTGTCGGCGGTTGCTGCTTTGGGTCAGTACGTCGGTGGTGGCGAGGCGATGCAGTTCCAGCTCAAGTTGCTTCTTTTCGGTGATGTCTTCGGCGATGCCCACCACGATCAGCGCTTCACCGGGCACCACCTGCTGATTGATGTAGCACTTGTCGCTCAACCAGCGGATCTGCCCGTCAGCGGTGATGATGCGGTACTCGCGGTCCTCCACGGCGCCCTGTTCCAGCACGCGGGCCAGGCTGTGCTCGGCGTAGTCGAGGTCTTCGGGGTGGACGCTGTTGCGCCATTCACGGTGGTCGGCCAGCAGCAGGCCGGCGGAGCGGCCAAACAGGCGCTCGTAGGCCGGGCTCACATACAGCACGCGGCGTGTTTCCCAGTCGATGGCCCAGAGCACGGCGTTCACGCTGACCAGCAGGGAGCTGAGCAGTTGCTCGCGCTCACTCAGCCGCTCGACTTCACCTTGAGCATGCATAAGCGCCAACAGGGTCGCCGCCGCGGCCGGGCGCGGCGGCTCTGCGGTGGGCACATCGGGCAGGCTGGGCTTTTCGTGAACCATCGGTACAACTCTCTCTGGGCGCGCCGCAGGTGCAAAAGCGGTCACTACAAGGGGTCACCATGATGGCGAAGTGTTCTTTGAGAGAGGGGAATTGCGGTGAAGTTCCGTGAACGGCGTGGATTGACGGTGCCCGGAAAATGGCGCCAAAAAGCCAGTGCGTGGGAGGGCGAACCCTCCCACGGCGCCCTCACGCCGCTGTAGGACGCAGCGAGTAAGTCTTCAACTGGTGGGCAAAATCGCGCAGGGATTGGATGCCGCTGGCCTCGGCCTCATGCACCCATTCCTTGATCGCAGCCAGCATGTCGTGGCCGTTGGAACTGGTCTTGAGCCAGATCTGCTGCAGCGCCAGGCGCTTTTCGTAGATCACGGTCAGGGCATGGCTATGTTCCAGCATGCTCTGGATGCGCAGGTGGTGGCGGTCTTCCAGCAAGCTGGTTTCCCGCGACAACAGGCGCTTGGCGCGGTGGAACTGGTGGCGTACCGAATGATCGACTTTCTCCAGCTCCTGCTTGACCAGTGGGCCAATCACCAACTTGCGGTATTGGGCCATGATCTGGAAGCGGTTGTTGAGGATCGCCATGGCGGTGTCCATGTCCAGGCTGCCCTTGCCTTCGACGCGGTGGGCGATGGGCGCTACACGCTGCACCTTGGCCAGGCGCAGGAAGCTGAACACTTTGATCCAGGCCCAACCCAGGTCGAATTCCCACTTCTTCACCGACAGCTTCGCCGAGTTGGGGTAGGTGTGGTGGTTGTTGTGCAGCTCTTCGCCGCCGACGATGATGCCCCACGGCACCAGGTTGGTGGCGGCGTCACGGCATTCGAAGTTGCGATAGCCCACGGCATGCCCCAGGCCATTGATCACGCCGGCGGCCCAGAATGGGATCCACATCATCTGGATCGCCCAGATGGTGATACCGATGGTGCCGAACAGCAGCAGGTCGATCACGCCCATGAGCGCCACGCCCAACAGCGGGTAGCGCGTGTAGAGCTTGCGTTCGATCCAGTCGTCCGGGCAGTTTTTGCCGTAGATGCGCAGGGTCTCGGGGTTTTCCGCCTCGGCGCGGTACAACTCGGCACCTTTGCGCAGCACGGTGGACAAGCCCTTGATTACCGGGCTGTGCGGGTCATCGACGGTTTCGCACTTGGCGTGGTGCTTGCGGTGGATGGCGGTCCACTCGCGGGTGTTCTGCGCCGTGGTCAGCCACAGCCAGAAGCGGAAGAAGTGTTTAAGGCCGGCATTGAGCTCAAGCGAGCGATGGGCCGAATAACGGTGCAGATAGACAGTGACCCCAATAATGGTCACGTGGGTCATCAACAGCGTGACTGCCACCAGTTGCCAGGCGGACAGATCAAGAAAACCGTTGTACCACATAGGCTGTATGGCCCTCAGATAAAGTAAAAAACAGCACCCGCATTATCACTTCCTTTGCAGATAAAACCAGTCACCGTTTCAGATAAGACTTACAAAGTGTTTCCTACTCTATAATCCGGATTCTTTGTAGGGCGATTCTGGTTATTTAGTAAGGATTACTAAGCATATGCTGTTTTCATACCGAGGTGCCCTACGTGCGGGGTTGGTATACCTGCTGGTTTCTATCGTTTGGCTCCAGCTCAGCAATTACCTATTAATCAACTTTATCGATGAACCCATGGAGCTGGGGCACTGGCTGCAGGCGCGTGGATACGTGGGGGTCAGCCTCAGCGCGTTGCTCATTTACTGGATAGGCCGGCGTTTTGCCCGCGCCCACGCGTTGCAACAACCCCTGAAAGAGAATCGCGAGCGCCTGCGCCAGGCCGCTGCGGTGTTCGATTGCACCCGCGAAGGGGTGCTGGTCACCGATACTCAGGGGCTGATCGTGCACGTCAACCGCGCGTTCATGGAGATCACCGGCTACCAGCGCCACGACGTGATGGGCCAGCGCCCAAGCCTGTTCAAGTCCGGGCGCCACTCGGCGCATTTCTACGAGCAAATGTTCCAGGCCCTGGAAAGCACCGGCGAATGGAGCGGCGAAATCTGGAACCGACGTAAAAGCGGCGAGGTTTACCCCCAGTGGCAAACCATCCGCGTGATTCACGACGACCAGGGCAAGGTCAGCCACTACGTCGCGGTGTTCTCGGACATCAGCGCCATGAAGAACTCTGAGCACGAATTGGCGCACCTGGCCCATCACGACCCGCTCACCGACCTGCCCAACCGCCTGTTGTTTACCGATCGCGCCGAGCAGGCCCTGGCCTCTGCGCAGGTGCATAAGCGTGGCTGCGCCCTGCTGTTGATGGACCTGGACCACTTCAAGATCATCAACGACAGCCTGGGCCATAACGTCGGCGATCAATTGCTCAAGCTGGTGGCCGAACGCCTGAGCGGCCTGTTTGGGCCGGGGGTGACCCTGGCGCGCCTGGGGGGTGACGAATTTGCCGTGCTGGCCGAAAGCTGCCCGCAGGTGGTGCAAGCGGCGGCCTTGGCGCAGCGCATGCTCAACGCCATGAAGGATCCGTTCATTTTTGACGGCAACCAGCTGTTTATCAGCGCCAGTATCGGTATCAGCCTGTTCCCCAGTGACGCCCTCAGCGCCGAGCAATTGCTGCGCAACGCCGATTCCGCCTTGTTCAAGGCCAAGAGCGCCGGGCGCGAAGGCTACGCGTTGTATACCGAAGAGCTGACCGCTCACGCCCAACACCGAGTGGAAATCGCCGGCGAGCTGCGCCGCGCCCTCGACCAACATGAGCTGCGCGTGTATTACCAGCCGGTGCACGACCTGCACGACAGCCGTTTGGTCGGCGTTGAAGCACTGGTGCGCTGGCAGCACCCGGAACGCGGCCTGGTCCCGCCGGGCGAGTTCATCCCCATCGCCGAGCGCACCGGGCTGATTGCCGACATCGATGCATGGGTGATGGACCAGGCCTGCCGCCAGATGTGCCAATGGTTGGCCGACGGCGCGCCGCTGAGCTTTATCGCAATCAATGTCTCCAGCCGCCTGTTTGCCCGGCGCGAGCTGTATGAGCAAGTGGCCCAAGTGCTGCACGCCACGGGGCTGGATCCGGCCTTCCTGGAGCTGGAAGTCACCGAGAGCGCCGTGATGGACGACCCTGAAGTCGCCCTGGAGCAACTGCACCGCTTGCGCGAACTGGGCCTGCGCCTGGCCATCGACGACTTTGGCACCGGTTATTCCTCGTTGCTGCGCCTCAAACGCCTGCCGGTGCAGAAGCTCAAGATCGACCAGGGCTTTGTGGCGGGCTTGCCATGGGACGAAGACGACGCGGCGATTGTGCGCGTGGTGATCGCCCTGGCCAAAAGCATGGGCATGCAGGTACACGCCGAAGGCATCGAGCAGGTGGAACAGGCGCGGTTCCTGCTGGATCAGGAATGCGACATGGGCCAAGGGTATTGGTTTGGACGGCCGATGCCGGCCCAGGAGATTGATTGGACGCGGGCCCCTCTGATCCGCCAAGACTGACTCGGTCAATGTGGGAGCCGGGCTTGCCCGCGAAGGCGGTGTGTCAGTCACTGCAGGTGTTACTGCACCACCGCTTTCGCAGGCAAGCCAGCTCCCACAGAGGTTCTGCGGCGCCTGTGTGTGTGCGTTTTTTCTGTCGAAAGCCTTGCAACCCCATGCCCTATCAGAAAATTCTTTCTGGTTATATAAACATTCTTAAATAGTATTTTTAAGAATATCCGCGCTTATCTACTATCGCCCTCACGCCGCAAGCAGTGCCGCCACTGCCAGGCACTACTCATTTCAGGAGCGAGACCATGAGCGCATCTCTACGTAGCGTTGACGGCCAGGACGAAGCAGCCATCTTGCGTGAAATCCAGAGCGCCTTGCGCGACCTGCGGTTTGGCGCGGTGGAAATCACCGTGCACAACGCCCAAGTGGTACAGATCGAACGCAAGGAAAAATTCCGTCTGCAGAACCCGGGTAACAAACCCGCCTAAGAACACGTCACCAATAGGAGCGAGCTTGCTCGCGAAAAACGCCAACGATAACGCAGCGCATCAGTTTTAACGCGGTGCTCTTGGGTTTTTCGCGAGCAAGCTCGCTCCTACAGGGTTGCGCCAACATACAAGAATTTCAGGAGCTTCTATGTCGTCGATTCGCCGTTATGCCTTGGCCGCATTGGCCAGTGCCGTGTTTGCCGGTTCCGCCGTTGCCAAGGACTACGAGTTGCTCAACGTTTCGTACGACCCCACTCGTGAGCTGTACCAGGACTACAACGCTGAGTTCACCAGCTTCTGGAAGCAGTCCCACCCCGGCGACAACGTCAAGATCCAGCAGTCCCACGGTGGCTCGGGCAAACAAGGCCGGGCGGTGATCGATGGGCTGCGCGCCGACGTCGTCACCCTGGCCCTGGCCGGTGACATCGACGAAATCGCCAAGCTGGGCAAGACCCTGCCAGAGAACTGGCAGACCCGCTTGCCGGACGCCAGCACGCCGTACACCTCCACCATTGTGTTCCTGGTGCGCAAGGGCAACCCCAAAGGCATCAAGGACTGGGGCGACCTGATCAAGAAAGACGTGTCGGTGATCACGCCCAACCCGAAAACCTCCGGTGGTGCGCGCTGGAACTTCCTCGCCGCCTGGGCCTACGGCCTCAAGGCCGGCGGCAATGAAGCCAAGGCCCAGGAATACGTCAAAGAGCTGTTCAAGCACGTCCCGATACTGGACACCGGCGCGCGCGGTTCTACCATTACCTTCGTCAACAATGGCCAGGGTGACGTGCTGCTGGCGTGGGAAAACGAGGCGTTCCTGGCCTTGAAGGAAGACGGCGGCGCCGACAAATTCGACATCGTCGTGCCGTCCCTGTCGATCCTGGCGGAACCGCCGGTGGCGGTGGTGGACAAGAACGCCGAGAAAAAGGGCAACACCGAGATCGCCACCGCGTACCTCAACCACCTGTACAGCCCGGCGGGCCAGGAGATTGCGGCGAAGAACTTCTACCGTCCACGGGATGAAAAAGTCGCCGCCAAATACGCCCAGCAGTTCCCGAAACTGGACCTGGTGACTATCGACAAAGACTTCGGCGGCTGGAAAACTGCCCAACCGAAATTCTTCAATGATGGTGGTGTGTTCGACCAGATCTACACGGCGCAATAAGCCAAAGTACCTGTAGGGGCCTGACTTTCTGTAGGAACTGGGCTGGTGTGGGAGCTGGCTTGCCTGCGATAGCATCACCGGGGTGTGGCTGATACACCGAGGTGCCTGCATCGCGGGCAAGCCCGGCTCCCACAGAAAAGCCAGCTGCCACAAAAAGCGCGCTCCTGCAGTGGTTTCTACCCTTTAACCAAGGACTCTTATGTCGCGTCGTATCTCCCCCGTCATACCCGGCTTCGGGCTGACGCTGGGCTACACCGTGGTGTACCTCAGCCTGATCGTACTCATCCCCCTGGCGGCGATGTTTGTACACGCCGCTCAACTCACCTGGGATCAGTTCTGGAACATCATTTCCGCACCTCGGGTACTGGCAGCCTTGAAGCTGAGCTTCAGCACTGCGCTGTACGCCGCGCTGATCAACGGTGTGATCGGCACGCTGCTCGCCTGGGTGCTGGTGCGCTACACCTTCCCCGGGCGCAAGGTCATTGATGCGATGATCGACCTGCCGTTCGCTCTGCCCACTGCCGTCGCCGGTATCGCGCTCACGGCGTTGTACGCACCCAACGGCCTGGTCGGCCAGTTTGCCACCGACCTGGGTTTCAAGATCGCCTACACCCCCCTGGGTATCACCCTGGCGCTGACCTTCGTCACGTTGCCTTTCGTGGTGCGCACGGTGCAGCCGGTACTGGCCGATATCCCCCGGGAAATCGAAGAGGCCGCGGCCTGCCTCGGCGCCAAGCCGTTGCAAGTGTTCCGCTACATCCTCGTGCCGGCATTGTTGCCCGCCTGGCTGACCGGCTTCGCCCTGGCGTTTGCCCGAGGCGTGGGTGAGTACGGTTCGGTGATCTTCATCGCCGGCAACATGCCGATGAAAACCGAGATCCTGCCACTGCTGATCATGGTCAAGCTCGACCAATACGACTACCGCGGCGCCACCTCCATTGGTGTGCTGATGCTGGTGGTGTCCTTTGTCTTGCTGCTGCTGATCAACTTGTTGCAGCGGCGCATCGAACGTCCATAAGGAGGCGCGGAACATGTCCCAATCGTCTATTTGCGCCGCGTCCTCGGCCAACGCCGCCCGGCGTGGCAGCGCGACCTCGCGACGTATCCTGATCGGCCTTGGCTGGCTGGTATTTGTGCTGTTCCTGCTGCTGCCGTTGCTGGTGGTGGTGTCCCAGGGCTTGAAGAACGGCCTCGGCACGTTCTTCACCGCAATCCTTGAACCAGACGCGCTGTCGGCGCTGAAACTCACGGTGATCGCCGTGCTGATTTCGGTGCCGCTCAACCTGGTATTCGGCGTCAGCGCCGCCTGGTGCGTGAGCAAGTACTCGTTCCGTGGCAAGAGCATCCTGGTCACGCTGATCGACCTGCCGTTCTCGGTCTCGCCGGTGATCGCCGGCCTGGTGTACGTGTTGATGTTCGGCGCCCAGGGCTTCTTCGGGCCGTGGCTGCAAGACCATGACATCCAGATCGTGTTCGCCCTGCCGGGCATCGTGCTGGCGACCATCTTCGTCACCGTGCCGTTCGTGGCCCGTGAGCTGATCCCGCTGATGCAGGAGCAGGGCACCCAGGAAGAAGAAGCCGCACGCCTGCTGGGCGCCAATGGCTGGCAGATGTTCTGGCATGTCACCGTGCCGAACATCAAGTGGGGCCTGATCTACGGCGTGGTGCTGTGTACGGCGCGGGCCATGGGTGAGTTCGGCGCGGTGTCGGTGGTGTCCGGCCACATTCGCGGCGTCACCAACACCCTGCCGCTGCATGTCGAGATTCTTTACAACGAATACAACCACGTTGCCGCGTTTGCGGTGGCCAGCCTGTTGCTGATCCTGGCGCTCTTCATCCTGCTGCTCAAGCAGTGGAGCGAGAACCGAATCAACCGCCTGCGCAACAGCGCGGGTGAGGAATAAGTCATGTCGATCGAAGTCCGTAATGTCAGCAAGAACTTCAACGCCTTCAAGGCCCTGGACAGCATCAACCTGGATATCCAGAGTGGCGAGCTGGTGGCGTTGCTGGGCCCGTCCGGCTGCGGCAAGACCACGTTGCTGCGCATCATTGCCGGCTTGGAAACCCCGGATGCCGGCAGCATCGTGTTCCATGGCGAAGACGTCTCCGGCCACGATGTGCGTGATCGCAACGTGGGCTTTGTGTTCCAGCACTACGCGCTGTTTCGCCACATGACTGTGTTCGATAACGTCGCCTTCGGCCTGCGCATGAAGCCGAAAAACCAACGCCCCAGCGAAAGCCAGATCGCGAGCAAGGTTCATGAGCTGCTGAACATGGTGCAGCTGGATTGGTTGTCCGACCGTTACCCCGAACAACTCTCCGGCGGCCAGCGCCAGCGTATCGCCCTGGCCCGCGCCCTGGCGGTGGAGCCCAAGGTGTTGCTGCTCGACGAACCCTTCGGCGCCCTCGACGCCAAGGTGCGTAAAGAACTGCGCCGCTGGCTGGCGCGCCTGCACGAGGATATCAACCTGACCTCGGTCTTCGTGACCCATGACCAGGAAGAGGCCATGGAAGTCGCCGACCGTATTGTGGTGATGAACAAGGGAGTGATCGAGCAGATCGGTTCACCGGGCGACGTCTACGAAAACCCGGCCAGTGACTTTGTTTATCACTTCCTGGGTGACTCCAACCGCCTGCATTTGGGCGAAGACAAGCACCTGCTGTTCCGCCCCCACGAAGTGTCGCTGTCGCGCCATGAGCTGGAGGATCACCATGCGGCGCAGGTGCGGGATATCCGGCCGTTGGGTGCGACCACTCGCGTGACCTTGAAGGTGGAAGGCCAGAGTGAATTGATCGAGGCCGAAGTGGTGAAAGACCACGACAGCCTCACCGGCCTGGCCCGTGGCGAGACCCTGTTCTTCAAACCCAAAACCTGAGCCCAACACAAAACCCCTGTGGGAGCGGGCTTGCTCGCGAATGCGCAGTGTCAGTTGATACATTCATCACTGACCCACCGCATTCGCGAGCAAGCCCGCTCCCACATTTAGACCTCGCTTGGCTTAAGATCGCGGCGAGCCACCGGCCCCGAACGCTCTTCAATCTGCCGCTTGAGCTCATGCCGCAACCCCAGCAAAAACGCCAACTCCGCCACCACAAACAACGGCCCCACGATCAGCCCCGACACATCGTCCACAAACGCAGGCTTCCTGCCTTCGTAGTAGTGCCCGACGAACTGAATCACCCAGCCCACCACAAACATGCCCACGCCGCTGCTCAGCCACACCGCCGTGCTTTGCGCCGCCAGCACATGCCCGGCCCACACCGACAAACCCATCAGCACCGTCATCAACACGCCCAGGGCCAGTTCCAGGCGCAGGTAAAACCACGCCGAAAACAGCGCCAACAGCACCGCAGGTGACAGCCACAGCCCGCCCACCGACCATTCGGGGCGCGACAGCAGCACGGCCACCGCCACCACGATCAACGGAATACCGATGAAGTGGCTGGCAATGTTGCGTGGGTCGCGGTGGTACGCGGCGTATTGACTGAGGTGGTCGACGAGGCTTTTCATTGTTGTTCCTCCTGTAGGATGTTTGATCATGCCCTGTCAGTCGGTGCCTAACTGTCAACTGGGCGACAATCTTCGGAGTTCGCATGGACACAGGGACATGGCACGCACAATTGGCTCGCGGTCAGTGGTTCAGCCATTTGCCACCTGACTTGCAGCGTAGCCTGCTGGCGGCGGCGCGGTTGCGTGTGCTGACGGCGGGGCAGTACCTGTTCAAGCGCGGTGACCCGCCGTGCGGCGTGTATGCGGTGCTGGAAGGCACGGTGCGCATCAGCGCGGTCAGTGCCCAAGGCAAGGAAGCGGTGCTGAGCCTGGTGGAAACGCCCTACTGGTTCGGCGAGATCTGCCTGTTCGACAACCTGCCGCGCACCCACGATGCCCTGGCCACCGGCGCATGCAAGTTGTTGCAGGTGCCGCAGGCGGCGATGCTCGGCATCCTCGAACAGCGTCCGGTGTTCTGGCGGGAGATGGCCCTGTTGATGAGCCATAAACTTCGGCTGTCGTTGATCACTATCGAACAGATAAGCCTGATGCCCGCCTCAGAGCGGCTGGCCCATCGTTTGCTGATGATTGCCCAAGGCTATGGCGAAGTGGAGCAGGCGCGCCGCGTGCTGCAGCTGCCCCAGGAGGATCTGGCGGCAATGCTGGGCCTGTCGCGCCAGACCATCAACAGTCTGCTCAAGGCGCTGGAGCAACAGGGCATTATCGGCTTGAGTTACGGCGCCATCGAGATACGCGACCTCAATGGGCTGCAGCTGGCCGCGGGCCTATGAACCGCGATAGGTGGAGAAGCCGTAAGGGCTGAGCAGCAGCGGGATGTGGTAGTGCTGGTCGGCCTGCTTGACCTGGAAAATCACCGGCACCTCGGGGAAGAACGTCTCGCGGTTAGCCTTCTTGTAGTAATCGCCGGTCTTGAACACCACGCGGTACTCGCCCGGCTGCATGCTGCGGTTGGCCGGGAACAGCTCGGCGATGCGGCCTTGCTGGTTGGTCACACCTTCAGACAGCGACTGCCATTTATCGCCCACGTGCTGTTCCAGGGTGACATTGACACCGGCGCTTGGCAGGCCGTTTTCCAGGTTGAGTACGTGCACGCTCAGGGGGTTGCCGTCGGCCAGGGCCAGGTTGCACAGGCCGCTCAGGCTCAGTGCGGCAAGGGTCATGCTCAAGGTTTTCATCGCGAAGTCCTTTTGAGGGAAGTGGAATCAAGGGGTGATTTTCAAGCCCAGTTGCTCGGCGGCCTGCACGGCGCAGGCTTCATCCTGCGCGGCGCCACCGGCACCGGCGATGCCTAGCGCACCGACCAGTTCGGCGTCGGCAAACAGCGGCACGCCGCCGCCGAGCAACAGCAGCTCGGGCAAACTGTTGAGGTTGGCGGCCTCGGGGTTATTACGCGCCCGTTCGGCAAACAGCCGGGTCGGGGTTTTTGTCGACAGCGCCGTGTAAGCCTTGCGTTGGCTGGCGAGGCTGTTGTGCGGGCCGACACCGTCAGCGCGCAGGCCCAGCAACAGGTTGCCACCGCGGTCGAGGACGGTCAGCGCTGCGCTGCAGTGGGCCAGGCTGGCATCGGCCAGTTGGCGAGCGGTGTGCAAATCCAGCTCGGCGTGGCGGGGCAATTGTGGCGCCGCCTGGGCGGCGGTGGCCACGGCGAGGCTCAGGAACAAGGCAGTGCGGTACATAGTGAGGGCTCCAGAAAGCAGGCCGTCACGGTAACCAGCGGATGCGGACAAAAGCCGCACAATTGGATGACAGGTTTGTAATCAAACCCAGGGATGTGTGGTGGGTGTACCGGCCTCATCGCAGGCAAGCCCACACATGTGAACGCATTCCCCTGTGGGAGCGGGCTTGCCTGCGATGGCGACCTTTCAGCTGACGCCTATCTACCAGGCACCCCACAATCCAACTGTGGGAGCGGGCTTGCTCGCGAAGGCGGGCTGACAGTCAACACAGTTGGATTGTGTGTAGATCCATTGCTGCGGTAACGGCCACTTGGGGTTCCGCCCTGACGGCGGCTCACTTTTGAACAGCGCAAAAGTAAGCAAAACGCTCTTGCCCCACCACTCGGCACCTCGCTTAGGCTCGGTGTGCCCGTAATCCGCCAGTGATTTGGGGGGCCGCCACCACGCGCCATCCATGGCGCGGGGCGGCTAAACCGGCATCCCTGCCGGTTTACCCCCCAAATCACTGTCGAATTCCGGCCAGCGTGGTTTGACGGGGCGCTTAAGATCAAAATCAAAAGCAGATCAAGAGCGGCTCGCTTCGCATCGTGGTTACCGTCTGCTGCTACAGCCTACAAAGTTATGTAGATATCTATGCTCATCGCAGGCAAGCCACCTCCCACAGGATGTGAACCCATTCCCCTGTGGGAGCTGGCTTGCCTGCGATGAGGCCCTTGCTACTGCAACCCGTCGCGAAACTGCCCCGGCGTCATCCCTGTCCAGCGCTTGAACGCACGGTTGAAACTGCTGGTGTCGGCAAACCCCAGCAAATGGCTGATCTCGGCCAATGAGCAGTGCGGGTCGCGCAGGTGCAATAACGCCAGGTTTTGCCTGCACTCGTTAAGTAAGGCGTCAAACCGACACCCTTCATCGGCCAGGTGCCTTTGCAGGCTGCGCAAGCTCAAGTGCAGCGCTTGGGCGATGCGTTCGGCGCTTGGCTCGCCGTCTGGCAATTGCGCCTCGATGGCGGCGCGCACTTTGCGTTCCCAGGTCAGCGGTTGCAGTTGGGCGAGGGTGCGCTTGAGCACGGTTTCGTTGTGTTCGGCCAGCTCCGGGTTGGCGTCGTCCAGGTGGCTGTCGAAGTCGTTGGCGGCGAATTCCAGGCGGTCTTCGTCGGCGGCAAAGAATACTGGCGAGCGAAATACCGTGTGCCACGGCTTGGGGTCGGTGGGTTCCGGGCGCCGCAGGTAAACGGCCAATGGCGCATAGTCGCGCCCCAGGCGGTTGCGGCAGGTGCGTACGTAGATCGCCGCAAAGGCATCGATCGCTTCCGGCGCAGGCGCGGGGCTACCTGGGGGTTGGAGCAGGCGAAAACGGTAGATGTCGCCGTGGCGGCTCAGCTCCAGGTCCAGGGCATCACTGACCACCTGGTGATAGCGCACGATGCGCTCGAATACCTCGCGCAAGCTGCCGCTGGCCACCAATGCGTAACCCAGTGCATGAAAGGTGGTGGGGCTGACAAACCGCGACACCCGCAGCCCAATCGCCGGGTCGCCACTGGCCTGTACCGCCAGCGCCCATAAGCGCGTGGTGGCCGACAACCGGTAGCGGGCGTTGGGGTCGTCCATCTGCTGCGGGTCGAGCCCGGCCTCGGCGCACAGCGCGGCGCTGTCGAGGCCCAGGGCGTCGAGCTGCTTGCGCAGGGCGCGGGTCCAGCTGGCGAGGGACGTGGGTTCGGTCATGGCAATTGGCGCTTGTGGTCAACAGATTGGCGTGCGCGGCTAGCGTCCTGCGCTAGGGTTAGGTGCAGGATTCAGGCATCACTTCACAAGAGAATGGAAGCATGGACGGTACTTCTGCAAGCCCCCAGTCGTTGAACGCACAACAGCGTTCAGCGCACATCCGCGAGGTCGTGATGGCCGAAGGCGTGCGCCTGCGCCAGCGGCACCCCTGGTTGTTGCATCAGGATGCGCTGGGCGCGGGCATCCTGGCCTTTGCCCTGCTGGGCATGTTTGGCTCGGCAGCGCTCTATATCAGCGGTCATATGGCCTGGTGGGTGTGTCTGCTGCTCAATGCTTTCTTCGCCTCGCTCACCCACGAGCTGGAACACGACCTGATCCACAGCATGTACTTTCGCAAACAGCGCGTGCCCCACAATGTGATGATGGGCCTGGTGTGGCTGGCGCGCCCGAGCACCATCAACCCGTGGATACGTAGGCATCTGCACCTCAACCATCACAAGGTTTCGGGCACCGAGGCCGATATGGAAGAGCGCGCGATCACCAACGGCGAACCCTGGGGTATCGCGCGGTTGTTGATGGTGGGGGACAACATGATGTCGGCCTTGATCCGCCTGGTGCGCGCCAAGACCTGGCCGCACAGGGTCAGCATCCTCAAGCGCGTGCTGCTGGTGTATGCACCGCTGGCCTTGCTGCATTGGGGCGCGTGGTACGTCTTCCTGGGCTTTCATGCCGCCAATGGGATTGCCAGCCTGGTGGGCGCGCCCATTCAATGGTCAGCCGATACCTTGCAGGTGATGCAGGTGATCGATATCGCTGCGGTGGTGATCATCGGCCCGAATGTGTTGCGCACCTTCTGCCTGCACTTTGTCAGCTCCAACATGCACTACTACGGCGATGTGGAGCTGGGCAATGTGATCCAGCAAACCCAAGTGCTGAACCCCTGGTGGCTGTGGCCGTTGCAGGCGTTCTGCTTCAACTTCGGCAGCACCCACGGCATCCATCACTTCGTGGTGAAAGAGCCGTTCTACATCCGCCAGATGACCACCAAGGTGGCGCATAAGGTCATGGCCGAGATGGGGGTGCGCTTCAATGATCTGGGCACCTTTGCCCGCGCCAACCGCTTCGAGCGACGTGAGCAGGCACACAGCGATTTAGCTCACCTCAGCAGGCAATAAACGCCAGGGGCAAATCGCGAATCTGTTCGCGCACGGGCGGTTGGTAGTGGTCATCGCTGATCAGTTCGTGCAGCAGTTCTTCGCGCAGCTGGTGGAATTCAAAGCTGCTGCGCTGGCGTGGATGGGGCAGGGCGATGTCGACTATTTGCTTGATGCGCCCGGGCCTGGGCTCCATCACCACCACACGGTCGGCGAGGAAAATCGCCTCTTCCACATCATGGGTCACTAGCACTGTGGTGATCCTGGCGCGGGCGCGAATTGCCAACAGCTCATCCTGCATCTGCTGGCGGGTCAGCGCGTCGAGGGCGCCGAAGGGTTCGTCCAGCAACAGGATGCGCGGGCTGGCCACCAGGCCACGGGCAATCGCCACCCGTTGCGCCATGCCGCCGGAGAGTTGGTGCGGGTAGGCGCGGGTGAAGTCGGTGAGGCCCACCAGCTCGATAAAATCGTTGATGCGCCGCGTGCGCTCGGCCTCGCTCAGCGGCTCGTTGACCAAGCCCAGGCCGATGTTTTGCGCCACGGTCAGCCACGGAAACAGACGGTGCTCCTGGAACACAATGCCGCGTTCGCCGCCGATGCCGCTGACGGCGTTGCCATCCACCCGGATCTCGCCGCGATACTGCGTATCGAGCCCCACCAGCAGGCGCAGCAGGGTGGACTTGCCGCAACCGCTGGCGCCGACAATCGCGACGAATTCCCCTTCGGCCACCTCCAGGTTGAATTCACGGATGGCTTCCAGTTCGAAGCCATCGACGTCGAAGGACTTGCCCACATGGTTGAAGCTGACAATCGGTGCGTTCATGCGTGTCTCCAGCGAGTGGCGCGGGTTTCGAGGCGTTGGCCGAGCAGGTTGAGGGTAGCGCCGGTGAGGCCGACCAGCAGCATGCCGCTCATGATCAGGTCCATGCGCAGCAGCTGTTGGGCACCGATCATCAGGCTGCCGATGCCGCCATTGGAGGGCATGAAATATTCGGCGCCGAGGGTGCCCATCCACGCGTAGATCAGGCTCAGGCGCAGGCCGGCGAAAATCCCCGACGCGGCGCCCGGCAGCACCAAGCGGCGCAGGCGTTGCCAGAGGTTCAGGCGCAGCACCTGCGCGGCTTCGCGCAGCTGGGGCGACTGGTTGAGCACGCTGCGCTGGGTGGCGATAAACAACGGGAAGAAGGCGGCGAGGGCGATAAATACCCACTTGGCCAACTCACCCAGGCCGAACCAGGCGGTCAGC
Source organism: Pseudomonas sp. FJ2-5-13 (assembly GCF_029201605.1). Taxonomy (NCBI): domain Bacteria; kingdom Pseudomonadati; phylum Pseudomonadota; class Gammaproteobacteria; order Pseudomonadales; family Pseudomonadaceae; genus Pseudomonas; species Pseudomonas sp. FJ2-5-13. Next base: position 262,051 of record NZ_CP104045.1, read on the forward strand.
AGCGGCACCCAGGCAAAAATCGCAATCTGGCGCAGCGCGGACAAGGTTGGGCCGAACAGTCGCTCACTGCGCCGCGATAACCCCAGCCACAGGCCCAAGGCAAAGCCCAGGCTGCCGCCGAGCAGCAAGCCGCCCACGGCTCGGCCCAGGCTTTTGCCTAGGGCGGTGGTGAGGCTGCCATCCAGCGCGCCGGCCAGGGTGGTTTGCAGCACGGTCCAGGGGCTGACCAGAATGTTCGGGTCTACCCAGCCCTGTTGCGTCGCTGCCTGCCACAGCGCCAACAACAGCAAGGGTAACAACCAGGGCTGCAGGCGTTGCCAGCCTTCATAGCGTGGCCCGCGGCGGATCTGCGCGGTGGCGGGGTGCGGCCAGTGCACCCACTTGCGATCCAGCCAGCCGATGCCGCGGTCCATCACCACCCCCAGCACGCCAATGACCACGATGCACACGAAGACGATATCGAGCATGAACAACTGGCGTGCCCACACCATCAGGTAGCCGATGCCTTCACTGGAGGCCAGCAACTCCACGGCCAACAGGGAGGTCCAGCCGGCCCCCAGAGCCAGGCGCACGCCAGCCATGAACGCCGGCAGTGCGGCGGGCAGGACTAGGCGGCGGACCAACAAGTGGCCAGGCAGGCGCAGTATACGGGCGGCTTCGCGCAGGTTGGGCTGGGCGTCGCGAACGCCCACCAGGGTATGCAGGGTCACGGGCACCACGATGGCCTTGACCAGCACCACCAGCTTGAGGGTTTCGCCAATGCCGAAAAACACCATGAACAGCGGGATCCAGGCCAGGGTCGGCACTTGCGCCAGGGCGCTGAAGGTCGGGAATACCAAGCGCTCGGCGCGTGCACTGAAGCCCAGGAACGCACCCAGTATCGCGCCGGCACTGATACCGGCCAGCAGGCCCCAGAACAAGCGCTGCAAGCTGATCGCCAGATGGCTCCATAACTCGCCACCGGCCAACTCCACCGCGCTGCTCCACACCAGGGCGGGGGTAGGCAGAATCTGCTCGCTCATCCAATGATTGCGGCTGGCCAGCCACCATAAGGCAAACAGCGTGAGCGGCAGCAGCCACGGCAATAACCGCTGGCCCAGCTGCGGCCAGCGCGGCGCGACGCCTTTGGACGGGGCCGCCAGCGGCAGGCTCAGAAGTGAAATCCGGGCCATGGAAGACCTCCGAATGCGTTATGTGATTTCGATCTTACAAAAGCGTGATCAAGATGATTGCGAGCTAAAGAAAGTCATTTAAAGCCTCACGCCACCACGCATCCAATGCATTCGAAGAATATTTTCGATGCTGTTTGTGCATATCCTTCTGGAGGCTGCGTGTTAGCTCGCATAGTCCTAAAAGCTATTAAATTGTGAATTTATAGTATTTAAAGTTTTGTTCAGCTTGTGCCTACTTTTTGCTCCCCAGGCGACCGTCGCCCACCAGGAGCTGCGCTTATGAAACTGCCCTTTAAACGTTTGATCAGCCTGTTCGCCGGCACCGCCCTGGCCGGGTTGGTGCATGCCGCCGACCTCAAGGAAATCCGCATCGCCGTGCCCGACCTCAGTGCCGGCAGCCAACACAGTGGCGGTGGCATCACCGACGTGTTGCGTGAACAGCAGATCTTCGAAAAAGCCTTTGCCGACCAAGGCATCAAGATCCAGTGGAATTACTTCAAGGGCGCTGGCCCTGTGATCAACGAGGCCTTCGCCAACGGCCAGGTGGACCTGGCTTATCTGGGCGACCTGGCGGCGATCATCGGCCGCTCCAATGGCCTGGATACGCGGCTGCTCAGCGCCTCCGCACGGGGAGTGAAACACTACCTCGGCGTGGTGCCGGGCTCCGGCATCAAGACCTTGCAAGACCTCAAGGGCAAGCGCGTGGCGGTGTTCCGTGGCACGGCCAGCCAGTTGTCGTTCGACAGCGCATTGGCCAGCCAGGGCTTGAGCGAGAAGGACCTGAAGGTGATCAACCTGGACTTCAATGCGGCCGCTGCCGCCCTGGCCGCCAAGCAGATTGATGCCACCTGGGGCGGTTCCACCCTGACGGCGTTGCAGGCCAAAGGCTTGGCAGAGATACCGTTGACCACCAAGGACCTGGGCGATGCCGGCAGCATCCAGGCCGTGCTGGTGGGCAGCGCCAAGTTTGTCGATGAACACCCAGACGCCGTGGCCACGTTGCTCAAGGCTCAGCAGCAAGCGGTGCAGTGGTTGACCGATGACAATAACAAACAGGCCTACATCGCGCTGGTGTCCGGGCTGGCCAGTTACCCGCCGGTGATCCTCACCAATGATTTAAAGGACCAGAAACTCAGCGAAGTTTTCCCCTCCACGCTGGACCCGGTGTTCCTGGGCAAATTGCAGGATGCGGTGGACTTGGCGTCCAGGGAGAAGTTGATTCGCAAGTCGTTTCAGGTGAGTGATTGGGTGGCGCCTGGGTTGGTGGCGGCGGGGCTCTGATTTTGTTGTTGCCTGTACTGCCGTCTTCGCGAGCAAGCCCGCTCCCACATTTGGAATGCATTCCAACCTGTGGGAGCGGGCTTGCTCGCGAAGGGGCCCGTCAAACCGCCACACTCACCGGCTGACTATCCACCTCCACCAACATCTCAATCATCGCCTTCGCCGCCGGCGACAACCGCGACCCGGTGCGGCTGACGATCCCGCAGCGCGCACTCATTGTCTCCATGTGCTGCGGCAAGTTGCGCCAGTGCAGCAGCACCAGCGCTCCCTTGGCAATGTCCTCGGCAAAGGCCTCTTCAGTGCCGACGCCGATGGCATTGGTTTGCAGCACGATGCTCACCAGTGCCGGGAAGTGCTCGGTCTGGATACTCGGTGAAAAATCCATGCGCCCACTCAGGTTCGCCAACAGCTTGCGAATGCCCTGGGAGATGAGCGGCGCCGCCAGCGGGTAGTCGAACATGTCATTGGTGGACAGGCTGTCCTTGGCCAACAACGGGTGCCCAGGACGGCAGAAAAACACCCCGCGTTTGGGGGTGAGTGCGCGGGTCTGGAAATTCGGGTCGGCCTCGAACTGACGAATGTCAGCGATAAAGAATTCGATCTCTTCACGGCTCAGGCGGCGGCTGAGGGTTTCCCAGTTATCCACTTGAAACGTGGTGCGGATTTTCGGGTGGGCGTTGATAAACCGCGCCACCGCATCCGGCACCAGTTTCACCGCTGGCGCCGGGCCGCAGCCGAAGCGCAGGTCGCCGGCGTCGAGCTTGGTCATGCGCGTCACTTCACTGCTCAGTAGCGCCGCGCCATGCACCAGGCTCAGGGCGTGCTGCAACACCACCTGGCCTTCCGGCGTGGGGCGCAAGTCCTTGTGGCCACGGTCTACGAGCACGCAACCGAACTCCTGTTCCAGCCCCTGGATGCTGCGGCTGAACGCCGGTTGGGTGATGCCCATGGCGTCCGCAGCGCGCACGAAACTGCGGTGTTCGTTGAGGGCGATGAAGTAGCGCAGTTGGCGAAGATCCATATGCTTTCCCGGCATTTTAAAAATAGGTCGAAGGCATTTGCGACCGAGCAAGCTGAGGTTTTAAATGCATGCTCTTATTCCGTCAACGAAGCATTTATTCATTTGCTAGACCTAAATCGCATATGAATAGAGCGTTGCTGGAAGCTTCCCCCCACCGTTTCGCAGGCACATGAGGGTCATCACAATGAGCAACGCCGCATTAGCCGTTCAACCCATCGCCCACGCACTCGATATTCACCCGGTAGCCGGGCGGATCGGCGCCGAAATCCGTGGCATCAAACTGTCCGGTGAGCTGGATGCCGCCACCGTCGAGGCCATCGAGCAGGCGCTGGTGCAGTACAAGGTGATTTTCTTTCGCGAACAAACCCATCTCGATGACCAGAGCCAGGAAGCCTTTGCTCACCTGCTCGGCGAGCCGATCGCCCACCCCACCGTACCGGTACGAGACGGCACGCGGTTCCTGATGGAGTTGGATGGCACCCGTGGCCAGCGCGCCAATTCCTGGCACACCGACGTGACCTTCGTCGATGCGTACCCAAAGGCCTCGATCCTGCGTTCGGTGCTGGCGCCTGCTTCCGGCGGCGACACCGTATGGGCCAACACCGCCGCTGCCTACAACGACCTCAGCGTGGAGCTGCGAGCATTGGCTGACCACCTCTGGGCGGTGCACAGCAACGAATACGACTATGCCGCCCGCAAGCCGGACGTGGCGGTGGAGAAGCTTGAGGAGTACCGCAAAGTGTTCACCTCCACGGTGTACGAAACCGAACACCCGGTGGTGCGCGTGCACCCGGTCAGCGGTGAGAAAACCCTGCTGTTGGGGCACTTCGTCAAACGCCTGAAAGGCTACTCTCAGGCGGAGTCGGCGCAGTTGTTCAACCTGCTGCAAGGCCACGTCACCCGCCTGGAAAACACCGTACGCTGGCGCTGGAACACCGGTGATGTGGCGATCTGGGATAACCGCGCCACCCAGCATTACGCGGTGGACGACTACGGCACCCAGGAACGCATCGTGCGCCGGGTCACGCTCAAAGGGGATGTGCCGGTGGGGGTGCAGGGGCAATCAAGCAAAACCACTAAAGGTCTCTAAGCCGGGTGAAGATTAAAAATGTGGGAGCGGGCTTGCTCGCGAATGCAGTGGGTCAGTTGATGAATTCGTCGACTGACACTGCGCATTCGCGAGCAAGCCCGCTCCCACATTTGGTTTGTGGTGTTTACCAGACTCCGATTTTCACCACTTTCTCTGCCTCTGGCTCACCATAACGAAACCACTGCCCACGCAGTTCAACTTCCGTGTGGCTGATGGTAGTGCGCCGCTTCAACCCGCGTAGCCAGTCGAACAGATAGCCCAAGTGAGTTTCGCGCACCTCGGCATAGGCCGGATCGCTGCCCAGGTCGTGCAGTTCTTGCGGGTCGTTTTCCAGGTCGAACAGCTGCGGGCGAAAGCCGTCGTATGCCAGGTATTTCCAACGCTCGCTGCGCACCATGGTCATGCGGCAACGGTCGATGGGCTGTTCCAGTCGCTCGCGAGCCGGGGCCTGGAAGGCGTAGTCGTATTCGGCAATGGCGTAGCGGCGCCAGCTGGGTTGCTCGCCCTGCAGCAATGGAATCAATGAGCGGCCTTCCAGGCGATGGTCGGCGGCGGGCAAGCCCAAGGCGTCGAGGAAGGTGGGCAGGGCGTCGATGGTTTCCACCAGGCGCTCGTCTACGGTGCCGCGGCTGATATCGGCGCTGGCACGTGGGTCGCGCACGATCAGCGGTACACCCACCGCAGGCTCCAGCAAGAATTCTTTTTCACCGAGGAAATGATCGCCGAGGAAGTCACCGTGGTCGCTGGTAAACACGATCAGCGTGTCGTCCCAGCGGCCAGTGCCTTGCAGAAAATCAAACAGCCGCCCGAGTTGATCATCGATCTGTTTGATCAGCCCCATGTAGGTGGGCACCACCGTGAGGCGCACCTCGTCACGGGAAAAGTTCACGCTCTCCTGGTGTTGGCGGAATGCCTGGTACACCGGATGGTCGCTGGTGTGTTCCGGTTGAATCGGCGCCTGCACATGCTCGGCGCCGTACAGCGCGTGATAAGGCGCCGGCGCGATGTAGGGCCAGTGCGGCTTGATATACGACAGGTGCAGGCACCACGGCTGTTCACCTTGCTCGTCGATAAAGTCGATGGCGCGGTCGGTGGTGTAGACGGTCTCCGAATGCTCTTCGGCCACCCGTGCGGGCTTGCCGGCGTTGCGCATGTGCCAGCCGCTGAGCACTTCGCCGTTCTCACCTTCGGCGGCGTTGGCCCATTCATGCCAGGGGTTGCGGCCGCTGTAGCCGTGATCGCGCAAGTACTGGGTGTAGGGTGCGGACTCGCGCTTATCGTCGAACAGCGGGCTGTCGGGGTAGATGCCGTCGTGACGCAGATACGCGTCGAAGCCGACTTCATTGAGCGGCTCGGCCTGGGCACTGTCGGGGTCTATCTGCAGGCGCTGCAAGGCCTCAAGGTTCGGCGTGGCGTGGGTCTTGCCCACCAGGGCGGTGCGGATGCCGTGGGGGCGCAGGTAGTCGCCGATCGTCAGCTCTTCGAGCGGCAGTGGCACTGCATTCCACGCCACCTGATGGCTGCTGACATAGCGCCCGGTGTAGGCCGACATACGCGACGGGCCGCAGATGGTGCCCTGTGTATAGGCCCGACTGAAACGCACGCCTGCGGCGGCCAGGCGGTCGATATTCGGCGTGTGCAGATGGGCATGGCCGTAGCAGGACAGGTAGTCGCGGCGCAGTTGGTCGCACATGATGTAGAGCACGTTGCGCACGGGTTTTGGTTCAGACATGGGGGTTTACCGGACGGAGGACAGAAGCGTTTTTTCGCCGTTCGCAGGGGGGGCTGGCAAGTGCATTTGAGGTCTGGATTTTATGCAGGGAATGCATGGGTGTGGCGGCTGGCGTCATCGCAGGCCAGCCAGCCTGACACTCCGCGATCCAACTGTGTGGCTTGCCTGCGATGACGGCCAGCCAGCCGACACTCATCTACCTGACGCCCCACGATCAACCTGTGGGAGCGGGCTTGCTCGCGAAGGCGGCCTGACAGCCGACCGGGATGTTGGATCAGACCGAGTACCTATCCGTTATTTAGGTAACGGCCACTTAGGGTTCCGCCCTGACGGCGGGTCACTTTGGAAAAGCCGGAATGCCGGCCCAGCCCAAAGTAACCAAAGGGCTCTTGCCCCACCACTCGGCACCTCGCTTGGGCTCGGTGTGCCCGTAATCCGCCAGTGATTTGGGGGGCCGCCGCCACGCGCCATCCATGGCGCGGGGCGGCTAAACCGGCATCCCTGCCGGTTTACCCCCCAAATCCCTGTCGAATTCCGGCCAGCGTGGTTTAACGGTGCGCCTGAGATCAAAATCAAAAGCAGATCAAGAGCGACTCGCTTCGCATCGTGGTTACCTTGCTGCTGCAGCCCACAGGTTGTGTAAATAGCAATGCCGTGATGACGCTTCATCAGATGGCAACATTTTCCAGTGCGCACACTTCCTCATCCAACTCATCAATCTCCTTGATCTGCTCAATCATCGCCTGCGCCAGCGGCGACAACCGATACCCCGCGCGGCTGACGATCCCGTAGCGGGTGTAGCGCTCCTCCAGGTTTTCGTCCAATCCCTCAATCTGCAAACACACCAGTTCGCCGCGCGCCATGTGCAGCACGTCGCTGTTGGCGCTGACGATGCCGATGGCGTCCGAGCGCAGTACCACGCCCATCAGGCTGTAACCGTTTTCGCATTCCACATTGGGTTGGTAATCCGGCCGGCCGCTGAGGTCGACGATGACTTTGCGCAGGTTCGGCGGGCGGATGGTCACTGCTAGCGGGTAGCTCATCAGCTCGGCGGCGCTGACGCTGTTGTGCGTTGCCAAGGGGTGGCCGGCGCGGCAGCAGAAGTGCCAACGGCGCGGGCGCAGGCGGTGGGTGTGGTAGTCGGGGTTGGCTTCGAAGTGGCGGGTGTCGGCGACGAAGAATTCGAACTCTTCGCTGAGCAGGCGCTTGCTCAGGCTTTGCCAGTCGTCCACCTGGAACTGCACGCGGGCCTTGGGGTAGCGCCCGATAAAACTGCCGATGGCACGCGGGACTAGCCCAGCTGCCGGCGCGGGGCCGCAACCGAAGCGCAGTTCACCGGCTTCCAGGCCGTTGAACTGGCTGATTTCGTTGGCCAGTTGTTGTGCGCCGCTGACCAGGCGCCGTGCGTGCTCGAGCAGCACCTGGCCTTGCTTGGTGGGCGCCAGGTCTTTGCGGCCACGGTCCACCAGTTGGCAGCCGGCGCTGTGTTCCAGAGCCTGGATGCTACGGCTGAACGCCGACTGCGACAGGTTCACCGCTGCGGCTGCCGCGACGAAACTGCGCTGTTCGGCGAGGGCGATGAAGTGGCGAAGCTGGCGCAAGTCGATATGCATTTTTCACATCAAAAATATCCGGGAAATGCATTGGCTATGCATTACGTCGACTCCTTATAAAGGCTATCTCTTATGCAGTAAATGTTCGTAAAAACATAAATAAATAACCTTTAGGAATATGAGGCGACGAGTATTCCGGGGTTCTGGAGCCGCTTATGAGTCTGTTCAAGTCCTTGCCCCTGGCGATGTTGGTGGCCGGCAGTACCAGTTGGTCGCCGGCCCAGGCCGCTGAAAACCCCGCGCCTGCCGGCAAGGGCGAAAGCGCCAGTGGCCAACTGGAAACTGTCACGGTCACTGCCCGGCGGCGGACCGAAAGTGCCCAGGCGGTGCCGACGCCCATGAGCGTGGTCGGCGGCCAGGCCCTGGAAACCCAGCGGGTGTACCGCATCCAGGATTTGCAGCAACTGGTGCCCAGCGTCAACGTCGCCTATATGCATGCGCGCCAGTCCAGCGTGTCGATCCGCGGCCTGGGCAACAACCCGGCCAGCGATGGCCTGGAAGGCAGCGTGGGGCTGTATATCGACAACGTCTACCTGGGGCGCCCGGGCATGGCGGTGTTCGACCTGATGGACATCGAGCAGCTTGAGGTTTTGCGCGGTCCCCAGGGCACGTTGTTCGGCAAGAACACCACCGCTGGCGTGATCAATATCAGCACCCGCGCGCCGAGTTTTACCTCAGAGCGCAGCATCGAAACCTCCCTGGGCGAGGACGGTTATTTCCAGACCAAGGGCACGATTTCCGGCCCCCTGACCGATGAGCTGGCAGGGCGTTTCTCGGCCTATCGCACGCGCAGCGACGGCGACATCAAGAATGAACACGACGGCCATGATTTGAACGGCGGCTCACGCCAGGGCTTTCGTGGGCAACTGTTGTACAAGCCCAACGAAGCCTTCAACCTGCGCTGGATCGGCGACTACAACGAAGAAGACTCCAGCGCCGGCACCCGCGTGCTGTACAGCACCGGGCCGACCATCAATGGCACCAACCTGTATCAATCCCGGGCCAACGCGGCAGGCGCCACCCTGGTGGACGGCACTCATCGCAAGGTCAACCTGGACAACGACCAGCATGTCACGGTGTTCCAGGGCGGTACGTCGCTGGAAGCCAACTGGACGCTGCCCAGCGACTTCACCCTGACCTCGGTGAGTTCGTACCGCTGGTGGAATTTCACCCCACGCAACGATGACGGCCTCAATGTACCGGCGTCGTATAACGCCGGGGTTTCGGTGGAAGATAAGCAGTGGTCCCAGGAGTTTCGCCTGGCGTCGCCCAGCGGTGGCTTCTTCGATTACGTGCTCGGCGCCTACTACTTCGGCTCCGACCTGGATAACAAATCCTTTGCCTACTACGGGCCCAAGGCCGATATCTGGAACGGCACGCCCGCCGGTGCGTTGAGCAACGTGAGCAGTGTGGGCAACGGGCATATCCGCACCGACAGCTTCGCGTTGTTCGCCCAAGGCACCTGGCACCTGACCGAGCGCCTGGATTTCACCGCCGGTGTGCGCGGCACCTACGAAGAGAAAAGCGCCTGGGTCACGCGCAATGCGCCGGTCGGTGGCGCGGCGGTCAGCGGGGCTGCCGCCACGGCGCGGCGTGGGCGTACCGGGGCCTATGATTCGGGCGACCTGTCGCAATACAGCGCCACGCCGTCGGGGCTGCTCAACCTCAGTTATCACTTCAATGAAAACCTGCTGGGCTACGCGACGCTGTCCCATGGCGAGAAGTCCGGTGGTGTGAACCTGGCGGTGGGGTCTGCGCCAACAGCCGGAGCCGACTCGTTGCTGATCGGCACCGAGCGCGCCAACAACGCCGAGCTGGGCTTCAAGAGCACGTTGTGGGACCGCCGCCTGCAGCTCAATGCCAACCTGTTCTGGACCCAGGTCAACGGCTACCAGACCAACGCCTACGACCAGGACAACCGCGTGCAGTACCTGACCAACGCCGGCTCGGTGCGCTCGCGGGGCGTGGAAGTGGAAAGCACCCTGGTGCCGATCAAGGGCCTGACCCTGAACATCAACGGCTCCTTCAATGACGTGACGTACCTGTCTTACAAGGATGCGCCATGCCCGCCGGAAACCAGCCTGCGCCCCGGTGCGCCGGCGTCCTGCGACTTGAGCGGCCATCAGGTGGTGGGCGCGTCCAAGTGGATTGCCAACGCCAACGGCGAGTACAAGTGGAACCTGGCGAACGGCTTCGAACCCTACGTCACCGCCAGCTACGCGTTCCGTTCCAAGGCGGTGGGCACGGTGGAAGATTCCGACTACGGGCAGATCCCGGCGTATGCGGTGGTCAACCTGTCGACCGGTTTGCGCGGCGACTATGACCAAGGGCAGTGGGATGTGTCGCTGTGGCTGAAAAACGCCTTCGACAAAACCTACTACACCACCCTGTGGACCGGCGGTAACGGCGGTTACGAGGGCCTGCTGGGCACGCCGCGTACCCTAGGCGTGACTGGGCGCTACGACTTCTAGATCAGTGCGATAGGTGGCCGGGCTGAACACCCGCGTCACCAGCAGCATCGCCACCGCCGTCACCGTCAGCACCACCCAGGCACTGACAAAGTGGCCGGTAAGCTCGCGCAGCCAGCCGGTCAGCCATGGCGAAATCGCATTGATCAAAAAGCCCACGCCTTGCACGAACGCAGCCAGTTGCCCGGCTTGGCGTGGGTCGCGATGGTGGTCGAGGGTCAGCAGCAGGCTCAGGGCGAAACAGGCGCCCAGGCCGAAGCCGCACAAGGCCACCCATAGGTGAGGATATTCCTGCGGCGCAATGATCAGGCCCAGGTAGCCAATGGTTTGCGCCAACAGGCTGATGCTGAGCAATGGGCGACGGTCGATACCGCGTTGCGCCAGCACCGGCATCAGCAGGGCGGCAGTCACCTGAAAAATCGTCATGAACGCCAGCAATGAACCGCTGGGCAGCACGCCCCAGCCCAGTTGCTGATAGTAGGCAGGCAGCCACGCGACCATGCTCATATAGCCGCAATTGACCAGGCCGAAATACAGCGCCAGCAGCCAGGCGCGGCGGTTGCGCAAGCCCTTGAACGCAGGCGCCTGCTGTGGGTTTCGCGCCGCGCCCAGCGGCAGCCAGGCCCACAGCAGCAACGCCCCCAGCGCCGGCAGGAGCCACACACCCAATCCCGCCTGCCATTGCTGAAAGTGCGTGGCCACCACCGGGCTGAGCAGCGCCGCCAGCCCACCGCCGGCCATCAGTGAGGCCGAGTACACCCCCATCGCCACCGGCACACGGTGATGGAACTCGCGCTTGATCATCGCCGGCACCAGCGCCTGGATCAGCGCCACGCCCGCGCCGCCGAGCAGCGCGGTAACCAGCAGTGCCGAAGCCTGGCCCATCAGCCAGCGCGCCAGGCACGCCAGCAGAATCATCAACAAGCCCAGGGCGATGCCACGCCGTTCGCCCAGGCGAGCCTCCACGCTCACGCCCACCAGTGCCACCAACCCCATGCAGATCACCGGCAGGCTGGTGAGCAAGGCACTGCTCTGAAAGCTCAAGCCGGTGGCCTGGCGAATCTCACCGAGCAAGGGGCTGATGGAGCTGAGGATGGGGCGCAGGTTCAGGCCAAGCACCACCAGCAGGCCCCAGCCGGCAAGTCGTCCGGCGAGTGTCGTGTTCAGCGTCATGGAAGGCAGGGTCCGCGTGGGCAAAGGGGGGATGAGTATGGCGAGGCGCCAAGGTATGCTGAAATTAAATATAACCATGCCAACCAGTGGCAAACGCAATGGTGATGAGTGTGTTCGATCCCGTGTTGTTGCGCAGCTTTGTCGCCGTGGTGGACTGCGGCAATTTCACCCGCGCCGCCGAGCGCCTGCATTTGACCCAGTCTACCGTCAGCCAGCAGATCCGCCGCCTGGAAGACGTGGTGACGTGCCAGTTGCTCGATCGCGACCAGCGCCGTGTGGTGCCCACCACTGAGGGTGAACGGCTGCTCGCCTATGCCCGGCGCATCCTGGTGCTGCATGAAGAAGCCGCCGATGTGCTGATCAACCAGCAAAGCGACGGCGTATTGCGCCTTGGCGTGCCGGAGGATTTTGCTGCCGAGCGCCTGATGCCTTTGCTCTCGGCGTTTGTGGTGGCGTACCCACGGGTGCGGCTGGAAGTCACCAGTGGCCTTGGCCCCGAATTGCAGCGTCAGTATCGGGGCGGTGAGTTTGACGTGTTGCTGGTCAAGCAGATGGGCGACAGCGACGACTGTGTGGCGTCGTGGCCCGAGCCCTTGTATTGGGTCGACAGCCTCAGCACGCCGGCGCTGGGCCGTGACCCGCTGCCGCTGGTGGCCTTTCCGGTAGGCGGCCTGTATCGCAACGACATGCTGCACCATCTTGAGCGTGCTGGTTGGCGTTGGCGCATCGGCTATTGCAGCGCCAGCCTGGCCAGTGTGTGTTCGGCGGTGGCGGCAGGCTTGGGCATCAGTTTATTGCCGGAGCGGGTGTTGCAACCCGGCCATCGCATACTCGGCCCGGAAAGTGGCCTGCCGCCGGTACACGGCGTGCGACTGGCCTTGTATGGCCGCAGTGGCCTCGGTGCGGCAGGGCAGACATTGCTGAGTGAATTGCTCGCGTTATGCGCTGGAAACCCGCACTGATCGATACCTTTGCCGAATATTTTGCATGCCTTGAAAGCATCGAAAAATGGCCGCTGGGCGCCAGGCCACGACGGACGCGGGCTGGCGCCGGATGGTCGTCCTGATTATTCAATTTTGATCTATGTATAACTTTAAAGATTACTTTAAGAGATAAGTGTGTGGCCCCGATGATTCAGCCCTAGACGGCCCTGCATACAGGCCGTCGGTTTTCAAAACCGCAGGGAGTGAATCAATGGGCAATGTCCAGACCGCCGCCAGTGCACACGAGGCGCTGTGGCGCCAGGCACCGAGTGGTGAGTTGGTCGACCTTGGCCGGCCGCACCGCGCGCCGTTGGGGCAATTGCGTCTGCAAAAGACTCCGAAGCGTTTCTCCAGCCGCCGCGAAGGCATTCTGCTGGGGCTGCTGGTGTTGGCCTTGCATGGCGCGGTGATCTATTGGGTAAGTCAGAAGCCCACGCCGGTGCTGCCGATTGTGCCGCCGGAAATTCCGCCGATGACCATCGAGTTTTCCCAGCCGGCACCGCCGCTGGTTGAGCCGCCACCGCCAGCACCGCCGCCCGTGGTCGAGCCACCACCACCGCCGGTGGTGGATGAGTTGGCCGCCAAGCCGGCGCCACCCAAACCGGTTCCCAAACCCAAGCCCGCGCCTAAACCTGCGCCCAAGCCTGTACCCAAAGCGGTCGAGCCGCCACCAGTGCCAACACCACCGACGCCGGCACCCGCCGCTGCGCCAGTGCCCGTGGCGCCCGCGCCGGTGACACCCGCGTCGGCCAACGCCGCGTACCTGAAAAACCCGGCGCCGGAATACCCGTCACTGGCTCAGCGTCGTGGTTGGGAAGGCACGGTGTTGCTGCGCGTGCAGGTGCTGGCCAGCGGTAAACCGGGTGAGATCCAGGTGCAAAAAAGCAGCGGTCGCCAGCAGTTGGATGACGCGGCATTGGCGGCGGTGAAGCGCTGGAGTTTCGTGCCGGCCAAGCAGGGCGATGTGGCCCAGAACGGCTGGGTCAGCGTGCCCATCGATTTCAAGATTCATTAATTATTCAGCGGCGCAGAGGGAAAACATCATGGCATTGGCATCTCCACTTGAATCCATCGAAAGCGCAGTGATCTGGCTGCTGGTGGCCTTTTCAGTCGCTACCTGGGGCCTGGCCTTGCTCAAGGGCGTGCAGTTCGGTCGCCTCAAGGCCCAGGATCGCAAGTTCCACAAACAGTTCTGGGCGGCATCGAGCCTCGATGCTGCCGCAGAACTTGCCGAAACCCAGCCTGGCGCCGCTGCGCGTGTGGCCCAGGCCGGTTACGCGGCGATCCAGGTGGGTGACGCCAGCCATGCTGCGGATTTGAGCCAGGCAATCAACCATCAAGACCGACTCGAACGCGCCCTGCGCCAGCAGATCGTGCGTGAGCGTCGCTCCCTGGAAACCGGCCTGGCCGTGGTCGCCAGCATCGGCAGCACCTCGCCGTTTATCGGCCTGTTTGGCACCGTGTGGGGCATCATGGAAGCGCTGAAGGGGATCAGCGCCGCCGGGTCCGCCAGCCTGGAAACCGTGGCAGGCCCGATCGGGGCGGCGTTGGTCGCGACCGGCGTGGGGATCGCCGTCGCGGTGCCTGCGGTGCTGGTCTACAACTATTTCCTGCGTCGCCTGAAGCTGACGGCGGCAGACCTGGATGACTTTGCCCACGACTTCTACAGCCTGGCGCAGAAAAACGCGTTCCGCGTGCTGCTGCATCCGACGTTGGCCAAGGCCAGCGCCGGCAGCCCGCAGAAAGTAAAGGAGGCGTCCTGAATGGCCTTCTCCACGCAAGACAGCGATGAGGTGCTGAGCGAGATCAACGTCACGCCGCTGGTGGACGTGATGCTGGTGCTGCTGGTGGTGTTCATCGTCACCGCGCCGCTGTTGACCAACTCCATCCCGATCAACCTGCCCAAGACCCAGGCCGTGGCGCCGGTTGAGCAGAAAGACCCGCTGGTGGTGAGCATCGACGGCGCAGGCAAAGTGTTTATCAACAAGGACGCCATCGAGCCGGACCTGCTGGAATTCAACCTGCAGGCGGCCAAGGCCAAGGACCCCGATGTGCGGGTGCAACTGCAGGCGGACGACGGGGTGAATTATGGCGAAGTGGCGCGCGCCATGGCCTCGATCGAACGCGCAGGGATTACCAAGTTGTCGGTGATCACCGCGCGTTAGTTTCAAAAGAATTCGACAGTTTTTGGGCCGCTTTCCTTGGCAGGGTGCGGCCTTTTTTTATTTAAAGGCTACGTATTTACAGATGTTGCATAGGTAAAGAATTTACATGTTTGCGAGCGTGCAATTTTCGGGAGCATGCTTATGCTGGTCGGCGCATGGAGTGATTGAATTAATGGAGTAATACATGTCTATACGGTTTCCTGTTCAAATGGTGAGCACGTTCGTTAATCCGCCTGTAGAGGTTGAAAAGCCTGAAGAAAAGCCTCCCGTAATGGCATCTTCAAACTATCGAGCGCCGGATCTCAAACATCCATCGGCCTGTATCTTGCCCTCGCTGGCTGATTATAAGAGAAAAAATAGTGTATTGCAGGGTGCTCAAACAAAGCCTGTGCCAGGCGGCGTCAGCTCGGTATTGAAGAAAAATGCGGATTTGGAATCTTATATCAGCAAGCATTCCTCCGACTTTGTAACGCCAGAAAAAGAAATTTCCAGCATTTTAACTGAAAAGATAAAACAGCAATGGGGCGTGGATGTTGACCCTGATAAAACCTATCTGGTGACATTTAAAAGTGACAGTGAAGATGAAAAGGAAGTAGTGGAAAAAATCACCCTGACACAAGCGGCATTGAAAAACAGGCAAGATGTAACGATTGAAGATAATGAAAACTGGTTTGTAAAAATTGGCAAATACTTTTCGCCAGTGGTGTATGTGTACAACAAGATCGACGGCTGGGTGCAGGAAGCAAACAGTCGCCAAGGTATTTATCGGGAACCGAGTGCACCGGGCGATGCGCCGTATAATGCCGACACTCGCGTGTCCATACCGGTAGATGGCTTCAAGTCATTAGTCTGGGATACAGACCGGACCAGCATGTATAAAAAAACCCTGGATGGGTTTTGGGACAAACACACCGACTCTTATGCGGCATTGAGTAAAATCTCCTTTGTCAAAGCCATCAATCTGCAGAGCCTGGAAGGGACCCTTGGCCCTGCCGAGACGGCACTCGCCCAGCGTGCGTTGGGGCCTGCGGCGCAAAAGGATTGGTCCGAGCTGACGGTCCAGGACTTTAAAGAGGCTGCCGTGAAGGACCCGGACCTGGACATCGGCTTGCTGAGCATCAATGGGTTTGAGTCGACCGACTTGATGTGCGTGACCGACCGGAAAACTCAGCTGACATTGCTTTACATCCCGGGCAACTCCTCGCCCATACATCGTTTCGATAACCCGCAACAAATAAGCAATTGGCTGGCTAAGCAAGCCAGTGATCCGGCAAAGCGCGAATCCTTGTTGTCGCACTTTTCGCTGGAGGACCAGGCCGAAAGGATTTTTTCGGACGGTGTACGTCAAACCTTGGTGGGGATGGGCACCTGGTCTGATCATCAGGCGGCCGGGAGGTCTATCCTTGGCACGCTCAACGGCTGGGTGCCGGAGCGCTACGTTTCGGTTGAGCCGATAAGCAACGACCCTTTTGAAGCCATCAAGGTTCGACAAAAGGCGCGGTCGTATTCGGATGCGCAAAATGCGATTGTCAGTGACGGTGACTACAACAAGAACAAGGCCCTGCAGCTTGTTGAGGAAGCCACGAAGGTCGCCATGTTCATGACGCCGCTGGCATTGGTGATGCCGGAGGTAGCAATAGCCCTGGATGTTTTCTTCCTGGCTGCCGGCGCCACCCAGGCAGGTATCGGCATTGACGATGCCGTCAAAGGTAAAGCGACAGCCTCTGACCGTATCGTTTTTGGGGTGTTGAACGCTGTACCGCCATTAGCCACACATGCTGCGGCGCCGCTTGCGAAAGTGACCGGGCGGATGGCCGGCGGTGGCCTGGCAACAGAGGTGGATGCCGCCGCCCAGGCGCCCGCTCAAGTGAATGAACAAGGCCGCCCGTTCTTCAACCCGCCACGACATGTGAACGGACATATTGGGTACCCGATGAGTCCCATTTCGACACCGGCGATCCTTGACGAATTCACGGTTCCCATGGACGGTGTCCATCAAATGTTCTCTAAAGACTACATGGTTTATGTGGGTCAATACGGCACGAAAGTCACGTATGACATACAGGCAGGCCTTTGGCGCGGGCTTAGAGAAAATGGTCAAGTCAATGACCTGTTTTATTGGCGTGACGGTCGAGGAACATGGCAAGCGGGTTCAAAGGCCGAAGCGGTTGTCGGAAGCAAAAACACCCCGGCTTCCATCATAAATAAGACCCTCAAGCTACCGCGGTTGCCGTCGCTGCCGTCGGGTGCGACAGAAGTGCCCAAGGTGATCCACTATTTTTGGGCCGGTAATGAAATACCAGAGCACTTGCTCGAAAATATCGTGGAAAATTCCAGAAAAAGTCCTGGTTATAAGTCAATCGTTCATGTGGATGCCAATGATGCAGATACGTTCCAGAAAATAAAGGCGGCGCTGGATCACAAAGTCGGTGGGCTTGAAGTGCATAACTTGAAGGAAGATGAAGCCTTTCAAGAGCTGAATGCTGGAAAGTATGGGGAGATGTATCAGTATTTTCGTTCAGGGCAAGGGCAGAATTTATCTGCATCATCGGACGTGATGCGCGTGGCCTTGATGAAGAAATACGGTGGCATTTACCTGGATACGGACGATACATTAGAGTTTAACGTGGGAGAGGTCACGCTGAAGGCCACGGCCAATGATATTCTGTTGAACTCGCCAGTGACTTATGCAGCCACAGACTTTGAAGGGTTTAATACCAGCAATTTTGCAAGTCATCCGGGCAATCCGTTATTTGATAAGATTTTAGAGGAGTCATATCAGCGGTATAAAGCCAACGAATCTTGGTTTACCAATCATCGACCTTTCCTTGAGGAGGGGGCGACCGCCGCAGAACAGCAGGCTTATAAGGCGTATGAAACGAAGATATTCGAGGTCACCGGGCCGAGAATGTTTGGTGATGTATTGGAGCAAGAAGAATATGGGATGTTTCCGATCATTAATGAGCTTACAGAACTCATGAGTGCGCGTCTTTTATTGCCTCAGGATTATGCAAAACACTACATGAAAGTTCACGATTTTTATATGCCAATGAGTAATAAATTTGGCGTCACCATCGGCGCAGAGCACTCCATGCATCATTCGCGTTGAGTCGGCAAAGCGTGGCGAGCCACTAGCAGTGGCTTGCGTGAATCCACCGGCTGACAGTCTGCACTGTCGCTATCGCCCCTGGCACCTTGGTGAAGAGGGGGCGATGGTTGAGCATTGACAGATTTCGGAAAATATAAATTCCATATGGTTATTAATAAATTACTTTTTATTCCTTATTTGGTTGTTGAGCGGCCCCTATACTGGTCAGCAACGTTAAACGCTGCAGGAGGGCACACCCATGCACAGCGAGTCGATTCGTTATCTGATCGTGCCGGGCTGGCAAGGATCGCCAGAAGATCATTGGCAAACCCATTGGCAGAACAGCTTGCCCAACAGCGCGCGGGTGGAGCAAGCCGATTGGCTGACGCCCCGTCGCGAGGACTGGGTCGCCGCGCTGGCTGAGGCCATCGCCGCCGATAGTACGCCGGTCATCCTGATCGCCCACAGCCTGGGTTGCATCACCGTGGCCCACTGGGCCGCTACCGCTCCCGTGCAGGTCTTGCGGCAGGTGCGCGGCGCATTGCTGGTAGCCCCTGCGGATGTCGAGCGCCCTGCATGTGCGCCCGCCCTGCGTAACTTCGCACCGATTCCCACCGATTTGTTGCCATTCCCCAGCCAGGTGGTCAGCTCCGACAACGACAGTGCCGTGAGCGCCCACAGGGCTCTGGAACTGGCGCGCCAGTGGGGCGCCGAAGCCGGCATCCTCTCGGGTGCCGGGCATATCAATGTGAAGTCCGGCCACCGGCGGTGGGAGCAAGGGTTTGCTTACCTCTACCGCCTGCAACATCGCCTCGAGCACCACGCTAGGCGCAGCGCCTAATATTTTTCAACGCCCCGTCCCTGTGTGGATTGGGGCGGGAGCCTGCCATGAGTCTGCATGAAACCTTCGGCCAGCCGCTGCTGACCTTTCCCGATGCTGAAAAAAGCCCGTTGAGCATCCGCGCCAAGGCGCTGGTGTTCGTTGACCCACGCTCACGCCAACTGCGTGAAGAGTTGGAAAGCCTTGCGCCGCGCGCCTTACCCGTACTTATTCGCGGTGAAACAGGCAGCGGTAAAGAATTGCTGGCGCGGCACATCCACCGTGGCAGTGACCGCACTGGCCTGTTTGTCTCGGTCAACTGTGGCGCCATCAGCCCCACCTATGCCGATGCCGAGTTGTTCGGCTATGCCGCCGGTAGCCACAGTGGCGCGGCGAGCAGCCGCGCGGGCTGGTTCGGCTCGGCCAATGGCGGCACCTTGTACCTGGATGAGATTGGCGACTTGCCGCTGCCGATCCAGGTGAAATTGCTCGCGGCCCTGGAAAACCACGAAGTCACCCGTGTCGGTGCCCATCAGCCTAGCCCGGTGGATGTGCGCCTGGTGGCCGCCACCAGCATCGACCTGGCGCAGGCCGTCGCCGTGGGCAAGTTCCACGAGCGTCTGTTCCGTTATTTGAGTGAGGGCCGGTTGGACCTGCCGGCGTTGCGCGAGCGGGTGGGGGATATCTTGTCCCTGGCCGAGTATTTCCTCGGCATCTACAGCCAGCGCTTGGACCTGCCGGTGCCACTGATCAGCGACGCCGCCCAGCAGGTGCTGGAACGCCACACTTGGCCGGGCAATACACGCGAACTGGAAAACGTCATTCACTTTGCCTTGTTGGTGAGCAGTGGCGATGAAATCTTGCCCGAGCATTTGAACTTGCCGGTGGCGGGTTCACCGCTGGACCAAGTACGACGAATTTTTGCCAGCGCCAGCCCAGCCGAGCAGGAATCGGTGCGTAAATTCCTGTATGAGCAAAATGGAATATCAACGTGAATAAAAGATATTGTTCGGGAATAAAAAATCTAGGTATTGTCCTTCCCACGCCGCGATAGCACTTCGCTGGCACCTCACATAAAAACGGTCGTTAGAAGGACATTGCATGAAAAAGGTTCTGTTGTTTACCGCTCTGGCGGCTGCCCTGACTGCCGGCTTCGCCCAGGCCAACGAGAAACTGGTGGTGGCCGCTACGCCGATCCCGCACGCCGAAATCCTCGAGCTGATCAAGCCGACCCTGGCCAAGGAAGGTGTGGACCTGCAGATCAAAGTCTTTACTGACTACGTGCAGCCGAACGTGCAAGTCGCTGAGAAACGTCTGGACGCCAACTATTTCCAGACTCTGCCGTACCTGGAAAACTTCAACAAGGGCAAGGGCACCAACCTGATTACCGTGGTGGGCGTGCACGTTGAGCCCTTCGGCGGCTACTCGAAAAAGATCAAGAAAATCGAAGATCTGAAAGACGGCGCCACCGTGGCGATTCCGAACGAGGGCTCCAACAGCGGCCGCGCCTTGTTGCTGCTGCAAAAGGCCGGTGTGATCACCCTTAAAGACCCGACCAACGCCTTGGCTACGCCGAAAGACATCGCCAGCAACCCGAAGAACCTGAAGTTCAAAGAGCTGGAGTCGGCCCTGTTGCCACGGGTGCTGGATCAGGTTGACCTCGACCTGATCAACACCAACTACGCCCTGGAAGCTGGCCTGAACCCGGCCAAGGACGCGCTGATCATTGAAGACGCGAAGTCGCCATACGTGAACTTCCTGGTGGCGCGCCCGGACAACAAGGACAGCGATGCTATCCAGAAGTTGGCCAAGGCCCTGACCAGCCCGGAAGTCAAAGCTTTCATCGAGAAGAAGTACAACGGCGCGGTGGTGCCAGCGTTCTGATGTAAGCCAAAACCCCTTCAAGGTTTCAACGCCGACGGCTTTTCCAGCGTCGGCGTTTTTTTATCTGAAATACATTCGAAACTGTGGGGACTTGGTCCCGTGACAGCATGACAGCCGACGCTTATTTACCTGACGCGCCTCAGTCCAAATGTGGGAGCTGGCTTGCCTGCGATAGCGGCAACGCTTATCTACCAGACACCCCGCGATCCAACTGTGGGAGCGGGCTTGCTCGCGAAGGCGGCCTAACAGTCAACACCGTGGGATTGTGTGCATATCCATTGCTGCGGTAACGGCCACTTAGGGTTCCGCCCTGACGGCGGGTCACTTTTGGAAGGACCCAAAAGTAACCAAAAGGTCCTCGCCCCACCACTCGGCACCTCGCTTAGGCTCGGTGTGCCCGTAATCCGCCAGTGATTTTGGGGGCCGCCGCCACGCGCCATCCATGGCGCGGGGCGGCTAAACCGGCATCCCTGCCGGTTTACCCCCCAAATCCCTGTCGAATTCCGGCCAGCGTGGTTTGACGGGGCGCCTGAGATCAAAAGCAGATCAAGATCAAGAGCGGCTCGCTTCGCATCGTGGTTACCGTTGAGCGCTACAGATGTGTAGATACCTATGGTTATCGCAGGCAAGCCAGCTTCCACAGAGGTTAGGTTTTTGAGTGATATCAATATGCTATTTTGGTATTTAAAATTTGATTTTTATACCTTTAAAGTTCGCGCTAGCTGACGTTATCCACGTCGGCACGGACTGCGCTCGCGGCATTACCCATGCGGCGATATGGACTGCACATGACCTTCGATTTCGCTTTTATCCTCAGCACCTTGCCGGCGTTTCTCAAGGCCGTGGGTGTGACGCTGCAAGTCGGCTTGATCGCTATTGCCACGTCTTTGATGGTGGCGCTGATCAACGCCGCGCTGCTGGTGTTTCGCACGCCGTACCTGTCGCGTCTGGTAGCGCTGTATGTGGAGCTGGCGCGTAACACGCCGCTGTTGATCCAACTGTTCTTCGTCTACTTCGCGCTGCCGGCCCTGGGGTTCAATATTTCCGGGTTCTGGGCGGCGATTATCACCATGACCTTTCTGGGCGGCGCCTACCTCACCGAGGTGCTGCGCGCCGGTGTGGAAGCGGTGCCGCTGGCGCAGATCGAGTCGGGCAAGTCCATTGGCCTGTCCGACTGGCAGCTGCTGCGCCACGTGATCCTGCCCCAGGCCGGCATCCTCAGCTTGCCGGCGTTGTTCGCCAATTTCATTTTCCTGCTCAAGGAAACCACCGTGGTGTCGGCGGTGGCGGTGCCGGAGATTCTCTACACCACCAAGAGCTACATCGCTCTCTACTACAAGACCTACGAAATGCTCGCCGTGCTGACGCTGATTTGCGTGCTGTTGTTCCTGCCGTTGTCGCTGTTGCTCAGCCGCCTGGAAAGGAGGCTCCAGCATGGCCAGTTCGGGTCTTGAGTTGCTTTGGGTGTCGTTGCCGCAACTGGGCAAGGGCGCTGCGCAAACCTTGTCGATTTCGTTTTTGAGCATCGCCTTCAGTACGGTGGGCGGCGTGCTCTACGGCGTGCTGCGCACCTTGAATAACAAGGCGATCAACGGCGTGCTGCGGGTTTACCTGGAACTGTTCCGCGCCATTCCGGTGCTGGTGTGGTTGTACCTGCTGTTTTTTGGCGTGCCGATTTTCTTCGGCCTGAGTATCCCGAGTTTCTGGTGCGCGGTGCTGGTGCTGTCGTTGTGGGGTGCCAGCGAGGTGGGCGAAGTGGTGCGTGGCGCGCTGCATTCGTTGCCCCGTGGCCAGCGCGAAGCGGGCCTGTCGATTGGCCTGTCCGGCCCACAGTTGTACGGCTATGTACTGCTGCCCCAGGCCCTCAAGCGCATGACGCCGCCGACCATCAACGTGTACACGCGCATCATCAAGACCAGCTCCCTGGCGGTGCTGATCGGCGTGGTGGATGTGATCAAGGTCGGCCAGCAAATCATCGAGCGTACCTATGAGTCGGTATTGATCTACGGCGCGCTGTTCCTGTTTTTCTTCTTTATCTGCTACCCGTTGTCAGCCGCCTCCAAGGTGCTGGAACGGCGCTGGGCCCAAGCATGAGCGCATTGATCGAGTTCCAGGGTTTCAACAAATTCTTCGGCGAGACGCAGGTGCTCAAGGGCATCGACCTGAGCGTGCAAAACGGCGAGGTAGTGGTGATCCTCGGCCCCAGCGGTTGTGGCAAAAGCACTTTGCTGCGTTGTTTGAACGGGTTGGAAGTGGCACACAGCGGCAGTCTGCGGTTTGCAGGCCTTGAGCTGTTGGATAAAACCACCGACTGGCGCCAGGTACGCCAGGCCATCGGCATGGTGTTCCAGAGCTACCACCTGTTCCCGCACATGAGCGTGCTCGACAACATCCTGCTCGGCCCGCTGAAAGTGCAAAAGCGCGACCCCCGCGAGGCCCGTGAGCAGGCGCAAAAACTGCTGGCGCGCGTGGGCCTGGCCGACAAGCGCGACGCCTTCCCACGCCAGCTTTCCGGCGGCCAGCAACAACGTATCGCTATCGTGCGCTCGTTGTGCATGAACCCCCAGGTCATGCTGTTTGACGAAGTCACCGCAGCGCTCGACCCGGAGATGGTCAAGGAAGTGCTGGAAGTGATCCAGGACCTGGCCCGCGATGGCATGACCCTGCTGATCGTCACCCACGAAATGGCCTTCGCCCGCGCCGTCGCCGACCGCGTGGTGTTCATGGAGGCTGGTCGCATCCTCGAACACAACACCCCCGAGGCATTCTTTACGAACCCGCAGACCGCACGCGCGCAGCAGTTCCTGGAGAAGTTCTCCTTTGTTTCAACACTGCCCAAAAAGATCAAGGAGCTGGAGCTGATATGAAAAAGTTACTGCTGCCACTGTTTGCCGTCGCCTTGCTGGCCGGCTGCGATAAAAAGGCCGAAGAGCCGGTAAAACCCGCGGCTGTGAGCTACATCGACAAAATCAAAGCGCGGGACAAGCTGATTGTCGGCGTGTTTACCGACAAGCCGCCGTTTGGTTTTGTGGACGAAGCCGGTCGCTATGTCGGCTTCGATACCGACATCGGCCGGCAATTCGCCAAGGACCTGTTGGGCGACGAAAACAAGGTGGAATTTGTCGCCGTGGAACCGGCCAGCCGCATTCCCTTCCTGCAAAGCGACAAGGTCGATCTGATTCTCGCCAACATGACCGTGACGCCTGAACGCAAGGAAGCGGTGGACTTCACCAACCCCAACCTGAAAGTCGCGGTGCAGGCCTTGGTGCCGAATGACAGTGCGGTGAAAAGCCTGGACGACCTGGCAACCCGCACCACCATCGTCACCACCGGCACCACGGCGGATATCTGGCTGACCAAGAACCACCCGGACTGGAAACTGCTCAAGTTCGAGAAGAACTCCGAGTCGCTGCAGGCGCTGTCGGCTGGCCGTGGTGATGCGTATGCGCAGGATAATCTGGTGTTGTTCAGCTGGGCCAAGCAGAACCCAGGCTACCGCGTGCTGGAAGAGAAGCTGGGGGATGAAGCGCCGATTGCCCCGGCGGTGAAGAAGGGCAATACCGAGCTGCGTGACTGGGTGAATGCCGAGCTGGCGAAGTTGGGCGAGGAGAAGTTTCTGCTCAAGCTTTATGACCAATATGTGCGTAAAGAGCTGAGCGACGACACCAAGCCTGAGAGTGTGATTGTTGAAGGCGGTAAGTGGCAGGGCTGATTCCAGGTTTGTGTGTTGCCTGATCTACCGCTTTCGCGAGCAAGCCCGCTCCCACATTTGGAATGCATTCCAACCTGTGGGAGCGGGCTTGCTCGCGAAGAGGCCAGTACAGTCACCGCCTACTCCGGCCAATGCCACGCCGGCGCATCCAAAATGCCCTGCCCCACAATCCGCGTTTCCCCCATCACCTTCTCCAACACAATCGAATTACATTCTTCATCCTGCTGCAACGCCGCAATCAATCGGCTGGCATGGCTCACCACCCATACCTGGCACTGCTTCGAGGCCTGGATAATCAAGCGCGCCAGTGCCGGTAACAAGTCCGGGTGCAGGCTGGTCTCCGGCTCGTTCAGCACCATCATGGTCGGCGGCCTTGGCGTCAGCAGCGCGGCGATCAGCAGCAGGTAGCGCAGGGTGCCGTCCGACAGTTCCGCCGCCGACAACGGGCGCAGTAAGCCTTCCTGATAGAACTCAATGGCAAAGCGTCCGCCCTGCAAGGGTTCGATATGCAACCGTGCGCCGGGGAAGGCATCACTGACCGCGTGCTGCAACGCCTCGACATCGCCCACTTCGCGAATCGTCTGTAACGCGGCCGCCAAGTCCCGACCATCGTGATGCAGCACCGGCGTGCGCGTGCCTAATTGCGGCTGGCGTACCGGCGCATCCACATCGCTGCGAAAGTGATCATAAAAACGCCAGCCACGGATGCTTTCGCGCAGCAGCAACACTTCCGGCGAACCGCGCAGGCTGCCGACCTGATCGAACAGGCTGTGATAGTTGGGCGTGTGCTGGGCCAGTACGTCCCAGGCGCGGCCATCACGGGCGCGTACCATCGGCCCCGAACGCTGCACCAACAGGCTGGCTGGGCGGTAGAGGGGGCCGGCCCAGATACATTCCTTTTTAATTTCCGGGTCCAGTTTGAACTCGCTGCCGGGAACCGGGATGGGCATGCCCAGGGAGATGGCGTAGCTGAAGTCCTCCCCGGCAAAGCCCAGGCGCAAGCGTTTGACGCCTTGGGCAACCACGGCCTCCACCGGTACTTCGCCATTGCGCATGCGCCGGCTGATGTTTTCCGGCCCGGCCCAGAATGTGGAATCCAGCCCGCCTTCACGGGCCAGCGCATTGATCACCCCGCCCTGGGCGGTTTCGGCCAACAGGCGCAGGGCGCGATACAGGTTGGACTTGCCGCTGCCATTGGGGCCAGTGACCAGGTTCAGCCGGTCCAGGGGCACCACCAATTTGTTGATCGAGCGGTAATTGGCCACCGCGAGGGTTTTAAGCATGTGTATTTAGTCAGCATGGGAACCATTGGAGTATGGGATCCTCCATGCAGATAAGGAACCCTGATCTAAGCTCACAGTCGCATACACACTTGAACGTCGGCATCACGCAAAAGGAGCCTGCATGGGCGGTCGCACCTCGACATTTATTTTCAGCCTTGGCCTCCTGGCGCTGCTCAGTGGCTGTGGCCAAGACAAGGCCGAGCCCAAGCAGCATTCACGGGTGTTCGTGCAAACGGTGCAGTCGGCGGATTTTGCCGCGGCGGTCACGTTGACCGGTGATATCCAGGCGCGGGTGCAAACCGATCTGTCCTTTCGCGTGGGAGGCAAGATCATCCAGCGCATGGTCGACGTGGGCGACCGAGTAACGGCCAGGCAAGTGCTGGCCAAGCTCGATCCTAAGGACCTGCAAACCAATGTCGATTCCGCCCAGGCTCAGGTTGTGGCTGAACAGGCGCGGGTCAAGCAGACCGCCGCCGCCTTCGTGCGCCAGGAAAAACTCTTGCCCAAAGGTTATACCAGCCGCAGCGAATACGACGCCGCCCAGGCCGCGCTGCGCAGCAGCCAAAGTGCCCTGGCCGCTGCCCAGGCGCAGTTGGCCAATGCCCGCGAACAATTGGGCTACACCTCGCTGATTGCCGATGCCCCGGGCATCATCACCGCGCGCCAGGCCGAAGTCGGCCAAGTGGTACAGGCCACCGTGCCAATCTTCAGCCTGGCCCGCGATGGCGAACGTGACGCCGTGTTCAACGTATATGAGTCCCTGCTGGTGGAGCCGCCGCCCGACGCACCGATTACAGTGAGCCTGCTGGACAACCCGAGCATCAAGGCCGTGGGCAAAGTCCGCGAAGTCACGCCCGCCGTGGCCGCCAATACCGGCACCGTCCAAGTGAAGATCGCCCTGCAAAGCCTGCCCAAGGGCATGGAGCTGGGGTCGGTGGTGAGTGCCACCGCCAATGGCCCGGCCAAGGCGAGCATCGAGCTGCCCTGGTCGGCGCTGACCAAAGACCTCAACGAGCCGGCCGTGTGGCTGGTGGACGGCGAAGGCAAGGCGCAGTTGCACAAGGTCACCGTGGCGCGCTACCTCACCGGCAAAGTGATCATCGGCGAGGGCCTCAAAGGCGGTGAAAAAGTCGTGATAGCCGGTGGGCAATTGCTGCACCCCGGCATGGTCGTCGAAATCGCCCAACCCGGAGCGCAGCCATGAAACAACTGACGCTCATTGTCGCCGCCAGCCTGTTGCTGGTGGCCTGCTCCAAGGAAGAGGCGCCGCCCGAACCCATACGGCCCGTGCTGTCCATGGAAGTGAAGGCTGAAGATCAGGAAAACCTCGGTCGTTTCGCCGGCACCATCCAGGCCCGCTATGAAAGCAACCTGGGTTTCCGCGTGCCTGGCCGCATCGCCCGCCGCGCCGTGGATGTCGGTGCCGAAGTGGAGAAGGGCGCCTTGCTCGCCGTGCTTGACCCCACCGACCAGCAGAACCAATTACGCGCTGCCCAGGGCGATCTGGCGCGGGTACAGGCGCAGTTCATCAACGCCCAGGCCAACGCTCGGCGGCAACAGGAACTGTTCAACCGTGGCGTCGGCGCACAGGCTCAATTGGATGTGGCCCAGACCGACCTGAAAACCACCCAGGCGACCCTCGACCAGGCCCGCGCCTCGGTCAATCAAGCCAAGGACCAGCTCAACTACGCCGAACTGCGCACCGACCACGCCGGCATCGTCACTGCCTGGAATGCCGAGGCCGGCCAGGTGGTCAGCGCCGGCCAGCAAGTGGTGACCCTGGCCCGTCCGGACATCAAGGAAGCCGTGATCGACCTGCCCGCCGGCCTGGCTGAACGTCTGCCTGCCGATGTGGTGTTCCTGGTCGCCGGCCAACTGGACCCCAGCGTGCACACCACCGCCGTGGTGCGTGAGATCGAGCCTCAGGCCCAAAGCGCCACGCGCACCCGTCGCGCACGCCTGAGCCTGGCCGAAACGCCGCCCGCGTTCCGCCTGGGCACGGCAATCAGCGTGACGTTGAGCACCGCCATCGCCCCGCGCATCGAACTGCCCCTGAGCGCCTTGCAGGAAGTCGACGGCAAGACCCGCATCTGGCTGCTCGACACCCAGAGCCAGACCGTGCAACCGCGTGAGGTCACGGTCATCAGCCGTGATGCCCACAGCGCCTTGCTCAATGGCAGCGTCAAACCCGGCGAGCGCATTGTCACTGCCGGCGTGAACAGCCTGAAACCCGGGCAAAAAGTCAAAATCGACGAGGACAGCCCGCGATGAAAGGGAGCTTCAACTTATCCGACTGGGCCCTCAAGCATCAGTCCTTCGTCTGGTACCTGATGTTCGTCGCGCTGCTGATGGGCGTGTTCTCGTACATGAACCTGGGCCGTGAAGAAGACCCCTCGTTCACCATCAAGACCATGGTGATCCAGACCCGCTGGCCGGGTGCGACCCAGGAAGAAACCCTCAAGCAGGTCACCGACCGCATCGAGAAAAAACTCGAGGAACTCGACTCCCTCGACTATGTGAAAAGCTACACCCGGCCGGGCGAGTCCACGGTGTTCGTGTTCCTCAAGGACACCACCAGCGCCAAGGCCATTCCGGAAATCTGGTACCAGGTTCGCAAGAAGATCGATGACATTCGCGGCACCTTCCCCCAGGGCTTGCAGGGGCCGTCGTTCAACGATGAATTCGGTGACGTGTTCGGCTCGGTGTATGCCTTTACCGGCGATGGCCTGTCGATGCGCCAGCTGCGTGACTACGTAGAGCAAGTGCGCGCCGAGATCCGCTCGGTGCCGGGGCTGGGCAAGGTCGAGATGATCGGCCAGCAAGACGAAGTGATTTACCTGAATTTCTCCACGCGCAAACTCGCGGCATTGGGGATTGACCAGCGCCAGGTCGTGCAAAGCCTGCAATCGCAAAACGCCGTGACCCCCGCCGGGGTGATCGAGGCAGGGCCCGAACGCATCTCCGTGCGCACCTCCGGGCAGTTCGCCTCGGAGAAAGACCTGGCCAACGTCAACCTGCGCCTCAATGACCGTTTCTATCGGCTGGCGGACATCGCGGACATCAGCCGTGGCTATGTGGACCCGGCGCGGCCGATGTTCCGCTTCAACGGCAAACCGGCGATTGGCTTGGCCATCGCCATGCAGAAGGGCGGCAATATCCAGTCGTTCGGCAAGGCCCTGCACGGGCGCATGGACGAGCTGACCGCCGACCTGCCGGTGGGCGTCGGCGTGCACAAGGTCTCCGACCAGGCCGAAGTGGTGGAAGAGGCTGTCGGCGGCTTCACCAGCGCATTGTTCGAGGCGGTGATCATCGTGCTGGTGGTGAGCTTTATCAGCCTCGGCATGCGCGCCGGGTTGGTGGTGGCGTGCTCGATCCCGTTGGTGCTGGCGCTGGTATTCGTGTTCATGGAATACAGCGGCATCACCATGCAACGCGTGTCGCTGGGCGCGTTGATCATCGCCCTCGGCCTGCTGGTGGATGACGCGATGATCACCGTGGAGATGATGATCACGCGCCTGGAAAAAGGCGAAACCAAGGAGCAGGCGGCGACTTACGCCTATACCTCCACGGCGTTCCCGATGCTCACCGGCACCCTGGTGACCGTGGCCGGCTTCGTGCCGATTGGCCTCAACGCCAGTTCGGCGGGCGAGTACACCTTTACCCTGTTCGCGGTGATTGCCGTGGCGATGCTGGTGTCGTGGGTGGTGGCGGTGCTGTTTGCGCCGGTGATCGGCGTGCATATCCTCAGCGCCAATGTGAAACCGCACAACGCCGAGCCGGGGCGCATTGGCCGTGCCTTCAATGGCGGCATGCTGTGGGCCATGCGCAACCGTTGGTGGGCGATTGGCATCACCGTGGCGCTGTTCGTGGCCTCGGTGTTCTCCATGCAATTTGTGCAGAACCAGTTCTTCCCGTCGTCGGACCGTCCGGAAATTCTCGTCGACCTGAACCTGCCGCAAAACGCCTCGATCAACGAGACGCGCAAGGCCGTTGACCGCCTCGAAGCGATCATCAAGGACGACCCGGACATCGCCCGTTGGAGCACCTACATTGGCCAGGGCGCGATTCGTTTCTACCTGCCGCTGGACCAGCAGCTGGAAAATCCCTACTACGCGCAACTGGTGATTGTGAGCAAAGGCCTGGAAGAGCGTGGCGCCCTGATCGCCCGCCTGCAACAGCGTCTGCGCGATGATTTTGTCGGCATCGGCAGCTATGTGCAGCCGCTGGAAATGGGCCCGCCGGTCGGGCGGCCGATCCAGTACCGCGTGTCCGGCAAAGACATCGACCAGGTGCGCAAGCACGCCATTGAACTGGCGACCTTGCTGGATCAGAACACCCACCTGGGCGAGATCATCTACGACTGGAACGAGCCGGGCAAAGTGCTGCGGGTGGACATCGCCCAGGACAAGGCGCGGCAATTGGGGCTGTCGTCGGAAGACGTGGCGCAGTTGATGAACAGCGTGGTCAGCGGCGCGGCGGTGACCCAGGTGCACGACGATATCTACCTGATCAACGTGGTCGGCCGCGCCGAAGATGCTGAGCGGGGCACCCCGGAAACCTTGCAGAACCTGCAGATCGTCACGCCCAACGGCACCTCGATTCCGCTGCTGGCGTTCGCCACCGTGCGTTACGAGCTGGAGCAGCCGCTGGTGTGGCGCCGTGACCGCAAGCCGACCATCACTATCAAGGCCGCCGTGCGCGATGAGATGCAGCCGACCGACCTGGTCAAGCAGTTGGCGCCGACCATCGAGAAATTCAGCGAAGGCTTGCCGGTGGGCTACAAAGTCGCCACCGGCGGCACCGTCGAAGAAAGCGGCAAGGCCCAGGGGCCGATCGCCAAGGTGGTGCCGTTGATGCTGTTTCTGATGGCCACCTTCCTGATGATCCAGTTGCACAGCGTGCAGAAGATGTTCCTGGTGGCCAGCGTCGCGCCACTGGGGCTGATCGGCGTGGTCCTGGCGTTGATCCCCACGGGCACGCCCATGGGCTTTGTGGCGATCCTGGGGATCCTGGCGTTGATCGGTATCATCATCCGCAACTCGGTGATTCTGGTCACACAGATCCACGAGTACGAAGAGGCCGGCTACACGCCGTGGGATGCAGTGGTGGAAGCCACCGAGCACCGGCGCCGGCCGATTCTGCTGACTGCTGCGGCGGCGAGCCTGGGCATGATCCCGATTGCGCGGGAAGTGTTCTGGGGGCCGATGGCCTACGCGATGATTGGTGGGATCATCATTGCGACGTTGCTGACGTTGCTGTTTCTGCCGGCGCTGTATGTGGCCTGGTACAAGATCCGCGAGCCGAAACAGGAACATCAGCCACAACAGGATTAATTCTGAGAGAGGACTGTCAGTTAAGCGCAGATCCCCTGTGGGAGCGGGCTTGCCCGCGAAGGCGGTGCGTCAGTCGCAGCATCTGTGACTGAACTGTCGCTTTCGCAGGCAAGCCAGCTCCCACACTTGGATCTTCATTCTGGTTGAGGCTGTGTGAAGCTTCTGAAAAATCCCCATGTCGTCCTGGCTCACTACTGCATGCTGTACCCTCTGGTCCTCATTCCAGACCCAGGTCGATCCTCATGCAGTGCCTGCGTTTCACCTTGCTGTTTTGCGCGTTGCTCCTTGCATCGCCTGCCTTCGCCGCCACCGTACTGGAAAACGCCTTATGGCGCGTCGAACTCGACCCCGCCACCCTGGCGCTGCGCGTGACACCCGCAGGCCAAGCCTCGGTGCAGGCCTCCAGCGGTGTGGCGGCGCATGCCGTCAGCCAACTGCAGAACACCCCCGACCAGGCCACTTGGCAATGGGACAACGGCGCCTATCGCCTGAGCGCCCGCCTGGAACAGCGCGACCTGGCCTTGACCATCAACGCCCGCGCGCCCGGTGAGCTGGCCCTGCTGCGCCAGCCCGCCGAGGCCATGGGGCAAGGGTTGATCTGGCCCTTGGCCGAGGGGCATTACGTGCCTGCCGGCAATGCCCTCTGGAAGGCGTTTCTGCTGGAGCGCGATGAGCTCAATACCACCCAGGACCTGAGCCTGCCGCTGTGGGGCGTGGATCACGCTGGCTTCACGTTGAACTGGTTATTGACCAACCCCTACAACAACCGCTTGCAATGGCACGCCGACGGCAACGGCCTGGCCCTCTCCGCGTCCCATGAGTTCACCCCGCTGGCGCCTGACGCGCCGATGACGCTGCGCCTGTACTTGGGCGATGCCGACCCGTTGGCCGGCGCCAAGCGCTACCGCCAGTGGCTGGTGGAGCAGGGCCGTTATGAGCCGTTGGCGGACAAGCTGCGGCAAACACCCGAAGCCCAGAAACTGCTGGGCGCCAGCCATGTGTACCTCTGGGACAACGGCCTGCTGGCTTTGGGCGATGTGCGTGATTGGCCAACACTGATCAAACGGCTGCGCAGCCATGAACTCAAGACGCTGATGGACAAAGAGAGCGCACAGCTGCTGGCGAAGCCCACTGCATTGAATCTCTATGAGCAAACCGTGCTGCTGCGCGGCCTCAACGCGGCGATCAACACCAAGGCCCGGCAGGCCTGGCAAGTGCAAGAGCCAGACATGACCCGCCTTGCCGCCCGCTATGGCGAGCTGCGCAGTGAACTGGCCGTCGACTTTGCGGGGGCCTTGAGTGACAGCCCGCAAACCTGGGGCAGTAGCGCCATTCAAACCCTGCGCGACGCTGGGCTGCAGCGTTTGCTGCTGACCTTGGGCGAAGGTTGGGAGGGTGGCCTGTGGCATCCCGAGGCGATTCGCGCCGGGGTGGAAGCCGGCTTTCTGATGGCGCCTTACGACTCCTATGAAACGGCCCTGTCCGCCACCGAAAATCCCGATTGGACCACTGCCCACCTGGGCGCCAAGGCCTATCGTGACTGCGCGATCGTGCTGAAAGACGGCAAGCTGAAAACCGGCTTCCAGAAGTCCGGCCACTACACCGACCCGCGTTGTGTGCGGCCGCTGCTGGAGGCGCGGGTGAAGGCGGTACACGCCAAGGCTGGCTTCAATGCCTGGTTTCTCGATGCCTACGCCACCAGCATGCTGTTCGACAGCTACCGCAGCGACGCCAGCATGACCCAGGCGCAAAACGCCGAGGGCAATATCGACGCCTCTCGCTGGATCAACACCGTGCCGAAGCTGGTCACAGGCTCCGAAGACGGCAACGCCATCACCGCCCAGGGCATCCTGTTCGCCCACGGCATGCAGACCCCGGTGATCGGCTGGGGCGACCGCGAGATGACCCAGGACCCGCAGTCGCCGTACTTCGTCGGCAACTGGTACCCAACCGAGCAACCGGCGGTGTTCTTCAAATCAGTGCCGTTGAAGGAGCCGTTTCGCACGGTGTATTTCGAGCCGACGATGCGCCTGCCGTTATACCAGGCGGTGTTCCATGGCTCGGTGATCACCACCCATCATTGGCTGTTCGACAGCCTCAAGCTGAGCAATGTGCGGGGCGACAATGAACTGACCCAACTGCTCTACAACGTGCCGCCGCTGTACCACCTCAGTGCGGCGACGCTCAAGGCGCGGTTGCCGATTATTCAGCGCCAGGACCGTTTTTTCCGGCCGTTGCACCAGCGCTTGGCGACCCAGGCGATGACTGATTTTCGCTGGCTGAGCGCAGACAAGCAGGTGCAGCAAACAACCTTTGCTGACGGGACGCGGTTGGTGGCGAATTTCTCGGCGGTGGAGAAAGAGGGGTATGCCGGGCGCAGTGTGACGGTGCTTGTGGAGGGGGAGGAGCCGGTGGTGTATCAGGTGAATCGGTAGCGTCTGTGAGGTCTTCGCGAGCAAGCCCGCTCCCACAGGGGATCGCATTCCAAAATGTGGGAGCGGGCTTGCTTGCGAAGGCGTCAGCCCGAACAACACAGCACTAAACTTTACGCCACACACTCGCCAACCAAGGCTGCTGTTCCCGCGGCAACCCGGCCGGCCGGTAGTAATGCTCCAGCTCTTCAAACCCGGCCGCAATCAGCAAGGCCTGCCACGCCTGCAGGTCGTGATAAGACCCATACCGCGGCCCATTCCAGCCCTCTTGGTTCTCGCCCCGAGGGTTGGAGCTGAACAGCACGCCCCCAGGCTTCAACGCGCCGTGCAGCTCTTTGAGCACTCGTGGCAGTTCCTGCTTGGGAATATGAAACAGCACCGCATTGGCAAACACTCCATCGAAGCGTTCGGCGGGCAGGTCCAGCTTGAGAAAGTCCTGCTGCAACACTTCACAGCCGCTGTCTTCGCGGGCCATCTGCGCAAAACGCTGGGAGCCATCCAGGC
Source organism: Pseudomonas sp. FJ2-5-13 (assembly GCF_029201605.1). Taxonomy (NCBI): domain Bacteria; kingdom Pseudomonadati; phylum Pseudomonadota; class Gammaproteobacteria; order Pseudomonadales; family Pseudomonadaceae; genus Pseudomonas; species Pseudomonas sp. FJ2-5-13. The sequence goes on from NZ_CP104045.1 coordinate 295,805, forward strand.
CCACGGCGATATGCCCCATGCGCGTAAACGTCTGCAAATCCCGCCCCGGCCCACAGCCGAAATCCAGCACGGTAAACGGCGGCGTGCCCTGGATATGCCGCAGCAGCGCGTCGATGTTCTGGCTCACATCGTGATCGCGGGTGCCTTCACGAAAGTCTTCGGCCACCTTGTTGTAGTGGCCCAGGGTGGCGGCGGTGATCTGGTTGAGGTCGTCGGGAGCAAGTTTCATGGCATGGCGCACGGCTGCGGCTGAGGTAGGGGGACTATACCCCGGCCCACTCTTGAGTTGAAAACCGTGTATCCGCTGTAGGGCGCTTCACGGCGGTCGCAGTGCGCGCATCCGACAGACCGCCACGGGAAATTGTGGGTAAGATTCGGCCCTTATTTGCAGAGGGTTATACATCCATGGAAGAGGAAAAACGTTCACCCGTTGGCAACGACACCGCACCGAACAAGGTCGACCAATACGCCACGAGATTGAGCAATGGCTTGCTCTGGCTCAATGAGCGTGCCTGGCCGCTGACGGTGGGGATTCTCTCGGTGGCCGGCCTGTACCTGTACCAGTACATCCAGATGGAAAAGGTGCCGCTGAGTATCTTGTCGGCATCGGCGTTCACCGCATTGCCGGCGATGTTCGCCATGTTGGTATTTGTGATCGGCATGATGGGCGCGTCGATCCTGGTGCCCACGTTCATCTTGTTCACGCGCCTGAACGGCACCGGTGTGCGCCTGAGTGATCAACTCAATCTCAGCCCGCAGTCGCCGCAAGAGACGGCCCAGCACCGGCGGTTACTGGGGCATTGGGCGGCCAGCCTGTTGGTGATGTTTGTATTCTGGATGTCCGCCGTGTACCTGTCCGTGAACGCCGAAAGTGGGCTGTTGCTGACGCTCAGTTGGATCGTGGCGATCATGGCGGCGGTAGTGGCCTATGTCGGCATCATCATTCGCGCCCGGCCCGCCCATGTTGCCCTGCGTGAGTTGTCCGGCGAGTTCTGGCTGGCCAGTGCTGGTGCCGGGGTGGTTCAAATGGTGGTCATTTTGATGGTGACGGTGCCGGTCTCCCGCGCCTTCAGCGAGTACTCCGACAGCGCCGTGTTCTTTGCGCCGTTCATGGCCGCCGAAATGGCCGTGCTGTTTCTGATTCAGGGGAGCGCCGCCTGCCTGGTGGTGCGCATGCGCGTTCAGAAAAACCCGGTGGCGTTCGCCTCATTGGTGGCCTTTGCTCTCATCGTTTTACTCGGGCTGATCCCGGCGAGTGGGGCCAAGTTGGGCGGCCTGCCGCTGCAAGGCTCCGCCTCGGGAGGGCGCGTTTGTACGTTGATGACCTGGGCGGCAGAGGCCAAGGTCCCCAGCGTGCTGGTAGACGCCGACAACCCCAAGCGCAGCGTGAAACTGCGGGTGATGGCCGACTCGGATGGCAGCTACATCGTGCGGCCCTGGCAGGCCAAGGACAAAACCATCACCTTCGTGCCCCGCGCCAGCGTTGCCCAGCTGGATGAGTGCCCGTGAGCTAGCGGGTTTCCAGGCGGGCAGAGCCCACTGGCCTCACCTCCTGCATCGAACGGTTATCGGTTCGAGAGCTGACCCAAGAAAAACCGTTTTCCCCGGCTCGGACAACGACTGCGAAGTTCTGTGGCACAACGAATGTCGGTGCAGAAGAAATGGGTGTGGCTGCTGCATTTTCGTTTACGGTAGCGAACAGCACGAAGACGGCCGACACGAAGCCGCTGGAAGTCATGAGGTTTGGCATGTGCTGAATCTCCTAGGTCGAATGTGTCGAGTATTAAATGGTGTTTGAGCTCGTAAGCATCCCTTTCAGTAAAGTTTTACCGCCACAGCTTGAACGTCCTGCTCGCTATCAACGTTCTGACCAGCGGCATAATTCCCGCTTTGGGAAACGGCCTTGAGCGCACTGTTTCGGCCACCTTCAATTGCTTCAAGGCAGTTGTATTTGGCAGGATTTTCACCGGAGGCAGGATGCCAGATACATCCGACTGTGTACTGAGCATCATTAGTCCTGTTCAGAGCCACCGTGTTGTTGTCAGCAATGCTGAATGCCTGGGTCCATGTTTTCGGTGGAGGCTCAATCAGCTGGATACCCAATATTCCGGCAGGAGGAATCCACGTGAAATAGCTGGTCCTGCCGTCGTTATCCTTGCGCTCTACCAGGGCAATTCCGTTGCTATTGATTGCGCGTCCATAGTTCATGGTGCCGATTGCCAGATTCAGAGTCAGCGGAGCCGACGTGGGTGTATTCCAGACTGCTGTTCGGGCCGGGTTGGCATTGGTGTTGGGATACTCGCAAAAGCCTATGGATTGTAGGGCGTTATTGAGGCCAGTGACCACGCAATGGTTGGCCCCGGTAGCGAGGGGCAAGGATGTCACGGTATAACCAGTGGCGTTAGCCTGCGCTATTTTAGGAATGGGAATGCCGTCGTTGCCTGGACAATTCATGGCAATGCTAGGGTAGCCACTCATGAGAACATTGTTGATGTCCACCGGGGAACATCCGTCGTTGTATCCAGCCAGTCCAATCAGCGATGAGTAAACTCGCTTGGGCGTGTCGGTTCCAGCGAGCCACACAATGGTGGAGAACTCCTTGCCGTTGCTACTGATGCTTGATCCAACCATATCGCCACGCTGATTGAACGCGGTAATGATGGTCTGCACATCAGCAGCGCGTAACAATGTGCCAGGAAGCGGTGCGAGCGCTGTCGCACTGCCCGGTGTGGTGACGTTCCACGTTACGGCTGTGACGCCATTATTGGCATTCTTACAGGTGCCACTAATCCAGCTGCCGTTGGAGACAGCGTTGGCGTAACAGGGTTGGCCCGCAACCAGTGACGCCAACGCCACCTGTGAATCTGCTGTGTTCACGTTCGACACCCAGGGAATATTGTTGGCGCTGGAGCTGGGGGGAGAGCAGTTGCCGACAGCAATAGCGTTGTCGTTGATGCTGGTGGTTTCGCACTGCCCAGCCATAGGCCCCAATTTGACGTACTGGGCAGCATTGGCCGTCAATGCAAGTACACTCGCCAACAGGCTGCCCGCAATTTTCATTAGGTGTGCTTTCATCATCAGTCCGTCCTTGGGGAAACATTCACGGTCTGATTAGATATACAAAGAACATGGTCAACAACTGTCATAGTTGACAGGTATGAACGCGCACTCAGCGCTTGTTCAATGCCCGCGCCAGTCGATCCCCGCTCAGTTGGATCACCGCCACCAGCGCCACCAGCAGCACGATCACTGTGAGCATGATCTGGGTGTCAAAGCGCTGGTAGCCATAGCGGTAGGCAATATCGCCCAGGCCACCGGCGCCGATCGCCCCGGCCATGGCCGATGAGTTGATCATGGTCACCAGGGTGATGGTGAAGCCGCCGACGATGCCGGGCAGCGCCTCGGGCAGCAGCACATGCCAGATGATGTGCCAGCGGCGGCAACCCATGGCCTGCGCGGCTTCGATCAGGCCATGGTCGACTTCGCGTAGGCTCACTTCGGCGATGCGTGCAAAGAACGGCGTGGCGGCGATGGTCAGCGGTACCACTGCCGCCCAGACGCCATAGGTGGTGCCGACGATCAGGCGCGTGAACGGGATGAGCGCCACCATCAGGATCAGGAACGGTATGGAGCGGAACAGATTCACGAACGCTCCCAGCACGCGGTTAAGGGCCGGTGCCTGGTAGATGCCGCCCTTGTCACTGGTGACCAGGAAGACCGCCAGCGGAATGCCCACCAGCAGCGCGATCAGCGACGACACTCCCACCATCAACAAGGTGTCGATGGCGCCCTGCACTAAACGATCAAACCACATAGCCCAGCACCTCCACCTGTTGTGCCCAATTGGCCGCGCGTTTGCGCAGTTCTTCGCCGTTGTGCGGCGATGCATTCACTGCCAGCAGCAGTTGCCCCAAGGCATGCCCCTGGATGCGTTCCACGCCGCCTTGCAGCAAGCGCACGCGGCCACCGAGGGCGCTGAACAGCGCCGCGAGGTCTGGCTCCAGGCTGTCGCTGCCGGTGAACTGCAAGCGCAGCACCAGTGCGGCGTCGGCCGAGGCGGGCGTGGGTTGCAGGCGGCTTTGCAACTCTGGCGGCAAGCCGTGTTGCAGGGGGGCGAGCAGGGTCTTGCTGACCTCATGTTGCGGATCGCCAAACACCTGCCACACCGGGCCTTGCTCGACGATACGCCCGTGTTCGAGTACCACCACGCGCTCGCAGATGTCGCGGATCACCGCCATCTCATGGGTGATCAGCACGATGGTCAGGCCCAGGCGCTGGTTGATCTCGCGCAGCAGGCCGAGGATCGACTGGGTGGTTTCCGGGTCGAGGGCCGAAGTGGCTTCGTCGCACAGCAGAATCTCGGGGTCGTGCACCAGCGCGCGGGCGATGCCGACGCGTTGTTTCTGCCCGCCGGACAGCTGCGCCGGGTATGCCTTGTGTTTGTCTTGCAGGCCTACCAGTTCCAGCAGTTCATGCACCTTTCGCGCGCGTTGTGCCTGGGGCACGCCGGCGACCTTGAGCGGCAACTCGACGTTCTGCCACACGGTCTTGGCCGACATCAGGTTGAAGTGCTGGAAGATCATGCCGATGCGTCGGCGCAGCGCCACCAAGTGGTCTTCATCGAAGCCGCCGATGTCTACCTGGTCGATCAGCACCCGTCCGCTGCTGGGTTGCTCCAGACGGTTGATGGTGCGGATCAGCGACGACTTGCCGGCGCCGCTGCGGCCGATGATGCCGAACACTTCGCCACGCTGGATCGCCAGGTCAATGCCTTGCAGCGCATGCACCGTGCCGTCATAGGTTTTGCCCAGGTTGATGAACCGCACGTGGGCGCGGTTCAAGTCCGGGTGCAGTTCAGTCTGTTCGGCGTGGCTGGGCGCGTGCTCCAGGTCGCGCAAGCGGGCGTTGGCGGCACTCATGGTTTAGCTTCCCAGCCGACCTGGTAGAGCTTGCCGAGGGACTTGTCCAAGGCCGCACGCACTACCGGCGAGTGCTGGTAGATATCGACGAACTTGATCACCCGTGGGTCGGTTTTGCTCTTGGGCTGGATCACGAACTGAATCACGTATTCCGGGTGGTCGAGGCCGTCGAACAGCAGCGCCGACTCGGCATCGAAGGTCTTGGACAGGCGGATATACGCGGGGTAGCCCTGCACCAGATCGGCGTCGTCATAGGCGCGCACCAGTTGCACGGCTTCCACTTGCAGGATCTTGATGTTTTTCGGGTTGGCGACGATGTCTTCTTCGGTGGCCTTGTAGCCCACGCCCGGCTTGAGGGTGATCAGCCCGGCCTTGGCCAGCAGTTGCAGGCCGCGACCGCTGTTGATCGGGTCGTTGGCAATCGCCACGCTGGCGCCTGCGGGCAGCTCGTTAACGCTTTTGTATTTTTTCGAATACAGCCCGACGTTGTTGATGATGCCCGGCGCGTACGGCACCAGGTCAAACCCGGCGGCGGCCTTGGCGTTTTCCAGGAAGGGGATGTGCTGGAAGTAGTTCACGTCGATATCGCCGGCGGCGAGGCTGACGTTGGGCGCGATCCAGTCGGTGAACTCCACCAGTTCGACCTTCAGGCCCTGCTTGCCGGCTTCTTGTACGGCGGCTTCCAGCGGAATGGCGAAGGCGGCGGTGGTGCCGATTTTCAGCGGGGCGTCGGCGGCAAATACCGCCGAGCTGAATAAGCCAAGGGCCAGGGCCAGTGCTTTGACTGGGTTGTTGAGCAATGTCTTTTTCATAGTCGATTTCCATTGTAGGAGCGAGCTTGCTCGCGAAAAACTGGAGGGCGCCTCGGCATACCAGGCGGCCCGCGTTATCGTTGACGGTCTTCGCGAGCAAGCTCGCTCCTACAGGGCGTGGTGGCGGTAGGTAGAGCCGGTGTGTTGCTTGGGTAAGCGGGCCGTGTCGTGGAAGACTTTTTCCCGCAGCGTTCCCTGCGCATATTCGGTCTTGTACGAGCCCCGTCGTTGTAACTCCGGTATCACCAGCTCAATGAAATCCACATAGCTCTCCGGCGTCACAATGCGCGTCAGGTTGAAACCATCCAGCCCCGTTTCGCTGATCCAGGATTCCAGCTCATCGGCCACCTGTTCAGGCGAGCCCACCAAGGTGATATAGCGCCCGCCCAGGGCGTGCTGGTCGAGCAATTTGCGCCGGGTCCAGTCGTTGTTCTGCAGGTTCTGGGTCGCGGACTGGATCGCGTTGCTCTTGACGTACTGGATCGGTTCGTCCAGCCCGTATTGGGCAAAATCAATCCCGGTCGAGGCCGAGAAATGCGCCACGCCGGCTTCCGCGCTGGCGTAGCTGAGGTACTCGGCGTGCTTGGCCCACGCCAGCTCTTCGGTGGCGCCCACGATCACGTTAAGGCCCATGAACACCTTGATGTCATCCGGGTTGCGCCCAGCCTCCACTGCGCTGGCGCGCACCTTGTCCACCTGGCGCTTGGTCGCGGCTTTGTTTTGCCCGCTGATAAACACGCATTCGGCGTGCCGCCCGGCGAACAGCAAGCCACGCTCGGAACTGCCGGCCTGGAACAGCACGGGCGTACGCTGCGGCGATGGCTCGCACAGGTGGTAACCCTCCACCTGATAAAACTCGCCGTGGTGCGCAACCTTGTGCACCTTGCCCGGTTGCGCATACACCCGCGCTTGGCGATCGTTGCGCACCGCGTCGTCTTCCCAACTGCCTTCCCAGAGCTTGTACAACACCTGCAGGTATTCATCGGCCTGGTCGTAGCGCCGGTCATGCTCGACCTGTTCGGTGAGGCCCATGGCCTTGGCGGCGCTGTCGAGGTAGCCGGTGACAATGTTCCAACCCACCCGGCCACGGGTCAGGTGATCCAGCGTCGACATGCGCCGGGCGAACAGGTACGGCGGCTCATAGGTGAGGTTGGCGGTAAGGCCGAAGCCCAAGTGCTTGGTGACAGCGGCCATGGCCGACACCAGCAGCAGAGGGTCGTTGACCGGTAACTGGATCGACTCCTTGAGCGGCACGTCGATGGAGTCCTGGTACACGTCATACACACCGACGATATCGGCGATGAACAAACCGTCGAACAGCCCGCGCTCCAGGATTTGCGCCAGTTCAGTCCAGTATTCGAGGGTGTTGTAGTGGGTGGACGTGTCCCGTGGGTGGGTCCACAAACCGTGGTTGATGTGCCCGATGCAGTTCATGTTGAAGGCATTGAGCAGGATCTTTTTTTTGCTCATCAGATGGTCCCCCGCAGCGGCGGGTTTTCATCGTTGAGGTAGTAGTTGCCGACCGCATGGTATTTCCAGCGGACCGGGTCGTGCAGGGTGTGCACCCGGGCGTTGCGCCAGTGGCGGTCCAGGCCATGCTCGGCCAGGGTCGCCTGGCTGCCGGCCAGTTCGAACAGGGTGCTGCCGGCCGCCAGGGAGATCTCGGTGCTCAGGGCGCGCACTTCGGCGACGGCGATGGAGGCAGCAGCAACCGTTTGGGCATTGCTGTCGGCCTGGGCGCGGTCGAGGAATTCACCTGCGCGCTCCAGCAAGGCCTCGGCGGCGTGCAGGCGGCTGCTCAAGTGGCCGAAGCTCTTGAGAGTCAGCGGGTCTTCGGTGGCCTTGTCGTTGCCGGCGTCGATCCACGGGCGGGTCTTGGTGCGCACAAAATGCAAGGCGTCCTCAAAGGCCGCACGGGCGATGCCGGTGTCGATGGCCGCATGGAGGATCTGCGCCAGCGGGCCAACGGTAGTCGGGCGTTCGAAGGCGCTCTGGAACGGCACCACGTCTTGCGCTGCCACCCACACGTTGTCGAACACCACCGAGCCGCTGCCGGTGGTGCGCTGGCCGAAGCCGCTCCAGTCGTCGATCACCGTCAGGCCCGCGCTGTCACGCGGTACGAAGGCCAGTTGCTGCACGCCGTGTGCATCCACCACCGAGGTGGGGATGCGCTGGGCGTAGATCGCCCCGGTGGCGTAGAACTTGCGCCCGCTGATGCGAAAACCATCGCCGTCGCGAGTGAGGCTGGTGATGCGGTCATGGGCGGTCTTGGTGCCCAGTTCCGCCAAGGCGTTGCCAAAGCGTTGGCCGGCCAATACCTCGGCGTACAGGCGTTGCTGCTGCTCGGGGCTGCCGTTCACGCGCAGTACTTCGAGGGCATAGAAATGGTTTTGCGGAATCTGGCCCAACGAGCCATCGGCCTGGGCGATCAGTGTGATGACCTTGGCCAGGGTGACGTTGGACACGCCCGCGCCGCCGTAGGCCTTGGGCACGCTGATGCCCCACAGGCCAGAGCGGGAAAACACGTCCAGCTCGGGCAATGGCAGGCGGCGTTCGCGGTCGCGTTGAGCGCTGTCGCGGCGCAAGTCTTCAGCAAGGTCGCTGGCGACGATAAGCGCTTGTTCGTCGCTGGTGATGACTGCGACGGGGTGAGAAAGGGTCATGAGTTTCTCCAGAAGCTCGTGGAAAAAGTGTTCTGGTTGGTTAAATCCAGGAATGACGAGCCGGCAAGGTGCCGTTGAGTCGATAGGCGCCGATGGCGTGGTACTTCCAGCGCACCGGGTCGTGCAGGGTGTGCACCCGGGCGTTGCGCCAGTGACGGTCAAGGTTGAATTCGGCCAGGGTGGCGCGGCTGCCCGCCAGTTCGAAGAGCTTCTCCGTGACCTGCAGCGCCACTTCGGTGGTCAGCACCTTGGCCTCGGCCACGGCAATCGAGGCGTGGGCGGCGGACTGCGCGGTGATCGGCGCGGCGCTGACCTGGTCGAGCACCTGGCCGGCCTTACGCAGCAGGGCTTCGGCGGCGTGCAGTTCGATCTTCAACTTGCCGATATCGGCGATTACATACAGGTCGTCGCTGGCTCGCTCGACCTTGGCGTCGATCCACGGGCGTGAACGTTCACGCACGAAAGCAATGGCATCGTCGAGGGCGCCGCGGGCGATGCCGGCGTCGATGGCGGCCTGAATCAACTGCGACACGGCCCCCTGGATATTCGGGGTTTCGCCCAGGCGCCAGTTGTCGATGACCAGTTCCGGCTCCACGGCCACGCGGTCAAGCAAGACGGTGCCGCTGGCGGTGGTGCGTTGGCCAAAGCCGGACCAGTCATCAACGATGCGCAGCCCTTCGCTACCGCGACGTACAAAAGCCATGACCTGCTTGCCGTCATCGTTCAGGGCCTTGATTGCCACCCAGTGGGCAAACAAGGCTCCAGTGGAGTAGAACTTTTGCCCGCTGACCACGAACCCGTCGCCTTCGGCCGTGAGGCGCGCCTTGAGCTCCAGGGTGTTTTTGGTGCCGCGTTCGGGGCCGCCGTTGCCGATGCGCCAGCCGTCGAGCACGCTCTGGAACAGCTGCTTTTTCTGGCGCTCGGTGGCGGTGCCCTGCAACACATGCAGGATGCCGAAATGGTTTTGCGGGATCTGCCCGAGGGCTGGGTCGGCCGCGCTGATGATCGCGAAGACTTCGGCCAGGGTCACAAACGACACCTGCGGCCCGCCGTATTCACGGGGAATGGAAATACTGCCCAAGCCGCTGCGGGTGAACTGTTCGAGCTGCGCCCAGGGCAGTTTGCGCTGCTGGTCGCGCTGGGCGGCCTGCGCGCGCGCAGCCTGGGCCAGTTCGTGGGCGGCGCTCAGCGCCTGGGCGTCGTTGCGCAGCACCGTGGCGGGCAACAGCAGGGGGGCTACGTCCAGATCACTCTGGGGGGATGTTAGAGCCAAGTTAGACATCAGCGCCGCTCCTTGGCTGCACGCAATGCCCTGGCGTTGTGCACCGGGGTAATTCTGACCATACCGACCTCGCATTCAATGAAATAAACAGAAAAATCAGGAATGTCCGGTGGTCCGGTGCATATACCCTAAGCGTGTTAATTATTTAAATAAACTAACTTTTAGGAATATGCATAGAAGGGCTGTCACCCCGGTTCACAGGGTGATCCGAAGCGACGCGGTTGATAGCCCGGCGCGGACGAGGCTGGGCAGGGCGGTGTGCAGGCGGCGATGCGCAGTGTACGGGCGGGCGCCCAGCGGGAGTTGTTACCCACGCGGTCGAGAATGCAGTAGGTAACCTCCAATCGGCAGTCGTCGCCTGCTTCGATAATCACGTGGGGCGGCACCCACACCTGCACCGCCAGGCCGACGCCCTGAGCCTGGATGCGGGGCAGGTCCAAGCGTACATCGCCCCAGCGCAAGGTGATGGCGTCGCCCGTGCTCATGTTCAGGTAAGGCTCGATGGTCAGCGGAATGCCGCGCCTTACCTGGCTGCTGTTGACGCCATGGCGGCGGATCGTCTCGGGCAGGTTCACGGGCGCCAGGTTCTGGTTTTCATCGCCGCCTTCAGGGTTCAGGCGCGGCGAAGGCTGACCGCCGGGGTAGTTGGTCTTGACCCGCACCAGGGTCACCGCCGAGCGCATCGGGCCATGGCCGATCTGCAAGACCTGGTAATGGACGCGTGCCGGGCCATCCTGCACAAAGCTCTCCGGGACGCACAGGTGGGTATACGTGCCGATCTTGCATGCCGTCACCTTGCGCGAGGCAGCAAAGCAGTTGTTCCAGAACAGTTCAATCAGGTCGCCTTCCTCCATGCTCGGGTAGGGTGAAATGTCGACCTGCAAATGGGCGGAAGCCAGGGCGCTGATGCCGTTTCCAATAGCTTGGGGCAGCCTTGGGGCACGGAGCGTGGCCGGGGTTTGAGTGTGTGTCATAAGTAATCTCCTTGATGCAGCCAGCAGCAATCGTTCCGAAACCTCGACGCACAGGCGCAAGGGGGTCGAAAGACACGATTCAGTCAGTAGCCGGGATAGGATCCAATCCTCAAGGCGCTAGATAAGAGGGTTGGCCGGGGAGCGTCAATGGAGGCAAAGGGCTAAACGGCGGGTTTGGAGAGATTCAGAAGGGTCTGACGGGGAGGGGGATTTTAAGGCGCTTGCGAGGGGGGCTTTTACACGCTCAACCTGCAACCCGTTGTAGGAGCGAGCTTGCTCGCGAAGAACGTGCAGGCAACTCGGTCAATCTGATTCACCGCGTTATCGTTAACGTTCTTCGCGAGCAAGCTCGCTCCTACATTGGGAGGTGTCAGTGGGCGAGGAATTTGCTCAGGAACTGCTTGGTGCGTTCTTCCCTGGGGTTGGCAAACAGCGCCTTGGCTTCGCCCTGTTCGACGATCACGCCCTTGTCGAAAAAGATCACCCGGTTGGCCACGTCCCGCGCAAAGCTCATCTCGTGGGTGACAATGACCATGGTGCGGTTTTCTTCGGCCAGGCTGCGGATGGTTGCCAGAACTTCGCCCACCAGTTCCGGGTCGAGGGCCGAGGTGGGTTCGTCGAACAGGATCACCTCCGGCTCCATGGCCAATGCGCGGGCAATCGCCACACGCTGTTGCTGGCCGCCGGACAACCGCCTTGGGTAGGACGCTTCCTTGCCCGCCAGGCCCACCCTGGCCAACAGCTTGCGCCCCAGTTCGGCCGCCGCTTCCCGTGGCATCTTCTTGACCACAATCGGGCCTTCGATGACGTTTTCCAGCGCGGTGCGGTGGGGGAACAGGTTGAAGTTCTGGAACACAAAGCCCACATGCTGGCGCAGGCGCCGCACCAGGCCCTGTTGCTGGTTGAGCGGCCTGCTGCTGTCGATCTCGATGTCACCCACCTTGATACGGCCGCTGGTGGGCTCTTCGAGGAAGTTCAGGCAGCGCAGGAAGGTGGTCTTGCCCGAACCGCTGGGGCCGATGATGGCGACCACTTCGCCTTCCTTGACCTCAAGGTCGATGCCGTTGAGCACCACCTGACCGTTGAATTGTTTGGTCAGTTTTTCAACCACGATCATGCTTCAAGACTCCAGGTCATGCCGGTTGACCCGGTCTTCCAGACGATTTTGCAGATGCGCCAGGATGCTCGCCAGGATCCAGTAGATCAGGGCTGCGGACAGATACATGGTGAAGATTTCGAAGGTACGTGCCGACACCAGTTGGGCCTGGCGGAACAGCTCGGGCACTTGGATGGTGGCGGCCAGCGCCGTGTCCTTGACCAGCGAAATAAAGCTGTTGCCCAAAGGTGGCAACGCCGTGCGCATCGCCTGGGGCAGGATGGCCCGGCGCAACGTCTGCGCACGGGTCATACCGATACTGGCAGCGGCTTCCCACTGGCCACGCTCGATGGAGGCGATGGCGGCCCGCAGGATTTCACAGGCATAGGCGGCCATATTCAGCGAAAAGCCGATCATGGCGGCCGGGATAGGGTCCAGCTCGATGCCCACTTGCGGCAAGCCGTAGTAGATCAGGAACAACTGCACCAGCAACGGCGTGCCGCGAAAGAACGACACGTAGACCCGAGCCGTCCAGCTCAAGAGCTTGAAGCGCGACAGGCGCATCAAGGCCAGGCCGAAGCCCAGCAGCAGGCCGAAAAACATCCCGCCCAGGCTGAGGATTACCGTGTAGTACGCGCCCTTGAGCAGAAAGGGCGCGGAGTCCAGCGCGAGTTGGAAACCTGCTTCCATTATTGCGTGACGTCAGCGTTGAAGTACTTCTCGGACAGCGTCTTCAAGGTGCCGTCGGCGCGCAGTTTGTCCAGAGCCTTGTTCACCGCGTCGAGCAGCTCGGGCTCGCCTTTGCGCAGGGCGATACCGGATTCCTGACGGGAGAAGGCGTCGCCGGCAGCGGCGGTGTCGGGGGCTTTCTTGGCGTATTCCAGGGCGGCCAGACGGTCGATCAGGATGGCGTCGATACGGCCGATGCGCAGGTCCTGGAATTTGGTTGGGTCGTCGTTGTAGGTCTTGATAATGGCTTTGGGTTGGTTGTCCTTGAGCCATTGTTCGTAGTTGGTGCCCAGGCCTACACCGACTTTCTTGCCGGCCAGGTCGTCGGCTTTCTTAATCGAGTCGACGTTCTTCTTCAGGACCAGGGCCTGGATGCCGGACACGGTGTAAGGCGTGGAGAAATCGTATTTTTTCTTACGCTCTTCGGAGATGGTTACCTGGTTGACCACGGCGTCCAGGCGCTTGGATTCCAGCGCGGCGAGGATGCCGTCCCATGGCGTGGCTTGCAGCTTGACCTTGACGCCCAGCTCCTTGGCCAGTGCCTCGGACAGTTCCACTTCGAAACCGCTGAGCTTGCCGCTTTCATCGACGAAGCTGAACGGCGGGTAGGTGCCTTCCAGGCCGATCTTGATCTCGCCGGCCTTCTTGATGGTGTTCAACTGCTCGCCGGCAACGGCCTGGCCCAGCCAGCCAGCGCCAAGCGCCAGGCCCAATGTGCCAACCAGCAGCGTGCGACGAAATGCAGAAATAGTCATGGAGAGCCCCTGTGTTTTTATGGTGAGCGAAGCAGGTGACGCGGTAGTCGTATCCTGCCCTAAAGTGCGAAGCGCGTCTTCGCCTTCGGCGCGATGATAAGGTGGGTTTTTAAGTCTTGAAAATAATAAAAATACAATTTCATATTCTATTTTTGAATATAGCCCTGTTCAATCAGTTGAATACTGAGTCATAGGCAAACAACGCCGGCGCCCCGCCGGTATGCAGGAAAATGATCGGCCCCTCTTCAAAGCGCTGGCGCCCGATACCATCGAGCAAACCGGCCATGGCCTTGCCGGTATACACCGGGTCCAGCAACAGACCTTCCTGGCTGGCCAAAAGTTTGATCGCCGAGAGCGTGCCAGCGTTTGGCTCGCCATAACGCGGCCCGAAATACTCGTCCCACAGGGTGACTTTGAAGGCGTCGGGAATAGCCACACCGAGCAACTCGGCAGTGCGTTCGGCCAGGCCCTGCACCTTGGGCAATTGCGCTTGCTCGGTGCGCGACACCGTGATGCCGATCACCGGCAACTGCGGCAATGCTTCGCTCAAGGCCAGGGCCAAGCCGCTGTGGGTGCCGGCGCTGCCAGAGGCGAGCACCACGGCGGCGAATTCAATGCCGCTGTCTTCAATCTGCGCGGCCAACTCCAGCCCGGCGCGCACGTAACCCAATGCGCCGAGGGCGTTGGAGCCGCCGATAGGCACCAGGTACGGCTTCTTGCCGTTACTGCGCAGGCGGTCGGCGAGGGCGTTGAGTTGGTCGTCGACGTTGTCGAGGTTTTCCACCAATTCCACTTTGGCGTCGAACAGCTCCAGCAGCAGGCGATTGCCGTTGCCGAGGTAGTTGGGGTCTTCAGTACCGGTGGGATTTTCCAGCAGGGCCACACAGCCCAGGCCGAGTTTGGCGGCCAGCGCGGCGGTCTGGCGCACATGGTTGGACTGGATCGCGCCAGCGGTGACCAAGGTGTCGGCGCCCTGGGCAAGCGCGTCGGCAGCCAGGTATTCAAGTTTGCGCAGCTTGTTGCCGCCCATGGCCAGCGGCGTGGTGTCATCGCGTTTGACGTAGACGTCCCTGCCCAGCCAGGCCGACAGCCGCTCGAGTTTTTCCAGGGCGGTGGCATTGCCCAGTAGGTCCAGGCGGTCAAAACGGTCGAGCTGTTGTTTGATCATGGTTACGCACGGTGGCTGAGTGATGGGGGGACTATAGGCAGGCACTTTTCATCGGGCAACCGTCAATCGCTTATGACGAAAGGTTCTTAGGCTCGCACCATTGGTTCTTAAGAGCTGCCCGGGTGCATACCGTAAAGTGATGGCCATTTCGTCAGGAGTGAATACCGTGAGTGAGCGTTCCAGTCATTGGCAATTGCAGACCATCGTCAGCCAACTGCGCGGCGCCCGCGACCAGTGGCGAACGCGCAATGGGCGCTTGAGTGGCGAGCATGGTGGCCGCGAATTGCCGTCCCGCGAGGCAGTGGCGCAGATTCTTGAGGCCTTGTGCGGCGCGCTGTTTCCGATGCGTCTGGGCCCGGCGGACCTGCGCGAAGAAAGCGAAGACTTCTACGTGGGCCATACCCTCGACGTTGCGCTCAACGCCCTGCTCGCCCAGGCGCGCCTGGAGCTGCGCTATGCCGCACGCCAGAGCGGTGAGGATGACAGTGAGGTCAACGCCCACGCCATTCGCCTGATCCAGGATTTCGCCCTGGCGCTGCCATCTTTGCGCAGCCTGCTGGACACCGATGTACTGGCCGCCTACCACGGCGATCCGGCCGCCCGCAGTGTGGATGAGGTGCTGCTGTGCTACCCGGGCATCCTGGCGGTGATCCATCATCGCCTGGCCCACCACCTGTACCGCGCCGGCCTGCCGCTGCTGGCGCGGATCAGTGCGGAAATCGCCCACTCGGCCACCGGCATTGATATCCACCCCGGCGCGCAGATCGGCCCGAGTTTCTTTATCGACCACGGCACGGGCGTGGTGATTGGCGAGACCGCGATCATCGGCGAGCGGGTGCGCATCTACCAGGCCGTGACGCTGGGGGCCAAACGCTTTCCGGCGGATGAAGATGGGCAATTGCAGAAAGGCCATCCGCGTCACCCTATTGTTGAAGATGATGTGGTGATTTACGCCGGGGCGACGATCCTGGGGCGGATCACCATTGGCCAGGGTTCGACCATTGGCGGCAATGTGTGGCTGACCCGCAGCGTGCCGGCCGGGGCGAACATTACCCAGGCGAACTTGCAGCATGATGATGGGGCGCAGAAGTAGCCGAAGGTCGCACACCCCCTGTGGGAGCGGGCTTGCTCGCGAAGGCTGCGTGTCAGTTCAAGCATGTGTTGGCTGACACACCGCCTTCGCGAGCAAGCCCGCTCCCACATTTTTTATCCCCATTTCAAAGTTATATCGCTGAACGATTTGCCTCCTTCATCCGTCATACCAATCCCTGAGCTAGTGTAGGAAACACCTACCACTCGGCCCCGAGATTAGTCCCAGACCGCCTATTCATGTTTAACTTGAACGTTCGTTCAAGTTAAACCGGTGGTTCGCTGCCCGCTCACAACAGGAGGCTTACCTTTGCTGAGTCCGTTTTTTACAGCCATATCCCGCAACCTTGAGGTGCATCGTTCATGAGTGCATCGTCTACCTCATCCAGCGGCCTGGTGCGCATGAATGCGCCCGTTTTCTACTTTGCCGCCACCGTCATCCTGCTGTTTGGCATCACGGTCATCGCTATCCCGCAACAGGCCGGTGCCTGGCTGCTGGCGGCGCAAAACTGGGCGGCCAACACGGTCGGCTGGTACTACATGCTGGCGATGACCCTGTATCTGGTCTTCGTGGTGGTCACCGCGCTATCGGGCTACGGCAAGATAAAACTCGGTGCCGACCACGACGAGCCCGAATTCAGTTACCTGTCCTGGGCCGGCATGTTGTTCGCCGCCGGGATCAGCATCACGCTGTTTTTCTTTTGTGTCTCGGAGCCGCTGACGCACTTGGTGCAGCCGCCCCAGGGCGAAGCAATGAACGCCGATGCGGCGCGCCAGGCCATGCAGGTGCTGTTCCTGCACTGGGGCCTGCATGGCTGGGGCGTGTTCGCGTTTGTCGGCATGGCTCTGGCGTATTTCGCCTATCGGCATAACCTGCCGCTGGCGTTGCGCTCGGCGCTGTACCCGCTGATCGGCAAGCGCATCAATGGCCCTATCGGTTACGCGGTGGATGGCTTTGGCATCATTGCCACGGTGTTCGGCCTGGGCGCCGACATGGGCTTTGGCGTGCTGCACCTCAATTCTGGCCTGGACTACCTGTTTGGCATTGCCCATACCCAGTGGATCCAGGTGGGCCTGATCACCCTGATGATGGGCGCGGCGATCATCGTGGCCGTGGCCGGCGTCGACAAGGGCGTGCGGGTGATGTCCGACATCAACATGCTGCTGGCCTGTGCGCTGCTGCTGTTCGTGTTGTTCGCCGGGCCTACCCAGCACCTGCTCAACACCTTGATCCAGAACATCGGTGACTATTTGGGGGCGCTGCCCACCAAGAGTTTTGATGTGTACGCCTACAACGAGCCGAGCGACTGGCTGGGCGGCTGGACGGTGTTCTATTGGGCCTGGTGGATTGCATGGTCGCCGTTTGTGGGCCTGTTTATCGCGCGTATTTCCCGTGGCCGCACCATCCGCGAATTCGTGTTTGGCGTGCTGCTGATTCCGCTGGGCTTCACCCTGGCGTGGATGTCGATCTTCGGTAACAGCGCCATCGACCAGGTGCTCAACCATGGCATGGCCGCACTGGGCCAGTCGGCGATCGATGAGCCATCGATGAGCCTCTACCTGCTGCTGGAAACCTACCCGTGGAGCAAGACCGTGATCGCGGTCACGGTGTTCATCAGCTTTGTGTTCTTCGTGACCTCGGCGGACTCCGGCACGGTGGTGCTCTCCACTCTCTCGTCCAAAGGCGGCAATGCTGACGAAGACGGGCCGAAGTGGCTGCGTGTGTTCTGGGGCGCGATGACCGCCTTGGTCACCAGTGCCTTGCTGTTCGCCGGCAGTATCGACTCGCTCAAGTCTGCGGTGGTGCTGACCTCGCTGCCGTTCTCGCTGATCCTGCTATTGATGATGTGGGGGCTGCACAAGGCGTTCTACCTGGAGTCGCAAAAGCAGATCGCGCAGTTGCATTCCCTGGCGCCGATTTCCGCTTCACGCAAAGGCCGAGGCGGCTGGCGCCAGCGTTTGAGCCAGGCGGTGCATTTCCCATCCCGCGATGAGGTCTACCGTTTCCTCGACACCACGGTGCGCCCGGCAATTGAAGAAGTGACCGCAGTGTTTGTCGAGAAGGGCCTTACGGTGGTGACACAGCCCGACCCTTCCAACGACAGTGTCAGCTTGGAGATCGGCCATGGTGAAGAACGTCCGTTCATCTACCAGGTACAGATGCGCGGCTACTTCACGCCGTCGTTCGCCCTGGGCGGCATCGGCAAGAAAGAGATTAACAACCGCCGCTACTATCGGGCCGAAGTGCACTTGAGTGAGGGCAGCCAGGACTATGACCTGGTGGGCTACACCAAGGAGCAGATCATCAATGACATCCTCGACCAGTACGAGCGGCACCTGCAGTTTCTGCACATGGTGCGCTGATAGCGTTCCTCTCAAGTAGGTCTTTGCTGTAAAAGGAAGAGGCAGACTTAAGCGATTCAGCTGCTTATAAGGCCCCGGAATATGGCTATTCCCGGGCCTTATTTGCCCTAGATCAAGAGAGGATTCGATGACGTACATTGCTGCCGAAAACCGCTATGAATCTATTCCTTATCGCCGCGTAGGCCGCAGTGGATTGGTGCTGCCAGCACTGTCCCTGGGGTTGTGGCACAACTTTGGCGACAGTACCCCGATCGACACCCAGCGCGCGTTGCTGCGCACGGCGTTCGACCTGGGCATCAACCACTTCGACCTGGCCAACAACTACGGCCCGCCCTACGGCAGCGCCGAGATCAATTTCGGTCGCTTGCTGCGCGAAGACTTCAAGCACTATCGCGACGAACTGATCATCTCCAGCAAAGCCGGTTGGGACATGTGGCCCGGCCCTTACGGCCAGGGTGGCGGTTCGCGTAAATACGTATTGGCGAGCCTGGACCAGAGCCTGCAACGCCTGGGCGTCGACTATGTGGATATCTTCTATTCCCACCGCTTCGACCCCGACACGCCCCTGGAAGAGACCGCGAGCGCCCTGGCCACCGCCGTGCAACAAGGCAAGGCGTTGTACATCGGTATCTCGTCTTACTCCGGGGTAAAAACCCGCGAAATCGCAGCCTTGCTCAACGAGTGGAAAGTGCCGCTGTTGATCCACCAGCCGGCCTATAACCTGCTCAACCGTTGGGTGGAAAAAGACCTGCTGGACACCACTGAAGCACTCGGCGCCGGGGTGATCGCCTTCACGCCGCTGGCCCAGGGTTTGTTGACCGATAAATACCTCAACGGCGTACCGGCCGATGCGCGGGTGAACCGTCCGGGTGGTGGCTCGTTGCAGGCCCAGCACCTGTCCGAGGCCAACATCGCCCATGTACGCGGCCTGAATGAAATCGCCAAGCGCCGTGGCCAGAGCCTGGCCCAGTTGGCGCTGGCGTGGACATTGCGCGACCCACGGGTGACCAGTGCGCTGATCGGTGCGAGCCGGCCGGAGCAGATTATCGAGAACGTCGGGGCGTTGAAGAACTTGAGCTTCAGTGCGCAAGAGCTGGCGGAGATTGATCGGTTTGCGCAGGAAGGTGGCATCAACTTGTGGGAGAAGCCGTCCACCGCCGAATAACCTGCCGCCCAGCGACCAAAATGTGGGAGCGGGCTTGCTCGCGAAAGCGGAGTGTCAGTCAGTAAATAGGTGACTGAATCACCGCATTCGCGAGCAAGCCCGCTCCCACATTTTTATTTTCATTGATGGATATATCGTGCTTGGCGTTAGAACGGCACATCCCCAAGAATCGTCGCCCGGTGCATCACCCGACGCTGCGGCCGGTAGTCATCCACGGCGTAATGCTGGGTGACGCGGTTATCCCAGAACGCCACGTCATTCTCCTGCCAGCGCCAGCGGATGGTGAATTCCGGGCGGGTGGCGTGGACGAACAGCAGCTTGAGAATCGCCTCGCTTTCGGCCGGTTCCAGTTCATTGATTCGGGTGGTGAAACCGTCGCTGACGAACAGCGATTTACGCCCACTTACCGGATGCGTGCGCACGACTGGGTGCGATAGCGGCGGGTTTTTCTTGCGGGTTGCCTCCCAGCGCACGAGGTCTTCGGCGGTGTTGCCAAAGCGTTCCAGCGGGAACGACTTGGTGAAATCGTGTGTGGCGGTGAGCCCATCGAGCAAGCGCTTCAACGGCTCGGACAGCGCCTCATACGCCGCAATCCCACTGGCCCACAAGGTATCGCCGCCGAAGGCTGGCAGCAGCTTGGCGCTGAGCACCGCGCCCAGGGCAGGCGTGGGCAGGAAGGTCACGTCGGTATGCCAGACCGCGTTATCTCTCACGTCGGTGACGGCGGTGTCGAGTATCAGCACTTCAGGCTGTTCCGGCACGTTGGGGTAGATCGGGTGGATGTGCAGGTCGCCGAAGTTCGCCGCGAACCGTGCCTGTTGTTGGGGCGTGATCGGCTGGTCACGGAAGAACAGCACCGAATAATCGAGCAACGCCTGTTCAATGGCCTCGCGCTGTTCGGGGTTCAGCGGCTGGGTGATATCGACGCCAGTGATCTGGGCGCCCAGGGCGGTGCTTAATGGGGTAACGGTCAGGCTGCTCATTGTGGGTTCTTCACTCAGTGTGCCTGGCCATGCCAGGGCACTAATTTACGCTGCAGGGCGCGCAGGCACATTTCCATGGCGAAGGCGATCAGGGCGATGACCAGGATGCCCAGTACCACCACATCAGTGACCAGAAACTGCGCCGCTGACTGCACCATGAACCCCAGGCCGCTGGTGGCGGCAATCAACTCGGCCGCCACCAGGGTCGACCAGCCCACGCCCAGGCCGATGCGCACACCGGTGAGGATATCGGGCAGGGCGCTGGGCAGGATCACATGGCGAATCAGTTGTGCGCGGGTGGCGCCCAGCGACTGCGCAGCCCGCAGCTTGGCCGGGTCGACGGTGCGCACCCCAGTGGCGGTGGCGATGGCAATCGGGGCGAAGATAGCGAGGTAGATCAGCAGCACCTTGGACAGCTCGCCAATGCCGCACCAGATCACGATCAACGGCAGGTAGGCCAGGGGCGGAATCGGCCGGTAGAACTCGATCAGCGGATCGAGAATGCCACGGGCAATACGGTTGGCACCGATGGCGATCCCCACCGGCACGGCGGACAGTACCGCAAAGCCCAGGCCCAGGCCGATGCGGCTGAGGCTCGCGCCCAGGTGCTGCCACAAGGTGGAATCCATATAACCGGTGGTCGCCAACAGCCAGCCTTTTTGCAGCACGGCCGACGGTGGCGGCAGGAACAGGGGCTCGATCAAACCGGTGGCGGTGACGGCCCACCAGAGGGCGAGCAAGGCCACCAGGGTCAGCAGGCTGATCCAGCGCGTGCTCAGGCGCCGGCGCAGCGGGATCACGGCATGTGTCGCAGGCTCGGTGGCCGTGGCGGGAAGTTCGTAGCTGCTCATGCGTACACCTGCCGTTGGGAGAACACTTTGCCCAGCACGTGTTCGCGGGTTTCGATAAAGCGTGGGTCGGACTTGATGGCGCGGGCCGATTCTCCGGCGGCATACCGATGACCGAAGTCCAGCTGCAACCGCTCAACGATCTGGCCGGGGTTGGGCGCGAGCAAGATCAGGTCGGTGGCGAGAAATACCGCCTCTTCAATGTCGTGGGTAATCAGGAACACCGGCTTGGCCGTGCGCCGCCACACTTGCAGCAGCAACTCCTGCATCTGTTCACGGGTGAAGGCATCCAGGGCGCCGAAGGGTTCGTCCATCAGCAATACGCGCGGGTCGGCCGCCAACGCACGCGCCAGGCCGACGCGTTGCTTCTGGCCACCGGAGAGTTGCCAGATGCGGCGGCTGTCGAAACCGGCCAGGTTCACCAGTGCGAGCATTTCACGGGCGCGCACGTCGCGCTGTGCCTTGGGTACGCCGGCCAGTTCCAGTCCGAAAGCCACATTGGCCAACACGTCCTGCCAGGGCAGCAGGGCGTCGTCCTGGAACACCACGCCGCGTTCGGCGCTGGGGCCTTTGACCGGCACGCCATCGAGGGTGATACGCCCGGCAGACGGTTCGACGAAGCCGGCAATCAGGTTCAACAACGACGTCTTGCCACTGCCGGACGGGCCCAGGGCAACCAGCAATTGCTGGGGCCCTAGTTCCAGTGAAATATCGGACAGTACCGGTTCCGGGGCGCCTGGGTACTGTGCGCTGATGCGCTCCAGCTGTAGCAAGGCCATCGCAGTGAACTCCTGGGGTCAGTTGGTAATGAACTTGGCGCTGACGTAAGGGGCGTAGTCCGGCAGCACGGCATCGACCTTGCCCTGCTCCTTGAGGAACGCAGCGGTATCGGTGACGGCCTTGGTGGTCGGTGCGCCCAGCAGGGTGACCTGGTCGGCAGCGAGCGGGTAGACGTTGCCTTGCAGCAGCAACGGGATATCGCTGGCCTTGGCACCGGAGAGTTTCACCAGCTTGTCGACGTTGCCGGCATCGGCGAGCCAGGCTTGTGGGTCTTTTCGGTAGGCGGCGTAGGCATCCAGAGTGACCTTGGCGAAAGCGGTAACGATCTCCGGGTGCTTCTCGGCAAAATCCTTGCGCACGATCCAGGCATCGAACGTCGGCGCGCCGAACTTGGCCAGCTCCCCGGAGGTGATCAGCACCTTGCCCGTTTCCTTGGCCACGCCCAGAGCCGGGTCCCACACATAGGTGGCGTCGATATCACCGCGCTTCCAGGCGGCGATGATGGCCGGCGGGGCGAGGTTGAGGATGGTGACTTTGGCCGGGTCGATGTTCCAGTGTTTCAGCGCGGCGAGCAGGCTGTAGTGGCCGGTGGAAACGAAGGGCACGGCGATCTTTTTGCCGATCAGGTCTTGCGGGCTGTTGATGCCCGAACCGTTACGCGCCACCAGGGCTTCGGCGCCGCCGATCTGGGTAGCGACGAGGAAGGTTTGCACCGGGACTTTGCGGGTGATTGCGGCGGTCAGCGGGCTGGAACCGAGGTAGCCGATCTGTACGTCGCCGGAAGCGATGGCGGCGATGATGTCGGCGCCATTGTCGAATTTGCGCCAGTCGATCTTGGCGTTGGTGGCCTTTTCATAGGCGCCGTCGGCTTGGGCGACTTTGGCCGGGTCCACGGTGGTCTGGTACGCAATGGTCACATCCGCCGCCTGGGCAAACAGGCTGGCACCGGCCAGGGACAATGCGGCCAACAGGCGCAGAGGGGTCAGCAGTTTCAAGGGGAAGCTCCTCAATCAGGCGGCCGAAGGTCGGCGTGAGAGGAGACTAAATGATCTAAGAATTAGAAAATAAATAACTTTTTCGAATTAGCTTATGAGGGTAAATGGCGAAGCCTGTTTTCAGGCTGGCAGAATAATGTGGGAGCTGGCTTGCCTGCGATAGCGGTGTATCAGTCAACAGGTGGGTTGCTGACCCACCGCTATCGCAGGCAAGCCAGCTCCCACACAAGCCAGCTCCCCAGGGGAGCGAGCCTTAGGTTAGTTGCTAATGGCGAGGATACTTGCCTGGTACGAGCCGACAAACACGTCGAAATCGCCCACTTCGTTCTGCTCCAGCTCCGCCTGTTGCGCCAGCGACGCACGGGCCAGCTCTTCAAAGCGCGCTTGTTCGTCAGCCGCCAAAGGCTCCTTGCGAAAGTACTCGGCATGCACTTCGCTTTGATGCAGGGAGAACTGCGCAAAGCTTTCCTTGCGCTCAGCCATGGCTGCCAACACCTGGGCCGAGGGGGTCAGGGACGGGTCCTTGACCTTGGCCAACTGGGCGTCCAGTGCCTCGCTGTGTTCGGTGATGCCATGGCTCTGATCGAGCAGGGCGGCCAGCGGGGCAATCTTCTCCAGCAACTCGGCCGCCCACTCTTTCATGTCCACCGGCTGGCCGTCACGCTGCAGTTGCAGGCCCGGACGGCGGCCTTCCTTGACCACGCTGAGGAAGTTGGAGGTGGCGTTACCGCACTCGTTGTTGGCGAACAGCGGGCTGTCGTTCAGTGCGCAGTACAGCAGGAACGCGTCGAGGAAACGTGATTCCGGCAGGTCGATACCCATCGGCAGGAACGGGTTGATGTCCAGGCAGCGTACTTCGATGTACTGAATACCACGGGCCATCAGCGCCTGGATCGGCCGCTCGCCGGTGTAGGTCACACGCTTGGGGCGGATGTTGGAGTAGTACTCGTTTTCGATCTGCAGGATGTTGGTGTTCAGTTGCACCCACTCGCCATCCTTGTGCGTGCCGACTTCAACGTACGGCGCGTAGGGTGTTGCCACCGCTTCGCGCAGGCTGTCGGTGTAGCTGGCCAAATCGTTGTAGCACGGCGTCAGGCCGGCCTGGGCATTGCTCTGGTAACCCAGGTCGCTCATGCGCAGGCTGGTGGCGTAGGGCAGGTACAGGGTGTCGGCGTCGAGGACTTCAAGCTGGTGCGAGCGCCCGCGTAAGAAGCCGGCGTCCAGGGCGGGCGAGGCACCGAACAGGTACATCAACAGCCAACTGTAGCGTCGGAAATTACGGATCAGCGCGATGTAGGCCGTGGACTGATAGTCACGGTCGGTGCCGACAAATCCTTCTGTTTCCTTGAGCAACGGCCACAGCTGTTCCGGCAGGGAAAAGTTGTAGTGGATGCCCGCAATGCACTGCATGGTCTTGCCGTAACGCAGGGCCAGGCCCTTGCGGTACACGTACTTGAGCTGGCCGATATTGGAGGTGCCGTAGTAGGCAATCGGAATATCTTCCTCGGCCGGCAACGGGCACGGCATCGAGGGGCTCCACAGGTATTCGCTGCCCAGCTTGGAGTAGGCAAAGCGATGGATCTTGTCCAGGCTGCTCAGAGTATCGGCCGGGTTCGGCAGGGCTGGGGTGATAAACTCCAGCAGCGATTCCGAGTAGTCGGTGGTGATCTGTTCATTGGTCAGCGCGGCGCCCAAGGCTTCGGGGTGCGGCGTTTGCGCCAGGCGACCTTCGTTGGTGACACGCAGGCATTCGCGCTCGATGCCGTGCAAGCATTGCTCTAGCAGGGAGAGGTGTTCGCGCTTGCCGAGCAGGGCCAGGCGGCGGTTGAGAAGTTCGCTCAAGTTGGATTCCTTCACGCGTCAGTCGCCCCAATATGGGGGTGGGCAGGACGGTCTACAAGGGTGAAGTTGAAACTGGCGTGATCGCCTGGTTTTGAGTCGATTTGACCCGCTCTGAATTTGCCGACTTCACTCCATGAATTGGGCTACAGCGCAGCGAGAAAATTCCGACGCTGTTATCGCAGCGCCGAAATTAACTCAAATCGGGGGTGGGGAGCTATAGGACAGCGAACGTGCCCTGCGCTTTTGCGACAAGTCTTTCGCCTTGGTACACCTCGGCCTCGACCACCAGGGTGCGGCGACCGGTGTGGATCACCCGGCTGGTGCACAGCACCTCACCGTCTTCCACAGCGCGGATATAGTTGATCTTGCATTCGATGGTGGCGCTCTGCTGGTCAAAACCATGGGCGCTGGAGCATGCCAGGCCCATGGTGATGTCCACCAGGCTGAAAATCGCCCCGCCATGGAGCTTGCCCGCGCGGTTGCGCAGGTGCGGCTCCAGGGTCAGGGCCACCTCGGCAACGCCCTCTTCCAGGCGTTGCAGGCGGCAGCCGATCAGTTCGCTGAAGGCGCTCTGGGTCAAACCGGCCGGGATCTGCATCAGCGCTTCTTCAGCTGTTTGGCGTTGGCAAACAGCGACGCCATGGCGTTGTTGCTCGGCGCGGCAGTCGCGGTTTCCTTGCGCGGCGCGTTGTTCTGCGACTGGCGCGGCGCCGAACCTGGGCGAGCGCCACGGGCACCGTCGATTTTCTCGCCGGGGGTGTCGCTCATGCGCATCGACAGGCCCACGCGTTTACGCGGGATATCGACTTCCATGACCTTGACCTTGACCACGTCACCAGCTTTCACCGCTTCACGTGGGTCCTTGATGAACTTCTCCGAAAGCGCGGAGATATGCACCAAACCGTCCTGATGCACACCGATGTCCACGAATGCGCCGAAGTTGGTCACGTTGGTTACAACGCCTTCGAGGATCATGCCGGGTTGCAGGTCCTTGAGGTCTTCGACGCCGTCCTGGAACTCGGCGGTCTTGAACTCGGGGCGCGGGTCGCGACCTGGTTTCTCCAGCTCTTGCAGGATATCGGTGATGGTCGGCACACCGAAGGTTTCGTCGGTGTACTTCTTCGGGTCCAGGCGCTTGAGGAACGCGGCATCGCCGATCAACGAACGGATATCGCGGTCGGTCTCGGCGGCAATGCGTTGCACCAGCGGGTAGGCTTCCGGGTGAACCGCAGAGGCGTCCAGCGGGTTGTCGCCGTTCATTACGCGCAGGAAACCAGCAGCCTGTTCAAAAGTTTTTTCACCCAGGCGTGCGACCTTTTTCAGCGCGGCGCGGGTTTTGAACGCGCCGTTTTCGTCGCGGTGACTGACGATGTTCTGTGCCAGGGTGGCGTTGAGGCCGGAGATCCGCGCCAGCAGGGCCACGGATGCGGTGTTCACATCCACGCCCACGGCGTTTACGCAGTCTTCCACCACCGCATCCAGGCCGCGTGCCAGTTTCAGCTGCGACACGTCGTGCTGGTACTGGCCGACGCCGATGGATTTAGGGTCGATCTTCACCAGTTCGGCCAGCGGGTCTTGCAGGCGACGGGCGATGGACACCGCGCCACGGATCGACACGTCGAGGTCTGGGAATTCCTTGGAGGCCAACTCCGACGCCGAGTACACCGAAGCGCCTGCTTCGGAGACCATGACCTTGGTCATCTTCATGGCTGGGTATTTTTTGATCAGCTCGGCGGCCAGCTTGTCGGTTTCGCGGCTGGCGGTGCCGTTGCCGATGGCGATCAGGTCCACCGCGTGCTTGGCGCACAGGGCGGCCAGGATAGCCAGGGTCTGGTCCCACTTGTTGTGCGGAACGTGCGGGTACACGGTGGCGTGGTCCAGCAGCTTGCCGGTGGCGTCGACCACCGCGACCTTGCAACCGGTGCGCAGGCCCGGGTCGAGGCCCAGGGTGGCACGTGGGCCGGCCGGTGCGGCCAACAGCAGGTCGTGCAAGTTGTGGGCGAACACATTGATCGCCTCGGTTTCGGCGCCGTCGCGCAACTCGCCGAGCAGGTCGGTTTCCAGGTGGGTATAGAGCTTGACCTTCCAGGTCCAGCGCACCACTTCGCCAAGCCACTTGTCAGCCGGGCGGTTCTGGTTCTGGATGCCGAATTGTTGACCGATCATGCCTTCGCACGGGTGCATGGTGCCCGGCAGCTCGTCACCGACTTTCAATGCGGAGCTGAGAATGCCTTCGTTGCGGCCGCGGAAAATCGCCAGGGCGCGGTGGGACGGCATGCTTTTGAGCGGCTCGTCGTGTTCGAAATAGTCGCGGAACTTGGCGCCTTCTTCCTCTTTACCGGCGATGACGCGGGCGCTGAGGATGGCTTCTTGCTTGAGGTAGGTGCGCAGTTTTTCCAGGAGGCTGGCGTTTTCGGCGAAGCGCTCCATCAGGATGTACTTGGCCCCTTCGAGGGCAGCCTTGACGTCGGCGACGCCTTTTTCAGCATCGATAAAGCGTGCGGCTTCGGTTTCTGGCGTCAGCGACGGGTCGTTGAACAGGCCATCGGCCAAGTCACCCAGGCCGGCTTCCAGGGCGATCTGGCCCTTTGTGCGACGTTTCTGTTTGTACGGCAGGTAAAGGTCTTCGAGGCGGGTCTTGGTGTCGGCGAGCTTGATGTCGCGTTCCAGTTGCGGGGTCAACTTGCCCTGTTCCTCGATGCTGGCGAGGATGCTGATACGCCGTTCGTCGAGTTCTCGCAGGTAGCGCAGGCGCTCTTCCAGGTGACGCAGTTGGGTGTCGTCGAGGCTGCCGGTCACTTCTTTTCGGTAACGGGCGATGAAAGGCACCGTGGAGCCTTCATCCAGTAGAGCGACGGCCGCTTCGACCTGTTGTGGGCGTACGCCGAGTTCCTCGGCGATGCGGCTGTTGATGCTGTCCATAAAACCACCTGAAATTCTTAAAATCAGCGCGCCGGCCCGTTAAACAAGGCACGGCGAGGCTGGTTGAGCGGCCCGACTGGCGCCGCTGCCTGGGTCAAGAGGCTGGCTATTGACCCTCGAAATCGAAAAATTCACGACAAGCGGGTAAAAAAAGCCCGGCAGTAAACGGTAACGATCTGACGTTGCCCTGCACGCAGGCGCCGCATTATAACCAGCGTTCTGCCCTTGGGGGCTACTGCGCCGCAGGTTGTAGGGCGTGGGTTCGCTGGCAGTAGATGAAAAATCTGCTAACAATGCACACGGTGCGTATAACGGCAGCTACGCCATAATGCGCGCCGAGATAAGAGGAGCATCCAATGAGCAGCACCGCACAAACTGCTGAAGGCGAAAAAATTCTCATCGTTGATGACGATCCGGGGCTGAGCAGCCTGCTGGAGCGTTTTTTCAACTCCAAGGGCTATCGTGCCCGCGCGGTGCCGAACACCGAGCAGATGGATCGCCTGTTAGGGCGTGAAGTCTTCAACCTGGTCGTACTCGACCTGATGCTGCCCGGCGAAGACGGCCTTACCGCGTGCAAGCGCCTGCGCGGTGCGAACAACCAGATCCCGATCATCATGCTCACCGCCAAGGGCGATGAGCTGAGCCGTATCAAAGGCCTGGAACTGGGTGCTGATGACTACCTGGCCAAACCGTTCAACCCCGATGAGCTGATGGCGCGGGTCAAGGCCGTGTTGCGTCGCCAGGCACCGGCGGTACCGGGCGCACCGGGCAGCGAAGACGAAAGCGTCACCTTTGGCGACTACGAACTGTCGCTGGCCACCCGTGAGCTCAAGCGCGGTGAAGAAGTGCACATGCTCACCACAGGTGAATTCGCAGTGCTCAAGGCCTTGGTGATGAACGCTCGCCAGCCGCTGACCCGTGACAAGCTGATGAACCTGGCCCGTGGCCGGGAATGGGACGCCCTGGAGCGCTCCATTGACGTACAGATTTCCCGACTGCGCCGGATGATCGAGCCGGACCCGTCCAAGCCGCGCTATATCCAGACCGTGTGGGGTGTGGGTTATGTGTTTGTGCCGGATGGCACCGCAACCAAGTGACCGATGATTTGCAGGGGCGGGTATCCTGGCGTTTGACCCCATGAGGGTCGACGGGATGCCCGGCGTCTGCAATTCTGCGAGCACCGCTCGTTCCTGCAAGGTGTGCAGCTTTCATCTATGAAAACCCCGCTGTGGTTCCCACAAAGTTTCTTCTCCCGCACCCTCTGGCTGGTGCTTATTGTCGTTCTGTTTTCCAAGGCACTCACGCTGGTTTATCTGCTGATGAACGAAGACGTGCTGGTAGACCGGCAGTACAGCCATGGCGTCGCCCTGACGTTGCGTGGTTATTGGGCGGTAGACCCTGAGAACCGCGAAAAGGTAGCCAAGGCATCGACCCTGACTCGGGTTGACGGCGCCGGTGTGCCTGAAGGCGAGCAACATTGGCCCTACAGCGAGATTTACCAGCGCCAGATGCAGGCCGAATTGGGCGCCGACACCGAGGTGCGCCTGCGTATGCATGTTTCGCCTGCGCTGTGGGTGCGAGCGCCCAGCCTGGGGGATGCGTGGATCAAGGTTCCGCTTTATCCGCACCCGCTGCGCGGGCAAAAAATCTGGAACGTGTTGGGTTGGTTCCTGGCCATTGGCTTGCTCTCAACGGCGTCTGCGTGGATTTTCGTCCGCCAGCTCAACCAACCCCTCAAACGCCTGGTGTTTGCCGCTCGCCAACTGGGCCAGGGGCGCAGTGTGCGCCTGCCGGTCAGCGACACGCCCAGTGAGATGACCGAGGTGTACGGCGCCTTCAACCAGATGGCGGAAGACGTCGAACAAGCTGGGCGCGAGCGCGAGTTGATGCTGGCGGGGGTGTCCCATGACTTGCGCACGCCGCTGACGCGATTGCGTTTGTCCCTGGAACTGATGGGTGACCATACCGACCTCACCGATGACATGGTGCGCGACATCGAAGACATGGACGCCATCCTGGACCAGTTCCTGGCGTTCATCCGTGACGGGCGCGATGAGGTGGTCGAGGAGGTCGACCTCACCGACCTCGTGCGTGAAGTGGTTGCGCCCTATAACCAGAACGGTGAGCAGGTGCGCACGCGCCTGGAGCCGATCCAGCCGTTCGCCTTACGCCGGGTGTCGATGAAGCGCCTGCTGAACAACTTGATTGGCAACGCCTTGCACCATGCCGGTTCCGATGTGGAAGTGGCCGCGTACGTCTCCGGCGACAGTGCCGCCCCTTACGTGGTGCTGAGTGTGATGGACCGTGGCACAGGAATCGATCCGGCGGAATTGGAAGGTATCTTCAACCCCTTCACCCGTGGCGACCGAGCCCGAGGTGGCAAGGGCACCGGGTTGGGGTTGGCGATTGTGCGGCGCATTGCGTCGATGCATGGCGGCAATGTTGAGTTGCGCAACCGGGAAGGCGGTGGGTTGGAAGCACGAGTGCGGCTGCCGCTGGGGTTGATGTTGCCTAGGGACGCTGTCTAACAAGCAATATGAATGCAAATGTGGGAGCTGGCTTGCCGGCGAAGAGGGTGGCACATTCAACATCGTTGTTGACTGAGCTACCGCTATCGCAGCATAGGTATCTACACAATTTTGTACGTTGTAGCAGCCGACGGTAACTACGATGCGAAGCGAGTCGCTCTTGATCTTGATCTGCTTTTGATCTTAGGCGCCCCGTTAAACCACGCTGGCCGGAATTCGACAGGGATTTGGGGGGTAAACCGGCAGGGATGCCGGTTTAGCCGCCCCGCGCCATGGATGGCGCGTGGCGGCGGCCCCCCAAATCACTGGCGGATTACGGGCACACCGAGCCTAGGCGAGGTGCCGAGTGGTGGGGCAAGAGCGTTTTGCTTACTTTTGCGCTTTTCAAAAGTGAGCCGCTGTCAGAGCGGAACCCTAAGTGGCCGTTACCGCAGGAATGGATATGTACTCGGTATAACTGTGTTGATTGTCAGGCCGCCTTCGCGAGCAAGCCCGCTCCCACATTGGGACCGAGGGGCGCCAGGTAGATAGCCGCCGGCTGGCAGGCCGCTATCGCAGGCAAGCCAGCTCCCACAGGTGTTTTGTGATGGGTGGTAGGTGTGGGTATTCAGCCCTTGCCCTTGGTCCGAGTCATATTCGGCCCGCCGTTCTTCTCCAGATGCTGAATGATGATCCCCGCCACATCCTTACCGGTGGTGGTTTCGATCCCTTCCAGGCCTGGCGATGAGTTTACTTCCATCACCAGCGGGCCATGGTTGGATCGCAGGATGTCCACACCCGCCACGCTCAGCCCCATCACCTTGGCCGCCCGTAGCGCGGTCATGCGTTCTTCAGGGGTGATCTTGATCAGGCTGGCGCTGCCGCCACGATGCAGGTTGGAGCGGAACTCACCGGGCTTGGCCTGGCGCTTCATGGCCGCAATCACCTTGTCGCCCACCACGAAGCAGCGAATGTCCGCGCCGCCAGCTTCCTTGATGTATTCCTGCACCATGATGTTCTGCTTGAGGCCCATGAACGCTTCAATCACCGACTCCGCTGCCGTTGCTGTTTCACACAGCACCACACCGATGCCCTGGGTGCCTTCCAGCACCTTGATCACCAACGGTGCGCCGTTGACCATCTCGATCAGGTCGGGAATATCATCCGGGGAGTGGGCAAAACCGGTGACCGGGAGGCCGATGCCCCGACGCGACAGCAGTTGCAGGGAGCGCAGCTTGTCCCGCGAGCGCGCAATGGCCACGGATTCATTCAGCGGAAACACGCCCATCATTTCAAACTGGCGCAATACCGCGCAGCCATAGAACGTCACCGAAGCGCCGATACGCGGGATCACCGCATCAAAGCCTTCCAGGGGCTTGCCCCGGTAGTGGATCTGCGGCTTGTGGCTGGCGATGTTCATGTAGGCACGCAACGTGTCGATCACCACCATTTCATGGCCACGTTCAGTGCCGGCCTCGACCAGGCGGCGGGTGGAATACAGACGCGGGTTTCGCGACAGCACAGCGATCTTCATGCAGCACCTGGGGCAGAAATAGTGGAGACCGGGAACACCGGCTTGTCTTGAACGTACTTGAGGCCCGGATTGACCACCAACTGGCCGTCAATCAACGCCTTGGAGCCCAGCAGCAGGCGGTAACGCATGGCTTTGCGACAGGCGAGGGTGAACTCTACCCGCCATACCCGATCACCCAGGGCCAGGGTGGTGCTGATCACGTAGCGCACCTGTGCATGGCCGTTGGAGCTCTTGATGGTTTTCATCGTCACCAGGGGCGCTTCGCAGCGACGGTGACGCAGTTGCACCACGCTGCCCAGGTGCGCGGTAAAGCGCACCCACTTTTCACCGTCGCGCTCAAACGGCTCGATATCGGTGGCGTGCAGGCTTGAGGTGCTGGCGCCGGTGTCGATCTTCGCGCGCAGGCCCGCCACTCCCAAGTCGGGAAGTGCCACCCACTCACGCAGACCTACAACGGTCAAATGGTCAAATGTCTTCAATAGGGTTAACCGGTCAATTTGCCCAGGCTTGAGGAGATACCTCAGCCAACGCTTTGAATGCAGGCTTGGCGAACCAGAAACCCTGCATCAGAAATATTCCGCAGTCGGATAGGAAGTCGCGCTCGCCGGCACTTTCGATGCCTTCGGCGATGACAGTAACCCCCAACTGCTCACAGATTGTGACAATCCCCCGGACGATCACTTGACGGACACGATCCTGGTCGACATCGCGAATCAGCGCCATGTCGAGCTTGATCAAGTCAGGTTGGAAATCGGCCAGCAGGTTCAGCCCCGAATAGCCCGCACCGAAGTCGTCGATGGCGGTCTTGAAGCCGAATTCGCGGTATTCACGCAGAATATTCGTCAAATGGCGATAGTTATCTACGTGCTCGCTTTCCAGGGTCTCGAAAATCAGCCGGTCCAGTGGGAAATTGTGCGCCCGGGCGGCCTCCAGCGTGCTGCGGATACACAGCTCCGGGCGATATACGGCATTGGGCATGAAGTTGATGGAAAGATGAGTCTGCACACCCAGGGCGGCGGCACCCGCGATGGCCTTGGTCCGGCAGCGCTGGTCGAAGCGGTAGCGATTGGTTTCGTTGACCTGAGCCAGCACCGACAGAGCGCCTTCTCCCTGGGTACCGCGCACCAAGGCTTCGTGGGCGAATATCGAATGGTCACGCAGGTCTACGATAGGCTGGTAGGCAAACGCAAAATCGAACCCCAGCGGCTCGCTTTGCTGGCAACCCACGCACCGCTGGTTGGGCGAGGTGAGTGAAACGGGAAAGTCGGTCACGGCGTATCCTCGCGAAAACAGGGTGCTACCTGGCGTATCTTAGGTGAGCCTTGGGGTTTATGCGTCGAAGGGTTTCAACGGTAAAGTTGCGACATTTTTCAGAGCGAGGAATTCAAGTGGCTCAAAAGCAGGAAGAGCAAGAGAAGGTCCGGTTGGACAAGTGGTTGTGGGCAGCCCGGTTCTACAAGACCCGCGCCCTGGCCAAGGCGGCTATAGAGAGCGGCAAGGTGCACCATCGCGGCGAGCGCTGCAAACCGGGCAAGGAGCCGCGCGTCGGCGACGAGTTTCAGATTCGTACAGGGTTTGATGAAAAAACCATTGTGGTGCAGGCGCTTTCCATTGTGCGCCGCGGCGCGCCTGAAGCGCAGGCACTGTATGTCGAGACCGAAGCCAGCATCGCCAAGCGCGAAAACGCTGCGGCCATGCGCAAGGCGGGCGCTTCAGGCTTGACCACCGATGGCAAGCCGAGCAAGAAGCAGCGCCGCGATCTGTTCAAATTCCGCGGCAGCGGCAATGACGATTGATTACACGAGTCGCCCATGCAAACTCGACCAAATGTGGGAGCAAGCAAGCCCTAATGCCAGCCAGTTAAGGCTTTTTTGTAGGAGCGAGCTTGCTCGCGAAAAACTTACAGGCGCCGCGTTCATTCAGCAACACGCGTTATCGTTGACGTTTTTCGCGAGCAAGCTCGCTCCTACAGAAGGCGATGACCGCTTAACTGACTGG
The DNA here is from genome assembly GCF_029201605.1 of Pseudomonas sp. FJ2-5-13. Classification (NCBI taxonomy): domain Bacteria; kingdom Pseudomonadati; phylum Pseudomonadota; class Gammaproteobacteria; order Pseudomonadales; family Pseudomonadaceae; genus Pseudomonas; species Pseudomonas sp. FJ2-5-13. Next base: position 329,230 of record NZ_CP104045.1, read on the forward strand.
CATTAGGGCAAGCCCACTTTTAGCCTTGGGGGGTTAAAGAGTTGTGCGCATGACACTCAACCGCCCAAGAACGGGCAACTTGCTCAGTAGCCCGAAAAGCGGCGCCGTCATGCGCAACAAAGCGCCCGATACCTTCGCCGCAAACGGCGTGTAATACCCCCACCCCAACGCCAACAGCGCCAGCAGTACGCCACCGATGTAATCGTCCTGGCCCCAGTGCGCGCCGGCCACCAGCCGCGGCATCATGAACAGCAGCGCCAGGCCCCAGATCACCAGCACCTCGCCGATGCGCCGGGCGAAGACGCTCATGAACATCGCCCAGATCAACAGCACCGAAGCATGGTCGCCGGGGAAGCTCTGGCTCGAGCGGTCCTTCAGCTCCCAGGTTTTCTCCAGCCCTGGGAAAAAGTCGCTCATTTGAATCGCGCCGCTGATGACCATCGACGGGCTACTGTGCTGCCAGCCCATGTGCGCCGCGAGTTTGGAGAACAGCATGCGGATAAATAGCAACAACAGCAGAATGCCGAGGAAGCCAAAAAACGCCTGGCGCACCTGCACGGCCTTGAACACCCAGTCGCCGCGAATCAGCAGCGCCAGCAAAATCACGCCGACCACTGCATCAAACGGCCGCAGGCTCGCCACGGCCCATACATGCAACCAGGTCGAGTTCGTGGCCAGTGGGCCATTGAGCAGATGAAACAGCCATTCGTCGAAAATCACACAGAGCATCTGGCCCGTGGGCCACAGCCAAAAACACAGCAGCCCGATAGCGAGTAGATTGCAAAGAGCCCATCGCCGGAGGTTCCAGTTGGCTTGGAACAAACCCGGATTGTTCATAAACTGTCCCTCATCGCTCTATTGTGCTCCTTGAATTCAGGAGAAGTCGCACCAAGATGGTGCTAAAGCGTTTAATTTTATAAACCTTGTAATCATTTTGTCATCACTTCAGATACCCAGACCTATGACTGATCTACCGGATACCGACTTCACCCAACGCTTCATCTTCGATGAGAGCGATGCCCGCGGCGAGATGGTTTCGTTGGAGCTCAGCTATGCCGAAGTCCTTGCCAAACACGCCTATCCGGAGCCGGTCGCGCAATTGCTCGGCGAGTTGATGGCCGCCGCGGCGCTGTTGGTGGGCACCATGAAGTTCGACGGTTTGCTGATCTTGCAGGCTCGCTCCGAAGGGCCGGTGCCCATGTTGATGATCGAGTGCTCCAGCGAGCGCGAGATCCGTGGCCTGGCCCGTTACGACGCTGAGCAGATTGCTGCAGACGCTACCCTGGCCGACCTGATGCCCAACGGCGTCCTGGCACTGACTGTCGACCCGACCGAAGGCCAGCGCTACCAGGGTATTGTCGACCTCGACGGCCAGACCCTGTCGGAATGCTTCACCAACTACTTCGTCATGTCCCAGCAAGTGGGCACCAAGTTCTGGCTTAACGCCGACGGCAAGCGCGCTCGCGGTTTGCTGGTGCAACAACTGCCGGCCGATCGCATCAAGGATGAGGATGACCGTGCCGAAAGCTGGCGGCATATCATCGCCCTGGCCGACACCTTGAAGGCCGAAGAACTGCTGGGCCTGGACAACGAAACCATCCTGCACCGTCTCTACCACGAAGAAGCCGTGCGCCTGTTCGACGCACAAGGCCTGCGCTTCAATTGCAGCTGCTCGCGCGAGCGTTCCGGCAACGCGCTGGTCAGTCTGGGCCTGGAAGATGCGCAAAATCTGGTGGTGGAACATGGCGGCCATATCGAGATCGACTGCCAGTTCTGCAACCAGCGCTACCTGTTCGATGCGGCTGATGTAGCGCAATTGTTCGCTGGCGCAGGCAGCGACACCCCTTCCGACACCCGCCACTAAAACGTTTAAGCACAGGTAAATCACCTGACAAACGCCGGATTAGAGGTGTTCTGACGGGAGGGCCCTACTCTTTTTGGGCTTTTCTGGCATAATCCGGCCCACTTTTTTCGCGGTAGTAGTGCGCAACTTTCTACTACAAAACGTTTGGAGCACTCGGCCATAGGCCGACGGGGAACCTCATGACGCAAGCCAATAACGCCGTATACACCGATCTGAGTGTTGACGATCTGGTCAAAGAAGCCCTGCAGCGCGGTGAAGGCGTGCTTGCCGATACTGGCGCGCTGGTCGTAGAAACCGGTCACCGCACCGGTCGTTCGCCGGTTGACCGTTTCATCGTTGAAGAGCCTTCCACCCAGGACGCCATTGCCTGGGGCCCGATCAACCGCAAGTTCCCGGCCGACAAGTTCGATGCTCTGTGGGCTCGCGTCGAGGCCTTCAACAACGCGCAAGAGCATTTCGTTTCCCATGTTCACGTAGGGGCTGCAGAAGACCACTACCTGGCCGTGAAAATGACCACCCAGACTGCCTGGCAGAACCTGTTCGGTCGTTGCCTGTTCATCAACCCGGCCCAGTACAACCCGGCCGGTCGTGAAGAGTGGCAAGTGCTCAACGTGGCCAACTTCGAGTGCGTGCCAGAGCGTGACGGCACTAACTCCGACGGTTGCGTGATCCTCAACTTCGCCCAGAAAAAAGTACTGATTGCCGGCATGCGTTACGCCGGTGAAATGAAAAAAGCCATGTTCTCGGTGCAGAACTTCCTGCTGCCGGCTGCCGACGTGCTGCCAATGCACTGCGCCGCCAACATCGGCGAAGCAGGCGACGTGACCCTGTTCTTTGGCCTGTCCGGCACTGGCAAGACCACCCTGTCGGCCGACGAAAGCCGTTACCTGATCGGTGACGACGAGCACGGCTGGGGCGAAGGCGTGGTGTTCAACATCGAAGGCGGTTGCTATGCCAAGTGCATCGACCTGTCCGAGAAGAACGAGCCGGTGATCTGGAAAGCCATCAAGCATGGCGCGGTGCTGGAAAACGTCGTGATCGACGAGGCCAAGCACGCCGACTACGCCGACGTCAGCCTGACCCAGAACAGCCGTGCCGCCTACCCGCTGGAGCACGTTGCCAAGCGTTCCGAAAAGAACCTGGGCGGCGAGCCAAACGCGGTGATCTTCCTGACCTGCGACCTGACCGGCGTACTGCCGCCTGTGTCGATCCTCAGCGAAGAACAAGCGGCCTACCACTTCCTGTCCGGCTACACCGCTCTGGTGGGTTCCACCGAAATGGGTTCGGGCAGCGGCATCAAGTCGACGTTCTCCACCTGCTTCGGCGCGCCGTTCTTCCCTCGTCCGGCTGGCGAATACGCAGAGCTTCTGATCAAGCGCATCCGTGGTTTCGGCTCCAAGGTCTACTTGGTCAACACCGGCTGGACCGGCGGCGGCTACGGCGTGGGTAAACGCTTCAACATCCCGACCACTCGCGGCGTGATTGCAGCCATCCAGAGCGGCGCGTTGATCGGTGCGCAAACCGAACACCTGGATACTATCAACCTCGACGTGCCATTGGCCGTACCCGGCGTTGAAACCGGCCTGTTGAACCCACGCAACACCTGGGCTGACAAGGCTGCCTACGACGAAGCGGCGAAGGCGCTGGCTGGCCTGTTCATCGAAAACTTCAAGAAGTTTGAAGTGAGTGATGCGATCAAGGCGGCGGGTCCTAAGTTGTAAGATTCGCTGGTTGTAAGAAAGCCGCCTCTTAAGTAGGCGGCTTTTTTATGCGCGAACGATTAGTCGGCGATGTGCAGTACCACTGCACCGACCAGCACCAGCACGACGCCTGCCACCTGCACCGCTGACAATCGTTCCTTGAAAAACACGAACCCCAGAATCGCCGCAATGCCTCCCGACAGCGTACTGATCACGGTCACCACCGACACCGAGCCGGCCATCGCGCCCCACGAAAACGCCGAGAACCCGCCGAGATTCATCAAGCTCGCCCCGGTCAACGTCGCGCAGTTTTTCAGTGGCGGGATCTTCAGGCCATCCTTGATCTTCAGCACCATCACCACCAGCACGCACAGGCCCACTAGGTAACCCAGCCACAACATGGTGATCGGCCCCAACGCCGGCAGTGTGTAGCGGCCTTGCAGCCAGAAACTGGTGCCGTACAAGGTTGCGGCGAACATGGCGTAGGCAATCGACAGGCGCGGGTTGTTGTGGAGCGTACCGTTGTCCTTGTGAATGCTGGACAGCACAACGCCGATCACGCATAAAGCGATGCAGCCCAGTTGTACCAGGCTGATGTGCTCACCGCTGGCCCAGGACAGCAGGGTGGTCACCACTCCATAGGACGTCACCAGCGGCGCGACGATGGCCGCTTTGCCCAAGGCAAAGGCTTTGGACAGTGCAAGGGCGCCGGACACCGTCAGCAGGGCGGCGGCGATACCCAAAAGCCAGACGCTGAATGGCGCATCAAGGGATTTGAAAAGGAAGGCCGGGAAAATGACCAGCAGGAGGGTCATGATCAAAAAGCCGAGGGCTTGGCCGAAATACACCGCGCGTTTAACGCCAACGGCGCGGGCGTTGAGGCCCACCAGAAAGTCCGTGCCACCCCAGAGCAGGGCGGCCAGCAGGCCCATTGTTACGTCCATGTAAGGTCCTTGTTTGTATACCGATCGCCAGCTTGGCGCAGTCCCAATGTGGGAGCGGGCTTGCTCAGGTCAGCTCAGGTTTTCCAGCGTTTGCGTGTCCCACCTGTGGGTCTTGATCGCCAGGTAGAGCATGCCGATGGTCAACGGTATTTTGTCACCACGGCCCTTGGCGCGCCGTTTCAGAAACACGTCGAACACCGGCGGTTGGAAGTAACGATAAGCGTCGTAGTCGCTTAGGTCGACCCCAAAATCCTGTTCCAGCGCCTCCATGAATTGCTTGGCCTCAACGCCATCGCAAGCAAGGTCGAAGTTGAGCGAGGTTTGCAGGCTAATGGTCTTGTGTTTCGGCAGACCGATTTCTTCATGCAGCAATTGCAGGAGTTGCTGCATGACAGGGTCTTCGGGGAAGTTGGGGGCCAGGTTCATGGTTGGGGTGCGTAGGAGTGGGTGAGGAGGCCTTTTACGTTGCAGGCGGTATTTGTTTCGCGTGATGAAGAGAGTCAAACCTATCAAAAACAAGGCCAGGGGAAGAAGTTGAATGTTCAGGACAATGGCGATGTGGGGTAGCCAGAACAACAGAAGCAGTCCCGTTACGATGAAGGTAACGGCGAAACGCGTTCTTAACGTGCAGTCAGTGATTTTGTAATACAGCAGCAGATGGAGAGCGAATAATAGCGCTGTTTGTAGGTAAAGCCATTGACTAAAATTCATCTGGAGTACACATGCATTGAGACGCTTGAGCGCTACGGGCCTATGCCACCGCTGACCTGAGCATCCAGGCCAATGACGATGTCTGCGCTGTGAAAGTTGCGGATCCTGCGAGAAATCAAATCGCTGATAGCGTTCTCGACTATCGATTCTGCTTTGCTGGATATGATCCCGACAGGGGCTGCAACTGCGCCAGAAATGATGTCTTTTATGAGGTTGTTCCGATTGTTCAAGCTATCTGCCTGCTTCCTGGTCAGTGGCTTTGAGACGACCACTGTCATGACGCAGGGTAGATCTCGGGCGAGCATCTTTTCGTACAACTTCTGAAGCCGCAAGCTGACCTCTATCGCTGAAGCTTTTGCTTCCAGCAAGCAAAGTGTGGCTAGCTCTTTTCGATTGTTTGGCATCACGGTGAGTCGAATTACCGTGAAAGTGATGCCATAGTGGCCGATATATATTGAGTCCTTTCGATGTTCACGGTTTTTCCGAGACAGTTGATAGGAGGTTATTTTCAGGCGGCTACGCGTAACTGGTATAGAGGGTTGAACGGGTATTTGAAGCAGTTTGGGAAACGGACGACGCGCCGTTTTTTGGTTTCTTACAATGCCTTCCTGCATTTTATGACTTGATACCGATTCTGCCGGCTGAACCGAGCAGATGTGGAAACCGGGCTAGCCCTAAGGCCTTTTGTAGGAGCGAGCTTGCTCGCGAAAAACGTCAACGGTAACGCGTCCTTCCTGGATAAACGCGGTGCCTGTGAGTTTTTCGCGAGCAAGCTCGCTCCTACGGGTATTAGGGCTTGCCCGCGATGGCGGTGTGTCAGGTTTGGAAACGTAGTCCGATACGCCGCCATCGCAGGCAAGCCAGCTCCCACAGGTTTAGCTGTGTAGCGGATTGCTGTGTGGTGGCTGATCGGTCGCTGGTGGCAGTTGTACGTGTTGAGTAGCTTCCAGCAAATCACAGCCGTCCTGAACGAGCAGGTACAGCGCATTGATGATGTGGGATATGTCTTTGAGGTCGGCGTGTTCGAAGGTCAGGCAGGAGAAGGTTTCCAGTAAGTCGCTGGCGGCGCGGATGCGCTGGTGGGCGGCAGATTGGATGTCTTCGGCTGATGCTTGAGTGTCGATGAGAAGCGGGTGAGTGTCGGTGAAGTTGGTGCGTAGCTGACGATAGCGATTGGTGGGAAGGTTCGGCTTTGTCATCACAGTGTTCCAATACAGATTCAAAGAAATACGCCAGAAGAGCTGGCACGTTGTCTCTGCTGTTTTTCGGGTGACCAAGCCCGGTCGCTGAATTGGTAGCGACGAGCCCAACCTTAAAAGTGAGTTTGTTCTCGAGCAATAAACAGATGGTTTAGGCGTTCGAAGTTCGATCAGACACTGAGAGGCCTGCCGATACACCGCTCAAAAATCGCTTCCAATCCCCGATAGTCACACGCCACCGCATCAATATTCGCGGGTATCCAGGCCGCATGTTTTACCAGCCACCAATTCACCGAAAACCCCGCATTCACGATGATCTGTTCAAACAGGATCCGCTGCGCCCGTCCATTTCCCTCGCGGAAGGGATGAATGACATTCAGGTCGCCATAAGCTTCAGCGATTTGACGCACAAGGTCAGCCTGAGTCGCACCGACATACCAATTGGCGTCTTGCATATGCTGGACGATTTTCGCTGCTTCTGGGGGGATACGCTCCGGGGTGCAAAACAGCGTGTCGCCTTTCTGGATGTTGACGCTGCGCAGTTCGCCGGCCCAGTCATAAATGTCACCGAACAGGACGCGGTGAATGTGTTGCAGGCGATCGAGGTCGTAGGGCGGCGGAAAGAGTGGAAGGTTGCCTACGGCGATTTCGGATAATTCCCGCTCGGCCTGATGCAAGCGTGCTTCATTGAGCAAATCGAGGCGGTTGCGCAGGATGCTGCTACCGGGATAGCAGTACGGGTCCTGGCCCACCCCGTATTTGTCGAGCATCAGCGTGAGGTGTTGCGGTACTTGGCAAGGACGGCTTCGCGGGTCGGCAGGGGTTTGTCGACGTCGGCCGGTTGGGTATCGAACCCTTCCAGGCGCAGGCTGGCCAGGTAATTGGAACGGCGGATCTTGTGATAGTGATCCTGTTTTTGCTCAAACGTCAGTTCGCTCATCGCTGCGTCCTCTTGGAAAGCAAGGCTTGATTGTAGCGCAATGCGTAGCTCGGTAGGCGGGATAAAAACCCCGTCACAATCTGTATAAAAAATCTGCCAGCGAGCTCATTTCAGCGTATGTTTCACCGCAAAATCTTGTAGGGCGATTCCGCCCACTACTTAAAGGGAGTTAAGCATGGGTTTGCTTCGTGTCGCCTCGGCGATGTCTTTGTGTGCGGTGGCGTTTTCTGTCCAGGCCGAGCAGTTGCCGATTGAGGTGCTGAGTGCGGTGGTCAAGGACCAGAAAATCGCCGATGCCGAAGTGCTGCTGCAACGTAATGGTGCACAGAACGTGGTGGGCCGTACCAACGCGCAAGGCCAGGTCACGCTGACCAGTGAGGCGGCTGACGATGCCAGCAACCTGCTGATCATCAAGAAGCCTGGCTATTCCAACCTGGTGGTGAAGTGCCCGTGCAAAGGCATGACCTATGCCATCAGCCCGGTGATGGAAAACCTCGACGGCCTGCGTGTGGTGTTGACCTGGGGCAAGGCTCCGCGTGACCTCGATTCCCATATGATCTTCCCCGGCAATAACATCTTCTTCAACAATAAAAAGGGCACCGACGCCGAACTGGACGTGGATGACACCGATAGCTATGGCCCGGAGACCATCACCCTGCAGAAAAAGCATTACGGCGAAAGCTACGTCTATGCCGTGCACGACTATTCCAACAGCGGCTCTCCCACCTCCAGCGAGTTGTCCAACAGTGAGGCCAAGGTGTTCGTGTACATGGGGCAATCCCTGGTACGCACCTACTATGTGCCGCAGAACCGCACCGGCAACCTGTGGACCGTGTTCCGCATGACCGGCAGTGGCGACTTCCAGGACATCAACACCTTCACCGGCGTGAGAGTCGGCGCCGAAGATGTGCTCAACGAGGTCAAGCCGTTGCTGGATGACAGCGTGGCCGTCACCGCCGTGACGGTGAGCTCGTCGGTACAGGCCGATGCGAAAAAGCTGAACCTCAAGGGCGAAGCGGCCTACCAGGCCGGTAACCTGGACCAGGCCATCGACTTCTTCCGTCAAGCCATCGAGCTGGATAACGGCTTCGGCAAGGCTTACGGCAACCTGGGCCTGGCGTATCAGAAAGCCGGCAATACTGCGGAGTCGATCTGGGCCAACCGCAAGGCTATCGCCCTGGCGACCGGTACCAATGCCGCGACCGTGCGTGCCGGTGCTTACTACAACATTGCACGTATCTATGAAGCGGCCGGCCAGTTCCCGGATGCGTTGCGTCATTACCAGTTGGCCAAAGAGCAAAAGGCCAACCCGGTGTATGACACGGCGATTGAGCGGGTGCAGAACCGCTGATTCAGCTATAGCTCGGTTGTGAAATGTGGGGGAGGGCTCGCCAGCTCCCACATTTTTAATCTGCTGCTTCCTGTTACGTTCTCAGAAAAGTCCCACTTCGGCCCTGGGCCATCCCTCCCCCTGTGTATCATCCTGTCTCTTTTTTTCTTGCGACCTTTCTCGATTCGCCGAACTTACTGGGCTACGTTTTTAAGCCACGTTCAGCGGTCAATGGAGTGACAGCCTTATGCACGACACCCTCCAGCAGGTCTTTGGTTACCCACACTTTCGCTTGGGCCAGGAAGAGACGGTCAGCGCCGTGCTGGCTGGGCGTTCTGCCGCCGCCATTTTCCCTACGGGGTCGGGCAAATCCTTGTGTTACCAGCTGTCGGCCGTGTTGCTGCCGCACCTGACGCTGGTGGTGTCGCCGTTGCTGGCATTGATGCAGGACCAGTTGGGTTTCCTGCAGCGCCATGGCATTTCGGCGGGCAGTATCGATTCGGCCCAGAGCCGTGATGAGGCCAATGATGTCATGGCCCGTGCGCGATCGGGCGAGCTCAAGATCCTGATGATTTCCGTGGAGCGTTTGAAGAACGAGCGTTTCCGTAATTTCCTGAACAGCGTGCAGATCTCGTTGCTGGTGGTGGACGAGGCGCACTGTATTTCCGAGTGGGGCCACAACTTCCGTCCGGATTATTTGAAGCTGCCGGACTACCAGCGCCAGTTCAACATCCCGCAGGCGCTGTTGCTGACGGCCACGGCCACACCCAAGGTGATCGCCGACATGCAGGCCAAGTTCGCCATTGCTGCCGGGGATGTAGTGACCACGGGCTTCTATCGGCCCAACCTCAACCTGCTGGTGGAACCGGTCGGCGGCCACGACAAACGCCACAGGCTGGTGGAGTGGATGAAAGCGCGGGCCAACCAGCCGAGTATCGTCTACGTCACCTTGCAGAAAACCGCCGAACAGATTGCGGAGCATCTGAACCGCCACGGCATTCAGGCCGAGGCTTATCACGCGGGGCTGCCTCATGAAAAGCGCGAGGGTATCCAGCAGCGTTTCATGGGCGGGCGCTCCAATTGTATTGTCGCAACCATCGCGTTTGGCATGGGCATCGACAAGAGTGATATCCGCAATGTCGTGCACTTCGACTTGCCCAAGTCCATCGAGAACTACAGCCAGGAGATCGGCCGCGCCGGGCGTGACGGGCAGCCATCGGATTGCCTGGTGTTGGCCAACCGCGACAGCCTCAATGTGCTGGAAAACTTCGTGTACGGTGACACGCCGGAGCAGGAAGGCATTCGTCGTGTGCTGGAGGAGTTGCAGGCGGCGCGCAGCGAAGGGCAGTGGGAGTTCTTGCTCAGGTCGCTGTCGGACCACAGCAATATTCGCGAGCTGCCGCTCAAGACGCTCTTGGTGCAGTTGGAGCTCAAGGGCGTGATTGCACCGCGCTATGCGTTTTATGCGGAATACCGTTTCAAATACGTGATCGAACCCGAGGCCTTGTTGGCGCGTTTTTCCGGCGAGCGGCAGCAGTTTGTCGCGGCGATCATCCAGGTATGCAAGCGCGCTAAAACCTGGGCGACGGTGGATTTCGACGCGCTTTATCAACAGCACAATGCCGAACGTAGCCGGGTGGTGAAGGCGCTGGATTATTTTCAGGAGCAGGGCCTGATCGAACTCGAAAGCAAGCAGATGACTGAGGTCTACAGTTTGCTCGACACCGATTTTGACCCGCAGGCGCTAAGCGCCGAGTTATACACAGGCTTCAAGCAGCATGAGGTGACAGAAGTCGCGCGGATTCACGCCATGCTCGACCTGTTCGCCACCGAGCACTGCCTGGGGCAACGTCTGGCGCGCTACTTTGGTGATGAAAATGCGCCCCAGCATTGCGGGCATTGTTCGGTGTGCCACGGCCAGGTTGCCCATCTGCCGGCACCGCCGAGCCTGCCGCCGCTTGTGGATAAAAACTTCATGGGGCTGTGCGGTGATTTTATCCACAGGCATCATGAGTACACGGGGCACTTGCCGAATGCGGAGCGTTTGACGCGTTTTCTTGGCGGTATCAGCGTACCGTTGTTTACCAAGTTGAAGGCGCGGGGCATTCCGGGTTTTGCTGCGCTGGAAGACTACCCCTACGCTGAGGTGCGCGACTGGGCCCATGCTCAATTGGATCAACTTTGACGAGACTTGCCGATGCCTGACTCAACGCCTGTGCGCGACGATTACCGCCACTTCCAGCCGATCACCACGCGTTGGCATGACAACGATGCCTACGGCCATGTGAATAACGTCACTTACTACAGCTTCTTCGACACCGCCGTTAATACCTACCTGATCGAACAGGGCGGGTTGGATATTCATGACGGTGAGGTGGTGGGGTTTGTGGTGAGTTCTGCCTGCGATTACTTTGCGTCGATTGCGTTTCCCGAGCGCATTGAAATCGGCCTGCGGGTAGGCAAGCTGGGCAATAGCTCGGTGCAGTATGAGCTGGCGGTTTTCAAGGTGGGTGAGCAGGAGGCGTGTGCGGCGGGGCGCTTTGTCCATGTGTTTGTGGACCGAACGTCGAACCAGCCAGTGCCGATTCCGGGGATGTTGCGCGAGGCGATGCAGCGCTTGGTGGTTTGAGGCACCTACAAGCAACCCATACCAAATGTGGGAGCCGGGCTTGCCCGCGATGGCGCAGTATCAGGCAATACCTCTAAACCTGATTCACTGCGATCGCGGGCAAGCCCGGCTCCCACACTGGATGTGTTCGTCAGAGCACGTATTGATCAGTCGCGATAACGATGCTTGTTCTTGCGATGCCCATAGGCATGGCCGCGGCCTGGGTGGCCATCGCGGTAGTAGCGACGGTCGTCACGGTCGCGATCGCGGTAATGGCGGCTGTCGCGATCACTTTCGTTACCCATGTAGTTGCCCAGCGCGCCACCCGCGCCACCGCCGGCTGCTGAGCCGACCAATGCACCGGTACTGCCGCCGACGCTGCGACCCAAGACGTTGCCGCCGGCTGCGCCCAGTGCGCCACCAATGGCGGCTTCGCCACGGCTACGCTTGTCTGCGCCGACCGCGCTACCGCCAGCGCCGCCCAGGGCCGCGCCGATGGTCGAACCGGTGTTGCCGCCCAACTGCTGGCCGACAACGGAACCTAGAACCCCACCCAATGCGCCGCCTACACCGGCTTCGGTGGTGCCGCCTGCCATGGCTGCGCCACTGACCAGGCCAAGGGACAACAAGAGAATCAAGGAGAACTTCATTCAGGGAAACCTCAAGGGATGACGGCGCGATCCTGAGGTTGTATCGAGCCGCTGACAATCGAAATCCGACCGGCGGCAGAGGTTGTATACAATTTGCTAAGCTACTGTTTTGTATAGGGAACTTAAGTCGTTTTTGCAGGTCTTTAGTTACTTCGGAAGGGCCGCTTTTATGCAAAAGCGGCCTTTTTTTGTGCCTGCAGAATGTGCGGTGCTTGTGCTGGCCTCTTCGCGGGCAAGCCCGCTCCCACACTTGGAATGCATTTCAAATGTGGGAGCGGGCTTGCTCGCGAAAGCGGTAGTTCAAACAACAAGATCCCGGGTCAGGCCGAGCGCGCCATGATTAACCCAGTATCACTCGCCGCCTCCAGACGAATCGCAACGAACTTCGATGTTGGCGTGTGGCTACCGTCGCCAGTACTTTCCAATGGCACCAACGGGTTCACTTCCGGATAGTAAGCCGCCGCCTGCCCCGCCGGAATATCAAATGCCAGCAGCGTAAAGCCCTTCACGCGGCGCTCACGACCGTCTTCCCACAGCGACACGATGTCTGCCTTCTGCCCCGGCTTGAAGCCCAGGCGGATGATGTCGGCTTCGTTGACGAACAGCACGTCACGCTGGCCTTTGACCCCGCGATAACGGTCGTCCAGGCCATAGATGGTGGTGTTGTACTGATCATGGGAGCGCATCGACTGCATGATCAGGTCCGGCACCCGGCCCGTGGCGTGGGTGCGTTCGTGGATCAGGTCTTTGGGCAAGATGTTCGGGCGGAAGTTGGCGCGGCCCGACGGTGTGTTCCAGCGGCGTGCGCCGGCGGAGTTGCCTAGGTAGAAGCCACCTGGGTGTTTGATCTTCTCGTTGAAGTCCTTGAAGCCTGGGATGGTGTCGGCGATCAGGTCGCGGATGCGTCCGTAGTCGGCCACCAGCCAGTTCCAATCCACGGGCGTGCTGCCCAGCGTGGCGGCAGCAATGCCTGCCAGAATCGCCGGCTCGGACTTCATCAGTTTCGACAGCGGTTGCAGTTGGCCGTTGGAGCCGTGGACCATGCTGAACGAGTCTTCCACCGTCACCGCTTGCGGGCCGTCGGCCTGGATGTCGATGTCGGTGCGGCCCAGGCACGGCAGGATCAACGCATCTTTACCGTGCATCAGGTGGCTGCGGTTGAGCTTGGTGCTGATCTGCACGGTCAGGTCGCAATTGCGCAGTGCTTCAGAGGTGCGCGTGCTGTCTGGCGTGGCTTGGGCAAAGTTGCCGCCCAGGCCGATAAAGACTTTGGAGCGGCCTTCAAGCATGGCGTGAATCGCTTCCACCACGTTATGGCCATTGTCTCGCGGCACCTGGAACTGGAAACGACGCTCCAGTGCGTCCAGAAACGCCACCGGTGGGCGTTCGTTGATGCCCATGGTGCGGTCGCCCTGCACGTTACTGTGGCCGCGCACCGGGCACAGCCCGGCGCCTGGGCGGCCGATATTGCCGCGCAGCAGCATCAGGTTGGCGATTTCCTGGATGGTCGGCACCGAGTGGCGGTGCTGGGTAATCCCCATCGCCCAGCACATGATCACATTCTTGCCTTTGGCGTACATGCGTGCCGCTTGTTCGATCTCCACCAGGGTCAGGCCGGACTGTTCGACGATCTCCTCCCACGAGGTGTCGTCGATCTGACCCAGGTATTCCAGGACGTTGGTGGTGTGTTCGTTGAGGAAGTCGTGGTCGAACACCGCGTCCTTGCCTTCGGCCAGGGCTTGGCGTTCCCACAGCAGCAGGAATTTGGCCATGCCGCGCAAGATCGCCATATCGCCACCCAGCGCCGGGCGGAAGTAGGCGGTGTTGGTCGGCTTGTCACCGTTGGTGAGCATTTCCAGCGGATGCTGCGGGTGCTGGAAGCGCTCCAGGCCACGCTCTTTCAGTGGGTTGATACACACCACCTGGGCGCCGCGCTTCACTGCTTCGCGCAGCGGTTCAAGCATGCGTGGGTGGTTGGTGCCGGGGTTCTGGCCCCAGACGAAAATGGCATCGGCATGCTCGAAGTCATCAAAGGTCACGGTGCCTTTACCCACGCCCACACTCTGTGCCAGGGCTACACCGCTGGCTTCGTGGCACATGTTCGAGCAGTCCGGGAAGTTGTTGGTGCCATAGGCGCGTACAAACAGCTGGTACAGGTAGGCGGCTTCGTTGCTGGCGCGGCCCGAGGTGTAGAACTCGGCCATGTTCGGGCTTGGCAATGCGTTGAGATGCTTGCCGACCAGGTCGAAGGCGGCTTCCCAACTGATGGGCGCGTAGCGATCGGTCTGGGCGTCATAGCGCATCGGCTCGGTCAGGCGGCCCTGGTATTCCAGCCAATAGTCGCTTTGCTCCAGCAACGCTGTGACGCTGTGCTTGGCGAAGAAGGCCGCATCGACGCGGCGCTTGGTGGCTTCCCAGTTGACTGCCTTGGCGCCGTTTTCGCAGAACTTGACCATGCCGCTTTCCGGCGAGTCGCCCCAGGCGCAGCCCGGGCAGTCGAAGCCGCCGTTCTGGTTGGTCTTGAGCATCATGCGCAGGTTTTTCAGGGCGTTGTCGCTGGTCAGCCAGGCTTGCGCCACGCTGATCAGGGCGCCCCAGCCACCGGCTGGGCCCTTGTAGGGCTTGTAGCGTGGGGTTGGGGTCTGGTCGGCTTGGTGGTGAAGGCTCATGGCTGGTGCTCCATCGCAGGGCTATAGACCCGTGGCGCGCTTTTTTGCGGCAGGTGGATGAGGTTGAGGTTGTGCCGGCGCGCCCATTGCAGGGCCAGGCCGGTGGGCGACGACAGGCTGACCAGGGTCTGGATGCCCGCGCGCAAAACTTTCTGAATCAATTCCAGGCTGCAGCGGCTGGTAACAATCGCCAGGCCGCCGTCGGTCGGAATCTTTTGGCGGATCAGCGCGCCAATCAATTTATCCAGAGCGTTATGCCGACCGATGTCTTCGCGACCCATCAGCAATTCGCCCTGGCTATTCATAAACACTGCCGCATGCACGGCACCGCTGTGTTGGCCCAGGGGTTGGAATGCGCTGATACGTTGGCGCAGGCCATCGAGCCACTGCGCCGGCGGCAAGGGCGCGCCGGGCAGTACCTGGAGGTCGGGCAATGCTTGCTCTACCGCTTCCACGCCACACAGGCCACAGCCGCTGGTGCCCGCCAATTGGCGGCGTTGCTGCTTGAGGTTCCAGAACGCACGGCTGGACACCTGTACCTGAGCATACTGGGCAGCCCCTGAACCGCTGATTTTCAGATCATAAATGTCGTTAACGTCGGCGATAATCCCGCTGCCGAGGCTGAAACCTACAATGAAGTCTTCCAGGTCCGTAGGCGTCACCAGCATCACCGCCTGGCTGATATCGTTATAGGCAATCGCCAACGCCACTTCTTCGGCCAGCGCAGTGCTGGCGACTTCTGTGTGTTCAAGATTGCAATAGTGATAGCTCTGGCTGACGACGGGCGCGGTCGATTCAAGAGCGGGCGCCGCGCAGTGAGGGCGCTTGGCGTTCATGGGGCAGTACCACCGGCGGATTGATCAGTGTTTAGACTAGGCGCGACAAAGGGTCACGTCTAATCGCCAGTATTGATCTATTGATAGAGGGCGTCGATCAAGGTTCACCGGCGTTTTCGTTGGGCTTATTCCAGGCAGGGGTGATTGAGATACTTTTGAGTCTTTAGCCAGTCTGGAACCCAAGTCGGCAGGACTGGTCTAGTCTTGGGCATCTGGAAATTAAATCCCAAGGAGAGCGCACCATGAGTATTTTTAGCTTTATCAAAGAAGCCGGCGAAAAGATTGTCGACCTGTTGACGCCGGGTAATGCGAACGCCAGTGAGCAGTTGAAGGAGCATGTGAGCAAGGTGGGCCTGGGTAATCCAAACGTGCAAACCACGGTGGATGGCGACAAGGTCACAGTGACCGGTGAAGTGGCCACGCAGGAAGAGAAAGAAAAGATCCTTTTGGCGCTGGGCAACATTGCTGGCGTGGCAAGTGTGGATGACCAGATCACAGTATCCGGTCCAGTGGTTGTGGCTTCGCGCTTTGTTGTAGTGAAAAGCGGCGACACCCTGAGCGCAATCTCTAAAACGGTTTATGGCGACGCGAATAAGTACAACAAGATTTTCGAGGCTAACAAGCCACTGTTGTCGCACCCGGACAAGATCTACCCAGGCCAGACACTGCGTATCCCTGAGTAATACGCAGGATAAAATGAGCAAGCTCGCCCTTTTGTAGGAGCGAGCTTGCTCGCGAAAAACTCACAGGCACCGCGTTTATCCAGGAAGCACGCGTTATCGTTGACGTTTTTCGCGAGCAAGCTCGCTCCTACATAAGTCCGGCAATGAGTTCTCGATAGTCCCCGACGGCTAAAAATTCTGCAGTGTCCTTGGGTCCTTTCTTGCTATCAGGCTCTTTCACGGCCAGTAAATGCCCTACTCCGAAATCCCGGGCGCTGCGCAGGATCGGCAAGGTGTCGTCTATAAACAGGCTACGGGCCGGGTCAAAGTGGATATCCGCTTGCAGGGCTTGCCAGAATTGCGGGTTTTCCTTGGGAAAACCGTAGTCGTGAGAGCTGATCAATCGCTCGAAATACGGCGCCAGTTCAATGCGTTCCAACTTCAATGACAGCGAATCACGATGAGCGTTGGTGATCATGATCACGCGCTTGCCGGCCTGTTTGATCGCCGCCAGGAACGTATCGGCATCCGGACGCAGGGCAATCAGGTGGGCGGTTTCCAGCTTGAGTTCGCGCACCGGGATCTTGAGTTCAGTGCTCCAGAAATCCAGGCAATACCATTGCAACTGTCCCGCGTTACGCTCAAACAGCGGTTGCAGCTCCATTTCGGCCATGGCCTGGCTCACACCGTGCAGTTCGGCGTAGCGCTGGGGCAGGTGCTCCATCCAGAAGTGGTTGTCGTAATGCAGGTCGAGCAGGGTGCCGTCCATGTCCAGCAGGACGGTGTCGATGGCGTGCCAGGGCAGAGAGGGCATGGTGGGGTCTCATGTAAGTAAAGATATCCGACACAGACAATCGGAAAAGCCACGGTATAGTAACCCGATCACGCCAAGGAGCCGTTTATGCGCCAGAAACCCACTGTCCTCGCCCGCGAAATAGTCGCCAGTAGCCGTTTGTTCCGCGTGGAGGAAGTGCAATTGCGCTTTTCCAATGGCGTTGAGCGCACCTACGAGCGTCTTGTCGGGCGTGGCACGGGCTACGGCGCCGTGATGATTGTAGCGATGATCGATGAAGATCATGCATTGCTGGTGGAAGAATACTGCGGCGGCACTGACGAATATGAATTGTCATTACCCAAAGGCTTGATCGAGCCCGGCGAAGACGTGCTGGCGGCGGCAGACCGCGAACTCAAGGAAGAGGCCGGCTATGGCGCACGGCAGTTGGAGCACATCACCGAGCTGTCATTGTCGCCTGGTTATATGAGCCAGAAAATCCAGGTGGTGCTGGCTACCGATCTTTATGAAGAGCGCCTTGAAGGTGATGAGCCCGAGCCGATGCGGGTAGACCGAGTCAACCTGCGTGAGCTATCGGCGTTGGCGCAAAACGAGCAATTCAGCGAAGGTCGCGCCCTGGCGGCGCTGTATCTGGTCAGAGACCTGTTGACCCAGCGTGGAGCGTTCAACGCATGAGCGAACTGTTTTTAGGCCACCCGTTTATCGCCCCGGTCATTGAGCTGGCGCGCCAGGCCGGTGAAGCCATCCTGCCGTACTGGCGTGCCGATGTAGCCGTGACCTCCAAAGCGGACGATTCCCCTGTGACGGCTGCCGACTTGGCTGCCCACCATCTGATTCTCGCAGGCCTCACCGCGCTGGACCCAAGCATTCCAGTGCTGTCTGAAGAGGACGCCGATATCGATCAGAGTGTGCGTGCCGGCTGGCAGCGCTGGTGGTTGGTGGACCCTTTGGATGGCACCAAGGAATTCATTTCCGGCAGTGAAGAATTCACCGTCAATATTGCCTTGATCGAACAGGGCCGCGTGGTGTTCGGCGTGGTGTCGATACCGACCACTGGCCGTTGCTACTTCGGCGGCGCGGGCCTGGGGGCTTGGCGGTCGGACGTCAATGCGGCGCCCAAGCAGATTCAGGTACGCCAGACCAGGGCGGCGGGCGAGGCCTTTACCGTGGTGGCCAGCCGCCGTCATACCAGCCCTGAGCAGGAGCGTCTGTTAGATGGTTTGAGCGAGGGCTTGGGCGAGTTGAAACTGGCCAATATCGGCAGTTCGTTGAAGTTTTGTTTGTTGGCCGAGGGCAGTGCCGATTGTTATCCGCGCCTGGCACCGACCTCGCAGTGGGATACCGCAGCGGCCCAGGGTGTATTGGAAGGGGCGGGGGGTGAAGTGCTGGAGTTGAATGGCAAGCCGTTCAGCTACCCGGCGCGGGAATCGCTGTTAAATCCGTTCTTTCTGGCGTTGCCAGCCAAGGCCGCGTGGCGTGAGCGGCTGTTGACCCTGGCCAGATCTTAAGGCCACTGCGGATTAAAACTGTGGGAGCGGGCTTGCTCGCGAATGCGCAGTGTCAGTCACCGAAGATATCGACTGATATACCGCATTCGCGAGCAAGCCCGCTCCCACATTTGTCTTGTGTAACGACTGCTAGCGATGCAGGACGTACTGGCCGGTAAAGACGACAGCACGCTCCTCACTGCCTTCATTCACAATCCACGTCTGTAGCGCCAATCGCGCCCGCCCATAGCGCTGATAGGTCGCCACAAAGCGTTTCCACACCTTCTCCTGCGGCGCCTCGCAAATGGCTGTCGCGTCCTGGGTCACCGGCAGCGGGTAGCTGATCTGCCCTTCCTGAATCACGATATGCCCGTCTTCAATCCCGGCTTCACGCAGCTTCAGGTGCAGCCAACCCCAACCCGCCAGCACCGCGCCGCAGTAGAGGCTGCCGCCAAACATGGTGCTCTTGTGGTTGATATTGGCCTGCAAGGGCAGGTGCAGTTGCAGTTGGTCGTGTTGCCAGTCGAGCACCTTGAGGCCCATTTCCCGGGTGAGTGGGATGTCATGGTGAAGGATGGATTCCAGGTAACGGCTATCGCGGCTCATGGCGGCCTCTTCGTGGGTAGACGATGTCATTCGTCGTCGGCGCTCTGGCTGGCACTGTCGGCGAAGTTCAGGCCGTGTTTGCGCAGTTTGTCATGCAAGGTTTTGCGCGGCACGCCCAGGGCTTCGGCGAGGCTGCGCACGGAGCTGTGGGGGCGGGTCAGTTCGGCGGCGATCAGGCTTTTTTCGAACTGTTCGACTTGCTCGCTCAGGCCTCCTGGCGTGGAGGTCAGCACGCCGGCGGCGGGATGGTCCTGGGTGTTGTCCAGGGCCAGCTCCAGGCCGAGGGCGAAACGCTCCGCGGCGTTTTGCAGTTCCCGCACATTGCCCGGCCAGCTGTGGCGCAGCAACAGCGCGCGCTGGCCCGGTTGCAGTTCGTGCAAGGGCAGGCCGTGACGGCTGCTGGCCTCATCGGCGAAGTGCTGGAACAGCATCAGCGCATCTTCACCCCGTTCACGTAGCGGTGGGATGCGCAGCGGCGCAACATTGAGGCGGTAATACAAGTCGGCACGGAAACGGCCCTGGTCAGCGGCCTGGCGCAGGTCTTCCTTGGTGGCGGCGATAATGCGGATGTCCAGCGGGATCAGCTGATTGCCACCCAGGCGTTCCACTACGCGCTCCTGTAAAAGGCGCAGCAACTTGACCTGTACATCCAGGCTCATGCTTTCAATTTCATCCAGAAACAGCGTGCCGCCATTGGCAAACTCGAACTTGCCGATGCGGCGCTTTTGCGCCCCGGTAAACGCGCCGGGTTCATGACCGAACAGTTCGCTTTCCACCACCGATTCCGCCAGGGCCCCGGCGTTGATCGCGACAAACGGGCCGCTGCGTCGGCTTGAGAGGTCGTGCAGGGCGCGGGCGACGACCTCCTTGCCTGCCCCGGTTTCGCCGAGGATCAGCACATCGGCCTTGGTCGCGGCCAGTGCACCGATTTGCTCGCGCAGGCGCAACATCTGTGGCGAGTGCCCTACCAGGCGCGTGCTCAGTTGCTGGCGGTCGCTGAGGGCCAGGCGCAGGCTGCGGTTGTCCAGCACCAGCCGGCGCAGGGCCAGGGCACGGCGCACGCTGTCGAGCAGCGCGTCACTGGCGAAGGGTTTTTCCAGGAAGTCATAGGCACCGGCACGCATGGCCTGCACCGCCAGCGGTACGTCGCCGTGGCCGGTGATCAGCAGCACCGGCAGGTCTGGGTCCTGGCCGTGCAATTCAGCTAGCAGTTCCAGGCCGTCCATGCCGGGCATGCGGATGTCGCTGACCACCACGCCCGGCCAGTCGCGGGACAGGCGTGCGGTGAGCCCGGTGGCTTCGCCCAGGGGCAGGACTTTCAGGCCGGCCAGGTCCAGGGTCTGGCACAGGGCCTGACGCAGGTGTGGATCGTCGTCGATCAAGACCACCTGAATCGAGTTGTCGATACTCATACACTGCGGTCCTCGGACGGTTGCAGACTGACGCCCGGCGAGCCGGCACGCAATTTCAAGGTTAACAGCGCGCCGCCTTCCTTGTGGTTGGCAAACGACAGTTCGCCGCCAAAGGCGCGCATCAGGGTGTCGCAGATCGCCAGCCCTAGCCCCAGGCCTTGGGTGCGCGTCTTGGTGGTGTAGAACGGCTCGCTGGCACGGCCCAGGGCTTCCATGCAAAAGCCCGGGCCGTTGTCGCGAATATACAAGTTGACGCCTTGGGGCGTGGTTTCGGCACTCAGCCACAGTTTGCGTGGCGGGCCTTTTTCGGTGAGGGCGTCCAGAGCATTGGCCAGCAAGTTACCCAGCACCTGGCGCAGGCGAGTTTCACCTGCCTGCACCCACAAGGTCGCCTCTGGCAGGTCGCGGATCAACTCCACCTCCATCGAACGCCGACGCTTGGCCAGCAATGCCAGGGCGTCGTCGAGCGCCGGTTGCAAAGCCACGCTCTCCGGCGCATGCCGGTCGCGGCGGGCGAATGCGCGCAGGTGGGCGATGATCGAGGCCATGCGCCCGGTCAATTCGCTGATCAGCTTGAGGTTGCCGCGGGCGTCGTTGGTGCGCTCATGGTCGAGCAGGATTTCGGCGTTTTCGGCATAGCTGCGAATCGCCGCCAGTGGCTGATTCAATTCATGGCTGATACTCGCCGACATGGTGCCCAGCGCCGAGAGTTTACCGGCCTGGACCAAGTCGTCCTGGGCGCGCACCAGTTCTTGCTGGGCATGCTCGCGCTCCAGCACTTCCTGTTTCAGGCGCCGGTTCAGGCCCTCCAGGTCGCTGGTACGCTCGGCCACGCGCATCTCCAACTCGCGGCGGGCCTTGGCTTCGAAGGCGATGCGTTCCAGGTAGTGCCGGCGGCGCTGCATCAGCAACCCCAGCAACAGCATCAGCACCAACAACGTGGCGCCGCCTACGGCGACGACCGTGCGCACCGGACGGTTGATCAGCGAGCGCGGCGCGAGGATTTCCACGTTCCAGCCGGTTTCGGCGATGGCCGTGGATTGGCGCAGCCAAGCGCTGCTGCTGAGGCTCAGTGGCTGCGGGTCGCGGGTGGGGTAGGGCTGGATAGCAATGATGGCCTGGCGTTCTTCGGCGGTCAGTGGCCGCGTGGCGCGGAATCGCCATTGCGGGCGCGAAGTGAGGATCACCACGCCGTTGTGGTCGGTGACCAACAGTTGTTCGGGGGTATTGCCCCACAGGCTTTCAGTGTGGTCCAGGTCGACCTTCACCACCAGCACCCCGATGATAGTATCGCCGTCACGTACCGCTGCTGCGAAGAAGTAGCCGCGCTTGGCCGAGGTGGTGCCCAGGCCGAAGAACCGGCCGAGGCGCCCGGCCATGGCTTCGCTGAAATACGGACGGAAGGAAAAGTTGCGCCCGACAAAGCTGTCTTGTTTGTCCCAGTTGGACGCGGCGAGGGTCTTGCCGGTGGTGTCCATCAGATACATCACCTCTACCCCGGCCTGGGCGGCGACATCCTTGAGCAACTGGTTGGCGCTGACCAGGTGGGTGCTGACATGGGGAGCGTCCAATGCAGTACGCAGGGCCGGTAAGTCACCGAGGATCTGCGGCAGTATTTCGTAGCGGTGCAGGGTGCCCAGCAAGTTGGCGACGTAGAGGTCGAGGGTCTGGCGATTTTGCCCGGCCAGTTCGCTGCGGTAATAGCGCTCGGCCAAATGCTCCAGCGGCCACAACAGCGGTGCCAGGCACAGAGCCAGCAGGGCTAGGCTGCGCCAGCGGGGTCTTCGCGCAAGAGGTGGGGTCATGGAAGTCGCGCCTGTGGGTACAGGCGCATTATGCCTAGTGCTGCTGTGCAAGACACTCGTGCAATGCGTCCTGCCACTGTGGCTGGCTGACGTGCCATTGCTGTTGCAGGCGCGTGCAGTCCAGGCGCGAGTTCAGCGGGCGCTTGGCGGGGGTCGGGTAGGCGCTGGAAGGGATCGGTTCCAGCTCGGCGCAGGCCTTGCCTTCGGCGCGCAGTTGCTCGCCAATCGCCTCGGCAAAACCGAACCACGAGGTTTCACCCTGGGCAGTGAGGTGGTAAACGCCCCAATCCCCTGCCTTACCGGCCTGCCACTGCTCGATCAGCACACGGGTGCTGTTGGCGATAGTCCCGGCCCAGGTCGGCGCACCGATCTGGTCGGCCACGATGCGCATCTGCGGTTTTTCCTGCAGCAGGCGCTGCATGGTCAGCAGGAAATTCTTGCCATGGCTCGAATAGACCCAACTGGTACGCAAGATCAGGTACTGGCCACCTACAGCCGCAATCGCCTGCTCACCCGCCAGCTTGCTCTGGCCGTAGACGCCCAAGGGGTTTGGGGTGTCGTTTTCGGTGTACGGGCCAGGTTTGCTGCCGTCGAACACGTAGTCGGTCGAGTAATGGATCAGCGGGATACCCAGCGCCTTGGCTTCCTCGGCGAGGATGCCGGGGGCGATGGCATTGATGGCGAACGCAGCGTCCGGTTCGCTCTCGGCCAGATCGACGGCGGTGTGGGCCGCCGCGTTGATGATCAGGCCAGGGCGATGGGCGCGCACTTGCTGGCGGATGAGGTCTGCGTCTGCCAGGTCAAGCTGGTCGCGGCCCAGGACGATGAGTTCGCCCAGGTCCTGGAGCCGCTGTTGCAGCTCCTGGGAGACTTGGCCGTGTTGGCCGGTGATGAGGATTTTCAGAGGCGCCATCACAGGAATAGATCCGCGTCTTTCAGGGTTTTACCGCTCTGGTCCTTGGCGGACAGCGTCGGGGTGCCATTGAGCTGCCAGTCGATGTTGAGATCCGGGTCATCCCAACGGATACAACGCTCCGCAGACGGCGTGTAGTAATCCGTGGTCTTGTAAAGGAATTCGGCGTAGTCGCTCAGCACGACGAATCCATGGGCAAAGCCTGGTGGAATCCATAACTGGCGGTTATTTTCTGCCGATAGGCGTACGCTGGCCCACTTGCCAAAATGCGGCGAGCTGCGGCGGATATCCACCGCCACGTCCAATACTTCGCCGGCAGTCACACGCACGAGTTTTCCCTGAGCGTGTTCTACCTGGTAGTGAAGACCTCTCAGCACGCCTTTTTGCGAGCGCGAGTGATTATCCTGCACAAACTGCAGTTGTAACCCGCTGTCTTTTTCAAACGCGCGGGCATTGAAGCTCTCATAAAAAAAACCGCGCTCATCGCCAAAAACCTTCGGCTCGATGATCAATACACCGGGCAGCTCAGTGGCAATCACGTTCATTTAGTGTTTCCAGCGAGCATATACAGGTACTGACCATAGCCGGTCTTGCCAAAGTACTTGGCACGCTCCAGCAGATAATCACGATTGATCCAGCCATTTTCGTAGGCGATTTCTTCCAAGCAGGCCACTTTCAAGCCCTGGCGGTGCTCGATGGTCTGAACGTAAGTCGAGGCTTCCAGCAGGCTGTCATGAGTGCCGGTGTCGAGCCAGGCGAACCCACGGCCGAAGCGTTCAACGTGCAGATCGCCACGTTGGAGGTAGGCATTGTTGACATCAGTGATCTCCAGCTCGCCACGTGGCGAAGGCTTGACCGCCTTGGCGATCTTGATCACGTCGTTGTCGTAGAAGTACAGGCCGGTTACCGCGTAGTGGGACTTGGGTTTAGCCGGTTTTTCTTCGATGGACAAGGCGCGGCCTTCGCTATCGAAGTCAATCACACCGAAACGCTCAGGGTCTTTGACCCAGTAGCCGAACACCGTGGCGCCCGAAGGACGTTCGGCGGCGGTGCGCAGTTGCTCGCCGAAATGCTGGCCGTGGAAGATGTTGTCCCCCAGGATCAAGCACACAGGGTCATCGCCAATGAACTCTTCGCCGATGATAAATGCCTGGGCCAGGCCGTCCGGCGAAGGCTGCTCCGCGTAGGTGAAGCGCACGCCGAACTGGCTGCCATCGCCCAGCAGATTCTGGTATTGCGGCAAGTCCACTGGCGTGGAGATCACCAGAATATCCTTGATCCCGGCCAGCATCAGTACCGAGATCGGGTAGTAAATCATTGGCTTGTCATACACCGGCAACAACTGTTTGGACACGCCCAGGGTAATGGGGTGCAAACGCGTGCCGGAACCGCCGGCCAATACAATTCCCTTCATCATGCGATCAAATCCTTCACGTCAGTATTGCCCAGTCGTTCACCTTGATAACTGCCGTCCTGGACTCTGCGGCACCATTCCAGGTTATCGAGGTACCACTGCACGGTTTTGCGCAGGCCGGTCTCGAAGGTTTCTTCCGGGACCCAGCCCAGTTCGCGTTCGATTTTGCTGGCGTCGATGGCGTAGCGTTGGTCGTGGCCTGGGCGATCCTTGACGAAGGTGATCAGGTCAGTGAATTTCTCCACGCCGGCTGGGCGTTGTGGCGCCAATTCTTCCAACAGGGCGCAGATGCCACGTACCACGTCGATGTTCTTCTGCTCGTTGTGGCCGCCGATGTTGTAGGTTTCGCCCACAACCCCAGTCGTGACCACTGTGAGCAGCGCACGGGCGTGATCCTCAACGAACAGCCAGTCACGCACCTGCAGACCATCGCCATATACCGGCAGTGGCTTGCCCGCCAGGGCGTTGAGAATCACCAGCGGGATCAATTTTTCGGGGAAGTGGAACGGCCCGTAGTTGTTCGAGCAGTTGGTCAGCAGCACAGGCAGGCCATAGGTGCGCTGCCAGGCGCGTACCAGGTGGTCAGACGCTGCCTTGCTCGCGGAATAGGGCGAGCTCGGTGCGTAAGGCGTGGTCTCGGTGAAGAGATCGTCCACGCCGTGCAGGTCGCCATACACCTCGTCAGTAGAGATGTGGTGGAAACGGAATGCGCTTTTTGCCGGCTCCGCCAGCTTCTGCCAATAGGCGCGCGTGGCTTCTAGCAGGCTGTAGGTGCCGACGATATTGGTCTGGATAAAATCCGACGGACCGTCAATGGAGCGGTCGACGTGGGACTCGGCCGCCAGGTGCATGATCGCATCGGGTTCGAAGCGTGCGAGCACGGCGCTGACGGTGGCCTGGTCGATGATATCGGCCTGGACAAACTCATAGCGGCTGTTGGACGCGATGCTGGCCAGCGACTCGAGGTTGCCGGCGTAAGTCAGCTTGTCCAGGTTGAGCACTTCATGCTCAGTGTGTTGAATCAAGTGCCGGATCAGGGCCGAGCCAATAAATCCGGCACCGCCGGTGATGAGAATACGCATGTCGAGGGCCTTTTCCTTAGACGGACACTGGGCGAAAGTAGCATAGCTTGAGTTGTGAATCGGGCCGGCGCAAGTGCCGTGAGCAGAAGGGGTTGATTAACGCCACAGAACAATGGCGATATAGACGCCTGAAAAATCAAAGGTCGTCACAATGTCGTTAGCCACGTTGACCCACCGTGCCAGCTTGCCTTGCCCACAAGTCACCCCCGAGCAGGCCGCATGCCTGCTCGATCGACACTATGGACTGACGGGCAAATTACGCTCATTGGGCAGCCAACAAGACCTCAACTACAGAATTGACAGCACGCGGGGCCGTTTCGTTCTGAAAATCTGCCGGGGTGACTACGCCGCGGTTGAACTCCAGGCCCAGCACGCAGCCTTCCACAGCCTGGGCACGCACCCCGGCCTGCGGGTGCCCAAGGTCATCCAGACCGTTGAGGGCGAGGAGCTGCTGACGGTCAACGTCGACGGCCAAACCCTGCACCTGCGGCTGTTGGACTACATCGACGGCCAGCCCCTGACGCATTTGCCCCACCTGAGCCGCACCGTGATCGAAGGCTTTGGTGAGCTGTGCGGGCAAATGAGCCATGCGCTGGCAGGTTTCGAACACCCTGGCCTGGAGCGCACCTTGCAATGGGACCCGCGCCACGCCCAGGCATTGATCACCCACCTGCTGGCAACCTTGCCCGATCTGCCGCAGCGTGCCGCTTTGGAACAGGTGGCCAGGCAGGTCGAGGCGCATGTGCAGCCGTTGGCGGCACGCCTGCCCTGGCAAGCGGTGCACATGGACATCACCGATGACAACGTGGTGTGGCAGCGTGATGCCCAGCGGCACTGGCGTATTCAAGGCGTGATCGATTTTGGCGATCTGGTGCGCACCTGGCGAATTACCGACCTGTCGGTGACCTGCGCGTCGCTGTTGCACCATGCCGACGGTGATCCATTTGCCCTGTTGCCGGCGATCCAGGCCTGTCACGCGGTCACGCCGTTGCAGCGCGAAGAGTTAGAGGTGCTGTGGCCGTTGATCGTCGCTCGCGCGGCGGTGTTGGTGCTCAGCAGTGAGCAGCAGCAACGCCTGGACCCGGATAACGCTTATCTAAAGAAAAACGCCGAACACGAGTGGGAAATCTTCCATATCGCCACGTCGGTGTCCTTTGAACTCATGCAAACGGCGATTCTTAGCAGCGTCGGCGAAACATTACCGCCCGTCGCCATCCAAGACTTCGCGCCTTTATTGCCAGGCTTGGTGGGGCGCGAGTTCGCCCTGATCGACCTGGGCGTACTCAGCCCGCATTTCGAGGCAGGCAATTGGGAGACTCCCGGCATAGATCGGCGCTTGCTGGATGAAGCGGCGACGGCGCATGGGCAGGCGGCCAGTCGTTATGGGCAATACCGCTTGTCGCGCACCCGTCCCGACAGTGCGGTGGAGCCCGAGACCTTCCCTCTGCATGTCGAGCTGCATCTGCCCCACGGCACGGTTTTGGAGGCGCCCTTTGCGGGAACGCTGCGCGAGGGCACCGACGGCTTACTGTGTTTGCATAGCAGTGGGCTGAGTCTGCGCCTGTGGGGCGTACGCACATCACTCAAGCCGGGCGCAACGCTGGTCAAAGGGCAGGTGCTGGGCGAGGTTCATGCGCCGTTGACCGTGCAGTTGTGCCGCGCCGACCTTGAGCCACCGCTGTTCTGCACACCTTCCCGGGCGTTGGCATGGCAGGCGTTGTGCCCGTCACCCTCGGCGCTGTTGGGCCTGGCCTGTGATGCGGAGCCGGAACTGGACCCAGAGGCCCTGCTGGCCCGGCGGGATGCCAGCTTTGCGCGCTCCCAGAAGCACTACTACGCCGACCCGCCGCGTATCGAGCGTGGCTGGCGTAACCACCTGATCGATATGCAGGGCCGATCCTACCTCGACATGCTCAACAACGTGGCCGTGCTGGGCCATGGCCACCCGCGCATGGCTGAAGTGGCAGCGCGGCAGTGGTCGTTGCTCAACACCAACTCGCGGTTTCACTATGCGGCAATTGCCGAGTTCTCCGAGCGCCTGCTGGCGTTGGCGCCGGAGGGCATGGACCGGGTGTTCCTGGTCAACAGCGGCACCGAGGCCAATGACCTGGCGATTCGCCTGGCCTGGGCCTACAGCGGCGGGCGCGACATGCTCAGCGTGCTGGAGGCCTATCACGGTTGGTCGGTGGCGGCGGATGCCGTGTCTACCTCGATTGCCGATAACCCCCAGGCCTTGAGCAGCCGCCCGGATTGGGTGCACCCAGTGACCGCGCCCAATACCTACCGCGGTGAGTTCCGTGGGCCAGATAGCGCGCCGGACTATGTACGAAGCGTGGAGCATAACCTGGCGAAAATTGCCGCGAGCCAGCGTCAATTGGCCGGGTTCATCTGTGAGCCGGTGTACGGCAATGCCGGCGGCATCTCCCTGCCAGCGGGTTACCTAAAACAGGTGTATGGCTTGGTCCGTGCCCAGGGTGGCGTGTGCATCGCCGACGAGGTGCAGGTGGGTTACGGCCGCATGGGGCATTTCTTCTGGGGATTTGAACAGCAGGGAGTGGTGCCCGACATCATCACGATGGCCAAAGGCATGGGCAACGGCCAGCCGTTGGGCGCAGTGATCACCCGCCGAGAAATTGCCGAGGCGCTGGAGGCCGAGGGTTACTTCTTCTCGTCATCCGGAGGCAGCCCGGTCAGCTGCCGGATCGGGATGGCAGTGCTGGACGTGATGGCGGAGGAAAAGCTCTGGGAAAACGCCCAAGTGGTAGGCGGGCATTTCAAGGCACGACTGGAGGAATTGATCGACCGCCATCCACTCGTCGGTGCTGTACACGGTTCGGGATTCTATCTGGGCCTTGAACTGGTGCGTGATCGCCATACCCTCGAACCTGCGACGGCGGAAACCGCCTTGTTGTGTGATCGCCTGCGTGAGTTGGGGATTTTCATGCAGCCTACCGGGGATTACCTGAATATCCTCAAGATCAAGCCGCCGATGGTCACTTCCCGGCGCAGCGTGGATTTCTTTGTGGACATGCTGTCGAAAGTACTGGATGAGCAACTGTGATTTATCGATGGTTATCGGCTATTTTTTGCAATAGAAAGCACCTATCCTTTTTTTAGGCTGTTAAAGCCGATTTTTATCCATTATAAAGTTGCCCTTCACCCCATTCGGAGCCCTGATCGCCATGACCACCTTGCACAGCACACCCCGCGCCGATGGCTTTCACATGCCTGCCGAATGGGCGCCCCAGACCCAGACCTGGATGATCTGGCCCGAGCGCCCAGACAACTGGCGCCTGGGCGGCAAGCCTGCGCAGGCGGCCCATGTGGCGGTGGCCAAGGCCATCGCGCGTTTTGAGCCGGTGACTGTCGCGGTTTCCGCCGGCCAGTATGAAAACGCCCGTGCCCGCCTGGACGTACCCAATATCCGCCTGGTGGAAATGTCCAATGACGACGCCTGGGTTCGCGACACCGGCCCGACTTTCGTGATCAACGGCAGTGGTGAAGTACGGGGTGTGAACTGGGACTTCAACGCCTGGGGTGGTTTTGACGGCGGCCTGTATTCGCCGTGGAACCGTGATTCCCAGGTGGGAGGCAAGATCCTCGAGATGGAGCGCGCACCGCGGTACCGCACTGAAGGCTTTGTGCTTGAAGGCGGTTCGATTCATGTCGACGGCGAAGGCACCCTGATCACCACCGAAGAATGCCTGTTGAACCGCAACCGCAACCCGCACCTTGATCGTGCGGCCATTGAGGCGGTGCTCAGCGATAACCTGGCTGTGGATAAGATCATCTGGTTGCCGGACGGCCTGTTCAACGACGAAACCGACGGCCATGTGGATAACTTCTGCTGCTACGTGCACCCGGGCGAGGTGCTGTTGGCCTGGACCGATGACCCGCAAGACCCGAACTACCCACGCTGCCACGCAGCCTTGGACGTGCTGCAAAGCAGCACCGATGCCCAGGGCCGCTCGTTCATCGTGCATAAAATGCCGATCCCGGGTCCGCTGTATGCCACCGAAGAGGAATGCGCCGGGGTAGACCTGGTTGACGGCAGCCAGGAGCGTAATCCGACCGTGCGGTTGGCCGGTTCCTACGTCAACTTCCTTATCGTCAACGGCGGCATCATCGCGCCGAGTTTCGATGACCCGTTGGACGGCCAGGCCAAGCAGATTCTGCAGAACCTCTTCCCACAGCATGAAGTGGTGATGGTGCCGGGCCGCGAACTGTTACTGGGTGGGGGCAATATCCATTGCCTGACCCAACAGCAGCCAGCCCCGCAGCGAAAGTGAGTGCAGTTGTAACAGCGCCTTGATGGCGTACGAGCACTGCGCCATTGCAGTGCTCCCCGCAAGCCCGCGACCCAGCCCGGTCGCGGGCTTTTTCATGCCTGTATGCCAATGAACAGGGCACATTGGCATAGCTCTTGTATCGCTGTGGTTACAGTGGCCCAAGGGGGATGACCGCGCAGTTCTGTCACAAACCTTGAGTAAGTTAGCCGCTCACGCAGTAGGAGAGAGCGCTGAAATGAATGCCGATGTCCACCTGATGAACACGCGTACGTTCCACCCTTTGCGGGTCGACGGTGATGCGATCCATGCGTTGGCGCTTTGGTTGAAGGCAAACGGCTCGCGACAGGTCAGGCAAGCGCCTGACTTGCGTAGCGTGATGAGTGAGCGCTACCCGGTGGGGTTGTTCACGGAGGACGAAGTGCAGGCGTTGTGCGAGTTGATGAGCAACTAAAGACACCAAAATACAAATGTGGGAGCGGGCTTGCTCGCGAATATGATGTGTCAGGCGACGGATATGCTGACTGATCTACCGCATTCGCGAGCAAGCCCGCTCCCACACGGACTGTATTTTTCCAGATGAAATATTAGAAGCTGTAGGTGCCAGTAACCACCAGACTTCGCGGCTCACCCGGTTGAATCTGCGCCGCACTGGTCGCCGAGGCGTAGTAGTTTTTGTCGGCGATATTGTTCAGTGCTGCCCGCACGTCCCATTCTTTCTGACGGAACCCGGCCAGCGCGTCCCAGCGGCCATAACCCGGCAACACCACAGTGTTGAGGTTGTCGGCATAACGATCACCCACCAGGGTCAAACCGGTTTCTGCGTACCAGCCCATCTCTGGTTTCCAGGTGATAAACAGGCTGGCGTTGCGCTTGGCCACATCGCTGATCCGTTTGCCTTCAAAGCCATTGTTGTCTTTCTCGACCTTGGCGTCCTGCAGGCCCACGCCGCCGCGCACATACCAGTTATCGACGATCTTGCCGGTGGCGGTCAGCTCCACGCCGCGTGAGCGTTGTTCGCCAGTAAGCAGGGTAACGGTACGGTCCAGCGGGTCGGTGGTGCGGCGGTTGTAGAGTTCCAGCTCGTACACGGCCAGGGTGGTGCTCAGGCGCTCGTCGAACCAGTCGCTCTTCACGCCGATTTCCTTTTGCTTGGTCAGCTCCGGGCTCAGGTCGTTGGCGTTGCCGGTGGCGTTCGGCGTGATGCCGATCAGGCCGCCGCCGGCTGGCGAGAAGGTCTTGCTCCACGAGGCATAGAACGAGTGGTGCTCCAGAGGCGTCCACACCAGGCCGACGCGGGGGCTGGTGCTGTGGCTTTTCACGTTCTGTTGGATGTCGAGCAGCTTGTTGGTGGTGTCCACTTCGAAACGGTCGTAGCGCAGTCCGCCCAGCAGTTGCCACTGGTCATTCAGGCGCAGTTGGTCCTGCACGTACAGGGCGCGGCTTTCGACTTCGGTGTGGTTGTTACTCGACAGTCGCATGCTCCCGGTGTGGCTCAGGCGGCGATTGGGTTGGTTGAGGTCCAGGCTCGGCACTGTCTTGCCATCCCGAGCGGAGTACAGCTTCGGATCGCGGCGCTGGCTGCCCAGCTCGATACCAGTGAGCAGGCGGTGTTCCAGGCCAAAGGTGTCGAAACCGCCTTCCAGCTCCAGGTTGTTGAACACGTTGCGGGTGGTCAGGTCCTGCTGCCAGTGTTGGCGGGTGACGGTGTTGGTTTTCGGCTCATAGCCGGTCTGGTAGGTATTGTCGAAATCACTGTCTAGCTTGAACACGCCGAGGGTGTGGTGCAGTTGCCAGTCGGCGTTGAGCTCGTAGGCGAGTTTGGAGCGCAGGGACTGAGACTTATCGTCGATGTAATCGCCGTGATCAAAGTAAGTGGTGCTGCGGCTCACATCCGCCGGGCGCCCGTTGACGCCCGGAATGCCACGGTCTGGGGTGCGGTTGTAGCGGCTGTATTCGTATTGCACCAGCCAGTTCAGCTCTGGAGTGAGCTGCCAGCTCATCGACGGCGCGAACAACTGGCGGTTGCCGCTGACGCCATCGCGAAAGCTGTTGTTGTCCTGGTTGCCCATGTTCAGGCGCAGGCTGATGTTGTCGGTGGGGTCGGTGCTCAGGTCGGCATACAGGCTGCGCAAATCGTTGCTGCCGCCTTGGGCTTCGATACTGGACTTTTGCCCTGGGGTGGGCATTTTGCTCACCCGGTTGACGATCCCGCCCTGGCCGCCTCGCCCGTAAAGCACGGCGGCCGGCCCCTTGAGCACTTCGATACGCTCGATGTTATGCAGGTCGCGCACGTACTGGCTGTCGTCGCGAATACCGTCCAGATAGAAGTCATTGCTGGCGTCGAAGCCGCGTATGCGCAGGCTGTCGAAGCGTGTATCGGCGCCGCTGCTGACGTTGGGGATACCGCTCAAGGCCTGGCCCAGGTCGTTGGTGCCATAGGAACGCAGGCTTTCGGTTTTGACTGAGTCGATCGCCTGGGGCACATAGCGAACGGCCGTCGCGGTGCGTGTGGCGGTGCTGGTTTCCTTGACCCGGGGGTCGTCTTCATCTGCTTCCACACTGATCGAGGTTTCGGGCAAGACCGTGGCCGCACCGGCAAAACCGGCAGACAGCAGAACAGAGAGCCCTAGGGAGAGGGGCGTCAGGCGAGGGGCAGGCATGGGAGTGTATCCAAATGATGTGGCAGGAAAATTGTGCGCGAATGGTAATGCTTTGCATTTGCGCGCGTTATCTATTCCCTGATGCCTACCCTGTCGGATTTGTTACTTAATGTGTTTCGAGGGGGATTCAAGGCGCTTTTCAGGCTTTCATCCCCGGGCTTCATCGCGCCGCTTAGACGAATATCGCCTAAATACAGACGATTCACGAAATTGACACATAGTTCAACGCCCGCATAGGATTGCGCCCAACGCCTGTGGCTCACCACCATGACTAATCCAATAAAAAAAGGCCCGCGGCAGTTCAGTCGTCCGCGGGCCTTCTTTTTGCCGGCAAAGTCGACACCAGAAAAAGCAACAGGAGCCTGGTGTCACAGCGCGTACTCAACCCGTAATAAGGAATATAAGAAAATGTTGAAGCAACGGATGAGTCTGATCGCTCTGGGGATTTTGAGCGCATCGACAGCAATGGCAAACGACCAGGAGCAATCCAAGGGTTTCGTTGAAGACAGCCACCTGAACATCGCAGCACGTAACGCCTACATCAGCCGTGACTACAAAAACGGCAAGCAGGACAAAGCTGAATGGGGCCAAGGCTTCATCGGCAAGTTCGAGTCCGGCTTCACCCAAGGCACTGTAGGTGTGGGTGTGGATGTGATTGGCCAATACGCTATCCGCCTGGACGGTGGTAAAGGTCGCGCTGGCGCCGGCGGTATCGACTTCTTCAAGCAGGGCAACGGCACTGTTGATGACAACGGCAAGCCAAACCCAGGCTCGGCACCACACGACCTGGCCAAAGGCGGCGCTGCCGTGAAGTTCCGCGTTTCCAACACTGTACTCAAGTACGGTGATCAGTTCCCGGCTGTGCCTGTGCTGCAGTACGACAACTCTCGCCTGTTGTCGGAAACCTACACCGGTACTTCGATCGTCTCTAAAGAGATCGCCGGTCTGCAACTGGACGCGGGTCATTTCACCAAAGAAGCGCGCAAGAGCATGGAAGGCACCGACAGCGGCCGCCTGAAAAGCATCGATTATATCGGTGGTAGCTACAAATTCACCGAAAGCCTATCGGCCGCGCTGTATGCCTCCGACATGCAGGACGTGTTGAAGAAGCAATACGTCAACGTCAACTACGTGCTGGCCTTGCCGCAGCAGCAGTCGCTGACGTTTGACTTCAATGGCTACAAGACCAAGCTGGATCGCAGCTTCGCCTTGGAAAACCAAAAAGACGCGGACGCTCGCGACAACAAAATCTGGAGCCTGGGCGCTACCTGGGCCGTTGGCCCGCACAGCTTCACCATCGCTCACCAGCGTAGCACCGGTGACACCGGCTACCTGTACGGCGGCTACCGCAACGCTGGCGGCATCGGCGACGGCGGCAATACCATCTTGCTGGCCAACTCCTACTGGTCCGACTTCAACGGCAAGGACGAGCGCTCCTGGCAAGCAGGTTACGGCATCGACTTCGCCACCTTCGGCGTACCGGGCCTGAC
Organism: Pseudomonas sp. FJ2-5-13; assembly: GCF_029201605.1. Lineage (NCBI taxonomy): Bacteria > Pseudomonadati > Pseudomonadota > Gammaproteobacteria > Pseudomonadales > Pseudomonadaceae > Pseudomonas > Pseudomonas sp. FJ2-5-13. The sequence goes on from NZ_CP104045.1 coordinate 363,294, forward strand.
CTACAACATTGCCTACGTGCGCGGTACCAACATCGACGACGGCACCAACCGTGGCGATGGCACCGAGCGTGAAATCTGGAACCAGTTCAAGTACGTGGTACAGAGCGGCCCAGCCAAAGACCTGAGCCTGCGTGCGCGCGCCTCGTGGTTGCGCGTTTCCAACAACGCCAGCGAGTACAACGTAGGCGGTAACGAAATCCGTCTGTTCGCCGACTACCCGATCAACGTTTTCTAATTGATCGAATGTCGTGCCTGATGCCAGGCAATAAAAAACCCCGACTGGTTCGGGGTTTTTTATTGCTCGCCGGCTAAGCGGGCGACCTGGAGGTGCACATACGCCACCCGCTTATTATTCGTTCACGGCGCTGTTAAATAGCTGACTGTGCATAAAGTCTATGAAGACTCGCAGCCTCAGTGAAAGGTGTTTGCTGGAAGGCCATACAAGCCGAAAGACTCCGGTATGAACCGTATAGTCCGTCAGCACTTGCACCAATTCGCCGTTCTTGATGGATTGGGTCGTCATGAAATCAGGCAGGCAGGCAACGCCCAAACCTGAACGAGCCACATCGACAATCACTTCAGTCGTGTTGCACACCATTGTTTGAGGCAGCTCGAAATCCGGCTCTCCAGCCGCAACGCGTAAAGGCCAAGGTTCCACTTTTCCCGTCGAAGGAAACTTGTGCAGCAGGCATGAATGCATGGCCAGATCCGCTGGGCGTTTGGGTACCCCATACGCTGCGAGATAGGCTGCAGACGCCACAATCTGCAGCTGGAAGCCCCCCAGCCGTTTAGAGATCAGCCGCGAGTCAGTGGGCTCGCCTGTGCGTAACACGGCGTCAAAACCTTCCTCGATAACGTCGACCATGCGATCAGAAAAGTCGATGTCGAGTTCTATTTCCGGGTAGGTGCGCATGAACTGAATGATTGCCGGCATGACGAGGCCGCTGACGAGAGGCAGGCTGATTCGCAATTTGCCCCTCGGTTTTTCACGCGCGTTGCTCAGCTCCATTTCTGCAGCTTCAAGCTCTGAAAGTATTCGTCGACAGCGTTCAAGAAACAGTGAGCCTTCCAGCGTCAGGGCGATGCTTCGCGTATTGCGCTGGAAAAGACGTACCCCGAGCCTGTCTTCCAGCCGACCAATACTTTTACCGACACCCGACGAAGAGATGCCCAATCGTTTCCCTGCCTCGGTAAAGCTTCGAGTTTCAGCCACCAATACAAATAATGAAATGCTGCCAAGCGACTCCAACGGATGGCCCTCACTGCGGACACCAGAGTCCGATATGTTCGGATTATAGGCCTGTTTTTGTTTGGAGACGCAAGCCCTAACCTTTGGATGGGCCGATCACCGCAGACAACTGTGCGCGAAGGACCGACACCTGCGCATATCAATGAAGGAACCATTCAGATGAACTCAACACACAGCGCTCAGACGGCTCCCCCGTTATTGAAGTGGCTGCAGCTTTTCGCAGCTTGCCTCACAGGCGTACTCATTCCGCTTTGCTTTACCGGGCCAGCCGTAGTGCTTTCTTCCATCAGTGCTGCCATGGGTGGATCTGCTGTAGAGCTCAGTTGGGTGGTCAACGCTTATATCCTCACTTATGGCAGCGCCATGATGGCGGCGGGGAGCCTGACGGATATCTATGGACGCAAGCGGGTATGGCTGGTTGGCCTGGTCATCTTCGTGTTGTCTACCGTCGCTATTCCCTTTTCTTCGACTGTTTTGCAGATCGACATCCTGCGCCTTGTGCAGGGGTTGGGCGGAGCAGCGGCGTTCGCGGGCGCCATGTCGTCATTGGCCCAGGTGTTCCACGGCGCAGAGCGCACCAAAGTATTCAGTCTGCTCGGTACGACGTTCGGCATTGGGCTAGCCTTCGGCCCGCTGGCCGCGGGAGTATTAGTCGACTCGGCTGGTTGGAAGTGGACGTTCCATGCGACTGCATTGATAGGCATCGCGGGCTTCGTGCTCGTGTGCGTGAGTGCGACGGACTCTAAAGATCCGGCTAACAACGGTATGGATTGGCCGGGAGCTCTGAGCTTTACGGCCGCATTGACGTTGTTTACCTATGGCGTCCTTCTCGCGCCAGAGGATGGTTGGGCCAGCCCCATCGTGTTGGGCTGTGTCGCTGGCGCGATCATTCTGTTCATGATTTTCGTGGCGATTGAGCGTCGTGTCAGTAGCCCGATGCTCGACCTTTCATTGTTCAAACAAGCCAAATTCGTAGGCGTGCAGATTCTTGCAGCCAGCCCGGCGTTCTTTTTTGTCGTGCTTATTATCATGCTGCCGGCGCGATTTATCGGGGTCGATGGACTCAGTGCCCTGCAAACCGGAAAAATGATGATTGCGTTGGCTGCACCGTTGTTGTTTGTACCGTTTCTAGCGGCCCAGCTCGCGCGTCACTACACCTCAGGGATGCTCTCGGCAGTCGGGCTGGTGTTGGTGGCTGCCGGGCTATTCTGGCTGGGTGTTGTGCTCGATAGTGGTGCCAGCAATGCAGTGATGCCCATGGCGCTGATCGGTATCGGCATTGGCCTGCCTTGGGGGTTGATGGATGGGATGGCCGTCAGCGTGGTGGAGAAAGAACGTGCGGGAATGGCGACTGGCATTTTCAACGCTGTTCGTGTGTCCGCCGACGGAATAGCGATCGCCATCGCCGGTGCGTTGCTGGCGACGTTCATTCAATGGGGGCTGTTCGACGCCGCTACCCATTTTGCTGTGGATCAGATTATGGGAGCCTCCAGCCGGGCAGCGCTCGGCGATCTGCACAGCGCAGGTAATCAGCTGCCAGGGCAGTCGGAGCTGTTGCGCCTCGAGTATGCGAAAGGGTTTCGGCACCTGCTGTTCATCCTTGGGGCTGGTAGCGTACTGACGGCCATTGCTGTGTACGCAACACTGGGTCGAGTCAGCGCGCATGATCATCAACCGGCGGAAGCAGTCCGCCCGGTGATCGTGGGTGACGGCGAATGATTGGCCAGATGCAAACGAGCGACGATTCCAATCGAACTCACCCTGCGTTTTCACGTGTGTTTGCGCCTGGCCATCTTACGTTTGGGCTGATCGCGCCGCTGGAAGGGTATCCCGATCGCATGGCACCGACCATGCAGGATCATGTTGATCTGGCGCGCCAAGCCGACATCGCGGGTTTCTCCGCGATATGGCTGCGCGACGTGCCCTTGCTGGACCCGGAGTTCGGGGACGCGGGGCAGATGTTCGATCCGCTGGTGTACGCCGCTCACTTAGGCGTGGTTACTCAACGTATCTGCATCGGCACTGCCGGCGTGGTGTTGACGTTGCGCGATCCCTTGATGGTTGCCAAGCAAGCCGCGACCCTTGATGTGTTACTGCAGGGGCGCTTTCTGCTTGGGCTCTCAACGGGTGATCGGCCCAGCGAATACCCAGCGTTCAGCCGGGAGTTCGACAATCGTGCGCAGCGTTTCAGGGAGGGTTGCGAAGTCCTGCGTATAGCGACCCAACAGGCGTTTCCCACGTACGAGTTTTGCCACTATGGCAGGCTCGACGGCACCCTGGATTTGCTTCCAAAGCCCTGGTCTACGGCAATGCCGATGCTTGCCGTTGGCCGTTGTGGTCAAGACATGAAGTGGTTGGCGTCGAATATGGATGGATGGCTCTGGCACCAGAGTGACTTTGGCAGCCTGCCCAATTTGATTGAGCAGTGGAGGTCTTGTTCTGCGCCAGGAACGTTCAAGCCATATGGTTATGCGACATTCTTCAATCTGGAAGAAAATCCCGACGCTCCGTTGAAGGTGGGGCGAGGCATAAGCACCGGACGCAATGCGCTTATTGATTTGTGGGAGCGACAACAAGCGCAAGGTGTTTCACATGTCGCATTGAACCTGAAGCCGTTACGTCGTCCTGCCAAAGATGTCTTACAGGAGCTAGCAGAATATGTGCTGCCGCATTTTCCAGCCCAGGGAGCAAACCTTGTCTGAACAAAACGCGCCGTCAGCTCAGGACTTGTTGAATCAAAGCATGGTTGTCCCACGCAGTCCGCTACGTATGTGGCTGGCGGGTTGGATGGTGGTGTCGGTGTTTATTCTGTCCAATACCGCGACCCCGCTCTATGTCGTGTGGCAGGGGCAACTCGGGTTTGCATCTTCGACCCTCACGTTAATATTCGCGGCCTATATCCTGGGGCTATTGCTCAGTTTGCTGGTTGCCGGGCAAGTCTCTGACCGCTACGGGCGCAGGGTGGTACTCCTGCCGGGCCTGGTCTGCGCGATGTCGGCTGCATGGTTATTCAAGTCCGCCGAATCGGTGGAGAGTTTGCTGTTCGCAAGGCTGCTTACAGGTATTGCCGTAGGGATCATTGTCTCGGCGGGGATGGCAAGTGTGGTGGATCAAGGAGGTCTACCGCGGCGAAGGTTATCTTCGCTAGTGGCCTCGATGTCAATGGTGCTGGGAGCAGGTCTCGGGCCCTTGCTGGCTGGCAGCTTTGCCACGTTTGCAAGTCAGCCGATCGAAAAGGTGTTTACCTTGGAGCTAGGGATACTTGCACTCGCTTTCCTGATCGCCTGGACGATGCCAGACGAAGCCAATAAGGCCCAGCCAATAGGCCATGCAAAATGGAGGTTCCCTTCGGTCGAGCGACATCATCGCCTTCACATACTGTTAGGAATCGCGCTGTTCGGTCCTGGTATTACAGCGACCTCATTTGTCTTGTCGTTAGGGCCATCGCTATTGGCAAGTCTGCTTAACATCAAGACGCCGCTGATGGCAGGAGCCACTGCGTTTCTAATGTTCATCTCGGCTTTCGTCGTCCAGATGGCGCTGCGCCGACGCACTGTGGAACATATCTTCTATTTCAGTGCCACTGCGACCTTCTTCTCGATGCTGGGTATCTGCACTGCGATAGCGATTTCCTCTCCCGTCGTCCTGATTATCGCCGCCTTGCTAGCGGGTGCGGGTCAGGGGCTGGGGCAGTTGGGAGGATTGACGTTAATCGCGTTAAGGATATCGGACAACAAGCGAGCGCAGGCTAACGCATTGCTCAATATGGGGGGCTATGTCCCTGCAGGTCTGCTGCCTGTAGCAACAGGTTTCCTGATCGATCGAACTGACTTGGCCTTCGGCGCTTATACGCTGGCGGGTCTGCTCGCTAGCTGTGCCCTGCTCGCCGCCTGGTTTGTTGCGAGAAATAAGCAAGAAGTTCACCACTACTGACGACCTGGGAGGTCATCATGCGCACGACAAAGTCCACCCCTGTAAAACCTAATCCAATGCGTGTCAGTCGTAACAAGATGCAACTAGGGGTATTTTCTACGAACACCGAGGGCGGCTGTACGGTGACGAATGCGCCCGAGCGGATTCGCGGGGATGACTGGGCGGGCAATCTGGAAATTGCAAAAGACGCGGACCGGGCAGGGTTTGAAGCGTTCATTCCGGTAGGCCGTTGGAAAGGCTTTGGTGGTGCCAACAACACCGGTGGTGTGTGTTACGAAACTTACACTTGGGCGGCGGGCATTGCCGCATTGACCGATCAGATCGCAGTGTTCACCACCTCGCACTTACCCACTGTGCACCCTCTGTTTGCCGCCAAACAGGCGGTTACGATTGACCACATCAGCGGCGGACGATTTGGCCTGAATATTTTGTGTGGCTGGTACGGCGCTGAGATGAGGATGTTCAGCGGTCACATGATGGAACACGACAAGCGATATGACTACGCTGAGGAATGGTTGCACATCGCGCAGAACGCCTGGCAGCAGCAGACGCCTTTTGATTTCAAAGGTGAGTACTTCACGATCTGCGACGCGATCTCCCAGCCACAGCCACTCAACAAGCCCTACCTCATCAACGCTGGCGGCTCCCCACGTGGAAAAAGGTTTTGTGCAGAACATTGTGATGCGGCGTTCTTGATCATCAAGCACTTGGATGGCGAAGCGGCGGTGCGTGAACAGATCGCGTCCTACAAGGATCTGGCCAAAAATGAGTTCGGCAGAGACCTCAAGATCTGGTGCTATGGCTACGTTGTTCAAAAAGACACTCAGGAAGAAGCCGAGGCGTACCTGGATTATTACGCCAACCAAATGGGCGACGATGAAGGATGCGACATCATCACGACCGAGTTGGGCATTCAGACCGGGATTTTCACTCCCGAGGATGCGGTTCGGTTCCGTTTCCACTTCAAGGCCGGTTTTGCCGGCGTACCGTTAGTGGGCACGCCAGAACAGATTGTAGAGCTCTTCAAGAAATATTCAGACTGGGGCATTGATGGCATTGCGCTCACCTGGTTGGACTACCACCAAGGCATCAAGGACTTCGTAGCGGGCGTTCAACCGCTCATGGAAGCGGCAGGTTTGCGCGAGCCGTTCCTCAGTGATGCATCGCCCGTGCTCAACGAGGCGCGCGAAGCTGTGGAAATGGTGTGATCGCTGGCCCCCAGGCGAATGCACCTGGGGGCCCAACTCCCATTTAGAGCTCCAACATTTTCTGCGGATTGGCAAGGGTCACTTGCACGCGGCGAGCGTTATCCAGCTCAAACGTATCAAACCACCGCTGGCTTTGTTCGAGCCAGTCGTTGACGTCCATCTGGCTCGTTTGGCCCAAATCCGAGCTGTAGACAACATTGGGGACGGTCGATAGCACCTCGCGAAAGTCGTCTTCTTGTTGATAGCCTAAAAGATAGGTGAGTGCGGTCTGCTCAATGAATACGTTAGGAGCCGTGGCGATCTCCAAAAGCTCGGCAGCCTTCAAATCAGTCAATGGATTGGCCGGCTGGTTGAGCATCAGGCGCGGCACGCCTAATCGAACAGATTCATCTACCAGAGCACGTACCTCGCGAGCGTCAGCGTGGCCGGTAGAAATGACCAGGGGGTAATCACACGCCATCTTGAGTATGTCCAGGGCCTGGGGCGTCAAGCGCCCGGCGTCTGTTGTGACGCGCAGAGGCTTGATGGGTTTACTTACCAACAATGGATGGCTGACATTTCGCGCGAGGGTACTGGTGTGCTTTCGTCCTGTCACCGTCGGGAAGTGCACAATGAAGCGTCCCGGTTCGTCGCCGCGCATACATAGGCTTCGCTCCACCACCCTGAAGTCCACACCGCCTGCAATCTCATTCAAAACCAAGGAACCACTGACAGGGAAACCCTGTGAGCGTGCTTCCCAGGCCTGTGCGGCAGTGCAGCCCAAGTGGTTTTTCAATACCACCCGGCCGTTGGCCGCTGCGTACAGTTTTCCGGCATCTATTGCGCCGTGGCGGCGAACGAACGCGTCCGGGTTCGCGTGGTAGTGCAGGTCGATAAAGTTCGGGGAATGGCTGGTATCTTTGAGCGCGTTCATGCCGCGTGTTCCGAGCGAGGTATAAGAAAAGTGTCGATAGCGTTCACAACCGAATCGAGATCGTCAGCCAACGGCCGCATGCCTCCCGCTCTTATGCACAGTGTGCGTTGGTGGGTTCCAGAGGTGCGTACCACGTGCGGTTGGTTGACAAGTTGGGAGCGCTCGCCAAAAACGCTCAGAACCCTTCCTTGGTATGCCAGCAGACTGTGACTGAGATCGATACCGGCTAACAACCCAAAACCACCTGAGAGGCGCTGCCCCTGTATTTCAAGATGAACACTGTTTTGGGTTTCTGGACTTTGCTGGGGGTGTTTGCCTTCGGGTAGGACGAGTGCATCCAGCAGACGCTTGGCCTCTTCAACGTGGCCAAGCTGTGCAAGTTCCGCCATTCTTCCAAGCCTGGCATCCAATATAGCGTCGGCTTTGGCTGGGGAAGAGAGCAGCAACAAAGCTGCCGTTGACGCAAGCGAGGAGGTATGCACCAGTTCCAGCGCCAGCGCGCCGCCCAACGCGACACCGACAAGCACGTCGGGTACGCCCCAGGGTTGCAGCAACTCAGCCCAACGCTCACTGAAAGTGTTCAGCGTCTCACCGCAGGCAACGGGTATCGAGAGCGAATCAAACACCACCACCCGATAGCCTGCGCTGAGAAAATGACCTGTCAGCGGCGCGATAAAGGCGCCCTCGTCCCATGTGGGCATGACGGGTGAAAGTACAAAAACGCACTGTTTTCCTTGCCCATACACTTTGAATTGCACGTCCTGGTTCATTGTTTCGCTCCTGCAGAAATAACAAAGCCTACTTTTACAAGCAGGCTGATTGTGCCCCGTGAGTCCGTTTAGAGGGTGCGTCCCAGCTTGGCGACCGTATCGGCATAGCCCTTGAGAGTGGCCTCGACTATCGAGCGTGCCGGCTGTACGTCCTTGATCAGATCGGCCACCTCGCCTGCCCAGATCGCTTTAGTTCCTACGTCGTCTGCTGCCAGTGCCCGTTCGTACTGGGGCCGCAACTCATCAAGGGCCAGCGAGAACGCCTGCTCGTTACCAACCCACGACTCGGAAAACTGGTTCGCGATCGCCCGACCGCTGTACTCTGCGGGCCAAGATATTCCGCGCACATCATCAAAGATGCGAGTTCTGACAGTGTCGCTTGCGACGGCGTGGAGCAGCCTGTTTTTCACACGGTCAGAGGGAAGCGCTTCGTCGCAGGCCAGGAATCGCGTTCCCATCATTACCCCATCCATTCCGAGTGCCATGGCGGCGGCCATTCCTCGGCCATCAGCTATCCCACCTGTTCCGATCAGGATTACGCTCTCGCCCACGGCATCGCGAACTGCCGGGAACAAAGGCATGGAGGATCTGCGCAAGCTGTGCCCCCCAGCTTCTGCACCCTGCACGATCAGTGCATCGGCACCGGCGTCGAGTGCGTATAACGCCTGGTCAACGTCATGTACTTGCACGATGACTTTGGCGTTCGCTTGATGAATGGGCTCGATAAATGGACGAGCGTCACCAAAGGACAGCGCTACAACCTGCGGGCCGAACTCCAGTGCCAAATGCAGTAGCTCGAAACGTTTCGCCACCGTGAACATGACCAGCCCGACGCCCCAGGGCTTGTCCAAATCCTGCATGAGCGACAACTGTTGAACCATCCAGTCAGGATCTCCGTAGCTTGCTCCCACCAGGCCTAGCCCCCCTGCGTTTGAAACGGCGGCTGCCAGGTGTCCTCCTGATGCACCTCCCATCGGTGCGAGGACCAGTGGGTGCTGGATGCCCAAGAAGGTTGTCAATGCTGAACGGATTGCGGCCATAACTTCTTCCTTGATCGAATATTGAATAGGCTTGGGTATTGCGCAGCGCCAAGCGCTGCGCATGCGATTGCAGTTAGCCGACAGTTTCGCGGGCGGTGGCAGGGGTGATGTAGGTGGCGACGGTGTACAAGTGATATTCCCAGGTACCGGTTTCTTTCAAGCGCGAATAACGTGATAAAAACTCTTCGTCGATGAAAAGCGATTCGAACTGCCCACGATCGCTCCACTGAGCCTGGTTGATGACCGTCTTGCCGTCTGTGCTCTTCATCAAACGGCTCCACTGAAAGGCACTGTACGTTCGCGCAACATAGTTGACCGTGTCCTCCAGTATTTCCACTGCAAGGTCCTGCGCGCCTTCTTCAACATGCACCACATTCACGAGATAAATCGCGGTGTCATCCGAAACAGATTGAGGATCAAACAATTCCATTTTCATGATTATCTTCCAATAGTGAAAAACGAGTGTTCAAGGCATTACAGGTATGGAGCCTGTGGGTTTCCCGTCCTGCCAGAGCAGTGGAGTGATGTCTTGCGCCACGACAAGGTCGTCGACGTGACCGATGATTATTTCGTGGGTTCCATGGCTCATGCGTTGGGCAACGGTGCAGAAAAGAGAAGCCTGGGCACTGGGCAGATACGGTAGGCCGTTGGAGTGTTGCCAGTCGGCTGTCTCGAACCGGGCAGGGCCGGTGACTGCGCCACCAAAAACCTTCACCAAGTCCTCTTGGCCAACCCGAAGCAAGTTCACCGAAAACCTTCCATGACCAATCAGAGGCCTGTACATGCTTGCCCCGTGATTAATGCAGACAAGGATGGAGGAAGGGTCTGTACACACCGACGTTACGGCGGTTGCAGCCATCCCAAAAGGTGCACCCTCATGTTCAGTCGCAATAAGAGTGACCGTGGAGGTCAGGCGACGCATCGCTTTCTTGAACTCTTGAGTGACTGAACCCTTGTCTGTGAAGCAGTGCGGTTTCAACGGCGCGCTCAAGACCCTGGCGCTGGCGGATAGCTCATGCGAAAGGCTCATTGGGCTAACTCCGCTTCTACCTTCTGAGCAGCACCCAACCAAGGCTGGTCGTAGCGGTAGGTCTTGCGAGCCTGCTCTAATGAGGCCCCCGCGGTTATCGCTCCGATAATCTGGCGTTCGGTGTGTTCTACGGCACGCGCACGGCGAATAACTTCGGCCGCTATATGCTGCGCAATGACAAGGCAGCCGCTGCCATCGCAGACCAGCAGGTCTCCAGGATTGACGGTGACGCCACCGATCTCAAGCGAGACCTGCACCGCTTTGAGCTGAGTCCGGTTTTTTGCGGACTGCATGAACCGTCCGCGGCTGAACAGGGGATACCCCAGCTTGACGACGGTATCGATGTCCCTGGCCACTCCATCAATTACAGTGCCTTTTATGCCTCTGGCCACGGCGAAGTGCGTCATGATATCGCCCCATACCGTGCAGTCTTGGCGCCCCGCATTGGAGCTGACGATCACGGCTCCAGGCGGGACCTGATCAATATAATTGGCCGCATTTTTGAACCCATGAGAATCTCCGACCGGCTCATACTGCACGGTAAAAGCAATGCCCACGCAGCGACTACCAGGAACTTGGGTGGTGATGCCCAGAAGGCCGCCAGAAACGCCAAGGCTGTCCAGGGCATCGGACAGTGACGCGGTATCCAATTGTTCGCATTCGTCCAGCAATGCTTGAGAGAGTTGGACCGATTCAAAGAGCTTGGGCATGTGTTGCTCCCTGGGGTGAGGTTGAAACGCAAGGTTGTGCCCAGTTCAGCGCGGCCATGGAAACGCATTCTCCAATAATGGCTTCGCCAACCTGCGCGGTGGAGTGCGAACCCCCCATGTCATAGGTGCGCACGCTTGAACGCGCCACCCGGCTGACCGCCGCCGTCACGTAGTGTGCTTCCTGCGGATAACCCAGATGCTCGAGCATCAGAGCGATGGTCATGAACATCGCGCTGGGATTGGCTTTGTTGAGCCCTGCATGGGCCGGAGCGCTGCCGTGAACCGGCTCGAAATATGCGCCCAGCTTTCCGAAGTTCCCACTCGGGGCGAAACCCAGGCCACCCATGACGCCTGCGCCGAGATCAGAAAGGATATCGCCGAACATATTCTCAGCCACTACAACGGAGAAACGCTCCGGGCGTTGCACCATCCAAAGCGCTACTGCGTCCACGTTCTCGATTACGCCTTCAATGCCGGGGTATCGCTGGGCGACACTTTCAAATACACCTCGAGTGAAAGCGCTGCTGTGACGAAGTACCATGGGTTTGTCTACGAAGGTGACTCGGTCGAATCCATGCCGGGACGCATAGTCAAATGCGTATTCGAAGATGCGCTCAAGCCCGCTGCGCGTTTGTAGGCGCACGGAAATGGTCGCGTCCTCCTGCCCTTCACGACGCCATGGCGCGCCCAATGCTTCCCGCTCTTGCAGCAAGGGCAGGAATTGATCAGGTATCCGTCCATAATCCAGACCGGCGTACAGCCCTTCAGTGTTTTCCCGGATGACGACAAAACGGAATCGATTTTCGCCCGTGATGTCAGTGACCGGCCGCACGTTTGCGTAAAGATCCAGGTTTTGCCTTAGCTGGATCACCGGGCTTACATAGCGGCGGTTCTGCCCCTGAAGATGAGGGGGCAGCTCTGCTTCTGTTTCGGCAAGGGGTTTGCTAGTGATGGCGCCTAACAAGGTGGCGTCGCACTGATTGATCTTTTCCCAGGTTTCATCCGGAACGGTATTGCCCTCCCGCTTCCAGCATTCCCAACCGATGTCCCCGAACTCGAGATCGAACGGCAGGTTCAAGGCCTTAAGGACTGGCAGTGCGGCCTCCATGACTTCGATGCCAATACCGTCACCGGGAAGCACACAAATACGCTTGCGTGTCAGGTAGTCGCTCATCCAGCTATCTCCTGTGCGGTCATGGTGTCGCGACCGTAAACATTCGCGATGGCTCTGGGTGCAAGGCGTGCGACCTGATCCTGTTGATGCATGATTTCAAGAGCACGATACTCGGACGTCAGTTGAAAGCGCTCGACGGTTTCTCGCATGCGTTTTGTACTGTCGAACGGGAAGTTGTACGCCCCCATAATGATGTCCAGCAGAGGGCTTGGGATGTTGTTGAATGGGATAGACGCCGCGGTCAGGTTCGAAAGTTCAAGAACCTTGACGAGGTCAAATCCATGATTAGTGCCAATGCGCTCGAGATAGGCGACGAGCATGCTCAAGTGCAAGTTGCCGGCCCCTTTCCCCATCCCACAGATGGACGTGTCGATGTACTCGGCGCCCGATTCGATGGCAGCGGCTGCGTTAGCCAGAGCCATTGAAAGATTGTTATGGGCGTGGAAACCCAATGGCACTGCCAGTCGGTTGGAGAGGCGACTGATCAGTCGATCGACATCGCTTGGGAGCATGTGCCCATTAGAGTCTGCGAAACAGATGATGTCTGCACCAGCGCCCTCAGCGCGCACCGAGGTGTCAATGACGGCACTGAGCGTTTGTGCGGTCACATGGGTGACATTTGCACTAACGCTGAAACCGTAATCGCGAGCGAGTGAAAGAGTGGCAAGCCCTTCGGTCAACTGCTCTCGGCGTAAGCAGACTCGGATCATCGAGACGCCCTGCTCCTTGAGCATGGCGAAATCCTCGTTACCCACGTTTTTAGGGTGGACCATCACCGCAAGCTCGATTCGGCCACCGCCAGCCCGGCGAACGCGCTCGATAAATTCAGCATTTATATTGCTTGTCAGTCCATGCTCAACGTTGGGCGCGAACGACCCCCTGCAATAACCAACTTCACATACATTAATCCCGGCCTCTGCCAAGCTTGATGTTATTACCAGGGCCTGTTCGTCCGTGAAGTTGAAATTATTGCGATATCCTCCGTCACGCAGCGTGACGTCCACAACTTTTACTTTCCCCATGATAATTTCTCCTGCGGTTGATGGCAGTTAAGAGGTGGGCACACATTTGACCGAAGGTAGTTAATCCCCCCTTTATTTTTTTTGTAGGGGGTGACCTTCGTTGGGTATATAGAGCCAGCCGAAACTCATTGCAGTTCGGTCTTGCAAACACCTGTTGAGGTGTTCGGTATTGATCCTCGTCAATACGTATAGTTTTGTAAACGTGCGTTAATCACCGGTGCCTGTGAATTTTTTCCCATACTGGATCAATGCCGACTGACACAGGGCGCTTGATCAGTTTGTTGCCTTTAATCATTGTCGTGGAAGCAGGCCTCAACGTAATTCATGGCGGCCTGGATGGAGGGGATCGCACGGAAGTCCTCGTGCACCCCTAGCCAGACGTCCACCATCAACGGGTCTGCAAGCTCAAGCCGGCAAAGCTGTGAGCTATTTTGCACTGCGAAGCTGGGCAGCAGCGCAATGCCCACGCCGGCCTCGGCTGCCCGAACCTGCAGCTCGACCGTTTTTGCTTTGAGGACGCATGGACGATCCCCGACAATTTTTTTTAGCCAGTCATTTTGAGGAAGGGTCATGGCTTCGGCTTCGTAGCCGATGAACTCATATTGCTCCGGAGAACGGTCTTGCAGATAGGCCTTGGCGCCATAGAATGAAAAGGAGGCCGAACCTATCCGGCGCGCGACAATTCCAATTTGGCGAGGCTTGGCGAAGCGAATGCACAGATGTGTCTGGCACTTGGACAGAGACGAATATTGGCTATCGCCTAGAAGACGCAAAACTATGTTCGGATGCGTTGACCGGAAACGTCCCAGGCTGGGTATCAGTTTCTCGGAGGTAACGGAAGGCGGGGCGCTGACCGTCACCTCGACAACTTGCTGGGTTTGCGCGGCCGCGACAGCCAGGCGTTCAATCGCCTCCGTTTGAGTCTCGATCTGTTTTCCCAGGTCTGCGAGTTTGCGCCCGACCGTTGTAAGTTCGTACAGGCGCTTTCTACGATCAACTAATTTTACGCTGAGTGATTTTTCTAGCGCCGCGATACGTCGAGACACGGTAGCATGCTCGACGCCCAAGACACGCGCCGCTCCACTCAAGGAGTTCACTTGGGAGAACGCCACGAAGTAACGAAGGTCTTCCCAGTTTAAATGTGCTGTTTGACAGGATATAGCTGGCTCTGCATTCGACGCGATTCTATTCCTGGATGCTATATTCATTTAATATTTCCTTATATCAATAGCAACGGTAAAAAATGTCGGGCACAACCGACGGCGTAGTAATTATCCAGTCAGGCTCAATGCTGGATAAGTCCTATTGGATCCAATGTGGAAACTGAATCGCATCGATGTTATGTGTTTGCGCAGGGTCTATGTGCGTCGCAAATGTCAGATCACAAAGGACAAAACTGTCCGATATTTTGGTGACTCGCGTTGTGTTTTTCTGGTAGGGGGGGCGATGCAATTGGCAGCTGTCGAGCGGCGATAGGAGGTTACCGCGTCATCGGAGTGCGCTGAAGTGTAGTGCTTAATTTCCAAACCGCAGAAACCACAAAGCCCCGCATTGCGGGGCTTCGAGATATGGTGCCGGCACCAGGAGTCGAACCCGGGACCTACTGATTACAAGTCAGTTGCTCTACCAACTGAGCTATACCGGCGTGTTAGGGCGACGATTATAGCGATTGGAAAGGTTCTGTAAACCCCTGAATTCTGACTATTTTTGCAAAATCGGAAGTTTCTCTCGATTAGGGCGTTTTCCCTGTGTTTTCACAGGTTGAAAAGGACTTGCATAGTTCGGGTCCAGCTCCAGGCAGCAGACGAACGCCGATAGGTTCAAGCATCGCTTGGGCAGACCTCCCTCCTAACCTGATACTCGTTGCCGAACACGCCAAAACAGCCCGCATAAGGCGCCCGTTATGCGCGTGGCGCCAGATGCTTATGCACAATCGGTTGGTAATAGCTGTCACGAAACAGCCATTTTGTGCAGCAGTTCTCAACACGCTGCAACTGCCTGTTTTGTGTGCACTTTATTTTGTGAACAAAAAATGACCAGATTGGCTTTTGGTGTGAAGGGCCGGTATCTACGGCCTCTGTAAAGAATTCATCAACAGAGTTATCCACAGGTCGCGTGTAGGATTTTTTGCCCTTTATTGGCGCTCGGCCAGCACCATCAAGTTGCGAGGAGTCAACGACGATTCGCAGAAGCTGCCTACCTCGACGTTGTAGCCCTGGTCCACCATAAACAGGGCCCGATCCAGCACCAACCACAGTTCCAATGGGCGTCGAAACAAGCCTCTCACGAGTTCCAGGTTGCGCACCTCGGCCAGGCGCTGCCAGCCGTGGGCCTCAAGTGCCGGCCAATTCTGTTTGTCTGTGGATAAGCCTTTGAGGCTTGCCAGTTCTTGGCAATAGTCGGCAAAGGGTTTATCTAGCCAACTGGCGGGCAGGGAGGGTGTTGGCAGGTAGTCGTCGCAGCCACGCAGTTGACGTTGCAGTTGGTCAAAGCCCAGGCGTCGGGCCATGGAGGTGTCTCGTTGTTGGCGTACGCGGTTGCCGGCGGTGACGGTTTCGCTCAGGGGCAGGCCGAGGTCGTCAATCGACAGTTGTAGCAGGGAGGCGCGCCCAGCGGCGGAGAGGGCCTGATAACTGTCGGCGGTGATGCGGTTGTAGCAGCAGGGCGCCAGGGCCAGTTGTTTGCAACCGACGGCGCTGGCCAGTTGCAACAGGCGCACGTGCAGGTCACCGCAGGCATGCAGGGCGACGGGGGTGTGTTCAGGCTGGATCGCTACATCCGCCATCACGTCTTGGAGGTGATGGGTTGCGGGCAGGCCGTGGCGATCACTCAAGGCTTGGCCGGAGGCGATCAGGGCGGGGTCGTATTCCAGGCAGGTCAGATGTTGGCCGGGTTGCAGCAGGCGGCGGCCTAGGTGGCCTTTGCCGGCGCACCAGTCCAGCCAGTGGGCAGGCGTTTGGGTAAAGGTCAGCGCGGCGCCGAAGGCTTCGATCTGTTGCCATTTGCGCCCGGGCACGTCGACATTCAGGCGATGGCGAGCGGGTTCAAGGGTGTGTGTGGGCAACTTATCCACAGTGCCGAGGCGCAGCGCGTGAGCGGCCAGCTGTGGAAAAGGGGCGGGCGCGGGCAGGTGGTGAGGTTGGTTGTGACTGGCTTCGGCCTCGGCCAGTGAACGCTGGCGCAGCCATTGGGATAACGCAGGGAGCTCGGTTTCCCAGGGCAACTGTAACTGGGTAAAGGGCCGTGGTCGCCACAGCCCTTGGTGTTCAGTCAGGAATGCATCTAGCTCCTGGAAGCGTGCCTCAACGTCCTTGGCACGCATCGACGCGCAGCCATTTTTCCAGCAGTTTGAAGCCGCGCACCAGCACGTAGGCCATCAGCAGGTAGAACAGCCCGGCGGCGAAGAAGATCTCGACCGGCAGGTAGGTGCGGGCAATGATGGTGCGCGCCATGCCGGTCAGTTCCAGCAGGGTCACGGTGCTGGCCAGGGCGCTGGCCTTGAGCATCAGGATCACTTCGTTGCTGTAGGCCGGCAGGCCGATGCGCGAGGCGCGGGGCAGGATGATGTAGAACAGCGTCTTGGGCTTGGACATGCCCAGGGCGCGCGCCGCTTCGATTTCGCCAGGCGGTATGGCCTGGATCGCGCCCCGCAGGATCTCGGCAATGTAGGCGGCGGTGTGCAGGGTCATGGTGGCGGTGGCGCACCAGAACGGGTCTCGCAGGTACGGCCACATGAAGCTGTTGCGCACGGCATCGAACTGCGCCAGGCCGTAGTACACCAAAAACAACTGCACCAGCAGCGGTGTGCCACGGAAGAAGAAAATGTAGCCATAGGGCAGGGCACTCACGTACCAGCGGCGCGAAGAGCGGGCGATGCCCAGTGGGATCGCCAGCAGCAGGCCGGCGATCACGGCGATTGCCACCAGCTCCAGGGTCAGTGTGGCGCCCTGGGCCAACTTCGGCAGCCACTTGATGATCACGGCCCAGTTCAGGCCCAGGTCAAAGTGCGATAACCAGCTGTAGTCGCCGCTCATTGGGTGCTCCTTGCAAAGCCGCGGGCGGCGCGTTTTTCCAGAAAGTGCATGCTGGTCATCGCCAGTACGGTCAGGCCCAGGTACATGAATGCGGCGACCATGAAGAAGGTGAACGGTTGCTTGGTCACGGTCACGCCGATCTGCGCGTGGCGCATGATTTCTTCCAGGCCGATCACCGACACCAGCGCGGTGTCTTTCATCAGGATCATGAACAGGTTGCCCAGGCCCGGTAGGGCGATACGCCACATCTGCGGCATGATCAGCCGGGTGAAAATCCGAAACTTCGACAGCCCCAACGCCACGCCGGCTTCGCGGTGGCCCTTGGGAATGGCGAGGATCGCGCCGCGAAACACTTCCGTTGCGTAAGCGCCGAAGCACAGGCCCAGGGCGATGACGCCGGCGGCGAAGGCACTCAGCGACAGGTCGGGGTTGCCGAAGAACTCACCGAGCGCACGCATCAGATTGACGGTGCCGAAGTAAATCAGCAGCACCCACAGCAGCTCGGGAATACCGCGAACGATGGTCGAATACGCGCCGCCCAGCCATTGCAGTGGCTTGTACGGGGAAGTCTTGGCCAAGGCGCCGGCAAGGCCGAGCAGCAGCCCCAGGCACAGGGCCGTGAGCGCCAGTTTGACGGTCATCAGCGCGCCGGCGGCGAGGGCCGGCCCGAATCCGTAGAGATCGAAATTCATGGTGTTTTCATATCGCGGCAGGCATTGCTAAAAGCCGACGCGCTCACAAGAGCGCGTCGGGCAGGCCGTTCAGATCATTCGATGCTGAACGGGAAGTACTTGTCGTTGATCTTCTTGTAGGTGCCGTCTTCCTTGATCTCTGCCAGGGCTTTGTTCAGGCGCTCGCGCAGTGGATCGCCTTTGCGTACGGCGATACCGATCTTGTCGCTTTCTACAACAGGCTCACCTTTGAATTCATATTTGGAGCCGGCTTCGCTTTTGAGCCACTCATACTGCACGTACTTATCCGCCAGGATGCCATCGACACGGCCGGAGGTCAGGTCGAGGTAGGCGTTTTCCTGGGTGTCGTACAGGGTGATCTTGACGTTGTAGTCGTCTTCCATATTGCGGTCGTCCAGCCAGGTACCGGCCAGGGTTGCGCGTTGGGCACCGATGGTCTTGCCGCCGAGATAAGCTTTATCGGTCTTGAAGTCGGTGGTCTTGGGCGCAATGAACTGCAGCTTGTTGGAGTAGTACGGGTCGGTGAAGTCCACTGCCTGCTTGCGTTCGTCGGTGATCGACAGCGAGGACACCAGGAAGTCGAACTTCTTGGCGTTCAGGGCCGGGATGATGCCGTCCCAGTCGGACACATACACTTCGCACTTCTCGACTTTCATCTTGGCGCACAGGGCGTCGCCGATGTCTTTGTCGAAGCCGACAACGTTGCCGCTGGCGTCTTTATTGTTGAATGGCGGGTAGGCCGCTTCGATCCCCATCTTCAAGGTTTCTGCCATGGCTGTGGCGCTGAACGCCATCGAGACGGCCGCGGCCAGAAGGAATTTTTTATAGTTCTGCATGCATGTTGCTCCGTTAGCGGTTGCTGGACATGAATTGTTTGCAGCGCGCCGAAAGCGGGTTTTCAAATACCTGCTGTGGCGATCCTTGCTCCTCGACCAGGCCCTGGTGCAAAAACACCACTTCGCTGGATACCTGACGGGCGAAGCCCATTTCGTGGGTGACCAGCAGCATGGTGCGGCCTTCTTCGGCCAGTGCGCGGATCACATTAAGTACTTCCTGGACCATTTCCGGGTCAAGCGCAGAAGTCGGCTCGTCGAACAGAATGACTTTAGGCTGCATCGCCAGGGTACGCGCAATCGCCGCGCGTTGTTGTTGGCCGCCAGAGAGCTGGGCAGGGTAGGCGTGGCGCTTGTCGGCGATCCCGACCTTGGCCAGCAGGGCCTCGGCCACTTCTATGGCTTCGGCCTTGCTCTGGCCGAGCACGCGGCGAGGGGCCTCGATGATGTTGTCGAGGATGGTCATGTGCGGCCATAGGTTAAAGTTTTGAAACACAAACCCGATTTCGCTGCGCAGGCGGTTGATCTGCTTGCCGTCGGCTGCCATCAGTTCGCCGTTTTTCGCGGCCTTGAGCTTGAGTTCTTCGCCGGCCACCAGGATCTGGCCCTGATGCGGGTTTTCCAGCAGGTTGATGCAGCGCAGGAAGGTGGACTTGCCGGAACCGGAGGAACCCAGGATCGAGATCACATCGCCGTCGCGAGCGGTCAGCGAGATACCTTTGAGTACCTCAAGCTCACCATAGCGTTTATGCAAGTTGCGGATTTCAAGCGCGGGCGTGGCCTGGGCCATGTGCGGTCCTCATTGTGTTCGTTGCGATCTTCGCTGTTGGGCCGCCTTCCTGGCGAGGCGCCAAGCTAGCATAGCGTTTGGACGACAGCCAACAGCGCTGCGGACGGTTAACCGGTGGCCTGCGGCAGGGTGTCGCATCGGCGCAGCAGTGTGTCGCGCCATCAACAACCTACAGACGTTTGACCCGGAAAGATCCACAGGCTTCGCGTAAAAAAGGGCGCGATGGTGCCAGCTTTGGCCGGGTGTTGGAAGGGTTAACCCGGCAAACGGTCCATATCAGCCCGCTTATGGGGCGTCACGTACTTTTTGTGTGTGTTTTTGGTGCGTCGGTGCGCCGTGAATGTGAGTCGCACGGTAACGCTATAGCGGAATGCCATTGTTCTCAATGACTTGCGATGGGTGGCGAATTGTCCTACAGCCCCCGTCAACTGTGGCTCTGAAATATTTTGGCGCAAATCTTGCGTAAAAAATAAAGAACGCCCTGTTGGATTCTTTTCACGAGAAAGGCTACAAGCCGGGCGAACCGTTTTCGCAATTCCTCGCAAAGGTGTGTCAATGAGTAGTACGCAAAGCTCCAATGACCTCGAACAGGGGCTCAAACCGCGTCACGTCACCATGCTGTCGATTGCCGGTGTCATCGGCGCCGGTTTGTTTGTCGGCTCCGGCCATGCGATCGCTGCTGCCGGCCCGGCTGTACTGTTGGCCTATGCAGCCGCCGGCACGCTGGTGGTCTTGGTGATGCGCATGCTGGCCGAGATGGCCGTTGCGTCACCGGATACCGGTTCGTTCTCTACCTATGCCGACCGGGCAATCGGCCACTGGGCCGGTTTCACCATCGGCTGGCTGTACTGGTGGTTCTGGGTGCTGGTGATTCCGCTGGAAGCCAACGCGGCGGCGACCATCCTGCACGCCTGGTTCCCCGACGTGGCGATCTGGGTGTTCACCCTGGTGATTACCTTGTTGCTCACCGCAACCAACCTGTTCAGCGTGAAAAACTACGGTGAATTCGAGTTCTGGTTTGCATTGATCAAGGTCGTTGCGATCGTCGGCTTTGTGATCCTCGGCCTCGCCGCGATCTTCGGCTTCTTGCCTACCAGCCAGGTCAGCGGTGTTTCGCACCTGTTCGATACCCAAGGGTTCATGCCCAACGGCATGGGCGCGGTATTGGCAGCGATCCTGACCACTATGTTCTCGTTCATGGGCACCGAGATTGTCACCATCGCCGCCGCCGAATCGAAGAACCCAGGCCAGCAAATCACCAAGGCCACCAATTCGGTGATCTGGCGGATTGGTTTGTTCTACCTGTTGTCGATCTTCATCGTGGTATCCCTGGTGCCTTGGAACGATCCGACCCTGGCGGCCGTAGGTTCCTACCAGACTGTGCTGGAACGCATGGGCATTCCGAACGCCAAGCTGATTGTCGACCTGGTGGTGCTGGTTGCCGTGACCAGCTGCCTCAACTCGGCGCTGTACACCGCGTCGCGCATGCTGTTCTCCCTGGGCCGTCGCGGTGACGCACCGGCCGTGGCCAAGCGTACCAACAAGAGCGGCACGCCTTACTGGGCGGTGTTGCTGTCTACCGGTGCTGCGTTCCTGGCGGTATTCGCTAACTACGTCGCCCCGGCGGCGGTGTTCGAATTCCTGCTGGCCAGCTCTGGCGCCATCGCGTTGTTGGTGTACCTGGTGATTGCCGTGTCGCAGCTGCGCATGCGCCAGAAGCGAACGGCGGCGGGCGAGAAGATCGTCTTCAAGATGTGGCTGTTCCCAGGCCTGACGTACGCGGTAATGGTGTTTATCGTCGGTACGTTGACCATCATGCTGTTCCAGGAAGCGCACCGGGTCGAGATCATCGCCACCGGGGTTCTGAGCTTGCTGGTGGTATTGGCGGGGTTGGTGGTGGCGAGCCGTCGCAAGGCCCAAAGAGTGGGGGCTGCGGCGCTTAACTGATACGCCGCTATTCAAACTGTGGGAGCGGGCTTGCTCGCGAATGCATTCTGACAGTCATTCAATTATTGACTGGTCTAGCGCATTCGCGAGCAAGCCCGCTCCCACATTTTTGTTTGGTGTTAGTCGGGGGCGTTGGCCAGGGCCTGGGACGCCGCCACGTAATCGGCCTGGAACTGCGGCGACTCAATCCACGCCAGCGCGGCGGCCTCATCATCGCTGTCTGTCGCCCACTGCCGATACTCGATCAGCGCCGCCAGGATAAAGTCGGTCGCTTCCTCTTCGCCTTCCTGCTCCAGCACCAACGCCAGCAACGGGTGGGCCAGGAACACCGCACACAGGGCCTGCTGGCTGATCTCGCCGGCGGTACGCATTTCGACGAACAGTTCAGTCAAATCCACCGACTCAAGGTCGATGCGGCTGTCGTCGCCCGCGAAAGCATCCGGTTTGTGCGCCACGGCGCGCTGGGTACGGTTTTGCTTGGCCTTGGCTTTTGCCCGGTGGGCGCGTTTTTGCTGCTTGTTTGGCGAGGCCATGGGCTCGACGTCCTTGGGGTCTGGGTCTAGAGGGTGTATTGAAGCGCAGGTTGGGTTAAATCCCAAGGGTTTCCGGGGCGGCAGTGATTGCTGTAATGCTCGACCTTATCTGCGCGGATACTTAGGCTGACAGTCTATTGACCCACCAGAGCTCGCCCATGACCCGTGACACCCTGGAACACCATCAGGTCCCGATCTACTTCGTTGCCGTCTTTGTGGCCGTCACGTTTGGCCTGCTCTGGCCCTTGTCGGCGCAGGGCCTCAGCCTTTGGGTGACACCTGCCATCGCCGTGCTGATGTATGCGATGTTTTTGCAAATTCCCTTTCTTGAGCTGCGCCAAGCCGTGGGCAATAAGCGTTTCATGGCGGCCTTGCTGTTGGCCAATTTCATCCTGGTGCCCTTGCTGGTGTGGGGGTTGACCCGCGGCCTGGTGGAACGCCCGGCGTTGCTGGTGGGCGCTCTGCTGGTGTTGCTGACGCCCTGTATCGACTATGTGGTGGTGTTTACCCATATCGGCAAGGGCGATTCGCGGTCGATGCTGGCGGCAACACCGCTGCTGCTGTTGCTGCAACTGCTGTTGTTGCCGGTCTACCTGGGGCTAATGTTGGGCGAGCAATCCTCCGTGGTGGTGGATGCAGGGCCTTTTGTCGAGGCGTTCGTGGGGTTGATTGTGCTGCCGATGCTTCTGGCGGTCCTGACCAGCGCTCTCGCGCGGCGTTCGAGCGCTATTGGACGTTGGAACAGTGCCTGGGCGTGGATGCCGGTGCCGGCAATGGCGTTGGTGTTGTTTGTAGTGCTGGCTTCGCACATCACGGCGGTGGTACGGGATATCAATTTGTTGCTGCCAGTCATTCCGGTCTACGTGGCCTTTGTGTTGCTGGCGCCGTTGACGGGCATTGTGGCTGCGCGGCTGTTCGCACTGCCAGCGTTGACGGCACGGGCGGTGACCTTCAGTGCGTCGACCCGTAACTCGCTGGTGGTTTTGCCATTGGCGCTGGCCCTGCCGGAGGATGTGCGCGGCTTGGCCGCAACGGTGGTGATCCTGCAAACCCTGATCGAGTTGGTTGCCGAGTTGGCCTACGTCCGCCTGATCCCTGCCGTGGTGTGGCCCACCAGCCGGTAACTGCGTGAATGTTCAGGTCTGTTCAGGCGCTATTCAGGGACACGTTCGGCACCATACGCCAGCGCTTCCCACCTGACAGGTCACCCGATGGATCATCGCAACCGTTTTCGCCTGGAGTCACTGGGTATTTTCCTGGTCGCTCTCTTGTTATTCACAGTGGGCATTTGGGATCAGCAGCCCCAGGGGTTTGACGGGCGTTGGGCGCTGTTCCTGCAGGAAATGTATCGCCATGGCGCGAGTCTTTTCCCCACCACCTACGGCCAGCCCTACGCGGATTACCCCGGCACCGCGACCTTCTTCAGTTATGTCTTCGCCCGCTTGTTCGATGCGCCGAACCACCTGGCGAATGTGCTGCCCACGGCGCTCGCCTCGGCGGGGGTGATCGCGCTGATGTACCGCCTGCTGGCACCCTACAGCCGTGCTTGGGCGCTGCTGACAGTGCTGCTCACACTGCTCACCGCCCAGTTGCTCGAAAAGTCGCGCTCGGTGTGCCTGGATCAGATGGTCGCGTTGTTATGCGTGGGCAGTTTCTACCTGCTGCACACCGGCGAGCGCCTCGGGTCACGGCTGAGGCAACTGGCGGTGTTCCCGTTGTTCATCCTCGGGTTTGCGATACGGGGGCCGCTGGGGTTGATTGAGGTCTGCGCGGTGGTATGTGTGTATTGGGCGTTGGGCAACCCTCTGGAGCGTGTCCGGCAGGTGCTGAGCCACGGCGTTGTCGGCCTGGTGCTGCTCGCAGCGTGCTGGTGGCTTCTGATGAAGCTTGCGCGGTTCAGTGGTGGCGCTGCGTTTGCCGATGAGGTCTTCAGGATGCAAGTCGGTGGGCGTCTGGATGAGTCGGGTGAGCCGTTTTACTTTTACTTCCAACTGAGCTTGTACCGCTACTTCCCGGTGGTACCCCTGGCATTTGCGAGCCTGTTTGCGTTGCGCCATCGCTGGCCCGAGCGTTGGGCCAATGAGCACCTGCAATTGCTGGTGCGCTTGGGGGGCTGCGGCTTGATAATTCTGCTTGGCCTGTCGGTACCGCATTTCAAGCGCGCTTATTACATCCTGCCGATGGTGCCGATGTTTGCGGCTGTCGCTGCCTATGGGCTGCTTCACGCGCAAGGCTGGCTGGTGGGCGTGCGCCGTTGCTATGAATGGCTGGTCGCGGCGCTGCCGACGTTGTGCGTGGTGGTGTTGTTTGTGTGCCGACACGCCTGGCACAAGCAGGGCTACTGGCCGCAGATTTCCTTGCCGTTGATGATCGGCGTGCTGGTGGTGCTGCAAGCCGCAGCGTTGATTGCCTGGCAGCGAGCATGGCGGTTGGTGTGGCTCAGTCTGATCGCCCTGGCGGCGCAATGGCTGTTGCTGGTGACGGTGATAGAACCGGCCAAGGACCTGCAATTCGACACCCGGCGGTTTGTCAGCCAGGTGGAGGCGTTGCGCGAGGCTCAGCCGGGCCCTTTGGTGTTTGTCGACCTGGCGCGGGACACCTGGGCTGTGCGCTACATGATGAACCTGGATCACGATGAACAGCCGCTGTTTGTCGGGCGTCACGAGCTTGAGAAGCTGGCGGCGCTGCCCCGGCCTTCCTGGGTGATTGTGTCGCGCAAGGAGACTGCGCTGTTGAAGAGGTCGCCGGTGGAGCACCTGGCACCGAGCTATCAAGGGCGTTTGAATGACAACCCGTTGATGGTGTTTTTGCTCAAGTAAGGAGGCCCTTGAGCCAAGGGCCTGCCGAGCAGCTGATTACTTGCAACGGAAGCTTTCAGGCATCGTGACCGTGTAATTGCGCTGCACACGGTCCTGGAAATTCAGGTTCTGCAAACCCTGCTGTACCAGAAAGGCTTCGACCTTGGCGGCTTGGCAATCGTCGTTATAGGACGACGCCCGTAGCAGGTAGACCGCGCGCCTGCTCGCTTCATCGCGAGCGGTGACCCGGAAGGTGGTAAGCGTGGTGTAGCCGGTGCGCTCCGAAGTTCCTACCGGGCCGTAGGAGGTGTTTGGGGTGCTAGTGCAGGTCAGTTGGTCGGTCTTTTTCTTGTTCTTCTTGCATTGGGTGGTGGTGCTGTTTGCCACTTGCCCGTATTCGGTAGCGGTGTAGCGATAAGTCACCTGCTTGCTATCGACATCCAGGGTGACGGTCATTTTGATCGGCGCGTGGTTCTTGGGCAGCGTGGTATCGGTAAAAACATTGCCAAAGCCCTGGTCCTGCATGGCGCGGACCATGTCGCGCAGGTAGTAGCGGGCATTGAGCGAGTTTTCATCGCTGCCGCCCGTGGAGGTCACCAACACGGTTGCCTGTCGGTCAAATTGATAATCGGGATCAGGCGTCGCGTTGATTGCTACGTCCAACTGCGTGGCACACCCACTGAGCAGGGCGGTCAGTATGAATAGGGTGCAAAGCAAGAAGCGGGTCATGAAAAAACCTTACAACTGAGAATTGGGTAAAGGCTGAACGATTGAACCCAGAGAAAAATAACCAGCACGGAGGATAAAAGCCTGATGGCTTTCCTCTGCCAATCGCAGGCACTAGGCCACTAAGGATACAGGGCAGCGGTCCTGGTCGTCATGGCGCCCGTGGTTATTCCGCCTTCTGGGGGGCTGGCAACCATCCACCACCGTCTTCGAATTTCTCGATCAGGAAGTCCACAAAGACCCGCAACTTGGGCACGGCAAACTTGCTCGGCAAGAAAATCGCATGAATGCTGTCGCCGAACGTACCCTCTGCAATGTACTTGGGCAAAATCACGCTAAGGCTGCCCTTGCGCAAATCGTCGGCGATGGAGAACGTGGGCAGCAAGCCTATGCCCACACCTTCCATCACGGCCTGCCTCACCGACTCACTGCTGTTGACACAGAAACGCCCTGATACGCGCACTTCGGTCACTTCGCCGTCGCGAAGAAAACGCCAGGATGCTTCCCGCGCCAGGCCATTGATCAAGCAGTTATGTGCGGCCAAATCACCGAGAGTGGCGATGGGGGAGTGGCTGCTTAAATAACCGGGTGTTGCACATAACACGTAATCGAGTTTGGCCAAGCGTCGCGCTATAAAACTGTCCACGGGCGTACTGGTCAGGCGTATCGCAATATCGAACCCCTCTTCGACAATATCCACATAGCGGTCGCTCAAGGAGAGCGTGACGCTGATATCGGGGTAGGCGTTGAGGAATTGCCCAACCAGGTTGCTCAAGTGGAGATTGCCAAAGGCAACCGATGTGGTGACCCGCAGGTGGCCCCGGGGCGCTGATTGCAAGCTCTCGACCGAGTTGAGTAAGGCGCCGGTTTCCTCGGTAATCCGAACACCGTGCTGATAGGCAAGTTCTCCCGCTTCTGTGAGCGCCAGGCTTCGCGTGGTGCGGTTTAACAACTTGGCCCCGAGCGTTTCCTCAAGCCTGCGCATTTGTTTGCTGACGGTTGAGGTGGTCGAACCGAAGAAACGGGCCGCTTTGGAGAAACTTTTCAGTTCGACAACTTTAACGAAAACAAAGACATCCGAAATATTATCTGAGAAAGATTCCATTGTTTCTCCAGAGGACACAGGCTTGTTCTTTTTGGCCGTATTGTGCGCAGCGGGTGGGTTAAATACTTTGAATTCTCTAGCGGTTAAACCTTGGAGGATTCATGAAAGCCCTGACCAGAAGTTTCAATATTGCCCTGCCCGTCACTCTACTGCCTTTGCTCTTCATCGTCATGTGGAGTTCCGGTTATGTCGTTGGCAAAGTGGCACTCCCCTTTGTGGGGCCCTACACCCTGATCTTCATTCGCTTTGCCAGTGCCGCGCTGATCCTGCTGGGCGTGGCGCTTGCGACTAAAGCCCCGTGGCCGAAAACCCGCGCTCAGTTCGGCCATCTGGTGGTGGTGGGCATCTTGATCCAGGCGCTTCAGTTTGCTGGCCTGTACATGGGGCTGGATCTGGGCGTGTCGGCTGCTGTGGCCGCGCTGATTGTCGGCACGATGCCGGTGTTTACCGCGTTGGGCGCCACTCGGTTTCTTAACGAAAAAGTCAGTCGTGTCGAGTGGCTCGGCTTGGTGGGCGGATTGTTCGGTGTCGCCCTGGTGGTCTATGAACAGCTGGGTGTAAGTGCAACGGCGAGCCTGACAGGTTACTTGTGCGTAGTGCTGGCACTGGTTGGCATCACGGCCGGCAGCCTGTATCAGAAGAAATACTGCACCGGCATGGACTTACGCACGGGTGGTTTTATCCAGTTGGCCACGGCCTCTTTCGTGATGTTCTTTCTCGCCGACCACTTTGAAAATCTAGCGGTTCAGTGGACCCCAACAATGATCTTCGCGTCCGGTTGGTTGTCACTGGTCAACTCTATTGGCGCTATCAGCATCCTCTACATCCTCATGCGCAAAGGTGAGGCGAGCAAAGTAGCAGGCCTGTTCCATCTTATTCCCGCAGTAACAGCCTTAATGGGCTTTGTATTCCTCGGTGAATCGTTCAGTGCAATTAACGCTGTAGGTTTTGCGATTACCGCACTGGCTGTTTATGCGTGCACCCATGTCAAGAAGTGAGCTCAACGTTTAACCACCCCTATCTAACGCCTCTTTATCCAGCGAACAAGGAAGTATCATGCATACCGGACAAATCCTTAAAGATGTACTCAACGCAGTACGCAGCAAAGAAGCCTTGCCGTGGGTGCCCTATACCGCCAATGGCCGAACCAAGACCGATATCGTGCATTTGTACCAAGGCCCGGAAGTGGATGGGCCATCAGCGGCCCTGGTACGTTATCAGCCGGGTGCCCGTACCCAGCGCCACCTTCATCCTGGCTACGAACTGATTTTCGTGCTCGATGGCGTGCTGCATAACGATGCCGGTGCACACCCAGCCGGCACGCTTGAAGTCTGCCCGCCTGACAGTGAGCATGCGCTGTGGAGCGATGAAGGCTGCACCTTCCTGGTAGTGTGGGAAAAGCCCGTGCAGACCGTTTCCCTGGCGCAGGCGCAGGCATGATGGGCGCCCTCAATAGCGGCTTCAACGTCCAGGCTCCCCCGGCGACGCTCGCAGCGGCCTCGTTCGGCAGTGATTATGTGATGGAGCCTAAGCGCGTCATTACCGCCAGCCAGGCGGCGGCCCTGGTACCCGATAATTGCACGATCACCACTGGGGGGTTCGGCAGTTGTGGGCACCCAGACTTGCTCACCGAAGCACTGGCGGCGCGTTTTGCCGCTACCGCACAACCATCGGACCTGACCCTGGTTTTTGCGGCCGGCCAGGGTGACAAGGCCAGCCGTGGGCTTAATCAACTGGCTGTCAAAGGCCTGCTGAAAAAGGTGATCGGAGGCTACTGGGCGCTTGCACCGTCGATAGGCCAGATGGCACTGCGTGGTGAAATCCAAGCGCACAACTGGCCTCAGGGCGTGATAAGCCACCTGTTCCGCTCAATCGCCGGGGGCAAAAGTGGGGTGCTCTCAGGGATTGGCTTGCACACCTTTATCGACCCCAGGCAGGAGGGGGGCAAAGTCGGCCCGGCTACGACTGAAGAGCTGATCTCAGTGGTAAACGTTGGGGGGCGTGAAGAACTTTTCTATCCGTCGATGCCCATCAATGTCGCCTTTTTGCGCGGAAGCCGAGCAGATGTCGACGGCAATATCAGCATGGAGGACGAAGCCAACTTTCAGGACAGCCTCGCCCAGGCGCAGGCCGTTCACAATTGCGGCGGTATCGTCATCGTGCAAGTGATGGAATTGGTCGACCGTAACTCGCTCGATCCTCAGGCGATCCGTATTCCGGGGATCTTTGTTGATTATCTGGTTTTATCCACACCAGACACACATTGGCAAACCTACGGTGAGGTCAGAAACAACACCTATACCGGGCGGTCGCGCTCCGATACCGCAGTCACGCCGTTACCGCTGTGCGCCAAAAAAATCGTCGCGCGCCGAGCCTTGTATGAAATAGCCCGGTACAACGCGCCGATCGTTAACCTGGGTATTGGCACCCCGGAGTACATTGCAAGGGTGGCGAGCGAGGAGCGCTGCTCCGCCCATGTGCTTACTGTCGAGTCCGGGGTTATCGGTGGCACGCCTGCTCGCGGGCTGTCATTCGGCGCTTCGAGCAACCCTCAAGCGATTCTCGATCAAGCCAGCCAGTTCGACTTCTATGACGGTGGCGGAATCGATCTGGCCTTCCTCGGGTTTGGTCAGGCCGACAGCCGTGGCAATGTCAACATCAGTCGATTCGGCGGGCGGCTCAACGGTGTCGGTGGTTTTATCAACATTTCGCAAAGCGCCAAGCGCGTGGTGTTTTGTGGAACCTTCACGGCCGGTGGTCTGGAGCTGGGGTTTGAATCCGGGCAGTTAAGCATTGAGCGTGAAGGGGGTATCACCAAGTTTATCCAGGCCGTTGAGCACATGAGCTTCAATGCCGCCCATGCGCAATCACGCAACTGCCCGATTCTGTTCATCACTGAACGGGCTGTGCTCGTATTGAAGGACGGCCGCTTGATACTCAAGGAAGTTGCGCCGGGTATCGACATCGAGCGCGATATTCTCGCTCGCAGTACGGCCGATATCATCGTGGCTGACCACGTGGAGTTGATGCCTGCGTCGATTTTTCTGCATCAGCCGCTCTCTGTCACAGACAAGTACTGGCGTTCGCGTGACTAACTCATCATTTCATTGATGGCTCTTCATTCTTCGCACTA
Source organism: Pseudomonas sp. FJ2-5-13 (assembly GCF_029201605.1). Classification (NCBI taxonomy): domain Bacteria; kingdom Pseudomonadati; phylum Pseudomonadota; class Gammaproteobacteria; order Pseudomonadales; family Pseudomonadaceae; genus Pseudomonas; species Pseudomonas sp. FJ2-5-13. The sequence continues at coordinate 392,934 of NZ_CP104045.1, forward strand.
CGCGTTTTGGAAAACACCATGAAAAAAATAACAATTGCCATAGTGGGCGGTGGTTCTGTCGGCGTCGCATATTTTACGCAACTCATTGATGAAGCTGTTCGTCAGGGGCTGAGTCATCATTTGGATGTGCTGATCTTTGAGTCACAGAAAACACCTGGGCCGGGTTATGCGTACCAGGCCGACTTCGAGTGCAACTTGCTCAACACGCGAGCCGACGCCATGTCTGCGGTGGCAGGCGACAAGCGGCATTTTATTCGCTGGCTGGAACAGCATGGCGCAGATCAGGCGATCGATTTTCCACAAACAGTCATCGACGATCACGCCTTCCTGCCGCGCAGCCTGTTCGGCAGATACCTGGCACATCAGTATGAGCAGACGATGGCCGTGGCCCGCGCCCATGGCATTAAGGTCACCGCAGTGACCTCAACCGTCACAGACTTGATCTCACTGTCTGACCAGCGCCCTTGCATTGATACCGAGAGCGGCGTGGCCTACGTGGCGGATCGGGTTGTCCTCAGCATGGGAAACCTGCCATCGACGCGGTTTACTCAGCTCAATGACGTGGCTGGCTTCGTGCGCACCCCATACCCAACCCGGGACATGGTGCGCAACATACCGGCCAACGCGTCGGTGTGTGTGCTAGGGACCGGACTGTCGGCCATTGACACTGTGCTCTCACTGACGGAAGCCGGGCACCAGGGAAAAATTGTCATGGCATCGCGCACCGGCCGTCTGCCCAGCGTGCGCGGTACCTTTAATCGGCCTCATACATTGACTCATCTGACCCGGGCCCACATCGATAACTTCTGTGATGCAAATGGTGGCCAGCTCAAGCTGCATGACGTCTTTACGATGTTGCTGCGTGAGATCGAGGAGGTTACCGGTGACGCCTTGGACTTGACGCGCATCTTGAATTCGGGCGCCGGTGTGTTGGACTACATAACGTCCGAAATCATCCAGGCAGACAATGCCGAGCGTCTGTGGCAGTCGGTCATTTACTCGACCAACTCCATTATCGATTATGTCTGGCATCGCCTGTCTCGCGACGACAAGCAGGTATTTCAGACGACATTCGGCAGTCTCTGGTCTTCTTACCGAGTCTCGGTGCCGGTCAAAAATGCCCATAAGTTGCAGGCGTTGCTGAAGGCTGATCGCCTACTGGTACTCGGCGGCGTCAGCCAGGTCACTTACAACCAGGCTTCAAAGGTCTTTGAGACGCGCATTGACGACCGTCGCAGCGCATTCCGTACCGTCATCGAAAGTGAATATGTCATTAACGCCACCGGGTACTCCGTTCAGGTGGAGCAGTCTGACGTGCCGCTCGTGGTGAATTTGCTCCGTCGCAAGTTGGCCAAGCCCAATGAGTTCGGCGGCTTTGAGTTGGACTTCGAGACAGGAAGGTTGGTGGGTGCAGCCGGTGAGGCCTGGCCGCATGTCTCGGTGCTTGGCAGCCTGGCCGCTGGCACGTATTTCTGGACGAATGCGATGGACGTCAATGTCAGGTTGGCCCGGCGTCAGGTTGAAGATGCGCTCAGCGTATTGTCAGGCAGCATTTCTCACGCGGCGTTGCCTTCGGCGCGAGCGCCTCGTCGTCGCTCTGTCACTCGAAGAGGTCGTACGGCCTCCGCGTCGGCGAGCACCAGGCAGAGTAGGCGCTACGGCCTGAAGGCTGCTCAGGGGAACGCAAGCGTGCTTGGGTCACCCGTGCGAGGGGAACTGGCGTCGCCGACGACTCAGCTGGTCTGAGGGCGCTTTGAGCCTGGCCATTTAAATCAAGCCCGCGCAGATCGTTTCGGCTCCGGGACCTGAAGCCGGTTGAATCGCAGGCAATAAAAAACCCCAAGGAACATTGTTCCTTGGGGTTTCTCGGTATTTTGGTGCCCAGAGACGGAATCGAACCGCCGACACGGGGATTTTCAATCCCCTGCTCTACCGACTGAGCTATCTGGGCAACGGGGCGCATTAAACGGGTTTTTCAGGGGGTCGTCAAGCAAGTTTTCAAAAAATATTTAATTATTACCGTCGCTTACGTGCAGACCCCGGTTTTTGATCAATTATTGAGCAGGTGGGACGTAGCCTTCGGCCTGGGCGTATTCCTCGCCGGAAAAGAACTTGTCCATTTCGCCGGCCAGGTATTTGCGGTCTTCGGCGTTCATCATGTTCAGGCGTTTTTCGTTGATCAGCAGAGTCTGGTGTTTCAACCAGTCGCCCCAGGCTTTGGCCGAGACGTGGTCGTAAATGTCCTGGCCCTTGGCACCTGGGTAAGGAGGGCGTTCCAGGGCTGGCAGTTCTTCTTTGTACTTGCGGCACATAACGGTGCGGGTCATGACGAAACTCCTGCGTTCAATACGTCGGCCGCGCGCTTCAGCAGTTTTTTCACCGGGGCGGCAAGGCCCAGGCGCGGCGGGGTGGCGAGGTTATACCAGAGCCAGTCGGCCTCGGCCACGTGATGGGCGGATTCCTCGACCTGGACCAGCCAGGGTTCGATGGCCAGCTGGAAGTGGCTGAAGGTGTGGATCAGCCCCGGCAGTTCCTGATGCTTGCCCAGCGCCAGCGCGTGCTGGTTGGCGAGGTGATCCAAGTCTTGCAGGTCGTCCAGCTCCGGCAAGCTCCACAAGCCGCCCCACAAGCCCGTGGACGGGCGACGGTAAAGCAGGATCGCGCCCTCGGCGTTCGCCAGCATGGGCATCAGCGTGCGCTTTTGCGGGATGGTCTTGCGCGGCTTGGGGATCGGGTAGCGCGTCTCCAGCCCGAGCATGTGGGCTTCGCAGCCTTTTTCCAGCGGGCACAGCAGGCAACTGGGTTTGCTGCGGGTGCACAGGGTGGCGCCCATGTCCATCATGGCCTGGGTGTAGGCGTTGACGCGTTCAAAGGGCGTGAAGCGCTCTGCAGTGGCCCACAGCTGCTTGGCCACCTTGGGCTCGCCCGGGTAACCCTCTTGCGCGGTAAAGCGCGCCAGTACGCGTTTGACGTTGCCGTCGAGGATCGGTGCGCGCAGGCCCATGCTCAGGCTGGCAATCGCGCCAGCGGTCGACAGGCCGATACCTGGCAGCCCGGTGAGTTTCTCCACGTCGCGAGGGAATTCGCCGCCGTATTCGGCCACCACGATCTTCGCGGTCTTTTGCAGGTTGCGCGCCCGGGTGTAGTAGCCCAGGCCCGTCCACAGGTGCAGCACTTCATCTTCCGGCGCGGCGGCCAGGGCTTCGACCGTCGGCAAGGACGCCATGAACCGGTCGAAGTAGTTGAGCACGGTGCTGACCTGGGTCTGTTGCAGCATGATCTCCGACACCCACACCCGGTAAGGGGTGATGCCCTGTTGCCAGGGCAGGTCGTGGCGGCCATGGCGGTCGTACCAGTCCAGTACCGCTTGTGAAAACTGCTCGCTTCTCATCGGTTGAACAGGCCTTTCAATGCGTCTTTGAGCTTGGGGTTAACCTTGTCGAGCTTTTCTTCCAGCTTCTCGTTAAGGCGATTGCCGGCCGCCTTGAGGGCGACCTGGCCCAGGCCGTCCTTGTCCAGGCGGCAGGCCTTGGCGCCCAGCTCAAGCGGGCCACGGCAACGCAGCGGCACCTCAATGCCCTGGAAGTTGGAGCCGACCTGGCAGGCCGGGTCCGGCACGTCGCGCTTGTCGCCTTCGACGATGATGCCCACGCGGTAGTCCATGCCCAGCACGCGCAAATCCACATCACCGTTGCCGTTGAGGGTCAGGCCGGGGATGCGCACTTTCAGGTCGGGGTTGCTGGCCACGCCGTTACGGAACGTGAGGTTGCCGCGCAGCTCCTGGAAGGGCGTGTCCTTGCCGCCTGGCGTGGTGCTCAGGGTCTTGCGGTTGAGCAGGGCGATGCCGGTACACAGTTGCTGCTCGATGTTGGCATTGAGCAACACGCCGTTGTTGATCACGAGGCTGGCGGTGCCGTTGAGGCTGTCGATCAGCGCTTTCTGGCTGTTGCCACGGCCGTTGAGGTTGCTGTCGAGGGTGAGCTGGCCTTTGACCGGCGGGGTTTTCCCTTGGGCCTGCAGGATGCGTTCAACAGGCACCTGCTTGATGTGGCTTTGCAGGGCCAGTACGGGCGTGTCCTGGCGTACGTCGAGTGTGCCGTTGGCCTGGAACGTGCCGTTATAGAGCCCGCCGCTTAGGGTGTCGAGCGTGAGTTGGCCATCAATGCCGGAGGCTTTGAGCACCGCGTTCTGAATGGGCAGCTGGCTCAGGGTCAGCTCGCCAAAGGCCAGGTCTGCATTCACGTCCAGGCTGCGCAGGCGGGTCAGCGGTAGCAGTTTGTCGTTGCTCCAGGCGCCTTTGGTCGGCGCCTCCGGCAATGGCGTGTTGCCGCCTGCGGCCATGGCGCCGGCTTCGCTGCTCTGTACTTCGGCCTGGCGTGCGGCGGTTGCACCTTTGGCAGCTTCGGATTTGGCCGGCAGGTAATTGTCGGCATTGAAGGTATCGCCCTTGAGCTGCACACGCAGGGACTGCTTGGCGAAATCATCCACGGCGACACGGCCGGTGAAGGTGCTGCCATCGAGCTTCAGGTTCAGGTCTTCCAGGGCGACGCTGGTGGGCGTGCCCTTGAGGCGGCTCACCAGCTCGACCTTGCTCAGGCTACCGGGGGCCATGGCAGGCAACGGATGACCGACGCTTTCAAGAAACTTGGCCAGGTCAAACTGGGCGACCGACAGGGCGCCGCTGATCTGCGGGGTCTTGTCCAGGTCATTGGCCTTCAGTTCGCCCAAGGCGCGCAGTTGGTTGGCCGCCAGTTTCAGGTTGGTCCATTCGGCGACATTGGCCGCCAGGTCCACCAGCAATTGGCCTTGGGTGGAGAAGCTCACCGTTTTGCCCTGCAACGGCTCACCAGTGGCCTCGCCACTAAAGCGCATGTCTTCGAACTGATAACGCTTGAGCGCACGCTGGATGCGCAAGTTGCCGTTCAGCTCAGTCTTGACCCGCATCAGCGGCTGGTTGCTGCCCAGGAAGGCCGTGAGTTTCAGCGGGATGCTGGCGCCTTCGTGGATGGCACCGGCACTCAGCTGGATGCTTTCGGCACTCAGGTGCTTGCCGGTCTGTTCATCGGTGTATTCGACGCGGGCGTTGTTGATGGTCAGGCTGTCGATGTCCAGGCGGATCGGCTGCGGTGGCTTTTCCGGCTTGGTTTCAGCCACGGGTTCGACCGGCGCGGGAGCGGGGGTGCCTGTGGTTTCGTCGGGCAGGTTCTTGCCGATGTCTTCCCAGTTGCCGTGGCCTTGCTTGTCGCGGTTCAGGCGCAGGTTCAGGCCCTCGACACGCACATCGCTCATCTGCACTTCGCGGCGCAGCAGCGGCAGTACGCGTACCGACAGGCCGAGCATCTGCAAGTCGGCAAAGGGTTGAGTCGGTGCGGTCAGGGTCGCGACGCTGGCTTCGTGAAGCTCCAGGCCCAGCCAGGGGAACAGGCTCCAGCCGATATCGCCATTGAGCGTCAGCTCGATGTGGGCCTTGTCGCGGGCTATCTGGCGAATTTCTTCTTTGTAGTCGTTGGGATCGAAAAGGTGGGTCAGGGCAAAGCCGAGCGCCACAATGATCAGCAACAGCCCGAGAAGTACCAGACCCAGGATTTTGCCGAACGCTTTCATGGGCGAGTCCTTGTATGTCGATTTCAAAATGTAGCCGCAGAGTATAACGCCCGACGGCCTGCGTCAGTTCACGGATCGTTACATTGTATCCATGGGCGCGGAAATAGGATTTTGACGTCAGAAAAGTACAGATAATCCAAAAAAGGTAGTGGCAGTTTGATTTTTCTGTCATCCACTGGTGCTAATCTCTGCACGTTCGTCCGCCTTCTGCGACTTAACGTCGCGCCTAAAAGGGAGCTTCACTCAACGAAACGGCCACGCTTTGCGTGCAAGGCCGAGGGAGAGAGCGCCTGACGGACGCATACCAATAACTGGGGGAAACACCAATGAGCACTAGCACTGTGGCCGGCACTGCCGCCGCACAGCCTGCGTTCCTGTCCAAGGAGCGCATCATCGCCAAGCCGGGCTTCAACCGCTGGCTGGTTCCACCGGCCGCCCTGGCCATCCACCTGTGCATCGGCATGGCCTATGGTTTCTCGGTGTTCTGGCTGCCGTTGTCCAAGGCGCTGGGCATCACCGCGCCGGTGGCTTGCGCACCGGACATGGGCTTTATCGCTCAAGTCTTCTCGTCTCAATGCGACTGGCCCATTTCCATGCTGGGCTGGATCTACACCCTGTTCTTCATCTTCCTGGGCTGCTCCGCAGCGATCTGGGGCGGCTGGCTGGAACACGCCGGGCCGCGCAAGGCCGGGGTTGTCTCGGCGCTGTGCTGGTGTGGTGGCCTGCTGATCTCGGCCCTGGGTATCTATACCCACCAGATCTGGCTGATGTGGATCGGCTCCGGGGTCATTGGCGGTATTGGCCTGGGCCTGGGCTATATCTCGCCCGTTTCGACCTTGATCAAGTGGTTCCCGGACAAGCGCGGCATGGCGACCGGCATGGCGATCATGGGCTTTGGCGGCGGCGCGATGGTGGGTGCACCTTTGGCCGCGGCGCTGATGGGCCATTTCTCTTCGCCGACCAGCGTCGGTGTATGGCAGAGCTTTGTGGTCATGGCGGCGATTTACTTCGTGTTCATGATTGGTGGCGCCCTGCTGTATCGCGTACCCCCGACCGGCTGGAAGCCTGAGGGCTGGACCGCGCCAGCGAAGAAAGCCAGCAATGCGATGATCACTCACCGCCATGTGCATGTGAATGTTGCGTGGAAAACCCCACAGTTCCGCCTGGTCTGGCTGGTGCTGTGCCTGAACGTGTCGGCCGGTATCGGCATCCTGGGCATGGCTTCGCCGCTGCTGCAGGAAGTGTTTGGCGGCAAACTCCTGGGTGTCGATGTGCCATTTGGTCAATTGGATGCGGGCCAGTTGGCATCCATTGCAGCCATTGCCGCTGGTTTTACCGGCCTGTTGAGCCTGTTCAACATCGGTGGCCGGTTCTTCTGGGCCTCGTTCTCTGACTACCTGGGGCGTAAAAACACCTACTTCGTGTTCTTCGCCCTGGGCTTTGCCCTGTATGCGCTGATCCCGAACCTGGGGCACCTGGGTAATGTGGCGCTGTTCGTGGCCGCGTTCTGCATCATCCTGTCGATGTACGGCGGTGGTTTTGCCACGGTCCCGGCCTACCTGGCCGATCTGTTCGGCACCCAGATGGTTGGCGCGATCCACGGTCGCCTGTTGACCGCCTGGGCCGCTGCGGGCGTACTGGGCCCGGTGCTGGTGAACTACCTGCGTGAATACCAGTTGAGCATCGGCGTTGAACGGGCCGCGGCCTACGACATCACCTTGTACATCCTCGCCGGACTGTTGGTGCTGGGCTTCATCTGCAACCTGCTGGTGCGCCCGGTGGCCGACAAGTACTTCATGACCGATGCCGAACTGGCAGCCGAACAGGCGCTGGGCCATGACAAAGGTGCCGATGCCAGCACCGTGCTGGAGTGGAAAGCCTCCGCCGCCAGCAAGCCGCTGGCGATTGCCGCGTGGCTGGTGGTAGGTATTCCGTTGGCGTGGGGTGTGTGGGTGACCCTGCAGAAGACCGCAGTACTGTTCCACTGATACCGCAATAAGGGTGGGCCCGGCTCCTGTGGGGGCCGGGCTTGTGTGGGAGCTGGCTTGCCTGCGATACAGGCACCTCGGTGTACCAGTTGCCCCGCAGTGATGCTATCGCAGGCAAGCCAGCTCCCACATAAACCCATGCTCACATGTATGCACATGTCTATCCCCGACATTCCTCGCTCCAACTCGTCAGTCTTATCCCCTTCGTTGTTTCTGTTTAGCGCCCGCGCCCCTATAATGGCTGCCTTTTTCGCCCAATGATTTTGCGGAGCTGGTGATGGCCGAACGTAAGGCATCTGTCGAGCGCGACACTCTGGAAACCCAGATCAAAGCCTCGATCAACCTGGATGGCACCGGAAAGGCCCGATTTGATATCGGTGTCCCTTTTCTTGAGCACATGCTGGACCAGATCGCCCGTCACGGGCTGATCGACCTGGATATCGTCGGCAAAGGCGACCTGCATATCGACGACCACCACATGGTGGAAGACGTGGGCATCACCCTCGGCCAGGCGTTTGCCAAGGCCATCGGCGACAAAAAAGGCATCCGTCGCTACGGCCATGCCTATGTCCCGCTGGATGAAGCGCTGTCGCGTGTGGTCATCGACTTCTCCGGTCGCCCGGGTTTGCAGATGCACGTGCCTTACACCCGCGCGAACGTGGGCCGTGGCTTTGATGTGGATTTGTTCCAGGAATTCTTCCAGGGCTTTGTCAACCACGCACTGGTCAGCCTGCACATCGACAACCTGCGCGGCACCAACACTCACCACCAGATCGAAACCGTGTTCAAGGCTTTCGGCCGCGCGTTGCGCATGGCTGTGGAAGTCGATGAGCGCATGGGCGGGCAAATGCCGTCGACCAAGGGCGTCCTGTAATGCAGACGGTCGCGGTTATCGATTACGGCATGGGTAACCTGCACTCGGTGGCCAAGGCCCTTGAGCATGTAGGTGCCGGTAAGGTGCTGATCACCAGCGATGCCAACGTGATTCGCGAAGCCGACCGCGTGGTGTTCCCCGGTGTAGGCGCGATTCGCGATTGCATGGCCGAAATCCGCCGCCTGGGCTTTGACAGCCTGGTGCGCGAGGTCAGCCAGGATCGTCCGTTCCTCGGCATCTGCGTGGGCATGCAAGCCTTGCTCGACAGCAGTGAAGAGAACGGCGGAGTCGACTGCATCGGCTTGTTTCCGGGCCAGGTGAAGTTCTTCGGCAAAGACCTGCATGAAGAGGGCGAGCACCTCAAAGTCCCGCACATGGGCTGGAACGAAGTGCGCCGCACCGTCGACCACCCGCTGTGGCACGACATCCCGGACATGGCGCGTTTCTACTTCGTGCACAGCTACTACATCGCCGCCGGTAACCCGCGCCAGGTGGTGGGTGGCGGGCATTACGGCGTCGACTTCGCCGCCGCGCTGGCCGATGGTTCGCGTTTTGCCGTGCAGTTCCACCCGGAGAAGAGCCATACCCATGGCCTGCAATTGCTGCAGAACTTCGCCGCGTGGGATGGTCGCTGGTAAATGGCCAGGAAACCGAAGCAGCCGATCTTGAACCTCACGCCCGAGCAGGAGCGTGCGGCCACCGACAAGATCAAACGTTTCATGGAGGACCGCTTCGAGCTCAAGTTGGGCTCGTTCGAGGTCGCCGAGATTCTTGAGCTGTTCACCACCGAAGTGGCGCCGCATTATTACAACAGGGCGGTTTTCGACACGCAGACGCTCCTTAAGGAAAGGTTCGAAAGCATCGAAAGCGACTTGTGGTCGCTTGAGAAACCCTGATTTCCCAAGCATTGCTGAATATCGAATAAGGTTTGCCAGATGCTGATTATCCCCGCTATCGATCTCAAGGACGGCGCTTGTGTCCGCCTGCGCCAAGGCCGCATGGAAGATTCCACCGTGTTCTCCGATGACCCGGTGAGCATGGCTGCCAAATGGGTAGAAGGGGGCTGCCGTCGTCTGCATCTGGTGGACCTGAACGGCGCCTTCGAAGGCCAGCCGGTCAACGGCGAGGTGGTTACTGCCATCGCCAAGCGCTACCCGAACCTGCCGATCCAGATCGGCGGCGGTATCCGTTCCCTGGAAACCATCGAGCACTACGTCAAAGCGGGCGTGAGCTACGTGATCATCGGCACCAAGGCCGTGAAAGACCCAGCCTTCGTCGCCGAAGCCTGCCGCGCTTTCCCGGGCAAAGTGATCGTAGGCCTGGATGCCAAAGATGGTTTCGTCGCTACCGACGGCTGGGCTGAAATCAGCACCGTGCAGGTGATCGACCTGGCCAAGCAGTTCGAAGCCGACGGCGTGTCCGCCATCGTTTATACCGACATCGCCAAAGACGGCATGATGCAGGGCTGCAACGTACCCTTCACCGCAGCCCTGGCAGCGGCCACCAAGATCCCGGTGATCGCTTCCGGCGGTATTCACAACCTGGGTGACATCAAGTCGCTGCTGGACGCCAAGGCCCCCGGCATCATCGGTGCCATCACCGGCCGTGCGATCTATGAAGGCACTCTGGACGTCGCCGAAGCCCAGGCTTACTGCGACGCCTACAACGGCTGAGGACTGACCATGGCGCTGGCCAAACGCATCATCCCTTGCCTGGACGTCGACAACGGTCGCGTGGTCAAGGGCGTCAAGTTCGAGAACATCCGTGACGCCGGCGACCCGGTGGAAATTGCCCGTCGCTACGATGAGCAAGGTGCCGACGAGATTACCTTTCTCGACATCACCGCCAGCGTCGATGGCCGCGATACCACGCTGCATACCGTCGAACGCATGGCCAGCCAGGTGTTTATCCCGCTGACCGTGGGCGGTGGCGTGCGCACCGTGCAAGACATCCGCAACCTGCTCAATGCTGGCGCGGATAAGGTCTCGATCAACACCGCCGCCGTGTTCAACCCCGAGTTTGTCGGCGAAGCCGCGCAGCACTTCGGCTCGCAATGCATCGTGGTGGCTATCGACGCCAAGAAGGTGTCCGGCCCGGGCGAAACCCCACGCTGGGAGATCTTCACCCACGGCGGGCGCAAGCCTACCGGGCTGGACGCGGTGGAGTGGGCGATGAAGATGGAAGGCCTGGGCGCCGGTGAGATCCTGCTGACCAGCATGGACCAGGACGGCATGAAAAACGGCTTCGACCTGGGCGTCACCCGCGCCATCAGCGATGCCCTGGGTATTCCGGTGATCGCATCGGGTGGGGTGGGCAACCTGCAGCACTTGGCCGATGGCGTGCTTGAAGGCCACGCCAGCGCGGTACTGGCGGCGAGTATTTTCCACTTTGGCGAATACACCGTACCCGAGGCCAAGGCCTACATGGCCGCGCGCGGTATCGTCGTGCGCTAAACGCTGCTGGACACCATGGCAGGCTCGCGGCACTCTCTGCGCTTGCCATGGATTCCGGTAGCCTTCATGTTCAAACACCTGCTGCTCGCCCTCGCCAGTTCCTCCATGCTCATGGTGGCTACGGCACACGCCGAACAACCGTCTGACGCCTCCCTGGTGTTGCTGACAGAAAATTTCCCGCCCTACAACATGGCGAAAAACGGCAAGAACTTCGCCAAGGACGAGAACATCGAAGGCATCGCCGTAGACATCATGCGCGAAACCTTCCAGCGTGCCGGCGTTTCCTACAACCTGACCCTGCGCTTCCCGTGGGAACGAATCTACAAGCTCGCCCTGGAAAAACCCGGTTACGGTGTGTTTGTGATGGCGCGTCTGCCAGACCGTGAAGCCTTGTTCAAATGGGTCGGCCCCATCGGCCCGGATGATTGGGTACTGCTGGCCAAGGCCGACAGCAAGATTCAGCTAGAAAGCCTGGAGCAAGCGCGCCGCTACAAGATTGGCGCCTACAAAGGCGACGCCATTGCCGAAAGCCTGGACAAGCAGGGGCTCAAGCCGATTGTTGCCTTGCGTGACCAGGACAATGCGCAAAAGCTCATGGAGGGCCAGATCGATCTGTGGGCCACCGGCGACCCTGCCGGGCGCTACCTGGCGCGGCAGGTGGGGGTGAACGGGCTCAAGACGGTATTGCGCTTCAACAGTGCGCAGCTTTACCTGGCGTTGAACAAGGACGTGCCGGATGAGGTGGTGGCCAGGCTCCAGGCCGCGCTGGACCAGTTGCGTGAGGAAGGCCGTATCGACCAGATCATGGCCAACTACCTGTAGGAGCGAGCTTGCTCGCGAAGGACGTCAACGATGATGCGGGTATCCGGGGTGTACGCGGCGGTCTCAAGTTTTTCGCGAGCAAGCTCGCACCTACAGGGGGGGCGTCAGCGATAGATGCCGTTCTTGCCATGCCCGGCCATCGCCCGGTTACTGCGCACGCTGATCATCAACTTGATATCGATCCACTCCACGCCCTGTGCCTTGAGCTTGGGCAATTCGCGCTCCAGCACCGCCAGTGTCTGTGGGTAAGGATGCCCGATCATCACCGCCGAACCCTGCTTATGCGCCAGTTTGATCGCGGTCTGCAATTGCGTGGTAATCGCCGCTTCGGTGCGTTCGTCGTCGAGAAAAACATCCCGCGACACATGGGCCAAACCGATCTTCTGCGCCTCGGCGGCGGCGGCGGTCTGCGCGCTGGTGCGGCTGTCGACGAAGAACTTGTGGCGCCGTTGCAGCTCACTCATCAGCCAGGCCATCGCGGCCGGTTGTGCGGTCATGCGGCTGCCCATGTGGTTGTTGATGCCTGCCGTGTAGGGCACGGCATCGAACGCGGCATCCAGGCGCTTGCCCAGTTCTTCGATGGACAGCTCCGGGTGCCAGGCGAAGGGGCCGGTGGCCGGGTCCATGGGCATGTGCAGGATCACGATCTTGCCAGCCTTGTGGGCCTCACGGGCGAATTCGGCGGCGTGGGGCGTGTCCGGCATGATGGCGGCGGTCACCGGGCCGGGTAGCGCGAGCACACGACGATCCCGAGGCAGGTTTTGCCCCAGGTCATCAATGATCAGTGTCAGGTAGGCTTTGTGCGGTTCGCTGGCAGGGGCCGCTTGAGCGACCCCTACCAGGCTGCACAGCACAGCGAAGATGAGGGCAAGGCGCATGATCAACGGCTGCGGGTGATGCTCAAGCCCTTGAGCAGGCTGAGTGCCTGGGCCAGTTGGTAGTCATCATCCTGGGGCATCGGCTTGGCCTTGGCGCGGCTGCCGGTTGGCTGGTCGGCGCCGCCGTTGCCATTGCCCAGGTGGCCTTGCAGGTCGGCTTCTTTGTAGTATTCGCCATCGATCTCGTTGGTGATCTTGGCGCGGCGTACTTCGATGTCCGGCACGATGCCCTGGGCCTGGATCGAGCGGCCGTTGGGCGTGTAATACAGCGCCGTGGTGATCTTCAGCGCACGCTCGTTGTTCAGCGGCAATACGGTCTGCACCGAGCCTTTGCCGAAGCTGGTGGTGCCCATCAGCACACCGCGCTTGAGGTCTTGCAGGGCGCCGGCGACGATTTCCGAGGCCGAGGCGCTGCCGCCGTTGATCAAGACAGCCAGTGGCACGTTCTCGCTGAGGTCGTTGCCGGTGGCCGAGAAGCGCAGCTCGGAGTTGGCGATACGGCCCTTGGTGTAGACGATCAAGCCCTTGGTGACGAAGTGGTCGACCACCTCGACCGCCGACTGCAACACGCCGCCTGGGTTGTTGCGCAGGTCAAGCACGATGCCGTTGAGCTTCTTGCCGTTGTCTTTGCGCAGCTTGGCCAGGGCCTTGGCCACTTCGTCGCCGGTCTTGACCTGGAACTGGGTGATACGGATATAACCGTAGCCCGACTCCAGCAGCTGGCTTTTCACGCTCTTGACCGTGATGGTCGCACGGGCCAGGGTCACGTCAAACGGGTTACCGCCGTCGCGCACCAGGGTCAGGGTGATTTTCTGGCCGAGCTTGCCGCGCATCTTGTCGACGGCTTCGGTCATGGTCTGGCCGCGGGTCGGCTGGCCGTTGATCTTCACGATCAGGTCGCCGGCCTGGATACCGGCCTTGGACGCCGGGGTGTCGTCGATAGGCGAGACCACTTTGATCTGGCCGTCTTCGGAGCCCACTTCGATGCCCAGGCCGCCGAACTCACCGCTGGTGCTTTCCTGCAGCTCGGCGAAATCTTCCGGGCCCAGGTAGGCGGAGTGCGGGTCGAGGTTGCTGAGCATGCCCTTGATGGCATTTTCCAGCAGGGCCTTGTCGTCTACGGGTTCGACATACGCTGCCTTGATCCGGTCCATGACCTCGGCAAAGGTGCGCAGCTCGTCCAGCGGCAATGGCGCCTTGGTCGTCGCAGCCGTGGCGGGTGCAGCCGGTGCGGCCTGGTCGGCAAAAGCCAGAGGCGCGCCGATCACCAGGGCGATCGTCAGGGCCAACGAAGTGAGGCGGGACAAATGCAGCATGTCGAACGAACTCCTAATGTAGATGCGACCCTATCCTTGGGACCGGCACCATTGTGCAGGGTCGCTCGGGCGGCCCTGCTGACGAATAGCGAAGTACAGCGCCGGGGTGTCCTGGCCACCACTGTTACCGACAGTGGAGATGGATTCACCGGCTTTTACAACATCACCTGCCGACTTGAGTAATGTCTGATTGTGGCCGTAAAGGCTCAAATAGCCATTACCGTGGTCAAGAATCACCAGCAAGCCGGCGCCCCGCAACCAATCGGCGAACACTACGCGCCCACCATGCACGGCGTGGACCTGGCTGCCGGCAGAGGCGCTGATCATCACGCCATCCCACTTGGCACGGGTGTCATCGCCACGGGTTTCCCCAAAGCGTGCCAGTAATCGACCATCAACCGGCCATGGAAGTTTGCCGCGCGCTGAAGCAAAAGGGCCGCCGAAGGACTCACCACTGCTGGAAACCAGCGGGCCAGGCGCTGCACGCGCCGGTTTGCGCGGGGCTGGAGCGTCGGTGGTGGCAGCCAGTTCGGCCTCACGCTGACGCTTTTTTTCGGCTTCCTGCTGGGCGATCAGCGCTTTTTGCCGCGCTTCTTCGGCCTCGCGTGCCTGGCGGGCCAGGGTTTCTTCGATGGTCTTGAGCACTTTGGCCAGGTCGGCCTGGTCTTGCTCGCGGGCCTGCAACTTGGCGTCGCGGGCTTTGACGTCGCTGTTGAGCTTGGCCAGGGCCTGTTGGCGTTCCTTGCGTACTTTATCGAGCTGGTCGCGCTGGGTGTCCAGGGCGGTTTTCTGGTCGAGCAGCTGCGATTGCTGGTCGGCGATTTCCTGTTCGACATTGGCCAGTTGGCGCAGGGTTTCGTTAAACCCCTTCAATTGCGCCAGGCGGGCCTGGCTCAGGTAGTCGTAATAAGTGAGGGTGCGGGCGAATTTCTCAGGGTTTTGCTGGTTGAGCAGCAGCTTGAGGTATTCCTGGCGGCCGCTCTGGTAGGCGGCGCGGGCCTGGATCGCGATCAGGCGTTGCTGTTCAACGCGGGCGCTCTGGAGTTTTTTTTTCTCAGCGTCGAGTCGCTCCAGTTCCGACTCGCTCTTCTTTAGTTCTTTTTGCAGCTCCTGGACCTGCTTCTCCAGCTTGCCCATCTCGGTTTCCGTGCCGCGCAGGTCTTTCTGCACCCCGGATTTTTCTTCCTGGAGCTTGCCGAGCAGCTTTTTCAGCTCGGTAATGTCCTGACGCGTAGCGTCCAACTGTTGTTGGGTTTGTGCACGCTCATCGGCAAACGCCGGTTGGAGCAGGCAGACAAGAGCAAGGGTTATCAAGGCGCGAAGCATAGAGGCGGGCGACACCAGGGGAAAAGGACGGCCTAGTATGCCCGCCAAGCGCTGCAAAAAAAACGCCCAATTGGGGCTGGCGGTCAAGATAGGCGCCGAGTGGCGATGGTATGGCGAAAAGACATCTACCAAACACCACAAAACCAATGTGGGAGCGGGCTTGCTCGCGAATACGGTGTGTCAGTCGCTGAAGATATTGACTGAACTACCGCATTCGCGAGCAAGCCCGCTCCCACAGGGATTTGCAGTGATGCGGGTGTCAGACCAGGATCGAGGTGCCGGTCATCTCCTTCGGCTGTTCCAGCCCCATCAGTTTCAGCATGGTCGGCGCCACATCCGCCAGCACGCCACCTTCACGCACTTTCAGGTCACGTTTGCCGACATAGATGAACGGCACCGGCTCGGTGGTGTGCGCGGTGTGCGCCTGGCCGGTGGATTCGTCGGACATCTGCTCGCAGTTGCCGTGGTCGGCGGTGATCAGCGCTTCGCCGCCGACTTTATCCAGCGCGTCGACGATGCGGCCAACGCACAGGTCCAGGCATTCAACCGCCTTGACCGCCGCTTCCAGGTTGCCGCTGTGGCCAACCATGTCGCCGTTGGCGTAGTTGACCACGATTACGTCATAACGCTGGTTTTCAATGGCGTCGACGATCTTGTCGGTGACTTCCGGTGCGCTCATTTCCGGCTGCAGGTCGTAGGTCGCGACTTTTGGCGACGGGATCAGAATGCGCTCTTCGCCAGGGAACGGCTCTTCGCGGCCACCGGAGAAGAAGAACGTCACGTGGGCGTATTTCTCGGTCTCGGCGATGCGCAGCTGGGTCTTGCCGTTCTTGGCCAGGTAGTCGCCCAGCACGTTCTCCAGGCTGCCCGGGGCAAAAGCCGACGGGGCCGGGATGTTGGCGGCATATTGGGTGAGCATGACGAACTCGACCTTCGGCTGACGCGCGCGCTCGAAGTCCTTGAAGCCTTCATCGACGAACACATGGCTCAGCTCACGGGCACGGTCGGCGCGGAAGTTCATGAACACCACGGCGTCGCCGTCTTCGACCTTCACCGGTTCGCCGATGGTGGTGGCCTTGACGAATTCATCGCTCTCGCCACGGGCATAGGCCGCTTCCAGGCCTTCCTGGGCGGTGGCCGCGTTGAATTCGGCCTGGCCGTCGACGATCAGGTTGTAGGCCTGGGAGACACGGTCCCAACGGTTGTCGCGGTCCATGGCGAAGTAGCGGCCCACCAGGCTGGCGATGCGGCCTTTGCCCAGGGCAGCGAAGGTGGTGTCCAGCAGTTCGATGGAGGATTGCGCGCTTTTGGGCGGCGTGTCGCGGCCGTCGAGGAAGGCGTGCAGGTAGATTTTGTCAGCGCCGCGCTTGAACGCCAGTTCGGCCATGGCGACCAGGTGATCCTGATGGCTGTGTACGCCGCCGTCCGACAACAGGCCCATGAAGTGCACGGCCTTGCCGGCGGCAACGGCTTTATCGACCGCCGCGCAGAGGGTCGGGTTCTCGAAGAACTCGCCATCGCGGATCGCTTTGGTGACACGGGTGAAGTCCTGGTACACCACTCGTCCGGCGCCGAGGTTCATGTGGCCGACTTCCGAGTTGCCCATCTGGCCGTGCGGCAGGCCCACGTCCATGCCGGAACCTGAGATCAAACCGTTGGGAACGGTGGCGGTCAGACGGTCCAGTACCGGCTTGTTGGCCGAGTAAACCGCGTTGTCGTGGTGGCTTTCACTGTGTCCGAAGCCATCGAGAATTATCAGGACCAAAGGTTTAGGCGTGGTAGTCATAGATCCTCTCGCGGCGTTAATAAAGGAAGACAATTGAAAAGGGAGTGGCAGTTTAAAGCGAAGTTCCAACCACGTCACCGCTTTACGGGGGTTGGCCCCCCCTGGCGGCTGTGTATACTTACCGCCATTTTAACGCCCTGGAACCTCCTTGATGGTTGATCACCTGATTGCATTTGCCACTGCCCACTACCTGCTTGTGGGCGCCTTCGTCATCCTGCTGGCGCTGCTGATCGCTCATGAACTGAGCCGCGGTGGTCGCAGCCTGAGCACGTCGGAGCTGACCGCGCTGGTCAACAAGGATGAGGCCGTCGTCGTCGATATTCGCCCGGCCAAGGATTATGCCGCCGGCCATATCGTGGGCGCCCTGAACATTCCCCAGGACAAGCTGATGGCGCGCCTGGGCGAACTGGAAAAGCACAAGGCCAAGACCATCATCCTGGTCGATGCCCAGGGCCAGCACTCCGGCACCCACGCCCGCGAGATGCTCAAGACCGGCTTCACCGCCGCCAAGCTGTCCGGTGGTATCAGCAGCTGGCGTGGCGATAACCTGCCGTTGGTGAAGTGATATGAGCCAGGTTGTCGTGTATTCCAGCGATTATTGCCCTTACTGCATGCGGGCCAAGGCCTTGCTTGAGAAAAAGGGCATTGCCTTCGAAGAGATCAAGGTCGATGGCAAGCCCCAGGTGCGCGCCGAAATGGCCCAGAAGGCTGGCCGCACGTCGGTCCCGCAGATCTGGATCGGCACCCGGCACATCGGTGGTTGCGACGACCTGTTTGCCCTGGAGCGCGCCGGTAAACTTGATGCGCTGCTGTCCGTCTGACTCCTAAACCCTTAAGAACCCAAGATAAAGAAGGATCTGCGATGACTGATCAACAGAACACCGAAGCAGCAGAAGCTCAAGGCCCACAGTTCTCGCTGCAGCGGATCTATGTGCGTGACCTGTCGTTCGAAGCGCCAAAAAGCCCGGCCATCTTCCGTCAGGAATGGACCCCAAGCGTTGCGCTGGACCTGAACACTCGTCAGAAATCCCTGGAAGGTGACTTCCACGAAGTGGTGCTGACCCTGTCGGTCACCGTCAAGAATGGTGAAGAAGTTGCTTTCATCGCTGAAGTGCAACAGGCCGGTATCTTCCTGATCCAGGGCCTGGACGAAGCGTCCATGAGCCACACCCTGGGCGCGTTCTGCCCGAACATCCTGTTCCCGTACGCCCGTGAGACCCTGGACAGCCTGGTCACCCGTGGCTCGTTCCCGGCACTGATGCTGGCGCCGGTGAACTTCGATGCCCTGTACGCCCAAGAGCTGCAGCGCATGCAACAAGAAGGCGCGCCGACCGTTCAATGATTTTTTGAACGGCGCCGATCAAAAATGTGGGAGCGGGCTTGTGTGGGAGCTGGCTTGCCTGCGATAGCATCACTGCGGTGTGACTGACACACCGAGGTGCCTGCATCGCGGGCAAGCCCGGCTCCCACACAAGCCCGCTCCCACATTTGTTATGTGGTGTTACTTGAAGCCCAGTTGGCGCCAGCCTTCGTAAACAGCGACGGCCACGGTGTTGGACAGGTTCAGGCTGCGGCAGCCTTCACGCATCGGCAAGCGCAGGCGATGGCCATCGGGTAATGCGTCAAGCACCTCGGCCGGCAGGCCGCGGCTCTCGGGGCCGAACAGGAACGCGTCGCCCTCGGCAAAGCTGGCATCATGAAACGGCCGCGAGCCCTTGGTGGTGAACGCGAACAGCCGTGGGTGGCCCAGGCTCTCCAGGCAGCTGGCGAGGTCGGCATGGCGCTTGAGGGTGGCGTACTCGTGGTAGTCCAGCCCGGCACGGCGCAGGCGCTTGTCGTCCATGTCAAAGCCTAAAGGCTCGATCAAATGCAGGTGGCAGCCACTGTTGGCGCACAGCCTGATAACGTTGCCGGTATTCGGCGGAATTTCTGGTTGAAAAAGGATGACGTGAAACATGCACGGCTCCGAAGGCAAAGATGCGCTGCATTCTACCCCCGAAGACGACCCGAGACCGAAGCTATTGCCGAGGGTGTTGGGCTCATTGGCAATTGTCGGCTTGATGATTGGCTTGATGATCGGCCGCTTGACCACCCCCGAGCCGCTTGAGCTGCAACAGGTAGAACCTGCGGCGGATGGTTTGGTGGTGTGGTTCAACAACGAACCCAAGCTGCACGGCGAGCATATCGACGGCACCGTGGCGTTGCTGTTTGACGCCCAGGGCAAGGCTGCCAGCGGGCAGCTCAAGGTCAATGACAAGGATGTGAATTGGCGCATACGCAAGACCGATGCTGGCTTGCTGCTGAACCTGGTAGCGGCCCGGCCGTTGCGTGGGGCGTGGAGCGGTGCAGAGGTCGATGGCCGCTGGCGGCTGGAGATCCATCTCCACGAGCAATAAAAGAGGGAGTTCCCGGCCTGCCTGTACCAGGGCTCCCAAAACGGGGTGAAGCCTGAGGCTTCGGTGTTAAAGAGGGGATTCTCGGCCTGCCTGTACCAAGGTCCCCGAAACTGGGTAGTACAGGGGTTATTGCAGGGGGCGTGCCAAAACTTGCAATTGCTGCTTGAAAAAAATGCCAAAAAGCGCAAGGCCCCGGAATACGGGGCTTTGGTAGGTTCTGCGGTTATGAACTTCGTAGCAAAAGCGCTCTGTGAGGTTTCGGGTCTGTGCTCAATGCCGGTTCATAGTGCATTGAAGCGGTGCACAACCCCGAGCTTTATGAAGATCCAAATGTGGGAGCGGGCTTGCTCGCGAAGGCGGTGGGCCAGCCAACACATCCGGTGACTGACACTCTGCATTCGCGAGCAAGCCCGCTCCCACATTGGATCTTCAGTGGGTTTGGGAAAATGTGATCAGGCCTCATCACCCTCATCATCATCCCCACCATCCACCTTCATCCCCAATTCCTTGATCTTGCGCGTCAGGGTATTGCGACCCCACCCCAGCAGCACGGCGGCATCGCGGCGGCGGCCGGCGGTGTGCTTCAACGCAGTCTCGATCATGATCCGCTCGAACGCCGGGACGGCGCTGTCCAGCAGGTTCGACTGGCCGCGTGCCAGGGCCTGGTCGGCCCATTGGCGCAGCGCCTGTTCCCAGTTGGTCACGGGGGCCGAGTCTTGCGGCAGGCTCAGCAGCTCCGGCGGCAGGTCGCTGATGTGCACCTCGCGCCCGGACGCCATTACGGTGATCCAGCGGCAGGTGTTCTCCAGCTGGCGCACGTTGCCGGGCCACGGCAGGTTCTTGAGGTATTCCTCGGTCTCGCTTTTAAGCAGCTTGGGCTCCACAGCCAGCTCCAGGGCGGCGCGGCTGAGGAAGTGGCGGGCGAGGGTGGGGATGTCTTCGCGACGGTCCGACATGCGCGGGATGTGGATGCGGATCACGTTGAGGCGGTGGAACAAGTCCTCACGGAATTTACCCGCATGCACCAGTGTTTCCAGGTTCTGGTGGGTGGCCGCGATAATGCGCACATCCACCTTGACCGGTGTATGCCCGCCCACACGGTAGAACTCGCCGTCAGCCAGCACGCGCAGCAAGCGAGTCTGGGTATCGGCCGGCATGTCGCCGATCTCATCGAGGAACAGCGTGCCGCCGTCCGCCTGTTCAAAGCGTCCGCGACGCAGGTTGGCTGCCCCAGTGAACGCGCCTTTTTCATGGCCGAACAGCTCGGACTCCATCAAATCCTTGGGAATCGCCGCCATGTTCAGCGCGATAAACGGCGAGGCCGCCCGTGGGCTGTGGCGGTGCAGCGCATGGGCCACCAGCTCTTTACCGGTCCCCGATTCGCCGTTGATCAGTACGGTGATGTTGGAGTGGCTCAAGCGCCCGATGGCGCGAAACACTTCCTGCATCGCCGGCGCTTCCCCGATGATTTCCGGGGTGCGGGTCAGGGTCGGCGGCGCTTCCTGGTTCTGTTGTTCCTGGGCGTGCTGGTTGGCGCGCTTGACCAGCGCCACCGCCTCATCCACGTCGAATGGCTTGGGCAGGTATTCAAAGGCGCCGCCCTGGTAGGACGCGACAGCGCTGTCCAGGTCCGAGTGGGCGGTCATGATGATCACCGGCAAACGCGGATGCTGCTCGCGAATGCGCGCCAGCAAGTCCAGGCCACTGGCCCCAGGCATGCGAATGTCGGAAATGATCACGTCCGGCTGCTGGCGTGCCAGGCGACTCATCACCCCATCGGCGCTGTCGAAGCTCTGGGTGGTCATGCCTTCTTGTTGCAAGGCTTTTTCGAGGACCCAGCGGATAGAACGGTCGTCGTCGACGATCCAGACAGTTTCACTACGGCTCATGTCGTGGGGGCTCCTTGTTCCAATGGCAGGAAGATCGAGAACGTGGTGTGGCCAGGGTGGCTCTCACATTCGATCAGGCCCTGGTGCTGGCTGATGATGTTCTGGGTAATGGCCAGGCCCAGCCCGGTACCGTCCGGGCGGCCGCTGACCATGGGAAAGAAGATGGTTTCCTGCAGCTCCGCAGGAATGCCGGGGCCGTTGTCGATGATCTCGACCTTGGTCACCAGGCGATGGCGCACATGGCCGATAGTGAACTGGCGCAGGGCGCGGGTGCGCAGGCTGATGCGGCCCAGGCGCAGCTCGTTCTGGCTGCTGATAGCCTGCATGGCGTTGCGCACGATATTGAGTACCGCCTGGATCATCTGCTCGCGGTCGATCAACACGTCGGGAATGCTTGGGTCGTAGTCGCGCACCAAGGTGATGCAGCCCTGGCTTTCGGCCTCGACCAGTTGGCAGACGCGCTCCAGCACCTCATGCACGTTGGTCATCGCCAGGGACGGCAGCTTGTTGGAGCCCAGCATGCGGTCCACCAGGTTACGCAGGCGGTCGGCTTCTTCGATGATGACGTTGGTGTAGTCCTTGAGGTGCTCGTCCGGCAGCTCGCGGGACAACAACTGTGCCGCGCCGCGAATACCGCCCAGCGGGTTCTTGATCTCATGGGCGAGGCCGCGCACCAGCATCTTGCTGGTTTCCTGCTTGGATAGCTGCGCTTCCTCCTTGGTGATGCGCAGCAGGCGGTCGCGGGGGTGGACTTCGAGCAGCAGCAGGGTCGCGCCATTGCTCAAGATCGGGGTCACGGCGTAGTCGACGGTCAGCGTCTGCCCGGTGAGCGCGGTGAGCATCGCTTCGCGCTTGGTGAACGGGTGTGCCTGCTCCACGGCCTGGCGCAGTGAACTCAAGGCTTCGGCCGACTCGGTGAACAATTCGCTGATGAACTGCCCATGGCTGCGCTGGCCGCTGATGGCCAGGAGCATCTCCGCCGCCGGGTTCATGTACTCAAGGCGCAGGTCGGCATTGAGCAGGATGGTCGCGGTGGTCAGGTTGTCGAGTAACAAACGGTGCAGTGCATCGCTGATGGTCATCGGGACCTCTTTTGGAGCAAGGCGCGGGCTTGAGGCACACGCTGATACAAGGAAAATGCAAAAACCAAACCAAGGCTCCGAAAAGAAGCGCTAATCCCCTGAAATAAGGGGTTCAGGCGCGAAACTGTGGCGTTCTGCCAGCCTCAACGGGAAGTTTCGAACCAAAATGGGCTGGGCAATTGAGAAGGGTGCAGGCTATCGCACCAATATAGTGCGATTTTGTGAAGGGTGTTCAGCAACTGAAGATTTAAGGCAAATCGCAGTCAGTGTGGGAGCTGGCTTGCCTGCGATAGCTGTGGTGCATTCAACATCGTTATCGCAGGCAAGCCAGCTCCCACATTTTTAATTGGGTTTGCAGGCACTAGTTTTTGTAAATGCACAGCTCGGCGGTGGCGCGGATCATCGCCAGTTGGCGCAGCGGATCGTTCAGCGGTTCATGCACGGCCTCGGCGAGCCATTGCGGGCACTGCGGGTCGGTGCGCTGTGGAGTGAAGTCGGCCAACTGCAGCAGCAGCCTTTTTTGCAGTTCGTCCAATCGCGGGCGGATCTGCTGGACCAAGTCCGGGCGTGGGTCGTCGGGCGCCTTGCCCTGGAACTGCCAATCGGACAGGTGGGTGTATTGCATCAGTTTGTTGGCTTCGATCTGCGCGGCGAAGAACTGCTCGGCAGCGGCCGGGTCCAGCTTGTAGCTCGGCGCCTGGGCAGTAACGCTGGCGATCACCTCTTGTTCGCGCTTCTTGTCCTCCACGGGCTTGTGGCTGTCCCATTTGCTCAGCGCTACCTGGTCGGCAATCTCCAGGCGTTCGGCGATGCTGTTGAGCAAGGGGTCGAGCGTAGGCGGCGCTGCGCTCGCACTGGCACTGATGAACAGCAGGGCAAATACAAGTCGATATCTCAAAGGTGATCTCCTGTGGGAGCGGGCTTGCCCGCGATGGCGGTGTGTCAGTGATACAGCAGGTGGCCGGCAGTGCGCTATCGCAGGCAAGCCAGCTCCCACACGTTGATTGGGTTTGCAGAGCTGGCGTAGCGTAACGCCCAGGCAAAAAAAAGACCTCCCGAAGGAGGCCTTTTTCATCACGCTGCCTCAAGCAGCGCTACCGGATCAGCAGCTGTAGTACAGCTCGTATTCCAGTGGGTGTACGAAGGTGCGTACTTTGATTTCTTCTTCGCTTTTCAGGGCGATGTAAGCGTCGATGAAGTCGTCGCTGAAAACGCCGCCTTTGGTCAGGAACGCACGGCCCTTGTCCAGCTCTTCCAGGGCTTCTTTCAGGCTGCCGCACACTTGTGGGATCTCTTTGGCCTCTTCAGGCGGCAGGTCGTACAAGTTTTTGTCGGCGGCGTCGCCAGGGTGGATCTTGTTCTGGATACCGTCCAGGCCGGCCATCATCAGGGCGGCGAAGGCCAGGTAAGGGTTGGCAGCCGGGTCCGGGAAGCGTGCTTCGATACGACGGCCTTTAGGGCTGTTGACGTAAGGAATACGGATCGAGGCGGAGCGGTTGCGTGCCGAGTAGGCCAGCATCACCGGCGCTTCAAAACCTGGGACCAGACGCTTGTAGGAGTTGGTCGACGGGTTGGTGAAGCCGTTCAGGGCCTTACCGTGCTTGATGATGCCGCCGATGAAGTACAGGGCGGTATCGGACAGGCCGGCATAGCCTTCGCCAGCGAAGGTGTTCTTGCCGTCTTTGGAAATCGATACGTGAACGTGCATGCCCGAGCCGTTATCGCCGTACAGCGGCTTAGGCATGAAGGTAGCGGTGCGGCCGTAGGCATCGGCAACGTTGTGCACGCAGTATTTCAGAGTTTGAACTTCGTCAGCCTTCTTCACCAGCGTGTTGAATTTCACGCCGATTTCGTTCTGGCCGGCAGTCGCCACTTCGTGGTGGTGAACTTCAACGGTCTGGCCCATTTCTTCCAGTGCGTTGCACATGGAGGTACGGATTTCGTGGTCGAAGTCGAACGGTGGTACTGGGAAGTAGCCGCCTTTCACGCCTGGACGGTGGCCTTTGTTGCCGCCTTCCACGTCCTGGTCGGACATCCACGAGCCTTGCTCGGAGAAAATCTTGAACATGGAGCCGGAGATGTCGGATTTGAACTTCACCGAGTCGAAGATGAAGAACTCTGGCTCAGGGCCGAAGAAAGCGGTGTCGCCGATACCGGTGGACTTCAGGTATTCCTCGGCACGGTGGGCGATGGCGCGTGGGTCGCGGTCATAGCCTTGCATGGTCGAAGGCTCGATGATGTCGCACACCAGGATCAGGGTTGGCTCTTCGGTGAACGGGTCGAGTACGGCGGTGCTGTCGTCTGGCAGCAGGATCATGTCGGAGGCTTCGATGCCTTTCCAGCCGGCGATGGAGGAACCGTCGAACATCTTGCCGACTTCGAAGAAGTCATCTTCCAGCGCATCGCGAGCCGGCATGGTCACGTGGTGCTGAGTGCCTTTTGTGTCCGTGAAGCGCAGATCAATCCATTTAACGTCATGATCTTTGATGAGTTGAACCGACTTCGACATGGTGTCCTCCGGGTGGCTTCGGGCTTGGGTAGTGGAGTTAGCCCTTAGAATTTGGGTGATGCCGGCGCGGATACTCCGCCAAGGCAACCTGCCTCACAAGAGAGCAAATTGCATGCCAGTGCGCCAACATGGCCGTTTTGCCTCAAAATGGCCCCTATAACGGTGCAATCGGCAAAAACGGCATAAATCGCGCACTGCAATGTAGCGTTTATTTGGGTAAATGACCCGTTTTGGTGCATTGCGTAGGCAATGCATATTAACTGGTTAAACCTTGAGCGATTTCCGCTATAATCCGCGCCCCCCTTTTTCAGCAGGCCCGGCGCGCGCTGTTTCCATGAAATTAATCGTTAAAGTCTTCCCCGAGATCACCATCAAAAGCCGACCGGTACGGACGCGTTTCATCCGTCAGTTGGCCAAGAACATCCGTGCCGTGCTCCGTGACCTGGACCCGGCTGTGGTGGTGAACGGCGTGTGGGACAACCTCGAGCTGGAAACCCGCATTACCGACGCCAAAGCCTTGAAGGACATGACCGAGCGCCTGAGCTGCATGCCGGGCATCGCGCATTTCCTGCAGGTGGATGAGTACCCACTGGGCGACTTCGACGACATCACCGAAAAGTGCAAGCAGCACTACGGCAGTGCGCTTGAAGGCAAGATTTTTTCGGTGCGTTGCAAGCGTGCCGGCAAGCACCCGTTCAGCTCCATGGACGTCGAAAAATACGTCGGCAGCAAGCTGCGTCGCGAATGTGGTGCCGCTGGAATTTCCTTGAAAGCGCCACAAATTGAAGTGCGCATGGAAATTCGCGACCAACGGTTGTTTGTGATCCACAGCCAGCACAACAGCATCGGCGGCTACCCGCTGGGCGCCCTGGAACAGACCCTGGTATTGATGTCCGGCGGTTTCGATTCCACGGTGGCGGCCTACCAGATCATGCGTCGCGGCCTGATGAGCCACTTCTGCTTCTTCAACCTGGGCGGGCGTGCACATGAATTGGGCGTGATGGAAGTCGCGCACTTTATCTGGAAGAAATACGGCAGCTCCCAACGCGTGCTATTTGTAAGCGTACCGTTCGAGGAAGTGCTGGGCGAAATTCTCGGCAAAGTCGATAACAGTCATATGGGCGTAGTATTGAAGCGTATGATGTTGCGCGCTGCGTCCCGGATCGCCGATCAATTGCAGATTGACGCCCTGGTGACCGGCGAAGCGATTTCCCAGGTTTCCAGCCAGACGCTGCCTAACCTGTCGATCATTGACTGCGTGACCGAGAAGCTGGTGCTGCGCCCGCTGATCGCCAGCCACAAGCAGGACATCATCGACCTGGCAGAGCAAATCGGCACCGCCGACTTTGCCAAGCATATGCCTGAATACTGCGGGGTCATTTCGGTGAACCCCAAGACCCACGCCAAGCGTCACCGCGTGGAGCATGAAGAAAAAGAATTCGACATGGCGATTCTGGAGCGTGCGCTCGAGAACGCCAAGCTGGTGCCAATCGATCGGGTAATCGACGAGTTGGGCCAGGATGTAAAAATCGAAGAAGTCAGCGAAGCCCTGGCCGGCCAGATCGTCATCGACATCCGTCACCCGGATGCCGCTGAAGACGAGCCGCTTGAAATCGCTGGCATCGACGTGCAAACGCTGCCGTTCTACGCACTGAACGCGCGTTTCAAGGAACTGGATAACAGCCGTCAGTACCTGTTGTATTGCGACAAAGGCGTGATGAGTCGCCTGCATGCCCACCATTTGCTCAGTGAGGGGCATGCCAATGTGCGCGTTTATCGACCGAGCTAAGAGCCCGGGGCTGTTTGCCTGTGGCCTGCGTCACCGGCCCCCCGACTCTGCCGTCAAGCTGTAACGGCAAGGCCTGACTCTACTGTTAATCGCTGCCACGACCTGTCAGCACACCGAATCCTCTGATCGAGATACACAAGTGATCGAAAATCTACGTAACATCGCCATCATTGCTCACGTTGACCATGGTAAAACCACCCTGGTAGACAAACTCCTGCGTCAATCCGGCACCCTGGAGCGCAACGAGCTCAACGACGAGCGCGTGATGGACTCCAACGACCAGGAAAAAGAGCGCGGTATTACCATCCTGGCAAAAAACACCGCTATCAACTGGAACGGCTACCACATCAACATCGTGGATACCCCGGGCCACGCCGACTTCGGCGGCGAAGTAGAACGCGTAATGTCGATGGTTGACTCCGTTCTGCTGCTGGTTGACGCTCAAGACGGCCCTATGCCGCAAACCCGTTTCGTGACCAAGAAGGCTTTCGAAGCCGGCCTGCGTCCGATCGTGTGCATCAACAAGGTTGACCGTCCAGGCGCGCGTCCGGACTGGGTTCTGGACCAGATCTTCGACCTGTTCGACAACCTGGGTGCTACCGAAGAACAGCTGGACTTCCAAGTCATCTACGCCTCCGCCCTGAACGGTATTGCTGGTCTTGACCACACCGACATGGCTGAAGACATGACTCCGCTGTACCAGTCGATCGTCGACAACGTACCAGCACCGAAAGTTGACCGCGAAGGCCCGTTCCAGATGCAAATCTCGGCACTGGACTACAACAGCTTCCTGGGTGTTAT
Organism: Pseudomonas sp. FJ2-5-13; assembly: GCF_029201605.1. Lineage (NCBI taxonomy): Bacteria > Pseudomonadati > Pseudomonadota > Gammaproteobacteria > Pseudomonadales > Pseudomonadaceae > Pseudomonas > Pseudomonas sp. FJ2-5-13. Next base: position 420,447 of record NZ_CP104045.1, read on the forward strand.
CGGCGTTGGCCGTATCGCTCGTGGTAGCGTCAAGCCGAACACCCCGGTTGTCGCTATCGGCGCTGACGGCAAGAAGCGTAACGGTCGTATCCTGAAGCTGATGGGTCACCACGGTCTGCACCGTGTAGACGTTGAAGAAGCTTTCGCTGGCGACATCGTATGCGTGAGCGGTATGGACTCGCTGTTCATCTCCGACACCCTGTGCCAGCCGGACAACGTCGAGGCGATGAAGCCTCTGACCGTTGACGAGCCAACCGTTTCCATGACCTTCCAGGTAAACGACTCGCCTTTCTGCGGTAAAGAAGGCAAGTTCGTGACCTCCCGTAACATCAAGGAGCGTCTGGACAAGGAGCTGCTGTACAACGTTGCTCTGCGCGTTGAAGAAGGCGACTCGGCTGACAAGTTCAAGGTCTCCGGCCGTGGTGAGCTGCACCTCTCTGTACTGATCGAAACCATGCGTCGCGAAGGCTTCGAAATGGGTGTTGGTCGTCCGGAAGTGATCATCCGTCAGGTTGACGGCGTGAAGCAGGAACCGTTCGAAAACGTCACCATCGACACCCCTGAAGAATCCCAGGGCAAGGTCATGGAAGAGATGGGCCTGCGTAAGGGCGACCTGACCAACATGGTGCCGGATGGCAAAGGCCGTGTACGTCTGGAATACAACATCCCTGCTCGTGGTCTGATCGGTTTCCGTAACCAGTTCCTGACCCTGACCAACGGTGCTGGCATCCTGACCTCGATCTTCGATCGCTACGACACCATGAAGTCCGGCGACATGTCCGGCCGTCAGAACGGTGTTCTGGTATCGGTAGAAACCGGCAAGGCGCTGACCTACTCCCTGGAAACTCTCCAGGCGCGTGGCAAGCTGTTCGTTGAACACGGTCAAGAGATCTACAACGGCCAGATCGTTGGTTTGAACAGCCGTGACAACGACATGGGCGTCAACCCAACCAAAGGCAAGAAGCTGGACAACATGCGTGCTTCGGGCAAAGACGAAACCATCGCTCTGGTTCCACCTGTTCGCTTCACCCTGGAACAGGCCCTGGAATTCATCCAGGACGACGAGCTGTGCGAAGTCACGCCTAAGTCGATCCGCCTGCGTAAGAAGATCCTGGACGAAGGCGAGCGTACCCGCGCTGCCAAGAAAGCCAAGAACTGAGTTAACTCAGGCTGAATGAAAAACGCCCCCGGTCGAAAGGCCGGGGGCGTTTTTTTATGCCAGCAGGTTTTGTGGTGACTGTGCCGGCCTCATCGCGGGCAAGCCCGGCTCCCACATTTTGGATCTGTGAATACATTCAAATGTGGGAGCTGGCTTGCCTGCGATGAGGCCCTTGAGGGCACTACAAAATCCGGATCAGAACTTGTCGAGGGTCTTGAAGTTGGTCTCGCGCACCACTTCCTTGGGCTTATACGCGCAATACCCCGGCCGCGGCCCGATTTTCGGGTGGTTGCGGCACGTATCCGGGCGCTTGTCATAAATAGTGCAAAAGCGCGTCTTACGATCCAGGTACAGGCAGTCGTTGTTGCTCATGCGCTGCAGGGTAAAAATTTCGGACTTGTTGTTGTAGCGCTCGACGATGCCTTCTTTCTGCAAACGCTTGGCGATGTTCTTCGGCGGATCGCCGCGCTCGAACTCATCGACGATGCCAATGCGGATCAGGTCCTTGATCTTCACCTCCACCGGCAGCGTGCAGCAGCTGGACACGCAGCCGCCGCACATATGGGCGGAGTATTTCTGCCAGGTCTCTAGACGGTCGAGTTCCGCGGCGGCGATCAGTTGAGGCTTCATCAAGGTTCCAAGGTGGGGCGTTATCCGGGCGCGCGATCATACCGGGATTGGTGGTTTTTTGAACAATATTTTGCAGGTTTCAGCTCAAAGGTTTGGCCAGGGCCTGATCGGGCACGACCCCTGCATCAAATTCAGCCACAGGCCAATGAGTTAAAAAACTGCCGAACCAGCGCGTCTACCGTCTGTCAGACCGACTAGGCTCTAGCAACTCCTTCAATCTCGCCCGAGGTCGCACCGATGTCTCAGGAACCGCTTGCACGAGAAGCAGAGGTAGCCGCATTCCGCGATGCTGTCTTGACCAAACTCACCTACGCGGTGGGCAAGGACCCGGATCACGCCTTCGACCATGACTGGTTCGAAGCCATTGCCCTGGCCGCCCGCGACCAGATGGTCGACCACTGGATGGACCACACGCGGCGTATTTATCGCAAAGGCCAGAAGCGCGTTTATTACCTGTCCCTGGAATTTCTCATCGGCCGTCTGCTCTACGACAGCCTGAGCAACCTGGGTGTGCTGGAGATCGCTCGCGAAGCGCTGTCGGAGCTGGGCGTGGATCTGGAGCGCATCCGCCTGCTGGAGCCCGACGCGGCGCTTGGCAACGGTGGCCTGGGCCGTCTGGCGGCGTGCTTTATGGAAAGCATGTCGACGCTAGGCGTTGCCGGCCACGGTTACGGCATTCGTTATGAACACGGCTTGTTCCGCCAAGCGATTGTCGACGGTTGGCAGCAGGAACAGACCGAGCGCTGGCTGGATTTCGGTAACCCTTGGGAATTCGAACGCGCCGAGGTGATTTACCCGATTGGCTTTGGCGGCAGCGTCGAAACCGTCGCGGACGCCTCCGGCAAGATGATCCAGGTGTGGTCGCCCAACGAAACCGTGCGCGCCGTGGCCTATGACACGCCGGTCGTCGGCTGGCGCGGCGCCAGCGTCAACACCCTGCGCCTTTGGCGTGCGCGCGCCGTAGAAGACCTGCACCTGGAGCGCTTCAACGCCGGTGACCATTTGGGCGCCGTCGCCGAAGTGGCCCGCGCCGAAAGCATCTCCCGAGTGCTTTACCCGGCCGACAGCACCGAAGCAGGGCAAGAACTGCGCCTGCGCCAAGAGTACTTCTTCGTCTCCGCGTCGCTGCAGGATTTGCTGCGCCGCCACAAGAACATGCACGGGTCGGTATTGAGCCTGGGCGAACACGCCGCCATCCAGCTCAACGACACCCACCCGTCCATCGCCGTGGCTGAGTTGATGCGCCAGTTGGTCGACCTGCATGACATTCCCTGGGAAGCCGCCTGGGATGTCACCGTCGAGACCCTTTCGTACACCAACCACACCCTGCTGCCCGAGGCGCTGGAAACCTGGCCTGTCGGTTTGATGGAGCGTATGCTGCCGCGGCACATGCAGATCATCTACCTGATCAACGCCCAGCACATTGATTCGCTGCGTGCCAAAGGCATCCACGATTTTGATGTGTTGCGCGCGGTGTCGCTGATCGAAGAAGACAACGGTCGCCGCGTGCGCATGGGCAACCTGGCGTTCCTGGGTTCCCATAGCGTCAACGGCGTGTCCGGTTTGCATACCCAGCTGATGCGCAGCACGGTGTTCTCCGAACTGCACAAGCTCTACCCCGAGCGCATTAACAACAAAACCAACGGCATTACCTTCCGACGCTGGCTGTACCAGGCCAACCCCAAACTGACCGATATGCTGGTGGAGGCGCTGGGCCCGGACATTCTCGATCAGCCCGAACAGCGCCTGATCGAGTTGGAACCCTTTGCCGAGAAACCGGCCTTTCGCAAAGCATTTGCTGAGCAGCGCCTGCACAGCAAGCGCGCCCTGGCACAGATCATCCATGAGCGCCTGGGCATTGCGATCAACCCCGCCGCGATGTTCGATGTGCAGGTCAAGCGTATTCACGAGTACAAGCGCCAACTGCTCAACCTGTTGCACACCGTGGCGCTGTACCAGGCGATCCGTGCCGAGCCGGGCATCGACTGGGTGCCTCGGGTCAAGATCTTTGCCGGCAAGGCGGCGGCCAGCTACCACCAGGCCAAGCTGATCATCAAGCTGACCAACGACATCGCCCGCACCGTCAACAACGACCCGACCGTGCGCGGTTTGCTCAAGGTGGTGTTCCTGCCCAACTACAACGTCAGCCTGGCGGAAAGCATCATTCCGGCAGCGGATTTGTCGGAGCAGATTTCCACCGCCGGCTTCGAAGCGTCGGGCACCAGCAACATGAAGTTCGGCCTCAACGGTGCGCTGACCATCGGCACCATGGACGGCGCCAATGTGGAGATGCACGAGCGGGTCGGCGCCGAGCACATGTTTATCTTCGGTCTCAGTGCCCAGCAGGTGGAAGCTCGCAAGCATGCCGGCGAGTTCAGCGCCGGGCCGGACATCGCCGCGTCCCATCGTTTGAACGACGTGCTGCAAGCCATCCGTGGCGGGGTGTTTTCGCCGGATGACCCGGGGCGTTATGTGGGCCTGATCGATGGGCTGATCGACTACGACCGCTTCCTGGTGTGTGCCGACTTTGACGCCTACTGGGACGCCCAGGCGCGGGTCGAAGCGCATTGGCACGACTCCAAGGCCTGGTGGCGTTCGGCAGTGCTCAACACGGCGCGCATGGGCTGGTTCAGCTCGGACCGCACCATCCGCGAATACGCCACCGAGATCTGGAAAGCCCTCGACTGACCCCTGATGCCACTGTAGGAGCGAGCTTGCTCGCGAAGAACGTCAACGATAACGCGTGCTTGCTGAATGAACGCGGCGCGTGTGAGTTTTTCGCGAGCAAGCTCGCTCCTACAGAGGGCTATTGCGTTGGGTCGTGAACTCTATTGGCGTTAAATCCTCTGATTAGAGGAAATCAGCCCCGACTCGCGCTAAACTGCGCGGGTTTTTAGCCCCCCATTCTCCGGAGCCGTCCATGTCCCGCGTTACCTTGAGTCGCTATTTGATCGAGCAGACCCGCAGCAACAACACGCCTGCCGATCTGCGCTTCCTTATCGAAGTGGTGGCGCGTGCTTGCAAGGAAATCAGCCACGCCGTTTCCAAAGGCGCACTGGGCGGTGTCCTGGGCAGCATGGGCACTGAAAACGTGCAGGGCGAAGTGCAGAAGAAGCTGGACGTGCTGTCCAACGAAATCCTGCTCGAAGCCAACGAATGGGGCGGCCACCTGGCTGGCATGGCGTCTGAAGAAATGGACAATGCCTATCAGATCCCAGGTAAATACCCGAAGGGCGCATACCTCTTGGTATTCGACCCACTGGACGGTTCGTCCAACATCGACATCAACGCACCGGTCGGCACCATCTTCTCGGTACTGCGTTGCCCCAACGAATACCTGAGCCAGAACGAAGCCCTGAACGAAAAGGCCTTCCTGCAGCCAGGCACTGAGCAAGTGGCTGCCGGCTACGCGATCTACGGCCCACAGACCATGCTGGTGCTGACCCTGGGTGATGGCGTCAAAGGCTTCACCCTGGACCGTGAAATGGGCAGCTTCGTACTCACCCATGAAGACATTTCGATTCCTGCTTCTACCCAGGAATTTGCCATCAACATGTCCAACCAGCGCCACTGGGAAGAACCGGTGAAGCGCTACGTCAACGAGCTGATGGAAGGCGAAGAAGGCCCGTTGAAGAAGAATTTCAACATGCGCTGGGTAGCCGCGATGGTTGCCGACGTGCACCGCATCCTGACCCGTGGTGGCCTGTTCATGTACCCACGTGACAGCCGCGAGCCGTCCAAGCCGGGCAAACTGCGCCTGATGTACGAAGCCAACCCGATGTCGTTCCTGGTTGAACAGGCAGGCGGTGCGTCTACCGACGGCCACCAGCGCATCCTCGACATCCAGCCAGAAGGCCTGCACCAGCGTGTGGCGGTGTTCCTGGGTTCGAAGGAAGAAGTTGAGCGCGTGACGGCCTATCACAAGTAGGAGCGAGCTTGCTCGCGAAAAGCTGACAGGCAACGCGGGCATCCAGACAGCCCGTGTCATCATTAACGTTCTTCGCGAGCAAGCTCGCTCCTACCCTGGGCCCCGAAACGTTTCAGCGTTTTCGGGGTTTTTTTGTTTTCGCTCGTCGGGAACCAGACACCCCTTTTCCCTTCTAAGCTTCTGGCAGATACCCCAGCTGCTTTGTCTCTCCAGGAGCTTTTCCATGTCTATACGCCGTCTCGCCCTGCTGGCTTTTTGCGTGCTCTTAGCCGCTTGCAGCAAGGTCACCCAAGAAAACTACCAAAAGCTCTCAGCCGGCATGGCCAAGGCCGAGGTGGAGTCGTTGCTGGGTAAGCCAACCGATTGTTCCGGCGCACTGGGCATGTCCAGCTGCACCTGGGGCGATAAAAGCAGCTTTATCAGCGTGCAGTACGCCGGTGACAAAGTTCTGATGTTTTCCGGGCAAGGCCTGAAGTAAACCGGGGCGCGAGCCTGCGGGAGAAGAAGAATGATGCGTTTTGTTTTGTTCCTTTGCGCCAGCCTGTTTTTGGCGGGCTGCGCCAGCCATTCTGGCGATGATCTGCAACCCAAGACGGCGAGCAACGTCAACCTCAAGCGTTACCAGGGCACCTGGTATGAGTTGGCCCGGTTGCCGATGTACTTTCAGCGCAACTGTGCGCAATCCGAAGCCCGCTATACCTTGCTGCCTGATGGTGACATGTCGGTGTTCAACCGCTGCCTGACGCCTGAGTGGAAGTGGCAAGAGGCCAAAGGCACGGCGACGCCGCAGGTGCCAGGCAAGACCGACAAGCTGTGGGTGGAATTCAATAACTGGTTTACGTCACTGTTGCCGGGCGTTGCCAAGGGTGACTACTGGGTGCTGTACGTCAGCGATGACTACAAGACCGCCATCGTCGGCAGCCCGAGCCGGCGCTATATGTGGATCCTGTCGCGCACGCCGACGGTGAGTGCCGATACCCGTGAAGACCTGTTGAGCAGGGCGCGACAGCAAGGCTATGACACCACGCGGCTGATCTGGCGTACCTCGGACAAGCAGATGGCAAAGTCCTCTCAGTAATGCTGAGTATCCTCAATCCAATGTGGGAGCTGGCTTGCCTGCGATAGCATCAACCCGGTGTAACTGATGCACCGAGTTGTCTGTATCGCAGGCAAGCCAGCTCCCACAGTTGTTATGGATTGGCCGTTAGTTCAGCAAGTCCTTCAGGACCTGGGTGAATGCCTGGCGGCTGTCTTCTTCGCCAGCATGATGCCCATCTCGCACCACCCACTTGCCATTGACCAGTACATCGCGCACTTGCCGATCACCGCCGGCAAATAGCCAGCGGTTGAGAATCCCATCCTCACTGGCCGTCGCCAGGTACGGATCGCTACCGTCCAGCACAATCCAATCCGCACGCTTACCCACTTGCAGTTGACCAATCGGCTGGCCCAGCGCTTGTGCGCCACCGTCCAGCGCAGCATCGAACAGCGTGCGACCCACCATCGGTTGATCACTGCGGTACAGCCGATTACGCCGCTGATCACGCAGGCGCTGGCCGTATTCCAGCCAACGCATTTCTTCCACCACGCTCAGTGATACATGGCTGTCGGAGCCGATACCCATGCGCCCACCTTGGGCGAGGAAGTCCACCGCCGGGAAAATCCCATCACCCAGGTTGGCTTCGGTGGTCAGGCACAAACCGGCAATCGCTCGGCTGTTGGCCATGCGGGTGACTTCATCGGCATCGGCGTGGGTGGCATGCACCAGGCACCAGCGCTCATCCACCTCGACATTGTCATACAGCCATTGCAACGGGCGCTTGCCACTCCAGGCCAGGCAGTCGTCGACTTCTTTTTGCTGTTCAGCGATGTGGATATGCACCGGGCAGGCCTTGTCACTGGCGGCCAGCACGGTGTGGATTTGTTCGGGGGTGACGGCGCGCAGGGAATGGAAGCACAGGCCCAGTTGCTGCGCTGGTTGTGCCGCCAGAATGGGCTGCAAGCGGGCTTGCAGGTCCAGGTAGTGTTCTGTGCTGTTGATAAACCGTCGCTGGCCTTCATTTGGCGCCTGGCCACCAAAGCCTGCGTGGGTGTAGAGCACCGGCAGCAAGGTCAGGCCGATCCCGCTGCTGGCGGCCGCCTGGCTGATCTGGCGGGACAGTTCCGTACGGTCGGCATAGGGCTGGCCGCTGAGATCGTGATGCACATAATGAAACTCGGCCACTGAGGTGTAGCCGGCCTTGAGCATTTCGATATACAGCTGGCGCGCGATGACCTGTAACTGCTCGGGGTTGATCTTGCCGACCATGCGGTACATCAAATCGCGCCAAGTCCAAAAGCTGTCATTGGGGTTGCCAGCCACTTCGGCCAAGCCCGCCATGGCGCGCTGGAAGGCATGGGAGTGCAGGTTCGGCATGCCCGCCAACACCGGGCCCCTGAGCCGTTCGGCCCCTTCTGCACTGGCATTGGGCTCAACCTTTGTCAGCAGGCCATCGGCGCTGACTTCAAGACGTACATCATTGGCCCATCCATTAGGCAGCAGTGCGCGTTCGGCAAAGAAAGCGGACATGATCAAGGCACCCCGGTCGTGTGTTTATTTGTATATACATATACAGACGTTTGCCTGCTCGGTAAACTCCGGCAATCTATGCATCTTTTTCCCCCGCAAGGATTCCCTGTGCCGACTCCGCCCGCCAACTCTTCGCTGGCTGCCCACATGGACGAAAGTCCGGCGCCCTTGTATGCCCGCGTCAAACAGATGATCAGCCAGCAGATCCTCAACGGCAACTGGCCCCCCCATTACCGCGTGCCGTCGGAAAGCGAGCTGGTCAGCCAGTTGGGCTTCAGCCGCATGACCATCAACCGCGCCCTGCGCGAGCTGACCGCTGAAGGTTTGCTGGTGCGCATGCAAGGCGTCGGTACGTTCGTGGCTGAGCCTAAAAGCCAATCGGCCCTGTTTGAAGTGCACAACATCGCCGATGAAATCGCCTCCCGCGGGCATCGGCACACCTGCCAGGTGATCACCCTGGGCGAAGAGGCCGCCGGCTCCGAGCGCGCCGTCGCCTTGGAAATGCGCGAAGGCGGGCGGGTGTTCCACTCGTTGATCGTGCATTACGAGAACGACATTCCCGTGCAAATCGAAGACCGTTTCGTCAACGCCCTGGTCGCGCCGCAATACCTGCAGCAGGACTTCACCCAGCAAACCCCGTATGCCTATTTGAACCAGGTCGCGCCGTTGACTGAGGGCGAGCATGTGGTTGAGGCGATCCTTGCCGATGCCGCCGAGTGCAAGTTGTTGCAGATCGAGCCGAGCGAGCCGTGCCTGTTGATTCGCCGACGCACCTGGTCGGGTCGCCAGCCGGTGACTGCGGCGCGGTTGATCCACCCCGGTTCCCGTCACAGCCTCGAAGGACGCTTCAGTAAATGAGTAAGATCAACGTCTGGCGTGCCGCCGACTACGTGCGCATGCCGTGGAAGAACGGCGGCGGCAGTACCGAAGAAATCAGTCGCGACGCCGGCACCGGCCTGGAGGGCTTTGGCTGGCGTTTGTCGATTGCCGATATCGCCGAGTCGGGTGGGTTTTCCAGCTTTGCCGGTTACCAGCGCGTGATCACGGTGATCAAAGGCGCGGGCATGGTGTTGACCGTAGACGGCGAGGAACAGCGCGGGTTGTTACCGTTGCAGCCGTTCGCGTTCCTGGGTGAAAGCCAGGTTTCGTGCCGCTTGATCACCGGGCCGATTCGCGACTTCAACCTGATCTACTCGCCACAGCGTTACCATGCACGCTTGCAGTGGGTGGATGGTGTGCAGCAGTTTTTCAGCTCCGCGCAGACGGTGCTGGTGTTCAGCGTGGCGGATGAAGTGAAGGTGCTGGGCGAGAAGCTCGGCCACCATGATTGCCTCCAAGTGGACGGTAACACGGGCCTGCTGGATATCTCTGTCACTGGCCGCTGCTGCATCATCGAACTGACCGCGCGCGGTTAAAAACTGTGGGAGCTGGCTTGCCTGCGATAGCGGTGTATCAGCCTAGGATGTGCTGACTGACACACCGCTATCGCAGGCAAGCCAGCTCCCACATTTGTTTGTGCGCTGTTCCCAAGACCGCGCACCAATTTGTTACCGAACGCCCCAGCGTGACGCAAAGCCACGCTGTCGTGACAAATCCTCTCTGCTGTAAAACGCCTCCGTAAGAAATTTCATCAAGCCGCCAAGCCTTGATTATCAAGGCGTGTGCGCACCTGCGGAAAAAATCCGCAGGGCTCATTTCAAAAGTTGGCCGCTCGATTGCATATGCTTGTACATACAAGTAAAGATGTGTGCGTAAGACCTCGCACCATCCATGTCCGCGCATCGTTCGCCGAGGAGTCCTAGCTGTGACCAAGCCTACAAAATACCGTGACGTCGAAATCCGCGCCGCCCGCGGTAACAAGCTCACCGCCAAAAGCTGGCTGACCGAAGCGCCGCTGCGCATGCTGATGAACAACCTCGACCCGCAAGTGGCCGAGAACCCCAAAGAACTGGTGGTGTACGGCGGTATCGGCCGCGCGGCGCGTAACTGGGAGTGCTACGACCAGATCGTCGAGAGCCTCACCAATCTGAACGACGACGAAACCTTGCTGGTGCAATCCGGTAAGCCGGTCGGCGTGTTCAAGACCCACAGCAACGCCCCGCGCGTGCTGATCGCCAACTCCAACCTGGTGCCGCACTGGGCCAGCTGGGAGCATTTCAACGAGCTGGATGCCAAGGGCCTGGCCATGTACGGCCAGATGACCGCCGGTAGTTGGATCTACATCGGCAGCCAAGGCATCGTTCAAGGCACCTACGAAACCTTCGTCGAAGCCGGCCGCCAGCACTACAACAGCGACTTGACCGGCCGTTGGGTGCTCACCGCCGGCCTCGGCGGCATGGGCGGCGCGCAGCCATTGGCCGCGACCCTGGCCGGCGCCTGCTCGCTGAATATCGAGTGCCAGCAAGTCAGCATCGACTTCCGCCTGAACAGCCGTTACGTCGACGAGCAGGCCACCGACCTCGACGACGCCCTGGCGCGCATCGCCAAGTACACCAAGGAAGGCAAGGCCATCTCCATTGCGCTGCTGGGCAACGCCGCAGAAATCCTGCCAGAACTGGTCAAGCGTGGCGTGCGTCCGGACATGGTCACTGACCAGACCAGCGCCCACGACCCACTCAACGGTTACCTGCCGGCCGGCTGGACCTGGGACGAATACCGCGCTCGCGCCAAGACCGAGCCGGCCGCCGTGATCAAGGCCGCCAAGCAGTCGATGGCCGTACACGTCAAAGCCATGCTGGAATTCCAGAAGCAAGGCATCCCGACCTTCGACTACGGCAACAACATCCGCCAGATGGCCCAGGAAGAAGGCGTGGAAAACGCGTTCGACTTCCCAGGTTTCGTACCGGCCTACATCCGCCCACTGTTCTGCCGTGGCATCGGCCCGTTCCGTTGGGCGGCGCTGTCCGGTGACCCGCAAGACATCTACAAGACCGACGCCAAAGTCAAAGAACTGATCCCCGACGACGCCCACCTGCACAACTGGCTGGACATGGCTCGCGAGCGCATCAGCTTCCAGGGCCTGCCGGCACGTATCTGCTGGGTCGGCCTGGGCCAGCGTGCCAAGTTGGGCCTGGCGTTCAACGAAATGGTGCGCAGCGGCGAGCTGTCCGCGCCGGTCGTGATCGGCCGTGACCACCTGGACTCCGGCTCGGTCGCCAGCCCGAACCGCGAAACCGAAGCCATGCAGGACGGCTCCGACGCTGTGTCCGACTGGCCATTGCTCAACGCCTTGCTCAACACCGCGAGCGGCGCCACCTGGGTCTCGCTGCACCACGGTGGTGGTGTGGGCATGGGCTTCTCCCAGCACTCAGGGATGGTGATTGTCTGCGACGGTACTGACGAAGCGGCCGAGCGGATTGCCCGCGTGCTGCACAACGACCCGGCGACCGGGGTGATGCGCCATGCCGATGCGGGTTATCAGATTGCTATCGACTGCGCCAAGGAGCATGGCCTGAACCTGCCGATGATCAAGTAACGGCTGACGTAGAACCTGTGGGAGCTGGCTTGCCTGCGATGCAGACGACGCGGTCTGACAGTAAGACCGAGGCGATGCTATCGCAGGCAAGCCAGCTCCCACAGAAGAGCAAGATGCATACAAAACAATCCATCAGAGGTTGAACAACATGGCTGCAAACGACACCACCCCGTTGATCGAGAAACGTTCGATCGACTACATCCCGGAAGCGGAAAGACATGGTCGTCTATTCAGTCAATTCACCCTGTGGATGGGTGCCAACCTGCAGATCACTGCGATTGTCACCGGGGCGTTGGCCGTGGTGCTGGGCGGTGATGTGTTCTGGTCGTTGATCGGCTTGCTCATCGGTCAACTGATCGGCGGTGGCGTCATGGCGCTGCATGCGGCGCAAGGGCCCAAGCTTGGCCTGCCGCAGATGATTTCCAGCCGGGTGCAGTTCGGCGTGTATGGCGCGGCCATTCCGATTGTGCTGGTGTGCTTGATGTACCTGGGTTTCACCGCCACCGGTACCGTGTTGTCGGGCCAGGCGCTGGGCCAGTTGTTCGGGGTCAGCGACAGCGTCGGCATCCTGATCTTCGCCAGTGTCATCGTGCTGGTCACGGTGCTGGGTTACCGGGTGATCCACTTCATCGGCCGGGTCGCCAGCCTGATTGGCGTGGTTGCCTTTGTGTACCTGTTCAGCCGCCTGATGAGCCAGACCGACGTTGGCGCGCTCCTGCAGATCCGCCACTTCAGCTGGAGCAGTTTCCTGCTGGCCGTGTCGCTGGCGGCCTCTTGGCAGATTGCGTTCGGCCCTTACGTGGCGGATTACTCGCGTTACCTGCCGAGCCACACGTCATCGGTTAAAACCTTTCTCGCTGCTGGCGCAGGTTCGGTCATCGGTGCTCAAGTGGCGATGGTCCTCGGCGTGTTTGCCGCGGCCATGTCCAACGGGCAGTTTGCCGGTCACGAGGTGGCGTACATCGTTGGCTTGAGCGGCACGGGGGCCACCGCTGCGTTGCTGTATTTCAGCATCGCGTTCGGCAAGGTCACCATCTCGACGCTCAATTCCTACGGCAGCTTCATGTGCATCGCCACTATCATCAGCGGCTTTCGTGGGCGTCTGGAGGTCACGCGTCTGCAGCGTCTGGTATTCGTGTTGATGATCGTCGGCACGGCCACGCTGATCGCGTTGCTCGGCCAGCATTCGTTCCTCGGTGCATTCAAGTCGTTCATCCTGTTCCTGTTGGCGTTCTTTACGCCCTGGAGCGCGATCAACCTGGTGGATTACTACTGCATCACCCGCGAACGTTATGACGTGCCGGCGCTGGCCGACCCGAACGGTCGTTACGGCCGCTGGAACCTGCTGGGCATCAGCGTCTATGTGTTCGGCGTACTGGTGCAGTTGCCGTTCATCTCCACCAAGTTCTACACCGGCCCCTTGGTGGCCGCGCTGGGTGATGTGGATATCTCCTGGATCATCGGCCTGGTACTGCCGGCGGCCCTGTATTACGTGTGTGCGAAAAAATGGCATGGCACGGTACCCGATCACCTGATCCTGCCAAAAGAGCAGGGCGCTTCACCCATAACAAACGAGCTGGCTGCACAAGCCTGATGGGACGTGGACAGGGCAGGACGCCTACTGACTGCCGTAATCCATTTCATGATTGGGAGCGTCACAACAATGACTATGAATAAGACCTTGCTGGCTACTTTGTTCGCCGCTGGCGTGCTGGCAAGTGCCGGCGCCCAGGCGGCCGGCTGGTGTGAATCCGGCAAGCCGGTGAAATTCGCCGGCCTGAATTGGGAAAGCGGCATGTTGCTCACCGACATCCTGCAAACCGTGCTGGAAAAAGGCTACGACTGTAAAACCGACAGCCTGCCGGGCAACTCCATCACCATGGAAAACGCCCTGGGCAGTAACGACATCCAAGTGTTCGCCGAGGAGTGGGTAGGCCGCAGCGAGGTCTGGAACAAAGCCGAGAAGGCCGGCAAAGTCGTGGGCGTCGGGGCTCCGGTGGTCGGCGCGGTCGAAGGCTGGTACGTGCCGCGCTATGTGATCGAAGGCGACGCCAAGCGCAAGCTGGAAGCCAAGGCGCCGGACCTGAAAAACATCGCCGACCTGGCCAAGTACGCCTCGGTGTTCAAGGACCAGGAAGAGCCGTCCAAGGGCCGTTTCTACAACTGCCCGGCCGGCTGGACCTGCGAGCTGGACAACAGCGAAATGCTCAAGAGCTACGGCCTGGAAAGCACCTACACCAACTTCCGCCCGGGCACCGGCCCGGCGCTGGATGCGGCGGTGCTGTCGAGCTACAAGCGCGGCGAGCCGATACTGTTCTACTACTGGTCACCGACACCGCTGATGGGCCAGGTCGACCTGGTCAAGCTGGAAGAAAAGCCCGGCGTGGATAAAAGTGTGAGCATCAAAGTCGGCCTGTCCAAGACTTTCCACGAGCAAGCCCCGGAACTGGTGGCCGTGCTGGAAAAGGTCAACCTGCCCATCGACCTGCTGAACCAGAACCTGGGCCGCATGGCCAAGGAGCGGATCGAGTCGCCGAAACTGGCGAAAATATTCCTCAAGGAACATCCTGAAGTCTGGCACGCCTGGGTGAGCGAAGACGCAGCCAAGAAAATCGACGCGGCCTTGTAGGTCAAGGGTGCACGGCTACCCTCAAGGGTGGCCGGGCGGCTGGCCACAACCCACTGGATCGAGAGCACGATATGTTTCCTGAGAGTTTTACCTTTTCCATCGCCGACTGGGTCAACGGTTGGGTGGACGCACTGGTCACCAACTACGGCGATGTGTTCCGGCACATCTCCGACACGCTGCTGTGGGCCATCGTCAACCTGGAAGGCCTGCTGCGCGCGGCGCCCTGGTGGCTGATGCTGGCCATCGTCGGCGGTATTGCCTGGCACGCCACCCGCAAGGTGGTGACCACCGCGGTAATTGTCGGCTTGCTGTTCCTGGTGGGCGCGGTTGGCCTGTGGGACAAACTGATGCAAACCCTGGCATTGATGATGGTGGCCACGGTGATCTCGGTGTTGATCGGCATCCCCTTGGGCATCCTGTCGGCGCGCAGTAATCGCCTGCGTTCGGTGCTGATGCCGTTGCTGGACATCATGCAAACCATGCCCAGCTTCGTGTACCTGATCCCGGTGCTGATGCTGTTCGGCCTGGGCAAGGTCCCGGCGATTTTCGCCACGGTGATCTACGCCGCGCCGCCGCTGATCCGCCTCACAGACCTGGGCATTCGCCAGGTCGATGGCGAAGTCATGGAAGCTATCAACGCCTTCGGTGCCAACCGCTGGCAGCAACTGTTCGGCGTGCAATTGCCGCTGGCGCTGCCAAGCATCATGGCCGGTATCAACCAGACCACCATGATGGCGCTGTCGATGGTGGTGATCGCCTCGATGATCGGTGCCCGTGGCTTGGGTGAAGACGTGCTCGTCGGCATCCAGACCCTCAACGTCGGCCGTGGCCTTGAAGCCGGGCTGGCGATCGTGATTCTTGCAGTGGTCATCGACCGCATTACCCAGGCTTATGGCCGCCCACGGCATGAGGCGAGCAAATGACGACTGTCAGCAAAATCGAAGTCAAAAACGTCTTCAAGATTTTCGGCGCGCGGGCCCAGGATGCGCTGGCCATGGTCGGCCAGGGCAAGACCAAGGACCAGGTACTGGCCGAGACCGGTTGCGTGGTCGGTGTGAATGACCTGTCCCTGAGCATCGGCACCGGTGAGATCTTTGTGATCATGGGCTTGTCGGGTTCGGGCAAATCCACCCTGGTGCGCCACTTCAACCGGCTGATCGACCCCACCAGCGGCGCGATCCTGGTGGACGGCGAAGACATCCTGCAACTGGACATGGAAGCCCTGCGCCAATTCCGTCGGCACAAGATCAGCATGGTGTTCCAGAGCTTCGGCCTGCTGCCGCACAAGAGCGTGCTCGACAATGTCGCCTACGGCCTCAAAGTACGTGGCGAGACCAAGCAGGTCTGCGCCGAACGTGCGTTGCACTGGATCGAAACCGTGGGCCTCAAGGGCTACGAAAACAAATACCCGCACCAGCTGTCCGGCGGCATGCGCCAGCGCGTGGGCCTGGCCCGCGCCTTGGCGGCCGACACCGACATCATCCTGATGGACGAAGCCTTCAGCGCCCTCGATCCGTTGATCCGCGCCGAGATGCAGGATCAATTGCTCGAGCTGCAAAAGACCCTGCACAAGACCATCGTATTCATCACCCACGACCTCGACGAGGCTGTGCGCATCGGTAACCGCATTGCGATCCTCAAGGACGGCAAGCTGATCCAGGTCGGCACCCCGCGAGAGATTCTGCACTCGCCGGCGGATGAGTATGTGGACCGCTTTGTTCAGCGGCGGGCGGCGGTGGTCTGATCCGGGCTGTGTGGTGAGGCTGCTGGCGCTTTCGCGAGCAAGCCCGCTCCCACAGGGGGAATGCATTCCAAATGTGGGAGCGGGCTCGCTCGCGAAGAGGCCGGCAATGCTGCCTAAGAATTGAAGAAGGTATAAAGATGTCCCAGGCAACCAAAATCATCATCGCCGACACCCCCATGCGCTGGCAGGACGTCACCGCCGTCGCCCGCCACGGCGCCATGCTCGAACTCTCCGGCCACGCCTGGGCGCGCATCGACAATGCCCAAGCCATCGTGCAGCGCATCGTCACCAGCGGTGAGCGCGCCTATGGCGTGAACACCGGCCTGGGCGCGCTGTGCAACGTCTCGCTCAAGACCGAGCAACTGAGCCAACTGTCGCGCAACACGCTGCTGAGCCACGCCTGCGGCGTCGGCCCGGTGCTCAGCGATGAGCAGACCCGCGCGATCATCTGCGCGGCGATCATCAACTACAGCCACGGCAAGTCCGGCCTGCATCCGCAGGTGGTGCACGCGCTGCTGGCGCTGCTCAACCATGGCATCACCCCGCAAGTGCCGTCCCAAGGCTCGGTGGGGTATCTGACCCACATGGCCCATATCGGCGTGGCCCTGCTGGGCGTCGGCAATGTGAGCTACCGCGGCCAGATCGTCACGGCGCAACACGCGTTGCACGCTGAAGGTTTGCAGCCCGTGGTACTCGGCGCCAAGGACGGCCTGTGCCTGGTCAACGGCACGCCGTGCATGACCGGCCTGAGCTGCCTGGCCCTGGCCGATGCGCATCACTTGCTGCAATGGGCCGACGTGATCGGTGCCATGAGTTTCGAAGCCCAGCGCGGCCAGATCGACGCCTTCGACGAAGCCATCATCGCCCTCAAGCCGCACCCGGGCATGCAGCATGTAGGTATCAACCTGCGTGCCCTGCTCGACGGCAGTGAGGTGATTGCCAGCAGTAAAGGTATTCGCACTCAGGACGCCTTGAGCATTCGCTCGATCCCGCAAATTCACGGCGCGGCCCGCGACCAGGTGGAGCACGCCACGCGCCAGATCGAGACCGAACTCAACAGCGCCACCGACAACCCGCTGGTGCTGGGCACACCGGACAATTACCGCGTGGTGTCCCAGGCCAACCCCCACGGGCAGTCCGTCGCGTTGGCGGCCGACATGCTCGCCATCGCCATGGCCGAGATCGGCTCGGTGGCCGAGCGCCGCCTGGACCGCCTGGTCAACCCGCATGTCAGCGGCCTGCCAGCCTTTCTGGTGAGCAACCCGGGCGTCAACTCCGGGATGATGATCGTGCAGTACGTCGCCGCGTCCTTGTGTGGGCAGAACCGCCAGTTGGCGCAACCTGCGGTGCTGGACAACTTCGTCACCTCGGGCCTGCAGGAGGACCACTTGAGCATGGGCACCAATGCCGCGCTCAAGCTGCACCAAGTGCTGGCCAACGTCACCCAGATTCTTGCCATCGAGTACCTGCTGGCGGCCCAGGCTTTCGAGTTTCTCAAGGACCAGCGCTTCGGCGCCGGTACCGACCGCGCCTGGCGGCTGCTGCGCGAAGTGGTTCCCGCCTATGAACAGGACCGCTGGCTGGCGCCGGATATTGCCGCCGCTGCCCAGTTGCTTAAAGACACTGCATTACCGAATTTGCACTGAACACCTAAGAACAATTCACAAGGAGAATGAATGTGACTGCGCTAAACCTGATTCCAGGCCAACTGAGCCTCGCCCAACTGCGTGCCATCTACCAGCAGCCAGTAACCCTCAGCCTGGATGACAGCGCCTCGGCCCAGATCGAAGCCAGCGTTGCCTGTGTGGAGCAGATTCTCGCCGAGAACCGCACCGCCTATGGCATCAACACCGGTTTTGGCCTGTTGGCATCGACCCGCATCGCCAGCGAAGACCTGGAAAATCTCCAGCGCTCCCTGGTGCTGTCCCATGCTGCCGGCGTCGGTGAGCCGATCAGCGATGCGCTGGTGCGACTGGTCATGGTGCTCAAGGTCAACAGCCTGAGCCGTGGCTTCTCCGGGATTCGTCGCCAGGTGATCGACGCGCTGATCGCATTGATCAACGCCGAGGTGTACCCGCACATTCCACTTAAAGGTTCGGTCGGCGCCTCCGGTGACCTGGCGCCGTTGGCACACATGTCCTTGGTACTGCTTGGCGAAGGCAAAGCGCGTCACAAGGGCGAATGGCTGGAAGCCACCGAGGCACTGAAAGTCGCCGGCCTCACGCCGCTGACCCTGGCCGCCAAAGAAGGCCTGGCCCTGCTCAATGGCACCCAGGTGTCCACGGCC
The DNA here is from genome assembly GCF_029201605.1 of Pseudomonas sp. FJ2-5-13. Classification (NCBI taxonomy): domain Bacteria; kingdom Pseudomonadati; phylum Pseudomonadota; class Gammaproteobacteria; order Pseudomonadales; family Pseudomonadaceae; genus Pseudomonas; species Pseudomonas sp. FJ2-5-13. The sequence goes on from NZ_CP104045.1 coordinate 438,868, forward strand.
TATGCCCTGCGTGGCCTGTTCGAAGGCGAAGACCTGTTCGCCGGCGCCCTCGCGTGCGGCGGCCTCACTGTGGAAGCGGTACTGGGTTCGCGCTCGCCGTTCGATGCGCGTATTCATGCGGCGCGTGGCCAGCGCGGCCAGATCGACTCGGCAGCGGCCTATCGCGACCTGCTCGGTGAGAGCAGCCAGGTGTCCCAATCGCACCAGAACTGCGACAAGGTGCAAGACCCGTATTCCCTGCGTTGCCAGCCGCAGGTCATGGGCGCCTGCCTGACCCAATTGCGCCAGGCCGCCGAGGTGCTGGTGGTAGAAGCCAACGCGGTGTCGGATAACCCGCTGGTCTTTGCTGCCGAGGGCGATGTGATTTCCGGTGGCAACTTCCACGCCGAACCCGTGGCCATGGCTGCCGACAATATGGCGCTGGCCATTGCCGAAATCGGCTCCCTGAGCGAGCGCCGGATCTCGTTGATGATGGACAAGCACATGTCGCAACTGCCGCCGTTTCTGGTGGGCAATGGCGGGGTGAACTCGGGCTTCATGATTGCCCAGGTGACTGCCGCCGCGCTCGCCAGCGAGAACAAGGCGCTGGCCCATCCCCATAGCGTCGACAGCTTGCCGACCTCGGCCAACCAGGAAGACCACGTGTCCATGGCCCCGGCTGCGGGCAAGCGTTTGTGGGAAATGGCCGAGAACACCCGGGGCATCCTCGCGGTGGAATGGCTCGCGGCGTGCCAGGGCCTGGACCTGCGCGACGGCCTGAAGACCTCGCCCAAGCTGGAAAAAGCCCGTGGCATCCTGCGCGGCAAAGTGGCGTTCTATGACAAGGACCGTTTCTTCGCCCCGGACATCAACGCCGCCAGCGAACTGCTCGCCAGCCGCTGCCTGAATGAGCTGGTGCCGGCCAAGTTGCTGCCAAGCCTCTAAGAGCGACATTGACCAATGTGGGAGCTGGCTTGCCTGCGATAGCGGTGGGTCAGCAACCCATCTGTTGACTGATACACCGCTATCGCAGGCAAGCCAGCTCCCACAGTTTGAATGTTTGCAGCTTTGAATTTTCTCGGGATAAGAATAATTAGGGAAGAGAAATGCACCAGTCAGAAAAAGGTTTGAAACGCGGGCTCAACGCCCGACATATTCGCTTCATGGCCCTGGGTTCCGCGATCGGCACCGGGCTGTTCTATGGCTCGGCCTCCGCCATCCAGATGGCCGGCCCCGCCGTGCTGCTGGCCTACCTGATCGGCGGTGCCGCCGTCTTCATGGTGATGCGCGCCCTCGGCGAGATGGCCGTGCACAACCCGGTGTCCGGCTCCTTCGGCCACTACGCCAGCACCTACCTGGGGCCGATGGCCGGGTTTATCCTCGGCTGGACCTACGCCTTTGAAATGATCATCGTCTGCCTCGCGGACGTCACCGCGTTCGGCATCTACATGGGCTTCTGGTTTCCCGAAGTGGCCCGTTGGGTCTGGGTGCTGGGCATCGTGTTTTTGATCGGCGGCCTGAACCTGTGCAACGTCAAAGTCTTTGGCGAGATGGAGTTCTGGCTGTCGCTGCTCAAGGTCGGCGCGATTGTGGCGATGATCCTCGGCGGCTTCGGCATCATGTTGTTCGGCATTCACTCGGCAGGCGAAACCCAGGCCAGCGGTCTGAGCAACCTGTGGGCCCACGGTGGCTTCATGCCTAACGGCATCGGCGGGTTGATTGCCTCGTTTGCGGTGGTGATGTTCGCCTTTGGCGGCATCGAAATCATCGGCATCACCGCCGGTGAAGCCAAGGACCCGCAGCGCGTGATCCCCAAGGCGATCAACGCGGTGCCGCTGCGTATCCTGCTGTTCTACGTGCTTACCCTGTTCGTGTTGATGGCGATCTACCCGTGGCCGCAGATCGGCAGCCAGGGCAGCCCGTTCGTGCAGATCTTCAGCAACCTGGGGATTGGCTCGGCGGCGACTATCCTTAACATCGTGGTGATCTCGGCGGCGGTGTCGGCGATCAACAGCGACATCTTCGGCGCCGGGCGCATGATGTACGGCCTGGCTCAACAAGGGCAGGCGCCCAAGGGCTTCGCGCAATTGTCCAAACAAGGCGTGCCATGGATGACCGTGGTGGTCATGGGCGCCGCCTTGCTCGGCGGTGTGGTACTCAACTACCTGATCCCGGAAAACGTGTTCCTGCTGATCGCCTCGATTGCTACCTTCGCCACCGTGTGGGTATGGCTGATGATCCTGTTTACCCAGGTCGCCATGCGCCGCTCCATGACCAAGGCGCAGATCGCCGAACTGAAATTCCCGGTGCCGTTCTGGCCCTATGCGCCGGCAGCGGCCATTGTGTTCATGCTGTTTGTGTTTGGTGTACTCGGTTACTTTCCGGACACCCAGGCGGCGTTGATGGTGGGCGCCGTGTGGATCGTGCTGCTGATCATCGCCTACTGGCTGTGGGTCAAGCCTGCCGCCGGGCAAACGGCCAAGGTCGATTACGACCCGGTTTTGTCTCATCGATAACTTAGGGAGGCGTTGATGAAAACGCTTTGGCAACACTGCCACGTCGCAACCATGGCCAACGGCAAATACTCGATCATCGAGGAGGCCGCCATGGTGACTGCCGGCTCGCTCATCGAGTGGGTCGGCCCTCGCAGCCAGGCGCCGACGGCGGATTACGCCCAGGTGCATGACCTGCGAGGCGCGTGGGTTACCCCGGGGCTGATCGACTGCCACACCCATGCGGTGTTTGGTGGTAATCGCAGCGGCGAATTCGAGCAGCGCCTCGAAGGCGTCAGCTACGCCGAGATCGCGGCCAAGGGCGGCGGCATTGCCAGTACGGTGCGCGCAACCCGTGCGGCGAGCGAAGATGAGCTGTTCTCGAGTGCCGAAAAGCGCCTGCGCAGTTTGCTGCGTGACGGCGTGACCACCGTGGAGATCAAGTCCGGCTACGGCCTGGACCTGGCCAACGAACGCAAGATGCTGCGCGTGGCCCGGCGTCTGGGTGAAGCACTGCCGGTCAGCGTGCGCGCCACCTGCCTGGCCGCCCACGCGTTGCCGCCGGAGTACAAGGACCGTGCCGACGACTACATTGAGCACATCTGCAAGGAGATGCTGCCGGCGCTGGCAGCAGAAGGGCTGGTGGATGCGGTGGATGCCTTCTGTGAATACTTGGCCTTTTCCCCCGAACAGGTCGAGCGCGTATTCAAGGTTGCCCAACAGCTTGGCTTGCCCGTGAAGCTGCACGCCGAGCAGCTCTCATCGCTGCACGGCTCCAGCCTGGCGGCGCGCTACCACGCGCTGTCGGCCGACCACCTGGAATTCATGACCGAAGAAGACGCCATCGCCATGGCCGCTGCTGGCACCGTCGCCGTGTTGCTGCCGGGCGCTTTTTACTTCCTGCGTGAAACCCAACTGCCGCCGATGGAGGCCCTGCGCAAACACGGCGTGAAGATCGCTATCGCCAGCGACCTCAACCCCGGCACCTCGCCGGCACTGTCGGTGCGGCTGATGCTGAACATGGCCTGCACCCTGTTCCGCATGACCCCGGAAGAAGCCCTGGCCGGCGCCACGCAACACGCGGCCACCGCGTTGGGGCTGGGTGATACCCATGGTTCCCTGGAAGTGGGCAAGGTCGCGGACTTTGTCGCCTGGCAGATCGACCGCCCCGCCGACCTGGCCTACTGGCTGGGTGGCGAACTGGATAAACGCGTCGTGCGCCACGGCGTCGATGTCACTGTTTGAGAGGATGCTGTTGTGGATAAGGTTCTGACATTCAAACAAGGCCGTGTACCGCTGCTGATCAGCATGCCCCACGCGGGCCTGCGCCTCACCCCTGCGGTCCAGGACGGGTTGATCCCCGAGGCGCAAAGCCTGCCGGACACCGACTGGCATATCCCCCTGTTGTATGACTTTGCCGAAGAACTGGGCGCCAGCACCCTGGCTGCGCAGTACTCGCGGTTTGTCATCGACCTCAACCGGCCTTCCGACAACACGCCGCTGTATGCCGGCGCTACGACGGGCCTGTACCCAGAGACGCTGTTCGATGGCGTGCCGTTGTTCCGTGAAGGGCAAACGCCCTCCGACGAAGAACGGGCCAGCTACCTGCAAAAAATCTGGGGGCCGTACCACCGTCAACTGCAAGAAGAACTGGCACGCCTCAAGGCCGAGTTCGGTTATGCGTTGCTGTTCGATGCGCACTCGATCCGCTCGGTGATCCCGCACCTGTTTGACGGCAAATTGCCGGACTTCAATTTGGGTACCTTCAACGGCGCTGCGTGCGACCCGCAGCTGGCCAGCCAGTTGGAAGCCATCTGCGCCCAGCATCCGCAATACACCCATGTGCTGAATGGGCGCTTCAAGGGCGGCCATATCACCCGTCACTACGGCAACCCGGCGCAGGATATCCACGCCGTGCAGCTGGAGTTGTGCCAGAGCACCTATATGGAGGAGTTCGAGCCGTTCCGTTATCGCCCTGATCTGGCCGAGCCGACGCAGGTGGTGCTGAGGCAGTTGCTGGAAGGGCTGTTGGCTTGGGGGCAGAAGCACTACCGGTAATTGTTGGTGCTGCTGCAATAGCTTTCGCGAGCAAGCCCGCTCCCACACTTGACCGCGCTCTATCATGAGAATGCGCTCCAAATGTGGGAGCTGGCTTGCCTGCGATAACGGTGGTTCAGCAACACTTTTATCAACTGACACACCGCCATCCCGGCAAAGGGCTGGCCCACGGTTGTTTGCGGGCTCGCGGCCAGGTGCCGGAGGTGGTTCGGCTGTATGACTATCTGCTCGGTTATCTGAGGCGCCAACTGCTGACACAGGTCTAAGTGCTCAAGGACATGCTCATTGCACAATTCGGGTTTATGATGCCAAACGGCAAAATAATAGACGTCCCCCCAGGGATGAACCCGACACCCTACGGAGCACGCAATGCAGACTTGGTACCCGCAGATCAAACCCTACGCCCGGCACGATCTGGCTGTCGATGACACCCACACCCTGTATGTCGATGAAAGTGGCTCCCCCGAAGGCTTGCCTGTCGTGTTCATCCATGGCGGCCCCGGCTCCGGTTGCGACGCCCAGAGCCGCTGCTATTTCGACCCGAACCTCTACCATATTGTCACCTTCGACCAGCGTGGCTGCGGCCGCTCCACGCCAAGGGCGAGCCTGGAGAACAACACCACTTGGGATCTGGTCGCCGACCTTGAACGCATCCGCGAGCATCTGGGCATCGACAAGTGGGTGCTGTTCGGCGGCTCCTGGGGCTCGACCCTGGCCCTGGCCTACGCGCAAACCCATCCCGAGCGTGTGCTCGGCCTGATCGTGCGCGGCATCTTCCTCGCCCGCCCCCAGGATATTCGCTGGTTCTACCAGGAGGGCGCGAGCCGTCTGTTCCCGGATTACTGGCAGGACTACGTGGCCCCGATCCCGGTGGAGGAGCGCCACGACATGATCGCCGCTTACCACAAGCGCCTGACCGGCAATGACCAGATCGCCCAGATGCACGCGGCCAAAGCCTGGTCGGGCTGGGAAGGCCGCATGCTGGGCCTGTGCCCGAGCCCACAGCATGTGGAGCGGTTTTCCGAGCCGCAGCGCGCCTTGTCCATCGCACGTATCGAATGCCATTACTTCACCAACAACTCCTTCCTGGAACCCAACCAGCTGATTCGCGATATGCACAAGATCGCCCATCTGCCTGGCGTCATCATCCATGGCCGCTACGATATGATCTGCACGCTGGATAACGCCTGGGAACTGCATCAGGCCTGGCCCAACAGTGAGTTGCAGGTGATCCGCGAGGCCGGGCATGCGGCCTCCGAGCCGGGTATCACTGACGCGCTGGTACGCGCGACCGGTGAAATGGCCCGACGCCTGCTCGACCTGCCGCCTGAAGAAGCATGAAGGGCCTGTTGCAGCGGGTGCGTGGTGCCCGAGTCGAGGTCGCGGGTGAGGTGGTAGGCTCAATCGACCAGGGTTTGCTGGTGCTGGTCGCCGTCGAGCCTTCAGATACGCCCGAAAGCGCCGACAAACTGCTGCACAAGCTGCTTAACTATCGGGTGTTCAGTGACGAGGAGGGCAAGATGAACCTGTCCCTCAAGGACATCGGCGGCGGTTTGCTGCTGGTGTCGCAGTTCACCTTGGCGGCGGATACCAAAAGCGGGCTGCGGCCCAGCTTCTCCACAGCGGCTCCACCGGCGCTGGGAGCGGCGCTTTTTGATCACTTGTTGTTACAAGCGCAACAATTGCATGGCAAGGTGGCGTCAGGGCGTTTTGGCGCGGATATGCAGGTGCACTTGGTCAATGATGGCCCTGTGACCTTCCTCTTACAGACATGAATGTATGAAAAACGACGTTAATGCCTAAAAACGCAGGGTTTCGCTACAAATACTTCGCTGTCCCTGATGCGTTGTCTCGCGGGCTACTAGATAATCGCGCGCTACGGGGATCAGCGTTGTTTGGTCCATTTTTGACTTAGGTAGAGCCTTGTCCGACAACCGCGTGGGGAATCATTTTGCCCCAGAGGAGTCGGAACATTGCTCGCCAACCTGGCATATAGATAGCTGGCAGTTGGTTTTTTGATCTGTTTTCGGCGAGGGTTGCTCGTGATTGTTAGTCCCTGTAATGCACCAAAATTGTCTGCCAAACGGTTACGAAACGCACTGGTGACGGGCTCCGCCCTGTTTTGCCTGTTCGGCGCGGGTCAACTGTGGGCGTTCAGTCTGGATGATGTGTCGGCCAAGGCAAAAGAGCTGGCCGGGCAGAAATACGAAGCTCCGCGCAGCAATTTGCCGAACGAATTCCGCGAAATGAAATTCGCTGATTACCAGAAAATTCGTTTCCGCAATGAAAAAGCCGAGTGGGCCGATCAGAACACCCCGTTCAAGCTGTCCTTCTATCACCAGGGGATGCATTTCGACACCCCGGTGAAAATCAACGAAGTCACCGCCGACAGCGTGCATGAAATCAAGTACGACCCGACGCGTTTCGATTTCGGCGATGTGAAATTTGATCCTAAAGCCACCGAACAGTTGGGTTACGCCGGTTTCCGTGTGCTTTTCCCGATCAACAAGGCTGACAAGCAAGACGAAATCATGACCATGCTCGGCGCCAGCTATTTCCGCGTCGTGGGCAAGGACCAGGTGTATGGCCTGTCTGCCCGTGGCATGGCGATCGACACCGCATTGCCGTCTGGCGAAGAATTCCCGCGTTTCACCGAGTTCTGGATCGAGCGTCCAAAGCCGGGTGACAAGCACCTGGTGATCTTTGCGCTGCTGGATTCGCCACGTGCCACTGGCGCTTATCGTCTGATCCTGCGCCCTGGCACCGACACCGTAGTGGACGTCAAATCCCAGATGTTCCTGCGTGACAAGGTCAGCAAGCTGGGCGTTGCGCCGTTGACCTCGATGTTCCTGTTCGGCGCCAACCAGCCGTCCAAGGTCCTCAACTACCGTCGCGAGCTCCACGACTCCAGCGGCCTGTCGATCCACGCCGGCAATGGCGAGTGGATCTGGCGTCCACTGAACAACCCCAAACACCTGTCGGTCAGCAACTTCAGCGTCGAAAACCCGCGTGGGTTCGGCCTGCTGCAACGTGGTCGCAACTTCAGCCACTACGAAGACCTGGACGACAACTACGACAAGCGCCCAAGCGCCTGGATCGAACCTGAAGGCGATTGGGGCAAAGGCTCCGTCGACCTGGTCGAGATCCCGACTGCCGATGAGACCAACGACAACATCGTGGCCTTCTGGAGCCCGGCCGAACTGCCGGAAGTCGGCAAGCCGCTGGACGTGGCCTACCGCCTGCACTGGACATTGGACGACGCGGCCTTCCATTCGCCAGACAGTGCCTGGGTCAAGCAGACCCTGCGCTCCACCGGTGACGTGAAGCAATCCAACCTGATCCGTCAGCCCGATGGCAGCGTGGCCTACCTGGTGGACTTCGAGGGCCCGTCCCTGAAGAAACTGCTGCCGGACGCTCCGGTACGTAGCCAGGTGAGCGTGGGTGATAACGCCGAACTGGTTGAAAACAGCGTGCGTTACAACGAACACACCAAAGGCTGGCGCCTGACCCTGCGTATGAAGATCAAGGACGCAAGCAAGCCGACCGAAATGCGTGCGGCGCTGGTGCAGGATATCGTGCAGCCTGAGCCTGAGTCGGTTTCCAACCATGTGCTCAAGGCCGACAAAGTCTTGGCCAAGCAGCATGAGAAGCAGGCCAAGAAAGACGCCAAGGACAAGGAAGCCAAACAGCCTGAGGCTGCCCCAGCCACACCGGAGCCGATCAAGACCGAGCAAGTCCTGACCGAAACCTGGAGCTATCAGTTGCCTGCCGATGAGTAATTCTCAAGTCAAGCCAGAGACTCTGTCCGAGTACCTGGCGCATCTACCCATGACGGCTGAGCAGCGCGCCGAGCTGGCGGGCTGCAAGTCCTTCAGCGAGTTGCACGAACGTCTGTCGTCCAAGACCTTCGACGCACCGACCGACGCTGCCCAAGCGTCGGTTGGCCGCCGCTTGACCCTCAACAGCGCCGAAGAGCTGGAAGACGCCGAGATGCTGGCGCTCGATGCCAGCGGTCGCGTGTGCCTGAAGGCCACGCCGCCGATCCGTCGGACCAAAGTGGTGCCCGAGCCTTGGCGCACCAACATCCTGGTGCGCGGTTGGCGCCGGATGACCGGTCGCACCAACCCGCCCAAGCCACCGAAAGATGAGCGGGTACTGCCGGCTGCGCGCTGGCGTACCGTCGGCTCGATCCGTCGTTACATCCTGTTGGTGCTGATGCTGGGCCAGACCATCGTGGCCGGCTGGTACATGAAAGGCATCATGCCGTACCAGGGCTGGTCGCTGGTCGACTTCGACGAAATTCGCAACCAGACCCTGCTGCAAACCGCCACCCAGGTACTGCCTTACGCCCTGCAAACCAGCATCCTGATCATGTTCGGGATTCTGTTCTGCTGGGTGTCGGCCGGTTTCTGGACCGCGCTCATGGGCTTCCTGGAGCTGCTGACCGGGCACGATAAATACCGTATCTCCGGTAAAAGTGCCGGCGACGAGCCGATTCCCAAGGATGCGCGCACCGCGCTTGTGATGCCGATCTGCAACGAAGACGTGCCGCGTGTATTCGCCGGTTTGCGTGCAACGTTCGAATCGGTGGCCGCGACCGGTGACCTGGATCGCTTCGATTTCTTCGTGCTCAGCGACAGTAACGACGCCGACATCTGCATCGCCGAACAGCAAGCCTGGCTCGACGTATGCCGCGAAGCGGGTGGTTTCGGCAAGATCTTCTATCGCCGTCGCCGCCGCCGCGTTAAGCGCAAGAGCGGCAACCTCGACGACTTCTGCCGTCGTTGGGGCGGTGACTACAAGTACATGGTCGTTCTCGACGCCGACAGCGTGATGAGCGGCGAGTGCCTGACCAGCCTGGTGCGCCTGATGGAAGCCACGCCGGATGCCGGGATTATCCAGACCGCGCCGCGTGCGTCGGGCATGGACACCCTGTATGCGCGCATGCAGCAGTTCGCCACTCGCGTGTACGGCCCGCTGTTTACTGCCGGCCTGCACTTCTGGCAGTTGGGTGAATCCCACTACTGGGGCCACAACGCCATTATCCGTATGAAGCCGTTTATCGAGCACTGCGCCCTGGCGCCGTTGCCAGGTAAGGGCGCGTTTGCCGGTGCGATCCTTTCCCACGACTTCGTTGAAGCCGCGCTGATGCGCCGTGCCGGCTGGGGCGTGTGGATTGCCTACGACCTGCCGGGCAGCTACGAAGAACTGCCGCCGAACCTGCTGGATGAACTCAAGCGTGACCGCCGCTGGTGCCACGGTAACCTGATGAACTTCCGCCTGTTCCTGGTTAAAGGTATGCACCCGGTGCACCGTGCGGTGTTCCTCACCGGCGTGATGTCCTACCTGTCGGCGCCGTTGTGGTTCTTCTTTTTGGTGCTGTCCACGGCGTTGCTGGCGGTGAATACGCTGATGGAGCCGCAGTACTTCATGGCTCCGCGCCAGTTGTACCCGCTGTGGCCACAATGGCACCCGGACAAGGCGGTAGCGCTGTTCTCCACCACCATCGTGCTGTTGTTCCTGCCTAAACTGCTGAGCATCATCCTGATCTGGGCCAAAGGCGCGAAAGAGTTTGGTGGCAAGTTCAAGGTGACCCTGTCGATGCTGCTGGAGATGCTGTTCTCCATGCTGCTGGCGCCGGTGCGGATGATCTTCCACACCCGTTTCGTCCTCGCTGCGTTCCTCGGCTGGGCCGCTACCTGGAACTCGCCACAACGTGACGACGACTCCACGCCATGGAGCGAGGCGGTCAAGCGCCACGGTCCGCAAACCGTGCTGGGCTTTTTGTGGGCGCTGCTGGTGGTGTGGCTGAACCCGAGCTTCCTGTGGTGGCTGGTGCCGATCGTCGGTTCGCTGATGCTGTCGATCCCGGTGTCGGTGATTTCCAGCCGGGTCAAGCTGGGCCTCAAGTCCCGCGACGAGAGCCTGTTCCTGATCCCTGAGGAATACAATCCGCCGCAAGCCCTGCTGTCGACCGAGAAGTACACCCACGAAAACCGTTGGCACGCCCTCAATGACGGCTTTGTGCGTTCGGTGGTCGACCCGCAGCAGAACGCCCTGGCCTGTGCCTTGGCGACCTCGCGGCACCGTGAGGCCGAGCCCATCGAGTACCTGCGTATGGAGCGTGTTCGCCACGCGTTGAAAGTCGGCCCGGCCGGCCTCAACAACAGCGAACGTTTGGCGCTGCTCAGCGACCCGGTGGCTTTGGCTCGCCTGCATGAGCAGGTGTGGAGCGAAGGTCATGCCGAGTGGCTCGGCGCTTGGCGTGCCTCGATCAAGGCCGATCCGCACGCGCCATTGCTGCCCCTGCAACCACAGTCGCCCCAGGCCCAACCGGCCTGATTCAGGCACCCCCGAAGGCTCACTTCGGGGGTGTTTCAAACGTTGGTCCTACAGCGTTTTTAGCCCCTTCCTTTCTATTCCTAACTCCTTGTTATTTCGAAACAAAAGACCTTTGTTCGAAGCGTATTGCCGTGCCTGCGGCTGGGTTAGGATCGCCCCCCACATTGGACTCGCCACGGGGGCATTCATGATCAAAAGGTATTGTTTGGCATTGCTGATGGGCTTTTTCCTGGGGGGACACGCAGGCCTGCTTTACGCGGGCGCGCTGGACAACGCTGTGCGCCGTGGCGTACTTAAAGTCGGCACCACCCCCAATAACGTGCCGTTCGAAATGCTCGATAAGCAGGGGCGTATCGTCGGCTTTGAAATTGACTTGCTCCACGCCATGAGTCGCGCGCTGGGTGTAGAGCTTGAGTTGGTGGCGGTGCCCTACACGGAGTTGCTGCCAGGGCTGACGGCAAACAAGTTTGATCTGATTGGCAGCGGCATGACGGTCACCCAGGAGCGCAACCTCAAGCTCAACTTCAGTGACTCGTTTATCGTGGTGGGCCAGACGGTGCTGCTGCATCCGCGCCTGGGCGCGAAGGTGTCCAGTATTGAAGAGCTGGACGACGCCAGTTACCGCGTCGTTACCACTCAAGGCACCACCGGTGAAGCCGCTGCGCAGCGCTTTCTCGTATCCGCTCGGCTCAGCAGTGTGGCTGACCCGGAAGAGGGCGTGCGGCAGGTGGTGGAAGGCAAGGCCGATGCTTTTATCCATGATGCGCCCTACAACCTGATCGCGATGAGTCGGCCACAGAACAGTGCCTTGTTGGCACTGGAGCAACCTTTTACCTTTGAGCCCTTGGCGTTTGGCCTGAAAAAAGGCGATTACGACAGCCTCAATTGGATCAACCACTTTCTCAATCAGATCGCCCAAGACGGCACCTACGATCGCCTGCATGACAAGTGGTTAAGGGACACGGCCTGGATCGCCGAGATCGACTGATCGTCATAACTGCTTACACATCAACCCCTGATCGAGAGGCCGCGCTGAAGCGTCTGCGCCTGCGCTTCTCCGTGCCGCTGTCAGCGTTTTCCGACACACACCGATAACATTTACCGGTGAAACCTTTGTGGCGGGCAACGAGTGGGTTAGGATCGCTCCCCGAAATGGCGCAGCCCTCTCGTGCGCCCACCTTATAAGAATCGTTCAGGGGTCTTGATGATGAAAAAGTATCTTTCGATGCTGATGCTTGGCGTCACCGCGCTGGTCGCTGCCACCGTGGCACAGGCCGGCGCCATTGATGAGGCGGTCAAGCGCGGCACGTTGAAAGTCGGCATGGACCCCACCTACATGCCGTTCGAAATGACCGACAAGCGCGGTGAAATCATCGGTTTCGAGGTCGACATCCTCAAGGCCATGGCCAAGTCCATGGGCGTCAAGCTGGAGCTGGTGTCCACCGGCTACGACGGCATCATCCCGGCTTTCCTGACCGGCAAGTTCGACATGATCGGCAGCGGCATGACCCTGACCCAGGAACGCAACCTGCGCCTGAACTTCAGCGAACCCTTCATCGTGGTCGGCCAGACGCTGCTGATCCGTAAGGAACTGGAAGGCACCATCAAGTCCTACAAAGACCTGAACGACGAGAAATACCGCCTGACCTCCAAGCTCGGCACCACCGGTGAGATGGTGGCCAAGAAGTTGATCTCCAAAGCCAAGTACCACGGCTACGACAACGAGCAGGAAGGCGTGCTCGACGTGGTCAACGGCAAGGCTGATGCGTTCGTCTACGACGCACCGTACAACGTGGTGGCCGAGAAGAAAGTCGGTAACGGCAAGCTGGTGTTCCTGGACGAACCCTTCACCTTTGAACCCCTTGCGTTCGGTTTGAAGAAAGGTGATTACGACAGCATCAACTTCATCAACAACTTCCTGCACCAGATCCGTAACGACGGCACCTACGATCGCATCCATGACAAGTGGTTCAAGAGCTCCGAGTGGCTCAAGGACATGGAATAAGGCCTCACTGGGCACCGCGTCGCGCCCTTCGCGAGCAAGCCCGCTCCCACATTTTGACCGCATTTTGATGTTACAACTCGGTCAAGTGTGGGAGCGGGCTTGCTCGCGAAGGAGGCATGACAGGCGACAAAAAACTGGAAAGTGAAATGAAACAGAAAAAAGCCCAATGGCCCTGGCACCTGCTCACGGTGGTCGTGCTGGTCGGCCTGGCGGGTGCCTTGTATTACGCCACCTCGTTGATGTCCTACGAATGGCGCTGGAACCGCGTCCCGCAGTACTTCGCTTATCAAGCCGAAACTTCCCAGCGCGCCGCGGATATTTCCACCGTGGTCGAGTTGGTGCGCAAAGGCGATACGGCCGAAGTCACCCTGCGCAACGACGCCGGTGTCGAGCAAAAGCTCACGGTTGCCGATAACAGCCTGCAAGTGGCGCGCGGCGACGACGTGGCTGAAGGCGATGTGGTCGGCGTGACCCGGCAATGGGCATTGGGGCCGTTGATGTGGGGCTTGTGGACCACATTGTGGCTGTCGGTAGTGTCCGGCATCCTGGGTTTGGCGATTGGCTTGGCGACCGGGCTGTGCCGGCTGTCGAAAAACCCCACCTTGCGCGACCTGTCGACGATCTACGTCGAATTGGTGCGGGGTACGCCGCTGCTGGTGCAGATCTTCATTTTCTATTTCTTTATCGGCACGGTGCTCAACCTGTCCCGAGAGTTCGCCGGGATCGCCGCGCTGTCGTTGTTCACCGGTGCCTACGTGGCGGAAATCGTGCGCGCTGGCGTGCAGTCCATCACCCGTGGCCAGGACGAAGCGGCGCGCTCCCTGGGCTTGAGCGCCAGCCAGTCGATGCGCCACGTGGTACTGCCGCAGGCGTTCAAGCGCGTGCTGCCGCCCCTGGCCGGGCAATTTATCAGCCTGGTCAAGGACACCTCCCTGGTGTCGGTGATCGCGATTACCGAGTTGCTCAAGAGCGGCCGCGAGGTGATCACCACCTCGTTCTCGCCGTTTGAGATCCTGTTCTGTGTGGCGGGCTTGTACCTGCTGATCAACCTGCCGCTGTCGAAGATGGCCAGCCGGCTTGAGCGGAGGCTCGCCCAAAGTGATTGAAGTGCGCGATCTGGTAAAAGTCTTCGATACCCGTGGGCAAGTGGTGCGCGCGGTGGATCACGTCACCACCCAAGTGGCCAAGGGCGAGGTGCTGGTGGTTATCGGCCCTTCGGGCTCCGGCAAGTCCACTTTCCTGCGCTGCCTTAACGGCTTGGAGGCGTTCGACTCAGGTTCGGTGAGCATCGACGGCCTGCAACTGGCCGACCCCAAGACCGACGTGAATGCCTACCGCCGTGAAGTTGGCATGGTGTTCCAGCACTTCAACCTCTTCCCCCACATGACCGTGCTGGAAAACCTGTGCCTGGCGCAAAAGGTCGTGCGCAAGCGTGGCAAGCCAGAGCGCGAGGCCAAGGCCCTGGCGCTGCTGGAAAAGGTCGGTATCGCGCAGAAGGCCCACGAGTTTCCATCGCGCCTGTCTGGCGGCCAGCAACAGCGGGTCGCCATTGCCCGGGCCCTGGCGATGGAGCCCAAGGTGATGCTGTTTGACGAGCCCACCTCGGCCCTCGACCCGGAAATGGTCGGTGAAGTGCTGGACGTGATGAAGACCCTGGCCCTGGAAGGCATGACCATGGTGTGCGTCACACACGAGATGGGCTTTGCCCGGGAAGTGGCAGACCGGGTGTTGTTTTTCGACCACGGCAAATTGCTGGAAGACGCCGCCCCGGCCGAGTTCTTCAATGCGCCAAAAGACCCCCGCGCCCAAGCCTTCCTGCGCCAGGTCCTATGACTGTAGGAGCGAGCTTGCTCGCGAAAACCTTCAACGATAACGCCACGCACCCTGAATGAACGCAGCGGCCTTGGGTTTTTCGCGAGCAAGCTCGCTCCTACAGGGGGGGTGTTTCAGAGCTTGAATTTGTCGACCAGCGTCTGCAAATCCAGGCTCAACCGCGTCAACTGAACACTCGCCGCCGCCGTTTCCTCGCTGGCGGCGGCGGTCTTTTCCGACACGTCCCGTACCTTCAACACACTGCGGTTGATCTCCTCGGCCACGGCGCTTTGCTGTTCGGCTGCGGCGGCGATCTGCGGGTTCATTTCCTGGATGATCGTCACCGTGCGGGCAATGGCAATCAGGGCATCACCGGCGTCGCGGGTCAGGGCGACGCTGTTGTCTGTCAGGCTGCGGCTGCTGTCCATGATGTCCGCCACCTGTTGGGTGCCGTTATGCAGGCCGAGGATCAGCCCTTCGATCTCCTCGGCCGATTCCTGAGTGCGTTGGGCCAGGCTGCGCACTTCGTCGGCGACCACCGCAAAGCCTTGGCCGGCAGTGCCCGCACGCGCCGCTTCAATGGCGGCGTTCAGGGCCAGCAGGTTGGTCTGCTGAGACACGGACTTGATCACGTCCAGCACACTGGCGATCTTCTGGCTCTCCTGTTGCAACGCGAGCATCGCGCGTCCCGACAGCGCCATTTCACTGGCCAGGTTGCCAATCTGCTCCACGGCCTGGGTGACCACCTGCTCACCGGCGCCGGCCTGCTGGTCGGCTTCATTGGCTGCCACCGAGGCGCGTTCGGCGTGGCGCGCCACTTCCTGGGCAGTGGCGAGCATTTCATTCATTGCCGTCGCCACCTGGTCGGTTTCGTCTTTCTGCTCGTTGAGACCGCTGCGTGTCTGCTCGGTGACCGTGGATAACTGTGTAGCCGCCCCGGCGATCTGCCGGGCACTGTCGCCGATACTGCTGATCAGGCTACGCAGGCTGCGGGTCATTTGCCCGATGCTTTGCTGCAACTGGCCAAGTTCGTCACGACGGTCGACCGCCATGTCATGGCTGAGATCGCCCTCGGCAACGCGGTGCGCGGCGCTAAGGATCTCCCGCAATGGCGCTGCAATCTGCCGGGCGATCCACCAGGCGGCCAGCGCGCCGAGTGCCAGGGCGGCCACTGTCACGCTGATCAGCAATGTACGGGTGTGGTCTGCCTCGTCGTTTCGCTTGGTGTTTTGGCTTTGGCTCAACTGGTTGCTGTTTTCGCGCAGGTCATTGAGTTGCTGTTCGAAGCGGTTTTGCACGGTCTCCACATTGAGCTGGGCTTCCTTGAGCTTGATCAACTGCTCGCGATAGTTAGCCAGGTCGGTCTTGAGCAGTGCTGAGTCCACCGGCAGTGCTGTGACGGCCAGCTGCGCGATCTCCAGAGCGTCCAGCGCCTTGCCGATGGCCTCTGCATACATCGCCAGCGATTGCGCGGCCCAGGCGGGGCTCTGGGCGCGATCTTCGGCCAGCTCCATGGCCTGGCGCAGTTGCTCGATGGCATCGAGGGCCTTTTCGTCGTTCTGGTCAGGCAGGTCACTGGCAAATTGGGCGAGGGTATCGCTGGCTTGCAGAGCGATTTTTTTCAGCGCCGGGCGGATGCGCTCGCGCTGTTCGATCAAGGGCGGCAGTTGCGCCAGTGCCGCCTTGAAGTTGCTTGCAAGGCTCTTGGCTTCTTCAAGTCGCTGCAGGTCAGCTGGCTCTTTCAGGCGGTTTGAAAGGTCGGCCAGGTGCTGGTCGATCCGCTCGATTTTCGCGGCCATTTTGCCCAGGCTATCGCTGTCTGTCAGGGTGCGGTACACGATGCGGTCGGCGCGCATGGCCTCGGCGTCGACCGCCAGTTGCCCCAGGGTCGTCAGGCTGTTGGATCGGTAAAGCACGGCGTTCAAGGCTTGCCAGCCGGTGGCGGCGATCAGGAAACTGAGGATCAGCACTTGGCCAAAACCCAGGGCGAGCTTGAGGCGGACGCTGGCATTGACCAGCACGCGGGTCAGCCGAGGAAACATGGTGAACCTCCGAATCAGAAAAAGCGTTTGGCGACACCTGAAACGCTAATTCGATTCGGGCCCGTGGAGGGCTGATAACTGCGTAGGAAATTTCACAAGATGCGGCGGCTTTGGTAAGCCGCCGCGTAGGGTAATTCAGACTCGGAAGCGCCCGACCAAGGTCTGCAGGTAGATCCCCAGGCGCGCCAGTTCGGCACTGGAGGACGCGGTTTCTTCACTGGCCGACGAAGTTTGCTCGGAGATATCGCGCACATTCAACACGCTGCGGTTGATCTCTTCAGCCACGGCGCTTTGCTGCTCGGCGGCGGTGGCGATCTGCGAGTTCATCGCCTGGATGGTCGAGACGGTGCGGGTGATATTGCCCAGCGCGTGACCGGCGCGGCGCGTCAGCTCAACACTGCTCTCGGTCAGCCCGCGGCTGTTGTCCATGATGGTTGCCACCTGCTGGGTACCACTTTGCAGGCCGACGATCAGCTCTTCGATCTCTTCAGTGGACTTCTGCGTGCGCTGGGCCAGGCTGCGCACCTCGTCGGCCACCACGGCAAAGCCGCGACCGGCTTCACCCGCACGCGCGGCCTCAATGGCGGCGTTAAGGGCCAGCAGGTTGGTTTGCTGGGCCACGGATTTAATCACGTCGAGCACGCTGCCGATCTTGTCGCTTTCGCGCTTGAGCTCACCCATGGCCACTGTGGAATTACCCACTTCGGTGGCCAGGCGCTCGATCTGGGCGATGGCTTCCCCCACCACCTGGTCGCCTTCACGGGCTTGCTGGTCGGCGGCCACGGCGGCTTCCGAGGCCTCTTCGGCGTTGCGCGCCACTTCCTGCACGGTGGCCGCCATTTCGTTCATGGCGGTGGCCACCTGGTCGGTCTCGACCTTCTGGCTGTTGACCCCGGCGCTGGTTTGTTCGGTCACGGCCGACAACTGCTCGGCGGCGCTGGCGATCTGGGTGACGCCGTCGCTGATCCCGCCGATCAACTCGCGCAGGCCCACGGTCATGCTTTGCATGGCGCGCTGCAATTGGCCCAGTTCGTCCTGGCGGCCCGATTCCAGGTTGTGGCTCAGGTCGCCGGAGGCCACGCGCTCGGCGACTTTGAGGGTCTGGTTCAGCGGGATGACGATCTGGCGGGTAATGGCCCAGGCCGCGAAGACGCCGACGATCAGCGCCAGCACGGTGGCAAGCAGCAACAGGTATTTGGCCTGCGCGGCATCTGCGTCACGCACGGCGGTCTGGGAGACGGTGAGTTTTTCACTGTGGCCCAGCAGGATGTCGCCTTGGGCGATCATGGTTTTGAGCGCTGCGGCGCTGGCGACCTGGGAATCGCGATACTGGCTGACGGCGACGCGGTAGGCTTGCAGTGAAGTCCCGGCTTCTTGCAGGTTGGCCTGGTATTGCGCAGGCAACTGGCCTTGCAGCTCGGTGATTTTCTTCAGAGCGTTGTCGATGGCATCCAGGGCCGGTTGCTCGGCTTCGACCTTGCCGCTGTAGGTGTAGCCGCGTACCTGGAAGCGCGACTGCTGGATCAGCTTGCTCTGCTCAACCACGCTGTTGAACTGGGCGACGCTGTCACCTTGCAACAGGGCTTTTTCGATTTCGTTGATCTTGGCGACGGCATTGTCGGCAGTGTCGCCGAGTTTGCTGCGCGCGCCCTCACGCTTGAGGCCCGCCTGGACCATGGCGGCGAAGGCCTTTTTGTATTGGTTCAGGGCTTCCTGCTGCTGCTCGACCAGGGCTTTATCGTCAGGTTGCTCGATCAGCTCGGCAGCGGTCTTCAGGCCACTGTCGAGGTGGGCGAGCAGGCCGTCGACCTTGTCCGTGCCTTGCTCGCCACGGCGCATGTCGAAGTCCAGGCGTGCCAGGCGCAGGTCTTTGGTCAGGCCATTGAGGCTGGAAATAAAGCCCAGCTTGTCACCGCGACTGATCACATCCCCCAGGCCGGTCCAGCCGGTAAAGGTGATCAACAGCGTCAGGAGCAACACCAGGCCAAAGCCCACGCTCAGCTTGCGGTTGACGCTTACATTCCCCAGTTTCTCGGCTAACCAACGATACATGCTGCGAACTCCCCTGGAACAAGGCTTGGACTTATTCACAGGCTATCGGCACGGGGGCAGGATACTGTAGCGATGCACATCTAATGTAGGAGCGAGCTTGCTCGCGAAAAACGTCAACGGTAACGCGTGCTTCCTGAGTAAACGCGGCGTCTGTGAGGTTTTCGCGAGCAAGCTCGCTCCTACAGAAGGCGAGATGATCGCTTGATCTGCGGGGGGTTAGAACAGGCGGGCGAGCAGGGCGGTTACGGCGGTTTCGACGCGCAAAATACGTGCACCCAACTGCACCGGCTGCAACCCGGCCTTGGCCAGCAGGTCCACTTCATAGGGAATCCAGCCGCCTTCCGGGCCGATGGCCAGGGTCACCGGTTCTTCCAGGGCTCGGGGGCAAGCCGGGTAATCGCCCGGATGGCCGATCAGGCCCAGGGTGCCAGCCGCCATGGCCGGCAGCCGGTCTTCGACAAACGGCTTGAAGCGTTTCTCGATAATGATCTCGGGCAGCACCGTGTCCCGCGCTTGCTCCAGGCCGAGGATCAGTTGCTCGCGCACCGCTTCAGGCTCCAGGAACGGGGTTTGCCAGAAGCTTTTTTCCACCC
Organism: Pseudomonas sp. FJ2-5-13; assembly: GCF_029201605.1. Classification (NCBI taxonomy): domain Bacteria; kingdom Pseudomonadati; phylum Pseudomonadota; class Gammaproteobacteria; order Pseudomonadales; family Pseudomonadaceae; genus Pseudomonas; species Pseudomonas sp. FJ2-5-13. The sequence continues at coordinate 458,243 of NZ_CP104045.1, forward strand.
GGTAGCTGTTGACCAGTACCACCTTGGGCACGCCCATGGCCGCCACTGTTTGCAGCACCCGGCGCAGCATCTTCGGGCGGGGCAGGGCCAGCAGCAAGGTCAGGGGCAGTTTGCTCGGCGGCGGTTGGTCGAAGCTCACTTGCAGTTCGGCGTCGGCGGCTTCCAGGCGCAGCAGTTGGGCATTACCCATCAGCCCGCCAATGCGGCCCACGCGCAGGGTGTCACCGACGGCGGCGCGGTGAACCTCCTGCATATGCACCAGGCGCCGATCACGCAGCACTACGCGGTCGGCCGCGATAAAGTCGGCCTCTTCGAGCAGCAGCAGGTTCACGGCTGGGTCGCTGGCGGCTGGTCGTCGTCGACAGGCGCGTCATCCGGGTGTTCGCCACGCTTGCTGATCAAGCCGCTGAACAGGATGCCCACTTCGAACAGCATCCACATCGGCACCGCCAACAAGGTCTGGGAGAAGATGTCCGGCGGTGTGAGGATCATGCCGACCACGAAGCAGCCGATGATCACGTACGGGCGGATCTTCTTCAGGTACTTGACGTCGACCACGCCGATCCACACCAGCAACACCACCGCCACCGGGATTTCGAATGCCACGCCGAAGGCGAAGAACAGCGTCATCACGAAATCGAGGTAGCTGGTGATATCGGTCATCATTTCCACGCCGGCCGGGGTGGCAGCGGCAAAGAACTTGAAGATCAGCGGGAACACCAGGAAGTAGGCGAAGGCCATGCCGGTGTAGAACAGCAGGATGCTCGACACCAGCAATGGCACGGCGATGCGCTTCTCATGCTTGTACAGGCCCGGCGCGATAAAGCCCCAGATCTGATGCAGGATCACCGGGATCGCCAGGAATAGCGAGACCATCATGGTCAGCTTCAAGGGCGTCAGGAACGGCGACGACACATCGGTGGCGATCATCGTCGCGCCGGCTGGCAGGTACTGGCGCAGGGGTGTCGAGACGAAGGTGTAGATCTGCTGGGTAAAGGCGAACAGCCCGGCAAAGATGATGAAGATCGCCGCCACGCAACGCAGCAGGCGGGTGCGCAGCTCGGTGAGGTGCGAGACCAGCGGCATGTGCTGGTCGTTTTCCGGTTTATCAGCGCTCATGGGGCTCGCGGCGGCAATGTAGGGTCATGGGGTGCGGGCGACGCAACGGGCGTCGGCGCGGGCGTCGTTGGGGCTGGCGCTGCCGGTGCGGCGTCGGCCACAGGGGCTGGCGCGATGCTGTGCTCGGCCACCGGCGTTACCGGCTTGGCCGGCTCTTGCACCGGGGAAAGAATCTTGCGGGCTTCCTGCTCCAACGAGAGGATATGTTCGTTGTGCAATTGCCGGCGGATTTCGTCGGCACCGATTTCCCGTTCAACTTCCTGTTTGATCGCGTTGAAACTGCGCTTGAGGCGCCCGATCCACAAGCCGGCGGTGCGTGCGGCACCGGGCAGGCGTTCCGGCCCCAGTACCAGCAAGGCCACCAGGCCGACGAGCAGCAGTTCAGAGAAGCTGATACCAAACATTAGTCAGTGCTCACGAGTCTTTGCGGGTCGGCTCTTGGACCTTTTCAGCCTGAACGTCGAAGGTACGGCGCTCGGTGATCGGCTGGGTGGCCTGCGGGTGAACAGGCTGGGCCGGTGGCACCGGGGTGGCGCTTGGCTCGGCTGGCTTTTCATCATCGTTCATGGCTTTGCGAAAGCCCTTGATCGACTCGCCCACATCGGTGCCCAGGTTCTTGAGTTTCTTGGTACCGAACACCAATACCACCACCACCAGAATGACGATCCAGTGTTTCCAGTCAAAAATGCCCATGCTTCAAATCCTCAAGTCTTAGTTATTCAGGCGGACGGGCGCGAAGCCTTCTCGGCGTGCCCGGACAAGCCGAAGCGACGGTCCAGTTCATCCAGCACGGCCTGTGGGTGCTGCCCCAGTTGGGCGAGCATCACCAGGCTATGGAACCACAAGTCTGCGGTCTCATAGATTACATCGCTGTAATCACCGCTGATTTGCGCGTCCTTGGCCGCAATGATGGTCTCGACGGATTCTTCGCCGAGTTTTTCCAGAATCTTGTTCAGACCCTTATGGTACAGGCTGGCGACGTAGGAGCTGTCGGCGTCCGCGCCTTTGCGGTCTTCCAGCACCTGGGCCACACGGTTCAGGGTATCGCTCATGTTCAGTGTCCTGCTGGGTAGATGGCGTGCGGGTCTTTGAGCACCGGCTCCACAATCTTCCATTCGCCATTCTCGAACACGCGATAGAAGCAACTGTGGCGGCCAGTGTGGCAGGCAATGCCGCCGATCTGTTCGACCTTGAGGATCACCACGTCGGCATCGCAGTCCAAGCGCAGCTCATGCAGGGTCTGCACGTGCCCGGATTCTTCGCCCTTGCGCCACAGTTTGCCACGCGAACGTGACCAGTAGATGGCGCGCTGCTCGGCGGCGGTAAGGCTCAGGGCCTCGCGGTTCATCCAGGCCATCATCAGCACGCGCCCGGTCTTGTAGTCCTGGGCAATGGCCGGCACCAGGCCGTCATTGTCCCATTTGATCTCATCCAGCCAGTCTTTCATGTTCGGCTCCGGCAATTTGCGACAGTGTATAACCGGATTGGCTATCGACGCACGATCAGATAAACACCCACGGCGACCATGATGCCGGCTGGCCAGTGGCCCAGTTGGTTCAATGGCCCACCAATCGCCAGCATCACCCCGCCCACCAGATGCGCGGCGCCGAGCAGGCGCAGGAACCAATCGTCCTTGCGCTTGCGCCACGGTGGCTCAGGGTCCTTGGCGTGGGGCTGGGACATGCGCTCCAGCAGGTCGCGGGTCATGTTGGCCAGGTGCGGCAGCTGTTCGAACTGGCTGTGCAGGTTGCCCAGCATGGTTTTGGGGCTCATGCGCTCGCGCATCCAGCGTTCCAGGAAGGGTTGCGCGGTGTTCCACAAATCGAGGTCCGGGTACAGCTGGCGGCCCAGGCCTTCGATGTTCAGCAGGGTCTTTTGCAACAGCACCAGTTGCGGCTGCACTTCCATATTGAAGCGCCGCGCGGTCTGGAACAGGCGCATCAGCACCTGGCCGAAGGAAATATCTTTTAACGGTTTTTCGAAGATCGGCTCACACACCGTGCGGATCGCCGCTTCGAATTCATTGAGCTTGGTTTCCGCCGGCACCCAGCCCGAATCAATGTGCAACTGCGCCACACGGCGGTAGTCGCGCTTGAAGAAGGCAAACAGGTTGCGCGCCAGGTAATCCTGGTCTTCGGGGGTGAGGCTGCCGACGATGCCGCAGTCGATGGCGATGTACTGCGGGCTCCACGGGTTGACGGTGCTGACGAAGATGTTGCCCGGGTGCATGTCGGCGTGGAAGAAACTGTCGCGGAACACTTGGGTGAAGAAAATCTCCACACCGCGCTCGGCCAGCATCTTCATGTCGGTGCGCTGGTCGGCCAGGGTCGCAAGGTCGGTGACCTGCACGCCGTAGATGCGCTCCATCACCAGCACTTTTGGCCGGCACCAGTCCCAATACACTTGCGGCACGTACAGCAGTTGCGAACCTTCGAAGTTGCGTCGCAATTGGCTGGCGTTGGCCGCTTCGCGCAGCAGGTCGAGTTCGTCGTAGATGGTTTTTTCGTAGTCGGCGACCACGTCCACCGGGTGCAGCAGGCGCGCATCGGCGGAGAAGCGTTCGGCCGCGCGGGCGAGGACAAACAGCCACGCCAGGTCCTGGCCGATGATCGGCTTGAGGCCTGGGCGAATGACTTTCACCACCACTTCTTCGCCGGTCTTGAGTTGCGCGGCGTGCACTTGCGCCACCGACGCCGAGGCCAGGGGCTCGACGTCGAAGCGGCTGAACACCTCGCTGATCTTCTGGCCCAGCTGTTCTTCGATCAGCGCCATCGACTGCTGCGAGTCGAACGGCGGCACGCGGTCTTGCAGCAGCATCAGCTCGTCGGCGATGTCTTCGGGCAACAGGTCGCGGCGGGTGGAGAGGATCTGCCCGAACTTGATGAAGATCGGCCCCAAGTCCTGCAACGCCAGGCGCAGGCTGGCGCCACGGCTCAACGGCGACGGCTTGCGCGGCAACCAGCGCCACGGCAGCACATAACGCACCGCCAGCAAAAACCACGGCAAGGGCAGGGCAAACAGCAGGTCATCGAGACGGTAGCGGATTACGACGCGCTGGATACGAAACAAACGGCGGACGGCGAGCAGCTTCATGCGTTATCGCTTGGATCAAGGGAACGGCTCAAGCGCTCGAAGCGGGCCTCGAGGCGTTCCAGGTCGATTTTGGCCTTGTCGAGCTCGCGAAAGCGCGCTTGCGCTTCCCGTTGCCCGACCAGGGTGCGCGATTCTTCGCTCAGGTATTCGGCAAGGTTCTGGTTGAGGCTGGCGAACCCTTGCTGATACCAGCGCGAGCGGCTGCGCAGGTGCCCGCTGATCAACTGGGTGGCGACGGGGCCGATCCAGCGCGATAGTTCGTATTCCCAGTCCAGCTCCAGGTCTTGCAGCACGGCGGCCAGGTCCATCAGCACCGCGCTGTCGCCTTCCAGCTCCACCTCGGGGCTGTGGAGGATGGCAGTCTTGTTGCGGCTCAGCGCCAAGTGCAACAGGCTGGAGGCCGGCGCACGCAAGGTGCAATCGGCTTCAGCGGCCCATTGGGTGGCGAGCCGCAGGCCTTCATCGCTGGGCAGGATAAACAGCTGCAAGGCGGGGCTGCGGCAATCGACGGCGATGACTTTGCCGGTCAGGTGCGCGAGCCGCGCCAGGGCGGTGCTGTCCAGGCGCAGTACACGGTTGAGGCCGTGCTCGACGCTGGCGAGAAGACCTTGCAGCAGCATCAGGGCTTGATGCCGCGGTGCAGGGCGACGATGCCGGACGTCATGTTGTGGTAGGTCACGCGGTCGAAACCGGCCTCCACCATCATCGACTTCAGGGTTTCCTGGTCCGGGTGCATGCGGATCGACTCGGCCAGGTAGCGGTAGCTCTCGGCATCGTTGGTGATCAACTTGCCCATCAACGGCATGAAGGCGAAGGAGTACGTGTCGTAGACCTTGGACATCAGCGCGTTGGTCGGCTTGGAGAACTCCAGCACCAGCAGGCGGCCACCCGGCTTGAGCACGCGCAGCATCGAGCGGATCGCGTCTTCCTTGTGGGTCACGTTACGCAGGCCGAAGGCAATGGTCACGCAGTCGAAATGGTTGTCGGGGAACGGCAGCTTTTCAGCGTCGGCCTGGACGAATTCGATATTGCCGGCCACGCCTTTGTCGAGCAGGCGGTCGCGGCCAACCTTGAGCATCGAGCCGTTGATATCGGCCAATACCACCTGGCCGGTGGGGCCAACCAGCTTGGAGAACTTGGCCGCCAGGTCGCCGGTGCCACCGGCGATGTCCAGCACCCGGTTGCCGGTGCGTACGCCCGACAACTCGATGGTGAAGCGCTTCCACAGGCGGTGCATGCCGCCGGAGAGCACGTCGTTCATCAGGTCGTACTTGGCTGCCACGGAGTGGAACACCTCAGCGACTTTTTCCGCCTTTTGGCTTTCCGGGACGTTCTTGAAGCCGAAGTGAGTGGTGGGTTCGGCATCGCTGCCTTTGCGCTGATCAGTCATATCGCTGTCACCAAAAGAGAATGCGGGACATGATAATCCCGAAGGCCTACTTTGTCTTGGCAAGGCTGCAGGTAAGATAGGCGCTCATCGAGACCTTTTGCCGCATGGCGGGTGTTCTGAGTCGTTATAAAGAGGAGTCATTGCAATGGCCCGTATTACCGTTGAGCGTGAACACACCCTGGGAAAAGAACAGGCGCGGGCCAAGGCTGAGCAATTGGCGCGCAAACTCGAGGATAAATATGGGGTGGAGTCCTCATGGGCTGGCGACACCCTGAAGCTCAAGCGCTCCGGGGTTAAAGGCACGGTATTGGTGGCCGATGATTCGCTGCGCATTGATGTGGAACTTGGCCTGTTGATGTCGGCCATGAGTGGCACGATCAAGTCCGAAATCGAAAAAGCCCTGGATAAGGCCCTGGCCTGATACGCCTGTGCTTAGGGTGCCGATTCTAATTTTAAACCCTACTTTGTGCCCAAGCCCTCAACTCCTGCGGGCTGTCCGCCACCCAATTCTGTGTGAGGTGCACCATGGCCAAAGTTATTTTGAAGAAAAAAATCGACGTTCAGACCACCCCTCTGAGTGAGGTTAAAAGCTATGCCCGCAAGATCTGGCTGGCGGGTCTTGGTGCCTACGCCAAGGTCGGCAGCGAGGGCGGCGAGTACTTCAAGGAACTCGTTAGAAGCGGTCAACGTGTTGAAAGTAAAGGTAAAAAAGTTGTAGTTGAACAACTTGATGCCGCCAACAGTCAGATTGACCAAGTAAAGAGTAACGTCTCCGGCGTCAAAGGCCTGGTTGAAGTTCAACTGGATAAAGTTGAAAAAGCTTTTGATACTCGTGTCGCCAGTGCCTTGAATCGGATCGGCATTGCGTCTAAACATGACGTGGAGACACTCTCTGCTAAGCTCGAAGAGCTGACGGCATTGCTCGAACGTGTCGCGCGTAAACACTAAGGAGACATCGGGATGGCTGTTAAAAAGACTACTCAGAAAGAAGGCAGCTCGTGGGTCGGGAAAGTTGAAGAATATTCCCGCAAAATCTGGCTCGCTGGTTTAGGCGTGTACTCGAAGATCGACAGTGACGGCAGCAAACTCTTCGAGACCCTGGTTAAAGACGGCGAGAAAGCCGAGAAGTTGACCAAGAGCACGGTTGGTAAAAAAGTCGACGCTGCCAAGGCGAGCGCGGGTTCCGCCAAGTCGAGCATTTCGGATACCTGGGGCAAGTTGGAAGAGACTTTCGACAAACGCCTCAACAGTGCTATTTCGCGACTGGGCGTACCGAGCAAGGCGGAGTTGAAGGCGCTGCACAGCAAGGTCGATACCTTGACCAAGCAAATCGAAAAACTCACCGGCGCCAAAGCGGCTCCCGCCAAGACTGCCGCCGCCAAGCCTGCAGCAAAACCGGCGGCCAAACCAGCAGCTAAAACCGCAGCTGCAAAACCCGCCGCCAAAACTGCCGCCAAGCCTCTGGTTAAAGCCGCCGCCAAACCGGCTGCAAAACCTGCCGCAAAAGCGCCAGCCAAAGCTGCTGCAAAACCTGCGGCCAAGCCAGCGGCTAAAACCGCTGCCGCCAAACCTGCAGCCAAGCCTGCCGCTAAGCCTGTGGCCGCTAAAACCGCCGCCAAACCAGCGGCGAAACCGGCTGCCAAACCTGCGGCTAAAACCGCTGCGGCTAAACCTGCTGCCAAGCCCGCCGCTGCGAAACCAGCGGCCAAACCTGCCGCGGCCAAAAAGCCTGCGGTAGCGAAAAAACCGGCAGCCGCCAAGCCCGCCGCAACGGCCAAGCCAGCCACTGCGCCAGCACCGGCCGCTTCTACCGCTAATTCGGTGTCCGCACCGACGCATGCGGCAGCTACCCCGACTGCAACGCCGGCCACCCCGACGCCATCCAGTCAGTCCTGATTTCTACGGGACACAAAAAAACGCCCGGTCTGCGAAGATCGGGCGTTTTTTATGAAGACCCAAGAAACGCCGCATTTCCAATGTGGGAGCGGGCTTGCTCGCGAAGGCGGTGTGTCAGTTGATGCATGTGCAAGCTGATACTCCGCCTTCGCGAGCAAGCCCGCTCCCACACTTCAATCCAGGTCATCCAGATATTTGAGTGCGAACCGCTCGGTCGCCTGCCGCGCCGTTGGCAGCAGATGCGGCGCCACCAGCATCATGATCTGGTACACCACCACCCGCACCTCACCTTCACGGTCCAGGATCCGCTGGTAATCCAGCGAAAACAGCAAAGTCAGGGTGATCTGCTCCACCAGTTGCCCCAACGCCTGGGTATCGCTGACCAGTTGCCCTGCCGCCTTCAGCCGAGCAAGCAATGACGCCAAGGTGCGCTTGAGCGCCGTGAGCAGGTGACGGATCCCCTTGGCCAGCTTGGGCAAGCGCCCGGCCAGGTTCGACAGGTCCTGGAACAGAAACCGGTAGTGGGCCATGCGCTCGACAATCAGGTGCAGGAACAGCCAGTAATCCTCGGCCTCCAGTTGCGCATCGACGGGAGGGTCCAGCAGTGGCGCCAGCTCAGATTGAAAACGCTCGAACAGCCCGAGCACCAGGGGCTCTTTGCCATGGAAGTGGTAGTAGAGGTTGCCGGGGCTGATCCCCATTTCATTGGCCACCTCCATGGTCGACACGTTCGGTTCGCCCTTTTGGTTGAACAACTGCAGGGCACATTCAAGGATACGGTCGCGGGTCTTCATCCAGTCTTCTTAAAGTTGATCGCTGAGCTCAGCGCACTCGCACGTAAGTGCCCGGCGCCGCTTCCATCGGTGGGTAATTCTGGTTGCCCAGGGCGGTGAGGGTTTCGCGTTGTACACCGGAGCGTTTTTGCACCCACTCCAGCCACTGCGGCCACCAACTGCCTTCGACGTGCTGGGCGTCGTAATACCAGGCGCGCGGGTCGCTGCTCAGCTTGGGGTTCTCGACGTAGTTGGCCTTGGGGTTGCCCGGTGGGTTGAGGATGCTCTGGATATGCCCGCTGTTGGACAGCACAAAGCGCCGCTCGCCACCCAGCAGTTGCGTGGAGCGGTACACCGCATCCCACGGGGTGATGTGGTCGTTGATGCCGGCCACGCTGAAGCTGTCCACCGCGACCTTGCGCAAATCGATGGGCGTGCCGCATACCTCCAGGCCGCCAGGGTGGCTCAGGGGGTTGTGCTTGAAAAAATCCAGCAGATCGCCGTGCAAGGCCGCAGGCAGGCGCGTGTTGTCGTTGTTCCAGTACAGGATGTCGAATGCCGGCGGTTCCTTGCCCAGCAGGTAATTGTTGATCCAGTAATTCCAGATCAGGTCGTTGGGGCGCATCCAGGCAAACACCTTGGCCATGTCGCGACCATCCAGCACGCCTTGCTGGTAGGAGCGGCGCTTGGCGGCCTCCAGGGTTTGCTCATCGGCGAATAGGGTTGCGGGGCTGTCGATCTGGCTGTCCAGCAGGCTTACCAGGTAACTGGCGCTGGAGATGCGCCGCAACTGGCGCTTGGCTTGCAGGTGGCCTTGCAGCGCGGCGATGGTCAGGCCCCCGGCGCAGGCGCCCATCAGGTTGACCTCGCGCGCGCCGGTGACGGCCCGGCACACGTTGAGCGCTTCTTCCAGCGCCGCCACGTAGGTGGACAGGCCCCATTCGCGATGCCGCACGTCCGGGTTACGCCAGCTGACCATAAAGGTCTGCAGGCCGTTTTTGAGCGCGTATTGCACAAAGCTGTTGGCCGGGCTCAGGTCGAAAATGTAGTACTTGTTGATTTGCGGCGGCACCACCAGCAGTGGCTTGGCGTACTGTTTTTCGCTCATGGGCTTGTATTGGATCAGCTCCAGCAGCTCATTGCGAAACACCACCGAACCGGGCGTGGTCGCCACGGTCTTGCCCACTTCAAAGGCGTGCTTGCTGACCTGGCGCGGCAAACCGTTGTTGTGCAGCAGGTCTTCGAACAAATTACTCACGCCACGCACTACGCTGTTGCCGCCGGAGTTGAGCAACTCCTTGATCGCCAGCGGGTTGAGCAGGGTGTTGGAAGGGGACACGGCATCGTTGAGCAGGGCGAAGGCGAACTGCGCGCGGGCGCGATCATCGTCACTGAGGGCGCTGTCATCGATCCACTGCCGTGTCTGTTTTTGCCAGCTCAGATAGGCTTGCAAGCTGCGGCGGTACAGCGGGTTGAGCTTCCAGGTGGGGTCGCTGAAGCGATGGTCCCTGGGGTTGGGTTCGTGCACGGTCTCACCCAGCAGCACGCGGCCCAGTTGGCCGCCCAGGGCCAGGGCGTGGCGGGCGGTGTGCACCGGGTTGCGCAGGCCATGCGCGGCCACGGTACGCAGGGTCGACAGCAAGTCCCGGCCACGCAGGCCGGTGATCGCATTTTGTGCGTTGATGAACGTAGCGGGGGTGGGCGCCGGGTTCGTCACGGGTCTTTCTCGCATGAGCCAACACTCCTTCGTCAAGACATCAAGCAGGCACGCCAATCCAGAACCATAGTCGGTTCCTGGCAAGTTGCGCGGTGGTGTGTTCCTTCACACCGCCGGTCGCGGATGTATCACGGCGCGCAGGCGCTCCTCTTCGAGAAACTTCATGATGATCGGCGCCACGGCTTCGGCCCGGGTGATCAGGAACAGGTGGCCGTCATCGATGATGTGCAACTGTGCATTGGGGATGCGCCAGGCGAGCAGGCGCATGTTGACCAGCGGGATCAGCGGGTCATCGTCGCCGGCCAGCACCAGGGTGGGCTGGCGGATCTTGTGCAGCCAATGAATGCTGGTCCAGCCCAACCCGGCAAACAACTGCCAGTAGTAACCCAGCTTGCCGGCCGAGCGCACTTTGCTGGCGTGTTCGGCGGCCAGTTTGGAATCACGGCGGAACGAGCCGCCATAAATCATCGGTGCAATGCGCACCACGTGGGACGGCTGGATATAACGCCTGGGGCTTGCCATCAGCCACAAAACCTTCGGTTTGCCCGGCACCATGAAGGCCCCGGCCGCCGTGGCCGCCAGGATCAATTTCTTGCAGCGCTCGGGATAGTCATAGGCAAATTGCTGGGCCAGCGCGCCGCCCCAGGACACGCCCACGGCGTTCACTTGGCCGTAGTCCAGGTAGTCGAGCATGCGCGCGGTGAGCTTGGCCAGGCCGGGGAAACGGTAGGGCCGGTTCGGCGTCGAGGAACCGCCCACGCCGGGCACGTCGAAGGCGATCACTTCCAGGTCCGGGTCCAGGGCCTGGACGAACGGAAACACCAGCTCAAGGTTGGCGCCGATGCCGTTGAAGATCAGCAGGGGCGTCAAGTGCGGCTTGCCCGGACGCACCGCCGTGCGGATGGTCTGGCCATCCAGGTCGATGGTACGGAAGATGAACGGTTGCGGCATGCTCAAGCCCTGTGAAGTGTTACAGCCGGAATGCGATCAAAAATGTGGGAGCGGGCTTGCTCGCGAATGCGGTATTTCGGTTGGCACATCTGATACTGATACACCGCATTCGCGAGCAAGCCCGCTCCCACATCTGATCTCATTTCAATTACAAAAAGTGCCTAGCGTTCATGTACATAGGTACCCGGCGCCGCTTCGGCGGCGGCATAGGTTTTATTGCCTAATGTCGTCGGGGCTTTTTTCAGTTTCCCCGCCCGTTCCGCCTGCCACACCTGCCAATGCAGCCACCAGGAGTCGGTGTGCTTGGTCGCATTCTCCTGCCACTCCAGCGCACTGCCGGCCAGGCCCTCGCTGGTCTGGTAGCGCGCCTTGGGGTTGCCCGGCGGGTTGAGGATGCTCTGGATATGCCCGCTGCTGGACAGCACAAACTCGACTTTGCCGCCGAACAATTGCGCTGACTTGTAGCAGGACTGCCACGGCGTGATGTGGTCGTTGGTGCCGGCCAGGGAATAGATATCGGCGGTGACCTGCTTGAGGTCGATAGGCGTGCCGCACACTTCCAGAGCGTTGGGGCGTACCAGTGGGTTGTTCTTGAACAGTTCGATCAGGTCGCCATGGAACGCCGCCGGCAAGCGGGTGGTGTCGTTGTTCCAGAACAGGATGTCGAATACAGGCGGCTCGTTGCCCAGCAGGTAGTTGTTGACCCAATAGTTCCAGATCAGGTCGTTGGGGCGCATCCAGGCAAAGACCTTGGCCATGTCACGGCCTTCCAGCACGCCGGCCTGGTAAGAGTGGCGCTTGGCCGCTTCCAGGGTCTGTTCATCCACAAACAGCGCCACCTGGGTGTCCAGGGTGGTATCCAGCACGCTCACCAGCAGGGTCAGGGCGTTGACCTTCTTCTGCCCCAGTGCCGCGTAGTGGCCCAACAGCGCGGTGCAGGTGATGCCGCCGGAGCAGGCGCCGAGCATATTCACGTCTTTGCTGCCGGTAATCGCCGTGACCACCTCGACCGCTTCCTTCAGCGCCTCGATATAGGTGGACAGCCCCCATTCGCGCTGGGCCTTGGTGGGGTTGCGCCAACTGACGATAAAGGTCTGCTGGCCATTGCGCAGGCAGAAGCGCGCCAGGCTTTTATCCGGGCACAGGTCGAAGACGTAGAACTTGTTGATCTGCGGCGGCACCACCAGCAGCGGGCGTTCGTGTACCTGTTCGGTAATGGGCTTGTACTGGATCAGCTCCAGTACATCGTTGCGAAACACCACCGCGCCTTCGCTGGTGCCCAGGGTTTTGCCGACTTCGAAGGCGCCCATGTTGACCTGGCTGGGCATGCCGCCGTTATGCACCATGTCCTTGGCCAGGTGGGACAGGCCGTCGAGCAGGCTTTTGCCGCCGGTTTCAAAGAAGCGTTTGACCGCCGCCGGGTTGGCCGCGCTGTTGGTGGGGGCCATGGCTTCGGTCATCAGGTTGATCACGAAATGGCCACGGCTGATGTCTTGTGCCGACAGGTTGCTGTCGTCGATCCAGTCGTGAAGTTCCTTGCGCCACGCCAGGTAAGTCTGCAAATAACGTTTGTAGAGCGGGTTCTGGCTCCAGGCCGGGTCGTTGAAGCGACGGTCGTCGCCCTCGGGCACCAGTGCGGATTTGCCGAACATGACGTTCTTCAATTCGACGCCAAAGTGGGCGACGTGCTTGACGCTGTGCAACGGTTGCTTGATGGCTTGGGTCAGCACCATCTTGGCCGAGGCCAATAAATCCTTTTTGCGTAACGCGATGATCGGGTTCAACCCCAGGGTGTTTTCCGAGGCCTGGCGTTTCAAGTCATCGTTATTCTTGTTACTCATCTACGACGCTCCATTGTCCGAAAGACGAGTACCGGCGATTGCTGCGCACCCAATTTCGATACACGACACCAGCCTGGTACTGCGACTCGGGTGACCGTTGATACCGCATCGTCAAATGCAGGGAACTTGCCAGCTCCATTGGTTACCCGAGTTTATTTTTTTTCGCAAGCGGGCCAATCGTTGGCCACGCGACAGGGCATTCAAGCAGATGAAATTAGAAAATGCGCTCTAAACAGCAAGACCCTTGGGCTAGAGCATCAGCCGCACGACCGACTCACTCGGATCGCGGGTTTTTCCAGCGGCTTTGAGCTCGGCCAGGTAGTCGGCCCACAAAGCGTCCTGACGTACGGCCAACTGATAGAGGTAATCCCAGGTGAACAGTCCGCTGTCATGACCGTCGTCGAAGGTCAATTTCAGTGCGTACTGGCCGGCCGGTTCCAGCTTGATCAACCGGACGTTGAGCTTGCCGAATTGCAGGATGGGTTTGCCGTGGCCCTGGACCTCGGCGGAAGGCGAGTGCACCCGCAGGAATTCGGCGGGCAACTGATAGGTTTCATCCGGCCCGTAGGTCAGGCCGAGGGTGTTGGAGGTTTTATGCAGGTTTACTGCGGTAGGAAATTTCGACATTGGAGATAACCCTGAAGGAACCGGCCCAAAATGTGGGAGGGACCCATGTGGGAGCCGGGCTTGCCCGCGATGCAGGCACCTCGGTGTTTCAGGAACACTGAGGTGATGCTATCGCAGGCAAGCCAGCTCCCACACAAGCCACTCTCACATTGAGTGAGGCTTACAGGATATAACGAGACAAGTCTTCGTTCTGCGCCAATTCGCCCAAGTGGCTGTTGACGTAATCAGCATCGATCTTGATCGCTTCGCCATTCTGCGCACCGGCCATGTCGCCGGCACTGAAGGACACTTCCTCCAGCAAGCGCTCAAGCAAGGTATGCAGGCGACGGGCACCGATGTTCTCGGTCTTCTCGTTGACCTGCCAGGCGATCTCCGCCAGGCGCTTGATCCCGTCTGCCTGGAATTCGATACCCAGCCCTTCGGTTTTCAGCAGCTCGCGGTACTGCTCGGTGAGCGAGGCATGCGGCTCGCTGAGGATGCGCTCGAAGTCGCCCGGCGTCAGCGCCTTGAGCTCCACCCGAATCGGCAAACGGCCTTGCAGCTCGGGCACCAGGTCGCTGGGCTTGCTCAGGTGGAAGGCACCGGAGGCGATAAACAGGATGTGGTCAGTCTTGACCATGCCCAGCTTGGTGTTGACCGTGCAGCCCTCGATCAGCGGCAGCAAATCGCGCTGCACGCCTTCGCGGGACACATCCACGCCGCCGGAGTTGCCGCGCTTGGCCACTTTGTCGATCTCGTCGATAAACACGATGCCATGTTGCTCGACCGCTTCCAGGGCCTTGGCCTTGAGTTCTTCCTCATTGACCAGGCGCCCGGCTTCTTCGTCGCGCACCAGCTTGAGCGCGTCCTTGACCTTGAGCTTGCGGCTTTTCTTCTTGCCCTTGCCCATGTTGGCGAACAGGTTTTGCAACTGGCTGGTCATTTCTTCCATGCCAGGCGGGGCAGAGATATCCACGCCGGACACTTCGGCCACTTCGATCTCGATTTCCTTGTCATCCAACTGGCCTTCACGCAGGCGCTTGCGGAACAGCTGACGGGTGTTGGAATCCGACGAAGGTGCGGCATCTTCGTTGAAACCCATGCGTGCCGGTGGCAACAGGGCGTCGAGGATGCGCTCTTCAGCGGCGTCTTCGGCGCGGTGGCTGACCTTGGTCACTTCCTGTTCGCGCAGCATCTTCAGGGCGGCGTCAGCCAGGTCTCGAATGATCGACTCGACATCGCGGCCCACATAGCCGACTTCGGTGAACTTGGTCGCTTCGACCTTGATGAACGGTGCATTGGCCAGTTTGGCCAGGCGCCGGGCGATCTCGGTTTTACCGACGCCGGTAGGGCCGATCATCAGGATGTTCTTGGGCGTTACTTCAACGCGCAGTTCTTCCGGCAGTTGCATCCGGCGCCAGCGGTTACGCAGCGCAATGGCAACGGCGCGCTTGGCATCGTCCTGGCCGATGATATGGCGGTTGAGTTCATGGACGATTTCGCGGGGAGTCATGGACATAGTGTTTGGCGGCCTCAAGCCTGAATAAGCCCAGGGCTTATTCGGCGAGGTCCTGCTCCTCAATGGTCTGGTTGTGGTTGGTGAACACGCAGATATCGCCAGCGATACCCAAGGCGGTCTCGACGATTTCACGGGCCGACAGGTCGGTTTTCTTCAGCAGCGCGCTGGCCGCAGCCTGGGCGTAGCCGCCGCCGGAACCCATGGCGATCAGGCCATGCTCGGGTTCAACCACGTCGCCGTTGCCGGTGATGATCAGGGAAGCGTCTTTGTTCGCAACCGCGAGCATGGCCTCCAGGCGGCTGAGGGAGCGGTCGGTGCGCCATTCTTTGGCAAGTTCCACAGCGGCGCGCACCAGGTGGCCCTGGTGTTTCTCAAGCTGGCCTTCGAAACGCTCGAACAGGGTAAAGGCGTCGGCGGTTGCGCCTGCGAAGCCGGCAAGCACCTGGCCGTGGTACAGGCGGCGCACTTTCTTGGCGTTGCCTTTCATCACGGTGTTGCCCAGGGAAACCTGGCCGTCGCCGCCCATGACAACTTTGCCGTGGCGACGTACTGAAACGATGGTGGTCAAGGGGAGAGTCTCCACGCAGCGGGGCGAAAATGCCCTGATGGAAACTCATATGGGGGTGGCGAGGGGGATTTCAACCGTAGGAAGGCAGGGCGGACGAGTGGTGTTTATGGCTTCGACACTTACTTGAGCACGCTGCAAACCAAAGTGGGAGCTGGCTTGCCTGCGATAGCGGTGTGTCAGTCACTGAAACATTGACTGTCACACCGCTATCGCAGGCAAGCCAGCTCCCACATTAAAACCGGGTTGGCTGCTGGATCAGCGGCTCTGGCGTTGTTGTAACAACAGGTTGCTAAACCCGGCGCCGGCCAATTGTTTTTGCGCCACGGTCAGCTGTTCACGGTTGCTGAACGGCCCCACCAAGACGCGATACCAAGTCGCGTCCTTCACCGTGCCAGACTCAACCGATACCGACTGGCCCAACAGAATGATCTGTGCGCGTACACGGTCCGCATCCGCCTGTTTCGGGAACGAACCCGCTTGCAGGAAGAACTTGGTCACCGGCGCGGCCTTGGTGGCTGCCACTGGCGGTGCTGGTGGCGGCGTGATGCCGGCCAGCGCGGCCTGGGCGCGGGCGGTGTCGATTTTCGCCGCTTCTGCTGGGGTTACCGGCGTGGTCGGCACCTGTGGCGTCGGCAGGGTTTTTTCCGGCACGGCGTCAGGCGGCACGATCACTTCCGATTCCGGCAGCAGCGTGTAGAAGTCGTACTTGGGCTTTACCGGTGCGGTCGGGCTCGGCGCGGTCTTGTTGGCTTCGGCGATTTTCGTGGCTTTTTGCTGCTCCTGTTTGACGCGCTTGACGTCATCGCCCTGGCCGGGCTCCAGCTTCATCAGAAACACGATAAATGCGCCGACCGTAAGGCCGATGGCCATCCACAGCCAACCCGGAATCGGTTGCTTCGCCGGGGCCTGGTAGCGGCTGGCGCCGCGCTTGGGTGCAGGTTTTTTCTTGGCAGCCAACTTACATACGCTCCAGAGTTTCCAGGCCCAAGAGTTCCAGGCCTTGCTTGAGGGTGCGTCCAGCCAATGCGGCAAGGCGCAGGCGACTTTGTTTCTGGGCTTCGTCGTCGGCGGTCAGGATCGGGCAGTTCTCGTAGAAGCTGGAGAACAGGCCGGCCACTTCGTACAAATAGGTGCACAGGATGTGCGGCGTGCCTTTTTCGCCAACGCTGTTGAGCACTTCGCCAAATTGCGCGAGCTTGGCCGCCAGTTCCTGTTCATGGGCGGCGTCCAGCGCAATCTGGCCTTGGACTTCGCTGAAGTCCTTGCCCAGTTTGCGGAATACACCGGCCACGCGAGTGTAGGCGTACAGCAGGTACGGTGCGGTGTTGCCTTCGAAGTTGAGCATCAGGTCGAAGTTGAAGCTGTAGTCGCTGGTGCGGTGCTTGGACAGGTCGGCGTATTTCACCGCGCCAATGCCCACCACGCGGGCGATGTTGCGCAGGTCGGCCTCGGCCAGCTCCGGGTTCTTTTCCTTCACCAGGTTGTAGGCACGTTCCTGGGCTTCGGTCAGCAGGTCGATCAGCTTCACGGTGCCGCCGTCACGGGTCTTGAACGGGCGGCCATCGGCGCCGTTCATGGTGCCAAAGCCCATGTGCTCCATGTGCATCGGGTGGGTGACGAAACCGGCGCGCCGCGCCACTTCGAACACCTGCTGGAAGTGCAGGGCCTGGCGCTGGTCGACGAAGTACAGCGCACGGTCAGCCTTGAGCACGCCACTGCGGTAACGCACGGCGGCCAGGTCAGTGGTGGCGTAGAGGTAGCCGCCATCGGCCTTGACGATGATCACCGGCAGCGGCTCGCCGTCGGCGGTCTTGAATTCTTCGAGGAACACGCACTGGGCGCCGTTGCTCTCGACCAGCAGGCCCTTGGCCTTGAGGTCGTTGACCACGTTGATCAGGTCGTCGTTATAGGCGCTTTCGCCCATCACGTCGGCCATGGTCAGTTTCACGTTGAGCAGCTCGTAGATTTCCTGGCAGTGAGACAGGGAAATCTCACGGAAGCGGTTCCACAGCGCCAGGCACTCTTGGTCGCCGGCCTGTAGTTTGACCACCAGGCCACGGGCGCGGTCCGCGAACTCTTCAGACTCGTCGAACCGCTTTTTGGCGGCACGGTAGAAGTTTTCCAGGTCGGCCAGTTCGTTGCTGGTGATCGGGTTTTCTTGCAGGTAGGCCATCAGCATGCCGAACTGGGTACCCCAGTCGCCCACGTGGTTCTGGCGGATCACGGTGTCGCCGAGAAACTCCAACACCCGTGCCACGCCGTCGCCAATGATGGTGGAGCGCAGGTGGCCCACGTGCATTTCCTTGGCCAGGTTCGGCGCCGACAGGTCAATGACCACGCGCTGGCTGTCGCCGGCCTTGCGTGCACCGATGCGGGCATCGGCCAGGGCGGCATCCAGGCGCGACGCCAAGGCCTGGGTGTTCTGGAAGAAGTTGATAAAGCCTGGGCCTGCGATTTCGGCCTTGGTGACACTGGCGTCAGCCGGCAGGGCTGCGATGATTTTTTCGGCCAGGTCGCGCGGCTTCATGCCGGCCGGCTTGGACAGCATCATCGCGATGTTGCTGGCGAAGTCGCCGTGGGTCTTGTCGCGGGTGTTCTCCACCTGGATCGCCGGCGACAGGCCTTCAGGCAACACACCTTCGTTGACGAGTTGGGTGAGGGCTTGTTGGATCAGCTGGCGAATGGTGTCTTTCATGGTGTTCTCTTTCGACCGCAAGCGGCGGCGCGCGATGCGCAGGTGGAAAAACTGGGCATTATCCGTGGCGAGGGCGGGCTTGCCAACCGTTCAGACTATATGGCGGACCTGCGGGCCTCTTCGCGGGCAAGCCCGCTCCCACATTTAAGGGTATTCACATTTCATAATGTGGGAGCTGGCTTGCCTGCGATGACGTAATTACCCTCAATACAAATCTACCGGGTCTACATCCAACGACCATCGCACCTGCCGACCGCTGGGCAGTTGCTCCAGCTCAAGCATCCAGCGACTTAATAGCCGATGCAGCGGTGCGCGGGAGGTTGCCTGCAAGAGTAGCTGAGCCCGATAACGTCCGGCGCGTCGCTCCATGGGCGCTGGCACCGGGCCGAGTAATTCGATGCCACTGAGGGCCAGTTCGCCCAGTAAACGTTCGGCGGCGCTGCAGGCCTCATCAAGAAAGCCTTCGGCCTGCCCGGGTTTGTGGGCTTCGGCACGCAGCAGCGCCAGGTGTGCAAAGGGCGGCAGGCCGGCGGCGCGGCGTTCGCTCAAGGCTTGCTCGGCGAAGGCAAAGTAGCCTTGTTCCGTCAGTTGAATCAGCAGCGGGTGGTCGGCCAGGTGCGTCTGGATAATCACCCGGCCTGGCTCTTCGGCCCGCCCGGCGCGCCCTGCTACCTGCACGATCAACTGCGCCATGCGCTCGCTGGCGCGAAAATCGCCGGAAAACAGCCCACCGTCGGCATCCAGGATCGACACCAGGGTCACCCGTGGGAAGTGATGCCCTTTGGCAAGCATCTGCGTGCCCACCAGAATGCACGGTTGGCCCTTGTGGATGGTGGTGAACAGTTGATTCATGGCGTCCTTGCGCGACGTGCTGTCGCGGTCGACCCGCAGCACCGGGTAATCCGGGAACAGAATGCCCAGGCGTTCTTCGGCGCGCTCGGTGCCGGCGCCCACGGGCCGCAGGTCCACCTTGCCGCACTGTGGGCAATGGCGCGGTACCCGTTCCACATGGCCGCAGTGATGGCAGCGCAACTCGCCGTGGCGCTGGTGCACGGTCATGCGCGCATCGCAGCGCTCGCAGCCAGACATCCAGCCGCAGTCATGGCACAGCAGCGTGGGGGCAAAGCCGCGGCGGTTGAGAAACACCAATACCTGCTGGCCGGCGGCGAGGGTCTGGCCAATGGCCTGTTGCATCGGGCCGGAAATGCCGCTGTCCAGCGGACGGCTTTTCACGTCCAGGCGCAGGAAACGCGGTTGTTTGGCGCCGCCAGCGCGCTCGTTCAGGCGCAGCAGCCCGTAACGGCCGGTGTAGGCGTTGTGCAGGCTTTCCAGGGAAGGCGTGGCCGAGCCCAGCACAATCGGGATGTCTTCCTGGCGCGCGCGCACCAGCGCCAGGTCGCGGGCGTGGTAGCGCAAACCTTCCTGCTGTTTATAGGAGCCGTCGTGCTCCTCGTCGACGATGATCAGCCCGGGGTTTTTCATCGGCGTGAACAGCGCCGAGCGCGTGCCGATAATAATGTCGGCCTCGCCGTCCCGCGCCGCCAGCCACGACTCCAGGCGTTCACGGTCATTGACTGCCGAGTGCACCAGGGCGATACGGGCATTGAAGCGTTGCTCGAAACGCGCCACGGTCTGCGGGCCCAGGTTGATCTCCGGGATCAGCACCAGTGCCTGCTTGCCGGCCTGCAGGGTCTCGCGGATCAGTTGCAAATAGACTTCGGTCTTGCCACTGCCGGTGACACCGGCCAACAGGAACGCGTGGAAACTGTCGAAACCGGCGCGAATCGCCTCATACGCGGCGCGTTGCTCGGGGTTCAGCGGCAACTCCGGTTGGGCCAGCCAGTGTTCGTGGCGCGGGTCCGGGGCGTGCTTGCGGATTTCCACCTGCACCAGGCCCTTGGCCAGCAGCAGGTCGAGGCTGTCTTTGCTCAGCATCAGCTTGCTTAATAGCTGGTGGGCCACGCCGTGGGGATGCTGCGCCAAGGTGGCCAGGGCCTCACGCTGGCGCGGGGCGCGGGCGATGCGCGGGTCATCGAGGCGTGCGCCGGGCACCATCGACCAGAAACGCTCCTGGCGCGCTTCGGCCAGTTCGCCCTGGCGCAGCAGCACAGGCAGCGCCCAGCTCAAGGTATCGCCCAGGCTGTGTTGGTAATACTGCGCGGTCCACAGGCACAGCTTGAACAGTGCGGGCGGCAGCGGCGGCGTGGCGTCGAGCAAGGCAATCGCCGGCTTGAGCTTTTCGGCAGGCACTTCGCTGTGGTCGGCGACTTCCACCAGAATACCGATCAGTTCCCTGCGCCCGAATGGCACGCGCACACGCATGCCCGGTTGCAACTGCGCACGCGACACGCCGGGCGGGGCCCGGTAATCGAACAGGCGGCGCAGGGGCGAGGGCAGGGCTAGGCGCAAAATGGCGTCGGGCACGCGAGGAGTCTCATCTATTAAGGCAAGCGGTGGCGCAGGGGCGCGAGCCTAGCAGACCGGGGGTGTCCCGTCTTCAGTACTGGAACCGGATCTTGTGGGAGCTGGCTTGCCCCAATCGCCTACCGTAGGAGCGGGCTTGCTCGCGAAAAACGTCAACGATAACGCGTGCTTCCTGAATCAACGCGGCGCCTGTGAGGTTTTCGCGAGCAAGCTCGCTCCTACAAAAAGCCCTTGACTGACTGGCATTGGAGCAAGCCCGGCTCCCACATTGATGGCGCAGTGCCAGGATTTTCTGATGAAAGGTGTTTTTTGGCCATTGCCGTCGCTTGCGCGATTAAAAAGGTCTGGTAGAATCCGCGGCCTAATTACGTGCGGTATTCGACAATAGTGTCGAGTGGCGGCACGCTAGCCTGAGGAAGTGCCATGAAAGCCGATATCCATCCAGCGTACGAAACCATCGTAGTTACCTGCAGCTGCGGCAACAAGTTCGAAACGCGTTCGAACCTGTGCAAGCCACTGGGTACTGACGTATGCAACGAGTGCCACCCGTTCTACACCGGTAAGCAGAAAACTCTGGACACCGGCGGCCGCGTACAGCGCTTCGCAGATCGCTTTGGTGCTTTCGGCAAGAAGCCTGCTACTCCAGCAGAGTAAGGTTCAAGAGCCTTATGGGCTTTTACCCGCTGTTGAAAAAGGCGTCCCTTGTGGGCGCCTTTTTTGTGCCTGGGATTTGGCTGGCGACCGCTCAGGCCCAAGCATTCTGCCCGGCCCCGGCGGCCATCGCCCGGGTCGAGGTGCAGCGTGTGGTGGATGGCGACACGGTGCGGCTCAAGGATGGTCGCAGCGTACGCATGATCGGCCTCAACGCGCCGGAAACCGGCAAGAAGGGTCGCCCTGACGAGCCATTTGCCGTCGCCGCGCGCCAGCGCCTGCAGGCGTTGGTCAAGGCCAGTGATGGGCGTCTCGGCCTGGTGCCGGGGCGTGAAGCCAAAGACCATTACGGGCGCACCCTGGCTCACCTCTACGGCGCCAATGGCGAGAACCTGGAGGCGCAACTGCTGGCCGAGGGCCTGGGGTACCAGGTGGGTGTGGCGCCGAATGTGGACCTGGTTGCCTGCCAGCAGGCAGCCGAAAACAGCGCCCGCCAGGCACGGCTCGGTTTGTGGCGCCAATCGCCGGTGCAAAGCGTGGCCAATCTCAAGCGCTCCGGGTTTGCCCTGGTGGCTGGTCGGGTCAGCAAGGTTGAGCGCAATCGCGGCGGAATCTGGATTGAACTGCAGGGTTCACTGGTATTACGCATTGCGCCCGAATTGATCAGCCAATTCGATACGGCCATGCTCAATGGTTTGCAAGGCCGCACCCTGGAGGCGCGTGGCTGGGTGCAGGATCGCGCCCGCCGTGGCAGCCTGAAAAAAGGCCAAGCACGCTGGTTGTTGCCAATAACCGACCCCGGCATGCTGAAATCGACGCTTTGAATAAAAAATTGTAGACATTTTTTATTTCGATTGTGAACAGTTGAGCCCTTGTATCCCGTGGCTCTTGGCCAAAAGTCGTAGCCCAGGGCCCTTGACACCTGTGACTGCCCAGTCTTGTAGGGACTTTACGACACGCGTATCCTCGGCGGTCCGTCGACCAA
The DNA here is from genome assembly GCF_029201605.1 of Pseudomonas sp. FJ2-5-13. Classification (NCBI taxonomy): domain Bacteria; kingdom Pseudomonadati; phylum Pseudomonadota; class Gammaproteobacteria; order Pseudomonadales; family Pseudomonadaceae; genus Pseudomonas; species Pseudomonas sp. FJ2-5-13. The sequence continues at coordinate 480,471 of NZ_CP104045.1, forward strand.
CAGTAAAAGCGGAATGCCGATATGTCTGATTTGAAAACTGCCGCTCTCGAATACCATGCCAATCCTCGTCCAGGAAAGCTGAGTGTAGAGCTCACCAAAGCCACTGCCACTGCCCGCGACCTGTCGCTGGCCTACAGCCCTGGTGTTGCCGAACCCGTACGTGAAATCGCCCGTGACAAAGAGCTGGCGTACAAGTACACCGGCAAAGGCAACCTGGTTGCAGTGATTTCCGATGGCACCGCGATTCTGGGCCTGGGTAACCTCGGCCCATTGGCTTCCAAGCCAGTCATGGAAGGTAAGGGCGTGCTGTTCAAGCGCTTTGCCGGCATCGACGTGTTCGACATCGAAGTCGACTCCGAAAGCCCGCAGGCGTTCATCGACACCGTCAAGCGCATTTCCATCACGTTCGGTGGCATCAACCTGGAAGACATCAAGGCACCTGAGTGCTTCGAGATCGAAAAGGCCCTGATCGAGCAGTGCGACATTCCGGTATTCCACGATGACCAGCACGGCACCGCGATCGTTACCGCAGCCGGCATGATCAACGCCCTGGAAATTGCTGGCAAAACCCTGAGCGAGGCGAAAATCGTCTGCCTGGGCGCCGGTGCCGCGGCCATTTCCTGCATGAAGCTGATCATCAGCATGGGCGCCAAGCTGGAAAACATCTACATGGTCGACAGCAAGGGCGTGATCCAGTCCGAGCGTACCGACCTGAACCAGTACAAGGCGATGTTTGCCCACCCGTCCTCCAAGCGCACCCTGGCTGACGCCCTCGACGGTGCCGACGTGTTCGTTGGCCTGTCCGGCCCGAACCTGCTGAGCGCTGAAGGCCTCAAGTCCATGGCGCCGAACCCTATCGTGTTCGCCTGCTCCAACCCGGACCCGGAAATCGCGCCTGAGCTGGCCCACGCCACCCGCAGCGACGTGATCATGGCCACCGGCCGTTCGGACTACCCGAACCAGGTCAACAACGTATTGGGCTTCCCGTTCATCTTCCGTGGTGCCCTGGACGTTCGCGCCAAGCGCATCAACGAAGAGATGAAAGTGGCCGCTGCCAACGCCCTGCGTGAACTGGCCAAGCTGCCGGTACCTCAGGACGTGTGCGACGCCTACGGTGGCGCCAAGCTGGAATTCGGTCGTGAGTACATCATTCCAAAACCAATGGACAAGCGCCTGATCACCCTGATCTCCGATGCCGTGGCCAAGGCCGCTATCGAGACCGGTGTGGCCACCCTGCCGTATCCGAAGAACTACCCGCTGCAAAGCGTGGATGATGTGTTCAACGGCTAAGCTGTTGTAGCGCACCAACAAAAAGCCCCGGCTCGAATGAGTCGGGGCTTTTTTGTGGCTTGCGATTCACGCGAGTCTTGTGCGGATCCAAGTGTGGGAGCGGGCTTGCTCGCGAATGCGGAGTGTCATTCAATAAATCCAGTAGCTGATACACCGCATTCGCGAGCAAGCCCGCTCCCACATTAGGTCTATGCCAGGCTGCAGAACCCGTTAGAACAAATCGATCGGCGCGCCTTCATCCGCCGGCAGCGGGCTACCTGGCACTACACCGTTGCCCAGTTCGTTGACCGACGGCGGCGTGTCTTCACTCTTGAACAGCTCGAAGTACGCATTCGGCGTGCTTGGCGAAGCCGCGCGGCCACTGATGGGATCGATGCGCAGGCTAAGGATGCCTTCCGGTTCCGGCTGGGTGTGCAGCGGCTTGTCCTTCAAGGCTGCGCCCATGTAGCTCATCCAGATCGGCAGGGCGACGGTGCCACCGAATTCGCGGCGGCCCAGGCTTTCCGGTTGGTCATAGCCGGTCCACACGGTGGTCACGTAGTCGCCGTTGTAACCGGAGAACCAGGCGTCCTTGGATTCGTTGGTGGTACCGGTCTTGCCGGCGATATCCGCACGGCCCAGGGCCAGTGCGCGGCGGCCGGTGCCCTTCTTGATCACGTCTTGCAGGATGCTGTTGAGGATATAGGTGGTACGGCCATCCACGATGCGCTCGGCAACTGCTGGCGCTTGCGGTTCGGCGGGTGCGCCGGCGTTTGCGGCCGCTGGCGTACCTGGCGTCGGCTCGATGGTGATACCGCCGTTGCTCGGTGCCGCCAGCCCGTCGGTAGCGGCCACGCCATTGACCACGTCGCCGGGTACCCGTGGCGGGTTGGCGGTGAACAGGGTATCGCCATTTCGGCTTTCGATCTTGTCGATCAGGTACGGCGCGATCTTGTAGCCGCCGTTGGCAAAGGTGCTCCAGCCGGTGGCGATTTCCATCGGCGTGAGGGTCGCGGTCCCTAGGGCCAGGGACAGGTTCGGTGGCAGGTCCGACTTGGCAAAGCCAAAGCGCGTCATGTAGTCGATGGTCTTGCCTACGCCCATCGCCTGCAACAGGCGGATCGACACCAGGTTGCGCGACTTGTACAGCGCCTCGCGGATGCGTATCGGGCCGAGGAACGTGTTGGTGTCGTTCTTCGGGCGCCAGACCTTGTCCAGGTATTCGTCGACAAACACGATGGGCGCGTCGTTCACCAGGCTGGCGGCGGTGTAGCCGTTGTCCAGCGCGGCACTGTAGACGAACGGCTTGAAGCTGGAGCCCGGCTGACGCTTGGCCTGGGTGGCGCGGTTGTAGTTGCTCTGCTCGAAGGCAAAGCCGCCGACCAGTGCGCGGATCGCACCGTTCTGCGGGTCCAGAGACACCAGGGCGCCCTGGGCGAGCGGCACCTGGCTGAATTTGAGGCTGTCATCCTTCTGGCGTTGCACGCGGATCAAATCACCCACCTGGGCCACGTCGGAGGGCTGCTTGGGCATCGGGCCCATGCTGTTGGTGTTCAGGAACGGGCGTGCCCACTTCATGCTGTCCCAGGCTACATGGGCTTCCCCAGAGCGGGTCAGCACTTGGATACCGTCTTTCGATACCTGGGTAACGATGGCCGGGTCCAGGCCGCTGATCGAACGCTGTTTGCCCAATTCGGTGGTCCAGGCACTCAGGGTCTTGCCTGGCAGGCGCGACTCGGGGCCGCGGTAGCCGTGACGCTGGTCATAAGTGATCAGGCCTTCATGTACCGAATGGTTGGCGATTTCCTGCAAGTCGCTCGGCACCGTCGTGGTAACGCGGAAACCTTCGGTGTAGGCCTCGCTGCCATAACGACCCACCATCTCGGCGCGGGCCATTTCGGCGATATAGGGTGCATTCACTTCCGGCGTCGGCACGTGATAGCTGGCGTTCAGCGGCTCGGCTACGGCGCTTTCATAAGCGGCCTGGTCGATCTTGCCCAGCTTGTACATGCGGCCCAGGATCCAGTCGCGGCGTTCTTTGCTGCGCGCCGGGTTGGCCAGCGGGTTGAAGCGCGACGGTGCCTTGGGCAGGCCGGCAATCATGGCCATCTGCGCCAGGCTGGCGTCACGAATCGACTTGCCGTAGTAAACCTGGGACGCGGCCTCGATGCCGTAGGCGCGGTTGCCCAGGTAGATCTTGTTGACGTACAGCTCGAGGATTTCATCCTTGGTCAGCTGGCGTTCGATCTGCAGCGCCAGCAGGATTTCAGTGGCCTTGCGGGAAAAGCTGCGCTCGCTGGTAAGGAAGAAGTTCTTCGCCACCTGCATGGTGATGGTGCTGCCGCCGGATTGAATGTGTCCGCTTTTTACCAATTGCGTGGCTGCACGCACCAGGCTGCTGGGGTCTACGCCGTAGTGGTTGGCGAAATTATCGTCTTCGGCAGACAGCAAAGCGCTGATGAAATTGGGCGGAATGTCGGCAAAACGGATCGGTGTGCGGCGCATTTCGCCGAACTCCGCGATCAGTTTTTCATCGCTGCTGTAGACCCGCAAAGGAATCTGCAACTGGATACTTCTGAGGGCCTCTACGGAGGGCAAACCCGGACTAAGGTAGAGGTAGGCCCCGCTGAATACGAGCAGCAGCCCGCAGACGATGGCGACAATGGAGTACCCGAAAAACTTCAGCAGACGAATCAAGGCTTTTGGATTTCCAGAGAAAAGAAAGAGTTACGCGTCGGGGCATGCATGGCAAACGATGGATCGACCCGGGCAGCAGATAAAAAGCGGGAAAAAACGCTGGGCATTAAAGCATTTTTCGGCTTGGGGCGTCATTCGCGAGCCTTGAACAAGCCGACCGAATGCAAGGTGCCTGGCAGCAATCAGGCGAGATGACAGCCGGTATGACAGGGAAAGTTTTGGGGAGTTTTATGGGAAAGGGATTTTTCAGGCGAAAAGTCGACACGGTGTTGGGGGTCGATATCAATGACAGCGGTATCAAGCTGATCGAACTGGGCCGTTCATCCGGCGGTTTCAGCGTCCAGGGCTATGTCACGCAAGTGCTGCCACCCCACGCGGTGGTCGACGGCACCCTGCTGGACCTGGAGTGTGTGGGCCTCGTGCTGCAACAGGCACTGTCGCGCCTGGGGTCCTCTGCCCGCTACGCCGCCGTGGCGGTTGCAGGCCCGTCGGTGATTACCCGGCTGATTGACATGGACGCCGGCCTCAGCGACGAGGAAATGGCCTGGAAGATCCAGATGGAGGCCGACCAGTTCATCCCTTATCCATTGGATGAAGTGGCCATCGACTTTCAGGTTCAAGGGCCATCGGTTCAAGGCCCGCAGTGGGTAGAGGTGATGCTGGCGGCGTGCCTGCGCGAGCAGGTCGAAGCGCGCGAGGCGGTTTTGGCCATGGCGGGGCTGGTGCCGCGAGTGGTCGATGTAGAAGGGTTTGCATTGCAGCGCGCTAGCCTTCAGGATTTTGCCAGCTTCACGCCGGGTCATAGAGTCGATGGTGCACAATGGGCCTTGGATGCCCAAGGGATGGGAGTGGCTTGCGGGCTGGCCCTGAGGAGTTTCGCTGGATGACACGAATCAATCTTTTGCCTTGGCGCCAGGCCCTGGCGCAGCGCAGGCGCAAATACCTGTTGGTGCTATTGCTGGCCTTTGCCTGCGTGGCGCTCGCGGCACTGTGGTTGGCTGATCAAGTGATCGACCAGGCGATAGACCGGCAGGTAAGCCGCAACAGCCGCCTGGAAGAGCACATCGCCACCCAGGACTCGCGCATCAAGACCATCGACGATCTGCAGGAGCGAAGCCAGCAACTGGCCGAACGCATGAAGGTGGTGCAGGACCTGCACGATGCCCGCTCTTCCGGGGCCCGATTGTTCGAGCAATTGGCTCGCTCGGTGCCTGAAGGTGTCCATCTGCATGAGGTGGTTGCGAACGGCGACACCATCAGCATCCGCGGCACAGCTGAAAGCAACCAGGATATCGCCCGTTTGATGCAGCAGCTCAAGCCAGCCCAGGGCTCCAGTTCGACCCGTCTGCAGCGCGTGCAGGCCGAAGGAGCGCGCGGCGAAAGTGAATTCCAGCTGATGGTGCGCCAGGGGGAATCCAGCGAGGCGCAACCATGAGCCTGCCCAGGCTCGATTTTTCCACGCTCTCTGACAACGCTGCTAAATGGTCCCTGCCGGGCAAGGTGCTGCTTGGCTGTGCGCTGGCCGGCCTGGTGCTGGCGATAGGCGAGGTTTCGCATGGGGGGCCGCAGCGGGAGCGATTGCACGGGCTTGAGGCACGGGAGCAGGCGCTGCAGCAGCAACTCACAGAAAAGACCGGCTTGGCCGCCAGCCTTGAGCTGCGCACCCAGCAGGTGCGGAGTATGGAAGACAAGGTTGCCAGCCTTCTCGGGCAATTGCCCGGCGAGTCCGAGGTGCCTGCCGTGCTGGAAGACCTCGTCCGGCTGGCGGCTGCCCATGGGGTGTGGGTCGAAGGCATCAGTGTGCTGGATGAAATACCTCGCCAGCTTTATATCGAACAACCCATGCAGATAAGCGCCTCCGGGGCTTACCACGACCTGGCGACGTTTGTCAGTGCCTTGGGTGGGTTGCCTCGGGTGGTCACCGTGCAGGACGTTACGCTTGGGCATCAGGGCGCCTTGCTGCGTCTGGACATGCTCGCCAAGACCTATCGTAGCCCCCTGCAAAACGGCAAGGCCCGTCAGGTACTCGACCCCGGGCCGCTATTTATCTACGAACCCTCGTCCCTGCGCGACCCGTTCAAGCCGCCTGCCCTGCAGGCAGCCCATGTGCCTGGCCGGCCCGCTCTTGCACCGGATTTCACCCGGCCACGGGGGCTGTTGGAGGGTATGCGCCTGGAACAGTTCGAAATGGTCGGCACGCTGTCCAGGGGTATGCAGGCTTTCGCCTTGCTACGCGCTGGGGCCAGGGTGTATCGACTGGCGGTGGGTGATTACCTGGGGCCGGATCATGGCCAGGTCACGGCCATCCAAGATGCGGCTGTCGAGCTGGTGGAGCTGTTTCCCGATGGACAGGGCGCTTGGTTGCAACGCCCGCGAACCCTTGTGCTGAACGTCAACTCATAACGGAATCAAACAATGAAAAGGACCTTCTCGTCCTTCGGTGTGGCGCTATGGATAGCGTTCACGGCACCGATGGCTGCTGCTGTGCCCAATCGCCTGGACCTGATCCAACTGCCGCCGCCCGACGGGGCCTCGTCGGTCAGCTATACAGGCGCCAAACTGACTCTGAACTTCCAGGACATCGACCTGCGCGCGGTATTGCAGCAAATCGCCGATGTCGCCGGGCTCAACCTGGTGACCAGTGATGAGGTGCAGGGCTCGATCACTCTGCGGCTCAAGGATGTGCCCTGGGACCAGGCGCTGGACCTGGTGCTGCAAACCAAGGGCTTGGACAAGCGGGTCAAGGCGGGCGTGTTGCTGGTGGCGCCCGCCGATGAGTTGGCCGCTCGCGAGCTGTTGATGCTGGAGTCGCGCAAGCAGATGGCTGAGCTCGCGCCCTTGCGGCGGGAGCTGCTGCAGGTCAATTACGCCAAGGCCGCCGACCTGGCCAAGCTGTTTCAGTCGGTGACCGGCTTTGAGGGCGCCACCGATGAGCGCGGTTCGGTGGCGGTGGATGACCGCACCAACAACATCATCGCCTACCAGACTGGCGAGCGGCTCGAAGAACTGCGGCGCATCGTGGCGCAGTTGGATATCCCGGTACGCCAGGTCATGATCGAAGCGCGGATTGTGGAGGCCAATGTCGACTACGACAAAAGCCTGGGTGTGCGCTGGGGCGGGCGGCTCACCCGTGGCGGCGGCGGTGTTGGTGGTATTGCCAAGCCGCAGGCAGACGGCGCCGAGCCGCCGCAAAACCTGCCCAGTTCACCCTTTGTCGACTTGGGGTCGCTGGCCGGAACCTCGGGCCTGGGGATCGCCTACATCACCGACAACCTGTTGCTGGACCTTGAGCTGACCGCCATGGAAAAAACCGGCAACGGTGAAATCGTCTCGCAACCCAAGGTCGTCACCTCCGACAAAGAGACTGCACGCATCCTCAAAGGCACCGAGATTCCTTACCAGGAATCCACCTCCCAGGGCGCCACCTCGGTGTCGTTCAAAGAGGCTTCGCTGTCGCTGGAGGTGACGCCGCAAATCACCCCCGACGACCATGTGATCATGGCGGTCAAGGTCACCAAGGATGAGCCCGACTACCTGAACCGCCTCAATGACGTGCCGCCGATCAAGAAAAACGAGGTCAACGCCAAGGTTCTGGTCAGGGATGGCGAGACCATCGTCATTGGCGGGGTTTTCTCCAATACCCAAAGCAAAGTGGTAGATAAAGTGCCATTTTTGGGCGATGTGCCGTATCTTGGCCGCCTTTTCCGGCGCGATGTGCTGGCGGAGAAAAAATCCGAGCTGCTGGTATTCCTGACTCCGCGTATCATGAATAACCAGGCGATTGCTGTGAGTCGTTGATTCTGTGCGAAATTTGATTCTTGTAGGGCCGATGGGGGCTGGAAAAAGCACCATCGGCCGTTTGCTGGCCAAAGAGCTGCGCCTGCCGTTCAAAGATTCCGACAAGGAAATTGAATTGCGCACGGGTGCCAATATCCCATGGATCTTCGATAAAGAAGGCGAGCTGGGCTTTCGTGACCGCGAGCAGGCGATGATTGCCGAGCTGTGCGGCTGCGATGGCGTGGTATTGGCGACTGGCGGTGGCGCCGTCATGCGCGATGAAAACCGTCGGGCGCTGCATGCTGGTGGTCGCGTGGTGTATTTGCACGCATCGGTCGAACAGCAGGTGGGCCGTACCGCCCGTGATCGCAATCGCCCGTTGCTGCGCACCGCCGACCCGGCCAAAACCCTGCGGGACCTGCTGGCGCTGCGCGACCCGCTGTATCGGGAAATCGCCGATCTGGTGGTAGAAACCGATGAGCGGCCACCTCGGATGGTCGTACTCGACATCCTTGAGCGCCTGCAACGGTTGCCACCCCGTTAAAGCCTGGCCCGAAATGCGCTATTCTCGGCGGCGCGCCATCACCTTGTAAGGTATGGCGTAGAGCCACCAGGCGGTGTCGAGATATCGACAGTGCCGGTCGTCACTCCATCTTCAACGCGGGGACACATGCAGACACTTAAGGTCGATCTAGGCGAGCGCAGCTACCCGATCCACATTGGCGCAGGTCTGTTGGACCAGCCCGAACTGCTTGCGCCGCATATTGCCGGCCGGCAGGTGGCGATCATCTCCAACGAAACGGTCGCGCCGCTGTATCTTGAGCGTTTGAGCCGTAGCCTGGCGGCGTACTCGGTGATCTCCGTGGTGTTGCCTGACGGCGAAGTCCACAAAAACTGGGAAACCCTGCAACTGATCTTTGATGGCCTGCTGACCGCGCGCCATGACCGTCGAACCACCGTGGTCGCCCTGGGCGGCGGTGTGATTGGCGATATGGCCGGTTTTGCTGCGGCCTGCTACCAGCGCGGCGTGGACTTTATCCAGGTGCCGACCACCTTGCTGTCCCAGGTCGACTCGTCGGTGGGCGGCAAGACCGGTATCAACCACCCGCTGGGCAAGAACATGGTCGGCGCGTTCTATCAGCCCCAAGCTGTGCTGATCGACACCGCTACCCTCAACACCTTGCCGCCGCGCGAGTTGTCGGCGGGCCTGGCGGAAGTCATCAAGTACGGGCTGATCTGCGATGAGCCGTTCCTGACCTGGCTGGAAGAGCACATGGACGCCTTGCGCGGCCTCGACCAGGTGGCGCTCACCGAAGCGATTTCCCGCTCCTGCGCGGCCAAGGCGCTGGTGGTCAACGCCGACGAGCGCGAGTCCGGCGTGCGGGCCACGCTGAACCTGGGCCACACCTTCGGCCATGCGATCGAAACGCACATGGGCTATGGTGTGTGGTTGCATGGGGAAGCCGTAGCGGCTGGCACGGTGATGGCATTGGACATGTCGCAGCGCCTGGGCTGGATCAGCGCCCAAGAGCGTGATCGCGGTATCCGCCTGTTCCAGCGCGCCGGTTTGCCGGTTGTTCCGCCTGCGGAGATGACCGAGGCGGATTTCCTTGAACATATGGCGATAGACAAGAAAGTGATCGACGGTCGACTTCGACTGGTACTGCTGCGCCACATCGGCGAAGCCGTGGTGACCGACGATTATCCAAAAGAGATTCTACAGGCCACGCTGGGAGCGGATTACCGCGCCCTGGCCCAGCTCAAAGGTTAATAAGACCCGATGACTAGTTTGCATGCCGACGAGGCGTTCCTCGGCCATTACCACTTGAGCCACGACCCCTTCGCTCCACGGGTGCCGGGTTTCAAATTCTTCCCCGCCCAGCGCAAGCCGGTGCTTGGGCAGTTGCATCACCTCGCGCGCTACAGCCAGCTGCTGCTGGTGGTCACCGGCCCTCTGGGCAGCGGCAAGACCTTGCTGCGCCAGGCGCTGGTGGCCAGCACCAACAAGCAATCGGTGCAGAGCGTGGTGGTATCAGCCCGCGGTGCCGGTGATGCGGCCGGCGTACTGCACCAGGTGGCGCAGGCGTTGGACGTCTCCAATGCCGAGCCGAACGCGATTCTCAAGCAGGTGGTGCAGCTGGGCCTCACCGGCCAGGAAGTCTACCTGCTGGTAGACGACGCCGAGCAGCTCGACGAGTCCGCCCTCGAAGCGCTGCTGGCGCTGGCGGCGGGTACGCCGGAAGGTCGCCCGCATGTGTTCCTGTTCGGTGAGTCGTCGTTGATCGCCGATCTGGAGCAGATCAGTGGTGAGCAGGAGCTGTTTCACGTCATCGAGTTGCAGCCGTACGAAGAGGAAGAAACCCGCGAATACCTGGCACAACGCCTTGAAGGCGCCGGGGCGGGTATCGAACTTTTCACCGCTGCGCAGATCTCTGATATTCACGAAAGCTCCGATGGCTGGCCTGGAAACATCAACCAGGTTGCCCGCGATGCCATGATCGAAGCCATGATTGCCAGCCGCTCTGCGGTCAAGCGTCCAAAGATGGGGTTCACTATGCCTAAGAAGCACGTATTGGCTATTTCCGCCGTTGTCGTGGTCGCTGTTGCCGCCGCCTGGTTGATCCCGGGCCGCAACAAAGCACCGACAACCACCGGCGCGCCAACCGAACAGGCGCAGTTGCCACTGGGCAAGCCCACGCCAAACGTCGAATTTGCCAACTCCGGCCAACCGACCAACCTGCCGATGGTCGGCCAACCTGTGATGCGTGGCCCTCTGGCCGAAGAAGCCGGTGGCATCTCCGAAGGCGACGACGGTGTGCCGGTGGAAGGCTCCAGCGCTACGCCGCCGACCGTGACCACCACCGCACCGCCTGCGGGCGTACCGGCTGGTGTGCCAGCGACGCCGGTTGCACCGGTCGCCAAGCCTGCTCCGACGCCGGCGCCGACCGTTGCTACCGCCAAGCCTGCTCCGGTGACCAAGCCTGTTGCACCGGCGCCGGCCGCCAAACCAGCGCCAGCCGCCAAGCCTGCGGAAAAACCAGCCGCCACCGTCGCCAAGGCCGGCGCTGCCGGCAGCAGCTGGTACAGCAGCCAGCCTACCGGCAACTTTGTGGTACAGATCCTCGGCACCAGCTCCGAAGCCAACGCCCAGGCGTTCGTCAAAGAGCAGGGCGGCCAGTACCGTTATTTCAAGAAAGTGCTCAACGGCAAGCCTCTCTACGTGATCACCTACGGCAGCTTCCCAAGCCGCGCCGCAGCCGATTCTGCCATCAAAGCCTTGCCAGCGAAGGTTCAGGCTGGTAAACCTTGGCCTCGCACTGTTGCCAGCGTTCAACAAGAACTGGCAGCAACTCGCTGAAGATCCGGCGGCCTTACCCAGGCCGCCCTCCCGGCACCTCAAAAAAATCCGCAAGTGCGTGCAGTCTCCCGGGACCGCGCGCTTTGTGGTGTCTGCGTCACAGTGGCTTTTGAGTCGTAGCGGTCAGAATTAAAAAAGTTTTGACTAGCACAGCATATCGCTTTAAACCTTTCATAAATGCGACATAGATTTGCGACATTTCGTCGCTAAATTTGTGAGCGTCTGTGTCGGTGTGTACAATGACCTCCCTTTTGCCCCCGCTAAGCCGGCGTACGTTCGGCGTGGAAGGTAACCGGTTGAATTGAAAAGAAATTTGCCTCGATATAAGAGGCAGCCTGGTGAGAAAGTGTCTATGAAAGCAGGTCTGTACCAACCCGATGAATTCAAGGATAACTGCGGTTTCGGCCTGATAGCCCACATGCAGGGCGAACCCAGTCATACCCTTTTGCAAACGGCCATCGAGGCCCTGACCTGCATGACCCACCGCGGTGGGATCAACGCCGACGGCAAGACCGGTGACGGCTGTGGCTTGCTGATTCAAAAGCCCGACCAGTTCCTGCGCGCTGTCGCTAAAGAGCAATTTGCGGTCGAACTGCCCAAGCAGTACGCCGTGGGTATGGTGTTTTTCAACCAGGACCCGGTAAAAGCCGAAGCCGCTCGCGAGAACATGAACCGCGAGATCGCCGCCGCCGGCCTGCAGATTGTCGGCTGGCGCAAAGTGCCCATCGACACCAGCGTACTCGGCCGCCTGGCCCTGGAGCGCCTGCCGCAGATTGAACAAGTGTTCATCGCAGGCGATGGCCTGAGCGACCAGGACATGGCGATCAAGCTGTTCACGTCCCGTCGTCGTTCGTCGGTGCTCAACGCCGCCGACACCGACCACTACATCTGCAGCTTTTCCCACAAGACCATCATTTATAAAGGCCTGATGATGCCGGCGGACCTCACCGCCTTCTATCCAGACCTGAGCGATGAGCGCTTGCAAACCGCGATCTGCGTGTTCCACCAGCGCTTCTCCACCAACACCCTGCCGAAATGGCCGCTGGCCCAGCCATTCCGCTTCCTCGCCCACAACGGCGAGATCAACACCATTACCGGCAACCGCAACTGGGCCCAGGCCCGGCGCACCAAGTTCGCCAACGATTTGATGGACCTCGAAGAGCTCGGCCCGCTGGTCAACCGTGTGGGTTCCGACTCTTCCAGCATGGACAACATGCTCGAACTGATGGTCACCGGCGGCATCGACCTGTTCCGTGGCGTGCGCATGATCATTCCGCCTGCGTGGCAGAACGTCGAGACCATGGACCCGGACCTGCGTGCGTTCTACGAGTACAACTCGATGCACATGGAGCCGTGGGACGGCCCGGCCGGCGTGGTCATGACCGACGGCCGCTACGCGGTGTGCCTGCTCGACCGTAACGGCCTGCGCCCGGCGCGTTGGGTGACCACCACCAACGGTTTCATCACCCTCGCCTCGGAAATCGGCGTGTGGGACTACAAGCCGGAAGACGTGATCGCCAAAGGCCGTGTGGGCCCTGGCCAGATCCTGGCCGTGGACACCGAAACCGGGCAGATCCTCGACACCGACGCCATCGACAACCGTTTGAAGTCGCGTCACCCGTACAAGCAATGGCTGCGCAAGAACGCCCTGCGCATCCAGGCGACCATGGAAGACAACGACCACGGTTCGGCTTTCTACGACGTCGACCAGCTCAAGCAATACATGAAGATGTACCAGGTCACGTTCGAAGAGCGCGACCAGGTGCTGCGCCCGCTTGGTGAGCAAGGCTACGAGGCCGTCGGCTCCATGGGAGACGACACGCCAATGGCCGTGCTGTCCCAGCGCGTGCGCACGCCGTACGACTATTTCCGCCAGCAGTTCGCCCAGGTGACCAACCCACCGATCGACCCGCTGCGTGAAGCCATCGTGATGTCCCTGGAAGTGTGCCTCGGCGCCGAGCGCAACATCTTCCAGGAATCGCCTGAGCATGCCTCGCGCGTGATCCTCAGCTCGCCGGTCATTTCCCCGGCCAAATGGCGTTCGCTGATGACCCTGGAGCGTCCAGGCTTCGACCGCCAGATCATCGACCTGAACTACGACGAGAGCCTGGGCCTTGAAGCCGCGGTGCGTAACGTTGCTGACCAGGCTGAAGAGGCCGTGCGTGCCGGTCGTACCCAGATCGTACTGACCGACCGCCACATTGCGCCTGGCAAGTTGCCGATCCACGCGTCCCTGGCGACCGGTGCGGTGCACCACCGCTTGACCGAAAAAGGCCTGCGTTGCGACTCCAACATCCTCGTGGAAACCGCCACCGCCCGCGACCCGCATCACTTTGCGGTGCTGATCGGTTTCGGCGCCTCGGCGGTGTACCCGTTCCTCGCGTACGAAGTGCTGGGTGACCTGATCCGTACCGGTGAAGTGCTGGGCGACCTCTACGAGGTGTTCAAGAACTACCGCAAGGGCATCACCAAGGGCCTGCTGAAGATCCTGTCGAAGATGGGCATCTCCACCGTCACCTCGTACCGTGGCGCGCAGTTGTTCGAAGCCATCGGCTTGTCCGAAGAAGTCTGCGAGCTGAGTTTCCGTGGCGTACCGAGCCGCATCAAGGGTGCGCGTTTCGTCGACATCGAAGCCGAGCAGAAAGCCCTGGCGGCCGAAGCGTGGAGCGCGCGCAAGCCGATCCAGCAAGGTGGCCTGCTCAAGTTCGTGCACGGTGGCGAATACCACGCCTACAACCCGGACGTGGTCAACACCCTGCAAGCCGCTGTGCAACAGGGCGACTACGCCAAGTTCAAGGAATACACGAGCCTGGTGGATAACCGCCCGGTGTCGATGATCCGCGACCTGTTCAAGGTGAAGACCCTCGACACGCCGATGGACATCAGCCAGGTCGAGCCGCTGGAGTCGATCCTCAAGCGCTTTGACTCCGCCGGTATTTCCCTGGGCGCCTTGTCGCCGGAAGCTCACGAGGCCCTGGCCGAAGCCATGAACCGCCTGGGTGCGCGTTCCAACTCCGGCGAAGGCGGCGAAGACCCGGCGCGCTACGGCACGCTCAAAAGCTCGAAGATCAAGCAGGTGGCCACCGGCCGTTTCGGTGTGACTCCGGAGTACCTGGTCAACGCCGAAGTGCTGCAGATCAAGGTGGCCCAAGGCGCCAAGCCGGGTGAGGGCGGGCAACTGCCAGGCGGCAAAGTCAACGGCCTGATCGCCAAGCTGCGTTACGCCGTACCGGGCGTGACCCTGATTTCGCCACCGCCGCACCACGACATCTACTCGATTGAAGACTTGTCGCAGCTGATCTTCGACCTCAAACAAGTCAACCCGCAGGCCCTGGTCTCGGTGAAGCTGGTGGCAGAAGCCGGCGTCGGCACCATCGCAGCCGGTGTGGCCAAGGCCTATGCCGACCTGATCACCATCTCCGGCTACGACGGTGGCACCGGCGCTTCGCCGCTGACCTCGATCAAGTACGCTGGCGCACCCTGGGAGCTCGGCCTGGCCGAAACCCACCAGACCCTGCGCGGTAACGACCTGCGCGGCAAGGTGCGGGTACAGACCGACGGTGGCCTGAAAACCGGCCTCGACGTGATCAAGGCCGCAATCCTCGGCGCCGAGAGCTTCGGTTTCGGCACCGCGCCGATGATCGCCCTGGGCTGCAAATACCTGCGCATTTGCCACCTGAACAACTGCGCCACCGGCGTGGCGACTCAGAACGAAAAACTGCGCAAGGATCACTACATCGGCACCGTCGACATGGTGGTGAATTTCTTCACCTACGTCGCCGAAGAAACCCGTGAGTGGCTGGCCAAATTGGGTGTGCGTTCGCTGGAAGAGCTGATCGGTCGTACCGACCTGTTGGACATCCTCGAAGGTCAGACCGCCAAGCAACAACATTTGGACCTGACACCGCTGTTGGGCAGCGATCACATCCCGGCAGACAAGCCACAATTCTGCCAGGTGGACCGCAACCCGCCGTTCGACAAAGGCCTGCTGGCCGAGAAAATGGTCGAAATGGCCGGCTCCTCGATCAACGACGCCAGCGGTGGCGAATTTGCCCTGGATATCTGCAACTGCGACCGTTCCATCGGCGCACGCATCTCCGGCGAAATCGCGCGCAAGCACGGCAACCAGGGCATGGCGAAAGCGCCGATCACCTTCCGCTTCAAGGGCACTGCGGGCCAGAGCTTCGGCGTGTGGAACGCCGGCGGCCTGCACATGTACCTGGAAGGCGACGCCAACGACTACGTGGGCAAGGGCATGACTGGCGGCAAACTGGTCATCGTTCCGCCGGCTGGCAGCGTGTACAAGACCCAGGACAGTGCCATCATCGGCAACACCTGCCTGTACGGCGCCACCGGTGGCAAGCTGTTTGCCGCAGGTACTGCTGGCGAGCGTTTCGCTGTGCGTAACTCCGGTGCCCACACCGTGGTGGAAGGCACTGGCGATCACTGCTGCGAGTACATGACCGGAGGCTTTGTCGCGGTACTGGGCAAGACCGGTTACAACTTCGGTTCGGGCATGACCGGCGGTTTCGCCTACGTGCTCGACCAGGACAACACCTTCGTCGACAAGGTCAACCACGAGT
The DNA here is from genome assembly GCF_029201605.1 of Pseudomonas sp. FJ2-5-13. NCBI lineage: Bacteria > Pseudomonadati > Pseudomonadota > Gammaproteobacteria > Pseudomonadales > Pseudomonadaceae > Pseudomonas > Pseudomonas sp. FJ2-5-13. The sequence goes on from NZ_CP104045.1 coordinate 496,155, forward strand.
TGGTCGAGATCCAGCGTATCAGCGGCGAAGCCATGGAATCCTACCGGAACCACTTGCAGCACGTGCTGGACGAGTACGTCGAGGAAACCGGCAGCGAATGGGGTCGTAACCTCGCTGAAAACCTCGATGATTACCTGCGTCGTTTCTGGCTGGTCAAGCCCAAGGCTGCCAACCTGAAATCGTTGCTTTCCAGCATCCGTGCCAACCCGCAGTGATATGCGCCTGAACAGTTTGATGAGGTTTTAACATGGCTGAACGTCTGAATAACGACTTCCAGTTCATCGATGTCGGGCGCAAAGATCCGAAGAAGAAACTGTTGCGTCAACGCAAGAAAGAGTTCGTGGAAATCTACGAACCCTTCAAACCCCAGCACTCGGCCGACCAAGCCCACCGCTGCCTGGGTTGCGGTAACCCGTATTGCGAATGGAAGTGCCCGGTGCACAACTTCATTCCCAACTGGCTCAAACTGGTGGCCGAAGGCAACATCCTCGCCGCCGCCGAGCTGTCGCACCAGACCAACACCCTGCCGGAAGTCTGCGGCCGGGTGTGCCCGCAAGACCGTTTGTGTGAAGGGGCCTGTACCCTCAACGACGGCTTCGGCGCGGTAACCATCGGCTCGGTGGAGAAGTACATCACCGATACCGCGTTCGCCATGGGCTGGCGCCCGGACATGTCCAAGGTCAAGCCGACCGGCAAGCGCGTCGCGATCATCGGCGCGGGCCCGGCGGGCCTTGGGTGTGCCGACGTGCTGGTGCGTGGCGGCGTGACCCCGGTGGTGTTCGACAAGAACCCGGAAATCGGTGGCTTGCTGACCTTCGGTATTCCTGAGTTCAAGCTGGAAAAAACCGTACTGAGCCACCGTCGTGAAGTGTTCACCGGCATGGGTATCGAGTTCCGCCTCAATACCGAAATCGGCAAAGACATCACCATGGAGCAACTGCTCGCTGAATACGATGCGGTGTTCATGGGCATGGGCACCTACACCTACATGAAGGGCGGCTTTGCCGGTGAGGACTTGCCGGGCGTGTATGACGCGCTCGACTTCCTGATCGCCAACGTCAACCGCAACCTGGGCTTTGAAAAGTCGCCGGAAGATTTCGTCGACATGAAGGGCAAAAAGGTCGTGGTGCTGGGCGGTGGTGACACCGCGATGGACTGCAACCGCACCTCGATCCGCCAGGGCGCCAAGTCAGTGACCTGTGCTTATCGCCGTGACGAAGCCAACATGCCCGGCTCGCGCAAAGAGGTGAAGAACGCCAAGGAAGAAGGCGTGAAATTCCTCTACAACCGCCAGCCGATCGCTATTGTCGGTGAAGACCGTGTGGAAGGTGTGAAGGTGGTCGAGACCCGTCTCGGCGAACCGGATGCCCGTGGGCGTCGCAGCCCCGAGCCGATCCCGGGTTCCGAAGAGATCATCCCGGCCGACGCCGTGGTCATCGCCTTCGGTTTCCGCCCAAGCCCGGCACCGTGGTTCGAGCAGTTCGAGATCCAGACCGACAGCCAGGGCCGCGTTGTAGCCCCGGAACAAGGCCAGTACAAGCACCAGACCAGCAACCCGAAGATCTTCGCCGGTGGCGACATGGTGCGCGGGTCTGACCTGGTGGTCACTGCGATCTTCGAAGGCCGTAACGCCGCCGAAGGCATCCTGGACTACCTGCAAGTCTGATCCCGATCCCCAGTTGAAATGGGGATCAAAAATGTGGGAGCGGGCTTGCTCGCGAATGCGGTATATCAGTCACCAGATGTTTCGACTGGGCCACCGATTTCGCGAGCAAGCCCGCTCCCACATTTGTTTCGCGTTCTGTTCATGTCCGCGACAAATTGACCCGATAGACAAAAGGCACGGTGCATTCCGTGCCTTTTGCGTCGCGCTCTGAGAAAATGCCCGCACTTTTTTTGCGGATGCCGACATGACTGCCCTCAAGAACGACCGTTTCCTTCGTGCCCTGCTCAAGCAACCCGTAGACGTCACCCCGGTGTGGATGATGCGTCAAGCGGGTCGCTACCTGCCGGAATACCGCGCCAGTCGCGCCAATGCGGGCGATTTCATGAGCCTGTGCATGAACCCGGAGTTCGCCTGCGAAGTCACGATGCAGCCGCTGGACCGCTACCCACAACTGGACGCGGCCATCCTCTTCTCCGATATCCTCACCATCCCCGACGCCATGGGCCAAGGCCTGTACTTCGAAACCGGCGAAGGCCCGCGCTTCAAGAAAGTCGTCAGCACCCTGGCCGATATCGAAGCCCTGCCGATCCCTGATCCACACAAAGACCTGGGCTACGTGATGGACGCTGTCAGCACCATCCGCCGCGAGCTTAACGGCCGTGTGCCGCTGATCGGCTTTTCTGGCAGCCCATGGACCCTGGCCACCTACATGGTCGAAGGCGGCTCGTCGAAAGACTTCCGCAAGACCAAGGCCATGCTCTACGACAACCCGCAAGCCATGCACCTGTTGCTGGACAAGCTGGCGCAGTCGGTCACCTCCTACCTCAACGGCCAGATCATGGCGGGCGCCCAAGCGGTACAGATTTTCGACACCTGGGGCGGCAACCTGTCGGCGGCGGCGTACCAGGAATTCTCCCTGGCCTACATGCGCAAGATCGTCAGCGGCCTGATCCGTGAACACGAAGGCCGCAAGGTGCCGGTGATCATGTTCACCAAGGGCGGCGGCCTGTGGCTGGAAAGCATCGCCGACGCGGGCGCCGATGCACTGGGCCTGGACTGGACCTGTGACCTCGGCGAAGCGCGCCGTCGCGTCGGCAACCAGGTGGCCCTGCAAGGCAACATGGACCCGACCGTGCTGTACGCCAAGCCAGAAGCGATCCGTACCGAAGTAGGTCGCATCCTGGCCAGCTACGGCAAAGGCACCGGCCATGTGTTCAACCTCGGCCATGGCATCACCCCGGAAGTGAACCCGGAGCATGCGGGTGCGTTCTTGCGCGCAGTGCACGAACTGTCGGCGCAGTATCACGAATGACGAAAAAGCCCGGCTTGAAGCCGGGCTTTTTCATGGGTAAACACAAAACAAATGTGGGAGCGGGCTTGCTCGCGAATGCGCAGTGTCAGTCGACAAATTCGTCACTAGACCACCGCATTCGCGAGCAAGCCCGCTCCCACATAAAGCCAATCGCGTCAGGTCTGCATATTTCCCAGTGGCGGCAACTTCGCCAGCTTCAACGCCACCAGCAACGCGCCAATCAGCAGCGCGACGATAAACCCGCCAATCCCGTTCCACCCGGCAAAGTGCCAGAAGAACCCACCCGCCGTCCCGGCAATGCTCGACCCCACGTAGTAGCAGAATAGGTACAGCGACGACGCCTGCCCCTTGGCTTTCACTGCGCGGCGGCCGATCCAACTACTGGCGACCGAGTGGGCGCCGAAGAAGCCGAAGGTGAACACCAGCATGCCTGGCACCACCAACCACAGCGGGGTGAACAGCGTCAGGGCCATGCCGGCGAGCATCAGCACGATGGTGGCCCACAGCACCCGACGGCGACCGAGGCGGTCGGCCAGGGAGCCGATCTTGGCCGAGCTGTAGATGCCCGACAGGTACACCACTGACAACAGGCCCACCACCGCCTGGCTCAGCTCATAGGGTGAGGCCAGCAGGCGATAGCCGATGTAGTTGAACATCGTCACGAAGGCGCCCATCAGCAGGAAGGCTTCGAGAAACAGCCATGGCAGGCCGGCGTCCTTGAAGTGCATGACAAAGCCATCCACCAGGTTGCGCGGCTTGAGGCTGCTGGCGCGGAAGTTGCGCGATTCGGGGAGGATCTTCCAGAACACCGTCGCTGCGATCAACGCCAGAGCGCCGATGATCAGCATTGCGGTGTGCCAGCTGACAAAATCGATCAACACGCCGATGATCAGGCGCCCGCTCATGCCGCCAATCGCGTTGCCGCCGATGTACAAGCCCATGGCCAGGCCGATGTGCTGCGGGTGGATCTCTTCGCTCAGGTAGGTCATGGCCACGGCGGCCAGGCCGCTCAAGGACAGGCCCACCAGCGCGCGCATCAGCAGGATGCCCTCCCAGCTCGGCATCAAGCCGCTGGCGATGGTGGCCAGCGCCGCACAGAACAACGCGGCAACCATCACCGGCTTGCGCCCCAGCCTGTCGGAGATCGGCCCGGTGATCAGCAGGCCGCAGGCGAGCATTGCCGTCGCAACGGAAAGAATCAGGCTGCTTTGCGCGGCATTGATAGAGAACTCGTGGGACAGCGCCGGCATCATCGGCTGCACGCAATACAGCAAGGCAAACGTGGCGAAGCCGCCGGAGAACAGCGCCAGCACCGTGCGCATGAACATCGGCGTGCCCTTTTCGATGTACGCGTCGTTGAGCTGCGCCACCACCTCATCGAGGGCTGAGGGCGGGGTGTGTTGGGCAAGTGGAGCAACAGCAGGATTCACGGGGGACCTCGGGGAGGAAAGTCTGCCAGGACTGACAATGCAAAAAAGAATATAGCTGACTAATGATTCTTTCCAATATATTGTTCGACCTGTTTGATAGGTTTTACGACCTAATGAGGTGTGCATGGAATTACGTCACCTGCGGTACTTCATCGCCGTCGCTGAAGAACTGCACTTTGGCCGCGCCGCGCAGGTGTTGGGCATCTCGCAGCCGCCCTTGAGCCAGCAGATCCAGGCACTGGAGCAAGAGGTGGGGGCGCGGTTATTTGAGCGTACCAATCGTCGGGTCGAGCTGAGCGAGGCCGGGCGCTTGTTCTTGCAAGAGGCACGGCTGGTGCTGGCCCAGGTCGACAAGGCGGCAGATGTGGCGCGGCGTGCGCAGTTGGGGGAACTGGGTGAGTTGAAGATCGGCTTCACCTCGTCTGCGCCGTTCAACGCCAGCATTCCCCAGGCGATCTTTGCCTTCCGCCAGGCATTCCCGGCGGTGCATCTGAACTTGCAAGAAATGAGCAGCACCCAAGTGGCCGAGTCGCTGGTGGATGAGTCGATTCAGGTGGGGCTGATGCGGCCTTTGCCCTTACCCGACTCACTGAACGTGATCGAGTTGATGCGCGAGCCATTAGTCGCGGTACTGAGCGCCGGCCATCCTTTGGCCCAAGGCAGCGAGCGCGGCTTGCACCTGGAGCAATTGGCCGAGGAGCCTTTTGTGTTCTTCCCGCGCAGTTACGGCAGCGGCCTGTACGCGCAATTGCTCAACCTGGCCCGCGATGCCGGGTTCAGCCCGCACTTTGCCCAAGAGGCAGGGGAAGCAATGACCATCATTGGGCTGGTGGCGGCGGGGTTGGGCGTATCGGTGCTGCCGGCGTCCTACCAGCGCATCCGCATCGATGGTGTGGTCTATCGCACCCTGCTCGACCCGCAGGCAGTGACGGCAGTGTGGCTGGTGCAACGCAAGGGCGCGCAAACACCGATGGCGAAGGGGTTTGTGGAGTTGTTGACCCGTAGGGCATCTACGTAACGAAGCAGAGTGATGTGGGAGCTGTCGAGCTTTAGCGAGGCTGCGAAAGGATCACCGCGTTGTATCTGAAAGACCGCAGCGCCTGCATCGCAGCCTCGCTAAAGCTCGACAGCTCCCACATTTGATCGGCGGTCTTTTCCGAGTGCGGTTGCTTCAGGCATACTGCGCGAGTTCCCGAAAGGGGCTTGTGAGACTCTGAGGATCCTGGGTAACCAGCCATCGCAGAGCCAGGCAGGAAGCGGCGATGACAAGCCAACCTGTTTGTGAAGAGGGCGCCGAAAGGCGCCCTTTGTCGTTTCTGGCCTTACTGCATTCCGGCCGAGCGCAACCCCGCCAAAATATCCCGATCCAGCATGCTCACCCAACGGTTGTAGTTGCGATGGATCTTGCCGTCCTTGTAGCCCAGGTCGCGGCTGTCGCGGTAGGTGATGGCGTAGCTGTTGCGGGTGTAGCGGATGTCGATGGCGGCGTAGAACTGGCCGCGTACGGTGATCTCGGCCTGCACCCGTTGCGGGCTCAGGCGTTGTACCGTCCACTCGCGTTTTTGCAGGGCGGCGACGATCACCTGTTTCATTTTTTCCTCGCTGACCTGGCTCGTGGCCGGCAACTCGTGCTGGGTGTTGAGCACCGGTTTGCTGGTGCAGCCAGCCGTGGTCAGCAGGGCCAGGGTGATCAGGGTAGCGCGTAGCAGGGAAGACATTCCGTTTTCTCCAGTCGATTAAAAAGTCAGCTCCAGCGGCGGAAGATCAACGAGGTGTTGACGCCGCCGAAGGCAAAGTTGTTGTTCATCACGTAGTCGTTGTGCATCTGGCGAAAGCCACCTTGCAGGTAGTCCAGCTCGCCGCATTGCGGGTCGACCGCGTCCAGGTTGAAGGTGTGCACGTACTGGTCGCGGTTCATCATCTCGATGCTGAACCACGACTCCAACGCCCCGCATGCACCCAGGGTGTGCCCCAGGAAACTCTTCTGCGAACTGATCGGCATGCGGCTGCCAAACAGGCTGCTGGTGGCCAGGGTTTCGGCGATGTCGCCCTGATCGGTAGCCGTGCCATGGCCGTTCACGTAGCCGATGGCGGACGGTTCAAGACCTGCGTCTTCCAGGGCCAACTCCATGGCGCGGCGCATGGTTTTCTGTTCCGGGCGGGTGGTGTGCTGGCCGTCGGCGTTGCTGCCGAAGCCAACCAGCTCCGCGTGAATATGCGCGCCTCGCGCCAACGCGTGCTCCAACTCTTCGAGCACCAACATGCCGCCACCTTCACCGATCACCAGGCCATCGCGGCCGCTGTCGTAGGGGCGCGGGCTGGTTTGCGGCGCGTCGTTTTTCAGGCTGGTGGCGTACAACGCATCGAACACCATGGCTTCGGTGGGGCACAGCTCTTCCGCGCCGCCTGCGAGCATCAACGGCAGGCGCCCGAACTTGATCGCCTCATAGGCGTAGCCAATGCCCTGGCTGCCGCTGGTGCAGGCGCTGGAGGTGGGAATCAGCCGGCCCGTGAGGCCAAAGAAGATGCTGATATTCGCCGCCGTGGTGTGGGGCATCATGCGCACATAGGAGTTGGCATTGAGCCCCTCGGCCACCGAGTTGAGCAGCATATTGCCGAACGCCTTGATCTCATCGGTGCTGCCGGTGGACGAACCACAGGCCACGCCCATGCGCCCGTCCTTGATCGACTCGTCACCGAGCAGGCCGGCGTCCTGCAAGGCCTGCTCCGCCGCCCACACGGCCAGGCGCGAGACGCGGCCCATGCTGCGCAGCTGCTTGCGCGTCCAGTGAGCGGGCACGACGAAATCGTCAATAGGGCCGGCCAGGCGCGTATTCAATTCGGTGAAACGGTCCCACTCGTCCATGCGCCGGATGCCGCTGCGGTTGGCGCGAAAGTTGGCGGCGATGGTGTCCCAGTCGCTGCCCAGGGAGGTCACGCCGGCCATGCCGGTAACGACAACGCGCTTCATCAGCACAGGCCCCCGTTCACGGCCAGCACCTGGCGCGTGATATAGCTGGCTTCGGCGGACATCAGGAAATTCACTGCGCCAGCGACTTCTTCCGGCGTGCCCATGCGTTGGGCCGGGATCATTTTCATCAGTTCTTCTACCGGCACGTTTTCATCCAGCATCGCGGTGTCGATCAGGCCCGGCGCCACGCAGTTGACGGTGATCTTGCGCTTGCCCAATTCGATGGCCAGCGCCTTGGCTGCGCCGATCAAGCCGGCTTTGGACGCGCTGTAGTTGACCTGGCCGCGGTTGCCGATCAAGCCGGACACCGAGGTGATGCACACGATACGCCCGGCGGCGCGGCGCCGGATCATCGGCATCATCACCGGGTGCAGCACGTTGTAGAAACCATCCAGGTTGGTGCGCATCACCACATCCCAATCGTCTTCCGACAGGGCAGGAAAGGCGCCGTCGCGGGTCAGGCCGGCATTGAGCACCACACCGTAATAGGCGCCATGCTGCTCCACATCGGCCTCAAGGATCTCTTTGCACGCAGCGCGATCCGCCACGTCGAACTGCAGCACCCGCGCCTTGCGCCCCAGGGCTTGGACCTCGAGCTGTACCGCGTCGGCTTCGGCACGGCCGCTGCGGCAATGCAGCACGATGTCATGGCCGGCCTGGGCCAGGCGCAGGGCAATGGCGCGGCCGATGCCACGGCTGGAGCCGGTGACCAGTACGGATTCAGTCATGGCGTTTCGTCCTTCGATTCAGCTAAATAGTTGGCCGCCTGGGGCGGTCGAAATACGTTCAAGCGCGCGCTGGCCTGGATGCCTTCGCCGGTGAGGTGGCATTCGAACACACCCATGCCGTTGTCGTCTTCCAGGGAGCGCAGGCCGTGGATGTTCAGTTCGGCGCCGGCCGCAAAGTGCTCCACGTTGCACTCGAACTTACGCGTGCCCAACAGGAAACCCAGCTCCACGGCCTTGCCTTGCTGGCGCGCATGGCAACCGGCATACGCGGCGACGCTTTGCGCCATCAGCTCGATGCCGACCCAGGCCGGCAGGCTGCCGTCAGCGCGGTTGAACAGGCCGCCGGGCTTGACGGTGACGCGGGTGTGGATCTGCTCTTCATCGAACGACAGCACCTGGTCGATCAGGATCATGTCGCCCGCATGGGGCAGCAGTTCGGCAAGTGGCCAATCGATCATGGGGCCTCTGCGATTATCAGGCTGACATTGTTACCGCCGAAGGCAAACGAGTTGCTCATCAGGCAGGGCTTTTTCAAGGTGTCGCCGCTGCGCACCCATTGCAACGCGGGCAACGCCGGGTCGGGGTGGCCGTCCCATATGTGGGGTGGCAGCAGGCGATGGGTCAGGCTCAGCCAGCAGAACGCGGCTTCCAGGGCCCCGGCCGCGCCGAGGGTGTGGCCGGTCATGGGCTTGGTCGATGAGCAGGCGACGCCGCCCGGAAACAGGCTGGCGACCGCCAGGCTTTCCATGGCGTCGTTGTGTTGGGTCGCGGTGCCGTGCAGGTTCAGGTAGCCGATCTGCTCGGGCGAAAGTTTTGCACTGGCCAGGGCCTTGCGCATGGCCAGCAACGCGCCCTTGCCGCTGGGCTCGGGCGCGGAGATATGGTGTGCGTCGCAACTGGCGCCGCTGCCCAGCAAGGCGATGGGCGCCGGCTCGCGGCTCATCAGGAACAGCACCGCCGCTTCACCGATATTGATGCCGTTGCGGTTCACCGAGAACGGATTACAGCGCTCGGCAGACACCGCCTCCAGCGCGGTAAACCCGTTCAGCGTCAGTTTGCACAGGCTGTCCACGCCGCCGCAGATCACCGCATCGCACACCCCCAGGTCCAACAGGCGCTGGGCACTCATCAACGCACGGGCGCTGGAGGTGCAGGCGGTGGAAATCACATAGGCCGGGCCGCTCACGTTCAGCCAGTCGGCGAGGAAGTTGGCCGGGGCGCTGAGTTCCTGTTGCTGGTAATCGTAGTCCGCGGGGAACTGCGTGTTTTGCAGGTAATGGGCAATGCCACGGCTGGCTTCGTCGATACCCGAGGTGCTGGTGCCGAGCACAACCCCGACCCGACCAGGACCGTAGGCTTGAATCGCCTGACGGATCTGATCTTCAATCTGCAACGCCGCTTCCAGCAGCAGCTGGTTATTGCGACTGCTTTGCTGGGCCAGTTCCGGGGGCAGGCTCGCCAGTTCACCGTGTACAGCGGCCACCGGCACTGCGCGCTCTGGCACCCAGCCGCTTTCGGCGCGCATGCCCGAACAGTCGCCGGCAAACAGGTTGCGGCTGACTTGCGCCTGGCCACGGCCAAGGGCGCAGATTACGCCAAGGGCATTGAGGTAGGCGGTCATCGGCTCACACCCAACGGGGTGATGCGGTAACTCAACGGCGGGTCGGCCATGTTCACGCGGAACACCTCGGAAGACTGATAGACGATCTGCCAGTGGCCCGGCAGCGTGCGCGTCAGGTCCATGGCCTGGGCCGTGGGATACAACGCCGGTACGTCACCGGGCGCGGTGAGGGCAAACAGCAGCGCGGCAAACAGCGTGCGCGCCTGGGGGTTGGGCGGCAGCAAGCCGTCTGCCTGCCACTGCCCATCGAGCAGTTTTTGCCGGGCCAGGGGAATGCCCAGCGGGTCCATCATCGACCAGCGAAGCGCTTGGCCTTCGCGCTGGATCACCAGCAGCCAGTCCTGGCTCTGGCCGTCCGCCAGGCGCTGCACATGCAGTTGCATCGGCAAGGCCAGGGCCGGGATTTTTTCCGGCAACGGTGCCTGGCTGGCGCAGGCGCCGAGCAGCAGCAGGCAACTTATCAACAGCAGGCGCATCATGGGGCCGCATTCTCCACAGGTTTACGCGCTACGCAGTTGACCAGGGTTTCCTCGCGCTGGCCCACCGGCGGCGCCTTGCGCAGGCCCCAGCGTTCCAGCAGGCCAAAGTCACTGGAACGGCTCCACCACAAGTAAGGGTACGAAATGTTCTGTGCGCCGAACTCAAAGCCCTGCTCGCGCAGCATCTGCAAGTACTCTTCGGCGCTCTTTTGCACATGCATCGGGTGGCGGAACAGCCAGCGAATTACCCAGGTGTCGATGTAGGCTTCGGTGGATTCGGCAAACAGCAGATAGCCGCCCGGCTTGAGCACCCGATAGAACTCCTTGAGTGCGCGATGTTGCTCCACCAGATGGTGGAAGGTCTGGTGGCAGAACAGGATATCGACACTGGCATCCGGCACGTTGAGGGTCGCGCAGTCGCTGCCGATCAGCTCGACGTCCAGCCCCAGGCGCGCGGCTTCTTCGCGGCTCAGTGCCAGGCTGTGGGGGTCGGCATCCAGGCCGATCAGGCGCGAAGGCGCAAACACCTGATGCAGTAACTGGAAGGATTTGCCCTGGCCGCAACCGGCATCCAACAACACCGGCGCCACCGGTAGCGGCTCGCTGAACAGGCTGCGCAGGTCATTGATCGCCACGCGCAACACGTGATGCTGCCAGGTATGGCTGCGCAGGAACCAGAAACCGAACTTGGTTTCTTCGACGTAGTTTTGACTCAGGTAGTTTTTTTCAACGCCTGGGCTGCTCATACCGGCTCACTCGCACAAATTTCCGACAACATCCGCAAGCGCCGCTTGGGCTCGCTGACAAATGGGTTGCGTTCATCCCAGGCGTAACCGGCCAGGATCGAGCTGATCATGCGGCGAATCTCGGCTGAGCTGCCAGGATGGAAAATCACGTCCTGGAACGTGCCTGCATACCAGCCTTCGACGTAGCAACGGAAGGTATCGACACCGCGCTTGAGCGGTTCGGCAAACTCGGTTTGCCAGTCCACTGTTTCGCCGCTCAATTGGCGGTGCAGCACTCCTGCGGCCATGCTGGCCGAACGCATGGCAATGGTCACGCCGGAAGAGAACACCGGGTCGAGGAACTCCGCCGCATTGCCCAGCAGCGCAAAGCCTGGGCCGTGGAGGGTTTTGACGTTGGCCGAGTAGCCGCCGATGGTGCGCGCCGGGGTGTCCCACACGGCATTTTGCAGCACGCCGGACAGGCTTGGGGTCTGCACGATAAAGCCACGCAGGCAGGCGTCGAGGTCGCTGCCCGCGCCCTCGAAATGCTCTTTGGCCGCGACCACGCCCACCGAGCAACGGCCGTTACTGAACGGGATGGTCCAGAACCAGATGTCGCGCTTGGTCGGGTGAGTGGTCACCAGGATTTTGCTGCGGTCAAAGCCTGGGTGTTCGATACGGTCTTCGACGTGGGTGAACACGGCCTGGCGCAGCGGGAAATTCGACGGTGCCTCCAGGTCCAGCAGGCGTGGCAACACACGGCCGTAGCCGCTGGCATCGAGCACGAACCTGGCCTTGAGGTGGTACTCGCTGCCATTCTCGCGGCGCACATGCAAATACCGGCTCTCGGCAGAAAAATCCACGCCGACAATGGTTTGGCCATAGCGGATTTCCACGCCTTGCAACGCGGCCTGGTCGGCCAGCAACTTGTCGAACTCGCCGCGCTGCACCTGGAAGGTGGTGGGCTTGCCGTTGCTGAAGGTGTCGCTGAAATCAAAGGCGCTGTAGCGCTCGCCCCAGGCGAAGGCCGCGCCGGTTTTGACCTGGAAGCCTGCCGCTTGCACAGCGTCGAGCATGCCGGCTTCTTCGATAAAATCGATGCAGTGTGACAGCAGGCTTTCGCCAATCGAGAAGCGCGGGAAATGCTCGCGCTCGATGATCAATACATCATGCCCTTTGCGCTTTAACAGCGCGGCCGCGATGGCACCGGAAGGCCCGGCACCGATCACCACCACCTGGCGACGTTCCATTTCAACTGTGGGCACGAGGGCTCCTTGCCGCATGGGCGCTAATCACATTCATAAGGCGTGTTTCTGTCGGCCGGCCCAGGGCGCCAGCATAAAGCTGAACGCCAGGCCCAGGCTGACCGACAAGCCGAAATTGCTCACGGCCGGTGTACTGGAGACCGCCAGCAGGCCGAACGACAACCAGGTCGTCAGTGCCGCCAGCAGTGTTCCCAACAGGCTGACGGCAGGGCCGCCGATCTGCTCGCGCATCAAAATCGCATAGTCGACGCTGATGGCCGTTACCAGCAGCAGGCCAAACAGGCTGAACAACGTCAGCGGCTGGCCCAGCCAACCGAGGCTGGCCAGGCTGCACAGCGCGGCCAGCAGCGGCAGGGCGACGATACGCAAGGCGCCGCCAAAGCCGAAGGGCGCAATCAGCAATAGCACGATCAGCACGCAAGACAGCAACTTCAATTCGGCAGCGCTGATCTGCGTGTCGGCAAACACCCGGTTCAAGTCACCCAGGCGATCCACCAGCTGCACGCCGGGCAAGTCCAGCGCCTGCACCCGCAGCAGCGCCGGGTTGTTCAAGCCTTGCAGGCTGACCATGGCCGCCACGCCGCCGTCCACAGGGCCGAGCCACAGCGTGCGCCAGGGCTCGGCCAGCGGGCCTTGCAGTGCGGCGTCGATGTCTGCGGTGGGCAGCGCCTGCAACTGCGCCACTTCGGCTTGCAGGGCACTCAGGGGCACGCCGAGGTCCAGCAGCGGTTGCCAGTGTGGCGCCAGGTTGTTCAGCGCCTCGCGCAGCTGTTGTTGCTCGTCGGGGAGGTTGACCAGTTGATTGAGCGCCAGGTAGCCCTGGAGTTTGTCCATCTGCACCAACTGATCCAAGCGTTTGCCCAGGGCGGCCTGGCGTTCCAGCAACTGCTGCTGATTGCTCGCCCGCACCAGGAAAAACTGGCTGGTGGGCTGGAACCCGGTGATGCGCGCCACGGCCTGGGCTTCCTGCAGCAACTGCGGCGGCGCACCGATCCATTGGCGGATATCGTTTTTCGTGTTCAGTTGCCACAGGCCCGCCGCGCAGAACAGCAGCACCCACACCAGCAGTACCGAACTGGGCACGCGTTTGAGCAGGGCCGTGCGTAGCTGCCATAAGCTCTGGGCGACACGCAGCGGCCATTGCGCCGGGCGCAGTTCCACGCCCTTGAGCAGCGCGGGCAACAGGCACACGGCGCACAAATAGGCACCGACCAGGCCGGCAGCCGAGAACACCGCAATCTGGGTCAGCGCCGGGAACGGCGTCCAGGCCAGCGCCAGATAACCGATAGCGCTGGTGGCCAGGCTCAGGCTCAGCCCCGGCAGGGTCAGGCGCAACGCCGGCCAACTGCGCCACGGTTGCAGGCTCCAGCTTTTGGACAGGTAATGCAGCGGGTAATCCACCGCCACGCCGATCAGGCTGGAACCCAGCACCAGGGTCATCACATGCATGTGCCCAAACAGCGCCACACACGCCACCGCGCCAAACAGCATGCCCACCAGCACCGGCACGAACGCCAGCAACACCCGCCAGCGTCGGAACGCCAGCAGCAGCAACAACAGGATGCCCAGGGTGGCGCCGCCGCCGACCCAGGTCATTTCCCGCGTGGCCTGCTGTTGCCCGTTGGCCGCATACAGCAAGCCGCTGGCGGCGAGCAGTTGCGCGCCGTGTGCGCCGGCTTGCTCGCGGCTGGCTTTTAGCAAGTCTGCCACCTGCAGCGGCAGCTTCATGTCGAAGGCGTTGCCGGTGGTGCGCGCCCGCAGCAGCACCCAGCTCTTGCCGTCGGCATCGGCGATCAAGGCGCCGCTGCCGATGTCCATTTGCACCGCGCCGTGTTGCGGTTGGCTGTTCTGGATGCGCCCGGTGAGGCCGAGCCAATCGTCCTGGCTGGGCACCAGGCTGAAGCCGGTGAAGGGGTCGAACAGCGATTGCACGCGTTGCTGGATGAACGCGTCCGGCTGTTGGATCAGTTGCTCGCGGTCTTTGGCTGAGAGCATCGACAAGCGCCCGCGCAGCAGTTGTTCGCGCAACGCTGGCAAGTCGGCTTGCAGGTTCCACTGCACCTTTTCAAACAGGCCGCTGGCCTGCCAGCGCTCACCCAGTTGCTGCGCCACGGCCACCGCTTGCTGGCGGTCGGCATGCCCCACCAGCACCAGCATTTCGCGGTTGAGCGGCTCTTGCATGCGTTGTTCGGCTTGCAGTTCCAAGGCGTCCGGCGTGCTGCCGGGCACCAGCTCCATCAGGTTGGCCGACAACGGCGCGCCATCACGCCACTGCCAGCCAGCCAAGGCCAGCACGGCCACCAGCAGGGTCAGGAACAGGCGCGGCAGCAGGCGCTCACTGGGCAAAGTCGTGTTGCTCCGCATCGCTCAACGGCTGGTCGGCGGTACTGTCCTGCATGCGCAGCAGCGTGCTGTCGCCTTGGGTTTCCAGCAGTTCAATGCTGTGCACCAGCGCGCCGCCGTCGATAGTGATCTGGGTGAACACTTGCTTGAGCAGCAGCGAGCGTGGGGTCAGCGTCAGCTTCCACTGTTGGGCCTCACCTTGCAGTTGCAGGTCGAAGTCGCGTTGCAGGCCGCTGCTGTCGCCCTGCAGTACGGCCAGGAACAAACGATTCTGTTCGGCGCCGGCGCTTTTGTTTGGCAGTAGTTGCCAGCCATTGGCGTCGCGGCGGGCAATGCCTTGAGCTGTAATGCGGTAGTCCTGTTGCAGCGGGGTTTTCAGCAGCCACAGCAGGCCGTGATCCTTGGCGAGCACGAAGGTGCCTTTGCTCACTAGCGGCTGGGGCAGGGCGCGCAGGTGTTTTTCCTGGGTGAAGTGGCCGTGGATGACGGAGGGTTTGCCAAGCTGATCGCTCAACTGCTGCAGGTCGAAGGCGTGGGCACTGAAGCTCAGCAACAACGCCGCCACTGTAGGAGCGAGCTTGCTCGCGAAAAACCTGAGGGCGCCACGGGGTGTCAGGTGGCCCGCGTTATCGTTGGCGATCTTCGCGAGCAAGCTCGCTCCTACAGGGGGGCTCATTTCAGGGCTCTCTCTACGGCGTCGGTGAAGACTTTGGGCGAGGCCAGTTGCATCTCGCGGCTGGCGATTTGCACCGCCACTTGCACGGTGCTGGCGCGGGTCAAGCGCTCGCCGCTGGCCAGGTCGGTAATCAGGTAGTTCACCTTCAAACGGTTCTCCCATTCCACCAGGCTGGCGCGCACGTTGATTGTCTGGCCGAAGGTCGCGCCGCGCACATAGCGTAGCTGCATGTCGATCACCGGCCACGCGTAGCCGGCTTCGAGCATCGCCGTGTAGTTATGGCCGATCTTGTCCAGTAACGCACAGCGCGCCACTTCCAGGTACTTCACGTAATGCCCGTGCCACACCACGTTCATGGTGTCGATGTCGAAAAACGGCACGAGGATTTCAGTGTTGCTGTGCAATACGCCGGGGCTACGCATGCAGCCTCCAGTGTTGCGCGGCGATGCGTTGCAGGCACAGGCGCAGTTCGCCTTCCAGGGCGCGGTCTTCGATGACCGGCGCAAAGTCCCGGGCCAGCTCCGCGTGCATCGCGGCCAGTGCTGGTGGCAGTGGCCGGGCATCCTCGGCCTGGGCGCGCAGCCACACGCCCTGGTTGGCGGCGAGCAAGGTGGCGGCGGCGACCTGTTCGGTCAGCTCCAGCACGCGGATCGCATCGCGGGCGGCGATGGTGCCCATGCTCACTTTGTCCTGGTTGTGGCACTCGGTGGAGCGCGAGAACACGCTGGCCGGCATGGTGTTTTTCAGTGCTTCGGCGGTCCAGGCGCTGGTGCCGATCTGCACGGCCTTGAAGCCGTGGTTGATCATCGCGCGGTCAGCCGGAGCGCCCGACAGGTTGCTCGGCAGGCCATGGTTGTAGCGCACGTCCACCAGCAGTGCGAGCTGGCGGTCGAGCAGGTCGGCCACGTTGGCGACCAGGGTCTTGAGGCTGTCCATGGCGAAGGCGATATGCCCGCCGTAGAAGTGCCCGCCGTGCAGCACACGTTCTTCTTCGGCATCGATGATCGGGTTGTCGTTGGCGCTGTTCAGTTCGATCTCGATGAACGAGCGCAGCCAGTTCAGGCTGTCCGCCAATACGCCGAGCACATGGGGCGCGCAGCGCAGCGAGTAGCGGTCTTGCAGGCGATGTAGCGGTGCGGTGGGTGCGTCGATGGCCAGGTCCTTGCGCAGCCATGCGGCCACTTGCATCTGCCCAGGGTGCGGCTTGGCGGCGAACAGGCGTTCGTCGAAGTGTTCCGGGTTGCCTTGCAGCGCCACCACGTTGAGCGCGGTGATGCGCGTGGCCAGTTGCAACAGGTAGTCGGCGCGGGCGAAGGCCAGGCAGGCCAGGCCAGTCATCACGGCGGTGCCGTTCATCAGTGCCAGGGCTTCCTTGGGCCGCAATACCAGCGGCTCCCAGCCCAGTTCGCGGTGTACGTCGGCCGCCGGGCGGCGTTCGCCGCGGAACAGCACTTCACGTTCGCCGGACAAGGTCGCGGCCACGTAGGACAGCGGCGTCAGATCACCGCTGGCGCCTACCGAGCCTTCTTCCGGGATCATTGGCAGCACATCGTTTTCGAGGAAGGCGTGCAGGCGTTCCAGCAGTTCCACACGCACCCCGGACACGCCATGGCACAGCGACTGCAAACGCGCCGCCAGTACGGCGCGGGTAGCCTGGGCGTCGAGCAACTTGCCCAGGCCGCAACCGTGAAAGGTGTACAGGTGACGCGGCAACGCTTCGACGTGTTCCAGCGGCACCGCCACCACGCAGGAGTCGCCGTAGCCGGTGGTCACGCCGTAGATCACGCCTTCCTTGTCCAGCAGCGAGTCGAGGAACTGCGCGCCCTTGGCGATGCGCTGGCGGTACGCGGCGTCGTCCTGCAGACGAGTGGGCACCTGGCGGTTGGCCAGGGCCAGCACGTCTTCGATGCGCAGGGGGCGTTCACCAAAGGTGATGGGCTCAAGAGGCGTGGTCATCGGTCTTCCAGAAAGGGTAAAAGTTGAACCATTGTTGGGGCGCTTGCAGGCAGAACTGGCCCAGGCGTGCGGCGTAGCGGGCGGCCCACACAGCGATGACCTGCTCGCGGGTGCTGCGCTTCCATTCGATCAAATCGGCAAAGGGCTCGATAGTCAGGCGATAGCGACCCTGGTGCTTGAGGCACATCAGCAGATTGACCGGGCATTTGAGCAAGCCCGCCAGCAGCCATGGGCCTTGGGGGAACGCCGCCGTGTGTCCGAGGAAATCCACCCGCACCGTGCGCCCGCCGTGCAGCGGGATGCGGTCGCCGGCAATCGCCAGCCACTCGCCATCGTCCAGGCGCTGGCTGAGCAGCAGCATGGTCGCCGGGTCCAGCTCGCTGACCTGGATCAGGCGCAAATGGGTAGCGCCAGCCTCGCCCAGCAGGCGGTTGAAGCGCTCGGCGTGCTTGGTGTGCACCAGTACATTCATGGTGACCTGCTCACCAATCTCCGCCAGGGCGCGGCACACTTCCAGGTTGCCCAGGTGTGCGCCCACCAGCATCTGCCCGCGCTCGCCACGCAGTTGGCTGCGTAACTGCGCCGGGTCATTGATCTCGATTTGCTCCAGGCGCAGCTTGCCGTTCCACACGTCGAGCTTGTCCAGCAGCGAGTCGGCGAAGGCCATGAACTGGGCAAAGACGGTGCGGTGGCTCGGCAGCAGGTCATCGCGCCCGCTCCACTGCGCCAGGCGCTGCTGGTATTGCCAGGCGCTGTGCCGCGCGGTGCGGCCGAACAGAAAGAAGTAAAACACGATGCTGTAGAGCAACGGGCTCAGCAGGCGACGGCCGAGGACTTTGACCGCGACTGCGGTGAATTTCATCAGCCAGAAGCTGCCGCGTTCTTCGCGGTCGGCCCAGTGCTTGGTGCTGTCGTTCATGCTTGCCACCGCCGCCACAGGATCATCGGCGCGCGCACCAGCATGCCGAAGAACAACCGCGTGTGCATGGCGCTGATGCGCAGGTTGTCGCGCAACAAACGAAAGTGCGACAGGCCGTCGGCGGGGTAGTGCACCTGGGTGGGCAGCCAGCGCATGGGCTGGTTGCGCCAGGCCAGACGCACCAGGATGTCCGAGTCAAAATCCATGCGCGTGCCGATGTAGGCCGAGTCCATCAGCGCCAGGGTCGGCGCCAGCGGGTACACGCGAAAGCCGCACATCGAGTCGCGAATCTCAAGCGACAGGGTGTTGATCCACACCCAAACGTGGGTCAGGTAACGTGCGTACAGGCGACCCTTGGGCACGCTGTCGTCGTATTCGGGGTAGCCGCAGATGACGGCGTCGGGGTGCTGGCGTGAGGTGTGGATAAAGGTCTCGACTTCGCGCAGGTCGTGCTGGCCATCGGCGTCCACTTGCAGGGCGTGGGTGTAGCCCAGGCGCGCTGCCTCGCGGAAACCGGCCATCACGGCGCCGCCCTTGCCCTGGTTGCTGGGCAGGGTCAGCAGGGTGACGTTGTCCAACGTCGCCAACTGCGCCAACACCGCTGCGCAGGCGGGGCTGCTGCCATCGTCGACCAAGAGGCAGGGCAGGCCGCTTTTCAGCACACTGTGGACCACGGCCGGCACGGCGGCTTCGTGGTTGTACACCGGGATTAAAGCGCAGGGGTTATGCATGATGGGGGCACCTGAGGGGACCGAGTCGCCTGCTTCGCGAGCAAGCCCGCTCCCACATGTGATCTGCGCTGTGCATGAAATTTATGCTTGGCACCCAACCCATGTGGGAGCGGGCTTGCTCGCGAATGAGCGCGAAGCGCTCAAATGGCTTATGCATGCGCGGCCTCCAGCACTATGCGCCCGCTTGAGCACGCCGCAACCCCATCGCGATAGGCGAAGTACAGCTTGCTACGCTCCCGATCAAAGCGCAGGTGCAGTTCGATGTGATCGCCCGGGCGCACCAGTTGCTGGAACTTGAGCACTTCCATGCCGGCGAACCGGGTGGGCAGGTCGAGCAATTGCTGGCCCAGGTTGAACGCCCATTCCACCTGCACCACCCCTGGCAGTACCGGGGTGACCGGGAAGTGCCCGCTGAAATAGGCCAGGTCCGGTGGGATGCTCAGTTGCAAGGTCCATTCACCTTCGGTTTCGACTTGCGCCAACACCTCAGGCCCTTTCGGGCGAGGCGCCAGCAACAAGGCTTCGATATCGGCCTGGGGCAGCTTGCCCTGGCTGTTCAGCGGCAATTGGCGCAGCACACGCCAGCGGCGCGGCAAGGCCAGGGCTTCGCAATGTTGGCTCAGGTGCTGGCGCAGGGTTTGGGTGAGGGTGCGGCGCCCTTGGTTGCGCAGGGCATGCAGCCCCGCGTCGCTGAGCACCACCACGGCGCCCAGGGACGCGCGGTTTTCCTGCACCACGCCCAGGCGGGTGTCGGCCACCCATTCATGGGCGATCAGCGCTTGCTCCAACATCGGCAGGGAGATGCGTTTTTCTTCCAGCTTGACGATACGGTCCAGGCGGCCCAGCAGTTCAAACCGGCCATCGGCATGGATGCGTGCGGCGTCGGCGGTTTGTTCGATATGCCCTGCGGGCAGGTATGGCGAGGCGATGCGCAGTGCTCCTTCAGCATCCTGGCTCAGTTGCACATCGGCAAACGGCTGCCAGGGTTGCGCGCCCTGGCGCCAGGCGATACCGCCGGTTTCCGAGCTGCCGAGGATTTCTGTGGGCCATTGCTGCAAGCGGTCGTAGAGGCTGCCGGCCGCGTCAACCGGCAACGCGCCACCGGAGGAAAACACCCGGGCAACCTGGCTCAGAGCCGGCCAGTCGAGGTTGTCGCCCATGCGCTTGAGCAGCGCAGGGCTCGCCACCCAGGCAAATTGTGGGTGCTCACGGCTGGCGCGCTGCATGTCTTCGGGGAACGCCAGTTGCTTGCGCACAAAGGTGCGGCCGGCGCACAGCGGCCACAACACGCGAAACAGCAAGCCGTAGATGTGCTGGGTGGCGACGCTGCCGATGATGCACGCGCCTTTGAGGTCTGCGCCCCACAGCGCTTCCAGGGCCTCTACTTCATTGGCCAACTGGCGCAGGGACTTGTCGATGCGCTTGGGCTCGCCGCTGGAGCCGGAGGTGCACAGGCTCAGTTGGCAGTTGTCTAGGTCGAGGGCGGCGGCGCTCAAGGGCGCTTGATACAGCGCGTCCAGGTCGCTGGCGTCCACCAGCCAGGCATCCACGGCAGCGGCCCAGCGTTGGCGCGTCTGGGGTTGCAGGTCGGCGGGCAGCAGCACGCTCGCACCGGCCCGCCAGGCGCCCAGCAGTGCAATCGCCAGCAGCCCGGCGTCTTCCAGGTGCACGGCCAGGCGCCGGATGCCCCGGGCCTGCAAGCCAGCGGCGAGGCTCAAGGAGCGCTCGCACAGTTGCGCGTGATTCATGGCGGGCTCGGTAGTCACCCCACGATCCTGCAGTGGCTCAAGCAGCAAGTGCTCAAGTTTCAACCCTTTCATACGCGGCCTCGAACCCTTTGTCGTACCAGCCATTCCACGGCAAACAACAGGCCCATCAACCCGTAGGCGATCAGACCGTTGTACAACGTCCACCAGCTCAGCGGCGCCCACAGGGTGAGCGCGGCGGCGAGCAGGCCATTACAGAGAAAAAACACACTCCACACCAGGGTGACCTGGCGGGTATACACCACCGCGTGGGGCGGCAGGTGCGGGTCGGTCATGCGCGCCAGGCGCTCGACCATCGGCGGGCCGTATTTCAGGCTCAGGCCGAACAGCGCCAGCATGAACGCGCTGACCAGGCTCGGGTACCAGCGCAGCCACTGCGGGTTATCGAACCAGGCCAGCGCCAGGCAAAACACGATCACCACCACCGCCATCCACCGGCTGCCCGGGCGCTGCGCAGCGGTGAGCGCGCGCAACAGCCACAGGCTGCCCAGCAATAAGCCGAACTGCCAGGGTGCAAAGTGCTCGGTGCCGTAATACACCGCGAAGGGGTACAGCAGCCCCGCCAATAACAGGCCAAGGCCGATCAGCCGGCTCATGCGGCGGGCTGGACCAGACGGTACACCGCCTCTACCACGTCGTTCACGGTGCGTACCGCCTTGAATTCTTCGGCGGCAATTTTCTTGCCGGTCTGACGCTTGATATGGTCGATCAGGTCCACGGCGTCGATGCTGTCGATTTCCAGGTCCTGGTACAGGTTGGCGTCCAGGGTGACGCGTTCCGGGGGCAGTTCAAACAGTTCCACCAAGGCGTCGCGCAGGGTGTTGAAAATATCGTCACGAGTTTGCATGGTACGGTCTCAAGCTGCCTGTCGGGCCGTGACGAACGCCGCAAGGCTGGCCACGTTGGTGAAGTGATTGCGGGTGTCCTTGGCGTCGGCATCAATTTTGATGCCGTAGGTTTTCTGGATCGCCAGGCCCAATTCCAGGGCATCGACCGAGTCCAGGCCCAGGCCTTCGCCAAACAGGGTCTGGTCGCTGCCAATATCCTCGGCGCTGATGTCTTCCAGGCCCAGGGCCTCGATGATCAGTAGCTTTATGTCGTGCTCAAGGCGGTGTTGGTCGCTCATCTTCGGCGAGCTCCTTAATGAAATAGTGATGCAGGTGATCGTTGAGCTTGCGTGAAGCCTGGGGCGCGGGCCCGACGGCGGCAAACGCTTGTGGCTCTATATCGGCGCCCACGCGCAAACTGAAGTGAAATCGACGGTGGGGGATGCGATACCAGGGTTCGGCCTTGGTCAGGGTGGTGGGGCTGACCTTGATCACCACCGGGGTGATGATTGTCGCACCCCGCAGGGCAATGGCCGCGCCGCCGCGATGAAAGGCCGGCGCGGCGCCGGGCGTGGTGCGGGTGCCTTCGGGAAAGATGATCAGCGTTTGGCCGGCGCGCAGGGCGTCGGCTGCGGCATCGAGCATGTCGGCGCTGCCGTCGTTGCTGATGTAGCCGGCATCGCGCACCGGGCTGCGGGTGAACGGGTTCTGGAACAGGCTCTGCTTGACCACGCAGTTGGTCTGGCGCATCAGGCCGATCAGGAACACCACGTCGATCAGCGACGGGTGGTTGGCGACGATCATCTGGCCAGGGCGGCCAAGCTTTTCGGCACCCTCGACGCTGTACGTGAGAATGCCCAGGCCCTTCATCAAGCGAATAAAAAACCAGAACAGGCAACTGATGGTGTGGCGTGCACGCCGTTGGTGCTGGCTGGCGTCGCCCGGCAGGCAACTGAGCAGTGGAAACACCAGCAAACGCAGGCACAGCCCGCCGATGCCAAACAGGCAAAAGCTGAGGGCCGTGGCGAACAGGCGCCAGTAATAGGCCTGCCGTGGCTTGTGGGTCAGGGCTTGCGTTGCCAGTTCCATACTCGGTTCTTCCAGGCATGTTGGCAGGCGCCCTGATCGGTCAGCAGGGTGCGCAGCAGGTTCAGGGCGTGGGGCCACTGGGTTTGAGTGAGTTGGACAGTGCCGGTGGTGAGTTCCAGTTGCCACTCGTCGCCCGGCGTGAGCAACAGGCCGAGGGCGTAGGGGAAGGGTACATCCGTGATCCAGCTGGCATAGGCTTGGGGCGGTTGTTCTTCGGTGATCACCAGCAACACGGCGGGTGCGCCTTCGTTGAGCAACGCGGCGGCTTCGAGCAGGCCGTGTTCGAGGCCATCGCCGGCGGCGGCGAGGGCGGTCATCTCGCTGGTTTCATTACGCAGGATCGACCACAGGCCGATCACCGCGTTATGCACCGACAGGCTGAACTGAGTGGGCGACAGCGGCTGCTCGTTGGCCAGGTCGCTGAGGATGTCCAGGGTGCGCGGGGTTTCGCCGTGGCGGGAAATGAACACCAGCGGCAGGTCTTCCAGGCCCTCGGCCAGCGGCCAGCCGACGCTGAACGCCATGCGCGCCAGCCGGCTCAAGCGGCGGCGCTGCATAGCTGGCAAAAATGACACATCGGGGGACGCTTCGCTGGCAGGCAGCAACACCGGGTCCCGGCACCAGGCGTGCCAGTCGTCCGCGCTCTCAAGGCCAGGAGCCCAGGCGCGCCATTGGGCGATGTTGAAGTTGATCACTGAGAAGTTATCCCGCCCCTGCGGGCTTCCATGTGCGGCCAATGGCCCCGGATTCCGGGACAGGGAGCAATGGCCGAATGGCGCGCATTATCCCGGTGCCGTGGAGTTCTAGCAAATAGTGGTGAAAATTTGTTCACTATTGATCACAAATAAGTTGGAAGAACTTACAGATTGTTGGTCATGGCTGATCGACCGTGGAATAGGCGCACTCCTATTTGTTTGTTAGCCAGATGCGGCGCCCGGATGAACGAGGTAGCTAATGGGCGCTTTTGCGCTCTACACTCGGGCATTCATTGATACACGGAGGTTTTTCCATGCGGCGCGTGGTGTTCAATCAAAAAGGCGGTGTGGGCAAGTCCAGCATCGCCTGCAACCTGGCGGCGGTCAGCGCCAGCGAAGGTTATCGAACCCTGTTGGTGGACCTCGATGCACAGGCCAACTCCACCCAGTACCTCACCGGGCTGACGGGTGACGACATCCCCATGGGGATCGCGGATTTTTTCAAGCAAACCCTGTCTACGGGGCCGTTTTCGAAGAAGAACAGGGTGGATATCTACGAAACGCCCTTCGACAACCTGCACGTGATCACCGCGACCCCGGAACTGGCCGACCTGCAGCCCAAGCTTGAGGCCAAGCACAAGATCAACAAGCTGCGAAAGCTGCTGGATGAGTTGAGCGAGGATTACGACCGGATTTACCTGGATACGCCTCCAGCGCTGAACTTTTATGCGGTTTCGGCGCTGATTGCGGCTGATCGAGTGCTGATCCCCTTTGATTGCGACAGTTTCTCGCGCCAGGCGCTGTATGGCCTGCTGGCTGAGATCGAAGAATTGAAGGACGACCATAACGAAGGCCTGGAAGTGGAAGGCATTGTGGTCAACCAATTTCAGGCTCGTGCGAGTTTGCCGCAGCAGATTCTCGATGAGTTGATTGCCGAAGGGCTGCCGGTACTGCCGGTGTACCTGGCCAGTTCGGTGCGTATGCGTGAGTCGCACCAGGAGAGCAAGCCGCTGATTCATCTGGACCCACGGCATAAGCTGACGCAGCAGTTTGTGGACCTGCATAATTTGCTGGAAAACGCCTGACCTCGAGCACTGTGGGGGCCGGGCTTGCCCGTGACCGCTGACCTTGATCTAGCTGAGGCACCGCGACCCAAATGTGGGAGCTGGCTTGCCTGCGATGACGGCCTGCCAGCCGACACTTCTCTACCTGACACCCCACAATCCAACTGTGGGAGCGGGCTTGCTCGCGAAGGCGGCCTGGCAGTCAACACAGTTGGATTGGGTACATATCCATTCCTGCGGTAACGGCCACCTAGGGTTCCGCTCTGACAGCGGGTCACTTTTGGAAGGACCCAAAAGTAACCAAAAGGTCCTCGCCCCACCACTCGGCACCTCGCTCAGGCTCGGTGTGCCCGTAATCCGCCAGTGATTTGGGGGGCCGCCGCCACGCGCCATCCTTGGCGCGGGGCGGCTAAACCGGCATCCCTGCCGGTTTACCCCCCAAATCCCTGTCGAATTCCGGCCAGCGTGGTTTAACGGGGCGCCTAAGATCAAGAGCGACTCGCTTCGCATCGTGGAGTGGGTGGTCGGGCGCGGTTAATTGTGGGGGGGGCATTTCGGCAGGTGAGTTGGATTTGTCCCACAGGGTCTGTAGGACGTGTCTGGCAATTGGGCTTGTGCCTTGTAACCTTGCCTACAGCTACGCCAGAATCCGCCGGCTTGTGCGTCTGGATGGGCGTCTCTAAGGTTTGCCGGTCGCTGAATGTTCAGTGATCGGGTTTAGTAGCCCGACCGACCAAAGCATGTGCAACTGCTCCAAAAGCATGGCGTTTATCGCCTACCTGATGGTGGCTGTGCGCAGGGCACCTTCGGGTGCGCCGGTCTTTGCTTTGTTCCCCGGTCTACTAACCTGCGTACAGCTGCCACCCTTCGTTTAGTAGCGAAACGGTAGTGGCCCTATTAGGGAACAAATGCATGTCTATCCGTCTTTTCAATGTTTCACCCAACCTCCCCACCGAAACCCTCGTGCTCAACAGCTACGAAACCTTCTCTTCGGTGCGCACCTTGCTGCTCAACCTGTCCAACGACCTCACCGGCGAACACCGCGACGTAGCGCTGGCCATCCACCAGTTAAGCGAACTGGGCGTCATGCTGGTCAGCCAGATGATGGACCGCGAAGCCCCGCTGACCTGAAGGTAAAGCGCGATCCAAATGTGGGAGCGGGCTTGCTCGCGAATGCGCCGTGCCAGTCGCCGTACAAGCTGACTGACCCACCCCATTCGCGAGCAAGCCCGCACATGTGGCCAGTGTTGTTTTGTAGACCCAGTTATACCCCTTGGCTATGCAACCAACTCATCAACTGCGGCAACGGGAATGCCCCGCTCTGGCGCGCCACTTCGCGGCCGTTCTTGAACAGGATCAAGCTGGGAATCGAACGAATCCCCAGCTGCGCCGATAGCTGCTGGTTAGCTTCACTGTCCAGCTTCGCCAGCCGGCACTTGCCTTCCAACTGCCCGGCGGCCTGTTCGAATACCGGCGCAAACGACTTGCACGGCCCGCACCAGTCGGCCCACACATCGACCAAAAGCGGCAGGTCGCCCTTGATCTGGCTGGCATAGTCACCCTGTTTCAAATCAAAGGGTTTGCTCAGCAATACCGGCTGCTTGCAACGCCCACACTTGGGCGCGTCACCCAGGCGTTCGCCGGGGATGCGGTTGAGGCCGTTGCAATGTGGGCAGGGGATTACAAGAGATTCGGACATCGGGGGCTCCTTGGGGGCGGCTATTGGCTTCAATCTGGTGTCGGCGACGCGGTTTATCAACACTCGAAAAAAGGACAAAGCATGAACGACGCTCTGAAACTGGCCATTGAGCATTGGCCTTACTTCGCTACGCTGCTGCGCAAACCCCAAACCGAAGATGATTATGGCGCCTTGGTCGAGGCGATTGATGAGCTGCTCGATATCACAGGAGAAGATGAAGACCATCCAATGAGTGAGCTACTGGACATCATTTCTGACTGGGTGGAGGCCTATGATCTGGAGCGTCAGCGTATGCCTCAGATCTGATGAGCCTACTCACCGCAGAATAATCCGACCGTCTTTAGGGCTTACGATGAACAACTAATCTCCAAATGCTTGCCCCAATCCGGCGGCCGTTGCGCGTATTGCTCCATCCCCGCTTGCTCCTCAAACGGCCTGGTCAGCACTTCATGCAGCCTTCGCACTTCGCTGTAGTCGCCGGATTCGGCGGCGGCGATGGCGTTTTGGGCCAGGTAGTTGCGCAGGATATACAGCGGGTTGACCGCGTGCATGCGCTCACGGCGCTGTTCCTGGGTGTAATCCCCGTCCCGCGCAACGCGGGCCTTGTACCGCTCGGCCCAGGCATCGAAACCGGCCAGGTCGACAAAGTCATCACGTAGCCGCGCCACGGCCAGTGCAGCGGGTTCATCGCCCAGGCGTCGGAAAAACAATGTGTAGTCCACGCCGCTGTTCTGCATCAGCTTGAGCAAGCGCTCCACCAACTGCTGGTCGTCGTCTTCGGCGGTGGTCAGGCCCAGGCGGCGGCGCATCAGGTCCAGGTAGTGCGCCTGGTACAGCGGCAGGTACAGGCCCAGGGCTTCCTTCAGCGCGTCAACGCTGATGAACGGCGTGAGCGCCTGGGCCAAGGCGCTGAGGTTCCACTGCCCGATAGGCACCTGGTTGCTGAAAGAGTAGCGGCCTTCATGGTCGGAATGGTTGCAGATGAAGTGCGCGTCAAAATCATCGAGAAACGCGAAGGGCCCGAAGTCGAAGGTAATGCCCAGGATCGACATGTTGTCGGTGTTCATTACACCGTGGCAAAAACCATAGGCCTGCCATTTGGCGATCATTTCGGCGTTGCGCTCGACGATTTCGCGGAACATCGCCAGGTAAGGCTCGGGTTGCTCGCGGCACTCGGGGTAGTGCAGGTTCAGCACGTGTTCGGCCAGTTCGGCCTGCTGCTCGGGTTTCTTGGTGTAGTAGAAGTATTCGAAGTGCCCGAAGCGGATGTGGCTGTGGGCCAGGCGCAAAACCATCGCGCCGCGTTCCTGTTTCTCCCGCCATACCGGCGTGCTGGAGCCGATTACGCACAGGGCACGGCTGGTGGGGATGCCCAGCGCATGCAGGGCTTCTGAGGCGAGGAATTCACGAATCGAAGAGCGCAACACCGCCCGCCCGTCGCCCATGCGTGAGTAAGGCGTCATCCCGGCGCCCTTGAGGTGCAAATCCCAATGCTCGCCGGCCTCGTTATAGACCTCGCCCAGCAATAATCCGCGGCCATCGCCCAACTGAGGGGTATAGCCGCCGAATTGATGCCCGGAATACACCATCGCCCGTGGTTCTGCCTCGGCCCACAGCTTGTGGCCGCCGAACAGCTCGGCAAATACCGGCGTTTGGGCCACGGCCGGGTCGAGGTCGAGCAGGGCCATGGCGGCCTTGCTCGCGACGACCAGGCGCGGCTCGTCGAGGGGCTCGGGCAGTACGTGGGTCGAGAATGCGTCGCCCAGGCGTGCGAAGCGGTTGTCGAAGGTCAGTTCGTCGAGGGCTTTCACCGGCCATCTCCAGCAGAATGTCCGAGCATTCTGCTGGGGATAGGGCGTTTAGTCGAGTTTGCTGGGTGGCGGCTCCGGCGCATCCACCACTTTGCCTGCAGGAGGCTCGGGGGCGTCGGGCTTGTCGAGGGGCTCGGCAATGGTCTTGCGCTCGTCTTCGGCCGGCACCAATTTGTATTCCTGGCCGTGAAGGTTCTTCAGGTAGATCTCCATCTGCCGGAACGAGATGTTGATGTGCTGTTTCTTGAACTCACGATTGATGTAGCGGTTGACCTCGTCCAACACCGGGTTACGGTCGCCCAGATCGCGAACATGCATGCGCAGTTCGTGGTCGAGGGTGCTTTCGCCGAAGTTGAGGAAGTACACGTGGGGTTCCGGCTCTTTGAGTACCCGTGGGTTTTCTCGCGCCGCCTTGAGTAGCAATTCCTTCACCAGGTCCAGGTCGGAGCCGTAGTCCACGCCCAGTTTCAGGGTGACGCGGGTGATGGTGTCGGTCAGCGACCAGTTGATCAGTTGCCCGGTGATGAAGGTCTTGTTGGGGACGATGATGTCCTTGTTGTCGAAGTCGGTGATGGTGGTGGCGCGAATGCGGATCTTGCTCACCGTACCCGACAGGTTGCCGATGGTGATGGTGTCGCCAATGCGCACCGGGCGTTCGAACAAAATCATGATGCCGGAGATGAAGTTGGCGAAAATCTCCTGCATACCGAAACCCAGGCCCACCGACAGCGCGGCAACCAGCCATTGCAGTTTGTCCCAGCTCACGCCGAGGGTGGAGAGCGTGGTGACAAAGCCCACGCCAGCAATAATGTAGGACAGCAAGGTGGTAGTGGCGTAGGCGCTGCCTTGGGCCAGGTCGAGCTTGGACAGCACCAGGACTTCCAGCAGGCCGGGCAGGTTGCGCGCCAGGGCGAAGGTGATGCCGATGATGATCGACGCGCCCAGCAGGTCGCCGATGCTGATGGGCACCATGCTGATATTCGTACCCGTGCCGCTGGTGTATTCGTACAGGGTGACATTATCCAGGTACGAAAATACCGAGATCAGGTCTGACCATACCCAGTACAACGCCGCGATAAAGCCGCCGAGCAGGGCCAGGCGGATCAGGCGCATGGACTGTTCGTTGACCTGCTCGATGTCCAGGGTCGGCTCTTCGATCACCGCTTCGCCGTCACCGGCCTCCTTGGCGGCCTGGCGTTTGGCCAGGGCGCGGGCGTAGGCCAGGCGCCGTGCTGCAACACCCAGGCCGCGCACAAAGGTGGCTTCGATCACCAGCCAGAACATCAGCAGGTACAGGGTGTTGATCAGCCGGTCGCTGAGCTTCAGCGCGGTGTAGTAATAGCCAAAGCACACGGCAATAAACAGCGCGATGGGCAGGGCGGTGAACACCACCCCGATCGCTTTGCGAAACAGCGAGGCCTTTTCGTGGGTTGGGCTGTTCAGCAGCAGGCGGCCCAGCAGCCAGGCCATCAGCCCGTAGCAGGTCAGTACCACGGCGATGCCCAGCACGTCGTCGGCCAGCGCCGCCGGTTGGTGTTCGGCAATCGCGACCACGGCCACCAACGCCAGTACCACCAGGCCAAGTTTGCGTATCCAGCCTTGGAGGAATTCGACCTGGGGCCTTTCCCAGCGAAAGTGCAGCTCCGCCACGCCGCCCGGGGCGAGGATGCGGTAGGCGGTGTAGAACACCAGCCAGGCTTGGGCGATCTGCAGCAAGGCCGCGCCCAGGTTGGCGTTTTGCCCTCGGGCGTCGATCTGCAACGCATAGCCGCACAGCGCCAGGCCCAGGGCCACGGGCATCGCCAGCAGGATGTTGATCAGGATGGCCTGCGGCGTATGCCACTGGCTGTCGCGCTTGAAGTGGCCGATGTCTTGGTGAACCTTTTTCAGGCGCACATACAGCGCATTGCGCCGCCACAACAGCGCGCCGATCAGCAACAGCAACGGCAGGAACAGCAACGGGCGTTGGGTCAGGCCGTCATACAACTCGCTGACGCTGGACGCCCAGGGCAGGGTGGTGACCTGCTTGCTCAGGTGCGCCGGTACGGTTTCCAGCCATTCGGTGTCCAGCGGCTTGTTGCTGGGGATCCAGAACATTTGCTCGTCGAGCGTGGCGCGCAGGGTGCTGGCGGTGCTGAGCAGTTGTTTCTGGTTCAGTTGCAGGGTGATGGATTCGTTGAGCAGTGCGCTCAGTTCGCGGCTCAGGCGTTCCAGCAGGTCGCTGCGGGTGATCGCCACTTCCAGCAGGGTGCGGCGCAGTTGCGGGGTGACTTCATCTGGCGGCTGGTTGGCCAGCAGGTTGTCCACATAGGCGCTGGGGGAGGTGATCAGCTCTCGCTGTTGGTTGACCTCGAACTGGTACAGGCGAATGTTGGCGATGTCGTCGGCCAGGTCTTTGTCCACGGTCAGACGCGGCAGGGCCTGCTTTTGTTTATAGAGAATCTTGGACAGCAGCAGGCTGCCCTTGAGCACGTTGATCTGCTCGTCCAGGGCCGAATCGCTTTGGGTCACGGTGTCCAGTTGCTGCTTGGTCTGCAGGTTTTTCTGGGTCAGGTCGTTGAGGCGGTCGGTGCTTTTGAGCAGGTAGTCGGACAGCTTGAGGTTGTCTGCGCTTTCCTTGGCCAGGATGCTACTGCCGCCGGCTTTCTGCGCTTCAATGGACTGTTGGGTCACCGTCTGCTGGGACTGGGCCAGGCGTTTCTGGTTGATCAGGGTTTGCAGGTCCTGGATTTCTTGCTCCAGGCGGGCGGTTTTTTCTTGGATCAGGTCGTGCTGGCTGTTGCCCAGGTCTTGCAGCTGGCTGTTGCCGGCCAATTCCTGGCGGCGCAGGGGAATCAAGGCATTCAGGGCCGCCAGTTCGGCGTTGAGCTGGTTGCGCTGGTCGCTGCTGAGGGGCTTGCCGTTGTCTTTGCCAAGCTTGAGCGTCGCGTTGATTTGCTGGATGCGCGTCTGGCTGCTGCTGATTTCGGTCTGGGCGCGCTCGGGGCGGGTCTGGGCGGCGATGGTCAGGCTGTTGGCGTCGGCCAGGTCTTTTTGCAGGTCGCCTTGCTGGGTGCTGCGTTGCACCAATAACTGCTCAAGCTGCGGTACCGGCAGGCTGGCGTAGCGCTGGGCCACCGGGATGATTTTGGTGGCCTTGAGGCGCGCCAGCTCACGCTGGTTCTCATTGGTCTGGCGCGGGGCCTCTTCCAGTTGGCGCTTGAGGTCGGCCAGGCGCTGCTCGTAATCCTGCTGATTGCCCAGGTAGGTCAGGGTCTGTTGCAGGGTCGCCTGCAGCGCCTTCATGTCGGCGTCAGGCAGCTTGCGGTCGGGCAGTTTATCCAGGCTTTGCTGGACGGCTTCGGCGCTGGGCGGGTCGGCGGCGTATACGCTGCCAACACAAAGGGTCAGGCCCAGCAGGGCAGTGGCGAGAAAAGTACGCAGGGTTGGCATAGAGACCGGTCTTGCAAAGTGAAGAATCGGGGCGTCGTTGTCCCGCAGTTTAGAGGAAGAGTCCGGGGCCCGGGCGACTTCCTTCGGGGAATCTGACGCCGACTTTGCCAATCTTGTTCCCGTCCATGACGGCGACGGTCCAGATAGTGTTGTTCCATTCCACCTGGTCGCCGACTACCGGTGCACCGCCAACCTTTTGGGTAATGAAGCGGCTCAATGGCATGTCCGGGTCGATACCTTCAAGCTTGAGCCCGTACAAGGCCGAAACCGCGCCCAGCTGGGCGTCGCCTTCGAGTACGAAGTCGCCGAAGAAGCGCAAATCGAGGCCTCGTTGCGGCGCCTGGCTGAACAGTTTGCCCAGGGCCGGCAGGTTGTGTTCGTGGCCGATCACACAGAGCAAATCGCCGACTTCCAGCACCGTACTACCCGACGGATGGAGCAGTTGCTGGCCACGAAACAGCGCCGCGATGCGCGTGCCTTCGGGCATTTTCAGCTCGCGCAGGGCCGCGCCGATGCACCATTTTTCTGCGCCCAGGCGGTAGACGAACAGCTCCCACTCGCTGGTAACGTGCACTTCCAGGGCCGCTCGGGAGATCGGCGCCGGGTCTGGCGGTACGGTGACTTTGAGCAGCTTGGCCACCCACGGCAGGCTGGTGCCCTGCACCAACAGCGAGACCAGCACGATAAAGAACGCCAGGTTGAAGTACAGCTGTGCATGGGGCAGGCCGGCCATCAGCGGGAACACCGCGAGGATGATCGGTACCGCGCCGCGCAGGCCGACCCAGGCGATAAAGGCTTTTTCGCGGCCGTGGAACGCCTTGAATGGCAGCAGGCCAACCATCACCGACAGTGGCCGCGCAAACAGGATCATCCACAGTGCCAGGCCCAGGGCGGGCACGGCGATGGGCAGCAGGTCATGGGGCGTGACCAGCAGGCCCAGCACCAAGAACATACCGATCTGCGCCAGCCAGGCCATGCCGTCGAGCATATGCAAAATGCCATGGCGGCTGCGCACCGGGCGGTTGCCGATCACCAGCCCGCACAGGTACACGGCGAGGAAGCCGCTGCCGTGCAGGGCGTTGGTCAGGGCGAATACGAACAGGCCACCGGCGATCACCAGGATCGGGTACAGGCCGTTGGCCAGGTTGATGCGGTTGACCAGTTGCAACATCAACCAACCGCCGCCCAGGCCTACCAGGCCGCCGATGCCGAATTCACGGATCAGGTGCGTGAGCAGGCTCCAGTGCAGGCCGGTCTGGCCGCTGGCGAGCATGTCGATCAAGGTGACGGTGAGGAACACCGCCATCGGATCGTTACTGCCCGATTCGATTTCCAGGCTGGCGCTGACCCGCTCGTTGAGGCCCTTGCCGCCCAGCAACGAGAACACCGCCGCAGCGTCCGTGGAGCCGACGATGGCGCCGATCAGCAAGCCTTGAATGATGTTGAGGTTAAACAGCCAGGCCGCGGCCATGCCCGTGAGGCCGGTGGTAATCAACACCCCCACCGTGGCCAGGGACAAAGCCGGCCACAGCGCCACGCGGAAACTCGCCACCCGGGTGCGCAGGCCGCCGTCGAGTAGGATCACGGCGAGGGCGAGGTTGCCCACCAGATAGGCGGTGGGGTAGTTATCGAAAATGATGCCGCCGCCATCGACCCCGGCGGTCATGCCCACGGCCAGGATAATCACCAGAATGGGGATGCCCAGGCGTGAAGAAAGCGAACTCACCAGAATGCTCGCAGTCACCAGCAACGCGCCGATCAAGAACAGGCTGTTGATGGTCGTCGCATTCAAAGGCAGTACTCCAGGGCAGGGGGGGCAGGACGCAAACTGACCATGCAGTCTGCGTGCCAGGGATTCTAACCTGTTGAATTGCTGCGCTGTCAAAAAGCTTTTGTGGCTGCGCATCGATCAAATGTGGGAGCTGGCTTGCCTGCGATTGCGGTGTGCCAGGCGCCAGGGGCGTTAGCTGATAGATTGCTATCGCAGGCAAGCCAGCTCCCACAGGGTATGCGGTGTGAGCAAAGGCTTATTTCAGAGGCGGAACCTTCCGACCATCCCGTTCAGGTCCACCGCCAACCGCGACAATTCGCCGCTCGCCGCACTGGTCTGGCTGGCGCCCGTGGCCGATTGCACCGACAGGTCACGGATGTTCACCAGGTTGCGGTCCACTTCCCGCGCCACTTGGGCCTGTTCTTCCGCCGCGCTGGCGATCACCAGGTTGCGCTCGTTGATCTCCACAATCGCCGTGTTGATGGTGTCCAGCGACAGGCCCGCGCCGCGGGCGATGTTGAGTGTCGACTCGGCGCGCTCGGTGCTGTTGCGCATCGAGTCCACCGCGTGTTCGGTGCCTGTCTGGATGCTGCCGATCATGCGCTCGATTTCGCTGGTGGACTGCTGGGTGCGATGGGCCAACGCGCGCACTTCATCGGCCACCACGGCGAAACCACGCCCGGCTTCCCCGGCTCGTGCGGCTTCGATCGCGGCATTGAGGGCCAGCAGGTTGGTCTGGTCGGCCAGGCCACGGATCACGTCCAGCACTTTGCCGATATCCCGCGACTCATTAGCCAGGTCGCCAATCAGGGAGGCGGTGGCTTGCACGTCGGTACTCATGCGTTCGATGGCGCTGACGGTTTCTTGCACCAGGTCGCGGCCGTCACCGGCAGACGTGGTGGCGTTGCGCGAGGCTTCGGAGGTGCTCACCGCATTGCGTGCGACTTCTTCCACCGCGCTGGTCATCTCGTTGACGGCAGTGGCGGCCTGTTCGATTTCGTTGTTCTGCTGGGTCAGGCCACGGGCGCTTTCGTCGGTGACTGCATTGAGCTCCTCAGCGGCAGACGCCAGCTGGGTGGCGGAGCCGGCGATGCGTTGCAGGGTGTCGCGCAGTTTGTGCTGCATCTTGGCCATGGCCGCGAGCAGGCGCCCGGCTTCGTCGTTGCCGTCCACGGTGATCGGCCGCGTCAGGTTGCCTTCGGCCACTTCTTCGGCGGCTTCCAGCGCCTGGGCGATGGGCAGGGTGATGCTGCGGGTCAGCAACCAGGCGAACAGCAAGGTCAGCGCCGTGGCAACCACCAGCAGGCCTACCACCAGGTCAAAGGCCATGTCGTATTGGTCTTTGGCGCGCTGGTTGGTGGCGTTGGCGTCGTTGTTATTGATGTCCAGCAAGCGGGTCAACACGGCGTTGACCTGCTCGGAGTTCTCCAGCAACTCGGTGTTGAGCAGGGTGCGCAGCTCGTTGACCTGATTGGCGCGAGACAGGCTCTTCATGCGCTCTTCAATCTGACGGTACTGGCCCAACAGGCGCACGTACTCGTTGTAGGCGTTGCGCTCTTCGGTGCTGGAGATCAGTTTTTCATAGATGCCCTGGGCTGTACGAATCTGCTGATTGCGCAGTTCAAAGGCTTCCAGGGTCTTTTGCTGTACGTCCGGCTCGCGGTTGGTCAGCAAGCGGTACGACAGCACGCGCAGGCGCAGGGTCAGTTGGGTGAATTCATCCAGGGCGCGAATGCTGGGCACGCTGGCCGAGGTGATGTCCTCGGTGGCTGCACGAATTTTGCTCATCTGGTTCAGGGCGAACACACCGAGCAACAACATCAAGGCGCCAATAAACGCGAAGCCGAGGAAGGCCCTCGGGGCGATATTCATATTACGAAGAGACATGCTGGAGTCCTGGGGGAGGCGCTATCCATGCGGCCATGAGACGAGGTGTGCCCGCCTTATCGGCCCTGCGACTAAAGTCTTAAGGGGGCGCGTGCTTTTGTCGCATCGGACCAGGGGTTGGGTGAGTTCAGGAACCAGATCGGGTAAATGCAGTCACTAAGGCTCGAAAGTGCGGCCCGGCCTTGCAACATCGGGCTGCGCGGCCAGGGATAACCCTGGCATCCGAGGTGAATTTTCTTTATCGTCACCGCCCTTTTTAAACGCCCGAGAAATCAAAATGTTAGAAGCATCCCTCAGCCAATTGGAACAACTGGTCAGCGACCTCGTACAGCAGAATCAAGAGCTGCTGGGCAGCAACGAATCCCTCAAGGCCGAGCTGGCTCGCGCCAAGGACGAAAACGAAAGCCTGCAACTGAACCTGATGGAACAGGAAGAAAAGCACGGCGCCACCGCCGCCCGCATCCAGGCGCTGGTTGAGCGTGTGAGTGCAGGGCCTGTCAGCGCATGAGTGAGGGCATAAAGGTCGTTTCGATTCTCGGAGAGGATTACTCGATCAAGGCACCGGCCGGCGAAGATCAGACCCTGATGCATGCCGTGACCATGCTCAAGGCCTCCCTGGCCGTTACCAAGAAAAAGTACCCGACCCTGATCGGTGACAAGCTATTGGTATTGGCCGCGCTGAACCTGTGCGCCGAGCAGATTGAAATGCAACAGGCGCACCAGCAGGAACTCGACCGTTACCAAGAGCAAGTCAGCGCCACGGTCGATGTGATTTCCAAGGTGATCGGTCAGCCTTAGAACCACTCGTCTTGCATGCCCAGGCACGTATCGTCGCGTGCCTCCAGAATCGCCAGTTCATGATGGCAGCTCGGTACTTCCCAGGTCAGGAAGTACCGGGCGGCCTGGAGCTTGCCCTTGTAAAAGGCCGCATCGGCCGCGTTGCCCTTGGCCAGCCCTTCTTCGGCGCGGATCGCCTGTTCCAGCCAGCGCCAGCCAATCACCGTGTGCCCGAACACTTTCAAGTACAGCGCCGAGTTCGCCAGGCTGCTGTTGACCTTGCCTTGGGCGAGATCGGTGAGTAGGCCAATCGTCACGCTTTGCAGCCGGTTTACCAGTTGCTCCAGGGGCTCTCGCAGTGCCGTGAGTGAAGGGTGCTTTTGTGCCCGGGCCCCGGTCTCGGCGATCAGGCGAATCAGTTGCTTCAAGCCGGCACCACCGTTCTGCGCCAATTTGCGCCCGAGCAGGTCCAGGGACTGGATGCCGTGGGTGCCTTCATGGATCGGGTTCAGGCGGTTGTCGCGGTAGTACTGCTCCACCGGGTATTCGCGGGTGTAACCGTGGCCGCCGAGAATCTGGATCGCCAACTCGTTGGCCTTGAGGCAGAACTCCGACGGCCAGGATTTGACGATCGGCGTGAGCAGGTCGAGCAGTTCGTGGGCTTGCTTGCGCTCGGTGTCGGTTTGCAGGGTGGTGGTGTCATCGAATAGCCGCGCCGCGTAGAGGCCGAGGTCAAAGGCACCTTCCACGTAGGCTTTCTGGGTCAGCAGCATGCGCTTGATGTCGGCGTGCTGGATGATCGCCACCGGGGCGGTGCTCGGGTCTTTGCTGTCGGGCAGGCGCCCCTGGGGCCGTTCGCGAGCGTAGTCCAGGGAATAAAGGTAGCCGGCGTAACCGAGCATCACCGCGCCCATGCCCACGCCGATGCGCGCCTCGTTCATCATCTGGAACATGCAGCTCAGGCCCTGGTGCGGTTTGCCCACCAGATAGCCGACGCAGTTGCCGTTATCGCCGAAGTTAAGCGCCGTGGACGTGGTGCCGCGCCAGCCCATCTTGTGGAACAGCCCCGCCAGCAGCACATCGTTGCGAGCGCCCAGGCTGCCGTCATCGTTGACCAGGAACTTGGGCACGATAAACAGCGAAATGCCCTTCACCCCCGCAGGTGCATCCGGCAACTTGGCCAGCACCATGTGCACGATGTTTTCCGACAGCGAATGGTCGCCACCGGAGATAAAGATCTTGTTGCCCTTGAGCCGATAACTGCCGTCAGCCGCAGGTTCCGCACGGGTCCGAATGTCCGACAGGGAAGAACCGGCATGGGGCTCGGTCAGGGCCATGGTGCCGAAGAAGCGCCCGTCGATCATCGGCTGCAGGAAGCGCTGTTTCTGCTCCTCAGTGCCGAAGCTTTCGATCAGGTTGGCGGCGCCCATGGTCAGGAACGGGTAGGACGTCGAGGCGGCGTTGGCCGATTGGAAGTGCGCGAAGCAGGCCTGGGACAATAGCGTCGGCAGTTGCATGCCACCTGCTTCAAAGCTGCGGGCTGCGTTGAGGAAGCCGGCTTCAAGGAAGGCGTCCACGGCCGGCTTGACCTCCGGAATCAGGATCGCCTGGCCGTTCTCATAGCGAGGTTCGTTTTCGTCGTTCTTGCGGTTGTGCGGGGCGAAGTATTTTTCTGCGATGGTGCGCGCCGTGCTGATGGCGGCATCGAAGGTTTCGCGGTTGTGCTCGGCAAACCGCTCGCGCTGGGTCAGGCCCTCGGCATCGAGGACTTCATACAGCTCGAAAGCCAGATTGCGGGAACTGAGCAGCGTCTCGGACATGGCGGCGTACCTTTGAAGGAATTGGCCTGAGTCTAAGTGCGCGAATGGAGGGTGGATAGCAAGATTGATTTAAGTGATAGAAGGGCAGAACGCTGGCGCAAGGTGGAGCGCGATCAGTGGGGTGGCTTGTTTGCGATGGGCATAGGTATCTACACAACTTTGTGGGTTGTAACAGCAGACGGTAACCACGATGCGAAGCGAGCCGCTCTTGATCTTGATCTGCTTTTGATCTCAGGCGCCCCGTTAAACCACGCTGGCCGGAATTCGACAGTGATTTGGGGGGTAAACCGGCAGGGATGCCGGTT
Source organism: Pseudomonas sp. FJ2-5-13 (assembly GCF_029201605.1). Lineage (NCBI taxonomy): Bacteria > Pseudomonadati > Pseudomonadota > Gammaproteobacteria > Pseudomonadales > Pseudomonadaceae > Pseudomonas > Pseudomonas sp. FJ2-5-13. The sequence goes on from NZ_CP104045.1 coordinate 533,920, forward strand.
TAGCCGCCCCGCGCCATGGATGGCGCGTGGCGGCGGCCCCCCAAATCACTGGCGGATTACGGGCACACCGAGCCTAAGCGAGGTGCCGAGTGGTGGGGCAAGAGCGTTTTGCTTACTTTTGCGCTTTTCAAAAGTGAGCCGCCGTCAGGGCGGAACCCTAAGTGGCCGTTACCCCAGGAATGGATATGTACACAATCCAACTGCGTTGATTGCCAGACCGCCTTCGCGAGCAAGCCCGCTCCCACAGTTGGATCGTTGGGGTGTCAGGTAGATAGGCTTCGGCTGGCAGGCCGCTATCGCAGGCAAGCCAGCTCCCACACTTTTACTGCACTGTGTCAGTTAGCCGATGGTCATCAGGCTGGCGTTACCACCCGCTGCAGCAGTGTTAACGCTCAGCGCACGCTCAATCACCAGACGCTCCAGCGCAATCGCCGTTTCGCCTTGCGACATACCATGCACCCCAACAATCGCCCCACCGCGCTGCGCCACTTGCTGGCACACCGCACGCAGTTGGTCGGAATCACCGTGATGCAGCACGGCGTCAAACACCACGTCGTCCTTGGCCCAGTCGGCCACGCGCTTGATCTTCGCCTGAATCTCTTTGGGCAGGCGTGGGAACAAGGCCTTGGTCAGCTCGGTTTCCGGCCATACCGCCGAACCGCCGACGGCCAATACCGCCGCCAGTTGGGTCAGCAGGTCGCCTTCCACGTCGGCCAGGCACAGCACGTGCTCGCGCGGCAGGATGGCGTAGCTGTTGCGCTCGCCGGTCGGGCCGGCCAGTTGGCGGGTGATACCGCTTTGCGACTGGGCGGCGAACTGCGTGCACAGGGCGCTCAGTTCACTGAACTTATGGCCGTCGGCCCAGGTTTTCAGGGCGGTCAGCGATTGGCTCATGGCATCACGCAGGCGCACGTCCGGCGCGGCCAACTTGTCACCTCGTACGAAGGATTGCTCGATCGCATCGGTAGGACGGGTCGACAACAAGCGGTACAGGTACAGCGGGCCACCGGCTTTCGGGCCAGTACCCGACAGGCCTTCGCCGCCGAACGGTTGCACGCCGACCACGGCACCCACAATGTTGCGGTTGACGTAGACGTTACCGGCATTGACGTTGTCGATCACCTTGGCGATGGTCTCGTCGATGCGCGTGTGCACGCCCAGGGTCAGGCCGTAGCCGGAAGCGTTGATCTGGCCGATGAGCTGGTCGATCTCTTTGCGCTTGTAGCGCACCACGTGCAGTACCGGGCCGAAGATCTCGCGTTGCAGTTCGTCGAAGCTTTCCAGCTCGATCAGGGTCGGCATCACGAAGGTGCCGCGCTTGATCTCTTCACCGTCGGCAATCGCCACTTGGTAAACGTTGCGGCCTTTGTCGCGCATGGCCTGGATGTGTTTCTCGATACCAGCCTTGGCTTCGGCATCGATCACCGGGCCGATGTCCACCGACAGGCGTTCCGGGTTGCCCAGGCGGCATTCAGCCATGGCGCCCTTGAGCATTTCGACCACACGGTCTGCTGAATCTTCCTGCAGGCACAGTACGCGCAGGGCCGAGCAACGTTGACCGGCGCTGTCGAAGGCCGACGACACGACGTCGATCACCACTTGTTCGGTCAGCGCCGAGGAGTCCACGATCATCGCGTTCTGGCCACCGGTTTCGGCGATCAACGGAATCGGGCGACCCTGGGCATCCAGGCGGCCGGCGACATTGCGTTGCAGCAGGCGCGCCACTTCGGTAGAGCCGGTGAACATCACGCCTTTGACGCGATCATCACCCACCAGGCGGGCACCGACGCTTTCGCCCTGGCCTGGCAGCAGTTGCAGCACGCCTTCCGGAATGCCAGCTTCAAGCAGGATGCGTACGGCCTGGGCAGCCACCAGCGGCGTCTGCTCGGCAGGCTTGGCCAGCACCGGGTTACCGGCAGCCAGTGCAGCAGCTACCTGACCGCTGAAGATGGCGAGCGGGAAGTTCCACGGGCTGATGCACACCACCGGGCCCAATGGGCGGTGGGCGTCATTGGTAAAGTCGTTGCGCGCCTGCACCGCGTAGTAACGCAGGAAGTCCACGGCTTCACGCACTTCGGCGATGGCGTTGGCGAAGGTCTTGCCGGCTTCACGGGCCAGTAAGCCCATCAGCGGCTGGATCTCGCCTTCCATCAGGTCGGCGGCGCGCTCCAGGATGGCAGCACGTTCGGCGGGCGGGGTGGCCTGCCAGATCGGCGCGGCGCTGATGGCGCACTGGATGGCGTTGTCGACGTCTTCGACGGTGGCTTCCTGTACCTGGCCGACCACGTCACGCAGATCGGACGGGTTCAGCACCGGTTGGGCCGCTTCATTGCTGGCGGCGCAACCGAGCATCGGTGCGGCCTTCCAGTTGTTGTGAGCGGTGGCCAGCAGGGCGCAGGACAGCGAGGCCAGGCGATGTTCGTTGGCCAGGTCGATACCGGCCGAGTTGGCGCGGTCGCTGCCATACAGGTCACGCGGCAGCGGAATACGCGGGTGCGGCAGGCCGAAACCGCCTTCCTGGGTTGCCATTTGCTCGATGCTGGCCACCGGGTCGGCTACCAATTCCTGGATCGAGATGGACTGGTCAGCGATACGGTTGACGAACGAGGTGTTGGCGCCATTTTCCAGCAGGCGACGAACCAGGTAAGCCAACAGTGTTTCGTGGGTGCCAACCGGCGCGTACACACGGCACGGACGGTTCAGCTTGCCTTCGGAAACCTTGCCTACAACCTGTTCGTACAGCGGTTCACCCATGCCGTGCAGGCACTGAAACTCGTACTGGCCGGGGTAATAATTCTGACCGGCGATGTGGTAGATAGCCGACAAGGTGTGGGCGTTGTGCGTGGCGAACTGCGGGTAGATGACTTCCGGCACCGACAGCAGTTTGCGTGCGCAGGCAATGTAGGAAACGTCGGTGTACACCTTGCGAGTGTAGACCGGGTAGCCTTCCAGGCCTTCGACCTGGGCGCGCTTGATTTCGCTGTCCCAGTACGCGCCTTTTACCAGGCGGATCATCAGGCGGTGGCGGCTGCGGCGGGCCAGGTCGATGACGTAGTCAATTACATACGGGCAACGCTTCTGGTACGCCTGGATCACAAAGCCGATACCGTTCCAGCCGGTCAGCTGCGGCTCGAAGCACAGGCGCTCGAGCAGGTCCAGGGACAGCTCCAGGCGGTCGGCTTCTTCGGCGTCGATGTTCAGGCCGATGTCGTACTGCTTGGCCAGCAAGGTCAGCGACAGCAGGCGCGGGTACAGCTCGTCCATCACGCGCTCGTACTGCGCACGGCTGTAGCGCGGGTGCAGGGCGGAGAGCTTGATGGAGATGCCCGGGCCTTCATAGATCCCGCGGCCATGGGAGGCTTTGCCGATGGAGTGAATGGCTTGTTCGTACGACGCCAGGTACTTCTGGGCATCGTGTTCGGTGAGTGCGGCTTCACCGAGCATGTCGTAGGAATAGCGGAAGCCCTTGGCTTCGAATTTGCTCGCATTGGCCAGGGCTTCGGCGATGGTTTCGCCGGTCACGAACTGCTCGCCCATCAGGCGCATGGCCATGTCGACGCCCTTGCGGATCATCGGCTCGCCGCTCTTGCCGATGATGCGGCTCAGGGACGAGGTCAGGCCTGCTTCGTTGTGGGTCGACACCAGCTTGCCGGTCAGCAGCAGGCCCCAGGTGGCGGCGTTGACGAACAGCGATGGGCTGTTGCCCAAATGCGGCTGCCAGTTGCCGGTGCTGATCTTGTCGCGGATCAGTGCATCGCGGGTGCCCTTGTCCGGGATGCGCAGCAGCGCTTCGGCCAGGCACATCAGCGCCACGCCTTCCTGGGACGACAGGGAGAACTCTTGCAGCAGGCCCTGAACAATACCGGCACGGCCGCCGGCACTCTTCTGATTGCGCAGTTTTTCGGCAATGCTCGCGGCCAGCTTGTTGGTGGCTTCGGCCATCGGGGCTGGCAGGCGCGCCTGTTCGATCAGCATCGGCACCACTTCCGGCTCGGGGCGGCGGTAAGCGGCGGTGATCGCGGCACGCAATACCGATTGCGGCAGGATGCTCTCGGCGAACTCAAGGAAACACTGGTGGGCGTGGTCGGCCTGGACCTCGCCGGCATCGTCGGCCTCCTTGCTGCTCAAGCCATTGAGCTCGGACAGGGTTGCACCACCCTCGAGTTTCTCCAGGTAATTGAAAATCGCCTGCTTGATCAGCCAGTGCGGCGTGCGATCAATGGAGGTCGCGGCGGCCTTAAGGCGTTCGCGGGTCGGGTCGTCGAGTTTGACCCCAAGGGTGGTCGTTGCCATTTTTTTATCCTCATGGGTGCCACTACCGAGTGGCATCTGCTGGCGGCAAGATTAGCTTTGCCCATCCCGAGGTGCAACCGGGTGCAACCCTTTTGTTGGTTAAATGTTCGACGCTTGATCGGAAAAAAATAAACACACGACCGAATCCGCTCCGCGCTGGTGCATTTGCTTCTGAGATCGGCTGTTCTTGCTCCGAAAAGGAGCAAAAAAAGCGCGTTTGTCCTAAAACATACTTGGGTGCAACTTAATCGGCAGAAACTGGTTGCACCTTATTTGCTTTGTTGAATAGCATTCGCGCACCAAGGTGCAACCAACCCTGTGGGTGGGTTCATCGGCTGGCGGCTTTCCTGGGGAAACGCCAGTCATAAATGCGCGGCATGCAGGTTCGTCTATCCGGTTATCCACGGGTGGCCGTCCCCATGACCGTCGCTACATAAAAACAAAGCCAGGGCGTCACTCCTATGAGCGTTAGTAATCCAACCCTGATCACGTTCGTGATCTACATCGCAGCAATGGTGCTGATCGGCCTGATGGCCTATCGCTCCACCAACAACCTTTCCGATTACATCCTGGGCGGTCGCAGCCTCGGTAGCGTGGTGACAGCTCTGTCCGCCGGTGCTTCCGACATGAGCGGCTGGCTGTTGATGGGCTTGCCGGGCGCGATCTACATGTCCGGTCTGTCGGAAAGCTGGATTGCCATCGGCCTGATCGTCGGTGCTTACCTCAACTGGTTGTTCGTGGCCGGCCGCCTGCGCGTGCAGACCGAACACAACGGCGACGCCCTGACCCTGCCGGATTACTTCTCCAGCCGCTTCGAAGATAAAAGCGGCCTGCTGCGGATCATCTCCGCCGTGGTGATCCTGGTGTTCTTCACCATCTACTGCGCCTCCGGCATCGTCGCCGGCGCCCGCCTGTTCGAAAGCACCTTCGGCATGTCCTACGAGACAGCGCTGTGGGCCGGTGCTGCAGCGACCATTGCCTACACCTTCATCGGTGGTTTCCTGGCAGTCAGCTGGACCGATACCGTACAAGCCACGTTGATGATCTTCGCGCTGATCCTCACGCCGATCATCGTGCTGCTGGCCACCGGCGGTGTAGACACCACCTTCCTGGCCATTGAAGCCAAGGACCCGACCAGCTTCGACATGCTGAAAAACACCACCTTCATCGGGGTTATTTCGCTGATGGGCTGGGGCCTGGGCTACTTCGGCCAACCGCACATCCTTGCGCGTTTCATGGCGGCGGACTCGGTGAAGTCGATCGCCAAGGCGCGTCGTATTTCCATGACCTGGATGATCCTGTGCCTGGGCGGCACCGTGGCAGTGGGTTTCTTCGGTATCGCTTACTTCTCGGCGCACCCGGAAGTGGCAGGCCCGGTGACTGAAAACCCAGAGCGTGTGTTTATCGAACTGGCCAAGATCCTGTTCAACCCATGGGTTGCCGGTGTGTTGCTGTCGGCCATTCTGGCGGCGGTGATGAGCACCCTGAGCTGCCAATTGCTGGTGTGCTCCAGCGCCCTGACCGAAGACTTCTACAAGGCGTTCCTGCGCAAGGGCGCGTCCCAGCGTGAACTGGTATGGGTCGGTCGCCTGATGGTGCTGGTCGTGGCCTTGATCGCCATCGCCATGGCCGCCAACCCGGAAAACCGCGTACTGGGCCTGGTCAGCTACGCCTGGGCCGGTTTCGGTGCAGCCTTCGGCCCTGTGGTACTGATCTCGGTAATCTGGAAACACATGACCCGCAACGGCGCACTGGCCGGCATCCTGGTCGGCGCGATCACCGTAATCGTGTGGAAACACTTCGAATTGCTGGGCCTGTACGAAATCATCCCAGGCTTCATCTTCGCCAGCCTGGCGATCTACTTCGTGAGCAAGATGGGCGCACCGACGGTGGGTATGGTCGAGCGTTTTGATGCTGCGGAAAAAGATTACAACTTGAACAAGTAATTCGTTGGCGTTTAACGTCTTGCTAACTGAAAAGGCCCGCATCCTATGGACTGCGGGCCTTTTTTGCGGTTCACAGGCGTAGTGTACGGCTTAGAAACTCAGTTGATCCCTGAAATGAAAGACCGTCGCGCCAACGGCCCCGATCAGGCCGATAAAAGCTATGCCATGAAGCATAAGCTTGAGGTATCGAGGGAATTCTTCGACCTGCCTTACGTTAATGACGCGACGTTTTGCATTCCACTTTGGCAGGGCGATCGCCACATAGACTACGCATAGCCTGGCTAATCTCCCTTGAAGGTTGTTCCCCAGAAGACATTTGTAGTCGTTCACTAGGCGGCATTGATTCAACAGATGCTCCATCTTCTCTAGTTTGCGATAAGCCAGGAAAATGTCGAATATGACTGCTATGAGCATACAGCCTGCGGAGCTGAGCGCTATTTGGGCGCTTACCGAGAGATTGAGTAAGGACTCAGTACTCATATAAAACCTCTCCAGCCATGGCGCCCACCTCACTCCCCCAACTGCCTAAGGTTGCGCCTACCGCGCCCCCAGCTATCAACAGGCAGCTCAAGGCTAGTGGTCCGGTTGTTGGGGTCATGACCGCCACACACAAGCCCATGCCGATCTGACCTCCAATAATCCCTCCTGTAACCCCGAAAGTTAATTTACCCGCCTCCACATATTTCGCTTTTCTGCATTGTTCCTCTCTCCCGGTCGAACACGCCTCTTTTATCTCCAGCGCCGTCACCGTCGTACTCAATGCTATCCCCAACGGCGTCCCGTTTTTAAGCAGCTTCGCCGTCTTCGAAATCCGTGCGATGGTCTCTTGATACCGACTTATCTCCCCCGTATGCAAATAGCTTCTGGTCGAGACGCCTAGCATTTTCTTGATCGAGCCTTCATTGCGCAGCCCCGTGCCATAACGCGCAAAACCATGCAGTTGAGCGTCCAGCCTTGCAAACAGTGTTCGGCGTCGTGCGAGAAACTCCTCTTTGGCGGCACCACCGCCCCGGCGTAGTGACTGTTTATGCAGGGCATCAATTTCTTCCAGGGTTTTTGCAATGTCTTGCAAATGCTTGCTCCAGGCATCACCTGCCGTGCCTATACCCAGTGAGGTATACCCCAGCAGCGTTTGCAGCAAATCATAGTTGTGCAGTGCAAAGGCATCCCCGCCTTCGGCCATCACGCTGTGGCGAATATCCCAGGCGGCTCGCATCAAACGTGACTCTTGCAGGGTACAGGCTGCGGTGGTGTCGTCGCCGATAATGACGAGTTGCCCCGGTAGCACCACCACATTGCGAATGTGCGCGTTGAGCGCGTCGAACTTGGCTTCGGCGTGCTTTCCTAAGCGTAATTTGGCCTTGAGTTCCACAGAGGTTTGTTGCTGGTCATTGATAAACGCATAGGCCTGGGACATTACAGATTCCCCAGCAATAGTGATCGGCTCGAAGAGTGGCGATTGCCTGCCATGAAAACATTCCTTTTGAATGAACATGGCTGCGCAATTTAAACGGGTGATGGGAGGGTGTCGTGGTTATGGAGGGGCGTTTCGGGGTGGTGTTTTTACGTTTGGGAAACAGGCTACTGGGCTGCTGTAATATTCTGTCAGACGTGTGCATTTTTAGCGCAATGGGGCTTCAGCACGTGGCTACCCCCCCCATCAAATGAAGACGGTGGTAGGACCTTACTGATTTAACTGGCATGAGTTCAGGCCGGCTACGAGCTGGTGCAGAATCGACCGCCCACCCTTCGCAGAGAAACACCGGATGTTCGCTCCTGCCAACCAACCTGCATTTACCCTGGCCCTGGACGGGTCGCCCAGTGACTTCAAAGTGTTCGCGTTCAACGGCACCGAGGCCATCAGCCAGCCTTACCGGTTTGAACTTGAGCTGGTCTGCGAGCAGCCGGATATCGACCTGGAGGGCTTGCTGCATCGCCAGGTGTACTTGGGTTTCGACGATCAGGGGCGTGGCGTTCATGGCCTGGTGTATCGGGTTGCCCAGGGCGACTCGGGGCGGCGCTTGACGCGTTACCAGCTCAACCTTGCGCCGCATCTGGCGTACCTGGCACACAGCAGCCACCAGCGCATTTTCCAGCATAAGACGGTGCCGCAGATTGTTGCTCAGGTGTTGGCCGGGCAGGGGATTCACAGTGATCGCTTCGAGTTTCGGTTGAGCGGTGATTACCCGGAGCGTGAATATTGCGTGCAGTTCGGCGAGAGCGACCTGGCGTTCATCCAGCGCCTGTGTGCCGAACTGGGGATTCACTATCACTTCCAGCATTCCCCCGAAGGGCACCTGCTGGTGTTTGGCGATGATCAGACGGTGTTTGCCCAGATGGATCAGCCTACGCCTTACCGGCCAGGTTCGGGAATGGTGGCCGATACTCCCGCGATCAAGCGCTTCACTTTGCAATTGGCAACCCGTACCACGGCGCTGAACCTGCGCGATTACGACTTTCGCAAACCCCATGTCGAGCTAGAAGGCGCAGCCGTCGACGAGTCATTGCCCAAGCTTGAAGCGCAGCACTACCCCGGCAACTTTTCCGACCGAGCCCAAGGCAGATGCCTAGCCCAGCGTGGCCTGGAGCGGCACCGCAGCGACTATCGCAGTGCCCATGGCCAGGGCGATGAGCCGGCGTTGGCCAGTGGCCGGTTTTTGCAGTTGCGTGAGCACCCTCGCGAGGACTGGAATGACTTGTGGCTGGTGACGCAGGTGCGCCATGAAGGCAAGCAGCCTCAGGTGCTGGAGGAGGCGGTCACCGAGGAGGACGGAGGGGAACTGCGCCAAGGGTATCGCAACGCATTTGTCGCCGCGCCATGGGATGCGGTGTTTCGTCCGCCCTTGCCGGAGCCGCCGCGCCCGACGGTATCGGGGTATCAAAGCGCGGTGGTCACCGGCCCGGTTGACAGTGAGATCCACTGTGACGAGTACGGCCGGGTCAAGGTGCAACTGGCCTGGGATCGTGTCGGCGAGCACAACGACCATTCCAGTTGCTGGCTGCGAGTAGCCAGTGGCTGGGCCCATGACCGTTATGGTGTGGTGCTGATCCCCCGGGTGGGCATGGAAGTGCTGGTGGGGTTCGTCAATGGCGACATGGACATGCCGCTGGTGGTGGGGTGCCTGCCCAACGCCGCCACGCCAGTGCCCCTCGACCTGCCAGCGGACAAGACCCGCAGTCTCTGGCGTAGCCAGAGCAGCCCGGGCGGTGGCGGCTACAACGAACTGCGTATCGAGGACCGCAAGGGCGCCGAAGAGATCTACCTGCGCGCCCAGCGGGACTGGACCCAGCATGTGCTGCATGACCAACAGGTACAGGTCGATAACCAGCGTCGCGTGCAGGTGGGCGGCGAGTCGCGTCATGAGTTGCAGGGCCAGGAGCTGCGCATCACCCATGGCAACCGTTTGACGGAACTCAAGCAGGATGACCATCTGGTGGTCGGCGGTTCGCAGCATATGCGGGCCGGGCAGACCCTCACGCTGGGCGCCGGGCAAAGCATCATCATTGATGCGGGTGCCAGCGTGACGATCCAGGCGGGCGGGCAGTCGATCACGTTATCGGCGGGCGGGATATTCAGCAGCGTGCCGATTCAGCTCGGCAGCGCGCCTGCCCCGACACCGGCGCCGTTGATGCCTGGATTGAACGAGACTTTATTGACGGTGGTGCCCGCGCCGTTAAGCCGCGCACAAGTGGTCAGCCTGAAACGCAGCGCGCCGTTTTGTGAAGAATGCGAGCGCTGCAAGAACGGCCAGTGTGACATCGGCGCCCATGTACGGAGTGCGTCCTGATGCCTGCGCCCTTGACGCCCAGTGCCTGGCTGGCGCAATACCCGTTGCAGCCAGATGAACAGCTGTACGCCGTGCTGGGCGATGCCAGCGACGCCAAGCCGCTCGCCGCCTGGCAAGCCAGGGCCGCGGCAAAGATGCCGCGACCGATCTGGGCGGGCACGGCCTACGCCAACTGGGATGAGGTCATGCCCTACGTGGGCATCGTTGAGCCGGGCAGTGCCTTTCTCGAGTGGATAGCCACCACCCAAGCGACGGATTGGGGCTGGCTGGCCGTCTCATCCAGCCCGCTGGACGCGGTGGTCGCGCATTTGCAGGGCTTGACCCATGTGTACCTGCCGGAAAACCAGCCGGTGTTTTTGCGTTTCTGGGACGGTGCGCACCTTTTGCCGATGTGGCAGTCATTAGGCGACGAGGCGGCGCGCGTGTTGCCGGTGTTCCAGCGCTACCTGGTCAACGGCCAGCCGCTGTCCGTGGCACCCCAATCAGTCACTGCGGCCCCAACCAGCCCGTGGTGGCAGGTACCGGCATCGTTGCTGACGCATATGGCCCAACAATCACCGCAGGTGCTGGTCGACAACCTGCTGCAATGGCTCCAGGAGCAGCGTCCTGACCTCTACACTGCGTTTACGCCAGCCACCTTGCAGCACAAGGTTGCCTACTTCACACGCAGGCCGCAAATCAGCCATGGCGCATTGGCTGATTACCTTGCCTCGCAACTCGGTTGAGCCCCTGGTGATAGCGTGACATCCGTGCCGCCTGCCGTGCGGCCCTGCACCTTTGCGTCGGTAGAAGGTAAACTTCGCCCCCTGCGCAGGAGCAACCATGAATTATCGTCACGCCTTTCACGCCGGCAACCATGCCGATGTCTTCAAACACCTGACCTTGACCCGCCTCATCGCCCTGATGTCGCGCAAGGAACAGCCGTTCGCCTACCTCGACACTCACGCAGGCATTGGCTTGTACGACTTGCAGGGCGACCAGGCCAACCGCACCGGTGAGTACCTGGAAGGCATCGCCCGCTTGTGGGGCGCAAGCGACCTGCCGCCGCTCACCGCCGACTACATGCGCGTGCTGCACGAGATGAACCCGGATGGCCAGTTGCGCTACTACCCCGGCTCACCGGAACTGGCGCGCCGCCTCACGCGGCCCCAGGACCGTGTGTTGCTCAATGAGAAGCACCCGGAAGATGGCGTGCTGCTCAAGGACAACATGAAGGGTGATCGCCGCGTCAAAGTGCACCTGGGCGAAGGCTGGCACGTGCCACGGGCCTTGCTGCCGGTGCCGGAAAAGCGCGCGCTGATGTTGATCGACCCGCCGTTTGAAAAGCTCGACGAAATGCAGCGTTGCGCGGCGTCCCTCAAGGAAGCCGTCAGCCGTATGCGCCAGACGGTCGCGGCGATCTGGTACCCGGTGAAAGACCAACGCATGTTGCGCCGTTTCTACCAGGACCTGGCCGGTACCGGTGCGCCGAAGCTGCTGCGTGTGGAGTTGCTGGTGCATCCGCTGGACACGCCCAATACCCTCACTGGCTCGGGCCTGGCGATTGCCAACCCGCCGTGGGGCTTGGAAGAGGAACTGCGTGAGTTGCTGCCGTGGTTGTCCAAGCAACTGGGCCAGACCCAGGGTGGCTGGCAGATGGATTGGCTCATCGCCGAATAACCGATCTAAATCCAAACGCAGGACCCAATGTGGGAGCGGGCTTGCTCGCGAAAGCGGTATATCAGTCAGCCAATTCAGTGACTGACACTCCGCTTTCGCGAGCAAGCCCGCTCCCACATTTTGGTTTGTGTAGCTTCCTAGATCGGGCAGGTCACGCCAGTGCCGCCGATCCCGCAGTAACCCTGGGGATTCTTCGCCAGGTACTGCTGGTGATACGCCTCGGCGAAGTACACGGTCGGGGCCTCTTCGATTTCCGTGGTGATCTCACCCAGGCCGGCCTTGCTCAGCTCTTGCTGATACGCCGCGGCACTGGCCTTGGCCGCCGCCAGTTGCTCAGGCGTGGTGGCGTAGATCACCGAGCGGTACTGGCTGCCGATGTCATTGCCCTGGCGCATGCCCTGGGTCGGGTTGTGCAGTTCCCAGAACATTTTCAGCAGGTCTTCGTATTTCACCTTGGCCTGGTCATACACCACCAGCACCACTTCGCTGTGGCCGGTCAGGCCCGAGCAGACTTCTTCATAAGTCGGGTTGGGCGTAAAGCCGCCGGCGTAGCCGACCACGGTGCTGACCACGCCGTCGCGCTGCCAGAACTTGCGTTCCGCGCCCCAGAAGCAGCCCAGGCCGAAGATCGCAAAGCCGACGTCATCCAGGAACGGGCCCAGCAGTGGGTTGCCGTTGACGAAGTGCGTTTCCGGCAACTTCATCGGGGTTTCACGACCAGGCAGAGCTTGTTCTTGAGTAGGCAGCACGTTTTTGTTCACCAGAATTTCCGAGCGCAAGACCATGATCAGTCCTCTCGTCAGGTTGAGTAACAGTAAATTGTCAGACAGCCAGTGTGCCCGAGTGTTACAGCGCTGTCAGGCGATTGGCCCGCGCGGGTAGCGTTTAAGCCTCTGCATCAGCTCGGCACCCGGGATCGGGCGGTCGAACAGATAGCCCTGGCCCACGTCGCAACGGTGCCGGCGCAGGAACGCCAGTTGCTCAGCGGTCTCGATGCCTTCGGCCACCACCTTGAGCTTGAGGTTGTGGGCCATGGCGATCACCGCCGAGGTGATTTCCATGTCGTCCTGGTTGTCCGGGATTTCGTGGATAAAGCTGCGATCAATCTTAATGATGTCGATGGGGAATTTTTTCAAGTAGCTCAGCGACGAGTAACCGGTGCCGAAGTCGTCCATCGCCAGGGTCAGGCCGAAGCTCTTGAGCTGGTCCAGTTGCAGGCGCGTATCTTCGGTGGCTTCCAGCAGCAGGCCTTCGGTCAGCTCCAGCTCCAGCAGGTTGGCCGGCAGCTGTTCCTCCTTGAGGATGGTGGCAATCGAGGCCACCAGATCCGGGTCGGAGAATTGCTTGGGCGACAGGTTGATGGCCACCTGCAAGTTGCCCAGGCCTGCGGCCGTCAATTGCCGGCTCATGCGGCAAGCCTGGCGCGCGATCCATTTGCCGATGGGGATGATCAGCCCGGTCTCTTCAGCCACGCTGATGAACTGGTCGGGGCGGATCATGCCTTTTTCCGGGTGGTTCCAGCGCAACAGCGCTTCCATGCCCAGCAGGCGACCGCTGCGCAGGCACAGCTTGGGCTGGTAGAACACGTCCAGCTCGTTCTGGGTCAGGGCACGGCGCAGGTTGTTTTCCACGAACAGCTTGTAGCTGGCCTCGGCATTCAACGCTTCGGTGAACACTTGCACCTGGTGCTTACCATTGGCCTTGGCCTTGTGCAGGGCCAGGCCGGCGTTGCGCATCAGGGTCTGCGGGTCGCGGCCATGCAGCGGCGCGCAGGCCAGGCCCACGGAGCCGGTGACGCTGATCAGCTGGTTGTCGACGAACATCGGCTTGTCGAGGGTGGCCAGCAACTGGCTGGCCACCTGCTGGCCGGTCTCAAGGTCGGCGTCGTCCAACAGCACCGCGAATTCGTTACTGGCAAAGCGCGCCAGGCTGCCGCCGCTGCTCAAGCTGTTGCGCAGGCGGCGCGCCAGGCTGATCAGCAACTTGTCGCCAGTCTGGTGGCCGAGGCTGTCGTTGATGCGCTTGAAGTTGTCGATGTCCACCAGCAGCAGGCTGATCGGGCTATCGCTGTCGCGGGCAAAGCGCTCGTCGAGGTTGCGAATAAACGCCGGGCGATTGCCCAGGTTGGTCAGGTTGTCGGTGTAGGCCAGGCGTTCGATGCGCTGCTGCGCCAGCTTGGTCTGGGTGATGTCTTCGTAGATGCCGATGTAGTGGGTCAGCTCGCGGTTGTCGCCATACACCTTGGAAATCGACAGCTGGCCCCAGTAGGGCTCCAGGTTCTTGCGGCGGCTCTTGAACTCACCTTGCCAGCTGTTGCTTTTGGCCAGGGCCGAGGGCGCGTCGAACAGCAATTCGCTGAGGTTTTCCAGGGCCGGCAGTTGGGCCAGGCGATGGCCGTGGACTTCTTCGGCGCTGTACTGGGTAATCGCGGTGAAGCTGGGGTTGACGTACTCCACCACACCATCGCAATTGACCAGCAAAAACGCGTTGGCGCTTTGTTCCACGGCGCGCTGGAACAGGTGCAGGGCGCTGGTGGCGGTGCGGCGGTTGTGGTTGTTGATGACCTGGGCGAACTGGTCTGCCAGCTCGCCGGCGAACGCGATCTCATCGGACTGCCAGGCGCGCGGGCTGCCGCCTTGTTCCAGGCACAGCACGCCGACGACCTGGCCGTCGACACGGATGCTGGCGTCGAGCATCGCGTGGACGTCCTTGGCGCGAAGGCTTTCGGCCATTTCCCGGGTACGTGGGTCGCGCAGGGCGTGGGTGGCATCGATGGCGCGGCTCGAATGCAGGGCTTCCAGGTAATCCGGGAAGCCACTGGCGTCGATGGCTTCGGGCAGGTGGTGTTGTTGATCGGCGCGGTGATAGGCCGAGATGGGTACCAGGTGATGGCCTTCGAGGTTCCAGATGCTGGCGCAGTCGATCTGGTAGATGTCGCACGCGCTGCGAGTGATCAGCTCAGCGGCTTCTTGCAGGGAGTTGGGCGTGGTGTAGCGCTGGCGCGCCAGCAGCAGGATCAATTCCTGCTGGGCACGTACCCGCTCCAGGTGCTGCAACTGTTCCTGCTGCGCTCGCTGGTTGAGCTCCAGGGCGATCTGCAGGCGGCTGTTCTGGTTTTCCAGGTCGACAGTCGGAGCGGGCGTGCTGGTCTCGCTGAACAGCCCCTCAACCACCATCAGGTAGCCGCGCACCAGGTGGCGGTTATGTTGTTTGTAGGCTTCGCCCATCTCCAAAACGCTTAGCGGGCCGTCATGGGTGTGCAGGGTGTAGCGCACCAGATAATGGGGGCTCTGGGCCAGTTGCTGCTGGATCGCATCGTGCAACTGGTAGCGCGCCTGGGGTTCCATCAGGCTGGCGTAGGGCGTGCCGATCAAGGCGCAGAGTTCAACCGCTGGCAGGCCGAACTGGCGCTCGCAATTGGGGTCGAGGTAGAGCAGGGCCCAGCTTGCCTCATTAAGCCGCTCGAAACGCAGCATACCGAGGCGCGAAGGCACCGGTAATTGCGTCACTACCTCGGCCGCCATACGGGCGACATCGGGTTGGCTTTTCATGGGGAAACTCGCTTGGAAAAATGCGCACTGCGCTGGGCTCACGCCCTCTTGGCTGTCAACTGCGGCAAGGTTGCATCATGCAGCACGCAGTGACAAGAGAGGATGAAGGCTAAGTGCTATAAGCCTGTTATCGGCCGCGCGAGGGTTTTCTGTAATTGGGGTGATCGATGGTTCACGCCTGTCCTCTATAGGAGCGAGCTTGCTCGCGAAAAACGCCAGGGCACCGCGTTTATCCAGAAGACCCGCGTCATCGTTGACGATCTTCGCGAGCAAGCTCGCTCCTACAAAAACACAGGCAAAAAAAGCCCCGCCAAGTGGCGGGGTTGAGGTACGAGCGTGGCGCTCGGAAATCGGTGCGGCAAGGGCCTTCCCGGTAACAGGAAGGCCCTGCGACTTACAGCAGGATGGTGCGGATGTCGTTCAGCAGCTGGCTCAGGCGCTGGGTGAAGCGCGCAGCCGCGGCGCCGTTGATCACGCGGTGATCGTAGGACAGCGACAGTGGCAGCATCAGCTTGGGTTGGAACGCTTTACCGTCCCACACAGGCTGGATGGTGGCCTTGGACACACCCAGAATCGCCACTTCCGGCGCGTTGACGATTGGCGTGAAGCCAGTGCCGCCAATGTGGCCGAGGCTGGAGATGGTGAAGCAGGCGCCCTGCATGTCGTCCGGGGTGAGCTTCTTGTCGCGGGCCTTGGCAGCCAGTGCGGCCGCTTCGCCAGCCAGTTGCAGCAGGCTCTTCTGATCGACGTTCTTGATGACCGGTACCAGCAGGCCATCCGGGGTGTCGACCGCAAAGCCGATATGCACGTACTTCTTGCGAATGATCGCCTTGCCGCTTGGCGCCAGCGAGCTGTTGAAGTCCGGCAGTTCCTTGAGCAGGTGTGCACAGGCCTTGAGCAGCAGTGGCAGCACGGTCAGCTTCACGCCGGCCTTCTCGGCCACGGCTTTCTGCGCAACGCGGAACGCTTCCAGGTCGGTGATATCGGCCTGGTCGAATTGGGTCACGTGCGGGATGTTCAGCCAGCTGGCGTGCAAGCCTGCCGCGCCGATTTGCATCAGGCGGGTCATCGGCACTTCTTCGATTTCGCCGAAGCGGCTGAAATCCACGGTACGGATCGGCGGAATGCCCGAACCACCGGTAGCGCCGCCGGCAGCCGGAGCTTCCTTGGCTTTTTGCATCATGGCTTTGACGTAAACCTGCACGTCTTCCTTCAGCACACGGCCGTGAGGGCCGCTGGCTGCAACAGCGCTCAGCTCGACGCCGAACTCACGGGCCAACTGACGCACGGCTGGGCCGGCGTGAACCTTGGCACCGCTTGGCGCAGGTGCAGCCGCCGCAGGGGCTGGCGCAGCTTCGGCTTTTGCGGCCGGCGCAGGGGCAGCAGCGGCAGGTGCCGCTTCAGCCTTGGCCGCCGGAGCAGCAGCCGGTGCTGGTGCGGCGGCGGGTGCAGCGCCTTGTACTTTGAGCTTGAGGATGAAGTCACCGGTGCCGACTTCGTCTTCGAGCTTGACCGCAATGCTTTCCACCACGCCGGCTGCCGGCGATGGGATCTCCATGGAGGCCTTGTCGGACTCCAGGGTGATCAGCGACTGGTCGGCTTCGACGGTATCGCCGACCTTGACCAGCAGCTCGATGATCTTGGCCTTGCCCGACGAGCCGATGTCCGGGACGTGAATGTCCTGGACGGTCGCGGCGGCAGGTGCAGCGGCCGGGGCTGGAGCAGCCTCGGCAGCGACAGGTTTTTCAGCAGCAGGTGCAGGTGCAGCAGCGGCCGGAGCCGCGGCCGCAGGGGCTGCATCGGCAGCGCCTTCGATTTCCAGTTCCAGCAGTTCGTCGCCTTCTTTCAGGCGATCGCCCAGCTTCACTTTCAGGCTCTTGACCACGCCGGCCTTGGGAGCAGGGATTTCCATGCTCGCCTTGTCCGACTCCAGGGTCAGGATGCTCTGGTCGGCTTCGACGGTGTCGCCGACCTTCACAAACAGCTCGATTACTTCACCTTCACCGCTGCCGATGTCAGGTACGCGAATGAGTTCGCTCACAAAAAATCTCCTCAGCAGTCCAGTGGGTTGCGTTTTTCCGGGTTGATCCCGAACTTGACGATAGCGTCAGCCACCACCTTAGGTTCGATCTCACCACGGTCAGCCAAGGCTTCCAGGGCTGCCAACACCACGAAGTGACGGTCGACTTCGAAGAAGTGACGCAGCTTCTTGCGGCTGTCACTGCGGCCAAAACCATCGGTGCCCAGGACTTTGAATTCCTTGGACGGGACCCACTGGCGAATTTGTTCAGCAAACAGTTTCATGTAGTCGGTAGAGGCAATGACTGGACCCTTACGGCCGGCCAGGCACTCTTCGACGTAGCTCTTGGCTGGCTTCTGACCAGGGTGCAGGCGGTTGCTGCGCTCCACGGCCAGGCCGTCACGGCGCAGTTCGTTGAAGCTGGTAACGCTCCACACGTCGGCACCGACGTTGAACTCGTCACGCAGGATCTTCGCCGCTTCACGCACTTCGCGCAGGATGGTGCCGGAGCCCATCAGCTGTACGTGGTGCGCCGCTTCCTTGGTGTCTTCTTCGAGCAGGTACATGCCCTTGATGATGCCTTCTTCCACACCGGCCGGCATGGCTGGCTGCTGGTAGGACTCGTTCATCACGGTGATGTAGTAGAAAACGTCCTGCTGCTCTTCGGTCATCTTCTTCATGCCGTCCTGGATGATCACCGCCAGCTCATAGCCGTAGGTTGGATCAAAGGTGCGGCAGTTCGGGATGGTGGCAGCCAGGATGTGGCTGTGACCGTCTTCGTGTTGCAGGCCTTCGCCGTTCAGCGTGGTACGGCCGGCGGTACCGCCGATCAGGAAACCACGGGTGCGGCTGTCGCCAGCGGCCCATGCCAGGTCGCCGATACGCTGGAAGCCGAACATCGAGTAGAAGATGTAGAACGGCAGCATTGGCTGGTTGTGGCTGGAGTACGAAGTACCGGCAGCGATGAAGGAGCTCATGGCGCCTGCTTCGTTGATGCCTTCTTCGAGGATCTGGCCCTTCTTGTCTTCCTTGTAGAACATCACCTGGTCTTTATCGACTGGCTCGTAGAGCTGGCCGACGGAGGAGTAGATGCCCAACTGACGGAACATGCCTTCCATACCGAAGGTACGGGCTTCGTCCGGGATGATCGGGACGATGCGCGGGCCGATGTCCTTGTCCTTGACCAGCTGCGCCAGAATACGCACGAAGGCCATGGTGGTGGAGATTTCACGGTCGCCCGAGCCGTCAAGGATAGCCTTGAGGGTGCTCAGGTCTGGCGTTGGAACGCTGAAGCTGTTGGCACGGCGCTGTGGCACGAAACCGCCCAGTGCACTGCGACGCTCGCTCAGGTAGCGGGCTTCGGCGCTGTTTGGCTCTGGCTTGAAGAACGGCAGGTTCTCCAGCTCTTCGTCCTTGACCGGGATGTCGAAGCGGTCGCGGAACAACTTCAGGCTGTCGACATCGACTTTCTTGGTGTTGTGCGCGGTGTTCTTCGCTTCGCCGGCACCGGTGCCATAACCCTTGATGGTCTTGGCCAGGATGACGGTGGGTTGTTCTTTATGGTTGACCGCTTCGTGGTACGCCGCGTAGACCTTGTACGGGTCGTGGCCGCCACGGTTGAGCTTCCAGATCTCGTCGTCGGAAAGGTCGGCAACCATCGCCTTGAGTTCAGGCGTGTTGAAGAAGTGCTCGCGAACGAACGCGCCGTCTTTGGCTTTGTAGTTCTGGTACTCGCCGTCGATGACTTCGTCCATGCGACGTTGCAGGATACCGTCGACGTCCTTGGCCAGCAGTGGGTCCCAGAAGCGGCCCCAGATGACTTTGGTCACGTTCCACTGAGCACCGCGGAACACGCCTTCGAGTTCCTGGATGATCTTGCCGTTGCCGCGAACCGGGCCGTCGAGGCGCTGCAGGTTGCAGTTGATGACGAAGATCAGGTTGTCGAGCTTCTCGCGGCCGGCCAGGGAGATGGCGCCCAGGGATTCCGGCTCGTCGCACTCGCCGTCGCCCAGGAAGCACCAGACTTTCTGCTTGCCTTCAGGGATGAAGCCACGGGCTTCCAGGTACTTCATGAAGCGTGCCTGGTAGATCGCCTGGATCGGGCCCAGACCCATGGAAACGGTCGGGAACTGCCAGAAATCAGGCATCAGCCAAGGGTGCGGGTAGGACGACAGGCCCTGACCGTCGACTTCCTGGCGGAAGTTGTTCATTTGTTCTTCGCTGATGCGACCTTCCATGAACGCACGGGCGTAGACGCCTGGCGAGGTGTGGCCCTGGAAGTAGATCAGGTCGCCGCCGTGTTCGTCGGTCGGGGCCTGGAAGAAGTAGTTGAAGCCGATGTCATACAGGGTTGCGCTGGAAGCGAAGCTGGAGATGTGACCGCCCAGGTCCGAATCTTTCAAGTTCGTGCGCATTACCATCGCCATGGCGTTCCAGCGTACCAGCGAGCGAATGCGGCGTTCCATGAACAGGTCGCCAGGCATGCGTGCTTCGTGGGTAACGGGGATGGTGTTGCGGTATGGCGTAGTGATGGCGTAAGGCAGTTGCGAGCCGCTGCGGGTCGCGAGTTCGCCCATACGGGTCATCAGGTAGTGAGCACGGTCTTCGCCTTCTTTGTCGAGAACCGATTCCAGGGCGTCCAGCCATTCCTGGGTTTCGACGGGATCGAGGTCTTGCATGGCTTGCTCCAGGGCGGAAAGGCTACCAGAATCGGTTGCCTGAAGTTTGCGACTGGCCTTGTGGGCAGACGACATAAATTCTTGGATGGCCGAAGGTTGCTTCGGCGTCCTGTAGTTTTACTACAAATCGTCGGCCATTTCAGCCTTTCGAATGTATATACGAGTAGTAAAACTACACAAGACTGAGCGTATGGCTCGGTCTTGCTGGTGAGCATAATCGTTATTGTTGGTCTATTGCGAACAAGAAAAGGTGAAACTTTGATGTTGCCTGCCAAGATTAATTTAATTTCAGCTATTTCTAACCTTTGTTCGACAGTCCTTCACCGAGCATGGCTCTTGCCTTCACAACTACACGCCATTTACACGCCGATCAAGGATAGACCATGAGCCTTCCAACGCTGGCCGAACTGCCGGCCATTCTGTTGCCTTACGCCAACCGGGCCGAGCAGTCATTTCGTGACGCGGTGGCCGCGCTGGACGACGATCATGGCCTTTCTGCGTGGACGCCGCAACGGTGGGCCGACTTCGCCCGCGTATGCGCCGCCAGTGATTTCGTCATTGAACAGAGTGTTCGTGACCCTTTGATGTTGCTTGAGCTAGCGGCCTGGGGCGAGCTGGACCGCGGGTTTGCGCCCGGCGAGCTGTGCAGCCAGATAGCCGGCGCCGTGCAACAGGCCGAAACAGAAGACGAGCTGGGCCGCGTACTGCGCCGCCAGCGCACGCGCCAGCAGGTGCGCATCATCTGGCGCGACCTCACACGCCAGGCCGACCTGGTGCAAACCTGTCGCGACCTGTCCGACATGGCCGACGCCTGCATCGACCAGGCCTATCAATGGCTGTACCAGCGCCACTGCGCCCAATTCGGCACGCCGACTGGCGCACGCAGCGGCGAGGCGCAGCACATGGTCATCCTCGGCATGGGCAAGCTCGGTGCGGTGGAGCTGAACCTGTCGTCGGATATCGACCTGATCTTTGCCTATCCCGAAGGCGGCGAAACGGTAGGTGTGAAGCGCGCCCTGGATAATCAGGAGTTCTTTATTCGCCTGGGTCAAAAACTGATCAAGGCCCTGGACCCGATGACCGTCGACGGTTTTGTCTTCCGCGTCGACATGCGCCTGCGTCCCTACGGTTCGGCCGGCGCCTTGGTGCTCAGCTTCAACGCGCTGGAGCAGTACTACCAGGACCAGGGCCGGGACTGGGAGCGCTACGCCATGATCAAGGCGCGGGTAGTGGCCGGCGACCAGGTGGCTGGCGCGCAACTGCTCGACATGCTGCGCCCGTTTGTCTATCGCCGTTATCTGGACTTTTCGGCCATCGAAGCGCTGCGCACCATGAAGCAACTGATCCAGCAGGAAGTGCGGCGCAAGGGCATGGCCGACAATATCAAGCTGGGCGCGGGCGGCATTCGTGAGGTGGAATTTATCGCCCAGGCCTTCCAGTTGATCCATGGCGGCCGCGACCTCAGCCTGCAGCAACGCCCGCTGTTGAACGTGCTGGGCACCCTGGATGGCCAGGGTTATTTGCCCGCGGCGGTGATCAGCGAGCTGCGCAGTGGTTACGAGTTTTTGCGTTACACCGAACATGCGATCCAGGCGATTGCCGACCGCCAGACGCAAATGCTGCCGGACAGCCCCGAAGACCAGGCGCGCATTGCCTTTATGCTGGGTTTCAGTGACTGGGCGGCGTTCCACGAGCGCCTGATGTACTGGCGTGGCCGTGTGGACTGGCACTTTCGCCAAGTGATTGCCGACCCTGATGAAGAAGAGGGCGAAGAAAGCGAATTGGTGGTCGGTGGTGAATGGTTGCCGCTGTGGGAGGAATCCCAGGATGACGACGCCGCGTGCCGCCAATTGAGTGAAGGTGGTTTCACCGATGCCCCCAAGGCCCTCAAGGCCTTGGCCAGCCTGCGCGCCAGCCCGCAGTTGCGCGCCATGCAGCGTCTGGGGCGTGAGCGCCTGGATGCGTTTATCCCGCGCCTGCTGGCCCAGGCCGTTGAACATGCCAACCCGGACCTGGTGCTGGAACGCGTGTTGCCGCTGGTGGAAGCCGTGGCCCGGCGTTCGGCCTACCTGGTGCTGCTCACCGAGAACCCTGACGCTCTGCGCCGCCTGCTGACCTTGTGCGCAGCCAGCCCGTGGATCGCCGAACAGATCACCCGCTTCCCGCTGTTGCTGGATGAATTGCTCAACGAAGGCCGCTTGTTCAAGCCGCCGCTGGCGCCGGAACTGGCTGCGGAGTTGCGCGAGCGCCTCACGCGCATTCCCGAAGATGACCTTGAGCAACAGATGGAAGCCTTGCGCCATTTCAAACTGGCGCACCGCCTGCGGGTGGCTGCCTCCGAAATCGCCGGCAGCCTGCCGTTGATGAAGGTCAGCGACTACCTCACCTGGCTGGCCGAAGCCATTCTTGAACAAGTGCTGGCCCTGGCCTGGCGCCAGACGGTCGCCCGTCACGGCTCGCCGCAGCGACTGGACGGCACCCTGTGCGATCCTGGGTTCATCATTGTCGGTTATGGGAAAGTGGGCGGCATCGAACTGGGGCATGGTTCGGACCTGGACCTGGTGTTTATACATGACGGCGACCCCCAGGCCGAGACTGACGGTGCCAAGCCGATCGATGGCGCGCAATTCTTCACACGCCTGGGCCAGCGCATCATTCACCTGCTGACCACCCAGACCAACTCCGGCCAGCTGTATGAAGTGGATATGCGCCTGCGACCTTCCGGCGCATCGGGCTTGTTGGTGAGTTCCCTGGGGGCGTTTGATCGGTATCAACAAAATGAAGCCTGGACCTGGGAACATCAGGCCCTGATCCGCGCGCGGGTGCTGGTGGGCAGCCAGGATGTGGGCCAGGCGTTCGAGCAGGTTCGGGCTAACGTGTTGGGGCGTGAGCGGGACTTGGAGAAGCTGCGCCAGGAGGTCAGTGAGATGCGTGCCAAGATGCGTGACAACCTGGGCACCAAGGCCACGACGGCCGGCAGGGGCGCCAATGCCTTCGAGGCCACGGCGCTGTTCGACCTCAAGCAGGACGCCGGAGGTATCGTCGATATTGAATTTATGGTGCAATACGCGGCTTTGGCGTGGTCTGCGCAACATCCATCGTTGCTGCGCTACACCGACAATATCCGCATTCTGGAGGGCCTGGAGCAGGTCGGGCTGATGCCCGCCGCCGATGCCCATTTGCTGCGTGAAGTGTACAAGGCTTATCGCTCAGCCGCGCACCGCCAGGCTTTGCAGAACGAGGCCGGTACGGTAGCCGGGGACCAGTTCGCCGACGAGCGGCGACAGGTGATGCGAATCTGGCAGGCGCTGGGCTTAAATTGAAACTCGACTGATTGGCGACGCCAATTTTTATATGGGATGCGGATTAATGTGGGAGCCGGGCTTGCCCGCGATGCAGGCGCCTCGGTTTATCAGGGATACCGAGGTGATGCGATCGCAGGCAAGCCAGCTCCCACATAAAGATGCTCCCTGGCGCACCGCGATCTACAGTCATTATCGAGGCGGGGAGGCATAGGCCTCCCCGCATCGTTTGTGGAAACTACATGAATATTCTGATCGTTGGGCCCAGTTGGGTCGGTGACATGGTGATGGCACAGACACTGTTTCAGTGCCTGCGCCTGCGCTATCCAGACTGCCAGATCGACGTGCTCGCCCCTGAGTGGAGCCGGCCGATCCTTGAGCGTATGCCCCAGGTGCGCAAGGCCTTGAGCTTCCCGCTCGGCCACGGCGCCCTGGAACTGGCGACCCGCCGACGCATCGGCAAATCCATGGCCGGCCAGTACGACCAGGCGATCCTGCTGCCTAACTCGCTGAAGTCGGCGCTGGTGCCGTACTTTGCCGGTATCCCCAAGCGCACCGGCTGGCGCGGCGAGTTTCGCTATGTGCTGCTCAATGACGTACGCACCCTGGATAAAGCCCGCTACCCGTTGATGATCGAACGCTTTATGGCTTTGGCCTACGAGCCGGGCGCTGAACTGCCCAAGCCGTACCCGCGCCCCAGCTTGCAGATCGACCCGGTGACCCGCGACGCGGCGTTGGCCAAGTTTGGCCTGACCCTGGATCGGCCCGTATTGGCTCTGTGCCCTGGCGCCGAGTTTGGCGAGTCCAAGCGCTGGCCGTCGGAGCATTACGCCAAAGTTGCCGAGACGAAGATCCGCGAAGGCTGGCAGGTGTGGTTGTTCGGTTCCAAGAACGATCACTCGGTGGGTGAAGACATCCGCCAGCGCCTGATTCCCGGCCTGCGTGAAGAGGCGGTGAACCTCAGTGGCGACACGTCCCTGGCCGAGGCCATCGACCTGTTGTCGTGCGCCGACTCGGTGGTGTCCAACGACTCCGGCCTGATGCATGTGGCGGCGGCGCTGAACCGTCCGCTGGTGGCGGTGTACGGTTCGACCTCCCCAGGCTTCACTCCGCCGTTGGCCGACAAGGTCGAAGTGGTGCGCCTGGGCCTGGATTGCAGCCCGTGCTTTGAGCGTACCTGCCGTTTCGGCCACTACAACTGCCTGCGCCAGTTGCTGCCCCAGCCGGTCACCGATGCTTTGCAGCGTTTGCAGGGCGACGTGGTCGAGGTTCATTGAGTTGCGGGTTCTGGTAATCAAGACCTCATCCCTGGGCGACGTGATCCATGCCTTGCCGGCGCTCACCGACGCGGCGCGGGCGATTCCCGGCATTCGGTTCGATTGGGTGGTGGAAGAAGGCTTTGCCGAAATCCCCACTTGGCACCCGGCGGTGGACAAGGTCATCCCGGTGGCGATTCGCCGCTGGCGCAAGAACCTCTGGCAAACCGTCAAGAGCGGCGAATGGCGGCGCTTCAAGCAGGCGGTGCAGTCGACCAAATATGATCTGGTGATCGACGCCCAGGGCTTGCTCAAAAGCGCCTGGCTGACCCGCTATGTGCGGGCGCCCATCGCCGGTTTCGACAAAGATTCTGCGCGAGAACCGCTGGCTGCGCGCTTTTATTCCCGGCGCCTGGCCGTGGCCCGTGGGCAACATGCGGTGGAGCGCTTGCGCCAGTTGTTCGCCGTGGCGCTGGGCTACGACCTGCCTCAACGCCTGGGCGACTACGGCCTGAGCGTCGAAAAACTGCTCGGCCTGCCGCCGAAAAAACCGTTCGTATTGCTGCTGCACGGCACCACCTGGGACACCAAGCACTGGCCCGAAGCCTATTGGCGCGAGCTGGCCGAACGCATGGGCCGCCTGGGCGTGGACGTAAAGCTGCCGTGGGGTAACGCCGCCGAAAAGGCGCGGGCCGAACGCCTGGCCCTGGGCCTGCCCAACGCCGAAGTGTTGCCCAAGCTCAACCTGGCGGGCGTGGCCCGTATATTGGCGAGCGCCCGTGCCTGCGTGGCCGTCGACACCGGCCTCGGCCACTTGGCGGCGGCGCTGGACGTGCCGACCATTTCCCTGTTCGGTCCCACCAACCCAGGCCTCACCGGTGCCTATGGCAAAGGCCAGATCCACTTGGCCAGCGACTGGCCATGTGCGCCTTGCCTGCAAAAACAGTGCACTTATCAACCTACTGCCGACGACCTGCGGCGGTTCGACATCGCGCGCGAGTCGCCCCTGTGCTTCACGCGCTTGAACCCTGAGCGTGTCGCAAGCCGGCTGAGCACGTTGTTACTGGCCGAGGAGCAGCACTGATGCAACTGGCTTTTGTTCTGTACAAGTACTTCCCTTTCGGTGGCCTGCAGCGCGACTTCATGCGCATCGCCCTGGAGTGCCAGCAGCGCGGCCACAAGATTCGGGTGTACACCCTGATCTGGGAAGGTGATATCCCGCCAGGCTTTGAGGTGCTGGTGGCGCCGGTCAAGGCCTTGGTCAACCACCGCCGCAACGAAAAGCTCTACGCCTGGATCCAGGCCGACCTGGCCAAGCGGCCGGTGGACCGTGTGGTGGGGTTCAACAAGATGCCGGGGCTGGACCTGTACTTTGCCGCCGACGGTGTGTTCGAGGACAAGGCCCAGACCCTGCGCAACCCGATGTATCGCTGGTTCGGGCGCTACAAGCACTTTGCCGAATACGAGCGCGCCGTGTTCGATAAGAACGCCAAGACGCAGATCATGGTGTTGTCCGAGCATCAGCAACAGTTGTTCACCCAGTATTACGGTACCCAGGCAGAGCGTTTTCACCTGTTGCCACCGGGTATCGCCCGCGACCGCCGCGCGCCGCCGAACGCCGCCGAGTTCCGCGCCGAGTTCCGCGCTGAATTTCGCTTGGCTGAAGATGATTTGCTGTTGGTGCAAATCGGTTCGGGGTTCAAGACCAAGGGCGTCGACCGCAGCCTCAAGGCGCTGGCCGCACTGCCTTCGCGCCTGAAGAAACGCACCCGGCTATTTGTAATCGGCCAGGACGACCCCAAAGTATTCCAATTGCAGAGCGCGGCGCTGGGCCTGGGCGACCAGGTGCAGTTCTTCAAGGGCCGCAATGATATTCCGCGCTTCCTGCTGGGGGCTGACCTGTTGATTCACCCCGCGTACAACGAGGCGGCCGGCATGGTGCTGGTCGAAGCGGTGGTCGCCGGCCTCCCTGTACTGGTGAGCCAGGTGTGCGGCTATGCGTTCTACATCGACAAGGCCCAGAGCGGCCGGGTGTTGGACGAGCCGTTCGAGCAAACCCAGCTCAACCAGTATCTGGTCGATATGCTCGACGACCCACAAGCGCGTGCGACCTGGAGTCGCAATGGTCTGGCCTTCGCAGAGACGGCCGACCTCTTTAGCATGCCGCAGTACGCTGCGGACCTGATTCTGGCGGAGCCAAACCGATGAAGTTGATTCTAGCCGAACCCTTCAAGACCCTCTGGAACGGGCGCGATGCGTTCGCCGAGGTCGAGAAGCTGGAAGGCCAGGTGTTCCGCGAACTGGCCGCTCGCCGTACGTTGCGTACGGTGGTCGAGGGCCAGCCTTATTTTGTGAAGATCCACCGTGGGATTGGCTGGGGCGAAATCCTCAAGAACCTGGTCACCGCCAAATTGCCGGTATTGGGCGCGGGCCAGGAGTGGGTGGCGATCCAGCGTTTGCAGGCGCTTGGTGTCCCTACCATGACCGCCGTGGCATTCGGTGAAAAAGGCAGCAACCCGGCCGACCAGCACTCGTTCATCATCACCCAGGAACTGACCCCCATCATCAGCCTGGAAGACCTGACCCTGGACTGGGTCAAGCAACCGCCCGTGCCGGCCATCAAGCATGCCTTGACCCTTGAGCTGGCGCGTACCGTCGGCGCGATGCACCGCGGCGGCGTCAACCACCGTGACTGCTACCTGTGCCATTTTCTGCTGCACACCGACCGGCCCATCAGCGTCGATAACCTCAAGCTGTCGGTGATCGACCTGCACCGCGCCCAGGTGCGTGCAACGATCCCCGTGCGCTGGCGCAACAAAGACTTGGCCGGCCTGTATTACTCCGCGTTGGAGATCGGCTTGACCCAGCGCGACAAGCTGCGTTTTCTCAAGGAGTACTTCCAGCAGCCGCTGCGCCAGATCCTGGCGGAGCAAACCGCGCTGCTGTCTGCGCTGGAACGCATGGCAGCAAAGCTGTATGCGCGTAAACAACGATACGGGGATGCGATCTGATGGCGGGTTGGAACCTGGAACCTGCCTACGCCGCCCTGGCGGATGACTTTGGAAGCCTGGACGCGGTGTTCGCCCTGCAAGGCGAGCGGCTGACCCGCGACCCGTTGTCGGAAGTGATCCGGGTGGAGCGTGGCGGGGTCAATTATTACGTCAAGCGCTACGTAGGCGCCGGCAAGGGCCTGCGTCGTTACCTGGGCCGGCCACGGGTGAAATCCGAATGGCAGAACCTCAAGCGCTTCGCCAAGTGGGGCATCCCCACCGCCGACGTGGTGGCCTGGGGCCTGGACCGCAAGGGCCTGGCCTATAACCGTGGCGCCATGATCACCCGCGAACTGCCCAAGACCGAAGATCTGTCGGTGCTGGCCGAGCGTCACGATGAGCGCCTCAAAGACCCCCGGTGGGTCGATGGCATCAGCCGCCAGCTCGCCGAATACACGCGCACCATGCACGATCACCGCTTCACCCATAACGACTTGAAGTGGCGCAATCTGCTGGTGGACGACCAACGTACCCTGTACCTGATCGACTGCCCCAACGGTGATTTCTGGCGCGGTTTCTGGCTCAAGTACCGCATTACCAAAGACCTGGCCTGCCTGGACAAAGTCGCCAAGTATCACTTGTCGGCCACCCAGCGCCTGCGCTTCTACCTGCAATATCGTCAGCGCGCGCACCTGACCGCGTCGGACAAACAGCGAATTCGCCATGTGGTGAAGTTTTTCGAGGGACGCGAATGAGTGACTTCCTGGCGGCCGAAGACCGCGCTCTGCTTGAGCGCAACGGCCTGGCGACCTTCGACGCGCTGTGGGCCAAGCAACTGGATGCAGTGGACGAGCCGAACACCAGCGGCGACGGTTGGAGCAGCGTGTATCGCCTGGAGCTTGAGGGGCAGGGTTACTACCTCAAGCGCCAGAGCAACTACCTCACGCGCACCTTGCACCGCCCGTTTGGCGAGCCGAGTTTTGCCCGCGAGTTTCGTAACATCAGCCTGTATCGAAAGCTCGGCATACCGGCCCTGCAAGCGGCGTTCTTCGGTGAGCGCAAGGTCAAGGGCGAGCGCCGGGCGATGCTGCTCACCCGTGCGCTGGATGGCTGGAATGACCTGGACTCGTTGCTGGAGCAGTGGTCGCAATTGAGCGCAGCCCAGCACAGTGCGATCCTGTTGGCGTGCGGCAAGCTGGCGCGTCATCTGCACAGCGTCGGGCAGGTGCATGGCTGTTTTTACCCCAAGCACATCTTCCTGCAGCCTGCCGGTGAGGGGTATGCCGCGCAGTTGATCGACCTGGAG
The DNA here is from genome assembly GCF_029201605.1 of Pseudomonas sp. FJ2-5-13. Lineage (NCBI taxonomy): Bacteria > Pseudomonadati > Pseudomonadota > Gammaproteobacteria > Pseudomonadales > Pseudomonadaceae > Pseudomonas > Pseudomonas sp. FJ2-5-13. The sequence continues at coordinate 562,709 of NZ_CP104045.1, forward strand.
AAAACCCGCCCGCTGCTGTTTGGCTGGCGTGACCGGGTCAAGGACCTGGAACCGCTGCTGCGCCGCGCGCCGCAATGGTCGGATACGCAGGTGCGCCAACTGCTGGCGGCGTACCTTGAGCAGCCCGAGGACAGTGCCTTGGTCGCCACTTGGCACCAGCGCCTGACCGCACGCCGCAGCCACAAGGAGAACCGCTGATGCGCTTATCCGAGCTGAAAACGGCTGGGCGTACCCCCAGCCTGCCGCTGACCCTCGACCTGGCGGATGCCGCCGGCCCTGGGCAATTGCAATTGCTGAGCCTGCTGCGGGTGTTGCCGGGGCAGCGCTACGTGGGCGCCGCCGTGTGGCGTGGACGCCCGGTGCTGGCCAAATTGTTGGTGGGCAGCAAGGCGGCGCGGCATTTTCAGCGTGAGCTCACAGGGGTACGCCTGTTGGCTGAGCAGGGCCTGACCACGCCGTTGCTGCTGGCCGATGGCTTGCAGGACGGCGAGGGTGGCTGGCTGCTGTTTGAATTTATCGAGGGGGCCCAAAGCCTGTCCGACGCTTGGCTCGCCGTCGAAAACCTGCCGCCGTTGGCGGACGAACAAACCGCCGTGCTCGCCGAAGCGCTGGGCGCGATTGCCCAGATGCATGCCAAGGGCCTGTGGCAGGAAGACCTGCACCTGGACAACCTGCTGCGCAAAGACGGCAAGCTGTATTTGATCGATGGCGCCGGCATTCGTGTCGAAGAGGTGGGCAAGCCGCTGTCACGCAATCGAGTACTGGAAAACCTCGGGGTGTTCTTCGCCCAACTGCCCAAGAACCTTGAGCCGTTTACCGAAGAATTGCTGGTGTATTACCTGCTCGCCAACGGCGAACACGCCTTGCCAATGCAAGCCCTGGAAAAGCAGGTGCGTAAAGTCAGTGCCTGGCGCTTGAGAGACTACCTGGACAAGACCGGCCGCGAATGCACGCTGTTCAGTGTGGTGCGCGGCGCTTTTGGCCTGCGTGCGATCCGCCGCGAAGAAGAAGCCGCCATGGTGCCGGTGCTGGAGCAGGCCGATGCGTTGCTCGACCAGGGGCACCTGTACAAGACCGGTGGCGCGGCGAGCGTGGCCAAGGTCGACGTGGCCGGCCGGCCGCTGGTGATCAAGCGTTACAACATCAAGGGCTTTGCCCATTGGCTCAAGCGCTTCTGGCGCCCAAGCCGCGCCTGGCACTCCTGGCGCGAAGGCAACCGCCTGGCCTTCCTGGGTTTTGCCACACCCAAGCCGCTGGCGGTGCTGGAGAAACGGTTCCTGTGGTTGCGCAGCCGTGCCTACCTGGTCACCGAGTACCTGCCGGGGCCGGACATCATCGAGCGCTTTGCTCCGTATGTGGAAAGCGGCGATGCGCCCGAGAGCGAATTGCAGGCGCTGGACCAGTTGTTCGCCGAGTTGATCCGCGAGCGCATCAGCCATGGGGATTTCAAGGGCCATAACCTGTTCTGGAATGACGGGCGTTGGGCGATGATTGACCTGGATGCCATGTGCCAGCACGCCTCGCTGTCCAGCTTCGCCCCTGCGTATGCCAAAGACCGTGCGCGATTTATGCGTAACTGGCCGCAGGGCAGTGCGCTGTACCAGGTGATTGACCAGCGCTTGCCCAAAGAGGCGGGTGTCGGCAGTTAAACCTATCGCGGGCAAGCCCGCTCCCACACTTGATCTGTGAACGCAGTCAAAATGTGGGAGCGGGCTTGCCCGCGATGGCGCCCGTCCAGGCGCTGCATTCAGAACTGATACTGCGCCCCGGCCCCCGCATACCACGAGCGCCCCGGTGCCGCTTCGTAATAGCGGCCATTGCCATCCCCCACGATCACCGACCCTACGTACTGACGGTCCAGCAGGTTATCCAGGCGCAAGGTCTGGTGAAAGGTCCAGTGCTCGACCTTCTGCTCAAACCGCGCGCGCCAGTTGAAGACGCTGTAGGCCGGTGCGGCGTGTTGCTGGTTGGTGTCTTCTACGTAGACCTTGCTGCGGTACAGGCCTTCGATGGCGGTGCTGACCCAGTCCCGTGGTTTCCAGTTCAGTTCTGTGAACAGGGTGGTTTGTGGCACGCCGGGGAGGTAGTTGCCTTTGTCGATGGTTTTCCCGTTATTGACGAAGTCGCTGTCGTATTGAGCTTGCAGGCGGGTATAGGCGAGGCTGGTGCTCCAGTGGTCGCTGAGTTGGCTTTCCAGGCCCAGTTCGAAGCCGCGGCGCAGGGTGCGGCCGGCGTTTTGGTAGGTAGAGCGCCCGCCGTCTGATCGCGCTATCACTAACTCATTGTCCGTGGTGATCTGGAATAGAGCAGCATTAAGGCGCGTGTCCTGGCCGATGCGCGCCTTCACGCCAACCTCATACTGCTTGCTGACAGACGGCTTGAGGTTGAAGTTAAAGCCGTTCGAAGTGTTTGAGTAAGCTGACTCAGCTTGAGTCGGCGTTTCAAAGCCTTTGCCTGCGCTTACATAAGCGTGCAGGTCGGGAGTAAAGGCGTACATGGCGCTGATCGACGGAGTGTTCTTCTGGTAAGTCTTGTTGCCGCTGTCGTTGCCATCGCTGATGAAGTGGTCATCCACGTCCATCTTCATAGTGCTGTGACGCAAACCGGCTTGCAGAGTCCAGTCGCCCAGCAACCAATTGGCCTGTACGAAAGGGTCGAGGCTGGTGGCGGTGTCGATTTCATCACGGCCCAGGACACCTTTGACGCCGTGTATGCCGTTGACGGTATTTGAGTAACCCTGGCGATCATCCTGGCTGCGGTCGTAGTCGAGACCGGTGATCAAGGTCAGATCGCCGGGTGCACTGGTAATGGGTTGCAGCCAATGGACGGATCCACCATAGAACGTTCGGTCGAAGTCCACTACGCCGCCACGTTTGTCCGAGGCGCTGCCGCCTGGTATCGACAGGTACTGAATCACACTACGGCGCCCGGTATAGGCATTGACCTGCAAGGTCGCGCCACCGAAGTACCGCTCGTAATTCATCCCCAATTGCTGATGATCGATACTTTTGCGCGTGTTGTAGTTCAGCGCATTGGCGCTCACCGAACGCGGGTCGGCCTTGTACGCCGCCCAGGTCTGCCCCAGTGGATCTTGCGTACCGTTCTGCTCCAGGCTGCTGTAGATCAATGCCAGCTTGCTGTCGTCATCGGGCTCGACATTGAGCTTGGCGAAGGTCTGGTCGCGGCGCGCGCTGCTGTGATCGCGGTAGCCGTTGGTGTCCATGCGCGAGGCGTCGAGCACAAACCCGGCGCCATTCGCCGCGCCCTCGGCGCTGAGGTGGTTCTTGTTCAGCCCGTCGCTGCCCACCAGGGTTTCGGCGCCGATGCGCGGCGGGCCTTCGCCGTCGCGGGAGAACATTTGGATAACACCGCCGGCGTTACTGCCATACAGCGTCGCCGCCGGGCCGCGCAACACTTCGATACGCTCGGCGGTGTCGAGGTTGAAGGTGGCGGCCTGGCCCTGACCGTCCGGGGTACTGGCGGGGATGCCATCGGCGACCAGCTTGATGCCGCGCACGCCGAATGCCGAACGGGCGCCGAAGCCGCGGGAAGAAATTTGCAGGTCCTGCGCATAGTTCTGGCGGTTCTGCACCACCAGGCCGGGCACGCGGGACAGGGCTTCGGAGGCGTTAATGCCCAGCTGGCCGTCACTGATCTGCTCGCGGCTGATGCCATCCACGGAGTAGGGCAAATCGAACGTTGGGCTGGCGCTGCGCGAACCGCTGACGACGGTGGGGGCGAGGGTCAGTGGCGAATCATCGCCCTGCACGGTGCTGCTCAAGGCCAGCAGGCCAGGCAGCAAGAGGGAAAAACGAGCGTGCATTTTTTTCATAAGGCAGCCAGAGTCTTGGGCACGCATAGCGAAGGCGCGCAAAAAGTGCGCAAGTTTAAACAGTCAGGCAGGTTTTACCATTTCGGATTTTTCCTACGCAATGCAGCGGCGTCTCTGGGGTGAATGAGCCAATCTCTCGGTGCTAGCGTGGCTGACCGTTTGCGAGGCTAGGATATGACAAGAAAAATAATGGCTGCACTGGGTGTAAGTGTCGCTGCGCTGTTATTAAGCGGCTGTGGAACTGTTAATGGCGTCATGCGTAAAGAGGGCGACACGGCGCGTGAGCTCAGGCTCGCAAAAACCTATTGCCAATCCATTCCCCGCGCTTACAGCGGCGTGGCCTTTGATTTCTGCATGCTGCACGCGGCCCCGGACCCCACCGGGTTCCTCATACCCTTCGTGCTCGTAGATGTTGCGGTGTCCGCGGTTGCCGATACGGTGGTTTTGCCCTATACGATTTATCGACAATCGGCCGACGGTAATATCAGCATCTATTGGCGTCCGGGCCGTTCATAAGCCTATGGGTATAAAAGCACCTGCCCAGCTCATCTACTGGGGGAAAGGAGTTGTCCGTGAGTCGTGGTTTCAGAATTCTGCTGGTTTCAACCTTGTTATTGGCCTCCGGCTGCGGAACGATCAATACCGTCTTTCGTCCGGATGCCGTGGCCAGCCAGAACCTCAAGGAGTCACGCAGCCACTGCGAAAACGTGCCGCGTATCTACAGTGGGGTGATTTACGGCTTTTGTACCCTCAATGGCGAGCCTGCACCGGACAAAAGCCTGAAGGACCAAAGCCTGCTGGATCGCCAAGGCAATGCCTTCCCGATCATCGCAATTGAATTTGTCGCCTCTGGTGTCATGGACACCCTGATGCTGCCTTATACGATCTACCGCCAGAACAAGGACGGCAGCATCGAGATCTTCCGCTAGCCCCTCTCGGCGCTTGCCGCTAACAGCTTCCCACTGCTTTTAAGCTATAATCCCGCCCTTTAGCTGTTTCCCGCCCGGGCGGGAAGCACACTTTTTTCAGGCGCGATGCGCCTGCATGCAGACTAAAAGAGGCTAGACCCCAGTGGCATTGACGATTCTTGGCCTGTCCGGCGCCCTTAGCCATGATCCTTCCGCAGCCCTGTATATCGACGGCAAGCTGATTGCGGCCGCCGAAGAAGAGCGCTTCGTACGCGACAAACATGCAAAGAACCGCATGCCCTACGAGTCGGCGAAGTTCTGCCTGGAACAGGCCGGCATCAAGCCTTCGGACGTTGATGTGGTGGCGATCCCGTTTGCCCCGATCAGCCTGTTCGGCGAGGCGCGCTGGCACTATGCCAAGCGCTACTGGTACGCCCCGGACCGCGCCCTCGACGCGATCCTGATGGGCAACCGTCGCTACAAGCGCTATCGCAACAAGATCGTCTGGTGCCTGGAGCAACTGGGCTTCGATCCGAAGAAAATCAAGATCGAACCGGTTGAACACCACCTGGCTCACGCCTCCAGCGCCTACCACTGCTCGGGCTTCCAGGAAAAAACCGCGATCCTGGGCATCGATGGCAAGGGCGAGTACGCCACCACCTTCTTCGGCTACGGCGAAAACGGCAAGATCCACAAGATCAAGGAATTCTACGATCCGGACTCCCTCGGCGGCCTGTACGGCGCAATCACCGAGTTCCTCGGTTTCGAGATGCTCGACGGTGAGTTCAAGGTCATGGGCATGGCGCCGTACGGCGATGCCAGCAAATACGACTTCTCGCGCCTGGCCTCCTTTGAGAACGGCGAGTTGGTGATCAACACCGACTACGCCAACGTCATCGGCCTGCGCCGCTACAAAGAGAAGGGCAAGGGTTTCTACTTCTCGCCAAAACTGATCGAGTGGCTGGGGCCGAAACGCGAAGGCGACATCGCCGACGAGCCGTACATCCACTACGCGGCCAGCATGCAGGCGCTGTTCGAAAAACTGGCCTTGCAGATGATCGACCACTACCTGGGCGACATCCTCAAGGACACCGGCAAGCTGGCCTTCGCCGGCGGCTGTGCGCTGAACGTCAAGCTGAACCAGAAAATCATTGCCCGTGACGACGTAAAAGAGCTGTTCGTGCAACCGGCCTCCGGCGATGCCGGTACCGCTGTCGGTGCGGCTGCCTATGTGTCCCATGCCCGTGGCGTACCGGTCGAGAAGATGGAACACGTCTACCTCGGCCCGTCCTACAGCAACGAAGACGTGATTGCCGCGTGCGCCAAGCACGAGAGCAAGCCGAACTGGCGCAAGATCGAAAACATGCCTAAGCGCATTGCCAAGATCATGGTCGACGGCAACCCGGTGGCCTGGTTCCAGGGCCGCATGGAGTTTGGCCCGCGTGCGTTGGGCGGACGTTCGATCATTGGTTGCCCAAGTGCGACCGGCGTTGCAGATCGCATCAACCACCAGATCAAGTTCCGCGAGCGCTGGAGGCCTTTCTGCCCGTCGATGCTCGACACCGTGGCCCCACAGATGATCAAGGTCGATCACCCGGCGCCGTTCATGACCTTCACCTTTGAAGTCGCCGAAGAATGGAAGACTCGCGTACCGGAAGTGGTGCACGAAGACGGTACTTCCCGGGCCCAGGTGCTCAAGCGCGAATACAACCCGCGCTACTACGACATGATGAAAGAGCTGGAAGTGCTGACCGGCAACGGCGTGTCCCTGAACACCTCGCTCAACCGTCGTGGCGAAGCGATGATCTGCTCGCCGACCGACGCGCTGAACATGTTCTTCGGCTCGGACCTGCAGTACCTGATCATGGAAGACATCCTCGTGGTCAAGGACGGCGTAGACCCTTATGACGCCGTGGTTTAAATGCTGAACCGCTTCCAGGGCTGGCGTGAACGTGGCTGGGCGCCTGTCGAGGCCGAGGTTTACGCCCAGGCCTGGCAGCGTTACGGCGGCAGCGTGGCGACCCATCCCCAGGTGATCGAACGCTTGGCCGGCCTGGCGCAGATACCCGTGCGCTACCTGGGCTGGGAACAAGGTGGTGAACTCAAGGGGGCAATCGCCACCTGGGGACGCGACCTGGCGCTGTCCAAGGACGTGCTCAAGCGCAGCGGCAAGAAAGGCCTGTTTGACCTGGGCAACGCCGAGATCATCCTGCCGATTGCCGCCGATGCGCAGGTGCCGTTGCGGCATCGTGCGCGCTACCTCTCGGCGCTGAACGAGGGGCGCGTGAGCACCCTCAAGCCCCAGGCCGAGCAGTTGGCCATGGCGCGTACGCCTGAAGACCTGTCGAAGAAGTTTCGCTACAACCAGCGGCGTGAACTGCGCCTGTTGGAAGAGGCGGGCGGCGTGGTACGGGCGGTCAGTGAGTTCTCGAGCGTAGAGCTGGCGGCGATTTATTGCGATTTGTTCCAGCGCCGTTGGGGCTTCCCGGCGGCGGGCGCGGCGCGCCTGGCCGAGGTGCTGGAGTTGCTCAAGGAGTTTTTGTTCGGCTCGGTGCTGTTTCTGAACGACGCGCCGATTGCGGTGCAATTGGTGTATCAGGTGCAGTCCAACGAGTGGTTCAGCGCCGAGTATGTCAACGGCGGCGTCGACCCTGAAACCCGCGCCTTCAGCCCCGGCAGCGTGCTGAGTTTTCTCAATACCCAAAGTGCCTGGGAACAGGCGCGGGCGGCGAACAAGTCGCTGCGCTTCTCCTTCGGGCGTTCCGACCGTGAATACAAGGAGCGCTGGTGCAACCCGGTGCCGGTGTTCAGTGTATGAGCCGTAAACAGCAACTGCTCAAGCGTCATCGGCGTAACAAGCGTATTGCGCTGCTGATCGGCGTGCTGGTGCTGGTCGCCACCGGCGTACTGGTTGCCTGGTGGTTGCCGCTGATCCTTGCGGTGCTGCTGTGGGCCGCCCATGAAGCCTGGTTTGCCGATCACCTGTTTTACTCGCCCAAAGACAGCTATGAGTATGCCTTTCCGGCCGGCAGCGAACAGCCCGGCTTGCGCCTGGAGGCGGGCCGGCTGCTGCTGGATGCGCCGTTGGCGGCGGATGAAACCCTGATCGTCGGCGTTGAGTTGAAAAGTACCTGGCTGGGGCGTTTCTTCGACCCTGCGGTGGACCTTTTGGGCCTGGCCAGCCCGGACCGGCAAGCCTTCGAACGCGGCGTCGCCGGGCGGCGTTATCTGAACCTGACCGGCGCCGCCGAAGCCTTGGCGGCGGGCAACCTCCAGTTGCGCGGGCGTTTTTGCCGGATCAAGGGGCAGCCGACGCTGTGGCGCTTTCGCCAGCCGGACTATCGCCAGCAACGTGTGATGGTGATCGCGCCCCATGCCGACGATGCCGAACTGGCTGCGTTCAGCCTTTACAGCCAGGCGACTGAAAGCTGGATCGTCACGCTGACGGCTGGTGAAATCGAAGCCGAGCATTATCAGCACATGGGCCTGCCCAAGGCTGAAGCTGCGCGCCTCAAGGGCCGTTTGCGGGCCTGGGACAGCGTCGCGGTGCCGCGCTGGGCGGGCGTACCCGAGGCGCAGTGCGTGCAGTTGGGCTACTTCTGCATGCAGTTGCAAGCCATGCAAGCCGCGCCGGATCAGCCGCAAGCCTCTCGCGAGGCGGATTTGGCCGATACGCGGCTGTTTCGCCAGTTCAATGGTTTTGCCCTGCCTGGCGATGCTGATGGCGCGCCGACCTGGCATAACCTGATCGCCGACCTGCGGGCGCTGCTGCTCAAGGCGCGGCCCCAGGTCATCGTGTTGCCCACGCCGTTGCTGGACCCCCACGCCGACCATATCTGCGCCCATGCGGCAGTGTTGGAAGCCTTGCAGGGCCTGGCGTGGCAGCCCGACACATTGCTCGGCTACGCCAATCACCTGCATGATAACGACCGTTGGCCCATGGGCGATTCCGGCGCTGGCGTGGCGTTGCCGCCGCGTTTCGATAGTGCTGTGGAGCTGGTGCCGTGCAGTTTCGCCCTCGCCTTGAGCCAGCAGCAGGACAAGGCCATGGCCCTGGGCATGATGCACGACCTGCAGCCGTCAGCGCCGTTCAAGCGTCGAGTGCGTAGGTGGTTGCAGCAACTGCTGGCGGGCCGTAGGCCGTCGCCCTATGGCGAGAACGAATTCTTTCGCAAGGCCGTGCGCCGTCACGAGCTGTTGTGGGTCCTGAAGCAGGACTGAGAGCCGATTGAAGGCAGGCCGGTATGCGCCTGTCGCCCTTTTTACCGGGCTGCGTGCCCGTAGCCAGATCGCTGCATGGAGAGTTATGAAGCCTCGTTTCAAGGTTTTGCAGTTACAGCCGGACTACAACGTCAAGACCCATGACTTCGCCGACTTGGGTGAGCAAATCGTCAAATCCCTGCCGGCTGAGCGCTTTGAGGTGACCTCCGGATTTCTCAGCGGGCGCCCGCTGCCTGGCCAGCCCCTGAGCGTGGCCGAACACTCCCACTATTTCGAGCTGCCAGAGAAGTCCCTCAAGGGCATTCGCTTTGGCGCCATGTGGCAGATCTACAAATACTGCCGCGAGCAGAAGTTCGACGTGGTCATCTGTAACCGCTTCAAGTCGGTGAACATGATGTTGTCGCTCAACCGCTGGTTGAAGATCCCGCTGTGCATCGGCATCTCCCACGGCTTTGGCGAGTACGCCCGTGGTTACCGTCGGCGTCAGACCCAACGCTGGGTCAGCCCGGCGTGGCGCTTTGTCGGTGTGTCCGAAGCGGTCAAGGACTACCTGGTAGACCTCAACTGCGGGTTCACCCGTGAGAACACCACCTACGTCACCAACGCTATCGACATTCCCCAGGCAGAGGCTTTGCAGTTGTCCCGTGAGGACGCGCGCAAGGCCCTGGGCCTGCCCATGGATGCGCGGATGGTCGGCGCCCTGGGGCGCCTGGTACCGATCAAAGGTCATACCCATCTGCTGCAAGCCTTCGCCACGCTCAAGGACAAATACCCTGAGGCGCAGGTTGGGATTATTGGTTCTGGCCGTGCCGAAGCCGACCTGCGTGCCGACATCGAGCGCCTGGGCCTGACCGGCCGTGCGCACTTGCTGGGCTTTCGCGAAGACGGCATGAAGTACGTGCGCGGCTTCGATATCTGGACCATGCCGTCGCTGTTCGAAGGCCTGGGCCTGGCCTTGCTGGAAGGCATGAGCGGCCATCTGCCAGTGATTGCCTCCAACGGCCCGGCGATGCTGCCGCTGGTGCAGGGCGCGGGCGGCTTGTCCCACGACCCGGGCAACGTCGAACAACTGGCTGCGGCCCTGGACACTTACCTGGCGTTGAGCGATGAACAATTACGTGCCAAGGGTGAAGAGGTGTTCCGCTATCTGGAGGCCAACCACACCCTCGACGAGTTCAAGCACAAGTACCTGACCCTGATTGAAACCGGTTTGCGTGAAGTAGGTAGAGCATGAATCAGCCACAACCCCTGGTCTCGGTGATCATCGCCTCCTACAACCATGGCCAGTACATCGAACAGAGCATCCTCAGCGTGTTGGGGCAGACCTACCCCAATATCGAGCTGTTGGTGGTCGACGACGGCTCCAAGGATGACAGCGTCGAACGCATCCGGCGTTTGCAGGCCGAGCACGGCTTTGATTTCCAGGTGCAGCAGAACCAAGGGCTCAGCGCCACCTTGAACGGTGCGATTGCTCGCGCCAAGGGCAGCCTGATCGCACCGTTCGGCTCGGATGACATCATGTTGCCGGACCGTATCGCCACCCAGGTGGCGTATATGGACGGCAAGCCGACGGTGGGCATGTGTGCCGGCAATATCGAGCTGATCGACGGTGACGGCAACCTGCACCCGGAGAAGAAGCAGCGTCGCGATGTGCCGTTTCGCCGTCTGGATTTCGACGACCTGTTCCTGGACCGCAAGCCGTTTCCACCGGCGCCGACCATGCTGATACGTCGCGAAGTGCTGGAGGAGGTCGGTGGTTTCGACCCACAGATTCCCCTGGAAGACTTGCTGATCCAACTGAAGATCACGGCGGCGGGCTATACCATCGACGCCCTTGACGTGGTGATGGCCAAGTATCGCCAGCACGCTAACAACACGTACAAGAACCACCGCTACATGATCCAGAACATCCTCAAGACCTACGCGAAGTTCAGCGAGCACCCGGCCTATGACGCGGTTCGCTACAACTTCCTGAACTCGATGTTCCTCAAGACCGCCGACCGCGACCGCCCGTTGGCGCGGGAGATTCTCAAGCAGATCCCTTTGAAGTTCTGGGGGCGCAAGACCTTGCGGGGGCTGGTGCGGTTGTATCTGGCACCGCTCAAAAACTGAACCGCCACCGCACCCTGTAGGAGCGAGCTTGCTCGCGAAGAACGTCAACGATAACGCGTGCTTCCTGAATAAACGCGGTGCCGGTGAGTTTTTCGCGAGCAAGCTCGCTCCTACAGAGGGTGTTTACAGGCTCTGGACCTGCTCGCGGATTTTCGCCGTGGCGGCGGGGCTTGCCACCGAGGCGTAACCCTTGACCAGTTGTTCGAAGTGCGTTTCGAACAGCCAGTTGCGGTCCTGGGGATAACGCTGCATGTGGCGCAGGTTACGTTGGCGCAACGCGTAACGCAGTGAAGACGGGTAGATACGCAGGTCGGCCACGTCGATCAGGGCGAATTCACCATCGTCCATCAACAACACGTTACCCAGGTGCAGCGAGCGGAAGTACACGCCGCGCTCGTGCAGTTGCGCCATGAACCGTCCAAAGCGCTCAACCAGTGATTCACGCAGGCTGCTGTCCAGGCTTTGCAACGCTTGGCGTAGCGTCAGGCCGGGCAATGGCGTGTAGCGCACTGCGCTGCTGGCGTCGCCCAGGCGGTAGAGCCCGAGGATGTGCGGCGTAGGAATGCCCAAGGTGCGCAGTTGCTCGCTGTTGCTGGCAAAGCGCTCGGAGTACGGGTTGAAGCTGCCGGAGGTGTACCAGCGGCGTGGGCGGAACAGCTTGAGGAAACTGCCGTCCTCCAGGCGCAGGACTTTGGGCCCCAGGCCATCGGCCTCAATCACGTGGGCGTTGCTGCACAGCTGTTCAAACGCGGCGGGCTTGAGGTTCTGCACCTTCATGCGCAGCAGGCTGCGGTGGCGCTGGGCGAGGCTCAGGCCGGTGATGATTGCCAGGGGGATCCACAGCAGGAACCAATGCTCCTTGGGCCGCGACAGGATGCCGCCGCCTTCGGTCAGGCCCGCACCGATGCCATAGGCCAGCAGAGACGATGCCAGGATGAACAGCGGCTGGGCGCGTTCCTTCAGGCCTTTGTACAGGCCCCATCCGAGCATGAAAATCCACGGGATAAAGCCGATGATACCGACATAATAAAGTACGCCGAGGGCGAAGCTGTGGGGTTCGCGCAGTTGGTAGTCATTGGCCACCATTAGGTAGAGCTCGGAATCGTAGCTATGCCCGATCCAAGGGTGCTCGGCAATAAGCTGCAATGTCATGGTCCACAGCTGAAAGCGGAACGAGCTGCCGCGTCCAGTGATCAGTTCGGGGAAGAACAGCAGGAGTCCGGCGGCACCCAGGATCATGCCGGTGATAAGCAGTGCCGCGCGGCGGTTGCGGCTGACAAAGCTCATCCAAAGTATGGCCAGCGTCAGCGCCACCAGCGGCGTGCGTGAGCCGGTTGCCAGCACCGCAGCGGTCATGATTGCCAGGGCCGGTACGCTGAACCACAGCACGTTGAGACGCTGGGTAGTCATGCAGACATACAGCCAGTACACCGTGAAAAAACCGAACAGGTGCGAGCTGAGCAGCGGGTTGTCGAGGGCGCCCAGCCCGCCGATCATGCGCATGCCAGGTTGATAGCCCTTGGCGAACGCCACCAGGTTACCCAGGCTCACCACCAGCGCAATCACCGCAGCGCTGAAGAAGATCGGCTTGAACAATTCGTTGCGGTAATGCAGCAGCAATCCGCAGCCACCAAACAGCATGAAGGTATTCAACGGCCGCTTGAACAGGTCGGTATCGGAACTGGGTTCAGGGCTCCAGAGCAGGCTGGTCAACGCCCAGGCGGAGAACGCCAGAAATGCGATCGCCAGGGGCTCGCGCAGCAGGTCCTTGAACTCCCGAGGGCGCATGCACAACAGAAACAAGGTCGGTACGCTGAACAGGATGTAGACAATGCGGTGCAGTACATTGCGATTGCCGACAAAGAACAGTGCACTCAGGAGCAGCAGCAAGCCAACAGGCAAAATCCATAGGACCAGGAAGTCGAAAACGCGATTTGAGCCATAGGTAAGGCGCTTGGAGTGCATACAGTAAAGCCATTCCAGAAAGAGAAAGCCGACCATCTTAAGCTAGTGGCTAAGTAATGTCGCCGGTAGGATCCAACCGGGCCGCGGCTTACGCCGGGTGCAAGTACAACAGAGAAGCTGTGCTAAAGTCAGCCTCCTTTTTCAAAACGCCGCGTGATATGACCGACTCCAGTCCGAGCGCAAGCCCTTCGAGCTTGAAAATATACTTCCGCCTGCTCAGTTACGTTAAGCCCTATATGGGCTTGTTCGCGTTGAGTATCCTTGGATTTCTGATTTTCGCGTCGACCCAACCGATGCTGGGTTACATCCTCAAGTACTTTGTCGATGGTCTCTCCAATCCGGAAGCTGTGCTGTTCCCGACCGTGCCCTTTTTGCGCGACCTGCAATTGCTGCAGGCGGTGCCGCTGCTGATCATCCTGATCGCGGCCTGGCAAGGCCTGGGCTCTTTCCTGGGCAACTACCTGTTGGCCAAGGTCTCCCTGGGGCTGGTCCACGATTTGCGGGTGCAGTTGTTCAACAACCTACTGACGCTGCCCAACCGCTACTTCGATAACCATAACTCCGGGCATCTGATTTCCCGCATCACCTTCAACGTGACCATGGTCACGGGTGCCGCGACCGATGCCATCAAGGTGGTGATCCGCGAAGGCATGACGGTGATCTTCCTGTTCGCCTCCTTGCTGTTCATGAACTGGCGCCTCACGTTGGTGATGATCGCGATCCTGCCGTTGATTGCCGTGATGGTCAGTACCGCCAGCAAGAAATTTCGCAAGCAGAGCAAGAAGATCCAGGTGGCCATGGGCGACGTGACCCACGTGGCCTCGGAGACCATCCAGGGCTACCGCGTGGTGCGCAGCTTTGGCGGCGAAGTCTATGAACAGAAGCGCTTCTTCAAGGCCAGCCAGAGCAACACCAACAAGCAACTGCGCATGACCCGCACCGGGGCGATCTACACCCCGGCGCTGCAATTGGTGATCTACTCCGCCATGGCCGTGCTGATGTTCCTGGTGCTGTACCTGCGTGGCGACGCCTCGGCGGGCGACATGGTGGCCTACATCACCCTGGCCGGCTTGTTGCCTAAGCCAATTCGTCAACTCTCGGAGGTCAGCTCGACCATCCAGAAAGGTGTGGCGGGCGCCGAAAGCATCTTCGAACAGTTGGACGAAGACGTTGAGGTCGACCACGGCACTCTCGAACGCGACAAAGTCAGCGGTCGCCTGGAAGTGCGTCACCTGAACTTCACCTACCCTGGCACTGATCGCCATGTGCTCAAGGACATCAGCTTTACCGCCGAGCCTGGGCAGATGATTGCGCTGGTGGGGCGTTCGGGCAGTGGCAAGTCGACCCTGGCCAGCCTGATCCCACGTTTCTACCACCATGAAAGCGGTGAAATCCTGCTCGATGGCATCGAGATCGAGGACTACAAGCTGCTCAACCTGCGCAAGCACATTGCCCAGGTTACCCAGCATGTGACGCTATTCAGCGATACCGTGACCAACAACATCGCCTACGGCGACCTGGCCGGTGCGCCTCGTGCCGACGTTGAAGCGGCGGCGGCGGATGCTAATGCCAAGGACTTCATCGATCAGTTGCCCAAGGGCTTTGATACTCAGGTGGGCGAGAACGGTGTGTTGTTGTCCGGCGGCCAGCGTCAGCGCTTGGCGATTGCCCGTGCATTGCTCAAGAATGCGCCGTTGCTGATCCTCGACGAGGCCACCTCGGCCCTCGATACCGAGTCCGAGCGGCATATCCAGGCGGCACTGGATAAGGTCATGCAAGGCCGCACGACCCTGGTGATTGCGCACCGTTTGTCCACCATCGAGAAGGCTGACCTGATCCTGGTGATGGACGACGGGCGGATTGTCGAGCGTGGTACCCACGGCGAGTTGTTGGCGCAGAACGGCTATTACGCCCGCCTGCATGCCATGGGCCTGGATGCACCGGTGCAGGCTGATATCACCTGATCCAACAGGTGTACACAGCGCTGCTGTGGGGAGGGGGCTCTCTACCTGGCACCCCTCGATCAAACTGTGGGAGCTGGCTTGCCTGCGATGACGGCCTGCCAGCCGACCCATATCTACCTGACACCCCACAATCCCACTGTGTGCGGGCTTGCCTGCGATGGCGGCCTCCCAGCCGACACTACTCTACCTGACACCCCGCGATCCAACTGTGGGAGCGGGCTTGCTCGCGAAGGCGGCCTGGCAGGCAACACAGTTGGATGGTGTACATATCCATTCCTGCGGTAACGGCCGCTTAGGGTTCCGCCCTGACGGCGGCTCACTTTTGAAAAGCGCAAAAGTAAGCAAAACGCTCTTGCCCCACCACTCGGCACCTCGCCTAGGCTCGGTGTGCCCGTAATCCGCCAGTGATTTGGGGGGGCGCCTGAGATCAGATCACAAGCAGATCAAGATCAAGAGCGGCTCGCTTCGCATCGTGGAGTGTGTGGTCGGGCGCGGACAACTGTGGGAGCTCGGTGCGTCAGGTGGATAAGTGTTGGCTGGAAGGCCGTCACGGGAGCAAGCTCCCTCGCCACGGGTCAGTTTCGCAAGCCCCTTTCATATTTGGCCGGTGGTGGATTCCGCGTCGCGCCAGTCGCAAGCCATCGCAAACCCTGTGCTAATATCGCGCCCCTGTTCATTTTGTATGTGGGTTGCTCCATGAAGTTGTCCATGCCGCGATTCAATCAAGCCGCTGTCTTGGTGGTCGGCGATGTCATGCTCGACCGTTACTGGCATGGTGGTACCTCACGGATTTCCCCTGAGGCTCCGGTGCCGGTCGTCAAGGTCGAGCAAATCGAAGATCGCCCAGGTGGCGCTGCTAACGTCGCGCTCAATATTGCCGCGCTCGGCGCCCCGGCTTCCCTGGTGGGGGTGACCGGCGACGACGAAGCGGCCGAAAGTCTGGCCAACAGCCTGCAGGGCGCCGGCGTGCGTGCGCTGTTCCAGCGCATCGCCCATCAGCCGACGATCGTCAAGCTGCGGGTCATGAGCCGTCACCAGCAGTTGCTGCGTATCGATTTCGAAGAACCCTTCGCCACCGACGCCCTGGCCCTTGGCGACCAGGTCGACGCGCTGCTCGACGGTATCAAGGTGCTGGTGTTGTCCGACTACGGCAAAGGCGCCTTGCAGAATCACCAGGTGTTGATCCAGGCCGCCAAGGCTCGCAACATTCCGGTGCTGGCCGATCCCAAGGGCAAGGACTTCTCGGTTTACCGAGGCGCCAGCCTGCTCACGCCCAACCTCAGTGAGTTCGAGACCATCGTCGGCGGGTGTGCCGATGAGCACGAGTTGGTGAGCAAGGGCGCGGCGCTGATGGCCGATCTCGACTTGGGCGCCTTGCTGGTGACCCGTGGCGAGCACGGCATGACCCTGTTGCGTCCGGGCCACCCGGCCATGCACCTGCCGGCGCGTGCCCGTGAAGTGTTTGACGTCACCGGTGCCGGTGACACGGTGATTTCCACCCTGGCAGCCTCCATTGCCGCCGGTGAGGAACTGCCCCACGCCGTGGCCCTGGCCAACCTGGCGGCGGGCATTGTGGTGGGCAAGCTGGGTACTGCCGCCATCAGCGCACCGGAGTTGCGCCGCGCCATCCAGCGCTCCGAAGGCTCGGAGCGCGGTGTGCTGGGCCTGGAGCAATTGCTGCTGGCGATTGACGATGCCCGCGCTCACAACGAAAGCATTGTGTTCACCAACGGCTGCTTTGACATCCTGCACGCCGGGCATGTGACGTACCTGGAACAGGCAAGCGCTCAAGGTGACCGCCTGATCGTTGCGGTCAACGATGACGCTTCGGTCAGCCGCTTGAAAGGCCCGGGCCGCCCGATCAACAGTGTTGACCGGCGCATGGCGGTACTCGCGGGTCTGGGCGCGGTAGACTGGGTGATCAGCTTCTCTGAAGGCACCCCGGAAAACCTGCTGGCCCAGGTCAAGCCCGACGTGCTGGTCAAGGGCGGTGACTACAGCGTCGACCAGGTGGTGGGTGCGGACATCGTCAGCGCCTACGGCGGCACGGTCAAAGTGCTGGGGCTGGTTGAAAACAGCTCGACCACGGCGATTGTCGAGAAGATCCGCAACAACGAGTGATACCCCGTGGGGCGAGCCTGCTCGCCCCTAGCTCTTCTTCGGCACGATCTTGCGCAGCATCTGCCGGGCCTTGCCGGTCAAGCGCTTGAGCTTGGAGTCCTTTTCCGGCTCTGCCAGGCCCTGCTGCCTGAGCCAATCCTTCCAGCGAATGCGCTCATCGCGCACCAGCCAGCCCTCTTGCTGGGCAAAGCTTTCCGCCAGGTACAGGCCGCGTGTGCTGGCCGGGTACAACTGATCCTTCTTGACCGTATACAACTCTGCCAATGGCTCGCCGTCTTTGAGCGGCATCAAGTACAGGTCCGGGCGTTGGCGATCCAGGCGCGCCACCAACTGGTCACCCTCCAAACGCTCATCCACATGAAACAAACTGAGGGACTTGGCTTCCTTCGGCACTTCCAGGCGCAGGTCATAAATCAATTGCAGCGAGGCGGTCGGCAGGTGCACGTAGGCCCGTGGGCGCTCGATCAGTTGCATGGTGGCGCAGCGCACCGGGCGCGCGGCACCGGACAAAGGGCTCAGGCGAAACGGCAGGGCCTCGCGGTAATGCAGGGCAGCGGAGTAGGGCGCCGGCAGCCAGGTGTCGTTGAAGCGCCCGCCCAGCCAGCCTTCGGGGGTTTCGAGCAGGCACTCCTCGGCGATTTCCTGGATGGCGGTGTGCAGCGGCAGGTTCAGTTCATGGGCCGGGACGTAGCCGGAGATCAGCTTGAGCACCACGTCGCCACGGTCCTGGCGGCGTTGGCGCACTAGCACCCAGTAGTCCTTGTTTTGCCAGTGCAGGGTCAGGCGTACCGAGACGCCGAGGTTCGCCAGTTCCAGGGCGAAGCGTTCGGCGTCTGGCACCTCGACCGGCTTGCGCCGCTGCAGGGTCTGGGCGAAGTTGAGCGGCATGCCGACGCTCTGGTAGCTCAGGCCCTCGGGGGTGGCTTCGACGTGCAGCGGCAGTGTCTTGAAGTTGCTGGGGTTCTTTCTTATGAGCGTTCGCGGCATGTCGGCTCCTTCTTGCGACGGGGTCGGCCGCGTGGGCGGCATCAGAGTTGACGAATGACCCGGGCAGCAGTTGCTACGTTATGGGCCAGGTGCAGCGGATTAATGGTCCCGACAATAGCACTGGCAACGCCCGTTTGCGCGAACAACAAGGTGAAACTGGCCTGAATTGGATCCATTCCCGCTTCCAGGCATACGTGGCCGCTGGCCAGGGCCTTTTTCACCAGGATGCCCTTGCCGTGGGCGGCGGCATAGTCGATCACGGCCTTCTCGGCCTGTTCGTTGAGGTTGTAGGTGACCATCGCGCAATCGCCCTGTTCCAGTGCTTTCATACCGCCCTCGACGGTTTTGCCGGAGAAGCCGAAACCGCGAATCTTGCCGTCTTTCTTCAACTGCTCCAGGGTCTGGTAAACCGCGCAATCGTTAAGGATATGCAAGTCGTTGCCGTCGGAGTGCACCAGCACCAGGTCGATAAAATCCGTTTCAAGTCGTTTCAGGCTGCGCTCAATCGACATCCGCGTGTGGGCCGCGCTGAAATCGTGATGGGACACGCCGTTGGCAAACTCTTCGCCCACCTTGCTGACGATCACCCAGTCCTTGCGCTGATCACGCAGCAGCGGCCCCAGGCGCTCTTCGCTCATGCCATAGGCCGGCGCGGTGTCGATCAGGTTGATGCCCAGCTCACGGGCCTGGCGCAACAGCATGCGCGCCTCGTCGTCGCCAGGGATCTGAAAGCCGTTGGGGTATTTCACCCCTTGGTCGCGGCCCAACTTGACGGTGCCCAGGCCCAGGGGCGACACCAGCAGGCCGGTGCTGCCCAGCGGGCGATACAGGTCGTGCAGGGTTGGCAGGCTCATGGCAACAGTTGCTCCCAGGCAGGTTGGCCGATTGCCGGTTTTGGCAGCTCGGGCAGAGGGGCGCTGGCGCTTGGGCGGATGCCGTCGCGCTTCAGGGCGTGGAGTACGCGGTCGGCGAAATCCGGCGCCAGGGCCAGTTTGGTTGGCCAGCCCACCAGTAGGCGGCCGTCTTCGGCGAGGAAGGCGTTGTCGGGACGGCTCAGCCCCGATTGCAGCGGCTCGGCGCGATCCACCCGCAGGGTGGCCCACTGGGTCTGGCTCATGTCGATCCAGGGCAGCAGTTGCGCCAGCTCTTTCTGCGCGGTGGCGATCTGTTGTTCAGGCGTACGCGCCACGCCGTCAGCCTCGGCAATATCGCCGCCCATGTACCACACCCAGTTGCCGTCGGCGGCCGGGTGGGTGGTGACGGTGATCCGTGGCTTGGTACCGCCGCCCAGGCAATGGGCGTACAGCGGCTTGAGGCCAGGGCCTTTGGCGATGATCATGTGCAGCGGGCGTTTTTGCATGGCCGGTTGGCTCAGGCCCAGGGCCGCGAGCAAGTCCGCCGTGCCGCCGCCAGCGCTCAGGACGATGCGCTGGGCGCGGATCTCACGGCCATCGACTTTCAAGCCCACCAGGGTGTCACCGTCCAGTAACGGTTCGATGTGCACACCTGCGAGCAGACCGTCACCGGCCAATTGCGCCAGGCGGTTGATCAGGCTGGGCACGTCCACCACCAGCTCGGCCAGGCGATAGACTTTGCCTTTGAAGCGAGGGTTCTGCAGCGCCAGGGGCAGTTCGTCGCCCTTGACCTGATCGACGCGGCCACGCACGGCCTTGCTGGCGAAAAAGCTGGTGAGGTTGCCGGCAATCGTGCCGGGCGACCACAAGTAGTGCGCCTGGGACAGCACGCGCACGCCGGACAGGTCCAGTTCGCCGTTGCCGGCCAGGGCTTCACGCCAGCGGCGCGGCATGTCGGCAATGGCTTCGGAGGCGCCGGTGAGGGCGCCGTGCAGGGCGTATTTCGCACCGCCGTGAATGATCCCCTGGGACTTCAGGCTTTGCCCGCCGCCCAGGGTGGCGTTTTCCACCAGTACCGTGGAAAACCCCTGGCCGCGCAGGCGCGCATTGAGCCAGAGGCCGGCAACCCCGGCGCCGACAATCAGAACGTCGGTGGAAATAACGGATGGCATCGGCGACCTCAGTGTTCAAGACAAGAGGCGCAGTATACAGGCTGTTGAGTGGCGGTCAGTGCCCGGCGGTTTTCGAGAACAGCTGAATCACCACCACGCCCAGCACAATCAGGCCCATCCCCAGCATCGCCGGCACATCCAGCTTTTGCCCGTAGATGAACAGCGCCGCGATGCTGACCATCACGATACCCATCCCGGCCCATACCGCGTACGCCACGCCGACCGGCACGGTACGCACCACCAGGGTCAGCATCCAGAACGCCACGCCGTAACCGACGATCACCAGCAACAACGGAATAGGGGTGCTCCAGCCTTTGATGGCTTTCATGGAAACGGTGGCGATCACTTCCGAGCAGATGGCGATGGCCAAGTAGTAGTAGGCGGCATTCATGGGCAAGTCCTCGGTGTGGTTTCAAGAACTGTAGGAGCGAGCTTGCTCGCGAAAAACGTCAACGATAACCCGCGCTTTTCTGAATGAACGCGACGCCTGTGAGTTTTTCGCGAGCAAGCTCGCTCCTACAGTGGTCGGCATTCTAGTCGTCTGTCAGATGGGGTAAAGTCATTACCTATCTGGAATGGAGATAGGTTGAGCCATGAGCGTGCAATGGGATCTGGAGCAGATGCGCCTGTTTGTCAGCGTCGCCGAGCAGCGTTCGTTTTCTGCCGTGGCCCGTGGGCAGCGCAAGGCGCAATCGGCGGTCAGCAATGGCATTGCCCTGTTGGAGGCTGACTTGGGCGTTGTCCTGTTCGACCGTAGCAGCGGCCGGCAACCGCGCCTGACCGAAGCCGGCAGTGTGTTGCTGGAGGAAGCGCGTGAGGTACTGCGCCAGTGCGAGCGCCTGACGGGGCGGGCCTTGTCGTTGACCCGCGGCGAGGAAGCCTGCCTGCGCCTGGCTCAGGATGAGGCGATGTTGTTCCAGCCTGTGCTCGACAGCCTGGAGGCGCTGGCCGTGCACTACCCGTTGCTGGAGGTGCAGTTGTCCAGCGCGGCCCAGGGCGATGTGGCGCGCAAGTTGGTGGAGCGCAAGGCGGACCTGGGGCTGTTGTTCTATCACGACCAGATTCCCGAAGCCCTGGAGCGTCGAGTGGTGGGCAGTGTGGAAATGGTCACGGTGTGCGGAGTGAATCACCCGTTGGCCAAGGAGCAGTACGTGACGTGCCAGCATCTGGCCCAGTTTCGGCAGTTGCTGATGTCGACCCAGACCAGCGTCTACCCCGGCAGCGAGGCGGCCAGCCCCCTGGTGTGGCGCGCCGACAGCTTCTATGTGTTGGCCGAATGGCTGATGAGTGGCCTGGGCTGGGCCTGGCTACCGCGGCACATCGTGCAATATCCGACCTACCAGCAACAGATGGTCGAATTGGCCAGCGAATGGACCCCGCCCGCCCTGGTGGTGGAACTGGTGTGGCGCCGCGACGAGCACCTGGGGCCCGCCGCGCGCTTTTTGGCTAAACGTTTTGCCGAGTGCTTGCAAGCGATCGACTGAAAAAGCCGATAAACTCCGCCGCCATGAATAGAACTCTCTACAGCTGTCTGTTTTACCTGGCGCTGCCGTTGGTGGCCTTACGCTTGTGGTTGCGCGCGCGCAAGGCGCCAGCCTACGCCAAGCGGGTGGGCGAGCGGTTCTCCTATGGCTTGCCGGTGATGCGCCCCGGCGGGATCTGGGTGCACGCGGTGTCGGTGGGCGAAAGCATTGCCGCCGCCCCGATGATTCGCGGGTTGATGGCGCGTTATCCACAGTTGCCGATCACCGTCACCTGCATGACGCCCACCGGTTCCGAGCGTATCCAGGCGTTGTTCGCCAACGAACCGCGCATCCAGCACTGCTATTTGCCGTACGACTTGCCCTGCGCCGCCAAGCGTTTTCTCGACCGCGTGCAGCCCACGCTGGCGGTGATCATGGAAACCGAGCTGTGGCCCAACCATATCCATGCCTGCGCCCAGCGCGGTATTCCGGTGGCGCTGGCCAATGCAAGGTTGTCGGCGCGCTCGGCCAAAGGGTACGCGCGATTTGCCAAGCTGACGGCGCCGATGCTGGCAGACATGAGCTTGTTCGCCGTACAGACCGAGACCGAGGCCGAACGCTTCCGCAGCCTGGGCGCACGCCCTGAAACCGTGGAAGTGACCGGCTCGATCAAGTTCGACCTGAGCATCGACCCCCAGCTAACGGCTCGCGCCGCCGCCCTGCGTGAACAATGGGGCGCCAGCGAGCGTCCGGTCTGGATCGCCGCGAGTACCCACGAAGGTGAAGACGAGGTGGTGCTGGCAGCCCATCGCCAGTTGCTGGCGAACTACCCCAACGCCCTGTTGATTCTGGTGCCCCGTCATCAGGAACGCTTTGGCCCGACGTTTGAGCGCTGCGTGCAGCAAGGCTTTGCCACGGTGCGTCGCTCCAGTGGTGAGCCGGTCACCGAGCAAACCTCGGTGTTGCTTGGCGACACCATGGGCGAGTTGCTATTTCTCTACGCCCTGGCTGACAGCGCATTCGTCGGCGGCAGCCTGGTGCCGACCGGCGGGCACAACCCGCTGGAGCCGGCGGCGTTGGGTAAGCCGGTGATCATGGGCCCGCATGTCTTCAACTTCCTCGACATCACCGCGATGATGCGTGAAGCCGGGGCGTTGCGAGAGGTGGACGATGCCGATGGGCTGGCCGAGGCGGTGCGACAGTTGTTCGAATTACCCCAGGACGCACGCAAGATGGCGCAGGCGGGGCTCAAGGTGATGCAGGCCAACCAGGGCGCGTTAAAGCGTTTACTGGATGGCTTGGACAAACTGATCACTCCCTGACTCGACACCGTTAATAATTGTGGGAGCGGGCTTGCTCGCGAAAGCGGTGGGTCAGTCAATACATGTGTTAACTGATCCACCGCTTTCGCGAGCAAGCCCGCTCCCACAAGGGGTCTTCGGTGTTGTCAATTATTCGGGCGGGCCTTGAGCTGTTCGGCAGCGGCTTTGGCCAGGTCCGGCGGCAGGAAGTCTTTGTCCGGGTTGTAGTCGGCCTTGAGATAGCGCGCCAGATCCTGCAAATCCCCTGGGTTGAGCGTGCCCGCCGCCTGCTTCAAGCGCAGGTTGTCGAGGATGTAATCGTAGCGGCTGTTGTTGTAGTTGCGCACCGACGCGTACAGCTGGCGCTGTGAGTCCAGCACGTCGACGATGTTGCGCGTGCCCACCTGATAGCCGATTTCCGTGGCTTCCACCGCGCTCTGGTTGGAGATGATCGACTGGCGGCGTGCTTGCACCTGCTCCACATCGGTGTTGACTGCACGGTGCAGGTTGCGGGTGTTTTCCACCACCTGGCGGCGCAGGCCTTCGCGCTGTTGCTCGGTCTGGTCGAGGCGTGAATAGGATTCGCGCACTTGCGAGCTGGTGAGGCCGCCACTGTAGATTGGGATGTTCAACCGCAGGCCCACGGTGCGTTGCGACACATCGCCGCCGTACGGGATAGGCAACTGATTCGGGTTGCTGAAACCCAGGGCGTCGTTGTCGCCTTTTTCGTATTGCGCAACCGCGTCGAGCGTCGGCAAGTGGCCGGCCTTGCGCTGCCGAAGGGTTTCTTCTGCAGCGGTGACCGCGTAATTGCTGGCGAGCAGGTTGAGGTTCTGGCGCCCGGCGGTTTCGACCCAGGCCTTGGCGTCGTTCGGCGCCGGCGGCAGCACCGGCAGCGTGTGGACGATGCCCTGGATCGAATTGTATTGGCGGTTGGTCAGGGTGATCAGTGCTTCGAACGCGTCGTCCACCTGGCGCTGGGCCAGGATGCGATTGGCCCGGGCGGTGTCGTAGCTGGCCTGGGATTGCAGCACATCGGTCTTGTCTGACAGGCCCACATCGAAGCGTTCGTTGGACTGGTCGAGCTGGCGCTTGAAGGCGTTTTCTTCGGCTTTGGTCGACGCCAGGTTGTCCTGGGCACGCAGCACGGCGAAGTAGCTCTCTGCACTTTGCAAAATCAGGTTCTGCTCGGAGGCTGACAGTTGCAGCGAGGCTTGCTCGTTGACGGCTTGGGCAGCTTGCAGCTGGAACCAGCGGTCGGCGCGGAACAGTGGCTGGCTCAAGGTGGCGCGCCAGGAGTGGGCGTCACGGTTGGCCGTGGCGGCCGGCTGGTCGATCTGGGTGCGCACGTTGTTGCTGTCGGCGCCGGCTGACAGGTTCGGCAGCAAGCCTGCGCGGGCCTGGGGCACCACTTCTTTTTGCGCGCCGTATTGGGCACGGGCGGCGGCCAGGTCGGCGTTGTTGTTCGCCGCTTCCTGATACACGCTGACCAAATCGGTGTTGGCGGACAAGGGCGCTTCAGCTGCCCAGACCAGTCCGTTGGTCGCACAAGACACGGCAACAGCCAGTGAGAGTTTGCGCAGCATGAGGCGATCCCTAGTATGAATATTACGGTGATAATTCAGCGCCCAAGGCTAAGGCTGGCCATGCCTGGCGTCAAGCCTTGAGGCCGTGCCCGAGTGTAGTGGCGGGGCCTGCGCACAACAATCCCACGATCACGCCATTCATCACGCTGAATAAACCGCTATTGGCAATTTGCCCACGCCATGGTCTAGACTGGCCGCGTTCTTGTCGGGGTGCCTTGTTGGAAGGCTGAGATCGGTAAATACCGGATCCCGTTGAACCTGATCAGGTTAGCGCCTGCGTAGGGAACAAGATTTCTCGTCACCCGGCGAGTCCTCTTGTGCTTCGTCCGGGATGTTGTTCGACAATCGAACAGCCCTCGTGCGCCAAGCACAGCACTGATTCCAGTGCGTCCGTCCGTCACAGGTTCGCTCCGACAAAAATCCACCGCCTGGATAAGTTGGAGAGCCCGTGATGAGCACTGAAATAAAAAGTACAAAACTAAAAAATACCGTGCACCTGAGTGAATCGGCCAAGGTCGACTCCGGCTCCGTGCAGCCGTTTACCCGCTCGCAAAAAATCTACGTGCAGGGCTCCCGCCCGGATATTCGCGTGCCGATGCGTGAAATCAGCCTGGACGTGACCCCTACGGAGTTTGGTGGCGAAATCAACGCCCCTGTAGTGGTCTATGACACGTCTGGCCCCTATACCGACCCCAATGTCATCATCGACGTGCGCAAAGGCTTGGCCGATGTGCGCTCGCCGTGGATCGAAGAACGTGGCGACACCGAGCGGCTGGCCTGCTTGAGTTCACGCTATGGCCAGGAACGCCTGGATAACCCCGACCTGGCCTACCTGCGCTTTGCCCACCTGCAAAACCCGCGTCGGGCCAAGGCCGGCGCCAACGTCAGCCAGATGCACTACGCGCGCAAAGGCATCATCACGCCAGAAATGGAATACGTGGCCATCCGCGAAAACATGAAGCTTGAAGAGGCCCGCGCCAGCGGCCTGCTCAAGCAACAACATGCCGGGCACAGCTTCGGCGCCAGTATTCCGAAAATCATCACCCCCGAGTTCGTGCGCGAAGAAATCGCCCGCGGCCGCGCAATCATCCCGGCCAACATCAACCACACTGAGCTGGAACCGATGATTATCGGCCGTAACTTCCTGGTGAAGATCAACGGCAACATCGGCAACAGCGCCCTGGGTTCGTCCATTGAAGAAGAAGTGGCGAAGATGACCTGGGGCATTCGCTGGGGCTCGGACAACATCATGGACCTGTCCACTGGCAAGCATATCCATGAAACCCGCGAGTGGATCATCCGTAACTCGCCCGTGCCGATCGGCACCGTGCCGATCTACCAGGCCCTGGAAAAAGTCGACGGCGTTGCCGAAGACCTGACCTGGGAGCTGTTTCGCGACACCCTGATCGAACAGGCCGAGCAAGGCGTGGACTACTTCACCATTCACGCCGGCGTATTGCTGCGCTACGTGCCGCTGACCGCCAATCGCGTCACCGGCATTGTCAGCCGTGGCGGCGCGATCATGGCCAAGTGGTGCTTGGCCCACCACAAGGAAAACTTTGCCTACACGCACTTCGAAGAGATCTGCGAAATCATGAAGGCCTATGACGTCAGCTTCTCCCTGGGAGATGGCCTGCGTCCGGGGTCGGTGGCCGATGCCAACGACGCTGCGCAATTCGGTGAACTGGAAACCCTGGGCGAGCTGACCAAGATCGCCTGGAAGCACGACGTGCAAACCATGATCGAAGGCCCTGGCCATGTGCCGATGCAACTGATCAAGGAGAACATGGACAAGCAACTGGAGTGCTGCGACGAGGCGCCGTTCTACACCCTCGGCCCGTTGACCACCGACATTGCACCAGGCTACGACCACATCACGTCGGGTATCGGTGCGGCGATGATCGGCTGGTTCGGTTGCGCCATGCTCTGCTACGTCACGCCCAAGGAACACCTGGGTCTGCCGAACAAGGATGACGTGAAGACCGGGATCATCACTTACAAGATCGCGGCCCACGCGGCCGACCTTGCCAAAGGCCACCCTGGCGCGCAGATTCGCGATAACGCCTTGAGCAAGGCACGCTTCGAATTCCGCTGGGAAGACCAGTTCAACCTCGGCCTGGACCCGGATACCGCACGGGCATTCCACGACGAGACGCTGCCCAAGGAGTCGGCCAAGGTCGCGCACTTCTGCTCCATGTGCGGGCCGAAATTCTGCTCGATGAAAGTTACCCACGAAGTGCGTGAGTACGCGGCGAACCAGCGCATTGATGCGGTGGATGTGGATGTGGCCAAGGGCTTGGCCGAGCAGGCTGAGCGGTTCAAGCAGGAAGGTAGCCAGCTCTACAAGAAGGTCTGATCCCTAGGCGGCGGTGTCTGCACCGCCGTCATCGCGGGCAAGCCCGGCTCCCACAGTTGGCCGAGTGGTACACAGATTTTGTGTTCACAGCCGGTCCCCTGTGGGAGTCGGGCTTGCCCGCGATAGCGATCCGACGAACACCCAATCTCCCTCTGCAGTAACACCCTTGAACCACCAACCGATCAACGGCGTGCGGGCACCAGTTCAGGTTTGATCACACCGGTGAGGCGCGTATAGGGCAGGGTGATTTCGATCAGCCCCTGTGCGTAGGGGGCGATGGTGCTGACGTTGTACTTGAGCACCACGCCGCCGCTGGTCAGGGCCACGTTCGGGGTTTTCTGGAACGGCCAGTTCTTCACGAACTCCGGATCGCGGTCCATCTTGGTGCTGATCAGCCAACTGTTGTGGGCGACTTTCGCGGTATTCCAGAAGGCCTGCTCCTGGCCGGGCAGCAGCATGTCGGCCAGGGTCAGTTCCTTATGCAGAATCCGTGAATAGTTGATAAACCCGCGGCCTGGCTCGCCGTGGGCGACACCGGTGTCCAGGTAGCTGGACACTTCAACGATCACCAGTCCGTCATGCTGGTCACGTACCTTGGCTTGCAAGTACATGCCGTGGCGGTCCGGCGACTCACGCAGGAAGGTGTTCCGGTAGGCGTTCAGGCTCGCCGGTACACTGGCGCCAGGCGCGGTGCGGGTCATTTGCAGCAGGCGCTGTTCTACCAGGCTGTCCAGTTGTGGCTCGGCGGGGAAATGCACGGTGTCGATGTTCACCAGCGGGCAGGCCGGGCTGTCACAGCCGGGCTTGATCTGCTCCGACTTGTCGGTGGTAACGTCCAGCGGCTTGAGATAGGCAGGTTGGAACAGGCTCTGGCAAGCACCCAGGGTCAAGGCAATACAGGCCACGGAGGCGATTTTTAAAAGCGACATGTGTGTCCTTCGTAAATCGATGGAAAGCGAAAAGAGTAGCGCTTGGACTGCCAACGTGGCCGCCAGTTCGCCACTAAACTGATTGCAGTGAGTTTGAGGCTCGCCGCCTCTGCCGGCAACCGGAAAGGGGCTGCATCAACGGGCGTCGGCGCGTTAGGATGGCGGCCATTGCACGAGCTTAACGAGGGACACCATGACGGACATCGCGAAGTCGACGCCGAACAAGATCGAGATTGTTCAGCGTGACAATGCCTATAAAGGCTTCTACAAGCTCGATCGCGTGCAACTGCGCCACGAGAAGTTCGACGGCGGCATGAGCCGGGTGATCAACCGCGAAGTGTTCGTGCGTCATGACGCGGTGTGCGTACTGCCCTACGACCCGCTGCGCGATGAGGTGGTGCTGATCGAACAGTTCCGCGTCGGCGCCATGGGCCGCGCCGATAACCCCTGGCTGGTGGAGATGGTCGCCGGCCTGATTGACAAGGATGAGCAACCCGAGGAGGTTGCACACCGCGAGGCTGAGGAGGAAGCTGGGCTGACGCTCTCCGCGCTGTGGCCGATCACCAAGTATTTCCCTTCGCCTGGCGGCAGTACCGAATTTGTCCACCTGTACCTGGGCCGTTGCGACAGCTCGGGCGCGGGAGGGGTCCATGGATTGGAAGAAGAAGCAGAAGATATCCGCGTCACCGCCTGGGCCTTCGAAGATGCCTTGCAGGCGGTACGCGACGGCAAGATTTCCAACGCAGCCAGCATTATCGCCCTGCAATGGCTTGCGCTTAATCGCGCGGAAGTGAGGGGGTTATGGCAGTAAAGGCACGGGAACGTTACCGAGTTGACCTGATCGGGCTGCAAGCGGCCTGCGAGGCCAACTATGCGCGGCTGATGCGCCTGCTCCCGGACATGCGCCACGCTCCCCAGGCGCGGCGCATTGCTGTCACCCACGGCGACCAGATGCTCGGCGTGCTGACCCTGGAAGTCATTCTCACCTGCCCCTACACCACCACCCTGCGGGTGCGCCAGGAGCACAGCCTGCCGTGGTTGCCGGTGCCGCAATTGGAAGTGCAGGTGTACCACGACGCGCGTATGGCCGAAGTAATCAGCGCCGAACATGCGCGACGCTTTCGCAGCATCTATCCTTACCCGAATGTGTTCATGCACCAGCCCGATGAGAAAGCACAGCTCAATGTGTTCCTCGGCGAATGGCTCAGCCACTGCCTGGCCTTGGGCCATGAGTTTGAAGTGGTGCGGTAGATGTGAACTGCGTCTGCTTCCTTGGGTTTCCTCTTTGTGTCCTGCCCCAGCATAATCGCGCCAACATCCATTCCTGTCGTTACCAGGGAGAGCGCCTTGCCGAGCGTATCCGCCGTGAATCCTGATGCCGTGTTGCTGGTGCAGTTGTCCGACAGCCATCTGTTTGCCGACCCTGACGCCACGCTGCTGGGCATGAGCACCCGTGAAAGCCTGCAGCGGGTGGTCGAGCTGGTGCGCGCGCAACAGCCGGCCATCGACCTGATACTGGCGACCGGCGATCTGTCCCAGGATGGCACGCTTGAGTCCTATCAGCAGTTTCGCGATTTGACCGCCTCCCTTGGCGCTCCGGCGCGTTGGATTCCTGGCAACCACGACGAGCCGCAGGTCATGGCCCAGGCTGCCATGCACAGTGATTTGCTCGAGCCGGTGGTGGATATCGGCAACTGGCGTATCACTCTGCTGGATTCGGCGGTACCTGGGTCTGTGCCGGGCTACCTGCAAGACGCGCAACTGCAACTGCTGGCGCAGGCCTTGAGCGAAGCGCCGGGCCGCCATCACCTGGTGTGTTTCCACCATCATCCGGTGCCTATCGGCTGTGCGTGGATGGAGCCAATTGGTCTGCGCAACCCCGAAGCGCTGTTTGCCGTGCTTGAGCGCTTTCCGCAGACCAAGGCATTGCTGTGGGGGCATGTGCATCAGGAGATCGACAGCGAGCGCGACGGTGTGCGGCTGCTGGCTTCGCCGTCCACCTGTATCCAGTTTGCGCCGGGGAGTGAGGACTTTCAGGTCAGCGAGCAGGCGCCGGGGTATCGCTGGTTGCGCTTGCATGGCGACGGACGGTTGGAGACGGGGGTGGAGCGTTTGGTCGGCTTTGCATTCACCATCGATTACGGCAGCAACGGCTACTAAGGCCTCACTTGTGGGAGCTGGCTTGCCTGCGCTGACAGCCGACGGCTTTCTACCTGGCGCGTTGCGATCCAAATGTGGGAGCGGGCTTGCTCGCGAAGGCGGCCTGGCAGTCAACACAGTTGGATTGTGTACATATCCATTGTTGCGGTAACGGCCACTTAGGGTTCCGCCCTGACGGCGGGTCACTTTGGAAAAGCCCCAAAGTAACCAAAGGGCTCTTGCCCCACCACTCGGCACCTCGCTTAGGCTCGGTGTGCCCGTAATCCGCCAGTGATTTGGGGGGCCGCCGCCACGCGCCATCCATGGCGCGGGGCGGCTAAACCGGCATCCCTGCCGGTTTACCCCCCAAATCCCTGTCGAATTCCGGCCAGCGTGGTTTGACGGGGCGCTTGAGATCAAAAGCAGATCAAGATCAAGAGCGGCTCGCTTCGCATCGTGGTTACCGTCTGGGGCTACAGCCCACAAAGTTATGTAGATACCTATGGTCATCCCAGGCAAGCCAGCTCCCACATTGGGTCCGCTTCTGCCTGCATTCCCTGTAAACTGCGCCTCTTTGGCCCCAGCACGGAGAGCCCGGCATGTCCGCTTCGATCCTGTATATCCACGGTTTCAACAGTGCGCCGGCTTCCAACAAGGCCAGCCAGTTGACCACTGTGATGGATGCCCTTGGCCTGTCCGACCAGTTGCGTGTGCCGGCGCTGCATCACCATCCTCGTCAGGCAATTCTTCAATTGGAGCAAGCGATTGCGCAACTGGGCCGGCCACTGCTGGTCGGCAGCTCACTCGGCGGCTACTATGCAACCCATCTTGCCGAACGTCATGGCCTCAAGGCGCTGCTGGTCAACCCGGCGGTCAGCCCCCATCGGATGTTTGACGGTTACCTGGGCACCCAGAAGAACCTCTACACCGATGAGACCTGGGAATTGACACAGGACCACGTCACGGCGCTGGCCGAGCTGGAAGTACCGGCGCCCCAGGATGCCGGGCGTTATCAGGTGTGGTTGCAGACCGGGGACGAAACCCTGGATTATCGCCTGGCCCAACAGTATTACCGGGCCTGTGCCTTGCGCATCCAGGCCGGTGGCGACCATGGTTACCAGGGGTTCGCCCAGCAATTGCCGACACTGTTGTGCTTTGCCGGTATTGGCGCAGATCAGTTTCAATCCTTCGATTTTTCGTCACTGTAGAAAATCGCAGGTCACTTTTTAATCGAACGACTCACGACGAGACCCCATGGCCACTCCCAGCGCTAGCTCTTATAACGCCGACGCCATCGAAGTCCTCTCGGGCCTCGACCCGGTGCGCAAACGCCCCGGCATGTACACCGACACCAGTCGGCCGAACCACCTTGCCCAGGAAGTCATCGACAACAGCGTCGACGAAGCCTTGGCCGGGCACGCCAAGTCGGTGCAAGTCATCCTTCACGCCGACCATTCCCTGGAAGTGTCCGACGACGGACGTGGCATGCCGGTGGACATTCACCCCGAAGAGGGTGTGCCGGGCGTCGAGCTGATCCTTACCAAGCTGCATGCCGGCGGCAAGTTCTCCAACAAGAACTACCAGTTCTCCGGCGGTTTGCACGGCGTGGGTATTTCTGTGGTCAACGCGCTGTCGACCCTGGTGCGGGTCAAGGTCAAGCGCGACGGCAACGAGTACCAGATGACCTTCGCCGATGGCTACAAAGCCACCGACCTGGAAGTGATCGGCACCGTGGGCAAGCGCAACACCGGCACCAGCGTGTACTTTGCGCCGGACCCCAAGTATTTCGATTCGCCCAAATTCTCCATCAGTCGCCTCAAGCACGTGCTCAAGGCCAAGGCTGTGTTGTGCCCGGGGCTGCTGGTCAGCTTTGAAGACAAAGGCACCGGCGAGAAGGTCGAGTGGCACTACGAAGACGGCCTGCGCTCTTACCTGGAAGACTCGGTCAGCGACTTCGAACGCCTGCCCAACGAGCCGTTCTGCGGCAGCCTGTCGGGTAATAAAGAAGCGGTGGACTGGGCGCTGCTGTGGTTGCCCGAAGGTGGCGACAGCGTGCAGGAAAGCTACGTCAACCTGATCCCCACGGCCCAGGGCGGCACCCACGTCAACGGTTTGCGCCAAGGCTTGCTGGATGCCATGCGTGAATTCTGCGAATACCGCAGCCTGTTGCCGCGCGGCGTGAAGCTGGCGCCGGAAGACGTGTGGGAGCGCATCGCGTTCGTGCTGTCGATGAAGATGCAGGAACCGCAATTTTCCGGCCAGACCAAAGAGCGCCTGTCGTCCCGCGAGGCGGCGGCGTTTGTCTCGGGTGTGGTCAAGGACGCCTTCAGCCTGTGGCTCAACGAGCACCCAGAGCTGGGCCTGGCCCTGGCGGAACTGGCGATCAACAACGCCGGCCGTCGCTTGAAAGCCAGCAAGAAGGTCGAGCGCAAGCGCATCACCCAGGGCCCGGCATTGCCCGGCAAACTGGCCGATTGCGCCGGGCAAGACCCGATGCGTTCCGAGCTGTTCCTGGTGGAGGGTGACTCCGCCGGCGGTTCCGCCAAACAAGCGCGGGACAAGGAATTCCAGGCGATCCTGCCGTTGCGCGGCAAGATCCTCAACACCTGGGAAGTCGATGGCAGCGAAGTGCTCGCCAGTCAGGAAGTACACAACATCGCCGTGGCCATCGGGGTAGACCCAGGCGCGGCGGACATGAGCCAGTTGCGCTACGGCAAGATCTGCATCCTCGCCGACGCCGACTCCGACGGCCTGCACATTGCTACCTTGCTGTGCGCGTTGTTCGTCCAGCATTTCCGCCCGTTGGTGGATGCCGGTCACGTCTACGTCGCCATGCCGCCGCTGTACCGCATCGACCTGGGCAAGGAAATTTTCTACGCCCTGGACGAAGCCGAGCGCGATGGCATCCTCGACCGCCTGGTGGCCGAGAAGAAACGCGGCAAGCCACAGGTCACGCGATTCAAGGGCCTGGGTGAAATGAACCCGCCGCAACTGCGCGAAACCACCATGGACCCGAACACCCGGCGCCTGGTGCAGTTGACCCTGGAAGACTTCGCCGCCACCTCGGAAATGATGGACATGCTGCTGGCGAAGAAACGCGCCGGCGACCGCAAGACCTGGCTGGAATCCAAAGGCAACCTGGCCGAGGTGCTGGGCTGATGCGCACAGGCGTCGCCCTGGCGATCCTGATGTTGAGTGGGCTGGCGGTCACCCAGGTGGCTGCCGCCAGCGTGGCAGAGCTCAAGCTGGTCTCGGAACATCCGGTGGACGGCATGCGCGGTGGGAACCTGTCGGGCCTGGCGTTGTGTGGTAACGAGCTGTGGACGGTTTCGGACCGCGATGACGACCAGATCTACCGCCTGGATACCCGTGCGCCGACCTGGAGCGCCGAGGCAATAAAGATCGACGTGCCGCCCGTGCCTGAGTCCGGCCTGCCTTGGGGCTTGCGTTCGCGTACCAAGGCCGCTTCGTTCATACGCGGCGGTGACCTGGACTTTGAAGGCATCAGCTGTGATGCCGCAGGCAATCGCTACATTGTCAGCGAAGCCCATGCCGCGGTGCTGCAGGTGCCGGCGGCGGGCGCGCCCGAATGGTTGAAAATCGCGCCGGGGATGGTGCGCGAAGCCAGAGCCAGTGGCATGTTGCTGCACTTTAATGCCTTGTTCGAAGGCCTGGCGGTAAACCCGGAAGGCAATCAGATCTGGCTGGCTGCCGAGCGCGAACGTCGTGGCCTGGTCTCGATTAAGCGTGGGCAGAGCGTATGGGATTGCGATGGCCGTTGTGTATTGTTGAGCGAGGCCGGCCAGGAAGTGCAGCCGGCGCAGTTCCCCAACGCCAAGGCTGTGTCCAAGGACTTTGCCGACTTGTCGCTGTTCAACGGCAAGCTGTTTACCCTGGAGCGCAATGCGTTCCAGATCTGCCGACGCGACCCGCTCACGGCCAAGGTTGAGCGGTGCTGGTCGTTTGCCGACGAAGCCCTGACACCGCAGCGACGTTACCCACAGTCGTATGGCTTGGCTGAAGCCCTGTTGGTGGATGCCGACGGTGCCTGGGTCGGCATCGATAACAATTTCGGCCCGCGTGCCGATGGTGAAAAGCGTCCGATGGTCTATCGTTTCGCCGCCCCGGACGGCGGCTGGAGTGCCCAGCCATGAATCGAGATTTTTTTGAATTGAATCAGCGCAGCGGCAGTTCCACTGCGCCTTACCCCATGATGAGGCCCGCATGAGTGACATCCTCGCAGACAGTTTAGATGGCGTAGAACGCCGGTCGCTGGCTGAATTCACCGAAAATGCCTACCTCAACTACTCCATGTACGTGATCATGGACCGTGCCTTGCCGCATATCGGCGACGGCCTGAAGCCCGTGCAACGGCGCATCATCTACGCCATGAGTGAGTTGGGCCTGGACGCCGATTCCAAGCACAAGAAGTCGGCGCGTACCGTCGGTGACGTGCTGGGTAAATTTCACCCCCACGGCGATTCGGCGTGCTATGAAGCCATGGTGTTGATGGCCCAGCCGTTCAGCTACCGCTATACCCTGGTGGACGGCCAGGGTAACTGGGGTGCACCGGATGACCCCAAATCCTTCGCCGCCATGCGTTACACCGAGGCGCGGCTGTCGCGTTATTCCGAAGTGCTGCTCAGCGAGCTGGGCCAGGGCACCGCGGACTGGGGGCCGAACTTTGACGGTACTCTCGACGAACCCCTGGTGTTGCCGGCGCGTTTGCCGAACATCCTGCTCAATGGCACCACCGGTATTGCAGTCGGCATGGCCACCGACGTGCCGCCGCACAACCTGCGCGAAGTCGCCACCGCCTGCGTGCGCTTGCTCGATGAGCCCAAGGCTACGGTCGAGCAGCTCTGCGAGCATATCCAGGGCCCGGATTACCCGACCGAAGCAGAAATCATCACGCCGCGCGCCGACCTGCTGAAGATGTACGAAACCGGCAAGGGCTCGGTGCGTATGCGCGCCGTGTACCACATCGAGGACGGCGACATTATCGTGACCGCGCTGCCGCACCAGGTGTCAGGTGCCAAGGTGCTGGAGCAGATCGCCGCGTTGATGCAGGCCAAGCCGTCGAAATTGCCGCAAGTGGCCGACCTGCGTGACGAGTCCGACCACGAGAACCCGTGCCGCATCGTGATCATCCCGACCAACAGCCGGGTGGATCATGAAGTGCTGATGCAGCACTTGTTTGCCAGCACCGACCTGGAGTCCAGCTACCGGGTCAACGTCAACATCATCGGCCTGGACGGCAAGCCGCAGCTCAAGAACCTGCGCAACCTGCTGGTGGAATGGCTGGAGTTCCGCGTACAGACCGTGCGCCGCCGCCTGCAATTCCGCCTCGACAAGGTTGAGCGCCGCTTGCACCTGTTGGACGGCTTGCTGATCGCCTACCTCAACCTGGATGAAGTGATCCATATCATCCGCACCGCCGAGCACCCGAAGGCCGAGCTGATCGCGCGTTTCGAGCTGAGCGAAATCCAGGCGGACTACATCCTCGACACCCGCTTGCGCCAGTTGGCACGCTTGGAAGAAATGAAGCTGCGCGACGAGCAGGATGCGCTGCTCAAGGAACAAGCCAAGCTGCAAGCCTTGCTGGGCAGCGAAGCCAAGCTCAAGAAGCTGGTGCGCAGCGAACTGATCAAAGATGCCGAAACCTATGGCGATGACCGTCGCTCGCCTATCGTCGAGCGTGCTGAAGCGAAAGCTCTGACCGAAACCGAGCTGTTGCCCAACGAGAAAATTACCGTCGTTCTGTCGGAAAAGGGTTGGGTTCGCTCCGCCAAGGGGCATGATATTGACGCCACCGGCCTTTCGTACAAAGCCGGTGATGGTTTCAAGACCGCTGCCGCCGGGCGTTCCAATCAGTTCGCGGTGTTTATCGACTCGACCGGGCGCAGTTATTCGGTGCCGGCCCATACCCTGCCATCTGCACGGGGGCAGGGCGAGCCGTTGACCGGGCGCCTCACGCCGCCACCGGGGGCGAATTTCGAGTGCGTACTGCTGCCGGACGATGATTCGCTGTATGTCATCGCTTCCGATGCCGGTTACGGTTTCGTGGTCAAGGGTGAAGACCTGCAGGCCAAGAACAAGGCGGGCAAGGCGCTGTTGAGCCTGCCGAACAACGCCAAGGTGATTCTGCCAAGGCCGGTGGAAGATCGTGAAACCAACTGGCTGGCGTCGGTGACCACTGAAGGGCGCCTGCTGGTGTTCAAGATCAGCGACTTGCCGCAGTTGGGCAAGGGCAAGGGCAACAAGATTATCGGGATTCCCGGTGACCGGGTGGCCAGTCGCGAGGAGTATGTGACTGATATCGCCGTGGTCCCGGAAGGCTCTACCCTGGTACTCCAGGCCGGCAAGCGCACGTTGTCATTGCGCCCTGACGACCTTGAACACTACAAGGGTGAGCGTGGCCGGCGAGGTAACAAACTGCCACGAGGCTTCCAGCGAGTGGATGCCTTGCTGGTCGAAACGCCGGTTTAAGCGGTACTAGAGGCCTCGATCTACGATTTAACGCGTAGATCGATGCTTTCGCGCTGGAGTCATGGCGCATATTCACGGATGATATGGCCTTTCCAGCGCCGGCGTGGCCGAGCGTGTTCAGGTTATTTTTAGTATTACATTGTGGTTCGCCTTGTGGCAGCCACTTGGATGGGATGATGACTGCTCCACGCCTTCCTCTATTTTTGATGCTCGCTGGCCTTTTGGGGTTGGCGGGTTGCAGCACACACCAACCGGTGTCGCTGTACCAGCTGGACAGCGGAAGTCCGGCTCAGCCAGCTCAAACCGCTGGCATGGCAGTATTGCTGGGGCCGGTAGTCGTTGCCGACTACCTGCAACGCGAAACCCTGCTTCAACGTCAGAACGACGGCAGCCTGCAAGGTTCCACAGATGGTCGTTGGGCCGGTAGCCTGTCGTCGGATATCAATCAGTTGATGTTGCGTCAGGTCGCCGGCCAGCTGGACAGCCAGCGTGTGGTCTTGGCACCGGGACCCTCCGGGTTCACTCCGGATGTACAGGTATTGCTGACCATCACGCGGCTGGACTCCGGCAAGTCGCAACCGGCGATCCTGGATGCACAGTGGCGCCTGATCGACCGTCGCGGGCAAGTGCGGGACAACCGCATTGTGCACCTGCAGGAAGAACATGCAGGCACCACCGCGTCCCAGGTCCAGGCCCAGGGTGTGCTGTTGCAGCATTTGGCTCAGCAGTTGTCGGTGGCGCTCAAGCCATTGGCCAACCAGCCGCCGATTGCCGAAGCGCAGCCGCGTAAGCAAGCCCCGGCCCAGGCCAAGCCTGCGGCCCCGGAAAAACCGAAGATGCCGATGGCTACGCCGATTCGCACCGATCTGGAAGTGTTCAGGTTCTGATCTGAATCGCGCACAAACAAAAGGCCCGCTGAATAAGCGGGCCTTTTTATTGGGCTGCGAATACCACAAACCAAATGTAGGAGCGAGCTTGTGTGGGAGCGGGCTTGCTCGCGAATGAGGTGTGTCAGGGTCACATCAGTTGACTGACACGCCGCTTTCGCGAGCAAGCCCGCTCCCACATAAGCCCGGCTCCACAGTAGGTATAACGCTATGCCTCAGGGCTTGCGGGTCTCATGCATCCGCGCCAACTGCCGTTCCAGCATCGACGGATACGGCTCCATCAACCGCTCCACACAGCTGGCACCCTCAGGGCTGGCAATCGGGCGGATACGTGCGCGTTGGCGGATCAGTGTGTCTTCGCTGATCTTGCGCTCCACCAGCAACAGGTTGCGGCTGTGCTGGGACAGGGCCAGGGCATCCTGGGCGATTTCAGTGAGCAGCAGGTCGATCTGGCTCATGCCAAACAGGTCGTCACCCACGGTTAGGCCCAACTGCAGTTGCAGGGTAATGCCGCTGTCGGCCACTTCGATCTGCAGGGCGTGGCCCAGGGCGCGCAACAGCTCGCCGCAGCAGATGGCGTTGGTCAGGTAGTCTTCGCCGCTGTCTTCGCTGTGGAACAGCATCAGCGTGCTGCCATCGTTCAGGGTATGCAGTTCGCTCTGATAGAGCGAAGCAGCCTGGTCGAGGCAGTCGCGGTAGCGTTCGAGCAGTTCGGTCAGGCGGGCACGGGGCAGGCGGCGCAGTTGCTCCTGGGCACCCAGTTGCACGGCGAGTACGGCGCTGTGCTGCGGCTCGGCGTTCTTGACCACAACCGGTTTCGGTGCGGCGACCGGGGCGGCTGCCGAGGTGTCGCGCAGGTCGGCGAACGGGTCTTCGTCGTCCAGCTCGTCTTCCTCGGCCTTGATCACATGGCGCGGTGCAGGCTTGAGGCCGGCCACCGGGGCGCTGTCGTCGAAGCCTGGGTCGCGCAGGTCGCGCACTTCAAACTCAGGCTCGTCGGTGTAGTCCTCGGCGTCGTCGTACTCAGGCTCGGGCTCGACTTCAGGCGCTTTGGGCTCCGGGGCAAAGCTGGCGTGGAGCTGGCGCGCGAGGTCGCCGATTTCGTCCTGGCGATCGGTAGCCGGGGTGTGTTCGTCGATATCCCGCAGCCAGATGCGCAGTTGCATCAACGGCGTGGAGATATGCCGGCCCAGGCGCAGGCTCAAGGCCAGGGCCAAAGCCAGCAGGATCGCGCTCAGGATGCCCATGCTCTGCAGGCTGATGGTCATGGGCTGCTGGAACTGTTGCATATCAAGGCTGATACGCAGTTGGCCGGCCTTCACGTCCTGGAACGTAATATTGCTCTGGTACAGGCCTTCGGCCTCACCGAGCAGGCCGTTTTTCGGGCGCTGCCCGGCCTCGGCCATGATCCGGTTGTCCACGCTATAGATAGCGGCGTGGGCCACCAGCGGGTTCTTGGTCAGGTTGTTGAGCAGCACGTTGAGGCTGAGGATGTCGTTGGACACCAGCAACTCAGTCGCCGAAGTGGCGGTCTGGGTTGTCAGGCTCGCGCCCAGGGCATCAGCCTGCTCGTGCATGGCCTGCTTGAACTGCAAACCCATCACGCAGGCGTAGATCACCAGGGCCAGAGCGACCAGGATCACGTTATGGCTGGCGATGCGCAATGCAATCGGTACACGGCGATGGCGCAGTGCCCGGAAGATCAGCAGGAAGAAGTTATCGGTTTTTACTGGCGTGGGCCGGTTCACTTGCGCTCGGCTCTTGGTCCGTGAAGTTGACGCGCAGTATAGCGACAGGCCCATGGCCGGCAAAGCGCTGGCTGTGCCCGATGGTCACTGAAAGTGGGTAGAATGCGGTTTTTTTCCAGCCTGGGGGTGCGCTTTGCGCGAAATTGTCCTGATCAACATCACGGGTGAAGACCGACCGGGTCTCACCGCAGCCATTACCGGCGTCCTGGCCCAGGGTGGTGTGAACATTCTCGACATCGGCCAGGCGGTGATCCACGACACCTTGTCGTTCGGCATCCTGGTGGAAATCCCCAGCACCGAGCAGGCCTCCTCGGTACTCAAGGACATCCTGTTTACGGCGTATAAGCTCGATCAACAGGTGCGTTTCACCCCGGTGTCCGAAGCCGATTACCAACACTGGGTCGAAGGCCAGGGCAAAAAGCGCCACATTGTCACCCTGTTGACCCGCAAGGTAACGGCGGAGCAGTTGCAGCGCGTCAGTTCCATTACCGCGCAGTACGGATTGAATATCGACCATATCGACCGTCTGTCGGGTCGCATGCCATTAGACACTCCGGCCGACAAGGGCAAGGGCTGCATCGAGTTCTCCGTACGCGGCGAACCGGCTGACGCGCAAGCGCTGCGCGCCGACTTCCTGAGCGTGGCCCAGGAACTGAACGTCGATATCGCCTTCCAGGAAGACTCCCTGTTCCGTCGCAACCGCCGCCTGGCGGTGTTCGACATGGACTCCACCTTGATCGAAGCCGAAGTCATCGACGAGCTGGCCAAGGCGGCCGGTGTGGGCGAGCAAGTGTCTGAGATTACCGAGCGGGCGATGGCCGGCGAGCTGGATTTTCGTGCCAGCTTCAAGGAACGTCTGGCGTTGCTCAAGGGCCTGGACGTGGGCGTGCTGGATTCGATCGGCGCGTCGCTGCGCCTGACTGAAGGCGCCGAAACCCTGTTCGCCGAACTCAAGCGCCTGGGCTACAAGACTGCCATCCTGTCCGGCGGCTTCACTTACTTCGCCAAGCAGTTGCAGGCCAAGCTGGGCATTGACTATGTATTCGCCAACGAGCTGGAAGTGGTGGATGGCAAAGTGACTGGCGTGGCGGTGGAGCCGATTGTCGACGCGCAACGCAAGGCCGACCTGCTCAAGGAATTGGCGCACAAGGAAGGCTTACGTCTGGAGCAGACCATTGCGGTCGGCGATGGCGCCAATGACTTGCCGATGCTGGCGATTGCCGGGTTGGGCGTGGCGTTCCGTGCCAAGCCGTTGGTCAAGCAATCGGCCAAGCAGGCGATTTCGACCTTGGGGTTGGATGGCGTGCTGTACCTGCTGGGCTTGCGTGACCGCGACGGTCAGCTCTAGGGCGCCACTCAACCACCTGTAGGAGCGAGCTTGCTCGCGAAAATCGTCAACGATTACCCGGGCATTCTGGATGCCCGCGGTGCTCTTGAGTGCTTCGCGAGCAAGCTCGCTCCTACAGGGGTTGTGTCGATCAGGCTTTAGGCAAGGCGATACCCTGGCCCATCTGCACCGGCGTACCCGCTGCCAGTTCTTCAGCCCACTTCACCTGGTCCGGCCCGAACAGCACGATGGCGGTCGATCCCAGTTTGAAACGACCCAGTTCCGCACCTTTTTCCAGATGAATCGGCGCGCGAGCCGCTTCGTCGTAGCGGAAGGTTTTCAGCTCGCGCTTGGGCGGCGTCACCAAGCCGGCCCACACGGTTTCAATCGACGCAACGATCATCGCACCCACCAACACCACGGCCATCGGGCCGCGTTCGGTGTCGAACAAGCAGACAGCGCGCTCGTTACGGGCGAACAACTCCGGCACGTTTTCGGCGGTGGTCTGGTTGACCGAGAAAATCCGACCCGGCACATACACCATCTCGCGCAGGGTACCGGCCAATGGCATGTGCACCCGGTGGTAGTCCTTGGGCGACAGGTAAATAGTTGCGAACTCGCCGCCCATGAACGGCGCAGCCATCGCTGCATCGCCACCGAGCAGTTCCAGCACGCTGAAGCTGTGGCCCTTGGCCTGGAAGATACGGCCATGTTCGATCGGGCCTAGCTGGCTGACCGCGCCATCGGCAGGGCTCAGGACTGCGCCTGGGGTTGGATCCAACGGGCGGGCGCCGTCTTTCAACGCGCGGGTGAAGAAGGCGTTGAAGTGCTCGTAGGCGCTCAGGTCTTCCACCAGGGCCTGGGACATGTCCACCTGGTAGCGCTTGGCGAACCAGGCAGTGAAGGCGTTCTTGAACCAGCGCACGCGGCACTCGGCGATACAGCCGGCCAGGCGCGACAGCAAGTGGTGCGGCAGCAAGTACTGGCTGAGGATAAACAACTGCTTTTTCATAACTGTCCTTAAACCTTAAATCTCAACGGGGGTGTCGGGGTGGTTGCCCCATTCGCCCCAGGAACCGGCATAACCTTTGACTCGCGGATAACCGAGCGCCTTGGCCACCAGGTAGGTGAAGCCAGAGCGGTGGTGAGTCTGGCAGTGGGTGATGATTTCTTTGTCTTTGGTCAGCCCGAGGTCTTCGAGGATCTGCGGCATGTCACGGCGGATACGCAGGTTGCGTGCCTTGTCCATGCCGGCGGTCCATTCGAAGTTCACCGCGCCGGGAATGTGGCCGCCCTTGGCTGCGAGCACTTTCTCGCCGGAATACTCCAGCGGGCCACGAGCATCCCAGATCCCCAGGTCGGCCGCGCCGAGACGGCTTTGCAGGTATTCACGGGTGGCGGTAGGGCCGTCGTGCAGCGTAAGGCTGACCGGGCCGCCGGCTGCTGGGGGCACATCGGTGGAAAGCGCGTGGCCTTCATCCAGCCATACCAGCAGGCCACCGTCGAGGTAGTGATATTTCTGGTGGCCGATCACGTCGAGCATCCAGATAAAGCGCCCGGCCCAACCGCCGCCTTCGTCGTCATAGACCACATAGGTGGCGTCCGGGGTGTGGCCCAGTTCACCGAACAGTTTTTCCAGGTCGGCCTTGCTCGGCAGCAGGCCGGGTGCGGGTGGCTGGCCCAGTTGGGTGCGCTTGGGGTCAACGAAATGCGCGCCGGGGATATGCCCTTCGGCGTAGCGGGCAGCACTGGTGAGGTCCACCAGTATCAAGTGCTTGGAATCGAGGCGACCTAACAGGTCGGCGGATTCGATCACCAGCGGCAAGCCAGAGAAGTCAGGCATGTGAGGTCTCCTGGGCACAAATGTTGGTGATAAAGGCCGGTGATTGTAGCGCAAGCATCAGGCGCTGCGGTTGGTAAAGCTGTGCAGGGCTTTCTCGATGCATTGGGCGGTTTTGCCGAACGCTTGCACGGTGGTTTCCGAGAACGGCCCGCCGCCCTGGTCCGCCACGATCAGCATGACCACGCGGCCGTTGCAGCTCAGTGAGCGCAACAGCAGGTGCTCGCCGACAAACAGGCGACGCAGGATCGGTGGCAGCAAGGCGGAAAACTGCGCATGGTTGTCGGGGTTCAGGCGTACCTGGGCGGACTTTTCCAGCAGGCGTTGCAGCAACGTGCTGTTGACCACATCCAGGCTCAGGTGAGCCGCGTCCTTGGGCAGGCCGTCGGCCTGGTGCACACGCAAGGTGCTCAAGGCGCGATCGGCCATGAATATCAGTACCCGCTGCATGCCACTGGCCACCAGGGCTTCCTTGGCGCAAGTGGTCAGGTGCATGGCGTTGGCAAAGCGGCTCGGTTCCACCAGCAACTCGGTGCAACGCGTGCGCCACACGGCCAAGGCTTCGGCAGTCGGAGGCGGTGCAGGCAACAAGCCGCGATGGACCTTCTGCACATGCCACGGCCAGATCAGCGACAGCGCGGGGTGCCAGAGGTCGGGCATCAAGGTGGTGCGCGCGCTGGTCACCGCTTGCTGGTGGGCTTGCTGTTGAACATCGCTCAATGGCGTTTGCAGGTACAGCGCCGTCAGGTATTGCCAGCGCTCGGTGTGCGGGCAGGTCCAGGATTCCTGGGCCGACATCGCCAGGCCATTGGCCAGCAACACGGTATTGGCCGGCTGGTTCAGCCAGCGCCGCAGGTTGGGCTCGGCATCGAGCAATTGCTGGTGGCGCAGGGAGTCGTCTTGACGGGCAATGTGCAGCGCCTTGACCAGCAGGCGTTGCTCGGCCAGCAGCAACTTGTAGCCCTGTGAAACCCAGATCGGCAGGTGCCAGGCTTCGGTCAGGCCCAGGCACAGGTCGAGCAAGCGCACGCCGAACAGCTGTTGCTCGACCTGGCGCGCCGATTGGCCTTTATGGATCACCCGCAACTCCCATTCTTCCAGCAGCTTGGGGTAGGCGACGGCCATCGGCCACAGCGGCGACAAAAACAACAGGCTGCCCCAGTGGATGTCCTGCCACAGCCGCGCCAGGCGACTGCCGAACAAACCGTTGGCTTGCTGAGATGCGTGCTGGCTGATCAGCAGCAGCTGACGCAAGGCCACGGGAATTTCCCGGGCGGGTACCGAAGGCAGGCGCGCCAACAACTCTTCGGCACGTTTGAGACCCAGGCGGTTAAGCGCGACTTCAAGGTTTTCCGCAGGTTCGGCCAGGCTGCCGTGGGCTTGGCTGTTGGCTTCGCGCATCACACTCAACACCAGGGCCGGGCTGTTGTGCATCAGCTCCGCAATATCTCGCAATGAACTGCGGCTATCGCGAATGGCTTTGCATACGCGCTCATGACTGGCCTGGGGCACGGGCAGCAGCACGTCGTCCAGGCACTTGATCCAAGCGGCGAGGGTGGTGGGGCAGTTCGTTGGGACTGTCGTTTCAATTGCCATGATTGGGGCGCGATCATCACTTGCGTTCTACACGCCCGGAACGGGCCGAATTGGCTTTTCGCCTTAACGGGCTATAGTCTGGCGCAGTTTTGCCGATAAGTAGAACAAGAGTTTTGTGCAACACCCCCTATGTCCATGAACCCGACGGCGCAAGTACCCCTCTCCTATGGCTAAAATTATCGGCATCATTGTCGTCATCGCAAGTGTGCTCGGAGGGTACGTCCTCTCCCACGGTAAAATCGCCGCACTGATCCAGCCTTTCGAAGTGCTGATTATTGGCGGTGCCGCGTTCGGCGCATTTTTG
Organism: Pseudomonas sp. FJ2-5-13; assembly: GCF_029201605.1. Classification (NCBI taxonomy): domain Bacteria; kingdom Pseudomonadati; phylum Pseudomonadota; class Gammaproteobacteria; order Pseudomonadales; family Pseudomonadaceae; genus Pseudomonas; species Pseudomonas sp. FJ2-5-13. The sequence goes on from NZ_CP104045.1 coordinate 606,810, forward strand.
CAGGCCAACCCAGGCTATATGACCATGCACGTGGTCAAGAAGTCCCTGGGCATGTTCAGCTCGCGCTTCTCCCACACGTTTTATCTGGAAGTGCTGGGGCTGATCTACGAGATCCTCAACAAGAGCCGCCGCGAAGGCATGATGGCGATCGAGGGTGATATCGAAGACGCCGCAGCCAGCCCGATTTTTGCCAAGTACCCGGCCGTGCTCAAAGACGAGCGCATGACCGCGTATATCTGTGATTACCTGCGCATCATGTCCTCCGGCAACATGGCACCCCACGAACTGGAAGGCCTGTTCGACATGGAGCTGTTCAGCCTCAAGGAAGAGCTGGAGCATCCTTCCCACGCCGTGACCGGCATCGCCGACGGCATGCCCGGTTTCGGTATTGTCGCGGCGGTACTGGGTATCGTGGTGACCATGGCGTCCCTGGGCGAGGGCGATCAGGCGGCCATCGGCATGCACGTAGGTGCGGCGCTGGTGGGGACCTTCTTCGGTATTCTCGCCGCCTATGGTTTCTTCGGCCCGCTCGCCACTTCCCTGGCCCACGATGCCAAGGAAGAAATCAACCTCTACGAAGCGATCAAGGCGTGCCTGGTGGCATCGGCCTCGGGCATGCCGCCGTCGCTGGCCGTGGAGTTTGGGCGCAAGGTGCTGTACCCGAAACATCGCCCGAGTTTCTCCGAGCTGGAACAAGCGGTTCGCGGTCGCTAAGCCATGGAAAACAACCAGCCGATCATCATCAAGCGCGTCAAGCGCTTCGCTGCGGGGCACCATGGCGGCGCCTGGAAAATCGCCTTCGCCGACTTTGCCACGGCGATGATGGCGTTCTTCCTGGTGCTGTGGCTGATGTCCACCGCTACGCCAGAACAGAAGATCGCCATCGCCGGCTACTTCAAAGACCCGATTGGCTTTTCGGAAAGCGGCACGCCGTTTGTCATTGACCTGGGCGGCTCGCCGGAACTGGCGCCAGAGCGCACCATCAACCCCGAAGTGCAAACGGAGTCGCCCCAGGAAAAAATTCCGATTGAGCGCGACACTGTCGAGTCCATGGCTGAGCAGGTCGAACAGGAGCGCCTGGAACTGTTGCTGCAGGAATTGCAGAACAAGGTTGAAGAAAACCCACAGTTGCTGAAGTTCAAGGACCAGATTTCCTTCGAGATCACCCCCGAGGGGCTGCGCATCCAGATTACCGATGCGGCCAACCGGCCGATGTTCGACTCTGGCAGTGCGCGCTTGAAGCCGTACTTTGAAGACATCCTGCTGGCCATGGCTGACACCATCAAGGCGGTGCCGAACAAGATCAGCATCAGCGGGCATACCGACGCCAAGCCCTACGCGGGCCAGGGCGATTTCGGCAACTGGGAACTCTCGGCCAACCGCGCCAATGCCGCCCGGCGTGCGCTGGTAGCCGGCAGCTACCCGGACCAGCAAGTGGCGCGCGTGGTGGGCTTTGCCTCCTCGCAGCTGTTTGATCCCAAAGACCCGTTCAACCCGGTCAACCGCCGTATCGACATCGTGGTGCTGACCAAAAAAGCCCAGCGTGCGATTGAGGGCGATCAACCACCGCCACCGGCACCGACCCAGGGCGACGGTGCGCCAGGCGAAGTGCCGGCCGACCCGAACGCGCTACCGCCGGAGCAGGAACCGTTGCCAGCCCATGAGCTGCGCCAGAAGCTGAACCTGTTTGATGATGGGGGCGTCAAGGATCCTACGGCGCCCGCACCGGGGTCATAATTGATCTATGCGCTGGAAACGTAAACGCCCCGATCATTCGGGGCGTTTTCATGTGTGTTCAAAGTGGGAGGTATGCTTTGACACCACTGACTACGCCTCGCATGTCGTCGGCGCACAGGCGCGGGACGAAGTACTCCCGACCTTTGGTGCGAGTCTTTCTATGCAACTTGTCGAGGCGCTCAAAGCTGACGGTATAAATCATGTCGCACTTCACCCATAGCTCTTTATAACCATCGGACTGAAGTGGATTGGTGCGTAGCAAATGGTGCCAGTCGTATTGGGTCGCTGGTGCAGTAGAGGAGATTGGCACCACGGTGCAGAGCTTGCGACTGTGGGTCGAGGTAGGAGATATCACGACGACTTTGCGGATCTTCAGCATTTCCGGGGCGACAAAGCCTCGGGTGAAGTCACACAGCAAAACGTCGCCTTGTTTGGGGTGATAGTAGAGAGCCAAATGTTAATTCCCCACAAAAAGCAAAGCCGCCCGAAGGCGGCTTCATTCGACACGCAGCGGAGCTTGCTTCGCCCCTTCTGCGCCGCTGGATCAACTCCGAAAAGGATCCAGACTCCTGCCAGCTTTCGCTGGTGACGGAGCAATTATGAGCATCAGGAAATCCGAATACAAGCTGGCTTGTGCGTATCAGCCACCCAGTTGGCTCGAATTCTTGATGCCTGCTCCTGTTAAATCAATGGGCTAGGGCTTTCAGCCCCCCGGTTTATGTGTATCAAGAAATTGACCGTCAATAACTGCTCTCAGGCAAGCTCGCAATAATCGACCGATAGCTGTTCATCCGCTGCTGCTGCACGCGCCCATCTTCCAGTGCCTTGAGCAACGCACAACCCGGCTCGCGGTCGTGTTTGCAGTCACGGAAGCGGCAGGTGCCGATCAGGTCGTTGAACTCGATGAAGCCCGCTTCCACATCGCTGCGGCTGACGTGGCCCAAGCCGAATTCACGAATACCCGGTGAGTCGATCAACTCGCCGCCGCCCGGGAAGTGGAACAACCGCGCAGTGGTGGTGGTGTGGGTGCCCTGGCCGGACAGTTCCGACAGCGGGCCCACGCGGGTTTCGACTTCCGGTAACAGGCTGTTGACCAGCGACGACTTGCCCACGCCTGACTGGCCGACGAACACGCTGATTCGCCCGTCCAACTGCTGCTGCAGCTGTTCCATGCCGTTGCCGTGGTGAGCCGACACTTCCAGCACCGGGTAGCCCAGGGTGCGGTAGACCGCCAGCAACGCATTGAGCGCCGGGGCGTTCTGCTCGTCGATCAGGTCGAATTTGTTCAGCAGCAGCAACGGGCGGATACCAGCATGCTCAGCCGCGACCAGGTAACGGTCGATCAGGTTGGCATGGGGCTCGGGCAGCGGCGCGAACACGATCACGATCATGTCGACGTTGGCCGCCACCGGCTTGAGCTGGCCACGGCTGTCGGGGCGGCGCAGTTCGGTGCTGCGCGGCAACTGGGCGACGATGACGCCGATGCCCTGGTTGCCGGCACGCCACACCACCTTGTCGCCGGTGACCAGCGCAGGCAGGTTGGCGCGCAAGTGACAACGGAATACCTGGCCTGCGAGTTCGCCTTCGAGCGCCTCGACTTCGACCTGCACACCAAAGTGCGCGATCACCAGGCCCGTTTGTTCGGGGCCCAGGTCGCCGCCCTCGAGCGCTTCCACGGCGGAGGATTCACGTTTGGCGGCGCGGGCGGCGCGTTCACCTTGAATCTTTTCGATGCGCCAGTTTTGGCGACGGTTGAGCTGGCGTTTGGCCATTGGTGTTCCGTGTCGATAATGCAAAAGTTGGGTAAAACGGTCGCGAGTCTAGCACGCCCCCGCCTGCTAAACTGCCCGGCTACGCCAAGGTGCCAAGAGAATCAAGCCATGCAAAACCCACAGAACCTGATTTGGATCGATCTGGAAATGACCGGTCTGAACCCCGACACCGACGTCATCATCGAGATGGCGACCATTGTCACCGACAGCAACCTCAACACTTTGGCCGAAGGCCCGGTGATCGCCATCCACCACAGCGACGCCGTACTCGCCACCATGGACGAGTGGAACACCCGCACCCACGGTAACTCCGGGCTGACCCAGCGCGTGCGCGACAGCCACATCAGCATGGCCGAAGCCGAAGCCCAAACCATCGCCTTTCTGGAACAGTGGGTGCCCAAGGGCAAATCGCCGATCTGCGGCAACAGCATCTGCCAGGACCGTCGCTTCCTTTATACGCACATGAAGGGGCTGGAAAGTTACTTCCACTACCGCAACCTCGACGTGTCGACCTTGAAGGAACTGGCTGCGCGCTGGGCGCCGGAAGTCAAAGACAGCTTCCATAAAGGCAGCACGCACCTGGCGCTGGATGATATTCGCGAGTCGATTGCCGAGTTGCAGCATTACCGCAAGCATTTCATCAAGGCTTGAAGATGTAGCGCCTGGCCCGGCGTCTTCGCGAGCAAGCCCGCTCCCACATCTGTTCCTCGTTCGTCATGACAACTCGGTCAAGTGTGGGAGCGGGCTTGCTCGCGAAGGGCGCGACGCGGTCTTTAGCCAAACGCCCCCTTTTGGTGCCCTCGGCAAATGATTAGACTGCCGGCCTCTCTGTCAGGATCGCCATCATGTTGCTGATGCTCTACCTCGTCGCCATCACCGCCGAAGCCATGACTGGCGCCCTGTCCGCGGGTCGGCGTGGCATGGACTGGTTTGGCGTGGTGCTGATCGCTTGCGTGACGGCCTTGGGCGGCGGTTCGGTGCGCGATGTGTTGCTCGGCCACTACCCGCTGACCTGGGTCAAACACCCCGAATACCTGGTGCTGACCTCCGTTGCGGCATTGGTGACGATCTTTATCGCACCCTTGATGCGCCACCTGCGCTCGCTGTTCCTGGCGCTGGATGCGGTGGGGTTGGTGGCGTTCACTCTGATCGGCTGCATGACCGCCCTGGAGATGGGCCACGGCATGTTGGTGGCGTCGGTCAGCGGGGTCATCACCGGGGTATTCGGCGGCATCCTGCGGGATATCTTCTGTAACGACATCCCGCTGATCTTCCGCCGCGAGCTATATGCCAGCGTGTCTTTCCTGGCCGCGTGGTTCTACCTGCTGTGCCTGTACCTGGAGCTGCCCAGCGAGCAAGCGATTCTGCTGACGCTGTTCAGTGGCTTCCTGTTACGCCTGCTGGCGATCCGTTTTCACTGGGAAATGCCCAAGTTCGTCTACAACGACGACGTTCACTAACGCGCAGCGTGTTGCTCCAGCGCCCATTCCACGTGTTCGCGCACCAACTCCGACGGGTAGTCCCGCCGCGCCTTGAGCGCTTCCAGCACCGGAATGCTGGAGGGCGCATTGCCCAGGCCCACCGCCAGGTTGCGTAACCAGCGTTCGTAACCGGCGCGGCGCAAGGGTGAGCCTTCGGTGCTGCTGAGAAATTTATCCTCGTCCCACATAAACAATTCGGCCAGTTCAGCGTTATCCAGATTGTGCCGTGGCTTGAAATCGCTTTCGGCGGTGGGTCGGGCGAAACGATTCCACGGGCAAACGATCTGACAGTCATCGCAGCCAAACACGCGGTTGCCGATCAGTGGGCGCAGGTCTTCGGGGATGGCGCTCTTGAGTTCGATGGTCAGGTAGGAAATGCAACGTCGCGCGTCCAGCACGTAAGGGCCGACGAAGGCGTTGGTGGGGCAGATGTCCAGGCACGCCGTGCAGCGGCCGCAGTGTTCGGTGGCGTGGGGTGGGTCGACCGGCAACGGTAAATCGACAAACAGTTCGCTCAGGAAGAAATAACTGCCGGCCTTGCGGTTGAGAACCAAGGTGTTTTTACCGATCCAGCCCAGGCCCGCTTGTTCGGCGATGGCTTTTTCCAGGACGGGCGCGCTGTCGACGAAGGCGCGAAAGCCAAACGGCCCGATCTGCGCCTGGATACGGTCGGCCAGTTGCTGCACGCGCTTGCGGATCAGCTTGTGGTAATCGCGGCCCAGGGCGTAGCGCGAGATGTAGGCTTTTTCTGGCTGGGCCAGCAATTGCGCCATCTGGGTGTCGCCGGGCAGGTAGTCCATGCGCAGTGACACCACGCGCAAGGTGCCGGGCACCAGCTCGTCCGGGTGCGAGCGTTTGCTGCCGTGGGCGCCCATGTATTCCATTTCGCCGTGGTAACCCGCGTCGAGCCAGCGTTGCAGGTGCTGTTCATGCTCAGCCAGGTCGAGGCCGCTGATGCCCACTTGTTGAAAGCCCAGCTCGCGTCCCCAGTCTTTGATCGATTGGGCGAGGGCGGGCAGATCGGAGGTAATAGCAGGCATGAGACACGGGAAACCACAGGTTAGATGCGTATAATTCTGCCAGACATCGGAGCTTGAAGACGCATGCCTCAGACAAAACACCCAATTACCGACGTTCAGCTGTTGTTGCCCGGCCATTTGCCGCAACTGGCTGCGCGTTCCCCGGACGCCCATAAGGGCCAGTTCGGCCACCTGCTGGTCATCGGTGGTGACCGTGGCTTTGGCGGCGCGGCGCTGCTGAGCAGCGAAAGTGCCCTGCGCAGCGGAGCCGGCATGGTCTCGCTGGCGACGCGGCCGGAGCATGTGCCGGCCGCTCTGGCTCGGCTGCCGGAGGTCATGGCCGTCGGCCTGAGCTCGGCCAACCAGTTGATGGGCCTGCTGGAAAAAATCTCGGTGATCGTCATTGGCCCAGGCCTGGGCGATGCCGCCTGGGGCAAGAGCCTGTTGTCGGTCGCGGCCAATGCCAGCCAGCCGCAGGTGTGGGATGCCGACGCGCTCAACCAACTGGCCACTGGCAGCGTCGAGCTGCCGGCCCACTGTGTGATTACCCCTCATCCGGGCGAAGCTGCGCGTTTGTTGGGGTTATCGACAGCCGAGGTTCAGGCAGATCGCCTTAAGGTGGCGCGCGCATTGAGTCAGAAATTCAATGCAGTGGCTATCCTCAAGGGGGCTGGCAGTTTGATTGCCAGCCCTGATGGGCGTGTGTCGCGGTGTGATCAAGGCCACCCGGCGATGGCTACGGCGGGGCTCGGCGATGTGCTGGCCGGCCTGGTCGGCGCACTATTGGCTCAGGGTATGCTCGCGTACGAAGCGAGCTGCCTGGCCGTGTGGTTGCACGCGACCGCCGGAGACCGCCAGGGCAGTTTTGGTCGCGGCTTGGCTGCCAGCGACCTGATCCCCGCCATTCGTCAATTGCTGGAGGAGCAGTCGCCGTGCCTGAAGTAATTCTTTTCCTGGCAGATGAAGAGGCCATGGTCGCGTTGGGTCAGCGTATTTCGCAGGTCACGCAAGGGGCCGGGTTGATCTTTCTCGAGGGCGACCTGGGCGCAGGTAAAACCACCCTGTCCCGGGGGATTATTCGCGGCCTTGGCCATACCGGCGCGGTAAAAAGCCCGACCTTCACTTTGGTCGAGCCCTACGAGATCGGCGACGTGCGTGCTTTCCACTTCGACCTCTATCGCCTGGTCGATCCGGAAGAGTTGGAGTTCATGGGCATCCGTGATTACTTCGACGATGATGCGCTGTGCCTGATCGAGTGGCCAAATAAAGGCACAGGCTTTTTGCCAAAGCCGGACCTGACCATTACCATTACGCCGCATGAGCACGGACGTCAGCTGAAGTTGTTGCCCCAGAGCCCACGCGCTGAGTCGTGGTGTGCTGCTCTGGCATTGGAATTCAAATAATTGGTGGGGTTAGGTATGCGCTTTCGCGCGTTGGTTGCTGTCGTGGGGGTGTTGCTTGCGGCAATGACTGTCAATGCTCTGGCTGCTTCACAGGTGAAAAGTGTTCGCCTGTGGCGAGCGCCGGATAACACGCGACTGGTGTTCGACCTGTCTGGCCCGGTCCAGCACAGCGTCTTTACCTTGACGGCGCCTGATCGCCTGGTGATCGACATCAACGGTGCCAGCCTGGCCGCGCCGCTGAAAGTCTCTACCGCCAACACGCCCATCACCGCCATGCGCTCGGCCCAGCGTACGCCGACCGACCTGCGTGTGGTCATCGACCTGAAAAAGGCCGTGACCCCCAAAAGCTTCTCCCTGGCCCCCAACGCCCAGTACGGCAACCGCCTGGTGGTCGACCTGTTCGACAACCCCGCCGACGCCGCACCGCCGCCTGCGCCAACGCCGAGCGTGGCGACGGTGCCTGCGGTGCCGGTCAACCCTTCGCAACCCCAGGTCAAGCTGCCACCGCCACCGCCCGCACCGGCCGGCAAGCGCGACATCATCGTGGTGATCGATGCTGGCCACGGTGGCGAAGACCCGGGGGCTTCCGGCTCACGCGGCCAGCATGAGAAAGACGTGGTGCTCGCCATCGCTCGCGAGCTGCAGCGCCAGGTCAATGGCATGAAAGGCTACCGCGCCGAACTGACCCGCACCGGTGACTACTTCATTCCGTTGCGTGGCCGTACCGAAATTGCCCGTAAAAAGGGCGCGGACCTGTTCGTGTCCATTCACGCCGACGCCGCGCCTTCAACCGCTGCGTTTGGCGCCTCGGTATTTGCTCTGTCGGATCGCGGCGCTACCTCCGAGACCGCGCGCTGGCTGGCCGACAGCGAAAACCGTTCCGACTTGATCGGTGGCGCGGGCAACGTGTCCCTTGATGACAAGGACAAGATGCTCGCAGGCGTACTACTCGACCTGTCGATGACCGCCTCGCTGACCTCCAGCCTCAACGTAGGCCAGAAAGTCCTGAGCAATATCGGCCGTGTGACCTCGCTGCATAAACAGCGCGTGGAACAAGCGGGATTCATGGTGTTGAAGTCGCCGGATATCCCGTCGATCCTGGTGGAAACCGGGTTTATCTCCAACGCCAACGAAGCGTCGAAACTGGCCAGCGCCAGCCACCAGCAAGCGCTGGCGCGCTCGATCAGCGCCGGCGTGCGCCAGTTCTTCCAGCAGAACCCGCCGCCGGGCACTTATATCGCATGGCTGCGCGACTCCGGCAAAATCGCCCAGGGCCCGCGTGACCATCGTGTGCAACCCGGTGATACCGTTGCCATGCTGGCCGTGCGTTTCCAGGTCACGCCTGCAGCGTTGCGCAGCGCCAATAACCTGAAAACCGATGAGTTGAAGATCGGCCAGGTGTTGACCATCCCCGGCACTTCATTGGCGGCGCAGTAATGAGCGAATCCACCTTGAACAGCGGCTCGCGCATTGAATTGCTCAGCCCGCGCCTTGCCAACCAGATCGCCGCGGGTGAGGTGGTTGAGCGCCCGGCGTCGGTGATCAAGGAATTGCTGGAAAACAGCATCGACTCCGGTGCCAAACGCATCGATGTCGATGTGGAGCAGGGCGGCGTCAAGCTGCTGCGGGTACGTGACGATGGCAGCGGCATCTCTTCGGATGACCTGCCCCTGGCCCTGGCCCGCCACGCCACCAGCAAGATCCGCGACCTGGAAGACCTGGAGCGGGTCATGAGCCTGGGCTTTCGCGGTGAGGCCCTGGCCTCCATCAGCTCCGTGGCCCGCCTGACCCTGACCTCCCGCACCCGCAGCGCCGAGCAAGCGTGGCAAGTGGAAACCGAAGGCCGCGACATGGCGCCCCGGGTCCAGCCGGCGGCGCATCCGGTGGGCACCTCGGTGGAAGTGCGCGACCTGTTCTTCAATACCCCGGCGCGGCGCAAGTTCCTCAAGGCCGAGAAAACCGAATTCGATCACCTGCAAGAAGTCATCAAGCGCCTGGCCTTGGCGCGTTTCGATGTGGCCTTTCACTTGCGCCACAATGGCAAGACCATCCTCAGCCTGCACGAAGCCAACGACGACGCCGCGCGTGCTCGGCGGGTGGCGGCGGTGTGTGGCAGCGGGTTCCTGGAGCAGGCGCTGCCGATTGAGATCGAGCGCAATGGCTTGAGGCTGTGGGGCTGGGTCGGGTTGCCGACGTTCTCCCGCAGCCAGGCCGACTTGCAGTATTTCTTTGTAAACGGCCGGGCGGTACGCGACAAGCTGGTGGCCCACGCGGTACGCCAGGCTTATCGCGATGTGCTGTTCAATGGGCGCCATCCCACCTTTGTGCTGTTCTTTGAGGTTGACCCTTCGGTGGTCGACGTCAATGTGCACCCGACCAAGCACGAAGTGCGCTTCCGTGACGGGCGCATGGTGCATGACTTCCTCTATGGCACGCTGCACCGCGCCTTGGGCGACGTGCGTCCGGATGATCAGTTGTCCGCGCCGATTGTCACAGCGGTGGTACGCCCGAGCGGTCCGGAAGCCGGCGAGTTCGGTCCCCAGGGTGAGATGAGCCTGGCGGCCAACCTGCTGCAATCGCCGCAGGCGCAGCCAGCCTACACCGCGCCAAACTCGGGTGCCGGTGCGGGTTATCAGTATCAATACACCCCGCGTCCGCAATCGACGGTGCCGGTGGCCGAGGCCCAGGCGGCGTACCGTGAGTTTTTCGCGCCGCTGCCGGGTGCCGAACCGGGTGCTGCTGTGGCGTTGCCCGAAGGCGGTGGTGATATTCCGCCGCTGGGCTATGCCCTGGCGCAGCTCAAAGGCATTTATATCCTCGCCGAAAACGCCCATGGCCTGGTGCTGGTGGACATGCACGCCGCCCATGAGCGGATCATGTACGAGCGCCTGAAGATCGCCATGGCCAGCGAAGGCCTCAGCGGCCAGCCGCTGCTGGTGCCTGAATCCTTGGCGGTGAGCCAGCGTGAAGCCGACTGCGCAGAAGAACATCACAGTGTGTTCCAGAAGCTGGGCTTCGAACTGCAACGCCTGGGCCCGGAAACCCTGGCGATCCGCCAGATTCCCGCGCTGCTCAAGCAGGCCGAGGCTAACCGCCTGGTGGCCGATGTGCTGGCAGACTTGATGGAGTACGGCACCAGCGACCGTATCCAGGCGCATATCAACGAATTGCTTGGCACCATGGCCTGCCACGGCGCCATCCGCGCCAACCGCCGCCTGGCCCTGCCGGAAATGAACGGCCTGCTGCGCGACATGGAAAACACCGAGCGCAGCGGTCAATGCAACCATGGCCGACCGACCTGGACCCAGATGGGCCTGGACGATCTGGACAAACTGTTCTTGCGCGGCCGCTGATGAGCGCCTTGCCCCCCGCCATCTTCCTGATGGGCCCCACGGCCGCCGGCAAGACCGATCTGGCCATCGAGCTGACCAAGGTGCTGCCCTGCGAGCTGATCAGTGTCGACTCTGCCCTGGTTTACCGGGACATGGATATCGGCACCGCCAAACCGTCGAAAGCGCTATTGGCCCAATATCCGCACCAGTTGATCGACATCATTGACCCGGCGCAGAGCTATTCGGCGGCGGATTTTCGCACCGACGCCCTGGCAGCCATGGCCGAGATCACCGCGCGCGGCAATATCCCGCTGCTGGTGGGCGGCACCATGCTCTACTACAAGGCGTTGCAGGAAGGCCTGGCCGATATGCCGCCTGCCGATGCCCAGGTGCGCGCCGAACTGGAAGAAGAGGCTGCGCGCCTTGGCTGGCAGGCCCTGCACGACCAGTTGGCGGCGGTAGATCCGGTGTCTGCGGCACGTATTCACCCCAATGACCCCCAGCGGCTCACCCGTGCTCTGGAAGTCTGGCGTGTCAGCGGCCAGACCATGACTGAACATCGGCTGAAACAAAGTGCGCAAAGTGCTGACGCAGGCGCATCTGGACAGTCACAATTGCCCTATACTGTGGCGAATCTGGCCATCGCTCCGGCAAACCGCCAGGTGTTGCATGAACGAATTGCACAAAGATTCACACTAATGTTGGAACAGGGGTTTGTGGACGAGGTCGTAGCATTGCGTTCAAGAGGTGACCTGCATGCAGGGCTGCCTTCGATACGTGCTGTAGGCTACCGCCAAGTCTGGGATCATCTGGATGGCAAGCTGACGTCAGCCGAAATGCAGGAGCGCGGCATCATTGCCACGCGCCAATTGGCGAAGCGCCAGTTCACCTGGCTGCGCAGCTGGAGCGAGTTGCACTGGTTGGACAGCCTGGACAGCGACAATCTGTCACGCGCCTTGAAATACTTGGGAACGGTCTCCATATTGAGCTGAGTCCTTGCAATTGCCGTCTATCCTTGGGGGTGTGACGGCCATAAGCTATCTATTTTCCGATTTTTTATTATTGATCCTTAAAGGAGTGCGGCACATGTCAAAAGGGCATTCGCTACAAGACCCTTACTTGAATACTTTACGTAAAGAGAAAGTTGGGGTTTCCATCTATCTGGTCAACGGCATCAAACTGCAAGGTACGATCGAGTCGTTCGACCAATTCGTTATCCTGCTGAAAAACACCGTCAGCCAGATGGTTTACAAGCACGCTATCTCGACAGTCGTTCCAGTTCGTCCAATCCGTCTGCCTAGCGCAGCAGGTGATGAACAGGGTGACGCTGAGCCAGGTAACGCCTGATAGGAGTCTCCTTTGTTCTTTGAGCGCCACGGTGGTGGTGAGCGAGTAATCCTCGTTCACTTGGATGGACAGGACCCTGAGGCGCGCGAAGATCCGCAGGAGTTTCAGGAGTTGGCAAATTCGGCCGGCGCCGAGACCGTTGCGTTTTTTAACGTGCCGCGTCATCGGCCAACCGCCAAATACCTGATTGGCAGCGGCAAGGTCGAGGAACTGCGCGACCTGGTTCATGCCGAAGAAGCCGATCTGGTGATCTTCAATCACACCCTCACGCCCAGTCAGGAACGTAACCTCGAACGTGTTTTCGAGTGTCGCGTGATCGACCGTACCGGTCTGATTCTCGATATTTTCGCCCAACGCGCCCGCACCCATGAAGGCAAGCTCCAGGTTGAACTGGCCCAGCTTGACCACATGAGCACGCGCCTGGTTCGCGGCTGGACTCACCTTGAGCGTCAGGGTGGCGGTATCGGCATGCGTGGGCCGGGTGAAACCCAGTTGGAAACCGACCGGCGTCTGCTGCGGGTTCGCCTGCGCCAGATCAAGGGCCGCCTGGAAAAAGTACGCAGCCAGCGCGAGCAGTCGCGACGTGGCCGTTCCCGTGCGGATATCCCTACGGTGTCGTTGGTGGGCTACACCAACGCCGGTAAATCCACGCTGTTCAATAACGTGACCAAGTCGGATGTGTACGCGGCCGACCAACTGTTCGCCACCCTCGACCCGACCCTGCGCCGTCTGGACATCGACGACCTGGGGCCGATTGTGCTGGCCGACACCGTGGGTTTCATTCGTCACCTGCCCCACAAGCTGGTCGAGGCATTTCGGTCTACGCTCGAAGAGTCGAGCAATTCCGACCTGCTCTTGCACGTGATCGATGCGGCCGAACCGGATCGCATGTTGCAGATTGAACAGGTGATGGTGGTGCTGGGCGAGATTGGTGCCCAGGACTTGCCGATCCTCGAGGTCTATAACAAACTCGATTTGCTTGAGGGCGTTGAGCCACAGATCCAGCGCGACGAGAACGGCAACCCCCAGAGGGTCTGGCTGTCGGCGCGAGATGGCAGCGGTCTGGAGCTGTTGGAACAAGCCATTGCCGAATTGCTCGGCAGCGATTTGTTCGTCGGCACCTTGCGCTTGCCGCAGCGTTTTGCTCGACTGCGTGCACAGTTTTTCGAGCTGGGCGCGGTACAGAAAGAAGAACACGACGAAGAAGGTGTCAGCTTGCTGGCTGTTCGATTGCCACGCTCGGAACTCAATCGGCTGGTCAGCCGAGAGGGTGTTGTACCGGCAGAGTTCATCGAACAACACACTTTGCAATAAAAGCCTGAGAAAGCGGTTGTGCCGCAGTAGCAGGCATTCTGTAGCATTGGTCGGCGCGCCGTGGGTGCGTCTTTGCTTTATCAGATGGAGAGCGCTATGGCTTGGAATGAGCCGGGTGGCAACTCGAATAATCAGGATCCTTGGGGTGGTAAGCGCCGCAATAATGGCGACCGCAAGGGGCCACCGGATCTCGACGAGGCCTTCCGAAAGCTGCAGGAAAGCCTGAATGGGTTGTTCGGTGGTGGGAAAAAACGTGGTGGTGACGACGGCGGTCGCACAAGCAAGGGCGGTGGCTATGGCCTGCTGGGCCTGGGGCTTGTCGTGCTGGCGGCCGTATGGCTCTACAGCGCCGTGTACGTGGTGGACGAGCAGGAGCAAGCCGTGGTGCTGCGCTTCGGCAAGTACTACGAGACTGTCGGTCCGGGCCTGAATATCTATTTCCCGCCGATCGACAAGAAGTACATGGAGAACGTGACGCGTGAGCGTGCGTACACCAAGCAGGGCCAGATGCTGACCGAAGACGAGAACATCGTCGAAGTGCCGCTGACCGTGCAGTACAAGATCAGCAACCTGCAAGACTTCGTGCTGAACGTTGATCAGCCGGAAATCAGCCTGCAACACGCAACCGAAAGTGCTCTGCGCCACGTGGTGGGTTCCACCGCCATGGACCAGGTGCTCACCGAAGGTCGTGAGTTGATGGCCAGCGAAATCAAGGAGCGTCTGCAACGCTTCCTCGACACTTACCGTACCGGTATCACCGTTACCCAGGTGAACGTACAGAGCGCAGCGGCACCGCGTGAAGTGCAGGAAGCCTTTGACGACGTGATCCGTGCCCGTGAAGACGAGCAGCGTTCGCGCAACCAGGCTGAAACCTATGCCAACGGCGTTGTGCCGGAAGCCCGTGGTCAGGCCCAGCGCATCCTTGAAGATGCCAACGGTTACCGCGACGAAGTGGTCTCCCGCGCCAAGGGTGAGGCAGATCGTTTCACCAAGCTGGTTGCCGAGTACCGCAAAGCACCTGAAGTGACCCGCGAGCGTCTGTACCTGGACACCATGCAGGAAGTCTTCAGCAACACCAGCAAGGTTCTCGTGACCGGCAGCAAAGGTGGGCAGAACAACCTGCTGTACCTGCCGCTGGACAAGATGATCGAAGGTGGTCGTAGCGGCGCCAGTGCACCGTCCACCGGTTCGAATGCCGCTGCCAACGAAGCGAGCGCCCGTGCGGCCGCTGACTTGCTGCAACAGCAAACACGTACCAGGGAGAGCCGTTGATGAGCAATAAATCGCTGACCGCCCTGATTGTGGGCGTCGTCGTGGTCATCGCTGCCTGGAACTGCTTCTACATCGTCGCTCAGACCGAGCGTGCGGTGCTGCTGCAATTCGGTCGCGTGGTCCAGGCAGATGTCCAGCCGGGCCTGCATGTGAAAGTCCCCTACGTCAACCAGGTGCGCAAGTTCGACGCCCGCCTGATGACCCTGGATGCACCGACACAGCGCTTCCTGACCCTGGAAAAGAAAGCCGTGATGGTCGACGCTTACGCCAAGTGGCGCGTCAAGGATGCCGAGCGCTTCTACACCGCGACTTCCGGCCTCAAGCAGATTGCCGACGAGCGTTTGTCCCGTCGTCTGGAATCGGGCCTGCGTGACCAGTTTGGTAAGCGCACCCTGCATGAGGTGGTATCCGGTGAACGTGATGCGCTGATGGCTGACATCACCCGTTCGCTGAACACCATGGCGGAAAAAGAATTGGGTATCGAAGTGGTCGACGTCCGCGTCAAGGCCATTGACCTGCCCAAGGAAGTGAACCGCAGCGTGTTCGAGCGTATGAGCACCGAGCGTGAGCGTGAGGCTCGTGAGCACCGCGCCAAGGGTAACGAGTTGGCTGAAGGTATCCGTGCCGATGCCGACCGTCAGCGTCGTGTACTGCTGGCAGAAGCCTACCGTGAGTCTGAAGAGGCGCGTGGTGATGGCGATGCTCAAGCCGCGGCGATCTACGCCAAGGCCTACGGCCAGGACCAGGAGTTCTACGCGTTCTACCGTAGCCTGCGCGCCTACCGTGAAAGCTTCGCGAACAAAACCGACGTACTGGTGCTGGACCCAAGCAGCGACTTCTTCCGCTACCTGGAAAAGTCCAAGTAACCAGCCCGTGATTCTGTAAGGCGCACTCCGTCGGGCGGCTAAAATGCCGGGCGGGGTGATCCTTTCAGAAAACGGGTGTATGATGCGGCAGCCGGGAAATTCCCGGCTTTTTTGCGTCTGCATGTTTGATTCGGCAGGCGTGACAGGTTTTTCGAGGAAAGTGCCCGACGAGGCCGTTTGCAGGCCGTTCGTCACGTCGCTCTTGCGCGTGGTTTATGCAAGGGGCGGGTATTTTCTGCTTCACTCAAGGCTCGGCCGAGGGCTGGCCGCCCGGATCAAAGGGGAATGGCGTAATGGCAACGGTAGACCGCTGGCTGCTGCCAGATGGCATCGAAGAAGTACTGCCACCAGAAGCTGCGCGCATTGAAGTAGCGCGTCGCCAGGTGTTGGATCTGTTCCAGAGCTGGGGTTACGAGTTTGTCGTGACTCCCCATATCGAGTACCTGGAATCCCTGCTGACCGGCGCGGGCCAGGACCTGGATCTGCGCACCTTCAAGGTCATCGACCCGCAATCGGGCCGGCAAATGGGGTTCCGTGCCGACATCACGCCGCAAGTGGCGCGCATCGATGCGCACACCCTGCGTCGCGAAGGCCCGAGCCGCCTGTGCTACGCCGGCAGCGTACTGCATGCCCAGCCACGTGCGTTGTCGTCTTCCCGTAGCCCGATCCAGTTGGGCGCCGAGTTGTACGGCGATGCCAGCCCGAGCAGCGATGTTGAAGTGATCAGCCTAATGCTGGCCATGCTGCAACTGGCAGATGTGCCGGATGTGCACATGGATCTGGGCCACGTTGGTATCTACCGTGGCCTGGCGCGCGCTGCCGGGTTGTCCGGTGAAGTGGAGCAACAGTTGTTCGATGCCCTGCAGCGCAAGGCGATCGATGAAGTGATCGCCCTCACCGAAGGTGTGCCTGCTGAGCTGGCTGGCATGCTGCGGGCGCTGGTAGACCTGTGCGGCGGGCGTGAAGTGCTGGCGGCTGCGCGTGAACGCCTGGCCAATGCGCCGGCGCCGGTCTTGGCGGCACTGGATGACGTGCTGGCGATTGCCGAGCGCTTGTCGGCACGGTTCCCGGAGCTGCCGCTGTATTTTGATCTGGGTGAATTGCGCGGCTACCACTACCACACCGGTGTGGTGTTCGCGGTGTTCGTTCCGGGTGTTGGCCAGGCCATCGCCCAAGGTGGTCGCTATGACGATATCGGCGCCGACTTCGGTCGTGCGCGTCCGGCCACTGGTTTTTCCACCGATTTGAAAACCCTGGTGACCCTGGGGCGTGCTGAGGTCGAGCTGCCGTCTGGTGGCATCTGGATGCCCGACAGTACGGACGCAGCGCTCTGGCAGCAGGTTTGCCAGTTACGCCGTGAGGGTCAGCGTGTAGTCCAGGCCTTGCCTGGGCAGCCATTGGCCGCCGCCCGTGAAGCGGACTGCGACCGGCAATTGATTCAGCAGAACGGGCTTTGGCAAGTATCGCCACTGGCTTCTTGAGTTTTCCTGCCGGCCATCGCCGGCACCAAGTTTGCGCGAATGAGGACAAGTGTTATGGGTAAGAATGTCGTAGTCCTGGGCACCCAATGGGGTGATGAGGGCAAAGGCAAGATCGTTGATCTGCTGACCGAACATGCTGCCGCCGTAGTGCGCTACCAAGGTGGCCACAACGCTGGTCACACCCTGGTCATCGATGGCGAAAAAACCGTCTTGCACCTGATCCCGTCGGGTGTCCTGCGCGAAGGCGTGCAGTGCCTGATCGGCAACGGCGTGGTGGTCGCACCTGACGCCCTGCTGCGCGAGATCACCAAGCTGGAAGAGAAAGGCGTACCGGTGCGCGAGCGCCTGCGTATCAGCCCGTCCTGCCCGCTGATCCTGTCCTTCCACGTTGCGCTGGACCAGGCCCGTGAAAAGGCGCGTGGCGAGCTGAAGATCGGCACCACCGGTCGCGGCATCGGCCCGGCCTACGAAGACAAGGTTGCACGTCGTGGCCTGCGTGTGGGCGACCTGCTCAACATGCCGCGCTTTGAAGACAAACTGCGTGAACTGGTGGATTACCACAACTTCATGCTGGTGGGTTACTACAAAGAGCCAGCCATCGAGTTTGAAAAGACCCTGGCCGAGTGCAAGGAATACGCTGAGCTGCTCAAGCCGCTGATGCTGGACGTGACGGCCGAGCTGCACGACCTGCGTCGCGCTGGCAAGGACATCATGTTCGAAGGCGCCCAGGGTTCGTTGCTGGACATCGACCACGGTACCTACCCGTACGTGACCAGCTCCAACACCACCGCTGGCGGCGTTGCGACCGGTTCTGGCGTTGGCCCGATGTTCCTGGACTACATCCTGGGTATCACCAAGGCCTACACCACTCGCGTAGGTTCGGGCCCGTTCCCGACTGAGCTGTTCGACGACGTCGGTGCGCACCTGGCCAAGCAAGGCCACGAATTCGGCGCCACCACTGGCCGTGCTCGTCGTTGCGGCTGGTTCGATGCCGTAATCCTGCGTCGCGCTATCGATGTGAACAGCATCTCGGGCATCTGCCTGACCAAGCTGGACGTACTCGACGGCCTGGAAACCATCAACATCTGCACCGGCTACAAAGATGCTGAAGGTAACGACGTTGCTCCGACCGACGCTGACAGCTACGTGGGCCTGCAGCCTGTGTACGAAGAAGTGCCGGGCTGGACTGAATCGACCGTCGGCGCCAAGACCCTGGAAGAGCTGCCAGCCAACGCTCGTGCTTACATCAAGCGCGTCGAAGCGCTGATTGGCGCACCGATCGACATTATTTCGACGGGCCCGGACCGCAACGAGACCATCGTTCTGCGTCACCCGTTCGCGTAATAAGCTGTTGATGTAACAGGCAAAGGGCTCCTTAGGGAGCCCTTTGTCGTTTCTGCCCGGCAAGCGGCACGACCCTTGCTGTGTTTCCCTCTTTCGAGGTGCTATCAAATTAGTGGCACCCGTGGTGGAGGGATTTCCAGTGTCTGCCGTTCTCTCGTTGTTACAAAGCCGTCTATTGCGGCCGGTGTTCGTTACCCTTGGTATCGCTCTTTTGGTGCAAGTGCTGGTGGCCGTCGCGCTGACGCGGAGCACGGTGACGGCGCTGGAAGCCGATTTGGGCAATCGCTTGGGCATTGATAGCCAGAAGTTGTCTGGCGAACTGGCTCAGGCTGGCAAGGAAGTCACCTCCAGTCTGGACAGCCTGTCCGCCAGCACGCGCCAGCGACTGACAGCAGGGCTTTCCACGCGCTTGCAGGAAGAGCAAAAGCAATTGCGTGCGACGTTGGAAAAAGACCTGCAGGACTCCGCCAATGACATGGCGCAACTGCTAGCGTCGGTCGCGCCCCGTGCCATGTGGGACAGTGACGTGCCGACCCTTTCAGAGTTTGCCCGCCGGGCCCAGCGCAACCCCAATGTGCTGTTCGTGGTGTACGACGACGCCGCAGGCGAGCACCTGACCCGATACCTGAACCGCGAAAACCCGATCAACCAGGCCCTGCTGGCAAAGGGCGCAGGGGAGCGCGCCCTGGATAAGGTACTGGACGCGGCCAAGACTGACCCTTCCGTGTACTACGTTGAAGCCTCCATCAGCCCCAATGGTGTGGAAATCGGCAAGGTGCGCATGGGTGTGTCGACCGCAGCGGTTGAGGCCGACCTGCAAGCCTTGGATAAGCGCTTTGCCGCGCTGATCGCCAGCGGTGACCAACTGGTGGGCGACAGCCTCAAGGGCGCCGCAGCTGACAGCGCCAGCGCCATGGGCGCCCGGCTGCAATCGGCGCAAGCCACTGCCACGCAAATGACGGCCAACACCGCCAGCGCCGTGCAAGACGCGGCGGGCACCCTGCGCTGGCGCATCGGCATGGGCCTGGCGCTGGTGGGGCTTGGGGTGTTGCTGCTGATCGCTATCGTGCTGGGCCGGCGCGTGGTCAATCGCCTGAAGCTGCTGATTGCCGCGATGGATGACTTGGCGGCCGGCGAGGGCGACCTCACCAAGCGCGTGCAGATCAACAGCAAGGACGAAATCGGCGATATGGCCTCGGCGGTCAATCGCTTTGTCGATAAGTTGCAGCCCATCGTGCGGGAGGCGGGCGACGTGGCCCAGCGTACCGGCGTGGAAATCGGCGCCATGACGTTGCGCAATGCCGGCGCCGATGCGGCGGCGGGCTTGCAGCGTGATGAAGTGGCCGAGAGTTTGCGCGCCTTGTCGCAAATGGCCGATGAGGCCCAAGCCGAAAGCCACGCCATGCAGGCGGCTTTGCAGCAGGTGGTGGATATTCGCCAGGCCACGGATGAAAACTCACGGACCTCGGCCGAAGTCGGCAGCTTGATCGAGGCGTTGGCGGGGCAAGTGCAGGCCGGTTCCCAGGTGATCGAACGGCTCGCGCAGCAAAGCGAACAGATTGAAGTGGTGTTGACCGTGATTCACGGCATCGCCGAGCAAACCAACCTGCTCGCCCTCAACGCAGCCATCGAAGCGGCACGGGCTGGCGAGACTGGGCGTGGCTTTGCGGTGGTGGCGGACGAAGTGAGGGCGCTGGCCAGCAAGACTCAAAGCTCCACGGGCGATATTCAGGCGCATATCGTCGCGTTGCAACAGGGCGCGCGTGAGGCGGTGGAAACCATCGGCAAGGCGGGGCGCCAGGCCAGTGAGGGCTTGCTGGTGCTGCGCGACAGCGTGCGCTTGCAGCAGACGGTACAGGCTTCGGTGGAGCAGGTGCACGCTGCCATCGGCCTGGCGACGCGTGCGGCTGAGCATCAGGCCCAGGGCGCGCATGCGGTGCGTGGGCGCGTCGAGGTAATCCACGCCCAGGCCGAACGTGCGGCGCAGGCGGTGGTGGAGACGACGGCCAGTGGCAAGGTGCTGGATGGGTTGGCGGCGCAGTTGAAGGCGAGTTTGGGGCAGTTCAGGGCTTGAGGTTGCCAGGGAGGGCCCCTTTGCGAGCAAGCCCGCTCCCACAGTTTGAAATGCATTCCAAATGTGGGAGCGGGCTTGCTCGCGAAAGCGGTTTCAGCGGCTCAAATACATCCGCGTCGTAAGCAGATACACCGGCAACCCCGACACCAGAATCAACAACGCCGCATACGGCGCCGCCGCTGCAAATTCCACATTCGAGGTATGCGCCCAGACGGCCGTCGCCAAGGTATTCAACCCGGTCGGGCTCAGCAGCAGCGTGGCCGTCAGTTCCTTCATCGCATCCAGGAACACCAACGCAAACGCCGCACCCAATGCCGGGAATATGATCGGCAGGGTGACTCTGCAAAACGCACTGAACGACGATGCGCCTAATGTGCGCGCAGCCTCTTCCAACTGTGGCGCCGCTTTGTTCAGCGCTGTACGAATCGGCGCCTGTGCCAACGGCAAAAACAGCAGCGCATAAGCAATCAGCAATAACGCCGAGGTCTGGTACAGCGCTGGCACGTAATGCAGAGCGAAATACACCAGGGTCAACGCAATCACCAGGCCGGGCAGGGCATGCAGTAAGTACGGCAAACGTTCAGCCCAGATCGCCAGTTGCCCTTTGTAGCGCACCACCAGCAACCCCACCGGCACTGCCAGTACCAGGCACAGTGCGGCGCCGCCCAGCGAGAGCGCCAGAGAAGACAGCAGCGCCTCACCGATCTCGGCCATCGGAAACGCTGCCGACGAACCGACTGCCAACCAATATCCGAGCATCCCCAGCGGAATGCCGCTGCCAATGATCGCCAGCGCCAGGCAATACACCTGGCCCAATGGCGCCCACTTGCCCAGCCGAACCTGCTCGGCGTGTCGCGCCGCGCCCTGGCCGATGCGCACGTGCCGGCCTTTGCCGCGTACGCGCAGCTCCAGCCACAGCAGCGTCAGGCACATCAGCAGCAGCACTGCCGAGAGCATCGCCGCATTGGCATTGCTGAATTCCAGTTCGAACTGCTGATAGATCGCAGTGGTGAAGGTCTGCAAGCCGATGATCGACAGCGCGCCGAATTCAACCAGCATGTGCAGTGCGATCAAGAGTGAGCCAGCCAGCAGCGATGGCCACAGCAGCGGCAAGGTGATGCGAAAGAACACGCCCCAGCGGTTGAGCCCCAGCGTGCGGGCCGACTCTTCCAGGGAAGGGTCAAGATTGCGCAGCGTTGCCGCCACCGGTAGAAACACCAGCGGGTATTTGGACAGGCTCATCACCAGGATCGCGCCGCCGAGCCCCTCAAACTGGGCGCTCAACGACACCCAGGTAAAACTGCTGACGAACGCCGGCACCGCAAACGGCAGACAAAGAATCACGCCCCAGAGGCGCCGGCCTGGCAGGTTGCTGCGTTCCAGCAGCCAGGCCAGGGACAGGCCGATCACGCCGCAGGCCAGCGTCACGCCGACCATCAGCGCCAGGGTGTTGCGCAGCAGCCCGAACACATAAGGCCGCCACAGTAGATGCACCGCCTCCGTCCAGCCCGCCTGCCAGGTTTTGAGCCCGACATAGACGAGCGGCAACAGGCTCAGGCCAACCAGCAACAGCACGGGCAGCAGCAGCCAGATCGACGGGCGTTTGCGACGGGGGGTGAACCCCGCGACGGAAAGCGATGGGTTCATCAGTTCAGGCCAACGTCACGTTCCAGTTCCAGGGCTTCTTCGGCGTTACCCAGGTCTGCGGGGGTCACTTTCGGCGGCTGCAACTCGCTAAATGGCTTGAGGCCCCGGTTCGATTCCATGCCCTTGCGCAGCGGGTACTCAGCCGACGTGTTGGTGATCACGCGCTGGCCTTCTTCGCTGGCCATGAATGCCAGCAATTGCTGAGCTTCTTTGGGATGCTTGCTGGATTTGAGTGCGGCGGCGGAGGACACGGTGATCAGGCCGCCGGCATCGCCATCGGTGAAGTAATGCAGTTGAGAGTCCAGGTTGGTTTTTTCCTTTTTAAGGGCAAACCAGTAGTAGTTGTTCACCAAAACGGTGGCCACTTCGCCGTTTTCCACGGCCTTGAGGGCGACCATGTTGTTGCTGTACACCTTGCCGAAGGCGCGCAGGCCGGTCAGCCACTCTTCGGCGGCTTCGCGACCGTGCAGCTTGATGATCGCCACGGCTTGTTCCTGGAACGCGCCGCTGGTGGGCACGAAGCCAACCTTGCCTTGCCACTCGGGGCCAGCGAAATCCAGCACCGATTTGGGCAAGTCTTTTTCGGCAATCAGTTTCGGGTTGAAGGCTACGACGCGGGTGCGTGCGGTCACGCCCATCCAGTCGCCGTTTTTGCCCACGTAATCCTTGGGCAGCACATCGAGGGTGCTGGCATCGATTTTTGCCAACAGGCCTTGCTCGCCGAGTTTATTCAGAGGTGGTGATTCTTCGGTGTAGATGACGTCGGCAGGGGAGCGCTCACCTTCTTCGACGACCTGGCTGGCCAACTGGTTGCTGCTGCCTTTGCGCACGTTGACGTGAATGCCGGTCTTGGCTTCGAAGGCCTTGGCGAGTTCATCGCCGACTTCTTTGTGTTGGCCGTTGTATAAGGTCAGGGAGACCTTGTCGGCAGAATGGGCGGCGGGCGAGAGCAGGGTCAGGCTGAGTAGGGTGAGGGTCAGGCCGCGCAGAAGGGATGTCTTGAGTCGGTTGTCACGGATCATCATCCGAAGGGTTCCTCGCTTATATGCAACAAATCATTGCAAGGATAAACGATAAATCTTCTCAAGTGCGGATGAGGGGGGGAATCACTGGGGAAGTTTTCAAACCCCGGAAACGAAAAAACCCGCTTTCGCGGGTTTGATCTGAATTTGGTGCCCAGGAGAAGACTCGAACTTCCACGACCTTGCGATCACCAGCACCTGAAGCTGGCGTGTCTACCAATTTCACCACCTGGGCATTATCTAACAACGTTGCCGCTGTTGATGGGGCGAACTATACGGCGGGGCTTTTGATCTGTAAACCCCTGATTCGAAAAATATAAATCAATTTTTCCGTTAAAAATCAAAGGCCTGAAACGAAAAAACCCGCTTTCGCGGGTTTGATCTGAATTTGGTGCCCAGGAGAAGACTCGAACTTCCACGACCTTGCGATCACCAGCACCTGAAGCTGGCGTGTCTACCAATTTCACCACCTGGGCAGCGTCAACAACGTTGCCGTCGTCGATGGCGCGCACTATACGGAGCGATATTTGAGCTGTAAACCCCTGCCATGAAAAAAGCCTGGAAAATTTCGCCAGTGGTCGTGCAAGGTGCGCGCCGGGGGTCGCAAAGAGCTTTTAAACGCTTGTTGATACCTGAAATTTCCCGTTTCAATACGCGTATGCCAAACTAACCCGCATATAGACAAGGTGAAAACTCTCTAATGGCCGATTGGCAGTCCCTCGATCCCGAGGCCGCTCGTGAAGCGGAAAAATATGAAAACCCTATTCCTAGCCGCGAACTGATCCTGGCGCACCTCGCCGATCGTGGTTCGCCTGCTAGCCGCGAGCAGCTGGTTGAAGAATTCGGTCTGACCACCGAAGACCAGCTCGAAGCCCTGCGCCGCCGTTTGCGTGCGATGGAGCGCGATGCTCAGTTGATCTACACCCGTCGTGGCACTTATGCGCCGGTCGACAAGCTGGACCTGATCCTGGGTCGCATTGCCGGCCACCGTGATGGCTTCGGCTTCCTGATCCCGGACGACGGCAGCGACGACCTGTTCATGAGCCCGGCGCAAATGCGCCTGGTGTTCGATGGCGACCGTGCCCTGGCGCGGGTTTCTGGCCTGGACCGCCGTGGCCGCCGCGAAGGCGTGATCGTCGAAGTGGTGTCCCGTGCCCACGAGTCCATCGTCGGCCGTTACTTCGAAGAAGGCGGCATCGGCTTCGTTGTGCCGGATAACCCGAAGGTCCAGCAGGAAGTGCTGATCACCCCGGGCCGCAATGGCGCAGCCAAGGTCGGCCAGTTCGTCGAGGTGAAAATCACCCACTGGCCTACTGCGCGCTTCCAGCCCCAGGGCGATATCGTTGAAGTGGTCGGCAACTACATGGCGCCGGGCATGGAAATCGACGTTGCCTTGCGCACCTACGATATTCCTCACGTCTGGCCTGAGGCTGTGCTCAAAGAAGCCGCCAAGCTCAAGCCGGAAGTCGAAGAGAAAGACAAAGAAAAACGCATCGACCTGCGCCATCTGCCGTTCGTCACCATTGACGGCGAAGATGCCCGCGACTTCGACGATGCTGTCTACTGCGAAGCCAAGCCAGGCAAGCTGCGCCTGTTCTCTGGCGGTTGGAAGTTGTACGTGGCGATTGCCGACGTCTCCAGCTACGTGAAGATCGGTTCGGCCCTGGATAACGAAGCCCAGGTGCGCGGCAACTCCGTGTACTTCCCTGAGCGCGTGATCCCGATGCTGCCTGAGCAGTTGTCCAACGGCCTGTGCTCCCTGAACCCGAAAGTCGACCGTTTGGCCATGGTGTGCGAGATGACCATCTCCAAAACCGGCGAAATGACCGACTACCAGTTCTTCGAGGCGGTGATCCACTCCCAGGCGCGCCTGACCTACAACAAGGTCAGCACCATCCTGGAAACACCGAAGACCAGCGAAGCCAAGGCCCTGCGTACCGAATACGCTGGCGTGGTACCGCACCTCAAGCAGCTTTACTCGCTGTACAAGGTGTTGCTGGGCGCTCGCCATACCCGTGGCGCGATCGATTTTGAAACCCAGGAAACCCGGATTGTCTTCGGCTCCGAGCGCAAGATTGCGGCGATCACCCCGACCACCCGTAACGACGCGCACAAGCTGATCGAGGAATGCATGCTGGCGGCCAACGTGGCCACTGCCGAGTTCCTCAAGAAGCACGAGATTCCTGCGTTGTACCGTGTGCACGACGGCCCGCCGCCGGAGCGCCTGGAAAAACTGCGCGCCTTCCTCGGCGAACTCGGCCTGTCCCTGCACAAAGGCAAGGACGGCCCGACGCCGAAGGATTACCAGGCCCTGCTGGCCAGCATCAAGGACCGCCCGGATTACCACGTGATCCAGACCGTGATGCTGCGCTCGCTGAGCCAGGCAGTGTACAGCGCCGATAACCAGGGCCACTTCGGCCTGAATTACGAGGCGTACACCCACTTCACTTCGCCGATTCGCCGTTACCCGGACTTGCTCACGCACCGGGCGATCCGCAGCGTGATCCATTCCAAGCAGAACACCCCGCACGTCAAGCGCGCCGGTGCCATGACCATTCCGAAGGCACGGATCTACCCGTACGACGAAGCGGCCCTGGAACAACTGGGCGAGCAGTGCTCCATGAGCGAGCGCCGCGCCGACGAAGCCACCCGCGACGTGGTGAACTGGCTTAAGTGCGAGTTCATGAAGGATCGTGTGGGCGAGTCGTTCCCGGGTGTGATCACCGCCGTGACTGGTTTTGGCCTGTTCGTCGAGCTGACCGACATCTATGTCGAGGGCTTGGTGCACGTCACCGCCTTGCCGGGTGACTATTACCACTTCGATCCTGTGCACCACCGCCTGGCGGGCGAGCGCACCGGTCGCAGCTTCCGCCTGGGCGATACCGTTGAAGTGCAGGTCATGCGCGTTGATCTGGACGAGCGCAAGATCGACTTCGGCATGCCTGATAAACCGGCTGAGCCAGCAGGTCGTAAAAAGCGTGGTGAAACCACAGCGCCTGCGTCCAAAGGCAAAACGGCCGCGGCGAAAACCACGGCTGAGCCTGCACCTGCCAAGGCCGGTCGTCGTTCTTCCGCCAAGGACAAGGCCCCTGAAGCCTACCGCCCAAGCGACGCCGCGGCGAAAAACGCCGAGCTGCGCAAGAGCCGCGAGTTGAAGCAGCAGTTGCTCAACGAAGCCAAAAGCGGTGGTAAAGCGGCGTCTGGGGGAAAGTCCCAAGGGGCGGAAAAACCGTCGAGCAAGCCAAGTAAACACCGTAAAGGCCCGCCAAAAGCGGGTTCGGCTCCCGCAAAAAGCGGCGGGTCGCGCAAACCTAAGGCCAAGTCATGAGTCTGGAAAAAATCTACGGCGTACACGCCGTAGAAGCATTGCTGCGTCACCATCCCAAGCGCGTCAAGCAGGTGTGGTTGGCCGAAGGTCGTAGCGAGCCGCGCGTACAGGCGCTGGTCGAGTTGGCTACGCAAAACAAGGTTGCCATCGGCCAGGCCGAACGTCGTGAAATGGACGTGTGGGTCGAAGGCGTTCACCAGGGCGTGGTGGCCGACGTCAGCCCGAGCCAGGTGTGGGGCGAGGCGATGCTCGACGAGCTGCTCGACCGTACCGAAGGCGCACCGTTGCTCTTGGTGCTGGACGGCGTAACCGACCCGCACAACCTCGGCGCTTGCCTGCGTTCGGCGGATGCTGCCGGTGCGCTGGCGGTGATCGTGCCCAAGGACAAGTCCGCGACCCTGACGCCGGTGGTGCGTAAGGTCGCCTGCGGCGCGGCGGAAGTGATTCCGCTGGTGGCCGTGACCAACCTGGCGCGTACCTTGGAGAAGCTCCAGCAACGCGGCCTGTGGGTCGTGGGCACGGCGGGGGAGGCCGAGGTCAGCATCTATGACCAGGACCTCACCGGCCCTACCATCCTGATCATGGGTGCCGAAGGCAAAGGCATGCGTCGCCTGACCCGTGAACATTGCGATTACCTGGTGCACCTGCCGATGGCCGGTAGCGTCAGCAGCCTGAACGTGTCGGTGGCGACGGGTGTTTGCCTGTTCGAGGCCCAGCGTCAGCGTGGTGCCAAGGCTAAGGCCAAGCCCAAGAAGTAATTGCAATGTGGGGCTTGTCCCAATCCTGATGTAGGAGCGAGCTTGCTCGCTCCTACATTTTTTGTTTGTGGTGCTTGGGGTTGTTCAAATAATCACCAATTGCCTTGCGCCGCTTCTCCCCCTTCTCTACAATTGCGCCCCTTGCCTTCCTGGCAGGCACCGATGTGCCTCCCCTGCGGCAAGATCCATAAGTGTCATTCACTCCTTGTCTGACCGTTTTTGAGCGGCAGGCTACAACCCGTAAGGAGCATTCATGCGTCATTACGAAATCATCTTTTTGGTCCACCCGGATCAAAGCGAGCAAGTCGGCGGCATGGTTGAGCGTTACACCAAGCTGATCGAAGAAGACGGCGGCAAAATCCACCGTCTGGAAGATTGGGGCCGTCGTCAACTGGCCTACGCAATCAACAATGTTCACAAGGCTCACTACGTGATGCTGAACGTTGAGTGCACTGGCAAGGCCCTGGCCGAGCTGGAAGACAACTTCCGTTACAACGATGCAGTGATCCGTAACCTGGTCATCCGTCGCGAAGAAGCCGTTACCGGCCAATCCGAGATGCTCAAGGCTGAAGAAAACCGCAGTGAGCGCCGTGAGCGTCGCGACCGTCCTGAAGAAGGCGCTGATGATAGCGTTGAAGACAGCGACAACAGCGATAACGCTGACGAGTAATCCACGGACCTTATTAAGGAGCCTATCAAATGGCACGTTTCTTCCGTCGTCGTAAATTCTGCCGTTTCACCGCTGAAGACGTGAAAGAGATCGATTACAAAGATCTCAACACTCTGAAAGCTTACGTATCCGAGACCGGCAAAATCGTTCCAAGCCGTATCACCGGTACCAAAGCACGTTATCAGCGTCAGCTGGCCACCGCTATCAAGCGCGCCCGCTTCCTGGCCCTGCTGGCCTACACCGACAGCCACGGCCGCTGAGACCGGGCAGTCGACAAGTAGTAAGGGATTGAATGCATGCGCGCCTTAGCTGAGTTCATCATGCGCGGTCGCGTGCAGGCCACTCTGGTAGTGGCTGGATGTGCGGCATTGCCGTTGCTTTATTGGTTGGGTGCTGCCGCAGGTTGCCTTGTGCTGCTGCGGCGCGGTTTGAAGGACGCCCTTGGCGTTCTTGCCCTGGGTTTGTTGCCGGCCTTGATCTGGTGGCTGCAAATGGGTGATCCACGGGTACTTCTGGTACTGCTGGGGTCATCGAGCCTTGCGTTGGTTTTGCGCGCAAGTGAGTCCTGGGTCCGTACGCTGCTGGTCAGCGTGGCATTGGGGTTGGTGTACTCAGTGATGCTTGGCGCGGCTTTCCGCCCGCAAATCGAGGCGCTGGCGCAGGAGATCGTCAAGATCCTGCCGTTGGCCCTCGGGGATCTCTACCAGCAGTTGTCGGTAGATGAGCGAGCGCGGTTTGCGTCACTGATTGCTCCGGTTCTGACCGGCCTGATTGCGGCTTTGTTGCAGGTCGTCAGCGTGCTGAGCCTGATTCTTGGGCGTTATTGGCAGGCGTTGTTGTACAACCCGGGTGGTTTTGGTCGCGAGTTTCGCAGTATCAGAATCCCAGCGGGGCCGGCGATGTTGCTGCTGGCGTGCATGGTTGTCGGGCCGAACTTCGGCCCACAGATGGCCTTGCTGGCGCCGATTTGCAGCGTACCGCTGGTGTTTGCCGGGCTGGCCCTGATTCATGGGCTTGCTGCGCAAAAGCGACTGGCCAAGTTTTGGCTGGTGGGGTTGTACGTCACGCTGGTGCTGTTCATGCAGCTGATCTATCCGTTACTCGTGGTCTTGGCCATTGTTGACAGCCTGATTGATTTTCGCGGTCGTCTGGCGTCGAAAGACGCCGATAACGCGAACGGTGAAGGTTAAAAGTTAGAGGATTTTCACATGCAACTGATCCTTCTGGAAAAAGTCGCCAACCTGGGCAACCTGGGCGACAAAGTGAACGTTAAGGCCGGCTACGGTCGTAACTACCTGCTGCCATACGGCAAAGCCACCGCTGCAACCGCTGCCAACCTGGCTGCGTTTGAAGAGCGTCGTGCTGAGCTGGAAAAAGCCGCAGCAGACAAAAAAGCGTCGGCCGAAACTCGCGCTGCCCAACTGGCTGAGCTGGAAGTGACTATCACTGCCACCGCTGGTGACGAAGGCAAGCTGTTCGGTTCGATCGGCACCCACGACATCGCTGATGCACTGACCGCCTCCGGCGTTGAAGTGCAGAAGAGCGAAGTTCGTCTGCCGAACGGCACCATCCGCAACGTAGGCGAATTCGACGTAGCCGTGCACCTGCACGCTGAAGTTGAAGCCACCGTACGCGTTGTCGTGGTAGCAGCTTAAGTCGCACCTAACTGACTGGCACCTCGCGTGTCAGCCGGTTAACATCGGGCACGATCCTGTTTACAGGTCGTGCCTTTTGTTTTTCTACACACCCCAAATTCCAAGTGGCCATGAACGAAATCTCCGCTCCTGAGCAATACGATCTGCAAACCGCTGCCCTGAAGGTGCCGCCGCATTCCATCGAGGCCGAACAGGCCGTGCTCGGTGGTTTGATGCTGGACAACAACGCCTGGGAACGCGTGCTGGATCAAGTCTCGGACGGTGATTTCTATCGCCATGACCACCGCTTGATCTTCCGCGCCATCGCCAAGCTGGCCGACCAGAACTCGCCGATCGACGTGGTCACCCTGGCCGAGCAGTTGGACAAGGAAGGCCAGACCTCCCAAGTCGGCGGCCTGGGCTACCTCGGTGAGCTGGCAAAAAATACGCCGTCCGTCGCCAACATCAAGGCCTACGCCCAGATCGTCCGCGAGCGCGCCACGTTGCGCCAGTTGATCGGCATCAGCACCGAAATCGCCGACAGCGCCTTCAACCCCGAAGGCCGCACTGCCGCCGAGATCCTTGACGAAGCCGAGCGCCAGATCTTCCAGATCGCCGAGGCCCGCCCGAAAACCGGCGGGCCGGTCAGCGTCAACGACCTGCTGACCAAGGCCATCGACCGCATCGACACCTTGTTCAACACCGATGCCGCGATTACCGGGATTTCCACCGGTTACACCGACCTCGACGAAAAGACCAGCGGCCTGCAGCCGTCCGACTTGATCATCGTCGCCGGCCGTCCGTCCATGGGTAAGACCACCTTCGCGATGAACCTGGTGGAAAACGCCGTGTTGCGCAGCGACAAGGCGGTGCTGGTGTACTCCCTCGAGATGCCAGGCGAATCGCTGATCATGCGTATGCTTTCGTCCCTGGGCCGTATCGACCAGACCAAGGTGCGTTCCGGTCAGTTGGAAGACGACGACTGGCCGCGCCTGACCTCGGCGGTCAACCTGCTCAACGACCGCAAGCTGTTCATCGATGACACCGCCGGTATCAGCCCTTCCGAAATGCGCGCACGCACCCGGCGCCTGGTGCGTGAGCATGGCGACATCGCCCTGATCATGATCGACTACCTGCAGTTGATGCAGATTCCCGGTTCCAGCGGCGACAACCGTACCAACGAGATTTCTGAAATCTCCCGTTCCTTGAAAGCCCTGGCCAAGGAATTCAACTGCCCGGTGGTGGCGCTGTCCCAGCTCAACCGTTCCCTGGAACAACGTCCCAACAAGCGCCCGGTGAACTCCGACTTGCGGGAATCCGGAGCGATCGAGCAGGACGCCGACGTGATCATGTTCGTGTACCGCGACGAGGTGTACCACCCCGAGACGGAGCACAAAGGCATTGCCGAAATCATCATCGGCAAGCAGCGGAACGGCCCGATCGGGTTTATCCGGTTGGCGTTCATCGGCAAGTACACGCGTTTCGAGAACCTGGCGCCGGGCAGCTACAACTTCGACGACGACGAGTAGTTTCAAGCACCTGTAAGGGCCCCATCGCAGGCAAGCCAGCTCCCACCTTTGGAATGCATTCCCCTGTGGGAGCTGGCTTGCCTGCGATGGGGTCACCACAATTCCGACTACTGCCGTCGGAATTGGTCAAATTTTGTGCTATATTCCGCGCCCGCGATTTTTCATCTTCACACCGGTCACCGTCATGCAAACAGCCAAGCCGTTATTTGACTATCCCAAGTACTGGGCCGAATGTTTCGGTCCTGCGCCATTCCTGCCGATGAGCAGGGAGGAGATGGATCAGCTTGGCTGGGATTCGTGCGACATCATCATCGTCACCGGTGATGCCTATGTTGACCACCCCTCGTTCGGCATGGCGATCATCGGCCGGCTGCTGGAGTCCCAGGGCTTTCGCGTCGGGATCATCGCGCAACCGAACTGGCAGTCCAAAGACGACTTCATGAAGCTCGGCGAGCCGAACCTGTTCTTCGGCGTCGCGGCCGGCAACATGGACTCGATGATCAACCGCTACACCGCCGACAAGAAAATCCGCTCCGACGACGCCTACACCCCTGGCGGTATGGCCGGCAAACGCCCGGACCGTGCGAGCCTGGTGTACAGCCAGCGTTGCAAGGAAGCCTACAAGAACGTGCCGATCGTACTCGGCGGCATCGAAGCTTCCCTGCGTCGGATTGCTCACTACGACTACTGGCAAGACCGCGTGCGCAACTCGATCCTGATCGACGCCACCGCCGATATCCTGCTGTACGGCAACGCCGAGCGAGCCATCGTCGAGGTTGCCCAGCGCCTGTCGTGGGGCCACAAGATCGAAGACATCACCGATGTGCGCGGTACCGCGTTCATCCGCCGTGATACGCCAGCCGGCTGGTACGAAGTGGACTCCACGCGTATCGACCGTCCGGGCAAGATCGACAAGATCATCAACCCGTACGTGAATACCCAGGACACCCAGGCCTGCGCCATCGAGCAAGAAAAAGGCCCGGTGGATGACCCGGAAGAAGCCAAGGTTGTGCAGATCCTGGCCAGCCCGCGCATGACCCGTGACAAAACCGTGATCCGCCTGCCCTCGGTGGAAAAAGTCCGCGGCGACGCGGTGCTCTATGCCCACGCCAACCGCGTGTTGCACCTGGAAACCAACCCAGGCAACGCCCGCGCCCTGGTGCAGAAGCACGGTGAAGTGGACGTGTGGTTCAACCCGCCGCCCATTCCCATGACCACCGAAGAAATGGACTACGTGTTCGGCATGCCCTACGCCCGCGTACCGCACCCGGCGTATGGCAAGGAGAAGATCCCGGCCTACGACATGATCCGTTTCTCGGTGAACATCATGCGTGGCTGCTTCGGCGGCTGCACCTTCTGCTCGATTACCGAGCACGAAGGCCGCATCATCCAGAACCGGTCCGAAGAGTCGATCATTCGCGAAATCGAAGAGATCCGCGACAAAGTGCCGGGCTTCACTGGCGTGATCTCCGACCTCGGCGGCCCGACCGCCAACATGTACCGCATCGCCTGCAAGAGCCCGGAGATCGAATCCGCGTGCCGTAAGCCATCGTGCGTGTTCCCTGGTATCTGCCCGAACCTGAACACCGACCACTCGTCGTTGATCCAGCTGTACCGCAGTGCCCGTGCGTTGCCGGGTGTGAAGAAGATCCTGATCGCTTCTGGCCTGCGCTACGACCTGGCCGTCGAGTCGCCGGAATACGTCAAAGAGCTGGTCACCCACCACGTCGGTGGCTACCTCAAGATCGCCCCGGAACACACCGAGGAAGGTCCGCTCAACCAGATGATGAAGCCGGGCATTGGCAGCTATGACAAGTTCAAGCGCATGTTCGAGAAGTACACCAAGGAAGCGGGCAAGGAGCAGTACCTGATCCCGTACTTCATCGCTGCCCACCCCGGGACCACCGATGAAGACATGATGAACCTGGCCCTGTGGCTCAAGGGCAATGGCTTTCGCGCCGACCAGGTGCAGGCGTTCTACCCGTCGCCGATGGCCACCGCCACCGCGATGTACCACTCGGGCAAGAACCCGCTGCGCAAGGTCACCTACAAGAGCGACGCGGTGACCATCGTCAAGAGCGAGGAGCAGCGCCGCCTGCACAAGGCGTTCCTGCGTTACCACGACCCGAAGGGCTGGCCGATGCTGCGTGAAGCATTGACCCGCATGGGCCGTGCCGACCTGATCGGGTCGGGCAAGGACCAGTTGATCCCGCTGCACCAGCCGTCCACCGACAGCTACCAGAGTGCCCGGCGCAAGAACTCGACGCCGGCCGGCAGCCATAAGGTCGCCAAGGAAACCACCACCAAGATCCTCACCCAGCACACCGGCCTGCCACCCCGTGGCAGCGACGGCAGCAACCCGTGGGACAAGCGCGAACAAGCCAAGGCTGCGGCCCAGGCGCGCAACAAGCAGGCGGCCAAGGAGCGCAGTGATGCGGCCAAGGGCAAGGGCGGCAAGCCTACGCGCAAGCCGGTAGTGCCGCGTTGATCGACGCCTGAAATGCAAAACGCCAGCCACGTGCTGGCGTTTTGCTTTCTGGTCGGTGCTGAGTCTGTTTGGTAAGGTGGCGCCCATTAGATTGCTATCGCAGGCAAGCCAGCTCCCACAGGGGAATGCATTTCAAGTGTGGGAGCTGGCTTGCCTGCGATGAGGCTGGTCTGGGCACTCTCAATTTCAAGGAAGAACACTTATGGGCAACCCCTTGCTCAACATCGGCATGGACTCCAACCGCTCCCAATTCATGGCGCGCCAGCGCATTGAAAGCCAGATCAACCTGCCACGGCTGTTCGCCGTCATCGACGCCGACCCCAGCATCGTCGGTGCTGGCGTGGTGTACATCGACGCCGACTTCAACGTAATCACCCTGCGCGAATTCAAGCCCATCTGCAGTATCAAGCCCAAGCGCATCATTTTGCGCGAGGCGCAGAAGTACATCTCGCCGGCGCAGTTTGTCGAGCAGGTGAAGACCGACCCCCGTGAAGGGCGCCTCCAGAAGGAGGCTTTTGACATGGGCCTTTCCTGTGGCGCAGCGGTGATCGGCTGGATTGTGGTGTTCAGTGGCAGCGTCGCCGTCCCCTTCACCGCCGGCGCCAGTGCTTTTGTGGTGGGTATTGGCGTCACGGCCGCGCTGGCCAGCAGCGCTCAGTGCGGGTTTGGCGTGGCCCGTACCTATAACGAGATCCTTGACCCGGAGGCCAACGACCGCATGGACGACGCGCAGTGGTACGGCGCGGTGTCACCGATTCTCGATGCCGCATCGTTGGTCGGTATCGGAACGGGCGCCTTCACCACATTAAGGCTGCTCAAGGCTAAAAAGTCCGCCGCCTTGGGCAAGAGTTGGTATGAGCTGCTCAAGGGCTTGAATCGCCAGGAGCGCAAGAAGTTGACCCAGGAATTGCTCAGCCTCAAAGACCCGAGCCTGACCCCCAAGTTGCTCAAGTTGCAGCAGCGCGCCGGCACGTTGCCCAAGCGCTACAGCTCCACGGAAATCCGCCATGCCACGCTCACCCAGCTCAAGGACGCCTTGGGCGGCATGTTGGGTATTTGGGGCAGCTATCGAACCGGTCACGTCGGCTCGGCGTCGACGCTTGCCATTGGCCTATATGAGGAATTGACGGAATGAAGGGGTTTCCCGATAGGCGCAGTTTCCTTGCGCGTTATTTTCCGGTGTTCATGGGCACCATCTTCATGGCGATTTTTTCCGGCTCAGTGGCGGTCTCCACGGCGGGCGTGACCTATTTGCGCGGGGTTGAACCGGCGCTCAAGGCCAACTATTCCGGGGCTGCAATCCTGATGTTGGTAGCGGTGCTGGTGTTTGGCAATGTGATGATTGCACGCGGGTACCCCTGGGCGACCCGGCTGGTGGCGGGCTACCTGGTGTGTTGCCTGCTGTTCGTCTTGCCGATGATTCAATACGGCCTCAATACCCTGGTGTACGGCTCGGCGGTGTTGTTTCCGCTGCTGGGTTTGTTGCTGCTCAACAGCAAGCGCCATCGTGAAATGCGCCAGCGATTACTCGAAATACGTCACCTGCGTCGGGCGGCGATTGCGCAACGCAAGGCCCGTTGATTAGGTAGGTTTATTGGCGGTAGGTGGCCTGTTTGTTAGGGTGGCGCCGATCAGATTGCTATCGCAGGCAAGCCAGCTCCCACAGGGGAATGCATTTCAAGTGTGGGAGCTGGCTTGCCTGCGAAGACGGCCTGACAGTCGACACAGTCATACCGAGTACATATCCATTCCTGCGGTAACGGCCACCTAGGGTTCCGCTCTGACAGCGGCTCACTTTTGAACAGCGCAAAAGTAAGCAAAACGCTCTTGCCCCACCACTCGGCACCTCGCTTAGGCTCGGTGTGCCCGTAATCCGCCAGTGATTTGGGGGGCCGCCGCCACGCGCCATCCATGGCGCGGGGCGGCTAAACCGGCATCCCTGCCGGTTTACCCCCCAAATCCCTGTCGAATTCCGGCCAGCGTGGTTTGACGGGGCGCCTAAGATCAAAAGCAGATCAAGATCAAGAGCGACTCGCTTCGCATCGTGGTTACCGTCTGCTGTTACAACCCACAAAGTTGTGTAGATACCTATGCTGCGATGGGGCCGGTCGGGGGCACTCTCAATTTCAAGGAAGAACACTTATGGGCAGCTCCTTGTTCATCGGCATTGGCAACGGTCAAGCTGGTGCGGCTGAATAAGGCCTCTACCGGGAAAAGTGTGAGAGAGGTGCTCAGGGGCCTGAATCGACAGGAGCGCGCCAAGTTGACCAAAGAGCTGCTGAGCATCAACGACCCACGCTTGACGTCCAAGATGATCAAGTTAAAGCAGTTGTCGGGCGAGTTACCTAAGCGGTTCACTCCCACCGAGGTCAAGCATGCAACGGTCACGCAGATCAAGGACGCGTTGGGCGCAGCCATCGGTTTTACCGGTAGTGCGGTTTCAGGGAACGTGCGCACAATTGCCATAGGGCTGTATGAGGAGGCCGAACAATGAACGAGCTGCCTAGCATTCGCAGTTTTCTATCGACGTATTTCCCCGTCTTTATGGGGGCGATATTTGTCTGCATTTTCACCCTCGTGTTTGCGGTTCCGGTGTTCTTCGATAGCTATATGCCAAGCCTGTCCACGGCAGATAACGCCAAGTACTCCTTCCTGGTGGGTATCGCACTCACGCTAGTCATTGTGCACTGCAATTTCATGATCGCACGCGGGCGTCCCCAATGGATGTGGCCGCTAGTGTTGCTGTTGGGGGGATGCTTTCTGGGTGTATTGCCAACACTCAATGATCAACCGAACGGGGTGGTATATGCCTTGAGCCTGGTGTTTCCATTACTTGGGCTATTGCTGTTCAACAGCAAACGTCACCGTGAAATGCGCCAGAAACTGGTCGAAGTCCGCTGCCTGCGCCAGGCCATGATTGCCCAACACAAACACCATTGATTGGGTAGATTCACCACCTGCACTCAGCCCGGCGCTACAAATGTGTGCAGCGCCTGCACCATAGCCACAACGTTGGCGCCGTTTTGGTGCTGTACTGCACCGGGCCCGACGTTTTAGTGCAATGACTGCTGCTGTGGCATAAGTCTTGCGCGCGTTGTGCTTATGCCCTGGCTCGCAGGAGGCCGCCGTGTCGATTCATGTCGCGTTGCACCACGTTACGCATTACCGCTACGACCGTGCTGTCGAACTTGGCCCGCAGATCGTGCGGCTACGCCCGGCGGCCCATAGCCGTACGCGGATACTGTCCTACGCGCTGAAAGTGCTGCCCGAGCAGCATTTCATCAACTGGCAGCAAGACCCCCAGGGCAATTACCTGGCGCGCCTGGTGTTCCCGGAAAAGACTGACGAGTTGCGCATCGAAGTCGACCTGGTCGCCGAGATGGCGGTGTTCAATCCGTTCGATTTTTTCCTGGAGCCCTACGCCGAAAATATCCCGTTCAGCTACGCCGCCGATGAGCAGCGCGAGCTGGCGCCGTACCTGGAAACCTTGCCGCTGACGCCAAGGTTGGCTGCGTACCTGGCGGGTATCGACCGCACGCCGCTACCGGCCGTGGATTTCCTGGTCGGCCTCAACCAGCGCCTGGCCGCCGATATCGGTTACCTGATTCGCATGGAGCCGGGCGTGCAAACGCCGGAATTCACGCTGGAAAATGCGTCCGGCTCCTGCCGCGACTCGGCCTGGTTATTGGTGCAATTGCTGCGCAACCTCGGGTTGGCGGCGCGATTTGTCTCTGGCTATCTGATTCAGCTCACCGCCGACGTCAAAGCCCTCGATGGCCCGTCCGGTACCGAGGTGGACTTCACCGACCTGCACGCCTGGTGTGAAGTGTATTTGCCCGGCGCTGGCTGGATTGGCCTGGATGCCACGTCCGGGTTGTTTGCCGGTGAAGGGCATATCCCTTTGGCCTGCAGTCCCGATCCATCGTCCGCCGCGCCGATCAGTGGGTTGGTGGAGCCGTGCGAGTGCGAATTCACCCACGAGATGTCGGTGGAACGCATTTGGGAAGCGCCACGGGTGACCAAGCCCTATACCGAAGAACAATGGCTGGCGATCCAGGCTCTGGGCCGGCAGATCGATGGCGACCTGCTCAAGGACGACGTACGCCTGACCATGGGCGGCGAGCCAACCTTCGTCTCTATCGACGACCCCGACGGTGCCGAGTGGAACACCGCAGCCCTGGGCCCGGACAAGCGTCGCCTGTCGGCCGAGCTGTTCCAGCGCCTGCGCCAGCACTATGCGCCCAAGGGCCTGGTGCATTTCGGCCAAGGCAAGTGGTACCCCGGCGAGCAATTGCCGCGTTGGTCGCTCAACTGCTATTGGCGCCGCGATGGCGTGCCGATCTGGCACAACAGCGCGCTGATCGCCGATGAGCAAGAGGACTATGGCGCCGATGGGGTGATGGCCGGGCGTTTCCTGGCCAGCGTCGCCGAGCGCCTCAAACTACCGGCGCGCTTTGTGTTCCCGGCGTTCGAGGATAATTTCTACTACCTGTGGCGCGAAGGGGCACTGCCCCAGAACGTCACTGCCCAGGACCCGCGCCTGAGCGACGACCTGGAGCGTGAGCGCCTGCGCAAAGTGTTCAGCCAGGGCCTGGATAAAGTCATCGGCCAGGTGCTGCCGCTGGCACGCACGGCGGCCAATGACCGCTGGCAGAGTGGGCGTTGGTACCTGCGCGACAACCATTGCCGCCTGGTGCCGGGGGATTCGCCGCTGGGCTATCGCCTGCCACTCGCTTCGCAGCCCTGGGTGACGGCGGCGGAGTATCCGTTTGTGCATCCGACCGACCCTAACCAGGATCAGCCGGATCTGCCCACCAGCGCCCAGTTGCAAAACCATGGCGAGCCCGCGCCGGGTGATGAGCGTGTGCCCAAGGTCGACGAGTCCGCCGACTGGCTGACCCGTACCGCGCTGTGCGCCGAAGCGCGGGAAGGGCGCCTGTATCTCTTTATGCCGCCGCTGGAGCGCGTCGAGGACTACCTGGAACTGGTGACCGCCATCGAGGCCACCGCCCAAGAGCTGCATTGCCCGGTGCTGATGGAGGGTTACGAGCCGCCAGCGGATACGCGCCTGAGCAATTTCCGGGTCACGCCAGATCCCGGTGTCATCGAGGTCAACGTACAGCCGTCCGCCACCTGGGACGAGTTGGTGGAGCGCACCGAATTCCTCTACGAAGAGGCCAGGCAAACCCGCCTGACCACCGAGAAGTTCATGATTGACGGGCGCCACACCGGTACTGGTGGCGGTAACCACTTCGTGCTGGGCGGCGCGACGCCCAAGGACTCACCCTTCCTGCGCCGGCCGGACCTGCTGCGCAGCCTGATCAGCTACTGGCATAACCACCCGTCGTTGTCCTATTTGTTCTCCGGCCTGTTTATCGGCCCCACCTCCCAGGCGCCCCGGGTAGATGAGGCGCGCAACGATGCGCTGTATGAACTGGAGATCGCCTTTGCGCAGATGCCGGAGCCAGGCGAGGAGTGCCCGCCGTGGCGGGTGGACCGCTTGTTGCGCAACCTGCTGATCGACGTGACGGGCAATACCCATCGCGCCGAATTCTGTATCGACAAACTCTACTCACCCGACGGCGCCACGGGCCGCCTGGGCCTGCTGGAACTGCGCGCCTTTGAAATGCCGCCCCATGCGCGCATGAGCCTGACCCAGCAGTTGTTGCTGCGGGCGCTGGTCGCGCGGTTCTGGCGCGAGCCCTATGCGCCGCCGAAGCTGGCGCGCTGGGGCACTGAGCTGCATGACCGCTTCCTGTTGCCGCACTTTATCGAGCAGGACTTTGCCGACGTGATCGTCGAGCTGAACGCGGCCGGCTACCCGCTGCGTGCCGAATGGTTCGCGGCGCACCTGGAGTTCCGTTTCCCCAAGGTGGGCGACTACGCCGTCAGCGGTATCGAAATGGAACTGCGCCAGGCCTTGGAGCCTTGGCACGTGCTGGGCGAGGAGGGCGCTGTGGGGGGCACGGTGCGTTATGTGGATTCGTCCCTGGAGCGCCTGCAAGTGAAGTTGAGCGGGTTGCCGCCGCAACGCTACCTGCTGACCTGCAATGGCGTGCCGGTGCCACTGCAACCCACCGGCCGCGTCGGCGAGTTCGTGGCGGGCGTGCGTTACCGCGCCTGGCAACCGGCCAACTGCCTGCAACCGACCATCCCCGTGCATGCGCCGCTGGTGTTCGACCTGCTCGACACCTGGATGCAGCGTTCGTTGGGCGGCTGCCAATACCATGTGGCGCACCCGGGCGGGCGCAATTACGACAGCCTGCCGGTGAATGCCAATGAGGCTGAGAGCCGGCGCATGGCGCGGTTTTTCCGCTTGGGGCATAGCCCGGGCAAGCTGCCAGTGCCTGCTCTGGTGATTAATGACGAGTTGCCGATGACCTTGGACCTGCGACGCTTTCCCCATAAAAATGACTGAATGCGATCCAAATGTGGGAGCGGGCTTGCTCGCGAAAGCGGTGTATCAGTCGAAATATGCATAGACTGACCCGCCGCATTCGCGAGCAAGCCCGCTCCCACATTAGACTGTGGTGACTTTGACTTCCCTTGCCTCTGCCGAGCGTTCCATGTCCGACTTGCTCGACCGTTACCCGCTCACCGCGGGCACCTATCACGAACTGCTGGATGCCAGCGGCGCGGTGCGTGCCCATTGGCGACGCTTGTTCGATCACCTGCAACGCAGCACGCCCGCACAACTGGCCCAGCGCCAGGCGTTGCTGACGCGCCAGATCCAGGAAAACGGCGTGACCTACAACGTCTACGCCGACCCCAAGGGCGCCGATCGCCCCTGGGAGCTGGACCTGTTGCCCCATGTGCTGGCGGCCGAGGAGTGGCAGCAACTGTCGGCTGGCATCGCCCAGCGTGCGCGCCTGCTCAATGCGGTGTTGGCCGACCTGTATGGGCCGCAACGCCTGATCAAGGAAGGCTTGCTGCCGGCCGAATTGGTGTTCGGGCATAACAATTTTCTGTGGCCGTGCCAGGGTATCCAGCCGCCTGACGGTGCGTTCCTGCATCTGTACGCAGTCGACCTGGCGCGCACCCCGGATGGCCGCTGGTGGGTCACCGCCGACCGCACTCAAGCGCCATCGGGCGCCGGCTATGCCCTGGAAAACCGCACCATCGTGTCCCGCGCCTTCCCGGACCTGTACCGGGATATGCAGGTGCAGCACCTCACCGGTTTCTTTCGCACGTTGCAGGAAACCCTGGCGCGCCAGGCTCCGGGTGATGACCAGCCGCCACTGATCGTGTTGCTCACGCCGGGGCGTTTCAACGAGAGCTATTTCGAACACCTGTACCTGGCGCGCCAGCTCGGCTACCCCTTGGTCGAGGGCGGCGACCTCACCGTGCGCGACAGCACCGTGTTCCTGAAAACCCTCAGCGGCCTGCGCCGGGTACACGCGATCATGCGTCGCCTTGATGATGATTTC
The DNA here is from genome assembly GCF_029201605.1 of Pseudomonas sp. FJ2-5-13. Lineage (NCBI taxonomy): Bacteria > Pseudomonadati > Pseudomonadota > Gammaproteobacteria > Pseudomonadales > Pseudomonadaceae > Pseudomonas > Pseudomonas sp. FJ2-5-13. Next base: position 647,755 of record NZ_CP104045.1, read on the forward strand.
TGCGACCCGCTGGAGCTGCGCACCGACTCGGCGCTGGGCGTGCCGGGCCTGCTCGATGCCGTGCGCCAAGGCAATGTGCTGGTGGCCAATGCCTTGGGCAGCGGTGTGCTGGAGTCCCCGGGGTTGCTGGGCTTTTTGCCCAAGATCAACGAATTTTTATTCGGTGAAGCCTTGATCCTGCCGTCGATTGCCACCTGGTGGTGCGGCGAAGCGCCGGTGCTTGCCGAAGCCTTGGAAAAACTCCCGGAGCTGCTGATCAAGCCGGCATTTCCCTCACAAAGTTTCGCCCCGGTGTTTGGTCGCGACCTTGATGACGAACAGCGCCAGGCCCTGGCCGAACGCATGCGTGCGCGGCCCTATGCCTATGTCGCCCAAGAGCTGGCGCAGTTGTCTCAGGCGCCGGTCTGGCACACCGTGGATGACCACCTGCAACACCGCGCCATCGGCATGCGTGTCTACGCCGTGGCCAGTGATGACGGTTATCGGGTGCTGCCCGGCGGCCTGACCCGCGTGGCGGCCGAGGCCGATGCCGAGGTGGTGTCGATGCAGCGCGGTGGGGCGAGCAAGGATACCTGGGTGCTCGGCGAACGCGCGCCGGGTGGCGAGCAGTGGCGCGCCCAACGCACCATTGGCGCCTATGACCTGGTGCGCCGCGATCCCTATCTGCCCTCGCGCGTGGTGGAAAACCTGTTCTGGTTCGGTCGCTACTGCGAGCGCTGCGATAACAGTGCGCGCTGGCTGCGCGTCGTGCTGGCGCGGTATGTCGATGGCGATGATCCGCTGGCGCTGCAGGCCGCCGTCGAACTGGGCGAAAGCCTGCGCCTGTTGCCGGAAGAGGGCGAGCTGCCGGAGCGTCTGCTCGCGGCCTTGCTGGGTGATGACTGGCCTTCAAGTTTGCGCGCCAATTTGCAGCGCTTGCAGTGGGCGGCGTCCCAGGTGCGCGGCAAGTTGTCCCGGGAAAACTGGCAGGCCCTGGTGGAGCTGCAACGTGAAGCCATGGAGCTGGAAAGCGACACTGCGGACTTTGGCGAGCTGCTCGACTTTCTCAACCGCCTGGTGATGTCCCTGGCGGCGCTGTCCGGGTTTGCCCTGGACGACATGACTCGCGATGAAGGCTGGCGCTTCTTGATGATGGGCCGGCGCATCGAGCGTCTGCAGTTTCTGAGCAGCAGCCTTGCGGCGTTCCTGCGCGGTGTGGCGGTGTTCGATCAGGCCGGTCTGGAATGGTTGCTGGAGCTGGGCAACAGCAGCATTACCTACCGCTCGCGCTACCTGGCGGTGCCGCAGTTGATCCCGGTGCTCGACCTGCTGCTGCTCGACGAGCAGAACCCCCATGCGGTGCTGTTCCAGCTCAAGTTGGTGAGCCGCACCCTGCGCCGTCTCAATGACGATTTTGGCGTGCCCCGTGAAACCGGGCTGGCGCCGTTGGTCGAGCGCCTGGCGCATTTTGACCTGGGTTGCCTGGAGAACGGCCTGTTTGGCGAAACCAGCGTGCGTGCCGCCCTGGACGGCCTGGCCGACTTGCTGCAAGCGGTGGCCGATGAAAGCGGGCAGGTATCGGATCGCTTGGCGTTGCGCCATTTTGCCCACGTCGATGATGTCAGCCAACAAACGGTGTCGGTGTAATGAGCGCGCGCTATCAGATTTTCCACGATACCCATTACCACTACGACAGCCCGGTGTCCCTGGCCCAGCAACTGGCGCACCTGTGGCCACGGCCGTGCGCCTGGCAGAAGTGCACCTGGCAGCAGTTGGATATCAGCCCGGAACCCACCTCGCGCCGCGATGAGCTGGACGTGTTCGGCAACCCGATCACCCGGCTGGCGTTCGAACGGCCGCATGACGAATTGCTGGTGAACGCCGGGCTCACCGTGGAAGTGCTGGCGCGGCCTGTTTTGGACTTTCAGCGATCGCCGCCCTGGGACCACACCCGTGACAGCCTGACCTACAGCAGCCAGGCCTTGAGCGCCGAGCTGATCGAAGCCTGCCGCTATCGCTTCGAGTCGCCCTATGTGCATCTGAAAAAAACCTTCGTCGAGTTCTCCGAAAGCTGCTTCCCGCCCGGCGAGCCTTTACTGCTGGGCACGCAGGCATTGATGGAGAAGATTTTCAGCGAATTTACCTTCGATGCCGAAGCCACCCAGGTCGCCACACCGCTGGTGGAAGTGCTGGAGCGCCGTCGCGGCGTGTGCCAGGACTTCGCTCACCTGATGCTTGCCTGCCTGCGTTCCCGTGGCCTGGCGGCGCGCTATATCAGCGGCTACCTGCTCACCCAGCCACCGCCCGGCCAGCCACGGCTGATTGGCGCGGATGCGTCCCATGCGTGGGTTTCGGTGTTTTGCCCGGTATCAGGCTGGGTGGATTTTGACCCGACCAACAATGTGCAGCCGGCGCTGGAGCACATCACCCTGGCCTGGGGCCGGGACTTTTCCGATGTGTCGCCGTTGCGGGGGGTGATTCTGGGGGGAGGCAGCCACGACCCGGAGGTGCGGGTGACGGTGATGCCGCTGGAGTAGACGCGAGCTTGTGTGGGAGCTGGCTTGCCTGCGATGGCTGCAACTCGGTCTGGCTGATACGCCGAGTCGCCTGCATCGCGGGCAAGCCCGGCTCCCACATTAAGCCGGGTAACGCAGTTACGGTTGTTCAGGCCTGAGGCGCAGTTTCAGTTTCGTCAGTCGCTACTTCACCTTCTTCACCTTCGGCATCCGGGTTCAGCGCGCCGGCTTCTTCGTCTGCAGCGGCTTTCTTGCGTTGCAGCTTTTCCTCTTTCTTCTGTTCCTTGGCCAAGTCTCTCTGACGTTTGGCGAAGGAGTAATTAGGTTTGGCCATGGGCGATCCTCTAGGGTCGAAGGTGAGGGTGGGCGGCGCGCAGCTGCCTTGGGTCGTCATGGTAGCAGCTTCAGGGGGCCCTTTGCTTTCACTTACCGCAGGCGTAGGCAGCCAGAAGGCCGTTGAACAGGTGATTAAGGTGCATGGTATGAACTCCCGTGAGTGATGGGCGGATCATAGGCGGGGTGCGGCAGTTTGGCTGGTTGATTGTGTTGATGAAGCTGATAGCCTAAAGTTGTATACAATCTGTTGATTCAGATCATAAGAACTCAAGCCTGATTGAGGTACCCTTACCGCAATCCGCGTTTTTAAAACCCTGCCTTGGAGATTCACATGTTTGCCAAACTCGTTGCTGTTTCCCTGCTGACTCTGGCGAGCGGCCAGTTGCTTGCTGCAGAGTGCAAGGTCACTGTCGACTCCACCGATCAAATGTCTTTCAACACCAAAGAAATCACCATCGACAAGAGCTGCAAGCAGTTCACCGTCGAGCTGACTCACTCGGGCAACCTGCCAAAGAACGTGATGGGCCATAACTGGGTGCTGACCACCGAAGCCAATATGCAACCGGTGGCAACCGACGGCATGGCCGCGGGGATCGACAAGGATTACCTGAAAGCCGGTGATGAGCGCATCATTGCCCACACCAAGATCATCGGTGCTGGCGAGAAAGACTCGGTGACCTTCGACGTCTCCAAGCTGAAGGCTGATGAGAAGTACAGCTTCTTCTGCTCGTTCCCAGGCCACATCTCGATGATGAAAGGTGCTGTGGTTCTGAAGTAAGACCGCGTTATCGTTCATCGCAGGCAAGCCAGCTCCCACATTCGACCGCATTCCCATGTTGGAATACGGTCAAGTGTGGGAGCTGGCTTGCCTGCGATGGCGATCTGACAATCAATGCAAAACCATCGGTTTCACTTCAAGGCGCAAACGGCATCACCCGCTTGTGCTCAGTCTTGCGATAGGTCTCGCAGATAATCCTGAACGCTTCCTCACGCACCGGCTCCCCCTGCAGGAACGCATCGATCTCGGCATAGGTCACGCCATGTGACGCTTCGTCCGGCTTGCCCGGCGACAGGTCTTCCAAGTCGGCGGTCGGCACCTTCTCCACCAGCGATTCCGGCGCGCCAAAGTGACGGGCGATGGCCCGCACCTGATGCTTCACCAGCCCGCTCAACGGCGCCAGGTCGCAGGCCCCGTCACCGAACTTGGTGAAAAAGCCCATCACCGCTTCTGCCGCATGGTCGGTGCCGATCACCAGGCCGCCCGCCGCGCCGGCGATGGTGTACTGGGCCACCATGCGCATGCGCGCCTTGGTATTGCCCAGCACAAAGTCACGGGACGCCGCGGCCTTGCCTTCAAAGGCGGCCACTTCATTGGCCAGGGCTTTTACTGCCGGGCCGATGTTTACGGTGTGGCGTTCGTCCGGCTCGATAAAGTCCACGCAAGCCTGGGCGTCGTGTTCGTCGAACTGGGTTTCGTAGGGCAGGCGCACGGCGATAAAACGATAAGCCTCATCGCCGGTGCTGGCGCGCAACTCTTGCATCGCACGTTGGGCCAACAGGCCTGCGGTCAGGGAGTCGACACCGCCACTGATGCCGAGCACCAGGGTCTTGAGCCCGGAATTGCGCAGGCAGTCCTGGATAAAGGCCACGCGCCGGGCAACTTCGGCTTCAAGGGCGGCCTGGTCTTTGAACGGGGCTTGCACCTTGAGCTGTTGCGCAATCTCACGCTGTACGGCTTGCATGATTCACTCCTTGCTGGATAGGGCAGGTACTTTGAAAACGTGACGCAAATAGGCGACAAAATTTGGGTCGGTGCAATGGGTCTTGCCCGCTTCATCGGAGATCTTCGCGACGGGCTGGCCATTGCAGGCGGTCATTTTAAGCACGATGCTCATCGGTTCCACCCCTGGAATATCACAGGTCAGGTTAGTGCCGATGCCAAAGCTCACATTAATGCGACCACGCAACGCCCGGAATATTTCCAACGCCTTGGGCAATGTCAGACTGTCGGAGAACACCAAGGTCTTGCTCATCGGTTCGATGCCCAGCTTGTGGTAGTGAGCGATGGCTTTTTCTGCCCACTGGATCGGATCACCGGAGTCATGGCGCAGGCCGTCGAACAGCTTGGCGAAGTACAAGTCGAAGTCGCCCAGGAACGCGTCGGTGGTGATGCAATCGGTGAGGGCGATACCCAGCAGGCCCCGGTACTCGCGCACCCAGCAATCAAGGGCGGCGATCTGGCTGTCGATCAGGCGCGGGCCGAGTTGCTGGTGGGCCATGATCCACTCGTGGGCCATGGTGCCCAGCGGCTTCATATCGAACTCACGGGCCAGGTGCACATTGCTGGTGCCGACAAAACGCCCCGGGAAATCGTGCTTGAGCACGCTGACCACTTCCTCTTGTACCCGGTAGGAAAAGCGCCGGCGCGTGCCGAAGTCCGCCACTTGCAGCTCCGACAGCTCGTCGCTGCTGGCATTGGCGGTCAACCAGTCGAATTTGCGATACAGCTGCTCGCGGGCCTGCTCGAGGATCACGGTCTGGTAGCGGTAGCGGTTACGCACCTCGCTGACGATGGCCAGCATCGGCACTTCAAACAGGATCACATGCAGCCACGGCCCGCGCAGGCGGATAAACAACTCGCCGTTCTCGATGCCGGTTTGCACATACCGCAGGTTGAAGCGAAACAGCCCGAGAAAGCGTAAAAAGTCCGGCTTCATAAAGCTGATGCGTTCCAGGAACCCCAGTTGATCGGGGCTCAGGCTCAGCTCGGCGAGGCGCTCGATCTGGTAACGGATCTCCGCCAGGTAAGGGCGCAGGTCTTCACTGTTACGGCAACGAAACTCCCATTCAACTTCCACGTTCGGGTAGTTGTGCAGCACCGCCTGCATCATGGTCAGCTTGTAGAAGTCGGTGTCGAGCAGGTTCTGCACGATGCGATCGGCAAACACACTCTCGCTCATAACGGGAATCTCCAGACGGGTCGGCGATGGAGGCCGGCCTTTACGCACAATTGAGGAAGGGGGTTAGTGGCGCATAGACCTGTGGGGGATTGCCAGTGATTTTTTCAGTAAGGCCACTGGCGCCATCGCAGGCAAGCCAGCTCCCACCTTTGAAACGCATTCCAATGTGGGAGCTGGCTTGCCTGCGATGGCGGTTTTCCAGGCGCCTAAATAACTTGCTCCATCATCCACTTCACAAATTCACGCACCTTGGGCACCTCAGCCGAATGCTCAGGATACGCCAAGTAATAAGCATCCTGGCTCGGCATCCCATGTTGCCAGGGAATCACCAACTTGCCCTCGGCCAATTCCTCCTCCACCAGAAAGCGTGGCAACAGCGCCACGCCGCACCCCACCTGCGCCGCACGGATGCACATGTAGAACGTGTCGAACCGCGGCCCATGGTAGCTGTGCTCGGTATGAAAGCCCTGGCTGGCGAACCAGTCATGCCAGCCCTGAGGCCGCGAGGCGTTTTGCAGCAGCACCAGCTCGCTCAGTTGCGTGGGGTCGGTGAAGGGCTGGGCGGGCAGGCTGTCGGGCGAACACACCGGTACCAGCTCTTCACTGAACAGTTTCAGGCTCTCGGTACCGGGGCGTGCGCCCTGGCCGAAGTAGAACGCCATGTCGGCCTTGCCTTGCAGTAACTCGTCCGGGTCCTGTTCATTGCACAGGTCCAGGTGGATCTGCGGGTGACGCAAACGCCATCCCTTGAGGCGCGGCACCAGCCAGCGTGCGCCAAAAGTGTAGGGCGTGGACACACGCAGCACTTCGGTTTCGCCGCCGTAGGAGCGCAGGTAGTGGGTAGACATCTCCACCTGGGTGAGGATCTTGCGCACTTCCACCAGGTACAGGTCGCCCGCCGGGGTCATCTGCAAGCGCCGGCGCACGCGGCGAAACAGCAGGTGTTGCAACAGTTCTTCCAACTGCGCCACCTGTTTGCTCACCGCGCTTTGGGTGAGGTTCAGTTCCTCGGCGGCGCGGGTGAAGCTCAGGTGGCGGGTGGCCGCTTCGAAACACTGCAGGGCGGTGATCGAGGGCAAATGTCTTTTGTTCAGCACGGCATGCCTCTTTTTATTCTTTGCATGAATAAAGGGAATGATATCTCGCCTAATCGTCGTTTGTTGGCAAGTCTTGGGCCAGCTACAAATAGGGCCAGGATCGCCGTGCGTATTGCGGCGCGAATTTTTGTATGCAGATTGAAGGAGTGACCCATGGTTGCCGCATTGCTTGATCGTCTCGGGGTAAACCCGGCGCTGTACCAGGCCGGGAAACAACCCGTGCATTCACCGATTGATGGCAGCCGTATCGGCAGTGTCCATTGGGAAGGCGCCGCCGAGGTGGAGCAACAGGTCAGTCGCGCCGAGCATGCATTCGAAGCCTGGCGCAAAGTGCCGGCACCGCGACGTGGCGAGCTGGTGCGCCAGTTCGGTGATGTATTGCGCGAATACAAGGCCGACCTGGGTGAGCTCGTTTCCTGGGAAGCCGGCAAAATCACCCAGGAAGGCTTGGGTGAAGTGCAGGAAATGATCGACATCTGCGACTTCGCCGTGGGCCTGTCGCGTCAGCTGTACGGCTTGACCATCGCCTCCGAGCGCCCAGGCCACCATATGCGTGAAACCTGGCACCCGCTGGGCGTGGTCGGCGTGATCAGCGCCTTCAACTTCCCGGTGGCCGTGTGGGCGTGGAACACTGCGCTGGCCTTGGTGTGCGGCAACGCGGTGATCTGGAAACCGTCGGAAAAGACCCCGCTCACCGCACTGGCCTGCCAGGCCCTGTTCGAGCGCGTGCTGAAGAAGTTCGACGGTGCTCCCGAGTACCTCAGCCAAGTGATCATCGGCGGCCGCGACGCCGGCGCTGCGCTGGTGGACGACCCGCGCGTCGCTCTGATCAGCGCCACCGGCAGTACGCGCATGGGCCGCGAAGTGGCACCCAAAGTCGCCGCGCGTTTCGCCCGCAGCATTCTTGAACTGGGCGGCAACAACGCGATGATCCTCGGCCCAAGCGCCGACCTGGATATGGCCGTACGCGCCATCCTGTTCAGCGCAGTGGGCACCGCCGGCCAACGTTGCACCACCCTGCGCCGGCTGATCGCCCATGAGTCGGTCAAGGAAGAAATCGTCACCCGCCTCAAGGCCGCCTATTCCAAGGTGCGCATCGGCCACCCGCTGGAAGGCAACCTGATCGGCCCGCTGATCGACAAGCACAGCTTCGACAACATGCAGGACGCCCTTGAGCAAGCCTTGAGCGAAGGCGGCAAGGTGTTCGGCGGCAAGCGCCAACTGCAGGACACATTCCCCAACGCCTACTACGTCTCGCCGGCCATCGTCGAAATGCCCGAGCAAAGCGACGTGGTGTGCAGCGAAACCTTCGCACCGATTCTTTACGTGGTCGGCTACACCGACTTCGCCGAAGCCCTGCGCCTGAACAACGCCGTGCCGCAAGGCTTGTCGTCCTGCATCTTCACCACCGACGTGCGTGAAGCCGAACAGTTCATGTCGGCGGTAGGCAGCGACTGTGGCATCGCCAACGTCAACATCGGCCCAAGCGGTGCAGAGATCGGTGGCGCGTTCGGGGGTGAAAAAGAGACCGGCGGCGGGCGTGAATCGGGCTCGGATGCGTGGCGCGGGTATATGCGCCGGCAGACCAATACCGTGAACTACTCGCTGGAACTGCCGTTGGCACAAGGCATTACCTTCGACTGATCTGGCACGGTCAATGTGGGAGCAGGCAAGCCAGCTCCCACAGGTGATTGGGTTTCCCATTCAAAAGAGTATTTGTTTGTTAGGTCTCATCGGAGTCTGGCAATGGCACTGCGCGAAACATGTTTATGGGAACACCTCACCCCTGGCCGCCCCGACCGGGCCGCGCTCAAGGGCGCGGTCAAGGTGGATGTGTGCGTGATCGGCGCCGGCATCACCGGTTTGTCGGCGGCCATTCATTTGCTGGAACAGGGTAAAAGCGTTGCCGTGCTGGAGGCCCATCGCACCGGCCACGGCGGTTCGGGGCGCAACGTCGGGCTGGTCAATGCCGGCCTGTGGATTCCACCGGACGAGATCGAGGCCGGTTTCGGCACGGCGGTGGGCAGCCAGCTCAACCGCATGCTGGGCGCGGCGCCGTCCCTGGTGTTCAGCCTGATCGACAAGTACAACATCGACTGCCAATTGCGCCGTGAAGGCACCTTGCACATGGCGCACAACGCCCGTGGCGAGGCGGATTTGCGCAGCCGTGAGCAGCAGTGGAAACGCCGTGGCGCGCCGGTTGAGTTACTCACCGGCCAGGCCTGCGAGCACGCCACCGGTACCCGCAAAATCGCCGCCGCATTGCTGGATCGGCGCGCCGGCACCTTGAACCCCATGGCCTATACCACGGGGTTGGCGAATGCCGCCGTGGGGCTGGGCGGGCAATTGTTCGATCATTCGCCGGTCACCCAGCTTGAGCGCCAAGGCGCCGATTGGTCGGTGCAGACCGCCGAGGGCGCGGTGCAGGCCGCGCAGGTGGTGATCGCCTCCAATGCCTACACCGAAGGCGAATGGACCGAGCTGCGGCGTAACTTCTTCCCCGGCTATTACTACCAAGTGGCCTCGGCGCCGCTGACCGATGACGCGGCCAAGCAGATCCTCCCCGGCGGCCAGGGCTCCTGGGACACGCGCCAGGTCCTGAGCAGTATTCGCCGCGATGCCGATGGCCGCCTGTTGCTCGGCAGCCTGGGCAATGGCAACCAGAAACCGGCATGGTTTCTCAAAGCGTGGGCCGATCGGGTGCAGCAACACTACTTCCCGTACCTCAAACCGGTGCAGTGGGAATACACCTGGACCGGCTGCATCGCGTTCACCCCTGACCACTTGATGCGCCTGTTCGAACCGGCCCCCGGCCTGGTGGCGGTTACCGGTTATAACGGACGCGGGGTGACCACCGGCAGCGTGGTGGGCAAGGCGTTTGCCGACTACCTGTGTCACCAGGATCCCCAAGCCTTGCCGATCCCCTTTGCCCCTATGCAGCCCCTGGCCGGGGTAGGCCTGCGCAGTTGCCTGTATGAAGCCGGCTTCTCGCTCTATCACGCCGGGCAATGCCTGAGGATCGTGATCTGATCAGCGAAATACCCCTCAGAAGCCTGCATTTTCTTAGCAGGCTACCCATCTGTATTGGTGCAAGTCGTAGCAATCACGCACTGTAAATGTGCAGTTCCGTTACGCACGTTGTTACAGCTGTAGGAACTGTCGTTTATGCCTGCGGTTGCAGGTGCGACCTGCCAGGGTTGTACTTTTTTGCAGTGTTGGTTGCACCTGTAGACGCTAGACGGTTGCACGTCCTGGCAAAAGGCGTCGAAACGCCTGTAATAACAATGACACCGTGTCTTTTTGAAGAATAAAAACGTAATGGCACGCGGCTTGCTCTGAGCTTTCGGTGAAAGGTTTGAATGCAAGTTGTCGTGCCAAAAATCAAAAATATCGGAGCACCACTCATGTCCCAGACGTTTTACAAGAAAGGTTTTCTGGCCCTCGCCGTTGCTGCGGCGCTGGGTGTTTCTACGTTTGTTCAAGCTGATGTGAAAATTGGTGTGGCGGGCCCGATGACGGGTGCCAACGCCGCTTTCGGTGAGCAGTACATGAAGGGTGCCCAGGCGGCAGCCGACGTTATCAACAAGGCCGGCGGCATTAACGGCGAGCAGATCAAGCTGGTGGCCGGCGATGACGCCTGCGAACCCAAGCAGGCCGTGGCCGTGGCCAACCGCCTGGCTGACCAGGACAAAGTGATCGGCGTGGTCGGGCACTTCTGCTCATCCAATACCATCCCGGCGTCTGAGGTTTACGACGAAGCAGGCATCATCGCCATCACCCCAGGCTCCACCAACCCACAAGTGACCGAACGCGGCCTGGGCGCCATGTTCCGCATGTGCGGGCGTGACGACCAGCAAGGCATCGTCGCCGGCGACTACATCGTCGATGTGCTCAAGGGCAAGAAAGTCGCGGTGATCAATGACAAGGACACCTACGGCAAAGGCCTGGCCGACGCCACCGCAGCCCAGTTGACCAAGCGCGGCGTCAAGCCGGTGCTGGAAGAGGGCCTGACCCGTGGCGAGAAAGACTTCAGCGCCCTGGTCACCAAGATCCGTTCCCTGGGCGCCGACGTCGTGTACTTCGGCGGCCTGCATCCGGAAGCTGGCCCATTGGTGCGCCAGATCCGTGAAGCAGGCTTGAAAGACGTCAAGTTCATGTCCGATGACGGCGTGGTCACCGACGAGCTGGTGTCCACCGCAGGTGGTGCGCAGTACGTCGATGGCGTGTACATGACCTTCGGCGCCGACCCGCGCCTGCTGCCAGACAGCAAGACCGTGGTGGAAGAGTTCCGCAAAAACGGCACCGAGCCAGAAGGCTACACCCTGTACGCCTACGCCTCGATCCAGGCCCTGGCCGCCGGTTTCAACGGTGCCAAGTCCAACAAGGGCGAAGACGCTGCCAAGTGGCTCAAGGCCAACCCGGTTAAAACCGTCATGGGCGAAAAAGCCTGGGATGCCAAGGGCGACCTGAAAGTCTCTGACTACGTGGTTTACCAGTGGGACAAAGACGGCAAATACCATCAGTTGGAAAAGCAGAAGTAAGTACAAGCACCACGGACTCAATGTGGGAGCGGGCTTGCTCGCGAAAGCAGAGTGTCAGTCGCCGAATGTGTTTATGACACACCGCATTCGCGAGCAAGCCCGCTCCCACATAAGGGCTGTGTTTTGACCCCGATCTGTCTTTTCCTCCAGAAGCGCCGCACACCCACCGGTGTGCAGGTGCTCACCGCGTGAGATTGCGTTATGGATGGTATTTTCCTGCAGCAACTGGTCAACGGCCTGACCCTCGGGTCGGTCTATGGCCTGATCGCCATCGGCTACACAATGGTCTATGGCATCATTGGCATGATCAACTTCGCCCACGGCGAGGTTTATATGATTTCCGCTTACCTCGCGGCGATCAGTCTGGCACTGCTGGCTTACTTCGGCATCGAATCCTTCCCGCTGCTCATTCTCGGTACCTTGATCTTCACCGTGGTCGTCACCGGCGTGTACGGTTGGGTGATTGAGCGTGTCGCCTACAAACCCCTGCGTAACTCCACCCGCCTGGCTCCGCTGATCAGCGCCATCGGTATCTCCCTGATCCTGCAGAACTACGCGCAGATCGCCCAGGGTGCCAAGCAACAAGGTATTCCCACCTTGCTGGCCGGCGCCTGGCGCGTCGATATCGGCACCGGGTTTGTGCAACTGACCTACACCAAAGTGTTCATCCTGGTCGCCGCTTTTGCCGGCATGGCCTTGCTCACCTACATCATCAAATACACCAAGCTGGGCCGCATGTGCCGCGCTACCCAGCAAGACCGCAAGATGGCCTCGATCCTGGGCATCAACACCGACCGCGTGATCTCCTACGTGTTTGTCATCGGTGCCGCCATGGCCGCCCTGGCCGGCGTGCTCATCACCCTCAACTACGGCACTTTCGACTTCTATGCCGGCTTCATCATCGGCATCAAGGCGTTTACCGCAGCGGTACTCGGCGGCATCGGCTCCCTGCCTGGGGCGATGCTCGGCGGGATCATCCTCGGTATCTCCGAGTCGCTGTTCTCGGGGTTGATCAACTCTGACTACAAAGACGTGTTCAGTTTCTCCCTGCTGGTGGTGATTCTGATTTTCCGTCCCCAGGGCCTGCTTGGTCGCCCACTCGTGGCTAAGGTGTAAACATGTCTGCTGCCAAATCCATTGATATCAAGAAAAGCGTGGTCGATACGGTGCTCGCGGGGCTGATTTCGCTGATCGTGTTCGGCCCGATTGTCGGCGTGGTGCTCGACGGCTACAGCTTCAACCTGGAGCCTGCGCGGGTTGCCGTGCTGGTCGCCATCGTCATGGCCGGGCGCTTTGCCCTGAGCCTGTTCCTGCAAACCCCCAAGGGTGTGAAGATCCTTCAAGGATTTGAGAGCAGCGGCTCCGGCGTGCACGTGCTGCCACCGGACTACAAGTCGCGGCTGCGCTGGATCATCCCGGCGCTGATCGTGATCGCCATCGTGTTCCCGATCTTTGCCAACAAGTACCTGCTCACCGTGGTGATCCTGGGGCTGATCTACGTGTTGCTCGGCCTGGGCCTGAACATCGTGGTGGGCCTGGCGGGCCTGCTCGACCTGGGTTACGTGGCCTTCTACGCCATCGGTGCCTACGGCCTGGCGCTGGGTTATCAATACCTGGGCCTGGGCTTCTGGACCGTGCTGCCACTGGCGGCCATCGCGGCGGCGTTGGCGGGGTGCATACTCGGCTTCCCGGTGCTGCGAATGCACGGTGACTACCTGGCCATCGTGACCCTGGGTTTTGGTGAAATCATTCGCCTGGTGCTCAACAACTGGCTGTCGTTTACCGGCGGCCCGAACGGTATGCCGGTGCCGTCACCGACCTTTCTGGGTCTGGAGTTCGGCAAGCGTGCAAAGGATGGCGGCATTCCGTTTCACGAGTTTTTCGGCATCGATTACAACCCTAATATCAAGTTCATGTTCATCTACATTGTGCTGTTCTTGGTGGTGCTGGCCGTGCTGTACATCAAGCATCGCCTGACGCGCATGCCGGTCGGTCGCGCCTGGGAAGCGCTGCGCGAAGATGAAATCGCCTGCCGCTCCATGGGCCTGAACCATGTGCTGGTCAAACTCTCGGCCTTCACCATCGGCGCGTCCACGGCCGGTTTGGCCGGGGTGTTCTTTGCCAGCTACCAGGGCTTCGTCAACCCGTCGTCTTTTACGTTCTTTGAGTCGGCGTTGATCCTCGCCATCGTGGTGTTGGGCGGCATGGGCTCGACGGTCGGCGTGGTGATCGCAGCGTTCGTGTTGACCGTTGCGCCGGAACTGCTGCGCAGCTTCTCTGAATACCGCGTACTGCTGTTTGGGGTGCTGATGGTGGTGATGATGATCTGGCGACCGCGCGGCTTGATTCGCATCAGCCGTACCGGCGTGACGCCACGCAAAGGGGTAGCGCCATGAGCAAGGAAATCGTGCTGTCCGTCGAACACCTGATGATGCACTTCGGTGGCATCAAGGCCCTCAGTGATGTGAGCCTGCAGGTCAAACGCAACTCGATCTTCGCCCTGATCGGCCCCAACGGCGCCGGCAAGACCACGGTGTTCAACTGCCTCACCGGCTTTTACAAAGCCAGCGGCGGCAAGATCGAACTGAACGTGCGGGGCAAGCAAACCAACGTGATCCAGCTGCTCGGCGAGCGCTTTGAGGCCACCGACTTCGTGTCGCCCAAAAGCTTCCTCAGCCGTGTGTACTACAAGATGTTCGGTGGCACCCACCTGGTGAATCGCGCGGGCCTTGCGCGCACCTTCCAGAACATTCGCCTGTTCAAGGAAATGTCGGTGCTGGAAAACCTGCTGGTGGCCCAGCACATGTGGGTCAACCGCAACATGCTTGCCGGCATCCTCAACACCAAGGGCTACCGCAAGGCCGAAAGCGATGCGCTGGATTGCGCGTTCTACTGGCTGGAAGTGGTCGACCTGGTGGACTGCGCCAACCGCCTGGCCGGCGAGCTCTCCTACGGCCAGCAGCGCCGCCTGGAGATCGCCCGCGCCATGTGCACGCGGCCGCAGATCATCTGCCTGGATGAACCGGCAGCGGGCCTCAACCCTCAGGAAACCGAAGCCCTCAGCGCGATGATTCGCCTGCTGCGCGACGAACACGACCTCACGGTGGTGCTGATCGAACACGACATGGGCATGGTGATGAGTATTTCCGACCACATTGTGGTGCTGGACCACGGCAACGTGATCGCCGAAGGCGGCCCGGACGCGATCCGCAACGACCCGAAAGTGATCGCCGCCTACCTGGGCGCGGATGAAGAGGAACTGGTATGAGTGCACCTATCCTCGAAATGAAGGACCTGGACGTGTTCTACGGCCCGATCCAGGCCCTGAAAAAAGTCTCGCTGCACATCAACGAAGGCGAAACCGTCAGCCTGATCGGCTCCAATGGCGCGGGTAAATCCACGTTGCTGATGTCGATCTTCGGTCAGCCTCGGGCCGAGTCGGGGCAGATCCTCTACAACGGTGTCGACATCACTCACAAGTCGTCCCACTACATCGCTTCCAACGGCATTGCGCAGTCGCCGGAAGGGCGGCGGGTGTTCCCTGACATGACCGTCGAGGAAAACCTGCTGATGGGCACCATCCCTATTGGCGACAAGTTCGCCAGTGAAGACATGCAGCGCATGTTTGAGCTGTTCCCCAGGCTCAAGGAGCGGCGCAACCAGCGGGCGATGACCATGTCCGGTGGTGAGCAGCAAATGCTCGCCATCGCCCGTGCGCTGATGAGCCGGCCCAAGCTGTTGCTGCTCGATGAGCCAAGCCTGGGGTTGGCGCCGATTGTGGTGAAGCAGATCTTTTCCACCCTGCGCGAACTGGCGTCCACCGGGATGACCATCTTCCTGGTGGAGCAGAACGCCAACCATGCGCTGCGCCTGTCGGACCGGGCCTATGTGATGGTCAACGGTGAGATCCGCCTGACGGGCACCGGCAAGGAGTTGCTGGTGAACGAGGAAGTGCGCAACGCCTACCTGGGCGGTCACTGACCTAAAGCGGCGCGGTTCCCCTGTGGGAGCGGGCTTGCTCGCGAATGCGGTGTACCAGTATCAGATGTTTTGACTGACACAGCGCATTCGCGAGCAAGCCCGCTCCCACAGTTGTTTTGCGGTGTTCACAAGGCTAGCGCCAAATTGTGGAAAACAAATCCAGCCCACCTCAAAAGCGCGACATATAGCCGCCGCAAATCCCTGTTTTGTCACAGTTTTGACTTGTCCCCATCCACTGTGGAACCGGCTGTGGGTAACGTGGGAGTAGCTGGCTGAAAGCCTTTAACTACGTGGCTTACAGCTCTGTGGTTGTTTTTTGATCAGTGTGTTTTTCACGAGCGCCCCAGGGGTTTGTCAACCTGTTTAAAGACACAGGTATATGAACCAAATAAGTCATTCCTGCCTGTGGATAAGTCTGTGACTAAACTCTGGAAAGACGCGCGCAGGGGCCGGAATGACTGGCCTGGAGCCATCGTTGTGTTTTTCTGCATTTGTCAGCGCCTACATAGGCGTTCCCCCAGGTCAAGCAAAAAACTTTCTAAAACCGCCTGCAACCCTTGTACACAGCGGCTTTGAGCCATTTGCACTTGCCCCCAAAGACTGTGGGCGCAGTTGTGGATAACCTGCGCGCATATGGCTGCAAGCCACGGTTTATAAGGCTTTAATAGTGTTGATTAAAAAATGACCAGTTGCGCAGGCATGTGCGTGCATAGCGGTTGCCGCAACGGCGGCGTAAGGGCATTCTGCTGGCTGTTTTTTTCCCGATGCCCGCAAGGAGAACACCATGTCCGACACGCTGTTTATCACTGGCGCCACTTCAGGTTTCGGCGAAGCCTGTGCCCGTCGTTTTGCCGAAGCCGGCTGGAAACTGGTGCTCACCGGTCGTCGTGCCGAGCGCTTGAACGCTTTGGTCGAAGAGCTTTCCAAGCAGACCGAAGTGCATGGCCTGGTGGTGGATGTGCGCGACCGTAAAGGCATGGAGGAGGCCATCGCCAACCTGCCGCCGTCGTTCGCCAGGCTGCGCGGCCTGATCAACAACGCAGGTCTCGCCGTGGGCACCGACCCTGCACCCAAGTGCGACCTCGACGATTGGGAAACCATGGTCGATACCAACATCAAGGGCCTGCTGACCACCACTAACCTGCTGTTGCCGCGCCTGATTGCCCATGGCCGCGGTGCCGGGATCATCAACCTGGGTTCCATCGCCGGTAACTACCCGTACCCGGGCAGCCATGTATACGGTGGTTCCAAGGCGTTCGTGAAGCAGTTCTCGTTGAACCTGCGCTGCGACTTGCAAGGCACCGGCGTACGGGTGACCAATATCGAGCCGGGCTTGTGTGAAAGCGAGTTCTCCCTGGTGCGCTTCGGCGGTGACCAGGCGCGTTACGACGCCACCTATGCAGGTGCCGAACCGATCCAGCCACAGGACATTGCCGATACGATTTTCTGGGTGATGAACACTCCGGCCCACGTGAACATCAACCGCCTGGAGTTGATGCCGGTGAGCCAGACCTGGGCTGGGTTTGCGATTGAGCGTGGGGCCAAGGGCTAAGCACCTGCGCCACACACTGTAGGAGCGAGCTTGCTCGCGAAAAACGTTAACGATGACGCGGGTATCCTGAATGCACGCGGCGCGCTCAGGTTTTTCGCGAGCAAGCTCGCTCCTACAGATGGCGTCAAATCGGCCAAAATGCGGCATAAGGTACACTGCCCGCCTGAAAACCCCACCGCACCCAGCGGTTTAAAGGTTTTGACAGGAGGCAATGTGAGTAACCGAGGTGAGCAGGCACTGCTCAAACAATCGACTATCCTGATGTTCGCAGTCGCGATCGCAGGGATTGTCACGGGTGTGATATCCGGCGCCCAATCCATTCTGTTCGACGGCTTTTTCTCGCTGATCGCCACCGCCATCAAGGTGTTGATGCTGATCACGGCCAAGCTGATCGCCAAGAAAAGCAACGAGCGCTTCCAGTTCGGCTATTGGCACCTGGAGCCGATGGTGCTGTTGATAGAAGGCAGTTTCCTGCTGTTGATCGCCATCTACGCGTTCCTCAATGGCGTGTTTGGCATTATCAATGGCGGGCGCGAAATCGAGTTGGGGCTGGTGATCATTTATGCGGCGGTGTTTACCGTCGTGGAGTTCGCGTACTTCTTCTATGTGCGCTACCGCAATCGCACACTCAAGTCGTCATTGATCCAGTTCGACAACATCAGCTGGCTGGTGGACGCGATGCTGTCGGTGGGTTTGCTGATCAGCTTCCTGGCCGCGCTGTTGCTAAAGTCCCAGGGCTATGGCGAGTGGGCGGTCTACGTCGACCCGTTGATCCTGATCCTGCTGGCCCTGAGCATGCTGGCGCCGGCATTCAAGATTTTGCGCCCAGCGTTGCGGGAAGTATTGGGCATCGCGCCGGATCATTTGGACGACAAGGTCCGCGAAGTGATGGACGCGGCGCAGGCCAAGCATGGTTTCGACGACTACGTGTCCTATGTGCAGAAGCACGGGCGCGCGCGGTTTATCGAGATTCATGTGGTGCTGCCGGCGGATTACCCGGTAGATAACGTCGCCACCCTTGATGGGCTGCGTGAGGAGATATCCACAGGGCTGGGGGCGGCGGATGCGGCGCGGTGGTTGACGATCAGTTTTACCGGGGATCGCAAGTGGATTGCGTGAGGTCAGTTAGACCGAGGTGAAGCCTTCGCGAGCAAGCCCGCTCCCACATTTAACCGCGTCTTACCTTTGGAATGCGGTCGAATGTGGGAGCGGGCTTGCTCGCGAAGAGGCCCTACAGGTCAGCCCAGATGCCGGACCAAACCCTGATAGCAAGTCGCTAAATGATAAGGCGTTGTCGAAGGCATATCCCGCCGGCTCACCTTACCCTCGGCATCCAGGCATTCATGCCAACCCTTTGCATGCAAAAAGCGCTGTTGCAGCGCCTGCAGCTGACGCTGCAGCACTGCTTCGCTACCTGGCCGCAAGGTCAGCGCCCGCAGGTACTCCGCCTGCGCCCAGATCCGTTGGGTACCGTCGCGCACCGTGCCATCCAGCGCGAGCATGCCGCTGACCGCGCCGCTTAACTTATCCACACCCTTTTGCTCGGCATAGGCAAATGCCCGTGTCAGCGACCCATGCAGCGCGGTGCCGCGCAGCACAGCTGAAGATTCGAGCAAAAAGAACCATTCGAACTGGTGCCCCGGCTCAAACCAGTTATCCACAGCGCCCAAAGGTTTTTCCATCATCACGCCGTGCTCGCGGTCGATGAAGCGTTGCTGCATGGCCGTCGCCAATGCCAGCAGGGCCGCTTGTACCTCGGCATCCTCACGCACCGCGAGGGTGGCCAGGAAACCTTCTGCCAAGTGCATCAACGGGTTTTGCAAAGGGCCTGCGTTGAGCGAGGCCCAGTTGCGCTCCAGTACCGCCTCGTACAACCCGTCGCCGGTGGCAAAGCGTTGGGCGACGACTTCCAGGGCGGCGTTGAGCACCGACTCTACCAGCGGTTCACGCACCTTGGCCCAGTAATGGGCGCAGGCAAAAATAATGAAGGCGTGGGTGTAGAGGTCTTTGCGCTTGTCCAGCGGCTGGCCGGCGGGGTCGATGCTGTAGAACCAGCCACCGTGTTCGGCATCATGAAAGTGCCGTTGCAGGGAGCGAAACAGCGCCGCCGCACGTTCTTCGGCAAACGCCGCGCCGGGCTCGCCGATCAGGCTGGCGAACAGGTACAACTGCCGGGCGCAGGCCATGGCGCGATAGCGCTGTGGGGGCAGTGGCAGGTGGTCGGCGTCCAGGGCCTCAAAGGGCAGTGCCAGGTCGGCATTCCAGCCCGGGCCTTGCCAGAGGGGCACGATCAGGTCATGGAAGTGCGTGAGCACAGGCGTCAGGGAAGAGGCGGAAGCGATGGGCATTGGCTGGCGTCGTCACGGCAGGGGTGTTTGCCGCGCATGGTAGCAGGCTTGGGATCGGTGGTGTTTGTACTGGCGCTATCGCGGGCAAGCCCGCTCCCACATTTTTGAAGTGTGAACCCTCTCAAATGTGGGAGCTGGCTTGCCTGCGATGAGGCCCTTACAGGCGCTGACGATCAGCCCGCCAGCAACCAAACCCCAGTCGCCGCCGAAGCCGCCCCGGCCACTCGCACCAGTGGCGCTGCAGCCGCCGGTAAAAAGCGCACCACCGCATAACCCGCAGCGTGCAACACGGCGGTCGCCCCCACAAACCCAGCCGCATACGCCCAAGGGCTGGTCATATCCGGCAGTTCCAGGCCATGGGCCACGCCGTGAAACAGTGCAAACAGGGCCGTGGCGCCTACCGCCACGAACAGCGGTGGCCGTACCGCCAATGCTACCGCCAGGCCCAACGCCAGCACCGAGGCGGCAATCCCGCTTTCCAGCGCCGGCAGTTGCAGCCCTTCAAACCCCAGCACGCCGCCGATCAGCATGGTGCCGACGAAGGTGCACGGCAGCGCCCAGCGCGCGGCGCCTTTTTGCTGCGCAGCCCAGAGGCCCACCGCAAGCATGGCCAGCAAGTGATCGAGGCCGCCCAGGGGATGGCTGATACCGGCCACCAGGCCATTGTCGCCGTGGCCCGGATGGGCGAAGGCCAGGGCCGGGGCGAGCAGCAGCGCGGCGGCGGCGAAAAGTCTGTTGAGTCTCATGGACAGGTTCCTTATGGGTTGATCAGGCGGCGGTCAGCAGGCCCTGGCGTTCGATGAAGGCGACGATGTCATCCAGGCCGACCCCGGTTTTCTGGTTGCTGAACACAAAGGGTTTGCCGTTGCGCATGCGCTGGGTGTCGCTGTTCATCAGTTCCAGCGAGGCGCCGACCAGCGGGGCCAGGTCGATCTTGTTGATCACCAGCAGGTCGGATTTGCAAATACCGGGCCCGCCTTTGCGCGGCAGCTTGTCGCCCGCAGACACATCGATCACATAGATGGTCAGGTCCGACAGTTCCGGGCTGAAGGTGGCCGACAGGTTGTCGCCGCCGGACTCCACCAGAATCAGGTCCAGGCCCGGAAAACGGCGGTTGAGTTGGTCCACGGCCTCCAGGTTGATCGAGGCGTCTTCGCGAATCGCCGTGTGCGGGCAGCCACCGGTTTCCACGCCGATGATGCGCTCCGGCGCCAGGGCCTGGTTACGCACCAGGAAGTCGGCGTCTTCGCGGGTATAGATGTCGTTGGTGACCACCGCCAGGTTATAGCGATCGCGCAGCGCCAGGCACAGGGCCAGGGTCAGGGCAGTCTTGCCCGAGCCTACCGGGCCGCCGATACCAACGCGCAGGGGTTGTGTGTTCATGTGCTTCTCCACAATCAGGAACGGAACAGGCGGCTGTACTGGCGCTCGTGGGCCATGCACGCCAGGGACAGGCCAAAAGCGGCGCTGCCCAAATGGTTAGGGTTAATGCGTTCGGCATCCTGCTGGGCTTGTTGCAGCAGCGGCAGCAGCTCGCTGGTCAGGCGCTGGGCGGCTTGCTGGCCCAATGGCAGGGTTTTCATCAGCACCGCCAATTGGTTTTCCAGCCAGCTCCACAGCCAGGCGGCAAGGGCATCGCCAGGGCTGATGTGCCAGGCGCGCGCGGCCAAGGCCCAGCCAAGGGCCAGGTGCGGTTCGTCGCGTTGAGCGAGAAAGTCACGGGCGCTGTCGTCCAGTTCCGGCAAGCCGTTGAGCAGTTGTTGCAAGGAGTAGCCCATCTGGCGGCTCTCCTGATACAGCTCGCGGGTCTCACGGCTGGCGCGATGTTCGTCGCACCACTGCGCCAGTTGGGCCCAGTCCTGCTCAGCGGCGGCGCGGCAATGGGCGAGCAACAGCGGCGCTTCGAAACGCGCCAGGTTGAGCAGCAACTGGTCACTGATCCAGCGTCGGGCGCTCGCGGCGTCCTGTACGCGGCCGTTGTCCACCGCCATTTCCAGGCCCTGGGAATAGCTGTAGCCGCCAATCGGCAATTGCGGACTGGCCAGGCGTAGCAGCGCCCAGGCTGGGTTCATAGACGCACGCCGAACTGATGCAGCTTGGGCGCGTAGTTGAAGTCTTCATCGCCATGGCGTGAGTGATGATGGCCACCGCCATAGGCGCCGTGCTCGGGTTGAAACGGCGCTTCTATGGTCTGCGCATCGGCGCCTAGCTGTTCAAGCATGGCCTTGAGCACGTAGTCATCGAGCAGGCGCAGCCAGCCGTCACCGACTTGCAGGGCCACATGGCGATTGCCCAGGTGATAGGCGGCACGGGTCAGCTCAAAGGCATTGCGGCAGGTGACGTGCAGCAGTTGTTCAGGACGGGCGCACACCCGTACGACGCGTCCGTCTTCTGCCTGTAGGAATTCGCCATCGTGCAAGGGCGGCTGGCCCCGCTCCAAAAACAGGCCGACGTCTTCACCGTCGGCACTGAAACAGCGCAGACGGCTTTTGCTGCGGGCTTCGAAGTTGAGCAGCAACTCGGCGGCCCAGAGGGCTTGGGGGGCGATTCGGCGGTGTATCACCAGCATCAGAGAGCTTCCAGCTGTGAGCGATGAAAGACCTAGAGCAAGGGGCTTGCCAATCATGGAATTGAGTAGGAATTCCCTGTAGTCAGGCAGGCATGCTGCTCAATAGGGCGTCGGATAATTCGGTGTGTGTATCAATTTGGTGCGTGTCGATGTTTATAGCACCGGCGAAGGGCGTTTTGCGTTGATGGTGGCGCTCAGCTTGATGAAATTTCTTTCATCTTTTTCTCAGTAGGCGGTTTTTAGGATTTGTCCTACGAATCATGAGGATTTGGAGTTCATGAGATTACTTGAGGGTTCTTTAGGCTATGCGCCCTGTTTAATGCCACCGCGACGTTTATCATGCTTCGATCAATTTTCTGTATATGCCTGGTCAGCCTGACCTTCTTTATTTCATCGGCATCGGCCAACTTTCAGCCTCGCGCCACCTTCGGTTCGTCGCTGCAAAGCCTCAAGCCGGTCTCCATCGACGACGTGATCGACCGCGCCCATGAGTTGCTGGGCACGCCCTACAAGTGGGGCGGCACTTCTGCAGAGCAGGGCTTTGATTGCAGCAGCTTCCTGGTGTACCTGTTCAAGACCGAGGCCAATATCCAGATACCGCGCACCACCACGGCCATGCACCGCTCATCGGCGGCGACCATCAAGCGCAATGCGTTGAAGCCTGGGGATGCGGTGTTTTTCAAAGGCAACGGGCGCGGCCAGGTCAGCCATGTCGGCCTTTATATCGGCCAAGGCAAATTCATCCATTCGCCGCGCACCGGCAAAACCATTCGTATCGACTCATTGAGCAATAGCTACTGGAACAAGCACTACACCACTGCCAAGCGTTTCCACACGGCGGGTTGATTGCTTTATTCGGTGCTGCCCAGCCCTTGCCAATGCTTGAGGCCGATAAAGATAAAGCGCAGTTGTTGGGTGATCTTCGCCTGGGGCGTGAGGTGGGCCGGCAAGGCGTGGGCCGGTGGGTCGATGATATCGGGCAGGGTGGCGAACACGCTCTTGACGATCAGGTCGGCCATCACATGCAAACCTTCCGCATCCAGGTGCTGCAACTTGGGCATCAACGTCAGGTCGGCGGCCAAATCGCGGGTGATGTCTTCGCGCAGGGCGGCGATGGCTTGGCGCACGGCCAGGCAGCCGCCGTACTGTTCGCGGGCCAGAAACAGAAATTGCGAACGGTTGGCCGAGACCACATCGAGAAAGATGCGCACCGAGGCATCGATGATGCCGCCCATCACGAATTCGTTGTGGCGCACCAGGCGGATCGTGGCGCGGAAGGTCTGGCCGACTTCGCTGACCAATACCAGCCCAAGTTGGTCCATGTCGGCGAAATGGCGGTAGAAACCGGTGGGCACGATACCCGCGGTCTTGGCCACTTCGCGCAGGCTCAGGCTGCCAAACCCACGGCCACACTCCATCAGATGGCGGGCTGCGTCCATCAGGGCGAGGCGGGTTTGTTGCTTTTGTTCGGCGCGGGGCAGCATGAGCGGATGAGCTTTGTCGGCAAGTACAGCGACGCACTCTAGCAAAAGCGCTTTGCCGGCGTCGAACTTGGCAGGGGCGGGGCGTGACGCGGTCTATATAAAAGCAAAAGCCCGATCGGCAGATCGGGCTTTTTTCTGGGCCACCACAGGCTTAGCTCTGTGCTTGATGCAGTTCTTGCAGACGGTCGGCACCGCCTTCAGCAACGCCTTCGGTGTAGGCGCGTTTGTTGGCTTGTTCAGCACCGCCTTCAACCAGACCTTTCTCTTGCAGGCGGTTGTAGCCATTTTCAGCCACGGCGCCTTTGGCGTAGTCACGGTTTTCGTCTTCTTGCGAACCGCTGCGAGCTACGGTTTGGCTGGTTTGCACGGCTTGGGCTTTGTTCTGTGGGGTGGCCTGTTCGGCGGCTGGCAGGGCAAAGGCGCTGGAGGCCAGGACAGATAACAGAACGGTAGCGAGTAATTGGCGTTTCATGATGGTTGCTCCTTGGGAGGGCGATAAAGTGGGTACAGGGCTAATGTTACCCTTGATAAGTCGATATAAAAGTTCATAAACACAATGGTAATAATCAACAGAATTGATTGTTCTCCCCGGAGGCTCTAGATCGAGCCTCTCAAGCCCGCGGCTTTGCACCGATGTGGGTATTTTCGACACGAACCTGGGTAACAATGGTGCGTCGTCGATGGGAAAAATGGTCTGGTTGATCAGGAAAATCGCTTTTTTCGGCTAAATCCGCCGTTGCGTTAAACCCCCAGGCACTTTGCCAGTCGTAGTCCTATAAGCTGTTTAAAAGGCTGTTGCCCAGCCAGTCGTATTCAGGAGTCCTGTGCAATGACGCGCACTCGTAAAATCGTCGCTTGGAGCTGCGCCAGCTTCGTTCTGTTAATGGCCATCGTGGTACTGGTGTTGGTGTTCTTCGACTGGAACCGCATCAAGCCGCCCCTCAATGCCAAGGTCTCCGAAGAACTGCATCGTCCGTTCGCCATTAACGGCAACCTCGCGGTGGTGTGGCAGCGTGAGCCCGATGAAGGCGGCTGGCGCGCCTGGGTGCCGTGGCCCCATGTGATTGCCGAAGACCTGACCCTGGGTAACCCCGATTGGTCGAAACAACCGCAGATGGTCACGCTCAAGAAGGTTGAGCTGCGCATATCGCCCCTGGCCTTGCTGGTGCAGCGTGTGGTGATCCCGCGCATCGACCTCACCGAACCCAGTGCCCAGTTGCAGCGCCTGGCGGATGGCCGCGCCAACTGGACCTTCAAGTTCGACCCCAAGGACCCCAACGCCGAACCGTCCAACTGGGTGGTGGACATCGGCGCCATCGGCTTCGACAAAGGCCATGTGACCCTTGACGATCAAAGCCTCAAGACCCAGCTGGATGTGATCATCGACCCGCTGGGCAAGCCGATTCCCTTTGGCGAAATCGTCGGCGACGCCGATGCCAAGAAGGCCTTGGAAAAAGGCTCGGCGCCTCAGGACTACGCGTTCGGCCTCAAGGTCAAAGGCCAGTACCACGGGCAGAAGCTTGCGGGTACGGGCAAGATCGGTGGCTTGCTGGCCTTGCAGGACGCGGCCAAGCCGTTCCCGCTGCAAGCCCAGGTCAAGATCGCGGACACCAGCATCGCTCTGGCCGGCACGCTGACCGACCCGCTGAACCTCGGCGCCCTGGACCTGCGCCTGAAACTGTCGGGCAGCAGCCTGGGCAACCTGTACCCGCTGACCGGCGTGACCCTGCCGGACTCGCCGGCCTATTCCACCGACGGCCATCTGATCGCCAAACTGCATGAAGCCAGCGGCGCCTCCTTCCGCTACGAGAACTTCAACGGCAAGATCGGCAACAGCGACATCCACGGCGACCTGGCCTATGTCGCCAGCCAGCCACGGCCCAAGCTCAGCGGCGCGCTGGTGTCCAACCAGTTGCTGATGGATGACTTGGCGCCTTTGATCGGCGCGGACTCCAACGCCAAGCAAAAAGCCCGTGGCGGTGAAAGCAAACAGCCGGCGACCAAAGTGCTGCCGGTTGAGGAGTTCCGCACCGAGCGTTGGCACGATATGGATGCCGACGTCGAGTTCACTGGCAAACGCATCGTCCACAGCGCCGATTTGCCCTTCACTGATCTCTACACCCACCTGGTGCTCAACGACGGCCAACTGAGCCTCGAACCCCTGCGTTTCGGCGTGGCCGGTGGCAAGCTCGATGCGCAGATTCGCTTGAACGGTCGCACCACGCCGATGGAAGGTCGCGCCAAACTCACGGCGCGTAACTTCAAGCTCAAGCAGTTGTTCCCCACCTTCGAACCGATGAAAACCAGCTTTGGTGAACTCAACGGCGACGCCGATATTGCCGGGCGCGGTAACTCCGTGGCAGCACTGTTGGGCACCTCCAACGGCGACCTGAAGATGCTGATCAACGATGGCGCCATCAGCCGAAGCCTGATGGAAATCGCCGGGCTCAACGTGGGCAACTACGTGGTGGGGCGTCTGTTCGGCGACGAGGAAGTGAAGATCAACTGCGCGGCGGCGGACTTTGGCATCAAGACGGGCCTGGCGACCACGCGGTTGTTTGTGTTCGATACCGAGAACGCGATCATCTACATCGATGGCACCGCGAATATGGCTACTGAGCAGTTGGACCTGACCATCACGCCGGAATCCAAGGGCTTTCGCCTGTTCTCCTTGCGTTCACCGCTGTACGTCAACGGGCCGTTCATCAAGCCCAATGCCGGGGTCAAGGCCATCCCGCTGGCACTGCGCGGTGCGGGCATGGTCGCTCTGGGTGTGATTGCCGGGCCTGCTGCGGGCTTGCTCGCCTTGGTGGCCCCAAGTGGTGGCGAGCCCAATGAGTGCGCACCGTTGCTGCAACAGATGAAGGAAGGCAAGGCGCCCAAGACTGTTAAGTAACTGTGGGAGCGGGCTTGCCCGCGATAGCGGAGTATCAGTCAATGATTTATCAACTGGTCCAACGCTATCGCGGGCAAGCCCGCTCCCACAGTGGGGTGTTGCAGTGTTAGTGGTTACAGGTCCTGCAGAATATCCGCCATATCGTCGGCGTGTTCTTCTTCCTGGGCCAGAATGTCTTCGAAGATGCGACGGGTCGTCGGGTCTTTATCACCGATGTACTGGATGATCTCGCGGTAGCTGTCCACCGCGATCCGCTCGGCCACCAGGTCTTCGTAGACCATTTCCTTCAAGGTGTTGCCGGCCACGTATTGCGCATGGGAGTTCTTGGACAGCAGGTCGGGGTTGAACTCCGGCTCGCCGCCCAGTTGCACAATGCGCTCGGCCAGTTTGTCGGCGTGCTCGGCTTCCTGGGTGGCATGTTCCAGGAACTCATCGGCAGCCACGCTGGCCTTGAGGCCGTTGGCCATGAAGTAGTGACGCTTGTAGCGCAGCACGCAGACCAGTTCGGTGGCCAGCGACTCGTTGAGCAGGCGGATGATTTCTTCGCGGTCGGCGTCGTAGCCTTCGGTCACGGCGCCGTTTTCGACGTTCTGGCGGGCGCGGCTGCGCAGGGTTGCAACGTCAGTCAATTGTGCTTGAGTCATTTCAATCTCCTGGGGCTAATCCGGTTGTACGCCGCGCTCTGCCGGCGGGGTCGTTATCAGGTGTGAGTCCTGGGCGGCGCAAAAAGTTTTATTGGATTTGCCGGCGGGTGTCATCTTCTGGTCGCGGGCGTGGGCTAGCCTGACTTTATTCCGTCTGGATCAAGGACGTTAGGCCCATGCCGCAGTCGTTAGCTACACGTTACCCCTTGGTGCTGGTGCCCGGCATGCTGGGTTTTGTACGCCTGGGGTGGTTCCCCTACTGGTACGGCATCGTCCCGGCGCTGCGGGCTGGTGGGGCGCAGGTATTTGCTGTGCAGGTTGCGCCGCTGGATTCCAGCGAGGTGCGCGGTGAGCAGTTACTGGTGCAGATCGAGCGGATTCTGCGCGAGACCGGCGCCGACAAGGTCAACCTGATCGGGCATAGCCAGGGCTCGCTCACTGCTCGTTATGCGGCGGCCACGCGCCCGCAATGGGTGGCCTCGGTGACCTCGGTGGCCGGGCCCAATCATGGCTCGGAACTGGCCGATCATATCCACGCCCATTACCCGGTCGACAGCGTCAAAGGCCGGCTGATGAGCGCAGCGTTTCACTTGGCCGCCTGGGTGATGGGGCTGTTGGAAACCGGCTATCGCGGGCCGCGCTTCAAGGCCGATCTGCCGGCCTCGCACCAGTCCCTGACCAGCGCGGGTGTGGCGCTGTTCAATCGCCAATATCCCCAGGGGTTGCCCCAGGAATGGGGTGGGCAGGGAGTGGAGGAGGTCAACGGTGTGCGCTATTACTCGTGGTCCGGCATCTTGCAGCCGGGCAAGACCGACCGCGGGCGCAACTTGCTGGATGGGACAAATCGCAGTTGCCGCTGGTTCGCCCGCAGCTTTGTGCGGGAGAAGGGCCAGTGTGACGGCCTGGTCGGGCGTTACAGCTCACACCTGGGCACGGTGATCGGCGATGACTACGCCTTGGACCACTTCGATATCGTCAACCAGTCCCTGGGGCTGGTGGGCAAGGGGGCCGAGCCGATCCGCTTGTTTGTCGAGCATGCCCGGCGGCTGAAGGCGGCCGGGGTTTAACCGGGCAGCCGCGTTATCGTTCTTCGCAGGCAAGCCAGCTCCTGCCTTTGAAATGCATTCCCCTGTGGGGCTTGCCTGCGATAGCGATGGCTCAGGCCACGCTGACCCTTCGGCCAACCGGCGTGGTCCAACGCTCCGACAAAATCACCCCACCCAAGGTCAGCAAACCGCCCACCAAGTGATACAGCGCCAACTCTTCCTTGAGCACCAGCGCCGCAATCAGCGCGGTAATCAAGGGCAGCAGGTTGAAAAACAGCGTGGTACGGCTTGGCCCCAGGGTCTTCACCGAGTGCATCCACGCCAACGGCGCCAGCATCGACGCCAGCAGGCAGGCGTACAGCACCAGCGGAATATTCGCCCAGCCCAGACCTGCCTTGGCCGAGAACAGGTACAGCGGAAACAGCACCACCACCGCCACCAGCACCTGCAAATACAGGAGCACCAACGGCGGCAGGCGCAGCTGCCATTTTTTCAGCAGGGTGCTGTAGACCGCGTAGGCCAGCGTGGCAATCAGCATCATGCCGTCGCCCAGGTTGACCCCATGTTGCAACAGCGCGCCCAGGCTGCCAGCTGATACCACCACTACCACGCCTGCGAACGACAGCACCGCGCCGGTCAAGGCGCCAAAGGTCAGGCGTTGACCAAGGCTGATGATCGCGGCGGTCAGCGCCATCAATGGCATCAGCGACAGGATGATGCCCATGTTGGTGGCGCTGGTCAGCGTCGCGGCGTAGTAAGCCAGGCTTTGATACACCGCCATGCCGAGCACGCCGAGGATAAAGATCTTGCCCAGGTTGGGGCGGATCTGCGGCCAGTGGGCGACCACCGGTTTGAGCATGAACGGCGTGAACAGCAACGCTGCGAACAGCCAGCGATAAAAGCCGATTTCAGCCGGAAAGATCGAGCCCACGGCCAATTTGTTGACCACGGTGTTGCCGGCCCAGATAAAGATAGCCAGCAGTGGATACGCGTATTGCATTGAAAAGAAACCCAGTGTGTTGACGAGGCAGGATTATCCTCTGTCTGGATCGAAGCCTATACTGCGATCCAGACAACTGAGCGTTGAATCCAGACAACATGTCCCGACACACCGTCCGCCTGCCCGATTTCGCCCGCCTGCCAAGCCCGGTGTACTTTCGGTACTCCGATTTTGCCCCGGACACCGAATGCACCCCGCACCAGCACACCTGGGGCTCGCTGGATTACTCGGCCAGCGGCGTGATGCGCATGGAAGTGGCGGGTAATCGCTTTATGTCGCCACCGCAGTACGCGGTGTGGGTGCCACCGCATACCGAGCACAGCTCCTACAATGCCGAGGCTATTGTCTACCACTCCGTAGGCCTGGCGCCGCAGCTGTGCGAGCAGTTGCCGCAGCAGCCTTGCACGTTGGCGATCAGCGACATTCTCAAGGCGATCCTCAAGGATTTCGCTCTGCGCGACGTCAATGCACCGCGCACCGACGCCGACATCCGCCTGGCCCAAGTGCTGGTGGACCAGCTCCGGCAAGCGCCGGTCCACGATTGTTTCCTGCCCTACGCCCGCCACCCTGGATTGCTTGGGGTCTTGGAGGGCATGCAGGCAGAGCCGGGAGATAATCGCCCGCTGGCGCAATGGGCCGAACAGGTGCATGTGAGCGAGCGCACCCTGGCGCGCCAGTTTGTGCGCGAGCTGGGCATGAGCTTTGGCGAATGGCGCCAGCGCCTGCGCTACCTGGCGGCCATCGAAGCGCTGGACAGCGACCGCAGCGTGCAACACGTGGCGTTTGATCTGGGCTACAGCACCGCCTCGGCGTTTATCGCCATGTTCCAGCGCCACGCTGGCTGCACGCCGGAGCAATACCGACGGGCGAATATCCGTGGCCGGTGAAGTTGTAACAGGTTTTGACTACACTGCGCGGTAGGCCGTGCCCGTCGGCACGGTAACAGGGAGAAAACTCCATGAAGATGCTGCGTATTCCGTTGTTGATGATGGGCCTGCTGATGTGTGCCCAGGGTTTTGCCGCCACTGCCCAGCAGAACAAAATGACCACCTGCAATGCCGAGGCCACCACCAAGACGCTCAAGGGCGATGACCGCAAGGCCTTCATGAAGACCTGCCTGTCGGCACCTGCCGCCAACGACGCCAAGACCCTGACCCCGCAGCAGCAGAAGATGAAAGACTGCAATGCGTCGGCGAAAACCCAAGCCTTGGCCGGTGATGCGCGCAAAACCTTCATGAGCACCTGCCTGAAGAAATAATAGCCCCGGGCCATAGAAGGCTGCGACACTCGCACACAGCCCCTTTGTAGGCGCGAGCTTGCTCGCGAAAAACGTGAACGATCACACGGGCGCCCTGACTAAACGAGGCGCTCTTGCGTTTTTCGCGAGCAAGCTCGCTCCTACAACATCCTTCAACGCCGTTTGTTTTGAGGCTGTATGCCAACGTTTTCTCAGCGTCATGTGTTGTTGCTGTCCAGCTACATCATCATTTTCGGCGGGTTGCTGCTGGTACTGCCGCTGAAATTGCTGCCCAGCCTGCTGGCCGGCCTGTTGGTCTATGAGCTGGTCAACATGCTCACCCCTCAACTGCAACGCCTGATCGAAGGCCGGCGCGCGCGTTGGCTGGCGGTGGCTTTGCTGGGCACCCTGATCGTCAGCGTGCTGGCCTTGATCTTTGCCGGCGCCATCAGCTTCCTGCTTCACGAAGCGGAAAACCCCGGGGCTTCCCTGGATAAATTCATGGGCGTGGTCGACCGTGCGCGCGGCCAATTGCCGCCGTCCATCGACGCTTACCTGCCCGCCAGCGCCGCGGAGTTTCGCGTGGCTATTGGCGATTGGCTGAGCAAGCACCTGAGCGAACTGCAACTGGTCGGCAAAGACGCCGCCCACATGTTCGTCACCTTGCTGATTGGCATGGTGCTGGGTGCGATCATCGCCTTGCAGCGCGTGCCCGACTTGACCAAGCGCAAACCCTTGGCCGCCGCGCTGTTCGACCGCCTGCACCTGCTGGTCCAGGCGTTTCGCAACATCGTTTTTGCCCAGATCAAGATCGCCGCGTTGAACACGGCCTTCACCGCGGTGTTCCTGGCGGTGGTGCTGCCGCTGTGTGGCATCCACCTGCCGTTGACCAAGACCCTGATCGTGCTGACTTTCCTGCTTGGCCTGCTACCGGTGATCGGCAACCTGATTTCCAACACGCTGATCACCATCGTGGCGCTGTCGCTGTCGATCTGGGTGGCGGTGGCGGCGCTGGGGTATTTGATCGTGATCCACAAGGTCGAGTACTTCCTCAACGCGCGAATCGTCGGCGGGCAGATCAGTGCCAAGTCGTGGGAGTTGCTGTTGGCGATGCTGGTGTTTGAGGCGGCGTTCGGCCTGCCGGGGGTGGTGGCGGGGCCGATTTACTATGCCTATCTCAAGAGCGAGCTGAAGCTTGGGGGGATGGTTTAGGCCTTGTGTCGCCTGGGCTGACGCCATCGCGGGCAAGCCCACATTGAAATGCGATCCCCCGTGGGAGCTGGCTTGCCTGCGATGACGGCCTCACAGCCGGCCCCTGTCTATCTGACGCCCCGCGATCAAACTGTGGGAGCGGGCTTGCTCGCGAAGGCGGCCTGACAGTCAACGCAGTTCGATTGTGTATATATCCATTGCTGCGGTAACGGCCACTTAGGGTTCCGCCCTGACGGCGGGTCACTTTGGAAAAGCCCCAAAGTAACCAAAGGGCTCTTGCCCCACCACTCGGCACCTCGCTTGGGCTCGGTGTGCCCGTAATCCGCCAGTGATTTGGGGGGCCGCCGCCACGCGCCATCCATGGCGCGGGGCGGCTAAACCGGCATCCCTGCCGGTTTACCCCCCAAATCCCTGTCGAATTCCGGCCAGCGTGGTTTAACGGGGCGCCTGAGATCAAAAGCAGATCAAGAGCAAGATCAAGAGCGGCTCGCTTCGCATCGTGGTTACCGTCGGAGGGGCGTGCCACGGTTTCAACTGAAACTCAGCAACCGTAACGCTTGCTCGCCTCAATCGCTAAACCACTGCCAATACTGCCGAAGATATTGCCTTCCACATGCCGCGCATTCGGCAGCATTGCCGAGATGCTGTGGCGCAGTGCCGGGATGCCGCTGGAGCCGCCGGTGAAGAACACGGTATCCACCTGCGCCACGCTCACCGAGGCGTCGTTGAGCAACTGCGTGACGCTGCCGCGTACACGTTCCAGCAAGCTGTCGATGGACGACTCGAACAGTGCGCGGCTCAGGTCTACGCTCAGGCCCGCTTCGATGCGGTCCAGCGGCACGTGGCGGCTGTCTTGGTGGGTGAGCTGGATCTTGGTTTCTTCCACTTCCATGGCCAACCAGTGCCCGGCGCGCTGTTCGATCAGTTTGAACAGGCGGTCGATGCCGCCGGTGTCTTCGATGTCGTAGCGCATGCTGCCCAGGGCCAGCTGGGATTTTTGTGAGTACACCGAGTTGATGGTGTGCCAGGTGGCCAGGTTCATGTGGTGGCTGGTGGGCATGTAGGCGCCGCTTTTCATGCGGCTGCCGTAGCCGAACAGCGGCATCATGCCTTGTAGGCTGAGCTGTTTGTCGAAGTCGGTACCACCGATGTGTACGCCGCCGGTGGCGAGGATGTCGCTCTGGCGGTTGTCGTTGTGACGACGCTCCGGCGACAGGCGCACCAGGGAGAAGTCGGAGGTACCACCGCCGATGTCGACGATCAGCACCAGCTCTTCTTTGGTGATGGTGGACTCGTAGTCGAAGGCGGCAGCAATCGGTTCGTACTGAAAGGAGATGTCCTTGAAGCCGATCTTGCGCGCCACGTCCACCAGGGTGTTTTCTGCTTCCTGGTCGGCCATCGGGTCGTCATCGACGAAGAACACCGGGCGGCCCAGCACCACTTCTTCGAACTCACGGCCGGCGTTGGCTTCGGCGCGGCTCTTGAGTTGGCCGATAAACAGTGCCAGCAGGTCGGTGAAGGGCATGGCAGTGCCGAGCACGCTGGTGTCGTGCTTGATCAGCTTGGATCCCAGCAGGCTCTTGAGCGAGCGCATCAGGCGGCCTTCGTAGTTCTCCAGGTATTCGTGCAGCGCCAGGCGACCGTAGACCGGGCGGCGCTCCTCGAAGTTGAAGAACACCACTGACGGCAGGGTGATCTTGTCGTCCTCCAGCGCGATCAGCGTCTCCTCGCCGGGGCGGATCCAGCCGACGGTGGAGTTGGACGTGCCGAAGTCGATGCCGCAGGCACGGGCTGGGGATGCGTTTTTCATGTCTCACAGGTTCCGGGCAAAAAACGGCCGCGCAGTGTATGCCACTGGCGCGCGGATGCGTAGACCGGTGATCCGTAAATCCACCGGCATTCGCGCTACATAGCTACGTCTTGAGGCTGCCGGGGTTTGGCTAGGCTGCGGTTTTACCGCTCACGGATGAACCGCTATGCCTGATGCAACCTTTACCGCCGACCTGCGCGGCGTGCACTACGACTTCCTCAAACAACGCGTGCCAAGCTGGTTCCTGAACGGCACGACCCAGCGCCAGGAAGAGCTGGGCCAGCACGAGATGGACATTCCTTCCTGGTACCTGGCCGCGACTCACCAAGACAAAACCACCCTGGCCGAGCAGCACACACGTTTTCGCGAAACCCTCAATTCAATCGAAGAGCATCTTGGCCAGATCGACGACATCCTGGCGTTTGCCGAGCAGCCGCTCAAGGACGCGATCAAAAAGCAGTTCAACCTGGAGTTGGATGTACGCAATGTGTTCCTCGTGCGCAAATATGCCTACAAAGGTGCTCGCGACGATTTCTACGGGGCCTTTGTTTTTGAACAGCAAAACGACCCCAGCCTGACCTACACCTACCGTGGCACATCCCTGCTGGAAGCGGCGCTGGCCAATTTCGAGGCCGATGAAGAACAGCCTTCGCCGTGCACCGATTGCCAACTCATTACCCGCTGGAATCCCGAGAACCCCCACATCATTGCGACATTCGCCGCCGTCAACGCCCACGCGGTGGCGATCAAGCCCCATGAGTTTGCCAAGCTGTGCCGCACCCTGGACCTCGGCGCGCAATACCAGAAGCACATCAAGGCGGTTGTCGAACCCGACGCCGCCCAAGAGCGCGAGGCGCTGGAGCAGTTGCTTGAGGAGCATCAACGCCAGCAACTGGCGCTGAGCATCGAGATTGCCCGGTTGCAGTTAAACGGCGCGTTGAGCGCCGATGCCTACCAGATGCTCAAACAGGTGGTGGCCGGTTCCGGCACACCGAAGCTGGCGGGCAAGCCGGTCACCTACGCCGCCCTCAAGGTGTTGGACCGCGTGCTGGTAGGGCCGCTGCTGATCGGGCCAGACCGTGAACGTTCGGACCGTACCGAGCCACTGGTGGTGTACATACCCGGCGACCCGCAACAGCCGGTCAAGGAGTACGCCTCCAGCGGCGAGTTCATGGTCGATCTGCGCATGCGCTTGCACAGCGCATCCTATCGACGCTTTTTTAGTCGCTTTATACCGGTGCACGAGCAAGGCAGTTTTTTCGCCCGTTTCAGCCGGTTGTACCAGCCAGCCGATAATGGCAACGGTGGGGCCGATTATCCGCTGCGTACCTCGTTGGTGCGTTTGCCCATGGACGGCTTCCTGCTCAGTGGTGACCTTTGGCAGCGCAGTCGGCAGGCACATATCCGCAAGATTTTGAGTGATGCGCGGGCCGTGGCCGTACCCACCGAGGACGAGGATCGCAAGGCGCGGCTGGAGCGTCTGGAAGGTTTTTTCGACGCCGCTGTCAGTGTGTTCAACCTGGCGGCCTTCGTGGTGCCAGGGTTGGGGCCCATCATGCTGGCCGTGGGCGCGTCGCAGATGTGCTACGAGGTCTTTGAAGGGATAGAGGCCTATGGGCAAGGCGAGCCACGGCAAATGTGGGCGCATTTTGCCTCGGTGGCGTTGAACGTGGCGTTTATTGCCACCGGCGCCAAGGTACTGCCTGCCGTCAAATGGCAGAGCGCGGTGGAGCATCTCAAGCCTGTGACGATGCCGTCCGGCAAGCAGGTGTTGTGGAACCCTGACCTCGCGCCCTACGCAGCCCCCGTCAAACCGGCGCCCGAAGCCAAGGCCAACGCGCTGGGCCTGTACGACCACGACGGGCAGCAACTGGTGGCATTCGAGGACGCCCATTATCAGGTCAAGCAAGACCCCCTCACTGGCGATTACCGCATCCAGCACCCGACCCGCTCCGGCGCTTATGCCCCGGAGCTGGAACACAACCACAACGGGGTATGGAGCCATGAGCTGGAAGAACCGCTGACCTGGGATGAACCGACCTTGCTCAAGCGCCTGGGGCTTGTCGACCAGGCGGACCCGCTGCGCATCAGCGGTGTCGACACCGACGTGTTGCGCCAGGCCGCGGTCCATCACGAGCCATTGCCGTGGTTGCTGGAAGACACGCTCAAACGCTTCGAACTGCACCAGCAGCTCACCACCTTTGCCGAGCGCATCAGAAGCAGTGACCCCTTGGTGTACTCGAAAGCCGAACCCAAGCTGCAATTTGACCTGCTTCAACGCCGCGGCCTGTTGCCTGACAACGTGGCGCTGAAAGTCATCGGCCCCCAGGGCGAGGTGCTCTGGGAGACGCCCGATGCACCGGCTTCAGCCAGCAAGCGCGTGATGGTGGTGACCGAAAGCGCCATGGCCCGGGGCGGTTTGCTGCGCGAGTTGTTGTATACGTTGCAGGGTGTCGACCCGCTGCTCAAGGAGTTTCCCGGCAGCCCCGAGGAGTCGCTGGAGGTGCGCGCCGGCAAGCTGCGCCACTATCTCGGCGATGCCGTTGACAGCCTCAAGGGGCCGTTGCTGGAACAACGCTACCAAGCGCTGAACCCTGCGCCCGATGCCGATGTGCAACGTCTGCTGGATACCTACCCGGCCTTGCCCACACCGGTCGCCGAGCGTGTGTTGCAAGGGGCGACGACGGATCAGTTGCAGGCCTTTCGCAGCACCCGCCGCTTGCCTGAGCCCCTGGCCACGCAAGCCCGATGGTGTGCCCAGGAAACCCGGGTGGCCCGTGCCTACGAAGGGTTGCACCTGGACACCCAGACGCACCTCGATAGCCAGCGCCTGGCCTTGCGTACCCTGGAAACCCTGCCGGGCTGGCACCGGGGTTCGCGCATCGAGCTGCGTCAGTATTCGGCTGAAGGCACGGTGCTGGATGCCATCGGCTCGCCTGACTTTCCGCACAAACGCACATTGGTGCTGCTGGAAAGCGGCGACTTCCAAGCCTCCATGCCCGGTGATTTCTACAGCGCTATCTGGGAACAATTGGCGCTCGATGAGCGCCAGCGTCTTGGCTTGAGCAGTGCCGTTGAGCTCAAGCAGGCGATTCAACGCAGCCCGTTACCGCGAGAGCCGTTGCGCACGGTGCTGGAGGAGAACCCACTGCGCAAACCTGACTACGACCCGATGGCCAGGCTACTGGGCGGCGCCCCAGGGGTGCGCCAGTTGTTAAGGACGGCGGGGAATGTGCTTCGCTCCCCGGCGGAGCGGGTACGGCGGTTGTTTCCAACCTTCAGCGACGAGCAGGTCACGGCGTTCATTGAGTCGCTGGGTGAAGACGTGCGGGGCGAGTTGAGCCGCCGTGAGTTGGAGTACCGCACCCTGAAAAAAACCTTGAAAGTCTGGGCGCAAGCTAAGGGGCCGCGGGCCTTGGCCCCTTACAGCGAGGAGTGGCGTGTGAGCGAAGAGATCAAACGCTGCTGGCGCCGTGAGACCGGGAGCCAACTGCACATTCGCCTGCCCAGGGACAACCTCTATGGGGTGGATTTGCCCGCCATAAAAGGAGGCTTCGACCATGTCCAGGAATTGGTGTTGTCGAATGTCAAATGGGGTGGGCATTCCAGTGCGTTGTTCCTCGAAAACTTTAACGAGCTGAACAGCTTGAGCGTCACCGGGGCCGAAATGACCGAGCTGCCTGCGGTAATTGGCGACATGAAGCAGCTCACTGCGTTGAAGCTGCACGACAACGGCTTGCAGTTGACTGAACATAGCGCGGGCTTGGTGAGTAATCTCAATGCGCTGCAAGTGCTCGACCTGTCGAGTAATCCGCTGGGCGTAACGCCAGACTTCAGTGGCATGCCCCATTTAAGAGAGCTGAATCTGTATAGGACGCGCATCGAGCGGTGGCCCTCGGGGTTGAGAGAGCAAGCCGGGCTGGAGCGCCTCGACCTGCGTCAAAACCGTCTGCAACAGGTACCGCAGGACAACCTGGTGCCGCCCGCGGATCAATTGGAAAAAGTGGCACGGATCAACAATGTCACCTTGCTCGAGAATAATCGCTTCCCCCCCGATTATTGGAAAACCTTCGATAAGTACTGGCAGGACCTGGCCCAGTCTCGACCCGACCTGTTGCAAGGGGCATTGGAGGGCGCTTTCGACAGTAAAAACCCGCGCATCGAGAAGGTGCAGTACATGTACCCCGAGTACTCCGTGCAGAAGGCCAGGGCGCTTATCTGGTCCTGGGGTGAAGGGGCCGAGGCGCAGCTCAACCGCCTCTGGCAAGAGCATTCTGTGCTGCTGCGGCAGTTGAACGGGTGGCTGTTCTCAGGCGGTGGTGAGCGCCAGCGCTATGTGCGTGTTGGCGAGCGTGCCAATGACGCAGGGTCTTTGCGTGACCGCCACCAGGCCTGGGACCGCATCTTGCGCTGCTGGAGGCAAGAAACACCGCAACAGCTCACCAATGATGGCGAACCTTTCGGCCTGGAGTTGAACCTCAGTGATCTGAACCTGCCGAGCCTGCCTGACCTGGACGCGGATTTCAGCCATGTGGGTTCGCTCAAACTGAGCAATATGAACCTTCGAACCTCGCCGGAAGGGTTCCTCGCGCGTTTTCGTGGGGTGCGCTGGCTCGATGTGTCCAAGAACCAGTTGCGTGAGTTACCGCCGGCGGTCGGGCAGATGCATGGCTTGACCCGCTTGTCCCTGCAAAACAACCGGATCCGCCTGACTGCCGATTCGGCGGCGATACTCTCGTCACGCACCACGCTCAAGGCTCTGGTACTCAATTCAAACCCCCTGAGTAGGGCGCCGGACTTCAGCCAAATGACCAACCTGCACTCGTTGGGCATGGGGGCCACCGGCCTCGATACCTGGCCTACCGGCTTGGACGAGCTCCCCCTGTTGGACATGGTGTACCTGCGAGGCAACAATATTTCCACCTTGCCCGATGCGCTGATCGCCCCGTCGGACGAGCAACTGGAACAGACACTGCGGGTCACCCGGGTAACCGACCTGGGCCTTAACCCGCTGTCCGCCGATACGCGACAACGCATCAACGCCTACGGCGACCGGCTCACCGCCACCGAGCGAGCAGCCAATCGATTGGTCGCCAGTGTGACGAGTGCGGTGGATGGCCCGGTGGTGTCGCATGACGCGGATGCTCCGTTTCGGCGCTGGGCCACGGGCTTTTCCACTGAGCAGTTGGCGCAGCGCCGGCTCCAGTGGTCCACCCTGCGTGCGTTAGCGGGTTCGGACGGCTTCTTTGAAGTGCTCCGGGATCTGGAAATAGCGCCTGCCGGGCGTGAAGACTTGCAGCGCCGCATCTGGGAGGTGATCGATGGCATCACGCAAAACAGCAATGAGTCCGAGCAGTTGCGCAAGGAGATGTTCGAGTGGGCGGGGCGGGCGGCCTGCTGTGACCGGGCGGCGTTGACCTTCAGCAACCTGGAGATTCTGCTGATGACCTACAACGCCAAGGTACTCGCTTTGGACTCGACCCAGGGTGAGGCCCTGCTGAAGCTGTCCAAGGGGCTGTTCCGTCTCGATGAACTGGAAAAGATCGCCCTGGAGGATATCGACCAGCGCAGGGCCGCGATCAACGCGCGTGAGGGCTTGACCCCTGCCCAACGGGAGAGCGCCTTGAGGGCCGTGGAAGAGGTGGAGGTGCGCATGGCGTATCGCCATGGGCTCAAGGATCGCCTTGAATTGCCCGGCCAACCGCAGCAGGCCCGGTTTGCCCATTTCGGCAATGTGACCCAGGCTATGCT
The DNA here is from genome assembly GCF_029201605.1 of Pseudomonas sp. FJ2-5-13. NCBI lineage: Bacteria > Pseudomonadati > Pseudomonadota > Gammaproteobacteria > Pseudomonadales > Pseudomonadaceae > Pseudomonas > Pseudomonas sp. FJ2-5-13. Next base: position 686,714 of record NZ_CP104045.1, read on the forward strand.
TGATGCGGCCTACCAACGGGTGCTCAGCCTGGATAACTCCGCCCAGGAGTTGCAAGCCATGCTCGCCAGAGACTTCTGGAAAGACTATGTGGCGAATAAATACCGGGCGCAGTTTGAAGCACAGAACGTACCCCATCACGAACAAATGGAAGCCTTGCAGCGCGACTTCGAGGCCGGGACGCTGCCCCGTGCAACCTACGACACCAAGGTCAAGGCATTGCAGGCGCAGTTCGAGATTGAAGAAGCACAATTGATCGAACGCTTGAGCCGCGATGAAGTGGCGCAGGCGCTGGTGCCGACAGCGAGCCTTGAAGTCTTGGTAGAGAACGCCAGCCCCGGGCTGCAACTGTCCCAGGCGCAAGCCATCGACTTCAATGGCAAGCGCTACTTCGTGGCGAGCATGCCCGATGCGGGTGATGGCGAGCATTACGTGTTATGGGTACAAGCGGCGGATAACCCCTTGCGCCTGACCAGCAGCGCAATCGTGGCCAAGCCTGATGTCAAGGGCGTGTGGCGCCGCCGAGGCCTGGCGGGCGGTATGGCGCCGCCGGGGTCCGACGATGAGTTTGTCGACGCGTCGGAATCCATGCCGGTCAAGCCCTATACAACGGCCGAACTCAGTTACATGCGCCGGGAAGTGCACTTTACGGCCAACCCTAATCCGGTCGGCAGTTACATCCGCGCCAACAACGGTAAGTACCCACTCAGGGATTACCAGGGCAGGCCGATCCGTATCCGAACCCTGGAGAGGCAAGTGACCTTGGATTCCGGCGCGCAATACACCTCCGCGCAGGTCAAACCCTACATCCAGTTCGAAGGCTATGAGCACGTCGGTGCACGCTATGAAGCGCAACTGCAACTGCGCACGTTCACCGCGCAGGATGTGAAAGTGCCTGGCGAAAAGGCGTTGATCGGCCAGTCCATGGTGGTGGCCAACCGGCGTATCGCCAAAGGGGAAATCGTCGGTGTCTACGGCGGTACCGTACTGCCGTCGGGGATCTTCGGCGAGGGCGGCCAGACCTACACCATGAAGGTGGGCAGCCAGAAGGTCGCCGAGGGTAACGTTCTGATGGAGGTGCCGATTCATTTGTCGGGGGACAATATTCTGTCGCGAATAAACACTCACTTTGAATATGACGAAAACGGCAAGCCGCTGCGCCAGGCGCCAAGTGGCTATAACGTCGAGACAGTGGGGTTTGATGTTGAGGCCGACATGTGGCTGGGCATGGGGCCGGGGGCGCAGATAAAGCGCAAGCCGTTCATCCTCAACACCCTTTTCGCCACTGAAGATATCGCCGCGGGCACCGAGCTGCGATTGGACTACCAATACACCGAGGGGATGATAAAAAAGCTGTTCGCTTGATCCTACGCAGGTCGGTAACCCGTCCGTCGTCGTAAATAGCGGTATCGCATCTTGAAAGACCGCGTTTTGCCCCAATCTTGTGGGCATATCCAGGCGGTACACAGCCATTGCATTAAATCTGTGTGCCGCCGCTTAACTTATGACGCGCCCTGACATCAATTCCCAGGCTGCCAGCCATGGCGTGCCGTGTGGCGGGCTGCGCGATATCGATAACGGATGGTGATGCCCCCATGGATTTCAAAGACTATTACAAGATTCTCGGTGTCGAGCCGACGGCTGACGACAAGGAGATCAAGTCGGCTTATCGCAAGCTGGCGCGTAAATATCACCCGGACGTCAGCAAAGAAAAGGATGCCGAAGCCAAGTTCAAGGATGCGTCCGAGGCCTACGAAGCGCTGAAAAGTGCCGACAAGCGCGCCGAATACGATGAACTGCGCAAATACGGCCAGCATGGCCAGCCGTTCCAGGGCCCGCCGGGCTGGCAGAGCCGTGGCGGCTTTGGTGGCGGCCAGGACGCGGGCGACTTTTCGGACTTTTTCAGTTCGATCTTCGGCTCGCGCGGCGATGCCTTCGGTGGCGGCCAGCGCCGTCCTACCGGGCGCAAAGGCCAGGACGTGGAGATGCACCTCACGGTTTCCCTGGAGGAAACCCTGTCCACCGAGTCCAAGCAGATCAGCTTCCAGGTGCCGCAATACGATGCCTCCGGTCGGCATGTGAGCAATACCACCAAAAGCCTGAACGTGAAGATCCCGGCCGGTGTGGCCGATGGCGAGCGCATTCGCCTCAAGGCCCAGGGCGCACCGGGCATCGGTGGCGGGGCCAACGGTGATTTGTACCTGATCATCAAGTTTGCACCCCACCCCAAGTTCGAGGTGGACGGCGAAAACCTGATCATCAACCTGCCGCTGGCACCGTGGGAGTTGGCGCTGGGCACGGAAGTGGCCGTGCCGACCCTCACCGGCAAGATCAACCTCAAGGTGCCAGCCGGCAGCCAGAACGGCCAGCGCATGCGTGCCAAGGGCCATGGCTTGCTGAACAAGGCCGGGCAACGCGGCTACCTGTTCATTCAACTGAAGGCGGTCATGCCTGCGGCGGGTAACGACGATGTGAAAGCGTTGTGGCAGGAGCTGGCGCAAAAAGCCGCTTTTAACCCACGCGAGCAGTTCTGAGGCCTACGCGAATACGCTGTACCTGTGGTGAGGGCGCAAGCTCCCTCACCACATGGGGCGAAGCTAGAACAGGAAATACCGCTGCGCCATCGGCAACACTTCAGCCGGTTCACACCACAGCAACACTCCGTCGGCCTTGACCTGATACGTCTGCGGGTCCACCTCGATATCCGGCAAATAGTCGTTGTGGATCAGGTCCGTTTTCTGCACATCGCGGCAACCCTTGACCACTGCAATCTGCTTTTTCAAACCCAGCGCCTCGGGCAGGCCTGCGGCCTGTGCCGCCTGGCTGATAAACGTCAGGCTGGTGGCGTGCAGGGAGCTGCCGAAGCTGGCAAACATGGGGCGGTAATGCACCGGTTGCGGTGTGGGGATCGAGGCGTTGGCGTCGCCCATCAGGCTCGAAGCAATGGCGCCGCCCTTGAGAATCAGCGTCGGCTTGATGCCGAAGAACGCCGGGCGCCACAGCACCAGGTCGGCCCATTTTCCGACTTCGATGGAGCCGACGATATGGCTGATGCCGTGGGTGATCGCCGGGTTGATGGTGTACTTGGCGATGTAGCGTTTGGCGCGGAAGTTATCGTTGCCCGCGCCGTCGCCCGGCAGGGGGCCACGTTGTTTTTTCATCTTGTCGGCGGTCTGCCAGGTGCGCGTGATCACCTCACCGACACGGCCCATGGCCTGGCTGTCGGAGCTGATCATCGAGAACGCACCGAGGTCGTGCAGGATGTCTTCGGCGGCGATGGTTTCGCGGCGGATGCGGCTTTCGGCGAAGGCCACGTCTTCGGCAATGCTCGGGTCCAAGTGGTGACACACCATCAGCATGTCCAGGTGTTCGTCGATGGTGTTGCGCGTGAACGGCCGCGTCGGGTTGGTGGAGCTGGGCAGCACATTGGGGAAACCGCAGGCCTTGATGATATCCGGCGCGTGGCCACCACCGGCGCCTTCGGTGTGGTACGTGTGAATGGTGCGGCCCTTGAGCGCGGCGAGGGTGGTTTCGACAAAGCCCGACTCATTGAGAGTGTCGCTGTGGATTGCCACCTGCACGTCGTAGGCATCGGCGACGCTCAGGCAGTTATCGATGCTCGCCGGCGTTGTGCCCCAGTCTTCGTGCAGCTTCAAGCCGATAGCACCGGCCTTGACCTGCTCGATCAGCGGCTCGGGCAAACTGGCGTTGCCCTTGCCGGTAAAGCCAATGTTCATCGGGAACGAATCGCTGGCCTGCAGCATCCGCGCAAGGTGCCACGGGCCGGAGGTGCAGGTAGTGGCATTGGTGCCGGTGGCCGGCCCGGTGCCGCCGCCGATCATGGTGGTGACGCCGCTGGTCAGCGCCTCTTCGATCTGCTGTGGGCAAATGAAATGCACATGGGAGTCGATGCCGCCAGCGGTGAGGATCATGCCTTCACCGGCAATCACTTCGGTGCTGGCGCCGATGGCCATGGTCACGCCGGGCTGGATGTCCGGGTTGCCGGCTTTGCCAATCGCGTGGATGCGGCCATTCTTCAAGCCGACGTCGGCCTTGACGATGCCCCAGTGGTCGATGATCAATGCATTGGTGATCAGCGTGTCGACCACTTCATGGGCGAGCAATTGGCTCTGGCCCTGGCCGTCGCGGATTACCTTGCCGCCGCCGAATTTGACCTCTTCGCCGTAGACGGTGAAGTCCTGTTCCACTTCGACGAACAGTTCGGTGTCGGCCAGGCGCACCTTGTCACCGACGGTGGGGCCGTACATGTCGGCGTAGGCTTGTCTGGATATCTTCATGGGTGTGTCCTGGAAAATATGTGTTGAATGTGAGACTGCTTTCGCGAGCAAGCCCGCTCCCACATTTGAAATGCATTCCCCTGTGGGAGCGGGCTTGCTCGCGAAAGGGCCCTAAAGGTCGCCCATGACCCGCCCTGCAAACCCAAATACCCGCCGCCCACCCGCCAAATCCACCAATTCCACCTCCCGCCGCTGCCCCGGCTCAAACCGCACCGCCGTGCCCGCCGGAATATTCAGGCGCATGCCACGGCTGGCCGCTCGGTCGAATTGCAGCGCGTCATTGGTCTCGAAAAAGTGGTAATGCGAGCCCACCTGGATCGGCCGGTCGCCGCTGTTGGCCACGCCGAGGGTGAGGGTGCGGCGGCCGACATTCAGTTCGATCTCGCCAGGCTGGATCTGATATTCACCAGGAATCATGCAGGTTGCCCCAGGGTCTTGAAGTAGATGGCGGTCGGGCTGTAGCGCCCGTCCGGGCTTTGGCAATAGTCGGGCAGCTCACCGAGCTTGGTGTAGCGCAGCGACTGGTAAAAGGCTTCGGCGCCGGAGCCGGCCTCGGTGTCCAGGTACAGCAGGCCACGCTTGTGCTGGCGCGCGGCGAGTTCCAGGGCATTCATCAATTGTTGGCCCAGGCCATGGCGACGGGCGCTGCTGTGCACCAGCAACTTTTGCACCTCGGCGCGGTTCAGACCGTTGGCTTTCTGGCACAACGCCAATTGCACGCTGGCGATCACCTGCTCGTCGCGCACCACCACCCACAGCAGCAGGCTGCTGTCCTCGACGCCGGCTTGCACGCTGCTCAGGTAGTCCCGGGCCTGGGCCTCATCGAAGTCGGCCATGAAGCCCACCGAAGCGCCGTGCTGCACCGCGTCCAGCAACAGCTCGATCAAGCCCCGGCGGTAATGAGCAAAACTTTCCGCATTGACTCGACGCAGTTGTGCAACGCTCATCGATGTCACTCCTTGGGCGGTTGTGCGCCCGGGTTCAAGGTCAGTTGCATAAAGGTCAGGTCAAGCCAGCGGCCAAACTTGATACCCACTTGGGGCATTTGCCCGGTGGTGATGAAGCCCAGGCGTTCATGCAGGCGGATCGAGGCCAGGTTGCCGCTTTCGATGGCGGCGACCATCACGTGTTTGCCACCGGTGCGAGCTCGCTCGATCAATGCCGCCATCAGGTGCGGGCCGAGGCCTTTGCCGCGTTGGTCGCTGCGCACGTACACCGAGTGTTCGACGCTGTAGCGAAAGCCTTCGAAGGGGCGCCAGTCACCGAACGAGGCGTAACCGGTGACTTCGTTGTTTTCCACAGCTACCAGGATCGGATAGCCCTGGGCCTGGCGCGCACTGAACCAGGCTTGGCGGTTGGCCAGGTCCACCGGTTGCTCGTTCCAGATCGCCGTGGTGTTCAACACCGCGTCGTTGTAGATGGCGCGAATTGCCGGCAGGTCGTGTTCGGTTGCATCACGAATCATGGCTGCGCCTCACGCGATGGGCTGGTGGACGGTGACCAGCTTGGTGCCGTCGGGGAACGTGGCTTCCACCTGGATATCCGGGATCATTTCCGGGATGCCTTCCATCACTTGTTCGCGGCTGAGCAGGGTGGTGCCGTAGTGCATCAGGTCGGCCACGGTGCGGCCATCGCGGGCGCCTTCCATCAAGGCGGCGGAGATATAGGCGATGGTCTCCGGGTAGTTGAGCTTCACCCCGCGCGCCAGGCGCCGCTCGGCGACCAGGCCTGCGGTGAAGATCAGCAGTTTGTCTTTTTCCCGTGGGGTCAGGTCCATGGTTCAAGGTCCTTCATAAAATTCATTCTTAAATACAAAGAAGATCCCATGTGAAGCTGATTTATGTGGGAGCTGGCTTGCCTGCGATACAGGCGACTCGGTGTTTCTGATGTACCGAGGTGATGCCATCGCAGGCAAGCCAGCTCCCACAGGGGGCAGGTTCCACAGTTTGATCTTCATGTGCTCCAGATTCGTGGTGCGACTGCTTCTCGCCCCAGCACTGCCGGGCGTAGCAATTTCCATAGATCAATCAACCAACCCCGCGCCAGCAACGCTTCACTGGCCAGGCACCGCGCCACCAGTAATCCAGGCAGTTGGGTCAGGTCACCGCGCACCGCGTGGGGCAGTGAGCGGCATTGTTCCAGTAATTGCGCATCGACTTCACCGGTCACCAGCAACGTGGCAAACACCGGCTGCCCATCCAGCCCGATAGGCGAATCCAACAACCCATCGGCGCCCACAATGCGCTGGCGTTCGTGCCAGAGCAACTGGCCATCGCGGCGAATGTCCAGGTGCGATTGAAAGTGGCCCAGGTCGAACCGTTCGCCACTGGCCGGGCGGCCCAGGGCGACCACATCCCAGTAGAACAACCGCGCATCGCCCGACAGCTCGACTCGCGTGGTGAGTTCGGCCTGGGCGGCGCTGAACACGATGGTTTCCTGAGGTAGCCATTCCAGGGTCGCGCCGGCTTCGACGGTCAGTTCCAGTTGTTGAAACGCCGGGCCGCTGGCGCGGTACCACTTGGCGGCGCCAGGGCTGGTCAGTTGGGCCCAGGCTCCAGTGCCCACATGGGCGCTGATGTCCAGGCGATCGCCACCGGCAATCCCGCCGGGCGGGTGCACGATGATGTGCTGGCACACCTGGGGGCCTTCGGCGTACAGGTGTTTTTGCACCCGCAGCGGGCCAAGGTGACGGCGCAGCACCGGGCGCGTGGTGTCATTGATACGCGCGTAGCCGAGTTCCAGCTCGGCGTGCCAGCTGGGGGTGAACAGGGCAGGGGAAACGGGCAGGTTCATGAGCGTGTGCTTATCGTTAGGAGGCTACAGATTAGATGGTTACCAGTCCGCGCACACCGTCGCTTTCCATATTTTCACCACGGCCCTGCTGCACGATTTCGCCACGGGACATCACCAGGTACTGGTCTGCCAGCTCAGCGGCAAAGTCATAGAACTGCTCCACCAACAGGATCGCCATGTCGCCGCGCGCCGCGAGCTTTTTGATCACCGCGCCAATTTCCTTGATCACCGACGGCTGGATGCCTTCGGTGGGTTCATCGAGGATCAACAGGCGTGGGCGGCTGGCCAGGGCACGGCCAATTGCCAACTGTTGCTGCTGGCCGCCGGACAAGTCACCGCCACGTCGATGCTTCATTTGCAGCAACACCGGGAACAGTTCGTAGATGAAGGCCGGCACTTCCTTGGCTTCGGAGCCGGGGAAGCGCGACAGCCCCATCAGCAGGTTTTCTTCCACCGTCAGCCGCGCGAAAATCTCCCGGCCCTGAGGCACGTAGGCGATCCCGGCATGCACGCGCTGGTGCGGCTTGAAGCCGGTGATGGTCTTGCCTTCCCAGTTCACCGCGCCTTCCTTGGCGGGCAACAGGCCCATCAGGCACTTGAGCAGGGTGGTCTTGCCCACGCCGTTACGCCCGAGCAGGCAAGTGACTTCGCCGATCTTCACATCAAAAGACAGCCCACGCAGGATGTGGCTACCGCCGTAGTACTGGTGCAGCTTGTCGACTTGCAGCATTCTCAAAACCTCCTCAATCCCCCTGCGGGAACCGGATCAACTGTGGGAGCTGGCTTGCCTGCGATAGCGGTGAGTCGTCTGCATCGCAGGCAAGCCAGCTCCCACATAAAGCCGTTCGTGTCAGCGTTAGCGGCCGAGGTAGACCTCGATCACCCGCTCGTTTTCCTGCACCTGTTCCAGCGACCCTTCGGCCAGCACGCTGCCCTGGTGCAACACGGTCACGTGGTCGGCAATCGAGCCGACAAACCCCATGTCGTGTTCCACCACCATCAACGAGTGCTTGCCGGCCAGGCGCTTGAACAGTTCGGCGGTGAACTCGGTCTCGGCGTCGGTCATGCCTGCCACCGGTTCATCGAGCAGCAACAGTTGCGGGTCTTGCATCAGCAGCATGCCGATTTCCAGGAACTGCTTCTGGCCGTGGGACAGCAAACCGGCGGGGCGATGCACGGAAGCGGTGAGGCGGATGGTGTCGAGCACTTCTTCGATGCGGTCCTTCTGCTCACCGTTGAGGCGCGCACGCAGGCTGGCCCACACCGACTTGTCGGTCTTCTGCGCCAGCTCCAGGTTTTCGAACACGCTCAAGGCTTCGAACACCGTAGGTTTCTGGAACTTGCGCCCGATGCCAGCCTGGGCGATCTGCACTTCGCTCATGCGGGTCAGGTCCAGGGTTTCGCCAAACCAGGCCTTGCCGTGGCTGGGCCGGGTCTTGCCGGTGATCACGTCCATCAATGTGGTCTTGCCCGCGCCGTTGGGGCCGATGATGCAGCGCAATTCGCCCACGCCGATGTACAGGTTCAGGTCGTTGAGGGCCTTGAATCCGTCAAAGCTGACGCTGATATCTTCCAGGGTCAGAATGGTGCCGTGGCGGGTGTTGAGTCCCTTGCCCGCCACCTGGCCGATGCCAATCGCATCGCGGCCGCTGCCTGCGTCGAAAATAGGTTCAAGCATGACGTTCCTCATTTCTTCAGCAGGCCGATAACGCCCTTGGGCAGGTACAGGGTGACGATGATGAACAGCGCCCCCAGGAAGAACAGCCAGTACTCGGGGAAGGCCACGGTGAACCAGCTTTTCATGCCATTGACCACACCGGCGCCGAGCAGCGGCCCGATCAGCGTGCCACGCCCGCCCAGCGCCACCCACACGGCGGCTTCGATGGAGTTGGTCGGTGACATTTCGCTGGGGTTGATGATGCCCACCTGCGGCACATACAGCGCGCCGGCAAGGCCGCACAACACCGCGCTCAACACCCACACGAACAGCTTGAAACCGCGTGGGTCGTAGCCGCAGAACATCAGGCGGTTCTCGGCATCGCGCAGGGCGGTGAGCACACGCCCGAACTTGCTCTTCGCCAGGCGCCAGCCAATGTAGAGGCTGGCCACCAGCAACAGCACCGTGGCGATAAACAACACCGCCCGCGTGCCCGGTTCAGTGATGCCAAAACCTAAGATGCTGCGGAAGTTGGTAAAGCCGTTGTTGCCGCCGAACCCAGTCTCGTTGCGAAAGAACAACAGCATCCCGGCGAACGTCAGAGCCTGGGTCATGATCGAGAAATACACGCCCTTGATCCGCGAGCGGAAGGCGAAGAAACCGAACACCAACGCCAGCACACCGGGGGCCAGTACCACCAGGCACAACGCCCAGAGGAAGTGGTCGGTGCCGGCCCAGTACCAAGGCAATTCGGTCCAGGACAAGAAGGTCATGAACGCCGGCAACTCATCGCCCGACGCCTGGCGCATCAAGTACATGCCCATGGCGTAGCCGCCCAGGGCGAAGAACAAACCGTGGCCCAGGGACAACATTCCGGCGTAACCCCACACCAGGTCGAGCGCCAGGGCGACGATGGCGTAGCAGAGAATCTTGCCCACCAGGGTCAAGGTGTAGGCCGATACATGCAGAGGGTTGTCGGCAGACAATAACGAACACAAGGGCAACGCCAGCAGCAGGAGCAGGATGACCGCACCGACTGCAATCGTGACTTTAGGGCCGGCCTTTTGCGTGGCCGTAAGCATCAATGGCTGGTTCATCAGTCGATCACCCGTCCTTTCAGTGCGAAGAGTCCTTGCGGGCGTTTCTGGATAAACAGAATGATCAGCGCGAGGATCAGGATCTTGCCGAGCACGGCACCGATCTGGGGTTCAAGGATCTTGTTGGCGATCCCTAAGCCAAAGGCAGCCATGACACTGCCGGCCAACTGGCCGACGCCGCCGAGCACAACCACCAGGAACGAATCGATGATGTAGCTCTGGCCCAAGTCGGGGCCGACGTTGCCGATCTGGCTCAGCGCCACGCCGCCCAAACCTGCGATACCGGAGCCGAGGCCGAAGGCGAGCATGTCCACACGCCCGGTGGGCACGCCGCAGCAGGCCGCCATGTTGCGGTTCTGGGTGACGGCGCGCACGTTCAGACCCAGGCGCGTCTTGTTCAGCAGCAGCCAGGTGAGCACCACCACGAACAGCGCGAAGGCAATGATGACGATGCGGTTGTACGGCAGCACCAGGTTGGGCAGCACCTGGATGCCGCCGGACAGCCAGGCCGGGTTCGACACTTCGACGTTCTGCGCGCCGAACACCAGGCGCACCAGCTGGATCAGCATCAGGCTGATGCCCCAGGTGGCGAGCAGGGTTTCCAGTGGGCGGCCATACAAGTGACGGATGACTGTGCGTTCCAGCGCCATGCCGATGGCCGCAGTGACAAAGAACGCCACCGGCAACGCGATCAACGGGTAGAACTCGATGGCCTGGGGCACATAGCGCTGCATCATCAACTGCACTACATAGGTGGAGTAGGCGCCGAGCATCAGCATCTCGCCGTGGGCCATGTTGATCACGCCGAGCAAGCCGAAGGTGATCGCCAAGCCCAGGGCCGCCAACAGCAGAATCGAGCCCAGGGACATACCGCTGAACGCCTGGCCGAGGATTTCACCCATCATCAGTTTGCGTTTGACTTGGGCCAGGCTGGTTTCAGCAGCGGTATGCACGGCCGCGTCGGCTTCCACGCCGGGTGCCAGCAGCGCTTCAAGGCGCGTGCGGGCCAGCGGGTCGCCCGTGCTGCCGAGCAAGCGCACGGCCGCCAGGCGCACCACCGGGTCGGGGTCGACCAGTTGCAGGTTGGCCAGGGCCAGGCTGAGGGCGCTGTGCACCTGCTCATCCGTCTCGGCGGCGACCTGCTGGTCGAGGAATTTCAGTTGTGCAGGCACCGCGCTTTTTTGCAGGGTGCGCGCTGCCTCCAGGCGCACTTTGGGGTCGGCGGCGAGCAGTTGCTGGCTGGCTTGCACGTTATTGATCAAGCCGCGCAGGCGGTTGTTCAGGCGCACGGTCTTGGTTTCGCCGTTGAGCGTGAGTTGGCCTTGCTCAAGGGCATCCACCAACTCGATACGCGTTGGGTCGGGTTGGGCGGCCCAGTCCTGCAGGAGTTTGGCTTGCTGCACCGGGTTGGCGGCAAGGAAGTCTTCGGCGTCGCTGGCGTGTGCGCCAAAGGGCAGCAGCAACAGCAGGGCGAGGATGAGGCGATGGAGGGCAGTGGGCATAGCAAAATGTCCTGATTATGCGCGGTCAAACTGTGGGAGCGGGCTTGCTCGCGAATGCGGTGTGTCAGTCAGCACATTTGTCACTGATTTACCGCATTCGCGAGCAAGCCCGCTCCCACATTTGATCTGTGTTGGGCTTTAGTTGCTCTTGACCGCGTAGTCCGGCTTTTTGTCATTGCCCGGGATGTAGGGGCTCCACGGCTGTGCACGAATCGGCGCTTCGGTCTGCCACACTACCGAAAACTGCCCGTCGGCCTGGATCTCACCGATCATCACCGGCTTGTGCAGGTGGTGGTTGGTCTTGTCCATGGTCAGGGTGAAGCCCGACGGCGCGGCGAAGGTCTGGCCGCCCAGGGCTTCACGCACTTTGTCGACGTCGGTGGACTTGGCTTTTTCCGTCGCCTGCGCCCACATATGGATGCCCACATAGGTGGCTTCCATCGGGTCGTTGGTCACGGCTTTGTCGGCGCCCGGCAGGTTGTGTTTCTTGGCGTAGGCTTTCCAGTCGGCCACGAACTTCTGGTTCACCGGGTTCTCCACCGACTGGAAGTAGTTCCAGGCCGCGAGGTTGCCCACCAACGGCTTGGTGTCGATGCCACGCAGTTCTTCTTCACCCACCGAGAACGCCACCACCGGTACCTCGGTGGCTTTCAAGCCTTGGTTGGCCAGCTCTTTGTAGAACGGCACGTTGGAGTCGCCATTGACGGTGGAGACCACCGCGGTCTTGCCACCGGCGGAGAACTTCTTGATGTTGGCAACGATGGTCTGGTAATCGGCGTGGCCGAAGGGGGTGTAGACCTCTTCGATGTCTTTATCCGCCACGCCTTTGGAATGCAGGAATGAGCGCAGGATCTTGTTGGTGGTGCGCGGGTACACGTAGTCGGTGCCGAGCAGGAAGAAACGCTTGGCGCTGCCGCCTTCTTCGCTCATCAGGTATTCCACCGCCGGGATCGCCTGCTGGTTCGGCGCCGCACCGGTATAGAACACGTTGGGCGACATCTCTTCGCCTTCGTACTGCACCGGGTAGAACAGCAAGCCGTTGAGTTCTTCAAACACCGGCAACACCGACTTACGCGACACCGAGGTCCAGCAGCCGAACACCACGGCGACCTTGTCCTGGGTCAGCAGTTGCCGGCCTTTCTCGGCGAACAGCGGCCAGTTGGACGCAGGGTCCACCACCACCGGTTCGAGCATCTTGCCGTTCACCCCGCCTTTGGCGTTGATCTCGTCGATGGTCATCAGCGCCATGTCTTTAAGCGAGGTTTCGGAAATCGCCATGGTCCCGGACAACGAGTGCAGGATGCCGACCTTGATGGTCTCGGCGGCCTGGACGGTCCAGGTCAAACCCATGGCGGCAATGGATGCCGACAAAGTGAAAGCCTTGATCAAGCTGCGACGCTTCATGGTGCGATCTCCGTGTACCGATAATTGTTGTGGGGCAGATACACAGGGCTTTGCAAGGGCTGTGCCTGCTACGCCAGACACGGGTTTACCGGCGGGTTCGGGAGGTAAAGCCGCTCCGTGGCGCACCAGGTTGGCGCCACGCAGGCCGTTGAGTGCACGGCAGGCTTCAAAAGAGGGCGTTGCGCGACAATGCTTCAGGCGGTTGCGCTAATGCGTGACAGCAGCAAGCGATCCAGCGCCCATACCAGGACCAACGAAGCCCCTACCAACGGGAAAATGATCGCAAGCCCGAGCATGATCGCCATCGCGGTTTTCCACTTCGGCAAGTCATGACGCAGCGGCGGCACGCCCAGTCCACCTTGTGGCCGACGCTTCCACCAGATCACCACGCCACTGACCGCACTGAGCAGGATCATCAGGCAGATCACCAGCACGATCAGTTGGTTGACCCAGCCGAACATTTTGCCTTCGTGCAGCATCACGCCGGTCTCGGTGGCGCGTGCGACCAGGTTGTAATGATCCCAACGCACATCGGCCAGGACCTTGCCGGTGTACTGGTCCACATGCAGGGTGGCGTCGTTGCGCGGGTCGTCGGCGAACACCGCGACGGTGAACACACCGGTGGCGGTGGTGGGGAAGGTGATGCTGTAGCCGGGCTCGACCTTGCGCGCGTTGGCCAGGTCGACCACCTGTTGCAGGCGTACGGTGGGTGCAGCCGGGCCTGCGTGCATTGCGCCGTGATTCATGTGTTCGGCGTGGTCGCCGGACATCGGCATCGGCGTGTTTTCCAGGGCCCAGGGCACGGTTTGCTGGGTGGCCGTGTTGAGTACACGGGCCTGCTGGTCGGACTGCGGCACGTTGTTCCACATCGCTGCCGGGAAGGTGTTCCACAGGTCGGCATATTGCTTGCCCCAGAAGCCGGTCCAGGTCATGCCGCTGAGCAGCATCACCAGCAGGAACGCCGCGCCCCAGAACCCGGCGACAGCGTGCAGGTCGCGCCAGAACAAGCGGCCACGGCTACCGAAGCGCGGCCACAACACCCCGGCCGAAGACTTGCCCCGCGGCCACCACAGGTACAGGCCGGACACCACCAGCATCACGCCCCAGCCAGCGGCGAGTTCGATCAGGCGATCGCCGACGGTGCCGATCATCAGTTCGCCGTGCAGGGCGCGGACGATGGCTTGCAGGTTGTTATTTGCGTCTTGCTCACCGAGGACGGTGCCGCGATAGGGGTCGATGAACACCGTCACTTCGTGGGCGTCGTTGCGCATCACGAACTGCGCGCTGCGCGTGGCGTCGGCAGGCGGCAGGTATTTGCTGATCGCGGCGTGGGGGTAGGCGGCCTGGGCACGCTGCAGTTGCTCGTCGGCGCTCAGTGCGTGTTCGGCGGCGGGCACGGTAAGCAGGTGGCCGTACATCAGCGGGTCGAGTTGGGGTTTGAACAGGTAGATGATGCCGGTGAGGGCCAGCAGCACCATGAAGGGGGCGACGAAGAGCCCGGCGTAGAAATGCCAGCGCCAGGCCAGGTTGTAGAAGGAAATTTTTTGTGTGGTCATCGGGTGCTCCGCATAAGGCTTTTGATTTTTCTTGGTCTGTTACACCGTCATCGCAGGCAAGCCAGCTCCCACATTGGAATGTATTCCACCTGTGGGGGCTGGCTTGCCTGCAATGCTTTTAGAAGCTCATGTCCACCTTGGTCCAGAGCGTACGCCCCGGTTCCTTGATGGCCTGCGGGTCGTTGGCTGGGTAACCGAAGCCTGCGTTACCGGCCAGGTTCAAGTGCTCGGCGTAAGCCTTGCCAAACAAATTGTCGACCCCGGTGCTGACCTTGAAGTGCTTGTTGATGCGGTATGCCGCATTCAACGAGAACACGCCAAAGCCGCCACTTTTGTCGTAGTCCTTGCCGACCACGTTGCCCTTGTTCGGGTCGATGCGGTTTTGTGCCGCGACCACGCGCCACAAGGCGCCGGCGCTCCAGTCGTCTTCGCTGTAAGTCAGGCCCAGGCGCGTGTCCAGCGGTGGCATTTGGGGCAAGGCCTTGCCGTCGCTGCTGTTCTTGCCCCAGGCATAGGCCAGGCTGGCGTCGGCTTTCCAGTGTTGGCTCAGCTTGTACGCCGCGCCCACTTCGCCGCCCATGATGCGTGCGTCCACATTGCGCGCCTGGGAGGTGGTGCCCATCATGCCGGGCCTGTAGTCGAACAGGATGAAGTCGCGCACCTGGCCGACATAGCCCGAGGCCCAGGCTTCCAGGTCGGCGCTCTTGTATTGGGCACCGAAGTCGAGCTGGGTGGTTTTCTCCGGTTTCACGCCGTCGAAGGCATTCACCGAACCGGCCGCGCCGGTGTTGGGGGAAAACAGTTCCCAGTAATCCGGGAAACGTTGCGCGTGGCCCAGGCCGGCATACAGCGTGGTGGGGCTGTCCGCCAGGTCGTGCTCATAACGCACAAAGCCCGAGGGCAATGTATCGGCGCGGGTGTCCCCGGCAGTCGGGTTCGGGTGCGACATCATTCCCGAGCCGGTGCGTTGACGGAAGTCTTTGGCCGAGGCGCGGTCCAGGCGTGCGCCGGTGATCAGGCGATCATTGTCGGCGGCGTACCAGGTCAGTTCGCCGAACACACCGTAGTTGTGGAAATTGGCGTCCTTGTTGCGTGGCGCATCCTTATAGGTGTCGATGCCCATGCCGCTGCGTGCACGGTGTTCATTGGTCTGTGCATCCAGGCCGCTGATCAATTGCACATCGGCCCAGCGCCAGGTCGCCTTGATACGTGCGCCGAGGGTGCGGCGGTCGACGTTGGACGCCATGGGACCTGCCATCATTCCGGTGCCCGAAGGGACGCGCAGGCTGTAGTTGTCCATCACATGATCGGCGTAGTTGTAGTAGACCTGGGCCTCGACCTTATCCAGCACCTCGCCGATATTGGATTTCTCGAAGCGTAGCCCCAGGCTTTCGCGCAGGAACTGCGAGCCATCCATGCCGCGCCCGGCGTAGCGCGCCTCGCCGTCGCCACGCCCAGCGGTGAGTTCCAGCAGGGTGTCGGCGTCGGGCGTGAAACCCACGGCTACGTCACCGTTCCACTTGTCATAGCGCGAGGCGACCGTGTCGTTGTTGCCATCCTTGTAATCGTCGGCGTGGGCCTGGTTGCCGATCACCCGCACGTAGCCCAATGGCCCGCCGGCAGCGGCATCGATGACCTTGTCGAAACGCCCGTTGGAGCCAGCCAGCACACTGGCATTGACCCGCGTGCCCAGCTCGCCGAACTGCTCCGGTTCACGCTCGAACAGGATGGTGCCCGCTGACGCGCCCGGGCCCCAGAGCACGGTTTGCGGGCCTTTGATTACGGTGAGTTTGTCGTAGGTTTCCGGCGATATGTAGGAGGTGGGGGCATCCATACGCCCCGGGCAGGCGCCGAGCATCATGCCGCCGTTGGTGAGTATATTCAGGCGCGAGCCGAACATGCCGCGCAGTACCGGGTCGCCATTGGTGCCGCCGTTGCGCACCAGGGCGAAGCCGGGGATGGTCTTGAGGTAGTCGCCGCCATCGCTGGCGGGCACCGGTTGGCGTGGGTCTTTGGGGTTGGTGACCACGGTCAGCGGCGAGCTGGGGGCAATAGCGGTGATGACCGTGGGGCTCAGCTCATGCTCGTCGGCGTGAGCGTGGGCAGCCAACAGTGCGCCGCATAACGCGGTGAGCAGGGCAGTACTTCCCAAACGGGTGTCAGCAGAAAACCTGGACATGACAAATTCCATCAATCAATCGTAAACAACACGGCCAGCAGCCTGCGGCTGTCTGTCTAAAGTCGGCCGGGGTGAAGTAACGCGGTGAAGGGCTTACGAAACGATGGGCGGCGCACGGCTACGGGCGCCGGGGAAGATGCTCTGCCGGGCATGGCCCAGGCGCGTGGCGGGGGTGAGGGCGTTGGCGGGCGGCGGGGTGCCGAGGGCCACGAACGACACACTGCCGGGCAGGGCCGGGCAGCTGAATAGCAGGTCGCAATAGCCGCACTTGGCCCAGAGTGCGTGGTGTTCGGCGGGGGCTTTGGTGTGATGGGAGTCGCCGTGGTCGCTCGGCATCTCCATGGGCATTTCCATGGACATACCGGCGTGATGATCCATCGGCATCGCCTGGGAAATCAGCGGACCGATAAAGATCATCAGCATGGCGAACAGGCTGATCCAACTGCCGCGCTTCACGCGGTAGTGGGGAGACAACCTGGCGCGAGGGGCGCCCATCGAGGTTGGCTTACTGAGCGTGCATATGCTCGTGGCCGGCCATCGGTGGCGCTTTGTGCACTGACACTTGCACCTGGACCTTGCCGGCTTTCTCGAAGGTCAGGGTCAGTGGGAATTGCTTGCCATCGGCCAGCAGGCTGCGGTCCTTGAGGCCCAGCAACATCACGTGATAGGCCATCGGTGCGAAGGTCAGCTCACCCTTGGCCGGTACGGCGACGCTGGGCACTTGTTGCATCTTCATCAAGTCGCCCTGCATTACATGTTCATGCAGCTCGGCTTTTTCGGCGACGCTGGTTTCAACGCTGAGCAGGCGATCCGGGGTAGCCCCGGTGTTATGAATCACAAAATAGGCCGCGACGGTGGGCGCATTCGGCGGCAATTCCTGGGACCAGGGATTGCTGACCTCCAAGTCGCCGGCCTTGTAGTCCTCGGCATTGGCAGCACTGAACACCGGCAGCAGCAACGCAGCCAGAAGCAGGGAAGATTTAAGCATGGCAGTTCTCCAGAACGGTTCTAAACGCAGTTCACTTGCGAAGAAAATCAGACCGTTGGAGAGGCGCGGGGGTTAAGGCTTGGCCATTGCTGGCGCGGGGTGGGATTGCGCAATAAGCGCGGCGGCAGGCTCTGCACCGCCTCGAAGCGCGTCACATACAACTGCGGCACATGCCCCGGCAACGCCACCAACGGCGCCGAACCCGAGCAACACCAGCAATGCTGCATAGCCGAGTGATCATCAGGCGGCGCCGGGATTTCCAGCTTGCCCAGGGCAATCGCCTTGAGGCTGGCACCATTGGACGAACAGAACCCGCCCCACATCAGACGCTTGATCGGGTCATCCGTCTGCTGCATCGCACTGGCCAACGGCATGGCAAACGCATTGAACAGCACTGCAAGGCAGGCGATCCAGGCAATTGCAAAGCGTTGACGGGCCATGGCGGATAATCCGTAGGGTTAAACGATCAGGCGGGTATTTAGCCTGATCGAGGGGGATAAGTAAAAAGGGCGGGTGTGGTTTGGTGTCGCAGTGGTGGGTTTGAGGATAGACGAGAACGGCCGCTTGCCAATTTTGCAGAAGGGACGCAGCGCACCAGGCGACGCTGAACACTGTGGGAGCTGGCTTGCCTGCGATAGCATCACCTCGTTCCAACTGGAAGACCGAGTCGCCTGCATCGCAGGCAAGCCAGCTCCCACCTGCCCAGCCCCCCGCTCAATCGTTTGCGCGTTCATTGATGTGCGCTTGGTAAGAGGGTGGTCAACGCGGTCAATCGCGGCCCATATCAACCAAAGTGAACGCTAAACCACATACGGTTTTATCGGATAAATATTGCACGGCAATCCTTGCGTTTGAGTGGGTTTCCAAGCTGAGTCGATAGGAATCCCATCCACCTGTAGCTCCAATCGGTAACGGTAATTTCACTGGCCCTTTGGACTCGTGTGGCATTCCAAGCGTTTTTCGGATGCTGTCTTGGTTCATTGAGAGGGTGAGGGGTACAGGCAGTTCACCGGAATACTTGGGCTCGCCTTGTGCCAGTGAAATCAGGCAAAAAACGATTCGCTCCAATCTCATGGTTTCGGCCCAAAACCAAAGCTCAACGCCTGGCTCTGGTTTATGAATGAAATGGGAGTTTTGACCGTTTTCAAATAATGGTTTTATTGACCCGGCACGAAGTAAGCCCTCGGCAACAAAATCATCGTAGGTGCGTCCCAAGCGTTTTACCAAGCGATCAATGTTTACTGCTT
The DNA here is from genome assembly GCF_029201605.1 of Pseudomonas sp. FJ2-5-13. Lineage (NCBI taxonomy): Bacteria > Pseudomonadati > Pseudomonadota > Gammaproteobacteria > Pseudomonadales > Pseudomonadaceae > Pseudomonas > Pseudomonas sp. FJ2-5-13. The sequence continues at coordinate 705,433 of NZ_CP104045.1, forward strand.
CCATCCTAGTACCACCCCTGGTTTTCGTTGACCTTATGCATTCGGGTGCGTGCCATCAGCATCTAACGTCTGCTTTTTCTCCGTGTTTCGCCAACCGTAATTCTCACTAAACTTCTGATGGATGTAAGACGGCATAGCAGAGCGGGCAGCATTTTTGTTATCCGTACAGGAGGGCTCAAACGCAGTCGTGGCACTGGCTTATGCAAAGGGAATGGCGTGCAAATGGCGCAAGAATCATGGTGCTGACAGGCGCAAAGCCAAACAACTGTCCGTTCGGCTAGGCATTGGGGAAAACAGAAACGTCTTACAAGGCTTTGAGGTTGTCCCTAGGACACTCCATCTCTAGTCTCCTTACACCGCTGCAAACGAAGCGGTCGGGCGTCGCGGCCCGGATTGATTAAGCTCCCCTTGCGTTAAGGAGCTTCACAATGAACAAAAACACCCTCAATACCCCCATCCGGCTATTTACCGTGGCCGATGGAATCAGCACTGAAGATCTGTTGGTCAACCTCAGCGAAACACTCGCCTCGGCCAATGCGCTGAGTTGCGACTTGGCCTTTGACCTGGAAGGCCCTAAACGAGAGGAGTTGCTGGGTGTTGCACAGTTGATCGAGCTGGCGCAGTTGCTGGCTGATCGGGTGCACAGTGGTGTCGGGCCGGGGGCAGCCGCAAGCCGCTAGCAACACAGTACAAATGTGGGAGGGGGCTTGCTCCCGATAGCAGTGTGTCAGTTGCTGATTTGTTGGCTGCGCTACTGCAATCGGGAGCGAGCCCCCTCCCACATGAGATTGTGGCGTTTAAAGAATGCTGATTGCCTGTAGCACCGCTGACGTTGCTGTGCATTCATGCTGGTTGATATTGCAAATTATGCGGCGGGTACGCCGTGGACCTGCATATCGACACCCAGGGCTTTTCTAATCACGGCAAAAATCGCCGCAAGGTTATCCATGCTGGGGTTGCCGCTGGCCGAAAGCATTCGGTGCAGGCTTTTGCTAGGTTTGGCGGTTTGTTTCGCAAGGCCTTCAAAGCCTACTGTGGCGTTGACTAAATCACGCAGGATCACGCGAGATATTTCCGGCTCGCCATTGAGAAATAGCGTAGCGGCCTCGTCGAGAAGCGCCTGGGCGAATGCAGGGTCTCGCTGGGCACGTTCAGCGATGGTGTGTTTGTAGCTACGGGTAAGCGCCATGCTGGTCACCTCTTTTGTTTCAATTTCTTGTCACGCTGATACTCATTAATCAGCGACTTTACGACCTTGATATCGCGCTTTTGACTGGACTTATCACCACCACCGAACAGGATGATTAATCGATGTCCTTCTCGTATCAAATAGATTCGCAAGCCGGGTCCCCAGTCGATACGGTATTCGCCTAGCCCATCGAACCACTTGATGTTGCTGGTGTTGCCTGTTTCAAGCCGAACTAAAGCGGTTGAAACTCGAGTTGCCGCTGGGACACTCAAGGATGAAAACCACTCATCGAACGGACTGGAATCGTTGTCGCGTTGGTATTCTTCGATCTCAATCATTAGCCGTCCTGAAGGTAACAAATAGGTTACTAATCAAGCAAGCGAGCGATCCTGACTCATCGAGTGAAGTTTGCCAACGCGCTGAGTGTTTCTTCAGACGACAGGAATTCCCTGTCTACTTGAGCCAACACCGGCCGCATCAACACCAGCACCGGCACCCCACGCTCACGCGCCACTTCCAGCTTCGGCTCGGTGGCGGTGCTGCCGCTGTTCTTGCTGATCAGCACATCAATTCGCCGTTCTTGGAATAACGCCCGCTCGTCCTCGATGAGGAACGGCCCGCGTGCGCCGATCACTTCACAGCGCTCATTGCCCGGATACACATCCAGCGCGCGCAAGGTCCAGAACTGCTCGGCGGGGATTTCGTCGAGGTGCTGCAAGGGTTCGCGACCCAAGGTGAACAGCGGGCGCTTGAAGGGTTTGAGCGCTTCGACCAACTCCGCCCAGTCAGCGACCTCGCGCCAATCGTCCCCCGGCTGCGGCTGCCAGGCCGGGCGGCGTAATGCCCAGCAAGGCACATCGCTCAATCGCGACGCCTGGGCCGCGTTTTGGCTGATCTGCGCTGCATACGGATGGGTGGCGTCAAGGATCAGGCTGATACGTTCGTCACGAATAAACTGCGCTAACCCTTCAGCGCCTCCGTAACCCCCGACGCGAACCTGGCAGGTGAGGTCGGTTGGTACGCGGCCCACGCCGGCCAGGCTGTAGATATGCTGCGGCCCCAAGGTGCGGGCGATGGCCAGCGCTTCGGTGACGCCGCCCAGTAAAAGAATCCTTTTCATAACGGTTTGACCACGTCCAGCAACGTGATCGGCAGTGCCTGGCGCCAGGTATCGAACTCGCCCAAGGGCTGCGCCTGGGCCACATGGATGCGGGTCAGTTCGCCGCCATGTTGGGCGCGCCAGTTCATCAAGGTCATTTCGCTTTGCAGGGTCACGGCATTGGCAACCAACCGCCCGCCGGGGCGCAGGTGTTGCCAGCAGGTGTCGAGCACGCCGTCGCGGGTGACACCGCCGCCGATGAAGATGGCGTGCGGTGCTTCCAGGCCGAGCAAAGCAGCCGGCGCCTTGCCGCGCACCAGTTGCAGGCCGGGCACGCCGAGGGCGTCGCGGTTGTGTTCGATCAGGCCTTGGCGGCCGGTGTCGGCTTCAATCGCCAAGGCGCGACAGCTGGGATGGGTGCGCATCCATTCAATACCGATGGAGCCACTGCCCGCGCCCACGTCCCATAATAGTTCGCCCGGCATGGGCGCGAGGCGGGCGAGGGTCATGGCGCGGACATCGCGTTTGGTCAGTTGGCCGTCGTGTTTGAAGGCCGAGTCCGGCAAGCCGGCAAGACGCGAGAGGCGCGGTGCGTTGGCATCCGCCAGGCAGTCGATGGCGACCAGGTTCAAATCGGCAACCGCAGCGTGCTCCCAGGCTTGCGCGTGCCCGTCGATGCGCCGTTCAGCCGGGCCGCCCAAGTGTTCAAACACACGGATGCGGCTGGGGCCAAAGCCGCGCTCGGTCAACAACGCGGCAATCAAGGCGGGGCTGCTGCCGTCATTGCTCAATACCAACAAGCGCACGCCACTGGCCAGGTGTGCGTTGATCGCCGCCAAGGGCCGCGCCACCACCGACAATGTCACCACCTCCTGCAACGGCCAGCCCAAGCGTGCCGCCGCCAGGGATACCGACGAGGGCGCGGGCAAAATCGTCAACTCCTCAGCCGCCACGTGCCGGACCAGGCTGGCGCCGACGCCATAGAACATCGGGTCGCCACTGGCCAGGACGCACACAGGCTCCCCACGCCGCGACAACACCGGCTCCAGAGAAAACGGGCTCGGCCATAGCTGGCGCTCGCCACCCAGACACAGCGGCAGCAGGTCCAACTGGCGCTGAGCACCTATAATCCGCGTGGCGCGCAGCAAGGCATGCCGGGCATTCCTGCCCAGGCCTTTGAAGCCGTCTTCACCGATGCCTACAACCGTCAGCCAGGGCGACATATCAATTCCTTGAACGACATCCGACGGGCAGGCTTTTCATGCCGCCGGACAAAGCAGGCATAATACCGCGCCTTTACCCGTCAACCGGTAGCCCCGTGAACCCAACGCCCGCTGTGAATACCTTGCGCCCCTCGGCTTGTCCGGGGTTGCTGCGTATTGTCCAGGCGTTGGACGGCGGCATTTGCCGGGTCAAATTGGCGGGTGGCGCGATCACCGCCGCCCAGGCCCACGCCGTGGCAGACGCGGCCCAGGCCTATGCGGGCGGGGTGATTGAGGCGACCAACCGCGCCAACTTGCAGATTCGCGGCATCGGCGCCGAGCAGGAAGCGTTGATCGCCCGGCTGCTGGCGGCGGGCCTGGGGCCCAGCAACGCGGGCGGTGACGATGTGCGCAATCTGATGCTCAGCCCCAGCGCCGGCATCGACCCGCAGATGCTGTTCGACACCCGCCCGCTGGCCGCGCAGATCCTCGCCACCCTGGAAAACCATCCGCGTTTCCATCAACTGTCGGCCAAGTTCGCGGTGCAACTCGATGGCGGCGAAGACCTGGCGATGCTCGAACATCACCACGATCTGTGGTTGTCGGCCTTCGTACGCCATGGCGAAACCCTGCTCGCGTTCGGCCTGGCCGGCTGTCCGGGTCTGGATGCGCCCCTGGCCGCCGTGCCATTGAGCCAAGGGCTTGAGTTGGTAGTGGCTGTGCTGGAAGCCTTTCTGGACCTCGCCACCCCTGAGCAAACGCGTATGCGCCATTTGCCTGTGGATAACGTGCTGAGCCATTTGCGTGTGCCATTGCTGCCATTCGACGGCTTCACACGCCCGCCCAGCGACGCCTCGCTGCAGGTGGGCACTTATCCACAAGCGCAAAAGAATCAGTTCTACGTTGCCGCCCTCGCGCCCCTGGGCCGCCTGGACCCAACGATGCTCAAGGGCGCCGCACAACTGGCCAGCGACTTTGGGGACGGCACCTTGCGCTTCACCCCCTGGCAAGGCGTGCTGGTGCCCAACGTCGAAAAGCCTCACGCCGTGACCGAACGCCTGGCGCAACTGGGCTTTATCTGCTCCCTCGGCCACCCGCTGGCGCGCATGATTGCCTGCACCGGTTCCAGCGGCTGCGCCAAAGGCCAGGCCCACACCAAGGCCGACGCCGTGCAACTGGCCGCTCTGCAACCGGGCATCGAGGTGCACCTGTCCGGCTGCCCGCGCTCCTGCGCCGCCGCGCACACCGCGCCCGTCACTTTGCTGGCGGTGAGCCCCGGCCACTACGACCTCTATTTTCGCGATGCAGCCCAGCCAGGTTTTGGCCGGCTGCACGCGCGCACTCTTTCCATTGAAGCGGCGGGCGCCCTGTTGCGCGCTCGTCCACGGAGCAACACCGATGATTGATTACATCCGCGACGGTCAGGAGATCTATCGCAACTCCTTCGCCATTATTCGCGCGGAAGCCAACCTGGACCGCATCCCGGCTGATTTGGAAAAACTCGCGGTGCGGGTGATTCATGCGTGCGGCATGGTCGAGGCCATCGACGGCCTGCAATTTTCCGAAGGTGCCGGCAAGGCAGGGCGTGACGCGTTGGCCGCTGGTGCGCCGATTCTGTGCGATGCGCGGATGGTGTCCGAAGGTGTGACCCGCGCACGCCTGCCGGCCAATAACGAAGTGATCTGCACCCTGCGCGACGACAGCGTGCCGGAGTTGGCGCGGGAGCTGGGCAACACCCGTTCCGCCGCTGCCCTTGAGCTGTGGCGCCCGCATCTGGAAGGCAGCGTGGTGGTGATCGGCAACGCACCGACCGCCTTGTTCTACCTGCTGGAAATGCTCGACGCCGGCGCGCCGAAACCGGCGTTGATCCTCGGTTTTCCGGTGGGTTTTGTTGGCGCCGCTGAATCCAAGGCGATGCTCGCCGCTGACAGCCGTGGGGTGCCGTTCGTGATCATGCAAGGCCGCCTGGGTGGCAGTGCCATGGCGGCCGCCGCCGTCAATGCCCTGGCCACGGAGGTCGAATAATGCAGGTGCGCGGACGTTTGATCGGCCTGGGCGTCGGCCCCGGTGACCCGGAACTGATTACCCTCAAAGCTTTGCGCCTGCTGCGTGAATCGCCGGTGGTGGCGTACTTCGTGGCCAAGGGCAAGAAGGGCAATGCCTTCGGCATCATCGAAGACCATCTGGTACCGCAACAGACCCTGATGCCGCTGGTGTACCCGGTGACCACCGAAGTGCTGCCGGCGCCGCTGTCCTACGAGCAGGTGATCAGCGACTTTTACGACAACGCCAGCCTCGACGTGGCTGCGCACCTGGACGCAGGCCGGGACGTGGCGGTGATCTGCGAAGGTGACCCGTTCTTCTACGGCTCCTACATGTACCTGCATGACCGCCTGGCCGAGCGCTACGACGCCGAGGTGATTCCAGGCGTGTGTTCGATGCTCGGTGGCGCCTCGGTACTTGGCGCGCCGTTGGTGTACCGCAACCAGAGCTTGTCGGTGCTCTCCGGCGTATTGCCCCATGAGGACCTCAAGCGCCGCCTGGCGGATGCCGATGCCGCCGTGATCATGAAGCTGGGGCGCAACTTCCCGAAGGTGCGCCAGGTGTTGGAGGAGTTGGGTCTGGCCGAGCGGGCGCTGTATGTGGAGCGTGCGACCATGGCCAACCAGAAGATTGTGCCGCTGGACCAGGTGGAGCCGATGTCTTCGCCGTATTTCTCGCTGATCATCGTGCCCGGTGAACGGTGGCAAGGTTGATGACCCCGGCGATTGTGATTCTGGGCCAGGGCAGCCTGGCGACTGCGCGCAAGCTCCAGCAGGTTTACCCCGGCGCGTTGATCCACGGCCTGGTCACTCGGGTTGAAGGTGCAGACCGTACCTACAGCGAATTCGGTGCGACCTTGCGTCAGCTCTATCAGCAGGGCACACCACTGATTGCCCTGTGCGCCGCGGGCATTGTGATCCGCACCCTGGCGCCGTTGCTGCTGGAAAAGGGCGAAGAACCCGCCGTGCTGGCCGTGGCCGAAGACGGCAGCGCCGTGGTGCCGTTGCTCGGTGGCCTGGGCGGTGTGAATGTGATGGCACGGGATATCGCCGCGGCACTGGGCGTATCCGCGGCAATCACCACCAGTGGCGAGCTGCGTTTTGGCACCTGCCTGCTCAACCCGCCGGCGGGCTATCAATTGGCCGATATCGAGTTGGGCAAACGCTTTGTCTCCGACCTCCTGGCCGGCGAAAGCGTGCGTATCGAAGGTGCGGCGCCATGGCTGGAGGAGGCTAACCTGCCTCAGGATCAACAAGCGCGCCTGGCGATCCATGTAGGCAGTGCCGAGCGCACACCGGCAGCCAACGAGTTGCTGATTTACCCGCAGAATATCTATGTCACTTGCCGGCCGGGTGCACAGTTGGCCGAGCGTGTGCGCACAGCGTTGCAGGAGGCGGGTGTGGCCGTGCAGTCCCTGGCCTGCCTGCTGGCCAGCGACCTGCAGATGGCTGACGCGTCCTTGCATGAAGCCGCGTCGGCTCTGGGCGTACCGCTGCGTTTTGCCGCGCTGACACCCGTTGCAGATATCAGCATTACCGTGGCCGAGCAGCCCTTGGACCTGTCACTGGTGGGGCGCCCGCGCGGGCGTCTGGCGGTGATCGGCCTGGGCCCCGGCGCCGCTGAACTGATGGTGCCGGCGGTGAAGGCGGAACTGGCGCGTTGCACCGATGTTTTGGGGTATGAAACCTACGTGCGCATGGCCGGGCCGTTCCGGGACGACCAAGTGCAACACTGCACCGACAACCGCGAAGAAATGCAGCGCGCCCGCCACGCTTTCGAGTTGGCTGCGCAAGGGCGTTCGGTGGTGGTGGTGTCGTCCGGCGACCCTGGCGTATTCGCCATGGCTGCGGCAGTGATTGAAGCGCTGCACGAGTCCAGTGAGCCGGCCTGGCACCAGGTCGACCTGGAAATCCTGCCGGGGGTGTCCGCCTCGCTGGCCACCGCCGCCCAGGCGGGCGCGCCGCTGGGGCATGACTTCTGTGTGATGTCGCTGTCGGATAACCTCAAGCCCTGGTCGATCATCGAAAAACGCCTGGACCTGGCTTCCCAGGCCGACCTGGCCTTGGCGTTCTACAACCCGATCTCGCGCTCCCGGCCTTGGCAACTGGGGCGTGCCCTGGAGATCGTCGCGCTGCATCGCACGCCACTGACGCCGGTGGTGCTGGGCCGTGACATCGGTCGTCCAGGCCAGACGCTGCGCGTCACCACCTTGGGGCAACTGACCCCCGAGCAGGTGGACATGCGCACCATGGTGCTGATCGGTTCATCCACCACCTGTGTGTTCCCGCGCGCCGGTGGGGGCGAGTGGGTGTACACGCCACGTTGGTATGGCGACAAACCCAACTCCTGAAAACAGCCCCGTTGGCTGCCGGAAAGCTCCGAATAACCCAGGGATTCCCCTGGCGTTGTTCGGGGCTTTTTCTTTTTTTTGCGTAGAAAACCGCATACCTGCCCGCCGCGCCTTGTTATTGCTGGGCGCTGGTTTTGGGCGGGGCAGGCCAAGGGATGTTTGTCGCATGGAAAGCGAGCAGCTCCCTGGACTAGGGTGGAGACAAGCCCCATGTGGGGTGCTTGTGGAGAACAGAAAATGGAGCGACGTCACAGAAGGATCAACAGCAAAAAAAGGCGCAAGTTGATTGCCGCCTACAAATTGCCGGGCGCCCCTGCACGGCAGGCCATTTGCGCGTTGGATCGCGAAGATGATTGCAATGCGGCCGTGGTCAACAACGGGGTGATTTCGTTTGCCGAAGGGTTATCGGCGTTGAACCGGGAATACGTGCGCAAAAGCTATTTGCTGGCCAGCAGTTATGTGAGCGATGTGCTGAACGTCCAACGGGGTAGCGAGGCGTGGTACGAGGAATTTATCAAGGTCATGGTCAGCCTGGGCTGGCTGCCGCTGCGCAGTCGCTTTGAGCGGGTCTCGCGTGCGGGCAAGGGCCTGACCGTGCAACTGGCGGCGCTGAATATCATCGCCTCGATGCTGACGTCGACGGCGCTGTCCGGGCCGTTGCTCAGTGCATTGCCAAAACTGGCCGCCGATGCGCTGGACGCATTGAAGCGTCAGCCAGCGTCTTTCGAGCTGTTCAAGCGCAATTGCGCGGTGCGCGAGGGCGGCGATTTCGGCCTGGCCTCCTGCGCTGAAACAGACGGCGAATTGATCATGGTGCTGGTGACCTACAGCACCCATGGTGTGGATAAACAGATGGGCCTGCCGTTCCTGGAGTGGGACAGCTCCTCGTTCGAGGCCTTCAGCGGGCAGACTTGCCTTGTGCTCAATACCTCGATGGTCAACGAGAAAACCATCCAGCTGATGCGCGAAAGCGCCGGTGACAAAGTCGAAATGGCGATCGCCAAATACCGGATCTAGGGCACCAGGTAGCCGCGTACCCCGGTAAAAATGATTTGCGCGGCCAGGGCGCAGACGAACAGGCCCATCAAGCGGCTGACAATCTGCAAGCCCTGGTCGCCGAGAATGCGTTCGATACGGTTGGACAGGTACAGCACCACGCCCACCGTCAGGCTGGCCAGGGCAATACTGAGGATGGCGGTGAGCTTGTCATCCCAGTGCGGTTGGCTGACGCCCATCACCAGCAAGGCGCCGATGGTGCCGGGGCCGACGGTGAGGGGGATGGTCAGCGGCACGATGGTCACGTCCTGCTGCACGTTGTCGGTCTGCACCGCCGACTTGCCTTGGGCCATGCCCAGGGCGGAGATAAACAACACGCTGCCGGCGCCGATGCGGAACGCGTCGACGGTAATGCCGAACACACTGAAAATCACCCGGCCAAACAGGTAGAGCAGCACGCTCGATACCAGAGTGGCCAGTGCGACTTTCCACGCCAGGCGCCGACGCTCCTTGCTGGAATAGCCACGGGTCAGGCTGATAAAGCAGGACAGCACAAAGAACGGGCTGTAGAGCACCAGCATCTTCAGGTAAACGCTGAATAACACGTGGAGCATGGGGGCGGCTCGCGGGCGGGGGAAGTGGGGAGGAGTCTATCTGACAGAGATCAAATGTGGGAGCTGGCCTGCGATAGCGGTGGGTCAGTTAACACATCAGTGACTGATACATCTCTATCGCAGCATAGGTATCTACACAACTTCGGCGAGACGCTGACCCTGTGGCGAGGGAGCTTGCTCCCGTGATGGCCTGACAGTCGACGCTGATCTAGCTGATGCACCGCCATCCAAATGTGGGAGCTGGCTTGCCTGCGAAGACGGCCTGACAGGCAACACAGTTGGACCGGGTACATATCCGTTATTTAGGTAGCGGCCACTTAGGGTTCCGCTCTGACAGCGGGTCACTTTTGGAAAAGAGCCCCAAAAGTAACCAAAAGGGCTCTTGCCCCACCACTCGGCACCTCGCCTAGGCTCGGTGTGCCCGTAATCCGCCAGTGATTTGGGGGGCCGCCGCCACGCGCCATCCATGGCGCGGGGCGGCTAAACCGGCATCCCTGCCGGTTTACCCCCCAAATCCCTGTCGAATTCCGGCCAGCGTGGTTTAACGGGGCGCTTAAGATCAAGATCAAGAGCAGATCAAGATCAAGGGCGGCTCGCTTCGCATCGTGGTTACCGTTGAGCGCTACCGAGTTGTGTAGATACCTATGGCTATCGCAGGCAAGCCAGCTCCCACAGGGGATGGTATTTCAGGTTCAGGATGGGGCGTGTTCCGGGCGCTGTTGGCGCTGCGCCACCCAGTAGTCCACCAGCTCGCGCAGTTGCGACAGCTCCACCGGCTTGGCCATATGCCCGTCCATGCCTGCCTGGCGTGCGCGTTCTTTGTGTTCCGAGAGAATGTGCGCCGTGAGCGCCACCACCGGCGTGCGCACGCGTTGGTGGCTGACTTCCCACGCCCGCAGTTGCTGCGTGGCAGAGAAACCATCGAGGATCGGCATCTCGCAGTCCATCAATACCAGGTCATAGCGCTGGGCTTTCATCGCTTGCAGCGCTTCTTCGCCGTTGCTGGCGGTGTCCGGGTTGAGGTTGAGCTTGCCGAGCATGCCGCGAATCACTTTGGTGGAGATGCTGTTGTCTTCGGCCACCAGGATGCGGAAATCACTGGGTACGGTGATGGCTACCGGCGCGCTGGGGGCCGGGCGGGCAACGAGGGCGCCTTTGCTGCGCTGGGTCAGTTCATCGGCCAGGGTGGTCTTGAGGGTATAGCCCGCCACCGGTTTGGCGAGGATGCGCTTGATCCCGCAGTTGCGCGCAATGATCTTGCTCGGCGCGTTACTGATGCCCGTGAGCATGATCAGCAGGATGTCGTGGTTCAGGCTCGGGTCTTCCTTGATCTTCGCCGCCAGTTGCATGCCGGTCATGCCGGGCATGTTCTGGTCCAGCAGCACCACATCGAAGTAATCACGCAGGTGCGCCTTGGTGCGCAGCAGCGCCAGGGCCTCCTTGCCCGAAGGCGCGGCGCTGACGTTCAGGCCCCAGGCCGTGCATTGCTGCACCAGCACTTTGCGGCAGGTGTCGTTGTCGTCCACCACCAGCACGCGGGCGTCCTTGAGCGGGCCGTCGAGGTCGCTGGTCGGGTGCTCCAGGCGTTCAGGGTCCAGGGGCAGGGTAAGCCACAGGGTGCTGCCCTGGTGACTGCCGCTCTTGACGCCGAACTCGCCGTTCATCAACAGGATCAGTTGGCGGGCGATGACCAGGCCCAGGTGGCCACTCAAGCGCGTCGCCGAGAGGAAGTTTTTGCTGTGCAGTTCGCTGTGCAGCAAGGCGTCGCGTTCGGCGGCTTCCATGGGGATTCCGCTGTCTTGCACGGCAATACGCAGGCGTGGCTTGGTGCTGCGCTCATCCAGGGCGACAACGATCAGCACTTCGCCTTCATCGGTTTTGTGCAGGGCGTTTTCCAAAAGGCTCAGCAACGCCTGGCGCAGCCGCGTCGGGTCACCGCTGATCACCCGTGGCACCTGGGGCTGAATAAAGCTGATCAGCTCGACATTCTGTTGCTCGGCCTTGGCGCGGAAGATGCTCAGGCAGTCGTCGATCAATGCATTGAGATCGAACTGCACATCATCGAGTTCGATCTGGCCGGATTCGAGCTTGGAAATGTCGAGAATCTCGTTGATCAGGGTGAGCAACTCATTACCGGCGCTGTGGATGGTCTGCACATAGTCGCGTTGCTTAACCGACAACGGCGTACCCAGCAGCAACTCGGTCATGCCCAGCACACCGTTCATGGGGGTGCGAATTTCGTGGCTGATCTTCGCCAGGAACTCGGCCTTGGCGGCGATTTCGGCGTTGCTGGCCGCCAGGTCGCGGCTGAGGCTGAAGCGGGTTTCAACAATGGCGCGCTGGCGCTCGCCGAGGGCCAGGCTCATCAGCAGGCCGCTGAGGCAGATAAAGCTCAGCAGGGTGACGATCAGGCCTTGTGGCGCCACCAGGGTGAGGCCGAGCAGCGCGGGCAGGATGATCAGCGTGCCGATGTTGAACACCACCATGGCCGCCACGAACAAGCGCGCCGGGCGGTAGCCTTTTTGCCAGTGATAGGCCGAGACAAACAGCATGCTCAGGCCCGCCAGCGCGACCAGGGCATAGGTGATGATGTTCAACGGCAAGGTATTGACGAACAACAGCAGCAGGCCACACAGGATGATCAGCAGGATGTCAGCCATCAACACCTTATTCAGCGGATGCGGGCCCAGGGGCATGAAGAAGCGGTAGGCAAACATCAGCCCGCAGGGCGCGGTCAGCAGCAGGGCCAGGTAGGCGCCAGGGGTCTGGATCGCGTGCCAGTTCGGCAGCCACGGCCCCACTAGGTTGAGTAGCAGCGCCAGGCTGAGCATCAACAGGAACTCGCACGCGGCCAGCCACAGGCTGCTGCGCGAGCGGTGGTAGGCGAAGCGCGTGAGGTTGTGCAGGATCAACATCGACAGCACGCCGAACAGCAGGCCGTAGATCAGCGTCTGGTTCTGGTTGGCGGCGGCCAGTACCGCAGGTTCCAGGGTGATGTAAGGGCGCAGTTCGTGTTCCGAAACCAGCCGCAGGTACACCTCCAGAGGCTGTTGGCTCTGGGGCATCGGTAACATGAAGTCGCTGCTGGGCAACGGACGCTCAGCCTGGGGTTGGCGAGTGCCGGTGATTTGTTGCTCCACCAGGGTGTCGCCGTCCAGCACGTACAGGCTCAGGCTGGACAGGTCCGGGGCGAACACCCGCAGCACTTGTTCGTGCTTGCCAGGCTGCAACCTGAAACGCACCCACAACGCACCGTCCGGCTGCGCGGCAGTGATGCGGTCCAGTTCGATGGGGCTGAATTGATTGGTGTAGCGGGAGGAACGGATGTCGCTCAGTTGCAGGTCGGCCTGTTCATCAAGCAATACCGCCCAGCCACTGCCTTGCGCGGCGGCCTGGGCCGGTAGCAAGCAGAGCAAAGTCAGCAGACTGATTGTGAAACCTATGGCGATCCTGAGCCAGCGCACGGCGAAATCCCTTCGGTAGTTGGATGCACGGGTTAACTATGCGCGGGGCGACAGGGTACGGCAAGGGCCAAAGGCCCTCACCTAACCGAACGGATAGCTACTGCAAGTGTAGCTGCTCAGTTGTTCTCACCACGTTCGCGGGCAATGGCACGGTAGCCAATGTCGGTGCGGTAGAAGCAGCCCTTCCAGTCGATTTTCGCCGCCAGTTTGTACGCCTGTTGTTGCGCGGCATCGACACTGGCACCCATCGCGGTGGCGCACAATACGCGGCCACCGGCGGTTACAACTTTGTCGTCCTTGAGCGCGGTGCCGGCATGGAAGACCTTGCCTTCCAGCGCAGCGGCCGCGTCGAGGCCTTCGATCACATCGCCCTTGGCGTAGTCGGCAGGGTAGCCACCGGCCGCCAGCACGATGCCGACGCTCGGGCGTGGGTCCCATTGCGCTTCGACCTTGTCCAGGGCCTGGGCGAGGGCGGCTTCCACCAGCAGCACCAGGCTCGATTGCAGGCGCAGCATCACCGGTTGGGTTTCCGGATCGCCGAAACGGCAGTTGAACTCGATGACTTTCGGGTTACCGGCTTTGTCGATCATCAGGCCGGCGTAAAGGAAACCGGTGTACACGTTGCCTTCATCGGCCATGCCACGCACGGTTGGCCAGATCACCAGGTCCATGACGCGCTGGTGCACGTCGGCGGTGACCACTGGTGCCGGGGAGTAGGCACCCATGCCGCCGGTGTTCGGGCCGCTGTCGCCGTTGCCGACGCGCTTGTGGTCCTGGCTGGTGGCCATTGGCAATACATTCTTGCCGTCGACCATCACGATAAAGCTGGCTTCTTCGCCGTCGAGGAATTCCTCGATGACCACACGCGAACCCGCGTCACCAAAGGCATTGCCGGCGAGCATGTCGCGCACGGCGTCTTCGGCTTCCTGCAGGGTCATGGCGACGATCACGCCTTTACCGGCAGCCAGGCCATCGGCCTTGATCACGATCGGTGCGCCTTTCTCACGCAGGTAAGCCAAGGCCGGCTCAATCTCGGTGAAGTTCTGGTAATCGGCCGTCGGGATCTTGTGGCGAGCCAGGAAGTCCTTGGTGAAGGCTTTCGAACCTTCCAGCTGGGCGGCGCCAGCGGTAGGGCCGAAGCAATCCAGGCCACGGCTGCGGAACAGATCAACAACACCTGCTACCAGCGGCACTTCCGGGCCGACGATGGTCAGGGAAACATTCTTCTCGGCAAAATCTGCCAACTGCTCCAGGGCCAGCACGTCGATGGCGACGTTTTCGCACTTGGCTTCGATGGCGGTACCGGCGTTGCCGGGGGCCACGAAGACTTTCTGCACGCGTGGGTCCTGGGCTACTTTCCAGGCCAGGGCGTGTTCACGGCCACCGCTGCCAATGATCAAAACATTCATTTCAAAAACCTCGGATGGAGCAAATTCGTGGGGGCACTGTTGGCTGTTTTCCTGTGGGAGCTGGCTTGCCTGCGATGCGGGCACCTCGGTGTGTCAGTTGCACCGAGGTGATGCCATCGCAGGCAAGCCAGCTCCCACATGAAGCCAGTGCCCGCTAAAGATCCAGTCAATCAGTGGCGGAAGTGGCGCATGCCGGTGAAGACCATCGCAATGCCCGCTTCATCAGCGGCGGCGATGACTTCTGCATCACGCATCGAGCCGCCCGGTTGGATCACGGCAGTCACGCCTGCTTTCGCGGCGTTGTCCAGGCCGTCACGGAACGGGAAGAACGCATCGGATGCCATCACCGACCCCACCACCTGCAAACCGGCGTGTTCTGCCTTGATCGCGGCGATACGTGCCGAGTTCACACGGCTCATCTGGCCGGCGCCGACACCGATGGTCTGACGGTTCTTGGCGTAGACGATGGCGTTGGACTTGACGTACTTGGCCACTTTCCAGGCGAAGATCAGGTCGTTGATCTCTTGCTCGGTCGGCGCGCGCTTGGTCACGACTTTCAAATCATCGCTGCCGATCATGCCAATGTCGCGGCTCTGTACCAGCAGGCCGCCATTGACGCGCTTGTAGTCCCAGGCCGCGGCGCGGTCTGCCGACCACTCGCCACAGGCCAGCAGGCGCACGTTGGCTTTGGCGGCGACGATGGCGCGGGCTTCTTCGCTGACGCTCGGGGCGATGATCACTTCGACGAACTGGCGCTCGACGATGGCCTTGGCGGTCTCGGCATCCAGCTCGCGGTTGAAGGCGATGATGCCGCCGAATGCGGATTCGGTGTCGGTGGCGTAGGCCAGTTCGTACGCCTGGCGGATACCGCCTTCAGCGTCCGGGCTGACGGCCACGCCACACGGGTTGGCGTGCTTGACGATCACGCAGGCCGGCTTGACGAAGCTCTTCACACATTCCAGCGCAGCGTCAGTGTCGGCCACGTTGTTGTAGGAGAGTTCCTTGCCTTGCAACTGAGTGGCGGTGGCGATGCCCACTTCGGCCGGCTTGGCTTCCACGTAGAACGCCGCGCTCTGGTGCGGGTTCTCGCCGTAGCGCATTTCCTGGGCCTTGATGAACTGGCTGTTGAAGGTGCGCGGGAACTGGCTGCGGCCTTCTGTGCTCAAGGTTGGCGCCGCCTGGTTCACGGTGCCCATGTAGTTGGCGATCATGCCGTCATAGGCGGCGGTGTGTTCGAACGCTTTGAGCATCAGGTCGAAGCGCTGGGCGTAGGTCAGGCCACCGGCCTTGAGGTTTTCCAGGACGCTGGCGTAATCGCTGGCGTTGACCACGATGGCCACGTCTTTATGGTTCTTGGCCGCCGAGCGCACCATGGTCGGGCCGCCGATATCGATGTTTTCGATGGCGGTCGGCAGGTCGCAACCTGGCTTGTTGATGGTGGCTTCGAACGGGTAGAGGTTAACGGCCACCAGGTCGATCGGCTTGATGCCGTGCTCGGTCATGATGGCGTCGTCGATACCGCGACGGCCGAGGATGCCGCCGTGGATTTTCGGGTGCAGGGTCTTGACGCGACCGTCCATCATTTCTGCGAAACCGGTGTAGTCCGCGACTTCTACTGCGGCCACGCCGTTGTCCTGCAGCAGTTTGAAGGTCCCGCCCGTGGAGAGGATTTCCACACCCAGGGCTTCCAGCTCCCGGGCAAATTCGAGGATCCCGGTCTTGTCGGAAACACTGATCAAGGCGCGGCGGATCGGCAGGCGGGTGGTCTGGTCGGTCATCTCAATTTCCATCAAAAGCAAAGGAAGTCAGCAAAAAAGGCGACCGGTTTTACGCGGGCGCCTTTCTGGTTTGATTGAATGCTTACAGCAAATCGTACTGCTTGAGCTTTTTGCGCAAGGTGCCACGGTTGAGGCCCAGCAGCTCACTGGCTTTGGTCTGGTTGCCCTTGACGTAGTTCATCACGCTTTCGAGCAAGGGCGCCTCGACTTCGGAGAGCACCAGGTTGTACACATCCGTGACGGAAGCGCCCTCAAGGTGGGCGAAATAATTGTGCAGCGCCTTCTCGACACTCCCGCGAAGGGTCTGGCCTTCTTCGCTCGGCGTGTTGAGGTGCTGTTTCAAATTGACGTTGTCGCTCACGGGTGTTGTTCCACTCACTAAAGTCTCGGTCATCATCGTCATGCGGCCACCCCTTCTCCATCCCCTGTTCCCAGGCTCTTGTCGCGTCCGGCGAAGAACTCACGAACGGTGGCGACCTGTGCCTGCGTTTCATCCAAACGATTGAACTGAGCGCGGAATTCCTTGGCGCCCGGCAAGGTGGCGAGATACCAGCCGACATGCTTGCGAGCAATGCGTACTCCCATCACGTCCCCATAGAAGGCGTGCAGGGCGGCCAGATGCTCTAGCAGAATACGTTCCACCTCGACCAACTCTGGTGCCGGCAAGACTTCACCGGTACGCAGGAAATGCTCGATTTCACGAAAAATCCACGGCCGCCCCTGGGCGGCCCGGCCAATCAACAAACCATCGGCACCGGTCGCGTGCAGCACGCGCCGGGCTTTCTCGGCACTGTCGATGTCGCCATTGGCAAAGACGGGCATCGACACGGCCTGCTTGATCGCGGCAATGGTGTCGTACTCGGCTTCACCGGTGTAAAGGTCGGCGCGGGTGCGGCCATGCACCGCCAGCGCTGTAATACCTGCCTGTTCAGCGATCTTCGCCACCGTCAGGCCATTCTTGTTGTCCCGGTCCCAACCGGTACGAATCTTCAGGGTCACCGGCACATCCACTGCGCCGACAACGGCCTGCAGGATCTCGGCGACCAACTGCTCATCTTTCAGCAGTGCGGAACCGGCGGCCTTGTTGCAGACCTTCTTGGCCGGGCAGCCCATGTTGATATCGATGATCTGTGCACCCAGCTCCACGTTGGCCCGGGCTGCATCCGCCAGCATCTGCGCATCGCCACCGGCGATCTGCACCGAGCGTGGCTCGGGATCACCTTCGTGGATCATGCGCATCCGCGACTTGCGGGTGTTCCACAAACTCATGTCGCTGGTAACCATTTCAGAGACTACTAGACCCGCGCCCAAACGCTTGCACAGCTGACGAAAGGGCTGGTCGGTGACACCCGCCATCGGGGCGAGGATCAAGCCGTTTTGCAATGTGTATGGGCCGATGCGTACCGCCGACATAGGACTTCCCTGTTGTGGGGCCGGATCATTAGAGTTCGAAAAAGGGTTGGCATGATACCCGCTCTCGATGACTGGTTAAAGGCTGAATTGGATAAAATCTGAACAGTTACTTTTTTATCGCCATCGGTTTGGTCGACGGCGGCCAAGTCAATAATCCGCCGTCAAACCTCGGTGGGCACGCCGTTTCACTCGGGCGAATGGAAGCTCAGGCTGTAATTCACGGCTTTGTTGCCGGGGTCCAGGATGTCCAGGGAGATGTGGATCGGCGTCTGCGAGGGCATTTCGCTCACGCCGGCCAACTCGCCGCTCAGGTATTCGGCGGGCTTGAAGCGACGACTGGCAATCAGGCCGCCGTTCAGGTCCGCAAAGCGTAGCTCCAGCAGCGGGAAGGGCTGGGAGAAGGTCGCGCGGTTATAGAGGATGGCATCCACCACCAGCGCCCCGGCGAACTCGGGATGGCTGCGCACCACCAGGTTGCTGCTCTTGATATGGGTAATGTCGACCCGCGATGGCACGGTGCATCCCAGTTTCGGGCACAGCGCCTGGAACCACGGGCGGTAGGCGTCCTGGCGGGCCAGATCGTCGAATTGGTAAGCGATGTACTGGCAGGCCAGGCCGGCGGCGGCCAGTACCACCAGCACTATCCAGGCCAGGCGGCGGCCCCAGCCTGACGGACGCTTCTGCGCATACAAGTGCAGGGGGTCGTCTTCCAGGTCCTGGAGCAGTTCGTCATGTACGCCGGCCTCCGTTCGTGCGCGCTTGCGTCGTGGCTGCGCGCGGTCTTCGGGTTCCGGCTCGTCGAGGGTGGGCGTCAGCGGCGGGTCGAGATCTTCATCCTCGGCGGTGGTGTGCAGCGCCGGTTCGTCATCGAGGTCGTCGGTGTGGGCCGACATGGACGGTTCGGTGCGCTGTTTGGACGCAGGCGCCTTGGCCGGCTCGGGCTCTTCCGCTGGTGCCTGGGTGCGCTCTTCGGGTGGCTCACTGAACAGGCTGGCCGCCCATTTTTCTTCCTCGGCCTTGACCGTATCGCGGCTGGCGCTGAAGGACTCTTCCTTTTGCCGACGGTCGGCACCTGGCTGGCGACGTTCTGCGCCCACGGCCTGGGTGTGCTGAATCTCGCGACGTTCCAGCTTGGCCAGTTCCTTGTCCAGGTTATCCAGGTCCAGCTCTTCGGCCGTCCACTGTTTCTGGCTGATGGCCCGCGGTGGTTCGGGAGGTGCTTCGCCAGTCGGTTCGACGGCCGGCTCAGCGGTGGTCGGCACTTCAGGTTCCGGCGCAGACGCCTGGGCCCGTTGCTCCAGCAACTGGCGAGCGGCGTTGAACACTTGCAGGCACGAGCCGCAACGCACCACGCCGCGGGCCACGCTCAATTGAGCATGGTTGACGCGAAAGCGCGATTGGCAATGTGGGCACTGGGTGACGAAACTGTCGGTCATGCGGCCATCCGATTCAGGCAAGCGCTCATTCTAGCGCCGACGACCGCTGATGCGTACCCAGCCATCACGGTTGGCGATCGGGTCCAGCTCGAAGTCCTTGGCGTAGGCCGCCGCCACGTCTTCACCTTGCTCGGCGAGGATGCCCGACAGCGCCAGGCGCCCGCCCGGCTTGACCAGGCTCGACAGTTGCGGCGCCAGCGACACCAGTGGCCCGGCGAGGATATTGGCCACCAGTACATCGGCCTGAACCTGGGGCAGATCTTCAGGCAGGTAGAGTGGGAATTTGCCTTCGGCAATGTTGTTGCGCCCGGCGTTATCGCGTGAGGCTTCCAGGGCCTGCACGTCGATATCGGTGCCCACGGCCTCCTTGGCGCCCAGCAGCAGGGCGGCGATTGCCAAAATCCCCGAACCGCAGCCGAAGTCCAGGACGTTGCTGTCGGTCAGATCCTGGCCGTCCAGCCATTCCAGGCACAGGGCGGTGGTGGGGTGGGTGCCGGTGCCGAACGCCAGGCCCGGGTCCAGCAGCAGGTTCACCGCTTCTGGCTCGGGAGCGGCGTGCCAGCTTGGCACGATCCACAGGCGCTGGCCGAAGCGCATGGGCTGGAAGTTATCCATCCAGCTGCGTTCCCAGTCCTGGTCTTCGATGACTTCGCTGTGATGCTCGGGCAGCGGGCCGCCGGTGAGCAGTTCCATATGGGCCAGCACGGCAGCGGCGTCGGTGCCGTCTTCGAACAGGGCCAGCAAATGGGTGTGGGACCACAGCGGCGTGGTATTGAGTTCCGGTTCGAAGATCGGCTGGTCTTCGGCGTCCATGAAGGTCACCGACACGGCGCCCACTTCGAGGAACGCGTCTTCGTAGGTTTCGGCTTGTTCTGGGCTGATGGCGAGACGGACTTGCAGCCAAGGCATGGCGGGCACCTTTGAAAAAAATGAATGTGCGGCGGGCAGGCCGCGAAAGCGCGCAAGTTTACGCGAGCAGCGGGCAGAAGACGACACCACTGACTGCACCCGGTCAAAATGTGGTGCTTGTGTGGGAGCCGGGCTTGCCCGCGATGCAGGCACCTCGGTTTTTCTGCCAGACCGAGGCGATGCCATCGCAGGCAAGCCAGCTCCCACAGGGTTTCGGTGGCCCACAAACAACAAAACCGCCCGAAGGCGGTTTTGTTGGGTGGAGCACTTACTGGTTGGCCAGCTTGTGTTCCAGGTAGTGAATGTTCACACCACCTTCGCAGAAGCCTTCATCACGAACCAGGTCCCGATGCAGCGGGATGTTGGTTTTGATGCCGTCTACCACGATTTCGTCCAGGGCATTGCGCATACGGGCCATGGCCTCGTCGCGAGTGGCGCCCCAGGTGATCAGCTTGCCGATCAGCGAGTCGTAGTTGGACGGAACCTTGTAGCCGCTGTACAGGTGCGAATCCACACGTACGCCGTTGCCGCCGGGCGCGTGGAAATGCTTGACCAGGCCAGGGCTTGGGATAAACGTTTTCGGGTCTTCGGCGTTGATGCGGCACTCCAGGGAGTGGCCGTGCATCTTCACGTCGTCCTGGGTGAAGGACAGCACGTTACCGGCGGCGATGCTCAGCATCTCCTTGACGATGTCGATACCGGTGACCATCTCCGATACCGGGTGCTCTACCTGCACACGAGTGTTCATCTCGATGAAGTAGAAGCGGCCGTTCTCGTAGAGGAACTCGAAGGTGCCGGCGCCACGGTAGTTGATGTCGATGCACGCCTTGACGCAGCGTGCCAGCACTTCCTGGCGGGCTTTCTCGTCCAGGCCCGGAGCCGGAGCTTCTTCCAAAACCTTCTGGTGACGACGTTGCAGCGAGCAATCGCGGTCGCCCAGGTGGATGGCGTGGCCCTGGCCGTCGGACAGCACCTGGACTTCCACGTGACGTGGGTTGGTCAGGTACTTCTCCAGGTAGACCATCGGGTTGCCGAACCAGGCGCCCGCTTCGGAGCGGGTCTGCTTGGCGGCTTCGATCAGGTCTTCTTCCTTGTGCACCACGCGCATGCCGCGACCACCACCGCCACCGGCGGCCTTGATGATCACCGGGTAGCCGACTTCGCGACCAATGCGCAGAGCGGTTTCTTCGTCTTCAGGTAGCGGGCCGTCGGAGCCTGGAACGGTTGGCACGCCGGCCGCGATCATGGCGTCCTTGGCCGATACCTTGTCGCCCATCAGGCGAATGGTTTCGGCTTTGGGGCCGATGAAGGCAAACCCGGATTTTTCCACCTGTTCGGCAAAATCGGCGTTTTCCGCGAGGAAGCCGTAGCCTGGGTGGATGCCATCAGCGCCGGTCACTTCTGCCGCGGCGATGATGTTCGAGACTTTCAGGTACGAGTTCGTGGCCAGTGGCGGGCCGATGCAGATGCTTTCGTCCGCCAGTTTCACGTGCATCAATTCGGTATCGGCCGTCGAGTAAACAGCGACGGTCTTGATGCCCTCTTCCTTACAGGCGCGCAGGATACGCAGCGCGATCTCGCCGCGGTTGGCGATCAGGACTTTTTGCAGTTTCTTCGCAGGTTTCAACATCGAAGGCGCTCCGCGGTTCAAACGATGGTGAACAGCGGCTGGTCGTACTCAACCGGCTGACCGTTTTCTACCAGGATGGATTCAATGACGCCGGCTTTTTCCGCGGTGATGTGGTTCATCATTTTCATCGCTTCAACGATGCAGATGGTGTCGCCCACTTTCACGGTCTTGCCCACTTCAACGAAGGCTGGCGAGGTCGGTGCCGGGGTGCGGTAGAACGTACCGACCATTGGCGACTTGACCACGAAGCCGTTCAGCGCGGGCGCGGCTGGGGCGGCAGGCGCAGCGGCGGCGGCAGGTGCGGCAGCCGGAGCAGCAGCGGCTGGAGCCGGCGCTTGCATCTGTGGCGCGTAGAACTGTTGGGCCGGGGTCTTGCTGTGACGGCTGATCCGTACGGACTCTTCGCCTTCCTTGATTTCCAGCTCGTCGATACCGGATTCTTCCAGCAGTTCGATCAGTTTCTTAACTTTACGGATATCCATGAATCATCAACTCCCAAGGGGCGGTCAGGGGCGTTTAGCCTGTTCTTCAATGTGTTCCAGGGCGGCCTCCAGGGCCAGTCGGTAACCGCTGGCGCCAAGGCCGCAGATCACTCCTACCGCTACGTCGGAGAAGTAAGAGTGATGGCGGAAAGCTTCGCGTTTGTGCACGTTCGATAAATGCACTTCGATGAATGGGATGCTCACCGCCAGCAGCGCGTCACGTAATGCAACGCTTGTGTGCGTAAAAGCGGCGGGATTGATCAGAATAAAGTCCACGCCTTCGCCGCGCGCGGCATGGATGCGATCAATCAATTCATACTCGGCATTGCTTTGCAGGTAGAGCAAATGGTGGCCGGCTTCACGTGCCCGTCGTTCCAGGTCGAGGTTGATCTGGTCGAGGGTCACTGCCCCGTAGACGCCCGGTTCGCGGGTGCCAAGCAGGTTCAGGTTGGGTCCGTGAAGAACCAGTAAGGTCGCCATTGGCTGTTCCTTGTTATTGGTGTGGGTGCGTCAGAACCCGGCGACTATGCCGCAAAGCCTTTGTGACTGTCCAGTTCTATGCAGTAGCCGGCACGATTAGCGAGGATTGCGCAAAATTTGTGACTGTGGTTTCAGATCCAGTCATCGCTGATACGGCACTGAGATCGCTGGAGACCCATTGTGGGAGCGGGCTTGCTCGCGAAAGCGGTGGATCAGCTAAAGATGCATTGACTGACACACCGCATTCGCGAGCAAGCCCGCTCCCACGTTTGGTCTACACCGGGCGGGATATCGGGTTAGACGCGAAAGGCTTGCACGGCGGTAGTCAGTTGCCCGCCCAGCACCAGCAGGTGCTCGCCTTGGCTGCGGCCCTGGCCAATACGCAGCAAATTATCCTCACCCAATTGATGAATCCGCTCACTGTTGTCGCGTATCTCGCTCACGGCGCCACTCTGCTGTGCGGTCACATCGGCAATACGTACGGCGGTATCCGAGATGGTCTGGATCGCGCCGACGATTTCATCCAGCGCGCCATCCGCCGCCTGGGCTTGCTGGGCGGTGGCTTCGGCGTGTTCGACCTGGGCGCGCATGCCTTCTACCGACTGGTGCGCGGCGGTTTGCAGGCCGGCGATCAGGCCCTGGATTTCGGCGGTAGCACCGGCGGTACGCTGGGCCAGGGAGCGTACTTCGTCGGCCACTACGGCGAAACCACGCCCGGCCTCACCGGCGCGGGCGGCTTCGATGGCGGCGTTGAGCGCCAGCAGGTTGGTCTGGTCGGCAATCGAGCGGATCACCGTGAGCACGCCGCCGATGGTGGCGGACTCTTCGGCAAGTTTCTCGATCATCTGCGCGTTTTGCTGCACTTCGCCCACCAGCGCATGCAGCCCGGTGAGGCTCAGGCCGATCACGCGCTGGCCTTGCTCCACGGCCTGGCCCGCACTGCGACTGGCGCCGGCGGCCTGGCTGGCATCGCCTGCGACTTGCTGGATGGTGGCTTCCAGCTCGCCCAGGGAATCACGGATTTGCGCGGTGTCGCCGGCCTGGCGTTCGGCGCCGTCGTGCAGGCCGCTGCTCAGTTCGGCCAGGGCGCGGCTGCTGCCCGCCACTTCTTCGGCATTGCCACGGATGGTGCCGACCAGGTCCACCAGGTAGGCGCGCAGGCGGTTGAGGGAGGCCTCGATATCGTGCAGCTCGCGGTTGGTCTTGCCCAGGGCGATCGGTTGGCTGAAGTCGCCTTCGGCCCAGGTCGACAAGGCCGGCGCCAGGTTGGTCAACACGCGCGCCAGGCGCCGTTGCAAGGTGTCGATCAGCAATGCGATCAGCAGGATCAGGCCAATCATTACGCCTTGTATCACGCGCACTTCGCCCTGAATCTTCGCATGTTGCGCGCGCACCACGGGTTCGAGGCCGGCGATGGCTTGTTGCACGTTGGTGATTTTCAGGTGGGTGCTGGCGGCAAGGTCAGTGCGTTGCTGAATCTGCTTACGGGTGCGCTGCAGCTCGGCGGGGTAGCGGGTCAACAGGCTGTTGAGCTCGCGCTTGAGGTCAACGCCGGTGTCCTGGGCTTCGGTTTTTTCGGTGTTTTCCAGGCCCATCAACGCGGAAAAATCGTCGGTGTTGGATTCTGCGCTGGCCTTTATACCCAATAAGGGCAGTTGCCCGAGCAGGTCGGCCTGGGTTCTCAGGTGGGTCACTTCGCGCTCGACATCCGCAGCCAACTCGGCGCGCCCGCTGCTCACGAGCTTGTCGCGGGCCAGGGACAGTTTGCCCAGATGCTGCGAGGCGGCGAGCAATGGCGGCATATAACGCGCAGCCTCCGCAGAATTGATGCCGCTGGCGTACTGGCTCAGTTGTTCCAGGTTCGCGCCCAGTTCACGTTCGGCTTGCAGCAACAGGGCTTGCGGGTCGCCAGCCAATTTACCGGCGGCCAACAGGTCGGTCTTGCTGAAGGTCTCCAGGTCCATAAGGCTGGGGCGTAGGTTTTGCGCCAATTCGGGCGGCAGTTGCGCTAGCTGCAGTTGCAGGCTTTCCAGGCTCTGGGTGGCACTGCTCAGGCGCAGGGCATCGCCGCTGGCCAAGTAGTCCTCGATGTTACGGGCAGCCTGGTTTTGAAAGACCTGGGACAAACCCAGGTAGCGCTCCATCAACAAGTACGGGCGCTCCAGTGCCCGTTGCGACCACCACAGCGTCGCCCCGAGCGCCAGGCACACGGCCACCAGCAGAAGGGTATTGAGATTGGTCAGCAGCTTCAGGCGCATGCGGGGTTTCAACCGACGGCAAGAGATAAGCGCCTGAATTTATTGCGTTTGTATTACAGCGTTATGACCGAATCGGTGGATTCTGGTGAAAAGATGGCACTTTGCTTTGATGTGCGAGCGGCTTGCACCCGGTTGCGTCCGGCGTCCTTGGCGCGGTACAGCGCTTCGTCAGCCTGAGCAGCCATCATCAGGCTGTCGGAATCGTCGCACAGCTCCACCAGGCCGGCGCTGAAGGTGCACCACAAATCCTGCGGTTGTGCGGGGTAGTGGATTTCTGCAAAGCGCCGGCGAATGTCGTCCAGCACCTTGCAGGCCGATTCCAGGTCGGTGTCGGGCATCACGATGGCGAACTCTTCACCGCCGTAGCGGCCGATGTAATCGGTCTTGCGCAAACGCTGCTTGAGAAACAGTGCCAGGCTCTTGATCACCCGGTCGCCCATGGGGTGGCCGTGGCTGTCATTGACGCGCTTGAAGTGGTCGATATCGAGCATGGCAAAGCTAAGAGGCTTGTTCTCGCGGCGGGCGCGGAAGCTGCAATCTTCGAGCAGTTGCAGGATATGCGTGTGGTTGTACAGCCCGGTGAGGCTGTCGCGCACCATCCGTGCCTTCAAGTTGCGCGCACGCGAGGCACGGTTGCGCACAGTGGTGATCAGGTGACGCGGCTTGATCGGTTTGGTGAGGAAATCGTCACCGCCCTCGCTCATCGCATCCAGCTGTTTATCCAGGTCGTCCTCAGCCGACAGGTAGATGATCGGCACGCTGACGTAGCGGTCGTTGTGGCGAATCACCTTGGCCAGTTCGGTGCCGGTACAGGCAGGCATGTACATATCGAGGATGATCAGGTCGGGCTGGAAATCCGCCAGCTCGGCCATGGCCTGGATCGGTTCGATCAAGGTGCGGGTGATAATCCCGGCACTGTTGAGCAGGCGTTCGGTGTGCAGCGCCTGGGCCCGCGAGTCGTCGATGATCAGCACTTTATATGGTTCGTACTGGGCCGCGCAGGTCAGCACTTCGATCTTTTCCAGCAGGCTTGAAGCTTCCAGGGTGCCGGTCAGGAACTCTTCGCCACCGGCGCGCACGGCGGCCAGGCGCGTCGGGGTGTCGGTTTCGTGCAGGCTGAAAAACAACAGCGGCAGCTTGTGCTCCAGGCCCTCTTGGGCTTCTGCGGCGAGCTTCAGGCCCAGGCCTGTGCCGCAGAAGTCCACGTCCATCACGATCGCCGACGGCAAACGCTCGGCCATGGCCGCGCGAAAGGCGGCGACGCTGTCCAGAGCGTGGGCGCTCATGCCAAAGAATTCGAGCTGCTTGGCCAGGCGCTCGGCGCGGTCATGGTCGGCGAGCATCACGTAGATCGGCTTGCGCATCGGTGGCAGGAAGGTTTGCTCAAGCTGGTCGCCCTGGCGCAGGCCGGTGCGGGACAGGCGTTGCATCAAGCGGTTGAGCTCAGTGATCAGTTGGCTGCTCAGGCGGCCACGGTTCTCGTCCACGGCTTGCAGGGATTCACTGATATGCCGTGCCAGTTGCGTGTGTTCGGGCTGTTCGAAGCGTTCGGCGAAGCGCTGCAGGCGCAGGTTGGCTTCGCTGAGTTCGGAAAAGTCGGCGTTCGACCACTCGCTGCGCTGCAGGCGCTGCCAGATCTCAAGAATTTGACGTGCCTGATGAATTACCCGCTGGGCAAAGTGCTGCTTGAGACGCTCGCGGCTGGGGTCTTCTGACTCGGTCATATCCTGACTACTGTGAGGGTGCATGCTGAGGTCGACTGATGGCGCTATGCTAGCACCTCTTTTCTGATAGATGAGTGTCATACGTCAATTAAGTCTGCATGCCAGAGATTCAGTTATTGACCGGCTGGTCGCCCAGCGTAAAAGGTGTGCATCCTTTATAGTCCAAGCGGCCCGGTGCGCCACTTTCGTGTAAAAGCCCCGCACCGATGGGCACGATGGGGTAGGGTTGTGGTCGGAATGTCTGAACGCACCCGGACAATTGACGTGCATGAACTCAAGTGATTGAAAGGATATCGCCATGCTGGACTGGAAAAACCGCGAAGGCAGTGCCAAAGGCCCCGCCCCTGAGCCCAAGTCGGCCAACCGCAGCTATTTTCGCAACCTGCTGATGAGCCGGGCTTTGCTCAGCATCATCGGCTTGTACCTGCTGGTCACCGGTGGCCTGGGTTGGTACTGGAGCCAGGAGCCGGCGCTGTTTCCGGTCCAGCAAACCGCCCAGCTTGCCGCCGAGAAGGAAGGCAAGCAGATAGTGGTGGGCTACACCACCGTCGAAACCCTCAAGACCGTGGTCGGCACCTTGCTGAACAAACCGGGCGGTTATATTTCCAACGACCGTTTCCCGCCGGGCTTGTGGATGGACAACATGCCGAGCTGGGAATATGGCGTGCTGGTGCAGGTGCGTGACCTCACCCGTGCCCTGCGTAAAGACTTTGCCCGCTCCCAGTCGCAGTCGGCTGAAGACGCGGACCTGGCCAAGGCCGAGCCGCGCTTCAACTTCGATAACAAGAGCTGGGTGCTGCCGTCCAGTGAGTCGGAATACCAGGAAGGCATCAATTCCCTGAGCCGCTACGAAGCGCGCCTGTCTGACCCGAACCAGCGCGGCGCGCTGTTTTATGCGCGTGCCGACAACCTCAACAACTGGCTGGGCGATGTGGCCACCCGTTTGGGCTCGCTGTCCCAGCGCCTGTCCGCTAGCGTGGGCCGGGTCAAGCTGAACACGGCGCTGAAAACCGAGGCGCTGGCGCCGGGTGAAGTGCCGCAGGTTGATGAAGAAGTGGTGGAAACCCCATGGATGCAAATCGACAACGTGTTCTACGAAGCGCGCGGCCAGGCGTGGGCGCTGTCCCATCTGTTGCGTGCCATCGAAGTCGACTTTGCCGACGTACTGGCCAAGAAAAACGCTACCGTCAGCGTGCGCCAGATCATTCGTGAGCTGGAGGCCTCGCAGGAACCGGTTTGGAGTCCTATGATTCTTAATGGCAGTGGCTTCGGTGTACTGGCGAACCATTCGCTGGTGATGGCCAACTACATTTCCCGGGCAAACGCTGCAGTGATCGACTTGCGTCAGCTCCTCAACCAGGGTTGATGATGGACGCTACTCAAAAGGAGGCCGCACACCGAGCGGCTTCCGATGCTGAACTGATCTGCTGGGTCGACGAGCAGGACCACCTGCTCGGCCACCTGGTCAGGTCCGACCTGCGCCAGCGCGGCTTGATTGGCCGCTGCACTTTTATCTTCCTGTTCAATTCCAGAGGCGAGCTGTGTGTGCACCGGCGCACGCTGAGTAAAGCCCTGTATCCGGGGTTCTGGGATACGGCGGCGGGCGGGATGGTGGCGGCGGGAGAAAGCTATGCCCTGTCGGCACAGCGGGAATTGGCCGAAGAGCTGGGCGTGAGTGGCGTGGAGCTGCTCGAGCACGATCATTTTTACTTTGAAGATGGCGACAGCCGTCTTTGGTGTACTTCCTACTCTGCCGTCTGGGACGGCCCGCTGTGCTTGCAGCCTGAAGAGGTCATGGAAGCGCGTTTTCTAACCATCGAAGCGGTGCTTGCAGAGGCCGAGCAAAAGCCTTATTGCCCGGACGCCCAAGAGGGCTTGCGGCGCTATCTCGACTCACGTCGCTAAAGTTGCATAAATTGGCGCCATTTGGCTCTTAGCAACTTTGCTTTTTGCCGTTACACTGCGCGCCTTTTCACCCGAACCGCTATTGTTTCACCCTGTAGGAGCGAGCTTGCTCGCGAAAAACGCCAAGACACCGCGTGCTGCCTGAATGCCCGCGTTATCGTTGACGCTCTTCGCGAGCAAGCTTGCTCCTACAGTGGATGTTACTTTGACGGTTCGGTAGCGCTGCCCCTGCCTGAGTGGGGCTTCGCGGTCGGTTACTGCCTTGTGCGGCGCCGATCAGTCTTCATCCTCCCAAGAGGATTGCCGGTGGCCAAAAAAGCCGCATCCTTCGCCGCCCTTGGTGGCCTGGTATTTTCCACCGACGCAGGTCGACACTGCCCGGACTGTCGTCAGCCCGTGGATTCGTGCACCTGCAAACAGACCCTGATCCCCGAAGGCGACGGTATTGCCCGCGTGCGTCGCGAGAGCAAAGGCCGTGGCGGCAAGACGGTGACCACCATCACCGGCGTGCCCCTGGCTGAAGAAGCCCTGAAGGAATTGGCCACCTCGCTGAAAAAGCGCTGTGGCACCGGTGGCGCGTTGAAAGACGGGGTTATCGAGATTCAGGGCGATCACGTCGAGTTGCTGTTGGCCGAGCTGATCAAGCTCGGGTACAAGGCCAAGAAGTCCGGCGGCTGAAAGCCTCTTCCCAACCTGTGGCTAAACTCTGTCCTGCCAGTGGGGTCTACTTCCCTTGCAGGCAAATCGTCATTTTCATTCTTTAGACTGCGCCAGCCTCCGCGAGAGGTGGCGCCTTCGCCTTCATTAATAGGGGACTTCGATGTCCGTACGACGCACACGCAAAGACGATGGCAGCCAATGGACAGTTGCGGACAGCCGCAGTGTTTACGGGATTCGCCATTGGGGGGCCGGGTATTTCGCGATCAATGAAGCCGGTCGCGTAGAAGTCCGTCCGAACGGCCCCAACAGCACGCCCGTCGACCTGTACGAGCAAGTCGATGAGTTGCGCAAAAGCGGCCTGTCGTTGCCGCTGCTGGTGCGCTTCCCCGATATCCTGCAAGACCGCGTGCGCCAATTGACCGGTGCCTTCGATGCCAACATCGAGCGCCTGGAATACCAGAGCAAGTACACCGCGCTGTACCCGATCAAGGTGAACCAGCAGGAAGCAGTGATCGAGAACATCATTGCTACCCAGAACGTCTCCATCGGCCTGGAAGCCGGCTCCAAGCCTGAGCTGCTGGCCGTGCTGGCCCTGGCGCCGAAGGGCGGCACCATCGTCTGCAACGGTTACAAAGACCGTGAGTTCATCCGCCTGGCGCTGATGGGCCAGAAGCTCGGCCACAACGTGTTCATCGTGATCGAGAAAGAGTCCGAGGTAGGGCTGGTGATCGAAGAGGCGGCGAGCCTCAAGGTCAAGCCGCAGGTGGGCCTGCGTGTGCGCCTGTCGTCCCTGGCATCGAGCAAGTGGGCCGACACCGGTGGCGAAAAATCAAAATTCGGTCTGTCGGCGGCGCAGCTGCTGTCGGTGGTCGAGCGCTTCCGCGCGGCCGGCCTGGACCAGGGCATCCGCTTGCTGCACTTCCACATGGGCTCGCAGATCGCCAACCTGGCCGACTACCAGCACGGGTTCAAGGAAGCCATTCGTTACTACGGCGAACTGCGCAACCTCGGCCTGCCGGTGGACCACATCGACGTTGGCGGTGGCCTGGGCGTGGACTACGACGGTACCCACTCGCGCAACGCCAGTTCGATCAACTACGACATGGACGACTACGCCGGCGTGGTGGTGGGTATGCTCAAGGAATTCTGCGACGCGCAGAGCCTGCCGCACCCGAACATCTTCTCTGAAAGCGGTCGCTCCCTGACCGCTCACCACGCCATGCTGGTGGTGCAGGTGACGGACGTCGAGAAGCACAACGACGAAATCCCGACCATTGAAAACAAGGAAAGCCTGCCGGAAACCGTGCAATGGCTGGTGGACCTGCTGGGCCCGACCGACATCGAGATGGTCACCGAAACCTACTGGCGCGCCACCCACTACATGAGCGACGTGGCGGCCCAGTACGCCGATGGCAAGCTGACCCTGGCGGAAAAAGCCCTGGCCGAACAGTGCTACTTCGCGGTGTGCCGTCGCCTGCACAACTCGTTGAAAGCCCGCCAGCGCTCGCACCGCCAGGTGCTGGACGAACTCAACGACAAGCTGGCCGACAAGTACATCTGCAACTTCTCGGTATTCCAGAGCCTGCCGGACACCTGGGCCATCGGCCAGGTCCTGCCGATCCTGCCGCTGCACCGCCTCGACGAAGAGCCGCTGCGCCGCGCCGTGCTGCAAGACCTGACCTGCGACTCCGACGGCAAGATCAAGCAATACGTCGACGAGCAGAGCATCGAGACCAGCCTGCCGGTTCACGGTTTGAACGAAGGCGAAGACTACCTGCTGGGTATCTTCCTGGTCGGCGCCTATCAGGAAATCCTGGGCGACATGCACAACCTGTTCGGTGATACCGACTCGGTGAACATCTACCAGCGTGAAGACGGCTCGGTGTACAGCGCCGGGATCGAGACCCACGACACCATCGAAGACATGCTGCGCTACGTGCACTTGTCGCCGGAAGAGTTGATGACGCATTACCGTGACAAGTGTGCCAGTGCGAAGATCTCGGCCTCGGAGCGCACCCAGTTCCTGGATGCGTTGCGTCTGGGCCTGACGCGTTCTTCGTACCTGTCCTCGTAATAAAAATGTGGGAGCGGGCTTGCTCGCGAATGCGCAGTGTCAGTCGCTGATTATTTGGCTGATACACCGCTTTCGCGAGCAAGCCCGCTCCCACATTTGGGTTTGTATTCCTTCAGCTTGCTCCCAGCCACAGCCCTTGCCGATTCAAGTGCCAGGCTATCGCCCAGAGCGTCAGGCTGCGCACCGCCATGAACAGCAGAAAGGTGATCCACAAGCCGTGGTTACCCAAACCCTGCAAGGCCCAGGCAATCGGCAGCACCAGCAGCACCGTCAGCAACATCCCATCGCGCATTTCCCGCGCCCGCGTTGCACCGATAAACAGCCCATCGAGCAAATAACTCCACACCGCAATCAACGGCAATACCGCGAGGTAGGGCAGGTAGATATCGGCGGTTTCGCGCACGCTGGGGATATCGGTTTGCATGGCGATGAACAGATGGCCGCCGAAGGTGAACAGCAGGGCGAAACCCACGCTGGCGATCAGTGACCAACCGCAGGCGACCACCAATGACCGCCGTAACGCTTGCCGGTCACGGGCGCCGATGGCGTGGCCGCACAGGGCCTCGACCGCGTGAGCCAGGCCATCCAGAGCATGTGCCGTCAGTAACAGTCCATTGAGCAGCAAGGCATTGGCTGCGACTGTGGCATCTCCCAGCCGTGCGCCTTGCACCGTGATCATGAAAAACACCGACTGCAACGCCAGGCTGCGGATAAAAATGTCGCGGTTGACCGCCAGCAACGGGCGCCAGCTTTGCCACAGCTTCAAGGCGGCCCAAGCGATATGTCCAGGATAGCCGCGCAGGGCTTTTTGCGTAAGCGCCAGGCCGAGCAGGGCGCCGGTCCACTCTGCGATCACCGAGGCTCGGGCGGAGCCGACCACGCCCCAGTCCAGCCCGAGGACGAACCACAAGTTGAGCGCGATGTTGACCAGGTTGGTTGTCAGCAAAATCGCCAATGGCGCTCGTGCATTCTGGGTGCCGAGGAACCAGCCGACCAGTGCATAACTGGCGAGGGCGGCGGGCAGGCCGAACAGGCGGGTGTGGAAAAATTCGCGGGTCAGTTGGTTCAGTTCGGGCGAGGGCTGCATCCATTCCAAGGCCAGGTGGCTCAGGGGAATACCCACCGTGCCCAGCAGCATTGCCAGGCCCAGCGCCAGCAACAAGCCTTGCAACAGGATCTGCCGCAACGCCGCCCCATCGTTGCGCCCGGCGGCTTGGGCGGCGAACCCGGTGGAACCCATGCGCAGAAACCCCATGGCCCAGGCGAGAAAGGTATACAGGCTGGCACCGACAGCCACGGCGCCCAGTTGGTGGGCGTGGGGCAGGTGGCCGATGACCATGCTGTCCACCAGGGCCACCAACGGCACCGAGATATTCGACAGGATCATCGGCGCGGCCAGGGCCCAGACGCGGCTGTGGGTGGGGCGGTGGCGCCAATCGGTCAATAAGGTGGACATGCAGTCTCCTTCGGGGGAGCGGCATTGTAACCGGCCAATGTGGGAGCTGGCTTGCCTGGGAAGGCGGCCTCCCAGCCGACGCCTATCTACCTGACACCCTTCGATCCTACTGTGGGAGCGGGCTTGCTCGCGAAGGCGGCCTGGCAGTCAACACAGTTGGACCGGGTACATATCCGTTATTTAGGTAACGGCCACCTAGGGTTCCGCCCTGACGGCGGCTCACTTTTGAAAAGCGCAAAAGTAAGCAAAACGCTCTTGCCCCACCACTCGGCACCTCGCTTAGGCTCGGTGTGCCCGTAATTCGCCAGTGATTTGGGGGGCCGCCGCCACGCGCCATCCATGGCGCGGGGCGGCTAAACCGGCATCCCTGCCGGTTTACCCCCCAAATCCCTGTCGAATTCCGGCCAGCGTGGTTTAACGGGGCGTCTGAGATCAAAAGCAGATCAAGAGCAAGATCAAGAGCGCGGCGTTTTTCAAGGTAGTTGTCGCGTCCACCGTCGCGCTACGCGATTTTTATTACCACGGTCAGTTCCCTTTCAGGGTTCAGATACACCGTCCCGATAGGGTTCCAGTTGCGTGTCTCTCCTGACCATCGTTCCGGTCTTTTCTCTCTGGCCTGCCGGTATATCGCATCTCGACGAGCCAAGATTTCTCGGTCTTTTCCTTCATGACGTTGAGCCGGTGTTACGAAGCGGATCCGGCTATGACGGTGCACGGTGTTGTACCAGGTCATAAAATTCCTCACCCAGATACGCGCATCATCCAGGCTGGTAAACCCCGCCTGTGGCCACTGCGGGCAGTATTTCAGTGTCCTGAACAGTGATTCCGAGTACGGGTTGTCGTTGCTAACCCGTGGTCGACCGCGAGACGGCGTGATGCCCAGGTCATACATCTTGGTCAGTAACGTCACCGATTTCATCGGTGCACCGTTGTCCGAGTGAAGCACCAGCGGCTGGCGCCAACACTTCTCCTGAGTCACGCTTCGTTGCAGCAACGCTGCCGCCTTTTCCCCGCTCTCGGCTTCATAAACTTCCCAGCCCACGGCTTTTCGGCTGTAGATGTCTTCGATCAGATAGAGGTAGTAAAATTTCCCGCGAACCGGGGACGGCAAGTAGGTGATGTCCCATGACCACACCTGATTAGCTGAAGTCGCTGCGTAAGTGGTCGGTGCCTCATGGCGATGCGGTCGCTTGGCTCTGGATCGGTGATGCTGCTGACCTGCCGCATGCAGCACACGATAAAAAGTCGCCTCCGAGGCTACATATCTTCCTTCATCGGCCAATTGCGGCACGATCTGGCTTGGCGGGAGGTGCGCATAGGCTTTGCTGTTGCACAGCGTCACGATGCCTTGCCGTTCAAGCTCACTGAGCGCGTTGTTCGGTATCGGCCTAAGCGTCGTCGTGCGTCCATCTGCCAAGAGTTCTTGCGGCAAGCTCCAGCGTTGCAGTGTCCTCAGTGAAATGCCTACCTCCTGACAAGCAGGCGCCCTGCGGGCGCCCGCCAGAATGGCTTCATTAAGCCAATCAACGAGTAAATACCGTTCTGGCAACAAGGTCAGGTGGCCTCGTCGTCGCTCCCCCAGTAGGCATTGAGCTTTTTTCGTAGTACCAGTAAGGCCGCTGTTTCAGCCAGGGCTGCATCTTTGCGGCGCAACTCACGTTCAAGTTCACGGATACGATTTTTATCATCCCGTGACTGTCCGGAGCTTGCAGTTTTCGCGGTTGACTGTTTCGTGCTGCCGGCGATAAAAGCGTTGCGCCAATCGGTTATTTGCTCGGGAAAAATACCTTTTCGTCGGCAGTACTCACCGATTTCCAGCTCCGATAGCGAACCTGTTTCTATGATGATCGCCAGCTTGGATTCGGCTGACCAATTTTCGGCCGGTTGCTTGGCATCGGACAATTGCGTTCCTCTGGCGGCAGCTTGTTTGCGCCAATAATGGAGAGACATATCGCTGCAACCTTCGCGCCGAGCGACCTCCGCCGCCGAGAGGCTCAGGGGCGGAAGCATCATTTTCAGCAGCGCAGCTTTACGTTCTTCTGAATAGAAAGGCATGACCATACTCTTGCCGCCCCCGGAATGCTTTTCAAAAAGCGGGGGACACGACAACTACCCTGACACCGGGGGAGCGGCTCGCTTCGCATCGTGGTTACCGTCGGGTGCTACAGGCTGCAAAGTTGTGTGGATAGACAAGCCA
Source organism: Pseudomonas sp. FJ2-5-13 (assembly GCF_029201605.1). Classification (NCBI taxonomy): domain Bacteria; kingdom Pseudomonadati; phylum Pseudomonadota; class Gammaproteobacteria; order Pseudomonadales; family Pseudomonadaceae; genus Pseudomonas; species Pseudomonas sp. FJ2-5-13. The sequence continues at coordinate 740,201 of NZ_CP104045.1, forward strand.
GTTGCTCCCACATGTTGATCTTGATCGCCAATGGTTGTGGGATTTGGCTCGGCTTCATGCCTACCTAGAACCAACCGCCCCTCCGTCGGTCAATGTGACCGGCACCGCAGCGGCTTGGTCGGCGCTGATATATAGTTCACCCCTCGGTTCCCTCTGACTATGAGTGCCCCATGCTTAACAAAGGACTGTTCCTGGCCTGCGCGCTGGCCCTGCTGAGCGCTTGCGATTCTTCCGATAAACCCGCTGCACCGCCTGCGCCCACCGTGGCGGCAGCGCCGAAGCCGGTGAAAGCCGCGGTAGATGTGGCAGCGCTCAAGCAGCGTTATGCCGGGCGTGAGCTGAGCGTGGTGGACGTGTCCGAGGTGCAGTTGGACGGGGCCAGCACCTTGTCGGTGAGTTTTTCCATCCCCTTGGACCCCGATCAGAAATTCGCCGACAAGCTGCACTTGGTAGACAGCACGTCCGGCAAGGTCGATGGCGCCTGGGAACTGTCCGATAACCTCATGGAATTGCGCCTGCGCCACCTTGAACCGCAGCGCAAGCTGGTGCTGACCGTGGACGCCGGGGTGAAGGCGGTCAACGGCAACAGCCTCGCCGCCGAATACAGCGCCCGCCTGGAAACCCGCGACCTGCAAGCCACCGTCGGCTTCGCCAGCCGTGGCACTTTGTTGCCGACGCGCCTGGCCGAGGGCCTGCCGGTGATCGCGTTGAATGTCGACAAGATCGACGTGGAATTCTTCCGGATCAAACCCGAATCCCTGCCATCGTTCCTGGCGCAGTGGGGGCGCAATACCAGCCTGCAAAGCTATGAGTCCCGTGAACTGCTGCCAATGGCCGAACTGGTGTACGGCGGGCGTTTCGACCTGAACCCGGCGCGCAACACTCGCGAAACCCTGTTGCTGCCGATTGCTGGCCTCAAACAACTGCAGCAACCCGGCGTGTACCTGGCGGTGATGCGCGCTTCAGGCACCTACAACTATTCGCAACCGGCCACCCTGTTCACCTTGAGCGATATCGGCCTGTCGGTGCACCGCTATGCCAATCGCCTGGATGTGTTTACCCAGGCGCTGGAAGGCGGCAAGGCGCTCAACGGCGTCGAATTGGAAATCCTCGATGCCGAAGGCCGCGTGCTCGGCCAAGGCAAGACCGAAGACGGTGGCCACGCCGAGTTGCCGCTGCCGAAAAAAGCCCAGGTGTTACTGGCCAAGCAGGGCGAGCAAACCAGCCTGCTGCGCCTGGACAGCGCCGCGCTGGACCTGGCCGAGTTCGATATCGGCGGGCAACCGTCCCACCCGTTGCAGTTCTTTGTGTTCGGCCCGCGTGACCTGTATCGCCCCGGCGAAACCGTGCTGCTCAACGCGCTGTTGCGTGACAAGGATGGCAAGGCGGTGAAGCCGCAACCGGTGAGCGTCGAAGTGCGGCGCCCGGATGAACAGGTGAGCCGCAAGTTCGTGTGGGAGGCCGACGCGTCCGGCCTGTATCAATACCCTTTGCAACTGGCTGGCGAAGCGCCGACCGGGCGTTGGCAGTTGGTGTTCGACCTCGGCGACGGCAAGCCGCAACTGTATGAATTTCTCGTTGAAGACTTCCTGCCCGAGCGCCTGGCGCTGGAGCTCAAGGGCAGTGACACGGCGCTGAGCCCAGAGGAAAACCCGGTCATCCAGGTCAACGGTCGTTACCTCTACGGCGCGCCTGCATCCGGTAACCGCGTCAGTGGCCAGGTGTATGTGCGCCCGCTGCGTGAGGCGGTCAAATCTCTGCCGGGCTATCAGTTCGGTTCCGTCACCGAAGAAGAGTTGAGCCAGGATTTCGAACTGGACGAAAGCATCCTCGACGCCAACGGCGAGCAAGCGCTGACCCTGGAAAGCAAGTGGGCCGAGGCCAAGTCGCCGTTGCAACTGATCGTGCAAGCCAGCCTGCAGGAGTCCGGGGGGCGGCCGATCACTCGGCGCCTGGTGCAGCCGATCTGGCCGGCCGAGCAACTGCCGGGCCTGCGTGGCCTGTTTGACGGCAAGGAAACCAACGGTGATGGCCCGGTGGAGTTCGAAGTGCTGGTGGCCAACCAGGACGGTCAGAAGCTGGCCGCCCAAGACCTCAAGGTGCGGCTGGTGCGCGAGCGTCGCGACTACTACTGGAACTACTCGGAGAATGACGGTTGGAGCTACCACTTCAACGAGAAATTTCTCAACCTCGATGAGCAGAGCCTGAACATCAAGGCGGGCGACACCGCCAAGGTCAGCTTCCAGGTGGAGTGGGGCCCTTACCGTGTGGAGGTTGAAGACCCGCAGACCGGGCTGGTCAGCAGCCTGCGCTTCTGGGCCGGCTACCAGGCCCAGGACAACACCGAAGGCGGCGCCGTGCGCCCCGACCAGGTCAAGCTGGCGTTGGACAAACCCGCCTATGGCGATGGCGACACCGCCAACGTCACCGTCACGCCACCGGCGGCCGGTAAAGGCTACCTGTTGGTGGAGTCTGCCGAAGGGCCGCTGTGGTGGCAGGAAATCGACGTGCCGGCCGAAGGCAAAAGCTTTGCGGTGAAGCTCGACCCGAAATGGTCGCGCCACGACCTGTATGTGAGCGCCCTGGTCATTCGCCCCGGCGAGCGCAAAGCCAATATCACGCCTAAACGCGCCGTGGGCTTGCTGCACCTGCCGCTGGATCGCACCCAGCGCAAACTCGGCCTGACCCTTACCGCGCCAGAAAAAATGCGCCCCAAACAACCGCTGACGGTGAAGATTGCCGCCAAGAACGCCGATGGCAGTGTGCCTCAACAGGTGCACGTATTGCTGGCGGCGGTGGACGTGGGCATCCTCAATATCACCGAATACCCAACGCCCGATCCGTACGCCAGTCTGTTTGGCCGCAAAGCCTATGGCGTCGACCAATTCGACATCTACGGCCAGTTGATTGAAGCCGGCCAGGGCCGTTTGGCCAGCCTGGCATTTGGTGGCGACGCGGCGTTGGCCAAAGGCGGCAAGCGCCCGGACACCAGCGTGACCATCGTCGCTCTGCAAAGTGCGCCGGTGACCTTGAACGAGAAAGGCGAGGGCGAAGTTAGCGTCAATATCCCCGACTTCAACGGCGAACTGCGCCTGATGGCTCAAGCCTGGAGCGATGACCGCTATGGCATGGCCGAAGGCAAGACCGTGATCGCCGCCCCGCTGATTGCCGAATTGTCGGCACCGCGCTTCCTGGCAGGAGGCGACCAGACCACCTTGGCCCTGGACCTCTCCAACCTGTCGGGCAAGGCCCAGAAGCTCGATGTGCAATTGACCGCGCAAGGGCAATTGCAGTTGGTCAACAGCGGCGCGCAGTCGGTTGAACTCAAGCAAGGCCAGCGCACCACGTTGCGTATTCCGGTACAAGCCTGGGGCGGGCTCGGCCAGGGCAAGGTCACGGTCACCGTCAACGGCCTGGACTTGCCGGGTGAAAACCTGCCGCCGTTCAGCCGCGAATGGACCTTGGGCGTACGCCCGGCTTACCCGGCCTTGCTCAAGCATTACCGCGCCGTGCTCAAGGATCAGCCGTGGAGCTTGCCGTCGGGCGCACTGGACCAATTCGATGCCTCGGGGCGTGAGGCATTGTTGAGTCTGTCTAGCCGGCCGCCGTTGAACCTGGGCGCGCAGATCAGTGCACTCAAGGCTTACCCCTACGGTTGCCTGGAGCAAACCGCCAGTGGCTTGTACCCCTCGCTGTACGCCGACGACGCGCTGCTCAAGCGCCTGAGCATCAAGGGCGAGCCGGATGCCGAGCGCAAGCGCAAGATCGAGTTGGGCATCGAGCGCTTGCTGGGCATGCAGCGCTACAACGGCAGCTTCGGTTTGTGGGGCGCCGATGGCGAGGAAGAATATTGGCTGACTGCCTATGTCACCGACTTCCTGCTGCGCGCCCGCGACCAGGGTTTTGCCGTACCGCCTGAAGCCTTGAAGAAGGCCAGCGAGCGCCTGTTGCGGTATGTGCAGGAACGTAACCTGATCGAGGTGGGGTACAGCGACAACGCCGAACACACCCGGTTTGCCGTGCAGGCCTATGCCGGCATGGTGTTGGCGCGCAGTCAGCAGGCGCCGTTGGGTGCGTTGCGCAGCCTGTTCGAACGGCGCAGCGACGCACGCTCCGGCTTGCCGCTGGTGCAGTTGGCCATTGCGCTGCAGAAAATGGGTGACCAGCCGCGTGCGGATCAGGCGTTGTTGGCCGGGTTGGCGGCGCAGCGCAATGCCAATGAATGGCTAGCCGACTACGGCAGCCCGTTGCGCGACCAGGCGATGATCCTGGCGTTGCTGGAGGAGAACGACTTGGCCAAGGGCCAGCGCGAGGAGCGTTTGTTCACCCTGTCGGACCAATTGGCGGCCAGCCCGTACCTGTCTACCCAGGAGCGTAATTCGCTGTTCCTGGCTGGGCGCCTCGGGTTCGCCAAGCCGGAAGCGAACTGGCAAGTGTCGCTCACCGGCAGCGGCGGTGTGCGTGAGTTGAACAACCAGCAATCGACGTTGGAGTTGGACGGCAAGTTGTTGTCCAGCGACCTGGCCTTGAGCAATCAGGGTGAAGCGCCGGTGTACCAACAATTGACGGTTTCGGGTTACCCACAAGTGCCGCCAGCGGCCGGTGGCAACAACCTGAGTATCCGCCGCGAATACCTGGGCATGAACGGCCAGCCGTTGAACCTGCGTAACCTCAACAGCGGTGATCTGGTACTGGTGCACTTGGCGGTCAGCGCCAAGCAACGCGTACCGGATGCTCTGGTGGTTGACCTGTTGCCTGCCGGCCTGGAACTGGAAAACCAGAACCTGGCCCAAAGCGCGGCGAGCCTTGAGAACGCCAGCAGCCAAGTGAAAGAGTGGCGTGAGTCGATGCAGAATGCCTCGCTCAAGCATCAGGAGTTCAGGGATGATCGCTATGTGGCGGCGATGAATTTGGATGGCTACGGCACCACGCACTTGCTGTACCTGGCGCGTGCGGTGACACCGGGAACTTACCGCGTGCCGCCGCCGCAGGTGGAGTCGATGTATCGGCCGAACTGGCAGGCAGTGGGTGAGACGCCGGTTGATATGGTGATCAAAGGCCGCTGAAAGCCACTGTAGGAGCGAGCTTGCTCGCGAAAAACGTCAACGATAACGCGGGTTTCCTGGATTAACGCGGCGTCTGTGAGTTTTTCGCGAGCAAGCTCGCTCCTACAGAGGAGAATCGAGTGGTTGTAATGTCAGTGCACGACCCAGCTCAGCAACCACAGCCCCAGCATCAGCCAGATGATGCCCACGATAATCGAGGCCCGCATAAAGGCGCGTACCGCCGAGTAAAGGAACAACAGGCCGACGATCAGGGTGATGATGCTGATGATCGACGTGTCCATGCCCAGGGTGCGTGACAAGCCGTCGATAAAGTTGCCGCCGGCGTGGGTCAAGGCCCCGAACAAACCGCTGAGCCCGTCGACGATAAAACGGATGACGGAACCGAGCGCCTGGCCCAACCATTCGAAAAAGCTTTCTACCTGCATGTGCGTGTCCTGATGAGAAGGTGGGCGTAACTGTGCCTTTGGTTGTCGATAACGCAGGCGAGTTCCCTGCAAGCATAGAGGTTTGCCCGTTTGAGTTTTAGTTTAATCACCTGCGGATGTACTCAGTCCAATGTGGGAGCGGGCTTGCTCGCGAAGGCGGCGTGCCTGTGACATCTCTGCCAACTGACCCACCGCGTTCGCGAGCAAGCCCGTTCCCACAGTTATTGCGCTGGGCTTTGGGTGGTGTGGTGTTGGTGGTTGCCCTGCTATGGCTGGCCGATCGCATCTGGCCCTTACCCCTGCCCCAGGACGACCTGGCCCGAGTGGTGCTGGCCGAAGATGGCACGCCCCTGTGGCGATTTGCCGATGCCAATGGCGTATGGCGCTACCCGGTACACACCCGCGAAGTCTCGCCTTATTACCTCGACGCGCTGCTCACCTATGAAGACCGTTGGTTCTACCAGCACCCCGGCGTAAACCCGTTGGCGCTGGTGCGGGCAACCTGGCAAAACCTGAGCGGCGCGCGGGTGGTCTCCGGCGGCAGCACCTTGTCGATGCAAGTGGCGCGCTTGCTCGACCCGCACTCGCGCACCCTGCACGGCAAGTTACGCCAGCTGTGGCGTACCGCGCAGCTGGAGTGGCACCTGTCCAAGGACGAAATCCTCAACCTGTACCTGAACCGCGCGCCTTTCGGCGGCACGCTGCAGGGCGTGGCGGCGGCGAGCTGGGCGTACCTGGGCAAGTCGCCGTCACAGCTGACCCACGCCGAAGCCGCGTTGCTCGCGGTGTTGCCCCAGGCGCCGAGCCGTTTGCGCCCGGACCGTCATCCGCAGCGCGCCCAGGAGGCCCGCGACAAAGTGCTGCGCCGCCTGGCCGAGTTTCAGGTATGGCCGCAATCGGCGGTTGATGAAGCGCTGGAAGAGCCTCTTTTGCTCGCCCCACGTCTGGAGCCAAGCCTGGCGCCCTTGCTGGCACGCCGCCTGAACCGCCCCGACAGCCCGCCACTGATTCGCACTACCCTGGATGCCACCCTGCAACGCCGTCTCGAAGACCTGCTGTTGGGCTGGCGCGCACGCCTGCCGGAACACACCTCGGCGGCCATTCTGGTGGTGGAAGAAGAAAGCATGGCGGTACGCGCCTACCTGGGGTCGGTGGATATCAATGACACCAAGCGCTTTGGCCATGTGGACATGATCAGCGCGCTGCGTTCGCCCGGTTCCACCTTGAAGCCCTTCCTCTACGGCATGGCGTTGGATGACGGCCTGATCCACTCCGAATCGCTGTTGCAGGACGTGCCTCGGCGCTATGGCGATTACCGCCCTGGCAACTTTTCCATGGGCTTTACCGGGGCGGTGCCGGCGAGCACGGCGTTGTCCAGCTCGTTGAACCTGCCGGCGGTGCAACTGCTGGAAGCCTACGGGCCCAAGCGCTTTGCCGCACAGATGCGCATCGGTGGCATGCCGTTGGCGTTGCCGGCGTTGGCCGAGCCGAACCTGGCGCTGATCCTCGGCGGCGCGGGCAGTCGCCTGGAAGACCTGGTGAGCGGCTACAGCGCCTTGGCCCGCGATGGCAAGAGCGCCACCCTGCGGTTACAGCCGGACGATACGCTCAGGGAGCGGCCGTTGCTGTCGCCCGGCGCCGCATGGATTGTGCGGCGCATCCTCAGCGGCCAGGCGCGGCCCGACCGCGACCCGCGCGCCGAGTTGGTCCAACGCCCGGTGCTGGCGTGGAAAACCGGCACCAGTTACGGCTTTCGCGATGCCTGGGCGATTGGCGTGGGCCCGCGTTATCTGATCGGCGTCTGGATCGGCCGGCCCGATGGCACGCCGGTACCGGGGCAGTTCGGCCTGGCGTCGGCAGCGCCGTTGATGTTGCAGGTGCATGACGTGCTGACCAACCGCGACAGCCAGCGCGGCATCAGCGCGCCGGTCAAACCGGTGCCGGCCAATATCGGCGTGGCGGCGATCTGTTGGCCGCTGGGCCAGACCATGAGCCGCAGCGACCCCAATTGCCGCCGCCAGCGTTTTGCCTGGACCTTGGACAACACCACGCCGCCGACCTTGCAGGCATTGGATCAACCCTTGAGCGTGGGCTTGATGGAAAGCATCTGGGTTAACGCCAAAGGCTTGCGGGTCGATGCCCGTTGCCCTGGCGCAACCCCGCAAAACATCGCCCTGTGGCCGGCGCCGTTGGAGCCCTGGTTGCCCAGGGTCGAGCGCCGCGAAGCGCGCATCCCGGCGGCTGATCCGGACTGCCCACCACCGGCGCTGGCTGCGGCGTCGCCCTTGTCCATTGTGGGCGTGCGCGAAGGCGATCAATTGCGTCTGCCCGCTGCCAGTCAACAAGCCTTGCGCCTGAAAATCTCTGCGTTGGGCGGCAGTGGCCGGCGTTGGTGGTTTCTCAATGGTGCGCCGTTGGGCGACAGCGCCAATCAGGACAGCATCAATGCCAGCTTTGAACGGCTGGGCCGCTATCAGCTCAGCGTATTGGATGAAGCCGGTCAAACCGCCAGGCTCGAGTTTAACGTCGTCGACTAGCCCCCACTGTAGGTGTAGGAGCGAGCTTGCTCGCGAAAAACGTCAACGATAACGCGTGCAGCCAGAAAGCCCGCGGTGTCTTGGGGTTCTTCGCGAGCAAGCTCGCTCCTACAGAGGCTTGCGTTCATCCCCCATCCCCCTGAAGCTATACCCATTCAGGAGCCCCCGCATGAACCTCGAACACCTCACCGAACGCCTGCACCGCATCCGCGATACCAACGACTGGAAGCAGTTCCACAGCCCGAAAAACCTGGCCATGGCCGCCAGCGTGGAAATGGCCGAGCTGGTGGAAATCTTCCAATGGCTCACCGAAGACCAATCCCGCCAACTGCCCGCCGATAAACTCGCGCATGCGGGCCAGGAGGTCGGCGATATCGTCTTGTACCTGCTGTTGTTGTGCAGTGAACTGGGCCTGGATATGAACGAAGTGGTGCGCGCCAAGCTGGCCGATAGCGAACGGCGGTTTGCCCATGAGTGATCGTCATTTCGACCAGTTGGCCACGCGCTTTGCCGAGAAGATCTACGGCGGTGCCAAGGGCGCGATTCGCCTGGCGGTGCTCCAGGCCGACCTGGTGCAAGCCCTGCCGCAGCGGCCGTTGCGCGTGCTGGATATCGGCGCAGGCCTGGGGCACATGTCGCTGTGGCTGGCGGAGCAGGGCCATGAGGTGACATTGGCCGAACCCGCCGCGCCGATGCTTGAAGGGGCGCGCCAGCGCTTCTCTGACGCGGGCCAAAGCGCGACTTTTATTCATGCACCGTGGCAGGACTTGCTCGGCCAACTCACCGAGCCTTACGATCTGGTGCTGTGCCATGCCGTGCTGGAGTGGTTGGCCGAGCCCCACGCCATCTTGCCGGTGCTGCACCAACTGACGCTGCCGGGTGGCTGGTTGTCCCTGGCGTTCTACAACCGTGATGCGTTGATCTACCGTAACTTGCTCAAAGGCCACTTCCGCAAAATGCGCAAGAACGACATGGCCGGCGAAAAGCAGAGCCTGACGCCGCAACAACCCCTGGACCCACGGGAGTTGGCGGCGCAACTCGAGGGGTTGTGGCAGGTCGAAAGCCAAAGTGGCGTGCGAGTGTTCCACGACTATATGCCGGTGGAATTCCAGGCGCGCGCCAACTTGCAGGACTTGTTGGAGATGGAGCTCGCTCACCGTCGTCACCCAAGCTTTGCCGGGCTTGGGCGATATTTGCACTGGATCTGCCGCCCGGTTTAAGCGGCCCAGCGTGGGAGGTCGACATGCGTCGTCTCGGTTTAATCCTGTTGTCTTTAGCGCTTGGGGCGTGCTCGAGCCCCAACCCTTACGTGGCCAGTTCGGCACCGATGCCACCGGCGCCCGCCCAGGCGGCCACCACCTTTGATGCCAGCGCCTACCCCGCGCCGGTGCGCGACTATGGCGCCTACCGCAGTTGGGGCTGGCTCAACGGCCAGTTGCCGGCGGGCACGGCCTGGGCCGATTCGGCGCAGATTGCCGAGGCGGTCAGCGGCGCTCTCGACCAGCGTGGCTTGCGACCCTTGCATGACAAGCGTGCGCCTGACCTGCTGGTGAGCGCCGATGTACGCCTGGAAAAACGCCTGCGCCAGGTCCAGGACGATTATGGTTACGGTTACGGCGGCTATAACCGCTATGGCAACGGTTACGGCATGTACAACAGCGTGCCGGTGGTGCGCACCTATGAGGTGACCGTGGCCGTGGCGCGTATCAGCCTGTTCGATGCGCGCACCCGCCAGCCGGTGTGGAGCACCAGCGCCGAAACCACCAGCCAGGGCAGCCTGAGCGAACGCGCCGATAGTTTGCGCAAGGCGATGCAGAAGGCAATGGCTGCCTATCCGCCCAGTTAGCAGCTATTCTCATTACAGGCCCACGTTGTTTTTGGAGAACACCATGCTTTGTCGCATCGCTGCACTTGCTGTTGTCATGTTGCTGGGCGGTTGCCAGAGCAACCAGGTCAACCACGATTTCGACGCCAGCCGAGACTTCGGCGCCTACCGCAATTGGGCCTGGAAAGACCCGGCGTTGCAGTATCGCCCCGATGACCCGCGAATCAAGAGCGACCTCACCGAGCAACGCATCCGCCAGGCTGTGGGCGAACAGCTGGATCAGCGCGGTTTGCGTCCTGCGGCGACGGGTACCAAGGCTGACCTGAATGTACAGGCCTACCTGATCGTCGAAGACCGCCAGCAGCAAGTCACCACCAACTATGGCGGCGCCTGGGGCGGCCCATGGAATGGCTACTGGGGCGCGCCGATGTACAACGAAACGCGCAGCATCACCTACAAAGTGGCGACCATCCAGATCGACCTGCTCGACGGCAAGGACGGCAAGCTGGTGTGGCGCGGCAGCGACGAGCAAATGATGGCCAGCACGCCCAACCCCGAGGACCGCAACAAGGCCATCCGCAGCACTGTGACCAAGATCCTCTCCAACTACCCGCCGCGCTGATCACCCCCTCTCACCCCTGTGGGCGGGCTTGCTCGCGAAAGCGGTGTGTCAGTCACTGCTTCAGTGACTGCCCTACCGCTTTCGCAGGCAAGCCAGCTCCCACATTTGATCTTCAGTGTGTTGAGCATAGCGTTCGCTTAGCTGAGTTGTATTAGGGGGCCGACATTTACGGCATCTCCGTCAGTCGCCAATGTGGCGAGTTGCCAGCAACCTGCCGAAGCCTTGTCTACACTCCAGTGCAACGGAGAGTTAGCGCAGGAGTGCTTCGATGTCTCCCCGATTCGGCTCCAGGCAGCGTGGTGCAATTGGCTTGATGGCGGCAGGCACCTTGGCCTTGGCCCTGGTGTTCACGTTGCTGGCGGTCGATAGCGGGCGCTTGTATTTGGAAAAGCGCAAGTTGCAGTCCGTCGCCGACACCTCGGCGTTGGAGGCGGCAGGTCTGGGTGGCCAGTGCGGTACCAACACCACGGCCAACGCCTATGCCACGCAAAATGCCGCGCGCAACGGTTTTTTGGTCGGTAATGGCAACACCCTGGCGGTGACGTGCGGCACCCTGGCAACCAATGCCCTCAACACCCGCGTATTTAGCGCCGATGCCACTAAGAGCGACGCGATCCGCGTGGTGGCCTCGCGCACCGTCCTGACCAGCATTGCCAATGGCCTGTGGAACCTGTTCAGCGGCGCGCCGATCACCCCGCAAATCAACTTGAGCGCCACCGCCGTCGCCGCGACACCGCCGCCCGTGGCGCAGCTGTCGATCCGCAGCAGCCTGGCCAGCGTTGATTCAAGCAAATCCCCGCTGCTTAACCTGGTGATCGGCAACCTGCTTGGCGGTAACCTGTCGCTCACGGCGGCGGGTTGGAACGGTTTGCTGCAGACCAACGTCAACCTGCTCAGTTACCTGGACCAACTGGCGATCAACCTGAACGTGAAGGCCGGTGACTATGACGCCTTGCTCAGTACCGCGGTCTCGGCGACTCAACTGATCGACGCTGCGGTGAAGGTCTTGCAGAAAAACGGTGCGGCGGCCACGGCGGTCATCAATGACGTGATATCGATTCAAGCGATTGCGCCGAACAGCAAGCTGTTGACCGTGGGCGACCTGATCGACATCGCCACCGGCACGCCAACGGCGGCGCTCAACAGCAACGTGCAGTTGTTTCAACTGCTGGAAGCGGTGGCGCAGTTGTCCAGTAGCAAGAATGCGGTGAGTGCGGCGGCCCAGGTCGCGATTCCGTTGGTGGGCAATGTGTCGGTCCAGACCAAGGTCATCGAACCGCCGCAGTTGTCGGCGATTGGCAATCCTGTATTGGCCAAGAAGGGCTTGCAGAATACCCCGCCAACCGATCAGATTTTTGTACGCACCGCGCAAGTGCGCACGTTGGTGACCGTGCAGGCGCCGATCATCAAGGCGGTCTCTGGCGTGGCGTCCATATTGACGGGCCTGGGCACGCCGGTGTCCCAGGTGGTCAAAGGGTTGTTGAACCTCAACCTGCCGGCGGTGGTTGGCGGGGTGTTGTGCCTGGTGGCCTGCAATGTGGCTGACGTCGATGTCACGACGTCGCTGGCCATTTACATTGAAGCCGGCAGTGCGCAAACCAATGTCACGGATTTCAATTGCGACTCGCCGGCCTCTAAATCCTTGACGGTGAAAACCACCACGTCCCTGGCGACCCTGGCGGTCGGTACGGTGGATCCGGTGGCGGCTTTTTCTTCCTCGGCTGCAGTCAATGTGCAGCCGGTGAGGTTGATTGATTTTGGCGAGCGCTACTGTGTCGTTCTAACGCTGCTGTGCAGTCCCAACCGTACACCGAATGTGGGGGGCGGTTTGCTGTTGAAAGCCAACTCCACCATTGCCGGGCAAACCAGCACCATGGTATTTGCGCCGGTGGCCGAGATGAATGCGCCGCCCACCTACAAGTTTGCGCCGGGCACGGCCAATATCGTCGGCAGCCTGGTGTCGACGCTTAATGGCTTGCAGGTGACTTACGCACCGCCTAGCGGCACTGTCTCCAATGGTGCGTTGGCTGGGGTCGCCGGGTTGTTGGCGACTATCACTACGGCGGTGGTGGGGCTGATCCAGAATGTGTTGTCGCCGATTCTCGACCCCATCGTTAATACCTTGCTGAGTGCCTTGGGCATCAACCTGGGCAATGCCGAAGTCGGTGCCAACCTTACTTGCCATATGGGTCGGGCTTATCTGGTGATTTAGCTGACCCCCCGAGTTCCAAATGTGGGAGCTGCCTTGCCTGCGATGGCTGCCTGTCAGCCGACACTTCTCTAGCTGACACCCTACGATCCAACTGTGGGAGCGGGCTTGCTCGCGAAGGCGGCCTGGCAGTCAACACAGTTGTGTTGTGTACATATCCATTCCTGCGGTAACGGCCACTTAGGGTTCCGCTCTGACAGCGGGTCACTTTTGGAAGGACCGGAATGCCGGCCCAGCCAAAAGTAACCAAAAGGTCCTCGCCCCACCACTCGGCACCTCGCTTAGGCTCGGTGTGCCCGTAATCCGCCAGTGATTTGGGGGGCCGCCGCCACGCGCCATCCATGGCGCGGGGCGGCTAAACCGGCATCCCTGCCGGTTTACCCCCCAAATCCCTGGCGAATTCCGGCCAGCGTGGTTTAACGGGGCGCCTGAGATCAAGATCACAAGCAGATCAAGATCAAGAGCGGCTCGCTTCGCATCGTGGTTAGCGTTGAATTAGTTCTGCGCGATGGTGAGTTCGATGCAGAATCTCGCGCCGGCCTCGCCGTTGGTAACGCTCAGGCGTCCGCCCATGTTTTCCACAATCCCATAGCTCACCGAGAGGCCCAGCCCGGTCCCCACGCCTATCGGTTTGGTGGTAAAGAACGGCTCGAAAATCCGCTCCAGCAGGCGCGGGTCTATCCCGCCGGCGTTGTCTTCGACCCAGATGCGTACATGGCGGCTGTCGTGCTCGCTGTGCAGGGCAATCCAGGGGCGCAGGGCAGGGTCTTTTTCTCGCTGGCTGAGCAGGGCGTCGCGGGCGTTGACCATCAGGTTGATCAGTACTTGTTCCAGTTGGTCGACATAGCCTTTGACCTGTACCGAGAAGTCGGAAGGGCTGATGCGCACGTCTACACCTTTGCCGCGCAGGCCTTCGCTGAGCAGGGAGAGGGTGCCCTCCAGTGCCTGCGCCGGGTCGAAGGGTTGCTGCTCGATTTCCGAGCGGCGGCCGAAGACGCGCATGTGGTCGACCACTCGTGCGGCGCGTTGTACCTGGGCGTCGATGCGTTGCAGTTTTTCCGTGAGGTAGTCGATCTGCGCGTCGCCATTGCCCAGGCGCTTGAGCACATTGGCGATGGCCATGCGCATCACGTTCAGCGGCTGGTTGATCTCATGGGCCAGGCCGGTGGCCATTTCGCCGAGGGTGGCCATTTTTGCGCTTTGGGTCAGTTGTTGCTGGGAGCGGCGCACCTCGGTGTTGTCGCGGCCCACGGCTTGCACTTCGATCAGGGCGCCTTGTTCATCGAAGACGCCGCGGTCCGACCACACCCACCAGGCATGTTCGCGTCCTGGCAGTTGCAGGCTGATTTCCGCGGTGCTCACCGGGAATTCCGGGGTCAGTTGCTGGATGCGCTGCACAAAGGCGGCGCGTTGTTCATCCGACAGCCACTGGCCCAGGTTGATGCCTGGCAATTGCTCGGGCCGGCATTCCAGGTAATTGGCCAGCGGCGTGTTGCCGAAGGTGAGGATCAGGTCGGGGCGGTAGCGGCAGATCATCGCGGGCGAGTCTTCCACCAGGATGCGGTAGCGCTCCTCGCTCTGGCGCACCTGCTCGGCGGCCAGGGTCGCCTCGGTGACGTCCAGCCACAGGCCTACGGCTTCCACCGGCAGGCCGAGGTCGTCGCGCAACAGCTTGGCTTCGTCGAGCAGCCAATGGTAGTTGCCTTGTTTGTCGCGCAGGCGGTAGCGGCTGCGCACGTTGCCTTCGCGCAGCAGTTGGCGGGTGCGTTCGAAGTAGTGTTCACGGTCGTCGGGGTGGATCAGCGCTGCCAGGGTGTCGTGGTTGCAATCGGCCAAGGTCCAGCCCAGCAACGGCAACAGGCTGGCGCTGAAGAACGCCGGGTGCAGCGCGCCGTTGACGTAGCGCTGCACGTAAATAATGGCCGGTGAGCTGGCGATCAGGTTGTCCAGGCGCGCATGGGCGGCGGCGGCTTGCAGTTGTTGGTTCTGGATGTCGCTGATGTCGAGCATGAAGCCGATCCAGCGTCGTTCATTGCCGGCGCCCAGCACTTGGCCTTGTATGCGGTACCACAGGGGCGACTGCTCGGACTCGGTGCGTTGCAGGCGCACGCTGGTCAGCAACGGCTTGCCCAGGGCTTGCAGGTCTTGCAGGCGGCTGTTGAGGGCCTGGCGGTCGGCGGGGTGGATGAGTTCGAGCCAGGTGCCGAGGGGTTGGCGGGTGGGGCCGTCGTCCAGGCTCAGGTTGCGCAGCAATTGTGGCGCCAGTTGGATTTCCTGGGTGACGGGCAACAGTTCCCACCAGCCCGTGCCGAGCAGGCCTTGCAGGGCTTCCACGCGTTCCAGTTGCTGGTGGTGACGCTGTTCGCGCAGGCGGCCCAGCAGCGGCGCGGCGAGTGCTGCGCACAGGTTCAGCCAGTCACGCTCGCCGGTGTGGTGTGCATGGCCGTTATAGAAACCACACAGCAGCCACGCGGCGGCGCCATGGCTGTCGCGGTACGGCACCAGGAAACCGTCGGCATTGCCAAACACACTGCGCAGGCGCGGGTTGTCGCTGCGGCCCTGGGCAATGTCCAGGCTCAGTGGCGTGTTGCCGTTGATGCTGTCCAGGCTGGTGCCCAGATGCTGCCCGGTTTGCCACAAGGCTGGGGCGTCGTGGGCAGCGTATTGGCTGTAGATGCGCCAGCCCTGGTCATCCTCATCGAGCAGTGCCATGGCGACGCAGGGGATGCTCCAGCGCTGGGCCACGCTGCGCAGGTGTTCGCTGAACACGTGATGCAGGCGGCTGAAACTGCAAACGCGCAGCTGTTCGCTCATCAGGGCGGCGAGTTGGTGGTTTTGTTCGCGTTGCTGCACCCGTGCCCAGTCGGCAAGCAGGTCAGTGATGTCCAGCAGGTGCAGGGCCCAGGCGTCGCCCTCTGGCTCGAGCCAGCCGCGGGTATGCAGGACCTGGCCGGCGGCGCCCTGAAAGTCCAGATCCAGGCCGTGTCGTTGCCACTCCTGCGGCGTGCCCTCGACACTCAGCGCGCTGTCGGCACACAGCAAGGTCTGCAAGGGTGGGTTGGGCGCATTGGCAAGATGCTGGGCAAGCAAAGGCCTCAAGGCGCCCGTGATGCTCAGCACCCGGCCCAGGTTGTCCAGTTGCACTTGCAGGCCCGGCGCGGGCGTCGTTGGCGCGTCCAGAGCCAGGGCGCTGGTAAGCCCGCGCAGGCGTGCGAACAATTTATCCCCTGTCGTCAAAACTGAAGGCTCGAGGTGGCAGTGAGGTTGGTGGGCAGGTTGGGTACGGTACCCACCCCAGGCAACACCAGGGCCGGCAAGACCGCTTTGATATTGGCCGAGGGGTAGGTGATCTTCACCGTCAGCAAATTATTGGTGTAGGTGGCGGTGATATAGCCGGGCAAGAACTTCAATGAGCCGGGGATCCAGTTCAACTGGGCCTGGGCTGCATCCTTGGCGCGTTGCACAACCAGGGCCGAATAGCCGGCGGTGCTGGGGTCCAGGGACACACTGCGGCGTACCCCTTCGGCGGCCGCTTGGTGAAATGACTGCATCAACAGCAGCGGCAAGCTGTAGCTGAGCATGCCGTAGAACACCGCAAAGAAAATCACGAAGACCAAGGCAAACTCGATCGCCGCAGCACCTTTTTGCTTTCTCGGGAGGCTCGATTTCATGACTGCGTCTACCCTGAGGCGAGTACTTGATATCAGCATAGAATCATTCAGCCAAAAGGGATGTTTTTTACGTGATCCAGACGCTAGTGATTGTGCTGTGGTTGGGCGTATGTGCCGTGCAGGATATTCGCCAGCGCCAGATTGCCAATACGTTGACCCTGGGCGTCGGGCTGCTGGCGTTGATTTACCTGCTGTGGGCGGGGTCGACGTGGCTGGGCGCGCCCCCCAGCGAGGGCGGCCTGGCCCTGGCTTTGGCGCTGGTGCTGACCTTGCCGGGCTATGCATTGGGCCGCTTTGGCGCAGGGGATGTGAAGTTGCTCGCCGCCCTGGGGCTGGCCTCCAATATCGAGTGCCTGCTGGGGTCGCTGATCGGTGCGGGCATCGCCATGGTGGCCTGGACACTTATGCATCAAGGGCTTAGCTCAAACCGCGTTGAGCGGGCAGGGCCAGCGTCAACAAAACAGCCCTTTGCGCCCTTCGTTTTGACAGGTTTTGCTGGCAGCTGGTTTTGGATCCATCAGTCGCACGAGTTGATTAATGCTATGTACATAGTCGGAAAGTACGTCTACGTTTAATGAGTAGTTGTGTAGGAATTTTCGTCAGAAAGGATAGGTCATCATTTGGCTTGCCAGGCATGGAGTAGCGCGTGAACAAGCTTACGTCCGCAGTAAAAGTGCTCGTAGTCGACGATCAACCTTTAATCGTGGAGGAGCTCTGTGAATTTCTTGAAAGCAGCGGGTACCGTTGTGTCCCGTGCGAGTCCAGTGAGCAAGCTGTCCAGCGTTTCAAGGAAGACCTTCAGATCGGTTTAGTGCTGTGTGACCTGCATATGCCGGACATGGATGGCATCGAGCTGGTGCAGGCGCTGCAACGGATCGCCGGCAAGCATCGCGCGTTCGAAGCGATCATGCTTACCGGTCGCGCCGACAAGCAGGATGTGATCAAGGCCCTGCGTGCGGGTATCGCCGATTACTACCAGAAGCCGATCAACCTCGATGAATTGCTCGAAGGCCTCAAGCGCCAGGAAGCGGCGTTGGAGGAGCGGCAAAAAGACCTGCAGCTGGGCACGCTCAACCAGAAGTTGCAGTACCTGTCCGAATCCATCAACGACTTGTATATGGACTTGGACAAGGTGCGCCGCAACCCGACGCCCCAGGACCATGACGGGGACTCATCGGCCGATGACGCCGGGCCGGTGGAGATCCCGGCGATCTTCAATCAACTGTCACCGCGCCAGTTGGACGTGGCACGCCTGGTGGGCAAGGGCCAGACCAACTACCAGATTGCCTGTGAGCTGGGGATTACCGAGAACACGGTCAAGCTGTATGTGTCCCAGGTATTGCGCCTGACCCATATGCATAACCGCACGCAGTTGGCGCTGGCGTTGTCACCGAACAACTCGGCGATGCGCCAGCGGGTCACGGCGCACTAGCACCGCCCTACTGTAGGAGCGAGCTTGCTCGCGAAAAACACCTAGACAACGCGGTTACCCAGGATGCACGCGTTATCGTTGACGTTTTTCGCGAGCAAGCTCGCTCCTACAGTGGTTATTTGCTGCCCTGCGCAGTGCCGCCGACTTTCTGATCAAAGAACTCCGGGATCGGGTGCTTGTTGCTGTCCAGCCAGCGCTTGAGCGCCTGCTCGCGTTCTGCCGGCGTGGTTTTTTGCGGGTTGGCCGAGGCTGCGCGACCGCTCAGTTGCAGCGCCATCCAGTTTTCCGTTTCTGCCTGCCGGGGTGAAGACGGCCCCGCTTCGATGGCCGAAGCGAGAAGGGGCAGGGCCAGGCAGGCAAGGCCGGCGAGGTAATGGAATTTCATCATCGACTCCTTATTTCACAGAGGCCGGCAGCGTGTCGCTGACCACCGCTACCTGATCTTTGACTGGACGCTGCGGTGCCGTTCCAGCCTCCTTGAGGTGTTGCGCCCGCGCCTGGGCCCGGGTCACCTGCTCGGGGCTCAAGCCGAGTTGGCCGACCACTTTCGCGGCTTGCTCCCAGTTGTCTTGGTAGATCAGTAACGTCACCAGGTTGACCGCCGCCAGTTGATCGCTCTGCTTGAGCTCGATGGCGGTCATGAATTCAAAGCGTGCGTCTTCCAGGCGCCGTTGGTCGAGGTAGACCACGCCCAGGTCATTGCGGATTTTTTCGTCGGTGGGCGCCAGCCGTGCCGCCCGTTGCAGGTGGGCCATGGCCTGGCCGTTGTCGCCCTTGGCCGATGCCAGTTGCCCCAGGCCGTGCTCACCGTCGGCGGCCAGGCAAGTGCCCAGCAGGCTGCGGTACAACGGCTCGGCGTCAGGGCGGCCCAGCAAGCGATAGGCACGGGCCTGGCGTTGACGAACCTGGGGCAGGGTGCTGGGTAGGTTCTGCAGGTTGGCGAGGCTGGCGTGCAGTTTGCCTTCGTTGGCCATGTCATCGGCCAGGTTCAGCGACAGCTCCTGGTCGGAGCTGGGCTTGGGGCAACTGCCCGGTGCCAGCAACCCGGCCCACGGAACCTGGCCATTACTGGCACAGCCGCCCAGCATCAGCAGGCTCAAGGCGACGATCAGTGGTTTCATGGCAGGCTCCTCAAAAGTTATTCAAGGCTCGGGAAATGGCGATCATCGCCGGCCCCCCAAGCACGATCAGCAAGGCGGGAAACAGGAATACCATCATCACCACGGACATCTTCGCGGACATCTTCGAGATGTATTCCTGCAGACGGGTCAGGCGGCGGTCGTCGAGCAACTGCTTGAGGGCCAGCAAGGATTTCATCGCGCCGCCGCCCTGGTGGATCAACTGCTGAAGAATGATGCAGGTGTCGGTGAACTCATCCACGGCCAGCAGGCGTGCGGTCTTGCCCAACTCTTCGGACAGCTCCAGGCCCGAGTCGACCCTTACCAGGATCAGGCGCAGTTCATGGGTCAGGTCCGGCAGCAAGCGCTGGGCTTCGGTGCTCAACACCCGCAGCGATTGCTCAACCGCCATGCCGGATTCGAACAGGATGCGCAGCAACGGAATGAAGGTGGAAATTTCCCGCGCGATGCGCTCCTGGCGGTATTTCGCGCTGAGGGCCAGGATGCGCTTGGGCAGCAGGTAACCGATGCCCAGGGCAATCGCCGGGGCAATCCAGGGCGAGCCAGCATGGGGAAACAGCAGTTGCTGGCCGAGCAGGGTCGAGCCCAGCAGCACGACGGGCACGCCGATCTGGAAAGCGGCAAACATGGAGCGCTGGTTGGCTTTGCGCCAGCCGACGCGGTTGAGCAGGGTCTGGGTTTCGTTGTCCAGGCTGACCGAGCGCTGGGCCACGGCGCTGGCGCCCAATTGGCGCATCAGGCTGCCGAGCTTGTCCTCGCGGGCCAGTTGGCCTTGCAGGCGTTGGCTGACCAGGCGTTGACGGCGCCGTTGCTCCAGCAGGTTGCCGACGATCAGGGCGACGGCGGCGAGCGACAACAGGATGCAGATCAGGATGGCCATCTCAGATACTCCGCAACATGCGCCACATGACGAAGGTGCCCGTGATGTCGAGCGCCGCCGCGGCCAGCAGCAGGTAGCGCCCGGTACCGTCGTTCCACATGCTCATCAGGTAGCCCGGGTTGACCATCAAAAAGTAGCCGACCATGGCGATGGGCAAGCCCGCCAACACATAGGCGGTCATGCGCGTTTCGCCGGTCATGGCCTTGAGTTGGCGCGCACCCTGTTCGCGCTCGCGGATCATCTTGATCAGGTTTTCCAGCAGTTCGCTGGCGTTGCCGCCGTAGCGGTGGTTGACCTTCAGGCCCAGGGCAAACAGGCGGAACTCATCGCGCTCGTAAAACTCGGCAAAGTCGCTGACCGACTCCGGCAGGCTCACGCCCATTTGCACGTTACGCTGGATGCGGCTCATGGCCTGTTTGAGCGGCGCTTCGGTGCTGTCGATCGCGCCCAGCACGGCGTCCGCCAGGGTGCGCCCGGACTTGAGGCTGCGCACGCTGTGGTCCAGCAGTTGCGGTAATTGTTCGATCATGCGCTGCACCCGCCGTTGGTAGCGCCAGGCGATATACACCCGCAGCAGCAACGGCGGCATGGTCAGCATCACCAGCAGGCCCAGCCCGCCGGCCAGCAGGTAACCCAGCAACATGCCCACCGCCCAGCCACTCAACCACAACCCCAGGCGGTCGGTGGGCTTGCCCAGGCCGGCGCGCTGGAACATGCGCTCCAGCGCGACCCAGCTGCCGTTCGGCTCCTGGGGCACCGGCTGGCCATCGGAGAGCCGCTCCAGCACCCGGTCGGTGCCGGCCTGGCGCAGCCCGCGCTGGAACAGCCAGACGGACAGGCTGATCAGCAGGACGCAAATGAGCAGCAAGACAAGTCCGGTCATGAGGCCTCTCTACAACGGCAATGCCGATTCGCGCCGCAGCTTGTCGCCGGCCGGGTTGAGCGCTTCGCGCAGGAAGCCGAAACCGGTACGGCGGTCGAGGCGGAACAGGGTGTTGGTGACATACACGTCGTCGCGCACGCCCACCACTTCCACCACCTCGCTGACGCAACGGCGCCCATCGGGCAGGCGCGTCAGTTGAACCACCACATCCAGTGCGGCGCAGATCATCTGCCGCAGGGTTTTCTCCGCTACCACACGGCCGGTCAGGCCTACCAGGGTTTCCAGGCGCAACAGCGCGTCCTGGGCATTGTTGGCGTGCACGGTGCTCATGGATCCGTCATGGCCGGTGTTCATGGCCGTCATCACGTCGAGCACTTCGACGCCACGGATCTCGCCAAGGATGATGCGGTCCGGGCGCATCCGCAGGGCGTTGCGGATCAGGTCGCTGGCCTTGACCTCGCCATGCCCTTCGGCATTGGGCGGGCGGGTTTCCAGGCGCACCACATGGGGGTGGCCCAGTTGCAGCTCGGCCACGTCTTCGATGGTGACCAGGCGTTCGTGGGGGTTGATCAATTGGCTGAGGATATTGAGCAACGTGGTCTTGCCGGTGCCGGTGCCGCCACTGATGAGGATATTGCAGCGCTTGCCCACCGCCTCCTGGAAGAACTCGAAGATGTTGTGGTCGATGGTTTGCATCGCCACCAGGTCGCTGCTCTTGAGCATGTCCTTACGAAACTTACGGATCGACAGGCACGGGCCGTCCAGGGCAATCGGCGGGATGATCGCATTGACCCGGCTGCCATCGGGCAAGCGCGCATCGACCATCGGCGACGACTCATCCAGGCGCCTTCCGAGGGGCGCGAGAATGCGCTGCATCACGCGTTCTACATGGTGCGCATCGATAAAACGCAGGTCGCTCTGGTGGAGCACCCCGTCACGCTCGATAAACACCCGGTGCGGGCCGTTGACCAGAATCTCGGTGATCGACACATCGCGCAGCAGCACTTCCAGCGGGCCGAAGCCGGTCAGCTCATCGACGATTTCCTCAGCCAGGCGCTCCATCTCATAGCGCGAGATCGCCAGGTGCATGCGCGTGATGTATTCGGCCACTTTGTCGATGACAAATTGCGCCAGGGATTGGCGCGAGCCTTCCAGCAGGTTCTGGCCCGACTCTTCGATGGCATCGATGATGTAGCGATGCAGCACCAGTTTCAGGCCGTCGTGGTCGTTGTGCGCGGCTGCCCCACGGGCCGGGGCGCCGAAGAGTTTTTCGCTGTTCATCGACTCGTCCCTAGCAGGCGTTCGAACCAGCGTGTCGAAGGTTTATCCAAGCCTTCGGTGCGTTTGGCCAGGCGCTCGCCCAGGTGGCGCAGGGCTTGGGTCAAGGCTTCGCGTGGGGCCAGGGTGAACAGGCTTTGCCCCTGGTTCTTGGCGTTCAGGCGCACTTCTGGGCTCAGGGGCAGCACGGCGATGCACTCCAGGCCGAAGCTTTTTTCCAGGGCTTCGGTGTCGGGGGCACAGCCTTTGATGTAGCGATCGACGAGCAGCTTGGCATGGTCGAGCTTCATGCCTTTTTCGCGCCACAGGTTCAGCACCGCCAGGTTACGCCGACAGTCGAGCACGCCCTGGTCGGTGCACCACAGCAACTTGTCGCAGTGGCTGACAAAGGTGCGCAGGGCTTCGCTGTCGGCTTGCCCGGTGAGGTTGACCACGATGTGCTGGAAGTGCTGGCGCAAGGCGCTGAGCAACATGTACAGCTCGGCGGCGCTGGTCATTTCCAGGGGCTCATCGCTGGCGGCGTAGGCGAGGATGCGCAGGCCATCGTCGGTGCTGGTGAACGCGCTGTTGATCAGGGTGGCGTCCAGGCGGCGCAGGTGGCGCAAGGCGTCGCCGAAATTGAAGGTGCTGTCCAGGCCCAGCAGCGCCAGGCTGTCACCCTTGGGCAGGCCGAGGTCGAGCATCAGCGTCTGCTGGCCACTCTTTTGCACCACCATTGCCAGGTGGCTCGCCAGCAGGGCGCCATCGGTATTGCCCTGGGCACCGTAGAGCACGGTGAGGCCGCCGAGATGGGCGTTCGGCGCCGTGGGCGGCAAGCGCTTGCTCAGGCGTCGTACCAGCCCGGCCACTTCGCTGGAGCGCGAGCCATAGGCGACAAAATCCCGGGCGCCGGCACGCATGGCGTTGAGTACCAACTGGTTATCCATGCCGTCGCCCAAGGCCACCACCGCCAACATCGGCTTGGCTTCCAGGGCGCCTTCGATCAAGGCGCTCTGGGCCACCAGGTGTTCACGGTCCAGACCCACGAACACCAAGTTGGCGAAGGTCACGTCTACCAGTGCCAGCAATTCATCCAGGCTGCCGCCGCCCACGCTGATCACTTGGCCAAGGGGCGCCAGCGCGCCCTGGAGCCATTCCAGGTCGGTGCTGTTGCGGGTGATTGCCAGGAAGGTCTGGCTCAGGCTATCGCTCATTGGGAAAGTCCACTGCGACGGTCGAAGTTGCCGTTTTCCAGGAAGAACAGGCGGAACCAATTCGGGTCGTAGGTGCGCAGTTTTTCGCCGGGCAGCGACGGCAACTGCGCATTGGCGGCCAGTGGCTGCACCAGATGCGGCGTGACAATCATCAGCAGTTCTTTTTCCTCACTGTTGATATTGGAGTCGCGGAAGAAAGCACCAATGATCGGGATGTCGCCCAGGCCCGGCAGCTTGGCGATGGTGGAGCGGTTGGTGCTGCTGATCAGGCCGCTGATCACGAAGCTTTCGCCGTCGGCTAACGACACGCTGGTGTCGGTGCGCCGGACGGTGAGGGCGGGTACCTGGATGCCCTGGATCCGGATCGCGTTGTTGTAATCGAGCTCGCTGACTTCCGGGGCGACTTTCAAGGCGATGCGGTTGTGGTCGATGACCGTGGGCGTGAGGGTCAGGCGAATGC
Source organism: Pseudomonas sp. FJ2-5-13 (assembly GCF_029201605.1). Taxonomy (NCBI): domain Bacteria; kingdom Pseudomonadati; phylum Pseudomonadota; class Gammaproteobacteria; order Pseudomonadales; family Pseudomonadaceae; genus Pseudomonas; species Pseudomonas sp. FJ2-5-13. The sequence continues at coordinate 763,821 of NZ_CP104045.1, forward strand.
CGAATTCCTTGTACTCGATGGTGATGGTATCGCTGCCGGCACTGGGCACCGGAATCGGCACTTCGCCGCCGGCCAGGAAGGTCGCGCTCTGGCCGCTCATGGCCACCAGGCTCGGGCGTGCCAGGGTGTAGGCAAAGCCGCTGCTTTCCAGGGCGTTGATCAGTGCCTTGACTCGGCCACCGCCAAACCCGATGTTGAAGTTTTCGGCGCTCACCGGCAATTTGAAGATGCCCTCTGAAGGGGACAGCAAGCTCGGGCTGCCGAGGAAAAAGTTGTTGCCCATGCCGAGGATCTTGGTGCTGGCCTCCTTGAGCTTGGTTCGGCTGACTTCGACGAAGCGGATATCGGTCTGCACCTGGCTGGGCAGCGTCGGGTCTTCGGAGGGCGACAGCGATTGGCTGGTCAGCGCCGAGGTGGCCTTGCCCTTGACGAACACCATGCTCTGGCGCGGGGTGGTCGAGCAGCCTGTCCACACCATCAGGCTGGTGGCCCCGCTGCCGACACCGGTGAGCAGGAAGTGGCGGTCGCCGTTGACCCGCACGTCGGCGATTTTCGGGTCGCCGATGGCCAGGCGCGTAATCGCTACCGGCGATTGCAGCTCGGTTTGCAAGCCTTCGCCCACTTCGATCACGGCGGGCAACTGGCCCAGGGCGTTGCAGCTGCCCGATGCGCCCATCGCCATGCCCAGGGGCAGGCACGGCAGCATCAAGGCCAAGGCCAATTGAGCGTAGCGTTGGCTCATTCAAGGCATCCTTGTTCAATCAGGGGGTAGGTTGTGCTGCCGCTGCGCCGCGAATCACTTCGACGCCCCGACGTTGGCCGGTGTCGGCCACCGCGGGGGTGATTTTTTTCGGCGGGCCGCTGAGGGCCAATTGGGTGAATTGGTAGAGGTCGCGGTTGGCGCTTTGCACCTTGTCTGGCGTGTCGCTTTCGCCGGCCCAGTAGCGGCTGAGCAGTTGTTCGTCGGCACTGCGCACGGCCAGGCGCAGCGTGCCGGCTTGGGAGGCGAGCATCAGCCGGCTCAGCAAGGGTTCGGGCACCGCCAGCACCACACTGCGCGCGGCGGTGCGGCGTTGGGCGGCCTGGGCGCGTTCTTCGGCGGTGGCGGGTGGCGGTACCGCCGGGGTGCCGTCGTTGGCCAAGCCCAACTGATCACCGACGCTGAGCAGGCGAATCGCCGGGATGACCACCTGCGCCGACTGCTCGGCATTGGAATTGTCCTGGCGCAAGAACAGCAAGACATCCACGTAATCGCCGGGGCTCAACTGGCCACCGGCACCGATGACCTCATCGACGGCGACGGCCAGCGCTCGTTCGTTTGTACGAATCATGCGGGCCAGGGGGCCGCCGGCGGTGAAGCTCTCATCATTGAGCCAGGTGCCGGCACCCAGGGCCCGCAAGGGCGTGCGGCCGATGGCCTGGTCAACGCTGGTCAGGCTGCCAGCCGGCACGGTGCGTAGTTTTTCCACGGCGACATCGGCAGCCGTGAGGGGCACAAAAGGCGCAACCGCATGCACCAGCACCACGACCGGCTGGCGGGTCTGGTCTTCCACGACGGCAACGGTTTTTTCAACGGAAATGACAGGTGCTGGCGAGGGCGCTACGGAGGGTGCCGGTGGACGACTCAGCACCAGGCCCCAATACCCTGCAACCAGGGCTCCGATAAGCAGCAAGCCAGCCAGGACCATGCTGATACGACTGTTCATGACGGCGCTCCCTATCCTGTTGCACTGCTTTTATTCCCGTTAATCCAAACGAGTTAAATTCGCAACTGGGCTGTGATGAACAACTAACGATTTGGCTATTTGAAGGTAGCCCAGCTAGGACAAATTGCCATTACTGAATGAAAAATTTATCTGCGCGGTTAAAGCGGGGGCTGTAAATAACGGATTTGTGGGGCTGGCGCGGCGACTAATACTTTGTGATTAATTCGTTCTTACAGTTGTGAGTGTTAAATTTGTTGACAATGCTCTAGTGGCACACGGCAATCATTGTGCGGGCCAGCTGTATCGGCGCTTTGTGGCGCATGAAGGAGATCTCCTATGATCCTTGACCTGTTCTTGAAATTTTACATTCACGCTCAGTTATTCCTGCGCCGTAGAGACGGGGCGTCGGCCATTGAATATGTGATTATTGTGGCGATAGTTGCGTTGGGTATCATCAGCTTTGGCGGTGGGCTTGGCGATAAAATAAAAGCCATTTTTCAGCAAGTGTCTGATGCGCTGCCAGCCGCGTAATAGTCATTGCTACAGGTTATTGTTCCGGTAATTATTTTATCAGGTACCGCCCATGACCTACCCTTCGTCATCCCGCCAAAAAATCCTATTGGTGGATGACGAGGAGGATGCGCTGGTCGAGTTGGCCGAATCCCTCGAAAACGAGGGATTCGTCTGTTTCACCGCGAACTCCGTCACCTTTGCCTTGCAAGAATTGACACTTCACCCTGATATCGCCCTGGTCATCACCGATCTGCGCATGCCCGAGGAAAGCGGTATCTCCTTGATCAAGCGCCTGCGCGAACACACCTCACGTTCGCAGTTGCCTGTGATCGTGATGTCGGGTCATGCAGAAATGGATGATGTCAGCGATATGCTGCGCTTGCAGGTGCTGGATCTGTTTCGCAAGCCTATCTACCTGGTGCGCTTGCTCGATACCCTCAACAACCTGTTTCCCCTCTCTACACCTGGTCGGTAACGGACCGGCATCGCTTATTAAATGTGGGAGCTGGCTTGCCTGCGATAGCGGTGGTTCAGTTAAAGATTCATTGACTGACACACCGCCTTCGCGAGCAAGCCCGCTCCCACATTTGGCTCGTGGGGTGCCAGGCACTTAGTCGTCGACTGTCCGGCCCTCATCGCAGGCAAGCCAGCTCCCACAGTTTGATTGCGTGGGCTCAGGTAGAGGGGGTTCGGCTGTCAGGCCGCCGGGATCTAATGCCAGGCACTCATTCTGTGAGCAACACAGACCCGTGTGGGAGCTGGCTTGCCTGCGATAGCGGTGGTTCAGTTAAAGACTCATTGACTGATACTCCGCCTTCGCGAGCAAGCCCGCTCCCACATAAGCTCCTCGCCATAGCTTCACAGCTGATAACTGAAGCTCAGCGTATACCGCGGCCTGCGGTTAAAGCTGTCCAGGGCGATATCCGACATGGGCTTGGCCGCCTCCAGTGCGATGTTGTAGTACTTCTTGTCGCCAAAGCGTAAACCCACCGCCGCCGAGGACATGTCGTTGGCCTTGACCGGCAGGTCGTTGAACCAGGATTTGGCGCGGTCGACCACCACATAGGGTTGCAGGATCTTCACCCAGTTGCCGGTGCGGTTGAAGCTGTAGTTGACCTCGTACGCCACCCCCCAGCCCTTGTCGCCCGAGCCTTGGTCGTCCGGGTAGCCACGGCCGAAATTCTGCCCGCCGAAGGTCACGCGTTCGCTGTCGGGCAGGGTGTTGTCGCTCCAGTACAACGCACCGGACAGCACGCCTTGCCAGTTGTCGAAGAACTTGTCGCTTTGCACGCCGGAGAGGCGCAGGCGGAAGAAGTCGAGGTCGGGTTTGGCCACGCCCAGGTCACTGCGAGCCTTGGCGCCCAGACCGTCGATGCCCTGGTACAGGCCAGCACTGATGATGCGCAGGCGTTGCGCGTCGGCCTTGCGCCAATCGCCTTCGAAGGCCAGGGCACGCAGGTTGGATTCGATGTCGAAGCTCAGCGGGAAACCCACCAGTTTGTAGCGCGTGGTCTGGTCGACCGCGTACAGGCGCGTGCCCAGGGTAAGTGACTCGGTAGGGGAGGCAATGAACGGATGGCTCAGGCCAATGGAGTAGCGGTCGATGGACTGGTGCGGCTTGAGTTCAAAGCCGCCGTCCAGTTGCACGCTGCTGTTGGGGTCGGCGCGATAACGTTCGGCGGCGAGCGCCAGTTGGGTGCCCTCGGCGTTGATGAACTGGTTGTAGTCCACGCGGTAGTAATGCTCTTTGTCCTCGCCGGGTGGGAACAGGCCGCTCACGCTGAGCTGCTCGCCCATGGCCGTCTGGGAATTGCTGGTGGCGCTCAGCAGCGCTTGCGTGCCGCCACGGCTTTTCTGCACCAGGCTCATGCTGGTGGTGAAAGGTTTGCGGTTGGCCTGGATCTGCATATGCGTGGCGCCATCGGTGGTGCCCGGTGGCGGTACTTGCGCCTGTACGCTGAGGCCGGGGATGCGGCTCATCAGCGTGGTGTAGCGCTCGAACGTCTTGCGGGTCAGCGGGCGCTCAGCCAGGAGCTTTTGCGCGAGCTTATCGACATAGGCCGACACCGAACCGATGTCGCCGGTTTGTTGATAGTCCTTGATGTAGCCCTCCACCAGTACCACGCGGACCAGGCCGTTTTCGAAGTTCTGTTGCGGCAGGAACGCGTAGGACAGCAGGTAGCCATCCTCCTGATAACGGCGGGTGACGCCACGGGTCGCTTCGATCAGTTGCGCAAGGTTGGTTTCCCGTCCAATCAACGGCGCATACACCTGTGCCGTCTCGGCGAGCGGGTAGACCGTTCCGCCTTCGATCTGCAATTTTCGAATAGTGACCTTGGTGTCCATCAACAGGGGTTGGCCGGCAGTCGGCGGCGCCTCGGGTACCTGGGTTTTCGACGTGGGCGGTCGATAGGCGTCGGCGGGCAGGTTGGGCACCGGCAGGGTGCGGACAGTGTCGTTGCTGTTAAGAAAGCTGGGAAGGGTCTCGGCCTGGGCGTAGGCACTGAGGGTGAGCAATAACAACGGCGTCAACACGCGCATAGGACACTCCATGGTCAACTGCAGCAGCGCTTCGGGCCCGCCGAGTTCTGGGACTCGGTTCGGGAGGGTGGCGAGTGATAAAGCGTGTCGCCGCCCATAAAAAAGACGAGAGACTTATTAAAGGTCTCTCGTCTCAACCAAGCGTAGGCGCTGTAGGGGAGGCCGTCTAATCGGCCAGGTGCATTTCTATTTGCCGGTCAGGCCGTTCAACAAACCGCCCAGACCGCCTGTGGCTGTAGTGCCGCCTGTGGTTGTGGCCGTGCCTGTGGTGGTAGTGGTGGCGCCGATGTTCAGGCCGCCGAGCAGGCCACCGCTGGTGCCAGTGGTGCCGCCGGTTACCAGGCCTCCCACCGAGGCTACCGTACCGCCTACCGCTGTGACGGTGGTGCCTACCGCGTTGGTGATCGGGCTGGCATTGGCTGCCGTCAGGTTGGTACCCAAGCTGCTGACTGCGCCGCCGACTTGAGTCACCAAACCGTCCACCGGAGTACCGATACCGGTGGTGGTACCTACGTTTTGCGTCAGTGTGGTGACGCCGGAGGTCACGGGGTTCAAGGCGGCGCCGACAGTGGTGGATACGGTGGCGAGTGGTGCGGTGGCGCCAGTGTTGGCGACACCCGTGCCGCCGAGGACGGTACCCACCGAGGCAATGGTGCCACCCAATGCACCGCCGGTCACACCGGCTGCACTGACCGTGCCGTTGGTGTTGCCCGCATTCAGGCCGGTGCCTACGTTGGCTACCACGCCGCCGATCAACTCGGGTAGACCGGCAGCTGCGGTGCCGCCGGTTGGCGCGACATACCCGCCGGATGTATCGAGTGCACCACCGACGCCAGTCAGCACGCCGCCGACGACATTGGTCACAGGGTTGCTTGCACCACCCGCGGTAGTGACTTGAGTGCCCAGGCTCGCTACGGTGGTGCCAACTTTATCCAGCACACCACTGACTGGCGTGCCCAGGCCGGTTGCCGTGCCGAGGTTGCCGGTGGTGTTTTCCACCAACGACACTACAGGCACCAACACTTGGCCGCCCAGGGTGTTGGTCAACGAACCCAGCGGGCCGGTGGTGCTGGCTGTGCTGAGGGTGTCGCCGAGCATGGTCACGGCGGTACCGACTTTATCCACGACGCCACCTACTGCAGTGCCTACACCACCTGTGAGGCCGCCAACGACGGGGACGCCCCCAAGGGTTGTCGACAACGATTGGCCGGTAGTCGACAGGCCGCCGCCCAAGTCAGCGACGCCGCCGCCGACACCTGCAACCGTAATGCCCAGCGAGTTGGTATTGGTCCCCAGGGAACCCAGACCTGTTGTAACTCCTGTACCGATGGTGGTGACCGCAGTGCCGACCGAGGTGACCAGGCCGCCTGCTGTAGTGCCGACGATTGGAACAGGGGTCAAGGCGCCTCCGAGATCACCCACTGCTGCGCCTACATTGCCTACGGTGGTGCCGAGGGTGCCGGCGATCTGGCCGGTGATCAGTGGGGTAGTGGTCGAACCTGTTCCGCCGCCAGTCCCGCCAGTCCCGCCGGTGCCACCACCAGTCCCGCCGGTACCGCCGCCAGTCCCGCCGGTGCCGCCGCCAGTCCCGCCGGTGCCGCCGCCAGTCCCGCCGGTGCCGCCGCCAGTCCCGCCGGTGCCACCGCCAGTGCCGCCAGTGCCACCACCAGTTCCACCCGTGCCGCCGTCAGTGCCGCCGGTGCCACCACCAGTTCCACCCGTGCCGCCGTCAGTGCCGCCGGTGCCACCACCAGTCCCACCGGTACCGCCGTCAGTGCCGCCAGTGCCACCGCCAGTCCCACCGGTACCGCCGTCAGTGCCGCCAGTGCCACCGCCAGTCCCGCCCGTGCCGCCGCCCGTGCCGCCATCACCGCTCCCGGCACCTGCACCCGCATCCGGCGAGGACGCCGCCACGCTGGATTTATGCCCGCCACCACCGCTGCTGCAGCCGCCCAGGCTCATTGCCAGAACGAGGGCCAGCGCGGTACTTGCTTTCCAAAACACTACTTGAGTTTTCATGATTGAGTTCCTTGCACCTGGTACAACCTTGGTTGTTTCAAACCCTCGTTATTTCTTTGGATAACGATAGGTTTGTCCGTGTGGCTATCTCAGGCCAGGGCACTCTTTCACGCAATGCTCAACTTGGTATTAACGATTTATATACATCCGGCCATCGTCGGCTTAATGACTAATACCAAAGGTGTAATGGAGGGATGTTTCAGGATGTTTATATGAGCAAAATCAAAGCGTTGTAAATAAAGGCGGACCTCGTAAGGTCCGCTATAACTTAGGGTGTATATATACAATTAATCAGGGGTTTTCAGGCAATCGGCTGCCACTTCCCAAGCATATGTTGAATATCCCCAGCGCCTTTGAGTTCCAACCCACCGCTGGAACCGGCCGCGCTGCTCATCAATATCACTTCGCTGGGCAGGCGCACCGGCTTCATGAACTCGACGTCGATTTCAATATTGGCGGCCGGCAAGTGTTCTGCCAGCGCCGCGAGGGTGCGCGCCTTGTTCCACAACCCGTGGGCGATGGCCTGGGGAAAACCGAACAGCTTGGCGGTAGGCGCACTAAGGTGGATGGGGTTGTAGTCGCCGGACACGCGGGCGTAGCGGCGGCCTATGTCAGTGGGCGCTTTCCAGCGCGTCAGTTCGGTGAGCGTGCCCTGAGTCTGCAATCCGCTGTCCGCAGCTTCGCCTTCAAGCTTCACGCCCCGACATAACATTTGGCTTTCGGCTTCCCACAAGAGCCCGAGGGCATCCTCCACGACCGTCACGATGTCAAAGGTGGCCCCCTTGGGATGGGGGCTGAGATTGCGTGCGTAAACGCCGACACTCACGTCACCCACTCCACCTAGAGGCCGATGAATACGGATGCGATTGCGCAGGTGGATCAACCCCAGCAGCGGAAATGGAAACGTCTTGTCCGTCAGCAATTGCAGTTGCAGGCCGAACGCGAGGATATGCGGATAAGTCGCCGGCAGCATCGGGCTGTCAGCAAAGCCGCACACCTTGCGGTACGCCGTAACGGCGCTGGGGTTGACACTCATCCGGCAGCGCAACCCACGTTCGGGCAATGTGCTGCCGGTGATCTTGCGCTTGAGCGCCGCACGCCAGTACAGCGGCAGTAGAGACAGGGTGCTGTCCAACGTTTGCCATTGCATGCTCACGCTCCCAGAAGACTTTGCCCACACACCCGCAGCGCCTGGCCGCTGACCGCACCGGAGCCCGGCTGGCTCAGCCAGGCGACGGCTTCGGCCACATCCTGAGGCAAGCCACCTTGGCCCAGGGAGCTCATGCGGCGCCCGGCCTCGCGCAGGGCGAAGGGAATATGCGCGGTCATCTGGGTTTCGATAAACCCGGGCGCGACGGCGTTGATGCTGATCCCACGCTCCTTCAACAGCGGCGCCCAGGCTTGAGCCAGGCCGATCAATCCGGCCTTGCTCGCGGCATAGTTGGTTTGCCCACGGTTGCCGGCAATGCCACTGATGGAGGCCAGCAATACCACCCGTGCGTTGTCTTGCAGGGTACCGCTGTCGAGCAGGGCCTTGGTCAGCACTTGCGGCGCGTTGAGGTTGACCGCCAGCACCGCGTCCCAGTATTCCGGGGTCATGTTGGCCAGGGTTTTGTCGCGGGTGATGCCGGCGTTGTGCACCAGGATGTCGAGCCCGTCTGGCAGGTGTTCAGCCAGTTGGCGGGCGGCATCTTCAGCGCAGATATCCAGCACCACCGTGCGCGCATTCAGACGCGCGGCCAGGGCTTCGAGGTCGGCCTTGGCCTGGGGCACATCGAGCACAATGACCTCGGCGCCGTCGCGGGCCAGGGTTTCGGCGATGGAGGCACCGATGCCTCGGGCGGCGCCGGTCACCAACGCCTTGCGCCCGGCCAGCGGGCGAGTCCAATCTTGCACCGGGGTATCGCAGGCCGCCAGGCGAATCACCTGGCCGGAGATGTACGCGCTTTTGGGCGAGAGGAAAAACCGCAACGCGCCTTCCAACTGGTCTTCGGCACCTTCGCCCACGTACAGCAACTGCAGCACGCCACCGCTGCGCAACTCCTTGGCCAGGGAGCGGCTGAAGCCTTCCAGGGCGCGCTGGGCGCTGGCGGCGAACGGATCGCTGAGGCTTTCCGGCGCCCGGCCAAGGATCACCAGGTGGGCACTGTGGTCGAGGTTTTTCAGCAGCGGCTGGAAGAATTCACGCAGTTGCTTGAGCTGGTCGGTGTGCTGCAAACCGCTGGCGTCGAACACCACCGCCTTGAGCTTGGGGCCGTGCCCGGGAATCCACGCGGGCGCTGTCGAGGCTTCGGCGCCGTAGCGGTAGACGGCGTCGGTGAGTCGGTTGGCAAACGCCAGCACCTGGGTTGCCAATGCGCCACCGCCCAGCAGCAGTGCGCCTTCGACCGGGCGCAGGCGTCCGGCTTGCCAGCGTTCCAGGCGTACCGGTGACGGCAGGCCAATGGCGGCGACCAGGCGATGGCCGAGGCTTGAGTTGGCGAAGTCGATATAACGGTCAGACATGGAACGCTCTCCGAAGGCTGGGGTTCAAAGGTTGACCACCCTGGGGTGGCAGTCGTTCGATTGAGCCTAGGCTAGGCTTGATGATTCCACCCACCACCACAAGGGAGCTTTCCATGACTCAATTGCGCCGTGTAGCGATCATTGGCGGTAACCGCATTCCTTTCGCCCGTTCCAATGGCCCCTACGCCACGGCGAGTAACCAGGCGATGCTGACCGCCGCATTGGAAGGCCTGATCGAGCGCTACAACCTGCACGGCCTGCGCATGGGCGAGGTGGCCGCCGGCGCGGTGCTCAAGCACTCCCGTGATTTCAACCTGACGCGTGAATGCGTGCTCGGCTCGCGCCTGTCACCGCAAACCCCTGCGTATGACATCCAGCAAGCCTGCGGCACGGGGCTGGAGGCGGCGCTGCTGGTGGCCAATAAAATTGCCCTGGGCCAGATCGAATGCGGCATTGCCGGCGGGGTGGACACCACCTCGGATGCGCCGATTGGTGTGAATGAAGGGCTGCGCAAGTTGCTGCTCAAAGCCAACCGCAGTAAATCCATGGCGGACAAATTAAAAGTTCTGTTACAACTTCGTCCCCAGCACCTCAAGCCGGAACTGCCGCGCAACGGCGAACCGCGCACGGGTTTGTCCATGGGTCAGCACTGCGAGCTGATGGCCCAGACCTGGCAGATCCCCCGCGCCGAGCAGGACCAGCTGGCGTTGGAGAGCCATCAGAAGATGGCGGCGGCCTACGCCGAAGGCTGGCACAACGATTTGCTTACGCCCTTTCTCGGCCTCACCCGCGACAACAACCTGCGCCCCGACCTGACCCTGGAAAAACTCGCCAGCCTCAAGCCGGCCTTCGAGCGCAGCGAAAAGGGCACGCTCACCGCGGGCAACTCCACACCGCTGACCGATGGTGCCTCTCTGGTGCTGCTGGGCAGCGAGGCGTGGGCCAAGGAGCGTGGGCTACCAATCCTGGCTTACCTGCGTGATGGCGAAGCAGCGGCGGTGGATTTTGTCCACGGCGCCGAAGGCCTGTTGATGGCGCCGGTGTATGCGGTGCCACGCTTGCTGGCGCGCAACGGCCTCACCTTGCAGGACTTTGATTACTACGAAATCCACGAAGCCTTCGCCGCCCAAGTGCTGTGCACGCTCAAGGCCTGGGAAGACGCCGACTATTGCAAGACCCGCCTGGGCCTGGACGCACCGCTGGGGTCGATCGACCGCAGCCGGCTCAACGTCAAGGGCAGTTCCCTGGCGGCGGGACATCCGTTTGCCGCCACCGGTGGGCGGATCGTCGCCAACTTGGCTAAATTGTTGGATACGGCGGGCAAGGGCCGTGGGCTGATTTCCATTTGTGCCGCCGGTGGTCAAGGCGTGACGGCGATAATCGAACGCTGATTGCCGATAAAATTGGCCCATTGAATGCATTCTGAAGGGGTCAGAGGTCAGTAGCCTCTCCCCCCGGCGAGCCGATTGCCGTATAACGAGTGCCACACGCGTGTTTGGTAATACAGGACCCACAATAAAAGCTGATGAAGACTCCTAAACGCATTGAACCCCTGATCGAAGACGGTCTGGTCGACGAAGTGCTGCGCCCTCTGATGAGTGGTAAAGAAGCAGCTGTTTATGTGGTGCGCTGCGGCAATGAATTGCGTTGCGCCAAGGTTTACAAGGAGGCGAATAAACGAAGTTTTCGTCAGGCGTCCGAATACCAGGAAGGCCGTAAGGTCCGTAACAGCCGCCAGGCGCGAGCCATGGCCAAGGGCTCCAAGTTCGGCAAGAAAGAAACCGAAGATGCCTGGCAGAACGCTGAAGTGGCGGCACTGTTCCGCCTGGCCGGTGCGGGCGTTCGCGTGCCCAAGCCGTACGACTTTCTTGAAGGCGTGCTGTTGATGGAACTGGTGGCCGACGAATACGGCGATGCGGCGCCGCGTCTGAATGACGTCGTGCTGGACCCGGACCAGGCGCGCGAATACCACGCCTTCCTGATCTCCCAGATCGTGCTGATGCTGTGCACCGGCCTGGTGCACGGTGACCTGTCCGAGTTCAACGTACTGCTCACGCCTACGGGCCCGGTGATCATCGACCTGCCTCAGGCGGTGGATGCGGCGGGCAACAACCACGCCTTCAATATGCTGGAGCGTGACGTCGGCAACATGGCTTCCTACTTCGGGCGTTTTGCCCCGGAGTTGAAGAAGACCAAGTACGCCAAGGAAATGTGGGCGCTGTATGAAGCCGGCACCCTGCACCCGGCCAGTGTGTTGACCGGTGAGTTCGACGAGCCGGAAGAACTGGCGGATGTGGGCGGTGTGATCCGCGAAATCGAAGCGGCGCGGCTGGATGAAGAGCGTCGCCAGGCGATTCGCGCAGCGGATGATGCGCCACCGAGCAAAGTCCCGGACGAGCCACCGCCGCCGCCTTGGATGCAGTAACTCACAACGGCGCGTTCCAATGTGGGAGCTGGCTTGCCTGCGATGCAGACACCTTGGTGTATCAGTGACACCGGGGTGATGCTATCGCAGGCAAGCCAGCTCCCACATTTGGTTTTGTGTTTGTCCAGTCAGGCGCAGCAGTTGCCCGCCGCCAACTCCTTGAGTATCGGGCAATCGGGTCGATGATCGCCCTGGCAGTGTTCCATCAGATCCTGCAAGGTATCGCGCAGTTGCCCCAACTCGCGAATCTTGTGATTGAGCTCGTCGATGTGCTGACGCGCCAAGGCTTTTACGTCGGCGCTGGCTCGCTGGCGGTCCTCCCATAGGGTCAGCAACTTGCCGACCTCTTCCAGTGAAAACCCCAGGTCCCGCGAGCGCTTGATGAACGTCAGAGTGTGCAGGTCATCGTGGCCGTACACCCGGTAGCCGCTGTCGGTGCGGTGGGCGGTTTTCAGCAGGCCAATGGATTCGTAGTAGCGAATCATCTTCGCGCTTAGCCCGCTGGTGCGGGCGGCTTGGCCGATGTTCATGGGCGTTGATCCTCCAAGTCCTTGGGTTTCCAGGTTTTCAACAACAACGCATTACTCACCACGCTGACGCTGGACAAGGCCATGGCGGCGCCAGCCAGTACCGGGTTGAGCAGGCCGAAGGCGGCCAGGGGAATGCCGATCAAGTTATACACAAAGGCCCAGAACAGATTCTGTCGAATTTTCGCGTAGGTCTTGCGGCTGATCTCCAGGGCGGCCGGCACCAGGCGCGGGTCGCCACGCATCAAGGTGATACCGGCGGCATGCATGGCCACGTCGGTGCCACCGCCCATGGCGATGCCGATATCGGCAGCGGCCAGGGCGGGCGCATCGTTGATGCCGTCACCGACCATGGCCACCACGCCGGTTTTTTTCAGCTCGGCCACGGCAGCGGCTTTGTAGGCGGGCAGTACCTCGGCATGCACATCGTCGATGCCCAAGGCCTCGGCCACCACCCGCGCACTGCCGTGGTTATCGCCAGTGATCAGGTGGCTGCTGATGTGCTGCGCCTTGAGTTGTTGCACGGCCTGCAACGCGCCGGGCTTGAGCGTGTCGCCAAAGGCAAACAGCCCCAGCACGCGGGGCTGCGCGCCTTGTTCGATCAGCCAGGACAAGGTGCGGCCTTCGGCCTCCCATTCCTTGGCACGCGGGCCTAAATCGCCTGCGTTCAGGCCGGTTTCTTCCAGCAAGCGGCGATTGCCCAGGGCCAATGGCCGACCGTCGAGCGTACCGGCAATGCCGCGCCCGGTGAGGGATTGGCTGGCGCTCACATCGGCCACGTCCAAACCTCTTTCGCGGCAAGCATCCAGCACGGCCTTGGCCAGTGGGTGCTCACTGCCGCGTTGCAAGGCGCCGGCCTGTTGCAATAACAGGGCTTCGTTGCCATCCACGGCCGCCAAATGCGCGATGTTGGGTGCGCCGGAGGTGAGGGTGCCGGTCTTGTCGAACACCACGGCGCTCACGGCATGGGCGCGCTCCAAGGCTTCGGCGTCCTTGATCAGAATGCCGTGGCGTGCGGCGACGCCGGTGCCGGCCATGATCGCGGTCGGCGTGGCCAGGCCCAAGGCACAAGGGCAGGCAATCACCAGCACGGCCACCGCATTGATGATGGCGGTTTCCAGGGAGGCGCCGTACAGCCACCAGCCCACCACGGTAATCAGCGCCAATACCAGCACGGCCGGCACGAACACCTGGCTGACTTTATCCACCAGTTTCTGGATCGGTGCCTTGGCGGCCTGGGCGTCTTCGACCAGGCGGATGATGCGCGCCAGCACGCTTTCCGCGCCCAGGGCCAGGGTGCGCACCAGCAAACGGCCTTCACCGTTGATGGCGCCACCGGTGACCGCGTCGCCGGGTTGTTTGGGCACCGGCAGGCTTTCGCCGCTGATCAGCGCTTCATCGGCATGGCTCTGGCCTTCCACCACCTCACCGTCCACCGGGAAGCGTTCGCCGGGTTTGACCAGCACCAGGTCGCCGTGCTTCAACGCACTGATGGCGACGTCTTCTTCGCGGCCGTCCTGCACGCGAATCGCCCGTTCCGGACGCAAGGCTTCAAGGGCGCGAATGGCACTGGCGGTCTGGCGCTTGGCGCGGCTTTCCAGGTATTTTCCCAGCAGCACCAGGGCGATCACCACCGCCGAGGCTTCGAAGTACAGGTGCGGCGTCACGCCTGGGGCGGCGGTGAGCCATTCATAGATACTCAGGCCGTAGCCGGCACTGGTGCCGATCGCCACCAGCAGGTCCATATTGCCAGCGCCGGCACGCACGGCTTTCCACGCGGCGACGTAAAAGCGCGCGCCCAGGATGAATTGCACGGGGGTGGCCAGGGCAAACTGTATCCAGGCGGGGAGCATCCAGTGTAGGCCGAAAGGTTCTACCAGCATTGGCAGCACCAAAGGCAACGCCAGCAGAATGCCCGCCACCAGTGACCAGCGCTCGCGGCGCAGGCGTCGGGCTTGATCGGCGTCGGTGGCGGTTTCGCTTTGGGGCAGGGTGGCGGTGTAGCCGGCCTTGTCGACGGCGGCGATCAGCACGCTGGGGTCCATCTGGCCCTGTACTTCGATGTGCGCGCGTTCATTGGCCAGGTTGACGCTGACACGTTGCACGCCCGGCACCTTGCCCAGCGCGCGTTCGACCCGCCCGGCACAGCTGGCACAGGTCATGCCGCCGATGGGCAGGTCAAAGGTGGTGGATCCATTCATGGGGCAGTCCTCCAAGAGAAGTTGCCACTAGGATCAACCTTAACCTGTGGGGAAGGTCAAGCCCCTTCAGTATTCCAATGCGGCGGCTTTGAGGTACATGCCGTCCGGGCCCTGGGCAATGCGTAATTTGCGTACGTCACCGGCTTTCAAGGTGATGTTCTGCGCACGTGGCGCGAGTAGGCCCGGCAGACAGCCTGCAGCTTGGCCCGGCAAAAGCTTCAGGCGCAGCGACGTATCGCCGGGGGGAAGATTGAATGAAGTGGCCTGTTCCTGGAACAGACGCCCGGCGAGTTGGTCCTGGATATACAGGCCGATCTCGCAGTAGGTCGGCACTTCCAGGCGTTCGCGGGAAATAATCAGCACCGCATAATCTTCAGCAGCGATGGCCTGGGGCGCAGCGGCAGGCAAGCTCATCAGGCCGGCAAGGGCAAAAAACAACCAGCGCATGGCGAATGCTCCGTGGTTCACAGCAAGGAAGGTTGAAGCTTGGCCGACGTCGCCGCCGAATACCAGCCCGGCAGAAATACTGAGAACTTGACCTTGCCATCATGGCAAGCTCGACACTGGGCCCAACCTCATCAAAGGAGTCATGTCATGCAAATATTCAGCGTTGAAGGAATGACCTGCGGCCATTGCGTTAAAGCGGTGACCCAGGCGGTACAGAGCCAGGATCCTGCGGCGAGTGTGGAGGTCGATTTGAAGGCCAAAGAAGTGCGGGTGGCAAGCGGTCTGTCCTCGGACCAAGTGATCGGTCTGATCACTGAGGAAGGCTACAGCGCCAAGCTGGCGTGATTTTTCTGATCGTTAGCCACCTAACGTAATGTTCATGGCACCCAAGCGCGGCTAGACTGTTGAGCTGCCGACTCACTTGGGTGTCTGATGAACCTTCGCATAATCCTGATTCTGGGCGCCTTGAGCGCCTTCGCGCCGTTGGCGATCGATTTTTACCTGCCGGGCTTTCCGGCAATGGCCACGGCCTTCGCCACCGACGAAAAACATATCCAACTGACCCTGGCCGTGTATTTCGCGGGCCTGGCCATTGGTCAATTGATCTACGGGCCGCTGGCCGACCGCTTTGGCCGGCGCGTGCCGCTGCTCAGCGGTGTCACCCTGTTTACCCTCGCGTCTTTCGCTTGTGCGTATGCGCCGTCCCTGGAATGGCTGATTGGTGCACGCTTCGTGCAGGCCCTTGGCGGGTGTGCGGGTATGGTGATTTCCCGGGCGGTGGTCAGCGACAAATGCGATGCCGTGGGCTCGGCCAAGGTGTATTCGCAACTGATGCTGGTGACCGGCCTGGCCCCGATCCTGGCGCCATTGGCCGGTGGCCTGATGGTCGGCGTGTGGGGCTGGCAGTCGATTTTCCTGGCGTTGTCGTTGTTCAGCGTGATGGCGGCCATCGCCGTGGCGGTCGGGTTGCCGGAAACCTTCCCGGCCGATCAGCCGCGCCAGCCGTTGTCGGGCTCGTTGCGCCGCTACGGCTCGCTACTGTCAGACCGGGTGTACCTGGGCTATGCCTTGACCGGCGGTATCTCGATTGCCGGGATGTTTGCCTACATCGCCGGTTCCCCCTTCGTGTTTATCAAGCTCTACGGCGTGCCGGCCGAGCATTACGGCTGGTTGTTCGGCTCCAACGCCGCGGGCTTTATCCTGGTGGCGCAACTGAACGCAAGATTGCTCGCCAAGCGCGGCCCGGCGTTTTTGCTGTCGCGCACCGTGTGGGTGTACGTGGCGGCGGCGTTGACGCTGTTGGGAATTGCCGCGTTGCGCACCGAGGCGCTATGGCCGTTGCTGGTGCCGCTGTTTATCTGCATCGCCAGCCTGGGCTGTATTTTGCCGAATACCTCGGCCTGTGCCATGAGCGGGCAGGGCGCGCGGGCCGGCAGCGCGTCGGCGTTGCTCGGTTGCATTCAGTTCGGTGTGGCGGCAGGCGCGGCGTCGTTGGTCGGCGTGTTGCACGACGGCACGGCGATGCCGATGGCCATGGTCATCAGCCTCTGCGGTGTGCTGGCGGTGACCATTGCCATGGCGACCCAGCGCCTGCAACGGGCAAGGGCCGTACAGGCGCAGGTCTGAAGTTCGGCTCAGCCAGCGGAACGGTGCTGGTTGAGAGGGAAGCGATGGGGCGCCTGGATCCGGGCTTGTAGCGTGTCGGCGAAGGCGCGGGCCTCGGCCTCACTGCGGAAGTTGATGGCCTCGCCGTCGAGACGAACTTGCCATTGGCTGCCGGGAGATTTTGCTAACGCTTTTATCAGGATTTTCATTGCTGACTTCCTCACGTAAAAGAATCGTGGCAAAGGCGGCCAATATAAACCTGAACGGGCGCATAGATATGACAAGGATCAACTCTCGGACTAATGGTGTCGTCCATTACCTACGTGAGTAACGGACGACACTGACAGCCGTTTTTTCAGAACCCTTCCAGCACGATCTTGCCCTTGGCCTTGCCGCTTTCCAGCAGGGCGTGGGCGCGGCGCAGGTTCTGCGCATTGATCACACCGAAGTGCTCGCCTACCGTGGTTTTCAGGGTGCCGGCGTCGATCAGCTCGGCCACGCGGTTGAGCAGGTTGTGCTGCTCGATCATGTCTGGGGTCTCGAACATCGAGCGGGTGTACATGAACTCCCAGTGCAGCGACAGGCTCTTGCGCTTGAGCTTGCTCACATCCAAGGCCTTGGGGTCGTCGATCAACGCCAGCTTGCCTTGGGGTTGCAGCGCTTCGACCAGTTGGTCCAGGTGATGCTCGGTCTGGGTCAGGCTGGCAACGTGGGTGACTTGCCCGTGACCGGCCTGTTTCAACGCTTCGCTCAGCGGTTGGCTGTGATCGATCACCAGGTGTGCGCCCAGGGCCTTGGCCCATGCCTGGGTCTCGGGGCGTGAGGCGGTGCCGATGACCTTCAGCGCCGTGAGCTGGTTAGCCAGTTGAGTCAGTATCGACCCCACGCCACCGGCAGCGCCGACGATCAGCAGGCTCTGGCCTTGATCGTCTTTGCCTTCAACCACCTGCAAACGTTCGAACAATAGCTCCCACGCGGTGATGGCGGTCAGCGGCAATGCGGCCGCTTCAGCAAACCCCAGGCTCTTGGGCATATGGCCGACGATGCGTTCATCCACGGTGTGCAGTTCGCTGTTACCGCCTGGGCGTACCAGAGAGCCGGCGTAGTACACCTTGTCGCCGGCCTTGAACAACGTCACGTCACTGCCGACCGCCTTGACCACCCCGGCCACGTCCCAACCCAGCACCTTGGCGGCGCCATTTTCCGGGGCAACGTTGTGGCGCACCTTGGTATCCACCGGGTTGACCGAGATGGCTTTGACTTCCACCAACAGGTCACGGGGGCCGGCCACGGGGGCGGGCAGTTCGATGTCTTGCAGGGATTTGGGATCGTTGATCGGCAGTGAGGTGTAGTAGGCGATGGCTTTCATGATGGCTCCAAGTGAATACGGTCAAGGTAGGAGCGAGCTTGCTCGCGAAAAGCGTTAACAATGACGCGGTGTTTCTGGTTTAACGCGTCGGTCTTTAGGTTTTCGCGAGCAAGCTCGCTCCTACAGAAAAAAGGCGGGATCAGGCGAGAAATTTCAGGCGCTTGAGTTCGAAGTGTTCGATCACATCGGCGGCCTGGGCGCGAAAGCTCTGGATATGCGCGCTCTGGTCGTGGTCGGCCAGCGCCGCGTCATCGCTCCAGCGCTCGAGCATGTAGAAGGTCTCGGGGTGTTGCAGGTCCTGGTGCAGGTCGTACTGCTCGCAACCGGCTTCCAGGCGGGTCGGTTCCAGCAGGCCGCGCAGCAGGGTTTCCAGGGTGGCGTGCTGGCCGGGTTTGGCGATCAGCGTGGCGATGACATTAAAAGCGGTGGACATAGTCGACTCCTGGCACGGGCTAACGGGATGGGCAGATGATTGGCTATTTCCCACGCCGATAAAAGCGGCTAAAACAGCAGGCTGTTTCAACCAAATATTGATAATGAGCGGGAATGCATGCTGCGTTTTGATGATTTGCAGTTGTTTGTGCGGGCCGCAGACTTGGGTAGCTTGTCGGCCGCGGCGCGGGTCATGGACTTGTCGCCGGCGGTGGCCAGCGCCGCGCTCAAGCGTATCGAACAGCAACTGGGCACGCGCTTGCTGGCGCGCTCAACCCGCAGCCTGCGTCTGACGGTCGAAGGCGAGGGCTTCCTGGAGTATGCGCGGGCGTCACTGAGCGCGCTGGATGAAGGGCGGCGCCTATTGGCCAGTGGCCAGGATCACGTCAGTGGTGTGTTGCAATTGTCGGCACCTTCGGATTTCGGCCGCAACCAGCTGCTGCCGTGGCTGGACGCCTTCCAGCAGGAGCACCCGCAACTGAACGTGCGCCTGTTGCTCGGTGATCGCATCGCCGACCTGTTCCGCCAGCCCGTGGACATTGCCCTGCGCTACGGCGAGCCCGAAGACTCCAGCCTGATTGCGCTGCCCATCGCCCCGGACAATATTCGCGTACTCTGCGCCGCGCCCAGTTACCTCGCCCGGCATGGCGAGCCGCGCCATCTGGAGCAACTGGCCCAGCACAATTGCCTGCTGTACATGCTTGGCAGCCGCGTCCACGACCATTGGGGTTTTTACGATGGCAAGCGCCATGTGAGCCTGACGGTCAGCGGCGATCGCTTCAGCGATGACGCCGATGTGGTGCGCCGCTGGGCGGTAGCGGGCATGGGCATAGCCTACAAGTCGTGGCTGGATGTGAGCACTGATGTGCTGGCCGGGCGCTTGCGTTTGATCCTGCCGGAACTGCAGGGCGAGCGCACACCGCTCAACTTGCTGTGCGCCCACCGTGCGCAATTGAGTAAACCCATCAACCTGCTGCGGGACATGCTCGTATCCCGTTGTGCGACATTGACCGCGCAGCGACCGGGGTGAATGGGTTCTCGGCAATAGCCTGCGCCACGCTCGGAAGTTTCACTCATATCCTGTCCTGATCTGCACTGTCAGACGCCGCGGAACCTATTGCCTGCGCACCTATACTTGGGCGTCAACCGCAGCAGAAAAAATGGTTTAACAGGGAGTGAATACATGGGAGCAGCACCTTGCATCAGTCAGATCGCCAGCTTGCTCGCCGAGCCTAAACGCACGGCCATGCTCTGGGCCTTGATGGACGGTTCGGCGAAGTCTTCAGAAGAACTGGCGGCTCTGGCCGAGTTGTCGCCAGCGTCAGCCAATGCTCATTTGGCGCGGCTGACCGGCAGCGGCCTGTTGCGGATCGAAGCGCGGCGGGGCCAGCGCCTGTTTCGGGTAGCAGCCGCCGATGTCAGTGCCGCCATCGATGCGTTGGCCAGCACCACCATGGCCAGCGCGGCCCGCAGCACCCCGGATGTGTTGCCGCCGGCGCTGCGGGCACCGCCGTTGCTGCGCCGCGCCCGCTGGTGCCACGGCCACCTCGGCGGCGAGCTGGCGGCGCAGCTGTATCAACGGATGCTGGAGGCCGGATGGATCGAGCGCTATGAACCGCGTACCGAAGTGACGCCCAAGGGTGTGCAGGCGTTGGCGGAACTGGGCATTTTCACCCAGGCACTGGCTTCGCCGCTGGCCTGCGACTGCTTCGACTGGAGCCAGCAACAACCCCACCTGGGCGGTGCGTTGGGGGCGGGCTTGATGCAGCTGTTTCTGCAGGCGAACTGGATCAGCGTGATCAACGAATCTCGGGCTTTGTCTGTTACTGATGTGGGGCTTGAGCACATAGCCCGCATCGCCAAACTGTAGGAGCGAGCTTGCTCGCGAAAAACGTGAGTGCGCCGCGTTTTATCCAGAGGCTACGCGTTAACGTTTACGATCTTCGCGAGCGAGCTCGCTCCTACAGGCGTTGGCGTCGTTCTCAGGTGTTGTCAGGTCGCATCCAGCAATAGCCGGCGCAAACGATGCCGCACACTCGCCAAGGGGATTTTTCATACGAGGGGTGCGGCATGGGTAGGCAGGGTTATAGCGCGGCGGAACGCCTGGAACGGTTGCCCATCAGCGGTTACCACCGAATCATTTTCATCATCATCGCCCTGGCGTTTTTTTTCGACTCCATGGACCTGGCGATGATGACCTTCCTGTTGGGCTCGATCAAAACCGAGTTTGGCCTGAGCACGGCCCAGGCCGGGTTGCTGGCCAGTTCGAGTTTTTTCGGCATGGTGGTGGGCGCTTCGCTGTCCGGGATGCTTGCTGATCGCTTCGGGCGCAAGCCGGTGTTCCAGTGGAGCATCGTACTCTGGGGCCTGGCGAGCTACCTGTGTTCCACGGCGCAGACGGTGGAGACGCTGACGTTGTTCCGGATCTTGCTGGGCATTGGCATGGGCATGGAGTTTCCCATTGCCCAGTCGATGCTGTCGGAGCTGATTCCGGCCAAGCGACGCGGGCGTTACATCGCCTTGATGGATGGCTTCTGGCCGTTGGGTTTTGTGGCCGCGGGCGTGTTGTCTTACTTCTTGTTGCCGGTAATTGGCTGGCGCGACATCTTCCTGGTGCTGGCGATACCGGCGGTGTTTGTGTTGGCTATCCGTTTCTTTATCCCGGAGTCGCCGCGTTGGCTGGAACAGGCTGGGCGCCATGAGGCGGCGGACAAGGTCTTGCTGGGTATCGAGCAGAAGGTGCGCGATTCCCTGGGCCGCGCCGACTTGCCGGAGCCGATCGCCTTGCCACGCATCGAGAGTGCGCCGGGGACGTTTTTCTCCGCGTTCCAGCAACTATGGTCGGCGCAATACCGCCAACGCACGATGATGATCTGGAGTGTGTGGTTCTTCGCCCTGCTCGGGTTCTACGGGCTGACGTCGTGGTTGAGTGCGTTGTTGCAGCAATCGGGTTTCGCCGTGACCCAGTCGGTGTATTACACGGTGATCATTTCCCTGGGCGGGATCCCAGGCTTTTTGATGGCCGCGTGGTTGGTCGAGCGCTGGGGGCGCAAGCCCGTGTGCGTGGTGACCTTATTGGGCGGCGGGGTGATGGCGTTTCTGTATGGGCAGAGCGCAGTGTTTGGCGGCAACGTGGGCCTGCTGATCACCTCGGGGTTGTTGATGCAGTTCTTCCTGTTTGGCATGTGGGCGGTGCTGTACACCTACACGCCGGAGTTGTATCCCACCTCGGCACGTGCGACCGGCTCGGGGTTTGCGTCGGCGATTGGGCGGGTTGGCTCGTTGCTCGGGCCGTTGGTGACCGGGCTGGTGTTCCCGATAACCGGGCAGGGCGGGGTATTTGCCTTGGGCGCGCTGTGCTTTGCGGTGGCGGCACTGGTGGTGTGGGTGTTTGGGATGGAGACCAAGGGCAAGACCCTGGAAGAGCTCAGCGAAATCTAAAGAACCATGCAAAACCAGTGTGGGAGCGGGCTTGCTCGCGAAGGCGGCGTGTCAGTCGATGCAGTTGTAGACTGGTATACCGCCTTCGCGAGCAAGCCCGCTCCCACATTTAGCCCGCGCTCATCCAATGATTACCGGTTATGGCTTGACCAACCGCGCATCCAGGCTGTTCTGCGCCAGGCGTTTGGCCTGGTCCTGGGTCATGCCCAGGCTGGTGTACAGCGCATGGAAGTTCTCGGTGACATAGCCGCCGAAGTACGCCGGGTCATCCGAGTTCACGGTGACCTTCACGCCACGTTCGAGCATGTCGAGGATGTTGTGCTGGGCCATGTCGTCGAACACGCAGAGCTTGGTGTTGGACAGCGGGCACACGGTCAACGGGATCTGCTCGTCGATGATGCGCTGCATCAAGCGCTCGTCTTCGATGGCGCGCACGCCATGGTCGATGCGCTGGATTTTCAGCAGGTCGATGGCTTCCCAGATGTACTCGGGCGGGCCTTCCTCACCGGCGTGGGCCACGGTCAAAAAGCCTTCGTGACGGGCACGGTCGAACACGCGCTGGAACTTGCTCGGTGGGTGGCCCATTTCCGAACTGTCCAGGCCTACGGCCACGAACGCGTCACGGAACGGCAGCGCTTGGTCGAGGGTTTTCTGCGCTTCGTCTTCGCTCAGGTGGCGCAGGAAGCTGAGGATCAAACCGCTGGTGATGCCCAGTTGCTGCTCGCCGTCTTTGAGTGCAGCGGCGATGCCGTTGAGCACCACTTCGAACGGCACGCCACGGTCGGTGTGGGTTTGCGGATCGAAGAAGGGTTCGGTGTGGATCACGTTCTGGGCTTTGCAGCGCAGCAGGTAGGCCCAGGTCAGGTCGTAGAAGTCCTGGGACGTGCGCAGCACATCGGCGCCCTTGTAATACAGGTCGAGAAACTCTTGCAGGTTGTTGAAGGCGTAGGCCTTGCGCAGGGTTTCGACGTCGTTCCACGGCAGCGCAATCTTGTTGCGCTCGGCCAGGGCGAACAGCAGCTCAGGCTCCAGCGAGCCTTCCAGGTGCAGGTGCAATTCAGCCTTGGGCAGGGCGTTGAGCCAATCGTACATTTTTAAAATCTCATCAGGTGCAATGGCGGCATTCTACAGGCCATGGCTGAAATAATCGGCAAAACCTGACCAGCAGGAGAGTATTTCTGTCACTCATGCAAGGGTGACCTGAACTAAGGTGTAACGAAACGTTAGCGGCTCGGCGCAGTCTGTACCCCATCAATGACTGATTCGCTGTACGAAAAGGCCCGGAATGCTCACATCCCTCAAGCAAGAAAAATTCATGCTGCTGGCGCTGATTGCCGCCATCGCCGCCTACCCGCTGGAACACTGGATGCTCCACAGCGGCCAACTGGTCGCGCTGCTGGCCGGCTTCGCGCTGATCGCGTTTATCGTGATGGCATCGATGCGCGTGGCTCATCACGCCGAGCAGTTGGCGGAAAAAGTCGGCGACCCCTACGGCACCATGATCCTGACCCTCGCCGCTGTATTGGTGGAAGTGGTGATCCTGGCGATCATGATGAGCAACGAACCATCGCCCACCCTGGTGCGCGACACCATTTACTCGGCGGTGATGCTCGATATCAACGGTATCCTCGGCCTGGCTGCGCTGATGGGCGGCATCAAGCATGGTGAGCAGTCCTACAACGATGACTCGGCGCGCACCTACAGCGTGATGATCCTTACCGCCATGGGTGTGTCGATGGTGGTGCCGGAATTTATCCCCGAAGCCGACTGGAAAATTTACTCGGCCTTCACCATTGGCGCGATGGTGGTGCTTTACACCTTGTTCCTGCGCATGCAGGTGGGGCCGCACAGTTATTTCTTCAGCTACAGCTACCCGGAAAAACGCCGTAAGAAACAGCCCGAAGACGAGCACGCGCCGTCTGTCAGCCTGACGTTTTCCATTGCGACCCTGGTGTTTGGGGTGATCGTGATTGGCGCGTTGGCCGAGGTGATGTCCAAGACCCTCGACCTGGGCCTGGAAGGCACAGGCGCACCACCGGTGATTACCGCGATTGTGGTGGCGGCTATTTCGGCCGCGCCGGAAATCCTCACGGCACTGCGCGCCGCGTTGGCTAACCGCATGCAGTCGGTGGTCAACATCGCGCTGGGGGCTTCGTTGTCTACGGTGATTCTGACGGTGCCGGTGATGGAAGCCATGGCGCTCTATACCGGGCAGCCGTTCCAGATGGCGATGACGCCGGTGCAAACGGTGATGGTGTTTATCACGCTGATCGTCAGCGCGATCAACCTCAACGATGGTGAAACCAATGCGATTGAAGGGATGACGCATTTTGTGTTGTTTGCGACCTTTATCATGCTGTCGCTGTTGGGGCTGTAACCCGATTTGAAAGGCGCCGCAGACCCAATGTGGGAGCGGGCTTGCTCGCGAATGCGGTGGTTCAGTCACAGATGTACTGACTGACACAGCGCATTCGCGAGCAAGCCCGCTCTCCCATTTTGATTGGTGCCTGGCTTAGGTGCCCGCGATCAACTGGCGCGCTGCCTGGCTGTGATCCGCGATCAAGCCTTTCAGATCCAGCCCTTCGACTTGGCCGTCGATCACCCGCCACTTGCCGCCGACCATTACTCGATCCGCTCGATCCGCACCGCACAACAGCAGCGCTGAAATCGGATCGTGGCTGCCGGAGAAGCGCAGTTCATCGAGCTTGAACAGTGCCAGATCCGCCTGCTTGCCGATGGCCAACTCGCCAATATCCGTGCGCCCCAGCAACTGCGCCGAGCCCTTGGTGGCCCAGCCCAATACACCTTCGGGGGTGATCTTTTCCGCGCCATAGCGCAGGCGCTGGATGTACAGGGCCTGGCGGGCTTCAAGGATCATGTTCGAAGCGTCGTTGGAGGCCGAGCCGTCCACACCCAAGCCGATGGGGGCGCCGGCGGCAAGCAGGTCCAGGGTAGGGCAGATGCCGGAGGCCAGGCGCATATTCGAGCTTGGGCAATGGCAGATGCCGGTGCCGGCGGCGCCCAGGCGCTCGATTTCGTCCGGGTTGAAGTGAATGCCATGGGCCAGCCAGGTGCGTGGGCCGAGCCAGCCGACGCTGTCGAGGTAATCCACGGTACGCAGCCCGAAGCGTTGCAGGCAGAAATCTTCCTCATCGAGGGTTTCCGCCAAGTGGGTGTGCAGGCGCACGTCCAACTGGTTGGCCAGCTCGGCACTGGCTTGCATGATTTCGGGGGTGACGGAAAACGGCGAGCACGGCGCCAGGGCGATCTGGATCTGCGCGCCGTCACCGCGCTGGTGATATTCGCGGATCAGGCGCTGGCTGTCGTCGAGGATCACCTGGCCTTGCTGCACGGTTTGCTGCGGCGGCAGGCCGCCATCGGCTTCGCCCAGGCTCATGGAGCCGCGGGTGAGCATGGCGCGCATGCCCAGTTCGCGCACGGTCTCGACCTGCACATCAATGGCGTTTTCCAAGCCATCGGGGAACAGGTAATGGTGATCGGCCGCCGTGGTGCAGCCCGAGAGCAGCAACTCGGCCAGGGCGACTTTGCTGGCCAGCGCGAGTTTTTCCGGGGTGAGCCGCGCCCATACCGGGTACAGGGTTTTCAGCCAGGGAAACAGCGGTTGGTTGACCACCGGGCCCCAGGCGCGGGTGAGGGTTTGATAGAAGTGGTGGTGGGTGTTGATCAGCCCAGGCAGCACTACGTGCTCGCGGGCATCGAACACCTGGGCGCAGGGTTGTGCAGGCGCTTGCCCTTGGGCCAGCACTTCGGTGATGACACCGTCTTGCAGCACCAGGCCGCCACGGGCATCGAGGCCATTGGCAGTGAAAATCGCGAGGGGGTTTTTTAACCAGATACGGGTCGCAGGCATTGGCCGGCTCCTCTGAATGATGGGTTCAGGTTTGCCAGCTCAGTGTTGCCCTGTCTGCTGATCCAGGGTCGCCGGGGAGGGCGAGGTGGGCAGTCTACCTCTGTGGGAGCGAGCTTGCTCGCGAAAAATCGTCAGGGATGACGCGGGCAGTCTGGTTTGACGCGGTGCCTGGGCGTTTTTCGCGAGCAAGCTCGCTCCTACAGTTTGGGGGTTACCAGGCGATGGTGTCGCCTTTGTAGTCGACGAAGTGATGGCCGCCTTTGCCGGTGTAGGCATTTACCTGGTCCACCAGGCCGCGCACGCTGGTCTCGACGTCGATGTGGGCGTTTTCGCCGCCCATGTCGGTCTTCACCCAACCGGGATGCAGCGATAGCACCGTCGGTTTGGGCTCGCCCAGTTGCATGATAAAGCTGTTGGTCATCGAATTGAGGGCGGCCTTGCTGGCCTTGTACAGCGCCAGGTCCGAGCCGTCGGGAATGGTCACGCTGCCCAGTACCGAACTCATGAAGGCCAGCACGCCGGTGTCTTTGCGGATCTGCCCGACAAAACGCTGGGCCAGGTTGATCGGCGCCACGGCGTTGGTGAAGAACAACTGGCCGACTTCCGCCAGGGTCGCGTGCCCGGGCTCCTGGTTGGCCGGGCCCTTGACGCCGGCGTTGACGAACAGCAGGTCGAAGGTGCGATCTTTCAGGCGTTGGGCCAGGGCGATCACGGCTTGCTGATCGTCCATATCCAACTTCTCGATCTGCACCGGCCCCACGGCTTTCAGGGCATCGGCCTTGTTCGGATCGCGCACGGTGGCGGTCACGTCCCAGCCGTCCTGGAGCAGTTGCTTGACCAGGCCAAGGCCCAGCCCGCGCGAGGCGCCGATGATCAGTGCGGTTTTTGGCGTAGACATGAAAGGCTTCCTTTGAAATCGCGGTTCAGGGAGTTCAGCGCATAACAGTAGCAGTTTCAGCGTTCGAGCAGGATGCGCCCACGGCTCAGGTCGGCGAGCTGGGTTTGCAGGGTGTCGATGTGTGCCTCCCCCAGGGCGAGCTGCAGCTCCACGCCGTTGGCGGTGAAGGTTTCTTCCACCACAAGCCCGCCGAGTTCAGCGACACGCAGCTTCACCAGGTTCAGTTCGGAGAAGCCACAGGCGCAGCTCAGGGGGACGCGGCTGATCAGCTCGATGCGTTCGGCATTCTGCAGGCATTTATTGGCCCCGCCGCCATAGGCGCGGGCCAACCCACCCGTGCCCAGTTGAATGCCGCCGTACCAGCGGATTACCAAGACGGCCACCTGATCAAAGCCCTGGGCCTCGATGGCTGCAAGAATCGGGCGCCCGGCGGTACCACCGGGTTCGCCGTCATCGCTGCTGCGGTATTGATCGCCCAGCTTCCAGGCCCAGCAGTTGTGCGTGGCGTTGAGGTCGCTGTGCTGCTCGAAAAACGCCTGGGCGTCCTGCGGGCTGGTAATCGGCGCCGCCAAGGTGATAAAGCGGCTCTTGCGTATTTCTTCACGAAACTCGCAAAAGCCGGTGAGCGTAAAAGACATAGATCGCTTCGTTTATAGGGCTGGCTTGATGCCGCAGCCTTTGAGAATGATATGGATCAGGTTGGTGCCAGCATCTTCCATGTCCTGCTTGGTCAGCTTGGTGCGCCCGGTAACACGGCAGATCTGGGTGGCGAAGTCAGCGTAGTGCTGGGTGCTGCCCCACAGCAGGAAAATCAGGTGCACGGGGTCGACGGGGTCCATTTTGCCGGCGTCGATCCAAGCCTGGAACACCGCGGCACGGCCACTGAACCAGGCCCGATAGTCCTGGCCGAAATATTCAGTGAGGCATTGGCCGCCGCTGATGATCTCCATGGCGAAGATCCGCGAGGCTTGGGGTTGGCGGCGCGAGAACTCCATCTTGGTGCGGATGTAACGAGCGAGCGCCACGGCCGGGTCATCTTCGGCGGTCAGCGCGTTGAAGGTGCTGTCCCACAGTTCGAGGATATTGCTCAGCACCGCGACGTACAGGCCCAGCTTGTTGGTGAAATAGTAGTGCAAGTTGGCCTTGGGCAGCCCGGCACTGGCAGCGATGGTGTTCATGCTGGTGCCTTTGTAGCCATGGCGCGCGAATTCATCTTCAGCAGCCTGGAGAATCGCTTGTTCGTTCTTTTGCCGAATGCGGCTGGCGGGTTTACCGGCGTGGTTGCTGTGGGCAGGAACTTCGAGGCTCATGGAGGTTTCCGTGCTGATCGAGAGAGACGACGTGTGCACAGATAACCCACCCTCAAGCCTCAGACAAGTCCTGATGCAATAAAACCGTCAAAGCGGTTCCAGGCTGTCGCGTTCCGGGCTGTGGTTTGCGGCGGCGGTACTTGCCTTGGCCTCCGGCAGTAACAGGCACAACACAATGGCGGTGATGCCGCCGCTGGTGATGGCGGAGTCGAACAGGTTCTGCACCAGAGTCGGCATCAGGTGCAGCAGGTTGGGTTGCGCGGCGATACCCAGGCCAACGCCGAACGAGGTGGCGATGATCAGCATGCTGCGTCGGTCCAGCGGCGCCTGGGCGAGGATGCGCACGCCAGCCGCGGCCACGCTGCCGAACATCACCAGGGTGGCACCGCCCAATACCGGCTTGGGGATTTGCTGCAGCACAGCGCCGATCAGCGGAAACAGGCCCAGACAGAACAGCAACACGCCGATGTATAAACCGACGTAACGGCTGGCCACGCCGGTGAGTTGGATCACGCCATTGTTCTGGGCAAACGTGGTGTTGGGGAAGGCGCTGAAGGTGGCGGCGATCATGCAGCTCACCCCATCGCCGAGGACACCGCCCTTGAGCCGGCTTATATAAGAAGGGCCGCTGATGGGCTGGCGGGCAATCATGCAATTGGCGGTGAGGTCGCCGACAGTTTCGATGCTGCTGATCAGATAAATCAGCGCAATCGGCAGGAAGGCGCTCCAATCGAAGTTGAAACCAAAGCGGAATGGCGTAGGCAGGCTGACCAGTGGCAGGTCAGGCAAAGCCTGGGGAACAAGTTTGCCGCTGAACCACGCCGCCAGGCTGCCCAGGGCCAGGCCGATGATGATGGCCGACAAACGTACCCAGGGCGTATTCGAGCGGTTGAGCAGGATGATCGTCAAAACCACGAACAGGCCCAGCGCCAGGTTGGCGGGGGCGCCGAAGTCCGGTGCATTGAAGCCGCCGCCCAGGTCGGTGATGCCCACTTTGATCAGGCTGATGCCGATCAGCGTAATCACAATGCCGGTCACCAGTGGTGTGATCACGCGGCGCAGTTGGCCGATAAAGCGGCTCAATACAATCTGCACCGCCGCACCGAAGAAGCACACGCCGAAAATCATCGCCAGAATGTCTTCCGGGCTGCCACCGCGTTGCTTCACCAGAAAGCCTGCTGACAACACCGCGCCGAGAAACGCAAAGCTGGTGCCTTGCAGGCAGATCATGCCGGCACCGATGCCAAACGGCCTGCGTGCCTGGATGAAGGTGCCTACGCCGGAAACCATCAACGCCATGCTGATCAGGTAGGGCAAGTGAGCGGTGAGGCCGAGGGTGGAGCCAATGATCAGCGGCGGCGTGATGATGCCGACGAACGCCGCCAGTACATGTTGCAAGGCCGCGAGTAGAGCAGGCAGTGGTTTCGGGCGGTCATTGAGGCCGTAGATCAGGTCGCTGGGGCTGGAGGATTCTGGAGGCATGGCGGGTTAACTCAAGGCGGACGGTTCAAGGTCCTTGAGCCCTTGCAAAAAGCTGTCCAGATGCTCAGCTTTTTATATAACGCCCGATTTAGCGGGTGGCGGCCAGGCTTTCAAGGAAACTTTCCAGCACCAAATGAGGGCGACGGCCCTTGCGCGTGACCGATGCCAGGCTCAAATCGTAAAAACGTGTAGCCGGTTTCAGCGCACGCAGTCGGCCTTGTTGTACCCACAGGCTGGCGTAATGATCGGGCAAGTAGCCGATATAGCGCCCGGTGAGAATCAGGAACGCCATGCCTTCACGGTCTGAGGCGCTGGCGGTGCAGTTGAGCGCCTGGTAATGGGCCTGGATCTCCGCGGGCAAGCGGAAGGTGGGGGCGATGGCGTCCTGGCTGTCGATGCGTTCGTCGTCGAGTTGCTTGTTATCGGCGTAAAACAGCGGGTGGCCGACCGCGCAATAGAGCAAGGAGCGTTCGCTGTACAACGGCTGGTATTCCAGGCCCGACAATGCGCTGGCCTGGGGCACCACACCGACGTGCAGGCGACCGTCGAGTACGCCTTGCTCCACTTCATTGGGGGCGATCATGCGGATCTGGATCTGCACGTCCGGGCCGCGTTCCTTCAACTGCGCCAGTGCGTGAGTGATGCGCATATGGGGCAGGGTCACGAGGTTGTCGGTGAGGCCAATGATCAACTCGCCGCGCAAATGTTGGTGCAGGCCGTTGACCTCGGTACGAAAACTTTCCAAGGCACTCAGCAGTTGCAGGGCAGACTGATAGACCTCGCGGCCTTCTTCTGTCAGAGAGAACCCGGCGCGGCCGCGTTGGCACAGCCTTAGCCCGAGCCGTTGCTCAAGGTCGCTCATCTGCTGGCTGATGGCCGAGCGCCCGATGCCCAGGACAGTTTCCGCTGCCGAGAAGCCGCCGCACTCCACCACGCTGCGAAAGATGCGCAGCAGGCGAATATCGAAGTCACTGACTTGCGCCAAAGGGTCGGGACGACGGCTGCTCATAGTTTAGTGAAGTCCTGACTGAAGGTTAGAAGAGTTGGATTTCACCGACTTTATCCCCGTGGCAATTTAGCTGCAACAACGCTTTTTCAATCCCGACGCTGCCTTTTGCCCTGCGAGGTTTTGCTGATGAACATGCCCGAAAACGCCCCATCGTCCCTGGCCAGCCAATTGAAGCTGGATGCGCACTGGATGCCTTACACCGCCAACCGCAACTTCCAGCGTGATCCTCGCCTGATCGTGGCCGCTGAAGGTAGCTGGTTGACCGATGACAAGGGGCGCAAGGTCTATGATTCGTTGTCGGGCCTGTGGACCTGTGGCGCCGGGCATACGCGCAAGGAAATCCAGGAAGCGGTCGCCAAGCAATTGGGCACCTTGGACTACTCCCCAGGCTTTCAGTACGGTCATCCGTTGTCCTTCCAGTTGGCGGAAAAGATCACCGACCTGACCCCAGGCAACCTCAATCATGTGTTCTTCACCGATTCGGGCTCTGAATGTGCCGATACGGCGGTGAAGATGGTGCGGGCCTACTGGCGCCTAAAAGGCCAGGCCACCAAGACCAAGATGATTGGTCGCGCCCGGGGTTACCACGGCGTGAACATCGCCGGTACCAGCCTGGGCGGTGTGAACGGTAACCGTAAGCTGTTTGGCCAGGCGATGATGGATGTTGACCATCTGCCTCACACCTTGCTGGCCAGCAACGCCTTCTCCCGGGGCATGCCGGAGCAGGGCGGTATTGCCTTGGCCGATGAGTTGCTCAAGCTGATCGAGCTGCATGACGCGTCGAACATTGCCGCCGTGTTTGTCGAGCCGATGGCCGGTTCCGCTGGCGTATTGGTGCCACCGCAGGGTTATCTCAAGCGTCTGCGCGAAATTTGCGACCAGCACAATATCCTGTTGGTGTTCGACGAAGTGATCACAGGCTTTGGCCGCACCGGCTCGATGTTCGGTGCTGACAGCTTCGGCGTGACCCCGGACCTGATGTGCATCGCCAAGCAAGTCACCAACGGCGCTATCCCGATGGGCGCGGTGATTGCCAGCAGCGAGATCTACCAGACCTTCATGAACCAGGCGACGCCGGAATACGCAGTGGAATTCCCCCACGGCTACACCTACTCGGCGCACCCGGTGGCTTGCGCGGCGGGCTTGGCGGCATTGGACCTGTTACAGAAAGAAAACCTGGTGCAGAGCGTAGCCGAAGTCGCACCGCACTTTGAGAATGCGCTGCACGGTTTGAAGGGCAGCAAGAATGTGATCGACATTCGCAACTACGGCCTGGCCGGTGCTATCCAGATTGCCCCGCGTGATGGGGATGCCATCGTGCGCCCATTCGAAGCCGGCATGGCGCTGTGGAAGGCCGGTTTCTATGTGCGTTTTGGCGGCGACACCCTGCAGTTCGGGCCAACCTTCAACAGCAAGCCGCAGGACCTGGACCGTCTGTTTGACGCGGTCGGCGAAGTGCTGAACAAGATCGACTGATTTCTCCTTCTATATAGAACAATTTTTCAGGAGCCCTGCATGAGCCTTATCCAGCATTTGATCAACGGTGAACTGGTCAACGACAGCGGTCGTAGTGCCGACATCTATAACCCGTCTACCGGCCAAGTGATTCACCAGGTGCCGTTGGCCAGTCGTGAAACCATTCAACAGGCGATTGATTCGGCCAAGGCTGCGTTTCCGGCCTGGCGCAATACGCCGCCAGCCAAGCGTGCCCAGGTGATGTTCCGTTTCAAGCAACTGCTGGAGCAGAACGAAGCACGCATCTCGCAGTTGATCAGCGAAGAACATGGCAAGACCCTGGAAGACGCAGCGGGTGAGCTCAAGCGTGGGATCGAGAACGTGGAATACGCGTGCTCGGCGCCGGAGATTCTCAAGGGTGAATACAGCCGCAACGTAGGGCCGAACATTGACGCATGGTCGGACTTCCAGCCGTTGGGCGTGGTGGCGGGTATCACCCCGTTCAACTTCCCGGCGATGGTGCCGTTGTGGATGTACCCGCTGGCGATTGTCTGCGGTAACTGTTTCATCCTTAAACCTTCAGAGCGCGACCCGAGTTCGACGCTGTTGATCGCGCAGCTGTTGCAGGAAGCCGGGCTGCCTAAAGGCGTGCTCAGTGTGGTGCATGGCGACAAGGGCGCGGTGGATGCACTGATAGAAGCGCCGGAAGTCAAAGCCTTGAGCTTTGTAGGCTCGACGCCGATTGCCGAGTACATCTATTCCGAAGCGACCAAACGTGGCAAGCGTGTGCAGGCGCTGGGTGGGGCGAAGAACCACGCGGTGCTGATGCCGGATGCCGACCTGGATAACGCGGTAAGTGCCCTGATGGGCGCGGCTTATGGTTCTTGCGGTGAGCGTTGCATGGCGATCTCGGTGGCTGTGTGCGTGGGCGATCAGGTGGCGGATGCGTTGATCGCCAAGCTGGTGCCGCAGGTCAAGGCGTTGAAGATTGGTGCGGGCACGTCTTGCGGCCTGGATATGGGCCCGTTGGTGACGGGGCAGGCGCGGGATAAAGTCAGTGGCTATATAGAAGACGGTGTGTCAGCGGGTGCAGAGCTGGTTGTTGATGGCCGTGGCTTGAGTGTTGCCGGGCATGAGCAAGGATTCTTCCTCGGTGGCAGCCTGTTTGACCGCGTCACGCCTGAGATGCGTATCTATAAAGAAGAGATCTTTGGGCCGGTACTGTGCGTAGTACGGGTGGACAGCCTGGAGGCGGCGATGCAGTTGATCAACGATCATGAATACGGCAACGGTACTTGCATCTTCACCCGTGACGGTGAAGCGGCGCGCCTGTTCTGTGATGAGATTGAAGTCGGCATGGTGGGCGTTAACGTGCCGCTGCCAGTGCCGGTTGCGTATCACAGTTTTGGCGGCTGGAAACGTTCGCTGTTTGGCGACTTGCATGCCTATGGGCCGGACGGGGTGCGTTTCTATACCCGTCGCAAGGCAATCACCCAGCGTTGGCCGCAACGGGCCAGCCATGAAGCGTCACAATTCGCCTTCCCTAGCCTGTAAGGCTCGGTAGGTAGAAGGCCGGCCCCTTGGGGCCGGCCTTTGCGTTATTGGGGCATTTTTGACTTATATGACAGAAATGTGAAAAAGAAGGTTGACGGCAGATTCTGGAAGCCTATAATTCGCCCCACTTCTGGCGCAGTCGAAACGGAAAACTCCTTGGTAAACAATGAGTTACGCAGTTATCGACAGCAAGTTGCTTCAGTTCATCGAAGCCAAAAGGAAGTTGAAAAAGAGGTGTTGACAGCAGCGTGTAACGCTGTAGAATTCGCCTCCCGCTTACGAGAGATCGCAAGCGCAAGTGGTTGAAGTTGTTGAAGAAATCTTCGAAAACTTCTGAAAATAACCACTTGACAGCAAATGAGGCTGCTGTAGAATGCGCGCCTCGGTTGAGACGAAAGATCTTAACCAACCGCTCTTTAACAACTGAATCAAGCAATTCGTGTGGGTGCTTGTGGGGTCAGACTGATAGTCAACAAGATTATCAGCATCACAAGTTACTCCGCGAGAAATCAAAGATGTAACCAACGATTGCTGAGCCAAGTTTAGGGTTTCTTAAAAACCCAAAGATGTTTGAACTGAAGAGTTTGATCATGGCTCAGATTGAACGCTGGCGGCAGGCCTAACACATGCAAGTCGAGCGGTAGAGAGAAGCTTGCTTCTCTTGAGAGCGGCGGACGGGTGAGTAATGCCTAGGAATCTGCCTGGTAGTGGGGGATAACGTTCGGAAACGGACGCTAATACCGCATACGTCCTACGGGAGAAAGCAGGGGACCTTCGGGCCTTGCGCTATCAG
The DNA here is from genome assembly GCF_029201605.1 of Pseudomonas sp. FJ2-5-13. Taxonomy (NCBI): domain Bacteria; kingdom Pseudomonadati; phylum Pseudomonadota; class Gammaproteobacteria; order Pseudomonadales; family Pseudomonadaceae; genus Pseudomonas; species Pseudomonas sp. FJ2-5-13. The sequence continues at coordinate 797,924 of NZ_CP104045.1, forward strand.
ATGAGCCTAGGTCGGATTAGCTAGTTGGTGAGGTAATGGCTCACCAAGGCGACGATCCGTAACTGGTCTGAGAGGATGATCAGTCACACTGGAACTGAGACACGGTCCAGACTCCTACGGGAGGCAGCAGTGGGGAATATTGGACAATGGGCGAAAGCCTGATCCAGCCATGCCGCGTGTGTGAAGAAGGTCTTCGGATTGTAAAGCACTTTAAGTTGGGAGGAAGGGTTGTAGATTAATACTCTGCAATTTTGACGTTACCGACAGAATAAGCACCGGCTAACTCTGTGCCAGCAGCCGCGGTAATACAGAGGGTGCAAGCGTTAATCGGAATTACTGGGCGTAAAGCGCGCGTAGGTGGTTTGTTAAGTTGGATGTGAAATCCCCGGGCTCAACCTGGGAACTGCATTCAAAACTGACTGACTAGAGTATGGTAGAGGGTGGTGGAATTTCCTGTGTAGCGGTGAAATGCGTAGATATAGGAAGGAACACCAGTGGCGAAGGCGACCACCTGGACTAATACTGACACTGAGGTGCGAAAGCGTGGGGAGCAAACAGGATTAGATACCCTGGTAGTCCACGCCGTAAACGATGTCAACTAGCCGTTGGAAGCCTTGAGCTTTTAGTGGCGCAGCTAACGCATTAAGTTGACCGCCTGGGGAGTACGGCCGCAAGGTTAAAACTCAAATGAATTGACGGGGGCCCGCACAAGCGGTGGAGCATGTGGTTTAATTCGAAGCAACGCGAAGAACCTTACCAGGCCTTGACATCCAATGAACTTTCTAGAGATAGATTGGTGCCTTCGGGAACATTGAGACAGGTGCTGCATGGCTGTCGTCAGCTCGTGTCGTGAGATGTTGGGTTAAGTCCCGTAACGAGCGCAACCCTTGTCCTTAGTTACCAGCACGTAATGGTGGGCACTCTAAGGAGACTGCCGGTGACAAACCGGAGGAAGGTGGGGATGACGTCAAGTCATCATGGCCCTTACGGCCTGGGCTACACACGTGCTACAATGGTCGGTACAGAGGGTTGCCAAGCCGCGAGGTGGAGCTAATCCCATAAAACCGATCGTAGTCCGGATCGCAGTCTGCAACTCGACTGCGTGAAGTCGGAATCGCTAGTAATCGCGAATCAGAATGTCGCGGTGAATACGTTCCCGGGCCTTGTACACACCGCCCGTCACACCATGGGAGTGGGTTGCACCAGAAGTAGCTAGTCTAACCTTCGGGAGGACGGTTACCACGGTGTGATTCATGACTGGGGTGAAGTCGTAACAAGGTAGCCGTAGGGGAACCTGCGGCTGGATCACCTCCTTAATCGACGACATCAGCTGCTCCATAAGTTCCCACACGAATTGCTTGATTCATTGAAGAAGACGAAAGAAGCAGCCCGAAATTGGGTCTGTAGCTCAGTTGGTTAGAGCGCACCCCTGATAAGGGTGAGGTCGGCAGTTCGAATCTGCCCAGACCCACCAATTTTGTGTGGGAAACGCCTGTAGAAATACGGGGCCATAGCTCAGCTGGGAGAGCGCCTGCCTTGCACGCAGGAGGTCAACGGTTCGATCCCGTTTGGCTCCACCACTACTGCTTCTGTTTGTATAAAGCTTAGAAATGAGCATTCCATCGTGGTGATGGTGAATGTTGATTTCTAGTCTTTGACTAGTTCGTTCTTTAAAAATTTGGGTATGTGATAGAAAGATAGACTGAACGTTACTTTCACTGGTAACGGATCAGGCTAAGGTAAAATTTGTGAGTTCTCTTAACTGAGAAATTCGAATTTTCGGCGAATGTCGTCTTCACAGTATAACCAGATTGCTTGGGGTTATATGGTCAAGTGAAGAAGCGCATACGGTGGATGCCTTGGCAGTCAGAGGCGATGAAAGACGTGGTAGCCTGCGAAAAGCTTCGGGGAGTCGGCAAACAGACTTTGATCCGGAGATGTCTGAATGGGGGAACCCAGCCATCATAAGATGGTTATCTTGTACTGAATACATAGGTGCAAGAGGCGAACCAGGGGAACTGAAACATCTAAGTACCCTGAGGAAAAGAAATCAACCGAGATTCCCTTAGTAGTGGCGAGCGAACGGGGACTAGCCCTTAAGTGGCTTTGAGATTAGCGGAACGCTCTGGAAAGTGCGGCCATAGTGGGTGATAGCCCTGTACGCGAAAATCTCTTAGTCATGAAATCGAGTAGGACGGAGCACGAGAAACTTTGTCTGAATATGGGGGGACCATCCTCCAAGGCTAAATACTACTGACTGACCGATAGTGAACTAGTACCGTGAGGGAAAGGCGAAAAGAACCCCGGAGAGGGGAGTGAAATAGATCCTGAAACCGTATGCGTACAAGCAGTGGGAGCCCACTTTGTTGGGTGACTGCGTACCTTTTGTATAATGGGTCAGCGACTTATTTTCAGTGGCGAGCTTAACCGAATAGGGGAGGCGTAGCGAAAGCGAGTCTTAATAGGGCGTCTAGTCGCTGGGAATAGACCCGAAACCGGGCGATCTATCCATGGGCAGGTTGAAGGTTGGGTAACACTAACTGGAGGACCGAACCGACTACCGTTGAAAAGTTAGCGGATGACCTGTGGATCGGAGTGAAAGGCTAATCAAGCTCGGAGATAGCTGGTTCTCCTCGAAAGCTATTTAGGTAGCGCCTCATGTATCACTGTAGGGGGTAGAGCACTGTTTCGGCTAGGGGGTCATCCCGACTTACCAAACCGATGCAAACTCCGAATACCTACAAGTGCCGAGCATGGGAGACACACGGCGGGTGCTAACGTCCGTCGTGAAAAGGGAAACAACCCAGACCGTCAGCTAAGGTCCCAAAGTTATGGTTAAGTGGGAAACGATGTGGGAAGGCTTAGACAGCTAGGAGGTTGGCTTAGAAGCAGCCACCCTTTAAAGAAAGCGTAATAGCTCACTAGTCGAGTCGGCCTGCGCGGAAGATGTAACGGGGCTCAAACCATACACCGAAGCTACGGGTATCACGTAAGTGATGCGGTAGAGGAGCGTTCTGTAAGCCTGTGAAGGTGAGTTGAGAAGCTTGCTGGAGGTATCAGAAGTGCGAATGCTGACATGAGTAACGATAATGGGTGTGAAAAACACCCACGCCGAAAGACCAAGGTTTCCTGCGCAACGTTAATCGACGCAGGGTTAGTCGGTCCCTAAGGCGAGGCTGAAAAGCGTAGTCGATGGAAAACAGGTTAATATTCCTGTACTTCTGGTTATTGCGATGGAGGGACGGAGAAGGCTAGGCCAGCTTGGCGTTGGTTGTCCAAGTTTAAGGTGGTAGGCTGGAATCTTAGGTAAATCCGGGATTCTAAGGCCGAGAGCTGATGACGAGTTAACTTTTAGTTAACGAAGTGGTTGATGCCATGCTTCCAAGAAAAGCTTCTAAGCTTCAGGTAACCAGGAACCGTACCCCAAACCGACACAGGTGGTTGGGTAGAGAATACCAAGGCGCTTGAGAGAACTCGGGTGAAGGAACTAGGCAAAATGGCACCGTAACTTCGGGAGAAGGTGCGCCGGTGAGGGTGAAGGACTTGCTCCGTAAGCTCATGCCGGTCGAAGATACCAGGCCGCTGCGACTGTTTATTAAAAACACAGCACTCTGCAAACACGAAAGTGGACGTATAGGGTGTGACGCCTGCCCGGTGCCGGAAGGTTAATTGATGGGGTTAGCTAACGCGAAGCTCTTGATCGAAGCCCCGGTAAACGGCGGCCGTAACTATAACGGTCCTAAGGTAGCGAAATTCCTTGTCGGGTAAGTTCCGACCTGCACGAATGGCGTAACGATGGCGGCGCTGTCTCCACCCGAGACTCAGTGAAATTGAAATCGCTGTGAAGATGCAGTGTATCCGCGGCTAGACGGAAAGACCCCGTGAACCTTTACTATAGCTTTGCACTGGACTTTGAATTTGCTTGTGTAGGATAGGTGGGAGGCTTTGAAGCGTGGACGCCAGTCTGCGTGGAGCCATCCTTGAAATACCACCCTGGCAACTTTGAGGTTCTAACTCAGGTCCGTTATCCGGATCGAGGACAGTGTATGGTGGGTAGTTTGACTGGGGCGGTCTCCTCCTAAAGAGTAACGGAGGAGTACGAAGGTGCGCTCAGACCGGTCGGAAATCGGTCGTAGAGTATAAAGGCAAAAGCGCGCTTGACTGCGAGACAGACACGTCGAGCAGGTACGAAAGTAGGTCTTAGTGATCCGGTGGTTCTGTATGGAAGGGCCATCGCTCAACGGATAAAAGGTACTCCGGGGATAACAGGCTGATACCGCCCAAGAGTTCATATCGACGGCGGTGTTTGGCACCTCGATGTCGGCTCATCACATCCTGGGGCTGAAGCCGGTCCCAAGGGTATGGCTGTTCGCCATTTAAAGTGGTACGCGAGCTGGGTTTAGAACGTCGTGAGACAGTTCGGTCCCTATCTGCCGTGGACGTTTGAGATTTGAGAGGGGCTGCTCCTAGTACGAGAGGACCGGAGTGGACGAACCTCTGGTGTTCCGGTTGTCACGCCAGTGGCATTGCCGGGTAGCTATGTTCGGAATAGATAACCGCTGAAAGCATCTAAGCGGGAAACTAGCCTCAAGATGAGATCTCACTGGAACCTTGAGTTCCCTGAAGGGCCGTCGAAGACTACGACGTTGATAGGTTGGGTGTGTAAGCGCTGTGAGGCGTTGAGCTAACCAATACTAATTGCCCGTGAGGCTTGACCATATAACACCCAAGCAATTTGACTACTCTAACGAGCATCAGATTGCGGTGTGTGAAGACGAAGATGAACCGAAAGTTCGACGCTCACAAAGCACCGAAAGCTGTCACATACCCAATTTGCTGAAGCGAGGCCAGCTGGCCGCGACTCAGTACCCGAATTTCTTGACGACCATAGAGCATTGGAACCACCTGATCCCATCCCGAACTCAGCAGTGAAACGATGCATCGCCGATGGTAGTGTGGGGTTTCCCCATGTGAGAGTAGGTCATCGTCAAGATTAAATTCCGAAACCCCAATTGCGAAAGCAGTTGGGGTTTTGTTTTGGGCGCTCGAAAAGTGTCCACCTTGTCCCCGTACATTTGTTCCCCCCAACCCCGACCTGACTGCCCCGACAAATTTGCACAGTTATTTCTGAGCGACACCACTAGAATAGCCACCTAACCATTTTTAGAGTCAGAGCCCTATCTATGCCCGATCCGGTTGATGCCCTCGAGGTGTCGGATTTACCGCTGGACGACTTGGTGGCATGCCATGAGTGCGACTTGCTGATGCGCAAACCAACCCTCGCCCTCGGCGAAAAAGCCCAATGCCCGCGTTGTGGCTACGAGCTATACGCTCACCGGCACAATGTGGTCGAGCGCAGCCTCGCCTTGGTACTGGCGGCCCTGCTGCTGTACATCCCCGCGAACTTTTTGCCCATCATGCAGCTCAATCTACTCGGGCAGTCCTCGGAGGACACCGTGTGGAGCGGCGTCGTTGGCCTGTTTGATACGGGTATGCAAGGCGTCGCCGCCGTGGTGTTCCTATGCAGCATGGGCATCCCCTTGCTCAAGTTGCTCTGCCAATTGGCCGTGCTGCTCAGTATTCGTTGGAACATCGCTCGCAACTACGGGCTGCTGCTATACCGCATCTACCACCACATGAAGGATTGGGGGATGTTGGAGGTCTACTTGATGGGTGTGCTGGTGGCGATCGTAAAGCTCGCCGACATGGCCTCCATCACCCTTGGCCTGGGTCTGGTCTGCTTCGTCAGTTTATTAATGGTCCAAGTTCTGCTTGAGGTGGTGATGTCGCCCCATCAGATCTGGCAAGCGCTGTCAGGAGAGGATGACCATGCGGGCGATTGATGCAGGCATTCTGATTTGTACCGAATGCCATGAGTTGAACAAGCAGGAAGCGGATACCGATGAGCAGCTCTGCACCCGTTGCGGCGCGTTGATCCATGCCCGTCGCCCCAATAGCCTCACACGCACCTGGGCGCTGTTGATCACTGCGGCGATCCTGTACATCCCCGCTAACCTGTTACCCATCATGACGGTCAACTCCCTCGGCCAAGGCGACCCCAGCACCATCATGTCGGGTGTCATCCAGTTGGTGCAGCACGGGATGTTCCCGATCGCCGCCGTGGTGTTCATCGCCAGTATCCTGGTACCGACCTTCAAGTTGGTCGGCATTGGCCTACTGCTGTTCTCGGTGCAGCGTCACCAACCGCTGTCCGCGCAACAACGCATTGTGATGTATCGCTTTATCGAGTTCATTGGGCGTTGGTCCATGCTGGATATCTTCGTGATCGCCATCCTGGTGGCGGTCGTTAACTTTGGGCGACTCGCCAGTGTCGAGGCCAACCTCGGCGCTGCGGCGTTCGCTAGTGTGGTGATCTTGACGATGCTTGCCGCAGTAACTTTCGATCCCCGACTGATTTGGGATAACACGGAGTCGGATGACGACCATGAGTGATTTGCCTAAAGCTAAAACCCGCCCAGCTTCTAACTGGTCGGCCATTTGGGTGTTGCCCTTGATTGCCCTGATCATTGGTGGCTGGCTGGGGTGGCGTGCCTATTCCCAGCAAGGTATCGAGATTCAAGTTCGCTTTGAGAGCGGCGAGGGTATCCAGGTCAACAAGACTGAAGTGGTCTATAAAGGCATGACCGTGGGCAAGGTCAAAACCCTGGCTCTGGATGACGAGGGCAGCAATCGCGGGGTGATCGCCACCATCGAGATGAACAAGGACGTTGAGCAGTACCTCAAGACCAACACTCGCTTCTGGTTGGTCAAGCCCAGCGTCAGCCTTGCCGGTATCACCGGCCTGGAAACCCTGGTTTCAGGTAACTACATCGCCGCCAGCCCCGGTGATGGCGAGCCCACGCGCAAGTTCAAGGCGCTCTCCGAAGAGCCGCCGTTATCCGACGCCAAGCCCGGCTTGCACCTGACCCTCAAGGCCGACCGCCTGGGCTCGCTGAACCGTGGCAGTCCGGTGTTCTACAAGCAGATTCAGGTCGGCCAGGTCAAAAGCTATCTGCTGTCCGAGGACCAGAGCACGGTAGAGATCAAGGTCTATATCGAACCGACCTACGCCAACCTGGTGCGCAAACACACACGTTTCTGGAACGCCAGCGGCATCAGTATCGACGCCAACCTTTCCGGTTTGAAAGTGCGCAGCGAATCCCTCTCCAGCATTGTCGCCGGTGGTATCGCCTTCGCCACGCCAGAGAATCGCAAAGACAGCCCACCCACCGACCCGAGCCTGCCTTTCCGCCTATACGAAGATTTCGATGCTGCCGCAGCGGGCATCAAGGTCAAGGTCAAACTCACCGACTTTGAAGGCCTGCAGGCCGGGCGTACGCCGGTGATGTACAAAGGCATCCAGGTCGGCAGCCTGAAAACCCTGAAGATCGACCCGGACCTGTCCAGCGCCAGCGCCGAGCTGACCCTCGACCCATTGGCCGAGGACTACCTGGTCGAGGACACGCAGTTCTGGGTGGTCAAACCGTCCATCTCCCTGGCAGGCATCACCGGCCTGGAGGCCTTGGTCAAGGGTAACTACATCGCGATTCGCCCAGGCGATAAAGGCACCCCGCCACAACGCGAATATGTAGCCCGTGCCAAGGCGCCGCCGTTGGACCTGCGTTCCCCGGGCCTGCACATGGTGTTGCTCACCGACAGCCTGGGCTCGCTGGATGTCGGCAGCCCGATTCTGTACAAGCAGGTCAAAGTCGGTTCGGTACAGAGCTACCAGTTTTCACGCAAGAAAAAACAACTGGTGATCGGCGTTCATATCGAGAAGGAATACGAAAGCCTGGTCAACGGCTCGACGCGCTTCTGGAATGCCAGCGGCGTCACCCTCACGGGCGGCCTCACCGGCGGTATCCAGGTCAAAAGCGAATCCCTGGCCAGCCTGATGGCGGGCGGTATCGCCTTCGAAACGCCGGAACCGAACGTGCCATTGAAACATCGCATCCCGCGCTTCCGCCTGTATGCCGACCGTGACGCCGCCAACCAGCACGGCACGCTGGTGACCATCAAAGTTGATCGCGCCGACGGCCTGAGCGCCGGCACACCGGTGCGCTTCAAGGGACTGGATGTGGGCAAGATTGAGAGTGTCGACCTCAGTGCCGACATGCAGTCGGTGCTGCTCAAGGCGCGTATCACCCAGGTTGCGGACCGCATCGCGCGTTCGGGCAGTCAGTTCTGGGTGGTCAAGCCGGAACTGGGGCTGATGAAGACGGCTAATCTGGAGACCCTGGTCACCGGCCAATACATCGAAGTGCAACCGGCCGCAAAAAACGCCGGCCCGCAAAAGAGTTTTGTCGCCCTGGCCCAGCCGCCCGAAGCGGTGCATCAGGAAGCTGGCCTGAGCCTCACACTCAGCGCCGCCCGCCGTGGTTCGCTGAAGGAAGGGGTACCGGTCACCTACCGTGAAGTGACGGTCGGCAAAGTCACCGGCTATGAGCTCGGCCAGACCGCTGACCGCGTGCTGGTGCACATCCTGATCGAGCCCAAGTACGCGCCGCTGGTGCGCAGTGGTAGCCGTTTCTGGAACACCAGCGGCTTTGGCCTCGACTTCGGTTTGTTCAAGGGCGCGACCGTGCGTACCGAGTCGCTGGAGACATTGGTGGCCGGCGGGATCGCCTTTGCCACGCCGGACGGCGAGCGCATGGGTAACCCGGCACGGCCGCAGCAGACGTTCCCGTTGTTCGACAAGTTTGAGGATGAATGGCTGACCTGGGCGCCTAAGATTCCACTGGGCAAGTAGACCGAGGCGCGGCCTTCGCGAGCAAGCCCGCTCCCACAGGGAAACTCGGTCAACTGTGGGAGCGGGCTTGCCCGCGAAGAGGCCCGCCAAAACACCACAAAACCCAAGCCGAAAAAAAGGCCGCGATCCAAAAGATCGCGGCCTTTTTACTTTCAGTACAACCCGTCAGACTTCATCCAGCTCCGGCTCGTCCGCCTGCACATTCATCGTCGCCTTCACCACATCATGGCGACGGATGTACTTCCAGTCCGCCTCATCAATGTAGATCCCGTTCGGCCCGCTGCCGCCTTCCAGGTCGATCGCCACCTGGGCGGACACCTGCGGCTTCACGCTGGCCAGGATCGGCACAAAGCCCAGTTGCAGGCTGGTTTCCAACAGCGCTGCCTGGTTCTTCTCATCGATGTCTGCCGCTTCATCCAGGTAGTACGGCAAGCGCACGCGACCGGCCTGGTCGCGGTCCATCAGGTGCAGCAACAGGTACATGTTGGTCAGCGCCTTGATGGTCATGGTGGTGCCGTTGGACGCAGCGCCGTCGATGTCGGTATGGATCACCGGCTGGCCGTGAACCTTGGTGATTTCGAACGCCAACTCGAACAAGTCCTTGAGGCCCAACTGGTTATGGTTGGCGGCTACCAGGCGAGCCAGGTATTCCTTGGCTTCTTCGTTCTTGTTGTCCTGTTCGGCACTCTGGCTGAGGTCGAACACCGAGAGGGTCTCGCCTTCTTCATACTGACCGGCACTGTGAATGATCTGGTCGATATGTTTGAGCGCTTCCTTGTTCGGTGCCAGCACAATGCGAAAGCTTTGCAGGTTGGAGACCTGGCGCTTGTTGATCTCGCGGTTGAACAGCGCCAGCTGGTGTTCCAGGCTGTCGTAGTCGCTGCGGATATTGCGCAGGGTACGGGCGATATCGGTGACCGCTGCACGACGTGCCTTGCCAAGCGTCAACGCCTCATCGGTACGGTGCGCGTAGGCGTTGATCAGCAGTTGCAGGCGACGCTCGACATCATCCTCACTGTCGAACTTGGCCACGCCCTTGAGACGTACCTGGGCGTACAGCGCTTCGATCTGGCCATCGGCGCGCAGCAAGCCCTGCCAGCTGTCCTGATAGTCGTTGAGCAGCGGCAACAGGTTGTCCATGGAATCGTCGACCGGGTCCATGAACGGCGTACCGAACGGCAGATCCGCCGGCAACAGTTGACGACGGCGCAACGCGTCATCCAGCGTGCGCTGTTTGGCTTCCATGTCGCCGATCTGGCGACCGACCAATTGCAGCTTGGCCGACAGTTGCTGGACGCGCTCGGTAAAGGCATCGCTGGAACGCTTCAACTCGTCCTGGGCCGCTTCCATCTGCGCCAGGTTTTCCAGTTTCTCGCCTTCTTCGGCGCTCAGGGTCTGGGTGCGGCGGAAGTCTTCCAAGGCCTTCTGGGCATCCAGCACCTGCTGGTACAGCGCTTCGGTCTGGGTCTTGCTTGCGGCGCGGTCAGAGGCCACGGCCTGCTGGGTTTTCAGCTGCTTGAGCTCTTTTTCCAGGCGCTCTTTCTGGTCACGCAACGCGGCACGGTCTGCCAGGGCTTGGAGTGCCGGCGGCTCGATGTGCGAGATGTCGATGGACAGCCCCGGCACTTCAAAGCGCTCGCCCTTGAAGCCATCGAGGATCTGCTCCAGGGATTTGACCCACTGGCCGTCCTCGTCCAGCGTGATGCCGTGTTCGCCCAGCGGCAGGCTGAACAACGAGCTGTTGAACAGGCGCATCAGGCGCTCGACGTCCTGCTGCGAGAACTCTTCGCGCAGCTTGGCGTAGCTGTTGTTGTCCGCGTGATCGAGCTGCTGCTTGACCGACTTCAAGCGCTTTTCCAGGTCGCGCAGGCGCTCTTCCAAGTCTTCGGCGCTGAACTGTCGCGACTGCGCCAAGGCGCCCGCCAGTTCATCGTGAGCGTCCTTGGCGGCGAGCAGTTGTTGCTCCAGCATCTTGACGTCATCCACCAGGGCAAAGCGGTGCTTGAGCACCGACAACTCGCCCAACCAACGCTGGATCCCGCTGATTTCCCGCTCCAGGCGCATCAGCTCCTGGGTGCCGCCGCGCTGGTCGTTCTGCAGCGCGTCCTGCTCGTTGCGGTAGTGTTCGGCCTGGATGGTCAGCTCTTCCTTGCGCGCACTGGCGTAGTCCGACCAGGTGCCCAGCAACGAATCCAGCAGCGGCGACAGGCGATGCAGTTTGCCGCGCAGGGCGTCGCGCTGTTTCACGCCATTGGCCAGGGCTTCAACCAAGGGGCCGGCAGCCACCAGCGAGTTGTAGTCCTGCTCCATGCGTCGCACATCGCGGAAGGCTTCTTCACAGGCCGCGATGTAATCGACACTGCCCGAACGCAGGCTGTGTTCGAAGGCATCAAGGAACAGTTGCTTGAGCTTGGCCGCGGTGATTTCGCGCATGTGCAGCAGGTTGATAAACAGCGCGCGGAACGTCTTCAGGCTCTGCTCGCTGGTGGAGCGCAGCGGAATCAGGGTCAGGTCCAGCGGGATAGACGTATGCCCGCCCACCAGCAAGCGCCGCAGCTCATCGGGCTTGAGTTCATAGGCTTTCAGGCCCTCGCGCTCAAGGTTGGTGAACAGCTCTTTCTGGCGCAGGCAGGTGTCGTTTTTCTGGTAGTGGGCCAGGTCCAGCTTGCCCGCATAGGCAAAGAACTGGTGACCAAAGCCACCGCCCGGGCCGCGACCGACCACGCCGATGACGTGGGGGCCGTGGGGCAAGGAGACTTCTACCAGGATGTAGCTGGTGTCGGTGGCAAAGTAGAAGCGCCGCGATTGTTCCAGGGTGTACTTGCCGAAGCTCATGTCCGACATGCGTGCCAGGATCGGGAACTGCAAGGCGTTGATCGAGGCGGATTTACCCAGGTTGTTGGCGCCGTACACCGACAGCGGTTCTTCCAATGGGAACAAACCCAGGCTGTAACCGGCGGTGTTCAATAGGGCGAAGCGGCGGATGCCGTAGCGTTCCTTACTCATGCGTCGGTCTCCTGTTCTTCGGCAATGGCGCGGGCCAGGGCATCTTCTTCGCTTTCTTCGGTGAAGGCGCTCAGATCCAGCGGGTCGTCGGTCTTCAGCAGTTTCTCATCGCTGTCTTCGTCGATGATCACCGGTGCTGGCAGCGGCAATACGCTGTGTACGCTGGCGGCAAGGTCGCGGTCTTGCTGCACCGACAGGCACACATCCAGGAAGCGATGCATCGGCGGCAGGAAGCGGTAGATACCGTTGTCTTCGCTGGCAAAACCCAGTTGGGTCATGCGGCGCATGATTTTTTCTTCGAGCTCTTCCTGGGTTTGCACCTCGGCCTGGATAAACAGGTCGCGGTATTTCTCCAGCAACGAAGGCAGCTCATCGCGGCCCAGGCTGCCACCGTCGAGCACGGCAATCGGGTCGCGGCCCTGGTCGGCCAGGTGTTCGACGATGATGAAAGTAAACAAGGCCAGGCGCTGGGCGGTCTTGTTCACCTGCGCGGCAGCCACGGCGGTGTCCGGCACGAAGTAATAGAAGCCGCGGGTATCGCACACCAGCTCAAAGCCCAGGGCCTTGAACAGCGTGCGGTACTGGTCCTGGAAGTTCGACAGCTGCGCGTACAGCTCCGGGTCGCGACGGCTGACGTGGTAACCCTTGAACAGCTCGCGAAAGATCGGCGCCAGTTGGGACAGTTCGGATAGATCAAGATGCATAAGGCGTGCTCGCAGAATTCTCGGTGGCATCGACGCCGGCCGGGAGCAGGGCGAAGGAGCGCAGGCTGACCTGGTGCTCGTGGGTGTGGTAATCGCGACGTTCCAGGCGCTCGCGCTTGAAGCGTTTTTCCCGGGACAGGCGCGAGAACCAGTACAGCAATTCATCGGTGGCGCCGTCCGGCTCCTGCTCCAGCAGCCAGGTCATCAGGTCAGGCATCGGCAGCGCGTCTTCGCAGCGCTCGAGCATTTCCTTGACCGTACGCGGTGCGCGCTGGGCTTCGCCTTTGTGCGACTTGTGCGCCTTGGGGAAGCGCGCCGGTTTGGGCTCGAAATTGGCCAGGGCATACACATAGGCCTCGACCTGGCTGGCACTGCCCAGGAAGGTGCTTTGCGGCCGGGTGAACATCGGCATCGCCGCTTGCGGCACCGCGTCCAGGCCTTTGCGGCGAATCGCCGACAGGGCCAGCGCCGCGCCGCGAGTCACGGCGTTATGCCGGCGTGCTTCTTCACGCAGCGGCAGCAGCAACTCCCGCGCATGGCGCAAGGTCAGCTGGGCGCTGGTTTGCATTTCGAGGATGCGCGCGTGGGTGCGCAGCAGCATGTCGTCATCCACCAGGTGGCCAAGACGCTGTTGCTCGGTGAGCATGCGCAGCAGCACGTTTTCCACCTTGCGCACGCCTTGCTCGAAGGCGCCGTCGGCGTTCACCAACTGGATCATCGGCTCGACGTATTCGTCCCAGGTCGCCAACACTTCGGCGTAGCGCTGGCGCAACGGGATCTGCCGGTCGCTGGTCTTGGCGCGGTCGGCCACGGCGGCGAGGGCTTGTTCATCGTTGGCGAGCTTTTTGAGCACATCACGCACGCGCATATCCAATAGGCGCAGTTGCCGGGCCAGGTCGTGGCCGTCGCGGATGTCGAAGGCGTCCTGGATATAACCGGCCAGGCGCTCCAGGTGGCGCAGGTAGGCTTCGATTTCCAGGCACAGGCCAAGCCGGTGCTCCTTGCGAAGATAGGCGAGGAAGTCGTGGATCTGCGCATTGAGCTCGAAACGGTTCGGGCTCTTGGCGACAGGCACCAGGATATCCAGGCGAATCCACACGTCCAGCAGGCTGGTGATGTCCTGGGGCGTGCTGTCCAGTTGTTGGGCGGCCAACTGCTCGCGCAGCTCGGCCAGGCTCAGGGTGCCTTGGTCGAAGTGTTCGCACAGAGGCTCAAGTAAGGCCCAGTGTTCGGCGAGGGCGCGCAGGACGCGCTTGGGTTCGATCATGGGAATGGCCGGCTGGTTGGCGATTAAAAGTCGCGATTGTACTGCATCACGCGCGGGATTTATCCACAGCCGGTCAGTGCGCAGTGGGCGATTGTTGCCGAACAGCGGTAGAATCCCCGCTCTTTACTTATCCACAAGTGGCCGAGCTGTGCTTATCGAGTCCCGACGTCGCGCTTACTTGACCGCCATGCAGGTGGTCAACTGGCTGCCCCGCACCGAACTGCCGTTTGCCGCGCCGTCGCGGCCCGAGTTGTTGCAGGCGCTTGAGCCCTATGAGGTGTTCGAATCGTCGGGAGAAGAGGCGGCCGCGCCTGTGGCGGTGGTCAAACCCACCCCTGAGGCGCGCCCGGCGGTCGAGCGAGCCAAGATCGAAGTGCCGCGCCCAGCGCCGGTGACCAAGGCTGCCAAGGTGGTCGAAGAGACTGCGCCGGTGGCCAAGGCGCCGGTGGTGCCGCCGCCACGCTTTGCCCTGCAATTGCTGCGGGCCGGGCGTTGCCTGTTGCTGGTGGAACTGCCGACCGGCGAACGTTTCCAGTCCCGTGACCCAGCCTACCTGTTGCTCAAGGACATGCTGCGCGCCGCCGGCCTGCCCGACAGCCCGCAAATCGTCGGTGAGCCGGTGCGCTGGCCGCTGCTGGTGCGCGGCACCATGGACCAGGGCCCCGAGGCCGCACGGGATTTCGTCCAGGGGTTTGTCTCGGCACGCCTGGAAGACGAGCCTTGCGTGTGCCTGTGGCTGATCGGCCTGCCCGCTGTGCGGTTTGCCGGTGAAGCCAACGCCGAGGCTTGGTACCGCGAGCTGCAGGTTGAAGGCCTGGGTTCGGTGTGGGCCCTGCCGGGCCTGGAATTATTAATGGAAGAGCCACAGCGTAAGGCTGATGTCTGGCAAGCCATGCGCCGGCTGATGGCGCGCTGGAAAACAACTGATGAGTGAGGCTTTATCCTTTCGCCCGATGACCGAGGCCGACCTCGACGCCGTGCTGAAAATCGAATACGCAGCGTTCAGCCACCCCTGGACCCGCGGGATTTTCCTCGACGGGCTGGGCAAGTACCAGATCTGGCTGATGTTCGAAGGCGAGCAGCAAGTGGGGCATGGTGTGGTGCAGATCATCCTCGATGAAGCGCACTTGCTGAACATTACCGTGAAACCGGAAAACCAGGGCCGGGGCCTGGGCCTGGCGCTGCTGGAGCACTTGATGTCCCGTGCCTATGCGGCCAATGCCCGGGAATGTTTCCTGGAAGTGCGTGACAGCAATACCGGCGCGTTTCGGTTGTATGAGCGCTATGGCTTCAACGAAATTGGCCGTCGCCGGGATTACTACCCGGCAGTCGGTGGCCGCGAAGATGCAGTCGTGATGGCCTGCACCCTCGTCGACTGAACAACCGTGGGCTGTAGGAGCGAGCTTGCTCGCGAAAAACGTCAACGCTAACGCGTGCTTCCTGGATGAACGCGGCGCCTGTGGTTTTTTCGCGAGCAAGCTCGCGCCTACACCTACATAGGGTGATGATCGATCAGCGCTTGCGGTTCAGCGGGTCCAGATCCGCCAGTTCCGCCTCATCCAACCCATTCCCGCCACCAATGTCATTTTCTCCCACGACGCTCAAGTCGTAGTCGGCGGCGTTGTCTTCGCCTTGCTCCTGCGCGTCCCGAGCGCCATCCTCGTGGATCAGCGTTTCCGGGCTCATATCGTCATCGGTAGCTTCATGATCATCCGTCGAAGCCCCGGTCAGCCCGGCCTCGCGCACCCGTTCGTCGGGCATCAAATGGTCGCGTTCACGGCGCGGCAGCTCGTCGCCGATTTCTGCGGTCTGGTCTGGCTCGTCAAAATCCAGCTCGCGCATTTCACCCATGCGGTCTTCGTTGTCATCGATCGGTTCGGGCTGTGTTGCGCCGTAGGGACGTCGTGATTCAGTCATGGCCAATCCTCATACTGTGGGGCTTATAGTGTGTGGACAGGCATGGCAGCCAAAAAATTCAAGCTAATTAGCGCCTGGCGTGACCCGGACGAGGGCTTGTCAGTCACAAAACTGCGCATCATTCCTGAGGCTTCCCTGATGAACGAACTACAAGACCTGCTTGATAACAACGAACGCTGGGCGGATGCGATCAAACAGGAAGATCCCGAATTCTTCGCCAAGCTCGCCCGCCAGCAAACCCCGGAATACCTGTGGATCGGCTGTTCCGATGCGCGTGTACCGGCCAACGAGATCGTCGGCATGTTGCCTGGTGATCTGTTCGTGCACCGCAACGTGGCCAACGTGGTGCTGCACACCGACCTCAACTGCCTGTCGGTGATCCAGTACGCGGTGGATGTGCTCAAGGTCAAACACATCCTCGTCACTGGCCACTACGGCTGTGGTGGCGTGCGTGCGTCGATGCAGGACCGTCAGTTCGGCTTGATCGATGGCTGGCTGCGCACTATTCGCGACCTTTACTACGAAAACCGCGATGTGCTGGCCCAGTTGCCGACCGAAGAAGAGCGCGTGGACCGCATGTGCGAACTCAACGTGATCCAGCAGGTGGCCAACGTCGGCCACACCAGCATTGTGCAAAATGCCTGGCACCGTGGGCAGAGCCTGTCGATCCATGGCTGTATCTATGGCATCAAGGACGGCCGTTGGAAGAGTTTGAACACCACCATCAGTGGCTTTGAGCAACTGCCGCCGCAATACCGCCTGCGCCCGTTGGGCGAAGCCTAAGGTCGCTTGTGCTCGCGCCACCAGGCCATGAAGGCCTGGCCTTCGGCGTTCAGCGGCTCCTTGTTGCCGGTGATCCAGCCCCGGCAGTTCAGCTCGCCGCAATGGCATGCGAACTGCCGGGCCAGGGTGTCTTCGGTGGTGGCGTAATCCAGCGTCAGCAAGCTGCCGGCGCCGATGGGTTGCACCGTCCATAGCTCCAGGTACGTCGTGTCTAGAAACACGTTCGGGTTGCAGGAGTGCTGTAACAGGCCGCAGAGCCAACCATCGTACAAGTGGATGCGGGGTGACAGTTGCAGCGTGTACGGGCGCCGTTCGCTCACGGCATAACCGGAAACCTTAGCAATGCGCGTGCGACTCTCAAAGGCCACGCGCGCCGTGACCCTGGCCGCAACCCCTTCAGCCTCTTGCTTGACCTCAAAGTGCTCGGTCGAGGGGTAACCCTGTTCCACGAGCAGCGTCTTGAAGGGATAGAGGCAGTCATTCACAGCCGTTTCAGCCTTATCCATGGCTCGAGTTTTCATCACTCTCCTGAGCGGGGCTGCATGGACCTGCGGGTGTGACGGCCAGTCTTGCAGCAAATGGGCGCGGCCCTAGATTCGCCGAAGTGGGATCCTATTTCTACTGTCAAAGTTGACAGTAGAAACGGTTTTTCCCCTTAAAACGCGGGGGCTGTGACCGTGGGGGCGGGGGCGGCATTTCTCAGCTGTTTCAACTGTGCCTTGATAGGCGCTGTGGCGCACTTGGCGTTGGCCTGCTCGGGCGTCAGGTGGCGCACGGAGGTGTAGAACAGCTCACACGTCTGCTCCTTGCGCGTGACCTGCCACGTATTCAGGCAGGCCTTGAGCAATACATTGGCATCGCTGGCGGGTTTCTGGCCCATGCCGGCTTGCCAGCAGGCGGCGCTCAAGTCCTGGCCCATCACTTTCAAGCCGGCGTCGTCGGCCTTTTGTTCGTCACCGTCATAACTGTCGGGGCTGGCCGCGTACCAAATGTAGCTTGGGTGGTTGGCGCCCAATACCGCGACGGTTTTGCCGGGCTCCGGGCTAATCTGTGCCAGGCTCAGCACACCCACGGTTTGCCCGTATTGTTGCTTGATCCAACTGCGCACCGGCGCGCCGAAGGCCACCATCGGCAACGCGCCGCCAGGGCGCAGGCTCAGTTCCTTGACCATGCGGGTCTGGTAGTCGGTGAAGTAGCCATAGACGGTTTCCAGGTCTTTGCCGGCATTGGACGGCGCAGCGATGGGCGCGATATCGATGATGGTCTGGTACGCCGGCGTTTCCGTGGCCGGTACGCCGTTTTCGCTTAACAAGGTGGCCCAGCGGTCGGTGGTGGCCGATTCCAGGTAATCCTGGGCCTGGGTCAGCGAGTAATCCGGCGGGAAGTGCAACAGCTCGATGCTTTTACGGTTTTCCAGGGCCATGCCCAACGGTAGGAACAGGTACCAGTTGTAGGCCCATTTGCCGTCACTGTTGAGCTGGCGGGCACCTTGGTAAGCGAGATCGGCGGTATTGAGCAGCGTGGTCAGCGGCTGGCCGTAACCGTCTGGCACGCCGCTGAAGGTCGCCGTGACCTGACCGTCGTGGGTCTTCACACTGACCTTGGCCCGGCTGTAACCGTCACGTTGCAGGCTCTGGTTCAAATAGTGTTCGGCGGTCTGCTCCAGTGACCATGGCCGAAAGCAGATGACGTTGCAGTTATTGGGGAACGCGAACAACTGGGTGACGCGCTGCGTGCTGCCCAGTGGCACCTCGATGTCGGCCTGTACGACCGCACTCGCCAGTAGTGCGGCGAGGGTGAAGGACAGCCTGGTCGGTTTAAACATAGTCGATTCCTTGTCAGCGAAGCCCGTCTGCGCGGGATGGAAGCCCACCTGCACACAGTAGCGGCTGACCAGGAAAATCGCGTGTTAAATCGCCTGGCATGTCGTTATTGGATAAGCCCCTACAGGCTGAACTGCAAGGCATTGCTCAGATCGCCCATGGGCTTCTGGCCGCGCGCGATCATCGCGCCATCGCGCTGCTTGAGGCCGTCCAGGGTCTCCAACTGGAACACCCGTGTGATCAAACGCAGGATCGATGTCGTGTCGTACACCGTATGGTCCACCGTGCCTTTGCGTGCAAACGGCGACACCACCAGCGCCGGAACCCGCGAGCCCGGGCCCCAGCGGTCACCCTGGGGCGGCGCCACGTGGTCCCACCAGCCGCCGTTTTCATCCACGGTCACCACCACCACCATGTTTTTCCATTGCGGGCTTTCTTGCAGCACCTTCAAGGCGCGGGCGATATGGCGGTCGCCCGAGGCCACATCGGCATAACCGGCGTGCATGTTCAGGTTGCCCTGGGGTTTGTAGAAACTCACGGCAGGCAGCTTGCCGGCCTGGGCGTCGGCGAAGAACCGGTTGGTGCTCGACTCATCGCCCAAACCGCCGTCGCGCAGGCGCTTGGCACGCTCTGCCGGGTTTTGCGGCCCTTGCTGCTTGAAGTAATTGAACGGCTGGTGGTGGTACTGGAAATTCGGAATCTTGGGGATGCCGCCGGAGTCCTTGAACTGCTCCAGGGTGGCTTGCCACGCACCGGCGTACCAGGCCCAGTCGATGTTCTTTTTCGACAGCTTGTCGCCAATATGCTCGTGGGTTTGCGGCACCAGCACATTGGGCAGGTCGGGCTTGGAATAATCCGGGTTTTGCGGGTCGCGGATCCAGGTGGGCCAGTAGGGTGGGGCCAGGGTGTTTACGCCGTAACCATCGGGAGTCAGCGCGCTGGGGCCAAATTGTGGCGGGCCGGTCATGGCGCTGGCCGGGGAGGTGTCCAAGGGCTTGAGGCGCGTGTCGCTGGGGTCATCGCTTTGCAGCGTGGCGATCTGCGCCTTGGCCACCGACTGCGCGGCATTGGGATAAAACGGCGCGGTGGCGCTGATCAGGTACTGATGGTTAAGGAACGAGCCGCCAAACGCGCCCTGGAAGAAGTTATCGCACAGCACAAACTCCTTGGCCACGTCCCACAGGCGCAGGGCATAACGGCTCTGGGCGTAATGGCCCATCACCAGTCCACCGGAATCGCCCCAGGCGACAAAACCATCATTCTTGCCGCCGTTGATCTGCATCTGGTTCTGGTAGAACACATGCCACAGGTCGCGAGTCACCA
Source organism: Pseudomonas sp. FJ2-5-13 (assembly GCF_029201605.1). Classification (NCBI taxonomy): domain Bacteria; kingdom Pseudomonadati; phylum Pseudomonadota; class Gammaproteobacteria; order Pseudomonadales; family Pseudomonadaceae; genus Pseudomonas; species Pseudomonas sp. FJ2-5-13. Next base: position 817,496 of record NZ_CP104045.1, read on the forward strand.
GGCTCAATGGTAGGTCTTCGCCCTGCGGGCCTTTGAGGGCGAACGGCGCGTTGGGCAGGTTTTGCTGGAATTGCACTTCGCTGGGGTAAGTCACCCCGTCCACCGTTTGCGGGCCGACCTGCAACACGCCGCCCCAACTCGGTGGCAGGGCAGACAATACGCTGCCATCGCGGTCGCGCTGCTGGAAGTCCTTGGCGGTTAACGCCGACAGCGGTTTCTCCACCCCGGGGAAATCTGCGAACAGGTTGTTGAAGCTGCGGTTCTCGGCGTAAATCACCACCACGGTCTTCACCTGCTCGCGCAATGCCTTATCCAACTCCTGGGGCGTGAGCGGCCGGGTCACGGGTGGGCTCGGTGCTTCGCTGGTATTGCCGCAGGCACTCAAAGTCGCCCCCACGCCCAACACCGCTGCACAGCCGAGGAAGCGCCGACGGCTGGTGTCTACCGGCGTTTTGGGGGCGCAGTCGTGGGCAGGGTGGTCGTTGTGCTCGTCACTCATTGGGGGGGAGTCCTTGGCGAGATGTTGCAAGATATTTCGCAGGACGGTAGCAATGGAATGTGACGGAACAAAGACAGGCGGGTGATGGGCGGGGCGTGTCTACACGGCTCAAGCGCTGCTAGACTGCCCTTCTAATGCACATCACTGAGGTGAGTCGTGAGACCTTCAACTGCACTTGATCTGCAACGAACGGCTGTACGAGAAGTGGTCGGGCGTTTCCGTATTTCCAATCCCAGAGTATTTGGGTCGGTACTGATGGGGACTGACCAAGAAGGCAGTGATCTTGATTTGCTGGTAGACGCGCCGCCGGGCACAACGCTCTTTGATCTCGGTGGGTTGCAGGTCGAGCTTGAGGACTTGCTCGGCGTTAATGTCGACCTGCTTACGCCTGGTGACTTGCCTTTGAAATTCCGCGATAAAGTGCTAGCGGAGGCCCGGCCAGTATGACGGAAAGTCGGCTAGGGGATTATCTGGAGCACATAAGGCAAGCTGCCACTGACGCGATCACTTTTGTAGAGGGCTTGAACAAAGAAGAGTTTTTGGAGGACCGGCGAACACAACAAGCTGTGGTCATGAGCCTGATTATCATTGGTGAAGCGTCGACGAAAATCATGGATCAGCATCCGGACTTCGCGGCACGCCATTCACATATTCCTTGGCGCAATATGCGAGCGATGCGCAACCGAATCGCTCATGGTTACTTCGATATCAACTTGGATGTTGTTTGGGACACGATACAGAGCGCATTACCTGATCTATTGGCACGCCTTCCTGTAAATCCTTGACCGCAGCTGTTCTACCAACAGTTGCGGTCAGCCGTTATTCAGGGCATCACAGGCGGCAAATACTTCAACGTCGTCCCCAACGCCCACAGCAAAAACAACACCAGCGGCGTATGCACCAGCAACTGCACAAATGAAAACCCGATCAAATCCCGCGCCTTCAGCCCCAGCACACCCAGCAACGGCAACATATAAAACGGGTTGATCAAGTTCGGCAGCGCCTCGGCGGCGTTGTAGATCTGCACCGCCCAGCCCAGGTGGTATTGCAGGTCATTGGCCACTTGCATCACGTACGGCGCTTCGATGATCCACTTGCCGCCACCCGAGGGGATGAAGAAACCCAGCACCGCCGAATACACACCCATCAGCAGGGCGTAGGTGTCGTGGGAGGCGATGGAGGTGAAGAACGTCGAGATGTGGTGCGCCAAGGTCTGGCCGTCGCCGCCCTTGACCACCGTCATCAGTGCGGCGATCGAACCGTACAGCGGGAACTGGATCAGCACGCCGGTGGTGGTCGGCACCGCACGGGCCACGGCATCGAGGAAGCTGCGCGGGCGCCAGTGCAGCAGCGCGCCCACCATGATGAACAGGAAGTTATAAGTGTTGAGCCCCGAGATGGCGCTGATCGCCGGCTTGGTCGAGAACTCATGGAACAGCCAGCCGGCCGCCAGCAACGCCAGCAGAATCGTCAGCAACGGGCTGTGTTCCAGCCATTCACCGGGGCGCGTCGGCGCCTGCGGCTTGGGCAGGTTGAAGGCCGGGTCAATGCCGCAGGCCTTGGCATCCCGGGCGCTGTTGGGGCCAGGTGCGGTGGCGTAGGCGATGATCAGCGACACCACGATCAGCGCCAGCAACAGCACGCCGGATTGCCACAGGAAAATGGTCTCGGTGAACGGGATCATGCCGGTGATCGACAGAATCGACGGCGGCAAGCTGGCCGGGTTGGCCTGCAACTGCGCGGCCGACGACGACAGCCCCAGCGCCCATACGGCCCCCAGACCCAGGTACGCAGCAGCGCCAGCGGCGCGGTAGTCCATGCGCAAATCCGTGCGCCGGGCCAATGCCCGCACCAGCAAACCGCCGAACACCAGGGACAGGCCCCAGTTAAGCAACGACGCTACCATGGAGATCAACGCCACCCAGGCCACGGCCGAACGGCCATTCTTGGGAATGCGCGCCAGGCGGTCGATCAACTTCACCGCCGGCGGTGAACTGGCGACCACGTAACCGCCGATCACCACAAAGGCCATCTGCATGGTGAACGGGATCAGGCTCCAGAACCCGTCGCCAAATGCCTTGGCCGCTTCGGCCGGTGCGGCGCCCATGCCCAGGGTCGCCACGGCGACGATGATCACGGCGAGGGCGGCAAACACCCAGGAGTCAGGAAACCAGCGTTCGGCGAAGTTGGAGCAACGCAGGGCAAATCGGGCATAGCGGCTGTCTTCGATAGCATCGGCCACGAGTCTTTCCTCTTGTAGTTATTATGGGGTTTGGCAGTTTTACGGCATGTTCCTCTACGGCCATTGATTTGGGAATGTAGTTATCTTCAACGATCAATGAGTAAAACAAATATATCCGTCGCGATTGCCATCGATGGGCTCAGCTCATAACCTGCACGCCATTTTGTTTGTCTGCCGAGCCTGCACATGACTGCCACCTTTTCCCCACGGGCGCAGCGTTTTTCCCGCTCCGACTACAAAACCCTGGGCCTGGCCGCCCTCGGCGGCGCCCTGGAAATCTACGACTTCATTATCTTCGTGTTCTTTGCGCTGACCCTCAGCCAACTGTTCTTCCCCCCAGAAATGCCCGAGTGGCTGCGCCTGCTGCAAAGCTTTGGCATCTTCGTCACCGGCTACCTCGCCCGCCCACTGGGCGGCATCCTGATGGCGCACTTCGCCGATCACCTGGGGCGCAAGCGCGTCTTCAGCCTGAGCATCCTGATGATGGCCTTGCCCTGCCTGCTGATCGGCATCATGCCGACCTACGCGCAAATCGGCTATTTCGCCCCGCTGATCCTGCTGGCGCTGCGCGTGCTGCAAGGCGCAGCGGTGGGCGGCGAAGTGCCCAGCGCCTGGACCTTCGTCGCCGAGCACGCACCGCGTCACCACCGTGGCTACGCCTTGGGTTTTTTGCAGGCTGGCCTGACCTTCGGTTACCTGCTGGGGGCGCTGACCGCCACCTTGCTCGCGCAAGTCTTCACCCCGGCCGAAATCCTCGACTACGCCTGGCGCTTCCCCTTCCTGCTCGGCGGCGTGTTCGGCGTGATCGGCGTATGGCTGCGCCGCTGGCTCAGCGAGACCCCGGTGTTCCTGGAAATGCAGGCGCGCCGCCAAGCCGCCGCCGAAATGCCCTTGCGCACCGTGCTGCGCGACCATCGCGCTGTGCTGTTGCCGGCGATGATCCTTACCTGCGTGCTGACGTCCGCCGTGGTGGTGCTGGTGGTCATCACCCCGACCATGATGCAGAAAACCTTCGGCATGAGCCCCAGCCATACTTTCGCCCTGAGCGCGTTGGGCATCGTCTTTCTGAACATCGGCTGCGTCCTCGCAGGCTTGCTCGTGGACCGCATCGGCGCCTGGCGCGCGGTATTGGTCTACAGCCTGTTGCTGCCGGTAGGTATTTTTATCCTGTATGCCAGCCTGATCAGCGGCGGCGTGTGGCTGGGCGCGGCGTATGCTGTGGCGGGCCTGAGTTGCGGCGTAGTGGGGGCGGTGCCGTCGGTGATGGTCGGGCTGTTCCCGGCGCAGGTACGGGTGTCGGGGATTTCCTTCACCTACAACATCGCCTATGCGTTGTGGGCAAGTACTACGCCGTTGCTGTTGATCGCGCTGATGCCGACCAGCCCGTGGATCTGCGTGGGGTATTGCGTAGTGATGGGGGCGGTGGGGGTAGCGAGTGTGGCGTTGTTTGGAAAGCGCCACGCTATAGACGCTGTTACAAATGGCACCTGGGGCCATTAATTGACGGGTAGGTAGCTCGCTTCTATAGTCACGTCCATTCTTGACGAACACATTTACCCTATGTCCCAGACTGCCTATATCAACTCTGCAATCCTGTCCTGGTCTCGCCAGCGGGCGGGGCTGTCTCAAGAGCAGGTTGCTAAAGGTCTGATGGTCAAATTGGAAAAGCTGAAGGAGTGGGAGGATGGTCAGAGCCTTCCCTCTTTCAACCAGGCGCAAAAGTGGGCTGCACTTGTGCATGTGCCTTTTGGCTATCTCTTTCTCAGTACGCCCCCGCCCGAGCAACTTCCTCTTCCCGACCTGCGGACCGTGGGTGGCGTTTTTCCAGACAAGCCAAGTTTGAACCTGATGGACACTGTAAGGGATGTGCTCCGCAAGCAGGACTGGTATTTGGAATACCTGCAGGATCACGAGCGTTCTGCTCTGTCCTTCGTAGGAAGTTTCAGTATCCGTTCGCCAATAAAAGAGGTGGTTGCAGATATTCGGCGCGTACTTGGCGTGACAAGTTCTTTTGCCCGAATGAGTTATGAAGACTATGTGAGGGCGCTGGTCAGCGGCGCGGAAGAGGCCGGAATTCTTGTAATGCGCAGTGGTGTTGCCTTAGGCAATACCCATCGGAAACTTGATGTCAGTGAGTTTCGGGGATTTGCGGTCAGTCATCCTATGGCTCCTGTAGTTTTCATCAATAGTGCGGACGCGCCCACGGCACGTCTTTTTACATTGATGCATGAACTGGCGCATATCTGGATTGGTAGCACGGGCGTATCTGATGGCAGCAGTCAAGGCGCTCGTCAGGAGGAGGCCTTTTGTAATGCGGTGGCAGGGGAGTTTCTTGCGCCAGAGGATGATTTTCGGGCGCACTGGAATTCGGCTCTTCATTGGGAAGAAAACCTGGCGCCCTTGGCCGGACGCTTCCGTGTCAGCACATTGGTAATAGCCCGTCGTGCCCGTGATCTTGGCCACATCAGTAGTGAACAATACGGCGCTTACTACCGTCGGGTCCTGCAAGAGTATCGAGATAAGGGCGGCAGTGGCGGGGATTACTACCGCGTAGCGGCTATCAGGAACAGCACCCGGTTGAGCAAGGCTGTTCTTGCAGAAGCGCAGAGCGGGCGGATTTTGCTGCGAGATGCTGGGAAACTGCTGGGTGTGCAGCCGGCCAAGTTGAAGACTTACGGGATGAAGCTATCGGCATGAAGCACCTATTGGATTCGAATACGTTGATCGAGGCCAAAAATCGCTATTACGGTATGACGATTTGCCCAGGTTATTGGGCATGGATACTTCAGCAGCATCAAGCTTTGGAAATTGCCAGTATTGTCCCAGTCAGGGACGAGTTGGCTAAAGGCAATGACGAGTTGACCCAATGGGTGAAAGGTAATGCCAGCCTGTTTGAAGATTCGAATGATCAACGGACTCAAGCGGCCTATGGGAATATTGTCTCAAGAATTGCCCAGCAGGTACCGGTGATGAAAGTCGGTGCTTTAGAAGAGTTTCTTGAGGGCGCAGATGCTTGGTTGATAGCCAAGGCAATGGCTACAGGCGCCGTGGTTGTCACGCACGAAGTTTATAACCCTGATATCAAGCGTAAATTCACCATTCCCAATGTGTGCTCATTGTTTGACGTGCCTTACATGAATACTTTTGAGTTGCTCGGTAAACTCGACGCGCGCTTCGTCTTGCATCACTGATAATTGAGGGGAGGAAAGTCTCCCCTCGATATGACACTCAAGTCAAAAAGTGCCAAAGCACCAGGGTACCCACCAACCCAACCACCGAAACAATCGTCTGCAACACCGACCACACCCAAATCGTCTGTTTCAACTGCAAGCCAAAGTACTCACGCACCATCCAGAACCCGGCGTCGTTGAGGTGGCAGAAGAACACCGAGCCGGCGCCGATGGCCAGGGCGACCAATGAGCTTTGCGTCGCCGCCAACCCGGCCATCATCGGCGCGAGGATGCCGGCGGTCGTGGTGGTGGCCACAGTGGCCGAGCCGGTGGCCTGGCGCAGGGCCACGGCGATCAGCCAGGCCAGCAGCAGGTAGGGCATGTGTGCGCCTTCGGCGACCTTGCTGATGGTCTGGCTGACGCCGGCGTCCAGCAGGGTTTGCTTGAGGCCGCCGCCGGCGCCGATGGTCAGCAGCAGTACGGCGATGGGCGCCAGCGCTTTGCGCAGGGTGTTGCCGACGTCGGCGCGTGGCATGCCCGCCGCCCAACCGAGGCAGACGACCGCGGCGATCACCGCCAGGCCGAGGGCAACCAGTGGTTCACCGAGGAATTTCAAGCTCAGGGCGAGGGTGCTTTCCGGCGCCAGCGCGACTTTGGCCAAGGTGCTTCCAAGCATCAGAATCACCGGCAACAGAATGATCAGCAATGACACGCCGAAGCTCGGCTGGCGCGGGGCCTTGGGCGGTGCGCTGAACAAGGCGCCGATATCGGCCGGTTCATCCACGTGCAGGCGCTTGGACAACCAGTTGCCATACAGCGGCCCGGCCAGGATCACGGCCGGCACCGCCAGGCAAAAGCCCAGCAACATGGTCAGGCCTAGGTCGGCGTGCAATGCGCCCACGGCAATCAGCGGCCCAGGGTGAGGTGGCATCAGGGCGTGCAAGGTGGTCATGCCCGCCAGTGCCGGGATGGCGATTTTCAGCAACGGTTGGTTCGAACGCTTGGCCATCACAAAGATGATCGGCACCATCATCACCAGGCCCACTTCGAAGAACAGCGGCAGGCCGATCACCATGGCGACCAACGCCATCACCCAAGGCAATGACTTGCCTTTGCCCAGCCCGAGCAACGTGGTGGCAATACGGTCGGCCGCGCCGGATTCGGCCATCAGCGCGCCGAGCATCGCACCCAGGGCAATGATGATCCCGGCTTCCCCTAGAATCGCCCCGGCGCCTTTGCTGAACGCCTTGGCCACTTCTTCCGGCGGCAGGCCGGCGCCGACCCCGGCGATAAAGGTGCCGATCAGAATGGACAGGAACGGCGGCAGTTTGGTCGCGCTGATCAGCACGATGATGCTGGCGATCGCCAACAGCACGCAGAGCATGAGGCGGGTGTCGTGAACCATCCACGCGGCAGTCGATAACTCCAAAACGGGACTCCTTATCGAGCAGGTTGGCTAATATGTTTCTTTTTGTTTCAGCCTGAAAAGCATACCTGATAGAGCTTTCCCTGCGCGTGCATGAACGATTTTGGTGCGCCCGAAGCTAACGACCCTCTGGCGCTCAGATGACAATTTTGCAAACCATGCCCGTGGATCTGGCCTATAGCTCTATGATCCGCCCCATCCCAACCCACGAGGACATTTCATGAGCGCAGGACACAGCCACGCCCAAGTACGCGCCGGCCACGAACGCAAGTTATGGATCGCCTTGGGGCTCACCGGTAGCTTCATGCTCGCCGAAGTCATCGGTGCCTTTGTCACCGGCAGCCTGGCGCTGTTGTCCGATGCAGCGCACATGATGACCGACGCCCTGGCCCTGGCGATTTCCCTGGTGGCGATCCAGGTCGCCAAGCGCCCGGCGGATCGCAAGCGCACCTTCGGTTACGCGCGCTTCGAGATCCTGGCAGCCGCCTTCAATGCATTGCTGCTGTTCGCCGTGGCGTTCTACATCTTGTACGAGGCTTACCAGCGGCTGCAGGCACCTGCCGAGATCCAGTCCACCGGCATGCTGGTGATTGCGCTGCTGGGGCTGGTGGTCAACCTGATCTCCATGCGTCTGCTCAGCGCCGCCAGCGGCGAGAGCCTTAACGTCAAGGGCGCCTACCTGGAGGTCTGGAGCGACATGCTGGGCTCTGTCGGCGTGATCATTGCCGCGCTGGTGATCATGTTCACCGGCTGGGGATGGGTTGATTCCGTGGTCGCGGCCGCCATCGGTTTTTGGGTGCTGCCGCGCACCTGGACGTTGCTCAAGGCGAGCATGAACATCCTGCTGCAAGGTGTGCCGGACGGTGTGGATATCGAGCAGGTGGAGCAGGGCATTCGCAGCGTGCCTGGGGTCAAGGACGTGCACGACCTGCACATCTGGGCCCTCACCAGTGGCAAGAACGTGCTGAGTACGCACCTGGTCGCGGATGCGTCCCAAGGCAGCGAGCAACAGATCCTCAGCCGAGTGACGGAGTTACTGCACGAACAATTCGATATTTCCCACGCCACGATCCAAGTGGAGGGCGAGGGATTCACGCACGACGAGCATGACGAGGTGCATGCCTGAGCCTGGCTAACGGATTTGTAATCTTTCGCCCACGGCCCTGATAAGTACCGAAAGCTACATTGCCCCCGCTGGGAAACCTCAGCGACTTCATGGGCGTGGAACTCTCGTTATGGCAATTTTTGTTAGAACACTGTTGGGGGCGGCGGCATTGGCACTGTGGATATCCGCAAACGCCGCCCAGGCACAACCCCTCACCCTCGATGCAGCCTTGCAAACCGCCTTCGCCAACAACCCGGACCTGGCGGCCGCACAATGGGAAATCGACATCGCCGAAGGCGGTCGCCAACAGGCCGGCCTGATCCCCAACCCGGTGGCCTCCTGGGACGCCGAAGACACCCGCCGCAACAGCCGCACTACCAGCATCAAACTCAGCCAGACCCTGGAACTGGGCGGCAAGCGCGGTGCGCGTATCGAAGTGGCCACCCGCGCCCAGGATGCCGCGGCGCTGACCCTGGAGCAGCGTCGCAACTTGTTGCGCGCCGAGGTCATCGACAGCTACTACGGCGCCCTGCGTGCCCAGGAACGCCTTGACCTGGCGCAACGCTCCATGACGCTTGCCGAACGCGGCCTGGTGGTCGCCAACGGGCGCGTCACCGCTGGCAAGTCGTCACCCGTAGAAGCCACTCGCGCCCAGGTGCAGGTGTCTGAAATCCGCCTGGAATTGAACCGCGCCCAGATCGGCCTCACTGACGCCTACCGTCGCCTCGCCACCAGCACCGGCAGCGCCGCCACCGACTTCCAGGCCGTCGCTACGCCAAGCACTTCCGTGCCGGCGTTACCCGCCGCGGCGCCATTGCTGGCTCGTCTTGAACAGACTGCGGAACTGCGTCTGGCCGAACTCAACATTGTGCAGAACGAAGCCAGCGTAGGCCTGGAAAAAGCCCAGCGCATTCCGGACCTGGACGTGTCCATCGGCAGCCAATACGACGCCAGCGTACGCGAACGGGTGAACCTGGTGGGCGTGTCGATGCCCATTCCGCTGTTCAACCGCAACCAGGGCAACATCCTCGCGGCCAACCGACGCGCCGACCAGGCCCGCGACTTGCGCAACGCCGCCGAGTTGCGCCTGCGTACCGAAACCCGCCAGGCCCTGGACCTGTGGCAAACGGCGAACACCGAAGTGCGCGCGTTCAACCAGCAGATCCTGCCCGCCGCACAGAGTGCGGTAGACAGCGCCACCCGTGGCTTCGAGATGGGCAAGTTCAACTTCCTCGACGTGCTCGACGCCCAGCGCACCTTGATCGCGGCCCGTACCCAATACCTTGCGGCCACCGCCCAGGCCACCGAGGCCTGGGTACGCATCGAACGCATTTACGGCGACCTCGCCCGCTTTTGATTTTTCCTGGAGTCTCCTGATGAACAAAAAACATGGCATGGCGCTCGCCGTCGCCCTGGGCCTGATGCTGTCGGGCTTCGCCCACGCCGAGGAAGAAGGCCAGCTCGAACTCACCGAGCAGCAGATTCAAGCCGCCGGCATCCAGTTGGCCCAGGCGCAACCGCGCGCTATCAGCACCGTGCTGACGCTGCCGGGCGAGGTGCGTTTTGATGAAGACCGCACCTCCCACATCGTGCCCCGTGCGGCGGGCGTGGTGGAGGCGGTGAAGGTCAACCTGGGCCAGTCGGTGAAGAAGGGCGAACTGTTGGCGGTGATCGCCAGCCAGCAGATTTCCGACCAGCGCAGCGAACTGGCCGCCAGCGAGCGCCGGGTCGAACTGGCGCGCACCACCTTCCAGCGCGAGCGTCAGTTGTGGCAGGACAAAATCTCTGCCGAACAGAATTACCTGCTGGCGCGGCAAACCCTGCAAGAAGCCGAAATCGCCCTGAACAATGCGCGACAAAAGATGACTGCGCTCAGCGGTAGCGCGGTATTGGCCGGCGGCAATCGTTATGAACTGCGTGCGCCCTTCGCCGGTGTGGTGGTGGAAAAACACCTGGGGGTGGGCGAGGTGGTCAGTGAAACCAGCAATGCGTTCACCCTCTCGGATCTGTCCCAGGTGTGGGTCACCTTCGGCGTGTTTCCCAAGGACTTGAACAAGGTGCGCGTGGGCAAACCGGTGAAAGTCAGCTCGACGGAAATGGGCACCGAAGTGCTGGGCACCGTGGCCTATGTGGGCAACTTGCTCGGTGAGCAAACGCGCACCGCCACCGTGCGTGTGACGGTGCCCAACCCCGACGACGTCTGGCGCCCGGGCTTGTTCGTGTCCGTGCAGGTGGCCACCGATACCTACCAGGCCAAGGTCACCGTACCGCAAACCGCGATCCAGACCGTCGAGGACAAACCCTCGGTGTTTGTGCGCACCGCGGACGGCTTTATCACCCGCCATCTTGAACTGGGCGTCAGTGAAAACGGCTACGTCGAAGTGCGCAAAGGCCTGGAGGCCGGCGCGCAGGTGGCGACGGCTGGCAGCTTCATCCTCAAGTCCGAACTGGGCAAAGGCTCGGCCGAACACGCCCATTGATCCTGCGAGTGATTCCCCATGTTTGAGCGCCTTATCCAATTCGCCATCGAGCAGCGCATCATCGTGTTGCTGGCGGTGCTGTTGATGGCCGGTGTCGGCATCGCCAGCTATCAGAAACTGCCCATCGACGCGGTGCCTGACATCACCAACGTACAGGTGCAGATCAACTCGGCGGCGGCCGGTTTTTCGCCGCTGGAAACCGAGCAGCGCATTACCTTTCCCATCGAGACGGCCATGGCCGGCCTGCCGGGCCTGCAGCAGACGCGTTCGCTGTCGCGTTCCGGTTTGTCCCAGGTCACGGTGATTTTCAAGGACGGCACCGACCTGTTCTTTGCCCGCCAACTGGTCAACGAACGCTTGCAAGTGGCCCGTGAGCAATTGCCCGACGGCATCGAAACCGCGATGGGGCCGATTTCCACCGGCCTCGGGGAAATTTTCCTGTGGACCGTCGAAGCCGAGGACGGCGCGCGCAAAGAGGACGGCACCCCGTACACCCCCACCGACCTGCGGGTGATCCAGGACTGGATCATCAAACCGCAGCTGCGCAACGTGCCGGGCGTGGCCGAGATCAATACCATTGGCGGCTTCGCCAAGGAATATCAGATTGCGCCAGACCCCAAGCGTCTGGCCGCTTACAACCTGACCCTCAACGATCTGGTCACGGCGCTGGAGCGCAACAACGCCAACGTCGGCGCCGGTTACATCGAGCGCAGCGGCGAACAGTTGTTGATCCGCGCGCCGGGCCAGGTGGCGTCTATTGACGACATCGCCAACATTGTCATCACCACCTCGGACGGCACGCCGATCCGCGTGCGCAATGTGGCCCAGGTCGACATTGGTCGTGAGCTGCGTACCGGCGCCGCCACCGAAAATGGTCGTGAAGTGGTGCTGGGCACGGTGTTCATGTTGATCGGTGAGAACAGCCGCAGCGTGTCCCAGGCGGTGGCGAAAAAGCTGGAGGAGATCAACCGCTCGCTGCCCGAAGGTGTGGTGGCGGTCACTGTTTACGACCGCACCAACCTGGTGGAAAAAGCCATCGCCACCGTGAAGAAAAACCTCTTCGAAGGTGCATTGCTGGTGGTGGCGGTGTTGTTCCTGTTCTTGGGTAATATCCGTGCGGCGCTGATCACGGCGATGGTAATTCCGCTGGCGATGCTGTTCACCTTCACCGGCATGTTCACCAACAAAGTCAGCGCCAACCTGATGAGCCTGGGCGCGCTGGACTTTGGCATTATCGTTGACGGAGCGGTGGTGATCGTCGAGAACGCCATCCGCCGTCTGGCCCACGCGCAACACCGGCATGGCCGGCTATTGACCCGCAGTGAGCGCCTGCACGAAGTGTTCGCCGCGGCCAAGGAGGCGCGACGTGCGCTGATCTTCGGGCAGTTGATCATCATGGTGGTGTACCTGCCGATCTTCGCTCTCACGGGCGTGGCCGGGAAGATGTTCCATCCCATGGCATTCACTGTGGTGATTGCCTTGCTCGGCGCGATGATTTTGTCGGTGACCTTCGTACCGGCGGCGATTGCGTTGTTCGTCACCGGCAAGGTCAAGGAAGAAGAAAACTTCGTCATGCGCAGTGCGCGTCGGGTGTATGACCCGGTGCTCAACTGGGTGATGGTGCGTCGGCCCCTGGTGTTCGGCCTGGCCGCACTGACCATCGTCGTGTCGGGGTTGGTCGCCAGCCGCATGGGCAGTGAATTTATCCCCAGCCTCAGCGAAGGCGACTTTGCCCAACAGGCGCTGCGTGTGCCCGGCACCAGCCTGACGCAATCGGTGCAGATGCAGCAGCAACTGGAAAAAACCTTGCTGGCCCAAGTGCCGGAAATCGAGCGCGTTTTTGCGCGCACCGGTACGGCGGAAATTGCCTCCGACCCGATGCCGCCGAATATCTCCGACAGCTACGTGATGCTCAAACCCAAGGACCAGTGGCCAGACCCGAAAAAGTCCCGCGAGGCAATCATCGCTGACATCCAACGGGCCAGCGCGATTGTGCCGGGCAGCGTGTATGAGCTGTCGCAGCCGATCCAGTTGCGCTTCAACGAGCTGATTTCCGGGGTGCGCAGCGACGTGGCAGTGAAGGTGTTTGGCGATGACATGGCGGTGCTCAACACCACCGCCGGGGAAATCGCCGAGACCTTGCAGAAGCTCAACGGCGCCTCGGAAGTGAAGGTGGAACAGACCTCCGGCCTGCCGGTGCTGACCATCAATATCGACCGCGACAAAGCCGCTCGCTTTGGCCTGAATGTGGGCGATGTGCAGGACACCATCGCCGTCGCTGTCGGTGGGCGCCAGGCGGGTACGTTGTACGAGGGCGATCGGCGTTTTGACATGGTGGTGCGCTTGTCCGACACGTTGCGCACCGATATCGACGGCTTGTCACGCCTGTTGATTCCGGTGCCGGCGCTGGCGAGTAGTACCTCGGGGCAGTTGGGCTTTATCGCCTTGTCCCAGGTTGCCAGCCTTGACCTGGTGCTGGGCCCTAACCAGATCAGCCGCGAGAACGGCAAACGCCTGGTGATCGTCAGCGCCAACGTGCGCGGGCGCGATATCGGCTCGTTTGTCGAAGAGGCCGAGGCCGCCATCGCCACCCAGGTGAAAGTCCCCGCCGGTTACTGGACCACTTGGGGCGGCCAGTTCGAACAGTTGAAAGAGGCTTCTGAGCGCTTGCGCATCGTGGTGCCGGTGGCTTTGCTGCTGGTGTTCGGCTTGCTGTTCATGATGTTCAACAACCTCAAGGACGGCCTGCTGGTGTTTACCGGCATCCCCTTCGCGCTCACCGGCGGGATCATGGCGCTGTGGCTGCGCGATATCCCGTTGTCGATTTCAGCGGGGGTGGGCTTTATCGCCTTGTCAGGTGTGGCGGTGCTCAATGGCCTGGTGATGATCGCCTTCATCCGAAACCTGCGCGAGGAAGGCCGCTCGTTATCGGTGGCGATCCACGAAGGCGCGTTGACCCGCCTGCGTCCGGTGCTGATGACCGCGCTGGTGGCGTCCCTCGGGTTTATCCCCATGGCCCTCGCCACCGGCACCGGCGCCGAAGTGCAGCGCCCATTGGCGACGGTGGTGATTGGCGGGATTATTTCCTCGACCTTGCTGACATTGCTGGTGCTGCCGGCGTTGTACCAATGGGCTCATCGCCGCGATGAAGAGACCACCTGACAACCTCGAAGACGCCGCAACCCCAATGTGGGAGCGGGCTTGCTCGCGAATGCGCCGGGTCAGTCGATACCTGTACTGACTGATACACCGCCTTCGCGAGCAAGCCCGCTCCCACAAGGGGACAGCGGTGCTTCAAGAGTCTGGGGAAACACCAGGCTGAACCGCGTAAAACGCCCAGGCTGGCTGGTGACATGAGCATGGCCCTGATGCAAATGCATGATCGACTTCACAATGGCCAACCCCAACCCGGTACCGCCCTCGGCACGGGTACGGCTGCTGTCGGCGCGGTAGAACCGTTCGAACAGGTGCGGCAGGTGGTGCGCTTCAATGCCTCGCCCCGGGTTGCCCACCGACAGCGATACGCTCTGCTCGTAGGTCTCCACCAACAGCAACACGGTAGAGGCCTCGGGTGTGTGGCGAATGGCATTGGAGAGCAAATTGGAAATCGCCCGCTGAATCATCAGGCGGTCGCCGGTCACCCAGGCATCACCACGCAGGCTCAGGGTGACGTGTTTGTCTTCGGCACTCAGGGCAAACAACTCCATCACGCGCTGGGCTTCCTGCGCCAGGGACACCTCGGTGAAGGAGGCCCGCGCCGCCGGGTGGCTGACCTGCGCCAGAAACAGCATGTCGCTGACAATCCGCGCCAGCCGTTCGAGCTCTTCGGTGTTGGATTCCAGCACCGCCTTGTATTCCTGCGGCGGGCGCTGGCGCGACAGGGTCAACTGGGCCTTGCCCATCAGGTTGGTCAAGGGCGCACGTAGCTCGTGGGCCAGGTCATCGGAGAATTGCGAGAGTTGCTGCACCCCGGCATCCAGGCGGTCGAGCATCACGTTGATGCCGTGGGCCAGTTCACCCAGTTCGTGGGGCAGGTTGTCTACGGATAAGCGATGGGTGAGGTCTTGGGTGGTGACTTTCGCCGCCACCTGGCTGAACTGCTTCAACGGCGCTAGGCCGCGTTGCACCAGCCACCAGGCGCCCATGCCAATCAGTATCAACAGCAGCGGCAGCGCAATCAGCGTGGCGCGCAGGTAGGCACTGAGCAGCGCCTGGTCGTCCATGCGGTCCAGGGACAGCAGCACCCGCACCCGCTCGCCGCTGGCCAGGCGCATCAGGCTGGAGGCACTGAGTATCTGGTTGCCGTAGCTGTCGACCCAATTGAGGTAGCCCAGGGTTTCCCGTGGCTTGAAGTCGGTGAGCAGTGGTTCCTGAGGCTTGCTGCCGACGTTGAGCAGCACGCTGTTATCGGGTGCGGTGCCGACTATGGTCAGGTGGAAGTTGTCGTGGCCCATCACCAGGTCCATCAGTGAGTGTGGGCGGGCGCGAATACCATGGGCGTCCAGGCCCAGCGCCAGGCTGTGCTGGATCTGTTCCATCTTGCTTTCCAGGTTCTTGCGCGCGAGCTTTTCCAGCTCATGGGTGAGGGCCAGGTAGGCCAGGGTTGCCAGCAGCAGCACCAGGCCCGCGCCCATCAGGCTGACCGTCAGGCCCAGGCGCATCGACAGGCTGCCGGTCTTCATGGGCGCGCTTCCAGCACGTAGCCCACGCCACGAATGGTGTGGATCAGCTTGACCTCGCTCTGGTCATCCACCTTGGCGCGCAGGCGGCTGATGGAGACTTCCACCACATTGGTGTCGCAGTCGAAATTCATGTCCCACACCAGGGAAATAATCTGTGTGCGGGTCAGCACTTCGCCGGCCTGGCGCATCAGCACTTGCAGCAGGGCGAACTCCTTGGTGGTCAGGTCGATGCGCCGGGCGCCGCGATAAGCGCGGTGGCGGCGCGGGTCCAGTTCCAGGTCCGAGACGCGGAACACTTCCGGCTGTGGAATGTGCTCGCTGCGGCGCATCAGGGTGCGCACCCGTGCCAGCAGTTCGGGAAACTCGAACGGCTTGACCAGGTAGTCGTCGGCGCCCATGTCCAGGCCCTTGATCTTGTCAGCCAGCCGGCCACGGGCGGTGAGCATCATCACGCGCTGGGTGCCATTGCGGCGCAATTCTTCCAGCACTTGCCAGCCATCCTTGCCCGGCAGGTTGACGTCCAGAATCACCAGTTCATAGGCGTGTTGCCCGGCCAGGTGCAGGCCGTCGATGCCATTGGCGGCGCAGTCGACCACGTAGCCACTTTCGTTCAGGCCCTGTTGCAGGTAGTCGGCGGTTTTCTGCTCGTCTTCAACCACAAGAATACGCATGGGAGTTACCTCTTGAATTAGGGGAGAGAAGGCGCCCATGTCCCTATGGCGGCGGTTATCGGAGTAGGAAAAGTCTGAAGGCTAAAGTAGCTTCAGGGTCAACTGCGACCATCGGCCGCATGGCGCTGCAGGCAAAAAAAACGCCCCAAGCGGGGCGTTAAAAATTCATCTCTTTCCAAAGGAGCTACACAAAAGCTTCAGAGATGAATGTGCTCGGTGAATAAGTTGAAGCGAGTATAGAAAGTTCCACTTAACGAGAAGCTGAGGCCAATATTACAATTTTGATAACCGACTATTTGTGAACAGATGTTAGTTAATCGCGAGCGAATGTAAGGGCTACAGCACGGCCAATGGGTATTCGGCAATAAAACGAACTTCTTCCAGGTCTGACTCAAACGCACTGGAGCGTACCGTTGCTTGGCGCAAGCGCAAGGACAAGTCTTTCAAACGCCCACTTTGCACCACGTACTTGGCCTCGATATCCCGTTCCCAGCGGCGTTGATCGGTCAAGGGGTTGCCCGCTGCATCGCGGCGCATATACACGGCATTGGCGTTGCTGTAGTCGGCGCCGGTGCCTTTGCCGTAACGGGTCATGAACGACAGGCCGGGAATGCCGAACGCCTGCATGTCCAGGTCGTAGCGCACCATCCATGAGCGCTCTTTGGGGGCGTTGAAATCGCTGTACTGGATCGAGTTATTGAGGAAGATCGAGTCTGACTGGCGCAGGTAGTCGAAGTCATCGTCACCGTTGTTACGCTGGTGCGACACGGCCACGCTGTGGGCACCGACCTTGACCCCGAGCCTGGCGCTCCAGATGTTGTTGTCGAACTCACCGAGCCGTTTCTGGCCTTCGTCCACGGCCTTGTAATAGTTGAAGTCGCCGAACACCGACACGTCGTCGCTCAGCGCGTAATTGGCGTTGCTGCCCAAGTAGTACTGATCCCATGCGTCCTTCAGGCGGCTGCTGTAGAGGCTAAAGCCCAGGTGGCTGTTGAGCTGGTAGTCACCGCCGAAGTAGGCGATCCAGGGCGAGTCGACCTTGCCCGCATAGAAGGTGGCAAAGCCTTTGTTCATGCCGCTTTCACTGGGCTGGCTCATGCCGCTCAAGCGTCCGCCTTGCAGGCTCAAGCCTTCCAGGCTGGTGTTTTGCAGGGTGACGCCGCGAAAGCTCTCGGGCAGCAAGCGAGAGTCGCCGTAGGCCACCACCGGGGTGAGTGGGAACACGTCGCCGGCCTTGATCACCGTGTCCAGCACGCGCAGTTTCGCAGCGCCGCCGACTTTGCTGTAGCTGTTTTCCGGCTGGTTGTCGCTGTTCACCGGCAGCACGCCGAACGAGCCTTTGCCGCCGCTGCGGCCGCTGCCCGAGTCAAGGGTAAGGCCGTACATGGCGAACGCGTCCAGACCAAAACCCACGGTGCCCTGGGTAAAACCGGATTCGAATTTGCCAATAAAGCCCTGGGCCCAGGCTTCGGAATAGCCATTGCCAGTAGGGCTGGACTGGCCCTTGCGGTCATCGCGGTTGAAGTAGAAATTGCGCGCCAGCACGTTGATGCGGCTGCCCTCGATAAAACCCTCGGGCTTGTCCTCCACCGCCATGGCGGCCATGGGCAGTGCAGCCATCAGTGAAAAGGGAAGGGTGTAATGACGAATGCTCATGATGCGCTCCTCGGTGATGGCAGTTATCGGCTCTTATAGAGGCGGGCGTTTTTATTGATCTGGCCCTGGTTGATAGTTGCAAATGGCAGATAACAGCTGCATGGCTTGCACATTACAATTTTGGAAACTAAAGGCCATCTAACAAATAAGTAATGTTCTGGTGAACCTGGCGTCAGGGTTCACTGGTTACTCTCGACACTGAACTTTCCAGTCGAGGAACCTGTGATGAACTTTTATAAATTAGGCTTGGGTGTGTTAACCGCAGTCTTGTCATTTGGCGCACTGGCCGAAGGGGGCGGGGATCGCACCTTTGCCCTGATGATGGAGCGCAATGAGAAAGCCATGGCCGCTTACGCCATCAAAAAAGGCAAGCCGGTGCCCGAGGTCCAGGCCTACCGCTATGGCATGGACCTGGACATTGCCAAGGTCGTCAACGTGACGCCGCCGATCCGTTCGTGCAACGCCGTGCCGTCGCGCATGACCTATGAGGACTCCAGCGGCAAGCTCAATACCCTGGAGTATCAGGTCATGGGCGTATGCCGTAACAATGGCGGTTGAAAATATAGTTGGGCCCAGGGCTCAAGCGCTCTTCAGAAAACCCCGGCAGCGCCGATGCAGGTTAGAACACCCACCTCACTTGCCTAACGGTGCCCCATGTTCAACACCCGCCTGAAGCAAGAGCTGACCGCTCTGCGCGAAGAATTGTCGAGCTTGCTCCAGGTGAAAGAGAGCCTGGAAAGCGAAATGCTCTGCCTGACACTGGACCCTGAAGGCCGCGTGGAGTGGGCCAATGCCAACTTCCTGCAGGAACTGGCTTATTCACTCGGTGAGATTGTCGGGCGCGCGATCGAAGACCTGGTGCCAGCCCATGTGCGCCAGGACCCGTTCCAGCTGCGCTTCAAGCAGGCGCTGGCCCGCGGCGAACACTTTGCCGGCGCCGTGCGCCTGATGCGTGGCAATGGCAAGGAAGCCTGGTTGCGCTCAATCGTGCAGCCGGTGCGCAGTTCGGAGGGGCGCATCAAGCAGTTTTCGATGTTCTCCAGCGACCTTACCCGCACCATCGAGAGTTCGCGTGAACATGAAAACCTCATCACTGCGTTGATGCGTTCCACCGCGTTGATCGAGTTCGACCTGGAAGGGCATGTGCTCACCGCCAATGACCGCTTCCTCGGCGCCATGGGTTACAGCCTGGCGCAGATCGAAGGCAAGCATCACCGTATGTTCTGTGAACCGCAGGAATACAACAGTGCCGAATACCAACAGTTCTGGAAGCGCCTGAACGCTGGTGAGTTCGTCGCCGCGCGTTTCAAACGTGTGGACAGCCACGGCCGCCTGGTGTGGTTGGAGGCCACCTACAACCCGGTGGTGGATGCCAATGAGCGGCTGTACAAAGTGGTCAAGTTCGCCACGGTCATTACCGAGCAGGTCAACCGCGAGCAGGCGGTGGCCGAGGCCGCCAATATCGCCTACAGCACCTCTTTGCAAACCGACGACAGCGCTCAGCGCGGCACCACCGTGGTCACCCAGGCCGTGGACGTGATGCGCGACCTGGCCCAGCACATGCAACAGGCCGGTGAAGGCATCGAGGCGTTGAATGCCCAGTCCCAAGTGATCGGCAGTATCGTCAAGACCATCAGTGGCATTGCCGAGCAAACCAACCTGCTGGCGCTCAACGCCGCCATCGAAGCGGCGCGTGCCGGTGAACAGGGGCGTGGCTTTGCGGTAGTGGCCGACGAAGTGCGGCAACTGGCGTCACGCACCAGCAAAGCCACCGAGGAAATTGTCGGTGTGGTGCGCCAGAACCAGGACATGGCCCGCGACGCGGTGGCCTTGATGGCCGACGGGCGTGCGCAAGCCGAGCAGGGCCTGGCCCTGGCGGCCGAGGCGGGTACCGTGATCGTCGAGATTCAAGACGGTGCGCAAAAAGTGGTGAGTGCGGTCGGGCAGTTTGCCAATCAGCTGTCGAGCTGACCTGTGGGGCTTGTGCTTGAGGTATCTTAGGTCTTTTCTCGCTTGCAGAGCTGATCGACCATGAGCCCTACGTTCCGTCGCCCCGTCCCACTGTCCAAGGCTTACCGTTTGCTCAACCACGGGCCGACCGTGTTGGTGAGCGCAGCCCACAACGGCCAGCGCAATATCATGGCCGCTGCCTGGGCCATGCCGCTGGATTTCGAACCACCGAAAGTCGCGGTGGTGCTCGACAAGGCCACCTGGACTCGCGAGCTACTGGAAGGCGCTGGTACCTTTGTGTTGCAGGTGCCTTGTGTTGCGCAGGCTGATCTGGTGCAGACGGTGGGCAATACCCGCGGCGTTGAAACCGATAAATTCGCGGCCTACGGCCTGCACAGTTTCAGCGGTGAGCACACCGAGGCGCCGATGCTGGAAGGCTGTGTGGCCTGGTTGGAGTGCCGCCTGCTGCCCGAGCCGCATAATCAGCAGGCCTATGACCTGTTCCTGGGCGAAGTGGTCGCGGCTTATGCTGATGAGCGGGTCTTCAGCGAGGGCCACTGGCATTTTGAAGGGCATGATGAACTGCGCACGTTGCACCATGTGGCGGGGGGGAATTTCCTGGCCATTGGCGAACCGATTGTCGGGCGTCAGCTCTGACAGGGGCGGCATGTCCGAGTTAAGCGAACGCATGTTCAAAGCAACGAAGATCAAATGTGGGAGCTGGCTTGCCTGCGATGACGGCCTCACAGCCGGCCCCTATCTATCTGACGCCCCGCGCTCAAACTGTGGGAGCGGGCTTGCTCGCGAAGGCGGCCTAACAGTCAACACAGTTGGACCGGGTACATATCCGTTATTTAGGTAACGGCCACTTAGGGTTCCGCCCTGACGGCGGCTCACTTTTGAACAGCGCAAAAGTAAGCAAAACGCTCTTGCCCCACCACTCGGCACCTCGCCTAGGCTCGGTGTGCCCGTAATCCGCCAGTGATTTGGGGGGCCGCCGCCACGCGCCATCCATGGCGCGGGGCGGCTAAACCGGCATCCCTGCCGGTTTACCCCCCAAATCCCTGTCGAATTCCGGCCAGCGTGGTTTAACGGGGCGCTTGAGATCAAAAGCAGATCAAGAGCGGCTCGCTTCGCATCGTGGTTACAGGCGAGCCACACATAGGGTTTGTGGGGTTTTCAGGTTCGCGGCATGCACTCGATGGTGCGGTTTACCACGGTCTTGGCCATCTCCAGCAAGTGCCATGCGGCGTGGATTCGGGCGCGGTCGTGGGGTTGCAGGTGATCGCAACAGTCCCACACCGTGGCCGATGCGCTGTTGAGCAGATGGGAAATGTAGAGTTGAGCGTCTTCGAAGCTGAGCTCTTCATTGACGACGAGGCAATCCATGGGTGGATCGGGAAGTGCTTTGGTCATGGTGTAACTCCTGATTAAGGCAGAAGCAGGCCCAGTCGCGACTAAACGAAGGGTGGCGGCTGTACGCAGGTTAGTCGACCGGCTAATCAGGAAAATCCGGCGCACCCGAGGGTGCCCTGCGCACAGCCACCATAAAGCCTCATGGAGGACCATGCGCCTGATTAGAGTCCGGGCGACTAAACCCGATCACTGAAAAGGCAGTGACGGGCCGAAGACTAGTCATCGATTCCAACAGGCACAAGGCGGCGGGGATTGTCTCGGAAACGTCCTGCAATTTAAAGGGACACGGCTTGCTGGCCTTTTACAAACCATGACCAAATGCCAGTAACGCCACACTTCAACGGTGGGAGGGGCGCTTGCCTGCGTGACCACCTGTCAACCGCCTATCTACCTGACACACCGAGATCCAAATGTGGGAGCTGGCTTGCCTGCGAAGGCGGCCTGGCAGTCAACACAGTTGGACTGTGTACATATCCATTGCTGCGGTAACGGCCACTTAGGGTTCCGCCCTGACGGCGGCTCACTTTTGAACAGCGCAAAAGTAAGCAAAACGCTCTTGCCCCACCACTCGGCACCTCGCTTAGGCTCGGTGTGCCCGTAATCCGCCAGTGATTTGGGGGGCCGCCGCCACGCGCCATCCATGGCGCGGGGCGGCTAAACCGGCATCCCTGCCGGTTTACCCCCCAAATCCCTGTCGAATTCCGGCCAGCGTGGTTTAACGGGGCGCTTGAGATCAAGATCCCAAGCAGATCAAGAGCAAGAGCGGCTCGCTTCGCATCGTGGTTACCGTTGATTGCGACAGCGTTGTGTCGATATCTATGGCCATCGCAGGCAAGCCAGCACACACACATGGGTTTTGTAGTGTTTTCAGGTGCGCGGCATGCACTCGATGGTGCGGTTTACCACGGTTTTGGCCATCTCCAGCAAGTGCCATGCGGCATGGATTCGGGCGCGGTCGTGGGGTTGCAGGTGATCGCAACAGTCCCACACCGTGGCCGATGCGCTGTTGAGCAGATGGGAAATGTAGAGTTGAGCGTCTTCGAAGCTGAGCTCTTCATTGACGACGAGGCAATCCATGGGTGGATCGGGAAGTTGGTGTAACTCCTATTGTGCAAGGGAGCGACCACTCACGCTGCTAAACGCAAGGTGGCAGCTGTACGCGGGTTAGCAGACCGGTCAATAGGAAAACCGGCGCACCCGAAAGTGCCCCGCGCACAGCCACCATAAACGTATAGGTGAACCTGTGCCTATTGAGTTCGGGCTGCTAAACCCGATCACTGAAATCCAGTGACGGACCGAAGACTAGCCATCGATTCCAACAGGCACAAGGCGGCGGGGATTGTCTCGGAAACGTCCTGCAATTTAAAGGAACACGGCTTGCTGGCCCTTTACAAACCATGACCAACTGCCAGCAGTTGGGGAGCTTTTGTAGGAGCGAGCTTGCTCGCGAAAAACTCACGGGCGCCGCATTCATTCAGGAAACCCGCGTTATCGTTGACGCTTTTCGCGAGCAAGCTCGCTCCTACAGTCCCCACGCATTTCAGCGTCCGAGCATCTTCACCCAACGTGATGGCGGCATGCCGTAGGTGCTGCGAAATTGGCGGGTCATGTGGCTCTGGTCGGTGAAGCCTGCGGTCATGGCCGCATCCACCAACGATTGGCCCTGGGCCAATAAGTGGCGCACCAGGTCCAGCCGGCGCATGGTCAGGTAGCGGTAGGGGCTGGTGCCGAACAACACGCGAAAGTCCCGCGATAACGCCCAGCGGTCGCGGCCGGCGTGGTCGGCTATTTCATCCAGGGTGATGCTGCGGCCCAGGGCGCTGTGGATGAACTCACGGGCGCGTTCGGCTGCGATGTAGTCAAAGGATTTACGGTGGATGATGGCCCCGGACGCAGCGCTCAGCGCCTGGGCCAGGTCGAACAGGGCGTCTTGCTCTTGCATCGGGTCTATCGGGCAATCCAGGCTTTGCAGCAAGACTTCGCTGGCGCGGTGCAGCCGTGGGTCGGTGGACAAGCCGCCAGGGATAAACGGCAACGGCTGGCCACCGAGGATCTGCTGGATCAGCGCCGGCTCCACATAAATCATCCGGTACTTGAAACCTTCGTCGCTGCCGGCGCGGCCGTCATGGGTTTCATCCGGGTGTATCACCATGGTGGTGCCGGGCAGGCTGTGGGTCGTGCCGCCGCGATAATGAAAGCTCTGTACGCCGAACAATGTGCGCCCAATGGCGTAGGTGTCATGGCGGTGGGGGTCGAAAGCGAAGCCGGCAAAGTACGCCTCGATACGGTCCAGGCCGCTGGCGTGGGGCGCGCGGTGCAGCCAGTCGAGGGAGTGGGTGGGGTTGCCCATGGTGACTTGTCACAAAAGGAGGTGGAAACACGTTAACTGAGTCTGCACCGGTTGTCTGCCGGGGTCTTGTACGATTGTGCAGGTGTTGGGCAAGGCACATCGGGTAGCGAATCGCTGACCGCCCGTGGTAAGAAGCCTTACTTTCAATAGTGAGGTCGGGTCATGAGCAAGGTGCGGGTAGGGATTATTTTTGGGGGCCGTTCGGCTGAGCATGAAGTCTCGCTGCAATCGGCGCGCAACATCGTCGACGCCCTCGACCGCTCGCGCTTTGAGCCCGTGCTGATCGGTATCGACAAGGCCGGTCACTGGCACCTCAATGACACCTCCAATTTCCTGCTCAACCAGGAAAACCCGGCGCTCATCGCCCTCAACCAGTCCAACCGTGAATTGGCCGTGGTGCCCGGCAAGGCCAGCCAGCAAGTGGTGGAAACCTCCGGCCAGGGCTTGCTGGAACACATCGATGTGATCTTCCCGATTGTCCACGGCACCCTCGGCGAAGACGGCTGCCTGCAAGGCTTGCTGCGTATGGCCGACTTGCCCTTCGTCGGCTCCGACGTGCTCGGCTCGGCCGTGTGCATGGACAAAGACATCAGCAAGCGCCTGCTGCGTGACGCGGGTATTGCCGTCACACCCTTCATCACCCTTACACGTCGCAACGCGGCGCGCACCTCCTTTGAAACGGCGGTGAACAAGCTCGGTTTGCCGATGTTCGTCAAACCCGCTAACCAGGGTTCCTCTGTGGGCGTGAGTAAAGTCGGCAACGAAGCCGAGTACCACGCTGCCGTTGAACTGGCGCTGGGCTTTGATGAAAAAGTGCTGGTGGAATCCGCCGTGCAGGGCCGTGAAATCGAATGCGCCGTGTTGGGTAATGATCACCCGATCGCCAGCGGTTGCGGTGAGATCGTGGTGAGCGGCGGCTTCTACTCCTACGACAGCAAATACATCGACGCCCAGGCCGCCCAGGTCGTGGTGCCGGCGGCTATCAGTCATGACGCCAGCGAGCGCATTCGCCGACTGGCCATCGAAGCGTTTGAGGTGTTGGGTTGCGCCGGGCTGGCGCGGGTGGATGTGTTCCTGACCCAAGACGGCGAAGTTTTGATCAACGAGATCAACTCACTGCCCGGTTTTACCCGCATCAGCATGTACCCCAAGCTGTGGCAGGCGGCGGGCATGAGCTACAGCGAGTTGGTGGGCCGGTTGATTGAGTTGGCGTTGGAGCGACATGCGAGTCGCAAGGGGTTGAAGAGCAATCGCTGACTGTTTGGGGGCGCTCGACTCAACGGCTTGTGAGCAGCTGTGGCAAGGGAGCGAGCTCCCTCGCCACAAGAGTAAGGTTTGATCGTTAGTTTGTACGAGCAATCCACGAATAGATCAACGTCTTCGGCTCCTCCAAGTGATGCGTCCTCCTGCGATAGCTGGCAAACGTCGGCGACGTGCAATAAGTGCACACGTCACTCACCTCGATCTGCTCGCGCTTGACCCCCGCCGCGTGCAGCAACAGCAGCCCATACCCGCTCAAATCAAACCAGGCACTTCCCGTTTGCCTGGCGTGGGGCGGTGGAATGCGCGGGGGCTGTAGAGGCGCCGGTTGCTCAACGCTCCAGGGTGCCTGGCCGTGCTGCCACAGGTGGCCTTGATCGACCTGGAGCTCGGCAATAAACGCTGCGCTCACCTCATAGCAGCACGGTTTGATCGACGGCCCGATCGCCACCCGCAATTGGTCCACAGTAATGCCGTCATCTATGAAGCGCTGCACGGCATTGCCGATGATCCCACGCTGCAAGCCCTTCCAGCCGCCATGAATGGCTGCTACCGACTCACCGCCCGCGATCAGAATGGGCAAACAATCGGCCGTGATGACCGCAATCGGCTGTCGGCTGCGGGTGAACACCCCGTCAGCCTCATTCGTGTTGGCCGGCTGACCCGGCTGCCACCCGATCACTGACGCGCTGTGCACCTGTTTGCAAATAAACACGCCATCGGGGCGCAGCGGATCGTCAATCGAGCAAAAACCGTGATCCACGCCGGGGAGGGCATTGAGGTTATGGGCTTTGTGCACCGTGCATTCTCCTTTGATCAAAACACCCTAGTCGCCCAACGCCTCACCTTCACGCCGAGGGTCAGCACCGCCACTGAGCGTCACTTTGCCCTGGGCATCCCGTGTGCGAACGATGGCCTGCACGCCGCTGGTCATCTCGATCTCGCTCAGGGCGTGGCCTTTGTCCTTGAGCGTCTGTTTCAGCGCCGGGCTGAACAGTCCAACTTCCAACTCGGTAGCACCATTGCGACTGCCGAAGTTAGGCAGGCTGATGGCCGCCTGCGGGTCGAGCTTCCAATCGAGCATGGCCACCAGGGATTTACTCACGTACTCGATGATCTGCGAGCCGCCGGGGGAGCCGACGGTAGCCAGCAGTTCGCCCGTGTGGCGATCGAACACCAAGGTCGGCGCCATGGCCGAGCGTGGGCGTTTGCCCGGTTGTACACGGTTGGCCACAGGCTGGCCGTTTTCTGCGGGGATGAACGAGAAGTCGGTCATCTGGTTGTTGAGCAAAAAGCCCTGGACCATCACATGGGAGCCGAATGCCGCTTCCACCGTGGTGGTCATCGACACGGCGCCGCCCTGGTCGTCCACCGCCACCACCTGTGAGGTGGAGATGCGTAGCGGCGAGCGGTCTGGTGCGTACGCCACCTGAATACCGGCGGGTTGGCCGGGCTTGGCGATGCCCATGCTGCGCTCGCCGATCAGCGAGGCGCGTTGTGCCAGGTAACCTGGTGCGACAAGACCGGCAACCGGGACGGGGGTGAAGTCTGCATCGGCCACGTACAGCGCGCGATCGGCAAAGGCCAGGCGCCCGGCTTCGGCGAGCAGGTGCACGGCCTCGGGTGTCGGTTCAAGCCCGGCCGGCGAAGCGCTCTTGACCGGTGTCATGGGGGCGATGGCCAGGCGTGGGTCGCGGGTTTCCAGCGCCTGCAATGTCCCCAGGATCTGCGCCACGGCTATCCCGCCCGAGGACGGCGGTGGCATGCCGCAGACCTTCCATTGTTTGTAGTCGGTGCACAGCGGTGCGCGCTGCTTGGCGGTGTAGCCTTTGAGGTCGGCCTGGGACAGGCTGCCGGCATTGCGATGGCCCTGTACCTTGCGTGCGATCTCCTCGGCAATCGGGCCTTGGTACAGCGCGTCCGGCCCTTCCTTGGCGATGCGCTTGAACACCGCAGCCAGTGCCGGGTTTTTCAATCGTGTACCGGTGGCTTTTGGCGAGCCATCGGCATTCAGGAAGTACGCCGCCATGTCGGGCGATTGCGCGATAAAGCGGTCAGCCGCGATCAAGCTGTGCAAGCGTGGGGAAATGGCGAAGCCTTGCTCCGACAGGCGAATCGCCGGCTCGAACAGCTTGGCCCATTGCAGGTGGCCGCTCTTTTTGTGCGCCATCTCCAAGGCGCGCAGTACGCCCGGCGTGCCCACCGAGCGCCCGCCAATTTGCGCATCCGTAAACGCCATCGGCGTACCGTCGGCCTTCAGGAACAGACTCTCCGTCGCCCCGGCCGGTGCAGTTTCGCGGCCGTCGTAAGCCTGCACGTTGTGCCCATCCCACAGCATGATGAACGCACCGCCGCCGATGCCGGACGACTGCGGTTCCACCAGAGTCAATACCGCTTGCATGGCAATCGCCGCATCAATGGCCGAACCGCCTTGGCGCAGCATTTCACGCCCGGCTTCGGCGGCCAATGGGTTGGCGGCGGCAGCCATATGGCGCTCGGCGTGGCGGGTGCTCAGGTCGGTGCGATAGCCCGAGCCCAACTCCGGGGCCGGTGGCTGTTCATTGACCGGCGTGTGGCAGGCGGCGAGGGCCAGGGTGGCGGCGATGACTGTCAGGCTGCGGCGGGAAATCAAAAACACGCGCTGAACTCCGTTCATGGTGAGAAGGGGCTGTTGTCCTTGGGCGACTGCGTTTTACAGGTAAATCGTGCCTTGCATGTACAGCACGGCCTTGCCGGAAATAATCACCCGGTCACCCTGGAGCTCACAGCGCAACTGGCCCTTACGCTGGCCGCCTTGCTCGGCGCTCAATTGCGATTTGCCCAGGCGCTCGGCCCAGAACGGTGCCAGCGAGGTGTGCGCCGAGCCGGTAACCGGGTCTTCGTTGACGCCGACATTCGGGCCGAACCAGCGCGAGACAAAATCAAACCGCGTGCTTTTGGCGGTTACCGCAATCCCGCGTTTAGGCAGGCCCTTGAGCCGTGCGAAATCCGGTGTGAGGGCCGCTACCTGGGCTTCATCTTCCACCAGCACGATGTAGTCGTCGGTGCCAAACACCTCGGCGTTTTCAAGCCCCAGGGCGCTCAACATGCCGTGGGGCGGCTCGCAGCGTTCGGGTTTCTTGGCCGGAAAATCCATCGCCAGCTCATCGCCATTGCGGGTTACCCGCAACTCGCCGCTACGGGTCGCAAAGCGCAACACCTGGGGGGCGTCCGCCAACTTGTGGATCAATACCCACGCGGCTGCCAACGTGGCATGGCCGCACAGGTCCACTTCAACTTCCGGGGTGAGCCAGCGCAACTCATAGAAGTCGCCACGGGGTACAAAGAACGCGGTTTCCGAAAGATTGTTCTCGGCCGCAATCTGCTGCAGTTGCTCATCAGGCAGCCACTCAGTGAGTGGGCACACTGCTGCCGGGTTGCCGCCGAAGGGATGGTGGCTGAAAGCGTCGACTTGGTAGATGTCCAGTTGCATCGTGGCACTTCATGTTGGGGGAGGCTGGACACTAACAGTGGGGGTGGGGGGCGTCAAAATACAGTTGGGGAGTTTTTTTGCGCGCATAAAAAAACGGCCTACCTTTCGGTAAGCCGTTTTTAGTACTTGGTGGTACACAGTCATTTGAACCCGATCTATAAGCTTATGTTTATAAAGTATTTATTTTGGATCGTTTGGGTTTGGCATACAGGTGGGCATACACGCTACATCCGTATGATGACTACAGAACAAGGCTTTCGGGCGGGGCTAAGCCCGTCTTTTTTGTCGGATAGGCCTAGGGGGCTTCACCTCAGCCTCAGGACGAAGACCTTGCGATTTCTTTTCGTAAATCGCAAGCCAATGCAGAGTCGCCTTCCGCATCGGCAAGCAGCGCCATAAGCATCAAGTTGCCAGACTTACCTATCTCGTCCTTCTTACTGAAAAGAAGATCGTTTAGCTCTGTGGACCAGCCTAGCTCTTGCAATGCCCGAACTTGCCACCACGTTTCTCCCTGCTCGGTTGACTCTCTGTACGCGGCTTTGAGTAAATCCTCGATCAGATTTTCTTCCATGAACTCTTTTATGTAGAAGGCAGCAGAGAACCAGCTCCCATTCTGCAGTGAGTCATTGATGCCTTGAATGTACTTTTGAGCTGCCTCGAGTCTACGTCCTACAGCTCGCAGTGCTCTAGCATGTTGCTCATAATCATCCCTACCTACAAATGCTGCTAGATAATCATCTATTATTTCTGCCGGGACAAGATCCGGACGTTCTTGTAAGCTGCCGCGCAGGAAGAAAATAGCATCTGGAGATGCACCTCTGCTTATTGCAATCTCTATATATTTATCCCTCAGCTCTATATTGCCAATTCCATTGTAATGAATAGCTAAGAGCTCTAGCTGCCCTGTTTCACGATATATTTCAGCAATGCTCGTGATAAGTTCAAGGTCTATCGAACCACCGCCTGGCTGTGACTCTCGATTCGCTTCAGAGGTGGCTCGGTCGGTAGCGACGATACGCAGCCAGTCGTTTCTATATAGTATCACTTGGTCTGCGTCTAATTTACGATCAAAGCCGCCGCGAATCTGGGTTTCACGATGGCAATCAAAGCACAGGGTCGAAAGGTTCAGTGCTAGATTATTAGACGGATCCTCATCTATGTGGTGAATCTGTACGGGTTTACCCTTTGTTCTGCAGACGCAGCAAGTTCGATCAGATAAGAACAACACTTGCGCTGCAAGATCAGTAGGTATAGGTATTCTTTTTTTCTTCCTTGTCATCTTCGACTATCACTCTACTTTTGTTCGCTAAGGCCTAGCACCATTCTTTTCCTATGGCACGAGAAAAACTATAGCATTTCTTCACATTGGAAGAGGCCAAAAGAATCACGGGGGACCCTACAGCTTTGACCGTCGCACGGGGTCGGAAACCCGCGGGATCGTGGTAGCGGCAGCCGCACCAGCTTACTGAAATTTCAACGTTGAAATTGAAAGGATCTTGAAGAGAAAAGGGCATCCTTACCGGATCTGTAACGGTCATTGGTTTCGTTCAGGATAGTGAACGATTGTCCTGGTCAACTCGGTCAACCAGTCAACTAACTTTGGAGCCCAGCCACTAACGAGATCCGGCGGGTTCTTTGCCCCGTGTCGATCCGAAATGCCCAGGGACCCCAGCGGCTTCCGATTCGTTGGGCAAATGCACTGGTGAACAGCAGTTCACCCGGTTCACCTGTTCACTAAGCTGGGCACCTTTCCGCTAACACGATTACGCGGGTTTCCTACCCCGTACCTAGAAGAATGCTCCAGGGTCCCCACCATCGAACCAAAGCCAAGAGCATGACCCACCTCAGTTTCGCTGAAGGAGCAATACTAACGGGGCTAGGGGATACCCTAATAAAGCCGTGTTACGGGTGTTACGCGTGTTACATAATCGGATAACTATATGATTTTAAATGGTTTATATGACGTTACGTAGCTGTGACCGGTTTGCGGATGAACGTGTTACATGGCAAATAGGTGTTACACCAATAACTGAACTGGGAGGAGCGGTTTATGATGGTTAAGCGCGTATCAAACTGGGCTCATTGCAAGGGGTAAGCGTTCAATTGCTGCAAAAGTCTTGGCTGCCACCGGTGATGTCTTGATAGTGAGGACCATTTTTTGCACGCCCGCATGGATCAGAGCAAGCGATGCCTGGCTGTGGATAAGCAGACGGTCTGGCGTGCATTTGAACTTGTGCTGGCATAGTAATATCGGCGACTCTTGCATGGGCCTGAGTGTCATTAATAATCGAAAGTAGCACCAGGTATTCTCAAGTCCCGCCGTCGAAGGTGGGCAACGGGGGACTCGTTCCGCGTCCTCGACTATGGAGGTTACGAAAATATGGAAATCCTACATTTTACCAATGGCATCAACCCTCTGGTGATGGAGCAGAGCATTGAGCTCGCTGTATCCGAGGCTCCGGCCATGGTTGGCCAGCACATCCATGGAGACAGCCCGTTGCTGCTTCTCGCAGAGACAGAGGTACGAATTCTGCTGGGAGAGTCCCTGCGTATGGTCGGTGCTGGAGTTGTCCAGCAGATGGATGGCCAGATATGTGAATTGAAAGTAGGCATTGTCGCAGCGATTGACGGCGAGGCAGAAAAACCGCGTCTCGCCGGGTTTATTCAGTACAAGCCTCGCCTGATGACCACTGGTGTTGCCTCAATCGGGTACGCCGCAGTCGCTAAAGAGCATCGCAACAAAGGTGTGTTCACGCAAATGCTGAACGAGCTCAAGAGTCAGTATTCAGTGCTTACGCTGGACTGCCCTCTGGAGCTGGTCCCCATGTATGAGAGGCTGGGATTCCAGGCGGACAATGCGCAGGGCGCCCACGTTGGCATGAGCTCCGGGCCTATGACGGGCAAGAATTGGATGCACGACCAGGAGTACCTCGACGAGCAGCCTTCTTATAAACGCGCCAAGGAAGAGATTCGGACCTTGTTGGGTAAACGCACTCGTGACGCCTATGCAAAGCGTGAAGCTGATACACAAAAACGTATTGATGAAATCCACGCAATGCTGGCCGCTCGCGGTGTGAAACCGTAAACAAAGGAGTGTTCCAGAGGCAGCTTGCGAAGAGAAGCAGAGATTGTTTGAGGGGCTCTAGGTCGACGCCGAGGATTTGGGTCTTGCACGCTAATACACCCAACATCTACTGAAAAAAAGCTGGCACTCAGCGCCCTGAGACGTCGTGGTTTTATCTGCATGCAGCAACTCTCGCCCGACCGCATAATCGACAACAACTGCTCCGAGAATGGATATGTCCAAGTCCCTAGTTGAATTCAAACGCTTCTTGGCGAAGTCTGCCCCGACGCTGTCCGAACACGAGAAAAAGCTGGCCAACATCATGCTTGTGAGGTTCGACGAAATTGCGGCAGTCGGAGTTGCGGGAGGCCGGCGCGGTAAAGTCTTGGCGAAGCTGATCGTAGACAATGGAGATGCGGCATCTCCTGCACTCGAAATCGCGGCCGACGAAGGGAACGCCAACGAGAGTGAGATCGTCCGGCTTACTAAACTGGAGGTCGAGCATTTTCGTGGTTTTTCCGAGAAGCACACTTTCGAATTCAAAAAACCATACACGTTCGTCTACGGACCTAACGGGACGGGGAAGTCGAGTCTCTGTGAGGCGCTTGAATACGGATTGCTCGCCTCGATCCACGAAGCGGATTCGAAGCGGATCCCCGTCTCGGACTACATCAAGAACGCAACATTGAAGAAGTCGGCGAAACCCGTTCTGTACGGAGATACTGCGAAGGAGATGGGAGTCGAAGTGGCAGCGGACCCCCGCAGTTTCGAATTTTGCTTTATTGAGAAGAACAGGATCGACGGATTCGCGCGAGTGGCGGCTAATACCCCTAGTGCCCAGCAGACGCGGTTGGCTGCACTGTTCGGCTTGGAAGAGTTCAACGCGTTCGCAACGCAGTTCAACGAGAGCCTCGACGGTTACCTAGACTGCGTCGGAAAAGAGGGGAAGGATCTCGCGGAACGCGCGAAGGGTATCGCCGGACACGAAGCGATACTCATTGGTCTCCCGCTGAAAGCCAAAATCGCAGAAACGCAACGTGCAGTGCTGCTCGCGAAGTATCCGGACTGCAAGAACCTAGAGGAAATCAAGACAGGCCTAACTGGACCCGAAGGCAACGGCGGCAAGCAAAAGGCAAACAATACCGAAATCGGCCGCTTGCAGAATCTTAAAACGGCCGCTGACCCTGGGACGGACGGCATTCTGGCCGACGCCGATGAACTGCTCCGGCTTATCGAAGAGAAGGCGGAATCGGAAGATTTCCTCAAGCAGTACAAGGAACAACTTTCCCTTCGGGACCTTTACGGCGCGATTCTAGCCAACCGCGTAAGGTTCGAGAACGAGTGTCCCGCATGCGCCTCCGAACTCTACCGTGACGGTCGACTCGCAGTTCCTGTGGATCCGTACGGCAACGCAGAGGAAAAGCTAAAGCAATTCGATGCAGCCCTGAAAGCCGAAGGGCGCATCAAGGAAATCCTGGAGGCACTCAACCTTGGCTGGCGGGATCTTCTTTCGAAAATCGCCAAGCTTCCAGCGTCCGCCGGGGCTATCGGATTCGTCAAAGCGCCCGAGATCGGCTCCTTCAGCGCGGAGGCCTCCGCCGCCAAGGATCTGGTGGGCATCGAGAGCTTCCTTAGGGCTGTGCCGGCAACGCGCGAACTGCTCAAGTTGCTGAAGGACGCATCCACGACTCACAACGGAAAGGTCGAACAATCCAAAGCCGCGATCAAGACGCTCGAGGACGATAACCTTGCGATTTTCAAGGACCTCGAGGAAATCGTCGCCATCTCGATCCTAGTCGATGCGAACACTAAGAGTGAGATGGAGGCGACTCAGGCTATCGAGAAGTTCAACCAGGAGAACGAGGAGCTCATCAAGGTAGTGGAAGCTGAAAAACTCGGAGTCGCAAGAAACCTGAGCTTCAGTGTCGCTTATGGCTCGCTTCGCGGGAAGCTTCTGGCCTACAACGCCGAACTGCCCTTGGCGTTGGCTGCGGATCTAAACGAGAAGACGCTAAAGTTCTACAACGAAATCAACAAAAACGACCACCCTTCCGACAGGCTCAACTCCCTGAGATTGCCGACGGCTGCCGGTGCGAGAATAGAGATCGAGTTCGAGAATGGGGACACGTGCGATGCTCTCCAGGTTCTTAGCGAGGGTCACATTCGGTGCCTCGGGCTCGCGATTTTGTTGGCGAAAATCACCAGGGACCGCCTTCCTTTCCTAATATTCGACGATGTTGTTAACTCGATCGACGACGAGCATCGGGGCGCGATTATCGACCTTATCTTGAATCCGGAAGAGATCGGAAAAAGGCAACTAATCATCACGACTCACGGTGAGGATTTCGTGAAGCGCCTCGAGAATGCGGTGCCCATGAAGAGGTACGGGGAAACGGTAACCCGAATCGACTTCCTTGTGCCGTTTGCTGCCAAGAAGATCAGCGTGAAGCTCGACTCGCCCCGGCACTACCTCACGGTGGCGGCCCGAAGCTACGAAGAGGGGCGAACGCGCGACTCCCTGAGTTATGTTCGGAAGGCCTTTGAAGAAGAACTCAATCGTCTCTGGAAGAAGATTGCAAATAAGAAGCTGTCGGCGCAAATAACTGTCGGGATGAGGGGGCCGGGAGATCCTGATCTCATGAGCTTGGCTACGGGCCTCCACCAATTTCTCGGTAAGAAGGACGTGGTTTTGTTCCAAGACGCCCTGCCGCACC
The DNA here is from genome assembly GCF_029201605.1 of Pseudomonas sp. FJ2-5-13. NCBI lineage: Bacteria > Pseudomonadati > Pseudomonadota > Gammaproteobacteria > Pseudomonadales > Pseudomonadaceae > Pseudomonas > Pseudomonas sp. FJ2-5-13. Next base: position 851,653 of record NZ_CP104045.1, read on the forward strand.
TAGGCGAGATGCTTGGATACGGCGAAAAGCACAAAGTTGAGTGGAGCTACATGAACAAGGGAGCCCATGAAGAGGATCGGGAGGAAGAGTTCGACGCCGCGGTCGTAAGGCGCATGCTTGAGACCGTGATAAAACTCGACGAGGCGATCGAGGCTCCGCAGGCTTGATGGGCGACTCGGATGAAGGCCGGCGTTCGGGAATGCTGCCTTTCAAACTTAAGCAGCGCTGAATGACAGAAAACTGTTACATAACAGTCTTTCTTTACGCTGATCGTAAAAGTTGGTTTCGGCCAAGGTGCCGAAGTGCATCCGACGGGTTTGGAGGGAAAAAGCTCGAGTGTTCGAGGGAGGAACGGCCGGATTGCTCGCTTTTGGGTTGGAGCTGCCAATCGCGGATGGCAGCTTTCGACCAAAGCTGCAAGTGGCTATCCGTCCGTGATCTGCTCTAATCGGCCCAAAGCTTGCGGTCCGTATTGGCAGAAGTGCCCGTTTAAAGACTATTGGCGTGCTTCGTATAGGCCAGTAATGTGGATCCACTCCATGGCAATTTTAATTTTCGACTTGCGTTGAGCGCTTAGCGGTGCAATCCAGCTGGCTAAAAGTCCGAATGAATAAATTTTGTTGTAAAATTCCCGCAGAAAAATAACTTAGAAAGTCCCAATCTTATCGCTCAAGCCAGGTAATACAGGTATGGTCAGTCTTAGATACAGGGAAAAATTCCGGCGCGCACTCTATTGCCTTGCGGTCGGTGAGGGGGATGTTCGCGACCGTTTGCGTGGCGCTTACAATCAGATTCGGCTTCTTCGGGATGACGAGGTTCCTCAGGGAATCCGCTTAGAGTGGCTGAGCATTCTTGAAGAGTTAACAAGGCACGGTGCACTTATTCAATCTGGTGTGATTTTAAAGGATGCACTAAATCACACGCTTAGCCGTATGAGAAATAAAACTGCTCGCAAGATTGCTGAGCGTATTTATCGGATAGCCATTGATCTTCAGTGAGAATTTGTGTGATGGCTTTAAGTAACTAAATAAGGGGGGCGTTGAAGCAGCCTTCCAGTCACTCTATCTACATTAACCATCATGTAATCTCCACTGATTGTATTGGGTCATTATGAGTGGGTGGCTAAAGCAGCACGGAATAAAACGTCCGATTTTGGCCGAATCCTGCCTGTGGTGATTGGCAGTGAGCGGCCAAGAGCGGAGCTCCGATCTCTTATCCTTTCGCACAAAATACATGATGGAAGGTTACTCTTTGAGAGCTAAATGTTCCTTTAGCCCTAGGTGCACTTTGAACAAGTTACCTGAACTGTCCCACGCCTCCCCTGGTTCAGAGTACCTATAGACCCACTTCTTACCACCATAACCAGATGCCCTGTACGCGCCTAGTACTGAGTACTCGTAAAGCGTCTCCAGCGCTTGTTCGGAGGTATAAACATTTCCTGCAGTTACGGCTTGAGGATACCGTTGCTCAAAGCTAATGCGCGCAAATGATAAAAGACCCATTTTAGAAATTGCTTTAAGTGCATCTTCCCACTCTCTCCAGTGAGGGGATATTTCATCATGCAACTCAAGCCTGAGATATGTAGAGTACTCACGTTTGGAATCCACAATATCTTTGTTTGTAAAGACAGTTGCTCCGCCTTTAGTGTTGATGCGCTCCTTTGCCTTTGAAAGCAAGATATTTAAATAGCTGATGACATCGCGCGGACGTAAGAATGTTCTAGCTACAATATAAGAAAATTTTTGCTGTCGACCCCTCATCGTTGTTGCATCATGGATCGCATCCCAATTCTTCCCAGTGATACTATTCACTCGAGAGTTTACAACCTTCAAAAGAGATGCTTCATCCCAAGAGATATCTAAAACTGAAGTTGTGGTTATTTTGTTTTTATCTGAAAAATTTATTTGGTTCCATAAATCAGTACGTAAGTATATAACTGACTTCAGCTTAACGGAGTTCTTAGCGGCTTCACGGTTAACCGATCTTGTGGCTAAGATCAAACCTGTGAGCATCTGTTGTCGAGGACTATCGAATCTCAACATACCTTGATCAAGCTCGTCAAAGTGAATCAAGATTTTTTCAATGCCTTCACGACCGCATAGGTAGAGCGCATTTTTCAGTATGAGATCAGATAGGAGATTTAGCTCTCGTGCCAGACCTCCTTGCTCGCTCTTACGTTCAAGCGTTATGCCCCCTAGTTTTACCCCTAGCAATTGAGGCTCGAATGACGCCTTGGTAAGTCTCAGTTTTTCTGGGCGCAAAAAATCGCCCAAGCCTACATCGATGCCTCCATAATTCTGAGAAAAAAACTCAATGAGATTCTTTGCCTCATCTGTCCATTTCGATAGTCCAGTTAGTCTCTTAGCTACTAACTGAGCAAATTCTACAACTATGAGATATCGCCAGCTAGCCTCATACCGTTCTGACTCGTCTACATCTGAGTCAGAGCGCTTGGCATGCAGAGCCCAAGGATATCCTCGTAGGTTAAGAGCAATTGAAACAAGTCCATTTTGTTTTTTTTCATTAAAGTACCGCACGAGGGCTGTCTTTCCAGACCCTTTCCTACCCAATACTAAAAATTTCTCGCCTTCACCAATTTCACTGACCGCACTTGTTTCCACAAAGTAATTCAACACTGGCTCATCTTCTGCAGCGACAGCTCCAAAAGTACTGATCGATCTGACGTCCATGCCTTATTCCTAATAGACCTTGATTTTAAAGCATCTTACCGTTAACAAGCACAAGCGTGATACCCATCTGCCCGTGCTCATAGTGTTGTCGGGGCTCACCCAAAAGGGCAGCGATTGCGAATGAGCTCACTTGACTCCACGAGGCAGATTTGAGTTGCCTGTCTTCGTTGACACGCCCGTATGACTGCTCGTGGCCCAGTGTGTAAAAAACGCAGACGCCATTTGGCAGTCTGCGTTGCTACGAGAAATTTGCCAGTACTTGGTTAGTCAGCACACCTGAGGTTTGCGTAGGAACGCAATTTTCGCTCTGGTTCTGACCGTAAGATTTGCTCTAAAACGTTTTTACACAGGCTCGGCCGAAAAGGTCTGAGTTTTTTGCCTGTAAGGATAGGATCTAGTGAAGCGGAAGCTGCTTAAGCCTCCGCCTGTCGATCATCCGTTTTTTCTTTTGAGCTGGAAGTCAATGAGATCAAGCTCGGCCTTGACTGCATTAATTGTGAGCGTCTCGACTTTAGTGTCTTGGTTTTCTCTAGCGTTGCGCTTTTTCATGCCAGCCAGGACGACAATTATCCCGTTCAAATGAAGCTTTCGGGCCTTCAGGTAATCAGGCATCTGTGCGCTGTTCTGTGGTGGTTTGTTCATGATTGGACCGATGGTAGGCCCGAAGCAACCAGCTCTCGCAGGTTACTTCGGGGTAGGTTTGGGTTAGGCAGCCAGCAGGTCAAGCAGGCTGTGTTGGTGCGAGCGATCCACGAGTTCGCGCCAGGTCCAGCTTCCAAAGTGCTCGCCCTGTTCGGGGATATCAAGCTTCATCAGTGCGACGGGGTCACGACTAATCAGGTTGCGTGCTGCCCACAGCTTGCCGCCTGTCTCAAGCAGTGCTTTCGCAGCCTCATTCCATTGTTCTTCTAACACTGTGTTCGCCAAATGAGCCGCTTGGTTTTCGATTTTCGCGCGTTCTTTTTGTGCCTCTGTGATGTGCTGATCAATCGTCACGAGCTCCTGCTTCAGCGCGGTGATGAGCAGTTGTTGACGGCGGTGATGTTCAACCGCAATCGTGAGATTTTTTGCTGCTTTTTGAGCTTCGGCGTTGGCCGCTTTCTCGCCCTCCACATCGCCCCAGGCGACAGCCTGCGCATAAGCAGTGGCTGCGTCCGTTTCAGCTTGTCGAGCTTTTGCCATGTCCTCCTGATCGCTCTGGCGGACCTGCTGCAACCGGGTCTCGATACTGATGCGCTTTTCGTTGAGTTCCATCTCGTCGGCTTTCCAGGTTGCCATGGCGTTGATGTAGTCCGCAGCCAAGCTCTCACGGTTCGCCAGTGCCTCGAGGCGATCAATCTTTTGATTCAGGTTGCTGATCTCCAGATTTCGCAAGTCGATGCGTCTTTTGTGATCGTTAATTTCATCTTGCACGGCTCGTTGACGGCCCTGCTGGATGACCTCTGGGCTTTCCAGCGCCTCTTCGAAGGGAGCCAGGTCACCCTGAATGCTCTCCATTTCGAGGGTCAGTTCGTCGCGGCGGTCTTTCAGTTCTTGGATAGTGTTCATCTGTATTGTCTCTGGGTACTGCGGTTGATAGGGATGGTTGTCGAACGGCTGGCGAGGCCGGGAATGGGCCGGCGCTACCTCGATCAGCAGGCATGCCGTCAGGCGGCCTTGGCCTCGCCTTCATCCGTTCCTGGAACGGTCTTCACCACGTAGCAGCGTTGAGGTCCTAACCCGGGCAGGCGAATCAAGCCGTACGCCTTTCCGTCGGTTCCCGGCTCGAGTACGCCCCGTTGCAGCAGCTCCTTGTTCACCGCACTGATATTCATGCCCTTGAAGATCTCGGCCCTCCAAGCTTCCGGCAGTACGTAGTAGGTGTTGGTGGTGTGCAGTGCATCGCCCATGCCGTGTTCCATAGTCTTGCGAAAACCCAACCGGTCAATCGTGCGTGGCCCGTGCTCATCGATCTTGGCGGCGGCAGACTCCCAACGTGTGAAGCGGCTTTCTCCAAAGCGCTCGATGACCTGGTGCAGTCGAGCCACAATCGCATCCCCCTCAAAGTTACCGGCGCCGCCGCGTTCGGCTAGCCACACATGCAGACACACCCGTGCGGCAGTCGTGGCTGTGCCGTCCGGCCAGCCAGTGACGCCGAAGGCGGTGGCCAACTCACCGGCCGCTGCTGCGAGCCCGAAACGAAGTGCTGCACGCTGTGCCTGACCACTGGCCGAGGTGGGCAAGTTTTGGGTAATGAACTGTTCAACCGTGCGGCGAACGATCACCGACCATCTGAGCATTTCTCCAGGCGCGCACAGCGCGTTGAGGAAGGCGGTGAGGGGCGTGCCGTAGTATTTGGCTACACGGGCCTTGAGCGCATCGGAGAGGGCGGCGGCGTCTTCAAAACCGTTCAGCACGTCGAACATGCCGAGGCCTTTGCTGGCATCCGCAGGCACGGCGAGCATGCGCACCTCCATACCGGCTTTCAGCTCCTTGTTGGCGTCTGCCATGTGCTGCGCCAGCGTCTTCTCGCCCGTCGAGAGAAACAGTAAGCGCCACTCCTGCACCTGTCGGCCTGCTTGTCCTCGATCGTTCGCCCGGGCCTTGCCGGTGCCGTTGCCGAGCATGTACACCGTTTCCCCAATGATGCGTGGGTCACACATGCCGATTTCATCTAGCACCAGAAGGCCGTCTGAGTGTGCGGCGGCGATGGACTCCAGGGCGTTATCCGTGGAGCGCCACGAGCGCACCAGGCGCGGCCCGCCATAGACCGAGGCAGCGACCTGCAAGTGAGTGGTCTTGCCCCCGGAGCTGTCGCCGTAGAGGTGAAAGCCGCCCGACTCATGCCCAAGCAGGTTAAGCAGAGGCCCCGCAAAGGCCACAGAGACGACAAACGCCAAGCGGTGATTGCCGACGCACAGCGCGCCGATTTGCTGCTGCCACTGCTCCAGAGAGCCCGCCTCGCTGATCGGTGGCAGCTGGGCACCGGCCTCATAAAAATGCAGATGCTCGGCGTGCGAACCGATTTGTTGTTCGGGCAGAAGGAAGGCCTTGTCGTGCCAACCCAGGCGCGTCACCAAACGTGCGCGCTGGGCGCTATCGAAGCCGCCGAGGTAACTCTGCAGATCATTGCGTGCGTTACGTCCAGACCGGCTTCCCGCGAGGCGCAGGCCCATGTCGACCAGCGGCCCGAGTACATCCTTGCCGAAGTCGCCGGTCATGGTTCGTGCCGGAATGTTCCAGCGTTTTTTTGCGCCGTCCGGGTCGTCGAACTCGACCAATAACCCCCAGTTGTGGCCCTTGTCGTCGCGAGTACGGGCGATGATTTCGAGAGGCGAACACACAGGACGCGCCTCGCCATCATCGCCGGAATAAAACACCCCTTCAGACGTCAGGCGAAAGCCGCCCGGCAATAGGTCATTTTTCGATTTCGCAGGGCGTTTGGCGGGCGCCTTGGCCTTCTGTTCTTGGGGTTCAGTTGTCTCAGCGGCACTGCCGAAAAACTCACCGCTGCGCACCACCTCGGCGACGTGGGCAGCGGTCCAGCCTTTGGCTAACGCATCCGCTGCATCGTCGCCGTCTGCCCATTTTCCACCCTTGATGAGCGTGGGCTTTCCGCCTTTGCTGCTGGGCTTGAGCTTGAACACGTCGAGCGAGACTCGTTGTACCGAAGCGACGCCCAGCTCAATCAGCTTGAGCTCGATGGCGTCCATGCAGGCCTTGCCGCTGGCATCGTTATCCGGCCACAGCACCACATTGCGCGCTTTTAGCGCTGTCAGGTCGGCCTTGTGCCAAGAGTTGGAGCCGTTCGGCCAGCAGGTGGCTACGTAGTCCGGCATCAGCTCAGCAGCGGCATCAGCAGCCTTCTCGCCTTCACACAGCATCACAGGCGCATCGGCGCGCTGTGCCAGTTCATCCAGGCGCAGCAGAGGCCGAGGCTCAGGCAATCCCTGCCAGCGCCATTGTGTGGTTTGCCCATCGGAGCGTTTGCACCAGGTCAACGGCGCAAAGACTTTTCGCGGCTTGCCGTCTTCATCGGGGCTCAGGTCGAAGCGATACAGCGCCATGACCGGGTGACCCTGAACATCGCGATAGGTCCACACCTTGGACGGAGCACCGTGTTGCCGGTGTTTGGCTGGGCACTTGTTCATGGCCTCGGCCGGGATTGGTTGAATCGCAATCCACTCCGGCGTTGCGCTTTTGGCCGGTGCGCTTTTGGTGGTCGCAGATCCTGCGGATACGTTGAGCAGGTCTGCCAGCTTTTTGCAGGCCTCAACGTCCGTGCCGCCGTCGATGTAGCGCACGAGGTCGATTAGGTCGCCGCCTTTATCGCCGGTCGCAAAATCCGCCCAGGTGCCCTTGCTCAAGTTGACTTTGAGTGAGCCAGCGCGCTTGTCCGTGCGAGTCGGATTCGGTGCGGTGTATTCCTTGCCTCCATCAACACGTTTGCCCTTTGGCAGCCAGTGAGCAAGCACATGGTCGATGTTCTTCAGGGCAGCGCTTTTTACGTCGGCAAAGCTGGGGCGTTTTGAGGTGGTGCCGGTGCGCTGGGTCATGGCGCTGTCCTCGTTGCATACAGCGCATCGCTCACGTCATCGATAAGCGCTTTTGCCATTTCACCGAGGTAGAGAGCAGGCCAGCTGAATCGCTCGCCCTCGTTACTCATGGCGGCTTCGAGGGTCAGTTGATTGGCGTAGTACTGAAACAGCGATATGGCCTCAAGTGCGTCCTCGATCGGCACGCCTGCATTTACCCTAAACAGCTTTTGACTACCGCTGGCAACGCATGAGAATTCGGCACGCCCGAGGGTGTTGGCAGTGTTCATAGAGCACCGCCTTTCTGGCCCATCGGCACAGAGGAGGCATCACCATACAAGGCGAGTGTTTTGATCAAGCCCAAGGTGCCGCGCACGTCCCAAATAACGGATGACAGCACGCGGTTGGAGAGCGCGGGTTTATCGCCGTCGAAGTGATCTTCCAGCAGCATCAGAACTGAGTCGGCACGGTCTAGGGCGCAGGTGATGGCGTCGATGGGAATACCGGCTTCGGCGTCCTGGCTGACGCAAAGTAGATCCTCTGGCAGTGAATAGCCTGGGAGCATGCTCATTGGGCACCCCCTGCGGCTTCCAGAGCGCGAGCTTTGGACATATGGGCGTTGTAACGGGAAAGGCGTGTAGCGAGGCTGGAGTTGGCGTGTAAAGCGGCGAGAGCCATTGCTCGATGAGCGGCGGCGCGAATTTTGGACGGATTGAGGGCGTGTTTCATTTGTGAAAGCTCCTTTTGCTGAGGAGCTGCCACCGCTTGCGGCCAAGCAAGTAGGGGTGACAGCTGTACGCGGGTTGGCCGACCGGGGCAAAAGGGACCCGGCACACCCGAAGGTGTCCCACGCACAGCCGCCATAACACGATACGACGGGCACAAAAAAAGCGCCTGCTATCGGATGGAGGGCGCTTGTGCGCCTTTTGCAATTCGGACGGCCAAGTCCGGTCACTGATTTTGCAGCGACAGTCAGAGAGTAACGTCCGTTTTTTGAAAGCGCAACTGTGCGAATCACTTGCAGATTTTTTCGATGCGGCATAAATTGATCAGACATGAAGATTTACCTCAACGCCTCCGGTTGCCGCCGGGGGCGTTTTCGTTTCAGGCATGGATATCCCAGCGCAGGGAGACAAAGGGAAAGAAGTCGCCTTCGAGGCAGGCGCGCGCGTCCTCGTAGGCGTCGATTTGTTGGCCTTCGTCGACGATGATTGCTTTCGGGGCTTGGCAGGGAACTGATAATGCGCACCAGATGCCATCTCTCCATCGCATCACCATCACGTCCCGGTTCAGGCGTTTTTGCTCTGTGCGGTAACGTTCAAAACGCTGCATACCGCGTGATGAGAATCCGACTGTTCTGAGTACAGAAAAGGGCTGCAAAATGGCCTTGTTGGCGACACGATTTTTCATGCTGCCACCTGATCACGGGCAGCGATGCGTGCGCGTGTCCATGCCTGAACTTCCCCCAATACCCACGCAACCGGAGCGCTTCGAGCATTGCTGTTACTCAGCTTTACCGGCAACGGGAATCCGCTTTCAGGTTGACGCATCAGCTTGTAGATAGTCGGGCGTGCGAGCCCTACGATTGAAATGACCTCTGGCATGCGGATGAGGGTCATTGAGGGATCATGCGAGGGAATTGCTTTTAATACGGTAGTCATAGCGAGCTAACCCTTTGTTAATTGAGACAACGGGTCATACGCTACGCAGGGGGACGGGAGTGGACTGTGTCCGCTCCCTTTTTTATTTCAGAGGTCGAAGCTTCAAAGCTTCCAAATGGCGTCGGATGGTCTTTTCCGTACCGTGAACCTTTTGGTTGAAAAGAATATTGGTGAGTTCAGAGTCGGACAGACTTCGCATTTCAATTTTTCGGCCGTTAATGATTTGCTCGGCAGCAACCTTGATTTTTGCTCGTCTATCCATTGTGTCGGTCTGTATTTTTGAGCTGGGATCTCGGTTCCCCTTGCCGGCTTCCTGACCCCTTCTCGTCGCCTTTGTAGACAAGGCGTCGTCGAGAATTCGATGCATCAGGCTTGATGTGTTGTAGCCCTTTTCAAACACATCCATTTGCTCCACCTGGCGATAAAGACTCGCCATCAACAGCGCCTGATTCGCCTCCCCCAGCAACGCAGCGAAGTCTTCTCGCGCTCGGATTTCGTTTCCGCTACTGCGGTCCCGCGCTTTTTCAATGAGGGCGAGGTACTGGCGTGGTGAGTCATGTTTCAGTTGTTCTATCAGATCTGCATCAATGTCGTAGGTCGCAAGCTCAAGGTCGAATAGCCAATTTGCGAGTGCCTCAAGCGCCTGTGTTGCAAGTACCAGGGCATAGGTCGCCACAAGCTGTGAATCTGCTGCGGAATGACTGGCCCGAAGTAACCCTCGAATCACCCTTGGCAGTGAGCCTGCCTCTGCATAACTGGCATGGTCGTAGATGGCATCACGTAGGTAATAAAGGTTTCGTGTGATCGACTCTGCGCATGGAGCGTAGGAGCCCTCCTCAAGCCAGAACGAAGTGGCCGTGTTGATCAGGTCAAATGCGTTCCGGAAGTGCGTTTCGAACTGCGGAAACAACACAAGATTGCGAACGGCTGCCTCGACGTCGTCCTGATCCCACACCAGGCACGTTACGTCGAAGCCTGCGATTTCGAGTTCGAGCTCTTCTGCCTCGATGCCCCGCGCAAAGTCCATTTAGATCTCCCCGACGCCCCGAAGCCGGTAGGCTGTTACAGCGATTTTCGGATGGACACGCCGATGCCAGCAGGGTTGCGGGTGTGGCCGTTCTGTAACACGACTTCTTCATGTAACACGTGGTGCTCTGAAGCTCTTCAGTTCGTGTAACGCGTAATATATTCAATAAAAACAATAAGTTGTCGGTTGGCGTAACGCGCGTAACACCCGTAACACCATTTTTTAAGGGGTACAGGGTTAACTGCTTCACACGGCCTTCCCAAATTGACCTTGCACTACATTGCCGGCCTCTAGCGAATCAAGATGATCGGCGTACCACTGCATCATCTTTGTGCGTTGCTCTAGGTACTGGGCTTTGTTGTAAATCCCCCGAACACCTTGTGCCTTATGACTGAGTTGGGCCTCGATATGATCAGCAGGATAGCCATGCTCGTTGAGGATTGTGCTGGCGATGTGGCGGAAGCCATGACCTGTCTGGCGACCTTCGTAACCAAGGCGCCGGAGCGCCATAAGGAAAACGGTATCGCTTCGGGGTTTGGTGCGGTCGCTTCTACCTGGGAACAGGAGCGCGTAGGCCCCGGTAAGCTGGCGGAGCTCCAATAGTGCTTCTACAGCTTGAGTGCATAGTGGCACCAGGTGCTCACGACCTTTCTTACGACCCTTGCGCTCGACTGGAACTGTCCACAGCTTCTTGTCGAAATCGAACTCTACCCAATGTGCTTCTCGGAGTTCACTGGGGCGTACAGCCATCAGGGTCAACAGCCTTAGGCCAAGCTGAACATCTTTGGCGTGGGGGTAGGAGCGTATCGCTCGGAGTAACCCTGGAAGCTCATCGGGGGAGACATGGGCGTAGTTCTCTGCCTTTCCCGAGGACAGAAATTTATGCACACCCTCCAAAGGGTTGTTGACGGCTCTGCCCGTCACGCGAGCCAAGTCATAAATATCTTTGCAGTAAGCCCTCACACGGCTCATCTGTTCAAGAATCCCCTGACGCTCAAGCCCTCTCAATAGCTCCATCCACTCCATCGACATGATAGAGGTGTAGGGGCGTTTACCGAGCGAGGGGAATACATGGCGTTCGAGTGCGCCAAGTATCCTTTTGGCCGTACCAGCATCCCAGCCGCTCAGGCGAGACGTGTGCCACTCCCTTGCCAATGCTTCAAAGGTGTCGTTGGCCGCATCGATCTCGGCGGCTTGGCGAGCTTTCTTGGAGGTGATCGGGTTCTTACCTTCCGATGCGTCTGCGCGTAGATCAGCCGCTTTCTGCCGAGCGAAAGCGCCGCCTACTTCCGGGTAGCCGCCAAGACCAAGCCATGACCATTTGCCGTCTGGCTTCTTGTAGCGTAACTCCCAGGACTTTTGACCGTTTGGCTTGACCCTGAAATACAGCCCTGGGCTGTCTAGTTCGCGGTATGCCCCGGCCTCAGGCTCCAGGCTGGAAAGTGTAGTGTCAGCGAGAGGGCGCCGCTTGATATCGGTGCGTTTCATCCTTGTATGCCTTCAGTTCAATTATTTATGAAGCATACACGTGGGCATACACGGTGGGGAAGGATAGGGGTAGATAGAGGTGGACAGCCAGAAACAAGAAAGCCCGCACTAGGCGGGCTTCTTGAGGTGATTCATAGACTGCTGTAGACATCTATGGATCGGTACTTGGTGGCTACACAGGGACTTGAACCCCGGACCCCAGCATTATGAATGCTATGCTCTAACCAACTGAGCTATGTAGCCAAGTGGCGCGCATTATTCGCTTGGAACGGCAATGCGTCAAGCGTTTTTGTTGAAAATTTTTCTACGCTTTCAACTGTTTAAGCCAAAGCGCTGATTTTGGCGACGGGCGGTGGCGAATGCACCGTGGAGGAGGGGGAGTAGAAGAAGCTCGGTGTCTTTGAAGGTTTACTCGCGGGCCAAGTCCGACAGTGTTGGGCAGATATCCCTGTCGCCCAACGCTTGACCGGCTAATTCAACTTACGGGTGCAGTGAGGTGTGGGTGACGCGCTTGAGCTGTTCGCGTGCCCGTGACAGGCGCGAGCGCACGGTGCCGATAGGAATGTCCAGTACGTCGGCGGTGTCCTGGTAGCTGCCGTCGGTTTCCAGCGAGGCGTAAAGCGTCCTGCGCATTTCTGTTGGCAAGTGGTCGATCGCGCTGAGGGTATTTTCCAGGCGACGGTTGACCTCGAACTCCCAGTCCAGGCTGTGGCTTTCTTCATGGCCATGCCACAGCGACTCATCGAATTCGCAATGTGCAGGCTTGGCATACAGGCGTCGAAAGTGGTTGCGGATCAGGTTTTGCGCGATGCCACACATCCAGGTGCTGAGCGTGGCGTTACCACTGAAACGCTCGCGATTGCGCCAGGCTTCCAAGTAAGTCAGTTGCAAAAGATCATCCGCGTCTTCGGGATTGAGTACCCGTTTGTGAATGAAACGTCGGAGTTTTTTCTGTTGGTCGTCTGTCAGATGGAGCATGAATTGAGGCGAACTGCCACCAAGGTGAACTAAGGCTTCAATAGGGATATTCATGATTTTTTCCTTAAGGTAGACGCAGTCGAAACGTGTCGACAGAAACCCGATTGCACTGCCTGTGCCAAAGAGAAAAAATCGTATAACTAATTGATTTAAATAAATAAATGTTTTGAATTGAGGTTCTTTTACGCAGGCTTTTGCACTTGGGAAATGGGCGTCTGTGCAAGTATTTTCAAACTCGCCTCAGCCTCAAATTTCAATGGAACCGTATGGGTAGGCCTCGCCACACAGGGAAAACACTCTTCCTGAACTGGCCTGTCCATGAAAGTCGAATCTCGCAACGATGTGCAAACGGTCCAACGTCCGGATCAACCTGTTATCAACACTGCCTCCGTGCCTGCACTTGCGAAGGGTGTCGACGAACTGGCCCATCGGTTCAATCAGGAGGTGGAGCTCAACAAGCTTCCGCTGGCCCATCGGCAGATGGGCGTGCGCGTGCCTGCGGCTGAAAAGCTGGCGGAGCTTTATGACCAGTTGGGTCACCCGGCCCAGGCGAGCATGGCTGCGGTTTCGCGCCGACTCAGGATGCAGTTGCTGCAAAGCGCCAGTGTCGAAAAGCTGCTCGACATTGCGGGCGGCGACCCGGCGCGTGCGTTCGTGGTGCTCAAGCACCTGGCCAACGAGGCCGATACTGAAATCCGTAAATCCGAGGCTGCCTTGGCGCGTTCAGCGATTGCCAAGCTGGAGGCTCGTTTCAAGGGGCAAATCCAGGCTGGCCTAAATATCGCTGTGGCATTGCAAGCGGCCTGCGCGGACGCCGAGGAGCGCCAGGCCCTACGTGCGCTCTACTACGCCAGCGTGGTCACGCGCCAATCCCTCGCGACGATGATGCAAGCCCTGTTGGGTGTATACGGCGGCGACCGGTTTCAAGACGGGCTTACCGTGATGCGTAAAGCCCTGGCGGACGATATAGCCGCGTTGGTGTCCTCAATGCCTACGCCAATGTTGCGCACCTTGTTGGTGGGACTGCGAAGCTGCGGGCAATTGAGCGCAGTGCTGGCTGGTTGCGTGGCGTGCAAGCAGCGCCTGTGTATGGAGGATGAGGCGGTTACGCTGCTGCAGCGTCTGTTGGGTTACGCCGGCAGCGGTATAACCGCCGGCGAAATCCTGCGGCTGGGGGATGATCTGGGGGGAGGGCCGCTCGCCCGGCAACTCATTGCGCTCAACGCGCTTTATCCCCTCATCCAGCAATTGCCCCTGGCCCTGTGGCCTGACAATAGAGGCCGTCAGGAAACCTTGGCCAGCTTTGTGGTGGTGATGGATGAGCTGAATCGAATTCATGGCGGAACCAAGCGCGCCGGTCTGTCGGGGGTAATGACGTGACCGTACTGTCGACCATCAACGGCTTGCTGCTCAAAGCCGCACAACGTGCCGAAGTGCTGGGCGCCGTGGTGGTCATGGGCATTATCTTTATCTTTATCGTGCCACTGCCCACCTGGCTGGTGGATATTCTGATTGCTTTGAATATCTGTATTTCGTGCCTCTTGATCGTGCTGGCGCTCTACTTGCCGGGCCCCCTGGCGTTTTCGTCATTCCCCTCGATTTTGTTGCTGACGACCATGTTTCGACTGGCGTTGTCGATTGCGACCACTCGCTTGATCCTGCTGGAGCAGGACGCTGGTGACATCGTAGAGGCCTTCGGTAATTTTGTGGTTGGAGGAAACCTGGCGGTCGGGATGGTGATCTTCCTGATTCTGACCCTGGTCAACTTCCTGGTGATCACCAAGGGCTCGGAGCGGGTCGCCGAGGTGGCGGCGAGGTTCAGCCTGGATGCGATGCCGGGTAAACAGATGTCCATCGACAGCGACCTGCGAGCCGGGTTGATTGACGGCGTGCAAGCGCGCGACAAACGCGATCAGCTGTCGCGTGAAAGCCAGCTGTTCGGGGCCATGGATGGCGCCATGAAGTTCGTCAAAGGCGACGCCATCGCTGGTTTGATCATCGTCGTGGTCAACCTGTTGGGCGGCTTTTCCACGGGGATGTTCCAGCACGGCCTGAGCGCTGCCGATTCCATTTCGCTGTATTCGGTACTGACCATCGGCGATGGCCTGATAGCGCAAATTCCAGCGCTGCTGATCTCTCTGACTGCGGGCATGATCATCACCCGTGTAGCGCCGGATGGACGCAAAGGCGTCAGTAACATGGGTGTCGAAATTGCCCGGCAAATGACCAGCGAACCCAAGAGCTGGGTGATTGCCTCGGTGGGCATGCTTGCGTTTGCCTTGGTGCCTGGCATGCCTACCCTGGTGTTTATTTTTATCGCGATGATCACCGGGAGTGTGGGGTACTACCTGGTACGTCAGCGTCAGCGACAGGCAGAACCCGCCAACGAGGCCGCTGAAGTCGTCCGCCCTGAAGAGAACGGTAAAGAGGACTTGCGCGGTTTTGATCCTTCGCGTCCTTACCTGCTGCAGTTTTCCCCCGTTCTGCGCGGAACGCCTGAGGTGACGGATCTGATCCATGGGATTCGCCAGTCGCGAAACTCACTGGTGGCCAATATTGGCCTGACGTTGCCGCCGTTCGAAGTCGAACTCGATGACTCCCTGGCCGTCGATGAAATGCGCTTCTGTGTGCATGAGGTGCCCATGGTCAGGGCGTCAGTGGTCAATCATGTGGCCGTTGAGCGCAAGGCGCTGACAGTTGAGCCAGAGCACGCCATACCGGGGCTGGCGGAGCGGGATGAACAGGATTGGCTCTGGTTACCCCCTGATGATCCGTTGCTCGATGACCCGCAATTGGAGCGCTTCACGGCCACGCAACTGATCCTGGAACGCATGAGGCAGGCGATGATGCTCAGCGGGCCACAGTTCCTGGGGATTCAGGAGAGCAAGTCGATCTTGAGTTGGCTTGAGCATAACCAGCCGGAACTGGTGCAGGAACTGCAGCGCATCATGCCGCTGTCACGTTTTTCCGCGGTGTTGCAACGCCTGGCCAGTGAAGGCGTACCGTTGCGGGCGGTACGACTGATTGTCGAGTCGCTGATCGAGTACGGGCAACACGAGCGTGAACCCGAAGCCCTGGCCGACTATGCGCGCATTGCCCTCAAGGCACAGATCTACCACCAGTACAGCGAGGCCGATGGCCTGCATGCCTGGCTGTTGTCTCCGCAGAGCGAAAACATCCTGCGCGAGGCGCTGCGCCAGACCCAGACCGGCGTGTTCTTTGCGCTGGACGAGAACAACAGCGCGGCCTTTATCAGCCTGCTCAACCAAGCCTTTGTTCTAAGGGCCAAGAGCAAAAGTGTGATGTTGGTGGCGCAAGACTTGCGCAGCCCATTGCGGACCTTGCTGCTGGAAGAGTTCAACCATGTCCCGGTGCTGTCTTTCGCTGAGTTGGGAAGCACATCCAGGGTCAAGGTCCTGGGGCGCATAGACCTGGGCCAGGAAACCTTGGTGCGGGGGGCGGCGGCATGAGCCCCCAGCCATGGTCAATACAGAGGAGGGCTCGATGATGTATGAGTTACGGGTGCTTGATGGCCAGCGCCAGGGCGCTGCGTTGCCGTTGTTCGGTGAACAATGGAGCATCGGCGCCCAGGCAGACGCTGACTTGGTGCTGAACGATCCGGGGGTTGCCGAGCATCATGCGTTGCTGCGCTTTTCTGAGGCTAACTGGTCGGTGCAGGCCGAGGCTGAGCTGTTGTACGGGCCTTCTGGACAGGCCATGGCGCAGATCCCGGATCTGGCGTTGAACGTGCCCTTTTTAGTGGGCAGCGTAAGGTTGTGCGTCACCCTGGCGGATCACCCGTGGCCCGAGCCTGTGGCGTCGGCAGCCGCAGCGGTGCCATCGGCGGATGAACCTGCGCAGTCAATGAAGTTGTCCTCCATTGCGCCCTCGCAGCAAAAGCGCTTGATCAGCCTGGTGTTGGTAATGGCGATCATCATCGCGGTAGTGGGCACGGTCTCGACCGGGGAGCATGAGGCCCAGGCTTCGCTGATGCCTGTGGTGGCTGGCAAACAGGAACTGGCCTCACCAACTGATGTGCGCCAACAGTTGGTGAAGATGCTTGGCGAGCGTGAGTTGATCCCGCGCATCGGCTTGCAGGTGATCAACGGCCAAGTCGTGCTCAGCGGGGACGTTTCCCAAGAGGATGTGGAGTTGGTGTCGCGGATGCTCAGCCGTTTTGGTGAGCAATTCGACAGTGCGGTGCCGGTGATCAGTCGTGTACGTGTGCGTGATGAGGCCTTGCCGTTCAGAATTGTGCAGATAGTGGGCGGACCGAACGGCCACGTGGTGCTGGAAGAGGGCAGCCGGCTTTTTCTGGGGGATCAGGTAGACGGCCTGCGCCTGGTGCTGATCGACAACAGCAAAGTGGTTTTTGACGGCGCGCAGCGTTATGAGGTGCTTTGGTGAGTACGCAACTGCAAGCGCGTCTCGACGCCTGGCAACAGCGCCAGGCCCAGGCGCTAAGTAGCTTTGCGCCAGTGGCGATGCGTGGTCGCATCCAGCGCGTCAATGGCATGCTGCTCCAGTGCCGACTGCCTCAGGCGCGCATCGGCGACTTGTGTCAGGTAGAAAAAGGCCCGGGTGATTTCATGCTCGCCGAAATCATCGGCTTTGATCAGCAAGATGCGGTGCTCAGTGCCCTGGGCAACCTCGAAGGCGTGCGAGTGGGCGCCGGTGTTGAGCGCCTGGGCGTTTCGCACCGAGTGCAGGTCAGCGAGGCGCTGTTGGGCCAGGTACTGGACGGTTTCGGGCGGCCGATCACGGGCCAGGGTGCCAGCGCGTTTGTGGAGTCTGAACTGCCGGACACCAGTGCGGTGCTGTGTGAAGCGCCTTTGCCCACCGACCGGCCGCGTATCAACCGCGCGCTGGCCACCGGTGTACGGTCCATTGATGGCTTGATGACGCTAGGCGAAGGCCAGCGTGTCGGTCTGTTCGCTGGAGCCGGTTGTGGCAAGACGACCTTGTTGGCCGAGATCGCCCGTAACGTCGAATGCGACGTCATCGTGTTCGGCCTGATCGGCGAGCGAGGGCGCGAACTGCGTGAGTTTCTCGACCATGAGCTGGATGAGCAACTGCGCTCTAAAGCGGTACTGGTGTGTGCCACGTCTGATCGCTCCAGCATGGAGCGCGCCCGCGCCGCGTTTACCGCCACGGCATTGGCCGAAGGCTTTCGGCGCAAGGGCCAACGCGTGCTGCTGCTGATTGACTCCCTGACCCGTTTCGCCAGGGCCCAGCGCGAAATCGGCCTGGCGGCTGGCGAACCCCTGGGGCGCGGTGGCCTGCCCCCTTCGGTGTACAGCTTGCTGCCGCGCCTGGTGGAGCGCGCCGGGTTGACCCGTGACGGTGTGATCACCGCGATCTACACGGTGCTGATCGAGCAGGACTCCATGAACGACCCGGTGGCCGATGAAGTGCGTTCGCTGCTCGACGGCCATATCGTGCTGTCGCGCAAATTGGCCGAGCGCGGGCACTATCCGGCGGTGGATGTGCTGGCAAGCCTTTCTCGAATATTGAGCAACGTTGCAGAACCTGAGGATATCCGCGCAGGCACGGCGTTGCGACGTTTACTGTCGGCGTACCAACAGATCGAGCTGATGCTCAAGTTGGGGGAGTACCAGCCTGGCAGCGATGCCCTGACGGACCTGGCCGTAAACAGCCGGCAAGCGGTGGATGGTTTCCTGCGCCAGGATTTGCGTGAACCCTCGCCGATGGCCGTCACGCTGGAGCAACTCAAGGAGCTGACCACCCATGTCCCATTCTGACGTGCTGCTCGGTGAGGTGGAGACGCTTCGTCGTCTGCGCAGGCACCGGGCCGATCGGGCCGAACGTGCCCTGCGCGAGGCCAAGCGTGCGCAGCAGGCCCTGTTGGCGCATATCCAGCAGGCCCAGGATGCGCTTGAACACACTCGGCAGGAGGAGGCCCGGCAAAGTGAGCTGTTGCTCAGTCAGCACCAGGGCCAGGTCTTGACCTTGCAAGGCCTTAAATCCTGGAGTGCACAGGAGCGCTCTTTATCTGCAAACACCCAGCGTGGTGAGGGGCAGCTTGAGGCATTGCGCAACCAACGACACGAGAAAGAAAGCCGCGTTGGCAGCGCCCAGAGGCAAGCCACCGAATGCCTGCGGCAGGTGGAAAAGCTTCAGGAGCTATCCCTTTTACTGGCACAGGAGCCGATATGACCCAGGTTGCAAATAAGCCCGTTGAGCGCCCGCGTTTGCGCGAGCCGAGGGAGGAACGTGAGCCAGGCACTGTGGGTGTGGTGCCATGGGAGCAAGGGCGATTGTTTGCGCAGCTGTTTGCTCATGATGGGGAGGACGCCGGGACGGGAGCTTCCTTATCGGGGAAAAAAGCCGTGGCCGGCATCGCCATGATCGAGGCGCTGGCCGAACAGCTGGCGCCTCGGGTGTTGGCCGGTTCGCAGTGGCCGTTGCAGGCGGTACTGTACTTGCCACGCCTGGGGCGGATAAACGCCAGTGTACGTCGAGAACAGAGCGCCTGGGCGATTGAACTGGAAGCGGAACACGATGCCACGGCGCGCTGGCTCGGTGGTGTACGGCAACAATGTGAGGACCGATTTACGCAGGCGTTGGGGCTTCCAGTGAGCCTCAGCCTGCCTAACGTCGGCTGCGCGTGATAGTGCCGATACTGACATTACCTAAGCTGCGACACGACACCGTTGCCGCACGCCGTCGATTGGGGCGCGGGCTGCGCCTTGCGTTTCAGGTCGCAGGTCAGCGCGGTGAGCTGCGGCTTGAACCTGGGCGTTCTCCTACCCGGGTCGATTCTCTAGGTCTGGAGACGGCGTGTGGCGCGCTGGTGCTCGCTGAGGCGGGACCGTTGCTCAGCCTGCTCGGAGAGTGCCCGGTGCCGTTGGCGCAGTTTGGCAATGACCCGGACTCCTGGTTCTGGGACCTGTTCCATTATCACCTGAGCCCCCAGGTCAAGGCGTTGCTGGGCAGTGTGCGCCTCTTGGAGGAAGTGGACCGAGCCACGGGTTTTGGCTGTCGCCTCAGCGCAACTCTGGGCACGTCTCGGGTGGATGGTTATGTGTGGCTGGCCCCCGAAACCTTCCTGGCTTTGTGTGAGGCTGGGCCTTGGCGTGTCACGGCTGCGCCGCTGCCGGCATCGTTTGAACTGGCAATTGCCGTGACCCTTGGGCGCGTGCAGCTATCGGTTGCACAAGCACGCAGCTTGCGCGCGGGTGATGTCGTGGTGCTTGAGCAGACCTGCTTTCAAGCCCAGGGCAGCGGTTATGTACAGGTTGGCAAACAGCGGCTGCATGGTTGCATTGACGATGCCACCGGGGCGCTTTGTCTGACCTTAACTTCTATCGAGGACACATCCATGGACGAAAATTTTGCAGCCCCCCATTACGCTGGGAGTGAGGAAGATATGCCGGTGGTGGATGTCTTCGGCAGTGAGCCATTCGATGAGTTGAGCATGGCACTGAGCGTACGCTGCGGAACACTCAACCTTACGCTGGGTGAACTGCGCAACCTGGCGGCCGGCTCGGTGCTGGGTATTGCCGGTTACGGTCCCGGTATGGCTGGCCTCTATTATGGCGATCGACCTATTGCCCAAGGGCAGTTGGTGGAAGTCGACGGGCGCCTGGGCCTGCAGCTGTCCCGCGTGATGTTCGCTCGATGACAGTCCAGGGGCTGGACCCTCTTGTTCTGGCAGTCTTTCTTGGGGCATTGTCATTGATGCCCATGCTGTTGGTGGTCTGTACAGCGTTTTTGAAGATCGTGATTGTGCTGATGATCACCCGCAACGCCATCGGGGTGCAGCAGGTTCCGCCTGGCATGGCCATCAACGGTATCGCACTGGCGGCAACGCTGTTCATCATGGCACCGGTAGGTTACGAGATCGCCGAGAACGTCAAGGCATCGCCCCTGGACATGAGCAACGTGCACACGTTCCTGCAGACCGGCAATGAGGCCATCCAACCCTTGCGTGCCTTCATGCTGCGCAACATCGACCCCGATGTACTGACTCATCTGCTGGAAAACACTTCGCGCCTGTGGCCTGTGAAAATGGCCCAGGAGGTGCAGCGCGAAGACTTGATTCTGCTGATTCCGGCGTTCGTACTGTCGCAGTTGCAGGCGGGGTTCGAGATCGGCTTTTTGATCTACATTCCCTTCATTGTGATTGACCTGATTGTGTCCAACCTGCTGCTGGCGCTGGGGATGCAAATGGTCTCGCCCATGACGATTTCCCTGCCGCTCAAACTGTTGTTGTTCGTGCTGGTGTCCGGCTGGTCGCGATTGCTCGACAGCCTGTTCCTTTCCTATCTCTGAGTCGCCTATGGAACCGATCGTGCTGTTCAAGCAGGGGATGTTGCTGGTGGTCGTGCTGTCGGCGCCGCCGTTGATTGTGGCGGTGGTGGTCGGTGTGCTGACGTCCCTGGTGCAAGCGCTGATGCAGATACAAGATCAGACGCTGCCCTTTGGCATCAAACTGGTCGCCGTGGGGGTCACGTTGATCCTGACAGGGCGCTGGATTGGCGTGGAGTTGATCCAGCTGATCAACCTGACCTTTGAAATGATCGGCCGTTCGGCCCTGAACTGAGATCCTGCCTGTGCTGCTGTATCTCGATTTTCTGCCCAGCCTGGTGCTCGGTATGGCGCGTATATACCCCTGTGGCATCCTGGTGGCGGCGTTCTGTTTTCAGCATATACGCGGCATGCCTCGGCATACCTTGGTGATGGTCATGGCATTGATGCCCGCGCCGGCCATCCATGCGGCATTGCAAGGCCAGGAGCTCTCGGGGCTCATGCTCGCCGGCCTGGCGCTGAAGGAGGTGGCCCTTGGGGTGCTGCTGGGGGTGTTGTTGTCCATGCCGTTCTGGCTTTTCGAGTCGGTGGGAGCGCTGCTGGATAACCAGCGCGGCGCCTTGGCCGGTGGCCAGCTCAACCCCTCCCTGGGGCCAGACGCGACGCCGATCGGGCATCTGTTCAAGCAACTGGCGATTTTCTTGCTGATGGCTGTGCTGGGGCTGGGCGCGCTGACCCAGGTGATCTGGGACAGCTACCTGATTTGGCCGCCTACTGTGTGGTTCCCGCTCCCGGCAGAGAATGGTATGAGTCTGTTTGTCGACCTGCTGGGAGATACGTTTACGCACATGATGCTATACGCCGCTCCCTTCATCGCAGTGCTGTTGTTGCTGGAGTTCGGTGTCGCGCTGCTGGGCGTGTACAGCCAGCAGTTACAGGTGAGTACGCTGGCGCCACCGCTCAAGTGCCTGGCGGGTATCGGCATTTTGTTGTTGTACTTTGCATTACTGCAAGACCTGATCGTCGGGCGCCTGAGTCAGCTGGGTGATCTTAAGCATGTATTGGGGCTGTTGTTCCAGGGCTCGCAGCCATGAGCGACTCGGGGGAAAAGAAGCATCCCGCGTCAGCCAAGAAGCTGCGCGATCAACGTAAGAAAGGCCAGGTCGCCCAAAGCCAGGACGTGGGCAAGTTGCTGGCGCTGGCGGCCATCAGCGAGATTGCGCTGTTTACCGCCGAGACCAGCATGCAGCGCTTCCAGCAAATGATGGTGTTGCCGATGTCTCGCGTGGGCCAGCCGTTTGCACGATCGCTGGAAGAAGTACTGGTGGACGGACTGACCGTGTTTTTTTCGTTCTCCCTGCTGATGGCTACCCTGGCGATTGCCACGAAACTGATCAGCAGCTGGATGCAGTTCGGGTTGCTGTTTGCCCCAGAGACCTTGAAGCTGGATTTCAACCGCCTCAACCCCCTGAGCCAAATCAAGCAAATGTTTTCTGCCCAGTCGGTGATCAATCTGTTGATGAGCATCGCCAAGGCGTTTCTTTTAGGAATGATTGTGTACGTGGTGGTCTGGCCCTCCGTGGGGACGCTGATCAACCTGGCAAACAGTGACCTGCAAAGTTACATCCTGGCGCTGATTGCCCTGTTTCGCTATTTGCTGCACGCCTGCCTTGGGCTGTTGCTGGTACTGGCGCTTATCGACATGACTATGCAGAAGTATTTCTTTGCCAAGCGCATGCGGATGACGCAAGTCGAGGTCGTCAAAGAGTACAAGGACATGGAAGGCGACCCCCATGTGAAAGGCCAGCGCCGTCAGTTGGCGCAGCAATTGGCCCAGGAGGAACCGAAGGTCAAACTGCCCAAGCTGGAAGAGGCTGATATGCTGGTGGTCAACCCGACGCACTTTGCTGTCGCCCTGTATTACCGTCCTGGCAAGACGCCTCTGCCCCTGCTGATCAGCAAAGGCATGGATGACGAAGCGCGAAAACTGATCGCGCGCGCGAAGGCCGCCGAAGTGCCCGTGATTCAGTGCGTGTGGTTGGCACGTACGATTTACACCAAAAAGCTGGGAGCCAGCATTCCTCGCGAAACCCTGCAGGCCGTGGCGTTGATCTATCGCACCTTGCGCGAGTTGGATGATGACGCCAAACGCGAGACGCTGGAGCTCCCGGAGCTTGAGCAGCGCTGATCAGTGACTGGATCCTGGGTCCAGGACGCTGAGACCGGCCAGCGAGAGCATCCGGCTCAGCGCCCTGTCCAGATTGCCGGGCGGTGTTGGCAGCGCATGCCAGATCACCATGGCTCCCTGGGCATCGAGGTAGACAAAACACCCGTCGAATACCAGGGCCTGCTCGAAGCGGCGCTGTAATATCCGTTGCAATTGCCCGGCTTGCAACGCTTCGCGAGCGACATGCAGGGCCAGCCCCGAATGGTTACCCGCCGTCAACGTGCACAGCTTGATACCAGGGGCGAGCAACTGGTGAGTGGCGGTGCCACTCATCAGTTCGTTCAGAAATACCTGGCGTTGATCGTCTGGCATTTCTGTCATGCTCAGCGCTCCAGCGATATTGTCTGGTAATCCGCACGCTCCCCGGACGGGCCAGGCTGGACGCGCATGTGCGAGGGCCACCAGATCACCATCTTCTGCTCGGTGGACTGCGGGCGTGAGCACGAGTCGCCTTTGCATGTTGGGGTACAAGCGCTGACGAGCAGCGCCGCGCCGATCAGGGTTACGCACAACAATTGATGTCTCATGGTCGAACCTTGTGAAAAGGAGTAATTAAGGTGGGGCGGGGCACGCTGAGGTGTTCATCCTTCACCACCGGACGCATGGCGATAAAAACCTCGGCTTCCTCTCCAGGTTTCAACCAGGCATGTGGCCACACGGTGACGGCGAGCGTTTGCGAGTTGCTGCACTCTTTTTCATCGACGCGCACATTGCGGTTGAACTGGTTGCGCATCACGACGACCGCGACGTTGTACTCAGGGCCTGCATACCATTGGCTGCGCTCGGTGTTCAGCGCCAGCAAGTCGCGGGGGCTGCACAGCGTGTTCAACCCGAGGGGCATGGGCGCCAACTTGAAGGCCTTGGGCACTTCCCCCGTCACCAGATGCGCCAACGTGCTAATGATGTCGCTACGCTTGATCTCAGGCTGGTGAGGAGCGTTGCGCCTGGCCAATGGTGCAAGAGCCGTCTGCAACTCGGCCTGGTCTGCCTGAGGCAAATAGCGGGACGGATCGGCCTGGTCGCCGATGACGCGTGGGGTGATGATGAACAGGCGTTCACGTCGATTGTTCTGCCGTTCGCTTGAAGAGAACAACGCCTTGCCCAGCAGTGGGATATCGCCCAGCAGCGGCACTTTGTTGTGCCTGTCGGCGCTTTCCGTGACGTGGAATCCGCCCACCACCATTGAGCGCTTTTCCGCCATGACCGCCTGGGTGCTGACGTTACCGCGGCGCACATCGAGGTCTTTGAGGTCACGATTGGGGCTGGACTCGTCGAACATGCCGTCCTCGATATCCACGACCAAGTGAATCTGATGGCTGCCTCGGCTGGTGATGACGCGCGGCACGACCTGTACGCTGGTACCTACGGTGACCGGCAGGATGGTTGCGTTCTGACGACCGGGTGTCAGGTACTGAGTGCGGTTGAAGTCTATCACCGCCGGTTGGTTTTCCAAGGTCAGCACGGAGGGGTTGGACACCATGGTCGCCAGCCCCTTGGCTTCCAGTGCGCGTATATCGGCATAAAAACGGTCGCGGTTTTCGATCGACAATTGTTGCGATGTGCCCGGCGCCAGGCTCGCGCCGCCACGGAAGCGGCTGTTCTGAAACCCCCAGTTCACGCCGAACTCACGCAACTGCGTGCGCTCGATATCCAGAATGATCGTATCGATTTCCACCAGTTTTCGCGCCACATCGAGTTGCGCGATCAACTCGCGGTACATGGCTTGGCGCTCTGGTAGGTCATAGATCAGCACCGCGTTATTGCGAATGTCGGCTTCGACACGAATCCGGCTGGTCGGCGCCGGCGCGCGCGGGGTGAGTGTGGCGCCAATATCCATTGGCATGGGCGTGCTGTTGGTACCGAGCATCTGCCCCAGCAACGGGTTGCTCAAGCGAGGAACATTGGGCACGAGAGGGGCGGGCTGTGAGGCGGGGCGCTGGGCCAACGCCGGGGTTGTCGCGTTGGAGCGTGGCTCCAGTAAGCCCCGCACAATGCTGGAAACACCCGCAATGGTGATCTTCTGGCCGCGGTAATCCACGTGGCGATCCGCTGCATTGGCAAACTTCAGCGGGAAACTCAGCACGCTCTGTTTTTCGTCCACCGAGCGGCGTTGACTGCTGAATTGCTTGATCTGTTCGATATAGCGTCGAGGGCCCGAGACCAGCACGACGCCATCTTCGGGCAACTCACCCCAACCGAAACGGCTATCGAGCAGGCCAATATCGGTGAGGGCCTGCTTGAGGTCGGCAATGGTTTCGGAGGAGACCTCCAGGCGCGCAGACTCCTGTTGGTCCAGAGTACTGATGTAGAGCGTGTTGTTGTACAGGTACCATTGGAAGCGATGTTCTACCCCCAGGCGGTCGAGCAATGACTGCGGGGTGTTAGCGCGTATCTTGCCATTGACGATGCCCTCCAGCAGGCCCTCGATCTGCAATTGTGTACCGAAGGTCCGGGCGAAGTCTTCGAGTACGTCCTGCACAGGCTTGTGCTCGGCTTCATACGCATAGGCAGTGTTTTTCCATTCGGACGGGATGGCGGCCAGCGCGCTGTGTGTTGAAACCAGCAGCCAGGAAAACAGGAGCACGTTCCGCCACTGGGCTCTTTTGGATGAAACACCAGGCGAGTCAAGGCACAAGCGGTTGCCCTTATGGGTCTTGTTAGGCATAGACAGATCTCTGATTAATACGAGCGTGAACGCAGCGGGGTGGGTTTGAGGTTCTGGCCTGGACGAGCAAGGCGCGCAGCGATGGCGCGCCATGTATCGCGTTGGTTGAGCAGAGCCTCGAGGCAACCGAGCACGTGGGCTTCTCCACGATCGGTGTGCAGGCTTTGAATCAACCACAGCGCGCCCGTGTCAGCTTTTTGAGCCAGCGCACCCTGGAAATGGTTCAAGCTGGCGGCGCCCAGACGCATCCACTGCTCCAAGCCTGGGTGCTCTGGCGTAAGGAAACTCAGATGTGCCCCCAGTAATAAGGTGTCGCCCTGGGATCTCAGAGTGATTTCGTCATCGCCTTCAAACAACGAGAGCGGCTCTTGACGGTTTTTCCACCATTTACTGATGAGCACTTTCATTTAAGGAACACTCTCAAATACAGTCTTGAGCAACATGTGGTGAGTTCGGTTGTGTTCCAGATACGCCATCTGGGCAGTTGTAGCCTTGACGGCCAGTTCATAGAACAAATAGGAGTCTTCGCTATTGTCAACTTCCGTGGTTGTTTGTTGGTAAGCCTTACTGGCGGTGTTGCTGTTCTTTAAAAGTTGACGTGAGAGGTCGCTATAAACATCCATGGTGGTTCCTTTTGGATTTTTGAATGTTGGAGAAATCCGATGTATTGAGACGGGTGGGGTTAGATGTCAATCCTGCGTTCTTTGTTGTGGTTGAAAAAAATATCGAGCATCGAGTGCCAACTGATACGAAAGTCTCCTTCGTCTGTTTTCAGTACGAGTGTCTGGAACTCGAGTGCTTCGTCAGCCTGGAGTTTCCAGAACGGGCTCTTGTGATGGTCGAGATGTTGTTTTATCGCCTCTAGGTCAAGTGGGTGACAAAACAGCGTCGCTTCGATTTCCTGGACTTGGTTGGCCAGCAACTGCTTGAGCAACGCGGCCAGCCGTTGAGGGGGTACTGTCTCGTCAAGCAGACAGCGAATAGCTTGGTTGGTGATTGCTGTCGCGTAGTATTCAAGGTTGTCGCACATTGCCTGGCGATCGCGCTCCCAGCGTTTGAGTTGAGCATCTGCGCGTAGCCAGACCTCCTGCGAGGCATTTTCCAGTAGCGCTTCGCATTTCTTTTCCGCCTGCCGTATCCGCTCATCGGCCTGGGCACTGGCGCGGCTCAATAGCTCCTCGGCTTGTACCCAATTGGCAAGTTCTTCCCGGGGAATCAGGGTGTGCCGCAGCCCTGGTGCGTCGTTGAGTAACTCAATGGCGTATCGGCATAACATCGCTGGTCTCCTTACTCATTCGCGTCAAGCGGCAGGTGGTCACTTGCCAGCGTCGTAACGCGCCAGACGACGGCTTGCCATAGCGTGTTCAGTCGGTTGTTGGTGGTATCGAGCGAAAGGCTATTTTTTTCAACCTCCAGTACGCGTGCACGGGAGAAGCGCAGCCGAAGGCGTTGCCAGATAGCGGGTTCTACCCAGCTATGGAGCAACTGCAATGGCTCTGCGCCAGAGGAGAGCATGTCTGGGGGCAGCGTCTTGGAGAGACGTATGCACCACAGGTGATCGTTGTCGCTCAAAAGGCCTGGGGCTTGAGGATTGAACGTGTCGTGAACCAACGCAAGCGTCATGTTCAGTTGTTCGGTCGAAGCGAGGGCCATGTGAAGTACGGCAGGCTGGGGGCGCGCGGGCAAGCATGTCACCACACCAGTAAGCCCGCTCGGCACCAACCTGCGGCTACGATAAAGCGCGTTAATGGCTTGGTACTTGTCGTCCTTCCAGTCTTCATGGGCATAGTCCCAGGGGAACGCCCACCACTGTGCCCAGGCCAGATTTTCGCGCATGGGATGATTGGGCTCAGGCGTCATGGGCTGGGCCGACCGGTTTGCCTGCCACCGCCGGTTCTTGTACGTGGCGCCGGCGGCGATTGTTCAGGAACAGCGTGGCTGCCACAGCCGCCACCAACCCGAGCAGTGAAATGGTCACGCTGTTTCGCCAAAAACCAAGATCGCTGTTTGGCACCAGGAAGGGGCCGAAGTACGCCAGGCGCTGTTGTTCCTGATAGGCGGCGGCAGGCACGAAGATCACCGTGAGTTTCTGCGGGTTGTCCACTGCTGTCGTCATGCCCGGGATGCTGCTGGACACCATCCTTCGAACGCGCGCACGGATTTTGTCGGGATCCAGGCGTGGATCATGTTTGATGAATACTGACGCGGATGCGGGTTGGACTGGCTCGCCTGGTGCGATGCGTTCTGGCAGTACCACATGCACACGGGCAACGATAACGCCGTCAATGTTGGATAACGTGGCCTCAAGCTCCTGGGATAAGGCGTAGATGTAGCGTGCCCGTTCTTCCAGCGGCGTTGAAATGACCCCCTCCTTGCGAAAGGTATCGCCCAGCGTGGTCCGCGCCACTCGTGGTAAGCCTGCGGCCTCCAGAGTACGTACTGCGCGTCCAATGTCGGCGGCTTGCACGGCCACGACAACGCCGTCTTTGGCTGGGATTTTTTGGGCGCGAATATGTTTATCTGCCAACTCCGCTACCACTTCATTGGCTTCTTGCTCAGAAAGTTGCCGATGAAGTTCAACGCGGTCGCTGCAACCGTTTAACGTGAATACGAGTAACAGAAGCAGGGCGGCAGACAGAGATTTAATCATGTTCACTATTGCAGGTTACAAATTTTGTCGATGCATTGGCTTGTCTTGCCAACGCTCTTTACCAACAGTTGGGTCGTGAGTGCCACATTAGAGAGTTCGCGCGGGTATTCTCTGAATGCGTCAGCATCCATGCCTTTACTTGAAGATTTCAGCGCACGTGCGAGGCGGTCTTTCATATCTGCGATATGTTTTGATGGTTCCGTGAGCAGGGTCAATTCAGCAGGGATGGCGGCGGTAGGCCTGATGGCTGTCGGGCCATCGAGCATTGACGTGAAAAAACTCGCATCCGCACTAGGTGCTGAAGTGTGCGGTATGACATCCGTGCCATTGCGGGGGGTATTCAGCGTTGAAAATTCAAATTTTTCTATCTGCATATAGGGCCCGCGGTGAGAGTGTTTGAAGCAGGTTCTTGAAAATGGCAGATGCTGCATTGACTACTTGAGTTCATATGACACCCTCCCCGACTAATGAGCCGGGGAGGTGGTCCTGTTACGAACGAATTTCTTTAGCCGCGGTATACAAGCCCGCGATCAGCCTTGCCTTCATGGTTTCTGCGAAAGTTTTCTCGGCGACTGCTTCTGCGCGTGCAGCCGCAGAGCTACTACCGCCACCATCTCCCGCCGTTTTGGCGATGTCCTCCATGGCTTTGGTGTATATGGTTGCGTTCGAGTTGACACCGGATATACCACTCATAATAAGACTCCTGTTTCGATATTTTGAAAGTTGACTCATTTGTCGCGAGCCACTACCCGCTGAAGTCTGGAACTTTTTGTAACTTGAGCCAGGCTTTGAATACGTGGTTCACGGGGCTCAATCGTTCCAAATATGTCTGTAACAAGATTTTTTATGGTCGGCTTTTCGGAGGCTGGATGCTTAAGTTTTACTGAGTGTTTAGGCGCGCCCTGTGTCATCACGTCAGTGATATGCCCAGTTGTTTCATCCTGTAGTACAGCGTGCGCTTTGCGAGCCCCAGTTCGACCGCGACGGTGTCCACACAATGTTGGTGGCGGTACATTGACTCCTCAATCAGCGCTTTTTCAATTTGTTGAAGACGTGCTTTCAGGCTCATCTGCGTAGGTTGTTTGCTGCATGCAGGCATCGAGAGCGGCGGCAAGCCCAGTACGAACCGTTTCGCCGTCGAGCGTAGCTCCCGCACATTACCCCGCCAGGAGTGGCAGAGCAGCTCATGCAACAGGCCGTCAGACGGCGTTGGCGGAGTACATTTGAACTGGTCCGCTTCTTCCTGGATCATTTGCCGAAACAACGGGATGATCCGTTCGCGCCGATCTCGCAGGGCCGGGAGTTCGATGCTCACGACATTCAGTCGAAAGTAGAGATCACGCCTGAAGGCACCTTGTTCGACCATGATTTGTAGAGATTGCTGGGCCGATGCAATGACGCGCATGTCCACGGAAATCAACCGAGTCGAGCCAAGGCGCTCCACCCCACGGCACTCCAGCACACGCAGCAGCTTGGCTTGCAGGCTCAAGGGCATGCTGTCGATTTCATCGAGGTACAGGGTGCCCAGGTGGGCTGCCTCGACGAAGCCAGCCCTTGATTGTATTGCCCCGGTATAGGCACCGCTGTTGACACCGAACAACTGGCTTTCCGCGAGGCTTTCCGGGATGGCCGCACAGTTCACGGCAACAAAATTACCTCGTCGGCCCGATAAGCGATGAATCCGTTGTGCAAGCGTATCTTTGCCGGTACCCGTCTCTCCTAACAGCAGGATATCAACGTTAAGCGCGGCGGTGTTATTAAGCGTGGTTTCAAGTTCCTGACCCTCGATGAGTGAAACGTCTGTTTTATTATCCTTCTGGACGTAGGCCGACATCGATTGATACTCCCTGTTCGCTAGTACTTCACTGTGGAAGGACGGTATGCAAGCGCCAGCTCAGTAGAACGCAGAATATAGAAGTTGTCACCCGGTGCAGGGGTGGTTATAGGCCGGAATACTGTAGGAAAATGATTGTAAGTTTGGATTTTAAAAAGGTTTTGGTTTTGTGGGTGTAATGTGTTGGGAGGTAAATAGGAAGTTTCTGAGAGGTCGGAGTGTTTTGAGGTAAGTTAGCGGTGGTTTATTAAGCGTGCGGCCACAAAAAAGCCGATGCAATGCATCGGCTTTTAGTCTGGAACTAAGTTTACAGGTGGCGATTACACATTAAAGCGGAAGTGCATCACATCGCCATCTTTAACAATGTAGTCTTTTCCTTCCAGGCGCCATTTACCGGCTTCCTTGGCACCGGCTTCACCCTTGAACTGGATGAAGTCGTTGTAGGCGATCACTTCGGCGCGGATGAAGCCTTTTTCGAAGTCAGTGTGGATCACGCCGGCGGCCTGTGGCGCAGTGGCACCAACCTTGACGGTCCAGGCGCGGACTTCTTCGACACCGGCGGTGAAGTAGGTCTGCAGGTTGAGCATTTCGTAGCCGGCGCGGATCACACGGTTCAGGCCAGGCTCTTCCAGGCCCAGGGCCTCGAGGAACATGTCCTTTTCTTCGCCGTCATCAAGCTCGGCGATTTCCGCTTCGATCTTGTTGCACACCGGAACAACGATGGCGCCTTCTTCGTCGGCAATGGCCTTGACCACGTCGAGCAGCGGGTTGTTCTCGAAGCCGTCTTCGGCAACGTTGGCGATGTACATCACAGGCTTGGTGGTCAGCAGGTGGAAGCCCTTGATCACGGCCTTCTCGTCTGCGCCCATGTTCTTCATCAGGCTGCGCGCTGGCTTGCCTTCGGTGAAGTGCGCGATCAGTTGCTCCAGCAGGCCCTTCTGGACCACTGCATCCTTGTCGCCGCCCTTGGCGTTACGCGCGACTTTCTGCAGTTGCTTCTCGCAGCTGTCGAGGTCGGCGAAGATCAGTTCCAGGTCGATGATCTCGATGTCGCGTTTCGGGTCGACGCTGTTGGAGACGTGAATCACGTTCTCGTCTTCAAAGCAGCGGACCACATGGGCGATGGCATCGGTTTCGCGGATGTTGGCCAGGAACTTGTTGCCCAGGCCTTCACCTTTCGAGGCGCCGGCGACGAGGCCTGCGATGTCGACGAACTCCATGGTGGTCGGCAGGACGCGCTTGGGATTGACGATGGCCGACAGTGCGTCAAGACGCGGGTCCGGCATCGGCACAATGCCGCTGTTGGGTTCGATGGTGCAGAAGGGGAAGTTCTCCGCCGCAATACCGGACTTGGTCAGGGCGTTGAACAGGGTGGATTTGCCGACGTTGGGCAGGCCGACGATGCCGCAATTGAATCCCATGGTGTTTCCCCTCGGTAAGAGTCAGGCCTTCTGGCTGTGCAGGTTTTTCATCGCACGGTTCCATTCACCGGCGAAGATATCCGGCAGCACGCCGAGGGCAAAATCGATGCTGGCATCGAGTTTTTCCTGTTCGGCGCGTGGCGCACGACCCAGGACGAAATTTGAAACCATACTGGCAACGCCTGGGTGGCCAATGCCGAGCCGCAGACGGTAAAAATTATTCTGATTGCCCAACTGCGCGATGATGTCGCGCAGGCCATTGTGCCCACCATGCCCGCCGCCGAGCTTGAGCTTGGCTACGCCGGGTGGCAGGTCCAGTTCGTCATGGGCCACCAGGATTTCTTCGGGTTTGATCCGGAAGAAGCCCGCAAGCGCCGCGACAGCCTGGCCGCTGCGGTTCATGTAGGTGGTGGGAATCAGTAGACGAACATCCTGACCCTGGTGCGAGAAGCGCCCGGTCAGGCCAAAATATTTGCGATCGGCCACCAGATTGATGCCTTGGGCGTGGGCGATACGCTCAACAAAAAGGGCCCCCGCGTTATGCCGGGTCTGTTCGTATTCGGCGCCTGGATTTCCCAGGCCAACGATCAGTTTAATGGCAGTCACGACAGGGGCCCTTCCTTTGGAGTTGTGGATAACATCGCCGTACCCGTGTGCGGCGAAAGTGGACGACACTACATCATTTACTCAAGAGTAAACGCCGCGTTATCGCCCGCTTTCTCGCTACGTTTCGGTCCGCGATGTTTCCTCAAGCTCCGGCAATACAGAGTGAATTACTCTGCAGCGCCTTCTTCAGCTTCTTCTGGAGCAACGCGTGGAGCGTGAACGTTGGCAACAGCTTTGTCATCACCGTGAGCCAGTGCGACAAACTCAACGCCTTTAGGGGCCTTGAGGTCGGACAGGTGAACGATGGCGCCGATTTCCAGAGCCGACAGGTCGACTTCGATGAACTCAGGCAGGTCTTTCGGCAGGCAGGTCACTTCGATTTCGTTCAAGACGTGAGAGATCTCGCCGCCTTTCTTGACCGGAGCTTCTTCACCCACAAAGTGCACAGGCACGATGGCGGTCAGTTTCTGGCCAGCTACAACGCGAACGAAGTCAGCGTGCATGATGAACTGCTTGGAAGGGTGACGCTGCATCGCTTTAACGATGACGTTCTGCTTGGCGCCGTCGACGTTCAGCTCGATAACGTGGCTGTAGGCAGCTTCGTTTTCGAACAGCTTGGCGATTTCCTTGGCCAGGATGGTCACGGATTCAGCAGGCTTGTTACCACCGTAGACAACGGCTGGGATGTTGGCGGCGTGACGCAGGCGGCGGCTCGCACCTTTCCCCAGGTCAGTACGCGCTTGGGCGTTCAGAGTAAATTCGTTCATGTTGTATCTCCAAAATAGCCATCATCGAGGGGCGTTTGCGACCAGCGCCGAACTCGATATGGGCAAAAAAGCCCCGCCCCAGCGGAATGCTGGGGCGGGGCGCTTTTCGTCAGTGAGGTGATCCGTTGGTTTGACCCTTAACGGAACATCGCGCTGATCGATTCTTCATTGCTGATGCGGCGAACCGCTTCGGCAACGACCGGTGCAATATCCAGTTGGCGGATACGTGCACAGGCTTGAGCTGCGGCGGACAACGGGATGGTGTTGGTCACCACCAGTTCGTCCAGCACGGAGTTCTCGATGTTCTCGATCGCTCGGCCCGACAGCACAGGGTGTGTGCAGTAGGCGAAGACTTTTGCCGCACCGTGCTCTTTCAAGGCTTTCGCCGCGTGGCACAGGGTGCCGGCGGTGTCGACCATGTCATCAACCAGAATACAGGTACGCCCTTCGACATCACCGATGATATGCATCACTTCAGAGTGATTGGCTTTCTCACGGCGTTTGTCGATGATCCCGAGGTCCACGCCCAGGGATTTGGCAACAGCCCGTGCACGCACGACGCCACCAATGTCCGGGGACACGATCATCAGGTTTTCAAAGCGCTGGTCTTCGATGTCATCCACCAGAACGGGGGAGCCGTAGATGTTATCTACCGGAATATCGAAGAACCCCTGGATTTGGTCAGCGTGCAGGTCAACCGTGAGCACACGGTCGATACCTACCACGGTCAGCATGTCAGCAACGACTTTCGCGCTGATAGCCACACGTGCGGAGCGCGGACGGCGATCCTGACGGGCATAACCAAAGTAAGGGATTACAGCTGTGATTCGAGTCGCTGAGGAGCGGCGGAAGGCATCAGCCATCACGACGAGTTCCATCAGGTTATCGTTGGTCGGAGCGCAGGTCGGCTGAATAATGAAGACGTCTTTACCGCGGACATTTTCATTGATCTCGGCTGTAATTTCACCGTCGGAGAATTTACCGACAGAGATGTCACCGAGAGGGATATGCAGCTGACGTACGACACGCCGAGCCAGATCGGGGTTGGCATTCCCCGTAAAGACCATCATCTTGGACACGCGCAGTACCTAGAGGCTGAGGGTAACCTGGATGAGTATTAGAAAATGGCAGGGGCGGCTGGATTCGAACCAACGCATGGCAGGATCAAAACCTGCTGCCTTACCGCTTGGCGACGCCCCTGTATCTGTTGCAACGAGTGCCTAACACTCGGTTCCTTTTAGAGCAGACTTTGCAGCTTGCGATGCAACATCGAAACGTTGCTTCCCTTTGCTACAAACCCTGTAAGGGTCTCTGTAAGAAGGGCCGAGACTTTATCAGCTTCAGCTTTGCTTGGGAAGCCCCCAAACACACAACTTCCAGTTCCGGTTAATTTTGCTTCGGTAAATTTACCTAACAAATTCAAAGCGTTACGTACCTCTGGATAACGCCTTGCTACAACCGGTAAGCAGTCATTTCGACTGTTTCCCTTGGGAACGGGGCGCACTTTAATGGGAGAAGAGTTACGTGTCAACAACGGATCTGAAAAAATTTCTGCTGTACTTACAGATACTTGCGGCACCAGCACGACATACCAAGGTTCTTCGGGCTCTACAGGGGTGAGTTTCTCCCCAACGCCTTCAGCAAATGCGGCGTGCCCCCGCACGAAAACCGGGACGTCGGCGCCCAGCGTAAGGCCCAGCGCAGCAAGGCGGTCATGGTCCCAGCCCAGTTGCCATAGGTGATTGAGGCCCAGCAAGGTGGTGGCGGCATTTGAGCTGCCACCACCGATGCCACCGCCCATGGGCAGGATTTTGTCGATCCAGATATCGATGCCGAGTGTGCAGCCAGAATGTTCCTGAAGTTTTTTTGCCGCCCGCACAATCAGATTGCTGTCGTGGGGCACGCCGTCGAATTCGGTGTGCAGCTGGATCACGCCATCGTCACGCACCGCAAAGGTCAGCTCATCGCCGTAGTCGAGAAATTGAAACAGCGTCTGCAATTCGTGATAGCCATCTTCACGGCGACCAAGGATGTGCAGCATCAGGTTTAGCTTGGCCGGGGAGGGCAGGGTCAATTTTTGTGCGGACACGTTATTGCCCCAGCTTGCGCGGTTGCCAGTCCTTGATCACCAGTGTGACGTCAAGGTCGGTGCCATGCAGCTTGATACGTTCTGGAAGCCAGTAGCCGCCTTGTTCCACATAGCTCAAATATTCGACCTGCCAGCCATCCTGCTCCAGGGTGGCGAGGCGGCTGTCGCCATTGAGGCTCAGACGGCTCTTGCTGTCCGGCGCCGGCAGGCCGCGCACCCACCAGACCAGATGCGAGACGGGCAACTTCCAGCCGATCTGCTGCTCTAGCAGTTCTTCCGGGGAGGTTGCCTCGTAGCGGCCCTGGTTGGCCACTTCCAGGCTCACTTGCCCCGGCCGGCCAGTCAGGCGGGCTGCGCCACGGCCCAGGGGGCCCGAGAGGCGAATGTCGTAATAGTCCTGGCGTTGCAGCCAGAACAGGGTGCCGCTGCCGGAGTCTTTCGGCGCGCGCACCCCGACCTTGCCCTCGATCTGCCAGCCATCAATGCTGCTGAGCTGGTCCTTGTGTTGTTTCCATTGGGTTGGGTTGCCCTGGCCTTCAACGGATTCACGGCTGCCGATACCCGCGCAACCGGCGAGCAGGGCGATGAAGCTGAAAACAATAACGTGGCGCAAGAACATAAATTTAAAGGGTCTCGGATCCGGTCAGGCGCTTGATGGTGCTGCGCAGGATGGGGCTGTCGGGTTGTTCCTTGAGGAATTTTTCCCAGATTTGTCGGGCTTCGCGCTGCTTGCCATTGGCCCAGAGCACTTCGCCCAGGTGTGCGGCAACTTCCTGGTCCGGGAAACGCTCCAGGGCCTGGCGCAGCAAGCGCTCGGCCTCGTCGAGGTTGCCCAGGCGGTAATTCACCCAGCCCAGGCTGTCGAGCACGGCCGGGTCTTCCGGGTTGAGCTGGTGGGCTTGTTCGATCAGCGCCTTGGCTTCGGCGTAGCGCGTGGTGCGGTCGGACAAGGTATAGCCCAAAGCGTTAAGGGCCATGGCGTTGTCCGGGTCACGCTTGATGATCAGGCGCAGGTCTTTTTCCAGCTGTGCCAGGTCATTGCGTTTTTCCGCCTGCATGGCGCGGGTGTACAGCAGGTTCAAATCGTCGGGGTATTGCAGCAACGCCTGTTGCAATAACTTCCAGGCGCGTTCGCCCTGCTTGTTGGCCGATAAGGTCTCGGCCTGGATCAGGTACAGCTGGATGGCATAGTCCGGCTCGGCATCGCGGGCCGCGGCCAGGCGTTTTTCCGCTTCGTCGGTGCGGCCGTTGCTCATCAGGATATCGGCCTGGCGCAACTGGGCGGGCAGATAATCATTGCCGGGGCCAACCTGGGCGTATTCAAGCAGGGCCGCCTGCGGGTCGTTGCGCTCTTCAGCGATGCGGCCCAGGTTCAGGTGCGCCGAGTCCACGTGGCTGTCACGCTCGATCAGCTCTTGCAGGTAGCCCTTGGCCTCGTCCCAGGCCTTGGCTTCCAGGCACACCAGTGCCAGGGAATAACGCAGTTCGTCGTCGTCCGGGTATTGCTGGACGAGGTTGGCGAACTGCACTTTGGCGTCTTCCATACGGTCCTGCTCAACCAGCATGCGTGCATAGGTCAGGAGCAGGCGCTTGTCGCCGGGGTATTTCTTGATGCTTTTTTCCAGCAGCGGAATCGCTTCCTTGCCGCGGTTAAGGCTTTGCAGCAGCCGTGCACGCAACAGGATCGGCGCGATTTCGCCTTCTTCCGGCGGGTTCTGCTCAAGCAATTTGAGTGCGGCGTCGGCTTCATCGTCCTGTTGCAGCAGCAGGGCCTTGCCGAAAATCAACTGGCTGTTCTTCGGGTGCTTTTGCAGCAGGCGATCAAAACTCTTCATCAGGCCATTGCGCGTGTCCTGGTCGGTGTCGGCGGCCGATAGCGCGAGAAAGTCAAAATGCGTGTCGCCCTTGCCCTGCAAAACCTTCTCCATATAGACCATGGAGTCGTCATAGCGCCCGGCACGCGCCAGTTGCACGGCTGCGGCGCGCTGGGCTTCCAGGTCATCCGGGGCGTTTTTGGCCCAGATCAGCGAGGTGTCCAGCGCTGCCTGGTCGGCGCCCAGGTATTCGGCGATGCGAAACGCTCGCTCGGAAATCCCCGGGTCCTGGGTGTTGATGGCCTGGGTCACGTAATTATCCAGCGCAATATCGAAGCGATTGCGCTGGCCGGCCAGTTCAGCGGTCAGCAGGCTGTAGATCGTTTCTTCACTGAACGAGGAATAAACCTTGGGCTTTTCAGGGGCGGGAGTGCTGTCTTCCACCGGCGACGTAGCGTCCGGCGACACGGGGGCCATGGCCTGGCAGCCGCTGAGGAAGACAAAAGCGAGGAGCAACGCGGAAGATCTATTCATATAGGAAGAGGACGACTAACCTGCGGTCGGATCATCATGACACAAGCCTTCGGCCAAACATAACCGGGGCACTCGGAATACGACTATTGCTGCCTTTTGCCTTTCCTTTGTAGGAGCGAGCTTGCTCGCGAAAATCGTCAACGATAACGCGGGACGCCTGGCGCTCAGCGGCGCTCTCAGGTTTTTCGCGAGCAAGCTCGCTCCTACAAAAGTGCATTGATAGGCATAAGGTATAGGGACAATAGACGACGGTGGTTGTTCTGGATCTTTCGAAGTAGGACAATTGTCGGCTTCCCGACATCATCAGCGATATTGAATGGCCTTCCTCGCACTCGGTATTAACCACAAGACTGCCTCCGTAGACGTGCGCGAGCGCGTGGCGTTTACGCCAGAGCAGTTGGTTGAGGCCCTGCAGCAGCTCTGCCGGCTCACCGACAGCCGCGAAGCTGCGATCCTTTCGACCTGCAATCGCAGCGAGCTCTATATAGAGCAGGAACATCTTTCAGCGGATGTCGTGCTGCGCTGGCTGGCCGATTATCACCATTTGAGCCTCGATGACCTGCGCGCCAGCGCTTATGTGCATGAAGAGGATGCGGCAGTTCGTCACATGATGCGCGTGGCGGCCGGTCTCGACTCGCTGGTGTTGGGCGAACCGCAGATCCTCGGCCAGATGAAGTCCGCCTACGCCGTAGCGCGCGAGGCCGGCACCGTCGGCCCGTTGCTGGGCCGCCTGTTCCAGGCCACCTTCAATTCCGCCAAGCAAGTGCGCACCGACACGGCCATCGGCGAAAACCCGGTGTCCGTGGCCTTTGCCGCCGTGAGCCTGGCCAAGCAGATCTTCAGCGACTTGCAGCGCAGCCAGGCCCTGCTGATCGGCGCCGGGGAAACCATCACCCTGGTGGCCCGTCACCTGCACGACCTTGGCGTGAAGCGTATTGTGGTCGCCAACCGCACCCTGGAGCGCGCCAGCATTCTGGCCGAGCAGTTCGGTGCCCATGCGGTGCTGCTGTCGGACATTCCCGCTGAGCTGGTACGCAGTGACATCGTCATCAGTTCCACCGCCAGCCAATTGCCGATTCTGGGCAAGGGCGCGGTCGAGAGCGCGTTGAAGCTGCGCAAGCACAAGCCGATCTTCATGGTAGATATCGCCGTTCCGCGGGATATCGAGCCCGAAGTCGGCGAGTTGGACGACGTTTACCTCTATAGCGTCGATGATCTGCACGAAGTCGTCGCGGAAAACCTCAAGAGCCGTCAGGGCGCCGCCCAGGCCGCCGAGGAAATGGTCAGCACCGGCGCTGAAGATTTCATGGTGCGCCTGCGTGAACTGGCGGCAGTGGATGTGCTCAAGGCGTATCGTCAGCAGGGCGAACGCCTGCGCGATGAAGAGTTGCTCAAGGCCCAGCGCATGCTGGCCAACGGCAGCGGCGCCGAGGAGGTGCTGATGCAGTTGGCCCGTGGCCTGACCAACAAACTGCTGCACGCCCCTAGCGTCCAGTTGAAAAAGCTTACCGCCGAAGGCCGCCTCGATGCGCTGGCCATGGCCCAGGAACTCTTTGCCCTCGGTGAGGGCGCGTCAGACAGCTCTTCGGATAAAAAACCGCAATGAAAGCGTCACTGCTCAATAAACTGGATGTGCTCCAGGACCGTTTCGAAGAACTGACCGCCTTGCTCGGCGATGGCGAGGTCATTTCCGATCAAACCAAGTTCCGCGCTTATTCCAAGGAATACGCCGAAGTTGAGCCCATTGTGGCCACCTATAAAAACCTGCTGAAAGTTCAGGCCGACCTTGAAGGCGCCCAGGCCCTGCTCAAGGACAACGACCCGGACATGCGCGAAATGGCCGTGGAAGAAGTCCGCGAAGCCAAGGAAAAACTCGCCGAGCTTGAGGGTGACTTGCAACGCATGTTGCTGCCCAAGGACCCTAACGACGGGCGCAACGTGTTCCTCGAAATCCGCGCCGGTACCGGTGGCGACGAGGCGGCGATTTTTTCCGGCGACCTGTTCCGCATGTATTCGCGTTATGCCGAGCGTCGCGGCTGGCGCGTGGAGATCCTCTCTGAGAACGAGGGTGAGCACGGCGGCTATAAAGAAGTCATCGCCCGGGTCGAAGGCGACAACGTCTACGGCAAGCTGAAGTTCGAATCCGGTGCGCACCGCGTGCAGCGTGTGCCGGCCACCGAATCCCAAGGCCGTATCCACACCTCGGCGTGCACCGTCGCCGTGTTGCCTGAGCCGGACGAACAGGAAGCCATCGAGATCAACCCGGCGGACTTGCGCGTCGACACCTACCGCTCATCCGGTGCGGGTGGCCAGCACGTTAACAAGACCGACTCGGCGATCCGTATCACTCACTTGCCGTCGGGCATTGTGGTGGAGTGCCAGGAAGAACGCTCCCAGCACAAGAACCGTGCGCGGGCCATGTCCTGGTTGTCGGCCAAGTTGAACGACCAGCAGACCAGCGCCGCGGCCAATGCGATTGCCAGCGAACGCAAGCTGCTGGTGGGCTCCGGCGACCGCTCCGAGCGTATCCGCACCTACAACTTTGCCCAGGGCCGGGTTACCGACCATCGGGTCAACCTCACCCTGTACTCCCTTGACGAAATCCTCGCCGGTGGCGTGGATGCGGTGATCGAGCCGTTGCTCGCCGAATACCAGGCCGACCAACTGGCAGCGATAGGTGACTAAATGACCATCATCGCCAGCCTGCTGCGCGCCGCTGACCTGCCTGACTCGCCGACGGCGCGCCTGGACGTGGAGTTACTGCTGGCCGCGGCCCTGGGCAAATCGCGCAGCTACCTGCATACCTGGCCGGAAAAAATCGTCAGCAGCGAAGACGCCCTGACCTTTGCCAGCTACCTGCAGCGCCGCCGCAGCGGCGAGCCGGTGGCGTATATCCTCGGCCAGCAAGGCTTCTGGAAACTCGACCTTGAAGTGGCTCCGCATACGCTGATCCCGCGCCCGGAAACCGAGCTGCTGGTGGAGGCTGCCCTGGAATTGCTGCCCGCCACGCCCGCCCAGGTCCTGGACCTGGGCACCGGCACCGGCGCCATCGCCTTGGCCTTGGCCAGCGAACGCCCGGCCTGGCAGGTCACGGCGGTCGACCGCGTGCTGGAGGCCGTGGCCCTGGCCGAGCGCAATCGCCAACGCCTGCACCTCCATAACGCCACGGTGCTGAGCAGCCATTGGTTCAGCGCCCTGCAAGGCCACCGCTTCGACCTGATTATCAGCAACCCGCCCTACATTGCCGACAATGACCCGCACCTGGTGGCCGGTGATGTGCGTTTCGAACCGGCCAGTGCGCTGGTGGCGGGGCACGATGGCCTGGACGATTTGCGCCTGATCATTGCAGAGTCTCCTGCTCACCTGAACGACGACGGCTGGCTGTTGCTCGAACACGGTTACGACCAGGCCCAGGCCGTGCGCGACTTGTTGCTGAACCAGGGCTTTGACGGCGTACACAGCCGCATCGACCTCGGCGGTCACGAGCGCATCACCTTGGGGCGCCACCCGTGCTGACCGACCAGGAGCTGTTGCGCTATAGCCGGCAGATTCTGTTGCAGCATGTCGACATCGATGGCCAATTACGCCTGAAACAGAGCCGCGCGTTGATCGTCGGCCTGGGTGGCCTGGGCGCTCCGGTGGCGCTTTACCTGGCCGCTGCTGGGGTGGGCGAATTGCACTTGGCGGATTTCGATACGGTCGATTTGACCAACCTGCAACGCCAGATCATCCATGACACTAACAGCGTGGGGCAGACCAAGGTCGATTCGGCCATGGGGCGCCTGAAGGCGATCAACCCTGAAGTCACCCTGGTCGCCCATCGTGCTGCGCTGGATGCCGACTCGCTGGCCGCTGCGGTCAACGCAGTGGACCTGGTGCTCGATTGCAGCGACAACTTCTCTACCCGCGAGGCGGTCAACGCGGCCTGCGTAACCGCTGGCAAACCGTTGATCAGTGGCGCGGCCATTCGCCTTGAGGGGCAATTGTCGGTATTCGATTCCCGTCGCGCCGACAGCCCCTGTTACCACTGTTTGTATGGGCACGGCAGCGACACTGAACTGACCTGCAGCGAAGCCGGCGTCGTCGGGCCGTTGGTGGGA
This sequence comes from Pseudomonas sp. FJ2-5-13, assembly GCF_029201605.1. Taxonomy (NCBI): domain Bacteria; kingdom Pseudomonadati; phylum Pseudomonadota; class Gammaproteobacteria; order Pseudomonadales; family Pseudomonadaceae; genus Pseudomonas; species Pseudomonas sp. FJ2-5-13. Next base: position 892,989 of record NZ_CP104045.1, read on the forward strand.
GTGGTTGGCAGCCTGCAAGCGTTGGAAGCCTTGAAACTGCTGGCCGGTTTTGGTGAGCCGTTGGTGGGACGCTTGTTGTTGATCGATGCGCTGACCACGCGTTTTCGCGAGTTGCGCGTCAAGCGCGACCCTGGCTGCAGCGTCTGCGGGACACAACATGGTTAAGGGCGCGCCTATTGGTGTGTTCGATTCCGGCATCGGCGGCCTGACGGTGCTGGAAGAAATTCAGCAATTATTACCTCACGAGTCGCTGCTGTACGTGGCGGACTGTGGGCACATTCCCTATGGCGAGAAAACCCCGGCGTTCATTCTTGAGCGTTCTCGCTCGGTCGCTGAGTTTTTCCGCGAGCGTGGCGCCAAGGCGTTCGTGATTGCCTGTAACACGGCAACCGTCGCCGCCGTCGCCGATTTGCGCCAGGACTACCCCGACTGGCCGTTGGTCGGCATGGAACCTGCGGTCAAACCTGCTGCTGCTGCCACGCGCAGCGGTGTGGTGGGTGTGCTTGCCACCACCGGCACCCTGCAAAGCGCCAAGTTCGCCGCCTTGCTCGATCGCTTCGCCACCGATGTGCGAGTGATTACCCAGCCGTGCCCAGGCCTGGTGGAGTTGATTGAAGCTGGCGACCTGAATAGCCCCGCCTTGAGCGCCCTGCTGCAAGGCTATATCGAGCCGCTGCTCAGCGCTGGTTGCGACACCATCATCCTGGGTTGTACTCACTATCCTTTCCTCAAGCCACTCCTGGCGCAGATGCTGCCCCCCAGCATCATCCTCATTGATACCGGCGCCGCCGTGGCGCGCCAGCTCAAGCGCTTGCTCGGTGAGCGCGACCTGCTGGCCGCTGGCGAACCTGAACCTGCACAGTTCTGGACCAGCGGCGACCTGTATCACCTAAGAAATATCCTACCGACACTTTGGAAACATCCTGGAGTTGTGCGAAGCTTTGGCTCGTGAAAATTTCGTGAAATAACACTGAAAAAAGCTGAACTTCTGGCTATGCGTCGGCTTCTATAGCCCGTTAGCCTGTACATAACCCAATTATTCCGTTTGCAAAGGACGTTTCACATGAAGCGCTTGTTCTGTTTGGCTGCGATTGCGGCCGCTATGTTGGGACACTCTGTTTCAGCCCAGGCCGCCGGCCTGGAGTTCGGCTTGGGCAGCACCAGCGATTCGACGCTGACCTACCGTCTGGGCCTGACCTCCGATTGGGACAAAAGCTGGATGCAGAGCAATGTCGGCCGACTGACCGGCTACTGGAGCGGCGCCTATACCTATTGGCAAGGGGATGACCGTGCGGGCGCCAGCAGCCTGTCGTTCTCGCCGGTATTTGTGTATGAGTTTGCCGGCGAGTCGGTCAAGCCCTACATCGAAGCCGGTATCGGCGTGGCGTTGTTCTCCCGCACTCGGCTGGAGGACAACAACATTGGCCAGTCCTTCCAGTTCGAAGACCGCCTGGGTTTCGGCCTGCGGTTCAACGGTGGGCATGAAGTGGGCATTCGTGCCACGCATTATTCCAACGCCGGCATCAGCAGCAATAACGATGGTGTAGAGAGCTACTCGCTGCACTACACCATGCCGTTGTAATCTTAAAAACGCTTGGCCCCCCTGTGGGAGCGGGCTTGCTCGCGAAAGCGGTGTATCAGCTAGCACATCCCTAGACTGACCCACCGCCTTCGCGAGCAAGCCCGCTCCCACACAAGCCCGTGATCATCACGCCATTCGGGGTCAGCGGTAGGCCGTGGTAATGCCTTCACGCTCTTCAAGGCATTCCGGTGCCCCCATCTCGAACTCCCGGCATATCAGCGGCCGCAGTTCATAGATCGTGCACATCATCGTGTCGCGGTCCAGCGCTGCGCACCAGCCGTCGTCCAGGCGCAGCATCACCTCACCGCCCCAATCGTCGGTATCGATAAAACGTTGCGGCACGCCAGTGTCGGTGATCAGCATAACTTCCAGCTGGCAGCAACAGGCCGCGCACGTCGAGCAGGTGACGGGTTCGGTGATTTGAATGTGAGGGATGTTGGTCATAGGCGCGCAGTGTAAGGCAAGTGCGCTAGACGCGTATGAATGCTCGGACGGGCGTCAATGCTCCAGCCTCTGCGCAATCCTGTGCAACAGCGGAAAGAGCATGGCCCATAACAGCGCCAGGCCGATCAGTGTTGGGATGGTGGCGTACCCAAAACTCACACCCGCCAATTGGCTGCCGGCGTAATAAGACAACGGCCCGCCCACCGCGCCTAGCAGGCTGGCCAGCCACCAGGGCTGTGCGCTCCAGGCCAGGCAATGGCGCAAGGTGGTGGCCAGCAAGGCCCATAACAGTATCAGCCACAGCGGAATCAGTGGCCCCGGCGTATTGAACTCAAACACGCCAAGCCCACGCAATGCCGTATCGACCAGTGTGCCCAGCGCCGTTACGGCCAGAATCACTCGCCCCTCCCTGGCCCAGGAACTTATCCACAGCAGGTGCGCGCCCAGCGCCGCGATGCCGATCAACACCCAACGGCTGTCGCCGCCGAGCACGCAGGCAAACCAGCCGCACTGAAACAGCACGGCGTTGGCCAGGGATTTAAGCACTGAAACGTCCGAGCAGCGGTGGATTGATCGCCGCCGGTTTGGCCAGCAGCAACTGTGCGGTGCCGATGGTGCGCTCCATAAAGCCGCCTTCGCAGTAGCACAGGTAAAACTCCCACAGGCGCAGGAAGTATTCGTCATAACCCAGTTCCGCAAGACGGCCATGGGCGCGGCGAAAATTCTCATGCCACAGGCGTAGGGTACGGGCGTAGTGCAGGCCGAAGTCTTCCATGTGCAGCAGGTTCATGTCAGTGTCGCGGCTGACGATCTGCAGCATGTTTTGTACACAGGGCAGCGCGCCGCCGGGGAAGATGTAGCGCTGGATAAAGTCGACGCTACGCTTGGCCTGTTCAAAGCGCTGTTCACGAATGGTGATGGCTTGCAGCAGCATCAAGCCGTCGGGCTTGAGCAACTGGGCACATTGTTTGAAATAGGTGGGCAGGAAACGATGGCCCACCGCTTCAATCATTTCGATCGACACCAGTTTGTCGTACTCACCGGTGAGGTCGCGATAATCGCTCAGCAGCACCGTCACTTGGTCTTGTAGGCCCAGCGCCTCAATACGCTGCGCGGTGTAGGCGAACTGTTCCTTGGACAAGGTCGTAGTGGTGACCCGGCAACCGTAGTGCTGCGCGGCATACAACGCCATGCTGCCCCAGCCGGTGCCGATTTCCAGCAGATGGTCGCTGGGCTTGAGCGCCAGTTTCTGGCAGATGCGCGCCAACTTGTTCAGTTGGGCTTGCTCCAGGGTGTCATCAGGCGTGAGGAACTGCGCCGCCGAGTACATCATGGTGGGGTCGAGAAATTCTCCGAACAGGTCGTTGCCCAGGTCGTAATGGGCGGCGATATTTTTTTGCGAGCCTTTGCGCGTGTTGCGGTTGAGCCAGTGCAGGCCCTGGGTGAACGGCCGGGCCAGGCGAGCGAGGCCACCCTCCATGGCGTCGAGCACCTCCAGGTTGCTGACCATCACCCGCACCACGGCGGTGAGGTCGGGGCTGGTCCAGTAACCGTGGATAAACGCTTCGCCAGCGCCGATCGAGCCATTGGCGGCCACCAGGCCCCAAACCGCCGCGTCGAGAATCTGGATCTCGCCCAGCAGGTGCGCTTCCCGTGCGCCGAAGACTTGCCGCTCGCCATCCTCGATGATCACCAGTTGGCCATGGCGCAATTGGCTGAGCTGGCGCAACACGCCTTTGCGCAGCAGCGCAGCGGTCATGCGGTTGACGTTCAGGCGGTTAGCCTTGACCGATAAGCTAGGGGATTTCATGGTGGCTATCCTTGGTATACCCGACTGCGGTGCGAGAGGCGCCATCGGCGGCCTGATGGGAAAAAATCGGTGTGCGTTTGAGCAGCAAGCGCAAGGCTTGCCAGTAGATCGCAAGGCCGGTCTTGGCGGTCATCCAGGGAAAGCGCCACAAATAGCGATGCAGGCTGGCGCGGCTCAGTGCCTGTTTTTCCAGGCTCAAGGTGGCGTCGAAGACTTTTTGCGTGCCCTGCCAATCGGCCATATGCACGCCGAGCCTGGCGGCGGGTGGGCTGAAACTCATGCGGTATTCCAGGTCGCGAGGTAAAAACGGCGACACATGGAAGGCCTTGGCCACGGCGAAATGCTGGTGCTCGTCGGCGCCCAGTGCCTGGGCGGGCAGCACGTAGTGATAGCGCTCGCGCCATGGGGTGTTGGTCACTTCACACAGGATCGCGGCCAGTTGCCCGTCAGCCTCGAAGCAGTAGAAGAAACTCACCGGGTTAAAAGCCAGGCCCCAACTGCGGGCCTGGGTCAGCAGGCAGATAGCGCCCTGGGGTGTATGCCCCAGAGCCTTGCCGACTTCGTGGCGCACGGCATCGCTTAAGCTCATGCCGTGGCGCGTGAGTTCACGCAGGTAATCCTGCTGGCGGAAACCGAAAGGCGCCAGGCGACCCGTGCCAGCCAGCGGCGAGAGCCCCAGTACTTCGTCCTCTTCGCTGAGGTCCAGGTACAGCAGGCCGATGCGGTAACGAAAGGCGTGGGCCTTGGGCGTAAACCGCCGATGGGCGATCCAGCCGCTGTACAGGGCGCTGTTCACAGGGTTTCCCCAAAGGCCTGGGCCACACGCAGGGCGCTGACCACGCCATCTTCGTGAAAACCGTTGGCCCAGTAGGCCCCGCAGTAAAAGGTATTGCGCACGCCGTTCACTTCTTCCCAGCGTGCCTGCGCCGCCACCGCGGCCAGGCTGTATTGCGGATGGGCGTAGGTGTAGCGGGCCAGGATCTTCAGCGGGTTGATCATCGGCGTCTGGTTGAGGCTGACGCAAAAGGTAGTGGCGCTGTCGATGCCTTGCAGGATGTTCATGTCATAGGTGACGGCGGCCTGTTGTTGCGTGTTGCCCGTCAGCCGGTAGTTCCAGCTGGCCCAGGCCAGTTTGCGGTCGGGCAACAGGCGTGTGTCGGTGTGCAGCACCACGTCGTTGTCGGCGTAGGGCAGGGCGCCGAGGATCTGTTGTTCGGCCTGGCTGGGGTCGTCGAGCAAGGCCAGGGCCTGATCGCTGTGGCAGGCGAACACCACGCGGTCAAAAGTTTCGCTGCCGGCCGGGCTGTGGATAACTACACCTTCGTCGCTGCGTTGCACCTTATGCACAGGGCAGTTGAGCCGTATCTGTTCGCGAAAGCTGCGGGTCAGCGGCTCGATATAACGGCTGGAGCCGCCTTCGATCACGCACCATTGCGGGCGGTTGCTCACCGAGAGCAAGCCGTGGTTCTTGAAGAAGCGCACAAAAAATTGCAGGGGGAACTTGAGCATATCGGCCAGGGACATCGACCAGATAGCCGCGCCCATCGGCACGATGTAATGCCGGATGAACCTTGGGCCATAGCCGCCAGCGGTGAGGTAATCGCCCAGGGTCATGTCGGCGCTGATGCGCTGCTCCTGCAAGTCCAGCGGCGCCTGGCGATTGAAGCGCAGGATATCGCGCAGCATGCCCCAGAACCCCGGCGACAGAATATTGCGGCGCTGGGCAAACAGACTGTTGAGGTTGTTGCCGTTGTACTCAAAGCCGGTGCTTTGGTCGCACACCGAAAAGCTCATCTCGGTGGGTTTGAACCTGACCCCGATTTGCGCCAGCAAGCGGATGAAATTCGGGTAGGTCCAGTCGTTGAACACAATGAAGCCCGTGTCCACCGCATAGCTCTTGCCGTCGACCGTCACGTTGGCCGTATGGGTATGCCCGCCAATGCAGTCACTGGCCTCGAACAGCGTAATGTCGTGGCGACGGCTGAGCAGGTAGGCGCTGGTCAGCCCGGCGATGCCGCTGCCGATAATGGCGATCTTCACAGGTCGTCCTTCTTCGGTGGCGGGCTGCGCAGCATGCGTTTGCCGATGATCAGTTGCGCGCGGTTGGGCAGCTTCGACAGCGGCCACAAGGTGGCAATGAACAGGGCCGGAAAGGCGATTTCCAGCGGGCGTTTTTCCAGCTTGGCGAAGATGTGTTTCGCGGCTTTGTCGGCCGGCCAGCTCAGGGGCATCGGGAAATCATTGCGCTCGGTCAGCGGCGTGTCGACGAAGCCTGGGCTGATCACCGTGACATCGATGTTTTCTGGCGACAGGCCGATACGCAGGGATTCGAACAAGTAACGCAGGCCGGCCTTGGACGCGCCGTAGGCTTCGGCGCGAGGCATGGGCAGGTAGGTCACGGCACTGGCCACGCCCACCAGATGCGGGGTACGCCCGGCGCGCAACAGCGGCAGCGCGGCCTCGATGCAATAACTGCTGGCCAGCAGGTTGGTGCGCACCACGTGCTCGATGATCGAGGCGTCAAATTGCCGGGCGTCCACGTATTCGCAGGTGCCGGCGTTGAGGATCACGGTGTCCAGTGAACCCCAGACCTCGCTGATACGCTCACCGATCTCGCGCACGGTCTGGCTGTTGGTCAGGTCGCCGGCCACCACCAGCACCTGGCCTGGATAACGAAGGGCGAGGGCATCCAGCGGGCCTTGGGTGCGGGAACTGAGGGCCACGTGGGCGCCGCTGTCGAGCAACTCCACGGCCAGCGCGGCACCGATACCACTGCTGGCGCCGGTCAGCCAGTAACGACGGGGCGGTGTAAGGCTCATCCCATTCTCCTTTTCAGCCAACGAATAACGCGACCCAGTAGGGGGACATGTTCATAGAGCAGGGCGCCGGCATCGAAATAGTCGCGATGGCGGTAAACCTTGTCGTGCCACATCAAATGGGAACAGCCTGGCACCTCGATCACCTGGCCGCCGGCCAGGCGTGGGTGACGAAAGCGCATAGTCCAGCGCAGGTAGCCTTCGCCTTCGGCCACGGTATCGAAGCCGTGGAAGTCAAAATCCAGCTGGCTGACGTTGCTGTACAAGTCGGCAAAGTAGCGCCGCAATGCGGGCAGGCCCTGGACTTCATGCAGGGGATCGGCAAAGGCGATGTCCTCGCTGTACAGGCTGCCAAGCAGGTGCAGGTTGTGCTTGTCCAGCGTGGCGAAGGTGTGGGCGAACTGGCGCAGGAAGTCACTCATGTTCGGCCATCTCCTGTCGCGAAGGCAGCCGGCGAAAAGCGGCCAAGGCACGCTCGCGGGACTGTTTCAAATCGACGATGGCACGCGGGTAATCCGCCACCCCGAACAGGCCGCCAGCCGCTTCGGGGTTGTGCACTTGTTTTTTATTCAGCGCGGCCAGCTCCGGTAGCCAGCGTTTGATGAACACGCCGTCGCCGTCGAATTTTTCCGATTGGCTCAGTGGGCTGAATATCCGGAAATACGGCGCCGAGTCGGTGCCGGTGGACGAACTCCACTGCCAACCGCCGTTGTTGGCTGCCAGGTCGCCATCGATGAGGTGGCGCATAAAGAAGCGCTCACCTTCGCGCCAGTCGATCAGCAGGTTCTTGGTCAGGAACATCGCCACCACCATGCGCAGGCGGTTGTGCATCCAGCCGGTTTCCAGCAGTTGGCGCATGGCCGCGTCGATGATCGGCAAACCGGTGCGCGCCTGTTGCCAGGCGGCCAAGTCTTCGGGCGCCTTGCGCCAAGCCAGCGCTTCGGTTTCCGGGCGAAACGCGCGGTGGCGGGAAACCCGTGGGTAGCCGACCAGGATGTGTTTGTAGAACTCGCGCCACAGCAGCTCGTTGATCCAGGTGATGGCGCCGATGTCGCCGCTTTCGAACTCGCCCTGGTTGGTTTGCAGCGCGGCGTGCAAGCACTGGCGCGGCGAAACCACACCGGCGGCCAGGTAGGCAGAAAGCTGACTGGTGCCGGGCTTGGCTGGGAAGTCGCGTTCGTCCTTGTAATAGCTGATCTGCTGATCGGCGAAAGCATCGAGGCGACGGCGCGCTTCGTCTTCGCCTGCGGGCCAGAGCGCACGCAAGGTTTCGCTGGGTGTTTGGAAACCTTCGACTGTCGTCGGCACAGGGTCGCTCTTCACGCCAAGTTCGGCCTGGGCCTTTGGCGTCGGCACCACGCGGGGCAGGGCGCTGTGCAGGCGGCTGTAGCAGACCTTGCGGAACTGGCTGAACACCTGGAAGTAGGTGCCGGTCTTGGTCAGCACGCTGCCCGGCTGGAAAAACAGTTGGTCCAGGTAGCTGTGGAAGGTCACGCCGTCCGCTTCCAGGGCCTGGGCCACGGCGCGGTCGCGGCGGCTTTCGTGAATGCCGTATTCCTCGTTGACGTGTACCGACTCCACCGACAGCTCGCGGCACAGTTGGCTCAGCACCGTCGGCGCCTGGTCCCAGGTCGCTGCGTGGCGGATTAACAGCGGGATGTTGAGGTTGCCCAGTGCCTGGCTCAGGTGTTGCAGGTTGCGCAGCCAGAAATCGACTTTGCACGGTGCGTCATCGTGGGCCAGCCATTGCTCGGGCGTGATCAGGTAAACAGCCGCGACGGGGCCGCGCTGGCTCGCGGCAGCCAGGGCAGTGTTGTCGTGCAGGCGCAAGTCGGTGCGCAGCCAGATCAAATGCATTTAGACAATTCCACGCTGGATCAATAATTGATGGGCCGACAACAGGTCCTCGGCCACGGACAAATCAGGGATGTCTTGGGTTAATACGCCCAACTCGGCGTGGTGGATGCACACCGTTGGTCCGGCAATCACCGTGGGGCAACTAATGCCGCCCAACAGTTTGCTGAGTGCCGGCACCTGCAGGGCCTTGCTCGAATACAGCAGCACCGCACGCGGTTGCAGGTGTTCCACCGCCAAGGCCAGTTCGCCGACCGGCAGCGGCCAATCGAACACTTCCACCGGGCAATCGGCACTGCTGGCCAACCAGGCGCTGAGCCACAGGTGCGGTTCCAGGGGCAGGTCGGAATGATTGACCAGCAACAGCGGCGCGCCGTGGAGTTGGCGATTGTTGTGATAGATCCGTGCACCGAACTTGCTGCGCAACCAGGACAGGAAAAACACCCGCTCCATCTGCGCGCCGAACTGGCCTTGCCAGCGTTGTTCCAGCTCGTTGAGCAGCGGCAGCATCAGTTGCTCGCACAGGGTGCGCGGCGGGTACAGCGCCATGGCCTGGTTGAACGCGTCATCGACCCGGCGCTCGGCCAGTTCACTGATGGCACTCACCAAGTGCTGGCGCAGACTCTGCCACTCGTTTTCCATCGGCTCCGGGCTGGCTTGGGCGGAGTCGATCAGCCCCTTGACCTGGCTGACCGGCACGCCGCGATTGAGCCAGGTGAGGATGGCCTGGATGCGTTGCACATGTTCGGCACTGAACAACCGATGCCCTTTGGGGGTGCGCTGGGGCACGATGAGGCCATAGCGGCGCTCCCACGCGCGCAGCGTCACCGCGTTCACGCCGGTCTGGCGCGCCACCTCGCGGATCGGCAGCCAGCCGTTTTCCAGGGCGTGGGCGAGGTCTTCGCCGGGTTCGTCGAGCAGGGCAGGTTTCATGGGTTAGATCGCATTACGCAGGCTGAGGTTTTCCGGGTGCGGTTGCAGGTAGGCCTGCTGAGCGATGTAGCGGTCCGGGTGTTGGCGAAAGTGGTGCTTGAGCAGGGTCAGCGGCACCACCAGCGGCACGATGCCGTGCCGGTATTGGCCGATAACGGTCTGCATTTCCTGTTTGTCATCGGCACTGATGGCCTGCTTGAGGTAGCCACTGATGTGTTGCAGCACATTGGTATGGGTGCCGCGCGTCGCGCATTTTTTCAGGCCCGCCATCAGTTCGCTGAAATAGCCGTCGGCCAACGCTGGCAGGTCAATGCCTTTGCCCATGCTGCCGAGCAAGTGGCCCAGGCTTTTGTAATGCGCCGGGCTGTGGGCCATCAGCAGGTACTTGTAGCGCGAGTGAAACGTCAGCAAGCGGTGACGGGTAAGCCCGTCGGCCATTAGTTGCTGCCAACTGGCGTACACGAATACGCGGGTGAGGAAGTTTTCCCGCAGCACCGGGTCGTTCAGGCGACCGTCTTCTTCCACCGGCAGGTTGGGGTGGCGAGCACAAAACGCCTGGGCGTAAATGCCGCGCCCGCCACCGTCAACAGGCGTGCCGTTGTCGCGGTACACCTTGACGCGCTCCAGGCCGCAGGACGGTGACTTTTGCATGAAGATGTAGCCGCACAGGTCAGTATGTTCCCGCGCCATTTGCTGGCCGTAATCATCCAGTGGCTGCGTGACATTGAGCGCAGGGTTTACGCTGCCCACGGCCTGCGGATGGTCAGGGTCCCCGACCAGGCGGATCGCTTGCCGAGGAATGCCCAGGCCGATGGCAACTTCAGGGCACAGTGGGACAAAATCGAAATAGTCACTGAGGGTCTGGCTGCACAGCAGGGACTGTTTATGCCCGCCATTGAAGCGCACGTTCTCACCCAGAAGGCAGGCGCTGATGGCGATCTTCGGTTTCACATGGCTGGACATAAGCAAACCTCTGCAAGAATCCTGTACAAGCTAAAAATCTTGTACAACTAAATCTCATCATAGGCTCGATGTTGTACAAGTCAAATAATTTGTACAGGTTTGTGTGGGTGCGTTATTTCCAGCCGATTTTCCAGTCTTCAGCGTTTTTCAACGTCTCCCAGGGCAGGCGTTCGGCGCGCCGGGTGAGGACGGCCTGCAGTTCGATGTCCAGCACCGTGCCCTCGTCGTCACGGAACAACTCGGTGACCAAGAAGTGTTTTTCTTTGTGGCGCGGATGGGCTGCCGTCCATTTTGACAGCAGCAGTTTGGCGGGGTTGATGCGGTTCATTGCAGGTGCTCGATCAAGCGTCGCGCCGCTTCCTGGCCACTCAACCAGGCACCTTCCACCCGACCGGACAGGCACCAGTCGCCGCAGACGAACAAGCCCAGGTCGGCGTCGGCCAGCACACCGAACTCATGGCTGCTGGAGGGGCGTGCGTAGAGCCAGCGATGCGCCAGGCTGAACGACGGCGCGGGCATGGCGCTGTGCAGCAATTCGGCAAAGGCGCCGTGCAGGTGTTCGATCACCGCTTCCTTGGACAGGTCCAGATGGGCCTTGCTCCAGGCGCTGGTGGCGTGCAGCACCCAGGTGTCGAGGGTGGTGTCCCGCCCAGGCTTGCTGCGGTTGCGCGCCAGCCAGTCGAGGGGGCTGTCTTGCACGAAGCAGCCCTCCATCGGCGTATCCAGGGGCTTGTCGAAAGCCAGGGCGATGGCCCAGGTCGGGTCCATCTTCACCCCGGCGGCGGCACTCGCCAGCTTAGGCGCGGCGGCCAGCAGGGCGGTGGCTTGGGGCGCCGGCGTGGCAATGATCACATGGCTGAAAGGGCCGTGATTGCCGCCGTCCGCGTCGAGCAGGTTCCAGTGCTGCGTGCCCTGGAAGACTTCGGTGATGCGGCAACCGAACTCCACTGGCAAGTCGTCGAGCAGGGCGCGAGTGATGGCGCTCATGCGCGGCGTGCCCACCCAGCGGATCTGCTCATCGGGGGAGGGCGTCAGTTGGCCGGACTTGAAGTTATATAACTGCGGCTTCCATTGCTCGGCCCAGCCGTTGCTCTGCCAGCGCTGCACTTCGTTGACGAAGCGCCGGTCGCGGGCGGTGAAGTATTGCGCACCCATGTCCAGTGCGCCGGCGTCGCTGCGCTTGCTGGACATGCGGCCACCGCTGCCGCGGCTTTTATCGAAAAGTTGTACTGCGTGCCCGGCGTCTTGTAACGCTCGGGCGGCGGAGAGACCGGCGATGCCGGTACCAATGATCGCGATGGGAACAGTCATGGGAGGCCTCGTTCTACCGTTGGGTACAGACTACGCCGACACCAATAGCTGTACAATATTGTTTTTTGGTATAAGTTTTGGCGTGCCTGATTGTGTGGCGTGACCTATGGTTAAGCTAAGGCTTAAACCCCCGTCACGCTCCATTATCAAATTGATCCCTGCTTATAAAATAGACCAGTGAGCGGCGGCGAACGTTACATGAGGAGAGTCCCATGCATATTTTGCTGACCGGCGGTACCGGCTTGATCGGTCGCCAACTCTGCAAGCACTGGCTCGCACAAGGGCATCGCCTGACCGTATGGAGCCGGCAACCGGAAACGGTCGCCCAGCTGTGTGGTGCACAGGTGCTTGGGGTGGCGCGTTTGCAAGAGGTGATTGGCGCGGTGGACGCGGTGGTCAACCTGGCAGGCGCGCCTATTGCCGACCGGCCTTGGACCCACAAGCGCAAGGCGTTGCTGTGGAACAGTCGCATTCACCTCACCGAAACCTTGCTGGCCTGGATGGAAAGCCTGGAGCAGAAACCGGCGGTGCTGATCTCCGGTTCTGCGGTGGGTTGGTACGGCGATGGCGGCGAGCGCGAACTGACCGAAGACAGCGGCCCGGTGCAGGATGATTTCCCCAGCCAGTTGTGTATCGCCTGGGAGGAAACCGCCCAGCGTGCCGAAGCCTTGGGCATTCGCGTGGTGCTGGTGCGTACGGGGTTGGTGCTGTCTGCCGAGGGCGGCTTTTTGTCGCGCCTGCTGCTGCCGTTCAAACTGGCGCTGGGCGGGCCGATTGGCAATGGGCGGCAGTGGATGCCCTGGGTGCATATCAAGGATCAAATCGCCCTGATTGATTTTCTTCTGCACAAGCAAGACGCCAACGGTCCTTATAATGCCTGCGCGCCACACCCGGTGCGTAACCGCGAGTTTGCCAAGACCCTGGGCCAGGTGCTGCACCGCCCGGCGTTCATGCCGATGCCGGCATTTGCGTTGAAGGTTGGCCTGGGTGAGTTGTCCGGCTTGTTGCTGGGCGGGCAAAAGGCTTTGCCTGAACGGCTGCAGGCCGCAGGTTTCACTTTCCAGTTCACTGAGTTGCGTGCGGCTCTGGACGACTTGTCCAGCCGCCTCTAAAGATAGGATGTTGCATGACCGATCACGCGTTGTTACTGGTCAACCTGGGTTCGCCAAAGTCCACCTCCGTGGCCGATGTGCGCAGCTACCTCAATCAGTTCCTGATGGACCCTTATGTGATCGACCTGCCGTGGCCGGTGCGGCGCTTGCTGGTGTCGCTGATCCTGATCAAGCGCCCCGAGCAATCGGCCCATGCCTATGCGTCGATCTGGTGGGACGAGGGTTCGCCGCTGGTGGTTTTAAGCCGCCGCCTGCAACAGCAAATGACCGCGCAGTGGACCCAGGGGCCGGTGGAACTGGCGATGCGTTATGGCGAGCCGTCCCTGGAAACGGTCCTGACGCGCCTGGCCGCCCAGGGTATTCAAAAAATCACACTGGCGCCGTTGTACCCGCAGTTTGCCGACAGCACCGTGACTACGGTGATAGAGGAAGCCAAGCGAGTGGTGCGCGACAAGCAACTGAATGTGCAGTTTTCGATCCTGCAACCGTTCTACGATCAGCCTGAGTACCTGGATGCGCTGGCGGCGAGTGTGCGCGCTTATGTGGAGCAGGATTACGATCACTTGCTGCTCAGTTTCCATGGTTTGCCTGAGCGTCACCTGACCAAGCTCGACCCCACGGGCCAACACTGCTTCAAGGACGCCGATTGCTGCAAGAATGCATCCCCCGAGGTGCTTGCCACTTGTTATCGCGCGCAGTGCTTCAGCGTGGCGCGGGACGTGGCCGCGCGGTTGGGTTTGCCGGAGGGTAAGTGGTCGGTGGCGTTCCAGTCCCGCCTGGGGCGGGCCAAGTGGATCGAACCCTACACCGAGGCGCGCCTAGAGGCATTGGCCCAGCAAGGCGTGAAGAAGCTGCTGGTGATGTGCCCGGCGTTTGTCGCCGATTGCATTGAGACGTTGGAGGAAATTGGTGATCGCGGTCGCGAGCAATTTCGTGAAGCGGGGGGCGAGGAGTTGGTGTTGGTGCCTTGTCTGAATGATGAGCCGCAGTGGGCGGCGGCGCTTAATACACTGTGCGAACGGGCGCCGGTTTCATTGTAATCGAGCCCTGCGGTGAGCCAGTTGTGGGAGTTGGCTTGCCTGCGATGGCGGCCTGACAGCCGACGCCCATCTACCTGACACCCCAACGATCCTAGTGTGGGAGCTGGCTTGCCTGCGATTGCGGCCTGCCAGCCGACGCCCAGCTACCTGACACCCCAACGATCCTAGTGTGGGAGCTGGCTTGCCTGCGATGGCGGCCTGCCAGCCGACGCCCAGCTACCTGACACCCCAACGATCCTAGTGTGGGAGCTGGCTTGCCTGCGATGGCGGCCTGCCAGCCGACGCCCAGCTACCTGACACCCCAACGATCCTAGTGTGGGAGCTGGCTTGCCTGCGATGGCGGCCTGACAGCCGACGCCCAGCTACCTGACCCCCCAACGATCCTACTGTGGGAGCGGGCTTGCTCGCGAAGGCGGTCTGGCAGGCGACACTGTTATCCGTGTACATATCCATTCCTGCGGTAACGGCCACTTAGGGTTCCGCTCTGACAGCGGGTCACTTTTGGAAAAGAGCCCCAAAAGTAACCAAAAGGGCTCTTGCCCCACCACTCGGCACCTCGCTTAGGCTCGGTGTGCCCGTAATCCGCCAGTGATTTGGGGGGCCGCCGCCACGCGCCATCCATGGCGCGGGGCGGCTAAACCGGCATCCCTGCCGGTTTACCCCCCAAATCCCTGTCGAATTCCGGCCAGCGTGGTTTGACGGGGCGCCTAAGATCAAAAGCAGATCAAGATCAAAAGCGGCTCGCTTCGCATCGTGGTTACCGTTGATTGCGACAGCGTTGTGTCGATATCTATGGCCATCGCAGGCAAGCCACCTTCCACAATTTGACTGTATTTACAGATTAAGGGTCAGGCTAACCGTGAAGTTGCGCGGCTCGCCGGGGTTGACCCAATAGTTGCTATAAGACCGCTCGTAATACTTTTCATTGAACAGGTTGTTGAGGTTCAGCCCCACCGTCACGTTCTGCGTGGCCTTGTAATGGGCCAGCAAATCCACGGTGTGGTAGGCGGGCAGTTCGAAGCCTGTGCCGGCTTCGCCTGAGCGGTCACCCACATAGGTGAACGCTGCGCCCAGGTCTGAGCCACGCAATGCGCCGTCCTGGAATTCATACACGCCCAACACACTCCCGCTGCGCTTGGCCACGCCGAGAATGCGGCTGCCCGTGGGGATGGTTTTGTCGCCCTTGGTCACTTCGGCGTCGATGTAAGCCAAGGCGCCGATCACGCGCACGGCGTCGGTCACTTGCCCGGTTACTTGCAGGTCGAACCCCTGGCTACGGGCCTTGCCCATGGCGCGGTTGAGGTTGGTCGCCGGGTCGAGGGTCAGCACGTTTTCCTTTTCGATATGAAAGGCCGCAAGCGTGGCGCTGAGGCGGTCGTCAAACAGTTCGCTTTTGATTCCCACCTCGTAACCCACGCCTTCTTCGGGCTTGAAGGACTTGCCGCCGGCATCCAGGCCGCTATTGGGCTTGAACGAGGTGGAGGCGTTGGCAAATACGCCGACTTCTGGCGTGAGCTGGTAGAGCAGGCCGGCGCGCTGGGTGAAGGCGTCGTGGGTTTGGCGGCTCTTGGCGTGGTTGCGGGTGAAGTCGTCGGTGCTTTGTTCGAAGTGCTCGAAGCGCGCACCGATCATGCCGCGCAGGCGGTCGGTGAAGATGATCTGGTCTTGCAGGTTCAGTGCGTGGCTTTTGGTTTGTTCGAAGAAGTCGGTGCCGGAGCGCTCACCATTGGGTTTAGGCTGGCCGTAGACGGGGTTGTAAATATCGATGGGGTAACGACTGCCGCCAATGGTGGTGACGCGTTCTTTTTTGCGGTAATCCTCATATTCAGCGCCCACCAG
The DNA here is from genome assembly GCF_029201605.1 of Pseudomonas sp. FJ2-5-13. NCBI lineage: Bacteria > Pseudomonadati > Pseudomonadota > Gammaproteobacteria > Pseudomonadales > Pseudomonadaceae > Pseudomonas > Pseudomonas sp. FJ2-5-13. Next base: position 908,693 of record NZ_CP104045.1, read on the forward strand.
CAATTCGTGCTGCCAAGTGCCAATATCGAACAAGCCTCTGAGTTCAAGTTGGGTGATGCTGTCATGCCAACCGGTGGAGCGCTCACGGTAGCGGCGGTTGACGCTGTGGCCGTCTGGGTTCAGCGCACGGCTTTCCGAAGCATCGCCCCACAGGCTGCCTTGCTTGTAATGGCTGGCCAGGCGCAGTTTCCAGGCGTCGTTGAGGTGGTGTTCCAATGCCGCCTGGATGCGGTTGTTGTGGTTGCGGATATTGCCGTCGTTGGGCTCGCCGAGGAAGGTGGAATGGGACATGCCTGTGTTGGCGACGATGCCCCGGTCGAAGGTGGAACTGTGGCGCACGAACTCGCTTTCCACCAGCAGGGTGGTGTCCGGGTCCAACTGCCAACTGAAGGAGGGCGCGACGAACACGCGCTTGGCGTCGACGTGATCGCGAAAGCTGTGGTTGTCTTCAACGGCCAGGTTCACTCGCGTCAGCACGCGCCCCTCGCTGTCCAGCGGGGTATTCACATCCAGCGCCGTGCGGTAGCGGTCCCAACTGCCGGCGCTGGTCTGCAGCGTGGTGAAGGCCTCGGGCTGGGGTTTCTTGGTGACGATATTCACCGTGCCGCCGGGATCGCCACGCCCATAGAGGCTGGCGGCGGGGCCCTTGAGCACTTCGATGCGTTCGATATTCGCTGCGTCCGGGGTGCTGGGGTAACCACGGTTGGCGCTGAAACCATCCTGGTAGAACTCGGACGTGGTGAAGCCGCGCACGCTGTATTCGTAGAGGGTCAGGCCGCCGAAGTTGTTTTGCTTGGACACACCGCCGGCGAATTCCAGGGCGCGCTCCACGCTGGTACTGCCCAGGTCTTTGAGTACCGTGGCCGGAATCACGCTGATCGATTGCGGGATGTCGCGCAAAGCCGTGTCGGTCTTGGTCGCACTGGCAGAGCGGGTGGCACGGTAGCCGTCGACTGGGCCGGTGGCGGATTCATAGGCGTCAGAAGTGACGCTGATGGTGTCCAGTTCCAGGGTGTTTTCTTCGGCGTAGGCAGGGTCGAGCAGCAAACCCAGGGCCAGGCCGGCCAAGGGCACAAACTTTCGAGACGACATGATAGAGCGTTCCAATAGCGATATTGAAACAATATAACATGCCTAATGAGAATGAATCGCTAAGAAATATAGCCTTACAAGCGCCCGTGAACGGGCGCTTGGGTCGCGACGGTTATTGCTCTTCTTTCACTGGCGCGGTGGCCGGTGGTGGGCGCAGGCCGATTTCCGCCGACAGTTTGATCTCCTTGCCGTTGCGCATCACCAGGATCGCCACCTTGTCGGTCGGCTTGATCCGCGCCACCTGGTTCATCGACTTGCGGCCATCACCCGCTGGCGCGCCGTCGATGCTGAGGATCACATCGCCCAGCTGCAGGCCGGCTTTCTGCGCCGGGCCGTCGCGGAAGATCCCCGCCACCACGATGCCTGGACGCCCGGTCAGGCCGAACGACTCGGCCAGCTCTTTGGTCAAGGGCTGTACTTCAATGCCCAGCCAGCCACGAATCACCTGGCCGTGTTCGATGATCGACTTCATCACTTCCATCGCCAGCTTCACCGGGATCGCAAAGCCAATGCCCTGTGAACCGCCAGACTTGGAAAAAATCGCGGTGTTGATGCCAGTCAGGTTGCCATTGGCGTCCACCAGCGCACCGCCCGAGTTGCCGGGGTTGATCGCCGCGTCGGTCTGGATGAAGTCTTCGTAGCTGTTAAGGCCCAGCTGGTTACGCCCGGTGGCGCTGATGATGCCCATGGTCACCGTCTGCCCCACCCCGAACGGGTTGCCGATGGCCAGCGCCACATCGCCCACGCGCAAACCGTCGGAGCGGCCGAGGGTGATGGCCGGCAGGTTCTTCAGATCAATCTTGAGTACCGCCAGATCCGTTTCCGGGTCGCTGCCCACCACGCGGGCCAGGGTTTCGCGGCCGTCACGCAGGGCCACCACGATCTGGTCGGCGCCGGTGGTCACGTGGTTGTTGGTGAGGATGTAGCCTTCAGGGCTCATGATCACACCGGAGCCGAGGCTGGATTCCATGCGGCGCTGCTTGGGGCCGTTGTCACCGAAATAGCGGCGAAATTGCGGGTCTTCAAACAACGGATGCGCGGGCTTGTTGATGACTTTGGTGGTGTACAGGTTGACCACCGCCGGCGCGGCAATGACTACGGCGTCGGCATAGGTCACCGGACCCTGCACCACCGTGTTGGTCTGCGGTGCCTGTTGCAGGTTCACATCCAGTGTGGGCAGGCCCACCCACTGGGGATAACGCTGGATAATCAGCATCGCGATCAGCACGCCAGCCAACAATGGCCATCCAAAAAAACGCAGTGCCTTGAGCATCAAGTAAGTCCTGACAGGTTGCAGGGGGCGGGAGAGCGCCCATAATGTCGCGCATTATACGAGGCTGCGACGCCTGCGAACGGGATATTTAGGAGTCTTTTATGGCCGTGCCCCTTACTACCCTCGTCGAGGAAGCCGACCGCTACCTCGGCAGCGCCAAAATTGCCGATTACTGCCCCAACGGCCTGCAGGTCGAGGGCCGGCCCCAAGTGATGCGCATCGTCAGCGGCGTGACCGCCAGCCAAGCCCTGCTGGACGCCGCCGTCGAAGCCAAGGCCGACCTGGTGCTGGTCCATCACGGTTATTTCTGGAAGGGCGAGAACCCCTGCATCACCGGCATGAAGCAACGCCGCCTCAAAACCCTGCTCAAGCATGACATCAGCCTGCTGGCCTACCACTTGCCCCTGGACCTGCACGCCGATGTCGGCAACAACGTGCAACTGGCTCGCCACCTGGACATCACCGTCGAAGGCCCGCTGGACCCTGGCAACCCCAAAGTTGTCGGCCTGGTCGGCTCCCTGGCCGAGCCCCTGTCACCCCGTGACTTCGCCCGCCGCGTGCAGGACGTGATGGGCCGCGAACCGCTGCTGATCGAAGGCAGCGAGATGATTCGCCGCGTCGGCTGGTGTACCGGTGGTGGCCAAGGCTACATCGACCAGGCGATTGCCGCGGGTGTCGATTTGTACCTGAGCGGTGAAGCGTCCGAACAGACCTTCCACAGCGCCCGGGAAAACAACATCAGCTTCATCGCCGCCGGCCATCACGCCACCGAACGCTATGGCGTGCAGGCGTTAGGCGACTACCTGGCGCGGCGCTTTGCCCTGGAGCACCTGTTCATCGACTGCCCCAATCCGATCTAAAGCACAGCGCTGAACACGGTGGGAGCTGGCTGCGAGAATCGTAGGTCTCCACGCAACTCCATCAACGGTAACCACGATGCGAAGCGAGCCGCTCTTGATCTTGATCTGCTTTTGATCTCAAGCGCCCCGTTAAACCACGCTGGCCGGAATTCGACAGGGATTTGGGGGGTAAACCGGCAGGGATGCCGGTTTAGCCGCCCCGCGCCATGGATGGCGCGTGGCGGCGGCCCCCCAAATCACTGGCGAATTACGGGCACACCGAGCCTAAGCGAGGTGCCGAGTGGTGGGGCAAGAGCGTTTTGCTTACTTTTGCGCTTTTCAAAAGTGAGCCGCCGTCAGGGCGGAACCCTAAGCGGCCGTTACCTAAATAACGGATATGTACCCGGTCCAACTGTGTTGACTGTTAGGCCGTCTTCGCAGGCAAGCCAGCTCCCACATTTGGATCGCGGTGCGTCGGCTATCAGGTCGTCACGGGAGCAAGCTCCCTCGCCACAGGTTTAGTATGGCTTTCGCAGGCAAGCCAGCTCCCACATTGACCGAGTCGAGCGCCAAACTCGGCGGCATATTCATATATCGTTTCGGTCTAGCTGGCGCCCTAAATAGAAGAAGTTGCTGTGCTAGCATGCCTCGCTCGAACACGGCCCGCTGGCCGTCCATAAGATCGTTTTTCCGTGAGTAACCATGGTCGACAAACTGACGCATCTGAAACAGCTGGAGGCGGAAAGCATCCACATCATCCGCGAGGTCGCCGCCGAGTTCGATAACCCGGTGATGCTCTACTCGATCGGTAAAGACTCCGCCGTGATGCTGCACCTGGCACGCAAGGCCTTCTTCCCAGGCAAGCTGCCGTTCCCGGTGATGCACGTCGACACCCGCTGGAAATTCCAGGAAATGTACAAGTTCCGCGACAAGATGGTCGAGGAGCTGGGCCTGGACCTCATCACCCACATCAACCCCGATGGCGTGGCGCAGAACATCAACCCGTTCACCCACGGCAGCGCCAAGCACACCGACATCATGAAGACCGAGGGCCTCAAGCAGGCGCTGGACAAGCATGGTTTCGACGCCGCATTCGGCGGTGCCCGTCGCGATGAAGAGAAATCCCGTGCCAAAGAGCGCGTGTACTCGTTCCGCGACAGCAAACACCGCTGGGATCCAAAAAACCAACGCCCCGAGCTGTGGAACGTCTACAACGGCAACGTCAACAAGGGCGAGTCGATCCGCGTGTTCCCGCTGTCCAACTGGACCGAGCTGGACATCTGGCAGTACATCTACCTGGAAGGCATCCCGATTGTGCCGCTGTATTTCGCCGCCGAGCGCGAGGTGATCGAGAAGAACGGCACGTTGATCATGATCGACGACGACCGCATCCTCGAGCACCTGTCCGACGAAGACAAGGCCCGTATCGTCAAAAAGAAAGTACGTTTCCGCACCCTTGGCTGCTACCCGTTGACGGGCGCGGTGGAGTCCGAAGCCGAGACGCTGACGGACATCATTCAGGAAATGCTCCTGACGCGAACTTCCGAGCGCCAGGGCCGTGTCATCGACCACGATGGTGCCGGCTCGATGGAAGATAAAAAACGTCAAGGCTATTTCTAAGGGGCTGTCATGTCGCATCAATCTGATTTGATCAGCGAGGACATCCTCGCCTACCTGGGCCAGCACGAGCGCAAAGAGATGTTGCGCTTCCTGACCTGCGGCAACGTCGACGACGGCAAGAGCACCCTGATCGGGCGCCTGCTGCACGACTCCAAGATGATCTACGAGGATCACTTGGAAGCCATTACCCGCGACTCGAAAAAGTCCGGCACCACCGGTGACGATATCGACCTGGCGTTGCTGGTCGATGGCCTGCAGGCCGAGCGTGAGCAGGGCATCACCATTGATGTTGCCTACCGCTATTTCTCCACCGCCAAGCGCAAATTCATCATCGCCGACACCCCCGGCCATGAGCAGTACACCCGCAACATGGCCACCGGTGCGTCCACCTGTGACCTGGCGATCATCCTGATCGACGCCCGCTACGGCGTGCAGACCCAGACCCGTCGTCACAGCTACATCGCCTCGTTGCTGGGCATCAAACACATCGTGGTGGCCATCAACAAGATGGACATCAACGGCTTTGACCAAAGCGTATTCGAGTCGATCAAGGCCGATTACCTGAAGTTCGCCGAAGGTATCGCATTCAAGCCGAGCACCCTGGCCTTCGTGCCGATGTCGGCGCTCAAGGGCGACAACGTGGTGAACAAGAGCGAGCGTTCGCCCTGGTACACCGGCCAGTCGCTGATGGAGATCTTGGAGACTGTCGAGATCGCCAACGACCGCAACTACACCGACCTGCGTTTCCCGGTGCAATACGTCAACCGCCCGAACCTGAACTTCCGTGGGTTTGCCGGCACTCTGGCGAGCGGCATCGTGCACAAGGGCGACGAAGTGGTGGTGTTGCCGTCGGGCAAGAGCAGCCGCGTCAAATCCATCGTCACCTTTGAAGGTGAGCTGGAACACGCAGGCCCAGGCCAGGCCGTGACCTTGACCATGGAAGACGAGATCGACATCTCCCGTGGCGACCTGTTGGTGCATGCCGACAACGTGCCGCAAGTGACCGACGCCTTCGACGCCATGCTGGTGTGGATGGCCGAAGAACCGATGCTGCCGGGCAAGAAATACGACATCAAACGCGCCACCAGCTACGTGCCGGGTTCCATCACCAGCATCGTGCACCGCGTGGATGTGAACACCCTGGCTGAAGGCCCGGCGAGTTCGCTGCAGCTCAACGAGATTGGCCGGGTCAAGGTCAGCCTGGACGCCGCCATCGCCCTGGACGGTTACGACAGCAACCGCACCACCGGCGCGTTTATCGTGATCGACCGCTTGACCAACGGTACAGTGGCCGCGGGCATGATCATCGCACCGCCGGTGGGTCATGGCGGCGCAGCGCAGCACGGCAGCCTGGCGCATGTCGCCACCGAAGAACGCGCCCTGCGTTTCGGCCAGCAGCCGGCCACGGTGTTGTTCAGCGGCTTGTCGGGCGCTGGCAAGAGCACCCTGGCCTATGCGGTCGAGCGCAAGCTGTTCGACATGGGCCGTGCGGTGTTCGTACTGGATGGCCAGAACCTGCGCCACGACCTGAACAAAGGGTTGCCGCAGGACCGTGCCGGGCGTACCGAGAACTGGCGTCGTGCCGCTCATGTGGCGCGCCAGTTCAACGAAGCCGGCCTGCTGACCCTGGCGGCCTTCGTTGCCCCGGATGCCGAAGGCCGTGAACAGGCCAAGGCGCTGATCGGTGCCGACCGCCTGCTGACCGTTTACGTACAGGCATCGCCGTTGGTGTGCGCCGAGCGTGACCCGCAAGGGTTGTACGCGGCCGGTGGGGATAACATCCCTGGCGAATCTTTCCCGTATGACGTGCCGTTGAATGCTGACCTGGTGATCGACACCCAGGCGTTGTCGCTGGAAGACAGCGTCAAGCAAGTGCTGGAGCTGTTGCGTCAGCGCGGCGCGATCTAAACCTCGCAGCCATCAAAAAGCCCGCCATCGATCACTCGGTGGCGGGCTTTTTACATATTCTCAAATGTGGCCTCGGTCAATGTGGGAGCTGGCTTGCCTGCGAAGACGGCCTAAGAGTCAACACAGCTGGACCGGGTACATATCCGTTATTTAGGTCACGGCCACTTAGGGTTCCGCCCTGACGGCGGCTCACTTTTGAGAAGCGCAAAAGTAAGCAAAACGCTCTTGCCCCACCACTCGGCACCTCGCCTAGGCTCGGTGTGCCCGTAATCCGCCAGTGATTTGGGGGGCCGCCGCCACGCGCCATCCATGGCGCGGGGCGGCTAAACCGGCATCCCTGCCGGTTTACCCCCCAAATCCCTGTCGAATTCCGGCCAGCGTGGTTTAACGGGGCGCTTGAGATCAAGATCAAAAGCAGATCAAGAGCGGTTCGCTTCGCATCGTGGTTAGCGTTGAGCGCTACAGCGTTGTGTAGATACCTATGGCTATCGCAGGCAAGCCAGCTCCCACATTAAATGGCATGCACATGTTGTTCAGCGGCTGGCTGGAAAGTCTTTGTGCAACTGCTCCAGCAACGCATCCTTGTCTTGCCACAACCGGTTGATCCAGCCCTGGAACGCCAACCGATAGTCCCCATCCTGCTCATAATTCTTGCCGATGAACTCAGCCGGGATCTGTACTTCTTCAAAGTGCACCACCACCTCCTGCACATTGCCGCACAGCAGATCCCAATAGCCTGGGCGCCCGCCGGGGTAGTGGATGGTCACATTCACCAGTGATTTGAGCTGCTCGCCCATGGCATCCAGCACAAACGCAATACCGCCCGCCTTGGGTTTAAGCAGGTAGCGAAACGGTGACTGCTGCTGCGCATGCTTGCCCGGGGTAAAGCGTGTGCCTTCGGCAAAGTTGAAGATCCCCACGGGGTTGTCGCGAAACTTCGCGCAGGTCTTGCGCGTGGTTTCCAGGTCTTTGCCTTTCTTCTCCGGGTGCTTCTCCAAATAAGCCCTGCTGTAGCGCTTCATGAAGGGAAAGCCCAGTGCCCACCACGCCAGGCCAATCACGGGTACCCAGATCAGCTCTTGCTTGAGGAAGAACTTCAGCGGGCGAATGCGCCGATTGAGCACGTACTGCAACACCATGATGTCGACCCAGCTCTGATGGTTGCTGGTCACCAGGTACGAGTGCTGGTAGTCCAGGCCCTCAAGGCCAGTCAGGTGCCAGCGTGTACGCCGCACCAGGTTCATCCAGCCCTTGTTGTTGGTGACCCAGGCTTCGTGGGTGTGGTTCATCAGCCATTCGCTCAGGCGCTTGGCAAACGGCAGCGCCTTGAACAGCGCGACGATAAACAGGAACGAACACAGCAGGATCGTGTTCAGCGCCAGCAACAGCGAAGCGATCACCCCGCACACGGCGGCAGGTAGAAAATCCAGCATTTAGATATCCATGGGTCGATTGGCGGCTTGGATCGCCGTCAGGGCGATGGTGTACACGATGTCGTCCACCTGGGCGCCACGTGGCAGGTCATTGACCGGTTTGCGCAGGCCCTGGAGCATCGGCCCCAGGCTCACGCAATCGGCGCTGCGTTGTACGGCTTTGTGGGTGGTGTTGCCGGTGTTCAGGTCTGGGAACACAAAGACGGTGGCCTTGCCTGCCACCTGGCTGTTGGGGGCCAGTTGCCGGGCGACGTTTTCGTTGGCGGCGGCGTCGTACTGCAACGGGCCGTCGATCAGCAGCGAGCTTTGTTGCTCGTGGGCGAGCAGGGTGGCTTCGCGGACTTTTTCCACTTCCTCGCCGCTGGCCGAGTCACCGCTGGAATAGCTGATCATCGCCACCCGTGGTGTGATGCCGAACGCGGCTGCCGAGTCAGCGCTTTGCAGGGCGATTTCCGCCAGTTCCGCAGCGCTTGGGTGCGGGTTCATCACGCAGTCGCCGTACACCAGCACCTGCTCGGGGAACAGCATGAAGAACACCGACGACACCAAGGTGCAGCCCGGCGCGGTCTTGATCAACTGTAACGCGGGGCGAATGGTGTTGGCGGTGGAGTGAATCACGCCGGAGACCAGGCCATCCACTTCGTCGAGGGCGAGCATCATGGTGGCGATCACCACGGTGTCTTCCAGCTGTTGCTCGGCCATGGGCGCGTTGAGGCTTTTGCTCTTGCGCAGGGCGACCATCGGCTCCACGTAGCGTTGGCGAATCAGATCGGGGTCGAGAATCTCCAGGCCTTCGGGCAGGTCGATGCCCTGGGCGCGGGCAACGGCTTCCACATCCGCAGGCTTGGCCAGCAGCACGCAACGGGCAATGCCGCGGGCCTGGCAGATCGCGGCGGCCTGTACGGTCAGCGGCTCGCTCCCTTCGGGCAGCACGATACGTTTGTTGGCGGCCTGGGCGCGTTGGATCAGTTGGTAACGGAACACCGCCGGCGACAGGCGCATCTCCCGTGGCGTGCCACACCGCTGGTGCAGCCAGCGTGCATCGAGGTGGCTGGCGACGAAGTCGGTAATGATTTCCGCACGCTCGCGGTCATCGATGGGGATTTCCTTGTTGAGGCTATTGAGCTGGTTGGCGGTGTCATAGGAGCCGGTGCTCACCGACAACACCGGCAACCCGGCCTGGAAGGCGCCTCGGCACAGATCCATGATGCGCGGGTCGGGCAGGGTGTCGCTGGTCAGCAGCAGCCCGGCCAGCGGCACGCCATTGATGGCGGCCAGGCTGACGGCGAGGATGATGTCGTCGCGATCGCCCGGGGTCACCACCAACACACCGGGCTTGAGCAGCTCGACGGTGTTACGCATGGTGCGCGCGCAAATGATGATCTTGGTCATGCGCCGGCTTTCGTAGTCGCCGGCGTTGAGGATCTGCGCGCCCATCAGGTCCGCCACATCGCGGGTGCGCGGGGCGTTGAGCTCGGGTTGGTAGGGGATGCAGCCGAGCAGCCGGAAATCACCGCTGCGCAACAGCGGCGAATGCTCTTTGAGGCGAGCCGAGAAGGCCTCCATGCTTTCGTCGGTGCGTACCTTGTTGAGGATCACGCCCAGCACTTTCGGGTCTTTGGGACCGCCAAACAGTTGGGCCTGCAATTCCACGCGGCCAGACAACTCGGTGAGCACTTCGTTTTCCGGTGCCGAGACCAGGATCACTTCCGCGTCCAGGCTCTTGGCCAGGTGCAGGTTGACCCGTGCCGCGTAGCTGGCGCTGCGGGTCGGCACCATGCCTTCGACGATCAGCACGTCTTTGCCTACGGCCGCCTGCTGGTACAGGGTGATGATTTCTTCGAGCAGCTCATCGAGCTGGCCGTCGCCGAGCATGCGCTCTACGTGAGCCAGGCCAAGCGGTTGCGGCGGTTTCAGGCCGTGGGTGCGCGCCACCAGCTCGGTGGAGCGTTCCGGCCCGGTGTCGCCAGGGTGTGGTTGGGCAATGGGTTTGAAAAAGCCGACTTTCAGGCCGGCCCGTTCCAGGGTACGCACCAGCCCAAGGCTGATGGAGGTCAGACCCACACCAAAATCGGTGGGCGCGATAAAAAAAGTCTGCATGCGAATTCTCTGGAGGTGCATGGCTTGGGTGGCGCTCTATGGGTGAGTGCCTACCGCGAATCAGGCGCCAAGGTTATCGTTATTCGTGCCCTTGCGCACACCAGCCGCACGCAAAGGCCTGGCCTATTTTTTCAAGGCGTTGCGCGGGGTCGAGCACCCAGGCGCGTGACTGCCAGGGCGGCTGGTGGCGCAGGTGCTGGGTGTGGCCGCAAGACAGCTCGGCCACCCAGTGCCCATCGTCGTCTTGATGAAAACCTGTGATCGTGACCGTTGATCGGCCCCGTCCGTCCGGGTTCCGTTCGCTTTCGGGCAAATCCTTGTTTAGACTTGTCCGTTCTTCATTCTTTTGCAAAAGGTCTCGCCCCATGACGATCGCCGCTAACAAGGCTGTCTCCATCGACTATACCCTGACCAACGACGCTGGTGAGGTCATCGACAGCTCCGCCGGCGGCGCGCCGCTGGTTTACCTGCAAGGCGCAGGCAACATCATCCCGGGCTTGGAAAAGGCTCTGGAAGGCAAGAGCGTCGGTGACGAACTGACCGTCGCCGTAGAACCTGAAGATGCCTACGGCGAATACTCCGCCGAACTGGTCAGCACCCTGAGCCGCAGCATGTTCGAAGGTGTCGATGAGCTGGAAGTGGGCATGCAGTTCCACGCTTCCGCGCCGGACGGCCAAATGCAGATCGTCACCATCCGCGACCTGGACGGCGACGACGTCACCGTTGACGGCAACCACCCTCTGGCTGGCCAGCGTCTGAACTTCCAAGTGAAGATCGTGGCCATCCGCGACGCTTCCCAGGAAGAAGTGGCTCACGGCCACGTCCACGGTGAAGGCGGTCATCACCATTGATTGATGTTTTGATCAAGTGGTAGCAAAAACGCCCCGACTGGTTCGGGGCGTTTTTTTTGCCCTGAGAATATCCCCGGTCAACTCTCTGTAGGAGCGAGCTTGCTCGCGAAAAACCTGAGAGCCCCGCTGGGCGCCAGGCTTCCCGCGTCATCGTTAACGATCTTCGCGAGCAAGCTCGCTCCTGCAGTTGTTGGGCGTGTTTTCCGGCACACACAAAAATGCCCCGGACCTTTCGGTACGGGGCATTTCTTAACTGTTACGCAACCTGAGCTGCGTTGCAGTTGTTACCACTTAGGCTGCAGCAGGAACGCTCAGAGCCTTGATGTGGCCATTCAGGCGGCTCTTATGGCGAGCGGCCTTGTTCTTGTGGATGATGCCTTTATCGGCCATACGGTCGATAACAGGCACAGCCAGAACGTAAGCTGCTTGAGCTTTTTCAGCGTCTTTGGTGTCGATGGCTTTGACTACATTCTTGATGTAGGTGCGAACCATGGAACGCAGGCTGGCGTTGTGGCTGCGACGCTTCTCAGCCTGTTTTGCACGTTTTTTGGCGGAAGGTGTGTTGGCCACCGTCGAGCTCCTCGAAAGACTTTTTAGGAAATAGCAAACAAAATAGGCCGCGAATCATGCCGATGACTTGACGGGTTGTCAAGGGCGGCTGATGCGAACTGCTGAGTGGTCGATCTGAAGAGGCGGGTGATTTATTTCCGGCGCTTGACCTGTAAACTCGCGAGCTTTGGCTCTGTGCTGTTGCAGGCGCGCAGTATCGCATAAGTGGGCGCGTAGTTCGCCTGCTCTTTATCTATAGGCGCAAACTCTTTCAATGAATCTGCTCAAATCGTTGGCTGCCGTCAGCTCTATCACGATGATTTCCCGGGTTTTGGGGTTCGTGCGTGACACCCTGCTGGCCCGCATCTTTGGCGCCAGCATGGCCACGGATGCGTTCTTTATTGCCTTTAAACTGCCCAACCTGTTGCGGCGGATCTTCGCCGAAGGCGCATTTTCCCAGGCGTTCGTGCCGATCCTGGCCGAATACAAGACCCAGCATGGCGAGGAGGCGACTCGTACGTTCATCGCCTACGTCTCGGGTTTGCTGACGCTGGTGCTGATGCTGGTAACCATCGTCGGCATGCTCGCCGCGCCCTGGGTGATCTGGGCCACCGCCCCCGGCTTTGCCAATACCCCGGAAAAATTCGCACTGACCACTGATCTGCTGCGCGTGACCTTTCCTTATATATTGCTGATCTCCCTGTCGTCCCTGGCCGGTGCGATCCTCAATACCTGGAACCGGTTCTCGGTGCCGGCGTTCGTGCCGACCTTGCTGAACGTCAGCATGATTATTTTTGCGCTGTTCCTCACACCGTACTTCGACCCGCCCGTCATGGCCCTGGGCTGGGCGGTGCTGGCCGGCGGCCTGGCACAGTTGCTGTATCAACTGCCCCACCTGAAAAAAATCGGCATGCTCGTACTGCCGCGCCTGAACCTCAAAGACACTGGCGTGTGGCGCGTCATGCGCAACATGCTGCCGGCGATCCTCGGGGTGTCGGTCAGTCAGATCTCTCTGATCATCAACACCGCGTTCGCCTCGTTGCTGGTGTCCGGCTCGGTGTCGTGGATGTACTACGCCGACCGTCTGATGGAATTGCCATCCGGTGTGCTGGGCGTGGCGTTGGGCACGATCCTGCTGCCGACCCTGGCGCGTACCTACGCCAGCAAGGATCGCCAGGAATACTCACGCATCCTCGATTGGGGCCTGCGCCTGTGCTTTTTGCTGGTGCTGCCGTGCGCCCTGGCCCTGGGCATCCTCGCCGAACCGTTGACGGTCTCGCTGTTTCAATATGGGCAGTTCGACGCCCATGACGCATTGATGACCCAGCATGCGCTGGTCGCCTACTCTGTCGGCCTGCTCGGCATTATTGTGATCAAAGTGCTGGCGCCGGGCTTCTACGCTCAGCAGAACATCCGCACCCCGGTGAAAATCGCGATTTTCACCCTGGTCGTTACGCAATTGCTCAACCTGGTGTTTATCGGCCCGCTGGCCCACGCCGGCCTGGCCTTGGCGATCAGCGCGGGTGCGTGCATAAACGCAGGCCTGCTGTTTTACCAATTGCGTAAACAACAGATGTACCAACCGCAGCCAGGCTGGGGCGTGTTTGCGCTCAAGCTGCTGGTGGCGGTTGCCGCGATGTCGGTTGTGCTGTTTGGCCTGATGCACATCATGCCGGCCTGGGGCCAAGGCAATATGCTGGAGCGCTTCATGCGCCTGGGTGTATTGGTGGTCGCGGGCGTGGCGGTGTACTTCGGGATGTTGCTATTGCAGGGTTTCCGCCTGCGTGACTTCAATCGCAAGTCGCTGGGATAGAGACTTTGCCGCGATAAAACGGTTGTTTTATCGATTCGACCCATTTGGCCTGCGCTGTTGCCTGTCGTCCGGGGCTGGGTGTGGTTATAATCGACCACTTTATGAGCAAGAAGCGCGTTATGCAGCTGGTTCGAGGTCTCCACAACCTGCGCCCCGAGCATCGGGGCTGCGTCGCCACTATTGGCAACTTTGACGGTGTTCACCGTGGCCACCAGGCTATCCTGGCTCGGCTGCGCGAGCGTGCGGTCGAGTTGGGCGTGCCCAGCTGCGTGGTGATTTTTGAGCCGCAACCGCGGGAGTTCTTTACCCCGGAAACGGCGCCGGCCCGCTTGGCGCGCTTGCGGGACAAGCTGCAGCTGTTGGCGGAGGAGGGCGTGGACCGTGTCCTCTGCCTGGCATTCAACCAGCGTTTGCGCAGCCTCAGCGCCGCCGAGTTCGTCGACCGCATCCTGGTGGACGGCTTGGGTGTGCAGCACCTGGAGGTCGGCGATGACTTCCATTTCGGTTGTGACCGGGTCGGGGATTTCGATTTTCTGCAACATGCCGGCGTCAATCAGGGTTTCACTGTCGAAGCCGCGCAAACCGTCGAACTGGACGGCTTGCGCGTGAGCAGCACCCAGGTGCGTAACGCCCTGGCCGCCGCCGACTTCGACCTGGCCGAGCGTTTGCTCGGTCGCCCGTTCCGCATTGCCGGGCGGGTATTGCACGGCCAGAAGCTGGCGCGCCAACTGGGCACGCCAACCGCCAACGTGCAACTCAAGCGCCGTCGTGTGCCGTTGACCGGGGTTTACCTGGTGAGCGTCGACATCGACGGCCAATCGTGGCCAGGAGTCGCCAATATAGGCGTCAGGCCCACGGTTGCAGGTGATGGCAAGGCCCACCTGGAAGTTCACCTTTTGGATTTTGCCGGTGATTTATACGACCGGCGTTTGACGGTGGTTTTCCACCAGAAGCTGCGTGAAGAGCAGCGTTTCGCCTCCCTTGAGGCGTTGAAAACGGCGATCAATGCGGATGTCGCCGCCGCCCGTGCACTAGCCGCACCTAGCGCCCATCGCTAACCGAAGAGCCTTAAATGACCGACTATAAAGCCACGCTAAACCTTCCGGACACCGCCTTCCCAATGAAGGCCGGCCTGCCACAGCGCGAACCGCAGATCCTGCAGCGCTGGGACAGTATTGGCCTGTACGGAAAGTTGCGCGAAATTGGCAAGGATCGTCCGAAATTCGTCCTGCACGACGGCCCTCCTTATGCCAACGGCACGATTCACATCGGTCATGCGCTGAACAAGATTCTCAAGGACATGATCCTGCGCTCCAAGACCCTGTCGGGCTTCGACGCGCCGTATGTCCCAGGTTGGGACTGCCACGGCCTGCCGATCGAACACAAAGTCGAAGTGACTTACGGCAAGAACCTGGGCGCGGACAAGACCCGCGAACTGTGCCGTGCCTACGCCGCCGAACAGATCGAAGGGCAGAAGTCCGAGTTCATTCGCCTGGGTGTGCTGGGCGAGTGGGACAACCCCTACAAAACCATGAGTTTCAAGAACGAGGCCGGTGAAATCCGCGCCTTGGCCGAAATCGTCAAGGGCGGTTTCGTGTTCAAGGGCCTCAAGCCCGTGAACTGGTGCTTCGACTGCGGTTCGGCCCTGGCCGAAGCGGAAGTGGAGTACGAAGACAAGAAGTCCTCGACCATCGACGTGGCCTTCCCGGTCGCCGACGACGCCAAGCTGGCCGAGGCGTTCGGCCTGGCAAGCCTGGCCAAGCCGGCCGCCATCGTGATCTGGACCACCACCCCGTGGACCATCCCGGCCAACCAGGCGCTGAACGTGCACCCGGAATTCACCTACGCCCTGGTGGACGTTGGTGATCGCCTGCTGGTGCTGGCCGAGGAAATGGTCGAGTCGTGCCTGGCGCGTTACGAGCTGCAAGGTTCGGTAATCGCCACCACCACCGGTTCTGCGCTGGAGCTGATCAACTTCCGTCACCCGTTCTATGACCGTCTGTCGCCGGTGTACCTGGCTGACTACGTCGAGCTGGGTTCGGGTACTGGCATTGTTCACTGCTCGCCTGCCTATGGCGTGGACGACTTCGTGATCTGCAAGAAGTACGGCATGGTCAACGATGACATCATCAACCCGGTGCAGAGCAACGGCGTATACGTGCCTTCGCTTGAGTTCTTCGGTGGCCAGTTCATCTTCAAGGCCGACCAACCGATCATCGAAAAGCTGCGTGAAGTCGGTGCGCTGATGCAAACCGCCACCATCCAGCACAGCTACATGCATTGCTGGCGTCATAAGACCCCGCTGATCTACCGCGCTACGGCGCAGTGGTTTATCGGCATGGACAAAGAGCCGACCAGCGGCGACACCCTGCGTGTACGTTCGCTCAAAGCCATCGAAGACACCACGTTCGTCCCGGCGTGGGGCCAGGCGCGCCTGCACTCGATGATCGCCAACCGTCCGGACTGGTGCATCTCCCGCCAACGTAACTGGGGCGTTCCGATCCCGTTCTTCCTGAACAAGGAAAGCGGTGAACTGCACCCGCGCACCGTCGAGTTGATGGAAGTCGTGGCCCAGCGTGTCGAGCAGGAAGGCATCGAAGCCTGGTTCAAACTGGACGCCGCCGAGCTGCTGGGCGACGAAGCGCCGCTGTACGACAAGATCAGCGACACCCTCGACGTGTGGTTCGATTCGGGCACCACTCACTGGCACGTGCTGCGTGGCTCGCACCCGATGGGTCACGAGACCGGCCCGCGCGCCGACCTGTACCTGGAAGGTTCGGACCAACACCGTGGCTGGTTCCACTCGTCATTGCTGACCGGTTGCGCTATCGACAATCACGCGCCGTACCGCGAGCTGCTGACTCACGGTTTCACCGTCGACGAGACGGGCCGCAAGATGTCCAAGTCG
Source organism: Pseudomonas sp. FJ2-5-13 (assembly GCF_029201605.1). NCBI lineage: Bacteria > Pseudomonadati > Pseudomonadota > Gammaproteobacteria > Pseudomonadales > Pseudomonadaceae > Pseudomonas > Pseudomonas sp. FJ2-5-13. The sequence goes on from NZ_CP104045.1 coordinate 925,079, forward strand.
CTGAAGAACGTGATCGAACCGAAAAAGATCAACGACACCTTGGGCGCCGACATCATGCGTCTGTGGGTGGCCTCCACCGATTACTCGGGTGAAATCGCCGTGTCGGACCAGATCCTGGCCCGCAGCGCCGATGCCTACCGCCGTATCCGCAATACCGCGCGCTTCCTGCTGTCGAACCTGACCGGTTTCAACCCGGCCACCGACCTGCTGCCGGCCGAGGACATGCTCGCCCTGGACCGTTGGGCCGTGGACCGTACCCTGTTGCTGCAGCGTGAGCTGCAAGAGCACTACGGCGAATACCGCTTCTGGAACGTCTACTCCAAGATCCACAACTTCTGCGTGCAGGAGCTGGGCGGTTTCTACCTCGACATCATCAAGGACCGCCAGTACACCACCGGCGCCAACAGCAAGGCGCGCCGTTCGGCGCAGACCGCGCTGTACCACATCAGCGAAGCGCTGGTGCGCTGGATCGCGCCGATCCTGGCGTTCACCGCCGACGAGCTGTGGGAATACCTGCCGGGCGAGCGTAACGAGTCCGTTATGCTCAACACCTGGTACGAAGGCTTGACCGAACTGCCGGCCGACTTCGAACTGGGCCGCGAGTACTGGGCAGGCGTCATGGCCGTCAAGGTTGCAGTGAACAAGGAACTGGAAGTCCAACGTGCGGCCAAGGCCGTGGGTGGCAACCTGCAAGCCGAAGTCACTCTGTTTGCCGAAGATGGCCTGACCGCCGACCTGGCCAAGCTGAGCAACGAACTGCGCTTCGTGCTGATCACCTCCACCGCGAGCCTGGCACCTTTCGCCCAGGCCCCGGCAGATGCCGTGGTCACTGAGGTGCCGGGCCTGAAGCTCAAAGTGGTGAAGTCGGCCTTCCCTAAATGCGCCCGTTGTTGGCACTGCCGTGAAGATGTGGGTGTGAACCCTGAGCACCCTGAAATCTGTGGTCGTTGTGTCGACAACATCAGCGGTGAAGGCGAGGTTCGCCACTATGCCTAATGCAGCCAGTCGTTTCGGACGTCTGGGCTGGCTCGTACTGAGCCTGCTGGTGCTGGTCATCGACCAGGTCAGCAAGGCTCACTTCGAGGGCTCCCTGGAAATGTTCCAGCAAATCGTGGTGATCCCGGATTACTTCAGCTGGACCCTGGCCTACAACACCGGCGCCGCTTTCAGCTTCCTGGCTGACGGCGGTGGCTGGCAGCGTTGGCTGTTCGCGGTGATCGCCGTGGTGGTCAGTGCCGTGCTGGTGGTGTGGCTAAAGCGCCTGGGCCGCGACGACACCTGGCTGGCCATCGCGCTGGCCCTGGTGTTGGGCGGCGCGCTGGGAAACCTGTATGACCGCATCGCCCTGGGCCATGTGATCGACTTCATCCTGGTGCATTGGCAGAACCGCTACTACTTCCCGGCGTTCAACTTTGCCGACAGCGCCATCACCGTTGGTGCAATCATGCTGGCGCTGGATATGTTCAAGAGCAAGAAAACCGGAGAAACCGTCAATGACTGATCAGGTATTGGCTGAGCAACGCATCGGCCAGAACACGGAAGTCACTTTGCATTTCGCATTGCGCCTGGAGAATGGCGACACGGTAGACAGCACTTTCGATAAGGCCCCGGCGACCTTCAAGGTTGGCGACGGTAACCTGCTGCCTGGTTTTGAAGCGGCATTGTTCGGGTTCAAGGCGGGCGACAAGCGCAACCTGCAGATCCTGCCGGAAAACGCCTTCGGCCAGCCCAACCCGCAAAACGTGCAGATCATCCCGCGTTCGCAGTTCGAAGGCATGGACCTGTCGGAAGGCTTGCTGGTGATCTTCAATGATGCGGCCAATACCGAATTGCCCGGAGTGGTTAAAGCGTTCGATGATGCGCAAGTGACCATCGACTTCAACCATCCGTTGGCTGGCAAGACGCTGACCTTTGACGTCGAGATTATCGGCGTCAAAGCGCTGTAACTGACCGTACACGGTCTAAAATGTGGGAGCGGGCTTGCTCGCGAATGCGCAGTGTCAGCCACCGAGTTATTAGGCTGACCCACCGCATTCGCGAGCAAGCCCGCTCCCACCTTTGATCCCATTGCTCATACGGTCAGCGTCAAACCTGACCCAAGTGGCTGCAAGGCACGAGGCACAGCATGCAAATCAAACTCGCCAACCCCCGTGGCTTCTGCGCTGGCGTGGACCGGGCGATCGAAATCGTCAACCGCGCCTTGGAAGTCTTCGGGCCGCCGATTTATGTGCGCCACGAAGTCGTCCATAACAAGTTCGTGGTCGAAGACCTGCGCGCACGCGGTGCGATCTTTGTCGAAGAACTCGACCAGGTCCCCGACGACGTTATCGTCATCTTCAGTGCCCATGGCGTGTCCCAGGCCGTGCGTACCGAAGCGGCCGGCCGTGGCCTTAAAGTGTTCGATGCCACCTGCCCGCTGGTGACCAAGGTGCACATCGAGGTAGCGCGCTATAGCCGCGACGGCCGCGAATGCATCCTGATCGGCCATGCCGGTCACCCGGAAGTCGAAGGCACCATGGGCCAGTACGACGCAAGCAACGGCGGCGCCATCTACCTGGTGGAAGACGAAAAAGACGTTGCCAACTTGCAGGTGCACAATCCCGACCGCCTGGCTTTCGTCACCCAGACTACCTTGTCCATGGACGATACCAGCCGCGTCATCGACGCCCTGCGCACGCGATTCCCGGCCATTGGCGGCCCCCGCAAGGATGACATCTGCTACGCCACGCAAAACCGCCAGGATGCGGTCAAGCAGCTGGCGAATGAATGCGATGTGGTACTGGTGGTCGGCAGCCCTAACAGTTCCAACTCCAACCGCTTGCGCGAACTGGCCGAACGCATGGCCACACCGGCATACCTGATCGACGGTGCCGAAGACATGCAGCGCAGCTGGTTCGACGGTGTCGAGCGTATCGGCATCACGGCGGGTGCCTCCGCTCCGGAAGTGCTGGTGCGCGGCGTGATCCAACAGTTGCAGGCCTGGGGTGCCACCGGCGCCGATGAGCTGGCGGGTCGTGAAGAAAACATCACGTTCTCGATGCCCAAGGAGCTGCGGGTCCGCTCGCTGCTCTGACGGCCAGGGTGCTGGAATAACCTCGGCATAATGCCTGTTCGGTCTTGTCACTGCGCAGGCTGACGCGCCCGCTGGGGGCCAGCACGATCTGATACAGGCTCTGTGCATGGGCCTTGTCACACACATGCACGGTGCCGGCACGAAATCCCCCGCCGGCGAACACCGGCTCCCCCAGGCCGCTGAAGCGCACTTGGCTCGTCACCGGGCCATTACCGGCGACCGGCACGCGCCCACTGCCCTCACGCTCCAGCAATACTGGATTGTCGTCATCCAGGTGGCCGCGCCCACTCACATCCAGTATCACGCGCCATCCCAGGCTCCAGTCCTCACTCTTTGCATGAATCACCACCGCCCGGTTGCGCGCGATGGCCTCGGTACGTGCGTAGCGCAGCCCGGAGGCAAGTGATTGGGCAACGTTTTGTCGTTGCTGTGATTCAAGTAAACCCTTGAAACCAGGTACGGCCAGTTGTGCGAGAAAACTGGTGACGATCAGCCCCAGCAGCATTTCAATCAGGGTGAATCCTCGTTGTTTCATGTGCGTTCCCTCCTTGGGCACGAGTGGGTTTTCTAGGTATAGCGCTTGGTCCTTGGCCCTGGATGATGGCCTTTATGTCCAAAGTATTTCCCTTTGTTCCGGGAGCAGCGCGGCTCGAAAACCGACGCTAGTCTTGGGTCGCACAGCAGGCTTTGCCTGCTTTTTTCACCGGCCTTCGACATGGATGACGACGCAAATGCCAGCCTGCCCGAACCGATTTTTCCTGCGCCTTGCGCACTCGCGCCAGTCCGGCATGACGCTGGTCGAAGTGCTGGTAGCGCTGTTGATTTTGGCGATCGGCCTGATGGGCGCTGCGGTGCTGCAACTCAACGCGCTCAAGTACACCAACAGCGCCAGGATGACCAGCCAGGCCAGTTTTATTGCCTACGACATGCTCGACCGTATTCGCACCAATGCTGGCGCTGATTACACATGGGCCAGGGCGGAGCGGGCGCCACCCAACACTGCCACCGCCAGTGTGCGTGACCTGGACCTGCACGATTTCGAGGCCAATATCATCGGTTTTGCCGGCGAGGATGCCAAAGGTTCAGTGGTGGTGAACGGGCACGAGGTCACCATCAGCATCAGTTGGGCGGATGCCCGGGCAGCAAACCGGCCAGGGGCGCGGGAAACCTTCACCCTGACCAGTCACATCAGTAATGAACAAGGAGTGTCGCAATGAAGCGTCTTGCGCGAGGTTTCAGCCTGGTGGAAGTCTTGCTGGCGCTCGCCCTCGGGTTGGTTTTGATACTGGGGGCAAGCCAGATACTGATCAGTGCGCGGTTGACCCATGCCAGCCAGCAGGCCGCCATGCTGCTGCAGGATGATGCGCGGTTTGTGTTGAGCAAGATCACCCAGGATATTCGCCAGGCAGGCATGCTGGGGTGTTTGGCCGTGGCCGCTATCGATAATGCTCCGGCTGCCTTTGATCGGCCGATAAGCTGGGAAGCGGCGGGGAGTGCGAAGTCGCTGACGCTGGTGACCGCGAATGTCGGCGATGGCATCGGCAAGCCTGACTGGACAGTGTTGTCCGACTGCAAGGAGGCGGCCAGGGCTTATGCCGGCACACCACCTGTTGTCGAACCCGGCCAGCTTCGCTTTGGTATACGTCAACTTACCTACACCTACGAATCGGGCCAGTTGAAGATCAGTACTCCGACAGCACCCGCCAGGGCGGTATTGATGGATAACGTGCGGGCATTCGACGTCAGCTTCGGCATGGCGGCCACCTCGGCATCAACGGTCGTGGTGCGATATGACAGCCATCCGACCGATGAGTCGCTGATACGTAGCGTGCGTATTCTCATGACCCTTCAAGACCCCGCCGGGCGGGTGAAGGACCAGACCTACAGCGTCGTGGCGGCACTGCGGAACCGGCTGGGGTAGGGGCAATGACCATGCAGGGTAGCATTCGTGTGCGGCAGACCGGGATGGTGCTGCTGATCAGTCTGGTGTTCCTGTTGGTGCTGTCGCAGGTGGGGCTGTCCTCGATACAGGCTGCGGTCTCCCAGCAAAAAGTCGCGAGCAGCCTGTGGCATCGCAATCAATCGTTTCAAACTGCCGAAAGCGGCCTGAGGTTGGGGGAATCGGCCGTGCAAAAGGTTGGTCATGCGATGCCTGTCTGCCACTCCATCACCCGCTGTGCGCCGCCCGCTGAGGCTTTTTCGTTGACGGCGGCCGGGACGAATCCTGCCTCGGCAGTCACCTGGCTCGCCTTGAAGGATGGTTTTTATGGCATTCAATCCCTCGGGGAGGGTGAAGGGCTGGCTCATTTACCGCCCCGTTCCCCTGCCTCGCTTTTTCGTGTCACCTCGGTCGGGCTCGCGGGGCAATCGCGCACGGTGCTGGAGACGGTCTATGCACGGGTGGAGGAGGGCGGCCGTGTCAGGTTTCGACGGGTCTTATGGCGGCAACTTCAATAAGGAGCAATCGGATGGGCAAGGAGAGCCAGGGTTTTACCCTGATGGAGTTATTGATCGTGGTGGCGATCATCGCGTTGCTGGCGGGAATTGCGTACCCCGGGTACCTCGGCCAGGTAAAAAAGGTGTACCGGGCGCAGATCGTCGCGTTGTTGAGCGAACAGGCCCAGCATCTGGAGCGTTCGTATACGAGAAATGGCACTTTTATTGATGCAGGCGACGTCAGCGCGGGCAATGATCACTATAGAATCAGTGTCGTCCTGAACCCCCAGGATTTTGACCTGCTCGCCACACCTGCTGCGGACTCGGTCATGGCGAACGACGCGTGCGCAGCCTTCAGCTTGACCAGCACCGGTATGCGCAGCAACCCGGGAGCGGTGCCTGAAATGTCGCCCAAGGTCTGCTGGGGGCAAGGATGAGCGTACTTGAAGCGTGGGCGCCGGGCGCGCCTTTCCCTGTTTATCGGCTGGATCAAATGATGGCTAAGCAACAGCAAGTGGTGATTGTCGGCGGCGGAGTAATCGGGCTGTTGACGGCGTACAACCTCGCCAGTGAGGGCCAGGCAGTCACGCTGCTGGAGCGCGGTGGGCTCGGGCAGGAGTCTTCCTGGGCGGGCGGTGGGATTGTTTCGCCGTTGTATCCGTGGCGCTATAGCCAGGCGGTCACTGCCTTGGCCCATTGGTCCCAGGATTTCTACCCACAACTGGCACAACGGCTGTTTGCAGCCACCGGGGTCGATCCAGAGGTTCACACCACGGGTTTGTATTGGCTCGACCTGGATGACGAGGCGGATGCACTGGCCTGGGCTGCGCGTGAAGGGCGGCCCTTGAGCAAAGTGGACGTGTCGGCGGCCCATGACGCCGTGCCGGTGCTGGGGGGCGGCTACGCCCAGGCGATCTACATGGCCGACGTGGCCAATGTTCGCAACCCGCGCCTGGTCAAATCACTGAAGGCGGCGTTGCTGGCGTTGCCGAACGTGACGATTTACGAGCAATGCGATGTGTTGGGCTTTGTGCTCGGCGACGGCAGGGTGGTGGGTGTGAATACCGCTACGGGCCTGGTTTTGGGAGATCAGGTGGTGCTTGCGGCCGGCGCCTGGAGCGGGCAGTTGCTGGGTACTCTGGGCCTGGCGCTACCCGTGGAGCCGGTCAAAGGCCAAATGATCCTGTACAAATGCGCGTCCGACTTTTTATCCAGCATGGTCCTGGCCAAGGGGCGCTATGCGATCCCGCGGCGGGATGGGCACATCCTGATCGGCAGCACGTTGGAGCATGAAGGATTCGACAAGACGCCAACCGACACCGCGCTGGAAAGCCTCAAGGCGTCTGCGGTGGAGTTGATTCCCGCCTTGGCGGACGCCGAGGTAGTCGGGCACTGGGCCGGTTTGCGGCCTGGCTCACCCGAAGGTATACCGTTTATCGGTGAGGTCCCTGGCTTCAAGGGGTTGTGGCTCAATTGCGGGCATTACCGCAATGGCCTGGTACTCGCACCGGCCTCTTGCCAGTTGTTCACCGACTTGCTGCTGGCGCGGGCTCCGATCATCGATCCAGCGCCTTACGCCCCCGCAGGTCGCCTCAACGCTGGATAGACTTTGGCCCTTGTTCCAGGTGCGCCTGGGTGCAGTACCATTGCTGGCGTGAACTCAGTGCGCGGTCTTGCGGCAGGTGCACGCCACAGTGGGCGCAACGCACCATCAGGGCCGCATCCGGCTCAGCAGGCCGTTGCTGACGGGCGGCAGGGTTTTTGAATTTGCGCCAGAACCATACCGCGGCGGCAATGACGGCAATCCAGAACAGTAGACGAAGCATGATGGGCATTTCTCGACAAGGAATGCGCCAGTTTAGCCAAGGTGATCACGGCCGCACAGGGCAATAAATACTCGCTCATAAAAAAGGGAGCTCCTTGAGAGCTCCCTTTTTGCGTTGCGTCGAACAATCAGTCGAACACACCGAAGGTCATGTAGCTGAACCACGAGCGGTCCTGGTTATCGCCCAGGGCTTGCGGCTCTTCTTCTTCGAGCACATCGCCGTTCTCGTCGTGCGGCTTGAGCTCGGAAGGAATGGCGTCCTTGGCGTCCTGGTACATCTTGATCACGTCCTGGTTGGCGCGGGTTTCACCCGGCGGCAGCGGTGGACGGGACTCGATCAGGCCCAGGGTGTACTTGCTCAGCCACGAACGGTTGTCCGCTTCGGCAACCTGAGGCACGAACTGGCCGTCTTTCAGGCTCGGGTGGTCAGGGTAGTTGAGCTTCAGGGTTTCCAGGCTGGTCGTCGCCAGGGTGTCCAGGTGCAGGCGCTGGTAAGCCTCGGTCATCACGGCCAGGCCGTCACCCACGGACGGGGTTTCCTGGAAGTTTTCCACCACGTAGCGGCCACGGTTGGCGGCGGCCACATAAGCCTGACGGGTCAGGTAGTAGTGGGCCACGTGGATCTCGTACGAAGCCAGCAGGTTGCGCAGGTAGATCATGCGCTGCTTGGCGTCCGGCGCGTAGCGGCTGTTGGGATAGCGGCTGGTCAGCTGGGCGAACTCGTTATAGGAGTCGCGGGCAGCACCCGGGTCGCGCTTGGTCATGTCCAGCGGCAGGAAGCGCGCCAGCAGGCCAACGTCCTGGTCGAACGAGGTCAGGCCCTTCATGTAGTAGGCGTAGTCCACGTTCGGGTGCTGCGGGTGCAGGCGGATGAAACGCTCGGCAGCGGACTTGGCAGCTTCCGGCTCGGCGTTCTTGTAGTTGGCGTAGATCAGCTCAAGCTGGGCCTGGTCGGCATAGCGGCCGAACGGGTAACGCGACTCCAATGCCTTCAGCTTCGCTGTGGCGCTGGTGAAGCTATTATTGTCCAAGTCTGTCTGAGCTTGCTGGTACAGCTCGACTTCGCTCAGGTTTTCGTCGACGACGTCCTTTGTTGACGAGCAAGCAGCAGTCATGGCGAGGATGGCGATCAGCAGCAGGTGTTTCACTTGCATGGCGGCTTGCGTCCCTATGACGGCCGCTGTCTTGGGCGGGGCCGTCCTGTTATGATGAGCGCCCCGTTGAAAGCCTCGGGGCAAAAGACGCCGTATTTAACCACAAGCGCGCAGCCGAAACCAAAGGCTACGCCACGCCTAGTCTGAGCATGTCCGATAAAATTGAACTTCGCGCAGAGGTGCCGTCCGAATTGGGCGGCCAACGCCTCGATCAAGTCGCCGCACAATTATTCGCTGAGCACTCGCGCTCGCGCCTTTCCGCCTGGATCAAAGACGGCCGCCTGACTGTGGATGGAGCGGTTATCCGCCCGCGAGACATAGTCCATGGCGGTGCGATTCTTGAGCTGACTGCCGAGCAGGAAGCCCAGGGAGAATGGGTCGCCCAGGACATCGAGCTGGATATCGTCTATGAAGACGACGACATCCTGGTCATCAACAAACCCGCAGGCCTGGTGGTTCACCCGGCCGCCGGGCACGCTGATGGCACCTTGCTCAATGCCCTGTTGCACCACGTGCCGGACATCATCAATGTGCCGCGCTGCGGCATCGTGCACCGTCTGGACAAGGACACCACCGGCCTTATGGTGGTAGCCAAGACCATTCAGGCGCAGACGCAACTGGTTACGCAATTGCAGAGCCGTAGCGTCAGCCGCATCTATGAGTGCATTGTGATCGGCGTTGTTGTGGCCGGTGGCAAGATCAACGCACCCATTGGTCGTCACGGCCAGCAGCGCCAGCGTATGGCGGTGATGGAGGGCGGCAAGCAAGCCGTCAGCCACTACCGTGTGCTGGAGCGTTTCCGCTCCCACACCCATGTGCGGGTCAAGCTGGAAACCGGGCGTACCCACCAGATTCGCGTGCACATGGCGCACATCAACTTTCCGTTGGTCGGCGACCCAGCCTACGGCGGCCGCTTCCGTATTCCGCCAGCGGCCAGCCAGACCATGGTTGAGTCGCTCAAGACGTTCCCGCGCCAGGCACTGCATGCACGCTTCCTGGAACTGGATCATCCGACGAGCGGTAAGCGCATGAGCTGGGAATCGCCACTGCCAGACGATCTGGTCTGGTTGCTGTCGCTGCTCAAGCAGGATCGCGAGGCGTTTGTCGGATGAGTGACTGGCTGATACCTGACTGGCCCGCGCCGGCTCGGGTAAAAGCCTGCGTCACCACCCGCGCGGGCGGCGTCAGCCTGGCGCCGTTCGACAGCCTCAACCTGGGCGATCATGTCGAGGACAGCCTTGAGGCCGTCCTTGAAAATCGCCGTCGCCTGAGTGACGCCTTCGATATCCAGCCTGCCTGGTTGCGCCAAGTCCACGGTACTCAGGTGGTTGAGGCCGATCCGAGGCGTACTGTCGAGGCAGATGGCAGTTGGACCAGCACCCCTGGCATCGCCTGCACATCCATGACCGCCGATTGCCTGCCGGCGCTGTTCTGTAATCGGGCGGGCACTCGGGTTGCCGCAGCCCATGCCGGTTGGCGTGGCTTGGCGGCTGGTGTGCTGGAAGCCGCGTTCGAACGCCTGGATACCGCCCCTGAAAACGTTCTGGTCTGGCTCGGCCCTGCCATTGGCTCACAAGCCTTTGAGGTCGGCCCGGAAGTGCGTGAGGCATTCATGCAGCAACTGCCGGCCACCGCCCAAGCCTTTGTTCCCAGCCACAACCCTGGCAAGTTCATGGCCGACATCTACCAACTGGCGCGCCTGCGCCTGGCCGCGCGTGGTGTCACCGCTGTGTATGGTGGCGGTTTGTGCACTGTGACCGACCCGCGTTTCTTTTCTTATCGCCGCAGCCCGCGTACGGGCCGATTCGCCTCCCTTATCTGGCTTGAACGCTAGACTCTCCTGACCTGTATCAACCGTCCGCCGCTTGAAACGCCCAGAATCCACCCCATCTATAAGGGTATCTGGCAGGTTTCTTCATTCAGGATGTGTTTGTTCATAGCTCCGGCCTGCTCAAAAGGAAGGTGACTAATGCGTATTGATCGTTTAACCAGCAAATTGCAGTTGGCCTTGTCTGACTCTCAATCCTTGGCGGTGGGCCTCGACCACCCGGCCATTGAGCCTGCGCACTTGATGCAGGCGCTCCTGGAACAGCAAGGTGGCTCTATCAAACCCTTGCTGATGCAGGTGGGCTTTGACGTTAACAGCCTGCGCAAGGAGTTGAGCAAAGAGCTCGACCAACTGCCGAAAATCCAGAACCCCACCGGCGACGTGAATATGTCCCAGGATCTGGCGCGCCTGCTCAACCAGGCCGACCGCCTGGCCCAGCAGAAAGGTGACCAGTTCATCTCCAGCGAACTGGTGCTGCTCGCCGCCATGGACGACAACAGCAAACTCGGCAAATTGTTGCTGGGGCAGGGCGTGAGCAAGAAAGCCCTGGAAAACGCCATCAACAACCTGCGTGGCGGCGAAGCGGTCAACGACCCCAACCACGAGGAGTCGCGCCAGGCCCTGGACAAATACACCGTCGACCTGACCAAGCGTGCCGAAGAAGGCAAGCTGGACCCGGTGATCGGTCGTGACGATGAAATTCGTCGCACCATCCAGGTGTTGCAACGTCGCACCAAGAACAACCCGGTGCTGATCGGTGAACCTGGCGTGGGTAAAACCGCGATTGCCGAGGGCTTGGCCCAGCGCATCATTAATGGCGAGGTACCAGACGGCCTAAAAGGCAAGCGCCTGCTGTCTCTGGACATGGGCTCGCTGATTGCCGGTGCCAAGTTCCGGGGTGAGTTCGAAGAGCGCCTCAAATCCCTGCTTAACGAATTGTCGAAGCAGGAAGGGCAGATCATTCTGTTTATCGACGAACTGCACACCATGGTCGGCGCCGGTAAGGGCGAAGGCTCCATGGACGCCGGCAATATGCTCAAACCCGCCTTGGCGCGGGGGGAATTGCACTGCGTCGGTGCGACCACGCTCAACGAATACCGTCAGTACATCGAAAAGGACGCAGCCCTTGAGCGTCGCTTCCAGAAAGTCCTGGTGGAAGAGCCGAGCGAAGAAGACACCATCGCGATCTTGCGTGGCCTGAAAGAGCGCTATGAGGTCCACCATAAGGTGGCGATCACCGACGGTGCGATCATTGCGGCGGCCAAATTGAGCCATCGCTATATCACTGATCGTCAGTTGCCGGACAAGGCTATCGACCTGATCGACGAAGCGGCCAGCCGTATCCGTATGGAGATCGACTCCAAGCCGGAAGTGCTGGATCGCCTGGATCGGCGCTTGATTCAACTGAAAGTCGAATCCCAGGCGCTGAAGAAAGAAGAAGACGAAGCGGCCAAGAAACGCCTGGAAAAACTCCAGGAAGAAATTGTCCGCCTGGAACGTGAGTATTCGGACCTCGAAGAAATCTGGACCTCGGAAAAAGCCGAAGTACAGGGCTCGGCGCAGATCCAGCAAAAGATCGAGCAGTCCCGCCAGGAACTGGAAGCCGCGCGCCGTAAAGGCGACCTGAACCGCATGGCCGAGTTGCAGTACGGGGTGATCCCGGACCTGGAGCGCAGCCTGCAGATGGTCGACCAGCACGGCAAGCCTGAAAACCAGTTGCTGCGCAGCAAGGTGACCGAGGAAGAAATTGCCGAAGTGGTCTCCAAGTGGACCGGTATTCCGGTGTCGAAGATGCTCGAAGGCGAGCGCGACAAGCTGCTGAAGATGGAAAGCCTGTTGCATCAGCGCGTCATCGGCCAGGAAGAGGCGGTGGTGGCGGTGTCCAACGCGGTACGGCGTTCGCGGGCAGGTTTGTCCGACCCGAACCGTCCAAGCGGCTCGTTCATGTTCCTGGGCCCGACCGGTGTGGGTAAGACCGAGTTGTGCAAGGCGTTGGCCGAGTTCCTCTTTGATACGGAAGAGGCCATGGTGCGGATCGATATGTCCGAATTCATGGAGAAACACTCGGTGGCTCGCCTGATCGGTGCTCCGCCAGGCTATGTGGGCTATGAAGAGGGCGGTTATCTGACCGAAGCCGTGCGGCGCAAGCCTTACTCGGTGATCCTGCTGGATGAGGTCGAGAAGGCGCACCCGGATGTGTTCAACATCTTGCTGCAGGTGCTCGAAGATGGTCGCTTGACGGACAGCCACGGGCGCACGGTGGACTTCCGCAATACGGTGATCGTGATGACCTCCAACCTGGGCTCTGCGCAGATCCAGGAATTGGTGGGTGATCGTGAAGCCCAGCGTGCGGCGGTGATGGACGCGTTGACCACGCACTTCCGTCCGGAATTCATCAACCGGGTCGACGAAGTGGTGATCTTCGAGCCTCTGGCGCGGGATCAGATCGCGGGCATCACCGAGATCCAGTTGGGCCGCCTGCGTAGCCGCCTGGCTGAGCGCGAACTGGACCTGGAGCTGAGCGGCGAAGCGTTGGATAAGCTGATCGCGGTCGGTTACGACCCAGTGTATGGCGCACGGCCACTTAAACGTGCGATCCAGCGCTGGATCGAGAACCCACTGGCGCAGTTGATCCTGTCGGGCAGCTTTATGCCTGGCACTCGCGTTACGGCGACGGTGAAAGACGACGAAATCGTCTTCCATTAAGCCCAGCGCTTGGCGTAAACAGAGAAGGCCCCGCATCGCGGGGCCTTTTTTTTCGATAGGGCGTTGAACTGTAAGGCAAAGGCTTGTAAAGTGCGCCCCGCAGCAACGTCAGCCCACGGGTTTCTTCTCCCCAAGAAGAAATCAGAAAGAAGCGCAAATCATTGTCTTAAAAGCAATTTAAAGGGTTGACAGGGGTTTTTAAGATTGTAGAATAGCGCGCCTCAGAGACGCTAACGTAGCGATACGGACAGGGTCGAAGAGGAAGCAACACAGCAGTAACTTTGAAATATGTAGTTCCGTGATAGCTCAGTCGGTAGAGCAAATGACTGTTAATCATTGGGTCCCAGGTTCGAGTCCTGGTCACGGAGCCAATTTCAAACCGGGGTATAGCGCAGTCCGGTAGCGCGCCTGCTTTGGGAGCAGGATGTCGGGAGTTCGAATCCCCCTACCCCGACCATATTTGGGTCGTTAGCTCAGTTGGTAGAGCAGTTGGCTTTTAACCAATTGGTCGTAGGTTCGAATCCCACACGACCCACCATTTTTGAGACCAGTTAACGCTGGAATCGAATCTTAAGATCAGAGGCCAAAAGCGCTGATCGAAGAAGGCGACTGAAAGGTCGCCTTTTTATTACCGGGGTATAGCGCAGTCCGGTAGCGCGCCTGCTTTGGGAGCAGGATGTCGGGAGTTCGAATCCCCCTACCCCGACCATATTAAAAATCCTCGTATCGAAAGATACGGGGATTTTTTTTGTGCTCGCAAATTCTGAATTCACCGCAAAATAAAGTGGGAGCGGGCTTGCTCGCGAATGCGGTGGTTCAGTCACAGATGTACTGACTGACACAGCGCATTCGCGAGCAAGCCCGCTCCCACATTTACCAGGCCTCTTTCGAGGCCAGGTTGTTAATGCAATTTAAGGCGTGGCTCGGTGCCGCGGCCGATCTTGCTGCCCAGCATCAGCATCGCCGTGCGGAAGAACCCATACAGCGCCATCTGGTGCATGCGGTACAGCGACACGTAGAACATCCGCGCCAGCCAGCCTTCCAGCATCACACTGCCCGTCAAATTGCCCATCAGGTTACCCACCGCAGAAAAGCGCGACAGCGAGATCAGCGAGCCGTAGTCGGTGTACTTGTAGGTCGGCAGCTCTTTGCCTTCAATCCGCAGCTTCAGCGATTTGGCCAGCAATGACGCCTGTTGGTGAGCCGCTTGGGCCCGTGGCGGTACATTGCGGTCGGTGCCCGGCTGCGGGCAGGCGGCGCAATCACCAAAGGCGAAGATGTTTTCGTCGCGGGTGGTTTGCAGGGTTTGCAGGACTTGCAGCTGGTTGATGCGGTTGGTTTCCAGGCCATCGATGTCCTTGAGGAAACCGGGGGCGCGGATACCGGCCGCCCAGACCTTGAGGCTAGCCGGAATCACCTGGCCGCTGCTGGTGATCAAGGCGTCGGCGGTTACTTCACTGACCGCCGAATTGGTCAGTACCGTCACCCCTAGTTTCTCCAGGGTTTTATGCACTGGCCCACCGATCCGCTCCGGCAGGGCAGGCAATACCCGCGGGCCGGCTTCGATCAGGGTAATGTGCATGTTTTCTGGCTTGATACGGTCCAGACCATAGGCGGCCAGCTCATGGGCGGCGTTATGCAGCTCGGCGGCCAGCTCAACCCCGGTGGCACCGGCGCCGACGATGGCGACGCTGATCTGTTCAACGGCGTCGGTTTGGCCTGCATGGGCGCGCAGGTAGTGGTTGAGCAATTGCTGGTGGAAGCGCTCGGCCTGCTTGCGGGTGTCGAGGAACAGGCAATGTTGCGCCGCGCCCTCGGTGCCGAAATCGTTGGTGGTGCTGCCTACCGCAATCACCAGGCTGTCGTAGCCCAGCACGCGGGCGGGCACCAGTTCGCGGCCTTCTTCGTCGAGGGTGGCGGCCAGCTGGATTTTCTTCTGTTCACGGTCAAGACCGCTCATACGGCCCAGCTGGAACTCAAAGTGGTTCCATTTGGCTTGGGCGACGTAGTTGAGTTCGTCTTCCGAGGAATTCAGCGAGCCGGCAGCCACTTCGTGCAGCAAAGGCTTCCAGATGTGGGTCAGGTTGGTGTCGACCAGCGTGATGCTGGCCTTGCCACGCTTGCCCAGGGTCTTACCCAGGCGGGTAGCCAACTCCAGGCCGCCGGCACCGCCGCCGACGATAATAATACGATGGGTCATGGGGATATCTCGCAAGGCTAAAAGAAATCGGAGCAGTTACCCTCGCGAGCGCCAGGCGGCTCATAGCGTCAGGTAACTCAATAGGCGGCTCAGCGCACCGAGCCCGATCACCACTACCAGCACCACGCAGAGGAGCAGCCACGGCCGGAAAGGCTTGCGCTCGACTCTGTTCTGGGAGAGTTGCAGGTACTCTTCGACACGCTCTTGGTCATCGGGTTTCAGGCGGCTGGTCATAAAGGCCTCGTCAGGTAGACGTTGCAAAGGGGCGCCACGTTACAGCCAGGGGCATCACAGGCTGATGCCGACATCAAACACTATGCTGCGGCCCAGGTTGTTGCGCAAGAAGTCCGGCGCGTCGGGATGTGCGAACAGGACCCGTGCGAATGTCGGCCCCACCAGCGATAGCGAGCGCCAGCCCTGACGCAGGTATTCGGTCGGCGGCGGAAAATGGCTGTTGAGGTCCAGCACCTCGCGTTTGAGGCTGGTAAACGCAATGAGGTCCAGCTCCCCCAGATCCATGCCGCGTTCTTTGTAGTTGTGAGCTTTTTTACGCAGTGTGGGGGCCAGGCGAAGCAGGAACTCATGGGCGGGGATACGCCGTGGCTTGGCTTCGCGCCGTACAAGTTGGCTCAGGGAGAAAGCACTGCGCCTGCGCAGCAGCTCATCGCGCCACTCGTCGTTCAGGCGACGGCCCTCGTCCAGCACAAAAAAGACCTCGAAGCTGGCGTCGCGAAACAGCACGTCGGGCGGCTCCTGGCCCGCTGCGTGAAACTCTTCGACACGATAGGGCACGTTCAAGCCTTGCAGCAGGCGCTGGCAGACCCAACGCTCACGCTCCCACTTGCGGGCATTGGACAGGAATGCGTTGGCTTGTTCGGCTGCTACGGTGAGCAGGCGCAAATAATCTGAGTCATCCATAGTCGCAGCTTAGCGTTCAAATGATGACCACAGGAAGTCTTGCCTTAAAACGCGGGTGTAGAATGCTCACGTGAAACAGGCCAGGGACGAGGTGTGTGATGAGTTTTTTAGTAAAGGCAGAGCGTCCGTGATCAGTGCAGCGGTTCTGGCACCCCAGACCCTCGGTATCGGCTGGCTGGTGTATGCGCCCGTGGTGCTGTGGGCGATCCTTCGCTCGCCCTGGGTGGAGCTGTTTGCCGACCGTCGGCGCCAGCACTTGCTCTTCGGTACGGTGTTCGCGCTGTTCATGCTGTGGCTGGTGCGGCGGGATTTCGATACCGGTGTGTCCTACCACTTTATCGGCATGACCGCCGTGACTTTGCTGCTCGATTGGCCGCTGGCTATCGTCGGTGGCTTTGCTGCCCAGCTTGGCTTGATGCTGTTGGGGCGCCAGGACCTGGCCGCGCTTGGTGTCAATGGCCTGCTCCTGATTGTGCTGCCGGTGCTGGTCACCGAAGGGTGCGCGCTGTTGGTGGAGCGGGCGCAGCCGCGAAACCCCTTTGTGTATATCTTCTGTTCGGGCTTTTTTGCTGCCGCACTGTCGGCATTGCTGTGCCTGTTGGCCGGCCTGGGACTGCTGTGGTTCGACGGCCTTTTTGCGATGCCGCAATGGCTGGAGGATTTTGTCGGTTACCTGTGGCTGATCATCTTTCCCGAAGCCTTTATCAACGGCATGGTCATCAGCGCGCTGGTGGTGTTTTGCCCGGAATGGCTGGAGACCTTCAACCGCACCCGCTACCTCTCGGCGCCCTGGAAGGACGACGATTCGCGGCGTTGATCCAGGTCAAAAGCAGGGCAGTGGCGCAGGTCCATGCTCGGCAAAATTTTCAGGAGCATGAATCATGAGTGTGTATGAATGGGCACGGCAGGAGTTGCGCAGAAGCCAGGATGCAGCGCAGGAAATCGGTTTTGACCCCGGTTTGACCTTGCGCGCCATGCTCAGCGCAGTGGTGCAGCAAAGCAAGGGTGTACGCAGCTTCGAAGACCTGGCCGACGAGTTGCAATACCTTGCAGAAAACCTCGACGACCAGCAGGAATATGCCTTTATGCGGCCTTAGTGGCGCGGCGGCAGGTCTTCGGAAAACAGTTCGTCTTCGGCGTCCGGGGCCACGGGAATCTTGTGTTCTTCAGCGGCCCAGGCACCCAGGTCGATGAGTTTGCAACGGTCCGAGCAGAACGGCCGGTTGAGGTTGGTCGCTTTCCATTCCACGGGGGCGCCGCAGGTTGGGCAGTCGACGGTCAAGGGTTGGCTCATGATCGGCCTCCACGCAAAGTAAGGTAAAAGTGGTGCAGTCGCTCGACCTCGCCATGCAGCCAGGCAAGGTCCTTATCGTTGACCAGCACGTCATCGGCATGGTTCAGGCGGTCTTCGCGGCTGGACTGAGCCTTGAGAATCGCCTGCACCTGTTGTTCGCTGATGCCGTCGCGCTGCAGGGTACGCTGAATCTGCAGCGATTGCGGCACGTCGATCACCAGGATGCGCTGGGTCATGCTGTACTGCCCGGACTCGATCAGCAGCGGTGACACCAGGATCGCGTAGGGCGACTGGGCGCGTGCCAGGTGGCTGCGAATTTCCTCGGCGATCAGCGGGTGCAGCAGGGCTTCCAGCCACAGGCGTTCTTGTGGGACCTCAAAGATCAGTTTGCGCAGCGCGGCACGGTCCAGTTGGCCGTCGGCTTGCAGCACGCCACTGCCGAAATGTTCGGCAATGCGCGCCAGCGCCGGGCGGCCAGGCTCGACGACCCAGCGCGCGGCGTGATCGGCGTCCACCAGGTCGATGCCCAGCTTGATAAAGTGCTCGGCCGCAGCGCTTTTGCCGCTGCCAATGCCGCCCGTGAGCCCAAGAATCCAGGGTGTTGCAACAGAAGTGGTCATCTGAAACCGACAGACTGCAAATAGAAGTCGGTTATTTGACCACCCCAGAGCAATGCAATCCAGCCGGCAATTGCCAGGCAGGGGCCAAACGGCATTGGCGCTGACACCTGGGCCTTACGCAAACGCAACAGAATCAACCCAACAAACACGCCCAGCAGCGAGGCCATCAGCAGGGTCATCGGCAGAATCTGCCAGCCGCCCCAGGCTCCCAGCAAGGCCAATAATTTGAAGTCGCCATGGCCCATACCGTCCTTGCCAGTGACCAGCTTGAAGAGCCAGAACAGGCTCCACAAGCTCATGTAGCCGATGACCGCGCCCCATACTGCATCGGGCAGGGGCGTCAGCAGGTCAGCGCTGTTGAGGATCAGCCCCAGCCATAGCAGCGGCAGCACCAGCACATCCGGCAGCAGTTGGTGGTCCAGATCAATCAGGCTCATCCCCAGCAAGCCCCAACTCAACAGCATCACCGCGCCGGCTTGCCAGCCGAAGCCGAAGTGCCAGGCGACAGCGGCGCAGGTCAGCGCGCACGCCAGTTCGGTGAGAGGATAGCGTAGGCTGATGGGCTCGCGGCAGTGGGCACAACGCCCCCGGAGCAGCAGGTAGCTGAGCACCGGAATATTTTCCCAAGGCCGAATCGGTTGATTGCAGTGCGGGCAGCATGAGTTGGGGCGCATTAGGTTATAGGCGGGCCCACCGGGCTCGGCTGGCAACTCCAGAATCTCATGGGCCTGGGCACGCCACTCCCGCTCGAGCATTTTGGGCAGGCGCCACACCAGCACATTGAGGAAGCTGCCGACGATCAGGCCCAACACCAGCGCCAGGCCAACAAACGCCCAGGGATGTTCGCTCAGCAGCAGGCTCAAAACGCCGTCCCCAATTGGAATACCGGCAAGTACATGGCGACTACCAGCGCGCCGACAATCCCCCCCAATACCACCATGATCAGCGGCTCCATCAGGCTGGAGAGGTTGTCGACCAAGGTGTCCACGTCTGACTCGTAGTGGTTCGCGACTTTTTCCAGCATGCGGTCCAGGGTGCCGGACTCCTCACCGATTGCGGTCATCTGGATCGCCATGCCTGGGAACAGGCCGCTGTTATGCATCGATTGATTCAACTGCATGCCTGTGGATACATCATGGCGCATACGTTCGATTGCCTGTTTGAAGGGGCCATGACCGACGGCGCCAGCCACCGAACCCAATGCCTGTACCAGAGGAACGCCCGCCGCAAAGGTAGTGGATAGCGTGCGAGCGTAGCGTGCGACCGCAGATTTGTGCAGCAGTTTGCCTGCCACGGGCATTTTCAACAAACCCGCCGCCAACCAATGGCGAAAGCCCGGGTAAGTTCGATAGGCGTGATGCCCAGCGACCATTATGGCGCCCACGCCCAGCGCCAGCATCCACCACGCTTGTTGCAACAGTTCCGACAGTGCAATGACCGCCAAGGTAAACCCCGGCAATTGGCCGTTGACCCCGGCGAACAGGTTCTGAAACTGCGGCACAACGTGAATCAACAGCACTGTGCTCACCCCTGTGGCAATTACCAGTACCGCGATAGGGTAGGTCATGGCTTTCTTGATCCTGGTTTTGAGCCGTTGGCTTTTTTCCAGATGAATCGCCACGCGCTCCAGCAGGGTTTCCAGGGCTCCGGCCATTTCGCCAGCCGCCACCAGATTGCAGTACAGCTCATCGAAGTAGCGGGGATATTGACGCAGGGCAGCAACCAACGGGTGGCCGCTGGCAATATGCTGTTTCAGCGCCTTCACCAGTTCGCGCAGCTGTGGGTTTTCGACGCCTTCACTGATGATGTCGAAGGCTTGCAGCAGCGGGATGCCGGCCTTGAGCAAGGTGGCCAACTGGCGAGTGAACAGGGCGATATCTACGGGCGTTATGCGCGTCTTGAAGGTCGGCAGTGCACAAGACTTCTTGCGCACACGCTCTGGGCAGATTCCTTGCTGGCGCAGTTGCACCTTGATCAGCGCAAGGTTATGGCCGGCGATCGTTCCGGATACCCGGCGCCCTTTGCGGTTGATGCCCTCCCAGGCATAGATTGTCGACGTGTCGTTCATGTGAAGTTGGCGCACCCAGGTCGTGAAGAATTTATAGCTTAGTCAGGTGGCGGAGTCGGCCAGGCTGGTGCTGGGCGATAAAATGTCAGATTGTGCGTCTTGCAGGCGAACGGCTGCGTGGGGATGAGTACACTGGCGCCGTTGCACACTACGGGGCGCAGGACGCGCCTTGTCATGGTTCTATTCTGGAGAGTGAAAGAAATGCGTCAAAAAGGTTTTACCTTGATCGAGTTATTGATCGTCGTGGCAATCATCGGCATTTTGGCCACCATCGGCCTGCCCATGTACACCAAGCACCAGGCCAAGGCCAAGTTCACCGCGGGGTTGGCTGAAATCAGCGCGTTGAAGGCCGGCTATGAGGACGTCATTAACCAGGGCACCGTGCCGACCCTGGCCCTCATCGGGGGCACCAGCCCTACCGCCAACTGCACGATCGAAGTGACGGGCGATGTGGCCTCGGGCGCAGGTACTATCCGTTGTGAAATCCTCGATGCGCCCGCGCCCGTGCTCGGCAAGACCATCACCCTGACCCGTAGCACCACCACCGGCTGGAGCTGTGCCACCACGGTAGACCCGCAGTACGCTGCCAAGGGTTGTGGCGCCAACGGCGCGTGACAGTCGCCGGGCGGTGAGCGAGCAAGTTGCTGCATGCCCAATGCAGTGCTAGCTTTAGCCCACCGCCCGTGTAGCTCAGCCGGTAGAGCAGCGCACTCGTAACGCGAAGGTCGCAGGTTCGATTCCTGTCTCGGGCACCACAGGCACCACTGTTTCAACGGCAATGTTTTCAGATGATCCCAGAATGGTTCTGAAGGCCAGGTGAGCCGGGCATTTGCGCCCGCTCTTTTGTATCTGCGCAACCTTGAAGACCCAGATGCATTCCCATTCCTCGATCTAAGAGAACGACATGACCACGACTGAGATGACCCAGGAAGTTCGGCACCAAGAAGCTCTCGAGAAATACCTCGAGGCGACGCCGCAGCTTAAAGAAGAGATCAAGGACCTGAGCGCTGACGATCAGCGTGACCAGATTCAGTGGGCATTTGAAGATGAGGCCGAGAGCCAGGGCTACCAGCCTTGGGAGCTGACCCTCAAGTACACCTCGACACCCGAAGAGTTCGAAGCCGCGCGGTTGGCCTTGCACAAAGAGGCGGCCGAGGTGCTGGGTGTCGAATGGGACGAGTACTGCGAGATGAATAACCTTGTAGTTTAAAAGCAGCCTGTAGGAGCGAGCTTGCTCGCGAAACACTCAAGACCACCGCGTGCCCCCAGAGGTACGCGTTATCGTTAGGGTTTTTCGCGAGCAAGCTCGCTCCTACGGTTACGGCACCTTCAGATACTGAGGCGCATCGACAGGTCCACCGCCTTCACATCCTTGGTCATCGCCCCGATGGAGATGTAGTCCACGCCGGTTTCAGCGATAGGCAGCAAGGTGGTTTCATTGATCCCGCCGCTGGCTTCCAGCTTGGCCTTGCCGGCGTTCAGGCGCACGGCTTCGCGCATGTCGTCCAGGCTCAGTTCATCCAGCATGATGATGTCGGCACCCGCCGCCAGGGCTTCGCGCAACTCTTCCAGGCTTTCCACTTCGATTTCCACCGGCTTGCCCGGGGCTATTTTGTGGGCGGCCGTAATCGCTTGGGCAATACCACCGCAGGCAGCGATGTGGTTTTCCTTGATCAGGAACGCGTCATACAGCCCGATACGGTGGTTGTGGCAACCGCCGCAGGTCACCGCGTACTTCTGCGCCAAACGCAGACCTGGGAGTGTCTTGCGGGTGTCCAGCAGTTTGACCTGGGTGCTCGCGACAAAGTCCGCCAGGAACTGCGCTCGGGTGGCTACACCTGACAGCATCTGCAAAAAATTCAGCGCACTGCGTTCTCCCGTGAGCAGCGAGCGTGCCGGGCCTTCAAGGTGGAACAGCGCCTGGTTGGGGCTGACACGTTCACCGTCAGCTACCTGCCAATGCACGGCGACCCGTGGGTCCAGTTGGCGAAATACCGCATCCACCCAGGCCGTACCGGCAATCACGGCCGCTTCACGGGTAATGATCGTGGCCTTGGCCAGCCGTTCGGCCGGGATCAACTGCGCGGTGATGTCACCACTGCCGATGTCTTCCAGCAGTGCGCGGCGCACGTTGGCTTCGATTTCGGCGGTGAGGTCGGCAAGACGGAGGTTCGGCATAACAGGCTCCACAAACAAAGTGCCTCGATTATAGGGCCAGCGTGCGTTCTAACCCAGCTCGCCACTCATTTACCGCACAAAGTCAGAGTGTGCTGGCGCAACTGCCCTCGTTTGCAAGATAATCTCGCGCCTTGCAATTGGCGTCATAGCTTTGACGTCTTGGTGGTAGCCGGGATATTTGCAGGGCCTGCCGGGCCTGCTCCGGTCTTTCCACCTCTCAAAACCGCCGTTTCAGGAGGCCAGGATGCACAATGACGGGAAGGTGGTGCCTATCAACAGGGCACAGGCCACGCCATCGCCGCTCGCGCGCCTGCCGGTGGTGTTGCTGCAGGTGCGTGACAAGGCTGCGCAACAACTGCAGCAAGGCTTGCAGGAACTGTTCGATAACGCCGACGACACCCTGTTTGAAATGGCCGAAAAGGCCCGTAGCACCGTCGACCATCATATTTTTTTCGAGGCCATGCGCGACCTGCGCCTCAAGCGCAAGAACTTCGAACGCGTGTTCATGGAGCAGCTGTTCGTGGCGTTCGCCAACCTGGGCCAGGCCCGGTGCAGCGGGGCACACCTGGTGCCGTTGGTGTCTTATGAGGCGGTACCCGGCACCAGCGCCGATGACGTGGAAAAAGCCGTGGCCCTGGAGGCGATGCTCGGTCGGGTGCGACACCGTGATGGCTTGGCGCTGGGGCAATTGAACGCGCGCTTGAGTGAACTGCTTGGCAGGCGCCTGGATGATCCGGAAAACCCCTTGGGCCCGGCGCGGCTGTGCGAGTTTTTCCTGCAAGCAGGGCGAAGCCTGGGGGTGGAGATCCGCGTCAAGCTGGTCATGCTCAAGCTGTTTGAGAAGTACGTGCTCAGTGACTCCGACCTGTTGTATGGCGAGGCCAACCAATTGCTGATCGCCACTGGCGTATTGCCGGAACTCAAAGCGGTCCCGTCCCGTCGAGCCGGCGGGCGTGCGGCCCGGGAGCACCAGGACTGCACCGGCCAAGCGGTGGCCGACCCGCCGCTGGATAAAAGCGGCCAGCAAGCGTTCAGCGCCTTGCAGACGTTGTTGGTAGCGGTGCGTGGCAGCTTGGCCCCGACCCTTGAAGCCAGCGCCGAGCCGCAACCCATTGCCACCCGTGATCTGCTGCGGCTGCTGTCGCATTTGCAGCAATATGTACCGGAGCCGGAGAGCGAGGACGATTTCGACCTGCGCAGCCAGCTTGAACAGTTGCTCACCCGGGTCAGTGTCAAAAGTGGCAAGTCGCGGGTGTTGGAAGAAGCAGACGAAGATGTGATCAATCTGGTGGCCATGCTGTTCGAGTTCATGCTCGATGACAGCAGTGTGCCGGACGCTTTCAAGGGGCTGATCGCCCGCTTGCAGATCCCGCTGCTGAAAGTGGCGGTGCTGGACAAGAGCCTGCTCAGTTACACGCAGCATCCGGCGCGGCGCTTGCTCAATGACATCGCGAACGCCGTCATCGGCTGGAGCCCGCCCCATGACCACTCACGAGACAACCTCTATCTGTGTATCGAGCAACTCGTCCAGCGGTTGCTGAATGAGTACGTCGAAGACCCGGCGATTTTCTCCCAGTTGCTCACCACGTTCAGCGCATTTACAGCCCAAGAGCGCACGCGCAGTGAACGTCTTGAACGGCATACCCGTGACGCCGAGCAAGAGCGCCTGCATACCCAGGTGGCGCGCCAGCGTGTGGCGCAGGTGCTCAATCGGCGGCTCGTGGGCAAAACCTTGCCGGCATCGGTGCTGCAATTTGTGCAGCAGGCCTGGAGCCAGGTGCTGTTAGTGGCCGTTCTCAAAAACGGTGAACAATCGCTGCAATGGCAGGCGGCGCTGCGCACCCTGGATGAATTGCTCTGGAGCGTGGGCCTGCGTGAAGACACCGAAGCCGGCCGGCGTTTGCTGGAGCAATTACCCGGGCTGCTCAAAGCATTGCGTGACGGGTTGGCCGGTGCGGCGTTCGATCCTTTCAGTACCCGCGAGTTTTTCCTGCGGTTGCAGGCTCTGCATGTTCAGCCGCTCGACGGCGAGGTGCTGGTCGAAGTCCGCGAGCCTTTTACCCTGGACGCTGGCCCGCCGACCGCCGACAAATCAATGCCCCCTGACGACCCCGACCTGCTCAAGGTCCAGCAGTTGCGAGTCGGTGCCTGGGTTGCGTTGCAGCAACATGAAGCCGGTACCCTGCGCTGCAAGTTGACCGCAATCATGCCGCCCGCCGATACCTATATTTTTGTCAGCCGCACGGGCCTCAAGGTCCTGGAGAAAAGCTCGGGCCAGTTAGCTCTGGCGTTCAAGCAGGGCGTCCTGCACAGCTTGGACGATGGCCCGTTGTTCGAACGTGCGCTGACAGCCGTGGTGGGTAACCTGCGGCAACTCAATCGCGGCAAGTGATCGCAACCGCAGGGTGGAACGCGGCATACTGGTCACATCTCGTCTCACTCAAGGAGCCTGTATGCAGTTGGACCCCGCCAGCGGTTGGTGCCAGGGCATTCGTCATTGCCCTTCGCCCAACTTCAACGAGCGCCCTGAAGGCGAAATCTCGCTGTTGGTGGTGCACAACATCAGTTTGCCTCCGGCGCAGTTCAAGACCGGCAAGGTGCAGGAGTTTTTCCAGAACCGCCTGGATATCTCAGAGCATCCCTACTTTGAAGGGATAGCCAGCCTACGAGTGTCTGCGCATTTTCTGATTGAGCGTGACGGCGCTGTGACGCAGTTTGTTTCGTGCCGCGATCGGGCCTGGCATGCCGGTATCTCCTGCTTCAAGGGGCGCGAGGTGTGCAACGATTTTTCTCTGGGGGTCGAGCTCGAAGGTACGGACGACCTGCCGTTCACCGATGCCCAGTATGCGGCGCTGATCGACCTGACGCGCCAACTGCTGGCCGCTTACCCAGATATCACCTACCAAAATATTTGTGGTCACAGCGACATCGCACCGGGGCGCAAGACCGACCCGGGCCCCGCTTTTGATTGGACGCGCTTTCGCAGCGCCCTGCAGGATGGAGGACACGAACGATGAGTTTCCTGGTGTTGGTGCTGGCGGTATGGATCGAGAAGTTCTCAGCCTTGCGCCTGCGGTTGCAGCGTGACGGCGGATGGATGCGTGAACTGGCCAAGCTGGAATCGAGCCCGCGCATGGGCAAGCGGCCCTGGCTGATCCTGCTGGTATTGGTGCTGTTGCCGGTGGCAGTGCTGGCGTTGCTGTTGCTGGTGCTGGAACCGGTGGCCTATGGCCTGTTGGCATTGCCGGTGCATTTGCTGGTGGTGATCTATAGCCTGGGCCGTGGCGACTTATTGGCAGGGTTGGGACCGTTTCGTGATGCCTGGCGGCGCGGTGACCTGCAGGCGGCCGAGCATGTGGCCGAACGCGACCTCAAGCTTGGCGCCGACAGTGGCGAGCAACTGCTGGAGCGCGTCCAGGGCTACCTGCTGTGGCAGGCGTACCAAAGCTTTTTTGCGGTGATTTTCTGGTATTTCCTGCTGGGCCCGGTGGCCGCCCTGGCGTACCGCCTGTTGGCGCTGGCCAGTGAACACAGCCAGAACCCCTTGGTGGCCGAACGCGCCACGCAATTGCGCCACGCGTTTGACTGGTTGCCGGTACGCCTGCTGGCGGCCAGCTTTGCCTTGGTGGGCAATTTCGTAGGAGTCAGCCGTGTGATGCTCCACGAACTGCTGAGTTGGGACATCAGCGCTGCACAGCTGGTGGAAAAAGTCGGCCTGGCCGCTGCGGAAATCCCGCCGCCAGTGGTGGGGGCCGATGGCATCAACAGCCTGGATCGCCTGTGGGAACTGCTGCTGCGTGCGGCGGTGCTGTGGTATGCCGGGTTTGCCATCTGGACGGTACTCCCCTGATTTGTAGGAGCGAGCTTGCTCGCGAAAACCCTCAACGATAACGCGCGCTTCCTGAATAAACGCGGCGTCGTTAAGTTTTTCGCGAGCAAGCTCGCTCCTACATGGCATTAGGGCTTGCGCCTCTGCGTTAACCTTACGTTACAAAACTCCCTTTCGAATTGAGCTATACAGATAGAGCGCCAAATAGTGGCTATCTGCCGCCGCCCTGCGCCTCAATAAAAATAAAAGAAGGGGAGGTCACCTGTGAAGAGCTTGCTCTATCCCGCCGTCGCGCTGATGAACCGCCTGAGCTTCGGCATGAAGTTCAGCCTGATCAGCGTGCTGTTCCTGCTGCCGATGCTGGCGACCAACTATTACCTGGTGCGCGACTCCTGGCGTGAATACCAGGGCACCCGCGTCGAACTGCAAAGCCTTGACCTGCTCGGCAGCAGCCTCGCGTTGCGTCGCGAGTTGGAAACCCTCAACAACCAGGTACAGATCAACGCCACCCTCGGCCAGTCTGGCAAAGCGGCAGACCTGGAGACCAAGATCAGCGCTTTGGAAGCGAGTGTAGTGGAGCGCTTGCAGGGCTTGCGCGCCATCGCGACCCAGCCCGAGCAAGTTGCGGTCTTTGACAGTAAGCGCGACGAACTGATCGCCGCGTTCAAGGCCCAGCAACAGGAAACCTCGTTGCTCAACAAAGCGGCGTTGATTAGCAAGTTACTCAACCAGGCCCAGATGTTCAGCCAGATCATTGCCAGCCAAGCCGGCTTGAGCCGTGATCCGCAAAGTGATCTGCGCCAGCTCAGCGACCTGGTCACCACCGTCACCCCTCAAGTCACCCAAGCCTTGGGCGAAGGCCGGGCGATGGGCGCGTACTCCCTGGGGCAGGGCTTTATCAATTCGTCCTCCAGCACCCGTTTTGACGAACTGTTGCAGCAACTGGAAAAACTCCACGGTGAATATGGCTTGAAGCTGCAGGACGCACTGGGCGCGAGCAAGGCCGCGCACGCCGCCCTCGACGTCTCGGCGCAAGCCAGCCAGGCGAGCCTTAAGCAAGGCAGTGAGTTTTTCGAAGAGCAGGTGGTGATGGCCGAGACCCTCGACGCGCCTTGGCAGGGGTTTTATGACGGCGTCAGCCAACTGATGGCCAAGACCTATCAATTGGATGACACCACCCTGGCGTTCCTCGGACAGCAGTTGCAGCAGCGCCTGGCGCAGAACCGTTTGCACATGGTGTTGCTGGTCACGGCCCTGGCGGCGGTGTTTGCGCTGATTTTCTATCTCTATGCCGGTTTCTTTGTCTCCACCCGCACCACCTTGCGCCGCCTGGGGGCGATGATGGACAAAGTGGCGGCGGGTGACATGACGGTCACCTTCGTTGCCCAGAGCCGTGACGAACTGGGCGATCTGGGCCAAGTGTTCAATGGCACCGTGGCCAAGATTCATGACCTGATCGAGCGTGTTGGGCATACGGTCAGCCAGGTGGAGTTGCAGGCGGGCCAGGTGCAGGCGGTGTCGGCACAGAGTAACCAGGCGGTGTCCGGCCAGCGCAGCCAGATCGAGCAAGTGGCGACGGCGATGAACCAGATGTCCGCCACCGCCCAGGAGGTGGCTCGCAGCGCGGCGGCGGCGGTCAGCAGTGCTCAGAGCGTCAACGATGAAACCGTCAGCGGGCGTGCGCTGGTGCAATCCCAGCAAGGCGGTATTGCGCGCCTGGCGGCGGAGATCGACGAATCGGTGCGGGTGATCAATCAACTGGCGACCGACAGCCAGTCCATCAGCAACGTCCTGGAGGTCATCAAGAGCATCGCCGAGCAGACCAACCTGCTGGCGCTCAACGCGGCCATCGAAGCGGCGCGCGCCGGTGACCAAGGGCGCGGGTTTGCGGTGGTGGCCGACGAGGTGCGCACTCTGGCCCGGCGTACACAGCACTCCACCGAGGAAATCGAGCAGATGATCATCCGCTTGCACAGCGGCGTCGGTGCGGCGGTGAAGGCCATGGGCAGCAGCCATGAAATGGCGAATGGCACGGTAGGGCAGTCGGAAAAAGTCCAGCAAGCCCTGGAAAATATCCTGGGGGCGGTTGGGATGATCGTCGATCAGAACCAACAGATCGCCGCCGCCGTGGAGCAGCAAACGGCGGTCGCTCAAGACATCGACCAGAACATTGTCGAAATCAACCGCGCCGGCGAGCATGCGGCGCAAGGCGCGCAGCACACGGAAGCGGCCAGTCGGCAACTGGCAACCCAGGTGGTTGAGTTGAAGCAATTGATTGGCGCGTTTCGGGTGTAGGGAGGTTCTGAAGGACGAAGCGGCGGGCCATGTGGCTTATGTCCTGATTTACCGATGCGTGTTTTATCGGGGCGTGAATAGGTGAAAATTTATTTCATCCGTCACGGTCACGAGGGGACAAAACGATGGCCGCCGCAATCGGTATCAAAGGGCATTGCGCCCAATGCAACATCACGTTTGAGCTCAAGCCCTGGCAACTGAACGCCATTGCCATTGATATACCGTTTGACTGTACGTATTGCCACTGCGGGTTGCAGTTGGGGTGCGTCAAGCAGTTGCGCCAGTTCAGGGCCCTGGACCACTGGGCGCTGGTGCGGCCGAGCATGATCATGCTGACGTGCGCAACCTTGCTGATGGCCTTGGTCGCTGAATGGTTGGGGCTGCTCAGTGTGATCGGGCAACTGAACATTTCGCTGGTCGCCGTGCTGATCCATTTGCTGGTGGTGCGCTATGCCCGCCATCGACAGACAATGACCTTGAAGTTGCAGGTGATCAGCCCGCTACCAGTTGAACAGCTCGCACGCATTGCGTGTGCTCGCCTCAGCCAGCAATAAAGGGCTGATACCCATGCGCTCGGCCAGGGCCGTGCAGATCTGCGGCAGGTGCTGCGGGCTATTGCGCTGGTTGGGGTACATGGCCGGGGCCATATCCGGCGAGTCGGTTTCCAGCACCACGGCGTCGAGCGGCAACTGCGCCAGTACCCGGTGCATGCGCAGGGCCTGGGGCCAGGTGGCAGCGCCGCCCAGGCCCAGTTTGAACCCGAGCTTGATGTACTCGCGTGCCTCTTCAGCGCTGCCGGCGAACGCATGGATGATGCCGCCTCTGGGCACGCGGATGCGCTTGAGGGTGGCAATCACGGCGGCGTGGCTGCGGCGAACGTGGAGCAAGGCTGGCAGTTTAAACTCCACCGCGAGTTTCAGTTGGGCTTCAAACAGCGGTTGCTGGCGCTGGTGGTCCAACTGTTCCAGAAAGTAATCCAGGCCAATTTCGCCCACGGCGCACAGTTGCCGGTGGCCATGCAGGCGCGTCAACCAGTCGCCCAGTTCCAGCAGGTCGGCGGGGCGATGCTCATCGAGATACACCGGGTGCAAGCCGAAGGCGGCGAACAGGCCTTCGTCCTGTTGCACCAAGTCCCACAGCCGCTGCCAATTTTTCTGGTACACCCCCAGCACCACCATGCGTCGCACGCCGAGTTCACGGCTGTGGGCGAGGACATGCGAGCGATCGGGGTCGAAGTCCTCGAAGTCCAGGTGCGTGTGGGTGTCGATCAGCTCCACGCTCAGGCCTCGTGGATACGCTGCTTGAAGGTCCGGCCAATCGCATGCACGCCGGGTTGGTACTGTTCCTCTTCAATGGCGGCCAGGGCCAGGCGCAGGGCGGTTTCGGCAATCAACTGATGTTGCTGGGCCATGGCGTTGACCGGCAGAGGCAGGAAATCCAGTAACTGCGTATCGCCGAAGGTGCCCAGGCGCAGGGGCCGCGACTTGAGGGGGAAATCATGCAGCGCATCAAACACGCCTTGCAGCAGTACGTAGGAGGTGGTGACCAGCGCGTCCGGCAGATGCCCCAGGCGTTGCAGCAGTTGCTCCATCAGCTCTCGGCCGCAGTCACGGCTGAAGGCTTCGCCCTGTTCGATAATCACGTCGCCCGTGAAGCCTTGCAGCGCATCCCGGAAACCGGCGGTACGCGCCTGGCTGATGCTCAGCTCGGGCCGTGCGCCGATCAGCGCGATCTGCTTGGGCAACGGTTGCAGCAGGCTGCTGGTGAGTTGCTGGCAGGCCTGGTGGTCGTCGCTGACCACGGAACAGAACTGGTTCGGCTCCATCTCCCGGTCGATGGCAATCACCGGCAGCCCCTTGGTCTGCAGCTCGCGATAGCTGTCATCGCTGGCCGGCAGGCAACTGGCGACGAACAACGCATCGCAACGCCTGGCACGGAACAGTTGCAGCAGTTGGCGTTCGCTGTCCGCTTCATCATCGGAGCTGGCGATCAGCAACTGATAGCCTCGCGCCCGCGCACCTTGTTCCAGCAGTTTGGCGATGCGTGCGTAGCTGGGGTTTTCCAGGTCTGGCAGGATGAACCCCAAGGTGCGCGTATGCCGGCTGCGCAGCCCGGCGGCTTGAGGGTTGGGGGTAAAGCCATGGGCCTGGACCACGGCACGCACACGCTCAACGGTTGCGTTGCTGATGCGCTGCTGTTCGGCCTTGCCATTGATGACATAGCTGGCGGTGGTAACGGACACACCGGCCAGACGTGCGATATCACTGAGTTTCAAACCGGGATTTCCTTGTTTTTTGGCGCTCGCCCCGACATTTTGTCCAATCGTAACCGATTCCTGCATTCGACCCATGCCCCACAGCAAGCGCCGAGTGGCCCTTCAAGCTTGCGCAATTAACGCGTAATCTGCCATAAATTCTAGATTAAACGTTTCAGCAAGCGTATTTTTACGATGTTCGCCGCTGAGTGACCACTGCCAATTGACCGCTCAGTCAGTTAATTTTGAACATATTTACCTACAACAATACCTAGTGCGCCCCGTCGCACTAACTAGGAGAACGGCATGCTTGAGCTCACTGTAGAGCAGATATCCATGGGCCAGGTGGCTGTGGATAAATCTGCTGCCTTGCACCTGCTCGCTGACAAATTAGTGGCCGATGGCCTGGTTGCCGAAGGTTATCTCAGTGGCTTGCAAGCCCGTGAAGCCCAAGGCTCGACCTTTCTCGGCCAAGGCATTGCCATTCCCCATGGCACGCCAGAAACCCGCGACCAGGTGTTTTCCACCGGTGTGCGCCTGCTGCAGTTCCCCGAAGGGGTGGACTGGGGCGATGGCCAGATCGTCTACCTGGCGATTGGCATCGCGGCTAAATCCGATGAACACCTGCGCCTGTTGCAACTGCTCACCCGTGCCCTCGGTGAAACCGACCTGGGCCAGGCGCTGCGCCGTGCCAACAGTGCCGAAGCCCTGTTGAAACTGTTGCAAGGCGCGCCTCAGGAACTGGCGCTGGATGCACAGATGATCAGCCTGGGCGTGTCGGCCGATGATTTTGAAGAGTTGGTGTGGCGCGGTGCACGCCTGCTGCGCCAGGCCGACTGTGTGAGCAATGGTTTTGCCGCGGTATTGCAGCAGGTCGACGCGCTGCCCCTGGGCGATGGCCTGTGGTGGTTGCACAGCGAGCAGACGGTCAAGCGTCCGGGCCTGGCCTTTGTGACGCCGGACAAACCCATGCGTTACCTCGGCCAGCCTTTGCACGGCCTGTTCTGCCTGGCGAGCCTCGGTGAAGCGCACCAGACCCTGCTTGAACGCCTGTGTGCCTTGCTGATCGAAGGGCGCGGCCAGGAGTTGGGGCGCGCCACCAGCAGCCGCGCGGTGCTGGAAGTGCTGGGCGGTGAACTGCCGCCGGACTGGCCTAGCGCTCGCATTGCCCTGGCCAACGCCCACGGGCTGCATGCTCGCCCGGCGAAGATCCTGGCGCAATTGGCGAAAAGTTTTGATGGCGATATCCGCGTGCGCATCGTCGATGGTGCGGTGGGCGCCGTGTCGGTCAAAAGCCTGAGCAAGTTGCTCAGCCTCGGCGCACGTCGTGGCCAGGTGCTGGAATTTGTGGCCGAGCCGACGGTGGCCGGCGATGCATTGCCCGCCCTCTTGGCCGCCGTGCAAGAGGGCCTTGGCGAAGAGGTCGAGCCCTTGCCTACGGTGAGTGCACAGCCAGCGCAGGTCGATATCGAACCCGTACTCAGCGCGCCACTGAGCGGTAGCCAACTCCAGGCGATTGCCGCCGCACCGGGTATTGCCATCGGCCCGGCCCACATCCAAGTGCCACAGGTGTTCGATTACCCCTTGCGCGGTGAGTCTGCCGCCGCCGAACGCCAGCGCCTGCACACGGCCTTGAGCGATGTGCGCACGGATATCCAGGGCCTGATCGAACGCAGCCAGGCCAAGGCCATCCGCGAGATTTTCATCACCCACCAGGAAATGCTCGACGACCCGGAACTGACCGACGAAGTCGACACCCGCCTCAAGCAAGGCGAAAGCGCCGAAGCCGCCTGGATGAGCGTGATCGAAGCCGCCGCCAAGCAGCAGGAAGCCTTGCAGGATGCCCTGCTGGCCGAGCGCGCTGCCGACCTGCGTGACATCGGCCGCCGTGTGCTGGCTCAGTTGTGCGGCGTTCAAAGCGTGCAGGAACCGAGTGAGCCCTACATCCTGGTGATGGAAGAAGTCGGCCCTTCGGACGTGGCACGCCTGGACCCGGCCCGCGTTGCCGGCATTCTCACCGCCCGAGGTGGCGCCACAGCCCACAGCGCCATCGTCGCCCGCGCACTGGGTATTCCGGCCTTGGTCGGTGCTGGTGCTGCGGTGTTACTGCTCAAAGCCGGCACGCCGCTGTTGCTCGATGGCCAGCGCGGTCGCCTGCATGTCGACCCCGACACCGCCACCCTGCAACGGGCCACCGTGGAGCGCGACAGCCGTGAACAGCGCTTGCAAGCCGCTTCGGCCCAACGCCATGAAGCGGCGCTGACCCGCGACGGCCACGCCGTGGAAGTGTTCGCCAACATTGGTGAAAGCGCCGGGGTGGCCAGTGCAGTGGAGCAGGGCGCCGAAGGTATCGGCCTGTTGCGCACCGAACTGATTTTCATGGCCCACCCCCAGGCGCCGGACGAGGCCACCCAGGAAGCCGAATACCGTCGCGTACTCGACGGCCTCAACGGTCGCCCGTTGGTGGTGCGCACCCTGGATGTGGGCGGCGACAAGCCCTTGCCCTATTGGCCGATCGCCGAAGAAGAAAACCCCTTCCTCGGTGTGCGCGGTATTCGCCTGACGCTGCAACGCCCGCAGATCATGGAAGCGCAACTGCGCGCACTGCTGCGTGCTGCGGATAACCGCCCGCTGCGCATCATGTTCCCCATGGTCGGCAGCGTGGATGAGTGGCGCGCCGCCCGGGACATGACCGAGCGCCTGCGCCTGGAGATCCCGGTGGCAGACCTGCAACTGGGGATCATGATCGAAGTGCCTTCAGCCGCGTTGCTGGCGCCGGTGCTCGCCAAGGAAGTCGACTTCTTCAGCGTCGGCACCAACGACCTGACCCAGTACACCCTGGCCATCGACCGCGGCCACCCGACCCTGTCGGCCCAGGCCGATGGCCTGCACCCGGCAGTTTTGCAACTGATCGACATCACCGTGCGCGCCGCCCATGCCCATGGCAAATGGGTGGGTGTGTGCGGCGAGTTGGCGGCGGACCCGCTGGCGGTACCGGTGCTGGTCGGACTGGGTGTGGATGAGTTGAGCGTGTCGGCCCGCAGCATTCCCGAGGTGAAGGCGCGAGTGCGTGAATTCAGTCTGAGCGAGGCCCAGGGCCTGGCGCAACAAGCACTGGCGGTGGGTTCGCCCGCGCAAGTGCGTGCCCTAGTGGAGGCCGTGTAGATGGCGAATATTCTGACCCTGACGCTGAACCCGGCGTTGGACCTCACGGTACGCCTGGCGCACCTGCAACCCGGTGAGGTCAATCGCAGTGAAGCGATGCTCACCCACGCGGCGGGCAAGGGCGTGAATGTGGCGCAAGTGCTGGCGGACCTGGGCCATTACGTCAGCGTGGGCGGCTTCCTCGGCAGTGCCAACCCCCAGGCTTTCAATGCGCTGATCAAGCGCCGTGGGTTTGGCGATGCCTTCATCCGTGTCCCCGGCGAAACCCGCAGCAACATCAAGATTGCCGAACAGGATGGGCGGGTCACCGACATCAATGCACCGGGGCCGCTGGTGACTGAAGAGGCGCTAAAAGCGCTGCTTAAGATGGTCGCGATCATTGGCCCGGAGTTCGATGCGGTGGTGGTGGCCGGTAGCTTGCCGCGCGGCGTCAGCCCGCAGTGGTTTAAAGGTTTGCTGGAGGCGTTGAAAGACCTCGGGTTGAAAGTGGCCCTGGACACCAGCGGCGAAGCGCTGCGCCTGGGGTTGGAGGTTGGCCCGTGGCTGGTCAAACCCAATACCGAAGAGTTGGCCGAGGCCCTGGGTAGCGCCACCGATGCCATCAGCCGACTGCATCAGCAAGGCATCGAACATGTGGTGGTCTCCGACGGGGCCGCAGGCGTGACCTGGTACCGCCCAGGTGCGGCGCTGCACGCCACGCCGCCCAAAGTGGCAGTGGCCAGTACCGTGGGCGCCGGCGACTCGCTGCTGGCCGGAATGCTCCACGGTTTGCTCAGTGGCGACACACCGGAGCACACCCTGCGCCGGGCCACGGCGATTGCCGCGATGGCGGTGACACAGATCGGTTTTGGCATCAGCGATGACGCGCAGTTGGCGCATCTCGAAAGCGGCGTCGATGTGCGCACGCTGACAGAACAATAAGAGGGTTTGTGATGAAGTTAGCCATTGTTACTGCCTGCCCGAACGGCATGGTCACCAGTGTGCTGTGCGCCCGCTTGCTGGACGCCGCCGCCCAGCGCATGGGCTTGCACACCAGCGTTGAAGTCGTCGATGTGCAGCGCCCGGAGCGTCAGTTGTCCCAGGCGACGATTGATGATGCCGAGTGGGTGCTGCTGGTCAGCAGTACCCCGGTGGATATGCAGCGGTTTGTCGGCAAACGTGTGTTCCAGAGCACGCCGGCCCAGGCGTTGGCGGATGTCGAAGGCGTGTTGCGCCGTGGGGCTGAAGAGGCCCAGGTGTATGTCGCCAACGACGCCCCGGTGGCGGCCAAGGCTGCGCCGCGTATCGTAGCGATTACCGCGTGCCCCACCGGTGTGGCCCACACGTTCATGGCCGCCGAAGCCTTGCAGCAGACGGCCCAGCGACTGGGTTATGACTTGCAGGTCGAGACCCAAGGCTCGGTCGGCGCCCGCACGCCGTTGAGCCCCCAGGCGATTGCCGATGCCGATGTGGTATTGCTCGCGGCCGATATCGAAGTGGCCACCGAGCGTTTCGCCGGCAAGAAGATTTATCGCTGTGGCACCGGCATTGCCCTCAAGCAATCCGAAGCCATCCTCAACAAGGCCCTGGCCGAAGGCGCGGTGGAAAGCGCGGCCAGCGGTGCAGCGGCCAAGGCGGAGAAAACCGGGGTCTATAAACACCTGCTCACCGGCGTGTCGTACATGTTGCCGATGGTGGTGGCGGGGGGCCTGCTGATCGCCTTGTCGTTTGTATTCGGGATCCATGCCTTCGAACAGCCTGGCACCTTGGCGGCGGCGCTCAAATCCGTGGGTGACCAGGCGTTCCTGTTGATGGTGCCGCTGCTGGCGGGCTACATCGCCTACTCGATTGCCGACCGTCCTGGCCTTGCGCCCGGCATGATTGGCGGGCTGCTGGCGGGGACGCTGGGGGCTGGGTTTATTGGCGGCATCCTCGCCGGTTTCGTCGCCGGGTATTGCGTCAAGCTGATCAGCCGCGCGGTGCAACTGCCCCAGAGCCTGGAAGCGCTCAAGCCGATCCTGATCATCCCGTTAGTGGCGAGCCTGTTTACCGGTTTGGTGATGATCTACCTGGTGGGGCCACCGGTCGCCCGCTTGCTCACGGGCCTGACGGACTTCCTCAGCACCATGGGCACCACCAACGCGGTGCTGCTGGGCATTCTGCTCGGCGGCATGATGTGCGTGGACTTGGGTGGGCCGATCAATAAGGCGGCGTATGCGTTCTCGGTCGGCCTGCTGGCCGCCTCGAGCGGCGCGCCGATGGCCGCGACCATGGCCGCCGGCATGGTGCCGCCGATTGGCATGGGCATCGCTACGTTACTGGCCCGACGCAAGTTCGCCCAGACCGAACGCGAAGCCGGCAAGGCGGCGATGATCCTGGGGCTGTGCTTTATCTCCGAAGGTGCGATTCCCTTCGCCGCCAAAGACCCGCTGCGCGTCATTCCGGCCAGCATCGCCGGTGGTGCGTTGACCGGTGCGCTGTCGATGTACTTCGGCTGCAAACTCGCCGCGCCCCATGGCGGCTTGTTTGTGTTGGTGATTCCGAATGCGATGAACCATGCGTTGTTGTACTTGTTGGCGATTGTGGCGGGCAGTGTGTTGACCGGACTGGTGTATGCCCTGCTCAAGCGGCCGGAAGCGGCCGAGCTGGCCGTGACTGCCTGACACTGGCAAAAAATGTGGGAGCTGGCTTGCCTGCGATAGCATCGACTGGGTTTGCCTGATACACCGAGGTGTCTGCATCGCAGGCAAGCCAGCTCCCACAGGTGAATTTGATCGTTCTCCCGATCGGTGTCACATCCGCTTCATCCCTCCATGCTTTAGTGGCCCTTTTGATACTCAAGAGGGCACCTGCATGAGC
Source organism: Pseudomonas sp. FJ2-5-13 (assembly GCF_029201605.1). Lineage (NCBI taxonomy): Bacteria > Pseudomonadati > Pseudomonadota > Gammaproteobacteria > Pseudomonadales > Pseudomonadaceae > Pseudomonas > Pseudomonas sp. FJ2-5-13. Next base: position 961,760 of record NZ_CP104045.1, read on the forward strand.
CACTTCGATCTGGGCCGCCGCCGTGTGATGCAAGCCGTAGGCGCTGGCCTGTTGTTGCCGGGCCTGGCGCCGGCGGTGATCGCTTCGGTGAAGGACCGGCCGCAACTCACTGACGGCGTGCAATCGGGCGACCTGCAGGGCGACCGCGCCATGATTTGGAGCCGCAGCGACCGCCCGGCGAAGATGGTGGTGGAGTGGGATACCCGCAGTGTGTTCAGCAACCCGCGCCGGTTCGTCTCGCCCCTGGCCGACAGCCGCACCGACTTTACCGCCCGTGTCGAACTCACGGGGCTGCCGGTCGACCAGGCGATTTTCTACCGCGTGCATTTCGAAGACGCCCAGAGCGGCATTGCCAGTGAGCCCTGGTTCGGTCACTTGCGCAGCGTGCCGCAACAGCGGCGCGATATCCGTTTTGTGTGGAGCGGCGACACCGTCGGCCAAGGCTTCGGCATCAACCCCGACATCGGTGGCATGCGCATCTATGAAGCCATGCGCCTGCGCCTGCCGGACTTTTTTATCCACAGCGGCGACACCATCTACGCCGACGGCCCGGTACCCGCGCAGATCACCACCGAAGGCGGGCGCATCTGGCGCAACATCACCACCGAAGCCAAGAGCAAGGTTGCCGAAACCCTGGATGAATATCGCGGCAATTACCGCTACAACCTTCTGGATGAAAACGTGCGCCGCTTCAATGCCGAGGTGCCGCAGATCTGGCAGTGGGACGATCACGAGGTGATCAACAACTGGTCATCGAGCAAGCAGTTGGATGAGCGTTACCAGACCCGCGACATCAACACCCTGGTGGGCCGTGCCCGCCAGGCCTGGCTGGAATACTCACCCATGCGCCGACAGAGCGCCGACGCTGGCGGGCGCATTTATCGCAAGCTCAGTTATGGGCCGCTGCTGGATGTGTTTGTGTTGGATATGCGCAGCTATCGCGGGCCGAATGACGATAACCTGGGCGCTGAAAAGCCCTTCCTGGGGCGTGAGCAGTTGGACTGGCTCAAGCGCGGGCTCAAGGCGTCGCAAGCGCAGTGGAAGGTGGTCGCCGCCGACATGCCCATCGGCCTGGGCGTGCCCGACGGTGAGGTCAGCCCCGGCGTGGCGCGTTGGGAAGCCGTCGCCAACGACGACCCTGGCCCGGCGCAAGGGCGTGAGCTGGAGATCGCCGAACTGCTGGGGTTCCTGCATGAGCACAAGGTGCGCAACCACGTGTGGCTGACGGCGGACGTGCATTACTGCGCGGCGCATCACTACCACCCGGACCGCGCGGCGTTCCAGGATTTCGAGCCGTTCTGGGAGTTTGTGGCAGGACCGTTGAATGCCGGGAGCTTCGGGCCCAACCCACTGGATAAAACCTTTGGCCCGCACGTGGTGTTCCAGAAGGCGCCACCGGCACAGAACACCTCGCCGTTCGCGGGCTTTCAGTTTTTTGGTGAAGTGCAGATTGATGGGCAGACGGCGGAGTTGACGGTGATGCTGCGGGACTTGGATGGGGTTTCCGTGTTCGAGCAGAAACTGCAACCGACCTGATTGGAATGCAATCAAAACTGTAGGAGCGAGCTTGCTCGCGAAAAACTCATAGACGCCGCGTTATTCAGGAAGCTCGCGTTATCGTTGACGTTCTTCGCGAGCAAGCTCGCTCCTACAGAAGGCAGGCATTAGCAGGGTCAGTAGACATCCCTACGATAGCGGCCTTGTTCGATCAGGCGCTCCAGCGCCTCATTGCCCAGGATGTCTGCCAGTGCCTGATCCACGCCCGTCGCCATCCCTTGCAAGCTGCCACATACATAAATCGCCGCGCCATCCGCCAGCCATTTACGCAGCACATCCGCTGATTCGCGCAGGCGGTCCTGTACGTAGATTTTCTCCTCCTGATCCCGGGAAAACGCTAGGTCCAGCAGGGCCAGGTCTCCACTGGCGAGCCAGCCTTGCAGTTCCTCCTGGCACAGGTAGTCGTGGGCGATATTGCGCTCGCCAAACAGCAGCCAGTTGCGCTGCTGGCCGTCGGCAATACGCGCCTTGAGCAAGCTGCGCAGGCCCGCCAGGCCGGTGCCGTTGCCCAGCAGAATCAGCGGCACAGGCGCGTCGGGCAAATGGAAGCCGCTGTTGCGCCGCAGGCGCAGGCTGATGGCCGAGCCGAGGGCGGCGTGTTCAGTCAGCCATCCGGAGCCAAGCCCCAGGCTGCCGTCGGGGTGGCGCTCCTGGCGCACGATCAGCTCCAGCACACCGTCGCTGGCAATCGAGGCGATGGAGTATTCGCGCATGCCCAGCGGTACCAACGCGTCCACCAGTGCCTGGGCGTGCAGGCCGACCAGGTGCGTGCGGTTGTCCGGCAACTGGCGCGTGGCCAGGGCCTGGTCGAGGGTGTGGGCGACGCCGTCGATTACCACGCCGTCGCTGCCGACCAAGCCCAGGCCGGCCAGGAAGTGTTCGATGGCCCAGGGGCAATTGCGCGGCAGGACTTCCACCAGGTCGCCGGCCAGCCAGCTGTGCGCAGACGTGGATGTGAGGCCCAGCAGGTAGACGGGCGAGCCGACACTGTCGGGGTTGAGCAGGGTGCGCTGGCTCAGGGTCCAGTTTTCGTACTGGGCCGTCGGCCAGGCCGCTGCCGGCGCATGCCCGGTGAGCTGGCCCAGCTGCTGTTGCCAGGTCTGCAGCGCCAAGGTGTCACCGCTGTCGACTTCCACGGGGGCAAACAATGGGGTGCCGCCCTGGTTGGTCAGCCAGAAATGCAGGCGCCGGGCAAAGCCGCAAAAATGCTCGTACTGCCGGTCGCCCAGGGCCAGCACCGAGTAGTTCAAGCCTTTGAGGGGCAGCGCCTGGCCGAGCACGCTGCGCTCGAAACCACGGGCGCTGTCGGGGGCTTCGCCGTCGCCAAAGGTACTGACCACAAACAGCGCGTTCTGCGATTGGCTCAGGTCCTCAGGGCTGACACTGCCCAGCGGCTGCACCTTCACCGCCAGGCCCGCAGCCTGCAATTGCCCGGCCGTTTGCCAGGCCAGTTGTTCGGCAAAGCCGCTCTGGCTGGCGAAGCCGATCAGCCAGGCCGGGGCATCGCTGTGGTTATCTGTCAGACCTTTGCGGGCATCGCGGACCTGGCGCTTTTTGCGGCGTCGGTCGAGGTACAGCAGCCAGCCCGTGATGAAAAACAGCGGCATGAGCAGTGAGCTGACGGTGAGGACAATCCGCCCGACCAGGCCGAAATAGCTGCCGGTGTGCAGCGCATACACACTGGTCAGCAACTGCGCCTTGAGGCTTTTGCTGGCGTAGCGCTCGTGGGATTTGACCTCGCCGGTGGCCGGGTCCAGGTTGATCTGGTTCAGCGCCCGGTCATGGGGCGATGAGTTGAGCAGGTAATACACAGTGGCCGGTTGCCCGGCCACCGGCGGCATCCGAATGTTGTAGGCGCTCAAGTCGGGGCCGGCGTTGCTGTAGATGCTGCTCCAGATCGCGTCGTAGTTGGCCACCGGAGCCGGGCCAGCGGGGGCTGGGCCGCGCTTGCGCATGCGCTCGTTCTGCGGCGCGTCGGACAGCAGTTTGGTCACGCCACGGTTGTACCAGTCGTAGGACCAATACAGCCCGGTCAGCGCCGCCAACAGATAAAACAGCAGGCACCAGGTGCCGAATACCGAGTGCAGGTCCCAATTGAAGCTGCGGCCCTTTTTGCGCCAGTCCAGGGTCAGCCAGACGCGCCAGCTTTTCACCTGGCGCGGCCAGCGCAGGTACAGGCCGGAGAGGCAGAAGAACAACAGGATCAGGGTGCAGGCGCCGGTGATATTGCGCCCGGTGTCACCGATGGCGAGGAAGCGGTGCAGTTGCAGGATAAAGCCGAACAGATCCTGGCCGACCGCGTCGCCCATGTAGTCGCCGGTGTACGGGTCAAAGTAGCGCATCTGGCCACGGCGCTCGCCCGGTGGCGGGGTGAAGGACACGCGGCCGGCGTTGCCGCTGTCGCTTTCTACCCACAGCATGGCCACGGTCTTGCCTTCGGCCGCTTCCAACTTGCGTACCAGCTCGGCGGGCGGCAGTACACCGGCCTCGCGTTTCTGCACGCTCAACACGGTGGGGTTGAGCGCCCGCAGGATCTCGTCCTGGAACGAGTACGCGGCCCCGGTGACCCCCATCAAGGCCAGCACCAGCCCGGCCGTGATGCCGAAGAACCAATGCAACTGGAACAGGGTTTTCTTCAACACGTCGGAGCGCCTCGCTTAGCTGGATATCTGATCACGGCGCGCATTATGCCGTGAGTTGCCGGGAAACACGCAAAAGCCCCACGCATCCGATGTGTGGGGCTTCTGGCTGGAGCTTTACCGCTTTTAGAAGTGGAAGCTGGTGGTCAACAACGCCGTACGACCGGCCGCCTGGTTGGCGAAGTGCGTGGAGAAAGCCTTGTCGTAGTAGGTCTTGTCAGTCAGGTTCTGCACGTTCAATTGCAGGTCGACGTTCTTGGTCAGCTTGTAGCTGGCCATGGCGTCGTAGCGGGTGTAGGAGGGTACATACACCGTGTTGCCGACGTCGCCGTAAACCTGATCGACATAGAAGGCGCCGCCGCCGATGGTCAGCTTGGGCGTCACGTCGTAGGTGGTCCACAGGCTGAACGAGTTCTTCGGCGTGTTGGGCATTTGGTTGCCCTTGCTGGAGCCGGAACTCACGACACCGTTACGCCCGTTGAGGCCGGATTTAACCAGCTCGCTGTCCAGATAGCTGTAGCCCGCAAACACTTGCCATTGTTCGGTAATTTTGCCGCTGGCGGACAACTCGATGCCATCGACCTGAGATTCACCGGCGTTCTGGTAGGTGAGTGCATCCACCAGGATGCGGGTGTTTTTCTTCTCGGTGCGGAACACGGCTGCGGTCAGGGACAGGCGGTCGTGGAACAGGTCCCACTTGGTGCCCAGTTCGTAGTTGACGGTTTCTTCTGGCTGCAAGTCGCTGGTGGCGGCACCGGCAGACAGTGGGTTGCCGTCGGAACCTTCGCCTATCAGGCCACCGGCTGGCGTGGCCGAAGTTGCGTACGAGGCGTAGATGCTGCCGTTCTCCACCGGCTTCCAGACTAGGCCGGCTTGCCAGTTGAAGAACTGACTGTCGTCCTTGATCTTGCTGCGGGCTTTTACCGTCGCGCTCGGCACCGCGTTGGTGTTGGCCTCGGTGTCAAAGGTGTCGTAGCGCAACCCCACGTTCAGCAGCCATTTAGGATCGAGCTCGATGGTGTCGAACACGTACGCGGCGCGGCTGGTGGCCTTGGTGTTGGTGCCGTTGTAGTTGCGCGCGATGCTGCCGTTCCAGGCGTCGTCGGGGTTCGGGTTGCTCAGTGAGGTGCACTGCCCGCCCAGGCTGCCCTTGGCCGTTGTGCACACCGGGTTGGCGTTAGGGCTGACGGTGTAGCCGCTGACACGGGTTTCTTCACCGGTAAATTCCAGGCCAGTGGAGTAAGTGTGCTTGAAGCCCAGGGCCTGGAAGCTGCCAAACAGATCGGTCTGGTTGGTGGTTGTGGTCGTGGTGGAGACACGGCTGTTGGCGCGACGCCAGACGGTGCCATAGCGGTTGACGTTGAACTTGCTGTCATCCGGCTGAGTGAGCACATAGTCCTGGCCGGTGCTGCCGTGGCGCAGGGTGTTTTTGAGCGTCATGTTGTCGTTCAGGTCGTGCTCGATGGAGAACGTGCTGATGTCGGCGCGAGTCTTGCGGAAGTCACGGCTTTTCAAACCGTAGAAGTTGTTGCTGTCGCCGCCATCGTTGGGTTTGTCATGCACGTGGGCCGTGGCGGTCGACGAACCGTAGCCGTAGGGAATCCCCGAATCCGGCAGGTCATCACTTTCCATATGGTAGTAGCTGAGGTTGACGCGGGTCGGTGTGCCCAGGCCAAAGGTCAGCGACGGTGCCACGCCCCAACGGTCGTAGTTCACCGCATCGCGGCCAGCCACGTTTTGTTCATGGCTCATCAGGTTCAGGCGGAAGGCCGCGCTGTCGTCGAGGAACTGGCGGTTCACGTCGAGCACGTAGCGGCGGGTCTGGTCGGAGCCGTAGGTAAAGCCGCCGTTGGTGAAGTCCCGCGCTTGTGGGGTCTTGCTCACCAGGTTGAGGCTGCCACCGGCCGAGCCACGGCCGCCGAACGAGGAGTTGGGGCCTTTGCTGACTTCGATGGACTCGATGTCGAAGATCTCGCGGCTCTGGCCGCCGGTATCGCGTACGCCATCGAGGTAGGTGTCGCCCTGGGCATCGAAACCACGGATGAACGGACGGTCGCCCTGAGGGTTGCCACCTTCACCGGCGCCGAAGGTGATACCCGGTACGGTGCGCAAGGCATCCTGCAACGAGGTGGCGGCGGTGTCCTTGAGTACTTGTTGCGGCACCACAGTGACCGAACGCGGCGTGTCCACCAGCGGTGCGGTGTATTTCTGCGACGAGGCTTTCTCCACCTGGTAGGAGGTGTTGTCCTGCTCTTGCCCTGTGATGTTGGTGGCGCCGAGGGAGATAGGGTTGCGCTCGCCTTTTGGCTCGGTATTTTCAGCCGCCTGCGCCAGGTGGGCGGCGGAGCCGGCGCTCAGGGCAACGCCGATGGCCGAAGCCAGCATGCGTGGTGAACTGACCGGTATTTTTAGAATAGTGCGCGACATGACGTGTCCCTTCCCCAAGGATGTGAGGCCGCGGAATATAGGGCCAACAAGACTTTGTATCAATTGCGAGATATTGCTATTCGCATCAAATTTACATTCTTTACACTTTTTCTTTACGGAATTTGCCTTCTCGTTCGTCCCCGTGTTTTACAGGGCGGATAAGAATCAATACCATTGACGCCTCTCTGATCGCAGGTATTGCCCCATGTTGCTGCACATTCCCGGCCTGTTCTCTCGCGAGGAGGTGCTGCGCATTCGCCAGGCCCTGGAAGAGACCGAATGGGCTGACGGCAAAATCACCGCCGGGCACCAGTCGGCCAAGGCCAAGCACAACCTGCAATTACCCGAAGGCCACCCCCTGGCCAAGGAAATCGGCGCGGCGATGCTGGAACGGTTGTGGAGTAACCCGCTGTTCATGTCGGCCGCGCTGCCGCATAAAGTCTTCCCGCCACTGCTTAACTGCTACACCGCTGGCGGCAGTTTCGACTTTCATATCGACAACGCGGTGCGCCAACCCAAAGGCAGCCATGAGCGCGTGCGCACCGACCTTTCGTCCACGCTGTTCTTCAGTGACCCCGACGACTACGACGGCGGGGAACTGGAGATCCAGGACACGTTCGGCCTGCAGCGGGTCAAGCTACCCGCCGGCGACATGGTGCTGTACCCCGGCTCCAGCCTGCACAAGGTCAACGCGGTGACCCGTGGCGCGCGCTATGCCTCGTTCTTCTGGACCCAAAGCCTGGTGCGCGAAGACAGTCAGCGCACCATGCTGTTCGAGATGGACGGCGCCATTCAGCAACTGACCCGCGACGTGCCCGACCACCCCGCGTTGATCCAGCTCACCGGCACCTACCACAACCTGCTGCGCCGCTGGGTCGAGGTCTGAGCATGGGCTTTTTATTGCGCCGCGAAGAAGTGCTCAACGTCGAGCAATTACAAAGCATGCTCGATGATTCCCCGGTGCGCGCCGCCCAGGCAATCCTCATTGCGGCCAAGGCAGGCGTGGTCGATGCCCAGGCCCTGCTCGGGCAAATCCTGCTGGAAGGGCGCGGCATTGCGCGCGATGAAGCCTTGGCGCTGCGCTGGTTCCAGATTGCCGCGCAGGGCGGGCACCAGATGGCGCGCAATATGACCGGGCGCTGCCTGGAGCATGGTTGGGGCTGTGCCGTCGATGAAGCAGCGGCAGCCCGGGAATATCGGCTGGCAGCCGAAGGCGGGTTGGATTGGGGCCAGTACAACTACGCCAACCTGTTGGCTACCGGTCGCGGCATTGAGCAAGACCAGGCCCAAGCGCTGATGCTTTATCGCCAGGCCGCAGGGCAGGGCCACGCCAAGTCGATGAACCTGCTGGGGCGTTATCTGGAAGACGGCCAGTATTGCCCCAGGGATCTAGAGACAGCCGTCGAATGGTACCGACGCTCCGCCGAAGCCGGGGATTTTCGGGGGCAGTTCAGCTATGCAGCGGTGCTGGCGGACAGAGGGCAGATCGACGCTGCGCTGGAATGGCTGCGCAAGGCGTTGGCGGCTGGGAATTCCAAATTCCTGCGAACGGCGCACAAGGCGCTGGCACTGGCCAATGACCCGCAGATTCGCGCCATGGCCGAGGCTTATCAAGGGCACGCGGACCAATTGGAGAAAACGCTGTAGGAACCCGTTTCTACATATTCACGTGTTCCGGTTTGTCGATGAACGGCAAGGATCGAAGGTTGAAGCTCTGGCTTAAGTCACTATGATTAAGCTTGAATCCTTTTTAATCGCCTGCTTGTCATTTATCCGCAGAGAGAGTTTTCATGGGTGCCGAAACCAAAGTAATGACAGCTCATATTCCCACTGCCCTTGCTCAGAAAGTTGACCAGATGGCCGCGCGAATGGATCGCTCACGCGGATGGGTGGTGAAACAGGCCCTCGCTGATTGGGTCGATCAAGAAGAAGAGCGCAGCCGGCTGACGCTTGAGGCTATGGCAGATGTAGATGCGGGGCGCGTGATCGATCACCAGGCAGTGCAGGCCTGGGCAGATAGCCTGAGCACCGATTCGCCGCTACCGGTACCGCGCTGATGGAGCTGAGGTGGACAAGTAAAGCCTTATCCGACCTGACTCGATTATATGACTTCCTCTCTGTTGTAAACCGCGAAGCTGCCGCCCGCATCGTGCAGTCACTGTCTCAAGCGCCTGACACGCTGCTCGATAATCCGCGCATCGGTGAGAGAATTGAAGAGTTTTCACCGCGCGACGTAAGAAGACTTTTAGTCGGCCATTACGAAATGCGCTACGAAATTCAACAGTCGACACTCTATATTCTACGGTTATGGCACGTTCGCGAAGATCGCTGAGGGCGCGTACCACAGACAGAAAAAAGCCCATGAAACGTCATGGGCTTTTTAGTTATAACCGTCTTATTACACGTAGAACGACTTCAACGGCGGGAACCCATTGAACTCCACCGCGCTGTAGCTGGTGGTGTAGGCACCGGTCGACAACCAGTACAGACGATCACCAATGGCCAGGTTCAATGGCAGGCCGTACTTGTAGTTTTCGTACATGATATCGGCGCTGTCGCAGGTCGGGCCGGCGATGACCACTTCTTCCATCTCGCCTTTCTTCTCGGTCCAGATCGGGAACTTGATGGCTTCGTCCATGGTTTCGATCAGGCCGGAGAACTTGCCCACATCCGTGTACACCCAACGCTCGACGGCGGTACGGGACTTGCGCGCCACCAATACCACTTCGCTGACCAGGATGCCGGCGTTGGCGATCAGCGAACGGCCAGGCTCCAGGATGATTTCCGGCAGGTCGTCACCGAAGTCTTCCTTGAGGAAGCGGATGATTTCTTCGGCGTAGGTTTCCAGGCTGTTGGTGCGGGTGATGTAGTTGGCCGGGAAGCCACCGCCCATGTTGATCAGCTTCAGGTGAATGCCGTCTTCTTCTTTCAGGCGTTCGAAGATCACCTTGACCTTGGCGATGGCCGCGTCCCACACGCTGATGTCGCGCTGTTGCGAGCCGACATGGAACGAGATGCCGTACGGCACCAGGCCCAGGTCGCGGGCGAGGATCAGCAGGTCCATGGCCATGTCCGTCTGGCAACCGAATTTGCGCGACAACGGCCAGTCGGCGGTGGTCGAGCCTTCGGTGAGGATGCGCACATACACTTTCGAGCCCGGCGCGGCCTTGGCGATGTTGCGCAGGTCGGCTTCGGAGTCGGTGGAGAACAGGCGCACGCCCTTCTCATAGAAGTAGCGGATGTCCTTGGATTTCTTGATGGTGTTGCCGTAGCTGATACGGTCGGCGCTGACGCCGCGGTCCATGACCTTGTCCAGCTCGTAGATCGAAGCGATGTCGAAGCTCGAGCCTTTGTCTTTCAACAGGTCGATGATCTCGACGGCCGGGTTGGCCTTGACGGCGTAATACACCTTGGCGAATTCGAAACCGGCGCGCAGGTCATCGTAGGCCTGGCTGATCATCGCGGTGTCGATCACCACGAACGGGGTTTCTTGCTTGTCGGCGAACGCCTTCATTTTGTCAAAAGTGGCGCGCGCGAAATAATCTTCGACGTTGATCGACATGCTGGGGAACTCCTAAGGGCAAACTGTATTGATCAATGGGTGCAAATGAACGTCCTCCGTATCCCCACTTTGGTTCGCCTACTTCCCAAGGCATGTCGCCGAAAGCAAAAAGGCCACGGGGTAAGCTGCCCTTGGCCTTGCTGTCTCGTCGTCAGTACTTGAGCCGGATGGATCGTTTCCAGCATGGACGTTCGGCGCGAACTTTAGGGCTTGGCGGGCGTGGGATCAACTAAAAATGTCGCGTTTTTGCACGCGTTCGTCGCGCGGCCGCGTGCAGCTACTTATGTAACCGACCGGTGTGACGGATTGATGTTCCCCGGATGGGGAGATTTGAGGTGTTTCAGAGCCACTGAAAGTCCAATGTGGGAGCGGGCTTGCTCGCGAATACGGTGCACCAGTCAACCTATCTGGCGACTGACACTCTGCATTCGCGAGCAAGCCCGCTCCCACAGTTTTAAGCCAGGGCTGTCTCGGCCGGGGAGACAATACTGGTCTTGCCCCCACGGGACTTACCGGAACTCAGGTACTCGGCAATCGACTCCTGGGTCACTTCCCCAAGGAACACCCGCTCCGCATCCATCACCGGCAACCACGAACGGTTGAACTCGTACATGCGCGACAGCAGGATGCGCAAATGCTCGTCATACGCCGCCGTGGCGTTGAACTCGCGCAGGTACTGGCCGCAGGTGCCGGCCTGGCGATGCAGGTCGCGACGACGTACATAACCCAGCGCCTTGTTCTCGGCGCAGGTGACCACCACATAGCGGCGGTCAAGCTCGTCCATCAACTCCAGGGCATCGGCCACTGGGGTTTCCGGGCTGACGGACGGGGCGTTGTCCGCCGCGTCTTCGGCTTTGACCAGCAGCAGGCGCTTGAGGGTGCTGTCCTGGCCCACGAAGTTGCTGACGAACTCGTCGGCCGGGTGCGCCAGCAACGTGTCCGGGTGGTCGATCTGCAGCAGCTTGCCGGCGCGGAAGATGGCGATCTTGTCACCCAGCTTGATGGCTTCGTCGATGTCGTGGCTGACCATGATCACGGTCTTGTTCAGTGCGCGCTGCATCTCGAAGAACTCGTTCTGGATCATCTCGCGGTTGATCGGGTCGACCGCGCCGAACGGCTCATCCATCAGCAGCAACGGTGCGTCGGCCGCCAGGGCGCGGATCACGCCGATGCGCTGTTGCTGCCCGCCCGACAATTCACGCGGGTAGCGATGCAGGTACTGCTTGGGCTCCAGCTTGATCATGCTCATCAACTCGCGGGCGCGTTCGTGGCATTTCTGCTTGTCCCAGCCGAGCAGCTTGGGCACCACTACGATGTTCTCTTCGATGGTCATGTTGGGGAACAGGCCGATCTGCTGGATCACGTAGCCGATGTTGCGGCGCAGGGTCACCTCGTCGAGGTCGGTGGTGTCTTCGCCGTTGATCAAGATCTTGCCCGAGGTGGGCTTGATCAGGCGGTTGATCATTTTCAGCGTGGTGCTCTTGCCGCAGCCCGAGGGCCCCAGGAATACGCAAATCTCGCCTTCGTTGACGGTCAGGCTCACATCGTTGACGGCAGTGACGGTCTTGCCGTTGCTTTGAAAAGTCTTGGACAGGTTTTGAAGTTCGATCATTTGAGCAATCCTTTTGGAGTCAGCGAGCGTTGCAGCCATTGCAGAAGCAGGTCGGCGAAGATGGCCAGGAGGCTGACCAGCACGGCGCCGACGATCAGCATCGACATGTCACTGCGGCTGATAGAGGCCAGAATCAGTACACCCAGGCCACCGGCACCGATGGTGGCGGCGATGGTCATCACACCGATGTTCATCACCACGGCGGTGCGCACGCCAGCGAGAATCACCGGCACCGCAATCGGCAGTTCGACCATGCGCAGGCGCTGGCCGAAGGTCATGCCGATGCCGCGTGCGGCTTCACGAATGCCTGGCTCTACGCCGGTCAGCGCAAGATAGGTGTTACGCATGATCGGCAGCAGGGAGTAGAGGAACACGGCGGTGATCGCCGGCATTGGGCCCAGGCCCTGGCCGAACTTGGAGTAGAACGGCAGCAGCAAGCCGAACAGCGCAATGGAGGGCACGGTCAGCAGCACCGTGGCGCTGGCTTGCAACGGACCTGCCAGGGTGGGGAAGCGCGTCATCAGAATGCCCAGGGGCACGCCGATAAAGATCGCGAGGATCACGGCGATGCCGACCAGGGTGATGTGCTGCCAGGTCAAGTGCAGCACTTGGGCCCAATCAAGATGGGAAAAGGCGTTCAAAAATTCCATGTCTTCTCCTTTTTAGTTGATTGGATGTTGGCGCAGGAAATCGGCGGCAACGGCGGACGGGCTTTCATGGTCGACGTCGACCCGTGCATTGAGCTGGCGCATGGTTTCGTCGTCGAACAGGTGGGCCAAAGGCTTGAGTTCGGCGGCCAGTTGCGGGTGTTTGTCGAGGTATTCCTGGCGGATCACCGGGGCTGCGGTGTAGTCGGGGAAGTAGTGCTTGTCGTCTTCCAGCAGCTTCAACTTGAACGCGTTAAGGCGACCGTCAGTGGTGTAGACCAAACCGGCGAACACCTGGCCGTTACGCAGCGCGGTGTAGACCAGGCCTGCGTCCATCTGCCGGGTGTTTTTGCGCGTCAGGTTCATGTCGTACAGCTTGACCATGCCGGCCAGGCCATCGGAGCGGTTGGCGAACTCGGTGTCCAGGGCGACCAGGCGATGCTCTTTGGTCTCCTGAGCCATGGCTTGGGTGAGGTCGCTGATGCTGTTGATCTCGGGATGTTCCTGCGCGACTTTCTCCGGCAGTGCCAGGGCGTAGGTGTTGCTAAAGCGAGACGGCGACAGCCAGATCAGGCCTTTTTTCGCGTCGAGTTCTTTGACCCGAGCGTAGGACTGTTCGCTGTCGAGTTTCTCGTCGATATGGTTGTAGGCCACCAGGGACACACCGGTGTATTCCCAGATCAGGTCCAGTTGCCCGCTTTCCTGGGCACTGCGTGCCAGGTTACTGCCCAGGCCGCCAGTCACACGGGCGTCGTAGCCCTTGGTGCGCAGGTACTGGGAAGTGATTTCGGCGAGCAGGGTCTGCTCGGTGAACACCCGGGCGCCGATGCGGATCACGGGTTTTTCGGCGGCTTGTGCAATACCTGCAAGCAGCAGGACGCAGCCTAATATCAAGCTCAGTTTTTTCATGTGAATTCCTTTACCGGGCTTAAGACGGGCGCAACCCGCGTTCCAGCCAGAGGCGGCTGGCCATGGTTACCAGGCCATCAAGCAGCAACGCCAGCAGCGCGGTGCAGGCGGCGCCGAGCAGCAGTTGCGGCTGATTGTTCAGGGCAATGCCGGGGAAGATCAGGCTGCCCAGGCTGTTGGCGCCGATCAGGAAGGCCAGCGGCGCGGTGCCGACGTTGATCGCCAGGGCCACGCGCACACCGCCGATGATGATCGGCACGGCGTTGGGCAGCTCCACGCGAAACAGCACCTGGCGAGGAGTCATGCCGATGCCGGTGGCGGCTTCTTTCAGGGAACCCTGAACGTTTTTCAGGCCTTCGTAGGTGTTGCGCACGATGGGCAGGAGCGAGGCGAGGAACAGCGCGAAGATGGCCGGGCCGCTGCCGATGCCGAGGACGCCGAGGGCGATGGCCAGTACGGCCAGGGGAGGGACGGTGTTGCCGATGTTGAAGATCTGCATGAAACGTTCTGCGCGCCCGACCATGTTGGGTCGACTGAGCAGGATACCGGCGGGGATGCCCACAATCAGGGCTGCCAGCATGGAGACTAGGACAAGAATCAGATGAGCTTGCAGGTAAAACAACAAATCGTCGCGGTACAGTTCGATCGTGTTGATGCCGATCCAGTGGACCAGCAGGGCCAGGAGCGCGACGACAACCGCGCCTCCTATCAGCCCTTTGCCATAGCGAATAGCCACAGGCGGACTCCTTTTTTTCTTTTGTCGGCGAACACATTCTCCGGCGGCAATGCCATTCCTGGCTGTCGGCGAATAGGTTCGCGAAAAGCAGCTCGCCGATACTGGCAATGCAGTATGCGATCAAGCCATGAGCGCAGCCTCGTCAGGCTAACTTGCTGATATTTCAGCCCCTGTTCCGAGTGCGGTAGCAGGGGAGTGGACGTCTCGACCTTTTAAAAGGTTCCACACTTGGGCGCATTTAGCCACCCCCAATGGGCTCAACGGTGGTCCGTACCCTCGCGTTTGCGCTATACTCGCCGCCCTTTTTTGACTCACCTGCCAGGCGATTTCCCATGACCCACCAGGCCGCCGAAGTCGCGAAACGCCGCACTTTCGCCATTATTTCCCACCCCGATGCCGGTAAAACCACCATCACCGAAAAGCTGTTGCTGATGGGCAAGGCGATCGCGGTAGCCGGCACGGTGAAATCGCGCAAATCCGACCGCCATGCCACCTCCGACTGGATGGAAATGGAAAAACAACGGGGTATTTCCATTACCACGTCGGTCATGCAGTTCCCGTATCGCGAGCACATGATCAACCTGCTCGACACCCCGGGGCACGAAGACTTCTCCGAAGATACCTACCGCACCCTCACCGCGGTGGACTCGGCGCTGATGGTTCTCGACGGCGGTAAAGGCGTCGAGCCACGTACCATCGCGCTGATGGACGTGTGCCGTCTGCGTGACACGCCGATTGTCAGCTTCATCAACAAACTCGACCGCGATATCCGCGACCCCATCGAGCTGCTGGATGAAATCGAAGCCGTCCTGAAGATCAAGGCCGCGCCGATCACCTGGCCGATTGGTTGCTACCGCGACTTCAAGGGCGTGTACCACCTGGCCGACGACTACATCATTGTGTACACCGCTGGCCACGGTCATGAACGCACCGAAACCAAGATCATCGAGAAGCTCGACTCCGACGAAGCCCGCGCCCACCTGGGTGACGAGTACGACCGTTTTGTCGACCAGTTGGAGCTGGTGCAGGGCGCCTGCCATGAGTTCAACCAGCAGGAGTTCCTCGACGGCCAACTGACGCCAGTGTTCTTCGGTACCGCGCTGGGCAACTTCGGTGTCGACCACGTGCTCGACGCCGTTGTGGACTGGGCGCCAAAACCCCTGGCCCGCGTCGCCAACGAGCGCACCGTGGAACCGGTGGAAGAGAAATTCACCGGCTTTGTGTTCAAGATCCAGGCGAACATGGACCCCAAACACCGTGACCGTATCGCCTTTATGCGCATCTGCTCCGGCAAATACGAAAAAGGCATGAAGATGCGCCACGTGCGCACCGGCAAGGACGTGCGCATCGGCGACGCCCTGACGTTCTTCTCCTCCGAGCGTGAGCAGCTGGAAGAGGCGTTTGCCGGCGACATCATCGGCCTGCACAACCACGGCACCATCCAGATCGGCGACACCTTCACCGAAGGCGAAGCGCTGGGCTTTACCGGTATCCCGCACTTCGCCCCGGAACTGTTCCGCCGCGTGCGCCTGCGTGACCCGCTCAAGTCCAAGCAACTGCGCCAAGGCTTGCAGCAATTGGCCGAAGAGGGCGCCACCCAGGTGTTCTTCCCCGAGCGCAGCAACGACATCATCCTCGGCGCCGTGGGCGTGCTGCAGTTCGACGTGGTCGCCAGCCGCTTGAAAGAGGAATACAAGGTGGAGTGCTCTTACGAGCCGATCACCGTGTATTCGGCGCGCTGGATTGATTGCAGCGATAAGAAGAAGTTGGAAGAGTTCTCCAACAAGGCCGTGGAAAACCTGGCGATCGACGGCGGTGGGCATTTGACCTACCTGGCGCCGACGCGGGTGAACCTGGCGCTGATGGAAGAGCGCTGGCCGGAGGTGAAGTTCCGTGCGACCCGCGAACACCATTAAGGTTTGAGCGGTGGGCGTGTAAAAGGTGGTCGTAAAGACCACCCTCATTTAGCCAATACGCGGCTTTTTTCAGGAGTTTTGCATTTTGTAAAAGTCGCGTAGGACTTTCTCTTGATCATCTGTCTCCGCAGTCGACACCTCAATAATCTCGTCTAATTTCGACGCCGGGCTTCCTTTAGGGAGTTTGTAGATGGCGTAAGCCGACATCATAGTGCCAGTTCTTCCCTGACCGAACCCGCAGTAAACTAAAGCATTACCTTTACTTAGGATATTATCAACCGCTTGACACGCTTGTAAAAGCTCTTTAGCTGTAGGGACGCCGAAGTCCACAACGGCAAGATGGTGGTAGGTGATGCTTTCAGCGGCCAATGCTGTCATGCTGTTATCATGTATCAAATGATGATTTAAGCTGACAATGCCTTTGATGTTGTAAGTTTTTAAAAGTTTAATTGCAGGAGTGTCAAACTTCTGAAGCGTATCATCTTCGTCGTTATAGTAAGGTTGTGAACTTCTGAATACCCTCGTAGTGCCCTTATCAAAGGTCACCCAGTTTTGGAACACTACAGTCTTGCCTGAGGACAGCGTTTTCACGTAGCCAGCCAGGCTGCTTACACTCTTTTTCATTTGTGTTCTCCTTTGCTTCTTGGTGCCTGGGCAGGCCATGCGATGGGGGATTAGGTAATGTCATTGAAGTAAGACATGTCTTCGATGTGTCCTTTGGCGAGCCCTTGGTTGGGGGTGAAACGAGGGCCTTGTGCAGATTTGAAGTTGGTGAGTTTTCCATCTAATAGGATTTCGCGCTCGTTTTTTACTTTATTGCTGGCATTAGCGTGACCCGCGAATCGCAAAGCCACGTATTCATCATAATCGGCTTTGACTTTTTGAAGCTTGTCCGCTACTGCACTTTGGTTAATGGCGCCTCTAAAGTCACCGCGTTGGCTCCATCGCGATAGACAAACAGCAGCATAGTAAGTGACTATGTCACAAGGCTCTGGAAACTTGTCCGGTCCGTTCGCCCCATCGCTCGCGGGATTTCCTCCAAGAGTGGCTTGAGCTCCAGCCATAGGATATATGTGTACTGCAGTGCCCTCGCTTGTAGTAGGAACGACAGCAGTATAATTCAAGGTTCGTTCATCTCGAGCGTAAAAGGCAACATACTCTTTTACATTGGTGCCGAGTTGCGTTTGATTGAGGGGCATGCTAGAAACAGAAACGATAGGATCAATTGCGAATATGTTGAGTGGTATATTCATCAGATCGCTATCGCTTAGCATAGCATTCGCTAACATATGACAACTGGTTGCGCCCCTGCTCAACCCTATCAGGTTTACTTGAGTTGGAACTACGTTATCCTTTTCGCTGTTAATAGGTTTGAAAGGATCTCCTATTAGAAAATTTCGTGATAGCCAATCGAATGAAATTCCAAGGTCTCTAAACTTTTCAAGATCCCGTGAATTATTCCGCGATGAGTCGGAGCGGGGGGGGAGTGGTGTTGACTTTATAATGCTCAAGGCTTGGTTTATGTTGTTGATCCAATGGCTAATAAGTTGTTCTTCATTAAATTGGAGTGAGTTTTTTATAATGTCGTCTTCAAGTGGAGTGTTACATCCGGGGCCGCCAAAGCTTACCCAGTCGGAATATTTTATATTAGCAACTGATTGTATTTCTAAGCGATTGGGGTCAAGTAAAAATTGGATTTTTGGGTTTGTTAGTCTAACGGTCGTGTGTCGTTTTTGAGAAAGGGTTGGTCCGTTGTATGGGTCATGCTGGTTAAAGAATGCGACGTATTCGGCCCCGCCGAAGTAAATGTTTAAAGTGGTCATTAGTGTAAAGCCTCAGGTTGAATTAAACGTGTAAACGTGTAAACGTGTGAGTTGAGTCGATGAGCTCTAGGCCAAGGTTTAGACTAGCCCCGAAGCCATGCCGGATAAAGCCTATTGGCATAAGCCTTCAGTTCGGGGGCATGCTCTACGAAGCGGTTAGCAATTTGCACTGTGTCCGATCCCGAAAAAACAACTTTGGTAAATGAATCGAATGATTCAAGGATTTTTTCGATTTCAGTGACATACTGAGCCTTCGGCTCGTGTAATTTCTCATAGAATAGTAGTTGTTTCGTCTCGTCAAAATTACCCTTGATCTGCATATCAATATCGTTTCGACGATTCTCTCGTTCATTAATTTGTTTAATAAGCTGAATGCGAGCTTTTAGCATGTCGTCATGTTTGATTGCAGCATCAGTAAGCTGTAGTATGGTTTTAACGGCCTGTACGCCTTCTTTGAGTAATTCTTTCTTGAAAGTAGCGGGCGATCCGCTCGCCTTAACTACATTGTCGACTTGGTTTAAGATTGGCAAGGCTTTATCATAAAAAGATTCTTCATCATAAGCTTCGATTGCCAAGTCGAGTGCCTGTTTTTTTTCCAGCATTACGTCATAATGATCTTCATCTTTTTCCAGCGTTGCAATGGCTTTGAGATTTGCTCTTGTGCTGCTGAGCTCTTGAAGTCTGTAGTTATTACTGGCATAACTCATCGTTTTCAAGTTGTAAGTCGATTTGAAAAGCTCGTCGCGTAGAGCGATCAGCGCATTTTTCTTGGTGTTAAGAGTCGTGTTCAGATCACGTTTGTAGTCAGCTAACACGCTACCCTCCATTTCACCTAGGTCGATCAGGGCGGCTTCGATGTCAGACGTGTTGATGACGTTGCCGACTTTTAGCAAGATGTCATTTGCATTCTGGTCAACACTGTTCACATTCGTTGCCAGTGCTAACAAATCAGTGCGTAATGCGGGGATGGTAATAAGGCTTAGTTTGATTCTGGCATAATAGTTGATGCTATCCCGGCAGTCTTTCACGGTGATTAAATTGGGTGTGTTAAATGTCGTGACGGTGCTCATGGTCGTATACCTTTGTGAGAAGGGGGGTTATCGAATGTCTAACCTGAAAGCGTTCATCAAGGTGGTAGCGTTGTTCTCGATATTTCGCCAGTCCAGCAACAATACTTTCAGTTTTCTCACGAACAGACCGAGGTAAGCGTAATTGGCATTGGTTTTGAACTGATTTGAAGAGTCATCAATAAGCAATAGAATGTTCTCCCAGTGACTGTGTAGTTGCTGGGTGGCAGTAATTGCCGGGTTAACGACGTCGTATAAAGACCCCATGCCGATATTGAGCGTTTGTAGTACGCCTTTAAGCTTGTTGTCTTTTGATAGCTTGTTTAGTGCATCATCTCGACGCTTGATAAGCTCGCCGCCAGGCTTGTCGGCGGATTTAATTTGTTCTTGGAGTGACATTATCTCCGCAACGTCTACTGCGAAGCTCATGATGTTCTGCATAAAGCTGGGCTTTGCTCGTACTTGATTAGTATTTTCTGCAAGCTTGATCAGGTCGCGTCGGATATTGGATATTTCCGTATCAAGTGCGTCAGGGTTTGAAACTTGTATCATTTTTCCAATCCACGGTGCGATGGTGTTCACGAGCGTATTTTTAAAACTATCAAGGTCCACGAGCGCTGCTGAGCTTTTTCGTTTTTTTTCATGTATTGAATCTTTGATATATTTGACGGTTTGCTCCAGCGTTGAAATCTGGCATTGATCGCCACCATCAAGTGATATCTGAGGGAGTGTGTTGAGTTCGCTTTCAGTCAAGTCGCCTATTTTCCGAGACTTATAGCCTTCCATGTTTTCAACAGCTTTGACAGCCTCATCGCCGTACTCATGGATATCTTTGGAAAATCCCACGAGGACAGCGCTGATTGTGATCATGCTTTGTTGAGTTTTCTCCCATGACTTGGCATGAGTGTTGATAGTATTGTAATTGTCTAAAATCTCGGCGACGAGTGTGTCGGGAGCGTCATTTATCTCTTTTTTAACATCCTCAGCCGTTAAGGGAAGTAGTTTTCCTGTAGAAACATAGCGAGAGATTACCCGCACGTCATCACTGGTGATAATGGGGATTGGATAGTCCAGTCCATATTCCATAATTATTATTCCTTCAATAAGAGCAAGTTGGTTTTTCGGGTTTACTGCTGATAGACGCCTCCTCTTTTCTTTGGCGTGAATAGACAATGTCTATCAAGCTTTAATTTCAGAGTGCTCATGAAAGTCGACTGTGATTCATGAGGGCGTGGGGTAAGTAAGCATTACAAGTGTTCAGATTGAATACTGTTAGATCTGACAGGTTTCAATAATCTTTTGGAATGATTTCCCGGCAGGTAGTGGTTTTTTTGTTATATAGATCTTGGTCGCGTTGAATTCACATTTTTGGAATTTTGTATACTGTCAGGCCTCACAGCTTGCAGGGGAGGGGGGGGCAGTTATAAACCTGCTTAAGTCACTTGCTTTAAGAGGTGTGGCTGCACATTGAAAAATATCTAGTCATGAGGTAATGATCATGTCCGACCAATTGCAAGATAAATCTATTATTACCGCAAGAGAGATTGAAGTGGTCCGTGAGTATATCGGTCTTTCAACCCGGCTCAGAGCCGATTATGACAGCATGAAAAGAAGCAGTTCTTTCATCGCGCTGTCGAACAAATGCGGACTTAGTACCGTCTTGGATGAGCAAGGCGTAAATGACTTGATAGGTGCTGTTTTAAATCATGCAGGTAGGTGGGCAAGAATCGAAGTAGATATGCGGCACTTATGTAAAGAAATTTTTACAGGCTCGGAATGTTTCATGGTTGCCAGTGGTGCTGTTATTGAGAGGATAAAGTCGCTTCCTGGCTACGAAAACTCTTCAGCACAACTTAACAGGTTGCCTGAAGTGGAGTGGGAGGGGATAGCGATCCCGTTGGGCGAGGCAGATCTTACGATTGTGCCCTCTGTCAAAAAGGCCATTGCTGATATGTCTGAGGAGATGAGCGGTTTAAGCGTAGCGGGAGGTGATTTAAGAGATAATATAGTGAATTTCAAAATTGAGCTTATGAACGCTATTCAGACAGCGTTGCGTAAAATTACTCAATTGGACACTGTGCAGGAGTTGGAAGAAACGCTTTCTCGTGTGGCCATGAGCGAAGATGATAGACTCATTGTACGTGGGCATATGCACAATGTAACGACTGTGTTTGCAGAGTCCGTAACGCAATCTTTTATACGGGATAATAAAGTCCCGAATATGGACTTGGTTAATTACTATAATGACGACTACGAGCGGATTCTTCAGGGGCTGCCTGTAAACAGTAAAGATATTCTGAAAGCGTTAGTTTTGAAAATGCGCAGCGGTGCTGTATTGACACAGCATTTTTCAGCGTTTCATGACGCTGTTGAGCGTTTGAATGCGCCTTTGGAGTTTGCTGATAAAGGGGTTGGGCAGATAAGAACATTGTGGACTGTTACCTTGGATATCATGGAGAGCGCTCGTGACAGAATTCTTCAAGTTACGTCATTTGCGCAGATGAAGCGAATAGAAAAATCACTGACGTCTGCGGCGGCACAGTGGAAGTCCGTACGAAGTAACGCAGAAGAGCTGGATAAACTTCTCGGCTCACCTTAGGTATAGGTTTTATCTCGTATTAGTGTATAAGCGCCATGAAGTACTTTAATGGTGGGCCAGCGTTAATCGATTGGGTCTTTGTAAGGATGGTTATTATGTTTAACACCCCAGTGAGTCAGGTGCGGCGCGTGAGCATCATATAACTAATAGTTTGAACGATGTATGGAGAACGCAAAGCCCTTATGGCTTTGCATCGTTTATAACGCGTAGTGAATGTTCAAACTACAGGTTGTCTGAGTCAGTGCTCTGCGGTTTCAGCGCAAGCTCGGTGCCTGCCCTGGCGGCCTCGACTTGTGCAATAACGGCATCTTTTACTGTCGCCCTTCTAAAGCCACTGAGTGCGAGATGTCTAATGTGTTCGGTACTCAGGTAGAGTAAGTGCAGCGCTATGTCCATGGCGCTCTGAAATGAAATGAGCGTGGTGCTCCATCGCGACTAGCTTCAAGGCATGCGGCGGTCAATCGCTGTCGTACAGGTCTCATCTACTGAATGGACGAAATCGACCATGAGTATTGTTCAACGCGTTGTGCTGTTGATGAAGGTGCTGGTGCTGTTGTCGTTGGGGATGTCGACGGCCTGGGCGCACAACCCGGTGCATGGCTCAGCCATGGTGACGAGTAGCCAGAGCTCGGACTTGCAGTTGGTCAAGTCCGAAGCGGAGCCAGGCGATAAAGTCCAGGGTGGCAGCGAAGACGATGATGACTCGACCACCGACGAGCCTGACAGCGACGACGCAGAGGAAGGCGATAGCCAGACGGAGGCTCGCGCTTCAAACAATGCCTTGGATGGGGTTTCCAAGGCATTGTTATTACTGGCCGCCCACTTTCCTCAGAACGAAGTGGTCACCGACGCGAAGTAAGCCCGCCCTGGCTCATTGTAGGTCTGCGCCCCCGCATCCTCGGCGTTGCCTTTGCGCGACAAACGCTTGTCCAGCAGGTTGTTGATGCCCACTCGTACGCTCAGGTTTTTATTGAATTCGTAACCGCTGCTCAGGCCCATCAGCCCGTACGGGTCGACGTCCTGCTGGGCGCTGCGATCGTAACTGCTGGCGCTGCGTGAGTTGAGCGTCGGCGCCTCCTGCTTGCCGTAATAAGTGCCGCTGACCTGGAAAGACAGCTTGTCAGTGGCTTGCCAGTCCAGCGTGGTGTTGACGGTGTACTTGGGGATGATGCTCAAGGGCTCGCCGGTGTCCTTGTCCTTGGAGTCGATCATGTAGGTCAGGTTGGTGTTCAAGTCCAGATCATCGCGCAGGCTGATGAACAGGTTGCCTTCAACGCCCTGCACCAAGGCTGGGCCGCTGTTTTCCCACTCCAATACACGTCGGCCATTACCCAGACGGAACGCCGCCTCGTTACTGGCGTTGATCTTGTTCTTGTAGTCATTACGGAAATACGTCGCACTGGTGCGCCAGGTGCCCTTGTCCAAAGCCAGGCCGATTTCCTTGTTGACGCTGATTTCCGGCTTCAGGTCCCGGTTGCCCACCAGGTAGCAACCGCCCATGTTGGCTTCGCTGGCGTTGCAGCCATTGCCACGGCTGTAGAGCAAATAGTTCGGGTTGGACTGGTACAGGTTGGGGGTTTTGTAGGCGCGGGCAATGCCGCCCTTGATGCTCAGTTCATCGGTCAACTGGTGCGAAGCGTTGAAGCTGGGGCTCCAGTTGCCGCCGTATTCCTCATGATCGTCGAAGCGCAAGCCAGGCGTGATCACGGTCTTGCCGCCCAGTTCGATGTTGTCCTCGGCAAACAAGGCGTAGCTTGAGGCGGTGGTCTTGGTGCTGTTGCGGCTCACGCCCGGGATGGCGGGGACGCCGCCGGTGCCTGGGTCATAGCTTTGCGGGCGCAACGAGCCAGGGTCGTTCATCGACTCGTAGAGGTATTCGCTGCCCAGGGTCAGCACCTGTTCCGCACCCACGCTCAGGGGCAGGTTGACCTCGGCAGTGGCCCGGGTATTGCGCAGGCGCGACTCGAAACGGCCTGCACTGGCGGAGGGAGCGCCTTCGCCGGAACCGGCCAGGCCTTCGTTGAGGCGCTCGTTGCGGGTCAGGTCGTGGGTCAGCGAGGCCAGGGTCGAACCCCAGTCGAATTCGCCGCGATGGGTGGCAGAAAAGCTGCTGCGTTGAATCACACTGGTTTCCTTGCCCACCAGGCTTTCCACGAACGCGCCACCGCCGTTGAGCATGGTATCGCCGGCGAAAATATTGCCCTGGCGGCTGTAGCTGGCCTCCAGGTCGAGGGTTTGCTCGGGGGTGAACTGCCAGCTCAGCAAGCCATTCACGTCTTTGTTGCGCACACCTTCGCGGCCGGCTACCAACGAGTCCGGCGTCGCTTGCGCTGCGCGGTTGATGTCGGCGTCATCGGCGTCGGTCTTGTTCAGGCCGCCATAGACGCGGAACGCCAGGCTGTCGGTCAATGGGCCACTGAGGTTGAAGTTGGTGCGCTTGCTCGCGCCCTCGGCATCGTTTTCGGGGAAGGCGGTGTAGGCGGTCAGCGAGCCGTGCAGTTGGTCGGTGGGGCGTTTGGTGATGATGTTGATGACACCGCCCATGGCACCGGAGCCATAACGGGCGGCGGCCGGGCCGCGCAGAATTTCAATGCGTTCGACTTCTTCGGCCGGTACCCAGTTGGTTTCGCCGCGGGTATCACGGTCACCGCTCCAGCCGTAACGCACAGCGTTGCGCGAGGTGGACGGCTTGCCATCGATCAGAATCAGGGTGTTTTCCGGGCCCATGCCGCGCAGGTCGATCTGGCGGTTATTGCCACGGCTGCCGCTGGAACTGTTGCCGGTCAGGTTCACACCCGGCTCGCGGCGGATGATCTCCGACAGATCGTTAGTGGGCGGGCGTTTCTTGATGTCTTCGGCGGTGATGATCGACACGCCGGGCGCTTGCTTGAGTTCTTCGGCGGCGGTGCCCAGTACCCGCGTTTCGCCTAGTACCAGGGCTTGTGGCGTGCCATTCACAGGCAGGTCTGTCGCTTGGATCGGCACTTTGTCGCGTTCTTTTTCCACGCTCTGCGCCAGCAGCGCAGGGGACGAAAGGGTAGCGATAAACGCCAGCGAGAGATGGCTGAGCCTGAATTGAGACGACATGTCCACAAAGTCCTTTAGGAGGGGCGATTGAACGAGAGGCGTCTGAATTTTTTTGTGCATCCAGCGCTCTCTGTGCGCCGTAATGGTATTGATTCTCAAACAGAAGTAAATTGCATTTACAATCTATACACTTTTTGAAACGCTCTGGCTCAATGTTTTCAGGGCGTTGGGCACGGGTTCAAACGGTATGTTTTTTGTTACAACCGCGCAAAAAAAAGCCCCTCCGGCCAGACTGATGCGCAATCTGGCGGGAAGGGCGATGGAACTCATTTAAACCGCAGCCCCTTGTAGGAGCGAGCTTGCTCGCGAAGAACCCATGGACACCGCGTTAAGCCAGACTACCCGCGTTATCGTTGACGTTTTTCGCGAGCAAGCTCGCTCCTACAGGGCGGTTGTGTTGCTTCAGGCCACGAATTGCTCCGCGTAGTGGCAAGCCACCTGCCGGTTATCCAACGCACGCAACAGCGGCTCCTCGCTACTGCAGCGCTCCGTCGCATACGGGCAGCGCTTGTGGAACGCGCAGCCAGGTGGCGGGTTCAGCGGGTTGGGCAGTTCGCCGACGATCTTGATTTTCGGCTTGCTTGGGTCCGGGTGGATGGTGGGGGTGGCCGACAGCAGCGCCTGGGTGTAAGGGTGCAAGGGGCGAGCGTAGATGTCTTCCTTGGGGCCCACCTCAACCGGGCGGCCAAGGTACATCACCATCACATCGTCAGCCACGTGCTGCACCACCGCCAGGTTGTGAGAGATGAACACGTAAGCGGTGTTGAATTCCTGCTGCAAATCCATGAACAGGTTGAGTACCTGCGCCTGGATCGACACGTCCAGCGCCGAGGTCGGTTCGTCCGCCACCAGCACCTTGGGTTGCAACATCATCGCCCGAGCCAACGCGATGCGCTGGCGCTGGCCGCCGGAGAACATGTGCGGGTAGCGCTGATAATGCTCAGGGCGCAGGCCCACTTGCTTCATCATCGCCTGCACTTTCTCGCGGCGCTCAGTGGCCGACAGGTTGGTGTTGATCAGCAGCGGTTCGGCCAGTTGATCACCGACTTTCTGGCGTGGGTTCAACGAGGCATAGGGGCTCTGGAACACCATCTGCACGTCTTTGCGCAATTGCTTGCGCTGAGCCTTGTCGGCGCCGGCCACTTCTTGCCCGGCGATTTTCAACGAGCCCGACGAGGGCTCTTCAATCAGCGTCAGGGCACGGGCCAGGGTGGATTTGCCACAGCCCGACTCGCCTACCACGGCGAGGGTCTTGCCGGCTTCCAGCTCAAAAGACACGCCATTAAGGGCACGCACGGTGGCGTGGCCCTTGAACAGGCCACGGGACACTTCGTAGTGACGGGTGAGGTCGCGGGCGGTAAGTACGACGGCCATTACGCCACCTCCTGGTTCAGCGGGTAGAAGCAGCGGGCAAGGCTGTTGCTTTTCGGATCAAGGCCCGGGCGCTGGGCTCGGCAGGCGTCCTGCACGTACGGGCAGCGCGGCGACAGCAGGCAACCCTGCGGACGGTCATAGCGGCCGGGTACGATGCCCGGCAGCGTGGCCAGGCGCGTAGCACCCAGGCTGTGCTCGGGAATCGCCTTGAGCAGCGCTTCGCTGTACGGGTGCGCCGGAATGTCGAACAACTGCGGCACCTGGCCGACTTCCACGGCTTGGCCGGCGTACATCACGCATACGCGCTGGGCGGTCTCAGCCACTACCGCAAGGTCGTGGGTGATCAGCACCAGGCCCATGTTCTGCTCTTTTTGCAGGGCCAGCAGCAGTTCCATGATCTGCGCCTGGATGGTCACGTCCAGTGCAGTGGTCGGTTCATCGGCGATCAGCAGTTTCGGTTCGCCAGCAATCGCCATGGCGATTGCAACACGTTGGCTCATGCCGCCGGACAGTTGATGCGGGTAGGCGTCCATACGGCTGGCGGCGCCTGGGATTTCGACTTTTTCCAGCAGCTCAATGGCGCGTTTGCGTGCTTGTTTGCCGGACATTTTCAAATGCAGGCGCAGCACTTCTTCAATCTGGAAACCCACGGTGTAGCTGGGGTTCAGCGCGGTCATCGGGTCCTGGAACACCATCGCCAGGTCTTTGCCGACGATCTGGCGGCGCTGGCGGTTGCTCAACTTGAGCATGTCCTTGCCGTCGAAGTTCAGGGCGTCGGCGGTGACGATGCCGGGATGCTCGATCAGGCCCATCAGCGCCATCATGGTCACGGATTTACCCGAGCCCGACTCGCCAACGATCGCCAGGACTTCGCCTTTGTCGACCGAAATGTCGAGGCCATCGACCACCGGCACGGCGGTCTTGTCGCCGAAGCGCACGTTGAGATTCTTGATTTCTAACAGTGACATGGGAATCTCCTCAGGCGGCGTTCTTGAGTTTCGGGTCCAGCGCATCGCGCAGGCCGTCACCCATCAAGTTGATTGCCAGCACGCTGAGCAAAATGGTCAAGCCAGGCAGGCTCACGACCCACCAGGCGCGTTCGATGTAGTCACGGGCCGAAGCCAGCATGGTGCCCCACTCAGGGGTTGGCGGTTGTACGCCAAGGCCGAGGAAGCCCAGGGCCGCGGCATCGAGAATCGCCGAGGAAAAGCTCAAGGTCGCCTGTACGATCAGCGGCGCCATGCAGTTAGGCAGCACGGTGATGAACATCAGGCGTGGCAGGCCGGCGCCAGCGAGGCGGGCGGCAGTCACGTAGTCGCGGTTCAGTTCGCCCATTACGGCCGCGCGGGTCAGACGCACATAGGACGGCAACGACACGATGGCGATGGCGATCACGGTGTTGATCAGGCCAGGGCCGAGGATGGCGACAATCGCCACGGCCAGCAGCAGCGACGGCAGGGCCAGCATGATATCCATCAGGCGCATGATGGTCGGGCCCAGCAAGCGCGGGAAGAACCCGGCGAACAGGCCCAGCAGGATGCCCGGGATCAGCGACATCACCACCGACGACAAGCCGATCAGCAACGACAGGCGCGAGCCCTGGATCAGGCGCGAGAGCAAGTCACGGCCCAGTTCGTCGGTGCCCAGCAGGAACTGCATCTGCCCGCCTTCCAGCCACGCCGGCGGCGTCAGCAGGAAGTCGCGGTATTGCTCGCTGGGGTTATGCGGGGCAACCCAGGGGGCGAAGATCGCGCAGAACACGATCAGCAACATGAACAGCAGGCCGGCAACCGCGCCTTTGTTCTTGGAGAAGGCTTGCCAGAATTCTTTGTACGGGGACGGGTACAGCAGGCTCTGATCGACTGCTGACACTTGAGTAGGTGTGGTCATGGTCATGATCTCAGCGCTGGTGACGGATGCGTGGGTTGGCGAAGCCGTAGAGGATATCCACCACGAAGTTCACCAGGATCACCAGGCAGGCGATCAGCAGAATGCCGTTTTGCACCACCGGGTAGTCCCGCGCGCCAATGGCTTCGATCAGCCATTTGCCGATGCCGGGCCACGAGAAGATGGTTTCGGTCAGTACCGCACCGGCCAGCAGTGTGCCGACTTGCAAGCCGACCACGGTGAGTACCGGGATCAGCGCGTTGCGCAGGCCGTGCACGAACACCACGCGAGCCGGCGACAGGCCCTTGGCCTTGGCGGTGCGGATGTAGTCCTCACGCAGCACTTCGAGCATCGACGAACGGGTCATGCGCGCGATCACCGCCAGCGGGATGGTGCCGAGCACGATGGCCGGCAGGATCAGGTGGTGCAACGCATCCCAGAACGCGTCCGGCTCGTCGGCCAGCAGGGTGTCGATCAGCATGAAACCGGTGCGCGGCTCGATGTCGTAGAGCAGGTCGATACGCCCGGAAACCGGGGTCCAGCCCAGGCTCACCGAGAAGAACATGATCAGGATCAGGCCCCACCAGAAGATCGGCATCGAATACCCCGCCAGGGAGATGCCCATCACCCCATGGTCGAACAGGGATCCTCGCTTGAGTGCCGCGATCACCCCGGCCAACAGGCCCAGGATACCGGCGAACAACAGCGCGGCCATGGACAGTTCCAGGGTCGCGGGGAAGAGGGCGGTGAATTCGGTCCACACGCTGGTGCGGGTGCGCAGCGATTCGCCAAGGTCGCCCTGGGCGAGCTTGCCGACATAGTCCAGGTATTGCGCATACAGCGGCTTGTTAAGGCCAAGGCGCTCCATTGCCTGTGCGTGCATTTCGGGGTCAACCCGTCGCTCGCCCATCATGACTTCTACGGGGTCGCCTGGAATCATGCGAATCAACGCAAAGGTCAGCAACGTGATGCCGAAGAACGTGGGGATCAATAACCCCAGTCGGCGGGCAATAAAACTAAACATCTTGGTGTGTACCTCAATCAGCCGGTTAGGCAGGTCCGGCACCGTCAGTGTCGACGGTGCCGAGCGTTTTTCTTATTTACTTCACCTGGGTGGTGGCGAAGTTATTGGTGGTCAGAGGGCTTTGGGTATAACCCTCGACGTTCTTGCGCATGGCGGTAAACATTTTCGGGTAAGCCATGGGAATCCACGGTTGGTCCTTCTCGAATACGGCCAAAGCTTGTTCATAGAGTGCGGCGCGTTCGGCGGGTTCAGCGTCGGCGCGGGCCTTGTCGATCAAGTCTTGAAACTCTTTGTTACACCAGCGGGCGTAGTTTTCGCCGTTTTTCGCTGCATCGCAACTCAGGTTTGGGGTGAGGAAGTTGTCCGGGTCGCCGTTATCCCCGGCCCAGCCGGCAGAAACCATGTCGTGCTCGCCGGCTTTGGCACGCTTGAGCATTTCGCCCCATTCCATGACCTTGATATTGACCTTCAGGCCGATCTGGGCCAGATCCGCTTGCATGCGCTGGGCGCCGAGCATCGGGTTAGGGTTGGTCGGGCCGCCGCCGTTGCGGGTGAACAGGGTGAATTCGGTGCCTTCCGGCACGCCGGCTTCCTTGAGAAGGGCGCGCGCCTTGTCCAGGTCGCGAACTGGGTTTTTCAGCTTGTCACTGAAGCCCAGCAGGGTCGGCGGGTACGGCCCGGTGGCATCGACGGCGTTGCCTTTGCCGTACAGCGATTCGTTGTAGCCCTTTTTATCGAAGGCAATATTGATCGCGTGACGTACCCGCGCATCGCTCATGTACTTGTGGGTGGTATTCATGGCGGTGTAGCTGGTGGTCATCGCCGCCAGTTCCGCCACTTTCAGGTTGGGATCAGCCTTGGCGCTGGGTACATCATCGGGCTTGGGATACAGCGCGATCTGGCATTCGTTGGCCTTGAGCTTTTGCAGGCGCACATTGCTATCGGTGGTGATTGCCAAAATAAGCGGGTCGGCCGGCGGCTTGCCACGGAAGTACTCCGGGTTGGCCTTGAAACGCACCTGCGCGTCTTTTGCGTAGCGGTTGAAGATGAACGGCCCGGTGCCGATTGGCTTGGCGTTCAGATCATCGGTCTTGCCGGACTTGAGCAATTGGTCGGCATATTCGGCGGAGTGAATCGAGGAAAACGCCATGGCCAGGTCGGCCAGGAAGGGGGCTTCAGGACGGGTCAGGGTGAACACGACGGTGTGGTCGTCGGTCTTCTCTACGCTCTTGAGCAGTTCTTTAAAGCCCATGCTTTCGAAATACGGGTAACCCACAGCGGACTTTTTATGCCACGGATGATTCGGGTCCAGCTGACGCTGAAAGCTCCAAAGCACATCATCGGCATTCAGGTTGCGCGTGGGTTTGAAATAGTCGGTGGTGTGGAACTTGATGTCGTCACGCAGGTGGAACGTATAGGTCAGGCCATCGGCGCTGATTTCCGGCAGGTCTTTGGCCAGGGCAGGCACCACTTCTGTGGTGCCGGGCTTGAAGTCCACCAGACGGTTGAACATGGTTTCAGCGGCGGCGTCAGCGGTCACGGCAGTGGTGTACAGGACCGGGTCGAAACCTTCCGGGCTGGCTTCGGTGCAGACCACCAGCGGTTTGGCCGAAACGCCGATCGCCACGCTCAACAGCGCAGCGGCCATGGCGGCTTGTAGTGGGAGCATTTTCATTCAGAGCCCTCTGCAATCGATGGAGCCAGAAAAGCGTAGGCGGCGGGCTCATCCTGAGCTCGCCGCCTGCCTGGCGCTAATTAAAGGATGTTGAACGGGATGGTGGTGACCAGACGGAACTCTTTGATGCTGCCGTCGGACTGGAACTCGCTGCCACGGTGCTCAACATAGGTTGCGCGCACGGTGGTGGCTTTGAGGGGGCCGCTCTGCAGTGCGTAAGAGGCGCCGACACCGTATTCCTGGTGCTTCTCGCCGTCCTGGGACTGGATGCCGTCATAGGCAAACTTGGCCCGGCCGTTGTTGCCGGTGTAGTGGGTACCGTCGATGCCCCAGCCGCGTGCCGAGTAGGCGTTGAACTTCAGGCCAGGTACGCCGTATTCAGCCATGTTGATGGCATAGGCGATCTGGAAGGATTTCTCGTTCGGGCCGTTGAAGTCAGACGTCAGGGAGTTGGCCAGGTAGATACCGTTGGTTTCGTGCAGGTAGTCGAAGTACTCGTTACCGTTCACTTGCTGGTAGCCGAAGGTCAGGCTGTGTGCCTGGTGAGTCAGGCCCAGGGAGAGGGAGAAGGTATCGTTGTCGATTTCCCCCATCTCTTTTTTGCCTTCGTCGACAGTCTTGTAGTAGTTGAAGCCGGTGGTCAGGCCCAACTGCTGCGCGTCGCCCAGTTCGTGGGTGGCGCCGAAGTAGTACTGGTTCCAGAAGTCCTTCACGTTGGCGGCGAAGAAGCTGGTCTTCAGGCTTTTCAGTGGCTGGTAGTTCACACCCAGGGTCGACACTTTGTCGGTTTCTGCGCC
This sequence comes from Pseudomonas sp. FJ2-5-13, assembly GCF_029201605.1. Lineage (NCBI taxonomy): Bacteria > Pseudomonadati > Pseudomonadota > Gammaproteobacteria > Pseudomonadales > Pseudomonadaceae > Pseudomonas > Pseudomonas sp. FJ2-5-13. Next base: position 993,098 of record NZ_CP104045.1, read on the forward strand.
ATTGCCGTATTCGCTGCGGAATTTCGACAGGCTCTGCTCGCTACGTGGCGAAACGCGGTCAAACACGCCACCCTGGAACGACAGGTTGCTGAATTCTTCGCTGTTGAAGCTCACACCCTGGAAGCTGGAAGGCAGGGCACGGTTGCCGATGGTGTCGACGATGCCGCTGCTGAAGTTCTGGCGACCGGCGGTCAGTGTGGTGTTGGACACACGGAACTGCACGTTGGCCAGGCCCAGTTTGCTCCACTGGTCGACGGCGTCGCCGTTGGAGTCGGCCAGGGTACGGTTGGAGCCGCCTTTGATATCACGCTTGCTGCGGTCCAGCACCAGGGCGTTGTACACCGCCACTTCAGTCTTGACCCCAACGGTGCCCTGGGTGAAACCCGAGCTGGCGTTGAGGATGGTGCCTTGCACCCAGTTGGTACGGTTGCGATCGGTCAGGGTCTGGCCGTGCTTCTGGTACGAGAAGGTGCCCCCACGGTATTTGCTTTCATGGGAGTACCAGTTACGCGTGGTGCCGCCCAGGCTGAAATCTTCGATAAAGCCTTTGGCCTCGCTTTGGGCGCTGGTGCCGGCCAGGGTGGTAGGAACGAAGTCCTGGCTTTGCGTTTCAGCGTAGGCGGTGGCCGTGATGCTGCTGATGGCCAAGGCCAGAAGCGCTTTGCTGCTCAGTTTCATGGGTGAAGCTCCTTTGGTTCTCTTTTTTAATGCCGGTCTTTTTGGGTGATCCGGCTATTGGGTGTGGAACTCGTTCAAGCTAATGCAAACGTTTGGCGTAGGAAATTTCCCAACAAAAGCCTGCACGTTTGCCGGGAAGCCGATTTCGCTCCCCGCCATCCGGTTATTGTCTTATGGGTTGATGCTGACGCCCGAGAACACGTTGCGGCCGAAGGGGCTTACCTTGAAGCCTTCGACTTTGGCGCTTAACGGCTGGTTGACCGTCGAGTGGGCGATGGGCGTGATCGGCACCTGCTGCTTGAGCAGTTGCTGCGCCTGTTTGTACAGAACAGTCCTTTGTTCGCGGTCGGTCACGACCTTGGCTTGCTTGATCAGCTTGTCGTACGCCGGGTCGCACCACATGGAGTAGTTGTTCCCGCCGATGGCGTCGCAGCTGTAGAGGGTGCCGAGCCAGTTGTCCGGGTCACCATTGTCGCCGGTCCAGCCGATCAGGCTGACATCGTGCTCACCGTTCTTGGTGCGCTTGATGTACTCGCCCCACTCATAGCTGACGATCTTGACCTTGAGGCCGATCTTGGCCCAGTCGTTCTGCAGCATCTCGGCCATCAGCTTGGCGTTGGGGTTGTACGGGCGCTGTACCGGCATGGCCCACAAGGTGATCTCGGTGCCTTCCTTGACGCCGGCGGCCTTGAGCAACTCCTTGGCTTTTTCCGGGTTGTAGGCGGCGTCCTTGATGCTGTCGTCGTAAGACCACTGCGTCGGCGGCATGGCGTTGACCGCCAGTTGCCCGGCGCCCTGGTACACGGCGTTGAGGATGCTCTGCTTGTTCACCGCCATGTCCAGCGCCTGGCGTACTTCAAGCTGATCGAACGGCTTGTGGCGTACGTTGTAGGAGATATAGCCGAGGTTAAAGCCCGGCTTGGTCAGCAGTTGCAGGTTCGGGTCGGCCTTGAGGGCGTCGACATCGGCGGGGCGTGGATGCAGGGTCACCTGGCATTCGCCGGCCTTGAGTTTTTGCACGCGTACCGAGGCGTCCGTGTTGATGGCGAAGATCAGTTGGTCCAGCTTGACGCGGCTCGGGTCCCAGTACTGTTTGTTGCCCACGTAGCGGATCTGCGAGTCTTTCTGATAACGCTGGAACACGAACGGGCCAGTGCCGATCGGCTTCTGGTTGATGTCGCTGGGCCGGCCTTGCTTGAGCAACTGCTCGGCGTATTCGGCCGAGAGGATCGCGGCAAAGCTCATGGCAATGTTCTGCACAAACGCGGCGTCCACCGTGTTCAGGGTCATCACCACAGTGTAGGGGCCTGTTTTCTCGACCTTGGCGATGTTCTTGTTCAGGCTCATCCCGTTGAAGTACGGAAACTCGGTAGGGTAGGCCTTGCGAAACGGGTGGTCGGGGTCAAGCATGCGGTTGAAGGTGAACAGCACGTCGTCGGCGTTGAAGTCGCGCGTCGGCTTGAATTCCTTGTTGCTGTGGAACTTCACCCCTTCACGCAGGTGGAAGGTGTAGGTCAGGCCATCCGGGGAGATATCCCACTTGGTTGCCAGCCCAGGGACGACGTCGGTGGCGCCTTTTTCGAACTCCACCAAACGGTTATACAAAGGCTCCGCCGCATCGTTGTCGGTGGCGGTGGTGTATTGCGCAGTGTCAAACCCTGCCGGGCTGCCTTCGGAGCAGAACACCAGGCTCTTCTTCTCGGCGGCTTGGCCCATCGTGGCCACGGCCAGCAGGCTGGTGGCAAACAGAGCGGATACAACGGTTGTATGGCGCATGACGATCCCCGTCCTTGTTTGTAGTTATCAACAGCGAGCCTTGCTTCTGGCGTACAGCCAGGCAAACCTCACTGATCCCACACACAGCAAGTGCCCTTCACCAGAATGATGCCGCTGCTGTCCTACGACCTTATGGGGCGCTGACCTTGCAGTAAATGCGTCAATTCTGACTGACCTTGTAGGCAACGGAGGCACGGGTCGCAGTTCATTGCTGTAAGACGGCAACGCTTGCAAACGTAGTCTGTTTCCTAAGGTCCAGGCGGATGGAATAACGGCGACGTTATGAAACGTCGCCGTTATTGATCCTTACTTGCCGCTGACGCTAACGCCGTAGAAGGAGTTCAAGCCAAACGGGCTGATCTTGAAGTCCTGTACGGTATTACGCATGGGTTGATACACCGTCGAGTGCGCGATAGGTGTGTAGGGCAATTCGTGTTTAAGCAGCTGTTGCGCCTGTTTGTACAGTTCGGTGCGCTTGGCGACATCCGTGGTCGATTTGGCCTGGCTGATCAGGTCGTCATACTGTTTATTAACAAACTTGGAGAAGTTGTTACCGTTCAACGCCGGGGACGAAAACAGGGTGCCCAGCCAGTTGTCCGGGTCACCATTGTCACCGCTCCAGCCGATGATCATCGCCTGGTTCTCGCCACCTTTGGAGCGCTTGATGTACTCGCCCCACTCGTAGCTGACGATGTTGACCTTCAGGCCGATCTGTTTCCAGTCGCTCTGCAGCATCTCGGCCATCAGCTTGGCGTTCGGGTTATACGGGCGCTGAACCGGCATGGCCCACAGGGTGATTTCGGTGCCTTCCTTGATGCCAGCTTCCTTGAGCAGTTCCTTGGCTTTGGCAGGATCGTACTTGGCGTCCTTGATCGTGGTGTCGTACGACCATTGGGTGGGTGGCATGGCATTGACGGCCAATTGCCCAGCGCCCTGGTACACGGAGTCGATGATCTGCTGCTTGTTCACCGACATGTCCAAAGCCTGGCGAACCCGCAGGTCAGCCAGCGGGTTTGGCGTCGTCTGGCCCTTGAGCACAGGCATGACGTTGTAGGCGATGTAGCCCAGGTTGAAGCCGGCCTGGTGCGGCATCTTCATGTCCTTGTCCGCTTCCAGCGGCTTGATATCGGCCGGGCGAGGATAGGCTGTGATCTGGCACTCGTTCTTTTTCAGTTTCTGGATGCGTACTGAAGGGTCCGTGGAGATTGCGAAGATCAGGTTATCGATCTTGACGTCCTCAGGCTTCCAGTATTCCTTGTTGCCGGTGAAGCGAATGTTGGAGTCTTTCTGGTAGCTCTTGAACACGAACGGCCCAGTGCCGATCGGCTTCTGGTTGATGTCGGCAGCCTTGCCTTCCTTCAACAGTTGGGCGGCGTATTCGGCCGACTGGATCGACGCGAAGCTCATCGCGAGGTTCTGGATAAACGCCGCGTCCACGGTGCCAAGGGTGAACTTGACGGTGTGGTCATCGACTTTCTCGATGTTCTTGATGTTCTTGTCCATCTCCATGTCCGAGAAGTACGGGAACTCGGTGGGGTAGGCCTTACGGAATGGATCGTCTTTATTGATCATCCGGTTGAAGGTGAACAGTACGTCGTCAGCCGAGAATTCACGAGTAGGCTTGAAGTACGGGGTGGTGTGGAACTTGACGCCTTCGCGAAGGTGGAAGGTATACGTCAGGCCATCCGGGGAAACGTCCCAGCTGGTGGCCAGGCCAGGAACTACAGCGGTGCCGCCACGTTCGAACTGGCTCAGGCGGTTGAACATGGTTTCGGCCGAGGCATCGAAGTCTGTTCCGGTGGTGTACTGGCCTGGGTCGAAACCGGCCGGGCTCCCTTCGGAGCAGAACACCAGGTTAGTTGCCGCGAGGGCTACGGGGGCTGCGGCCATAAGGCCAGCGCTCACTAATAACGGAAGGACTGCGTGTTTAAGCATGTTGGCCTCATGATTTGTTGTCATTTTTGGTGGTGAGGGCGACCTCGTGAGTCGGCCTGCGGATACTTATGCAGGCGCCATACCCAATGCAAGATGCAGAGCGGTTGCAAAGGGAAAACTGTGGTACGAACGTACAGGAATGTCGCAATTATGAAAGTTTCGACACAAAAGTGCTTGTTTGGAGGGTTTTTTCGGTGCAAATGGCGCACCAAAAAAGCCCAGCCGAGGCGTCTAGCGCACTCGGTTGGGGCGCGGCTGTTACTTATCTAGACCCACACCGTAGAACGGCGTTAGCCCAAACGGGCTGATCTTGAAGTCCTGCACTTGCTTGCGCATAGGCTGGAAAACCGTCGAGTTCGCAATAGGCGTTATAGGTACTTGTTCCTTAAGGATTTTCTGTGCCTGTTGATACCACTTGATGCGCTGCTCGCGGTCGCTGCTGACCTTGGCCTGCTGCACCAGCTTGTCGTAGGCCGGGTTACACCATTTGGCGTAGTTGCTGCCCTTGACTGCGGCACAACTGTAGAGCACGCCCAGCCAGTTATCGGGGTCGCCGTTGTCGCCGGTCCAGCCATAAATCATTGCATCGTGTTCGCCATTTTTGGCGCGCTTGATGTATTCGCCCCACTCATAGCTGACGATGTTGGCCTTGATGCCCACCTTGGCCCAATCCTGTTGAATCATTTGTGCGGACATCCGCGCATTCGGGTTCGAGGCGCGTTGAACGGTCATTGCCCACAGGTTGATGGTGGTACCTGGTGCAACCCCTGCTTCTTTTAGTAGCAACCGTGCCTTGGTCGGGTCGTAGGGGGCGTCCTGGATGTTCGGGTCATAAGACCACTGCGCGGGAGGCAGTGCGTTCTGCGCCAATTGCCCGGCGCCCTGGTACACGGCCTTGATGATCGCGGGCTTGTCGATGGCCATGTCCAGGGCCTGGCGCACCTTGAGTTGATCCAGCGGCGGGTGAGTCACGTTATAGGCCAAAAACCCCAGGTTGAAGCCTGCTTGTTGCAACACGCGCAGGTTGGGGTCTTGTTTCATGACCTCGATATCGGCAGGGCGCGGGTAACCGCTGACCTGGCATTCGCCCGCCTTGAATTTTTGCAGGCGTGCGGCGGCGTCCGGGGTGATGGCGAACACCAGGTTGTCGAGCTTCACGTCCTCGGGTTTCCAATACTGTTTATTGGCCACGTAGCGGATCTGCGAGTCCTTCTGATAGCGCTTGAACACAAACGGCCCGGTACCGACCGGTTGCTGATTGATCTGTTCGGCCTTGCCTTCTTTCAACAGTTGGGCGGCGTATTCGGCCGATTGCACCGAGGCGAAACTCATGGCCAGGTTTTGCACGAACGAAGCATCGACCGTGTTCAGGTTGAACCGCACGCTGTGCTCGTCGAGTTTTTCGACGCTCTTGATCGTGGTGTTCAAGCCCATGTCGGTGAAGTAGGGCGACTCGGAGGGGTAGGCCTTGCGAAACGGGCTCTGGGCATCGAGCAGGCGATTAAAAGTGAACAGCACGTCATCGGCGTTGAAATCGCGGGTCGGAGTGAAGAAGTCGGTGGTGTGGAACTTGACGCCTTCACGCAGGTGAAAGGTGTACGTCAGGCCATCCTTCGAAACATCCCAGCTCGTCGCCAGACCAGGTTCGACCTCGGTGCCGCCGCGCTTGAACTGGGTCAGGCGGTTGAACACAGTTTCGGCGGACGCATCGAAGTCGGTACCGCTGGTGTATTGGCTGGGATCGAAGCCGGCGGGGCTGGCTTCGGAGCAGTAGACCAGGGTCGTGGCGGCCTGGGCCATCGGCATAAAGGCCGCAAGGCTTGCGGCGAGGAGCAGTGGCTTGACGGCGATTCTTTGCATAAAGACCCCTGAAGTGGCGGGCATATTAAAGCTGCCCAAACGAAAACGGCGGTGACCGAGGTTACCGCCGTTCAGCTGGCTTAGGTAGGGGATACGTTTATGCGGGGGGAGACTTCTATCCGGATGGGAGCCGATTTGTCGATTGTAACGGGCGGGCCGTCTATTTCATTACTTTTACGAAGGGTGAAAGTTCGAGTGGCTGTTATGTTCACGTCATCGGCGAGGGTGGACTCACCTCTAACCGCATATTTCAGGCGCCATTGGGTGGTTATTATGACCTCGGTCTCGTTTTTTAAAGGGTTGTAGTCGATGATGTACTGCCTGTCGCCAACGCCGCTGCTAAAGCCGGGCTTCACGCGTGGAGGCTGCAATTCAAACCACACAGGAGCGGAAGAGCCTTGATGAGCAACCTCTGAAATGGCCGCTCGCATGTCAGGATCGGGCACGATGTGCTCAAATTTATCGATCCCGTCCCTTATAAGACCCTCACGAATCGGCTCTTCTAAGTTATTGGGGATAGTCATTCCTGCTATCTGCCGAGATATGTCGATTTCAACGTTCTCCAGGCCAGGGCGCCTTATTGTGTAAGGGTCTCGGTTGATGTCTTTGATAAATTGTTCGGAGTAATTGCTGGTACCGAACGGGGATGAGGAGGCTCTTTCCGATGCGGATACCGTGAAATCCCCGCTGTCGGCTGTCCAAGAAAAGACAGGGCGATTCTTTAAAACACCGTTCTCCTCCTCGACGCTGATGCCATATTTATAGTTCGCTTGCTCTTCAACGTTGAAATACTTGTCGAATATGTCAGCGCCTTTCATTTTGGTACCGTCTAACTCAATAAAATTATCCGATACCTGTGCAGGGGTTTTTATATCGTTACTGAGTGTCGGGGACTCAGTTCGCGGCCACGGCCACTGCCACCTCACCCCGCCATCGCCCGGGGCACGGGCCCACTCTCCATCACGCCCGGGTGTGATGATCATCAGTCCCGCGCCGTTATCAGGGTTGATGACTCTGGCAAACACATCGCCGGTGCGGTAACGCCCCGATATCTCAAATACCTTGCTCGCCCCCGTCTCATCGGTAAGGCGCACGAATTGGCGCAGTGCTCCCTGGCTGTCGGATATTCGGTAGACACCCAGCGCGTCGCGGGGCGCATCCTTTATCAACTGTTCACCCTCGGGGACAGCATAGGGCGCCATCGGCAGTAGGGGGCGGGATTTTGGCGCCGCAGCCCCCGCGTCGTTGACCACCTGAGTACCGCTGGATGGCCCGGGTTTTGGTTCTTCAATTTCGGTGACTTGTGGTTGAACAAGCGGGTTTCTCACCGGCAGTTCTTTCTTCGGCGGCAGTGCAAAAGGATCTTCAGGGACGGTACTCGCCCCGATGGAAAATAATGTGTTCAGCACACCGTCGAGTGCTCGGGAGGCCCCGTTGTCGCGTTCCGCCTCGGTGTCTCCGGACGCGGATTGTTCGAACCCCAACCCCAATTCTGTCAACCCGGCAATTACTGCGGCGCCGGTGACCGGTGCCGCGATGGGGGCGAGCTTGGCCAGTAACCCCGCGGCCACGGTAATATCATTGAGCCAGGTGTCCCGCGTCACTTCGCTGTTGGATTTGACGACAACGTCGGTATCACTCGTCATGCGCTGTTTGGCAGCGGTTGCCAGGGTGGAAAACACGTCCCCCTCGATCTTTGACTGACTGCTTTTATTCAGCGGTGTTTTCAGAGCGCCGGCGGCCATTTTCTTGAAGAGGGCGTCCAGGCCATCTTGCGTGTCGCCAATACCTGTAAAGCTCCCGCCCGGTACGAACCCGCTTGCCAGTTGTATGAGAACGCCAGGCTTACGGTTCTGACGATCAGCCAGCGAAAAGTGCGCGAGCAGCGACTGGCTTTTTTTCGGGTCCTTGGTCTGGTCAATCACCCATTGATTGAGCTTGTCCAAGGAGTCGAAGCGCAGAAATGCCGGTTTGGCTCCAGGTAGGTAAAGCACTTGCCGGCCAGCGTCGTCGTTGCTGAATCGAAGAATGTCGCTGGATATAAAGCCGTGGATATCAAGGGCATGGACTTGGGGGGTGCTGTTTACTGGCGCTTTAGCCTGCAGCTGTTCAAGGCTCAGGGGGGTGTTTTCGTCGAGTGGAATATTGTTCGCCGCTGCCATTACCAGGCTGTAGTCGCCACGGGTGAACTGATGTTCGGGGGCTTGTAACGCTCGCTCAGCAGGTGACCCGGCTTCGGCGTTCTTCAGTTGTTCCCGGGCCTGGGAAACGAACTCGCCCTTGATTACCGTCTGGTAGTCATCGGTATGCGCGCTCCAGAACGCGTCGAATTTCTGGGTCATCTGGGCCTGAAAGTCGGTTTTCCAGCTTTCGTGCATCACTTGGGACGGCTTGAGGTCGATTTGATTGTGTTTTCCGTAGCCGCCGTTTTCGCTTTGCCCGGCAGGCTGGGTATACAAACCCGCGTCGAGGTCAAGGTTGCCAGGCACCCAGTCGTGCTCGGAGAAGTTTTTCAGCAGGGCGTCGGGCAAGCGCAGCGAAGACCAGGGCTCCTGGAATGTGTGTTCCCAGCCGGTCGCCGTGTCCGCGCTTTCGCCGCCTTTGAAGCGATTCAAGTAGACGGTGTCGGAGTCGATAGGTTTGCCCGTGAGTTTGAGCAGCAGGTCATCCGCCCACTTCTTGGCTTCTGCCCGCGTATTGGGCAGATTGTTGGCCACGTCAACCGCCAGGCGCTTGTAAGCCAAGGCCTGTGGTGCGGTGCTGTAGTACCTGGCGGCGTTGTGTTGTTGCACTAGCAGCGCCTGTGCCGAGCGGCTGCTGGCAGGGCGCAGGCGGTCATCGGCGGGGATAGGGTCGAAGGTGTCTTTATGTTCCAGGTGCCTGATTTGCGCACGGGCCTGTGTCAGTGTTTGCGGCAGGGTAACGCCTTCAAAGTTGGCCACCACTTTTGCGCTGACCTGTATGGAGTCCTCGCGCAGCCTCACACGCAAATCACCGTTATTGCCAGGGGCGATAACTTTTGCGGCATCCAGCAATGGCCCTGAAATTTGCCCCCAGCCTGATGTATCCGACAGTTGAAAGGTTTTGGTTTTGCCCTCGACCTCGGCCGACAAGGTACCGGTAGAGGGGTTGATTGAAAGCAGGGTGTCCGCAGCGAAGTGTTGTGCGCGCAGCCAGCTCTGGACAACGGAGTTTTCCAAAAGCCTGCGATACAGCCCAAGCCATTGACCCAGGGTACTTTGGGGCGGGACGGTTATAAGCCCGGCATTGCCGTGTAACACCTTGCGCTGTGCGGCCTCGAGGTAGGCCTTGAGCAGTGCTGTTTCGTCGGGTTGGACGGGATTGGCTGTTGGCGGGACTGCGGGTGGCGTCTGCGTTTGAGTGCTCGGCGTCGGATAGGCGATTCCCGATGGCAGTGATGCAGAGGGTATTGGGTTGATTGATAGGGACATGAATTCGGCTCTCATCGTGTGAATAAATGCCAGCACAGCCCTCCCTGGTAGCTATGGCAGTAATGAGTCGTGAAAGCCGGGCACTTGATTCCTGCGAGATATGCTGCTGGATATGACGTGGCGCCAACGCAAAAAAAAGGCGCACGCCCCGTGGGGCTGCGCCTCTGTCCTGTCTAAAAAAGTTACTGTAAAACTTCGATCACGCCGTCGGCACTCATAGTGACCTGGCTGGTGCCGGCTTCCACTTCAGGCGTCGGCGCTGAATCGGCCATGGCGGCCTTCATCATCATGCCGCCATTGCGGGCGTAGGGCATCGGGTAGCCATTGGTGTTGAAGTTCAGGTTGACGATCTTGTAGCCCTTGCCGCCGAGTGCATCGGTAGCCAGTTGCGCGCGCGCCTTGAACGCCGCCACCGCGTCTTTGAGCAGCGCATCTTCGCTGGCCTTGCGGGTGGCGTCGGCGATGGCGAAGTCCATGCTGTCCATTTTCAAGGTGTTCAACAACTCGCCGGTGAGTTTGGACAGCGCCGGGAAGTCCGCGCTTTCCAGGCGCAACTCGGCGCGTTCGCGCCAGCCGGTGATCTTCTGGTTCTTGCTGTCGTAGATCGGGTAGCTGTTGCGGCTGCCCTGGCGCAAGGTCACGCCTTTGACTTCGCGCGCCTGGCCCAGGGCCTGGTTCAGGGTGGTGGTGATTTCGGCGGCGAGCTTGGCCGGGTCGGCGTTTTGCGATTCGGTGTAAAGGGTGACGATCATCTTGTCGCGGGCCACTTCCTGGCTGGCTTCGGCGCGCAGGGAGATCTGGTTGTAATGCAATGCATCGGCGGCCATGGCCGGCAGGCTGGCCAGGGCGCTGGCGCTGAGGGTAATGATGGCTGCACTGCGAATGAAACGAGACATGGAAGCTCCTTGAGATAGTCGTGCTCGGTAAGACTGTAGACGTTGGCACTGGGTTCTTCGGGTTTACACATTACCTACAAGTGATGCGGGCGCCGACGAACGGTCATTTGCCCGGCCTGCGTCAAAGAGCCACACACGCCGTGCCAGTAGGTCTGCTTCGTTTATACTCGTGCCGATCCGCCTGCAGCGCTCACCGGGAGAGCTCATGCTCGCCGCCGTAAAACTGACTTCCGCCACTCGCCAGAACCTTTGGCGCCTGACGTTCATTCGCACCCTGGTATTGGCCGCACAGGCCGGTTCCGTCGGGCTTGCCTATTGGTTCGACCTGCTGCCGCTGCCCTGGCTGCAACTGGCCGTGACCCTGGGTTTTTCCACCGTATTGTGTGTGTTCACCGCCATACGATTACGTACCACCTGGCCTGTGACCGAGCTGGAGTACGCCCTGCAACTGGCCTGTGACCTGTTTATCCACAGCGTGTTGCTGTACTTCTCCGGCGGTTCCACCAACCCCTTTGTCTCCTACTACCTGGTGCCTTTGACCATCGCCGCCGTGACCCTGCCGTGGCGCTATTCGGTGGTGCTGTCGGGCATCGCGCTGACGCTGTACACCTTGCTGTTGGCGCAGTTCTACCCCTTGCAGACATTCCCCATCGCCCGGGAAAACCTGCAGATCTACGGGATGTGGTTGAGCTTCGCCCTGTCGGCGGCAGTCATTACCTTCTTCGCCGCACGCATGGCCGAAGAACTGCGCCGCCAGGAAGAACTGCGCGCCATTCGCCGGGAAGAGGGCCTGCGTGACCAGCAGTTGCTGGCCGTTGCCACCCAGGCTGCCGGCGCCGCCCATGAGTTGGGCACGCCGCTGGCGACCATGAGCGTGCTGCTCAAGGAAATGACCCAGGACCATCACGACCCGGCCCTGCAGGACGATTTGAGCGTACTGCAGGAGCAGGTCAAACAGTGCAAGCTGACGCTCCAGCAACTGGTGCGCGCCGCCGAAGCCAATCGCCGTCTGGCGGTAGAAATGCAAGACGTCACCCAGTGGCTCGATGAGGCGCTCAACCGCTGGCACCTGATGCGTCCCGAAGCCAGTTACCGTTTCAACCTGCTGGGCCAAGGCAGCGTCCCGCGCATGGCGCCACCGCCGGACCTGACCCAGGCGCTGCTCAACTTGCTGAATAATGCCGCCGACGCCTGCCCTGAAGGCCTCGGTGTGCAGTTGGACTGGGACGCCGAAAACGTCACCATCAGCATTCGTGACCATGGCGCGGGCGTGCCGTTGGCCATTGCCGAGCAGATCGGCAAACCCTTCTTTACCACCAAGGGCAAAGGCTTCGGCCTGGGCCTGTTTTTGAGCAAGGCCAGCGTGACCCGCGCGGGCGGCTCAGTGAAGCTCTATAGTCATGAGGAAGGTGGCACGCTCACCGAGCTGCGCCTGCCCCGTGTCGCACGAGGAGATATCGATGAGTGACGAGATCCAAGTCGAAGGCGAAGAACTGCCGCACCTGTTGCTGGTAGATGACGACGCGACCTTTACCCGCGTGATGGCACGCGCCATGAGCCGGCGCGGTTTTCGCGTCAGCACCGCAGGCTCTGCCGAAGAGGGCCTGACCATCGCCCAGGCCGACCTGCCGGACTACGCTGCCCTGGACCTGAAAATGGACGGCGACTCGGGCCTGGTGCTGCTGCCCAAGCTGCTGGAACTCGACCCGGAAATGCGCGTGGTGATCCTCACCGGTTACTCCAGCATCGCCACCGCCGTCGAGGCGATCAAACGCGGCGCCTGCAATTACCTGTGCAAGCCGGCGGATGCCGACGACGTGCTGGCCGCCTTGCTGTCCGAGCATGCCGACCTCGACACCCTGGTGCCGGAAAACCCGATGTCGGTTGACCGCCTGCAGTGGGAGCACATCCAGCGTGTGTTGACCGAACACGAAGGCAATATCTCCGCCACCGCCCGCGCCCTGGGCATGCACCGCCGCACGCTGCAACGCAAGCTGCAGAAGCGCCCGGTGCGACGCTGAACGGCGACTGAACAACCCGCTTCAGGCTGCACGGACGCACGAACCGATCACCTATGATCGGTTCAAACGCCTGTCACTTTTTTCCTACCGAGCCTGAACGATGAATCAGAACGCTGAATACCGCGCGGTCAACGATGCGGTGCGTGGGCAATTCTTCCGCCGAACCTGGGCCATGATCACACCCTATTGGCGCAGCGAAGAGAAGGGCAGGGCCTGGCTGTTGCTGGCCGCAGTGATTGGCCTGTCGCTGTTCAGCGTGGCGATCTCCGTGTGGATCAACCACTGGTACAAGGACTTCTACAACGCCCTGGAGAAGAAGGACACCGCGGCCTTCTGGCAACTGATCGGCTATTTCGGCGGGATCGCGGCGGTGGCGATACTCGGTGCGGTGTACCGCCTGTACCTGACCCAGATGCTGACGATCCGCTGGCGCGCCTGGCTCACCGAAAAACACTTCAGCCGTTGGCTCGCCCACAAGAATTACTACCAGCTGGAGCAGGGCGGCTACACCGACAACCCGGACCAGCGGATTTCCGAAGACCTCAACAACTTCACCTCTGGCACCTTGAGCCTGGGCCTGGGGTTGCTGCGCAACGTGGTCAGCCTGGTGTCATTCTCGATCATCCTGTGGGGTGTCTCGGGCAGCATCGAAGTGTTCGGCATCACCATCCCCGGCTACATGTTCTGGTGTGCGTTGCTGTACGCCGCCGTGGGCAGTTGGCTGACGCACCTGATCGGCCGGCGCTTGATCGGCCTGAGCAACCAACAACAACGCTTTGAGGCGGACCTGCGTTTTTCCATGGTGCGGGTGCGTGAGAATGCCGAAAGTATCGCCCTGTACAACGGCGAACCGAATGAAAGGCAACGCCTGAGTTCGCGCTTCGGCAAGGTCTGGCAGAACTTCTGGGACATCATGAAAGTGTCCAAGCGCCTGACCTTTTTCACCGCCGGCTACAGCCAGATCGCGATCATCTTCCCGTTTATCGTCGCCGCGCCGCGCTACTTCACCGGCAAGATCGAGCTGGGCGAGCTGATGCAAATCAACTCGGCGTTCGGCAACGTACAAGAGAACTTCAGCTGGTTTATCAACGCCTATTCGGAGCTGGCGACCTGGCGCGCCACCAGCGACCGTCTGCTGAGTTTCCAGCAAGCCATGAGCGACAACGAGCAACGCACGCCGGCGATCGACGTGCGCCCTGAAGGCGAGCGCCTGGTGATCAAAGACCTGGGCATGGACCTGGCCGACGGCCGCCATTTGCTCACCGACGCCGACATGACCGTGGAGCCTGGCCAGCGCGTCATGCTCAGCGGGCGTTCCGGCAGTGGCAAGAGCACCTTGCTGCGGGCGATGGGGCATCTGTGGCCGGCCGGGCATGGCAGCATTCGGCTGCCGGCGACGCGCTACCTGTTCCTGCCGCAAAAGCCTTACTTGCCGATTGGTACGCTCAAGGCCGTGTTGAGTTATCCACAGGACGACAGCGTCTATGCACCAGAACGTTATGCACAGGTGCTGGAAACCTGTCGCCTGCCCCATCTGGTCAATCGCCTGGATGAAGCCAACCACTGGCAACGCATGCTCTCGCCCGGCGAACAACAACGCCTGGCCTTTGCCCGTGCGTTGTTGTTTGCACCGCAATGGCTGTACATGGATGAGGCAACCTCGGCGATGGATGAAGAAGACGAGGCAACCCTCTACCAGGCGTTGATCGATGAGTTGCCGGGGTTGAGCATCGTCAGCGTCGGCCACCGCAGCAGCCTCAAGCGTTTCCATGGTCGGCATGTGCGCATTGACGGTGGTCGGTTGCAGGAACAGCCGGTGTCTTAAGGCTCAAACGCGGTCAAAAATGTGGGAGCGGGCTTGCTCGCGAATGCGGTGTATCAATCAAAACGTCAGTGACTGACACTGCGCATTCGCGAGCAAGCCCGCTCCCACATTGGATCTGCGTTGGCATGGAAATGAGACAAAAAAGCCCGGCTGATCATCGATCAGCCGGGCTTTTTTATTGCTCGAAGATGACTTACTTCTTCAAGCCGTAATGCTCATCCAACATGCCTGGAGCGTTCGGCGTTTTTGGCGCGTAGTCCCGTGGTGGCTCCTGGTTTTCCCGTGGCGGGGTCAGGCGTTCCCGTGGGGTTTGCGGTGCATCGGAATGCAGCGCGGCCAGCAGGCGCTGGCGGGTGATGTCGTCGAGGGCCAGGCGGTTAGCGCCATCGGCGAGGTGATCCTGTACTTCCTGGTAGCTCTGGGTGAGCTTCTTGACCAGGGTCGCGGTGCTGTTGAAGTGGGTAACAACCTCGTTCTGATAACTGTCAAAACGTTCCTGAATGTCATCCAGCTGACGCTGCGTGCGGTTAGGCGCGGCATTCGGCAGCAGGCGGGCAACCAGGAAACCAATGGCGACACCGGCAACCAGGGCAAGAGTCGGCAACAACCAAACTAAGAGCGAGTGTTCCACGAGTCCTTCCTCTATAAACGGCTTTGCTTTACGTTAACGGCTCAAACCTGCGCTGTATACCGCGATTAAGCTCGCAATGATGCCATGCACAGACTTTTAGCTAGACGAGTCGACCCCTTGAGAGGTCACGGAGTTCATCCTTGCTCATGCGTGAAACCCCCGTTTTGATCGATGGCCCGGTGGGCCAATTGGAAGCCTTGTACCTGGATCACCCCGAACCACGTGGCCTGGCGCTGGTTTGCCACCCTAACCCGGTGCAGGGTGGGACCATGCTCAATAAAGTCGTATCGACCTTGCAACGCACCGCCCGCGACGCGGGTTTGATTACTTTGCGTTTCAATTACCGGGGCGTCGGTGCCAGTGCCGGTACTCACGATATGGCCAGCGGTGAAGTTGACGATGCTGAAGCGGCCGCCACCTGGTTGCGGGAAAAGCACCCGGACCTGCCGATCACCTTGCTGGGTTTTTCCTTCGGCGGTTACGTGGCTGCCAGCCTCGGCGGGCGTCTGGAAGCCAAGGGCGAGAAGCTCGCACACCTGTTCATGGTGGCTGCGGCGGTGATGCGCCTGGGCGAGTCGGACGTGTTGCCCCAAGGCTGCCCGTTGACCCTGATCCAGCCGGAAACCGATGAAGTTGTGGACCCGCAACTCGTCTACGCCTGGTCCGCCGCCCTGAAACGCCCCCATGAGCTGCTGAAAGTGGCAGAATGCGGACACTTTTTTCATGGCAAGCTGACCGATCTCAAGGATCTGGTGCTGCCACGTCTTTCGAATTGATGACAAGCGATCACCCATGACGACCCGTACCCGTATCCTCACCGGCATCACCACCACCGGCACGCCGCACCTGGGCAACTACGCCGGTGCGATTCGCCCGGCGATCCTCGCCAGCGAAGACGCGAATGCCGACTCCTTCTACTTCCTGGCCGACTACCACGCCCTGATCAAATGCGATGACCCGCAGCGCATCCAGCGCTCGCGCATGGAAATCGCCGCGACCTGGCTGGCCGGTGGCCTGGATGTGAACCGGGTAACGTTCTACCGCCAGTCGGACATCCCGGAAATTCCGGAGCTGACCTGGCTGCTCACCTGTGTTGCCGCCAAGGGCCTGCTCAACCGCGCCCATGCCTACAAGGCCTCGGTGGACAAGAACGTCGAAAACGGTGAAGACCCGGATGCGGGGATCAGCATGGGCCTTTACAGCTACCCGGTGCTGATGGCGGCGGACATCCTGATGTTCAACGCGCACAAGGTGCCGGTGGGCCGCGACCAGATCCAGCACGTGGAAATGGCCCGCGACATCGGCCAGCGCTTCAACCACCTGTTCGGCAACGGTAAAGAATTCTTCACCATGCCCGAAGCGCTGATCGAAGAAAGCGTCGCCACCTTGCCGGGCCTGGATGGCCGCAAGATGTCCAAGAGCTACGACAACACCATCCCGTTGTTCACCAGCGCCAAGGACATGAAGGACGCGATCTCGCGGATCGTCACCGACTCCCGCGCCCCAGGCGAAGCCAAGGACCCGGACAATTCGCACCTGTTCACCCTGTACCAGGCGTTCGCGACCAAGGCCCAGGAAGCCGAATTCCGTGGCCAGTTGTTAGAAGGCCTGGGCTGGGGCGAGGCGAAGAACCGTCTGTTCCAACTGCTCGACGGCCAGCTCGGCGAAGCGCGCGAGCGTTACCACCAACTGATGTCGCGCCCATCGGACATGGAAGACCTGCTGCAGGTCGGCGCCAAGAAGGCCCGCGCTGTGGCGGCACCGTTCCTGGCCGAGCTGCGTGAAGCGGTGGGCCTGCGTTCGTTCGTCAACCAGGCGGCGGCGCCAGTCGCTACCAAGAAGAAAGCGGCAAAGGCTGCGCGGTTTGTGAGCTTCCGTGAAGCTGACGGCAGCTTCCGCTTCCGCCTGCTGGCCGCTGATGGCGAGCAACTGCTGCTGTCGCGCAACTTTGCCGATGGCAAAGCGGCCGGCGCGGTGACCAAGCAACTGCAAAGTGGTGATGCGCTGGACGTACGCGCCGAGGCTTTGAGCTTCAGCGTATGGCTGGATGGCGCCGCAGTCGCTGACAGCGCCGAGTACGCCGACCAAGCTTCGCGTGACGCGGCCATCGAAGCCTTGCGCGCTGCGTTAGCCCCAATCGAGGATTAACCCGACCAAGGGTTGATTGCCATTATCCGGGGCCGTCGTTACAGTGTCGGCCCGTTTTTGTTGCCTTGCTAACGAAATTATGACGCCCCTAGAACGATATCAAGCTGATCTGAAACGCCCCGAGTTCTTCCACGACGCGGCTCAGGAAAATGCCGTGCGTCATTTGCAGCGCCTGTACGAGGACCTCGTGGCCGCGTCGCAAAGCAAGCCAGGGATGTTCAGCAAGCTGTTTGGCAAAAAAGACCACACGCCGGTCAAGGGCCTGTATTTCTGGGGCGGCGTGGGCCGGGGCAAGACTTACCTGGTAGACACCTTCTTTGAAGCGCTGCCGTTCAAGGAAAAGGTACGTACGCACTTCCACCGCTTCATGAAGCGCGTGCACGAAGAGATGAAGACCCTGCCGGGCGAGAAAAACCCGCTGACCATCATTGCCAAGCGTTTCTCCCAAGAAGCCCGGGTGATCTGCTTCGATGAATTCTTCGTCTCCGACATTACCGACGCCATGATCCTTGGCACGCTGATGGAAGAACTGTTCAAAAACGGTGTGACCCTGGTGGCCACGTCGAACATCGTGCCCGATGGCCTGTACAAGGATGGCCTGCAACGTGCGCGCTTCCTGCCGGCCATCGCGCTGATCAAGCAGAACACCGATATCGTCAACGTCGACAGCGGCGTCGACTACCGCCTGCGTCACCTGGAGCAAGCCGAGCTGTTCCACTTCCCGCTCAACGAAGCCGCACACGAAAGCCTGAAGAAAAGCTTCCGTGCGCTGACACCGGAATGCACCCAGGCGGTGGAAAACGACAAGCTGATGATCGAGAACCGCGAGATCATCGCGCTGCGCACCTGCGATGACGTGGCCTGGTTCGATTTCCGCCAACTGTGCGATGGGCCGCGTAGCCAGAACGACTACATCGAGCTGGGCAAGATTTTCCACGCCGTGATCTTGAGTGGTGTGGAGCAGATGGGCGTGACCACCGACGATATCGCGCGACGGTTTATCAACATGGTCGATGAGTTCTACGACCGTAACGTCAAGCTGATCATTTCGGCGGAAGTCGAACTCAAGGACCTCTATACCGGCGGCCGCTTGAACTTCGAATTCCAGCGCACCCTGAGCCGCCTGCTGGAAATGCAGTCCCACGAGTTCCTGTCGCGCGGGCACAAGCCTTAAGCACGCTATAAGTCAAATGTGGGAGCGGGCTTGCTCGCGAATGAGATCTGTCAGTTGATGAATAAGTCGACTGACAGTCCGCATTCGCGAGCAAGCCCGCTCCCACATTTTTTACCGCGTTCAGCCTGGGTCAGGCGGCTTGCTGGAATTGCTGCCGATACTGGTTGGGCGACAACTCCGTGTGCTGCCTGAACAACCGCGCAAAGAAACTCGCATCGTCGTAACCCACCTCATAACTGATGGTCTTGATGCTCTTGCGGCTGCCCGAGAGCAGGCCCTTGGCGGTCTCGATGCGCAGGCGTTGCAGGTAATGCAGCGGCTTGTCACCGGTGGCGGTCTGGAAGCGGCGCATGAAGTTGCGGATGCTCATGCCGTGTTCCCGGGCGACGTCTTCAAAGCGGAACTTGTCGGCAAAGTGCTCTTCAAGCCAATGCTGGATCTGCAGGATGATCACATCCTGATGCAGCTTCTGCCCGCCAAACCCGATCCGCCCCGGTGAATAGTTGCGCTGCACCTCATAGAGAATGTCGCGGGCCACCGCCTGGGCGATGTTGGCGCCGCAGAAGCGTTCGATCAGGTAGATATAAAGGTCGCAGGCCGAGGTGGTGCCGCCGGCGCAATACAGGTTGTCGGCGTCTGTGAGGTGCTTGTCCTGATTGAGCTGCACCTTGGGGAAGCGCTCGCTGAAGGCATTGAAGAAGCGCCAGTAGGTGGTCGCCTCCTTGCCATCGAGCAGCCCGGCTTCGGCCAGCCAGAACACCCCGGTGGCCTCGCCGCACAGCACAGCCCCGCGGGCGTGTTGTTCGCGCAGCCACGGCAGCACCTGGGGGTAGCGGGTGCACAACACATCGAAGTCGTCCCAGAAGGCCGGCAGCACGATGATGTCGGCGTCTTCGAGACCGCCGTCCACCGGCATGATCACATCGCTGAAGCTGCGCACGGACTGGCCGTCGGGGCTGACCAGGCGCGTTTCGAACCCTGGGGTCAGGCCCAGGCCTTGCTGTTTGCCATGGCGCAGGCTGGCGAGATGGAAGAAATCCTTGGCTTGCATGAGGGTGGAAGCGAATACCCGATCAATGGCCAAAATGCTGACGCGCCGCAACGGCGTGGAGATTTGGTTAGACATAATTTCATTTATTCTTATAGGGGAAAGTGGTCACCAGACGGCTGGATCGTCTTATTTTTTGTCGCATGTGTCCAGTGTCCCGTGACGCCTTCGGGGCATAGGCTCTGTGGACTCGTCCTTGTCCGACAATCCACACAGGTGACCCATGATCCCCAGAACCTTGTTCAGCTCGGAGCACGAACTCTTCCGTGAGAGCGTGCGCACCTTCCTCGAAAAGCACGCCGTGCCCTTCCATGGGCAATGGGAAAAGCAGGGCTATATCGACCGTAACCTGTGGAACCAGGCGGGGGAGGCGGGCATGTTGTGTTCCCACCTGCCAGAGGAATATGGCGGCCTGGGCGCGGATTTTCTCTACAGCGCGGTGGTGATCGAAGAGGTCAGCCGCCTGGGTTTGACCGGCATCGGCTTTTCCCTGCATTCGGATATCGTCGCGCCGTACATCCTGCATTACGGCAGTGAAGCGCTGAAGCACAAGTACCTGCCCAAATTGATCTCCGGGGAGATGGTCACGGCCATTGCCATGACCGAGCCGGGCGCTGGTTCCGACTTGCAAGGGGTCAAGACCACCGCGGTGCTGGACGGTGATGAGTACGTGATCAACGGCTCCAAGACCTTTATCACCAATGGCTACCTGGCCGATCTGGTGATCGTCGTTGCCAAGACCGACCCCAAGGCCGGCGCCAAGGGCACCAGCCTGTTCCTGGTGGAAGCCGACACGCCGGGCTTCGACAAGGGCAAGCGCCTGGAGAAAGTCGGCATGAAGGCCCAGGACACCTCGGAGCTATTCTTCCAGGACGTGCGCGTGCCCAAGGAAAACCTGCTGGGCCAGGCGGGCATGGGCTTTGCCTACCTGATGCAGGAACTTCCGCAAGAACGCCTGACCGTGGCGATTGGCGCACTGTCCTCAGCCGAAGCGGCGTTGCAATGGACCCTGGACTACACCCGCGAGCGCAAGGCGTTCGGCAAGGCGATTGCCGATTTCCAGAACACCCGCTTCAAGCTGGCGGAGATGGCTACCGAGATTCAGATCGGCCGTGTTTTTGTGGACAAGTGCATGGCTATGCACCTGGACGGCAAGCTGGACGTGCCTACCGCAGCGATGGCCAAGTACTGGGCCACAGACCTGCAATGCAAGGTGCTCGATGAGTGCGTGCAGTTGCATGGCGGTTACGGGTTCATGTGGGAATACCCGATTGCCCGGGCCTGGGCGGATGCGCGGGTGCAGCGCATTTATGCGGGGACCAATGAGATCATGAAGGAGATTATTGCGCGGGCGCTTTGATTGTTTGGTGCTCTTGATGGCCTCATCGCAGGCAAGCCACATTTGAACGTATTCACACATCAAAATGTGGGAGCTGGCTTGCCTGCGATAGCGGTCTAAGGATCAATCAAGGTGCTGGGTTTGGATGATCCTTCTGAATCGCCTCAATCCCTTCCAACACTTCTTTGGACAATTTCAGTTCGGCACTGGCAATATTGCTATCCAGCTGCTCCAGCGTCGTGGCCCCAATAATATTGCTGGTCACAAACGGCTGCTGTGTCACAAAGGCCAGCGCCATCTGCGCCGGGTCCAGGCCATGTTCCCGCGCAAGAGCCACATAGCGGCTGCACGCCGCTTCCGACTGCGGGTTGAAGTAACGGCTGAAGCGGCTGTACTCGGTCAGGCGCGCCTTGGCCGGGCGTGCGCCATTCTCGTACTTGCCACTGAGCATGCCGAACGCCAAAGGCGAATAGGCCAGCAAGCCGCATTGTTCACGAATGGCAACCTCCGCCAGGCCCACTTCAAAGCTGCGGTTGAGCAGGTTGTAGGGGTTCTGGATCGACACTGCACGCGGCCAGCCGCGGGCTTCGGCCAGGGCGAGGAACTTCATGGTGCCCCACGGCGTTTCGTTGGACAGGCCAATGTGGCGGATCTTGCCGGCCTTCACCTGTTCGTCCAGGGCTTCGAGCGTTTCCTCCAGTGGGGTGAGGTCGTCTTCGTCCTTGTGCTTGTAGCTCAACTGGCCGAAGAAGTTGGTGCTGCGCTCCGGCCAGTGCAGTTGGTAGAGGTCGATCCAGTCGGTCTGCAGGCGCTTGAGGCTGGCGTCGAGGGCTGCGCCAATGTGCTTGCGGTTGTGGCGCAGGTAGCCATCGCGGATATAGTCGATGGTGTTGCCGGGGCCGGCGATCTTGCTGGCAAGCACCCAGTCGGCGCGGTCGCCACGGCTTTTGAAGTAGTTGCCAATGTAGCGTTCGGTGGTGGCGTAGGTGTCGGCCTTGGGCGGTACCGGGTACATTTCTGCGGTGTCGAGGAAGTTGATCCCCGCGGCCTTGGCCCGTTCGATCTGCGCGAAGGCCTCTGCCTCGCTGTTCTGCTCGCCCCAGGTCATGGTGCCCAACGCGATCGCGCTGACATTCAGATCGGTGCGGCCCAGCTGTCGGTAATCCATCGGGTACTCCTTCGGGGGAAAACAATCATAAAAGCAGGTTGAATTTTTTTTCGCAATCTGCATAATTGCCCACCTCTTTCTGCAGTGGAAGTGATGCGCCGCCTGCCGAAGAATCTTGCCGTTGAACGGACGCGCCGACCCGAGCCCCCGATAGCGTCTGTATCCGGCTGCCTTTGACCTTGTCAAAGTACGCACTATTCAGTAAGATCCGCCGTCTAAATTTACAGGCGGCCCCTGAGGCTATTAAAGAATGACAACTTTTACTGCAAAACCGGAAACAGTTCAGCGCGACTGGTTTGTCGTCGACGCCGCTGGTCAGACCCTGGGTCGTCTGGCCACTGAAGTCGCCAGCCGTCTGCGTGGCAAGCACAAGCCTGAATACACCCCGCACGTTGATACCGGCGACTACATCGTCATCATCAACGCTGAGCAGGTTCGTGTAACCGGCAACAAAGCAAGCGACAAAATGTACTACCGTCACTCCGGTTTCCCAGGCGGTATCAAGTCTTCCAACTTCGAAGGCCTGATTGCCAAGAAGCCTGAAGCCCCGATCGAAATCGCGGTCAAAGGCATGCTGCCTAAGGGCCCACTGGGTCGCGATATGTTTCGCAAGCTGAAAGTCTATGCGGGCGCTGTACACCCTCATGCTGCTCAGCAGCCCCAAGAACTGAAGTTTTAACGGAATAGTTCATTATGTCGGCGACTCAAAATTACGGCACTGGCCGTCGCAAAACCGCAACCGCACGCGTTTTCCTGCGTCCGGGCACTGGTAACATCTCGATCAACAACCGCTCCCTGGACAACTTCTTCGGTCGCGAAACTGCCCGCATGGTAGTTCGTCAGCCGCTGGAATTGACCGAGACCGTTGAAAAGTTCGACATCTACGTCACCGTTATCGGTGGCGGTGTAAGTGGTCAAGCTGGCGCAATCCGCCACGGTATCACTCGCGCTCTGATGCAGTACGACGAAACCCTGCGTGGCGCTCTGCGCAAAGCTGGCTTCGTGACTCGCGATGCTCGTGAAGTTGAACGTAAGAAAGTCGGTCTGCGTAAAGCGCGTAAGCGTCCGCAGTACTCGAAGCGTTAATTCGCTTTACGTTCCACAAAAACGCCCAGCCTCCTCACGGAGCTGGGCGTTTTTTTATTGCCTGCGATTTATGCACATTTTTCGCCGTGACAACTTGCCACATCCGTAGACCCCCTATACTACAAGGCCTGGAGGCGGAGCTCCGGGCAATTCCCTTGTCATACGTGGGGCTTTTCATTACCATCCGTCAAAATTTTTATAAGTAAAGATTCAACACTTAGTAGACGCCTGATTTAACAGGCCAAAAAGCTGATGGGAGAGGACTGAATGAGCAATGACGGCGTGAATGCAGGCCGGCGTCGCTTCTTGGTAGCAGCCACATCCGTGGTGGGTGCTGCAGGAGCGGTGGGGGCTGCGGTCCCGTTCGTGGGGTCATGGTTTCCCAGTGCCAAGGCGAAAGCCGCAGGTGCACCGGTGAAGGTGAATGTCAGCAAGATCGAGCCAGGCCAGCAGATGATTGCTGAATGGCGCGGCCAGCCGGTTTTCATTGTTCGTCGTACCGAGGAAATCCTGGGGAATCTGAAGAAGATCGAAGGCCAGTTATCTGACCCGACATCCGAAAAGTCCGACCAGCCCGCCTACGCCAAGAACGAAGCGCGTTCGATCAAACCAGAGATTCTGCTGCTGGTTGGTCTGTGTACCCACCTGGGTTGCTCACCTACCTTCCGCCCGGAAGTGGCGCCTGTCGACTTGGGCAAAGACTGGGTCGGTGGTTATTTCTGCCCGTGCCACGGTTCCCACTATGACCTCGCTGGCCGCGTTTACAAATCCCAGCCCGCGCCCCTGAACCTGCCGGTTCCTCCTCACAATTACGAATCTGACGACATCATTGTCATTGGCCTCGACAAGGAGAACGCGTGATGAGCAAGTTCATGGATTGGGTGGATGCGCGCTTCCCCGCCACTAAAATGTGGGAAGACCATCTCAGCAAATATTACGCGCCGAAAAACTTCAACTTCTTCTACTTCTTCGGCTCCCTGGCCCTGTTGGTGCTGGTCAACCAGATCGTCACTGGCGTGTGGTTGACGATGAGCTACACGCCGTCGGCGGAAGAAGCGTTTGCTTCTGTCGAATACATCATGCGTGACGTCGAGTACGGCTCGATCCTGCGCCTGCTGCACTCCACCGGCGCGTCGGCGTTCTTTATCGTCGTCTACCTGCACATGTTCCGCGGCCTGCTCTACGGCTCGTACCAGAAGCCTCGTGAGCTGGTGTGGGTCTTCGGCATGTTGATCTATCTGGCGCTGATGGCCGAAGCGTTCATGGGCTACCTGCTGCCTTGGGGCCAGATGTCGTACTGGGGGGCCCAGGTGATCATCTCGCTGTTCGGCGCAATCCCGGTGATCGGCAACGACCTGACCCAGTGGATTCGTGGTGACTACCTGATCTCCGGCATCACCCTGAACCGCTTCTTCGCCTTGCACGTGGTGGCCTTGCCGATCGTGATTTTGGGCTTGGTAGTACTGCACATCCTGGCGCTGCACGAAGTGGGTTCCAACAACCCGGATGGTGTGGACATCAAGAAGCACAAGGACGAGAACGGCATCCCGCTGGATGGCATTCCGTTCCACCCGTACTACACCGTGAAAGACATTGTCGGCGTAGTGGTGTTCCTGTTTGTGTTCTGCTCGATCGTGTTCTTTTTCCCGGAGATGGGCGGTTATTTCCTGGAGAAGCCTAACTTCGAACAGGCCAACGCCTTCAAGACACCTGAGCACATTGCCCCGGTCTGGTACTTCACGCCGTTCTACGCGATCTTGCGCGCGATCCCCGACAAACTCATGGGCGTGATCGCCATGGGCGCGGCCATCGCGGTGCTGTTCGTGCTGCCTTGGCTCGACCGTAGCCCGGTCAAGTCGATGCGCTACAAAGGCTGGCTGAGCAAGATCTGGCTGTGGGTGTTCTGCATTTCGTTCGTGATCCTGGGTGTGTTGGGCGTATTGGCGCCTACCCCTGAGCGGACGTTGCTGTCGCAGGTCTGCACCTTCCTGTACTTCGCCTACTTTATTCTGATGCCGTTCTATACCCGGCTCGAGAAGACCAAACCGGTTCCGGAAAGGGTGACTGGCTGATGAAAAAATTACTCGTTGCATTCGTGCTTGCGGCGCTGCCGCTACTGTCCTTCGCTGCCGAGCATGGCGCGGAGTTGGAAAAAGTCGATATCGATGTGTCTGACAAAGCCGCCATGCAGGATGGGCTGCGTACATTCACCAACTACTGCATGGGGTGCCACAGCGCCAAGTTCCAACGGTATGAGCGCGTTGCCGATGACCTGGGCATTCCCCATGAAGTGATGCTCAGCCACGCGGTGTTCACGGGTGCCAAGATCGGCGACCACATGAACATCGGCATGCAGCCGGCCGACGCCAAGACCTGGTTCGGCGCCGCACCGCCCGACCTCACCCTGGTGGCCCGGGTACGCGGTACCGACTGGCTCTACGGTTACCTCAAGTCCTTCTACGAAGACCCTGCGCGCCCCTATGGCGTGAACAACAAAGTCTTCCCGAACGTCGGCATGCCGAACGTTCTGGTCGGCCTGCAGGGGCGCCAAGTGGTAGGATGCAAGCAGGTTCAGGTCGTTGAAAACGGCAAGAAGCAATATGATCCGTTGACCGGCACGCCGCTGACCCATGAAGCGTGCGATCAACTGACCATCGTGCCCAAGACCGGTACGCTGAACGAAGAGCAGTTCGACGAGAAGGTCAAGAACCTGGTGACCTTCCTGGCCTACTCGGCCAACCCGGTCAAACTGCAGCATCAGCGCATCGGTACCTACGTCTTGCTGTACCTGGCTTTCTTCTTCGTATTCGCTTATTTGCTCAAGCGTGAATACTGGAAGGATGTGCATTGATCCAACCGTAAGCAATTGCTGTTAATCTTGCGCGCCCAGCGGCATCTCTGAACACGTAGCGCCGGTTTGAACCGGTCGTTACAGGGATGCTTTCTGGGCGCGCTCGTTTTTGAGCTTTCGATAATTTCAACAAGCGAGGAGGACCGCCATGGGCGTGACCAACCGGTTGGCCTGTTACTCCGACCCCGCCGACCACTATTCCCACCGAGTACGCATCGTGCTCGCAGAGAAGGGTGTCAGCGCCGAGATCATCAGTGTGGAGGCGGGCCGTCAGCCGCCGAAGCTGATCGAAGTGAACCCTTACGGCAGCTTGCCCACCCTGGTCGATCGTGACCTGGCGTTGTGGGAGTCGACCGTGGTGATGGAATACCTGGATGAGCGTTACCCTCATCCGCCTTTGCTGCCGGTGTACCCGGTGGCGCGTGCCAACAGCCGCCTGCTGATCCATCGGATCCAGCGTGACTGGTGCGGGTTGGTGGATGTGATCCTGGATTCGCGTTCCAAAGAAGCCGCTCGTGTGCAGGCGCGCAAGGAATTGCGCGAGAGCCTGACCGGCGTTTCGCCGTTGTTCGCCGATAAACCTTTTTTCCTCAGTGAGGAACAAAGCTTGGTGGATTGCTGCCTATTACCCATACTCTGGCGCTTGCCGATTCTGGGCATTGAACTGCCACGGCCGGCCAAGCCGTTGCTTGATTACATGGAGCGCCAGTTTGCGCGTGAGGCTTTCCAGGCGAGTCTGTCTGGCGCCGAACGCGATATGCGCTAAGGCTTAAGGAGCCGTTGATGAACTCCAGTCGACCTTACCTGGTCCGCGCGCTCTATGAGTGGATTGTGGACAACGATTGCACCCCGCACATGCTGGTCAATTCCGAATTTCCTGCGGTTCAGGTACCCCAGGGTTTTGCCAGTGACGGGCAAATTGTGCTGAACGTATCGCCCAGTGCCGTGCGCCACCTGCACATGGACAACGAAGCGGTGAGCTTCGAAGGGCGTTTCGGCGGTGTGCCCCATACGCTGTTCGTGCCCATCGGTGCCATCCTCGGGATCTACGCTCGGGAAAATGGCCAGGGCATGGTGTTCGATCTGGAGTCGCCTTTAGAGGATGACGAAACGATCGAAGGCGAAGACGGTGATGATGTACCGCCACCGGATGCCGAGCCGCCGCGCCCTAGCGGTCGGCCAAGCTTGAAAGTGGTGAAGTAGGCGGATTTCGCTTACAGACCCATCTGAAAAATGCCTCGACAGCTGTCGGGGCATTTTTTTTGCGTGAAGGATATGGATGAAAGTCGCGCCAGAACGGTGATCGTACAACCACCATGGGCTATGATGCGGTCTTTAGTTCGTCGAGAAAGATGGTTCATCATGGAAAACGCCAGCGCCGCCCCACGTCTTCCCCGCAAGCGCCGCAGCCTTGCCCAGGAATTGGTCACGGTGTTGTCCGAGCAGATCCGCGATGGCCAGCTCAAACGCGGCGACAAGTTGCCCACCGAGTCGGCGATCATGGACGCCCATGGCGTCAGCCGTACGGTGGTGCGCGAAGCCATCTCGCGGTTGCAGGCGGCAGGGCAGGTCGAGACTCGCCACGGTATCGGCACCTTCGTGCTGGACACGCCAAGCCCCAGCGGTTTCCGCATAGACCCGGCCACCGTGGTGACCTTGCGTGATGTGCTGGCGATTCTGGAGTTGCGTATCAGCCTGGAAGTGGAGTCCGCGGGCCTTGCGGCCTTGCGTCGCAGCGATGAGCAGTTGGCGGCCATGCGTGCGGCCCTCGATGCCTTGAATGAAAGTGCGGCCCACGCTGGCGATGCGGTGGCGTCGGATTTTGCCTTTCATCTGGAAATTGCACTGTCTACCGGTAACCGCTACTTCACCGACATCATGACCCACCTGGGCACCAGCATCATTCCGCGTACCCGCCTGAATTCGGCGCGTCTGGCCCATGATGATCAACAGCACTACATGAGCCGCTTGAGCCGCGAACACGAAGAAATCTATGAGGCGATTGCCCGCCAGGATTCGGATGCGGCACGTGCGGCCATGCGCCTGCATTTGACCAACAGCCGTGAGCGGCTGCGTCATGCCCATGAAGAGGCAGAGGCGCAGCGGGGCTGAGGTTTGCCCATGTGGGGGCTGGCCTCTAGCTGACACCCTGCGATCCAACTGTGGGAGCGGGCTTGCTCGCGAAGGCGGCCTGACAGCCTACCGGGATGTTGGATCAGATCGAGTACATATCCGTTATTTAGGTAACGGCCATTTAGGGTTCCGCCCTGACGGCGGGTCACTTTGGAAAAGCCCCAAAGTAACCAAAGGGCTCTTGCCCCACCACTCGGCACCTCGCTTGGGCTCGGTGTGCCCGTAATCCGCCAGTGATTTGGGGGGCCGCCGCCACGCGCCATCCATGGCGCGGGGCGGCTAAACCGGCATCCCTGCCGGTTTACCCCCCAAATCCCTGTCGAATTCCGGCCAGCGTGGTTTGACGGGGCGCCTGAGATCAAAAGCAGATCAAGATCAAGAGCGGCTCGCTTCGCATCGTGGAGTGTGTGGCCGGGCGCGGTCAGCTGTGGGAGCAGGCAAGCCAGCTCCCACAGTTGATCTCCATTATCTGGAGTACCGCGTCTATTTAGCTGGCGGGTTGATTAGGCTTGTAGTCCTTAAGCAGCAAGTACGTGCTCCATCCCCACCAATCATTGGTCCAGTGCTTGTCGTTCAAATCGTTGACGTCCTTGCGCCGCAGTACCTTGTCCCCCTCCATCTTGAACAGCGGCGAGAAGTTATTTACCGGGTTTTGTGCGGCGTTCAGGTCGGGTACATACAGCGGTGCCTTGAACTCAGCCGGGGAGGGCGCGATGCCGCTGATGAAGGTTTCGAAGATCTCATCGGCCGAGGCCTGTACGGCCCCTTTGACCTGCACGCGATTGTCGGCGTCGATGCTATCGAAGTAGCGCTTGTCGCCGTAGGCATGCCACTGAGCGCCCATGGCATTGCGCACCTTGAGCCCGAATTTACTGTCTTCATCGTGCATGAAGCGGCTGATCAGCGAGCCGAGTTCTCCTGGCGTCACCACTGCCGCCAGTTGTTTGCGCGGTACCCGCAGGTGGCCGGCGGAAAACAGGTCGGTCAAAAAGTGATCGGCAAAGCTGTTCATGGCGTAGGCCAATTCCAGGGCCTGGTCGGTGCCAGTCTGGTGGGCCACCACTGCCTGTTGCAGTGCTGCCGTATGGCCGGCCATGTAGGCCGACAAGGCCCACTCACCGAAGTGGTCGGCGTTGTCCGCTGCCAGTTTCAGGTAACGGCCCAGCGGCACGAGGGCCGAAACAGCGCTGCCGCCGCCGGTGATGCGGTTCCACTCCTCGGACAACGTATCACCAAGGGCGTCATAGGCTTCGTGCGGCTGTTTGCCTTCCTTGATCGCCTGGTTGACGGCGTTGATCTCCTTTTGCATCACCGCCAGGATCTTCTGCGCTTCTTGCCGTGAAGCGGGCAGCACGGCGAGAGAGTTGAAAGCGGCGGTGAAGCGTTGCACGCGCTCGGCCGGGGAGTTGCCATCGCTGATCGGTTGGCCGGGGATGCCATAGAAGTCGCCGCCCAGGGCGATCACTTGGCCATAGGTGAGTGCGAGCCCGTTGGGCAGGTGCAGTTCGACTTGGCGTGCAGGGATGGCCGGGGCGTCCTTGCTGAAGCGAAGCAGGGTGTCATCGCCGATGGCGGTGTGTTCACCGCCTTCGAAGCGCAGGGTAGGCGGGGTTTTTTCGGGTGCTGCGAGTTCAAGACCTGACATGTTAGCTCCTTGCTATGTCGTAGGAATCTTCCGTGATAACTGTATGTATATACAGTTATCTGAATCATAGGTGAGAAATTTCCTACGTCAAGAGCCGCGTCTTAAGCCTTCGCAGGATTACGCCGGATGAATTGCAGTTGACGAATTTATTTATGGTTGTACGATGACGTACGACATCACCAAAACCAACAACAACCTTTCGTAAGAAAGTCTTCGCCCAGGGTGTTCGAATAATGAATCCACAAGAACTGAAGTCCATCCTCTCTCACGGTCTGCTGTCTTTCCCGGTGACCGATTTCAACGCCCAGGGTGATTTCCACCAGGCGGGTTACATCAAGCGCCTGGAATGGCTGGCCCCTTACGGCGCCAGCGCCTTGTTCGCCGCGGGTGGCACAGGTGAGTTTTTCTCCCTGGCGGCCAGCGAATATTCCCAGGTGGTGAAAACCGCCGTGGATACCTGCGCGTCCAGCGTGCCGATCCTGGCCGGTGTAGGCGGTGCCACCCGCCAGGCCATCGAGTACGCTCAAGAGGCCGAACGCCTCGGCGCCAAAGGGTTGTTGCTGCTGCCGCACTACCTCACCGAAGCCAGCCAGGACGGGGTTGCCGCCCACGTTGAGGCCGTGTGCAAGTCGGTCAAGATCGGCGTGGTGGTGTACAACCGCAATGTCTGCCGCCTGACCGCACCGTTGCTGGAGCAACTGGCCGAGCGCTGCCCGAACCTGATCGGCTACAAGGATGGCTTGGGTGATATCGAGTTGATGGTGTCGATCCGCCGTCGCCTGGGCGACCGTTTCAGCTACCTCGGTGGCTTACCGACTGCTGAGGTTTACGCCGCGGCCTACAAGGCCCTGGGCGTGCCGGTGTACTCCTCGGCGGTGTTCAACTTCATCCCCAAGACGGCGATGGATTTCTACCACGCCATTGCCCGCGAAGATCACGCCACCGTCGGCAAGATCATCGACGACTTCTTCCTGCCGTACCTGGATATCCGTAACCGCAAGGCCGGTTACGCGGTGAGCATCGTCAAGGCCGGTGCGAAAATCGTCGGTTATGACGCCGGCCCCGTGCGCACGCCACTGACCGACCTGCTGCCGGAAGAGTATGAAGCCCTCGCCGCGCTGATCGACAAGCAAGGCGCGCAATAAATTATCCACAAGGCCGCTGAGCAATCAGCGGCCTTTTGCGTCAGGAGAAGATTCGTGTCCCAAGCAAAGCGTTTTGAAAACTACATCAATGGTGAATGGGTAACCGGCGCCGACTACTGCACCAACATCAACCCGTCGGATGTGTCCGACGCCATTGGCGAATATGCCAAAGCAGACGTGGCCCAAGTCAACGCGGCCATCGATGCTGCCCGCGCCGCGTTCCCGGCGTGGTCCACCTCCGGTATCCAGGCGCGTCACGATGCGCTGGACAAAGTCGGCAGCGAGATTCTCGCCCGTCGTGAAGAACTCGGCACCCTGCTGGCCCGCGAAGAGGGCAAGACCCTGCCCGAAGCCATTGGCGAAGTGACTCGCGCCGGCAATATCTTCAAATTCTTCGCCGGTGAGTGCCTGCGCCTGTCGGGCGATTACGTGCCGTCGGTGCGCCCGGGCGTCAACGTTGAAGTGACCCGCGAAGCCCTCGGTGTGGTAGGCCTGATCACCCCGTGGAACTTCCCGATTGCCATCCCCGCGTGGAAAATCGCCCCGGCCCTGGCCTACGGCAACTGCGTGGTGATCAAGCCGGCCGAACTGGTGCCGGGCTGTGCCTGGGCCTTGGCGGAAATCATCTCCCGCGCCGGCTTCCCTGCCGGTGTGTTCAACCTGGTGATGGGCAGTGGCCGTGTGGTCGGCGACGTGCTGGTCAACAGCCCGAAAGTCGATGGCATCAGTTTCACCGGGTCTGTGGGCGTTGGGCGTCAGATTGCCGTCAGCTGTGTATCGCGCCAGGCCAAGGTGCAGTTGGAAATGGGCGGCAAGAACCCGCAGATCATTCTCGACGATGCCGACCTCAAACAGGCTGTCGAGCTGTCGGTACAGAGTGCGTTTTACTCCACCGGGCAGCGTTGCACCGCGTCGAGCCGCCTGATTGTTACTGCTGGGATTCACGATCAGTTTGTCGCGGCGATGGCCGAGCGCATGAAGTCGATCAAGGTCGGCCACGCGTTGAATAGCGGCACCGACATTGGCCCGGTGGTGTCCCAGGCTCAGTTGGATCAGGACCTGAAATACATCCATATCGGCCAGAGCGAAGGTGCCCGGCTGGTGAGTGGTGGCGGCCTGGTGACCTGCGACACCGAAGGCTATTACCTGGCGCCGACACTGTTTGCCGACAGTGAAGCGGCGATGCGCATCAGCCGTGAAGAGATCTTCGGCCCGGTGGCCAACGTGGTGCGCGTGGCCGACTACGAGGCGGCGCTGGCCATGGCCAACGACACTGAGTTCGGCTTGTCGGCGGGCATCGCCACCACCTCGCTCAAGTATGCCAACCACTTCAAGCGCCACTCCCAGGCTGGGATGGTGATGGTCAACCTGCCGACGGCGGGGGTGGACTACCACGTTCCATTTGGTGGCCGTAAGGGGTCATCCTACGGTTCGCGTGAGCAGGGTCGCTATGCGCAAGAGTTCTACACCGTGGTGAAGACCAGCTACATCGGTTCGTAACACGCAGCACCCTGTGGCACCGGCTTTATGTGGGAGCTGGCTTGCCTGCGATAGCATCACCTCGGTCTCGCTGACACACCGAGGTGCCTGCATCGCGGGCAAGCCCGGCTCCCACAGGAAAACAAAAATCATTACCCGCAAAAAAAATAATTAGTGGGAGTACTTCTACATGCAAGCGACCAAGCCGACCCACGTCCGCTATTTGATCCTGCTCATGCTGTTCCTGGTGACCACGATCAACTACGCCGACCGGGCCACCATCGCTATCGCCGGCTCCAGCCTGCAAAAAGACCTCGGTATCGACGCGGTCACCCTCGGTTATATCTTCTCTGCGTTCGGTTGGGCCTACGTGGCCGGGCAAATTCCCGGTGGCTGGCTGCTCGATCGTTTCGGCTCGAAAAAAGTCTATGCCTTGAGCATCTTCACCTGGTCGCTGTTCACCGTGCTGCAAGGCTATGTCGGTGAGTTTGGCGTCTCCACTGCAGTAGTCGCGCTGTTTATGCTGC
The DNA here is from genome assembly GCF_029201605.1 of Pseudomonas sp. FJ2-5-13. NCBI lineage: Bacteria > Pseudomonadati > Pseudomonadota > Gammaproteobacteria > Pseudomonadales > Pseudomonadaceae > Pseudomonas > Pseudomonas sp. FJ2-5-13. Next base: position 1,025,915 of record NZ_CP104045.1, read on the forward strand.
GCTTCATGGTGGGCTTGGCCGAGGCGCCGTCGTTTCCGGGAAATGCCCGTATTGTTGCGGCGTGGTTTCCTACGGCTGAACGCGGCACTGCGTCGGCCATCTTCAACTCGGCCCAGTACTTCGCCACGGTGTTGTTCGCGCCGTTGATGGGCTGGATCGTCTATCGCTTCGGCTGGCAGCACGTGTTTATCGTGATGGGCGTGATCGGCATTGTGTTCTCGCTGATCTGGCTGAAAGTTATCCACAGCCCGCGTCAGCATCCGATGATCAACGAGGCCGAGTTCAATCACATCGCCGCCAATGGCGCGATGGTCGATATGGACCAGGACAAGGGCAAGGGTAAGAAAACCGACGGGCCGAAGTGGGATTACATCCGTCAGCTCCTGACCAACCGCATGATGCTCGGCGTCTACCTGGGCCAGTACTGCATCAACGGCATCACCTACTTCTTCCTGACTTGGTTTCCGGTGTACCTGGTGCAGGAGCGTGGCATGACCATCCTCAAGGCTGGTTTCATTGCTTCGTTACCGGCGATCTGCGGCTTTATCGGCGGGGTGCTCGGTGGGGTGATTTCCGACTACCTGCTGCGCAAAGGCCACTCGCTGACCTTCGCGCGCAAGGCGCCGATCATTGGTGGCCTGCTGATTTCCAGCAGCATCGTGGCCTGCAATTACGTAGACATCGAATGGATGGTGGTGGGCTTCATGGCCTTGGCCTTCTTCGGCAAAGGCGTTGGCGCACTGGGTTGGGCGGTGGTGTCCGACACCTCACCGAAACAAATCGCCGGGCTCAGTGGCGGCTTGTTCAACACCTTCGGTAACCTGGCGTCGATCACCACGCCGATTGTGATTGGCTACATCATCAGCACCACCGGCTCGTTCAAATGGGCGCTGGTGTTCGTTGGCGCCAACGCGCTGGTGGCGGTGTTCAGTTACCTGGTGATTGTCGGCCCGATCAAGCGCGTGGTGCTCAAGGAGCCGCCTACCCAGGGCCCTGAGTTGACCAACCTTTCTCAAGCGCATTCCTGAGGTTCGTGTGATGCAGTTGATTGAACATGCCGACTCGCCGCGCTCGATCCGTTTGCACGAGCGCGACAATGTGGTGATCGTGGTGAACGATCAAGGGGTACCCGCCGGTACCGAGTTTCCCGACGGCCTGGTCACCGTGGATTTCATCCCGCAGAGCCACAAGGTGACGCTGGAAGACATCCCCGAGGGCGGCCAGATTATTCGCTACGGCCAGACCATCGGTTATGCCCTGGCGCCGATTCCGCGCGGCAGTTGGGTGCAGGAGGACCAGTTGCGCATGCCCACCGCACCACCGCTGGACAGCTTGCCGCTGTCCACCGAGGTGCCTGAAACCCAGGCGCCCCTGGAGGGGTTTACCTTCGAGGGCTATCGCAATGCGGACGGCACCGTGGGCACGCGCAATATCCTCGGCATTACCACCACCGTGCAATGCGTCACGGGCGTGCTGGACCATGCGGTCAAGCGCATCAAGGACGAGTTGCTGCCCAACTACCCGCATGTCGATGACGTGGTGGCGCTGACCCACAGCTACGGCTGCGGCGTGGCGATTACAGCGACGGATGCCTACATCCCCATCCGCACCGTGCGCAACCTGGCGCGCAACCCCAACCTGGGCGGCGAAGCCTTGGTGATCAGCCTGGGCTGCGAAAAGCTCCAGGCCGGCCAGGTGATGCACGACAACGACAGTTCTGTAGACCTGAGCGAGCCGTGGCTGTATCGCCTGCAGGATTCCAGCCACGGCTTTACCGAAATGATCGAGCAGATCATGGCGCTGGCCGACGTGCGCTTGAAGAAACTCGACCAGCGCCGCCGCGAAACCGTGCCGGCCTCCGAGTTGATCCTGGGCATGCAGTGCGGCGGCAGTGATGCGTTTTCCGGCATCACTGCCAACCCGGCGCTGGGGTATGCCTCGGACCTGTTGCTGCGCGCCGGCGCGACGGTGATGTTTTCCGAAGTGACGGAAGTGCGCGATGCGATTTACCTGCTGACTTCACGCGCGCAAAACGAAGACGTTGCCCGCGAGTTGGTCAGGGAAATGGACTGGTACGACCGTTACCTGGCCAAGGGCGAGGCGGACCGAAGCGCCAATACCACGCCGGGTAACAAGAAGGGCGGGCTGTCGAATATTGTCGAGAAGTCGTTGGGCTCCATCGTCAAATCCGGCAGCAGTGCGATCACCGGTGTACTTGGCCCTGGCGAGCGCTTCAAGGAAAAGGGCCTGATCTTCTGCGCCACACCGGCCAGCGATTTTGTCTGCGGCACCTTGCAACTGGCGGCGGGGATGAACCTGCACGTGTTCACCACCGGGCGCGGCACGCCGTACGGGCTGGCGATGGCGCCGGTGGTGAAGGTTTCGACCCGCACCGAGCTGGCCCAGCGTTGGCCGGACCTGATCGATATCGACGCCGGGCGCATTGCCACGGGGCGCGCGAGTATCGAGGAGTTGGGCTGGGAGCTGTTCCACTTCTATCTGGATGTGGCCAGCGGCAAGAAGCAGACCTGGGCAGAGCGGCATAAGCTGCATAACGACATCACGCTGTTCAACCCGGCGCCCATTACCTGAGACCGAGTCGCTGCCTTCGCGAGCAAGCCCGCTCCCACATTTGACCGAGTTCTACCTTTGGAATGCGACTAAATGTGGGAGCGGGCTTGCTCGCGAAGGCGCCCTACCAGACGCCACAGGCTCTATGGCTTATCATTAGCCAACTAACGACGCCCACCAAGGTTCTCCCCGGCATGCTGGCAATCTTCCTCACCACCCTCACCATCACCGCGCCGGTGTTTGCCATGCTGTTCCTGGGCGTGTTTCTAAAGCGCATCAATTGGATCAACGACAACTTTATCCACACCGCATCGTCCCTGGTGTTCAACGTTGCCATGCCGGCGCTGCTGTTCCTGGGCATTCTGCATGCCGACCTGCACTCGGCGCTCAAACCGGGGCTGCTGATCTACTTTTGCGTCGCCACCCTGGTGAGCTTTGCCATGGCCTGGGGCTGGGCGATCTTTCGTTGCAAGCGCGAAGACCGAGGCATCTACGCCCAGGGCGCGTTTCGTGGCAACAACGGGGTCATCGGCCTGGCGCTGGCAGCCAGTATGTACGGCGACTACGGCATCTCCCTGGGCGCGATCCTCGCCGCGTTGGTGATCCTCTTTTACAACACGCTGTCGACCATTGTGCTGGCGGTGTATAGCCCGGTGATCAAGTCCGACCCGTGGAGTATCTTCAAAAGCGTAATGGCCAACCCGCTGATTATCAGCGTGATCGTCGCCACGCCGTTCGCGTACTTCCAGATCGGCGTGCCCGGCTGGCTTGAGAAATCCTTGCAGTACCTGTCCGATACCACGCTGCCGCTGGCGTTGATTTGCATCGGTGGCACCTTGTCCATGGCCGCGCTACGCAAGAGCGGCAACATGGCCTTGAGCGCGAGCCTGATGAAGATGATCTGGCTACCGGTGATCGCGACCCTGGGCGCGTGGTTGCTGGGGTTCCGTGGGCCGGAGTTGGGGATTCTGTTCCTGTATTTCGGCGCGCCGACCGCCGCCGCAAGCTTTGTGATGGCCAGGGCGGCGGAGGGTAATCATGAGTTGGCGGCCGCGATTATCGTGATCACCACGCTGATGGCGGCGGTGACCACGAATATCGGGATTTTTGTGTTGCAGGCGGGTGGTTGGATCTGAAATAGGCGGGCAGCTTGAGGCCCCATCGCAGCGATGCGGCGACCCGACAAGCCAGCTCCCACATGTGGGCGTGTGAATACCCTCAAGTGTGGGAGCTGGCTTGCCTGCGATAGCTATCTGGCAGTCACTGCTGATCCGCCTGATACGCCTCAATCACTTCCTGCGCCGCGCGAAACGCATCAATCGCCGCCGGCACCCCGGCATACACCGCGCAATGCAGCAGCGCTTCGCGAATCTCCTCGACCGTACAGCCATTATTCAGTGCACCGCGCACATGGCCCTTGAGTTCCTGCGGGCACTTGAGAGCGGTGAGGGCGGCGAGGGTGATCAGGCTGCGGGTCTTGAGCGGCAAACCTTCGCGGTTCCAGACGCTGCCCCACGCGTGCTCATTGACGAAGTCCTGCAGCGGCTGGGTGAACGCCGTGGCATTGCCCAAGGCGCGGTCGACGAACACATCGCCCATGACCTGGCGACGCACTTCAACCCCGGGCTTTTTCTGATCGGTCATTGCGATTCCCTCTTGTGTTGGCGGTGCCAGGCGCGCAGTGAGGTGAATAACAGCAGAACCCCTAACGCCGGCAGGACGTAATACAGCATCAATTGTTCAAGTTTGTTGGCCAGCGGCATGCCAGTGGTGAAGGCCATGACATGCAGTCCGTAGGCCAGGTAAAGCCCCAGCAACACCAGCCCTTCGATGCGCGTTACCCGGTAGCCTGTATAGAACACCGGCAGGCACAGGATGATGGCGCCGAGCATCACCGGTAAATCGAAATCCAGGGCGTTGGGCGAGACCGACAGCGGCGTCGGCGCCACCAGGGCGGTGAAACCCAGCACGCCGAGCAGGTTGAACAGGTTGCTGCCGATCACGTTGCCCACGGCAATCTCCCGTTCGCCACGCAAGGCGGCGATCAGCGAAGTGGCCAGGCACGGCAGCGAAGTACCGACGCCGATCAGCGTCAAGCCGATGACGCGCTCCGACAGGCCCAGGTCGCCCGCCACCTCCACCGCTGCGCCGAGCAACAAATGCCCGGCCAGCACCAGCACCAGCAAGCCGCCGAGCATCAGCAGCACACTGCTCAGCCATGGCGCCTTGGCCACGGTGTCGAGGGTGCGCGGGCGGCGGGAGTGGCGTGTCTGGTAATGCAATACGCCCAGGTAAGCCAGCAGCGCCACCAGCAGCACGGCGCCATCGAAGGGCGTCAGCATTTCATTGGCGGCCAGGATAAACACCAGCAGGCCGGCGACGATCATCACCGGGATATCCACGCGCACCAGCTGCCGCGAGACTCGCAGTGGAATGATCAGTGCGGACAAGCCCAGGGTCACGAGGATATTGAAGATACTGCTGCCGATGACGCTGCCTACGGCAATGTCCGTGTTGCCAGCCAGCGTGGCCTGCAGGCTCACGGTCATCTGCGGTGCACTGCTGCCGAAAGCGACGATGCTCAAGCCGATGATCAGTGGCCGCACCTTGAGGCTGGCCGCCAGGCGCACCGCAGCGCGCACCAGGATTTCAGCGCCGACGATCAGCAAGATCAGGCCGCCCACCAGTTCGAGCAGGCTCCAGGGCGATAGGGCGTTCAATCCGAAAATGCTCAAGGCTGCCTCGATCAGTTGTTCAGGGCTTGCACGCGAACCCGCGCGGTGCCGCTGCTCAGCATGCGCAGTTGCTCGGCAGCCTTGCGTGAAAGGTCGATCAGGCGGCCACGGGTATGCGGGCCGCGATCATTGATACGCACCACGACAGAACGGTTGTTGTCGAGGTTGGTCACCTTGACCTGGGTGCCGAAGGGCAGGCGCCGATGGGCGGCGGTCAAGGCGTTCTGGTTGAAAGGTTCACCGCTGGCAGTTCTCTTGCCATGGTGCTTGGCGCCGTAATAGGACGCGGTGCCGGTTTCGTCGTAGCCGTTGGGGTCGATGAGGCCGCTGGCGCAACCGGCCAGCAGGGAGGACAAGGCCAGGAGGCCGAGTAGACGCTTCATTTCAGATATGCCCCGGTAGCAAATGTGGGAGCGGGCTTGCTCGCGAATGCGGTAGAACATTCAACATATATGTTGGCTGTCAGTCCGCTTTCGCGAGCAAGCCCGCTCCCACAGGAGTTAGAGCCAGAATTTGGATTCTGCTCCAACCATTTCACTGCAATCAGCCTTCGAGCTTGCTTTTGAGCAGTTCGTTCACCTGTTGCGGGTTGGCTTTGCCCTTGGAGGCTTTCATCGCCTGGCCGACAAAGAAGCCGAACATCTTGCCGCGCTTGGCTTCGTCTGCCGCGCGGTATTGCTCGACCTGCTCGGCATTGGCGGCGAGCATTTCATCGAGTACGGCCGAGATGGCGCCGCTGTCGGTGACTTGCTTGAGGCCACGCTTCTCGATGATCTCGTCGGCATTGCCTTCACCGGCGGCCATCGCTTCGAACACGGTCTTGGCGATTTTGCCGGAGATGGTGTTGTCTTTGATGCGCAGCAGCATGCCACCCAGTTGCTCGGCGGTGACCGGTGCTTCGTCGATTTCCAGGCCCTGTTTGTTCAACAGGCTGCCCAGCTCGACCATTACCCAGTTGGCCGCCAGCTTGGCGTCGCCGGCAATGCTCACGACTTTTTCGAAGTAGTTGGCTTGTTCGCGGCTGGAGGCCAGCACGCTGGCATCGTAGACGGACAGGCCGAACTGCTCCTGGAAGCGCTCGCGTTTTTGCTGCGGCAATTCCGGCAGGGTGGCGCGGATGTCATTGAGGAATGAATCCTCCAGTACCACCGGCAACAGGTCCGGGTCGGGGAAGTAACGGTAGTCGTTGGCTTCCTCTTTGCTGCGCATGGCGCGGGTTTCGTCTTTGTTCGGGTCGTACAGGCGCGTTTGCTGGATAACCTTGCCGCCGTCTTCGATCAGCTCGATCTGGCGACGCACTTCGCTGTTGATCGCCTTCTCGATGAAGCGGAACGAGTTGACGTTCTTGATCTCGCAGCGGGTGCCGAACTCGACCTGGCCCTTGGGGCGGATCGATACGTTGCAGTCGCAACGCAGCGAGCCTTCGGCCATGTTGCCGTCGCAGATGCCCAGGTAGCGCACCAGCGCGTGGATGGTCTTGACGTAGGCCACGGCTTCCTTGGCACTGCGCATGTCCGGCTCGGACACGATCTCCAGCAGCGGCGTGCCGGCACGGTTCAGGTCGATACCGGTGGCGCCCGGGAATTCTTCGTGCAGGCTTTTGCCGGCGTCTTCTTCCAGGTGCGCACGGGTGACGCCGACACGCTTGATGGTGCCGTCTTCCAGGGGAATGTCCAGGTGGCCCTTGCCGACAATCGGCAGTTCCATCTGGCTGATCTGGTAGCCCTTGGGCAGGTCCGGGTAGAAGTAGTTCTTGCGCGCAAACACGTTGTGCTGGCCGATCTCGGCGTCAATCGCCAGGCCGAACATCACCGCCATGCGCACCGCTTCCTGGTTCAGCACCGGCAGCACGCCGGGCATGCCCAGGTCTACCAGGCTGGCCTGGGTATTGGGCTCAGAGCCGAACGTGGTGGCGCTACCGGAGAAAATCTTCGATTGGGTGGCGAGCTGGGTATGAATCTCCAGCCCGATCACAACTTCCCATTGCATAGTGTTCTCCTCAGAAGCCGGTAGGGGTGCGGGTGTGCCAGTCGGTGTTCAACTGGTACTGGTGCGCCACATTGAGCAGGCGGCCTTCCTGGAAGTACGGGGCGAGCAATTGCACGCCCACCGGCAGGCCATCGACGAAACCTGCGGGCATGGACAAGCCCGGCAAGCCCGCGAGGTTGGCGGTGATGGTGTAGAGGTCTTCCAGGTACTCGGCGATCGGGTCGCCGGTCTTGGCGCCGATCTTCCACGCCAGGTTCGGCGCGGTCGGGCCGAGGATCACATCGACTTCTTCAAAGGCGGCCATGAAGTCGTTCTTGATCAGGCGACGGATTTTTTGCGCCTTGAGGTAGTACGCGTCGTAGTAGCCGGCCGACAGGGCGTAGGCGCCGACCATGATCCGGCGCTGCACTTCACTGCCGAAGCCTTCGCCACGGGAGCGTTTGTACAGGTCGGTGAGGTCTTTCGGGTTTTCGCAGCGATAGCCGAAGCGCACGCCGTCGAAACGCGACAGGTTGGAAGACGCCTCTGCTGGCGCGATCACGTAGTAGGCGGGAATCGCATGCTGGTTGTTCGGCAGGCTGATTTCCTTGATCACGGCGCCAAGTTTTTCCAGCTCTTTGATGCTGTTTTGCACCAGATCGGCGATACGCGGGTCGAGGCCGGCGCTGAAGTATTCCTTCGGCACGCCGATGCGCAGGCCCTTGATCGAGGTGTTCAGGCTGGCGCTGTAGTCCGGCACGGGCTCGTCGATGCTGGTGGAGTCCTGTTTATCGAAGCCTGCCATGCCTTGTAACAATACTGCGCAGTCTTCAGCGGTGCGTGCCAATGGGCCGCCCTGATCGAGGCTGGACGCATAGGCAATCATGCCCCAGCGAGACACACGACCGTAGGTCGGCTTCAGGCCGGTGAGGTTGGTGAAGGCCGCTGGCTGGCGGATCGAACCGCCGGTGTCGGTGGCGGTAGCGGCGGGCAGGAAGCGCGCGGCCACGGCCGCAGCCGAACCACCTGAGGAACCACCCGGTACGTGCTCCAGGTTCCACGGGTTTTTCACCGCGCCGTAGTAGCTCGACTCGTTGGCCGAGCCCATGGCGAATTCGTCCATGTTGGTCTTGCCCAGGGTCACGGCCCCGGCAGCGGCCAGCTTGGCGACCACAGTGGCGTCGTAGGGCGCCTTGAAGTTGTCGAGCATCTTCGAGCCGCAGCTGGTGCGAATGCCCTGGGTGCAGAACAGGTCCTTGTGGGCGATCGGTGCGCCAAGCAGCGCGCCGTTCTCACCGTTGGCGCGACGGGCGTCGGCGGCCTTGGCCTGGCTCAGGGCCAGCTCCTCGGTGAGGCTGATGAAGCTGTTGACCTTCGGATCGAGCGCGGCGATACGCGCCAGCAAGGTCTGGGTCAGCTCTTCGCTGGAAAACGATTTGTCGGCGAGACCGCGGGCGATCTCGGCCAGAGTCATGTGATGCATGAAAGGCTCTTTCCCTTTAGTCGATGACTTTCGGAACCAGGTACAGGCCGTTTTCGACCGCTGGCGCGATGGACTGGTAGGCCTCGCGATTATTGCGTTCGGTCACGACGTCTGCGCGCAGGCGCTGGCTGGCTTCCAGTGGGTGAGCCAGGGGCTCGATGCCGTCGGTATTCACGGCTTGCATTTGGTCGACCAGCCCGAGAATGCTGTTCAGGGCTGCGGTGGTCTGTGGAAGATCGGCATCATTAAGGCCAAGCGAGGCCAAATGTGCGATTTTTTCCACGTCGGAGCGTTCAAGCGCCATGGGATTCTCCAGTGGAAAACAGAACGGAGGGCGTCCGTGTGTTAGATTGTCGGAACACTACCGCATTTCTACGGTCATAAGGCCGCGATTGTGGGGGTTGGTGCACAGAAAGTCGGCCAATTTAGCACATTGGCGCCTTGCCCAAAATCCCTGTCGTTGTTAGAGTTTGCCGCACTTTTTTACCCACGCGTTGCCTAGGGTCCTTTCCCCATGTTCAAGAAACTGCGTGGCATGTTTTCCAGCGATCTCTCCATTGACCTGGGCACTGCCAACACCCTTATTTACGTGCGCGAGCGCGGTATCGTTCTGAATGAGCCATCGGTTGTGGCCATTCGGACCCATGGTAATCAGAAAAGTGTCGTTGCCGTTGGCACCGAGGCCAAGCGCATGCTCGGCCGTACACCAGGCAATATTGCTGCCATTCGTCCGATGAAGGATGGCGTGATCGCCGATTTCAGCGTCTGCGAAAAGATGCTGCAGTACTTCATCAACAAAGTTCACGAAAACAGTTTTCTGCAGCCCAGCCCTCGCGTGCTGATCTGCGTTCCGTGCAAGTCCACCCAGGTTGAGCGTCGCGCCATCCGTGAATCGGCCCTTGGCGCCGGTGCCCGTGAAGTCTTCCTGATCGAAGAGCCGATGGCCGCTGCGATCGGTGCCGGCCTGCCGGTTGAAGAAGCACGCGGTTCGATGGTGGTGGATATCGGTGGTGGTACGACCGAAATCGCCCTGATTTCCCTGAACGGTGTGGTGTATGCCGAATCCGTACGCGTGGGCGGCGACCGTTTCGACGAAGCGATCATCACGTATGTGCGTCGTAACTACGGCAGCCTGATCGGCGAATCCACCGCCGAGCGCATCAAGCAGGAAATCGGCACCGCTTACCCAGGCGGCGAAGTGCGCGAAGTCGATGTGCGCGGTCGCAACCTGGCCGAAGGCGTTCCACGTGCCTTCACCCTGAACTCCAATGAAGTGCTGGAGGCTCTGCAAGAGTCCCTGGCCACCATCGTTCAGGCGGTGAAAAGCGCTCTGGAGCAATCGCCGCCGGAGCTGGCTTCCGATATCGCCGAGCGTGGCCTGGTACTGACCGGTGGTGGCGCCTTGCTGCGCGACCTCGACAAGTTGCTGGCCCAGGAAACCGGCCTGCCGGTGATCGTCGCCGAAGACCCGCTGACCTGTGTTGCCCGTGGCGGTGGTCGTGCGCTGGAAATGATGGATAAACACACCATGGACCTGCTCTCCAGCGAATAAGATTGCCTGGATGGTTCATGCTTCGTCGGCAGGCAGCACTTTGCAGTGCTGCCTGTTGGCGTTTATCTTCTTCAATCTGCATCCAGGCCGGTTTGATGCCGTATGAATAAAGAGAACATTTGCCTGGGAGGAGCGGCTTATTAAACCGCTTTTCGCCAAAGGCCCCTCATTGGGTGTGCGCTTATTGGTGCTGACCGTGCTTTCGGTCGCGCTGATGGTGGTCGATGCCCGCTTTGCACTGCTCAAGCCGGTGCGTAGCCAGATGTCGCTGGTGTTGATGCAGACCTACTGGATCACCGACCTGCCGCAACGTCTATTCCAAGGTGTGTCCAGCCAATTTGGCAGCCGCACCGAACTGGTCGCCGAAAACGAAAAACTCAAGACTGAAAACCTGCTGTTGCAGGGGCGCATGCAAAAGCTGGCGGCCCTCACCGAGCAGAACGTTCGGCTGCGCGAGTTGCTCAATTCTTCCGCGCTGGTCAACGAAAAGGTCGAAGTGGCCGAGCTGATCGGCATGGACCCCAACCCCTTTACCCACCGCATCATCATCAACAAGGGTGAGCGCGACGGTGTGGTGCTTGGCCAGCCGGTGCTCGATGCCCGTGGCCTGATGGGCCAGGTGGTGGAGTTGATGCCCTACACCTCGCGGGTGCTGTTGCTGACGGATACGACCCACAGCATTCCGGTACAGGTCAACCGTAACGGCCTGCGCGCCATTGCCAGCGGCACCGGCAACCCGGAACGCCTGGAGCTGCGCCATGTGGCGGACACCGCTGACATCAAGGAAGGCGACCTGTTGGTCAGCTCTGGCCTGGGCCAGCGCTTTCCGGCGGGTTATCCGGTGGCGACGGTCAAAGAGGTGATCCATGATTCCGGCCAGCCGTTCGCTATCGTTCGGGCGGTACCGACTGCCGCTTTGAACCGCAGCCGCTACCTGCTGCTGGTGTTCAGCGACAACCGCACCCCGGAAGAGCGCGCCAACGACGCTGCCCAGGCCCAGGAAGCGGAAGACCAGCAGAATGGTACCGCGCCTATCGTGCCGGCCACGGTGCCGAAACCGGCTTTCGTCGGTCCGCCTCCACCTGCGGCAACAACTGCCCCGGCACCGGCTGCAACGCCCGCTCAACCGGCAGCGCACAACGCGCGCCCGGCTAAGCCAGCGGCAGTCAAACCCCCGGCCACTACGCCGAGCACCGCTCCGGCCACCACACGGCAGAGGGAGCAATAATGGCCGGTACTCATTCACGCAATGGCTGGATCGTCTGGCTGACCTTCGCCATCGGCCTGCTGCTCAGTGTTTCGCCGCTGCCGCAGTTCATGGAAATCCTGCGTCCGCTCTGGCTAGCCTTGTTGCTGGCGTTCTGGTCATTGAACCTGCCGCACAAGGTGGGCATGGTCACGGCGATGTGCCTGGGGTTGGCCGAAGATGTGCTGTATGGCACCTTGCTGGGCCAGAACGCGTTGATCCTGACCCTGATTACCTTTCTGGTGCTGTCGTTGCAACAGCGCTTGCGCATGTTCCCGATGTGGCAGCAGTGTTTGGTGATCCTGGTGATCTTCGGCCTGGCGCAGTTGGTGCAACTGTGGCTCAGCGCGTTGACTGGCAACCGCCAGCCGACCCTGGCGCTGGTCTTGCCGGCGCTGGTCAGTGCCTTGTTGTGGCCCTGGATCAGTTTTGGCCTGCGTGGGCTGCGTCGCCGCTATAAAATCAATTGAATGGATTGCGAGGCTCTGCCTGGTTATCGAACCCCACAGGGAGAGGCTGCAATGAATTCGCTTTATCTGGCCTCGGGCTCCCCGCGGCGACGTGAACTGCTGGCCCAGATCGGTGTGCCCTTCACCTTGGTCAGCGCCGCTATTGATGAAACGCCCCTCAACAACGAACCTGCCGTTGCCTATGTCGAGCGCCTTGCGCGGGGCAAGGCGACGGCGGGTTTTGTTGCGCTTGGCCACACCTCAAACACCTGCGTGCTAGGGGCCGACACGGCGGTGATCGTTGACGGGCAGATCCTGGGCAAACCGGTGGATCAGGCCGATGCACTGGCCATGCTGATGGCCCTTTCCGGCCGCGAGCATGAAGTGCTTACCGCCATTGCCCTGACCGACGGCCAGCAATGTGAAACCCGATGTGTCAGCAGCCGTGTACGTTTCCGCGAGGTTTCTGTGCAGGAGGCTACCACCTACTGGCACAGTGGCGAACCGCAGGACAAGGCCGGCGGCTATGCTATCCAAGGGCTGGGTTCGGTGTTTGTGGCCGGGCTTAATGGCAGTTATTCCGCCGTGGTGGGCCTGCCAGTCTGCGAAACCGCGCAACTGCTCGCCCAATTCGGCATACCCTGTTGGCAAAACCTTACCGTGTGCTGAACGCCGTATTCCAGCGCCAAGCCTTAAGCGAACGGTCACTATTGTGAAAACGCCTGAACGAGACCCAGCCATGAGTGAAGAGATTCTGATCAATATCACGCCGATGGAATCGCGCGTGGCGGTGGTAGAGAACGGTGTTCTGCAAGAAGTGCATGTCGAACGCACCCAGAAACGCGGGATCGTCGGCAATATCTACAAAGGCAAGGTGGTGCGCGTATTGCCGGGCATGCAGGCGGCCTTCGTCGACATCGGCCTGGACCGTGCAGCGTTTATCCATGCCTCGGAAATTTCCCTGCGCGAAGGCCCTGCGGTGGAAAGCATCAGCGCCCTGGTGCACGAGGGGCAGAGCCTGGTGGTGCAAGTCACCAAGGACCCTATCGGTTCCAAGGGCGCCCGCTTGACCACCCAGCTGTCGATTCCCTCGCGCTACCTGGTGTACATGCCGCGCACCGCCCATGTGGGCATTTCCCTGAAGATCGAAGACGAAGCCGAGCGTGAGCGCCTGAAGAAGGTGGTCAGCGACTGTGTCGCCGCCGAGGGCATCAAGGAAGCGGGTGGGTTTATCCTGCGCACCGCCGCAGAAGGCGCTGGCGCGGATGAAATTCTCATGGATATTCGCTACCTGCGGCGCCTGTGGGACCAGATCGACGCCCAGATCAAGACCATCGGCGCGCCCAGCGTCATCTATGAAGACCTCGGCCTGGCGCTGCGCACGCTGCGCGACCTGGTCAGCCCGAAGATCGAGAAAATTCGCATCGACTCGCGGGAAACCTTCCAGCGTACTACGCAATTTGTTGCCGAGTTGATGCCAGAAATCGCCGATCGCCTGGAACACTACCCCGGCGAGCGGCCGATCTTCGACCTGTATGGCGTCGAAGACGAAATCCAGAAAGCCCTGGAACGCAAGGTGCCACTCAAGTCCGGCGGCTACCTGGTGGTAGACCCGGCAGAAGCCATGACCACCATCGACGTCAATACCGGTGCATTCGTGGGCCATCGCAACCTTGAAGAGACCATCTTCAAGACCAATCTCGAAGCGGCCACGGCCATCGCCCGTCAACTGCGCCTGCGCAACCTGGGCGGCATCATCATCATCGACTTCATCGACATGGAAGATGAAGAGCACCAGCGCCAGGTGCTGCGCACGCTTGAGAAGCAACTGGAGCGCGATCACGCCAAGACCAACATCATCGGCATCACCGAGTTGGGCCTGGTGCAGATGACCCGCAAGCGCACGCGCGAAAGCCTCGAGCAGGTGCTGTGCGAGCCGTGCAGCAGCTGCCAGGGCCGCGGCAAACTGAAGACCCCGGAAACGGTTTGCTACGAGATTTTCCGCGAGATCCTGCGCGAGGCGCGCGCCTACCAGGCCGAAGGTTATAGAGTACTTGCCAATCAGAAGGTGGTGGATCGCCTGCTGGACGAAGAGTCCGGTAACGTCGCCGAACTGGAAAGTTTTATCGGTCGCACGATTCGCTTCCAGGTCGAAACCATGTATTCACAGGAACAATACGACGTGGTGTTGCTCTGATCCCCAGCTGTGCACTTTCTTCGAGACCGGCAGACCTTGATCTGCCGTCCGCTAACTGTTTTTTGAGGGTCGCCTGACATGGAGCGTCTGATACGCTTTTTTGCCGCTTTGACCCGTTGGGGCCTGGGCCTGTGCGCCTTGTTGCTGGTATTGGCAGCGGTGTACGTGAGCCTGGGGCGCGAACTCACCCCGCTGGTGGCCGAATACCGCGCCGAAGTCGAAGCCAAGGCCCAGGCTGCGCTGGAGACGCCGCTGCATATCGGTAGCCTTGAGGGCCGCTGGAGCGGGTTTGCCCCGGTATTGCTGGCCCACGACGTCATGGTTGGCGAGGGTAGCAGTGCCTTGCGCCTGGACCAGGTGGAAGTGGTGCCGGACATGTGGGCCAGCCTGTTGGCCCGCGAAGTGCGCATCGCTCATCTGCAAGTCAGTGGCCTGCAACTGAGTGTCAAGGAAGACCAGGACGGCCGCTGGACGCTGCAAGGCTTGCCGGTTCAGGACAATCAGCCGTTGGACCCGCAACAGCTGTTGACGCGCATGCAGATGGTCAAGCGCGTGTCGGTGCTGGACAGCCAGGTGACCCTGCAACCCTTCGACCAGGCGCCGGTGACCGTAACCTATGTGGGCCTGAGCCTGCATACCGGCATTAGCCAGCAGCGCCTGGACGCTCGCCTGACATTGCCCGACGGCCAACCGTTGGCGGTCAGCCTGCGTAGCCGCATTCGTGCCAGCCAGTGGCAAGACGCTGAGGTCGATGCCTACCTGAGCCTGCCGCAAAGCGACTGGGCCAAATGGATTCCCGCCAGGCTGACCCAGCAATGGAAGCTGACGCAATTGAAGGCCGGCGGCGAGTTTTGGCTCAGTTGGGCCAAAGGCACGGTGCAAAGCGCGGCGGTACGCCTCAATTCGCCCCAAGTGAAGGGCAGCTACGCCGACCGTAAGCCGGTACACCTCGAAAACCTGGCTCTGACCGCCTACCTGCAGCGCAGTGACACTGGCCTCAAGGTACTGTTTGATTCCCTGGCGATGAACATCGGCGAAACCCGTTGGGAATCGCGCCTGCAATTGCAGCAGAGCCTGGCGACCGACAAGGAACAGGAAGTGTGGAAGTTGCAGGCCGATCGTCTCGACCTCACGCCCATCACACCGCTGCTCAACGCCTTGGCACCGCTGCCGGACGGTTTCGCCAAGGCCGTCGAACACCTCAAAGCCACCGGCCTGTTACGCAATGTGCTGGTGGACTTCCGGCCGCAAGACACCACCGACCGCAAACTCAGTTTTGCCGCTAACCTGGAGCGTGTCGGCTTCGATGCGTACTTCGGCGCGCCGGCCGCACGCAATGTGTCCGGCAGTATCAGTGGCGACCTGGGCCAGGGCGAGTTGCGCATGGACAGCAAGGACTTCTCCTTGCATCTGTATCCGATCTTCGCCAAGCCGTGGCAATACATCCAGGCCAATGCGCGCCTGACCTGGAAGCTGGACAAGCAAGGCTTCACCTTGATCGCCCCGTATATCAAGGTACTGGGCGAGGAAGGCAAGGTGGCGGCGGACTTCCTGATTCGCCTGCATTTCGACCACAGCCAGGAAGACTACATGGACCTGCGGGTCGGCATGGTCGATGGTGATGGCCGTTTCACCCCCAAGTATCTACCGGCCGTGTTGAGCCCGGCGCTGGATGAATGGCTGCGCACGGCAATCCTCAAGGGCGCGGTGGACGAAGGCTTCTTCCAGTACCAGGGATCGCTCAGCCACAACGCGCTGCCGGCGTCGCGCAATATCAGCCTGTTCTTCAAGGTGCATGATGCCGAACTGGCCTTCCAGCCGGGCTGGCCTCATGTGAACAAGGTCAATGGGGAAGTGTTCGTCGAGGAAAGCGGTGTACGCATTCTGGCGAGCAAGGGCCAGTTGCTCGACACCCAGGTCAAGGATGTCTACGTCAATATCCCCCACGCCCCAGCGGGCGGGGACAGTCATCTGCTGCTCACGGGCGGGTTCTCCGGCGGTTTGGGCGACGGCCTGAAGATCCTTCAAGAAGCCCCTATCGGCACGGCGTCTACGTTCGCTGGCTGGAAAGGCGAGGGCGACCTGCAAGGTAGCCTGGACTTGGACGTACCGCTGGCCAAAGGCACTGAGCCCAAGATCGTCGTGGACTTCAAGACCGACAAGGCGCGCCTGCAATTGGCGGAACCGCCGCTGGAACTGACCCAGCTCAAAGGTGATTTTCGCTTCGACAGCGCCAAGGGCCTGAGCGGGCAGAAGATCTCGGCCCAGGCGTTCGACCGTCCCATCACGGCGCAGATTTTTGCCGAAGGCAAGCCGCGCAATATCAGCACTCGCGTGACCGCCAATGGCCAGGTCACCGTCAAGCGCCTCACGGACTGGTTGAAAGTCAGCCAGCCGCTGCCGGTCTCCGGCGATATCCCGTACCAATTGCAAGTGATCCTCGACGGCGCAGACAGCCAGTTGATGGTCAATTCCAACCTCAAAGGCGTCGCGGTGGACCTGCCGGCACCGTTTGGCATGCCGGCCAGCCAGGGGCGTGACAGCACTTTTCGTATGACCTTGCAGGGCGCTGAACGCCGTTACTGGTTTGATTACGGCGAGCTGGCGAATTTCACTTTTGCCGCGCCGCCGGACAAGTTCAATGATGGCCGCGGCGAACTGTTCCTTGGCGATGGTGATGCGGTGCTGCCCGGTGCCAAGGGCCTGCGCATTCGTGGCGTGCTGTCGGAGCTGGATATCGACCCCTGGAAGAAACTTGTGGATCGCTACGCGGGCAATGATCCAGGTGGCAATGCCAAGCAACTGCTCAGTGGCGCTGATTTCAAAGTAGGCAAACTGACCGGGTTTGGTACCCAGTTTGACCAGGTCAGCTTGCAGCTTGATCGCAAGCCGGCAGCCTGGGGCCTGCAACTCGATAGCCAGCAAGCCAAGGGCACGGTGAACCTGCCGGACGCCAAGGGCGCGCCGATTGCGGTCAACCTCAAGTATGTGAAATTGCCTGCGGCAGACCCGACCGCGCAGGCGGACGAAAACGCGCCGGACCCGCTGGCCGATATCGACCCCAAGAGCATTCCGGCGCTGGATATTGCCGTCGACCAATTGTTCCAGGGGTCGGACCTGATCGGGGCCTGGTCGCTGAGAATCCGCCCGACCGCCAAGGGCCTGGCTTTCAATAACCTCGACCTTGGCCTCAAGGGCATGTTGCTCAAGGGCGCCGGGGGCTGGGAAGGTGCGCCAGGCGCCAGCAGCAGTTGGTACAAGGGCCGCCTCGACGGCCGTAACATTGCCGACGTGCTCAAAGGGTGGGGTTTTGCGCCTACGGTGACCAGCGAAGACTTCCACCTGGACGTGGATGGCCGCTGGCCGGGTTCGCCGGCCTGGGTTGGGCCCAAGCGCTTTTCCGGCAGCCTGGATGCTGCGTTCCGTAAAGGTCAGTTCGTCGAAGTGGAGGGCGGGGCCCAGGCATTGCGCGTGTTTGGCCTGCTTAACTTCAACTCCATTGGCCGGCGTTTGCGTTTGGACTTTTCCGACTTGTTCGGCAAGGGCTTGAGTTACGACCGGGTCAAAGGCCTGTTGGCCGCCAGTAATGGCGTGTTCGTGACCCGCGAACCCATCACCATGACCGGGCCTTCCACCAATCTTGAGCTAAACGGCACCCTGGATCTGGTTGCCGATCGCGTCGACGCCAAGTTGCTGGTCACGTTGCCTGTGACCAACAACCTGCCGATTGCGGCGCTGATTGTCGGTGCGCCGGCCATTGGTGGTGCGCTGTTTTTGATCGACAAGCTGATCGGTGACCGGGTTTCGCGCTTTGCCAGTGTGCAATACAAGGTGCAGGGCCCTTGGAAGGATCCGAAAATCACCTTCGACAAGCCATTTGAAAAGCCAAACTGAGAGGCTGTGGAGTAGCATGGCCCCATGCCCTGTATGGAGTGTCGGCCCATGTCCTTTGCGGTAATTCAAATGGTCAGCCAGAGTGACGTGCTGGCCAACCTCGCCCAGGCGCGTCGCCTGTTGGAACAGGCGGCGGCCGGTGGCGCGAAACTCGCGGTGCTGCCGGAGAATTTCGCCGCCATGGGGCGCCGTGACGTGGCCGACATTGGCCGCGCCGAGGCGTTGGGCCAAGGGCCTGTGTTGCCCTGGTTGAAACAGGCCGCCCGCGACCTCACCTTATGGATAGTGGCCGGCACATTACCGTTGCCGCCCAAGGACCAGCCCCACGCCAAGCCCAACGCTTGCTCGCTGCTGATCAACGATCAGGGTGAAATCGTCGCTCGCTACGACAAACTCCATTTGTTTGATGTGGACGTAGCGGACGCTCGCGGTCGTTATCGCGAATCTGACGACTATGCTTTCGGTAACCAAGTGGTAGTGGCGGATACGCCGGTGGGCCGTGTGGGGTTGACGGTGTGTTACGACCTGCGTTTCCCCGAGCTGTACAGCGAGTTGCGCGCGGCGGGGGCTGAACTGATTACCGCGCCCTCGGCCTTCACGGCGGTGACCGGGGCTGCGCACTGGGATGTGCTTATTCGTGCGCGGGCCATCGAAACCCAGTGCTACCTGCTGGCGGCCGCCCAGGGTGGTGTGCACCCAGGCCCACGGGAAACCTTTGGCCACGCAGCGATTGTCGACCCTTGGGGCCGAGTGCTGGCGCAACAGGATCAAGGCGAAGCGGTGTTACTGGCCGAACGCGATAGCAGTGAACAGGCGTCGATACGGGCGCGCATGCCGGTGACCAATCACCGGCGCTTTTTCTCGCAGGGCGCGCAGCGGCCTGCTTCAGAACGATGAATTTAAGGCCAAACCTATGAGCGAGTTGTTGTCCTCAGTCAGTGATCACCTCCTGGCACCCGGTGGCGTGACCATCGAAAGCCTGCAAACCGTGCTCGGCGATCTGGCCGGGCCGGGTATCGATGCGGCTGACCTGTATTTCCAGGGGCAGATTTCCGAGTCTTGGGCGCTGGAAGATGGGATCGTCAAGGAAGGCAGTTTCAACCTTGACCAGGGCGTAGGCGTTCGCGCGCAATCGGGTGAGAAGACCGGCTTTGCCTACAGCAATGCGATCACCCTGGAGGCCCTGGGCCTGGCGGCGCGTGCCGCCCGTTCGATTTCCCGTGCCGGCCAGAATGGCACGGTGCAGGCGTTCAGTACCCAGGACGTGGCCCAGTTGTATGCGCCGGATAACCCCTTGGAAGTGATCAGCCGTGCGGAAAAGGTCGAGCTGCTCAAGCGTATCGACGCAGCTACCCGTGCCTTGGACCCGCGTATCCAGCAAGTGACCGTGAGCATGGCCGGCGTGTGGGAGCGCATCCTCGTGGCGTCCACCGACGGTGGGCTGGCGGCGGATGTACGGCCACTGGTGCGTTTCAATGTGAGTGTGATCGTCGAACAGAACGGGCGCCGCGAGCGCGGTGGCCATGGCGGCGGCGGGCGCACCGACTACCGTTATTTCCTCGCTGACGACCGTGCCATGGGCTATGCCCGTGAGGCGCTGCGCCAGGCATTGGTCAACCTGGAAGCGATACCGGCACCGGCCGGTACCTTGCCGGTGGTGCTGGGCTCGGGTTGGTCTGGGGTGTTGCTCCACGAAGCCGTGGGCCATGGCCTGGAAGGCGATTTCAACCGCAAGGGCAGTTCCGCTTATAGCGGGCGCATGGGCGAAATGGTTGCGTCCAAGCTGTGCACCATTGTCGATGACGGCACCCTGGCCGGCCGCCGTGGTTCGCTGAGTGTCGATGACGAAGGCACGCCGACCGAATGTACCACCCTGATCGAGAACGGCGTGCTCAAGGGCTACATGCAAGACAAGCTCAACGCCCGCCTGATGGGCGTGGCGCGTACCGGTAATGGTCGTCGCGAGTCTTACGCGCACCTGCCGATGCCGCGCATGACCAACACCTACATGCTCGGTGGCCAGAGCGATCCGGCAGAAATCATTGCCTCGGTCAAACGCGGTATCTACTGCGCCAACCTCGGCGGCGGCCAGGTGGACATCACCAGCGGCAAGTTCGTGTTCTCCACCAGCGAGGCGTACCTGATCGAAGACGGCAAGATTACCGCGCCGGTCAAAGGGGCGACGCTGATTGGTAACGGGCCGGAAGCCATGAGCAAGGTGTCGATGGTCGGTAACGACCTGTCGCTGGACAGCGGCGTGGGCACGTGCGGCAAGGATGGGCAGTCGGTGCCGGTAGGTGTCGGCCAGCCAACCTTGAAAATTGATGCGATCACCGTGGGTGGCACGGGGTCGTAGGAACGCAAGCTTCGGGTGGCGAAGACCGCCACCCGGGGAAGAGGATCAGCGCAGGCCGCGTTGAGTCTCGTCCAGCTCACGGATGTACTTGAAGATTTTACGGCTGGTGGCTGGCGCCTTGTTATGCGCCAGCTCGTGCTGGGCCTGACGGATCAGGGAGCGCAATTGCTGGCGGTCCGCGTCCGGGTAGTCCAGTACGAATTTCTCCAGCACCGCGTCATCGCCCGAGATCAGGCGGTCACGCCAACGTTCCAGGTTGTGGAAGCGTTCGTTGTACTGGCGAGTGGAGGCATCGGTTTGATCGAGCAAAGTCAGAATGGCGTCAATGTCTTGATCACGCATCAGCTTGCCGATAAACGAGATGTGCCGTTTACGCGCGATATTCGCGGTGTGCTTGGGCGCATCGGCCAGGGCTCGACGCATTTCGTCGGTCAGTGGCAGTTTTGCAACCAAATCCTTTTTGAGCGTTGTAAGGCGCTCGCCAAGGTCAACCAGAGCATGCAGCTCACGTTTGACCTGGGTTTTGCTTTTCTCCCCATCGAGGGAGTCGTCGTAAGAATCAACCATGGTGGCAGTCCGCAAAGAAACGCCGCCATGATAACCAGTCGGGGGCCGCTTGTCCGGCCCGGTCGCTCGATGGCCATTACCGAAAGCAGAATTTGAGTGGAGAAAACCATGAGTGCAGCCCAAAGCGTCGGTCCACAAGCGTTACCGGCACTGCAGGAACAAGTCGAGCAGATCCTTGCCGAGGCCAAGCGCCAGGGGGCCAGCGCCTGTGAAGTGGCGGTGTCGCTGGAGCAAGGCTTGTCGACTTCGGTGCGCCAGCGGGAAGTGGAAACGGTCGAATTCAATCGTGACCAAGGGTTTGGCATTACCTTGTATGCAGGCCAGCGCAAAGGCTCGGCCAGCACTTCCGCCAGTGGCCCTGAGGCGATTCGCGAGACCGTCGCCGCGGCACTGGCGATTGCCAAGCACACGTCCGAGGATGAAAGCTCGGGCCTGGCCGACAAGGCGCTGATGGCCAAGGATGTGCAGGATTTTGACCTGTTCCATGCCTGGGATATCACCCCTGAGCAAGCCATTGAGCTGGCGCTGACCTGCGAAGCGGCAGCCTTCGATGCCGATGCCCGCATCAAGAATGCGGACGGCACCACCTTGAGCACCCATCAGGGCTGCCGCGTCTACGGCAACAGCCATGGCTTTATCGGGGGTTATGCCTCCACGCGTCATAGCCTCAGTTGCGTGATGATTGCCGAAGCCAACGGGCAGATGCAGCGTGATTACTGGTACGACGTAAACCGCCAAGGCGATTTACTGGCAGACCCTGCAAGCATTGGCCTGCGTGCGGCGCAACGGGCTGCAAGCCGCCTGGGCGCGCGCCCGGTGCCGACCTGCGAAGTGCCTGTGCTGTTTTCTGCAGAGCTGGCCGGTGGTTTATTCGGCAGCTTCCTGGGGGCGATTTCCGGAGGCAACCTGTATCGCAAGTCTTCGTTCCTGGAAGGCGCCATCGGCCAGAAGCTGTTCCCTGAGTGGCTGACCATCGACGAGCGCCCGCACCTGATGCGCGCGATGGGCAGTTCGTCGTTCGACGGCGATGGCTTGGCAACCTATGCCAAGCCGTTTGTCGAAAAGGGTGAGCTGGTGTCCTATGTGCTGGGCACTTATGCCGGTCGCAAGCTGGGCCTGCCAAGCACCGCCAACGCGGGCGGCGTGCATAACCTGTTCGTGACCCATGGCGATGAAGACCAGGCCGCGTTGTTGCGGCGGATGGGGCGCGGGTTGCTGGTGACTGAATTGATGGGCCATGGCCTGAACATGGTCACCGGTGACTACTCGCGTGGTGCGGCGGGCTTCTGGGTGGAGAATGGCGAGATTCAGTTCGCCGTCCAGGAAGTGACCATCGCCGGCAATATGCGCGATATGTTCAAGCAAATCGTTGCCGTGGGTAACGACCTGGAACTGCGCAGCAATATCCGTACGGGTTCGGTGCTGATCGAACGCATGACAGTCGCTGGCAGCTAATCCCTCCAGCACGTCCCAAAAGGCGCGCCATCGCAAAGATGGCGCGCCTTTTTTATTGCGGGTCTTTTCGCAAGATCAATGGGCCACTCTTGTTTTGATTCTCAATATCATTTAATAATAAATATCATTACCGAATGAGTGTGGCTCATGAGTTCTGTTCTGCATGAGGATCCCTATCTGGAAAGCTGGCGTTGGATGAGCCGCCAGATTCGCTGTGGCCTGGATCCCAATGAACCCCGCCTGATCGAGCATTACCTCAACGAAGGTCGGTACCTGGCGTGTTGCACCGCAACCCATCCGTGGACGATCGCCGAAACCTCATTTCGCTTGTTGATCGACACTGCCAGCGATATCGCCTTGCCCTGGCATTGGCGCTCCCTGTGCCTGGACCAGGCCTGGCGGCCATTGCGCGACCTGGAAAAACTCTCCCACTGTGCCTGCCGCCTCAAGCGCTGGCAGACCTTTGCCTGGCAATTGGCGAGCTGCGAATTACTGCCTTCGATTTCCGTTTCTGACTTGGTGCAAGGATCTAATGATGAGTAACACCCGTATCGAACGCGACAGCATGGGCGAACTGCGTGTGCCGCAAGAAGCTTTGTATGGCGCTCAAACCCAGCGTGCCGTGAATAATTTCCCGATCAGTCATCAACCCATGCCGGCGCAGTTCATCCGCGCCCTGATCCTGGCCAAGACCGCCGCCGCGAGGGTCAACGTCGACCTCAAGCAAATCAGCGAAGGGCAGGGCAAGGCCATTGTCGATGCCGCCCAAGGCCTGCTGGAAGGCGACTACATGCAGCATTTTCCGGTGGATATCTTCCAGACCGGCTCTGGCACCAGCTCCAACATGAACGCCAACGAAGTGATCGCGACCCTTGCCAGCCGTTTGCTCGGCGAGACGGTCAACCCAAATGACCACGTCAATTGCGGCCAGAGCAGCAACGACATCATCCCCACCACCATCCACGTCAGTGCCGCGTTGGTGCTGCACGAGCAAACACTGCCGGCCCTATTGCATCTGGTGCAAGTCATCGAGCAAAAAGCCGAGGCGGTTCACCCGTTCATCAAGACCGGCCGCACGCATTTGATGGACGCCATGCCGGTGCGCATGAGCCAGGTGCTCAACGGCTGGGCGCAGCAGCTCAAGGCCAATATCGGCCACTTGCAGGACCTGCTGCCGGCGCTGCAAGCACTGGCCCAGGGCGGCACGGCGGTCGGTACCGGGATCAACGCGCACCCCGAGTTTGCCGGGCGCTTCAGCCAGCAACTGAGCCTTTTGACCGGCGTGAAGTTCACCCCCGGCAAGAACCTGTTTGCGCTGATTGGCTCCCAGGACACCGCCGTTGCAGTCTCTGGCCAGTTGAAAGCCACGGCGGTGTCACTGATGAAGATTGCCAATGACCTGCGCTGGATGAACTCCGGCCCATTGGCCGGCCTCGGTGAAATCGAACTGGAGGCGCTGCAGCCGGGTTCGTCGATCATGCCGGGCAAGGTCAACCCGGTCATCCCGGAAGCGACCGCCATGGTGGCCGCCCAGGTCATCGGCAATGACACAGTGATCACGGTGGCCGGCCAATCGGGCAACTTCGAGCTGAATGTGATGCTGCCGATCATTGCCCAGAACCTGCTCAGCAGCCTGGAGTTGCTGGCCAATGCCAGCCGGTTGCTGGCGGACAAGGCCATTGCCAGCTTCAAGGTCAACGAACCCAAGCTCAAGGAAGCGCTGTCGCGCAATCCCATCCTGGTCACCGCACTTAACCCGATCATCGGCTACCAGAAAGCCGCTGAAATCGCCAAGAAGGCGTATCAGCAAGGCCGCCCGGTGATCGATGTCGCCCTCGAACACACCGACCTGCCGCGCAGCCAACTGGAAGTCCTGCTGGACCCGGAAAAGCTCACCGCCGGCGGCGTGTAATCAACGACCCTGCTTTGGAGGCTCACCATGGAGCACTGGAAACGCACGATCGAACGGGCCAATCGCTGCTTTATGGCGGGTGAGCTGGTTGACGCTCGCGAGGCCTATCTGCAAGCCCTGGCCCTGGCCCAAGTGTTGTTCGAACGCTGGGCGGATGCTGACGAAGCAGTGGCGGCTTGCGTCATTTCCCATCACAACCTGGCGGACCTGCACTTGCGCCTGAACCAGCCTGAGGAAAGCGCGGAATACCTCTGCGCTATTCATCAGCGTCTCTTACAGACCATGCAGGACCCGCGCCTGAGCCCGTCATTGCGCGAGGCCGCGTTGCGCCAGAGCAGCAAGACCTACGTCGAGCTGCTGAATTTCATCAGTGATCACGGCGAATACCCACGCACTCATCGGCTGCTGGGCAGTGCTGCGACGCCAACGTCCACGTCCCACTATGGAGCACATTGATATGACTTATACCTTGCCGGCCTTGCCTTACGCCTACGACGCCCTTGAGCCGCATATCGACGCGCAAACCATGGAAATTCACTACACCAAACACCACCAGACCTACATCAATAACCTCAATGCCGCGGTCGAGGGCACTGAGTTCGCTGGCTGGCCGGTGGAGAAGCTGGTGTCCAGCGTCCAAACATTGCCGGAGAAATTACGCGCTGCTGTGGTCAACCAAGGAGGCGGGCATGCGAACCACTCGTTGTTCTGGGCGGTCATGTCACCTACAGGGGGCGGCAAGCCTGAGGGCGCGCTGGGCAAGGCCATCGACGAACAACTTGGCGGCTTCGACAGTTTCAAGGAAGCCTTTACCAAGGCGGCGTTGACGCGTTTCGGCAGCGGTTGGGCCTGGCTGAGCGTTACGCCACAAAAAACGCTGGTGGTGGAAAGCAGCGGCAACCAGGACAGCCCGCTGATGAGCGGCAATACGCCCGTCCTTGGTCTGGACGTCTGGGAACACGCTTACTACCTGCAATATCAAAACCGACGACCCGAGTACATCAATGCATTTTACAGCGTCATCAACTGGCCGGAAGTTGCCGCGCGCTATCAGGCAGCCTTGGCCTGACACTCACTCCATAACAAGATCTAAGGCCGACTATGGGCACTCAAACACTGGCGATCGGTAGCGTACGAATGTTTCGTTATGCGTTTGGCACGCTGCTGCTATTGGCAGGTACTGCGTTATTGGTGGCCCATGGGCTGGCCTGGTTGAACCTGGAACCGCGCATCCTGCGTGCTTTGCAGGGCGGGGCGATCTGCGCGCTCAGCACGGCGCTGGGCGCGGTGCCGGTGTTGGTGATTCGGCGCATGCCGATGGCGCTGAGCGACACCCTGCTGGGCTTTGGGGCTGGTGTGATGCTGGCGGCGACCGCGTTTTCCCTGGTCGTGCCGGGTATCGCGGCTGCTGAAAGCCTGGGGCTGTCACCCTGGGGCGCCGGTGGCCTGATCAGCTTCGGCATCATGCTCGGAGCGTTCGGCCTGTACCTGGTGGACCGCAAGGTCTCTGGCGCCAGCCCGGAAATGCTGGTGGGTACAGCGGATAAGCCGGTTATCCCGCCGCGTATTTGGTTATTCGTGTTTGCCATCATTGCGCACAACATTCCTGAAGGCATGGCTGTGGGTGTTTCTGCGGGCGGAGGCATGACGGATGCCGACAGCCTCGCCATGGGCATTGCCCTGCAGGATGTCCCCGAAGGGCTGGTGATTGCATTGGTATTGGCGGGAGCGGGAATGTCGCGGGTCAAGGCCTTCCTGATTGGCGCTGCATCAGGCTTGGTTGAACCGGTATTTGCGGTGCTCTGCGCATGGCTGGTGAGCCTTGCCGAAGTGTTGTTGCCGTTGGGTCTGGCGCTGGCCGCTGGGGCGATGTTGCTGGTGGTGACTCATGAAGTCATCCCCGAATCGCGCCGCAATGGCCATGAAAAGCTCGCCAGCCTTGGGCTGTGCCTCGGGTTTTGCCTGATGATGGTGATGGATACGGCGTTGGGCTGAGGATGGCTTTATCTATGTAGGAGCGAGCTTGCTCGCGAAAAACCTGAGAGCACTGCGTTTAACCAGGATGCCCGCGTTATCGTTGACGTTTTTCGCGAGCAAGCTCGCTCCTACCGCAGGGGTTATTCGCCTTCGTCGAAGTAGTTATTGATCAGTGCGACCAGTGCGTCCATAGCCTCCTGCTCTTGCTCACCTTCGGTTTTCAGATGGATTTTGGTGCCTTTGCCGGCCGCCAACATCATCATCGCCATGATGCTTTTGCCATCGACCATGGACTCTGGGGTGCGCCCAGCACGAATCTGGCAGGGGAACTGCCCAGCCACGCCGACGAACTTAGCCGACGCCCGGGCGTGCAGGCCCAGCTTGTTGATGATTTCAATTTCCCGAGCCGGCATCGCAGTGGTGTTCCTTTCAGCTAAGGTCGCGGTGGCGAACCTGGACGTTCTTGAGGGTTTGTTGCAGCACCTGTCCCAGCCGTTCAGTCAAATAGACCGAGCGGTGGTGGCCGCCGGTGCAGCCAATAGCAATGGTGACATAGGCCCGATTGCTGGCGGCAAAGCGCGGCAACCATTTGAGCAGGTAGCTGGAGATGTCCTGGAACATCTCTTCTACGTCTGGTTGCGCGGCCAGGTAGTCGACTACAGGCTGGTCCTGCCCCGACTGATCACGTAATTCCGGCTTCCAGTAAGGATTAGGCAGGCAGCGAACATCGAACACTAGGTCGGCGTCTACCGGCATGCCGCGCTTGAAGCCAAACGACTCGACCAGGAACGCCGTCCCCGGCTCAGGCTGGTTCAGCAGGCGCAGCTTGATCGCATCGCGAAGCTGATACAGGTTCAGGTTGGTGGTGTTGATCTTCAGGTCGGCCAGGTCAATGATCGGCCCCAGCAGTTTGGTCTCGTCCTCGATGGCTTCGGCCAGAGAGCGGTTGGCACTGCTGAGGGGGTGGCGTCGACGGGTTTCGGAGAACCGCTTGAGCAGGGTTTCTTCGTCTGCATCCAGGTACAGCACATCGCAATGAATGTGCTTGGCGCGCACTTCTTCCAACAGTTCCGGGAACCGCGAGAGGTGGCTGGGCAGGTTGCGGGCGTCAATCGAGACCGCAACCAGGGGCTGCGCCAATTCGGTATGGATCAGTGCACGTTCCGCCAGCTCTGGCAGCAGGCCGGCCGGAAGGTTGTCGATGCAATAGAAGCCGTTGTCCTCAAGCACATTGAGGGCGGTGCTCTTACCGGAGCCGGAGCGACCGCTGACGATGATCAAACGCATGATTACTGCCCGTTTTGTTCATCCAGGACAACTTGGTACAACGCTTCATTGCTGGAGGCGCTGCGCAGTTTGTCGCGTACATCCTTGCGGTCCAGCATGCTGGCGATCTGCCGGAGCAGTTCCAGGTGCGCATCGGTGGCGGCTTGCGGGACCAGCAGAACGAACAGCAGGTCAACCGGGGCACCGTCGATGGCGTCGAAGTCGATGGGTTTTTCCAGGTGCAGCAGCGCGCTGACCGGGGTATCGCAGCCTTCGAGGCGGCAGTGAGGAATGGCGATGCCGTTGCCAAAACCGGTCGATCCGA
This sequence comes from Pseudomonas sp. FJ2-5-13, assembly GCF_029201605.1. Classification (NCBI taxonomy): domain Bacteria; kingdom Pseudomonadati; phylum Pseudomonadota; class Gammaproteobacteria; order Pseudomonadales; family Pseudomonadaceae; genus Pseudomonas; species Pseudomonas sp. FJ2-5-13. The sequence goes on from NZ_CP104045.1 coordinate 1,053,868, forward strand.
GTTTTTCACGAGCAATCAGAGCTTCGAAAACATCTTGCATCTCCAGCTCAGGCACTTCGCTGCTGATCAGGTTGGCAATTTGTTCAAGGGCGCGCTTTTTACTGCCGCCCGGCACGTTCACAAGGGAACGGCCGGGGGTCAGGATGGTTTCAAGTCGGATCATGGGGGGAGAGTTAACGACCTGTACCTTGCATCAGGTGCAGATTCTTTTCCTTATGCTTGATGAGTTGGCGGTCGAGCTTGTCGTAGAGCGAGTCGATTGCCGCGTACATGTCTTCATGTTCCGCATTGGCGACGAGCTTGGCATTCGGTACGTGCAGGGTGGCCTCGATTTTCTGCTTGAGCTTATCGACCTCCATGATGACCTGCACGTTGGTGATCTTGTCAAAATGCCCCGCAAGCTTGTTCAGTTTGCTCTCGGTGTATTCACGCAGGGGCTTGGTGACTTCCAGCTGGTGTCCACTGATGTTGACTTGCATACAGCTTCTCCTTCGTTGCCAGTGCATAAAGCGGTGGGCAGGAATACCCACCACTGGAACGCTGTGGCCCGCCCGTCACATCAAACGCTTACGCTCGCTGGAAGGCGCGATCCCTAGGGACTCGCGGTACTTGGCGACGGTTCGACGGGCGACCTGAATGCCTTGTGCCTCCAGTAAACCAGCGATCTTGCTGTCACTCAACGGCTTTTTCTGATTTTCCGCGGCAACCAGTTTTTTAATGATCGCGCGGATCGCCGTGGACGAGCATTCGCCGCCTTCGGAGGTGCTGACGTGGCTGGAGAAAAAGTATTTCAGCTCATAAATACCCCGTGGGGTATGCATGAATTTCTGCGTGGTGACCCGGGAAATCGTCGATTCGTGCATGCCGACGGCTTCGGCGATGTCGTGCAGCACCAGAGGCTTCATGGCCTCGTCGCCGTATTCCAGGAAACCGCGCTGGTGTTCGACGATCTGGGTCGCGACTTTCATCAGGGTTTCGTTGCGGCTTTGCAGGCTCTTGATGAACCACCGCGCTTCCTGCAACTGGTTGCGCATGAAGGTGTTATCGGCGCTGGTGTCAGCGCGGCGCACAAAACCGGCGTACTGCGGGTTGACCCGCAGGCGCGGTACCGACTCCTGGTTCAGCTCCACCAGCCAGCGTTCGTTGTCCTTGCGCACGATGACGTCGGGGACCACGTATTCGGCTTCGCTGGATTCGATCTGCGAGCCCGGACGCGGGTTGAGGCTTTGCACCAGCTCGATGACCTGGCGCAAGTCATCTTCCTTGAGCTTCATGCGGCGCATCAGTTGGCTGTAGTCACGACTGCCCAACAGGTCGATGTAATCACTGACCAGGCGTTGCGCTTCGGTGAGCCATGGCGTCTTGGCGGGCAGTTGGCGCAGTTGCAACAACAGGCACTCGCTGAGTGTGCGAGCACCGATGCCGGCGGGTTCAAATTGCTGGATGCGGTGCAGGACGGCTTCGATTTCGTCCAGTTCGATGTCCAGTTCCGGGTCGAAGGCCTCGAGGATCTCGTCGAGGGTTTCGTCCAGGTAGCCCTGGTTATTGATGCAATCGATCAGGGTGACCGCGATCAGGCGATCGGTATCGGACATCGGCGCCAGGTTCAGTTGCCACAACAAGTGGCTCTGCAGGCTCTCGCCCACCGACGTACGGGTGGTGAAGTCCCACTCGTCATCATCGTTGCTCGGCAGGCTGCTGGCGCTGGTCTGGTAGACGTCTTCCCACGCGGTGTCCACGGGAAGCTCGTTGGGAATGCGTTCGTTCCAGTCGCCTTCCTCCAGGTTATCCACCGTCGGGGCGGTTTCCTGATAGGAGGGTTCCTGCACGTCGGGATTGGGTTTTTGCTCGATGTTGTCGGCCAGCGGATCTGCGTTGTCGAAGTCGTCGCCTTCTTCCTGGCGTTCGAGCATCGGATTGGACTCCAGGGCCTCCTGGATTTCCTGTTGCAGGTCCAGGGTCGACAATTGGAGCAGGCGGATGGCCTGTTGCAGCTGCGGTGTCATCGTCAGCTGCTGGCCCATTCTCAGGACTAGCGATGGTTTCATGGCAGGGGCTTAACACCTTATTCGCCGGCGCAATGCGCCATCCACGACAGGGCGCGTGAGCGCCAAACATAAGCAAATTATATGCCTGATCTCGGGGCCTTTGCCTAGAGCGCGGTAACAATAAAAAAACCGAGGTTTCCATTGACTCCCGCGCGCTCCAGGGAAAAGCGCGATACCCCTGTGTTTACAGGCGGAACTCGTGACCCAGGTAAACTTCCTTCACCAGCTCGTTAGCCAGGATCGTCTCGGCATCGCCTTCGGCAATCAGCTGACCATCGTTGACGATATAAGCGGTTTCGCAGATATCCAGGGTCTCGCGCACGTTGTGGTCCGTGATCAGCACCCCAATGCCTTTGGCCTTGAGGTGATGGATGATCTGCTTGATATCACCCACCGAAATCGGGTCGACACCGGCAAAGGGTTCATCCAGCAGGATGAATTTCGGCGCGGTCGCCAGGGCGCGGGCGATTTCCACGCGACGACGTTCACCACCGGACAAGCTCATGCCGAGGTTGTCGCGAATATGGTTGATGTGGAATTCCTGCAGCAGGCTTTCCAGCTCTTGGCGGCGGCCATCGCGATCGAGTTCCTTGCGGGTCTCGAGGATCGCCATGATGTTGTCGGCTACCGACAGTTTGCGGAAGATCGACGCCTCCTGGGGGAGATAGCCGATACCTGCCCGTGCACGACCGTGCATGGGTTGGTGGCTGACGTCCAGGTCGTCGATCAATACGCGACCCTGGTCTGCCTGGACCAGCCCGACGATCATATAGAAGCAGGTGGTTTTGCCGGCACCGTTAGGGCCGAGCAAACCGACGATCTGGCCGCTCTCGATCGACAGGCTGACATCGCGTACCACCTGGCGGCTTTTATAGGCCTTGGCCAGGTGCTGGGCTTTCAGGGTTGCCATTACTCGGCCTTCTTCTTCGGCTGGATAACCATGTCGATGCGCGGGCGCGGTGCGGTGACCTTGTTGCCGTTGGCGCGACCGGCGTTGGCGATCTGCTTGACGGTGTCATAGGTGATCTTTTCACCTTCGGTCGAGTTGCCGTCGGGGCTCAGTACCTTGGCCTGGTCGATCAGCACGATACGATTCTGCTGGGCGTGATACTGGATGGTCTTGCCGTAGCCCTTCATCGGGCCGGTGTCGGTGGCGGACTGCTTCTGCTCGAAATAAGCCAGGTTGCCCACCGACGTCACCACGTCAATGTCGCCTGCGGGGGTGCGCGTCAGAGTCACCGTGTTACCGGTAATCTTCATCGAGCCCTGGGTGATGATCACGCCGCCGGTATAGGTGGCGACACCTTTCTTGTCATCGAGCTGTGCATCGTCAGCCGAAATATGGATCGGTTGCTGGCTATCGTTCGGCAGAGCCCAGGCGCTCACGCTTCCCAGTGCTGCGCCCAGACCGAGCAAAATAGGGAGGGTTTTAACGAGCCTCATACTGTCCTCTTACGTTCGATAGCAGGTGTATCCTGCTTTCTTTCAAATACGCTTTCATTCCCTTGCCAGTCGATACACCGCCAGCGCCGTCGATTCTAACGTCTTGCTCGGTCTGCGCATATTGCTTCTGTGGGAATACGGTCATGCGACTGCTGGTAATGATGGTGTCGCGGTTCTGCGCGTCTGTACGTGCGACGCGAACCGAGTCGATCAGTTCAACTTCGGTGCCGTCCGGGTTGACCTCGCCACGCTTGCTGGTGACGTGCCAGGGAAACTCGGTGCCGCGATACAGGTTCAGATCCGGATTGGTCAGCAGGCTGACTTCGGAAGCCTTCAAGTGCTCGACCTTGTCCGATGTCATCTCATACTGCACCTTGCCGTCGGGCAGGTACTGAATGCTGTAGGCATTGGTGGCGTAATAGTCGATAAGGCCTTCGTCAACCTGCGCAACAGGCTTGTCGAGAAAGCGCTCCGGGCTGATATTCCAGTAGCCCACCGCCAGGAGCAGCGCGGCGATGACCCCGAATAACAGGAAGTTGCGAATCTTTTTGCTCAGCATATAACGCTCTATAGGTAGGCGGCGTGGGCCGCTTCAAGACTGCCCTGGGCACGCAGGATCAACTCGCAGAACTCGCGGGCGGCACCTTCGCCGCCACGGGCGGTGGTGATGCCATGGGCGTGTTCGCGCACAAACGCTGCGGCATTCGCGACGGCCATACCCAGGCCCACCCGGCGAATCACCGGCAGGTCTGGCAGGTCGTCGCCCAGATAGGCGACCTGTTCATAGCTTAGGTTGAGTTGGCCAAGAAGCTCGTCCAGTACCACCAGTTTATCCTCGCGGCCCTGATACAGGTGAGGAATACCGAGGTTTTGTGCGCGGCGTTCCACAACCGGTGTTTTTCGACCGCTGATAATTGCGGTTTGCACGCCCGCTGCCATCAGCATCTTGATGCCTTGGCCGTCGAGGGTGTTGAAGGTCTTGAATTCGCTGCCGTCTTCGAGGAAGTACAGGCGGCCATCGGTCAGCACGCCGTCAACGTCGAAAATCGCCAGTTTGATGTTCTTACCGCGTTGCATCAGGTCGTTGGTCATTTACATCACTCCTGCGCGCAGCAAGTCGCCAAGGTTAAGGGCCCCGATCGGTCGATCATCGTGGTCGACCACTATAAGAGCGCCTATCCGGTGGTCTTCCATGATTTTCAACGCTTCGGCCGCGAGCATTTCGGCGCGGGCGGTCTTGCCGTGAGGGGTCATCACTGCGTCGATGGTGGCGGTATGGATATCAATGGTGCGGTCCAGGGTGCGACGCAGGTCGCCGTCGGTGAATATCCCGGCCAGCCGGCCATCGGTCTCGACAATAGCAGTCATGCCCAAGCCCTTGCGGGTCATTTCCATCAGCGCATCCCGAAGCAGGGTACCGCGTGGAACGCTCGGCAGCTCGGCGCCGCTGTGCATCACGTTTTCCACTTTCAGCAACAGGCGGCGGCCCAGTGCGCCACCGGGATGGGAAAATGCGAAGTCTTCAGCGGTAAACCCGCGAGCCTCCAGCAGTGCCACTGCCAGGGCATCGCCCATTACCAGCGCAGCGGTGGTGGAGGAGGTGGGCGCCAGGTTCAGCGGGCAGGCCTCGTGGGCCACGTGCACGTTCAGGTTGACGTCGGCGGCCTTGGCCAGCGTTGACTCAGGGTTGCCTGTGAGGCTGATCATCTGGATGCCCAGGCGCTTGATCAGCGGCAACAGGGTCACGATTTCGTTCGTGGTACCGGAGTTGGACAGCGCCAAAATCACGTCATCCTTGGTGATCATGCCCATGTCGCCGTGGCTGGCTTCGGCCGGGTGCACGAAAAACGCCGTGGTCCCGGTGCTCGCCAGGGTCGCGGCGATCTTGTTGCCAATGTGGCCGGACTTGCCCATGCCGACCACCACAACGCGGCCCTTGCTGGCCAGAATCATCTCGCAGGCGCGCACGAAATCCGCGTCGATATGCGCCAGCAAGCCTTCTACGGCTTCAAGCTCAAGGCGTATGGTGCGTTGCGCGGATTGAATAAGGTCGCTGGATTGGCTCATGTCTGAAATCGTATAGCCTGACGAAAAGTCGGCGATTATAGCGGTAATGATCAATTCCCTCACACAAGTTCGTCAGGCTTTGTGCGCCGGATAACTGAAAAGCACCGTCGGTAACATAGCAAGCAACGTTTTTTCCCTGTCTCAAATCTGAACCAGCGCTGTTCCGGCCTTGGGCGCTCTGTACCAGCAGTGATATAGTTCGCCGCCAGTTCGGTCCGCCCAACCCATGTGCTCAACTATTGCGCATCTGTTGAAAACCAAAGTCGCACACATGGTGTCTGAGTGAAAGGCTGCATCCCAAGGAGATTAGATGAGTGCCGATAACGCCTACGCGGTCGAGCTGAAGGGCCTTACCTTCAAGCGCGGTACGCGCAGCATCTTCAATAACGTCGATATTCGCATTCCTCGCGGCAAGGTCACGGGCATCATGGGGCCTTCCGGTTGCGGCAAGACCACCCTGTTGCGCCTGATGGGCATGCAATTGCGCCCCAGTGCCGGGGAAGTGTGGGTCAACGGCCAGAACCTGCCGACGCTGTCGCGCAGCGATCTGTTCGATGCGCGCAAGCATATGGGCGTGCTGTTCCAGAGCGGCGCGCTGTTCACCGACCTCGATGTATTCGAGAACGTGGCCTTCCCGCTGCGCGTGCACACCCAACTGTCCGACGAGATGATTCGTGACATCGTGTTGCTGAAGCTGCAGGCCGTGGGCCTTCGCGGTGCCATCGACCTGATGCCAGACGAGTTGTCCGGCGGCATGAAGCGCCGTGTCGCCCTGGCGCGGGCCATTGCCCTCGACCCACAGATCCTCATGTACGACGAGCCATTCGTGGGCCAGGACCCGATCGCCATGGGCGTGTTGGTGCGCCTGATCCGCCTGCTCAACGATGCATTGGGGATCACCAGTATCGTGGTGTCCCACGACCTGGCCGAAACCGCGAGCATTGCCGACTACCTCTATGTAGTAGGTGATGGTCAGGTGCTGGGGCAGGGTACGCCTGAGGAGTTGATGAACGCCGATAACCCGCGCATTCGCCAATTCATGACCGGCAACCCCGATGGCCCGGTGCCTTTTCACTTTCCGGCAGCGGACTACCGCTCAGATCTTCTGGGGAAGCGCTGATGCGCAAGACATCTCTTATCGAGAAGGTTCGCCTTTTCGGTCGCTCGGGCATCGACATCGTCGAAGTGCTGGGGCGTTCGACCATTTTCCTGTTCCACGCCTTGCTGGGGCGCGGCGGCATCGGCGGCGGCTTTGGCCTGCTGGTCAAGCAGCTGCACTCGGTGGGGGTGATGTCCCTGGTGATCATCGTGGTCTCCGGCGTGTTCATCGGCATGGTGCTGGCGCTGCAGGGTTTCAATATCCTGTCCAGCTACGGCTCGGAGCAGGCGGTAGGGCAGATGGTGGCCCTGACTCTGTTGCGTGAGCTTGGCCCCGTGGTCACCGCCTTGTTGTTCGCGGGGCGTGCAGGTTCGGCGCTGACTGCTGAAATCGGCAATATGAAGTCCACCGAGCAGCTGTCCAGCCTGGAAATGATCGGCGTGGACCCGCTCAAGTACATTGTTGCCCCGCGCCTGTGGGCCGGCTTCATTTCCCTGCCATTGCTGGCGATGATCTTCAGCGTGGTGGGTATCTGGGGCGGTTCGTGGGTGGCGGTTGACTGGCTGGGGGTCTACGACGGCTCCTACTGGGCCAACATGCAAAACAGCGTGACCTTCACCGGTGACGTGCTCAACGGCATCATAAAGAGCATTGTCTTTGCCTTTGTGGTGACCTGGATTGCCGTATTCCAAGGCTATGACTGCGAGCCCACTTCAGAGGGGATCAGCCGTGCCACTACCAAGACCGTTGTGTACGCCTCGCTGGCGGTACTGGGCCTTGACTTCATTTTGACCGCCTTGATGTTTGGAGATTTCTGATGCAAAACCGCACTGTGGAAATCGGTGTCGGCCTTTTCTTGCTGGCTGGCATCCTGGCTTTACTGTTGTTGGCCCTGCGAGTCAGCGGCCTTTCGGCCAGCCCTACCGCCGATACCTATAAACTTTACGCGTACTTCGACAATATCGCCGGTTTGACGGTCAGATCCAAAGTGACCATGGCCGGTGTCACCATCGGCAAGGTCACGGCAATCGATCTGGACCGCGACAGCTTTACCGGTCGGGTGACGATGCAACTGGACAAGAAGGTGGATAATCTGCCGACTGACTCCACAGCATCTATCCTCACTGCGGGGTTGCTGGGCGAGAAGTACATCGGTGTCAGCGTGGGCGGGGAAACAGCCCTGCTCAAGGATGGTTCGACCATCCACGACACACAGTCGTCGCTGGTGCTTGAAGACCTGATCGGAAAATTTTTGCTCAATACGGTCAATAAAGACGCCAAATGAGGAATCTGTTCATGATCTCTACCTTGCGACGTGGCCTGCTGGTACTGCTTGCAGCATTGCCGATGATGGCCAACGCGGCAGGTTCTGCCCACGATTTGGTGCAGGACACCACCAGCAGAATGCTGGCTGACCTCAAGGCTAACAAAGAACAGTACAAGCAAGACCCTTCCAAGTTCTACAGTGCGCTCGACGCCATCGTTGGCCCTGTGGTCGATGCTGAAGGTATTTCCAAAAGCATCATGACGGTCAAGTATTCGCGCAAGGCTACGCCTGCGCAGATGAAGACGTTCCAGGAGAACTTCAAGAAGGGCCTGTTCCAGTTCTACGGTAACGCCCTGCTGGAGTACAACAACCAGGGCATTATCGTTGACCCGGCCAAGGACGAGACTGGCGACCGTGCCGAAGTCGGGATGAAAGTCTCCGGCAGCAATGGCGCCGTGTACCCAGTGTCCTACACCCTGACGAAGATCGACGGCGAGTGGAAACTGCGCAACGTGATCATCAACGGTATCAACATCGGCAAGCTGTTCCGTGACCAGTTCGCTGACGCGATGCAGCGCAATGGCAACGACCTGGACAAGACCATCAATGGTTGGGCCGGTGAAGTGGCCAAGGCCAAGGAAGAAACCGACAAAGCTGCCGGGAAGCCTGCGCAATGACCGAGTCGGCTGTTCGTATCGGCGACGCCGGCGAGCTGTTCCTCAGCGGCGTGCTGGATTACCGCACCGGGCCTGACCTGCGCAAGCAGGGCCAGGCGCTGATCAAGGCCAGCAAGGCGCCAGAACTGGTGCTCGATTGCTCGGCGGTGACCAAGTCCAGCAGTGTCGGCCTGTCGTTGTTGCTGTGCTTCATGCGTGATGCCGAGGCGGCGAAAAAACCGGTCAGCATCCGTGCGTTGCCGGAAGACATGCGTGAAATTGCCGAAGTTTCCGGTTTGACCGAGCTGCTGGCGCATCCTTAATACACATTATTAGAAAAGCCCCCCGTCAGAGTCCTGCTATGCGGGGTTCGCAGGCGCGGGGCTTTTTTGTATGATGTGCGACCCGTGCGCACTGGGCGCCGATAGAGGTTGAGCATGCAGGCCCTAGAAGTTAAGAGCTTCCTTGAAGGAAAGCTGCCGGAAACGACTGTAGAAGTTGAAGGCGAAGGCTGCAATTTCCAGCTGAACGTGATTAGCGATGAACTGGCGGCATTGAGCCCGGTCAAGCGTCAGCAGCAGATCTATGCCCATTTGAACCCATGGATCACCGATGGCAGCATCCATGCGGTCACTATGAAATTTTTCAGCCGCGCGGCCTGGGCCGAGCGCACCTGAGCCCCCAAGGCGTCGAGATTCTTATGGATAAATTGATTATTACCGGCGGTGCCCGCCTTGATGGCGAGATCCGCATTTCCGGTGCGAAAAACTCCGCCTTGCCGATCCTGGCAGCGACCCTGCTGTGCGATGGCCCGGTGACTGTGGCCAACCTGCCGCACCTGCACGACATCACCACCATGATCGAGCTGTTCGGTCGCATGGGCATTGAGCCGGTGATCGACGAGAAGCTGGCCGTCGAAATCGACCCACGCACCATCAAGACCCTGATCGCCCCGTACGAACTGGTGAAAACCATGCGTGCGTCGATCCTGGTGCTGGGCCCGATGGTTGCCCGTTTCGGCGAAGCCGAAGTGGCCTTGCCTGGCGGTTGCGCCATTGGTTCGCGTCCGGTCGACCTGCACATCCGTGGCCTTGAGGCCATGGGCGCAGTCATCGACGTCGAAGGCGGCTACATCAAGGCCAAGGCGCCAGAAGGCGGCCTGCGGGGCGCGAACTTCTTCTTTGATACCGTCAGTGTGACCGGTACCGAGAACATCATGATGGCTGCTGCCCTGGCCAACGGTCGCAGCGTGCTGCAGAACGCCGCGCGCGAGCCGGAAGTGGTCGACCTGGCCAACTTCCTCAACGCCATGGGCGCGAAGGTTTCCGGCGCTGGTACCGACACCATCACTATTGATGGGGTAGAGCGTCTGCACACCGCCACCTACAAAGTCATGCCTGACCGCATCGAGACCGGCACCTACCTGGTTGCCGCTGCCGTGACCGGTGGCCGTGTGAAGGTCAAGGACACCGATCCGACCATCCTTGAAGCCGTCCTGGAAAAACTCAAGGAAGCCGGCGCAGAGATCACCACTGGCGAAGACTGGATCGAGCTGAACATGCACGGCAAGCGGCCAAAGGCTGTCAACGTACGTACCGCTCCGTACCCGGCGTTCCCGACCGACATGCAAGCGCAGTTCATCTCCTTGAACGCCATTGCCGAAGGCACCGGTGCAGTGATCGAGACCATCTTCGAAAACCGCTTCATGCACGTGTATGAACTGCACCGCATGGGCGCCAAGATCCAGGTCGAAGGCAACACCGCCATCGTCACCGGCATCGACAAGCTCAAGGGCGCGCCAGTCATGGCCACCGACCTGCGTGCTTCCGCCAGCCTGGTAATCTCGGCACTGTGCGCCGAAGGCGACACCCTGATCGACCGCATCTACCACATAGACCGTGGTTACGAGTGCATCGAAGAAAAACTGCAGATGCTCGGCGCAAAAATCCGCCGCGTACCGGGCTAACCCCCACTGCACTGTAGGATGTAGGAGCGAGCTTGCTCGCGAAGAACTCATGGTCACCGCGTGAAGTCTGAATAAACGCGTTATCGTTGACGTTCTTCGCGAGCAAGCTGGCTCCGACAAACACTGGTTTGTTTCAAATCGAGGCTGTCATGGCCTCGATCTGTGTCTGGCGCCGTTTGCGACCGGACAGCAATAGCCTGATGAAGGACTGACATTTCCCATGTTGACCATCGCACTGTCCAAGGGCCGCATCCTTGACGACACGTTGCCGCTTCTGGCTGAAGCGGGCATCGTGCCGACCGAGAATCCGGACAAGAGCCGCAAGCTGATCATCCCCACGACCCAGGACGACGTGCGCCTGTTGATCGTGCGGGCTACCGACGTGCCGACCTACGTTGAACATGGCGCCGCCGACCTGGGTGTCGCCGGCAAGGACGTGCTGATGGAATACGGTGGCCAGGGCCTGTACGAGCCCTTGGACCTTCGCATCGCGCTGTGCAAGCTGATGACCGCCGGCCGTGTCGGTGATGTCGAGCCCAAGGGGCGCCTACGGGTCGCCACCAAGTTCGTCAACGTTGCCAAGCGCTACTACGCCGAACAAGGTCGTCAGGTCGATATCATCAAGCTCTACGGCTCCATGGAGCTGGCACCGCTGATCGGCCTGGCCGACAAGATCATCGACGTGGTCGACACCGGCAACACCCTGCGCGCCAACGGTTTGGAACCCCAGGATTTCATCGCTGACATCAGCTCCCGCCTGATCGTCAACAAGGCATCGATGAAGATGCAGCACGCCCGTATCCAGGCGTTGATCGACACCCTGCGCAAGGCAGTGGAGTCTCGACACCGCGGTTGACTCACCCGCGTAGCTGAAAAGCTGCGCCCGTCTATCCGCCTCATAGCCAGAATTCTCAGGTGCCCAAGCGGAAACGACTGCTAGTTTAGGGCGCCTGAGTTTTTGCCAATTCTATTGAGGCCCTCGCTATGACCACGTCCACTGCAATTGCCCGACTCAACGCTGCCGACCCGGATTTCGCCCATCATCTGGATCATCTGCTGAGCTGGGAAAGCGTGTCTGACGACTCGGTCAACCAGCGGGTGCTCGACATCATCAAGGCCGTGCGTGAGCGCGGTGATGCGGCGCTGGTGGACTTCACCCGCCAGTTCGACGGCTTGGACGTAAAGTCCATGGCCGACCTGATCCTGCCGCGTGAGCGCCTGGAGCTGGCGCTGACGCGCATCACCGCGCCACAGCGCGAAGCCCTGGAAGTGGCTGCGGCGCGGGTACGCAGCTATCACGAAAAACAGAAGCAGGACTCCTGGAGCTACACCGAGGCCGACGGCACGGTGCTGGGCCAGAAGGTCACGCCACTGGACCGCGCCGGCCTGTACGTGCCGGGCGGTAAGGCGTCGTATCCATCGTCGGTGTTGATGAATGCGATCCCGGCCAAAGTCGCCGGCGTGACCGAAGTGGTCATGGTGGTGCCGACCCCGCGTGGCGAAATCAACGAGCTGGTACTGGCTGCCGCCTGCATCGCCGGCGTCGACCGCGTGTTCACCATCGGTGGCGCCCAGGCCGTCGCGGCGCTGGCCTATGGCACCGAAAGCGTGCCGAAGGTCGACAAGGTGGTTGGCCCTGGCAATATCTACGTGGCGACGGCCAAGCGCCATGTATTTGGCCAGGTCGGTATCGACATGATCGCCGGCCCCTCGGAAATCCTCGTGGTGTGTGACGGCCAGACCGACCCGGACTGGATCGCCATGGACCTGTTCTCCCAGGCGGAGCACGATGAAGACGCCCAGGCGATCCTGGTCAGCCCCGATGCCGAGTTCCTCGACAAGGTCGCCGCCAGCATTAATAAGCTGCTGCCGACCATGGAGCGTGCCGAGATCATCGAGAAGTCGATCAACGGCCGTGGGGCGCTGATTCTGGTGCGTGACATGGAGCAGGCCATCGAAGTGGCCAACCGTATCGCACCGGAGCACCTTGAGCTGTCCGTAGCGGACCCACAGGCCTGGTTGCCGTCGATCCGTCACGCCGGGGCGATCTTCATGGGCCGCCACACCAGCGAAGCCCTGGGCGACTACTGCGCCGGCCCCAACCACGTGTTGCCGACCTCCGGCACTGCACGTTTCTCGTCGCCGCTGGGGGTGTACGACTTCCAGAAGCGCTCGTCGATTATCTTCTGCTCGCCACAAGGCGCTTCCGAGCTGGGCAAGACCGCCTCGGTGCTGGCCCGTGGTGAATCCCTCAGCGCGCACGCACGCAGCGCCGAATACCGCATCGTCAAGGGAGAGTAAGGCATGAGCAAATTCTGGAGCCCTTTCGTCAAGGACCTGGTGCCTTACGTACCCGGTGAGCAACCGAAGCTGACCAAGCTGGTCAAGCTCAACACCAATGAAAACCCCTACGGCCCATCGCCCAAGGCGCTGGCGGCAATGCAGGCCGAGTTGAACGACAACTTGCGCCTGTACCCAGACCCCAACAGCGACCTGCTCAAGCAGGCCGTGGCCAGGTATTACGGGATCGACGCCGGCAAGGTGTTCCTGGGCAACGGTTCCGATGAAGTCCTGGCGCACATCTTCCATGGCCTGTTCCAGCACGATCTGCCGCTGCTGTTCCCGGATATCAGCTACAGCTTCTATCCGGTGTACTGCGGCCTGTACGGCATCACGTTCGACGCGGTGGCATTGGACGAGCAGTTCCAGATTCGCGCCGCTGACTATGCCAGGCCCAACGGCGGGATCATCTTCCCCAACCCGAACGCGCCCACCGGCTGCTTACTGGCGCTGGACGCGGTAGAGCAGATCCTCAAGGCCAGCCCGGATTCGGTGGTGGTGGTCGATGAAGCCTATATCGACTTCGGCGGCGAAACTGCCATCAGCCTGGTCGATCGTTACCCGAACCTGCTGGTGACCCAGACCCTGTCCAAATCGCGCTCACTGGCCGGTTTGCGCGTAGGCCTGGCCGTGGGCCACCCAGACCTGATCGAGGCGCTGGAGCGGGTCAAGAACAGCTTCAACTCCTACCCATTGGATCGGTTGGCGATTGTTGGCGCGGCGGCCGCGTTTGACGACCGTGAATACTTCGAGAAGACCACTCAGTGGGTGATCGACAGCCGCAACCAGGTCGTCGCGCAATTAGAGAGCAAGGGGTTTGAGGTGTTGCCGTCGGCGGCGAACTTCATCTTCGCGCGTCACCCGCGGCATGACGCTGCAGGGCTGGCCGCCAAGTTGCGTGAGCAAGGTGTAATTGTGCGGCACTTCAAGCAGGAGCGGATTGCCCAGTTCCTGCGGATCAGTATCGGGACGCCGGAGCAGAACCAGGCGCTGGTCGACGGCCTCGGCGAGCTCTAACTTTTACAGGCTGTAAGGGCCTCATCGCGGGCAAGCCCGGCTCCCACAGGATGCTGCATTTCCCTGTGGGAGCCGGGCTTGCCCGCGATGAGGCCATCAGCTACACCAGAAAACTTAGATCAGCGGCTCATCATCCGGCTTCTTGTTCTTCCAGCCATCATTGCCCGGCAGCAGCAAGTTCAAGCCAATCGCTACCACCGCACACAGGGCAATGCCCTTGAGGCCGAAATCATCCGGGCCGGTGCCGGTACCCACCAGCACACCGCCAATCCCGAACACCAACGTTACCGACACAATCACCAGATTGCGCGCCTCACCCAGGTCGATCTTGTGGCGAATCAGCGTGTTCATCCCCACCGCGGCAATCGAGCCGAATAGCAGGCATAGAATCCCGCCCATCACCGGTACCGGGATGCTCTGCAGCAGTGCGCCGAACTTGCCGATGAACGCCAGGCTGATAGCAAACACTGCCGCCCAGGTCATGATCTTCGGGTTGTAGTTCTTGGTCAGCATCACGGCGCCGGTCACCTCGGCGTAGGTGGTGTTCGGCGGGCCGCCAAACATGCCGGCGGCCGTGGTGGCAATACCGTCACCCAGCAGCGTGCGATGCAGGCCAGGCTTTTTCAGGTAATCGCGGCCGGTCACGCTGCCTACCGCAATCACACCACCGATATGCTCGATCGCCGGGGCCAGGGCCACCGGGACGATAAACAGGATCGCCTGCCAGTTGAACTCCGGCGCGGTGAAGTGGGGCAGGGCGAACCACGGTGCCGCGGCGATTTTCGCCGTGTCGACCACACCAAAGTAGAACGACATGGCAAAGCCCACCAGCACACCGGAGATGATCGGCACCAGGCGGAAAATGCCCTTGCCGAACACGGCCACGATCAAGGTGGTGAGCAGCGCGGGCATCGAGATCAGCATCGCGGTCTGATAATGGATCAACTCGGCACCGTCGCCGGACTTGCCCATGGCCATATTGGCGGCAATCGGCGCCATGGCCAGGCCGATCGAGATGATCACCGGGCCGATGACCACGGGCGGCAGCAGCCGGTCGATAAAACCGGTGCCCTTGACCTTCACGGCCAGGCCCAGGAACGTATAGACGAAACCCGCCGCCATCACCCCGCCCATGGTCGCCGCCAGGCCGAACTGGCCCTTGGCGAGAATGATCGGGGTAATGAACGCGAAGCTCGATGCCAGAAATACCGGCACCTGCCGGCCTGTCACCACCTGGAACAGCAATGTGCCCAGGCCTGCGGTGAACAGCGCGACGTTTGGATCAAGACCTGTGATCAGCGGCATCAACACCAACGCGCCAAATGCTACGAAGAGCATTTGTGCGCCAGACAGGATCTGGCGCCAAAGCGGGTCGTTGAATTCATCCTGCATGCTCACGCGTCCTTCTGCTTGGTGCCGAAGATCTTGTCACCGGCATCGCCAAGGCCCGGGATGATGTAGCCGTGCTCGTTCAGGCGCTCATCGATGGACGCGGTGTAGATCTGTACATCCGGGTGGGCCTTCTCGACGGCGGCGATGCCTTCGGGCGCGGCCACCAGCACCATGGCGCGGATGTCCCGGCAACCGGCTTTTTTCAGCAGGTCGATGGTGGCAACCATGGAACTGCCGGTGGCGAGCATCGGGTCGATGATCATGGCCAGGCGTTCGTTGATTTCCGGGACGAGTTTTTCCAGGTAGGTGTGGGCCTGCAGGGTTTCTTCATTGCGGGCCACGCCCACGGCGCTGACCTTGGCGCCCGGAATCAGGCTGAGCACACCTTCAAGCATGCCGATACCGGCGCGCAGGATAGGGACGACGGTAATTTTCTTACCGGCGATTTTCTCCACCTGTACGGGACCGGCCCAACCGGGGATCTCGTAGGTTTCCAGGGGCAAATCCTTGGTGGCTTCGTAAGTGAGCAACGCTCCGACTTCCTGAGCAAGCTCACGGAAGTTCTTCGTGCTAATGTCGGCACGGCGCATAAGGCCGAGTTTGTGTCGGATCAGCGGGTGGCGGATCTCGCGAGTGGGCATAGGAAAGGCTCCGGCGGCGGGCAAAAAAACCGGCCTAGATTAATCTATCCGAGGGTGTTGTCCTATAGACATCAAGTACGTTAGTCCATAAAGGCTTGATTGGAGCGCACGAGAAGCGTACCTTCGCCCGCTTTTCTTGCCACAGCACCCCCTTGGAGAGCACCATGTCTGCTGATCTCGAGCATATCCGTCAAATCATGCACGAGGCTGACTGCCTGTACACCGAAGCGCAAGTCGAAGCAGCGATCGCCAAGGTCGGCGCGCACATCACCCGCGAAATGGCCGACACCAACCCGGTGGTCTTCTGCGTGATGAACGGTGGCCTGATCTTCGCCGGCAAATTGCTCACTCACCTGCAGTTCCCGTTGGAAGCCTCTTACCTGCACGCCACCCGCTATCGCAATGAAACCAGCGGCGGTGACTTGTTCTGGAAGGCCAAACCGGAAGTGTCGTTCATCGACCGCGATGTGCTGATCATCGATGACATTCTCGATGAAGGTCACACCCTGGGTGCGATCATCGACTTCTGCAAACATGCCGGCGCACGCAAAGTGCACACCGCCGTGCTGATCGACAAAGACCACGACCGCAAGGCGCGCCCAGAGCTGAAAGCCGACTTTGTCGGGCTGCCGTGCGTCGACCGTTATATCTTCGGCTATGGCATGGACTACAAAGGCTACTGGCGTAACGCCAATGGCATCTACGCCGTTAAAGGAATGTAATTGATGGCCCGCTTTCTTGATCAGACGCTGTTTGCCGAGTTGGCCGAGAAAGCGGCCGCCAATCCCCGTGGCCGTCAAAACGTTAACTTCCATGAGATGCAAGAGCCTTGTCATCGCATGGCGGTCGGCTTGCAGCCCAGCACCTATGTGCAGCCGCACCGTCACCTGAGCGCCGATAAGGCGGAGACCTTGCTGGTGCTCAAAGGGCGCCTGGGTATCCTGATTTTCAGCGAGACAGGTGAGGTATTGAGCACGCGTGTATTGGAAGCGGGCGGGGAATGCCAGGGCGTCGACCTGTCGCCCGGCGTGTTCCATGGCCTGGTAGTGCTTGAGCCGGACAGCATCATGTTTGAATGCAAGGCTGGCCCTTACCGCGCTGTCGGTGAAGGTGAGCTGGCCGACTGGGCACCACGCGAAGGCGCAGAAGGTATGGTCGAGTACCATCGCTGGATGCTTGCCCAGTTCGACTGAAATCCAAATGTGCCCGTCTGTAGGAGCGAGCTTGCTCGCGAAAAAAACGTCAACGCTACCGCGTGCTTTCTGAATAAACGCGGCGCCTTTGAGCTTTTCGCGAGCAAGCTCGCTCCTACAGGTATTAGGGCAAGCCCCCTCCCACATCCGGCGTCGCGCAGGTAGACTTCAAACCCCGTGTAAATGTCTGCAGGCTGGAGTCGGTAATGCGTAAAGATAAGAAACAGGTGATTGGCGACGAAATCGGTGACGACCAGATCAAGTTGTTCCTGGACTTCGAGCCGGTTGATGCGACGTCGCCGTCCCTGCACAAACTGATCAAGGCTTATCGCGGCCTGCGTATCGACGACTTCGAGCGTTTCCTGGGCTTTTTCAAAGCAGCAGGCCTGGACCTGGATGGCCAGGACGAGCATGGCCAGACCTTCGTCGACCTGATCAAGGACCAGCGCAACGCCGCCGAATACATCGAGCTGATCGACAACGCCCGCGGCTGATTATCCGAGCCACAAAAAACGCCCCGGCCTCATAAGAGTCCGGGGCGTTTTGCTTTTACCTGTAGGAGCGAGCTTGCTCGCGAAGAACCTGAGAGCGCTGCGTTAATCCACTTGCGCTGCGTTATCGTTGACGTTTTTCGCGAGCGAGCTCGCGCCTACAGGGTCCACCAGCTCAAGGCTGATGTTGTTCTGCGTGTTGATCTTGCGATACAGCTCGGCGTCCGTCTCCAGCACTTTCTCGCGCGCCGGGAAGATCTCATGCAGCTTGGTGGCCCATTCACCGGCAGCTTTCTGCGGGAAGCAACGCTCGATCAACTCCAGCATGATCGAGACGGTCACCGAGGCGCCTGGGGAGGCACCCAACAGCGCCGCAAGCGAACCGTCCTTGGCTGCGACCAACTCGGTGCCGAATTGCAGCACGCCGCCTTTCTTAGGGTCTTTCTTGATGATCTGCACGCGCTGGCCGGCCACTTCCAGGCGCCAGTCTTCGGCTTTCGCCTCGGGGTAGAAGCGGCGCAGGGATTCCAGGCGCTGTTCCATGGACTGGCGCACTTCGCTGACCAGGTACTTGGTCAGGTCCATGTTGTCGCGGGCCACGGCCAGCATCGGGCCGATGTTGCCGGCGCGAATCGACATCGGCAGGTCAAGGAACGAGCCGTGCTTGAGGAACTTGGTGGTGAAGCCGGCGTATGGCCCGAACAGCAGGGATTTCTTGCCATCCACCACGCGGGTGTCCAGGTGCGGCACGGACATCGGTGGCGAGCCCACGGCAGCCTGGCTGTAGACCTTGGCCTGGTGCTGCTTGACCACTTCCGGGTTGTCGCAACGCAGCCACTGGCCGCTCACCGGGAAGCCGCCGAAGCCTTTGCTTTCTTCGATGCCCGAGGCCTGCAGCAACGGCAGCGCCGCGCCGCCAGCGCCGAGGAATACGAACTTGGCGTCGACGTCACGGCTGTTGCCGCTGTTGACGTCTTTGATGCTCACGGTCCAGCCCGCGCCGTTGCGCTTGAGGCCGGTCACGCGCTTGCAGTACTTGACCTGGGCGTCTGGCGAACTGGTCAGGTGGCCGAGCAGTTGGTTGGTCAGGGCGCCGAAGTTGACGTCGGTGCCGTTCATCACGCGGGTGGCGGCGATTTTTTCGTCGAGCGGGCGGCCCGGCATCATCAACGGCATCCACTCGGCCATTTCACTGCGGTCTTCGGTGTAGTGCATGTCCGAAAACGCGTGGTGCTGGCTGAGGGTCTCAAAGCGCTTCTTGAGGAAGGACACGCCTTTGTCGCCCTGTACGAAGCTCAGGTGCGGCACCGGGCTGATGAACGACTTGGACGAGCCAAAGGTGCCCTTCTTGGTCAGGTAAGCCCAGAACTGTTTCGACACCTCGAACTGGGTGTTGATGTGCACGGCTTTCTTGATGTCGATGGAACCATCGGCGGCCTGCGGCGTGTAGTTCAGCTCACACAGCCCCGCGTGGCCGGTACCGGCGTTGTTCCACGGGTTGGAACTCTCCGCGGCACCCGAATCCATCAGCTCAACGACTTCCAGCGTGAGGCCGGGGTCGAGCTCTTTGAGCAGTACGGCCAGGGTAGCACTCATGATGCCGGCCCCTACCAGTACTACGTCGACTGCTTCGTTATGCGCCATTTAACGCGTCTCCAAAATCTGCAGCACCAAATTGTCGGCATGGCTGCCAGGAGTGACGGGGCGGTTCACGTGTTGCCCCAGGTTACCCATGGCCAGGATCGCCATGTCCGATTCGCAATTCTTTGCAACTTCAGCACACGCTTCCTGCCGGGCTAATCTGCCTATGAACGCATTCATGGGCGCCTGTGGCAATTCGACTTATGGTCAAAGCGTGCGATTCGTGCAACCAATCCGTAGCGGACAGGCTCAAGCTCCGGTTTTTGAGGCGTGCTCGGTCCTGTGTAATTGGGCTGTTCCAGACGCTGATGGTGCTTGTACAAACGCCAAACTATTCATTTGCTCGCCACACTCTTGTGAAGTTGTGAAAACCCGTTTTTTCACGCTCTTTTGAAGACGTGAACCTCAAAAAAGGGCTGCCCCAGCCTGGCACCTGGCCCGCAAACCTCTGCCGACACGCGGCAAAACGGGCAAACAACTCAAGTGGCCGAGCGCAATGGCAGCTCTGGCAGATTCGATAAAAGACGGGGTGGTTTGCAAAGGAAACAGCAAGCACGCCAGCTTCACTCGATCTGTGTGGGCGGCTCTCTGTGGGCGATTTTGGGGGCTAATGCCTGGGCATTAACGATGCTGCGAGGCCCGATCAGGAGACGTCCTTATAATCGGGGGGAGATTGTAGCGAAGAACGCCAGGGAAATGGGCGTGTTTTATGACTTTTATTAGGGCGCCGGTCAGGAGGCCAACGCTTGCCGGTGCCGTGGGCGAAAAACCTGCGGGCTGACCCGGGCGCTGGCGGGCAGTGGGCGGTGCATCCAGCCCAGGTGCGTCTCGGTCACTTCCACCCAGCCTTCACCGACGGGCGGCAGGCTGCACTGCTTGAAGGCCAGGCAATGACCGTGGGCATCGAGCAGGGCAAAGTGGCGATGACGGGCGTGCGACATGAACAGGGTCTTGAGAAGGCGCATGGCTGTGTACCTGGTGTGTTACATGCTTGAAGATTGCCAGTGTGGCATGACACTGGGGTGACGAATTTATGCGAATTTGTAATTTGCACAGCGGCTTCAGCCGCCGTTCAGGATCGCTGGTGAGTGGCGCGCGTGCACCGTTATACTGGCGACCTGTCTGCACCTAGTCCTGGAGAAATGCGATGTTGCAACGCCTGTTGTTCGGTTTGATCACTGTGACCAGTTTGACCCTTGTCGGCTGCGCCAACAGCCCGCAACAACTCAGCCCGCAACCTAAAGTCACTGCGCCGTTGGCTGCGGTAGGCCATGGCCAGCCGGTGTCGGTGCGCGTGGTCGACGGTCGTCCGTCGCCAACCCTGGGCTCGCGTGGCGGCCTGTATCCTGAGACCGCACTGATTTCGGTGACCGGCCAGGATGTGCTGCCCAAGTTGCAGGCCCAGGCTGAAGCCGCCGTGCGCTTGTTGGGCTTTACGCCGACCAACTCGCCAGGCGTGCCGCAACTGACCGTGACTCTGGCCGAGCTGAAATACCAGTCGCCCAAAGACGGCCTGTATGTGACCGAGGCTTCCATCGGCGCCACCTTCAAGTCCGACGTCAGCGCCGGTACCCGCCGCTACAGTGGCCGCTACGCCGCCTCGCTCAACCAGCGTTTCGGCATGTCGCCCAACCAGGAAACCAACACCAAGCTGGTCAGCGACGTGCTCAGCGATGCCTTGACCCGTCTGTTCAAGGACCCAAGCATCGGTCAACTGCTCAGCGCGCAATAAGCCGCACACAAAAAACCGGGCTCATCGCTGAGCCCGGTTTTTTTGTGCCTGGCGTTTGGTCATGCCGCCGTATCGACATAAAAGTCCAGCATGCTCACACCGGTGAGCAAATCCAGCTCCGGCAGGTCGGCATGCTGGTGCCCGCCGAGGGCGCAATACACCAGCCAATGGCGGTCCTGAACGTTGAACGCGAGGCTGCCGATCAGCGCCTCCTGTTCCTCGCTCTGGGCGATCAGGTACAGCCGATCCTGGTTTTGCGCATGCAACATGACAAGCTCCTCAAGCGTCGAAGGGCAACAGAGTGGCTTGTTAAGGTGACGTTCAGGTGACGGCGTAAATTACTGGATACATTAGCCGTCCATGGGGAAGGAGCATTAAAGGCGCAGGAGGCGACTGTCGTTCAGGTGTGTATCTGGACTGATACCCGAACACTGGTTCACCGAGGTTTGCGATGGCGCTGCCCGCACTGCTCATTAATATTGTTGCCCTGTTGGTTGCCTGCTCGGGCGCCTGGGTGCTGTTCATCACCCGCCTGCATGCCCAGCGTGCGATGGCCGACCTGGCCCTGCGCAGCGAAGAGCGCGCTATCGACCAGCCGATGTTGTTTCTGGATACGCGCACCGAACGGGCGCATCGTCTGGCGTACCGCGTCGGGTTCGCCTGCCTTGGCCTGGCCCTGGCCATCTCCTGGCTCAGCACCCACCTCTAATGCCACTGCAAAACCCAATGTGGGAGCGGGCTTGCCCGCGAAGGCGGTGTGTCAGCTAGTGAATCTTTAACTGAGCCACCGCTATCGCAGCATAGTATCTACACAACGTTGTAGGCTGTCGCAGCAAACGGTAACCACGATGCGAAGCGAGCCGCTCTTGATCTTGATCTGCTTTTGACCTCAGGCGCCCCGTTAAACCACGCTGGCCGGAATTCGACAGTGATTTGGGGGGTAAACCGGCAGGGATGCCGGTTTAGCCGCCCCGCGCCATGGATGGCGCGTGGCGGCGGCCCCCCAAATCACTGGCGGATTACGGGCACACCGAGCCTAAGCGAGGTGCCGAGTGGTGGGGCAAGAGCCCTTTTGGTTACTTTTGGGGCTCTTTTCCAAAAGTGACCCGCTGTCAGAGCGGAACCCTAAGTGGCCGTTACCGCAGGAATGGATATGTACACAATCCAACTGTGTCGACTGCCAGGCCGCCTTCGCGAGCAAGCCCGCTCCCACCGTTTGATAGCGGTGTGTCAGGTAGATATGCGCTGGCCGCCGGGGCCGTCACGGGAGCAAGCTCCCTCGCCACAGGTCCCGCGTCGTATCGAAGTTGTGTAGATACCTATGGCTATCGCAGGCAAGCCAGCTCCCACACTGGCCTGCTCACCTATTTGGGTTGGGTGTTTACAGAGGTATCCCAGCCTTGACTCGGTATTGGTTGCGTACCGGCGTCGCATACTGCACCACCAGGTAAGGCCGGTGCTCCGCCGGGCACTCGTTCAAGCGCCGCTCCCATTCCGCCTTGGCCTTGGCCAGCTCATCGGCCGGGAACACGTCCGCGGCCTTGGGCACCTGCAGTTGCGGGTCGGCATCACTCCACTGCGCGTACGCCAGGTAGTGCACCGGGAACAGCCGATAGCCGCCCAGGATCTGCCGGTCCATTTCCGCGGCCAGCAGCTTGGTGTCTTCAAAGCGCTCGGTGATCGGCGGCGCAAAGTTCACGTGCACCCGGCCTTTATAGCCGGTAATGCCCAGCGCAATGCTCACATCATCCTCGCCCGGTGCCTTGGTGTAGGTGCCAGTGGTGGCGCGGATATACAGCTCGCGGGCCTTGGCGGCATCGCACGGGTCGTATTCGTAGCTGATGGACACCGGCGTGAGGTTCAACGACTGGATCACCTCGGCAAACGGCTCGTCCTTGCGGCTGACGTGGAACATCTTGAGGATCGCCGATTCGGTACGGTCATCGCCATCCTTGGCCCGGCCTTCAGCCTGGGCGATCCAGATCGACTGGCAGTCGTTGCGGATCGAATGGTTGATGTAGGCCGACAGCAGGTTGTAAGCCGCCATCTTCTCCTTTCGCCCGGTGATCGAACGGTGCACGATGAAGCTCTTGTTCAGGCGCATCAGGTCGCTGACAAACGGCTTTTGCAGCAGGTTGTCACCGATGGCGATGCGTGGCGTCGGCAGGCCGGCGTGGTATACGGCATAGTTGACGAAGGCCGGGTCCATCACGATGTCGCGGTGGTTGGCCAGAAACAGGTAGGCGGTGCCGGATTTCAGTTGCTCGACGCCGGTATAGGTCACGCCGTCGGTCGCCCGGTCGATGGTGTGGTCGACGTAGTACTCGACTTTGTCCTGCAGCGTGGCCACGGTGGTGACGCCCGCGAACTCGCGGCGAAGTTTGCGCGCGATCATCGGCTTGAGCAGCCAGCCCAGGGCGCCGGCAAAGCGCGGGAAGCGGAAGTGGGTCAGGATGTCCAGAAAGGCCTTGTCACTGAACAGACGCGCCAGCACTGCCGGGACTTCGCTGTCGTTGTAAGGTCGGATGGTATCGAATTCGCCCATCATGCTCTCTTGTTAGAAACGGCTAGGGTAAGTAAAGGAAATAGCAGGGGCGGCGTGAGTAAACTGGCTCTGCCGGAAATAGCCCTGTAAATAGACCGGCGATTATACGCACAAGTCACCTTGGAGACTGCGATGCTGGAAACTGCGATGTACGATTGTCCTTATTGTGGCGAAGCGGTCGAGACAACGGTGGATTTGTCTGGCGGGGACCAGACCTATATAGAAGACTGCCAAGTGTGTTGCCGGCCGATCACGTTCGACCTGCAAGTGCATGGTGAAGAGTGGATGCTTGAAACCCGCAGCGAAAATGAATAACAGGTACGCCCATGCAGCGAATCTACGAACCGGAAAACCTCATGGAGGGCGAGTTGCTGCAGCAGATGCTTGCCAGTGAAGGCATCGAGGCGCACCTGGTGGGGCGCCATTTGCTCGGCGGCACGGGCGAGTTGCCGATATTCGGCTTGCTGGGGCTGGAGGTCGACAATGACCAGGCCGCCAGCGCCCGCGAGCTGATCACTGCCTATATCGGCGCACAACCGTTGCCCGGCGACGAACCCGACAGCTTCCCCGACGTATTGGTCTGTTAGGCTGTCGGTCGGTTTACCCCAAGAGTCGTGTTGCCCCATGTGTGGACGTTATGCCCTGTTTCGCTGGAACCCTGCCTTTGCTGCCTTGCCCGGCTTCCCCGCCGATCAGCAGGCCCAGTGGAACATTTCCCCCAATGATTCGGTGCTGATCCAGCGCCTGAGCGAGGGCCAGCTCACCCTGGCGCGTGCCCGCTGGGGGCTGACGCCGCCCTGGCTCACCGACCTGTCGCGCACCCCGGCCCACGCCCGCGCCGAAACCCTGGCCGAACAACCGATGTTTCGTGAAGCGTTCCGCCAGCGCCGGTGCCTGCTGCCCGCCAATGGCTTTTATGAATGGCGCGGCACCCAGCGCAAGCGCCCGTACTGGCTCACGCCGGGGGAGGGCTCAACGCTGTTCTTTGCCGCGGTGTGGGAAGCGTATCCGGTGCAGGAGCAGGTATGGCTCAGCACGGCGGTGATTACCCAAGCAGCGCAAAGTCAGCGCCGGCCATTGATCCTGGACGCGGCGGGGCAGGCCGCCTGGCTCGACCCAGCGACACCGCTGCCTGTGTTGCAGGGCCTGCTGGCGGCTGAGCCTGCTGTGTTGCGCGAGCGGGTGCTGGCCAATATGGTCAACGATCCGAAGCTCAACGGGCCGGAGTGCCTGACCCCGGCATAAGCTTTGCCAGTGGTTCCGCGTTCGGATGTATCTGAAATTCAGCGGTTAAACGTCTGGTGTATCTGGCGCAGATACAAATGACCGCCTACGATACGCGCCATGTTTTCAGGGAGCGTGTTCATGAAGAAGTCATTGGTGGTAAGCGGTTTGGTTGCAGCGATGCTGCTGGCGGGTTGTCAGTCGGTCAATACCACCAGCGGCGGCGCCGTTGGGGTAGAGCGCAAGCAGTACATGTTCAGCATGCTGTCGAGTCAGGAAGTCGACCAGATGTATGCCCAGTCTTATCAGCAGACTCTGGGTGAAGCCAGCAGCAAAGGGGTGTTGGACAAGACCAGCGCCAACGCCAAGCGCGTGCAAGCCATTGCCAAGCGCCTGATCGCCCAGGCTCCGACCTTCCGTGCGGATGCCGCCCAGTGGAACTGGGACGTAAACCTGATCAAAAGTGATGAGATGAACGCCAACTGCGGGCCTGGCGGCAAGATCCTGGTGTACAGCGGCTTGATCGACAACCTCAAGCTCACCGATGACGAACTGGCTGCGGTAATGGGCCATGAAATCGCCCACGCCTTGCGTGAACACGGCCGCGAAGCCATGTCCAAGGCCTACGGTATCCAGATGGCCAAACAGGGCGCCGGGGCAATATTCGGTCTCGGCCAGGACAGCCTGGCGCTGGCCGATACCGTGGCCAACTACGGCATGACCTTGCCCAACAGCCGCAGCAATGAAAACGAAGCCGACCTGATCGGCCTGGAACTGGCCGCCCGCGCTGGCTACAACCCGAACGCGGCGATCACGCTGTGGAACAAGATGGCCAAGGCTTCGGAAGGCGCACCGCCGGAATTCATGAGCACGCACCCGGCTTCCGACAGCCGCATCGCGTCGTTGCAGGCGGCGATTCCGAAGGTAATGCCGCTTTACCAGCAGGCCAAGAAGTCCTGATCGACGCCGTGTAGGAGCGAGCTTGCTCGCGAGAAACGTCAGCGATAACGCGTGTTGCCTGAATAAACGCGGCGCCGGTGAGTTTTTCGCGAGCAAGCTCGCTCCTACAGGCATCAGGGCTTAGATCCAGCCGCTGCTTTGCATGGCCTTGTACACCGCAACAATCGCCAGCACGAAGAACGCCGTAGCCGCCAAGCGACGAATCAAGGTCAGCGGCAGTTTATCCGCGGCAAAATTCCCCGCCAGCACCACTGGTACGTTGGCAATCAACATGCCTAGGGTGGTACCGATAATCACCAGCCACAGTTCCGGGTATTGCGCCGCCAGCATCACCGTGGCGATCTGGGTCTTGTCGCCGATTTCGGCGAGGAAGAACGCAATCAGGGTGGTCAGGAAGGGCCCGAACTTACGGGTAGTACTGGCTTCGTCATCATCGAGTTTGTCCGGCACCAGGGTCCACAGCGCTGTGGCGCAGAAGCTTGCGGCGAGGATCCAGTGCAGCACCGCATCCGAGAAGAAACTCCCGAACCAGGCGCCCACGGCACCGGCCGCCGCATGGTTGGCCAGGGTCGCGGCGACGATGCCGGCGATGATCGGCCAGGGCTTGCGAAAGCGAGCAGCAAGGATGAGTGCGAGCAGTTGCGTCTTGTCGCCGATTTCGGCCAAGGCAACGATTGCGGTAGGAACGAGTAGTGAATCCAGCATCAGGTAGTTTCCAGGGGCGGGTCGACACGGCTATGACACGTACAGCCTTCCCGCCCCGGGTAAGGTGTGCGTGTCATAGGTCTTGTCAAACCCCGGTCCGTCTGTGCGGACTCCTGGGTCGCATACGCCATGGTCTGCTGACCAAGTATGTTGACGTATGCCGGACGAGCATGGCGCTCGTGGGAGACTACTCCCCTAGGACGCTGCGGATTCTGCCTAGGCAAAACCCATTCGGCAAGCGTTCTTTTTCAAACGCACGTCAGGGGCGCTTGGCACGGTAGATGCGAAAACCATTGCCTTCGGCCTTGATTGCGCAGATGCCCAAATGCTCTTCGATCAGTGGTTGGTACTTCAGGAAACTGTTGGCAACCAGGCGAAGTTCGCCACCTTTTGCCAGGTGTTTCGCCGCTTTTCGCAGCAGGTTCTCCGTAGCGAAATAATCGGTGTGCACGCCGACATGGAACGGCGGGTTGCTTAAAATCGCGTTCAAACCCATGGGCGCCGCGTCGATACCGTCACCGGTCAACACCTCGGCTTCCAGGCCGTTCGCTGCCAGCGTCAGGCGACTGCTGGCGGCGGCGAAGGCATCCACATCCAGCATCGTCACCGTGTTATGCGGGTAGCGGCGTTTGACCGCGGCCCCCAATACGCCGGCGCCGCATCCGAAGTCGAGCAGGTTGCCGCTGGGCAGTTTGTCCAAGTGCTCCAGCAACAACTCGGTGCCGCGGTCCAGGCGGCCATGGCTGAACACACCTGGCAAGCTCACCACTTTCAGCGGGCCTTCGGCCAGCGGTACGTCGAAGACTTGCGCCAGGCTCTCAAGCGCCACGGCTTGCGGTGCGTTGGCGACGGTGACCTGCCACAACTGGCAATGCCGTGCGCTATCAAGCTTGCGCGGTTTGCCGAACGGAGCCATCTGTTTGGCGGCGCTTTCGATACCGCCCTTTTTCTCGCCCACCAGAAACAGCTCGGCGCCCGGCAGGCGCGCAGCCACGGCGTTGAGCAGGTAGTCGGTGAGGTCCTTGGACTTGGGCAGGAAAATCACCGCCGCATCAAAGGCGCGCTCGGGCACCGTCACGCCAAACTGGCTGCGTTCGGCGAAGCGCGCATCGAGCGCCGCCTGGTCACCGGCATGCCAGCACCAGCCGTGGGCATTGGGCAGGCGCCCAAGCAAATCGTCGGCAGGCAAACCTACGAGCAGCAGGTTGCCTTGAAAAAGTTCGGCCTGGCGAAGCAGTACTTCACTGCGCGGATCCATAGTCTGCTCCTTGAAAAGGGGCGCAGTTTATCAACTGACGACGCGCAGCGGGGCGCCGCTGAAAAAGCCCTGGGCGTTTTCCGTGAGTTGGCCGACGATGCGCTGGCGTGCTTCGCGACTGCCCCAGGCGTTGTGGGGCGTGACGATCAAGCGTGGAATGTCTCCAGCCAGCAGCGGATTACCCGTGACTGGCGGCTCGACGCTCAGCACATCAGTCGCCGCGCCGCCAAGATGACCACTGCGCAATGCGTCGGCCAGGGCCTGTTCATTGATCAAACCACCGCGTGCGGTGTTGACGATAAACGCGCCGGGTTTGAGCAACGCCAGTTCACGAGCGCCGATAAAGTCGCGGGTGTGCTCGTTGAGTGGGCAATGCAGGGTCAGCGCATCGACCTGGGTCAGCAATTGATCCAGCGGCACACGGTCGGCGCGGGCAGGGCGCCCAGGGATCGCGCCGAGCACCACGCGCATGCCGAACGCTTCGGCCAGACGCGCCACTGCACTGCCCAGTTCACCGTGGCCGAGCAGGCCGAGGGTTTTGCCTTCCAGTTCGACGATGGGATGGTCCAGCAGGCAAAACTGTTTGGCCTGCTGCCATTTGCCCGCGGCTACATCCTGTTGGTAGTCCTTCAAGCGCGTGGCGAGGTTGAGCAACAGCATGATCGTGTGCTGGGCCACCGACGGCGTGCCATAGCCCTGGCAGTTGCTCACGGTGATGCCGTGGGCGCGGGCCGCTTCAAGGTCGATATTGTTGGTGCCGGTGGCCGATACCAGGATCAGCTTGAGCCCGGGGCAGGCGGCCAGGGTGTGGGCCGTGAGCGGGATTTTATTGCTGATGGCGACTTGGGCGCCCTGCAAGCGCTCCATCACATTTTCTGGCGTGGTCTGTTCAAACAGCTGCAACTGGCTGAAGCAGTCATGTAAACCGCTGAGGTCGAGGTCGCCCAAGTCCAGGGAAGGGTGGTCGAGGAAGACGGCGCGGCGATTGTTCATGATCAACTGTACCTTTTGCGACGAGGTTCGAAGGCGTAATCTGCCGAGCCTATCAGATGAAATAATCAGTTACTTAATGGAGTGAGCATGTACGTCGCCGAGTTTTTGACCGTAGCCTTGATTCACTTGCTGGCGGTGGCCAGCCCCGGCCCGGATTTCGCCGTGGTGGTGCGTGAGAGTGTGACCCATGGCCGCCGCGCCGGCACATGGACGGCACTGGGCGTCGGTTCGGCGATTTTCCTGCATGTGGGTTACTCGTTGCTGGGTATCGGCTTGATCGTGTCCCAGTCCATTGTGCTGTTCAATGCGTTGAAATGGGCGGCAGCGGCGTACCTGCTGTACATCGGCTTCAAGGCCCTGCGTGCCCAGCCGGCCAAGCCTGCGGCCGAGGGCGAGTTGCACCGTGAAGCGGGTGAGCGCACCCCGCGTGGCGCGTTTACTGCGGGCTTTGTGACCAATGGTTTGAACCCCAAGGCCACGTTGTTTTTCCTGTCGCTGTTTACCGTGGTGATCAACCCGCACACACCGCTGGCGGTGCAGGCCGGTTATGGGGTGTACCTGGCGGTGGCCACGGCGTTGTGGTTTTGCCTGGTGGCCATGCTGTTCAGCCAGCAGCGTGTACGTGCGGGGTTTGCGCGGATGGGGCATTGGTTTGATCGGACCATGGGCGCGGTGTTGATTGCTATTGGGGTGAAGTTGGCCTTCACCAGCATGAAGTAAGTGCGTTCACTCAAGCGGGCAGGGACAAAATGTGGGAGCTGGCTTGCCTGCGATGTCGGCCTGACAGCCGACACCTGCCTACCTGACACCCTAACGATCCAACTGTGGGTGCTGGCTTGCCTGCGATGACGGTCTGACAGCCGACACCTATCTACCTGACGCCTCACGATCCAACTGTGGGAGCGGGCTTGCTCGCGAAGGCGGCCTGGCAGTCAACACAGTTGGATTGTGGGCATATCCATTCCTGCGGTAACGGCCACCTAGGGTTCCGCTCTGACAGCGGCTCACTTTTGAACAGCGCAAAAGTAAGCAAAACGCTCTTGCCCCACCACTCGGCACCTCGCCTAGGCTCGGTGTGCCCGTAATCCGCCAGTGATTTGGGGGGCCGCCGCCACGCGCCATCCATGGCGCGGGGCGGCTAAACCGGCATCCCTGCCGGTTTACCCCCCAAATCACTGTCGAATTCCGGCCAGCGTGGTTTGATGGGGCGCTAAGATCAAGATCAAAAGCAGATCAAAAGCAGATCAAAAGCAGATCAAAAGCAGATCAAAAGCAGAGCAAGAGCAGATCAAGAGCGACTCGCTTCGCATCGTGGTTACTGTCGATTGCTGGAGCGCCATGATGTCCAGATAATGGCGTAACGCTAGCATTTGCTGGCTCCTGCAAATCATTCCTTTGGCTGATTTGGCTGAAACATAAGCGCTCTACAGTGCAGGTCTTCAAGCCAAGACCGTGCAGTCATTAAAGGGATTCTTATGTTGCAGACCCGTGTTATCCCGCCCGCCGAAGGTGCGTACCAGTATCCGCTGTTGATCAAGCGCCTGTTGATGTCCGGGACTCGCTACGAGAAGACCCGGGAAATTATCTATCGCGACAAGCTGCGCTACAGCTACCCGACGCTGATCGAGCGCGTTGCGCGCCTGGCCAATGTGCTGACCGAAGCCGGGGTCAAGGCCGGTGACACGGTGGCGGTGATGGACTGGGACAGCCACCGTTACCTGGAGTGCATGTTTGCCATCCCGATGATTGGCGCGGTGATCCACACCATTAACGTGCGGCTGTCGCCGGAGCAGATTCTGTACACCATGAACCACGCCGAAGACCGCTTTGTGCTGGTCAACAGTGAGTTCGTGGGGCTCTACCAGGCGATTGCCGGGCAGCTCACTACTGTCGACAAGACCTTATTGATTACCGATGGTGACATCCACACCGCCGAGCTACCCAATCTTGTCGGTGAGTACGAAACCCTCCTGGCCGCCGCCAGCCCCAGCTATGACTTCGAGGATTTTGACGAAAACTCGGTCGCCACCACCTTCTACACCACCGGCACCACCGGTAACCCCAAAGGTGTGTACTTCACCCATCGGCAACTGGTGCTGCACACCATTGGCGTGGCGACCATCATGGGCAGCGTCGACAGCGTGCGGCTGCTGGGCACCAACGACGTGTACATGCCGATCACGCCGATGTTCCACGTACACGCCTGGGGCTTGCCGTATGTGGCGACCATGCTCGGGCTCAAGCAGGTTTACCCCGGCCGCTACGACCCGGAATACCTGGTAGAACTGTGGCGCAAGGAGAAGGTGACGTTCTCCCACTGTGTGCCGACCATCCTGCAAATGGTGCTCAACGCCAAGGCTGCGCAGAACGTGGATTTCGGCGGTTGGAAAATCGTCATCGGCGGCAGCGCCCTCAACCGTTCGCTGTACGAAGCCGCCAAGGCTCGGGGCATTCAACTGACCGCCGCGTATGGCATGTCCGAGACCGGGCCGCTGGTGTCTTGCGCTCACCTCAATGATGAGCTGATGGCTGGCAGTGAAGATGAGCGCACCACCTACCGGATCAAGGCCGGTGTGCCGGGCCCGTTGGTCGAGGCGGCAATCATGGACACCGACGGTCATTTCCTGCCCGCCGATGGCGAAACCCAGGGCGAACTGGTGCTGCGCGCGCCGTGGCTGACCGAGGGTTACTACAAAGAGCCGCAAAAGGGCGCCGAACTCTGGGCCGGTGGTTGGTTGCACACCGGTGATGTGGCCACGCTGGATGCCTTCGGCGTGATTGATATCCGTGACCGCATCAAGGATGTGATCAAGACCGGCGGCGAATGGATTTCCTCCCTGGCTCTGGAGGACCTGGTCAGCCGTCACCCGGCGGTGCGGGAAGTGGCAGTGGTTGGCATTGCCGATCCGCAATGGGGCGAGCGGCCCTTCGCCTTGTTGGTGGTGCGTGAAGGGCATGTGATCGATGCGCGAGAGCTCAAGGAACACCTCAAGCCTTTTGTCGAGCTGGGCCATTTGAGCAAGTGGGCGATCCCGAGCCAGATCGCCGTTGTTACTGAAATTCCCAAGACCAGTGTCGGCAAACTCGACAAGAAACGTATCCGCGTCGACATCATCGAGTGGCAGGCCAACAACAGCACGTTCCTGTCCACGCTCTAAACCCTCTCGCCGCGCCCGGTCGGGCGCGGCAATGCTCTATATCAAGCCTTTACTTGTGATTTGCCGAATTTCAGCCATCCTTCCCGCGTCGACCTTCGTCGGCGTGGCGAAAGGGTTGTGGCAGACAGGTTGGTGATGCAAATCACACTTTAGAGGGATCAAGCACTACCCCCCTCTGGCTATAGTCCCTTTCAGAGTTTTTCGCGGATGTTGCGCTTCGAGCCATGGAGGCTCGGTGGCGATGCGGCATTGGAATCGTTGTATCCCGGCCGTTACATCTGAAGAAAGGGCTCACTGCCATAACAATAAAATATGCACATGGAGTAGCGTCGATGACCTCAGTAAACCAGTTCTGGCGCCGGGCAAGACTGCCCCTGGCCGTCAGCCTCGCTTCTACGCTCGCCGGGCCGGCATTCG
Source organism: Pseudomonas sp. FJ2-5-13 (assembly GCF_029201605.1). Lineage (NCBI taxonomy): Bacteria > Pseudomonadati > Pseudomonadota > Gammaproteobacteria > Pseudomonadales > Pseudomonadaceae > Pseudomonas > Pseudomonas sp. FJ2-5-13. The sequence goes on from NZ_CP104045.1 coordinate 1,086,121, forward strand.
GCGTCAGTTTCAACATTGGTGAAATCGAAGGGAGCTTTGACTCGTCGCTTTCCGTGGGTGCTAGCTGGTCCACAGCCAAACCCAATCGTGACCTGATCGGTGCCAACAACGGCGGCAAGGGCCTGTCCCAGACCTCCGATGACGGCCACTTGAACTTCAAGCGCGGCGAGACCTTCTCGAAGATCTTCAAGGGCATCCACGACCTGGAACTGAAGTACGGCGACACCGGTGTGTTTGTGCGAGGCAAGTACTGGTACGACTTTGAACTCAAGGACGAAAGCCGTCCGTTCAAGGACATCAGCGACAACAACCGCAAGGAAGGCGCCAAGTCTTCGGGCGGGCAGATTCTCGATGCATTCGTTTACCACAACTATTCCATTGCCGATGCGCCGGGTTCCGTGCGTTTTGGTAAGCAGGTGGTGAGCTGGGGCGAAAGTACCTTCATCGGCGGCGGCATCAACTCCATCAACCCGATCGACGTGTCGGCGTTTCGCCGTCCGGGGGCCGAGATCAAGGAAGGCTTGATCCCGGTGAACATGTTCTACGTGTCCCAGTCGCTCACCGACAATCTGTCGGCCGAGGCGTTTTACCAGCTGGAGTGGGACCAGACCGTGACCGATAACTGCGGCACGTTCTTCTCGCAGCCGGACGTGATCTCCGATGGTTGCAGCAATAACCTGCGGGTACTGAACAAGCGTTCCACCATTCCTGCCGCCGCCCTGCCGACCCTGGGTGCCTTGGGTGTGGACGTCAACAGCGAAGGCGTGCTGGTGCGCCGTGGGCCGGACCGTGATGCACGCGACAGCGGCCAGTTCGGCGTGGCCATGCGCTATAACTTCGAACCGCTGGATACTGAGTTCGGCGCGTATTTCATGAACTACCACAGCCGTGCGCCGATCTTCAGTGCACAGGGCGCGCCATCGGCGGCCTACACGCGTCCGCTGGGGCCACTGGGAGCCTTGCGGCCGTTGATCGTGGCGGGCAGCTCGAATTACTTCGTCGAGTACCCGGAAGATATCCGCCTCTACGGCCTGAGCTTCTCCACCACCTTGCCTACCGGCACCGCCTGGAGCGGTGAGTTGAGCTACCGTCCGAATGCGCCGGTGCAGTTGAGCACCACTGACATTCTGTTCGCCGGTGTCACGCCGATCCCAGGCTTTGGCAATGCGTCCGTGCTCAAGGGCACGCCGGGCCAGGACCTGCACGGCTACAACCGCAAGGAAGTCACCCAGTTCCAGACCACCTTCACGCACTTCTTCGACCAGGTCATGGGCGCCAGCCGCCTCACCACCGTCGGTGAAATCGGCGTGACCCACGTGGGCGGCCTGGAAAGCAAATCCCAGGCTCGTTACGGCCGCGACCCGGTGTTCGGCCCAGGCACGCTGCCAGGTGGGTTCTGCAACGCCCTCAACAACTCCACCGCCAACGGCGCCGGCTTGCCCAACGCTGCCGGCCTGAACACCAACTGCAATAACGACGGTTACACCACCGCAACGTCCTGGGGCTACCGTGCCCGTGCCATCTGGGAATACCCGGACGTGTTCGCGGGCGTGAACCTCAAGCCCAACGTGGCCTGGTCCCATGACGTCAAAGGTTACTCGCCAGGCCCTGGCGGCAACTTTGAAGAAGGTCGCAAGGCGGTCAGCCTGGGCCTGGACGCCGAATACCAGAACACCTACACCGCGAGCCTGGCGTACACCAACTTCTTTGGTGGCAAGTTCAGCACCGTGGATGACCGCGACTTTGTCGCCTTGAGCTTCGGCGCCAACTTCTAAGCACACTCTTTTCAAGTGGCATGTATTCAGGAAGACCAGAGCATGAAAATAACAAAAAGTCTGTTGCACGTGGGTGTGCTTGGGCTGTCGATCCTGGCGAGTAACGTCATGGCGGCAGTCTCGGCAGATGAAGCCGCCAAGCTCGGCACGACCCTGACCCCGATGGGCGCCGAGATGGCGGGTAACGCGGCTGGCACCATTCCAAAATGGTCGCCATTGCCGACCAATGCCGGCGCGGTCGACGCCCGTGGTTTCCTCGCCAACCCGTATGCCAGCGAGCAACCGCAGTTCACCATCACCGCGCAGAACGTCGAGCAATACAAAGACAAGCTGGCCCCCGGGCAATACGCGATGTTCAAGCGTTACCCGGACAGCTTCAAGATGCCGGTGTACCCGACCCATCGCGGTGCCACCGTGCCGGCTGAGGTGTTTGCCTCGATCAAGAAAAACGCCACCACCACCAACCTGGTGTCCGGCGGCAACGGCCTGGAAAACTTCGAAACCGCCGTCCCGTTCCCGATTCCCAAGAGCGGCGTTGAAGTGATCTGGAACCACATCACCCGTTATCGCGGCGGCAGCGTCACCCGCCTGGTCACCCAGGCCACCCCGCAAACCAACGGCTCCTACAGCCTGGTGTACTTCCGCGACCAGTTCGTGTTCCGCGACAAGATGAAGGACTTCGATCCGAAAAACCCAGGCAACGTGCTGTTCTACTTCAAGCAGCAAGTGACTGCGCCAGCGCGCCTGGCCGGTGGTGTACTGCTGGTGCACGAAACCCTGGACCAGGTCAAAGAGCCGCGTTCGGCCTGGGTCTACAACGCCGGGCAGCGCCGCGTGCGTCGGGCACCGCAAGTGTCCTATGACGGCCCGGGTACTGCCGCCGATGGCCTGCGCACCTCCGACAACCTCGACATGTACAACGGTGCGCCAGACCGCTACGACTGGAAGCTGGAAGGCAAGAAAGAAATCTACATCGCCTCCAACAGCTACAAGGTCGATGATCCGAAGCTCAAGTACGCCGACATCATCAAGGCTGGCCACATCAACCAGGACCTGGCTCGCTACGAGCTGCGCCGTGTCTGGCACGTGGTCGCCACCTTGAAGGAAGGCCAGCGCCACATCTACGCCAAGCGTGACTTCTACATCGACGAAGACACCTGGCAAGCGGCGGTGATCGACCACTACGACGGTCGTGGCCAACTGTGGCGTGTTGCTGAAGCCCATGCCGAGAACTACTACGACAAGCAAGTGCCGTGGTACGCCCTGGAAACCCTCTACGACCTGCAGTCCGGCCGTTATCTGGCACTGGGCATGAAGAACGAAGAGAAGCAGGCCTATGACTTTGGCTTCACCGCCAGCACCAGCGACTTCACCCCAGCGGCCCTGCGCCAGGACGGTGTTCGCTAACCTCTGCTGATGATCACCAGTAGGAGCGAGCTTGCTCGCGAAGGTCGCCAACGATAACGCGCCCATCCTGAAGGGACGCGTTGTTGTGGAGTTCTTCGCGAGCAAGCTCGCTCCTACTTCCTTCCTGGTGGCTGGAAGGGATATTTCTTGTCGCAGTTCTTTTTCAGTCATTTGTTGCAAAGATCTACAATCCCGCCGCTTTTACCGCTAGTCTGCGGACATCTGCAATGCCGACAACAGCCTTCTACAAGAGCCCGGCGATGACTGATCTGTCCCGAACCCATGGGCCTGCCAGTGTGGTGATGCCGACCCTGGAAGGCCGCTTCTACAGGCCGCCGCTGCCTGACGGCTACGTGCTGCGCCCGCGCCTGTGCGAACGCCTGAATGCCGGCCTTGATGGGCGACTGTTGCTGGTCAGCGCGCCCGCGGGGTTTGGCAAGAGTTCGTTGGCGGTGGAGTTTTGCCAGGGCTTGCCAGCGCAGTGGCAAAGCCTGTGGTTGGGCCTGAGCCCAAGGGACAGTGACCCCGGCCGTTTCCTGGAGCGGCTGCTCGACGGCTTGCAACAGTATTTCCCGCAACTCGGCGCCCAATCCATGGGCTTGCTGAAAATGCGCCAGCGTCACCAACCCTTTGCCTTCGAAGAATGGCTCGATGGCCTGCTCGACGAGCTGGCCGTGCACCTGTCTGCACGCTCGCCGTTATTGCTGGTACTGGATGACTATCACCTGGCCCAGGGCCCGGTGCTGGATCGCTGCCTGCAATTTTTCCTCAATCATTTGCCCGATGGCCTGGTGGTGCTGGTCACCAGTCGGCAGCGCCCGGACTGGCACCTGGCACGCCTGCGCCTGTCGCGGCACCTGCTGGAGCTGCATGAGCAAGACCTGCGCTTGACCCACGACGAGGCCCTGGCGGTGCTGGATGGGCACAGCAATGCGTTGCGCGGTGAGGCGTTGGAAAACCTGATCCGCCGCAGCGAGGGCTGGGTCGCCGGCCTGCGCTTCTGGCTGTTGGCGGCCTCCGAAGCCGGCAGTGAGGGCGCCTTGCCCCAAAGCCTGCACGGTGGCGAAGGGCTGATTCGCGATTACCTGCTCGAAGAGGTCATCGACTGCCTTCCCGCAGAAGTGCAAGCGTTCCTGTACGACACCGCACCGCAGGAGCGCTTTTGCAGCGAACTGTGCGACGCCATCCGAGAGGCCCATGACAGCGCAGAAATCCTGCGTTATCTGCAGGCTCATCAAGTGTTCCTGGTGCCGTTGGATGAGCAAGGGCACTGGTACCGCTATCACCATTTGTTCTCCGACCTGCTGCGCACCCGCCGCGAGAAGAGTGCCACCTTGCCGCCGGCCAGCTTGCACTTGCGCGCTTGTCGCTGGTTTAACGCCCAGGGCTTGATCGACGAGGCGGTGGAGCAGGCGCTGCGGGCTGGGCACCTGGATGTGGCGGCGAACCTGGTGCAGAACCTGTCCGAAGAGCAACTGCTGGCAGAGCAGAACATCGGCATGCTGCTGCGCTGGAAGATGGACCTGCCCGACAGCCTGCTGATCAGCACGCCGCGTTTGATCGTGCTGTACAGCTGGGCGCTGGGGCTCGCATGCCAACTGGATGCGGCGCAGGAACTGTCCAGTTACCTCAGCCGCTTTCTGCCGGCGCCATCGGCCACCGCGCAAAAATCCATGTTGGCCCAATGGTTGGCGCTGAGCGGGATCATTGCCCGTGGGCGCGGAGACCGTGAGCTGACCCAGCGCTATTGCCAAGAGGCGTTGGAAAGCCTGCCGCAAAAGCGTTACGGCCAGCGCCTGGTGTGCCTCTCGACTCTGTCCAACCTGGCAATCGCCGATGCCGACCTGTGGCGCGCCCGTGGCCTGAACCGCGAATCTCTGGAACTGGCGCAGCGCGTCGGTAACCCTTTGTTTGAAGCGTTGGCCCATTACGACCGAGCGCGGGTGCTGCAGTCGCGGGGTGAGATCCTGCGTTCTCTGGATGAAGTTCGCCAAGGCCTGGAGCGCCTGCATGGGCTGGCACCCCAGCGCCTGTATGCCGTGCGCGCACGGTTGTCGCTTTACGAAGGTTACCTGCTGTTGGTGCGTTACCAGCCCGAAGCCGGCCTTTCGCGTTTGCGCGCCGGCCTGGCCGAAGCCCGCGCCTGCCGCGATATCAGCGTGCTGATCGGGCACTGTGTCATCGCCAGTTTCGAAGGGCGGCGTGGGGAGTTTGCCAATGCCTTTGCCGAACTGGCCGAGGCCGAACGCTTGATGCACATCTGGGATGTGCCGCCGATCTATTACCTGGCGATGATCACTCTGATCAAATGCGAGCTGTGGCTGGCCCAGGGTCGCACTGACCTGGCCGACGCCTGGCTGGCCCGCCTGGGGCAGACCTACAACGGCGAGCACGCCGCGGCCGCCCCCGAGTTTCATCCGCACCTGCCGCAACATATCGAGCTGCAACAAGCCGCGCTCGATGCCACTCGCCATCAACCCGACAGCGCGCTGCAACGCCTGGAAGCGCTGGCCCAGCAGGCCCATGACAGTGGGCGCCAGATGATTGCCCTGATGGCGCTGGTCCAGCAGGTGCAGTTGCTTCTGGAGCATGGCCAGGAAGCCAAGGCCAGGCCGATATTGGCCCGTGCCCTGCAAGCCGGCTCGGGCGGCGCGTTGCAGCCGTTTCAACGCTTGTTGGAGGGTTACCCCCAGTGGATGCGCGAGCAGCTGGGCAAGGACTCCCATGGGCTGCTCAACCAGAGCCTGCTGGCGCTGCTGCCCCAAGTCATTGCGGTTGAAGCCTCACCTCAACAGGAAACCCTGAGCACCCGAGAGCTGGCGGTGCTGCAGCTGATTGCCCAAGGCTGTTCAAACCAGGAAATCAGCAATCAGCTGTTCATCTCGCTGCACACGGTGAAGACCCACGCCAGCCACATCAACAGCAAGCTCGGCGTGGAGCGTCGTACCCAGGCAGTCGCGCGGGCCAAGTCCATGGGCTTGCTGGCCTGAGCCCGTGGCTCACGGCGCGGTCGGGCAGCCCTTGAGTGAAGTGTCGACGGTCTGATTGATCAGCGCCGCGAACCGCTTGAGGTTGTTCTGATGCGCCACCACCAGCTCGTCGATGCTCGGCCCGGCAGGCGACTGCAAAGTGGTGCGGCAGGTCAACGCCGGACGGTCGCCATTGACTTGCCTCAGGCGCCAGCGCACATCGAGCAGCGCGTACTGCCCGGGTACCGAGTCAAAGCGCTGCACCTCTACGCGCAAAGCCACGGCTTGCCGGGCATTGCTGTTGGCCAACTGATCGACCAAGGCGCTCCTCAGTTCATCGGCGAGGGTGGCGGCCCACCACTGAGTTTCAAGAATCGCCAGGCCGCTGTCGCCCTGGCGAATCACGATCTGAGCACGGTCGACCTGAGGCGGCACGCTGATGCTCTCAATGCGTACACCGCCGGCCTCTGCTCGCGTACTCGGGCTCAAGTGCGCCGGGGTCAGGGTGTGAAAGGCGATGGGTTCACTGCGACAGGCACCGAGCAGCAGCAGGGTGGCCAGCAATGTGATCTTCAACGGCAATGTCATGGCGGCTCCAATGGTCATTTGCGGGGTGGCCCTTGCAGGTCCGTCGGTGCGGCGTTATCGGGGCGGCCGCGAATCAGCGACTCCGGATGCCGGCCCAGGTAATCCGAAAGCTCGCGCAGGGAGCGCGACATGCGCCCCAACTCGTCGAGGGTCTGGGTCAGTTGTTCACGCTGCGGCGAGTCTTCGGCCAGGGTTGAACTGGCCGATTGCAGGGTCTTGCTCACGTCGCCCAAGGTCGTTTGCACACCCGGCAGCGTCTTGGCGTTGAATTGCGCCAGGCCCTTGCGCAGTTCGACCAGGCTGGCGTCGAGGTTGCCGGCAATGCGCTCCACAGGCAGTTGGCTGATCTTGTTGACGATGCCTTCGAACTTCTCTTGCAGTTGCTCCAGGTTGCCCGGGATGGTGGGGATGCCCACCGGGCGCTGGTTCGGGTCGAATGCGACTTTCTCGGCCTTGGGGTAGAAGTCCAGGGCGATGTACAACTGGCCAGTCAGCAAGTTGCCGCTGCGGGCCTGGGCGCGCAGGCCGTTTTCGATGAAGGTACCAATCAGGCGTACACCGGCTGCCTCATCGTCAGGGTTATTGTTCATGGCCTTGAGCAGCTTGGTGTGGGCCTCGCCGAGCAGTTGCGGGTAGATCACGATGCCGACATTGACCGGGAAGGTGCGTTTCTTCGCATCGAAATCCAGGTTGATCGATACAACCCTGCCGAACTCCACGCCAAGGAACTCCACCGGTGCGTCGACTTTCAGCCCGCGCAGAGCCTGATCGAAACGCAGGACCATGTATTGCCCCTTGCCGTTGGGTGGGGCGAGGGCGCTTTGCTGGTCTTCGAACAACTCAAAGCTGCGACTTTCTTCGGCCGGTTTGTCATTGGGGTTGTAGGGCGGCGCCTGGAAGGCGATCCCGCCCATCAACATGGACGACAAGGATTCGGTTTTCAGCGCGAAGCCATTGGCGCCAACGCTCAAGTCGACGCCGCTGGCGTTCCAGAACCGTGTGTTCTCAGTGATGTACACGTCATTGGGCGCATGCACGAAGATCTCGACATTCACACCCTTGCCTTCGTTGTCCAGCTCATAGGCCACCACCTGGCCCACCGGGATTTTGCGGTAATAGACCGGCGAGCCGATGTCCAGGGAACCCAGGGCCTGGGTGTGCAGCGTGAAGCGCTTGCCCGGTTCGCCGTAAGTGATGGGCGGCGGGTTTTCCAAACCGGTGAAGTGTTTAGCGCGGGTCTCGGACTGGCCGATGTCTGCGCCGATGTAATCGCCGGACAACAACGTGTCGATGCCCGACACGCCGCCTGCGCCAATGCGCGGGCGCACCACCCAGAATTTCGAATCTTCGCGGGTGAAGCTTTCGGCCTGTTTGACCAGCTCGACGGTGGCGTTGACGCTTTTCTGGTCATCACTCAGGGCCACGGCGGTTACCTGGCCGATCACCACGTTGCGGTATTTGACCTCGGTCTTGTTGGCTATCAGCCCGCTGCCGGTCTTGAAGTTGAGGACGATGGTCGGCCCTTGTTGCATGATGCTGTGAATCACCAGCGAGATCCCCACCAGCACAGCGACAATCGGCACGATCCAGACCAGCGAAACGCTGAAACGACGCGTCTTGATCACGGGTTGCCCCGCAGGGGTGTCAGCCTTGGATGAGCTCATCCGAGGTCTCCTCGTTAGGTGGGTTTTCCCAGATTAGCCGGGGATCAAAACTCATGGCCGCGAGCATCGTAAACACGACCACCAGGCCAAAAAACAGAATACCCAGGCGCGGTTCGATCGTGCCCAGGGCTTGAAACTTCACCAGCGCGGCCACCAGGGCGACCACTATGACATCGAGCATCGACCAATAGCCGATCAGTTCGATAAACCGAAACAGCTTCGAGCGCTCTTTGCGCGCCCACTGGCTATTGCGCTGCACGGTGACCAGCAGCAGCCCCAGCGACAAGAACTTGATGCCCGGCACGGCAATGCTGGCGATGAAAATGATCAGGGCAATGTCCCAGGCGCCGTGCTGCCAGAACTCCAGCACGCCACTCATGATAGTGCTGTCTGCGCCGGAGCCGAGCATGGTGGTGTTCATCACCGGCAGTAAATTGGCCGGGACATAAAAGGCGAGGGCGGTGAGCATGTAGGCCCAGGTTCGGGTCAGGGACTGCACCTTGCGCCGATGCAGCGCGGCGCCACAGCGCTCGCACTCGGTGGGTTCAAGGCGCATGTCGCAGGGCTGGCCGCAGGTGTGGCACAGGCACAGGTTCAGCTCGCGGGCGGTAGGCGGTGAATTCATACGGTGTCCCACAGGTCGCGCACATCGCGCCCGGCAATGCGGATCAGCAACAGGCTCAGGGCAGCCAAGGCAAACAGGCCGGTGCCAGGAATAACGTCCAGCATGCCGGCCAGCTTGAACACCGCGACCATCGCGCCCAGCAGGCACACCTCCAGCATGCTCCACGGCCTGAGCGCTTCGAGCCAGCGCATGCACAGCTTGAACGCCGGCGAGCGCCTACCGGCCAAGGCGAAACTCAGCACCCAGATCAGCAACAGCAGTTGAAACACCGGCGCGATAATGATGGAAATGGCCGCCACCAATGCAATGAATGTGATCGGCCCCAGGCTCAGTGCAACCACTGAGTCCCAGAGGGTGGCGCTGTTTTTCAAGCCTTGCAGGCTGATGCTCATCACCGGGTAAAAGTTGGCAAAGGTCCACAGCACTGCGGCGGTCACCGTCAGGGCCAGACGTTGTTGCACCGACAGGCCGTTATAGCGCTGCAGCACGCCAGAGCAGCGTACGCACAGGGCTTTCTGATGTTTGGCGAGCGTGACTTTCTCGTACACGCAGTCGCAGTGTTCGCAGATGATCTGTTGATTCGCCATGGGTGTTGCTCCAAATGCGACTGACTGCAGCAGGGGATTTCAATGGCGCTTGTGTAGCTTAGCAGCGGATAGGCCGCGCAATCGACGCCTTCCAGAGCAGGGGCAAGCTACACCATACTGCACTTGGAACGCGCCAGAGAGCTTGCAGGACACCCATGACTATTGAAAAACAACCGTTGATTCGCGAAACCTTCCCCGTCGGGCCGTTGCAGTGCAACTGCACCATCATTGGCGACCCGATCACTAAAAAAGCCATCGTAGTCGACCCCGGCGGTAATCACGAGTTGATCCTGGCGCGCCTTGATGCACTGGGCCTGAAGGTGGTGAGCATTATCCACACCCATGCTCACCTCGATCATTTTCTGGCCTCCGGGCAATTGAAAGAAAAGACCGGCGCCACGCTGCACCTGCACAAAGAGGATCAATTTCTCTGGGACAACCTGGAAATGCAATGCCAGATGTTTCGCGTGCCGTACGTCCCAGTGCCGTCGCCGGATCGCTGGCTGGAGCATGACGAAGAACTGGCCTGCGGCTGTGGGGTAGCCTTACACACCCCAGGGCATACGCCAGGCTCGATGAGTTTCTGGTTTGCCGACGCCAAGCTGTTGATCGCTGGCGATACCTTGTTTCGTCGTGGCGTAGGGCGTACGGATTTATGGGGCGGCGACCAGGCGACGATTGTGCGGTCGATCAAGCAGCGCCTGTATACGCTGGACGAAGGCGCGACGGTGGTCACTGGGCATGGGCCGGATACGTTGCTGGGCGATGAGATGCGGGAGAATCCTTTCGTGCGTGCGTGATGGGTTGTCGGCTCTGATACAAGCCGGTACAGACACACAGGCACAGACCCAAGCCAAAGACAGCTATGCTTTACGCACCCCTTCACGGAATTTTTGCCGTTTGTCGCGTTCCAAACTCGGCACAGGTCCATTGCCAAGGTCCTCTGCATCACAGAATGCAAAAGTAGGAGCTTCCTTCATGTTCACTCCGCGTCGTCTGCTTGTTGTCGCTACCGCCGTAGCCCTGTTGTCTGGCTGCGCCTCACCTAACCCTTATGACGGCAGCCAGGGACAGGCCAGCAATGGTTCCGAAAGCGGCATGAGCAAAACCGCCAAATACGGCGGCCTCGGTGCGCTGGCTGGCGCATTGGCCGGTGCGGCCATCGACCATAACAACCGTGGCAAGGGCGCGCTGATTGGCGCGGTGGTTGCGGGTGCCGGTGCGGCAGGTTATGGCTACTACGCCGACCAGCAAGAGAAAAAACTGCGTGAAAGCATGGCCAACACCGGGGTTGAGGTGCAGCGCCAGGGTGACCAGATCAAGCTGATCATGCCGGGTAACATTACCTTCGCCACCAACTCGGACGCGATCTCCAGCAGCTTCTACCAGCCGCTGAACAACCTGGCCAACTCCCTCAAGCAGTTCAACCAGAACACCATCCAGATCGTTGGCTACACCGACAGCACCGGTAGCCGTCAACTGAACATGGACCTGTCCCAGCGCCGTGCGCAGAGCGTGGCCAACTACCTGACCTCCCAAGGCGTCAACGGTGCCAACCTGAGCGCACGCGGTGCCGGCCCGGATAACCCGATTGCCAGCAACGGCGATGTGAACGGCCGTGCCCAGAACCGTCGTGTCGAGGTCAACCTCGGCCCGATCCCTGGCCAGCAATACGGCCAACCTGCGGGCCAGCAGCAGGCGCCACAGCAGAACAACCAGTTCCAGGGCAACCCGTACCAGCAATACCAGTAAACGTTAAACACTAAAAAGGGCGCAGTGCAGTCAATGCACGGCGCCCTTTTTTGTGGCTGTGTGGTCTACATCAGTCGATGTATTCGAACACCTTCACGATCTTCTGTACGCCCGACACGCCCTGCACCAAATTGGCTGCACGGGTGGCTTCGGCCTGGGTCAACAGGCCCATCATGTAGACGATGCCATTGTCGGTGACGATCTTGATCCGCGAACCAGGCACCGCACTGTCGGTCAGCATCTGGGCCTTGATCTTGGTGGTCAGCAGGGCATCGTTGCTGATGGCCAGCAGGGTGATCGGGTCCATGACCTGCAGTTCGTTGTGGACCTTCTTGACGCGTTGCACGCCAGCGGCGGCCTGCTCGGCCTGGGCCTTGAGATCGGCGCGCGGGGTTTGGCCTGCCAGCAGGACCACACCGTTGAAGCTGGTTACCACGATGCGCGAGGCCCCGTTGCCCAGGTCGGTAGCCGCCTTGGCAACGTTGACCTTCACCTTGGTTTCGATCAGCGAATCATCAATGGTGCTGCCGAAGGTGCGTGTGCCCCGGTCGTCCTGGATAGGGGTGTCCCGTGTAGCGGTGATAGCCGAGCTGCAGCCGCTGATGGCGACGCATAGCGTGATGGCCAAAAGACTGAGGCGATTAACGGTCATTCTTCACTCCCGAACAGTTGGCTGTCGATCAGATCGCACAGGCAGTGGATCGCCAGCAGATGAACTTCTTGGATACGTGCGGTGACATTGGCCGGGACGCGAATCTCCACGTCCTCTGGCAGCAGCAGCGACGCCATGCCGCCGCCGTCGCGACCGGTCAAGGCTACGACAATCATTTCGCGATCATGTGCGGCCTGGATCGCTTGAATAATATTGGCCGAGTTGCCGCTGGTGGAAATCGCCAGCAATACATCGCCCGGCTGGCCGAGGGCGCGGATCTGCTTGGAGAAGATTTCGTTGTAGCTGTAGTCGTTGGCAATCGAAGTGATTGTCGACGAGTCGGTGGTCAAGGCAATGGCCGGCAGGCTCGGGCGCTCGCGTTCGAAACGGTTGAGCAGCTCGGAGGAAAAATGCTGGGCATCGCCAGCCGAACCGCCATTGCCGCACGAAAGCATTTTGCCTTCGTTGAGCAAGGCATTGACCATCACCTGGCTGGCTTGCTCGATGTGCGGTGCAAGTACGTCCATCGCCTGTTGCTTGGTGTCGATGCTGGCCTGGAAAAGCTGGCGAATTCGGGATTGCATGTCCATCTGTGTGACCTTAAGTAGCGCGGCTGTTTGGCACAGGTAATGTGCAGCCCGCAAAGCAAAGAGCAAAAATGAGTGGTGAAGGTGCCCGGCGAATCAGCTGTCGAAGGCATTTTTGAGCCAGGTCAGATCAGCTGTGCCTGACGGGGTGCTTTCCATGGCAACCACATCGAAACGGCAGGGGCAGTCAGCCCAGCGATGCTCTTTTTGCAGAAAAAACTGCGCAGCGAGTATCAGCTTTTGACGCTTGCGCCCGTCGATACTGGCGAGCGCGCCACCCCATTGTGCGTGTTTTCTGTAGCGGACTTCGACGAATACTACTGTATCGCCGTCAAGCATGACCAGATCAAGCTCGCCGCGTTTACATAACCAGTTCTGCGCCAGAAGGCGCAGACCCTGTTGTTGCAGGTAATTGAGTGCATGCAGTTCGGCATCCTTGCCGCTTTGTGCGCTGGACCGCTCGGGCATCAGCGTGGGGTATCAGGCAGGCGCTGAATGTCGCCGCCGACGAACTTCGCCCACGGCATCTGGCGATCGACGCGCTGGTTGGCGCTGATGCCCAGGTTGCCCGAGAGGCCGTCGACACGAGTGTCCGGCAGTGCCTTGAGCTGGCCCAGGCGTGGCGCTAGGCGGTAGGCATCCACGCCCATCGCGTAGAGGCGGCCCAGGCTGCCATTGGCTTGCGGCCATTGTGCGGCGACCTGGTTACGCAGCGGGTCGGTGGTGTTAAGCAGCCAAGGGGTTTCGCAGAACATCACATTGGTCATGTCCAAGTACTGGTTGCGGTCACCACTGGCACTGAACACGTGAGAGGTCGCGTACACCGGCACATCGCCAGCGTATTGGAAGTTCAGGGTCGGTTTGATCTGCTGGGCCAGTTGCGGCGTGACGGCCAGGAAGATGAACTCGATGTCCTGGCGACGCGAAGGCTGGGCGGCGACGTCGGTGCCGACCGTGCTTTGCAGGCTCTTGGCGCGGCCTTCGCTCTTGCGCAGTTGGAACAGATCGGCGATCTGCTGGGCCAGGGCCACAGGCTGATCGACATATTCCACGCCCATGACGGTGCCACCATTGGCTTCCCAATCCTGGCGGAACGCCTTGTAGACGCGCTCACCCCATTCGCCACGGGGCACCATGGCGGCGGCGCGATGCAGGCCATCAGCACGGGCACGGCGCGACACTTCGCGGGCTTCGTCTTCAGCGGCCAGGCCGAACTGGAACAGTTGCGCCGGGCCTTGATCGGTCTCGCTGTAGTTCAGGGCCAGGGTGGTGATCGGCAATTGCGGGCGTGCGCTGAGTTGCTTGACCAGCGGTTTTTCCAGCGGGCCGACCACCAGTTGCACGCCGGCGGCCTGGGCCTTGGCGTAGAAGTCGTCGAGGGAGGTCAGGCGCGAGCTGTCATAGAACTCGATAACCGGTGGCTTCTGCCCGGCTTGCTCAGCCTGGTAGTGAGCCGCCATGAAACCTTCGCGCAGCGCTTTGCCCACAGCGGCCAGCGGGCCTTCCTGGGGCAGCAGCAGGGCGATCTTGTTCAGGGGCTGGCTGGCCAGTTCCTTGAGCTTGGTCAGCGGCGCTGGCAGTTGCACCGCCGCCGGGTGGCCCGGGTTCTGCGCGCGCCAGGTGTCGATGGCGGCTTGTTGTTGCTCCAGCGTACCGGCGCCCTTGACCGCCTGGGCCAGGGTGATCCAGCCATCGAGTGTCGGGTTGCCGGTGGCTTGCAGCTGTTCGGCTGGCAGCGCGGCAATCAATACCCAAATGGCTTCGTGGTTGCTGCTGGCAGCCTCGCCCGTCAGCAGGGGCGCCATGGCCACGCGCTCACGAGCGGCGGCGAGGGTTTGGCCGTCGGCTTCATAGGCGCGTGCATGCACGGTGCCGGTGCGGATCTGCTGGTCGGTCGGCAGTTCCTTCAGGCTTTGCAGGCTGGGGTGGTTCAGCGCTGCCAAGGCCGCCTTGGGCTGGTTGCGGCCCATTGCCAGTTCTGCGGCCAGGGTGCTGGCAAATACTTGCGCGGCTGGCTTCAGGGCATCCAGGGGCACTTGCGCAAGGATCTGCGAGGAGCGGCCGGGATTGTTCTGCTGGTAGGCCAGGTCTGCCGCGCTCAGGCGCAGCAACGCGGCTTTTTCTGGCGTCTTGGCGTTCGTCGCCTGTTCGAGCAGTTGCTCGATACTGGCATCGGGCGTGCGTGGCAGTTCGCCAAGACTGGAGGAGGGCGAACTGGCGCAAGCGGCCAGCAAGGCAGCGAGGCAGAGGGCGGAGAGCAGCCGCAGGCAAGCGATCATGTAAGTGTTCCTGATACCGATCAAATTAGCGTGGAAGTGTACCCAAGCACTGGCCCAGGCGCGATGTTCATGGCGTTAAACCGTGGATTTAGGTCGTGCAAATGTTGCCAGTAGCTGACGGTGGCTGAAACGGCATCGGCCGTGATGGCATATTTTCAAGGCTTCTACGCGCTACAATGTGACTTTTGCCAACCATCGAGGTGTGCGCTTTGACTGCTCCAGGTCCTTTGAATTCCACTGCTGGCTCGCTTTTTGTGGTGGCGACGCCCATTGGCAACCTGGACGACATCAGTGCCCGGGCGCTGAAAGTGTTGCGCGAGGTGAAATTGATCGCGGCAGAAGACACGCGGCACTCCCAACGGTTGATGCAGCATTTTGGTATCAGCACGCCATTAGCGGCCTGCCACGAACACAACGAACGTGAAGAGGGTAGCCGCTTTATCACGCGCCTTTTGGCGGGCGATGACGTCGCACTGATTTCCGACGCGGGCACGCCCCTGATTTCCGATCCGGGTTACCACCTGGTCCGCCAGGCGCGCGCCGCTGGTATTAATGTAGTGCCTGTTCCAGGAGCCTGCGCGCTGATTGCTGCATTATCGGCCGCCGGGTTGCCCTCGGACCGCTTTATCTTCGAAGGCTTCCTGCCCGCCAAGGCTGTAGGGCGTCGGGCGCGTCTGCAGGCACTTAAAGAAGAGCCGCGCACCTTGATCTTCTATGAGGCCCCGCATCGCATTCTTGAATGCCTGCAAGACATGGAGCTGGTGTTTGGCGGCGAGCGCCTGGCCTTGCTGGCCCGGGAGTTGACCAAGACCTTCGAAACCCTCAAGGGGCTGCCGCTGGAGGCGTTGCGGGCGTTTGTCGAGGGCGACAGCAATCAGCAGCGCGGCGAATGCGTGGTGCTGGTAGCCGGCTGGACCGCGCCGGAGAATGAAGACGCGGTGGGCAGCGAGGCCATGCGCGTCCTCGATTTGTTGCTCAAGGAAATGCCACTCAAGCGCGCCGCCGCCCTGGCTGCCGAAATTACCGGGGTGCGCAAGAATGTGTTGTATCAGGTCGCGCTCGATAAACAGAAGGCCGAATAGTTCCGGGCCTAAAACTGTATTTCGTCTGAACGTGATGGCAATGCTGCACTTTTAATACTTGTCCTCAAGCCGCCGTGCCGTTAACCTTCGCGGCGGAGAGTCGATTGGACAGTCGCTGCCCTCTATGAAAATTAGGGGGGGGAGGAAAGTCCGGGCTCCATAGGGCGAAGTGCCAGGTAATGCCTGGGAGGCGTGAGCCTACGGAAAGTGCCACAGAAAATAACCGCCTAAGCACTTCGGTGCCGGTAAGGGTGAAAAGGTGCGGTAAGAGCGCACCGCACGACTGGCAACAGTTCGTGGCTAGGTAAACCCCACTTGGAGCAAGACCAAATAGGGTCCCAAGGCGTGGCCCGCGCTGGGACCGGGTAGGTTGCTAAAGATGTCCAGTGATGGCCATCGTAGACGAATGACTGTTCAAGACAGAACCCGGCTTACAGATCGACTCTCCACCTTTTTTCCTTGCGTTCGAATCTCGTGCGCAAACCCGGTAGTAACGCAAGAATCCCTCCCTGCCAAATCATTGGCAGATGCATCTTCGTAATACCAAAAAAATCTTACTCTTAATAAATCACTTTAACTTTAAGCCCTAGCTCTTTGAGCTGTTTGCTGTTGTTGAGTCAAAAACATCGCAAAACTCTCGTTTCTCCTCCCTTTACCTTCCTAAATCTCCGTTCTGTAAGGCTTTTCCTTGTATACGCGCCTTGACGGTGTGGTGGGCGCATTCCTATAGTGTGCGCAAGTGGCGGAAAGTGGCACAAAGTGGGTTTTTTGAACGTAAAACGCTAAAATTTGGAGAAACGCATCTGTGTTTCGCGGAGCTAACGCTATCAGTCTCGATGCAAAAGGCCGTCTCGCCATGCCGAGCCGGTATCGTGACGAGCTCATTTCGCGAAGTTCAGGGCAGTTAATCATCACGATTGACGCCGTTGACCCTTGTTTGTGTGTTTACCCCCTCGACGAGTGGGAGTTGATTGAAACCAAGTTGCGCGCACTGCCTTCATTGCGTGAAGAAAACCGCCGCCTTCAGCGTTTGCTGATCGGTAATGCCGTCGACCTTGAACTCGATGGCAGCGGTCGTTTCCTGGTGCCTCCGCGACTGCGCGAGTACGCCAAGCTGGACAAGCGCGCAATGCTGGTAGGCCAACTGAACAAGTTCCAATTGTGGGACGAAGATGCCTGGGATGCTGTGTCTGCAGCGGACCTGGCTGCTATTCAACAACCGGGCGCCATGCCTGATGAACTGCGTGATTTGATCCTGTGACTATTGATAGCGGCTTTAACCACATCACCGTACTGCTTGACGAAGCCGTTGAGGCTCTCGCCGTACGTGCCGATGGCTGCTATGTCGATGGCACATTCGGCAGGGGCGGGCATAGCCGGTTGATACTCAGCCAGCTCGGGTCCGACGGCAAACTCCTCGGGTTCGACAAAGACCCTCAAGCGATTGCCACCGGGCAAGCGCTAGCGGCCGAAGACGGCCGCTTTGTCGTTGTGCAGCGCAGCTTTGCCGAGCTGGGCGCCGAAGTTGCCGAGCGCGGCATGGCGGGCAAGGTGGCCGGGGTTCTGCTCGACC
Organism: Pseudomonas sp. FJ2-5-13; assembly: GCF_029201605.1. Lineage (NCBI taxonomy): Bacteria > Pseudomonadati > Pseudomonadota > Gammaproteobacteria > Pseudomonadales > Pseudomonadaceae > Pseudomonas > Pseudomonas sp. FJ2-5-13. The sequence goes on from NZ_CP104045.1 coordinate 1,103,661, forward strand.
TGGGCGTGTCTTCGCCGCAGCTCGATGACCCGGAGCGCGGCTTCAGCTTCATGAACGACGGCCCCCTCGACATGCGCATGGACCCTACCCGTGGGGTCAGTGCTGCACAGTTCATCGCCACCGCACCGGTGGAAGAAATCGCCCGTGTGTTCAAGGAATATGGTGAAGAGCGCTTCGCCGGGCGCATGGCGCGTGCCGTGGTCGAGCGCCGCGAAATCCAGCCGTTCGAACGCACCGCTGACCTGGCCGAAGTGCTGAAGGTCGCCAATCCGGCCTGGGAAAAGGGCAAGAACCCGGCGACCCGTGCGTTCCAGGGCCTGCGCATTCACGTCAACAACGAATTGGGCGATCTGGAAGCCGGCCTCGAAGCCGCTCTGGATGCTTTGGAAGTGGGCGGTCGCCTGGTGGTGATCAGCTTCCACTCCCTGGAAGACCGCATCGTCAAACTCTTCATGCGTCGTCTGGTCAAGGGCGAATCCGACAACCTGCCGCGTAACCTGCCGGTGCGTTTCGAAGCCTTTGTGCCGAAAATCAAAATCCATGGCAAAGCGCAGTTCGCTTCCGAAGCCGAACTCAAGGCCAACCCACGTTCCCGTAGCGCCGTCATGCGTGTTGCGGAGAAGTTGCGGTGAGCAAGCTTTTCGCCAAGCCCCTCCCGGGCGGCAGCTTCTTTATGTTGCTGCTGTTTGTCGGCGTGCTGGTGTCCGCGATTGCGGTGTCCTACAGCGCCCACTGGAACCGTCAGTTGCTCAATACCCTGTACGGGGAATTGAGCGTGCGTGATAAGGCCCAGGCAGAGTGGGGCCGGTTGATCCTTGAGCAAAGCACCTGGACGGCCCACAGCCGTATCGAAGTGCTGGCCACCGAACAGCTGAAGATGCACATCCCTGGCGCGGCTGAAGTCCGCATGGTGGCGCCATGATGAAACTCGAAGGGGCACTCTACCCGTGGCGCTTCCGCCTGATGCTCGGCTTGCTGGCATTGATGGTGGGCGCGATCGTCTGGCGCATCTTCGACCTGCAGGTCGTCGACCGCGACTTCCTGATCGGCCAGGGTGACGCCCGCAGCCTGCGGCATATTCCGATTCCTGCACACCGCGGCCTGATCACCGACCGTAACGGCGAGCCTCTGGCCGTCAGTACCCCGGTGACCACCCTGTGGGCCAACGCCAAGGAACTGCAAGTCGCCAAGGACAAGTGGCCTGAACTGGCCGCTGCCCTGGGGCAAGACCGCAAAGCCCTGACCGAGCGCCTGGAAGCCCAGGCCAACAAAGAATTCATCTACCTGGTGCGCGGGCTTACCCCTGAGCAAGGCCAGCAAGTGCTCGACCTTAAAATCCCCGGTGTCTATGGCATCGAGGAGTTTCGTCGTTTCTACCCGGCCGGTGAAACCACCGCGCATATGGTCGGCTTTACCGATATCGATGACCACGGCCGCGAAGGGGTCGAACTGGCCTATGACGAATGGCTGGCTGGGGTTCCGGGCAAACGCCAGGTCATCAAGGATCGGCGCGGCAGATTGATCAAGGACGTCCAGGTCACCAAAAACGCCAAGGCCGGCAAGCCTCTGGCGTTGTCGATCGATTTGCGCCTGCAATACCTGGCCAACCGCGAACTGCGTAACGCGATCATCGAGAACGGCGCCAAAGCCGGCAGCCTTGTGATCATGGACGTGAAGACCGGCGAGATCCTCGCCATGGTCAACCAGCCGACCTATAACCCCAACAACCGTCGCAACCTGCAACCGGCGATGATGCGTAACCGCGCAATGATCGACGTGTTCGAGCCGGGTTCGACCATGAAAGCCATCTCCATGAGCGCTGCCCTGGAAACCGGGCGCTGGAAACCCAGCGACAAGGTCGAGGTTTACCCAGGCACCTTGCAGTTGGGCAAATACACCATTCGTGACGTATCCCGCACTGAAGGTCCGGTGCTGGATCTGACAGGCATCCTGATCAACTCCAGTAACGTGGGCATGAGTAAAGTTGCCTTCGACATTGGCGGTGAAACGATCTATCACCTGGCGCAAAAAATCGGCCTGGGGCAACCCACCGGCCTCGATTTCCCAGGTGAACGCGTGGGCAACCTGCCGAACTACCGCGAGTGGAGAAAAGCCGAGACTGCCACGCTGTCCTACGGCTACGGCCTGTCGGTGACCGCCATCCAGTTGGCCCACGCTTTCTCGGTATTGGCCAATAACGGCCGCATGGTTCCACTGAGCCTGATCCATGTCGACGAAGCGCCAAAAGCCACCCAAGTGATCCCGGAGAACGTCGCCAAGACCATGCAAGGCATGCTGCAACAAGTGATCGAAGCACCGCGTGGCGTTTTCCGCGCCCAGGTGCCGGCGTACCACGTTGCGGGCAAGTCGGGTACGGCGCGTAAGACTTCGGTGGGCACCAAAGGCTATGCCGAAAACTCCTACCGTTCGCTGTTCGCCGGCTTCGGCCCGATGAGCGACCCGCGCTACGCCATCGTCGTGGTCATCGACGAGCCTAGTAAAGCCGGCTACTTCGGTGGCCTGGTTTCGGCGCCGGTGTTCAGCAAAGTGATGTCCGGCACCCTGCGCTTGATGAACATCACGCCGGACAACCTGCCGCCGACTCAACAAGCCAACGCCGGCCCACCGGCCGCAGCGGTCAAAGCCAATGGAGGGCGCGGCTGATGTCTCTTAGCCTGAACAAGATTTTTGCCCATGCCGGCCACGATCTGCTGATTCGTGAGCTGACTCTGGACAGCCGTAATGTGCGCGCCGGTGACCTGTTCCTGGCGGTACCCGGCGGCAAGCTCGATGGCCGTGCGCATATCGCCGATGCCCTGCAACGCGGTGCGGCGGCGGTTGCCTATGAAGTGGAAGGTGCCACCGTGCTGCCGATCACCGATGTGCCGTTGATTCCGGTCAAGGGCCTGGCTGCGCAGCTTTCTGACATCGCCGGGCGTTTCTACGGTGACCCGAGCCGCCAACTCAACCTGGTGGGCGTGACGGGCACCAACGGCAAGACCAGCGTGACCCAATTGGTTGCCCAGGCGTTGGACCTGCTGGGTCAGCACTGCGGCATCGTCGGCACCCTGGGCACCGGTTTCTATGGCGCGCTGCAAAGCGGCCTGCACACCACGCCGAACCCGATTGCCGTGCAAGCGACCCTGGCCGACCTGAAAAAGGCCGGCGCCAAGGCGGTTGCCATGGAAGTGTCTTCCCACGGCCTGGACCAAGGGCGTGTCACTGCCCTGGCCTTTGACGTGGCGGTGATGACCAACCTGTCCCGCGATCACCTGGACTACCACGGCACCATGGAGGCGTACGCCGCCGCCAAGGCCAAGCTGTTTGCCTGGAATGACCTGAAGTGCCGGGTGGTCAACCTCGACGACGCATTCGGCCGCCAGCTGGCGGAGCAAGACAGCGACGCGCGCTTGATCAGCTATAGCCTGCAAGATGCCAGTGCCTACCTGTATTGCCGCGAAGCCCAGTTCAATGACGAAGGCGTGCGCGCCACGTTGGTGACGCCGCAGGGCGAGCACCACTTGCGCAGCACCTTGCTGGGGCGGTTCAACCTGAGCAACGTGCTCGCCGCTATCGGCGCACTTCTGGGCCTGGATTACGCCTTGGATGAAATCCTGCGGGTACTGCCCAAGCTGGAAGGCCCGGCCGGTCGCATGCAGCGCCTGGGTGGCGGCACACAACCGCTGGTGGTGGTCGATTACGCCCACACCCCGGATGCCCTGGAAAAAGTCCTCGAAGCCCTGCGCCCACATGCCAAGGGCAAACTGCTGTGCCTGTTCGGTTGCGGCGGTGATCGCGATCGCGGCAAGCGCCCATTGATGGCCGAGATTGTCGAGCGCTTGGCCGATGGCGTACTCGTCACCGACGACAACCCGCGCAGCGAAGACCCCAGCCAGATTTTCGATGACATCCGTGTCGGCTTCAAAGACGCCTCCAAGGTCACCTTCGTCGCGGGCCGTGGCGCTGCCATCGCGCAGTTGATCGCCAGTGCCGGCGCGGACGACGTAGTGGTGCTCGCGGGCAAAGGCCACGAGGACTATCAGGAAATCAACGGTGAGCGCCATGCCTTCTCCGATCTGGTCGAGGCGGATCACGCCTTGACCGCGTGGGAGGTCGCCCATGCTTAAAGCGATGACATTCAGCGAATTGGCCCAGGCCCTGTCGGCCCGTGTGCTGTCGAGCGACTGCACATTCAACGGCGTGAGTATCGACAGCCGTAACATCCAGCCGGGGCAACTGTTTGTCGCCCTGGCCGGTCCGCGTTTCGATGGTCACGACTACCTCAACGACGTTGCCGCCAAAGGTGCTGTCGGTGCCCTGGTACAGCGTGAAGTGGCCGATTCTGCCTTGCCGCAATTGCTGGTAGCCGACACCCGCCTGGCCCTGGGCCAACTGGGCGCGCTTAACCGTGCCGCTTTTGATAAACCAGTGGCGGCCATTACCGGTTCCAGCGGCAAGACCACGGTCAAGGAACTGCTTGCCGGCGTCTTGCGCACGCGCGGGCCGGTACTCGCGACCCGTGGCAACCTGAACAATGATTTCGGCGCACCGCTGACCCTGCTCGAACTGGCCCCGGAACACACGGCGGCGGTGATCGAACTGGGGGCTTCGCGCATCGGCGAAATCGCCTACACCGTGGCGCTGACCCAGCCGCACGTGGCGATCATCAACAACGCCGGTACTGCCCATGTCGGCGAGTTCGGCGGCCCGGAAAAAATCGTCGAAGCCAAGGGCGAAATCCTTGAAGGCCTCGACGCTTCGGGCACTGCGGTACTGAACCTGGATGACAAGGCCTTCGAGACCTGGCGTGTACGCGCCGCCGGTCGCAAGGTCCTGACGTTTGCGGTACTCAATGCCGCAGCCGATTTTTACGCCTCCAACATCAATGTCGATGCCCGTGGCTGCCCGTCCTTCACCTTGCACACCCCGCAAGGTGACGAGCACGTGCAGTTGAATTTGCTAGGCAACCATAACGTCGCCAACGCCTTGGCCGCCGCCGCAGCCGCCCATGCCCTGGGTGTGTCGCTGTTCGGTATTGCCACGGGCCTGGGCGCGGTGCAGCCGGTGAAGGGCCGCACTGTGGCGCAACTGGCTGGCAACGGCATGCGCGTGATCGATGACACCTACAACGCCAACCCGTCCTCCATCAATGCCGCTGTGGACCTGCTCAAAGGCTTTGATGGGCGCAAGGTGCTGGTACTGGGCGATATCGGCGAATTGGGCGATTGGGCTGAACAGGGCCACCGTGAAGTCGGCGCCTATGCCGCCGGCAAAGTGGACGCGCTCTACGCCGTTGGCACGAACATGGCCCATGCGGTCAACGCTTTCGGCGCTGGCGCGCGGCATTTCGCCAGCCAGGCCGAGCTGATCCAGGCGTTGACGGCGGCTGAACATGACAAACACACAACCATTTTGATCAAGGGATCGCGCAGCGCGGTGATGGAAAACGTCGTCGCAGCCTTGTGTGGCTCAAGTACGGAGAAACATTAATGCTGCTGCTGCTGGCTGAGTATCTGCAACAGTTCCACAAAGGCTTCGCGGTCTTCCAGTACCTGACCCTGCGCGGGATCCTGGGTGTGCTGACCGCGCTGTCTTTGTCACTGTTTTTAGGGCCGTGGATGATCCGCACCCTGCAGAACCTGCAAATTGGTCAATCGGTTCGTAACGACGGCCCGCAGTCGCACCTGTCCAAGTCCGGCACGCCCACCATGGGCGGTGCGCTGATCCTGTCGTCCATCGGCGTCAGCACCTTGCTCTGGGCCGACCTTCATAACCGCTACGTGTGGGTGGTGCTGCTGGTGACCCTGCTGTTCGGTGCCATCGGCTGGGTGGATGACTACCGCAAAGTGATTGAGAAAAACTCCAAGGGGCTGCCAAGCCGCTGGAAGTATTTCTGGCAGTCGGTGTTCGGCCTGGCCGCTGCGATCTTCCTGTACACCACCGCGCCAAGTGCCGTGGAGACCACCTTGATCATCCCGATGCTCAAGGATGTGAGCATCCCGCTGGGTGTCGGTTTTGTGGTGCTGACCTACTTCGTGATCGTCGGCTCCAGCAACGCGGTGAACCTGACCGATGGCCTCGACGGCCTGGCGATCATGCCGACGGTGATGGTGGGCGGCGCGCTCGGCATCTTCTGCTACCTGTCGGGTAACGTGAAATTCGCTGAGTACCTGCTGATTCCTTATGTACCGGGCGCTGGTGAACTGATCGTGTTCTGCGGCGCGCTGATCGGTGCCGGCCTGGGGTTCCTGTGGTTCAACACCTACCCGGCACAAGTCTTCATGGGCGACGTCGGCGCACTGGCGCTGGGCGCTGCCTTGGGCACCATCGCGGTGATCGTTCGCCAGGAAATCGTGCTGTTCATCATGGGCGGCGTGTTCGTGATGGAAACCCTGTCGGTGGTCATCCAGGTGGCGTCCTTCAAGTTGACCGGGCGCCGCGTGTTTCGCATGGCGCCGATTCACCACCACTTTGAACTCAAGGGCTGGCCTGAGCCACGCGTGATTGTCCGTTTCTGGATCATCACCGTGATTCTGGTACTGGTCGGCCTTGCCACCCTGAAACTGAGGTAGAAACGAGTGTCCCTGATCGCTTCAGACCACTTCCGCATCGTTGTCGGCCTCGGCAAGAGCGGCATGTCCCTGGTTCGCTTCCTGGCGAACCGGGGCACGTCGTTTGCCGTGGCCGATACGCGGGAAAATCCACCGGAGCTGGTCACGCTGCGCCGTGACTACCCGCACGTGGAAGTGCGTTGTGGCGAGCTGGATGTCGAGTTTCTGTGCCGTGCCGATGAGCTCTACGTGAGCCCGGGCCTGGCCCTGGCGACACCGGCCCTGCAAGCGGCGGCGGCCCGTGGCGTGAAGCTGTCCGGCGATATCGACCTGTTCGCGCGCAACGCGAAGGCGCCGATCGTGGCCATCAGCGGTTCCAACGCGAAAAGCACTGTCACCACCCTGGTGGGCGAGATGGCGGCGGCGGCGGGCAAGCGTGTGGCCGTCGGCGGCAATCTTGGCGTGCCGGCCCTGGACCTGCTCAGCGACGACGTCGAGCTGTACGTGATGGAATTGTCGAGCTTCCAGCTGGAAACCACCCACGACCTGGGCGCCGAAGTGGCGACAGTATTGAACGTCAGCGAAGACCATATGGACCGCTACAGCGGCCTGCCGGCTTATCACCTGGCCAAGCACCGGATCTTCCGTGGCGCCAAGCAATTTGTAGTCAACCGCCAGGATGCCCTGAGCCGTCCGCTGATGGGCGAGGGCATGCCTTGCTGGACTTTCGGCCTGGGCAAACCGGATTTCAAAGGCTTTGGCATTCGCGAAGAGAACGACGAGAAGTACCTGGCGTTCGAATTCCAGAACCTGATGCCGGTACGCGAACTGAAAATTCGTGGCGCACACAACCAGTCCAATGCCCTGGCGGCCTTGGCGCTCGGTCACGCGGTTGGCCTGCCATTCGACGCCATGCTCGCCAGCCTGCGCACCTTTGCCGGGCTTGAGCATCGCTGCCAGTGGGTGCGCGACCTCAATGGCGTCAGCTATTACAACGACTCCAAAGCCACCAACGTCGGTGCAGCCCTGGCGGCCATCGAAGGCCTGGGTGCCGATATCGACGGCAAGCTGGTGCTGATCGCCGGTGGCGATGGCAAGGGTGCCGACTTCAAGGACCTTAAAGCGCCAGTGGCCGCCCATTGCCGCGCCGTGGTGCTGATGGGCCGCGATTCGGACCTGATCGCCGCCGCCCTCGGTGACGCTGTACCGCAAGTACGCGCAGCTTCCCTGGACGACGCCATTGCCCAGTGCAAAGCCCTGGCCCAGCCCGGCGATGCGGTGTTGCTGTCGCCCGCGTGCGCCAGCTTCGACATGTTCAAGAACTATGAAGAGCGCGGCCACCTGTTCGCCCGCGCCGTGGAGGCTTTGGCATGAGCCTCAACCTGAGAAACATCATCAAGCCCTACCCGTCGCCGATCATTACCGGGCGCGGCATTGACCTTGATTTCCCTATGCTCGCCGGTTGCCTGGCGCTGCTCGGCCTGGGCCTGGTGATGATCACCTCGGCGTCCTCCGAAGTGGCTGCCGTGCAGTCGGGCAATACGCTGTACATGATGATCCGTCACCTGGTGTACCTGGTGATCGGCCTGGGCGCCTGCATCGTCACCATGATGATCCCGATTGCCACCTGGCAGCGTCTGGGTTGGCTGATGCTGATCGGTGCGTTCGGCTTGCTGGTGATGGTGATCGTGCCGGGCATTGGCCGCGAGGTGAACGGTTCGATGCGCTGGATCGGCTTCGGCGCGTTCAACGTGCAGCCTTCGGAAATCGCCAAGGTGTTCGTGGTGATCTACCTCGCCGGTTACCTGGTGCGCCGTCAGAAAGAAGTACGCGAAAGCTGGATGGGCTTCTTCAAGCCGTTCATCGTGCTGCTGCCCATGGCTGGCCTGTTGCTGATGGAGCCCGACTTCGGGGCCACGGTGGTGATGATGGGCGCCGCCGCCGCGATGCTGTTCCTGGGTGGCGTCGGGCTGTTCCGCTTCACCTTGATGGTGGTGCTGGCGGTCGCGGCGGTGACCATCCTGGTGCAGGCGCAGCCCTACCGGATGGCGCGTTTGATCACCTTTACCGACCCTTGGTCCGACCAGTTCGGCTCCGGCTACCAGTTGACCCAGGCGCTGATCGCCTTCGGTCGCGGCGAGTGGCTGGGCGTGGGCCTGGGCAACAGTGTGCAGAAGCAGTTCTACCTGCCGGAAGCCCACACCGACTTCGTGTTCTCGGTATTGGCCGAGGAGTTGGGTGTGGTGGGTTCGCTGTGCACCGTTGCGCTGTTTGTGTTCGTTTGCGTGCGCGCCATGTACATCGGCTTGTGGGCCGAGAAGGCCAAGCAGTTCTTCGCTGCCTACGTGGCGTATGGGTTGGCCTTCCTGTGGATCGGCCAGTTCCTGATCAACATCGGTGTGAACGTCGGCCTGCTGCCGACCAAGGGCCTGACCTTGCCGTTCCTCAGTTACGGTGGCAGTTCGTTGGTGATTTGCTGCGCCTGTCTCGGCTTGTTGCTGCGTATCGAGTGGGAGAGCCGTACCCACCTGGGCAGCGAAGAGATGGAGTTCAGCGAAAGCGACTTCGCCGAGGAGCCGACCCATGGGCGCTAACGTGCTGATCATGGCGGGCGGCACTGGGGGCCATGTGTTCCCGGCCCTGGCTTGCGCCCGTGAATTCCAGAACCGTGGCTACACCGTGCACTGGCTGGGTACGCCCCGTGGCATCGAAAACGAATTGGTGCCTAATGCCGGCTTGCCGCTGCATTTGATCAACGTCACCGGTTTGCGCGGCAAGAGCAAGTTGTCGTTGCTCAAGGCGCCGTTCGTGTTGCTCAAGGCGGTCATGCAGGCGCGCAAGATCATTCGCGAGCTCAAGCCGGTGTGTGTGCTCGGCTTTGGCGGTTATGTGACCGGCCCCGGTGGCGTCGCGGCGAAACTCGCTGGCGTGCCGGTGATCGTCCACGAACAGAACGCCGTCGCCGGTACCGCCAACCGCCTGCTGGTGCCGTTGGCTGCGCGGGTGTGTGAAGCCTTCCCGAAAACCTTCGCCGCCTCTGACAAGCTTCGCACCACCGGCAACCCGGTGCGTACCGAACTGTTCATGGCCATTGCGCGTGACGCGCTGGCGGGGCGCAAGGCTCACCTGCTGATCCTGGGCGGAAGCCTGGGCGCCGAGCCACTGAATAAATTGCTGCCTGAAGCCGTTGCGCAACTTCCTGAGGATGTGCGCCCGGAGATCTTCCACCAGGCCGGCAAGAATCACGATGAAGTCACCGCCGCGCGTTATCGCGAGGCCGGTGTAGAGGCCAACGTACAGCCCTTCATCAAAGACATGGCCCAAGCCTATGGCTGGGCCGACCTGGTGGTCTGCCGCGCTGGTGCGCTGACCGTCAGTGAACTGGCGGCCGCCGGTCTGCCGTCCTTGCTGGTGCCTTTGCCCCACGCCATCGACGATCACCAGACCCGCAACGCCGAATATTTGGCCGGGGAGGGCGCTGCCTTCCTGCTGCCGCAAAGAACGACTGGCGCCGCCGATTTGGCCGCTCGCCTGACCGAGGTTTTGATGCAACCGGAACGACTCAACAGCATGGCGAGCACCGCAAGCCGCCTGGCCAAACCTGACGCAACCCGCACCGTGGTCGATATCTGCCTGGAGGTGGCCCATGGTTGAGAATCAGAAAGCCATGCCGCAACCCGAGATGCGCCGCATCCGTCGTATTCACTTCGTCGGTATCGGTGGCGTGGGCATGTGCGGGATTGCCGAAGTGTTGCTGAACCTGGGCTACCAAGTGTCCGGCTCGGACTTGAAAGAGTCGCCGGTCACCGAGCGCCTGAAGTCCTTCGGCGCGCAGATCTTTATCGGCCACCGTGCCGAGAACGCTGCCGAGGCCGATGTGCTGGTGGTGTCCAGCGCCGTGAACACCTCTAACCCGGAAGTGGCCACCGCCCTTGAGCGCCGTATCCCTGTGGTGCCACGTGCCGAGATGCTCGCCGAGCTGATGCGCTATCGCCACGGCATCGCCGTCGCCGGTACCCATGGCAAGACCACCACCACCAGCCTGATCGCCTCGGTGTTCGCCGCCGGTGGCCTGGACCCGACCTTCGTCATCGGTGGCCGCCTGAATGCAGCCGGCACCAATGCCCAGCTAGGCACCAGCCGCTACCTGATCGCCGAAGCCGATGAAAGTGACGCGAGCTTCCTGCACCTGCAACCGCTGGTCGCCGTCGTCACCAACATCGACGAAGACCACATGGCGACCTACGACGGCGACTTCAACAAACTGAAGAAAACCTTCGTCGACTTCCTGCACAACCTGCCGTTTTACGGTTTGGCCGTGGTGTGCCTGGACGACCCGGTGGTGCGTGAAATCCTGCCTCAGGTCAAACGCCCGACCGTGACCTACGGCTTCAGCGAAGACGCCGACGTGCGCGCAATCAATGTGCGCCAGGAAGGCATGCAAACCTTCTTCACCGTGCTGCGTCCTGATCGCGAGCCGCTGGACGTGTCGGTGAACATGCCGGGCAACCACAACGTGCTGAACTCTTTGGCGACCATCTGCATTGCTACCGATGAAGGCGTCAGCGATGAAGCCATCGTCGAAGGCCTGTCGCGCTTTGCCGGTGTGGGCCGTCGTTTCCAGGTCTACGGCCAACTGCCGGTTGAAGGCGGTGACGTGATGCTGGTGGACGACTACGGTCACCACCCGACCGAAGTTGCGGCCGTGATCAAGGCCGTGCGCGGTGGCTGGCCGGAGCGCCGGCTGGTGATGGTGTACCAGCCGCACCGCTACAGCCGCACCCGTGACTTGTACGACGATTTCGTCAATGTACTGGCCGATGCCAACGTCCTGTTGCTGATGGAAGTCTACCCGGCCGGTGAAGAACCGATCCCGGGCGCTGACAGCCGCAAGCTGTGCAACAGCATCCGCCAGCGCGGCCAGTTGGACCCGATCTACATCGAGCGTGGCGTGGACCTGGCGCCAATCGTCAAGCCGCTGCTGCGTGCCGGCGACATCCTGCTGTGCCAGGGCGCCGGTGATATCGGTGGCCTTGCGCCCAAGTTGCTGGCGAGCCCGCTGTTTGCAGCCGCCAAGGGGAAGTCGAAATGACCACTGACTACGGCTCCCTGTTCTCCACTATTACTCCAGCCGATTTTGGTCGCGTTGCCGTGTTGTTCGGCGGCAAGAGCGCCGAGCGCGAAGTGTCGCTCAAGTCCGGCAATGCGGTGCTTGAAGCGCTGCAAAGTGCTGGTGTGAACGCGTTCGGTATCGATGTGGGCGATGACTTCCTCGCCCGTCTGCAGGCCGAAAAGATCGACCGCGCCTTTCTCATTCTTCACGGCCGCGGCGGTGAAGACGGCAGCATGCAGGGCCTGCTCGAATGCGCCGGCATCCCTTACACCGGCAGCGGCATCCTCGCCTCGGCCCTGGCGATGGACAAGTTGCGCACCAAGCAGGTGTGGCACAGCCTGGGCATTCCAACCCCGCGTCACGCCGTATTGTGCAGCGAAGACGATTGTATTTCTGCGGCCAAGGAACTGGGCCTGCCTTTGATCGTCAAACCAGCCCATGAAGGCTCCAGTATCGGCATGGCCAAAGTGAACTCGGCCGCCGAATTGATCGACGCATGGAAAGCGGCAAGTACCTACGATTCGCAAGTGTTGGTGGAACAGTGGATTTCCGGTCCCGAGTACACCATCGCCACCCTGCGTGGCCAGGTATTGCCGCCCATCGCTTTGGGCACGCCCCACACCTTTTATGACTACGACGCCAAGTACCTGGCTTCCGATACTCAGTACCGGATCCCATGCGGCCTCGAAGCAACCAAGGAACAAGAATTGATGGACCTCACGGCGAAAGCCTGTGAGGCGCTGGGTATCGCCGGTTGGGCGCGGGCAGACGTGATGCAGGATGACCAAGGGAATTTCTGGTTCCTTGAAGTCAACACCGCACCGGGCATGACCGACCACAGCCTGGTTCCCATGGCAGCCCGTGCCGCCGGTCTGGATTTCCAGCAGTTAGTGCTGGCGATCCTGGCCGACAGCATTGAGCCAAGAGGCTAAACACATGAACGGCGCATCGCTTCGTCATCAGCCCCCACAAGCACCGAGCCGCAAGCCGGTGCCACGGGGTGCAAGCCGAATGGTGGCTAAAGAGCCGATGTCTTCGCGCCTGCCAAAAGCCAACTTTGGTTTTATCAAGGCGCTGTTCTGGCCGGTGCTGCTGGTGGTGTTGGGCTTTGGTACGTACGAAGGCGCGCAGCGCCTGTTGCCGTATGCCGACCGGCCGATCACCAAGATCAGCGTGCAGGGCGACTTGAGCTACATCAGCCAGCAAGCGGTACAGCAGCGCATCGGCCCATACCTGGCGGCGAGCTTCTTTACCATCGACCTGGCGGGCATGCGCTCGGAGCTGGAACAGATGCCGTGGATCGCCCACGCCGAAGTTCGCCGTGTATGGCCGGACCAGGTGACGATCCGCCTGGAAGAACAACTGCCCGTGGCCCGTTGGGGCGATGAAGCGCTGTTGAACAACCAGGGCCAGGCGTTCACCCCGCGTGAGCTGGCCAACTATGAACACCTGCCGCAGCTGTTCGGGCCGCAGCGGGCGCAGCAGCAAGTGATGCAGCAGTACCAGGCCTTGAGCCAGATGCTGCGGCCACTGGGCTTCTCCATTGCACGCCTGGAATTGCGTGAGCGGGGCAGCTGGTTTTTGACGACCGGGGCAGGCAGTTCCGGCCCGGGCATCGAGTTGTTGCTGGGACGCGACCGCTTGGTGGAAAAGATGCGCCGCTTTATTGCCATCTATGAAAAAACCTTGAAAGAACAGATTACGAACATTGCGAGCGTCGACCTGCGTTACGCCAACGGCCTGGCCGTCGGCTGGCGTACACCGGCTGCGCCCACGGCAGCACAACCCGCTGTCGCGAAGAATTAAGAAGAGGCAGGACCCATGGCAAACGTGCAAAGCGGCAAAATGATCGTCGGTCTCGATATCGGCACCTCCAAGGTGGTGGCGCTGGTGGGCGAGGTCGGGGAAGACGGCGCGATCGAAATCGTCGGTATTGGCACGCATCCGTCCCGGGGCCTGAAGAAGGGCGTGGTGGTGAACATCGAGTCCACCGTGCAATCGATCCAGCGCGCCATCGAAGAAGCGCAGCTGATGGCCGGTTGCCGGATTCACTCGGCGTTCGTCGGCGTGGCCGGCAACCACATCCGCAGCCTGAACTCCCACGGCATCGTGGCGATCCGCGACCGTGAAGTCAGCTCGGCCGACCTTGAGCGCGTGCTCGACGCTGCCCAGGCCGTGGCGATCCCGGCGGACCAGCGCGTGCTGCACACCCTGCCGCAGGACTACGTGATCGACAACCAGGAAGGCGTGCGCGAGCCTCTGGGCATGTCGGGCGTGCGTCTGGAAGCCAAGGTCCACGTGGTGACCTGCGCCGTCAACGCCGCACAGAACATTGAAAAATGCGTGCGTCGCTGCGGCCTGGAAATCGACGACATCATTCTCGAGCAGTTGGCCTCGGCCTACTCGGTACTCACCGACGACGAAAAAGAGCTGGGCGTGTGCCTGGTGGACATCGGCGGCGGCACCACCGACATCGCGATCTTCACCGAGGGTGCGATCCGTCACACCGCGGTGATCCCGATTGCCGGCGACCAGGTCACCAACGACATCGCCATGGCGTTGCGCACACCGACCCAGTACGCCGAAGAAATCAAGATCCGCTACGCCTGCGCCCTGGCCAAGCTGGCCGGTGCCGGCGAGACCATCAAGGTGCCAAGCGTGGGTGACCGTCCACCGCGCGAGCTGTCGCGCCAGGCCCTGGCCGAAGTGGTCGAGCCACGTTACGACGAGCTGTTCACCCTGATCCAGGCTGAACTGCGCCGCAGCGGCTACGAAGATTTGATCCCGGCCGGCATCGTGCTGACCGGTGGCACCTCGAAGATGGAAGGCGCGGTCGAGTTGGCCGAAGAGATCTTCCACATGCCGGTGCGCCTGGGCGTGCCCCATGGCGTGAAGGGCCTGGGCGACGTGGTGCGCAACCCGATTTATTCCACCGGTGTGGGCTTGCTGTTGTACGGGCTGCAAAAGCAGACCGACGGCATTTCCCTGTCGGGCCCGAGCATCCGTGACAGCTACCGCAGCGATGACGAAGCGAAGGCGCCGTTGTTCGAGCGGCTGCAGGCTTGGGTAAAAGGCAATTTCTAAAGATTTACCGCGACACCGCAACACCCGCAACAAGCAGTAGGCGAAAAAACTAGAGAAAATGAAAGGAGAGGGAACATGTTCGAACTCGTAGACAATATCCCCGCTAGCCCGGTTATCAAAGTAATCGGTGTCGGCGGTGGCGGCGGCAACGCTGTCAACCACATGGTCAAGAGCAACATTGAAGGCGTTGAGTTCATCTGCGCCAACACTGATGCCCAGGCGCTCAAAAGCATCGGCGCGCGGACCATCCTGCAATTGGGCACCGCGGTGACCAAAGGCCTCGGCGCTGGCGCCAATCCGGAAGTCGGCCGTCAAGCCGCCCTGGAAGACCGCGAGCGTATTGCCGAAGTGCTGCAAGGCACCAACATGGTGTTCATCACCACCGGCATGGGCGGCGGTACCGGTACCGGTGCTGCACCAATCATTGCCGAAGTGGCCAAGGAAATGGGGATTCTGACCGTTGCTGTCGTGACGCGTCCGTTCCCGTTCGAAGGCCGCAAGCGCATGCAGATCGCCGACGAAGGTATCCGTCTGCTGTCTGAAAGCGTCGACTCGTTGATCACCATCCCCAACGAGAAACTGCTGACCATCCTGGGCAAGGATGCCAGTCTGCTGTCCGCCTTCGCCAAGGCTGACGATGTACTGGCCGGTGCCGTTCGCGGTATCTCCGACATCATCAAGCGCCCAGGCATGATCAACGTCGACTTTGCCGACGTACGTACGGTCATGAGCGAAATGGGCATGGCGATGATGGGCACTGGCTGCGCCAGCGGTCCGAACCGTGCACGCGAAGCCACCGAAGCGGCCATCCGCAACCCGTTGCTTGAAGACGTGAACCTGCAAGGTGCACGCGGCATCCTGGTGAACATCACCGCCGGTCCCGACCTGTCCCTGGGTGAGTACTCCGACGTGGGTAGCATCATCGAAGCCTTCGCTTCCGAGCACGCCATGGTCAAAGTCGGTACCGTTATCGATCCGGACATGCGCGATGAGCTGCATGTAACCGTGGTTGCTACCGGCCTGGGTGCGAAAATCGAGAAGCCTGTGAAGGTCATCGACAACACCCTGCACACCAGCCAGGCCAGCCAGGCTAATCAGGCAGCGGCCGCTGCAGCGCCTGCTCGCCAGGAACTGCCGTCGGTGAACTACCGTGACCTGGACCGTCCGACCGTGATGCGCAACCAGGCTCAGGCCGGTGCTGCGGCGTCCCGTAGCCCGAATCCGCAAGATGACCTGGACTACCTGGACATCCCGGCATTCCTGCGTCGTCAGGCCGATTAATGGAATGTATCAGGGCTATGAAGGTGATTGGTGTTCAGCAAAGGTCTGGTCTGCTATTATCGCCAGCCTTTGTTGATACCAGTTCGCAATTTGCGCTGAAGCGGTCCAAGCCATGATTAAACAACGCACCCTGAAGAATATTATTCGTGCCACAGGTGTAGGTCTGCACTCCGGGGAGAAGGTATACCTGACCCTCAAGCCTGCACCTGTCGACACCGGCATCGTGTTTGTGCGTGCCGACCTGGACCCTGTGGTGCAGATTCCTGCTCGCGCGGAAAACGTTGGCGAAACCACTATGTCGACCACATTGGTCAACGGTGACGTCAAAGTGGACACGGTGGAGCACTTGCTCTCGGCCATGGCTGGCCTGGGCATCGATAACGCCTACGTCGAGCTCTCCGCGTCCGAAGTCCCGATCATGGATGGCAGCGCTGGCCCCTTCGTATTCTTGATTCAATCTGCCGGCCTGGAAGAACAGGACGCAGCCAAGAAGTTCATTCGCATTCTGCGGGAAGTGACAGTAGAAGACGGCGACAAGCGCGCCACCTTCGTCCCGTTCGAAGGCTTTAAAGTGAGCTTTGAGATCGATTTCGATCACCCGGTATTCCGTGACCGCACCCAAAGTGCAAGCGTGGATTTTTCCAGCACTTCGTTCGTAAAAGAAGTCAGCCGCGCCCGTACCTTTGGTTTCATGAGTGACATCGAGTACCTGCGCAAGCACAACCTCGCACTCGGCGGTAGCGTGGAAAACGCCATTGTGGTCGACGCGGATGGTGTACTGAACGAAGACGGCCTTCGCTATGAAGACGAATTCGTGAAGCACAAGATCCTCGATGCAATCGGTGACCTCTACCTGCTGGGCAATAGCCTGATAGGCGAGTTCAAAGGCTTCAAGTCGGGCCACGCCCTTAACAACCAGTTGCTGCGCAAGTTGATTGAGCAGACAGACGCTTGGGAAGTCGTGACCTTCGAAGATGCCAGCACCGCACCGATCTCTTACATGCGTCCCGTTGCGGCGGTGTAAGTAACAACTCTCTTTCTTTAGTTTTGAAAGGCTGCCTTCGGGTGGCCTTTTTTTATGCCTGACGAATATCCAAATGTGGGAGCTGGCTTGCCTGCGATAGCGGCCTGCCAGTTAGCTTATAGGTAGCTGACCCACCGCCATCGCAGGCAAGCCAGCTCCCACAATGGACCTCATCAGCTTGAGGTCTTTGAACCATCCATTGTCCGGTTACGGCCGCTGTGCTTGGCCTGATACAACGCTTGGTCAGCCTTGAGCAGCAGGTCCTCAAGGGAAATACGGCTGTGCTTTTGCCAGGTACTCAGGCCGATGCTTACGGTGATCGGTTGCTTGTCCCCGGCCACTCTCGGCAAGTGCTGGACCCCCTCGCGGATATGCTCGGCGATCACCCACGCCCCCTTGGCGTCGGTATGGGGCAGCACCACCGCGAATTCTTCACCGCCGTAACGCGCCGCCAGGTCGGCAGGGCGGCGGATATGGCTGGCGATCACCTGCGCAACTACACGCAAGGCCTCATCGCCGCCCTGGTGACCATGACGGTCGTTGAAGGCCTTGAAGTGGTCCACATCGATCATCAGCACGCTCAACGACTCGGTTGAGCGTTGTGCCCGGTCCCATTCCAGCCGCAAGCGTGCGTCCAGGGTGCGGCGGTTGGCCAGGCCGGTAAGGGCGTCGGTGGCTGCCAGTTCTGACAGCACCTGCTCGGCGCGATGGCGACGGCGCAGCTCCATGCACAGCGCCCAGGTCAGCCATAACAGGCCCACGCACAACACTCCGGTCGCGATGCTGACCAACCACGCCGCACGCCGCCAGGGTGCGAACATTTCATCGCTGGACAAGGCCACTGCCACGATCAGCGGCAAGTCGCCCACATTAGAAAAGCTGTAGAGCCGTGCCTGGCGATCGACGCTGGAGATGCTTTGGAAGCTGCCGTCCCGTTCGCGCAGCATGCGCGCCACATTCGGGCGCTGGCTCAGGTCCTTATCGATGATGTCCACTTCCAGCAAAGGCTCTTGCGCGAGCAGGATGCCTTGGTGGTTGAGCAGGTTGATGGTGCTGTTGTTGCCGATGTTCAAGCTGCTGAACAACTGATGAAAGTACGACAGGCGCATGGAGGCGACCGCCACCCCCAGAAAACGCCCGTCCGCTGACGAAACGCGACGGCTGAACGCGATGCGCCAGGGGTCGTCACACTGACAGCGGGCCATGAACGGGCGGCTGATATACAAGCCCAGGTCGGGGTTGTTGCGGTGGGCCTGAAAATAGTCACGGTCGGCAAAGTTACCCAGCTTGGGCGTAAGCAGGGACGAATCGGCGATCACCTCGCCGGCCGGGTCCAACAGCAGGATATCGCCCTTGTAGGGCGCCGCAGCGGAACGATCGAACAGCACCAAATGACGGATGCTCTCTGAAACATCTTGCAGGTCGGTGCGCTCGGTGGCGCTGATCAAGCCTTTGAGGGCCATGTCGTAAAGTTCGACATTGCGCAGCACGTCAGCGTCGATCAATTGCGTGATGGTATTGGCGGTGCGCTTGGCCGTCTGCAGGGTGTTGGCATGTTCACGAATCAGCAGCGCAGTCACGACCCCCACGATCAGCAACACCGTGAGCGTGCTGCTCAGGATCAGCAGGCGCTCCGGGCGCGTAAGGCTTGAATTCATCGGGCACACTTTTGCGTTGAGAATGCCCTTAGCGTAGTAGCAACTTTTGAATATGGCTGTAGGAGCGAGCTTGCTCGCGAAAAAACTCACAGACGCCGCGTTTATTCAGGAAGCACGCGTTATCGTTAACGTTTTTCGCGAGCAAGCTCGCTGCTACCTGTATTCAGAACACGTTGATCGGGTAGTCCACGATCACGCGGTACTCATCCACATCGCGGTCCACCGCCGAGTAGCCATTGCTGCCGCGGTTGGTCGCCCATTGCAGGCGCACGGCCAAGTCCTTGGCCTTGCCGCCCTGCACCACATATTTCAGGTCGATATCGCGCTCCCAGTGCTTGGCGTCCTTGCCATCGGCGCTGTACCAGTTGCTGTATCCGCGACTGTTGGGGTCGACCTTGGTCAGGTCGGTCTTGCCGCTGATGTAGGACACGGCGGAGGTCAGGCCGGGCATGCCGAGGCCGGCAAAATCGTACGCGTACTTGAGCTTCCAGGAGCGCTCGTTGGGGCCGTTGAAATCCGAGTACTGCTGGGAGTTGTCCAGGTATACGCTGTCGCCCTGGGTGATGTAGTCGAACGGCGTGTTGCCATTGACCCGCTGATAAGTCGCCGTGACGCTGTGGTTGCCCACCCCCACGGTGAAATGCAGGCTGTAGGTGTTGTTGTCGATATCGCCCAGCAGCGATTGGCCGGTGTCCTGGGTGTGGTAGTAGTGCAGGCCGGGGGTCAGGCTGACCAGGTCGTTCAGGGCGTAGGTGTATTCCAGGTCGTAGTAATACTGGTGCCAGACGTCCTTAAGTTCGGAGGCGTACAGGTTGCTGGTCAGCCCCTCAATCGCGCTGAACGACACGCCAGCCCAGTCCAGGTGCTGGCTGTCGGTGTTGGCGGGCAGTGTGCCGTAGCTGGTGCCGATGCGCCGGTGGCCGCTCTGGTTGTAGAGCTTGGTGAAACTGGCCTGGCCGCCTTCGAACATCCAGCCGTCGAAGCTGTGGTTGGTCAGGCTCACGCCACGGAAGGTCTGCGGCAACATGCGCGTCATGCCGCCGGCGATCACCGGGTTGTTGAGGAACAGGTCGCCGGCTTTCAGTTCGGTGTCGAAGGCGCGCAGCTTCAAGGTGCCGCCGGCCGTCGAAAACGAACCCGGCGCCTTGCCGTTGCCGCTGCCATACGGAAGGATGCTGGAACCATCCGTACCGCCACCGCCGTCGAGCTTGAGGCCGAGCATGGCATTGACGTCCAGGCCGAAGCCGACGGTGCCCTGGGTGTAGCCGGATTCGAAGGTGCCGATAAAGCCCTGGCCCCATTCCTTGCTGTCATCGGTATGAATATCGCGCCGGTCGCGGTTCATGTAGTAGTTGCGGGTGTTGATCGTGAGATGGGAGCCGTCGACGAAACCGTCGTTGGGGGGAGTGTCTGCCGCGTGGGCCAGCGGGGCGATCGTTGCTGCAATCGCGAGGAATAACGGGGTGAACGTCAGCGAGTTCTTCACCGGTAAAGCTCCTTTGGTCAATCCATAACGGCCAGTGTCGTGAGGGTATGCCTGGCCTTTTTTTACGGCAAAAAAAAGCCGCTGAAAGTCAGCGGCTTTAAGACAGATTCCCAGTGTAGAGCCCTGGAAAAAAGTCGAGGGAAATTCGGGTAAGCGGGTCAGCTGTCTTTGCCGTCGCGCTCATCGATGCGTCAAAGTAACGCAGGCGAGCGGTGCGATACAGAGTGTAACAAGATAATAACTATTGCCCAAACCGCAACAGTGCGGATGTACCTCGATCTAAGTGTGGGAGCGGGCTTGCTCGCGAATTCGGTGTGTCAGTTACAGATATATTGACTGATACACCGAATTCGCGAGCAAGCCCGCTCCCACATTTGACTCAAGCGTCCTTACGATTTAGACCGGCAGGGTGATCCCAAACGTATTGCCACCGCCTTCACTGCGCACAAACACATCCCCCCCATGCATCAACGCAATCGCCTTGACGATGGCCAGCCCCAGCCCGTGATTGGCCCCGCTGTTGCTGCGCGAGGCATCCACTCGATAGAAGCGTTCGAACAGGCGTGGCAGGTGTTCGCTGGCAATGGCCTCGCCGGGGTTGGTCACGCCAATCGTCACCTGGTGTGCCTGCACTTGAATGTGCACGTCGATGACTTGCCCCGGCGCGGTGTGTTGCACGGCATTGCTCAGCAGGTTGATCAGTGCGCGCCGCAGGTGGGCTTTTTCGATCTGCACCACGGCATCGCCGTGCACGCGCACCTCAACCTGGGCGTCTTCGAGGATGAAGTCCAGGTAGTCGAGGGTGGTGGCCACTTCATCGGCCAGGGCGCTTTCGATCAGCTTGGTGGCCTTGCTGCCTTGGTCGGCGCTGGCGAGGAACAGCATGTCATTGATGATCGAGCGCAGCCGTTCCAGCTCTTCCAGGTTCGATTGCAGCACCTCGAAATAGTGCTCTGCCGAACGGCCGCGAGTGAGAGCCACCTGGGTCTGGCCGATCAAATTGGTGAGCGGCGAACGCAGTTCGTGGGCGACGTCGGCGTTGAACGATTCCAGGCGCGAATACGCCTGTTCGACCCGGTCGAGGGTGGCGTTGAACGAATTGACGAATTGGCTCAGTTCCGGCGGCAAGGGCGACAATTGCAGGCGCCCGGAGAGTTTCGGCGGCGCAAGTTTTTGCGCCTCATCCGAGAGTTTGCCCAGGGGCTTGAGGCCGATACGCGCGACCCAGAACCCCAACAGCGCCGCCAGTATGACGCCCACCAATGCCAGGCTGATCAACGCCACCAGCAAGTGATGCTGGGTGGCGCGGAAGTTCTCCGTGTCGATGGCAATCATGAAGCGCAGCGCTGGGCGCTGGTCCTTGGCGGCAAACTGGCTGACCAGTACCTTGAACGGATAATCGTGACCGGGCAAGCGCAGGTCGCGTTTGCCCGTGGGGCCTTCGGCAAAGGCGCGAATTTGCGCATCCGGCTCACCGTATTCGTAGCTCGGGTCGCTGCTGACCACCCAGAAACGGATGCGCTTGTCTTCTTCGCCCAACAGCTTGAGCTTGGACCTGATCTTGGCCCAATGCTCCGGCGTGCCGAAGCGATTGATCGACGACTCCAGCACGCTGTAGCGCGCATCCAGCTCGGCCCCCGGCAACAACCCCAGGCCTCGGTCGACCTGCTGGTACAGCGCGCCGCCGATCAACAGGAAGATCAGCAGCGCCACCAGGGTGAACATGCCGCTCAGGCGCAGGGCGATGGAATTAGCGACCACTGTGGTTTTCCTGCAGGCGGTTCTCCAGCACATAACCCATGCCGCGAATGGTGTGCAGCAGCTTGTGTTCGAACGGCCCATCGAGTTTGGCGCGCAGGCGCTTGATCGCCACTTCCACCACGTTGGCATCGCTGTCGAAATTGATGTCCCAGACCATCTCGGCAATCGCGGTCTTGGACAGGATCTCACCCTGGCGCCGCGCCAATACGCTGAGCAGCGAGAACTCCTTGGCGGTCAGGTCCAGGCGCAGGCCGTTGCGGCTGGCTTTGCGGCTGATCAGGTCGATCCACAGGTCTGCGACGGTGACTTGCACCGGTTCATGGCCGCCGCTGCGACGGGTCAGGGCTTGCAGGCGGGCCACCAGTTCCAGGAACGAAAACGGTTTGCCCAGATAATCGTCGGCGCCTTCGCGCAGGCCGCGGATGCGGTCTTCCACGCGCTCGCGCGCGGTGAGCATGATCACCGGCGTCTGCTTGCGGGCGCGTAAGGCGCGCAATACACCGAAGCCATCCAGGCCGGGCAGCATCACGTCGAGGACGATCACCGCGTAATCGTTTTCCAGCGCCAGGTGCAGGCCCTCGATGCCTTCACGGGCCACATCGACGGTGTAGCCTTGCTCGGTCAGGCCGCGGTGCAAGTAGTCCGCGGTTTTTTCTTCATCTTCAATAATCAGGACGCGCATGACCGCCTCAGTGTGTGGTCGCCAGCGCCAGCGCTGGTTTGGGCCTGTGGAAAAAACGTTCAAGGTACAAGTATATGACCGGCGTGGTGAACAGCGTCAGCGCCTGGCTCACCAGCAAGCCACCGACCACCGCGATGCCCAGCGGCTGGCGCAGTTCCGCCCCAGGGCCTGCGCCGAGCATCAACGGCACCGCGCCGAGCAACGCGGCAAGGGTGGTCATGATGATCGGCCGGAACCGCGTGACGCAGGCTTCATAAATCGCATCCTCCGGCGGTAACCCCCGCACACGTTGCGCCTCCAGGGCGAAGTCGATCATCAAGATACCGTTTTTCTTCACGATGCCGATCAGCAGCACCAGGCCGATCAAGGCCATGATCGAAAAATCCTGGCCCAGCAGCCACAGCATGATCAGCGCACCGAGGCCCGCCGAGGGCAGGGTGGAAATGATCGTCAGCGGGTGCACAAAACTCTCATACAGCACGCCCAGGATAATGTAGACCGCCACCAGCGCCGCGAGGATCAGCCAGGGTTGGCTGGCCAGCGAGCTCTGGAACGCCTGGGCCGCGCCCTGGAAGTTGCCGATGATCGTACTCGGCATCCCGATTTCGTTCTTGGCCTGGTCGAGCATAATCACCGCGTCGCCCAGGGCCACTCCGGGCGCGAGGTTGAACGACAGGTTGGCAGCAGGGAACATGCCGTCATGGCTGATGGACAACGGCCCGACTGTTGGCGGGTCGACTTTGGCCAAGGCCGATAGCGGCACCATTTCATTGGTCAATGGCGAGCGCAGGTAAAAATAGTCGAGGCTTTCGGCCTTGCCGCGCTGTTGGCTGTCCAGTTCGAGTATCACTTGGTACTGGTTGATCTCGGTCTGGAACTCGTTGATCTGGCGCTGGCCGAAGGCGTCGTACAGCGCCTGGTCGACATCGGTGGCGGTCAGGCCGAAGCGCGCGGCGGCCTGGCGGTCAATGCTGATGTGGGTGATGCTGCCGCCCAGTTGCAGGTCGTTGGACAGGTCGCGAAACGCCGGGTTGGCGCGCAGTTTTTCGGTGAGGCGTTGGGTCCAGGTGTTCAGCGTCGGGCCGTCGTTGCTCTTGAGCACATATTGGTACTGGGCGCGGCTGGGGCCGGAGCTCAGGTTGATGTCCTGGCCGGCGCGCAGGTAGAGCACGATGCCCGGCACCTTCGCCAGTTGCGGGCGGATGCGGTCGATGAACTGGCTGGCGGACACATCGCGCTCACTGCGGTCTTTCAAGGCGATCCAGAAGCGGCCGTTGGCGATGGTCTGGTTGCTGCCGGTGACGCCGACTGAATGAGAAAACGCCTGCACCGCCGGGTCGGCCTTGACGATCTCGGCCAGGGCCTTGTGCTTGGCGACCATGTCCTTGTACGACACATCGGCCGCCGCTTCGCTGGTGCCGAGCACGAAACCGGTGTCTTGCACCGGGAAGAACCCCTTGGGGATGAACACATAGCCGACCACCGCCAGCGCCAGGGTTACCACGAAGATCGCGGCCATGCTGCGTTGGTGCGCCAGGGCACGGCGAAGGTTGTGCGCATAGCCGGCCAGCAGGCGTTCGCTGAAGGTGGGTTTGGCGTGGGCACGGTGGGTAGGGGCACGCATGAACAAGGCGGCCAGCGTCGGTGCCAACGTCAGCGACACCACCACTGAAATCAGAATGGTCGCGGTGGCCGTCAATGCAAACTCCTTGAACAACCGCCCGACCACGCCGCCCATGAACAGCAGCGGAATAAACGCCGCCACCAGCGAGAAGCTGATGGACACCACGGTAAAGCCAATTTCGCCGGAGCCCTTGATCGCTGCTTCGCGCTTGCCCAGGCCGGCTTCCAAGTGCCGATGAATGTTCTCCACCACCACAATCGCATCGTCCACCACAAAGCCCACGGCGATCACGATGGCCACCAGGGTCAGGTTGTTCAGGCTGAACCCCATCACATACATCAGGGCGAAACTCGCCACCAGCGAGACACCCAGCACCGCAGACACAATCAGCGTCGCCGACAGTTGGCGCAGGAACAACGCCATCACCGCCACCACCAGCAGGATGGCGATCAGCAGGGTCATTTCCACTTCATGCAGTGAGGCGCGGATGGTCTTGGTACGGTCGGTCAACACGCTGACCTGCACCGAGGCCGGCAACATGCCTTGCAGGCGCGGCAGCTCGGCCTGGATGCGGTCGACGGTGTCGACGATGTTGGCGCCGGGCTGGCGCGAAATCACCAGGTTCACCCCGGGCGTATCGCCGGACCAGGCTTGCACGTAGGCGTTTTCCGAACCGTTGATGACGTTGGCGATATCGCGCAGTTGAACCGGCGCACCGTCCTTGTAGGAAACGATCAGTTGGCCGTATTCCTCCGGGTGGAACAGCTGATCGTTGGTCGACAGGGTGGACACGCTGTTCTCGCCATAGATCGCGCCCTTGGCCAGGTTGAGGCTCGACTGCTGGATGGCCAGGCGTATATCGGCGAGGGTCAGGCCGATGGCCGCGAGCTTGTCGGGGGACGCCTGCACGCGAATCGCCGGGCGTTGCTGGCCGGTGATGTTGATCTGGCCGACGCCGTCGATCTGGCTGATCTGGCGCGCCAGCAGGGTTTCCACGTAGTCGCTCAGCTCGGTGCTGGGCATGCTGCTGGAACTGACGCTGAGGATCAGCACCGGGCTGTCTGCCGGGTTGACCTTCCTCCAGGTGGGCAAGCTCGGCATGTCGCTGGGCAGCTTGCCGGACGCGGTGTTGATCGCGGCCTGCACTTCCTGGGCGGCGGTGTCGATGCTTTTTTCCAGGGTGAACTGCAGGGTCAAGAGGCTGGAGCCCAAGGCGCTGCTGGAGGTCATCTGTGTCATGCCGGGGATGGCACTGAACTGCACCTCCAGGGGCGTGGCCACCGAGGAGGCCATGGTGTCCGGGCTGGCGCCGGGCAGTTGCGCGGTGACCTGAATCGTCGGGAATTCCGCTTCCGGCAGTGGCGCGACGGCCAGGTTGGGGAAGGCAATAATTCCGAGCAACACCAGGGCGAAGGTCAGCAGCAGGGTGGCGACTGGGTGATCAACGCACCAGGCCGAGGGCGACCGGCTGGCGCTCATGGTTGCACCTGGGCGTTGGCGGTGTGGATCACTTGCGGCGGCTCCTTGAGCACTTCCACCTGCGCACCGGCCTTGAGGCGCGATTGCCCATCGCTGACCAGCACATCGCCGGCCTGCACGCCTTTGATGATATTGATGTCGCTGTTCTGGTAGGCGACCTGCACCGGCACCACCTCGACTTTGTCAGCGCTTACGCGGTACACAAAATGTGAGTCCAGGCCGCGCTGCACCACGGTCGGCGGTACCACCAGGGCGTTCTTGTCGAGGGCCGTCTGGATCTTGATGGTCACCAATTGCCCGGGCCATAGCTTATGCGCCGGGTTGCTGAACTCGGCCTTGGCCCGCAGGGTGCCGGTGGTGGAGCTGATCTGGTTGTCGATCAGGCTCAGGTGGCCTTCGCCGAGCAGGTCGCCGGTCTGGCCATCGGTGGCGGCGCCCAGGTAGGCGTCGACGGTGGCCCGGGTGGGGGCGGCGATCAGGCCCTGCAACGTTGGCAGCATCTGCTGTGGCAAGGAAAACTCAACGGCAATCGGGTCGAGCTGAGTGACGGTAAACAGCCCCTGGGTATCGCTCATGCGCAGGAAGTTGCCTTCGTCCACATTGCGGATGCCCACGCGGCCGCTGACCGGAGAGCGGATCTGGGTATAGGAAAGTTGTACTTGAGCCGCATCAATGGCCGCTTGATTACCTTGCGCCGTGGCCTTGAGCTGGTTGACCAGCGCCTGTTGCTGGTCATAGGTCTGTTTCGACACGCCGTCGTCGACGCTCAGCGCTTTGTAGCGCTTGAGGTTGACCAATGCCACTTGCAACTGCGCCTGGCTTTCACCGAGTTGCGCCCTGGCCTGGTCGAGGTTGGCGCGGATCGAGCGGTCGTCAATGGTGGCCAGCAGGTCGCCGGCCTTCACCGATTGGCCTTCCTTGACCAGCAGTTGGGTGAGAATGCCGTCGATCTGCGGGCGAATCACCACGCTGTGCAATGACAACACCGAGCCGATGCCGCTGACAAACCGAGGCACATCCTGTTGCGTCACGCTCACCACCCGCACAGGAATGGCGGTAGGCGCTGCCAGGCGGGTCTTGGCCGGCCGGGTTAACGCCCAGGCTGCAACGGCCAGTATCAGGAGAGCACCCAGCATCAGGGCCACGTTTCGTTTGATCTGCATAGGAGGACGCCGGCGCAAACAACAAGTTGGAGTTCGGAACGTCCTTTATAGCGCTGTCCCGCCGTCAGCACGGTGACGGCAAACTGACAGCCGTGACAGTTAGGCCATGTGAGCTTGTCGCTTGAAGTTACTGCTGACCACTCAGGCCCCGTATACTCGCGCTTTTACACCTATTAGCTGTGCCGGAGCCCTTATGACTTCCCCAACCCAACCCGCTGTCGACGCGGCCGACCTCGTCGATCCGGCCACCGCCGACGGCGTTGAAAAAGCCGAGATCCCGGCGTTCAAGTTCCCTTTCAACCCAGGTGAACTGGCTGGCGCCAAGCATGCCAGCCAGCCTTGGTACAAAGGCGGCGCCAAGAACGGCCATACCAAGACGCCAGGCATGGCGCCGCCGGGCACTCGCCGCTCGATGGGTAAACGCTGAGATTAAAGCGTTGAGTGCGTTATAGGCAGTTGCCTACATCGTGCGTAGACATTTCTGCTTGTAGGGCCGTCACCGATTCTTGAAAGCTGCACAGCGTTTGCTTCGTCCCGATGACGCTCATCGGGGCGTGGCGAGTCAGCTTTCCGGAAAAGGACATTCCCGTGGCCCTGATACACCTCTGTGCAGTGCTTGCTCTCTTGCTCTCGACGAGTGCCGTCGCCGCCGACGTTCAACCGCGGCGTGAAATCCGTTTCGCCGTTGCCGCGCATTTTCCGCCCTTTCAAAGCCGCAATGCCCAAGGGCAATTGGTGGGGTTGAATATCGAACTGGGCAATGCCCTGTGCGAGCAGCTCAACGTGCGCTGTACTTGGGTTGACCAAATCGTCATGGAAAACTTCCCGGCTCTCGAGGCCAGGCAGTTCGACGCGATCATGGGCATGGCCACCACCTGCCGTCGGCGGCAACGGGTGAGCTTCACCGATGACCTCTACCCGATCACCACCCGGCTGGTGGCGCGTAAAACCTCGGGCCTGCGTCCTGATCGACGGTCCCTCAAGGGCAAGCGTGTCGGGGTGCTGGTGCGCAGTAATCGTGAAGCTTTTGCCCTGTCGCAATGGGCGCCGGCGGGGGTGATCATCAGGAGTTTCTGGCTCAACGACCAACTGGTGCAGAGCCTGGTTTCGGGCGATATCGACGCGACCCTGCAAGGCGCGGTGGAGATCCGTGAAGCGCTGCTCGACACGCCCCAGGGGCTGGACTTCGATTACATGGGGCCGCCTGTGTCGTCGGGCCTGCTGGGTAATAGCGTGGCGATTGCGGTGCGAAAAACCGATATTGCGTTGCGTAATGAGCTTAATCATGCGCTTGAGCAATTGATGCAGAATGGCGAGTACCAGCGCATTCTTCAGCCGTATCGGCTCGATGTATTGCCGCCCCATTCATGATCGCGAATGTGTGAGTGCCGCTCTGCACCCGTGAGGCGCCTATCTACCTGACACGCCAAGATCAAACTGTGGGAGCTGGCTTGCCTGCGATGACGGCCTGACAGCCGACGCCTATCTACCTGACCCCCCGTGATCCAACTGTGGGAGCTGGCTTGCCTGCGATAGCGGCCTGCCAGTCGACACAGTTATATCGAGTACATATCCATTGCTGCGGTAACGGCCACCTAGGGTTCCGCTCTGACAGCGGGTCACTTTTGGAAAAGAGCCCCAAAAGTAACCAAAAGGGCTCTTGCCCCACCACTCGGCACCTCGCCTAGGCTCGGTGTGCCCGTAATCCGCCAGTGATTTGGGGGGCCGCCGCCACGCGCCATCCATGGCGCGGGGCGGCTAAACCGGCATCCCTGCCGGTTTACCCCCCAAATCACTGTCGAATTCCGGCCAGCGTGGTTTAACGGGGCGCTTGAGATCAAAAGCAGATCAAGATCAAGAGCGGCTCGCTTCGCATCGTGGTTAGTCGGGTTGCTGCGAACTATAATTGTGTCGTTCTCTATGCCGCCAGGCCGCAGTGGGCTAAGCCGCTCTCAGCGAGATAAACGCATAATTGGCCGGCACTTCCGTGGCAATTTGTGCCCCGGCATCCAGCACCTGTTCGGCGATGTCCATCCCGGACACATGAAACACCCATTCATTGGCCACCGCCGGCTGTTCAATCGCCAGTTCAATCGCCTGGGCAAACGCCTGCATGTCCGGCAAGTACGCGGTAAACCCGTCGCCCTTGAGGGCGGTCGTGCGGATGCCGAGCAACGCGCATACGGCTTCCTTGGTCTGTACGTCATCACGGTCGGCCTGGCGCGAACGGCGAATCAGTTCGGCCAGTTGCGTGTCCATCAATTCACCACCGACGATCAGCGCCGGGCCTTGCTCCCAGGATTCCGGCGGGCAGTCTTTGGCGCTTGGGTTCAGTGGGATATGCGGGTTGATCTCCATCGGGTAGATGCGGCACACCAGCGGGCGCCGTTCGTAGATGCGGCAGCGGTTGTCTTCGTCAAGATTCCGGCAGCGTCCGGCGTTGTAGGCGGCAAAGGTGATTGCCACAAACGCCTCGGTATTGCCGCTGGGCACGACCACTGAACGGCGCTCGGCGTGTTCCCGTTGTTGCAGGGGCAGGCCCAGGCCGTTGCCAAGAAAGCCCTCCACCAGAACGATGACGTTGCCGCCGTCCGCCGCCCAACTGCGGGCTTCTTCGAGGGTCAGAGGCACGTGATGGTCGCTGCAGCATTTGCCGCAACCGACGCAGGAAAAGTGTGTGTTCATGGCGGATCTGTCACCAGGCAAGGTCAGAGGGCACGCTTGAGGGGTGACGGGTTTTTACCTCTATCGACCGCTCAGGGGCTCTGGAAGCAAGTTATGCGCCAGTGAGGGTCAGCCCTTGGGTAGGATGTCGCGCAGCACAAACCCCATGCCCGCACTTTCATACAGTTGGCGGGCGCGCAGGTTGCTCTC
This sequence comes from Pseudomonas sp. FJ2-5-13, assembly GCF_029201605.1. Lineage (NCBI taxonomy): Bacteria > Pseudomonadati > Pseudomonadota > Gammaproteobacteria > Pseudomonadales > Pseudomonadaceae > Pseudomonas > Pseudomonas sp. FJ2-5-13. Next base: position 1,133,441 of record NZ_CP104045.1, read on the forward strand.
CAGCACCTTGAGGTCCACATAGGGTTCGCCGCGCTGCTTGAACACCTGGAAGCTATGCAGCAGCAAGGCGCGGCCCAGCCCTTGGCCTTGGGCACAGGGGTGGACGGCCAGGTTCTTGATAAAGGCGCTGGTCCAGCATTGTGCCACGCCGAGAATACCGTCGCGGTTACTGGCCACCAGGCACAGCGTCGGGTCGTACTCGGCATCGGTGACGAACTGCCGGCGCCACTCATCCAGATGGCCGACACGGCCGCCGCCTTGGTCCTGGGTCATGCGCAGTACGGCATGGATCGCCGGGGCCAGTTCATCGCGATAATGATCCAGCCGGGTATCCGCTGGCCATTGCGGGGCGGGCAGGCTGCCGGTGAGGTCGCGACGCAGCAGCTGGTAATACTCGGCCAAGGCTTACAGGCCCTTTTGCGCCACGGTTTGCGCGGCGATGACCAGGCATTTGGTCAATTCGGGGGATGAGAATTTGGTGAGTACCGAGTCGGCACCGGCCAGGCGTGCTTTTTCGCTGTTCATCGCGCTGTCCAGGGAGGTGTGCAACAGCACGTAGAGGTCCTTGAAATCCGGAGTTTCGCGCAAGGTGCGGGTGAGGGCGTAGCCGTCCATCTCAGACATCTCGATGTCCGACACCACCACGTTGATCTGTTCAACCGTGCCTTGCAGCTCCAGCAACACGTCGATGGCTTCCTTGGCGCTGCGGGCGGTGTGGCAGGTCAGGCCGAGGTTGCGCAGGGTGTGTACCGATTGCTGCAAGGCCACCTGGCTGTCGTCCACCACCAGGATGCGGGCATTGCCCAGCACTTCGGCTTCTTCCATGGTCAGGTCGGTCGGCGCCGCTTCAACCGGTGCCGGGGCGATGCCATGGATGACTTTCTCGATATCCAGCACCTGCACCAGGCCACCTTCCACCTGGGTAACCCCGGTGATAAACGCCCGATTGCCGCCGGAGCCGTAGGGCGGCGGGCGGATATCGGTGGTCAGGCAATGCACGATCTTACTCACCGCCTGCACATGCAGGCCCTGCTTGGAACGGCTGACATCGGTGACGATCAGGCAGCCGCCGTCCGGGTCTTGCAAGGGCATTTCACCCAGGGCGCGGCTCAGGTCGATCACTGACAAAGACGCGCCGCGCAAGGTGGCGATGCCTTTGACGTGCGGGTGTGACTCCGGCAGCTTGGTCAGCGGCGGGCAGGGGATGATCTCGCTGACTTTCAACAGGTTGATGGCCATCAGCTTGCCGCTGCGCAAGGTAAAGAGCAGAAGCGAGAGTGAGTCTGCGCGGGCTTTGGTGGTGGACATAAAAACCTTCTGTGGATCAGGGATGACGATCTATAGAGAGTTATCGACTTGGCTGGCCGGGGCTTTAACCGGATTTTGTGTCGGCACACTGTTTATATGCAAGCTGGCTTGCCTGCGATGGCCATAGGTATCTACACAACTGTGCAGTTCGCCGCAGCCACCGGTAACCACGATGCGAAGCGAGCCGCTCTTGATCTTGATCTGCTTGTGATCTTGATCTCAAGCGCCCCGTTAAACCACGCTGGCCGTAATTCGACAGGGATTTGGGGGGTAAACCGGCAGGGATGCCGGTTTAGCCGCCCCGCGCCATGGATGGCGCGTGGCGGCGGCCCCCCAAATCACTGGCGAATTACGGGCACACCGAGCCTAAGCGAGGTGCCGAGTGGTGGGGCAAGAGCGTTTTGCTTACTTTTGCGCTTTTCAAAAGTGAGCCGCCGTCAGGGCGGAACCCTAAGTGGCCGTTACCGCAGCAATGGATATATACACAATCCAACTGTGTTGACTGTCAGGCCGCCTTCGCGAGCAAGCCCGCTCCCACAGTGGGATTGTGGGGAGTCAGGCAGAGAAGTGTCGGCTGGCAGGCCGTCATCGCAGGCAAGCCAGCTCCCACCTCAAGTCCAGTATCAGCCCTTCCAGACCTGCGGGTTCACCAGGTCCTGGGGGCGTTGACCCAGCAGCGCGCTGCGCAGGTTGTCCAACGCGCGATTGGCCATGGCTTCGCGGGTTTCACCGGTGGCCGAACCAATATGCGGCAGGGTCACGGCATTGCTCAACTGGAACAACGGCGATTCAGCCAGCGGTTCCTTTTCATACACATCCAGCCCGGCACCACGAATGCGTTGGGTTTGCAGGGCTTCGACCAGCGCCGGTTCATCCACCACCGGCCCACGTGAGATATTGATCAGGATCGCGCTGGGCTTCATCAACGCCAGCTCCCGCGTGCTGATCAGGTGACGGGTCTTGTCGCTCAACGGCACCACCAGGCAGACGAAATCCGCCTCGGCCAGCAGCTGATCCAGGCTGCGAAACTGCGCGCCCAGTTCTTGCTCCAGCGCGGTCTTGCGGCTGTTGCCGCTGTAAAGGATCGGCATATTGAAGCCCAGGCGCCCACGCCGGGCCACGGCCGCGCCGATATTGCCCATGCCGACAATGCCCAGGGTCTTGCCGTGCACGTCGCAACCAAACAGCGACGCGCCCACGCTGGCTTTCCATTGGCCGGCCTTGGTCCAGGCATCCAATTCGGCCACGCGGCGTGCGCTGCTCATCAGCAACGCAAAGGCCAGGTCGGCAGTGCTTTCGGTGAGCACATCGGGGGTGTTGGTGAGCATGATCCCGCGCTCGTTGAAGTACGGCACGTCGTAGTTGTCGTAGCCCACCGACACGCTGGACACCACCTCCAGCTTGCTCGCGCTTTCCAGTTGCTCGCGGCCCAACTTGCGGCCCACGCCGATCAAACCGTGGACATGGGGCAGGGCTTCGTTGAACTGTGCGTTGATGTCACCCAGCTTGGGGTTGGGCGCGATCACCTCGAAATCCTGTTGCAGGCGTTCGATCATCGGCGGGGTGATACGGCTGAAGGCCAGGACAGTCTTTTTCATTGCAGAACTCCACTCAACATGTGGGAGCTGGCTTGCCTGCGATGGCGGTGTGTCAGCCACTATTGCATTGGCTGATTCACCGTCATCGCAGGCAAGCCAGCTCCCACAATGAATTTATAGGGGGTGGGAAGCAGTATTCCAAAATCAGGTCGCCATCCGCACGCCACCCACAGCACCGCTCAACTCATACGCCACCAACTCCGCCTGGTGCGCCGCCAGAATCTCCGGCAACGAACCGCGCAGGTATTCCACCCAGGTCTTGATCTTCGCATCCAAGTATTGGCGCGAGGGGTAGATGGCGTACAGGTTCAGCTCCTGGGAGCGGTAGGTCGGCATCACCCGTACCAGCGTGCCGTTGCGCAGCCCTTCGATGGCGGCGTACACCGGCAGCAGGCCGACGCCCATGCCGCTGGTGATCGCGGTTTTCATCGCGTCGGCCGAGTTCACCAAGAACGGCGAGCTGTTGATCGCCACGCTTTCCTGGCCTTCAGGGCCGTTGAAGGTCCATTTGTCCAGCTGGACCACCGGGCTGACCAGGCGCAGGCACGCATGGTTGAGCAAATCCTGGGGCCGTTGTGCGCAGCCCTTGGCCTTGACGTAGTCCGGCGAGGCGCAGGCGATGCTGTAGGTGATGCCCAGGCGCTGGGACACAAAACCTGAGTCCGGCAGTTCGCTGGCCAGCACGATGGACACGTCGTAGCCCTCGTCGAGCAGGTCCGGCACGCGGTTGGCCAGGGTCAGGTCGAAGGTCACGTCGGGATGGGTGCGGCGGTAGCGGGCAATCGCGTCAATGACGAAATGCTGGCCGATGCCGGTCATGGTGTGCACTTTCAACTGCCCGGCGGGGCGCGCGTGGGCGTCGCTGGCTTCGGCCTCGGCTTCCTCGACGTAGGCGAGGATCTGCTCGCAGCGCAGCAAATAGCGTTTGCCGGCTTCGGTCAGCGCGATGCGCCGGGTGGTGCGGTTGAGCAAGCGGGTTTGCAGGTGGGCCTCAAGATTGGAGACCGCGCGCGAGACGTTGGCCGTGGTGGTGTCCAGTTGCACGGCGGCGGCGGTGAAGCTGCCGGCTTCGGCCACACAACTGAAGGCGCGCATGTTTTGCAAAGTGTCCATGGAGTGTTCTCAAGGGAGATAGCAAATTGTGACAGAAAGTTACGCTTTGAGTGATCCCTACCAACGGATTATCGCCTGAACGGTAACAAAGATTCACAGGAATGCCAGCTTATCGTCCTCCCTGCCGCCGCCTAGAATTGCGCCACCTCTTGCGCAACACCCTCTCAGGAATTCGCTTGCCGTGCCGCGTCGCATCAGCAGAGAGCTGAAGACTCTCAGTGTTTGGGCTTTAACGTCAGTCATCAGCGGTTGCATCGGAACCGGAGGAATCGCCCCCCAAGGCCAGGCGATCAACGCCAACACCCTGGCCACCGACGCCTCGATCCAGAGCGCCGCCCGCGACGCCCACTGGCCCACCGCCCAATGGTGGCAGGCCTACGGCGACCCGCAGCTCAACCGTTGGGTTGAACTCGCCACCCATAACAGCCCCAGCCTGGCCGTGGCCGCCGCCCGCGTGCGCCAAGCCCGGGCGCTGGCCGGGGTGGCAGAGTCGGCCGAGTCGCTGCAGATCAACAGCGACACTACCCTCAAGCGCCACAACTGGCCCAAGGATCAGTTCTACGGCCCCGGCGAACTGAGCGGCGCCAACACGTGGGACAACAATTCGTCTCTGGGCCTGAGCTACGCCCTCGACCTGTGGGGCCGGGAAAGCAACAGCACCGAACGCGCCGTCGACCTGGCGCACATGAGCGCCGCCGAAGCGCGCCTGGCCCAGCTCGAACTGCAAAACAATGTGGTGCGCGCATACATTCAGCTGTCGTTGCAGTACGCCAACCGCGACATCGCGGCCGCCACCCTGGCCCAGCAACAGCAAATACTGGATCTGGCCAACAAACGCCTGAGCGCCGGGATCGGCACTCACTTTGACGTCAGCCAGGCCGAAACTCCGCTGCCGGAAACCCATCGCCAACTGGATGCCCTGGACGAGGAAATCGCCCTGAGCCGTAACCAACTGGCGGCGTTGGCCGGCAAAGGCCCGGGGGAGGGCGCGCAATTGCAGCGTCCGACCCTGGCCCTTGCCGCGCCGTTGAAATTACCCTCCAGCCTGCCCGCGCAGTTGCTCGGCCAACGCCCGGACGTGGTTGCCAGTCGCTGGCAGGTAGCGGCCCAGGCGCGGGGTATCGATGTGGCTCATGCAGGCTTCTACCCCAACGTCGACCTGGTCGGCAGCCTCGGTTACATGGCCACCGGCGGCGGCATGCTGGAATTCCTGGCCGGCAAGAAATTCAACTACAACGTCGGCCCGGCGATCACCTTGCCGATCTTCGACGGCGGCCGCCTGCGTGCGCAATTGGGCGAAGCCAGTGCCGGCTATGACATCGCGGTGGCCCAGTACAACCAGACCCTGGTCAATGCGCTCAAGGGCATCAGCGACCAGTTGATCCGCCGTGAGTCCATGGACAAGCAATCGGCCTTCGCCGCGCAGTCGGTGGCCTCGGCGCAGAAAACCTACGACATCGCCATGATCGCCTATCAACGTGGCCTCACGGACTACCTCAACGTGCTCAACGCCCAAACCTTGTTGTTTCGTCAGCAGCAGATCGAACAACAGGTGCAGGCGGCGCGCCTGAGTGCCCATGCCGAACTGGTGACCGCCCTGGGCGGCGGCCTCGGCGCTGGCGACGATGTGCCCACGGCTGCCAAGACACGCCCAAGCAAGACCCCGGCGGCGCTCGCCGTGTTTGATCACTGAGTAGGATTCGATGACTCCCTTGCCTGCACCGCTGCGCTGGCTGCATTCCCTTGAGTGGCGCCGTGGTTTCTTCGACTGGGCACGCAGCGATGGCGTGACCTGGGTGTATATCTTCAAAGTACTGGTCGCCGCGTTCCTGACGCTGTGGCTGGCCATGCGTCTGGAACTGCCGCAACCGCGCACGGCGATGATCACCGTATTTATCGTGATGCAGCCCCAGAGCGGCCAGGTGTTCGCCAAGAGTTTCTACCGTTTCCTCGGGACCTTGGCAGGCTCGGCGGTGATGGTGCTGTTGATCGCCCTGTTTGCGCAGAACACCGAACTGTTCCTCGGTGCGCTGGCGATCTGGGTGGGCATTTGCACTGCTGGCGCCACGCGCAACCGCAACTTTCGCGCCTATGGGTTCGTGCTCGCCGGCTACACCGCGGCGATGGTCGGCCTGCCGGCCCTGGCCCACCCGGACGGCGCCTTTATGGCGGCGGTGTGGCGGGTGTTGGAAATTTCCCTGGGGATACTGTGCTCGACACTGGTCAGCGCCGCCATCCTGCCGCAGACCTCCAGCGCCGCCATGCGCAACGCGCTGTATCAGCGCTTTGGCGTGTTCGCGCTGTTCGTGACCGACGGCCTGCGCGGGCGCAGCCAGCGCGAAGGCTTCGAGGCCAGCAACGTGCGCTTTATTGCCGAAGCCGTGGGCCTGGAAGGCTTGCGCAGTGTCACCGTGTTCGAAGACCCGCACATGCGTCGGCGCAACGGGCGGCTCAGTCGCCTCAACAGCGAATTCATGAGCATCACCACACGCTTCAACGCCCTGCACCAGTTGCTTGAACGCTTGCGCGCCGATGAGGCCGACCATGTGGTGGCAGCGATCAAGCCCGGCCTGCAAGACCTGGCCGAAGTACTCGACAGCTTCTCTGGCCGCGCCCTCACCAGCCCCGATGCCGCGCGCCTAGTCAACCAGTTGAGCGCCTACAAGGACGGCCTGCCCGCCAAGGTGCGCAGCCTGCGGGCGAGCTTCCAGGAGGACAACCCGACGGACGCCGAGCAGTTGGATTTCCACACCGCCTACGAGCTGCTGTACCGCTTCGTCGACGACCTGCACAACTACGCGCAAACCCACGCGTCCCTGGCCGAGCATCGCCATGCGCGGGAGGATTGGCACGAAGCCTACACGCCAAAGACCAACTGGTTGGCCTGTGCCGCGGCCGGTGTGCGCGCCTCGTTTATCCTGATTGTGCTGGGCAGTTACTGGGTGGCCACGGCCTGGCCCAGCGGCGCCACCATGACCTTGATCGCGGCGGCCACGGTGGGCCTGTCTGCTGCCACGCCCAACCCCAAGCGCATGGCGTTCCAGATGGCCTGCGGCACTTTGATCGGCGCGTTGGTCGGCTTTGTCGAAATGTTCTTCGTGTTCCCCTGGATCGATGGTTTCCCGCTGCTGTGCGTGATGCTCGCACCGGTGATTATCTTCGGTGCTTTTCTGTCGTCACGCCCCCAATACGCCGGCGTGGGCGTGGGCCTGCTGATTTTCTTCAGCACCGGTTCGGTGCCGGATAACCTCACGGTCTACAACCCTTACCTCTTTATCAACGACTACATCGCCATGGTCATCGGCATGCTGGTGTGCGCGGCGGCAGGGGCGATCATTTTGCCGCCCAACAGCCGCTGGTTGTGGCGCCGTATGGAGCAAGACCTGCGTGAGCAAGTGGTGTATGCCATCAGCGGCAAGCTCAAGGGCCTGGCGTCGAGCTTTGAAAGCCGCACCCGCGACCTGCTGCACCAGGCCTACGGGCTTGCGGTCGGCCAGCCGCAGGTGCAGCGCGATTTGCTGCGCTGGATGTTCGTGGTGCTGGAGGTCGGCCACGCGATCATCGAGCTGCGCAAGGAGCAGGCGATTTTGCCGGTGCACCCGGCGTATGCCGAGTCCCAGCCGTGGCGCCAGGCGATCCGTGTGATGGGGCGCTCGCTGGTGCGGCTGTTCCTGCAACCCAGCGCCAGCAACCTGGAGCGTGGGTTGATTGCCGTCGACCATGCGATCAGCCGCGTGCAGGCCACCGACGAACCCTTCGCCCCGCACTTCGACACCTCGGCCCTGCGCCGGGTGAAGAGCTACCTGCACTTTATTCGCACCTCGTTGCTGGACCCGCAATCGCCTCTGGCCGCCCTCAAAGGAGCCCCGAATGCCTCGTGAAATTGCATTCCACGGCATCTATATGCCGACCATGACCCTGATGTTCCTGATCGCCGCGGGGCTGGCCTGGGCGGTTGACCGCTTCCTGGCCGGGTTCGACCTGTACCGGTTTTTCTGGCACCCGGCGCTGCTGCGCCTGAGCCTGTTCGCTTGCCTGTTCGGCGCCCTGGCGCTGAGCGTCTACCGTTGAGAATGCTCCGATGAAAAAGTTCTTCAGCCTGCTCGCCACCTTGCTGGTTCTGGCGTTGGCGATCTGGATTGGCCGCACGTTGTGGGTGCACTACATGCAAACACCGTGGACCCGCGATGGCCGGGTGCGCGCCGACATTATCAATGTGGCGGCTGACGTCACCGGTGAAGTGGTGGACGTGCCGGTACGTGATAACCAGTTGGTGAAAAAAGGCGACCTGCTGATGCAGATCGACCCCGAGCACTACCGCATTGCCGTCAAGCAAGCGCAATCGTTGGTGGCCTCACGCAAGGCCACCTGGGAAATGCGCAAGGTCAACGCGCACCGCCGCGCCGACCTGGACGCTTTGGTGATCTCCAAGGAAAACCGCGACGACGCCAGCAACATCGCCGACTCGGCCCTGGCCGATTATCAGCACGCCTTGGCGCAACTGGAGGCCGCCGAACTCAACTTGAAACGCACGCAAGTGCTGGCGGCGGTAGACGGTTATGTCACTAACCTCAATGTGCATCGCGGCGACTATGCGCGTATTGGCGAGGCGAAGATGGCTGTGGTGGATATGAATTCGTTCTGGGTCTATGGCTTCTTCGAAGAAACCAAGCTGCCCCATGTGAAGGTGGGTGACACAGCCGATATGCAATTGATGAGCGGCGAGACCTTGAAGGGCCATGTGGAAAGCATCTCCCGCGGTATCTACGACCGTGATAACCCCGAGAGCCGTGAACTGATCGCCGATGTGAACCCGACCTTTAACTGGGTGCGGTTGGCCCAGCGTGTGCCGGTGCGGATTCACATTGATGAAGTGCCGGAGGGCGTGTTGTTGGCGGCAGGCATTACCTGCACTGTCATCGTGAACCCAACGCAAAACTAAACTGTGGGAGGCTGGCTCGCCTGCGATGGCGGCCTGACAGCCGACACTGATCTACCTGACACACCACCATCCAAATGTGGGAGCTGGCTTGCCTGCGAAGACGGCCTGGCAGCCGACACTGATGTACCTGACACACCACCATCCAAATGTGGGAGCTGGCTTGCCTGCGAAGACGGCCTGGCAGCCGACGCTGATGTACCTGACACACCACCATCCAAATGTGGGAGCTGGCTTGCCTGCGAAGACGGCCTGCCAGTCAACACAGTTGGACAGGGTACATATCCGTTATTTAGGTAACGGCCACCTAGGGTTCCGCTCTGACAGCGGCTCACTTTTGAAAAGCGCAAAAGTAAGCAAAACGCTTTTGCCCCACCACTCGGCACCTCGCTTAGGCTCGGTGTGCCCGTAATCCGCCAGTGATTTGGGGGGCCGCCGCCACGCGCCATCCATGGCGCGGGGCGGCTAAACCGGCATCCCTGCCGGTTTACCCCCCAAATCCCTGTCGAATTCCGGCCAGCGTGGTTTGACGGGGCGCTTAAGATCAAGATCAAAAGCAGATCAAGAGCGACTCGCTTCGCATCGTGGTTACCGTTGCCCATCGCAGGCAAGCCAGCTCCCACATTTGAACGCGTCAGGCTTTGATAAAGGTCTCGTGCAAGTGCCGCCACAACAGCGCGCCGCTGGCCTGTTTCTCAAACACCACCGTGGCGCGGCGGTCGGTCTGGGTGCCACTGTCATCCACCTGATGCTCGCGATACGTCACCGTGGCCCCCCGTGCATGACGATCAATCCCGGTCATTTCACTCAAGGTGATTTTCAACCCCGGGCGCATCCCGCCCAGGCGCGTAAACAACGCATTGACCCCGGCCCTGTTGACCCGCGTTCCGGTGGCGGGCGCGATCATGCTGAACTCGGGTGAGAAGCGCGCCAGCAGATTTTCCAGCGTGCCCTGAGGCGCAACCCCGGCAAACCATTGCTCGATCTCGACGTGGGTCTGGATCACTTCTTCAAAAAAATCGCTGTAGTCAATCATGCTTGGGCTCGCTGCAAGGGTGAAGCAGCGTGCGTACTCTGGAAGCATCCAGGCGCAACACTGCGAAAAGCGGCAACAGGGTCAGAGCTGCCGCCATCGTGAAGGTTATGGCGAAGGAATCCAAGGCCGACAGGATTGCACTGAGCACGGCGGCGCCGACGCAGAAGCTTACTTGACGGTTCATGTTCCACAACGCACTGGCGTGGCCCATGCGCTCGGCCGCAATATCCAGAAAGGCCAGGGTTTGCGCGGTGCTGCTGCACAGGCTGCCGCCCAGGCCCATCAACACATAGGCGGCAATGATCAGGGCCGGCTCGTTGAGCAACAGGATGCCGCCACATTGCAGCGCCATGCCCGCCAGTAGCAAGGGTTTGGGACCGCAGCGATTGAAGAGTTTCTTGCTCAGGTAGATTGCCACTGCCGAGGCCAGTGCCCAGGGCAGCATCAGCGCGCCGGTTTGGGTGGCGTCATAGCCCAGGCTGCGCACATAAAGGATGGCGATCAGGCTGGTGCCGATAAACACGCCGGGTATGCACAGGTAGACCAGCATCGCCACGCGCAGCATCGGACTGGCAACCTGTTTGAAAATACTGCTCAGGTCCAGAGGTGGGCGCACGCGGGTGGGCGCGTCGGGTGTTATCCACAGCAAGGCCAGCAGCAGGGTGATCAGGGCCAGGGGCAGGTTGGCGTAGAAAATCCCGCGCCAGGACACACTGTCGACAATCACCCCACCCAACGCTGGCGATAACGCCGGCACCAGCAACGCCACCGACATCACCCGCGCCGTCAGCTGGCTGCGCTCGGCGGCGGGAAAGTGCCGGTACGCCATGGCCTGGCCCACGGGAATCAGCAAGCCGCCGCCGAGCCCTTGCACCGCGCGCCAGCCTATCAACGCCTCGATGGAACCGGCCTGGCCCACCATCACCGAGGCGCCGGCGAACAGCAGCAGGCTGGTGGCGATCAGCGTGCGTTCGCCCATGATCGCTGCCAGCCAGACACTCAGGGGAATGATCAGGGTCAGCCCGAGCATGTAAGCGTTGCTGATCCACGCCAGTTGCGTGACCGAGGCGTGCAGCTCGCGGGCAATGTCCGGGTAGGCGACGGTGGCGACAAACATGTTCACCAGGTCCAGGGCAAAACCCAATAAAAAGATCCAGGCGACTTTCGAGCGGTAGGTCATGAACGCGTTCCTGCGAGTGAAGCCGGCAGGGTAGGCCGCACGCAGGGTTTGGGATACGTCGGTTTGCCTGCTAGTTTGTCAAAAGTATTTTGACAAAGGAGGGCGTCCGCCATGGTCAGCCTGGACCGATTTGACACCTTCAAGGCCGTGGTCGAGGCCGGCTCGCTCACTGCTGCCGCGGATCTGCTCGGCCAGACCCGCGCCGTGGTCAGCTTCAACCTCAAGCGCCTGGAAGCGGAACTCGGCGTCACCCTGCTGACGCGCAACACCCGCCAGTTGGCGCTCACCGATGCCGGCGAACGCTTCTACCTGCGCTGCACGCGCATGCTTGAAGAGGCGCGCCTGGCGGTAGAAGAAGCCCGCAGTGAACATGCCCAACTCAAGGGCACCCTGCGCATCACCACCACCGTGGAATATGCCCTGGCTGTGGTCGCCCCGGCGGTAGAAGCGTTTCGCCGTTTGCACCCGGACCTGAACATCCACTTATCCACCTCCTCCACCCACGCGGATCTGATCTCCGAGCGTTTTGACGTGGCGATACGGCTGGGGCGCTTGCTGGACTCCAATCATCGGGCGGTGCAGTTATCGACGTTCGAGGTGTTTGCCGTCGCGGCGCCGCAGTTTGCCGGGTTGCAGACCCTGGATGAGGTGGAACAGGTGCCCAGGCTGGGCCATGGCCGCTTGAGCGAATTGAGCGTGACCGACCCGGCGGGTCTTGAACACTCTTATCGAGCCGGCCCGTCAGCCTTGGTGGCCGACAGCGCGTCGGTCCTCCAGGCGTTTGCCGTGCGTGGCCACGGTGTGGCGGTTTTACCGCAATGGTTGGTGCAGGAGGATCTGGACGCGGGACGCTTGGTGCGCCTGTTGGCGGACCACCGTTTTGCCCCGCAAGGGGTTTACGCGATGTATCCGGACACGCGGCATTTGCCGCTGAAGGTGCGGGCGTTTATTGATTTCATGAAGCCTTAGAGTGTACCGCCCAAGCCAAAGCGCTTCCTCAACACCTTCTCCAACAACCCCTTGGGCAACAGCGCCGCCATCCACGGCAACGCCCGGCTGCCGTTGCCCGAGCGCAGCAGGCGCGGTGGTTGTCCTTGCTGCACTGCCTTGAGCACGTCTGCGGCAAATTCACTGGCTGGAGTGGGTTTATCCTGGGACGCTTGGCTGCGTGCACGAATGCCCTCGCGCAATGGCCACCATGGCGACTGTTCGTGGATCAGCAATTCGGCCTGGGCGCCGGCATTCTTTGCAAAGCGGGTATTGATCGCACCCGGCTGGACTTCCATCACGCGCACGCCAAACGGTGCCAGCTCCATGCGCAGGGCGTCGCTCAACGCATGCACAGCGGCTTTGGACGCGCAGTAGGCACCGGCGAACGGCGTCACCAATACGCCGGAAACGCTGCCGATATTCACCACCAGGCCCTTGCTGCGACGCAGGGCGGGGAACAGCGCCTGGGTTACGCCGACGATGGAAAACACATTGGTCTCGAATTGGCGCTGCATCGCCTCGGTGCCGCCGTCGAGCAATGGGCCCATGGCGCCGTAGCCAGCGTTGTTGATCAGTACATCCAGCTCGCTCCATTGCTCCGACAAGCGTTGCAGGGCGGTGCTGTCGTTGACGTCCAGCTGTAGGGCATTAAAGCCTGCGGCAGTAAGCGCGGCGACGTCATCGGGTTTGCGGGCGCTGGCCCATACCTCGAAGCCTGCGGCTTTGAAGGCTTCGGCGAGGGCACGGCCGATGCCGCTGGAGCAACCGGTGATCAGTACGTTGGGCATGGGTCCATCCTTTGTCAGTCCGAGAAACTGCCTTGCAGGTGCTCGGCGCGAAATTCCAGGGTTTGTGGGCGATAGCCAGGGCGCAGCGGCGGGGTGGGCAGGCAATCCTCCCAGGTAGCACCCGCCTGCAACTCGCCGGGGCCGCGATAGCGCGGAGCGGCGTAGACATTGTCGGCCAGGTTGACCGTATCGCCCGGCGCATAGGCGGCCACGCGCCAGCGCAGTTCGGTGAGCGGTACGTCGTTGCCGTTGTTGAGGGTCAGTTTGAGCGGTCGGTCGGCGGGGCAGTCTTGCGGCGCGTAGGTGATGCGCAGCTCAAGGCGCGCCAGTTGCGACGCTTCGCGGTTGTCCAGCCATACCACCCACACTGCGACAAACCCCAGGCCGACGGCAGCGGCCAACGATACCGGCAGCGCCTTGGCGGGGTAGCGCAGCAGCAGGACCAGCCAGGTGATGATCAGGAGAACGCCGAAGAACATGGAGACCACCTCGAATAGGGAACCAGCATCCTAACTTAAGCTTAGGTGGGATTGGTTACCTTGAGCATTGTGTTGGCCGGGCGGACGCCATCGCAGGCAAGCCAGCTCCCACATTCGACCGCATTCTAAAGTGGGGGCGCGGTCAACTGTGGGAGCTGGCTTGCCTGCGATGGGCATAGGTATCTACACAATTTTGTAGGTTGTAGCAGCCAACGGTAACCACGATGCGAAGCGAGCCGCTCTTGATCTTGATCTGCTTGTGATCTTGATCTCAAGCGCCCCGTTAAACCACGCTGGCGAATTACGGGCACACCGAGCCTAAGCGAGGTGCCGAGTGGTGGGGCAAGAGCGTTTTGCTTACTTTTGCGCTGTTCAAAAGTGAGCCGCTGTCAGAGCGGAACCCTAAGCGGCCGTTACCGCAGCAATGGATATGTACACAATCCAACTGTGTTGACTGCCAGGCCGCCTTCGCGAGCAAGCCCGCTCCCACAGTTTGATCGCGGGGCGTCAGGTAGATAAGCATCGGCTGTCCGGTCGCCACGGGAGCAAGCTCCCTCGCCACAGGTTCGGCGCACTACCCGAAGTTGTGTAGATACCTATGCTGCGATGACGCCTGTACAGGCACCACAAACCCCAAAGAAAAAGCCCCCACCCAACCCACTGCGGATAGGGGACGCAATGGGCTGGGCGAGGGCTTCTTGTACGACTGTTTTACTGCGCGATAGTTTTCACCGATACGCCACGTTCAACCGGTGTCGAGCGCCCGTAGATATCTTCGAAGCGCTCGATATCGTCTTCACCCAGGTAGCTGCCCGATTGCACCTCGATGATCTCCAACGGGATCTTGCCCGGGTTGCGCAGGCGGTGCACCGAGGCGATGGGGATGTAGGTGGACTGGTTTTCGCAGAGCAGGAACACGTTCTCGTCACAGGTGACTTCGGCGGTGCCGCTGACCACGATCCAGTGTTCGGCGCGGTGGTGGTGCATCTGCAGCGACAGGCACGCGCCCGGCTTGACCGAGATGTGCTTGACCTGGAAGCGCCCGCCCATGTCCACCGAGTCGTAGGAACCCCACGGGCGATAGACTTCGCAGTGGTTTTGGGTTTCGCTGCGGCCTTGCTCGTTGAGGGTGTTGACCATCTGCTTGACGCCCTGGACCTTGTCCTTGTGGGCAATCATCATCGCGTCCTTGGTTTCCACCACCACGATGTTATCCAGGCCGATCACCGACACCAGTTTGCCGTTGCCGTGCACCATGCAGTTGCGGCTGTCCTGGATCACCACGTCGCCTTTGCTCACGTTGCCGTTGGCGTCTTTATCGTTGACCGCCCACAGCGAAGCCCAGCAACCCACATCGCTCCAACCAGCAGCCAATGGCACCACGCAGGCGCGTTGGGTTTTTTCCATCACGGCGTAGTCGATGGAATTGTCCGGGCAGCAGGCGAAGGTGGCGTCGTCGAAGGTCACGGTGTCGGCGGTCTGCTCGCTGCGTTCCAGGGTCAGCACGCAGGTGTCGTAGATGTCCGGATCATGCTTTTTCAGCTCTTCGAGGAAGCGGCTGGCGCGGAACAGGAACATGCCGCTGTTCCAGAAGTAGCCGCCGCTTTTGACGAACTCGACCGCACGTTTTTCATCGGGCTTTTCCACGAACTGTTGCACGCGGCTCACGCCTTCAGGCAGCAGCGAATCGTTGGTGGACTTGATGTAGCCATAGCCGGTTTCCGGGCGGGTGGCTGGCACGCCGAACAGCACCATCTCGCCACGCTCGGCGGCCACGGTGGCCAGGGCCAGGGCGCGTTGCAGGGCTTTCTGGTCGTCGATCACGTGGTCGGCGGGCAGTACCAGCATCAAGTCGTCACGGCCTTCGTTGACCAGCATCATCGCGGTCAGGGCCACGGCCGGGGCAGTGTTGCGGCCGAACGGTTCCATCAGGATGCGCTGGCAGTCGAGCTTGCGTGCGCTCAGTTGCTCGTTGACGATGAAACGGTGGTCTTTGTTGCAGACCACGATGGGGGCGTCCATGCCTTCGAACACCAGGCGCTCCAGGGTTTGCTGGAACAAGGTGTGCTCGCCGGTCAGAGCCAGGAACTGCTTGGGGAACTGTTTGCGCGAAAGCGGCCAAAGACGTGAGCCGCTACCACCGGAAAGGATTACTGGGATCATGGGTGTTTCTCCTTGAATCAGTTTGGGTCAGAGCCTGTGGGAGGGGGCTTGCTCCCGAAAGCGGGGTGTCAGTCGGCACATCTGCAACTGAACCACTGCATTCGCGAGCAAGCCCGCTCCCACAAGGGACGAGCGTCAATTTCAAAAGCTAATCAGCGGGTCGATACCGGGCGTTTCACCCACACTGGCGACAGGCTCGAACCTGAGCCGGTGACATACAGCACCGCCGCTTCACCGCGTTCCAACGCAACCGGCTTCACATCGCCGACTTTCTTGTCACCGTCATACAACGCCAGGCTCACTTTCACCGGGTTGATCTCACGCTCGCCACGGCCCTTGGCAGCCACCGACTTGACCACATCGGTCTTGCCGTCGGCGGTTTTCAGGGTCAGGGCCTTGTCGCTGAGGTTCTGTACGCGCACCAGGGATTTCTGCTTGTTCTTGAACGGTGGCTCTTCGATCAACTGCGGCTGGCCGCTGCCGCTGTTGACCAGGGTGTAGTAGTGGTCGGCGGCCAGCTTGACCGGCAGGGTCTGGCTGCCGACCTTGGCGCTGTAGTCACCGCCGGGCATGAAGCTGAAGTCGCTGCTGGCCAGTGGCGCAACGTCGCTGAGGTTGGTGCTGCCGACGGTGGCGCTGACTTCCTGGTTGCTGGCGTTGTAGATACGCACAAAGCTGGAGCCTTTTGGCGCAGTCGGGCCGTACAGGGCGGCGTCACCGCCAGCGAAGGCCGACAGGGATACGAAGCTCAGGCCCGCAGCGATTGCCAGGGTTTTAGCGAGACGACGAGGAGTTGTAGTGAAAGTCATGTGAGTTACCTCTCTTTCAGTTTTGCGCCCGGTCGGGCGTCTCGGATTTAGATGTGTTGATTGCCATGTTCTGTTGGCGCGAGCCGGCTTGTTTAAGCTGCGCAACCCAGGCCGGGTCGGCATCACCGATTTCGTTGTTAACGGGCAGATAGCGTTCAGGAAACTCCCAGATCAGCACCTGCGGCGGGCTGTTCTTGAAGTCATCACTTTTGAGGTAGCTGAGCATCGGCAGGATCGGGCCGTGGCCGTCTTCGGCGTAGCTGACCACGTCGCTGTGCAAGGCTTGCTTGAGCGCACCGACGAAGTTCCAGTTGGGGTTGGCGCTGTAGCTGGTGCCCACCAGTGCCACCGGGGTTTCGCTGTCGCTGAACAGCGCGTCGTCACCTTTCTGTTCGGCCAGGTGGGTGACGCGTTTTTCCAGCGGCTCTTTAGGCGGCATCATGTTTTCGAACAGCGGGTCCAGGGGCAGGAACAAACGCAAGTCGCCTTTATGCGGCTCGGTTTTCTCGGCCTCGGTGACAAAACGCTGCGGCTCGCCGCTCAGTGGGGTCTTGTCGGCAATCGCCTTGGCCAATTGCTTGGCGGCGACTTCGGCACCGTCTGGGGTCCAGTGGGTGTCGGTGCGCAGGAACACTTGCTTGCCACTCAGCTTGGCCTGTTGCAGCGGGCCGAGCAGGTCCGGGGCCGGAATGTTGTCCGCCGCCACTCGAGCATGGAAATCCTGGTACAGATTGGCGTGCACGCTGGCCGGTTTCACTTCACCCAGATGCTCCGGATACAGGCGCACCTTGGCCGGCACGATCGCCATCACCAGTTGGATACCCTGGGCCTTGAGCTTCTGGCGCACGCCTTCGACCAGCGCGTAGTTGCCTTGCAGGTTCTGGTCTTCGTTGACGGCGGGGTTGAACTCCTCGTCGCTGTACAACCAGTGATCACGGCCCAGCACCACGCCAGGGCGGCCTTCATTGAACAGCTTGTAGTCCAGCGCCGCCCACAGGTTGGTGCCCAGGCGCTTGATCGGGAACTCGTCGTCGTAGTGGGTCTCGACGGCTTTGGTCCAGCGACCGTTGAGCACGGTGGCATCGGCGTTGGTGCTGAAGCCAAAGAAACTGCGCAGCGACCAGGCGCCAAGTGCCAGCAACAGCACCAGGAACAGGCTGATGTAGAGGACGCGTAATGAACGGGTCATGGTCGGCTCCCTCAGAATTGGAAGTAAAGGAACGGCGAGAAACTCTGCGCCGACAGTTTGAGAATCGACGCCACGAACAGCAGCAGTACCGCGCCGCGCATGGCGTAGCGTGGCCAGTCAGCGGTCCAGTAGGCCGGTTGCACGGCAGCGTCACGGCCCACGCTGAAACCGGGCTCGTGGATGCTGCCAGGGTTGTCGCCGGGTACGGCCTTGATCAGGCTTGGGTCGGCTGGCTTGGTCTTGTCGGCAGGGCGGTTGGTGTAGAAGTCGCGCAGGCCAAAGAACGCCAGCGTTGCGTAAGCCACCACCAGGGTTGCCACTTGCAGGCCGGTGAGGTTGGCGCGGTTGAGTTCCGACAGTGACCATTCGCCAAAGCTGAACATCGCACCGTACATACGCCCTGCGACGTGCAGGTTTTCGGCGCGGAAGATCACCCAGCCCATCACCACCAGCAGGAAGGTGAACGCCCAGCGCAATACATTGAAACTGCGCGGCGCGGTGTTCAGGCCGATGGCTTTTTCAATCGCCAGCCACATGCCGTGCCAGGCGCCCCACACGATGTAGGTGATGTTCGCGCCGTGCCACAGGCCACCGAGCAGCATGGTCAGGAACAGGTTGCGGTAAGTGGTCAGCGTGCCTTTACGGTTGCCGCCCAGGGTGATGTACAGGTAGTCACGCAGCCAGGTGGACAGGCTGATGTGCCAGCGCCGCCAGAACTCGGTGATCGACTGGCTGATGTAGGGCTGCTTGAAGTTTTCCATGAAGCGGAAACCCATCATCAAGCCCAAGCCAATGGCCATGTCGCTGTAGCCGGAGAAGTCGAAGTACAGCTGCGCGGTGTAGGCCAGCGCGCCAAGCCAGGCATCGCCCGTGGTGGGGTTTTGCAGGGCGAAGCAATGGTCGGCCACCACCGCGAGGGTGTCGGCAATAAAGACCTTCTTGATGAAACCCTGCATGAACCGCGTGCAGCCTTCGGAAAATTTATCCAGGGTGTGGGTGCGGTTGTTGAACTGGTCGGCCAGGTCGCGAAAGCGCAGCACGGGCCCGGCGATCAGGTGCGGGAAGATCGCCACGAACGCCGCAAAGTCGATGAGGTTGCGGGTGGCCGGGGTGTCACCACGGTACACGTCGATGATGTAGCTGATGGACTCGAAGATGTAGAACGAGATCCCGATCGGCAACAGCACGTGGGTGAGGATGAACGGCTCCAGGCCGGCCGACTTCATCATCACGTTGATGCTGTCGACACCGAAGTTGGCGTACTTGAAGTAGCCGAGGATGCACAGGTCGACCGCCACGCCAAGCAACAGCCAGCGCTGCGCCGGCTTGGTGCGTACACCGGCGGCACCGACCTTTAGGCCGATCCAGTAGTTCCACAGCGTGACGGCCGCGAACAGCGCCAGGAAGTCCACTCGCCACCAGGCGTAGAACACGTAGCTGGCAATCAGCAGCAGCAGATTGCGATAGCGTTGCCCGCTCAAATAGTACAAGCCGAGGAAGATCGGCAAGAACAGAAACAGGAACACATTGGACGAGAAAACCATCCCGATCTCTCCATGTTTAACCAACAGTCAAGGGCCAGAGCCCCCCCAAACCCCCCCACGATTTCGGGGGAGGCTGTATTGCATTTCTACTGACGAAACCGGTTCAAACTGTGGGAGCGGGCTTGCTCGCGAAAGCGGCAGTTCAGTTACAGATGTGCCGACTGACACACCGCTTTCGCGAGCAAGCCCGCTCCCACATGGGGAACCCATTTCTTCAATTAATTTGTCAGGAACCTTTGTTGCCTTTTTCATGCGCCGGGTCGTAGACCTTGGTCAGGTCACCCCCCAGACGGAAGGTCTTGAACGGTTGCATGCCATGCTTGCGTTCGATCACATCCGGCGCGCAGGTGTAGAGGGTGCAGAAGGGCTCAAGCCAGGCAAATTTCATGTCTTCCTTGAGGTCCTTCATGTCCTGCTCTTTGCCGTTCTTCTGTTCGAAGATGTCCGGGTCTTTCACCCCGGCCAGCACCTTGTCACCCAGGCGCTTGAGCGCGCTGTTGTTTTCCTGGCGCAGGTCCACGCCGTTGACCAAGGCAAAGCTGGCGATCATCGACAGCGGCGGCAGCGCGTAGTTGTGGTACGACAGGGCGCGTTGCTGACGCTTCAATTCGTTTGGCAGGAAGCCCTGGTCATCGACCTGGTTCACGCCGACCTTGTATTCCTTCACCGCCCAATCAAACAGGTCGCGACGGTTGGTGGCGATGGACGTTGCCATCACCGACCAGGCGGCCCAGTAGGAGTGGTTGTTGGTTTTTTCCAGGGGCAGGTTGTCCCAGTCGCTCACCACCTGGTCGGCCAGCTTGTTGAACCAGGCTTCGATCTGCTGGGCTTCCTGCGGGTGCTTGGCCAGTGGCTGCGACTCGGAGAACTTCAGGCGCACATAGGCCGAGGCCATGCTGCCCAATGCCCATTTGCGCATCGACTTGCCGGTGTGGTTGAAGTCCTTGGACATCAACGCATCGGCCTTGGCCCATGACACCAGCCAGTTCAGGGTGCATTCGAGCTGCTGTGGGCGGCCGTCACGCATGAACTGCATCACGCGCTTGCTGGTGTCTTTTTCCAGCTTGGTGATGTCGGCCGTGCTGTCGCGAAAGGCTTTTTCCGACTGCACATTCAGGGTCGAACGGGCCTTGTCGGAGCCTTCGTATTTGCTGCGAAACTGCAACGGCCCGGTGTAGGGCGTTGGCATGCTGTCGCAATCATTCTTGAAGTCGCCGGTCTTGAATGCTTCGATCGGTGCGAAATAGCCCTGGGGCGGACGCAGTGGCGCCGCCGCATTGACGGAACCTGCGAACATGGCCAGGCCCAGCAGGCCAGGGAGCAATAACTTTTGCATAGGTAACCTCACTTCCCGAGTTGGGCGGTCTGCTGACCACCGCTTGGAAATACGTTGCGTGTGCAAATTTTCGCTTCAACCTTCTGCGCTGCAGCGCCCGCTTCGGGGCCCTGCACTTCCACGGCCAGCAAGTTCTGCGAGGCCCAGTCTTCATCGGTGCGCAGTTCAAAGGCGAAACGCCCGTCTGTATCGGATGTTTCGGGTTTCTCGATCTTGATGTCCTCGTGGCGCCCGTTCATGTACCAGAGGGTGGCTTGCAAGGTTTTCACCGACGGATCGGCGAAGCGGATATCGACCTGGTGGTTGGCGTTGCGCAGGTCTTTGTTGGCGCTGTTGACCATCAGTTCGTTTTTGCCGGGTTTGAGCGTGGCGCTGGCCGACATTTGCGCGGTCTTGCCTTCGCAGCCGTTATCCAGCAGCGCCATCATCTGGCGGTAGATGGTTTCCTGGTCGAGGCGGTACAGCGGCGAGAATTCCCAGATCAGGATCTTCGGTGGGCTTTTCTGGAATTCATCGCTGCCCAGGTACTGCAGCATCGAACCTTCCAGGCCACCGCCGGGGAAGGCGACGTTGAGGATGTCGGCACCGATTTCTTCTTCCAGGAAGCCGGCGAAGTTGTAGTTCTTGCCACTGTGGCTGGTGCCCACCAGAGTGATCTGCGGGTTGCCCGAATCGCCGAACAGGTCGCCGTCACCGGCTTCGCCCTTGGGCTCGGTGGTGAACTGGTCCATGTACTGGATCGCATAGCTGGTGCCACACAGTTGCCCGGCCATGTTGTGCAGGGTGCCGGTCTTGCCCATGCGGCCCGAGCGCTTGGTCTCGAATTCACGCTTGGGAATCTCGGCATATTCCGGCATCTGCTTGACCTTGGCCGCGACAATTTTCGCGGTGCGCTGGGCGCCGTATGGGGTCCAGTGCTGGTCGCCACGGAAGTAGAAATCGTGGGCTGGCAATTCATCCGGCAGTTGTTCGTTGCTCAGCGGCGACAGGTCTGGCACCACGTAGCCCATCTTGGCGAAGCGGCCGAGCATGGTCTTGTAGTTGGTCAGGGCCTTGTCGAAATCGTACTTGGCCTTTTCCTCGGGGTTGAGCTTGTTGCGGTTCACCAGGCCACGGGTTGGCTGGTACACAACGACCAGTTCCACGCCCTTGCTCTTGAACGCATCGTGCAACTGTTGCATGCGCTTGTAGCCGGCCGGGGTGGTGTCGAATTCGGTGCGCAGGTCTTCCTGGGTACGGAACAGCCAGTCGCCCTGGGCTTGCACCAGGGTGGTGAAGTTCTGCTGGTAGCGCGTGGTGTAGTTCTTCGCGTCATGGGCGGCCGGGCACAGGCTGCAGCACGGTTCGGCGGTGAAGGTTGGGGCTTTGACCTCATCGGCGCGTACGCCCTGGCTGGCCGCCAGCAGGCCGAGGGTCAGACCCGAGAGGCTCAGCAGTTTGATCATGTGTGGGTGCATAAGGGTCATCCTCAGTCCTGCAATTCGGTCTGGCGTTCGACGGGGTCGATCAGCACGGCTTTCTGCTGGCGTACCAGCAGGTCGAGAATTTCTTCCTGGCGGTCACCCAGGATGCCGGAGAAGCTGATGCCGCTGGATTTGGTCGGCGCCAGCATCGACACGCGATACAGCTCGATACTCAACGGCGAATCGATGGACAGCGGTCCGCTGCCGTTACCCGCCAGTTCACCGCCGACCACGATCAGCGACACCTTGGCATCGAACGGGTCGAGGGCGATGTCGCGGTCGGTGTCGGTCAAGTCCTTGATGTGGCCGTACACGCCGGTCAGCCCGTTGGCCATCGAGGTGTTTTCGTAGAGCTTGATGTTCACGCTGTTGCGCACGCGGATCCCGTGGCGACGGTTGCTGATCACCTTGTTGCCCCACAGCAGGTTGTCACCGCTCTCATAGAGGGTGATGCCGTCGGTGTGGTTGCGGTAGATCTCGTTGTCGGCGATCAGGTTGTTCACGCTGTTACGGTCGATCACCAGGCCCGAGAGCTTGTTGTCATAGCTGCGGTTGTTGAAGATGAAGCTGTCGTTCACTTCCCGGGAAATGATGATGCCGTGCTTCTTCTTGGTGCCGTACACGGTGTTGTCCGCGATGATCAGGCCGTGGGAACGGTCGTGGGGGTCAATGCCGTAGACGATGTTGTCTTTGTAGGTATTGCCCTTGATCACAAAGCCTGTGGTCTCGTAGCAGTAGAAGCCGTACCACATGTCCGAGAACTCGGAATCGATGATCCAACCGGTCGGCTCAGGGCGCTTGAGCACCTTGGCCATGTTCGGCGTGTACTGGGAAATACTCACCCCGTACGACTTACTGTTGGCGTAGCCGAAGCTCGCCATCTTGGTCTTGGAGATATAGGTCTCGGTGCCGCCCCAGGCCAGCAGGAACGGGCGGAACTCCTTGGCCGACTTGAACAGTGCCGGGCCGTTGGCTTTTTCATCCCAGCCGGTGACCTTGGTATCGCGCACGAACAGCTGGCCGTCGTTGATCAAAAACGAACCGGCTTGCTGGGACAGGCGCAGCTCCTGGGTGTTTTTGTCGATATCGAGGATGCCTTTACGGCCTACCACGATCGGCAACTTGGCCAGGAACACGCCCGGCGACGTTTCGCTGAAGTACTGCTTGGGCACCTTGCCCAGCAGGTCCTTGAGGTTCATGTAGCCGTCGTCGACGAAGATCGCCTGGGGAATGCCGTGCTGGCGCACCACCCATTCGGCCATCTTGTTGTCGCCGCCGATAAAGTCCTTGAGCGCGTCTTCCTGCATCATGCGGCGGATGCTGATTTTGCCCGCCTTGGTCTTGACGATTTTCTTTTCCATCGCCTGCGCGGTGTAGCCCGACAGATCCGGCAGCGCCGGCTTGGCCATTTCCAGCGGCGCGGTGGGCGGGCTGGAAATGGTGTAGGTCTTGGCCTGTTGCAGTTCCTTGGCGATGGTCGGCGCCTTGGCCGCCGTATCGGCGAACGCTGTGGCGCTGGCCATCAGCATTGCCGCGACGAGTAGGCTTTGAGCATTCATGGCGCAGGCTCCCATCAGAATTTCCAGACCACGTCGACAAACGCGCGGTGCATGTAGGAGTCGACCTGGCTGCCATAGGCATCGCCGGGCTTGAACACGCCGGCACGCAAACGCACCAGGGCTGAAGGCTCGTCGATCGACTGGCTCAGCGCGGCTGGCAGCAAGCCTTTCTTGAAGTACTTGGTGACCACCAGGTCCATTTCTTGGCCGAGGTCTTTCTTGCCGTCTTCCAACGGCAGGGAGGTGCTGGAGAGGATCGCGCCGGTGACGTCATCGGTGTTGTTCTGCACCGCGTCGATACCGTTGCTGCCCACCGGCTTGTTGCCGTCCACGCGCCAGAACTTGTGGTACACCAGGCTGGCGTCATAGTCCTCGCGCAGTTGCCAGGAACCGAACAGGCTCATGGACTGCATGTTGTTCATCTCGCCGCGAAACGCTTCACCGAAGCGATGCACGCGGGACTGGGTGCCGGTCCAGTTCGAACGGTTGCTTTGCAGGCCGTTCTGCTCGTACTCGGCGCTGGCGCGCGAATAGGCCGCGCCGACTTGCCACTGCGGGTCCAGACGCAGGCGCACGCCGATGTCGGTGGCCCAGCCGCTCAGGTCATCGCTGCGCTTGGCGCTGGTGGGGCGCGTGCCGTCGGCGTTCAAGGCGTTGACCTTGTCGCGGTCGCCGCGCATGCCAGTGATGCTCGCCCAGTAGTTGACGGTGTTGGTGTTGCGCCAGTTGTAGGCGTCGCTGTTGGCTTCGATGCCCAGCCAGGTCAGGTCGCCGTTTTCGCGCTTGTCCAACGGGTCGCTGGCCACACCCGGTTCGGCGTAGTCGAGCTTGCCGTCGTCGTGGGTGTGGTGGCCGCGCACGCCGATCCACTGCCCCGGCGTCCACTGGTAGGCAGCGTCGGCGTAGAAGTGCTGGCGGTCTTTGTCGACCGGTGACAGTTCCTTGAGGTCGGTGCGGTATTCGCTGAAGCGTTCGGCGGCGCCGACATTGGCCTTGAGCAAGGTGGTGTCGAAGGTCCAGTTCAGCGCTTCGATGTTGGTGTCGCGCCATTGGCCGTCGTCATTGCGCAGGCGCTGGCGGCCGAACTTGAGGATCTCGCCGGGGTAGGGCGTGAAGCCGCTGTAGCCGACCCAGAACTCACGCAGGGCCAAGTAGTTTTTCTTGGCCTTGCGGTCGTCGTTGCTCGACTGCTGTTCGGTGGTGTCATCGGCCGACTGTTGCAGGGTGTCGGTCTCGATGATGTCGCTGGACACCACGGCCTGGCCCATGGCGTAGGCGCTCCACGCGCCGCTTTCGCCGTAGATCCAGGGGCGCAGGTCGAGGCCGATGCCGTTGACGTCGCCGCCTTTCTGGGTGCCGAGGTCGCGGTCATCTTCAGACTGCGCGGTGGCTTTGACTTCCAGGCCGAAGTTCTTGGCTTCGGTGAGCGCGGCCAGGGTCGGACACGACCACAGCAGGGCGAAGGACAGGCCGATACCGGCCTTGACGAATGGGTTGAGCTTCATAGGGATTCCTCGCCGTCTTCTTCTTGCAGGGCGTGCAGTTGCAGCGTGCTTTGGGCCAGGGTGCCGCGGGCGGCCAGTTCCTGTTGCACCAGGCGTTGGCCTTCGGCGCGTTGCGCAGGGGTCAGCGGCGCTTCGAGCTGGGTGGCCAGGTCATTGGCTTCTGGCGTGTCCTGGGCCTTGGCCAACTGGCTGAAGACATAGGCGTTCAATGGGTCGGGCTTGGTGCCCTTGCCTTGGGAAAACAGTTGGGCGATGGCGAAGTCGGCGCTGTTCTGGCCGTTGCGCGCTGCGGTCAGCAGGTGGTCCAGGGCTTTTTGCGGGTAAACCTTGCCCAGGTAGCCACGGCGGTAGATCTGGCCGAGGTAGTAATCGGCGGCCACTTCACGGCCCACGGCTTTCTCGAAATGCGCCTCGGCGGCCTTGGCATCGGCGGGCACCCACTTGCCTTCGTAGTAGAGCTTGCCCAGCAACAATTCGGCGCGTGGTTGGTCGGCGGCGCGGCCGTTGTCCAAGTACTTCATCATCTGGTCGACATCGCCCAATTCAGGGAAGTCGTAGAGCAGTTGCGCCAGGCTGACCCAGGACGCCGGGTAGCCTGGGGCGATTTTTTCAAGCAACGCCTGGGCGGTTTTTTCGTCCGGGGTGCCAAGGGTGGCATCGCCGAGTACGCGGGCGACGCTGTCGACGCGCTGGGCGGTGACGGTGCCACGGCTTACGCCTGCTTCCATCTGCTTGAGCAGTTCGGCCTGTTGTTCCGGCTGCTGTTTTTTCTGATAGACCGTGGCCAGTTCGACGTAGCAGATATCGGTGGTGTTCAGCGCGGCTTTGCAGATGCGCTCCACGTCATCCAGATGCTGGTCGTAGGTACCCTGGGTGCGATACAGCAGCACTTGGGCCAGGCCGGCTTCCGGGTAACCGGCTGCCTGCCATTGGCTGATCTGCTGTTGGGCATTCACGTTGGGGAAGCTGTGGGGGTATTGCAGGTACAGCATTGCCAGCGGGATCAAGGTATTGCCTTCGCCATTGGCAAAGGCTTTTTTCAGCAGGCTTTCGGCTTCATGGTGTTCGGCCTCGGTGGCGCCGGGCTTGGCTACCAACAGGCGACCAAGACGCGCCTGGGCGCGGGGCGAGGTGTCTGCCGCTGCACGGTAGGTGGCTTCTGCCTGCTTGATTTGCGCCGGGTCGCGAGTGCCGACCTGAATATCGGCCAGGCCCACCTGGGCCTCGCTGTAGCCCAGTTCCGCCAGTTGCTGGTAATTCTGCTGCGCGGTGACGGTGTCGCCGCGCTTGAGGGCTTCGTTGGCCAGGCGTTGGTCGGGCAGGCCGGCGCAACCGGTCAGCGAGATTGCCAGTGCCAATGTGCACACAGAACCAATGTGGGAGCGGGCTTGCTCGCGAAGAGGCCCTGTCAGTTGATGCATGTGTTGGCTGACACACTGCTTTCGCGAGCAAGCCCGCTTCCACAGGGATTGTGGTGTTTTTGAGAGAGTCATCACAGGCATGTCCTCGCTTACAGACCGTGGGCCATGGCTTTGTCGATCAGCCAGTTCAGCGATGGGCCACGGTCGCTGGTGACTTCCACCGGGCGGCCGGCGTAGGTGCTGTCCAGCGGTGCGTCAGGCTTGATCTGCACGCGGATGTCAGAAGACAGGTCGGCGCTGTTCAGGCTGGTGCTGCTGACGATGGTGCCGGTGCGCATCTGTTCTTCGTCGGCGACCTGGAAGTTCACCTGCGTACCTGGGCGCACGTCACCGAACTGGCGATAGCTGAAGCGCGCTTCCACATTGGCCTGGCTGCCGCGTGGCACCAGTTGGAAGATCACATCACCCTTGCTGGCGTACTGGCCGTCGGCGACCAGTTGCTGGGCCACCACGCAATCGCAAGGCGAGGTCAGGGTGCCGGTCATTTGTTTGCCGAACAGCTCTTCAACCTTGGCCGGTTGCAACTGGTCTTCGTCCAAGTGGCCCTTGAGTACGTCGAGCATGCTGGTGCTGAAGGTTGCCAGTGGCGCGCCTTTGGCTGCTACCGAATCACCTTTGAGCAGGCTTTGCACGGTGCCGTCACGGGGCATGGTCACGTTCATGCCCGGCACGCTGACGAGGCCGGCCTGGGCGTGGCTGACGAAGTACATGCCGTAGAGCGACTTGACCACAAAACCGAAGGCCGCCAGGCCTACCAAGAAGATTGCCAGGCTGAAGGTCACAGCGCGCAGGCGACCGAACGCGGTCATGCCGCTGCCGCCGTCCTTGACCTTGCGCGCCTTGGTGAAGTTGTCGCGTTGCAGGGTCGCGAGTACGTCGCCCATGGTCACGATGTCGCCAGACAGGTGCGAGGTGATCAGGTGGCGCAGGGTAGAGATATCCTGGGCATCGAGGTTCTGGAACTGGCAACCGGTGCGGCCGGTCTGGCGGTCGTAGGAGCGAATCTGCAGCTCCACGTCCATGGCCAGGCCGAGGTTATCGATCACGAACTGCAGGCGGCCTTTGTGCACTTGGCCGATGGTGAGCGGCTGGGTGGCGGTGAAGGCCAGGCCGCCGGCGGACAGGTCGATAACCTTCGCTTCAGTCGGCGTGCGGTCGCTGTTGAAGAAACGCAGCTTGGCCGGGATTTTCACCCGGGCGTGTTGGCGCTGGGCTTCGGATTCGTGGACAACGTTGGCGTTTACTTGGCTATTCATCGGGTGTAATTCCTAGGTTAATTCAGGCTTGGCTGGGTCAGACCATCATCAGCAACACGGCAACGAAGATGCTGCCGGCGGAGAAGGTCATGGTCCGAGACGACCAGGTGTTGAACCAACGTTGAAAGCTGGCCAAATCGCGGGTCAGTTTGGTGTCCTGGCGGGTCCAGGACTGTTGATCAAGGCGGAAGAACACGTAGATCTTCACCAACGCGCCCATGATCTGGTTGTAATAGAGAATCAGCGGGTAGGCCGGGCCGATCTTGTGGCCAGAGCACGACAACAGCAGGGTGAGGATCAGGCGGGTAATGCCGATCCACAGCAGGTAGGCGAGGATGAACGCGCCGCCGTACTTGAAGGTGGCAATCATCGCCACGGTCAGGCCGAGCAGGGAGGTCCACATCGACACGCGCTGGTCGAACAACACCACGCTGGTGAACAGGCCGAGGCGACGCACGCCCAGGCCGAGCGCGCGGGAGTTCTGGCGCAGGTTGTTGCCGTACCAGCGGAACATCAGCTTGCGGCTGGCCTTGATGAAGCTCTTTTCCGGCGGGTGTTCCACGGTGTTGATCGCGGCATCCGGCACGTAGAAGGTGTCGTAGCCCAGGCGCATCAGGCTGAACCAGCTGGACTTGTCATCCCCGGTGAGGAACTTGAAGCGGCCCAGGCGCCAGTGTTGCAACGAGTCGCTTTCCACGTCGGCGATAAAGCCCGGGTCGGTCACTACGCTGGCACGGAACACCGACATGCGCCCGGTCATGGTCAGCACGCGCTTGGACAGGGCCATGGAGCACATGTTGATGTGGCGTTGGGCGAAGCGCAGTTTGTGCCATTCGCTCATGATGTAGCCGCCGCGCACTTCGCAGAATTCGTTGGTGGTCAGGCCGCCGACATTGCCGAACAGCTGGAACCACGGCACGGTCTTGCGCACCACGCCTTCGGCCAGCACGGTGTCGCCATCAATCACGGCAACCACGGCGCGGTCGTCCGGCAGGTGACGCGAGATGGCGCGAAAACCGAAGGCCAGGCCGTCACGCTTGCCGGTACCGGCGATACGCACGAAGTCGAGCTTGACGTGAGCCGGCGGGTTCATCTTTTCCCAGAGGCTTTTGACCAGCAGCTCATCGGACATTTCCACCAGCGAGCACACCACGGTGGTGGGGAAGCCGCAGTCGATGGCTTCGCGAATCACCGAGCTGTAGACCTGGGCGGTGGTCAGCGCGTCGATACGAAAACTGGTGACCATCAGGAACACATGGGACGGGTCGGCGGCTTTGCCCAGCTTGCGCACTTTGCGGCGCAGGTGCGGGTACACCACGTACAGGAACAGCATGCCGCGAAAGAAATGCGTCGCGCCCATCGAGTAGCGCCAGATACCCACGGCACCAATCAGGAAAATAAAATTCTTCGATTGCGAATCGAAGGTGCTCGCCGGCAACAGCAGGGCGAGACCCATCAGCAGGCTGAGAAAGAACAGCCAGCCGGCCGATTGCAGAAATACATGTTTTAACTTGGACATAAGCGTCATCCGCAAGGTGAGGAGGCTTCAGGCTGCAAGCGCTGGGGATAAAGCCACTTGCAGCCTGAAACTTGCCGTTGCTGTTACCAGCAAATACCTTCGGTACGGCCGCTCACGCTGGTGGCCTTGGACATGAAGCCCACCAGGTCGACCACTTGTTTGCCTTCCGGAGCGTTATGCGCCAGGGCACGGAACTTCTCGTCACGGTTACCGAGGATGATCACGTCGGAGTTGTTGATCACATCATCGAAATCCGAGTTGAGCAGGGACGACACGTGGGGGATCTTGCCTTCGATGTAGTCCTTGTTCGCGCCGTGTACACGGGCGTATTCGACGTTGCTGTCGTAGATGCTCAGGTCGTAGCCCTTGCCGATCAGCATTTCTGCCAGCTCTACCAGGGGGCTTTCGCGCAGGTCGTCGGTGCCGGCCTTGAAGCTCAGGCCCAGTAGCGCAACTTTGCGTTTTTCGTGGCTGGAGACGATGTCGAAGGCGTTCTGTACCTGGGACTCGTTGCTGCGCATCAGCGAGTTGAGCAGCGGCGCTTCCACGTCCAGGGAGCCGGCGCGGTAGGTGAGGGCGCGCACGTCTTTTGGCAGGCACGAGCCACCGAAGGCGAAGCCTGGGCGCATGTAGTACTGGGACAGGTTGAGGGTCTTGTCCTGGCAGACCACTTCCATCACTTCGCGACCGTCGACGCCGACAGCCTTGGCAATGTTGCCGATCTCGTTGGCGAAGGTGACTTTGGTGGCGTGCCACACGTTGCAGGTGTACTTGATCATTTCGGCGACGGCGATGTCCTTGCGGATGATCGGCGCATCGAGTTCTTCGTACAGCGACTGCAGGACATCGCCGGAGGCAGTGTCGAACTCACCAATGACGGTCATCGGCGGCAGGTCGTAGTCAGCGATGGCGGTGGATTCACGCAGGAACTCCGGGTTGACCGCAACGCCGAAATCAACGCCGGCTTTCTTGCCGGAGCAGTCTTCGAGGATCGGGATCACCACGTTGGCCACGGTGCCTGGCAGTACGGTGCTGCGCACCACGATGGTGTGGCGGGTGGTCTTGTCACGCAGTACAAAACCGATTTCGCGGCATACCGACTCGATGTAGTTGAGTTCCAGGTCGCCGTTTTTCTTGCTCGGCGTGCCCACGCAGATCATCGACAGGTCGGTGTCGCGGATGGCTTCGGCGAAGTTGGTGGTACCGCGCAGTCGACCGGTTGCGATGCCTTGGCTCAACAGTTCGCCCAGACCCGGTTCAACGATGGGGGATTTACCCGCATTGATCAGGTCGATCTTTTCCTTGGAGATGTCTACGCCGACCACTTCATGGCCACGGGCAGACAGGCAACCGGCACACACGGCGCCAACGTAACCCAAACCAAATATGCTGATGCGCATCGCAATTACCTCTATGTTTAAATCATGCCATTAGATGGCCGGAGTTCATGTTTGCAAGCGTCACTGATGCCGCGAAAGTTAGGCGAATAGACGCCGACTTACCGCGTGCAGGCATGTTAAATAGCGAGTGACTAACTATTGCACTCAAGTTGTGCGCAACGTGGCCTTGTTATTGGGGCTTGCCCTGAAATGCAGCCGGTTTTCCGTGGCGGAAGGGTCCGGCGCCAGTGCCGCTGGGCTTTGATACAGGCAAGAAGCCTTTTGATATCAATGCCTTGGGTGTTAACACTGGCTCATTTAGGTCAGCGCTGCCTTGGCCTTTAGGGGGTTGGCAATGAGTCCTTATCGCCGCCCTCAACTCAATCAGTTGATGATATGACCCTCGAGCCAAAGTGCTTTATGACAACTTGGCTACTTCCATTGGTCGGTATGTAAGTCATCTCTTACGTAAACAGAGAATTTCGTTACCGGTGGTATGAGCGGTGCTTCAGGACGAAGTTCCGGGCCGCTCATCCCCTTTCCGGAAATTTTTTGAAATATTAGAAAAGATGGCACTGGTACTATATTGATAGCACTTGCTATTTAGGCCAGTAGTTATGGGGAGTTGGTGCGAGAGGATAGTTTTGTGCCACTACCGTTAAAAAAAAGTGGTGCCACTACGAAAAAAACCGACGAGTGTCGAGTGAAGAAATTGTTAGGGATGTGTCGAAATATTTTTTGACGCCAAATAAATGACGTATCTGCGCCTGAAATGCGAACAAACATGTGGGAGCGGGCTTGCTCGCGAAAGCGGTGTTTCAGTCATACATGTATCGACTGACACCCTGCTTTCGCGAGCAAGCCCGCTCCCACAGTTGGATCTCATTGTCTAAAAGAGGGGGGCAAGGCCTTATTCCGGTGCGTGATCGCGCAAAAACACCAGGTTGTCCGGCTTGGACTGCTCCGCATTGAAGCGGTAACCCTGCACATCGAACTGCTTGAGCTTCGCCGGGTCGTTGATGCGTTCTTCAATCACAAACCGGCTCATCATGCCTCGGGCCTTTTTGGCGTAGAAGCTGATGATCTTGTACTGACCGTTCTTCAGGTCCTTGAACTCGGTATTGATGATCCGCGCCTTCAACGCCGTGCGCTTGACCGCCGAAAAATACTCATTGGACGCCAGGTTGAGCAGCACATCGTCGCCTTGCTCGGCCAGTGCTTCATTCAACCACTCGCTGATGCGCGTACCCCAGAAGGCATAGAGGTCCTTGCCACGGGCATTGGCCAGCTTGGTGCCCATCTCCAGGCGGTACGGCATCATCAAATCCAACGGGCGCAGCAAGCCGTAGAGCCCCGAGAGCATGCGCAGGTGGTCCTGGGCGTAGCTGAAATCGGCATCGCTGAACGTCTCGGCGTTCAGGCCGGTATACACATCGCCCTTGAACGCCAGCAGCGCCTGCTTGGCGTTGTCTGGAGTGAAAGCCGGCGTCCAGCTGCCGAAGCGCGCGGCGTTGAGGCCACCGATCTTGTCGGAGACGTGCATCAACTCACTGATTTGCGCCGGGCTCAGTTCGCGCAGTTGCTCGATCAGTTCCTGGGAGTGGTCCAGGTACTGCGGCTGGGTGAAGCGCGCAGTGACCGGCTTGGACTCGAAGTCGAGGGTTTTGGCGGGGGAAATCACCATCAGCATGAAGTTGGCTCCTGGAATCGTGGCGTGTAGCGTGGGCGCGATTCTAGGGGGTTGGGCGTTTTGACTCCACCTATGATGGTGATAGGCACATGTTGGCGCCGATACGACCGCTGGACGAGCGCTCTGGAAAACGACTAGAGGCTGAGGATCCGCTCCAGAGACGCCAATACTTGCTGGGTGATGGTGTTCAAGCGAATCGAGTAGACCGTGTAGGCGACCGTCAGTACTACGGCAGCCATGGCCCACGGCGTCCACAATGGCCAGGCGCGTTTGATCCGGTAGTTGCGCGGCGCGACGTTGGTCAGCGGGTCGGTCAGGCGCTTGGGTGTTTCGCCACGAAGAGGGCGCAGCAGACCGTGCAACTGGTCGATGATTTTGTGTATTTCGTCATCGCCCTTGCTATGGGCGCCGTATTTGCCTTTGAGGCCTGAGATCAGGCATTGGTACATGAACTCCAGCACATGCTGGTACTTGGCGGCTTCGGCAATCATGTTGTTCATGATGGTGAAGAATTTTTCGCCGCCTTGGGTCTCGCCGTGGAATTGACTGAGCAATGAGCGGGCGCTCCAGGTAGAGAGCCTGCCCCAAGTGGTACGCATAACCACCTCGTCCACCAACAGGCACAGGCTGTAGGAGTAGGCCTTGAGCATGCTGGCGTCGTAGTCGAGCTGGCGGACTTCTTCCATGATCGCGATGATTTGGTTGCTGACGCTTTGGTACAGCGCCGGTACGTCATCGTGGTGGTCCAGACGGCGCAGGCGGATGACCAGGCCGATCAGCGGCGTGGCGGCGTCGCACAGCGGGTTCCAGGCCACGCCGCGTATATCGTATTCAGGGTCTGCCAGCAGTACGGGCGGCTTCGGCTTGGCTTGCTCCACGGTGAGGTCGGCCACTTCGTTACTGGCGTCCTGTGGCAAGTAGTTGAAGAGCTGATTGTTATGTCCTGTTGTAGGCATGTTTTTGCTGGGTGTGGGCTCACTCATTTTTTTCTCCAGTCGTGCACAACTGCTCCAATTCCGGCAATTAATCACTGAGGTCGACGCCGACCCCGTTGCCGATGCTCAGGCCTTGCCAGTGAAGGCGACAGAGCCTGTATTAGCTGAAGCCAGAAGGGGTTGATTACAGTTTGAATTTACCGTCAGGGGCTTGGCTGAAAAGGTCACCAAGCATCTGCGTGCTTACGTTCAACTGTTGTTGCTCCGCTGCTGATATACGGCGATAAAGCGGTGAAGGCGGGTGCTTCGGCGAGTCGCTGGGAAGGTCAAAACGGCGCATCCATTGGTTGCTGGTGCGCTCGTTGAGGCGCACTTCACCGGCAATCGAGCCGTAGTGCAGCGAGCCAATATTGCTGACTCGCAAGGGTTTGAGCACTTCATTGACCATCACATACAGCTCGGGGCGAGGGTCGACATCCGCTTTGCCCAAGGCAGGCCAGTCTCCAGCACGAAAAATAGTGCCCCATTCGTAAGGCAAAATGCCTATGCGTATGTCGTTGAGTTGTTCGAGCAAATCCTCGGTTGTCCCTAATTTGCTTACCCAATGGTGGGCAAGGTAGGTATACCAGTTGAGGTTGCTGTAGCCGGTGCGCCAGCTCTCGTTTGCAATCAAGAGCGTTAAATCCAAGCCCCTATAGTTTTCTAATAGCTCATATTCGACGTGCTGATAATTTTGTATTTCGTAACTATTTTGAATGCCCAGTCCTGCGGATCCATGCAAAGGGCGTAAAATGTTGCACATGTCTACAATGAGTTTTTCAAAGTTAATGCCTCCCTTGTTTTTTAGTTCTTCTACTGGAAGATAGAATCTTATTGTTGTTAGCGCGCTGTGAATTCGCTCGAACCATTCCACTGGAAGTAGTGCTTCGAACATGTATTTCCCTGGATGCTCGAACCCTTGTTGTGATGACCACATAAAAGACGCCGAGTCAGAAAATCCATCAGATTGAATGTAAGAAAGGCATCTGTTCATCGTCTGCGGGCAAAAATCTTGCTTTATTATTTTTTCACTGCCCATGTATCCCCAAATCAGTTTTTCACCGAAATGCCTACAGTAAAGCTCAAACGCCTCAGCAATGTGTTTTCGGCGAGCTGGAAGGTAAGCATCTGCCAGGTAAAAAGTTACCACTAGCCCAACTTGAAGGACCGGCTGCTCTTCGTCTTCTTTGTCGACAATGGTGAAGTCCCACCGATGGGCATCGAAGTCTTTGAAAAGCTGCTCTTCATTCATGGTTTGCCTCCGGTATATCTTCAAAAAATACATAGTTTTGGAGGGTGGTTATTAGATTTGTAGACGTGGTTAGTTATCTATGTGGACAAACTCGTCCCAGCGAACCCCGTCAAAACGCAGTAATTTTTCAGATGAAAGTGCCCACAAGACGCCGTCTTTTGATTCGATGGAGCTGACCTCTTTAGCGGTGATGTCGACCTTTTTGATTGTGTTGTCGATAAGTTTGTAAATGCCGTTATTGGCTCCGATGTAGATGTCATTTTGGAATTCAGTTGCTGAATAAAAGTCAGCATCTATTTTCTTTCGAGCGAGCACTTTAAAACCTAATCGTGCGCTCCCATTGATTATTGTCCCCTGTGAACCAACGACCCAGACAATTCCAGAGGATGAAATATAGATACAGTGAAGGTCAGCGGCTGTTAGGCGAGGTAATTTGTGCCATTGGGCTCCATCGTGATTTGCTACAAAGCCATCAGTTCCGACAACGTAGATATCGCCCGTTGAACCGTCTATATCAAACAAGTCAAGGGTTTCGTCTATGGAAAGCTTTACGCTCTCCATAAAGCTCATGTCAGTGTTTGCTATGATTAACTTGTTTTTTTGAAGTATGCCATCATCAAAATGCTCCCAGGCGGACTCGTTTCTTCTATAGATCTGTCCTCTGTGGCCACAGCTATACAACTGACCGTCTATATACTTTATTTTGTTGACGTATCCATACATTTTGCTGGATGGGTCGAGGCCGGCATCTCGTATCTTTTCAACGCTAATTGCATCTCTGCTAAAGCACTCAATGTAGCCTTCTTCGCTGAGTGCGTAGATTTTACGTGTTGCTCCTGAGGTCGGCGGAGGGAAGCAGGTTGAGACCACATGCCAGTCTGGCAGGTCATGATAGAACCACTTGTCCTTATTCTTGTCTTGGTAGAAAAAAAGTCGAGAATAAGGTTCGTCAAAAGTGCGATCTACGAATGAGCATGACATGTAATACATGTCCCTGTTGATTGCTGATCCAGTATTCATAATCAGCGAGTTTTGTTGTTTTGAGGGCATTTTCAACTTCCTTTAGAAATCACCAGCGCCGAATGTGCCAAGGGATCCAGGTGGGGTAGATCTTATAAGTTTTCCCGATTTATCAGCTCTGACTCTAAATTGTGAAGGTAAACCTTTGGTTTCATGGTATGTACGTAATTGAGCGGCCAACACGCCAGAGTTGCACCCGGTGACGCGTGCCGTTGCAAGTGCACCCATTATTTCAAGTTTTAGCAGGGTAGTGGTTCCGGGTGGGGTCTCAGATAATCCAAGTGCTGTTTCAAGAGGGTCATAAAACTTGTGTATTTTTCCATGTTGGTCCGTAAGTCCTTTTCCTCTTACACAGAGCACTAATCCCTCTGACTCGGAAAGACCTCCAGGGATTTGTTTTCTGTTGGGGCCTTGGCGTGGACCTTGTCTGAACGCACGATCTGGTACGACATGGTGGCCTGTCAAACCTTGTGCTTTGCATGTGTCTGGTTTGTAAGGGCGCAATAAACACTTTTCATTACCTAAAAATTTCCCGCCATTTTTTCCTTTAGGCAAAGCCGGATCTACTGCCTTTGTTTCAACGGCACGTGCAGCTCTTTCGGATACCTCCCTGCCACCCTGAACTCCGGCTTTGTTGATGCCTTTTCCAATGAGTACACCGCCTTTTAGCGCATCGCCTGCAAAGGGAATCGCGGCAACTGCTGAGAGGCTAGCATTCACCGCATCGCCTTCAGCAGCATAGATGCCAGCGTTGATCAAATCTGGGATTGCACCCAGTCCAGGTACGAAGCCTAGGACATCCAGGCCGCCGTGAACCCACGGGCTTGCACTAGTCCACCACCCTTTTTCTGCCTCTGTTTGCGTTTCTATGGTTGGGTTTGCCTGCGAAGCCGAAACTGCTGCAGGCACCGTCTCACCCACCACCCGCCCAATGGTGTTGCCACTCTTGAACGAACTGAACGGCGGCATCGTCGCCAATTCGGCGCGCAAGTAGCGTTTGCGCATTTCCTCGTATTCATACTCCTGCATTTCCCGGCTTTCGTGCAGTTCATTACCTTGTGCATCCCGCCCAAACAGGTCGACTTGCACGCCGCCGTTCTCGCCGAGCTGTAGCATCATTTCGTCCGGGCCGGCGATGCTGTCGGCAGGACGTCGGACGGGTACACTGACCGCATGCACCCGCACCGGTGCCAAGTTGATTGGTTCGGCCATGCGCTAAGCCCCATTCATCCAGAACTTGTCGTCATGGCGCACTACCAACTTGCCTTCGGCGCGTACGCTGCTGCTCTTCTCCAACGGGTAGCATTTGCCGCCGACTGTGTTGCTCTTGATACCTTTGGCGGCGCCAGCTCCATCCCCCTTGGTGGTCGGTACCAGGCTCTTGTCGAACACCACCACTGGCCTGCCGTTGGCACGTACCGATTTGGCCACGCCGGTAGCGGTTTTCAGCTCGGCGGTGACCGGGTAGGGCACCGGCGGGACGGCACTGCCCATCGGCGTCTTGCACACGTCGGGGACGATGCTGACCACCTTCCATTTGCCTTGTTTGCGAGCGATGACGTTATCGGCCATGTCAGAGCGCCTCCTTTGCTGCGCGTTTGATCAGCGGTGCATTCGGATCCGTCTCGAAGCGCGCTTCCAATACGCGAATGCCCAAGTGATTGGGCAGGCTGATGCGGTGGGTCAGCGCCAAGGTCATGGCTTCGGTGTCGATGCGCAGGGTGTCGGTGAGCATGGGCAATGGCAGCATGGCGCCTTTGTGCAGGCGCATTAGGACAAACGGGCGATGGCCGGGCAGTTCGACGCACAATGTGCCGTCGGGCGTAAGGCCAGGGGCGGTCAGGTTGAACAGTTCAAGACGAAACGCGGGCGGCGGAAATTCGATCTGTTGATCAACCGGCGCACCGTTCCAGTAGGCAAAGTCGAAATCCCGTGGCAAGCCCGGCCAGCGTTCCCGCTGCCAGTCCTCGTCATAGCTCCCGGCCAAGGGCAGGCGAGGCGCCCAGGCACGCCCAACCACGCCGAATCCAACCGGTTGGTTTTTGTAGCTGGCCGCGAGCTGCGCCATGCCACGGGCGTCCGGTTCATCCTCGGGGTGTTTGACCCGATCCAGACGCCACACCGGTTTGTCGATGGGCTCGATCTGTGGCGCGGGAAGTTCGCGCAGCGGCTTGTCCAGTTGATAGCCAAGGTCTTCTTGACGCTTGTCGATCCAGCCGCAGCCCAGTGGGTTGCTGTAGCAAACTTCGTTGAGCAGATAGGGCGGGGTGTTTGCATCAACCGCGTGCTCGGGATTAGGCACTACGCTGCTGCCACCGAAGGCATATTCCCAGCGCAGCGGAACACACGTTGCGGGCTGAGGTTCGGACAATTGCCAGCCGCCGAACAAGCTGTGACGAAATTGGCGAGGGCCGGTGAATTTGAGTTGCTTGTCCAGCAAGTAATGGCGCCTCGGCGCATCGGCCCGACGCTTAAAAGCTTCTTGCCGGGCGGCTTGCCATTCCATTAGCTGGTACTCGGTCAGTCGTTCGCCGGGACTCAGCGGCGTCGGCAGGGGCACCTCGATGCTGGGCGGCGGCGCCAGCGGCGCACTGATGCGCAGCCCGGCGGTCCACTGCGTTGCTGGTTGGCCTTGTGGCGCATGAGCATGGCCCGCAACGATCACATCACAGCGTGGTTTGAATGGCGCCAGGTCGCTTTCCTCGCAGACGCTGCTTGCCCCTTCCTCGCCGTAGTAGCGATCAGCGGTGCATAGGGCCAACGGATCCTCATCCAGTACCTCGGCCCGAAACTGCCCCGGTTGGTCGTCAATGGGTATCAACCGATAGCCCACCTTCAAAACCAGAACCGGGTACTCTTGGTCGTCCATGCCCAGCGCACTGAAACACAGCGCATCAAAAGGCGTCAGATTGCGAAATTCCATGACGCCCCCTAGTTGATATCCACGTCTTTGCCGTTGATCTGCACCGCGCCGCTGGCGCTGAAATCGAAGGTGCGGCCATTGATCAGTACGGTGCCGTCGGATTTCATCACCAAGGTGGATTTGCCCACCGTGACCTTGAATTCATCCCCGGCGTCGATGGTGAATTTCTTGCCCACCGCCACCGATTTGTGGATGCCGACCTGCTCGCTTTGGCTCAGGCCCACGGTGGTGTTCATGGCCGCGCCAACGCTGGTTTGGTAGGCCGCGCCAATGGTCAGCGCCTTGGCCAAACCGATGGTTTCGGCTTTGGCCAGCTTGATGGTCTCTGCCTTGTTGCCACCGATGGTCACGCTGCGGTTGGCACCGATGCTGATGGTTTCGTTCTGGCCGACGTCCTCGGTGCGGTGGTCGCCGATGGAGATGGTTTCGTTGTGCTCGACTCGCTCCTTGCGGTCGTTGCCAACGAAGATGCCGTTGTTGTTTTTGATGTGGACGTTCTTGTCCTTTTCGGCATGGATAAACACTTCCTGATGCCCGAGTTCATCCTCAAAACGCAGCTCATTGAAGCCTTCGCCTTTATGAGTTCGGCTTTTGATGGTCATCCGTGTCTTGTGCTTGGGCAGCTCATACGGTGGCAGGTTGGTTTGCCGGTATGCCCGACCGATAGCGATAGGCTGATCGGCATCGCCATCAAGGTAGCCGATGATCAGTTCCTGACCCACACGTGGGATGGCCATGGCGCCCCAAAGCTCTCCCGCCCAGCCTTGAGCCACACGAATCCAGCATGAGCTGTGATCGTTGTTTTTGTCCGTGCGATCCCACGGAAACTGCACTTTCACCCGGCCCCATTCATCGCAGTAAATCTCTTCCCCTGGCGGCCCGACCACCGTGGCGATCTGCGGGCCGTCGATGCAGGGTTTGGGGCGCAGCGGCGCCTTCCAATCCGAGGTCCAGCGGATGGCGGTGGCGGTCATTTCATAAGACGTGCCGTGGTCGCTGCCGAATGCCTCTTCCTGCAAGCTGGTGTGCTGTTTGCCTTCGTGCTTCATGGCGATGGTGCGCCAACGGTCGTTGAAGTCTTCGCGGGGATGCTCGTTGAGGTCGAAGGCGAGCCCCGGTTGCAGGCGTGCGTCGTCACCGGCCAGGTGCGCCAGTTTGGCGTCATTGCGCAGGGCGGTCAGCCGGGTCTTGGTGAAGGGTTTGCCGGCGATGTCGCGTTTGTAGCGGCCAGGGTAGTCGTAGCGCTCGTAGTCCTTGTGCTGGTTTTTCAGGTCCTGGTCGCCGGTGGCGGTGTGCTGTTGGTCGTAGCGCGGGTGGGTGAAGGTGTAGTCGCGTTGTACCTGGCGGGCGGTGCGTACTTGTTCGGTGTAGTGAAAACGGGTCAAGGCCGGTTCCGTGGCATCGCCGCCGGCCATGGGTTGGTAGATCACGGGGCAATGTTTGTGCGTGCCGATGGTGCCCAGGCCGCCGACGCGGTCGGTGAGGACGAGGGTGTGGCCGTCGTCGCGGTGTTCGAAGGTGTAGAGCAGGCCTTCCTCGGCCGCGAGGCGGGCGATGAAATCGAGGTCGGTTTCGCCGGCCTGTACGCAGTATTCGCGGCGTTGGTGGTCGAAGCAGATTTCGCGGCGGATGTCGGTCAGTCGGTGCTCGGCGAGCACACTGGTGATGATGTCGGGCACGGTCTGGCCTTGGAAAATTCGCCAATTGGAACGCAGGTCGAAACGCGCCAGGGTCGGTTCGATGACGGCGGTGTAGCGGGTGCGATGGAAGCCGGTGTCGCCCTGGGTGAACAGGCTGACCAGGCCGTGTACGTAGCGCACCGGCATTTCGCCGCGCCAGATCGTGAACAGCCCTGCCAGGTCGAGCACGTTATTGAAGTCGATGGCGGCGTTGTGGCTGGCCAGTTCCAAATGCAGTTTGAACGGCTGGGACAGGCCTTCTTCAAGCGTGAAGGACACCACATCGAAGGCATCGCCTTTCAAGGGCTCGAACGTGAATCGCAGGTCGCTTTGGCGGGGCATGGAGCTTCCTTTTTTCCTGTTGCCCCGCCAATTGCAATTGCCGTCAGCCGGGACACGATGGGGAACATGCTGCTCGCAGAGCCGCAGGTAGGGGCCGATCTTAGGAAGCCGTAAGCGAGCCCTTCAATAGGGTGGAGGGAATCAAGAGGTCTCTTACTTATTGGAGGGGCAATAGCTGTAGGATTTATCCGTCATGGCCAGCCAGAGGCCCGTCGAACCTGGCCAATGCCATCTGGGCGGACGTGATCAGCTATAGTGGCCGACGACTCTGCAGAGGGAGACCCCGCGTGCGATTAGCGCTTTTATTGTCCGCTTGCCTGCTGTGCCTGAATGCCCAGGCCGCGCCGGTGGATGTCGCCAGCCTGGACCGTGGTACCTGGCCGGAAAAACTCGTCAGCCCGGCGCTGTTCGATGTGGCTTCGCGTGCGGAGATTCTGATGTTTGCCCACGGCCTGCTCGCCAGCGAAGCCCTGGACGACGCCGCGCTCAAGCAGCGCTTGGGGTTGAAGATCATCAACCTGGCTGCCATCGACGACCTGCGTCGCCAGCTCTGGCAACGGCTGTTGGAGAACTACACATTCGCCCAGCAGAGCTGCGAAGAAGACGCCTCGTTCTGCTACCTGGTGGAAAACATGGACGACCTGCGTGAGCAGGCCGGCAAGTTCGAGGTCAGTGACAACTCTTTCTATATAGGCTGGGCCGAGCCCAGTCGGCACTTTCACGAGCGCTATCTGGACGAGTTGTTGCGCAAGGCCGCGCTGTTTCCGCAGATCAGCAGTGAAGTGGCGCGCTTTGGCGATCATGAGCGCAACGGTGATGAACTCAATGACCGGATGTTTTTGCTGACCTTTGACGGTGGCCCTGCACCGGTCAGCGGCAATACCGACTGGCTCACCGATTACCTGCGCAAGCAAAAGATGAACGCGACGTTCTTTGTCCTTGGCAGCAGCTTGCAAACCCGCGTGGAGCGCAGTTCCGCCGCCGATGTGCAGGCGCTGTACCAAGGGCAGTGCGTGGGGCTTCAGGGCTGGCAGTACCGCTCCCACAGCCATTGGGTCGACTGGCAAAGCTCCATCACCCGCAGTGCCGGGCTGGTACAGAACCTGATGCCGGAAAATTATGTGCCCTTGTTCCGGCCACCGTATGGGCAACGCCGTGCGGACAGCCAGGGCTTCTTTCAGCAACAGGGCTTGCAAGTGGCGTTATGGGATATCGATTCCCAGGACGAGCCGGGCAAGCTCAAGGCCGATGAGTCGGCGCAACGGGTGCTGACGCTGATGCTGCTGTGGCGCAAAGGCGTGATCGTGTTTCACGACACCCAGGACAAGGCGCGGGTGGCATTGCCGATGATGTTGCAGGCGACGGCGCAGAGTGGCTTGGGTTGGCAGGAGTGCCGCGAGGCATTTCGATGAAGTGCCCGACTTTGCTGGGGATGGGGTGTTTTTGGGGCGATTTGCTGCGACATTTCAATGCAGGCGGACTTCCGACTTTAACGGGGTACATGGCACTCGGCTAGTGCTATTCGTCATCCTGAAAAATAAACTTCAAAAAAGCGTCAAAGTGCTTTTTCCTGTCATGGGTTTTGCGGTATTACGAAGTCAGATCGCCGAAACCTGCAGCACAGGTGGCGTCTTCCAAGACTCCTCCTGTGGGCACTGCACTTGACCTTACTCAAGGTGCAATCG
This sequence comes from Pseudomonas sp. FJ2-5-13, assembly GCF_029201605.1. Lineage (NCBI taxonomy): Bacteria > Pseudomonadati > Pseudomonadota > Gammaproteobacteria > Pseudomonadales > Pseudomonadaceae > Pseudomonas > Pseudomonas sp. FJ2-5-13. The sequence continues at coordinate 1,175,580 of NZ_CP104045.1, forward strand.
GTGGTCGAATCGAGGCGCAGCACCGCCCAGGTATTGCGTCGAATGGCTCCCACAAAGGTGACCGAGTATGGATGATCATGGACGTAACCCTTCTTCCGACCAGCCAATCCTTTATGTGCTTGATACCAACGTACTGATCCACGATCCAAACGCACTGCTGAACTTCGAAGAACACCACGTCGCCATCCCGATGATCGTGCTTGAGGAGCTCGACAAACTCAAAAGCGGCCACCACAGCGTTGCCGCCGAATGCCGCCAGGCCATCCGCCTGATCGACAAGACCCTGGGTGAAGCCTCGCCCGAGGACGTTGAAGTTGGCGTACCGATCCAGCGTGGCAAGGGCGGGCCCAAGGGCTTGCTGTCGATTCTGATGAGCAAGCGCAGCGAGCCCAACAGCCTGCTGCCGGAAAACCTGAACGACAACAAAATCATCAACCAATTGATCGACCTGCACGCCCGCGACAAGGACCTGCGCGTGGTGCTGGTGACCAAAGACATCAATATGCGCCTCAAGGCACGAGCGTGTGGGATCGCTGCCGAGGACTACAGTACCGACCAGTTGGTCGACGACGTGTCGATGTTGTCCCGTGGTTATCACATGATGACCGGCTCGTTCTGGGACCGTGTGAGCAAGGTCGAAACCCGTCAGGACCACGGCCGCACCTGGCACCAGGTACAGCTGATCGACAACCTGCCGGCCGTGCATATCAATGAGTTCATCGTCGATGAACAGGGCTTCGTGGGCTGGATCAAAGAGATCCAGGTCGACAAGCTGCTGATCCTCGACCTGCATCAGGAACCCCTGTTGCACCAGGAAGCCTGGGGCCTGAAACCGCGTGATATCTACCAGAGCCTGGCGCTCTACGCGCTGCTCGACCCGGACATCCATCTGGTCAACCTGACCGGCGCCGCAGGTTCAGGCAAAACCATCCTGGCTCTGGCCGCCGCCATCGAACAGACCATGGTCACCAAACGCTATCGCCGCATCATCGCCACCCGCAGCGTGCAGGGCCTGGACCAGGAAATCGGCTTTCTGCCCGGTACCGAGGCGGAAAAAATGGAGCCGTGGCTGGGGGCGATTACCGACAACCTCGAAGCCTTGCACATGGATGACGAAAACACCCATGGCAGCGTCGACTACATCCTCAGCAAAGTGCCGTTGCAGTTCAAATCCCTCAACTACATCCGAGGTCGCAGCTTCCAGCAAAGCCTGATTCTGATCGATGAATGCCAGAACCTTACACCGCACCAGATGAAAACCATCATCACCCGTGCGGGCGCCGGTTCCAAAGTGGTGTGCCTGGGTAACCTGGCGCAGATCGACACCCCTTACCTGTCCGCGACCAGCTCCGGGCTGACTTACCTGACGGAACGCTTCAAAGACTTCCCGAACGGCGTGCACATTGCGCTGCAAGGGGTACCGCGTTCGATTCTGGCTGAATACGCCGAGTCCCATCTGTAACTGCATTGAACCTGCTATGAAAAACCCCGGATTTTTCACGAAGTCCGGGGTTTTTGTTTTGTGCGACATTTGCCTGCGTTAACGCGTCCTGGGTGCTTGTGGTCTCTGTAATTATTTTGTTACATTTTTTCTTGCGGTAAAAACTATAAGAACACTGCAAGACCCCGTCGGAACACCACCTCCTTGATTCGACGAACGTTTAGAAAACCTGTCCAGGGTTTTCACCGTGACCCTGCCTATTACAAAAGCCCGAAACACCGCTCATTGATGACGCACATATCCAAAGGGAAAGGAAAATGGACGTAGCAGGTAATGGCTTCATTGTGTCGCAACGCAATCGCACCCCCCGTTTCAAGACCACACCCCTCACACCCATAGCACTCGGCCTGGCCTTATGGCTGGGCCACGGTTCCGTGGCCAGGGCAGACGACAACCCTTACACCCCGCAGGTATTGGAATCGGCGTTCAGGACAGCCGTCGCCTCATTCGGCCCTGAGACTGCCGTGTACAAAAACCTCAGGTTTGCCTACGCGGATATTGTCGATCTTGCGGCCAAGGACTTCGCGGCCCAGTCCGGCAAGTTCGATTCGGCCCTCAAGCAAAACTATGAGCTGCAACCCGAGAACCTGACCATTGGCGCCATGCTCGGCGACACCCGTCGGCCACTGGACTACGCTTCGCGCCTGGATTACTACCGCAGCCGGCTGTTCAGCAACAGCGGCCGTTACACCACCAATATCCTCGATTTCTCCAAGGCCATTATCGCCAACCTGCCGGCCGCCAAGCCTTACACCTACGTCGAGCCGGGCGTAAGCAGCAACCTCAGCGGGCAGTTGAACGCAGGCCAGTCCTGGGCTGGCGCAACCCGTGACTGGAGTGCCAACGCGCAAACCTGGAAGACCCCGGAAGCTCAGGTCAATTCCGGCCTGGACCGCACCAACGCGTATTACGCCTATGCCTTGGGCATCACCGGCAAGGGGGTGAATGTCGGCGTACTCGACTCGGGCATCCTCACCGAACACTCCGAGTTCCAGGGCAAAAATGCCCAGGGCCAGGACCGGGTGCAGGCGGTGACCTCCACGGGCGAGTACTACGCCACCCATCCGCGCTACCGCCTTGAAGTACCCAGCGGCGAGTTCAAGCAGGGGGAGCCTTTCAGTATCCCAGGGGAATACGACCCGGCGTTCAACGACGGGCATGGCACGGAAATGTCCGGGGTGCTGGCTGCCAACCGCAACGGCACCGGTATGCACGGCATTGCTTTCGACGCCAACCTGTTTGTCGCCAACACCGGCGGCAGCGACAACGACCGCTACCAAGGCTCCAACGACCTCGACTACAACGCATTTATGGCCAGCTACAACGCCCTGGCGGCGAAGAACGTGGCGATCGTCAACCAGAGTTGGGGGCAGAGCTCGCGCGATGACGTGGAGAACCACTTCGGCAACGTCGGCGACAGCGCCGCGCAAAACCTGCAGGACATGACCGCCGCCTATCGCCCATTCTGGGACAAGGCCCACGCCGGGCACAAAACCTGGATGGACGCCATGGCTGATGCGGCCCGGCAAAACACGTTCATCCAGATCATCTCGGCGGGCAACGACAGCCACGGTGCCAACCCGGACACCAACGCGAACCTGCCGTTTTTCAAACCGGATATCGAAGGCAGGTTCCTCTCGATCACGGGCTATGACGAGACAAGTGCCCAGGTCTACAACCGCTGCGGTACCTCAAAATGGTGGTGTGTGATGGGCGTGTCGGGCATTCCATCTGCCGGCCCCGAGGGCGAAATCATCCCGAATGCCAACGGCACCTCGGCCGCTGCGCCGAGCGTTTCCGGGGCTCTGGCGTTGGTGATGCAGCGCTTCCCCTATATGACGCCCAGCCAAGCGCGGGACGTGTTGCTGACCACCTCCAGCCTGCAAGCGCCGGATGGCCCGGACACGCCAGTGGGCACGCTGACCGGTGGCCGCACCTACGACAACCTGCAACCGGTGCACGATGCGCCGCCGGGTACGCCGCAAGTGCCAGGTGTGGTCAGTGGTTGGGGCTTGCCCAACCTGCAAAAAGCCATGCAAGGGCCGGGGCAGTTCCTCGGTGCGGTGGCAGTGGCTTTACCCAGCGGTACCCGCGATATCTGGGCTAACCCGATTTCCGATGAAGCCATTCGCGCCCGTCGCGTAGAGGACGCTGCCGAACAGGCGACCTGGGCCGCCACTAAAGCGCAAAAAGGCTGGCTCAATGGCCTGCCCGCCAATGCCTCGGCCGATGATCAGTTCGAATACGACATCGGTCATGCCCGGGGGCAGGCAACACTCACCCGCGGCCAGGACGCGCTCACGGGCAGTACCTACGTCGGTAGCCTGGTCAAGTCCGGGGATGGCGAGCTGGTGCTGGAAGGCCAGAACACCTATTCGGGCAGCACTTGGGTACGCGGTGGCAAATTGTCGGTGGACGGCGCGTTGACCTCTGCCGTGACGGTAGATGGCAGCGCCGTGGGCATGCGCAATGCCGATAACGGCGTGATGACCACACTGGGCGGCACCCTGGCCGGCAACGGCACGGTGGGCGCCTTGACCGTCAACAACGGCGGGCGAGTGGCCCCGGGGCATTCGATAGGCACGCTGCGCACCGGCGATGTTACGTTCAATCCGGGGTCGGCGTATGCCGTCGAAGTCGGGGGCGATGGCCGCAGCGACCAGTTGCAGAGCAGCGGGATGGCGACCCTCAACGGTGGAGTGGTGAGCGTGTCCCTGGAGAACAGCCCCAATCTGTTGACCGCCACCGAGGCGCGCAGCTTGCTGGGCCAGCAGTTCACTATCCTCAGCGCCAGCCAAGGTATCCAGGGGCAGTTTGCGGCGTTCGCGCCCAACTACCTGTTCATTGGCACTGCGCTGAACTATCAACCGAACCAGTTGACCCTGGCGATAGCCCGCAACCAGACCACCTTCGCCAGCGTCGCGCAAACCCGCAATGAGCGGTCGGTGGCGACGGTAGCCGAGACATTGGGCGCTGGCAGCCCGGTCTACGAAAGCCTGCTGGCGTCGGATTCCGCGGCTCAGGCGCGGGAAGGGTTCAGGCAACTGTCGGGGCAACTGCACTCGGATGTGGCGGCGGCGCAAATGGCCGACAGCCGCTACCTGCGTGAGGCGGTCAACGCTCGCCTGCAACAGACTCAGGCACTGGACTCCAACGCGCAGATCGACAGCCGTGACAACGGCGGCTGGGTACAGCTACTCGGTGGGCGCAACAACGTCAGTGGTGACAACAACGCCAGCGGCTACTCCTCGTCCACCAGCGGCGTACTGCTGGGCCTGGACACCGAGGTGAACGATGGCTGGCGCGTGGGCGCGGCGACCGGTTATACCCAAAGCCACCTCAACGGCCAGTCGGCGTCGGCGGACAGCGACAACTATCACCTGTCGGTCTATGGTGGCAAACGCTTCGAGGCGATTGCCCTGCGCCTGGGCGGTGCCAGCACCTGGCACCGCCTGGACACTTCGCGACGGGTGGCCTATGCCAATCAGTCGGACCATGCCAAGGCCGACTACAACGCGCGTACCGACCAAGTGTTTGCCGAGATCGGTTACACCCAATGGACCGTGTTTGAACCCTTCGCCAACCTCACGTACCTGAACTATCAAAGCGACTCGTTCAAGGAAAAAGGCGGTGCCGCAGCCTTGCATGCCAGCCAGCAAAGCCAGGACGCGACACTCTCCACCCTGGGCGTGCGTGGCCATACCCAGCTGCCGCTCACGTCCACCTCGGCGGTGACCCTGCGCGGTGAGCTGGGTTGGGAGCACCAGTTTGGTGATACCGATCGTGAAGCTTCTCTGAAGTTTGCCGGCAGTGACACGGCCTTCGCCGTCAACAGCGTGCCTGTGGCCAGGGATGGCGCGGTGATCAAGGCCAGTGCGCAAATGGCGCTGACCAAGGACACCCTGGTGTCGTTGAACTACAGCGGCTTGCTTTCCAACCGCGGTAACAACAACGGGATCAATGCCGGGTTTACCTTCCTGTTCTAACCTTGAATGTAGGAGCGAGCTTGCTCGCGAAAAACTCACAGGCGCCGCGTTTACTCAGGGTGCACGCGTTATCGTTGACGTTTTTCGCGAGCAAGCTCGCTCCTACAGGGTGGGATAAACAGCCCTGCGCAAATTTTGACCCACAGGTTTACAATCCCAGCTCCTGATCAGGAGTATCCCTGTGCTGACTCATCTCGATTCCCAAGGTCGCGCCCATATGGTCGACGTCACCGACAAAGCCGTGACGTTCCGCGAGGCGGTGGCCGAAGCGCGGGTGCGCATGTTGCCCGACACCCTGCAAATGATTGTCGACGGCGCCCACCCCAAGGGCGACGTGTTTGCCGTGGCCCGCATTGCCGGGATCCAGGCAGCGAAAAAAACCAGTGACTTGATCCCCCTGTGCCACCCGTTGATGCTCACCGGCGTCAAGGTGGAACTGCGTGCCGACGGCGCGGACGCTGTGCATATCCTCGCGCGCTGCAAACTCTCCGGCCAGACCGGCGTGGAGATGGAAGCCCTGACCGCCGCCAGCGTCGCGGCGCTGACCATCTACGACATGTGCAAGGCGGTGGATCGCGGCATGACCATTGAGAGTATTCGCCTGCTGGAAAAGCTGGGCGGTAAGAGTGGGCATTTCAAGGCGGATGAACAATGAGTATCAACGTGCTGTTTTTTGCGCGCTACGCCGAAGTGGTGGGCTTTGATTCGCTGGAAATGGAAGGTGAATTCGCCACCGTTGATGCCGTGCGCCTCGCGCTGGCTTCTGACCCGGAATTTGCCGTGCTCAACGAAGCGAGCCTGATGTGTGCGCGCAACGAAGAGTTGTGTAGCCTCGACGAGCCGGTGCAAGCCGGCGATGAAGTCGCCTTCTTTCCCCCCGTGACCGGAGGCTGAGCATGGCCATTCGTGTGCAGGTCGAAGCCTTTGATCCCGGTGCCGAAGTCAACGCCATGCATGCGGCCAACGTGGGCGTGGGCGCGGTGGTGAGCTTTGTCGGCTATGTACGCGACTTCAATGACGGGCGCGACGTGTCAGGGATGTTCCTGGAACACTACCCCGGCATGACCGAAAAGGCCCTGGGCAAGATCGCCGTGGAAGCCGAACAGCGCTGGCCGTTGCTCAAGCTGGAAGTGTTGCATCGTATTGGCGCGCTGGAGCCGGGCGAGCCGATTGTGTTTGTCGGCGCGGCCAGTGCGCATCGCCAGGCGGCGTTTGATGCCTGTGCGTTTGTGATGGATTACCTGAAGACGCGGGCGCCGTTCTGGAAAAAGGAAAACACCAGTGAGGGGCCGCGTTGGGTAGAAGGGCGCAGCAGTGACCACGCCGCAGCGGATCGCTGGAAGTAGCCAGCCAGACGCAGAAACCAGTGTGGGAGCTGGCTTGCCTGCGATAGCATCACCTCGGCGTGACTGAAAAACCGAGGTGTCTGTATCGCAGGCAAGCCAGCTCCCACACAAGCCAGCTCCCACATTTTTTATCGCATTCCTGTATCAGGGGCGTTTGCGTTCTACAGCCCGCAACAAATGCGTCGGCGGTGTCTCACAGCTGATCTTGCGCCCCAGCAACGCCTCGATGGACGGCAACTGGTACGAGTCATCCTCGCCCGCAAAGCTGATCGACACACCCGCAGCCCCAGCACGCCCGGTACGGCCGATGCGGTGTACGTAGTCGTCCGGCACTTCCGGCAGGGTGAAGTTGATCACGTGGCTGATGCCGTCGATGTGAATACCACGACCGGCCACGTCGGTGGCTACCAGCACGCGGATCTTGCCTTCACGGAAGCCTTCCAGGGTCTTGATGCGCTTGTGCTGCGGCACGTCGCCCGACAGTTGCGCGGCGTTGACGCCGTCGCGCACCAGGCGTTCTTCGATGCGGCGCACTTCGTCCTTGCGGTTGGCGAACACCATCACGCGCTCCCAGCCGTTATCGTTGACCAGGTTGTAGAGCAGCTTGTACTTGTCGGCACCGGCGACGGCGTAGATATGCTGCTCGACGTTTTCGCTGGCGACGTTGAGTGCTTCGATCTCGACGATGGACGGGTCAGTGGTCCACTGCTTGGCGAGGTTCATCACGTCTTCGGTGAAGGTCGCGGAGAACAGCAGGGTCTGGCGCTCGGTTTTCGGCGGGGTCTGGCGAATGATCTGGCGTACTTGTGGGATAAAGCCCATGTCGAGCATGCGGTCGGCTTCGTCCAGCACCATCACTTCGACCATGTCCAGGTGCACGTCGCCGCGCTGGTTAAAGTCGAGCAGGCGGCCCGGGGTGGCGACGAGGATGTCGCAATGGCGGGCTTCAAGGTGCTTGAGCTGCTTGTCGAAGTCCATGCCGCCCACGAACGTCATGACGTTGAGGCCGGTGTACTTGGTCAGGTCGGCGGCGTCCTTGGCGATCTGCACCACCAGCTCACGGGTCGGGGCGATGATCAGCGCACGCGGTTCACCCATGTAACGCTCTTTGGGCGGCGGCGTTTGCAGCAGTTGGGTGATGATCGAGATCAGGAACGCGGCGGTCTTGCCGGTGCCGGTCTGGGCGCGGCCGATGGCGTCTTTGCCCGCGAGGGTGAAGCCCAGCACTTGCGCCTGGATCGGCGTGCAGTACGGGAAACCCAGGTCCTGGATGGCGTGCATCAGTTCCGGGGCCAGTTTGAAATCGTGGAAGCGGGTCTTGCCTTCCTGAGGTTCGACGACGAAGTCTTCGAGTTTCCAGGGGGGCGCGGGCGGCTTGGGCGCACGTTCGCGACGGGGCTTGGCCACAGGCGTCGGGGCGGGCTCGGCAGGCTTTACCTGTTCCGGCGGCGTCACCCTGGTTGTGTTCGGTGAGGCGGCGGGTGCGTTCCGGCCGGGCTGTTGACCGTCATGGCGGTTGCCGGGCTTGAGGGCAGGTGCACTGGGAACAGGCGCGAGCGGCTCAGCCTCGCTTTTGCCGAACATCTTCTTGAGTGCTTTGAGCACGGTCATCTCATTAATTGATTAAGGAATGTACGCCGGCCAGTGTAATGCAAGAATCGGGCGCGGCGTAGTGCGTCTGTCATACGGCTACATAAACACGGGGTTCAGCGCAGGCGTTCAGTCAGCCAGGTGCCGATATCGTGTATCTCTTGGGGTAACACTTCGTGGCCCATTGGGTATTCCTGCCATGTCACGGTGACACCACGGCCCTTCAAATGCTCGTAGGCGCTGCGGCCCATGGCGTTTTGCACCACTTCGTCGTACTGACCATGCAGGCACAGCGTGGGGATGCGTTGCTGGCTGGCGGATAATTGCAGGTCATTATCGAAGGTGGGCGCATAGGTGGAGAGGGCGATCACACCGCCCAAGGGCCCCTCCCATTTCTTGAACGCGGTGTGGAAAACCACGGCGCCGCCTTGAGAAAAACCGGCGAGGAAAATTCGCGAAGTGTCTATTCCGGTTCTCTGTTGTGTCTCGATCAGGTCCGTAACCATTTTTGCCGACGTTTCCAGTTCTTCCAGACTGATCGAACGGGCCGGGCTCATGGCCTTGATGTCGTACCAGCTCGGCATCTCGTAGCCGCCATTAATCGTCACGGGGCGGGTGGGGGCCTGGGGCAAAACAAAGCGGGTGCTCAGCAAGGTTTCCTGCAGCGCTTCGGCCACCGGCAAGAAGTCGTAGCGATCGGCGCCCAGGCCATGCAGCCAGATAACGCAGGCGTCTGCGGGCTTGGCAGGCTGAAGAATCAAGGGTTCGGTCATGTTTGCTCCATAGATGTGCGGGTGCTCCGATTAGGTGCGTCGGAACGGTGCGCGACAGGTTGATCTGTTAAGAGAATGTCGCAAGGCTGAATCTTTTGCCATTCAAGCGCAGTTGCAGCCACTCGGCCAAGACTCTGGTACGCGCCTTGCTATGTGTATCTCGATGTCAGAACTCTCCTAGGACGGTAACACTATCAGTGACTGCCGCTCGTGGGAAAGCAACTGGAATTACCGCAAAAACCTCATGCTGCTTGGCCCCAAAAAAAACCAACACGGGTCGATATCGCCTCATAAGGGTGCGCTGAGGTTGGAGCTCCGACACAACAAGAGCAATTGGAGGTTTGTAATGAAGGTATTGAAATCCACCCTGGCCATCGTCACTGCGGCGGCTGTACTGGGTGTCAGTGGTTTTGCCCAGGCGGGCGCCACCCTGGACGCCGTGCAGAAAAAAGGCTTCGTGCAGTGCGGTGTGAGTGACGGCCTGCCGGGTTTCTCGGTGCCGGATGCCAGCGGCAAGATCCTTGGGATCGACGCTGACTATTGCCGCGCTGTGGCGGCTGCCGTGTTTGGCGATGCCACCAAGGTCAAGTTCAGCCAGTTGAACGCCAAGGAGCGTTTCACCGCGCTTCAGTCAGGCGAAGTCGACATCTTGTCGCGCAACACCACCATGACCAGCTCCCGCGACGCGGGCATGGGCCTGAAATTCCCGGGCTTCATTACCTACTACGACGGCATCGGCTTTCTGGTGAACAACAAGCTGGGCGTCAAGAGCGCCAAGGAACTGGACGGTGCAACCATCTGCATCCAGGCCGGTACCACGACTGAGCTGAACGTTTCCGACTACTTCCGCGCCAACAACCTCAAATACACCCCGATCACCTTCGACACCTCCGATGAAAGCGCCAAGTCGCTGGAATCCGGGCGTTGCGACGTTCTGACGTCCGACAAATCCCAGCTGTTCGCCCAGCGCAGCAAGCTGGCTTCGCCGAAAGACTACGTGGTGCTGCCGGAAACCATTTCCAAGGAGCCCCTGGGCCCGGTCGTGCGTAATGGCGACGACGAGTGGCTGGCCATCGTGCGCTGGGTGGGCTACGCCATGCTCAACGCGGAAGAGGCCGGTGTGACCTCCAAAAACGTCGAAGCTGAAGCCAAGTCCACCAAGAACCCGGACGTTGCGCGTCTGCTCGGTGCCGACGGCGAATACGGCAAAGACCTGAAAGTGAAGAAGGACTGGGTAGTACAGATCGTCAAGCAAGTGGGTAACTACGGCGAGATGTTCGAGCGCAATCTGGGCAAGAGCACGCCATTGGAAATCGACCGTGGCCTGAACGCCCTGTGGAACAACGGCGGCATTCAATACGCACCCCCTGTGCGCTGATCGCTGATGGTTCTGTCACCCGGTAGGCCAACTGCCGGGTGATGTTCTGTTCCATTATTTTCGGGGCACTTCATGCAAAATCAAATCGGCGCACCCAAGCAGAAGCTCAGCTTCAGCGACCCCAAAGTGCGTGCGTGGCTGTTCCAGATCATCACGATCGTGGCAGTGGTCTCGCTGGGCTGGTACCTGTTCCATAACACCCAGACCAACCTGCAACACCGGGGCATCACCTCGGGTTTCGACTTTCTTGAGCGCAGTGCCGGCTTTGGCATCGCGCAGCATTTGATCGACTACACCGAATCGGACAGCTATGCCCGGGTGTTTGTCATCGGCCTGCTCAACACCTTGCTGGTGACCGTCATCGGTGTGGTGCTGGCAACGCTGCTCGGCTTCATCATCGGCGTGGCGCGCTTGTCGCCCAACTGGATGATCAACAAGCTGGCGACGGTGTACGTGGAGGTGTTTCGCAACATTCCGCCGCTGCTGCAAATCCTGTTCTGGTACTTCGCGGTGTTCCTGACCATGCCAGGACCGCGCAACAGCCATAACTTCGGTGACACCTTCTTTGTCAGCAGCCGTGGCCTGAACATGCCGGCAGCGCTGGCGTCCGACGGGTTCTGGCCGTTTGTGGCCAGCCTGGCGGTCGCCATCGTTGCCATCGTGCTGATGACCCGCTGGGCCAACAAGCGCTTTGAAGCGACCGGGGTTCCTTTCCATAAATTCTGGGCGGGCCTGGCGCTGCTGGTGGTGATCCCGACGCTGTGCGTGTTGCTCTTCGGCACGCCGCTGCATTGGGAAATGCCCAGGCTTGCTGGCTTCAACTTCGTCGGCGGCTGGGTGCTGATCCCGGAACTGCTGGCGTTGACCTTGGCGCTGACGGTGTACACGGCAGCGTTCATTGCCGAGATCGTGCGCTCGGGCATCAAGTCCGTCAGCCATGGCCAGACCGAAGCGGCACGTTCGCTGGGCCTGCGCCCCGGGCCGACGCTGCGCAAGGTCATCATCCCGCAAGCGTTGCGCGTGATCATTCCACCGCTGACCAGCCAATACCTGAACCTGGCGAAAAACTCGTCGTTGGCCGCCGGTATCGGCTATCCGGAAATGGTTTCGCTGTTTGCCGGCACGGTGCTCAACCAGACCGGCCAGGCCATTGAAGTCATTGCCATCACCATGAGCGTGTACCTGGCGATCAGCATCAGCATTTCCCTGCTGATGAACTGGTACAACAAGCGCATTGCGCTGATCGAGCGGTGAGGACACACCCATGACTACGCATACGTTCAAACCTGACATGCCACCGCCGAGCAAAGTCTTCGGGCCGGTGGCCTGGATGCGCGCCAACTTGTTCTCGAGCTGGCTCAATACACTGCTGACCTTGCTGGCGATCTACCTGGTGTACCTGGTGGTGCCGCCGATCCTGCACTGGGCCATCCTCGATGCCAACTGGGTGGGCACCACCCGCGCCGACTGCACCAAGGAGGGCGCCTGCTGGGTGTTTATCCAACAGCGCTTCGGGCAGTTCATGTATGGCTACTACCCCGTCGACCTGCGCTGGCGCGTGGACATGACGGTATGGCTGGCCATCGTCGGCGTGGCGCCGTTGTTCATCGCGCGTTTCCCGCGCAAGGCGATTTACGGCCTGGGCTTTCTGGTGCTGTACCCGATCATCGCCTACTGCTTGCTGCACGGCGGCGTGTTCGGCCTGAGTAATGTGGCGACCAGCCAATGGGGCGGCCTGATGCTGACCCTGGTGATCGCCACCGTGGGCATCGCCGGTGCCTTGCCGCTGGGCATTGTGCTGGCGCTGGGACGGCGTTCGAACATGCCGGCCATTCGGGTGGTCTGCGTGACCTTCATCGAGTTCTGGCGCGGCGTGCCGTTGATCACTGTGCTGTTCATGTCGTCGGTGATGCTGCCGCTGTTCCTGCCCGAGGGCATGAACTTCGACAAGCTGCTGCGGGCGCTGATCGGGGTGATCCTGTTCCAATCGGCCTATGTGGCCGAAGTGGTGCGCGGTGGTCTGCAGGCGATTCCCAAGGGGCAATACGAAGCCGCTGCGGCGATGGGCCTGGGCTACTGGCGCAGCATGGGCCTGGTGATTTTGCCGCAGGCCTTGAAGTTGGTGATCCCTGGGATCGTCAACACCTTTATCGCCCTGTTCAAGGACACCAGCCTTGTGATCATTATCGGCCTGTTCGACCTGCTCAACAGCGTCAAGCAAGCCGCCGCCGACCCCAAATGGTTGGGCATGGCCACTGAAGGCTACGTGTTCGCCGCTTTGGTGTTCTGGATTTTCTGTTTTGGTATGTCGCGCTATTCCATGCATCTGGAACGCAAGCTCGACACTGGCCACAAGCGTTAGGAGTTTTTTGATGAGCGAAGCAATCAAACAGCCTGTGAGCCCTGAAGGCATTATCCAGATGCAGGGCGTCAACAAGTGGTACGGCCAGTTCCATGTGTTGAAAGACATCAACCTCAACGTCAAGCAGGGCGAGCGTATCGTGCTGTGCGGCCCGTCGGGTTCGGGCAAGTCCACCACCATCCGCTGCCTCAACCGCCTGGAAGAGCACCAGCAAGGCCGCATCGTGGTCGATGGCGTGGAGCTGACCAACGACCTCAAGCAGATCGAAGCGATCCGCCGTGAAGTCGGCATGGTGTTCCAGCACTTCAACCTGTTCCCGCATTTGACCATCCTGCAAAACTGCACGCTGGCGCCGATGTGGGTGCGCAAGATGCCCAAGCGCAAGGCCGAGGAAATCGCCATGCATTACCTGGAGCGCGTGCGCATTCCGGAGCAGGCGCACAAGTTTCCGGGGCAGCTTTCAGGTGGTCAGCAACAGCGCGTGGCGATCGCCCGCGCGCTGTGCATGAAGCCCAAAATCATGTTGTTCGATGAGCCGACATCGGCGCTGGACCCGGAAATGGTGAAAGAGGTACTGGACACCATGATCGGCCTGGCCGAAGACGGCATGACCATGTTGTGCGTGACTCACGAAATGGGCTTTGCCCGCACCGTGGCCAACCGCGTGATCTTCATGGACAAGGGCGAAATCGTGGAACAGGCGGCGCCGAATGACTTTTTTGATAATCCGCAGAATGAGCGGACTCGCTTGTTCTTGAGCCAGATACTGCATTGATGGAGCGTTAAAAAATAAACCCGGCCTGGTAGCCTAATGCCGTTCAGTCAAGGATTTTTGTAGGAGCGAGCTTGCTCGCGAGAAACTCACAGGCGCCGCGTTCAATCAGGAAACACGCGTTCTCGTTGACGTTTTTCGCGAGCAAGCTCGCTCCTACACGGCATGGTTCAGGAGGCTTGGGCCGCCATAAGGTTTTCTACTTTTCCATAAGACACCTGCGTCCAATAATTACCCTCTGAGGGTAATTTTCAATCGAAAATACTGCTCCTTTTCCTGCCTAAGAACCCTAGTGCGTTGCCTTTGTAGGCAACTCCGAATAGCCTGTAGGAAAATTCATCCTATGATTGGACGAAAGCGCAAATCCCATGACAGACATCGCCCCGCTGATCAAACGCTCGCTGGTTGACCAGGCCCTGGAGCAACTGCGCCTGCGCATCTCCCAGGGCGTATGGGCCATCGGCGAGCGCCTGCCCACCGAGCCCGAGTTGTCCGCCGAGCTGGGGATCAGCCGGAACACCGTGCGTGAAGCCATGCGGGTATTGGCCTTCTCGGGCTTGATCGACATTCGCCAGGGCGATGGCAGTTACCTGCGCTCGATGACCGACCCGCTGGGCACGATGCGGGCGCTGTCTCATTGCACGTTGGAGCAAGCGCAGGAGACGCGCCAGATTCTGGAAGTGGAGGCCATCGGCCTGGCTGCGTTGCGGCGTACCGAAGCGGACCTTGAGGCATTGCGCAAGGCGCTCGCTCTGAGCGCCGAGCGGTATCACGGTGATCTGGAGGCCTATATCTGCGCCGATCTTGTGTTCCACCAGCACTTGGTAGACGCGGCGCACAACCCGGCCTTGAGCGAGCTGTACCACTACTTCTCGGCCATTGTCGGCGCGCAGCTGCGCCAGACCCTGAACCGCTCACCGCGACGCCAGGCGGTGTTCGACCTGCATGGAGCGCTGCTCGATGCGGTGGAACAACAAGACCCGGACCGCGCCAAATCCCTCTGCCGGCAGTTGATCAATGAACCCTGAAGCCCCACGCAAGACCGAACTCGAAGAACTGTTGATCGATGCCGAAGCCGACGACGACAGCGTGCAGCAGGCGCCGCCGAGCGTGGTTCGGCCATGGCTGCTGTTGCTGGGCCTGGTGTTGGTGGCCTTGAACCTTCGCCCGGCCTTGTCGAGCCTGTCGCCGTTGCTGGCAGAGGTTTCGAACAGCTTGGGACTGTCCGCCGCCAAGGCCGGTTTGCTGACCACCTTGCCGGTGCTGTGCCTGGGCCTGTTCGCGCCCACTGCGCCGATACTGGCACGGCGTTTCGGCGCCGAGCGCGTGGTGCTCGGTATCCTGCTGACCCTGGCCGCCGGGATCATCCTGCGCAGCTCATTCGGTGAGGTGGGGTTGTTCCTCGGTAGCCTGGTTGCCGGGGCGAGCATTGGCATCATCGGCGTGTTGCTGCCGGGTATCGTCAAGCGTGATTTCGCCAGGCAGGCCGGGGCCATGACCGGTGTCTACACCATGGCGTTGTGCTTGGGCGCCGCCATGGCGGCCGGTGCCTCGGTGCCGCTGAGCCACGCCTTTGGCGACAGTTGGAAGATCGGCCTGGGCTTCTGGATCCTGCCGGCTCTGGTGGCGGCCCTGGTATGGTTACCCCAGATTGGGCAGAAGCACGGCGCCCATCGTGTGGCCTATCGTGTGAAGGGTTTGCTGCGCGATCCCCTGGCCTGGCAGGTCACCCTGTACATGGGCCTGCAATCGTCCCTGGCCTACATCGTGTTCGGCTGGTTGCCGTCGATCCTGATCGGCCGTGGCCTGAGCGCGACCGAAGCCGGGTTGGCGCTGTCGGGCTCGATCATCGTGCAACTGCTCAGCTCCCTGGCGGCACCGTGGCTGGCGACGCGCGGCAAGGACCAGCGCCTGGCGATTGTGGTGGTGATGCTGCTGACCCTCGGCGGGCTGTTCGGTTGCCTGTATGCACCGCTGGAGGGCCTGTGGGGTTGGGCGATTTTGCTCGGCCTGGGGCAGGGCGGTACCTTCAGCCTGGCACTGACCTTGATCGTGTTGCGCTCGCGCGATTCCCATGTGGCGGCCAACCTGTCGAGCATGGCCCAGGGCATCGGTTACACCCTGGCGTCGATGGGCCCGTTCGCGGTCGGCCTGGTGCATGACTGGACCGGCGGCTGGACCGCCATTGGCTGGATCTTCGCCGTGATCGGCCTGGGTGCCATCGTCGCCGGCCTGGGCGCCGGGCGTGCGCGCTATGTGCAGGTCACCAGCGAGAAGGTCTAGAGATACACCACTTCCAGCGTGGCCGAGCCATCGAGCGCAGTTTCCACGCTCAGGTCCAGGTTCTGGCGGGCATTGATCACGGTCTGCACCGTGACATTGCCCCCCAGGGTACCGATGGCCGTGGGCCCGCTGACGCTGCCTTCCACGTCGGTAAAGCCCAGGTAGCTTCGCGAGCCAATATCGATGGGGTTGAGATTGGAGGTGCGCCACGCCAGGCCACCGGTGGTGGACTCGGTGCCATAGATCTGCGCGGTGTTGCTGGCCTGGGTTTGCCGCGGGTCGAAGGTCATGGAGTAAACCCCCAGGCGGTTGCCGCTGCTATCAAACCCCAGCCCGTAGTAAATCTCGCTGTTGACCATGGCCGAGCCGTCGCGGTTGTCGCGCATGCGAAGGGCGTAGCGGACGGGGCCATTGCAGGCGATGCCGACATGCAGCGTCTTCAAGGGCAGGCGCGTGGCGGTCTCCAGGTTCAGGTCTTGCTGGGCAACCTTGCCGTAGTCGATCAGGCCGCCGCTGGAAAGCTGCGGCATGCAGGCGGCGGGGACGATCAGGCCGTGGACGCTCAGGTCTACCGTCGAGGCGGCCAGCACCGAGGGCGCGCAGGCCAGTGACAACAGGCTGGAAAGGATGCGGGTTTTCATGGGAGTGACTCCTTACAGGGGGCTCAGGGGTAGACGATCTCGAGCGTGCCGGAACCGTTGATGTGCACCACGTCACGCAAGTCCAGGGTTTGCATCGGCGCCAGGTAAGTCTTGATACGCATCGTGCCGGTCAGGGTCTGCAGGGCGACTGGCCCTGTGGTAACGCCGGTTTTGTCGGTAAAGCCCATGATGCTGTTGGCCGCCATGGGGATTTGCCTCGCGGTGGAACTGCTCCATGCCACGCCATTGCTGGTGGAGTCGGTGCGGTACAAGGTGGGGAAGGCATCGGCGCTGAATTCGGCCGGGTCGATGGTCAGGTAAAAGCGCCCGATCTTGTTGCGGCTGGCATCCAGGTCCAGCCCGTAGGCCGTTTCATCGGTGCCGCCCGTGGCCGAACCGTCGCGGTTGTCCTTCATGCGCAGGGCGAAGCGGATGGGCGCGTCGCAGGTCACGTTCAGGCGCAAGGTGCGGGTGGGCAGCGGTGTTTCAGTGCTGGCGTTGAGGTCTTTGGCGTACAGGGTGCCGTAGTCCACCACGCCTTGGTCGGACAAGCTCGGCAGGCAGGCGATAGGCGCGAAGTGCGCGCGCAGTGTCAGTTCCCGGTAGCGCCCGTGGCGCGGGCCATACAGCATGCCGGCGACTTCCCAGGTGGTCGCATCGCGTACTTGGGTGGCGGCAGGGTCGGCCCAGGCGCGCAGGGTCAATTGCAGCGCCAGGGTTTTTCCGCTGAGCACCACGCCCCTTTCCACCGGTGCGATGCCGTGGTCGGGTCGCCATTGCATGACGCTGCCGGTGGCTACGGGCGCCTGCCCCACGGCGGGCAGCACACCCAGCTCCACCGCGCGGCCGTCGAGCAGCCCATTCCCGACTTCAATGGCGTAGCTACCGTGCTCGGTAAACTGCCAGCGCTGTGGGTTGGCAGCTTGCGCTCGGTAGAACAGGCTGAGGTCTTCGGCCTGGGGGCAACTGACGGTCACACTCAGTCGACGCTCGCCGAGCAGGCGTTGTGGTGCGCTGTCGTTCTGGGCCAGGCGGCTCATCAGGCCCAAATCGAGCAAGGGTTCACTGACGTTCAGTTGGCATTCTTCAAAAGCCTGGGCTGTGCCGGCGACGCCGACCAACAGCCCCAGGCACAGTTGACGCAAACAGCTTGCAAGGGGCATGGCGGGAATCCTCAAGGTGCGTGACAGCGTGCGGGGGCCGTTTCGAAGTACACCGAGGGGTCGGCTTTTTCCGGCAGCGAATAACGCAATTGGCAACGACTGCCCTGGGGCGTGGTTATCCACAGCGTCGATTGGCCCAGCACATTGGGTAGAAATACTTGGCTGCCGTCCTGCACCAGGGTGATGAACTCACCCTCGGCACTGCTGACCGAGGCACCCGCCGGCAGCGGTGCGCCCTGGTCGTTGCTGACGGTGAGCAGCAGGCGGCGGGTCAGGCCGACGCCGAACTCGACGCGGTCCACGGCGCCGCGGCCGGACGAAATCATGGCCAGGCCGTTGTTGATATCGGCGTTGCGCGGCAATGAACGCGTTTGCACTTCCACCGGGCTGCGCCCGTAGGCGGCGACCTGCGGCACCACAGCCTGGCCTTGCCAGTCGGTCCACACCGGGCCGCTGGGGGTGCTGAGCTTGATGCCGCTCATGTCGCCGACCGACACCAGCGCGAAGGTGTCGCGCACCGGGTAGGGGGAAAAGGTCATACCGTCGCCATGCAGCACCACACCGCCGCGCGCACCGCCTTGATAGCTGGAACGCTCGGCGTCGGAGCGGCTGTAGCTGAGGTCTAGCTGGCTGTAGCGTGGCAGCGCGGAGATGCCCAGGGTGGTTTCCACTTGATGGTCGCTGCTGTCGTGTTCGGCGCTGACGCGGTAGCTGAGTTGGTCGTCGATCTGTTCAGTGATGCCCAGGCCGGTGCGGTTTTCGCCGCCGGAATTGCGCACCCAGCTGCGCAGCCGACGGCTCTCGCCCAGCGGTACGCTGATATTCAGGTACACCGCGTTGTCCTGCTGCTGGTCGCCGCCCATTTGCCACTCGGCGCTGGCCGACAACGACACCGCACCGATGCTCGTGCCCCAGGAGGCCAGCGCCCGGCTGCTGCTGTCGCCGGCAAAATTGGCCGAGCGCGAAACCCCGGCGCTGAACGCACCCAGACGTGGATGGGACCAGCCCAGGTTGAGGCTTTGCTGGTCGCGGTAGCGCGAATCCCGGTTGTTGTCGTCGCGCGCGTAAGTGCTTTCTTCAAGCTCGCGATAGCCGATGCTGCGCCAGGAATTGGCGGCGCTGATCGACCACTGCTCACCCAGGCGCTGGGACCACGACAGATCGGTCTGTACCCCGGAGACTTTGTCTTGCGCCTGGCTGTTGGACACTTGCGTGGACAGCTGGATCTGGCTGTCCAGCCACGGCAGCCAGCCCAGGCTGGCGCCCACCGAGCGGTATTCACTGGCCGCCAGCACGCCCGTGCCGAGGGTCAATTGCGGGTGCAGGGCGCCGGTCCAGCCGCCACTGACTACCCACGGATCCTCGCCTTTGGCATCGCCCACATTACGCACTCGGCCCGCTGCCACGGAGTAACCCGGGGCTGGCAACCCAAGCCCGAGCATGGCCGCTGGCACGGTGAAGCGTCGTTCACCGCCGACGCTCTCCTTGACCGTGACTTCAACGTCCGAGCGCGTGTTCAAGCGACGCACATCGGTGAGGGTAAAGGGCCCGGCGGGCACCACGGTGGAATGAATCAACGCGCCGTTCTGGCGAACCTCGACCTGGGCCGGGCTGTTGGCGATGCCCTGGATCAGCGCGCCCTGGCCCTGTTCTTGAAGGGCGTGCTCGGTGAGCACCTGCACGCCGGTGATCTGCGCGCCGGACAGCACCGGGTTGTACAGGTTGATTTGCCCGGCTTGCAGCACCGCCTGGTGGCTGGCGAAGGTGCGTTGGGCATAGGCTTGCAAATGGGTGCTGCGTGACAGGCCATCCTGCCAGGTCTGCACCTGGCGGCTGCGCACGATCCAGTCGCCGGCATTGAATCCCACCTCGGTATTGGCCGAGCCAAACCGGCTGGCGTCATCGCCGAAGCGGTTGTAGAAGCCGCTGAGGTCGTAGTTGAGCAGGCCGGCAAACCCGCCGGTTTCGTAGCCGGAGATATCCTGCTGCACGGGGCGCAGGGCGTCGGTGGGCACCACCAGCGACACCGTCAGTGTCGCCGGGTCTGGTTCCACCAGGGTTTGCGGGTAGCGCGCAAGAAAATCATAGCAGCCCTCGATTTCACCGGGCGGCATCAGATTGGCGGCGTCCAGCAAGGCGCGGTCAAAGCACAGATTGCCTTGCTGATCGAAGTTCACCGCCAGCCGGCCACGGCGCTGGCCGTTGACGCGCAGGTTGACGGTGTGTTGCCCGGCCGCGTAACGCGGTGCGGAGAGCAACAGGCTGGCCAACTGTGGGTCGATACCACGTTGTTGCAAGGTCTGGGCATCGAAGCCGGACGGGCTGGAATCTTCGGCGCACACCTTGGCCGGTATGAGCGCACACAG
This sequence comes from Pseudomonas sp. FJ2-5-13, assembly GCF_029201605.1. Taxonomy (NCBI): domain Bacteria; kingdom Pseudomonadati; phylum Pseudomonadota; class Gammaproteobacteria; order Pseudomonadales; family Pseudomonadaceae; genus Pseudomonas; species Pseudomonas sp. FJ2-5-13. Next base: position 1,195,741 of record NZ_CP104045.1, read on the forward strand.
CAGCAACGCCAGCACCAGGGCAGGGCTGGCAGAGGGAGCGGGCACGGCTTCGCCGTCACGGTAACTCAATACTGTTTTCACGCAAGGTACTCGAATAGTGAACGCGCAGCCCTTGTGGGCCGGGCGTTCTGGTGACGATCAACAAGCCGTCACTTCGTTACTCAGGCGGCGCAGGGGGGACGCCGCCTGGGGTGTTCCGTCAGAAGCTGATTGGTGCGTCGTAAGCCTTGACCGCGAACCCGTACACCGTGGCCGGCTGCAGCCTGACTGTCTTGGCCTGGCTGCTGCTGGCCGGCACGCTCAAGGCTTCGCCGGGCAGCACATACGTACGCGGCAGCAGGGCCTTGCCGTCGCCTGGCAGCAGTAACAACTCCTGCGCGAGACGCACCACATAGGGCGTGTCGTTGCGCACCTGCAACTGGCCTTCGCGCAATGTCCAGGTCAGGTCGGTCCAGGGCGTACGGTTGGGCGCCAGGCCCTTGGGGTGCACGATCACCGGCAGGTTCTGGCGCACGGTCACGCCCACGCGGGCATGCCCGGCGGCTGTGGCGGCGCGGCCTTGGGGCATGCCTTCGAACACCGCGCGTTTAAGCCGCTGGGTCAGTAACGGTTGCTGGTTTTGCAGAATGAAACGCACCAGCTGGGATTTGGACGCTTCGACGCGTGACAGCGGCGGTGTCACCACCAGCAGCGGTTCGGTGTCTTCCGGAATGTCCTGCAAGGTCACATGCAACAGGGCGAGTTGGCTGTCGGTGTTGGTCACCGACACGGCCGCTTCGCCTTCGGCCTCGTGCACGATCACCACGGAGGTGTCCGGGACCATGCCGTCGGCTTTAACCTGGTCGCCGAGCATCAAGAGCAAGGCAATCAGGCCGACAGCGGTGTTTGAGAATGTCGTCGTCATGACGGGTTTCCATTAGCCAATAAAGAGGGGCGGTCAGAGGTAGCGCAGGTCCAGGACGATGGCGCCGTCGAGCGGGACTTCCTGGTCCAGGGTCAGGTACTGGGAAAAGTTGATGGCGGTGCTCACCTGAACCTGGACGGTCAGTTGGCCGATGAAGTCCGGTTGACGGTCGCCGACTGGCGCAAAGGCCATGTAGGTGCGGGGGTAGGCATTGGGCTCCTGGGACCAGGTTTCACCGTTGTCGCTGGACGCCATTACCTGCATGGCCTGCGCATCGCCCACCGCGTTGCGATAGGCCAGCGCCACAGAACCCAGGCGCTCTTCGGGGACGTGGATATTCCTGCCCAGCCCGTAGAAATAATCTGGGGCCGACGAGGAGTCGGCGCGCTCGTCAATGCCCACCAACGCAAACAGCATGGGCCTGGCGCACTGCACACGCAGGTCGAGCGTCTGGATGGGCAGCACGGTGAACTCGTCGGCGTTGAGGCTGTGGGCAGGAATCTTGCCGTGATCGACGGTGCCGTCATTGGTCAGCTCGATATGGCAGGCGTCCGGGGTGACCCGGCCGGTAACCGTAAGGTCGACAGCCGACGCTGCGTGGGCATCGGTCATCGCGGCCAGGCCAAGCACCATGACCACATTTCGCCCCCATGCCATCAGCACGAGCAACGCCAGACGCCGCCCATGCCTGCCACTATTCAAGGACGGGGCGGCCATGGGTCAGAGGTACTTCACTTCAAGGGTGGCGGAGCCGTCGATGGTGACTTCGTTGCTGAGGTCCATCCCGGCAGTGCCCATGATGAAGGTGTTTACTTGCAGATCGACCAGCAGGTCTTTGACAGGTAACGGCTGGCTGTCGTCATCCATTGCGGCGACCGACATGTATAGGCCTGAATCCCAGAACTTTTCTTTAAACCAGGTATTACCTTGGTCGTACGATGCAATGGGTTGCACCACTACACCATCCTCTGCCAGTGGATTGGCCAGCGTGAGGTTGTATCCCCCGAGCTTCTGGGTGTCATTGATAAAGCCCAGGCCGTAATTCGAACCGATACTTGAGGAGGCACGGTTATCGATCGAGTGCAGGGCGAACTTGATTGGCGCGTCGCAATTGACGGCTAGGATCAGGGTATGGTTGCCAATGACTGTCGGGTTGTCCGGTTTCAGATCCTTGGCGGAGATCTTGCCATGGTCGATCACTCCCCCACCGGACAGGCTCGGTGTGCAGGCGCTGGGCACGATCAGGCCTTTGACAGTCAGGTCCACGCTGGAGGCGGCGAAGGTGTTGGCCGAGTGAAGCAGCAGCACGCTGGCGGCCAGGGTGGTCAATCGGGTTTTCATCGGGAGGCTCCTTAGAGGTAATTGACTTGCACAGTGGCGTGGCCGTCGATGGGCACTTCGTCGGTCAGCGTCAGGTTGCTGGCGGGGGCGATGTGGGTAATCAGGCGTATTTCGGCGTCCAACGCCTGGATCGCAATCGGCGCCAGGCCGTCGCTGTCGGCGACGGCCGTCAACAAGGTGTGGCTGAGCATCACCGAGGGGATCCAGGTCACGCCGCCATCCCGGGAGGTGATGGTGCGTACCGGGATGCCATCGGCCACCGGGCTATACAGGCCAAGCCCGGCATCGCCGACTTTTTCATCACTGGGCGTCATCCCCAGGCCGTGCCAGCTGAAGTGGCTGGCGGCAGTGCCCGCACGGTTGTCGATGGTGTTCAGGGTGAAAATGGTCGGCCCTTCGCAACGCACACTCAGCAGCAGGGTTTCCCTGGGCAGGTCGGTGTAGGTGTCGGCATTGAGGTCTTTGACCGACACCTTGCCGAAGTCGACGGTGCCGCCGCCGGAGACCACGGGCGCGCAGGCGCTGGGGGTGATGACCCCTTTGACCGTCAAGTCCTGGCTACTGGCGGCCCATACCGGGCCGGCGCCGATCAGCAACAATGTCGCGGTGAGGGTAGTGAGGGGGCTAACCATGGGTCACGTCCTGTGGGTGGGTTGGCGGTTACAGGTATTTCACTTCAAGGGTGGCGGAGCCGTTGATCGGCACTTCTGTGCTCAGGTCCATGCCGGCAGTGGGAGCGATCACGGTTTGCACCAGCAGGTCTGCCGTGACCTGCTGGACCGGGGAGGGTGCCCAACTGCCGGAGGAGCGATCGCCAAACGAAGCGTGGGAGGTAATCGGCCAGGCGTCACCTGGGTAACTTTCATGCCAGGTGAGACCGTTATCCACAGATTCAATTGTGGAGATCACCGCGCCGTCAGCCATAGCATTACTTAGCGCCAGTAGGTATTCGCCCAATTTCTTGTCGCCAACCAAATCCAAGCCATAGCTGTTTCGTGAGTCAAACGCGTTACCGATATTATCGATGCCCTTTAGAGCCAACAGGGTTGGCGCATCACAGGTAATCGCCAGTTGCAGGGTGTGGTTGTCCAGCATTGTCCAGTGGTCGGGCTTCAAATCCTTGGCTGCGACTTTGCCGTGGTCGACGAGGCCGCCGCTGGAAAGGCTGGGCGCACAGGCGCTGGGCGTGATCAGGCCCTTGACGGTCAGGTCTACGCTGCTGGCAGCGCACACGGCGTTGGACAGGGCGAGCAGCAGGGCACCGCCCAGCAGGGGCATGCAGGTTTTCATGTGGGAGGCGTCCATTTACAGGTACTTGACTTCAAAGGTCGCGGAACCGTCGATCGCGACTTCGTCGGTCAATGTCAGGTCTTTTGCGGGATTAATCGTCGCTTCGAGCGTGACATCCATGACCGCGTCCTTGATAGGGTGAGGCGCCCAACCGCTGTCGCCCCGACTGCCCAGCGCCACCAGTACGTGGGGGCCAATGACTTCGTCAGACAGCAGCGTCACCCAGAACCCGTCAGCGTTGTACATGGCCAACAGGGTGGAGGGGGTTTCGGCCACCGGGTTGGTGAACGCCAGCAGATACCGCCCCAGCTTCTGGTTTTCGTTGGTCATGCCCAGGCCAAAGTAAAACCTGTTAACCGCAGAGCCGGCTCGATTGTCGATGGGCTGGATGGCAAACAGCGTTGCTGCATCGCAGTTCACGCTCAGTGGCACGGTCTTGCGTTCAAGCAAGGTACCGGTGTCGATATTCAGGTCTTTTGCCGCGATTTTTCCGAAGTCGATATCACCTGGCAGGCTTGGTGTACAAGCGCTGGGCGTGATCAACCCTTTGACACTCAGGTCGACGCTGCTGGCGGCAAACACCGAGGATGTCATGGTGAGCAGCAGGGCACTGCTCAACAGGGATACAGGGGTTTTCATTTCCAATTGTTCCATTGCAGTCTGGCAGATAGAGACGCGTACAGGTCAGCGCTCGGCCCTGTGTGGGCGAGTGGTTGGCGTGGTGGCGTTCTCACTGTTTTTTTGCGTTGCCGGGAAGTGGCAAACCGTCCCTCTTTTGGGGTGGGCACAATTTAGCGAGGGGGCTTTGAGGGGGAAATACAACTAATACGACATTGGCGGGTTGTGCTGTAAACGCGGTGCGGGACGGTAGATTTTCGCGGCGTTTTTCGTAGTTGTTGTATCGGCGTAAAGCCATTCGAAAGGTTATAGGTTGAAAGCCGATAACAATCAAAAGGGTGCGCCTGGCATTGCTGTATCAGTGCCCCGGATGGCTGCCGAATTAATCACCACGAAGAGGTACTGATGGGTTCGCCAGGAGGTTCAACCGCAGGAGCGAGCCGGACAGTCAAACCGCCTTTTTCTCCCCCGCCTCATTGGCAGTACTTGAATGTTCTGGTCGTGGAGGATCATTCAGCCTATCGCCTGTTGCTGGGTTGGTTGTTGCAAAAACTGGGGCTCGGACACGCGTTGGCCACCGATGGCTTTATGGGATTGGACGCTTTTACCAACCGGCCCTTCGACCTGGTGATCAGTGATTGCCGGATGCCCTTCATGGACGGTTACAGCATGGCCCGTGCGATTCGCCAGCATGAGCGCGAGCACGGGTTGAAGCGGGTGCCCATCATTGCCTTGACCGCCAACCTGCAAAACGACAGCCCCCAACGTTGCTGCAAGGCCGGCATGGATGCCTGGCTGCTCAAACCCCTGACCCTTGAACAACTGCACGCCGTGCTGGTGCGCTGGTTACCGGGCGGGGAAGGCCGTTCTGTCGAGCCATACGCTGCTGCTGCGGTGGCGAACTGGCCCACCCGAGCCACGCTTGTGACCACGTTTGGCAGCGATCTGGTCGTCGACCAAATGCTGGAAACCCTGTTGATGGAGGCCTGGGAAGACCAGCGGGTGTTACGTCATGCCCGTATGACGTTGAACGCGCCATTGACCGCCGAGCGTCTGCATCGGCTGGTGGGCAGCCTGGTATTTCTGGGCGGCACGGGGTTGGAATCCAGTGCCGTGAGCTTGATCGAGCAGGTCCAGGCCGAGGGTGTCGCTACGCATAAGGCGCAACTGGAAGTGTTTGAAGCACGGCTGTGCGCTTATCTGGAGTATCTGTCTGAGTTGTGAAGAATGCTGTTGCAGAGCGTTATACCTGGTCGTTGGTCTAAGTTTGGCTGTAGGTATTTTCCTATTGTGTTGTAGTCCAAAAAACAGCCACTACTGAACATTGGGTTCGGCCGCAAGCGCCTCTTTGTTAGCAGTTGTTGATGATCGCAGGCAGAGGTATTTTGCGCGGATTCAAGTTGCCATCATTCGTGGGTGCCTATGCTTCGAGTAATTATTGCTGACGATCACCCTATTGTCCGGGTCGGACAGAAAGTTGTGATCGAGGCGAATGGCAAGTGCAAAGTGGTCGGTGAGGCCGACGGTCCCGATCAGTTACTCGACGTGCTCAGTCGCACGCCGTGCGACGTACTGGTCACGGACTTCGCCATGCCAGGCGGCCAGCAGGCCGATGGCTACTGCTTGTTGGGCCTGTTGCAGCGCCAGTATCCGCAGTTGCCGGTGGTACTGGTCACCATGTTCGCCAACGTCGCCACGTTACGCGCAGCCTTTGCCCACGGCGCCAGGGCAGTGGTCGCCAAAAGTGCTTCGGCCAAGGAGTTGCCCTTGGCGATCAAGGCGGTGTGTGCTGGCCAGACCTTCGCCAGTGAATGCCTGCGGGTGCAACTGGTGGAAGCCGGCACTGGCGATCAATCCCAGGAGCCGCAGTTGTCCGGCAAGGAACGCGAAGTGGTGCGCATGCTGGCCAGCGGCATGACCGTCAGCCAGATTGCAGCCCAGGTCAACCGCAGCATCTCCACCATCAGCAAGCAAAAAAGCACGGCGATGCAGCGCCTGAGTATTTCCACCGACGTTGACTTGTTCGCTTATGCCCGCAGTACCGGGATAGCGCCGTAGCGCGCTTATTTGCGTGGCGAATGACAGTAGCCATGACGGCCTGGGCGGCTTATCGTGCGCCTACTCTTTTGACGCCTGCGGAGCCTGCCCATGAGTGATGCCCATAATGCCCTGATCAGCCAGTTCTACAGCGCCTTCCAGCGTCTGGATGCCGAGGCCATGGTAGCCTGCTACAGCGATGACGTGGTGTTCAGCGACCCGGCCTTTGGTGAACTGCGAGGCCGTGACGCAGGGGACATGTGGCGCATGCTCACCACCCGTGCCAAGGACTTTTCGTTGACCTTCGACCAGGTGCGCAGCGACGAGCGCACCGGCAGTGCGCATTGGGTGGCCACCTACCTGTTCAGCACAACCGGCAATACGGTGGTCAACGATATCCAGGCGCGTTTTGTGCTGCGCGACGGCAAGATCTGCGAGCACCACGACCACTTCGACCTGTGGCGCTGGTCGCGCCAGGCGTTGGGCACCAAGGGCCTGCTGTTGGGCTGGACGCCGCTGGTACGCAATGCCGTACGCGCCCAGGCGAACAAAGGCCTGAAGGCATTCCAGGCCAGTCGTTGATAAACTGCGCGCCCCTTTTGCCTTGCCGAACCTGTCCGTGAGTACGCCTGAACCCAAGCCTTGGTATGTCTACCTGGTGCGCGCCGCCAATGGCGCGCTGTATTGCGGCATCAGCAACGACCCGGTGCGCCGGTTCGCTTCGCACCAAAGCGGCAAGGGCGCGCGGTTTTTTCTGTCCAGCCCCGCAGTGGCGCTGGTGTACACCGAGCAATGCGCGAGCAAGGGTGAGGCGCTGCGCCAGGAGCGCCTGATCAAAAAGTTGAAGAAGAGCGCCAAGGAATGCCTGGCCGCAAATGGCTCATCACTCTGACTGATAGGTTCCCATCACGCAGTCAGGACCGTTTGCGCGGTAATCTGCGTGCTCATTCGCCAAGCGGAAATCCGTATGTCTGAGCTCATCCTGCACCATTACCCGACCTCACCCTTTGCGGAAAAAGCGCGGCTGTTGCTGGGCTTTAAAGGCCTGTCCTGGCATTCCGTACACATCTCGCCGGTGATGCCCAAGCCCGACTTGACGGCCTTGACCGGCGGCTACCGCAAAACTCCGGTGCTGCAGGTGGGAGCGGATATCTATTGCGACACCGCCCTGATCGCTCGCCGCCTGGAGCAGGAAAAATCCTCGCCGGCCCTGTTTCCGCTGGGCCAGGAAATGATCACCCAGACCTTCGCCACCTGGGCCGACAGCGTGGTGTTCGCCCATGCCGTCAGCCTGGTGTTCCAGCCCGAATCGGTGGCGGTGCGCTTTGGCAAGTTACCGCCCGAGGCCATCAAGGCCTTTATCGCTGACCGCGCCGCGCTGTTCAGTGGCGGCACGGCGAGCAAGCTCCCGGCTGAACTGGCCAAGCACCAATGGCCGGCGATCATGGCGCGGTTGGAGCAACAGTTGCAGCGCGAGTCCGGCGACTTTCTGTTCGGCGCGCCGTCGATTGCCGACTTTGCCTTGGCCCACTCGCTTTGGTTCCTCAAGGCCACGCCGGTCACCGCGCCGCTGGTGGATGCTTACCCGGCCGTGCTGGCCTGGCTGGGGCGCGTGCTGGGTTTTGGTCATGGAACCGCCAGTCAGATGACCGCGGAGCAGGCTTTGGATATCGCGCGCAATGCTACACCGGCACCTTTGCCGGATGAGGTGTTCGAGGATTTGAACGGCTTTAAGGTGGGTCAGGAGGTGACCATTGCGGCTATCGACTATGGCGTTGATCCGGTGGCTGGCGAGTTGCTGTTCGCTGGGCGTGAAGAGCTGATCCTGCGTCGCACGGATGAGCGTGGTGGTACGGTGCATGTGCATTTCCCGCGCTGGGGGTTTCGTATCCAGGGCATCGCTGCCTGAAGGGTGAACGAATCACCCCTGTAGGCACTACGTGGCCAGTGGGGGAGTTGGCTTGCCTGCGATGGCGGCCTGACAGCCGACACCTATCTACCTGATACCCCACGATCCAACTGTGGGAGCGGGCTTGCTCGCGAAGGCTGCCTGGCAGTCAACACGGTTGGATTGTGTGCATATCCATTGCTGCGGTAACGGCTACTTAGGGTTCCGCCCTGACGGCGGCTCACTTTTGAAAAGCGCAAAAGTAAGCAAAACGCTCTTGCCCCACCACTCGGCACCTCGCTTAGGCTCGGTGTGCCCGTAATCCGCCAGTGATTTGGGGGGCCGCCGCCACGCGCCATCCATGGCGCGGGGCGGCTAAACCGGCATCCCTGCCGGTTTACCCCCCAAATCCCTGTCGAATTCCGGCCAGCGTGGTTTGACGGGGCGCTTAAGATCAAAAGCAGATCAAGATCAAGAGCGGCTCGCTTCGCATCGTGGTTACCGTTTTTGGCAGCCACGAAAATTGTGTAGATACCTATGCTGCGATAGCGGTGGTTCAGTTAAAGATTGATTGACTGACACTCCGCATTCGCGGGCAAGCCCGCTCCCACAGGGGATCTGTGCCATATGCTGATTTTGTGGGCACGCAGTAAATAAAAAATAATTGCCAGCAGAGGTGAGGTAAATCGCCGGCCCATCCGTGTAGTGCATGAAACTGCGATCAATTCGCATTAACAGCGTTTTCTACACGGGTGCTCACAGCATGAAATCGACGGCGGGCGGTTGGGTCAAACAGTGGCTGGGAGCCTCGGTATTCACGGTGTCGGGGTTGGCCCTGCTGCCTTTGGCCTTGGCACAGGCGCAGGAGCAGCACAGCGCCCAGTTCAATTTTGCCCTGGCGGCCAAGCCGTTGCCCCAGGCGTTGAGTGATTTCAGCCGGGTTACCGGGCTCAGTGTGATCTACACCGATGAAGCGCCCTACGGCATCAACGCCCCGGCGGTCAGTGGGCAGATGAGCGCGACCCAGGCCCTGCAACGTCTGCTGGGCCGTTCCGGTTTCACCTTTCGCCAGATCGACGCCCGTACTCTGGCGCTGGAACCGGTGCCCACCGATGGCGCGGTCAATCTGGGCGCTACCACCATCAGCGGCATCGACTTGACCCAAGCCAGCACCAGCTACCAGCCACCGCCCACCAGTTCGGTGATGCGCTCCCGTGGCTTGCTGCTGGAAACCCCGCAAACCGTGAATGTGGTGCCCGCCCAAGTATTGCGCGATCAACAGCCGCGTAACCTGGATGACGCCCTGGGCAATATCAGTGGTATTACCCAGTCCAACACCCTCGGCAGCACCCAGGACGCGGTGATGCTGCGTGGCTTTGGCGACAACCGTAATGGCTCGATCATGAAAGACGGCATGCCGGTGGTGCAGGGCCGGGCGTTGAACGCCACCGCTGATCGTGTCGAAGTGCTCAAGGGGCCGTCTTCGCTGCTGTACGGCATCCAGGACCCGGGTGGCGTGGTCAATATCGTCAGCAAAAAGCCTGAGCTGGTGCAGTCCACGGCTCTGACCGCGCGTGGTTCAACCTTCGGCAGCGGCAAGAACGGCAGCGGCGGCAGCCTTGACAGCACCGGCCCCCTCGGTGATAGCGGCTTGGCCTATCGCCTGATCGTGGATCATGAAGACGAAGACTACTGGCGCAACTACGGTACCCATCGCGAGACGCTGGTGGCGCCGTCTCTGGCCTGGTACGGCGATACCACCCAGGTGGTTGTCGCCTATGAGCACCGCGAGTTTCTCTCGCCCTTTGACCGTGGCACTGCCATCGACCCCAAGACCCGCCACCCGCTGAACATCCCCGCGACCCGCCGTCTGGATGAGCCGTTCAACAATATGGAAGGGCGCTCCGACCTGTATCGCCTGACCGTCGACCACGACCTGAATGACGACTGGAAAGCCCACTTCGGCTACAGCTGGAACCGCGAAACCTACGACGCCAGCCAGGTGCGCGTGGTCAAGGTCAACCCCAACGGCACCTTGACCCGCAGCATGGATGGCACGCAGGGCGCGCTGACCACCGACCGTTTCGCAACCGCAAGCCTTGAAGGCAAGCTGAATGTGGCGGGTATGCAACACGACCTGGTGTTCGGCCTGGACGACGAGTACCGCAAGATCTACCGCGCCGACCTGATCCGCCAGGCACCGCGCGGTGTCTTCAATTACAACAACCCGGTGTACGGCAACGAAGTGGCAGGCTCCAACGTCAGCGCGCCGGACAGCAACCAGACGGACCTGCTGCGCAGCAACTCGCTGTTCTTCCAGGATGCGATTCATCTCAACGACCAGTGGATTCTGGTCGGTGGGGCGCGCTATCAAATGTACGACCAATACGCTGGCAAAGGCGTGCCGTTCACCGCCAACACCGATGGCAACGGCCAGAAATGGGTGCCGCGGGCCGGGCTGGTGTACCGCTACACCGATGAACTGTCGTTCTACGGCAGCTACACCGAGTCGTTCAAACCCAACTCCACCATCGCGCCGCTGGCCAACAAAACCGTGCTGGATGGCAGCCTCGACCCTGAAGAATCCAAGGCCTGGGAGCTGGGCACCAAGTTCGACCTGCCGGGGCGTATCACCGCCAGTGCGGCGTTGTTCAACATCGACAAACGCAACGTGCTGGTCCAGGTGGGCGAGGGGCTAACCTCGGTCTACAGCGTGGCGGGCAAGGTGCGCTCCCGTGGCCTGGAGCTGGATGCCAGCGGGCAATTGACCGACAAGTGGAGCCTGATCGGCAGCTATGCCTACACCGATGCCGAGGTCACCGACGACCCGACGCTCAAAGGCAAGCGCCTGCAGAACGTGGCGAAAAACACCGGCTCGCTGTCGGCGGTGTATGACTTCGGCACTCTTCTGGGTGGCGATCAACTGCGGGTCGGCGCCGGTGCGCGTTATGTGGGCGAGCGGGCCGGAGATGCGGCCAACAGTTTTGAGCTGCCGAGCTATACCGTGGCGGATGTATTTGCCAGCTACGACACGCAACTTGATGGGCAGAAGGTCAAGTTTCAGCTCAATGTGAAGAACCTGTTCGACCGGACCTATTACACCTCTTCGGTGAATACGCAGTTCGTGTCCATTGGCGATGCGCGGCAGGTGTCGGTCTCAAGCACGTTGACCTTCTGATTCCGGGTTGGTGGCATTCTTCTGTGGGAGCTGGCTTGCCTGCGATGGTCATAGGGATTTAACAACTCTGAAGCTATCGACGGTAACCACGATGCGAAGCGAGTCGCTCTTGATCTTGATCTGCTTTTGATCTTAGGCGCCCCGTTAAACCACGCTGGCCGGAATTCGACAGGGATTTGGGGGGTAAACCGGCAGGGATGCCGGTTTAGCCGCCCCGCGCCATGGATGGCGCGTGGCGGCGGCCCCCCGAATCACTGGCGGATTACGGGCACACCGAGCCTAGGCGAGGTGCCGAGTGGTGGGGCAAGAGCGTTTTGCTTACTTTTGCGCTTTTCAAAAGTGAGCCGCCGTCAGGGCGGAACCCTAAGCGGCCGTTACCTAAATAACGGATATATACCCGATCCAACTGTGTTAGCTGCCAGGCCGTCTTCGCGAGCAAGCCCGCTCCCACAGTTGGACCGTGGGGTGTCAGGTAGTAGGCGTCGGCTGGCAGGCCGCCATCGCAGGCAAGCCAGCTCCCACAGGAAAGCGGAGAGCATTCAGTGCCCTCGCCACATTGATAGCGAGCTGTTAGCGTTGCCGCCATTGCGGGCTTATGGAAAACGCTACTGATGCACTTTGGAAAATGGTTTCACACCAGCACCCTGCTGGTCGGCTTGAGTTTTTTGCTGGGCGGCTGCGCCAGCGTCTCCCAAACCTCCACCCCGGCAACCCTGGATAAGCTGTTGAGCGACCCGGCGCTGCAAGGCGCCACGGTCTCGCTGATGGTACGTGACGCCCGCACAGGCACCACGCTGTATCAGCACAACCCACGCACTCGGCTGGTGCCCGCGTCCAACCTCAAGCTGTTGACCACGGCGGCGGCCATGGATGTGTTGGGGCCGCACTACCGCTTCGCCACCCAACTGCTGAGCAATGGCATACGCCAGGGCGACCGGCTGACTGGCAACCTGTACCTGCGTGGCTTGGGCGACCCGAGTATTCAGTTTGCCGACTACCAGGTGCTGGCCGCGCAGTTGGCCAGCCAGGGCGTGCGCCAGGTGCAGGGTGACCTGGTGTTCGACGACACCTGGTTCGATGCCGAGCGGCTGGGCGTGGACTGGTCCCATGATGATGAAACCACCTACTACGGCGCGCAGATTTCAGCGTTGACCGTGGCGCCCAATACCGACTTTGATGCCGGCAGCGTGCTGGTCACCGCCAAGGCGCCGTTGCGCGTCGGCTCGCCGGTCGGCGTGGAGATCTTCCCGCCCACCGATTACCTGCAACTGAGTAACCGCGCCGTCAGCGGGCCGGGTAACAGCTATGGGATCAACCGTCGCCATGGCACCAACCTGCTGCAACTCAGCGGCGCGGTGGCACCGGGCCGGCAGAGCCAGCAACTGCTCAGCGTGTGGGAGCCCACGCAACTGGTGGCCAACCTGTTTGAGCAAGCCTTGGCGCAACAGGGCATCAAGGTGTTGGGGCGTCGGGTGATGGGCGGGGCGAGTCCCGCTGGGGTGACGGTGTTGGCCGAACACCAATCGGCGCCGTTGCAGGAACTGATCGTGCCGCTGCTCAAGCTCTCGAACAACGCCATGTCCGAAGCCTTGCTCAAGGCCATGGGCCGCCAGACGGCCAACAATGGCACGGCGGCGGCGGGCGCCGTGGCGGTGGCCGGCTTCCTCCAGCGCCAGGGGTTGGACACCAGCACTTTGAGCCAAGTGGACGGCTCCGGCCTGTCGCGGCGTAACCTGGTGTCGTCGCAAACCCTCACCGACCTGCTGCTGGCGGCCAGCAAACAGCCGTGGTTCGACGCCTGGTACAACGCGCTGCCGGTTGCCGGCAATGCCGACCGCATGACCGGCGGCAGCCTGGGTTACCGCCTGCGCGGCACGGCTGCGGAAAATAACCTGCATGCCAAGACCGGCTCCATGGCCGGCGTGTCGTCATTGAGTGGTTACATCACCGATGCTCACGGGCGCAAGCTGGTGTTCGCGATGTTGACCAACAACTATGTGGTCGCTGGCGCGCAGGTAAAAGCCGTGGAAAACCGCGTCGCCGTTGCCCTGTCCCGTAGCGACGATTGATTCAGGGCTGATAGCCCATGCGCCAACTCACGGCCCGGGTCGCCGCCAGCAAGCGCTGCGCCGCCGGGCCATCTTCATCGGCATGGAACAGTGAGGTCGGGCCGACCACGGTCATCACCGCCGCGACGTGCCCGACCGCATTGAACACCGGCGCTGATAATGCATCCACGCCAGGCATCAACAGCCCATGCACAAAGTGCAGGCCGCGGCTGCGGATTTGCTCGCACACGCTGGCATAGGCCTGATCGTCCGCCAAGGCGTGGGCGGTGCCGGCTCGAACCTCGCGCTCGCGCAGCTCCACGGTTTCCCGCGACGGCAGGTAGGCGCTGAACACCAGCCCGGTGGACGAACTGAGCAGCGGTAATACCGAGCCCAATTGCGTCACCACGGTGACGGCACGCACCGCTGGCTCGATGTGCACCACCGTCGCGCCCTGGTTGCCCCACACTGCCAGAAAGCAGGTTTCATTCAATTCATCGCGCAGCTCGGCCAGGGGCAGGGCGCCGACCTTCAACACATCCAGGCTGCCCAGTGCCGCCAACCCTACACGCAACGCTTCGCGGCCCAGGCCGTAATGGTTGGTGGCGCTGTTCTGTTCGGCAAAACCCGAAGCGATCAGGGCCTGCAAATAGCGGTGCACCTTGCTCGCCGGCATCTGCACATGTTCGGCCAGGCGTGACAACGAGGTGGCCGGCGACAGTTCGGCCAGGGCCTTGAGGATATCGGTGCCGACTTCCGCCGAGCGGACTTTCTGTTTACCGGTGTCGCGGGGCTTTTCCATGGAAGGGCGAGAATCCGAGAGATGAATGGGCGTCTTTATAGCTTGACGGTCGAGAGTGATCAAATTACGTTATGCGTAACTGGATTACGATAAATACAACTGACCCTCAGAGGACGATCCATGAACCTCGAATACCTGTCGGGCTTCGGCAATGAATTCGCCAGCGAAGCCTTGCCCGGCGCGCTGCCGGTCGGCCAGAACTCGCCGCAAAAAGCCCCGTACGGGCTCTACACCGAGCTGTTTTCCGGCACCGCCTTCACCATGGCTCGCAGCGAAGCCCGTCGCACTTGGCTGTACCGCATCCAGCCGTCGGCCAACCACCCGGCATTCGCCAAGCTTGCGCGGCAATTGGCCGGTGGCCCGCTGGGCGCGGTGACGCCGAACCGCTTGCGCTGGAACCCGCTGGATATCCCGAGTGAGCCGACGGACTTTATCGACGGCCTGGTGGGCATGGTTGCCAATTCGGGGGCGGAGAACCCTGCGGGCATCAGCATCTATAACTACCGCGCCAACCGCTCCATGGAGCGCGTGTTCTTCAATGCCGACGGCGAACTGCTGATCGTCCCTGAGCAGGGCCGCCTGCGCATCGCCACCGAGTTGGGGGTGCTGGACGTCGAGCCGCTGGAAATCGTGGTGCTGCCCCGTGGTCTCAAGTTCCGTGTCGAACTGCTGGACGCGCAAGCTCGCGGCTACGTCGCTGAGAACCACGGCGCCCCGCTGCGCCTGCCCGACCTGGGCCCTATCGGCAGCAACGGCCTGGCCAACCCACGCGACTTTCTTACGCCGATTGCTCACTACGAAGACCTCAAGCAACCGACCACGCTGGTACAGAAATTCCTCGGTGAACTATGGGCCTGCGAGCTGGACCACTCACCGCTCAACGTGGTCGCCTGGCACGGCAACAATGTGCCGTACAAATACGACCTGCGCCTTTTCAACACCATTGGCACGGTGAGTTTCGATCACCCGGACCCGTCGATCTTCACAGTATTGACCTCGCCTACCAGCGTGCACGGCCTGGCCAACCTCGACTTCGTGATTTTCCCGCCACGCTGGATGGTGGCCGAGAACACCTTCCGTCCGCCATGGTTTCACCGCAATCTGATGAACGAATACATGGGCCTGATCCAGGGCGCCTACGACGCCAAGGCCGAAGGCTTCCTGCCGGGCGGCGCATCGCTGCACAGTTGCATGAGCGCCCACGGCCCGGATGGCGAGACCTGCACCAAGGCCATCAACGCCGACCTGGCGCCGCACAAGATCGATAACACCATGGCGTTCATGTTCGAGACCAGCCAAGTGCTGCGCCCGACCCAGTTCGCCCTGGAGTGCCCGCAACTGCAACCTGCTTACGACGCGTGCTGGGCCGCGCTGCCCGCCACCTTCAACCCGAACCGGAGATAACCCATGACTCAACCAACGCAGACCCGCAGCTGGGTATCCTCGGCCAACGGCCACGCGGATTTCCCCCTGCAGAACTTGCCCCTGGGCGTGTTCAGTATCAATGGCTCGGCACCGCGCAGTGGCGTGGCGATTGGCGATGCGATTCTCGACTTGCATGCCGCGCTGGACGCGTTTGAAGGTCAAGCCCGGCGCGCCGTCGAAGCCACTGCGGGTGGGCAGTTGAACACGTTTTTTGAGCTGGGCCGTGGCCCCCGCGTTGCCCTGCGCGAGCGCCTGCTGGAACTGCTGGCCGAAGGCAGCAAGCTGCAAACCCGCGAGGCGCAAGTGCTGCACCGTGCCGCCGATTGCCAGATGCACCTGCCGGCCAAGATCAATGACTACACCGACTTCTACGTCGGCATCGAGCATGCGCAAAACGTCGGCAAATTGTTCCGCCCCGATAACCCGCTGCTGCCGAACTACAAGTACGTGCCCATTGGCTACCACGGCCGTGCCTCGACCATTCGCCCCTCGGGTACAGAGGTGCGACGCCCTAAAGGCCAGACCCTGCCGGCCGGCCAGACCGAGCCGACCTTTGGCCCATGCGCGCGCCTGGACTATGAGTTGGAGCTGGGCATCTGGATCGGCCAGGGCAATGCCATAGGCGATGCGATTGCCATTGGCGATGCCGCCGAGCATATCGCTGGTTTCTGCCTGCTCAACGACTGGTCGGCGCGGGATATCCAGGCCTGGGAGTACCAGCCGCTGGGGCCGTTTTTGTCGAAAAGCTTTATTACCAGCATCTCGCCGTGGGTCGTCACCGCCGAAGCTTTGGAACCTTTCCGCAAGGCCCAGCCGGCACGTCCAGAGGGTGATCCTCAACCGCTGCCCTACCTGCTGGACAAGCGCGATCAGAACGCGGGCGCCTTTGATATCGAGCTGGAAGTGCTGCTCACCACGGCTTCGATGCGTGAACAAAACCTGCCCGCCCATCGCCTGACCCTGAGCAACACCGAGCATATGTACTGGACCGTGGCACAAATGGTGGCGCACCACAGCGTCAACGGCTGCCAGTTGCAGGCCGGTGACCTGTTTGGGTCGGGCACCTTGTCTGGCCCGCAGCCGGGGCAGTTCGGCAGCCTGCTGGAGATTACCGAAGGCGGTAAAAAGCCGATTGAATTGGCTTCCGGTGAGGTGCGTAAATTCCTCGAGGATGGCGACGAAATCATCTTGCGTGCCCGTTGCAGCCGCGAGGGCTTTACCTCCATCGGCTTCGGCGAATGCCGCGGTACCGTGGTCGCGGCGCGCTGAGAGGGCAGGGCCATGGAACTCTATACCTACTACCGTTCCACCGCGTCGTATCGAGTACGTATTGCCCTGGCCCTCAAAGGCCTGGATTTCACCGCGCTGCCGGTCAACCTGCTGGTGCCGGCCGGCGGCGCCAACCGCCAACCTGACTACCTGGCGATCAACCCCCAAGGGCGCGTGCCGGCGTTGCGTAGCGATGAAGGGGCGTTGTTGATCCAGTCACAGGCGATCATCGAGTACCTGGAAGAGCGTTATCCACAGGCGCCGCTGCTCGCCAAGGATTTGGTCGCCAGGGCTCACGAGCGGGCTGTGGCATCGATCATCGCCTGTGATATCCACCCGTTGCATAACTCCAGCACCCAGAACTTGCTGCGCAAGTGGGGGCACGACGAGGCGCAATTGCTGGAGTGGATCGGGCATTGGATCAGCCAGGGCCTGGGCGCGGTGGAGCAGTTGATTGGCGACACCGGTTTTTGCTTTGGCGAACAACCGGGCCTGGCCGATGCGTTTCTGATCCCGCAGTTGTACGCGGCCGAGCGTTTCAAGGTGCCCTTGGCGGCATACCCACGCATCGGGCGGGTGGCGGCATTGGCGGCCCAACATCCGGCCTTCATGCAGGCACACCCCGCCAATCAACCTGACACCCCCTAGGCCCCTGTGGGAGGGGGAAAAGCCCCAATGCCGTTCAGTTAAGCGAACGCAATGTTCACAGCCATGAAGATCAAATGTGGGAGCTGGCTTGCCTGCGAAAGCGTTAGTGCAGTGGCAGATGCGGTGACTGACACACCGCCTTCGCGGGCAAGCCCGCTCCCACAGGGGGGTCGCGCTTAACTGACTGGCATTAAGGTAAGCCTCCTCCCACATTTGATCGCGCCAACCTAATAAAAAAATAAAGGTACCTTGCGATGCACAATCAGATTGCCAGCTTTCGCGCGGCACTCGACGCCCGTCCGGTGTCGCGCTATCAATGGTTGATTCTCCTGCTGCTGGCTCTGCTACTGGTCACCGATGGCTATGACGCCCAGGTGCTGGGCTATGTAGTGCCAGCGCTGGCCCAGGATTGGGGCCTGGAAAAATCCGCGTTCGGGCCCGTGTTCAGTGCCAACCTGCTGGGCCTCACCCTGGGTTCGCTGCTGGTGACGCCGCTGGCGGATCGGTTTGGTGTGCGACGCATTCTGCTGGCGTGTGTGCTGATCTACGCCAGCCTCACGGTATTGATGGTGTTCGCCAATTCCCTGACCACGTTGATGGCGGCGCGGTTTATCTGCGGGATCGGCATGGGCGGTGCGATGCCCAGTGCCATGGCGTTGATGTCCGAGTATTCGCCGCCACGCCTGCGCACCTTGATGGTGACCCTGGCGGCGTGCGGCTTTTCGTTCGGCGGCGCGGCGGGTGGCTTTGTGGCGGCCGGGTTTATCGACAGTTTTGGCTGGCAGGCGGTGTTCCTGGCGGGCGGTGTGACGCCGTTGCTGTTGTTCCCGTTTCTGGTATGGCTGTTGCCTGAATCCCTGCCGCGGTTGCTGCGCGATGCTCCACCGTACCTGCGTTTGCGCAAGGTCACGGCGCGGATGCTGCCCGACTGGCAGCCGCCGTCCGCCAGTGAGGCCGAGAACCGCCAGGAACAGGGCAGCAAACTGACGGTGGTGGAGCTGTTTCGCAACGGCTATGCGCGCCCGACGCTGCTGATCTGGGCGACTTTCTTTGTCAGCCTGATCCTGCTGTATTTCATGATCAGTTGGTTGCCGTCGCTATTGCTCGAAAGCGGCCTGGCGTTGAACGAAGCCAACCTGGTCACCTCCATGTTCCTGTTCGCCGGCACCTTGGGCGCCATTCTCATGGCTTGGTTTGCCGATCGCTTGAAGAGCAAAGTGCGGCTGCTGTCCGGCGTGCTGGCGGCGGCAGCGTTGTGCACCATCCTGCTGGGCTTGAACCACGACAACCCACGCTACCTGGTGGCCTGCGTGTTTGCCGCAGGGTTCTGCATCATCGGCGGGCAACTGACCCTCAATGCCTTTGCGAGCAACTTCTACCCGGCGCACGTGCGCGCCACCGGCACGGGCTGGGCGCTGGGGGTGGGGCGGTTCGGGTCGATTCTGGGGCCGCTGTTTGGCAGCCTGTTGCTGGCGATGCATATCCCGGTCGAGCAGATTTTCTTCTTCTGCGCGATTCCGGCGGTGATTGCGGCGCTGTTGATTATTCAAGTGCGGGCGCCGGGAGCTAACACGCTGCACAGCGACGTTCTCAAACCCTCACTGTAGGAGCGAGCTTGCTCGCTCCTACAGTTGGGAGTTGGGTCAGTGCACCACTGAGTTGGGCGGCAGGTGCCCGAGCCGCTCGGTCAGGCGCAGACGCTGGATCGGGTCGTCGCTGAGCATCAACGCGTGTTCCAGGTCAAAGCGTTCGGCGCTCGGGCAGTCCAGGCGTTGATACAGGCTGGCGCGCGCCAGGTAGTCGGAGGCGCTGGCGTTGCCCAGTTCCAGTACGCGCTCGGCGTCCACCAGGGCCGCCAACGGTTCGTCGTTGGCAAGGTAGAGTTGGCGCAGGTTGCGCGACAGCCGTTGCAGGATCGCCCGTGGCTCGGCGGTCAGCAGGTGGTCGGCCTGCAATTTCAGCTTCTCCCCGTATTGGCGCGCCAGCAACTCGCGACAGTCATTAGGGTACAGGCGCCGGCCGCCGCAAGGGTCCAGCAGGTGATCGGCACCCGGTACCCGCAGCAGGAAGTGCCCGGGGAAGTTCACGCCGACCATGGGGATATCCAGGCGCCGTGCCATCTCCAGTGCGATCAGGCCCATGGCCAAGGGTTGCCCGCGTTTGCGTTGCAGCACTTTGTCCAACAGCGCGGCGGCGGGGCGCAATGGCGTATGGTCATCCTGGGCAAACCCCAGGTCATTCATGCGTCGCAGCAGCGGCTGGCCGAGTTCATCCGCCGGTAGCAGGGGCATGCCCAGGCTGACCTGTTGTTGTAGCGCGCCAAGGTCGTGCAGGATCAGCGCCGGCTGCACGCTGGCGTCATGCTCGGCAGCAATCCACAGCGCGGCTTCGAACAGCGCGGGGGGTGAACGGTCCAGGCAGGCGAAAAAAGCTGTGCGGGGGTTCATCGAGTTCTCCGGCGTATGCCCCGTTTTAGCCTTGCTGCGAATTTTCGTCCAGTATCTTGAGAGATATCCCACGCGCTTATGTCGTAGATCCCACGAAAACGCGCGGCTTATTCCAGCGCAATCCAGCAGTTTTCTGCCGCAAGCCTATACTTGGCCCACTACCAGAAGTGATTCGGGAGCTCATTGATGTTTGCGCTCATGCACAGCACCCGCCTTGAATCGCTGCACCTGAGCGTTGATCCGGTGACCGGCTTGAAGGCGATCATCGCCATCCACAACAGTCGCCTGGGCCCAGCGTTGGGTGGCTGTCGTTACCTGGCCTACCCTAATGATGAAACCGCCGTGGCCGATGCTGCGCGCCTGGCGCAAGGCATGAGCTACAAAGCCGCACTGGCCGGGCTGCCGGTGGGCGGCGGCACGGCGGTGATCATCCGCCCCGTGCACGTGGAAAGCCGTGCGGCGCTGTTCGAGGCGTTTGGCCGTTGTGTGGAAAAACTCGACGGCCGCTTCATCACCTCGATCGACAGCGGCACCTCGGTCGCCGACATGGACTGCATCGCCCAGAACACCCGCTTTGTCACCAGCACCACCGCCGCCGGCGACCCCGCGCCCCATGCTGCCATGGGAGTGTTCGCCGGTATCCGCACCACCGCTATGGCGCGCCTGGGCAGCGACAACCTCGAGGGCCTGCGCGTCGCGGTGCAGGGCCTTGGCAATGTTGGTTACGCCCTGGCCGAGCAACTGCATGCCGCCGGTGCCGAGCTGCTGGTCAGCGACATCGACCACGGCAAGGTGCAACTGGCCATGCAGCAACTGGGCGCCCATCCAATTGCCAACGACGCCTTGCTCAGCACCCCGTGCGACATTCTTGCGCCCTGCGGCGTCGGCGCCGTGTTCAACCGTAACAGCGTCGGCCAGTTGCGTTGCGCCGCCGTGGCGGGCTCGGCCAGCGCGCAACTGACCAACCTGGACATCGCCGACCAATTGGAAGGCCGCGGCATCCTCTATGCGCCGGACTATGTGATCAACTCTGGCGGGCTGATCTACGTCGCCCTCAAACACGCCGGCACCGACCTGCCCGGCATCACCGCGCACCTGTCGAACATCGGCAGCCGCCTGACCGAAATCTTCGCCCACGCCCAAGCCGAAAAACGCTCCCCCGCACGGGTGGCCGATGAGCTGGCCGAACGCCTGCTGTACAAATAGGCCAGGCATTAAAAAGGCCCTGAATCCATGATTCAGGGCCTGTTCAATTCGGGCTTTACTCCGCCGCCGGGTTCAGCAACTCGGACAATGCGTCCGGTTGGCTCTTGAACGCCTTGGCAAACACATCGCGGTTCTTCGCCATGTAGATCCCGGCTTCTTCCACCTGCTGCTCGCTCAACGACGGCACGGCTTTTTGCAACACCTCTGCCAGCAACTCAGCGAGTTCAAGCATCTTGTCATGACGGTCAGCTTCGGCTTTATCCATGAACAAACGCTCCAGATCTCGGCTGCTGCGGTATACCACTTCGACGGCCATTCACCACCTCACATGCCTTCACGATAGTTGTCTTTTGCGACTACTGTATTTATATACAGCGAAAAGGATAAGCCAAACGTCGGGGTTTGGATAGTAGGTTTTTAATGTAGTTGGGAAATGGGGGTTTGCTACACCGGAAATTTCTGACAACTTGGCGGGGTTGCGCTGGAATTGTCCGGTGGCTTACCTTCCTTGTGCGCTGCATTTGCAGCGAGCGGGCTTGGCGGCCCACCAAGGAAGCGCAACGACCCCCTATGAGATTGCTGGGTTTTTACACGGCACTCTTGTTTTTATGGCGGGTTGCGCATGGACCCTTCGGGGTGCCGGGTTGTTCCTTACCGGTCCGCCAACCTTGTGCAATCCGTCACCCAATCTGCTTGGCGGCAGACGGTGATGGTTTCTTAACTAAGGAACTAGTCGATGAAGAAACACACACCCAACCCCCCGTCTACCGAGTCAGTGCTTTTCAGTGTCACTCCTGAAGCTGATACAGAAACCTTGCTGGCAAACGCCAGCGAAACCTTGAACAGCGCCCGTGAGATGGCCAGTACCCTGGCATTCGACCTTGATGGTCCACAGCGAAGCTTGGTCCTGGCGATTCATCAACTGATTGAAATGGGCGGTCTGCTGGTCGATCGAGCGCTGGAGCAAATTGCACCAGCTTGATGCCATGATCTGATCGTTCCCACGCCTGTGGGGACGGTCTAAAAAGTGATTGGTGAACACGGATTTTTTCTGTTACTCACTTCATCGCCGGGAGCACGACAGCGAAAACGCTAGCGACTAGACTCCTTTTACATCCACAACGGAGGCTTTTATGGACACTTCCTTTTCCTCAGGTATCCAAGCAGATATCGAAGAGCAGGCTGACAGCTACGACCGCTGGTTTCGCGCGAGAGTGCAGGCCGCTCTTGATGACCCAAGCCCTGGCATTCCTCACGACGAGGTGATGGCCGAGATGCAAGCGCTGATCGAATCTAAACTCAAGAAAGGCGATGCTGATTGAGTGGTCGCCCGCAGCGCGGGTAGAACTCCGGCAAATTATTGACTACCTCAGTCATCGTAATCCAGCAGCAGCGCTTCAGCTTAAGCGATCAATCGAAGCTTCGGTGCTTGCCCTCTCGCGCAGACCCCATCTTTACCGCCCCGGCAGAATCGGCGGAACACGAGAGATGGTGGTACATCCGAATTATCTGGTTGTATACAAAGTGACAGACAACATTCGGATTCTCTCGGTTTTACACGCACGCCAGCGATATCCTTGAAATTTTCGTTTTTCGGATGAGCAAAAGATCTACTTTGCTCATCCTCATGCGTGCCTCATGCTAGCCAGTCATCATCTCATGCCTGCCCTCTGGCCTTGTTTCTGCATACAGAACAACCGTCACGTCCACCCCGCATTATCCGGTCGAGCCGACCTAAGGAAGCATCATCGTGAAAATCAACTGGGCCGAAAGGCTGCGCCAGCAAGTCCACGGGCTGGCCGAGTCGCTGGGTAATCTGTTTGTCGAGTCGTTCCATTACCTGGCGCTGTTCGCCATTGGTGCGGTGACCGCCTGGGCGGCGGTGATGGAATTCCTGGGGATGCTGGAGAACGGGCACATCAAGATCGATGACATCTTGCTGCTGTTCATCTACTTGGAGCTGGGTGCGATGGTCGGGATTTACTTCAAGACCAATCACCTGTATCTAACACAACCTCTAGAGCCAGCTTCCGCATTGCAAGCATAAACTCAAATTTTCTAAACCAAATTTAGGTGGTTATCTATGAAATGGGCTGACGGAACCCGTAAGCGTATGCATGACGGGGCAAACGCTGTAGGGAATTTATTGGTCGAAGGGTTTCATTATCTTGGATTATTTGCCATCGGGGCTATTACTGCATGGGCCTCGGTAATGGCATTTGTGGATATGTTTAATGCAGGTCGTGCGAGTATTGATGATATTCTTCTGTTATTTATTTACCTAGAATTAGGGGCGATGGTAGGAATTTATTTTAAAACTAATCATCTGCCAATACGTTTTTTGTTATACATAGCCATTACCGCCCTCACTCGCTATCTTATAGGTGATGTCTCACATCACAGGACTCCAGACGTTGGACTGGTTTATTTGTGTGGGGGGATTTTCTTTTTGGCTCTGTCTGTTCTGGCTGTCAGGTTTGCTTCATATAAATTCCCATCGAGTAAAGCGATAGGTGCAACTGGGGAGGCGGTTGAGGCTGATAAGGATAAATGAATTTAAAGAATTAGTCGTTAATAGAGTATTCGTAGAGTTTGCATGCTTCGAATTTGTGGGTGGTGGTGCGAAAGTTGCTCTATTGTGAATGAGTAGTAGGAAGGTTTACAGTTCATAGTGGTTGAGCTTTCGAGGTGTTCAATTGTGATTGAGATGGCTTGTTTTATCTAAAATCACTGGGAGAGAGCGTATCTGCTCTCCCGGTGGACAAAGAATAAAGTTAATGAGGTTAAGCGTTTTTTGAGATGATGAGCGATGTTGAAATCTGCTGTGTATAGGGGAGTGTGATAATTTCTTTTGTTGGGTACTTAGAATTAAGCTTTTTAAGCTTATGTTTACGATCGCTAGATATAAATATGATGTCAGCTGAAAGTTTTTCTATGTAATATTTGCTATTCAGACGTTTTATGAAAGTATGTTTGTTGATTTGAGATACTGTTAAATGTCTGATTTTTTCCGTTAGGATTGGTCTGTGATCTCCTTTTCGAATCTTGACTCGGCGATCTGAATCGACACCTATGATCAATATGTCGCATAGGCTTTGGCAGGAGGTGACATATCTAATATGTCCCTCGTGAAGTAAGTCAAACACGCCGCTAGTATATCCGATTTTTAGTTTTCTTGAATTGGTGAGTTTGGTGCGTTGCATGTTCTTTAACTTGGTTGTGCGTGTAGTGTGTTTTGCAACTGAGTGATGAGCTCTACTAGGTCAGAATCTCTGTATGTGCCTATGTAAATGTCAAGTTCAATCGATGATGAACCATATGCTGATTTTATAGAGTTAATGGTTGAGCTTATAGTTTTTTCTGGGTCTAGGTTTCCACTGCCTAGGGCAAATACTGGGATAAAAATTGATCTATAGTTTTCTTTTTGAGCGGTATCAATAGCAAATTTTACAATTTTAACTAGAGCTCTGGTTTCGATGGTGGTCGTTTTGTCTTGGTTTTTTTGAATTGCTACAGCGGTTATGATTCTTTTGATATTGTTCGATGCTGCCTCAAAGGGAGGGCATGAAATACAAGTGCCAAGTTCGAAGTTTGACATTTTGCCGGATTGATTTTTCCAGTCGGAGACAAAGTCGAAAAGGTTGTCTTTCTTTATTTCTTGTGTTTTATGTCTTGTGGCTGCAAGTTTTCTGATTCTTCCTGAAGTAGATGTTCCAGTGAGAGATCCTAACTCCAGGCCGGTGTCCTCTGAAGTTATTACTATATCTACCTCGCTAATTTCGGTTATGTCTCCATTGTAGCAGTGGATGTTGGCGTTACCTAGCCGCCAATGACCAACAATTTTTTTGGTTGAATTAATCTGTTCTGGTTTTATTTTTCGCTGCTCAATTTTTGCTAACGAAAAAAATACTATTGAAAGAAATAAGAAGGTTATAAATGCTGCTGTATTCAACGAAGTGAGCGATATGCTGCAAGAGGCTGGTTCTTTGTTTTTGTCTACTATTGCTAAAGTTATCTCGGCAATTGGATTTATTGCGATGCTGCTAACTGACGCAGCTAGCAGCCCAAAAGAAAATTTCGCATACAAGCTTTTTTTGATATGCTTCTTAAATAGAGTGTGGAAGTAGTATTCGATTTTTATTTGAGTGGCGGATAGCGGGTTTTTCATCTTGGATAATCTTAATTTTTTGGCTTATCATGGCACGACCTTGGATAAGGCTAGCTGTATAGTGGAGTCCGGCTTCGAAGTCAATCCAAGTGAAGAGGATTGGTTAGGTAATGGTGTGTATTTTTTTGTTGATGGATTCGCCTGCCCTAAGGTCAATGCCATGGAGTGGGCATCGTTTAAGAGTCATGGACTGCAACCTTGCGTAGTAGTTAGTGAGGTTTCGGTACCGCTTGAAAAAGTTCTAGACCTTAGGAGCGAAAAAGGTCTTCATGCGTATAATCAAGAAAAAAGCCATTTTATAACTTCACATTACAGATCTCTCCTAACCAGAAGAGATTTAGTAAAGAAAAAAAGACGCGATATAAGACTGGATGATGCAGTAATTACCAAGGGCGTTCTTTTGTCTCTTGGTGTTTCTGTTTTATTTCATAATCTCTATATAAAAAGGAAAGTCCATAGGGATTTAGAGCTTGA
Organism: Pseudomonas sp. FJ2-5-13; assembly: GCF_029201605.1. Classification (NCBI taxonomy): domain Bacteria; kingdom Pseudomonadati; phylum Pseudomonadota; class Gammaproteobacteria; order Pseudomonadales; family Pseudomonadaceae; genus Pseudomonas; species Pseudomonas sp. FJ2-5-13. The sequence continues at coordinate 1,221,484 of NZ_CP104045.1, forward strand.
GTCCTCCTATCCTAACTCTACGGTTTGCTGTGTGGCAGATCCAGCTTACATACTTAGAAGCTGGATTGAACTGAATTAAGCTATTTTGTAATGGACTGAAGCTGTAGCAGTCGGGACTTGTACCAATCAAGAGATTCCAGTGTTGGTGCGTCAAGTGTGGGAATATAATTGCATAGCATTTTTATGTCCTTGTTGTCGCGTGGTTAGCATTAGGTGTCCCAGTCGCGTGCCCGAGCTTTATTTTTCCCTTCAAGGTTTTTTATGAAGCTAGAATTTATGTGGATAACGCTCAGTATCGCGGAGATTTGTAGTCCGCTAAAGAACACCAGAAGGAACTGCATTATAGTTAAAGTTATTTCTTGGGCTCTGAATCCAAAGCCTTCATAAAAACTTACAAACAGCATGCCGATTAGAGAGAAGGCCATAGATAAAGCAGATTGAACTATTACTCCAACAATGATTTTCAGTCTAGTCGTGTCACCACCACTAGAGCTAAAGTCAGCGTTAACAAGATTGTCTCCTTTCAAAGTTCTGAGGACATTAGGGTATAAAAAAGCGATCCATATACTCATAATTGTGAATATAGCCCCTGAGACGCCTACAAGTAGGCCTAGGGTGGCTGATACTGTTTCGAACTTAAGTTGCCAACCACAAAGCATAGATATTATGGGCGGCACGAGGCAGAGTAATAAAATAACCATTAAGCTAGCACTGCATCTGATTGTTCAGCTACTTCAGCTACTTCAGCTACTTCGGTTGCTGCAGCATCTTTAGTGATGTTGGAAATGGACTGTAAGTAGTTTAAGCGATTTCCTGCGATCGTGGCGTATAGCAAAATTGCGGAATATATTTCTCCGCTTTTTGGCAGCATAACCCTTTCGACTAGTCTATGTTTTTTGATGGAGGTCTTGTTTTCGTTTTCATCAATGAAAATTACATCTGCCCAGCCGTCTTCAGGGAAGTCGGAAGAATACTTCATGAAGTCTTGCATTTGCTCATAAGTTGGTGTTGCTTCAAGCTTTACTTCGACTCTTCTCTTGCCGTCGTCACTTACTTTGTCATCTGTGACTGGGCCAAAAAACCGGCCCATAATATTTTCAATAAAATCGAATATTTCATTGTTTGCTTTATCTAGCGTTAACATCGTTTTTTGAGATTTTTTGTTCTCCTGCTCAACAATTTCGGAGCTGACTATAACCTCATTTCTTAAAAGTACATGTTTAGTCGTTTCGCATATTTTTTTGAGGTATGCTTCGCTAGTTCTGAATTCTTTTATCTTTTTTGAGAAGCGATATAAAAGGCTGTAATCTTCAGGTGCTGCTTCTGAGCTAAAATAAATTGTAGTGGCAGAGTCGCCGGGTTGCCGCTTGTTGAATTTATCTATTTTCAAACGATATCGGACGCAATAATTAATCCATTTTTGCATCAGGTCAGAGTCACATTTTGAATCTTCGAACTTTATCGAGATTACTAAGTTTGATTCCGGGATTATCCAGTAGTAGCAAGGATGTCCCCACACAACATCATCCCCAGTGTCCAAAGCGTTATTGCTGATAAACCCGATAGGCTCGCCCTTTTCGTTAAGCCGGAGCCCTCTATAGCTTTTGGAGTCGCTTGGGTCATGCTTCCACAATGTTAGGAGAAAATCACCGTTTTCAAACTCATGAATTCTTTGCAGTAACACATGACTGATGGATCACCAGACTCACCAAGCTCTGCCCAAGGTGAGGTTTCTTTGAAACGTCTAGAATCTACCCATGCTTTTATATTTCGTAAAACTAAAGTTGTATCAAGTCCAAAGCTTTTAGACTTTATCTCGCCGTCCGTTTTCTTCTGAGTTCGATAAAGCCCGCTTTCAGTAATTTCAAAGAAATTCAAATAGCCGTAGTTTGTATCTTTCTTAATAACTGACATCCATTTCTCTCTGCTTTATTTTCATGTACGCAAATCCTATTTTGCAGGCTAGCGTTTTGATGGTGGCTCTGGGCCATGATAGATGCAAGTAGAAGAATGTCAATTGGCCGAAAAGCGAATCGGGCCTTCAATTATCAGTGAATGGGCGAGACCATAATTCAAGACCAACCACATGCCGGTGCGCTTTTTGATCTACGTGGCGATCACCGCGCTCACGCGTTTGCTGATCTCCAACGTGTCGCACCACAACCGCCGGACCTGGGCATCATCTACCTGTGCGGCGGCATTTTGCTGTTGGCGTTTGCGATCCTGGTGGTGCGCTACGCGTCGTCGGCCTTTCCTTCGGTGAAGGTCGAAAGCCCGCGTCGCAAGGGCGAGGCGAGCCTGGAGACCGAGAAGGGCGAGCTTTAAAGCCCGACGCTGAAGGGCAGGGTACGGGCGGGCGGTCGCTGCAGGAGTTTGTGGCTGTCGCCGTCCGTCATCAGTTCCAGGATTTGCACGGCGCTGTGGCCCTGTTCGATGGCGATGCCGAACTGGATGCTTTGCACCAGGCGCTTGAGGCGTTGCGGGTCGTTGCGTTGTTCGGCGCTGATCATGCGCTTGGCCACCACGCCGGTCTCGTTCGAGAGCGTGAGCATGATGCTGCCGTCCAGCCGTTGGATGCTCAGGTTGACGCGGTATTGGGGGCTGAAGGTGTCGGTGATGATCTGAAAAGGGTTGTCCATGGTGCGTTACCGCCTGATAAGAACATGCAGTCATTGACGGCCGGTGTCGGGATTAGTTCGCATTACCTGACCACTGGCCAAATTCCGTTTTCCTCAAAAGCTCTACAGCAAGGGCCGTGCCGTAGAGCGATTTACCCGGCACAGAAATCCAAATGTGGGAGCGGGCTTGCTCGCGAAGGCGGTCCTTCAGCCAAGTATTTGTTGGCTGATACACCGCATTCGCGAGCAAGCCCGCTCCCACATTTTTTTGTGCTGTTTTTGAGATCAGTGAGCTAATTCAGGGCATCACGGAAAAAACGATCGCAGACAGCGCAATCAGCCCGATGACCACCACAAACACATTCGATGCCTGGCCTGAATACTGGCGCAAAGATGGCACTCGGCGGATCGCGTACATCGGCATCAGGAACAGCAGGCACGCGATGATCGGCCCGCCCATGGTTTCGATCATGCCCAGGATGCTCGGGTTGAAGGTGGCCACGGCCCAGCAGGTCAGCACCATGAACAACGCGGTGCAACGCTCCAGCCATTTGGACGACATTGAGCGGTTGCGCCCGCGCAGGGACTTGACGATCAGCCCCTGGAAGCCTTCGCTGGCGCCGATGTAGTGGCCCAGGAAGGATTTGGTGATCGCCACCAGCGCGATCAACGGTGCGGCGTAGGCAATCACCGGCGTCTGGAAGTGGTTGGCCAGGTAAGACAGGATCGAGATGTTCTGCGCCTTGGCCGCGGCCAGGTCAGCCGGTGACAGCGCCAGTACGCAGCTGAAGCAGAAGAACATCACGGTCAGCACCATCATGCCGTGGGCGGTGGCCAGGATGCCGCTGCTTTTGCGCTCGGCCTGGGCGCCGTAGACGCGTTTCTGGTCCACGGCAAAGGCAGAGATGATCGGCGAATGGTTGAACGAGAACACCATCACCGGGATGGCCAGCCACAGCGTCTTGAAAAACAGCGGTAGCGGCATGCCCTCGCTGGCCGAAGCGAAGAACGCGCCGTTCCAGTTGGGGATCAGGCTGAATGCCAGCAGCAGCAAGGCGGCAACGAACGGGTACACCAGCACGCTCATGGCCTTGACGATCACGCCCTGGCCGCAACGCACAATGGCCATCAGGCCGAGGATCAGCACCAGCGACAGAATCGCCCGGGGCGGCGGCGCCATGTGCAATTGGTGCTCCATGAAACTGCCCAGGGTGTTGGTCAGCGCCACGCTGTACACCAGCAGGATCGGGAAGATCGCAAAGAAGTAGAGCAGGGTGATCAGCTTGCCGGCGCCGACACCAAAGTGTTCCTCGACCACTTCGGTGATGTCGCCGGATTTGCCCGAAAGCACAAAGCGCGTCAGCCCACGGTGGGCGAAGAAAGTCATCGGGAAGGCCAGCAGTGCCAGCACGATCAGCGGCCAGAAGCCACCGACGCCGGCATTGATCGGCAGGAACAGGGTGCCCGCGCCGATGGCGGTGCCATAGAGGCCGAGCATCCAGGTGGTGTCGTGTTTGGTCCAGCCGGTGGTTACTGTGCTTTCTCTGACATCGGGATTTTCGGCAGCAGGTGTACGTGCATCAGTCATCGGTATTGCCTCGTTATTATTTTTGCGCGGGCTCACGTTGGGGCGGGTAGCAGTGCTCCGATCAGCACTCCACCCAGCTGACCGCCAGGCCGCCCCGTGAAGTTTCTTTGTATTTGTCATGCATATCGGCGCCGGTATCGCGCATGGTGCGGATGACCCGGTCGAGGGAGATGAAGTGTTTGCCATCGCCGCGCAGGGCCATCTGCGTGGCGTTGATCGCCTTGACCGCCGCAATGGCATTGCGCTCGATGCACGGCACCTGCACCAGGCCACCGACCGGGTCGCAGGTCAGGCCGAGGTTGTGTTCCAGGCCAATTTCGGCGGCGTTTTCCAGTTGCTCCGGGGTGGCACCGAGGATATCGGCCAAGCCGGCAGCGGCCATGGCGCAGGCCGAGCCCACTTCGCCCTGGCAGCCGACTTCGGCGCCGGAGATGGAGGCGTTTTTCTTGCAGAGGATGCCGACGGCGGCGGCGGCGAGGAAGAAATTGACCACATCGTCGTCAGACGCGTCGGCGTTGAACTTCATGTAGTAGTGCAGCACGGCGGGGATGATCCCGGCCGCACCATTGGTCGGCGCGGTGACCATGCGCCCGCCGGCGGCGTTTTCTTCGTTGACGGCGAGGGCGAACAGGTTGACCCATTCCATCGCCGACAAGGTCGAGGTGATCACGTTGGGCTTGCCGATTTCCAACAGGCTGCGGTGCAATTTCGCGGCGCGACGCGGCACATCCAGGCCCCCGGGCAGGATGCCTTCATCACGCAGGCCCTGCTCCACGCATTCGCGCATCACCGACCAGATATGCAGCAAGCCGCTGCGGATTTCTTCGTCGCTGCGCCACGCCCGTTCATTGGCCATCATCAGCTCGGATACCCGCAGGCCGTGCTTGTTGCACAAGGCCAGCAGTTCGACCGCGCTGGAAAAATCATAGGGCAATTGCACATCGCTGGTGGGCGCAACGCCTGATGCGGCTTCGGCGGCTTCAATGATGAAACCACCGCCCACCGAGTAATAGGTTTGTTCGCTCAGCAGGCCGGTGTCGCCATAGGCGTGCAGGGACATGGCGTTGGGGTGGTAGGGCAGGCTTTCGTCCAGCAGCAACAGGTCGGTGTGCCAGTTGAAGGCAATCTCCTGTTGGCCGGCCAGCAACAGCCGGCCGGACTCGCGCAGTTGCTGGATACGCCCGTTGATCGAGGTGGGGTCGACGCGGTCTGGCCATTCGCCCATCAAGCCCATGACACAGGCGCGGTCGGTGGCATGGCCGACGCCGGTGGCGGACAGCGAGCCATACAGGCGCACTTCGACGCGACGGGTTTGGCTGAGCACCTGCTGGTCGGTCAGGGCTTGGGCAAACGTCGCGGCAGCGCGCATCGGGCCGACGGTGTGGGAGCTGGAAGGGCCGATGCCCACCTTGAATAGATCGAAAACACTGATAGCCATGCTAAAGCCTTACAAGCAATGGAGTAGAAATCGCTGCCATGTTTTGTAGAGCAGGCGGAATTGGCGCGATACTGAGCCTCTGGCTCGGCACTGACCAACGAATTATCCTAAGACACCCTTTAGCAGGACTAAACGCTATGACTCGCCCCCTCCACGGCCAGACCTATGTCTGGTTGCATGTGTTTTCCTGCGCTGCACGGCATCTGTCGTTCACTCGCTGCGCCGAAGAACTGCACATCACGCCAGGAGCGGTGAGCCAGCAGATTCGCCAGTTGGAGGAGCGCCTGGGCTTTCGGCTGTTTCATCGGCGTGCGCGCGGGGTGGAACTCAGCGCCGAGGGGCAGCGCCTGGCGGCCGTGGTGGGGGAGGCCTACGGCAGCATTGATGCGGAATTGCAGCGCCTGGACGCCGGGATGATCAGCGGCACCTTGCGCCTGCGTTCGATCCCCTCGTTTCTGGGTAAGTGGCTGACCCCGCGTCTGCCGCGCTTTCAGCAGCGTTTTCCGGACATTCAACTGCGCATGGTCGCCGAAGACAGCAGCATCGCCCTGCATGAAGGCGACTTCGACCTGGCCATCGACCTCAACGACGGCAGCTACCCGGGGTTGTTATCCACAGCCCTGTTGGATGAACAGATATTCCCGGTGTGCGCCCCCAGCCTGTTGCGTGGCCGCCCGCCCTTGCATGGCCCGGCGGACCTGGCGCATTTCCCGCTGCTGCACGACATCACCGCCTGGCGTGGGAGTTATGAATATGCCGAGTGGGAGTTTTACCTCAATGCCATCGGCTATCACGGTGCCGACGTGCGGCGCGGGCACACCTTCAACCGCAACCACCTGACCATCGAAGCCGCCATCGCCGGCATGGGCGTGGCGATTGCGCGGCGCACCTTGCTGAACGATGAGCTGGAGCGCGGCACCTTGATCGTGCCGTTCGGCCTGGCGGTGCCCAACCATAAACGCTACGTGCTGCTGTATGCGCCGGGCGCGTTGAACCATCCGGGCGTGCGCGCGGTGCATGACTGGCTGGTGGAGGAAGCGGGGATTTTTCGCGGATTGCACCCGTTGGGAGAGGGGCAATTGTGAGTTTGGCAGGGCGTAAGAAGATGTAACTAACTCCCCACCCTAACAGCGTTTTTGCTCGTCGTCAGGGTTAATTTGTAATGTAGGATTTATCTTTGCAAAGGACTTGAATTGTTTCAGCAGGTGCTCAATTGTGTAATCAAGAGGTCATGGTTTCACCACCCCGGTGTTGCAGTTTGTGACCTCTGGCGAGCTAGCTGAAATAAGGGAAGAACTATGCAAATCCAAGTCAATAGCGATAACCATATTGAAAGCAGCATCCGACTGGAGGAGTGGGTACGTACTACCATTGAGAGCACGCTCGAACGCTATGAAGAAGACCTGACCCGTGTGGAGGTCTACCTGCGGGACGAAAACGGCGACAAGCCCGGCCCCCACGATTTGAGTTGCCGTCTGGAAGCACGGCCAAAGGGCCATCAACCAGTTTCCGTGTGCCATAAAGCCGATACGCTGGAACAGGCGATCGATGGCGCCGCAGTCAAGCTCGACCACGCACTGGAACATCTGTTTGGCAAACTGCAAGGCAAGCCGCGCGCTGCCGGTAAAAACCAGCCAATCAACAAAGTGAACGAAGACGCGTTGGAAGAGGAATTCCTGGAAAACGAAAACGCTGCCATTAACGGCTGATTTTTTCCATTCCCCACTGAAAACGGGCCTGCATTTGCAGGCCCGTTTTTCGTTCAGCGCTCGCGCCGGAAGAAATACCGGCTCAACACCGCCAACCCGCTAGCGCCCAAGCCCGCAAAGAGCATGGCCCAGCCGGCGCCGCTGCGTAGCGCTGTTTGCGCATCCAGAACGGTCAGCCCCGGCGCATCCAACTTGCCTGCGGCAATATGCTGGCTGAGGCTTGCCCACTCCAGTGCCGTGCTGGCAGGCAGTACATGGGCCAGGTGATGGCTGATCCCCAACAACAGCACCAGGCCCATCAGCGCGATATTGAGCGCCAGGGTGATCAGCCGTGCGCTGAAGTCGATGCCCGAGGCCATGCCGGCGCGGTCATTCGAGACGGCGCCGGTGGTGGTATTGGTGGTCGGCGAATTGGTCAACGCCAGTCCGATACCCGCGATCACGCAACTGAGCAGCACCATCGCGGTGCTGGGCTGTTCGGCGTAATTAACGGCGGCCATCCCCATGAACCCTGCGCCCATTGTTCCCAGGCCCAGGGGAATGATGCGTTCGGCGCCAAAGCGCAGGGCTAGGCGTTCGGCCAGCGGTGGCACCAGCAAAGTGGGCAAGGTGTACGCGAGCAAGGCGGCGCCGGTGGTCAGCGTGTCGTAACCCAGGCCCGCCTGGAAATACAACGGCAGGTAGATCATGAACGGCCAGAAGCTGAAGTTCATGCCGATCGAGCCCATCAACGCGCCATTGAAACGCTGGATGCGCAACACCGAGAAGTCGAACATTGGGTGGGCACTGCGCCGCTCAATCCAGATAAACAGCAGCAGCCCGAAGACCGACAGGCCGGCCCAGCCGAGCATCGCCGGGGTACCAAAGCCGATTTCGCTGCCCTGGGTGATGAAATAGACCAGCGCAAACACCGTGAGTGTCATGGTCAGCATGCCGGCAATGTCGAGGCGATGGCTGGCTGGGTCGCGGGATTCCTGCACGCTGATGTGCAACAACGCCAAGGTGAACAGGGTCAGCGGCACGTGCACCAGGAACACCCAGCGCCAGTCCGCCACGGCCAGGATCAAGGCCCCCACCATCGGCCCGAAACCCAGGCCCACGCCAGCGATCACGCCCCATATCGCAAAGGCCCGCGCACGCGTCGCGGGTTCGCGGAATTGGTGGGACAAGATCGCGAACTGGCAAATCATCATTGCCCCGGCGCCGATACCTTGAACAAACCGCGCCACGATCAGCGTGGCGGCGCTGTCGGCCAGCCCACAGGCCAATGAAGCTAGCCCGAACAGCCATAGGCACACCACCAATACGCGCCGACGACCAAAGCGATCCGCCAAGGTGCCCGCCGCCATCAGCACGCTGGTACAGGCCAGGGTGTAGGCATTCATGATCCATTGGGCGTCTTGAAAGCCCGTGCCCAGTTCCTGTTCCTGTTCCAGCGTCGGCAGGATGACCGGCACGCTGGAGATTTCCAGGCCGAACATCAGGGCCACCAGGCAGACGGCGGTGAGGGCCAGGCCGTTCCTGGCGGTACGCGGGGGAGTGAGGGCCGAGAGTGCGGCGGCGCGGGGCATACGACATTCCTTTCGAGAGCGGGAGGGGCTATTCTCTCGGGAATGAGGTTCTTTATTGGCGACAACTTTTCCATCGATAAGGGAACAAAGGGCGACAATTAAGCATGGCTACTCCTCGTTTTGATGGTGTTGAACTCTTTCTGCAGGTTGTCGAAAGCGGCAACCTCACCGAAGCCGCCGAACGCCTGAACCTCACGCGCTCGGCGGTAGGCAAGGGCCTGGCGCGCCTGGAGGCACGCTTGGGCACGTGCCTGTTACAGCGTTCCACCCGGCGCCAGCGGTTGACCGAGGACGGGCAGGCGTACTACGAGCATTGCCTGCGCGCGTTGGCAGAGTTGGAGGCGGCCGAGTCGGTGCTGGAAAGCGGCCGTCAGCAACCCCGCGGGCGTTTGCGAGTGAGCGTACCCCTGGCGTTTGGTCATCACTATGCCGCGCCAGCGTTGTGGGCCCTGATGGACAGCTATCCGGAACTGGAAATCGACCTTTGTTTTTCCGACCGCATGATCGACTTGGTGCAGGAAGGCTTCGATATCGCCGTGCGCATCGGCCCGTTGCCCGACACCGACCGCCTGAGTGCAAGGCGCCTGGGGCAGCAGGTCATGGGGCTGGCGGCGTCACCGGCGTATTTGCAGCGCAAGGGCGCCATTGAAAGTATCGAAGACCTGGCCGCTCATCGTGGTATTGCCTACCGCAGCAACACCGCGCAGCGCTCGCGCCTGGTCTCTCCCCTGATCCTGGACGACCTCCAGGCCGTAGCCGATGCCGCCATCGCGGGCGTGGGCCTGGCCTGGTTGCCGAGTTGGTTGATTGCCCACTACGCGCTGCGCGGGCAGTTGCAAGCCGTGCTGCCCAGCTACCGTGAGCAACCTGCGCCGATCCATGTGATCTGGCCGACGGCGGCGCATATGCCGGCCAAGACGCGGTGTGCGATTGACGCGTTGGTGGCCGCCACCCCGAGTTGCCTGGCGGGCAGTTAGATCCTGAACACACTGAAAATCATCTGTAGGAGCGAGCTTGCTCGCGAAAAACGTCAACGATAACGCGTGCTTGCTATATGAACGCGGCGCCTGTGAGTTTTTCGCGAGCAAGCTCGCTCCTACAAAATGCGGTCAGAACGCGATAGAGGTTTGCACATACACCGTGCGCGGCTCACCCACGTACTTGCCCTTGTTGTTGTCGTCAAACGAGCGGGTGTAGTACTGCTTGTTGAAGATGTTCTTCACTCCAACCGCCACGTTCAAATCCGACAGCTGCGGGCCGAAGTCATAGGCTGCGCGGCTGCTGAACAGCATGTAGCCGGGGATGCGTCCATTGGCACCGTCGGCGCTTTCGGCCTGGGTGTTGGCGTTGTCGGCAAACTGGCTGCTCTGGTAGCTGCTGTCCACATTCAGCTTCCATGGGCCTTCGGTGTAACCCACGCCGAGCGTGCCTTTGTGCTTGGAGGAGAAGGGCACGCGGTTGCCTTTGTTCGGGCCGTCTTCGCGGATGGTCGCGTCGACATAGGCGTAGGTGGCGTACACATCAAACCCGGCCAGCGCCGGGCTCAGGCCGTCGAGGGCGTAGTTGATGCTCGACTCGATGCCCTGGTGGCGCGTTTCACCCCGGGCGATCACGGTGTCGTTGGTCTGGTTGCTGTCGTACTGGTTGTCGAAGTTGATCAGGAACGCACCGATTTCTGCGCGCAGGTTGCCGTTGTCATAGCGCGTGCCGAGTTCCCAGGTGCGGGCTTTTTCCGGTTTTACTTCGCCGCTGTTCACACGGTTGGGCATCTGGCTGTATTGCACGCTGCCGAACGAGCCTTCGGTGTTGGCATACAGGTTCCAGTCGTCGGTGAGGTGGTAGAGCACGTTCAGCGCCGGGAGTGCGGTGTTGTAGTCGCCCTTGTATTTGACGTTGCTCAGGTTGTTGGTCTGCTGGGACTCGATCATCTCGTAGCGAATGCCTGGGGTGATGGTCCACTTGCCGATGTCGATGCGGTCGTCGATGAAGAACGCATTGGCTTCGGTGCCGCCGCGCGTGTCGCGGTCGTTGCGGCTGTTGGTGGTGGGGATCTGCTGGTTGGCGGCGATCGGCGTGCGGTAGCGCAGCTCATGGCCGGCTTCATTGATGTAGCGGTAGCCCACGCCGACTTCATGGCTGGTAGGGCCAAGGTCAAAGCCTTGGGCGAAGCGGGTTTCCAGGCCGCGTACCCAATATTCCCGTGGCGACAGTGACAGGAAACTGCCCTGGTCCAGGTAACCGCTGCGCAGGGTCTTGGTGAAGAAACTGTTGACCGTGAATTCGCGGCGGTCCTGCTCGTAGCGATAGCCGACGTTGAACATGGTGCGGCGGCCCCAGAACTTGTCGTAAGGGCGAGTGGACTGGTACGGGTCGGCCTTGTAGTCCTTGACGTTCAAACCGCCTGGCATATCGGCCTGGCCTTCGTAGTACTGCGCCATGGCGTTGAAGCTGTTGGCGTCGTCCAGTTGGTATTTGCCCTTGAGGATCAGGTCGTCGATGCGCGTGTTGCTGTTTTCACGCCAATCGCCGCCGCGGGTGCCGGAGTACAAGAGCGCGCCGCCCAGGCCATTGTCGGCGGTGCCGCCGGCCAGCAGGTTGCCGGTGGTCTTGAAACCGTCGTGGCTGGAGGAAGGGCTGGTCTCGGTCTGCAAGCCACCTTTGACCGTCGGCGCATCCGGGATAGCCCGGGTGACGAAGTTGACGATGCCTCCCACGTTTTGCGGGCCGTAGCGCACCGCGCCGCCGCCACGAACCACATCCACAGCGTCCATGTTGCCCATGCTGATCGGCGCAAAGGAGAGTTGTGGCTGGCCGTAGGGCGCGAAGGGCACCGGGATGCCATCCATCAGCACCGTGGAGCGCGACGCCAGGCGTGGGTTGAGCCCGCGAATGCCGAAGTTCAGCGCCATGTCGTGGCTACCGGTGCCGTTGTTGTCCGGGGCGTTGACGCCGGGGATGCGGTTGAGCACATCGCGGGCCTGGGTGGCGCCCTGGCGTTCGAATTCTTCGCGGCGGATCACATCACGGGCGCCGGGGTGCTCGAACACGTTGGTTTGCGCCGCATCACCGAGCCAGTCGCCGACCACGTTGGAGGTCTGCAGCTCCAGGGTCGCGGGGGCGCCGGCCGGTTGCAGGCTGTAGGCGTTATCACCCTCGGCGCGGGCTTGCAGGCCAGTGCCTTCCAGCAGTTTTTGCAAACCATCGGCAGCGCTGTAACTGCCCGACAGCCCAGGGCTTTGCATACCTGCCGTCACTGCGGAACCGAAGGACACCAGCACGCCGGCTTCACGCCCGAATTGATTCAGGGCCGCTTCCAGGGTGGTCGGCGCAATGTGGTACGCCTTGGCGTCGGCTGCCATCACCGCCGGCAGTGCGGTCAGGCTGAGGCTGGCACCGAGCAGGAGTTGGCGCAGGGTACGGGCGAGAAGCGTCGGTTGCTGGGGCATGAAGGGCGGTCCTGAGAAGGAAGGATCAAGGGGGGCTTTCCTTCTCTGTCACGCCAGGTGCGGAAAACGGCTCACAGCTGCAAAAAATATTTCGAGCTCACCGCCCACTGTAGGAGCGAGCTTGCTCGCGAAGGTCGTCAACGATCACGCGGGTTGTCTGGTTTAACGCGGTGGGTTGAGGTTTTTCGCGAGCAAGCTCGCTCCTACAAAAAAGCGCTATGCATCACGCACGTGCCTGCACGGTCACCCAATAACGCGTAAAACGCCGCACTTTCACCGGCAGGCTGATTTCCAGCAGGTCGAGGATGCGTTCGCTGTCATCCAATGGGTAACTGCCGGACAGCAGCAAGTTGGCCACTTGTGGATCGCAATGGAGCTGGCCGCGACGATAGCGCCCCAGTTCACTCAAGAAGTCTTCCAGGCGCATATGTGCGGCCACCAGCATGCCGTCGGCCCAGGCGCCGCTGTTGGCGTCGGTGGCGCGCGGGGTGTCCCAGCCTTTGCGGGTGAAATTGACTTGGTGCGCGGCGTCGACGCTCAGCGCCAAGCCGTTGTAGCGGTTGGGCATTACCTCGACCTGGCCGGCCAGCACCGCCAGTTGGGTGTGGTCGTTGAACTGGCGCACGTTCATGCGCGCCGCCTGGCTGCTGAGCAGGCCCTGGCCGGTCAGCACGTGCAACGGCGCCTGGCCTGCGCGGGCGGTGAGCAGGATTTCACCTTCAAGCAGGCGCACCAGGCGCTGTTGGCCGTCGAAATGCACATCCACGGCGCTGCCGGTGTTGAGCTGCAACTGGCTGCCGTCGGCCAATTGCACCGTGCGGCGCTGGCCCACCGGGCTGCGATAGTCAGCCGTCAGCGGCGGCAGGATATGTTGCTGGCGCAGGCTCCAGGCGGCGGCTGAACCTGCGCCCAGAATCAGCAGCAACTTAAGCGCCTGGCGCCGGTTGCTGGAGGTGGGGGCATTCAACGCGGCGTGAGCCAGGGGCGAGGGCACGCCGCGCAGGCGTTGGTTGACGCGCTGGATCTGCTCCCACGCGCGTTGGTGTTCGCTGTGGGCATTCAACCATTGCTGCCAGGCCGCCTGCTGGCGTGGGTTGAGCGCGCCTTGCTGCATTTCCAGCAACCAGTGCACGGCTTGTTCGGCGACTTGGCTGGAGACGTTCATAGGGCGAAGTAGCAGCGCATGGCCGCTTTGGTCAGGTGGCGTTTGACGGTGGCGATGGAGATGCCCAGTTGTGCGCCGATTTGCGCGTAGGTCAGGCCGTCGAGTTGGGCCAACAGGAAGGCGCGTTTGACTTGCTTGGGCAAGCCGTCGAGCAGTTGGTCCAGTTCCAGCAAGGTTTGCAGGATGATCGCGCGGTCTTCTTCCGACGGCGCCACGTGTTCGGGCATCTGCGCCAAGGCCTCAAGGTAGGCGCGTTCCAGGTCCTGGCGGCGGTAGAAGTTGAACAGCACACGCTTGGCCACGGTGGTGAGGAAGGCGCGCGGCTCGATCAGCGTGGGCGCTTCCCGGGCACTGAGCACGCGGATAAAGGTGTCCTGCGCCAGGTCGGCCGCGTTGTCCGGGCAGCCGAGCTTGCGTCGCAACCAGCCGGTGAGCCAGTGGTGATGGTCGTTGTACAACACTTCGACGGGATTGGACGGCTGCAACGCGATCACTCCGCAAGCATTCGATATGCTTTAGAGAACAAGAATTGTTCGCATTGTAGGGCGCGTGACCAGGTTCGGCAATCGGCGAAGGGAGGTGATTCATCCGTTCTCTTTTGCATATGAGAATATTTATCATTAATATTGCACGCTGATGAATCAGGCGCCTGCCGCATGAAAAGCAAAACCTCATTGCCCGCTTCCTACCGCCTCGCCGTCACCTCGCGCGTGCTGGCGGCAGTGATTGGCGGTTACCTGATGGCCTCCCTGGCTGCCATCTGCCTGGCGCTGTGGCTGCCCACTGCCCGTGCCGATGCGGTGGTCACCGGCATGATGAGTTCCTTTGTGTTCTACCTGTTGGCGGTGCTCTGGTGTTTTGCCTGCCGCACGGCATGGCGCGCCTGGGCAGGGGTGATGGTGCCGAGTGCGCTGTTTGCCACCCTGGCCGGCATTGGTTTCTGGATGGCTCGCACATGAAAGAGGGCTTTCGCCAGGCCATGGCCTGGTTGCACACCTGGGCAGGCTTGATCTTCGGTTGGCTGCTGTTCGCGATTTTCCTGACCGGCACCCTGGCCTATTTCAAAGACGAAATTACCCATTGGATGCAGCCCGAAGTGCAGGCCCATCCCCTGGACGATGGGCGCAGCCTCGCCGTGGCGCAAAGCTACCTGCAACAGCAGGCACCCACCGCCGCGCGCTGGTTCATTACCTTGCCGACCCGCCGCGACCCCGGCCTATCGGTGATGTGGCAAGACAAGCTCGAGCCCGGCAAGCGCGGCACCTTCATCCAGAAAGTCCTCGACCCCGTCACCGGCCAACCGGTGCAGGCGCGCGAAAGCAAGGGCGGCGAGTTCTTCTATCGTTTCCACTTCCAGCTGCAAATGCCTTACCCCTGGGGCCGCTGGCTGTCGACCATCGCCGCCATGGTGATGTTCGTCGCGCTGATCACCGGCATCATTACCCACAAGAAAATCTTCAAGGACTTCTTCACCTTCCGCCCGCGCAAAGGCCAGCGCTCCTGGCTGGACGGGCACAACGCGGTGGGTGTGCTGGTATTGCCGTTTCACCTGATGATCACCTACAGCAGCCTGGTGATTTTCATGAGCATGGTCATGCCTGCGCCCATCGTGGCGTCCTATGGCGACGACAGCCGGGCGTTCTTCAGCGAGTTGTTCCCCGCTACCGACAATCCGCCAGCCCTCGGCCAGCCGGGCAAACTGCTGCCGTTGATGCCGATGTACCAGCAGGCGCGGGAACAGTGGGCGGGCGGGCATGTGGGGCGTGTGGCGGTCAACAACCCCGGCGATGCCAACGCCTCGGTCAATGTGTCTCGCGCCGGCTCCGACAGCGTGGTGCATGCCTCCGGCAGTACCCTGTCGTTCAACGGCGCCACTGGCGAGCTGTTGCGAGGCAGTGCCGAGCCGTCATTGGCGACGGCCATCGGTGGCAGTTTCTACGGTTTGCACATGGGCCATTTCGCCGGCCCGGTACTGCGCTGGTTGTACTTTATCTGCGGCCTGGCGGGCACGGCGATGATCGGCACGGGCTTGGTGATCTGGCTGGGCAAGCGCCAGCTCAAGCACGCCAAGGCCCCGGTCATGCCCTTTGAACTGCGCCTGGTGGAGGTGCTGAATATTGCCAGCATGTCCGGATTGATGATCGCCATTGCGGCTTTTTTCTGGGCCAACCGCCTGTTGCCGGTAAGCTTCGCTGCGCGTTCCGACTGGGAAGTGCAGGCGTTCTTTATCGCCTGGGGCCTGAGCCTGTTGCACGCCTTGCTGCGGCGCGGTCGCCAGGGTTGGGTTGAGCAACTGAGCCTCGGCGCGCTGTTGTTTGCCGCCATTCCACTGCTTAACGCCATCACCACCGCGCACCACTTGGGCGTCTCCCTGCCAAACGGCGATTGGGCCATGGCCGGCTTCGACCTCACCTGCCTGGCCAGCGGCATGTTCCTGGCGTGGGCGGCGTGGAAGATGCACCACCGCACCGCGCCACAACCCAAGGCTGAACGTGCCCGCGGGTTGACACTCAAGCAGCAGGCCCACTGATGCTCCTCGCGCTAATGATGTGCTACGCCGGGTTTACCGCGCTGTGTTTGTCCACCGACCGTCACCACGGCGAATTGCTGCACAGCAAACCCACGCCCACGCGGCGCCTGGGGCTGCGGGTGGGCGGCTGGTTGCTGTTGGCCTTGTCGATCTGGCCGGCCGTGCTTGGCGCCGGTTGGGGCCAGGGCCTGGTGGAGTGGTGCGCGGTGTTGATGCTCAGCGCCTTGCTGCTGGTGTTGCTGCTGCCGTATCGGCCAAGGCTGGCCTTGATTCTGGCGGGCCTCGGCCTGTTGGCCAGCCCTGTTGCGGCGTTCGCCCTATCTTGAGTCGGTCATGAGGATCAACCCACCGCCGCAACCCCAGGACAATCCGCATGCGGAGGCGGCCGGTGGGCGTGCGCACTTTTTGCAGGTGTTTTTGTCCCAGCGTTCGCAAATGGAGGCGTTGGTCAGCCGTCGCGTCGGGTGCCGCGCCACGGCAGCCGACCTGGTGCAGGATTTGTTCCTGCGCTTTTGGCGTCGCCCGCTGGTGCAGGTCGAAGAGCTGAGCACCTACCTGCTGCGTTGCGCCGGCAATATCGCCATCGACCACCTGCGCAGCGAAGGCGCACGGGCGCGCAGCAGTGAAGGCTGGCTGCCCGAGCAGTCAGACAATCAAGGCTGCGAACCCCAGGCGGCGCTGGAGGCGGGCAATGATCTGCGCCATGTGGAAGCCGCCTTGCGCAGCTTGCCCGAGCGCACCCGCCAGATTTTCCTGCTAAACCGCATTCACGGGCGCAAGTACGCCGAAATCGCCAAGGCCATGGGCCTGTCCCAAAGCGCCGTGGAAAAACATATGATGCGCGCCCTCGAAGCCTGCAAGGCCAGCCTTCGCGAACCCTCGCCGCCACGCACGCCAGGGAAAGCCCCGTGAACGTCACGCCCACGCCCGCCCAGGAACAGGCCGCGCTCGATTGGCTGAGCCTGCTGCATGACCAGCCCAGCAGCGGCGACCAGGCCACGTTCAGCCGCTGGTTACGCGCAGATCCCGCACACGTCGAGGCCTACTCCCAAGCCCAGGTGCTCTGGGAATTGAGCGAAGTGCCAGCGCGCCAACTGGCCGACGAGGACGCACTCGCCTTGCAGGGCTACCTCAATACGATCAACGCCTCCAAACGCTCCCGGGTAGCGCGTTGGTCCGGTGCCTTGGCCGTCGCCGCCTGCCTGCTGCTGCTGGTATCGATGGGCGCCGGTTGGCAGCCGTCACGCTGGGTCGATGAGTGGGGCGCCGATTATGTGACGGCGCCGGGGCAGGTGAAGACCTTCACCCTGGCCGATCAATCCAAGGTCACCCTCGACGCCGACAGCGCCATTGCGGTGGATTTCAGCCAGGGCGAACGGCACATCCAACTGCGCCGTGGTGCAGGTTTTTTCAGCGTGACCCACACCGGCGACCCCTTCGTGGTGGAGGCGAGCGGCGGTGAAGCGCGGGTACTGGGAACGCAGTTTGAAGTGCGCCTGCAACCTGACGGTGCTGAGGTCACTGTGCTGTCCGGCCGTGTGGGCGTGACGCCCTCCAAACACGGCCAGCAACAGGTGCTGACCGCGGGCCAGCAAGTGGCCTACGCCGATGGTATTGCCGCGCCCTTGCATGGCGTCGACAGCGCCTCACGCCTGGCCTGGCGCGAGGGTTGGCTCAACTACTACAAGGCACCCCTGGCCGAGGTGGTCGAGGACCTGCGGCGTTATTACCCCGGCCGCATACTTCTGCTTAACCAAGACATGGCAGCCAGACGCGTCAGCGGCAGCTTTCCGAGTCAGGACCCAGTCGCGGTCTTGAACGCCTTGCAAGCGGTGCTGGGTTTTGAACAGCACACCCTCTTAGGTCGCATGATTGTACTGCGCTAAGCCCGCAGCGCCTTCATCGAACCTTCATCGCAATCACCAAAACCTGTCACCAAACGGTTACACGTGCCGTGGATCATCCCTGGTTCCTGAACAAGTGGTCAGGAAGCTCGCATCTGCCCCATACAACACAACAATGTCAGTAAGGGATCTACACGTGAACGACAACACTCTTTATGCCCTGCTTCTGGCATCGGGCCTGGGCGGCTTTGCGCCGCTGGTTTTGGCCGATGATGCCCAGGATGTCGGCTCGGTGAACATCGCCGGCAAGCTAACCCTTGGCAGTGGTCACATGATTCTCGAAGAAAGTGCCAAGGCGCGCTCGACGGTGACCAAGCAAGCCATGGACGAAATGTCGGCCACCGCCAACGCCATCGACAAGCTCAAGTACACGCCGGGCATCAACGTTTCCAGCGATGATGCCAGCGGCACCAGTGGCACCAACTTCACCATGCGCGGCATGAGTTCCGACCAGGTCGGCGTCTCGGTGGACGGCGTGCCGATCAACGACTCGGGCAACTACAGTGTGTACTCCAACCAATTGGGCGACCCGGAAAACCTGGCCGAAGTGTTCGCCACCCAGGGTTCCTCCGAGGCCGACGGCCCGCACATCGGCTCCAGCGGCGGCAACATCGGCATGATCACCATTCGCCCGACCAAGGACGCCGGGGTGTTCGCCAAACAGATCGTCGGTGCCAACGCCCTGCGCAAGACCTTCGTGCGAGCGAACACCGGTGACTTGGGTGGCCTGAAAACCTGGGTATCGGCGTCGCACCTGGAAGGTGACAAGTGGCGCGGCAAGGGCACTCTGCGCAGCGACAAGATCGAGTGGAGCAGCCTGTTTGAAGGGGATAACGGCAATTCCACACTGGCTACGATCAAGTACAACAAGCAGGAAAACTACAACTACAACAGCCTGAGCAAAGCGCAGTTCGACACCGAAGGGCGGCGCAAGGATTACGCGCAAAGCCCGGTGTACAAGGCCGGTTTGCTGTCGGCGTCCTACAAGCTCAACCGCAACCCGTTCGAAAGCGTCAACGCCACGCTGACCCAGCGCTGGCAACTGCAGGACAACTTGTCGCTGACGCTCACGCCGTACTACTACTGGGCCAACGGTGGCAGCTTCAGCGGCCAGACCGCCTCCAACCTGGGGCCAAAGTCCGACAAGGCCGGCAATTACGACCTGAGTAACCTGCAATCGGCCAACTATTACCGCCCTTCGTGGACCGAAACCTGGCGCCCCGGATTTACGGCGAAAATGAAGTGGGACATCAACGAAGAACACAGCCTGGACTACGGCTACTGGTACGAACGCGCACGCCAGCGCCAGACTCAGCCGTTTATCGGCATCAACAACGAAGGTGCCCCCGACGATGTGTGGGGCGACTACAACAGCGGCGGCCAGGTGGTCGACAAAAACGGCGCTACGGTCCAGGGCCGCCACTACTACACCGTCACCCCGGCGCAGAAACTCTGGGTACAGGACAACTGGCAAGCCACACCGGACCTGAGTTTTGTTGGTGGCGTGGCCTACCAATATGTCGAGCGTGACGGCAACAATCTCGGCAGCCTGTACGACACGCCGGAAAAACGTAACACCCGTTACCACCAGTTCCTGCCCAACTTCAGCGCCAAGTATCAGCTCGACGACAGCAACCAGGCGTTCTACAACGTCACCCGCAATATGCGCACGCCGCCCAACTACGTGCTGTACAACAAGGGCGACTCCGTCAGCCTCAAGTCCGAGCTGAGCTGGAACCAGGAGTTGGGCTGGCGCTACACCGAAGACGACATGGCGCTGAGCGCGACCCTGTTCTACATCAGCTTCAAGGATCGCCAGGTCTCGACCACCGATGCCAGCGGTGACTACATGGTGCTCAACGTCGGCACTGTCGATAACAAAGGCCTGGAATTGGAATGGAGCGGCCTGCTGCCGCACAACTTCAACTACTACGCGTCCTATACCTACACCCAATCCGAACAGAAGGACGATTTGCTCAGCAAGAATGTCCTGTTGCCGACCTCGGGCAAGCAATTGGCCAACGTGCCGGAAAACATGTTCAACCTGGTGTTCGGGTATGACGATTCGCGGTTCTACGGCAACATTGCAGGCAAGTATGTCGGCAGCTTCTACGGCGATTTGACCAACAAGGAGAAGATCGAAGGCCGCACGGTGTTCGACCTGAACGCGGGTATTTATTTGCCGGTGGATAAGAAGGTCATCAAGTCGGCCGCGCTGCGGTTTTCGATGCTCAACGTGTTCGACAAGGAGTACTTGAGCTCGGCGCGTACCGTGGCGTTCAACTCGGCCCCGGTGAACGGGTTGGGGGCGAGCACGGCGTACTACAACGTGGGTGAAGAGCGTACGGCGATGGTGTCGCTGGAGGCCAACTTCTAAGCCCACCCCAAAGCACGATGTGCAGAGCTGACTTGTTGTTGGGGCTTGCCTGCAATAGCCATAGGCATCTACACAATTTTGTCGGTTGTAACAGCCAACGGTAACCACGATGCGAAGCGAGCCGCTCTTGCTCTTGATCTGCTTTTGATCTGCTTTTGATCTTGATCTTAAGCGCCCCGTTAAACCACGCTGGCCGGAATTCGACAGGGATTTGGGGGGTAAACCGGCAGGGATGCCGGTTTAGCCGCCCCGCGCCATGGATGGCGCGTGGCGGCGGCCCCCCAAATCACTGGCGGATTACGGGCACACCGAGCCTAGGCGAGGTGCCGAGTGGTGGGGCAAGAGCGTTTTGCTTACTTTTGCGCTTTTCAAAAGTGAGCCGCCGTCAGGGCGGAACCCTAGGCAGCCGTTACCGCAGCAATGGATATGTACGCAATCCAACTGTGTTGACTGCCAGGCCGCCTTCG
This sequence comes from Pseudomonas sp. FJ2-5-13, assembly GCF_029201605.1. Lineage (NCBI taxonomy): Bacteria > Pseudomonadati > Pseudomonadota > Gammaproteobacteria > Pseudomonadales > Pseudomonadaceae > Pseudomonas > Pseudomonas sp. FJ2-5-13. The sequence goes on from NZ_CP104045.1 coordinate 1,242,297, forward strand.
CGAGCAAGCCCGCTCCCACATTTGGATCGCGTTGTGTCATTTAGAGAGTCGCTGGCAGTCAGGCCGCCACGGGAGCAAGTTCGGTGCAATACTCGAAGTTGTGTAGATACCTATGCTGCGATAGCGGTGTGTCAGTCACAGGTATTGAACCTGTTACACCGCCATCGCAGGCAAGCCAGCTCCCACATTTGATTGCGGGTTACTTCAATGCAGCCATGATCGCTTCAGGATTGTAGTCGCGAATCAAGGTGCCGTTCACATCCACAAACGGAATCCCGCCACCGCCCAGCGCCTCATACGCCTTGCGCGCCTGGGCATCCTTCTCGATATCGACGGCCTGGTACGGGATACCTTTCTGGTCCAGAAAGCGCCGGATCTGCTTGCAGTACCCACACCACTCGGTGGCGTAAAGCACCACGCGCGCAGAGGCGCGTATGTGCTCGGGCGCCACCTGGGACGGGTTGAACAGCCGCTCGACCTTGCCCCAGTTCTGGATCGCAACCACCACCAGCAACACCAGCAGGACTTTCTTGAGCACCCCGCCCAGCATCAGTTACGGCGCTTGAGCTGGTCGGTCAGTTGGGTCGGCAGGCCCTTGATGATCAAGGTGCCGGCGGCTTCGTCATACTCGATCTTGTCGCCCAGCAGGTGCGCTTCAAAGCTGATGGACAAGCCCTCAGCACGCCCGGTGAAGCGGCGGAACTGGTTGAGGGTGCGTTTATCGGCCGGAATCTCCGGCGACAGGCCGTAATCCTTGTTGCGGATGTGGTCGTAGAAGGCTTTTGGCCGGTCTTCATCGATCAGCCCGGAGAGCTCTTCCAGGCCCATGGGTTCGCCGAGCTTGGCCTGGCTGCTGGCGTAGTCCACCAGGGTCTTGGTTTTCTCGCGGGCGGACTCGTCGGGCAGGTCTTCGCTTTCGACGAAGTCACTGAACGCCTTGAGCAGGGTGCGGGTTTCGCCTGGGCCGTCGACGCCTTCCTGGCAGCCGATAAAGTCGCGGAAGTACTCCGAGACCTTCTTGCCGTTCTTGCCTTTGATGAAGGAAATGTACTGCTTGGACTGCTTGTTGTTCTGCCACTCGGAGACGTTGATACGCGCCGCCAGGTGCAACTGGCCCAGGTCCAGGTGGCGCGAGGGCGTCACGTCCAGCTCGTCGGTCACCGCCACGCCTTCGCTGTGGTGCAGCAGGGCGATGGCCAGGTAGTCGGTCATGCCTTGCTGATAGTGGGCAAACAGCACGTGGCCGCCGGTGGAGAGGTTGGATTCCTCCATCAGCTTTTGCAGGTGCTCAACCGCCGTGCGGCTGAAGGTGGTGAAGTCCTGGCCACCGTCAAAGTAGTCCTTCAACCAGCCACTGAACGGGTGCGCGCCGGACTCGGCATGGAAGAAACCCCAGGCCTTGCCTTGTTTGGCGTTGTAGCTCTCGTTGAGGTCGGCAAGCATGTTCTCGATGGCGGCGGACTCGGCCAGTTCCGTGTCGCGGGCGTGAAGAACTGCGGGTGTGCCGTCGGGTTTTTTGTCGATCAGGTGGACGATGCAATGACGGATCGGCATAGGCTTCTCGGCTGGTTGAAGGGGGAGCGGTTGGCCTCCCCGAAAAGTCGCCCAGTGTACCGCACCCATTGGTCAAGACGTGCCCCGAACGGCATTTTGCACGCCCTCCGACTGGCCATATGCCTTTTTTTCACGGTTTAGAGCGATAAAGCTGACCAAATGGGTATGTTGAGGCGGATATTTCCCCGTCTCTGTGCTAGTTTTGCCCCGTCTTACGCCACGTCTCGGCGTTAAGCGTGCATTCAGCATTTGTCAGGTCGAACCAATCCCCGTTTCAAGCATCTATAACCCCGATCTCCGTGGTTATGGCCGGGGATGCCAGGCCATGACGGTCGGGCTCGACGGCTGACACTGCACTCTGCAATCCATATGAATTTGATAGGGAAGGAACACCACAATGGCTATTACTAAAGACCAACTGATCGCTGACCTGGCTGAAGCAGTAGACGCACCGAAAACTACCGTGCGTGCTCTGCTGGACCAACTGAGCCAAGTTGTTGCTGATCAGCTGGAAAATGGCGGCGAAATCACTCTGCCAGGCGTTGGCAAACTGAAAGTGACCGAGCGTCCTGCCCGTACTGGCCGTAACCCTTCGACTGGCGCTGCCATCGAAATCGCTGCCAAGAAAGTTATCAAGCTGGTTGTGGCTAAAGGCCTGACCGACGCTGTTAACAAGTAAGACGCAGCAAAAAAAACCGTGCTTCGGAGTGATCCGGGCACGGTTTTTTATTGCCTGCGATTTTATTGTGTGGCGGGCTTATCGAACCCAGCGCTGGCGCCAGATCTGCTGCTCGTTCTTGGTCTGGAACGTCCAGGCCACAAAGCGGCTCTGCTTCTGCCCCTGGGACATCTCGACTACCTGGCTTTCCAGCACGCCGGCTTTTTTCAGCGCCGTTTCGATCGCCGGCAAGTTGGAGGCTTTGGACACCAGAGTGCTGAACCACAGCACTTTATGCGCAAAGTGCGCGCTTTCGGCGATCAACTGCGTCACAAACCGCGCCTCGCCGCCCTCACACCACAGTTCGGCCGATTGACCACCAAAGTTAAGCACCGGCAACTTGCGTTTCGGGTCGGCCTTGCCCAAGGCGCGCCACTTGCGCTCGCTGCCTTTGGTGGCTTCGTCCATGGACGCATGGAAGGGCGGGTTGCACATCGTAAGGTCAAAGCGCTCACCCGGCTCCAGCAGGCCCAACAGGATCTGCTTGGGGTTGGGTTGCTGGCGCAGCTGGATGACCTTGCTCAGGTCGTTGGATTGCACGATGGCCTTGGCGGCGGACACGGCGATCGGGTCGACCTCCGAGCCGAGGAAGTTCCAGCGGTACTCCATATAGCCAATCAGCGGATACACGCAGTTGGCGCCCATGCCGACGTCCAGCACCTTGACGATCGACCCGCGCGGGATCTTACCGTCGTTGACGCTGGCCAGCAGGTCGGCGAGGAAATGCACATAGTCGGCACGCCCCGGTACCGGCGGGCATAGATAGTCCGCCGGGATATCCCAATGCTGGATGCCATAGAACGACTTGAGCAACGCCCGGTTGAACACCCGCACCGCATCCGGGCTGGCGAAGTCGATGCTCTCTTTGCCGTAGGGATTGATGATCACGAATTTGGCCAGTTCAGGCGTGGTCTTGATCAGCGCCGGGAAGTCGTAACGGCCCGTGTGGCGGTTGCGCGGGTGCAGGGTGGCCTCTTTGCGCGGCGCGACGGGTTTGGCCGTGGCGGCGGTTTTAGGCTTCTTGCGCGGTGGTTTGGGCGTAGTGGGGGCGGTCATGATGATTCTGGTGTTGGCTCAATGTGGTGGGCATTGTCACACATTCCCGAGGACAACTCGGTCAAATGTGGGAGCTGGCTTGCCTGCGATGCAGGCGACTGGGTGTATCAGGCAGACCGAGGTGATGCTATCGCAGGCAAGCCAGCTCCCACAGGGATAGGGTTCAGAGTCGGAAATGGTGTCGTTTTGCTGGACAAAAAAAGAGACCCGAAGGTCTCTTTTTTCACACGGCGCCAGCCTTACAGGCTGGAAATCCGCGCATGTTGCTCCGCCAGCTTGCCCAAGGCTTGTTCTGCCTCGGCCAACTTGGCGCGTTCTTTCTCGATCACTTCAGCCGGCGCCTTGTCGACGAACGCCGCGTTGGACAGCTTGCCGCCCACTCGTTGCACTTCGCCTTGCAGACGCGCAATTTCCTTGTCGAGACGGGCAAGTTCGGCGCCCTTGTCGATCAGCCCGGCCATTGGCACCAGCACTTCCATGTCGCCCACCAACGCAGTGGCGGACAGCGGTGCTTCGGCACCGGCTGCCAATACGGTGATCGACTCCAGCTTGGCCAGCTTCTTGAGCAGCGCATCGTTCTCGCTGAGGCGACGCTGATCTTCGGCACTGGCGTTCTTGACGAACACGGCCAACGGCTTGCCCGGCCCGATATTCATCTCGGCGCGGATGTTGCGCGTGCCGAGCATCAGGGTCTTGAGCCATTCGATATCGCTTTCGGCGGCCTCATCGATGCGCGCTTCGTTGGCCACCGGCCAAGGTTGCAGCATGATGGTCTTGCCTTCGATACCGGCCAGCGGCGCCAGGCGCTGCCAGATTTCTTCGGTGATGAACGGCATGAACGGGTGCGCCAGGCGCAACGCCACTTCCAGCACGCGCACCAGGGTGCGACGGGTGCCGCGCTGGCGCTCGACCGGCGCGTTTTCGTCCCACAGCACCGGCTTGGACAGTTCCAGGTACCAGTCGCAATACTGGTTCCAGATGAACTCGTACAGGGCCTGGGCGGCCAGATCGAAACGGAACTGGTCGAGCTGGCGGGTCACTTCGGCTTCGGTGCGTTGCAGCTGCGAGATGATCCAGCGATCCGCCAGGCTCAGTTCAACGGCTTCGCCGTTCTGGCCGCAGTCTTCGCCTTTGTCCAGCACGTAGCGCGCCGCGTTCCAGATCTTGTTGCAGAAGTTGCGATAGCCTTCGACGCGGCCCATGTCGAACTTGATGTCGCGACCGGTGGAGGCCAGCGAGCAGAAGGTGAAGCGCAGGGCGTCGGTGCCGTAGCTGGCGATGCCGTCGGCGAACTCGTCGCGGGTCTGCTTCTCGATCTTTTTCGCCAGTTTCGGCTGCATCAGGCCCGAGGTGCGTTTCTGCACCAGGGTTTCCAGGTCGATGCCGTCGATGATATCCAGTGGGTCCAGGACGTTACCCTTGGACTTGGACATCTTCTGGCCCTGACCATCGCGTACCAGGCCGTGTACGTACACGGTCTTGAACGGTACCTGCGGGGTGCCGTCTTCGTTCTTCACCAGGTGCATGGTGAGCATGATCATCCGGGCAACCCAGAAGAAAATGATGTCGAAGCCGGTGACCAGCACGTCGGTGGAGTGGAATTTCTTCAGGAACTCGGTCTGCTGCGGCCAGCCCAGGGTAGAGAAGGTCCACAGGCCTGAACTGAACCAGGTGTCCAGTACGTCGTTGTCCTGTTGCAGCGCGATGTCGGCGCCGAGGTTGTGCTTGGCGCGCACTTCGGCTTCGTCGCGGCCTACATAGACCTTGCCCGATTCGTCGTACCAGGCCGGAATACGGTGGCCCCACCACAGCTGACGGCTGATGCACCAGTCCTGGATGTCGCGCATCCACGAGAAGTACATGTTTTCGTACTGTTTAGGCACGAACTGGATGCGGCCATCTTCGACGGCGGCAATCGCTGGTTCGGCCAGCGGCTTGGTGGACACGTACCACTGGTCGGTCAGCCACGGCTCGATCACGGTGCCGGAGCGGTCGCCCTTGGGCACTTTGAGGCCGTGGTCGTCGACGCTGACCAGCAAACCGGCGGCGTCGAAGGCGGCAACGATCTGCTTGCGCGCTTCAAAACGGTCGAGGCCGGCATATTCGGCCGGGATCTTGCCGTCGATGCTGTCGTTGAGCGAGCCGTCCAGGTTGAACACCTGGCAGGCCGGCAATACGGCGGCATTTTTGTCGAAGATGTTCAGCAGCGGCAGGTTGTGGCGCTTGCCGACTTCATAGTCGTTGAAATCGTGGGCCGGGGTGATCTTCACGCAGCCGGTACCGAATTCAGGGTCGCAATAGTCGTCCGCGATGATCGGGATACGGCGGCCAACCAACGGCAGTTCGACGAACTTGCCGATCAGCGCCTGGTAGCGCTCGTCGTTCGGGTTAACCGCGACGGCGGCATCGCCGAGCATGGTTTCCGGACGGGTGGTGGCAACGATCAGGTAATCGTTGCCCTCGGCGGTCTTGGCGCCATCGGCCAGCGGATACTTGAGGTTCCACAGGAAGCCTTTCTCGTCGTGGTTTTCCACTTCGAGGTCGGAAATCGCCGTGTGCAACTTGGTGTCCCAGTTGACCAGACGCTTGCCGCGGTAGATCAGGCCGTCTTCGTGCAGGCGCACGAAGGCTTCTTTTACGGCTTCGGACAGGCCGTCGTCCATGGTGAAGCGCTCGCGGCTCCAGTCTACGGACGAACCCAGGCGACGGATCTGACGGCTGATATTGCCGCCGGACTGGTCCTTCCATTCCCAGACTTTCTCCAGGAATTTCTCGCGACCCAGGTCGTGACGGTTCTGGCCGGTGGCTTCCAGTTGGCGTTCCACCAGCATCTGGGTGGCGATACCGGCGTGGTCGGTGCCCGGTTGCCACAGGGTGTCGCGACCCTGCATGCGGCGGAAGCGGATCAACGCATCCATGATCGCATTGTTGAAGCCATGGCCCATGTGCAGGCTGCCAGTGACGTTCGGTGGCGGAATCATGATGGTGTACGAGTCGCCCGCACCTTGTGGGGCGAAATAGTTCTCGGACTCCCAGGTGTTGTACCAGGAAGTTTCGATAGCGTGGGGCTGGTAGGTCTTATCCATGCGCGGCGGGACCCTAGTTGGCATTTATTCAGGAAAGCCGGCAAGTATAACGGGGGATAGGGCGTAGGGCGAGGTGAAGACTGGGCTTGAGTCATACACATGACAAATGTGGGAGCGGGCTTGCTCGCGAAAGCGGTATGTCAGCCAGTGCTTTTGTTGACTGTCACACCGCTTTCGCGAGCAAGCCCGCTCCCACAAGGGATATTTGACTGGTTCAGTTCTGGTATTGGCTTAGCAACCGCTCCATCCGCGCATCCATCCGACGCTTGATCTCAGCCTCGATATGCGGCGCAAAGTCATCGATCACATCCTGCATGATCAATTGCGCAGCGGCGCGCAGTTCGTTGTCCAGGTGCAGCAACAGCGCGTCCGGGGCTTTTTCGGCGGCGGGAGCGGGTTCTGCAGCCACAGGAGCAGGGGCGGCAGGCTTGCCGCCGACCATGTCGAACAACAGCGGAATCTGTACCTCGCCCTCGACCGTGTCGGTCAGCAGCGGCGGTTGCAGGTTGTCATCACCCAGCAACTGACGGATCGACTCCAGGTCATCCAGCAGGTGGTCGTCTTTTTTCAGCGGGTTGGGAGTGTCCATCATGTACTCAAAGTCGTTGTAGCCGGTGATCTTGCAGAGGATAGCCCTGTTCACGGTAGAAACGGAAACTCTCCCGCGCGGCCTGACGAATAGCCGGGTCTTCGACCACCACTTCCGCCACACGGGAGAACGCTTGGGCAAAGGCCGGTACTTTCAGGTCGAGGTTGACCAGCAAATCATGGTGATCGCCGCAATTATCCCCCAAACCCAGCACAACCAGGCTTTCGGGTTCGGATTCGGCGGGGCCGTGGGGCACGAAGCTCTCGCCCTTGAAGCGCCACAGGCGGGCATCGAGTTCGTCACGTTGGGCGGCATCGCTGCAATGCAGGTAGATGCGGTGGCCCATGCGCCAGGCTTTTTCGGTGAGTTTGCAGGCAAAGTCCAGGCGGGCGAGGGGATCGGCGCTGGGCAATATATAGAAGTCGACTTGGGGCATTGGAAATCCTGGGGCTGACCTGATTACCCCCTGTAGGAGCGAGCTTGCTCGCGAAAAACCAGAGGACACCGCGTTCATCCAGAGTGAACGCGTTGTCAAAGGCGATCTTCGCGAGCAAGCTCGCTCCTACAGAAGGGCCGGGGCCGCTTAAGCTTTGGCGCGATCCAGCAGGTATTGGGTCAGCAGGGGTACCGGACGGCCAGTGGCGCCCTTGTCCTTGCCGCCGCTGGTCCAGGCCGTGCCGGCGATGTCCAGGTGAGCCCAGTTGAAGTTCTTGGCAAAGCGCGACAGGAAGCAGGCCGCGGTGATGGTGCCGGCTTTCGGGCCACCGATGTTGGCGATGTCAGCGAACGGGCTGTCGAGCTGTTCCTGGTACTCATCGAACAGCGGCAGTTGCCAGGCGCGGTCGTCGGCAGCCTTGCCAGCGCTGAGCAGTTGCTCGATCAGTTCGTCGTTGTTGCCCAGCAGGCCTGAGGTGTGGGAGCCCAGGGCCACGATGCAGGCACCGGTCAGAGTGGCGATGTCGATCACGGCCTGGGGCTTGAAGCGCTCGGCGTAGGTGAGGGCGTCGCACAGCACCAGACGGCCTTCGGCGTCGGTGTTGAGGATCTCCACAGTCTGGCCGCTCATGGTGGTGACGATATCGCCCGGGCGCGCAGCACCGCCGCTCGGCATGTTCTCGGCACAGGCCAAAATGCACACCAGGTTGATCGGCAGCTTGAGCTCAAGCACCGCACGCAAGGTACCGAACACGCTGGCGGCGCCGCCCATGTCGTACTTCATTTCGTCCATGCCGGCGCCCGGCTTGAGGCTGATGCCGCCGGTGTCGAAAGTGATGCCTTTACCCACCAAGGCGTAAGGCTTCTCGGACTTCTTGCCGCCGTTGTATTGCATCACGATCAGGCGTGGCGGTTGGTCGCTGCCCTGGCCCACGGCATAGAACGAGCCCATGCCAAGGTCCTTGATTTTCTTCTCGTCCAGCACTTCAACCTTCAAGCCCTTGAACTCTTTGCCCAATGCCTTGGCCTGTTCGCCCAGGAATGTCGGGTGGCAGATGTTCGGCGGCAGGTTGCCCAGGTCGCGAGTGAACGACATGCCGTTAGCGATGGCCTGGGCGTGGGTGACGGCGCGCTGGACTTCAGCCTGGGCAGCCTTGATGGTCAGCAGGGTGATTTTCTTCAGGGCGCGGGGTTCGGCTTTCTGGCTCTTGAACTGGTCGAAAATATAGCCGCCGTCTACCAGCGACTCGGCCAGCAGGCGGGTCTTGCCGTAGCTGTCGCGGCCCTTGACCACGATTTCATCGAGTGCCAGCACCGCATCGCTGCCGCCCAGGCCCTTGAGGGTGGTGAGGATGCCGCTGACGATCTTGCGAAACGGACGGTCGCCCAGTTCGGCATCTTTGCCCACGCCCACCAGCAAAACGCGCTCGGCCTTAAGGTTGGGCAGGCTCTGCAGCAGCAGGCTCTGGCCGACTTTGCCGGCCAGGTCGCCGCGCTTGAGCACGGCGCTGATAGCGCCGCCGCTCAGTTCATCCAGTTGCTTGGCGGCGACGCCGAGTGTGCGGCCTTCGCCGACAGCGACCACGAGGGTGGCGGTTTTCAACGTTTCGGGGCTAACGCTTTTTACAACCAATTCCATTTTCGGGTCCCTTATCAAGGTCTGTGAGCCGGGAGCTTGTACTCCGGCTTTAAAGCTCGGCAGCGTTGTAAACCGCCAGCGACAAAGGCCGCAGTTTGAACCTCGCCAGCGGAGCCTGACAACCCTTGGCGCACGCTTTGTGCGTGCGCATGAGTAAGCTCCGTGACAGGCGCGGTCAATCACAGGATAATGCGCCATCTTTTTAGCCGGCCCGTGGTAAACGGGTCGACTCGGTATGCTTGCTTGTTTGGCCGCCTTAGCCTGACAACCCTGGAGTGTCTGGTTTGATTGTCTTCCGTTATCTGTCCCGCGAAGTCCTGTTGACCCTGAGTGCCGTGAGTGCGGTGTTGCTGGTCATAATCATGAGTGGTCGTTTCGTCAAGTTCCTGGCCCAAGCCGCCGCTGGCGCCCTGGATCCGGGCTCACTATTCCTGATCATGGGCTACCGGATGCCCGGCATGCTCCAGTTGATCCTGCCGCTGGGCCTGTTTCTCGGCATATTGCTGGCCTATGGCCGGCTGTACCTGGAAAGTGAGATGACTGTGCTGTCGGCCACCGGCATGAGCCAGCAGCGTCTGCTGGCCATGACCATGGTGCCTGCCGCCGGTGTTGCCCTGGTGGTGGCCTGGTTGAGCATGAGCCTGGCGCCCCAGGGGGCCATGCAATTCCAGTTGCTGCTGAACAAGCAGGATGCGATGACGGAGTTCGACACCCTCGAGCCCGGTCGCTTCCAGGCGCTCAGCGACGGTTCACGGGTGACCTACACCGAAACCATGACCGACGACCGCTCCAACCTGGGCGGCGTGTTCATTTCCCAGAAGAACCTCGGCCAGAACCAGAAAGACCGTGGCATTACCATTCTGGTGGCCGACAGCGGGCGCCAGGAAATCCGCCCCGATGGCAACCGCTACCTGATCCTGGAAAACGGCTACCGCTACGACGGCAGCCCAGGCCTGGCGGACTATCGCGCGATCAAGTACGACACCTATGGCGTCATGCTGCCCAAGGCCGAGATCAGTGACGAGGTGACCGACCGCGACGCGCTGCCCACCTCATCGCTGTTCGGCAGCCCGGAATTGCGCTCCATCGCCGAGTTGCAATGGCGCCTGTCCCTGCCGCTGCTGGTGTTTATCGTGACCCTGATGGCCGTGCCGCTGTCGCGCGTCAACCCTCGCCAGGGGCGCTTCCTCAAGTTGCTGCCGGCGATCCTGCTGTACATGGCCTACCTGACCATCCTGATTTCTGCCCGTGGTTCCCTGGAGAAGGGCAAGCTGCCGCCGGCCCTGGGCCTGTGGTGGGTGCATGGGGTTTTCCTGATGATCGGTCTGGGGCTGCTCTATTGGGAACCTATCCGTTTGAAAATGAAGAGCCGTCGTGGCCTGAAGGAGTTGGCTCGTGGCTAAGCTTGATCGCTACATCGGCATTAGCGTACTGATCGCCATCCTGGCGGTACTGGGCATCATCCTTGGCCTGGCCTTGCTGTTCGCCTTCATTGATGAAGTGGGCAACGTCACCGACACTTACACAGTCACGGACGTGCTGAGCTACGTGGCACTGACCGCGCCGCGTCGTCTTTACGACATGATGCCAATGGCCGCGCTGATTGGCTGCCTGATCGGCCTGGGTACCCTGGCCAGCAACAGCGAGCTGACCATCATGCGCGCCGCCGGGGTGTCCATCGGCCGTATCGTCTGGGCGGTGATGAAACCGATGCTGCTGCTGATGGCGTGCAGCGTGCTGATCGGTGAATACGTCGCGCCACCGGCCGAAGCCACCGCCCAGGCCAATCGCGCCCTGGCCCAGGGTTCGGGCGATGCGCAAAGCGCCAAGCACGGCCTGTGGCACCGCCAGGGTGACGAGTTCATCCACATCAACGCCGTGCAACCGGGTGGCCTGTTGATCGGGGTGACCCGCTACACCTTCGACAAAGAGCGCCACATGTTGTCGTCCAGCTTCGCCAAGCGCGCGCAGTACAGTGGCGAGCAATGGCAACTGAGCGACGTCACCACCACGCACTTTCGTAACGTGGGCCAGGGCACCCAGTCCAGCACCGAAGTGGTGAATGTGCCGACCGAACAGTGGGATATCGCCCTCAAGCCGGAATTGCTCAATACCGTGGTGATGGTGCCGGAAGCCCTGCCTATCTCCGGTTTGTGGAGCTATATCCACTATCTCAAGGATCAGGGTTTGAACAATGGCCGTTACTGGCTGGCGTTCTGGGTGAAAGTCTTGCAGCCAGTGGTTACCGCCGCCTTGGTGTTGATGGCGATCTCCTTCATTTTCGGGCCGTTGCGCTCCGTGACCCTGGGCCAGCGGGTATTTACCGGTGTGCTGGTGGGCTTCACCTTCCGCATCGCCCAGGACTTGCTCGGGCCGTCGAGCCTGGTATTCGGCTTCTCGCCGCTGTTTGCGGTGCTGGTGCCCACGGCCATTTGCGCCGTGGCCGGGTTCTGGCTGCTGCGCCGGGCCGGTTGAAGCTGCGCTCGCATCATGCTACTCACTGTAGGAGCGAGCTTGCTCGCGAAAATCTGCGAAACGCCGCGTTTATCCAGAATAAGCGCGTTATCGTTGGCGATTTTCGCGAGCGAGCTCGCTCCTACAGTAACAAGCCCCGTGGAAACGGGGCTTTTTTGTATTGGTCAGCAAAGATGACGTCTGGCCTGAGCATCAGGTACAATTCCCGGCTATTTTTCAGCGGGCAATCTGCCTGCAGCCTTTTTGAGTGTTGATCCGTGAGTGATTTGAGTCATATCCGCAATTTCTCCATCATCGCCCACATTGACCATGGCAAGTCGACGCTGGCCGATCGATTTATCCAGATGTGCGGCGGCCTTGCCGAGCGTGAAATGGAAGCCCAGGTACTGGATTCCATGGACCTCGAACGCGAGCGCGGGATCACCATCAAGGCCCACAGCGTCACGCTGTACTACAAGGCCAAAGACGGCATCACTTACCAACTGAACTTCATTGACACCCCTGGCCACGTTGACTTCACCTACGAAGTCAGCCGCTCGCTGGCGGCCTGTGAAGGTGCGTTGCTGGTGGTCGATGCCGGCCAGGGCGTCGAGGCACAGTCGGTTGCCAACTGCTACACCGCGATCGAGCAGGGCCTGGAAGTCATGCCCGTGCTCAACAAGATCGACCTGCCCCAGGCCGAGCCTGAGCGCGTCAAGGAAGAGATCGAGAAGATCATCGGCATCGACGCCACCGACGCCGTCACCTGCAGCGCCAAGACCGGTCTGGGTGTCGACGAAGTGCTCGAGCGCCTGGTGCACACCATTCCCGCGCCGACCGGCAACTACGAAGATCCGCTGCAAGCATTGATCATCGACTCCTGGTTCGACAACTACCTGGGCGTTGTTTCCCTGGTTCGCGTGCGCCATGGCCGTGTGAAGAAGGGCGACAAGATCCTGGTCAAGTCCACCGGCAAGATCCACCTGGTGGACAGCGTCGGTGTATTCAACCCGAAACACACCGCTACCGTTGATCTGAAAGCCGGTGAAGTAGGCTTCATCATCGCCGGCATCAAGGACATTCACGGTGCGCCAGTGGGTGACACCCTGACCCTGAGCTCCACGCCAGACGTCGACGTGCTGCCCGGCTTCAAACGCATCCAGCCCCAGGTCTACGCCGGCCTGTTCCCGGTCAGCTCCGATGACTTCGAAGACTTCCGCGAAGCCCTGCAAAAACTGACCCTCAACGACTCGTCGTTGCAGTACACCCCGGAAAGTTCCGACGCCCTGGGTTTCGGCTTCCGTTGCGGGTTCCTGGGCATGCTGCACATGGAGATCATCCAGGAGCGCCTTGAGCGCGAATACGACCTGGACCTGATCACCACCGCGCCAACCGTTATTTTTGAGTTGCTGCTCAAAACCGGTGAAACGATTTACGTCGACAACCCGTCCAAGCTCCCGGACCTGTCGGCCATCGAAGACATGCGCGAGCCGATCGTGCGGGCCAATATCCTGGTACCGCAGGAACACTTGGGCAACGTCATTACCCTGTGCATCGAAAAGCGTGGCGTGCAGCGCGACATGCTGTTCCTCGGTACCCAGGTACAAGTGACCTACGATATGCCGATGAACGAAGTGGTCCTGGACTTCTTCGACCGTCTCAAGTCCACCAGTCGCGGCTATGCTTCGCTGGACTATCATTTCGATCGTTACCAATCGGCTAATCTGGTGAAACTGGACGTGCTGATCAACGGCGACAAGGTAGATGCCTTGGCACTGATCGTGCACAAGGACAACGCGCACTACAAAGGTCGCCAACTGACCGAGAAGATGAAAGAACTGATTCCGCGCCAGATGTTCGACGTCGCGATCCAGGCCGCCATTGGCGGGCAGATCATTGCACGGACTTCCGTCAAGGCTCTCAGAAAGAACGTACTGGCCAAATGCTACGGCGGTGACGTAAGCCGTAAGCGCAAGCTGCTTGAGAAGCAAAAGGCCGGTAAAAAACGCATGAAGCAAGTAGGCAACGTGGAAGTTCCACAAGAAGCCTTCCTTGCGGTGCTCAGGTTGGATAGTTAGGTCCTATGTCACTAAATTTCCCGCTGTTGCTGGTCATTGCCGTTGCCGTCTGTGGTCTCCTGGCGTTGCTCGATCTGGTGTTCTTCGCCCCGCGTCGTCGGGCGGCCATCGCTTCCTATCAGGGCAGCGTCAGCCAGCCCGATGCGGTGGTGGTCGAGAAGCTGAACAAAGAGCCCTTGCTGGTTGAGTACGGCAAGTCTTTCTTCCCGGTGTTGTTCATCGTGCTGGTGCTGCGCTCGTTTCTGGTAGAGCCGTTCCAGATCCCTTCGGGGTCGATGAAACCGACCCTGGACGTGGGCGACTTCATCCTGGTGAACAAGTTTTCCTACGGCATTCGCCTGCCGGTGATCGACAAGAAAGTCATCCCCGTGGGTGACCCGCAGCGCGGCGATGTGATGGTGTTCCGCTACCCAAGCGACCCGAACGTCAACTACATCAAGCGTGTGGTCGGCCTGCCGGGCGACGTGGTGCGCTACACCAGCGACAAGCGCCTGTTCATCAACGGTGAGTCGGTGGCCGAGAAACTGTTGGGCGCCGAGCCGAACACCTTGGGCAGCGCCGAGCTGTACCAGGAAAAACTCGGCGCGGTGGAGCACCAGATCCGCAAGGAAATGAGCCGCTACCGTGCGATGCCGGATGGCCAGTGGAAAGTGCCTGCCGGGCACTATTTCATGATGGGCGACAACCGCGACAACTCCAACGACAGCCGCTATTGGGATGACCCCAACATTCCCAAGGACCTGCTGGGCATGGTGCCCGACGAGAACATTGTCGGCAAAGCCTTCGCGGTCTGGATGAGTTGGCCGGAACCCAAGCTCAGCCACCTGCCGAACTTCTCGCGGGTCGGGCTGATCAAGTAATACAAGCGGCGCTGTGAACACAGCGCCGAATGCTTTTCTGGGGCTTGGACATTTTCCGATGCCCGGTACCCATCAGGATTTGAATTTGAACACTGCGTCAATCGTCGATGGCCGCCGGTGCCATCAACTAGATATGGATAAACCGTGACCGTTTCTCTCAGTCGTCTCGAGCGCCAGCTCGGCTACACCTTCAAGGACCAGGAATTGATGGTCCTTGCCCTCACACACCGCAGCTTTGCAGGGCGCAATAACGAGCGCCTGGAATTCCTCGGTGACGCTATCCTCAATTTCGCCGCCGGCGAGGCGCTGTTCGAGCGCTTCCCCCAAGCGCGAGAAGGCCAGCTTTCGCGCCTGCGCGCACGCCTTGTAAAAGGCGAGACCCTGGCCGTGCTGGCCCGAGGCTTCGGCCTGGGCGAGTACCTGCGGCTGGGTTCCGGTGAGTTGAAAAGCGGCGGTTTCCGTCGCGAGTCAATCCTGGCTGATGCCCTGGAAGCCTTGATCGGTGCGATCTACCTCGATGCAGGCATGGAGACGGCCAAGGAGCGCGTTGTCGCCTGGCTGGCCTCGGAAATCGAAAGCCTGACGCTGGTAGATACCAACAAGGATCCCAAGACCCGCCTGCAAGAGTACCTGCAGTCGCGCGGTTGCGAACTGCCACGCTACGAAGTGGTGGATATCCAGGGAGAGCCCCATTGCCGGGTGTTCTTCGTGGAATGTGAAATCACCTTATTGAACGAAAAAAGCCGAGGTCAGGGTGTGAGCCGTCGTATTGCCGAACAGGTAGCGGCCGCTGCAGCACTGATTGCCCTGGGCGTGGAGAATGGCCATGACTGATTCAACCGCAACACGCTGTGGCTATGTTGCCATCGTCGGCCGCCCGAACGTGGGCAAGTCCACGCTGCTCAACCACATTCTCGGCCAGAAGCTCGCGATCACCTCGCGCAAGCCCCAGACCACCCGCCACAACATGCTGGGCATCAAGACCGAAGGCAACGTGCAAGCGGTGTATGTCGATACCCCTGGCATGCACAAAGGCGGCGAGAAAGCCCTGAACCGCTACATGAACAAGACCGCCTCGGCCGCGTTGAAAGACGTCGACGTGGTGATCTTCGTGGTCGACCGCACCAAGTGGACCGACGAAGACCAGATGGTCCTTGAGCGTGTGCAATACGTGACCGGCCCGTTGATCGTCGCGCTGAACAAGACCGACCGTATCGAAGACAAAGCCGAGCTGATGCCGCACCTGAGCTGGCTGCAGGAACAACTGCCGAACGCCCAGATCATCCCGATCTCGGCCCAGCACGGCCACAACCTTGAAGCCCTGGAGCGCGTGATCGCCGAGCACCTGCCGGAGAACGAGCATTTCTTCCCGGAAGACCAGATCACCGACCGCAGCAGCCGCTTCCTTGCCGCCGAGCTGGTGCGTGAGAAAATCATGCGCCAGATGGGCGCCGAACTGCCGTACCAGATCACCGTCGAAATCGAAGAGTTCAAGCAGCAGGGCAAGACCTTGCACATTCATGCGCTGATCCTCGTCGAACGTGACGGCCAGAAGAAGATCATCATTGGCGACAAGGGCGAGCGCATCAAGCGCATCGGCACCGAAGCGCGCAAGGACATGGAGTTGCTGTTCGACTCCAAGATCATGCTCAACCTGTGGGTGAAGGTGAAGGGTGGCTGGTCCGATGATGAGCGTGCGTTGCGCTCCCTGGGCTACGGCGACCTGTAATCGGCCTCCAGTCACACAGCAGGACGAAAAATGTGGGAGCGGGCTTGCTCGCGAAGACGGTTCTTCAGTCGGTACATGTATTGGCTGACCCACCGCTTTCGCGAGCAAGCCCGCTCCCACATTAGGTTTATGTTGTTGTCACAATCGCATTCCAGCAGCGAGAGCCTATGTCCTCAACTCAACCCCCCAGCCAACTCGCCTACGTCCTGCACAGCCGCGCCTACCGCGAAACCAGCGCGCTGGTGGACTTCCTCACGCCCCAAGGCCGCCTGCGCGCAGTCTTGCGCAGCGCGCGGGGCAAGGCGGGCACCTTGGCGCGGCCGTTCGTGGCGCTGGACGTGGAGTTTCGCGGCAAGGGCGAGCTGAAAAACGTCGGCCGCCTGGAAAGCGTTGGCACCTCGGCCTGGCTTAACGGCGATGCGCTGTTCAGCGGCCTTTACCTCAATGAGTTGCTGATTCGCCTATTGCCCGCCGAAGACCCGCACCCGGCAGTCTTCGATCACTACGCCGCAACCTTGCTGGCCCTCGCTGAAGGCCGTCCGTTGGAACCGCTGCTGCGCGCCTTCGAATGGCGCCTGCTCGACGACCTGGGCTACGGCTTCGAGTTGGCCAACGACTTGCACGGCGAGCCCATCGCCGCCGACGGCATGTATCGCCTGCAAGTCGATGCAGGGCTTGAGCGTGTGTACCTGCTGCAGCCCGGCCTGTTCCAGGGCACCGAGCTGCTGGCCATGAGCGAAGCCGACTGGCACGCGCCTGGTGCGCTGTCCGCGGCCAAGCGCCTGATGCGCCAGGCCTTGGCCGTGCATCTGGGCGGGCGGCCGCTGGTCAGTCGCGAGTTGTTTCGAAAGCCCTGACATCCCCGTGTATGCTGTGCACCGATTCTTTCCCTTTTCAGGAGCGCTTCCGTGACCACCAGCAATCGCATTCTTCTTGGCGTCAACATCGACCACGTCGCCACCCTGCGGCAGGCCCGGGGCACCCGTTACCCTGACCCGGTCAAGGCCGCGCTGGACGCCGAAGAAGCGGGCGCCGACGGCATCACCGTGCACCTGCGCGAAGACCGCCGCCACATCCAGGAGCGCGACGTGCTGCTGCTCAAGGACGTGCTGCAAACCCGCATGAACTTCGAAATGGGCGTCACTGAAGAAATGATGGCGTTCGCCGAGCGCATCCGCCCGGCGCATATCTGCCTGGTACCGGAAACCCGCCAGGAGTTGACCACCGAAGGCGGGCTCGACGTCGCCGGCCAGGAAGCGCGGATCAAGGCTGCGGTGGAGCGCCTGTCGCGGATCGGCAGTGAAGTCTCGCTGTTTATCGACGCCGACGAACGCCAGATCGAAGCCTCCCGCCGAGTGGGCGCCCCGGCCATCGAGCTGCACACTGGCCGTTATGCCGATGCCACCACGCCGACTGAAGTGGCCGACGAACTGCAACGTATCATCGACGGCGTGAACTGCGGGCTCAACGAAGGCTTGATCGTCAATGCCGGTCATGGCCTGCACTATCACAACGTCGAAGCCGTGGCCGCGATCAACGGTATCAACGAACTGAACATCGGCCATGCGCTGGTGGCCCACGCGCTGTTCGTCGGTTTCAAAGGCGCCGTGGCCGAGATGAAAGCCCTGATTTTGGCTGCTGCCAAGGCCTGAGTGAACGCAGTCTAAAGAACACTGAGGACCAAAATGTGGGAGCGGGCTTGCTCGCGAATGCGGTGGGTCAGTTAAAGATGCATTTACTGAGACCCCGCATTCGCGAGCAAGCCCGCTCCCACATTTGATCTTCATCGGGTCTTACAATTGCGCTGTGCGGCAATGCGAAGCCTTACTGTTTAGCCGGCGCAGGTGTATCGTATCTGCCCTTTGCGGGCCCTTGGCCTGCGGCAGATACGCGAGGTTGTTGTGTCCCGATCCTTTTCCCGTCGACAAATCCTGGGTGGTCTTGCTGGCCTGGCCGTAGTAGGCGTCGGAGCCGGCGGTGGTTACCGCTACTGGCTGGGGAAAGTCGCTGAGTCCGAGGCCGGGCACGATTACGAGCTGATCGCCGCACCCCTGGACGTAGAGTTGGTGCCGGGGCACAAGACTCAAGCCTGGGCGTTCGGCCCATCGGCGCCGGGCACCGAGTTGCGGGTGCGCCAAGGCGAGTGGCTGCGGGTGCGCTTTATCAACCATCTGCCGGTTGCCACCACCATCCACTGGCACGGCATCCGCCTGCCGCTGGAAATGGACGGCGTGCCCTACGTCTCACAATTGCCCGTGCTGCCTGGCGAATACTTCGACTACAAATTCCGCGTGCCCGATGCCGGCAGTTACTGGTACCACCCCCATGTCAGCAGCAGCGAAGAGCTCGGCCGTGGCCTGGTCGGCCCGTTGATCGTGGAAGAGCGCGAACCCACCGGCTTCAAGTACGAACGCACCTTGAGCCTGAAGAACTGGCACATCGACGAGGAGGGTGCGTTCGTCGAGTTCAGCATCCCCCGTGAAGCGGCGCGTGGCGGCACGGCCGGGCGCCTCTCGACTATCAACGGCGTGCCCCAGGCGGTGATCGACCTGCCGGCTGGGCAAATCACCCGCGTGCGCTTGCTCAACCTCGACAACACCCTGACCTATCGCCTCAATATTCCTGGCGTCGAAGCGCAGATCTACGCGTTGGACGGCAACCCCATCGAGCCGCGCCCGTTGGGCAAGGAATATTGGCTGGGCCCGGGCATGCGCATTTGCCTGGCGATCAAGGCGCCACCGGCGGGCGAAGAACTGTCGCTGCGCAACGGCCCGGTGCGCCTTGGCACCTTCCGCTCGGTGGCCAATACCGACGCGCCTACCGCGTGGCCAAAGGCATTGCCGGCCAACCCGGTCGCCGAGCCAGACCTGGCCAACGCGGAGAAGCTCAACTTTAATTTCGAATGGGTCGGCTCGGTGTCGGTCAATGTCGAGAACGGCAAGCCGCCGAGCCTGTGGCAGATCAACGGCCAGGCCTGGGACATCACCGACAAGACCTGCGCCGACCGCCCGATTGCCAAGCTGGAAAAGGGCAAGAGCTATATTTTCGAATTGAAGAACATGACCCAGTACCAGCACCCGATCCACCTGCACGGCATGAGTTTCAAGGTGCTCGCGTCCAACCGCCACAAGGTGATCCCGTATTTCACCGACACCTACCTGCTGGGCAAGAACGAACGCGCCCGTGTGGCTTTGGTGGCGGATAACCCCGGGGTGTGGATGTTCCATTGCCATGTGATCGACCACATGGAAACCGGCCTGATGGCCGCGATCGAGGTGGTGTGATGCGCCAGACTCGCCCCGCCGCGATTATCGACCGCAGCCGCGACCAGGACTTTATGCGCGAAGCCCTGGCGCTCGCCGCCCAAGGCGCGGCATTGGGCGAGGTGCCGGTGGGCGCCGTGCTGGTGCAGGACGGTGAAATCATCGGCCGCGGCTTCAACTGCCCCATCAGCGGCAACGACCCCAGCGCCCATGCCGAAATGGTCGCGATCCGCGCCGCTGCGCAAGCGATCAGCAACTATCGGCTGGTGGGCAGCACGCTGTACGTGACGCTGGAACCGTGCAGCATGTGTGCGGGGCTGATCGTGCATTCGCGGGTGGCGCGGGTGGTGTATGGCGCTTTGGAGCCGAAGGCGGGAATCGTGCAAAGCCAGGGGCAGTTTTTTACCCAGGGTTTTCTTAACCATAAGGTACTGTTTGAAGGCGGCGTGCTGGCCGAGGAGTGCGGCACGGTGTTGAGTGAGTTCTTCAAGGCTCGCCGGGCCAAACCACAATCTAACTAACGCTGAAAAAAACCATGTGGGAGCGGGCTTGCTCGCGAATGCGGTGTGTCAGTCACATTATCTTTGACTGACACACCGCATTCGCGAGCAAGCCCGCTCCCACAGTTTGATCTCCATTTATTCAAGAAGATCGGCGGGTCATTTGCGCGCGATGATCACCGCTCGCATCGGTGCCGGCAGCCCTTCAATGGTCTTGCTGTGATCTTCAGGATCCAGGAAGTCGCTCAGCGACTGATATTTCATCCACTGCGTCCCACGCTGTTCCTCAATCGTGGTCACGCTCACATCCACACAACGCACATCACTGAAACCGGCGCGGCGCAGCCATAGCATCAACGCCGGCACCGACGGTAGGAACCACACGTTGCGCATCTGGGCGTAACGGTCTTCCGGCACCAGTACTTGTTGCTGATCGCCTTCCACCACCAATGTTTCCAACACCAGCTCGCCGCCCTTGACCAGGGTGTCCTTCAACGCCAGCAAATGCTCGATAGGCGAGCGGCGATGGTAGAACACGCCCATGGAGAACACCGTGTCGAAGCCTTCCAGATTGGCCGGCAAGTCTTCGAACGGGAACGGCAGGTGCCAGGCCTTGGGTTCGGACAGGTAACGCTGCACCGCCTGGAACTGGCAGAAGAACAGCCAGTTGGGGTCCACGCCAATCACGCTGTCGGCCCCGGCGCCGAGCATGCGCCACATGTAGTAGCCGTTGCCGCAGCCCACGTCGAGGATGCGCTTGCCTTTGAGGTTCAGGTGCGGCGCCACTCGCGACCACTTCCAGTCCGAACGCCACTCGGTGTCCACATGCACACCGAACAGATGGAACGGGCCTTTGCGCCAGGGGCTCAGGCCCATCAAGGCGGTGTGCATTTGCTCACGGGTGGCGTCGTCGCAATCAGTGTCCAGCACCAGGCCGTTCAACAAGTCGACTTCACTGGGCTGGATCTTCGGCAGTGCATCCAACGCACTCTGCCAGCGCTCCAGGTCGCCATGGCCTTTTTCCATCTTGCTATCGAGCTGCGCTTGCAGGCCCTGGGCCCAGACGGCCAGGGGGGTGCCGACCAAGTGGCGGGCGAGGGGGGACAAATCAATCATGGCAAGGCAATCAACGAGGCAAAGTTAAGACACTGGAACCACGGCACGACTTTCGAGAACCCGGCCGCCAGCAGGCGTTCGCGGTGTTCTTCGAGGCTGTCGGGCTTCATGACGTTTTCGATGGCGCTGCGTTTCTGGGCGATTTCCAGTTCGCTGTAGCCGTTGGCGCGTTTGAAGGCGATATGCAGGTCGGTCAGCAGCGCGTGCTCTTCAACATCGTTAAAGCGCAGCTTTTCCGAGAGGATCAACGCCCCGCCCGGCAGCAGCGCCTGGCGAATGCGCCCCAGCAACGCCAGGCGCTCCTTTGGGGCGATAAATTGCAGGGTGAAGTTCAGGGCCACCACCGAGGCGGGCTTGAATTGCAGGGCGAGGATATCGCCCTCGATCACCTCCACGGGCAGCAACTCCTGGAACATCGAATCCTGGCCATTGAGGTATTCGCGGCAGCGCTCGACCATCGCGGCGGAGTTATCCACGGCGATCACCCGGCAACCCTCGGTGCGTACATGGCGGCGCAGGGCTTGGGTCACGGCACCCAGGGAAGAGCCCAGGTCATACAGCACGCTGTGGGGCTGGGCAAATTGCGCGGCCAGCACGCCGAGGTTTTCGACGATTGTGGGGTAACCCGGCACCGAGCGCTTGATCATGTCCGGGAACACCCGCACCACATCCTCGTTAAAGGCGAAGTCCGGCACCTGGGGCAGGGGCTGGGCGAATAGGCGATCGGGTTCTTTGCTCACGGCTGTTCCGGCGACGATGGGGGAAAGGCCGGCATTTTAGCCAAGTTGGTCCTCGGATGCGCGGGTTGTCTGATGGAAAGCCGAGGCGGTGATGCCCCACTGCCCGAGCCAGTAGGTGGCGATCAGTAAATACGGCGCCGCCTCGAACGCCAGCACGAACCGGTTGATGCCGATCAGCGCATCGGATACCACAAACGACACCGCACCCGCCGCCGCCAGCCACGCCGAACGTTTGGGCACCTGGCTGCCCAGTCGCGCCAACGCACGCCAAAGCATGGCGCTGATCACCAGTGCGTAAACCACCACCGGTATCAGCAATTCACCGAGGCCATGGGCGATCAGGATGCTCAGCAAGATTGCGCCAACGCCGAGGGCCAGCACCAGCGGCAGCAAGGCTGAGCGCCGACAGTCACTGAAATAGGCTTTGAGATAGGCCAGATGCGCGAACAGGAACGCGCCCAGGCCAAAGATAAACAGGTCGCCTGGCCAGGCGAGCAACACGTCGCCCACCACGGAGAAAATCAACCCCAGGCTGATCCAGCGTCGATACTCGGTGGGCGGCGCGTCATGCAGCCATCCCAGCAGCGCCAGCACCGGCAGCGGCTTGACCAGCAGGCACAGCAGCGTCGCATGGGTCGCCAGGCCATAGACAAAGGTGCCGGCGCCCATCAACGCAAGGATCAGCCAGGGCATATCAGTTCACCGTAATGGCGCAGTCAAAGGTTTCGACAGGTTCGGCTTCTGGCTCCCAGGGTTGCTGGGACGTCAGGCGCAACCGCCCTTGCCCTGGAGCAAACGCCTGGAAGCGCCAGGTGGACTGGCCGCCACCGCCGATCACGCCGGATTCGGTGCTGCTGTAGACCTCGGGGCTCAAGGCGCGCAACACGCCGCCCGCGGAGTCCTGGATGGCCCAGCGATAGCCGGTGGTGGGGTTGCTGGGCAGGGTGAGGATCAGGTTTTGCCCGTTTTTAAGCTGGAGCGGGCAGGCGCTCTGGTTGTCCACGCTGACGTTTTGCTTGGGGGCACTGGCGCATCCGGCCAGCAGGGCAAGGCTCAAGGGGAGAAACAGGCGGGCAGCGGTCATGAAGGCTCCGTTAATACACGACGAAGGGGGAGCATAACCGAAGATGAGACAAGGTGTGACAAGAGGGCATGCGGTGTGGCGGCTGGCGCCATCGCGGGCAAGCCCGCTCCCACACTTGACCGCGTTGTCATTAACAACACCGATCCCTGTGGGAGCCGGGCTTGCCCGCGATAGGGCCAGCCCAGGCGCTAGAGATCTATCAGAAGAGCACCTTCGCCACATCCGCAAACCGTTTGGCAAAGTGCACCGTCATGCCTTCCTTCAAATAATCCGGCAACTCCTCAAAGCTGCCACGGTTGGGCTCCGGCAAGATCAACTCGTGAATCTTCTGGCGCCGCGCGGCAATCACCTTCTCGCGCACCCCGCCAATCGGCAGTACATGCCCGGTCAACGTCAGTTCGCCAGTCATCGCCACGCCTTTTTTCGGCGGTTGGTTGCGGGCCAGGGACAGCAACGCACTGGCCATGGTCACGCCGGCACTCGGGCCGTCTTTGGGGGTGGCGCCTTCTGGTACGTGCAAGTGCACGAAGGCTTCATCGAAGAACTTCGCATCGCCGCCAAACGACTTCAGGTTGGAACTGATGTAGCTGTAGGCGATTTCGGCGGACTCTTTCATTACCTCACCCAACTGCCCGGTGAGCTTGAAGCCACGGTTGAGCGTGTGGATGCGCGTCGCTTCAATCGGCAAGGTGGCGCCGCCCATGCTGGTCCAGGCCAGGCCGGTAATCACGCCGGTGCCGGACAGCACTTGCTCGTTACGGAACACGGGCGTGCCCAGGGAGCTTTCCAAATCTTTGTTGCCGATCTTGATCACCGAGTCCGGCTCATCCAGCAGCTTGACCACCGCCTTGCGCACCAGCTTGCCCAGTTGCTTCTCCAACTGCCGCACGCCGGCCTCTCGCGCATAACCGTCGATCAAGGCGCGCAAGGCGCCGTCGCTGATGGTCAGGCTGTTTTTGGCCACGCCGGCTTTTTCCAATTGCTTGGGCCACAGGTGACGCTTGGCGATGGCGACTTTTTCTTCGGTGATATAGCCCGACAGGCGAATCACTTCCATGCGGTCCAGCAATGGGCCCGGGATCGAGTCCAGGGTGTTGGCGGTGCACACGAACAGCACTTTGGAAAGGTCCAGGCGCAGGTCCAGATAGTGGTCGAGGAATTCGACGTTCTGCTCCGGGTCCAGGGTTTCCAGCAGCGCCGACGCCGGGTCGCCCTGGAAGCTCTGGCCCATCTTGTCGATCTCGTCGAGCATGATCACCGGGTTCATCACTTCCACGTCTTTCAGCGCCTGCACCAGCTTGCCGGGCAGGGCGCCGATGTAGGTGCGCCGGTGACCCTTGATCTCGGCCTCGTCGCGCATGCCGCCGACACTGAAGCGATAGAACGGCCGCCCCAGTGATTCGGCGATGGACTTGCCCACACTGGTCTTGCCCACGCCCGGTGGGCCCACCAGCAGCACGATGGAACCGGCGACTTCGCCCTTGTAGGCGCCCACGGCGAGGAATTCGAGGATGCGGCTCTTGATGTCATCCAGGCCCGCATGGTGCTTGTCGAGCACCTTGCGCGCGTGCTTGAGGTCGAGCTTGTCTGCGCCGTACACGCCCCACGGCACCGAGGTGGCCCAGTCCAGATAATTGCGCGTGACGGCATATTCCGGCGAACCGGTTTCCAGGATCGACAGTTTGTTCAGTTCTTCATCGATGCGCTTCTGTGCCTGGGCCGGCAACACCTTGCCTTGCAGGCGCTGTTCGAACTGTTCGACGTCGGCGCTGCGGTCGTCCTTGGTCAGGCCCAGCTCCTGCTGGATGACCTTGAGTTGTTCCTTGAGGAAGAATTCACGCTGGTGCTCGCCGATCTTGCGGTTCACTTCGGCGGAGAGTTCTTTTTGCAGGCGCGCGACTTCCACCTCTTTGCGCAGCATCGGCAGCACTTTTTCCATGCGCTTGAGCATGGGCACGCAGTCCAGCACTTCCTGCAGCTCATTACCGGTGGCCGAGGTGAGGGCGGCGGCGAAGTCGGTGAGCGGCGACGGGTCGTTGGGGCTGAAGCGGTTGAGGTAGTTCTTCAACTCTTCGCTGTACAGCGGGTTGAGGGGCAGCAGTTCCTTGATCGCATTGATCAGCGCCATGCCGTAGGCCTTGACCTCATCGGTCGGCTCGCTGGGCTGGTGCGGGTATTCGACTTCCACCAGGTACGGTGGGCGGTGGTGCTTGAGCCAGGTCTTGATGCGCACGCGGGTCAGGCCCTGGGCCACGAACTGCAGCTTGCCGTTCTCGCGGCTGGCGTGGTGCACCTTCACCAGGGTGCCGTACAGCGGCAGGGCCGAGGTGTCGAAGTGCCGTGGATCTTCGGGCGGCGTGTCCATGAAAAACAGCGCAAGGGAATGGTGGTCGGATTTGCTCACCAACTCCAGGGTTTCGGCCCAGGGCTCTTCATTGACGATCACCGGTAACACTTGGGCCGGGAAAAACGGCCGGTTGTGGATCGGGATGATGTAGACCTTGTCCGGCAGGTTTTGCCCAGGCAGCGCCAGGCCAGTATTGGACGAGGGGGTTTCAGCGTTTTCGGGGTCGGCGTAATCGTTGAGGTCGTAATCTGGAAATTCTTGCTGGTCGCTCATGGGGCACCTGCATCAGTAAGTATGCAGGTTAGATGGGGCGGGGTTGCGGTGGTTTCAATGGGGCGGCGTCGTTAGCAACAATTTGCATGAAATAACGGGAGAGGCGCGGTCAATGTGCTTTATGCCTCTGCTTTTCGAAATGATCGTCAATAATGTGACAGCGAAGCCCAGCTTTTATTGGGTTTACTTATCCCCAGTCCCAGCTAACCTGCTGTAATAAAATTCCCCATAAAAAAGGATGTTTTTTTGACGCCGGTTAGCAGTCGGCAGGGACGCGTATGACATCAGGAAAGCACGGCCAAGAGCGACGAGCACGGCCCGAGGGTGCGGCCATGCGCTGGCGCCACACGTTTCAGACCCGCATCGCCGGGGTGCTGGCGCTGTTGTTGCTGGTGGTCGTGGCCGCCACCTATTTTGCCGTGAAGGCCGCCACCACGCGCGCGGTGGAGAACCAGGCCGACGTGCAGCTGAACACGGGGCGGCAGGTGTTCGAGCGCCTGCTGGACCTGCGCGGGCGGCGCTTGCAGTACGGGTTGGACTGGCTCACCGCCGATGGGCCGTTCAAGCAGGCGGTGGCCGGTGGCCGCACGGGGCCTATCCTGGACGCGCTGGGCACCCATGGTACCGGGGTCAGTTCCAGCGAAGTGGTGGTGCTGGGCCTGGATGACCGGGTCATGGTCAGTACTCTGCTGGTGCAGACGCGCGGTCAGCTGTTCCCGTATGCCGATGCCTTGCGCAAGGCGCGGCGCAGCGGTCAGCAAATGTTGATCGTCGCCATGGCCGGGCGCCCCTATTTGCTGGTGCAAAAGGATGTGATCGGGCCTGTGCCTATCGCCCGCGTGGTCATGGGCTTTCCCATGGACACGCAATTTGCCCATGAACTGCGTTCCATGAGCAACCTGGAGGTGTCGTTTCTCAGCGTGCAGGACGGCCATCTCGGTCAGCTGTTCACCACCCACCCTGGCAATTGGCGCCCAAGCATCATCAGCCTCTTGCATGGCACGCAGGTCGATCCCGAGGCGAAGATCCAGCTGTTCCATGGCCAGCGTGTGCTCAGCCAGGTGTTGCCGTTGGCCAACAGCGGCGAAGGCGATGAAGTGCGCGTATTGCTGCAAAGCCCGCTGGACCATGCGCTGGAATCCTTCGCGCCGCTGGACCGGCAGTTCATGGGGATTGCCCTGGCGGTGCTGCTGGTGTCCCTGGCGGTGGCGTTATTCCTGGCGCGGCGCGTGTCACGCCCGCTCAATGCGCTGGTGCAAGCCGCTGAACGGATCGGGGCCGGTGACTACCGCACCCCGGTGCGGGTGCGTAGCCACGACGAGTTCGGCCTGCTGGCGCGTGCGTTCAATGCCATGCAAAGCGGCATCGCCCTGCGTGAGCGGCAACTGGCCCACAATGCCTTGCATGATCCGCTCACCGGCCTGCCCAACCGCGCTCTGGCCATGGAGCGCCTGGGCAGTGCGATCAGCGCGAGGCGGCCGGTGGTATTGCTGTACGTAGGCATTGAAAACTATCGGCTCATCAACGAAGGGTTTGGCCCCGAAGGTGTCGAGCACATGTTGTGCGAGGCCAGCCGCTGCTTGTCCAGCAGCCTGTTGGCCAGCGACACCGCGGCGCGCATCGCCGGCAGTGAGTTTCTGTTATTACTGGAAAACACCGAGATCGACTGCGCCGTGGCCCGCGCCGACCAACTGCATGGGGCGTTGACCGAACCCCTGCGCATCGGCAATGACGAAGTGCGCCATGAGGTGAGCATCGGCATCGCCGCGTACCCTGCTGACGGGCAGCAGGTGGAAGAATTGATCAACCGCGCGGCCATCGCCCGGCACGACGCGGCCAACCTCCCGGGGCATTTGCAGATCTACCAGCCGGACCGCGACCTCGCCTACCAACGCCAGATCACCCTGATTCGCGACCTGCGCCGCGCCGTGATCGAAGGCGAGTTGTTCCTGTGCTACCAGCCCAAGCTCGACCTGCGGCACGGGAACGTGAGCCAGGCCGAAGCCTTGCTGCGCTGGCAACACCCGACGCTGGGGCAAGTGTCCCCCGCAGAGTTCATTCCCCTGGCCGAACGCACCGGCAGCATGGGCGCGCTGACGCTGTGGGTGATCGAGGAGGCCATCCGCCAGATTGCCGAATGGGCGCAGCGTGGGCTGGTTATCCAACTGTCGGTGAATATCTCGGTGAACGACTTGGCGGATGACGACTTGGCCATTCGCGTTACCGCGCTATTGGCCCAATACCACGTGGGCGCCGAGCATTTGATTTTTGAAATCACCGAGAGCGCCATCATGCACAACCCGCAGCAGGCCCTCAGCGTGCTGGAGCAGTTGCGCAACTGCGGGATCAGCCTGTCGGTGGATGATTTTGGCACCGGTTACTCCTCCCTTGCGCAATTGCAGCGCCTGCCGGTGCAAGAACTGAAGATCGACCAGTCCTTTATACGCAACCTCGACAGCACCAGCGGCGACGGCGTGATCGTGCGTTCCACCATCGAGATGAGCCATAGCCTGGGGCTCAAGGTGGTGGCCGAGGGCGTGGAGTTCGAGCACAGCCTCACCTTGCTCAAACGCTGGAACTGCGACACCGCCCAAGGCTACCTGATCAGCCGCCCGCTCAATGCCATGGCGTTCGAGCGGTGGATGCGGCGTGAACGGGTGCCTACTTAAACCAGGGTTTGCAATCGCGCCCACAACCGTTCGACATGCTGGCGTTCGGTGCCCAGTGCACCGATAGACACCCTCACCATCCAGCGCTCATCGAGGATCGCGGGGGTGACGTAGGCATCGCCTGACTGGTTGAGTTTTTCTGCCCAGGCTCGGGTGTGAGTATCCAGCGCCTGGCCTTCCAACCCCGGCGGTTCATGGCGAATGCACAGGGTTTGCAAGGCGGGCGTGGCCACCAGTGTCCAGTGCTCAGTGGCTTCGATCTGCTCTGCCAGCCAGCGCGCATTGGCCAGGTCTCGCCGCAGCCGCGCTTGCAGGCCGCTGACGCCTTGCTCGCGTATCAGAAACCACAACTTCAAGGCGCGAAAGCGGCTGCCCAGGGAGATCCGCCAGTCACGGTAGTTTCGCACTTGGCCGTCTGCGCTGGACTGCAGGTAGCTCGGGTTGGTGGTCATGATGCGAATCAAATGCTCGGGGTCGCGCACGAAGTACACCGAGCAATCGAAAGCCGCGCCCAGCCATTTGTGCGGGTTGAGCACCAGCGAGTCAGCCTTTTCGATGCCATCCCACAGGGCCCGGCATTCCGGCAGGATCATTGCCGCGCCAGCCATGGCCGAGTCCACGTGCAGCCACAGGCCATGGCGTTGGGTGAGGTCGCCAATGGCTGCCAGCGGGTCGATCGCCATGGCGGCCGTGGTACCGGTGGTGGCGATCACCACGCAGGGCGTGTTGCCGGCGGCCAGGTCCTGTTCGATGGCCTGCGCCAGTGCCTGGGGCGACATTGCATTGTGTGCATCGGTAGCGATGGTGCGGATATGGTTCTGGCCGAATCCGGCCAGGATCGCCGCTTTGTTGACTGAGCTGTGGGCATGGGCTGAGGTGTAGACGATCAGGGGCGCGCCGCTGTTTTGCAGGCCGTTGTGCATCAGCGCGTAATCGGAGCTGCGTTCCCGGGCGCTGATAAGCGCCACCAGCGTGGAGGTGGACGCAGAGTCCTGGATCACACCGCTCCATGAGCTGCCCAGGCCGAGCATGTCGCGCAGCCAGTCGGTGGTGACTTCCTCGATTTCGGTGAGGGCCGGGCTGGATTGCCAGGACAACCCAATCACACCCAGGCCGGTGCTTAGGCAATCGCCCAGCACTGAGGACAGTTCCACATTGGAAGGGAAGAACCCGAAGAAACTGGGATGCTGCCAATGCAGCAAGCCGGGCATGATCAGTTTTTCGACGTCGCCCATGATCTGTTCGAAGGGTTCGGCGGTGTCAGGCGGGCTGACCGGCAGGGCGGCTTTGATCTCGCCAGGTTGGGTGGTGGGCTGCACGCCGCGTTGTTCGATGTTCTGTCGGTAATCTGCAATCAGGTCGATCATGGCATAGCCATGTTGGCGGAATTCTTCGGGGGTCATAGATAAACGTCCATGTGCACGAGCAATAAAAGTATTAGCACCAGAAGTAAAACGGTTCACCGGGGGTATAGCCGATAAACGACTGCATGCTGACGCGTTTTCCCGAATCAAACCCGCAGATGGCGTGGGGGCGGCGGGTATTGATCAGCACCAGTTCGTTCTGGCGTGGGCGGATGCGCAGCGGTTTTTGTAAACACTGTTCGGGCAGTTGGGCACCCTCGAAGCGCTGCACCTGGTCATAGCTAAAGGCTTGGGTATCCCAGATGACCAACTCGCCTCCCGAAGGCGGCGTTTCAAGATAGATATTGGCGCTGAATTGATGCTGCAGTTCAGCGATTGTGCGGGGCAGGCAATCCACATGGGGCACTGTTTCCGAGAGGTGCGCCGTCTCCGGGAACATGACGCGGATGATCCCGCAAAACATCGGTTGGCCCTGGAACGCAGCGGCTGTTGCACCTTGCGGCCAGAACGTCTGGAATTGTTCCATCAGCTGTTGAATGGGCGGCTTTTGCGGCGCACAGAGGCTGTCAATAAGGCCGCGCATACGCGCCGCGTCAGCATAATATTTCTCTTGGACATCACTGCCGGCGGCCTTGCCGTACGTGGAGTTGAACGGGGTGCCCCAGCGATGCACACCATAGAAGTGCTGAACGACGCGGCCCTCTTCGTAGGTTTCATGGCCGTAGTGTTCCAGGGTGGCGGTGTCGTCGATGGCCTGAATCAACCGTGCGCTGGTGGTGGCGTTGGCAAATTCAGGTACCCGAATGGCAAGCACTTCGCCACTGATGAGTTTTTTCAAACTTGCAGTAGTGAGGTGTTCAAGTTCCAGGATTTTTGTGGGGGTGGAAAGAATCGGTTTTGTAGCGACATGGTCCGTCATGCAGTGAAGCTCCCTTTAAAGTTTTATCCGTACGCCTTTTGTATTACGCGGGGCGTGCGCACTAAATTAGCTTTAAAGGGCAGAGGGGAAACCGCCGGGGCATTTTCGACAGGCAAAAAAAAGCGGCTGCCCATTCGGGGCAGCCGCCTTTTATACCGCCAGTGCTACTTAATCCGGCAGTTTGAACGCCATTACATAATCACCCTGCTTGGTGCCCAGGGAACCGTGACCGCCCGCCATGACCAGCACGTATTGCTTGCCGTCCTTGCCGGTGTAGGTCATCGGGGTGGTTTGCGCGCCTGCAGGCAGGCGGCCTTCCCACAGTTGCTTGCCGTTTTTCACGTCATAGGCACGCAGGTACTGGTCCAGGGTGCCGCTGAGGAACGCGACGCCACCGGCGGTGGTGAATGTACCGCCCAGGCTAGGCACGCCCATGGTCAGTGGGATTGGAACCGGCGAGCTGTCACGCACGGTGCCGTTCTTGTGCATCCAGATGGTCTGGTGGGTGGTCAGGTCGACCGCCGCCACGTAGCCCCAGGCCGGTGCCTGGCACGGCAGGCCCATCGGCGACAGCAACGCTTCAAGGATCACACCATACGGCGCGCCTTTGTTCGGCTGCACGCCTTCGGTTTCGCTGACGCGTGGGCCTTGCTTGGCGATGTCGGCCGCCGGGATCAGCTTGGATTTGAACGCCATGTAGCTTGGGTTCACGAAGGCGATCTGGCGCACTGGGTCAACCGAGATGCCACCCCAGTCGAACACGCCGAAGTTGCCTGGGTACACGATCGAACCTTGCAGTGACGGCGGCGTGAACGGGCCGTCGTAGCGCATGGATTTGAAGTCGATCCGGCACAGCATCTGGTCGAACGGTGTCACGCCCCACATGTCGCGTTCTTTCAACGGCGGCGGCATGAAGTTCAGGTCGGACTTGGGTTGGGTCGGGGAGGTGCGGTCGCCCGCCACTGCGCCCTGTGGCACCGGGATTTCATTGACCGGCACCACGGGCTGGCCAGTGGCACGGTCGAGCACGTAGATGCTGCCTTGCTTGGTCGACGCCATCACGGCCTGCTTCACGCCCGCAGCGGTCTTGATGTCGATCAGCGAAGGCTGGCCGCCCACGTCCATGTCCCACAGGTCGTGGTGGGTGAACTGGAAGGTCCACTTCACGTGGCCGGTGTCGATGTCCAGGGCGGTCAGGCCCGCGGCGTACTTCTCGGAATCATCGGTACGGTCGCCGCCGTACTGGTCGGGCATCTGGTTGCCCATCGGCAGGTAGAGCATGCCGAGTTTTTCATCCACGGCGAACATGGACCACATGTTCGGCGAGTTGCGGGTGTAGGTCTTGCCTTCGGCCAACGGGGTGGTGTCGTCCGGGTTGCCGCTGTCCCAGTTCCACACCAGCTTGCCGGTGTGCACGTCGAACGCGCGGATCACGCCGCTTGGCTCGTCGATGGAAACGTTGTCTGTTACGTGACCGCCGATCACGACCAGGTTCTTGGTCACGGCCGGTGGCGAGGTGGAGTAGTAACCGCCTGGGGCGAAGCTGCCGATGTTGGCACGCAGGTCGACCTGGCCTTTGTCACCGAAGTCTTCGCACATCTTGCCGGTGTCGGCGTTCAGGGCGATCAGACGGGTGTCGGCGGTTGGCACGAAGATGCGTTTCGGGCACGCGTTCGGTGCGGCGGCCGGGCTGGCTGTGCCAGTCGGGCTTTGCTCGGAAGCGTAGGCAGCGTCATCGTGGTACGACACGCCACGGCAGGTCATGTGCGCCCAACCTTTGAAGCTCTCAGCACCCTGGGTGGTGATCTTCGGGTCGAAACGCCAGATTTCCTTGCCGGTGTCCGGGTCCAGGGCAATCACTTGGCTGTGCGGTGTGCACACGTAGAGCATGCCGTTGACTTTCAGCGGGGTGTTTTCCGCGGTGGTTTCACCGGGGTCGCCTGGGCCAGGGATGTCGCCAGTACGATAGGTCCACGCCGGCACCAGTTTGTGGGCGTTTTCCGGGGTGATCTGTGCCAGTGGCGAGTAACGGTCACCGAAGGCCGAACGGCCATAGGAATTCCAGTCGCCATCGGCTTGAGTCGGCGCAGCACTGGCCATGCCCGGTACCGCGTCGCGGTCCAGTTGGCCGGTCTTGACCATTTCACCTGGGTTGGTGAATTGGCTGGCCAGGGCAGTAGCGCCCGCCAGCACCACGGCCACGCTCAGCGCGCCAGTGCCCAGCGGCGCGGCTTGGCCACGCAGCAACGGACGACGAAACCACGGCAGCAGCATGACGATGCCGAGGGCGAACAGCAGGGCCAGGCGCGGTACCAACTGCCACCAGTCCAGGCCGACTTCCCACAGTGCCCACACGGTGCTGGCGAACAACACCAGTGCGTACAAGCCCAGCGCAGCGCGGCGGGTGGCCAGCAGCAACACGCCGGTCAGGGTGATGCCGATACCAGCGAGCAGGTAGTACAGCGACCCGCCGAGCATGCTCAGCTTGACGCCGCCAGCCAGCAAGGCCAGCCCCATGATCAGCAGCAAGACGCCTAGCAGCCTGGGCAGCAGGCGGCTTGGGCTTGAAGCACCATCAGTGCTCATAGTGTGTTTCTCCGTGACGTTGGAATAATTATGTAACCCCGTGCTTCACTGTAGATGACGATTCGGCACGGGCTTGGTTCATCGTTATTTTCGGGTTTTTCTGTGGATAACCGGGTTATCCACAGGCGGGCAACAGATTCCCCAGCGCAGGTCGGTTTAAGACAGCGCTGTCTTTGCGTGAAGGGAAATTCGGCAAATGGGATCGACCCGGAGGTGAAGCGTTTCAGATTGTTGCGAAGGATAATGCGGCGGGGCGTTTTGAGAAAGGGTGAATCGCAAGATGCATCATTTCAGTTTTTGTAACAGTGACAGATAGTCGCTGCAAAAATAGCCTGATGGCAGGCTCTATCTCTGTAGGAGCGAGCTTGCTCGCGAAAAACTCACAGGCGCCGCGTTTATTCAGGAAGCGCGCGTTATCGTTGGCGTTTTTCGCGAGCAAGCTCGCTCCTACAGGGGGGGTGAGGTGACGGTTAGAAAGTGGTGCGGATGCCGAACTGCACACTGCGCCCCGGCGCCGGCGCGATGTCGCGCAGAATCGAGCTGGCATAGCGCACGGTCTGGTTGGTCAGGTTTTCACCGTTGACGAACGCCAGCCACTGGCTGCCGCCCACATTGAAGCGATACCCCGCGCTGGCGCCGAGGGTGGTGTAGCCGTCGGTGCCGCTTTCGTTATCCGGCACACGCCCTTGGCCTGCGGCATGTTCCACGTCGATACGCGCCTGCCAGCGATCCAGTTCCCACAACAGGCCGCTGCTCATGCGCAGGGGCGCAATGCGCGGCAAGGCTTCGCCGGTGTCCAGGTTGGTGGCGCGGGTGTAGTCGCCCGACAGTTCCAGCGCAAACTTGCCGTAGGCGCCTTCGCCGAGCTTCCAGTGATCCTGGGCTTCGAAGCCGGCGAAACGTGCGCGCACGCCAGAATATTCATACTCGGGAATACCGCCCGCGTCCTCTTCGCCTTCATCGTTCAGGGTACGACCCGTGCCCAACAAGCCGATGTAATTGGAGAAGTGGCTATAGAACACGCCGAAGCTGCCCTTGTGGGTGCCGTTGTCAAAGCGCAGGGCCAGGTCGCTGGACACGGCCTTTTCCTTCTTCAGGTTGGCATCGCCCAACTCATAGGTACCGGTAGCGACGTGGGCGCCGTTGGCGTACAGCTCGTAGAAGGTCGGCGCACGTTCGGTGTAGCCCAGGGTGGCGGCCAGGGACCAGATCGGCGTGAGGGTGTACACCGCGCCAGATGACAGGCTGCCGGCGGTGAAGTTACTGCTTTTATCGGCATTGGCAAAGCGCTCGTTGCCTTTGGCGTTCGGGTCGACGCTGGTGTGTTCCAGGCGTGCGCCGAGGCTGAGTTTGAGGCGCTCGGTGGCTTGCATTTCTTCGAGGACAAACAGCGCGCCGGCGTTGGTGTCGGTCTGCGGTACGAAGGCTTCTTCGCCCAAGGCCGAGAACTCGTTGCGGGTCACTTGGGCGCCGACCACGCCATCGAACGGGCCAATCGGCTGGTGACGCGCTTCCACCCGCGCTTCATAGCCTTTGTTCTTGAAGGTGGTGCCGGTTTCGCCGCCTTCGATTTCGCGATGCTCGTAGTCGGTGTAGCCGGCGTCGAGTTTCACCGAGGTAAACGGCCCTTGCAGGTTGCGGAACTCGGATGCAAAGGCGTAGTGGTCCTGTTTCATGCGGATGCGCACATCCTGCTCGGCGGGTGAGCCGTAGTTACTGTCGTAATTGCTATAGGACAGCCCGGCATAACCATCGTCCCAGGTGTAGGAGCCGCCTACCGCACCGCCGTCCTGACGCCCATTGCTGTTGCCCAGGCGCCCGTTTTTGCCGGGGCCGTTCTCGCTCTCCGGGGCATGCCGGCTGCGGGCATAGCCTGGGATTTTCAGGTCGTTGAACTCGCGCGCATTGGCGTCCAGATGCAAGGCGAAGGTGCCGTTGCCGGCTTCCAGCTTGCCTGCGCTGCTGCGGGTGGTGTCGGCGCCGCCGTAGCGCAACTCGCCAGCGCCATGGATGCCCTCGATGGCCTCGGTGGGGATGCGATTGTCGAAGGTATTGACCACCCCACCGATGGCGCTGCCGCCATACAGCAGAGCGGCCGGGCCGCGCACGATTTCAATGCGGTCAACGTTGATCGGGTCCAGCGGCACCGCGTGGTCGTAGGACAGCGACGAGGCGTCCAGCGCGCCCACACCGTTGCGCAGGATACGAATGCGGTCGCCATCCTGGCCACGAATGATCGGGCGGCTGGCCCCTGGGCCAAAGTACGAAGACGACACGCCCGGCTGCTTGTTCAGGGTTTCACCGAGGCTGCCTTTTTGTTGCAGGGTCAGGTCGTCGCCTTCCAGCACGGTGGTGGGCGAGGCCAGCTGTTCGCTGCCCAGCGGATTGCCGGTGACCACTTGGGGTGGCAGTTCCAGGGCATGGGCCTGGGAGCTGATCAACAGGGCGGCGGCGAGGGGCGACAAGCGCCAGAGAGAAGGCAGCGACATCGGATATTCCTAGGCAAAAAGGTTGTTAAGTAAAGTTACAATATAACATCTCTTTTTTGCGAAAAAGGGGAACTTTTCCTCGCGGGCTATATTCAATCCGATGCTTCCACCTGCACGCCCCGTCGGCTAAGGTGCGCGGCTGTGTTTCCTCTTTTTGCAAAAGGCCCGGCATGACCGCGACAAGCAACGACCCGCTCCACGGTGTGACCCTGCAACACGTGCTCACCACCCTGGTGGAACATTACGAGTGGAGCGGCTTGGCCGAGCGCATTGATATCCGCTGCTTCAAGAGCGACCCGAGCATCAAGTCGAGCCTGACTTTCCTGCGCAAAACCCCGTGGGCGCGGGAAAAAGTCGAAGGCTTGTACGTCAAGCTGATGCGTACCAAGCGCCCCCTGGATTGAGTGCATGAAGCGCTTTGTCGCGGCAGCAGCCTTGGCCGGTTGGGTGGGGTTGGCGATCCAGCAATACCTGATTCTCTATTCACGCTGGGCCAGTGGCGCGAGCTTGTTGGGCGGCTTGATCAGTTTCTTCAGCTTCTTCACCGTACTGACCAATACCCTGGTGGTCGTGGTGCTCAGCTACGCGCTGGTCAAGCGCGACTCAGCCGCCAAGCGATTCTTCCTCGCGCCCCGCATCAGTAGCGCGATAGCGGCGAGCATCGTGCTGGTGAGCCTGGCCTACAACCTGCTGCTGCGGCATCTGTGGAGCCCGCAAGGCTTTCAATTTATCGCCGATGAGTTGCTGCACGACGTCATGCCGTTGCTGTTTGTGGTGTATTGGTGGCGGTGTGTGCCCAAGGGCACCTTGCGGTTCAAACACATTGCCGGCTGGGTGATTTACCCATTGGTGTACTTCGGTTATGTGCTGCTGCGCGGGCATATGCTCGGGCAGTATCAGTACCCGTTCATGGATGTGGACAGCCTTGGTTATCCACAGGTGTTCATGAATGCCGGGGGGATTTTGGCAGGGTTTATAGTGATCGCTTTGGCGATGGTGGGGCTGGATAAGCGCCTGAAATCATCCTCGTCTTAAAGTGAGCACCGTCAATGTGGGAGCGGGCTTGCTCGCGAAGGCGGTGGGTCAACCAATACATCTGCTGCCTGACACTCCGTCTTCGCGAGCAAGCCCGCTCCCACAGTATGAGTTGAGTCAGCTCTGTTCTTCCTCGCTGCCCTCTGCACGCCAGTAACCCACGGCCTTGAGGTATTGCTCGTTGACCTTGTGCGTGTCCAGCAGCACCCGCCGTACCTGGCGTGACAGCTTGGTTTCGGTGGCGACGAAGCTGTACAGCGTGCCGCTGGGCAGCGTCAGGTTGCGCACCACGTCGAGCAGGTCATCCTGGCCGCGCAGCACCCAAATCACTTCCACCTCGGCTGCGCTGCTGAGCACCTGCTGTTCCGCCGCATCCGCGATTTCAATCACCGCCAGCACCTTGCGCCCCGCGGGCAGCTCTTCCAGGCGCCGAGCGATGGCCGGGATCGCCGTCTCATCGCCAATCAGCAGGTAGCTGTCGAAGATATCCGGCACGATCATCGAGCCACGTGGCCCGCCTATGTACAGATGCTGGCCGACCTGAACCTGCTCGGCCCAGGTGGAGGCAGGGCCATCGCCGTGCAGCACAAAGTCGATGTCCAACTCGCCAATGCTCAGGTCGTAACGCCGTGGCGTGTAGTCGCGCATCGCCGGTTGCGGGCCGTCGCCCTTGATGCTGAAGCTCGGGCTTTCCAGCGCCGCTTGCTCTTGGGCGTTCTGCGGGAACAACAGCTTGATGTGGTCGTCGCTGCCCAGGCTGACAAACCCCGCGAGCTCAGGGCCGCCCAGGGTGACGCGGCGCATGCGCGGGGTGATATCGACCACCCGCAGTACTTGCAGGCGGCGGCGTTTGATTTCGTGGGTCACGCGATGAATGGTTTGAGTGTTCATTGGTCTGTCCCGTCGGCAATGGCTTGAGCGGTGCGATTGAGCAGCGCCGCGACACGAATGATTTCTTCCGGGCTCCAGTGCCCGTTATGCGAATGCAAGGCGTGGCGCAGGTTGTGCACCGCCTCATGGATCTCGGGTGGGCGGTCGTGGCCGCGCAGCGAGCGCTTGCTGACATCCAGGCGCCTGCGCACACCGTCCAGGGCAACGGCTTGTTCGCTCAAGAAGAGACGACCGGGGTCGGTGATTGTGTAGCGTTTTTTTCCACCATCGGCGTCGCCGCTGATCAGCTCGCTCTCTTCAAGGAAGGTCAGGGTGGGGTAGATCACGCCGGGGCTGGGGCTGTAGGCGCCGTCGAACAGGCCCTCGATGCGGCGGATCAGGTCGTAGCCATGGCAAGGTTGCTCAGCGATCAATGACAACAGCAGCAGCTTCAGGTCGCCAGGGGCGAACACCCGTGGGCCGCGGCCGCCGCGTTTTTCAAACTCGCCGCGATGTTCGTGTTTCATGGGCAGGTCCTCTGTGCAGGTTTAGATATAACGTAAGATATATCTTAATGCTAAGGATAGTGCCTGGCGACCAACGGTCGTTGGCGGCTGCACAGGCTTGGTTCGCAAAGCAACTAACAACTATTGGACCCGATTGGATTTTAGAGCTATAACTTTAATTAGAGTTGTGGGTCGAATTTATATCCGGACTTGTTGTTTGGCAGGCGCTGCTTCGTCTTGTGGTACGCGTCTTACAGCAACTTCTTTAGCGCATTTTTAACGTGTAGCTTATTTCCTACGGATACTTTTAAAGTTTTGGCGAAATGCCATCTTTTTCGCTCAAGCCCTGTTTACAAGGGCTACGTGCGTTTTCGAATGTGCCTGCATACCTGCTTTTAGTTTCGGTTGATCATTGTCTGGCAGTGCGTAGTTCAACTAACCACGCCTGCTAATTCTTTGTTAGGGACCTCCTTGGCAATGAACCACTCACTGTTGTCAACTACAGGTATTGACCATGTTCAAGAAGTTTGCTGTCGCTGTTCCCCTGGCTGTACTCGCGCTGTCTTCCTCGGTAACGGCTATCGCTGCCGGTGAAGCCAGCCACACCGTCAACCTCAAGGCAAACATCCCCACCACCGTGTTCCACGCCCAGCCACGTGACCCGAACTGGGGCCGTGACGAAACCATGACCTACAACCTGGTCAGCGGTGAGTTGGCGCCGCTGAGCGCTATCTACGACGTCAAGAACACCAACGGTTCGGTTGCTGCCTACATCGAAGGTGGCCCGGCTGTACTGTTCAACGGTGATGCCGCGCAGAACATTGCGCTGACCACCACCTTCAATGGCGTGACCCTGACCGGCTCGCCGCAGGAAGTGGTCAACGAAGCCGACTCCACCCCAGGTATTGGCGCGGAAATGCGCATCGTCGCGGCCAAGCCTTCGGCGACTCAACGCGGTTCCTACACCGCGGTGATGCCGGTGGTATTCGACGCGGTATTGCCAACGCCTTGATGCCAATGAATGCCCGTTGAACACGGGCATTTACTTGCAGGTCGGCTGACTTTCCCTCCTCGGTCCGCCGGCCTGATTTTCTCTCCAGTCTTTTGGCATACAGAGTGTTCCGTTCATGTTTCCGATGACGCCTATCGCGGCTGCGCTTGCGCTGTTGATGTGTACGAGTGCCCTGGCCGCACCTGCTGCCTCGGGCGCTTTGACGACGGGCAGCCTGCTGAGCCAGGCCCAAGGCCTGCCGGCTGGTTTTACCGATCACTTTTTCGACGTGCCGCTGGCCGTGCGCATAGACCTTGACCAGCAGTTGCTGGGCGAGGCGCTGATTGTGTTGACCCGGGATGATCGCGTCACCTTGCTCGAATTCACCGACACCGCTGACAGCAAAGTGCCCGCCGCTACCCGCGACACTTGGCAAGCGCTATTGGAAAAAGGCGTGGCGCTGGGCACCTGTACCCAGTCCTGCCCGGAAAAAATGCTCTCGGCGTTCTACAACCTGGAAAACTCCCAGTTGGCGATCATCACCCAGAATGTCGAGCTCAACGACGATGCACCGCGCTTCTACGCGCAACCGGAAGGTGGCAGCCTCGGGCTGATCGTCAACAACCAGCTCAACCTCAACGGTGGTCAGGACAACAAGCTGGGCGGGCGCTACGGGTTGCAAGCCAGTTCCAGCGTCGGCAACTGGAGCCAGGTGTTCAACCTGCAACTGGCGCGACAGAGTGGCGATAACGAACCGATGCGCCACGCGATCCATGAGCTGTACACCCAACGAGAAATGCAAGGGCAGTTTTTCCGCCTGGGCCATTTCACCCCCAATTCCGATGGCCTGACCCGTCAACTGCGCAGCTTCGGCGCCAGCCCCGATACGGCGCTGGGCCTGATGTATGGCAGTTCCGACAGCCTGGCCATCAACAATGCCAAGCCCAGCGTGTACCCGATCTACGTCACCGCCAACCGCCAGGCGGCGGTGGAGATCTACCGCAATGGCCTGTTGATCAATACCCAAGCCGTGGCAGCCGGCCTGCAAACCCTGGACACCCGGCCATTGCCTGGCGGTATCTATGAAGTGGAAGTGCGCCTGGTGGAAGACGGCCTGACCACCAGCACCACCCAGGAGCTGGTGTACAAGCCCAGCAACTGGCGCAACGCCGAAGACCCATGGCGCTACAACCTGTTTGCCGGGCGCGAGACTAAGCTGTTCAGTAACTGGGACGAACAAGCCTCTGGCGCAATGACCGCCGGCGCGTCCATTAACTACCTGCTGCACCCCCGGGTGATCCTCGGCCTGTCGGCGCGCCAGGTGCGTGAACAACTGCAGTACGGCGGTTCGGTGGACTGGACGGTGGCCAACAACACCAGCCTCTACACCAACCTGTATCAAACCCAGGACCACGGCACCGGCATGGACCTGCAAGCGCTCTACACCTTGGGCGCCACCAACCTGGTGTTCAGCCACAACCGCAGTTGGCTCGACACCCGCGACACCTACGAAACCCTGCCGGACGGCACCCGCCTGCGCCGCAATACCTTCGTGGGGGAGGCCAGCAACACGGCGCTGTCGGTCAACCACCGGCTCGATGCGAAAAACACCCTGAACATGCGCCTGTCCCACAGCGAAGGCAATGTCGAGGGCGCTGGTATCGACCTGGGCTGGAGCCGCCACGACAACCTGTTCGGCAGCGATGCCAACTGGCGTTTCTCGGTGTTCGACCGGCCCGGTACCTCGGGTACCAACGACGCGCGCAATCGTGGTGTAGACGTAAGTGTCAGCATGAACCTGGGCCGCGATGGCCGGCAGATCTCCGGCAGCATCGGCACCCGCACCGCCCGTGACGGCGGGCGTGACAACAACGCCTCGGTGACCTTGCGCCAAGACCTTACCGACCACTTCCTGCAAAGCGTCTCGGCCACGGCGATCACCGACACCTATGGCGTCGGCCTGTCGGGCATGGCCAGTTTCAGTACGGACGCGGTCAGCGGTGACGGTTTTGTGCAGCGCAGTTCCTTCAACGGCGACCTCAGCGGCGGCTTGAACCTCAACAGCACCCTGGTGGCCGGGGCCGGCAAGGTATTGCTCAGCAGCCAGTACCAGGGCAACGGCGCCGGCATGATCATCGATGTAGAAACCGACCTCGACGAGATCGCCCTGCGCGCCGACGACATGGGCGGCGGCAGCACCCTGCTGAGGCCTGGGCGCAACTACGTGCCGGTCTCGGCCTACAAGAGCAGCAGTGTGGCGTTCGACTTTGAAGGCAACCACCCACCGGCGGCCAATATCCAGCCGGCACGTTCCAGTTACCACCTGAACAAGGGCGGCGTGGACTATCGCAAGGTCAGCGTGATGAAAACCGTCACCGTGCTGGGCCGATTGCTGGATGAACGCGGCGCACCCTTGCGCGGCCATCACGTGATCAACCATGCCAGCCGCGGGGTCAGCGAAGTGGACGGGTTCTTCTCCATGGAAATGAGTTCCAGCTCACCCACCCTGCAAGTGCGCTACCAGAACCAGTTGCTGTGCCAGTTCCGTCTGGACCCGAGCAACGCACCGAGTGAAAGCGACGTGTTGATGATCGGTGATCTGCGCTGTACGCCGGATACCTTGGCCGAAGCCGCCCACACGTCTGAAACCGCCGGTTGACGGCGGCTTGCACTGGAAACTCTATGACTTTGTTAAGCACGACAAAAAAACTGTTGGGGCCCTGCGCCTTGGCGCTGGCGATGGGAAGTATCAGCCTGCCGGTGCAGGCACTGATGCATAACATCACGGCGGTGTTTCGCCCTGACCCCATGAACCCGATGGTCAATAAATTCATCAACACAACGCCTCAGAGTGGTATTTGCCCGGGGCACATACCCGCTCGGTGTGAAGCGTTGAATATTTTCAGCATTCGTGATCATGCGTTCAGGGTCAATTCGGTAGAGCCCATTGAAGCCAATCATGAGGACCCGCGAAAGGGGGCTTATTTCAAGGTGCCTTCGTCATGGCGCGACTTGCAGGTGACTCATGTCGGGACGGGTCAGGTTGAAACCGTGCAAATGCGCATCGCGGGTATCGGAACACGCTGGGATGTACCTCGTCCGCCTGGGGTCAGCGGCTGGACCAACGCCAGCGCG
The DNA here is from genome assembly GCF_029201605.1 of Pseudomonas sp. FJ2-5-13. Lineage (NCBI taxonomy): Bacteria > Pseudomonadati > Pseudomonadota > Gammaproteobacteria > Pseudomonadales > Pseudomonadaceae > Pseudomonas > Pseudomonas sp. FJ2-5-13. The sequence goes on from NZ_CP104045.1 coordinate 1,284,382, forward strand.
GCTTGGAATTACTACTGGTACAACGGCGCGCCTCCTTGCCAGGGTATTAACTACCTGGCGGCATCAGTTTCTTACGCATTGTTCTTCTGGATCGTTCCAGAGGGCGCGGGAGCCTGCACGGTGACGCCCGGTACTACTTTCCCCTGGATGATCTATAGCCACCTGGAGTACGCCTATGAACTCAAAACGCCTAATCCATTGGGTATGTCGAGCGGTGAGTACCGGGGCTCACTGACCTACAGCATCGGGCCAGGCGGTGATTTCGATTTGGGTGATGTGATGGTGGCGTCCACTGACAACGCAATCACCTTGAATTTCAGCCTGTCGGTCGAGCACGCCCTCAAAGTAGACCTGCCGCCCGGAGGCAATCGCATTGAGCTGCTGCCCGAAGGCGGCTGGCAAGCCTGGCTCAATCGTGGCCGGCAGCCGTCGAAACTGTTCCGTGACCAGACCTTCGTCATCTCCTCCAGTGGGCGTTTCAAGATGCAACTGGAATGCAGCCTGGCCATCGGCAACACCTGCGGCCTGCGTAATGACGCAGGGGATGAGGTGCCGCTGCAGGTCGGCGTGACCCTGCCTTTCGGCCTGCGTGATCAGTACGGCCAGGCGGTGGACAAGCTGCCCCTGCGCCTGGACGGCAGCGGCTCCGAGCTGTTCCAGCCCGGCCACTACGTTAATAACCGCCCGGCCAGCCTGCACTTTGCCGTGGAGCGCGACGACGTCAAGGAGATGCTCAAACACCCGGGCAGCACCTACAACGGCGTGGTCACCGTGATCTGGGATTCGGAAGTCTAGGCGGGCACTTACCGCATATCAGCCCCTGGGCTGGGTTCAATCATTGAGGCGTAATCAAACATGAAACATGCAGTGTTATCGGTCGGGCTGTTGCTGCTGTCGTTGACCGCTCAGGCGGGGCCGGCAATCAATGTCGGCGTGGTGTATGACTACCTGGAAGGTGATCGCAGTTCCTACCTCAAGCGTGTCTACAACGGTGGCACCAGCACCGCGTTTATCAAGGTCAATGTGCTGGAGATCGTCTACAACGCCGATGGCACGTCCCAAGAAGTCCCCGTTGCCTCGATGACCGACGCCAAGGGCGCCGCCACCAACCGCGACGGCCTGATGGCCAGCCCGGCGCGGCTGATCGTGCCGGCGGGCGGGCGCCAAGGCACACGGTTGCTGTACATGGGCCAGCGCGACAAGGAGCGTTATTTCCGCGTGCGCTTCATCCCGGTGGTGCCGGAAAAAGAAGACGACTTTGCCGTGACCGACGAAGAACGGGCCGATTACAAGGACGCGCTGGCGGCCGGGGTCAACGTCATGGCCGGTTACGGCACGGTGTTCTTCGTACGCCCACAGAACACCCGTTTCGACACGCAGATCAGCCAGACCACCAGCCAGTACACCTTGCGCAATGCCGGCAACAGCGTGGTGGTGCTCGATGAGTTCCGGGACTGTTCGGTGGCGAAGAAAACCGACTGTGAAGCCACCACCAAGCACCACATCCTGCCCGGCCGTCAGCTGGTGTTCGAGAAAAAGCCCGAGCGCCAGTTCAGTTTCCAACTGATCGAAGGCCGCGACAAAAAACCGATGACGGTCAACAGCAACGGGTGATGACAATGTTCAAGCAACTGACGGCACTGGCGGTACTGATGACCCCTGTGTTCCTGGGCGAGCCGGCGCAGGCGTTCCAGGAACGCCACAGCTTCGATGTGTCGGTGACCATCCCGATCGAAGAGGCCTATGTGCTGCCTTCCGAGCCGGACTGGATGGGCCATGACCAGGTTTTGGCCTGGGACTTGGCGACGGCGCGTCTGGGCCGCCTGCGCAAGAATTTCGACGTCAAGAACATCAATGGCGGCGTGACCGCGCGCCTGGGCGACACGCCGTATTTGCTGAGTGGGCGCAACCGTATCGACTTGCAGGTGCTGTTCAATCGGGTGCCGTTGACGTTGGACTCGACCCAGGTACTCAACGCCGACGAGGCGCGCGCGGGCCGGCGCGCCGAACTGGAGATCTCTGCCATTGAGCCGCAGGACGGTTACAAGGGTGGGGATTATTACGGCACGGTGCACTTGATGTTCGATTTCCCCGCGCCGTGAGCTCGGTGTGTGAAACCCACAGCGCCGCAGATTCGGAGTGTTTATGCAGTTGATCACCGCAACCAAAAAATGGCTGGGGCCTTGGGCTTTGGCGCTAGGCGTCGGGTGGGCGAGCCTGCCCGTGCAGGCGCTGGAACAAAATATCTCGGCGGTGTTTCGCCCGGACCCGACCAACCCCATGGTCAATAAATTCCAGAACACCACACCCCACAGTGGCATCTGCGCCTGGCACGTGCCGGCGCTTTGCGAGTCACTCAACACCTTCAGTATTCGTACCGACGAATTGGTGTTCAACTCGATCGCGCAAATCGAGGCGGACCATGAAGACCCGCGCAAGGGCGCGTATTTCAAAGTACCGTCCTCCTGGCGCGATGTGCAGGTGACCCATATCGCCACGGGTCAGGTTGAAACGGTAGAGATGCGCATCGCCGGTATCGGCGGTAGATGGGGCCTGGGCGGGGGCGCCAGGGTGACTGTGTGGAGCGCCCCAGGAAGGCACTGGGCGGATCCTTGGCGTTACGGCGTGGATTCTTGTCGAGGCGTCAACTACTACACGTCGTCCGGCACTTACTTGCTGTACTTCTGGATCGTCCCGGAAAACGGAGGAGCCTGCAGTGTGGTCCCCAGCGCGCCTATTCCGCAAATGTGGTACCAGCCGGTGGAGTATGGCTATGAACTCAGAACCCCTAATCCGTTGGGTATGGCCAGTGGTGAATACCGCGGCTCGTTGTCCTACAGCATCGGGCCCGGTAGGGATTTTGATTTTGGCGATGTGATGATACCCAACGACAACGTGTTGACCTTCAACTTCAATCTGTCCGTAGAGCACGCCCTCAAAGTGGACCTGCCCCCCGGAGGCAACCGCATCGAGCTGCTGCCCGAAGGCGGCTGGCAAGCCTGGCTCAATCGTGGGCGGCAACCGGCGCGGCTGTTCCGTGACCAGACTTTCGTGATCTCTTCCAGCGGGCGTTTCAAGATGCAGCTCGAATGCAGCCTGGCCATCGGCAACACCTGCGGGCTGCGCAACGGAGCGGGCGACGAGGTGCCGCTGCAGGTCGGGGTGACCTTGCCTTATGGCTTGCAAGACCAGTACGGCCAAGCCGTGAACAAGCTGCCCTTGCGCCTGGACGGCAGCGGCACCGAGCTGTTCCAACCCGGCTATTACGTCAACAACCGCCCCGCGAGCCTGCACTTTGCCGTGGAGCGAGAGGATGTGAAGGAAATGCTCAAGCAGCCCGGTAGCACCTACACGGGCGTGGTGACGGTGATCTGGGATTCCGAGGTTTAGATTACAAAATTGCAGTGGCTGATCCATTGCTTTCGCGGGCAAGCCCGCTCCCACATTGGTTTTGTGTCGTGCCTAAGATTGGCGGCGCACACGGTCCCTGTGGGAGCGGGCTTGCCCGCGAAAGCGGTCGCCCGGCCAATCACTGACTTGACTGACACATCATCCCACCCGACCCTTGCAGATAAGGCATCAACAACGGCGCCATGCCCTTGAGCACTTGCACCGGCAACGCCGAGGTGAACTTGAAACCTTGCGCCGAACTGCCAGGCACAAAAGCGGTGAGCGTGCCGAAGTGGTGGTCGCCGATAAAAAACACAAACGTGGCGGTGCGGTTGATCGACTTGGAACTGATCAAGCGCCCGCCCGCGCCCATTGCCTGGATGCGGTTATCGCCCGTGCCGGTCTTGCCGCCCATGGCCATTGGCGTGCCGTCGGCCTGGGTGAAACTGCCCGACAAGCGCTTGGCCGTGCCAGCGTCCACCACCCGTGACAACGCCCCGCGCAAGGCACTGGCGACTTCGGACGGCATCACCCGTTTGCCGGGGTCGGGTGTGTTGACCACGCGGGTCTCGTAAGGGGTGCCGGCGGCAAAATGCAGGCTGTCGATGCGCAGCACTTTGCCGCGCACTCCGTCGTTAAGGATGATGCCCATCAGTTCGGCAAGCGCGGCGGGGCGGTCTCCCGAGCTGCCAATGGCGGTGGCCAGTGACGGCACCAGATGATCGAAAGGGTACCCCACCGCTTGCCAGCGCTGATGAATATCCAGGAATGCTTCGACTTCCAGCATGGTGCGGATCCGGCTGTCACGCGCGCCTTGATGACGGCTCTTGAACAGCCAGCTATACACCTCCTGGCGCTCGAACTGGCTGGCCTTGACCACTTCGGTGAAGGTGGCCTGCGGGTGGTTGAGCAGGTAACCGAGCAACCACAGGTCCAGGGGGTGGACCTTGGCGATATAGCCCTGGTCGGGCAGGTCGTAGGTGCCGGGGCCGTAATCCTTGTACAGGCGTTGCAGGCGCTCGTCGCTGAGGGCACCGTTGGTTTTTACGCCGGTCAGGTGGGAGCGCACGAAGCGGTTGAAGGTGTCCGGGTTTGCTTCAGGAAACAGGTAGCGATGCACGGCCGCCAAGCGGATCGCGGTGGGATGCAGGCTGTCGAGGAAGGTTTCCAGGCGCGCCTGGGTGTCTTTTTTCTGGTACTTCTTCCAGAACTTGAGCAGGAAGGTGGTGCCTTCGCGGTCGGCGAATCGGGCCAGGTATTCCTGGCGGCGTGGGTCGCCATCATCCTTGAGCAATTGCGCGCTGTTGTTGGCGCCCGCGTAGGTGACGTAGCGCGTCAGGTCGCGCATGAGGCGAATGAACGGCAGGTTGATCGACTCGCGCAGCGCGTCACGCAATGTGGGGCTGCGGCCGTTGTCTTCGTTGCGAAAGTTGTGAAAGTAATGCATCCCGCCACCCGTGAAAAAACCTTCGTTGGGGCTGGCTGAATAGGTGCGGTCCAGGGCCGCCTCTAGCATGGCTGCCAGGGATTTATCCGGGGCCTGCAGCAAGTAATCGATGGCCCAGCGACTGAGCCGGTCCTGCTCGGCGATGTCGGCTTTTTTCAACGCCGCCGGGGTTTGGGTGGCATAGCGATCATGCAGTTCGCTGATGATTTGCAGATAGGTGGTGAGCACCCGCAACTTGGCGGTGGAGCCCAGTTCCAGCTTGCTGCCTTCGTTGATATCGAAGGGCTGGTCGGTGTTGTCGGTTTGCACCCGCACCCGTGAGCCGTCGGCGGTGCGTTCGAACAGCGTAAAGCTGTAGCGCACTTGCGGCGTGCTGGCAGGCGTCAGCAGGCGTTCGCCGAGCAGGCCGATGTTGCCCGCGAATACCGGGTCGGCCAGTTGCTTGAGGTAGGCGGTGACCTGGGTTTGCAGCTCGGCCTGCAAGGTGCTGGTGGCTGCGAGGTCAAGGCGGTCGAGGTCGTACAGGGGCCGGTTGAGCAGGGCCGCCAGGCGGCTGCGGGCCACGCTCACGCCCTTGTTGCTGTCGATCGGTTGCAGTGTGGGCTGTTGCAGCCAGTCGCGATAAGTGACGCGCGCGGCCAGGGCGGCCTTGAGCAGCGGCGGGTCGATCACCGCGTTCTGCGCCAGCAGCCGCAGGTGGCTGTCGGTAAGTTGCTTGAGCTCGTCGCGACCGTTGGCCAGGTAATGGGAAGGGCGGCGCTGGGCGATCATCAACGACAACACTTCACGCAATGCCAAGCCCCGTGCCGCCAGGCTGGCGGGTGTAGTGGCGGTGTCCTGAAGCGCGCGGTTGACCTGGGCGAAATCGGCGCCGTACCACACCCGCAACCCTTCGGCCATGCCATGCACTTCGCCATGGCCCGGCACGGCCGACAGAGGCACGCTGTTGAGGTAATCGCGCACTATGTTGCGCCGCGCCGCAAGCGTATCGGGGCCATGCTGGTAAGCGCGCACGCTGGCGGAGAGCATCTGGCGGATTTTTTCGCTGCCCGACAGGGTCAGGCCATCGGGCGAGTGGCGATACTTTTCCAGCTGAGTGGCCAGGGTGCTACCGCCCGCCGCCTGCCCTGGCAGGTGCAACTGGCGCGCCACCTGCGACCACGCCGCCTTGGCAAAGCGCGGCCAGTCCACGGCCGGGTTGGCTTGCGCGGGCTCGGGATCGAGCAGTGCACGGTTTTCGATAAACAGCAGGCTGTGGATCATCAGCGGCGGAATGTCATCGAAGCGGGCGTACAGTTGGGTCGGGTAATTGAATTGATACAGCGGTGCTGCGCGGCAATCGGTGAGGGTTAAGCCGGCCTGGATTTTCTCGGCGTAGGGGATAAACAGGCCGTGACGGCTGTAGTCCATCAACGCCTCGGAAAAGCGTGCCTGGGACTCGATCATGTAGCTGCGCTTGAGCAAACGCGGCAGGAACTCGCCCAGTGCGCTGTAGCCCAGGCGCTGATCGAAGGGGCCTGCGCCTGGGTACACGATTGCATCGCTGGCGCCGGGGGCCACCTGGTAGGTCAGCTTCGCCGCCCATTCGCTGAATACGCGGGCCTGCCAGCGTGAGGTCTGCACCTCCCGATGCACGGCGAAAGCCAGGGCGATCAAGGCCATCAACACAATCAGCCAGCCCACGCGACGCCAGGGTCTGTTTTTTTTCGGCAAAGGCGCTGGTGACGGGCTGTCGGGGTCGAGGTCAGCCTGGGTGGCATTGGTGTGCTGCAGAGCGCCCATAGTCGATTGATCCATTCCTACAGATTGATCGGACTTGTCTGAAGCGTAGACGCAGTTTGCCTGCGTCACGAGGTTTGTCGGGCAGAGGATTTTTCTGTGGGAGCTGGCTTGCCTGCGAAGGCGGCCTGGCAGTCGACACTCATCTACCTGCCGCCCCGCGATCAAGTTGTGGGAGCTGGCTTGCCTGCGATAGCGGCCTGACAGTCGACACTCATCTACCTGCCGCCCCGCGATCAAGTTGTGGGAGCTGGCTTGCCTGCGAAGGCGGCCTGGCAGTCGACACTCATCTACCTGCCGCCCCGCGATCAAACTGTGGGAGCTGGCTTGCCTGCGATAGCGGCCTGACAGCCAACGCTTATCTACCAGACGCCCCGCGATCCAACTGTGGGAGCGGGCTTGCTCGCGAAGGCGGCCTGACAGGCGACACAGATACCGAGTACATATCCATTCCTGCCGTAACGGCCACTTAGGGTTCCGCCCTGACGGCGGCTCACTTTTGAACAGCGCAAAAGTAAGCAAAACGCTCTTGCCCCACCACTCGGCACCTCGCTTGGGCTCGGTGTGCCCGTAATCCGCCAGTGATTTGGGGGGCCGCCGCCACGCGCCATCCATGGCGCGGGGCGGCTAAACCGGCATCCCTGCCGGTTTACCCCCCAAATCACTGTCGAATTCCGGCCAGCGTGGTTTGACGGGGCGCCTGAGATCAAGATCAAGAGCAGATCAAGAGCGACTCGCTTCGCATCGTGGTTAGCGTTGTGTAGATACCTATGGCTATCGCTAGCAAGCCCACAGTGGTCGTGTACAGCCCACAAAATTAGCGCCTGGCACATCTCCCGTAGAGCTAACTGTTTACAGCCACCGGTCCTGCGCCAGCCAGTAGCGTCTGCGATTTAATCGCATATCGAGCCCCTCATGACCCGCTCCGAGACCTACTTGGACTCACCCTGCCAAACCACCCTCGAGCAAATCGAAACCCTGTTTCGCGAGCCGCCCTCATTGCGAGTGGTTGCGCAAGACAGCGCCCAGGGTTATTTGGACCAGTACCTGGGTACCGGCATATGGCGAGCCGGCCTGATCTACATCGGCACTCCCAACGACAGCGACGGCACGCTGGCTTACCAATCTCTGGCCGAGGTGGAAGCGCAGGCGTTCGCGCGCATCCGCACCGGCCAGACCGGGCGCGTGCGACAAACCCTGGAAATCGAGCGCGCGAGCATTTCCCGACGCCTGGCCCGGCGCCTGTTTTTCAGCGTGGACTGAGGCGCGCTGGATAAGCCTGGCTTTTTAAAGTTATGTAATACTCTGCGCCGTTTTGCCCTGGCAGGGCCGGTCTAGACAGCGGGAAGCCCATCCGTCGAAGCCGATTTTTCCGGGGCTTATCGCCAAATTTTGCCGTTTATTGAGTGAAAAGCCCTATCGGTAGCTTTTTATACTGCACGCCCCGCTGTCCTGGCCGCGCATTTGCGCCAGGCGGGTTTGCCCACGAGGCAGGCCCGGTCCGGCCGGTGTATGAGCCCACCCGCTGATACGCCTGAGACTCGGTGGCTAAATCCAATAACAAAATGAGGTTGTATCCCTATGCCTGTTGGCAAACCACTGCCCCCTGGCGAGACCGCTCAAGGCGGCCCGCTCAAACGTGAACTGGGCGAGCGCCACATTCGCTTGATGGCCTTGGGCGCCTGTATCGGTGTCGGCCTGTTTCTCGGCTCGGCCAAGGCGATCGAAATGGCCGGCCCGGCCATCATGCTCTCGTACATCATTGGCGGCCTGGCGATCCTGGTGATCATGCGCGCCCTCGGTGAAATGGCGGTGCACAACCCCGTAGCCGGTTCGTTCAGTCGTTATGCCCAGGACTACCTGGGCCCCCTGGCAGGCTTTCTCACCGGTTGGAACTACTGGTTCCTGTGGCTGGTAACTTGCGTCGCGGAAATTACCGCCGTGGCGGTGTACATGGGCGTGTGGTTCCCCGACACGCCACGCTGGATCTGGGCCCTGGCGGCGCTGATCAGCATGGGCACCATCAACCTCATCGCAGTCAAGGCGTTCGGTGAGTTCGAGTTCTGGTTCGCGTTGATCAAGATCGTCACCATCATTGCGATGGTGATCGGTGGCGTGGGCATCATCGCCTTCGGCTTCGGCAATGACGGCGTGGCACTGGGCATTTCCAACCTGTGGACCCACGGCGGCTTCATGCCCAACGGTGTGCAGGGCGTGTTGATGTCGTTGCAGATGGTGATGTTCGCCTACCTGGGCGTGGAGATGATCGGCCTCACCGCTGGTGAAGCGCGCAACCCGCAGAAGACCATTCCCAGCGCTATCGGCTCGGTGTTCTGGCGCATCCTGCTGTTCTATGTGGGTGCGTTGTTCGTGATCCTGTCGATCTACCCGTGGAATGAAATCGGCACCCAGGGCAGCCCGTTTGTGATGACCTTCGAGCGCCTGGGCATCAAGACCGCTGCGGGCATTATCAACTTCGTGGTGATCACCGCCGCGTTGTCGTCCTGCAACGGCGGCATCTTCAGCACCGGGCGCATGCTCTACAGCCTGGCGCAGAACGGCCAGGCGCCGGCGACGTTCGGCACCACCTCCAGTAACGGCGTGCCACGCAAGGCGTTGCTGTTGTCGATCTTTGCCTTGTTGCTGGGCGTACTGCTCAACTACCTGGTGCCGGACCAGGTGTTCGTGTGGGTGACCTCCATCGCCACCTTCGGTGCGATCTGGACCTGGCTGATGATTCTGCTGGCCCAGCTCAAATTCCGCAAAGGCCTGAGCCCGGCCGAGCAAGCGGGCCTCAAGTACCGCATGTGGTTGTACCCGGTCAGTTCCTACCTGGCGCTGGCGTTCCTGGTGCTGGTGGTGGGCCTGATGGCGTACTTCCCCGAGACCCGTGTGGCGCTGTATGTAGGGCCGGCGTTTCTGGTGCTGTTGACCGTGTTGTATTACGCGTTCAAGTTGCAGCCGAGCGATGCGGCGGTGCGTTCCGCTGGCTGACGCCGGCCTGGCCTCCTGAGCATCGGTATCTACATAACTTCGGTATGACGCCGAACCTGTGGCGAGGGAGCTTGCTCCCGCGATGGCCTGACAGCCGGAGCTGATCTAGCTGACGCAGCGCGATCCATATGTGGGAGCTGGCTTGCCTGCGATGGCGGCCTGACAGCCGCCCCATATCTACCTGATACCCCACGATCCAACTGTGGGAGCGGGCTTGCTCGCGAAGGCGGCCTGGCAGTCAACACAGTTGGACCGTGTACATATCCATTCCTGCGTTAACGGCCACCTAGGGTTCCGCCCTGACGGCGGCTCACTTTTGAAAAGCGCAAAAGTAAGCAAAACGCTCTTGCCCCACCACTCGGCACCTCGCTTAGGCTCGGTGTGCCCGAACGCAGGCTTGAATCCGTGGGCCGCCGCCACGCGCCATCCATGGCGCGGGGCGGCTAACCCGGCGTCCTGCCGGGTTACCCACGAATTCAAGCCTGCGTTCGGCCAGCGTGGTTTAACGGGGCGCTTCAGATCAAGATCAAAAGCAGAGCAAGATCAAGAGCGGCTCGCTTCGCATCGTGGTTACCGCTGAGGCCAAATCGGATCAAAAACAGGGTAGCGTGCTTGCTCGCGACGGTTATGGCTTTGGGTTTTTAGTCGTGGTGAGTAACAACCGCAACCAGTCCGGGTGATTAGCCCGCTCCCAGCGATAGGCATTCCCGTCGTAGAAAAACACCAGGATATCTTCCAGGTCCCAGGTAATCATCTTGATCTCCAGTGTCCTCATGTAGTCCTTTGCCGGGCAAGTGATGGCTGCCCAAGGGTCGCTGATCCATAGATCGGCCCACCCGGTCTCCTGGAAGTCCAGCGTCTGGCTCAAGCCTGTGGGGATCGTGCCCACCACCACAAAGGTATGAACCTGGCAGACCCAGACCTGAGCCGTACCGCCATTGGTTCGAATCATTTCACAGGCAACATGAGCCATCTGGTCGCAGTTGCCGGCACCGGTCTTGAGGATGATCTCCGTGTAGTTCGGCTGACCGATCTTGCTGTACTCCCACATCACCACCGATTGTGCCTCTTGAACCCGGCGCAGCTCATCCAGCGTGGACCCGTGGACATTGGCGGACTTGAGCTGGGTTTTCTCTACCAGCGCCGCGGTGCTGGCGTTGGCTTGTTCGGCCAGGTAGCGATTGATTTGCGCGGGGCTGGGATGCGGCGTCGTGCCTGGCCGCGGTGGCCAGATGTCGAGCTGCACAGGCCGGGATACGAAGTTGATGTTCAGGCTGCGCCCTTGATCACTGAGGTTGAGCAGCAACTCGCGTTGCTTGATGGTTCGAAGGCCGCTGACACGCTTACGCAAGAGGGCAATTTTTTCGGCGCTGAAGCCACGGTGAGCTAACTGTCGATACAGGACTTCCAGCGTCGGCAGTGCCACCAGCGGCTGGTCGGGTATGAGCTGTGCTGCCTTCAAAAACTGATTCTTGCGCTCACCGAAGGCATCGATCAGTACGACGTGCTCGCCACCAACGCTGTAATCCAGTTGTTCAAAGTGCACAACGCTCGACCCTGTGGTTGTTGCGGGCGCTCGGTAAAAGACGCCAACATCGGCTTCGACCACCCAATGATCCGTACCCGGCACACTGACCAGCAGCGCTCTGAGGGTACGGCTGTCGTTGATGCCGTCAACGATGCCGTTGAGTTCCACCACCTGGGTCTGTCGGCTGAGCACGTTGTCAAAATCGTCTCCGGGCAGGCCGAACTGGGGCTCGTTATCAATGCGCCTGCCGATGACGTTGGTTTTGTAGGTCAGGGGCGTCGACGCAGGCAAGGGTGTCAGTTCGAACTCGGTAACGCGCGGTGTGACTTCATGGATGCGTCGGTGATAGACCAGTTGGCGCTTTTGTCCGTCGATCACCGGGGCTGGTATCAGTCGAACGTGGTCCAGTGCCTGGACCCGGCGCAAGTGAATCGAATGTGCAAACTCATACAGGCGTTTGGTGAAGCAAACGATGGGGATGAGGTTGCGTTTTTTTCTGCGGATCGCACACAGGTGATCGAAGGTGTTTGCTTGCCAGGCATGTACCGGCGAGGTGAGTTCGTCCATGTGCGTGTGTGCCTCGTGGGGCAAGCGCCATACACGATTTTGGTCCAGCAGGTCTGTGGCGTGGGCACGCTGAATCAGCAGCGGTGGTTTTTTGAACAGCGGTTCGGTAATTCTGGCCTTATAGCCATCCACCGATTGGTGCGGGATGACCGTTATCGCCGTGTCCAGCCGCAGGTCTGCAAGCGGCGGCCCGTAAGGTCTTGCGCTGAAAGGGTCGAAGGCGTACCAGGCGCTGGAGCGTTTTATCGCCAGCACCTGCGCCATCCCATCGGCGCGCGTCAGGGTGGCCGGTGCGATGTCGGCGCTGTTGAGCAGGCGGGTGTAGTCAACGGTGGAGCCTGGGTTCAGCCGCAGGCGTGTATGCCGGACCGCTCCCTCCAACGCACGCATGCCGGCCTGATTCAGGTGTACCAGGCCATGGCGGCCCAGGCGTAGTAACGACGGCAAGCTGTCGAAAGGATTGAATACTGCATTCAGGTACGTGGCACCGAGCTTGGTCAGTTGCAGCAGCTTGATGTAGGCGGGTGCGCCTTTCCCCAGACGCGCGATGCTGGAGAGCAATAAACCTTTGGTGGGTGCGAGCAGGCCAAACACATCGAAGAAGCATCCATAGCCGCCCTCGATCATGCGCTTGGTATCGCCCGAGGCCAAGTCCCGAGTGCATGACCACAGCGGGATCAGGCCCAGTAAAGCCTGGTACACCGCTTCAGCAGTCTTTTGCCGGTCTTCCAGCAGGGTTGAGCCTCTGGCTTGTGCCACCAGGGTGTCGATGTCCTGGAAGAAGTGTTGATTGACGATGGCCTTCGCCAGGGTCAAGGCTCTTGGCGAATCGAAAGTCAGCGCCTCAGTGGTGGCCTCTGTGGCCTCGACACGCCACAACAGATCGATGATTACGCTTGAAGACTGATCTGCTCTGGGCGGGCTGCCGGTCAGGTAGGCTGTTTCGTCAAGGGCCAGCAAGCTGCCGATATGCAGCTGCGAGGTCGGCTGTGTGCTGTGGACATTGCCAGTCTGAATGGTAAATGGTGTGCCTCCCAGCTCCAGAGTGTGTGGAAGGCGGAGGTTTTTATACGCCAGGTTCAACAGCGGGAACAGTTCGTAGTCATGGTGACCGTTCAAGGCCTCACAGCGCAGGATCACGCCGAAGCGGCCGGTACGGGCCATTTTCTCCCCCGGTTGTTCTTCGATCTGGGGTTTGTTCGCCGGTCGCCTCACCACCAGCAGTTGCACGGCGGCCTTTTGCAAGTGCTCGCGGTCCGCCAAGGGTAATTGTGCGAGCAGGTAGCGGATGACGGTGGTGTAGGCCTCTTTGAGCCTTGCGACATGAGCGATGCTGGCTTCGTTGAACAAGGTGTTGACGTCGCCAAGGCGGCGAAAGTGCTGTTTCATTTCGGCCAAATCCAGCGCCGGGTCTACAGAATTCCACTGCTCGGCCAAAGGCTGCAATGCGCCACTCATGTGCAGGTCCACCAGCGATTGCAGGTGTGCGCCGGGGGCTGGAAGGTGAGAAGGTCTGCGCTGTGGCCCTTGTGCCCAGCGCAGGCATTTCTTCTTCAGTAGCCGGTTTCCCCGGAATATTTTTTTCAGGTCATTGAGCGCAATACGGCGGCGTGTAATGAGAGGGGTTCGTAAGGTTCTGGACGCGGCCCCCAACGTGTCGACACGTTCTATGAGCGTATTTTGAAGCGTGTTGATGCTCTGAAGGCTGTAAGTGCTGTGTTCATTCACAGGTGACAGTTGGCCTTGTGCGACAGCCCAGTCAATCAACGTGCTGGTGGTGTAGTGAGTACGCCACAGGGGTTGTTCGGCGGCGTCCAGCTCCTGGGTGGCGAGCGCTACGATATCGCTGAACCGCAGGTGCCGTGATGAGCCGCAGACGAGCGCTTCTGCGAGCATCACCCCTTGTTTTAAAAGCAGCCAGGCATGGGAGGTCATGAAGTAGAGCGAGTCTGGGTGCTGACCTACCAGAAACTCCGGGGCGATACCTGCCAGCAACAGGTGCGCGGCCAGTGCGGTGGAGCGCGAAGTGGCGACACCGCTCTCGATCAGGTGCAGTTCTACTGTGCGACGAAGGTCCGCATAGCGATGCCCCCAACAGTCACTCTGATTGAGGTTGAGGCCAACGATGGTGTAGCGGCTCTGACCGGCCTGGGGGTCGAGATCCAGGATCAGAGCGCTCAGGAGCAAGGTGTCACGACTGGATCGGTTGGCCAACTGACCAGGGGCATGACCGTACCATTGCAGCGCATCGATCAATTGATCAGCCAGTTTTTGCGCGGTTGGGTGGGCCAATAGCTGCTGCAACTGTTCATCAGGTGGCCCGGGTAACGGGTCGGTGATCAACAGTTCGAGCAGCCCTTGATTGGGCTGTGGCAGAAACTTGCGGGTGATGTTCATCACCGTGAGGCGTTGCTCGGCCGAAAGCGTCAAGGCGCCGGGTTGGGGCAGGCCCAAGCCTTCCCAGTAATTGCCCAGGCGAGGTTTTACCGGCAAGGCCCATTCGGGCTAGGTGCCTTGGGCATTAGCCAGGTTGTCGCGCTCATGTTGCGCGGTGAACCATTGCCGATGCACCTGTATGGCCATGTCGGAATCGGCCTGGTCGTCTATCGGTGGAACGTTGATGGGGGACGGGATGCGTAATTGTTCTATCAGGTCCCAGGCCGCTTCGCGGGTATCGGGCAAAGGCAGTTCATGCAAGGTGAGCAGTTGAGCCAGGTTGAATTTTCCATCCAGGGAGATGGACAGTTGCATGGTGTTTGCGAGGTCTTGCAAACGTTCAAGAGCGCCTTCCAGAGGCAGCTGTGCCAGTTGCTCGTAGTGGATTTCGAGCGGCGTACCACTGGGCCCCGCCCCTTTGATCGACTGTCGGCTGACATCAAAAAAATAGTGCCCTGGGACCAGGTCCTGGGTTTGATCCAGGGCCAGGAACTGTGGATGTGCGGTAATGCCCTGGAGCAAAGCAGCGGCGGCTTCCATGCTCCTCGCCCAGAACGAGCGTGAGGTCAGCCAGCATCGGCTGCGGTATAGAGTGAACAGGCTGAATGGCCGGTCGTCCTCATCCTGCACAGTGATCCCGGCCAGCAACTGTTGCGCCACTGTCTGACGGTCCTGTTCCAACTGCTGGAACGCTTCTGACAGAGGGGATTGAGCACGCGAGAAAAACGATTTGAGGTGGCTCAGGGCATCTATCACTGTAGCTCGTTGGGCACGGGTGTTTGGCTGTGGGTAACCGTAAAACCGCAGGATGTGCCGAACGCTCAATGCCAGGTGTTCGCCGGGAACGGGCAGCCCCAGCGCGTCGGGGTCGAGCACCTGGGCAATGGCCAGGACCGGCGGTGCGAGCCGGTACCAATCACTCTGGTCGTCAAGGGTGAAGGTTTTGCCTTGGGTATGCAGTGTGCCGTTGCGTACTGTGAGGTCGGCCAGGTTCAGCGACTGCCGTTGGGCCCAGTCCAGGAATCGTGGACGCTCCAACGCTTGGCGGTACACCTGCCACCAGTTGCCCAGCGAGCATTGTGCGGGGATCGGTAGCGTCTCGGAGGGCGTGGAGTGGGATGCCTTGAGATGTTCGATCAAGGCAGTGGTCATCAGCTTGTCGCCATCCTGGCGCCGGCTTTTGCTCAGAATCAGCGGGGTCATCCGTGGGTTTCCTGTCGAGGAGGGCAGGCTTGTTGGCTGCCCTTTCACTGCTTAAATAGACAGAAATGGAAACACTCCGGTGGATGGGCCAGGCGCTAATTATGTAGCGGGAGACTGGGGCGAGGTGGCTCGCCGCTGGTCCAATTGCTTGTTGAACTCCAGCCACGCGGCAAACAAGCTCATCACGGCGGCCCCCACCAGGGCGGTGAATACCTGCATGGCGAAGGTATCGCCGTTCAGGGCATTGACCATGTCCGCCAACGGCGCCAGCACCACACCCAGGCAAAACACCTCCAGGGAGTAGCGTCCCATCCGCACCAGTTGTCGCGCCAGCCCGTGTTGCGTCCAGCCGACACCGGGGAGCAATTTGGCGGTGACGTAGGCCAGGGCCAGAAAGTGCAGCAAGCGCACCGGTGACAGGTCGGTCTTGCTGATGGGGTACAGCCATTCGCCAATTACGCGCGGCATCCAGGCGTCGTGCAACTCGGGCCAGCGCCACGAGAGGGTGATCACGCAGGTCGTCAGCACATACGCTGCAGCCGCTATGAACAACGGTTGACGAAGCAGTGGCCGTCGTTCGGTAGGGGGCGTCGAACGCAAGGCCGCTGCGCCGCCGAGGATAAACAGGCACTGCCAGGTGATGGGGTTGAAGTACCAGACGCCGCCGTTGCTGGCCGGCAGGTTCCAGCCCTGCCATGGCGCCAGCAGGTATACGGCCAGCGAGATCGCCACGGTGATCGTGGGCGCACGCAACAGTAACGGCAGCGTAATGGGCAGGCTGAGAATCAGCACGATATACAGCGGCAGCGGGTCGGTCAGGTTGGGTTTGAAGCGCAGCAGCAACTCATCGACCAAGGCCTGTTGGGTATTGTTGAGGAAGTACTCCAGGCCCATCTCCTGCACCAGGTCGCGGGTTTCGATATGACTGTTGGCGAAAATCACGATGCCCATCAACAGCGCCAGCAGGAAAATGTGCACCACGTAGAGCGTCCACACCCGGCGCAGGATTTTCAGGCAGGCAATGACATAGCCATCGCGCTGCAGGATCTTGCCGTAGGCCAACACGGCTGCATAGCCGGCCAGGAATACGAAGATTTCCGCGGCGTCACTGAACCCGAAGTTCTGCACGGTGACATTGGCCAAGGGGTTGTGGGGCACGTGATCCCAGAAAATGAAGATCAACGCCAGGCCCCGAAAAAAATCGATGCGCGGGTCGCGTCCGTTCAGCATGGCAGCGGGCTCTTGAACAAGTAGTTGAATGACGATAGGTGAGCGCGGGCGTCGCCGCACGTCGGGCGGGCGCAGGTTGGCGGTATTTGTAAGCAATTGCAAAGGCTGGGTATTGCTGAATGTCTCAATTGCGCTTGGGGCGTACCTGTCAAGGTTGACAGTAGACGGCGTTGGGCGGTCGTGGCTTGCTTGGCGTAGCCGCACAGGACTGAAACATGACTCGACTCTGGAAAGGATTTTCCAGCTACACGCTGATCGGTATCGCCAATACGGTGATCCATTGGCAGCTGTTTTTCATGTTCCGGGCAGGGTTTGAGTTGAATCAGGCGCTGAGTAATTTGCTGGCGTTCTGTGTGGCAGCCTCCTTCTCGTTTTACATCAATGCCCTCTTTACGTTTGATAGCCCCGTTTCCTGGGGCCGCTACTTGATGTTCATGACATGCATGGGTGGCTTGAGCCTGGCTGTGGGATGGTTGGGCGACCATCTGCGTATGCCAGGGATTATCACTGTGCTGGTGTTTTCGCTGGTCAGCCTGGTGTGCGGTTTTTTGCTGTCGCGCTGGGTGGTGTTTCGCGAGCGTGGACAATGAAAATCTCGCTGGTGGTGCCGCTGTTCAACGAGGAACAAACGGTGCGCGCGTTTTACCGCGCGATTCGGCATGAGCCCTTGTTGCGCGAGCATGCGGTCGAAATTGTATTTATCAACGACGGCAGTACCGACCGCACCGCCGAACATGCCCAGGCGCTTGCCATGGCCGACAGCGACGTGATGCTGATCAACTTCTCACGTAATTTCGGCAAGGAAGCTGCCTTGTTCGCGGGGCTGGAATATGCCACGGGCGACGCGGTGGTGCCCATGGATGTGGACTTGCAAGACCCGGTCGAGGTAGTGCCCCAGCTGGTCGCCGAATGGCAAAAAGGGGCCGATGTGGTGTTGGCCAAGCGCAGGGATCGAACCAGCGACGGCTACCTCAAGCGCCACAGCGCATCCCTGTTTTATCGCCTGCTCAATCGTATCGCCTACACCCATATCGAGGAGAACGTCGGTGACTTCCGGTTGATGGACCGCAAGGTGGTCGACGTGATCAAGACCCTGCCCGAGCAGCAGTTATTCATGAAAGGCGTGTTGTCCTGGGCAGGGTTCACGGTTGCCATCGTTGAATACGACCGCGCGCCCAGAGCGGCGGGGCAGAGCAAGTTCAATGGTTGGAAACTGTGGAACCTGGCGCTGGATGGCATCACGTCGTTCAGCACGTTGCCGCTGCGGTTATGGAGCTATATAGGGGGATTTATTTCGCTGGTGGCGTTGATGTATGCGGGTTTTTTGATTGTTGACAAAGTGTTGTTTGGAAATGATGTGCCGGGGTATCCGTCGTTGATGACGGCTATTTTGTTTTTGGGAGGGGTGCAACTCATTGGGATCGGGATATTGGGGGAGTACGTAGGACGGATTTATATGGAGGCGAAGCATCGGCCGCGGTATGTGATTGCAAAAATAGTGAAGGTAAGTGAGGTATTTGATGAGCTCATCTGAAAGCAGTGGACGTAATATTTATAATAGCCTCATGAAAGGTGCACTGTGGAAGAGCTCATTGGTTTGGTTTGTCGTTTTTTTTGTTGCGGCGATTGCTCGGTTCTATAATCTGACGACAACAGGTATATGGCTGGATGAAGCCTTTAGTGTATTACTGAGCGTGAAGTCGGTTTCTGAGATTTTATTCCATACTGCACGAGATGTTCATCCGCCACTTTATTATTTGATACTGCATGGGTGGATCAATATTTTTGGTGAAGGTGTGTTTTCAGTTCGTAGTTTAAGTTTGTTTTTTGGTATGGCTTCGGTTGTGTTGGGTATATGGTTAGCTCGACTGTTGATGTCGCCGCGAGCTGTAATAGTGGTTGGTGTGCTTCTGGCGATTTTTCCGGGTGCCGTTCGTTATAGTCAGGAAGTTCGTATGTATTCACTCTTGGGTGCGCTGATGTTGGGCGCTACAATTGCGTTTGTTTATTGGCTAAAGCAGCCAGAAAATAAACGTATATTGCTGGTGTATACGGGGTTGATGGTTGCTGGGCTCTATACTCATTATTTTGCGGCTTTGTGTATGTTTTCTCATTGGACTTATTTGGTTTTGCAGTCCACGTGGCGTTCAGTGCGGTATAAATATATAAAGAACAGCGGTTGGTGGCTGGCCAATATTATGATTGTATTATGTTTTTTGCCTTGGGTGCCAAGTCTTCTGAATCAAATGAGATACTCTGCGGTCGATTGGGTGCCAGAAGTGAGTGTCGATAAAGTCGTCGATTTAGTTGGGTTCTTTCTCCATTATAGCGAGGGTGCTTCACTACCTGATTGGATGATTTATGGTCTGGCGTTAATGGTATGGGCGGGGTCGATAGCCATTTGGGTAATGGACAAAAGTGTTGGTAGAAATAGCGTGTTATTAGTTGTCTATGTGTGGTGTCCAGTGGTTGTCATTGCATTGGTGTCATTGATTCACCCTATGTTTTATCCGCGGTATTTGTTTTTTGCCATGCTTGCGCTGCCTCTTGTGATAGCTGTAATGCTTGATCGTCTATTGGGGCGAAGCAATATCGCTTTTGGTGTTGGCGTTCTACTATTCGTGGTCGTTGAGTTGCTCGGCCTGTGGCATGTGTATAACAAGCTTTGCGAAGAGTGTTGGGAGACCAACCAACTTGGGGAGTTGGCTGAGTATGTCAATAGCACTGCGCAGCCGGGTGACGGTGTGTTGGTGTTGCAGTCTTTCATGCATTTATCGATGGTCTATTACAATCGTTTACAGCGCCTGCCCATGGAGTACACGCCGCCCCATACAGATGGAAGCTCTGGGCGCCCTAACGGATATCAAATTTCCACGTTGCTTCAAGACAAAGCCGACGAGGTTTATGTGGAAAATCTCGAGTCTTTAAGGACCGAGTCAGGTCGACTCTGGTTGGTTGATGAGCAGGGTGGTGGTACCTTGACACTTAAAATTCCCAAGCATTGGAAACTGCTCAGTACCCAACGGATAGGTAAAGATAAAGTGCAGCTTGTCGCCATCTGTCCTGTGGCCGATAGTTGTCTGTAACGTCTTTAATCCTGAAGTTGAGTATTAAGGGGAGTGGGTTTGAATGGTGCCGTTTCCGGCGCCTGTTCATGTTGACTAAAATTATCCGCCCGCGCCATCTGCCACATGTACGAATAGAACTTGCTGTTCACTTCACCCCGTGAGTAAGTCGCCGAGCTTTAAGAGCACAGGCGACTACGTGAACAGCTTGGTCTCCATCACCCACATCGGCACTTGTA
Source organism: Pseudomonas sp. FJ2-5-13 (assembly GCF_029201605.1). NCBI lineage: Bacteria > Pseudomonadati > Pseudomonadota > Gammaproteobacteria > Pseudomonadales > Pseudomonadaceae > Pseudomonas > Pseudomonas sp. FJ2-5-13. The sequence continues at coordinate 1,304,260 of NZ_CP104045.1, forward strand.
GGTATATTCAGTGGGGCAACGCCCTTGAGGCAGACTGCCCCGCAATAGGCAACCCGCGCGTATCGCTCACCTCGAAATGCGCCTGGTTGGTAGTCGTCGAATCCGGCCCAACGAAGACGGTAAAACTGCCGGCCTCGACCTTCGGCGAAAAATGCTCGTCGAGCAAGGCAAAGTCCTGTTGGCCCAGGGAAAAGCTGACGCTGCGGCTTTCGCCCGGTGCTAAATGAATTTTGCGAAAACCCCGTAACCGGCGCACTGGTCGGGTGACGCTGGCAACATCATCGCGCAGGTACAACTGGACGATTTCATCACCGGCGCGTTTGCCGGTATTGGTGACGGTGACTTCAACCTCCAGCGTCTGGGTGGAGGTCAGTCGAGGGCTACTCAGGCGAGGAGAGGAGTAGACGAAGGAGGTGTAGCTCAAGCCGAAGCCAAACGGATACAGGGGTGTCCAGGGCACATCAATGTAGGCGGATGCGTAACTCCCATCACCGCTGGGTGGGCGGCCGGTATTTTTATGCGCGTAGTAAATCGGTATCTGGCCCACATGACGTGGGAACGTCATTGGCAGCTTGCCGCTGGGGTTAACGTCACCAAAGAGCACATCGGCCACGGCATTCCCGGTCTCACTGCCCAGGAACCAGGTTTCGAGCAAGGCAGGCGCTTGTTGGATTGACTCATCGAGCACCAGCGGGCGGCCGTTCATCAGGACGATGACCAGCGGCTTTCCTGTGTTCAGCAATGTGCTTAGCAGCGCATTCTGCCCACCCGGCAGGCCGAGTTCGGCGCGACTATGGGCTTCGCCGCTCTGTTCTGCGGTTTCTCCGAGCACGGCGATGATCAGGTCGCTTTCACGCGCCGTGTGTTCGACCTGCTTGATGTCCTGGACATGCGGGCTGCTGGGCGAGGCGCCGGGCAGGTAAACAATCTCGCTGCCAGGTGCGACTGCATTGCGTAGACCTTGCAGCACAGTGACGGACTCTTCGGCGCGTCCGGCCCCGGCCCATGGGCCGATCGTGGCGCTGGCGTCCGAAGCGAGGCTGCCGACAACCAAGACCTTGCCCGGCTGTTTGGAAAGCGGCAGCAATGCGCCGCTGTTTTTCAGTAAGACGATGGATTTTTGCGCCGCTTCTCGAGCCAGGGCGCGGTGTTGTGGCGTGAGCTGGCTGGCCCGCTCGCGGGCTTCGTCGCTGTACCGATAGGGGTCATCGAACAGCCCCAGGCGTTGCTTCGTCTTGAGTACCCGACGCACGGCGTCGTCCACGCTTTTGCGCGACACCTGGCCGTCGCGCACCAGCGTCGGCAGGTGTTGGCGATAGGATTGACTGGCCATCTCGATATCCACCCCGGCAGTGAACGCCAGCCGTGCGGTGTCGGCCGCCGTGGCGGCAATGCCTTGCGGGCCCAGTTCCCAGACAGCATTGAAATCACTGACCAGCAAGCCGGTAAACCCCCATTGTTTGCGCAACAGACCGGTCAGCAGGGCGGTATGGCTGTGCATGGGACTGCCGGCCAACTCGTTGAAGGACGGCATGATTGCATCGACACCGGCCGCGACGGCGGCCTGGAAGGGAGGTAAGTACACTTCTCTCAAGGTACGTTCCGACAGGTCGGCAACGTTATAGTCTCGACCGCCTTCGGCAGCGCCGTAGGCCACGAAATGTTTTGCCGTCGCAAGCATCGAAGAGACATCAGGGGCACCTGCGCCCTGAAAGCCATGCACGAGGGCAGCAGCCAGTGCAGAACCCAGAAACGGATCTTCACCTGCGCCTTCCACCACGCGCCCCCAGCGTGGGTCACGGGTAACATCGACCATGGGCGCAAAGGTCCAATGCACGCCACTGGCGGTGGCTTCTACGGCTGCCGCGCGTGCGGTTCGTTGTGCCAGGTCAGGGTCCCAGGCCGAGGCTTGCGCCAATGGCACTGGAAACACCGTCCGAAAACCGTGCAGTACGTCATAGGCGAATAACAAGGGGATATGCAGGCGAGAGCCGTTGACCACCTGTTCTTGCAACTGGCGGGTCTGTTGCGCGGTATTCGCCCCCAGTACCGACCCCACCAGGGTGACGGGCATCTGTGTTTGCGTGCCTTGATCAATGGCGGGGCCGGTGGGCGTAGCCTGGATGCCAAGTTGGCTGAGCTGGCCAATTTTTTCTTCAAGGGTCATTTGCGCCAGCAAGCGTTCAACCGGATCGTCTTGGGCTAGCGCCAGCAGTGGGAGGCAGGCGAGCAGCAATGAAGCAACATGTATAGGCATGGTTCACCCGTCCATGGGTAAGGTTGATGCCTTCAAGTGTTTTGCATCAGAGCAAAATCATCTACTGTCAGAATTGACAGTGCGCACCCGTTTCAGACAAGCGGGGTATTCTCAGAAAGCGTCCATCAGCAAGACCCTGCACGGTTTGGCTTGATACGCATTGATCTGCGGTACCAAACGGGTGAAGTGCTCGGTCTGGCAATGCGCATCCAGGGCTGCCTGATCGGGCCACTGTTCGATGAAGACGAAGTGCCCAGGGTCTTTTTGATCGACAAACAGCTCGTAGGCGATGCACAGCGGTTCCTGGCGGGTTTTTTCCACCAGTTCGGCGTACCACGGGCGCACGGTTTCCAGATGTTCGGGCTTGATAAAGTCTTCAGCGATGACTTTCAACATGCTAGGTGTCCTTTAGGCCGCAGCGATTTCATGGGGCTCAAAACTATCCGCCCGGGCCATCTGCCACATCCGCGAATAAAACTCGCCGTTCACCTCCCCAGTGAGCAACTCGCCGGGCTTCAAGAACACATGCAGCTGTGAAAACAGCTTGATCTCAGTCGCCGACATGCGCCGTACCAAGTGCTTGGCCGACAATTGCGACGGATGCTCCAGCCCTGCGGCGGCGAGCATTTCTGCCAGGGCGTGCAGGGTGTTGCGGTGGAAGTTGAATACGCGCTGGGCCTTGTCCGGCACCACCAGGGCGCGTTGACGCAGCGGGTCTTGAGTCGCCACGCCGGTCGGGCATTTGTTGGTGTGGCATGACTGAGACTGAATGCAGCCAATGGCGAACATAAAGCCGCGTGCCGAGTTGGCCCAGTCGGCGCCGATGGCCAGGACGCTGGCGATGTCGAAGGCGCTGACGATCTTGCCGCTGGCGCCGAGCTTGATCTTGTCGCGCAGGTTCAGGCCCACCAGGGTGTTGTGCACAAACAGCAAGCCCTCGCGCAGCGGCACGCCGATATGGTCGGTGAACTCCACCGGCGCGGCGCCGGTACCGCCTTCCTTGCCGTCGACCACGATAAAGTCCGGAAGGATGCCGGTTTCGAGCATGGCCTTGGCAATGCCCATGAACTCCCACGGGTGGCCTAGGCAGAACTTGAAGCCAACCGGTTTGCCACCGGACAGTTCACGCAACTGGGCGATGAACTGCATCAGCTCGATTGGTGTGGAGAACGCGCTGTGGCGCGACGGCGAGATGCAGTCTTCACCCATCATGATGCCGCGGGTGTCGGCGATTTCCTGGGTGACCTTGTGCTTGGGCAGAATTCCGCCATGGCCGGGCTTGGCGCCTTGGCTCATCTTGATTTCGATCATGCGCACTTGCGGGTTCTGGGCCTGCACGGCGAAGCGTTCGGGGTCGAAACGGCCGTCGCTGGTGCGGCAGCCGAAGTAACCGCTGCCCAGTTCCCAGGTGAGGTCGCCGCCGTTTTCTCGGTGGTAGGGGCTGATGCTGCCTTCGCCGGTGTCGTGGGCAAAGTTGCCGAGCTTGGCGCCGTGGTTGAGTGCGCGGATCGCGTTGGCACTCAACGAGCCGAAGCTCATCGCCGAGATATTGAACACCGACGCCGAGTACGGCTGCGTGCACTGCGGGCCGCCGACCATCACGCGAAAGCTGCTGGGGTCGCTCAGGGGCGCAGGGCGCATGGAGTGACCGATAAATTCGAAGCCTGACTGGTACACGTCAATCAGGGTGCCGAAAGGTTTGTCTGCTGTTTCGTTTTTAGCCCGCGAATACACCAGCGAGCGCTGGGCACGGGAGAAGGGCAGGGCGTCGCTGTCGGACTCCAGCAGGTACTGGCGGATTTCCGGGCGAATGGTTTCCACCAGGTAGCGGATATTGCCCAGGATCGGGTAGTTACGGCGCACCGCGTGGGGCGTTTGCAGCAGGTCGAAAATGCCGATCAGGCTGAGTACACCGGTGACTATCGTGATCGGCCACAGCCATTCATGTTCGATAAAGGGGAGGCTGGCGAGGGTGAAAATGACACACACAGCGAAGAAGGCGTAGCGGCTTAACAAGGACAGGCTCATACGGTTTCCTTGGGTTCGGACTCTTCAGGTCGATTGCCCATTCTGCACCTGTCGTCAAAGCACGGACAAGGATTGATCTCCCAGTCGTTTTTTTATACTTCGGCTTATTTGTACAGACAAAATATCTATCAGCTTGATAGAGGAACGTATGACGCCCCCGACACCACTCATTGGGTGTCTGGTTGTGACCGGGCATCGGGAAAGTAAGGACACTTTTATCAAGAGGGAATTTATAACGATATAAGCGAGTGACTTACCTATGATGGCATCGATTGTGGCAGCAAATGTTTTTTCCAGTGTCTGGAGTTCTGCGCCTTCCAGTCACGACTGGGATAAACGCCAGTTAACCGGCTCGCAGCGCGAGCAGATCGCCCAAGAACATAAACAAATGCAAGGTATTGAGAAACCTGAGCAGGATGTGAGCCGAAAGCCGGAATTTGCCACGGGCCGTCCACCGGGTGATAACCGCATTGCGGAACAAATCATCAACGACAATCCGATCCTCAAAAACCTCGGTCATCAAAAAGATATTAATCGTCCATTGGCCTATAAACTTCTGGGTGATTGGACGAGCAATAACAAAGCCCCTGAAGCACGAGCGGATGCTGCCTTCAACGTTGCACGGGTGCTCAACTATATTGATACGTCCTTATCGGCTGACGGCGAACATCGAGGCAAAGCCCATGGCAATGGCGACCTTGAAGGAATCACCCGTAGCGGTGATGCCCGGCGCGGAACTCCGGCTGGTATGTGGAAAGATTTTACGGAGCAGGGTTATTACGCCTTGCGCGACGATCACCGCCTGGATAGCACCAGCGATACCCATGTGAAGGCCGACGGCACCAACAAAGATAATCTGCAGTGGGCTGCCAGCGCAGCTGGAAAGAGAACCTGGTTCATCCCAGGGCTCAGCAATATTCTTCTGGGCATCGGCAATGCAGACCAGGGGGGGGGCGGGGCCCTCAAGGGGGCCAAGGATGGTTTTGACAAAACCCGGGTCGATGGTTTTGATCAAGCACTCGCCAGTGCTGCGCGGGGAAATATCTGGGGTGTCGTAAAAGGGTATGCCAGTGCTGTGAACAAAAATGAGGCCACGCCGGAACAGGTCAAGACTGTGTTGAATAAGGTGGGCAGCTGAAATCGGAGGGGGCTTAACCGTTGGCGTTCAACCAGATGGCTTTGATTCTTGGAAATTGATTTCCTACAAGCCCGATAAGTCCGTAGATATCTACACAACTTTGTCGTGGTAGACGATCTTGGCCCGTCAGGTAGGCATGCGTAGGCTGTCAGGCCGCCATCGCAGCATCGGTATCTACACAACTCTGTAGCGCTCAACGGTAACCACGATGCGAAGCGAGCCGCTCTTGATCTGCTCTTGATCTTGATCTCAGGCGCCCCGTCAAACCACGCTGGCCGGAATTCGACAGTGATTTGGGGGGTAAACCGGCAGGGATGCCGGTTTAGCCGCCCCGCGCCATGGATGGCGCGTGGCGGCGGCCCCCAAAATCACTGGCGGATTACGGGCACACCGAGCCTAGGCGAGGTGCCGAGTGGTGGGGCAAGAGCGTTTTGCTTACTTTTGCGCTGTTCAAAAGTGAGCCGCCGTCCGGGCGGAACCCTAAGTGGCCGTTACCGCAGCAATGGATATGTACACAATCCAGCTGCGTTGACTGTCAGGCCGCCATCGCAGGCAAGCCAGCTCCCACATTTGGATTGCGGTGCCTCAGGGAGATAGGCGCCAGCTGTCCGGTCGTGACGGGAGCAAGCTCCCTCGCCACAGGTCCAGCGTCGTATCGAAGTTGTGTAGATACCTATGGCCATCGCAGGCAAGCCAGCTCCCACATCTGGATCGCGGGGGGAGATACCTATATCCATAGATCTGCGCAATCTATTCTTATTGCAATAGGTTCTCGTTTGGCTGCTTGATCTTGTGTTACTGTATAACAAATCAACCGTACCCAGACGCCCCGGAGGCCTCATGAAAGCTGGTATCCACCCCGACTACCGCACCGTGCTGTTCCACGATACTGCCGCCGACGTGTTCTTCCTCATCGGTTCCACCGCCGACAGTGATCGCACCCATAAACACAGCGACGGCAACACCTATCCCTACATCCCGCTGGACGTCTCCAGCGCCTCGCACCCGGTCTACACCGGCCAGCAGCGCAAGACCCAGGCCGAAGGCCGGATTGCCGGGTTCAACAAGCGCTTTGCCTCGTTTGGATCGAGCCCGAAAAAAGCGGATGAATGAGCATGAGTCGGCGGCGTGTCCTACGCCGCCGTCTGCCGAATCGGCAGTACCACCCGAAACTTCGTACCCTTGCCCAGCTCACTGCTGACGCTGATATCGCCACGGTGTTTCTTGACGATCCCGTAGGACAACGACAAGCCCAACCCCGTACCTTCGCCCACCGGCTTGGTGGTGAAGAACGGGTCGAAAATCTTCTGCACGGTGTCGGGGGCAATCCCACAGCCGTTGTCTGCGACTTCCAGCCACACGTGTTCGCCTTCCACCCCATTGCTGATGGTAATGGTGCCGCGCTCCGGGCCCATGGCTTGTGCGGCGTTGATCACCAAGTTCATCACCACCTGATTGAGTTGCGAGGCCAGGCATTCGATTTCCGGCAGCGGCGCGTAGTGCTTAATCACATCGGCCTTGTACTTGAGTTCGCTGGCGACAATGTTCAGTGTCGAGTCGATGCCTTGCTGCAGGTTGGCAAATTGCCAGGTCTGGTCGTTATCCACCCGTGAGAAGTTCTTCAGGTCTTTGACAATCTGCACCACACGGCCGATGCCATCCTTGGACTCGCGGATCAGGATCGGAATGTCGTCCTTGAGAAAATCCAGGTCCAGCTCGTTGCGCAATGCCGTGAGTGGGTCGCGATGTTCTGGCTCAGCAATATGCGCTTCGCTGCGCTGGTAAGCATCGAGCATCTGTTGCAGCTGTTTGAAGTAGCCGTCGAGGGTGCTGAGGTTGGAGGAAATAAAGCCCACGGGGTTGTTGATCTCATGGGCGACACCGGCCGCGAGTTGCCCCAGTGAGGCGAGTTTTTCCGACTGCACCAGTTGGCTTTCCAGGTGCTTGCGCTCTTCAATTTCCAGTTGCAGCGCTTGGGTGCGCTCTTCCACCAACCGCTCCAACTGCGAGGTTTGCAGGGAGGCGCGGCGGGCCATGTCCCATTTGTTGGCCAGGGTGTTGGCCATTTGCTGGACTTCGATATTGTCGAATGGTTTTTTCAGGATCAGCAGGCGGTCGTGGGCGTGCAGGCGAAACAGCAGGTCATCCCAGGAGTAGTCCGAGTAGGCGGTGCACACCACCACTTGCAAATCGGGGGCGACTTTCCACAGCTCTTCAATGGTCTTGGCACCGTCCCAGCCCTGGGGCATGCGCATGTCGACGAAGGCCAAGGCATAGGGCCGCTGTTGCGCCATGGCGCTGGTCAGCAAGCCCAGGCCTTCCTCGCCGCCATACGCGCCGTGCAGTTCGAACGTCTGGGCTTGAGGTTTGGCCGCGTCGCCAAACAGTGCCGACTCCATCTCATCCAGCGCTTCGGTTGAGGCTTCGTCGGGCATCAGGATCTTGCGAAAATCCTCATGAATGGACGGTGTGTCATCGATCAGCAGGATGCGCCGGTTGGGAGGTTGGTTCATGAGCTGCTTCCGGCAAGGGTCAAGGGGATGGTCAAGGTGAAGACGGCGCCAAGGCCCGGCCCGTCGCTGTGGGCGCTGAGCTGGCCGTTCATTTCCACGGCGGCCAGGGCGCAGCTGTGCAGGCCGAAGCCGTGGCCTTCCTTGCGGGTGGTAAAACCGTGGGTGAAGATGCGTGCCATGTTCTCAGGCGGTATGCCTTCGCCGTCGTCCTTCACACTGATCTTCAGGGTCTCGTCGCCTACCGATTCCACCGCCAGGGTGATTTGCCGTGGCCGCTCAGACAGTTTGTCCATGGCGTATTTGGCATTGCTGATCAGGTTGACCATGATCAGCAGCAACCGGTGCTTGTCCGCCAAGATCTCCGGCACCGGGGCGTACGCCTTCACAACAGTGACATGGTGACGGCTTAGCGCGCCGGCGTTCATGCGCAGGGCGTCGTCCATCAAGGCGCTGATATTGACCGGCTCCAGCAAGGTAGACGCACCCGCATAGGATTGCTGGGTCGAGACGATGTCCTTGATGTGGTCCACGCTTTTGCTCAACTGCGCCAGCTCATCGCTCATGCCTTGCTGTTCGATGGCAATCGCTTCGACCAACTGGTTCAGATAGCCCGGCAGCAATTTGCCCTTTTCATCTTCAGTGAGGAAAGTGCCCAGGTCGCCCTGGTGGGCGTTAATCAACTGCATCGCCTTGCCCAGGCCGAGCGCCTTGCTGGCGCGCAGTTTGCGGCTGACCAGGTCGGCAGAGATATTCACACTGTTGAGCACGTTACCGACGTTGTGCAGCACGTTGGTGGCGATCTCTGCCATGCCGGCCTGGCGGGCGCTGTCCATCAGCTCGCTCTGGGCATCCTTGAGCTGTTGCGTGCGCCGCTCCACCCGTTGCTCCAGGGTTTCGTTGGCGGCCTGCAACGCGCGGTTGACGCGGTTGATCTCGGCAAAACTGCGCAACAGGCGCACCGCCAGGTAAAGCAGTAGCACCACCAGCAAGGTCGAGAAGATCAGCAGGTAGCGATGGTATTGGTGGTCGATGAGGTCAGCGGCTTGCTGGTCTTGATTAATGTGGGTGGTCAGGTCATCCAGGTGTTCGGCCACCGGCACGGCGGCAATCTGCTCAAGCAGGCTGTTGACCCGTGGCTGTTCGCGCAGGATCAGCGAAATATGATTGCTGAGAATCTCTACCGGTGCCTGGAACTCACTGGGCAGGCTCTGTTGGTTGATGGCCAGTTTGCCCAAGCCCACCAGGATATCGGCGGCACGTTCGTCGCTGGTGACCTGGGCGAACTCCAGGCTGCTGAGCAGCAGGTCGTAGGTGTCGGTGGCCACGCTTTGCAGTTGCAGCCGGCTTTCGTCGGTCATGCTGTTGAATTGGGCCTGGATGTCGTCCTCGGCCGTCGGCAAAAAAGCCAATGAGTTCCGTAACACCGCGTTGTGGGATTTGAACTGGTCGACCAGCCGGGCTTTTTCTTCGATGGCCTTTAGATACGCGGCATGGCTGGTTTGCCAACCGGGCAGGTCGGCAGCCCTGTGATAGGTGTTGCGGCTCTGCAGTTCAGCCCCGATGCGGGTCATTTCGGTCAGCGGTGTGACCAGTGGGTCGTAGTTGTGGGTAATCGCGATGCGGGCCTTGAGCACTTCGCTGTCCCACTGGGCATTGAGCTGCTGGAGCTGGCGGATCAAGTCACGCGACTGGGTATAAGTGGCTGTCTGGTCGCGCGAAGATTTGAGGTACAAAAACACCAGTGTGGAGGCCAGGAACAGGGTGATAAGGCCTAGCAGGATTTGGCTGGTATGTCGGCGTGACAAGGGTCTCATAGTGGCTTGCCCGCCCATTCGCCAGTCAGGGTCTTGAGAAACTGGATAATCAGGTCCTTGTCTTCCTGGGACGGGTTGCGCCCCAACTGGTACTTGAACATCACGTCAACCGCCTCTTCAAGTGTCTTGGCCGAGGCGTCGTGAAAGTACGGCGCAGTGACGGCCACATTGCGCAGGCTGGGCACCTTGAAGACATGGCGGTCCTCTTCATCCTGGGTCAGCAGGTAGCGCCCCAGGTCCGATTCCAGCGGGTTGCCGCGGGCCTTGAAGTAGTCGCCCATCACGCCGAACTTCTGGAACATATTGCCGCCAATGTTCACCCCCTGGTGGCAGGCGATGCAGCCGTAGTCCTTGAAGCGTTGATAACCGTATTTTTCCTGTGTGGTCAGGATATCGGTATCGCCCAGCAAGTATTGGTCAAACCGCGAGTTGGGTGTCAGCAGGGTGCGCTCGTAGGTGGCCAGGGCGTTTTGCACATTGGAGGCGGTGACGCCATCGGGGTAGGCCTGCTTGAACGCGTTCTGGTAAGCGGGCAGGGTGGACAGGTTGTGCACCACGGTATTCCAGTCGCTGCCCATTTCCACCGGGCTGATCACCACCTGCTCGACCTGGGCCTCCAGCGTGTCCACCCGACCGTTCCAGAATTGTTTGAAGTTCAGGCTGGCGTTGAACACAGAAGGGGTATTGATCTGCACCGGCTTGCCGTCAAAGCCAATGGAGAACGGCTTGTTGTCGGCGCCGCCGCTGGTCAGTTGGTGACAGCTGGCGCAGGACAAGGTGTTGTTGACCGACAAGCGCGGCTCATTGAACAGCTGGCGACCCAACTCAACCTTGACCGGGTCCAGTACGGGAACCGCCGGCAAGGGCTTGAGCGCTTCGTTCAGCGGCGCGGCTGCGAGCGGTGCGGTGCCCAGGCATAACGCCAACATCAGGCCAGAACGGTGGTTTACGACGTTGCTCAAGCGAGCACTCCTTGCAGGCCTAGGGCTATTTATTTTATTGATCGGGCATCAGTGTCGCGCTATCCGTTTGCAGCAACTGCACAAAATCTTTCGAAGGCAGCGCCTTGCTGAATAGAAAGCCCTGGCCCTCTTCACACTGCTGGGCTTTGAGGAAATTCAGTTGGTCAATGGTTTCCACGCCTTCGGCAATGATGTTCAGCTCCAGGCTCTTGCCCATGCCGATGATAGCGCTGATCAGCTGTTCGTCCTGGCTATTGATGCGCAGGCCGCGCACGAAGGATTGGTCGATCTTCAGCACGTCGATGGGAAAGCGCCTCAGGTAGCTGAGGCTGGAGTAGCCGGTGCCGAAATCGTCCAGGGCCAGGCGGATGCCCATGGCCTTGATCTTTTGCAGGGTCTCCACGGTTTCATCGACGTTCTGCATCAGCACGCTTTCGGTGATTTCCAGTTCCAATTGGGTGGGCGGCAGGCCCGTTTCTTCAAGGATGGCGGCCAGGTTGTCGACGAAGTCCCGTTGGCGAAAGTCGATCGCCGAGATGTTCACCGACATGCGCAGAGGCGCCAGGCCCATCTCGCGCCAGGCTTGGGCTTGTGCGCAGGCTTGGCGCAGTACCCATTGGGTCAGGCGTACGATCAGGCCGCTGTCTTCGGCCACAGGAATAAAATCCGCTGGGCTGACCCAGCCCGACTGCGGTCGAAACCAGCGTGTCAGCGCTTCCGCGCCGACGATGCGCCCGGACTCCAGCGCCAGCTTGGGCTGGTAATGCAGCACAAACTCATCGCGGTCCAGCGCCTGGCGGATCGCGCTTTCCAGGTTTTGCTGATGCTGGGCGCGCAGGTTCATGTCTTCTGTGTAAAAGGTGAAATCCCCCGGGCCGCGTTCTTTGCTGGTGCGCATCGCAGTTTCAGCGTGCTTGAGCAAGCCCACGGCGTTGTCGCTGTCATTGGGGTAAATACTGATGCCCAGGCTGGCGCTCACACTCAGGTCATGCCCCGCGACATGGCGAGTCGCGCTGACGGCATTGAGTACCTTTTGTGCAATATGTTGGGTTTGCTGGGGATGCTGGATATCGTTGAGCAGCACCACGAACTCGTCGGAACCGTAACGAAACACCGAATCCGACGCCCGTATCGCCGCCACCAGGCTCAGGCTCACCTGCGCAAGCACCTCGTCGCCTGCCGGATAGCCCAGGGCGTTGTTGATGCGCTTGAAGCGGTCGAGCCCCAGAAACATCACCGCCAGTTGCGTGTCGTGCCGCCGGCTCAAGGCGATCGCCTGGGTCAGTCGGTCGCCGAGCAAGGTGCTGTTGGGCAACTCGGTCAGTGCGTCGTATTGCAATAAATGCGAGACCTTGAGCAGCTCTTGCACGCGTTCCTCGATGGTGCGCTCCAGGCTGATCACCTTGAGGGCCGCGTCCTGGGCCAGCTGCCATTTCCAGGTCAAGGCGCTGGCCATCTGGCGGATTTCCAGGTGGTCGAAGGGCTTTTTCAGGATCAGCAGTTGGTCGTTGTATTTCAGGCGTGCTTCGATGGCCTCGAAGGAATAGTCAGAATAGGCCGTGCAGAGGGCGATTTGCAGGTTGGGGTCCGCCTCCCACAGCTGTTCGATGGTGTGCAGGCCGTCCCAGCCAGGGGGCATGCGCATGTCGATAAACACCATGGCGTAGGGCGAGTGGGCGTCCAGGGCTTTCTTGACCAGCGCCAAGGCTTCTTGCCCCTGATAGGCCGAGTCCAGGTCAAACGCCTGGCGCACCGGCGCCGTGGTGCCGAACAGGGCGGACTCCAGAGTATCGAGGGAGGGCTCGCCGTGCTCGTCGGCACAGAGGATCTTGCGAAAATCCTGGTGGATCGAAGCGGTGTCGTCGACGATCAGGATGCGCCGGTTGGCCCGGCCCGATTCCGTCTTCATGGCGCACTCGGCACATGCAAAAGGCTTGATGGCATGACAATTCCTTCCCTGGTTCCACAACTGAACGGGGCGCGAGTATGCAATGCAGCATAGTTGAGTTCCCTTGATATCGACGGCCAGTTGGCGTCAAATCAATCGCGCTTTGTATTGCGCAGATTCAATTTAGCTTAACTTCGTTTAATTTGAAGGCAGAGTCGCCATGGATGAACCACTCGCTACGAAGTCTGCTGTTTTGCTGGTCGACGATGAAGAGTCGATCCTAAACAGCCTGCGCCGCCTGTTGCGCAGCCAGCCCTATGAGGTGGTTTTGGCCACCAGCGGCGCCCAGGCGCTGGAGATCATGGCGACCCGGCCCATCGATCTGGTGATGAGCGATGCGCGCATGCCCGGCATGGACGGCGCCACGCTGCTGGCCGAGGTCCACCGCCTGTACCCCGCCACCAGCCGTATCCTGCTCACCGGTTACGCCGACCTCACCACCATCATCAAGGCGATCAACGACGGGCAGATCCACCGCTACATCAGCAAACCCTGGAATGACGAGGAGTTGCAGCTGGTGTTGCAGCAAACCCTCGAGCATCAACGGCTTGAACGCCTGGCCCGAGACCAGACCGAACAGCTCAAGCTGCTCAACGCCACCCTGGAAAAACGCGTGGCGGCGCGTACCGCCGAATTGCAACAAACCGCCGACATGCTCGACCTGGCCTACGACGAGCTCAAGCGCAGCTACGTGACCGGCACCGAAGTGTTTTCGCTGCTGGCCAACCTGCGCTTGCCCAAAGACAAACAGACCAACCGCGCGTTGATCGAGTTGATCCGCGTGTACTGCGCCGCCCAGTCCATGGACGAAGCCAGCACCCGCGACCTGACCATGGCCGCCGCGTTGTACAACATCGGCAAGTTGAGTTGGACCGACAGCATGATGGTTGCACCGTCGGACAAACTGCATAGCACCGACCGTGGCTTGTACCGTGAGTATCCGGGGCAGAGCGAGTCGCTGCTGATGACCCTGGAGCCGATGAAGGACGCGGCGCGGATCATTCGTCATCACCAGGAACGCTGGGACGGCACGGGGTTTCCCGACCACCTCAAGGGCGATACGATCCCGCCCGGTTCACGGCTGCTGAAGTTGGCGGTGGACTTTATCGAATTGCAAAAAGGCCTGATCCTGGAGCGCCACCTCAACAGCGACGAAGCGCTGTTGTATATCCGCAAGTACGCCGGGCGCCTGTATGACCCGGCGTTGGTGGAAGATTTTGTGCAAGCCTGCGCAACCTTCCTCAGCGACGTAACCCTGGGCGACCCTACGGTCAAAGTCCTCACCACCCGTGAGCTTGAGGCCGGTATGGTGCTGGCCCGCAACCTCAACGCCGATAACGGCATGCTGCTGCTCAATGCGGGCAAGGTGCTGAACTTGCCGCTGGTGGACAAGCTGATCGCGTTCGAAGCCATGGAGGGCGCCAAGTACAGCGTGTTTATCAAGACGCCCGACGAGGTGGCGCCACTCCTGTAGCTATACGCCCCAGGCTACGTGCTTGCTGCCGTGGTAATCAAAGATGCCCCTGATGATGTAGACATCTTTGCCACCTTCTTTGCCGTTCTGTTCAATTGCCACGCGCCAAAGACCGCGGCCCGAGCCGGCCTGTACTTGGGGTAAATCGACATAGGTGTAGTTGCCTATTCGCTTGCGGCTGAGACGTCCGGCTTGGATATCCTGGATGATTTGCTCAAGTTTGGCCGTGGCGGGGGCGGGCATGAGTTTTTTCTGGGTGTGCGCCAGATCATCGAGCTTCACGATGTTGATGTGCGGATCGCGAGTGGGTAGGGGCAGGACATCCGGGGCCGGGGGCACGGACGGCTCTGGCCTTTGGCCTCTGGCTGGAGGGCGGGGTTGCTCAAACTCCAAGGGCGTAGAGAATTTGGGCAGGGCCTTTTCAAATGCTGTGACGTCTTTGCTGTCCACCATGGCTATGCCAGCGTCTGCCCCGTGCTGGCCTCGGGACAGGGCGATATAGGGAACGCCGGATTTTTTGAAATCCTCTGAAAAGGAGGTGACTTGAAGCCTGGCCATTTTCGCCTTGAAGGTATCCTTCATGAACGCATCCAGGGTGCTTTTTGTCTCAGGCAGCAACAAGAATCGGCGTATCGCCTGCTGGTGTGTAATTCCTTGATCGGAGGCGAGTTGATTAATACGTCGTAGGTGTTCTGGCTTGTTTGCAAACACCGTCAGTGCCGCCTCTCGCCAAGTATAAAGTTCATATTTTGCCGCGAATTTATCCATCGCGGTCTGATGTTTATTCGTGATGGCATACCCGACAAATTGTGCCTCCGTATCGGGGTCGAGAACGGCAATCGATGTTCTGATTTGTTTGTCTAAGTTGTCGTTTTTGCCAATGAGCCTTTTGACTTTCTTAAACAGTTCCTCCTTGTCCAGCGCAGACAGATGTTGCGCAAAATGATGGGTCGACAGGTGTATATGTTCAAGCGTGGCCAGTTCGGACCGCAGGTTTAACACGCTATTGCGCAATCTCTCTTGGTGGGTCCGGCTCAGGCTTTTGGGGTTCGATACCCAGCGGCGAAATTCAGCTTCATCCAGGGGGCCGAGCTGTTGTCGGGCGTGAGTGATCAAGTTGAGTTTCAGGGCCGCGTCGGTTTGTTCTATGACGCGCTCGAAATCGCGCATTTCCCCTTCTGTTGCGAAAAGCCGCATGGCCGCGATCATGTCCGCGTCCACTTGCTGTTCAGGGGGCAGAGAACGCAGGGCGCCCAGAACGGAACCTCCGCCTACAGCATTTCGTTCGAAGCGGGGCTTCCAGCTCTTTGCGTCTCCTGGCACGACCATGAAATCCACCTGGTTACCTGCCGGGTCTTTTACATAGCGTGCGCCGTCCTCTACATAGGACTGATACAAATGATAGCGGCCTGTAGAGTCGCGCATCGCGATAAACTGGTTATTGTGTTTATCAAAAAAACACGGTGCGCTGCCCGACCGGCGCAACAGACGGTATCGGTGGGTGCGGGCAAACTCAGCTACGTCAAAGTGCGGTGTTATCTGCTCAGGCAGCCGATACGGGGCCGCATTGACCCAGGCGGGTTCCAGCGGGCGGACTGAAGCACCGGTCTGTACGAGGCCGGTGTTCCTGCCCGTACCAACTTTACTGGCCAGTCCCGGAATGCGCCGCCCAAGCTGTTTGGCCACGTCTAATCCACGGTTGATACCTCGACGCAAAAACGACAGGGCGGTTTTGCCGGGTATCAGCCCGAGCAGAAAGTCAGCTGCGTCCACTCCAAACATAAAGGCGTTCACCGCCGACTCGCGGAAAATTTGCGCATTGCTCCGTGAACGATAATCGGCGTGCGCGAGCTGAAAACCCAGTTGCGCCGAATACAGGTAGGCGTGGAAATTGCCGGTTATCGGTGACAAGGTGTAGCGGTACACACTGCGCGTATCGTTGAGGATCCGCGTTATCTCGTTCGTATCCTTTGTGGCCATTTGGGAACTGAAGTAGGTCTGCCATTCGGGTTTTGCTTTCAGCGTGTCCAGCTCTGCCAGCCCGTTGACCAGTTCCCTGAACGGCCCGCCATCTGGCGCATCCGGGGTATACAGCACACTGACCCCATCAGGCTTGGTGCCTTTTCGATGAATGACCAGGACGCGATGCATGACCTGTCCGCCTTGACCCCTCTTCTGCGCGGCACCCAATACCAGTAGGTTGACCTCTATCTCGAACTCGCTGACCCGGGGCCGGGTAGTTGAATCGGGGTGCTCGGTAACTGCCTTTATCCAGTCAAGCCCACTGCCTGGCGTCTTGAATGTAAACAGCTTGGCGGCGTCAGGGTTGAGACGGCTCTCAAGGGCGTCCTTGTTCATTCTTGCCGCGTTGGCGCGCTGCCAGGCTGTTGCAAAGGTGCTTGTCCCGCTGCTCTGCGAGAAGGCTGAGCGCAGGTACGTATCGTATTTTTGGCCAATGTCAGCCTCTGTGGCGAGGGCACGCAAATCGTCGTTCCCGAGTTTTCCGTGATGGTTGCCGGCCGTGTCGACGATGTTGACGGTAGCGCTGATTATTCTGTGTATGCCATGCACCGACCAAGGGTCGACATTACGTTGGGTGTAGTTTCCCAGTGTGCGCAAATCCACCACGGCTTGGGTACGCCAGGTGCCCCACATTAGTTTTTGGCCCGGCAGGCACTGCGGGATATGGATCTTGCGGTCTTCGCTGATGTAGACAAGGGTGGCCGCCTCGTTACGATACCCCGTCACCTCGGCGGACCGGGAGGACGTTGTCACGCGCAGATGAACCAGGCTTCTATAAGGGTCAATATCCACATTGGCATACGCAGGTTTCTGTTTTTTCAGCACCCGGTCGGTCTCCTGCTGGGAGAACGCTTCCAGTGTCAAGATCTTCTCAAGATGAGGCGCGAGCTCTTCATTGCTGTCAATCAGTTCCTGCTCCAGTTGCCTGTACCGGGCCTGGTCTTGCTCGTTGGAGGCTTTCAACCATGCGGGTTCGGTCGTCAACAAGCGTAGGGTGCGTGCCATAAAGGCATTCGCGACATCCAACTGTGGCGTCAGGTCTGCGGCCAGGTCGAGTTCGCCTGTGGTGGGTAAGGGCTCCCTGTGCAAGCTATTGCGGACAGAGAAATGTTGCCTGACTCGCAATGCGCGGACACTGTCAGCAATCACGTCAGCGTCTATCGGTGACGGGGCCGTCGTCAGTACGGGCAAGCCGTTCAGCGCGGCGCGCGCGGCCGTCGGCAGGCTTGCGATCAATAGCTTGCCTGCCGCTGAGCCGTCTTGTATGCGGGTTGCGACGGTATCATTCAACCGCGCCAGGTTTTCAAACTCCTCAAACTCCTCGCTTGGGCTATAGAGCATCACGTTGCCCGACAGAGGCGTCGTGCCCGTGGGGGCCAGAATGAATGCGCCGGCGAATTCACTGCCATCCTCCAGTGCCAGCCGGTACACCGTGGGCCTGTTGTCGAGGGTAAACACCTGTTCACGTGCCGCAGCACTTGGGTACTTGAGCACGTTCTGCGCCAGCGTTTGTGCATGCGCCGACAACGTGCCGTCCACCGAGCGCAATGCCAGTTGATGGGCCAGCACTTGTCGTCGCAGTGCGACCAATTGCCCCTCCGTGTCGGCTTGGGAGGGCTCGCCAGTCCCCCAGAATGTATTCAGGCTCAAGGTGATGGCAATTTCCAGCCTGGCGGCCAGGGTTGTCATCGAGGTAGTGGGAGATAGGCGTTTATCGGCGTCCAGGGTGTTGCATTCGCGGTAGAAGGCGCCGCTCTCGTTGGTGAGATAAGACGCTGCGCCAGGCGCGCGTAAGCTGGCGAGCAGCGAGCCCAGTGGTTCGCAGGACAGCAGGTGCTTTTGCCCTTCCTGGTCTTCGCGATAGCGAGTGAAAAAAATCTGGTTGGGATTGATGGGCAGATGTACATCGGGAAAGATGTCGGCCAATTGCTGCTGGTACACACGGCCGACACTCGGCTGTCGCTCTACCAGCTCAGAGGTCTGTGCATTGAGTTCGTCGAGTTCACGGGTGAGGTGAGCCAGCTGTTCTTCGGCAGAAAGTGACGCCGGCGGCACGACCGCAAGCGTCATCGGTTGCACGGTAGTGGTTGACGTGCTGTCGGCCGGCAGCGGTTGCGGTTCGTCAGTGGATGATTCTTTGAGGGCAGGCAATGAATTGTGCATGAGTAAACTCTTATAAAAGGGCACGGCGCACCGAGGTGCAGCGAGCCCTGCTGAATATGAGTTTGCGAGTTTAGGGTGGCCGAAACTGGACCCTGCGGTGTATGTATGTCGGAAAAAATCGCCCTGCGCGCGCGAGTTGCGTGTGCAGAATGCGCGTGGGATCCTTGGCCGCTTTTCAATCCCAGAGAGGGCGTTCCATGTCCAAGACTATCCGCATTGCAGCCGCGCTGTTGATCCGTGGCGACGGTCAAACCTTGCTGGTGCGCAAGCGCGATACCCTGGCTTTCATGCAACCGGGTGGCAAGATCGACGCCGGCGAGCAACCTGCCGAGGCGCTCGTCCGTGAGCTGCGCGAGGAGCTGAACCTGCGCATTGACCCGAGCGAAGCCGTCTATCTTGGCCAGTTCTCGGCGCCCGCGGCCAACGAGCCGGGCTTTACCGTACAGGCCGAGCTGTTCAAGGTGCAGATCGACGTTGCCGTCACCCCTGCTGCCGAGATTGAAGAGGTGCGCTGGATCGATCCCATGGCCGAAGGTGACTTGCATCTGGCGCCGTTGACGCACGATTTGATCCTGCCGTTCTATCGCGATGGGCTGGCTACCGCATGATGATTCGCCCGCTGGGCAACGACGATGCGCAGGCCTATCGCGCGCTGATGCTCGAGGCTTACGGCGCTTATCCCCAGGCGTTCACCTCCAGCGTGGCCGAGCGTGCTTCGATGCCCTTGAGTTGGTGGGAAAAACGCCTCGGCGGCCCCCTGGATCGGCTGTTTGGCGCCTTCCATGGCGATCAGTTGGCGGGTATTGTCGGTCTTGCATTCGAGCCACGGGAGAAGGCCCGGCACAAGGTGACCTTGTTCGGCATGTACGTGACCGAGGCTTATCAACAGCAGGGGCTTGGGCGGCAACTGGTGCAAGCCGCACTGGAAGAAGCCCGTCGCCACCCGCGCCTCAAACTGATCCAACTGACCGTCACCGCCGGCAATGACGCCGCCTTTGCGCTCTACCAGCGCTGCGGTTTCATCCAGTACGGTCTCGAGCCATTGGCGGTGCGGGTAGGTGTCGATTACTTCGACAAGATCCACATGTGGCGCGAAATCCGGGGGGAATGAAGCCCAAGGTGGGAGCTGGCTTGCCTGCGACAGCATCAACGCGGTGTGACAAGCGATCCGAGTTGCCTGCATCGCGGGCAAGCCCGACTCCCACACAAGCCCGATCTGCTGGCTCGATGACGTTCTCTCCAGCTCAGCGAACCGCGCTAACTCCATCCAAGGTCGAAAACGAGGTGTCCTTGGCCGTCAGCAAAAAGTCGCGCATATAAGGCGCATCGAGCATGTCAGCACGAATGCCCGCATACAAGGTGGCGAACAACCCCTTCTCACCCAAACGCTTGGCCTTCACATACCCGCGTGAGCTGTATTCATGCAGCGCCCAGTGGGGCATGCCGCACACCCCACGGCCGCTGGCCACCAGTTGCATCATCATCACCGTCAGCTCCGAAGTCCGCACCTGGGCCGGTTCAACGTCGGCCGGTTCCAGGAAGCGGGTGAAGATGTCCAGGCGGTCACGTTCCACCGGGTAGGTGATCAGGGTTTCGGTCAGCAGGTCTTCGGGCACGATGTAAGACTTGTTCGCCAGCGTGTGTTGGTTGGCCACCGCCAGCATGGCTTCGTAAGTGAACAGCGGCACGTAGGTGATGCCTGGCAGTTCCAGCGGGTCGGAAGTCACCACCAGGTCCAGGTCGCCACGGGCCAGGGCCGGCAGCGGCGCGAAGGCAAAGCCCGAGGCCAGGTCCAACTCGACTTCCGGCCAGGCATCGCGGAACTGGTCGATGGTCGGCATCAGCCACTGGAAGCAACTGTGGCATTCGATTGCCATGTGCAAGCGCCCGGCGGTGCCGCCGGCCAGCCGCGCAATATCGCGCTCGGCACCGCGCAGCAACGGCAGGGTGGCGTCGGCCAATTGCAGCAGGCGCAGGCCGGCGCTGGTGAAACGCACCGGTTTGGTCTTGCGCACGAACAACGGCATGCCCAGGCGCTCTTCCAGTTCTTTGAACTGGTGGGAGAGGGCGGACTGGGTCAAGTGCAGGCGCTCGGCGGCTTCCACCAGGCTGTCGGCTTCGCGCAAGGCGTGCAGGGTTTTCAAGTGACGGATTTCGAGCACAGGCGCTCCATGAAGAAAATTTGCGATGAGAACGGATTGCTTGATTTTGTCTCATGTTGTGGGGCGTGTCGACCATGACCACTGGGCACTCTTCATCAAACTGTCATCGAACTGTGGCAGCGCGCTTGAACAAACTTCATCAGACTCGCGCTCTACTGGGGTTCTGCGTTTTGGTGTTTTTCATGCGTGCGTTGTTTTTAGTGGCCGCTCTCCTGTTCGGCCTGCCGTCCTTTGCGGCTTCTCGATGTGATGTCAATGTCCCGACCCAAACGGTCGACCTGGCTCAGGTGAGCATCGCCTATCAAAGTATCGGCCGTGCGTCCGACCCTGCGTTGCTGCTGGTGATGGGCCTGGGCGGACAGTTGATTCACTGGCCGGATGAAGTGGTGGTTGCCCTGTGCGAGCAAGGTTTTCGGGTGATTCGCTACGACAATCGCGATGTCGGCCTGTCCACCTGGCGGCAGGCGCCGGCGAGCGCCAACCTGACCTTCGAAGTGCTGCGCTACAAGCTCGGCCTGCCGGTGGCCGCGCCCTATACCTTGACCGACATGGCCGACGACGCCCTGGGGTTGATGGATGCATTGCAGGTGCAGCAGTTTCACGTACTCGGCGCGAGCATGGGCGGCATGATCGCCCAACACCTGGCGGCCATGGCGCCACAGCGCGTGGAAAGCCTGACCCTGATCATGACCAGCTCCGGCGCCGAGGGCCTGCCCGCGCCGAACGCGGCGCTGGTGCAATTGCTGTCGCGGCGCAGCGCGCCCAACCGTGAGGTGGCGCTGGAGCAACAGGCGGATTTGCTCGCGGCGTTGGGCAGCCCGGATATCAAGGACGATCGCCAGGCGTTGCTGCACCAGGCGGCGCTGTCCTATGACCGCGCCTTCAACCCCGAAGGCGTGAAGCGCCAGATCATGGCGATCCTGGCCGAGCCAAGCCGTGTGCCCTTGCTCAACCAACTGCGCGTGCCTGCGCTGGTGGTGCATGGCACCGCCGACCCGTTGTTGCCGGTGATGCACGGCGTGCACCTGGCCGCGCATATCCAGGGCAGCCAGTTGAAATTGATTCCCGGCCTGGCCCACCGTTTTCAGGAAGCGTTCAAGGCGCCCTTGCTGGCGGCGGTATTGCCTTACCTGCAAGCCCATCGCCAGGATGCCGCGCACTGGGCGCAGATCGATTTGAGCGAGCCTTCGAAGGTGCTGTGAAGGTGGTGTATCGTGCAACCTTTATGCGCATGACTGCCCGCGAGGTTGCCCACCATGAGTACTCCCTTGAAAATCGATTTCGTCAGCGACGTGTCCTGCCCCTGGTGCATCATCGGCCTGCGCGGCTTGACCGAAGCCCTCGACCAGCTCGGCAGCGAGGTGCAGGCCGAGATTCATTTTCAACCGTTCGAACTGAACCCGAACATGCCCGCCGAAGGTCAGAACATCGTCGAGCACATTACCGAAAAGTACGGCTCCACCGCTGAAGAGTCCCAGGCCAACCGTGCGCGTATTCGTGACATGGGCGCCGCGTTGGGCTTTGCGTTCCGTACCGATGGCCAGAGCCGCATCTACAACACCTTCGACGCGCACCGCCTGTTGCATTGGGCCGGGTTGGAAGGTTTGCAGTACAACCTCAAGGAAGCGCTGTTCAAGGCGTACTTCAGCGATGGCCAGGACCCTTCCGACCACGCGACCCTGGCGATCATCGCCGAAAGCGTCGGGCTGGACATTGCGCGCGCCGCCCAGATTCTTGCCGGCGATGAATACGCCGCCGAGGTCCGCGAGCAGGAGCAGCTGTGGGTTTCCCGTGGGGTGAGTTCGGTGCCGACCATTGTCTTCAATGACCAATATGCGGTGAGCGGTGGGCAGCCGGCTGAAGCCTTCGTCGGCGCGATTCGCCAGATCATCAACGAATCGAAATCCTGAGGCCGAGCACGGAGCAAAATGTGGGAGCTGGCTGTCAGTTGCAAATGAGGTGGCTGACACACCGCCATCGCAGCATAGGTATCTACACAGCTTTGGTGTGACGCTGGGCCTGTGGCGAGGGAGCTTGCTCCCGTGACGGCCTGACGGCCGGCGCTTCTCTACCTGACACCCCACAATCCAACTGTGGGAGCTGGCTTGCCTGCGAAGACGGCCTACCAGCCAACGCCTATCTACCTGACACCCCGCGATTCAAATGTGGGAGCTGGCTTGCCTGCGAAGGCGGCCTACCAGCCAACGCCTATCTACCTGACACCCCGCGATCAAACTGTGGGAGCGGGCTTGCTCGCGAAGGCGGTCTGACAGGCGACACAATTGGATTGTGTACATATCCATTGCTGCGGTAACGGCCACCTAGGGTTCCGCTCTGACAGCGGGTCACTTTTGGAAGGACCCAAAAGTAACCAAAAGGTCCTTGCCCCACCACTCGGCACCTCGCTTAGGCTCGGTGTGCCCGAACACAGGCTTGAATCCGTGGGCCGCCGCCACGCGCCATCCATGGCGCGGGGCGGCTAACCCTGCGTCCTGCCGGGTTACCCACGAATTCAAGCCTGCGTTCGGCCAGCGTGGTTTAACGGGGCGCCTGAGATCAAGATCAAAAGCAGATCAAAAGCAGATCAAGAGCGGCTCGCTTCGCATCGTGGTTAGCGTCTGCTGTTACAACCGGCGTTTTTCAAGGTAGTTGTCGCGTCCACCGTCGCGCTACGCGATTTTTATTACCACGGTCAGTTCCCTTTCAGGGTTCAGATACACCGTCCCGATAGGGTTCCAGTTGCGTGTCTCTCCTGACCATCGTTCCGGTCTTTTCTCTCTGGCCTGCCGGTATATCGCATCTCGACGAGCCAAGATTTCTCGGTCTTTTCCTTCATGACGTTGAGCCGGTGTTACGAAGCGGATCCGGCTATGACGGTGCACGGTGTTGTACCAGGTCATAAAATTCCTCACCCAGATACGCGCATCATCCAGGCTGGTAAACCCCGCCTGTGGCCACTGCGGGCAGTATTTCAGTGTCCTGAACAGTGATTCCGAGTACGGGTTGTCGTTGCTAACCCGTGGTCGACCGCGAGACGGCGTGATGCCCAGGTCATACATCTTGGTCAGTAACGTCACCGATTTCATCGGTGCACCGTTGTCCGAGTGAAGCACCAGCGGCTGGCGCCAACACTTCTCCTGAGTCACGCTTCGTTGCAGCAACGCTGCCGCCTTTTCCCCGCTCTCGGCTTCATAAACTTCCCAGCCCACGGCTTTTCGGCTGTAGATGTCTTCGATCAGATAGAGGTAGTAAAATTTCCCGCGAACCGGGGACGGCAAGTAGGTGATGTCCCATGACCACACCTGATTAGCTGAAGTCGCTGCGTAAGTGGTCGGTGCCTCATGGCGATGCGGTCGCTTGGCTCTGGATCGGTGATGCTGCTGACCTGCCGCATGCAGCACACGATAAAAAGTCGCCTCCGAGGCTACATATCTTCCTTCATCGGCCAATTGCGGCACGATCTGGCTTGGCGGGAGGTGCGCATAGGCTTTGCTGTTGCACAGCGTCACGATGCCTTGCCGTTCAAGCTCACTGAGCGCGTTGTTCGGTATCGGCCTAAGCGTCGTCGTGCGTCCATCTGCCAAGAGTTCTTGCGGCAAGCTCCAGCGTTGCAGTGTCCTCAGTGAAATGCCTACCTCCTGACAAGCAGGCGCCCTGCGGGCGCCCGCCAGAATGGCTTCATTAAGCCAATCAACGAGTAAATACCGTTCTGGCAACAAGGTCAGGTGGCCTCGTCGTCGCTCCCCCAGTAGGCATTGAGCTTTTTTCGTAGTACCAGTAAGGCCGCTGTTTCAGCCAGGGCTGCATCTTTGCGGCGCAACTCACGTTCAAGTTCACGGATACGATTTTTATCATCCCGTGACTGTCCGGAGCTTGCAGTTTTCGCGGTTGACTGTTTCGTGCTGCCGGCGATAAAAGCGTTGCGCCAATCGGTTATTTGCTCGGGAAAAATACCTTTTCGTCGGCAGTACTCACCGATTTCCAGCTCCGATAGCGAACCTGTTTCTATGATGATCGCCAGCTTGGATTCGGCTGACCAATTTTCGGCCGGTTGCTTGGCATCGGACAATTGCGTTCCTCTGGCGGCAGCTTGTTTGCGCCAATAATGGAGAGACATATCGCTGCAACCTTCGCGCCGAGCGACCTCCGCCGCCGAGAGGCTCAGGGGCGAAAGCATCATTTTCAGCAGCGCAGCTTTACGTTCTTCTGAATAGAAAGGCATGACCATACTCTTGCCGCCCCCGGAATGCTTTTCAAAAAGCGGGGGACACGACAACTACCCTGACACCGGGGGCAACGCGCAAAGTTGTGTAGATACTCATGGCCATCGCAGGCAAGCCAGCTCACACATTTGATCTGTGTGGGCATTAAGAGAAGTGCTGGCCCATCCCTTGCATTACCCCCCTAAAGCTCAACCGGCCTGCGGTTGGGCGCTGCCATTAGGGGTGTAACTTACCTTGAATATTCTTGACCTTGACCACAGCCTCACCGGCCAGGCACCGATTGCCCGGCGGTTGGCCAGCGGTCGGGCCACGCGCCTGGACCTGCTGGACCTGGGCCCGAAATTGCGTTTGTGGTCCACCGAAAAAACCTGGAAGCGTTTCGTCGAGCGCCTGGCCCAACGGCCACGGCCCCGTGACGCGCGCCCGGAAATCCTGTTTGTCGGCTCCGGCGATTATCACCACCTCACGCCGGCCTTTTTGGCCGACCTCAAAGAGCCTGTCAGCCTGATCCACTTCGACAACCACCCCGACTGGGTGCGCTTTGCGCCCAAGCGGCACTGCGGTTCGTGGGTCAACCGGGCGCTGAAGATGCCGGCGATCCAACGCATCGTCACCCTCGGCCCGTGCAGCGATGACCTGCATAACCCGCAACTGCGCGGCGGCAACCTTGGCGCCCTCAAGCGTGGGCGTTTGCAGCTGTTTCCCTGGCAGCATCCGCCATCCAAGGTCTGGGGCCGGGTGGGTGACGGCGCCGGCCACCAGCAACAGGAAAACCACCTGCACTGGCGCAACCTGGCGGACCTGGATTGGGCAGCCTTCCTCGACCAGATGATTGCCAGTCTGCCCACCGAGGCGATCTGGATCACCATCGACAAAGATGTGCTCGCCAGTGAAGACGCCGCCACCAACTGGGACCAGGGTGGCATGCGCCTGACCCATTTACTCCAGGCCCTGCGGGCATTGGCGGCGGGTAAGCGCATCATCGGCATCGACGTTTGCGGTGAGTTCGCTACGCCGGCATTCAGCAACGCGTTCAAGCGCTGGGAAGCCAAGTCCGACCAGCCGCCACCGGAGCGCTGGAGCCCGCAAGACTTGCAGCGTAACGCCGCAACCAATGAAGCCTTGATCGACCTGTTTGAGGAGCTGTTCCCGTGACCCTGACCGTGGTGTTGTTACTGGCGTTTTCCATCGTCCTCGATGTGATTGGCCAGCTGTGTTTCAAACTGGGCGTGGACCGTTTGCCGCAACTCGATGGCGGTTTTCGCCTGCGTGCGTTCTGGGGCCAGGTGTTCAATGCGCCGCTGCTGTGGGCCGGCGTCGGCGCCTATGTCATTGAGTTTTTTGTCTGGCTCGAAGCGCTGTCCCGCGCGCCCTTGAGTCTGCTGTTTCCGCTAGCGGCGTTGGCCTATTGCCTGGTGGTGCTGGCGGGCCGGGTGGTGCTCAAGGAAACCGTCAGCCGACGCCGTTGGCTGGGCACGTTGGTGATCACTTTGGGTGTGATGTTGGTAGCAATCGCGGGGAACCAGGCATGACAACGCAAACAATCAATACCGGCTGGCTGCATGGGCGGCTTGGCACCCTGGTGCTGTGGGCACTGCTGATCGCCACCGAAAGCGCCGGGCAGTTGTTCACCAAGGTTGCCGGCGATCAATTGGGGCCGATGGACTTCAGTTGGCAATGGCTTGCCGACGTGGCGCGCAACCCGGGGATTCTGGCGGCGATTGCCAGCTATCTCGGGGCGTTTTTTGTGTGGATGCTGATTTTGCGGCGTAGCAGTTTGTCCCTGGCGTTTCCGCTGAGTTCGCTGGTGTTTGTGGCCGTATTGCTGGGTTCTTGGCTGGGGCTGGGCGAGCACATCAGCGTGCTGCATTGGGTGGGCGTGGTGGTGATTATCGGTGGTATCGCGCTGTTGGCTGAAGGCGAAGAACACTGAAAATAGTGCTATGAAACACAGGCCCAATGTGGGAGCGGGCTTGCTCGCGAATGCGGTGGATCAGTGAAGTATCGGGTGACTGACACACTGCTTTCGCGAGCAAGCCCGCTCCCACATTTTGCTCCCGGTTTTGCTCACGGGTGTTTCAGTCGAAGGTGTAACTGATCGCCGTTTGCACCTGGCCCTGATTCACCTGGCCAGCCTCCTTGACGATGCTGCTCTTGGCCGCCGACCCCACCAGGTGTACCCAGCTGGCGCTGGTCAGCAGTGACCAATGGGGCGCCAGGGGGAAGGAAAAACCTTGACTCAGCGTCACGTTCTGAAAGCCGCCACTCGCGTTATAAGGCCGCAGGCCTGAAGCGACGGCTTCGTTGTTGTCCACGCCGAAGAAGGTATTGGTCTGGCGCGCATCGGCAAAATGCGCAACCAGGCCACTGCTGCCGATAATCCCGCCACCCAAGGGGTAACCCAGTTCGCCGCCGATTTTACCCAGTGCGCCGCTCTGGGAATGCCCGCCGCCCACGGCCTGGCCCAATTGCGCGTAGACCCGCCAGAAATTGGCCGGGGCGTATTGGACGAAACCGCCCACTTCCGCCATGTCCGACACGTTGCGCAGGCCTTGCAACTCGCCGTTGGAGGTGCGCCCCGAAAGGTAGTTGATATAGGGGCCAGCGGTAAGGCCGTGGGTATCCAGGGCGCTCCAGGTCAGGCCGTCATCGGTGCTCAGACTGACGTTGCCCCAATCCAGGTCCAGGTACGGCACAGGCCGGGTTTCGTAGCGGCTGCCAGTGGGGTCGTGGGGCTGATAGCTGAGGCCCGCGCCCACATCGCCCGTGATGCCCTCTGCCCATGCGGCCCCGCAAAGGCCCCACCCTCCAAGTAAACCGGTGAATACAGCAGCAGCGAGCTTGGACATGGGGACGTTTCCTGAAGGTGGGCAGGCGCGCATGAACGCGCAAACCGACGCGCCTGCGCAAGCACTCATGTTGTTTGTAGCAAGCTACAAAAATTGTAGCTCCTGCGACATATATCGCTGCGCATTTCGCCCAAACCCCCAGCCCTGCGGGCTTTTGGCCAGTTGGCACAGTCCCTGCTCTATCCCTTGGCAAGCGCAGACAGCGCGCTCCTCCAAGGCCCTTTACCTAAAGGAAAGGCAGATGATCAACTGGCATATCGTGTGTGACTTCGACGGGACCATTACCCCCACCGATGTCATCGACAACGTCCTCCAACGCTTCGCCGGCCCCGAGTGGGAAACCATTGAGCAGGAATGGCTGGATGGGCATATCGGTTCACGCGAATGCCTGAGCCGCCAACTGGCGCTGATCAAGGCCACCCCGGCTGAACTGCTGGCGTACTTCGACAGCGTCGAGATCGACCCGGACTTCCCGGACTTTGTCGATCACGTCATGGGCCTGGGTGCCTCCATCGAAGTGGTCAGCGACGGCATCGAGCAGGGCATTGCCCGCATCCTTTCGCGCAACTACGTGACCTTGTTGCCGATCCTCGCCAACCGCCTGCGCCAGGTCGACCAGGACAGCTGGCGCATCGACTTCCCGTATGCCAGCGATGCCTGCCGCGCCGCTTCGGGCAACTGCAAGTGCAAATCCACGCCGCGCAACAAGCGCGTGCTGGTGATCGGCGACGGCAAGTCCGACATGTGCGTGGCCTCCACCGCCGACTTCGTGTTTGCCAAGGGCAGCCTCGCCGACTACTGCGTCGCTCACCAGATCCCTCACGCGCGCTTCGACACCTTTGCGCAAGTGCCGGCGTTGCTGGCCAAGCTGCCACAAGGCCTCGCTGCCAACGCCACCACCTTCAACACCTCTTCTGACCATCAGGAACTCTTCCATCATGTCTGATATCCGTATCGCTACCGCCGAAGACCAGGTGCTTCTGGATAAAGAAGCCAAGTACTGCTCCTACGGCGACACCGTTCACTACATCGAGCCACCGCGTATCTTCAGCCGCTGCGAAGGCTCGTATGTATGGGACACCGAAGACCAGGCCTACCTCGACCTGCAAATGTGGTACTCGGCCGTCAACTTCGGCTATGCCAACCCGCGCCTGAACAACGCGCTGAAAAAGCAGATCGATACGCTGCCGCAAATCGCCAGCCAGTACCTGCACAAAGGCAAGATCGAGCTGTCGGAAATGATCGCGGTCGATGCCAAGAACAAGTTCGGCCTCGATGGTCGCGTGCACTTTAACGTCGGCGGCTCGCAGTCCATCGAGGACTCCCTGAAAGTGGTGCGCAACGCCAGCAACGGCAAAAGCCTGATGTTCGCCTTCGAAGGCGGCTACCACGGCCGCACCCTCGGCGCCTCGTCGATCACCTCCAGCTTCCGCTATCGTCGTCGCTACGGCCACTTTGGCGAACGCGCCAATTTCATCCCATTCCCTTACCACTTCCGTGGCCCGAAGGGCATGACCAAGGAGGAGTACGGCAGCCATTGCGTGCAGCAGTTCGCCCGCTTGTTCGAGACCGAATACAACGGTGTCTGGGACCCTAAAACCAACCAGTGCGAATACGCAGCTTTCTATGTCGAGCCGATCCAGGGCACCGGCGGCTATGTAATCCCGCCGATGAACTTCTACCGCGAACTCAAGCACGTCCTGGACCAGCACGGCATCCTGATGGTGTCCGACGAAATCCAGATGGGCTTCTACCGCACCGGCAAGCTCTGGTCGATCGAGCACTTCGACGTACAACCGGACGTGATCGTGTTCGGCAAGGCGTTGACCAATGGTCTTAACCCATTGGGCGGTATCTGGGCCCGTGAAGAGTTGATCAACCCGAAGGTGTTCCCGCCAGGTTCGACTCACTCCACCTTCGCCTCCAACCCGTTGGGTACCGCGGTGGGCCTGGAAATGTTCAAGATGACCAGCGAAGTCGACTACGGTGCCATGGTCATGGCCAAGGGCAAATACTTCCTGGAAGGCCTGCAAGACTTGCAAAAACGCTTCCCGATCATCGGCGATGTGGACGGCCTGGGCCTGGCACTGCGCTGCGAGATCTGCGGCCCGGATGGCTTCACCCCGGACAAGGCGACCCTGGACTACATGGTCGAAGAAGGCATGAAAGGCGACATGGTGGTAGACGGCCAGAAACTCGGGTTGATCCTCGACGTGGGCGGTTACTACAAGAACGTGATCACCCTGGCGCCGTCCCTGGAAATCAGCTACCCGGAAATCGACCTGGGCCTCAAGTTGCTGGAGCAACTGCTGGTGCGAGCGACCACGCGGTGAATGCTCAAGGGATCGACCTCGGTGAAGGCACTGCCGGCTTCGTTCTCGGTGATGGTCCGGTCGGGATCCTGTTGATCCACGGCCTGACCGGCACACCGACCGAATTGCGCCAGGTCGCCAAGGGCCTGGCCAAGGCGGGCAACTGCACGGTGTATGTGCCCACGTTGGCCGGGCACTGCGGTGACAACAGCGACTTGCAAGCTACGGGGTGGCAGGACTGGTACGAAGGCGTGCGCAAGACCTTCGTACAGGTCAAGCAGCGCCACGCCCAGGTGTTTGTCGGTGGCTTGTCCATGGGCGCGGTGATGTCGATGTATGTGGCGTCCGAACACCCAGGGCAAGTTGCCGGGTTGCTGATGTATTCCACCACCTTGAAGTACGACGGTTGGAGTATCAACAAACTGGCGTTTCTCACGCCCTTGCTGATGAAGATTCCGTTCGGCGTGCACATTTGCAGCTTCGAAGAGAAGCCGCCCTACGGCATCAAGAACGAGCGCCTGCGGGCCATCGTCGAGCGGCAGATGAAGGAAGGCGAAAGCAGCGAGGCGGGGTTGCTGACCATGGAAGGCATCACCGTGCGCGAGCTGCACCGCATGAACGCCGTGGTCAAGAAACGCATGCCGCAGATCAAGGTGCCGGCGCTGGTGCTGCATTCCATCGAGGACGACATCACCAGCCGCTGGAATGCCGATTACGTAGAGCGCCACCTCGGCGGGCCGGTGACCAAGATCCTGCTGGACAACTGCTACCACATGATCACCGTGGATTTGCAGTACCGGCGGGTGATCGAGTTGAGTGCCAGGTTTGTCGAGCAGCACGCAGTCTTCAAGCCAACGCAGGTCAATGTGGGAGCGGGCTTGCCCGCGATGGCATCACTGCGGTCTGCCTGACGCACCGAGGCGCCTGCATCGCAGGCAAGCCAGCTCCCACATTGGATCGGCGTTCGCCATAGAAATAAGGGCAATCTGTGATAACCACCCAAGCCTACCCGACCATCCGGGCTATCCAGCGCGATGCCTGGAACGATTGTTTTCCCGGTGCCCTGGAGGATTGGGACTATTACCTGGCCGTGGAAAACGCCGCGATCGATGACTTTCAGTGGCGTTACCTGGCGGTCTTTGAGGACCAAACGCTGGTGGCCGTGGCGGCCGCGTTCGTCACCCATTATCGCCTCGACACCACCGTGTCGGGGGCTGGCAAGCGCTTGACCGAGCGCCTGGAGCGGCTGTGGCCGGGGGCTCTGCAATTGGCGTTGTACGCCATCGGTTCGCCGGTGGCTGAACGCTGTGATGCTGGGGTCGCCAGCCATGTGCCCGAATCCCGGCGCGCGTTGCTGTTGCAGCAGTTACTGGCGGCTGCGCGCAGCGATGCCGATGCGCTCGGTATCGGCTTGCTGGCGGTCAAGGATGCGCCCACCAACGACCCGCATTGGGCCCAGAGCTGCCTTGCCGCCGGTTTTCAAAGCATGCCCAGCTTGCCCACGGGGGTGTTGCCGCTGCCTTATGGCTCGGTGGATGCCTACCTCGGCTCGCTGGGCAAATCCACGCGCAAGGACCTGCGTCGCAAACTGCGCGCACCGGG
This sequence comes from Pseudomonas sp. FJ2-5-13, assembly GCF_029201605.1. Classification (NCBI taxonomy): domain Bacteria; kingdom Pseudomonadati; phylum Pseudomonadota; class Gammaproteobacteria; order Pseudomonadales; family Pseudomonadaceae; genus Pseudomonas; species Pseudomonas sp. FJ2-5-13. Next base: position 1,335,727 of record NZ_CP104045.1, read on the forward strand.
CCCGCGGGTCGAGTGGCGGCGTAATATCGACGACGTGCTGCCCGAGGTCATGCGCCTGTATGAAGCCACGCTTGCGCGCGCAGACTTGCAGTTCGAGCGCCTGCCCGCCGGCTACTTCACGGGCGTGCTCGAACACCTGCACGAGCGGGCGGTCTGTGTTCTGTACTGGGTGGACGAGCGCCTGGTGGCGTTCAACCTTATCCTGCTGGACGAGCATCGGCTGGTGGACAAGTTCTTTGGCCATGACCTGGAGTTCAGCCGTGAATACAACCTGTACTTCCGCAGTTGGCTGACCAATGTCGACTACTGTATTGAACACCGTATTGCGCTGTACGAGTGCGGCCAGGCCGGGTATGCCAGTAAACTGCGCCTGGGGTGCGAGTTCGAGGGCAACAGCCTGTTCTTCCGCCACCGCAACCGGCTGGTCAACGGCCTGCTCAAGCTTGTAAAACTGTTTATTCGACCGGATCGTTCCGACCCTGCCATGGCTGCTGCGATAAGCGAAACCTGATGATTACCAAGACCCGCCAGAAAGCCCGCCCCTTTGCCATTTCGCGTTGGAGCGTCCAGCGCAAGCTGGTGCTGGCGTTCTGGCTGGTCAGCGTGATTCCCACCATGATCGCGGCTGAACTGGCCGCCACCACGCTGTCGCAGATTTTCGACAGCAACGTGCGGATCTGGCTGCAAGAGTCGACCAAGATCGTCAAGGACGAAATCGGCGACATCCTTCACGACAACGCGCGCATGGCCAAGCTGTTCCTGCGCTACACCAGCCCGCCGTCGTCCAAAAATGCCGAGAAGCATGACCGGCTCACCGCCGACATTGCCGATGCCACCGATATCGACGTGGTGGCGCTGATTCGCACCAGCGACCGTAAAGTGATGTTCAGCACGGCCGCCGATGACATCGTCAGGCAGATCAACCTCACCAGCAACGCGGTGCTGCAGACCGTGCAAGTCGCCGGCGTGAGCACGGGCCTGGTGGTGTCCACCTTCGAAACCAGCCGTGACGGCGTGGATTACCTGTTGCTGGTCGCCACTTACCTGGACAGCAGTTTCCTCACCAGCGTGGCCGATGTGCATTCCCTCGACCTGCGTTTGTACCTGGCCAACCCTGCCGGTTTTTCCGAAATATTTTCTACCCAGCGGTTCGCCAATCACCCCTCGCGCATTCCCAAGAATGTCGAAGCCTACCTGCGCAGCACCAAGCAGCCCAGCGAGCAGTTCACTAACCAGTACAGCGGGTTGTATTGGCCGATTTTCAATGACGCCGGCGAGTTGCAAGGCGTGATCTTCAGCGGCCTGCTACGCCATACCAGCCTGGTGGGGCTGGTGAACCAGAGCAACCTGTTCGTGCTGATCTTCCTCGTCAGCTCGGCGCTGTCACTGGCGGCCGGGTTGTTGGTGTCGCGGCGTCTGACCAAGCCCCTGCGCGATTTGTCCCAGGGCGTGGATGCGGTGATCTCGGGCAGTTACGCGCACCGCGTAGTGGTCAGTGGCGGTGACGAACTGGCGCAATTGAGCAGCACCTTCAACCACATGACCGAGCGCCTGGGCGAGTTGCATCACCTGGAAGCCCAACTGCGTCGGCGTGACCGCTTGCACGCCCTGGGGGAAGTCGCCATGGGCCTGGCCCACGAAATTCGCAACCCGCTGGGCATCATCAAGACCGCCACCCAACTGTTGCATCGGCGCGCTGACCTGGCGGAAACCGACAAGCGCCATCTGGAATATGTCATCAGCGAGGTCAGCCGCATCAACGAGCTGATTACTGAGTTCCTCGATTTCGCCAAGCCCAACCCGCCGATACGCGTGCAGCAACCGGCACGCGCCCTGGTGGAAGAAATCCTCGGTTTCTGCGGCCCGGAGCTGAGCAGCCATCGCATTGACGCGCAGATTGACGACCAGGCGCCTGGCGCGACGATCTACGCCGATGCCAAGCAGCTCAAGCAGGCGTGTCTCAACCTGATTCTCAACGCCATCGACGCGATGCCCGACGGCGGGCGCCTGACCCTGGGCATTCGCAGCGTGGGCGACAACACCGTGATCAGCATCGCCGATACCGGCGAGGGCATCCCGGCGGACATGGTGGAGCGTATCTTCACGCCATTCGTCACCACCAAGGCCTCGGGCACGGGCCTGGGCCTGGCCAAAGTCTATTCGATCATGGAAAGTCACGACGGCAGCATCGAATGCGCCAGCGAGAAAGATGCCGGCGCGACCTTCAGCCTGTACATTCCGGCTGACGGTGAAGACGACGGTGAAGATGAGGACGGGCATGACGCATAACGTATTGGTGGTCGACGACGAGCCCAAGCTCTGTGATCTGCTGACCCAGGCCTTGAGCCAGAACGGCATCCAGGTGTTCAGCGCGGGCAATGGCCTGCACGCGCTCAAGGTGCTAGGGGAGGAGGACATCGACCTGGTCATCAGCGACTGGCGCATGCCGGGCATGGACGGGCCGGCGTTGCTGGCCGAGATCAAGGTGCGTTATCCGACCTTGCCGGTGATCGTGATGACGGCCTACAGCACGGTAAAAAATGCCGTGCAGTCGATGCGTAACGGTGCCTATGACTACATTGCCAAGCCGTTCGATATCGACGAGCTGGACATTACCGTGGCCAAGGCCCTGCAATTTCGCGACATCATGCGCGACAACGCGCGCATGCGCGCCGAGCTGGACGAACATGCACAGTTCGACAGCCTGGTGGGCGACAGCCCGGCGTTTCGCCAGGTGCTCCAGGCGGTGGACTCAGTACGCGACAGCAACGCCACTATCCTGCTGACCGGCGAAAGCGGCACTGGCAAGGAGATGGTCGCCCGCGCCATCCACAAGCATGGCAGCCGTGCCGACCAACCCTTCGTGGCGGTCAATTGCGCCGCCATTCCTGAAGGCTTGTTGGAAAGCGAAATGTTCGGCCATCGCAAAGGCGCGTTCACCGGCGCCGTGGCTGACCGGGTAGGGCGCTTCATGCAGGCCGACAAGGGCACGCTGTTTCTGGATGAGGTGGGTGATATGCCCTTGGCGTTGCAGGCCAAGATTCTGCGCGCCTTGCAGGAGCGGGTTATCGAGCCGGTAGGCGACCCCCGCGAGCGCAAGGTAGATGTACGGGTGATTGCCGCCACCAACAAGAACCTGCTGGATGCGGTGGCGGCCAAGGAGTTTCGCGAAGACCTGTATTACCGCCTCAATGTCTTCCCGATTCCGTTGCCGTCCTTGCGCGAACGCGTGGAAGACATCGCGCCCCTGGCGCGCCACTTCGCCCACACCCTGAGCGCGACCACCGGCAAACGCATCACCGGTTTCAGCCCTGAGGCGTTGCAGGCCATGGCGGCGTATCACTGGCCGGGCAACATCCGCGAGCTGCAAAACTGCGTGGAGCGCGCAACCATCGTGGCGGCTTCATCGGTGATCGAGGATATTGATTTGCCGGGGTATCTGTTTGCTTCCAAACCGAGCGAGGGCGATGTGACCGCGATCCTCAGCGACGGGCCGGGCGTGCCGCGGGATCTGGATGCGGCGCTGGCTGAGGTGGAGAAAGCCTACATTCTGGCGGCGCTGCAGGAGAGCAATGGGGTGCAGGCCGCGGCGGCGCAGCGGATCGGGATTTCCGAGCGCAGCTTTTGGTATCGCCTGAAGAAGCTGGGGATTCAGGTAGACAAGATCGTGCGCTGATCTGAGTGTGGGAGCTGGCTTGCCTGCGAAGGCGGCCTGCCAGTCAACACAGTTGGACAGGGTACATATCCGTTATTTAGGTAACGGCCACCTAGGGTTCCGCTCTGACAGCGGCTCACTTTTGAAAAGCGCAAAAGTAAGCAAAACGCTCTTGCCCCACCACTCGGCACCTCGCCTAGGCTCGGTGTGCCCGTAATCCGCCAGTGATTTGGGGGGCCGCCGCCACGCGCCATCCATGGCGCGGGGCGGCTAAACCGGCATCCCTGCCGGTTTACCCCCCAAATCCCTGTCGAATTCCGGCCAGCGTGGTTTAACGGGGCGCCTGAGATCAAAAGCAGATCAAGATCAAGAGCGGCTCGCTTCGCATCGTGGTTACCGTCTGCTGCTACAGCCCAAAAGTTGTGTAGATACCTACGGCTATCGCAGGCAAGCCAGTTCCCACATTGGTCGTGTACTACCCACAAAATCTGCGCCTGGCACAGATCCCCTGTGGGAGCGGGCTTGCTCGCGAAGGCGGCGCGTCAGTCACTAAATCTTTAACTGAACCACCGCTTTCGCAGGCAAGCCAGCTCCCACCTGTTTAACCGCGTTGTGTCAGGTGTGCAGGCGTACCCATACGCTGACCAACACCGTCGCGGCCATCAACCAGGCCACGGCGGCGACTGCCAGCGATGCCTCCAACCGCAGCCGATCCACCATCACATACAACGTCGCCAAATACACAAAATACGGAATGATCGACCACATCCCGAACAGGATCGTGGTCTTCAAGTCCGCAACCGTTCGGCCTTTGCCGATGATGTAATGGGCGATCAGCGCAAAAGTGGGGAACAGCGGCACCAAGCCTGCGATGTAATAGTTTTTGGTCTTGGCCAGCGCCGCCAGAATCAGCACCACTGCGGCGCCAAGCGCGGCCTTCAAGAACAGATCCATCAGTGACTCAACCCGTATTTCTTGACCTTGTCGAACAGGGTGGTCTTGGCCATCCCCAGTTCCTGGCTGGCCTGGGTCAGGTTGCCGCCGCTGCGTTGCAGGGCATCGTTGAGCAGGTTGCGCTCAAAGGCTTCCACCGCCTCGGTAAAGGCAACCCCTTGGCTGCCACTGCCGGCGCCGCTTTTCTTGAAGGCGGGCAGGCCGAGGGCGAAGCGTTCGGCGACGTTGCGCAGCTCACGCACGTTGCCTGGCCAGTCGTGGCTCATCAGGTTGGACAGGGTCTGGTTGTCCAGCTCCGGCACGGCGCGGTCGAAGCGTAGCGACGATTGCTGCAGGAAATGTTCGAACAGTTGCAAGATGTCTTCACGCCGCTCGCGCAGGGGCGGCAGTTCCAGTGTCACCACGTTGAGGCGGTAGTACAGGTCGCTGCGGAACTGGCTGGCGCGGCTCAATTCGTCGAGGTCGGACTTGGTGGCAGCGATTACTCGGCAATCCACCGCCACGCTCTGGTTCGAACCCAAGCGTTCCAACGTGCGTTCTTGTAGCACTCGCAGCAATTTGATCTGCAGGTTGATCGGCATGCTCTCTACTTCATCGAGGAACAGCGTGCCTTGATGGGCATGCTCGATCTTGCCGATGCGACGTTTGCCGGCGCCGGTGAAGGCGTTGGCCTCGTGGCCAAAAATCTCGCTTTCAAACAGGTTTTCCGGCAGGCCACCGCAGTTGAGGGCAACGAACTGGTGGGTATGGCGCCGGCTGAAATCATGCAGGCAGCGCGCGACCAGTTCCTTGCCGGTGCCGGTCTCGCCTTCGATCAGCACGTTGGCCGAGGTGTCGGCGACATTGGCAATCAGTTCGCGCAGGTTTTGCATCGCTGGCGAGCGGCCGATGATGCGGCCTTCCAGCGAGTCGCGCTCGGCCAGTTGCCGGCGTAGCGACCAGACTTCCCGCGCCAGCCCGCGTTGTTCCAGGGCGCGGCGTGCCACGTCAACCAGGCGTTCGGGCGAGAAGGGTTTTTCCATGAAGTCGTAGGCGCCGTTACGCATGGCGCCCACCGCCATGGAGATATCGCCGTGGCCTGTGATCAGCACCACCGGCAGGCTTTTATCCAAGGCCTTGAGGCGGGTCAGCAGTTCCAGGCCATCGATGCCCGGCAAGCGAATGTCGCTGATGACGATGCCGGCGAAGTTTTCGCCGATGCGCTTGAGCGCTTCTTCGGCGCTGCCCACGCCGACGCTGGTAATGTCTTCGAGCGCCAGTGCTTGCTGGCAACCGAGCAGTACATGGGGGTCGTCTTCGACGATCAGGACGGTGAGGTCTTGGGCTTGTGTATTCATGTCGACTCAGCTCGTTGAGCGCCCACCAATGGCAGGTTCAGGACAAAGGCGGTACCACCATTGGCCGGATGTTCCACGGCCAGGCTGCCGCCGGTGGCGGCAGCGAGGCTTGCGGAAAGGGTCAGGCCCAGGCCCAGGCCTTGTTCGCCGGGCTTGGTGGTAAAAAAGGGTTCGAACAAATGCTTGCGCGCCTCGGGGTCGATGCCGTGGCCATTATCACGCACCAACAGGCGGTATTTGCCGTCGCCGCTCTGGCCTTCCAGCCACAGCTGCGGTGCCGCTTGGGCCTGCATCGCATCGAGGGCGTTGCCGATCAGGTTGACCAGGATCTGCTCCAGGCGGGTCTGGTCGATCTGCAGTTGGGCATTGGCAAAGTCACGGTGCACGGTCAACGGCAGGCTGTCCAGGCGCGCGCCGAGCACCTGGAACGCGGCGTCCACGGCCTTGCCGAGGCTGGCTTCGCCCTGGTCGTCACCGCGCCGGGCAAAGGAGCGCAGGCTGGCGGTAATGCGGCCCATGCGGTCGATCAGTTCGTTGATGGTCTTGAGGTTGGTGCTGGCGGTGTCCAGGGCGCCGCGCTCAAGGAAGCGGACGGTGTTGCCCGACAGCGTGCGCAACGCTGCCAGCGGCTGGTTCAGTTCGTGGGCGATGCTGGTGGACATCTGGCCAATGGCCGCGAGCTTGCCAGCCTGCACCAGTTCGTCCTGGGCGTGGCGCAGGGTTTCTTCGGCCTGGCGTCGTTCGCGAATCTGGCCCTTGAGCCGTTCGTTGCTGGCGCGCAGGTCGGCGGTGCGTTCGGCAATCCGACGCTCAAGCAGGCTGTTGGCTTCCTGCAAGGCTTCCCGTGCGGCGAGGCGGGTGGCGATGACCTTGCGCCGTTCGTTCCAGGCGATCAGCAGGAAGGCGACCAGGCCAAAGGCGACGGCCACCAGGATGCCTTGGTTGATCGCGGCGCGGCGCAGGTCGTTGAGCGGGGTGAGCAGGGTAAAGTTCCACGGCGTGTCGTTGAGCGGGCGGGTCTGCGCCAGGTAGCTGACGGCGTGCTGGTCGTTGACCACTTCGGTGTTGGCTGGGAAGGTCAGTTTCTCGGTGCCTTCGTTCAGGCGCTCACGGGCCAGGGGTTGCAGTTCATTGAGCGTCGCCCAGTAATATTGCAGGCTGTGGGCCAGGCGGTCCTTGGTGTCATCGCTCAGCGGGCGTACGGCCTTGAGGCGACGCGCCGGGTCGCTGGAAAGAATAATGATGCCGTTCTCATCGCTCACGAAAGCTTCAAGGCGCGCACGTTGCCAGCGCTCTTCAAGGGCTTCGAGGCGCACCTTGACCACGGCGACGCCGATGATCTTGCCGTGCTCTTCCAGGCCATGGGCCAGGTAATAGCCGGGTTCGCCGTTGGTGCTGCCGATGCCGTAGAAACGGCCAGGCTGGCCGCGTACGGCATTCTGGAAATAGGCGCGAAAGGACAGATCTTCACCTTGGTAACTGTCGGCATCGCGCCAGTTACTGGTGGCCAGCACGCGGCCGGTGGTGTCCATCACATAGATGGCGCGGCTGCGACTGCGGCGGTTCAGGCCTTCGAGGTAGTCGTTGACCGTCTTGCGGGTTTCCTGGTTCGGGTCGGCGAGCAGTTGGGAAACACTGGACTCCAGTTCCAGCAGGCTGGGCAGGTAGGTGTACTTGCTCAGTTCGCTTTCGACGGTACGGGCGTGCAACTCCAACTGGCGTTCGCCATTGTCGCTGAGGGTGCGGATGCCGTAGTAGTCACTGACCCAGAAGCCGATATAACCCAGGCCGACCATCAGGGCGATGATCAACGGCGGCAGGAACAGTTGGCGTATCAGACGAGGCTTCACGGCAAGTGATGGCGGCGCGGCGCGATATTGATTGGGGTCGCATTTCATCACAGATGCCTTGGGTCAACCAGAGCGTGCAACCTGCGCGGTTCAGTGTGGGAGCGGGCTTGCTCGCGAATGCAGTCTGCCAGTTGATGCATCAGTGACTGACATGCCGCATTCGCGAGCAAGCCCGCTCCCACATTGGTCCAGTTTTTACAGGGCAAGCTATGTGTTGCTTTTAATGCTGCAGGATTTTCTCAAGGAAGTGCTGCGCACGCTCGGAGCGGGCGCTGATGTCGCCGAAGAACTCTTCTTTGGGGCAGTCTTCGATGATCTTGCCGGCGTCCATGAAGATCACACGGTCGGCCACTTTGCGCGCAAAGCCCATTTCGTGGGTCACGCACATCATGGTCATGCCTTCGTGGGCCAGTTGCACCATCACGTCGAGCACTTCGTTGACCATTTCCGGGTCCAGCGCCGAGGTCGGTTCGTCGAACAGCATGACGATCGGGTCCATGGCCAGGGCGCGGGCAATTGCCACACGTTGTTGCTGGCCGCCGGAGAGCTGGCCAGGGTGCTTGTGGGCGTGCGCCGACAAGCCCACGCGGTCGAGCAGTTGCAGGCCCTTCTTGGTGGCTTCTTCCTTGCTGCGGCCCAGCACCTTGATCTGCGCGATGGTCAGGTTTTCGGTGATGGTCAGGTGCGGGAACAGCTCGAAGTGCTGGAACACCATGCCCACGCGCGAGCGCAGTTTTGGCAGGTTGGTCTTCGGGTCGGCGATGGAGGTGCCGTCGACCACGATGTCGCCCTTCTGGAACGGTTCCAGTGCGTTGACGCACTTGATCAGGGTGGATTTGCCCGAGCCGGATGGCCCGCACACCACGATCACTTCGCCTTTTTTAACCTCGGTGCTGCAATCGGTCAGCACCTGGAAGTCGCCATACCACTTGTTGATGTTCTTGATAGAGATCATACGGCAAACCTTTTTTGCAGACGCTTGACCAGCAGCGAGGCGGAAAAGCTGATGATGAAGTAGACGACACCGGCAAAGATCAGGAACTCATTGGAGCGGCCGATGATGTCGCCGTTGGAGCGGGCGGAGTTGAGGAAGTCCACCAGGCCCACGGTGTAGACCAGGGAGGTGTCCTGGAACAGGATGATCGACTGTTGCAGCAGCAACGGTGTCATCTTGCGAAACGCCTGGGGCAGGATGATCAGGCGCATGGTCTGGCCGTAGGTCATGCCCATGGCTTGTGCCGCCGCCATCTGGCCCTTGGGAATCGACTGCACACCTGCTCGGACGATTTCGCAGAAGTACGCGGCCTCGAACATCATGAACGCCACGACGCAGGAGGTGAACGCGCCGATCGGGGTGTCTTCACCGGTGATCCAGCGCAACACGAACGGCACCGCCAGGTAGAACCAGGTGATCACCAGCAGCAACGGGATCGAGCGGAAGTAGTTCACGTAGGCGCCGGCCACGCGGGACAGCAGTTTGTTGGACGACAAGCGCATCAGGGCCAGGATGGTCCCGATGATGATGCCGCCGACCACGCCCATGACCATCAGCTTCAAGGTCATGACCATGCCGTTCCACAGGCCTGGAATGGCGGGGATGATGCCGCTGAAATCGAAGTCCATTATTTGCCCCCCACGGAGATCAGGCCGGGCACTGCGACTTTCTTCTCGACCACGCGCATCAGCAGCATCAGGCTCATGTTCAGGGTGAAGTAGATCAGCGTGGCCAGGGTGAAGGCTTCAAACAGGTTGGCCGAGAACTCGGCGGTCTGTTTGGTTTGCGCCAGCAGTTCCATCAAGCCGATCAAGGACGCCACGGAGGAGTTCTTGAACACGTTGAGAAATTCGGAGGTAAGCGGCGGAATGATGATGCGGTAAGCCTGGGGCAGCAGCACGTTCCAATAGATCTGCGGCAGCTTGAAGCCCATGGCGCGTGCCGCGGATTCCTGGCCGCGTGGCAGCGCCTGGATACCGGTACGCACTTGCTCACACACACGGGCGGCGGTGAACAGGCCCAGGCACACCACGACGCTCAGGTAGGCCGAGGTAGTCGGGTTCAGGTCTTGTTTGTACCAGTCCTGCAGGTTCTGCGGCAGCATGTCCGGTACCAGAAAGTACCAGATGAACAGCTGAACCAGCAGCGGCACGTTACGAAACAGTTCCACGTAGCAGGTCGCGATGCCCGATACGAGGCGGTTTGGCACAGTGCGCATGACCCCCAGAATGGAGCCCAGCAGCAAGGCGATAATCCATGCCACGATAGCGATGGCGATGGTCCAGCCCAGCCCGGAGAGGTACCAGTCGAGATAAGTCTCGCTGCCCACGCCGGTGGACTTGAAGAACACGCCCCAGTCCCAGTTGTAATTCATTAGGGTCTCCCCTCGAGATCGATCGATGTACAAGCACCCGCTTGGGGAAGATCCGTTCCCGCCTGACGTTGAACGCCAGGCACACACGATCGGCTCGAAAACCGCCAGGTCGAGTGTTCCAAGTTAAAGCCAGCAGGTAATTACAGACGCCTGAGGGAGGGTTGGCTCCCTCAGGACATAAGCTTAGTCAGGTATCAGATTTTTACTTCTGGCGCTGGTTTGTCGCTTGGGTTAGCGATCAGCTCCTTGACCTTGTCGCTCATCGGGAAGTTCAGGTTCAGGCCCTTTGGTGGGATCGGGCTTTCGAACCATTTGGCGTAGATCTTGTTGATCTCGCCAGACTTGTACAGGGCGACAATGGCGTCATCCACGGCTTTCTTGAAGTCCGGGTCGCCTTTGCGAACCATGCAAGCGTAGGCCTCGAAGGACTGTGGAGTACCGGTAATGACCCAGTCATCAGGCTTCTTGGCCTTGGCTTCTTCACCGGCCAGCAGGGCGTCGTCCATCATGAACGCAACGGCACGGCCGCTTTCGAGCATCTGGAAGGATTCGCCGTGGTCTTTGGCGGAGATGACGTTCATGCCCATCTGCTTGTCGGCGTTCATCGCCTTGATGATGCGCTCGGACGTGGTGCCGGCGGTGGTCACCACGTTTTTGCCTTTCAGGTCGGCAAAGTCAGCGTAGGACGGCTTGCCTTCCTTGTCTTTCTTGACGAGCAAACGGGTGCCGATTTCGAAGATGTTGACGGTGAAATCAACTTGCTGGGCGCGTTCTGTGTTGTTGGTGGTGGAGCCGCACTCCAGATCCGCGGTGCCGTTCTGGATCAGCGGGATACGGGTTTGCGAGGTCACCAGGTTGTACTTGGCTTTGAGGTCGGGTTTGTTCAGGTCTTTTTTCAGCTGCTCGACGACGGCCAACTGGATGTCGTGGGAGTAGCCCACCGGTTTGCCCGAACCATCCGCGATGTAGGAAAACGGAATGGAGCTGTCGCGGTGAGCGAGAGTGATGGTGCCGGAGTCGTTGATTTTCTTCAGTGTGCCGGTGAGTTCGGCGGCAAAAACTGGAGTGCTGATCAGAGCAGCAGCGATAGCTGCGCCCAGGATATGGGGAACGATGCGCATCAATACTTCCTCGACATTTGTTTTTTTTATGAAGCCAGCTGAACGGCTCTCTTGTATAGCGACTGCCCGTGACGGCTCCTAAGGCGCCTCAGGCAATCGTTGAAGAGTGTAGAGCATGAGTCGTGCCATACCGAAAACAAAAGGATAACTTCATGATTTATATGGAAATTAACTTTTTGTCTCGGCGATATTTTCGGTCGATAGTCCGGCAAACCGAATAGGGCAGAGGGGCGCGTTCGGAAAACCGAATAGTCCGTAGGGGCGAGCTTGCTCGCGAAAAACGCAAAAGCGCCGCGTTTATGCTGAATAAACGCGGCGCTCTCAGGTTTTTCGCGAGCAAGCTCGCTCCTACACCGTAGGGCGGTCAGGCGGCTTCGATCTTGCCGCGGCTCTGCTCGACCTTGGACAGGTAGCGTTGCAGGTTTTCCTGTTCCTGCTCGGTGGTGAACAGGCCAAGCTTGGTGCGGCGCCACAGCACGTCCTGCGGTTGTGTCACCCACTCTTCGGTGCACAGGTAGTCGACTTCGCGGGTATAGAGGCCGCCACCCAGGTGGTCACCCAGGTCGGCGAGCGATTGCACACCTTCCAGCAAGCGCCAGGTGCGGCTGCCGTAAGTGGTGGACCAGCGGCGGGCGATCTCGCTCGGTACCCAGTCGAACTTGGCGCGGATGGCGTCGGCCAGGGCTTCAGGGGTGCTCATATTTTCGCCGCCGGGCAGGCTCGCCGTGGCAGTCCAACTTGGGCGCATCTGGGTGAAGTACGGCGCCAGTTGGGCCATGGCCGACTCAGCCAGTTTGCGATAGGTGGTCAGCTTGCCGCCGAATACCGACAGGATCGGCGCTTCGCCGGTGCCGCCGGACAAGGCCAAGGTGTAATCACGCGTGATGGCCGATGGGTTATCCGACTCGTCGTTGCACAGCGGGCGCACGCCGGAGTAGGTGTGGACAATATCGTCACGGCTCAGTTGTTTCTTGAAGTGCGCGTTGACCACCTTGAGCATGTAGTCGGTTTCACCTTCGGTGATCGCCACTGCAGCCGGGTCGCCGGTGTATTCGCGGTCGGTGGTGCCGATGATGGTCAAGTGGTTCAGGTACGGAATGGTGAAGACGATGCGCTGGTCTTCGTTCTGCAGGATGTGCGCATGGGCGCCTTCGTACAGGCGCGGCACGATCAGGTGGCTGCCTTGAATCAGGCGGATGCCGTAGGGCGAATCCAGCTTCAGGTCGTCCTTGATGAATTTGGCCACCCAAGGGCCGGCAGCATTCACCAGCGCGCGGGCGCGGATCGAGAACAGGCTGCCGTCGGCACGCTCCATGTTCATTTCCCACAGGCCGTTGCTGCGATGGGCGCTGACGCAACGGGTCTGCGTGTGGATGTGCGCGCCTTTCTCGCGGGCTGCCATGGCGTTGAGCACGACCAGGCGGGCGTCATCGACCCAGCAGTCGGAGTATTCGAAGCCTCGGGTGATTTCACTTTTCAGCGGGCTGTCGGCGCCAAACTTGAGGCTTTTGGAGCCTGCCAGTTTCTCGCGCTTGCCCAAGTGGTCATACAGGAACAGGCCGGCGCGAATCATCCACGCTGGGCGCAGGTGCGGGCGGTGCGGCAGTACGAAGCGCATTTGCTTGACGATGTGCGGCGCTTTGCCCAGCAGCACTTCACGTTCTGCCAGGGCTTCGCGCACCAGGCGGAATTCGTAGTGTTCCAGGTAACGCAGGCCACCGTGGATCAGCTTGCTGCTGGCCGATGAGGTGTGGCTGGCCAAGTCATCCTTTTCGCAAAGGAATACCGACAAACCGCGACCGGCTGCGTCTGCTGCAATCCCGACGCCATTGATCCCGCCACCAATTACGGCAACGTCATAGACTTCGGCAAGCGGTGGAGCAGGCAAGGTGGAAGGGTTCATCGGCTGGCCTCGCGATCTTTTCGTCTTGGAATTCGAACATTAATGTTCATTTGCGAAAATGGTAGCTGATAATTGCGGGCACAGCCACCCGACTTCGATTGAAAAAACTCATCGAAGGGTGGGGAAAGGAAAATTTGTGAACATGAGCCTGTGACAGGCTTGAGGTATGGGCTATTGGATAGATCGCTTTCGCGAGCAAGCCCGCTCCCACATTTGATCGAGTTCCAACATGGGAATGCGGTCAAATGTGGGAGCGGGCTTGCTCGCGAAGGCGGCGGTACAGGCGCTACACGACCTCCAGCCGCACCTTATGCTCATTCAACACCTGCACCAACGCCGGCACCGGCTGTTGGTCAGTCACCAGGCAGTCCACCAGGCTGATCGGCCCCAGGCGAATCATGGCATTGCGCCCGAATTTGCTGGAGTCTGCCGCCAGAATCACTTGTCGCGCATTGGCGATGATTGCCTGGGAGACCCGTACTTCCTGGTAATCGAAGTCCAGCAGGCTGCCGTCCTCGTCGATACCGCTGATGCCCACCAGGGCAAAGTCGACCTTGAACTGGTTGATGAAGTCGACACTGGCCTGGCCGACCACACCACCGTCACGGCGCACATTGCCGCCGGTGAGCAACACATCGAAGTCGTCCTTGGCACTGAGCATGGTGGCGACGTTGAGGTTGTTGGTGATGATTTTCAGGTGGCTGTGATTGAGCAGCGCACGGGCGATGGATTCGGTGGTGGTGCCGATGTTGATGAACAGCGAGGCGTGATCGGGAATCTGTGCGGCAATGGCTTCGCCGATGCGTTGCTTCTCGTCGCGCATCTGGTCGGCACGCATGGCGTACGCGGTGTTCTCGACACTGGAGTCATAGGCTGCGCCGCCGTGGTAGCGGCGCAACAGGTTGGCGTCCGCCAACTGGTTGATATCGCGGCGGATGGTTTGCGGGGTGACAACGAATAGCTGCGCCATTTCCTCGATACTGACGTAGCCGCGTTCGCGGACCAGTTCGAGGATTTGTTGTTGGCGGGGAGGCAGATTCATGGGGCGTCCTTTGGGCTGCCATACAAAAGTGGCCCATGATGACGCAGGAATCCGCTCCCTGCCAGTTACAACCTACCGCAAGCCAGCGCTTGGCTTATTCGGCGCCTTCGTGCGGCTCCCAGTCACGGGTGCGGCTCACAGCTTTTTGCCAGCCGGCGTAGAGTTTCTCTTTGGCCGCTTCATCCAGCTGTGGCTCGAACTCGCGCTCGATTACCGCTTTGCCGCGCAGCTCGTCCAGGCTGCCCCAGAAACCACACGCCAGGCCAGCCAGGTAGGCCGCGCCGAGGGCAGTGGTTTCACGCATTTGCGGGCGTTCGACCTGGGTGCCGAGGATGTCGGCCTGGAACTGCATCAGGAAGTTGTTGGCAACCGCACCGCCGTCCACGCGCAGGGCCTTGAGGCGTTCGCCCGAGTCCTGCTGCATGGCGTCGAGGACGTCGCGGGTCTGGTAGGCAATCGACTCTAGGGCAGCACGAATAATGTGGTCTACGCGTACGCCACGGGTCAGACCGAACAGCGCGCCACGGGCATACGGGTCCCAGTAGGGCGCGCCGAGGCCGGTGAAGGCCGGTACCAGGTACACGCCGTTGCTGTCCTTGACCTTGCCGGCAAAGTATTCGGTGTCGTGGGCATCGTTGATGATCTTCAGCTCGTCACGCAGCCATTGCACGGTGGAGCCGCCGTTGAAGACTGCGCCTTCCAATGCGTAGGCCACCTCGCCGCGTGGGCCGCAGGCGATGGTGGTGAGCATGCCGTGCTTGGATTTGACCGCCTTGTCGCCGGTGTTCATCAGCAGGAAGCAGCCGGTACCGTAGGTGTTCTTGGCCTGGCCAGCTTCCACGCACATCTGGCCGAACAGGGCGGCTTGCTGGTCACCGGCAATGCCGCCGATGGCAATACCGCTCTTGGTACGGCCGTAGATTTCCGATGACGACTTCACTTGCGGCAGCATTTCCCGCGGAATGTCGAGAATCTCCAGCATCTTCGCATCCCACTCCAGGGTGTGGATGTTGAAGAGCATGGTGCGCGAGGCGTTGGTGTAGTCGGTGACGTGGGTCTTGCCGCCGGTAAATTTCCAGATCAGCCAGCTGTCGACGGTGCCGAACAGCAGTTCGCCGTTGCGTGCACGTTCGCGGCTGCCTTCGACGTTGTCGAGGATCCACTTGAGTTTGGTGCCGGAAAAGTACGGGTCGGTCACAAGGCCCGTGGTATCGCTGATGTATTGCTCATGGCCATCGCGCTTGAGTTGCTGGCAGATCTCGGTGCTGCGGCGGCACTGCCAGACAATGGCGTTGTAGATTGGACGGCCGGTGATCTTGTCCCAGACCACGGTGGTTTCACGCTGGTTGGTGATACCGATGGCGGCCACTTGGTCGTGGTGCAGGCCGGCCTGGGCCAGCGCTTCGACCATCACTGCGCTCTGGGTGGCGAAGATTTCCATCGGGTCATGTTCGACCCAGCCAGCCTGCGGGTAATGCTGGACGAATTCGCGCTGGGCGGTACACACCACGTTGGCGTCACGATCGAAGATGATCGCCCGGGAACTGGTAGTGCCCTGATCAAGGGCAATGATGTAGTTCTTATTCTGAAGGTCGGTCATGTCAATTGCCTTGGACGAAATAAGGAAGTCAGAAATCAGCCTGGGCCGCGAAGGGCAGGGGACCAGGCTGGCGCTTTCAGGAAATACGAGTCTTGCCGTTGACAGCCGTGTCAGGTGTTTCTTCAGCGATAGCCGGTGCGGCGCTCGGCAGGTGGCGAGCAATCAGCCCGCGATAGGCCGCAGCGCCCAGGCATGCGCCGACAATCGGAGCGAAAATCGGCACCAGGAAATAAGGAATATCGCGACCGCCAGTAAAGGCCATTTCACCCCAACCGGCGAAAAAGGTCATCAGCTTGGGACCGAAATCCCGTGCCGGGTTCATCGCAAAGCCAGTCAGCGGGCCCATGGCGCTACCGATTACGGCGATCAGCAAACCGATCAGCAGGGGGGCCAGGGGGCCGCGTGGCAGGCCGTTGTTATCATCGGTCAGAGCCATGATCACGCCCATCAGGATGGCGGTGATGACCATCTCCACCAGGAATGCCTGGGCCGTGCTCAGCAGCGCATGGGGATAGGTGGAGAACACCGACGCCAATTCCAGGCTGGCTTGGGAGCCGCGGACCATGTGGTGGGTTTGTTCGTAATCGAAAAACAGGTTGCTGTAGAGCGTGTACACCAAGGCGGCGGAGCAGAAGGCGCCGGCGACCTGGGCGAGAATATAGAAGGGCAGTTTGCGCTTTTCAAAATCGGCAAAGATGCACAGGGCGATACTGACCGCCGGGTTGAGGTGAGCCCCGGAAATACCGGCACTCAGGTAGATCGCCATGCTCACGCCGACCCCCCAGATGATACTGATTTCCCACAAGCCAAAGCTCGCACCCGCGACCTTGAGCGCGGCGACGCATCCTGTACCGAAGAAGATCAGCAGCGCGGTGCCCAGGAATTCGGCCATGCATTGGCTCGAAAGTGAAGGCTGTTGAAGAGCAGTTGTCATGGAAAACCTCAATTGTTGTTCTTGTCTTGCGCACCGCCTCAACGGGCAATTGCGCGATATTCACCGCGAGAAGGATCCCCATCCTGGATCGCGGCTTACTGCGGAGTACCAGAGGATTATTCCTACGGTATTCGGAAACGAAAAAATATAGACAAGAATGACCGCTGTCAAAGGTCGAAAGTGAACCATTGGTCATTTCCGAACTATTGGTGTGGTGAATGATCATGGGCAGGGCGCGTCGCTTTAGCGGTAATAGGGCTGTGCTAGAGCGTTTCAGGCGGTCTTGGCCTAGAATTGGCCATCAGTTTGCCCGCCTGGAGCCGCTATGACCCCCGCATTGGACCTGTTGAAAAAAGTTCGCGCCGAACATCGCATCCACAGTTATGAACATGATCCCAAGGCAGCATCCTATGGGCTGGAGGCCGCGGAAAAATTGAGCCTGGACCCGGCCCAGGTGTTCAAGACGCTGCTGGCGAGCAGTGAGAAGGGTGAGTTGTTGGTGGCGGTGGTGCCGGTCGTCGGAAGTCTGGACTTGAAAGCTCTGGCTCACGCTGCGGGTGTGAAGAAAGTCGAAATGGCTGACCCGGCAGCGGCGCAGCGCTCCACGGGTTATCTGTTGGGCGGCATCAGCCCGTTGGGGCAGAAGAAGCGGCTGCGCACGTTTATCGATGAAACGGCGCAACCCTTTGCAACGATTTTTGTCAGTGCGGGCAGAAGGGGCTTGGAAGTTGAATTGCCGGCGGCGGTGTTGGCGGAACACACCCAGGCCAAATTCGCACCGATTGGCCGGGCCTGATAATCATTTTTTGAAGGCCGTGGCTCTCAAATGCGTGGCTTGACAGAGATAGGCATAGGTATCTTCATAACTTTGGAGTGACGCTGAACCTGTGGCGAGGGAGCTTGCTCCCGTGACGGAATGCCAACCGACGCTGACCTACCTGACACACTGCTATCCAATTGTGGGCTGGCTTGCCTGCGATGACGGCCAGCCAACACCTACCTACCTGACACTCAGAGATCAAACTGTGGGAGCGGGCTTGCTCGCGAAGGCGGCCTGGCAGGCGACACAGTTGGATTGTGTACATATCCATTGCTGCGGTAACGGCCGCTTAGGGTTCCGCTCTGACAGCGGCTCACTTTTGAAAAGCGCAAAAGTAAGCAAAACGCTCTTGCCCCACCACTCGGCACCTCGCTTGGGCTCGGTGTGCCCGAACGCAGGCTTGAATCCGTGGGCCGCCGCCACGCGCCATCCATGGCGCGGGGCGGCTAACCCGGCGTCCTGCCGGGTTACCCACGAATTCAAGCCTGCGTTCGGCCAGCGTGGTTTAACGGGGCGCCTGAGATCAAAAGCAGATCAAGATCAAGAGCGGCTCGCTTCGCATCGTGGTTACCGTCTGCTATCGCAGGCAAGAGCTCCCACAGTTTGATCCGGCTTTATCAGTGAGCGACGCTGTGGCGGCGCACGCCTGACTCAACGGCGGGAATCTGCGCCGCTGTGCTGCCGGATGCCTGGAACAACACCAGATGTTCAGCCGCCACACGAATCCCCACCTCTGCGCCCACCTGGTGATCGGCATGGCTGGGGAAAATCGATTCCAATTGAGCGCCGGTCGGCAGTTGCAATCGGTACAAGGTCGAGGCGCCGAGGAAGGTCTTGCCGACGATCCGTGCTTTCAACGCGCTGTCCGGCGCATACACGATGTCATCCGGGCGCAGGAGTACATCCACCGCAGCACCGGTTGGCAAGGTATAGGCTCGGTTGCCGCGCAGGTCGCCCAGTTCAGTGCTGACCGATTCCGGCGAGTTCAGCCGGCCACGGATGAAATACCCCTGGCCGATGAAACTGGCGACGTAAGGCGTTTGCGGTTCGTGATAGAGGTTGTAGGGCGTGTCCCACTGCTCTAGTCGGCCTTCCTTGAAGACCCCCACGTGATCGCTGACGGCGAAGGCCTCTTCCTGGTCATGGGTCACCAGGATCGCGCTGGTGCCGCGCGCTTTGAGGATGTCGCGCACTTCATGGCTGAGCTTGCGGCGCAGTTCGCCATCGAGGTTGGAAAAGGGTTCATCCAGCAACAGCAGTTGCGGCTCCGGCGCCAGGGCGCGAGCGAGGGCGACACGTTGTTGCTGACCACCGGAAAGCTCATGGGCAAAACGCTTGCCCAGGTTCTTCAGGTTGACCAGTTCGAGCAACTCGGCGACCACGCGCTCTTTTTGCGGGTGTTTGCGAATGCCGAAGGCGATGTTGTCAGCCACGCTCAGGTGCGGGAACAACGCGTAGTCCTGGAACACCATGCCGATACGACGTTTCTCCGGTGCCAGGGTGAAACCGGCACGGGAGATGACGTCGCCCGCCAGGCTGATTTCGCCTTCATGCACCGGCTCAAAGCCGGCAATGGCGCGCAGGGTAGTGGTCTTGCCGCAGCCCGAAGAGCCGAGCAGGCAACCGATATCGCCGGCGTTGAGGTGCAGGTTGAGGTTCTGCACCACGCGCTGATCTTGATAGCCGCATGCCAGGTTGCGCAGGTTCAGCAGTAATGGCTGGCTCATGCGTGGTGGTACGACGGTGGTACGAGAAATTCGAGCAAGGCTTTCTGCGCATGCAGGCGGTTCTCGGCCTGATCCCACGCGACTGAGCGCGGATCGTCGAGCAGGTCCTGGCTGATTTCTTCGCCCCGGTGGGCGGGTAGGCAGTGCATGAACAGCACGTCCGGCGCGGCCAGGTCGAGCAATGCGCGGGTCACCTGGAACGGCGCGAACCGGGCCAGGCGCTTGGCGGTTTCGTCTTCCTGGCCCATGGAGGTCCAGACGTCGGTGCTGACCAGGTGAGCGCCGACCACTGCGTCTTTTGGATCGCGCAGCAGTTGCACACGGCCATCGGCCTTGGCCATGAACTCGGCGCTGGGCTCGTAGCCTTCAGGGCAGGCGATACGCAGGTGGAAGTCAAACTGAATCGCCGCTTCTATATAGCTGTTGCACATGTTGTTGCCATCGCCGATCCAGGCCACGGTCTTGCCTTGGATCGAGCCACGGTGTTCGAGGAAGGTTTGCATGTCGGCCAGCAACTGGCAGGGGTGCAGGTCATCGGACAGGCCGTTGATCACGGGCACACGGGAGTTGGCGGCAAATTCGGTCAGGGTGCTGTGGGCGAAGGTACGGATCATCACGGCGTCTAGCATGCGCGACATCACGATGGCGCAATCGCTGATCGGCTCACCACGGCCCAATTGGGTGTCTCGCGGTGACAGGAAGATCGCCTGGCCACCCAGTTGGATCATGCCGGCCTCGAACGACAGGCGTGTGCGGGTCGAGGACTTTTCGAAAATCATCCCCAGTACACGGTTTTTCAAAGGCTCAAACAGTACGCCGCGGTTACGCAGGTCTTTAAGCTCAATGCCTCGACGGATCACGCTGACCAGCTCTTCGGGCGTGCAATCCATCAGGGAGAGAAAGTGCCTTGCGCTCATCATTAACTACCTTTTGCAACAGACCGCAGATACTCAAAGCCTTGTTTATTGCGACAACGGGCGAGACCTGCGGCGAAAGCCGCACGGGGCGACGAAATAGGGGAAGACGCGATATTGACATTAAATGTCGCGTTTTACCAATAGGGCTACGGCTTTAGGGGTGTTCAAGCAGGGCGCTGGCGCGCGTTTGAAGACGATTTCCTGACAGCAGCGAGCCATTTGTACACTGGCGTCCAGGCCTTTTGCAATGCGCGGGGGCGGGCGTGGGCCAGGTCGCGTCGGTTTCAGCGCCTGCGGGCAAGGTTTCTGAAACATTTGCTCATGCTTGGCCATGCCCTGGCCTATGCCTGTCGATTCACAACGCGAAGGTTGCTGGCGCCCCAAGGGGGCGCGGCCCATAGTTGAGCCAAAGCCCCTATAAAAGAGACTGGCCATGACCAAGACTCTCCACCACCGTGCCTGCCACCTGTGCGAAGCCATCTGCGGCCTCACCCTGGAAACCACCCAAGCCGAAGACGGTAGCCTGGCGATCACCTCGATCAAGGGCGACCCCCTGGACAGTTTCAGTCGCGGCCACATCTGCCCCAAGGCCGTGGCCCTGCAGGACATTCAGAACGACCCGGACCGTTTGCACCAACCCATGCTGCGGGTGGGCAGCCAATGGCAGCCGATTGCCTGGGATGACGCCTTTGCCCTGGTGGCTGAGCGGCTGGCGGGCATTCAGGCGCGGCACGGTCAGAACGCGGTGGCGGTGTATCAGGGCAACCCCAGCGTGCATAACTATGGCTTGATGACCCACAGCAACTACTTTCTAGGGCTGTTGAAGACGCGCAATCGTTTCTCCGCGACCTCGGTAGACCAGTTGCCTCATCACCTCACCAGTCACCTGATGTACGGTCACGGCCTGTTGTTGCCCATACCCGACATCGACCAGACCGACTTCATGTTGATCCTCGGCGGCAACCCGCTGGCCTCCAATGGCAGCATCATGACCGTGCCCGACGTGGAAAAACGCCTCAAGGCCATTCAGGCGCGGGGCGGCAAAGTGGTGGTGGTCGACCCTCGGCGCAGCGAGACGGCGGCCATCGCCGACCAGCACTTGTTCGTACGCCCCGGCGGCGATGCGGCGTTGTTGTTTGGGGTGCTCAACACTTTGTTCACCGAGGGGCTGACACGCGACAGCCATTTGCCGGTGGAAGGCCTGGCCGAGGTGCGCAGGGCCATTGCCGGCTTCGATGCCGAGGCCATGAGCCGCCAGTGTGCGGTGCCTGCCGAACAGATTCGCCAGTTGGCCAGGGACTTCGCCGGCGCCGATAAGGCTGTCTGTTATGGCCGCATGGGCGTCTCGACCCAGGCGTTCGGTACGCTGTGCCATTGGCTGGTGCAACTGATCAACCTGGTGACCGGCAACCTGGACCGTGTCGGCGGCGCGCTCTGTACCAGCCCGGCGGTGGACCTGGTGGCCTCCACCAGCGGCGGCCATTTCAACCGCTGGCAGAGCCGCGTGTCCGCGCGCCCTGAGTACGGCGGAGAACTGCCGGTGTCGGCCATGGCCGAAGAAATGCTCACCGAGGGGGAAGGCCAGGTCCGCGCCCTGGTGACGGTGGCCGGCAACCCGGTGCTGTCCACGCCTAACGGTCGCCAATTGGAGCAAGCCCTGGACGGGTTGGAGTTCATGGTCAGCATCGACCTGTATATCAACGAGACCACGCGTTATGCCGACCTGATTTTGCCTTCCACCTCGGCGCTGGAAAACGATCACTACGACACCACCTTTAATTTGTTCGCGGTGCGTAATGTCACGCGCTTCAATCGCGCCATCCTGCCCAAGCCTGAGGGTGCGTTGCATGACTGGGAGATCTTTGTCGGCCTGGCCAAGGCATTTGCGGCGCACACTGGCGCGGTGCTCAAGCCCACCGTGCCACCGGCGCAGATGATCGACTTCGGGCTGCGTGCGGGTGCCTACGGTGACGCATCCAGCCATAAGCTGTCGGTGGCGATGCTGGCGGATTATCCCCATGGCATGGACCTGGGGCCGCTCAAGCCCAACCTCGCGGCACGTTTGAAAACCGCGGATGGCAAGGTGCAAGCGGCACCGACGGTGATCCTGGCAGACCTGGCGCGTTTCGCCGCGCAGCCGGTGCCGGTGGCCGACGAACTGTTGCTGATTGGCCGACGGCATGTGCGCAGCAATAATTCCTGGATGCATAACTATCACCGGCTGGTGAAGGGCAAGCCACGCCATCAACTGTTGATGCACCCCGACGACCTGACCCGTCGGCAGTTGAGCGATGGCCAGCGGGTGCGAGTGAGTTCGCGCACCGGCATGATCGAAGTGGAAGTCGTGGCCAGTGCGGACATGATGCCGGGCGTGGTCAGCCTGCCTCATGGCTGGGGTCACGGTCGCCCGGGCGTGCAGATGAGCATCGCGAACAGCCAGCCGGGCGCGAGTGCCAATGACTTGACCGACGAGCGGCAATTGGATGAGTTGTCGGGTAATGCGGCGCTCAACGGCGTGCCGGTGAAGGTGGCGGCGGCCTGAGCATCCTGCTGGATTTTTGCGTTACAATGCGCCACCGTGCCGACCCGTGAGTCGCAAAGTTCCTGCAGAGGTGTTCCATGGATATCATCGAAACGATCAAAGAGCAGATTGCCAACAACACCATTCTGCTTTACATGAAGGGCGCACCTAACGCGCCTCAGTGCGGTTTCTCCGCAAAAGCGTCCCAGGCTGTCATGCAATGCGGCGAGAAGTTCGCTTACGTGGATATCCTGCAAAACCCTGAAATCCGCGCCAACCTGCCAAAGTACGCCAACTGGCCGACTTTCCCGCAGCTGTGGGTAGCCGGTGAGCTGGTTGGCGGTAGCGACATCATCACTGAAATGGCAGCTGATGGTTCCCTGCAAGCGCTGATCAAGGACGCAGCGGAAAAAGCAGCGGCCAAGACTGACGCCTAATTGGCGAGCAATAAAAAGCCCCGCTTCTCACAAGAGAGCGGGGCTTTTTTTGAGCTTTTCTGTAGGAGCGAGCTTGCTCGCGAAGGTCGCCCAGGCAACGCGTTAAATCAGATGCGCTGCGTGATCGTTGACGTTCTTCGCGAGCAAGCTCGCTCCTACAGTGATAACAAGGGCAGTTATTCACCCATCTGCGATTGCAGGTAATTCTCCAGGCTGACCTTGTCGATCAGGCCCAGTTGAGTTTCCAGCCAGTCGATATGCTCTTCCTGGTCTTCCAGGATATCTTCCAGCAGTTCACGGCTGCCGAAATCGCCCTTGGTTTCGCAGTGGGCAATCGCGGCTTTCAGGTCGCTGTGGCTCTTGCGCTCAAAGCCCAGGTCGCTGCTGATCATTTCCTGGGTGTGCTCGCCGATGTTCAGCTTGCCCAGGTCTTGCACGTTCGGCAGGCCTTCCAGGAACAGGATGCGCTTGATCAGCGCGTCGGCGTCCTTCATGGCTTTGATCGATTCTTTGTATTCACGCTTGCCGAGCTTTTCCAGGCCCCAATCGTCGTACATGCGTGCATGCAGAAAGTACTGATTGATCGCGACCAGTTCATTGGCAAGGATTTTGTTGAGTTGCTGGATGACTGAGATGTCGCCTTTCATGACTGGGGTCCTGCCCTGTAATAGCTGTGTATAAGGCGGAGTCTGAGCGGTGAAAATCCTAGTGTCAAACCTAAGTTATTGAATAATAAATGAAAATTAATCGGAATAAGAATGTTTGTGTTCCGCGTCTAAGCGCTAACTAATTGAATTAATGGCATAAAAAAACCGGACACTAGGTCCGGTTCTTCAAAACAGGCCTATTCAGGCGTGTTTAAATTCTGCTGGGTAGGGGAGCGCGGCCTGGGCTGTCTGCAGCTGCGTCAGGGTTTCCCGTACCACTTGCTTGGCCAGGCAAGCACATTTGCCACACTGGCTGGCTACGCCGGTGGTTTCACGTACTTCCTTGTAGCTGCAGCAACCTTCGTAGATTGCTTCGCGGATTTGTCCGTCGGTGACGCCAGTGCAGAGGCAGACATACATAAGTGAGAACCGTCGCGGGTTTATGGCTTAAGTGCGATGGATCTTAATGTTAACGAGAATGATTGTCAAAATAGTTTCATCGACAATCCAGCGCGCATCGCCCATGCGCTGACGAACGGTTTTTTCGGTGTATGATGGTCGGTCTTTACGAAGCGTGATTGCGTCATGTTTCTGTCGATTTTCACCGGCAGACTCGACCTGTCCTTTTACTTCAATCGTCACCCCCTACATCAGGAGATATCCAATGAGCGTACTCGTCGGTAAACAAGCCCCGGATTTCGACGTACCAGCCGTCCTCGGCAATGGCGAAATCGTTGACAGCTTCAAACTGTCTGAAGCCATCAAAGGCAAATACGGCCTGGTGTTCTTCTACCCGCTGGACTTCACCTTCGTCTGCCCTTCGGAGCTGATCGCCCTGGACCACCGCATGGACGATTTCAAGGCGCGCAACGTTGAAGTGGTCGCGGTTTCCATCGACTCCCATTTCACCCACAACGCCTGGCGCAACACCGCCATCAATGATGGCGGCATCGGCAAAGTCAAATACACCATGGCTGCCGACATGAAGCACGACATCGCCAAGGCCTACGACGTTGAGTCCGAAGGCGGCGTGGCGTTCCGTGGCGCGTTCCTGATCGACGACAAGGGCGTTGTGCGCTCGCAGATCATCAACGACCTGCCGCTGGGCCGTAACATGGAAGAACTGATCCGCCTGGTCGACGCGCTGCAATTCCACGAAGAGCACGGCGAAGTCTGCCCTGCCAACTGGAAAAAAGGCGACAAAGGCATGAACGCTTCGCCAGAAGGCGTTGCGGCTTACCTGACCGAGAACGCTGGCAAGCTGTAAGCCAACGTCACGGTATAAAAAAACCGGCCTGAGAAGGCCGGTTTTTTTATGGGTGGGGACTTGCTCCCGTGGCGGCCTGACAGCCTACGCTGGTCTACCTGACACCCCACAATCCAACTGTGGGGGCTGCCTGCCTGCGATGGCGGCCTGGCAGTCAACACAGTTGGATTGGGTGCATATCCATTGCTGCGGTAACGGCCGCTTAGGGTTCCGCCCTGACGGCGGCTCACTTTTGAAAAGAGCGCAAAAGTAAGCAAAACGCTCTTGCCCCACCACTCGGCACCTCGCTTGGGCTCGGTGTGCCCGAACGCAGGCTTGAATCCGTGGGCCGCCGCCACGCGCCATCCCTGGCGCGGGGCGGCTAACCCGGCGTCCTGCCGGGTTACCCACGAATTCAAGCCTGCGTTCGGCCAGCGTGGTTTAACGGGGCGCCTAAGATCAAAAGCAGATCAAGAGCGGCTCGCTTCGCATCGTGGTTACTGTCGGCTGCGACAACCTACAAAATTGTGTAGGTACCTATGCTCATCGGGGCTCAGTCGTTGAAGTCTTCCCAGCCACCCATCTGTTTCCAGCGATTGACGATGCCGCAAAACAGCTCGGCAGTCTTCTCGGTGTCGTAGCGGGCCGAGTGGGCTTCACGCCCGTCAAAGTCGATACCGGCTGCCTGGCAGGCTTTGGCCAGAACGGTCTGACCGTAGGCCAGGCCGGCAAGGGTGGCGGTGTCAAAGCTGGAGAACGGGTGAAATGGGTTGCGCTTCATGTCCAGCCGCGCCACGGCGGCGTTCAGGAAACCCAGGTCGAAACTGCTGTTGTGGCCGACCAGGATTGCGCGTTTGCAGCCATTGGCCTTCAACGCCTTGCGCACGCCACGGAAGATATCGGTCAGCGCCGCTTCTTCACTCACCGCCATGCGCAGGGGGTGGTCGAGCTTGATCCCGGTGAATTCCAGGGCAGCGGCTTCGATATTGGCGCCTTCGAAGGGTTCTACGCGAAAGAAATGCGTGTGCTCCGGGTACACAAAGCCTTGTTCGTCCATGCCGATGGTGGTTGCGGCAATTTCCAGCAAGGCATCGGTGGCGCAGTTGAAACCACCGGTTTCTACGTCGATGACGACCGGCAGATAGCCGCGAAAACGCTCGGCCATCGGATGGCGCGAGCCGCCACCGCCGTGCTCTTGTTCGTCGTCGTAATGATCTTCACTCACTTGCTTTCCTCCAGCAGGCGCCAGCGCAGTGTTTCACCGGCGCGCAGCGGGATAACGGTCAGCTCGCCAAACGGCAGGCTGGCAGGGGCGGTCCAGTCTTCACGAACCAGGGTAATGCGGTCGGTATTCGCCGGCAGGCCGTAGAAACGCGGGCCGTTGAGGCTGGCGAAACCTTCGAGCTTGTCCAGCGCGTTACGCTGTTCAAACGCTTCGGCGTACAACTCGATGGCGGCAAACGCGGTGTAGCAGCCGGCGCAGCCGCATGCGGCTTCCTTGGCGTGCTGGGCGTGGGGCGCCGAGTCGGTGCCGAGGAAGAACTTCGGGCTGCCGCTGGTGGCGGCATCCAGCAGGGCTACCTGATGGGTGTTGCGCTTGAGGATCGGCAGGCAATAGAAGTGCGGCCGAATCCCGCCCACCAGCATGTGGTTGCGATTGTAGAGCAGGTGATGGGCGGTGATGGTCGCGCCAACGTTGGCCGACGCCTCGCTGACAAACTGCACGGCATCGGCGGTGGTGATGTGTTCAAACACCACTTTTAGCGTGGGGAACAGCTCGACCACACGACGCATGTGTTCATCGATGAAGATTTTTTCGCGATCGAACACGTCCACATCGCCACGGGTGACTTCCCCGTGGATCAGCAACGGCATGCCGACTTCCGCCATGGCTTCGATCGCCGGCAGGATCTTGTCGATACTGGTTACACCGGAATCGGAGTTGGTGGTTGCGCCTGCCGGGTACAGCTTGGCGGCGTGCACATAACCGCTGGCCTTGGCTTCGCGGATTTCTTCAGGCTGGGTGCGGTCGGTGAGGTAGAGCACCATCAACGGTTCGAAGCGGCTGCCGGCCGGTCGTGCAGCGAGGATGCGCTGGCGATAGGCGTCGGCCTCTGCGGCATTGCGCACCGGAGGTACCAGGTTAGGCATGATGATGGCACGGCCAAACGTGCGGGCCACGTCGGCCACGGTTTGGGGTAACGCAGCACCATCGCGAAGATGAATATGCCAGTCGTCGGGACGCAGCAGGGTCAGGCGGTCGGACATTGGGGATTCCAGGCGGGTCAATCTGGTGGGAATGCTACCGGAAAAGACTCTTGCAGGCACTCGCTATCAAGTTTTGCCGGATGCTACCGATATCTCCGGGTATGCCTTAACGATGTATGACGCTGTGAAGTGTTGTAGAAACCCATGGAGCCTCCCGTGCGCCAGTATTATCTAGCCCTGCTCAGTGTGTTCGCCAGCCTGCCTGCGGCGGCCCTCACGTTCCAGACACGTCTGGAGAATATTGAGTGGAAGGTAGAGGGCGATCAGTTCGAGTGCCGCTTGACCCAGCCGATCACCGATTTCGGTTCCGGTGAATTCGTACGCCGGGCGGGCGAGCAGGCCACGTTTCGTCTGAAAACCTATGGCAGCAGCCTCGGCGCCGGCTCGGCAACCCTGTTGGCCGCTGCCGCGCCGTGGCAACCGGGCCGAGGTGATATCAACCTTGGGGCCGTGCGTGTCGGCAGCGGCGACGTGCTGTTCAATAGCTCCCAGGCCCAGGCCGGTCGCCTGTTCACCGGCTTGCTCGAAGGGCGCAGCCCGACGGTGCGGCATTACGGGCGTGAAGGCGGTTACTCGGAAATTCGCCTGCTGCCGGTGAAGTTCAACAAGGCCTATAACGATTATCAGCTGTGCACCACCAAGCTGCTGCCCATGAATTACGACCAGGTCAAACAGACCGAAGTCGGCTTCCCCGGTGGCGGCATTGAGCTGGACGCGGCGGCCAAGAAGAAGTTGTCCGTGATCCTGGCCTTCATGAAAGCCGATCCCACGGTCAATCATGTCGAGTTGAATGGCCATTCGGACAACAGTGGCAACCGTCTGACCAACCGCGACGTGTCGCGCCGTCGCGCCCTGGCGGTGATGGACTACTTCAAGGCCAACGGCATCCAGGAATCGCAGATCACGATGCGCTTCCATGGCGAAAGCTACCCCTTGGCGCCCAACACCAATGCCGCCAACCGTGCGCGTAACCGCCGTGTGAATATTCAGCTTGAGCGCGTGGCCGCGCCTGAGAAACCGGCGCCCCAGGCCACTGCGCCGAGCAACCCGGCGGCTACCTCGTAAGAGCATGGGTAACTACGCAACTTCGGTATGACGCCGAAACTGTGGCGAGGAAGCTTGCTCCCGTGAAGGCCTGACAGCCGGTGCCTATCTTCCTGAGGCACTGCGATCCAAATGTGTGGCTTGCCTGCGAAGGCGGCCTAACAGTCAACACAGTTGGACCGGGTACATATCCGTTATTTAGGCTACGGCCACTTAGGGTTCCGCCCTGACGGCGGCTCACTTTCGAAAAGCGCGAAAGTAAGCAAAGCGCTCTTGCCCCACCACTCGGCACCTCGCCTAGGCTCGGTGTGCCCGAACACAGTCTTGAATCCGTGGGCCGCCGCCACGCGCCATCCATGGCGCGGGGCGGCTAACCCGGCGTCCTGCCGGGTTACCCACGAATTCAAGCCTGCGTTCGGCCAGCGTGGTTTAACGGGGCGCCTAAGATCAAAAGCCAGAGCAAGATCACAAGCAGATCAACAGCGGCTCGCTTCGCATCGTGGTTACCGTTGAGCGCTACAAGGTTGTGTAGATACCTATGCTTATAAGAGGCGACCATCGGTCGCCCACTCGACATAATCTGTCGCTTTATCTTCATTTGCTGTCGCGCCCCTGTAATTTCGCGGTTTTGATCGGTAGAATCGTCGCCTTTCCGTACAACCCCGTGGAGTGATGGCATGGCCGACGTAAACAAGGTCGTTCTCGCGTATTCCGGCGGCCTGGACACTTCGGTGATCCTCAAGTGGCTGCAGGATACTTATAACTGTGAAGTGGTGACCTTCACCGCTGACCTGGGTCAGGGTGAAGAGGTCGAACCTGCACGTGCCAAGGCGCAAGCCATGGGCGTGAAAGAGATCTACATTGACGACCTGCGCGAAGAGTTCGTTCGCGATTTCGTCTTCCCGATGTTTCGCGCCAACACTGTCTACGAAGGTGAGTACCTGCTGGGTACCTCCATCGCACGTCCATTGATCGCCAAGCGCCTGATCGAGATCGCCAACGAAACCGGCGCCGACG
Organism: Pseudomonas sp. FJ2-5-13; assembly: GCF_029201605.1. Classification (NCBI taxonomy): domain Bacteria; kingdom Pseudomonadati; phylum Pseudomonadota; class Gammaproteobacteria; order Pseudomonadales; family Pseudomonadaceae; genus Pseudomonas; species Pseudomonas sp. FJ2-5-13. The sequence continues at coordinate 1,365,136 of NZ_CP104045.1, forward strand.
CCATTTCCCATGGCGCCACCGGCAAGGGCAACGACCAGGTCCGTTTCGAACTGGGTGCCTACGCACTCAAGCCAGGCGTGAAAGTCATTGCGCCGTGGCGTGAGTGGGACCTGCTGTCCCGCGAAAAGCTGATGGATTACGCTGAAAAGCACGCCATCCCGATCGAGCGTCATGGCAAGAAGAAGTCGCCGTACTCGATGGACGCCAACCTGCTGCACATTTCCTATGAAGGCGGCGTGCTGGAAGACACCTGGACCGAGCACGAAGAAGACATGTGGAAATGGACCGTCTCCCCGGAGAACGCTCCAGACAAGGCGCAGTACCTGGAACTGACTTACCGCAACGGCGATATCGTCGCGCTGGACGGCGTTGAAATGACCCCGGCCACCGTACTGGCGACCTTGAACCGTATCGGCGGCCAGCATGGTATCGGCCGTCTCGACATCGTCGAGAACCGTTACGTGGGCATGAAGTCCCGTGGTTGCTACGAAACCCCAGGCGGCACCATCATGTTGCGCGCCCACCGCGCCATCGAATCCATCACCCTGGACCGCGAAGTCGCTCACCTCAAAGACGAGCTGATGCCCAAGTACGCCAGCCTGATCTACACCGGTTACTGGTGGAGCCCGGAGCGTCTGATGCTGCAACAGATGATCGACGCCTCCCAGGCTCACGTGAACGGTGTCGTACGCCTGAAGCTGTACAAGGGCAACGTGATCGTCACCGGCCGCAAGTCCGATGAGTCGCTGTTCGACTCCAACATCGCCACCTTCGAAGAAGACGGCGGGGCCTACAATCAGGCGGACGCGGCAGGCTTCATCAAGTTGAACGCACTGCGCATGCGCATTGCTGCCAACAAGGGCCGCTCGTTGTTCTGAGTCGTGCGCCTGTTGTGAAAAATGGCCCCTTGCGCAAGGGGCCATTTTTTTTGCCTGGGTTTTTATGGGCGCTTTAAAAGCACAGCTGTTTATTATTGTTTAGCCTGTGTTTAAGGATTTTTTCGTAACTTGCGCAATTATTTTCCGTTTTTGTCATTTGTTTTTAAGTTTGAATGATTTTTTACATCTGGGGAGGAACTATGTCTGACAGAAAATTCACTCATGTAGTTGCAACGGATATGTGAATTGTTGAATTTTCTGTAGGAATTATGGAAGTGCTGAAATATGTTAAATGGAACTAATGGGAACGGTTGTTCCGGGTTGGTTTGTGCGCGTCATGGCGACAAGCAAGGGGCATTTCCTGAAAGTCTTGTGCGGCACGTTTACTTTCAGGGGCTGATGGGCACGATATTTCACTCAAAATATGTACGCGTCGAGAAAGGTCTGAAAGCAACCATAAAGCTCTATGCATCTAAGTTGGCGATTTTTTGTAGGTTAATTCCTATCTTCTTGTGGGGTGGGTCTCTGCCTGCTCTCGTTCGGGGGGGAATGCTATGCCAACTAGTAATCGACTAGGCTATTGTGTTTGCTCTAAATAATTCGAACAGCGAAATTGGACTTTCTCATGAATAAAGTGCTGATCGTGGATGATCATCCCGTCATTCGTCTTGCTGTGCGCATGCTAATGGAGCGTCATGGTTATGAGGTCGTTGCCGAGACCGATAACGGTGTCGATGCGTTGCAACTTGCACGGGAACATATGCCGGATATTGTGATACTGGATATCGGAATCCCCAAGCTCGACGGCCTGGAAGTTATTTGCCGGCTGGCTTCGACCAAGCAAGCCGTCTCGTTCAAGGTGCTGGTGCTGACGTCCCAGGCCCCCGGCCATTTTTCCATGCGCTGCATGCAGGCGGGGGCCGCCGGCTATGTGTGCAAGCAGCAGGATCTGACAGAGTTGCTCAGTGCCATCAAGGCGGTGCTTTCCGGCTATAGCTATTTCCCGAACCAGGCGCTCAATTCGGTACGCTCAACCATGGGCAATGCCAGTGAAGCCGACATGGTCGAACGTTTATCGGGGCGGGAGATGATGGTGCTACAGCAACTGGCCCGTGGCAAAACCAACAAGGAGATTGCCGATGGCATGTTCCTGAGCAACAAAACCGTCAGTACCTACAAGACGCGCTTGCTGCTCAAGCTCAATGCCCGATCCCTTGTGGACCTGATCGAACTGGCCCAGCGCAACGGCCTGGTTTAGGAGGATATTGCACCCCTTGAATACCCGTGTAACCGGCAGAAAAAAGCCTCCGTCAGGGAGGCTTCCGGCCGTCAACGGCTCGATCAGAAATCGAAGTCGTAATCGGCCAGCTGTTTTTGCAAGCGTCGCTCTTCCAGAAGATTGTCGATAGTGCGGCGTTTGCTCAAATTGGTCTTGGCCACCTCTGGCACAGGTGTTTCTACCACCTCATCGTCATCCGACGCAACGAGGTCGTCTTCCACTTCCAGGTCTTCTTTGCTGCCAGCGCTCATAAGGTCAACTCCAGGCTAAGACTGCCGTTGGGGCTCCTTATAGCGATAATCCGCGGACGGGTAAAAAAGATTTTTTCAATCGCCTGATCACAAAAACCAATGATCGCTCAATCGTCGGAGGTCTTGTCCTTGTATTCGCACAAATCTTCGATACGGCAACTGCCACAGCGCGGCTTGCGGGCCTGGCAAACGTAGCGTCCGTGCAGGATCAGCCAATGATGGGAGTCGAGCAAGTAGGGCTTGGGCACGAACTTCATCAATTGTTTTTCCACCTCAACCACATTCTTGCCCCGGGCAATGCCGGTTCGGTTGCTGACGCGGAAAATGTGCGTGTCCACCGCCATAGTCAACTGCCGGAATGCCGTATTGAGCACCACGTTCGCCGTTTTGCGGCCCACGCCTGGCAAGGCTTCCAGGGCTTCGCGGGTTTGCGGCACCTCACCCCCATGCAGCTCCAGCAACAGGCGGCACGTCTCGATCACGTTCTTGGCCTTGCTGTTATATAAGCCGATGGTCTTGATGTATTCGGACAGGCCTTCCACACCCAGGGCATAAATCGCGGCGGGTGTATTGGCTATGGGATACAGCTTGGCCGTGGCCTTGTTGACGCCGACGTCCGTGGATTGAGCCGAAAGGATCACCGCAATCAGCAATTCAAACGGTGAGGAGTAGGCCAGTTCGGTTTTCGGTTCCGGATTGTCTTCGTGAAACCTGCGGAAAATTTCCAAGCGTTTTGCGGCGTTCATAGGGGCAGGCGTTTCCTTGCAGGCGGTCGGCGTGATGTTAGCAATACACAGTGCAGTGGGTCAGCCGTTGGCCTCGGCATCCTGCAGCGTTTGCTCGGCGGCGTTCAAGGCGGTTTTCAAGGTTGCGATTTCATGCGCGTCAGCTTGCTGATCCTGAGCCTTTTTCAACGCAGCCCGGCGCATGGCCAACTGGATCTTTGCGCGCTTGAACTCGGCGCTTTTAGCGGCCGTCTTTGGTGGCTGTGGTGAGCTGTTGGCCTCCAGCACGGCAAGCGCCTGCTCGGATGCCTCGAACTGTCGCTGCAGCATAATCAATTGCGACTGCTGCTCAAAGGTCGGCGGATGCCCAAACGCTTTCAAGGATTTGTGCAACTGAGCGCGACTCATGGCGACGTTGGTTTTGGCCTGCTTGATCGCGGCGTCCTGAGCGGCCTGAGGGTTATTGACCGGGGCTACCTCCATCGGCGCTGTGCGCTTGGCTCGTGCCACGCGTTCGGCGAGCTTGCAAGCCTCTTCACGTTGCAGGCGGGCGTTACGTTGCTCGAAGCGCCGCCGCGCCCGGTCGCGTTTGAGGTCGCGTGCACGCCGTTCATCATCATTGCTGGCCAAGTCACCGACGATGGGCAAAACCTCAGCGAGCGGATGCATCTCGATGCAGTCAACAGGGCAGGGCGCAACACACAGGTCGCAACCGGTGCACTCATCGACAATCACGGTGTGCATCAGCTTGGCGGCGCCCACAATGGCGTCCACCGGGCAAGCCTGGATGCATTTGGTGCAACCAATGCATTCGGCCTCGCGGATATAGGCGACCTGGGCGGGCGCTTCTCCACGGCGGGTGTCCAGGTCCAGTACTGGCAGGCGCAGCAGTTGCGCAAGCCCGGCAATGGTTTCCTGCCCACCGGGCGGGCACTTGTTGATGGCTTCGCCTTTAGCGATGCCTTCTGCGTAAGGTTTGCAACCCGGGTGCCCGCACTTGCCGCATTGAGTCTGCGGCAGCAGCGCGTCGATACGCTGAATGAGGTTCATGCTGTGATCATAGCTTTGACGCCCGGCCCAGGGAGAAGGGCAAGCTGAGAGGCCCCGCCGTAGCGACAGCGGGGCATTTTGCAGAGGTTACTTGATGCGTTGACCCGGCTTGGCGCCGCTGTCCGGGCTCAGCAGGTAGATTTCTTCGCCGCCAGGGCCGGCCGCCATCACCATGCCTTCGGAAATGCCGAACTTCATTTTCCGTGGCTTGAGGTTGGCGATCATCATGGTCAGGCGGCCATCGAGCTTGGACGGGTCCGGGTAAGCGCTCTTGATGCCGGAAAACACGTTGCGCTGTTCGTCGCCGATATCCAGCGTCAGGCGCAGCAGCTTGTCGGCACCTTCCACGGCTTCGGCTTTGATGATCAGTGCCACGCGCAAATCCACGGCGGCAAAGGCGTCGAAATCGATTTCCGGGGAAATCGGGTCCTTGGCCAGCTCTCCATTACCCGCCGGCGCAGATTGGCCGGTATCGGTCTGGCTGGCCACCAGGTCTTCTTTCGAAGCGTCGGTCATGGCCTGGACTTTCACCGGGTCAATACGGGTCATCAGGGGCTTGAACGCGTTCAACTGATGATTACCGAGCAAGGTGGTGTGATCGTTCCAGCTCAACGGCGCCACATTGAGGAACGCCTCGGCATCGGCGGCCAGCAACGGCAGCACCGGCTTGAGGAAGATCACCAACTGACGGAACAGGTTGACGCCGGTGGCGCAGATCGCCTGGACTTCAGCCTCCTTGCCTTCCTGCTTGTTCAGCGACCACGGTGCCTTGTCGGCGATCCAGGCGTTGGCACGGTCGGCCAGGCCCATGATCTCGCGCATGGCACGGGCAAAGTCGCGGGCTTCATAAGCGTCGGCGATGCTCGGTGCGGCGGCCAGAAAGGCGTCGGTCAACTCCGGTGCGGCGTTCTCGGCTACCAGTACACTGGCGTTGCCCTTGTGGATAAACCCGGCACAACGGCTGGCGATGTTGACGACTTTGCCCACCAGGTCCGAGTTGACCTTCTGTACGAAGTCTTCCAGGTTCAGGTCCAGGTCGTCCACACCACGGCCCAGCTTGGACGCGTAGTAATAGCGCAGGTATTCCGGCGACAGGTGGTCCAGGTAGGTGCGCGCCTTGATAAAGGTGCCACGGGACTTGGACATTTTCTGGCCGTTGACCGTCAGGTAGCCGTGTACGGCGATGCCTGTCGGCTTGCGGTAGCCCGAGCCTTCAAGCATTGCCGGCCAGAACAGCGCGTGGAAGTTGACGATGTCCTTGCCGATGAAGTGGTACAGCTCGGCGGTGGAGTCCTTGCCCCAGAACGCGTCGAAGTCCAACTCTGGGGTGCGATCGCACAGGTTCTTGAAGCTGGCCATGTAGCCTATCGGCGCGTCCAGCCACACATAGAAGTACTTGCCCGGCTCGCCCGGAATTTCGAAGCCGAAGTACGGCGCGTCGCGGGAGATGTCCCACTGCTGCAGGCCACTGTCGAGCCACTCGGAGAGTTTGTTGGCCACGGCGTCCTGCAAGGTGCCGCTGCGCGTCCAGGTTTGCAGCATTTGCTGGAAATCCGGCAGCTTGAAGAAGAAGTGCTGCGAGTCCTTGAGCACCGGCGTGGCGCCGGAGATCGCTGACTTGGGGTCCTTCAAGTCGGTGGGTGCGTAGGTCGCGCCGCATTTTTCGCAGTTGTCGCCGTACTGGTCTTCGGTGCCGCATTTCGGGCAGGTGCCCTTGATGAAGCGGTCGGCCAGGAACATTTTCTTTTCCGGGTCGAAATACTGGGTCACCGAACGTTGGTCGATGTGCCCGGCTTCTTTCAACCGCAGGTAGATCTGGCTCGACAACTCGCGGTTTTCGTCGGAGTGGGTCGAATGGAAGTTGTCGAACTCCACCAGGAACTCGGCAAAGTCGGCGCTGTGTTCAGCCTGCACATTGGCGATCAGTTGTTCCGGGGTGATGCCTTCCTTTTCGGCGCGCAGCATGATGGCCGAACCGTGGGCGTCGTCCGCGCAGACATAAATGCATTGATTGCCGCGATGCTTCTGGAAGCGCACCCACATATCGGTCTGGATGTACTCAAGCATATGGCCAAGATGGATGGAACCATTGGCATAGGGCAGGGCGCTGGTGACGAGGATCTTGCGTGGCTCGGACATGGGGCTCGGCTACTTGATGAAACGGAGGTCGGCCACTATAAAGCGCCGGGAAATTTATTTCACCCCGTGACGCTGTTTCAGAATCTTCCGGAACCTCGAAAGCGTGCCGTTCAACCGTCGGAACGGTTAGGATAGCCGCCTGTTTCAGTCAGTCTTTTTTCGGGAGTAGCCCATGAGCGCCGTCAATCGCGCAGCGGTGGAAGCCGTTCTTCGCCAGTACACCGACCCCTATTTGAACCAGGACCCGGTCAGTGCCGGTTGTGTGCGCAACATCGAGGTCCAGGGCGACCAGGTGTCGGTACAGATGCAACTGGGTTATGCCGCAGGTTTGTTCAAGCGCGGTTGGGCGCAGATGCTGCAAATGGCCATTGAAGGCATTGATGGCGTGGGATCGGCCAAGGTCGAGATCCAGTGCGTGATCGCCCCGCACAAGGCCCAGGCGCAGATCCCGGGCCTGGCCAACGTCAAGAACGTGGTGGCGGTAGCCTCTGGAAAGGGCGGCGTGGGCAAATCCACCACTGCGGCCAACCTGGCTTTGGCCCTGGCCCGTGAAGGCGCGCGGGTGGGGATTCTCGACGCCGATATCTACGGCCCAAGCCAGGGCGTGATGTTCGGCATCGCCGAAGGCACACGGCCGAAGGTCAAGGATCAGAAATGGTTTGTGCCCATCGAGTCGCTGGGTGTGGAAGTGATGTCCATGGCGTTTCTCACCGATGACAACACGCCGATGGTCTGGCGCGGGCCGATGGTCTCGGGTGCGTTGCTGCAACTGGTCACACAAACGGCGTGGGGCGACCTTGACTACCTGGTGATCGACATGCCGCCAGGCACCGGTGATATCCAACTGACCCTGGCGCAGAAAGTCCCGGTGGCCGGTGCGGTGATTGTCACCACGCCCCAGGACTTGGCGCTGCTGGATGCCCGCAAAGGTGTGGAGATGTTCCGCAAGGTCAACATCCCGGTGCTGGGCGTTGTGGAAAACATGGCGGTGCATATCTGTTCCAACTGCGGGCATGCCGAGCATCTGTTCGGTGAGGGCGGGGGCGAGAAGCTCGCTACTCAGTATGGCGTTGAACTGTTGGCATCTTTGCCATTGGCGATGGAGATTCGTGAGCAGGCCGATGGTGGCAAACCTACCGTCGCGGCCGAGGCTGATGGGCAGATCGCGATGATCTATCAGGAGTTGGCCCGTCATGTGGGTGCACGGATTGTATTGCAGGAAGCGGCGGCGCCGGGGATGCCGACCATTACCGTGAGCGACGATTGATTAGGCTGTAACGGATACACGCGAAAAGTCTGACGACCAGTGGTGCTCTCGGGTTTTTCGCGAGCGAGCTCGCTCCTACAGGTGGGGCGCCAATAGGGCTTGTTGCTACTTTGCGTAATGCGCGTGTAAGCATTCGCTTACTTTTTCGTAAGTGTTTGGTTTTTTTGGCGGTTGCGTACGTCTTGAAATGACGAAGCTATTATCTATCTTATTGAAATATAACGATTATTTTCGCGAGTGAGAGCGGTAGAGTTTGTCAGACCGCTGAGGGCATCGCGTTGAACTTCCCTCGGAACGCTCTAACATCAGCCCTGTGTCCACGGATTGGCACAGCCATCAAGGAACGATGGTTTGAAGGAACGTCGCAGGATGCGATTCATCAGGATGATGAAAAGGAATACAGGGACTAGGGAAAAAATGTGGGCGGGTCATACCGCCCCTTTTTTTGCCTGTAGAAAAGTAAACGCAGGCACCCGAACGCAAAAAAGGCCCTCAAGGGGCCTTTTTTTGTTGGGCAGCGGCGCTTTAGCGCTCTAGTTGCTCAATTTTGTTGGGCTTGCCATCCCATTCAGCGGCATCCGGCATCGGATCTTTGCGCTCGGTGATGTTTGGCCACACTTCGGCCAGCTCGACGTTCAATTGAATGAACTGCTCCATGCCCGCAGGCACTTCGTCCTCGGAGAAAATCGCGACGGCCGGGCATTCTGGTTCACACAGGGCGCAGTCGATGCACTCATCCGGGTGGATAACCAGGAAATTCGGGCCTTCGTAGAAGCAGTCCACCGGACAGACTTCTACGCAGTCGGTGTACTTGCACTTGATGCAGTTGTCGGTGACGACGAAGGTCATTTCTAATTTTCTCCTCAGGCGGCGGCAGCGAAACCCCTTATGGTGGGGTTCGCGAGGTTTGAGAGCGATAGTCTGCGGACCAGGCTAAAAGCCCGCAGCATCCCAAACCGCGCGAGATTCTATCAGCTTGCAAGCGTCTGCGTTATATCCGAGTCTTCAGTGCATATAACATTTCGAGCGCTTTACGCGGCGTCAAGTCATCCAGGTCAAGCTTTGCCAACTCATCCAGCACCGGATGGGGCAGGCTGGCGAACATATCGCTCTGATGCGGCGCGGCAGGTTTCTTGCTGGTCTTGGCAGGGCTGGTGACCACGGTTTCATGGGGCAGCGCCGTGGTTTCCAGGCGGCTTAGGTGTTCACGGGCACGGGTGATCACCTCGTTCGGCACACCGGCCAACTGCGCCACGGCCAGGCCGTAGCTCTGGCTTGCCGGCCCTGGCAGCACATGGTGCAGGAACACGATGCGCTCGTTGTGCTCGGTGGCATTGAGATGCACGTTGGCCACCAGCGGCTCGCTTTCCGGCAATACCGTCAACTCGAAGTAGTGCGTGGCGAACAGCGTGTAGGCACGCAAATGCGCCAAGCGTTCAGCCGCCGCCCAGGCCAGGGACAGGCCGTCGAAGGTGCTGGTGCCGCGGCCCACTTCGTCCATCAGCACCAAGCTGCGTTCGGTGGCGTTGTGCAGGATGTTGGCGGTCTCGCTCATTTCCACCATAAAGGTCGAACGGCCACCGGCCAGGTCATCGCTGGAGCCGATCCGCGTGAAAATACGGTCCACCAAGGATAATTCGCAACTGGCTGCCGGTACGAAGCTGCCGATATGCGCCAACAACACGATCAACGCGGTCTGGCGCATGTAGGTGGATTTACCGCCCATGTTCGGACCGGTGATCACCAGCATGCGAGTATCGTCGTCCAGTGACAGGTCGTTGGCGACGAAAGGCGTGGTCAGCACTTGCTCCACTACCGGGTGACGGCCTTGCACGATGCGCATGCACGGTTCGCTGACAAACCGTGGGCAATTGAGGTCGAGGTTCAGCGCACGTTCGGCGAGGTTGCTCAGTACATCCAGTTCCGCCAGGGCGGCGGCGGTGTCTTGCAACGGCGCCAGGCGGCTGATCAAGTCCTCGAGCAAGGCTTCGTAGAGCATCTTTTCCCGCGCCAGGGCGCGGCTTTTGGCCGACAGCGCCTTGTCTTCGAACGCTTTGAGCTCGGGGGTGATAAAACGCTCGGCGCCTTTGAGGGTCTGGCGACGTTGATAATCGATAGGCGCCGACTCGGCCTGTTTGCTCGGCAGCTCAATAAAGTAGCCATGCACGCGGTTGTAGCCGACTTTCAGGTTAGCCAGGCCGGTGCGGGCTTTTTCGCGGGCTTCCAGGTCGATCAGGAACTGCCCGGCGTTTTCGCTCAGCGATTGCAGCTCATCCAGCTCGCTGTCATAGCCGGTTTTCAACACGCCGCCGTCACGAATGATCGCCGGTGGGTTGTCGATGATGGCCTTTTCTAGCAGCGCTGCGAGGTCCGGGTAAGTGCCGGCGGTGACTGCAAGCTGTTGCAGGTGCGGTGTGTCCAGTTCGGTCATTGCCACTTGCAACTGTGGCAGGGCGCTCAGGGCATCACGCAAGCGCGCCAAGTCACGGGGCCGCGCATTGCGCAGGCCGATCCGTGCCAGGATGCGCTCGATATCGCCAATCTCTTTGAGTTGCGGCTGCAATTTTTCAAAGCGGTAGCCGTCCAGCAGGCAGGTAATGGAAGACTGGCGCGCTTGCAGCACCGTTAAATCCCGCAGCGGACGGTTCAACCAACGGGTCAGCAAACGGCTGCCCATGGCGGTCTGGCAACGGTCCACCACCGATTGCAGGGTGTTATCACGCCCACCGGCCAGGTTGGTATCCAGCTCCAGGTTGCGACGGCTGGCGCCATCGAGCACCACGGTATCGTCCAGACGCTCATGGCGCAGGCTGCGCAAGTGCGGCAGGGCGGTGCGCTGGGTTTCTTTGGCGTAGCTGAGCAGGCAGCCGGCAGCGCCGATAGCCAGAGTCAGGGTTTCGCAACCAAAGCCTTTAAGGTCCTGCACCGAGAACTGCTGGCAAAGACTTTTCAGCGCCGAATCGCGCTCAAAATCCCACGGCGCACGACGCTTGGTCCCACGACGTTTCTCTGCCGGCAAGTCCTTGGGCCAATCATCCGGAATCAACAACTCCACCGGATTGATACGCTCCAGCTCCGCCAGCAGGTTCTCCCAGCCCTTGATCTCCAGCACGCTGAAGTTGCCGCTGGTGATATCCAGCACCGACAGGCCAAACAAACGCTCATCGCCCAACACCGCCGCAATCAGGTTGTCGCGACGCTCATCCAGCAACGCCTCATCACTCACCGTACCCGGCGTAATAATGCGCACCACCTGACGTTCCACCGGCCCTTTACTGGTCGCCGGGTCGCCGATCTGCTCACAGATCACCACCGACTCGCCCAGCTTCACCAGCTTGACCAGGTAGCCTTCCAGCGAGTGATAAGGAATCCCACACATCGGAATCGACTGCCCCGCCGACTGCCCGCGCGCGGTCAGGGTGATGTCCAGCAGCTTGGCGGCTTTCTTCGCGTCTTCATAGAAGATCTCGTAGAAGTCGCCCATGCGATAGAACATCAACTGATCAGGGTGCTGGTTTTTCAGGCGCCAGTACTGCTGCATCATCGGGGTATGGGAGGACAGATCGGAGGTGTTTTTACTCATTGGGTAATAGGCAAATTCGTTGAAAGTGATGGGGCAAAGGGGGCGCTTGGCCCAGCATTTTTTGCGATGGCGGCAAGGTTAACACGCGAGGTGGCGGGTTCGCAGGTTGCAAACGGCCAGGTAAAACGCAAATTAACCCAATAAAAAGCCCGGCACAGTACCGGGCTTCGAAAGGCGATGTGCAATCAAGCTCTTTTCGCTTCTGCCTTCATCATCACGAGATTCTGCTGCTTGGTCGCTTCAGTCAGAACCTCACTGTAGACGCGCTTTTTTTGATCAGATTTTGCGTCACGGATAAAGTCGGCAAAGGAGCTTTTTGCGCCTTTGGACAAGCCCAGCTTGATCGATATCATCAACGCGCTCCTGATGGTGGCCCGAGCTTAGCCGCTAGATCGGCCCGTGTATGCTGCTCGGGAATATGGTAGTCAATTTTGTCGACACCTGCTTTGTAAAGTCGTCCAGAGTTGTCGATATGCTTGATAGCAAAACCTCGCGAACGTCCCCGCTGATTAAGCGGCAAACTCGTTGCGAAGCTCATCGGGGTCGATCCATAGGAGGTCGAGACTATCACGCGATTCCAGCTCCTTTACTGGCCGAAACGTCACTTAATACATCGGTTTTATGTATAAATATGCAAATTAGCATTTGCCAACCCCTAAAACTCCCGTCACTATCCGCGCTATGCAAAAACGCAACGTTTCTATCGTCTTAAGAGAATTGCTGGACCGCGACCGGATCTCCCCCACGGAGCTTCATCGGCGCACCGGCGTGCCTCAATCCACACTGTCCCGGATCCTCAGCGGCAAGATCGTTGATCCGTCGGATAAACACATCTCCCGTATCGCCGAGTATTTCCGCGTCAGCACTGATTACCTGCGCGGGCGCGCGGCAGTCGGCGCTTTGCGTGATGACGGGCGTGACCCGATGCATTCGGAACTCAAGGACATAAGCCTGTGGGACGACGACACCCCCGTTAATGATGACGAGGTGTCGATCCCCTTTCTGCGCGAGGTTGAATTGGCTGCTGGATCAGGAAGATTCGTCATCGAGGAAAGCGAGAAGGCCAGCCTGCGGTTCGGCAAGCGCAGCCTGCGGCATAACGGTGTGCAGTTCGACCAGGCCAAGTGCGTGACGGTGCGCGGCAACAGTATGTTGCCGGTGTTGCGCGACGGCGCCACGGTAGGGGTGAATGCCGGCAAGAGCGGCATTGGCGACATCGTGGATGGCGACCTGTATGCCATCAATCACAACGGCCAGTTGCGGGTTAAACAGCTCTACCGCCTGCCTTCCGGTATTCGCCTGCGCAGCTTCAACCGTGATGAGCACCCCGATGAGGACTACAGCTTCCAGGAGATCCAAGATGAGCAGATCAGTATCCTCGGTCATGTTTTCTGGTGGGGCATGTACGCCCGCTAACCTCCACGCGTAAGAAGAAACCCGCCCATGTGCGGGTTTTTTTTCGCCCTTAGAAAACCGGCCGAGCCCAAGCCCGTAAGGCTTCCAATGCATTCATGCATTCAAAGGGTAAAAATAAATGCATTTGTGCATTGACTGTATATGCATACATGCATATTCTTCGTCTCAAGCCAGCCAACAAGGCCTGGTGGAGGCGGCAAGGATGCTGCCAAGGAAGACAAGGAAGGCACGCAACATCGGCAAGGACGCCATCGAAGCGATGGCAGGGATGCCAGGCAACACCGGCAAGGATGCCGACGCTCTTTAGTTTCAACGCTTCAACAACAGGCAGCGATGAACCGGCCTTAACGGTTCAGAGGGTTGGCAACTGACCCGGGTGTGCAGCGTAAAGCACCAGAAGCAGTTATTCGGCAGACAGGGATCGTGGTCGGAAAAACATCGAGGAAAGGACCGTACCGCGCCAGTAGCGCCGAAAGTCCGAGGACATCATTACTGAAAAGCCCGGGCGACCGGGCTTTTTGGAATGCCTACCTATCCAAGCATTTGTAAATGAAATACGGACTATTTATTGCTCAGCCAGGAGGCGTGACATGACAAATGAACAGCAAGCGTTAGCGGAAATGCCTATCTGGCTGGTGATCGTATTGGCGGTGATCGGCGGGGTCTCAGGTGAAATGTGGCGCGCCGATAAAGAGGGCGCACGTGGCTGGTCGCTAATCCGCCGGCTGGCCCTGCGTTCCGGGGCGTGCATGGTCTGCGGGGTGTCGGCCTTGATGCTGTGCTACGCCGCCGGCATGTCGATCTGGACCGCCGGCGCCATTGGTTGCCTGACCGCCATGGCCGGTGCCGACGTGGCCATCGGCCTTTATGAGCGATGGGCGGCCAAGCGCATCGGGATCAACCAAGGCTCCGGCCAGGACCCGCACTAATCGTTGCAAGGACGCGACTTAAAATGACGTTTATCGAAAAGCCATCCCAACTGCCCCAAGCCATCGGCGCGGCGCTGCATGCGGCCTTCCCGGACATCAAGGTTGGCAGTCACCAGGACTTTCAAGGCGATGCTGAACAAACCGGCGTAATGGTTACGGTCGAAGGCAATGGCCCGGGCATTCGCTCCCGTGAAGGGCGCAAGGCCCACGTTCTGGCCATTTCACTCAGGGCCATGGTCGCCCCCGGTGCATTGCCGTTCGATGCCTGCGACCTGGCCAGCCAACTGATGGACCTGGTGCTGGATAACCGTTGGAACCTACCCCAGGCACAGTGCGATTTGCCGGCGAATATCGTCGCTGCGCCCGCTGTGCGCACTTCCGTGCAAACGGACTACGACACCTGGACGGTTTCCTTCACGCAAACCCTCTATCTGGGGCCGGCGTTACTCGACGATCCCACAGGCCAACCGCTATTTGCCTGCACCTGGGACGTCTCCAACATCGACGACCCGGCCCAATACAAGCCACTGGTGGAGTAGCCCATGTTCGACGCGCTGTTACGCATGCAATTGGGACCGATCGTCGAACGCCTGGCCGAGATGGAGTCCCAGCTCGAGGACCTCTACCGCCGCGCCGAGAGCTTCTGCCGGATCGGTATTTGCCAGCAGGTCGATGCGGCCAGCAACACCTGCAAGGTCAGCCACGGTGACCTGCTCACCCCGGCGATCCGTTTTTTCAACCCCAGTGCCGGTGCACAAACCGAAACCCGCATTCCCACGGTGGGTGAGCAATGCCTGCTGCTCAACTACGGCGGGGGAGAAGGCGGTGTGCAATCCGTGGCTCTGTTCGGCCTCAACAGTGATCGCTTCCCGCCGGTCTCCAGCGTTGCGACGCTGACCCGGCGCCGGCATCAAGACGGCACCCAAAGCGACTACGACGACGCCAGCCACACCTTTAACTGGGTCAACGGCCCCACCACCTTCAGCGGTTCGCGCGAACAGGTTGACGTCAAAGTCGGCGCCGCCAGCCTGACCCTCAACGCCCAAGGCATCACCCTGCAAGTCGGCGGCACCAGCCTGTTGCTGGATGCCGGCGGCGCGCACTTCAGCGGCCCGGTGGTGGACCATCAAGGACGCGTCATCAGCCCCCGATAAGGACATCCCATGCTCGGAATCGATAGGAACACCGGGGCGGCCGTCGACGACTGGCTGCAATTTGTGCAGCGCGCCACCCGAGCGCTGACCACCCCCGTGGGCACTCGGCAAAAACGCCCGTTGTACGGCTCGCTGATCCCACAGTTGCTCGGCCAGAACCTCGGCGACGACCTGTTGATCCTCGCCCAGAGCCACGCAGCGCAGGCCTTCTACAACACCCACAACGGTATCGGCGACTTCGACCCTCAGGTCATCGTCGCCACTCGCCAAGGCGCCGGCCTGCTGTTGCGGTTTGCCGGCACCTGGAAAAACCGCCAACAATCCTTCGAGGTCGTGACATGAGCATGCTGATCCCCGGCCAGAACCAACTGGCGGAACCGGCCATCATTAAGGTCGATGAGTTCGAACCGTTGCTGGCCGAATTCAAAGCGTTTGTCATCGACTATGTCGCCACCCGCGCGCCGCAAAGCGCAGCCAAACTCCAGGTCAGCCTCGATAACGAAAGCGAACTGCTGACCCTGGCCCTGGAAGCCTTTTGCGTGCGCCTGCAAACCCATGAGCGCAAATACAACGCCCGCATCAAGCAGATGCTGGCGTGGTGGGCCACCGGCAGCAACCTCGATGCGCGCCTGGCCGATATGGGCCTGGAACGCCAAGTACTCGAGCCAGGCGACCCGGCCGCGTTCCCGCCGGTGCCGCCCACCTTGGAAAGCGACGACGACGCCCGCCTGCGCTACTACCTGGCACCCCACGCCCCAGCGGCGGGCTCGCGCATGCAGTATCGCCGCGAAGTGTTCACCTTGGGCGAGCGCCCAGCAGTGAAAGTACAAAGCGCGACGCCCGGTGTGGTCACGGTGACCTACACCTTCGACCCCGACGGCTACGCAGCCCAGGTCAAGGACGGCAACGCTCGCCGCACCGCACCGGGTGAAGTCATGGTCACCGTGCTTTCCAGGGAAGGCGACGGCACGCCATCTGCCGACTTGCTTGACGGTGTACGTCGACATTTCGCACGGCCAGATGTAAGGCCGGAAACCGATCTAGTCAGCGTCCAAGGCGCGCAGATTCAACCCTATAAAATTCGCGTGGTGGCCAAGATCAACGCCGGCCCGGACTCGGGGCTGACCCAAGTGGCGGCGCAGAAATTGCTGCAAGACTACGCCGAGTCCTGCCACCGCCTGGAAGGGCGGGTGGACCCCAGCTGGATCGACTACGCCATCCACAGTGCCGGCGCTGCGCAACTGCACATCCTCGAACCGCTGGCGCCGATTGTCAGTACCGCGTTCCAGGCCCCGTATTGCACGGGCGTCGAGGTGGAGGTGCGCACGCTATGAGTGAACCCAAAGCGAGTTTGCTGCCCGCCAACAGCTCACCGCTGGAAAAGGCGTTGGACCTGGGCTTCGGCAGATTGCTTGAGCGCGTCACCCCGCCGTTTCCGGCGCTGATGAACCCGCTGTACACGCCCAGCGAATTCCTGCCTTACCTGGCCGCCGACCGCGGCGTCAGCGAATGGGATGCCGAGGCCAGCGAAGCGGAAAAACGCCTGACCGTGGCCTTGTCCTGGCAGATCCAGCGCCAGGCCGGCACACCCAAGGCACTGAGCCATGCGGTGGAGTCATTGGGCTTCACGCCCAATATCAGCGCCTGGTACCAGCAACGTCCGCTCGGCGTGCCTTACACCTTCGACGTGCAGGCGATCATCGGGCGCAGTTGGTCCAGCGGCGATCACAACCGGCTGATCCGCCGCATCAACGCGGCAAAAAGTGAGCGCGATCAGGCGACGATCACCATCGTGCATGAGACCGAAGGCCAGCTCGCGCTCACGCAAGTGCTCGACGCGCCTTTAAGCGACGGCGAGTTCTATCTGAACGGCGCGTTGCCGGAATTGGCGCTGGTGGCTCGGCTCAACAGTGCCGGGGTTACCCAGCACTACACCATTAACGATTACGACCTCAGGGCGCAGCCATGACAGATGAAATCACGCGCCTGGTGCGCTTCACCTCCAAAGGTTTGGATGAAGTGCTGCAGGCAAAGAACCAGGGCCTCAAAGGCGAAATCACCCACATCGGCGCCGGCACCGGCCGCTACAACCCCGACGGCACGGAAGTGGCCTTGCGTGACGAGCGCCAACGGGTGGCCATCGTTGATTACGAAGACCTGGGCGAGCGCCAACTCAGGATGGCCGCGCTGTTTGATGGCGACGGCGAGTATGAGATTGGCGAGTTCGGTTTTTACCTCGCCAGTGGGACCTTGCTGGCGGTGTATTCCGTGGCGGGGAAGTTACTCACGTATAAAGCGGCGGCGGCGCGGGTGCTGCAGAAGTTTACGCTGGATGTTTCGCCGTTGCCGGCGGATAGCGTGACGATTGTGGTGGGGAGTGAGAACTTGAACCTGTTGTTGGCGGAGGAGATCGCGATTATGGCCGCGGCTTCGGTTGGCAATATGTCCCGCCACGTTGATTTGATGTTTCGGGTTATGCATCTTGAAGCGAAGTAGTAGCACTGACAAAAGTGCTGGAAAGATTAACTGACAGGGAGTTGATGATGGGACTTGAAACGACTATCACGAAGGTTGTGGATGCATGTAACAAGCTTACGGAGACGGTTACCAACCAAATTGGGAAGATTGATGCGCGGGTAGAGGCTGCTTCGAGTCAGTTTACTGCTTGGCGTAACAGTGTGCAGGCTAAGGATATTAATGGCCGTGCGCTTTATAAACAGGATATTGACCTCACTGGATTGTCCACCGAGGTGTTTTATCCCGTTTGGTGGACTATGCCTGGTAACGAGGCGGGTGAAACAGAAATTACCGTCTCGCGGGTATTTTATCGAGACAGTGACAAAGCACCCTTCGGTGAGGGAGTTTATCACATCGCTGGCTTGAACTTGCAACTCGAGGGCGTCGGGTATATATGGAACGGTGATGCTAACTTCCTAGCTATCAAGCGCATCTCCCAGACTTACCGTGAAACGGTGAGAGGTGTTTCGTTTGGCATGGTTTGTACAGCACGTGCCGTTACTGGGCTCAAGCCCATGTACTTGGGTTTGGTCGCTGGACAACTAACGAATGCTCCGCAGTTTTCTGGGATGTACCTGAGGGGTGGGCTGAGCTATACCATCACCAAAACATTTGATTATCCTGTTAATTACAGCAAGTTAGACACTGAAGTGATTATGAAGGATGACGTTAACGCCGATTGGGAAGTTCGTTGGGCGGTGAAACCTTATTCCTTGGCTCAGGCAGAGGTTGCGCTCGGTAAAACCCTCGAAGAGAAGCGTTTGGCTTATTCCCACGATAACGACGTTCGCTATACCGCCAAGGTTTAAGGAGTGATCAAATGACTTTGTTTATCGAAAAGTTGGTAACCCCTGCGGGCGACTCGTTGATCAACGTACCCGCCAGCCCGCAGACCCTCAAAGGTCTGGGCTTTAGCGATGAGGCCGCTCAGACGCTGATCGAGAACGCCACGTCCGCAGCCGCGCTCGCTAGCACTATTGCTGCCCGCCGCTCTGCCTATGTCAGCGAAGCTGACCCGATGTACCTTGAATGGCAATTCGACGGTACAGCTGAAAAGGAAAAAGAGTGGCGAGCCAAAGTAGCCGAAATCAAAGCGCGTTTCCCATTACCTGAAGATAAGTAATAAACCACCGCGAAAGCGGTTTTTTTTTCGCCTCCCCAAAGCCCCTCCCCGCAGGGGCTTTTGCATTTCCCATCCGGAGATTTCCACCCATGCCCACCCGCCAAACCTACACCGTCCTCATCCCATTCCCCATCGGCAACGGCCATTGGTCCACCGCCGGCGAGGAGCTGGAACTGCTCGACGTCGAAGCATCCGCCCTGCGCACCGCTGGCCGTCTGGAACTGACCAGCGTCCTCAACTCCACCCCCAAGAAGGCTGAATAACCATGGCAGAAGTCCTGAACTTCGAGCACAACGGCATCACTGTGAATGCCACTGAATCCCCCGAGGCCATGGGTGGCCTTGGCGATAACGTCATTGGCCTGGTCGGCACTGCGCCGAATGCCCATGCGTCGATCCCCAAAAATGCCCCGTTTCGCATCAACAGCTTCACCACCCAGGCGCTGCTGGACCCCACCGGCACTGAGTCGGGCACCTTGTTCCAGGCGGTGTACCAGATCCTCAAAGTGGTCAAGGTGCCGGTCTATGTAGTCATCGTCGAAGAGGGCGCCACCCCGGCCGACACGATCAACAATGTGATCGGCGGCAACGACCCGGTCACCGGTCGCAAGCTGGGCCTGGCGGCCCTGAGCAGCGTGCCTGAAGACCTGACCATTATCGGCGCTCCAGGCTTTACCGGCACTAAGGCCGTGGCTGGTGAGTTCGCCTCCTTCGGCAAGCGCATCAAGGCCCGTGTGGTACTGGATGGTAAGGACGCGTCCGTTGCCGACCAAGTGACCTACAGCGGCGAACTGGGCGGGGCTGACCTGGGCTTCGACCGTTGCCTGCTGGTGCACAACATGCCGTCGGTGTACTCCAAAGCCGCGAAGAAAAACGTGTTCCTGTCGCCATCCTCGCTGGCCATCGCCGCACTGGCCAAGGTCAAGCAGTGGGAAAGCCCGGGTAATCAGGTGACCTTCGCCGAGGACGTTTCCCGCGTGGTCGAGTACAACATCCTCGACACCTCCACCGAAGGCGACCTGCTCAACCGCTATGGCGTGAGCTACTACGCCCGCACCATCCTCGGCGGCTTCTCGCTGCTGGGTAACCGCTCCATCACCGGCAAGTTCATCAGCTACGTCGGCCTGGAAGATGCCATCAGCCGCAAGCTGGTCAAGGCCGGCCAGAAAGCCATGGCCAAGAACCTCACCAAGTCCTTCATGGACCAGGAGGTCAAGCGCATCAACGACTGGCTGCAAACCCTGGTGGCCGACGAAACCATTCCCGGCGGCAGCGTGTACCTGCACCCGGAGCTGAACAGCGTCGAGAAGTACAAGAATGGCACCTGGTTCATCGTCATCGACTACGGCCGCTACGCGCCGAACGAACACATGGTTTATCAACTCAACGCCCGCGATGAAATCATCGAGCAGTTCCTGGAGGACGTTCTCTAATGTTTACCAACCGAGTCAGACAGGCCATTGCGGCCACCCTTCAAGGCCTGCCGTTGTCGGCAACCGTCGATTCCTTTACGCCGCCGAAAATCGAGTTCGAGATGGACCCGATGACTGGCGGACGCTTCATCGCCGAGGAGGTCGCCAAAAGCGCCAAGGTGCTGAATGCAACCCTGGTACTGCAAGGTGTTGGCGCCCAAGTCCTGCTGGCGCTTGGCGTCACCCAGGGTGACGACATCCTCCTGAACGTGCGTGAAGCCGGTCAGGATCAGGACGGCAAGACCTACTTCACGTACCACACCGTGGGCGGCAAGCTGAAGTCCCTGGCCGAGACGGCGCTGACGATGAACGCCAAGCCGGTCACCACTCTGGAATTGTCCTGCCGTACCTACAACCGTCTGGAAAATGGCATTCCAGTGATCGACATCGACGTGCGCACCCAGAAGTTCGTGCTCAACGGCGTCGACATTCTTGGCGATGCCCGCCGCGCTGTGCTGATGCCTTAAGGGCCGGCGCAATCTGAAGCGAGCACGGTCAAGGTGGTGGGTTGCCTGCGATACAGGCGACTCGGTATCCCTGGAGCATCGAGTGGATGCCATCGCAGGCAAGCCAGCTCCCACAGGGGCCGTGCTCAGGTTTAGATTTTTCGCACTTTTCCATACCGCTCAACAAGGAATTGCCCCATGGCCTGGATGCCTCCGTTGCACGTCCTGCTGTCCCCGATCACCGCCGACACCGGCGCGACGATCGAGCAGGTTCAACTCAAACCGTTGTTCTACGCCGCGCAAAAAGACGCGCTGGCCCGGGCCGGTGATGACGAGGACGACCAGTTCTTTGAACTGGCGAAACTCGCCACCGGCCTGTCGGAAAAAGAGCTCGACCAACTCAAGCGCCCGGACTACGTGAGCATTGCGCAGTACGTACACGAAATGTCGACCCGACCTGCATCGTTTTTTCTCGCGCAAACCGATAGCCCGCGCGAGTCGTTGACGTGCGAACAGGTTGCCCTGCTGCTGCCGCTGGACGCGAGCGGTCGCACTCTCACCAGCGTCACCCTGGAAATGCCCGCCTTGCGCGCTACCAAGGTGATGAAAAAACTCGCCACTAACAAAGACCGGGCCGAGTTCATCACCGCTCACTGCACCGGCCTGATGATTCCCGATCTTGCCGGCCTGACCGTGCCCGACTGGTCCGAACTGCAGGAGCGCATTGACGATTTTTTAAACAAACCGGCGGACTTCTTTCGGACCGCGACATCGAAGTGATCCTCGATGTAGTGCCGCTGGTTTACTCGGTAAGCGAAGCGGAAATCCTCGACTGGGAAGCCGGCAAAGCAATGCGCCGCTACGACATCGCAATCAGTCGTCTTGGCGTTAAACAGGAGTAGAGCGCAATGGCAGACAGTAACCATGGAGCGGGGTCAGCCATTGCCAAGGAAGGCGTGATGACTCAGGGCTCACTTGCAATGGCAGGGGCACAAGCCAGCCTCAAGCCTATGGCGCAAACCCTGGCTAGCCCGCTGGAGGCACCGGGGAGTGCGGCGAATTTGGCATTGGCATTGGCCGATGCCAGCTTGCAGATCAAGCATCTGGCGGACGGGCAGGTACGGTTGGTCGATACGCTGGAGCTGTTCAACGTCTCGTTGCTCAAGGTGATGGACGCCCGGCAAGCCGAAGCTGCCGGGAACGCAGAGGGTACGAAGACCACCGCGGCTACCGACAAGCGTACACCCTCGCAGGCGCTGGACGCCGCGATGACCGACCTTGATCAACTGTTGAGGTTTACTCGCAATGAGCGCAAGGCATTGCGCGAAGCCAACCTTGCCATGGCATCTGAGCCGGTGGTGGCCGCCAGTGGTGCCAGCGCCGTCGACCTCGCTAAGGTCGAGTATGCCGCCGCCCGCACAGGTATTGGCAGCGATCGTAAGGACGCTTCAGGCAATATTGACCCCGTTGGGCGCCAGGCAGACCTGCAGCAGTTCACCCGCGACGCCGCAATCATGGCGACCGCGTTCAAGATCGACGTCAAAAATGCCGGCGAACTCATGGGCGGCTGGCGCGAGTCCATGCACCTTGATCGCGCACAAGCCTTGGACCTTGCCGACGCAACAAACGTGCTGGGCACTCAGGTATCGCTCAAGGCCGAATCGGCGGATATCGGCGCTATTGTGCAACTCCAGGGCGCTGCCGCGAAGGCTGCGGGCATGAGCCCCGAACAGGCAGCAGCGCTTTCGGCGGCATTGTTGAGCGCAGGTAACAGCAAGGCTGTTGCTGGTGCCGGGTTGGAAAAAATCAGTGCCGTCCTGGCTAAAGGCGACAACGCCTCTGCAGGGCAACGCAGTGCCTGGGCAGAGCTCAAGCTTGATCCAAAAGTACTCGCAGCGGGCATGAAACAGGACGCCCCACAGGCCGTGCTTACGGTGCTGGAGGCGCTCAAGTCGCAACCCGCTGAAAGGCAGGCGGTGCTGGCGACGCAGTTGTTCGACGGCAACCAGACGATTCTGAGCCTGGTACCGGTGATCGACAGCGTGAAACAGGCCTTTTCGCTGGTCGCAGAAAAATCCACCTACGCCACTTCGACGCTGGGCGACCAAGGTTCGGTGCTGCGTTCGGCCGCGGTTCGTGCGGACTCTACTTACGCACGTCGGCAAGCCTACGAAGCCAGTACCACACGCTTGAGCACCGCCTCTGATACAGCGTTGGCCCCCGTTGTGGATACCTCGCTGACCGCAATGAACGGCCTGGTCAGTGGCGTGGCTTGGCTCGCGGAAGGCCTGCCCAAGGCTGCCGCAGCCGTCACCCTGGCGGGGGCGGTGCTGATCCCGGTGGTTTCCGGTGTTTTCGGTGCCGTGAAGGACAAGATTTTCGAAAAGGTCGCAGGGAAAGTGCTCGGAGAGGGGCCGGCAGCAGGGAATAAAACCACACCGCCGGACAGCCAGCGCAAAGCCCCGAGCAATGACGAGCACAGCGGTAATCGCCCGTCTGCTTCCGGCCCTGACATTTCTGGCAAAGCGGCGAAGGTGAGCACGCTGGCCAAAGGGGGGGCCCTGGGTTTGGTGGTGGCCCAGGCCGGTGTCGAGATGACGCGAGGCGCGATGACCGGAAACCTGGGGCAAGCGGTTGGCACCAGCGTGGGCTCTATCGGCGGCGGTGTTGCCGGCGGTGTCGTTGGTGATGTGGCGGGGATGGCGATTGGTCGTGCGGTCGGCACGCTGGCGGGAGCTGTTATCGGTTCGGTCGTTCCGGGTGCCGGCACAGTGTTGGGCGGGGTGATGGGCGGCGTCGCCGGGGGCGCAATCGGTAAGGTAGTCGGTGGTGCCGTGGGCACTTTCGTGGGCAGTGACGTCGGTGCGTGGCTTGCTGAAAAAGTGATGGGGACGGGCGATCGCCTGCCATCCCCCACAGAGGTCAGCAAAAACCTCAACGCCCCTCAAGCCGACAACCGCCAAATCAACTTCGCCCCGCAAATCACCATCACCGCGCCTGAGCAAGCCAGCCATCAACAACTGGCGGCGCTCGTGGTGCAACAGATCGAAGCGCAATTTACCCCGCTGTCGATGGACAACCTGCTGGCGACCCGACGCGGCGCAGCACTCACCGATGGAGCTGTGTGATGCGACAACAGATGGTCTTGGGTACTTTTATTTTCGGGCTGTCCCGTGGATTCGCCTACGACACGCTTGATCGTGGTAGCAGCGGGGGCTGGGTCAGTCTCGACATCATTGCCGGCAAACCTAAATCCAGCCAGGTCGGCCAGGGGCTCGAAACGCTGGCATTGGGCGGCAAGGCTGCGCGCGCCAAGGGCATGGCGCGCCTGGATGAATTGCGCGCCCTGCAGGCCCTGCGGACGCCGTTGCCTTTGGTGGACGGATTAGGGCGTAACTGGGGGCTATGGACCATCAAGTCGATCAGTGAAAAACAAACCAGCGTGATCGACGACGGTACGGCCATGGTGATCAATTGGTCGTTGGTACTGGAGGAGTTCGTCAATGCGTAGGGTTCGAAGTATTGCCGGCGACTCGGTGAACCTGTTGCTCTACCGCCAACTGGGGCGCAGTGATGATGCCGCAGAAGAGGCGTTGTGGCGCTTGAATCCGGAGTTGGCCGAACAGGGCGCAGTACTGCCTGCGGGCGTCAGTGTGCTGGTGCCCGAATTGGATGCGCAACCGGCCGCAAGTCGACCGGTTTCCGCCTGGGATTAAGGAGCCATTATGGCACTCGGTTTTACACCTGTAGTGGAGCTTTACGGAACCAATGCCGCGCTATTTAACGAGCGGCTATTGGAATGGGAACACACCGACGCAGCGGGGTTTGTATCTGATCAACTGAAGTTGACCCTCGATATCGAGGGGCTTGAAGGGCTGCCCGATCTGGGCGGCAAAATTGGCCTGCGTATCGGCTACCTGGAATCGGGCCTGGTGGATAAGGGCGTGTTCAAGATCACCCAGCGCACGCCCTCTATGTTCCCATTGCGACTGGTGCTGGTGGCCACGGCGGCACCGTTCGACGAGCACGAATTCAAACAGCGCCGCACCGCCAGCCATGGGCCGATAACCCTGGGTGCGCTGTTTCGTCAACTGACCACTCGGTACGGTTTTTCACCGCGTGTGGCGCCTGAACTCGACGGTGAGCCCATCGCACACATCGATCAGACCAATGAAAGCGACATGGCTTTTCTCACGCGCTTGGCCAAGCGCTTCGATGCGGTGGCCAAGCCTGTCGATGAGCTGTATGTACTGGGGCGTAAAGGCCAGATCAAGACACTGTCGGGCAAGGCAATGCCGGATGTGCGGTTGTCGATTACTCATGACAATCGTCCAGGCGAGCGTGCGTTCATCAGCGCCAGTTTCACCGACACCAGCCGTGCCAAATACAACGGCGCGCAAACCTCATGGTGGGATGCCGCAGGCGGCAAACAGCATGTCGTCCAGGTGGGCGTCGCTCCCTTCAAAGTGGTGACACAGCGATACCAGAGCGAGGACGAAGCGCGCTCAGCGGCGCAGGGAGAGATGCGCCGCGTGGGGCGTGAAGGGTTGCAGATTGATGTGGTCTGCCCTGGCAATCCTTCGTTGGCTGCTGAAGGCCTGTTGCTGCTGGATGAGTCGTGGCCGGGGTTCATGCAAGGGCGCTGGTCGATTAAAACGGTGAAATCCAGGGGCGAACGCAAAGGTGGCTATCGGAGTACGGTCCAGGCCAGCGGTTTGTCGGTGTAGAGGCTTCCTTAGAGTAAAACCCATGGTCATCACACATGCTCAGCTTCTGGGTGTCATGCCTGGAGCCCGCCTTCGCGCGGGCTTTTTTTTAACCTTTCTAAATGCGGCCTTCGCTGCACACCAGATCAATACGGCCCGTCGCGTTGCCGCCTTCCTCGCCCAAGTTGGCCACGAGTCTGCCCAGTTGCAGTACGTGCGCGAATTGGGCAGTGATCAATACCTGAGCAAGTACGACACTGGCAGCTTGGCCGCGCGGTTGGGCAACACCCCCGAAGCGGACGGAGATGGGCAAATGTATCGGGGCAGGGGGCTGATCCAGATCACCGGGCGCCGTAATTACATGGCATGCAGCCAAGCGCTGTTCGGTGACGATCGCTTGCTTGGACAACCGCAGTTGCTGGAGCAGCCACAATGGGCCTGCGAATCCGCCGCCTGGTTCTGGCAAAGCAACGGTCTCAACGAGCTCGCCGACAAAGACCAGTTCACCACCATCACCCGCCGCATCAATGGCGGCCTCAATGGCCTGGACGACCGTTTGCAGTTGTGGGCGCGGGCGAAGGCAGTGCTATGCGTTTCCTAGGTGCGTTTCGCTCGGTCGGTGTGTGCCGGCGCATGGTGCATGTGTGGCAGGTGCAGGCCGTCGCGCATTAGCCTCTTGATGCACTCTGTATCTTGCATGGCCGATAGGCTCCTGTAGGGTAGGCAAACCCCCGCCCATTCCTGGAGACGACCGTGAAGGAAATCACTCAACTGGCTGCCGAACTGGGGCGCCGTTTGCAGGTGCTCAGCGCCCACGTCACCACTGCCGAATCCTGTACCGGCGGCGGCATTGCCGAAGCCATCACGCGAATTCCGGGCAGCTCGGCCTGGTTCGAGGCGGGCTATGTCACCTATTCCAACCGGCAGAAGACCCGACAGTTGAATGTGCCGGAAAAACTGTTCGTCAAGGTCGGGGCCGTCAGCCAGGAAGTGGTGGAGGCGATGGCCCGCGGTGCGCAGGAAAAAAGCCTGGCGCGATTTGCCGTGGCGGTCAGCGGTGTGGCCGGCCCCGATGGCGGCTCGCCGGACAAGCCGGTGGGCACCGTTTGGCTGGCCTTTGCGGTGGGCGACGAGGTGACCGCCGAGCTTGCGCACTTCCCCGGCAACCGCGACGAGGTCCGCCGACAAACGGTAAAAGCCGCGCTGGAAGGCTTGTTGCGACGAGCTGCAGCAGAAATAGACAATCAGGGGTAGGCGATCACCGATCTTTGTGGAACAATACTGTCTACTTATACAGGTGTTGGCCGTCAGGCCTTATTGATTACGTGAGGACTTTAATGGACGACAACAAGAAGAAAGCCTTGGCTGCGGCCCTGGGTCAGATCGAACGTCAATTCGGCAAGGGTGCCGTAATGCGTATGGGCGATCACGACCGTCAGGCGATCCCGGCTATTTCCACTGGCTCTCTGGGTCTGGACATCGCGCTCGGCATTGGCGGCCTGCCAAAAGGCCGTATCGTTGAAATCTACGGTCCTGAATCTTCCGGTAAAACCACCCTGACCCTGTCGGTGATTGCCCAGGCGCAGAAAATGGGCGCCACCTGTGCGTTCGTCGACGCCGAACATGCCCTGGATCCTGAGTACGCTGGCAAGCTTGGCGTCAACGTTGATGACCTGCTGGTTTCCCAGCCGGACACCGGCGAGCAAGCCCTTGAAATCACCGACATGCTGGTGCGCTCCAACGCCATCGACGTGATCGTGGTCGACTCCGTGGCTGCCCTGGTGCCCAAGGCTGAAATCGAAGGCGAAATGGGCGACATGCACGTGGGCCTGCAAGCCCGCCTGATGTCCCAGGCGCTGCGTAAAATCACCGGTAACATCAAGAACGCCAACTGCCTGGTGATCTTCATCAACCAGATCCGTATGAAGATCGGCGTAATGTTCGGCAGCCCGGAAACCACCACCGGTGGTAACGCGCTGAAGTTCTACGCTTCGGTCCGTCTGGATATCCGCCGTACCGGCGCGGTGAAGGAAGGCGATGAGGTTGTGGGTAGCGAAACCCGCGTCAAGGTTGTGAAGAACAAGGTGGCGCCGCCATTCCGTCAGGCTGAATTCCAGATTCTCTACGGTAAGGGTATTTACCTGAACGGCGAGATGATCGACCTGGGCGTGCTGCACGGTTTCGTCGAGAAGTCCGGTGCCTGGTATGCCTACAACGGCAGCAAGATCGGTCAGGGTAAGGCCAACTCGGCCAAGTTCCTGGCGGACAACCCGGATATCGCTGCCACGCTTGAGAAGCAGATCCGCGACAAGCTGCTGACTGCCGCGCCAGATGTAAAAGCGGCTGCCAACCGTGAGCCGGTTGAAGAAGTGGAAGAAGCCGACACTGACATCTGAAGCAAACGATGACTGTTGTACTGGATACACTCGTCGCCGTTCGGCGCACTGCGATGGACCTGCTCGCTCGCCGCGAGCATGGTCGAGTCGAGCTGACACGTAAGCTGCGTCAGCGCGGTGCAGAGCCTGAGATGATCGAAACAGCCCTCGACCGGTTGACGGAAGAAGGGCTGTTGTCGGAAGCCCGTTACCTTGAAAGCTTTGTGTCTTACCGCGCGCGCTCCGGTTACGGCCCTGCGCGGATTCGTGAAGAGCTGAGTCAACGTGGCCTGCAACGTGCCGATATCGACCTCGCGCTACGTGAGTGCGGTATCAGTTGGCAGTCGCAGTTGGAGGAAACCTGGCGCCGCAAGTTTGCGGGCCACCTTCCAATTGATGCCAGGGAGCGTGCCAAGCAAGGTCGTTTCTTGAGTTATCGCGGGTTTTCGATGGACATGATCAGCCGCTTATTGAGCGGTCGGGGTATGGACGACTGAACACCAAAAAACAAAAGGCCCACTATGAAAGTAGTGGGCCTTTTTTTTCGCCTGTAAAAAATCACGCTGTCTCTGGCGTCATCCGTTGCTGCGCCTTGCCCTGAGCCTGCGCCCAGTTCTCCGGCAGGTTGATGTAATCCACCAACTCCCGCAGCCGCCCCTGATCGCGACCGTTGAAATTGAACACCAGGCGCGTCAAATGGCTGAACCTCGGTTCGTCATGGTCTTCGCCCGTATAGGCGAGTTGCTGGAATTCGCCACTAAGCCGCAGGCTGGCAAACGCTTGCTGCATATGGGCCAGGGCGCGCTCACTCAGGGGATGATTCATGCGCACCACAAACTCACGCTTAAGCCAGCGGGTGGAGTGGAAGTTGGCGTAGAACTGGTTGATTTCGTCCACGGCCTCTTCGGCGCTGTAGACCAGGCGGACCAGTTTGAGGTCGGTGGGCAGGATATAGCGATTGGCTTCCAACTGGCTGCGGATGAAGTCCAGGGCGCCTTGCCAGAACCCACCGCCCGGCGCATCCAGTAGCACTACCGGCACCAGCGGGCTTTTGCCGGTCTGGATCAGGGTCAGCACTTCCAATGCCTCGTCGAGGGTGCCGAAACCGCCAGGGCACAACACCAGCGCGTCGGCTTCTTTGACGAAGAACAGCTTACGGGTGAAGAAAAAGTGGAATGACAGCAGGTTGTCGGTGCCATCAATGGTCGGGTTGGCGTGCTGTTCAAAGGGCAGGGTGATATTGAACCCCAGGCTGTGCTCCAGGCCCGCGCCTTCGTGGGCAGCAGCCATGATGCCGCCACCGCCACCGGTGATGACCATCAGGTCGGAACGTGCGAGCGCGGCACCCACTTCTCGGGCCAGCGCATACAGGGGGCTTTCCACTGGCGTACGCGCCGAGCCGAATACCGTGACTTTGCGCCGGCCCTTGAATTGTTCGAGAACGCGAAAGGCATGGTCCAGTTCACGGATGGCGCGCAGGGTGATCTTGGCGTTCCAGCGATCACGGTCGTCCTGGGCCATGCGCAGGACGGTGAGGATCATGTCTCGATAAAGAGGGATATTCGGGCTGTTGGGGGCGATCAACTGAATTTGTGCGTCGACCTGCTGAGTGAGGTCGGTCCCGTTTTCTTCAAAATGACGAAGCAGCAAATCATCTGATTCATAAGGCATTCAATTTCTCCTTCTTTACAGGGCCTGGGTAGTCGACGAAAACGCCGCCTGGGCCACGACACTGCTTGTGTCGCGGCATGCCGCAGGAGGGCAGGCCTTTTTTGCCCTGAAAATATGACAGAACAGCATTAAAAGCTGTGGTGGGCGGGCATCTGGGATGAACTGATCATGGGCCGAAAAACCCTTGGCTGGCAACCGCTTATTGGTGGCTCATTACGCAGTTTAGTCGTTGGTGGCAAACGCAGAGCAAGGGTGCGCGCCGCTGGGAAGCAGCGCGGGAGGGTCAAGCAGAGGTTACTTTTTCTTCTTCGCTGGCGCCGGGCAATCGGACTCTGCGAACTTGACCGAAGCCACCGGGCGATTGGTCTTGTTCTCGGTGATTTCATAGCGCATCACTGCGCCCTTGGCCATCAGCTCGCGATAGCCTGGGTTGGTGCACACACTGCGCCCCAGCTGGAAATACACAGCCTTGGGGTTGGCGCGCATCTGTTCGGCACGCTCGGGCAGCACGCTGAGGTGATCGATCAACTGCATGCCTTCAACGGTGTAGGCGACTTCCAGGGTTTTTTCATCGATTTCCCGGGGCAGGTCCTTGTTGCTTTCAGCCGCGACGCTTTGCAGCTTCTTGTTCATTTGAGCCTCCAGCAGCGAGGCCGCATGGGCGCCCATAGGCAAGGCCAGCGCAAGGGCGACGGATGGGGCAACAAGGCGCAGCATGGAACGCAGCATGAAACTCTCCTGATTCGGTTACTGGTGCATAGACCAGCCACTGGGCTGTGCGTTCAGTGGCGCGCAATTATAGGTGAGCCCTTGCCACTACAGCCAGGCGTATCGCTGGTAAACTGCGGGACTTCTGTTTTTCACGAGTTTGTTCCGTGTCGATTTCCTTTTCTTCGCCGCGTGCCCGATGAGCCACGCCGTCTCCCGTTTGCGTACCCAGCGTCTGGCGCGTGCCGTCAGGCCGTTTCTCAATCGGGGTTCGCGTGCTGAGCGCTGTCCCGGCTGTCGGGTCATTCCCGAATACTGCCTATGTGCCTGGCGGCCGCAGGTAGAAGCCAAGTCCGCCATGTGCCTGTTGATGCATGACGTAGAGCCGATGAAACCCAGCAACACGGGCTGGCTGATCGCCGATGTCATACACGACACCACCGCGTTCGCCTGGTCGCGCACCGAAGTCGACCCCGAGCTGCTCAGGTTGCTGGCCGACCCGCAGTGGCAGCCGTACATCGTATTCCCCGGTGAATTTGTGGCGCCGCAACGGGTGATCAGTGAAGTGTGCGTGGAGGTGGGCAAGCGCCCGCTGTTTATTCTACTGGACGGTACCTGGAGCGAAGCGCGCAAGATGTTTCGCAAAAGCCCCTACCTGGAACATTTACCCGTGCTGAGCCTGGCGCCCGAGCAGCTGTCGCGTTACAAGCTACGGCGCTCCAAGCGCGATGACCATTTCTGCACCGCCGAGGTGGCGGCGCTGTGCCTGGAGCTGGCCGATGATTTGGCCGCCAGCGAAGTGCTGGATGCCTACCTTGATGTGTTCAGCACCCATTACCTGGCTGCCAAGTTTCAACTGCCACTGGATGCAGCGGACACCGTGCATACGCGCCTTGCACCCTACATCCCGGCGGTATAACCAGACGACGTTTGCATGATGGCACTGTAAGCCCGCAACCCGCTAAAATCCCCACGGGCGTAGTGCTTGACCCTCCAGGCTACGCTGGGCATGCTGTGCGCCGATTGGGTGCAACCGTGAATTATCGACGTCGTTTCAGGTGTTTTTGACGTTGAACGGGCCCTGTGGCGATCGCTGCCTGGCCGTCGCCTCGTGTATTGGTGAACCCTGAACCCATCAGGGCTCCCATAAAAAACAGGATCATTTAACCAATGGCCACATACGAAATCCTGATTGCCGATGACCACCCGCTGTTTCGCAGCGCACTGCATCAGGCCGTAACCTTGGGCCTTGGCCCCGATGTACGTCTGGTCGAAGTGGCCAGCATTGCCGAACTGGAAGCCCGCCTCACCGAAAAATCCGACTGGGACCTGGTGTTGCTCGACCTGAACATGCCGGGCGCCTACGGTTTCTCCGGGTTGGTGCTGCTGCGTGGGCAATACCCGCAAATACCGGTGGTGATGGTCTCGGCCCAGGAAGAAGCCGATGTGGTGGTGCGCTCCAAAGAGTTTGGCGCCAGCGGTTTCATTCCCAAGTCCAGCGCGATGGAAGATATCCAGAAAGCCGTGCGTACGGTGTTGGACGGCGATGTGTCCTGGCCACCCCAGGCGTTTGAAGAAATCAATGTGTCCGATGAAGCCAAGGCCGCCCGCGATGGCCTGGCCAGCTTGACGCCCCAGCAGTTCCGGGTATTGACCATGGTTTGCGAAGGGTTGTTGAACAAGCAGATTGCCTACGAGTTGAGTGTGTCCGAAGCGACCATCAAGGCCCACGTTACGGCGATTTTCCGTAAGCTGGGCGTGCGTACGCGCACCCAGGCGGCGTTGCTGTTGCAGCAACTTGAGTCGATCTCGCAACATTAAGTTACAGCCGCTTCACGCTTTTTTGACTTTGCGTGATCTAGCTTCCCCACTTCTTTGGTTCAGTTGCCTACATCTATGTCGCCTTTCAAGGGTCAAACCGGTATCAAACGTATCTTCAACGCAGGGGGCTATTCCCTGGATGGCCTGCGTGCAGCTTTCACTGGCGAGGCGGCATTCCGCCAGTTGGTGTTGCTGAACGTCATCCTGATCCCCCTGAGCTTTTTCCTGCAGGTCAGCCGGGTTGAACGGGCGTTGCTGATTGCAGTGTGCCTGTTGGCGCTGATCGTCGAATTGCTCAACTCAGCGGTAGAGGCGGCCATTGATCGTATTTCCCTGGACCGTCACCCGCTGTCCAAGAACGCCAAGGACATGGGCAGCGCCGCGCAATTCGTGGCACTGACCATGATCACCCTGGTATGGGCCGTGATCCTGATCTGACGATCACGCGATACTCGGCAGCACAATCTCGTCGCTGCGCTGCACCCCAGCGGTGAAGGCGCGGCACAGTTCGAGAAACTCGCGCATGGCCGAGGTCTGGTACTTCTGCTTGTGCCAGATGAAGTAGAACTGCCGGGCCAGGTCCAGGTCCGGGGTTTCTACCGGCACCAGGCTGCCACGGCGGAACGCATCGCGCAGCGCCAGCCGCGAAATGCAGCCAATGCCCAAGCCCGACTCCACAGCCCGCTTGATCGCCTCAGTGTGCTCCAACTCCAGGCGGATATTGAGTGCGCTGCGGTGATGACGCATGGCCTGGTCGAAGGTCAGGCGCGTGCCCGAGCCTTGTTCCCGCAGGATCCACGCTTCGTGGGTCAATTCGTCCATGGTGGCCACGCCGCGCTTGGCCAAATGATGCTGGGGGGCGCAGAACACCACCAGCTCATCTTCTACCCAGGTTTGCACCTCGATATCGGGGTGGCTGCAGTCGCCTTCAATTAGACCCAGGTCAATTTCGTAGTGCGCCACCTGGTGCACGATATGCGCAGTGTTCTGCACATGCAGCTTTACCTGGCTCTCGGGGTGTTGCTGCATGAAGCTGCCAATCAACAGTGTCGCCAGGTAATTGCCGATGGTCAGCGTGGCGCCGACCGCCAGGGAGCCGAAGCCGGACTTGCCGTTGAGCAGGTCTTCGATCTCCTTGGCCTGGTCCAGCAATGCCACCGCCTGGGGCAATAGCTGATGACCAAGGGCGTTGAGGCTCAGGCGTTTGCCGGCGCGGTCGAATAATTGGCAGCTGGATTGACGCTCCAGCTCGGTAATCGAGGTGCTGGCGGCGGATTGAGATAAGGCCAGAAGGCCAGCAGCGCGCGAGACGCTTTCCTGCTGGGCGACGGCGACGAAAACTTGCAGTTGACGGAGAGTAAATCGCATATCGATATAACCGATAACCCTTATCTTAATAATCCAGTTAACAGATATTGTCGCCGCCATTAGAATGCTGTGCAATTGCGCATCCTTACCTTTGGCGCAGACCCATTTCCAGGAGTCCCCCGTACATGAGCAACATGAACCACGAGCGTGTCCTCAGTGTTCATCACTGGAACGACACTCTGTTCAGCTTCAAGTGCACCCGCGATCCGGGCCTGCGCTTCGAGAACGGTCAGTTCGTGATGATCGGCCTGCAACAGCCCAACGGCCGCCCGCTCATGCGCGCTTACTCCATTGCCAGCCCGAACTGGGAAGAGCATCTGGAGTTCTTCAGCATCAAGGTGCCCGATGGCCCGCTGACTTCCCAGTTGCAGCATCTGAAGGAAGGCGACGAGATCATCATCAGCAAAAAACCGACAGGCACCCTGGTGCTTGACGATTTGAAGCCGGGCAAGCATTTGTACCTGCTCAGCACCGGTACTGGCCTCGCCCCGTTCATGAGCGTGATCCAGGACCCAGAGACCTACGAGCGTTTCGAAAAAGTCATCCTGTGCCACGGCGTGCGCTACGTCAACGAAGTCGCCTACCGCGAATTCATCACCGAGCACCTGCCGCAGAACGAGTTCTTCGGTGAGGCCCTGCGTGACAAGTTGATCTACTACCCGACCGTGACCCGCGAGCCGTTCGAAAACGAAGGCCGCCTGACCGACCTGATGCGCAGCGGCAAGCTGTTCAGCGACATCGGCCTGCCGCCGATCAACCCCGAGGACGACCGCGCCATGCTGTGCGGCAGCCCAAGCATGTTGGACGAGACCAGCGAGGTGTTGAACAGCTTCGGCCTGAAGGTTTCGCCACGGATGCGTGAGCCGGGTGACTACCTGATCGAGCGCGCGTTCGTCGAAAAGTGACCTCGGATCACTTGTAGGAGCGAGGGGGACGCCTAGTTCTTGCTCGCGAAGGGCGCCAACGATAACGCTGGCATCTTGACTGAACGCGGTGCCTGCTCGTTTTTCGCGAGCAAGCTCGCTCCTGCAGTCGAATGCGTTGCAAAGAAAAGCCCGCGTTGCCTGTGAAGGCAGCGCGGGCTTTTGCGTTTCTGCGATTTACTGCGCCGGAACCACTTCCAGCACACAAATCATCCCCGGCTCCGGGTAGTGCCAGCGCACATCCACGTCCCAGAAGCGCACACCGTATTCACGCTCAGGGCCGGGCGTTTGGTAGGCCGGTCGCGGATCTTGCGCCAGGCACTGATCAATCAACTCTACCAACGGTTCACCAAGGCGTTGGGCGTGACCTTGCGCCTGTTGCAGTGCAGCCTTGAGCCATTGCACGCCGATCAGCGCGGGCGCATCGCTGGCGATGTGGTTGGTGGCCGCATCAACGCTATCGGCATACGGCACATACGGTTTGATATCCAGCACCGGCGTGCCATCGAGCAAATCTATGCCGGAAATCCACAGCCGCCCCGGCTCCACCTTGTCCAGTTTCACCACCGACTGGCCGATGCCATTGGGACGATGGGTCGCACGGGTAGCAAACACACCCATGGACGTATTGCCGCCCAGGCGTGGTGGGCGCACTTTCAGGCGTGGTTTGTCTTCCAGGGCCTGATGAAACAGAAACAGCAGCCACACATGGCTGACCTGTTCCAGCCCCTGCACCGCCTCGCCCTGGTCGAACGGCGCCACCAACTCCAGCACGCCACGGGCAGCCGGTGCCAGTTGCGGTTGGCGCGGGATGGCGAACTTCTCCTTGAAGCAGGAGCGTACGAAGCCGATGGGCGAGACCTGGTAACTCATGGCTTAGGCACGGACCCGCAAGGTCAGGCCCTTGAGGAAGTTACGCAGCAACTGATCGCCACAGGTGCGGTAGTTGGTATGACCAAACTTGCGAAACAGCGCGCTCAGCTCTGGCTTGGACACCGGGAACTCCGCTGCCTTGAGGATGGCATGCATGTCGTCTTCCTTCAGTTCGAAGGCCACGCGCAGCTTTTTCAGGATGATGTTGTTGGTCACCGGGGTTTCGATCGGCTGTGGTGGACGGCTTTCGTCCTTGCCGCGCTTGAAAATCACCAGGCCATCAAGGAAGTGGGCCATGACGTCATCCGGGCAGAACACGAAGCCTTCTTCCTCGTCTTTCTTGAGGTAGGTCAGCAGATCGTCCTTGGTCACGTCCATGCCGCCGAGCTTGATGATCTCGACCATCTTGTTGTCGCTGATGTCGAGCATGTAGCGCACGCTGCGCAGTACGTCGTTGTGAATCATGGTGGGCAATCCTGGTATTCAACGGATGACACCGCCGGAATCAGGCGGTGTCGGGAAAAGGGGAACGGCTTAAAACTTCTCTTTGCCGGACAGGTAACGCCATTGACCCACCGGCACCTTGCCGATGGACACGCCGCCGATGCGGATGCGGCGGATGGCGATGACTTTCAGGCCAACGGCTTCGCAGAACAGCGCGATCACGCCGGGTTGCGGGTTTTTCATCGCAAAGCGCAGGCGGTTTTCGTTCTGCCAGCTGGCTTTGACGGCAGGCAGCTCTTTGCCTTTGTAGGTCAGGCCGTGGTTCAGGCGGTTGAGGCCGTGGGCAACCATGTCGCCTTCGACTTCCACCACGTATTCCTGCTCGATCTTGGCGGCATCGGCGGTCAACTTGCGCAGAATCTTCCAGTCCTGGGTGAACACCAGCAGGCCACTGGCCTTGGCTTGCAGGTCGGCGCTGGCGCTCAGGCGCAGGAAATGGCCCTTGAGCGGGCGCTTGCCGAAGCGGTGTTCTTCAGAAAGCGTTTCGGCGCTGATCGAGGCCATGGCGGTTTCAGCATCCACGCCTGCGGGGGCGTGCAGCAGGATGGTCACCGGCTCTGGCGCGGTGGCTTTAGCCTCCGGGTCCAGCTCGACTTTCTCGTCAGTGACCTTGAACTGCGGCTCGTCGATCACTTCGCCGTCCACCGAGACCCAGCCGCCTTCGATAAACAGCTCAGCCTCCCGACGGGAGCAACCGACCAGTTCGATAAGGCGTTTGGAGAGGCGTATGGGGTCAGTCATGACAAGGGCCGTAACAAAAGGGGGCCACTATTGTACCTGCCTGGCGCCGGTTAATCCCGGCTCCATTTCAGCGCATGTGCCTTAACAATTATTAACTGACATGCCACGGGTCAAATGTGGGAGCTGGCTTGGCTGCGAAGGCGGCCTGGCAGTCTACCCATCGGGCGCTGGTATATGGCAATCGCAGCAGAGGTATCTACACAACTTCGGCACAACGCTAAACCTGTGGCGAGGGAGCTTGCTCCCGTGACGACCTCACAGCCCACACCCATCTACCTGGCACCCCGCGATCAAACTGTGGGAGCTGGCTTGCCTGCGAAGGCGGCCTAACAGTCAACACCGTTGGACCGGGTAGATATCCGTTATTTAGGTAACGGCCACTTAGGGTTCCGCCCTGACGGCGGCTCACTTTTGAAAAGCGCAAAAGTAAGCAAAACGCTCTTGCCCCACCACTCGGCACCTCGCTTAGGCTCGGTGTGCCCGTAATCCGCCAGTGATTTGGGGGGCCGCCGCCACGCGCCATCCATGGCGCGGGGCGGCTAAACCGGCATCCCTGCCGGTTTACCCCCCAAATCCCTGTCGAATTCCGGCCAGCGTGGTTTGACGGGGCGCATAAGATCAAGAGCAGATCAAGATCAAGAGCGGCTCGCTTCGCATCGTGGTTACCGGGGGCTGCGGCGAACTGCGCAGTTGTGTAGATACCTATGGCCATCACAGGCAAGCCAGCTCCCACCGTTGTACGGGGTGACTTCAGGCATTACGGGCTTGTTGCTGTTGCTGCAAACGCAGGCGCAGCAACGGATAAGGCTGCCCAAGCCCATCATGCTCCGTGCGCCCGATCACCTCGAAGCCTTGCTTGAGGTAAAACCCCAAGGCCTGGGGGTTCTGTTCGTTGACGTCCAGTTCATCGGCATTCATGTGTTCGATCGCGTAACCCAGCAATTGCCGGCCCAGTCCCTGCCCACGGTAGTGCGGGTCGATAAACAGCATCTCCACCTTGCCCGCCGACACGCCGGCGAATCCGTTGATGCGTTGGCGCGAGTCCTTGGTGCAGATCAGCATCACCGCATCGAGGTAGCGGGTCAGCACCAAGTTTTTCAGCAACTCGATATAGCTGTCCGGGAGGAAGTGGTGGGTGGCGCGTACCGAGTCCTCCCAGATCTGCACCAGGCGCGCGTAGTCGCTGGTTTTAGGTGTGTGAATCACCGAATGCTGACGCATACCCGCTGTCCCTTGCTGTATTCGGGGTTGATGGGCAATACGATAGACCTAAAAAAGCCCCGCATCTTCTCAGAGGCGAGGCTTTTTTATCATCGGGCGATCAGTCGCGCTTTTCAGCCCACAGGTCGTACTCGTCGGCGTCGGTCACAGTGCACCACACTTTGTCACCCGGCTTCAGGCCGCTGGCATCGTCGATAAACACGTTACCGTCGATTTCAGGGGCGTCGAAGAAGCAACGACCCACCGCGCCTTGCTCGTCGACTTCGTCGATGAGCACTTCGATTTCCTTGCCGATGCGCAGTTGCAGGCGCGCCGAGCTGATGGCCTGTTGGTGCGCCATGAAGCGCTCCCAACGGTCTTGCTTGACGTCGTCCGGCACCACGGCCAGGTCCAGCAGGTTGGCCGGAGCACCTTCCACCGGCGAGTACTGGAAGCAACCGACGCGGTCCAGCTGCGCTTCGGTCAGCCAGTCCAGCAGGTACTGGAAGTCTTCTTCGGTCTCGCCGGGGAAACCGACGATGAAGGTGGAACGGATGATCAGCTCCGGGCAGATCTCGCGCCAGTTCTTGATGCGTGCCAGGGTCTTGTCTTCGAACGCCGGGCGTTTCATCGCCTTGAGCACTTTCGGGCTGGCGTGCTGGAACGGGATGTCCAGGTACGGCAGGATCTTGCCGGCGGCCATCAACGGGATCAGCTCGTCCACGTGCGGGTACGGGTAAACATAATGCAGACGCACCCACACGCCCAGGCTGCTGAGGGCTTCGCACAGTTCGGTCATGCGGGTTTTCACCGGCGCGCCGTTCCAGAAACCGGTGCGGTATTTTACATCCACGCCGTAGGCGCTGGTGTCCTGGGAGATCACCAGCAGCTCCTTGACGCCAGACTTGACCAGGCGCTGGGCCTCGTCGAGCACGTCACCCACCGGGCGGCTCACCAGTTTGCCGCGCATCGACGGGATGATGCAGAAGCTGCAGCTGTGGTTGCAGCCTTCGGAAATCTTCAGGTACGCATAGTGGCGCGGGGTCAGCTTGATGCCTTGAGGCGGCACCAGGTCGATCAGCGGGTTGTGATCCTGGCGTGGCGGCACCACCTCGTGCACGGCGTTAACCACCTGCTCGTACTGCTGCGGGCCGGTCACGGCCAGCACGCTCGGGTGCACGTTGCGGATATTGCCTTCTTCCACGCCCATGCAGCCGGTCACGATGACCTTGCCGTTTTCCTTGATGGCTTCGCCGATCACTTCCAGGGATTCGGCCTTGGCCGAGTCGATGAAGCCGCAGGTGTTGACCACCACCACATCGGCGTCCTGGTACGTGGACACGACGTCATAGCCTTCCATACGCAATTGCGTGAGGATGCGCTCGGAGTCGACAAGCGCCTTCGGGCAACCCAGGGAAACAAAGCCAACCTTGGGGTTGGCTTTTGCGATGGTGGTGGACATGTCTAACCTCGGTATTGAATGACGCTGCCGGTCGTGCACGACAAGGCAACGGACGGGCGCTTGGCGCGCCTCTGATCAAAAAGTGCGCAATTCTATCGGTGGGCAACGCACTTGACCAGCTTTATGCAGGGAAATACGACGAGTGCTGCGCCGGGTAATCCCCATAGCCACTGGCGCGCGCTTAAGCCTGGATGTCTTGTTCGGTTCGGTGCGATACCACTTTAGACATGCCCACACCTAACGCCTGGAGGACTTTAAGCAAAGTAGAGAGCTTAGGATCGCCGCCGACGCCGATGGACCTGTAGAGGTTTGCTCGATTGAGTCCGGTGTTCTGCGACAAGCTGAGCATCCCACCACGGGCTTCCGCCACTCGACGGATAGCAACAAGGAAAGCGTCCTCGCCACCGGCTTCATCTATTTCTTCAAGCGCGACAGACAAATATTCGAGGGCAAATGCCTCGTCGTTGCGAAGCATTTCCAGAACGCTAT
Source organism: Pseudomonas sp. FJ2-5-13 (assembly GCF_029201605.1). Taxonomy (NCBI): domain Bacteria; kingdom Pseudomonadati; phylum Pseudomonadota; class Gammaproteobacteria; order Pseudomonadales; family Pseudomonadaceae; genus Pseudomonas; species Pseudomonas sp. FJ2-5-13. The sequence goes on from NZ_CP104045.1 coordinate 1,404,205, forward strand.
CTTCGTGCGGGCGGGTACGAATGGTCATTTTTGCTGCACCTTGTAAGATTTCCAGAGAGCCTTGGCCTGATCGATATCGTTCTGCTGTCTGGCCTTCGAACCACCGCCCAATAGGAAAATGATTTTTCGATCCTGGACTGCGTAATACACGCGAAACCCCGGGCCGAAATCGAGCTTCATCTCAAAGACCCCATCACCCACTGGCTCGGTAATGCCAAAGTGACTAAGGGACGCCCGATCCACTCTGGTGGTGATTCTTGCTTTCGAACGCGTGTCCTGCACTGTATCCAGCCAAGCCTGGTAGATATCCACGCCGTTGATTGACAGTACGTGTTTCACTTCGTATATGAGGAATGTACCTTAAAAGAGACAGCTCGATAATTGAGTTTTTATATCGACTGCGCGCCATGCGAATGCACGATTGACCGATCAGGTAATCCGGCAAGGCGCTCCTGCTCACACCACCCAAGCAGCACGACTGAGCCGGGCCAGGAATATACGGTTGGCCGTAAATGTGATCAATGCAGGCAAAAAGGCGCCAAAGTGCTGCTGTGGCCTCTATGACTGATTGCCTAAAACGACACCCCGTTCACTTGAACGGGGAAATACGACGAGTGCTGCGCTATGCTTCGCGCCGTTGCGCACGGGTAAAGCCCTTGGGTCAATAAAACGTCTGTTACGAGAAGTAAAACAGCGCATGCTAGGGTCAGCTTAGAAGCGCTGTTTATAAAAGACCTCAGGTCAAAAGGGCAGGAGTGGTTGATGGGTCAGGCAAGTAGTCAGGCAGCCGGTGCCGAGCATTCAAAAGCCAAGCCGATTGGCATGCTGGTGGCGGCGGTCGGGGTGGTTTATGGCGATATCGGGACCAGCCCGCTCTACACCCTTAAAGAGGTGTTCAACGGTGGTTATGGCGTGCAGGTCAACCATGACGGTGTCTTGGGGATCCTCGCGCTGATCTTCTGGTCGCTGATCTGGGTGGTGTCGATCAAGTACGTGCTGTTCGTGCTGCGTGCCGATAACCAGGGCGAGGGCGGGATCATGGCGCTCACCGCGCTGGCGCGGCGAGCTGCCGGCACGCGGGCCAAATTGCACGGTTTTCTGGTGGTGTGTGGCCTGTGTGGCGCGGCGCTGTTCTACGGCGACAGTATGATCACCCCGGCGATTTCAGTGTTGTCGGCCATCGAAGGCTTGGAACTGGCGTTCGACGGCCTGGAAAAATGGGTGGTGCCTATTGCCTTGGTGGTACTGGTGGCGCTGTTCCTGATCCAGAAACACGGCACCGACCGCATCGGCAAGCTGTTCGGCCCGGTGATGGTCACCTGGTTCCTGGTGTTGGGCGGCCTGGGGGTGTACGGCATTTTGCAGCAACCCGAAGTGCTCAATGCGCTGAACCCGGCGTGGGGCGTGCGCTTCTTTATGGTTCACCCGGGTATTGGCGTGGCGATCCTCGGCGCGGTGGTGCTGGCCTTGACCGGCGCAGAAGCGCTCTACGCCGACATGGGCCACTTTGGCCGCAAACCCATCGCCCGCGCCTGGTTCCTGCTGGTGCTGCCGGCGCTGGTGCTCAACTATTTCGGCCAGGGCGCGATGCTGCTGGGCGATCCGGAGGCTGCGCGCAACCCGTTCTACCTGCTGGCGCCGAGCTGGGCGCTGGTCCCGTTGGTGGGCTTGTCCACTATGGCCACGGTAATCGCTTCCCAGGCGGTGATTTCCGGCGCGTTCTCGTTGACCCGCCAGGCGATCCAGCTGGGTTATATCCCGCGCATGCATATCCAGCACACCTCCAGTGCCGAACAGGGCCAGATCTACATCGGTGCAGTGAACTGGTCGTTGATGGTCGGCGTGATCCTGCTGGTGCTGGGTTTCGAATCTTCCGGTGCCCTGGCCTCGGCCTACGGCGTAGCTGTAACAGGCACCATGCTGATGACCACCATTCTGGTATCGGCGGTCATGCTGCTGCTGTGGAAATGGCCGCCGGTGCTGGCCGTGCCGCTGTTGCTCTGCTGCCTGTTGGTAGACGGCCTGTTCTTCGCGGCCAACGCGCCGAAGATTCTCCAGGGCGGGGCCTTCCCGGTACTGGCGGGGATCGTGCTGTTTGTGCTGATGACCACCTGGAAGCGCGGCAAGCAATTGCTGGTCGGCCGTCTCGACGAGGGTGGCCTGCCATTGCCGATCTTTATCAGTAGTATCCGCGTACAGCCGCCCCATCGCGTGCAGGGCACGGCGGTGTTCCTCACCGCGCGGCCCGACGCCGTGCCCCATGCGCTGTTGCACAACCTGCTGCATAACCAGGTGCTGCATGAGCAGGTGGTGCTGTTGACCGTGGTCTATGAAGACATTCCACGGGTGCCAGCGGCGCGGCGCTTCGAGGTGGATGCCTATGGCGAAGGCTTCTTCCGGGTGATCCTGCACTTCGGGTTTACCGATGAACCGGACGTACCCGAAGCGTTGAAGCTGTGCCATCTGGATGATCTGGACTTCAGCCCGATGCGCACCACCTATTTCCTTAGCCGTGAAACGGTGATTGCCTCGCGTATCAAAGGCATGGCCCGTTGGCGCGAAGTGTTGTTTGCCTTCATGTTGAAAAACGCCAACGGCAACCTGCGGTTCTTCAAACTGCCGGTCAACCGTGTGATCGAGCTGGGCACCCAGGTCGAGATGTAAGGCGCTGCCTACCGGGAGCCGGCAATCGGCTCCCGCTTTCCTTTCTGAACCCTGTGCAAACGATGGTTGTCGACTAGGCTGGTAGGAGCGAGCTTGCTCGCGAAAAACGTCAACGATCACGCGTTAATCCTGGATAAACGCGACCCCTGTGAGGCCTTCGCGAGCGAGCTCGCTCCTACAAAAATGCCTATGAAGCCCAGAAGAGGTGCGCCATGAGTCAGCTGCTCGAACCTTACACCCTGCGCCAATTGACCCTGCTCAACCGCATCGCGGTTTCACCCATGTGCCAATACTCCAGCGACGATGGCCTGGCCAATGACTGGCACCTGGTGCACCTCGGCAGCCGAGCCGTGGGCGGCGCCGGGCTGATTTTTACCGAGGCCACGGCGGTGGCCGCCGACGGCCGCATCACCGCCCAGGACCTGGGCCTGTGGAACGACGCCCAGATCGAACCGTTGCGGCGTATTACGCGGTTTATCGCGGCCCAGGGCGCAGTGGCCGGAATTCAGCTGGCCCATGCCGGGCGCAAGGCCAGCACTCATCGGCCATGGATCGGCAAACACGGCAGCGTCAAACCGGAGGAGGGCGGCTGGGTGCCGGTGGGGCCCTCGCCGATTGCCTTCGACCCCAATCACACCCAGCCCAAGCCACTGGACGAAGCACAGATCCAGCAGGTGATCGCCGACTTTGTCGCCGCCGCCAAGCGCGCCTTGACCGCAGGCTTTGAAGTGGTGGAAATCCATGCCGCCCACGGGTATCTGTTGCACCAGTTCCTCTCGCCGATCAGCAACCAGCGTCAAGACCACTATGGCGGCTCTTTCGAAAACCGCATTCGCCTGGTGCTGGAAGTGACCAAGGCCGTGCGCACCGTGTGGCCTGAGGAGTTGCCGCTGTTTGTGCGCGTGTCGGCCACCGATTGGGTGGAAGACGGCTGGAACCCGGATGAAACCGTGGAATTGGCGCGCCGCCTGAAAGACCTGGGGGTGGATCTGATTGACGTATCGTCCGGGGGCACTGCCGCCAATGCCGAGATTCCCACCGGCCCCGGCTACCAGACGCGCTTCGCTGAGCGCGTGCGCAAGGAATCGGGCATGGCCACCGGCACCGTTGGCATGATTACCGAACCCGCCCAAGCCGAGCACATCCTGCGTACCTGCCAAGCCGACATTATTTTCCTGGCCCGCGAACTGCTGCGTGACCCTTATTGGCCACTGCACGCCGACGATGACCTGGGTGGGCGCAAGGCAACCTGGCCTGCGCAATACCAGCGGGCGACTCATCGGGACCAGCCGATTCATGAGTCGGACCTGCGGGATTGATCCTGCTCACCTCTGTGCCAAACCCACCCTGATACGGTGGGTTTTTTCTTGCGCGCGTTGTAGGCGTTGCGCAGCCGATATCGGCCACTGCGTGAGCAATCGCTGTAGGCTTTTATTACCGACGTTATTTTTTAAGTTAATACTCTAAAAAAATCCCACGAATGATGAGATAGTTTCTACGCTAAGGGTAAGCCCGACTTCTGGCCCAGGGAGACAGGCGGTTGGTCCGCGAAGCCGTTGCGCTTCTCGGGAGTTGGGAAATGGGCACCAGGAGTATTTGACTGATATCAGGAGTAGCTGTCCATGGCCAAGTCCTATGGCGTAGCGGGTGCGGTGGCGTCTTTTCTGAGCCGCCGGATGTCCTTGCGGGGTCGAAGATTGAGTTCAGATGAAATGGAGTTGCTGGCGCAATATCGGGCGCTGACCGAGAGTGATCAGGTGGCGATGCGCTATCTGATTGGCGCGATGAAAAGCGTGTCGCGGTTCTGAGCCAAATCCGATCATTCCCACGTTATTGCGTGGGAATGATCGTGCAGTGTGGCATCAGGTGTACTTGCGTTGCTCTGGCGCAGGCGGGAAGTACTGATACAGCCAGGTTTCACTGAGGGTGCGGTCCTGGGTGCGAATAAACAGGCGTAGCTCGACCGGCTCCACGCTGTCGCTGGTGGGGTACCAGTCGAACAGGATGCGGTAACCCTTGATGTTGTCCAGCACCAGCACGCTGAAGTCCTTCACCTCACCGTGGGAACAGGTCACCACAGGCTCGATGCCAGTGCCCGCCGGCAGGCGATCCAGGCCGCCGCCCTTGAAGTCCACGGCAAAACGCCGCGCCCATACTTTCGGATAATGCTCGCCGGGGGCCCAGCCTTCGGTAAAACCGCCCATGCCCGAACGGGTCGCGTCGACCTGTGCCAGCGGCGTGCTCACCGGCGGCAGTGCGCTCCAGTACAGCTTGTAGCCGTAGTTGAGCGAATCACCGGCGGCCACGGGCTTTTTCGGGGTCCAGAAGGCCACGATATTGTCCAGGGTTTCGCCAGTGGTAGGGATTTCCAGCAGGTCGATCGAGCCTTCGCCCCAGGCCGTGGTCGGTTCAACCCACAGGCTTGGGCGTTTGCTGTACCAGTCGACGGTGTCCTGGTAGCTGGCGAACTCATGGTCGGTCTGCACCAGGCCGAAGCCTTTGGGGTTAGTGTCGGCGAACGCGTTGAATTGCAGCTTGGCCGGGTTGTTCAGGGGCCGGCAGACCCATTCGCCGTTGCCGCGCCACATGGCCAGGCGGTCCGAGTCGTGGATTTGCGGGTGAATGGTGTCGCACATGCGGCGCTCATGGGTGCCGCAGCTGAACATACTGGTCATGGGCGCGATGCCCAGTTGTTCGATGGCGGTGCGCGCATTGATGTGCGCGTCGATCGCCATCACCACTTGGTTGGCCTGGCAGTCGATATCGAAGCGATAGGCGCCAGTGGCGCTGGGCGAGTCGAGCAGGGCGTAGACCACAAAACGCGTGGCGTTCTTGTCCGGGGTTTCGAACCAGAACTGCGTGAAATCAGGGAATTCCTCGCGTTTTTTCGCGTAGGTATCAATCGCCAGGCCGCGCGCCGAGAGGCCGTACTGGCCGGTGGAATCCACCGCACGGAAGTAGCTGGCGCCCAGAAACGAGAGCACGTCATGGCGGTCCAGTTCCGGCGCCTTGAACAGCTTGAAGCCGGAGAAACCCAGGTCGCCGGTCAGTTGCTGGGTGTCCATCGTGGTTTTTTCATAGTTGAACAGCGAAGGGCGAAAGTGCACTTCGCGGGCTTCACGGGTCTTGGGGTCGACGCTGTGCATGCGCACCGGCGTCTTGAAACCCATGCCGACGTGGAAGAACTGCACGTCCAGTTGGCCGTTCAACTCCTTCCACAGCGAATGGTTGCGGTCGTAGCCGATGGCGTTGAAATTCTGCGGGGTCATGGTGGCCAGGGTCGGCGGCAGCACCTGCTTAGTGTCCTGGTAGCCACGGGTGGCCAATTGCTTGGCCTGGGCCTTGAGCGATTCGAAATCGAACGCCACGGCCTTGCCATCGGCAGCCTGGTTTGCGGCCCAGGCCTGCGCGGCCAGCAGGCCACTGGCCGACAAACCGGTGTAAGCCGCAATGGCCATGGATGCTTTGAGCAAATTCCTGCGGTGCATAGAGACAACCTGTCGTGAGCAAATCCCGCGCCGTTCCTGGCACGTAACGGATCAGAAATAAAGGTTCGGACATGCCTTCGGCCAAACGCAACGGACAATAAACAGACGCCGGATAGCTTAAGCGGTTCGATGAGCGAGGCAAATTGATTGATGGCGGGATGATGGCGTTGCATGTGCAACAAGACATTTCCAGCATCGCGGCAGAGCGTTACATCTGGAAGCACTCTAGATCACGGCTTTTTGGCACTTAGTTTTACGCTGGAGGCCTATTGGTCCTACGAACCCAAGTGTCTGGAGGCTACGAATGAATACCCGTGGATTGCTCGATCAACTGCTCAAGTCTGGCCAGGACATGTTGCAAAACAAGGCCGGCGGCCAACGCAAGTCCAATGACAAGGGCGCCCTCGGCGGCTTGCTCAACGGTGGCGGGCTCGGCAGCATGCTCGGCGGTGCCGGCGGCGGCGCCCTGGCAGCGGGAGCCATGGGCTTGCTGCTGGGCAACAAAAAAGCCCGCAAATTCGGCGGCAAGGCACTCACCTACGGCGGCTTGGCCGCACTCGGTGTGATTGCCTACAAGGCTTACGGCAACTGGCAAGCCCAGCAGGCCAGCGCGCCCCAAGGCGAGCCGCAAACCATCGACCGCCTGCCACCGGCCCAAGTGGAGCAACACAGCCAAGGCATTCTCAAGGCACTGGTAGCCGCGGCCAAGGCTGACGGGCATGTGGATGAGCGCGAGCGCGCCTTGATCGAAGGCGAATTTACCAAGCTGGACAACGATCAGGAGTTGCAACACTGGCTACACGCCGAACTCAACAAACCCCTGGACCCCACCGACGTCGCTCGCGCCGCCAGCACCCCGGAAATGGCCGCCGAAATGTACATCGCCAGCGTGATGCTGGTGGACGAAGAAAACTTCATGGAAAAAGCCTACCTGGACGAACTGGCCCGCCAGCTGAAACTTGAACCAGGCTTGAAGCTTGAGCTGGAAAAACAAGTACGGCTAAACGCGTAAATAGGGCCACACGCCAGTCAAACCTGTGGGAGCGGGCTTGCCCGCGAATGCGGTGGGCCAGTCACTACTATTTCTGACTGACTGACGCCATCTCGGCATAGATACCAACACCGTAACTACGATGCGAAGCGAGCCGCCCTTGATCTTGCTCTTGATCTGCTTTTGATCTTAGGCGCCCCGTTAAACCACGCTGGCCGGAATTCGACAGGGATTTGGGGGGTAAACCGGCAGGGATGCCGGTTTAGCCGCCCCGCGCCATGGATGGCGCGTGGCGGCGGCCCCCCAAATCACTGGCGGATTACGGGCACACCGAGCCCAAGCGAGGTGCCGAGTGGTGGGGCAAGAGCGTTTTGCTTACTTTTGCGCTGTTCAAAAGTGAGCCGCTGTCAGAGCGGAACCCTAAGTAGCCGTTACCGCAGGAATGGATATGTACACAATCCAGCTGTGTTGACTGTTAGGCCGCCTTCGCAGGCAAGCCAGCTCCCACAGTTGGGTCGCGGGGAGTCAGGTAGATAGCCGTAGGCTGTTAGGCCGCCTTCGCAGGCAAGCCAGCTCCCACAGTTGGGTCGCGGGGAGTCAGGTAGATAGCCGTAGGCTGTTAGGCCGCCTTCGCAGGCAAGCCAGCTCCCACAGTTGGGTCGCGGGGCGTCAGGTAGATAGCCGTAGGCTGTTAGGCCGCCTTCGCAGGCAAGCCAGCTCCCACAGTTGGGTCGCGGGGAGTCAGGTAGATAGCCGTAGGCTGTTAGGCCGCCTTCGCAGGCAAGCCCGCTCCCACAATTGGGCCGCGGAGCGTCAGGTAGATAACCGTAGGCTGGGAGGCCTCCTTCGCGAGCAAGCCCGCTCCCACAGTTGGATCGCGGGGTGTCTGGTAGATAAGCGTTGCCGCCTTCTCAGGCAAGCCAGCCACATTCAGATTGTGGGGGGGCAGGTGAATAGGTGTCGGCTATCAGGCCGTCACGGGAGCAAGCTCCCTCGCCACAGGTCCAGCGCCGTACCAAAATTGTGTAGATAGCTGTGGCCAACGCGAGCACATCTGCATTCTGTGCACTGCACATCAAAAGCCTTGATAAAAGCGCGCAGCCGCTCAGCTATACTCCCCTCCATTTGAACGGCCCTCGAGGAATTACTGTGAAGAACTGGACCCTGCGCCAAAGGATTTTGGCGAGCTTTGCGGTAATTATCGCGATCATGCTGCTGATGGTCGTAGTCTCGTATTCACGCCTGCTGAAAATCGAAGTCAGCGAAAACTCAGTCCGAGACGATGCAGTGCCGGGGGTGTTTTTCAGCTCGATGATTCGCAGCGCCTGGGTCGACAGCTACCTGCAAACCCAGGAACTGGTCGGTATCCACAAGAACCAGGGCATTTCCGAGGTTGACAAGCAGGACTACAAGTCTTTCGAAGCACGGCTCGAACAGCACATGGGTAGCTATGCGGCGACGATCAATATCGATCAGGATCGCACCGAGTTCGATGCCTTCGAAAAACTGCATCAGAACTACAATCGGATTCTCGCTCAGGTCCTGGAAGCACATCAGAGCAACAATTCAGCCGAAGCGCTGAGGTTGTTCAACGAGCAACTGACCCCCGCCTGGACCGCAGGCCGCATGAAGCTCAATGACATTATCAACGAGAACAAACAGGTCGCCGACAACGCTACCGCCGCCATCGATGATGCGGTAGCGGCCGCGAAGATCAGCATGGGCGTCTCGCTGCTGCTGGCAATTCTCGCCGCCGCGCTGTGTGGCCTGTTGCTGATGCGCGCGATCATGGCGCCGATGCAGCGCATCGTTCAAATCCTTGAAGTCATGCGCACCGGCGACCTGAGCAAGCGCCTGAACCTGGAGCGCAAGGACGAATTCAACGCAGTCGAAACCGGCTTCAACGACATGATGACCGAGCTGACTGCACTGGTGTCCCAGGCGCAGCGCTCATCGGTACAGGTCACTACCTCGGTCACCGAGATTGCCGCGACCTCCAAGCAGCAACAGGCCACCGCGACAGAAACCGCGGCGACAACCACCGAAATCGGCGCCACATCCCGCGAAATCGCCGCCACGTCCAAAGACTTGGTCCGCACCATGACCGAAGTGTCCACCGCCGCCGACCAGGCCTCGGTGGCAGCAGGTTCCGGCCAGCAGGGCCTGGCCCGCATGGAAGAAACCATGCACTCGGTGATGGGCGCCGCCGACCTGGTCAACGCCAAGCTGGCGATCCTCAATGAGAAGGCCGGCAACATCAACCAGGTGGTAGTGACCATCGTCAAGGTGGCCGACCAGACCAACCTGTTGTCCCTCAACGCGGCCATCGAGGCAGAGAAAGCCGGTGAATACGGGCGCGGCTTTGCCGTGGTTGCCACCGAAGTGCGTCGCCTGGCCGATCAGACCGCCGTGGCGACCTACGACATCGAACAGATGGTGCGCGAGATCCAGTCGGCGGTGTCGGCGGGGGTGATGGGCATGGACAAGTTTTCCGAGGAGGTGCGCCGGGGCATGTCTGAGGTGCAACAAGTGGGCGAGCAACTGTCGCAGATCATCCATCAGGTACAGGCCCTGGCGCCGCGGGTGTTGATGGTCAACGAAGGCATGCAGGCCCAGGCCACCGGCGCCGAGCAGATCAACCACGCGCTGGTGCAATTGGGCGATGCCAGCAGCCAGACCGTCGAATCCCTGCGCCAGGCCAGCTTTGCCATTGATGAACTGAGCCAGGTTGCGGTCGGTCTGCGCAGCGGCGTCTCGCGTTTCAAAGTCTGATGAGCGAGCTCGCGGCTAAACGCGGTGCCGTCCCGGCAGCGAAAAAGGCGTTGTTCCTGGTGTTTCGCATCGGCAACGAACGTTTTGCCCTCAAGGCCACCGAAGTGGCCGAGGTGCTGCCGCGCCTGGCGCTTAAACCCATCGCCCAAGCGCCCTTATGGGTGGCGGGTATCTTCGCCCATCGTGGGGTGCTGGTGCCGGTCATCGACTTGAGCGCGCTGACGTTCGGCACTTCGGCCCAGGCGCGCACCAGTACGCGCCTGGTGCTGGTCAATTACCAACCGCAGCCCTGGAGTGAGGCGCGTTGGCTGGGGCTGATCCTGGAACAGGCCACCGACACCCTGCGTTGCGACCCCGCCGAGTTCCAGCCCTATGGCCTGGACAACCAGCAGGCGCCGTACCTGGGGCCGGTGCGCGAGGATGCCCAAGGCTTGATGCAGTGGATTGGCGTCGCGGATCTGTTGACCGCGCCAGTGCGCGCCTTGTTGTTCTGTGCCGAGTTGAGCCTATGAGCAATGACCCGCGGTTTTTCGCGTTCTTGAAAGAACGCATCGGCCTGGACGTCGCTTCGGTGGGCGAGGCGATCATCGAACGCGCGGTGCGCCAGCGCTGCCAGTCGTCCCAGTCGCCGTCGGCGCAGGCTTACTGGCAGCACCTGCAAACCTCCCATGACGAGCAGCAAGCGCTGATCGAAGCGGTGATCGTCCCCGAGACCTGGTTTTTCCGCTATCCCGAATCCTTTGCCACCCTGGCCCGACTGGCCCAGGTGCGCCTGGCCGAGATCAACCAGATGCGCGCCCTGCGCATTCTCAGCCTGCCGTGTTCGACCGGCGAAGAGCCCTATTCGATTGCCATGGCCTTGCTCGATGCGGGTTTGGCGCCCCACCAGTTCAAAGTGCAGGGCATGGATGTCAGCCCACTGTCGGTGGAGCGCGCGCGGCGGGGCGTGTACGGCAAGAACTCGTTTCGCGGCGCCGACCTTGAGTTTCGCGACCGCCACTTCACTGAAGACGCAGGCAGTTACCACATCGCCGACCGAGTGCGCGAACAAGTGCGCCTGCAAGTCGGCAACTTGCTGGACCCGGCACTGCTGGCGAACGAGCCAACCTACGACTTTGTGTTCTGCCGCAACCTGCTGATCTACTTCGACCAGCCGACCCAGAAACAAGTGTTTGATGTGCTCAAGGCGTTGACTCACGTGGACGGTGTGCTGTTTATCGGCCCAGCCGAGGGCAGCCTGCTGGGGCGCCACGGTATGCGCTCCATCGGCGTGCCGCAGTCCTTCGCTTTCAGTCGGCATGTAGAACCGACCCCGCCGCCAGCACCTGTGGTCAAACCGACGCCCGCGCCGCTACCGCAGCGCAGGGCGGCGCCCATACCGCTCAAGCCGCGGCCGTTCAGTACGGTCAGCCCCAGCGTGCCACCGGTCAAAGGGGTGCCTACCGATGCCGGGGATTTGCTCAGCCAGATCGCAACCCTGGCCAACGAGGGCAAAAGTGCCGAGGCCCGTGCGGCCTGCGAGCGGTATTTGAGCAGCCACCCACCGGCCGCCCAGGTGTTTTATTGGCTGGGGCTGCTCAGCGATGTGGCTGGCAGTGCCCTGGAGGCCCAGGGGTATTACCGAAAAGCCCTGTATCTGGAACCGCAGCATCCCCAGGCCCTGATGCACCTGGCCGCGTTGCTCGAGTCCCAGGGCGACAGTGCCGGCGCGCGTCGTCTTCAGGCACGCGCCGCCCGTAGCGAGCGAGCTGACAGTGAGTCCAAACGATGAGTAGCCCTGACGTGCTCGACACCGCAGGCCTGGACCTGACGCTGACTGACACCCAAGCCATTGATGACTGTTGGAACCGCATCGGTATCCATGGCGACAAGTCCTGCCCGTTGTTGGCTGAGCACATCCACTGCCGCAATTGCTCGGTGTATTCCGCCGCTGCCACGCGCCTGCTTGACCGCTACGCGCTGCAACAGGACGACCATCACGCGCAGGCAACTGCCGAAGCGGATAACGAGGTGGTCACCCGTTCGCTGTTGATGTTCCGCCTCGGCGAAGAATGGCTCGGGATCGCCACCCGCTGCCTGGTGGAAGTGGCGCCGTTGCAGCCGATCCACTCGCTGCCGCACCAGCGCTCCCGGGCGCTGCTGGGCGTGGCCAATGTACGCGGGGCGCTGGTGGCATGCCTGTCACTGGTGGAACTGTTGGGCCTGGACAGCACCAGTACCGGCGCCAGTGGCGGGCGGATCATGCCGCGCATGCTGATCATCGCTGCCCAGGACGGCCCGGTCGTGGTGCCGGTGGATGAAGTAGACGGCATCCACGCCATCGATGAGCGCACCCTGCAGGCCGCGTCGGTGTCCGGCACCCAGGCCAGCGCCCGCTACACCCAAGGCGTGTTGCAGTGGAAAGGGCGCAGCCTGCGTTGGCTGGACGAAGCGCAATTGTTGTCCGCCGTGACCCGGAGCCTCGCATGACCCCCGACCAGATGCGCGATGCCTCGCTGTTGGAACTGTTCAGCCTGGAAGCGGACGCGCAGACCCAGGTGTTGAGCGCGGGCCTGCTGGCGCTGGAGCGCAACCCGACCCAGGCCGACCAGCTCGAAGCCTGCATGCGCGCCGCGCATTCACTTAAAGGGGCGGCGCGGATTGTCGGCGTGGATGCCGGGGTCAGCGTGGCCCATGTCATGGAAGATTGCCTGGTCAGCGCCCAGGAGGGCCGCCTGTACCTGCAACCTGAGCATATCGATGCGTTGCTGCAAGGCACCGACCTGCTGATGCGTATCGCCACCCCGGGCAACGATGTGGGGCCGGCGGATATCGAAGCGTACGTAGCGCTGATGGAGCGCTTGCTCGACCCCTCGCAGCCGATTGCCACGCCGGTGCCAAAACCCGAGCCCATCAGCGCGCCGCGGGTTGACGCGTTGCTGCTGGAGCCTGAGCTGGAGCCCGCGCCAGCGGTCAGTAGCGAAGCCCCGCGCCAGAACAAGCGCATGACCGAAGGCGGCGAGCGGGTGCTGCGGGTCACAGCCGAGCGCTTGAACAGCCTGTTGGACTTGTCCAGCAAATCCCTGGTGGAAACCCAGCGGCTCAAGCCGTACCTGGCCAGCCTGCAGCGGCTCAAGCGCATTCAGAGCAACAGCTTGCGTGCCCTCGACGCCCTGGATGGCCAGCTCAAATCCCTGGATCTGAATCTGGAAGCCCAGGAAGCCCTGGCCGATACCCGTCGCCTGCTGAGTGAAGCCCAGGCCCTGCTGGCGGAAAAAAACGCCGAGCTGGATGAGTTCGGTTGGCAGGCCGGCCAGCGTGCCCAGGTGCTCTACGACACCGCCTTGGCCTGCCGCATGCGGCCGTTTGCCGACGTGCTGGCCGGGCAGGTGCGCATGGTGCGTGACCTCGGTCGTAGCCTGGGCAAGCAGGTGCGCCTGGAGATTGAGGGCGAAAAGACCCAGGTCGACCGTGACGTACTGGAAAAGCTCGAAGCGCCGCTCACCCATTTATTGCGCAATGCGGTCGACCACGGCATCGAAACCCCTGAGCAGCGCGTGCTGGCGGGCAAGCCGGCGGAAGGCTTGATTCGCCTGCGCGCGTCCCATCAGGCCGGGCTGCTGGTGCTGGAGCTGAGCGATGACGGCAACGGTGTCGACCTCGAGCGCCTGCGCGGCACTATCGTCGACCGGCACCTGTCGCCGGTGGAAACGGCGTTGCGCCTGAGCGAAGAAGAGCTGCTCACGTTCCTGTTCCTGCCGGGGTTCAGCCTGCGCGACAAGGTCACCGAAGTGTCCGGGCGCGGGGTCGGCCTGGACGCGGTGCAACATATGGTTCGCCAGCTGCGCGGCGCGGTGGTGCTGGAACAGACAGCAGGGCAGGGCAGCCGCTTCCATCTGGAGGTGCCGTTGACCTTGTCGGTGGTGCGCAGCCTGGTGGTGGAAGTCGGCGAAGAAGCCTATGCCTTCCCCCTGGCGCATATCGAACGCATGTGCGACCTGGCCCCCGACGACATCGTGCAGTTGGAAGGCCGCCAGCACTTCTGGCATGAGGGCCGGCACGTCGGCCTGGTTGCCGCCAGCCAGTTGCTGCAGCGCCCGCCGGGGCAGACCCCGTCAGATACCTTGAAAGTGGTGGTGATCCGCGAACGCGATGCCGTGTACGGGATTGCCGTGGAGCGTTTTATTGGCGAGCGCACCCTGGTGGTGTTGCCGCTGGATGATCGCCTGGGCAAGGTCCAGGACATTTCCGCCGGGGCCTTGCTCGATGACGGCTCGGTGGTGTTGATCGTCGACGTCGAAGACATGCTGCGCTCGGTGGATAAATTGCTCAACACCGGCCGCCTGGAGCGCATCGCCCGGCGCAGCCAGCAGGCCACCGAAGCGCCGCGCAAACGCGTGCTGGTGGTGGACGACTCACTGACGGTACGTGAGCTGCAACGCAAATTGTTACTCAACCGTGGTTATGAAGTTGCCGTTGCGGTCGATGGCATGGATGGCTGGAACGCATTGCGCTCCGAGGACTTCGACTTGCTTATCACGGATATTGATATGCCTCGCATGGACGGTATTGAATTGGTCACACTTTTGCGCCGTGACAGTCGCCTGCAATCGTTGCCGGTGATGGTGGTTTCTTACAAGGATCGTGAAGAAGACCGCCGCCGTGGCCTCGACGCCGGGGCCGACTATTATTTAGCCAAAGCCAGTTTCCATGACGACGCCTTGCTCGACGCCGTGGTTGAACTGATTGGAGGCGCCCGGGCATGAGGATTGCGATCGTCAATGACATGCCTCTGGCGGTGGAAGCCTTGCGTCGTGCCTTGAGTTACGAGCCCGCCCATGAAGTGGTGTGGGTGGCCAGCAATGGCCTGGAAGCGGTGCAACGTTGTGCCGAGCTGACCCCGGACCTGATCCTGATGGATTTGATCATGCCGGTGATGGACGGCGTGGAAGCTACCCGGCAGATCATGGCCGACACGCCATGCGCGATCGTGATCGTCACCGTCGACCGCCAGGCCAACGTCAGCCGTGTGTTCGAAGCCATGGGCCACGGCGCCCTGGATGTGGTGGACACCCCGGCACTGGGCGTGGGCAACCCCAAGGATGCGGCGGCGCCGCTGTTGCGCAAGATCCTTAATATTGGCTGGCTGATCGGCCAGCGTGGTACCCGAGTGCGTGCCGAAACCCCGCCGCAGCGGGTCACCGGCAAGCGTCAACGGCTGGTCGCCATTGGATCTTCGGCCGGTGGGCCGGCGGCCCTGGAAGCCCTGCTCAAGGGCTTGCCCCGGGATTTTCCCGCCGCCATCGTGCTGGTGCAGCACGTGGACCAGGTGTTTGCCGCCGGCATGGCCGAGTGGTTGAGCAGCGCTTCAGGTCTGCCGGTGCGCCTGGCCTGTGAAGGCGAGCCGCCTCAACCCGGCGTGGTATTGCTGGCCGGCACCAACCATCATATTCGCTTGTTGAAAAATGGCACGCTAGCCTATACCGCAGAGCCGGTGAACGAGATTTACCGGCCGTCGATCGACGTGTTTTTCGAAAGCGTCGCCAGCCACTGGAACGGTGACGCCGTCGGCGTCTTGCTCACCGGCATGGGGCGCGACGGCGCCCAAGGCCTCAAGCTGATGCGCGAACAAGGATATTTGACCATCGCCCAGGACCAACAGAGCTCGGCGGTGTATGGCATGCCCAAAGCGGCGGCGGCGATTGACGCTGCTGTTGAAATTCGCCCACTGGATAGAATTGCGCCCCGATTGCTGGAGGTCTTTGCAAAATGAACAAAAATCTCCCGCCGTGCTGGCTTGCAGGTAGTAATTCAGGTGACTGCACATGAATGATTTACAGCTCGACGACTTCAAGACCGACGAAAACGCCGCCATGGTGTTGCTGGTCGACGACCAGGCCATGATCGGTGAAGCCGTGCGGCGTGGCCTGGCCCATGAAGAGAACATCGACTTCCACTTTTGTGCCGACCCGCACCAGGCCATTGCCCAGGCGATCCGCATCAAGCCCACGGTGATCCTGCAAGACCTGGTGATGCCGGGCCTGGACGGCCTGACCCTGGTGCGTGAATACCGCAATCACCCGGCCACCGCGAATATCCCCATCATCGTGCTGTCCACCAAGGAAGACCCGCTGATCAAGAGCGCGGCCTTTGCGGCGGGGGCCAACGATTACCTGGTCAAACTGCCGGACAACATCGAGCTGGTGGCGCGCATCCGCTATCACTCGCGCTCCTACATGACCCTGTTGCAGCGCGACGCGGCCTACCGCGCGTTGCGCGTCAGCCAGCAACAGTTGTTGGACACCAACCTGGTGCTGCAACGTCTGATGAACTCCGACGGCCTGACCGGGCTCTCCAACCGCCGCCACTTCGACGAATACCTGGAGCTGGAATGGCGCCGCGCCATGCGCGACCAGACCCAACTGTCGCTGCTGATGATCGACGTGGACTTCTTCAAGACCTTCAACGACAGCTTCGGCCACGTCGAGGGCGACGAAGCCTTGCGCAAAGTCGCCAACACCATCCGTGAAGCCAGCAGCCGCCCTTCGGATTTGCCGGCGCGCTACGGCGGCGAAGAGTTCGCGCTGGTCCTGCCCAGCACCTCGCCGGGCGGCGCACGCCTGGTCGCGGAAAAACTACGCATGGCGGTGGCGGCGTTGAAAATCCCGCACATCGCCCCGGCGGAAGGTGCCAGCCTGACCATCAGTATTGGGCTGTCGACGTTGACGCCGGCTCAGGGCACGGACTGTCGGCAGTTGATCATGGCGGCGGACAAGGGGTTGTACACGGCCAAGAACAATGGGCGTAATCAGGTGGGCATCGAGTAATCCCCAGCGCCGCCCAACTCCCAATGTGGAAGGGGCAAGCCTTAATGCCCGTCAGTTAAGCGCAGATCCCCTGTGGGAGCGGGCTTGCTCGCGAATGCGGTGGGTCAGTCAACGCATTTAGTGACTGGTATCGCGCTTTCGCGAGCAAGCCCGCTCCCACATTTCAATCTTCATCGGTCTTGGGATCGTGTACAAACCCCCGCCTTTTCGGCCAAGCGGGCTGCCGTTTCCAGCCGTTTGCCGTTATACTCGCCGGCTTTCAAAAGTTCGCCAACGAGTGCTGCCCGCCATGGAAATCAACCCGATCCTTAACACCATCAAGGACCTGTCCGAGCGCTCCGAAACTATTCGGGGGTATCTTTGACTACGATCAAAAGCATGAGCGTCTGACCGAGGTCAATCGCGAGCTTGAAGATCCGAGTGTCTGGAACAAACCTGAATACGCCCAGGAACTGGGGCGCGAGCGCGCTGCGCTGGCACAGATCGTCGATACCCTCGACGAACTGAACACCGGCCTGGGTGATTGCCGCGACCTGCTGGACATGGCCGTCGAAGAAAACGACGAAGGCGCAGTGGGCGATGTCGTCGCCGAGCTGGCCCGTCTCGAGGAAAACCTCGCCAAGCTTGAATTCCGCCGCATGTTCAGCCATGAAATGGACCCGAACAACGCCTACCTGGATATCCAGGCCGGTTCCGGCGGCACCGAGGCCCAGGACTGGGCCAACATCCTGCTGCGCATGTACCTGCGCTGGGCCGACAAACGCGGTTTCGACGCGACCATCATGGAACTGTCCGCCGGTGAAGTGGCCGGTATCAAGGGCGCGACCGTGCACATCAAGGGCGAATACGCCTTTGGCTGGCTGCGCACCGAGATCGGCGTGCACCGCCTGGTGCGCAAGAGCCCGTTCGACTCCGGCAACCGTCGCCACACCTCATTCTCTGCGGTGTTCGTCTCGCCAGAGATCGACGACAAGGTGGAAATCGAGATCAACCCGGCCGACCTGCGAATCGACACCTACCGTTCCTCCGGTGCCGGTGGCCAGCACGTAAACACCACTGACTCGGCCGTACGTATTACCCACGTACCGACCAACACCGTGGTCAGCTGCCAGAACGAACGTTCCCAGCACGCCAACAAGGACACCGCCATGAAAATGCTGCGGGCCAAGTTGTACGAGCAGGAAATGCAGAAGCGCAACGCCGCTTCCCAGGCGCTGGAAGACACCAAGTCGGATATCGGCTGGGGTCACCAGATCCGTTCGTACGTGCTCGATGCCTCGCGGATCAAGGATCTGCGCACTAACATCGAACGCAGCGATTGCGACAAGGTACTCGACGGCGATATCGACGAATACCTGGAAGCCAGCCTGAAATCCGGCCTCTAACACCCTCTGTGGGAGCGGGCTTGCCCGCGATCCCCCGCCGAAGGCTGGGGACAACGAACCTGATGGAATATTTAAAGACATGAGCGACCAACAACTCGACCCGCAAGCCCTGCAACAGGAAGAAAACTCCCTGATCGCCCTGCGCAAGGAAAAGCTTGCTGCCGAGCGCGCCAAGGGTAACGCCTTCCCCAACGACTTCCGCCGCGACAACTACTGCGATGCCTTGCAGAAGCAATACGCGGACAAGACCAAGGAAGAACTGGCAGAGGCTGCGATCCCGGTCAAGGTGGCAGGTCGCATCATGCTCAACCGTGGCTCGTTCATGGTGATCCAGGACATGACCGGTCGCATCCAGGTCTACGTCAACCGCAAGACCCTGTCCGAAGAAACCCTGGCCTCGGTGAAGACCTGGGACATGGGCGACATCATCGCCGCCGAAGGCACCCTGGCCCGTTCCGGCAAGGGCGACCTGTACGTCGAGATGACCAACGTGCGCCTGCTGACCAAGTCCCTGCGCCCGCTGCCGGACAAGCACCACGGCCTGACCGACACCGAGCAGCGCTATCGCCAGCGCTACGTTGACCTGATCGTCAACGAAGACGTGCGCCAGACCTTCCGCGTGCGCTCGCAAGTCATTGCCCACATCCGCAGCTTCCTGATGCAGCGTGACTTTCTGGAAGTCGAAACCCCGATGCTGCAGACCATCCCGGGTGGTGCCGCAGCCAAGCCGTTCGAAACCCACCACAACGCGCTGGACATGGAAATGTTCCTGCGTATCGCGCCGGAGCTGTACCTCAAGCGCCTGGTGGTTGGCGGCTTCGAGAAAGTGTTCGAGATCAACCGCAACTTCCGCAACGAAGGCGTCTCGACCCGTCACAACCCAGAATTCACCATGTTGGAGTTCTACCAGGCCTACGCCGACTACGAAGACAACATGGACCTGACCGAAGAGCTGTTCCGCGAGCTGGCACAGCTGGTGCTGGGCAGCACCGACGTGCCGTACGGCGACAAGGTGTTCCACTTCGGCGAGCCATTCGTGCGCCTGTCGGTGTTCGACTCGATCCTCAAGTACAACCCCGAGCTGACCGCTGACGACCTCAACGACATCGACAAGGCCCGTGCCATTGCCAAGAAAGCCGGCGCCAAGGTGCTGGGCTTCGAAGGCCTGGGCAAGCTGCAGGTGATGATTTTCGAAGAGCTGGTGGAGCACAAGCTGGAACAGCCGCACTTCATCACCCAGTACCCGTTCGAAGTGTCGCCGCTGGCCCGTCGCAACGACGACAACCCGAACGTCACCGACCGTTTCGAGCTGTTCATCGGTGGCCGCGAAATCGCCAACGCCTATTCCGAGCTTAACGACGCGGAAGACCAGGCCGAGCGTTTCATGGCCCAGGTGGCCGACAAGGACGCCGGTGACGACGAAGCCATGCACTACGATGCCGACTTCGTACGGGCCCTGGAATACGGCATGCCGCCCACTGCCGGTGAAGGCATCGGCATCGACCGTCTGGTGATGTTGTTGACCAACTCGCCGTCGATCCGCGATGTGATCCTGTTCCCGCACATGCGGCCACAAGCGTAACCGTAGCGAAATCCGAAGCCGCCTTTTATAAGGCGGCTTTTTTATGTGGCCTGTACGAGTGTCAAGCAAACAGCGCCAGGTTTTGATCTATTCCAAGGATGTGTGTGGTGAACCGCGTAATGGCTCAAGAAGGTGCCGCCGGCATTGCTGCTGCCGTGGCTGAAAGCGTTCAGTACCAGGGCCGCAAGGCCAGTCGGCGGGGCAGCGAGCAACGCCGGCAAGACATTCTCGATGCGGCCATGCGTATCGTCGTGCGCGATGGCGTGCGGGCCGTGCGTCACCGGGCTGTGGCGGCAGAGGCGGGGGTGCCGCTGTCGGCCACCACCTATTACTTCAAAGACATCGACGACCTGCTCACCGACACCTTCGCCCAGTACGTGGAACGCAGCGCCGCATTCATGGGCAAGCTGTGGGTACGTAACGAGGGCCTGTTACGCGAAATGGTCGCCTATGGCGACGGCAGCCCGGAGTCGCGCTCGCAACTGGCCGATGACATCGCACGCCTGACCGCCGACTATGTGCTGCGCCAACTGACCAACCGGCGCGAATACCTGATGGCCGAACAGGCCTTTCGCCAGGAAGCCCTGCTCAACCCACGGCTGGCCGAACTGGTACGCTCCCATCAACAGATCCTGTTGCAAGGCACCGGGCAGTTTTTCCAGGTATTGGGTTCCCGTGAGCCGCAGCAGGATGCCAAGGTGTTGACGGCTATCATCAGTCGGATGGAATATCAGGGCCTGTTGGGCGGCGCAGAGCCTCTGACCGGGGAAGAGATGCTTGAAATCCTCAAGCGCTACATGCACCTGGTATTGGCCTCGGTCTGACAGCGTTCGATGAAAGCCTGATAACGTTCAACGTTTAAAGAGGAAGCACCGGGTGGACGATTACCAGCAGACGATACGCACCTTGTCCGATCGCATTGTGCTGGCGCAAACACCGATCCGCGTTCTCGATGCGGTGAAATGGGACGAGAACATTCGCCAGGGATTCCTCAAGGCCAAAGGCAAGGCGATGCCTGCCGTAGACCGTGATTACTACCTGAACCGGCCGCTGTCGTTCGATTCCAGTGCGGTGAAGCTGGAGTTCCAGAACATCGAGCGCGACATCACCCGTCGCCTTGGGCAATTCAGTCCGGTGGGGCAGATCATGCGGCGCATGTGCCGCGAATACCGGATGGTGGTGCGCATGCTTGAAGCGCGCGGCACCGAGGACTTCGGCCTGATTTCCCAGGAGCTGTACGGCGCCGCCTCCGATGCGTTCCACGCCGGCGACCCGACCCTGGCCGACCTTGGCCTGATGCTCTCCGACTACCTGAACAACATCGACGGTCGGGGTGACCTCAAGGACGAAGCCAAGACCCTCACCGCCAAAGATGCGGTCAGCCTGCTGCAAACCCGCCTGAACAAGGTGTTTGGCGAGGCGGAAGAAACCATCCGGGTATTCGAGTCCGACGGCATCGTCGCCGATGCGGCGGCGGGCGCCGACTATATCAAGATCCGCGCCGACGCGATGTTCAACGACCGCGACGTGCGCGCCCTCGAAGTGCATGAAGGCCTGGTGCATGTGGGCACCACCCTCAACGGCCAGAACCAGCCGATCTGCACGTTCCTGTCCAAGGGCCCGCCGTCGTCCACCGTTACCCAGGAAGGCCTGGCGATCCTGATGGAAATCATCACGTTTGCCTCCTACCCCAGCCGCTTGCGCAAACTCACCAACCGGACACGCGCCATCCATATGGTGGAGGAGGGGGCCGACTTCCTGCAGGTGTTCGAGTTCTTCCGCGAGCAAGGCTTTGAAATGGCCGAAAGCTATGGGAATGCCAGCCGGGTTTTCCGTGGTTCGGTGCCCACCGGTCTGCCATTTACCAAGGATTTGTCCTACCTCAAGGGCTTTATCATGGTCTACAACTACATTCAGCTCGCCGTACGCAAAGGCAAGCTGGAACAGGTGCCGCTGCTGTTCTGCGGCAAGACCACCCTTGAAGACATGCGTACCCTGCGCCAATTGGTCGACGAAGGCCTGGTGGTGCCGCCCAAGTATTTGCCGGAGCAGTTTCGCGACATGAACGCGCTGGCGGCCTGGATGTGCTTCTCCAACTTCCTCAACCACTTGAGCCTGGACCGGATCGAGGCGGATTACTCCAATATCCTTTAACTGACGAAACCGAATCAAAATGTGGGAGCTGGCTTGCCTGCGATAGCGGTGAGTCAGCCAGCACTCATTCAACTGATAGACCGCTATCGCAGGCAAGCCAGCTCCCACATTTG
The DNA here is from genome assembly GCF_029201605.1 of Pseudomonas sp. FJ2-5-13. Taxonomy (NCBI): domain Bacteria; kingdom Pseudomonadati; phylum Pseudomonadota; class Gammaproteobacteria; order Pseudomonadales; family Pseudomonadaceae; genus Pseudomonas; species Pseudomonas sp. FJ2-5-13. Next base: position 1,426,160 of record NZ_CP104045.1, read on the forward strand.
ATCTCCATGGGTCTTCAGAACTTTCGCGAGGCTTCAACGGATGAGAATCCTCGGCATTTTATGCCTGCTACTCACATTGAACGGTTGCAGCGCCTTGCTGTTCTACCCCGAGCCCGGCCTGCCGTTCACCCCGGAAAAAGCCCACCTGCAATACCGCGACGTCACGCTCACCACCGCAGACGGGGTGAAGCTGCACGCCTGGTGGCTGCCGGCCAAAGCCGGTGTACCGCTCAAGGGCACCGTCCTGCATTTGCACGGCAACGGCGGTAACCTCGCCTGGCACCTGGGAGGAAGTTGGTGGTTGCCGGAACAGGGCTATCAAGTACTGTTGCTGGACTATCGTGGTTATGGGCTGTCGGAAGGCAAGCCATCGCTGCCGGCGATCTACCAGGATATCGACGCCGCCTTCGGCTGGATCGACAAGGCGCCTGAAGCCCAGGGTCAACCGCTGATTATTCTCGGGCAAAGCCTGGGCGGTGCACTGGCGGTGCATTACCTGGCCGCCCACCCGGAGCGTCAAACCCAACTCAAAGCGCTGGTACTGGACGGCGTGCCAGCCAGTTATCGTGACGTAGGACAATTCGCCTTGAGCACTTCCTGGTTAACCTGGCCGTTGCAGGTGCCGCTGTCGTGGCTGGTGCCCGACGCCGACAGTGCGATCAATGCCATGCCCCGCGTGACCGGCGTGCCCAAGCTGCTGTTCCACAGCCTGGATGATCCCATCGTGCCGGTGGCCAATGGCATCCGCCTGTATCAGGCCGCACCGCCGCCCAGGGTGTTGCAACTGACCCGTGGCGGCCATGTGCAGACCTTTGCCGACAAAACCTGGCAGACCGTGATGCTGCGTTACCTGGACGACCCGCGGCACTTCAACGGCTTGCGCCGCCTGGGCGAAATTCCGAATTACCCTATTCCTAAAGTTGAGTCATCAGAGAGCCCGCAATGAGTGAAGAACGCAACATGATCCCGCTGATTCTCACCGGTATCGGCACCATCATCGGTACCGTTGGCTGCCTGTGGTACTACGGCTACCTGCACTTCGCCAAGCCGGAAGATGCGTTGCTGCTCAGCGACTTCACCATGCTCAAGACCGTGCCGGGTGAGGATTACAAGGTCTCCCTGACCCCGGCGGCGCAAGTGGCGCAGTGCGTTGACGGCGTGTTGGTGATGTTTGATACCGAACAGAAAGGCTTGAGCGGCGTGCTGGTGAACAATAAGAAGCAGGCCGTGCGTTGCATGGGCCAGGAAACCCCGCAGTTGCAACAGTGAGCCTGTCACACCGTTGAGTTTCCAGGTTCGGGTGGCTCCGGTGGTTCCCAGGGGGCTGGAGGCGCTCAAGGCTCCGGTGTCTCCCAAGGCGCTGGCGGGGATGAACGTCTCGAAAAACTGCAGAAGCTGCTGGCAGAAAAACAGGCGGCCCAAGGTGCACAAGGCGGTGAAGGTGGCGCATCGGGCCAAGGCTCGATCAACTACTGATCGGCATCCCTCCCAGAGCCCGCCTTTTAGCGGCGTTTTTTCATATCAGCGGCCCTACACACATCATCGACGTGCCAGGATCTCGTAACGAAATTGTTTGGAACCCAATTGCGTCTGATGCCACAAAGAGCGATGTAATTACGCGAAGTGGGGGCGGGAAGGCAGTGATAAGAATTGATGCGATATGCAATATGCTGGCAATGGTCAGGGCGCATCAGGCGTTGGAGCGGGCGGATGCGCAAGAACAGGCGCGTAATCAATTGGCAGGTTGCTCAACTGATTCCTCCCGTCATAACAAAAAGATAACGCCGCCGGATGAAGATACTGATCGCAAGATCAAGTTTCCCTAGTCAAAAAAACCACCGTTTCCGGTGGTTTTTTTTCGTTTCAATTTTATCCATCAACGATAGGCGACCTGCTTGGGATACCAACAGGCGAGCCCCTACTTGTTATCAGGATTATACCGTTGGGAACTGATAGACGTAGGCGACCACTCTATAGCTGCCAGGAGTTTAAACCTGGACGTGTGGGAAATCATTTGGAGTCAAGGAATGAGGTTAGATTCATTTGTCAATACAGCGCTCGTGAATACCATGGGGGTCATGTCCAATACATGGAACGCTGTCACGGGGCAGCGTATGGGTTGGCGATACCCTCAAGTGGGTAAAACCTATAACTACAATAGCTATCAATCGAGTCGGCGTCCAAACTATGCCGGTACTCAACCTTTGAATCGTGGAACCGTTCGCTACATGGGGCCGCCACCCCGTACTCAGGCGTCGACTTCGCAGCCGCCTACGATCAACTACGTGACCTATGTATTCAATACTAATTATGTGACGGTCGGTGGCGTCAAGTCGGCGCAAGTGGGTGTGCATATCAATAACGGTCATCACAGCATGAATGACGGTAACTTCGGAAATTACGGCAATAACGGCAATAGCGGAAGCCACAGTGGTTATTCCAATCACGGCAGTAACGGCATTCGCCATGCTCGGCGCCTTCAAGGTTGAAACAAGCAATGCGACTGCGTCGCCGCGCATATTTTGACGTGGTTTTTAGAGTCTTCGTAGTGGAACTGCTCGCAGCGATTCCCCACTTAAAGGGGCGACACACCAAGCAGCACGCAGCTTAGGTGTCGTACATCCACACACTCTTATTTCAGTTTGACAGGGAAGATAAAATGACTCATCTATTTGGTTCGCGACCTGCACAGTATGTTGCTTGGCATCCACGTTATGCTGAAGAGCACCCTCGCCATGCCACACCAGGTCAGCGAGTGTGGGGCAGTGGCGGCAGTCATGGCAATAACGGCAATTATGGTAACTATGGCAATAACGGTAATGGCGGCCGGTGCAGTCACTATGAAAATCATGGGCATAACGGCAATGACATGATGGGGGCGCCGGGTAACTACCGTCACTTTGAAGGCTATAGTAATCACGGCAGTTACGGTAACTATGGTAACTACGGAAATAACGGCAACTCGGGCGATTCCAGCCGTTACATCAACTCTGGCCAGAACGGCAACCGCAGCAGCGTCGGATACTTCAATGACTAAAGCTTGAATGCGCTTTCATGAGCGGCAACGAAAAAGCCCCGCCTAAAGGCGGGGCTTTTTACCAGGCTATTGATCAGTTAGCGACGGAAGACCGTGGCTTGACCGGCTGGTTGTCGTTGGAGATGGTCACTTCAACGCGACGGTTCATGGCGCGGCCGGAAACGCTGCCGTTATCGGCAACCGGGTATTCCTTGCCATAACCCTGGGTCACGATGCGCGAGATATCCACGCCTTGCTGAGCCAGTGCACGTTGAACGGAAGCGGCACGACGCTCCGACAGGCTCTGGTTGTACGAGTCGGAACCGGTGCTGTCGGTGTAGCCTTCGACGATCACTTTACGGTCTGGGTTATCGCGCAGGAACTGGGCCAGCTTGGTGATGTTCACCAGGCCGCTGGATTTCAGGTCGGACTTGTTGGTGGCGAACAGCACGTCACCGAAAGTCACCAGGGTACCGCGATCGGTTTGCTTGGCGTTCAAGCTGTTTTGCAGTTGCTTGATTTGCGCGTCACGGGCGTCCAGCAGGGCGCGGGCACGTTCGTCACCGGCGTTTTTCAGCTTCGCTTCGGATTCGCGCAGGACGATAGTGTCCTTGGCCACTTCAACGCGCTGGTTGGTCAGGTAGGCCAGTTGGTCGACTTTCTTCTCGTCTTCCTTGTCGCGGTAGGCCTTGTCAGCCTTGTCCAGCCAGTCGCTGGCGTCTTTGGTTTCCAGCGCGGCCAGCTTGGTGGCTTGCGGGTTGGTCTGCAGGGACGAGAAATTGGTCCGCGCATTTTCCAGGTTCGCGTTCGGCGGGGTGGAGCAGGCCGCCAAGGCAACGCTCATCGCCAGCAGGGCAGGGATCATCAATTGTTTACGCATAGTCGTGTCGTCCTTTCAATTCGATATCAGGTGCGATGCAGTCAAGAGGCTGCGGCTTACTTCTGCATGATTGCAGCTGGGCGCATGCCTTCTTTACGCAGTTCGTCAACAGCCTTCTGGGAGTCCTTCACAGCCTGTTGAGCCTTGGCAGCCTGGGCTTTACGCTCAGCGACGCGGGCATCCCACTCGGCTTGTTCAGCCAGTTGGCGAGCCTTGTCGTAGTTCTTGTCGTGCATGGCAATCTCAGCTTCTTTGAGCTTGTCCTGGGCCGACTTCATTTCCACCGCCGCGTACTCGGTGCCGCCGGCGCTGACTGCGCTGTTGACGGCCGATTGGGTCACGGCGTACTGCTCGGTTGGAGGGTTGCCGGCGCAGCCAGCCAGAACGAAGCTGGTGCCGATTGCCAGCGCGGCCAATTTGAGCCCGCGCAGATGGTTAAACGAGGATTTGGCAGTGCTGGTGTTCATCGTCTTCAACTCCATTGGATAACTCCTGAAAAACATCAAAATCCATCGGGGCGTATCGATTTCGGGCCCGTCGATAAAGCACATGGCGTCCGTTCAAACGACCGTTCCACACGTGATGGCTACTGGCTGTGACCGGAGGCTTTTTTCAAAAGTTCAGCGGATATGGCGATTTGCCTAAAAAAATATCTGACTGACTGGTCAGTGTTTAAAAAATGGAACTTTCGCGGCGCACGGCGGTACTTCCGGGCCCGTAAAAGGCCCGGAATACGGGGGTTTAATTGACGTCAATAAATGTTTATCAGTGCTTTTGTTCGTCAGTAACGGCCGACAAATCGTGCAAGTGGCGACGGGATAACGTGAGAAAACGTGGCGTGGGGCCGACGTCTTCATACAGGGGGTCACCCTCTTCATCGGTGGCAATCACCTGCTGGCCCTGGATGTAAGGAAAGCTGGCTTCCAGCTCTTCAAGCGCGGCGCCGATCAGCTCGCCGAGCAGTTCTTCGACGTGGCGCTTGGGGTACATCTCGGCAATGGCCGCCAGCCGGGCGGCGGCTTCCACATCCAGATGAATCGCGTATTCAGTTTTCGTCAGGCGGCCCTTGGCGGTTTCTTCCCAATGCTGGGCCAGTTCTCGAATTTTCATGGCGACCTCAATAAAGCCCGCAATCGCAGGCGGTGATGAGTGACCAGCCGCCTGCGTGAATAACGCGGCGACTCATCGTTGAGACTAGCTGCAAGCGCCAAGGTTTAAAGTCGTTTGCGTTCGGCCTTGTCAGAAACCGACGTCGGCGGCACTCTGAACCCCCTGCGCGTCCCGGATTTCTGGCTGGAGATTGGCTGATGAGTGATATCGATGCACGCTTGCGTGAGGATGTTCACCTGCTGGGTGAGCTGTTGGGCAACACCATTCGAGAGCAGTACGGCGAGGCTTTCCTCGAAAAGATCGAGCAGATCCGCAAAGGCGCCAAGGCCGACCGTCGTGGAGCCGTTTCAGAGAAAACCGCTGGCGATGAGTTGAGCGCCAGCCTCAACCAGTTGCAGGAGCAGGAGTTGCTGCCCGTGGCCCGGGCCTTCAACCAATTCCTCAACCTGGCCAACATTGCCGAGCAATATCAGTTGATTCATCGGCGCGATGAATCGCAACCTGCGCCGTTCGAATCCCGGGTCTTGCCAGAATTGCTGGCACGCCTGCAAAACGAAGGGCACAGCAATGAGTCCCTGGCCCGGCAATTGGCGCGGCTGGACATCGAACTGGTGCTCACCGCCCACCCCACCGAAGTGGCCCGCCGCACGCTGATCCAAAAGTACGACGCCATTGCCGCGCAACTGGCCTTGCAGGATCACCGTGACCTCACCACCGCCGAGCGCGAGCAGATTCGCGAGCGCTTGCAACGCTTGATCGCCGAAGCCTGGCACACCGAAGAAATCCGGCGCGTGCGCCCCACGCCGGTGGATGAAGCCAAATGGGGCTTTGCGGTGATCGAGCATTCGCTGTGGCAAGCCATCCCCAATTACCTGCGCAAGGCCGACCAGGCCCTGCACGCCGCCACCGGCCTGCGCCTGCCCCTGGAGGCTGCGCCGATTCGCTTTGCTTCGTGGATGGGCGGCGACCGTGACGGCAACCCGAACGTCACCGCGCCGGTCACCCGCGAAGTGCTGTTGCTGGCGCGCTGGATGGCGGCGGATTTGTATCTGCGCGACATTGATCAGCTGGCTTCCGAGCTGTCGATGCAACAGGCCAGCCCGGCGTTGCACGCCAAAGTCGGCGACAGCGTCGAACCCTATCGTGCCTTGCTCAAGCAACTGCGTGAACGCCTGCGCGCCACGCGCCAGTGGGCCCACACCTCGTTGACCAGCACCACCCCGGCGCCGGCCGACGTGTTGCAAAACAACCGCGACCTGCTCGACCCGCTGCAGCTGTGCTACCAGTCCCTGCACGAATGCGGCATGGGCGTGATCGCCGATGGCCCGCTGCTCGACTGCCTGCGCCGTGCCGTGACGTTCGGCCTGTTCCTGGTGCGCCTGGATGTGCGCCAGGACTCCAGCCGTCACTCGGCGGCCATGACCGAAATCACCGATTACCTGGGCCTGGGGCGTTATGAGGACTGGGATGAAGAGGCGCGTATCAGCTTCCTGACCCAGGAACTGACCAATCGTCGGCCGTTGCTGCCGGGTTACTTCAAGCCGTCGGCGGACACTGCCGAGGTGCTCAATACCTGCAAGGAAATCGCCGCCGCACCGGCCGCATCACTAGGGTCGTATGTCATCTCCATGGCCGGCGCCGCCTCGGATGTGCTGGCGGTGCAACTGCTGTTGAAAGAGTCGGGCGTACAACGGCCGATGCGCGTCGTGCCGCTGTTCGAGACCCTGGCCGACCTGGATAACGCAGGGCCAGTGATGGAGCGCCTGCTGCAACTGCCGGGTTACCGCGCGCGCTTGCAGGGCCCGCAGGAAGTGATGATTGGCTACTCGGATTCGGCCAAGGACGCCGGCACCACGGCCGCCGCCTGGGCGCAGTACCGCGCCCAGGAACGCCTGGTGGATATCTGCCGCGAGCAACAGGTGGAGCTGTTGTTGTTTCACGGTCGCGGCGGCACCGTTGGTCGTGGCGGCGGCCCGGCGCACGCGGCCATCCTGTCGCAGCCGCCGGGCTCGGTGGCGGGGCGTTTCCGTACCACTGAGCAGGGAGAGATGATTCGCTTCAAATTCGGTCTGCCGGATATCGCCGAGCAGAACCTCAATCTCTACCTGGCTGCGGTACTGGAAGCGACCTTGTTGCCGCCGCCGCCTCCCGAGCCTGCCTGGCGTCACCTGATGGACGAATTGGCGGCAGACGGTGTCAGCGCTTACCGCGCCGTGGTGCGGGAAAATCCGCAGTTCGTCGAATATTTCCGTCAGTCCACGCCGGAGCAGGAGTTGGGCCGTTTGCCTTTGGGCAGCCGCCCGGCCAAGCGTCGTGCGGGCGGGATTGAGAGCTTGCGCGCCATCCCGTGGATCTTTGGCTGGACCCAGACACGCCTGATGCTGCCCGCCTGGCTCGGCTGGGAAGCGGCACTGAGCAAGGCGCTGGAGCGCGGTGAAGGTCAATTGCTGGGGCAGATGCGCGAGCAGTGGCCGTTCTTTCGCACGCGCATCGACATGCTGGAAATGGTGCTGGCCAAGGCCGATGCCGATATCGCCCGTCTTTATGATGAGCGCCTGGTGCAGCCGGACCTGCTGGCATTGGGTGCGCACTTACGCGACCTATTGTCGCAGGCGTGTGACGTGGTGCTTGGCCTGACCGGCCAGTCGCAGCTGCTGGCCCATAGCCCCGACACCCTGGAGTTCATCCGCCTGCGCAACACCTACCTCGACCCTCTGCACCTGTTGCAGGCCGAGTTGCTGGCACGTTCGCGCCAGCAGGAGGCTGCGCAAGACAGCCCTCTGGAACAGGCGCTGCTGGTGTCCGTGGCCGGTATTGCGGCCGGTTTGCGCAACACCGGTTGAGGTTTTTTGCGTGTACTCAATGGCTTGCGGATAAACCGCGACGACCGCCCGGAAACGGGCGGTCGTCGTTTGAGGGGGCGGGTTGCGCTCAGGCACACCCCGGCGCTGACGCATGTGCGGCGCGGGTTTCTCCTACTTTTGGCGGCTTGTATGGTGAGGGCCCGCTGTGTATCTTGATCAGCCTTTGGCCGTTTGATCGGCCTAGAACCACATTTTTACGAGATTGGCCCCACGCGGCGAATCCGAGCGTCATCTCTATAAAAAATTGAGGAGCACATCGATGCGCGTCATTCTGCTGGGAGCTCCCGGGGCCGGTAAAGGTACTCAGGCAAAGTTCATCACTGAAAAATTCGGCATTCCACAAATCTCCACCGGCGACATGCTGCGTGCGGCCGTCAAGGCTGGCACCGAGCTGGGCCTGATCGCCAAGAGCGTGATGGACAGCGGCGGCCTGGTCTCCGATGACCTGATCATCAACCTGGTCAAGGAACGCATCAGCCAGGAAGACTGCAAGAACGGTTTCCTGTTCGACGGTTTCCCACGCACTATTCCCCAGGCTGAAGCCCTGGTGAAGGCGGGCGTGGAGTTGGACGCCGTGGTCGAGATCGCAGTTGAAGACGAAGAGATCGTTCAGCGTATCGCTGGCCGTCGCGTTCACGAAGGCTCGGGCCGCGTGTACCACATCGTCTACAACCCGCCGAAAGTCGAAGGCAAGGACGACGTCACCGGTGAAGACCTGGTGCAGCGTAAAGACGACACCGAAGAAACCGTGCGTCATCGCCTGTCGGTCTACCATTCCCAGACCAAGCCCCTGGTGGACTTCTACCAGAAGCTGTCCGCAGCTCAAGGCAAGCCGAAATACAGCCACATCCCAGGTGTGGGCTCGGTAGAGGCCATCACCGCCAAGGTGCTGCAAGCACTGAGCTGATCCTGTGATCGGCGGCACAGACAACGGCCCGCTTGCGGGCCGTTGTTGTTTATACTGGCGCACTTTTTTCCGACTTGGACACCCACACCGATGAGCACCCTGCTGGCCCTGGACACCGCGACTGAAGCTTGCTCCGTTGCCTTGCTGCACGATGGCAAGGTTACGAGCCACTACGAGGTGATCCCGCGCCTGCACGCGCAGAAATTGTTGCCGATGATCAAGCAACTGCTTGAAGACGCCGGTACCACCCTGGCGGCCGTGGACGCCATCGCGTTCGGCCGTGGCCCCGGTGCATTCACCGGGGTGCGCATCGCCATTGGCGTGGTGCAGGGCCTGGCCTTTGCCCTGGAGCGCCCGGTATTGCCGGTGTCCAACCTGGCGGTGCTGGCCCAGCGTGCGTTGCGTGAGCACGGTGCGTCGCAAGTGGCAGCGGCAATTGATGCGCGCATGGATGAGGTCTACTGGGGGTGCTACCGTGAGACCGCAGGCGAAATGCGCCTGGTCGGTACGGAAGCGGTGCTGGCCCCCGAAGCGGCGCAGTTGCCCGCTGACGCCAGCGGCGATTGGTTCGGTGCCGGCACGGGCTGGGGTTATGGCGAACGCATCAAGGTAACGTGTGCCGAGCAAGATGCGGCGATGTTGCCCCACGCCGAAGACCTGCTGGCGTTGGCGCGTTTCGCGTTCGAGCGCGGCGAGGCAGTTGCAGCGGACCAGGCAGCACCGGTGTACCTGCGCGATAAAGTCGCGCAGACCAAGGCCGAACGCGGGATTATTTGACGCCAAAAATGTGGGCGTTCGGTGGCAAATTTCGCCAATCGTCAGAATTTGCCTGGGTTTTTAAACCTTTTACAAATTATGTGTTCTAGTTATCACCAGAGCATTTGCGCGCCATGGAAAGTGCCGCTAAATTGCCATCATTGATACCGAGTCTGCATGTATGCGTATAGACGGTTTTTCCTCACAGTCCTACCCCCTCAAGCGTAAGCCGCGCAAGGCGAGCGTGACGGTAGACGAATCCGTCGAGGATTCACCGGACTTCATCGAAGTACACACCGATACGCCTTCCAAAGCGCAAGGCGCCTCGAGCGCACGCATCAGCGGCGTTCCTTCCCGTCAGCAAGACATGGTCTTTCCCCGTTCCATGAGCAAAAGCGTTGCCACCGCCCTGGCCAGCTACCTGACCACTGCCGGCTTTGTCGAATGGGATATGGAAGTGCTGGGTCTCGATATCCATATCTGATGCGTTTGCCTTATTACATCGGCTGCCCGTCCTGGAGTGAAAACGCCTGGCGCGAGTACCTGTATCCGGTTGATGCACGTTCCAACGATTACCTCGGGCTCTATTCCCAGGTCTTCAACGCCGTTGAAGGCAATACCACTTTTTACGCTCGCCCCTCGGCCGCCACTGTGCAGCGCTGGGCCGAAATCATGCCCGATGACTTTCGCTTCACCGCCAAATTTCCCGGCGATATCAGCCATGCTGGCGATTTGCGTGAACAGTTGCCGGCGGCAGAAAGCTTTGTCGGCTTGATGAGCCCTTTGGGTGAGCGCGTTTCACCGCTGTGGTTGCAGCTCTCAAAAGGCTTTACGCCGCAGCGCCTGACGGAGCTGGCTGGATTTCTCGATGGCATCGATCGGCCGCTGGCCGTGGAAGTGCGTCATGAACAGTTCTTCGCCAAGGGGGATGCTGAGCGCAGGCTCAACCGTCTGTTGCGCGATCGCGGTGTCGAGCGCATCTGCCTCGACCCTCGTGCCCTGTTCAGCTGTACCTCTACCTCCGAAGCGGTGCTGCATGCCCAGTCCAAAAAGCCCCGGGTGCCACCGCGCCCAGCGGCACTGACGCAGTTTCCCCAGGTGCGCTTCATCGGGCATCCGGACCTTGAGGCCAATGACCCGTTCCTGATTCCATGGGTGGAAAAGATCGCCAGTTGGATCGAAGAAGGCCGCACGCCCTATATGTTCCTGCACACGTCGGACAACCGTCTCGCGGCGCAGCTGGCGCTGCGCTTCCACGCCAAGCTGATGGTGCGTCTGCCAGGGTTACCGCCGCTGCCTGTCTTGCATCGAGAACCCGTGGCGGAGCAGCTCGGGCTACTTTGAGGGTTGAGCCGTGGGTGTGGTCAAGACATTGAGTGTGTTGCTGGTGCTGGTGGGCGCCTTTGCGCTGGCTGTCTGGCGCGGTTGGGTGCCGATGCCGGCTGAGTGGAACCCCTGGGCGCCCTTGGATGTGCGGGCCAGCCCCAACCTGTTGACGCGCTACAAGCTCAGTCGTTTGCAGGACGATCCGGCGCTGTGTGACCAGGTATTGAACGCCTCCGGTCTGCGCGTGAGTCGCCAGGCTGATACAGCGCCGGATGCGGCGTGCCCCTTGCGCAATGTCCTGCGCGTACAGGGCGCTGATGTGGCCTTGAGCAGCAGCTTTCTCGCCAGTTGCCCGCTGGCGGTGGCGTTTGCGTTGTTCGAGCGCCACAGCCTGCAACCGGCGGCCCAGGCCGTGTTTGGCCAAGCGGTGAGCCGCGTCGAGCATTTGGGCAGTTTTGCCTGCCGTAATATCTACAATCGCGCCGACGCAAGGCTCAGCCAGCACGCCTCGGCCAATGCCCTGGATATCGCCGGGTTTCGCCTGGCGGATGGGCGCAGCATCAGCGTGCTCAAGGATTGGCCAGGGCAGGGCGACAGCGCGCGTTTCCTGCGTTTGGTACGCGATGGCGCCTGTGATGATTTCAACGTGGTGTTGAGCCCGGACTACAACGCCGCCCATCGCAACCATTTCCATCTGGACATGGGGCGTTGGTGGGTGTGTCGCTAAGGTTCAGGCGGCCAGGCGCAGGTTGTGGGTCACCAGTGGGCGCGCCCAGTAGTAATCGAAATCCAGGGCTTTTTGCTGCGCCAGCAATTCTTCTTCAGGGTACGGCGTGGCGGCCGGCGGCAGTAGGTCCAGCTCGAATTCGGCAATCGGCAGGTGCAGCGGGCGTGGTTGTGGCGCAGGGCCTGGCTCGGGTAGCGGTTGGCCGGCGTTCAGCACGATGGGGCGCACCCACCCGCTCTCAAAATCCTGTTGGCGTTGCTGGGCGATGACTTCTTCTTCCGGGAACGGCGTCGCGGCCGGTGGCAGCAGCTCGGTTTCGAACTCGGCAATCGGCAGGAACAGCGGCGCAGGCGGCACGATCTCGGTGTCTTTCACATCGCACTCACGCTGGGTGAGGATTTGCGCCAGCAGGTCGGCGCCTTCGCGGGGTTCAACCGTCGGGTCTGCCGGGGCAGGCGCGTTGGCGGCGAGCGCGTCTGGCGTTTCACCCAGCTGTTCGGCCAACGCACGGGCGAAGAAGTCCTGCCACACATGACTCACCCCGGCCAGCGCTTGGGTATTGCGCAGGCCGTAATGGTTGTGGGTCGGCAGTACACCGATGGAAAGGGGAAGAATGTCTGACATTTTTCTCGGTCGACGCTCAGCTCTGGCAAAATACCTGACTGTGATTTTTATCGGCCGTTGTTTGCCGATCCTTAATATTTTTGAGCGTGGCGATTGATGAACGAACAACCAGCGGCCAGCCGCATCCAGGTCCAAGCCTTGGCTGACAGTTTCCAGGCCCGCGCCGAACACTGGGCTTCGCTGCTGGGGTTGCCTCTGCAGGTGGCCGATGCGGATTTTTCCCTGCAAGTGGGGGAGCACGGTTTGCAGTTGCAACAGCTTGGGCCTGATGCGCCAGGGCCGGTGCGGGTCGACTTTGTCGAAGGCGGCGCGGCGCACCGGCGGTTGTATGGCGGCGGCAGCGGGCAGATGATCGCCAAGGCGGTGGGCATCGCCCAGGGCGTGCGCCCGCGGGTGCTGGACGCTACGGCGGGCTTAGGCAAGGACGCGTTCGTGCTGGCTAGCCTGGGGTGTGAGATGAGCCTGATCGAGCGCCAGCCGTTGATCGGCGCCTTGCTCGAAGATGGCCTGGCCCGCGCTGCCGAAGATTTTGAGGTGGCGCCGATTGTGGCGCGTATGAAGCTGCTCAAGGGCAACTCCATCGACGTGATGCTCAATTGGCAGGGGGAGCCGCCTCAGGTGATCTACCTGGACCCGATGTTTCCGCACCGTGAGAAAACTGCGCTGGTGAAGAAGGAAATGCGCCTGTTTCGGCCGTTGGTGGGTGATGATCCGGATGCACCGGCGTTGCTCGCGGCGGCTCTGGCGCTGGCCAGCCATCGTGTGGTGGTCAAACGGCCGCGCAAGGCGCCCTGTATTGAGGGGCCGAAGCCGAGCCATGCGTTGGATGGCAAGTCCAGCCGCTACGATATTTATCCCAAGAAGGCGCTTAAGGCATAAGCGGCAAGCAACAGCGCTCATCTTGCTGATGCGGCGAGCTCCAAATGTGGAAGGGGGCTTGCCCCCGATGTCTGCCTGACAGCCGACAACTATCTCCCTGACACCCCGCAATCGAAATGTGGGCTTGCCTGCGATGACGGCCTGAAAGCCGACACCTATCTACCTGACTCCCCGCAATCCAAACTGTGGGAGCTGGCTTGCCTGCGATGACGGCCAGCCAGCCGACCCATATCTACCTGATACCCCACAATCCAACTGTGGGAGCGGGCTTGCTCGCGAAGGCGGCCTGGCAGTCAACACCGTTGGATCGTGTACATATCCATTCCTGCGGTAACGGCCACTTAGGGTTCCGCCCTGACGGCGGCTCACTTTTGAAAAGAGCGCAAAAGTAAGCAAAACGCTCATGCCCCACCACTCGGCACCTCGCTTGGGCTCGGTGTGCCCGAACGCAGGCTTGAATCCGTGGGCCGCCGCCACGCTCCATCCATGGCGCGGGGCGGCTAACCCGGCGTCCTGCCGGGTTACCCACGAATTCAAGCCTGCGTTCGGCCAGCGTGGTTTAACGGGGCGCCTGAGATCAAGATCACAAGCAGATCAACGGCGTTTTTCAAGGTAGTTGTCGCGTCCACCGTCGCGCTACGCGATTTTTATTACCACGGTCAGTTCCCTTTCAGGGTTCAGATACACCGTCCCGATAGGGTTCCAGTTGCGTGTCTCTCCTGACCATCGTTCCGGTCTTTTCTCTCTGGCCTGCCGGTATATCGCATCTCGACGAGCCAAGATTTCTCGGTCTTTTCCTTCATGACGTTGAGCCGGTGTTACGAAGCGGATCCGGCTATGACGGTGCACGGTGTTGTACCAGGTCATAAAATTCCTCACCCAGATACGCGCATCATCCAGGCTGGTAAACCCCGCCTGTGGCCACTGCGGGCAGTATTTCAGTGTCCTGAACAGTGATTCCGAGTACGGGTTGTCGTTGCTAACCCGTGGTCGACCGCGAGACGGCGTGATGCCCAGGTCATACATCTTGGTCAGTAACGTCACCGATTTCATCGGTGCACCGTTGTCCGAGTGAAGCACCAGCGGCTGGCGCCAACACTTCTCCTGAGTCACGCTTCGTTGCAGCAACGCTGCCGCCTTTTCCCCGCTCTCGGCTTCATAAACTTCCCAGCCCACGGCTTTTCGGCTGTAGATGTCTTCGATCAGATAGAGGTAGTAAAATTTCCCGCGAGCCGGGGACGGCAAGTAGGTGATGTCCCATGACCACACCTGATTAGCTGAAGTCGCTGCGTAAGTGGTCGGTGCCTCATGGCGATGCGGTCGCTTGGCTCTGGATCGGTGATGCTGCTGACCTGCCGCATGCAGCACACGATAAAAAGTCGCCTCCGAGGCTACATATCTTCCTTCATCGGCCAATTGCGGCACGATCTGGCTTGGCGGGAGGTGCGCATAGGCTTTGCTGTTGCACAGCGTCACGATGCCTTGCCGTTCAAGCTCACTGAGCGCGTTGTTCGGTATCGGCCTAAGCGTCGTCGTGCGTCCATCTGCCAAGAGTTCTTGCGGCAAGCTCCAGCGTTGCAGTGTCCTCAGTGAAATGCCTACCTCCTGACAAGCAGGCGCCCTGCGGGCGCCCGCCAGAATGGCTTCATTAAGCCAATCAACGAGTAAATACCGTTCTGGCAACAAGGTCAGGTGGCCTCGTCGTCGCTCCCCCAGTAGGCATTGAGCTTTTTTCGTAGTACCAGTAAGGCCGCTGTTTCAGCCAGGGCTGCATCTTTGCGGCGCAACTCACGTTCAAGTTCACGGATACGATTTTTATCATCCCGTGACTGTCCGGAGCTTGCAGTTTTCGCGGTTGACTGTTTCGTGCTGCCGGCGATAAAAGCGTTGCGCCAATCGGTTATTTGCTCGGGAAAAATACCTTTTCGTCGGCAGTACTCACCGATTTCCAGCTCCGATAGCGAACCTGTTTCTATGATGATCGCCAGCTTGGATTCGGCTGACCAATTTTCGGCCGGTTGCTTGGCATCGGACAATTGCGTTCCTCTGGCGGCAGCTTGTTTGCGCCAATAATGGAGAGACATATCGCTGCAACCTTCGCGCCGAGCGACCTCCGCCGCCGAGAGGCTCAGGGGCGGAAGCATCATTTTCAGCAGCGCAGCTTTACGTTCTTCTGAATAGAAAGGCATGACCATACTCTTGCCGCCCCCGGAATGCTTTTCAAAAAGCGGGGGACACGACAACTACCCTGACACCGGGGGTCAAGAGCAAGATCAAGAGCGACTCGCTTCGCATCGTGGTTACTGTCGGTTGGTGCAACTTACTTAGGTGTTTCTGAACCCTGGCTGCGATAGGCCCGCATAAACAACCTCACCACGTCCTGCACATGCTCCTCGGCCTCTTGCGCACTCAATTGTCCGCCGCAGCCATACAACAAACGAAAGTTCGCCGTGCCTTTGAGCAGGCAAAAGAAGTGTTCGGCGGCCTTCAACGGTGTGTCGATACTCAAGGCGCCGCTCTGGTGAATCTTGCCGAGCAGGCGCTCCATGCCTTGCAGCATGCGCATGGGGCCGGCGTTGAAGAAGATTTGGGAGAGTTTCACGTCCTGATTACCGGTGGTCATCATCAGGCGATGCAGGTTTACCGACTCTTCGCTGTTGATCAGTCGATGAAAGCCGCGGGCGATGTTAAGCAGCACCGTCTCGACGGGCATGCCTTCGGGGAGCTCGAAGTACATCACCGGCAATTGCTCTTCGCATTTGGCCACCACCGCCGCGGTGAACAGCGTCTCCTTGTCGGTGAAGTGGCTGTAGACCGTGAGTTTCGATACGCCGGCCGCCAGGGCAACGGCGTCCATGCTGGTGTTTGCATAGCCCTTGCCCAAGAACAGCGATTTTGCCGATTCGAGGATTGCCTGGCGTTTTGCCATGTCCTTGGGACGCCCGGGGCTTACGGTGTTCAGAGGATTGTCGGACATTTTCACCTTTAATACTGGACTGGTGAGTTTGGTATTAATAACATACCGGCCAGTATAATTATTCCAAGCTCTATTTGCGAAAGGTCCTTCAGCATGCGCAGCGCTTTCCTGCCCCTTGCTTTGCCTGTCAGCCTGATCTTCCTGTTGGCCGCTTGCGGCCATGAAGAAGCGGCCCAGACCACCGTGCGCCCGGCCATGGTGGTGCAACCGCAGCCTTCGGCGCAGGCGATGGACAGCTACCCGGGTGAGGTGCGTGCGCGTTATGAGCCGGACCTGGCCTTTCGCATCGGCGGTAAAGTCAGCAAGCGCCTGGTGGAGGAGGGCGAGCGGGTCAAGGCCAACCAGCCGCTGGCCGAACTCGACCCTCAGGACGTGCGCCTGCAGTTGGAAGCCACCCGTGCCCAAGTGGCCGCCGCCGAGGCCAATCTGAGCCTGGTACGTGCGGAGCGGGATCGCTACAAGACCTTGATGGATCGTCAGATGGTCAGTCGGTCGCAGTACGACAATTCCGAAAACCTCTACCGAGCCGGTGAAGCACGCCTGAAGCAGATCAAGGCCGAGTTCGATGTGTCCAGCAATCAGGCCGGCTACGCCGTGCTGCGTGCGCCTCAGGATGGGGTAGTCGCCAAGCGTGCCGTCGAGGTGGGGCAGGTGGTTTCCGCTGGCCAGACGGTGTTCACCCTGGCCACCGATGGCGAGCGTGAAGTCTTGATCAGCCTGCCCGAGCAGGGCTTTGGCCGCTTCAAGATCGGCCAGCCGGTGTCGGTGGAGTTGTGGAGCCAGCCAGAGCAACGCTTCGCCGGGCGCATTCGTGAACTGTCTCCTGCCGCCGACCCCAAGTCTCGCACCTTCGCCGCGCGCGTAGCCTTCACCGGCGGCAAAGTGCCCGCCGAACTGGGCCAAAGCGCACGGGTTTTCATCCAGGCCGAGGGTGTCATTCCCCTATCGGTACCGCTGTCTGCCCTGAGTGCCGAGAACGGTGCGTCCTACGTTTGGCGTGTAAAACCGGACAACACCCTTGAACGCACCCCTGTACGCATTGGTGCGTTTGGCGAAAAAACCGTCCCGGTGCTCGAAGGCTTGGCCGCCACCGATTGGGTGGTGGCCGCAGGCGTGCATGTGCTCCATGAGGGCCAGTCAGTGCGCCCGGTGGATCGCTCTAACCGTGTAGTGAATCTGGCGGCCAAGGAGTAGTCCCCATGGGTTTCAATCTTTCCGAATGGGCGTTGCGTAATCGCCAGATCGTACTGTTCCTGATGATCCTGCTGGCCGTGGTTGGCACCTTGTCCTACACCAAGCTGGGGCAAAGCGAAGACCCGCCGTTTACCTTCAAGGCCATGGTAATCAAGACCAACTGGCCCGGGGCCACGGCCCAGGAGGTTTCGCGCCAGGTCACCGAGCGTATCGAGAAAAAACTCATGGAGACCGGTGAGTACGAGCGCATCGTGTCGTTCTCGCGGCCGGGTGAATCCCAGGTCACCTTTATTGCCCGTGATTCGATGCGTTCGGCGCAGATTCCCGAACTGTGGTACCAGGTGCGCAAGAAAATCAGCGACATCCGCCACACCTTGCCGCCGGATATCCAGGGGCCGTTTTTCAACGACGAGTTCGGCACCACCTTCGGCAATATCTACGCCCTGACCGGCGACGGCTTTGACTATGCCGTGCTCAAGGACTACGCCGACCGCATCCAGATCCAGCTGCAACGGGTGCCGGATGTGGGCAAGGTCGAGCTGCTCGGCTTGCAGGATGAGAAGATCTGGATCGAGCTGTCCAACCTCAAGCTCGCCACCCTCGGCTTGCCTCTGGCTGCCGTACAGCAGGCCTTGCAGGAACAAAATGCGGTGTCCACCGCCGGCTTCTTTGAAACCCCCACCGAGCGCGTGCAACTGCGCGTTTCAGGCAACTTCAAGACGGTGGAGGAGATCCGCAACTTTCCGATCCGCGTGGGTGATCGCACCTTGCGCATCGGTGATGTAGCTGACATCCATCGAGGCTTCAACGACCCACCAGCACCGCGTATGCGCTACATGGGCGCAGATGCCATCGGCTTGGCCGTGGCCATGCGCGACGGTGGCGACATCCTCGTACTGGGCAAGGCCCTTGAAGCGCAATTCGCACGCCTGCAAAAGAACCTTCCGGCAGGAATGGAGCTGCGCAAAGTGTCGGACCAACCGGCAGCCGTGAAGACCAGCGTCGGCGAATTCGTTCAGGTGCTGGCTGAAGCGTTGGCGATTGTTTTGCTGGTGAGCTTTTTCTCCCTCGGCGTGCGCACCGGCATGGTCGTCGCCCTGGCGATCCCGCTGGTACTGGCGATGACCTTTGCCACCATGTATTACCTGGGCATCGGCCTGCACAAGATTTCCCTTGGCGCCTTGGTCCTGGCCTTGGGCTTGCTGGTAGACGACGCGATCATCGCCGTGGAAATGATGGCGATCAAAATGGAGCAGGGCTACGACCGCCTCAAAGCCGCGAGTTTCGCCTGGACCAGCACCGCATTCCCCATGCTCACCGGCACCCTGATCACGGCGGCGGGCTTCTTGCCGATTGCCACCGCGCAATCGAGCACCGGCGAATACACCCGCTCGATCTTCCAGGTCGTGACCATCGCACTGCTGGCCTCCTGGGTGGCGGCCGTGGTGTTTGTGCCGTACTTGGGAGAAAAACTCCTGCCCGACCTGGCGAAGATTCACGCCGCCAAGCACGGCACCGACGGTCCAGATCCTTACGGCACACCTTTCTATCAGCGGGTAAGACGTTTGGTGGAGTGGTGCGTGCGGCGGCGTAAAACCGTGATCGTGCTGACTTTGCTGCTGTTTATCGGCTCGGTTGCGCTGTTCCGCTTCGTGCCGCAACAGTTCTTCCCGGCTTCCGGTCGCCTGGAGTTGATGGTCGACCTGAAACTGGCCGAAGGCGCTTCCCTGAGCAACACCGCCGAGCAGGTCAAGCGCCTGGAAGCGTTGCTCAAGGAGCATGCCGGCATCAACAACTATGTCGCCTACGCGGGCACCGGCTCGCCGCGGTTTTACCTGCCATTGGACCAGCAATTGCCCGCTGCCAGCTTCGCCCAGTTTGTGGTGCTGGCTCATACCATCGAGGAGCGTGAAAGCCTGCGCACCTGGCTGATCGAAACCCTCAACGAGCAATTCCCCGACTTGCGTTCGCGCGTGACGCGCCTGGAGAACGGCCCGCCCGTAGGCTACCCGGTGCAGTTTCGCGTGACGGGCGAGCACATCGAAGAAGTCCGTGCGCTGGCGCGCAAAGTGGCGGCCAAGGTTCGCGAAAATACCCATGTGGTCAACGTGCATCTGGACTGGGAAGAACCGAGCAAAATCGTGTACCTGAATATCGACCAGGACCGTGCACGCGCCCTGGGTGTGAGCACCGCCAACCTGTCGAAATTCCTGCAGAGCTCCCTGACCGGTTCCAGCGTCAGCCAGTACCGGGAGGACAACGAATTGATCGAGATCCTCCTGCGCGGCACCGTGCATGAGCGTAGCGAACTGTCGCGCCTGCCGAGCCTTGCCGTGCCCACCGACAATGGTAAAAGCGTGGCGCTGTCGCAAATTGCCACCCTCGAATATGGATTCGAAGAGGGCATCATCTGGCATCGCAATCGCTTGCCCACGGTGACTGTGCGGGCCGACATCTATGGCAAGGAACAGCCGGCGACCCTCGTGCAGCAGATCCTGCCGACGCTCGCCGATGTGCGTGCCGAACTGCCGGACGGCTACCTCTTGGAAGTGGGCGGTACGGTGGAAGATTCTGCCCGTGGGCAAAACTCGGTGAAGGCCGGCGTGCCGCTGTTTATCGTGGTAGTGCTGACCTTGCTGATGCTGCAACTGCGCAGCTTCTCGCGTACGGCGATGGTCTTTCTCACCGCGCCTTTGGGGCTGATCGGCGTGACCTTGTTCCTGCTGGTGTTCCGCCAACCCTTCGGTTTCGTCGCCATGCTCGGCACCATCGCGCTGTCGGGGATGATCATGCGTAACTCGGTGATTCTGGTGGACCAGATCGAACAAGACATCAAGGCTGGCCTGGCACCTTGGCAGGCAATCATCGAAGCCACGGTCCGACGCTTTCGCCCGATTGTGCTGACGGCCTTGGCAGCGGTGTTGGCGATGATTCCGTTGTCACGCAGTGTGTTCTTCGGGCCCATGGCCGTGGCGATCATGGGCGGGTTGATTGTGGCAACGGCGTTGACGCTGTTGTTCCTGCCAGCGTTGTACGCGGCGTGGTTCAGAATCAGGAAGGAGGAGTAGATCAGTGAGCGTTTTTGGCAGGCCCGGTGGGAACCATTTTTCAAGGCTTGCCACAGAGGGTTACCTGTTCGCAGGTACGTTATCCGGTGGTTTTTATCACCGGGATAACGTTTCCAGAACGTTCATAGAGGCGAAATAGATATGCTCCTACAAGCATTGGGTAACTTTTACTCGGGGATCGGCATGATGCTGGGCGGCGGTCAGATGGGCGGCGCTTGCGCCAAACATTCCCATAATGACTCCGTCGGTCGGCGTGAGCTTTCCGACGCGCTCAAATCGTTCAAATACGATCTTCCCCAGCCGAGCAGTCATATCACGATTAACAACAGTGTTGCCAACGCGAACAACAACGCGAACACCAATACTCAAATCGGCCGTTGAATGCGCTGATTGCCGCTTTTGAGCCATTGCAAACACTCTGTATCCGCAGAGTGTTTGCCGCGTCAGGTTCAGTTGCTGGCGTGGGCTTACAGCGCCCCAAACACCTTCTTGGCCAAGCTGGTGGCAGCTGCCGCCGGGTTCTTGCGGATGGTTTCTTCCTGCTGCGCGATCATCTTGAACAAGCCATCCAGCGCTTGCTCGGTCACGTAGTTCTCGACGTTGGCGCTCTTGGCATCCACAGCGCCAAAGGCCGCGGCCTTGCCGGCCAGGGCATTGTACTGCTGGGCCACGCCGACTTTGTCGGTGGCAGCCTTGACGATAGGCAGGAACTTGGCGCGAATTTCTTCACGGCTGCTTTTGTTCAGGTACTGGGTGGCGGAGTCCTGACCACCGCTGAGAATGCCCTTGGCATCGGTCACGCTCATGTTCTTCACGGCGTTGACCAGGATCGGCTGGGCCTGGGTCACGGCGGTTTCTGCTGCCTTGTTCATGCTGGTTTCCAACTGCGTGACCTGGTCACCCATGCCGAACATTTTCAGCTTGTCGGCGACCTTACCGAGCTTGCCTGGCAGGCCGATCTTCACGTCCGGGTTATTGCTGAAACCACCGGGCGTTCCGAGTTGTTTCACAGCAATCTGTGCACCTTGGGTCAAGGCATCCTTGAGGCCGCCGCTGGCGTCGCCCTGGGACAGGCTGCCAAGGTCCAGGGCCATGGCATTGGCGCCGAACAGCAAGCCAGCACACAGGGCGGTGAGGCGAAGAGATTTGCGGAGCATGGGCGCTTCCTTATGAAGTGGGAATGATCAGTGGGCAGCCGCATCTACGCGCAGGCGCAGCGGTTGTGGGTCCTGGCCATTGAGCTGCACGGTGTGCCGCTCGGTGGTGATAAACAGTAGCTTGCCGTCCAGCTCGATGCGAGCGCTGACCGAATAGGTGTGGCCCGGTTTGACCTGGGCCGGGTCATAGCTCAGGTGAAACGGCAGCGGCACCTGGCCTTTGACCGGGCCTTTCTGCTCGGCGAGGGTCACGGCCGGTGCGTCCATCAGGGACACGTCCTGCAGGCTGACACTCAAGGTGGCGGCTGGCGGCAGGGCGATGCGTTGCAGGTAGAACACTTCGCCGTCCAGGCTAGCCTTCGGGGTTGGAGCCATCGAGTGGCAGGCTCCGAGCAGGGCGGTCAGGCCCAGGAGGATGAGTTTTTTCACGGTGCAACTCCTTTTCAACGGCGCCGGAATCCGCCCGGCGCCTCATTCAATCTAGCGGTTTTCTTCAGGGGTGACGGCAACCGGTTCGGCGGCGGCCTCGGCTGCACCGTCCACACGGTGCAAGGCGACCTGGCGGATCGACAGGCGAATATCCGCCGGCAGCACACGTTTGGCCGCGCCTTCGGCCAGTTCGCCGAGCAGGTCGTGATAACCCAGCTTGCCGGCTTCATCGCGGCGCAGCACATCTTGCTCCAGCAACGTCTGAATAAAATGTCGGAAAAGACTCTTGTCGAAGAACTCCGGAGCGTTGAGGCCGTGCAGGATCGACAGGCGCTGGGCCATGATCGTGCACAGGTCTTCCAGCTCCTCGGCGCTGATGCTGTTCTGGCCGCTGTTGAGCAGCAACGAGATCGCCATGTAGAAGCGTTGCAGGGTCTGGGCGATGCTCTTGGACAGCAACGTCAGCAGCACAAAGTGCCGCGAACTCGGCGCCGGGCGCAGGTACACGGCGTTTTCGAAGCGCAGCAGGCCTTGTTCGACGAAGGCGTCCAGCCACTGGTCGACCACGCTGTCCAGGTCTTCCAGCGACCAACGGATAAACAGCTCCGATTGCAGGTATGGGTAGAGCGCGTGGGTGTAGCGCAGGATCTGTTCGCGGGTCATGCGCGAACTGCTCTGGAAGAAGCTCGCCAGCAAGGCCGGCAGGGCGAAGATGTGCAGCACGTTGTTGCGGTAGTAGGTCATCAGGACGGCATTCTGCTCATCCAGATAAACGATTTTGCCCAGGGCGTCGCTCTGCTCCGACAACAGGTTCATGTCCTTGACGTGCTTGATCAGCGCCAGGCCATCGCCCTCCGGCAAAGTGGTATGGGGCGAGTAGGGCACACGACGCAACAGCGCCAGGTACAGGTCCAGCTGGCGGGCCATGGCCTGTTCATCCAGGGCCAGGCGGGTGGTGGACAGCAGTGCCAGCGCCACCAGGTTCACCGGGTTCACCGCAGCGGCTTCGTTCAAATGACGCGCCACCTGTTCGCCGAGGCGATTGGTGGTTTCGTTGAGCCAAGCCGGTTTGTAGTTCGGCCCCAGTTCCTGGGCGCGCCAGTCCGGTTGTTCGGCGTCGAGGAATTCTGCCAGCTTGATCGGCTCGCCGAAGTTGACTGCCACTTGGCCGAAGCGCTGCTTGAGCGCGCCGACCACTTTGAAAATATCGAAGATCGACTCTTTCTTCTTGCTCGCGCCACGCAGTTCGCCCAGGTAAGTGCGGCCTTCGAGCACGCGCTCATAGCCGATATACACCGGCACGAACACGATGGGCATCCGCGAGGAACGCAGGAAGCTGCGCAAGGTGATCGCCAGCATGCCGGTTTTCGGTTGCAGCATGCGCCCGGTGCGCGAGCGGCCGCCTTCGACGAAGTACTCCACCGGGAAACCCTTGGTAAACAGGGTGTGCAGGTATTCGTTGAACACCGAGGTGTACAACGGGTTGCCCTTGAAGGTACGGCGCATGAAAAACGCACCACCACGGCGCAGCAGGCTGCCGATCACAGGCATGTTGAGGTTGATGCCGGCGGCGATGTGCGGCGGGGTCAGGCCGTTCTTGAACAGCAGGTAGGACAACAGCAGGTAGTCGATATGGCTGCGGTGGCAAGGCACGTAGATCACCTCGTAGCCCTGGGCCACCTTTTGCACGCCTTCGATGTTATTGACCTTGATGCCGTCGTAGATCTTGTTCCAGAACCAGCTCAATACCACTTCCAGGAAGCGGATCGCGGTGTAGGTGTAGTCCGAGGCAATCTCGTTGCCATAGCGCAGAGCCAGGGCCTTGGCTTTTTCCGGGGCGATCTTTTCGCGTTCGGCTTCATCCGCAATGGCCTGGCGTACCAGCGGCATATTGACCAGGCCCTTGACCAGATTACGCCGGTGGGACAGGTCGGGGCCGATCACGGCCGTCTTCAGGTTACGAAAGTGCACACGCAGGATGCGTTGGGCCATGCGTACGGTGCGTTCGTGGCCTTTATTGTGCTCGATCAATTCACGCAGGTTGATAGGCGCGGAGAATTGCACGCGGGTCTTGCGCCCCAGGATCAGGATGCTCAACAACCGGCGTAGACGCCCGGTGACTGCCCAGCTGTCGGCGAATAACAGCTTCCACGGGCTGGACTCGCTTTCGGGGGATTGGCCCCAGAACACGCTGACCGGAATGATTTGTGCATTCTCTTCGGCGTGTTCGGTGAGGGTGTTGACCAGGCGCGTCAAGGTGGGCGGCGCGCCACGCTTGTCTTGGCGCCCGAGCCAATCCGGATCCGGCGTGAGATAGAAGAACGCCGCGGGCTCCATCAACGGCCCTACCGACACCGGCAGCACCGGGCGCGGCAGGCCGGCCTTGGTGCACTCGGCATCGACCACCGCCAACTCGGTGAGGGAAGGTGATTGCAGGACGTAGAAAACCGGCCGGCTGCGGTCCAGGTTAAGGGTGAGGGACGACTGGTTGATCGTCTCCGAGCGAACCCAGAGGTACAACAGTCGGCGCAAGGTGCCAAACACCAGACGGCGGAACGGGGAGCGGGTCATAGGCGAACTGCTTCAAGTGGAAAAAACCGAGCAGGCGCTCGGGCGGGTAGTGTGCCGTATTCGCCGAAAATCGGCAAAAAAGCAGCGATGTAAAGTTGAGTTGATGGTTTTTGAGCCTGTCTTATACTCGGCAGTTCAATGCGAGCGACTCAACAATAAAAAAACCAGTGGGAGTGAACAGATGACAACGCGTGAAACCGGCAATGTGAAATGGTTCAACGATGCAAAGGGCTACGGCTTTATCCAGCGTGAAGATGGCAAGGATGTGTTTGTGCACTACCGCGCCATTCGCGGTGAAGGCCACCGCTCGTTGGCCGAAGGCCAGCAGGTGGAATACGCCGTGGTGACCGGCGAGAAGGGCTTGCAGGCGGAGGATGTGGTGGGCCTTTGAGCCAGCCCTAAGCAACGACGCTGAACCCATGTGGGAGCGGGCTTGCTCGCGAAAGCGCTGTGTCAGTCACTAGAGATGTCGACTGATCCACCGCTTTCGCGAGCAAGCCCGCTCCCACATTTTGATTGTGTTCACACTTTGGAGGTTATGCAGTTTTCCAAGTGATCTCTTCTTCACCATCTGCGCTGATGCGGATCCAGCGATCAGCGCTTTCTTCACCCTCTTCCTCAACCCAGGTGCCCGGTGCGCAGCGCACTTCGACATACAGCGCGGCAAACGCGGCGCGGGCGCAGGCGATGTCGTCGTCCCACGGGGTCTGGTCGCTTTCCAGGAACAGGCTGTTCCATTTGCCCACCGCCTTGGGCAGCCAGGTAACCGGCACGTTGCCGGCCTTGCACTTGTAGGTCTGGCCTTTCTGGACCCAGTCGGTGCACGGGCCCAGGGCGGCGCCCAGCCAGGCGGCGATGGCCTTGTGATCGACGTCGGCGTCCTTCAGGTAAATTTCAATATCAGGTTGGCGCATGGATGTTCCTCGTTGCGGGATTCGAAAATCCATTCGCGGATGGGTGAAAGTCGGTCATTGAAGCACGAAATAATCGTAGCGCATCGACACCGTGACCTGCAGCGGCTCAGCCGCCTCAATCACCTCGTGGCGGCGCTCGGCACTGGCCCGCCAGCCGTGGGGCGTCATCGCCAGCAGGTTGGCGCGGTCCTTGGCTTCGGCCAGGCTCAGGGTGAATGCCAGGGTCTCAGTGTGCGCCAGGCTCATGCCATCCGGCACCAGGGCCAGGTGTTTGTCGTCGGTGTACTCGCGCACTTCGTCGTACAGGCGCTCGCGCAGTTCCATCAAGTGGCCGCTGGTGGGGCCGACTTTCATCAAGCCGCCGCCGGGGCTGAGCAGGCGCTTGGCTTCCTGCCAGTCCAGCGGGCTGAACACACTGGCGAGGAACTGGCAGCTGGCGTCGGCCAATGGCACCCGGGCCATGCTGGCGATCAACCAGGTCAGCGCCGGGTTGCGTTTGCATGCGCGCTTGACCGCTTCCTTGGAGATATCCAGCGCATAGCCATCGGCATCGGGCAGGGCCTGGGCGATTTGCGCGGTGTAGTAACCCTCGCCACAGCCAATGTCCACCCAGCGCTGTGGTGCGCGCTCGGCGGCCAGTTCGGCCAGGCGCTTGGCCACTGGCGCATAGTGCCCGGCGTTGAGGAAGTCGCGACGCGCCTCGACCATAGCCAGGTTGTCGCCCGGGTCGCGGCTGTTCTTGTGCTGCACCGGCAACAGGTTCAGGTAACCCTGGCGTGCGCGGTCGAAGCGGTGCCCGGTCGGGCACGCCACGCCATTGTCCACGGTATTGAGCGGCGCGCTGCAAATGGGGCAGGCAAGCATCAGGCGAGCAACTTGATCAGGGTCTGGTAGTAGATTTCGGTCAGCACATCGAGGTCGCTGGCCAGGATGCGTTCGTTGACCTGGTGGATCGTCGCGTTGACCGGGCCCAGTTCGACCACCTGGGTGCCCAGCGTCGCAATGAAGCGGCCATCGGAGGTGCCGCCGCTGGTGGATGCCTTGGTCTCGCGCCCGGTGATCGCCAGAATGCTGGCCGACACCGCATCCAGCAGAGCGCCTGGCTCGGTGAGGAACGGCAGGCCCGACAGCGCCCATTCCACATGCCAGTCCAGGCCATGCTTGTCGAGAATGGCCGCGACCCGTTGTTGCAGGCCCTCGACGGTGGACTCGGTGGAAAAACGGAAGTTGAACACCGCCGTCAGGTCGCCGGGGATCACGTTGGTGGCGCCGGTACCGGAGTTGAGGTTGGAAATCTGAAAGCTGGTCGGCGGGAAGAAGGTGTTGCCGTCATCCCAATGTTCGGCGGCAAGTTCGGCCAGGGCCGGTGCGGCCAGGTGGATCGGGTTCTTCGCCAGGTGCGGGTAAGCCACGTGGCCCTGTACACCGCGCACGGTCAAGGTGGCGCCGAGGGAGCCACGGCGGCCGTTCTTGACCACGTCGCCCACCAGGCTGGTGCTCGACGGTTCGCCGACGATGCACCAGTCCAGGCGCTCCTTGCGTGCGGCCAGGCGTTCGATCACGGCCTTGGTGCCATGGTGCGCCGGGCCTTCTTCGTCGCTGGTGATCAGGAAGGCGACCGAACCCTTGTGGTCCGGGTAGTCGCTGACGAAACGTTCCGCCGCCACCAGCATCGCCGCCAGGCTGCCTTTCATGTCCGCCGCGCCACGGCCACAGAGCATGCCGTTGTCATCGATCAACGCGTCGAACGGGTCGTTCTGCCAGGCCTGTACCGGACCGGTCGGCACCACGTCGGTATGACCGGCAAAGCACAGCACCGGGCCTTCGTGCTTGCCGTGGGTGGCCCAGAAGTTATCCACGTCTTCAATGCGCATCGGTTCAAGCGCAAAACCGGCATCGCCCAGGCGCTGCATCATCAGCTTCTGGCAATCGGCATCGATCGGCGTGACCGACGGGCGACGGATCAGGTCGATGGCCAGTTGAAGGGTCGGCGAAAGGTCGGCATGGGCCGTCATGGGGGAACTCCGGAAAGCGTGTGGTGGGCGCAGGGCGAATGTTGAACACAGAACTTGAAACGTCACAGATCCAATGTGGGAGCGGGCTTGCTCGCGAATGCGGTGGGCCAGTCACAGTACCTTTGACTGGCCCACCGCATTCGCGAGCAAGCCCGCTCCCACAAGGTGTAATCAGTGCCTGCCTGGATCTCACAAACGGCCGTTATCTTATAGCAAAACGGCGGCCAAGGGCCGCCGTTTAGTGCATTGCGTGACTTTTTACGCCGCCGGTGCCGCCTCGGGCGCCGCCGAAGGTTTGGGCAGCGACGACAAGAACGCCATGATCAGCGCCGCCACATACGGCAGCGACTGCACCAGCAACATCACCACCCAGAAGCGAATGTCATTGCTCGGCAGGCCTTGCACCAGGTAAATCCCCAGCGCCGCGCCCCACAGCAGCAGCATGATGAACATCTCTTCGCGGGCTTCGGAAATCGCCACCCAGAAGCCGTGGTTATCCGCGTTTTTCGGTGTACGAAAGAACGGAATACTGCTGGTGAAGAAGCCGTATAACACCGCCTTGGCGATGGTGTGGGACAACGCCAACCCGGCCAGCGCCGCGCAGAACGCATCTTTCAAGTTCACGCCTACCGCACGACGGTAGAGGAAGATGATTTTGCCGACTTTGAACACAAACAACGCCAACGGCGGGATCGCGAAAATCAGCAACGGTGGGTCGACTCGGGTCGGCACGATAATCATCGCTGCGGACCACAGCAGGGCGCCGACGGTGAAGAAGATGTTCATGCCATCGGCCACCCACGGCAACCAGCCGGCGAGGAAGTGGTAGCGCTGGCCACGGGTCAACTCGGTGTCTTTGCCACGTATCAGGCTGGCGGTGTGGCGCTTGATGATCTGGATCGCGCCATAGGCCCAACGGAAACGCTGTTTCTTGAAGTCGATAAAGGTATCCGGCATCAAACCCTTGCCGTAGCTGTCGTGGTAGTACGCCGCCGACAAGCCTTTTTCGAACACGCGCAGGCCCAGCTCGGCGTCTTCACAGATGCACCAGTCGGCCCAGCCCAGCTCTTCGAGCACCGAGCGGCGGGTCATGGTCATGGTGCCGTGCTGGATGATCGCGTCGCGGTCGTTACGGGTGACCATGCCGATATGGAAGAAGCCTTTGTATTCGGCGTAGCAGAGCTTCTTGAAGGTGCTTTCGTTCTGGTCGCGGTAATCCTGGGGCGACTGCACCACGGCGATTTTCGGGTCGGCGAAGTGCGGCACCATGTGCTTGAGCCAGTTGGGCGACACGCAGTAGTCCGAGTCGATCACCGCGATCACTTCGGCATCCTTGGCGGTGTGCGGGATCAGGTAGTTCAGCGCGCCGCCCTTGAAACCGGCCAGGGGCGCAACGTGGAAGAACTTGAAGCGCGGGCCCAGGGTTTCGCAGTAGTCGCGCACCGGCTCCCACACCGCCGGGTCCTTGGTGTTGTTGTCGATGATCAGGACTTCGTAGTCCGGATAATCGAGGGCGGCCAGGGCGTCGAGGGTCTGTTTGACCATTTCCGGTGGCTCGTTGTAGCACGGCACATGGATCGACACTTTTGGACGGTAGTCCGAGTCGCCTTCCACGGGCAGAAATTCACGTCGGCGCTTGTGGGTCCACACCGCTTCTGCCAGTTCGTGGGCTTCGGTCAGCAACACGATAAACACACCCAGGGCGCCGAGCGCGAGCAACACGCCAACGGTCACGCTGAACCAGGTGCTGTATTGCTGGCTGTAGTCATAGCCGATCCACACCAGCACCGACCCGCACAGGAACGCAATAAAGGTCAGGAAGGTGCGGCCGCGCTGGCGCAGGGCCGAGCCATCGATCATCAACAGGGTCAGCGATAGCAGTGCAAGCACCACCGAACCGATGGCCAGTACCCGCCATTGCGGAATCGCCACCACTGGGCCGTCAAAGTTGAATTTCTGCTGGCGCGCGGCGTTGAACACGCCCCAATACGCACCTGCCGACCCTTCGTCGCTGACCTTCCACGGCTGGTCAAATGCCTCGATCACAAAGTAGTTGTAACCCTGGCGGTTGAGCTTGTTCACCAGCGTACGCAGGTAAATGGCCTGGTCTGCCGGCGACGATTCATTGCCACCGCGCATACGGCCGTTGCTCGGCCAGCCCACTTCCGACAGCAGCAGGGGCTTTTTCGGGAAGGCTTTCTTCAAATCCTTGGCGCGGTCGAGGACGTACTGGCCGGCCTTGTCCATCGGGATGTATTCCCAGAACGGCAGGATGTGCGCGGCGATCAGGTCGACGTGCTTGGCCAGTTGCGGGTTCTTTTCCCAGATGTGCCATTGCTCGGAGGTCGTCACCGGCACTTTCACGGCGGCGCGCACACGGTCGAGCAGCACGATCAGGGCTTCAGGGGTGATTTCTTCCCGAAACAACGCTTCGTTACCCACCACTACGCGTACGACACTGCGCGAGGTGTTGGCGATCTCGATAGCGCGCTGGATCTCCCGCTCGTTACGTTCCTGGTCCGGGCTGATCCAGATCCCCAGGGTCACGCGCAGGCCGAACTCTTCGGCCAGCTTGGGAATATCCCCCAGGGGGCCGTCCACCGAGTAGGTACGGATGTTGTCCGTCAGCTTGCTCATGATCGCAAGGTCCTGACGCATCTGTTCGTCGGTAGGGTACTGGTCTTTCTGCGGATACTGGCCCTGCTGGAACGGCGAGTAGGAAAAACCGGAGATCTGATCGGGCCAGTTGGGAGCGGTGACCGGGCGGTTGATCAGCGCCCAGAAACCGGTGAACAGCGCGGCAATTGCCAGCACCACCACCAGGTTGAGTCCAAATTTACGCGATGCCATGGTTATGTCGGGTTCCAAAGGGTGCGGAACGAAAGAGGTGTCGGCCTACGCCGAACGGCGCGCATCCTACACCGGCCCTTCCCTGAGCGTACAGCAGACAGAGAAAAGCCGGACGTTAGTCTGCGAAAGTCCGCTTAAGTTCTTTACTTGTAGCTGCAAGCGTCGAACTTGTCGCGGCGTAGCCCTATAATGCGCGCCGGTTTTTGGGGTAATGATGATGAGTACAGAAGATCCGCGGTTTGCAGGCGTCGCCCGCTTGTACGGCCTTGAGGGCCTGGAGCGCTTGAAAGCGGCCCATGTGGCGATTGTCGGCGTCGGCGGCGTAGGTTCCTGGGCGGCGGAAGCGATTGCCCGTTGTGGGGTGGGCGAGATTTCGCTGTTTGACTTGGACGATGTCTGCGTCAGCAACAGCAACCGCCAGTTGCATGCCCTGGACAGCACCGTGGGCAAGCCCAAGGTCGAAGTGATGGCCGAGCGCCTGCGCGGTATCAACCCTGAGTGCACCGTGCATGCGGTGGCAGACTTCGTCACCCGCGACACCATGGCCGAGTACATCACCCCAACTATCGACTGCGTGATCGACTGCATCGACGCGGTCAACGCCAAGGCGGCGCTGATTGCCTGGTGCAAGCGCCGCAAGATCCAGATCATCACCACCGGCGGCGCCGGCGGGCAGATTGATCCCACGCTGATCCAGGTGTGCGACCTGAACCGCACCTTCAATGACCCGCTGGCCTCGAAAGTGCGCTCTACCTTGCGCCGCGATTATGGCTTCTCGCGTACTGTGACCCGTCATTACAGCGTGCCGTGCGTGTTTTCCACCGAGCAGCTGCGCTATCCCAAGCCTGATGGCAGCATCTGTTTGCAGAAGAGCTTTGTCGGCGATGGTGTGAAGCTGGACTGCGCGGGAGGGTTTGGCGCGGTGATGATGGTCACGGCCACGTTCGGCATGGTGGCGGCGACCAAGGCTGTGGACAAGATTGTGGCGGGAGTGCGCCGTCCCTCTGAGCGCATCAAACCCACCTAGATCTCACCACCCGACAGAGATCCAAACTGTGGGAGCTTGCTCCCGTGACGGCCTGACAGCCGACGCTGATCTCACTGACGCACCTCGATCCAAATGTGGGAGCTGGCTTGCCTGCGATGAAGCCCTGCCAGCCGACGGCAATCTACCTGACACCCCACGATCTCAATGTGGGAGCGGGCTTGCTCGCGAAGGCGGCCTGACAGTCAACACAGTTGGACCGGGTACATATCCGTTATTTAGGTGACGGCGACCTAGGGTTCCGCTCTGACAGCGGGTCACTTTTGGAAAAGAGCCCCAAAAGTAACCAAAAGGGCTCTTGCCCCACCACTCGGCACCTCGCTTAGGCTCGGTGTGCCCGTAATCCGCCAGTGATTTGGGGGGCCGCCGCCACGCGCCATCCATGGCGCGGGGCGGCTAAACCGGCATCCCTGCCGGTTTACCCCCCAAATCCCTGTCGAATTCCGGCCAGCGTGGTTTGACGGGGCGCTTGAGATCACAAGCAGATCAAGATCAAGAGCGGCTCGCTTCGCATCGTGGTTACCGTCGGTTACCTATGGCCATCGCAGGTAAGCCAGGCTTCCACATTAATTTCTATGTACGCGTCAGGTCTCGCATGCGTTGCAGTACGGCATTCAAACCATTACTGCGCGACGGCGATAGCTGGCG
Organism: Pseudomonas sp. FJ2-5-13; assembly: GCF_029201605.1. Lineage (NCBI taxonomy): Bacteria > Pseudomonadati > Pseudomonadota > Gammaproteobacteria > Pseudomonadales > Pseudomonadaceae > Pseudomonas > Pseudomonas sp. FJ2-5-13. Next base: position 1,458,117 of record NZ_CP104045.1, read on the forward strand.
CGACAAGCCCAGTTGATTGAACCAGTCAGGCAGGTCAACTGCTTGCAATTCATCAGCCGACAACCCATTGACCCGCGCCAGCAGCAACGCCACCAACCCCCGAATCATCCGCGCCTCACTGCTCGCAGCAAACTGCCAATGGCCGTCCTGCAAACGCCCCACCAGCCACACTAGGCTTTCGCAACCGTGCACCAGGTTGGCGTCGACCTTTTCGTCATCAGCCAGGGCGGGCAAGCGTTCACCCCATTGCATCAGCATCCGCGCGCGCTGTTCCCAACTGCCTACGGCCTGGAAAGCTTCCAGTGCGGCGTGTGCCTCCAGCGGCAAGCTCATCGCAGCATGTCCAGCGCCTGGTCCAGCGCTTCAAAAAAGCGCTCCAGGTCGTCGGAATCGTTGTAGAGCGCCAGGGACACCCGGATTGCGCCTGACAGATTCATCGCCTTCAACAGCGGCATTGCGCAGTGATGACCGGCACGCACGGCAATGCCTTGCTCGGTCAGCAGGTGGGCGAGGTCGGCGTTGTGCACGCCCTCCACCACAAAACTCACCAGCGCCACTTGTGGCGAGCCCAGCACGCGCACGCCATTGCGTGCTTTGAGCCCACGCAGCAGGTAGTCATGCAGGGCGGCTTCGTGGGCGAGCACCGCCGAAGCATCCAGCGAACTCAGGTAATCCAGGCTCGCGCCCAGGCCTATCACGCTGGCAATCGGTGGAGTGCCAGCCTCGAAACCCAGCGGCGCGGGGCGAAAGCTGGCGCTGTGGTAGTCGGCCTGTTGCACCATCTCACCGCCGAACTGCCAGTGACGCAGATGATGCAGGGCCTCATTACGGCCATACAGCACACCGACGCCGTCCGGGCCGTAGAGTTTGTGGCTGGAAAACACGTAGAAGTCGCATCCCAGGGCCTGCACGTCATGGCGGCCATGGACGATGCCTTGGGCGCCGTCCACCACCGTGAGGGCGCCGTGTGCCTGGGCCAGCTTCAGCAAGGCTTGCAGCGGCTGCCAGGCGCCGAGCACGTTGGACAACTGGCTCACCGCCAGCAGGCGCGTGCGTGGGCCAATCAGGCTGGCGGCGGCGTCCAGGTCGATCACGCCGTCAGCGTCCAGAGGCAAGACCACCAGCGTGAGTGCGCGACGTTTGGCCAATTGCTGCCAGGGCAGCAGGTTGGCGTGGTGTTCCAGGGCGCTGATGGCAATCTCATCGCCCGCATTGAATAAGTGCTCCAGGCCATAGGCCAGGAGGTTCAGCGCAGAGGTTGCGCCGTGGGTGAACACAACCTGCCCACTGTCACCTGCGTTCAACCACTGCGCGACCTTGCTGCGGCTGTCTTCAAAGGCCTGGGTCGCATGGGCCCCGGGCAAATGCTGGGCACGGTGCACATTCGCTGCGCCATTGGCGTAGTAATGACTGATGGCATTCAGCAGGGCTTGGGGTTTTTGCGTGGTGGCGGCGCTGTCCAGATAGGTCTGGTCTTGCCGTTGCAGGGTGGCGATGGCCGGGAAGTCGGCGCGCCAGGGGGAGGGCACAAGCATGGTGATCAAGACTCGTATAAGCGAGCCGCCCCGAAGGTGCGGCCCGCTAGTGGCATCGAGTGGCTGCTTAGTTGTGAGCGTGCAGCGCTTCGTTCAGTTCGATGGCCGATTTGTGGGTTTTGCACTCCACGGCACCGGTCTCGGAGTTACGACGGAACAGCAGGTCTGGCTGGCCAGCCAACTCGCGCGCCTTGACCACCTTGACCACTTGGTTCTGCTCGTCCAGCAGGGCCACCTTGGTGCCGGCGGTAATGTACAGGCCCGACTCCACGGTGTTGCGGTCGCCCAATGGGATACCGGTACCGGCGTTGGCGCCGATCAGGCAGTCTTCACCCACCTTGATCACGATATTGCCGCCGCCCGACAGGGTGCCCATGGTGGAGCAGCCGCCGCCCAGGTCCGAGCCCTTGCCGACGAATACGCCCGCCGATACGCGGCCTTCGATCATGCCCGGGCCTTCGGTGCCGGCGTTGAAGTTGACGAAACCTTCGTGCATCACGGTGGTGCCTTCGCCCACGTACGCGCCCAGGCGGATACGTGCCGCGTCAGCGATACGCACGCCGGCCGGTACGACGTAGTCGGTCATTTTCGGGAACTTGTCCACCGAGAACACTTCCAGCAGGTCGCCACGCAGGCGCGCTTCCAGTTGGCGCTCGGCCAGCTCGTTGATGTCGATGGCGCCCTGGCTGGTCCAGGCCACGTTTGGCAACTGCGGGAACACACCGGCCAGGCTCAGGCCGTGAGGCTTGACCAGGCGATGGGACAGCAGGTGCAGCTTGAGGTAGGCCTCAGGCGTGGACGTCAGTGCGGCGTCTTCGGCCAGTAGGGTCGCGACCAGCGGCGTGTGGCTTTCTGCCAGGCGGCTGAGCAGGGCGGCCTGGGCGGCATCGACGCCTTTGAGTGCGTCGGCCAGTTGCAGGGCCTGGCTCACGGTGAAGGTGATCGCCTGGTTGCCTTCGGTGTAACCGAGGATCGGTGCGATGGCGGCAACGATTTCAGCCGATGGGTTGAGCAAGGGTTGTGCGTAAAACACTTCCAGCCAAGCACCTTGGCGGTTCTGAGTGCCGACGCCGAAGCCCAGGCTGAACAGGGAATTGGACATGCTGTTACCTCTACAAAAATGGAAGGCTGGCCTACTTGAGGGCCGCCGAATAACTATCTGGCTTGAAGCCAATCAGGGTTCTGTCACCGAGATCGAGCACCGGGCGCTTGATCATCGAGGGTTGTGCGAGCATCAATTCAATGGCTTTCGACTGATCGAGATCGGCTTTGCGTTCGTCTTCGAGTTTGCGAAAGGTGGTGCCCGCACGGTTCAAAACCACCTGCCAACCGTGCTCATTGCACCATTGGGTCAAGTGTTCGCGGTCGATACCGGCCGTTTTGTAGTCATGGAACTCATAGCTCACCCCGTGCTCATCGAGCCAGGTGCGCGCCTTTTTCATGGTGTCGCAGGCTTTAATGCCGAAAAGGTGCAAGGTTTTGCTTGAAGCAGTCAAGGAATTGCCCCCCTTTGGACGCATGAAAAATGAAAGATCGCGGATTATGCCACGACCGGCGGGTTTCGGCGCCGCTCGTCAACAGCGTGCGACTTTTGTGCAAAAGCCGGTGCGCGGCCTAGGCGAGTAACATAGCCAGGTAATATGGCACTTCAACGGCCAGTTGTTGCCTGATGTGTCGTTGCGAGTCGATTGTCCGGGAAACCCGCGTTATGCAAACCGCCTACACCGTTCTTATCCTGCTGATGCTGGTCAGCTTTTCGCGCCTGGTCGGGCGCATCATCCCACTGCCGTTGCCCCTGGTGCAGATCGCCGCCGGCGCCTTGCTGGCGTGGCCCACGTTGGGGCTGCATGTGGCGCTGGACCCGGAGCTGTTCCTGTTTCTGTTCCTGCCGCCCCTGCTGTTTTCCGATGGTTGGCGCATGCCTAAGCGCGAGTTGTGGCGCCTGCGTGGCCCGATCCTGACGTTGGCGGTGGGGCTGGTGTTGTTTACCGTGGTGGGCGCCGGCTATTTCATTCATTGGTTATTGCCAACCATCCCGTTGCCGGTGGCCTTCGCCCTGGCGGCGGTTTTATCCCCGACGGACGCCGTGGCGGTGTCGGCCATTTCCCAGAACCGCTTGCCCAAGCCGCTGATGCACATGCTCCAAGGCGAAGCCTTGATGAATGACGCGTCGGGCCTGGTGACGTTCAAATTTGCCCTGGCCGCAGCGTTGACCGGGGTCTTTTCCCTGGCAGATGCCGGCCTGACGTTTGTACTGGTGGCGGTGGGCGGGCTGGCGATCGGCGTGGCGTTGAGCTGGCTGGTCGGCCGCCTGCGCGCCTGGATGATCGCGCGCGGCTGGGATGATCCGGCGACCCATGTGGTGTTCATGTTGTTGCTGCCTTTTGCTGCGTACGTACTGGCTGAGCGCCTGGGCGCGTCCGGCATCCTCTCGGCGGTGGCAGCGGGCATGATGCAAAGCTGGCTCGACTTGCTGCCGCGCCAGACCAGCACGCGCTTGCTCAACCGCAGCGTATGGTCGTTACTGGAGTTTGCCTTCAACGGCTTGATCTTCCTGCTGCTCGGCCTGCAACTGCCAGACATCATCAAGGCCGTGGTCAGCCATGAAACCACGTTGTGGCCCACCTTGATGTATCGCTGCCTGGATGTGGTGGCGATCTTCCTGGTGCTGGTGGTATTGCGCTTTATCTGGGTGCAAAGCATCTGGCGGCTGTCGGGGTTGCTGCGCCGTCTGCGAGGCAAAAGCGCATTGACTCTGGTGCCGACGGCCCGCTCCTGCTGGTTGTTGACCGTCGGCGGTGTACGCGGTGCGGTGACGTTGGCGGGCGTCATGTCGGTGCCCTTGCTGCTGGCGCCGGGCCAGGATTTTCCCGAGCGTGACCTGCTGATCTTTATCGCTGCCGGGGTGATCCTGCTGTCGCTGGTCGCGGCCTGCATCGCGCTGCCGTTACTGCTGCGTGGCGTTGAAAAAGGCCCGGATGAAAAACGCCACAACGAAGTGCGTGAGGCCTGGAAAAAGACCGCCGTAGCGGCGATCCATGCGTTGGAGGCCCAGGAGCCCGTCGAAGCCGAAACCCCGGACGCCGCTCAAGCGGCACTGGCCACCGAGCTCAAGGCGCGGCTGATGGCGGAGTATCGTCACCAGTTGGACGTATTCAATGATTCGGCCGAAGCCCAGGCGCTGGCGCTGCAAATGGATCAATTGGAGCGCAAATTGCGGCTCAAGGCCCTGCGTGCGCAGCGGTTGGAGTTGTACAGCTTGAGCCGTCATCACCAGATTGGTGACGACGTGTTGAGGGAGGTGTTGGCGGAGCTGGATATGAGCGAGGCGAATTTGGGTCACATGAAGTGACCCATAAGCCCTTAACGACGACGCTGGATGAAGTCGCGAATCCGCTCAGCCGCTTCCACACATTCCGCCAACGGCGCCACCAACGCCAGGCGCACACGCCCCGCGCCAGGGTTGAAGCCGTCCACTTCCCGCGACAGGTAAGAGCCCGGCACCACCGTCACATGCTCTTGCACGAACAAATCCCGGCAGAAAGCAGCGTCGTCGCCTTGCACATTCGGCCACAGGTAAAAGCCGCCGTCGGGGCTTTGCACGTCCAGCACCGGCTTGAGGATCGCCAGCACGGCGTCGAATTTCTCGCGGTACAGGTCACGGTTGGCCAGTACGTGGGCCTCGTCCTGCCAGGCGGCGATGCTGGCCAGCTGGGTTTGCACGGGCATCGCGCAGCCGTGGTAGGTGCGATACAGCAAAAAGGCCTTGAGGATCTCGGCGTCGCCGGCCACAAAGCCTGAGCGCAGCCCTGGCAGGTTGGAGCGCTTGGACAGGCTGTGGAATACCACGCAACGCTTGAAGTCCTGGCGGCCCAGCTCGACGCAGGCGCTGAGCAGGCCTGGTGGCGGGGTTTGCTCGTCGAAGTACAACTCGCTGTAGCACTCGTCGGCGGCGATGACGAAATCATATTGGTCGGCCAGGGCGATGAGTTTTTTCAGGGTGTGAACCGGGATCAGCGCGCCAGTCGGGTTGCCGGGGGAGCACAGGAACAGGATCTGGCAACGTTTCCAGATATCTGGGGAGACGGCGTCGAAGTCCGGGTTGAAGCCATTGCTGTCCAGGCATGGCAGGTAGTGCGGCTTGGCCCCGGCCAGGAACGCGGCGCCTTCGTAGATCTGGTAGAACGGGTTGGGGCTCACCACCAGCGCGTCGTCGCCACGGTTGACCACAGTCTGGGTGAAGGCAAACAGCGCCTCGCGCGTTCCGTTGACCGGCAGGATGTTGCGCGCCGGGTCCAGCCAGCCCTTGGGCACATTGAAGCGGCGTTCGCACCAGGCGCCGATGGCTTCGCGCAGTGCCGCAATACCCAAGGTGGTGGGGTACACCGCCATTTGATCGAGGTTATTGCTCAAGGCCTCGGCAACGAAGGCCGGTGATTTGTGCTTGGGCTCGCCGATGGACAGGGCGATCGGGCGTTTGTCCGGGTTCGGCGTCACGCTGCCGAGCAGGGCGCGCAGTTTCTCGAAGGGGTAGGGCTGCAACTGGTTAAGGGCGTTGTTCATTGCAAATCTCGTTCAATTCGTATGTGGGTATGCGGCCTGCCGGGCAAAGCAGAGCCAAGTGTGGGAGCGGGCTTGCTCGCGAAAGCGGCGTGTCAGTCGATGCAGCTGCAGCAGGTACACCGCTTTCGCGAGCAAGCCCGCTCCCACAGGTAATCGGTATTTTCAGATTGTTAGCCGCGTCAGCTCGACGCCGGGTTCCTGGCTCACGCTCAATTGCTCCACGATCGCCGCTTGTAAACGCAGGCACAGCTCCGGGTCGGACAGTGGCTGGTTGTCGGCGTCGGTGATAAAGAACACGTCTTCCACGCGCTCGCCCAGGGTCGCAATTTTGGCGTTCTGCAACGACAGGTCGAACTCCAGGAAAATCCCGCCGATGCGTGCCAGCAGGCCCGGGCGATCCGGTGCGCTGAGCTCCAGCACCGTTACCGGTCGCTGGGCGTCGTTGGAAATGGTCACCTGGGGCGCAAAGGCAAAATGCTTGAGCTGGCGCGGTACCCGGCGCTGGATGATGGTGGGGTAGTCGTCGGGGTTGCGCAGGGCTTCGGTGAGGCCCTCGCGGATCTTTTTCACCCGCGCCGGGTTGTCGCCAATCGAGTCGCCGTCGGTGTCGAGCACGATGTAGGTGTCGAGGGTGAACTGGCTGCTGGAGGTGATGACCCGGGCGTCATGGATGTTCAGGTTGAGCTGGTCCATGGCCGCCACGGTCACGGCGAAGAAGTCGTGCTGGTCGGGCGCGTAGATGAAGATCTGCGTGCCGCCTTCGAATTCGCGCTGGGTGGTTTCCTTGATCAAGACCAGTGGGCCGCCATCGGCGGGCTGCTGCAGGATCGCGTCACTGTGCCAGGCCACGTCGCCGGCGGTGTGGCGCAGGAAATAATCGTCACCCAGTTGCGACCAGAGTTGCTCGACGTCGTCCGGGTCATTACCGCCGCGCACCAGGATATCCAGGGCTGCGCTTTGGGTGCGGCGGATCTGCTCTTCGCGGTCCACTGGGTTCTCCAGGCCACGGCGCAGGGCGCGCTTGGTCTCGGTGTACAGCTGGCGCAACAGGCTGGCGCGCCAGGAATTCCACAGCGTTGGGTTGGTAGCGTTGATGTCGGAAACAGTCAGCACATACAGGTAATCCAGACGGGTCTCATCGCCAACGATGCCGGCAAAGTCGTGGATCACCTGCGGGTCGGACAAGTCTTTGCGCTGGGCCGTTGTCGACATCACCAGGTGGTTCTGCACCAGCCAGACAATCAGGCGGCTGTCCCACAACGGCAACTGGTGGCGCTGGCAGAAGGCTTCGGCATCGACCGCGCCGATCTCAGAGTGGTCGCCATGCCGGCCCTTGCCGATGTCGTGGTACAGGCCAGCCAGGTAAATCAGCTCGGGCTTGGGCAGCTTGGCCATCAGCTTACTGGCCAGCGGGAATTTCTCTGATACCTGGGTGTACTGCAACTTACGCAGATGCTTGATCAGGTTCAGGGTGTGGGCATCGACGGTGTAGATGTGGAACAGGTCGTGCTGCATCTGCCCGACGATAAAACCGAACTCCGGCAGGTAGCGCCCGAGAATGCCGTAACGGTTCATGCGCCGCAGGTTGCGGTGGATGCCGATGCGGCACTTGAACAGTTCGATAAACAGGCTGGTATTGCGGATATCGTTGCGAAAGTCGTCATCGATCAGGTGACGGTTTTCCCGCAGCAGGCGGATGGTGTCGGCGCGCACGCCTTTGATTTCCGGCTGCTGGGCCATCAACACGAAGATTTCCAGCATGGCGAACGGCGTGCGGCGGAACACGTTGTCGTTGCGCGCTTCGATATAGCCGTCGTGCAGTTGGAAGCGCGCATTGATCGGCTGCGGCGGCGCTTCGTCTTCAGGGGCCAGGATCACTTCTTCGAAGTGCTGGATGATCAGGTCGCTGAGCTGGGCAATGCTCATGACCACCCGGTAGTACTGCTGCATGAAGCTTTCGATGCTGGTCTTCGCATCTTCGCCCTCAAAGCCCAGCAGGGTGGCGATTGAGCGCTGGTGATCGAACAGCAGGCGGTCTTCTGAACGCCCGGCCAGCATGTGCAGGGCGTAGCGCACCTTCCACAAAAATTCCTGGGACGAGGCCAGCAGGGTGTTTTCGCTCTCCACCAGAAAACCTTCGCCGGCCAGGGCACGCAGGTTCAGCGTGCCGTATTGACGGCGCGCCACCCACAAAATCGTCTGGATATCCCGCAGCCCGCCCGGTGAGCCTTTGACGTTGGGTTCCAGGTTGTATTCGGTGTCGTTGTACTTGTGGTGCCGCGCTTTCTGCTCGGCGCGCTTGGCCAGGAAGAACTCCTTGCTCGGCCACATGTGTGCGGTGCTGGTGACTTCGAGCATGCGCTGGCGCAGGCGCTCGGGGCCACAAATGGTGCGGCTTTCCATCAGGTTGGTGACCACCGTGAGGTCGGCACGGGCCTCTTCGGCGCATTCGTCCACCGAGCGTACGCTCTGGCCGACTTCCAGGCCGATGTCCCACAGCAACGTCAGAAAGCGCTCGATGGAATCGCGAAAGGTCTCATGATCGGCCTGGTCCAGCAGGATCAGCAGGTCGATGTCGGAGTAGGGGTGCAGTTCGCCGCGACCGTAGCCGCCGACCGCCACCAGGGCGATATCGGCGTCGAAACTCCAGTTGAACTGCTCCCAGGCCTTTTGCAGGATGTTATCGACGAACCAGGCGCGGTCTTCGATCAGGCGGCGAATATCCCGGCCGCTGCGAAAGCGCGCATCCAGCACCTCGCGGGCTTGGCGGATAGCCTTCTTGAAGGCCGCGATAGGGCTTGCCTTCAATGCCAGCTCGGCCTGGAACTGGCCACGGTCGAAGAGTTCGGGATCCACCTGGGGCATCGATCGGCTTTCCTTTCTATCTATCAGTCAGTCACAACACGCGGTGGGAAAACCTGGGCAACCTTCAGGCCGAAACGCGTGGGATGGTGTCGTCGGCGCGCAGGGTGAAGATCTCGTAGCCGGTGTCGGTGACCAGCAGGGTGTGTTCCCACTGGGCCGAGAGCTTGCGGTCCTTGGTGATCGCAGTCCAGCCGTCTCCCAGCACCTTGGTGTCGGCCTTGCCCTGATTGATCATCGGTTCGATGGTGAAGGTCATGCCGGCCTTGAGTTCCATGCCGGTGCCGGCGCGGCCGTAGTGCAGAATCTGCGGCTCTTCGTGGAACACCTTGCCGATACCGTGGCCGCAGAATTCGCGCACCACCGAGAAACCGTTCTTTTCCGCGTGCTTCTGGATCACTTCACCGATGTCACCCAGGCGGCAGCCAGGCTTGACGATCTCGATGGCCTTGTACATGCATTCCTGGGTGACCTGGGACAGGCGCTCGGCCCAGACCGGTACATTGCCGACGTGGAACATGCGGCTGGTGTCGCCGTGGTAGCCATCCTTGATCACCGTGACGTCGATGTTCAGGGTGTCGCCGTCCTTCAATGGCTTGTCACCGGGAATGCCGTGGCACACCACATGGTTGATCGAGGTGCAGATCGACTTGGGGAAGCCTTTGTAATTCAGCGGGGCAGGGATGGCTTTTTGCACGTCGACTATATAGTCGTGGCAAATGCGGTCCAGCGCTTCGGTGGTGACGCCGGGCTTGACGTGTTCGGCGATCATTTCCAGCACGTCGGCAGCCAGTTTGCCGGCAACGCGCATGCCTGCGATGTCTTCGGCGGTTTTCAAGGTAACGGTCATACAGGCTCTCTCTAGCGCGACGCGCTGAAATCAATACGGTTCACGGGGGGCGCGACAAAGGGTTACAGCATTCGCGCAAGTCCCAAAAAACGCGATTCTAACAGACGATGCTGGCAAATCATGCGCATCTGCTGATCGCTTCTCTCTATGAGGTAGAGGCATGTTGGCTGTATTCAAGGGCTTACGCAAAGACGACGACCGGCAAGTGTGATTGCGGGTTTCGTTTTTGCCGACGCTGTGGTATAAAATGCGCCGCTTTCCGGGGATACCCCGCAAAGCTTAAATCCACACACGTGTCGACACGATGACCTGGGTGCCGGAGGCCTTGATGCCGCTGGTTGGTCATTGGGATACGTGGAGGCCAAACCCGACTTATTAAGGAACTATCATGTCCCAAGTCAACATGCGCGATATGCTGAAGGCCGGTGTGCACTTCGGTCACCAGACCCGTTACTGGAACCCGAAAATGGGTAAGTACATTTTCGGCGCGCGTAACAAGATTCACATTATCAACCTTGAAAAAACCCTGCCAATGTTCAACGAAGCGCTGACTTTCGTAGAGCGTCTGGCCCAGGGCAAAAACAAGATCCTGTTCGTCGGCACCAAGCGTTCCGCTGGCAAGATCGTTGCTGAAGAAGCAGCACGTTGCGGTTCGCCGTACGTCGACCACCGCTGGTTGGGCGGCATGCTGACCAACTTCAAAACCATCCGTGCTTCCATCAAGCGTCTGCGTGACCTTGAAGTACAAGCCGAAGACGGTACTTTCGCCAAGCTGACCAAGAAAGAAGCGCTGATGCGCTCCCGTGACCTGGAAAAGCTCGATCGTTCCCTGGGTGGTATCAAGGACATGGGCGGTCTGCCTGACGCACTGTTCGTTATCGACGTTGATCACGAGCGCATCGCGATCACCGAAGCCAACAAGCTGGGCATCCCGGTTATCGGCGTAGTCGATACCAACAGCAGCCCGGAAGGCGTTGACTACATCATCCCAGGCAACGATGACGCAATCCGCGCTATCCAGCTGTACATGGGTTCGATGGCTGACGCTGTAATCCGTGGACGCAACCACGTTGCTGGTGGTACCGAGCAGTTCGTTGAAGAAGCTCCGGTAGCTGCCGCTGAGTAATTGACGCCCTGGCGTTGACTCAGTAAGCAAAAAGGGGGCTTGGCCCCCTTTTTGCCACCTCGAAAACCATTTGTCGGCAGCGCAGCTACATCATTTGTAACGTGCAGCGGCCTACAACGGAGATTCGGGAAGAATTGATCGCCCGTTTGATCGGGTGGAATGGTTGAAAACCTATCCAAGAGGATTTTGAAATGGCAGAGATTACTGCAGCGTTGGTTAAAGAACTGCGTGAGCGTACCGGCGAAGGCATGATGGATTGCAAAAAGGCCTTGACCAAGGCCGGCGGCGACATCGAAAAAGCCATTGATGACATGCGTGCTTCCGGCGCCATCAAGGCTGCCAAGAAAGCAGGCAACGTGGCTGCTGAAGGCGCTATCGCTCTGAAAGAAGACGGCAAATCCGCCGTTCTGCTGGAAGTGAACTCCCAGACCGACTTCCTGGCTCTGCAGGACGACTTCAAGGCATTCGTAGCTGCCAGCGTTGAAAAAGCGTTCGCCGAGAAAATGACTGACGCCGCTCCGCTGATCGAAGCTCAAGAAGCTGATCGCCTGGTACTGGTCGGCAAGGTTGGCGAAAACGTCAACATCCGTCGCCTGGTTCGCGTTGAAGGTGATGTGGTTGGTGGTTACCTGCACGGCAACAAGATCGGTGTTGCAGTTGTTCTCAAAGGCGGCGACGTTGAGCTGGCTAAAGACATCGCAATGCACGTTGCTGCAAGCAACCCTGAGTTCCTGCTGCCTTCGGAAGTGTCTGCCGACGCAATCGAACGTGAAAAAGCTGTGTTCCTGAGCCTCAACGCCGACAAGATCGCCGGCAAGCCAGAGAACATCGTTGAAAACATGATCAAAGGCCGCATCAGCAAGTTCCTGGCTGAAGCAAGCCTGGTTGAGCAGGCGTTCGTCAAGAACCCTGAAATCAAGGTTGGCGAACTGGCCAAGAAAGCCGGTGCTGAAATCGTTTCCTTCACTTACTTCAAAGTAGGCGAAGGCATCGAGAAGCCGGTCGACAACTTCGCTGAAGAAGTTGCTGCCCAGCTGGCTGCCGCCAAGCAATAAGACAGTTCCAAACTGTCGCCGAAAGAGGCTGCCCGCTCACGCGCGCAGCCTCTTTTCAAATGGGAAGGCCAATTTTATTTGGTTTCCTCTCGGAACTGGCTTACAAAGCCGTGTTCCGATGGCGCTGTGACAGCGTCCAGCTAGAGTGAACGCAAGCCGTAAACGGCTCGCCAAGAATTTTTTAAAAAATACGCCGCAGGAGAGATTCGCAATGGCTCAGCAGGGCAGTGGTTATCAGGCTCGCTATAAACGCATTCTACTCAAGCTCAGCGGCGAGGCCCTGATGGGCTCGGAAGAGTTCGGGATCGACCCCAAGGTGCTTGACCGCATGGCGCTGGAAGTCGGCCAATTGGTCGGTATCGGCGTGCAGGTCGGCCTGGTGATTGGTGGTGGCAACCTGTTCCGCGGTGCGGCACTGAGTGCTGCCGGTATGGACCGGGTTACCGGCGACCACATGGGCATGCTGGCCACTGTGATGAACGCCCTGGCCATGCGCGACGCCCTGGAGCGCGCCAACATCTCGGCCATCGTGATGTCGGCTATTTCCATGGTTGGCGTGACCGATCACTATGATCGCCGCAAAGCCATGCGCCACCTCAACTCCAAGGAAGTGGTGATCTTTGCCGCTGGCACCGGTAACCCGTTCTTCACCACCGACTCGGCCGCATGCCTGCGTGCTATCGAAATCGATGCCGACGTGGTGTTGAAGGCGACCAAGGTGGATGGCGTATACACTGCAGACCCATTCAAAGACCCGCATGCCGAGAAGTTCGATCATCTGACCTACGATGAAGTACTGGATCGCAAGCTGGGTGTCATGGACCTGACCGCTATCTGCCTGTGCCGCGACCACAAGATGCCGCTGCGCGTATTTAACATGAACAAGCCCGGCGCCCTGCTGAATATCGTACACGGCGGCGCAGAAGGGACTCTGATCGAGGAAGGCCAACAATGATCAACGAAATCAAGAAAGACGCTCAAGAGCGTATGCAGAAATCCCTGGAATCCCTGGCCCATGCATTTGGCCAGATTCGCACAGGCAAGGCGCACCCCAGCATCCTGGGTAGCGTGATGGTCCCGTATTACGGCACAGATACCTCCATCACCCAAGTGGCTAACATCACCGTAAAAGACTCTCGCACTCTGCAAGTCGTGGCCTTCGAGCGCAACATGCTCGCTGCCGTCGACAAGGCGATCCAGAGCGCTGGCCTGAACCTCAACCCGACCAACCTGGGCGAGTTGCTGCTGATCTCCATGCCTGCCCTGACCGAAGAAACCCGCAAGGGCTTCACCAAGCAGGCGCGCAGTGCCGCTGAAGATGCCCGTGTTGCCGTGCGTAACATCCGTCGTGATGCTTTGAGCGAGCTGAAAAAGCTGGTCAAGGACAAGGAAATCAGTGAAGACGAGGAGCGTCGTGCTGCGGCCGACATCCAGAAACTGACCGACAAGTTTGAGGCTGAAATCGACACTGCCACTAAGCAAAAAGAAGCGGACCTGATGGCCGTATAAGGGTCAGGACGCCTTCATGGAAAAGACCAAGCAGACTGTGCCCTCCGTGGTGCCGCGCCATGTCGCGATCATCATGGATGGGAATAATCGCTGGGCGAAAAAACGCTTTATGCCGGGTGTTGCCGGGCATAAAGCGGGTGTTGACGCGGTAAGGGCGGTGATTGAGGTGTGCGCCGAGGCCAAGGTCGAAGTGCTGACCTTGTTCGCGTTCTCCAGTGAGAACTGGCAGCGGCCCGCCGATGAGGTCAGTGCCTTGATGGACCTGTTCTTCAAGGCTCTGCGTCGTGAGGCCAAGCGCCTCAACGACAACAACATCAGTCTGCGCATCATTGGTGATCGCTCGCGGTTCCATCCGGAACTGCAAACGGCCATGCGCGAAGCCGAGGCCATCACTGCCGGCAGTAACCGTTTTGTGTTGCAGATCGCAGCCAACTACGGCGGCCAGTGGGATATCGCCCAGGCTGCACAGCGGCTGGCCCGCGAAGTGCAGGCCGGCCATCTGCGCCCGGATGACATCACGCCCGAACTGTTGCAAACCTGCCTGGTGACCGGCGACCTGCCGTTGCCGGACTTGTGCATTCGTACCGGTGGCGAGCATCGCATCAGCAACTTCCTGCTGTGGCAGCTGGCTTACACCGAGCTGTACTTCTCCGACCTGTTCTGGCCGGACTTCAAACACGATGCCATGCGTAATGCGCTGGCCGATTTCGCTTCCCGTCAGCGTCGCTTCGGTAAAACGAGCGAGCAGATCGAAGCTGGAGCCCGGGTTTAAATGCTTAAACAACGAATCATCACGGCGCTGATCCTGCTGCCGATTGCCTTGTGCGGTTTTTTCCTGCTCGACGGTTCCGGCTTTGCGCTGTTCATCGGCCTGGTCGTGACTCTTGGTGCCTGGGAATGGGCGCGCCTGGCGGGCTTCGTCAACCAGTTGCCGCGCGTGGCCTACGCCGCCGTGGTCGCGCTGTTGTTGTTCTTCATGTACATCCTGCCGGATATCGCGCCTTGGGTACTGGGTGCGGCAGTGTTGTGGTGGGCGTTGGCGACTTTCCTGGTGCTCACCTATCCGCGCACCAGTGGCCAATGGTCCAGCGTGGCCTGCAAGCTGGTGATTGGCCTGGCAATCCTGTTGCCGGCCTGGCAAGGGCTGGTGGAGATCAAGCGTTACCCGCTGGGCAACGAATTGATCCTGGCGGTGATGGTGTTGGTGTGGGGGGCTGATATTGGCGCCTACTTCTCGGGTCGAGCCTTCGGCAAGCGCAAGCTGGCCCCGGCCGTCAGCCCAGGCAAGAGCTGGGAGGGCGTATACGGCGGCCTGGCCTTGACGCTGCTGATCACGCTGGTGGTCGGTGTGGTGCGCGACTGGTCGGTAAAGGAAGTGCTCCTGGCCTTGCTGGGTACGGCTATCGTCGTGTTCATCTCGGTGGTGGGCGACCTGACCGAAAGCATGTTCAAGCGCCAGGCAGGTATCAAGGACAGCAGTAACCTGCTGCCAGGTCATGGCGGTGTGCTTGATCGTATCGACAGCCTTACCGCTGCGCTACCGATCTTTGCCGTGCTGTTGTGGATGATCGCTTCGTGAGCCGCCTGCAGCAGGTTACGGTGCTGGGCGCAACCGGTTCGGTCGGGCTCAGTACCCTGGACGTCATTGCGCGTCACCCCGATCGCTATCAGGTTTTCGCCCTGACTGGCTTCACGCGTTTGCGCGAGTTGCTGGCCTTGTGCGTGCGTCACTCGCCGCGCTTTGCCGTGGTGCCAGAGGCGGCTGCGGCTCGCGGTCTGCAGGACGATCTGCGGGCTGCCGGGCTGGCCACTCAGGTGCTGGTCGGCGAGGCAGGGTTGTGCCAGGTCTCGGCCGATGCGGACGTGGATACCGTGGTGGCGGCGATTGTGGGCGCAGCAGGTTTGCGCCCGACCTTGGCGGCGGTTGATGCTGGCAAGAAAATCCTGCTGGCCAATAAAGAAGCCTTGGTCATGTCCGGCGCACTCTTTATGCAAGCGGTGCGCAAGAGCGGCGCGGTGTTGCTGCCTCTGGACAGCGAGCACAACGCCATCTTCCAGTGCATGCCCGGTGATTTTGCCCGCGGCTTGAGCCAGGTCGGCGTGCGCCGGATTCTACTGACGGCATCTGGCGGACCCTTCCGCCAGACTCCGTCGGCCGAGCTGGAGCATGTGTCGCCCGATCAGGCGTGCGCACACCCGAACTGGTCCATGGGGCGCAAAATCTCGGTGGATTCGGCGAGCATGATGAACAAGGGCCTGGAGTTGATCGAGGCCTGCTGGTTGTTCGATGCGCGGCCTGACCAGGTTGAGGTGGTGATTCACCCACAAAGTGTGATCCATTCCCTGGTCGATTACGTGGATGGTTCGGTGTTGGCGCAGTTGGGTAACCCGGACATGCGTACACCGATTGCCAACGCTCTGGCGTGGCCTGAGCGCATTGATTCCGGTGTGGCGCCATTGGACCTGTTTGCGATTGCGCGTCTGGACTTCGAAGCTCCGGACGAGCAGCGTTTCCCGTGTTTGCGCCTGGCGCGGCAAGCGGCCGAGGCGGGTAACAGTGCCCCGGCGATGCTTAACGCGGCCAATGAAGTGGCGGTGGCGGCGTTTCTTGAACGGCGCATCCGCTTTCCACAGATCGCGAGTATCATCGAGGACGTCCTGGCGCTTGAGCCTGTGGTGGCGGTGAACGATCTGGAGGCGGTGTTCGAGGCTGACACCAAGGCCCGCGCCCTGGCCGGGCAATGGTTGGATCGCAACGCGGGTTAGGCTGCGGGCAGGTTTGAGTCTTCAGGCATTGGATTGAAGTGCGGAGAAATTAGATGAGTGCGCTCTACATGATTGTCGGCACCCTGGTTGCTCTGGGTGTGTTGGTGACCTTCCACGAATTCGGCCACTTCTGGGTGGCGCGTCGTTGCGGCGTCAAGGTATTGCGCTTTTCCGTCGGTTTCGGCATGCCGTTGTTGCGCTGGCATGACCGCCGCGGCACTGAGTTTGTCATTGCTGCTATCCCGTTGGGCGGCTACGTCAAGATGCTCGATGAGCGCGAAGGCGAAGTGCCTGCCGACCAGTTGGACCAATCCTTCAATCGCAAGACCGTTCGTCAGCGTATTGCGATTGTTGCGGCGGGGCCGATTGCCAACTTCCTGTTGGCGATGGTGTTCTTCTGGGTCTTGGCCATGCTGGGCAGCCAGCAGGTGCGCCCGGTCATTGGTGCGGTCGAAGCGGACAGCATCGCGGCCAAGGCTGGCCTGACGGCTGGGCAGGAAATTGTATCCATTGATGGCGAACCCACCACGGGCTGGGGCGCGGTCAACTTGCAGTTGGTACGCCGCCTGGGCGAGAGCGGCACCGTCAATGTGGTGGTGCGCGACCAGGATTCCAGCGCCGAAACCCCGCGGGCATTGGCGCTGGACCATTGGCTCAAGGGCGCTGATGAGCCCGATCCGATCAAGTCCCTGGGGATCCGCCCTTGGCGTCCGACCTTGCCGCCGGTGCTGGCCGAGCTCGACCCGAAAGGCCCGGCCCAGGCTGCTGGCCTGAAAACCGGTGATCGCTTGCTGGCCCTTGATGGCCAGGCGCTGGGTGACTGGCAGCAGGTGGTCGACCTGGTGCGTGTGCGCCCTGATACAAAAATTGTGCTGAAAGTTGAGCGCGACGGTGCTCAAATCGACGTCCCTGTGACCTTGTCGGTGCGAAGCGAAGCCAAGGCAGCCGGGGGTTACCTGGGTGCCGGGGTCAAGGGTGTCGAATGGCCGCCATCGATGGTGCGAGAGGTCAGCTACGGGCCTTTGGCCGCGATTGGCGAGGGTGCGAAACGCACCTGGACCATGAGCGTGCTGACCCTCGAATCCCTCAAGAAAATGTTGTTCGGTGAGCTCTCGGTAAAAAACTTGAGTGGACCGATAACCATTGCTAAAGTGGCGGGCGCTTCTGCCCAGTCGGGTGTCGCGGATTTCCTGAATTTCCTGGCTTATCTGAGTATTAGCCTTGGGGTTCTGAATTTGCTGCCCATTCCAGTATTGGATGGGGGGCATCTGCTGTTTTATCTGGTCGAGTGGGTGCGTGGTCGCCCCTTGTCGGATCGGGTGCAGGGTTGGGGGATACAGATCGGTATCAGTTTGGTGGTCGGGGTGATGTTGTTAGCCCTGGTCAACGATCTGGGACGTCTGTAACGCTTCGCTGAATTGCGAATCTGCCGCATTTTGCGGCAGTTTGTTTATTGCCAGTTGGAATAAGAAAGGACTTCATGAAACGTCTGCTGCTAACTGCGGTTCTCACCGTATTGATGATCGCCGAAGTTCACGCCGAGTCCTTCACCATCTCCGATATTCGCGTCAACGGCCTCCAGCGGGTTTCCGCGGGTAGCGTCTTTGGTGCCTTGCCGTTGAACGTCGGGGAACAGGCGGATGATCGTCGCCTGGTGGAATCCACTCGTGCGCTGTTCAAAACCGGGTTCTTTCAAGATATCCAACTGGGTCGCGAAGGCAACGTCCTGGTCATCACGGTCGTCGAGCGACCTTCCGTCGCGAGTATCGCGATCGAAGGTAACAAGGCCATCTCCACTGAAGACCTGATGAAGGGCCTGAAGCAATCGGGCCTGGCCGAGGGCGAGATCTTCCAGCGCGCGACCCTTGAGGGTGTGCGTAACGAGCTGCAACGCCAGTACGTTGCCCAGGGCCGCTACTCCGCGACGGTGGAAACCGAAGTGATCCCCCAGCCTCGTAACCGTGTGGGCCTGAAGGTCAACATCAACGAAGGTACCGTGGCCGCCATCCAGCACATCAACGTCGTGGGTAACACCAAGTTCCCTGATGAAGACCTGGTTGACCTGTTCGAACTCAAGACCACCAACTGGTTGTCGTTCTTCAAGAACGATGACAAGTACGCCCGTGAAAAACTCTCCGGTGACCTGGAACGCCTGCGCTCCTACTACCTGGACCGTGGCTACATCAACATGGACATCGCTTCGACCCAGGTGTCCATCACCCCGGACAAGAAGCACGTCTACATCACCGTCAACGTCAACGAAGGCGAGAAGTACAAGGTTCGTGACGTCAAGCTCAGCGGCGACCTGAAAGTGCCTGAAGACCAGGTCAAGTCCCTGCTGCTGGTGCAGAAGGACCAGGTGTTCTCGCGCAAGCTGATGACCACCACCTCTGAACTGATCACCCGTCGCCTGGGTAACGAAGGCTATACCTTCGCCAACGTCAACGGCGTGCCGACCCCGAATGATGAAGACCACACGGTGGACATCACCTTCGTCGTCGATCCAGGCAAGCGTGCCTACGTCAACCGCATCAACTTCCGTGGCAACACCAAGTCTGCGGACGAAGTGCTGCGTCGTGAAATGCGTCAGATGGAAGGTGGCTGGGCTTCGACCTACCTGATCGACCAGTCCAAGACCCGTCTTGAGCGCCTGGGCTTCTTCAAGGAAGTCAACGTCGAAACCCCGGCTGTACCGGGTGTGGATGACCAGGTTGACGTGAACTACGCCGTTGAAGAACAAGCCTCGGGTTCGATCACCGCCAGCGTCGGTTTCGCTCAGAGCGCCGGTTTGATCCTGGGTGGTTCCATCACGCAGAACAACTTCCTGGGTACCGGTAACCGTGTGTCCATCGGCCTGACCCGCAGCGAATACCAGAGCCGATACAACTTCGGCTACACCGACCCCTACTGGACTGCAGACGGTGTGAGCCTGGGCTACAACGCCTTCTACCGCACCACCGACTACAAAGACCTCGATGTTGACGTCGCAAGCTATGCGATCGACAGCCTGGGTGCTGGTGTCAACGTGGGTTACCCGATCAGCGAGACGTCGCGCCTGACCTTCGGCCTCACCGCACAGCAGGATGAGATCAAGACCGGTGTGTACACCGTGGACGAAATCTTTGACTTCACCCGTCGTGAAGGCGACAAGTTCCTGAACTTCAAGGCGTCTGCCGGCTGGTCCGAGTCGACCCTGAACAAAGGCGTACTGGCAACCCGCGGCCACTCCCAGAGCCTGACTGCGGAAGTCACCACGCCGGGCAGCGACCTGTCGTTCTTCAAGCTCGACTACCGCGGCCAGTTGTTCCAACCGTTGAGCGATAACTACACCATGCGCCTGCACACAGAGCTGGGCTATGGCGACGGTTATGGTTCGACCAATGGCTTGCCGTTCTATGAAAACTACTATGCTGGTGGCTTCAACTCGGTACGTGGCTTCAAGGACAGTACCCTGGGCCCGCGTGGTACCCCAAGCCGTGGTGTTGGCGTGACGGGTAACCGAGGCACAACTGCTGATTCGGACAACGACCCGCTGCCATTCGGTGGTAACGTGCTGATCCAGGGTGGTGCGGAGATTCTGTTCCCGCTGCCGTTCGTCAAGGACCAGCGTTCCCTGCGTACTTCGGTCTTCTGGGACGTGGGTAACGTGTTCGACTCCAAGTGCGATCAGATCACCAACCCGAGTGGCGTGAAGTCCAACACCCAATGCAACGACGTGAGCCTCAGCAACCTGGCAAGCTCCGTCGGCGTGGGTGTGACCTGGGTGACTGCGCTGGGCCCGTTGAGCTTTGCTCTGGCCATGCCGATCAAGAAACCGGATAACGCTGAAACCCAGATTTTCCAATTCTCCCTCGGCCAGACGTTCTAAGCGTCTGACCTAAGATAACGACAACGGATTCTGTAGGAGTACATCGTGCGTAAGTTGACTCAATTGGTCTTGCTGGCCACTGTGCTGGTCACCACCCCGGCCTTCGCCGAAATGAAAATCGCGGTCCTGAACTATCAGATGGCCCTGCTGGAGTCCGATGCGGCCAAGCGATACGCCGTGGATGCCGAGAAGAAATTCGGTCCGCAGCTGACCAAGCTCAAGACGCTGGAAAGCAGCGCCAAGGGTATCCAGGACCGCCTGGTAGCCGGTGGCGACAAGATGCAGCAAGGCGAGCGCGAGCGTCTGGAGCTTGAATTCAAGCAAAAGGCCCGTGACTACCAGTTCCAATCCAAGGAGCTGAACGAAGCCAAGGCTGTGGCCGACCGCGAAATGCTCAAGCAGCTCAAGCCGAAATTGGACAGCGCTGTGGAAGAAGTCATCAAGAAGGGTGCCTTTGACCTGGTGTTCGAGCGTGGCGCCGTGATCGACGTCAAGCCTCAATACGACATCACCCGCCAGGTGATCGAGCGCATGAACCAGCTGAAGTAAACCATGACAGCGACTATCAAGCTCGGCGAGTTGGCCGAGTTCCTGGGGGCCACCTTGCGTGGCTCCAAGGAGAAAGAAATCACTGGGCTAGCCACCTTGCAGGAGGCTGGCCCAGCTCAGTTGAGCTTCCTCGCAAATCCTCAATACCGTAAATACCTGGTCGACTGCCAGGCCGCAGCCGTGTTGCTGAAGGCCGCCGACGCCGAAGGGTTTATCGGGGATGCGCTGGTGGTGGCCGATCCGTACCTGTCGTACGCCAAGGCGTCGCACCTGTTCGATCCCAAGCCGAAGGCGGCTGGCGGTATTCACCCGTCTGCCGTGATCGCCGAGGATGCCCAGGTTGACCCGACGGCCAGCATCGGCGCGTTTGCCGTGATCGAGAGTGGAGCGCGTATTGGTGCAGGCGTCACCGTGGGTGCCCACTGTTTCATCGGCGCGCGCTGCGAAATTGGTGCCGATGGCTGGCTGGCTCCTCGCGTAACCCTGTACCACGATGTGCGTATCGGTCAGCGTGTGGTCATCCAGTCGGGCGCCGTGATCGGCGGTGAGGGCTTCGGCTTTGCCAATGCCAAGGGCATCTGGCACAAGATCGCCCAAGTCGGTGGCGTATTGATCGGCGATGATGTGGAGATCGGCGTGAACACTGCTGTGGATCGCGGGGCCCTGGCCGATACCGTGATCGGTAACGGTGTGAAGCTCGATAACCAGATCCAGATCGCCCACAACGTGCAGATTGGCGATCACACCGCCATGGCCGCCTGCGTGGGGATTTCCGGCAGCACCAAGATCGGCAAGCATTGCATGCTCGCCGGTGGCGTAGGGCTGGTGGGGCATATCGACATTTGCGACAACGTCTTCATCACCGGCATGACCATGGTGACCCACTCGATCACAGAGCCAGGGGCCTATTCGTCCGGTACCGCGATGCAACCTGCGGCCGAATGGCGCAAGAGTGCCGCGCGTTTGAGGAAGATCGACGACATGGCACGACGTATCAAACAGCTTGAAAAGCGTGTCGGGGACGTGACCCCCGGCGGTAATGCTTCATCAGAAGGCTGATACCATTTCCATATCAAGTGTGCGCAGCCGCTAGACGGCCTCCTTGATTTGCTAGCGGGGCGTGCGCCTGGTGCGCCCGCCCCCAATCTTTATTACAGGCTTCCCCCCGAAATGATGGACATCAACGAGATTCGCGAATACCTGCCTCACCGTTACCCGTTCCTGCTGGTGGACCGCGTAGTGGACCTCAACGTCGAGGAAAAGCGCATTCGTGCCTACAAGAATGTCAGCATCAACGAACCATTCTTCAACGGTCACTTTCCTGCGCATCCAATCATGCCGGGTGTGTTGATCATCGAAGCCATGGCCCAGGCTGCCGGTATCCTTGGTTTCAAAATGCTCGACCTCAAGCCTGCCGACGGCACGCTTTACTATTTCGTGGGTTCCGACAAGCTGCGTTTTCGCAACCCGGTCACCCCGGGTGACCAGTTGATCCTGGAAGCCAAGTTCATCAGTTGCAAGCGCCAGATCTGGAAGTTCGAATGCCAGGCCTCGGTAGATGGCAAGCCGGTGTGCTCTGCCGAGATCATCTGTGCGGAACGCAAACTATGAGTTTGATTGACCCTCGCGCAATCATCGATCCGTCGGCCGTACTGGCCGCCGACGTTGAGGTCGGCCCTTGGTCGATCGTCGGCGCAGGTGTGGAAATCGGCGAGGGGACTGTCATCGGGCCACACGTGATCCTTAAAGGTCCGACCCGTATTGGCAAACACAATCGTATCTACCAGTTCTCCTCGGTAGGCGAAGACACCCCGGACATGAAGTACAAGGGTGAAGAAACACGCCTGGTCATCGGTGACCACAACATCATTCGTGAAGGCGTCACCATTCACCGCGGCACCGTGCAGGATCGCGCTGAAACCACGTTGGGCGATCACAACCTGGTGATGGCCTATGCGCATATCGGCCATGACAGCGTGATCGGCAACCATTGCATCCTGGTCAACAACACCGCGTTGGCAGGCCATGTGCACGTTGACGATTGGGCGATCCTCTCCGGTTTTACCCTGGTGCATCAGTACTGCCATATCGGCGCCCACAGCTTTTCCGGTATGGGCACCGCCATTGGCAAGGATGTCCCGGCGTTCGTGACGGTATTTGGCAACCCTGCCGAAGCCCGTAGCATGAATTTTGAAGGCATGCGTCGTCGCGGTTTCAGTGAAGAAGCCATCCACGCCCTGCGCCGTGCCTACAAGACGGTTTACCGCCAAGGGTTGACCGTGGAGCAGGCCCTGGCCGAGCTGGCAGAGCCTGCCACGCAGTTTCCGGAAGTCGCGGTGTTCCGTGACTCTATCCAGACCTCGACTCGCGGCATCACCCGCTGATCATGGCCACTCTGCGTATTGCGCTCGTGGCCGGTGAAGCTTCCGGCGATATCCTGGGTGCCGGCTTGATGCGGGCGCTCAAGGCCCAGCATCCGGCGGTGGACTTTATCGGGGTCGGCGGCCCGTTGATGCAGGCCGAAGGCCTGACCTCCTACTTCCCCATGGAGCGCCTGTCGGTCATGGGGCTGGTAGAAGTCTTGGGACGCCTGCGTGAGCTGCTGGCTCGCCGCAAGCTGCTGATCAAGACGCTGATCGAAGAAAAGCCTGACGTCTTTATCGGCATCGATGCGCCGGATTTCACGCTCAATATCGAACTCAAGTTGCGTCAGGCCGGGATCAAGACCGTGCACTACGTCAGCCCATCCGTATGGGCGTGGCGCCAGAAGCGCGTGTTGAAAATCCGCGAAGGCTGCGACCTGATGTTGACGTTGCTGCCGTTCGAAGCCCGGTTCTACGAAGAGAAGGGCGTGCCGGTGCGGTTTGTCGGCCACACCTTGGCTGACGCCATTCCCTTGCAGGCTGACCGTGCTGCCGCGCGCGCCGAGCTGGGTTTGCCCGATGGCCCCTTGGTTGCGTTGATGCCAGGGAGTCGTGGCGGCGAGGTGGGGCGCTTGGGCGCGTTGTTTTTTGATGCCGCCGAGCTTCTGCAAGCGCAAAAGCCGGGGATCCGCTTTGTGCTGCCCTGTGCCAGCCCGCAACGCCGTGCCCAGATCGAAAACCTGTTGGAAGGTCGTAACCTGCCACTGACCCTGCTCGATGGCCAGTCCCACCTGGCGCTGGCAGCCTGCGATGCGGTGTTGATCGCCTCGGGCACTGCCACGCTGGAGGCCCTGCTGTACAAGCGGCCGATGGTCGTGGCCTATCGCCTGGCGCCACTGACCTTCTGGATTCTCAAGCGCATGGTCAAGAGCCCTTACATTTCCTTGCCCAACCTGCTGGCACAGCGCCTGCTGGTGCCGGAGTTGTTGCAGGACGATGCAACGCCCGAAGCGCTTGCGCAAACTCTACTACCCTTGATCGAGGGCGGCGAAGAGCAGACCCGTGGTTTCGACGACATTCACCGCACGTTGCGCCGTGATGCCTCGAACCAGGCGGCCGATGCCGTACTGACCTTGATCGGCCATAAACAGGACGCCTTATGACCATGCAAATGGGCCTGGATTTCAGCCTCGTTGCCCAAGCCCACGAACTGGTGGCGGGTGTTGACGAAGTCGGGCGCGGCCCGCTGTGTGGCGCTGTGGTCACGGCGGCGGTGATCCTTGATCCGAACCGCCCGATCCTGGGGCTCAACGATTCGAAGAAACTCACCGAAGCCCGTCGCGAAAAACTCTATGACGAGATCTGTGAAAAGGCCCTGAGCTGGCATATCGCCCGGGCTGAAGTCGAAGAAATCGACGCGCTGAATATCCTGCACGCCACCATGCTGGCGATGCAGCGCGCAGTGGAAGGGCTGCACATCACCCCGAAAATGGCGATGATCGACGGCAACCGTTGCCCCAAGCTGACGATGCCGTCCGAAGCGGTGGTCAAGGGCGATAGCAAGGTTCCCGCCATTGCCGCCGCCTCGATCCTGGCCAAGGTCAGCCGCGACCGTGAAATGGCCGCGTTCGAATTGATCTATCCCGGCTACGGGATTGGCGGGCATAAGGGCTACCCGACGCCCGTTCATCTGGAAGCCCTGGCTCGGCTCGGCCCCACCCCGATCCATCGCCGCTCGTTTGCCCCGGTACGCCAGGCTTATGAGGCCCGTGAAAGCCTGATCGAGGTTTAGCAGTAAGGCTGATGTTTTTACCCAGGCCCGGTACAATCCGGGCCTTGTTGTTTTCATGTATCAAGACAGGATCACTATGCCGGCTTCATTCGTTCATCTACGCCTGCACACTGAGTACTCCCTGGTCGACGGCCTGGTACGGATCAAACCGCTGGTCAAAACCCTGGTGGGCATGAACATGCCTGCGGTCGCGGTTACCGACCAGAACAACATGTGTTCCCTGGTCAAGTTCTACAAGAACGCCATGGGCGCCGGCATCAAGCCGATCTGCGGCGCCGACCTGTGGCTGTCCAACAAAGACCCGGATAACCCCCTGAGCCGCATCAGCCTGCTGGCGATGAACGGTGTGGGTTATCGCAACCTCACCGAACTGATCTCCCGTGGCTTTATCGACGGCCAGCGCAACGGCTCGATCATCATCGAACGCGAGTGGGTGGCCGAAGCCAGCGAGGGCCTGATCATGCTCTCGGCGGCCAAAGAGGGTGAAATCGGTATCGCGCTGCTGGGCGGCAACCCCCAGGAAGCCGAGGTGCTGGCGCGCGAGTGGATGCAGGTATTCCCGGGCCGTTTCTACCTGGAAGTGCAGCGTACCAATCGCCCCAATGATGAAGAGCATCTGCACGCTGCCGTAGCCCTGGCCGACAAGCTGGGTGCGCCGCTGGTGGCGACCAACGATGTGCGCTTTATCAAGAAAGAAGATTTCGAAGCCCACGAAACCCGCGTGTGCATCGGCGAAGGCCGGGCCCTGGACGACCCGCGCCGTTCGAAGAACTACAGCGAAGAGCAGTACCTCAAAAGCGCCGATGAAATGGCGGAGCTGTTCAGCGATTTGCCCGAGGCCCTTGAGAACTCCGTCGAGATCGCCAAGCGCTGCAACATTGAAGTAAAGCTGGGCAAGCACTTCCTGCCCAACTTCCCGATTCCCGATGGCATGACCATCGACGAATATTTTCGCAAAGTGTCGTTCGATGGCCTGGAAGAACGCCTGAGCGTCCTGCTGCCCAAGGACACCACCGAGGACTACGAAGCCAAGCGCCAGGTGTATGTCGATCGGTTGAATTTCGAGCTGGATATCATCATCCAGATGGGATTCCCCGGTTACTTCCTGATCGTAATGGACTTTATCCAGTGGGCCAAAAACAACGGCGTACCGGTAGGTCCGGGCCGGGGGTCAGGTGCTGGCTCGCTGGTGGCCTATGTACAGAAGATCACCGACCTTGACCCGCTGGAATATGACCTGCTGTTCGAACGGTTCCTGAACCCGGAACGGGTTTCCATGCCCGACTTCGACGTTGACTTCTGCATGGATGGCCGAGACCGCGTGATTGAATACGTGGCCGAGAAATATGGCCGCAACGCGGTAAGCCAGATCATCACCTTCGGTTCCATGGCCGCCAAAGCGGTAATCCGCGACGTGGCGCGGGTGCAGGGCAAGTCCTACGGTTTGGCGGACCGCCTGTCGAAGATGATCCCGTTCGAAGTCGGCATGACCCTGGAAAAAGCCTACGAGCAGGAAGAAATCCTGCGCGACTTTATCAAGGTCGATGAAGAAGCCGCCGAAATCTGGGACATGGCGCGCAAGCTCGAAGGTGTGGTGCGTAACGTCGGTAAACACGCCGGCGGTGTGGTTATCGCGCCGACCAAGCTCACCGACTTTTCGCCGATCTATTGCGATGAAGAAGGCGACGGCCTGGTCACCCAGTTCGACAAGGACGACGTGGAGGCGGCCGGCCTGGTGAAGTTCGACTTCCTCGGCCTGCGGACCCTGACGATCATCGACTGGGCGCTCAAGACCATCAACCGCGACCGTGCCAAGGTCGGCGAAGAACCGCTGGATATCGCGTTTATCCCGCTGGACGATAAACCGACCTACAGCCTGCTGCAAAAAGCCGAAACCACCGCGGTGTTCCAGCTTGAATCCCGGGGCATGAAAGAGCTGATCAAAAAGCTCAAGCCCGACTGCCTGGAAGACTTGATCGCACTGGTGGCCCTGTTCCGTCCGGGCCCGCTGCAATCGGGCATGGTGGATGACTTCATCAACCGTAAACACGGGCGTGCCGAGCTGGCTTATCCGCACTCCGACTACCAGTATGAGGGCCTCAAGCCCGTACTGGCGCCGACCTACGGCATCATCCTGTACCAGGAACAGGTGATGCAGATCGCCCAGGTGATGGCCGGCTACACCCTCGGCGGTGCGGACATGCTGCGTCGCGCCATGGGTAAGAAAAAGCCCGAGGAAATGGCCAAGCAACGCGGCGGTTTCATTGAAGGCTGCGCGACTAACAACATCGATGCCGACCTGGCCGGTAACATCTTCGACCTGGTAGAAAAATTCGCCGGTTATGGCTTCAACAAATCCCACTCCGCCGCCTACGGCCTGGTGTCGTACCAGACCGCCTGGCTGAAAGCCCACTACCCGGCGCCGTTCATGGCGGCGGTACTCTCGGCGGATATGCACAACACCGACAAGGTTGTGACCTTGATCGAGGAAGTGCGCACCATGAAGCTGCGTCTCGACGCGCCGGACGTGAACGCTTCGGAGTTCAAGTTCACGGTGAACGACGAAGGCCGCATCATCTATGGCCTCGGCGCGATCAAGGGCGTGGGCGAAGGCCCGGTGGAGGCCATTACCGAAGCGCGTCAGGACGGGCCGTTCAAAGACCTGTTCGATTTCTGCGCGCGGGTGGACCTCAAGCGCATCAACAAGCGTACCCTCGATGGCCTGATCCGCAGCGGCGCACTCGACCGTCTTGGCCCGTACTTCCATGATGAGCCGAAGGCTTACCAGGCCAATATCGACCGCAACCGCGCGGTGCTGCTGACCGCCATGGAAGAGGCGATCAAGGCTGCCGAACAGACTGCCCGTACCCATGACAGCGGCCACGCCGACCTGTTTGGCGGGCTATTCGTCGAAGAGGATGCGGATGTCTATGCCAACCACCGCAAGGCCAAGGAACTGACCCTCAAGGAACGTCTGAAAGGTGAGAAAGATACCTTGGGCCTCTACCTCACCGGCCACCCGATTGACGAGTACGAAGGCGAAATCCGCCGTTTCGCCCGTCAGCGCATCATCGACCTGAAACCGGCGCGGGATACCCAGACCGTCGCCGGCATGATCATCGCCCTGCGGGTGATGAAAAATAAGAAGGGCGACAAGATGGGCTTCATCACCCTCGATGACCGCTCGGGCCGCATCGAAGCGTCATTGTTTGCCGACGCGTTCCACTCCGCCCAGTCGCTGCTGCAAACCGACGCCATGGTGGTGGTGGAAGGGGAGGTCAGCAATGATGACTTCTCCGGTGGTCTGCGCCTGCGTATCAAGCGGGTGATGAGCATGGAAGATGCCCGCACCAACCTGGCCGAGAGCCTGCGCCTGAAGGTCAAGACCGAAGCGCTTAAAGGCGATCAGCTACGCTGGTTGGGGGACTTGCTCAAACGCCACCGTGGCGCATGCCCGGTGACCATGGAGTACACCGGTAGCGATGCCAAGGCCATGTTGCAGTTTGGTGAGACGTGGCGAATTGATCCCGCTGATGGCTTGATTCAAGCTTTGCGTGACCAGTTCGGGCGAGACAACGTCTTCCTCCAATACCGTTGACGGTCAGATGAGTCTGATCTCGACTAAACATTTAATCTCGACCTAAACGCGCCTCTCCCTTAAGGTAGGGCGCGAATAGACAACCGGCTGGCCAGGCACCCCTTGGCCGTCGACCCAAGACGGACGCTTATGAACCCGAATTTTCTTGATTTCGAACAGCCGATCGCTGACCTGCAAGCCAAGATCGAAGAGCTGCGCCTGGTCGGCAATGACAATTCGCTGAATATCGGCGATGAGATCGCTCGCCTGCAAGACAAGAGCAGCACGCTCACCGAAGACATCTTCGGCAAGCTGACCAGCTGGCAGATCGCACGCCTGGCTCGCCACCCGCGCCGTCCTTACACCCTGGACTACATCGAGCACATCTTCACCGAGTTCGACGAGTTGCATGGCGACCGTCACTTCTCCGACGACGCGGCCATCGTGGGCGGCATCGCTCGCCTGGACGACCAGCCGGTGATGGTGATCGGTCACCAGAAAGGCCGCGAAGTGCGCGAGAAAGTACGCCGCAACTTCGGCATGCCGCGCCCGGAAGGCTACCGCAAGGCGTGCCGCCTGATGGAAATGGCCGAGCGTTTCAAGATGCCGATCCTGACCTTCATCGACACGCCGGGTGCCTACCCAGGTATCGACGCCGAAGAGCGCAACCAGAGCGAAGCGATTGCCTGGAACCTGCGCGTCATGGCCCGCCTGAAAACCCCGATCATCGCCACCGTGATTGGTGAAGGTGGTTCTGGCGGTGCGTTGGCCATTGGTGTCTGCGACCAACTGAACATGTTGCAGTACTCGACCTACGCAGTGATCTCGCCGGAAGGTTGTGCCTCGATCCTGTGGAAAACCGCCGAAAAGGCGCCGGACGCTGCCGAAGCCATGGGCATCACCGCCGATCGCCTTAAAGGCCTGGGTATCGTCGACAAAGTCATCGCCGAGCCACTGGGCGGTGCCCACCGTGACCCGGCTGCGGCTGCTGCGACCATCCGTGCCGAGTTGGGTTCGCAACTGGCGATGCTCAAGAAGCTGGATAACGAAGCGCTGCTGGCTCGTCGTTATGAGCGCCTGATGAGCTACGGTCTCTAAGAGCGACGTAGTACCCAAATGTGGGAGCGGGCTTGCTCGCGAAAGCGGTGTATCAGACACATATACAGTGGCTGACAATCCGTATTCGCGAGCAAGCCCGCTCCCACATTTGTTTTGTGTAAGCTGGTTTATTTCATTCCAGATGAATGGCGGTACTTTGTCATGACGCCCAGCTTATCCGCCAACCTCCTGCAAACCCTAGCCCCTTGGCGTAACGCCCCGGCCTGGCACGTCGCGTTCTCGGGTGGCCTCGATTCCACTGTGCTGCTGCATCTTCTGGTCACTCTGGCAAAGTCCGAAACATTACCTCCCCTCAGCGCTGTCCATATTCACCATGGCCTGCAGACTGCCGCAGAGGTATGGCCTGCTCATTGCCAAGCGGTCTGCGACAGCCTGGGCGTGCCCCTGCGGACCATGCGCGTGCAGGTGCAGCCTGGCGCCAGTCTTGAACGTGCGGCCCGCGATGCGCGCTACCAAGCATTCATGCAGATCATGGGGGCAGGGGAGGTGCTTTTC
Organism: Pseudomonas sp. FJ2-5-13; assembly: GCF_029201605.1. Taxonomy (NCBI): domain Bacteria; kingdom Pseudomonadati; phylum Pseudomonadota; class Gammaproteobacteria; order Pseudomonadales; family Pseudomonadaceae; genus Pseudomonas; species Pseudomonas sp. FJ2-5-13. Next base: position 1,488,146 of record NZ_CP104045.1, read on the forward strand.
ACCGGCCAACACCGCGACGATCAAGCCGAAACCCTGCTGTTTCGCCTGCTGCGTGGTGCCGGCGTGCGAGGGTTGGCAGCTATGCCTGAGCATCGCCCCTTAGCGCAGGGCCACTTGGTGCGGCCGTTGCTGGCGTTCTCCCGTCGTGAACTGGAAGCCTACGCCCATCAGCATCAGTTGCAGTGGATCGAAGATCCCTCCAATGCTGATCCACGGTTTTCCCGCAATTACCTGCGTCACCGCGTATTCCCAACCCTGACGGAACGCTGGCCCCACGCGTTCACCCACCTGGCTCGCACGGCTGAGCATATGGCTGAGGCGCAAGGGCTGCTCGACGAGTTGGCGCTGATGGACCTGCAGCGCGCCGATCAGCCTTCTACGTTTCCCTGGTTGCCTCTGCCGTCTCTGGCGCTTGAACCATTGCGCGAACTATCCGATGCCCGCCAGCGCAACGCCCTGCGGCATTGGCTGATGCCACTGACCCGTTTACCCGACAGCGACCACTGGGCCGGTTGGCGTGCGCTGCGCGATGCCAAGGGTGACGCACAGCCCCAGTGGCGGCTGGCCGACGGTCAAATGCAGCGTAGCGGTGAACGCATCTGGTGGTTGCCCTCAACGTGGTCGGAGTTTTCCGACGCATCGGTGAGCTGGCCCGATGCGCAAAATCCACTAGAGTTAACGGGCAATGGTCAACTGAAGTTTATCGGCAAGGCGCCCGAAGGCCCGCTGCAGGTTCGTTATCGCCAAGGTGGCGAAATCATCGACGTACCGGGCCGAGGCCGGCGTGATCTCAAGCGTCTGCTGAATGAAAGCGGCATGCCGGGCTTCGTCCGTGGCAGATTGCCGCTGGTCTATCGGGGCGAGCAATTGCTGGCTGTGCCAAGCGTTGCGGGGGCATGGGCCCGGCCGGTGGGTGAGGTGCAATTGGATTGGTTGCCACAGACCTGCGATCAAGGTTTGAGCTGATAGCGCCTTTCCGGTAGACTACGCTCCCTTCTTGATACAACTTCTGTGGATTCGCCTGAATCGCAGTCGTTGCCGATTACCAAGCAGTCTTTGCTGGGCGATTCCAAAAAATGTGTAGCGATCAACGTACCGGTGTTTCATTGCTGGTCTGTCACAACGCGGCGGTTTTTTTGAAAGGTGCACTGTGATTAATGCAGGTGATCGGGGGCTTCGGCCTTCCTTCGCTTTCCCCGGCGGCTCGGACCGCTTTAACGCAGACTTCTAGGGTTTTTCATGACGCGCTACATATTCGTCACGGGCGGTGTTGTTTCTTCATTGGGGAAAGGCATTGCCTCCGCTTCATTGGCGGCCATCCTGGAGGCGCGGGGACTTAAGGTCACCATGCTCAAGCTGGACCCGTACATCAACGTTGACCCGGGCACCATGAGCCCGTTCCAGCACGGTGAAGTGTTCGTCACCCACGACGGCGCCGAGACCGACCTGGACCTGGGCCACTACGAGCGGTTCATCCGCACGACCATGACCCAGAACAACAACTTCACCACCGGCCGTGTCTACGAGCACGTGCTGCGCAAAGAGCGCCGTGGTGACTACCTGGGTGCAACCATCCAGGTGATCCCGCACATCACCGACGAAATCAAGCGCCGCATCATCAAGGGTGCAGGCGATGCCGACGTGGCGATGGTCGAGATCGGTGGCACCGTGGGTGACATCGAGTCCCAACCGTTCCTCGAAGCCATCCGCCAGTTGCGTTTCGAAGTTGGCGCCAAGCGCGCGATGCTGATGCACCTGACACTGGTGCCCTACATCGCCACTGCCGGCGAAACCAAAACCAAGCCTACCCAGCACTCGGTCAAGGAACTGCGCTCCATCGGCCTGCAGCCGGACGTGCTGGTATGCCGCTCCGATCACCCGATCGACATTTCCTCGCGCCGCAAGATCGCGCAGTTCACCAACGTTGAAGAACGTGCGGTAATTGCCCTGGAAGACGCCGACACCATTTACAAGATCCCAGGCATTCTGCATTCGCAAGGGCTGGATGATTTTGTGGTCGAGCGTTTCGGCCTGCAGTGCGGCGGCGCCGACCTGTCCGAGTGGGACGCGGTTGTCGACGCCAAGCTCAACCCTGAGCATGAAGTCACCATCGCCATGGTCGGTAAGTACATGGAGCTGCTGGACGCGTACAAGTCGCTGATCGAAGCCATGAGCCACGCCGGTATCAGCAACCGTACCAAGGTCAACCTGCGCTACATCGACTCCGAAGACATCGAGAACCAGGGCACCGCGCTGCTCGAAGGTGTTGACGCGATCCTCGTTCCCGGCGGTTTCGGCCTGCGTGGCGTGGAAGGCAAGATCACTGCCGTGCAGTACGCCCGTGAAAACAAGGTGCCGTACCTGGGTATCTGTCTGGGCATGCAAGTGGCCGTTATCGAGTTCGCCCGTAACGTGCTGGGCTGGAAAGACGCCAACTCTACCGAGTTCGATCACAGCAGCGGCCATCCAGTCGTGGGCCTGATCACCGAGTGGGAAGACGCCACTGGCGCCGTTGAAACCCGTACCGAAAGCTCCGACCTGGGTGGCACTATGCGCCTTGGCGCACAAAACTGCTTGCTGGAGCCGGGTTCGCTGGTTCATGACTGCTACGGCAAAGACGTGATCGTCGAGCGCCACCGCCACCGTTATGAAGTGAACAACAACCTGCTGCCGCAGATCAAGGAAGCCGGCCTGAAGATTTCCGGTCGCTCCGATGATGGCAAGCTGGTTGAAGTGGTCGAAGCACCGGATCATCCATGGTTCGTGGCCTGCCAGTTCCACCCTGAGTTCACCTCGACGCCGCGCGACGGTCACCCGTTGTTCAGTGGTTTCGTCAAAGCAGCACTGACGCAACATCAGAAGAAGGCGTAAACCTGATGGCCCAGAAGATCATTCGCGTAGGCGACATCGAGATTGCCAACGACAAGCCCATGGTGCTGTTTGGCGGCATGAACGTGCTGGAAAGCCGCGACATGGCGATGCAGGTGTGTGAGGAGTACGTGCGGGTCACCCAGAAACTGGGTATCCCTTATGTCTTCAAGGCCAGCTTCGACAAGGCCAACCGTTCGTCCGTGACCTCCTATCGCGGCCCGGGCCTTGAAGAAGGCATGCGGATCTTCCAGGACATCAAGCAAGCCTTCGGCGTGCCGATCATCACCGACGTCCACGAGCCTGAGCAGGCTGCCGTGGTCGCCGAGGTGTGCGACATCATCCAGTTGCCGGCCTTTCTGTCGCGCCAGACCGACCTCGTGGTCGCCATGGCCAAGACCGGCGCTGTGATCAATATCAAGAAAGCCCAGTTCCTCGCCCCCCAGGAGATGAAACACATCCTGAGCAAGTGCGTGGAAGCGGGTAACGACCAGTTGATCCTCTGCGAGCGGGGTTCAAGCTTCGGCTACAACAACCTCGTGGTGGACATGCTCGGTTTCGGCATCATGAAACAGTTCGAATACCCAGTGTTCTTCGACGTGACCCACGCGCTGCAAATGCCCGGTGGTCGTTCGGACTCCGCTGGCGGGCGACGTGCCCAGGTGACGGACCTGGCCAAGGCGGGCATGAGCCAGTCGCTGGCGGGCCTGTTCCTTGAAGCTCACCCAGACCCGGACAACGCCAAATGTGATGGCCCATGCGCCCTGCGCCTGGACAAGCTGGAGCCATTCCTGGCCCAGCTCAAGCAGTTGGACGAGCTGGTCAAGAGTTTTCCGACGGTAGAGACCGCGTAACTGGCATTTCTCCGGTAGAATTTCCCACGCTTTACGCTCAGGCCCCCGGGCCTGAGCCTTGTCGTCTGCAAGTCTGCCCCGTTGTTCCACCCTTGCGGTCGGTCAAAAGATTTCCTTCAGCTGCGTCGTTTTCGTCAACTTTGGAGTGTTTACAACAATGGCAAAAATCGTCGACATCAAAGGTCGTGAAGTTCTCGACTCCCGTGGCAACCCCACCGTCGAAGCCGACGTGCTTCTCGATAACGGCATCATCGGCAGCGCCTGCGCGCCGTCCGGTGCTTCCACCGGTTCGCGCGAAGCGCTGGAACTGCGTGATGGCGACAAGAGCCGTTACCTGGGCAAGGGTGTACTCAAGGCTGTAGCCAACATCAACGGTCCGATTCGTGACCTGTTGCTGGGCAAGGACCCGCTGGACCAGAAAGCCCTGGACCACGCGATGATCAAGCTCGACGGCACTGAAAACAAAGGCAGCCTCGGCGCCAACGCCATCCTCGCGGTGTCCCTGGCAGCTGCCAAGGCGGCCGCGCAGGACCAGGACCTGCCGTTGTACGCACACATTGCCAACCTGAACGGCACCCCTGGCGTCTACTCGATGCCGGTGCCGATGATGAACATCATCAACGGTGGCGAGCACGCGGATAACAACGTCGACATCCAGGAATTCATGGTGCAGCCGGTTGGCGCCAAGTCCTTCTCCGAAGGCCTGCGCATGGGCACCGAGATTTTCCATCACCTCAAGGCTGTACTGAAGGCCCGTGGCCTGAGCACTGCCGTGGGTGACGAAGGTGGTTTCGCGCCGAACCTGGCCTCCAACGAAGATGCACTCAAAGTCATCTCCGAAGCCGTCGCCAACGCTGGCTACAAGCTGGGCACCGACGTGACCCTGGCCCTGGACTGCGCTGCCAGCGAATTCTATGAAGACGGCAAGTACAACCTGTCCGGCGAAGGCCAGGTGTTCAACTCCGAAGGTTTTGCTGAATACCTCAAGGGCCTGACCCAGCGCTACCCGATCATCTCGATCGAAGACGGCCTGGACGAGTCCGACTGGGATGGCTGGAAAATCCTCACCGACAAGATCGGCGAGAAAATCCAGCTGGTGGGCGACGACTTGTTCGTGACCAACACCAAGATCCTGAAAGAAGGCATCGACAAGAAGATCGCCAACTCTATCCTGATCAAGTTCAACCAGATCGGCACCCTGACCGAAACCCTGGAAGCCATCCAGATGGCCAAGGCTGCGGGCTACACTGCCGTGATCTCCCATCGCTCCGGCGAAACCGAAGATTCCACCATTGCCGACCTGGCCGTGGGTACTTCGGCGGGCCAGATCAAGACCGGTTCCCTGTGCCGTTCCGATCGCGTGTCCAAGTACAACCAATTGTTGCGCATCGAAGAGCAATTGGCAGGTAAAGCTAAGTACAACGGTCGCGGCGAGTTTCGCGGCTAAGCAGTAAATGGTAAAAAGTCGGCGGATTACGTCAGAAATCTCACGAAAGTGTGAATTTCGGCGCTAATCTGCTGACTGACAAGCGCAAGCCTGGTTTTACCAGGCTTTGTGCTATCAGTTGCTGCAAAAGGTTTGCATGACTGTCTTTTTTCACTGGATACCCGGATTTCGATGCGCAGTCCCAATTGGTTGTTCCTCGTCTTGCTCTTGTTGCTGGCTGGCCTGCAGTACCGCCTATGGGTCGGTAATGGCAGCTTTGCGCAGGTAGAAGAGTTGACCCAGCAAATTGCCGACCAGCGTGCCGAAAACGAACGCCTGCTGGAGCGCAACCGCGTCCTCGACGCTGAAGTGCTTGAGCTGAAAAAAGGCACGGAGACCGTTGAAGAGCGGGCTCGTCATGAGTTGGGCATGGTCAAGGAGGGCGAAACCCTCTACCAGTTGGCCCAATGAGCCACGATTTACCGGCCTTCTGGGCCGTGATTCCTGCCGCGGGCGTCGGTGCCCGTATGGCCGCGGACCGTCCCAAGCAGTACCTGCAACTGGGCGGGCGCACTATTCTCGAACACAGCCTCGGCTGTTTTCTCGACCATCCCTCCCTCAAGGGCCTGGTGGTCAGTCTTGCAGTTGATGATCCTTATTGGCCCAGCTTGGCGTGCGCCAACGACCCGCGTATCCAGCGTGCCGACGGCGGCTCGGAACGTTCCGGCTCGGTTCTCAATGCGCTGCTGCAACTCAATGCCCTGGGCGCCAGTGATGAAGACTGGGTCTTGGTGCATGATGCTGCGCGGCCTAACCTGAGCCGTGATGATCTCGACAAGCTCTTGGCGGAACTGGCCGATGATCCGGTAGGCGGCCTGCTGGCAGTGCCAGCGCGCGACACCCTCAAGCGTGTCGACAAGCATGGCCGTGTGGTGGACACCATCGATCGCAGCTTGATCTGGCAGGCCTACACACCACAGATGTTCCGCCTGGGCGCCTTGCATCGCGCCTTGGCGGACAGCCTGGTGGCCGATGCGCTGATCACCGATGAAGCCTCGGCCATGGAGTGGTCCGGGCAAGCGCCGCGCCTGGTTGAAGGGCGGTCGGACAATATCAAGGTGACTCGGCCGGAAGATCTGGAGTGGTTGAAGTTGCGCTGGGCTAACCGGCGGTAACTTGTCAGACCGAGTTGGCCTCATCGCAGTATAGATATCGACACAACTTAGAGCCGACGCTGGACCTGTGGCGAGGGAGCTTGCTCTGGTGACGACCTGACTGCCGACGCTTATCTACCTGACACCCCACGATCCAACCGTGGCTTGCCTGCGCGACACCCATCTACCTGACACCCCAATGATCCCACTGTGGGAGCGGGCTTGCTCGCGAAGGCGGCCTGGCAGGCGACACTGTTATCCGTGTACATATCCATTCCTGCGGTAACGGCCACTTAGGGTTCCGCTCTGACAGCGGCTCACTTTTGAACAGCGCAAAAGTAAGCAAAACGCTCTTGCCCCACCACTCGGCACCTCGCTTGGGCTCGGTGTGCCCGAACGCAGGCTTGAATCCGTGGGCCGCCGCCACGCGCCATCCCTGGCGCGGGGCGGCTAACCCGGCGTCCTGCCGGGTTACCCACGAATTCAAGCCTGCGTTCGGCCAGCGTGGTTTAACGGGGCGCCTGAGATCAAGATCACAAGCAGATCAAGATCAAGAGCGGCTCGCTTCGCATCGTGGTTACGGTCGCTACAGAGTTGTGTAGATACCTATGGCTATCAGGCAAGCCACCTCCCACATTTGGTCGCTGCCATAACAAACAACTCAGCCAACTGTGAGCCGGGCTTGCCCGCGATGAGCATAGGTATCTACATAACTTTGTGGGCTGTAGCAGCAGGCGGTAACCACGATGCGAAGCGAGCCGCTCTTGATCTGCTCTTGATCTTAGGCGCCCCGTTAAACCACGTTGGCCGGAATTCGACAGGGATTTGGGGGGTAAACCGGCAGGGATGCCGGTTTAGCCGCCCCGCGCCATGGATGGCGCGTGGCGGCGGCCCCCCAAATCACTGGCGGATTACGGGCACACCGAGCCCAAGCGAGGTGCCGAGTGGTGGGGCGAGGACCTTTTGGTTACTTTTGGGTCCTTCCAAAAGTGACCCGCTGTCAGAGCGGAACCCTAAGTAGCCGTTACCGCAGCAATGGATATGTACTCGATATAACAGTGTCGACTGTGAGGCCGCCTTCGCGAGCAAGCCCGCTCCCACAGTTGAATTGTGGGGTGTCAGGTAGAGAAGTGTCGGCTGGCAGGCCGTCTTCGCAGGCAAGCCAGCTCCCACATTTAGATCGCGGTGCCTCAGCCAGATCAGCGTCGTCTGTCAGTCCGTCACGGGAGCAAGCTCCCTCGCCACAGATTTAGCGTTGTGCCGTAGTTGTGTCGATACCTATGCCGCGATGAGGCCGGTGCAGGCCACCTCAATTCAATGCTTGTACTCCGGCCTTTCAGCCAATCCCACCTTCAAGAAATCCACCAACTTCCTCACCTTCGGCGACAAATGCCGCTGCTGCGGATACAACGCCCACACCGCAGTATTCGGCGGTTGATGAGCCTCCAGCAACGACACCAACGCCCCGCTGTGCAGATGCTCCAGCACGTAGTAGTCCGGTAACTGGCACAAGCCCATGCCTTGCAATGCCGCATCCAGCACTGCTTGCCCACTGTTGCAGCGCCAATTGCCTTGCACGCGCTGGGAAAATTCCCGCCCGTCCTGGGCCATTTGCCAGATATCCGAGCTGCCAATCAGGCAGTTGTGCCGGCTCAACTCCGACAAGCTGTGTGGCCGACCGTACCGTTCGAGGTAGGAGGGCGAGGCACACAGGTACATGCGCCGAGGCGCCAGGCGGCTGGCAACCATGCGCGAGTCTTGCAAACGTCCCAGGCGGATGGCCAGGTCGAGGCCTTCGTGGACCAGGTCCAGCGAGCGATTGGTCAACTCGATGTCCACGCGCAGTTGCGGATAGTGCGCCATAAAGCGTGTCACCAGCGGCACGATAAAACGCTCGCCATAGGCCACAGCGCAGGTCATACGCAACATGCCCTTGGGTTCGCTGGTCAAGTCGCCCACCGCGCGCAAGGCCTCCTCGCGACCGTCCTGCAGGCGTTGGCAGTGTTGCAGGAAGGTCTGGCCGGCTTCGGTCAGCGTCACCTTGCGTGTGCTGCGGTACAGCAATCGGGTTTGCAGGCGTTCTTCCAGGCGCGCCACTTGCCGGCTGACGTGGGAGGAGGATACCCCCAGTCGCTCCGCCGCCGCCGTGAACTGGCTGCATTCGGCCACCGCGACAAACTCGTCAATGCCTTCCCAGCGGTTCTCGAGCATGTTGATTGTCCCTGTACGGCAATAATGTTTTGCTTTTGCCTGGATTATTCATCAAAGGGCGATGTTTTACACTCACAGCCTTAGTTTTTAACCCGATGGAGAAACCCGGATGATCAAGTCCCGCGCCGCCGTAGCCTTCGAAGCCAAGAAGCCCCTTGAGATTGTTGAAGTGGATGTCGCCATGCCCAAGGCTGGCGAGGTGTTGCTGCGGGTGGTCGCGTCCGGCGTGTGTCACACCGACGCCTACACCTTGTCGGGCGCTGATCCGGAAGGCATCTTTCCGTCGATCCTGGGCCATGAAGGCGGCGCAGTGGTCGAAGCCATCGGCGAGGGCGTGACCTCGGTCGCTGTGGGCGATCATGTGATCCCGCTGTACACCCCGGAATGCGGCAAGTGCAAGTTCTGCCTGAGTGGCAAGACCAACCTGTGCCAGGCCATTCGCGCCACGCAGGGCAAGGGCTTGATGCCGGATGGCACCACGCGGTTCTCCTACAAGGGCCAGCCGATTTTCCACTACATGGGCACCTCGACGTTCTCCGAGTACACCGTGCTGCCGGAAATCTCCGTGGCCAAGATTCCTAAAGAAGCGCCGCTGGAAAAAGTCTGCCTGCTCGGTTGCGGTGTCACCACCGGCATCGGTGCGGTGATCAACACCGCCAAGGTCAAGCCGGGCGATACCGTGGCCGTCTTCGGCCTGGGCGGCATTGGTCTGTCGGCGATTATCGGCGCGGTCAAGGCCAACGCCGGTCGCATCATCGCCATTGATATCAACCCGGCCAAGTTCGAAATCGCCAAGCAACTGGGCGCCACTGATTGCATCAACCCGAAAGACTACGACCGCCCGATCCAGGACGTGATTGTCGACCTGACTGATGGCGGCGTGGACTTTTCCTTTGAATGCATTGGCAATGTGCAACTGATGCGTGCGGCCCTTGAGTGCTGCCACAAAGGCTGGGGCGAATCGGTGATCATCGGTGTGGCCGGTGCTGGCCAGGAAATCGCTACACGTCCGTTCCAACTGGTCACCGGGCGCGTCTGGCGTGGTTCGGCGTTTGGTGGCGTGCGCGGTCGTACCGAATTGCCAAGCTACGTGGAAATGGCCCAGACCGGTGAAATCCCGCTGGATACCTTCATCACCCACACCATGGGCCTGGAAGATATCAACAAAGCGTTTGACCTGATGCATGAAGGCAAGAGCATTCGTACCGTCATTCACTTCTGAGGTCGGCCATGAGTCTGGAAAACCTGTCATGCCAGAAGAGCTTCGGCGGCTGGCATAAACGTTACAAGCATCATTCCGATGTGCTGGGTTGCGACATGACCTTTGCCGTCTACCTGCCGCCGCAAGCGGAGCAGGGCGGCAAGCTGCCGGTGTTGTATTGGCTGTCCGGGTTGACCTGTACTGACGAGAACTTCATGCACAAGGCCGGCGCCCAGCGCATGGCTGCCGAACTGGGCTTGATCATCGTCGCGCCAGATACCAGCCCCCGTGGCCCTGGCGTGCCGGGCGACCCGGACAATGCCTGGGACTTCGGCCTCGGCGCGGGCTTCTACCTCAATGCCACCCAGGAACCCTGGGCCAAGCACTATCGGATGCATGACTACGTGGTGCGGGAATTGCCGGCATTGGTAGAGGCGCATTTCCCTGCCTCCGATAAGCGCGGTATCAGCGGCCACTCCATGGGGGGGCACGGTGCGCTGGTCTGTGCATTGCGCAATCCTGGACGTTACCTGTCGGTGTCGGCGTTTTCGCCGATCAACAACCCGATGGACTGTCCGTGGGGCCAGAAAGCCTTTTCCCGTTATTTGGGGGAAGAGCGTTCGAAATGGCGCGAATGGGATGCCTGCGTGCTGATCAGCGAAGCCTCGGAAAAGTTGCCCCTCTTGGTGGACCAGGGCGATCGCGACGATTTCCTTGAGGTCCAACTCAAGCCCGAAGCCTTGCAGCAAGCGGCCAAGGCGGCCAACCATCCGCTGGAACTGCGCCTGCAGCCTGGCTACGACCACAGCTACTTCTTCATCGCCAGCTTCATCGAAGACCATTTGCGGCATCATGGTCGTGCTTTGCTCGGTTAATCCGAGGCAAAAGTAGGTAGAATCACGCCCTGAATTAAATCGGGGCGTTTTTTTTATGCGTATTGGCCACGGCTACGATGTGCACCGTTTCGCTGAAGGCGATTTCATCACCCTGGGCGGCGTGCGCATTGCACACCACCATGGGTTGCTGGCTCATTCCGACGGCGACGTGGTCTTGCACGCCTTGAGCGATGCCTTGCTCGGCGCGGCGGCATTGGGCGATATCGGCAAGCACTTTCCGGACACTGATCCCACCTTCAAGGGCGCGGACAGCCGTGTGTTGCTGCGCCATGTGGTCGGTCTGATCCACGCCAAGGGCTGGAAGGTCGGCAACGTCGATAACACCATCGTCGCCCAGGCGCCAAAAATGGCCCCCCATATCGAAGCGATGCGCGCAGCGATCGCCGCAGACCTGCAAATTGAATTGGATCAAGTCAACGTGAAAGCCACCACCACCGAAAAGCTCGGGTTTACCGGTCGTGAAGAGGGCATCGCAGTGCACTCCGTCGCCTTGTTGCTGCGCGCATGAACGACCTGCAACTGCTGGGCCCGCGGGCCTATGGCGAGGCCCTGGGCAGCGCGGTACTCAAGGCCACGGCCGAAGACTTCCAGGTTGATGAGGTGCTGGACATCCCGCTGACCGGCGATGGCGAGCACCTGTGGTTGTGGGTGGAAAAGCGCGGCTTGAACACCGAGGAGGCCGCACGGCGTATCGCCAAGGCTGCTGGCGTACCGTTGCGCACCGTCAGCTATGCCGGGCTCAAGGACCGTCAGGCCCTGACCCGTCAGTGGTTCAGCGTGCAATTGCCCGGCAAGGCCGACCCGGACATGAGCGGCGCAGAAAACGACACCCTCAAGATCCTGAAAACCGCCCGTCACAAGCGCAAGCTGCAGCGTGGTGCCCATTCGGCCAACGGCTTCACCCTGCGCCTGACCCAACTGGCCGGCGACACCGCTGCCATCGACGCACGTCTGCAGTTGATTGCCCGGCACGGCATCCCCAATTACTTCGGCACCCAGCGTTTTGGCCACAACGGCGGCAACGTAGTAGACGCTCGCGAGTGGGCTGCTCGCAAGGCCCTGCCCGAGCAGCGCAACGTGCGCTCGCGCTTGCTGTCCACGGCTCGCAGTTACCTGTTCAACAAAGTATTGGCGGCCCGCGTCGCCGATGGTTCATGGCAGCGAGCGCAAGTCGGCGATCTGCTGGCATTTACCGACAGTCGCAGTTTTTTTCCGGCCGGGGAAGCTGAATGCAGTGACCCGCGCCTGGCGATCCTGGACCTGCATCCCACCGGCCCGCAGTGGGGCGAAGGCGATTCGCCGGCGAAAGGTCTTACATATGAGCTGGAACAATCTGTCGCTGCTGGCGAAGCTGACCTACGTGATTGGCTGGTGAAGGCGGGAATGAGCCAGGAACGTCGCATTCTGCGACTGCCCATTGGCGGGTTGACGTGGCATTATCCCGGGCCTGACATTCTGCAATTGGAATTCGTCCTGCCGGCCGGATGCTTCGCCACTGTCTTGGTGCGCGAGCTTGTTGATCTGGTGCCGGTGGGGCAGACGGACAGCCCATGCGTATTCTGATATCAAACGATGACGGTGCCACCGCACCCGGTCTTGCCGCGCTCCATGCTGCGCTGCAGGATTACGCCGAGTGCGTGGTGGTTGCCCCCGACCAGGACAAGAGCGGCGCCAGCAGTTCGCTGACGCTCGACCGTCCGCTGCACCCGCGGGTCCTGGCCAATGGCTTTATCAGCGTTAACGGAACCCCCACCGACTGCGTGCACCTGGCAATCAACAGTTTGCTGGAGCACCAGCCAGACCTGGTGGTTTCGGGAATCAACCTGGGCGCCAACCTGGGTGACGACGTGCTGTATTCCGGCACCGTGGCGGCGGCCCTTGAAGGGCGCTTCCTGGGCCGCACCGGCTTTGCCTTTTCCTTTGCCTCGCGGCAATTGGATAACCTGGCGACGGCGGCCTACTACGCGCGCAAGTTGGTGGAGGCCCATGCTTCCCTGGACCTGCCGCCGCGTACAGTGCTCAACGTCAATATCCCCAACTTGCCCCTTGACCACATTCGCGGTATCCAGCTCACGCGCCTGGGCCATCGCGCCCGTGCGGCGGCGCCCTTGAAGGTGGTCGACCCACGCGGCAAGGAAGGCTATTGGATCGCCGCGGCCGGCGACGCCGAAGATGGCGGCGAGGGCACGGACTTTCATGCGGTGATGCAAGGCTATGTCTCCGTTACCCCGTTGCTGTTTGATCGCACCTTCAGTGATGCCTTCAGTGGCCTTGATGGCTGGCTGGAGGGACTGCGTTGATGGCTCGTGAACAAGACGACTTGTTGCGCCGTGGCATCGGGATGACCTCCCAGCGTACCCGGGAACGATTGATCCAGCGTCTGTATGAAGAAGGCTTGTCCAACGCGCAGGTGCTGGAAGTGATTCGGCGCACGCCGCGGCACCTGTTTGTCGATGAGGCCCTGGCGCATCGCGCCTATGAAGACACGGCGTTGCCCATCGGCCACAACCAGACCATCTCCCAGCCTTACATGGTCGCGCGCATGAGCGAGCTGCTGCTGGCGGCGGGGCCTTTGGACAAGGTGCTGGAGATTGGCACCGGCTCCGGCTACCAGACGGCCGTGCTGTCGCAATTGGTAGAGCGGGTGTTTTCGGTCGAGCGCATCAAGGTGCTGCAGGACCGGGCCAAAGAGCGTCTGGTGGAGCTGAACCTGCGCAACGTGGTATTCCGCTGGGGCGATGGCTGGGAGGGCTGGCCGGCGCTGGCGCCCTACAACGGTATCATTGTCACCGCCGTGGCCACCGATGTGCCGCAAGCCTTGCTGGATCAATTGGCACCTGGCGGGCGGTTGGTCATCCCGGTGGGCTCCGGCGAAGTGCAACAGTTGATGCTTATTATCCGTGAGGACGAAGGTTTTTCCCGGCATGTACTCGGTGCCGTGCGTTTCGTACCTTTGCTCAACGGCCCGCTGGCCTGATCATTTATTCGTGCGCAGTGAATTCTGTAAGCGGGGATGTGTCTTACGGCGGGGTCTATTGAATCAACATGCCTGGCGGCCACGATTAAACATGATGAATTTTTCCTTTCAGTCATGTGCCAGTAAAAAGCCAATGCCCAGTTATACTTGCGTCATATTTCAAGCCTGATCCAGGCGTTAACGTTCAGCCACCACAAAGGGAGCGGCGGGTGAGTCTCACAGGTCCTGCGCAGCGAATGAGTAAAACAAGCTTTCAGCGACTGGTGCTTGGCCTTGTCTTGAGTTCCTTATTGGCAGCCTGCTCGAGCACGCCATCCGGTGGTGCGCGGGTCGTTGACCGTACCAACGCAACCCCACAAAGACCCACGGTGACCACTGGCCAATACGTGGTGCGCAAAGGCGACACCCTGTTCTCGATTGCCTTCCGTTATGGCTGGGATTACAAAGCGCTGGCCGCCCGTAACAACATTCCTGTGCCGTATACGATCCATCCAGGGCAGACCATTCGTTTCGATGGCCGCTCAGGTTCTGCACCTACGGCAGTTGTGACAAAGTCGGGATCTTCGCCATCGTCCTCCAGCAAGACCACCATCATTACCCGGCCTGCAGGCAGCGCCGCGCCTGCGGTTGCGAGCAAGCCGGCACCCGCGCCGTTGCCACCCGCCGGGCCTGCGCCGACCGGTTGGGGATGGCCTTCAAACGGAGTGTTGATTGGAAAATTCTCTTCAAACGGTAGTTTGAATAAAGGCATTGATATCGCCGGGGATTTGGGACAGCCTGTTTTAGCTGCGTCTGATGGGACAGTGGTGTACGCCGGGAGTGGTTTGCGGGGCTACGGCGAGCTGGTCATCATCAAACACAGCGATACCTACGTCAGTGCCTACGGTCATAACCGCAGGTTGTTGGTTCGGGAGGGGCAGCAGGTCAAGGTCGGACAGACGATTGCCGAAATGGGGTCAACGGGCACAGACCGGGTGAAACTGCACTTTGAGATTCGCCGCCAAGGGAAGCCTGTAGATCCGCTGCAATTCCTGCCCCGTCGTTGATGTGTTGCACAGCCTGTTCCCTCACGTAGAAGGAACAGGCTCCAGCGTTGCCAAGGATAGAGGCGTCGCTTGAGCTTGAGGTCGAACTCACCAAAGGACTATAACAATGGCTCTCAGTAAAGAAGTGCCGGAGTTTGACATCGACGATGAGGTTCTCCTTATGGAGGCCGGTATCGATTTGGAAACGATGTCAGATAATGAAGGGGTATCACCACCTTCAGTTCGCACCAAATCCAAAAATGCTGCCGCGTTGAAGCAGCACAAGTACGTTGACTACACGCGGGCGCTCGACGCGACCCAGCTGTACCTCAATGAAATCGGCTTTTCCCCTCTGTTGACCCCCGAAGAAGAAGTCCATTTTGCGCGTTTGTCGCAGAAGGGTGATCCGGCTGGGCGTAAGCGCATGATTGAAAGCAACCTGCGCCTGGTGGTGAAAATCGCCCGACGCTACGTCAATCGTGGGTTGTCCCTGCTGGACCTGATCGAGGAGGGCAACCTGGGCTTGATCCGGGCTGTGGAGAAATTCGACCCTGAGCGGGGCTTCCGTTTCTCCACCTACGCCACCTGGTGGATTCGCCAGACCATCGAACGGGCGATCATGAATCAGACCCGCACGATCCGGTTGCCGATCCATGTGGTCAAGGAGCTCAACGTCTACCTGCGGGCGGCGCGTGAGCTGACGCAAAAACTCGATCATGAACCCTCGCCTGAAGAAATCGCCAACCTGCTGGAAAAACCGGTAGGGGAGGTCAAGCGCATGCTGGGCCTTAACGAGCGTGTGTCTTCGGTGGATGTTTCGCTGGGGCCGGATTCGGATAAGACCCTGCTGGACACCCTGACCGATGATCGTCCAACAGACCCTTGCGAGCTGTTGCAGGACGATGATCTTTCCCAAAGTATTGACCAGTGGCTGTCAGAGCTCACGGACAAGCAGCGTGAAGTGGTGATTCGCCGCTTCGGCCTGCGCGGCCATGAGAGCAGCACCCTGGAGGATGTAGGCCTGGAGATTGGCCTGACCCGTGAGCGGGTGCGGCAGATCCAGGTAGAGGGCCTCAAGCGCTTGCGCGAGATCCTGGAGAAGAATGGCTTGTCGAGTGAGTCGTTGTTCCAGTAACAACGCAGCTTGAAGGTTTGAATGTGGGAGGGGGCTTGCTCCCGAAAGCAGTGTGACAGTCGCTGATGTGTTGACTGATGCACCGCATTCGGGAGCAAGCCCCCTCCCACATTTTTTTGTGTCCGACATTACATCGGTGTGGCGCACCAAATTCCAGGCATAAAAAAACCCCGCTTTTAAGGGCGGGGTTTTTTCGACTAAGTCAGTACAAGTTAGATAACTTGAACTTCTTCAGCTTGCATGCCTTTCTGACCGCGGGTAGCGATGAAAGAAACCTGTTGGCCTTCTTTCAGGCTTTTGAAGCCGTCGGATTGGATAGCTTTGAAGTGAACGAACAGGTCGTCACCGGATTGTGGAGTGATGAAGCCGAAGCCTTTTTCATCGTTGAACCACTTAACGGTACCAGTTTGGCGATTAGACATGGTGTATCTCCTTGGACAAAGTTAACTGCGACTCAGGAAAAGCCCTGGCCGAGACTGAGTGCAAAGAGCAGGAAAAATTCTTGGAGATGGTTGGATCGAAATTCAACATATCGTGTAGAGATTCTCAGTGACACAAGCAGCACAGTGGCGCCACCTTAACCCTTTTTCCGGAACGTGCCAATGGTATTTCCGAAGGTTTCTCTATTTTCGTGACTGGCGGTGGTATTTACAGTCATTGCCGCCGGCCATCCGGGCCCCGGCCACGCTGGCTGCGGCTTATAGCTGGCGGTGCATTCATCAAGAAAACCCGTGCGGCCTTTGAACCCCAACGCCGGCCCCGGTAAGATGGCCCACAGATTTTTTTCGCCTCGCTATTCAGGACACCGCCATGAGCATCAAATCGGACAAGTGGATTCGCCGCATGGCGCAGGAACACGGCATGATCGAGCCGTTCGTCGAACGCCAGATTCGTGGTGAAGGCGACGAGCGCGTGATTTCGTACGGCGTTTCCAGCTATGGCTACGACGTGCGTTGCGCCGATGAATTCAAGGTGTTCACCAACATCAATTCGGCGATCGTCGATCCGAAAAACTTCGACGAAAAGAGCTTCGTCGACGTCAAGAGCGACGTGTGCATCATCCCGCCCAACTCTTTCGCCCTGGCGCGCACCGTGGAGTTCTTCCGTATTCCTCGCGACGTGCTGACCATCTGCCTGGGTAAAAGCACCTACGCCCGCTGCGGCATTATCGTCAACGTCACGCCGCTTGAGCCTGAGTGGGAAGGCCACGTGACCCTGGAATTCTCCAACACCACCACCTTGCCGGCGAAAATCTACGCCAACGAAGGCGTGGCACAAATGCTGTTCTTGCAGTCCGACGAGGCCTGTGAAGTGTCCTACAAAGACCGTGCGGGCAAGTATCAGGGCCAACGCGGCGTCACTCTCCCACGCGCTTGATCTAAAGCTCCTACGGGCAAAGGGAATTTGTCTGCAGAAAGTGACTCTATCTAGGTGTACTGCTTCGGCGCGTGTGAAACGCGCCGGGCCATACTTGAGGAGTACCCTATGAAGATCGACCCGCGAATCAGCGCAGAACTCGCCCGGCTTGAACCCAACCAGATTGGTGTTCTGGCCTGGTCCTTGATGGCCAACCCCGCGCACGCGGGTGGCATCCCCGGTCAACCCGAACCTGATTACCCGCAGCCTACCGAGCCGGGTGAGCCGACCTTACCGGACGAGCCACCACCCGCGCCTGTTGCCTGATACCTGAGCGGGCCTTTATCGATTCATTGAATCGGCCAGACTTGGTGATCGCCGATCACAAAGATTCGGTCGTCCTGGGCCTGCTCCACGGCATAACCCCCTGTAAACGCGCCAAAGGCTGGCAGCAGGCTAACCTGAGCGCCGATCTGGAAGCACGGCAAGCGCAGCCGTTGGCGCCCTTTGCCTCGCAGGTGGTACACCGGATGCACATGCCCCGCCAGTACATGGTGGCTGGCGTGTGCGTCTGGCTCATGTTGCAAGGCGAACGGGCCCATCAGCAGAGGCTCCGCGACCACCTCGATGCCCAAATCCAGCGGTGGGTCGCCGGCGCGTTTGTCGTGATTGCCGCGAATCAAGGTCAGGGCCAGTGGGCGATTGCGCTCACGCCAGGCCCGGATTGCGTTCAGGGTGCCGCTGGCGTGAGAGCCAGGGCCGTGCAGGAAATCGCCGAGAAAGATCAACTGCGCGCAGGGCAGGGCCGTTAACAGCCTGTCCAGGCATTCCAGGTTGGCCGTAGTCGTGCCCTGTGGCACCGGTTGCCCCAGGCTGCGATAGGCCGACGCCTTGCCAAAATGCGCATCGGCAATCAACAGGCATCGACGTGCGGGCCAATAAACGGCCTTGTCCGGCAATAGCCATAGCTCTTCGCCTTCCAGCATCAGTGGGTAATGCATCAGCCTTGCCCTTTGTCGGCGACTTTTTCCAGGTCCTTGACCATCCGCGCGATGCGCTCCGAGAGTTTTTCCGAGCTCATGCTTTCGCGCATCCGTTCTACCAGCAGCGGAAAGGCCAAGGGCGTGGGCCGCTGGATCGTGTGCAGGTCCAACTTCAACGTCGACAGATGATTCAGCGTCTGTTCCAGCCGACGAATATCCAATTCATCACGCAGAACTTCTTCACCGGCCTGGGCCAGCAGCAGGTTCTGTGGGTCATATTGCTTGAACACCTCAAAGAACAAACCGCTGGAGGCCTGCACTTGTCGCGTGCTTTTGGGCGCGCCGGGATACCCGGCAAATACCAGCCCTGCGATTCGCGCAATCTCGCGAAAGCGGCGCAGGGCCAGTTCGCCGGCATTGAGGCTGGCGATCACGTCAGCCAGCAGGTCTTGGGGGCTCAACAACTGGGTATTCAACAGTCGTGGCCACTGCACCTCGGTGGCGCTCAACAGCTCCAGGCCATAATCATTCACCGCAATCGAGAAGGTCAGCGGCTGCTGTTGGCTGACCCGCCAGGCCAGCAAACTGGCCAAGCCCAGGTGTACCTGGCGGCCAGCGAAGGGGTACAGAAACAGGTGCCAGCCTTCCCGCGACCGCAGGGTTTCAGCCAGCAAATGCTCACGGGTCGGCAGGCCGGACCAGCGCAATTGGGTGTGCAGCAGCGGTTGCACCGCCTGCATTTCCGGGCCGTCGAAGTGCCCATGCGCGGCGGCATCAAAACGCTCGACCACCGCCTGGGCCAGTTCGTTGGAAAGCGGCATGCGCCCGCCGTTCCAGCGTGGCACGGCGGCTTTTTTCGCGGTGCTGCGTCGCACATAGGCGGTCATGTTTTCCACGCGCACCAGCTCCAGCAAGCGTCCGGCAAACAGAAACCCATCCCCCGGCTTGAGCCTTGCAATAAAGCCTTCCTCGACACTGCCCAGGTTCTTGCCGCCGCCGCCTTTGCTCCAGAACTTGAGCTGGATACTGGCATCACTGACGATGGTGCCGACACTCATGCGATGGCGGCGTGCGAGGCGTGCATCCGGGACACGCCAGATGCCCTGTTCATCGGGCTCCACGCGGCGGTAATCCGGATAAGCGGTGAGTGACAGGCCACCATGGCGCACGAACCCCAGGGCCCAGGCCCAATCCGCTTCGGTGAGGTCGCGATAGGCCCAGGCGCCGCGCACTTCGTCCAACAGTGCCGCCGGGGTAAAGCCGCCGCCCAAGGCCATGCTGACCAGGTGTTGTACCAGCACATCCAACGGCTTGTAAGGTGATTCCCGCGCTTCGATGCGCCGTTGGGCGATTGCATCCTGGGCGGCCGCCGCCTCCACCAACTCGAGGCTGTGGGTTGGCACCAGGGTTACCCGTGAGGGCCGCCCAGGCGCGTGGCCGGAGCGCCCGGCGCGTTGCATCAACCGCGCTACGCCCTTGGCGGAGCCGATTTGCAGCACCCGTTCCACCGGCAGGAAGTCCACGCCCAGGTCGAGGCTGGAGGTGCACACCACCGCCTTGAGCTGCCCGTCTTTCAACGCCCGCTCCACCCAGTCGCGGGTCTCGCGCGATAACGAACCGTGGTGCAGGGCAATCAAGCCGGCCCAGTCCGGACGCGCGTCCAGAATCGCCTGGTACCAGATCTCCGACTGCGCCCGGGTATTGGTAAACACCAGGCAACTGCTGCTGGCCTCCACCTCATTGACCACCTGCGGCAACATCTTCAAACCGATATGCCCGGCCCAAGGGAAACGCTCGGTGACCGCCGGCAACAGGGTGTCGACCTTCAGCGCCTTTGCCGTTTGCCCCTGCACATTGACCCCGCCACCCTGTGGGACCAAAACCTCCAACGCGTGAGCCTGATTACCCAAGGTCGCTGAAATGCCCCACACCATCAATTGCGGATGCCAGCGTCGCAAGCGTGCCAGCGCCAGTTGCAACTGCACGCCGCGCTTATTGCCGATCAGTTCATGCCATTCATCCACGATGACCATGCGCAGGTGCGCCAGGCTGGTTTCACTGTCGGCACGGGCCAGCATCAACGTCAGGCTTTCCGGGGTGGTGATCAGGGCGGTGGGTTGGCGACGGGTCTGGCGCGCGCGTTCACTGCTGCTGGTGTCACCGGTGCGCAGGCCCACGCTCCAGGGAATCTGCAACGCCTCCAGTGGGGCTTGCAGGGCGCGAGCGGAGTCGGCGGCCAAGGCGCGCATCGGCGTGATCCACAGCACGCTCAGCGGCTCGGCAGGCGGCTTGCGTTTGCCTGTGGCGGGCGGGCGGGTGATGGCGAAACGGTTGAGGGCGGCAAACCACAGGGCATAGGTTTTACCCGCCCCGGTGCTGGCATGCAGCAACCCCGACTGGCCGGCCTTGACCGCGGCCCATACCTCTTTCTGAAAGGCGAATGGCTTCCAGCCTTGGGTGGCAAACCATTGCTTGGCGAAGTCGTGGTTTTTTGCCATGCGGCAGCGGACGCTCTGGAGGGGTTAGTTCAAAGACCCCTGAGGCAGCGCCGACGTTCCACTGTAGGAGCGGGCTTGCCCGCGAAAAAGGTTCAGGCACCGCGTTTATCCAGGATGCCCGCGTTATCGTTGACGATTTTCGCGAGCAAGCTCGCTCCTACTTCAAGTTGCCGCTCAAAAATTGTTGCAGGCGTTCGCTCTTTGGATTGCCCAGCACATCCTCTGGCAGGCCTTGCTCCTCCACCAGGCCTTGGTGCAGGAACAGCACTTGGCTTGAGACCTTGCGTGCAAAGCTCATCTCGTGGGTCACCATGATCATGGTGCGGCCTTCCTCGGCCAGGCCTTGGATCACCTTCAACACTTCGCCCACCAGCTCCGGGTCCAGGGCTGATGTGGGTTCATCGAACAGCATCACCTCCGGCTCCATCGCCAGGGCGCGGGCGATGGCGACGCGCTGCTGCTGGCCACCTGAGAGGAACGCCGGGTATTGATCAGCCACGCGCGCCGGCAGCCCGACTTTGTCCAGGTAGCGGCGGGCGCGGTCTTCGGCGTCCTTCTTGCTGCAACCCAGCACGCGGCGCGGGGCCATGGTGATGTTTTCCAGCACGCTCATGTGGCTCCACAAGTTGAAGTGCTGGAACACCATCGCCAGCCGTGTGCGCAGGCGTTGCAGCTCGGCGTCGTCGGCCACGCGCATGCCATGGCGATCGCTGACCATGCGGATCGCTTGGCCGTCCAGGGTCATGGCGCCATCGTTGGGGGTTTCCAAAAAGTTGATACAGCGCAGGAAGGTACTCTTGCCTGAGCCACTGGCGCCGATCAGGCTGATCACATCACCGGTCTTGGCCTTGAGCGACACACCTTTGAGCACTTGATTGTCGCCATAGCTTTTGTGCAGGCCTTCAACGGTCAGTTTGTACATGGGGCGTGCATCCTCAAGGCGAAAGTAGATAACCGCTGCGGTAGGCCTGTGTGCCGGCGACATGGCAGATCACCATGCCGGCCGTGGCCATGCGACGTAGCGAGCGGGCGTAAAGCAGCCCGGCGTGCTGGCAGTGCACAGGCGTTACGCGGTCTGTAATGGGGTCGATGATGTCGGCGACCCATTGCCCGGCTTCCAGGTATTCGCCTGGCAGAGCGTTGAACACCAGCAAGCCCCCCACCGGGGTGGTCACCGGCTCCACCGCCGCCAGCGGCGTAGCCGGGTAGGCCAGGGCAGGCAAGGGGGCTGCATCGCCGTGAATGGCGCCGAAGTGGATCAAATAATCAATGATGGCCTGGCAGTCCAGCGCGGCGAGGCCGTGGTTGACATCGCCCTGGCCGCGCAATTCGACGGTGACTGACAAGCTGCCCATGGGGATCGGGTAGCGTTCGCCGAAGCGTTGCTGCAACTGCCACCACACCAAGGTGAAACATTCGTCAAAAGACTGCCCGCCGGAATCGGTAGCCAGCAGGTTGGCCTCCGAACCCAGGTAGCGCGCCAAGGGTTCTACCTGCGACCAGGCGTCGGGCGTGGTGTACAGGTGCGCCACGGCTTCGAAGTCGCAATGCAGGTCCAGCACCACGTCGGCATCACAGGCCAGGCGTTGCAGCACCAGGCGTTGGGAGTGCAACTGGGTCTGGGCGGTGTGCGCGGCCAGGGCGTGGGACAGTGCGCTGCGGATCAATTGGGCATTGCGCTGAGGATCATCGCCCAGCATGCCTTCGACCTGGTTGCCGACGTCTTCGCTGAGGTCGACGAACAGGCGATTGAAGTTCTGCCCGCTTTCCAGTTCGTAGCGGCCCAAGGGGATGTCCATCAACACCTGTTCGAGGCCCACCGGGTTGGCGACCGGCACCAGCACGATTTCGCTGCGCAAGCGCCCGTTCGCTTCAAGCTCTGCCAGGCGCGCCTTCAAATGCCACGCCACCAGCATGCCGGGCAACTCATCGGCATGCAGAGAGGACTGGATGTACACCTTGCCCTCTGGCTGCTGCGGGCCGAAGTGAAAACTGTGGATCTGCCGCGCCGTGCCGGGCACGGGCGCGATCAGGTCATGTAGCTGGTGGCGCATGCAAACTCCTTAGTGGCTCGGCCCGAGGAAGGCCAGCCAACGACGTTCCGCCAGGCGAAACAGGCCGACCAGGGCAAAGGTCACCGTCAGATAGATCAGTGCGGCAATGCCAAATGACTGGAAGGTCATGAAGGTGGCGGAGTTGGCATCCCGCGCAACCTTGAGGATGTCCGGGATCGTTGCGGTAAAGGCCACGGTGGTTGAGTGCAGCATCAGGATCACTTCGTTGCTGTAGTAGGGCAACGAGCGTCGCAACGCCGAAGGCATGATCACATAGGCGTACAGCTTCCAGCCGCTGAGGCCGTAAGCCTTGGCCGCCTCGACTTCGCCGTGGGCCATGCTGCGGATCGCCCCGGCGAAAATCTCCGTGGTGTAGGCGCAGGTGTTGAGGGCGAAGGCCAGCAGGGTGCAGTTCATCGCATCGCGAAAGAACGCATCCAGCACCGGTTGTGCCCGCACGGCGGCAAGGCTGTAGATGCCGGTGTAGCAGATCAGCAATTGGATATAGAGCGGCGTACCGCGAAACAGGTAGGTGTAGAACTGCACGGGCCAACGCACCAGGCGCTTGCGCGAGACGCGGGCGATGGACAGCGGGATCGACACCAGAAAGCCGATAACCAGTGCGCCACTGAGCAACCACAAGGTCATGGCCAGGCCGGTGATGTGCTGGCCGTCGCTATAAAGAAACGGGCGCCAGTATTCCTGCAATAGCTCGATCATCGCACTGCCTCCCGGGCGCCTGCGGAGTAGCGACGTTCAAGTCGGCGCAAGACAAAGTTGGAGGCGCTGGTGATCAACAGGTAGATCAGCGCCGCCAGCACCAGAAAATAAAACAGTTGATAGGTGCTCTTGCCGGCATCCTGGGCGGCTTTCACCAGGTCTGCCAGGCCGATGATCGACACCAGCGCGGTGGCCTTGAGCATCACCATCCAGTTATTGCCGATGCCCGGCAGCGCAAAGCGCATCATCTGCGGGAAGGTCACGTAGCGAAACCGCTGCCCGCGCTTGAGCCCGTAGGCAGTGGCGGCTTCGAGTTGGCCACGGGGCACGGCGAGGATCGCGCCGCGAAAGGTTTCGGTGAAATACGCCCCATAGATAAAGCCCAGGGTGATCACCCCGGCGCTGAACGGGTCGATCTCGATGTATTCCCATTCCATAAAGTCGGTAAAGCCGCTGAGCCAGGTTTGCAGGCTGTAGAAAATCAGCAGCATCAGCACCAAGTCCGGCACCCCGCGAATCAGGGTGGTGTAGAGCTGGGCGGGGATACGCACAATGGCCAGGCTGGACAGTTTGGCGCTGGCGCCGAGCAGGCCCAGCAAGACGCTGACGGCCAGGGACAGCACCGACAACTTGATGGTCATCCAGGTACCTTGCAGCAACAGCGGGCCGAAACCCTTCAGGCTGAATGCGCTCAGCCCGAGGGTTTGCAACAGATCTTCGAACATAAATCAGGACCTATGGCGATAAAAAAGCGCCCCGCCCGAAGCAGGGCGCCCCAGGCATTATTTGCCGCTGTACAGGTTCAGATCGCCAAAGTGTTTCTTCTGGATAGTGGCGTAGGTGCCATCATCGTGTAACGCTTTGATACCTTTATCCAAAAGCGCCTTGAGTTCAGTGTTACCTTTTTTGATACCGACCGCGGTTTTCGACGGCAGCAGCGGGTCGTCGATCGCGGCGCTCACTTCATAGCCGGCACCGGCTGGCGACTTGAGAAAGCCCAGTTCGGCTTGCAGCATGTCCTGCACAGAAGCGTCGAGGCGCCCGGAGGTCAGGTCGGCGTACACCTGGTCCTGGTTGGCGTAAGCCTTGGTGGTCACCCCGGCTTTATCCAGCACAGCCTTGGCGTAGGCTTCCTGGATGGTGCCTTGCTCGTAGCCGACGGATTTGCCCTTGAGAGATTCTGGCGTCGAATAGCCAGCGCCTTTCTTGAACACCAGTGAAGTCGGGCCGGAGAACAGCTCGGAGGAGAAGTCGATGGCCTTCTCGCGCACTGGGGTCACGGTCATCGACGAAATCACGCCATCGAATTTATTGGCTTTCAGGCCCGGGATCATGCCGTCGAAGTCACTTTCGACCCACTTGCACTTGACCTTCAGCTCCGCGCAGATCGCATTGCCCAGGTCGATATCGAAGCCCACCAGGCTGCCGTCGGCGGCCTTGGATTCGAACGGTGCGTAGGAAGGGTCGACACCAAAACGCAATTCCTTGTATTCCTTGGCTGTAGCAACACCAGCAGCCATGCACAGAGCCAGTGCAGAAAGGGTCAGCAATGCTTTTTTCATTAGGTAATCCCTGGAAACCAAGATAAGCGCTTGTGGCGCGATTAGGACTGTTACTGAACGGTGTCAGACCCATCACAAGTAGCAATTTCTGCACCATAGTTCCGGATGGGCTTTTTAAAAGGTGGGATAAGGCAGTTTCAAGTGTAGGCGGTGCCCGAAAGTGGGCATGGAATTTCCAGTGCACCATTCTGGATCGGTCGCTGATCAAAAGGTGGGAGCTGGCTATATCAGGTCAGCAGGTCTTGTAGCGTGGCCAGGTTGTCCGCTTCTTCCACCGCCTTGTCCTGGCGCCAGCGCAGCATCCGCGGAAACCGCACGGCAATCCCGCTCTTGTGCCGCTTGGACAGGGCAATCCCCTCGAAACCCAGCTCAAACACCATGCTCGGCGTCACGCTGCTGACCGGGCCGAATTTCTCCACCGTGGTTTTGCGCACAATGGCGTCGACCTTGCGCATTTCCTCGTCGGTCAGCCCGGAATACGCCTTGGCGAACGGCACCAGGGTGCGCTCGCTGCCCGGCGGGCCGTCCCATACGGCGAAGGTGTAGTCACTGTAGAGGCTGGCGCGCCGACCATGGCCGCGCTGGGCGTAGATCAACACGGCGTCGACGCTGAAGGGGTCGACCTTCCACTTCCACCACAGGCCCATGTCCTTGGTGCGGCCCACGCCGTAGAGGCCCTTTCGATCCTTGAGCATCATGCCTTCCACCCCCAGGCTGCGAGAGGCTTCGCGCTGCGCGGCCAAGGCTGCCCAGGTCTTGCCTTCCAGCAAGGGCGAGGGCAATAACACCGGTTGGTTGCACGCCGCGATCACCTGTTCCAATTGGGTACGACGTTCGGCCTGGGTGTGGTTGCGCCAGTCGTCGCCCTGATACTCCAGCAGGTCGTAAGCGAGCACCGCCACTGGCGCATCCTCTAGCACTTTTTTACTCAAGGTCTTGCGGCCAATGCGCTGTTGCAGCAGCGCGAAGGGTTGCACCGAGTCTTTCCACACCACGATTTCGCCATCAATCACCGTACCGTCGGGCAGGCCACTGACCAGGCTATGGAGTTCAGGGAAACGTTCAGTCAGCAACTCTTCACCGCGAGACCAGACCCACAGGCGCCCCTCGCGCTTGACCAGTTGTGCGCGAATGCCATCAAACTTCCATTCCACCTGCCAGTCGGCGGGCGGACCGAGGATGCTGTCGAATTGCTCAACCGGTTGCGCCAGCCCGTGAGCCAGAAAAAACGGATAGGGCTGCCCGCCACGTTGCGCGTGCTCGTCGGATGATTCGGCGGCGATCAGCTTGAGGTAGCCTTCGCCTGTCGGACGGTTCGACAGGTCGGTGTAGCCCACCAGCCGCTGCGCCACGCGCTTGCTGTCGAGGTCGGCCATGGCAGCGAGGGCGCGGGTCACCAGCAGTTTGGACACCCCGACCCGGAAGCTGCCGGTGATCAACTTGATGCACACCATCAGGCTCGGTTGGTCCAATTGCGCCCAGAGCGCGGGCAGCCGTTCTGCCAGGTCCATGGGCGGTAGGCCGCGCAGGGGCAGCAGTTTTTCTTCCAGCCATACGGCCAAGCCGTCTTCGGAGGTGTAGGTGGATTCTGGCAGGAGCAGGGAGATGGTCTCGGCCAGGTCACCCACCGACTGGTAGCTCTCTTCGAACAGCCAGGGTTCGATACCGGCCGCTTCGGTGGCCATGTCCCGTAGCAGACGTGTCGGCACCAATTGCCGTGGCCGCCCACCGCTGAGAAAGTACACGGCCCAGGCCGCATCGGCCGGTGGCGCCTGCAGGAAGTAGGCTTGCAGGGCCGCGAGCTTGGCATTGCTGGAGGTGGTGGCGTCGAGGTTGGCGTACAGCTCGGCGAAGGCTTTCATGCAGTGGTCTCTTCTTCGTCATCGCCGTATTCGGTGCTGAAGCCTTGGGCATCCAAGCCCTTTTCCCGCAGGTGACGCACCAACACGCCCACCGAACCATGGGTGACCATCACCCGGTGTGCGCCGGTTTGTTCGATGGCCCATAACAGGCCCGGCCAGTCGGCGTGGTCCGAGAGCACGAAGCCACGGTCCACGCCGCGCCGCCGCCGTGTACCGCGCAGGCGCATCCAGCCGCTGGCGAAGGCGTCGCTGTAGTCGCCAAAACGACGCATCCAGGTACTGCCTCCGGCAGAGGGCGGGGCGATGATCAGGGCTTGGCGCAGCAGTGGGTCGGTTTTTTTGAAGTCGCCGGCATACAGGGTCTCGGGGATGTAGATGCCCGCTTCGCGATACACCCGGTTCAACGGCTCGACCGCGCCGTGGCTGAGGATCGGGCCGATGCTGGCGTCCAGCCCATGGAGGATGCGTTGAGCCTTGCCGAATGAGTAACAGAACAGCACGCTGGCTTTGCCGTTGGCGATATTGGCCTGCCACCAGTCATTGATCCCGGCAAAAATCTGCGCCTGGGGCTGCCAGCGGTAAATCGGCAGGCCGAAGGTGGATTCGGTGATAAAGGTGTGGCAGCGCACCGGTTCGAAGGGCGCGCAGGTGCCATCGGGTTCGATCTTGTAGTCGCCAGACGCCACCCAGACTTCGCCCTGGTATTCCAGGCGTACCTGGGCCGACCCCAGGACATGCCCGGCCGGATGAAAACTCAAGGTCACGCCGTGATGCACCAACCGTTCGCCGTAGGCCAGGGTTTGCAGATTGATGTCTTGGCCCAGGCGCCAGCGCAGGATGCCTTCGCCGGGGGCGGCGGCCAGGTAGTGTTGATTGCCGGTGCGGGCGTGGTCGCCGTGGGCGTGGGTGATGACTGCGCGTTCCACTGGGCGCCAGGGGTCGATGTAAAAATCACCGGCAGGGCAGTAGAGGCCTTCGGGGCGGGCGATGACGAGGTCCATGGGGTGGCCGGGGCGGTGGGCTTGTTACTTATGAGGCGGGGCTGGGTCTAGAAGTTCTATTTGAATGCGGGCAGTGCAAAGGTGGGTTTGCCTTCGATGTTGGCCTGATGCCCCGCGATCCAACTGGGGGGGTTGCCTGCGATGACGGCCTCCCAGCCGACACCTATCTACCTGATACCCCACAATCCAACTGTGGGAGCGGGCTTGCTCGCGAAGGCGGCCTGGCAGTCAACACAGTTGGATTGTGTACATATCCATTGCTGCGGTAACGGCCGCTTAGGGTTCCGCCCTGACGGCGGCTCACTTTTGAACAGCGCAAAAGTAAGCAAAACGCTCTTGCCCCACCACTCGGCACCTCGCTTGGGCTCGGTGTGCCCGAACGCAGGCTTGAATCCGTGGGCCGCCGCCACGCGCCATCCATGGCGCGGGGCGGCTAACCCGGCGTCCTGCCGGGTTACCCACGAATTCAAGCCTGCGTTCGGCCAGCGTGGTTTAACGGGGCGCCTAAGATCAAAAGCAGATCAAAAGCAGATCAAGAGCGGCTCGCTTCGCATCGTGGTTACCGTCGGCTGCTATCGCAGCAAGCCACACAGCGTTATCCGGTTTCGTCAAGGAAGCCCGGTTACTTACCGGGCGTCAGGGTCAACCTTGTCTTGCCGTACACTTTCTCAAAATTCTGCGGCTGCATCGGAAAGCTCAGGTATTGCGCCTTCAGCGACGGGTCGATGCCGCTGGCATAGTTCGGGCTGGCTGGGTTGCCGGATTGGCCGATGCCGCCCTGGCCCATCATTGGCTCCGTCTGGCCGAAGTCGATGATCATGCGCAGCGCCGACACTTGGGTCGCGTTGAAATCCTGGCCCCAGGTGTACGGTGCCGGGTTCAGGGTGTTGTGATCGCCACCGCTGGCGAAGGGGCCGCGGATGACCTGGCCGCTGGTGTTTTTCCACGTGGTGCTGTGCAGCTTGCCCCACTGCCAGGCCTTGTGATCGGCGCCCAATTGGCTGTCGCCAGTAGTGATGGCGGCGGCCAGGGTGCGGGCCAGGATCGCGGGTTTGTCTTCTTTTTGCGCGGTACGCGTGTCATCCCAGAACGGGCTGTCTTCACGGCCCAGCAGGTGGTCGGCGATGGCCGAGTAGGACAGGCTGGCGTTGCTGACGAAGGCTTTCCAGCTGGCGCTGTTTTCCGGGCCTAGTTTGTCGAGGAAGATTTGCCGGGCGCTTTCTTGCAGGAACAGTTCATAGATCGCCGCGTCAGCCGAGGTGGTCGCCAGTCGACCATCGAAGGCCATCAGGCGCTCGAGTGCTTCGCGGGCCTTGGCGCGTTCCGCTGCCGGCAATGCATCGATGGCCTGCTTGAGGGGCTGGGCCATGCCCGGCGCCTGGAACATATTCTTGAGCTTGGCGGCGAAGAGGGTGGTCTGGTCGTATTGCATGGCAATCAGGCTGCGGCTGTCATGCTTGCCGGCGTTGGCCAGTTGCGCCAGGCGTTCGCTGCGTTCCGGTGCATCCCAGGCGTTGGACAGTTGCATGCCGTAGCCACGCGGTGCGGTGCGCTGGTTGGCGGTGCCGATCCAGCCCTGGGCCGGGTCTTGGTCGTACGGGTGCAACATTGCGTCGGCGTAGCCGTCCCAGTCAAAGCGCGTGTCCCAGCCCGGCGATGGCAACAGGCCTTCGCCTTCGCGGCGGTTGGGGAAGCGGCCGGTGACTTGCCAGCCGATGTTGCTGGCGTCGGCGAAGATCATGTTCAAGGCGATGGCGCGAATCTCGCGGGTGGCATCCGAGGCTTTGCCAGCGTTTTGGGCACGGGACAGGTCGAAGAATGCATCCAGGCTCTTGTCGTCCTTGAAGTCGGCGGTTTGCAAGGCCAGGCCAAGGCCGCTGGTGAGCGCCTGGCTGCTGTTGAGCAGGGCGCCGTGGCGGGTTTCGTACACCACTTCGCGAATTGAGCGCTGGCCCTTGATGAAGAAGGTTTCGTTGCGCACGCCGGCCGGCAGCCATTTGCCGTTGTTCTCGTAGTACAGCGCGTTGCCCTGGCGTTTGACCTTCTCCAGGAACAGGTCCTGGGTGTCGCCCTTGACCGCGCTCATGCTCCACGCCACTTTGCCGTTGAAACCGGAGAGCAGGGTCGGCAGGCCGGCAATCGAAGCACCGGCGGCCTGGTATTTGGGCGCACGAATCTGCACGTAGTTCCACGGCGACGGTGCTTGTGGCTGCGCGGCGATGTCGTTGGCCAACAGGCTCTTGGCGCTGCGGCTGCGTTGCGGGCCAATGGCCCAGTTGCTTGAGGTGGTGACGCCCAGGGCGTTGAGGCTGCGCAATTGCTGGCCTACCGTTTCCAGCCCGGCGAGGCCGGTGATCTGGCTCAGGTTGACGCCTTTGAGCTTGTCGGCTTCTGCCAGCGGGACGGGTTCGTCCGGTGCGCTTGGGGTGAGCCAGGCGAGTTTGTCGACGCCGACCTTTTGCGCCAGCACCAGGGACGAGAGCTCCCCCTGCAGGTTGCTCGACTGGCTGAAATTGAGCAGGCAGAACAGCAGCGCCGAATCTTCCGGCTTCCAGTACTCGGGCTTGTAGCCGCTCTGGGCCAGGTCCGCCGGCAGCTTGTCGCGGTAGCGGAACAGGTAGGCGTTGACGCCTCGGGCATACACTTCAAAGAAGCGTTTGAGGCGTGGCGATGAGGCGTTGTACAACTCGCCAGCGCTTTTCTTGAGGTTGACCGCCCGCATGAAGCGGTCGACGTCCAGCACTTGCGGCCCCGACATTTCCGCCAGACGGCCCTGAGCCAGCAGGCGCAGGGTGACCATCTGGGTGATGCGGTCGCTGGCGTGCACGTAACCGAGGCTGAACAGTGCGTCGTGGAAGGTGTTGCTTTCGATCAGCGGCATGCCTTGGGCATTGCGGCGCACCGACACATTCTGTGCCAGGCCCTTGATCGGCTGCACGCCAGCAACGGGCGGCAGGGTGTCCTGGGTGTTCTGGAGCTGGCAACCGGCCAGGCCCAAGGCACTGACCACTGCCGCGGCAACGCCGAACCGGGGAAGAAAATGTAAGAGGGCTGGCGAGGCCATGGCAAAGCTCCTGCGGGGGGTAGCGTCAGTAAAGGCGCTACGTTAGTGAGCGCGGCGAAACGACGCAAGCGGGAGTTTTGGGTTAAGCATTAGAACTTGAGTCAGGCGCAGACCTGTGTGGGAGCGGGCTTGCTCGCGAAAGCAGTGTATCAGTCAGTGTCTGTATCAACTGACGGAACGCATTCGCGAGCAAGCCCGCTCCCACATTTGATCGCATGTAACCTTGGATCAAGGCTGGGGCGGGGGGCCGCCGGCATTTTGATCTTCAGTACTTAAGCACCGTGGCACTTCTTGAATTTCTTCTCGCTGCCGCACGGGCAGGGGTCGTTGCGACCGACGTCCTTCAACGCATTGCGCACCGGCTCTTGGTGAGCGTGGCCGCAGTTCGGGCCGTGGACATGGCCGTGGTCGTGATCATGGTGGTCATGATCGTGGTTGCAGTCAGGACCATGGACATGGGGTTGCTGTGTCATCGATGTTGCTCCGGAATAAAATCGCCGGGGATTATCTCGCCATTGTGTGCCACCTGCACGTCATTACCGATGAATAATCCGGTTTTCAGTTCGCCCTCTAAACGATAAGGCACGGGCCGGTCGGGATTTTTCAGCATCTGCACCACCTCACGCACCTGTGGCCAGAGGTTGGTGCGCACCGAGACCTTGAAGAATTTATGCCCGCGTGGCGGTACGGTCAGCCACTCGTTGGACTCGCCTTCGGTCAATACCAGGTTGCCCAGGCTGACCTTGTAGACCAGGCCACGCACGGTCAGGTCGGCGTCGTCGCGGTTGTCCACGCGAAAGTACAGCTTGAATTTCTGCTCCAACAGCTTGGCCCGCACCACTTCGACCTTGACCAGGGAAACGTGGGGCGGCGGCGTGTCGTCTTCGAACCAGGACGCGCAGCCGGTCAGGCCCAGGGTCAACGCCAGCATCAAGCTATACATCCGAAGCATGGCGTTTCCCCCGTCAAGTGATTAGAAGTAGCTGGAACAGCACTTCTTGAATTTCTGCCCACTGCCACACAAACAGGCGTCGTTACGTCCGGCCTTCACTTCTACCGTAGGGTCGATGAAGTACCAGCGCCCCTCATTCTGTACGAAAGAAGACTGCTCGCGGTGACTATGTTCACCAGTAGCGTCATGCCAGCGCGCGGTAAAGGTGACAAAGGCGTGTTCCGGCTGGCCGCCGAACACCTCGGAGCTTTCCACCTCAAGGCCCAGCCAGGTGCTTTGGGCACTCCAGGCGGCAATGGCGTCGCGGTCCAGGCCGGCCTGTTGCGCAGGCAGCGTAGTGGCGACCAGGTAATCGACCAGGCCCAGCACATAGGCGCTGTAGCGCGAGCGCATCAACGCGCTGGCGCAGGGGGCCGGGTGACCGGCGTGATAATGGCCGCAGCAGGCATCCAGCAGATTGCCACTGCCGCACGGGCAAATGGATGTACTCATCGGGTTACCACCAATACTTTCCGAAGTTTTCCGGGTTGGCCCAGAAGCGGGCGTTGAGCCAGTCCGGCACCTGTTTATAGTCAAGCAGATCATAGGTAAACAGCGTCAGTACCTGATCATCGCGTTGGAAGCGTTCGCCGGCTTGCAGGGCCAGGGAGAAAAAGTCGGTGTCCTTCCAGTCGCAGGCGCCCAGGTCGGCCAGCACGGCGATGCGGCTGGCGTTGAGGTTACGAATGCCACCGAGCAGGGTCAGGCCTTGGGGCTTGGTCAGGTGCTCCAGGCAGTCGACCACCAGCGCGAGGTCAAAGCGCTGCACCGCGAGGTTTTCCGGCAATGGCCCTGGCGGGGCATAGAACACCTCGGTATCCGGGTGCGCAGCTTTGAAAGCATCCAGCGCCGGAAAATGGCTGGCGCCCACTAATAACAGGCGTTTTGGCCTGTGAAGGTCCAGCAGGGCCGCCAAGGCTTGTTGGGGCGTACGGGCAGAAATTCCAGCGGTCATTGCAGATCCTCGCATCAAGACCGTAGAGACTAGCGCGGCTGGGCGCGTGGGCCTAGAGCGCGGCGGTCGATAGCCGCCGGGGGAGAACTGAAGTTTTTTGATCCTTCACTGGCAAATCGCCTGTAGAAGTCGTTACTGTGCGCTCAAAGAAAAATTTGAAAACACTCAGGAGCCCCATGATGCGTAAGGTTT
Source organism: Pseudomonas sp. FJ2-5-13 (assembly GCF_029201605.1). NCBI lineage: Bacteria > Pseudomonadati > Pseudomonadota > Gammaproteobacteria > Pseudomonadales > Pseudomonadaceae > Pseudomonas > Pseudomonas sp. FJ2-5-13. Next base: position 1,521,131 of record NZ_CP104045.1, read on the forward strand.
TTCTGTTGGCCCTGTTGGTCAGCCCCGTTGCCCTGGCCCAGAGCGTCAGTGTTGAAACCAATTCGTTGATGCGTTTGCCCAGCAGCACCAGCGTGTTGCAACTCGAGCGCCTGGACGTGGCGGACTACGGCACCTTGCTGATTCCGGCCACCATCAGCCAAGTCACGGTGGATGAGCTGCACTTGGGGCGCGACGCACGCATCACCATTGTTCCCGGCAATACCGCACTGCAAATGCAAGTGCGCGAGGCGCAGTTGGAGCACGGTAGCCAGATCACCTCACGGGGCGCTCCCGGCACCCACGAAAAACCCGCCAAGGCTGGGCGTGACCTGACCTTGCGCATTAACTCGCTGACCGCCGAAGCGCTGTCGGTGGATGCCCGTGGCGGCGCCGGCGCCCAAGGGTATGCGGGCCTGGACGGTGCCAACGGTGTGGACCCAGGTTGCACCTGGGGTTCAGCCGGGCGCGGTTTTAATGGCGATAACGGCGGCGATGGCCGGCCAGGGGCGGCGGGTGCCCAGGTGCGCCTGGAGTTGCCGCAGGCGTTCCCGGCTGAACAGATCAAGGTCTGGGTCGATGGCGGGGCCGGAGGCCTGGCAGGTGTTGCAGGTAAACCCGGCAAGGGTGGGCAATCCAAGGGCTGCCTGGTGTACCGCGCGGACGGCGGCGAAAAGGGCCGTCCAGGGTTGGAAGGGCAACCGGGGCCGGCTGGGCCTGCGGGGTCTGTGACTATCCAGCGGCTCTGATTCGCCTGGCCTTACGCCATCGCGGGCAAGCCATAGGTATCTACACATTTTCGGCGCGATGCTGGACCTGTGGCGAGGGAGCTTGCTCCCGCGACGGCCTGACAGTCGACGCTTATCTACCTGACGCCCCGCGATCAAATTGTGGGAGCTGGCTTGTCGGGTCGCCGCATCGCTGCGAAGACGGCCTGACAGTCAACACAGTTGGACCGGGTACATATCCGTTATTTAGGTAACGGCCACCTAGGGGGCCGCCCTGACGGCGGGTCACTTTGGAAAAGCCCCAAAGTAACCAAAGGGCTCTTGCCCCACCACTCGGCACCTCGCTTGGGCTCGGTGTGCCCGAACGCAGGCTTGAATCCGTGGGCCGCCGCCACGCGCCATCCATGGCGCGGGGCGGCTAACCCGGCGTCCTGCCGGGTTACCCACGAATTCAAGCCTGCGTTCGGCCAGCGTGGTTTAACGGGGCGCCTGAGATCAAGATCACAAGCAGATCAAGAGCAAGATCAAGAGCGGCTCGCTTCGCATCGTGGTTGCCGTTGAGCGCTACAGAGTTGTGTAGATACCGCCACGATAGTGTCAGAAAGAACAGCTCAGAACATCGGCCGAGCCGAAGCCACTGCCACCACCACGAACCCGACAATCAAGTTAATCCCCACCAACCTGCGAATCTGCCCCAGCGCAGCCGCGCCCGCCGGCCAATCTTCAGTCGCCACCGCCGCCTTCAGCTCCGGGAATTTCAACGCCTGGATGCGGATAAACAGCGCCGTCATCACCAGGTACAAGCCCATCATCATCTGCACATAACGCGGCGCGGTTTCAAAACCACTGAAGCGCAGGTGAAGCAAACCCATGCCGCTGATCGGCAAAAGCACCACCGCCACCCATACCCACACAAAAAAACGTTGAAACACATTTGCCCATAGCTTGAGCCGGGCAGGGCCCTCAAGTGCCGCCATGGCGGCGGGGCGCAGGATCATCCAGGCGAAAAACATGCCGCCGACCCAGATCAAGGCGGCCAGTACATGCAGGGTATAAGCGAGGCTAAACGCGGTCATTGTGGTACTCCGTTCTGCGCGGGATTAATTAGCGGGGTATGATAGCGGCCGATCCGAACCACTGAAAATTTATCCAGCGTTTTTTGCGCCCGACTATCCATGATCAGCACTGAACTCAAAACCACGATCCAGGGCGCCTATTCGCGTTTTCTCGAAGCCAAAAGCTTGAAACCGCGCTACGGCCAACGCCTGATGATCGCCGAAGTGGCAAAAGTCCTCGGGGATATCGACACCGACGACGAAGGCCGTCGCGAGGGTGAGCCTGCGGTAGTGGCCGTTGAAGCCGGTACCGGTACCGGCAAGACCGTGGCCTACAGCCTGGCCGCGATCCCCACGGCCAAGGCCGCTGGCAAGCGCCTGGTGATCGCCACCGCCACCGTCGCGCTGCAAGAGCAGATTGTCTACAAAGACCTGCCCGACCTGATGCGCAACAGTGGCTTGAACTTTACCTTCGCCTTGGCCAAGGGCCGTGGCCGCTACATGTGCCTGTCCAAGCTCGACGTATTGCTGCAGGAAGGCCACGCCCAAACCGCCACCGCCTCCTTGTTCGAAGAAGAAGGCTTCAAGATCGAGGTGGATGAGGTCAGCCAAAAGCTGTTTACCAGCATGATCGAGAAGCTGGCCGGCAATAAATGGGACGGCGACCGCGACAGTTGGCCCACTGCCCTGGAAGACTCCGACTGGGCGCGCCTGACCACCGACCACAGCCAATGCACCAACCGCCACTGCCCCAACTTCGGCCAGTGCGCCTTCTACAAGGCGCGCGAAGGCATGGGCAAGGTGGACGTCATCGTCACCAACCACGACATGGTATTGGCTGACCTGGCCCTGGGCGGCGGCGCGGTACTGCCCGACCCACGCGACACCCTCTATGTGTTCGACGAAGGCCACCACCTGCCAGACAAGGCCATTGGCCATTTCGCCCATTACACGCGCCTGCGTTCCACGGCCGACTGGCTGGAAACCACCGCCAAGAACCTCACCAAGTTGCTCGCCCAGCACCCGTTGCCCGGCGACCTGGGCAAGCTGATCGAGCAAGTGCCGGAGCTGGCGCGCGAGATCAAGACCCAGCAGCAGTTCATGTTCAGCGCCTGCGAGCAGGTTGCGGACTTCAAGCCCGGTGAAGACGTCGAGGGCCGTGAGCGCCCGCGCCATCGTTTTGTCGGCGGGATGATCCCCGAGCACATGCGCGAAATGGGCATCGAGCTGAAGAAAGGCTTTTCACGCCTCACCGACCTGTTCACGCGCCTGACGGACTTGCTCAAGGAAGGCATGGATGGCGAGGTCAATATCGGCATCGCCAGCAACCAGGCCGAAGAGTGGTACCCCTTGTTCGGCAGCCTGCTGTCTCGTTCCCAAGGCAATTGGGAGCTGTGGACCGCCTTTACCGTCGAAGACCCGGAAGACAACCCGCCCATGGCCCGTTGGCTGACGCTGTCGGAAAGCGGTGCGCTGTTCGATATCGAGGTCAACGCCAGTCCGATCCTCGCCGCCGAAATGCTGCGCCGCAACCTGTGGAACGTCGCCTACGGCTGCCTGGTGACCTCGGCCACGCTGACAGCCCTGGGCACTTTTGACCGCTTCCGCATGCGCGCCGGCCTGCCGAAAAAGGCCGTTACCGCCGTGGTACCCAGCCCGTTTCATCACGCTGACGCCGGCGTGCTGCGGGTGCCAGACCTCAAGGCCGACCCACGGGACGCGGCCGCGCACACGGCGGCGATCATTCGCGATCTGCCGTCGCTGGTGGAAGGCTCCCGCGGCACCCTGGTGCTGTTCTCGTCGCGCAAGCAGATGCAGGACGTGTTCGACGGCCTTGACCGCGACTGGCGCAAGCAGGTGTTTATCCAGGGCAACCTGTCCAAACAGGAAACCCTGAACAAGCACAAGGCGCGGGTCGACGGTGGGGATTCCAGCGTGTTGTTCGGCCTGGCCAGCTTTGCCGAAGGCGTGGACTTGCCCGGCGCTTACTGCGAACACGTGGTGATCGCCAAGATCCCGTTCTCGGTGCCGGATGACCCGGTCGAGGCCGCACTGGCCGAGTGGATCGAAGCCCGAGGTGGTAACCCGTTCATGGAAATTTCGGTGCCAGATGCTTCACTGAAGCTGGTACAGGCCTGCGGGCGGCTGCTGCGTACCGAAGAAGACCGCGGCACCATCACTTTGCTCGATCGGCGCCTGGTTACCCAGCGCTATGGCAAGGCGATCCTCAATGCCTTGCCGCCGTTCAGGCGCGAAATTTCTTAAGCCACTGTGGGCGGATTCGCCCACTGCGTGGTCTATCTCATCACTATCGTCAGGCCAGTCATCGGCCGTTTGGGAGAACTTTGTTCGTATGATCCGCACGCTGCCCGCTCTTTTTGCCCTGCTGTTCGCTGCGCCGTTGATGGCGGCGCCCGAGGGGCAACAAACGCTGTTCAACTTCGTCAGGCCTGCCGATGTGGTCAAGGTGGCGACCCAGGACGCCAGCCTGCCGCAATACAACGCCGAACAAACGCCCGAAGGCGAGGTGCTGCGCCGTATCACCTTCAACCCGGCTGCCGAGCCGAGCCTGGTGCTCAGCCCGCAGACCGGTACGTGGGACTGGTCGCAATCGAGCGCCATGAGCCTGCGTATCCAGAGCGCGATGAACTGGGCGCTGACCCTTTACGTCAAGGTGCAGAGCGCCGACGGCAAGACGCTCGTCAGCCGCATCGACCTGCCGGCCGGCCCGGCCCAGACGCTGCTCGTCCCGCTGCAAGCCAATTCACCCCTGAGCCAGGGCATGAAGGCTGGCCCGCCGATGCCAATGACCGTGGATGGCCAGCGGGTGTTGCTGGCCGCCAGCGCCGGGGAAGTCGACCGCAGCCAGGTCGTCTCGGTGACCCTGTCGATGCTCAAGCCCAATGCCGCCCAAAGTATCCTGCTGGAGCGCTTCGGCGTGCAGGACAGCGAGCCGGTAGTGAAGGCCGCCTACACTGAACTGGTGGACGCCTATGGTCAGTCCACCCGTGCACGCTGGCCGGAAAAGGTCAGCAGCGACGAGCAACTCAAGGCATCTGCCGCCAAGGAACAACAGCAGCTCAAGGCCTGGCTGGCCGAGCGGGACAAGTCCTCCTTGGATCAATACGGCGGCTGGAAAAAGGGCCCGGCCTTCGACGCCAGCGGTTTTTTCCGCACTCAGAAGCGCGACGGCCGCTGGTACCTGGTGACGCCGGACGGGCATCCGTTCTACTCCCTGGGGGTGAACACCGTGGCGCCGGACAACAGCCAGACCTACGTGGCGGGGCGCGAGTGGATGTTCGCGGCGCTGCCCAAGGCCGGCGAACCTTTTGATAAGTACTACGGCAGCGACGACAGCCGCACCGGCAACGGCGCCGGCGAAGGTCGCGGCTTCGGTTCGGGGCGTTGGTACGATTTCTATGGCGCCAACCTGCAACGCACTTACGGCGGTGACGCGTTGGACCAGCCACGCTGGGTGACGCATACGCTCGATCGCCTGCAAGCCTGGGGCTTCAACACCGTCGGCAACTGGAGCGATCCGGACCTGGCCACTGCCGACCGCGTGCCGTACACCTTGCCGCTGTCGATTGTCGGTGATTATGCCAGCATCAGCACCGGCACCGACTGGTGGGGCGGCATGCCCGACCCGTTCGACCCACGCTTTGCCATGGCCACCGAACGCGCCGTGGCCATCGCGGCCCGTGACCACCGCGACGACCCGTGGTTGATCGGCTTCTTTGCCGACAACGAATTGGCCTGGGCCGGCCCCGGCGAGGATGCAAAATCCCGTTACGCCCTGGCCTACGGCACCCTGCGCATGACCACCGACGTGCCGGCCAAGCGCGCCTTCCTCAAGCAACTGCGCGACAAGTACCGCAATGAAGAGGGCCTTTCCAAAGCCTGGGGCATTCAACTGGCCGGTTGGGAGCTGATGGAAGACCCAGGCTTTGAGCCGCCGATGCCCAGCCCTGAACACCCGGAGATCGAAGCCGACTTCAAGTATTTCCAGAAGACCTTCGCCGATGCTTACTTCAAGACCATCTCTGACTCGCTGAAGTGGCATGCGCCCAACCAGCTGTTGCTGGGCGGTCGCTTTGCGGTGAGTACGCCGGAAGCGGTCGCATCGTGCGCGCAGTATTGCGATGTGCTGAGCTTCAATATGTATACCTTGAAGCCTCAGGATGGTTATGACTTCGCCGCGCTGCGTGCGCTGGACAAACCGGTACTGATCACCGAATTCAACTTTGGCTCTGCCGACCGTGGCCCGTTCTGGGGCGGCGTGACGCAACTGGCCCGCGAAGAAGACCGCGGCACGGCGTACTCCACCTTCCTCAAACAGGCGGTGGCCGAGCCGTCGATTGTCGGGGTGCACTGGTTCCAGTACCTGGACCAGCCGGTCACCGGGCGTCTGCTGGATGGTGAAAACGGCCATTTCGGCCTGGTCGGCATCACCGATGTTCCTTTCCAGGGCTTTGTCGAGACGGTGCGCAAGAGCAACCTGGCCGCGCTCGACCAACTGGGCCGTGAGGCGCAAAAAGCCAAGGCCACCCAAGCGACGCGTGAAAGTGACGCCGCCAAACCTGGGCGTGAGGGCAAAGGCGCGGGGCAGGGCGCCGGGCACCCTGGCGGGCATGCTGGGAATGGGCATTGATTCATCGTTGACGGGTTCACAAAACCCACAATGGCTGAAAGAATGGCGACCACTTTTCATGGTGTTTTCCGAGGGGACTTAGGTGCAGATTCAGGGTCATTACGAGCTGCAGTTCGAAGCGGTGCGCGAAGCCTTCGCCGCCCTGTTCGATGATCCTCAGGAGCGTGGTGCCGGGCTATGCATCCAGATCGGCGGGCAAACGGTCGTCGACCTGTGGGCCGGTACTGCCGACAAGGACGGTGCCGAGGCCTGGCACAGCGATACCATCGTCAACCTGTTCTCCTGCACCAAGACCTTCACGGCAGTGACTGCCCTGCAACTGGTGGCCGAAGGCAAGCTCAAGCTCGATGCGCCGGTGGCCGATTACTGGCCGGAGTTTGCCGCGGCTGGCAAGGAAACGATCACGCTGCGCCAGTTGCTCTGCCACCAGGCCGGGCTGCCCGCCATCCGCGAAATGCTGCCCACCGAAGCCCTGTATGACTGGCAATTGATGGTCGATACTCTGGCGGCCGAGGCCCCGTGGTGGACCCCGGGCCAGGGCCATGGCTATGAGGCGATCACCTATGGCTGGCTGGTTGGCGAACTGTTGCGCCGCGCCGATGGGCGCGGGCCGGGGGAGTCGATCGTGGCGCGGGTGGCACGCCCATTGGGGCTGGACTTTCATGTGGGCCTGGCGGATGAAGAGTTTTATCGCGTCGCCCATATCGCGCGCAGCAAAGGCACTATGGGTGATGAAGCCGCGCAACGGTTACTTCAAGTAATGATGCGCGAGCCTGCGGCGATGACTACCCGTGCATTTGCCAACCCACCGTCTATTCTGACCAGCACTAATAAGCCCGAATGGCGACGCATGCAGCAGCCTGCGGCGAATGGCCACGGTAATGCGCGCAGCCTGGCCGGGTTTTATAGTGGTTTGTTGGACGGTAGTTTGCTGGAAAGCGACATGCTCGAACAATTGACCCGTGAGCACAGTATCGGGCTGGATAAAACCTTATTGACCCAAACCCGCTTCGGCCTGGGCTGCATGTTGGATCAACCGCAGTTGCCCAATGCCACGTTCGGCCTTGGGCCCCGTGCATTCGGGCATCCAGGGGCAGGGGGCTCAGTCGGCTTTGCCGACCCTGAACATGATGTAGCCTTCGGTTTTGTGACTAATACCCTGGGGCCTTACGTACTTATGGACCCGCGTGCCCAGAAGTTGGTCGGAATATTGGCCGGTTGTCTATAAACCCCTTGCTGTTTCACAATTTTTTGTTACAAAGGCAAGTATAAAAAAGATGCTGAACGACATGTTGTAACTTGAATGTTCTTTTAGCGTCTGTTTAACGGGTCCCGCGACCCCCTGTTTTTTCTCATTTTGTGGATATCTCATGTTATCGAACAAGTCTTTGGCACTGGCGCTGTGTCTCACTATTACGGGTTGTGCACAAACTCCACAAAATGATGCCGAAGGTGGGCATTGGTGGTCATTTGGATCTGACAAAGCGGCAACCAAGGATCCAGTGGCCCAGACCGACGCCAAGCCGGATACCAAGCCCGACGCCAAGCCGGCCGCGGGTGCCAAGCCTGTTGAACCTGTCGCCGCTGCAGCAGCGCCTGCCAAGGCTGACACCGGTTACAGCTGGTGGCCGTTTTCCACCAAGAGTGCCGAAGAAAAAGCTGCCGACGCCAAGGCTGACTTGAAGGCCGACCTGAAGGCCGCAACCCCGGCCTCGGACGCGGCGCCAGTCGTCGCCAAGACCGACAGCGAGCCGCGTTGGTGGTGGCCGTTCGAAAGCAAGCCAAAGCCGTTGGCCAAGGTCGACGTGACCAACGTACAAATGCCTGACCCGAAGATCACCCAAGCCTGGCTGGACGAATACGAACCACGCTTGCGTGCGGCCATCAAGGACAGCAACCTGCAACTTGAGCGCCGTGACAACACACTGGTGGTGATTGCTCCGGTAGACGGTTCCTACAACCCGAAGCGCCCGGCCATGTTGCTGCCGGTGACCCTCGGCCCGTTCACACGGGTGGCCAAGGCCGTTGAAGCTGACCCCAAGACCGCCGTACTGGTGCTGGGCCATGTTGATGCCACTGGCAGCGCTCCTGCCAGCCAGGCGTTGAGCAAGGAACGTGCGCAGTCCATTGCCTCGATTTTCAGCCTGAGTGGTCTGAAACAGGATCGCTTGATGCTGCGTGGCATGGGCGACCTTATGCCGCGTGCCGCCAACGACAGCAATCAGGGGCGTGCGCTGAACCGTCGCATGGAAATCATGTTCACTCAGCGTACAACGATGTTGGCACTGCTGAGCAAGTACAACTCGGGCAAGACCCCGCCCGTAGCTGAAATGGTCGCGGTGCAAAATGTGCCTGCGCCAGCGCCGGCGGCAAAAGCACCTGCCAAAAAGGCCACGGCCAAGAAAGCGGCGGCCAAGCCAGCGGCTAAAAAGGCTGCGGCCAAGCCGGCTGCCAAGAAGCCGGCGACTGCCAAAGCCAAGGCGGCACCTGCTTCGAACGACCAGGCGAAAAACTGAGCTGTTGAACCACAAGGATAAAGCCGCATGACCCAGGCACTGGCCGATATGCGCCGTGACTACACACGGGACGGTTTGAGCGAGGCCCAGGCCCCGGGCGAGCCGTTTGCGTTGTTCCACCAATGGTTTGGCGATGCGGTTAAAACCGAACAGCCGCCAGTGGAGGCCAATGCCATGACGCTGGCGACGGTCGACCAGGACGGTCGCCCGCACTGCCGCATCCTGCTGCTCAAGGGCCTGGATGCACAGGGCTTTACCTTCTTCACCAACTATCAGAGCGCCAAGGGTGAACAACTCGCGGCGCGGCCGTTTGCGGCCATGACCTTCTTCTGGCCAACCCTGGAGCGCCAAGTACGCATTGAAGGGCGCGTGGTCAAGGTCACGCCTGAAGAGTCGGATGCTTATTACCAGGTGCGCCCGTTGGGCAGTCGCCTGGGCGCTTGGGCTTCTCCGCAGAGCAGGGTGATTCGTGATCGCGAAGAGCTGCAGGCGCTGCTGAAGGCCACTGAAGAGCGTTTCAGCGATACCCAGCCCGATTGCCCAGAGCATTGGGGAGGGTACCGTTTACTGCCCGAGCGCATCGAGTTCTGGCAAGGCCGCGCCAGCCGCCTGCATGATCGTCTCAACTACCGTTTGCAAGACGGCCAATGGTCCCGCGAGCGTCTGGCGCCTTGAGCGTCACCTTTCGTCATCCCACCTGAATCAACACCGTTGCGCCGAAGTCTCTGTTCAAGAGGCTCCGGGCGCTTTCGGCTGTGCGCTACACTGATCGAGCCGGTTATGGCATCGTTCTGTACCCTGGCTTGGTTACCGTTCGTCGAGTTCTCTGGTGCTGGCAGTCTGTACTCAGGCTGAATGAAAGCAAGTTTCTGCCTGGCGCGCCGTGACACGCGCCAAGCCACAGCGTTTAATGAATACCTGTCCTTTGGAGTTGATGCTATGCGTAAGTCCGTTTTACTAGTTGCCTGCTTTACCACCCTGTCGTTGTTGTTGGGTGGCTGCGCCTCGAGTCTGACCGGCGACTCGTACTCTCGTGATGAGGCGCGTCGTGTACAGACCGTTCGCATGGGCACCATCGAATCCCTGCGTCCAGTGAAAATCGAAGGCACCAAAACCCCAATCGGCGGCGCTGCGGGCGCAGTCATCGGCGGCGTTGGCGGCAGCGCCATCGGTGGCGGCCGTGGCAGCATCGTTACCGCGGTGATCGGCGCCGTTGCGGGCGGCCTGCTGGGCTCGGCCACTGAAGAAGGCCTGACCCGTACCCAGGGCGTGGAAATCACCGTGCGCGAAGACGACGGCAGCATGCGCGCCTACGTACAAGCCGTGCAGGAAAATGAAATCTTCCGCATTGGCGACCGCGTACGCATCATGACCGTCGACGGTACCAGCCGCGTGACTCGCTAAGCCTTAAACTACAGGCGAAGAAAAACCCCCAACCGGGTGACCGGTTGGGGGTTTTTTGTAGGAGCGAGCTTGCTCGCGAAAAACGTTAACGATAACGCGTGCTCAATGAATGCGGCGCCTGTAAGTTTTTCGCGAGCAAGAACTAGGCGTCCCCCTCGCTCCTACTTCAATCATGCAACGACGGCTTTCTTGCGACTCGCCATCGCCGTCACCGCATACCCGATAAAGGCCGCCAGGATCGACCCGGTCAGAATGCCCATGCGATCTTCCCCGGCAAACTCACTGGCGCCTGGCACAAACGCCAGGGAGCCGACGAACAGGCTCATGGTGAAGCCGATCCCGCACAGGATCGCTACGCCCAATACCTGGCCCCAATTGGCGCCGCTGGGCAGTGAGGCGATGCCGGTCTTGATCGCCAGCCAGGTGAGGCCGAACACACCGACGGTCTTACCGATCAACAGGCCGGCGGCGATGCCCATGGGCACGGAGTGGGTGAAGCTTTCCAGGCTGACGCCCGTCAAAGAGACCCCGGCGTTGGCGAACGCGAACAGCGGCAGGATGGCGTAGGCCACCCATGGGTGCAGGGCGTGTTCCAGGCTCAGCAGCGGCGAGGTTTCGGCATTCTTGGTGCGCAGTGGAATGCAGAACGCCAGGGTTACGCCAGCCAGCGTCGCATGCACACCGCTTTTGAGTACGCACACCCACAGGATCAGGCCGATGATCATATACGGCCCCAGCTTGACCACGCCCAGGCGGTTCATCGCAATCAGCGCAATCAAGCACGCTCCCGCGCCCGCCAGGGATGCGGTGGACAAGTCAGCGGAATAGAACAGGGCAATGACGATGATGGCCCCAAGGTCATCAATAATCGCCAGGGTCATCAGGAACAGCTTCAGCGACACCGGTACGCGCTTGCCCAGCAGGGCCAGAACGCCCAGCGCAAAGGCAATGTCGGTGGCCATAGGGATCGCCCAGCCGGCCAGGGCGGCGGGGTTGTCCTTGTTCAGCGCCCAGTAGATCAGCGCCGGCACCACCATGCCGCCGATGGCCGCTGCGCCAGGCAGCACCACTTGGGAAGGCTTGGACAGGTGGCCATCCAGAAGCTCGCGCTTGACCTCCAGGCCGATCAGCAGGAAGAACAGGGCCATCAGGCCATCGTTGATCCATAGCAGCGCCGGCTTGGCGATTTTCAGCGCGCCAACCTGTGCAACCACTGGCGTGTCGAGAAAGGCGTTGTACAGGTGCGACAACGGGGAGTTGTTGATAATCAGCGCCAAGGCGGCAGCGGCGATCAACAACAGGCCACTGGCGGCTTCCAGCTGGAAGAAACGGGTGAAAGTGCTACGCAGAGGCAAGGGATGCTCTCCAATCCAGGTTCAATAGGTGGGTACCCTAACCCGTACCGTTAGTTGTTAAAACAAAAGTTATATTCTTATTTGTTATAAGAGATGGCCCGGGGCATCGGTGAGCCAAAGACTAGCAATTGTGTGTCCGATTGCGTCATCACTGTATCTGTGTGGAGTGTAGGAAACATCTTAAGATCACCGCTGAAAACCTTTAGAGAAGCCACCATGAGCGACCACCGTAACTGGGCCCGCGAAGCCATTCGCATCATTGAAGCGGACTTCCAGCGCAGCGCCGATACCCACCTGATCCCGCTGCCATTACCGGGTTTGCCAGGCATCGAGTTGTACTTCAAAGATGAGTCCAGCCACCCCACCGGCAGCCTGAAACACCGGCTGGCGCGCTCGCTGTTTCTGTATGCGCTATGCAATGGCTGGCTCAAGCCGGGCGCCCCCGTCATCGAAGCGTCCAGTGGCTCCACCGCGATCTCGGAAGCCTACTTCGCGCGTCTGCTCGGCTTGCCGTTTATTGCCGTCATGCCCGCTACAACCTCTCAAGAAAAGATCGCCCAAATCGCCTTCTACGGCGGCAAAAGCCATCTGGTCCAAGACCCGACGCAGATCTACGCCGAATCCGAACGCCTGGCCCAGGAAAGCGGCGGCCACTTCATGGACCAGTTCACCTACGCCGAACGTGCCACCGACTGGCGAGCGAACAACAACATTGCCGAGTCGATCTTCCAGCAGATGCGCTTTGAACAGCACCCGGAGCCGAGTTGGCTGATTTCCAGCCCTGGCACCGGCGGCACCACCGCGACCCTGGGCCGCTACGTGCGTTATCGCCAGCATTGCACCCGCGTGTTGTGTGCCGATGCCGAACGCTCGGTGTTTTTCGACTTCTACCAAAGCGGTGACGCTAGCCTGCGCCTGGACTGCGGCTCGCGGATTGAAGGGATTGGCCGCCCACGGGTGGAGGCATCATTCCTGCCGGCGGTGATTGATGCCATGGTCAAGGTGCCAGATGCATTGTCCCTGGCGGCCATGCATTACCTGGCTGAGCGTTTGGGGCGACGAGTGGGTGGTTCCAGCGGGACCAACCTGATCGGTGCGCTGATGGCGGCGCAACAGATGAAAGCAGCGGGGGCGTCGGGGTCGATTGTCGCGATCTTGTGCGATGGCGGAGAGCGTTATGCCACGACCTATTATGATCAGGCGTGGCTGGCGGGGCAGGGCTATGAGCTGGAGGGTTTGATCGCGGCTGTAGCAGCAAGTGTCGAACGCGGTGAAGCGCTACCCGATAGCATCCTGCGGGCCAATATCTGACACCCTGCGAAACAGTGTGGGAGCCAGCTCCCACCTTTGAATGTAAACCCGTTCAACTGTGGGAGCTGGCTTGCCTGCGGACAGGCCCTCCCAGTCGATACATCTCTAACTCTCCTGCGCTCTGTAGGCCCCCGGCGTCAACCCCGTCCACTTCTTGAACGCCCGATGAAACGCCGACGGTTCGGAAAACCCCAACTGTTCGGCGATCTCCTGTAAAGACAAATCCGCCCGCCCCAAGTGGTAAATGGCGATATCCCGGCGTAACTCATCCTTCAATGCCTGAAAACTCGTGCCTTCTTCGCGCAGATGCCGGCGCAGGGTCTGTGGGCTGATGTGCAGGTGCTGGGCGACGGCTTCCAGGTCTGGCCAGGGCGTGCGGTCGCGGCTCAGCAGGCGGCGCAACTGGCTGCTCAGGCTGTCGCCTTCATCCGGGCGCGACAGCAAGTCGGCAGGCGAGCGCTGCAAGAAGTGCTTGAGGGTGCGTTCATCCTGCAACAGCGGCAGGCTCAGGTAGCGGCTGGGAAACACCAGGCTGCTGGTCGGCGCACCGAACACCTGGGGGCAGGGGAACAGCAGGTCATATTCACCGGCATGGGCCGGCATCGGGTAACTGAAGGTGGCCTGCTGCAACCGGATACGCTGGCCGATCAGCCAACTGCCCAGCCGATGCCAGATCACCAGCAGGCATTCACTGAGGAAGTGATCCGGGTCCCATAGCTGCGAGTCGTCCAGGCTCAGGCGCGCCATGTCGCCTTCTTTGGTCAGCTGCCAGCGCGGGCCTTGGGGGAACAGGCTGTAAAACAATAAGCCGCGCTCCAGGGCCTTCTCCAGCGTGCGGCAATGAATCAGCGCGTGGCACATCATGGCAAAAGTGCCACGTTTGCTCGGCCCTTCGGCAAACCCCAGGTATTCGTCATCCAGCCCCAGCCAGAGCATTTGCAACAAGCGGGTAAATTGCTCTGGAGCGATGCGGGCGCGGGGCTCGGTCAGCAGTTCCGGGGTAATGCCCACCTGCTGCAACACCCCCGAGTAGTCAAAACCGGCCCGGCGCGCACCGCCGAGGGCTGCTCGGGCGTAATGACTGGCGATGGTACGTTCACGCATGCAAGGGCCTCATCCATGGAGTGGCGGATGGTAGCCATCACCCGGCGGGGCGACAAGGCGGATATCCGCCAAATTGTAGGACGAGACAGGATGGCTGGGCGGAAATCCGCCACCTTGTTGCACACACCAGAGTCGCCTGTGAACCCCAAGCCCTGATGTCTAAAGGCCTTCAGCGCGTTTAAGCAAAGTGGCACGCTGTTTGCGATAGGGATTACAGCGCAGGCTTGTTCCTACAGGCTTGGCAAACAACAAATCCCTCCAGTGCAGGAGGGTTCGCAATTCAAGTGCCGTGGGCAATGGCGGATATTTGCCACACGGGACGATTGAGGAACTTTGCAATGACGACTCGTCAGCCAATCTACAAATCCCTGTATTTCCAGGTGATCGTCGCAATCGTTATCGGTATCTTGCTCGGCCACTTCTACCCGCAGACCGGCGTGGCCCTCAAGCCACTGGGTGACGGCTTTATCAAGCTGATCAAAATGGTCATCGCCCCGATCATCTTCTGTACCGTGGTCAGCGGCATCGCTGGCATGCAAAGCATGAAGTCGGTCGGCAAGACCGGCGGCTACGCGCTGCTGTACTTCGAAATCGTTTCCACCATCGCCCTGCTGATTGGCCTGGTCGTGGTCAACGTGGTGCAGCCGGGCGCCGGCATGCACATCGACGTCGCGACCCTGGATGCTTCCAAAGTGGCGGCCTACGTCACCGCGGGTAAAGACCAGAGCATCGTCGGCTTTATCCTCAACGTCATCCCGAACACCATCGTCGGCGCGTTCGCCAATGGCGACATCCTGCAAGTGCTGATGTTCTCGGTGATCTTCGGTTTCGCCCTGCACCGCCTGGGTGCCTACGGCAAGCCGGTGCTGGACTTCATCGATCGCTTCGCCCACGTGATGTTCAACATCATCAACATGATCATGAAGCTCGCGCCAATCGGTGCCCTGGGCGCCATGGCGTTCACCATCGGCGCCTACGGTGTCGGTTCGCTGGTGCAACTGGGCCAGTTGATGATCTGCTTCTACATCACCTGCATCCTGTTCGTGGTACTGGTGCTGGGCGCTATCTGCCGCGCTCACGGTTTCAGCGTGTTGAAGCTGATCCGCTACATCCGTGAGGAACTGCTGATCGTACTGGGCACCTCTTCTTCCGAATCCGCACTGCCACGCATGCTGATCAAGATGGAGCGCCTGGGCGCGAAGAAGTCCGTGGTCGGCCTGGTGATTCCAACCGGTTACTCCTTCAACCTCGACGGTACGTCGATCTACCTGACCATGGCGGCTGTGTTCATCGCCCAGGCGACCGACACCCACATGGACATCACTCACCAGATCACCCTGCTGCTGGTGCTGCTGCTGTCGTCCAAAGGCGCTGCTGGCGTAACCGGTTCGGGCTTCATTGTACTGGCCGCTACCCTGTCGGCCGTTGGCCACCTGCCGGTTGCCGGCCTGGCGCTGATCCTGGGTATCGACCGCTTCATGTCCGAAGCCCGTGCCCTGACCAACCTGGTGGGTAACGCAGTTGCCACCATCGTTGTGGCCAAGTGGGTCAAGGAACTGGACACCGACAAGCTGCAAAGCGAACTGGCGTCTGGCGGTACCGGTATCTCCGAAACCCGCGAGCTCGATGACCTGGGCGTGGCTGAAGGCCCGGCGCCTGTCGTCAAGTAAGTGGCTGCTGGCGTGAACTGACGCCAACGCTATCCGCAAACGCCCCGACTGGTTCGGGGCGTTTGCGTTTCTGGCGGGATACAACGGATATTTTTGGTTTACAGTGAACGCGACAGTACTTACCGGAGGCCTGATGGACAGTGTGGATCTGAACGTCCTGCGCAGCGTGCTGCAATGGCGCCGTGCCGGGCAGCGCGTGATGTTGTACAGCGTGGTGCAAACCTGGGGCAGCGCGCCGCGCCCGCCGGGGGCGATGCTGGCCCTGCGCGGTGATGGCGTGGTGATTGGCTCGGTGTCGGGCGGTTGCATCGAGGATGACTTGATTGCGCGCCTGCAAGATGGCCGCTTGCCTGCTGACGGCCCGCCTGTGCAGTTGGTGACCTACGGCGTCACTCGCGATGAAGCGGCACGTTTTGGCCTGCCCTGCGGCGGCACCCTGCGGCTCACCGAGGAGCGCGTGGAAGAGTGGGGTTGGGTCCAAGCGCTGCTGGCGCGTTGTGAAGATCATCAGATTGTCGCTCGCGAGCTGAATCTGGCCACGGGCGAGGTGACCTTGAGCGCCGCCAGCAAGACCGATGTGGTGAGCTTCGACGGCGAACGCTTGCGCGCCATCTACGGCC
This sequence comes from Pseudomonas sp. FJ2-5-13, assembly GCF_029201605.1. Classification (NCBI taxonomy): domain Bacteria; kingdom Pseudomonadati; phylum Pseudomonadota; class Gammaproteobacteria; order Pseudomonadales; family Pseudomonadaceae; genus Pseudomonas; species Pseudomonas sp. FJ2-5-13. The sequence continues at coordinate 1,537,542 of NZ_CP104045.1, forward strand.
CGCGCTGGCGCCTGCTGCTGATTGGCGCCGGGCAGCTGTCGCGCTACGTAGCGCAAATGGCGCGCCTGCTGGATTTCGAAGTGCTGATCTGCGACCCCCGCGAAGAGTTCGTCTACGGCTGGGAAGACCAGCATGGCCGCTTTGTGCCGGGCATGCCCGACGAGGCGGTGTTGAATATTCATACCGATGAACGCACGGCCATTGTCTGCCTCACCCACGATCCACGTCTGGATGACATGGCGTTGCTGACGGCACTGAACTCCAGGGCGTTCTATATCGGCGCCCTGGGTTCGCGGGTCAATACCCAGAAGCGTCGGGAGAACCTGGCCGCGCTGGGCCTGTCGGCGGAGGCCATTGCGCGTTTGCACGGGCCGATCGGCCTGCACATCGGCAGCCATACGCCGGCGGAAATTGCGCTGTCGCTGATGGCGGAAATTGTTGCGATCAAGAACGGGGTGGCACCGATGCAGAAAAAGCCGTTGGCAGTGGTGGCCGAGTGACGGCGACCGCAATCGTGCTGGCGGCGGGGCAGGGCAGTCGTTTTCGTGCCGAAGCCGGAGCGGATCAAGATAAGTTGCTTGCCGCTTGTGTGGGGCTGGACGGCGTTACCCGTCCGGTCATCGAGCAGGTGCTGGTGAATCTGCCGGCGACACTTGTTGAGCGCTGGTTGGTGACTTCGCCGGAGCGCGGGGAGGTTATCCGTTTGGCAGAGGCTTATGGCTGTCAGGTTGTACTGCTGGACTCGAGCGGGATGGGCGACAGCATTGCGGCGGCGGTCAAGGCCAGCGGTGCAGCGGATGGGTGGCTGGTGGTGTTGGGGGATATGCCGTTTATTCAGTCATCGAGTATCGAGCGGGTGATTGATGCGCTGGAGGAGGGTGCCATCAGCGTCCCCGTACAGGCGGGGGAATATGGACATCCTGTGGCGTTTGACCGTGCGTTTGGCCCCGGTTTGCTGGCTTTGGTCGGCGACCGTGGGGCCAGATCGTTGTTTGCGGATGCCGCCTTGAGGGAGGTGCCTGTACTTGATCCTGGAGTCTTGTGGGATGTAGATACACCCCGGCTATTAAGTTTCAACGCAGGCTGAATGTGGGAGCGGGCTTGCTCGCGAATGCAATACATCAGTCGCCCTATTCACTGACTGACACTCCGTATTCGCGAGCAAGCCCGCTCCCACATTTGGGGCGCCACAAGGCTCAAGTTGATCGTCATAAAAAAGCCCCGCCTGATCACTCAGGCGGGGCTTTTTAGTGGCGGTTGGAATCAGACGAGGGGTTTAGGCTCGTGCTCTGCTTCCGGGGCCTTGTGCTCTACCGCCTGGGCTGCGGCTGCAGCAGCTTCGGCTTCCTTGCGGCGACGACGCACTTCACGTGGGTCGTTCGGCGCACGGCCGTTTTCGGTGAGGGCGCTTGCAGGTGCGGCTTCAACCACAGGGGCGGCCACTTCGGCAACCACCGGGGCTTCAACTTCAACCACAGGCGCAGGCTCCGCAACCGGCGTCGGCTCAACCACTGGGGCTGGCTCGGCGACGACTTCGGCAACCGGTGCCGACGCTTCTTCTACCACTGGGGCAGGTGCTGGCGCTTCAACCGGGGCAGCCGGTTCGGCGGTCCACTGGAAGGCGGTCTGTTCTTCGCGAACTTCACGCACGGCCGGGGCTGCTTCTTCGACTACCGGAGCTTCTACAGCCGCTTCGATTACTGGCTGAGGCTCAACCACTGGAGCCGGTTCAACGGCAACCGCTTCGGTTTCTGGCTGTGCATCGCGAACCGGGGCAACTTCCACTTCCGGAACCACTGGGGCTTCGACAGGGGTTGTGGCTTCAACGACTGGCGCTTCAACAACCGGCGCTTCGACCGCTGGGGTTTCGGCGGCTGGCGCTTCTACGGCAACAGTGTCTTCGACGGCAGCGGTAGCGCGTTCGGCTTGCTCGTGAGCCTGGGCTTCAGCGGGGGCGCTGATGACCGAGCTGGCAACGGCAGCGGTAACGGCCAAGCCGGCAGCCAGTTCGGCGCCTGTTGGTTCGTTGTTGGCAGCTTCTGGGTTTTCGCCGGCTTCTTCCGAACCTTCGATCACGTTGCCGTTGGCATCACGCTGACGCTCACGACGGTTGCTGCGACGACGCTGGCCACGGGAGCGGCGGCGTGGACGATCGCCTTCGGCGTTGTCCTGGCCGTCTTCCTGCAGTTGCTCTTCGCCGGTCAGTACTTCTTCTTCGCTGGCGGCAGCGGCTTGCTCGGCGCGTGGTTGACGCTCTTCACGTGGCGGGCGCGGTTGGCGCTCTTCACGGGGTGCGCGCTCTTCACGCGGCTGGCGGGCCGGGCGTTCTTCGGTGGTAACGGCTGCGGCAGCGGCAACGGCAGGTGCCGCGTCCAGAGGCTCGCGCAGTTCACGCACACGTTCTTCACGCTCGCCACGTGGCTTGCGGTCTTCGCGTGGAGCGCGTGGGGTACGTGGGGCGCGCTCTTCACGCGGTGCACGTTCTTCACGGGCGACGGTCGGGGTTTCTTCGCGGGCTTCGCGAGGCGCACGCTCTTCGCGTGGTGCGCGTTCTTCACGCGGGGCACGTTCTTCGCGAGGCTTGCGCTCTTCGTCACGGCGGCCATTGCGGTTACGGCTCTGCTGGCGACCGTTGCGACGTTCTTCGTTGCGCGCCGGGCGCTCGGTGGCAGGTTTTTCAACCACAACCGGGGCGGCAGGCTCTTCCTTGGTGGCGAACAGGCTGACCAGCGACTTCACCAGGCCCTTGAACAGGCTTGGCTCAGGCAGGGCGGCTGGCGCGGCAACCGGGGCGGCGGCTTCGGTCGGTACCGGTGCGTTGGCGCGGGCCGGTGCAGTCTTCACGGCCGCTTCCTGGCGAACCAGGGTGCGGGTCGCAGCGGCTGGCTGGACTTCTTCTACTTCGGCGGCAGCCGCGGCGATTTCATAGCTGGACTGGCCGCTGTGGGCTTCCGGGCTGTCATCACGCAGGCGCTGGACTTCAAAGTGCGGCGTTTCGAGGTGATCGTTCGGCAGGATGACGATACGGGCACGGGTGCGCAGTTCGATCTTGGTGATCGAGTTACGTTTTTCGTTGAGCAGGAAGGCCGCAACCGGAATCGGCACTTGTGCGCGAACTTCGGCGGTGCGGTCTTTCAGGGCTTCTTCTTCGATCAGGCGCAGGATCGCCAGGGACAGCGATTCAACGTCACGGATGATGCCGGTGCCGTTGCAACGTGGGCAAACGATGCCGCTGCTCTCGCCCAGGGATGGACGCAGGCGCTGACGGGACATTTCCAGCAGGCCGAAGCGCGAGATGCGGCCGACTTGCACGCGAGCGCGGTCAGCTTCCAGGCATTCGCGGACTTTCTCTTCCACGGCGCGCTGGTTCTTGGCAGGAGTCATGTCAATGAAGTCGATGACGATCAGGCCGCCGATGTCACGCAGGCGCAGCTGGCGGGCGATTTCTTCAGCCGCTTCCAGGTTGGTCTGCAGGGCGGTTTCTTCGATGTCGCTGCCTTTGGTCGCACGCGCCGAGTTGATGTCGATGGACACCAGGGCTTCGGTCGGGTCGATCACGATGGAGCCGCCGGAAGGCAGTTCGACCACGCGCTGGAAGGCGGTCTCGATCTGGCTTTCGATCTGGAAACGGTTGAACAGCGGCACGCTGTCTTCGTACAGCTTGATCTTGCTGGCGTACTGCGGCATCACCTGGCGGATGAAGGTCAGGGCTTCGTCCTGGGCTTCAACGCTGTCGATCAGCACTTCGCCGATGTCCTGGCGCAGGTAGTCGCGGATGGCGCGGATGATCACGTTGCTTTCCTGGTAGATCAGGAATGGCGCGGAGCGATCCAGGGACGCTTCTTTGATAGCGGTCCACAGTTGCAGCAGGTAATCGAGGTCCCACTGCATTTCTTCGCTGCTGCGGCCAAGGCCGGCAGTGCGCACGATCAGGCCCATGTCGGCCGGTGCGATCAGGCCGTTCAGCGCTTCACGCAGTTCGTTGCGCTCTTCGCCTTCGATGCGACGGGAAATACCGCCGGCACGTGGGTTGTTCGGCATCAGTACGAGGTAACGACCGGCGAGGCTGATGAAGGTGGTCAGGGCTGCGCCCTTGTTGCCACGTTCTTCTTTTTCGACCTGGACGATGACTTCCTGGCCTTCGCTCAGGACGTCCTTGATGTTCACGCGGCCTTCGGGGGCTTTCTTGAAGTATTCGCGGGAGATTTCTTTAAGGGGCAGGAAGCCGTGGCGCTCGGAGCCGAAATCGACAAAGGCAGCCTCAAGGCTTGGTTCGATGCGAGTGATACGGCCTTTATAGATGTTGGCCTTCTTCTGCTCGCGTGCACCGGATTCGATGTCCAGGTCGTAGAGGCGTTGGCCATCTACCAGTGCAACACGCAACTCTTCGGGTTGAGTTGCGTTAATCAGCATTCTTTTCATGTTGTACCGTCGGTTTCCGGGCTGCCGGAAACGGCGTTCGGCACACACGACTTCTCACGGTCGGTGTCAGGTGCGTCAAGAGTGGTTGGCCACTCCAGTGTCCAGCAAAATCGGCCAATTGGGCCGGTATCGCGACGGACGCGTCCTGCTCGTTAGCGGTGGTGACAAAGGCACCACTTCAACAAAAGCTAAGGTCAGGAGGAGGAATCAACCGGCGACTGTGGACGAGATGAAGCGTCTAAAACAAGCCTAGTGCTACACAGTCCGACGGTTGTGCATCTCCACCCTACACGTATCCCTGATAATTCGGGTGCTGCCGCGCGCAGAATCCGCAGCGGGTTGGCATTTACCGTGTACTCCAATGGGGAGTCCACGCTCATGGCTAAACAAGACTAGGTGTGGGCGGTTGCGCTCTCACTCAGCTCTTAACAGGCGTTGTTTCCGAAGCATTCGCCATGGTCTGGCTCAAAACTGACTGCACTTTGTGAACTGGCCGTAAATATCGGCGCAAAAGGCGAGTATTCACTCTGCTTTCTGCACTCGCTTCAGGCCTCATGTCACCTGCGCTTGTTACAATCTTGAGCCTTCCTGGGTGGCGAAAGCCCCGTAGGACGGCCTCGCGTCCTGATGAATTGCGATGGTCAGGGCCGGCAGTTTGCCGCAAGTCCTCTGTCCAGGCCGCTTTTGGCGGCGTTCGCGACTATAGCAGTAATGATTAAGTGCTTCAATTCCATAAAAAATTGTTATCATCGCCGCCATGACGACTACCGCCCCCCCGACCCCCAGCGTCCAGCTGCTTGAGGTCTCGCCGGAATATGCCGGCCAACGCATCGACAATTTTCTCCTGGCCAGGCTCAAAGGCGTGCCCAAGACCTTGATTTACCGCATCTTGCGCAAAGGCGAAGTGCGCGTGAACAAGGGGCGCATCAAGCCTGAGTACAAGCTGCAGGCGGGCGATATCGTCCGTGTGCCGCCCGTGCGCGTGCCTGAGCGCGACGAGCCGGTGCCGCTGGCCCAAGGCCTGTTGCAGCGCCTGGAAGCGTCGATTGTGTTCGAAGACAACAAGCTGATCGTGATCAACAAGCCCTGTGGCATTGCGGTTCACGGCGGCAGTGGCTTGAACTTCGGCGTGATCGAAGCCTTTCGTCAGTTGCGCCCCGATTGCAAGGAGCTGGAGTTGGTTCATCGCCTGGACCGCGACACGTCTGGCCTGCTGATGATCGCCAAGAAGCGCAGCATGTTGCGCCATCTGCACACCGCCCTGCGTGGCGATGGCGTGGACAAACGCTACATGGCGCTGGTGCGCGGCAACTGGGCCAGCTCGATCAAGAGCGTGCGTGCGCCGTTGCAAAAGAGCAACCTGCGCTCCGGCGAGCGCATGGTCGAAGTGGACGAGGAGGGCAAAGAGGCCCTGACCCTGTTCAAGGTGCTGCGTCGCTTCGGGGACTTTGCCACCATGGTCGAGGCCAAGCCGGTGACCGGGCGCACCCACCAGATTCGGGTGCACACCCTGCATGCAGGTCACTGCATCGCCGGTGACACCAAGTACGGCGACGAGGATTTCTCCAAGGAAATTCGCGACCTGGGCGGCAAGCGGCTGTTCCTGCACGCCTACATGCTCACCGTGCCGCTGCCCGATGGCGGCGAGCTGAAACTGCAGGCGCCGGTCGATGAAATGTGGGCCAAGACCGTGGAGCGTTTGAGTGTCGCACCTTGACTACAAGCTGCTGATCTTCGATTGGGACGGGACGCTGGCCAATTCCATTGGCCGCATCGTCGAGTCCATGCACATGGCCTCGACCCGCTCGGGCTTTGACTTGTGCACGGACCTGGCAGTCAAGGGCATTATCGGCCTGGGCTTGCCTGAAGCCATTCGCACCCTGTACCCCGACATCAGCGACGCCGAGCTGGTAGCGTTTCGCGAGCACTACGCCGACCACTACATCGCGCTGGAAGCTACGCCTTCGCCGCTGTTTGAAGGTGTGGTGCAATCGCTGGAAACGTTTCGTGCCGAGGGTTATCACCTGGCGGTCGCCACCGGCAAGGCTCGTCGCGGCCTGGACCGTGTGCTCAAGGCTCACGGCTGGGAAGATTACTTTGATATCACCCGCGCTGCGGATGAAACCGCCAGCAAGCCCCACCCGTTGATGCTGGAGCAGATCCTTGCGCACTGTGGCGTAACGCCACGCGAGGCATTGATGGTGGGCGATGCGTCTTTCGACCTGATGATGGCGCGCAATGCGGGCATGGACAGCGTCGCGGTCAGCTACGGCGCCCAGTCGGCCGAGGCATTGCAGCAATACGAACCGAGACTGACGATTGATCATTTTTCCGAACTGCAGGCCTGGCTCAGCCGGGCCCGATAAGTCTTTGCTGGGGTTGATGGCATGAGTGACGAGTGGAAAGCGCCTGAAAAGGCCGAGAGCGGTGATGATAAAAGCTGGAAGCTGCTGGAGAAGACCCTACTGGCGAGCGTCCAGGAACAGCGGCGCTCGCGGCGCTGGGGGATTTTCTTCAAGCTGCTGACCTTTGTGTACCTGCTTGGGATGCTGGCGCTGTTCAGCCCGCTGATGGACATGGAAAAGAGTGCCACCCGTGGCAGTCATTACACCGCCTTGATCGAGGTGCGCGGCGTGATTGCCGACAAGGAGCCTGCCAGTGCCGACAATATTGTCACCAGCCTGCGCGCGGCCTTTGAGGACCCCAAGGTCAAAGGCGTGGTCCTGCGCATCAATAGCCCAGGCGGCAGCCCGGTGCAGTCGGGCTATGTGTATGACGAGATTCGTCGTCTGCGCGCCTTGCATCCGGATACCAAGCTCTATGCCGTGATCTCCGACCTGGGTGCCTCGGGCGCCTATTACATTGCCAGTGCCGCAGACCAGATCTATGCCGACAAGGCCAGCCTGGTGGGTTCTATTGGTGTGACCGCGGCCGGTTACGGTTTTGTCGGTGCCATGGAGAAGCTGGGGGTAGAGCGTCGCACCTACACCTCGGGTGAGCACAAGTCGTTCCTCGATCCTTTCCAGCCGCAGAAGGCGGATGAAACCGCGTTCTGGCAGGGCGTTCTCGACACTACTCATCGTCAGTTCATTGCCAGCGTCAAGCAGGGCCGTGGGGATCGTCTGAAGGATAAAGACCATCCAGAGCTGTTTTCCGGCCTGGTCTGGTCGGGTGAACAGGCGTTGCCGCTGGGCCTGATCGATGGCCTGGGCAGTGCCAGTTCGGTGGCGCGGGATGTGATTGGCGAGAAGGAGTTGGTGGATTTTACGGTTGAGGAATCGCCGTTTGATCGCTTCTCCAAGAAGCTCGGTGCCAGTGTGGCGGAGAAGCTAGCTCTGTATATGGGCTTCCAGGGGCCGTCCCTGCGCTGAAATCTGAAGGCTGACATAGCTCAAAATGTGGGAGCGGGCTTGCTCGCGAAGGCGGTGGATCAGTCGCACTTGTATTGGCTGACACTCCGCTTTCGCGAGCAAGCCCGCTCCCACATTTGGTTTTGCAGTGTTCTTAAGGAATTTTCACGCCTTCGGTCAGCAGCATGTCCACCAGCCGAATCAGTGGCAGCCCTACAAGGCTGGTCGCATCCGGCCCGTCCGTGCTCTGGAATAAGCTCACACCCAGTCCCTCTGCCTTGAAGCTGCCCGCACAGTCATAAGGCTGCTCGATCCGCAGGTAGCGCTCAATACGTTCTGCATCCAGTTCACGCATCTGCACGGTAAACGGCACGCAGTCCACCTGGCAGTGCCCAGTCTCGCTGTTGAGCAGCGCCAGGCCCGTGAGGAAGCTCACGCGCTTGCCGCTGGCCGCCAGCAGTTGCTCGCGAGCGTTTTCGTAGGTGTGGGGCTTGCCGATGATCCGGCCTTCCAGTGCAGCGACCTGATCCGAGCCAATGATTAAATGGCCAGGATGGCTTGCGGCAAGGGCACGGGCCTTTTGCTCGGCCAGGCGCTTGACCAGTTCGATGGCGGACTCATCCGGGCGGTGGCTTTCGTCGATATCCGGCGAGCTGCAGGTGAACGGCAGGTGCAGGCGGCTCAGTAATTCCCGGCGATAAACCGAGCTGGACGCGAGTAATAAAGGCAGCATATACGTCTCCTCAAGGCAGTCGCCGATTCTAGCGACGTGACCGGCTGACGCACAGGGCTGAATTTCCTTTGACATGGCCGGGTGCATCCCTATAATGCTGCGCCTATGTTGAATGACCCGATTCCACCTCACGTTGACCCGCGCAAATTGGCTGATCGTGGCACCACCCTTCAAGGTGAAGTGCTGCTGGCCGATTTGGAGAGACTCTGCGACCCGCTTTCCGACACTGTCGGTACGGTGCAGGCACAATTCGTTTTTGAACGAGATGAACGTAAATCTGTGGTAATCCACAGCGTTATCGACACCGAAGTCAAAATGGTTTGCCAGCGTTGTCTTGAGCTGGTCACCCTGCCGATCCACAGCGAATGCAGTTATGCTGTGGTGAAAGAGGGTGCGAATACCCAGTCGTTGCCGAAAGGTTATGACGTGCTGGAACTGGGCGAAGATCCATTGGATCTGCATGCACTGATCGAGGAGGAGCTTCTGCTCGCCTTGCCCATTGTGCCTGCTCATCATCCGGAAGAATGCCAGCAGCCGGAGGGTCTCGATGACGAGGCCGAGCCGAGCGAGGACGAGGTAACGCGGTCCAACCCGTTCAGTGTATTGGCGCAGTTAAAGCGTGACCCAAACGTTTAGGAGTTAATCAATTATGGCTGTTCAGCAGAACAAAAAATCCCGCTCCGCCCGTGACATGCGCCGTTCGCACGACGCTCTCGAGGCTAGCACCCTGTCTGTGGAAAAGACCACTGGTGAAGTTCACCTGCGTCACCACGTATCGCCAGAAGGCGTATACCGTGGCCGTAAAGTGATCGACAAGGGCGCTGACGAGTAATCACTTGTCTGCTCAAGTCATCGCGATTGACGCAATGGGCGGGGACTTCGGTCCCCGCAGCATTGTTCAGGCCTGCATTGCCAGCCTGTCTGCCACGCCCTCGCTGCACCTGACCCTCGTCGGTCAACCCTCCCTACTTGAAGAACTGATTGCCAGCCATCCGGCGGTGGATCGCGCGCGCCTGACGATTACGCCAGCCAGCGAAACCATCGGCATGGACGAAAAGCCGGCGGTTGCCCTGCGTGGCAAGCCCGATTCTTCAATGCGGGTGGCCCTTGAGTTGTTGCGTGATGGCAAGGTGCAAGCCTGTGTCAGTGCCGGCAACACGGGCGCGTTGATGGCGTTGTCGCGGCATGTGCTCAAGACCTTGCCGGGTATTGATCGGCCGGCCATGGTGGCGGCGATCCCGACGCAGAAGGGCTATTGCCAACTGCTGGACCTGGGCGCCAATGTCGATTGCAGCGCCGAGCACCTGTTGCAGTTCGCCGTAATGGGTTCGGTGGCCGCCGAGGCTCTCGGCGTAGCCCGACCCAGGGTGGCTCTGCTCAATATCGGCACCGAGGACATCAAGGGCAACCAGCAGGTCAAGCTTGCCGCCACCTTGTTGCAAGGCGCGCGGGGTTTGAACTACATCGGCTTTGTCGAGGGCGATGGTTTGTACCGTGGCGAAGCTGACGTGGTGGTGTGCGATGGCTTTGTCGGTAATATCCTGCTCAAGTCCAGCGAAGGCCTGGCAACTATGATTGCCACGCGTATCGAAGCTTTGTTCAAGCGCAACCTGGCGTCACGCATGGTGGGTGCCTTGGCGCTGCCCTTGATGCGACGCTTGCAGGCCGACCTGGCGCCAGCACGGCACAACGGTGCAAGCTTTCTTGGCCTGCAGGGTATTGTGGTGAAAAGCCACGGTTCGGCCGGTGTGCTGGGCTTTCAAAGTGCAATTGCGCGGGCCCTGATCGAGATTCAAGAGAACCTGCCGCAACGCTTGCACGGCCGTCTTGAGGATCTGTTGCCTTAGGCGAATTGGCCCGGGAGTGCTTAAATGTGACCGGCCAGTTCAATTGACCATCCAATCTGTCAGTTTCGTTCGCGCCCACCGTAGGCCCGAGCATTTTTGACGACCAGATCATTAGGGGCTTGTTACATGTCTACATCCCTCGCATTCGTCTTTCCAGGGCAGGGTTCGCAGTCCCTCGGCATGTTGGCCGAGCTGGGCGCGCAATACCCGCTGATCCTGGACACCTTCAAGGAAGCTTCCGACGCCCTGGGTTATGACCTGTGGGCACTGACCCAGCAAGGGCCGGAAGCGCTGCTCAACCAAACCGATAAAACCCAGCCGGCCATCCTCACCGCTTCGATCGCCCTATGGCGCTTGTGGCTGGCAGAAGGCGGCGCACGCCCTGCCTTTGTCGCGGGTCACAGCCTGGGCGAGTACAGTGCCCTGGTGGCTGCGGGCAGCCTGACCTTGGCTGAAGCGGTCAAGCTGGTGGAGCGTCGTGGTCAACTGATGCAAGAAGCCGTTCCGGCCGGGCAGGGCGGCATGGCCGCTATCCTGGGCCTGGACGACGCGGTGGTGATCGAGGCCTGCGCCGAAGCGGCGCAAGGCGAAGTGGTCAGCGCGGTGAACTTCAACTCCCCAGGCCAGGTGGTGATCGCCGGCGCCAAGGCGGCTGTCGAGCGTGCCATCGAAGGTTGCAAGGCCCGTGGCGCCAAGCGTGCCCTGCCATTGCCGGTGAGCGTGCCGTCCCACTGCGAACTGATGCGCCCGGCTGCCGAGCGTTTTGCCGAGTCTATCGCGGCCATCAACTGGCAAGCGCCGCAGATTCCGCTGGTGCAGAACGTCAGCGCGGCCGTGGCCGCCGACCTCGACACCCTCAAGCGCGACCTGCTGGAGCAACTGTACAAGCCAGTGCGCTGGGTTGAATCGGTCCAGACCCTGGCCGCCAACGGTGCCACCGAACTGGTCGAGTGCGGTCCGGGCAAAGTCCTGGCCGGCTTGAACAAGCGCTGCGCCGACGGTGTGTCGACCGCCAACCTCAATACCCCTGAAGCCTTCGCTGCCGCTCGCGCGGCACTGGCCTGAATCCCGTACTTAGGAGAAGCCTGCATGAGTCTGCAAGGTAAAGTTGCACTGGTTACCGGCGCAAGCCGTGGCATTGGCCAGGCCATCGCCCTGGAACTGGGCCGTCAGGGCGCCGTTGTGATCGGCACCGCCACCTCCGCCTCGGGCGCCGAACGTATCGCCGCGACCTTGAAGGAAAACGGCGTACAAGGCACCGGTCTTGAGCTGAATGTGACCAGCGATGAGTCCGTGGCTGCTGTACTGGCACAGATCACTGCTCAGTTCGGTGCGCCGGCTATTCTGGTGAACAACGCCGGGATCACCCGTGACAACCTGATGATGCGCATGAAAGACGACGAGTGGTACGACGTGGTCGATACCAACCTGAACAGTCTGTTTCGCCTGTCCAAGGGCGTTTTGCGCGGCATGACCAAGGCGCGTTGGGGCCGAATTATCAATATTGGCTCCGTAGTGGGTGCCATGGGCAACGCAGGCCAAGTAAACTATGCCTCTGCCAAGGCCGGCCTGGAAGGTTTCAGCCGCGCACTGGCGCGTGAAGTCGGCTCGCGGTCGATTACGGTCAACTCGGTGGCCCCTGGGTTCATCGACACCGATATGACCCGCGAACTGCCGGAAGCACAGCGCGAAGCCTTGCTGACGCAGATTCCGCTGGGCCGTCTGGGCCAGGCTCAAGAGATCGCGAATGTGGTCACTTTCCTGGCATCTGACGGTGCGGCATACGTGACTGGGGCTACAATCCCGGTGAACGGCGGGATGTACATGAGTTAAATTGTGACGGATCGCTTCAAAAAAATGTCATACGAGCTGTCTAAAATCCGTTATAAAGCTGCAACTTAATTTATAGGCAGGTGGTCGACCGGGTACAGGGTGAAGCTTTCAGTTGAAAAGCTGAAATGGCTTTCTATACACTTACCCACTGGCCAGCTGCCTGAATTTGTCCATTAGGAGTTAAACAAGGTATGAGCACCATCGAAGAGCGCGTCAAGAAAATCGTCGCCGAGCAACTGGGCGTTAAGGAAGAAGAAGTGGTCAACACTGCTTCCTTCGTAGAAGACCTGGGTGCCGATTCCCTTGACACCGTTGAGCTGGTGATGGCTCTGGAAGAGGAATTCGAGACCGAAATCCCGGACGAAGAAGCTGAAAAAATCACTACTGTTCAAGCTGCCATCGACTACGTTACTAGCCACCAGGCGTAATAGTTTGTAGTCGTCGCTTGCTGTCAGGGAAAAACCGCACTGCTGTAACGGCGTGCGGTTTTTTCTTTAGCGGCGATGAAAAAGTGTCGTCATTAGAAAAAGGAGAGTGCTGTGTCGCGTAGACGCGTCGTAGTCACCGGTATGGGTATGTTGTCGCCACTGGGTACGGATGTGCCGAGCAGTTGGCAGGGCATTCTGGCTGGCCGCAGTGGTATTGGTCTGATCGAACATACGGACCTTTCTGCCTATTCCACCCGTTTTGGCGGCTCGGTAAAGGGCTTCAATGTCGAGGAATATCTCTCGATCAAAGAGTCCCGCAAGCTCGACCTGTTCATTCAGTACGGCCTGGCTGCCGGTTTTCAGGCAGTGCGTAACGCCGGCCTGGAAGTCACCGACGCCAACCGTGACCGCATCGGTGTGGCCATGGGTTCGGGTATTGGCGGTCTGACCAATATCGAAGAAACCAGCCGCACGCTGCATGAGACTGGCCCACGTCGAATTTCACCGTTCTTCGTACCGGGCTCGATCATCAATATGATTTCCGGCTTCCTGTCCATCCATCTGGGGGCACAGGGGCCTAACTACGCGATTTCAACGGCGTGCACCACAGGCACCCACTGCATCGGTATGGCGGCGCGCAACATTGCCTACGACGAAGCCGATGTGATGATCGCCGGCGGCGCCGAAATGGCCGCGTGCGGCCTGGGCATGGGCGGCTTCGGCGCGTCCCGTGCGCTGTCGACCCGCAATGACGAGCCGACCCGTGCCAGCCGTCCGTGGGACAAAGGCCGTGACGGCTTCGTGCTGTCCGACGGTGCCGGTGCGCTGGTGCTCGAAGAGTTGGAGCACGCCAAGGCGCGTGGTGCCACCATCTACGCCGAACTGATCGGGTTCGGCATGAGCGGTGACGCGTACCACATGACTTCACCGCCGTCCGACGGAGCGGGTGCTGCGCGTTGCATCACCAATGCCCTGCGCGATGCGAAGGTCAACCCCGACCAGGTGCAGTACATCAACGCCCATGGCACTTCGACCCCGACTGGCGACTTGGCGGAAGCCGAGGCCATCAAGTCGGTGTTCGGTGAGCATGCCTACAAGCTGGCGGTCAGCTCCACCAAGTCCATGACCGGCCACCTGTTGGGTGCGGCGGGCGCGGTCGAGGCGATCTTCAGTGTGATGGCAATCAGGGATCAGGTCGCTCCGCCGACCATCAACCTTGATGAGCCGGACGAAGGCTGCGACCTGAACTTCGTGCCCCACGAAGCGCAACCCATGCCGATCGACGTGGCGATTTCCAACTCGTTCGGTTTCGGTGGCACCAACGGTTCCCTGGTGTTCCGCCGGTTCTCCGAGTGATGCACAGCTGGGTCGACGGTCAGCCAGCGGACAACGTGCCCCTGAAAGATCGAGGCCTGGCGTATGGCGATGGGGTGTTCGAGACCATCGCCGTCAAGGCCGGGCAGCCGTTGTTGCTCGACCGCCACCTGCAACGCCTGGAAGAGGGTTGCAGGCGTTTGGCATTGGTGGTGGATCACGGGTTGATTCGCCACGAAGTGCTGAGCTTCGCTGCCGGCCTTGGCGACGGTATTCTCAAATTGATCCTTACCCGTGGCGACAGCTTGCGCGGTTATGGCATCAACCCTGGCGCGCCGGTGCGCCGCATCTTGCAGGGTAGTGCGCCCGCTGTTTACCCACCCACTCATGAAGTCGAAGGCGTGCGCCTGTTTGCGTGTGCCACGCGTTTGGCGCAGCAGCCGCTGCTGGCCGGTATCAAGCACCTCAATCGTTTGGAGCAGGTGATCGCGCGTGCCGAATGGCAAGATACCGAACATGCCGAAGGCCTGATGCTGGACATGTCTGGTCGGGTGATCGAAGGCATATTCAGCAACCTTTTCCTGGTGCGCAACGGCTTGTTACTAACCGCTGATCTGAGCCGTTGTGGCGTTGCCGGCGTAATGCGCGCCGAAGTGCTGGCCCAGGCACAAGCGCTGGGCGTCCCGGTGGCCGTGGCCGACATCAGTGTGGAGCAGTTGCAACAGGCCGATGAAGTCTTCGTCTGCAACAGCGTATATGGCATTTGGCCGGTGCGTGGCTGCGCTGCGATGAGCTGGCCGGTTGGGCCACTCACCCGTAAACTGCAGGGCATTGTTCGCGCGCTATTGGATATTTGAGTTGATACGAAAACTGGTGTTACTGCTGCAGATCAGCCTGGTCTCGGCGGCGTTGCTCGTGGGCTTTTCGGCCTGGAAACTCGACTCTGCTCTCAAGCAGCCCCTGAAGCTGCCTCAGGAGCAGTTGCTCGACGTACCCGCTGGCGCTACGCCGACGGGCACCTTCAATCGTCTGGAAGCCGACGGCGTGCTCGACGATGCCTTTTGGCTGCGTCTGTACTGGCGCTTCAACCTCGAAGGCCAGCCGCTGCACAGCGGTGAGTACCGCATGAGCCCGGGCCTTACCGCCGAGGGTTTGATAGGCCTGTGGCAGCGCGGCGAAGTGGTGCAGTACAGCCTGACCTTGGTGGAGGGCTGGAATTTCCGTCAGGTGCGCACCGCCCTGGCCAAGCATGAAAAGATCGTGCAGACCCTGGCGGGCCTGACGGACAGCGAAGTGATGGATAAGCTCGGCCACCCAGGTGTGTTTCCTGAAGGGCGGTTCTTCCCCGACACCTACCGTTTTGTCCGCGGCATGACCGATGTCGAATTCCTGAAAAAAGCCTACAACCGCCTGGACGATGTACTCGCCCAGGAGTGGAGCAGGCGGGCTGCCGACGCGCCCTACACCGACCCTTACCAAGCGCTGATCATGGCGTCGCTGGTGGAAAAGGAGACCGGTGTGCCCCAGGAGCGCGGGCAGATTGCCGGTGTGTTTGTGCGTCGCCTGAAGATCGGTATGCTGCTGCAGACCGACCCCACCGTGATCTACGGCCTGGGTGAGCGCTACAACGGTAAATTGACCCGTGCCCACCTCAAGGAAGCCAACCCCTACAACACCTACATGATCGCCGGCCTGCCGCCTACGCCCATCGCGATGGTCGGCCGCGAGGCGATCCATGCCGCGCTGAACCCGGTGCCGGGCAGCAGCCTGTATTTCGTCGCCCGTGGCGATGGCAGCCATATATTCTCGGATAACCTGGATGCGCATAATGCCGCCGTGCGTGAGTTCCAGCTAAAGCGCCGTGCCGATTACCGTTCCAGCCCGGCGCCGGTGGTGAAACCGGTGGAAGATTCAGCACCTTCCAGCGACGCACCCACCCCTGACGCACCGATCGAGCCCGCGCCGGACACTACCGCGCCGCAAAGCCCGCAATGACTCTGACTAAGGACTGCCTGTGACTGGCTTGTTTATTACCCTGGAAGGCCCGGAAGGCGCCGGCAAAAGCACTAACCGTGACTACCTGGCCGAGCGCCTGCGTGCGCAGGGCATCGAGGTGGTGCTGACCCGTGAGCCGGGCGGTACGCCGTTGGCCGAGCGCATCCGTGAAGTGCTGTTGGCCCCGGGTGACGAGCCGATGAACCCGGACACCGAGTTGCTCCTGGTGTTTGCCGCCCGGGCCCAGCACCTGGCCGAAGTGATTCGCCCGGCCCTGGCGCGGGGTGCCGTGGTGATCTGCGACCGGTTTACCGATTCCACCTACGCCTATCAGGGCGGGGGCCGGGGTTTGTCCCTGGAGCGTATCGCCACCCTGGAAACTTTCGTGCAAGGCGATCTGCGCCCCAACCTGACCCTGTTGTTCGACCTGCCGGTGGAAGTGGGCATGGCCCGCGCCAGTGCGCGGGGCCGCCTGGACCGTTTCGAGCTGGAAGGCCAGGCCTTTTTTGATGCAGTGCGCAGCGCTTTCCTGCAGCGCGCCAAGGCTGAGCCCGCACGTTATTACCTGTTGGACGCCGCCCAGCCGCTGAGCCAGGTGCAACAGGCTATCGACGCGCTGTTGCCCGCGCTGTTGGAGCGTAGCCGTGGCTGAGTCCTACCCGTGGCAGGACGGCCTCTGGCAGCAACTGGCGGGGCGCGCACAGCACGCCCACGCCTATCTGCTGCATGGGCCGGTGGGCATCGGTAAGCGCCATCTCGCCGAACGCCTGATGGGCAGCCTATTGTGCCAACGCCCGGTCAATCTGGAGGCGTGTGGCGAGTGCAAGTCCTGCCTGTTGCTCAAGGCCGGTAGTCACCCGGACAACTATGTGCTGGAACCCGAGGAAGCGGACAAGGCCATCAAGGTCGACCAGGTGCGCGACCTGGTCAGCTTCGTGGTGCAGACCGCGCAGATGGGCGGGCGCAAAGTGGTGCTGATCGAGCCGGTCGAGGCGATGAATATCAACGCGGCCAACGCCTTGCTCAAAAGCCTTGAAGAGCCGTCCGGCGATACCGTGCTGTTGCTGGTGAGCCACCAGTCCAGCCGCTTGTTGCCGACCATTCGCAGCCGTTGCGTGCAGCAGGCTTGCCCGTTGCCCAGCGAGGCCATGAGCCTGCAATGGCTGGCGCAGGCGTTGCCCGAATGCAGCGCAGAAGAACGCGGCGAGTTGCTGACCCTGGCGGCCGGTTCGCCTTTGGCGGCAGTGAAGCTGCAGGCCCAGGGCGTGCGCGAACAGCGTGCACTGGTCGTGGATGGCGTGAAGAAACTGCTCAAGCAGGAACTGTCCGCCACGCAACTGGCCGAAAGCGCCTGGAAGGACATTCCGCTGTTGCTGCTGTTCGACTGGTTCTGCGACTGGTCCAGCCTGATCCTGCGCTATCAGCTTACCCAGGATGAGAGCGGCCTGGGCCTGGCGGATATGCGCAAGGTCGTGCAATACCTGGCGCAAAAAAGTGCCCAGGACAAAGTGCTGAACATCCAGGACTGGATCCTCGCCCAGCGCCAGAAAGTCCTCGGCAAGGCCAACCTCAACCGCGTGCTGTTGCTCGAGGCATTGCTGGTGCAGTGGGTAGGCCTGCTCGGGCGCCGTTAAATTCCGTGGCCGACGGGTGTATCGTTGGCCCTACCTCTTTTGTGACTTAAGCCCTGATTCCTATGCTCGTAGATTCCCATTGCCACCTTGATCGCCTCGACCTTGCCCAGCACGGCGGCTCCCTCGACGCCGCCCTTGAAGCGGCCCGCCAGCGTGGTGTAGGGCACTTCCTGTGCATTGGCGTCAGCGCCGACAATGCCGCCGACGTCAAAGCCCTGGCTGATCGCTACGCCGACGTCGATTGCTCGGTGGGCATCCACCCGCTGGACCTCAAGCCTGGCGAAGCCCCGGCGCTCGATTGGTTACTGGGTGAACTCAACCACACGCGGGTCGTGGCCATTGGCGAAACCGGCCTGGACTACCACTACGAGCCTGAAGCTGCCGAGTTGCAGCAGGCCTCGTTCCGCCTGCACCTGCAAGCCGCCCAGCAGACGCGCAAGCCGGTGATCGTCCACACCCGAGGCGCCCGCGCCGATACCCTGGCCTTGCTGCGGGAAGCCGCGTTGCCACAGGCCGGCGTGCTGCATTGCTTTACCGAAGACTGGGACATGGCCAAGGCTGCCCTGGACCTGGGGTTCTATATTTCCCTGTCGGGCATCGTCACCTTCCGCAATGCCGACGCGCTGCGCGATGTGGCCCGCCAGGTGCCTGCCGACCGCCTGTTGGTGGAAACCGACTCGCCGTACCTGGCGCCCATCCCCCATCGCGGCAAGCCGAACCTGCCCGAATATGTGCGTGACGTGGCTGATTACCTGGCGATGCTGCGCGGTGAGTCTTACGAGCGTTTTGCCGAGCAGACCACTGAAAACTTCAAGCGCCTGTTCCCGCTGGCCCACGTAGCCGGTTAGAGCGGCTGAATTGCAGGCAAAAAAAACCCGGGTTCTGGGGGGTGAATCCGGGCTAAGACCATTAGGAGTAAAACAAGGGCACGCAGTCCGTCGGTACCCAGGTCGACGCGTCACTTGGGGGAGATGTCGCGCCGACAGTTGAAGTATTGACCACTATCCCATTCAGTCCAGTCGTGATTGATCGTTTTTTAAACAGATTTGGAATACGCCGCCTTCGCTTGAGTTCTCATTGCGCTGATGGGCAGGTTCAGGTGTTGCGTATTATTTCTGACTGATAACCACGAAATCGTTGGCGCATTGAAAGTTATGTGCCTGACGGGTTCACATAGACATTGCCCAACGACCGTTCAGTCGGGATAATCCCTCGCATCGGGTAAATCGTATCGCCACGTATCCATGGCCCTGCGCAACCCTCCCTATTTCCGACCTTTGCAGACTCTTCCTCATGCACAAAGAACCCCGTAAGGTCCGTGAGTTTCGCCGCCGTGAGCAGGAAATTCTCGACACCGCGCTCAAGCTGTTCCTCGAACAAGGTGAAGACAGCGTCACCGTCGAGATGATTGCGGATGCCGTGGGTATCGGCAAAGGCACGATCTACAAACACTTCAAGTCCAAGGCCGAAATCTACCTGCGCCTGATGCTCGACTACGAGCGCGATTTGAACGAGTTGCTGCACTCGGCCGATGTCGACAAAGACAAGGAAGCCCTGTCCCGCGCTTACTTCGAGTTCCGCATGCGTGACCCGCAGCGCTATCGCCTGTTCGACCGCCTCGAAGAAAAGGTGGTCAAAGGTCACCAAGTGCCGGAGATGGTCGAGGAACTGCACAAGATCCGCGCCTCGAACTTCGAACGCCTGACCCTGCTGATCAAGGGCCGTATCAGCGAAGGCAAGCTTGAAGACGTGCCTCCGTATTTCCACTACTGCGCCGCCTGGGCGCTGGTGCATGGCGCTGTGGCGCTGTACCACTCGCCGTTCTGGAGCAATGTGCTGGAAGACCAGGAAGGTTTCTTCCAATTCCTGATGGACATCGGCGTGCGCATGGGTAACAAGCGCAAGCACAGCCCGGAACTGCCGGGCGCCGAGAAGAGCGGCGAAACCCCTGCCACGTAAGTTATTCGCCACAGTGATGGCGCAATGATTTACTGCCAGGCGCAGTAACCCAGGAATATACTCAGGCAAGGACCTTGCTAAAAGCTGAGTTATGAGTCAGCTTTTAGCGCGCCCGAATTATCCTCTGCCGGAGTGATCCATGATCGTTGATCGTCAAGGCAGGCGTTTTCGCAATTTGCGGATCAGCCTGACTTCAGCCTGCAACTATGCGTGTACCTATTGCGTGCCAGACGGCAAGCGGTTGGTGGCTGCCCAGGATGAGCTGTCGGCCGAAGCCATGGCCCGGGGCGTGGCTTACCTGATCGAAGCGGCGGGTATCGAGCGCTTGCGCATTACTGGCGGTGAGCCGCTGGTCAGTCCCAAGCTGGAAGCCTTCATGGGCGCGGTAGGGCAGATGGGCCTGAGCGACATCAGCCTGACCACCAACGGCCAACTGCTGGCGCGCAAACTGCCGTTGCTGGTGGCTGCCGGCATTCGGCGCATCAATGTCTCCCTCGACACGCTGGATGCCGATGCTTTTCGCAGCATCGCCCGTGGCGGCGACCTGGCCACCGTGCTCGATGGCATGGACCAGGCCAGTGCTGCCGGGATCAAGATCAAGGTCAACATGGTACCGTTGCGCGGCCAGAACCTGGACCAGGTGATGCCGCTGCTCGATTACTGCCTGGAGCGTGGTTACGAGCTGCGCTTTATCGAACTGATGCGCATGGGCCACCTGGCCAAAGACTCTAACGCATTCCTGCAACAGTTCGTCAGCTTGCAACAGCTGCTCAGCTTGATCGGCGAACAACATGAATACCTGCAAGCCAACGCGCCCGTCGATGCGACTGCGGTACGCTACGAAGTGCCGGGCAAGGGCTTCTTCGGCGTGATCGCCAACGAGAGCGTACCGTTCTGCCGCACCTGTTCGCGGTTGCGATTGTCCTCCACCGGTTGGCTGCATGGGTGCCTGTCGTCCAGCAATCGCCATTATGTTGGTGACTTGCTTGATCAACCGCGTCACCAGGCGTTGCCGGCGTTGCAGGGCTTGTTGATGAAAGCCTTGGCTGACAAGCAGGAAGTGGCGTTTTCCGGCGGTGCCACGGTCATGAAGATCATCGGCGGCTGATCGCGTTTTAATTCGGTTGCACATCAGTGGTGTGAGCGGGCTTGCCTGCGATGCTTATAGATCCTTGCAACTTTCAAGGTTATAGCCACCGACGGTAACCACGATGCGAAGCGAGCCGCTCTTGATCTTGCTTTTGATCTCAGGCGCCCCGTTAAACCACGCTGGCCGGAATTCGACAGGGATTTGGGGGGTAAACCGGCAGGGATGCCGGTTTAGCCGCCCCGCGCCATGGATGGCGCGTGGCGGCGGCCCCCCAAATCACTGGCGGATTACGGGCACACCGAGCCTAAGCGAGGTGCCGAGTGGTGGGGCAAGAGCCTTTTGCTTACTTTTGGGCTCTTTTCAAAAGTGAGCCGCCGTCAGGGCGGAACCCTAAGTGGCCGTTACCGCAGCAATGGATATGTACTCGGTATAACAGTGTCGACTGTGAGGCCGTCATCGCAGGCAAGCCAGCTCCCACAGTTGGATCGCGGGGGTGTCAGTTAGATAGGTGTAGGCTGTCCGGTCGCCACGGGGGCAAGATGCCTTGCCACAGGTGGACTACTGTGCGCTTGGAGCATAAAAAAAGGTGCGACCCTCGCGGATCGCACCTTTTTTATTGCCGGCTGGCTATCAGTTGCCCAATGCCTTGGACGCCAACCAGAACAACCCGGCCGAGAGGCCTACGGTCGCTGGCAAGGTCAATACCCAAGCCATCAGGATGGTCTTGACCGTGCCACCTTGCAGGCCGCTCTTGTTGGCAACCATCGTGCCCGCCACGCCAGAAGACAGGACGTGAGTGGTGGACACTGGCAGGGCGAAGATATTGGCAAAGCCGATCATCGTGGCCGTGGTGATTTGCGCCGACATGCCCTGGGCATAGGTCATGCCTTGCTTGCCGATCTTCTCACCGATGGTGAGCACCACGCGCTTCCAGCCCACCATGGTGCCCAGGCCCAGGGCCAGTGCGACCGCGAGGATCACCCAGAACGGGGCGTACTCGGTGGTGGCGGTCAGGTCTTTGCGCAGCTTGTCGAGGTCGGACTTCTCACGGGAGTCCAGGCCTGGCAGCTTGCCGACTTTCTTCGCGGTGTCATCCAGGCAAAGCAGGTAACGACGCACTTCGATGCGGTGGTCGGCCGTCAGCGAGTGGTAGTCCGAGACGCCCTTGAGGGTGCCCAGCAGCGCGTTGATCGTCGGTTCGGTCTGCTGCGGGTTGCAGCGGAACTTGCCCGGCAGATCATCCTTCACGCTTTTGCCCAGGGCCAGGAACTCACCGAGGGTCTCGTGGTTGCGCTGGTAGAACTGGTTCAGGTGCAGGGTGGCGTCGCGGGTACGTTCGATCTGGTAGGTGGTGCTGCCCAGGTCCAATACGAACTGCGCCGGCACGATGCCGATGAGCACCAGCATGATCAGGCCGATGCCTTTCTGGCCATCGTTGGAGCCGTGCACGAAGCTCACAGCCATGGCCGAAATCACCAGCACCAGGCGGTTCCAGAACGGCGGGTGCTTTTTGTCGTCAAGCTTGCGGCGCTGGTCCGGGGTCTTGTGCATCTTCGACAGCGGGCGCCACCACTTCAGGCCGATCAGCACCAGGGCGGCGACCAGAAAACCCGCCATCGGCGAGAACACCAGCGACGCGCCGATATCCACGGCCTTCTGCCAGTTCACACCGTCAGCCAGGGGGATGTCGTTGATCAACGCGTTGGCCAGGCCGACACCGAGGATCGAGCCGATCAGGGTGTGGGAACTGGAGGCGGGGATACCGAAGTACCAGGTACCCAGGTTCCAGGTGATTGCCGCCGCCAACAACGAGAAGACCATTGCCAGGCCATGGCCGGTGTTCACATTGATCAGCAACTCCACCGGCAGCAAGTGCACGATGGCGTAGGCGACACCGACACCACCGAGCAATACGCCGAGGAAATTGAACACCCCGGAGAAGAACACGGCCAAGTGTGGCGGCATGGCTTTGGTATAGATGACTGTGGCCACCGCGTTAGCGGTGTCATGAAAGCCATTGATGAACTCGAAGGCGAGGACAAAGGCCAGGGCGAGCAACAGGCTCACGAGAACCCAAGCATCCAGTCCGCTGAATAAATCGATCATGAAGGTTTTCTGACCCGGTCGTAAGGGGGCGCGATTATGCCAGAAAACATCAGTAATCGATGCATTAGCTGCTCATCGGTAACAATCTTCCTGGAAAAAAATGCGGCAAGACGCACGCATCCCAGGGTTTTCGGGGCTTTGGCAAGTCTTTGATTTATAAAGCGCAGGCCCCAGAAGACGGGCTTTCTTCATGAAAACGCCATGCCTGAAACATTTGTATGAAATTTCGTAGGTGGATGTAGGTTGCTGACCAGCGGACGCTAAAGCAGGTGCCCTCTGCCAGTACTGCACCGGCAGAGACAGCACGACCCTTGAAGCTCGAACCGAAGCGCTTATGGCTCCTCAGTCTTGAGTTCCTGCTCGATCTTTTGGATTTCCTGGGCAAATGCCTGGTCCAGCAGGCTGGCACGTTTACGCCATGGCTTGCGTTCCGGCTCGGGTTGCGCGGCGTAGGTGGTGACTTCCCCGCCGTAGACATCCTTGTAACGTTGCTCCTGGCGCTCAAGTTCCGCGCGCAGTTCATCTTTCGTCACAGTATTACCTAATGAGTTGAGTTTATTGATTGCGCAGCGTCATGCCTGAAAGTCGTCCTCGGGCGATACCAAATAAAACAGTCGAACCGTTCAAGTTGGTACATGGGCCTGAGGGCCGTTCTTTTAAGCGAGTACTTGTGACCGGCGTCGCCAGCAGCCTGCAATGCCTGGTGAGCTCCACTCCCGATGGTGATACCGGGCTGACCTCTGCACAGGTTGCATTATAGCGGCGCATTTGAATAACACTATCATCATGAAGTTAAAAAGCGTCAACGACGTGTCTGGAGTTTGTTACATACCGCCGCATTATTGTGAACGCCGTCATCTTCATGTCTACATTTGAGTTACACGCAGAACTCATGTGGGAGCGAGCAAGCCCGCTCCCACATGAGTTCTGCGTTGATTTCGCTTGATTGATCGGCATTAGGGTAAATGTCTACGCTTTACAGAGGCATCAGGCAAATCTGAAACGTTAGCGGGTGGGGCTGCGCCAAATTGCGATAATCGCATGATCGTCCGATAATCGCCCAATGTTGCCGCCGCTGGCTTGTGCGGTGCGACCGGGACGGCTTGTAATAGCCGCCAACCCTCCCGTGGTGATAACAAGAGAAGGCCCTTTGAAATGAACGATCAATTGCGCAACTCCTTTGCATCAGTGGCGCCGCCGATCGTGGCTTCACCGGCCAAGCGTATCCAGGCATTCACCGGTGATCCGGATTTCATGACGTCCCTGGCCCGTGGCCTGGCCGTGGTGCAGGCGTTCCAGGAGCGCAAGCGTCACCTGACCATCGCCCAGATCAGCCATCGCACGGAAATTCCCCGCGCTGCGGTGCGCCGTTGCCTGCATACCTTGATCAAGCTCGGCTACGCCACCACGGACGGGCGCACCTATTCGTTGTTGCCCAAGGTGCTGACCCTCGGTCACGCCTATCTTTCGTCCACACCGCTGGCTGTCTCGGCCCAGCCTTATCTGGACCGCATGAGCGAGCAACTGCATGAAGCCTGCAACATGGCGACTCTGGAGGGCGATGACATCCTTTATATCGCCCGTTCTGCCACTACCCAGCGCCTGATCTCGGTTGACCTTTCGGTAGGCGGGCGCTTGCCTGCGTATTGCACGTCCATGGGCCGCATTCTGCTGGCCGCCCTCGACGATGCCTCGCTGCAGGATTACCTCGACCATGCCGACCTGCAAACCAAGACCAGCCGCACCCTGACCACGCCGCAAGCGTTGTTCGAATGCCTGCAACAGGTGCGTCAGCAGGGCTGGTGCATTGTCGACCAGGAACTGGAGCAGGGCCTGCGTTCCATCGCGGTGCCGGTGTATGACGCGTCCGGCCAGGTGTTGGCCGCGCTGAATGTCAGCACCCATGCCGGGCGGGTCAGCCGCAGCGAGTTGGAGCAGCGCTTTTTGCCGAGCATGCTCAGCGCCAGTCGTGAGCTGAGTGCGCAACTGTTTGCCTAAGCTGTTCGGTGACCGCACAGATCCCGGCTCGCTCGATTGACGGTGTTTCCCTTGGCTTATTAATGTGCGGCAGCGCTCTGAGGAGCTGCCCTATAAGAACGACGGCCCCAGGCCGTCAGCCCGCCATCGGTGTGGAATAAAAATAATGAATCAGCCTTCTGTTGGTACCACCCTGGACGTACAGTCCTTCATCAACACCCAGCCACTTTCGCGTTATCAGTGGCGCGTGGTGATCCTGTGTTTCCTGATTGTTTTCCTCGACGGCCTCGACACGGCCGCCATGGGCTTTATCGCGCCCGCGCTGTCCCAGGACTGGGGCATCGACCGCGCCAGCCTCGGCCCGGTGATGAGCGCCGCGTTGATCGGCATGGTGTTCGGCGCACTCGGTTCCGGCCCGCTGGCCGACCGCTTTGGCCGCAAAGTCGTGCTGGTCGGCGCGGTGTTGGTGTTTGGTGCGTTCAGCCTGGCGTCGGCCTACAGCACCAATGTCGACCAGTTGCTGGTACTGCGCTTTCTCACCGGCCTGGGCCTGGGCGCCGGCATGCCGAATGCCACCACCTTGCTCTCTGAATACACCCCGGAGCGGCATAAATCCTTGTTGGTGACCAGCATGTTCTGTGGCTTCAACCTGGGCATGGCCGGCGGTGGGTTTATTTCGGCCAAGCTGATCCCCGCGTTCGGCTGGCACAGCCTGTTACTGATCGGCGGCATCCTTCCGTTGATCCTCGCGGTGGTGCTGTTGGTTTGGCTGCCGGAGTCGGCGCGTTATCTGGTAGTGCGCAATCGCGGCACCGACAAGGTGCGCAAGACCCTGGCCCCTATCGAGCCAAGCATCGTTGCCCAGGCCACCCACTTCAGCGTGCCGGAGCAAAAAACCGTCAAGGCCCGCAATGTGTTCGCGGTGATCTTCTCGGGCACCTACAGCGCTGGCACCTTGCTGTTGTGGCTCACGTATTTCATGGGCCTGGTGATCGTTTACCTGCTGACCAGTTGGCTCCCCACTTTGATGCGTGACAGCGGCGCGAGCATGGAACAGGCCGCGTTTATCGGCGCGCTGTTCCAGTTTGGTGGGGTATTGAGCGCGGTGGGCGTGGGCTGGGCGATGGACCGGTTCAACCCGCACAAAGTGATCGGCACGTTCTATCTGCTGGCCGGGGTGTTTGCCTACGCGGTAGGGCAGAGCCTGGGCAACATCACGCTGTTGGCCACCCTGGTGCTGGTCGCCGGGATGTGCGTCAACGGTGCGCAATCGGCAATGCCATCCCTGGCGGCACGTTTCTATCCTACTCAGGGCCGTGCCACCGGGGTGTCGTGGATGCTCGGCATCGGCCGCTTCGGCGCGATCCTGGGGGCGTGGATGGGCGCTACCTTGCTGGGCCTGGGCTGGAACTTCGAGCAGGTGCTCACGGCACTTGTGATTCCGGCGGCATTGGCCACGGCAGCGGTGGTGATCAAGGGCATGGTCAGCCATGCCGATGCCACCTGAAACCGATCACTACCCCTGTGGGAGCTGGCTTGCCTGCGATAGCGGTGTTGAATCCACAGGCGCCATCGCAGGCAAGCCAGCTCCCACATTGCCCCTGTTCTTGCAGATGATTAGTTAAGTAACAATCGGTTCGATAATCGAACACTCAGTCGATTATCGGATTGTTTGGCCCATTTCCCCGGCTTAATCTTCAAGCACTTCGGCGCCACCTCAGCGCCTTTTTCGATCAACACCGGGAGCCCAACCCCATGGCTGAAATCCTCACCCTGCGTGATGCGGTCAAGCGCTTCGTGAACGACGGCGATACCGTCGCCCTCGAAGGCTTCACCCACCTGATCCCTACGGCCGCAGGCCATGAAATCATTCGTCAGGGCAAGAAAGACCTGACACTGGTGCGCATGACGCCTGACCTGATCTACGACCAGTTGATCGGTGCCGGCTGTGCGCGCAAGTTGATTTTCTCCTGGGGCGGCAACCCGGGCGTGGGTTCCCTGCATCGCCTGCGTGACGCGGTAGAGAAACAATGGCCGCAAGCGCTGGAGATCGAAGAGCACAGCCACGCTGACCTGGCCAATGCCTACGTCGCCGGTGCCTCCGGCCTGCCGTTCGCCGTGTTGCGTGCCTACGCCGGTTCCGACTTGCCCAAGGTCAACCCGCTGATCAAGACCGTCACTTGCCCCTTCACCGGTGAAGTGCTGGCGGCAGTGCCATCGGTGCGTCCGGACATCACTGTGATTCACGCGCAGAAAGCCGACCGCAAAGGCAACGTGCTGCTCTGGGGCATTCTCGGGGTGCAAAAGGAAGCGGCCCTGGCGGCCAAGCGCTGCATCGTCACCGTCGAGGAAATCGTCGACGACCTGAACGCGCCGATGAACAGCTGCGTGCTGCCGACCTGGGCGCTGACGGCGGTGTGTCACGTACCCGGTGGTGCCCATCCGTCCTACGCGCACGGCTACAACGAACGGGATAACCGCTTCTACCAGGCGTGGGACCCGATTGCCCGCGACCGTGGGACCTTTACCGCCTGGATCGACGAATATATCCATGGCACTGCCGACTTCAGTGAATTCCAGGCCAAGCTGGCCACCGCGCAGGAGGCTAAGTAATGGCTTACTCCACCAATGAAATGATGACCGTCGCTGCCGCACGCCGCCTCAAGAACGGCTCGGTGTGCTTCGTCGGCATCGGCCTGCCATCGAAGGCCGCCAACCTGGCGCGCCTGACATCGTCGCCGGATGTGGTGCTGATCTACGAGTCGGGCCCGATTGGGGCCAAGCCCAGCGTATTGCCGCTGTCCATCGGTGATGGCGAGCTGGCGGAGACCGCTGACACTGTGGTGCCCACCGGTGAGATCTTTCGCTACTGGCTGCAGGGCGGGCGTATTGATGTCGGCTTTCTCGGCGCGGCCCAGGTCGACCGTTTCGGCAATATCAACACCACCGTGGTCGGTGATTATCACCAGCCCAAAGTGCGTTTACCGGGTGCCGGTGGCGCGCCGGAAATCGCCGGTTCCGCCAAGAGCGTGCTGATCATCCTTAAACAGTCGTCGCGTTCGTTTGTAGACAAACTGGACTTCATCACCTCCGTCGGTCACGGCGAAGGTGGCGACTCACGCAAGCGTCTGGGCCTGCCCGGCGCCGGCCCCGTGGGCATCATTACCGACCTGTGCATCATGGAACCGGAGGAGGGCAGCCATGAGTTCGTGGTCACTGCGCTACACCCCGGCGTGACCCGTGAGCAAGTGGTCGCCGCCACCGGCTGGGCGATTCGCTTTGCCGACCAGGTGAGCACCACTGCTGAACCCACCGAGATCGAACTGACCGCCCTGCGTGACCTCGAAGCGCGCACGGCCGCTGCCCACGGCCAAGCACCGGGAGAAGCCTGATGCGCGAGGTTTATATCTGTGATGCCATTCGCACGCCTATCGGCCGTTTCGGCGGTGGCCTGTCCACGGTGCGAGCCGACGACCTGGCGGCGCTGCCGATCAAGGCGTTGATCGAGCGCAACCCATCGGTGGACTGGAGCGCCGTAGACGAAGTCTTCCTCGGCTGCGCCAACCAGGCCGGTGAAGACAACCGCAACGTGGCACGCATGGCGTTGCTGCTGGCGGGGCTGCCGGAAAGTATTCCTGGTGTGACCCTCAACCGCTTGTGCGCCTCGGGCATGGATGCCATCGGCACCGCCTTTCGTGCGATTGCCAGCGGTGAAATGGAGCTGGCGATTGCCGGTGGCGTCGAGTCGATGTCCCGCGCTCCGTTTGTGATGGGCAAGGCCGATGCAGCGTTCTCGCGCAACATGAAGTTGGAAGACACCACTATTGGCTGGCGCTTTATCAACCCGCTGATGAAGGCCCAGTACGGCGTGGATGCCATGCCGCAGACGGCCGATAACGTGGCCGATGACTATCAGGTTTCCCGCGCCGACCAGGATGCTTTCGCCCTGCGCAGCCAGCAACGCACCGCCGCCGCCCAGGCCGCCGGGTTCTTTGCCGAGGAAATCGTTCCGGTGCGGGTCGCCCATAAAAAAGGCGAGACCCTGGTGGAACACGATGAGCACCCACGGGACACCACGTTGGAAGCCCTGGCCAAGCTCAAGCCGGTCAACGGCGCGGACAAGACCGTCACTGCTGGCAATGCCTCGGGCGTCAACGACGGCGCCGCCGCGCTGATCCTCGCCAGCGCCGAGGCCGTCAAGCAACACGGCCTCACCGCTCGCGCCCGTGTGCTGGGCATGGCCAGTGCCGGTGTCGCCCCGCGGGTGATGGGCATCGGCCCGGTGCCGGCGGTGCGCAAACTGGTGGAGCGCCTGGGGTTGGCGGTCACCGACTTTGACGTGATCGAACTCAACGAAGCCTTCGCCAGCCAAGGCCTGGCGGTGCTGCGCGAACTGGGTATTGCCGACGATGCGCCCCAGGTCAACCCCAACGGCGGCGCCATTGCCCTCGGCCATCCCCTGGGGATGAGTGGTGCGCGGTTGGTACTGACGGCCCTGCACCAATTGGAAAAAACCGGCGGCCGCAAAGGCCTGGCGACCATGTGCGTTGGCGTTGGCCAAGGCCTGGCCCTGGCGATTGAACGCGTCTGATAACTAAAAGAGGATTGCTCCATGAGTGACAAGCCCGGTTACCGGCGCCCGCAAGCGGGCACTCAACCTGATTACCTGCACCCGGCCTACCAGTCGACGAACCTGCGTTCGCCGTCCCAGCCGTTGGTGTTCCTGCCCCATTCCTTGTCGGAAATCACCGGCCCGACCATCGGCGCCGAACGTATCAATGACAAGGACAACGATCTGACGGCCCAGCATGAGGGCGAGCCGCAAGGCGAGCGCATCATTATTCATGGCCGTGTGCTGGACGAAAACGGCCTGCCAGTGCCGGGCATCCTCGTGGAGATCTGGCAGGCCAATGCCGCCGGCCGCTACAACCACAAGCGCGACCTGCACGATGCGCCGCTGGACCCGAATTTCACCGGCACCGGGCGCACCGTCACCGACGCCGACGGCTGGTACCAGTTCCAGACCATCAAGCCTGGCGCCTACCCGTGGGGCAACCACCACAACGCGTGGCGCCCGGCGCATATCCACTTTTCGCTGTTCGGCCCCAGCGTGCTGACGCGCCTGGTGACGCAAATGTATTTCCCGGGCGACCCGTTGCTGGAGTACGACCCGATCTACAACTGTGTGCCGGATACCAGCGCCAAGCAACGCTTGATCGCCAGTTTCGACCTGGAAAAAACCATTCCTTCCTATGCCCTCGGTTACCGTTGGGACATCGTCCTGCGCGGCCGCGACGCCACGCCGATGGAGAAATGAGATGACACTCAACGCGACCACGTCCCACACCGTCGGGCCGTATTACCACATTGGCCTGACCTGGCTGAACCGTGAAGACCTGACCGTCACTGCCACCCTCGGCGAACGCGTGGCAATCAGCGGGCAAGTGGTGGACGGCAACGGTGATGTCGTCAACGACGCCATGCTGGAAGTCTGGCAGGCCAATGCCGCCGGCAAATATGCCCACCCCGAAGATGAGCAGGACAAAGCGCTGGACCCGAACTTCGAAGGTTTCGGCCGCGTGCCGGTGGATGCCGAAGGGCGTTTTCGCTTTACCACCATCAAGCCGGGCAGTGTGCCGGGGCTCAAGGGCACCACCCAGGCGCCGCATTTGGTGGTGCTGGTGTTTGCCCGTGGGTTGGTGAAGCACTTGCTGACGCGGATTTATTTTGACGGTGAAGCGCTCAATGGCGATGACCCGTTGCTGGCGTGTGTACCGGCGGAACGTCGTAGCACCCTGATTGCCAAGGCTGATGCGGCAGGGGTTTATCAGTGGAATGTGATTTTGCAGGGCACAGATAAGGAAACGGTGTTCTTCGACTATTGACCGCTCTTGTAGGAGCGAGCTTGCTCGCGAAAATCGCCAACGATAACGCGGTCAGCTTGAATGAACGCGGGGCTCTCAGGTTTTTCGCGAGCAAGCTCGCTCCTACAGGGATGAGGTTCAGGCTCCACCTATCCAAAAGTCTGCTTGCGGAACAGGGTTGTTGCAAAGTATGTCTAGGCTATAACCGTTCCCACTGAGTAAAAAAACATGACAACAAAAACCAGCCACTACACCGGAGAAGAACGCAGCAAACGGATCTTTGCGATTGTCGGTGCTTCCTCCGGCAACCTGGTCGAATGGTTCGACTTCTACGTCTATGCCTTCTGCGCGATTTATTTCGCCCCGGCGTTTTTCCCCTCGGATGACCCTACGGTGCAGTTGCTCAACACCGCCGGTGTGTTTGCCGCCGGGTTCCTGATGCGCCCGATTGGCGGCTGGTTGTTTGGCCGGGTGGCCGACAAGCACGGGCGCAAGAATTCGATGATGATTTCGGTGCTGATGATGTGCGGCGGCTCCCTGGTCATCGCCTTCCTGCCCACCTATAACGACATCGGTGCCTGGGCCCCGGCGTTGCTGTTGGTGGCGCGGCTGTTCCAGGGCTTGTCGGTGGGCGGCGAGTACGGCACCACGGCCACCTACATGAGTGAAGTCGCGCTCAAGGGCCAGCGTGGCTTCTTCGCCTCGTTCCAGTACGTGACCCTGATCGGCGGCCAGTTGCTGGCGGTGCTGGTGGTGGTGATCCTGCAACAGATCCTCACCGAAGAAGAACTGCGCGCCTGGGGCTGGCGCATCCCGTTTGTGATCGGCGCCATTGCCGCCGTGATCTCCCTGCTGCTGCGTCGCACCCTGAAAGAAACCACCAGCAAGGAAATGCGCGAAGACAAGGACGCCGGCAGTATCGTCGCGCTGTTTCGCGACCACGGCAAAGCCTTCATCACGGTGCTGGGCTACACCGCCGGCGGCTCGCTGATTTTCTATACCTTCACCACCTACATGCAGAAGTACCTGGTGAACACCGTCGGCATGCACGCCAAGACGTCGAGCTACATCATGACCGGCGCGCTGTTCCTGTACATGTGCATGCAGCCGTTGTTCGGCATGTTGGCCGACAAGATCGGCCGGCGTAATTCGATGCTCTGGTTCGCCGGCCTTGGCACGCTGTTTACCGTGCCGATCCTGCTGACCTTGAAAACCGTGACCAGCCCGTTTCTGGCCTTTGTGCTGATCACCCTGGCCTTGGCGATTGTCAGCTTCTACACCTCCATCAGCGGCCTGGTCAAAGCGGAGATGTTCCCGCCGCAGGTGCGTGCATTGGGCGTAGGCCTGGCGTATGCAGTGGCTAACGCGGTGTTTGGCGGTTCGGCAGAAGTGGTTGCGCTGAGCCTCAAATCCATCGGCATGGAAAACACCTTTTATTGGTACGTCACCGCGATGATGGCGGTGGCCTTCCTGTTCAGCTTGCGCCTGCCGAAACAGGCGGCGTACCTGCATCACGATCTGTAAGGGATGAGTTATGACGTTGCGCACGAGCAATCAACTGTTCGACGCTTATTTCACCGCTGACAGCATGGCCGACGTGTTCTGTGACCAGGGACGCTTGCAGGGCATGCTGGATTTCGAAGCCGCACTGGCCCGGGCGCAGGCCCGCGTCGGGTTGATTCCCCAGGCCGCCGTCGCACCGATTGCCCAGGCGTGCCTGGCGTCGTTGTATGACGTGGATGCCCTTGGCAGCGCGATTGCCACGGCGGGCAACTCAGCGATTCCATTGGTGAAGGCGTTGGGCAAGCTGATCGCCAGTGAGGACGCCGACGCCGAGCGTTATGTGCACCTGGGCGCAACCAGCCAAGACGTGATGGACACCGGCCTGGTGCTGCAACTGCGCCGTGGGGTGGCGCTGATCGAGGCCGACCTGGCTCGCCTGGGGGATGTGTTGGCCGCCCAGGCCCAGCGTTATGCCACCGTGCCTTTAGCCGGGCGCACCTGGTTGCAGCACGCGACGCCGGTCACCCTGGGGATGAAAATCGCCGGTTGGCTGGGCGCGGTGACGCGCAGTCGCCAGCGCCTGGCCGAATTGAAGCCGCGCCTGCTGGTGCTGCAATTTGGCGGCGCATCAGGCACGTTGGCGGCGCTCGGCGAACACGCCATGCCGGTGGCCGAAGCCTTGGCCGCCGAGTTGCAACTGGGTTTGCCGGAACAACCCTGGCACACCCAGCGTGACCGCCTGGTGGAGTTTGCCAGCCTGCTAGGCCTGATCGCCGGCAGCCTCGGCAAATTGGGCCGCGATATCAGCCTGTTGATGCAGACCGAAGCGGCGGAGGTGTTCGAGCCTTCGGCGCCGGGCAAGGGCGGTTCGTCCACGATGCCGCACAAGCGCAATCCAGTGGGCGCCGCGGTGCTGATCAGCGCAGCCACCCGTGTACCGGGCCTGGTGGCGACGATGTTCAGCGCCATGCCCCAAGAGCACGAACGCAGCCTGGGCTTGTGGCACGCCGAATGGGAGACCTTGCCGGAGATTTGCCGCCTGGTGTCCGGTGCCTTGCACCAGGCAATTCTGGTCAGTGAGGGGTTGGAAGTGAATGCCGAACGCATGGCACAGAACCTCGACCTGACCCAGGGCCTGGTGCTAGCCGAAGCGGTGAGTATCGTGCTCGCCCAACGCTTGGGCCGCGACACCGCGCACCATCTGCTGGAACAGTGCTGCAAACGTGCGGTCGCCGAGCAGCGCCATTTGCGCGCGGTGCTGGCGGATGAGCCGCACGTCACCGCCGAGTTGTCAGCGGCTGAACTGGACCGCCTGCTCGACCCGGCCCACTACCTGGGCCAGGCGTCCACCTGGGTTACGCGTGCAGTGACCGAACATTTTGCTTTGACTGCCTGAGGAGAACGCTGTGGCTTTTGTACAACTCGCCGAGGGCGAACTGCATTACCAACTCGAGGGGCCCGCCGACGCACCGGTATTGGTGCTGTCCAATTCCCTGGGTACCGACCTGCATATGTGGGATATCCAGATTCCGGCCTTCACCGAGCATTTTCGCGTACTGCGCTTCGACACCCGCGGCCACGGCCAATCCCTGGTGACCGAGGGGCCTTACAGCATTGAGCAACTGGGCCAAGACGTGATCGCACTGCTGGATGCGCTGGAGATCCAGAAGGCGCATTTTTGCGGATTGTCCATGGGCGGCTTGATCGGCCAATGGCTGGGCATCCATGCCGGCGAGCGTCTGCAACGCCTGGTGGTGTGTAACACCGCGGCCAAGATCGGTACGCCCGAGGTATGGAACCCGCGTATCGAAATGGTCCTGCGTGATGGCGCAGCCGCGATGGTAGCGCTGCGCGATGCGTCGATTGCGCGCTGGTTCACCGCAGATTTCGCCGCCGCCCACCCGCATCAGGCCAAGCAGATCACTGACATGCTCGCGGCCACGTCGCCCGAGGGATATGCCGCCAACTGCGGCGCCGTGCGCGATGCGGATTTCCGTGAGCAATTGTCCTCGATCAAGGTGCCGACCCTGGTGATTGCCGGTACCGAAGATGCGGTGACGCCGCCAGCCGGTGGCCACTTTATCCAGAGCCATGTGCAGGGTGCCGAGTATGCCGAGTTCTATGCGGCGCACCTGTCCAACGTTCAGGCCGGTGCTGCGTTCAGCGACCGGGTGATCGAATTTCTGCTGGCCCGCTGAGGAGCTATTTGTGGACGAGAAACAACGTTACGCCGAGGGCCTGCAGGTGCGCCGCGAAGTACTGGGCGATGCCCACGTCGACCGCAGCCTCAATGCCCTGACCGAGTTCAACAGCGAGTTCCAGGAAATGATCACCCGCCACGCCTGGGGTGACATCTGGACCCGCCCAGGCCTGCCTCGGCATACCCGCAGCCTGATCACCATCGCGATGCTGATCGGCATGAACCGCAGTGAAGAACTGAAACTGCACCTGCGCGCTGCCGCCAGCAACGGCGTGACCCGCGCCGAGATCAAGGAAGTGCTGATGCAGAGTGCGATCTATTGCGGGATCCCGGCAGCGAATGCGACGTTTCACTTGGCTGAGTCAGTGTGGGATGAGTTGGGTGTGGAGTCTCGCGAGACCTGAGTTGGAATACGATCTAAATGTGGGAGCGGGCTTGCTCGCGAATGCGGTGGGCCAGCCACACATCTGTGGACTGGCCCACCGCATTCGCGAGCAAGCCCGCTCCCACAGGGGGTCTCCACCTGACTCAGGTATCAGTGGGAATCACCATCCCACACCCAATTCCACACCCCCGGCAGATGCACCGGCGCGTTCACATCCTTGACCGTACGGGCCAGCGCTGCACGTTCCAGCGCGGCGTGGTCGGTATAGAACGGCTCTGCCGCTGTCTTCAAACCGTTGACCCGCGCGCTGTCCATCAGGATCTGCAAGTACTCCTGCATATGCCGCGCGGTGTAGCGGTTGATGTCATGGAAGGTCACCACCACCGGGATCACGCCCTCCACCGTCGGTAGCTCACCCAAGGCGATGCGCTCGCGCACCACCGACAGTTGCCGATACAGGTTGGCCCGCCGACGCGGGCTGGCGTTGAAACCCCAGATCTTGCCGTCATTGGCACTCAAATCCGTCAGCAGTACCTGCATGCCGTGGCGTTGATAGGCGGCGAAGGTGCGCTTGTCGTAGTTCCAGAAGGGCGGGCGTACCAGCACGGGTGGGGCGCCCGTGATGGCGGCAATGTCTGCGGCGCCTTCGGTAAGGGTGTGTTCCAGCGTGGCGTCATTCAACCAACGATGATTGGTGTGAAACGCGGTGGCGGTGTGGAAGGCCAGGACGTGACCGGCGGCGTGTTCACGCTCCATGGTCTTGCGCCCCCGGGAACTGCCGCCTGAGCGAGCGGCCTCGGTCTGCAGGAAAAACACCGCCTTGATCCCCGGCAGCACCGGATTATTGGCCAGGTCGGCCACTACCGAGCGGCTCGGGTTGTTGTAGCCGGAGGCGCTAGGGCCGTCATCGAAGGTCAGCAGAAAGCGGATTGGCGCCTGGGTTTGCAGGCGCTGTTCGGTTTGAGGCGTCAGGGCGATGGGCGCGCTGATACAGCCCCCCAGGCTCAAGGCCAGGGCAAACAGTGCGATTGCTGTAGCGAAGGATTTCATGCCGTGCAGGGCCCGAGTAAAGGCCGCTGCTGGGGGGATCAGCAGCGGCAGGCGCGCACCATACAGTAAGTGCTATACCGGGTTACAGCAGACTGATCGGATAGCTGACGATCAACCGGTTCTCATCGAACTCGTTGTTGCTGTAATCCCTGCGCATGCTGGAATTGCGCCAGCGCACGTTGAGGTTTTTCAGGGTGCCGCTCTGCACCGTATAGCCCAGTTCGGTCTCGCGGCCCCACTCCTTGCCGTCGGTGATGGTGCCGGTATGCACGTTGCTGCCGCTGATATAGCGGTTCATCAACGTCAGGCCCGGTACGCCGAGGGCGGCGAAGTTGTAGTCGTGGCGAACCTGCCAGGATTTTTCCTGCGCGTTGTCGTAGCTGGAGTTGTAGCTGTCGTTGGCCAGGGTGCCGCCGCTGGTGCCGTTGACGCGCATCCAGGCACTGTCGCCGGTGAGTTTTTGCAGGCCGACGTAGAAGGTGTTGCCGCCGTACCTGGCTGAGAACAAACCGGACCAGGTTTTGTTGTCCAGGTCTCCGGCGCGAGCGCTGCCGTCTTCCTTGCCGTAAAAGAAGCCCAGGTTGGCGCCCAGGGTCCAGTCGCCTACGGGCTGGCTGTGGATCAGGTTGACGAACTGCTGGCTGTAGATGTCCTTGAGCTGGGCATTCCACACGCCGACTTGGGTGCGTTTGTCGTTGAATGCGTATTCGGCGCCCTGGAAATTGAAGCGGTCGGAGGTGAAGGCGGTTTTGCCGACCATCGACATGTCGCTCATGCTGCCGTCGTCCCGCGGGCTGTTGGCGCGGAATTGGCCGCCATAGAGGGTCAGGCCGTCGATTTCCTTGGAGGTTATCTGCCCGCCACGCAGGGTCTGCGGCAGGGAGCGACCATCGTCGGAGCGCAGGATCGGCAGCACCGGCATCCATTCGCCCACCTTCAGCTCGGTCTTGGAAAAGCGCGCCTTGAATGCCACGCCCAGCCGGCCAAACTCATCGGCTGGCCGGCCGTCATGGTCCAGCGGCAGCAACTGCGTGCCGCCCGTGCCACGGCCGCCATCGAGCTTGAGCGAGTACAAGCCCAGCACGTCCACACCAAAACCAACTGTGCCCTGGGTGAAACCGGACTTGGCGTCGAGGATGAAACTTTGTGTCCACTCCTGCGCGCCACCCTGGGCTTTGGTCGGGTTGGTGAAGTTGCGGTTGAAGAAGAAGTTACGCAGGTTGAGGTTGGCGCTGGCGTCTTCGAGAAAGCCGTGCTCCTGGGCGAAAACGGGCAGGGCAGAACTGGCGACAGCAGCCGCCAGCAACAGCTGGCGCGGTTGGAAAGTGCTCATGGTGTGGACCTGTTGTTATTGGGTTTATGCAGGTGGCGGCCATGGTGCGCGGCGGTGCGGGGGCGATGAAAGTGGGGGAGGGCGGGTTGTGGGCGATGATCGAACGTAATTGTGAGGCGCCCGACTCGTCAGCTTCCGGCGCGCAGGGTTAGCTGTCTACTGTCAGGGTTAACAGTAGATCTTCTGATTTCATACGCCTATTTTCGAAAAGGCTGACAGTATCTTTTTTACGTGATCAGGGAGTGAATTTCATGAGCTTTGGATCAGATAGGGGTGAGTTTTTAACGTCCTCAAATACGTTCAGGGCGGAATTGATCAGGACGGTGCCAATTCAATTCGATAGTTTTGAGTTGAGCTACATCGAGGGTCACCATTTGCGAATTCGGTTGGGAGTCGAAGGCAACCCTGGCTCGAAAAACGAACTGACCCTTGAGGCAGACGGTGATGGAAAAGAGCGTGCGTTCAAGCTGAAGGAGAATATGACTTACATTATCGGGCCTGGAGAAGGCCTTATCCGTGCCACATTTGGGCTTGAAAGCGATGTCGAGTATTCCCCGCAAGAGTATTGGGGCAATTTGAGCGTCAAAAGCATTTCCAGCGATGGGTCTGGCGAGACCTCGATCCATGCCAGTTTTTCATTCGGTTGGACGACGGATGATGGCAAGGACATGGAGGTCAGATGCTCTAAGCTTGAGATCCATACATGAACTTATTTTGATAATGATTAAAACGGCATGACATAAAAAAACCGCTTCCGGTAAGGGAAGCGGTTTTTTCACACCTGCGCTATCAGAACAACTTCAACGGCGGTGCTTGTTCTTTCAACGGCTCGTTCTTCGCGGTCTGCTCGTTCCAGCCACCGCCGAGGGCCTTGTACAGGTTGACCTCGCTGGTGAGCTGCGCCAGGCGGTCGGTGATCAGCGATTGCTGGGCACTGAACAGTTGGCGCTGGGCATCGAGGAAGGTCAGGTTGCTGTCGACACCAATGCGGTAGCGACGCTCGGCCAGGCGGTAGTAATCCTGGTTAGCCTCGACGAAGCCGCGCTGGGCATCCAGTTGCTGCTTGTAGGTCGCACGCGCGGCGAGGCCGTCGGAGACTTCCTGGAAGCCGGTCTGGATGGCCTTCTCGTAGTTGGCCACGTTGATCTCTTTCTGGATCTTCGAGTAGTCCAGGCTTGCGCGCAGGCTACCGGCGTTGAAGATCGGGATGTTGATCTGCGGGGCAAACGCCCAGGTCCCCGAACCACCTTTGAACAGGCCGCCCAGGGTAGGGCTGGCGGTACCGGCGCTGGCGGTCAGGCTGATGCTCGGGAAGAACGCCGCACGGGCCGCGCCGATATTGGCGTTGGCCGCCTTGAGGTTGTACTCGGCCTGCACGATGTCGGGACGACGTTGCAGCAGGTCCGATGGCAACCCGGCCGGCACTTCGCTGAGCAAGTCATCGGACAACGGCTTACTGGCGATATTGGCCGGCAGGCCGGTGCCCAGCAGCAGGGTCAGGCTGTTTTCGTCCTGGGCCACCTGGCGGGTGTAACGCGCCAGTTGCACACGGGCGTTTTCCACCGAGGTGCGTGCCTGGCTGAGGTCGAGGGCTGAGGCCACGCCGACTTCATTGCTGCGCGAGGTGAGCTTGTAGCTTTGCTCGAACGCGGCCAGGGTGTCCTGGGTCAGCTTGAGCAGCTCCTTGTCGGCCTGCCAGGTCAGGTAGGCATTCGCCACGCTGGCCACCAGGCTGATTTGGGTGCTGCGGCGCGCTTCTTCAGTGGCGAAGTACTTTTGCAGCGCTTCTTCACTGAGGCTGCGAACGCGGCCGAACAGGTCCAGCTCATACGAACTGATGCCAAGGCCCGCCGAGTACTGGCTGGCGATGGTCGATTCGCCGGTCTGCGACAGCTTGGCCGGGGTACGCGAACGGCTGCCGTTACCGGTGGCCGATACCGCCGGGAACAGGTCGGCACGCTGGATCTGGTATTGCGCTGCATAGGCGTCGATGTTCAGCGCCGCGACACGCAGGTCACGGTTGTTCACCAACGCAGTCTGGATCAATTGCTGCAGGGCAGGGTCATGGAAAAACTGCTTCCAACCTTGCTCGGCAGCGGCCTGGCTCGGCGCCTGGGCCGACGAATACGCCGGCCCCTGCGGGAACTGCGCGGCCACCGGCGCTTCGGGACGCTGATAGTCAGGTATCAGCGAGCAGCCACTGAGCACGAATGCGGTGACGGCTAGGGAAAGTAGCGACTTGCTCATTGGCCAGCCTCTTTAGGAGTTTCAGTAGTGTCTTTCTTTTTGCGTTCGCCAGCGGCGGACACGGTTGCGTAGAACAGTGGCACCCAGAAGATCGCCAGCACAGTGGCCGTGATCATACCGCCGATAACGCCGGTACCGATTGCGTGCTGGCTGCCTGAACCGGCGCCGGTGGAGATTGCCAGCGGCAATACGCCGAGCATGAACGCCAACGAGGTCATGATGATCGGGCGCAGACGCATGCGGGATGCTTCGATAGCCGCCTCGACGATGCCTTTGCCTTGCTCATGCAGTTCCTTGGCGAATTCCACGATGAGGATGGCGTTTTTCGCCGCCAGGCCCACCGTCACCAACAGGCCCACCTGGAAGAACACGTCGTTGGACAAGCCGCGCATGCTGGTGGCAATCAGTGCACCGATCACACCCAGAGGTACAACCAGAATCACCGCGATCGGGATCGACCAGCTTTCGTACAGTGCCGCCAGGCACAAGAACACGACCAGCAGCGACAGTGCGTACAGTGCTGGCGCCTGGGAACCGGAAAGGCGTTCTTCGTACGACAGGCCTGTCCAGGCGTAACCGACACCGGCCGGCAGTTCTTTGGCGATGCGTTCGACTTCGGCCATCGCATCACCGGTACTGTAGCCCGGTGCCGGGGTACCGAGGATTTCCATCGCCGCTACACCGTTGTATCGCGAAAGCTTGGGCGAACCGTAGATCCACTGGCCCGACGAGATGGCCGACAGCGGCACCATTTTCCCGTCGTTGCTGCGCACGTACCATTTGTCCAGGTCTTCGGGCGACATGCGGCTGGCGGCGTCACCTTGTACATACACCTTCTTCACGCGACCACGGTCGATGAAGTCGTTGATGTAGCTACCACCCAAGGCAATGGCCAGGGTCTGCTGGATATCCGCGAGGCTGATGCCCTGGGCACTGGCCTTCTCGTCGTCAACGGTCAGCTCGTACTGCGGCTCGTCGTTCACGCCGTTAGGACGTACGCCGGCCAACACCTTGCTCTGTGCTGCCGCGCCCAGGAACTGGTTACGTGCAGCCATCAGCTTGTCGTGGCCGACGCCACCCTGGTCTTGCAGGAACACGTCAAAACCGGTGGCGTTACCCAGCTCCAGTACCGAAGGTGGCACGATGGCAAATACCATGGCGTCCTTGAAGGCCCCGAAGAAGTAACCCTGGGCACGCTTGGCCACTTCGAACACCGATTGGGTCGAGTCACGCTCATCCCACGGTTTGAGCATCACGAACGCGAGACCCGAGCTCTGGCCACGGCCAGCAAAGTTGAAGCCGTTCACGGTAAACACCGACTTCACCGCCTTGCCTTCGCCTGGCTCGCCTTCCTTGTCGTTCAGCAGGAAGGCGCGCATGTCGTCGACGACTTTTTGCGTGCGCTCAGCCGAAGCACCAACCGGTGTCTGCACCTGGGCGAAGATCACACCCTGGTCTTCCTCAGGCAGGAACGCGCTTGGAATACGGGTGAACATC
Source organism: Pseudomonas sp. FJ2-5-13 (assembly GCF_029201605.1). Classification (NCBI taxonomy): domain Bacteria; kingdom Pseudomonadati; phylum Pseudomonadota; class Gammaproteobacteria; order Pseudomonadales; family Pseudomonadaceae; genus Pseudomonas; species Pseudomonas sp. FJ2-5-13. Next base: position 1,578,309 of record NZ_CP104045.1, read on the forward strand.
CAGATCATGCCGACCAGGATCAGCGCATACACCAGGAACGCAGGGATCTTGTGCTTGATCATGCCGCCCACGCCGCGCTCGTACTTGAGTACGCCACGGTCGAAGGTGCGGTTGAACCAGCCGAAGAAGCCGCGCTTGGGTTGGCCGTGTTTTTCCGGATCAATCGGCTTGAGCATGGTGGCGCACAACGCCGGGGTGAAGATCAGGGCAACCAGTACCGACAACGCCATCGCCGAAACAATGGTGATGGAGAACTGCCGGTAGATCACACCGGTGGAACCACCGAAGAACGCCATCGGCAGCAGTACCGCCGAGAGCACCAGGGCAATACCCACCAGGGCGCCCTGGATCTGGCCCATGGACTTGATCGTTGCTTCCTTGGGCGACAGGTGTTCCTCTGCCATTACCCGTTCGACGTTTTCCACCACAACGATGGCATCGTCCACCAGCAAGCCGATGGCCAGGATCATGCCGAACATGGTCAGGGTGTTGATGGTGAAGCCGCACGCCGCCAGGATCCCGAAGGTACCCAGCAATACCACCGGTACGGTCATGGTGGTGATGATGGTGGCACGGAAGTTCTGCAGGAACAGGAACATCACCAGGAACACCAGCACGATCGCTTCGACCAGGGTGTGAACCACACCGGAGATCGATTCGGTCACGACCGGGGTGGTGTCATAGGGCACCACCGCCTTCATGCCAGGCGGGAAGAACGGCTCCAGGGACTTGACTGTTTCGCGGATGGCCTTGCCGGTGTCCAGTGCGTTGGCACCGGCCGCCAGCTTGATCGCCATACCCGAAGCCGGCTTGCCGTTGAACTGTGCACTGATGCTGTAGTTCTGGCCGCCCAGTTCGATACGCGCGACATCACCCAGGCGAACCTGGGAGCCGTCGGTGTTCACCTTCATCAGGATCTTGGCGAATTCTTCGGTGCTTTGCAGACGCGTCTTGCCGATGATCGTGGCGTTCAGCTGGGTGCCAGGCAGGGCAGGCAGGCCGCCCAATTGGCCGGTGGCCACCTGCACGTTCTGAGCCTTGATGGCATTGCTGACGTCCACTGGCGTGAGCTGGTAGTTGTTCAGCTTGGCCGGGTCGAGCCAGATACGCATGGCGTACTGCGAACCGAACACCTGGAAGTCACCCACCCCCGCGGTACGGGAGATCGGGTCCTGGATGTTGGACACGATGTAGTTGGAGAGGTCGTCCTTGGTCATGCTGCCGTCTTCCGACACCAGACCGATCACCATCAGGAAGTTCTTCACCGACTTGGTCACACGGATACCCTGTTGCTGCACTTCTTGGGGCAGCAGTGGGGTGGCCAGGTTCAGCTTGTTCTGTACCTGAACCTGGGCGATATCCGGGTTGGTACCCTGGTTGAACGTCACGGTGATGGTCATGCTGCCGTCGGAGTTACTGTCCGAGGAGACATAACGCAGGTTGTCGATACCGTTGAGCTGTTGCTCGATGACCTGCACCACGGTGTCCTGCACGGTTTGTGCGGACGCGCCTGGGTAGGTCACCTGGATATCAATGGCCGTTGGCGCAATGGCCGGGTATTGGTTGATGGGCAACTTCAGGATCGAGAGTGCCCCGACCAGCATGATCACCAGGGCAATTACCCAGGCGAAAATGGGACGGTCGATAAAAAATTTCGACATGGATTACTCCCCTTGACCAGCAGCGGCAGCAGGCGCTGCAGCGGTACCGGCGGGTTTGGCGTTGGAGGCTTCCGTGACCTTAACCTCGGCGCCTGGCTTGACGTACTGCAAGCCTTCGGTGATGACGCGATCACCGGCATTGAGGCCTTTTTCCACCAGCCAGTAGGCACCGGCGGTACGGTTGGCAACCAGTTCGCGTTGCTCGACCTTGTTGTCCTTGTTCACGATCAGCGCCGTTGGAATGCCGCGCAGGTCGCGGGTCACGCCTTGCTGCGGCGCCAGGATGGCCTTGCTGTTCACACCGGCCAGCAGCTGGGCGTGCACGAACATGCCCGGCAGCAGCACGTGGTCAGGGTTGGGGAACACGGCACGCAGGGTCACGGAACCGGTGGTCTGGTCGACCGACACTTCGGAGAACTCGAGCTTGCCGTCCTGGGCGTAGGCCGTGCCATCTTCCAGGGTCAGCTTGACCTTGGCGGCGTTTTCGCCGGCCTTCTCCAGCTGGCCGCTTTCCAGGTCGCGGCGCAGTTTCAGCATTTCAGCCGAGGACTGCGTGACGTCGACGTAGATCGGGTCCAGTTGCTGAATCACGGCCATGGCATCGGCCTGGCCATTGCTGACCAGTGCGCCTTCGGTCACCGAAGAACGACCAATGCGCCCGGAGATCGGTGCAAACACTTTGGTGTAGCGCACGTTGATCTGGGCGGTTTGAACGTTTGCTTCGGCGGTCATGCGGTTAGCGACGGCAGTGTCGTATTCCTGACGGCTGACGGCCTGTTCATCAACCAACTGCTTGTAGCGGTCGCTGATGGACTTGGTCTGGGACAGGCTGGCTTGTGCGCTTTTCAGGGTGGCCTCATACACCGACGGGTCGATCTGGTAGAGCTGTTGCCCTTCCTTTACGTCGGCGCCTTCCTTGAACAGGCGCTTGAGAATGATGCCGTTGACCTGCGGCCGAACTTCCGCAATGCGGAAGGCCGTGGTGCGGCCAGGCAGCTCGGTGGTCAGGGTATAGGCTTGCGGTTGAATGGTGACCACGCCGACCTGAGGGGTTTGAGCGGGCGGTGCCGCTTCTTCCTTTTTACATCCGCTGAGCAGCGATGCCAGGGCGACGGCAGTGACCAGAGCGGTAACAGCTGGCTTAAGTTGCATGAAGATCCTCGGGTCAGGCGCGCAGAGTGCGCACAAGAAGTGTGGAAGGGTAAAAAACAAGCCGTGAGTGGATAAGTAGCTTGCTACGCAATATACTTACGTTCATGGTTGTTTGTAAACTCTTGACAGGCTTCGCGCAATGCTGACAAAGCACCGCCGCAAGCCTCGATTCTAGTACGTTCGGCGCCCATGACGGCGTCGTCCCACAATTATTCAGATGACGGTCAAGTACCGTCCACAGTGTCCCGATTGAGGTTTTACTGCCATGGTTCGTCGCACCAAAGAGGAAGCTCAGGAAACGCGCAGCCAGATTCTCCAAGCCGCCGAGCAAGCCTTTTATGAGCGTGGTGTGGCGCGCACCACCCTGGCGGACATCGCCGCGTTGGCGGGCGTCACGCGTGGGGCTATCTATTGGCATTTCAGCAATAAGTCCGATTTGCTCCAGGCCTTGCTCGACACGCTGCACGAACCCCTGGACGAATTGGCCCGGGCGAGTGAAAGCGAGGATGAAGTCGACCCGCTGGGCTGTATGCGCAAGCTGATGATTCATCTCTACCATGAAGTGGCCCTGGACCCGAAAACCCGGCGCATCAACGAGATTCTGTTTCATAAGTGCGAGTTCACCGATGAAATGTGCGACATGCGCCGCCAACGCCAGACCCATAGCCTGGAATGCAACCTGCGTATCAGCCTGACGTTGCGTAACGCGGTCAATCGCGGGCAACTGCCTGAAAATCTCGACACCACCCGTGGGGCTGTCTGCATACATGCCTTTATCCACGGTTTGATCGGCCAGTGGCTGCTGGTCCCCGATAGCTTTGAACTGCATCAGGACGCCGAGCGCTGGGCTGATATAGGGCTGGACATGCTGCGCCTGAGCCCCAGCCTGCGCAATTGAAACAAAATGCGTAATTGCAACCCGTTGTGTCAACAGTAAAGCCTAAAGACGGTCAATCGTCCTTCTGCCTGATTTGTGGGGTGACTTTATATACGGCATGGCGGGCGGTTGATAGGTAGCCGGCTAAGTATTTTGTAGCGATATTGTTGCGGTTCTGTGAAGCGATGTTTCCAACAAGCACAAATGTGGGAGAGAACTTGCTCCTGACACTGTAGGAGCGAGCTTGCTCGCGAAAAACTAACAGACGCCGCGTTCATTCAGGAAGCGCGCGTTATCGTTGACGTTTTTCGCGAGCAAGCTCGCTCCTACAGTATTGGGTTTTGCGGGTTGCGTTAGATCGGCAGCGTCGGGTAGTCGATATAACCCACTGGGCCTTTACCGTAGAAGCTCTCCGGGTGCGGCTCGTTCAACGGCGCATCGGCCTTCAGTCGCGCCGGCAGGTCCGGGTTGGCGATGAAGGGAATACCGAAGGCCACTGCGTCCGCCTTGCCCGCCGCCAGCCAGGCATTGGCGCTGTCTTTGGTGAAGCGCTCGTTGGCGATGTACGCACCGCCGAAGGCTTTTTTCAGCTGTGGGCCAAGGCTGTCCGCGCCTTCTTTTTCGCGCGAGCAGATAAAGGCGATGCCGCGCTTGCCCAGTTCGCTGGCGACGTAGGTGAAGGTCTCGGCGAGGTTGTCGTCGCCCATGTCATGCGCATCAGCACGCGGTGCCAGGTGCACGCCCACGCGGCCGGCGCCCCAGACTTCGATGGCGGCGTCGGTGACTTCCAGCAACAGGCGCGCACGGTTTTCCAGGGAGCCACCGTACTGGTCGGTGCGTTGGTTGGTGCTGCTTTGCAGGAACTGGTCGAGCAGGTAGCCGTTGGCGCCGTGGATTTCCACGCCGTCGAAACCGGCAGCCTTGGCGTTCTCGGCGCCGGTGCGGTAAGCGTCGACGATGTCGGCGATTTCAGCGGTTTCCAGGGCGCGCGGGGTAGGGTAGTCGGCCAGCGGGCGAACCAGGCTGACGTGGCCTTTAGCCTGGACTGCACTCGGGGCCACCGGGGTTTCGCCGTTCAGGTAGGACGCGTGGGAGATGCGGCCCACATGCCACAACTGCAAGAAGATCTTGCCGCCCGCGCCATGCACGGCCTTGGTGATGTTGGCCCAGCCGCGCACCTGGTCGTTGGACCAGATGCCGGGGGTGTCCGGGTAGCCCACGCCCATCGGTGTCACGGAAGTGGCTTCGCTGAGGATCAGCCCGGCGGAGGCGCGTTGCACGTAGTACTCGGCCATCAGCGCATTGGGCACGCGCCCGGCATCCGCGCGGCAGCGGGTCAGCGGCGCCATGATGATGCGGTTCGACAGCTGCACGTCGCCCAGTGTGATCGGATCGAAAATAGTCGTCATGGAAAAAACACCTTCTCTTTTAAGTTGATCAGTGGGTCGCGGGGGCCAGGTCGGCATTGCCGCCCTGACGGAAAGTGATCAGGGTCACCAGCAGCGCGAGAATCGCCAGTGCGGCGGCCGCCAGCGGCACGCTGGTCAGGCCGAAGCCGTGGGCAATCACGCTGCCGCCGACCCAGGCGCCGAGGGCGTTGCCAATGTTGAAGGCGCCGATGTTCAAGGTGGACACCAGGTTCGGCGCGGCCTTGCCGAAGGTCACCACGTTGATTTGCAGCGCCGGCACGGCGGCGAACGAGGCGGTGGCCCACAGGAACAGGGTGATCTCGGTTGGGATCACCGCAACGCTGGTCCAGCTCAGCAGCGTGGACACCACCGCCATGCTGATGAACACGCCGATCAAGGTAGCCGCCAGGCGCTTGTCTGCCAGTTTGCCGCCGATGATGTTGCCCACGGTGAGGCCCAGGCCGATCAGCAGCAGGGTCCAGGTCACGCCTTTGGGCGACACGCCAGTGACATCGCCCAGCAGCGGTGCGACGTAGGTAAAGAGGGTGAACATGGACGCGGCAAACAGCGCAGTCATGCTCAGCGACAACCAGATACCGGCACCCCTGAGGGCGGCCAGTTCGGCGCGCATGTCGAGTTTTTCTTCGTCACGCTTGGCGGGCAAAAAGCGAATCAGGCCGATCAAGGCGATCACGCCAATCACGGTCACGGCCCAGAAGGTCGAGCGCCAGCCGGCTTCCTGGCCCAGCGCCGTACCCAGGGGTACGCCCAGCACGTTGGCCAGGGTCAACCCGGTGAACATCAACGCCACCGCCGATGCACGCTTGTTGGCCGGCACCAGGTTGGCCGCCACCACTGAACCAATCCCGAAGAAGGCACCGTGGCACAACGCCGTGACCACACGGGCAAACATCAGCACGTTGTAGTCGCTTGCCAGGGCACAGAGCAGGTTGCCGATAATGAAAATACCCATCAACGCTACCAGCGCCGCCTTGCGTGGCAGCTTGGCGGTGGCCAGTGCCATGAACGGTGCGCCGATGGCCACGCCCAGGGCGTAGCCGGTCACCAGCCAGCCGGCGCCGGGAATCGACACACCCAGGTCCGCCGCCACATCGGGCAGCAAGCCCATGATGACGAACTCGGTGGTGCCGATGGCGAAGGCGCTCAGGGCCAGTATGAGTAGCGAGAGGGGCATGGGGTGTGTCCTTGGTGATTACGGTGCGCTGAGTTCGGTGATGAGCGCCGTGAGAAAGGCTTGGATCACCTCCTCGTTGCGCTTGAAAAAGTGCCACTGCCCGGCCTTCTGGCTGCTGATCAACCCCGCCCGTTGCAAGGTGGCCAGGTGGGCCGACACGGTCGACTGGGACAAGCCGCAGCGCTGGTCGATCTGCCCGGCGCAGATGCCGTATTCGTGGTTGTGCAATTGCTCGGGGAACTGCACTTTCGGGTCTTTGAGCCAGGTGAGGATGTCTCGTCGTACTGGGTGCGCCAGGGCTTTTATTATTTCGTCGAGGTCGATGGACATGGCAGGGTGCTCGGTGTCGTAAAGCGTTATATCGCGATGAGGCGAACTTTAAATCGTCATATCCCGATATACCAATATAATTTTGATCTGAGGCCAGAGCGAATCGGTATATCGGGTTATAACGATATGTAGGTGGCAGTGGTAGACTGCGCGGCATGAATTATCTCGCACATCTGCATCTGGGCGGCCAACTTCCTGCACAACTGCTGGGCAGCCTCTATGGCGACTTCGTCAAAGGCCGCCTGCAGGGCCAGTTCAGCCCGCAAATCGAAGCGGCGATCCAGCTGCATCGCTCCATCGACCGGTTCACCGACAGCCACCCCTTGGTGGGGGAGGCGTTGTCGCGTTTCAGCCAGACCCGCAGGCGCTATGCCGGCATCGTCCTCGATGTGTTTTTTGACCATTGCCTGGCGCGCGACTGGGCGCTGTATGCCGACCAACCCCTGGAGCGTTTCACGTCGCAGGTGTATCGGGTGTTGGCGGCCGAACCCGCGTTGCCGGGGCGGCTGGCGCAGATTGCGCCGTATATGGCAGCGGATGATTGGTTGGGCTCGTACCGCGAGTTTGCGGTGATGGACCAGGTGCTGCGCGGGATTTCGCGGCGGCTGACACAGCCCGAGGAATTGGGGTATGCGATGCAGGAGTTGCGGGTTTTGTATGAGCCGCTGAGTGAGGACTTTCGACTGTTCTACCCAGAGTTGCAGAAGTTTGCACAATCTCAACTGACTACATGAGATCTGAATGTGGGAGCTGGCTTGCCTGCGATAGCGGCCTACCTGTTGAGAATGCTGTGGCTGACCCACCGCCATCGCAGGCAAGCCAGCTCCCACATTTTAGAGGGTGTTCACATTGCTTCAGGCGGCGAATGCTGGCCGAGCAGCCACTTGCTCAGTCTCCGGCACCGGCCCGAACAACGCCTTCTGCACCGCCTGCTGCGCCTGATACGCCAACGCCGCACGTTCCTGTCCAGCGCAGGCAATCGGCTTGAGCACATGAATCTCTACATCGCCGCGGTCATTGGAAAACAAGCGCATCAGGTGCGAGAGCAAATCATCATCGCCAATAAAGGGCGCCAGCGGGTCGACTTGGCCTTCGCGCAGATACCGAATCGCCACTGGCTGCAGTGACACATCCGCATCGATCGCGCTGGCCAGCAAGCGCCCGTGAAACGTGCGCAGGCCGCGCCCGTCGGTGGTGGTGCCTTCGGGGAACATCAGCAAGGGGTGCTGTTGCTCCAGATGACGGGTCATCTGCTTGCGGATCAACTGGCTGTCACCTGAACCGCGACGAATAAACAGGCTGCCCGCCTTGGCCGCCAGCCAGCCCGCCACCGGCCAGGTACGCACCTCGGCCTTGGACAAAAACGACATCGGCGCCACCATGCCCAGCAACGGGATGTCCGTCCAGGACACGTGATTGCTCACCCACAGCATCGGCGTTTGCGGCAACTCGCCATGCACCGTCACGCGAAAGGGCAGGGCGTTGGTCAGTCGCGCCATAAAGAAGCGCGACCAACGCTGGCGCCGCACCATCGAGTTAGCCACCCCCAGGCGCTCGAACAGGCCAAATACACTGGCCATGCTCAACCCCAGCGCCACCACCAACAACACGCGGGCGATGCGCCCGTAAATGCGCAGGCGGTTCATCACATGGCCGCCTTGAAGTGGCGCGCGTAGCGCGGGCACAACTCGTCGCGCTTGAGCAGGATAAACACGTCGGCCACTTGGAAGTCTTCATCCCAGCACGGCTCACCGCAGATCTTCGCGCCCAGGCGCATGTAGGCCTTGAGCAGCGGCGGCATTTCGGCGATGACGTTGGACGGCAAGTCCAGGGCCGGCAGCGGTTTTTTTGGTTCGGCGCGCAGGTGTTCGTTGCACAGGTAGCGCTCGCGCAAGCGCTGCATGATCGCGTGGGCCTGGATGCCGCCGTCGTGCATCGGGATGCTCGCGCAGCCCATCAGGTAGCTGTAGCCACCTTGGTTGAGCACTTCGGCCAACTCGCCCCAGAGCACCGCAATGGTGCCGCCGTTGCGGTAGGCCGGGTCGACGCAGGTACGGCCGATTTCCAGGATCGGGCCCTGCAAGTGCAGCAGGCCATGCAGGCTGAATTCTTCTTCGCTGTAGAACCGGCCCAGTGTGCTGGCGGCCTGGTGGTCGAGCAGACGGGTGGTGGCGACAAGTCGACCGCTGTTCAAATCCCGCACGCCGATATGGCTGCAGTGAACATCATAGTCATCCATGTCCAGACCCAGTTCCGCGCCTTTCAGCTTGGCGTTGAATTCGCCGCTGAACACGTTGAACCGCAGGGCCTGGGCTTCCTGCAATGCCTTCGCGCCTACCAGGCGTTCGGCTTGCAGACGGCGTTCATTGCCTTTGTCGCTGATGCGGGCGATCTGAGTCATAGCGAGTCTCCGGGTGCCGGCCAGGTTGCGGCCAGTCGACTTTGTTGTCCAAAGTCAGGCTATGTAGCCTCGGTGTCAGCTCCATGAAGTTACGGTGACGGTTGGATGACAGGCCCCTTGTCGCAAATCTGTCACTGGCGTGGGCTAGGCTCGCGGGCTTGAATGCCCCCCTTGAGTTCGTGTCCATGGTCCGAGGCCTGTTGTGCGTTGCCCTGCTGTTTGTCACCCTTAATGCCCGCGCTGAAGTCTGGCCTGAAGAGGAATGGGCCATGGGCACGCTTCTCGCCGGTCCCGCTGTCGATGCCCTGGACGCCTACGCTTTCCCACCCCGTGACGATGCCACCCGCAACGGTATTCGCACCGATGCGTTGCTGGTCATTCGTGACGGCCAAATCATCTATGAACGCTACGCCGCGCCCACCACTGCCAGCACGCCGCACCTCACCTGGTCCGTCAGCAAAAGCCTGATGGCTACCGTGCTGGGCGTGGCCTATGGGCAAGGCCGCTTCAAACTCAGCGACCCCGCTGCACGTTTCTACCCGCCGATGAAACAGCATCCCAAGGTGAGCATGGCCGACCTGCTGCACTGGGCCTCGGGGTTGGATTGGCAGGAAGACTACGAATACGCCCCGTTGAAATCCTCGGTGGTGGCGATGCTCTACACCCGTGGCCACACCGACATGGCGCAATTCGCAGCGGATACCGAGGCCACCGCCGCCCCTGGCCAGGCTTTCCGTTATTCCAGTGGCGACAGCACTATCCTGTCCGCCGCACTCAAGGGCATGCTCGGCCACAAGGCCTACATGACCTACCCGTGGGACGCGCTGTTCCAGCCCCTGGGCATTCGCGACGCAACCTGGGAAACCGATGCCGATGAGACGTTTGTCGCATCATCCTATGCCTACCTCACGGCCCGCGATCTGGCACGAGTTGGGCTACTGATGGCGCGGGATGGGCGCTGGGGCGAGCGGCAACTGCTGCCCAAGGACTGGGTTGCCTTCAACCGCCGGCCCTTCGACCACGACAAAGCCGGCCAGGATGAAGCCGTGCCAGGCGGCCATTGGTGGCTCAACACCGGCGCCCCTCAACCCTGGCCCGACGCACCGGCCACCACCTTCGCCGCGCTGGGACACTGGGGCCAGGCGCTGTTTGTGTTGCCTGACGAACACCTGGTGATCGTGCGCTACGGCGATGATCGCGATGGCAGTTACCGGCATAACGAACTGCTCAAACGCGTGCTGGCGGCGGTGCGCTCATGATCCGTCGTCATCCATTTATCAGCGTTTTACTGGTGTTGTTTATCGCACTCTTGGGCTGGGTTTGGCATGAACGCGTCAACCTGCAAGCCTTCCCCGACATCATCGCGGCGTACACCGCCAAGGAGTACTGCTCGTGCCGGTATGTGGCCAACAACCCGGCGCAGTATTGCCTCGGGTATGTGAAGCAGTACGTGCCCATCAGTGCGTTTATCGATAAGCCGGAACGCAGTGAAGTGACGGCGAGTGGGTTGGGGCGTACGCATACAGCGCGATGGATGGGCAACCGCCAAGGCTGCCGCCTGACTCCCTGACACCCCCATCACCCCTGTGGGAGCGGGCTTGCTCGCGAATGCGGTGGGTCAATCAACACATGGATTGGCTGGTATTGCGCATTCGCGAGCAAGCCCGCTCCCACATTTGCATCCTCTGCATGGGCTTTCGGAAAAAGAGCCAGCCCTGAGGTTCCACAGAGTGGAACCACCTTTGATTGTCCTCACGCCCACATCGCGCTTAGCTGTCGATGTGTCGCCAACAAGAACGGGACCACCCGCCTGTGAGGAGAATCACCATGCGCCCGCACCAGCACATCCTGGATTGGCTCAGCGACGTTGCCAGCGACTTGCACGCTGTACGTCACGATATCCATGCCCATCCCGAACTCGGCTTTGAAGAGAACCGCACTTCAGCGTTGGTCGCACAGTCACTTAAAGAGTGGGGTTACGAGGTGCACACCGGCATCGGCAAGACCGGTGTGGTCGGTGTGCTGCGCAATGGCAACAGCTCGCGCACGTTGGGGATTCGTGCCGATATGGACGCCTTGCCCATCATCGAAAATACCGGCGCGGCCTATACCAGCCAGCACGCCGGCTGCATGCATGCCTGCGGCCATGACGGCCACACCACCATGTTGCTCGGCGCCGCGCGTTACTTGGCGGCGACGCGGCAATTCGACGGTACCTTGAACCTGATTTTTCAACCCGCCGAAGAAGGCCAGGGCGGCGCCGAGGCGATGTTGGCGGACGGTTTGCTGGAACGTTTTCCCTGTGATGGGCTGTTCGGCATGCACAATATGCCGGGCTTGCCGGCGGGGCATCTGGGCTTGAGAGTGGGGCCGATGATGGCCTCTCAGGATCTGCTTACCGTGACGCTTGAAGGCGTAGGTGGCCACGGCTCGATGCCGCATTTGACCGTGGACCCGCTGGTGGCGGCGGCGAGCATGGTCATGGCCTTGCAGACGGTGGTGGCGCGCAATATCGACACCCAGGAAGCCGCCGTGGTCACGGTCGGCGCCTTGCAAGCGGGGCAAGCCGCCAATGTGATTCCCCAGCAAGCCCTGCTGCGCCTGAGCCTGCGCGCACTTAACTCCAAGGTACGCGAACAGATGCTGGAGCGGGTCAACGCAATCATCCAGACCCAGGCCGCCAGCTTCGGCTGCACGGTGCAGATCGAACACCGCCCGGCCTACCCGGTACTGGTCAACCACGCCGAAGAAACCAAATTCGCCCGCCAGGTCGGCGTGGCCTTGCTCGGTGCCGACGCCGTGGATGGCAACACCCGCACGCTGATGGGCAGCGAAGACTTCGCCTGGATGCTGCAACGCTGCCCCGGCAGTTACCTGTTTATCGGCAACGGCGTGTCGCGGCCGATGGTGCACAACCCCGCCTATGACTTCAACGACGACATCCTGCTGACCGGCGCCGCCTATTGGGGCGCGCTGGCCGAGAGCTGGCTCAAGCCAGCCGGCTAACCCAAACCCTTGTAGGAGCGAGCTTGCTCGCGAAAAACCCACAGGCGACACGTGCTCCCTGATAGCGCTGCGTCATCGTTGACGACCTTCGCGAGCAAGCTCGCTCCTACAGCAACGTCTTTTCTGCCGCTGGACCCTTTCCCTTATCGGTTGAATGGAGTGCTCCTCATGCAGACTGCAAAACCTGGTGTCTCGCGCACTCGCCAAGTGGTGGCGGCCGTGATCGGCAACGCGTTGGAGTGGTATGACTTTATCGTCTACGGCTTTCTGGCCAGCATCATCGCCCGGCAGTTCTTTCCCTCGGAGGACGAGTACGCCTCGCTGCTGATGGCGCTGGCCACCTTCGGCGTGGGCTTTTTCATGCGCCCGGTGGGCGGCATCCTGTTGGGCATCTACTCTGATCGCAAAGGCCGCAAGGCGGCGATGCAGTTGATTATCCGGCTGATGACCGTGTCCATCGCGCTGATCGCCTTCGCGCCGAACTATGCCGCCATCGGCATGGGCGCGCCGTTGCTGATCGTGGTGGCGCGCATGCTCCAGGGCTTTGCCACTGGCGGTGAGTACGCGAGCGCCACGGCATTTCTGGTAGAGAGCGCGCCAGCCCATCGCAAGGGCTTGTATGGCTCCTGGCAATTGGTAGGGCAGTGCCTGGCGGTGTTCGGCGGGGCCGCGATGGTGGCGCTGGTCACGCATTTCTTTTCGCCTGAGACCCTCGACCTGTGGGGCTGGCGCCTGCCGTTTGTGCTGGGTTTGTTGATCGGCCCGGTGGGGTTGTGGATTCGTCGGCACATGGAAGACCCGGAAGAATTCATCGAAGCGCGCAAGCAAGCCACCGGCCCGGCGCCGAGCCTGATGCAAGTGCTGCGTGAGCATCGGCGCAGTATTTTGGTGTCGATGGGGCTGGCGTGCGGCGCGACGGTGTCGTTCTACGTGGTGCTGGTGAACATGCCGACCTTCGCCCACAAGAACCTCGGCCTGCCGCTGGACCAGGTGTTGATGGTGCAGATGTTTGCGGTGGCGCTGATGACCGTGGTGATCCCCTTGTCCGGCCTGCTCTCGGATCGGTTGGGGCGGCGACCGGTGTTGATGGCCTTCACCCTGGCGTTCTTCGTGATGGTCTACCCCTTGTATGTGTGGGTGGCCGCCGCGCCGTCCATTGAGCGCTTGCTGGTGATGCAGGTGATGTTGTGCACCGCGATTGGCGGGTTCTTCGGGCCAGCGCCGACGGCATTGGCCGAGCAGTTCCCCATTGAGGTGCGCTCCACCGGCGTGTCGGTGGCCTATAACGTGGCGGTGATGGTGTTCGGTGGTTTCGCGCCGTTGATCGTGACCTGGCTGAGCAAAGTGCTGGGCACACCGGTGGCGCCCTCGTTTTATGTATTGTTTGCGTGCGTGCTGACGCTGCTGGGCACTTACTGCATGCGCGAGGCCCCCCGGGCGAGCAAGCCGTTGCCGTTTTCCAGAGAGGTGAAGCCTTGAGTATTGTTGATTGGGATGCCACTGAGCTGTCGCGGGCCATTCATGGGCGGCAGGTGTCGTGCGAGGAAGTGATGCAGGCGTACCTGGCGCAGATCCAGCGCTTTAACCCCGGCGTGAATGCGCTGGTGTCGTTGCGCGACAGCGAGGCCGTGCTGGCCGAGGCGAGGGCCTGCGATCGTGAGTTGGACCAGGGCCACTCCCGTGGCTGGATGCATGGGATGCCCCAGGCCATCAAGGACCTGGCGGCCACCCAGGGCTTGCGCACCACCTTGGGCTCGCCGCTGTTCGCCGAGCATGTGCCGGGAGAAGACGCCATCAGCGTGGCGCGGGTGCGGGCCAGTGGCGCGATCATCATCGGCAAGACCAACGTGCCGGAGTTCGGCCTGGGCTCCCACACCTACAACACGCTGTTCGGCACCACCGGCAATGCCTATGACCCAAGCCTGGCGGCGGGTGGCAGCAGTGGCGGGGCGGCGGTGGCCTTGGCGCTGCGTATGCTGCCGGTGGCCGACGGCAGCGACATGATGGGCTCGCTGCGCAACCCGGCGGCGTTCAATAACGTGTTCGGCTTGCGCCCCTCCCAAGGGCGGGTGCCCCACGGGCCGATGCCGGAGCTGTTCGTGCAGCAACTGGGCACCGAAGGCCCGATGGGGCGCAGCGTCACGGATGTGGCGCGGTTGCTGAGCATCCAGGCCGGTTACGACCCCCGCACGCCGCTGTCCTCCCAGGCTGATCCGGCGGTGCTGGGCCAGCCGTTGCAGCGTGACTTCACGGGCGCGCGCCTGGGTTGGCTGGGGGACTACAACGGTTATCTGCCGATGGATGATGGCGTGATGAGCCTGTGCGAAGCGGCGCTGGAAGATTTCGCCAGCCTGGGCTGTGAAGTGCACAGTTGCCAACCCGATTTTTCCATGGCGCGCCTGTGGCGCTGCTGGTTGGTACACCGCCATTGGCTGGTGCACGGCAACCTCGGCGCGGCCTACGCCAACCCGCAAAAACGCGCACTGCTCAAACCCGAAGCCCAATGGGAAGTGGAGGGCGGCCAGGGTTTGAGCGCCCAGCAGGTGTACCAGGCGTCGGTAGACCGCAGTGAGTGGTACCGTGCTTTGGGCAAGTTGTTTGAACGTTACGATTTCCTGCTGTTGCCCACCGCTCAGGTGTTCCCTTTCGATGCACAACAGCCTTGGCCACGCGTCGTTGGCGGGCGTGAAATGGACACTTATCACCGCTGGATGGAAGTGGTGATCGGCCCGACCCTCGCCGGTTTGCCGAGCATGAGCATCCCCGTGGGCTTCAACCCCCAGGGCCTGCCCATGGGCCTGCAAATCATTGGCCCGGCCCAGGCCGACAGGGCCGTGCTGCAATTGGCCTACGCCCATGAACAACTGACCCAATGGGTACAACGCCGGCCGCCGGCGTGCCTTGCAACGACCCGCTGAGCGCTGAACGGGCCTGTATCTTGCTGTGAAAAAAAGATCATCCACCGGCTACAGGGAGATCGAACATGGAGACAGGCACCGTACGCTCGGTTGAGCGCGCACTGGCAATCGTCGAGTTGCTGGGCGAGCACCAGGCCCTGGGGCTGGAAGAGCTGCACTACCTCACGCGTCTGCCCAAGGCCACGGTGTCGCGCATGTTGCTGACCTTGCAGGAGCAGGGTTGGGTCTATCGGGGCCTAAGTGATCGACGTTACCGCCTGCGTGCCCGGCGCTTGTTCGGCGATACCCAGCAACGCTTCAAGCGCCAGGTGGTGGAGAGCGCCGCGCCCTGGTTGCTGGAACTGAGCGAGCGCACCGGGCTGGTGGTGGATTTGTCGTGCTTTGATGGCGAACGCCTGGAAGTCATGGAGAGTGCGATTCCCAGCGTGTTGCGCAAGCTGTACCCGAACAACTGTCAGATCGTCGGCCAGTACGCCAGCCTGTTCCACTCGGCGATGGGCAAGGCCTGCCTGACGCAATTGCCGGCCGAAGAAGTACAGCGCCTGGCAGGCCGTAATCATGTGGCGGCAGACGAGCACTATCGCGCATGCGAGCAAACCCAGCACCAGGGCTTTGGCCAGCGTACCGAGGGCTATTGGGAATATCCTGTGCGTTTGCCGTTCCTGATCCGGGCGGTGGCGCTGCCGGTGCGCGCCAATGGTCGCCTGGTGGGGAGCATGGCGTTGCATTGGCCGATGCATCAGGCGCCAGTGGAGCGTGTGTTGAATTTGCATATGGGCAGCCTTGAAGAAACGATCTGCGAAGTGCAGCGAGCGCTGGTTTGATAGTCACCGCCGAATAAATGTGGGAGCGGGCTTGCTCGCGAAGGCGGTGTATCAGCTACACATGTATTGACTGGCACTGCGCTTTCGCGAGCAAGCCCGCTCCCACAATGAATTTGCGCCGTTCATGAGATTGCGCTTATGGTTCGCTCAGGTTTTCCCCCGCGAGTCTTCAATGTCAATCAAACCCTTGGCCTTCGCCCTTTTGGCCGCTGCAGCAGTGCCCGCCCACGCCGACTGGTACCTGGATAATGAATCCTCACGCCTGTCCTTCGTCACCACCAAAAACACCGAGATTGCCGAAGTGCAGCGCTTCCTGGTGCTGCACGGCAAGGTCGACGCCAAAGGCGCGGCTCAGTTGGAAGTGGAACTGGAGTCGATCAACAGCGGCATCCCGCTGCGCGACGAGCGCATGCGTAGAGAGCTGTTCGAGATCAAGACCTTCCCCGAAGCGCAGATCAGTGCGCAGATCAACCTGCAGCCCATCAACGACCTGGCGTCCGGCGCGCAGTTGGAATTGCGCCTGCCCCTGAGCGTCACGCTGCACGGCAAGACCCAGACCTACAGCGCCGAGCTGCTGGCCACGCGCCTGGATGATCGACGTTTCCAAGTGGTGACCCTGGAGCCTGTGGTATTGCATGCCGAGGATTTTGACCTGGCGCCGGGTGTAGCTGCCTTGCGCAAGGCAGCGGGGCTCAAGTCGATCAGTTTGTCAGTGCCGGTGGGTGCGGTGCTGATCTTCACGGCGCGCTGACATGAGCGGCGCAGTGTTCCCGTGGCGCAGCGCCAATCAGTTCGAATTGCTGATCGACGGGCCGAACTTCTTCCCGCAGATGCTGGTGGGCATCGCCCGGGCCGAGCAGCAGGTTGACCTTGAGTTGTACCTGGTCGAAGCGGGTGCCTGCGCCGAAGCCATGGTGCAGGCACTGGTGCTGGCCGCCGAACGCGGCGTGCAGGTGCGTTGCCTGTTCGATGATTACGGCAGCCTGGCGTTTACCCTGGGGCTGCGCAAGCGCTTGACCGATGCCGGTGTGGAGTTGCGCTTTTACAACCGCCTGAACTGGCGGCGCTGGATGCGCAACCTGTATCGCGACCACCGCAAGTTGCTGCTGATTGATCAGCGTGTCGCCGTGGTCGGTGGTACGGGCGTCACCGACGAATTCTGGACGCCGGGCCAAGACACCGCCGACTGGCATGAAGTGATGGTGCAGATCAGCGGCCCATTGGTGCTGGACTGGCAGGCCCTGTTCGACCGGCAATGGCACGCTAACGCTGCGCGCCGTGAATGGAAACCGGCGACCCATTTTGGTTTGCCCCGCTTGCCCAAGGTGCCCGCCACCGGGCCGGGGCTAGGCCGCGTTGCGTATGCCGACGCCCGTCAGCACCGTGACATCCTGCAATCGTTGATTCGCGCCTTGAACAGCAGCAAATCGCGTATCTGGCTGGCCACCCCGTACTTCCTGCCCACCTGGAGCGTGCGCCGTGCCTTGCGCCGGGCGGCTGGGCGCGGCGTGGACGTGCGTCTGTTGCTCACCGGGCCGCGCACCGATCACCCGTCGGTGCGTTACGCCGGGCACCGTTATTACCCGCGCCTGCTGCGTTCAGGCGTGCAGATCTTTGAATACCAGCCGTGCTTTTTGCACCTGAAGATGGTGCTGGTGGACGATTGGGTGAGCATTGGCTCGTGCAATTTCGACCACTGGAATCTGCGCTTCAACCTGGAAGCCAACCTGGAAGCACTGGACCCGCAATTGACGGCAGCGGTGGTGGGCAGTTTCGAAGCGGACTTTGCCCAGAGCCAGGCGGTGAGCCTGGAGGCATGGAAGGCGCGGCCGTTGTGGCGGCGGGTGAAGCAGCGGGTGTGGGGCTGGATTGACCGGCTGGTGGTCAATCTGCTCGACCGGCGCGGCTAGTCGCATCACTCAATCAAATGTGGGAGCTGGCTTGCCTGCGATACAGGCAAGCCAGCTCCCACAAAAGCCAGCTCCCACCCAGGCCGTGTTTACAGCTTCAGATCAGAGCAGTTCGAAGGTTTGTTGCTGCACGTCCTGGGAATCCAACCCGATCTGCACATTGAACTCACCCGGTTCGGCCGCGTACTTGAGCTGGCTGTTGTAGAACTTCAGGTCGTCCTCGGTAATGGTGAAGTGCAGCGTGCGCGCTTCGCCGGCCTTGAGCATGACCTTCTGGAAGTTCTTCAGCTCCTTGATCGGGCGGATCATCGAGCCGGCCACGTCCTGGATATACAACTGCACAACCGTTTCGCCGTCTACCTTGCCGGTGTTCTTCACGGTGACGCTGGCGTCGAGCTTGCCGGTCTTGTTCAGGGTGGTGGACGACAGTGCCATGTCCGACAGGCTGAACGTGGTGTAGCTCAGGCCATAGCCAAACGGAAACAGGGGGCCTGTGGTGTCATCGAAGTACTGCGAGGTGTAGTTGCCCGGCTTGCCTGGGGTGAATGGCCGGCCGATGGTCAGGTGGTTGTAATAGGTTGGAATCTGCCCAACGGAGCGAGGGACGGTGATCGGCAGCTTGCCCGATGGGTTGTAGTCGCCGAACAGCACGTCGGCAATGGCGTTGCCACCTTCGGTACCTGCGAACCAGGTTTCCAGGATCGCATCGGCCTGTTGGTTTTCTTCCAGAATCGACAGCGGACGGCCATTCATCAGCACCAGCACCAGCGGTTTGCCGGTGGCTTTGAGGGCCTTGATCAAGTCGCGCTGGCTTTGCGGGATGTTCAGGTCGGTGCGGCTCGATGATTCGTGGGACATGCCACGGGACTCGCCCACCGCCGCGACGATAACGTCGGCGTTGTTCGCCGCCTTCACCGCTTCGTCAATCAGCACTTGGGCAGGGCGCGGGTCATCCACCACTTCCGGGGCGTCGAAGTTGAGGAAGTTGAGGTAGTCGAGCACCGCTTTGTCGCCGGTGATGTTGGCGCCACGGGCATAGAGCACTTTGCCTTTTTCGCCGATCACGGCGTTCATGCCGTCGAGCAGGGTCACCGATTGCGCAGGCCGGCCGGCAGCAGCCCAACTGCCCATCATGTCGATAGGCGCCTTGGCCAGCGGGCCGACCAGGGCAATGGTCGCGGATTTTTTCAGCGGCAGGGTGTCGTTGTGGTTTTTCAGCAACACCAGGCTGCGGCGCGCAATGTCGCGGGCCTCGGCCCGGTGCAGGCGGCTGTCGGCGTAGGTGTCGACCGGGTCATCCTCGGCCTTGCCGATGCGCAGGTACGGGTCCTTGAACAGGCCCATGTCGTACTTGGCGCCAAGCACTTCGCGCACGGCGTTATCGATGTCGCTCTGCTGGATTTCGCCGGACTTGAGCAACCCAGGCAGTTCCTTGCCGTACAGCGAGTCGTTCATGCTCATGTCGATGCCGGCCTTGATCGCGAGCTTGGCGGCTTCACGCCCGTCCTTGGCCACGCCGTGCTTGATCAGCTCGAAGATCGCGCCGTGATCGCTCACGGTCAGGCCCTTGAAGCCCCAGTCCTTGCGCAGCAGGTCGTTCATCAGCCAGGTGTTGGCCGTGGCAGGCACGCCGTTGATCGAGTTGAGTGCCACCATCACGCCGCCGGAGCCAGCCTTGATCGCTGCGTGGTAGGGCGGCAGGTAGTCCTGGTACATCTTGACCGGGCTCATGTCGACCACGTTGTAGTCGCGCCCGCCTTCCACCGCGCCATAGAGGGCAAAGTGCTTGACGCTGGCCATGAGGCTGTCGGCATTCGCGGGGCTGGTGCCCTGGAACGCCTTGACCATCACTTCGGCAATGCGTGACACCAGGTAGGTATCTTCACCGAAACCTTCGGAGGTGCGGCCCCAGCGTGGGTCGCGGGAGATATCGACCATGGGCGCAAAGGTGATGTCGAGGCTGTCGGCGGCGGCTTCCTGGGCGGCGATGCGCCCGGAGCGGCCAATGGCGTCCATGTCCCAGCTGGAGGCCAGGGCCAGGCTGATCGGGAAAATGGTGCGGTGGCCGTGGATCACGTCATAGGCGAAGAACATGGGGATCTTCAAGCGGCTGCGCATGGCCGCGTCCTGCATCGGACGGTTTTCCGGGCGGGTGATGGAGTTGAACGTGCCACCGATGCGGCCGGCGGCGATTTCCTTGCGGATCAGCTCGCGGGGCATTTCCGGGCCGATGCTGATCAGGCGCAATTGGCCGATCTTCTCATCCAGGGTCATTTGCTTGAGCAGGTCGCTGACAAAGGCGTCCTTGTCGTTAAGCGCAGCAGGCTTTGTTTCTGCCCAGACGGGGTGGGTGGCCAGCGTTGCAACAAGGCCGAGCAAACACAGCTTTTTCATGAATATCCTTTTTCGGCTACTGCGCAGCATTCAAAGCGATGCTGTCGGCCAAAATGTGGGGAACGTCTATTGTTGTTCGGGTGTTGTTCAGATAAATGCAGCACACTCTGAACTCTTTTTCGCGCTGGGCATCTTTGTAGCTGATTGGCTCGAAGCATTCCAGTGGTGGCGGATTATGCCCCAAGCGCGTGGTTTATAGGGTTAGTCGTCACATTCCATCAGATCGGGCAGGAGAAACACCATGCAAGCAGCACACACTTATCGCTGGGGCTTCAAGGCTGCGGCGCTGTTACTGATCAGCAGCGTGCTGAGCGGTTGCGGCATCAACAACATCCCGACCCTGGACGAACAGGCCAAGGCCGCCTGGGGCCAGGTGCAGAACCAGTACCAGCGCCGTGCCGACCTGATCCCCAACCTGGTGGAAACGGTGAAGGCGTATGCCGCCCACGAACAGGAAACCCTCACCGCGGTGATTGAAGCGCGGGCCAAGGCCACCTCGATCCAGGTGGATGCCAGCACCCTGGACAACCCCGAGAAACTCAAGCAGTTCCAGCAAGCCCAGGATGGCCTGAGCGGCGCACTCAGCCGTTTGATGGTGGTGTCCGAGCGTTACCCGGACCTGAAGGCCAACCAGAACTTCCTGGCCTTGCAATCGCAACTTGAGGGCACCGAGAACCGTATCGCTGTGTCTCGCCGTGACTTTATCCAGGCCGTACAGGCTTACAACACCGAGATCCGCACCTTCCCGGGCCGCCTGTGGCACAGCGTGATGTACAGCGACTTGCCGATCCGCGCCACGTTTGAAGCCACCAGCGCCGATGCCGATAAAGCGCCGCAAGTGAAGTTCAAATAAGGCTGCACTGAGGTGTCGATGCGTTTATTACGGATAGGCCTGGCGCTGTGGCTGTTGGCCTGCGTGGGCGTGGCCCAGGCGGCGCTGACCTTCCCGGCGCTGACCGGGCGGGTGGTGGACAGCGCGCAGATGATCGACCCAGCGGTGCGCGAGCAACTGACCCAGCAATTGCAGGCGCTGGAGCAGACCTCGGGCGACCAACTGGTGGTGGTCACCGTGCCCGACCTGCAAGGCGTGCCCATTGAGGACTACGGTTATCAATTGGGCCGCCAGTGGGGCATTGGCCAGAAGGGCAAGGACAACGGCGCGCTGTTGATCGTCTCCCGTGATGACCGCCAGTTGCGCATCGAAGTCGGCTATGGCCTGGAAGGCGTGCTGACCGATGCGCAATCCTGGGTGATCATCAACCAGGTGATCCTGCCCAAGTTCAAGGCCGGCAATTTCAGCCAGGGCATCAGCGATGGCGTGGCTGCGATGATCCAGGTGGTGGGCGGGGAGCCCTTGGCGGTGCCGGCTCATGTGGCGGATGCCAACTTCGCCATGGATAATCCCGGCTTTTCCATCGGCCTGTTTATTCTGCTGATCGGCGTGTTGTGGTTGTGCAACCGCATGGGCTTGCCGGTGGGCGCCATCCTGCTGGCGATTCTCAACAGCAGTGGACGCGGCGGCGGTGGGGGCGGCGGTGGCGGTGGTTTCCGTGGCGGCGGCGGTGGCTTTGGCGGCGGCGGGGCTTCGGGCGGCTGGTAATGACAATAACGAAAATAGAGCATCTACAACCATGGCATTACTGACTGAACACGAGCAGCGCCAAGTCGCCGAAGCGATCGCCCGGGTCGAGAAAACCACCGACGCGGAGTTGGTCACCGTGCTGGCGGCGCGCGCCGACGACTACGCCTACATTCCGTTGCTGTGGGCGAGCTTGATCGCGTTGGTGGTGCCGGGTGTGGTGCATTACCTGTCGGGCTACTTAACCATGTACACCTTGCTGGTCGCGCAGTGGGCGACGTTCATTGTGCTGTGCCTGGTGTTTCGTTTGCCCAAGGTCACCACCCGGCTGATCCCGCGTTCGGTACGCCACTGGCGTGCATCCAACCTGGCGCGGCGGCAGTTTATGGAGCAGAACCTGCACCACACGGTGGGTAGCACCGGGGTGCTGATTTTTGTCAGCGAGGCCGAGCGTTATGTGGAGATCCTGGTGGATGAGGGGATTTCCAAGCGCCTGGATGACAGCAATTGGGACGCCATTGTCCAGGCGTTTACCCAGCAAGTTAAACAGGGGCAGACGCTGGCCGGGTTCATCGCCTGCGTTGAAGCCTGTGGCGAGTTGCTCAAGGTGCATGTGCCCGTTACCCAAACCCGCAACGAACTGCCCAATCGCCTGGTCGTACTCGAATAACTGGAACACCATCGATCGAAAAGTGTGGGAGCGGGCTTGCTCGCGAATGCGGTGCTTCAGTCTCTATTATATTGACTGACACACCGCATTCGCGAGCAAGCCCGCTCCCACATTAGTGTTCGGCGTTGTCCAATCCAATGACCGTTGATCAAATAACCCCGTGCCCTCAACCCCCATCCCGCCTAAAATGCCCGGCATTCTTTACCCGAGGCGTTTTTGTTCATGTCCGTCACCGCTCAACCTGCCCGCCCTGCGCCGGATCATCATGCCCAGTTCATCGAACTGTTGAGCGCAAGCCTGGCGCAGAACGCGTTTATCAAGCTGGTGCTGGCCAAGTACGTCGGTGAGGAAGCCGAGCTGCAGCGGCTGATCATCAAGCCGGTGGTGGTCAAGGAGCAGCCTTGCCTGTCGTTCGTCTATCGCTACAAGACCCGCGATATCACCAAGAACTTTCCCTTGGCCGATGGCGTGGCGGCGATTGCCGAGCTGTTGCCCAGCTCGTTCAAGAACGCGCACTTGCTGGCACTGACCGACGAAGCCCAGTTGGAATACAGCAAGAAGAACAAAAGCTCGCTGTTCAAAAGCAAACCGCAGCAACTGCGCGAGGCGCCGTCGGCTGAGCATAACCGCGAGAAAAATCGCTTCCTCGACCTGAGCCGGCCGTTCCTCGCCGACCTGGGTGTGACCGACGCCAAGCAGGCGCTGATCCCTTCGATGTCGCGCAAGTGGAAGCAGATCAACAAGTTCATCGAAGTGTTCAGCCATGCGCTGACGTCGTCGCCGTTGCAGCTCGACCGCCCGGTGCGTGTCGCCGATTTCGGCTCGGGCAAGGGCTACCTGACCTTCGCCATTCACGATTACCTGCGCAATACCCTCAAGGCCGAGGGCGAGGTCACCGGTGTCGAGTTGCGTGAAGACATGGTCACCCTCTGCAACAGCGCCGCCGCACGCCTGGAGCACCCGGGGCTGGTGTTCAAATGTGGCGACGTGCGCAGCGTGGCGCCCAGTGAGCTGGATGTGATGATTGCCTTGCACGCCTGCGACATCGCCACCGACTACGCGATCCACACCGGCATCCGTTCCGGCGCGTCGATCATCATGTGCTCGCCGTGCTGCCACAAACAGATTCGCCTGCAGATCCAGAGCCCGGCGCTGCTCAAGCCGATGCTGCAATACGGCCTGCACCTGGGCCAGCAGGCGGAAATGGTCACCGACAGCCTGCGTGCGTTGTTCCTTGAAGCCTGTGGCTATGAGACCAAGGTGTTCGAGTTCATCTCGTTGGAACACACCAACAAGAACAAGATGATCCTGGCGGTCAAACGTGCCGAGCCTGTGGACAAGGCGCAGTTATTGGTGAAAATCCAGGAGCTCAAGGCGTTCTACCACATCACTGAGCACTGCCTGGAAACCCTGTTGCGCGGGGATGGCTACCTGGCCTGAAATGGGCGCGGTCCCGTGTGGGAGCTTGCTCCCGTGACGGCCCGGCGGCCAGCGCATATCTACCTGACGCCCCGCGATCCAAATGTGGGAGCTGGCTTGCCTGCGATGACGGCCTGCCAACCGCCCCATATCTATCTGACGCCCCGCGATCAAATTGTGGGAGCGGGCTTGCTCGCGAAGGCGGCCTGACAGGCGACACAGTTGGATTGTGTACATATCCATTGCTGCGGTAACGGCCACTTAGGGTTCCGCTCTGACAGCGGCTCACTTTTGAAAAGCGCAAAAGTAAGCAAAACGCTCTTGCCCCACCACTCGGCACCTCGCTTAGGCTCGGTGTGCCCGTAATCCGCCAGTGATTTGGGGGGCCGCCGCCACGCGCCATCCTTGGCGCGGGGCGGCTAAACCGGCATCCCTGCCGGTTTACCCCCCAAATCCCTGTCGAATTCCGGCCAGCGTGGTTTGACGGGGCGCTTGAGATCAAAAGCAGATCAAGATCAAGAGCGACTCGCTTCGCATCGTGGTTACCGGTGGCTGCGGCGAACTGCACAGTTGTGTAGATACTCATGGCTATCGCAGGCAAGCCCGCTCCCACAGTTGGAATACGTGCGTGGTTAGAAGAACCGCGTCACGCTGATCTTCGCATCACGCCCTTTGGTGTACGCCCGGTCGCCGCTCAAGGCTGGGCGGAAGTTTTTGTTGAAGAGGTTGTCCACGGTGAAGTTCACCTCGGTGCCTTTGAGGTACGCCTGCTGCGGTGTCCATTTGGCGAACAGGCCCTGGGTGTTGTAGCGCTTGTTGCCGTACTGGTCGTAGAACAGATCGCCGATGCTGGAGCCTGGGCCGCCGGAGTATTTGTCGCTGGGCAGGCGGTCGGTGGCGCCGATGAATTGGCCCATCCAGCCCACTTGGGCATCCCAGGCCGGGATGTGGGTGCCCAGTACCAGCACCCATTTGGTCGGCGGGATGTCCCGCGCTGCCACGTCCGGGCCCCAAGGGTTGGTGTAGGCGCCTTGGTGCTGGCCCTTGGCATAGGCGAACGACACCGAGCCAAACAGGTAGGTGGAGTTGTAGATCGACTCAAGCTCGACACCCTTGATGGTCAGGCTGCCGATATTGCGGTAGTTGGACATCGGCCCAGGCGGGCACGCTGAAGCTATGCTGCCGCCGTTGATGGCCTGGTTCTGGCAGCCTACGCCGGTGGCCTTGAAGATCTCGTCTTCGACCTTGTTGTGGAACAGGGTGGTGCGCAGTTGCAGGTTGTCGTCCTGGGCTATCAGGTTGTCGAAGCTGGTGATGTTGCCCAGGGTGATCGAGGTGATGCGCTCCGGGTCCAGGTCGACGCTGGTGGCGGTGCGGCTGCCCACGCCCTGCACTTCGTATTGTTCGTCGATTACCGGGGCGCGCCAGGTCTGGCTCCAGTTGGCGAACAGCCCGACATTCGGCGTCACGGTCCAGAACAGCGCCAGGCGTGGCGACCAGCCGGTGTAGGTGCGGTCGCTGTAGTCGTGACCCACTGCTGGGTTGGGGTTGTTGTAGTAGGGCGCATCGTTGCCTTCGCCGCGGTTGCGCACATGGTCATAGCGCAGCGACGGTGTGATCGTCACGTCGCCCAACGTCACCGCATCCTGGATAAAGAAGCTGTTGGTATCGACTTTGCCGTGGGGCATGAAACCCGGCTGGAAGTGCCCGTAGTTGTAGCGCGGTGTGTTGTAGGCGCCGCCGGGCATCCACATTTCGGTTTCGCGGGTGTGCTTGCGCACTTGCCCGCCGACCGTCACGGCATGCTGCAAAGGGCCGGTGTCGAACAGGCTGACGTTACGGATATCCAGGAGCTTGTCGGTGTAGGCGGTGTCCATCTTGCGCCCGCCGGTGGCCAACTGGAAAAACGCCGTGGCGTCACGCTCATCGGTCTGCTCGGTGTTGGACTGGGAGTACTTGATGGTCAGGTCCACCAGCGGGTTGTCCAGCGGCTGGTATTCATACTTGCCCGACCAGGTGGTGTCGACCGTGTCGCGGTGGGCGAGAAAACGCTTCAACGCGCCTTCATAGCCGTAGCGGTCAATGTTGAACTGGGTGGGCGGCGTGGGGTAGCTGGCGGCGGAAAACGGCGTCCAGCGGTTGCTGTGGGAGCGTGAGTACGACAGCCCGACACTGTGCTCATCGGTAAAATGCGCGTTGACCTTGAACAGCTTGCCGTCCACATCCTGGGCGCTGTTGGGCAGGCGCTGGGGGTTGATCGGGTACTCATTGTTGTCGTTGGGCAACTTGGCGGCCACTTTCATATCGCCGCCGTCGCGTTGGGTCAGGTAGGCCAGCGCATCGAAACGGCCATCGTCGGTACGGCCGTACACGGCACTGCTGTAGACCTGCTCATGGTCGTTGCTGGAGTAACCATATTTGAGCATCGCACCGCTGTTGCGGCCGTCCTGGAGCAGGTCCGGGGCGTCCTTGGTGACCATGTTGACCGTGCCACCGAAGCCGCCATTGCCGGTGAACGGCGAGTTGGGGCCTTTTTCCACTTCGATGCGCTTGATCAGCTCGGGCTCGATGAAGACCGTGCCTTGCTGGTAACGCTCAAAGCCCGTCTTGGTGGCACCGTCAACGGTCAGCGGTACGTCTTCGGCATCGCCGAAACCACGGATGTTGATGGTCTGGCCACCGGGTTTCAGCGAGCCGCCCTGGCTGACACCGGGCAAGGTCTGCAACAGGCTGGGGATGTTATTGGACTGGTAGCGGTCGATGTCGGCCTGGGTGAGGGTGGAGCGGTTGACGGTGCTGGCGTTCACCTCATTGCCGGTGCCGATCACGCTCAGGGTGTCCAACTGGATCGCGCCACCGCTGGTGGTTTTGCCCGCATCGGGGCGCACCACGTAGGTACTGCCGACCTTGAGCAGGATGAGTTCACCGTTCTTGAGCAGGGAGCGAATGGCCACTTCCGGGGTGTAGTCACCGTTAAGCGCCGGCGCCTGCACGTTCTTGAGCAGGGTTTCATCGAACAGCAGCTGGATTTTCGCCTGCTGGGCCACCTGGCTCAGGGACGTGGCCAACGGCTGAGCCGGCAGGTGCAGCTTGAACGACTCGGCCTCGGCGCTGAGGCTCAAGGCCAGGCACGTAGCCATGAGTGTCGGTCGAAGAAACAGGTGCGAAGCGTGGCAAGGCGCGCGAAACATGAAATCCCCCGGAGCGGCTAAATAGCCAAAAAGGTGTGCGTATCAAACACAGACAGGAGGAAGACGGGGCAGGCAAAAAAAACCACACATGCGAATGCAAAATATTCTCATGTGTGAGGTTGCCGTCTATTTGCTCGGCTCGATTCTGATCGTGCCATCGGCCGAGAGTACGGTTTTCACCGGCAACAGCGCGGGCAAGGCGTTGAGCAGGGCGTCTGGGTCATTCACGTCAAGGTTGCCCGATACCTTGAGTTGCGCGACGGCCTTGCTCACCTGCAACGACGTCTGCGGGCGGTACAGGCTCAGCTCGTCGATCAGGCTGGCCAGTTCGCGATTGCGAAATGACAAGTGCCCGCTGCGCCAATCGGCGACCTCTTCGGCGCTGAGGGTTTGCGGTTGCACGGTGCCTTTGGCGTAGTTGTAGGAGGCCCGCTGCTGGGCGCCGAGCAGGGTGGCGGAGCTTTTGCCATTTGGCGCGAAAGCGACCTGGCCATGGGCAACGCTGACCACCAATTGCTGCTGCCCGCGGCGCACATCCAAAGCAGTGCCCACCACCCGTACGCTCGACTCGCCGGCTTGCACGTAAAGGGGGCGCTCCTTGTCGGCGGCCACTTCGATGTACAGCTGGCCTTTGTCCAGGTGCAGCACCCGTTGATGGGCGCTGAAGTCCACGCGGATATGGGTATTGGCATTTACGTACAAGGTGCTGCCATCCGGCAGATTCAACGTGCGCATGCCTTTGGCATGGGTGGCCACCTGGCTGTGATACAGCTCGCGCGGCGCGCCGAGCGAGGTCGCCAGCACGGCGCACACCAAGGCAGCGGCCACCGCCAGGGCAGGGCGCCAGAGGTTGGGCTTGCGCTGGGGCAGTGCCAGCGGTTTGTTCAGTTGTTGCAATTGGGCGAGGTCGGCCCACAGCTGTTCGAACTCGGCATAGGCGCGCGCGTGCGCGGGCACCGCTTGCCAGGCGGCAAAGGCTTTACGGTCGGCGCGGCTGACTTGGTTGCGGTTGCGTGCAAACCAACTGGCGGCTTGGGCGTCGATGCAATCGCTCGCTTGGCTGTCCAGCGCGTTTGTGTCGCTCGGGCGGTTCATTCTGGCTGCTCCGTGCCGGTGTCGGGTTGAAGGCGTCGCTTGCAGTGCAACAAGGCAAAGGCGATGTGCTTTTCCACCATGCTGGTGGAGATGCCCATGCGCGCTGCGATCTGCGCCTGGCTCAAGCCTTCGAAGCGGTGCAGCATAAGGGCTTCTCGGCGGCGGGGCGAGAGTTCGGCGAGGACTTCTTTCAACTGCTCCAGGCGTTGCAGGCGCAGGGCGGCAGCCATGGGGTCGTTGTGCTCGTCAGTGACCGGCTCGGCAGCCATTTCGGCATGATCAGGGTGGACGGTTTGCCGTACTTTCTGTTTGCGCCAATGATCGCGCAGCAGATTGCGCGCCATCTGGAACAGAAACGCCCGTGGCTGCTCGACCTTGGCACGGTCGCGGTAGCCCAGCCATTGGGTAAACACATCCTGGGCCATGTCCGCCGCGTCGCTGGCGTTGTCCGTGCGTTTACGCAGGAAATACAGAATGTCTGCATAAAACCCGCGACAGGCATCGGCCGATGGCGGGTCGGGCTGGGGACGAGACATGGATATCCTTCTTGACGAAGCACGGCTTGGAAAAGTCGTGAATGATATCGAGAACTATTGTCATTTGTCTCTATGTAAGTGCCATCTACTGTAGGAGGTAGGAGCGAGCTCGCTCGCGAAAAACCAACAGGCGACACGAGCACCCAGATGGGCTGCGTTATCGTTGGCGTTCTTCGCGAGCAAGCTCGCTCCTACAGGGGGCGGGTGTTTACGTCAGAAGTGTTTTCAGTTGCTCGATCCCTGCTTCGCCCAGAGGGAATACCGGGAGGCGTGGGTTACCCACTTCCAAGCCGGTCAAGCGCAACCCGGCCTTGATCGTCGCCGGCAGCCCGCCTTTGAGGATGAATTGCAGCAATGGCAACTGTCGGTAGAACAGCTCGCGTGCCTTGTTCAAGTCATCGGCCAGTACGGCCTGATATAGGCTCAGGTTCAGTTGCGGGATCAGGTTCGGCGCGGCGGTGCACCAGCCTTTGGCACCAGCCGCGAAGGCTTCCAGTGCCAGCGGGTTGCAGCCGTTGTAGAACGGCACGTCACTTTGCAGTTTCAACTGGTGCATGCGCTGGATGTCGCCAGTGCTCTCCTTGACCATGGTCACGTTCTCGACCTGCTTGAGAATCCTCAGGATCAGCTCCACCGACATGTCGGTGCCGCTGGTGGCCGGGTTGTTGTAGAGCATGATCGGTACGCCGATGCTGTCGCCGATCGCGGCGTAGTGGGCGAGGATTTCCGCTTCACTGAGTTTCCAGTACGAGGCCGGCAGCACCATGACCACATCGGCGCCGTGCTCTTCGGCGTAGCGGGCGCGGCGCACGGCCTTGGCGGTGGTGAGGTCGGACACGCTGACAATGGTCGGCACGCGCTTGGCGACCTTCTTGATGCTGTAGGCGCTGACTTCATCCCACTCGGCATCGCTCAGGTAAGCGCCTTCGCCCGTGCTGCCCAAGGGCGCGATGGCGTGGACGCCGCTGTTGATCAAGCGGTCGATGGAGTGCCCGAGGGCGTCGAGGTCAACGCGCTGGCCGTCGGCACTGAAGGGGGTGATGGTGTAGCCGATGATGCCGTGAATGGTTGGGCTGGACATGGGGAAAACTCCGGTCGAAAAAGGGGGCAATCAGTTCAGGCAATCGGCGTGCTTGCGCAGGTTTTGCCGGGCGTAATAGTTGAACGCGGCGCCGTGGCGCTTGGGCTTGGAAATCCAGTCATGGGCCTCGCGCCCCAGCTCCGGAAGGATCGGTTTGACGCTGCCCGCAGACATCGCCAGCAACTGCAACTTGGCAGCCCGTTCGATCAACTGCGCAATCACGCAGGCTTC
This sequence comes from Pseudomonas sp. FJ2-5-13, assembly GCF_029201605.1. Taxonomy (NCBI): domain Bacteria; kingdom Pseudomonadati; phylum Pseudomonadota; class Gammaproteobacteria; order Pseudomonadales; family Pseudomonadaceae; genus Pseudomonas; species Pseudomonas sp. FJ2-5-13. Next base: position 1,608,188 of record NZ_CP104045.1, read on the forward strand.
TTCGATGTTGGCCCCCGTGGACAACTGCCCGTGGTGCGAGAGCAGGATGGCGCGCTTGTCGCCCAGGGCCGTGGTGATGATTTCCCCTTCTTCATTGCCCACCGGCACGCCGGGCCAGGCTTGCAGGAAAGCGCAGTCTTCGTACAGCGGGCAAAGGTCCATGTGCGACACCTGCAGCGGTACTTCCAGCATCGACAGCGCGGCGATGTGCGTGGGGTGGGTGTGGATGATGCAGTTTACATCCGGTCGGCCGCGGTACACCCAGGTGTGAAAACGGTTGGCGGGGTTGGGAATGCCGTGGCCTTCCAGCACCTCCAAGTCTTCGTTGACCAGCAGCAGGTTGCTGGCGGTGATTTCGTCAAAACCCAGGCCCAGTTGCTGGGTGTAGTAGGTGCCAGGCGTTGGCCCCCGTGCGGTGATCTGCCCGGCCAGGCCGGAGTCGTGGCCGTACTCGAACAGGATTCGGCAGGTCAGCGCCAGCTTTTGCCGGTCGGTCCACGTATTATCTGCCAGGCTGTTTTGCATCTGGCTCAGTGCTTGCTTGACCAGTTGGTCTTTTGGGAGTGCTAATGTCTTGGCCATATCGGTGTCCTTTGGGTGGTTCAATGGACGTCGGATTTGCTGGTCGCCCGCTGCTCGCAAGGTCGTTGGGTGAATGCAAATGACACTAAAGATGCTATATGACACTTTGTGTCATTGGCAAGCCTGTCTCATCGCTTTCTGCATGGATTAACCGCAGCAAATGTCTATCCGCTTGAAAATATTAAGAAAAAAACTTGGCGTAACCCTGGAGGCCCTGGCCGAAAAATCCGGGATGACCAAGAGTTACCTGTCGAAAGTCGAGCGCGGGCTCAATACGCCGTCCATCGCTGCGGCGTTGAAACTGGCCAAGGCACTGAACGTGAAGGTCGAAGAGCTGTTCAGCGAAGACAACGTCAGCCTCGACAACTACAGCCTGGTGCGCAGCCATGAGCGGCCCGACACCTCGCCGGGTTATGCGGTGCTGGCCCATCAAGTCAGCGAACGCAGCCTGTTGCCGTTCATCATCTACCCGCCGGCGGAGTTCACCGACAAGACCTTCAAGGAGCACCTGGGGGAGGAGTTTTTATTCGTGCATGAAGGCCAGGTGGAAGTGGATTTCATGAACGAGCGCGTGCTGCTGGAGCGCGGCGATGCGCTGCATTTCAACGCGCAGAAACCCCACCGGATTCGCTCGGTGGGAGAGGTGCAGGCGCAGTTGCTGGTGGTGGTGCACAGCGCTGAGGAGTGAGCCTTCTTACTCATTGAAATGCAGTCAATGTGGGAGCTGGCTTGCCTGCGATAGCGGTGTATCAGTGCCAGATGGGCCAACAGACAGGCCGCTATCGCAGGCAAGCCAGCTCCCACATTTTAATCAGCGTTCCACAGGGACTGATAGTGCCGGATTGCCCAGCGGATGCGTACGCGCCGCAAAGAATTTCAGCGTTACACCACTGCCCTCGAACAACTCCGAATACCGCCGCTTCTGCTGGCGAATAAACCCATCACTGCGCCCCGACACCGAGATCGCCAGGGTGCTGATGCTGGCCTGGCCAATAGCATCCACCAGGTGTTTATCCTGCAGCCCCAAGTCATGGCCGAAGATGCACAGTGCGCCTTCATGGCTCAACAGCTGTTCATAACAGAACGACAGATAATCCGAACTGCGGATGCTTTTGAGCTTCTCCTGCACCTTGCCTTCACTGACAAACAGCGGCACATCGTCGAGGGTTTTGATCGTGTTATTGATGGCAAAACTGCTGAGCAGGGTGCTGTCAGTGGACGGCAATTTACGCGCTGTGCCGTCAAGGTTGCGCACCAGGTGCAAGCCGCCGTGCAGGTACAGGATGCGGGTGGCGTCGGTGTGCGTATTGCGCAGGTCGAAGCTTGAGTCGGCGCTGCGAAACAGGTCGTCGATGCCCGGTGCGTGCAGGGTCGCCCAGTAGTTGAGCAAGTCGTAGTTACTGGTGAAGACGGTGGCGTAGGTGGCCAATTCTGCGTGGATCGTCGCCAGCGTCGACGGCTGCACCAGGCGCCAGGGAATGTGCACGGTATGGATGGTGTTAATCAACGCTTCCTTGATCGCGTAGTAGCGGTTACGCGGCGCCGCCGAACTGACCGCCAGGGCCTTGTTGACCCGGCTGGTGGTTTTCAAGGCGCCCAGGGCTTGCTCGAAACTGCGGGTTTGCAACGCGTCGAACACGCTGAGTTCGGAGGGGCTCAGGGGCTTTTCTTCGACGGTACGGGCGTTTTCGAACAGCGAGTCGTAGGCGAAGTCTTCCCAAATCGTGCGGCTGGCGCCGTTACCGATCAGAATCCCGCTGAAGTCGACGGCAGCGCGCAGGGCACTCCAGTCTTCAAGGTGGGCGTCAATATCCTGGAAATCCTTCATTGCGGCGGGTCTACTCGAAATCGGCTGGGGGGTGACTTTATCACGAGCCGGCATTGATCCTGATCAAGATGCGCCACGCGGTACAGGTTGATTCTGTCGGCATAAAGCCTTTGAGGATTGACCATGAGCAGCACGTTTTTCATCCCCGCCGTCAACATCATGGGCATCGATTGCCTCGACGAAGCGATGACCGCCATTCGCAACTACGGCTTCGGCAAGGCGTTGATCGTCACCGACGTTGGCCTGGCCAAAGCTGGTGTGGCTGGCATGATCGCCGAGAAGCTGGCGATGCAGGATATCGACTCGGTGATCTACGACGGCGCCAAGCCCAACCCCAGCGTGGAAAACGTCGAAAAAGGCCTGGCGCTGCTGCAACAGAGCGCCTGCGATTTCGTCGTGTCCCTGGGCGGCGGTTCGCCCCATGACTGCGCCAAGGGCATCGCCCTGTGCGCTACCAACGGCGGGCGCATCGGCGACTATGAAGGCGTCGACCAATCGAGCAAGCCACAATTGCCGCTGGTGGCCATCAATACCACCGCTGGCACGGCCAGCGAGATGACGCGTTTTTGCATCATCACCGACGAAAGTCGCCACGTAAAAATGGCCATCGTCGATCGCAACGTCACGCCGTTGCTGTCGGTCAACGACCCGGCCCTGATGGTCGGCATGCCCAAGGGCCTCACCGCCGCCACGGGCATGGATGCGCTGACCCACGCCATCGAAGCCTACGTGTCCACCGCTGCGACACCGATCACCGACGCCTGCGCGATCAAGGCCATCGAATTGATCAGCGCCAACCTGCGCCTGGCGGTCCGCGACGGCACTGACAAGGCTGCACGGGAGAACATGGCTTACGCACAATTCCTCGCCGGCATGGCCTTCAACAATGCGTCGCTGGGGTTTGTGCATGCCATGGCCCACCAATTGGGCGGCTTGTACGACCTGCCCCACGGTGTGTGCAACGCGGTGCTATTGCCCCATGTACAAAGCTTCAACGCCAGCGTCTGCGCCAAACGCCTGAGCGACGTGGGCCGGGCCCTTGGTGCGGATATCAAGGGCATCACCGTAGAAGAGGGCGCCCAGGCCGCGATTGCGGCGATTCGTAGGTTGTCCCAGGACGTGGAAATTCCTGCTGGTTTGCGTGAGCTTGGCGCTAAGTTGCAGGACATTCCGTTGCTGGCCAGCAATGCGCTGAAGGATGCCTGCGGGCTTACCAACCCTCGGCGGGCGGATCAGCGTCAGATTGAGGAGATCTTTCGGAGCGCTTTTTGATAGGCATAGGTACCTACACAATGTTGGCGCGATGCTGGGCTTGCTCCCGTGACGCCCTGACAGCCGACGCTTATCTACCTGCCGCCCCGCGATCAAACTGTGGGAGCTGGCTTGCCTGCGATGGCGGCCTGACAGTCAACACCAATCTACCTGACACCCCGCAATCCGACTGTGGGAGCGGGCTTGCTCGCGAAGGCGGCCTGGCAGTCAACACAGTTGGATTGGGTACATATCCATTGCTTCGGTAACGGCCACTTAGGGTTCCGCTCTGACAGCGGGTCACTTTTGGAAAAGAGCCCCAAAAGTAACCAAAAGGGCTCTTGCCCCACCACTCGGCACCTCGCTTAGGCTCGGTGTGCCCGTAATCCGCCAGTGATTTGGGGGGCCGCCGCCACGCGCCATCCATGGCGCGGGGCGGCTAAACCGGCATCCCTGCCGGTTTACCCCCCAAATCCCTGTCGAATTCCGGCCAGCGTGGTTTGACGGGGCGCCTAAGATCAAAAGCAGATCAAGATCAAGAGCGACTCGCTTCGCATCGTGGTTACCGTCGGCTGCGACAGCTTACAAAGTTGTGTAGATACCTATGTTTTGATAAGGGCAGCCTTCAGCGGCACGGGTTAAGCTACACGCCTAATGCATTCGAGCATCAAGCGTGCGGCGTGCCGCTGAGGTCCTTTCATGAGAGTTCTGTTATTCGGCGCCACCGGCATGGTGGGCCAGGGTGTGCTGCGCGAGTGCCTGCTGGCGGCCGATGTGCAGGAAGTGGTGGCCGTGGGCCGCACGCCCTTGACCCAGGAGCACGGCAAGCTGCATCAGGTGTTGCACAGCGACATGCTGGATTTCCAACCCCTGGAAAACCTGCTGCAAGGTTTTGATGCGTGCTTCTTCTGCCTGGGTGTTTCGTCGGCGGGCATGAAGGAAGCGCGCTATACCCACCTCACCTATGATCTGACCCTCGTGGCGGCCAGCACTCTGGCGCGGCTCAATCCGCAGATGACCTTTATTTATGTGTCCGGCGCCGGTACGGACAGTTCTGAAGCCGGCAAGTCGATGTGGGCGCGGGTCAAGGGCAAGACCGAAAATGCCTTGCTGCGCTTGCCGTTCAAGGCGGTGTATCTGTTCCGTCCGGGGATCATCCAGCCGTTGCACGGCGTACGTTCGAAGACGCCGTTGTATCAATCTTTCTACAGCGTGCTCGGGCCGGTGCTTTCGTTTGTGCGGCGACTAAAGCCGGACTGGGTGGTGAGCACCGAGACGGTCGGCCGTGCGATGTTGCAGGCGGCCAGTCAGGGCGCGCCGCAGCCGGTGGTGGAGCAGGCGCAGATCAATCGCCTGGCGGCTGAGCGCCGCTGAACTGAATCAATGCCACGCCGCCGATCAGCAGCAATGCGCCCAGTACCCGCGAGGTTGTCAGTTGGCGTTCCACCAGGCCGAACAGGCCGAAATGGTCCAGTAGCAACGAGGCGAGAATCTGCCCGGCCATGGCCAGCGCAATGAAGCCTGATGCGCCGAGCTTGGGCAGCAGCATCAACGCCAATGAAATGAAACACACCCCAAAGGCACCGCCGGCCCACATCCACAACGGTGCCTTGCTGATAAAGGCCAGGCTCGGCAGAGGCAAACGCAGCGCCACAATCACCGGCAGCAGCACGATGATGCTTACCAGCAACGACGCCAAGGTGGCCCACAAAGGATGGCCGAGCCCGCGCCCGAGGTTGGCGTTGATCGCACTTTGAAACGGCACCACTGCACCGGCGAACACCGCCAGCGCCAACAAACCTACCCAATGCAACACAGTCATTTCGACGCTCCCAGAAGTTTTGCTGGACTCTAGGTTATTCGTCGCGCAAATTTAAATTCCAAATTCTTATGCCGGGCATGCAGCTTATGAATGATCTGCGTCGCATCGACCTTAACCTGCTGGTGATCCTCGACGCCTTGCTCAGCGAGCAACACGTCACCCGCGCCGCCGAGCGCCTGCACCTGAGCCAACCGGCGGTCAGCCATGCGTTGGCGCGGCTGCGCGATATGCTGGGCGACCCGCTGCTGATGCGTCAGGGCGGCACACTGGTGCCAACCGCGCGCGCCCTGGAGTTGGCGGTGCCCTTAGCCGAAACCCTGGCGCAGGTGCAGGCCTTATTGGCACCGAATCGTTTTGATCCCACTTCTGCCAAGCGCCGCTTTCGCGTGGCGATGTCTGACTACAGCGCAGCGATATTCCTGCCCCGCCTGGTTCGCGTCCTACGCCAGGAAGCGCCCGCTATCGACTTGCAGATCATCCAGGCCAGCCGCGAAGGCATGGTCGACGGTGTGCTCAACGGCGACCTCGACCTGGCGGCGGGTGTATTCCCCGACATGCCCGCCGAACTGCGCACTACGCCGCTGTTCGAAGAGCATTACACCTGCCTGGTCGACCGCGACAGTCTTGCGCCCAGTGGGGTGCTGGACCTGCCGGCCTACCTGTCGCGCCCCCATGTACTGCTGGAGATGCGCGGCAGCGGCACGCCGGAAATCGAACGGGCACTGACGGCCATTCGTGAACGCCGCCATGTGGCGATCAGCCTGCCGCATTGGGGTGTGGCGCCGCAGTTGATCCAGGGCACGGATTTGATTCTGACGGTGTCGTCTCGGGGTTTACTGAATATCGACGCTCGGCAATTGCTGGCCGTGCCACCGCCGTTTCATATCCCTTCGTTTGCCTTTGAGCTGGCCTGGCATACGCGGCGGGGTGGGGATGCGGGGTTGCAGTGGTTGATTGGCCGGGTGGTGGGTGTATTGTCCGCAGACCAACGATAACGCGAGAAAACCTACATGCTCAGCGGTTTCAACCACCTGACCCTGGCCGTCACCGATGTACCGTGCAGCGTCAGTTTCTATCACGACCTGCTGCGCCTGCAGTTGGACGCAACCTGGGACAACGGTGCCTACCTCTCACTGCCTGGGCTTTGGCTGTGCCTGTCGCTGGACCCGTTGCGTTCGACCGCTGCGGCAGTGGATTACACCCACTATGCCTTCACTGTCGATGCTGCTGATTTCACCGCCTTGGTCGAGCGCCTGCGCGCCGCGGGCGTACAGGAGTGGCGAGACAACCGCAGCGAAGGCGCATCGTTTTATTTCCTCGATCCCGACGGCCACAAGCTGGAGGCCCATGTCGGCGATTTGGCCTCGCGCCTGCAAGCCTGTCGTGCCAAGCCCTATGCTGGAATGAAGTTGTACCCGTCGCGGTGAAGCATGCAGAATCAATCACCTTTTAGCGTCTGTCGGAGCGTCTATCCATGACCCCATCCTTGCTGCTTGCCGTGCTGGCTTCGGGTTTTATCTACGGCATTACCCCTGGCCCCGGTGTCCTGGCTGTATTCGGCATTGGTGCGGCCCGTGGCCGGCGTGCAGGGGCGGGTTTTTTGTGCGGGCATTTGCTCGGGGATGTGGTGTGGTGCAGCACGGCGCTGATTGCCATCGTCGGTGCGCGGGAAGTCGGCAGCAGTGCCTTTGAGGTGCTCGGCGTAATCAGCGGGGCGTATCTGTTCTGGCTGGGCTGGCGTGCGATCCGTACCCAACGCCGCAGCAGCGATGCCCCTCAGGGCGCCGCGCGGCACCCGTTCTGGCACGGTATTCTGTTTGGCTTGACCAACCCCAAGGCCTATCCGGTGGCCGTAGCGACCTTCACTGCGTTGCTGTCCAGCCGGGCCGAGCTGTTGACCTGGTCGATGCTGCCGACCTTGATTCTGCTGAGCTTTATCGGTGGCTTGCTGGCCTACGCAATCCTGATCGGCGTGGTGGGTGCCCAGCGGGTGCGCACGCTGTATCAACGCCATGAAATTCTGATTACCAAGCTCTGCGGCGTGATGTTTATCGGCTTCGCCCTCAATGCCCTGGCGCACGCATTACCGGGCCTGTTCGGCAGCAAGGCTGCCTGAGGCGGCGACGACCGTTCGTCGCACGGGGAAGTTTTTTCTAAACCTTTGCCGCCCTGAAAATTCGAATTCAGGGCGGGGTGTATGCCCCCGCACCTATTTTTGCCCTGGAGGAACCCATCATGAGCCGCATGGCTATCCGGTTACGCACCGCCAGTTTCGCGATGCTGCTGGGCCTCGGCGCCAGCAATGCTTTCGCCCAGTCGCCTGCAGAATTCATCGAGCAGGCTTCGGCCAAAGGCATGGCCGATATCGAAACCAGTCGCATGGCCCACGCCAAGACCTCATCCCAGGAAATCAAGGACTACACCATCGAGGTCATCAACGAGCGCACCCTGGCCAACCAGCACTTGGCGGCGATCGCCAAGAAGCTGGATTTGCCAGTGGCCCCGCGAGAGAAGATCGTCGATAAAGCCGAAACCCTGATGCCAGAACTCAAGGACGGCGATTCCTTTGACGCTGCCTATACCGCGCAGCAGGTCAAGGAGAACGAAGACGCCATCGCCTTGTTCCAGAAAGAGGGCGCCGCGTCGGATGTGCCGGAGATAAAGGCACTGGTGGATGAGACGCTGCCCAAGCTTGAAGAGCGCCTGCAAAAAGCCCGCGCCCTGGCCTCGACCTATGGCAAGGGCCATCAAGGCGACGGCTGAGACCTGCCTTATATGAAAAACGGCGGTTGGAGAGGATCCAGCCGCCGTTTTTTATGCCGAGTTCAGGCCCGTTCTGGACGCGGCCTATAACGCCAGTTCACCTTGACCGGTGCCCTCCAGCGCCAGTAAATACTGCTTGGCCGCCAGCCCGCCCGCGAAGCCGGTCAAGCCGCCAGAAGCACCAATCACCCGGTGGCAGGGCGCAATGATTGAGATCGGGTTACGCCCATTTGCGGCGCCGACAGCGCGCACGGCTTTGGGGTTGCCGATCTGCTGGGCGATCTGGCTATAGCTGCGGGTTTCGCCGAAGGGGATGGTCAGCAGTGCCTGCCAGACCTGTTTCTGAAAGTCGGTGCCGGTGAAGTCCAGTGCCAGTTCGAACTGGTTACGCGTTCCGGCAAAGTATTCCTGCAGTTGGCGTTCGGTTTCCAAAAGCACCGGGCTGTCGTGGGCCTCGATCAATTCACCCAGGCGTACGCGGTTGGCGCGTTCTACTTCCCAGAGAATTGCGCTGAGTTTGCCATCGCGCGCCACCAGGGTGAGTTCACCGACAGGGGAAGGCATGAGCTTGTAGTGGTAAGTCATCGGCAGGCTCCTTGAAGGGGCGTGAAGGGGGACGACGTCACTGTAGTTCCATCAGAGTGCCTGGAAACTACGTTTCTTGCGGTCAAATTTTGCGCTCGTCTAGAAATTCCAGTAAACCCAATCGGCGTAGTAGGGGGACCAGTAAAGCCACGAGATTATGTAGAGCGCCTTGAGCACAGATGCTGTGCTTAGCATGAACGCAGAAATGATATTGAGCAGGGTGATAATCAAAGCCAATACTGCCACGCGTCGGGTCGCGTGACGCCAGGCCAGTTTCACCCCGTAAGCCGACGCGACAATCACGCCTATTTCCAAGAGTAATCCGAGAGGAAAGGGCAGCCTTGCAAACGAGGCCAGCAGTGGCAACACCAACACCCAGCCGACGACTTGGCGCAGGATGATCTTGGGTGTGTTTTTTTGGGTGTCCAGCATTGCCATGTGTCCGAACTCTTGGCCGATGAGCCTACATCATCGCGAGGTGTTGCCGTCCTTGCCGTAAGATTTTGCTTAGGCGTAACTACCGCTCCTGTTGCAATACCTTGAGCGCTGCGGACGCCAGGAATCCCGAGCGGCTTTTTTCCTGTGGATGATTCAACACGTACTCATCGATGCGATTCAACAGATAGCCGGGCAGGGTGATGTTGAGCTTTTGAGCTTTGCCCAGGTATTTGGTCACGTCGATGTCCACCACAGCCCACGTGCAACCGGCATACTGAGGGTTGGCGGCATGCACGGTGACTTTCTGCGCGCTGGGGATCGGCGCGCCATCTTCTGCGAGGATCTCGAAGTGCCCTTCGATGGCTTCGCGGGCCATGGCCATGGCGTCATCCAGGTCCTCGCCGGCCGAATAACAGCCAGGAATATCCGGGACTTCCACGCCCCAGGCGTGGTCCGCGTCGCCGGTTGATATTGCAATGGGGTAAAGCATGTTCTTGCCCTCCTTCTGGTGGGTTTTGGTGGTGACTATACCCACAGCTATAAAATTATCAACACTCTACCTACCAACGGGTGATGTTCGAGATTTCGATAGGTGTTGAAGTGTATGGGCACGCGGAAATGATGCCGCTTGGAGGTATTGCAAGGTACTTCACGCCATCAGGCTAGGAACGCTGAAGACCGAATCCAAGGCATAAAAAAACCGGTCACCAAGGACCGGTTTTTTGTGCATCTTGCGCCAGAACCCTCCTGACGCAAGTGCAAATCTGAGTGGAGCGGGTAGAGGGAATCGAACCCTCAACTAAAGCTTGGGAAGCTTTCGTTTTGCCACTAAACTATACCCGCTCAGAGCGGCTGACTTTGTACCAGATGTTCGGCTGGATTTGAAGTTTTTCTTTGAAAAATGTGAGAGTTGCGTGTGGCGAGCAAGCTTGCTCGCCACAGTGTCAGGCTTGATTTCAAAGCGCCCATGCATGCTGCGCCTGGCCCTGGCTATATCGCAACGGGCTGGCGGGCCGCTGCCCTTTCAAGAAGCCCACCACGGCCTCACGGCTATCGCGGCACGCGGCTTTATGTTCCATGTCCAGGAAGTGTCCTGTCGCCTGAATGGTGCTGAAGCTGCTCTTGGCCACATGCTGGCCAAACAGCTTGGCGTCGTCTGCACTGGTGTATTCGTCCCATTCGCCGTTCAAGAACAGCACCGGAATGTCGATCTGTCTGGCGGCCTTGAGGTAGCACTGCCGGTCGCTGTTGAGCACGTGGCTGATGTGAAAATGCATCTGCCCATATTCGTGTGCGGCCAGGCTGCTGACATGGCGGTAGTTGAAGCGTTTGAACAGCGACGGCAGGTGCTTGCCGATGGTGCTGTTGACCAGGTGGCCGACACGGTCGCGGTCGAGGTTGCCCAGGTAGTCGACGCCCCGTTCCAGGTAGTCACGCATGGGCGCATTGATCACTGGCGAGAATGAGCTGATCACGGCTTTTTCCACGCGACGGGGTCGGTGTGCAAGGGCGACCAACGTGGCGGCGCCGCCCCAGGAGAAGGACAACACGTGTTCGGCGGCGAAGTGGTCGAGCAGTTCCAGGAGGATCTGGCCCTCGACTTCCTTGGTCAGCATGTGCTCATGACGGTTGTGGATTTTGGAACGGCCAGCATAGGGCTGGTCGTACAACACCACATTGAATTGTGGGTACAGGCTTTTCACGGTTTGAGCGAAGGACGCCGTGGTCGCCATGGAGCCGTTGACCAAGACAATGGTCTTTGCCGCTGCGTCCGCGCGATAGAACTCCGTGTACACCCGATACTGACCCTGTATATCCAGCACAGCGATTTCTGGCCTCATGTCGTAAGACTCCTGGCAAGCGGGTAGTGCGCGCAAATCACTCTGCACGAGCTTTATGACAGGTAGGCATACGCCTGGAAAACGAGAGCCCATGTCGGTCCGATGACGGCTGGCCGGCGGGTGTTGTTATGGCGGGCGGTTTGCCGGGAGGGCCCGAAGATCAGGCGCGGGCGAGGCAAGGTGTTTCTTGGAGGTTATAGGGCGACTCGTCAGTCATCATCTGGCTGACGCCTTGATTCAAGCAGCACCGAAGGCAGGTCGCAAGGCAAGCGGCTGGTTTTTTGCCATCACCGGCTGAACGGTCGTCAGACTTGTCGGATTTCGTCGTCAGTCAGTGCCCGATACTGGCCCGGTGCAAGCGACGTATCCAGCACCAAGGGGCCCATTCGCTCGCGGTGCAGGCCGGTCACCTTGTTATCAAAATGCCCGAACATGCGCTTCACCTGATGATAGCGGCCTTCGATGATGCTCAACCGGGCCGTTCTAGGGCTTAGCAGTTCAAGTTCGGCAGGTTGGGTAGTGAGATCTTCAAAAGCGAAATACACCCCTGCCGCGAACGTCTGCGCGTACTGCGGGCCGATGTCTTGTTCGGTGTGCACGTGGTACACCTTGGGCAACTTGGTCTGCGGTTGGGTGAGGCGCCGTGACCATTGGCCGTCGTTGGTGATCAGCATGAGGCCTGTGGTGTTGAAATCCAGGCGCCCGGCGATATGCAGGTCGGCTTTGTCCGGTTCGTCCAGCAGGTCCAGGACCGTGGGGTGTTGCGGGTCTGATGTGGCGCTGACGCAACCCTGAGGTTTGTGCAGCATGAAATAACGCGCCGGCTTGCCCGCTTGCAGGATTTCACCGTCCACGCAGACCTGGCTGAATTCCCGTACGTCATGGTGCGGATCGCTGACCGCAACGCCCTCGACGGTCACCCGACGCTCCACCAGCAACAGGCGCACTTGCTTGCGATTGAACTGTGGCAGGTTGCTGAGGAAGCGATCAACGCGCATGGCGTGTACGCAACTGTTCGTCCACTTGGGCGCAGCGCGGGCACAGGCAGGCTTTATTGCGCAGTTCATCCGGCAGGGCTTCAAGCACCGCCGGGTCGATGGTGACGCCGTAGCACCAGCAGGCCTGATCGGCCGTGCGCGGATCGGCCAGGGAGCAGTCGTTGCGGGCACCGCAGGCGGGGCAGAGGGTCGGTGTGGTCATGGGTCGGTTCAGAAGGGAATCGGGTAGGGCGCGTTAGTTGTTGCACGATACAGCGCGGCTGCGCGGCATTCCATCATGATGGCTCTTTGGCGGGGCTTCACTTCGTCTGAAACAGATGTTTCCACTTGTGTCGTGAACGCACCAGATTCCGTTTTTGATGTCAGATGTTTCGTCATTCAGTGAAAGCTGAATGCCGCTCGCCAGCGTCGCTGGAGGAGCTCTTCCGCGGTCCAGGAGGCCGCCATGTATCGACGACTGCTGCTCATCGCTTTGCTCGGCCTGACCCTTTCAGCCTGCGTGCCCTACTACGATGGAGGCGCTACCTACTATCGCTCCGAGGTCTACACCGCACCGGCGCCAGCCTACTACTACGGCGGCCCGCGTTATTACCCTTCCGGGCGCAGCTATTACGCGCCAGCGCCCCGTTACTATGCGCCACAGCCTCGCTACTATTCGGCGCCGCGCTACTACCAACCAGCCCCGCGCTATTACCCGCGTGCCGGCTACCGGCCCTACCCAAACCAGGGGTGGGGCGACCGCTGGGGCAATGGCGGGCGTGGACGTGGTTCCGACCACGGAGGTGGCCGCGGCGGGCACCGTTAAATATCTTGAAAAACAAGCGGCGCATCATGCGCCGCTTTTTATGGGTACCGTACGTCCGTACTGTCAGATTTAACAGCTATCTTTGAGGTGCTAGCTGTACTTCACTAGCGCAGAGCCGAGTGCTTTGGCGTGGTGAGACTGAGCAGATGGAACCCCTATGTTCAAACAATTGATTTGCGTGCTACTGCTGATGAGCTACGTCATTGCACCGGCAAGAGCAGAGCAGGGCTGTCCTTATACGACGCAGATCGCATACGCCGACGGCCATTATCGCGCCAAGGACCATGGCCTGCGCTGGCAAAGCCCGAGGGTTGCGTTTCGTGGTGTTATCGACGGATTCATTGGCGCAGTGTTCATGCCGGGCGAGGGCGAGGAGAGAGGAAACGGCTACATGGACAAGTGTATCTACCGCACCAGTCGGAACGGGGTGGTAGCGTTGAGGCCACGCAAGGGCAATGAAGTTATCAACATGTCGTTGACCAGCACCTTGTATTGGGAGCTGCAGCCCGATGCGTTCGAGTTGCCGGTGTATACGTGCGTGGACAGCCAGCCGGACAATTGCGCTTTCAAGGTCAACGACAAGCGTACAGACCTGTCAGTAGTCAGATAAATCTGCCAGAGGATTCCTACCTTCCCAGGCCTTGTCAAAGTGCGCCTGCACCACCGCTTCCGGCAGTGTGTTGATATCCGGCCAATGCCAATGAGGCGTCTGGTCTTTGTCGATCAGGCGCGCCCGAACCCCTTCGGCGAACTCCGGATGACGGCAGCAATTGAGGCTCAGGGTGTATTCCATCTCGAACACCTGGGCCAATGAGAGGTGACGGGCACGCTGGAGCTGTTCCCACACCAGGTGCGCCGTCAGCGGGCAGCCCTCACTGAGGGTTTTGCCGGCCCGGCTCAATAGCGGGTCGCTGTGGTCGCGCAGCAGGCTCAAGGCACGCCAGGCACAGTGCACATCTCCTACATCCAGCCATTCGTCGATCTGTGCGCGGCGCGGTAGCCATTGCGCTTCGGGTTGATCGCCGATTGCCTCCTGCGCCAGGGCCTTGAGCAAGCTGTTGAGTTGCATCGCGCTCTGTTCCTGCCAGTTCAGCTGCAGCAGGCCATCAAGCAGATCGTCTTGCTGGTCATCGCGCAGGAAGCGATCGGCCAGGCCCAAGTCCAGCGCGTCGCGACCGTTGATATGGGCGCCGGTCAGGCCTAGGAACAGGCCGAGCTTGCCTGGCAAGCGCGACAGGAACCAACTGGCACCCACATCCGGGTACAAGCCAATGCTGATCTCGGGCATGGCCAAACGACTGCTCGGTGTGACGATACGCACGGCGGCGCTTTGCAACAGGCCCATGCCACCGCCCAACACATAACCGTGGCCCCAGCAGATCAACGGCTTTGGGTAGGTATGCAGGCGGTAGTCAAGGCGATATTCAGCGGCAAAAAACTGCGCGGCCAGAGCCGGAACTTCGCCGGGCTGCTCACGGCATGCCTGGGCCAGGCTGCGCACTTCGCCACCGGCGCAAAAGGCTTTGGGGCCGTTGCCGCGCAGCAGCACGCAGACGATCTGCGGGTCTTTGGCCCAAGCCTCCATGCGCTCATCCAGGGCCAGGATCATCGGCAGGGAGAGGGCATTGAGGGACTTTGGCGCATCCAGGCTGGCGATGCCGATGCGAGCGCCGCCACTGCCGGTCAGTTCTTCGAAATGCAGGTTCATCGTGACCTCAATCGAGAAGGTGAAGGATGAGTATGATCCCTTCGTGGGAAAGTGCCGGTGCTGTGTCAGATCAATTGACAAGCGGGGTCGGCTTTCCTAGGGTTCGCCTCATTCTTTTTTACAAGACAATTCAACTATGACCGATGGCGACCGTATCAAACTCGAACCCAGCTGGAAACACGCTCTGCGCGATGAGTTCGAGAAGCCCTACATGGCGCAATTGCGCGAGTTTTTGCGCCAGGAACATGCCGCTGGCAAAGAGATCTACCCGCCCGGCCCGTTGATTTTCAATGCCCTTAATTCCACGCCCCTGGACAAGGTCAAGGTGGTGATCCTCGGCCAGGACCCTTACCACGGCCCTGGCCAGGCCCACGGCCTGTGCTTCTCGGTACAACCGGGCGTGCCGGCGCCGCCGTCGCTGGTCAATATCTATAAAGAGCTCAAGCGCGACCTGAACATCGACATCCCCAACCACGGCTACCTGCAAAGCTGGGCCGACCAGGGCGTGCTGATGCTCAACACCACCATGACCGTGGAGCGCGCCAACGCCAACGCCCATGCGGGTAAGGGCTGGCAGTTTTTTACCGATCGAATTATCGAAGTGGTCAGCGAGCATCAGCCGCACTTGGTGTTCCTGCTGTGGGGCGCCCATGCTCAAAGCAAGCAGAAGCTCATCGATGCCACCAAACATCTGGTGCTGACGTCGGTGCATCCGTCACCGTTGTCGGCGTATCGTGGGTTTCTGGGCTGCGGGCATTTCAGCCGGACCAACAAGTTCCTTGAGCAGAATGGCGAGGCCCCCATCGAGTGGCGTTTGCCACCGGTCTGAGGCCTGGCACATTCAGAATGTGGGAGGGTTTAGAGAGGGTCTGGCTGACGGTTCCAGTGCCGAAACAAAGGCTCGGCCAAAAACAGCACGAACAACAGGCGCATCACCTGCATCGCCGTCACCAAGGGCACCGACAGCTGCAGGGTTTCAGCCGTCAGGCTCATCTCAGCGATACCGCCTGGCATCATGCCCAGGGTCAGTGATCGCAGGTCGAGGTGAGTGAGGGCGCTCAAGCCCACCGCCGCCAATGTCGCCAGCAACATGGTCAACGCCGTGCCAATCAAGGTGCGGCCCATGAACGATGGCGCGCGACGAAAGAACTGCCGATTGAAGTGGCAACCCAAACCGCTGCCGATCAACCATTGGCCGATCTGGCTGCCGCCGTCTGGCAGGCCGATGTGCAAATCCCAGGTCACGCTCGCCACCGCACTCACCAGCAGTGGTCCGAACAACCAGGGGTTGGGTTGGCGCAAGCGTTGCCAGCCCCAGGCGACCAGCGCACCCACCGGAAACAGCAGGGCCAGCCAGGCCCAGTCTACGGGCGCCGGATGAAACTGCGGCGCGCCGCCCCCGAGCAAATACTTGAAGATCGCCGGCACACACAGCACCACCACCAGCACCCGCAGGCTTTGCCCGGCCGCCACCCGGCTGAGCACCGCGCCATTGCGTGCGCCGAGGTTGACCATCTCGCCGGAGCCGCCCGGCATGCTGGAAAAAAACGCCGTGGCGCGGTCTTCACCGCTGCGGCGCATCAACCACACGCCCACCACGCTCGACATGCTGGTGACCAGTGCGCCGAAGAAGATCAAGCCGAAGTGGCTCATCACCTGCTCGATCACCACTGGGGTGAAGTGCAGGCCGATGCCGATGCCCACCACCCATTGGCCGCATTTGCGCCCGCCGGGAATCTCTGCCAACTGCCAGGGCGTGAGGCACCGCACCAGGATGATCGCCAGCAACGAGCCGACCATGTACGGCAAAGGCCAGCCCACCAGGCTGGCCAGGTAACCGCCGGCCAGGCCGACCAGCGGTGTTCCCCACCAATGTTTAAAGGTGACCTCAGACATCGGCCAGGGCACGACGCTGTTGCACGCGTTTACGCCAGATACGCAGCAGCGGTACAAGCAGCATGATTGCGGTGAGTACCCAGACGCCAAAGGTGATCGGGCTCGACCACAGGATTTCCAGCGCACCGTTGGAGATCGACAGCGCACGGCGCAGGTTCTGCTCCATCAGGCCGCCGAGGATAAAGCCCAGCAGCAGCGGCGACAGCGGGAAGTCCAGCTTGCGCAGGATGTAGCCGAAGATGCCGATGGCGATCATCAGGAACAGATCGAAGGTGGTGGCATGCACGGCGTACACGCCAATCGCGGTGATGATGGCGATCACCGGCACCAGCGCCCAGTTCGGCACGGCGAGGATACGGGTGAAGATGCGGATCATCGGGATGTTGAGCACCACCAGCATGATGTTGGCAATGAACAACGACGCGATCAGGCCCCAGACAATGTCCGGTTGCTGTTGGAACAGCAGCGGGCCAGGAGTGATGTTGTAGAGCGACAGGGCGCCGATCATCACCGCTGTGGTGCCCGAGCCCGGAACGCCGAGGGTCAGCATCGGTACCATGGCGCCGCAAACCGATGCGCCAATCGCGGTTTCAGGGGCGGCCAGGCCGCGCATGTCGCCTTGGCCGAACTTGCCGCTCGCGCCTGCGATGCGTTTCTCGGTCATGTAGGCAACGGCCGACGCCATGGTCGCACCGGCACCCGGCAACACGCCGATGATAAAGCCCGACACGCCGCAACGCAGGTTCACGGTGAGCACCGACAAGGCTTCCTTGACGTTGAACATCATGCGCCCGGTGGCTTTCACTGCTTCCTGGCCACGGTGGGTTTTTTCCAGCAGCAGCAGAATCTCGCTGATGGAGAACAGCCCGAGTACCAGCACCACGAACTGAATGCCGTCGGTCAGGTGAATATTGTCGCCGGTAAAGCGGTATACACCGCTGTTGGCGTCGATGCCCACGCAGGAAAGGAACAAGCCGATCAGCGCCGCCACAAAAGTTTTCAGCGGTTTGTCACCGGCCATGCCGCCCAGGCAGACAATCGCAAACACCATCAACACGAAATATTCCGCAGGGCCAAAAGCAATCGCCCACTTGGCCAGCAGCGGGGCGAACAGCACCATGCCGCAGGTGGCGATAAACGCGCCGATGAACGAACTCCAGGCCGACAACGACAGTGCCACGCCAGCCAGGCCTTTGCGGGCCATCGGGTAGCCGTCGAGGGTGGTCATCACGGTGGACGCTTCGCCCGGGATGTTCAGCAGAATCGAACTGATGCGGCCACCGTATTCGCAGCCCAGGTACACGGCTGCCAGCAGGATCAGCGCCGACTCGGGCGGCAAGCCCAGGGCAAAGGCGATGGGGATCAACAGCGCCACGCCGTTGATCGGGCCCAGGCCCGGCAGCAAGCCGACCACTGTGCCGATCAGGGTGCCGCACAACGCGGTCACCAGGTTATAGGGGCTCAGCGCAATGCCGAAACCCTGGCCCAAATAGCCAAAAGTATCCATATCAGTTCTCCAGAACGTCGAGCAGGCCGAGGGGCAACGGTACGTCCATGGTTTTATCGAACAGCAGATAAAGACCGACGCTCATCAAGGTGATGATCACCACGCTGGGCCACCAGCGGCCGCCGTACAGCCGTGCCATCGGAATACCGATCAGCATGCTGCTGAGAATGAAACCCAAGGATTCGAACGTGCCGGCAAACACCAGCAACAGGGCCACACAGATGCCGATCTTGATCAACGTGGGTTGATCCAGTGCGGGTTCATCGTCGGTGTGTTTGGTCGCCTGCGGGCGGATCATCATGTAGATGAGCGCCAGGCCCATCAGCCCGAGCAGCAGCAGTGGGAAGGCCCTGGGCCCCACGGGCTCGTAGGAAAAGGCCGCCTGATACGGCCAGGCCATCAGTGCCAGGCCGATACAGGCCAGTAACAGCACCGCGGCAAAAATGCGTTGTAAGAGCATAGAAAACTCCAAGGCCCCTCTTGTAGGAGCGAGCTTGCTCGCGAAAAACGTCAACGATAACGCGTGCTGTCTGGACGCACGTGGATGTCCTTGGGTTCTTCGCGAGCAAGCTCGCTCCTACAGGGGCATTACACAAGAGAGGGGCGTTTACTGGATCAGGCCGAACTCTTTGGCCAGCACTTTGTAGTCTGCCACCTGCTTTTTCACGTAGGTGTCCAGCTCCTGGCCGGTCATGGCGAACGGGAACAGCTCGCGCTGGTCACGCAGCTTGGCGAACTCCTCGGAGGCCAGCAGTTTGTCGAAGGCGTCTTTCCACCAGGCGTAGTCGGCATCGCTGACCTTTGGCCCGAGGTAGAAGCCACGCACCACCGGCCAGACGATGTCATAGCCTTGCTCTTTGGCGGTCGGGATGTCCTTCATCTCTGGCTCATCCAGGCGCTTCTCGGAGAACACCGCCAGCAGGCGCATGTCGCCGCTCTGGATATGCGGCATGGAGTCGGAGATGTCGGTACTGCCCACTTGGATGTGGCCACCCAGCAAGGCCGTAGCGATTTCACCGCCACCCTCAAGGGCGACGTAACGCAGCTCGCGTGGGTTGATCCCGGCGGCCTTGGCGATCAGCGCGGTTTGCATCCAGTCCTGGCTGCCGACGGTGCCGCCGGAGCCGATCACTACGCTGCCTGGGTCTTTCTTCAAGGCTTTGACCAAGTCATCGAGGGTCTTGTAGGGCGAGTCGCTTTTCACCGCGATGGCGCCATAGCTAGTGCCCACTGCCGCCAACCAGCGCACGGCGCTTTCATCAAAACGGCCGAACTTGCCCTGGGCCAGGTTCAACAGCGAACCGCTCGACCAGGCGACCAGGGTGCCGGCGTCCGCAGGGCGCTGGGCCACGACCGCGTTGTAGGCCACCGCGCCCACGCCGCCTGGCATGTAGGTCACACGCATCGGCTTGGTCAGCAGCTTTTGGTTCACCAGCGCGCTTTGCGCCAGCTTGCAGGTCAGGTCAAAACCACCGCCAGGGGAGGCCGGGGCGATGCATTCCGGACGCTTGGGTTCGTCGGCGGCCAGCAGTTGGCCGGCGAACAGCATGCAGCCGGCGGCGAGGGCAAATTTACGCAGTGAAAGGGTCATGGTGATCTCCATCGTTTTTGTTATGAGGGGGGTACTACCAAAGTGCGACGCTGTAGCTGACCAGCAAGCGCATTTCATCTGCGTCACGGGCCGAATAGTTGGAGCGATAGGTGGCGTTACGCAGGCGCACGGCTACATCTTTGAACGTGCCGCTTTGCACCACGTACTTGATCTCGCTGTTACGTTCCCACTCCTTGCCGGTCTCGCCGTTCTTGAGCTTGATGTTGTCACCCGAGAGGTAACGGCTCATGAAGCTCAAGCCCGGAATGCCCAGCTTGGCGAAATCGTAGTCGTAGCGTGCTTGCCAGGAGCGTTCCTCGGCGCCGGCAAAATCGTTGATCTGCACGAAGTTGACCAGGTACGGGTCACTGCCATCCACATACGGGAAGGCGCTGTCGCCGGACATGTGCTGGTAGCCGGCGCTGAGCTTATGACCATTGAGAGCGTAGCTGAACAGGCCGTTGAGGGACGTGTTGTCGATATTGCCGCCGCGGGCCGAGCCGGTGTCATCACTGATCGCCAGGCGCAGGTCGGCGCCGAAGGTGCCAGGGCCCATCGGGCGGGATGCGACCATGCCGAGGAAGTGCTGGCGGTAAACGTCGTCGAGTTGGGCAAAGTGGTAGCTGCCGGTGATCTTGTCGGCGAACTTGTAGTCGACGCCACCAAAGTTGAAGTGCTTGCCGGTGGCACCGCTGAGAAAGCGGCTGTTCTTGTTATTGAGCGCGATGTCTTCGTAGTTGGTGTCGTCGCGGTCCTTGGCTTTGTCCAGGCGGCCACCGGTGAACACCAGGTTCTTGAATTCCTTGGAGGTGATCAAGCCACCGTTGAAGGTCTGCGGCAGGATGCGCCCGTCGTTGGGCTTGAGGATCGGCAGTTCGGGGATCAGCGAGCCGATCTTAAGCTCAGTGGCGGAGATTTTCACTTTGCCGGTCAGGCCCAGCTTGGCGTACTCGTTGGCGGCGCGGCCGTCATCGTGGGTCGGCAGCAGGCCGGTGCCGGTGCGGTCGGGGCTGGAGTCGAGCTTGACGCCGAGCATGCCCAGCGCATCCACGCCAAAGCCGACGGTGCCGTCGGTGTAGCCCGATTGCACATTGAGCATGAAGCCTTGTGCCCACTCGTCGCGCTTGGATTGCTGCGCACTGGTACCGTCGCGAAAGTCGCGGTTGAAGTACATGTTGCGGGTTTCCAGGGTTGCGCTACTGTCTTCGAAGAAGGCAGCCTGGCTGAGCGGCGCAAAGCCGGCAAGGGCGGCGGCACTGGCGAGGGCGGTATGGGTCAGGCGGGAAGAGCGAACAGGCGCGCAAGCCTGTGGCTGGGTCGACAGCATCGTGGTGTACTCCGTTATTGTTCTTATTTTGGCGAAAACGCTTCGAGGCGTTTTTCGGGCGCTACGGGTCAGGCAACTCGGCGGGCATAGACCACCGTGGTTAGATCCTAAAGGGCGAAGCTTTCACTAACCTTTCAATCGCCTTTCAATGTTTTCGGGCTTCACAGGCCAGGTTGCGGCTGTAAACTGCCGGGCAAAGCGTGGCGCCGACCACCCCTGAATGAGGTAGAAATCCATGCGTGTCCTCCTGGTTGAAGACCATCTGCAGCTCGCCGAAAGTGTCGCCCAAGCGCTCAAGAGCATGGGCTTGACCGTTGATGTGTTGCATGACGGCGTGGCGGCGGACCTGGCCTTGAGCAGCGAGGAATACGCTGCGGCGATCCTGGACGTAGGGTTGCCGCGCCTGGATGGCTTCGAGGTGCTCGCGCGTTTGCGGGCGCGTGGAAAAAACCTGCCGGTGCTGATGCTGACCGCTCGTAGTGATGTAAAAGACCGCGTGCACGGCCTGAACCTGGGCGCCGATGACTACCTGGCCAAGCCGTTTGAACTTACGGAACTTGAAGCGCGGGTCAAGGCACTGTTGCGGCGCAGCGTGTTGGGCGGCGAGCGCCAGCAGACCTGCGGTGTGTTGGTGTACGACCTCGATACCCGGCGCTTCACAGTGGCGGGCGAACTGATGACCTTGACCTCCCGAGAACAAGCAGTGCTCGAAGCCTTGATCGCCCGGCCGGGTCGCGTGATGAGCAAGGAACAATTGGCTTCCCAGGTATTTGGCCTGGACGAGGAGGCCAGCCCCGACGCCATCGAGATCTACGTGCATCGCCTGCGCAAAAAGCTCGATGGCCAGCCCATCGCCATCGTCACTTTCCGCGGCCTTGGCTATTTGCTGGAAGCCCGTGATGCATAAGCCCAGCAGCCTGCGCTGGCGCTTGCTGTGCAACCTGGCGCTGTTGCTGGTGCTGTTGATGCTCGCCAGCGGCATGAGCGCTTATTGGAACGGCCGCGAAGCCGCCGACACCGCCTATGACCGTACGCTGCTGGCCTCGGCGCGCACCATTGCCGCCGGCTTGACCCAGGTGGACGGCACCCTCAGCGCCAATGTGCCTTATGTCGCCCTGGACACCTTTGCCTACGACAGTGCCGGGCGCATTTATTACCAGGTCAATGACATTGATCAGAAGCTGATTTCCGGTTACGAAAACCTGCCCGGCCCGCCGCCCGGCACGCCCCGCACCGACGATTACCCAGCCTTGGCGCGGTTCTACAACGCCATGTACCTGGGCCAGCATGTACGGGTGGTGAGCCTGCTCAAGGCCGTCTCGGAACCGAACATGAATGGCATGGCCGAAATTCGTGTCGCGGAGACCGACGAAGCGCGGGTGGCCATGGCCCGCAGCCTGATGGCTGACACCCTGCTGCGCCTGGGCATGCTCGCCATCGGCGCATTGTTGCTGGTGTGGTTCGCGGTAAGCGCCGCCCTGCGCCCGCTGGAACGCCTGCGCACGGCGGTAGAAGAGCGCCAGCCCGATGACCTGCGGCCCCTGCCATTGGTGGAAGTTCAGGATGAGTTCGGCCCACTGGTGCGCTCGCTCAACCATTTCACCGAACGCCTGCGCGGGCAGTTCGAGCGCCAGGCGCAGTTTATTGCCGACGCTGCCCACGAGCTGCGCACACCGTTGGCGGCGCTCAAAGCCAGGCTGGAGCTGGGCCTGCGCGCCGAAGAACCGGCCACCTGGCGCAGCACCCTGGAAACGGCCGCTCAGGGCACCGACCGCCTGACGCACCTGGCCAATCAGTTGTTGTCCCTGGCCCGCATCGAAAACGGTGCCCGCGCCATTGCCGAAGGCGGTGCGCAGTTGCTCGATTTAAGCCAGTTGGCCCGTGAGCTCGGTATGGCCATGGCGCCGCTGGCTCACGCGCGGGGCGTGGCGCTGGCGCTGGAGGCCGATGAGCCGGTATGGCTGCGTGGCGAACCGACGCTGCTCAACGAGTTGCTGAGCAACTTGGTGGACAACGCCTTGGCCCATACGCCACCCGGCGGCAATGTGATTCTGCGGGTGACGGCCCCGGCGGTGCTGGAGGTGGAAGATGACGGCCCCGGTATCCCGCTGGATGAGCGGGACCGGGTGTTCGAGCGTTTTTATCGACGCAGCCAGCAGGGCATGGGCTCGGGCTTGGGGTTGGCGATTGTCGGGGAGATTTGCCGTGCGCACCTGGCGCAGATCAGCCTGCATGATGGCGAGCTGGCGGGGCTTAAGGTTCGCGTGAGTTTTATCGCGGGTTGATCAGTAAAACATCGAGCGCGCTTCGTCCAGTTCGCTGCGCAGGGCGTCGCTGTGCAGGTCTATGCGTAACTTCATGAGGGCCGGCAATGTGGCAATCGGCGCGCTCCCCAGGGGATGGTCGGTGCCGCGGTGGCAGTACAGCGCGGCGACCTGCACCAGGTCGACGTAGTCCAGGCTGGCAGCGTCGCGTGTCAGGTCCAGGTATTGGCCTGGCACGTTCACCAGCATCTCGGGGAAGTCCCACACCCGTAGCAGCTTGTCCCCCAGCACCGGGTGGATGCTGTCGATGACGTGGTTGAGGCTGACGGGGTCGGCCAGCAGCTCATAATGGTCCTCGGCATACGTGAGGATAGGCAGCACGCCGATCTGATGCACCAGGCCACCCAGCGCCGCCTGGTCTGGCTTGAGCTGGCTGTGGCGACGGCACAAGGCGTAGCTCACGCCCGCCACCTCCAGGCTGCGGCGCCACACGTCGCGCATTTTCTGTTCGACCACCTCGGAGCGGGCGTGAAAGATCTGCTCCATCACCAGGCCGATAGCCAGGTTGCTGCTGTAGTTGGTACCGAGCCGGGTGATGGCGGTGTGTAGGTCGGTGACTTCCTGGCTGGCCCGCAGCAACGGGCTGTTGACCACTTTGATCAGGCGCGCCGACAGGGCCGTGTCACGACTGATCACTTTGCTCAGGTGGCTGATGCTGATCTCCGGGTCTTCGGCGGCCTGGCGAATTTTCAGGGCCACCTCCGGCAATGTCGGCAGAACCAGGTCATCGTTATCGATGGCCGTTACCAACGCTTGTTGGACTTTTTCCGCCAGCTTGTTCATTCATGCTCTCTAGGGTGCTGCAAAAAAGTACGGCGATTAACGCTGGATCTCGCGATCTCGGTCCAGTTGGTAGGGCAGGTCAAGCAGGTGCAAGCCCGGGCCTTCCAAGGTGCCCAAGCGCACGTCGCCACTGTCGGCAGCTTCGGCTTGCAGCACCGCGAGAAGTTCAATCGACTGGTCAGCTTTTGCGGCGATGACCACTTCGCCGATTGCGCTGTTATGGCTGGGGGAAAACAGTGGAGTACCTGGCTCGGGGAGTTCGGCTGTTTCCAGGCTCAGGCGATACAGGCGCCGCTTGAGTTTGCCCAGGTACTGCATGCGCGCGACGATTTCCTGGCCGGTGTAGCAGCCTTTCTTGAAACTCACGCCGCCCACCGCTTGCAGGTTGAGCATCTGCGGGATGAACAGCTCGCGCGTCTGGGGCATCACCTGGCCGATACCGGCACGGATCTGGCCAAGCAGCCACGCATTCAAGTCAGCCTGCTGCAATTGTGCGGCCAATTGGCTGCGCACGGTGTCGGCGTGTTCGGCAGGTACCCAGAGTTCGGCACGGCCCGGGGAAACGCGGACGGCGATCAATGCCTCGTTGCGTGCCACGCTGTCGGTCTCGACCGGCAGTTCCAGGCCCAGAGCGGTCAAGGCCGCGTCTGCGTTAGCCAGGCCGAAGCGCGCCCAGGCAGCGCTTTCGTCGGTGAGCTTGGACTTGGAGAACACCGCGTACTTTTTCAAATCCGCCAACTGCGGCTCTAGCAACTCGGTGGCCATGGCCAGGAGTACGCCATCACCCTGTAGCAGGATGCGGAAGCTCGACTGCATCCGGCCTTTTTGCGTGCAGCGCGCGCCCAGGCTGGCCTGGGTATCAGTCAGGTAATTGAGGTTGCAGGTCAGTTGGCCCTGCAGGAACTTGGCAGCATCGGAGCCGCGGACGGCGAGAACGCCTTCGTGGGACAGGGAGCAGAAAAAAGCGGAGTCAGCCATGGGTCATCGCAGGTCAAAAAGTCATGGGTGCATCATAGAGGGGCGTCCGGCAAATGCATAGTTTCGTCGCGGTCGACCAAAGCCGACTGTTCCGGTGTCGTCGGGGCTGTATACTTGCGCTCTAATTTAGGAGGGCTCCATGGTCGAAGATGTAGAAATCAATCGCCTCTACTGGCACAGCCGTCGCGGCATGCTGGAGCTGGATGTGCTGCTGGTGCCTTTCACCAAAGAGGTGTACGCGACGCTCAATCAGGTGGACCGCGACCTCTACGTCAGGTTGCTCACGTGCGAAGACCTGGACATGTTTGGCTGGTTCATGGAGCGCGCCGAATCCGAAGACCCGGAGCTGCAGCGCATGGTTCGGATGATCCTGGATCGTGTCCAGCCCAAGTAATCGTTTCGAATGCCGCTGGCAGGCCTCGCGGCTGTTGCTGGCGGCCTATGTGCTTGCCCAACTGATCGCGTTGGGCAGCCTGCTGGTTCTAAACCTGCCTTACTCAAGCCTTGGCACCCTGTTATGCCTGGCTCATTGTGCCTGGATATTACCGCGGCAAATCCTGCTCACTCACCGTTCGTCGATTCGTGGCCTGCGCCGTGACGACGATGGCTGGCAATTATGGAGCGCCGCACGCGGGTGGCACTCTGTGCAACTGCGGCCCGACAGCCTGGCGTTGCCGCTGATCGTGGTGTTGCGTTACCGGGTGCAGGGTGAACGGCGAGTGCGGTCCATCTGCGTGCCCAAGGATGCGCAGGCCGCCGATGTGCATCGGCGCCTGCGGGTACGCCTGAAGTTCAGCCGCCGTAGGTGGTTGGCACCAGGATAGTGTCCCGGGCTTCGGGCAGCATCTGAGGGTAGTCGAGGGTGTAATGCAGGCCGCGGCTTTCCTTGCGTTCCATGGCTGAACGAATCATCAGCTCGGCCACTTGGGCCAGGTTGCGCAATTCGATCAGGTCGCGGCTGACCTTATAGTTGCTGTAGAACTCGTCGATCTCATCCAGCAGCAAGCGCACCCGATGTTGCGCCCGTTGCAGGCGCTTGTTGGTGCGCACGATACCCACATAGTCCCACATGAAGCGCCGCAGCTCGTCCCAGTTGTGGGCGATGATCACGTCTTCGTCCGAATCGGTAACCTGGCTCGCGTCCCAGCGGGGCAGGGCGGCCGGTACCGGGATGCGCGGTAGTTGCTCAAGAATGTCCGCTGCCGCCGAGCGCGCATACACGAAGCATTCGAGCAGTGAATTGCTGGCCATGCGGTTGGCGCCGTGCAGGCCGGTGAAACTGGTTTCGCCGATGGCATACAGGCCCGGCACGTCGGTGCGGCCATGCTGGTCGACCATTACGCCCCCGCAGGTGTAGTGCGCGGCCGGTACCACGGGGATCGGGCCCTTGGTGATGTCGATATTGAAAGTCAGGCAGCGTTCGTAGACCGTCGGGAAGTGGGTCTTGATAAAGGCTTCGGGCTTGTGGCTGATGTCCAGGTACACGCAGTCGATACCCAGGCGCTTCATTTCGTGGTCGATGGCGCGGGCGACGATATCCCGTGGCGCCAGCTCGGCGCGTGGGTCGAAGCGCTGCATGAAGCGCTCGCCATTGGGCAGCTTCAAATGCGCACCTTCACCGCGCAGGGCTTCGGTGATCAGGAAGCTCTTGGCCTGCGGGTGATACAGGCACGTGGGGTGGAACTGGTTGAACTCCAGGTTGGCGACCCGGCAGCCCGAGCGCCAGGCCATCGCAATGCCGTCGCCGCAGGCACCGTCGGGGTTGCTGGTATAGAGGTAGACCTTGGCGGCGCCGCCCGAGGCGAGAATGGTGAAGCGTGCGCCATAGGTATCAACTTCACCGCTGGCGCGGTTGAGTACGTAGGCGCCCAGGCAGCGCTCGCCCGCCAGGCCCAGGCGTTTTTCGGTGATCAGGTCGACGGCGACGCGCTGCTCCAGCAATTGGATGTTGGGGCGTTGGCGGGCCTGGTCGAGCAGGGTCTTGAAAATCGCAGCCCCGGTGGCATCGGCGGCGTGAATGATTCGGCGATGGCTGTGGCCGCCTTCACGGGTCAGGTGGAACTCAAAGCCGCCGTCGTCGCTGCCGGCATGTTCATCACGGGTGAAGGGTACACCTTGGTCGATCAACCATTGGATGGCTTCCCGGCTGTGCTCGACGGTGAAGCGCACGGCGTCTTCATTGCACAGGCCGCCGCCGGCGTTGAGGGTGTCTTCGACGTGGGATTGCACGGTGTCGGTGTCGTCCAGCACTGCGGCGACACCGCCCTGGGCCCAGAAGGTCGAGCCGTTGGCCAGGTCGCCTTTGCTCAAAACCGCTATACGCAAATGGCTGGGCAGCGTCAGGGCCAGGCTCAAGCCGGCGGCGCCGCTACCGATAACCAGGACATCGTGTTGAAACTGTTGGCTCATTTGACGGATTCCGCAAAAAGCGATCCAGAGGGGGCGCAAACAGGACGCCTGGATCGGCGAATCAAAGGGTCACACGGGCCACTAGTATATAGAGGGGTGGAGCGGCACAATAGCCACGCCTTCGTGGCATTGTGAGATTATGCTGCGCAGCTTTGGGAAACGGCCGGTTGGCGGGACGGGAACTTTTTGCATGAGCCCCGACTCAATAGCAGGTTGCCCGAAAGCTGGGAAAACGTTGAGTTTATTGGCCCGTCGGGAGCATTGGACGCGTCACGAAACCGGCGACAAGATTATTCGCGCAGCCGGCACCGACCGTGCTGCGTTTTTCGTGTGTGCCAAATCAGTGCATGCCGGAAACTTGCTTGAAGGGGGAGAACTTTTGCGAAAAGCCCGAGTCTATGTTTGCAAGCCTGATCGTTTAGTTATGCAAGCCTCCTTCAAGTACAACGAGGAGTGTTCATGCTAACCCAGGAAGAGGATCAGCAGCTGGTCGAGCGCGTACAGCGCGGTGATAAGCGAGCATTTGATCTGCTAGTGCTGAAATACCAGCACAAAATTCTCGGGTTGATCGTGCGGTTTGTGCACGACACCCATGAAGCGCAGGACGTTGCACAGGAAGCCTTTATCAAGGCTTACCGTGCACTTGGAAATTTCCGCGGTGACAGTGCGTTTTACACGTGGCTGTACCGCATCGCCATTAACACGGCGAAAAACTATCTGGTGTCACGCGGTCGTCGCCCACCAGACAGTGATGTCAGTTCAGAAGATGCAGAATTTTACGATGGTGATCACGGCCTCAAAGATCTCGAGTCGCCGGAGCGTGCATTGCTGCGCGACGAGATCGAAGGCACCGTCCATCGCACTATTCAGCAACTGCCAGAAGATTTGCGTACGGCGTTAACTTTACGTGAATTCGATGGTCTGAGTTACGAAGACATTGCGAGCGTCATGCAATGTCCGGTGGGGACTGTGAGGTCGCGGATTTTCCGGGCCCGGGAAGCCATCGACAAAGCCTTGCAACCGTTGTTGCAGGAAAACTAAAGACAGCGGCGACAGCCAAGAGAGGAACCGCCATGAGTCGTGATGCCCTGCAGGAATCGCTGTCCGCAGTGATGGATAACGAAGCGGATGAACTGGAACTTCGTCGAGTGCTCAATGCATTTGATGACGCCGAAACCCGTGATACCTGGTCTCGTTACCAAGTCGCTCGGGCGGTGATGCACAAGGATCTCCTAATCCCTCGTCTGGATATTGCTGCGGCCGTTTCTGCTGCACTGGCTGATGAAGCCGTTCCGGCAAAAGCCTCGCGTGGTCCATGGCGCAGCCTGGGTCGTCTGGCAGTGGCCGCCTCGGTGACCGTTGCTGTGTTGGCAGGTGTTCGCCTGTACAACCAGGACGAGATCGCAGGCAACGAGCTGGCCCAACAGACTCAGCAGCCGGTCATGGCCGGTCCGCAAGTCAAAGGCCCTGCCGTGCTGGCTGGCTACAAGGAAAGCACCGATACCACCGGCCCTATGGCCAATGGTGTACTTCAGGGGCAATCCGGCTGGCAGGATCAGCGCCTTCCAGGCTACCTGCGTCAACATGCGCAGGAATCGGCCGCCAAAGGCACTGAAAGCGCTCTGCCATACGCCCGTGCAGCAAGCCAGGAAAACCGCTGATTCGCTAAGGAGCCCTATGCGCGCCATACCGCTCCTTGCGCTTTTGCTCAGTAGTTGGTTTGCACTATCCGCCCATGCCGATGAAGCCCAAGACTGGCTGACTCGACTTGGGCGTGCAGAGCAGCAGCAAAGCTTTGAAGGTACGTTTGTCTACGAACGTAACGGCAGTTTTTCCACCCATGATATCTGGCACCGCGTCCAGGATGGTCATGTCCGTGAACGCTTGTTGCAGCTTGACGGCTCCGCCCAGGAAGCGGTTCGGGTAGACGGCCGGGCGCAATGCGTCAGTGGCGCGTTGGTTGTCAGCCTCGGTCATTCTTCTGATGCACCCTCGCGTATTCTTGATCCCAAAAAACTCAATCCATTCTATGAACTGGCCGTCGTTGGCAAATCCCGCGTGGCTGGTCGTAATGCGGTGATTGTGTCGATCAGTGCGCGTGACCCTTACCGTTATGGGTTTGAATTACACCTGGATCGTGAGACTGCGCTGCCGCTCAAGTCCTTGCTGCTCAACGATCAAGGGCAGTTGTTGGAGCGTTTTCAGTTCACGCGCCTGGATACTTCGGCTACTCCTTCTGACCAGGACTTGCAGCCCAGCAGCGACTGTTCACCGGTAACAATGTCTGCCGCTAAAACACCTGACCTGTCTGCCACGCAAAGGTGGCATCTGGACTGGCTACCGCCTGGTTTCCAACAGATCAGCAGCGCTACGCGCAAAGATCCCCAAACGAAATCTACCGTCGACAGCCTGATGTATGACGATGGGCTCGCGCGTTTTTCGGTGTTTCTCGAGTCGGCCAGTGGCGCTGACGTGAATGAAACCCGCGCTCAGCTTGGGCCAACCGTGGCAGTCTCGCGGCGTTTGAATACGGTCGATGGCGAAATGATGGTCACGGTGGTGGGCGAAATTCCCATCGGCACTGCTGAGCGCATCGCGTTGTCGGTGCGTGGTGAAAAGGCCGCCGCCAAGCCCTGAGATTGTTAATCTTATGTTCATCCTGTTCTTTCAATCTGAGCCCGAATTTGGTTGGACGCTGGGCGTATGAAATTTCTGGATCAGCATTTTCACTTGCAAAAACTTCCCATGTTTTTTATAGGTCAGGGTTTGATGGCTCTGGCCTTGTTTGTTCGCGGAACAAAAATGCCGGTCGCCGTATCCGGCGTTTATTGAACCCTGTCGCTTAACCCTGCTCGTCGTAACGGGAGCTGTATGTCGATACCACGTTTGAAGTCTTACTTATCCATAGTCGCCACAGTGCTGGTGCTGGGTCAGGCCTTACCTGCGCAAGCGGTCGAGTTGCCTGACTTCACCCAACTGGTGGAGCAGGCCTCGCCTGCCGTGGTGAACATCAGTACCACGCAGAAGCTGCCGGATCGCAAGGTCTCGAACCAGCAGATGCCCGACCTGGAAGGCTTGCCGCCCATGCTGCGCGAGTTCTTCGAGCGAGGGATGCCGCAACCGCGCTCCCCCCGTGGCGGTGGTGGCCAGCGCGAAGCCCAATCCCTGGGCTCCGGCTTCATCATTTCGCCTGATGGCTACATCCTCACCAACAACCACGTGATTGCCGATGCCGATGAAATTCTCGTGCGCCTGGCCGATCGCAGTGAACTCAAGGCCAAGCTGATTGGCACCGATCCACGTTCCGACGTGGCCTTGCTTAAAATCGATGGCAAGGATTTACCGGTGCTTAAACTGGGCAAGTCCCAGGACCTGAAGGCCGGTCAGTGGGTGGTCGCGATCGGTTCGCCGTTCGGCTTTGACCACACCGTTACCCAAGGCATCGTCAGCGCCATCGGTCGCAGCCTGCCAAACGAAAACTACGTGCCGTTCATCCAGACCGACGTGCCGATCAACCCGGGTAACTCCGGTGGCCCGCTGTTCAACCTGGCCGGCGAAGTGGTGGGGATCAATTCGCAGATCTATACCCGCTCCGGTGGCTTCATGGGTGTGTCCTTCGCGATCCCGATCGATGTGGCCATGGACGTCTCCAATCAGCTCAAAAGCGGCGGCAAGGTCAGCCGCGGCTGGTTGGGCGTGGTCATCCAGGAAGTGAACAAGGACCTGGCTGAGTCCTTCGGTCTCGACAAGCCGGCCGGTGCCCTGGTTGCGCAGATTCAGGACAATGGCCCCGCGGCCAAAGGCGGCCTGAAAGTCGGTGACGTCATCCTGAGCATGAACGGCCAGCCGATCATCATGTCGGCGGACCTGCCTCATCTGGTCGGCGCGCTCAAGGCTGGCGGCAAAGCCAAGCTGGAAGTGATTCGTGATGGCAAGCGCCAGAACGTCGAACTGACCGTAGGGGCAATCCCGGAAGAAGGCGCCACCCTGGATGCCCTGGGCAACGCCAAGCCCGGTGCCGAGCGCAGCAGTAACCGCCTGGGTATCGCCGTGGTTGAACTGACCGCCGAGCAGAAGAAAACCTTCGACCTGCAAAGCGGTGTGGTGATCAAGGAAGTTCAGGACGGCCCAGCTGCCTTGATCGGCCTGCAACCGGGTGACGTGATCACTCACTTGAACAACCAGGCAATTGACACCACCAAGGAATTCGCCGACATCGCCAAGGCGTTGCCGAAGAATCGCTCGGTGTCGATGCGCGTCCTGCGTCAAGGCCGTGCCAGCTTCATCACCTTCAAGCTGGCCGAGTAATCCGCTAGCCCCATAAAAAAAGCCCCGCTGCCGGTTAACGGCAGCGGGGCTTTTTTGTGGGCGGCGGGTTCAGCTCATCATGCCTTTTACCAGGCGCTCTTGTTCGATCAGTTCACGCTGACGGGCGTCGATGCGTGAGGACAGCGGGAAGTTACTGCCCGCGCGCCGCTTGGCAAAGTCCAACTGCTGGATCGCTTGCTGGAAATCCCCCACCAGTGCGAAATATTCGGCGCGGGCCTGATGCAGGCCAATGATGTTGCCGGACAAGCCGCGAGTTTCGGCGACCTGATACCACACGTCCGGATCGTCCGGGCGCGACTTGAGCAGCCCGTCCAGTGCCTTTTCTGCATCGGCGGTACGGTTCTGTTTAAGCAGCAGGTCTACCCGTACCTGGTTCAGCGGATAGTTGCTGGGGTACTGGGTGAGCATGCGGTCGGTACGTTGCTGCGCATCCGGCATGCGGTTGCTGGTGATGTCCAGTTCGATTTGGGCCAGGTTGTACGTGATGTCGTTGGGCGCCTTGGCCAGCAGCGGCGCCAGGCTTTCCCGTGCTTCCTTGAGTTGAGTGCCCTTGATCTGGGCGATGGCCAGGCCATAGCGTGCCACGTCATTTTTAGGGTTTTCGTCCAGCTGCGCCTGGAAGCGCTTGGCAGCCAGGCCTGGTGTGTCTTCGTACTTGAGTTGTACCCGCGCGCGAATCAATTGATAGCGCAGGCTGTCTTCCTTGCCGCCGGGTTTGGCTTGTTCGGCGCGGTTGCGGGTGTCGGCGATACGCGATTCGGTGACCGGGTGAGTCAGCAGGAACTCCGGCGGCTTGGCGTCGAAGCGGTATTGGCGCATCAACCGTTCGAACATGGTGGGCATGGAGCGCGGGTCGTAGCCGGCTTTCTCCAGGTTGAGGATGCCGATACGGTCGGCCTCCTGCTCGTTCTGGCGGGAGAAGCGGCGCTGTTCCTGGATCGCGGCGGCTTGTGAGCCGGCAATCGCGGCGATACCGGCATCGCCGGCACCCGCAGCGGCGGCGATAATGCCGCCAAGCAGGGCAGCCATCATCGGCAGTTGCATGCGTGATTGCGCTTCCACGCCTCGGGCGAAGTGGCGTTGAGACAAGTGCGCCAGTTCGTGGGCCAGTACCGACGCGTATTCGCCTTCGGTCTGTGCATTGAGGAACAAACCGCCGTTGACCCCGACGATCCCACCCGGAGCCGCGAAGGCGTTGAGCTGTGGGCTGTTGATCAGGATAAATTCCAGGCGCCGGTCATTGACCTGGCTGGTCTCCACCAGCTTGTACACGCTGGTTTCGACGTAATCCTTGAGTTGCGGGTCATTGAGTTGCGAGACCTGGCCGCGCAGGTAAGCCAGCCAAGCGCGGCCCAATTGGTATTCCTGTTGCGGCGAGACAATGGCAGAACTGGCGTCGCCGAGTGACGGCAGGTCGTCAGCGAAGGCCGGGGAGGCCAGCAGGCAGGCCAGCGTCAGCAGGGTAGGGCGCAAAAAAGTCATGCACAAAGCCTTTCGACAAAGAGCTTACTGTAGCCGGACACTGAGCTTGGGACCAGATATTCTAAGCAGCCCGAATGTTTGCCTGGAGTAACACCATGACCGACGTTGTAGCCTGTGACGCCGAACTCGACGCCAGCGGTCTGAACTGCCCGTTGCCCTTGCTCAAGGCCAAGCTGGAGCTCAATCGATTGGCCAGCGGCGCCGTGCTTAAAGTGACCGCCACCGATGCAGGCTCCCAGCGTGACTTCCGCACTTTTGCCAGGTTGGCGGGCCATACGCTGGTTCGGGAAGAAGAGGCTGCTGGCGTGTACTGCTATTGGTTGCGCAAGGCCTGAAGGCCTTACGAGGCAAGGTATTTACACAACTTCGGTACCAAGCTGACCCTGTGGTGAGGGAGCTTGCTCCCGTGACGACCTGACGGCCGATGCTTGTCTACCTGACCCACCACGATCCAAATGTGGGAGCTGGCTTGCCTGCGAAGACGGCCTGACAGGCGACACCTATCTACCTGGCACCCTGCGATCAAACTGTGGGAGCTGGCTTGCCTGCGATGACAGCCTGCCAGCCGCCCCCTATCTACCTGACACCCCACGATCAAACTGTGGGAGCGGGCTTGCTCGCGAAGGCGGCCTGGCAGTCAACACAGTTGGATAGTGTACATATCCATTGCTGCGGTAACGGCCACTTAGGGTTCCGCTCTGACAGCGGGTCACTTTTGGAAAAGAGCCCCAAAAGTAACCAAAAGGGCTCTTGCCCCACCACTCGGCACCTCGCTTGGGCTCGGTGTGCCCGTAATCCGCCAGTGATTTGGGGGGCCGCCGCCACGCGCCATCCATGGCGCGGGGCGGCTAAACCGGCATCCCTGCCGGTTTACCCCCCAAATCCCTGTCGAATTCCGGCCAGCGTGGTTTGACGGGGCGCCTAAGATCAAGAGCAGATCAAGATCAAGAGCGGCTCGCTTCGCATCGTGGTTACCGTGTGTGCTACAGCCCACAAAGTTGTGTAGATACCTAGGCTTATCGAGGCAAGATCAAGCCTTGTTCAGCGCCTGCGCTGCCGCCAGCACGGCATCAACATGCCCCGGCACTTTCACGCCGCGCCATTCTTGACGGAGCACGCCTTGGCTATCGATCAGGAAGGTGCTGCGATCCACGCCCAGGTATTCCTTGCCGTACAGCTTCTTCAACTTGATCACATCAAACAGCTGGCAGACCGCTTCGTCCTTATCGCTGATCAGCTCGAAAGGAAATGCTTGTTTGCCCTTGAAGTTCTCGTGGGACTTCACGCTGTCACGCGACACGCCGAACACTTCGGTATTGGCGGCCTTGAACGCGGCGTACTGGTCACGAAAACCCTGGCCTTCGGTGGTGCAGCCAGGGGTGCTGTCTTTCGGGTAAAAGTAGATCACCACTTGCTTGCCCTTTAGGGCTGCGAGGCTGAAGGTCTGGCCGCTGGTGGCCTGGGCCTCGAAATCGGCCACGGGTGTGTCGATGGCTACCGGCATAGAGAAGTACTTCCTTACATTGGGTTCTGTGGGCGCCATGGCTCAATCAAGGCGTCGAGGTTCAGGGCATCGGCGAAATCCAGGAACTGGTCGCGCAGCCAACTGATCTGTACGCCGGCCGGCAAAGTCACGGTAAAGGTGGCATTGAGCATGGTGCCGCCGGTTTGTGGCGCCTGGTAGGTGTCACAGGTCAGGTTTTCCAGTTCGACGTTATGGTCGATAAAGAACTGGCACAGCTCGTTGACGATGTCCGAGCGGTAGGCCGAGCTGACATACGCTACGTACGGCAGCGCCTGGGGGCGGTTTTCCAGGGCGGCGCTGCGTACCACGTTGACGGTGAAGTCATGCTTCTTGGCCAGGCCCGGCAGGCCGGTTTCCAGGCGCGCCAAGGCATCCCAGGAGCCAGAAATCTGCAGGACCAGCGCACTGCACTCGCCATGGCGGGTGAGGCGGGAGGTCACGACGGCGCAGCGGTTCTCATGGCTGGCGCGGCACAGCACGTTGGTCAGCTCCATGGGGTTGGCGCCGAGGGCACTGATAACAAGGAATTGTTCGCGAACTGTGGGGGTGGACATGCAGCCTTCCTAAAGCGATGAGCGGTCGATGCCGTGTGGGCGGTATCGATCAAAGGATCAAGGGTAGCGAAAAGCGTCGCCAAGGGCTAGGAGGTGGCGTTTTCATTGCGTGATCAGCCGGCTTCGGGCGGTGCTTTGGCCCAATGATGGCATTGCCCGACGTTTAGTTGCGCCAGAACGCATCCTCACGCGGTACTTCGCTTGTACAAGCATCTTGGCGCCAGTACCATTACGGCTCTCTTTTTCCGGCAGGAGCGGTTGCATGATTGCGGGCAGTATGGTGGCACTGGTCACACCCATGGATGCACAAGGTCGTCTCGACTGGGACAGCCTGGGCAAACTGGTGGACTTCCACCTGCAAGAGGGCACCAACGCCATTGTGGCGGTCGGCACCACAGGTGAATCGGCCACCCTCGATGTGGAAGAACACATCCAGGTGATCGAGTTCGTGGTCAAGCGCGTGGCGGGCCGCATTGCCGTGATCGCCGGTACGGGCGCCAACTCGACGCGTGAAGCGATCGAGCTGACCAAGAACGCCAAGAAGGCCGGCGCCGACGCTTGCCTGCTGGTAACCCCGTACTACAACAAGCCGACCCAGGAAGGCTTGTACCAGCACTTCAAAGCCATTGCCGAAGCCGTGCAGATCCCGCAGATCCTCTACAATGTGCCGGGCCGCACCGCGTGCGACATGAAGGCCGAGACCGTGATCCGCCTGTCCACCGTGCCGAACATCATCGGCATCAAGGAAGCCACCGGCGACCTGCAGCGCGCCAAGGACATCCTGGCCGGCGTGAGCAACGACTTCCTGGTGTATTCCGGTGACGACGCCACCGCTGTCGAGCTGATCCTGCTGGGTGGCAAGGGCAACATCTCCGTGACTGCCAACGTGGCCCCGCGCGCCATGAGCGATATGTGTGCCGCCGCCATTGCCGGCGATGCAGCCACTGCTCGTGCAATCCACGAGAAGCTGATGCCGCTCAACAAGACACTGTTTATCGAATCCAATCCTATTCCCGTGAAGTGGGCGCTGTTTGAGATGGGCCTGATGCCGGACGGTATCCGTCTGCCGCTCACCCGCCTCAGCGAAGCCTGTCACGAACCGCTGCGACAGGCCCTGCGCCAGTCCGGCGTCCTGGTTTAATTGAGGAAGCACTACGCATGAAGCGATTGGCCGGACTTTCCGCACTTGCCTTGATTATCTCCAGCACCAGTGGCTGCGGTTGGGTATGGGGCCCGGAAGGCTACTTCCGTGACCGCGGCAGCGATTACCTGGAAGCGCAAGCAACCAAACCGATGCAACTGCCGCCTGATGTCAATGTCGCCAAGCGCCTTGACCCGTTGCTGCCGATCCCACGCAACGTCGCCGACGACACGGTCAAGGGTGAGTACGTAGTGCCGCGCCCACAGCCGATCATGGCCGTGGCCGATGCCAGCGACTACAGCCTGCAAAAAAGCGGCGACAACCGCTGGATCGTGGCTCAGCGTCCACCTGCCGAAGTCTGGCCGGTGGCGGTGCAGTTCTTCCAGGACAACGGTTTCCGCCTTGACCAGCAGCGCCCGCAAACCGGTGAGTTCACCACCGCGTGGCAGCAAGGTCGTGAGCTGTCTGCCAACATGGCCCAGCGCCTGCTGGCGAGCGGTGTAGCCGCCGACAGCGAAGCCCGTGTGCGTGTGCGCATCGAGCCTGGCGTGCAGCGCAACACCAGCGAAGTCTATGTAGTCAGTGCCGAACGGCCTGCCGGCAGCACGGCCAACGTCGATTTCACCCCGCGCTCGGTCAACACCGGCGTGGACGCCGCGCTGGTCGACGAGATGCTGGCCAGCATGAGCCGTATCTCCGAGAAGGGCGGTTCCGTTTCCCTGCTCGCCGCCCGTGATTACGACACCCCTAGCCGCGTCAGCCTCACCGAAGACGGCAGCGGCAACGTCGTGCTGAACCTGGGTGAAGACCTCGACCGCGCCTGGGCCAGTGTTGGCCGCGCGTTGGAGCAGGGCCCTTGGCGCGTTGAAGACATCAACCGCAGCCTGGGCCTGTACTACATCAACGTGGCTGAAAAGGCCGAGAAGAAAGACGACGAGCCAGGTTTCTTCGGCAAATTGTTCGGCAGCGCGCCGACCAAGGAAGAGATCGAAACCCGTGCCGAGCGTTACCAGGTTCGTTTGAGCAAGGTGGGCGAAAGCGTGCAAGTCACCGTCGAGAAGAACATCAACACTGTCGCGCCAGCTGAAACAGCGCGCAAAGTGTTGGGCGTGATTCAAGACAACCTGGGCTGATCCGATGCGTTTTGCCGTTCTCGGCAGCGGTAGCCAAGGGAACGGTACACTGGTCGCCCATGATGACACGTACGTGCTGGTCGATTGTGGTTTCTCCCTGCGCGAAACCGAGCGGCGCCTGTTGCGCCTGGGGGTTCACCCCACGCAACTGAGCGCGATTCTGGTAACCCACGAACATGCCGACCATGTGCATGGCGTGGGTTTGCTGTCTCGGCGCTACAATTTACCGGTGTACTTGAGTCGCGGCACGTTGCGCGGGATGCGCAAACCCATTGAGCCTGCTGGCTTCCTGGCCGGTGGTGAGCAACTGCAAATTGGCGCCCTGAGCATCAATGTTGTTGCGGTTGCTCATGATGCCCAGGAGCCGACGCAATATGTATTCAGTGACGGTGAGCGGCGCTTCGGTGTGCTCACCGATCTGGGTTCTTATTGCGCCAAGGTGCTGGAGGGTTACCGGGATCTCGATGCCTTGATGATCGAGTCCAACCACTGCCGAGACCTGCTGGCACGCGGTCATTACCCTTACTTTCTCAAGCAGCGGGTGGGCGGCGAGCTGGGACATTTGAACAACCACCAGGCCGCATACCTGGTGTATGAGTTGGGCTGGCAAGACCTGCAACACCTGGTCCTGGCTCACCTCAGCAGCAAGAACAACCTGCCGACGCTTGCCCGGCAATGTTTTGTCGACACCCTAGGGTGCGACCCGGACTGGCTGCAACTGGCCGATCAAGATTCAGGGCTCGACTGGCGACACATCGCCTAGCCCACCTTACTCAAAGCGGAGCCCATCATGGAAAAACGTGAAGAACTCTACCGCGGCAAAGCCAAGTCGGTGTACAAGACCGACGACGCCAACCGCCTGATCCTGCTGTTTCGCAACGACACCTCGGCGTTCGACGGCAAGCGCATCGAACAGCTTGACCGCAAAGGCATGGTGAACAACAAGTTCAACGCCTTCATCATGCAGAAACTCGAAGCGGCCGGTATCCCGACCCAATTCGACAAACTGCTGGGCGACAACGAATGCCTGGTCAAGAAGCTCGACATGATCCCGGTCGAGTGCGTCGTGCGTAACTACGCCGCCGGCAGCCTGGTCAAGCGTTTGGGCGTGGAAGAGGGCCTCAAGCTCAACCCTTACACCTTCGAACTGTTCCTGAAGGACGACGCCAAGGGCGACCCGTTCATCAACGAATCCCACGTCGTGGCGTTCGGTTGGGGCACCGCTGAGCAACTGGCGCGCATGAAGGAGTTGTCCCTCAAGGTCAACGACGTGCTGAGCAAGCTGTTCGACGATGCAGGCCTGTTGCTGGTGGACTTCAAACTCGAATTCGGCGTATTCCACGACGGCTCCATCGTCCTTGGCGACGAATTCAGCCCGGACGGCTGCCGCCTGTGGGACAAGGACACCAAGAAGAAGATGGACAAAGACCGCTTCCGCCAAGGCCTCGGTGACGTGATCGAAGCCTACGAAGAAGTCGCCAAGCGCCTCGGCGTACCGCTGTAATCGACGCAAGCATCTGATAGCACGGAAAAAAATCGCTTCGGCGCTTTGCATCCATCAATCATGCTGTTATGATGCGCGCCGTTGGAGAGATGCCAGAGTGGCCGAATGGGACGGATTCGAAATCCGTTGTACCTTCACCGGTACCTAGGGTTCGAATCCCTATCTCTCCGCCATACTTAGAAAAGCCCCGTAGATCAAGGTCTCGGGGCTTTTTGCATTTCAGAATTCTACGTAATGATTCTACGTAAAATACATCACCTGCAACGCCCTTTGTGGCTTCTTCTTGCGTCGATTGGCAACTGCAACACTTTTGCCGATGCTGCCACAGAAGTGGCCGCTAAGATCTAGAGAAGACAAACGTTTTTAAGCGATAGGGCATGGGAGTAGGTCACGGTCGGAATCCCAACAAATTCGGATGAAGGAGCACGAATGGCAGCACATGTGGGTCTCCAGCGGCAGTACATGACAGCGCTGAGCACGAATGCTCCGCAAGTCACCGTGCGAGCAGTGCCTGTCCTGCCCGTCCTCCGTGAAGGAAGCGATCAAGCAGGTCGATTGCAAATCTCCCTTCGCGACACCTGCGTTCCGCGCCGCCTTCCAATAGTGGAAATTGCACATGCTAGGCGTGGTTGCCCGATCACTCTTGTAAAACCAAGAGGTACCTGTAACTACGACGTACTCCGAAGGTGCTCCAGGTTCACCGGAGTGTATTACGAATGTTCTTCTCCCTCCGATGACTATTCGGGCAGCAGTTGAGCCGGGAAGTGGGGGGATCTCAGCGCTACTGTGTTGGCGGACTTGTGCTTGTGGGAAGCCGGGAAACTGATCTAAAGACCTCGGTATAAGGGGAAGGCCCAGCCTGGCTCTGAGGCGCTTCTCAAGATCGTTCCCTGCCTGCTCAAGAGTTGTAAGGAAATCCTCAATTCGCTCACTTCCTTTGGGTTCTTCTGCCCAGCGGTCCAAGTCCAGGATCGCGAACCACCTATTGCTGCTCTTGACTAGCATAGCCGGATAGACGGAGCGTGTTGGATACTTCTTGCGCTCTGCGCCTGTTGTCGCCGATGTTGCCACCATGACCGCTCGGTAGCAGTCTCCAATCTTGTCTGGAGGCAGAAATTCGAGTGCCTCCGGCACATCTAATGCGAGTGGGAGCGTATCAACCAGCCGGCTCCGGTGCAGCATCTCAAATAGTTCTACATGACGCAGTAGGATTTCGTCACCATTGGGAAAGCAATGCACGCGTTCTGTGATCGGTTGGCCAGGCGTGACGAAGCAAGCAATGGGCTCCTCAAAAACGATGACCCAATTTCCAGCGGTAATCACAACCCTACGAAGTGTTCTCCTACCGAATTCGTTCAGAGCAGAGACATAGCTATGCAAGTCTTTGAGGTATTCCGCCCATTCCGCAATAATGCCTGATCCCCTTTGAGACTTATCCTTGAGTGCGAACAGAGCTTCGCAGATGAGTGTCGCCATATTTTTCGCGTCAAGCTCAGAACCTCTCGCACGTCGAGGTTTTGGGATATCAAAACCTTTAGCCTCGACGATTAAAACCGGAGCTCTATCGGTCGGCGATACACCTAAATAGTCAAAATACAGACGATCGTTGTTTGCGCTATATGCTCTTGCCTCTTCAATGACTTGTCCCGGGTTATCCGGATTCCAGTCAAGCGCCCGCAAGAAGTGATCTATGAGGAAGCGTCGCGTCGGACGCTCCAGCATGGAGGCAGGCATCGACTCCGGCGCTACGCTCTCGGCAGTTGCGTACTGATTCCGGAGATACGCCTCTTCTCGCCGAAACTGCTGCATTCCCGTACGTAGCTTCTCGGCGAACGCGCCGGTTTCTGCGAGCAACTTCACCGTAGCAAATCCGGTAGCTCGTAGAGCAACTTGAGTGCTTCTGGCCACCCCGCGCTGGAAAACAGTTCAAGGACGCTCACGAGACGAGCGCGGCGACTCACATCATCAAATGCGGCCCGGTAGTCAGCGAGGTAGCGACGTACCAAGCGGACGACGGAATCGAGCGCCAGGCTTTCATAGTGATAGCCGTCACTGGCGGCGGGCCCGACCACCAGCGCGGCGACCTTGTCGAACACCAGATCGGGCGAAGCACCTGCAAGATGGTCATATAGCTCGACAAGGTGATAAGCGACAGCTGAGTTGCCGGATAGGGCTATTCGATCAAGAATGCCTTCATATTCGGCCAGGAAGTTGCGCATCACTCCTTCATCGCCAAGACCCGCACCGTTTCCGCCGGTCTTTCCGTTCTTGAATGCACCAGAACCGAAATAAAGCTGATTGCAACTATGCTCCATCAAGCGAAGACCGGCCTTGTATTGTCGCTCAGCAGCGATGCGTTGCGGCTCGGTACTACAATCATCCATCAGATCCAGCTTGGCTGCTCCCAAAGCATCGCCAGCCGAGTCAACGATGGCGCGCAATACTTCTCGGGCCCGACTCTGAATTTCGCTATCGCGGTCAGTAGCGTCGTTTTGATAACTGGTAAAGAGTGGGCCGCGAAGCCACGAAACCAATGGCCACAAAAAAGCGTCGGAGTCTTCGAGCGTCCGAACCCAATTCAGTATCCATCCATGAGCAATGTTTCTTCCACCTACTATCCACAAACGGGATGCCATGCTGGCGATCGCCTCATAGAAATCACCCTGCCGGCTTTCCTCTTCCTGCCGGTGGGGCAGCCTAGCGAGAATCCCGCTTATGAATTCTTCACAACGTTCAGGTGCTACTTCGGCAAGGCTGAAAAGAGGGCCACCGATAAAGAAACCTATCACTCCGATATCAATCTCTTCCGCTGCAACCTTCGCCGCCATCCTCCACATGTGATCGCGATCCACTTCCCACAGAGTGTTCAATGACTGCACAACTTGAAGGCGAACGGCTGGTGCGGGGTCATCAAGAGCGCGGATAAGCTGGTCTCGTAAGCTCTCCGCGTTTGAGCTACTGAAGGCGGCCAAGCTCATATAGCTTGATGCGACGTAAACGCGCACATCCCAGTTCCCCCAAGACATGAGGCCGGAGTCGTTGGAATTTCGTGCCTCGGGAAAGGGGTTGACTGCCATCCGATCCAAGATTGCGATGAGAGCGGTTAAGGACGGATGACCCAGTCGGATCTCGCTGTAGTGCTCCGACTGGACGATCTTCTCTACTGCATTGCTGACTGAGCCCCAACTGGCTTGAAGTACCCGCTCATGGGGCGGTGGCGCGGTCAACTGGTCGATTGTGGTTATGACAGTAGCGGTCAGCAACCAGAGTTCGGCGATTGACTCCGGCGTGTCCAACCCGTCGGCGTTGCGAATCAGCGCGTCTAAAGGACGCACAGTTCGCCTCAGCTCAGCGTCGGAGCCTTCATCTAAATCGACTCCATCCCCCTTGAGCAAGCTGTCAGTGAAGTCTTCCGATCTGCCCCAGCCCAGCTTCATCGTCATGTGGGGTCGATTGCCAGTTAGTAGTCCTTGTTGCTCCAGCTCAGTACGCAACTCCCTGAGAGGACTCTCGGCGAGGGACTCGTCCGTAAGGATGGAAAGAAAACGCGCTGCACGGGATTGCCAGATTCGACGTTCATTCTCGTCAGCGCTTCTTACGTTTTCCAGAAGCACAGCTTCGAAATTGCTCCTTTCGGAAACCGACCGCCTTGGAAATACCGCAGCGAGAAAGGTAACCGCATCCCTGACTACATCAATCAGTTCAAGCATGTCATTTGAGGTGGCAATTGGCCATAGCAGGTCGTCTGCCACTCCTGGGCGTTCAGCTGCTATACCAATGATCCGCGCCCAAACCGAAGCTGCGGCTGTCTCTGACATAATTGTATGGATTGAGGCTACAAAGTCTGCATCTGAACATTCCAGTAAAAACTTCACATAGCTGTCAAGTATCTCACTCCCTGGCTGTCCACCATTACGCTCACTGCTTTCTCGCCATTGCTGTAGGGATAGGCTGTCCTCCAAGATGAGCAGTGCATGGTCACCACCGATTGCCACTTTCCGCGGTTCCATAGATCGCAAGTACGAGCGACGATCTGCTGCCAACCCTAGCGTTGCCCGGTTGACGGCAAGGGTGCCGCTGCCGGGCTGATGTGCGAGAAATGACGGGAGAGCCTGTTGTAGGTGCCATCGCGCGTGTTCGTAGTCCTGCCGTTTGTTTGATCGCAATGGCATTATTCGACTGACACTGCCACCCATCCAACTGTCACCTTCTGCAGGCGCCGCACGGTCAAACAACACTTCATAGATTTCCACCGCGAACCCTGGGTCGCTCTTGAGGATGGTTAGAACGCCTTCTGCCAACCATGGCGCCTCTTCATGAGCGTGCTTTGTGAAACGAGGTTCCTGAAGAATGCGAGACAAGAGCTTTCTCGACGCTGTTATGTCGGAATTGAAAGATTTGGTCACCATACGAATAGCGCTCGAAGCAAGATTCGGGAGTGG
This sequence comes from Pseudomonas sp. FJ2-5-13, assembly GCF_029201605.1. Taxonomy (NCBI): domain Bacteria; kingdom Pseudomonadati; phylum Pseudomonadota; class Gammaproteobacteria; order Pseudomonadales; family Pseudomonadaceae; genus Pseudomonas; species Pseudomonas sp. FJ2-5-13. The sequence goes on from NZ_CP104045.1 coordinate 1,651,734, forward strand.
GGGCTCGAATTGCCAGGCAAGCGAAAGCAATGCGCGCGCCGCTTCTCCAAACTTAAGTGCGAACGCTCGATCAGCGAAGTCACCGCGCTCACTGAGTGTGAATAACAAAAACCTTGCGGCGTCGGCATAGAGTCGGTGCGCCGAGAGTGCAGCCTGAACTGCCACTTCGGCCCAAGACAACATTGCCGAGGAGGACGGTGCGCCTTTGTCTGCAAGGCTCATGCCGACAAATCGCGAGAGCCTCGACAGGGCGGGGCCCATAATATCTGCCTCAATCTTGTCACGAAGAAGATCGCACAGACCTTGAGCATCGGCCGGAGACTCAACGTGTTCCGCCACGGTTCTAAGCGCAACGCTTGCAACAACTGGGTCTATGCCGTTAGCGCTGGTGATCGCTATAGTCAATGCCCAGGTGCTATAACGGCCTGGAGCGTCATCGCGCCAAACGCGCTCCATCGCGAATTTGAGCGAAGGCCCCAGCAGAAGCCCGATTGCCGGGTCTTCAGTGACCTGCGCCTGCAGTCTGTGTGTGTCGGTCCAGTCCAAGTAGAAGCGACCCGCGACATGATCGAAAAGAACGTGATGGGCAAAATGGACACGGTCGCCCGATGCCACAAGTACCCCACTCCGCAGAACGTCGTCGAGCGCCTCGTGCCCGATGTCGATCTTTCTGACGGTGAGGCGCCGACGGTCAATCATTGCCTTGACGGAAGCGGCAACTGCGGTTTGAAGTCGGCTCGACGACAACCGTTGATCCTCGTACTCCTCTAGTAACTCCGACTGCGTCGCAATGCTGCGGATGCTTGCGGCAGCCGTCCCTCCGTCGATCAACTCACTCGCAATTGATAGGTTGAAGACGTTCTTGAGTAGTTCACGCAAAGACGGCGGAGCATGACCTAACAGCTCACCAAGTTGCGTACTCCGCTCCGTCAGTCCAGCAAGCTCGTCATCGTTAAGACGTGGGATCTTGAAGTGTCTCACACTCTCCAGGCCTGGCTCCGCATAGTCTGTTGATGGTGGTGCCCCAACCATTGCCTCACGGAAACGCCTGCCGTTTCGCAAATCGAAAGTGCGGATTGACGCGAGCACTGACCATCTTTCGCCCAGCGTGCGTAATACATCCTCAATGAACCTGGCGAAGAGGCTTTCTGATGGGCCGCCCCGCGAAGCATCCAGTGCATCAATAATTAGGAGTCCGGGGCTGCTACCCGGCCAGTTATGCAGGACATCGAGAATAGGTGCTTCTAGGTCAAAAGTTGTTCGCAAAGTATCGAGTGTAGTCACGCCATACAGGTCATCTACCGATAGGAATACGGTCGGAAGCTCGCTACGCAGTCGCTCCTGCGCCAGTGCTACTAAAACTCCCGTTTTCCCCGCGCCGGGCTCTCCGATGACCAAAAGGCTTCCTTCCTCTGCAGCCGCCTTGAGTATCGGCATGCATCCTCGCGGAATCGCAACGCCTCCATCGATTGTCAAGCGGGAGTGCCGCTCCAGTCGAGCCACCTCCGTCTGCGTTCGCTTTGTCAGGCGCGCAATATCTGCGTCGAACATCGGCGCACACAGGTCCTCATGTCCAGCAGTGCGTAGCAGATGCAGAAGCCCCCCTTTGTCTGTTGGCGCGCCACTTCGTACAAGTCGGCGGACAATTCCGTTCAGGGTTTCTAAAGGCGCATTACCCGCCTCTTCTCCGCCAAACAAGCGCACTCCTAAAGTACGAGCGCATTCGCGGAGATCGCTACCAGTCTCGAAGGCGTCGAAGCGCACTATGTGCAACAGCATTGCAAAGCGAGCCAACTCTTCGTCCGGCACGACACCGCTGCACTGTACCGACCACTCTGCATTTGCGCGATCACGCAGAATGTCGAGTGCGGAACGCTGGCAATTACTTACACGGGCGTAGACCTCCGACCAAGTGCCGCCTGTGTCGAACATCCGACATGCGGATTCTAAATTGTTCAAGGAGGCCGGCGCGTCATTCGCAACCGCTAAGACGGCTGACGTTCGTGCGGGATCGACATAGGACGTGAGTGTCGTCTGGGAAACAACAAAGCGAACTAACTGGGAGATCGTCGATGCTAGGCCAGATTCGGAAGAGTTGGATAGTCTAGGTCGTGTCTTGCATTGGACAAGGATCACGCTGCCATCCGAGAGAGTTACCTCAATGTCGTCGAGTCCAGTGCCGGTTTCAAATTGGAGTTTGATAGGAAAAGCTCCCACTCCTAGGCCGAAGCGACGTCCAACAGGAGTGGCCGTCACAAGATGACTGGCGAACCACACACCAACTGCAGCACCGAAGTCCATTCCTGCTTGGGTTGCCCTGCCTCCAGCCGGTGGCGTAGTAGTTATCAATGCAGCTTCCTCCATTCCCTTTGGCAGCATCCTACAGTTGCGTCTTTCGAGTGACCAGATGTCCGACCCTAAAGTGGCCATCCGACCGAATAGATATGCTCATACTCTTCGACGTCGCGACCTGCACGAGGAACGCACGAGCTCGAAGGCTCAGCGAATCAGGAACGACGGCTGCTAACACCCTGTGGCAACCACTAGATGGTCAAGTCGATGGTGCTTAGGTCGTATGTGAAGATTGAATGATCGCTTTCAGACCAGAGGCTATGCCTGCTATTGGCCGATTGCAGCCTCTCGTGAGGGGCTGGGCGTCAACGTCTGGAAGTTGTGTTGGTACAAAAGTGGTACGCGGCTTTCAGGTCGGCTCTATAGGGCAAGGAATACGTGGACTACTGGATTAGTAGTTCCAATCCATCCTTGTACGTACCCAGATTAGACCTGTGGGTGGGCGGGAGAAAATTCGGTACTGCTCGTATACCTAGGCAATCGCTAAGGAAAGGTCGGCCGCGTAAGCCGAGCTATGAATGCGGTTTCCGCCATCGAGTGGGTACGTTTGGTCGTATGTGTAGCCTTATCCTTCCTCTGCCAGTAATTCTTCAAGCTCAATTGCCAGCTTCGTAAGCTTAACTCCAAGGACGTTGCACAAGTCGCGGACCTGTACTACATCCAGGCGGCGTGTCCCGCTTTCAACGTCGCTCATGAAAGATTGCGGGCGCCCCAGCGCTTTTGAGCACTGGACCTGGGTCAGACCTGCCTCGTCTCGGTATTTCTTCAGCAGTGACAGGAGTGCAGCGTGCTCACGTCTGTAGATCGTTTTAGGCATGGTCGTCAGCTATGGAGATTAGCTGCTCAACCTATATCTGCTTTTCAGATATCTGAATTTCAGATATTTTGTCCGCTCGACAATCCAGTGTTTATTAGGTGAGCACAGTCATGAACGAACGAATCTACGTGCTGAACGGCCAGAAGAAGACCACCAATCACATTCTGCATCTCCTCCTTTGCATACCTACAGCCGGGTTGTGGCTAGTGTTTTGGTTTCTTGTCGCCATGCAGAATAGTAGGCATAACAAAAGAATTGATAAGAAGATCGCTCGAATACTGGAGCACAAAGAATCTGGGAAGTCCGACGTGGAAGCGTACCAGGCTATTCGCAACGAGGATCAATACAAGAACAAAGCGTTGTTGATCATCATTATCGTGATCGTTTTCATTGTCTATCTAAACTCTCGTCACTGAGTGGCGTTGGCTAAGAAAGGGGGGGGAGTTGGATTTGTAAGCCTCTGCTGGCCTCTTAGTCGTCGCGTATGCTGTAAAACGAAGTTTGGGCTGCCTGGTAAGAGTAAGGCTCTCATATCGCACTACAGGAGCTTGAAAGTGTAAAGTTGCTTGACAGATATGGTCTTAAAATGCATATTAACCGCTTTCCAGAAAACCAGAACCGAACGATCTCGACTAGCCCCAGTGCAACGTGAGACGTCGATTTCCTGCCGTCTGGAATTTGACCAAACCAACCAACCGAGGCACTCGCCTATGAATTGAACTACTACACAGGAGCCGAACAGTATGCTTACGTTTACCCTTCGTTTGACCCCCGGCACAATCGCTGCCAACCAAGACGCTATTGCCCCAAGTCCCGATATTCGTTTAACGCTTGCCAATCATTCCACGACAGTTGTTGACGGGATAGTCTTCGACAGAGTTACGGGAGAAGTGCTAGGGCGGTATAACCTCTCGGAGTACGCTCCCGAACCGTTCGATTGTTCAACCCCATCGTACGAAGAGGCTACTGTGTTCGTAATGGACGAAGACGGAAGCCCTGTCGGCATTGCTATAGCGAACAAAAACGACAACAGATATACCCCAAGAATCGTTACACTGCCCACTACTTGTCTCCCTTTGAATGCAGAGAGAGCGGTCAGGAAAGGTCGTAATTCATCGATAGTACAGAACCCACTGTATGCAATCATGCGTGCAGTGAAAATCGAAGAAGTATGTACTCCTTGGCTGGACGATTACATTCATGGGGCAATCAATGTCGGCCCAGGAGTAATCAACGGCAAATACAGCGTCTCTCCTGCTGACGTCGCTATACTACTCCGTCAGCCAGAGATTTCAGTGGAAAGCGCCTCAGGCTGCCTACTGAACCATGATCACGAGCCGATGAGCATTCGGCAGATTCAACGTGTTGTCGAGGCGGCAAGAATTTCCTTGAGAGGAGTCGCACTGTACTTGGAACGCCACCCAGAAATACTTGCTAGGTTAGACTTGACGTTTGATTTCAACACGCTCTGGCCTAGTGCTTCGGCGGAAGTGAAGCCGCTAGGTCAAAGGGAACATTCGAAGCGCCAAGACGTAATGCGCATGCTGGGGCAAGGTGAAGGCATAAAAGCGATTGCCCGACAGACAGGTGTATCAAGGAATACTGTCCGAAAATGGAAAGAAGAACTTATGGCTGAATGAACCTGATTACTCACCCTTGATGGGAAGAGTATCAAGGGGGGGCAGTAACTTGAATTAACGACAGATATATAAGGGAGCTATTCGCACAGTGCGGAGCACTACGGTGGACTCACGCGTGGATTGCCGTTAGTCGTATCGTCCCGATTCCGGATCAGCCCATCAGTAAATACATCCAGCATCACCACAACCCAAAAAGCTTTTGATCTGGATCTTGATACACCGAAGGTGATGGGCAACAGTTGTCAGCGAGCGCTGACGGAAAACTACTGAATGCGAACGCATTCGTTTATGCACGAAAAATCTAAGAGCAAGATCAAAGGCAAGAGCTGTTCTGTGGTGATTTCTTTATGTATGACTTCGGTTGGACTGGAAGTCCGGTGGCGATATGTCCACCGGAAGGTGGAGGCAATGGAGGTGAATCAACTTTACAGCTCGCGCTGTTACCACCCTTGTGCTTGGTGGGGCCATACGGTGACATATGAAGTGGAGTCGCCACCTTGGGAGCGGTAGCTAAGGTATCTAGGGAAACGTCCTAGGCCGGGGCCTACAGCATGACTTTCGTGGACAGTAAACCATCGTCCCGGTGATGCTTTTACAGCGGCGCTGTGGGTAGTCCTATACCCTTAGGGCAAGCGTCCATCACAGAGAAGATTTCAATGGTGCATTGCACGGCGATATCCCAGCTAAAGGAAGCTACGGCCCTCCAGCGCTTGAGGTTTGAAATGTCACTCCGCAAACAAGGCTGGCAGCGAGTAACTGGTTACTCAGTCTGGACTACCTCCTACCAAGATGAATTGAACCGGGCACCCATTGCCAAGAAAGTAGACCAAGCCTTGAGGCAGGCTGCTCACCACGCCAAATTGGCTACCATCGCTTACGTGGTGCAGATTGGTGATAGTCCGCTGATCCAAGTCTCGTAGGCCATACAGCGTGAGATGTAGACGGTTATGCAGCCTTGGGGCGAAAGCCCCGGTATATCCACCTTGTGGTGGTAAATACGCTGAAAATGACGAGGTTAGTGATTGCCCATATACCTAGAATGGTCCCAGCCCAACCTAGGCGCCTAACAGGCAATCGCTCTACTTCATCGCTGTATTCGATTGCCGTCTTCCTGTAGGTCATCACCGCATCATCTTTTTTCAAGTCGAGGCAGAGTGATGGTGGCGTTTCTGGTGCTAGCTTGTGGCCTTGATAGTAGAGGTTGCAGTCGCCCCAAAACTTTAGTCGTGCCTGATACCTGTCTTTGACCTCGGATTGGCTAGGGTAGGAATCCACCCCGCCTAGGGTAATCGCGGCAAGCAGGATTACTGCAACCGCAACCCACAGCCTTTGCCACCCGTTCAATCGTTCCATTCGCCAGTGCTCCTTGGTCATAGGCATGATTATCCATGCTGGCACCGTAACGTCATACCGTTTTGGAAACCTCTTGATAACCTGGACAAAACCCACTCGAAACCAGTGCGCGATGTGGGCGTTGTTTCTAAGATTGACTTTGTGGCACGTCTGAAGCCCTCTGTTTCCGTAGGGGGCAACGTTAATTTGCTTAGCTCGGGTCCATGCTGACGCCCAAATCGAGGTTTTCACACTAAAACGCCCGTTCTGAGCCGGAACCACCGTTTTCCTGCAAGGCCAAGGCGGCGATAGCCTCCGGCCCCGAAGGGCCGAAAGGGAGAAGTAATCAGCTCAGTAGGCCGAGAGCCACGGGAAGTGTTGCACCAACAGCGGCAGAAACTAGTGGGTGTGCAAGGAAGGCATTGAGCTTGTTCTTCGCTTCCTCTCGCTCTTCCTTAGGGGCGTCCGCGTTGTCTATTGAGGTAAGCACCTCTTTCAGGGCTACTTCAAGATTCTGGACGTTGTGGTCGCCAATCTGGATGCCGGTCGATCCGTGGATGTTGATGTTATTGGTGGTGACGGAAGGCTGCGGCTTGGGGAGGGCGGAATCCTTTGTAATTGTCAGCTCGTAATGGGGGTCAAAACGAGAGTGGGAGTGTCCACCGCTGTAGTATTCGAACTCGTTAATTGTGTAGACGAATTCCTGTCCGTGCACCTTGCGAACGATCTTGTCGCCTTCGGTGATTTCCAGCTCGACCTGGAAAAGCCTAAGGGGGGTGGTGCTGAAAGCACATGCGTACGGTCCGCGACGTTTTCCGTTGTGCTCAATGTAAACTAGGTCATTGCCTGGATCTTGTAACAAGAGATTCATCTAAATCATTCCTGCTGCGTATGTTAAATCGCCACCATAGCTTGATGAGGGTCAATGGATCAATTTTTAGATTGTATTCATTTGGGTATACCCTTGAGACCGCTCGTCGGTGAATACAAGGATAGTATTCAATAGGGTTTGTTTTTATTAATGAACACGGACATACTCAAACCTCTAGAGTTAAATGAATACAGAGGGGAGAGTAATGGCGAGCATCGGCTACATTCGAGTTTCATCCACCGACCAAAACACCGCTCGCCAGTTGGAAGGTGTTGCCCTGGACGAAGTGTTCACAGACAAGGTGTCAGCGGCCAACACTGACCGCCCCGAACTACAGGCAATGCTTCGCCATGTTCGCAAGGGCGACGTTCTCCACGTCCACAGCATCGACCGGCTAGCCCGCTCATTGGAAGACCTGCTAGCCCTTGTAAAGGGGCTCATTGGTAAGGGCGTGGCAGTCTCGTTTCACAAGGAACAACTTCACTTCACCGGCGAAGCCAACCCCATGCAGGAGCTAATGCTGGGTCTGCTGGGCAGTGTTGCTCAGTTCGAGCGTGCGTTGATTCGTGAGCGTCAGGCAGAGGGCATCGCCAAGGCAAAGGAGAAGGGTGTCTACAAGGGACGTGTTAAGTCTGTGGACGATGACGCTATCCGCAAGGCAATGGCAGAGGATGGGGCGAGCTTCCGCAAGGTGGCAAAGGCCCTTGGTGTCAGCTTGAGCACCGTTCAGCGGGCAATGAAAGCCTGACCGTAACGCCTACAGAGCCCGCCAGGAGCGGGCTTCGTTGCACCAGATACAAGTGACAGCACTCGGCTCAACGCCTGCCAGAAGCGAGCCCAGCGGCACCCAACACACGACTTATTTTCAGGAAGCAACAGCTTTCGATGACCGTCAGCGTCCACCGTTGAGCCGTTCCAGCAAATTTCTGGGGGGGGCTTGGTTATTTCCCCCCGCCACAAGCCAATCGCCCATTGAGTTGCGATCCTAGTTCAGCGGCGGGCAATAGATATGGCTGAAAATCACCTCTTCTTGGTAGCAGCTAACGTTTCAAAGGCTTCCAGTGCCCCGGCAGGCAATCTGATTAACTCGCTCACAGGGCGTGCGATTTCAGGATGAAGATACAGGGGCGAATTTATAGCGACAAAAGGGTTCAGCCCTGCACCAGGGGAAATAGGTTCATCATTGCCGAACATTGCATTACGCCAGACAAGGCCCTCATGGGCGGGTTTGCCTTCTTCTGCTAAAACTTTCTCCAGCAATCCATTAGGGATGTAGCCGTCAGTTGGAGCACCTTCAAGTCTTTCTCTAAGCTCCGCGAGGTTGGCTAGGAGTACAGACTCGTTTGGCGTGTCGTTGTAGTGCTTTATACCCAGCGGGACGCAATACTGTCGGAGTCGCCAAATGAGCGCGTCGAGCCCCGGCAGTTCGTCGTGAAGCAAGAAGACTGAGGATACTAAATACCTATCGCCCTCCGAGTCAGCTAGATGCTCGAAGACTTTTCGCTCCCGGTCGGGAAGCGAAATATCGAATCGCAACCGTTCATTTACGAGCCGCAAGCCCTTGTTGAGGTCATGTCCTACATTCTTGGAACTAACCCTGCCCAGCAGGAGCATGCACTTCAAATACTTCTCGACCGCCTGCAAACCGGACCAAATAGCTTGAGTCGGCAGACTGGCCCTGAGTGCGAGTCGTGCAGCTATATAATCGCCATCCCCTATATCCCTGAAGCTTCTGATAGCTAGATCGTTGATCCATGCGCTCTCTGTGGGTGTCTGATACCCGGCAACAAATTCGTCCAAGGTCCTTTTCATATTGGTGCCCATCTTCGCCTCGTGCTCGATACGGTTTCAGTCTGAGTATGCACACCTGACACGCTGTGCACCCGCGACTTTCGTAAATGCTATCCTCTCGCCACTAAATCAGGGATGGCGCGCGGACAAATGTCTATATGGACCTTCAGTTTAAAGAAATCTGTACTCCTCCCCATCGGCGGCATCGTCGCTACTTGGCTTCTGACTAAGATTCTTGATGCCTATCTCGACATAACGATTCTGGCAAACTTGTGGGGCTGGCTTGTCCAGCGTAGTGAGTGGCTTTTTCAGGAGGTTCCGATGCCCCTTTGGCTTTTGGTGTGTACGACCATCTCTGGTCTGAGCGTCATTGCCGCGCTTGCGTACGCACTGATGGAGCTACGGCGATCAGAGTGCGAAATTCACCGGCTGAGGCATCCAGTAGACACGCCCCTGAACGACCTTGAGCATATGGTATTGATGACGATTGCAGGCTTTCTGGAGAACAACATGCACGCTAGTAGAAGGGATCTTCAGGAGCGCGTCGGTACAACACCGTTACCAGTACAAGCTGCTCTAGATGTCCTGACCACACGCGGCCTTGTCGGTGATGAGCTGGCTGGTAACGCGGTTTATATTGGCCTCACCCCAGCAGGGCGAAGGTATGCGCTGCATCCGGATAATTTAAGACGGACTTAGTTGTTCTCTGCAAGCCTTCAGATGCTGGACGTTTTTATGCCTTCAAGGATTGTGTCGGCGGGTGGTTGTGAGCTGTAGGATTCAGTCAAGGGCAGCTAACTGCTTGGGATCGTGGGGAGCTTCTTGATCGCGGCAAGCTTCTGTTTGGGTGATGAGCCCTTGCTGTAAACGTCAAACGTCACCGTTCCCGATTCATGACCGGCTAGCTCTCTGATCAATCTGTCTGGCACATCTGCTCGCACTAACTGGGTGATCACCGTCGCACGAATCGAGTGGAATACGTGCGTACGCCCAAACCCATTGGCCGTTTTCAATCTGCCAAATGCCTTGCTAAGAGCGTCTGACCGAATGCCGTATTTGTTTTTGCTTTCGGACGGTATTAAGAATCCATCGGTAGAGGTGTCGGCAAGGCGAGCAACGAGCCTCTTTAGCTGCGGATGAATAGGGACCTGTCTGATTCCCGCGACAGTCTTTGAGTCCGTGATATCGAACATTGGCACGCTTTCGATAGTGATCAAGTTCTCCGTGCGAAGCTGGCATAACTCCTCGATTCTGCCGCCGCTGAGCGCTCCCAATAGGATCAAGTCTGCAAGTGTGTTTAGGCCCTGCTCCTTTGCCGCCGTATGAAGGGCGCCAATTTCTTCGATGGTGAAAGCTTTCCGTGCTGCTTCCTTCTTTGCCTTGCCCTTGACGGTGGGCAGGGTGTGCTTTTCGAACGGGTTAACTTGGCCTTTAAAGGTCTGTCGCCACTGCGGTTCATGCGTGCAAGCCCATTGCCAGAACTGGCTGCCAGCGAGCAGGTATTGCTGCTTGGTTTTGCTGCTTAGCGTCATACCTTGCAACCAAGTGCTAACTGCATCGAAGTCGAGAGGACTACCGGATTGTTGAAGATGGTCCGATAAGCTCAACAGCTTCGCTTCCTGCTGGTTTACCGTCTTGAGTGCCACGTGATGTTCAAGGCGGTATGTGCGGAATGCTGCCAGACGTGTCTTGGTGATAGGGGAGCGAGCTTTGTAACTGGTAGGGTCTTTGATCAGGACTGCCAGTTCGTCCTTCTGATCAGGGGTTAGGTTGTGACTTTCGGTCAATCGTCTTCCCACAAACCCCTTGAACAGGTCGGCTAGGTCATCCTCAAGTTTGATCATCCCCATTGGCTCACCCCTGCGGCGCTCAATCATCGCTTTAAGGGCTGCTACTACCTCCGGGTTTTCCATCGCCTGCTTCACCGCTTCGGGATCAGGCTCTGGCAGAGGTGGGATTTTCTCGCCGATTCTTTCCCGTTTGGCGCTAGTCGCCATTTGGTCAAGTTGCTCAACCATCATGGCTACGTTGTCTTGCCAGCCATCCTGCAACTGTTTGCCTTGCCGTGCGATTTTTATCTGACTTTTCCAAGCGTGAAGGATAGGTAGGCGACGGTATAGGGCTTCTTCTCTCGATCCCGTTTTCAACGATTGGGATAGCACCTTGCGACCGCCAAATGCTTCCCGCACGTCCTTGGGGACGTCCAGCCTTACGTGGTACGTGCCGCCTTGGAGTTCTAGGTTGTTTGCCTTTGCCATGATCATCTACCAGCGGCCAATTCTACGTAAAGATTCTACGTAGATTCACATGGAAAGCCTTGTGGTACAATGGTTGCTGGGTTTTTTCGTGGTGTGTGGCGAGTCCCTATCTCTCCGCCATTATTTATAAACAGAAACCCCCAATAACTTAACGGTTGTTGGGGGTTTTTGTTTTTGTAGCAGAAATGCGCAAGTAAATTCTGCTACGTTCGTCATTACCTGATGACAGTGCGGGTCGATCATGAACTTCGAAAAAGTGCTCACGCATGTGCAGGCTAACCTTCCAGGTCTTTTGGCAGTGTACGTCTTTGGCAGCCAGGTGACGGGGGAGGCAAATGCCGCCAGCGATCTTGACTTGGCTGTGCTGATTGAAGGAAGCATTGACCCACTGCAACTGTGGCGTCTATCCGGGGAATTAGCGGATATCGTCAAGGTGCCCGTTGATTTGTTGGACTTACGCGCAGCCTCGACGGTCATGCAATACCAAGTCATAACGACAGGGCGTCGCCTGTGGAGCAAGGACAGTCAGGCGGGTATCTTTGAGAGCTACATACTCAGCGAGAAAACTGCGTTGGATTGCGCCAGGGCAGAGCTGCTAGTCGACATTCAAAAGGACGGAACGGTATATGGCCGATGATGTACTCATCAACAAGGCTGCCAGCATTGAGCGCTGCGTTGCTCGTGCTCGGGAGGAGTACGAAAAGGATCCAGCCAGTTTCGCCACTGACTTAACCCGTCACGATGCGGCCATTCTCAATATTCTGCGTACCTGTGAGGCTGCCCTGGACATGGGGCAACATCTGATTCGTCGTGAGCGCCTCGGTGTCCCCCAACGTGCTCGTGACGTGTTTGAGCTGCTGGCGCGGGGCGGATGGGTGAATCCTTCCTTGCTCACCAACCTGAAAAACATGGTCGGTTTCCGCAATATCGCTGTGCATGAGTATCAGACGCTTCAGTTGCCTATTACCGTTGCGATTATCACCAAACATCTGGGCGATTTCCTGGCATTCAGTGCACATGTCTTGACTAAGGAATTGGGCCAGTAAGCCGATTCAAATAACGCATCCAGATCAAAGCCAACCCGGTATTACTTTGGACGCAGCCAGCGCCGTATTAGACGCCGATCAGAAGGACAGCCGCATCTTCGCCCAGCGCAAAATCCCTGGTCGCATCGACGGCGTGGTGGCAGTGGCCATGAGCATCGGTGCATCTGAACTGCAGCTGGCCGAGGTGAGTGACCACGACGGCTTCCTCACCAACCCGATCATGCTGGGTGTCTGACTGTAAAATTTCTTCATGATTTCAGTTTGGCGTTTTGAGCGTGGTGGGGTATCAGAGCACGACAAACAGATGAAACGCACTTGTGTGAGTCCCAACACGGGACTAGGATCATTTCATGAGAATCATCGCAATCAGTCAGCTCAAGACTTTCTGGCAGAAATACCCGGATTCAGAGCAGTCCCTCCTTGCCTGGATTGACGAGGTCAAGAAAGCGAACTGGCAAACGCCCGCAGACATCAAGGGCCAATTTCGCCATGCGAGCGTTCTCAAAAGCCGCCGGGTCGTGTTCAACATCAAAGGCAATGACTACCGGCTAGTGGTTGCTGTGGCCTATCGCTACGGCGCGCTCTATATCAAATTTGTCGGCACACATAAGCAGTACGACGCCGTCGACGCTGATACTGTGGAAATGGAGTAACCCATGAACATTCGACCCATTCATACCGAACAGGATTACCAAGAAGCGCTGAAGGCTGTCTCGCCGCTGTTCGATAATGAACCAGAGCCCGGGACGCCTGAAGGGGATTACCTTGAGGTAATGATTACGCTGATCGAAGCTTATGAAGCGAAACACTTTCCGGTTGATCTGCCCAATCCGGTGGACGCCATACGTTTCAGGATGGAACAGTCCGGTTTGTCAGCGACAGACCTTGTGCCTGCCATTGGGCGCAAGAATCGGGTGTATGAGGTGCTGAACGGGAAGCGAGCTCTTACGCTGCCGATGATTTGGAAACTACATGAGATGTTTGGGATTCCGGCAGAGAGTTTGATTAAGCCGGTAAAAGCGCTGTAGCACCGAATGGGTCTGACCCGCATAAAAAATCCGGACTCCTGATAAGAGCTCCGGATTTTTTATGCCTGCCATTTTGATTACCAAGCTTTTCCGAAACAGGTGCTTACGTTATGCGGGTTCGGCGGTTTTCGAGCAGGGTTGCGCTGGCTGGGGTAGGGCGCTAACCTTCCGCCGTCGCCCTCATGGCGACCGGTTTTGACAGACTGATTTACAGGTGTACGACCTCCATGCGATTACAGCGTTTCTGCTGTGACGTCGTTTTATGGCGGCTGTGCGTGGGGCATCTTCGGGTGCGCCGGGTCCTGTATACCGGTCTGTCAACCCGCGCACAGCTGCCACCTGATCCTGTTTGACAGCGGGATGTGGCAGTTCCCATTGCATACAGGAGCTACACAATGAGCAATCTCGATTCTGATTCCGAATTTTCCCCGCGTAAAATATTCCATGTAGGCGCCGACGTCGGCACCGAAGAAGCCCTCACAAACGCCACCGAAATCCTGTCATCTGCCCTGCAAACCGCTTACCAATGCGCCGAAGATCCAGTCAGCACACAGTCGCCCGTGATCATGGCCCTGGCTCAATTGATTGAGAACGCGCAAGCCTTGGTGGACGCTGTCCTGGAGCGTGATTTCCCCACGGCCAAATAAATACCTGCTTCTGAAACGAAAAAAGCCTGCTGAACTCAACGCTCAGCAGGCTTTTTTGTGGCTGCAACTCGGTCAGGCAGGCTGCGCCACCAAGCTGTTGCTCACCTTGCGGCCCAACACCAGCACGGTCGCAAACCCCAACCCCACCAACACAGTGGCCAGGCTCAACAACACCGCGCTGCCCATTTGGTCGACGATCCGTCCACCAAAGAACGAGCCCAGGGCAATGATCACCTGAAACAGCGCCACGAACAGCGGCATGCCTCGTTCCACATCCTTGGGCGCCACCACGAACATCCAGATACTGGCGCAGGCCGGGAAGGCGCCAAAGGCAAAGCCCCAGAGTGCGATCAGTACCACGGCGCCTGTCATACCGGTGGCGAAGTAGGGGAACAGGGCGGTGCTGGTCCCGATCATCAGCGCGACCAGCAGCAAGGTGTTACGCACGCTGCGGTTGGCGGCGAAGCCGGCGAACACATTGCCCAGTACGCCTGCCACGCCATACAGCAGCAACAATGAGCCAATCGTCGGCCCGTCGAAGCCTGAGCTGTGTTTGAAGAACGGCGCGACATAAGTGTACGCAGCAAAGTGCGCCAGGCCGATCAGCAGTACGGCAATCAACCCGACCCGCGCTTGTGGGTTGATAAACAGGGCTGGCAGGTCACGAACCTCAATGGCCTTTTCCGGTTTGAGGCGCGGCAGTAGGAAGACTTGCGCCAGCAGCACTGGCACTCCCACCAGCGCGGTGACCAGAAAGGTCATGCGCCAGCCCATCAGGCCGCTGAGCCAGGTGCCTACGGGCACGCCGAGTACGGTGGCTAGGGTCACGCCCATCATGATGATCGACGTGGCTTTTGCGACGCCGACGCCCTTGGGCGCCAGCCTGCCGCTGAGGGCGATGGCCGTGGCCCAGAAGCCGCCGATGCTGATGCCGAGCAATACACGCCCGAACAGCAGCAGGCTGAAATCGGTGGCAAAGGCCACCACCCCGTTGGCGAGGATCATGACCAGCGTCAGGCCGATCAGCAGATAGCGGCGGTCCATGGCGCCAATGCCAACCGACAGCAACGGCGCGGCAAGGGCCGCCATGATGCCGGGCAGGGTGACCATCAGGCCGGCGTGGCCGGCACTGATGCCCAAGTCGCTGGCGACGTCGTTGAGCACGCCCACCGGCAGAAACTCGCTGGTCACCAGGGCAAAGGCACCCACGGCGACCGAAAGAATCGCCAGCCACTGCTGTTTGACGCTTTGTTGATTATGTTCGGGAAGGCCGTTAGAGGCCTGGCTCGCGCTTGGCATGGTGTGGGATTCCAAGGTGAAAGTCGCCTGAAGTCAGACGCAGGAGAGGGAAGCTGGGGGCGATTATAGGAATCAGTGCTGGCAATCGAGCAGGCGCTCGTTTCGATAGTAATCATCAGTGCTATCGATGTGAGGTTTTTGACGAGTCCTCACTCTGCATAAAAAATGAAAAAGCCCGAAGTTGATTCAGCTTCGAGCTTTCTGGTTATGACGATGTTTTAGCTGCCGCCGTGGAATCTATTTTAGCTAGCCAGCGCATTCAGTACATGTACTGGGTCATTATGGATAGCTTTCAACAACGCCTTCGCCGGCCCAGTAGGTTCTCGACGACCCTGCTCCCAGTTGCGCAACGTGCCGAGCTGAACGTCAATCAACGCTGCGAATTTAGCCTGGGTCAGCCCTGTCGCCTTCCGGATCTCTTTGACTCGCATTGAGTCAACATGGAATTCACGCGAGGGCTCCCGTTCTCCGTGCAGGATCTCGTTCATCTCTTGAACGCTTTCCATCAATTCATCAAAAAATCTGCTCATAGCTATCTCCAGTGCTCAATCGCAGCCTTCAGTGACTTGCGCTCGTCGGCGCTCAAGTCCTGCTGTTCATTTTTGGGATAGATCATCAGTAAATAATCTGTGATGCCGAGACGAAGTGGTAACAATTTTTGTTGCACTAGAATACGGCCAATTATGTTCTGGCCAACCGCCCCAAAAGACACTCAATAAACACCCCCTCCGCCCGACTCATCTTCTGCTCCCGATTCCACAGCACGTGAATATCCACATCCGCAATGCCCTCATCCGGCGGCAGCCGCCAGAGCAGCCCGTTCTGCACATCTTCGGCCACCACATGCACCGGCAGGCATCCCAGGCCATACCCGGCAATCACCAGGCGCCGCACTTCTTCCAGGCTGGATGATGACGCCACGATCCGCCCGCCGAACCCTTGCTGATCGCGAAAAATCGTCAGCGGCGAGAGCATCCCGCCGATCTGGTCGCTGGTAAAACTCACGAAGTTTTCCGACTGCAAGTCCCCTTCGACCAAGCCTGTGCGTCCGAACAATGGGTGGTGTTTCCCACAAAAAAACGCATAGCGCTGACGCAGAAACAGGTGCTGTTCCAGGCGCGGCTGTGGCCGGCGATTGAGGCTGAGCCCCAGGGTTGCGGTTTTTTCCAGCAGGGCGGCGACGATGTCGGAGCTGCGCATCACTTCGACTTCCAGCTCGACCCGTGGATGCTCGCGATGAAAACCCGCGAGAAAGTCATCGAACGTGTCGGAATTAATCCGGCTGATCATCAGCAAGCGCACCTTGCCGATCACTTCATCACCCGGCTTTTGCAGGGCGTTGCTCATCTGCGAGACCTGGCCGTACATCTCACCGGCAATGGCGAAGATCTGCTCACCGGCCTCGGTAAGCACGAAGCGCGGGCCACGGCGCAGGATGAGCTGGCAATCGAGCTGTTCTTCCAGGCGCTTGAGCGCCTGGCTGATCGCCGGCTGCGTGAGGTGCAGGCGGGCGGCGGCGCGGCTGATGCTCAGTTCCTGGCCGATCACGCGGAAGGTGCGCAGCAAGTTCCAGTCCAGGCGGTCATTGAGCAGGGGGTGAATATCGCGGCGAGATTCGGGCATGGGGTCGCTCGATAATAAGCAGTTCTTATAATCAAGATAATAAATAGAAAATTGACTAATCATAGCCCCAGGCCGAAAAATCGGGCTTAACAAGCGCCACCAGAGCGCACCGGTTTGACCTTCTCCTGCCAAAAAAATAACCAAAGGAGCCAGCCCCATGAAGCCTTCCGCTTCGCCGCAGCCTCGCCGTGCCGCGGCCGCCGCCTTTATCGGCACCATGATCGAGTGGTACGACTTTTACATCTATGCCACCGCTGCGGCGCTGGTGTTCGGTCAGCTGTTCTTCCCCTCCGACGACAAATTGTTCAGCACCATGGCCGCATTCGGCACCTTCGCCGTGGGCTTTTTTGCGCGGCCGTTGGGCGGCATCGTGTTCGGCCATATCGGCGACCGCATCGGCCGCAAGAAATCCCTGGTGATTACTCTCGTGATGATGGGCGTGGTCACGGTGTGCATCGGCTTGTTGCCGACCTATGCCCAGATCGGCGCTGCCGCACCGGTGCTGCTGATCCTGTTGCGGGTAGTACAGGGTATTGCGGTGGGCGGTGAATGGGGCGGGGCGGTGTTGATGGCCGGGGAACATGCGCCAAAGGGGCGTCGTAACTTCTTTGCATCCTTCGCGCAGCTGGGCAGCCCGGCGGGTTTGATCCTTTCCTTGCTGGCGTTCAGCGCTGTCACCCGTCTGCCGGAAGAAGACCTGCTCAGTTGGGGCTGGCGCCTGCCGTTCCTGGCCAGTGCCTTGCTGCTGGTGGTCGGACTGGCGATTCGCCTGGGTGTGAACGAGTCGCCGGAGTTCCTCGAAGAAAAAGCCCAGGCGGAAAAAGCCCGCGCCATCAAGCAGGACCAAGCCCCCGTACTGGAAGTGCTGAAGACCGCTTGGCGCCCACTGTTGCTGTGCATTGGCGCCAACACGTTGGGCATTGCCGGCGTGTATTTCACCAACACCTTCATGATTGCCTACAGCACTCAGCAATTGGACCTACCGCGATCGCTGATCCTGGAATGCCTGTTCTTCGTGGCCATTATCCAGTTCTGCGTTCAGCCATTGGCCGCCTGGGTGGCAGAGAAGGTCGGCGCTACGCGGTTCCTGTGCGCCATGTGCGTACTGGCAATGGCTTCGCCGTATCCGATGTTCGTCTTGGTCAGCAGCGGCCAGGCGCCCTTGATCATCCTCGGCATCGCCTTGGCGGTGGTGTGCATGGCGTCGTTCTACGCCGTGATCGCGGGTTATGTCAGTGGCCTGTTTGAAACCCGTGTGCGCTACACCGCGATCTCCCTGGCTTACCAGGTATGCGGCGCGTTGGCCGGTGGCTTGACGCCGCTGATCGGCACCTGGCTGGCCCATCAGTACCTGGGTCAATGGTGGCCGATGGCGGTGTTCTACAGCGTGATCGCAGGGGTGTCGTTGGTGTGTGTACTCGCTTTGTCAGGCCGCCACGCCACGGCTCATCGCCTGGAAATGGCACACAGTTAAGGGAGTCAGCAATGTTGAAGATTAATGGCGAGCGCCTGTGGCATAGCCTGATGGCCATGGCCGAGATCGGCGCGACGGCACGCGGTGGCAGCTGCCGTCTGGCATTGAGCGCCGAAGACAAGGCCGGTCGGGAGCTGTTCAGTCACTGGTGTAAAGCCGCTGGCCTGACGTTGAGCGTGGACGCTATCGGCAACCTGTTCGCTCGCCGCGCGGGTACCGACAATGACGCCGCCCCGGTGATGATGGGCAGCCATCTGGATACCCAGCCCGAAGGCGGGCGCTTTGATGGCGTGTACGGCGTGTTGGCTGGCCTGGAGGTGATCCGCAGCCTTGACGACCATGGTATCCAGACACGCAAGCCATTGGAAATTGCGGTGTGGACCAACGAGGAGGGCGCCCGTTTCACCCCGGCCATGCTGGGCTCCGCGGTATTCACCGGCACGCTCGCCCTGGACAAGGCACTGGCCACCGCCGATGTCGACGGTATCAGCGTGGCCGAGGCGTTGCGCACCACCGGCTACAACGGTCAGCGCCCGTT
Source organism: Pseudomonas sp. FJ2-5-13 (assembly GCF_029201605.1). Classification (NCBI taxonomy): domain Bacteria; kingdom Pseudomonadati; phylum Pseudomonadota; class Gammaproteobacteria; order Pseudomonadales; family Pseudomonadaceae; genus Pseudomonas; species Pseudomonas sp. FJ2-5-13. The sequence goes on from NZ_CP104045.1 coordinate 1,670,450, forward strand.
GGGTGGCGCAGTGGATGCGTATTTCGAGGCGCATATCGAGCAAGGCCCGATCCTGGAGGACAACGCCAACAGCATCGGCGTAGTCACCGGTGGTCAAGCGATTCGTTGGCTCGATGTGCGGGTCGAAGGTATGGCCGCGCACGCCGGCACCACGCCGATGCCGTTGCGTAAAGATGCGCTGTACGGCGCGGCGAAAATGATCCAGGCCCTGGAAAACCTCGCTGCCGATTTTGCCCCGCAGGGGCTCACCACTGTGGGTGAACTGAGCATCGCTAAGTCGTCGCGCAACACCATTCCCGGCTTGCTCAATTTTACCGTCGACCTGCGCCATCACCACGACGCCGATATCGACGCCATGGAGCAGCAAGTGCGTGCACGCCTGCAGGCAATCGCGGACAACCGTGGCCTGAGCGTCACCATCACGCCGCACTGGATCAGCCCGGCCACGCCGTTTGACGCCGAGTGCGTGGCCTGCGTGCAGGCTGCGGTTGACGCCTTGGGCTACAGCCAGCAGACCATCGTCAGCGGCGCCGGCCATGATGCGATTCACCTGGCGCGCTATTGCCCCACCGCGATGATCTTCATCCCCTGCGTCGGCGGCCTCAGCCACAACGAAGCCGAAGATGTCTTGCCCGACGATGTACGCCAAGGCACCGATGTCTTGCTCAACGCCGTGTTGAAACGCGCCGGGCGCGTTCATTTCTAAAGGCCGACGCCGTACCCCTGTGGGAGCAGGCAAGCCAGCTCCCACAGGTGCCGTGTTTACTCAGGAGCATCCTATGAAGACGTTTTTCCACCCCGAACAACTCCTGCATCATCCACGCAGCTACTACTCTCGCGGCCAGATGCGCACGCCCCAGGAGGTTCCCGAGCGTGCGCGCAACCTGCTGCTGGCTGCGCAAACCCTGGGTTTCGATATCCAGCAACCGACCGATTACGGTATGGATCCATTGCTCGCTGTACACGGCGGCGCCTACCTGGCTTTTCTTCAAGAAGCTCACCAGCGCTGGAAAGAGATCCCCGAAGACTGGGGCGACGAAGTCATGTCCAACATCTTCGTACGTGAACCCAATGCCCTGCGCGGCATCCTGGCCCAGGCTGCGCGCTATCTGGCCGATGGCAGTTGCCCGATCGGTGAGCTGACCTGGCGCTCGGCTTATTGGTCAGCCCAGAGCGCCGTTGCCGCAGCGGGTGACATCCTCGATGGCGCACCCGCCGCCTATGCCTTGTGCCGGCCCCCGGGCCATCACGCTCGCTTCGACGCGGCCGGTGGCTTCTGTTACATCAACAATGCGGCCGTGGCTGCGCAAGCGCTGCGCCAAGGTTTCCAGCGTGTCGCCGTGCTCGATACCGATATGCATCACGGGCAGGGCATCCAGGAAATTTTCTACGACCGCGATGACGTGCTGTATGTGTCGATCCACGGCGACCCAACCAACTTCTATCCGGGCGTGGCAGGCTTTGCCGAGGAAAAAGGCAACGGCGTCGGCGAAGGGTACAACCTCAACCTGCCTATGCCCCATGGTGCCAGCGAAGCGGTGTTCTTCGAAAAGCTGGAGCAGGCCCTGGCAGCGGTAAAGAGCTTCTCGGCGGATGTGCTGGTGTTGTCATTGGGCTTTGATATCTACGAGCTGGACCCCCAAAGCAAAGTCGCGGTGACGCGCGAAGGCTTTGCGCGGTTGGGGCAGCGCATTCGAGGGCTGGGGCTGCCGTGCCTGATCGTGCAGGAGGGTGGTTATCACCTGGAGACGCTGGACAGTAACGCTCAGGCGTTTTTCAGTACGCCAGCGGCTTGGGAGAAGCGATCAGGCGACTAAGTGCTAAAAGCCTGTTGATCAGTTTTCAGCAGGCTTTTCATACATTGATGGGCGCTCGTTCGGCGGCCGATAACCCGCTGATATGTATGACTCCATATGTGTAACAGGATTATCTCGGCAGACCCTCTCGGCACACATGGCGCCCCACCGGTTCCCATACGATAATGCTCGCCACCTCGACCACTTTGGCCTGCCTCCCGTGATCATCAACTTCGACCTCAACGACCTCCAAGCCTTCCGCGCCGTGGTGGACAAGGGCAGTTTTCGTGGCGCTGCCGAGGCCATCCGTATCTCGCAACCGGCCCTCAGCCGGCGTATCGAAAAGCTCGAATCGGCGCTGGATGTAAAGTTGTTCGAACGCACTACGCGGCGGGTCAGCCTGACCATGGTCGGGCGTGCGTTTTTGCCCCAGGTCGAGCGCATGCTGGATGATCTCGACATCGCGCTGATGGGTATCAGCAACGTTGCCTCGACGCGCATGGGGAATGTCACCATCGCCTGCGTGCCGTCTACCGCGTACTACTTCATGCCCCACGTGATCTCCGAATTCCACAAGCTGTATCCGAAGATTCGCCTGCGGGTGTTGGATGCCAGTGCCGGCGAGGTGAGCAATGCGGTGGCCAGCGGCGAGGCGGACTTTGGTGTGAGTTTCAGCGGCAGCCTGGCCGATGAGGTGGAGTTCGAGTTGCTGTTGCAGGAGCGCTACGTGCTGGCCTGTCGGCGTGATCACCCTCTGGCTGAGCGTGACAGCGTGAGCTGGACCGAGGCCTATGAGCATGACTACATCGAGGTGGACAAGACGTCGGGCAACCGCTTCCTGCTCGACCAGGCCCTGCGTGGGGTGCGGGTGAAAAAGCCGAGTATCTGCGAGACGCACCACGTGACCACCATGATCGGGCTGGTGGAGGCGGGGTTGGGCGTAGCGATGGTGCCGTCGATTGCGATGCCGGCGCACACTCACCCGATTCTGGTCAGTGTGCCGCTGGTGGAGCCCCATGTGCTGCGCAATGTGGGCTTGATCAAGCGCCGCGGGCGGACGTTGCCACCGGCGGCGCTGGAGTTGGAGCGTTTGGTGCGGGAGATGCCGTTCCGGTCAGCGTGACACCGAGTCCAGGCCGGTGGATTGCACCTCCGGTTGGGCCTCGGGCGATGCCATGAACTGCAACAGCGCCTTGGCCCGCTCCGGGTGTTCGGCGTTCACCGGAATACCGGCGGCAAAACGGGTAACGGACTGCACGTCTTCCGGGATCTTGCCTACAAACGTTACACCCTTGACCGGCAACAACTCCGCTACTTGCTGCAAGCCGACTTCGTAATCGCCCTTGGCTACCTGCTCGCCCACCGGCACGCGTTCGATCATGGTGCCTTTGGCCGGCATGCCGAGTTTCTTGAACAATTGCTTCTCGACGTACACGCCGCTGGCGCTATCGGAATAGGCCACCGACTTGGCTTTGCTCAGCACAGCCTTGAGCTCGGCATCGGTATTGATCGCAGGTTTGGCTGCACCTTCCTTCACCACCAGGCCGATCCGCGAGTCCGCCAATTCCACGCGGGAGGCGGGGTCGACCTTGCCTTGTTTGATCAACTCATCCAGGGCATAGCCGACCATGATCACCACGTCGGCGTGTTCGCCACGGGCCAGACGGTTGGGAATCGCTTCCGGCGCCTTGCCCATGGACGGGCCAAGGATGGTGTCGAGGGTATCCCCGCTTTGCTCGGCGTATTGCGGACCGAGCAATTTATACGCGGCGGTGAAGCCGCCCGAGGTCATGACCTTGAGTTGCTCGGCCTGGGCGGTCAGCGCCAGGGTGCCGAGGACGACAGCGGTGAGGGTCTTGAACAGCGGCTTCATTGCGCGGCCTCCTGCATGACTTGGCCACGGGTGTTGGCGCGGCGATACAACGCCAGGGTCGAACACAAGGCACACAGCGCGGCGAAGATCATCCAGTACGCAGGTGAAGCCTTGTCTTCGGTGATGTGAATGAACCAGGTCGAAATCGCCGGGGTAAAGCCACCGAACACTGCCGTCGCCAGGCTGTAAGCCAGGGAGAAACCCGCCACGCGCACTTCCACCGGCATGATTTCGGTGAGCGCCGGGATCATCGCGCCGTTGTACATGCCATACAGGAACGAGAACCACAGCAGGGTTTCCAGCATGTGTGCAAAGCTGGGGGCGTTGACCACGTAGGACAGCGCTGGATAAGCCGTAAGGACAGTCAGCACCGTCATGGCGATCAGCACCGGTTTACGGCCGAAGCGGTCGCTTAACGTGCCGCCGATCGGCAGCCAGAAAAAGTTCGAAATCGCGACCAGCAAGGTCACCAGCAAGGCGTCCGAGGTGCTCAGGCGCAACACGGTTTTGCCGAAGGTCGGTGCGTACACGGTGATCAGGTAGAACGCGGTGGTGGTCATGGCCACCATCAGCATGCCGCCGATGACGACGGTCCAGTTCTTCACCAGTGTCGCCATCACTTCACGCATGGTCGGGCGATGCTTGCGGTTGGCGAACTCTTCGGTTTCCTGCAGGTTGCGACGCAGCACAAAGATAAACGGAATGATCACGCAACCGACGGCAAACGGAATCCGCCAGCCCCAATCGGCCACCACCGCAGGTTCCATCCACACGTTCAGGCCATAACCCAGGGCTGCGGCGACGACGATGGAGATCTGTTGGCTACCCGACTGCCAGCTGGTGTAGAAGCCTTTACGGCCTGGCGTGGCCATTTCGGACAGGTACACCGACACGCCACCCAGTTCCGCGCCGGCCGAGAAGCCTTGCAGTAGGCGCCCCAACAGCACCAGCAATGGCGCCCATAGGCCGATGGTCTGATAACTCGGTACCAGCACGATCAGCAGCGTACCGCTGGCCATGATCGACAAGGTCACGATCAAGCCTTTGCGACGGCCCACGTCATCGATGTAGGCACCCAGAATAATCGCGCCCAATGGCCGCATCAGGAAGCCCGCGCCGAACACGGCGAAGGTCATCATTAATGACGCAAACTCATTAGCGGCCGGGAAGAACGCGGCAGCGATATAGGTGGCGTAGAAACCGAACAGAAAGAAGTCGAACTGTTCGAGGAAATTGCCCGAAGTCACGCGCAATACCGCGCCTACTTTCGAGGGGGCAGCCGCAGGCCGGGAAGGGGTCGTCATGGTTTTGTGTCTCCAGCGTTCTTTTTAAAGTGCTTGTTTCGCTTAAGACTTGGGATAGTGGCTGACACATTTAGAAATGATAAGTGACAAATTTGGATTGATTGATGTGCGTTGGCTATCAATCTGAGCCAGCTTCAAAACGGCCTGCCGTGTTCTATGCTTGAGCCTGGGTCCAATTCTTATCGGCGGAGGTCGCTATGGGGAACGAACAGCAGCACAACAAGCCGGAGCGTGAAGAACCCCGGCAGCCGCGCGAAGACGAAAAACCGCAAACCTGGAAGCATCCGGACGACGGCACCGAGCTTTCCGAACGTGACCAGGAACGTCCGCTAAAACCCTGAGCATCAGGTAAAACGCGGTCTAATTGTGGGAGCGGGCTTGCTCGCGAAGGCGGTGTGTCAGTCAACGGAGTCGTCGGCTGAACCATTGCATTCGCGAGCAAGCCCGCTCCCACATGTTTTACCGTGCACATAGACGCAGCTCCCCAGCCTTCCTAAACTGCCGCTTGTCTTGGGGAAAGGGGCAGGCGCCGATGAATCGCAATGAATTACGCAAGGCCGACATCAACCTGATGGTGGTCTTCGAAGCACTGATGCTCGAGCGCAATGTGACGCGGGTGGCGGAGAAGCTGTTTCTCGGCCAACCGACCATCAGCTCGGCCCTCAACCGCCTGCGTACCCTGTTCAACGACCCCCTGTTTATTCGTGTCGGCCATCGCATGGAGCCTACGGCGCGTGCCGAGGAGATCATCCAGCACCTGTCGCCGGCTTTGGACTCGCTGTCTTCGGCCTTGAGCCTGACCCATGATTTCGACCCGTCCATCAGTACCATGACTTTCCGCATCGGCCTGTCCGATGACGTGGAGTTTGGCCTGCTGCCACCTTTGCTGCGCGCCTTGCGCCAGGAAGCGCCGCAGGTGGTGTTTGTGGTGCAGCATGTGGACTACTGGCGCATTCCAGACCTGCTGGCTTCCGGCGACATTACCGTCGGCATCACCCAGACCCGCGGGCTGCCGGCCAATGCCAAGCGCAAGCTGTTGCGGCACATCCGCCCGTGCCTGCTGCGTGCCGATGCCTCGGATACACCGCTGACCCTCGACGAATATTGCGCACGGCCCCACGTGTTGGTGTCCCACACCGCCAACGTGGCCGGGTTTGCCGATGAGTGGCTGGCAGAGGTGGGCCGCAAACGCCATGTGGTGCTCTCGGTGCCGCAATACAGTTCGTTGCCGGCCTTGCTTGCCGGCACCGACATGATCGCCAGCCTGCCGGATTACACCGCCCAGGCCATGGCTGCCAGCGGGAACCTGTTCTGCGAGCCGTTCCCGTTCGAAACCCCGACCCTGGATTTGTCCATGGTGTGGCTCAGCCACGTTGACACCGACCCGGCGGAACGCTGGATGCGCTCTCGGTTGGAGGCATTCATGAGTGATAGAGGGCTGGTGGCCAAGGCTTGAGGTGTTTTTCCGTGGTATATAGCTAGGCATCTTCCTACAAAAAACTCGGAGAAAAGCATGCCGCACCTGCACTTGGAACACACCGCCAACCTGACGCAACTGGACACCGACAAGGCCCTGTTGCGCCTTAATCATGCGTTGGTGGCCTCCGGTCAGTTCGGCGCCGAGTTCGACATCAAGAGCCGTGCGGTGACGGTCGAGCGTTTTCGGGTCGGCACTGGCCTGGGGGAGCGCGGTTTCGTTGCCGTGCGTTTGGCGTTATTGAGCGGACGTTCGCCGCAGGTCAAGAAACAACTGTCAGAAAGCCTGCTGGCGGTGCTCCAGGACCTGGGCCCATGGCCCGAAGGTGTGCAGGTACAACTGAGTGTCGAGCTGCTGGATATTGATCGCGATTCCTACAGCAAAATCGCCATCGGCTGACTCCCACCCCCCTGTAGGAGCGAGCTTGCTCGCGAAGATCGCTAACGATAACGCGGGGTGCCTGATTCACAGCGGCGCACTCTGGTTCTTCGCGAGCAAGCTCGCTCCTACAACAGGCCTTGGTCCGCGCACACCTTCACCACTTGTTCACGAAACCAGGTATTGGCGCTGTCCTGCCCACTGGTTTCGTTCCACTGCATATCCAGGGTGAAGCCCGGCAACCCATTGGGGGCTTCGCAAACACCGAATGCCGGCGCTGGCGCCAGCAACTTTTGCACGCGGCGGGGCAGGGTGACGATGAAATCGGTGCCGGTAATCATCTTCAATGCCGCGCTGTAGCTGTTGGCCCGCGCGATCACTTGGCGCTTACGGGCCTGGCGGGCGAGCCAGCCGTCGATCATGTTGGTGTCGGAGGTCCAAGGCGTTGGGAATACGTGGCGCCGCTCAACGAAGGATTGCAGGCTGAACGCCGATTCCCTGGGTGCAGAGCGTTGGTCGCACACGCAGACCAAGTCGTCCTCCAACAGCATCTGGGTCTTGAAGTCTTTATGGGCGCGGTGAAAGTGCGGGCCGAAGCAGATCACCAAGTCCAAGCGACCTTCACGCAGGTCGTCGGCGGGGATGTCGGTTTCCAGCTTCTGCACATTGACGATCACCGGCAGGTCGGCATGGTCGAAGCGCTTGAGCAGGCGCGGCAGGATCAACTGTTCGAAATATTCCGGCGCGCACACATTGAAGGTCACCGCCTGTTGGGTCGGGTCGAACGCCTGGCCACCGGCGTGGCACAGGTTGATGCTTTCCAGAATCTTCTGCACATGCTCGTACATGGTGGTGGCCTTGTACGTAGGGCGCATGCCCGCGCGGGTGTTGATAAACAGCTCATCTTCAAAGCTGGTGCGCAGCTTCTTCAGGCTGTAGCTCACAGTGGACTGGCTGACGAACAGCGTTTCGGACACCTCGGTAACGCTGCTCTGGTCGTAGACGGCGATAAACACCATCAAATCCTGCATATCGAGCTTTCTGAGCAAGTTACTGTTTAGCATCGGTTTCGTCCGTAAACCCTTTGTACCGAACTCAGTACAAGACTGAGCAAAATGTTAACGGAACGCTCGTACCAATAGAAAGCTCTGTAGGACGCTTCAATGTTTTGTGTGGGACAAAAAGTGTTTGCAATACGACGTCAGCGGATATGGCGTGCGTAATGCGCCGGGTTGAACCGCATCACGATCAGCAGCATCAGCCCGCTCACAGCCATCAATGACCACCAGGCCCATTCGAAGCTGCCCAACCGGTCGCGGATCATGCCGGCGATCAGCGGCGACAGGCCGGCAATCAGATAACCGACGCCCTGCACGAACGCGGTAAGGCCACCGGCGCGGCGTGGGTTGTCGAGGTGGTCCAGGGACAGGATCAGGCACATCGGGAACAGGCCGCCAATGCCCAGGCCGAGCAGGCAGGGCCACAACAGGCTCCAGTGTTGCGGGCTGAGGATGAGGCCGCAGAAGCCCAGGAGGATCAGCACCAGCAACACCGCCACCACGCCGCGCTTATCCTGGCGGCGGTTGGCGATGGCCGGGGTGACCAGGCCGGAGATCACTTCCATGGCGGTCAAGAAGCCCAGCAGCAAGCCGGCATTCTGTTCACTCCAGCCCTGCTCGACGTAGTACGGCGCCAGCCACGCCAGCACACAGGTGTAGGACGCGGTGCCGAGGCCAAAAAAGATCGCCAGCAACCAGGCGCGGCGGTTGCTGAAAAATGCCTCCTGGGGGCCTGAACCGGCTTGAGGCAAGGGCGGCAGGACCGAACGCTGGGCATACCAGAACACCAGGGCCAGCAACGCCAGCACTGCCCAGATTGCCAGGCCGATACGCCAACTGCCGGTGTGGGCTTGCACCCACGGTGAGAACGAAGCTGCCAGGGCCGCGCCGCCCATGATCGCGGTGACATACAGGCCCATGAACAACGAGACGTTGGCGCTGAAGCGCGACTTGATCAGCGCCGGCATCAACGCCTGGATCAGCGCAATGCCGACACCCGCGGCAATGGCACTCACGATCAGCTCCAGCGCCGAATCCAGGAACAGCCGCGACACAGTCGCCAGCCCAATCACCAGCAGCGACAACACAATGCTGCGATGCTCGCCCACGCGCTTGGCCAGGCCCATGCCAAAGAACATCGCCAGGCCCATGGCCATGACTGGCAACATGGTCAGTAAGGCGGCGCTGCTGAAACTTAGCGGCACATCCGCGCGAATTGACGCCAGCAGCGGCCCCACGGCTGCCATCGAGGGGCGCAAGTTGAGGGCGACGAGCACCACGCTGACCATCAGCCATACGGCGGTGGTGGATTTTGCCTGAACGTTTTCCATGGGCTTGCCTTGAATGAACAAGGGCGAATCAGGCCATGCAGCGTGTAGCGGGGCAAATCAGAAAGTCGCAGGGGCTATTGAAAAAATGCGGATGCCGAGTGGGTAGGTAAGCGCGCATTGGGCGTTGGTTGGCGGGCCGCCTTCGCGAGCAAGCCCGCACACAATTTGATCGCGGAGCGTCGGGGAGATATGGGTTGGCTGTCAGGCCGGGATTACAGGCTCGGTAACTCCCACCGCCCCTGGTCGATTTCAAGCAGCGTCGGCCCCTGGCGATCAGCGGCGGCACGTAAAGCAGTGCGCAACGCTTCAATGCCATGGACGCTTTGCGCCGCGCAGCCCAGGGCCTTGGCAACACCGATAAAGTCCGGTGTGTAGATGTCCACACCCACCGGCTCGATATCACGGTTGACCATGTACTTCTTGATCTCTTCATAACCCTGGTTATTCCACAACAGCACGATCACCGGTGTACGCGCCTCCACCGCGCTGGCCAGTTCCGGCAGGGTAAATTGCAGCCCGCCGTCGCCGATCAGGCACACCACCGGTTGGCCATCGCCGCGCCCGAGCCAGGCGCCAATGGCGGCGGGCAGGGCATAACCCAGGGTGCCGTACCCGGTGGAGGCGTTGAACCAGCGGCGTGGGTGGTCGAGGTTCAGGGTCAGGTTGCCGCTGTACACCGGTTGAGTGGAGTCGCCCACGAACACCGCGCTGGGCAGTTCCTCCAGAACGGCGTTGAGAAACCGGGTTTGCGTGCGCGTCGCAGCGTCCCACGCAGGTTCCAGCTCGGCCCACAAACGGGCGACGCGTGCTGCACCCCAGTCGGCAGCGCGTGGCGCCAGCGGCTGGCGGTTGATTTCGGTGAGCAGGGCCTGGGCGGCGATGCGTGCGTCGGCCACCAGTGCCACTTGGGGCGGGTAGTTGCGTACGGTCTGGTCCGGGTCGATATCGATGCGCAGCAGCGTACCGGGAATGTCGAAACCACCGGCGAAGGTGACGTCGTAGTCGGTCTCTGCCAACTCCGTACCGATCGCCAGCACCACGTCAGCTTCAGCCACCAAGGCACGGGTGGCGGGCAGTGTTTGCGTGGAGCCGATCAGCAGCGGATGCGCGGCGGGCAACAGGCCCTTGGCGTTAATGGTCAAGGCCACGGGCGCGCCGAGGGCTTCTGCGAGACGGGTCAGTTCGGCGGCTGCGTCAATGGCGCCGCCACCGGCCAGGATCAGCGGGCGCTTGGCCGCAGCCAGCCTCTGGCTTATCTGCTGCACGGCCGCCGGTGATGCGCCAGCGCGGGCGACGCTGACAGGCGTGCTGCCCAGCAATGCGTCGGCATTTTCCACCAACACATCCAGGGGAATCTCGATATGCACCGGGCGCGGCCGACCGGCCTGGAACACCGCAAACGCCCGCGCCAGCACACTTGGCAGCTCCGCCGCCGACATCAAGGTGTGGGAGAACGCCGCCACCCCGGCCACCAGCGCGCTCTGGTTTGGCAGTTCATGCAACTTGCCGCGCCCGCCGCCCAGTTGGCTGCGTGACTGCACGCTGGAAATCACCAGCATCGGGATCGAGTCGGCATAGGCCTGACCCATGGCTGTGGTGATATTGGTCATGCCGGGGCCGGTGATGATAAAGCACACGCCGGGCTTGCCACGGGTGCGCGCATAGCCGTCGGCCATGAAGCCGGCGCCCTGTTCGTGGCGCGGGGTGACATGCCGGATGCTGGAGCGCTCCAAGCCCCGGTACAGCTCCACGGTGTGCACGCCGGGGATGCCGAATACGTGGTCCACGCCGTAGCTTTCTAAAAGGTGCACCAATACTTCGCCGCAGGTCGCCATACAGGTCGCTCTTGTGATGGATTTAAAGCGCTATTGGAGCGGTTGGCCGGTGGCGGCAACAATCGATAAAAAGTCATACTCGCCATGTCCTCCCGTCATGGCTGTGCCCCGATGAAACGCCTTCCACCGTTACCTGCGTTGCACACCTTCTGGGTCACGGCTCAGTGCTGCAACTTCACCCATGCCGCGGAACACCTGCACATCACCCAGGGCGCGGTGAGCCGGCAGGTGGCTGGGCTGGAAAGCCAGTTGGGCTACGCGTTGTTCCAGCGCCAGGCGCGGGGCTTGAGCCTGACGCAGGAGGGGCGCGAATGGCTGGCATGCGCGCAACAGGTGTTCGGCTTGCTCGCTGACGCGGTGGAGCACATCGGTGACCGGCGCCGAACCTTGCAGCTCAAAGCGTCAACCTGCGTGATGCGCTGGCTGTTGCCGCGCTTGCTGCACTGGCAAAAAGAGCGCCCGGATGTGCCGGTGGAGCTCACCACGACGGTGGCCTATAACGTCGACTTTCGTCGTGAGCCTTTTGACGCGGCGGTGATCTACGGGCCCATCGCCGAGCAGCCGGCCGAGGCGCGGCATCTGTTCGACGAGCGCCTTACGCCGGTCTGCGTGCCTGGGTTGCTGGGCACTTTGCGTACGCCGCAGGATTTGCAGCATCAGGTGTTGTTGCACCCGACCCGAGACGAGCGCGATTGGACGTTGTGGCTCAAGGCTGCCAATGCCTGCTTGAGCGATCCCATCCAACGGCATCACTTCGAAACGTTGGACTTGGCAATGACTGTGGCGTCCCAGGGCACTGGGGTGGCGATGGGCGACAGTGCGCTGATTGGCGAGGATCTGAAGGCGGGGCGGTTGGCTATGCCGTTTGAGCTTCGGGTGTCGACGGGGATGGGCTATTACCTGGTGTATCCGCCGGGGAAGGAACCGTCGGTTGGGTTGGTCGAGCTGATGGATTGGTTGGTCAGTGAGGCCAGTGTGGGATGACAGCCAGCGCCTATCTACCTGACTCGCCGCGATCCACATGTGGGGGCTGGCTTGCCTGCGATGACGGCCTGAAAGCCAACATCTATCCACCTGGCGCCCCACGATCCAACTGTGGGAGCGGGCTTGCTCGCGAAGGCGGCCTGGCAGTCAACACAGTTGGACGGGGTACATATCCGTTATTTAGGTAACGGCCACTTAGGGTTCCGCCCTGACGGCGGCTCACTTTCGAAAAGCGCGAAAGTAAGCAAAGCGCTCTTGCCCCACCACTCGGCACCTCGCTTAGGCTCGGTGTGCCCGGAATTCGCCAGTGATTTGGGGGGCCGCCGCCACGCGCCATCCATGGCGCGGGGCGGCTAAACCGGCATCCCTGCCGGTTTACCCCCCAAATCCCTGTCGAATTCCGGCCAGCGTGGTTTGACGGGGCGCTTAAGATCAAGATCAAAAGCAGATCAAGAGCGGCTCGCTTCGCATCGTGGTTAGCGTTGGGTCAGTAGCCGACGGTGAAGCGCTGGCGCGAGTGCTTCGGGTTTTCCACTTCATCCAGCATGGCGATGGCAAAGTCGGCAAAACTGATCGAGCTAGTGCCGTCACTGCTCACCAGCAGATCGTCCTTGCCCAGGCGGAATTTGCCGGTGCGCTGGGTGCCGTCGAACAGGGCCGAGGGCGACAGGAAGGTCCAGTCCAATTCTTTTTCGTGGCGCAGCGTTTCCAGGAAGTCAGCCCCGGCACTGGCTTCAGCTTTATATTCAGCCGGGAAGCCTTCGCTGTCGATCACGCGCCCGCCACCGGGTAACAGCAGCGAACCTGCGCCGCCGACCACCAACAAACGTTTCACACCAGCCTTTTTCACCGGGCCGATCACGGCGCTGGCGGGGAGGGTGGAGAAGTGCGCGGCGCTGATCACCACGTCGCTGCCGCTGATGGCCTGTTGCAAGGCCTCGGCATCCAGGGCATCGGCCTGTTTGACCGTAACGCCAGGGCGCACAGCCAGCTTGTCGGTATTGCGGGCGATGGCGGTCACGGTATGCCCGCGACGCAGCGCTTCTTCCAGCAGTTGGCTACCGGCGCGGCCGGTGGCACCGATGATTGCGATCTTGCTCATGATGTTCTCCAACAGGGTTAGGGTTTAAAACCAATCACCACTTCATTTCGCCCTTGGCGACTTTGGCGCTCAGTTCCAGCGAGCTTTCGTCGGCGAGGGTGGGGTAACGTTTTTTCATGGCCGCAATCAGGGCGGCGGAATCCTTGGCCTTGGCGGTTTCGAGGTCGAAGGCCTTGATGTAATCGGCGGTGAAGGTGACCGAGGCCAGCGACGGCTTGCCCAGGTAATGGCCCGGCACCACGGTGTTCGGCTTCAGGTCTTCAATGCGCTTGAGCGTAGCCAACCAGTCTTTATGGGATTGCGCGCTCTGGGTATCGGCCATCCACACGTGGATATTTTCAGCGACGACCACACCACCGACCACGGCCTTGATCGACGGGATCCACACAAAGCTGCGATCCGGTTGCGGGCCGTCAAGGCCCACCACTTCAAGCTGTTGCCCTTCCAGGGTCAGGCTGTGGCCTTTAAGCACTTGCGGCACAAGGGTCTTGGCCGGTTTGTCGGCGCCCATTTTCGGGCCCCAGAAGGCCAGCTTGTCGGCGACGGTGGCGTTGATATGGTCCACCACTGGCTGTGGCGCCAGCACCTTGGCATCGGGGAAAGCGGCGGTCAGGGTGTCGAGGCCGAAATAGTAGTCCGGGTCGCCATGGCTGATGTAGATGGTGGTCAGGTGCTTGCCGCTGGCACGGATCTTCTGTACCAGCTGCTCGGCTTGGCCTTTGCCGAATTGCGCATCCACCAGGATCGCGTCTTTCTCGCCGCTCACCAGCACCGAGCTGACCGGGAAGATCGCGGCTTCGCCTGGGTTGTACACGTCCAGTTTCAGCTCTGCCGCCGCTGCGTGGGCAGCGAAGGCGAGGGCGGCGGTGGCCAGGGTCAAACGTTTGAAGGTCGAGAACATCGGGGCAGCTCCTGCCATCGGTAAGGGGTGCACAGAGCTTAGTTGCATAAAACACGACAAAAAATGCGATGCTGGGACATAGTTTGTTTCTAAAAGCGGGCAAATCATGGATCGTCTTCAAGCAATGCGCGTGTTTGTCACCGTGGTGGACCTGGGCAGCCAATCCGCCGCTGCCGACCACCTGGACCTGTCGCGCCCGGTGGTCTCGCGCTACCTGGCCGAGCTGGAAGACTGGGTGGGCGCACGCCTGCTGCACCGCACCACGCGCAAGCTCAGCCTCACCGCAGCCGGGGGGGAAACGCTACCGCGTTGCCGGCAATTGTTGGATTTGTGCGGGGATATGCAGGCCGCCGTCAGCGAGCCCGATGACGCGCCCCGAGGCCTGTTGCGCCTGAGCGTCAGCACCTCGTTCGGCCAGGCGCAACTGGGCGCGGCGATTGCCGAGTACGTCAAGCGCTACCCGTTGGTGACGGTGGATTTGCAGATGCTCGATCGCACGGTGAACCTGGTGGACGAGCGCATTGACCTGGCGATCCGCACCAGCAACGACCTGGACCCCAACCTGATCGCCCGGCGCCTGACCGTATGCCGCTCGGTGGTGTGCGCCACACCGGCTTATCTGCGCGAGCATCCGGCGCCGCAGAAAGTCGAAGACCTGGCCCGGCACAACTGCCTGACCCACTCTTACTTCGGCAAGAGCCTGTGGCATTTCGAAGAAAATGGCGAACACGTGTCGGTGCCGGTCCACGGCAATATCACCGCCAACGAGGCCAGCACGTTAATGCGCGTGACGCTGGCCGGGGCAGGGGTGGCGATGCTGCCCAGTTATCAGGCCGGTGAACTGATTCGCAGTGGAGAATTGGTACGCTTGCTGCCGCACGCCGAGCCACGCCAGATGAATATCTATGCAGTGTACGCCTCACGCAAACACATGCCCTCGGCGCTGCGCAGCCTCCTGGATTTCCTGGTGCTGCGCTTCCCCGAGGAGCCTGTCTGGGACGTCGGGCTGTGAGCTGAAATAAGCGCGCTGAATGGCATCGCATCATGGCAAGTTGACCTATGCTTTAAACAGCACCCTGTAGATCCGTTCAGAGGTCTGTGCCATGAGCATCAAAACCAGAAAGTACCTGACAATTTTCACCCTCTGCGCATTGGCGACAGCGCTGTATGGGACTGCCGCCTATCGCGTCGAGCAAACACGCATGCAGCCGGCGGCGTTCGCCATCAGTTGTCATCAGGACCAATGCGTTCCGCGCACCGGCAGTTTCAGTGCACTCAGGTAGGCTGCTCGGCCTTCAGTTGTTCCCGAAACGCCTTGGGTGAAAAACCGACCCTGCGGCGAAACAGCCGTGAGAAGTTGGTCGGGTCGGAAAACCCCAGCACCTCGGACATCTCGTTGATGGTCATGCTGGTGTAGGTCAGTAGGCGCTTGGCTTCCAGCAACTGGCGGTCATGCATGATCTGCAACGCCGGCTGCCCACCCAACTCCCGACACGTCCCGTTCAAGTGTGAGACCGAGATACCCAGCTTGTGGGCCAGGTCTTCAATCTTGGGGTGTTCGCGGTAATGCTGTTCGACCAGTTGCGTAAACCGCCGAAAGTACTCACGCCCCCGCGGTGCGCGTGGATGGCGGCGTTGGATCGCCTGGCGGCTGACCCACACCAGCAACACGCTGACCAGGGCGTGCAGCATCATGTCCCGTGCCGGTTGGTCATCGGCGTATTCGTCCTGCAAACGCATGAACAGGCTGTTCAAGTAATCGCTGTCCTTGCCCGCCGGGTAACTGCCCAGGGTGTGCAGGCCATCGACGGTAGAGCCCAGTTGCGCCTGCAAGTGGCTGACCAGCGGCGCCGAAAGCGTCACCACGAACCCTTGCACATCCTCGGAAAAACGAAAGCCATGCACGCACAGCGGTGGCAGCACTTGCAGGCTCGACTCATTGAGCGTGGTGCGCTGGCCTTCGATTTCCAGTTGTGCCTGGCCTTTGTGCACATACAGCAACTGGCACAGGTCCGCGTGCCGGTGGGGCTGGATTTCCCACTGGTATTCCCGACTGCGCCGGGAAATGGTTTCGCAGTGCAACAAATCGGGAGTCGGCCACTGCTGGCTTTCCCCGTAAAGCTTGAAGACCGGAATCGCGGTTTTGGTCATGGTTTCAATCCGATACTCAGGATAATGGTTCGGTAATCGCCCCGATTGGCGAAAAGCACAGGTTTTGACGCAGTTTTCACCTTCTTATGCGGCTCGCTCAAGTGAAAAATGTCAGCCATAAGAGCAATGACAACTCTTTCACTCCATACGTTCGCGTGAAGCTTGAAGGCCATAAAAATAATGAAAACCCTTAAAACTCAAGTCGCCATTATTGGCGCCGGTCCTTCCGGATTGCTGCTCGGCCAGTTGTTGCACAACGCTGGCATCCAAACCCTTGTTCTAGAGCGCCAGAGCGCCGAGTACGTACAAGGCCGTATCCGCGCCGGTGTGTTGGAGCAGGGCATGGTCGACCTGCTGCGCGAAGCCGGGGTCAGCCAACGCATGGACGCCGAAGGTTTGGTGCACGACGGGTTTGACATTGCCCTCAATGGCCAACTTACCTCCATTGACCTCAAGGCCTTGACCGGCGGTCAGTCGGTGATGATCTACGGTCAGACCGAGGTCACCCGCGACCTGATGGCCGCCCGCGCAGCCGCCGGTGCTATCATCCTGTACGAAGCCTCCAATGTTCAGCCCCATGACCTGAAGAGTGAACAGCCGTGGCTGACCTTCGAGCATGAAGGCCAAGCCTATCGCCTGGAGTGCGACTACATTGCCGGCTGCGATGGCTTCCATGGTGTGGCCCGCCAGTCGATACCGGCGCAAGCGCTGAAGGTGTTCGAGCGGGTCTATCCCTTCGGCTGGCTGGGCGTGTTGGCTGACACGCCGCCGGTACACGCCGAATTGGTGTACGCCAAACATACGCGGGGTTTTGCGCTGTGCAGCATGCGGTCGCCGACCCGCAGCCGTTACTACCTGCAAGTGCCGGTCGAAGAGAGGCTGGAAGACTGGGCGGATGAACGTTTCTGGGATGAACTCAAAAGCCGCCTGCCCAACTCATTGGCCGAACAATTGGTGACCGGCCCCTCGATCGAAAAAAGCATCGCGCCGCTGCGCAGCTTTGTCGTGGAACCCATGCAGTACGGGCGACTGTTCCTGCTCGGCGATGCCGCGCACATTGTGCCGCCCACCGGCGCCAAGGGCTTGAACCTGGCGGCCAGTGATGTGAGCACCTTGTTCCGCATCTTGCTCAAGGTGTACCGCGAAGGGCGCCTGGACCTGCTGGAAAAGTACTCGGCAATCTGCCTGCGCCGGGTGTGGAAAGCCGAGCGGTTTTCCTGGTGGATGACCTCGATGCTGCATCAGTTTCCCCAGGCGGACGCCTTCAGCCAACGCATTGCTGAAAGCGAGCTGGACTATTTCATTCACTCCCAGGCCGGGCGCAAAACCATCGCAGAAAATTACGTCGGCCTTCCTTACGAGCCTATCGAATAGCCTGCTATCGTATCGAGCATTCCCACCGGTGACCGTTGCCTGTGGGCCCTGCTCGAAGGTTCTGCCGTGACACACCTCAATCAGCCCGCTCCAACCGTCCCCGCCGTGCGCAGTATCCTGGTTGCGCTGATGATGGCGATCTTCCTGGGTGCCTTGGACCAGACCATTGTTGCCGTGTCCATGCCGGCCATTTCCGCGCGGTTCCATGACGTCAACCTGCTGGCCTGGGTGATCTCCGGCTACATGGTGGCGATGACCGTGGCGGTACCGATCTACGGCAAACTGGGTGATTTGTATGGGCGCCGGCCCATGATGCTGATCGGCATGGGCGTGTTCACCCTGGCGTCGCTGTTCTGTGGCCTGGCGCAAAGCATGGAGCAACTGGTGCTGGCGCGGGTGCTGCAGGGCATCGGCGCGGGTGGGATGGTCTCGGTGAGCCAGGCGATCATTGGCGACATCATTGCTCCCCGCGAGCGTGGGCGTTATCAGGGCTATTTCAGCAGCATGTACGCGGTAGCCAGCGTGGCCGGGCCGGTGTTGGGCGGCTATATGACCGAGTACCTGTCGTGGCGCTGGGTGTTTTTGATCAACCTGCCACTGGGCGCCGGCGCCTGGTACGTCGCCCATCGCACCCTGGTGGGGCTGCCGGTACCGCAGCGCAAGCCCATCATCGATTACCTCGGCACGGTGCTGATGATCATCGGCCTGACTGCCTTGTTGCTGGGCATCACCGAAATCGGCCAGGGCCATTCGTGGCATGACGATCAAGTGCTGGGGTTGCTGGCCTGCGCCCTGTTGGCCTTGAGCGCGTTTGTGTGGCACGAACGCCGGGCGCAAGAGCCGCTGCTGCCCATGCACTTGTTTGCCAACCGCAGCGCGGTGTTGTGCTGGTGCACGATTTTTGTCACCAGTTTCCAGGCGATTTCCCTGACCGTGCTGATGCCCCTGCGTTACCAGAGCGTGACCGGCGCCGGTGCCGACAGCGCGGCCTTGCACTTGCTGCCCTTGGCGATGGGCTTGCCGATGGGCGCGTATTTCGCCGGGCGCATGACCTCGGTGACCGGCCGCTACAAACCGATGATCCTCAGCGGCGCGTTGTTGAGCCCACTGGCGATTCTCGGCATGGCCTACAGCGCGCCCCAGGCGGTGGTGCTCACCAGCGTATTCATGTTGTTGTGCGGTATCGCCGCCGGCATGCAGTTCCCGACCTCGTTGGTGGGTACGCAGAACTCGGTGGAACAGCGGGACATCGGCGTCGCTACCAGCACCACCAACCTGTTCCGCTCCCTGGGCGGGGCAGTGGGGGTGGCCTGCATGTCGGCGTTGCTGCTGGCGCTGTTGCACGATTCCAGCTTCGCCCATCTGGCAAACGGCGCACTGATGGCCGAAGGCAGTTCCGGCAACGTACTGCTCGACGGCCTCAACGCCGCACCTGGCCCGGCGCAGGATGCGTTGCGCGGCGAGTTGGCGGTGACGTTCCGGCATTTGTTGATGGTGAGTGCGGCAGTGTCGCTGCTGGGGTTGGCGGCTGCGATCGCGATGCCCAACCGAGTACTGCGTGGCCGTGAAGACAAAGTTAGATAAGCGGACGCGGAGCGTCCCACGCGGCGTTCCCACGCAGAGCGTGGGAACGATCAGGATCAGGGGCTGTAATACCCCACCGCTACCATGAAATGCCCGCTCTTGCGCACATACGCATGCTTGTTCTCGACCTTGCCCGTCACCGGGTTTTTCCAGCGGTATTTGTATTCGCCCTGGTCCTGTTCGGCCATCATCTTGAGGATCGGCACACCCACCGGTTTGCCATCCGGGTCATTGATCTTGGCGAAATCGGTGTTGATCAGGCGCAGGTTGGTGCCGTGGGCGACGTAGCGCCGGGTGTTCAGGTCCACCACGAATACGTAGAGATCATCTTGCAGGAAGCCGCCCTGCAAAGAGTTGATCGCCTTGAGCGTGCCGGTTTCATCCTTTACCAACGCCTCCACCGCCTTGTTGCGCAGCGCCCGTGCCTGTTCCGGCGTGGCGCGCGGCAAGTAATAACCGACCGCCAGGATGCGTTCGCCCACCCGCTGATAAAACACATGCTTGTGTTCGACCTTGCCGTCATTCCAGTTCTGCCAGCGATAGTCAGCCTGCTGGATACCCTGGCCTTCGGGCACGCTAAGGGCTTGTTTGAACGAGGCTTGCAGGTCGGGCCCGAGCACCTCGGACACGTCGCGACCGATCAGCGCGGAGGAGGGCCCGCCACTGGCCAGCAGCACGCCTTTTGTATCGACCACAAACACATAGCGGTCCTGGTCGATGAACTCGCCCTGACGGCTGAAGGCGGCGAAGGCCTTGTCACCTTGCTTGTGGTAGTACGCCAAGGCCTTTTCCAGCAGAGCCTTGGCGGCTTGGGCATCCGCTTCCTGTGCCGTTGCGGCATGCACCTGGCTGCAACACAACAGCAGCAGCCAGGTGAATCGGAGCAGTCTCTTCATTGACCCGTCCCTCGTTCTTGTTGGTGTGCCAAGAGCGTAGACGGTTGGCGGCAAATCAGAAGGGTTTAGTTGGCAGGTATTTACCGTCCAGGGTGATGACCGCACGGGAGCCGCCGTCCGGGTCTTCGACTTTCTTGAGATCGAGCTTGAAGTTGATGGCGCTGATGATGCCGTCGCCAAACTGCTCATGCACCAGGGCCTTGAGGGTGGAGCCATAGACCTGCAGCATTTCGTAGAAACGGTACATGGTCGGGTCGGTCGGCACACCGCTTGGGAAACTGCCGCGCAGGGGCACGCTTTGCAGCAGGCGGCTGGCGTCCTCGTCGAGGCCGAGCTTACCGCACACGATATCGGCCGCCTCCTTGGGCAGCGGGTGCTGGCCGAGCAGCGCGGCGGTGACGAACGCCAGGCTCAGCCCGGTGCCGTCGGTGAGGTCCTGCCACGACAGGTTTTTGCGTGCCTTGAGGTCGATAACGGTGTCGGCCAGGGCCAGGCGTGGGGTTTGGGCGAATTGGGATTGCAACATGGTGAACTCCTCTTGGGTTGAATAAGGATCAGGCGGCGTGGGCGCGGGTGCTGGGGTGGTCGAGCAGGGAGACGAAGCGCCCGGTGTGCCCGTCCAAAGCGTCAATGGCGCCGGTTTCGATGTCGTACACCCAGCCATGCAGGTTCATCCGGCCTTGTTCCAGCGCCAGGGCGACCGAAGGGTGGGTTTTGAGATTAGCCAGTTGGGCGACCACGTTTTCACGCACCAAGGCATCCAGGCGGGCAGCGTCTGAGGCATGCGTGCGGGCTGCATTGATCACCTTGGCCGACTCGGCATGGCGCAGCCAGTTGGCCACGGCGGGCAGGTGGTCCAGGCATTTGCAGGTGGAAATCGCAGTCATCGCGCCGCAGTCCGAGTGCCCGCAAATCACAATGTCGCTGACGCCCAGCACCGCCACGGCATATTCGACCGTGGCCGACACACCGCCTGGCTCCGGGCCGTAGGACGGCACTATGTTGCCGGCGTTACGGATGACGAACAGGTCACCGGGTTCCTGCTGGGTCAACAGCTCGGGGACTACGCGGCTGTCAGAGCAGGACACGAACAAGGTGCCGGGGTTTTGCGTGGTCGCCAGGTGTTTGAACAAGTCACTGCGAGGGGTAAAGGCTTCACGTTGGAATTTGCGAAAGCCGTCGATGAGATGCTGCATGGTGGTTCTCCTTGCGTCGCTGATGGGGCAAGGATGGAAGTTTTCGGCTATAGCGTCCAAGACCGGTTTATGATGCTGTCTATAAGCTATGCCTATAGTTGGAGCGCTGCCCATGCTGTTGCGTCATATCCGTTACTTGCTGGCCGTTGCCGAGCATCGCAACTTCACGCGGGCTGCCGAGGCGCTGCACGTGTCGCAACCGACCTTGTCGCAGCAGATCAAGCAACTGGAAGAAAACCTGGGCGCGCCACTGCTGGACCGCACCGGGCGCCGCATCAGCCTGACCGACGCGGGGCAGGCGTACGTACGCTATGCGCGCTTGGCCTTGCAGGATCTGCAGGCCGGCACCCGTGCGATACACGACGTGCAGGACCTGCGCCGAGGGCACTTGCGCCTGGCCATGACGCCAACCTTTACCGCCTACCTGATCGGTCCTCTGCTGGCACGGTTCTATGCGTTGTACCCCGGCATCACCCTGAGCATCGAGGAACTGACCCAAGACCGTATCGAAGCCGCGCTGGGGGAGGACCTGCTGGATATCGGCATCGGGTTTACTGGCGAGCATGGGGTGGAGATCGACTGTGAGGCGCTGTTTGTCGAAGAGCTGAGCCTGGTCGTCAGTGCCAGTCATCCCGAACGCACACAACCGGCCTGGCTCGAACAGCCTCTGGTGCTGCTGAACACTGGCTTTGCCACCCGCCGCTATATCGACGATTACTGCCACCGGCAAGGGGTTAAACCGCAGATTGCCATGGAGGCCAATTCCATCAGTGCGATTATCGAGATCGTACGCAGCACGCCCCTGGCAACTGTCCTGCCCCGGGCATTGGCCGAGGCTCAGGCGGGCCTGCGTGCCGTGGCGATCGAGCTTGCGTTGCCGCAGCGCACTGCGGCCTTGTTGAGCCGCAAGGGGGGGTATCGCAGTGCTGCGTGTGCGGCGTTTGTGGCGTTGATCAAGGAGTAGGGCCCGCCAGCCAACGCATCTCTATCTGACACCCCGCGATCCAAATGTGGGAGCTGGCTTGCCTGCGATGACGGCCTCCCAGCCGACATCTATCCACCTGACACCCCACAATCCAACTGTGTGGGGGGCTTGCTCGCGAAGACGGCCTAACAGTCAACACAGTTGGACCGGGTACATATCCGTTATTTAGGTAACGGCCACTTAGGGTTCCGCCCTGACGGCGGCTCACTTTCGAAAAGCGCGAAAGTAAGCAAAGCGCTCTTGCCCCACCACTCGGCACCTCGCTTAGGCTCGGTGTGCCCGTAATCCGCCAGTGATTTGGGGGGCCGCCGCCACGCGCCATCCATGGCGCGGGGCGGCTAAACCGGCATCCCTGCCGGTTTACCCCCCAAATCCCTGGCGAATTCCGGCCAGCGTGGTTTAACGGGGCGCCTAAGATCAAAAGCAGATCAAGATCAAGAGCGGCTCGCTTCGCATCGTGGTTACCTTGGGCTGCAGCAGCTTTTTGTGTAGGTACTTATGGCCAAATCGCAGGCAAGCCAGCTCCCACATTTGGATCGTGGGGCCACATTTATGGCGCAGCCAACCACTGCCCCACAATCCCCGCATACGCCCCCGTCGCCACATTCAAATGCAACCACTGATCCACATAACTCTTCCAGGCCACATCATCGCGCGGCAGCAGAAAGGCTTTTTCACTGTACTGCATGGGTTGCTCCGGGTTGACCGCACACAACCCAGGCTTGAGCTTCTGTTGATAGCGCGCCTCGCTGGCGTCGGTAATCATCACATCGGCCTTGCCCGTCAGCAGTTCATCAAAAATCGTTACGTTGTCATGCAGGCGAATTTGCGTTTGGCCCAGGTGTGCACGGGCAAACACTTCGTTGGTGCCGCCCGCCGGTTCGATTACTCGCACCTGGGGCTGGTTGATCTGTTCCACTGTCTGGTAGCGCTGCACGTCGGCGCAGCGTACCAGTGGGATCTTGCCATCGACCCCAAGCGACTGGCTGAAGAAGGCTTTTTTCTGACGTTCCAACGACACGGAAATACCGCCCACGTCGATGTCGCAGCGTTGGGCCAGAAAGTCTGGCATCAGGGTTTTCCAGGTGGTGGGCACCCAGTTGATTTTGGCGTTGAGGCTCTTGGCCAGGGACTCGGCCATGGCAATGTCGATGCCTTCATAGCTGCCGTCGCTGCGCAGTGAGGTGTAAGGCTTGTAGTCGCCGGTGGTGCACACGGTGAGGGTGCCGCGTGCAATCACTTCGTCAAGGCGTGACGCGGCGGTGTCGGCCTGGGCGACATTGGCCAGGCTTGCCAGTACACAGAGGGCCAGAGGCGCTTTCATGGAGTCGAATCCTTAGGGCACGGTCGAAGCCGCCATAATGCCCGTTTTTTGTAGGAGCGAGCTTGCTCGCGAAAAACCTGAGTGCGCCGCTGTGAATCAGGCACCCCGCGTTATCGTTGACGATCTTCGCGAGCAAGCTCGCTCCTACAGGCAGAATGTTTAGCCAAACTGCAACCAAACTCCGTCAAGCCTGAATTGACCCGCGTATCCCACCGTGTGACGCTCCGGTATCTCTATCACTGTGACTTGCGCATGCACGTTCGCCCCGACAACCACACCGCGACATTGCCGTCTGCGCTTGCGTTCTGGGCCTTGTTCCATTGCCGACACGCGCGCCCGCCAGATACCTCTCTCCTACGTTGATCTACCCACATGGATGACGCGCACCTGTGCGCATCTGCCTGGCGGCGCCTGCGCGCTTGCCTGATACAAACGTATGAGAATTCCCATGAGTGTTTTTGCCAGCCTGCACGAAGCCCAGGCGTTTCTTGAACAGAACCCCGACATTGAGATGTTCGAGCTGTTTATCCTTGATAACAACGGCGTACCGCGCGGCAAGCTGCTGCACCGCGACGAACTGCTGGCGGTGTACGAAAGTGGCCGGCCATTGCCCAGCACCATCCTCGGCCTGACCATCAATGGCGATGACGTAGAAAACTCCGGGCTGGTCTGGGAGGTGGGGGATATCGACTGCCGCGCCTACCCGATCAGCGGCAGCTTGCAACGCATGCCGTGGCGCTTGATCCCCACCGCGGCGGTGCAAGTCAGCATGCACCCCACCGAAGGTCTGCCCGCCACCGTGGCCGACCCCAGGCACCTGCTGGCCAATGTTATCGAGGCGCTCAAGGCCGACGGTTATTACCCGGTAATGGCGGCCGAGCTGGAGTTCTACCTGCTCGACCAGAAGCCCGACAGCAACGGCCGCCCGCAACCGGCGCGGGATGTGGATGGCAATCGCCCGCGCTCGACGCAAGTCTACGGCCTGCGCGAGCTGGAGCAGATCGAGCCGTTTCTTGCTGACCTCTACAGCGCCTGCAAGCTGCAAGGGATTCCGGCGCGCACGGCCATCTCCGAGTACGCGCCGGGCCAAGTGGAAATCACCCTCGAACACCGCACCGATGCGCTGCAGGCGATGGACGAAGCCGTGCGCTACAAGCGCCTGGTCAAGGGCGTGGCGCACAAGCATGGAATGACCGCCTGTTTCATGGCCAAGCCGTTCGACGACCTGGCCGGCACCGGCATGCACATGCACGTCAGCCTGGCCGATGCCCAGGGCAATAACCTGTTTGCCAGTGAAGCGGCCGACGGTACGCCGCTGCTGCGCCAGGCCGTGGGCGGCATGCTCAGTACCTTGCTCGATTCACTGTTGATGTTCTGCCCCAACGCCAACTCTTATCGGCGCTTCCAAACCAACAGCTATGCGCCGCTCGCCGCCACCTGGGGTGTGGACAACCGCACCGTCAGCCTGCGCGTGCCCGGTGGCCCAGCTCAATCCCGGCATATCGAACACCGTATCTGCGGCGCCGACGCCAACCCCTACCTGGCGGCCGCCGCGATCCTGGCCGGCATTCATCGAGGCATCCGCGAACAGCTCGACCCCGGTGCCCCGGTGGAAGGCAACGGTTATGCCCAGGCCAACGAACTGCTGCCCACCGACTGGCTGACCACCTTGCGCGCGCTGGAAACGTCCCACTGGGCACCGGACGCGTTCGGGCGTGAATTCCTCGGCGTTTACCTGGCGGTCAAACGTGCCGAATACCGCCAGTTCATGGGCGAGGTGGGGGAGCAGGATTGGCGCTGGTATTTGCACCAGGCATGATCGATTTTAGCGGGGTGGGGCTTTCGACCTTTTTTTCACGTTGCGGCGGTTAAGCTGCGAATCAAGGTCGTTTACTACCGTTTCATTCACATGAGCCCGCGATGTCGCCACAACCTCCATCCTCCATCGAGACCGAATTCACCGAGCGCTATGACCGTGAGCATGCCAGGGGCTGTGGCGACCCGCGTCCGCCCAGGCTCTTGCAGCGCCTGTCGGCGTGGCGCGATGCGCGGCTGGTGCGCCAAGCCCTGAAGGTGGCGGGCGAGCCTGGGCTTATCCTCGACCTGGCGTGCGGTTCCGGGCGCTTCTGGCCGGTGCTGGCCGAACACGTCAACCGCGTGATCCTGGCCTCGGACAACTCCCAGGCGATGCTCGATCACGCGCGCACCCATCACCCGGGCGCGTTGCTCAAGCGTGTCAAAACATTCCAGGGCTCGGCGTTTTCCATTGGCCTTTCGGCAAATGCGGTGGACTGCATTTTCTGCCTGGATTTGTTTCGCCATGTGCCCGACAGCGATGCGCGACTCATGTTGTTGCATGAGTTTCACCGCGTCAGCCGCGACACCGTGATTGTGGCCGTGAACGTGGGCACGCCGGTAGAGAGCGAGTTTCGCCAAGCCGGCTTCAAAATCCTCAACTACCAAGAGTTCCTGCCGGGCTCGCGACTATGGTGCGTCTACGTTTTGCGTAAGAGAGGATAACGTCCCTTTGTCGGACTATTCTTCATCTCCTGTCGGAGTTTTCATGATGGCGTGTGCACTGCGGATGCTCGCAAGCCCCTTTCGCGATATATACTGCGCGCCATTCTTCAAGGGAGAGCCGTGTGGCCATCGATATTCACTGGATCTGCGACAACGATAGCCTCGGCCAGCATTGCGCCCAATGGCAGCAGTTGCCATTCGTCGCCCTCGACACCGAATTCATGCGGGTCGACACCTTTTACCCTATTGCCGGGCTGATCCAGATCGGTGATGGCGTGCGCGCTTACCTGATCGACCCCCTGACCATCGACAATTGGCAACCTTTGGCCGCCTTGCTGGAAAACCCAGCGGTGATCAAGGTGGTGCACGCCTGCAGCGAAGACCTGGAAGTGCTGTTGCGCCTGACCGGCAGCTTGCCGGTGCCGTTGTTCGACACCCAATTGGCGGCGGCGTACCTCAACCTCGGTTTCTCCATGGGCTACTCGCGCCTGGTGCAGGCGGTGTTGGATATCGAGCTGCCCAAGGGTGAAACCCGCTCCGACTGGCTGCAGCGGCCGTTGTCGGAGACGCAGGTCAGCTACGCCGCCGAAGACGCGGTGCACCTGGCCGAGGTTTACACCCGCCTGCGCCCGCAACTGTCGGACGACAAATACGCCTGGGTATTGGACGATGGCGCCGAACTGGTGGCCAACCTGCGCCGCGAGATCGACCCCTACGAGCTGTACCGCGACGCCAAGCTGGCGTGGAAATTGTCCCGTGCCCAACTGGCGGTGCTGCGTGAACTGTGCGCCTGGCGCGAGCAGCAGGCCCGTGCCCGCGACTTGCCGCGCAACCGCATCGTTCGCGAACACTCGTTGTGGCCCTTGGCCAAATCCCAGCCGGATAACCTCGCCGCTCTGGGCAAGATCGAAGACATGCACCCGCGCACCGTGCGCCAGGACGGCCAGTTCCTGCTGGACCTGATCAAGCGCGCCGGTAGCGTGCCCATGGACCAATGGCCGCCTGCCGTGGCTGAGCCTTTGCCCGTGGACGCCGCCGCGCTGATCAAGCAACTGCGGGCCCTGGGCCAAACCTTCGCCGAGCGCCTGGACATGGCGCCGGAACTGATGCTGCGCAAGAAAACCCTCGAAGCCCTGGTTAAAAGCGGCTACCCCGATGGGCCTTACCAATTGCCAGACTCGCTGCGTGGCTGGCGCCGCGAGTTGATGGGCCAGGCGTTGCTCGACAGCCTGGCCAATGCCGGAGAACAGCCTTGAAACGTATTTGCTCCATCTACCGCAGCAAGAAAAAAGACGGCATGTACCTCTACGTGCTCAAAAGCGATGCCCTGGAGCGCGTGCCCGAGCCGTTGATGGAAGCCTTCGGCAAGGCGCATCACGCCTTTGACATGGTGCTGACGCCGGAGCGCAAGCTGTCGCGCGAAGACATCACCGTGGTGCTGGAAAACCTCGACAAGCAGGGCTACCACCTGCAGATGCCACCGGCCGAGGACGAGTACATCGAGCACTTGCCCGAAGAGCTGCTGCGCCGCAACGACCCGATGTGATCGACCAGTGCCCGCCTCAGGGCACAGCTTCAATGGAATCGTATTAGAGGACGGTGGCCGTAAGGATGCGGGCGGCCGTCTGCACTGTTTTTTCAAAGGTTTGAACCATGCGTGTTCTGATTGCTGAACAGGATCATCCGCTCTACGCCCAATTGCTCAGGGATGCCGCCCCAGACCTTGAAGTGCTGACCAGCGGCGACTCGGCCGAACTTTCGCGCCTGGCCGCCGATTGCCCGGTGTGGCTGGGCCAGCCCGATCTGTTGGCGACCCTGCTGCGCCAGGGCCATCACCCGCAATGGCTGCAATCGACCTGGGCGGGCATCACGCCACTGTTGGCCGATGGCTTGCCCCGCGACTATCGTCTGACCCGCGCGGTAGGCATTTTTGGCCAGGTCATGGCCGAGTTTGTCCTCACCTACATGCTGGGCCACGAGCGCGAAGTGCTGGCGCGGTTGGTCAGCCAGGTGGAGCGCAAGTGGGATAACCGCATGGGCCAGAGCCTGGCGGGGCGCAAGGCGCTGATCGTTGGCACCGGTGACATTGGCCAGAGCGTGGCCGAGTTTTTGCTGCCGTTTGGCGTGCAACTGTATGGCATCGCCAGCCAGGCCCGCGAGCAGGCACCGTTTCTCGAAGTGGCCGGGCTGGACCAATTGGGCCGGCTGGTGGGGGAGGTGGATTACGTGATCAACCTGCTACCCAACACGCCTGATACCCATGATTTGTACGACGCGGCGCTGTTCAAGCAATTCAAGCCCACCGGGTTGTTTATCAACGTTGGGCGCGGCGTGGCGGTGGTGGACGCCGACCTGGTCGAGGCGCTCAAAGAAGGGCACCTGGCCGGCGCGGTGATTGACGTGTGCCGCCAGGAGCCTTTGCCGCAACGCCACCCGTTCTGGACGGCGTGGGGTTTGCTGTTGACCGGGCACAGCTCGGCCCCGACTTCGCCGCCGATGATGGTGGAGTTGTTTGTGCAGAACCTGCGGGCGTATCAGGCCAAGCAAGCGCTGCGCGGGGAAGTGGATTTCGAGCGCGGCTACTGACAAAACGCGGAAAAAATGTGGGAGCGGGCTTGCTCGCGAATGCGGTGTGGCAGCCACCAAATGTGTTGACTGATCCACCGCATTCGCGAGCAAGCCCGCTCCCACATTGAGTGTATGCAAGGCTTAGAGGCTGAAGTCCCCCTCGGACACCAGCTCGCTCAACGGCTTGCGCGGGCTCGGCATTTCGCGCCCTTGCAGGTACTCCGGCAAACTCGACTTGTCTCCCAACTTGCCCACCGCCACGGCTGCATGCAGCGCATAACCCTGGGGAATCTTCAGCTCCTTGCGGGTCAGTTCCTGGTCGAAACCGGCCATACCGTGGGTGTGCCAGCCACTGAGGCTGGCTTGTAGCGCCAGGTGGCCCCAGGCCGAGCCGGTGTCGAAGGTGTGCCACAGCGCCGGGGTTTCTTCGGTAGCACCCGGGGCGATGAAGTCGGTTTTCGACGCGATGATCACCAGGGCCGACGCATGCTGCGCCCAATTGCGGTTGAATTCATTCAGCAAGCCCAGAAAACGCTCCCAATCCGGCGTGTCACGGCGCGCGTACAGAAACCGCCACGGCTGCGAGTTGTAGGCCGAAGGCGCCCAGCGTGCGGCTTCGAAGAAACTCAGCAGCGTTTCCTGCGGGATGCTCTCGCCGGTAAAGGCGCGGGGCGACCAGCGTTCGGTGAACTGGGTGTGGATCGGATAATCGGCAACGCGGGGGTTATTGCTCATGGACAGATCCTGATGAAAAAACCGGGATTCAAAGCTACTGCGCCCACCCAGGCCTGACAAGCCTTGCAACACCGTCAGTCGTAAGCGCTTGGCCCCAACGGGCTTGGGCACTAGACTGGCGGCCTTTTCACCTTCCGATACTGATGCAGAGCCATGGCCGCCAAAGTCGAACCTTTCTGGATACGCAAAACCCTTGAGCACCTCGACCAAGAGGAGTGGGAGTCATTGTGCGACGGCTGTGGCCTGTGCTGCCTGCAAAAGCTTGAGGATGAAGACGACAACAGCGTCTATTACACGCGTATTGCCTGCAAACTGCTCGACCTGAAAACCTGCCAGTGCACCGATTACCCCAACCGCCGCGCCTCGGTGCCCGACTGCATCCAGCTCACGCCGGGCCAGGCCGACCAATTCAAATGGTTGCCGCCGACCTGCGGTTACCGCCTGGTCAGCGAGCGCAAGGACTTGCCGCTGTGGCATCACCTGGTCTGCGGCGACCGTGACGCGGTGCACCACGAACGCATTTCCCAGTCCGGGCGCATGCTCAGCGAAGGCAGCGTGCCCGAGGATGACTGGGAGGATTACCTGATTTTCCGCGCAGGCTGAACGAGGAGTGTGTATGAAGGTGGCCGCCAAGTGGGCAGCGGGCCTGGTCGTGCTGGCGCTGAGCGGGCCGGGCTGGTGCGCGAAGAAAGTCGACCTGGATTACCACATCAAGCTGTTGCCCCAAAGCCAGCAGGCCGAGGTGCGCGTCAGCCTGTCCCGGGGCGCGGCGGTGCGCAGCCTGAACTTCGACCTGGGCCGCGACGGTGACTACAGCGACTTCAAGGCCGATGGCCAGTGGCAAGTCACCGGTAACCGTGGCCTGTGGCAACCCAGCGCCGATAAGGCCAGCCTGACCTACCGGGTGCGCCTGGCCCATGCGCGCAAGCCTGGCGTCTATGACACGCGGATCACGCCCGCCTGGGCGTTACTGCGCGGCGAAGACCTGGTGCCGGCCGCACGTCTCGACCAGCAAGACGGCATCGAGTTGGTCTCACGCCTGCTGTTCGAACTGCCGACGGGGTGGAAAAGCGTCGAAACCGCCTGGCCGCGCATTGGCCAAAACAAATTTCGCATCGACAACGTCTCCCGCTTGTTCGACCGCCCCACCGGCTGGATGCTGGCGGGCAACCTCGGCAGCCGCCGCCTGCGCCTGGGTGAAACCGATGTCACCGTGGCCTCGCCCAAGGGTCAGGGCATGCGCCGCATGGACGTGCTGACGTTGCTGACGTTTGTCTGGCCCCAGGTGGAAGCCGCCTTCCCGCGCCATCCCGGCAAACTGTTGATCGTCGGTGCCAGTGACCCGATGCGGCGAGGGGCTTATTCGTTACGCGATTCGATCTACCTCAACAGCCGCACGCCGCTCGTTGGCGAAAATGGCAGCAGCCCGTTGCTGCGCGAAGTGGTGCAGGCCATCGGGCGCTTTAATGACCACGACAGCAGTGACTGGATCAGCGAGGGTTTGGGCGAGTACTACGCGATTGAACTGATGCGACGTGCCGGCGGCATCACCGATGAACGCTATGCGGCAATCCAGGCGCGGCTGACCAAGGAAGGCAAAGACGTCACCACCCTCAAAGGCGAGCACGTCAACGGCGCGACGCTGGCGCGTTCGGTGGTGGTGTTGCAGGAGCTGGACCGTGAGATTCGCGTGAAGACCCACAATAAGCGCTCCCTGGACGATCTGGCCCAGGCGGTGATGCGGGTGAACAGCATCAACACCCCTGAGTTCGTGCAGTTGGCCGAGAGCGTGATCGGTGAGTCGTCGGTGGTGCTGGATTCCAAATTACTGCGCTGAGCAACAAAACTGTGGGAGCGGGCTTGCTCGCGAAGGCGGTGGTTCAGTAGGCCTATCCGTGACTGACACACCGCCTTCGCGAGCAAGCCCGCTCCCACAATTTAGATCTTCACAGTCTTGAAGGCAGGGATCAGGCTTTAGGTTTCACAGCCTTTTCCGCCGCCACTTCGGCCTTGGTCTTCAGGTTCTTCAACTCTTCCCCAGCGCGCTCGATTTTCGTGCGCACGCTGTTCATTTCCTGACGGCCCTGTTCCAGTTTGTCCTTGAGCGAACTGTGCCCGGTAAACCCACGGGCCAGTGCCACGCCACCAATCGCCACCTGGATCAAGCCGAAAATCCCGCCGCGGCGCAGGCCTTTACCCACCATCATCGCACCGCCGGCCACCGAGCCGATGCGCTCCCAGCCATGCACGTTCTGGGTAGGTTGAGGCTTCAACGGTGTGGCTTCGATGACAGGTCGCAAGGTTTTGCTGTCGCTCATGATCAGTCTCCAATAAGGGCAAGTGTTACTAGCTGACTGCGCGCACGTGCCGGATGTTCCCGCAATCTCAGTACTTGGGGCCCGAACGGGTGTTGTTGCCCTTGGCCAGGCGGTCATAGAGCACTACGTTGACGGTGGCCGCCAGGTTCATGCAGCCGGTGGTGGGGATGTACACCACGTCCTCGCACCAGTCGCGGATCTCTTTGTCCAGGGAGCCGTCTTCGGGGCCGAAGATATACAGCGCGCGGTCGGGGTGGGTGTATTCAGGCAACGGGCGGGCGCCTTCGACCAGTTCCACGGCGACCGGGATGCAGCCAAGGGGAAGGATCTTTTTCAGGTCGTCGATGCCGATCAGCGGGATGTCGTGGTGCACCTTCTTGGTGTCGGTAATGAAATCCCGGGCGCGCTCGTAACGCACGCCGGTGTAGAACACCGAGGCCACGCCGTAGCAGCCGGCGGCACGCATCACCGAGCCGACATTTTCGGGGGATTTGGGGTTATACAGACCGATGCAGCTGTAGCGTTTATTGCCCACGGGGAAGGGTGCCTTGAGAAAAACGGCGATTATACGGGGAATGTGGGACTGCGGTCGGGAACAAGTTGTGTGTTGTGGCAGCTGCCGCCTTCGCGAGCAAGCCCCCTCCCACATTTGAATGTGTTCACAAATCAAAATGTGGGAGCGGGCTTGCTCGCGAAAGGGCCAGGACAGTCAGCCAGGGCTTCAGTCGTCCTTCTTCATCAACCCCGCCAACGCCGCAAACGGGTTGTGCGTTGCCTTGGCAATGCTCGGGCTGCTGGTGGAGCCTTCGCCGAAGTACTGCTGGTCGGTGTAGCGCGAGTGTTCGTTATCGTGGCAGTACAGGCACAGCAACTCCCAGTTGGAACCGTCCTGGGGGTTGTCATCATGGTTGTGGTTACGGTGGTGGACGGTCAGTTCACTCAAGCGCTTGCCGGAAAACTCACGGGCGCAGCGGCCACACACGTGGGGGTACATCTTCAAGGCTTTATCGCGGTAGCCCATTTCGCGGTCGCGCTGGGCATCGGCGAGGATGCGGTCCAGCTTGGCGGTGTGGGAGGGCGGGTTGTTCGAGCTCATCATGGCTCCTGGCTATTATTGGGTGGTTCACGGACAAGGTTGATTCTAGCCGCTCCCACAGGGGATTGGCGCGATTGAATCAACCGCGATCAGCCCTTGAGCTTCTCTGCAATCCAGATGGTATGCCGGGTGCCCTTGTTGCCATGGGCAAATACTTGCACTTCCTCGGCCTTGAAGCCGGCCTTGCGCAGTTTGTCACTGAACAGCTTGTCGGCGCTGGCCGACCACACCGCCAGTACACCCTTGGGCCGCAGGGCCTTGGCACAAGCGGCCAGGCCACTGGCCGAGTACAGCCAACTGTTGGCCTTTTGCGTGAGCCCCTCGGGGCCGTTGTCGACGTCGAGCATGATCGCGTCAAAACCTTGGGGTTCGGCCTGCAGTACCTTGGCTACGTCTTCCTGGCGGACCACGGTGCGCGGGTCCAGCAGCGGGCGTCCGGACTTTTCCCCCAGCGGCCCACGGTTCCATTCCACGACGCCGGGCACCAGTTCGGCCACCACCACTTCGGCACTCTTGCCCAAATGCTTGAGCGCCGCGGCCAAGGTAAAGCCCATGCCCAGGCCGCCGATCAGCACCCGTGAACCCGGGCGCCCGGCCACTTTGCGGCAGGGAATCTCCGCCAGGGCATCTTCGGAGCCGTGCATGCGCGTGTTCATCAACTGGCCACCGTCACCGCCCTGGATCTTGATGACAAAGTCTTCGCCGTATTCGAACAGGCACAAGGCGCCGCCGTTGTCGGGGATTGGGGTGGTGTCCAGCAGAACGAAACGTTTCATGGAAATCTCATTGGGAAGGGCATTCTTGCGCGGTTGGGAGTAGCCTTAAGGCATTCCGGTCAGGCCATGGAGCCATCGATGAAGTGCAGCATTCTAACGGTCATTGTGTTGAGCGCGCTCGCATTGGGTAACGCGCAGGCTCAGGAGTTACAAACCGTACCGGTCGCGCCCACGCCAACCCCAGGCGCGCCGGGCACGCCAACGCCCACGTTGTACCCGCAAGTCACGCCGCCCGTAGCGCCCAAGACTCATAATGGCGCGCCACCGCTGGCGCCCATCGTGCTGCCGGCGCCGCCCAAGGACCAGACGGTCCCTGGCCTGCAGCAGAACGACAGCAAGCCAAAGACGCCAGGCGGTTAGACCAGGCCGAGGGCCTTGAACAAAAAGGCATATTCGAGGGCGACGTCACGTAGCCCCTGATAGCGCCCGCTCATGCCGCCATGGCCGGCACCCAGCTCGGTCTTGAGCAGCAGCAGGTTGTCGTCCGTCTTGGTATCGCGCAGCTTGGCCACCCACTTGGCGGCTTCCCAGTACTGCACGCGGCTGTCGTTATAGCCGGCGATCACCAGCGTGGCCGGGTAAGCCTGGGCGCGCACGTTCTCGTACGGCGCGTAGGCCTTGATGCGCGCATACACCTCGGGGTCCTCGGGGTTGCCCCATTCGTCGTACTCGGTGATGGTCAGCGGCAGTTCCGGGTCGAGCATGGTATTGAGCACATCGACGAACGGCACTTCGGCAATCGCCGCCTGGAATAACTCCGGGCGCTGGTTGAGCACCGCGCCGATCAACAGGCCGCCGGCACTGCCGCCGCTGATCGCCAGTTGCCGGGAGGTGGTCAGGCCCTGGGCGATCAAATGCTCGGCGCAGGCGATAAAGTCGCTGAAGGTGTTCTGCTTGTGTTCCTGCTTGCCGTTGCGATACCAGGCCTCACCCAGCTCACCGCCGCCGCGCACATGGGCGATGGCAAACGCCACGCCACGGTCGAGCAAGCTCAGGCGCGCATGGGAGAACCACGGGTCCAGGCTTGAGCCGTAGGCACCGTAGCCATACAGGTAAAGCGGCGTCGGCTTGCCGAGCTGG
Organism: Pseudomonas sp. FJ2-5-13; assembly: GCF_029201605.1. Classification (NCBI taxonomy): domain Bacteria; kingdom Pseudomonadati; phylum Pseudomonadota; class Gammaproteobacteria; order Pseudomonadales; family Pseudomonadaceae; genus Pseudomonas; species Pseudomonas sp. FJ2-5-13. The sequence goes on from NZ_CP104045.1 coordinate 1,705,092, forward strand.
TCACGCTTGACCACCAGGCTGATGGGCACCTGGGTGCCGTCGGCGGACGTGGCCCACAGGCGTTGGCTGACGTAATCGTCGGCGTTGAAGACGCCCAGCACCGGGGTTTCCTTGAGCACGACCTGCGCGCCTGTCGCCAGGTCGAGTTGGCGCACTTGGGCCGGACGGTTCAAGGCCTCATAGCGCAGGCGGATCTTGTCGCTGGGAAACTCCAGGCTGTTCTGCACGTAAAGGCTGTAGGCGGCGTCAGGCAATTGCACCCGATAGGCCGGCACGTTCTCAGGGTGCACTTCGATAACCGGCAGGCCACCAATGCGCAGGCTCAAGGTCATGGCGTTGGCGTTCAGGCTCACGCCGTCGAGCATGACCTCATCGCTGTGGGGGATCAGGTTCTGCCAGTCGGCTTCGGTGGGCGGCGTGCCGGTGTCGGCGGCCACGTACAGCGCATGGTTGATGCCGTCGCGGTTGCTGCGGATAAACCAGGTCCACTGGCCATTGCGCTTGCCGTGGTCAACATCGTATTCGTGGTCTTCGACCCGCGGCGCCAGGCAGATGAAGGCCAGGTGCGGTTGCTCGGCGTCCAGCGCCCAGACTTCGCTGGTGGTCTTGCTGCCCAGTGCCAGCAACAGTTGGCGCTCGGAGCTTGAGCGGTAGCAATGCAGGAAGAAACGGCCGTCGGGCTCGTGGAACACTTCCTGCGCTGCGGTACCGTCCAGGCGATAGCGATACAGTTTGTGCGGACGGTGGGTGTCGTCCAGTTCGCCGAAAAACAGGGTCAGGCTGTCATTGGCCCAGGTCATGCTGCCGTCGCAGTTGTCGAACGCCAGTTCGCTGACCTTGTCGGTCGCCAATTCCTTCACGAACAGGGTGTAAATCTCTTCGCCACTGGTGTCGAGGCTGTAGGCCAGGCGTTGTTGGTCGGGGCTGATGCTGAATGCGCCCAGGGAGAAAAAACCGCCATTGGCCAGCACGTTCGGGTCCAGCAATAGTTCTTCGCTGCTGGCGTCCACCTGGTTGCTGTCATCGGCCGGGCGGCGGCAGCGGTAGTGGCGGGCGTACTCGTCACCGGCGGTGGTGCGTGTGTAATACAAATACGGGCCCCAAGGGGAGGGCAGGGACAGGTCGGTTTCCAGAATGCGGCCCTTGATCTCGTCGAACAGGGTCTCGCGCAACGCCTGCTGATCGGCCAGTTGCGCTTCCTGCCAGGCGTTTTCGGCCTTGAGGTAGTCGAGCACCTCAGGGTTGTCGCGTTCTTGCAGCCAGGCGTACGGGTCTGGCCCTGGGGCCTTGCGGGCAATCGGTGCGGTGGAAATAGGCATGGATAATTCCCTATCTGGCAGACGGTGGCAGGCATTGCAGCCGCGACACGCAAAAGCCGTTATCATAGCCGCCTGTTTGCCAACCTTGCCATGGACACCATGACCGAGAACGACTATCTGACCGCTTGGGGCCTCTACGCCTTCGCCGCTTTGGGCTGCCTGTTGGTGTGGTGGCGCATGACCCGCTGGATCTGGCGCTGGCTGCGCGAGCCCCTGCAATTGCTGATGGCGGTGCTGCTGCTCAGCCCGACCATCGTCGACCCGGTCAAGACCCAGTTTGCGCCGGCCGTGGCCATTACCGCCCTGGACCTGGTGCTAAAAGTCGGCAACAACGCCTGGCGCGCCATTTCCGACCTGTTCATGTACACGATGATCGTGTTTGCCCTGTACATCGTGTTTGTGCTGATCCGCTGGCCCATCGAACGCGCCGCCAACGCTCGTCGTGAGCGCAAGGCTGCTGCGGATGCCGCTTTGGCCGCCGAGCCGGAAGACGACGAACCGTTCCGTCGCCCGGCGCCTGCCGGTGGTATGCGGGTCGAGCCGCGCCTTTAACGTTGTTTGCCCTGCAGCGAGAGCCCTGGCATGTGTGAATTATTGGGCATGAGTGCCAACGTCCCCACCGATATCGTGTTCAGCTTTACCGGGCTGATGCAGCGCGGTGGGCGTACCGGCCCGCACCGCGACGGTTGGGGCATTGCCTTCTATGAGGGCCGTGGCCTGCGCCTGTTCCAGGACCCGGCCGCCAGCAGCGAGTCAGAAGTCGCGTTGCTGGTGCAGCGTTACCCCATCAAGAGCGAAGTGGTGATCGGCCATATCCGCCAGGCCAACGTGGGCAAGGTCAGCCTGGCCAATACCCATCCGTTCGTGCGTGAGCTGTGGGGGCGTAACTGGTGCTTTGCCCATAACGGCCAACTGGCGGACTTCAACCCCCGCGCCACCTTCTACCGCCCGGTGGGCGATACCGACAGCGAAGCGGCGTTCTGCGACTTGCTTAACCGCGTGCGCGAGGCCTTCCCCGAGCCGGTGGACATCGAACAGGTGCTGCCCGACCTGATCGCCGCCTGCGCCGAGTACCGCAGCAAGGGCGTGTTCAACTGCCTGCTCAGCGACGGCGACTGGCTGTTCTGCTATTGCTCGACCAAGCTGGCACAGATCACCCGGCGTGCGCCTTTTGGTCCGGCGCGCTTGAAAGATGTCGACGTGATCGTCGATTTTCAGGCCGAAACCACCCCCAATGACGTGGTAACGGTGATCGCCACCGAGCCCTTGACCGACAACGAAAACTGGACCCGCTACGAACCGGGCCAATGGAGCCTGTGGCGACGCGGTGAATGTGTCAGCCAGGGCGTTACCGAGTAAGGAATCAAGCATGTTGCTGAGCTATCTGCGGTTGGTATTGTTTGCCGTTGGCTTGTTGATCGGCGTGCAGGTGCCGGGGTTTATCAATGACTACGCCAAGCGCGTCGAGGCCCACCTGATCGAGGCCCAGACCGGCTTGCGCGGTTTCGAGTCCACGGCGCAGCAGTTCTTCAACGGTGATATGCAAGCCTTGGTGGCGCATTACCGCGCCAGCGATGACCCGGTATTCCAGAGCGACGCCAGCAGCCTGGGCGCCATGCTCGATCGCCAACTCGAGTTGGACAAGCAATTCCAGGCCATGCAAGGCCCGTGGTACATCCGCGCCCTGCAGGTGGCGGTGGCCGCCGACCCGGATATCCGTCTGGAGACCTGGAATGGCTACAGCTACCAGATTCTGCTGACGCCCGAAGCCATGGGCTGGGGCCTGGGCGGGGCGATGCTTTTGTCATTCGGCATTGAATGCCTGTATCGCTTGATCGATTGGGTGGTGCTGGGTGGCCGGCGCCTGCGCCAGAGCCGGCCCATCGAAGAGCGCGACCTCAAGGGCCTCTAAGTCAGGGCCGACTCGGTCCAATGTGGGAGCTGGCTTGCCTGCGAAGGCGTCGGGTCAGTCTACCCATCGGGCGCTGGTATACCGCCATCGCAGCAAACGCTAACCACGATGCGCAGCGAGTCGCTCTTGATCTTGATTTTGATCTTAGGCGCCCCGTTAAACCACGCTGGCCGGAATTCGACAGGGATTTGGGGGGGTAAACCGGCAGGGATGCCGGTTTAGCCGCCCAGCGCCATGGATGGCGCGTGGCGGCGGCCCCCCAAATCACTGGCGGATTACGGGCACACCGAGCCCAGGCGAGGTGCCGAGTGGTGGGGCAAGAGCGTTTTGCTTACTTTTGCGCTGTTCAAAAGTGAGCCGCCGTCAGGGCGGAACCCTAAGTGGCCGTTACCTAAATAACGGATATGTACCCTGTCCAACTGTGTTGACTGTTAGGCCGTCTTCGCAGGCAAGCCAGCTCCCACATTTGGATCGCGGTGCCTCAGGGAGATAGGCGCCAGCTGTCCGGTCGTCACGGGAGCAAGCTCCCTCGCCACAGGTCCAGCGTCGCACCAAAGTTGTGTAGATACCTATGCTGCGATAGCGGTGGTCCAGTCACAGATGTTCAGGATGACCCAGCGCTATCGCAAGCCAGCTCCCACAGTGTTAATCGGGTTTATTCAGTTGCATGCGTTCTGCACCGACTTCCTCGGCATAGCGCGCCACGACCTTCTGGCACAACCCCACAATCTCCTCCACCAATTCCACCCCCACGCGCCACGACACCACCACCTGCAAGTTCGGCAGGCGCTGGGCCATGGGCAGCATCACCAATTCCCCTCGCTCCAGCTCTTCGCTGACCAGCACCGGTGGCAGCGCGCCAATGCCGAAGCCATCGCGCAGCAACCGGGTGATCGCCGACACCGAGTTCACGCAGTTCATGCGCGGTGCGGCCACGCCATTGGCCTGCATCAAACTCAACACGTCCTGATGCGGGTGTGAGTTTTTCGAGTAGGTGATGATGCGTTCCTGGGCCAGTTCGGCGAGGGACGCGTAGTCGCGGTTGTAGATCGACTGGCTGGCCACGATCCAGGCCATGGGGTGGCTGGCCAGCTCCAGGCTGCGCACGGTTTCCAGGCGCAGCAGGTCGGTTTGCAGGATCAGGTCGAGGAAACCTTTTTGCAGCTGATCGCTGAGGTTCAGCGCGGTATCGGCGATCAACTCGATCTCTACCAACGGGTACAGCTTCATCAGCTCGGCAACCAGCGGGCTCAGCCAGGTGTGGATCACCGTGTCCATCGCGCCGATCCGAATGCGCCCGACCTTGCTGCTGGTGGTCTCCAGGGACTGTTTCAGGCCCTGCATGGTCACCATCATCTGCTCGGCATAGTCGAGCACTTTCAAGCCTTCCGGGGTCAGGCTCACGCCACGCGAGTCACGCAGGAACAGCTTCACCCCCAACTCGCTTTCCAGCACGGCGATGCGGCTGGAGATCGAGGCCTGGGTGGTGAACAGCTTCTCGGCCGTGAGCCGGAAGCTCTTGAGCTTGGCCACCCAGACGAAGGTTTCGAGGAACTTCAAATTCATGGGATCAACTTTTTCTTATGCATGGATCGGTTTTTATTAGTTGGACGTCGCACCGGGCAAACGCCAAAAATCGAGCTATTCCACGATAAGCGTCGTCGGGGTGTCAGGACAAGTTGCGAGTTCTGCGTAAAAAATCCCACACTACAAGAAAACAAAGCCTACAGGAGCGACCCCCGTGAGCCGCCTGCTACTGAACTGCGACATCGGCGAAAGCTTTGGCAACTGGACCATGGGTCTGGACGCCGAGGTCATGCCGCTCATTGATTGCGCCAACGTGGCGTGCGGTTTCCATGCCGGCGACCCGAGCATCATGCGCAAGACCGTCAGCCTGGCGTTCAAGCATGGCGTGCAAGTGGGCGCCCACCCGGCCTACCAGGACCTGCAAGGCTTCGGCCGGCGCTCCATGAACTACACGCCGCAGGAAATCCAGGACCTGTTGCACTACCAGATCGGCGCGCTGGACGGCATCTGCCGGGCCCAGGGCGGGCGCGTCAGCTATGTGAAACCCCATGGTGCGATGTACAACGACATGATGGCCAACCCCGCGCAGTTGCGTGCGGTGATCCAGGCCGTGGCGGCCTACGGCGACCTGCCGCTGATGCTGCTGGCCACCCGTGACAACCGCGCAGCCCAAGCTTTGGGCGACGAATACGGCGTGACCCTGTGGTTCGAAGCCTTTGCCGACCGTGCCTATGACAGTAAGGGCCACTTGGTATCCCGGCAGTTACCGGGCGCGGTGCATCACGATGCCGAGACCATTGTGCAGCAGGCTCTGACCTTTTCCCGTGGCGAAGCGCTGATTGCCAGCGACGGCAGCCCATTGGTACTCCAGGCCAATACCCTGTGTGTGCATGGCGACAATGCCAGTTCGGTCGCCGCCGTGCAGCGTATCCGCGAAGCGTTGAAAACAGCATGAACCCACGCATTGAAGTGGTGGCGATCGACTGCCTGATGGTGCGCCTGTTTGACGTGATCGCCGAAGCCAACATGCCGTGGATGCTCGCGGCTACCGAGCGCCTGCGCAATGGCTTTGGCCCGGCCTTGGTGGACCTGGTGCCGTCCTACACCACCTTGATGGTGCATTACGATCTCACGGCGCTCACCCCGGCCCAGGCCCGGGCGCTGATCGACCAGGCCCTCACCGATCTGCAACCCCAGCCTCAGGGCAGTGGCCAGTGCCATGTGCTGCCGGTGTGGTACGACCTGAGTGTCGGCCCGGAACTGACTTTGCTGTCCCAGCGTAGCGGGCTGACTGTCGAGGAGGTGATCCGCCGCCACAGCGCCCACGAGTACCAGGTGTTCGCCCTCGGTTTTGCCCCTGGGTTTGCCTTTATGGGGCTGGTGGATGAAATACTTGCCACGCCGCGCCTCAACACGCCGCGCAAACGCGTGGCCGCTGGCAGCGTCGGCATCGCCGAACGGCAAACCGCCGCGTACCCGGTGGTGTCCCCAGGCGGCTGGAACCTGATCGGCCGCACCCCGGCCAAACTGTTCGACCGTGAGCGCGACGGCTACAGCCTGATGCAGCCCGGTGACACGGTGCGCTTCGCCCCGGTCAGCCACGCCGAATTCGTCAATCTGGGTGGCGATGACACGCCGCTGGAGGCGCAGGCATGAGCCGCTTGATCATCGAGGCCAGTACCCCGCTGTGCCTGTTGCAGGACGTCGGGCGGTTTGGCGTGCGTCATCTGGGCGTGACCCAGGGCGGCGCGCTGGATTGGGTGTCGATGTCCTGGGCCAACTGGCTGCTGGACAATGCCCTGGATGCGCCGGTGGTGGAAATTACCCTGGGCGGCTTTACCCTGCAGGCCGAGGACTATTGCCTGCTGGCCTTGGCCGGTGCGGATCTGGGCGCCTATGTCGATGAGCGTGCGATAAGCCCCGGTCGCAGTTTTATCCTGCAAAAGGGCCAACGCCTGCGTTTCACCCAGCCGTTCAACGGGGCACGCGCTTATCTGGCCGCGCCCGGTGGCTTTGATGCGCAGGTTGTACTGGGCAGTTGTGCCACGGTCGTGCGCGAAGCGTTGGGCGGGGTGGACGGTTTCGGCAAGGCGTTGGCCGAAGGTGGGCGGTTGGCTTATTCCGGTACGGGCGGCGCAATGAAGGTGCTGGCCAACCCGGATGTGCAATCCAGTGCATCACTGGACCTGATCATCGGCGCGCAGATCGGTCAGTTCAGCGGGCAGAGTCTGTTCGACGCCTTCAACAGCGAATGGGCCCTGGACAGCCGCGCCGACCGCATGGGCATGCGTTTGCTGGGCACGCCGTTGCAGTACCAGGGGCCGTCGTTGATTTCCGAAGGGATTCCATTGGGCGCAATCCAAGTGCCACCGGATGGGCAGCCGATTGTGTTGCTCAATGACCGGCAGACCATCGGCGGTTATCCGCGGTTGGGCGCGTTGACGCCTTTATCCTTGGCGCGGCTGGCGCAGTGTTTGCCGGGGCAGAAGGTGCGGCTGGCACCGGTGGTGCAGGAGGCGGCGCATCGGCAGCACATCAAGTTTTTGCAGCGCTTCAAATAACACCACAAACCAAATGTGGGAGCGGGTTTGCTCGCGAATGCGGTGTATCAGTCAGCAACTTCGGCGACTGGCTCACCGCATTCGCGAGCAAGCCCGCTCCCACATGTGGATCTGCGTTTATTTTGAGAGAAAGCGCATACCTTCTTCCAGCCCGCGCAGCGTCAGCGGATACATCTGATCCTCCACCAACTCCCGCACAATGCCCGTCGATGCCGTATAGCCCCAGGTATCTTTCGGGTAGGGGTTAATCCAGATCAGCTTCTTGTACTTGGCCATGAAGCGCTGCATCCACACATACCCCGGCTCCTCGTTCCAATGCTCGACACTGCCGCCGGCCTGGGTGATTTCATAAGGTGCCATGGCCGCATCACCGATAAAGATCACTTTGTAATCGGCGCCGTATTTGTGCAGCAGGTCCTGGGTGGAGGTGCGTTCGGAAGTGCGGCGCTGGTTGTTCTTCCACACCGACTCGTACACGAAGTTATGGAAGTAGAAGTACTCCAGGTGCTTGAACTCGGTCTTGCACGCGGAGAACAGCTCTTCGCAGATCTTCACGTGGGCATCCATCGAGCCGCCGATGTCGAACAGCAGCAACAGCTTGATGGTGTTACGCCGCTCGGGGCGCATCTGGATGTTCAGCAAGCCGGCATCGCGGGCGGTGTGGTCGATGGTGCCATCGATGTCCAGCTCTTCGGCTGCGCCCTGGCGCGCAAATTTGCGCAGGCGGCGCAGGGCGATCTTGATGTTGCGCGTGCCCAGTTCCACCTGGTCGTCGAGGTTCTTGTACTCGCGCTGGTCCCAGACTTTCACCGCCTTGCCCTGGCGCTTGCCGGCGTCACCCACGCGAATGCCTTCGGGGTTGTAGCCGCCGGAACCAAACGGGCTGGTGCCGCCGGTGCCGATCCACTTGTTGCCACCGGCATGGCGTTCTTTCTGTTCTTCCAGGCGTTTCTTGAATTCTTCGATGAGCTTGTCGAGGCCACCGAGGGACTGGATCTGCGCACGTTCCTCATCGCTCAACGAGCGTTCGAACTCCTTGCGCAGCCACTCCTCGGGGATCAGCGCCTGCAGGTGGTCGTCGAGCTTTTCCAGGCCGTTGAAATAGGCGCCGAAGGCCCGGTCGAACTTGTCGAAATGCCGCTCATCCTTGACCAGGATCGCCCGGGCCAAGTAGTAGAATTCGTCCATGTCGGCGAAGGTCACGCGCTGTTTGAGCGCGTTGATCAAGTCGAGCAGCTCGCGCACCGACACCGGTACCTTGGCGGCACGCATTTCGTTGAACAGGTTGAGCAGCATCAGCGATTACCGCGACGGCTCATGAACGCCAGACGCTCCAGCAACTGCACGTCTTGCTCGTTCTTAACCAAAGCGCCGGCCAGGGGCGGGATGGCCTTGGTCGGGTCGCGCTCGCGCAGCACCGCTTCGCCAATATTGTCGGCCATCAGCAGCTTGAGCCAGTCGACCAGCTCGGAGGTGGAAGGTTTTTTCTTCAGGCCCGGCACCTTGCGCACATCGAAGAACACGTCCAGCGCTTCGCTGACCAGGTCTTTCTTGATGTCCGGGTAGTGCACATCCACGATCTTTTGCAAGGTGGTGCGGTCGGGGAAGGCGATGTAGTGGAAGAAGCAGCGGCGCAGGAACGCGTCCGGCAGCTCTTTTTCGTTGTTGGAGGTAATGATGATGATCGGGCGCTTCTTGGCCTTGATGGTCTCGTCGATTTCGTAGACGTAGAACTCCATCTTGTCGAGCTCTTGCAGCAGGTCGTTGGGGAACTCGATGTCGGCCTTGTCGATTTCATCGATCAGCAGGATCACCCGCTCTTCGGACTCGAAGGCTTCCCACAGCTTGCCCTTCTTCAGGTAATTGCGCACGTCGTGCACCTTGTCCACGCCCAGTTGCGAGTCACGCAGGCGGCTGACCGCGTCGTACTCGTACAGGCCTTGATGGGCCTTGGTGGTGGACTTGATGTGCCAGGTGATCAACTTGGCACCGAAGGATTCGGCCAGTTGCTCGGCAAGCATGGTCTTGCCGGTGCCCGGTTCGCCCTTGACCAGCAGCGGCCGCTCCAGGGTGATGGCGGCGTTGACGGCCAGTTTCAGGTCATCGGTAGCCACATAGGCCTGGGTGCCTTCGAACTTCATCGGTCATTCCTCGAATTCATCAATGGCCTGACTATACCGCGCAGCCCCGGCGACTGTGAACGCAGACGGGGCATTCAGTCTCTGAATGGCGGGTCACATCAGCCCTGGCCCATGCAGGACGTGTGGGAGCTGGCTTGCCTGCGATAGCGGTGTATCAGCGACAGATTAGTTAACTGACCCACCGCCATCGCAGGCAAGCCAGCTCCCACAGGGTTAATCAGCGCTGGGCTTGGGCTGTTCGTAACGAGCATTGAACGCCTGGATAAACCCATTGCGCAGAATCGCGATCACCGCCGAAAACGCACTGACATTTTGCTGATGCACGCTACCGCTCAGCTCTACACGGGTGGCGAACTGGTTTTTACGCTGGTTTTTCAGCACGGTTTCGCTGGCGCCCACCACGGCTTCCCAGATCGAGCGGAAGATATTCTTGTCCTGGTTTTCAACGTCTTGTTGCCAGTCAAACACCTCTACATCCCGCAATAGCGGCTTGATGTAGCCGGTGAGCCGGCCATTTTCAGCCTGGGCTTCGATCACCACGTCACCCGTGCCGGCCTTGAAGTCAAACTTGCCATAGGCCGATGCGAAGTCATTCATGCGCTTGAGTTGCAGGTCGCGGGCGCGGAAGCGGAACTCGAACTCTTCGAAATCGCTCAGCGGATCAAAAGTGGCGTTGGCCTCCAGAGGCGCCTGGCCTTGCAGCAGTGCCTTGCCTTCGAAGCGGGCGTCGCGCTTGCCTTTGACATCCACCACATTGGTCAGGTTATAGAAGCTGGCGTTGACCCCGGTGGCGTTGATATTCACCTGGGGCTTGGAGCTGAAGTTATGGAAGGCGATCTCACCGTCTTCGATGCGCACTTCGTTGAGGGTGATCGGCAACAGTTTGCGCAGTTGCTCCTGCCAGTCGGTGCCTTTACCGGTCTGGGACGCCTGCTTGTTGGCACCGCCATCGACAAAGTTGATCTGCGGGCGCACAAAATGCCCCTCGGCCACGACGGCATGGTCGTACCACAGCGAATGCCAGCTCACCGCGAACTCGATCAGCGGTGCCTTGACGAACGGCACCGGGACCTTGCCGTCCACCTTGACGATTTGCAGGCCATTGATCCGGTAGGCGCCGCGCCATAGCGCCAGGTCCACATCGGCAATCTCGCCACGGTAATCGCCCATGTTGGCGAGTTTGTCGTTCAGGTAGTTGCGCACCAGGTAGGGCAGCGCAAGGTGGATGGCAATCAACACCAGCACCAGAGCGGCGATGGTCCCTAACGGCCAACTGTAGCGACGTTTCATAGGGCAGTTCTCCTTGCTTGTAGGAGATTGACTGTTCTGATTGGCGCAACGTTCCTCCGTCTGGACGCTTGGGAGCACGAGGCATACCCTTGGGGCCTTTCCCAACGCCTCGATAATAGGAACCGCCATGAGCCGCATCTTTGCAGACAACGCGCACTCCATCGGTAACACGCCCCTGATTCAGATCAACCGCATCGCGCCGCGGGGCGTGACGATCCTGGCCAAGATCGAAGGACGTAACCCGGGCTATTCGGTGAAGTGCCGCATTGGCGCCAGCATGGTCTGGGATGCGGAAAGTAGCGGTAAGCTCAAGCCGGGCATGACCATTGTCGAGCCGACTTCAGGCAACACCGGTATCGGCCTGGCCTTTGTCGCCGCTGCCCGTGGCTACAAACTGCTGCTGACCATGCCGTCGTCCATGAGCCTTGAGCGCCGTAAAGTGCTCAAGGCTCTGGGCGCCGAACTGGTGCTGACCGAGCCGGCCAAGGGCATGAAGGGTGCTATCGACAAGGCCGCCGAGATCGTCGCCAGCGACCCGGCCACCTACTTTATGCCGGCCCAGTTCGACAACCCGGCAAACCCTGCCATTCACGAGAAAACCACCGGCCCGGAAATCTGGAACGACACCGATGGCGCCGTGGATGTGCTGGTGGCAGGCGTGGGGACCGGCGGCACCATCACCGGGGTATCACGCTATATAAAAAACACGGCGGGCAAGCCGATTCTGTCGGTGGCCGTGGAGCCCATGGTTTCCCCGGTGATCACCCAGGCATTGGCGGGTGAAGAGATCAAGCCCAGCCCGCACAAGATCCAGGGCATCGGCGCCGGTTTTGTGCCGAAAAACCTCGACCTGTCGATGGTCGACCGCGTGGAACTGGCGACTGACGAAGAGTCCAAGGCCATGGCCCGGCGCTTGATGCTGGAAGAGGGCATTCTGTGCGGGATCTCGTGTGGTGCCGCCATGGCCGTGGCCGTGCGCCTGGCCGAGAAGCCGGAAATGCAGGGCAAGACGATCGTGGTGATCTTGCCGGACTCCGGTGAGCGCTACCTGTCGAGTATGTTGTTCAGTGATTTGTTTACCGAGCAGGAAAACCAGGCCTGAATACTGTAGGAGCGAGGGGGACGCCTAGTTCTTGCTCGCGAAAAACCTGAGAGCACCACATTGAACCAGTAAGCCCGCGTTATCGTTGACGTTCTTCGCGAGCAAGCTCGCTCCTACAAGGGTTGCGGGGGGTTGATACAGGTCAGTCTGTTTTCCTGGGTCTTCTGCATAATGGCTCAAGTGTTTATCATGGCCGGCTGTTACGTCTGGTTTCCCATTGATGGAAATTGGCTGGCCAGGCGCTTATTTCCAGGAGTTGCTGCATGACCTTTTCTTTGGCCGCCAAACTGTCGGTGTTGCTGCTGTTCATCGGCAGCACGCTGTATGTGCACCTGCGTGGCAAGGCCCGTTTGCCGATGTTGCGTCAGTTCGTCAACCATTCGGCGCTGTTCGCCCCGTATAACGCCCTGATGTACCTGTTTTCCGCGGTGCCGTCCAAACCGTACCTGGACCGCAGCAAGTTCCCGGAACTGGATGTGCTCAAGGACAACTGGGAAGTGATTCGCGAAGAGGCCATGCACCTGTTCGACGAGGGCTACATCCGCGCCGCCGAAAAGAACAACGACGCCGGTTTCGGTTCGTTCTTCAAGAAGGGCTGGAAGCGTTTTTACCTCAAGTGGTACGACAAACCGCTGCCATCGGCCGAGGCACTGTGCCCCAAGACCGTGGCGTTGGTGAGCAGCATCCCTAACGTCAAGGGCGCGATGTTCGCGCTGTTGCCGGGCGGCAGCCACCTCAACCCGCACCGCGACCCGTTCGCCGGTTCCCTGCGTTATCACCTGGGGCTGTCCACGCCGAACTCCGACGACTGCCGTATCTTCGTCGACGGCCAGGTCTACGCCTGGCGCGACGGTGAAGACGTGATGTTCGACGAAACCTACGTGCACTGGGTGAAAAACGAAACCGAACAGACCCGTGTGATCCTGTTCTGCGACATTGAGCGCCCCTTGAGCAACCGCGTGATGACCCGCATCAACCGCTGGGTCAGCAAGCAGCTTGGCCGTGCCACGGCGCCGCAGAACCTCGATGACGAGCGCGTGGGCGGCATCAACCAGGCGTACGCCTGGAGCAAGACCTTCAGCGACAAGTTCAGCGGCCAGGTCAAGCAGTGGAAACGCAAGCATCCCAAGGCCTACCGCATTGCGCGGCCGGTGCTGGCGGTAGTGGTGCTGGTGCTGTTGTGGAAGTGGCTGTTCGGCTGATCTGAAATACGGTCAAAACTGTGGGAGCGGGCTTGCTCGCGAATATTGAGTGTCAGTCGATACATTCTTGACTGACTCACCGCCTTCGCGAGCAAGCCCGCTCCCACATTAGTTTTGCGGCGTTGGTCAGGACGCGATCAACTGGCGCAGCACGTAGTGCAGAATCCCACCGGCCTTGAAGTACTCCACCTCATTCAAGGTATCAATCCGGCACAGCACCTCAACTTTCTCGCTGCTGCCATCCTCCCGCGTGATCACCAGCGTCAGGTTCATCCGCGGCTCGATCTCGGCATCGGTCAGCCCGAGGATATCGATCTTCTCCTTGCCGGTGAGCGTGAGTGTCTTGCGGTTCTGATCCAGCTTGAACTGCAACGGCAACACGCCCATGCCCACCAAGTTGGAGCGGTGGATACGCTCGAAGCTCTCGGCGATCACCGCCTTGACGCCCAGCAGGTTAGTGCCCTTGGCCGCCCAGTCGCGGCTGGAGCCGGTGCCGTATTCCTGGCCGGCGATCACCACCAGCGGTGTGCCCGAGGCCTGGTACTGCATGGCGGCATCGTAGATCGCCATTTTTTCGCCAGTGGGGATGTACAGCGTGTTACCGCCTTCTTCGCCGCCGAGCATTTCATTGCGGATACGGATATTGGCGAAGGTGCCGCGCATCATCACTTCATGGTTGCCCCGGCGTGAGCCGTAGGAGTTGAAGTCACGCGGCTCCACGCCCTGTTCGCGCAGGTAGCGCCCGGCCGGGCTGTCGGCCTTGATATTGCCGGCAGGGGAGATGTGGTCGGTGGTCACCGAATCCCCCAGCAGAGCCAGCACGTTGGCGCCCTTGACGTCCTCGATCACCGGCAGCGGGCCGGCAATGTCGTCGAAGAACGGCGGGTGCTGGATATAGGTGGAATCCGGCTGCCACACGTAGGTAGCTGCCTGCGGCACTTCAATGGCCTGCCACTGTTCGTCGCCGGCAAACACTTCGGCATATTCCTTGTGGAACATGCTGGTGCTGACCTGGGCCACTGCCTCGGCGATTTCCTGGCTGCTGGGCCAGATGTCCTTCAGGTACACCGGGTTGCCCTGCTGGTCATTGCCCAGCGGCTCGCTGCTGATGTCGATGCGCACGGTACCGGCCAACGCGTAAGCGACGACCAGAGGCGGAGAGGCCAGCCAGTTGGTTTTCACCAGTGGGTGCACGCGGCCTTCGAAGTTACGGTTACCGGACAGCACGGAGGCCACGGTGAGGTCGGCCTTCTGGATGGCTTTTTCGATCGGCTCGGGCAGGGGCCCGGAGTTGCCGATACAGGTGGTGCAGCCGTAGCCCACCAGGTCGAAGCCAAGCTTGTCCAGGTATTGGGTGAGGCCCGCCGCCTTGTAGTAGTCGGTGACCACTTTGGAGCCCGGCGCCAGGGAGCTTTTCACCCAGGGCTTGCGGGTCAGGCCTTTTTCCACGGCTTTCTTTGCCACCAGCCCGGCGGCCATCATCACGCTGGGGTTGGAGGTGTTAGTGCAGGAGGTAATCGCGGCAATCACCACCGCGCCGTTTTTCAGGCGATAGGTGTTGCCTTCGTATTCATAATCCGCCTCGCCGACCAGGTCGGCATTGCCCACGGCAACGCCGCCCCCGCCTTCGCTTTCCAGGCGGCCTTCTTCTTTGCTGGTGGGCTTGAATTGCAGGTCGAGAAAATCGCTGAATGCTTGGCCTACATTCGGCAGGGCAACGCGATCCTGTGGGCGTTTGGGCCCGGCAAGGCTGGCCTCGACAGTGCCCATGTCCAGGGCCAGGGTGTCGGTGAAGATCGGCTCTTGGCCGGCGTTGCGCCACAGGCCCTGGGCCTTGGTATAGGCCTCCACCAGCTTGACCGTCTCAGCCGGGCGGCCGGACAGGCGCAGGTAATCCAGCGTCACCTCATCCACCGGGAAAAAGCCACAGGTCGCGCCATATTCCGGGGCCATGTTGGCGATGGTCGCGCGGTCGGCCAGGGGCAAATCGGCCAGGCCGTCGCCGTAGAACTCGACGAACTTGCCCACCACGCCTTTCTTGCGCAGCATTTGTGTCACGGTCAGCACCAGGTCGGTGGCGGTGATGCCTTCCTTGAGCTTGCCGGTGAGTTTGAAGCCGATCACTTCCGGGATCAGCATCGACACCGGCTGGCCGAGCATGGCCGCTTCGGCTTCGATGCCGCCCACGCCCCAGCCGAGTACGCCGAGGCCGTTGATCATGGTGGTGTGGGAGTCGGTGCCGACCAGGGTGTCGGGGAAGGCGTAGGTGCGGCCGTCTTCCTCTTTGGTCCACACGGTGCGGCCCAGGTATTCGAGGTTGACCTGGTGGCAGATGCCGGTGCCCGGCGGTACCACGCTGAAGTTGTCGAAGGCGCTCTGGCCCCAGCGCAGGAAGGCGTAGCGTTCGCCGTTGCGCTGCATTTCGATATCGACGTTCTGCTCGAAGGCGCTGGTGCTGCCAAACTTGTCGACCATCACCGAGTGGTCAATCACCAGGTCCACCGGGGACAGCGGGTTGATGCGCTGCGGGTCACCACCGGCCTTGGCCACAGCAGCGCGCATGGCGGCCAGGTCGACCACGGCGGGTACGCCGGTAAAGTCCTGCATCAGCACGCGGGCGGGGCGATACTGGATCTCGCGGTCAGACTGGCGTGCCTTGAGCCAGGCGGCGATGGCCTTGAGGTCGGTGCCGGTGACGGTCTTGGCGTCTTCCCAGCGCAGCAGGTTTTCCAGCAGCACCTTGAGGGACATCGGCAGCTTGTCCAGATCACCCAGGCTCTTGGCGGCTTCGGGCAGGCTGAAGTAGTGGTAGGTTTTGCTGTCTATGTGCAGTGTCTTAAGGGTTCTCAGGCTATCAAGGGATGACATTACATGACTCCTTATGGTCCGCACGGCTACGGACCTGACGGGACGAACAGAGCTATCACGTTAGCGCTGTTTTCATTAGCAGGCTAATAACTGGACTCTATCGCTGAGTCCAAGGTTCCGAACTCGGCTATCATGCGCGCGTTTTCATGACAGGTATTGCGATAGCGCAACGCCGGTTGATTCACCAGGAGATTCAATGAACACCCTTTTTATGCACTGCCGCCCGGGTTTTGAAGGCGAAGTCTGTTCCGAGATCGCGGAGCACGCCGCGCGCCTGAACGTGTCCGGCTACGCCAAGGCCAAGACCGGCAGCGCCTGCGCCGAATTTGTCTGCACCGAAGAAGACGGCGCCCAGCGCCTGATGCACGGCCAGCGCTTTGCCGAGCTGATCTTCCCGAGGCAGTGGGCGCGCGGGGTGTTTATCGACCTGCCGGAAACCGACCGCATCAGCGTGATCCTCGCCCACCTGCGCGAATTCCCTGTGTGCGGCAGCCTGTGGCTGGAGATGGTCGACACCAACGACGGCAAGGAACTGTCCAACTTCTGCAAGAAATTCGAAGTGCACCTGCGCAAAGCCCTGCTTAACGCCGGCAAGCTGGTGGACGACCCGAGCAAGCCGCGCCTGCTGCTGACCTTCAAGAGCGGTCGCGAAGTGTTCATGGGCCTGGCCGAGTCGAACAACTCGGCGATGTGGCCCATGGGCATTCCGCGCCTCAAGTTCCCGCGTGACGCGCCTAGCCGCTCGACCCTCAAGCTGGAGGAGGCCTGGCACCACTTTATCCCCCGTGACCAGTGGGACGAACGCCTGCACGGCGACATGACCGGCGTCGACCTTGGCGCAGCGCCAGGCGGCTGGACCTGGCAATTGGTCAACCGTGGCATGCTGGTGACCGCCATCGACAACGGCCCCATGGCCGAAAGCCTGATGGACACTGGCCTGGTGCAGCACCTGATGGCCGACGGCTTCACCTTCGTGCCCAAGCAGCCGGTAGACTGGATGGTCTGCGACATCGTCGAGAAACCTGCGCGCAACGCGGCACTGTTGGAAACCTGGATTGGCGAAGGGCATTGCCGCGAGGCGGTGGTGAACCTGAAGTTACCGATGAAACAGCGTTACGCCGAAGTGAAGCGTTTGCTGGAACGCATCGAAGAGGGCTTCAAGGCGCGTGGAATCCGTGTGGAGATCGGCTGCAAGCAGCTCTACCACGACCGCGAAGAAGTGACATGTCACCTGCGCCGCCTGGTAGACGTAAAGAAAACCAAAAGCCGCTGAGATCAAAAATGTGGGAGCGGGCTTGCTCGCGAAAGCGGTATAACAGTCAAAATTTATGTTGAATGTGCCCGCGTCTTCGCGAGCAAGCTCGCTCCCACAGGAGTCCGGGTTAGTTTTAGGAGTGAAGTATGAGTCTTGAACTGCCGGTTGACGGCACCCTCGACGCCACCGGCCTCAATTGCCCAGAGCCGGTGATGATGTTGCACCAGCACATCCGCGACCTGCCGGCGGGCGGCCTGCTCAAGGTGATCGCCACCGACCCGTCGACCCGTCGCGATATCCCCAAGTTCTGCGTGTTTCTCGACCACGAACTGGTGGGTCAGCAGGAAGATGCTGGCACCTACCTGTACTGGATCCGCAAGAAAGCCGACTAAGCCTGCGCCTTTTCGGCCCGAATGCGTCGGCGTGCACTGCGCGCCAGGCGCACCACCAACATCCCCGCCGCACAGCTCAAGCCCACGATCAGCCCTTGCCATAAACCGCTCGGGCCGCTGGGCTCACCGAGCCAGTTGGTCAGGCCCAGGGCGTAGCCCACCGGCAGGCCCACGCCCCAATAGGCGAACAGGGTCAGTACCATGGTCACCCGGGTGTCCTGATAGCCGCGCAGTGCGCCCGCGGCGGTGACCTGGATCGAGTCAGAGAACTGGAACAACGCCGAGAACACAATCAGCATCGACGCCAAGTGGATCACCACCGGGTCGGGGGTGTAGATCGCTGCAATCTGCTCGCGAAACAGCAGCATCAAGCTGCAGGAAAAGCACGCGTACGCCAGGGCGGTGCCCATGCCGACGCCGGCGGCGAAGCGAGCTTCCCGGGGTTCGCCGCGCCCCAACGCCTGGCCGACGCGCACGGTGACGGCCATGCTCAGGGAATAGGGGATCATGAACACCAGGGAGCTGACGTTCAGGGCGATCTGATGGCCGGACACCACGGTAGCGCCCAGGCTGCCAAGCAACAGGGCAATCACCGCGAAAATGCTCGACTCGGCGAAGATCGCCACACCAATCGGCAGGCCTATGCCCAATATGCGCTTGATCACCGTCCATTGCGGCCAGTCGAAGCGCTTGAACAATTCGCTGCTTTGATAGGCCGCGCCCCAGCGCGTCCAGATGGCCAGGCCGATCATCATCACCCACATCGCAATGGCGGTAGCCCAGCCACAGCCCACGCCGCCCATGGCCGGTACGCCAAAGTGGCCGTAGATGAAGATGTAGTTCAGCGGAATATTCAGCGCCAACCCGCACAAGCCCATGACCATGCTCGGCCGTGTGCGGCCCAGGCCGTCACTGAAACAGCGAAACACGTAGTACAACGCAACCGCCGGCATACCGGCGGCGATGCCGTGCAGGTAGCCCATGGACGGCTCGATCAGGTCGGGCTCGACCTTCATGGCATGCAGGATCGGCTCGGCGCACAGCAACAGCAGCGCGCCGCAGAGGCCGACCACCACGGCCAACCACAACGATTGGCGCACTAGAGGCCCGATCTCGGTGAGTTTGCCCGCGCCATAACGCTCGGCAACTTTCGGCGTGGTGGCCAGCAGAGTACCGGTCATCAACAGGTACACCGGGATCCAGATCGAATTACCCAGGCCCACCGCCGCCAAGTCCTGCGGGCTCACGCGCCCGGCCATCACCGCATCGACGAAGCTCATCGCGGTGGTTGCCAGTTGGCCAATCATGATCGGCAAGGCCAGCGTCAGCAGGCCGCGCACTTCCCGGCTGATGCGGGCGGGGCGGGAGAGGGTAGCGGTGGCAGTGTTCACGTACAGGTGTCCAATAAAAAGGCAGTCGCAAGGACGGCGGATTCTACGCGTTGACGCAGTGGTCAGGAAAAAACCTGTGTTGCTGATTTGTAATGCACCTCGCAGGCACCCCATAACTCCTGTGGGAGCGGGCTTGCTCGCGAATGCGGTGGGTCAGCCAGAGATGTACTCACTGATACCCCGCATTCGCGAGCAAGCCCGCGCCCACACTCGATCTACGCTGGAACATAGATCCCATGCCTGTACACTGCCATTCCGCCAAAGGAGCCTGCCATGCTGATTGTTGCCGACGAAAATATCCCGCTGCTCGATGCATTCTTCGAAGGGTTTGGCGAGATTCGCCGTGTGCCTGGCCGTTCCATCGACCGCGCCACGGTCGAGCAGGCCGATGTACTGCTGGTGCGCTCGGTGACCAACGTCAACCGCGCCCTGCTCGAGGGCAGTAACGTGCGCTTTGTCGGCACGTGCACCATCGGCACCGACCACCTGGACCTCGACTACTTCAAGCAAGCGGGTATCCAGTGGTCCAGCGCGCCCGGCTGCAATGCGCGTGGGGTGGTGGACTACGTGCTCGGCAGCTTGCAGACCCTGGCTGAAATCGAAGGCGCCGACCTCAAGCAGCGTACCTACGGCATCGTCGGCGCCGGTGAAGTCGGCGGGCGCTTGGTCAAGGTGCTCAAGGGCCTGGGCTGGAATGTGTTGGTGTGCGACCCACCGCGCCAGGTCACCGAAGACGGTGATTACGTCAGCCTGCAGCAGATCATCGAGCACTGTGACGTGATCAGCTTGCATACGCCGCTGATCAAGTCCGGCAATGGTTCGACCTGGCACCTGTTTGATCGCCAGCGCCTGGAACAGCTCAAGCCGGGCACCTGGCTGATCAATGCCAGCCGGGGCGCGGTGGTGGATAACGCCGCCCTGCGCGAGGTGTTGCTGGCGCGCGAAGACCTGCAAGCGGTGCTGGACGTGTGGGAAGGCGAGCCCGAGGTGGATGTCGAGCTGGCAGACCTGTGCGTGCTGGCCACGCCCCATATCGCCGGCTACAGCCTCGATGGCAAACAGCGCGGCACCGCGCAGATTTACCAGGCGCTGTGTGCGCACCTGGGCCAGGAGCCGAGTATCCAGCTGAGTGATTTGCTGCCGGCCCCCTGGCTCGCCGAGATGCACCTTAACGCTACGACTGACTCGGCCTGGGCGCTGGCGACCTTGTGCCGCAGTGTGTACGACCCACGCCGTGACGATGCGGATTTCCGTCGCAGCCTGGTAGGTACCGTGCAGGAACAGCGCCAGGCCTTTGACCTGCTGCGCAAGCACTATCCGGAGCGTCGCGAGATCGATGGCTTGAAGGTGCGCATCAAGGGGGAGTCGGCGGTGCTGTCACAGATCGTCACTGCTCTGGGTGCCGAACACCTATAACTGTAGGAGCGAGCTTGCTCGCGAAAAACGTCAACGATAACGCAGCGTTTCTGATTTAACGCGGCGCCCTCAGGTTTTTCGCGAGCAAGCTCGCTCCTACAGGGGGCATAAAAAACCCGGCCAACGGGGCCGGGTTTGAAAGAGCGTGGGCGCTTCAGCCTTGCTGGGCAGGCTTGACCAGTCGCTGTTCCAGTTCGCTGCAGGCTTGCTGGATCATTTCTTCGGTAATCTGCACTTCCTGGCCTTTGGCATCGATATACGAGCAAGGCAACTGTTGCGGCTGGCGGATCACTTCAATCTTGGCGTCGCTGCTATTTTGCAAGGTCATGGCCTGTCTCCTCATCAGGTTGTGTACCTACTTTAATTCCCCCGCATGAACGCGCCGTTACAACTCCTTACACGCTCATCGGTTTGAACACCCAGTCCACCAGAAACCGGTACATATTTCCAGATGAGGCTTAGACCGATAGCCTCTAGCGGCCTGCATCGGTGGGCATAATTAACCTGACTCATTGTTATTCGCGCAAGTTCCCCCAATGTTGGAGGGTACAGATTCCTCATTGGTGATACCTCCCATGTTCTCCATCCGTCAACGCCGTGCGATTCGCCTGGCCAGCCGCTTTATCGCACCCTACCGCTGGCAGGCGCTTGGCGCACTGCTGGCGCTGATCGTCACCGCTGGCATCACCTTGTCCATGGGGCAGGGCATACGCCTGCTGGTGGACCAGGGCTTCATGACCCAGTCGCCGCACCTGCTCAACCAGTCCATCGGCCTGTTCATGCTGTTGGTGCTCGGCCTGGCCGTGGGCACCTTCACGCGGTTTTACCTGGTGTCGTGGATTGGCGAGCGGGTAGTGGCCGATATTCGCCGGCAAGTGTTCAACCACCTGATCTACCTGCACCCAGGCTTCTACGAGAACAACCGCAGCTCGGAAATCCAGTCGCGGCTGACCACCGACACCACCTTGCTGCAATCGGTGATCGGCTCATCGCTGTCGCTGTTTTTGCGCAATGCGCTGATGGTGATCGGCGGCATCGTGTTGCTGTTTATCACGAACCCCAAGCTCACCAGCATCGTGGTGGTGGCGTTGCCGCTGGTGCTGGCGCCGATCCTGATCTTCGGGCGCCGAGTGCGCAGCCTGTCGCGTTTGAGCCAGGACCGTATCGCGGACGTTGGCAGCTATGTCGCCGAGACCTTGGGCCAGATCAAGACCGTGCAGGCCTATAACCATCAGGTGCAGGACGAACAGCGCTTTGCCGTCACCGTCGAGGACGCCTTCATCACCGCACGTAAGCGCATCTTGCAGCGCTCCTGGCTGATTACCCTGGTGATCATGCTGGTGCTCGGCGCGGTGGGCGTGATGCTGTGGGTGGGCGGCATGGACGTGATCAGCGGGCGCATTTCCGGCGGTGAGCTGGCGGCGTTCGTGTTCTACAGCCTGATTGTCGGCAGCGCTGTCGGCACCCTGAGCGAAGTGCTCGGCGAGTTGCAGCGTGCCGCCGGGGCGGCCGAGCGGATCGGTGAACTGTTGCAGTCAGGCAACGACATCCAGGCGCCGGCCACAGGCGGGGTACGTTTGCCAGAACGGGTCAGCGGCCGCATGGAACTGCAAGACCTGAGTTTTTCCTACCCCTCGCGACCAGACAGCTACGCCATCGACGGCTTGAACCTCACCATCAACCCGGGCGAAACCCTGGCGTTAGTAGGGCCGTCCGGTGCGGGCAAGTCGACGATCTTCGACCTGCTGCTGCGCTTCTACGACCCCCAGCAAGGCCGCATCCTGCTTGAAGGCCAGCCGCTGACCGAGCTTGACCCGTTAGACCTGCGGCGCCATTTCGCCCTGGTGTCCCAGAGCCCGGCGTTGTTCTTTGGCAGCGTCGAAGACAACATCCGCTACGGCAACCCGTCCGCCACCACCGCCCAGGTGGAAGCCGCCGCGCGTATTGCCCACGCCCACGACTTCATCCTGCAAATGCCCGACGGCTACCAAACCCACCTCGGCGAAAGTGGCCAGGGCCTCTCCGGCGGCCAACGTCAACGCCTGGCCATCGCCCGCGCCCTGTTGGTCGACGCACCGATCCTGCTGCTGGACGAAGCCACCAGCGCCCTCGACGCTCAGAGCGAACACCTGATCCAGCAAGCGCTGCCGCAACTCATGCAGGGGCGCACCACGCTGGTGATCGCACACCGTTTGGCCACGGTGAAGAATGCCGACCGCATTGCGGTGATGGACCAGGGCAAGCTGGTGGCGGTGGGCACGCATCAGCAGTTGATTGCGAGCAACCCGCTGTATGCGCGGTTGGCGGCGTTGCAGTTCAGTGATGGAGCTGAACAGGTGAAATAAAAAATGCCCGCATCTCTCGATGCGGGCACTGGACCCTCTGTAGGAGCGAGCTTGCTCGCGAAAACCTCACAGGCGCCGTGTTTATCCAGAAAGCACGCGTTAGCGTTGACGTTCTTCGCGAGCAAGCTCGCTCCTACTGGTCGTCGAAGTAGCGCTCATGCCAATCCACCAACGGCTGCGGTGAATTGAGCTTCTGCCCGTAGATCACCGAATAAGACAGCACGTTCTGCACATACTGGCGGGTTTCGTCGAAGGGGATGCTTTCCACCCATACGTCGAAACTCAAGTGGTCTGCGCCGCGCAGCCATTGGCGCACGCGGCCTGGGCCGGCGTTGTAAGCAGCGGAGGCGAGCACGCGGTTGCCGTTGAACTGGCTGTGCACCTGGCTCAGGTAAGCAGCGCCGAGCTGGATGTTTTTATCCGGGTCCAGCACCTGGGCCGGGGAGGCCAGGGGGATACTGAACTTGCGCGCGGTTTCCTTGGCAGTGCCGGGCATCAGTTGCATCAGGCCGCTGGCGCCAACGCCGGAGCGGGCGTCATCCATAAACGCGCTTTCCTGGCGGGTGATGGCAAAGATCCAGCTGGAGTGCAGGCCACGTACCTTGGCTTCGCGCACCAGGGTGTCGCGGTGGGCCATCGGGAAGCGGATGTCCAGGTCGTCCCAGTACTGGGCCTGGCTGATGGTGCGGATCGCCGGGAAGTACCACTTCATGTCGTAGGCCAGTTTGGCCTGGGCGACCATCTCGTCACGGTTGAAATGACGGCTGACGTGGTACCACTCACGGCGACCGTCGACGATCTGGCCACGGGCGTAGAACTCCAGGGCCCGGCGCACGCCTGGGGTGTTGCGGACCTTGTTGACCAGGGCCTGGCTCATCACCAGCGGCTTGTTGTTCAACTGGTAAGGCGATTTGGAGCGGTCAGCGGCGAGGAAACCGTAGAAATCGCGCTCCTTGGCGACGTTTTTATACAGCACCAAGGCTTGCGGGTTTTTCGGCTCGGCCAGTTCCAGGCTGCGCGCCTGCCAGTAGCGCCAGCGGTTGGTGGTGGCCAGGTCTTGTGGGAGCTTGCGGGTCAACTGGTAGGCGTCTTCCCAGCGCGCCAGGCGCAGCAGCAGGCGCAGGCGCCACTCGGAGACCGTATTGTCGCGCAGCTCGGGGTCGTACTTGGTCATGACCTCCAGCGCGCGCGGGTCGAAGCGCTTGGCCAGGGTCAAGCCGATCTCGCGGGCAATCGACACTTTTTCGTCACGGGAGAAGTGCATGCTGCTGGCGTAACCGTCGAGCAGGGCCATGGCCTTGTCCGGATCCTGGCGTGCCAGGCGGCGCAGGCCCAGGCCCACGGCGTCAGCCATGGCCTCGGTGGCCGGCTGGAAGCGTGACGGGTCACTGAGCATGTCGGGCTTTTGCGCCACATCCACCATCAAGCGGCCTTGGACACCGAGGGTGGGCAGGGTTTTCACCAGGCTATTGGCCAGCGCGTAGTTACGCGCTTCGGCGGCGAGCTTGGTGCGCTCCCAGATCTTCTGCTCGGTGAGTTGGCCGGCAGCGGCCCATTGGCCAAACGTGGCGTCACAGGCGGCTGGTTGGGATTTGCCGGTCATCCACAGCTTTTCGGCGGTCTTGTAGCCTTCGGCCTTCAGGTTGTGGCTGAGCTGATATTGGCCATGCAGGCAGTCAAGTTCGACGAAATTGAGCTTGGTGTCGTAGTACTTTTCAAAGGTCTGCCAATCGCCGCGTTCGGCCAGCCAGCGCAGCCAACGCAGTTTCATCCAGTTGGCCTGGGGCAGGTCGCCGTGTTTGGCGAGAAATTGTTCGATTTCCTCGTTGCTCGCGGTTTTCAGGCGCGCGGTCAACTCGTCATAGGCCAGGTAGGGCGTGAGCGGGTAATCGGCCAGGGCCTGGCTGTATTGCATGTAGGGGCCGCTGTCACCCTTGGCCAGGGCACGTTTGGCTTGATCGTAATACTGGCGTTGAGTGGTGAGGTCCACCGCCTGGGCGGATTGAACGGCAGTGGCGGAAAGAAGCAGACAAGATAAAAAGTTGAAAAGGCGACTGCGCATGAGACGTCCGTGCAGAGAAATCACGACTAGCACCGGCACTGCCGACACTGATTGCCCCTAGCTTAGCCTTTTGCCAGCGGCCCGCGAAAGCTTTGCCGGCTGGTTCGTTCAAGTTCGCCGGAAATGTCCTACAGAACGTGTCAATAGAGAAAATGCCGACCGCATCCCACCCTCACATCAGGTAGAATGCGCGCCCAGTTTTTGGAGAAGCGTATGACCCTGCTCAAATTCAGCGATGTGTCCCTTGCTTTCGGCGCCATGCCGTTGTTGGACAAGGTGTCCTGGCAGATCGCCCGTGGTGAGCGGGTGTGCATCATCGGCCGCAACGGCACCGGCAAGTCCAGCATGATGAAGCTGGTAAAAGGCGACCAGAAGCCCGATGACGGCTCTGTGTGGCGTGCCCCGGGCCTCAAGATCGGCGAATTGCCGCAAGAATTGCCGGTGGCCGACGGACGGACAGTGTTCGACGTGGTTGCCGAAGGCCTGGACGGCGTTGGCGAGTTGCTCGCGCAATACCATCACCTGGCGCAGAACTGCGTCACCGAGGAAGACCTCGACAAGCTGATGCACGTCCAGCAAGACCTCGAAGCCCGTGACGGCTGGCGCTTGCAGCAACTGGTGGACAGCACCCTGAGCCGCCTGCAACTGCCGGCCGACAAGACCCTCGCCGAATTGTCCGGCGGCTGGCGTCGTCGCGTGCTGCTGGCCCAGGCCCTGGTGTCCGAGCCGGACCTGCTGCTGCTCGACGAACCGACCAACCACCTGGACATCGGCGCCATTGCCTGGCTTGAAGAAGCCATCAAGGACTTCCAGGGCGCCGTGCTGTTTATCACGCACGACCGTGCATTCCTGCAGAGCCTGGCCACGCGCATCCTCGAACTGGACCGTGGCGGCCTGATCGACTGGAACGGCGACTACGCTAGCTTCCTCGTGCACAAGGAAGCCGCCCTGGCGGCCGAAGAAACCGCCAACGCGCTGTTCGACAAGAAGCTGGCCCAGGAAGAAGTCTGGATCCGCCAGGGCATCAAGGCCCGTCGCACCCGTAACGAAGGCCGCGTACGTGCCTTGAAAGCCTTGCGCGTCGAGCGCAGTGAGCGCCGCGAGCGCACCGGCAAGGCCAATATCCAGCTCGATACTGCCGACAAGTCGGGCAAGCAAGTGATGGTGCTGGAGAACGTCAGCTTCCATCACCCGGACGGCCCGTTCCTGATCAAGGACTTCTCCATGGTCCTGCAGCGTGGCGACCGTATCGGCCTGCTGGGCGCCAACGGTACCGGCAAGACTACGTTGCTCAAGCTGATGCTCAGCGGCCTGCAACCGACCAGCGGCAAGGTCGAAGAGGGCACTCGCATCGACGTGGCCTACTTTGACCAGTTGCGCCACCAGTTGGACCTGGAAAAGACCGTGATCGACAACGTCGCCGAAGGTCGCGACTTTATCGACATCGACGGCCAGAGCCGCCACGTACTCAGCTACCTGGGTGACTTCCTGTTCAGCCCGCAACGTGCGCGCACGCCGGTCAAGGCGCTGTCGGGTGGTGAGCGTGCGCGCCTGCTGCTGGCCAAGCTGTTCAGCAAGCCGGCCAACCTGCTGGTACTCGACGAACCGACCAACGACCTCGACGTGGAAACCCTGGAACTGCTGGAAGAGGTCCTGCTGACCTTCAACGGCACCGTGCTGATGGTCAGCCACGACCGGGAATTCCTCGACAACGTGGTCACCAGCACCCTGGTCTTCGAAGGTGAAGGCAAGGTGCGTGAATACGTGGGCGGTTATCAGGACTGGCTGCGCCAGGGCGGCTCACCGCGCCTGCTGGGCGTGACCGAGAGCAAGTCGGGCAAAGCAGACTTGAACACGGCGGTGGTGGCTCCGGTCGCTGCCGAAGCGCCTGCACCGGCGGCTGACGCTGCGCCGGCCAAGAAAAAGCTGAGCTATAAGTTGCAGCGCGAGCTGGAAGCCTTGCCGGGTGAGATCGACGCCAAGGAACAGCAGATTGCTGCGGTCGAAGCGGAAATGGCTGACGCCAGTTTCTACCTGCGCCCTGCGGCAGAAACCGCCAAAGTCATCGCTTCCCTGGAGACGTTGAACCAGGAGCTGGAAGCGTTGGTGGAGCGTTGGGCCGAGCTGGATGCCTGAGTGATCGACCCGCAATAAAAAAGCCCGGCGCTCTTCTATGAGCGCCGGGCTTTTTAATATGAAATGCGATTCAACTGTGGGAGCTGGCTTGCCTGCGATAGCGGTGTATCAGCCACTTGATGCATCAACTGACAGGCTGCTATCGCAGGCAAGCCAGCTCCCACATTAGACCTTCATCGGTCTTACGAACTCTTTACCAGTTTGACGGCCAGCACATCGCACGGCGCGCCGTGCAATACATCATTGGCGGTCGAGCCCAGCAGCAAGGCCAAGCCGTGGCGCCCATGGCTACCCACTACGATCAGGTCACAACCCTGTTCCTTGGCCAATTGGTGGATTTCCTGGCGCGGTTGGCCGTATGTCAGGTGGCAGTCTTCCTTTTTCAGGTGCGGGTATTTGAGAATCAAACGGTCCAGGCGCTCCTTGGCCTGGTCAAATTGTTGTTGCTGCAGCTGGGAAAGGTCCATCGGCACGTCACCACCAAAGGCCATGGCCATGGGCTCGACGATGTGTACCAACGACAGTTTGGCGCCATTGGCAATCGCGGATTCCTGTGCGCGCTTGATCACTGGGTCGCACTCTTCGGTCAGGTCGACAGCGACCAGAATATGTTCGTAGGGCATGAGGCGTTCCTCCAGGGGACTGCAATAAGTTCAGTATGGCTGCTTTCAAGCGGATGGGGTTGCCGCAGATCAAATCCGCTCATCTAGAAATTCGGGAGTACACATATGACGGTCTGGATAGTGGTGTCAATCCTTGCGGTGGTTTTAAGCCCCCTGGTATGGCTGCGTCCTTCGCGCCAGCAGAGCGGGCGCATGGCCCTGCGCATGGAGGCACGCCGCATCGGGTTGGCCATGCAGTTGGCGCCTCAGGAGTGGCCGCACTGGCTCAAGCAGGAGCCGCCGAGCCCCTGTGCGCAGTACTGCCGACCACGGCGCGGTAGCACGCCCGCAACCTGGAGTTACTGGCAACTGGAGCCTGGGCTATGGGTCAATCAGTGGCGTGAACCTTGTGTGGATGAGAAGTTGTTGCCGCATTTTGCAACGCTGCCGGCGAACGTCTACAAGGTCGAGGCTGACAAACAGATGATTGCTTTGTATTGGGGTGAGAAGGGCGACGCAAGCGTACTCAAAGACATCGATACGCTGCTCAAGGCCCTGGCCTGACCCAAACCTTGTAGGCGCGAGCTTGCTCGCGAAAATCGCCAACGCTAACGCGGATAATCAGGCTATACGCGGCGCTCTCCAGGTTTTCGCGAGCAAGCTCGCTCCTACAGAAAAGCCGAGCAAATAAAAAGCCAGGAAAGCCGGGCAATAAAAAGCCCGACATCATCATCGGGCTGGAGGTGGCCAGGCAGGCCGGTAAATCTGTAGGTTGCCGCTAGCCTAGCTGTGTATTGCTTTCTGTACAGCCTTTTCCCACATCTTTTCTATTATTGATCCTGTGAATATTTGAATATTGACGGGTGGCCCGCCTGTGGGCCGGGTTCTGAAATGACTGGAAAGTCGCGTTTTTACTAGCCTTTGGAGCGATTGACAATTGCTCGGAATTGGATGAAGGTGGCGTACCCAAATCAAACGGGCGTATGAATTGAGCGTTTGCCTGTCAGACGACTCATACAAAACCCGACTATCGCACTGGCGGGTGTGCCTGGCGGATTGGCGTGAGCATTGACTCAACTGTCAATGTCAAACCAGAGACCAGCGTCCAGTGTGTACTGTTCAGCTTCCATATCGTGGAGATCAGTTGATGATTTACGAAGGTAAAGCCATCACGGTTAAGGCTCTTGAAAGTGGCATCGTCGAACTCAAATTCGACCTCAAGGGTGAGTCCGTCAACAAGTTCAACCGTCTAACCCTGAACGAACTGCGTCAGGCCGTAGACACCATCAAAGCAGATGCTTCGGTCAAGGGCGTGATCGTCTCCAGCGGCAAGGACGTGTTTATTGTCGGCGCTGACATCACCGAATTCGTCGACAACTTCAAGCTGCCCGATGCCGAGCTGGTGGCTGGCAACCTCGAAGCCAACAAGATCTTCAGCGATTTCGAAGACCTCAACGTGCCGACCGTTGCTGCCATCAATGGCATCGCGTTGGGCGGCGGCCTGGAAATGTGCCTGGCGGCAGATTTCCGCGTCATGTCCGCGACGGCCAAGATCGGCCTGCCGGAAGTCAAGCTGGGCATCTACCCAGGCTTTGGCGGTACCGTGCGCCTGCCGCGCCTGATCGGTGCTGACAACGCGATCGAATGGATCGCCGCGGGTAAGGAAAACAAGGCTGAAGACGCACTGAAAGTCGGTGCCGTCGACGCGGTAGTGGCTCCGGACAAACTGGCCGAAGCCGCGCTGAACCTGATCAAGGGCGCCATCAGCGGCGAATTTGACTACAAGGCCAAGCGTCAGCCGAAGCTGGAAAAACTCAAGCTCAACGCCATCGAACAGATGATGTCGTTCGAAACCGCCAAAGGTTTCGTGGCAGGCCAGGCCGGCCCGAACTACCCGGCGCCGGTTGAAGCGATCAAGACCATCCAGAAGGCCGCGAGCTTCGGTCGCGACAAGGCCCTGGAAGTGGAAGCGGCAGGCTTCGTCAAACTGGCGAAAACCTCGGCTGCGCAAAGCCTGATCGGCCTGTTCCTGAACGATCAGGAATTGAAGAAAAAGGCCAAGGCCTACGACGAAATTGCCAAGGACGTGAAACAGGCTGCCGTACTCGGCGCCGGTATCATGGGTGGCGGTATCGCCTATCAGTCGGCCTCCAAAGGCACGCCGATCCTGATGAAAGACATCAACGAACACGGGATCGAGCAGGGCCTGGCCGAAGCCGCCAAGCTGCTGGTGGGCCGCGTTGATAAAGGCCGCATGACCGCTGCAAAAATGGCTGAAGTGCTTAACGGCATTCGTCCTACGCTGTCCTACGGCGATTTCGGCCACGTCGACCTGGTGGTCGAAGCGGTTGTCGAAAACCCGAAGGTCAAGCAAGCCGTGCTGGCTGAAGTGGAAGCCCAGGTCAAAGATGACACCATCCTGGCCTCCAACACTTCGACCATTTCCATCTCGCTGCTGGCCAAGGCCCTCAAGCGTCCGGAAAACTTCGTCGGCATGCACTTCTTCAACCCGGTGCACATGATGCCGCTGGTAGAAGTGATCCGTGGCGAGAAGTCCAGCGAGCTGGCCGTGGCCACCACCGTCGCCTACGCCAAGAAAATGGGCAAGAACCCGATCGTGGTCAATGACTGCCCGGGCTTCTTGGTCAATCGCGTGCTGTTCCCGTACTTCGGCGGTTTCGCCAAGTTGGTCAGCGCCGGTGTGGATTTTGTGCGCATCGACAAGGTCATGGAAAAATTCGGCTGGCCAATGGGCCCGGCGTACCTGATGGACGTGGTCGGTATCGACACCGGCCACCACGGTCGCGACGTCATGGCTGAAGGCTTCCCGGACCGCATGAAAGACGACCGTCGTTCGGCTGTGGACGCACTCTACGAAGCCAAGCGCCTGGGCCAGAAGAACGGCAAGGGCTTCTACGCCTACGAGACCGACAAGAAGGGCAAGCAGAAGAAAGTGGCCGACCCATCGGTGCACGAAGTACTCGCTCCGGTCATCTACGAACAGCGTGAGGTGTCTGACGAGGACATCATCAACTGGATGATGATCGCCCTGTGCCTGGAAACCGTGCGTTGCCTGGAAGACGGCATCGTTGAAACCGCCGCCGAAGCCGATATGGGCCTGGTGTACGGTATTGGTTTCCCTCCATTCCGTGGTGGTGCGCTGCGTTACATCGACTCGATCGGTGTGGCCCAGTTCGTTGCCCTGGCTGATCAGTACGCTGATCTGGGCCCGCTGTACCACCCGACCGCGAAGCTGCGTGAAATGGCCAAGAACGGCCAGAGCTTCTTCGGTTAAGTGCCCAGACGACTAGAGCGAGAATATTTATGAGCTTGAATCCAAGAGACGTCGTGATCGTCGACTTCGGTCGTACGCCGATGGGCCGCTCCAAGGGCGGCATGCACCGCAACACCCGCGCCGAAGACATGTCGGCGCACCTGATCAGCAAAGTGCTGGAGCGCAACACCAAGGTCGACCCGAACGAAGTCGAGGACGTGATCTGGGGCTGCGTCAACCAGACCCTGGAGCAGGGCTGGAACATCGCGCGCATGGCGTCGCTGATGACCCAGATCCCGCACACTGCCGCTGGCCAGACCGTCAGCCGCCTGTGTGGCTCGTCGATGAGCGCGCTGCACACCGCTGCCCAAGCGATCATGACCGGCAACGGCGATGTGTTCGTAGTCGGCGGCGTGGAGCACATGGGCCACGTCAGCATGATGCACGGCGTCGATCCTAACCCGCACATGTCCCTCTACGCGGCGAAAGCCTCGGGCATGATGGGTCTTACCGCGGAAATGCTCGGCAAAATGCACGGCATCACCCGTGAAGCCCAGGACGCGTTCGGCCTGCGCTCCCACCAGCTCGCTCACAAGGCGACTGTGGAAGGCAAGTTCAAGGATGAAATCATCCCGATGAACGGCTACGACGAAAACGGTTTCCTGAAACTGTTCGACTA
The DNA here is from genome assembly GCF_029201605.1 of Pseudomonas sp. FJ2-5-13. Lineage (NCBI taxonomy): Bacteria > Pseudomonadati > Pseudomonadota > Gammaproteobacteria > Pseudomonadales > Pseudomonadaceae > Pseudomonas > Pseudomonas sp. FJ2-5-13. The sequence goes on from NZ_CP104045.1 coordinate 1,736,566, forward strand.
CGACGAAACCATTCGTCCGGACACCACCCTGGAAAGCCTGGCGGCCCTCAAGCCAGCCTTCAATCCAAAGGGCGGCACCGTGACAGCCGGTACTTCCTCGCAGATCACCGACGGTGCTTCGTGCATGATCGTGATGTCGGCGCAACGTGCCCAGGACCTGGGTATCCAGCCGCTGGCCGTGATTCGTTCGATGGCAGTGGCGGGTGTGGATCCGGCGATCATGGGCTATGGTCCAGTACCGGCCACACAAAAAGCCTTGAAGCGCGCGGGCCTTTCCATCTCCGATATCGACTTCTTCGAGCTCAACGAAGCTTTCGCCGCACAGGCCCTGCCCGTGCTGAAAGATTTGAAAGTACTCGACAAGATGAACGAGAAGGTTAACCTGCACGGCGGTGCGATTGCCCTGGGCCACCCATTCGGTTGCTCCGGTGCGCGTATCTCCGGCACTTTGCTTAACGTGATGAAGCAAAATGGCGGCAACCTTGGGGTTGCTACCATGTGCATTGGTCTCGGCCAAGGCATCTCCACCGTCTTCGAACGCGTCTAAACGTTCGGTTGACGGAAGCCGGGGCCCAGTGCCCCGGTTTTTGTTTTTTGGAACTTTTAAATATTTTTTTTCAACAAATTTTGCATGAGGGCCAGAGCATGAAAGTCGAACCCGGGCTCTACCAGCATTACAAGGGGCCGCAGTACCGTGTTTTCAGCGTGGCGCGCCACTCTGAAACTGAAGAAGAAGTGGTGTTTTACCAAGCGCTGTATGGTGAATACGGCTTTTGGGTGCGCCCTTTGAGCATGTTCCTGGAGACCGTCGAAGTTGACGGCGAGCAGGTCCCGCGCTTTGCTTTGGTCACGGCCGAACCCAGTCTTTTTACAGGGCAATAACGGCAGGTCGCGCAGAATGCTGCGCTTGACCTCATCCGGTTGCCACTATATATAGCGTTGCCGCGTCAGGCGCCAACTGCCTTTCACTTCTCGAATTCAGGAATTTTCCGATCCATGGGCAAATCGCTGGTCATTGTGGAATCCCCGGCTAAGGCCAAGACCATCAACAAGTACTTGGGCAACGAGTACGTGGTGAAGTCGAGTATCGGCCATATCCGAGACCTGCCCACCAGCGGTTCGGCTAGCGCCAGCAAGGAGCCTGCCGCCAAGCGCGGCAAGGCCGCCGCGGGCGAAGGTCCGGTACTCACGCCTAAAGAAAAAGCGCGCAAGCAACTGGTTTCGCGCATGGGTGTGGACCCGGACCATGGCTGGAAGGCCAAGTATGAAATCCTTCCGGGCAAGGAAAAGGTCATCGAAGAGCTGCGCCGGCTCGCCAAAGATGCTGACACCATCTATCTCGCGACGGACTTGGACCGCGAAGGGGAAGCCATTGCCTGGCACCTGCGCGAAGCCATCGGCGGTGATGACAGCCGCTATAAGCGCGTGGTGTTCAACGAAATCACCAAGAAAGCCATTCAGGAAGCGTTCTCCAAGCCGGGCGAGCTGGACATTGATCGTGTCAACGCCCAGCAGGCCCGTCGCTTCCTCGACCGCGTCGTGGGCTACATGGTCTCGCCACTGCTGTGGGCGAAGATCGCCCGTGGCCTGTCCGCCGGCCGTGTGCAATCGGTAGCGGTCAAGCTGGTGGTGGAGCGTGAGCGCGAGATCCGTGCGTTCATCCCCGAAGAATACTGGGAAGTCCACGCCGACCTCGGCACTGCCAAGGGCGCCAACGTGCGCTTTGAAGTGGCCCGTGAGAAAGGCGAGGCCTTCAAGCCGCTGAACGAAGCCCAGGCCATGGCCGCGCTGGAGAAGCTCAAGGCCTCCAGCTACAGCATCGTCAAGCGTGAAGACAAACCGACCAGCAGCAAGCCGTCGGCACCGTTCATCACCTCCACCCTGCAACAGGCCGCGAGCAACCGCCTGGGCTTCGGGGTGAAGAAGACCATGATGATGGCCCAGCGTCTGTATGAAGCGGGCTACATCACGTATATGCGTACGGACTCCACCAACCTGTCGCAAGACGCGGTGGCGATGGCGCGTACCTATATTGAAAGCGAATTCGGCAAGACCTACCTGCCGGAGAAGCCGAACGTCTACAGCAGCAAGGAAGGCGCACAAGAGGCTCACGAAGCGATTCGTCCGTCTGACGCCAACACCACGCCTGCCAAGCTGAGCGGCATGGAGCGCGACGCTGAGCGCCTCTACGAGCTGATCTGGCGCCAATTCCTGGCGTGCCAGATGCTGCCGGCGCAATACCTGTCTACTACCGTCAGCGTGGGCGCGGGCGATTTCGAGCTGCGTGCCAAGGGCCGTATCCTCAAGTTCGACGGCTATACCCGTGTGATGCCGCAGATTGCCAAGCCTGGCGATGATGACGTGCTACCGGACATGGCCCAGGGCGACACGCTGAAGCTGATCAAGCTCGACCCGTCCCAGCACTTCACCAAGCCGCCGGCGCGTTATTCCGAAGCCAGCCTGGTCAAAGAGATGGAGAAGCGCGGTATCGGTCGTCCTTCGACCTACGCGGCGATCATCTCCACCATCCAGGACCGTGGCTACGTTGCGTTGCACAACCGTCGTTTCTATTCGGAAAAGATGGGTGACATCGTGACCGAGCGTCTGTCGGAGAGCTTCTCCAACCTGATGGACTACGGCTTCACTGCCGGCATGGAAGAGAACCTCGATGACGTGGCTCAGGGCGAGCGCGACTGGAAAAACGTGCTCGACGAGTTCTATGGCGACTTCAAGAAAAAGCTCGAAGTGGCCGAGAACCCTGAGAACGGGATGCGCGCCAATCAGCCGGTGATGACGGATATTCCGTGCACCACCTGCGGTCGGCCGATGCAGATTCGTACTGCCTCCACCGGCGTGTTCCTCGGTTGCTCGGGCTACAGCCTGCCGCCCAAAGAGCGCTGCAAGGCGACCGTCAACCTGGTGCCGGGCGACGAAATTGCGGCTGACGATGAGGGTGAATCCGAGTCGCTGGTGCTGCGCGGCAAACACCGCTGCCCGATCTGCAGCACGGCGATGGACGCCTACCTGCTGGACGAGAAGCACAAGCTGCACATCTGCGGTAACAACCCCGATTGCAATGGCTACGAGATTGAAGAGGGCACCTACCGCATCAAGGGCTATGAAGGCCCGAGCCTGGAGTGCGACAAGTGCGGCAGTGAGATGCAGCTCAAGACCGGCCGTTTCGGCAAGTTCTTCGGGTGCACCAACCCCACCTGCAAGAACACCCGCAAACTGCTGAAAAGCGGGGATGCGGCGCCGCCGAAGATGGACCCGGTGAAGATGCCTGAGCTCAAGTGCGAGAAGGTCAACGACACCTATATCCTGCGTGACGGCGCTTCGGGGCTGTTCCTGGCCGCCAGCCAGTTCCCGAAAAACCGCGAGACCCGTGCGCCATTGGTGATGGAGATCGTGCCGCACAAGGACGAGATCGATCCGAAGTACCACTTCCTGTGTGAAGCGCCGAAGAAGGACCCGGATGGTCGCCCAGCCGTGATCCGCTACAGCCGCAAGACCAAGGAGCAGTACGTGCAGACCGAAGTGGACGGCAAGCCGACTGGCTGGAAAGCGTTCTACGACGGCGGCAAGTGGAAGGTCGAGGACAAGCGCCAAGGCGCTTGATCCGCTAGTCTGTTAACGCCAAAAGCCGTCTGTATAGACGGCTTTTGCTTACTGTAGGAGCGAGCTTGCTCGCGAAGATCGTTAACGAAAACGCGGGAAGCCTGGCACCCAGCGGTGCCTGGAAGTTTTTCGCGAGCGAGCTCGCTCCTACACAGCCAGCATCACGCCTATTCGTTGTGGAGATTGCCGTCATGGCCAACGAACTCTATACCCGTACCAATCAGAAAATTTACTTCGCGGGTTTATCCCTGGAGGCCCTTGGTCGTGCCGAGGAAGGGAAAGAGATGAATGCCATCGCGCTGGTACAGGCGGGGCGCGAAGCGGCGTTGTTCCACCTGTACGGTGCCTTGCTGGGGCTGTGCCATGAAGTCGCCGGGTTCTACCGCTTGCCTCAGGCGGGCGCACCGCGGGCGGAATTGATCATGAATCGTGAAGTGCTGGATTCCATGGCCATCCCCGAGTTGGCCGAGTTGGTGGAAATGGCCCAAAGCCCTGACAGTTGGGTGGCGCGGCTGCTCAAGGCCCATGCGGATATGTTCCAGCCGCCGCGTATTCCCCATGTGCCCAAGAGGGATGTCACCCAGCCGCTGATCGTCGCTGTGGCGTTGGAGCAGGATGAGCCCAAGCCTTTGAGCCGTGAGGCGTTGGAAGGCTGGCGCCAGGAGTTGAAAAAGATGGCGTTGCGTTTTCGTGAAGGGCTGAACGAGTGCTGAAGGGGTTGCATTAAGCAAATGTGGGGGCTGGCTTGCCTGCGATGACGGCCTGCCAGCCGACACCTATCTACCTGACGCCCCGCGATCAAACTGTGGGAGCTGGCTTGCCTGCGATGGCGGCCTGACAGCCGACACCTATCTACCTGAGGCCCCGCAATCAAACTGTGGGAGCGAGCTTGCTCGCGAATGCGACCTGACAGTCAACACAGTTGGACCGGGTACATATCCGTTATTTAGGTAACTGCCACCTAGGGTTCCGCTCTGACAGCGGCTCACTTTTGAAAAGAGCCCAAAAGTAAGCAAAAGGCTCTTGCCCCACCACTCGGCACCTCGCTTGGGCTCGGTGTGCCCGAACGCAGGCTTGAATCCGTGGGCCGCCGCCACGCGCCATCCATGGCGCGGGGCGGCTAACCCGGCGTCCTGCCGGGTTACCCACGAATTCAAGCCTGCGTTCGGCCAGCGTGGTTTAACGGGGCGCCTAAGATCAAAAGCCAGATCAAGATCACAAGCAGATCAAGAGCAAGAGCTACTCGCTTCGCATCTTGGTAACCGTTGGCTGCTAGAGCTTACAAAGTTGTATAGACACTTATGCTGCGATAGCGGTGGCTCAGTTTGCTGATTATTCGCTGATACTCCGCCATCGAAGGCAAGCCAGCTCCCACATTGATTGGCGTGTTGCTCTGGGCACCATTCATCACGCCGTCAACAAACCTGCCCATATCCCCTGCGAGGCTGGGTGGATGACTGATATAATCCCAGGCCTTTCGTGGAGAACAGACTTTTATGCCAACGTCCTTTCTGGAAATTGTTGAACTGCCTGACGGCCGAATCGAACTGCGCCGGGCGGAGGACGAGGGTTCTCTGGTTATTCTGGATTTCTCCGAAGACGCCAAGGTCTTCCTGCAAGGCCAGCACGTCGAAGTGGCTAAAGCCATGTTGAGCGTGGGCGTGCAGATGGCAGGTCGCCTTGCCGAAGGTGAGCCGGAGAAAGAAGAAGGGCCGCGCGTTCTTCACTGAGTCCTTGGTGAAGGCTGTTTCTGTGGCGCGCCCGTCATTACCCCAATCGAATATTCAAACTCTGCGCATCACCCGTGCGCGCAGCGCTGATCAGTTGCTGCCTGGCGCTGGCATTCAGCGGGTTCAACCAGCTCACCACTGTATGGCTGCGGCCCAGGCGCAAGGCTTCGCAGGTTAGCTGCTGGGCACTTTGCGCGCCGCGTGGTTGCAGCAACAGGATGCGCTCACGGTTGAGCCCGGCGTCCCGCAGCCAGGCCTGAGTAAGGCTGGCGGGCGGGGCGATCAGTGTCAGCCAGCGGGCGTCCTGATCTTCGCTTAATTCGCGCAGGATAGGTGCCAACAGGTTCAGGCAGCTCTCAGCCGCACCGCGCAACGACAGTTCACTGAACGCCTCAGGTTCGCCGCCCCAGGGGGCTTCGACCGTGTCCTTGAGGATTGGCGCAAGGGGTTGGGCCATGAAGGCCTCGAACAGCGACAGTTGTGTGTGTTGTGGGGTGTGCACGAGCTGCATGATGCCTCCTTTAGCGGCGAATGACGCCGACACTCAAGCCTTCGATCACCAGGTCCTGGTCTTTCAGGTTAACTTCGATCGGGGCAAACTCAGGGTTTTCGGCCAGGAGCCAGACCTTGCTGCCTTCGCGCTTGAAGCGTTTGACCGTGACCTCGTCACCGATACGGGCCACGACGATCTGGCCATTGCGGGCTTCGCGGGTGGTATGGACGGCCAGCAGGTCGCCGTCAAAGATCCCCACGTCCTTCATGCTCATGCCGTGCACACGCAACAGGTAGTCGGCGCGAGGATGGAAGAAGGTCGGGTTGATGTTGCAGGATTCCTCGACGTGCTGCTGCGCCAGGATCGGCGCACCTGCGGCGACGCGACCGATGATCGGCAATGTCGACTCGTCGGCCTTGGCTTCGAAGCCAGGGATACGAATACCCCGCGAAGCACCCGGGGTCATCTCGATCGCGCCTTTGCGAGCGAGGGCCTTGAGGTGTTCCTCGGCAGCATTGGGGGACTTGAACCCCAGTTCCAGGGCAATCTCCGCACGGGTAGGCGGGTACCCGTTGTCATCAAGGCAGCGCTTGATAAAAGCCAGAATCTCAGCTTGGCGTGGCGTCAGTTTTAGCATGTTGATCGCTCTGTCTTTTTATACAGTGGCTGGGATTATATACAGTGAACTGCGCTTGGCAATCATCCTTTTTAGCGGCTCCGCTGGACGGTCATCCGTCAGCCGTCCTACAGAGCAGAAGCGGCGCTGCCTACAGAGCTGCGAGGATGTGATTAAATAGCGATGAATCAGATGACCGACCAGCCGCAAAGCGGACCCCCAGGCTTGACAAGACACACTCTGAAACGTATGTTTCAAACAAGTGTTTGTCAGGCGGAGTAGCCATGGCCCAGTCGGAAACCGTTGAACGCATTCTCGATGCTGCCGAGCAATTGTTCGCGGAAAAAGGATTTGCTGAAACTTCATTGCGGCTGATCACCAGCAAGGCAGGGGTCAACCTCGCCGCGGTGAACTATCATTTCGGCTCGAAAAAGGCCCTGATCCAGGCAGTGTTCTCACGCTTTCTGGGCCCGTTCTGCGCAAGCCTCGACCGTGAGCTGGAACGCCGCCAGGCCAAGGCCGATCACAAGCCTAGCCTGGAAGAGCTGCTGGAAATCCTCGTGGAGCAAGCGTTGGTCGTGCAGCCTCGCAGCGGCAACGATCTGTCGATCTTCATGCGCCTGCTGGGCCTGGCGTTCAGCCAGAGCCAGGGCCACTTGCGCCGTTACCTGGAAGACATGTACGGCAAGGTGTTCCGCCGCTATATGCTGCTGGTCAACGAAGCGGCCCCGCGTATTCCGCCTATCGAACTGTTCTGGCGTGTGCATTTCATGCTCGGTGCCGCCGCTTTCAGCATGTCCGGTATCAAGGCGTTGCGGGCAATTGCCGAGACCGATTTCGGCGTGAACACTTCCATCGAGCAAGTCATGCGCCTGATGGTGCCGTTCCTCGCCGCTGGCATGCGCGCCGAAACCGGCGTCAGCGATCCGGCCATGGCCGCCGCCCAGTTACGCCCACGCAGCAAAACCGTACCGGTCGCCGCCAAGGTTTGATCGCTGCGGGTGGGCGCGGCCGCTTGCATCCGCTAAGCTAGCCGCCATGCCGATTTCAGCTATTTATTCACAACCCGTCGTCCTTGCCGTGCCTGGCAAGGACGACGGGTTGTGTGCGTTATTTAAGGAAGGTTTATGACTGCTGCCCTGCAAGGTTCTTTGATGGTCGACGTCGCCGGTACCTGGCTCACGGCCGAGGATCGTCATCTGTTGCGCCAACCGGAAGTGGGCGGCCTGATCATTTTTGCGCGCAATATCGAGCACCCGCGCCAGGTTCGTGAGTTGAGCGCAGCCATTCGCGCAGTGCGCCCGGATTTGCTGCTGGCCGTGGACCAGGAAGGCGGCCGCGTGCAGCGTCTGCGCCAAGGCTTTGTACGCCTGCCGGCCATGCGTGCGCTGGCGGATAACCCCAACGCCGAATACCTGGCCGAACAATGCGGTTGGATCATGGCCACCGAAGTGCTGGCGGTGGGCCTGGACCTGAGTTTTGCCCCGGTGCTGGACCTGGATTACCAACGCAGCGCCGTGGTCGGCACCCGCTCCTTTGAAGGCGACCCCGAACGCGCTGCCGTGCTCGCCGGTGCCTTTATCCGCGGCATGAACAGCGCCGGCATGGCCGCCACCGGCAAGCACTTCCCTGGCCACGGTTGGGCCGAGGCCGATTCCCACGTCGCCATTCCCAACGACGAGCGCAGCCTGGAACAGCTTCGCGCCAATGACCTGGTGCCTTTCGCACGCCTGAGCAAGCAATTGGCCGCCGTGATGCCGGCGCACGTCATCTACCCGCAGGTCGATGCCCAGCCTGCCGGCTTCTCACGCCGCTGGCTGCAGGACATCCTGCGCGGTGAGTTGCAGTTCGACGGGGTGATCTTCAGCGATGACCTGTCCATGGCCGGCGCCCATGTGGTCGGCGATGCGGCCAGTCGGATCGAAGCGGCCCTGACCGCCGGCTGTGACATGGGCTTGGTGTGCAATGACCGTGCGGCGGCCGAGTTGGCGCTCAGTGCGGCGCAGCGGATGAAGGTCACGCCCTCGGCGCGGATTGCGCGTATGCGTGGGCAGGCGGTTGCGTCGACGGATTACAAACAGGATCCACGCTGGTTGGCGGCGCTCACAGCGTTGCGAGACGCTCAACTGATTGAATAAACGTCGCCTGCGCTGTTAAAGAAAGAGGCTTGGTGTAGGAAGCGTCTGGCTGTTGCTATAGCTATCTCTTACCGCTTTGTGGGAGTCGGCCTGCTTTAAATCGCGTTGCCGACCGTTGTAGAGTGCTGCCCCATGAATGACCTGATCGCACGTATCGTCGAGTTGGATTGGCAAGAGCGCTTTGACCCTCGTTCACTGGAGCGTGGTTTCGAGTACGCTGGCGAAAGTCGTCTCGAAATTGTCGAAGTGGGAAAACACCGGTTGATCGCGCGTTGCAAGGGCTCCGGCCGCAACGTCTACAACCAGGTGATCACCCATGTTGTCACATCAAATTGGGCGACTGTCGAGTGTGTGTGTTCTTGTCCGGTAGCGATCAATTGCAAGCACGCGGCCGCGGCGCTGTTTATGTTGACTGTCCTGCACGAAGACCTGAACCCGCCTGTAAAACAGCAAAAGACACCGGTTGAGCGCCTCAGCCCCCAGCTCGAAAAGTGGCTTGAAAGCATCCCTGAACCCACGCCTGTGGATGAGGAACACCCCAGGAATACGGGCACCTCTTTGCTGTACCAGCTCTCCCCCGATCCCTATTCGACGAGGTGGTCATTAGAGCTATATCGAGCGCGTGTGACGAAAAAAGGTGAGTACAGCGATATCAAGCCGCTGTACTCGATCGATGAGACATTGCGACGTGCTCCCGCCTATATGCATGAGCTGGATACACGCATTTGTCGATTGCTGTTGTTGAGCCGGTCTTATAGTTCCTATAACACCCGTTATCAGCTGGCCGGCGAACCAGGGGCCGAAATTCTTCAGTTGGCGCTGAAAACCCAACGTCTGTTTATTGAGCAGGGCTCTGGCCTGGCGCTTAAGCCCGGCCCGGCCCGGCCCGCGCGTTTTGATTGGGCCATGTTGTCCGATGGCAATCACATTCCCAAGTGGATCAGCAACGGGCGCGAGTTGGGCGAGGTATTGCCGCTTAAACCGCTTCATTATCTTGACCGCGATAACCTGGCTATCGGGGTGGTCGAGCACGGGCTGGACGATAATCTGGCCATGCATCTTTGCGCCTTGCCGACGATTCCAGCTGATCAGGTCGCGTTATTCAGCCATCGCATCAGTTCGATATCCAAGGTGATTCCTCCGCCGCGGGAGCTGACCGAGCGTGTGGTGGATACGTTAGAGCCTCAAGGATGTCTCACTCTGGGAAGCGATGAGTCCTACGTCTACAGCCAGGCGCACCATCGGCAAATGCTCACTTTTGAACACCGCGCCGCCTTGGCTTACCGATACGACGCCTGCCTGGTCAGCGGCAAAGGCACTGAGGACATCCTGTTTCTCAACGGCACCGAAACCCAGCGTATCCAACGCAAGCCGTTGGCTGAAAAAGCCCTGCGCAAGACCCTCACGAAGATCGGCCTTAAAGCGGTCACTCGCAAAACCCGTGCGCTGCCTGCCAGTGCCGGAGATATGTTCGATCTACCCACTGATGAAGCCTGGCTGCGCTTTGTTGAACGCGACCTGGCGGTTTTGCGCGAGGCCGGGTGGGAGGTGGTCATCCATCCGGGCTTTTATTACGACGTGGAGGCTGTGGATCACTGGTACGCGGACATCGAAGAGACGCCGGGTCATGAATGGTTCAACCTTGAGCTGGGCGTCGAGGTCAATGGCGAGCGGCACAGCCTGTTGCCAATCATGCTCGACTTGATGCGTCGTCAACCCAAGCTGCTTGATGCCACTTACATGGCTGAACGTGACGATGATGAGCGGGTACTGGTCAGTTTGGGCGCCGGCACTCACACCAAAGTCGCGCTGCCTTACGGCCGTATCAAACCCCTGATGGCGACCCTCGGCGAACTCTACCTGCGTGCACCTGAAGGCGATGCACTGCGGTTGAGTGCGCCCGACGCGGCACGGCTCAGCACCCTGGATGCAATACCCTTGGTCTGGCAGGGCGGCGAGCGGCTGCGTGATTTCGCCAAGCGTCTCAAGGAGGCCACGCACGTCAATGTACCTGCTCCCCAGGGCCTGAACGCCGAACTACGTGGCTACCAGCTCGAAGGTCTTAACTGGATGCAAGCCCTGCGCGAGCTGGACGTCGGCGGGATTCTTGGGGATGACATGGGCCTGGGGAAAACCCTGCAGGCCCTTGCCCATTTGCTCTGTGAGAAACAGGCCGGCCGCTTGCGGGCGCCTGCTCTGGCGGTGATGCCCACCAGCCTGGTCCCCAACTGGATGGATGAAGCCGCACGCTTTACCCCTCAACTCAAGGTCCTGGCGCTGCACGGCTCGCAGCGCCAGGCTGACTTCGCGCGCCTGGCCGATTACGACCTGGTACTCACCACTTACGCGCTGCTGTCGCGAGACCTTGAAGTGCTGCAGCCTCAATGTTGGAGTGTGCTGATCCTCGACGAAGCGCAAAACATCAAGAATCCCAATAGCAAGGCAGCCCAGGCGGCTCGTGAGTTGGAGGCCGGCCAGCGTTTGTGCTTGAGCGGTACGCCATTGGAAAACCACTTGGGCGAGCTGTGGTCACTGTTCCATTTCTTGTTGCCGGGCTGGTTGGGCGATAGCAAGAGCTTTAATCGCGATTACCGCACGCCCATCGAAAAGCACGGTAATGCGCAACGTATGCAGCACCTCACGGCACGTATCAAGCCGTTCCTGTTGCGGCGCAAAAAGGAACAGGTTGCTACGGAGTTACCGCCCAAGTCGGAAATCGTGCACTGGGTAGAGCTCAGCGATGCACAGCGGGATGTCTACGAAACAGTGCGTGTGGCCATGGATAAAAAGGTGCGCGATGAGATCAGTCGTCATGGCGTGGCCCGCAGCCAGATCATCATCCTCGAAGCCCTGCTCAAACTGCGCCAGGTGTGCTGTGACTTGCGCCTGGTCAAGTCTGTGCCGATGACTAAAGCGGCCAAGGCCGACACTGGCAAGCTGGGCAGCTTGATGGACATGTTGGAAGAGTTGCTCAGCGAGGGGCGGCGGATTTTGCTGTTCTCGCAATTCACCTCGATGCTGGCGTTGATTGAAGAAGAGCTCAAGCTGCGTGGGGTTGAGTATTCGATCCTGACGGGAGAGACCGTTGACCGACGTACGCCCGTTGAGAACTTCCAGGACGGCAAGACACCGCTATTCCTGATCAGCCTGAAGGCGGGCGGGACGGGCTTGAACCTGACAGCGGCGGATACGGTGATTCATTACGACCCTTGGTGGAACCCGGCGGTGGAAAATCAGGCCACCGACCGTGCCTACCGCATCGGGCAGGACAAGCCGGTGTTTGTGTACAAGATGATTGCCCGGGGCACGGTGGAGGAAAAGATCCAGGCCTTGCAATTGGAGAAGGCTGCGTTGGCTGATGGGGTGCTGGAAGGTGGCGCCAGTGCGGGTTGGAAGCTGGAGCAGCGGGATATTGAGGCGCTGTTTGCGCCTTTGCCAGGCTGAAGACCGCGGTGCGGCCTTCGCGAGCAAGCCCGCTCCCACATTTTGATTTGTGAATACATTCAAGTGTGGGAGCGGGCTTGCTCGCGAAGGCGGCCTAACAGTCAGCGCTTCTCTTGCTTGTTGGGCAACGGCGCAAACAACGCCTCAATCTCATCATTGCCCAACTGCCAATCCCCCGTGGTTCGCCCATCCAGCACGCCCGCCGCCAGATCGGACTTCTCCTTCTGCAAGTGCTGAATTTTCTCCTCCACCGTGCCTCGGGCAATCATCTTGTACACGAACACCGGCTTTTCCTGCCCGATGCGGTACGCACGGTCGGTGGCCTGGTTTTCCGTGGCCGGGTTCCACCAGGGGTCATAGTGGATAACCGTGTCGGCTTCGGTCAGGTTCAAGCCTACGCCGCCAGCCTTCAGGCTGATCAAAAAGATCTGCAGCTTGCCGCTCTGGAAATCCTTCACCGGGGTGCGTCGATCCCGGGTCTGGCCGGTCAGCAAGGCGTAGGCAACCCCGCGTTTTTTCAGTTCGGCCTCGATCAGGCTCAGCATCGAGGTGAACTGTGAGAACAGCAGGATCCGGCGGCCCTCGGCAAACAGCTCGTCGAGCATGTCCATCAGGCTGTCGAGCTTGCCCGAGCTGCTGCCACGGGCGGGCAGGGTAGCGTCGTTGACCAGGCGCAGGTCGCAGCACACCTGGCGCAGTTTCAGCAGGGCTTCAAGGATGATGATCTGGCTGCGGGCCACGCCCTTGCGGGTGATTTCGTCGCGGACCTTTTTATCCATGGCCAGGCGCATGGTTTCGTACACGTCGCGCTGAGCCTCGTTGAGGTCGACCCAGTGGATAATCTCGGTCTTGGGCGGCAGTTCGGTCGCCACTTGCTCCTTGGTACGACGCAGCAGGAAGGGTTTGATCCGACCGTTAAGGTGTTGCAATCGCACCTCGCTGGCGCGTTTTTCAATCGGCACGCGGTAATCACGGTTGAAACTCTTCACATCGCCCAGCCAACCCGGCAGCAAGAAGTGGAACAGCGACCACAGTTCGCCCAAGTGGTTTTCCAAGGGCGTGCCGCTCAGGCACAGGCGCTGGCGGGCATTCAGCTCGCGCGCGGCCTGGGCCGCCTTGCTGGACGGGTTCTTGATGTACTGTGCTTCATCAAGGATCAAGACGTGCAAGGGCAGGGCGGCGAGCTGTTCGATGTCCTTGGGCAGCAGGGCGTAGGTGGTCAGCAGCAGGTCGTAGTCCTGCAGGTTGGCGAAGTGTTTCTTACGCCCGGCGCCATAAAGTGCCTGCACTCTCAGTTGCGGGGTGAAGTGCGCGGCTTCATCCAGCCAGTTCGGAATCAGACTGGTAGGCATCACGACCATGCACGGCCGATCAAGGCGCCCAGCGATTTTCTCGGTAAGAATATGCGCCAGGGTTTGCAGGGTTTTACCCAGGCCCATGTCATCCGCGAGTATCCCACCCACCTCCAGTTGGCGCAGTGACTGCATCCAGCTCAAGCCTTCCAGTTGATAGGGGCGCAAGGTCGCATTCAAGCCTTCAGGCGCCGCGCAGGTGAAGTCCTTGATATCGCGCAGGCGCTGGGCGAAGTTACGGATCTTCTCGCCGCCTTCCCATTGCAGTGGCAGGTCTTCCAGCGGGTTGAGGCGAATCGCGTCGGCCTTGGCCAGGCGCAGCGCGGTGGTGCCGGCTTCCTGCAGGTAAAACTCGCCGAGGGTCGCCAGCACCGGCTTCAAGCGGCCGTAGGGCAGCGCCACTTGCAGCGGGCCGTGGCCGTTGGGCAGGCCGGGGATGTTCACCAGGATCAGCTCTTCATCGCGGCGCCGCGCGAGCTTCTCCGGGTTGAGAATCTCGGTATGGGAGCGCATCAGGTTCAGCAGGATCGGCAGCAGGCTCAAACGTTCGCCGTTGACGATGATGCCCAGCTCCAGGTCGAACCAGTCACGTTCCGGCCCTTCATCGACTGTGGCATACCAGTCATCGACGGGGCTGAGGTCGAAGCCGAAGTCTTCATCGATCTGCAGTTCCCAGCCCTCGGTACGCAAGGTCGGCGACACATTGAGGGTGAAGTTCAGCCAGGCGCTGTCATTGACCATCTCGAACAGCTCGCCGGCACTTTCCGGCAGGGCCTTGCTCTGGCGCGTGGCGATCTTGAAGCCAAGCAGGCGCAGGTGTTCGCGATAGGCCTGTTCCTGCTCGGGTTGGCGCTTGATCCGCAGGCTCTGGGTCTCCTGGCGCACGATGATGTCGGCATTTTTTTGCCCGCTGACATAGTTGCCCAGGTAGTTGAACGACAGCGCCGCACGGTGCTGGATATAGCGCTGCATCTTGCCGTTGCGCGGCTCGAACGCGCTGAACTCCACGCTGGCCAGCCACAGGCGCGGCACCGGTGGCACGTCGTCCATCACCACCTGGGGCAGGACCACGCGGTTATCCAGCACTGCCTGGAGCTTTTCCAGCAGTTGCGCATCCTGGGCCGCTGCCGGGTAGGCCAGGGTTTCCTGAACCTTGAGCAGCACCGCCGCAATGTGTTTGCAGTTGGTGTGTACCGGGCACGTGCAGCGGCTGTCTACCAGGATCAGCAGGCCCTTGGCCGATTCGCGCAGTGAGATGGTCTGGCGGTAAACGTTGCCGCCCGAGCCTTCGCAACTGGCGGTGATGGTGCTGTCGCCGCACTCGACGATGCGCACGCGGTTTTCCAGGGCGTAGCGCCGCCCGCGCTCAAGGCTTTGCTCTTTGAAGCGGTTGGCCCACGAAGGGGCCAGGGGTTTGGTCAACGACGACGTCAGGGGCATGGCGCGCAATCAGTCCTGAAGGTCGGGCGGTGGAGCGCTGGGTGGCTTGGCGGTCAGCGAGGTGATCTTGATCAGCAGCGCCAGGTGGCCGCCGTCCAGGTAGTTGAGCTGGTTGTTCTTGGTGCGCACGTCTTTCTGGCTCAAGTGTTCGCTGGCGATCACGCTGCCGTTGCCGTCGAACTGGTTGATCCAGAAATCCGCGTCGATATCGGTAAAGCGCCCCAGTTGCAGGCTCAACACGCCTTCGATAGGGAACTGGCCGAATTGCTCCTGGCCGTCGGTGATCGCCACCTTCACCGGTTGCTCGCCCAGGTTCTGTTCCCAGGCTTTGTGGGCGAGCACCGTGTAGTTGGCGTCGGCGCGCAGCTTGTCGACGATATTACCCAGGCGCGGCGGGCTCATCCGCTCGCCCAGGCGCGGCGCGCCTGCATCCCAGTTTTCCGGGGCGGCGCGGCTGTTGATCACCGGTTCCGCATTCTGGCGCACCAGGATCATTTCCACCTGATACAGGCTGTCGGCAAAGGCCGAAGGTGCGAGTACCACCAACAACAGGCTCAAAATGCGGAACACGCGCATGGGGGCGTCCTTAAACGGATTTCGGAATGAGGCGTTCAAACAGCGCCTCCAAGATGTTGAAGCGTTCTTCGGCACGTTCCATCGGCACCATGAACTTGAACAGCGTAGCCCCTTCGAACTTGTAGCGGTTGGGCTGGCCCTGGATCAGCTTGATCAGCACCAGCGGGTCGACCGGCGTCTGCGCTTCGAATTCGATACGCCCGCCTTGCGGCCCGGCGTCGACTTTCTTGATGCCCAACTGCTCGGCATGCAACTTGAGCAGGGTGAGGCGCACCAGGTTCTTGGTCGGCTCCGGCAGCAGGCCGAAGCGGTCGATCATCTCTACCTGCAAGTCCTTGAGGCCTTCTTCATCGGCCGCCGAGGCAATGCGCTTGTACAGGATCAACCGTGCATGCACATCCGGCAGGTAGTCTTCGGGAATCAACGCCGGCAAGCGCAGGTTGATCTCCGGGCCGCCGCCCAAGGGTTGGTCGAGGTTCGGTTGCTCGCCTTTGCGGATGGCTTTCACCGCGCGTTCGAGCATCTCCATATACAGCGTGAAACCCACCGCCTGGATCTGCCCACTCTGGCCATCGCCGAGCAACTCGCCGGCACCCCGGATTTCCAGGTCATTGGTGGCCAATACAAAGCCAGCGCCGAGGTCCTGGGTATTGGCGATCGCTTCCAGGCGTTTTTCCGCATCGGAAGTGATCTGCTGGCGCGGTGGTGTCAGCAGGTACGCATAAGCCTGGTGGTGACTGCGCCCGACGCGGCCGCGCAATTGGTGCAACTGCGCCAGGCCGAACTTGTCGGCGCGCTCGATGATGATGGTGTTGGCGCTCGGCACGTCGATGCCGGTCTCGATGATGGTCGAGGCGATCAGCACGTTGAAGCGCTTGTGATAGAAGTCGCTCATCACCTGTTCGAGTTCGCGCTCGCGCATTTGCCCATGGCCGATGGCGATGCGGGCCTCCGGCACCAGTTCGGCGAGGTCGGCGGCGCATTTCTCGATGGTCTTTACGTCGTTGTGCAGGTAGTACACCTGGCCGCCACGCAGCAGTTCGCGCAGCAGGGCTTCCTTGACCGTGCTCTTGTTCTGCTCCATCACAAAGGTGCGCACCGACAAACGACGCGCCGGTGGCGTGGCGATGATCGACAGGTCGCGCATGCCCGACACCGCCATGTTCAGCGTGCGCGGAATCGGCGTGGCGGTGAGGGTGAGGATGTCGACTTCGCTGCGCAGGGCCTTGAGCTGTTCTTTCTGGCGCACGCCAAAGCGGTGTTCTTCGTCGATGATCACCAGGCCCAGGTTCTTGATCTTCACATCGTCCGACAGCAACTTGTGGGTGCCGATCACGATGTCGATCTTGCCTTCGGCCAGATCGGCTACGGCGGCATTCACTTCCTTGGCGGACTTGAAGCGGCTCATCACCTCCACGGTCACCGGCCAGTCGGCAAAGCGGTCGCGGAAACTGTTGTAGTGCTGCTGGGCGAGCAGGGTGGTGGGCACCAGGATCGCCACCTGGCGACCGCCGTGTACCGCAATAAAGGCAGCGCGCATGGCCACTTCGGTCTTGCCAAAGCCCACGTCGCCACACACCAGGCGGTCCATCGGCTTGGGCGCGAGCATGTCGGCGCGCACCGCTTCGATGGTGGTTTGCTGGTCGGGGGTTTCTTCGAAGGCAAAGCCGGCGCTGAAAGTGGCGTAGTCGGCTTTCGGGTCGGCGAACGCATAACCTTCGCGGGCGGCGCGACGGGCATAGATATCGAGCAGTTCGGCGGCCACGTCGCGCACCTGTTCGGCGGCCTTGCGCTTGGCTTTCTGCCAGGTCTCGGAGCCCAGGCGGTGCAACGGCGCCAAGGCGTCGTCGCTGCCGGTGTAGCGGGCGATCAGGTGCAGGTTGGCCACCGGCACGTAAAGCTTGGCGCCCTCGGCGTATTCCATGGTGAGGAATTCGGCGGCCTGGTTGTCGATCTCCAGGGTCTGCAGGCCCAGGTAGCGGCCCACGCCATGGTCGATATGCACCACCGGCGCGCCTTCGCGCAGCTCGGTGAGGTTCTTGATCACCGCGTCGTTGTTGGCGTCGGCGCGTTTTTCCCGGCGCCTGCGCTGCATCACGCGCTGGCCGAACAGCGGGCTTTCGGCGATCAAGGCCAGCGCCGGGTCATCCAGCCGCAGCCCTTCGTCCAGCGGCGCGATGGTGATCGCCAGGCGCTCTTTGCTGGCGACAAAATCCGGCCAGCTGTCGACGGTTTTCGGCCGCAGCTTCAGGCGTTCCAACAGCTCCAGCAGCACTTCGCGGCGCCCGGCGGATTCGGCGGTGAACAGCACGCGGCCGGGGAAGTCACCGAGGAAGTTCGACAGCGCCTCCAGCGGTTGTGTGGCTTTGGCCTGGATTGCCAAATCGGGCAGCGCGCTCGCCGGGAAACGCTCACGGCCACTGCCAGCGTCCACGTCCTGCTGGCTGGCGACCACACGCGGCCAGTTTTTCAGGCGGGCGAAGCAGTCTTCTACCGGCAGGAATAATTCAGCGGGCGGCAATAAAGGCCTGGATGGATCGACGCGGCGTTCTTCGTAGCGGTTGCGCACATCGTTCCAGAAGTTTTCCGCCGCCTGTTCGATACCCGGCAGCGAGAACACCTGGGTGTCCTGGGGCAGGTAGTCGAAGAGGGTGGAGGTCTCGTCGAAGAACAACGGCAGGTAGTACTCGATACCGGCAGGTGTAATCCCGCTGCTCAAGTCCTGGAAGATCGGGCAACGACGGAAGTCGACATCGAAGCGCTCACGAAAGCGCGCCTTGAAGCGTGTCACCGCGTCTTTTTGCAGCGGGAATTCCCGTGCCGGCAGCAGCTTGATCGAATCGACCTTGTCGATGGAACGCTGGTTCTCCGGATCGAAGGTGCGCAGCGTCTCGATCTCGTCATCGAACAGGTCGATGCGGTACGGCAACTTGCTGCCCATCGGGAACAGGTCGATCAAGGCGCCGCGCACCGCGAACTCACCGTGCTCGTACACCGTGTCGACGCAGCGGTAGCCGCTGGCTTCCAGGCGCGTGCGCATCTGCTCCACATCGAGCTTCTGGCCGACGTCCAGCACCAGGCTGCTGCCGAGCAGGAACTTGGTTGGCGCCAGGCGATGCAGGGCAGTGGTGATCGGCACCACCAGCACGCCATGTGCCAGTTCCGGCAGGCGGTACAGGCTGGCGATGCGCTGGGAGATGATGTCCTGGTGCGGCGAGAACAGATCGTAAGGCAGGGTTTCCCAGTCGGGAAAATGCAGCACCGGCAAATCCGGGGCGAAGAAGCTCAGCTCCTGCTCCAACCGTTCGGCACTTTGGCTGTCGGCGGTGAGCAGCAGGGTAAAGCGCTTGGCTGCGCTGGCAGCCTCGGCAATGGCCAGGCTCAGGGCGGCACCGGGCAGGTTGCCCCAGTGCTGTTTACCTGCCGCGGCAGGGAGTAGCGGTAGACGCAGAACGGGCACGGAAGGTTGAGCTCCAAGCGTTGCGACAAAGTCGGTAATTGTAACGGCCCCAGGTGCCGCCTGTCAGTTGCTGACTGTGCCTATTACGGTTTGTAGGAAATGTAGTGGCTAAGACAAACAATGGCGGGTTTTGACTCAATATGTAGTGCCAAAATGCGCGAATGTTTAGGAGGGTTACGGACAAGTCGGCCTGCTCGCCAAACTAGTGGCCTTCTGGAACCCGCGTGTTTCCTGGGCTGTAGCGCGGTGGTATTTTTTTGCAAGGGCTTTTTGTTGCCCTTCGCGCATTGCTCAACGCTCAGTCGGGCGACATAATGTAGCCCCTTTTTTCTGCCCCTACATGTGGAAGGTTCCCGTGACTCAGAAGCCCGACCAGTGTCTTGGTGAATGGATCGACCGTGAAGCACTCGCTGAAGCGATGATTCCGCTTATCGGTCAGCTGTACCGCAATAACAATGTGGTGAGCTCGATCTATGGCCGCAGCCTGATCAACCAGTCTGTCATCGCGATTCTCAAAGCCCACCGCTTTGCGCGCCATCGCTCCGCCGACGACAGCGAACTCTCCGTCCACGAAACATTCCCACTGCTCAAAGCCATGAGCGAGCTCAAGCTCGGCGCGGCTTCGGTAGACCTGGGCAAGTTGGCGTACAAATTCCGCAAAGAAGGCGCTGGCCGCACCGCCGAGCAGTTCGTGCGTGAAGAAATGGCCGATGTGGTTGGCCAGCAAAACGCTGCCGCCCGTAAAGGCACCGACGTGGTGTTGTACGGCTTCGGTCGTATTGGCCGCCTGCTGGCGCGCATCCTGATCGAAAAAACCGGTGGCGGCGACGGCCTGCGCCTGCGTGCCATCGTGGTGCGCAAAGGCGCCGAGAACGACCTGACCAAGCGCGCCAGCCTGCTGCGTCGCGACTCGGTACATGGCTCGTTCAATGGCACCATCACCATTGACGAAGAAAACAACACCATCACCGCCAACGGTAACCTGATCCAGGTGATCTACGCGAAGAACCCGACTGAGGTGGATTACACCCAGTACGGCATCCAGAACGCCCTGCTGGTGGACAATACCGGCGTATGGCGTGATGCCGAGGGCCTGGGCCAGCACCTGGCGTGCCCGGGTGTTGACCGCGTTGTGCTGACCGCGCCTGGCAAGGGCAAGCTCAAGAACATCGTGCACGGCATCAACCACGCTGAAATCACCGCTGACGACAAGATCGTGTCCGCCGCTTCCTGCACCACCAACGCCATCGTGCCGGTGCTCAAAGCTGTGAACGACAAGTTCGGCATCGTCAACGGCCACGTTGAAACCGTTCACTCGTACACCAACGACCAGAACCTGATCGACAACTTCCACAAGGGCGATCGCCGTGGCCGTAGCGCCGCGTTGAACATGGTGATCACCGAGACCGGTGCCGCCACCGCTGCTGCCAAGGCCCTGCCTGAGCTGGCTGGCAAGCTGACCGGTAACGCCATCCGTGTACCGACGCCGAACGTGTCGATGGCCATTCTCAACCTCAACCTTGAGAAAGCCGCCACCCGTGAAGAGATGAACGAGTACCTGCGCTACATGGCGCTGCACTCCGACCTGCACAAGCAGATCGACTTCGTCAATTCCCAGGAAGTGGTCTCCACCGACTTCGTTGGCTCGCGCCACGCCGGTGTGGTGGACGCCGAAGCGACCATCACCCAGGACAACCGTGTTGTGCTGTACGTGTGGTACGACAACGAGTTCGGCTACAGCTGCCAGGTGGTTCGCGTGATGGAAGACATGGCTGGGGTCAACCCGCCTGCGTTTCCGCGCTAAGCCTTTGCGCTGAATGAAGAAGCCCCGACTGGTTCGGGGCTTTTTCATGGCTGTGGGTTTTGTGGTGTCTGGGCGGGCCTTATCGCAGGCAAGCCAGCTCCCACAGTTGAACTGCATTTACCTGTGGGAGCGGGCTTGCCCGCGATGACGATGGAAAGGTCAACACCGCCATCACTTGAGTAGCGTGTTGCGCAAACTGTCCGACAGCCCCTTGGGCCCCAGCCAGATACCCAGGTAGGCCTTCGCTAATTCAGCGTCCGGGCTGCTGAACACCACCTGCCCATTAATCTCCAGATTCAACCCGCGCCCCGGACGAAAATCCAGGGCATAGCGATCGCCGCTGCGAATATCCCGAAAGCGCGCGTGCAGCTTGGCTATCTCCGAGTTCAACCCGGCATTGGCCTGCTGGCGTTCCAGGGTGACGGTGGCCGCCTTGATCACATCATTGCGGTCGATGTCGCGAAAGTAATACAGCGCCAGGCGCACAGCCTTCTGCTGGTCCCAGGCCTGCTTTGCCGGCAGGTCAGCCGGTGCATACAGCGCCGCCGCATACACATCCGCCCAGAGATAGTTGAACACCGCCTGGTTTTTCAAGGCCAGCCCCTCGACCTGTGCCGGGAAGCTCGCCTGCTTGAGCCGCTGCGCATCGTTGGCGTGCGCCGTGAGCGACACCATCAGCATCAAACAAAAAAATAGTTGTCGCATAATGGCTCATCCTGAATTCGGCGCTGGTTTGCGTCCTGTAGTATGGCAACACTGGCCTACGACGCGACCAAGGGTTAATGTTCGCGGCGCTCGGCCTTCTATAGACTGTGCCCCGGTTCACACACTTGAGCCAAATTGTCCTTCATGCACGCTGGCCGCGGCATGATTTAGCCCGGCGTCCAACCGTACGCCTGGCCTGTTCTGAGGAGTACGCATGGCTGTCTACAACTACGACGTGGTGGTACTGGGTTCCGGCCCAGCTGGAGAAGGTGCGGCGATGAACGCTGCCAAAGCAGGGCGCAAGGTGGCGATGGTCGATAGCCGTCGCCAGGTCGGCGGTAACTGCACCCACCTGGGTACCATCCCGTCCAAGGCGTTGCGTCACTCGGTACGGCAGATCATGCAGTTCAACACCAACCCGATGTTCCGGGCCATTGGTGAGCCGCGCTGGTTCTCGTTCCCGGACGTATTGAAAAGCGCTGAAAAAGTCATCTCCAAGCAAGTCGCCTCGCGCACCGGCTACTACGCCCGTAACCGCGTCGACCTGTTCTTCGGCACCGGCAGTTTCGCCGACGAGCAAACCGTGGAAGTGGTCTGCGCCAATGGTGTGGTCGAGAAGCTGGTGGCCAAGCACATCATCATCGCCACCGGTTCGCGCCCGTATCGCCCGGCGGACATCGATTTTCACCACCCGCGTATCTACGATAGCGACACCATCCTGAGCCTGGGCCACACCCCGCGCAAACTGATCATCTACGGCGCCGGCGTGATCGGCTGTGAATACGCCTCGATCTTCAGCGGCCTGGGTGTACTGGTGGAGCTGGTGGACAACCGTGACCAGTTGCTCAGCTTCCTCGACTCGGAAATTTCCCAGGCGTTGAGCTACCACTTCAGCAACAACAACATCACCGTGCGCCATAACGAAGAGTACGAGCGGGTTGAAGGCCTGGACAACGGGGTGATCCTGCACCTCAAGTCCGGCAAGAAGATCAAGGCCGACGCCTTGTTGTGGTGCAACGGCCGTACCGGCAACACCGACAAGCTGGGCATGGAAAACATCGGGGTCAAGGTCAACAGCCGTGGCCAGATCGAAGTGGATGAGAACTACCGCACCTGCGTGCCGAACATCTACGGCGCCGGTGACGTGATCGGCTGGCCAAGCCTGGCCAGTGCCGCCCATGACCAGGGCCGCTCGGCCGCTGGCAGCATTGTCGACAATGGCAGCTGGCGCTACGTGAACGACGTGCCGACCGGGATCTACACGATTCCCGAGATCAGCTCCATCGGCAAGAACGAGCACGAACTGACCAAGGCCAAGGTGCCTTACGAAGTGGGCAAGGCGTTCTTCAAGAGCATGGCGCGTGCGCAGATCGCCGGCGAGCCGCAAGGCATGCTGAAAATCCTGTTCCACCGCGAAACCCTGGAAGTGCTCGGCGTGCATTGCTTCGGCTACCAGGCCTCGGAGATCGTGCACATTGGCCAGGCGATCATGAACCAGCCGGGTGAGCAAAATACCCTCAAGTATTTCGTCAACACCACCTTCAACTACCCGACCATGGCCGAAGCCTATCGGGTAGCGGCCTACGACGGCCTCAACCGGCTTTTTTGAGCGGCTCCGGCCGGTGGCCTGAGCCGGCCGGGGAGACCGATTTCAGTAATTCTCGAGGGTGGCAGTGGCCAAACCGGGAAAGTCTGTAATCAGGCTATCTACGCCGAAGTCGGCGAGCCTGCGCATCAGCGCAGGTTCGTTGACTGTCCACACGGACACATGCAAACCCTGGCGCTGGGCTTTTTCCAGCCGCTCGGGGGTGCACAGCGTCCAGTTCAATGCCAAGTACTCACAGCCGTAGTTCTGCGCGACCTTCAGCGGGTCGAGCCAAGCGTATTCAGCGACCAGGCCGCGTGACAGGTCTGGGGTGAGTTCCACGGCGGCCTTGAGCACTTCCCGCGAGCTTGACGTCACCGTAACCTTGTCCATCAAGCCAAAGCGCACAGCCATTTCGCGAATCGCCAGCACGGTGGTGGCGGCTCGGGTACGCGAGGCACTTTTGACTTCCAGTTGCCAGTGATCGAAGTCGCACTGTTCGAACAACGCCTCCAGGCGTGGGATCGGGCAGGGGCTTACCCAGCCTGGGCCGCCTTTGCGGGCGTCCATTTTCACCAGGTCAGCCGCCGAATACTCGACGACTTTGCCGCGCCGGTCGGTGGTGCGCTTGAGCGTCGGGTCGTGGATGACCATCAACTCGCCGTCCATGGACAGGTGCAAGTCCAGCTCGCAGCGGCGTACGCCGTGCTTGAGGCACTCCTGAAAGCTGGTCAGGGTGTTTTCCGGTGCTTCGCCTTTGGCACCGCGGTGGCCGTAAATCAGGGTCACAGTTGCTCCTTTGCGCCAGGATGGCTGGCGTCGTGAATACGCATTCAGAGGTCTTCGCTTTGTTCTCGCGCCAGGCGGCGTTCCTGGGCCTGTTTCTGCAGGATATAGCGCGCCAGCAGTTGGCGTTGGGCATCGGTCATGGACTCGAATTCCGTGCCCACATCAAAGCCGTCGCCCTTGGGGTCGCAATGGGTCACCCGCGCGCGTAGCAACAGGCCGAGCGCCTGGGGCATCAGCACCAGCTTGACTGCCAGGTGAGTGTCGGCGGCCAGCGGCGTGGGGTGCTGGAAGTCGATGCCGCCTTCGGAGAGGATCACCGGTTGCGGCGCACCTACCTCGTTCAGCAAACCGCGGGCCATAACCTGGCTGAGCAGGTCCAGGCGTTTGTTCTGCACTTTGAGGAACGCCGCCAGGCTGCGGTCTTTCTCGTTGATCTGGCGCAGCAGGTGCTGGGCTTCGAATTCGCTCAGGTGCAGTTCGCTGAGCAGATTGAACAGCGGCGAATCATCCAGCAACACTTCCTTGCTCGCCGCGTCGGGGCCAGACAGGGGTTTGATTTGAAGTGCGATCATGTCATCGATACGGTAGTATTCGCGGCGCTCTTCTTCATCTAATGTCGACATGGCGAACCCCAGGTAACGGTAATGGTCTGAGTGTAAAGCTGCTGACCAGACCCCGCCACCGGGACGTCTTCTTTTCCTCCGAACAAGCCCCGACATGTTCAGACCTCTCTTCGTATTTATCGGCACGCGTTATACCCGTGCAAAGCGTCGCAATCATTTTGTGTCGTTCATTTCCTTGACCTCGATGATCGGTCTCGCCCTGGGCGTGGTCGTGATGATCGTGGTGCTGTCGGTGATGAATGGCTTCGATCATGAGATGCGCACCCGCGTGCTGGGCATGGTGCCCCACGCGACCATTGAAGGCGATGCGCCGATCAATGACTGGCAAAGCATGGCCGCCAAGGTCCAGCAGAACCCCAAGGTGGTGGCGGTCGCGCCGTTTACCCAGATGCAGGGTTTGCTGACCAACGACGGCAAGGTGCAGAAGATCCTGCTCAATGGCATCGATCCGGCCCAGGAGCGTAACGTCTCGATCATCGATAAGTTCATGCTGCAAGGTAAGCTCGACGCGCTGGCGCCGGGCAGCTTCGGCATCGTCATCGGTGACAAGGCCGCGGCCAAGCTGGGCGTGGGGGTTGGCGACAAGCTGACCTTCGTCGCCCCGGAAGTCACCGTGACCCCGGCCGGCATGTTCCCGCGCATGAAGCGCTTTACCGTGGTGGGCACCTTCCACGTCGGCGCTGGCGAGATCGACGGCTACATCGGCCTGACCAACCTCACCGACCTGGCCCGCCTGCATCGCTGGCAGCCCGACCAGGTGCAGGGCCTGCGCCTGAAATTCAACGACCTGTTCGACGCCCCGCGCGGCGCCTGGGAAATTGCCCAGCACCTGGGGGAGACCGAGTATTACGCCCGCGACTGGACCCGCACCCACGGCAACCTGTACCAGGCCATCCGCATGGAAAAAGCCATGATCGGCCTGTTGTTGTTGCTGATCGTCGCCGTGGCGGCCTTCAACATCATCTCCACGCTGGTGATGGTGGTGAACGACAAGAAGGGCGACATCGCCATCCTGCGTACGTTGGGCGCCACGCCGGGGCAGATCATGGCGATCTTCATGGTGCAGGGCACCGTGATCGGCGTGGTCGGCACCTTGATCGGCACGGCGGTGGGCATTCTGGCCGCGCTGAACGTCAGCGCCGCCATTGCCCTGCTTGAAAAAGTGATCGGCCACAAGTTTCTCAACGCCGACGTCTACTTCATCGATTACTTGCCGTCCCAGGTGCAAACCCAGGACGTGCTGATGGTGGGCGGCGCCGCGTTGGTCCTGAGCTTCCTTGCCACCCTGTATCCAGCCTGGCGCGCGGCACGTACCCAGCCAGCACAGGCATTACGTTATGAGTGAATCGGGCATGAGTGAAAAAGCAATCCTGAGCTGCCGCAACCTGGGCAAATCCTACGAGGAGGGCCCGGAGTCGGTGGTGGTGCTGTCCAACCTGCAGCTTGAACTGCACCCTGGCGAGCGCGTGGCGATCGTCGGCAGTTCCGGTTCCGGCAAAAGTACCTTGCTCAACCTGTTGGGCGGCCTCGATACGCCGTCCCAGGGCAGCGTATGGCTGGCCGGTGAAGAACTGTCGGCCTTGAATGAAAAGGCTCGTGGCCAACTGCGCAACCGCTCGTTGGGCTTTGTGTACCAGTTCCACCACTTGCTGCCGGAATTCACCGCCCTGGAAAACGTGTGCATGCCGCTGTTGATCGGCAAAACCGCAATTCCCGAAGCGCGCCAGCGTGCCACGGCCTTGCTCGAACGCGTCGGCCTGGGCCACCGCCTGGAGCACAAGCCAGCGGAGTTGTCCGGCGGTGAGCGCCAGCGTGTGGCGATTGCCCGTGCCCTGGTGAACAACCCCGGCCTGGTGATGCTCGACGAGCCGACCGGTAACCTCGACTCCCACACCGCCCAGGGCATCAAGGACTTGATGCTGGAGTTGAGCACCCAGATGCGCACCGCGTTCCTGGTGGTGACCCATGACATGAGCATGGCCCGGCAGATGGACCGCGTACTGCATTTGCAGGAAGGTCATCTGGTCGCTATCTGACCTGTTGCACGCCCGGTTTTTTGAGGCCGGGCTTTTTCATTTTTCCAACGGTGCCCGCGAATGTTCAGACCGTTATCGATTTTTATCGGCACGCGCTATACCCGCGCCAAGCGCCGCAACCGTTTTGTCTCGTTTATCTCGATGACCTCGATGATCGGCCTCGCCCTGGGCGTATTGGCGATGATCGTGGTGCTTTCGGTGATGAACGGCTTTCAGCGCGAAATGAGCTCGCGCATCCTCGGCATGGTGCCCCACGCCACTATCGTCGGCGTAAAGCCGATTGACGATTGGCAGCCGGTGGCCGCCGCTGCGATGAAGAATCCGCAAGTCACCGCCGCTGTGCCCTTCACCCAGATGGATGGCATGTTTTCCTATAAGGGCGCGATGCAGCCGATCGAAATCAGCGGCGTCGACCCGGCCCAGGAAGGCAAGGTGTCGATCGTGGCCCAGCACATCGTGCGCGGCAAACTCGACGACCTCAAACCTGGTGAGTTCGGCGTGGTGGTCGGTGATATCACTGCACGCCGCTTTCGCCTGAGCGTGGGCGACAAGCTGACCCTGATCGTGCCGGAACTCAGCAGCGCCCCGGGCGGTATTACCCCGCGCATGCAGCGCCTGAACGTGGTGGGCATTTTCAAGGTTGGCGCCGAGCTGGATGGCTCCATGGCCCTGATCCACATGGCCGACGCCGCTGAAATCCAGCATTGGCAGCCCAATCAGGTGCAAAGCGTGCGCCTGGCGGTGAAGGACCTGTATGCAGCGCCCAAAGTCTCGGCGGACATCGCCGCCAGCCTGGGCGCGGCTTACAAGCCGGATGACTGGACCCACACCCAGGGCAGCCTGTTCAGCGCGATGAAAATGGAAAAGACCATGATCGGCCTGCTGTTGCTGATGATCGTCGCCGTGGCCGCGTTCAACATCATCGCCACCTTGATCATGGTGGTGAACGACAAGGGCGCGGACATCGCTATCCTGCGTACCATCGGCGCTACACCTCGGCAGATCATGGCGATCTTCATGGTGCAGGGCACCGTGATTGGCGTGGTCGGCACCTTGATCGGCGGCGTGCTGGGGGTGATTGCGGCGCTGAACGTGAGTGAGCTGGTGGGCTGGCTGGAGCGGGTGAGCGGGCAGCATATCTTCAGTTCGGATGTGTACTTTGTCAGCAACCTGCCGTCGGAGCTGCAAGGTGGGGATGTGTTGCTGATTTGCTCGGCGGGGTTTGTGTTGAGTTTCTTGGCGACGATTTACCCGGCGTATCGGGCGGCTAAGATTGAGCCGGCGCATGCGCTCAGGTATTCGTAACCTTTAAAACCGCTTTCGCAGGCAAGCCAGCTCCCACATTGTGACTGTATTCACAGCTCAAATTGTGGGAGCTGGCTTGCCTGCGATAGGGCCGGCCCAGCTTGCATCAATCCCCCTTGGGCAACTCAATCACAAACCTTGTCCAGCCCGCCTGCGACTCACAATAAATTCTCCCGCCATGCGCCCGCACAATCGACTGGGTAATCGCCAACCCCAGCCCCGCATGTTCACTGCTGCCGGCACGCCTAGACGGATCGGCTCGGTAGAAACGGTCAAACAGCCGCGGCAATAACGGCGCAGAAATGCCTTCCCCGCTGTTCTCCACCGTCAGTGTCACGCCACTCTCGATCCGCACCCGCACTTCACCGCCCGGTGGGGTAAAGCGCAGCGCGTTATCCAACAAGTTCGACAGGGCCCGGCGCAACATGCCGCGATCGCCCATCGTCTGGGCGGTGCCTTCGCGCACCAGCGTCACCTGCGCGTCCTCCGCCAGCAGGGTAAAAAATTCCAACAGTGCGTCGACCTCATCGCCCAAATCCAGCGCTTCTCGGCTGGGCATCAGCAAGCCGTGGTCAGCTTTGGCCAGGTAAAGCATGTCGTTGACCAGTTGCGCCATCCATTGCAGCTCTTCGAGGTTGCTGTGCAGCGCCTCGCGGTAATCCTCCAGCGGGCGCGGTTGGGTGAGGATGACTTGGGTCTGGGTCAGCAGGTTGGACAGCGGTGTGCGCAGTTCGTGGGCGATATCCGCGCTGAAGGCGGACAGGCGCTGAAAGGCGTCGTCCAGGCGCGCCAGCATAGCGTTGACGGCCTGGGCCAGTTCCGCGAGTTCCACCGGCATTTGCTCTTGGGGTAAGCGTTGCGTGAGGGATTGGGCGGAGACGCTGGCGGCCACTTCGCCCATGCGCCGCAGCGGTCGCAAGCCACTGCGCGCAGCCCAGGCGCCGAGCAGGGCAGTGGCCAGCGCCGAGAGGCCGACGGTCAGCCAGATCAAGCGTTGCATGCGTTGCAGAAAGTGCTGGTGGTGGGTGATGTCGAGGATCAGGGTCAACTGGGGCGAATCCAGTTGGCTTGGCGTCAAGGGCGCGATGAAGACGCGGTAGTCGGTGCCCGCCTGCTGCAGGCTATGCAGGCCGGGCGCCTGGGGCAAGCTAAGGTTGGGCGCGCCGTCCAGCCAACGTTGACCCGCCCCGGTGATGCGCAAGGTGAGGTCGGGCTGGTGATCGAGTTCGGCACTCAGTTGAGGGGTGCGCTGGGCGAGGTCTTCCGGTGAGGCGACACCCTGCAAGGTGCTGCGCAGGGCCACCAGTTTGCTTTCGAGCTGTTGCTGGTCCAGCTCCATGAAGTGCGCCTCGCTGGCCCGGTTGAACAACACCCCGGCGATCAACGAGACCACCGCCGTGCAGGCGGCAAACAGCAGCGCCAGGCGGCTGGTCAGGGACAGGCGCTTGATCACGTGAACCGCTCCTCCAGCACGTAACCCATGCCGCGTACGGTGTGGATCAGTTTGTTGGGGAAATTGTCGTCGACCTTCAGGCGCAGGCGGCGAATGGCGACTTCGATGATATTGGTGTCGCTGTCGAAATTCATGTCCCACACCTGGGAGGCGATCAGCGTCTTGGGCAGTACTTCGCCCTGGCGACGCAGCAGCAGCTCCAGCAGGGCGAACTCCTTGGCGGTGAGGTCGATGCGCTGGCCGCTGCGCTCGACGCGGCGG
Source organism: Pseudomonas sp. FJ2-5-13 (assembly GCF_029201605.1). Lineage (NCBI taxonomy): Bacteria > Pseudomonadati > Pseudomonadota > Gammaproteobacteria > Pseudomonadales > Pseudomonadaceae > Pseudomonas > Pseudomonas sp. FJ2-5-13. The sequence continues at coordinate 1,765,994 of NZ_CP104045.1, forward strand.
CGGATCAAGTCCAGGCTCAGGTCGGCCAGTTGCAACAGGGTGTCCTGCGGCGTGCTGCTGCCCCGGCGCAACAAGGTGCGCACCCGCGCCAGCAGTTCGGAAAAGGCGAAGGGTTTGACCAGATAATCGTCGGCGCCCAACTCCAGGCCGTGTACCCGGTCTTCGACGGCATCGCGGGCGGTGAGGAACAGCACCGGGATGTCCAGGCCGGCACTGCGCACCGCCTGCAGGATTTGCCAGCCGTCGCGGCCGGGCAGCATCACATCGAGGATCAACAAGTCATAGTCGCCCGTCAGCGCCAGGTGCTGGCCACTGGTGCCGTCGGCCACCAGCTCGGTGGTAAAACCCGCTTCGGACAGGCCCTGGCGCAGGTAATGACCGGTTTTGGGTTGGTCTTCGACGATCAGCAGTTTCATATCGGGCTCTTGATAGGGGCTATGTAGGAGCGAGCTTGCTCGCGAAAAACGCCAACGGTAACGCGGGCTGTCAGGCTTGACGCGTTGTGCTTAAGTCCTTCGCGAGCAAGCTCGCTCCTACAAAAAAACATTGGGCTTTATACCGTGCTCGTCAGGGTATGGGCGCAAGCTGACAAAGTTGTAATCTAGCAGTCAGCTGGCTGGCAGCGAGGCCATCTTAAAGTGTTGCCCAAGCTGGATACCTATTGTGGAGAGTGAAAGATGGCGTTGCGTACACCCCTGTTATTGGCGGGCTGCCTGCTGGCGTTGAGTTTCAATGCACTGGCGGATGCGACTCACACCTACGCGTTCGGCCAGCCGGCCCCGGCGGATAAAGCCACGCGCACCGTTGAAGTCACGCTGCGGGACATTGCCTTTGAGCCCAAGTCCCTGGACGTCAAAGCCGGTGAAACCGTGCGCTTCGTGCTGGTCAACAAAGGCCAGTTGCTGCATGAGTTCAACCTGGGCGACGCGGCCATGCATGCCGCCCACCAGAAAGAGATGATGCAGATGCAGGCCAGCGGCATGCTGACTGCCACTGGCATGGGCAAGATGGACCACAGCGCCATGGGCCATGGCGACATGGGCGGTATGAAGCACGACGATCCCAACAGCGTGCTGGTGGAGCCGGGCAAGACGGCCGAGCTGACCTGGACGTTCAAGCAGGCCACAGGCCTTGAGTTCGCCTGCAACCTGCCAGGGCATTATCAGGCGGGCATGGTCGGCAAACTGACCGTTGAGTGAGGCGTTTGTTAAGGGCGGGGGCAAAGGCTGGTAGACTGGCGCGGTTTATTTAGCCAGGTTTCCGCCATGCATCCCGCAGCCGAACATTCGCCGCTGGGCAAGTCCAGTGAATACATCTCCACCTACACGCCTTCGTTGCTGTTTCCGATTCCACGCGCCGCCAAGTGGGCCGAGCTGGGCCTGAGCGCCGAGACCCTGCCGTACAAGGGCGTGGATTTCTGGAACTGCTTCGAACTGTCCTGGTTGTTGCCTTCCGGCAAGCCGGTGGTGGCCATCGGTGAGTTCAGCATTCCCGCCGACTCGCCGAACATCATCGAGTCCAAGTCGTTCAAGTTGTACCTCAACTCGCTGAACCAGACCGCGTTTGCCGACACGCAAAGCCTTGAAGCCACCCTGCGCACCGACCTCAGCTTTGCGGCCGGCAAGCCCGTGAACGTGCGCATTCGCAGCCTGGCCGATATCGAGGCCGAAGGCGTGATGGCATTGCCGGGGGTGTGCATTGACGACCTGGATATCAACGTCAGCAGCTACGAACACCCGCGCCCGGAACTGTTGCGTTGCGATGACTCGCGCGTGGTGGAGGAGAGCGTGCACAGCCACCTGCTCAAATCCAACTGCCCGGTGACCAGCCAGCCTGACTGGGGCAGTGTGGTGGTGGAATATCGCGGTGCGGCGCTGGATCATGCCAGCCTGCTGGAATATATCGTCAGCTTTCGCCAGCACTCGGACTTTCATGAGCAGTGTGTGGAGCGGATCTTCCTGGACTTGCAGCGCTTGCTCAAGCCGGAGAAGTTGACCGTGTATGCGCGGTATGTGCGCCGGGGTGGGTTGGATATCAATCCGTATCGCAGCACTGAAAATACCCAGTTCCTGAACGTGCGCCTGGCGCGTCAGTAAGCCTTACCCAGATCCCAATGTGGACGGGGGCTTGTGTGGGAGCGGGCTTGCTCGCGAATGCGGTGGGTCAGTTACACATGAACTGACTGATACACCGCATTCGCGAGCAAGCCCGCTCCCACATTTGGTTTTGTGTTTGGCTTGGGTTTGGGTTAGATGCCGATATTGGCCAGGGTGGTCATGATATTGCGCAAGGTCCCAGAGATGACTGGATGTTCAGCATCAAACTCTATGGCCGCTTGATTCACATCGTCGGAAATACTGGGTGTCTGAGTCGCCGGTTCCAATTCAAGTTGCATTTCGAACTTGGCAATCAGCGCCTCCAGTGCTTTGCGTTTCTCCACTGGCAGCGGCGGGTCCTGTTCCAACTGCCCGCGCAGGATCTCGACCTGTTCTTCCAGTTTTTTGCGATCAGGCATGACGTTCTTTCCTTTTATCGATAGGCACTGGCATAGACCGCGGCGCGCCGTGAAAGGTCTACGGGCTGACCTGTAGATTAATCCACTGGGGCCAACTGTGCATGATCTCGATCAGGGCTTCTCGCCCTTGAGCTGGCGCAGGCGGATGTCGGCCAGGCAGGTGCCGAGTTCGCCGAGGTGGTCGATCACCGAGTGCACGCCCAGGCCATAGAGTGCCACCGTGGCCTTGCCACGCTTGTGTTCGCGTTGCTGCTCGGTGAGCGCCTGCCATTGCTGGGGCGACAGGCCGCAGAGCGAACCGCAGGAGGCCAGGCCGATGGTCCACAAGCCGGCGTTCAGGCCCGATTGCAGCAGGCGCGGCTCGCCGCTGACCAGTACGCAGCCTTCCAGGCGTTCGATGTTTAACTCCATCAAGGCTTGCCAGCAGGCGTGGGGCGCGGGCCAGCGAATGGAGGAGGGCGAGGCGGCCTTGAGCCAGCCAGGCAGGCCGGCGCACAGTGGCGTGGTCACGGCGGGAGGCAGTTCGTCCAGCCAGGCGCAGGGCACGCCTTGTTCTTTGAGGTTGCGCAGGCTTTTCAACGCGCCTGGCGTGGCCTCGGCGTCGGCGCAAGGTGAGTCGGTGCGCGCCAGGGAACCAAAATCCACCAGGCAGCCACTCAGGCCAAATAACACGGCGGTCAACGAGGGGGCGGCGGCGACGGCAATCTCGGCGTGTGGCATCTGAACGTCCCTGAAATAGCTGAAACGCTATCGGGGCGGCATGACAAGGGGATGACACTGTCGATATTTGTAGGAATTTTGTGCATTTTCCGTAAGACGATTCCAGGTAGCTGCCTAAATCGACACTTCCGTCATATACTGACAGCCTTATTCAGGGCATAGCGCCCATGACAGACCATTCAAGGAGCAAAAGCTATGCGCTGGAGCCAGTACTTCGCTCAGCTATCGGTGTGTGCCACCATCCTGTTGGCACCGTTCGCAGCCCAAGCGGCCTCGGAAGATGACCCATGGGAAAGCGTCAACCGCCCCATCTTCACCTTCAACGACACCGTTGACACCTACGCCCTCAAGCCTCTTGCCCAGGGCTATCAGTTCGTCACCCCGCAATTTGTGCAGGACGGCGTTCACAACTTCTTCCGCAACATCGGTGATGTCGGCAACCTGGCCAACAACGTGCTGCAACTCAAGCCGCACAATGCAGGCGTCGACACCGCCCGCCTGTTGGTCAACACCACGTTTGGCGTACTCGGCTTTATCGATGTCGGCACCAAAATGGGGCTGCAGCGCAGCGATGAAGACTTCGGCCAAACCCTCGGCTACTGGGGCGTGGGCAGCGGCCCGTACGTGATGATCCCGTTGCTGGGCCCAAGCACCTTGCGTGATGCGCCGTCCAAATACGTCGACAGCTACACCCAACCGTACCGCTACATGAACGACATCGGCTGGCGTAACAGCACCTTCGGCCTCAACGTCGTCGACGTGCGCGCCAGCCTGCTCGACAGCGAGAAGCTGATCAGCGGCGACAAGTACACCTTCATTCGTAACGCTTACCTGCAGAACCGCGAGTTCAAGGTCAAGGACGGCAAGGTCGTTGACGACTTTTAAGCTGTGACGTTTTGAAATGAAAAAGGCGACCTTTGTAAGGTCGCCTTTTTTGTGCGCGCTTTTCAGCGCATTTTTAAAATCTTCAAGCCTAGTTGTTGCTCGTCCCCGGCCGCCTTGGCCCACACCACCTCCGTATCGGCCTCAAGGCCTTTGAGGGCAGCGTGTTCTGAGTCGATGCGTACTGTCAGCAGGTCGCCCACAGTGAACTGGCGAGGTGCCTGCACCTGCATGCCGGAACTGGAGAGGTCCACACAGGTACCGGCAATCTCCTGCCCGGCGTGGATCAAAGACACATCGGCATCTATTCGCATGCGGATGAAGTCGCGTTTTTCGGCGTAGTCGCGCTCGTGTTCGCTCACAGCATCCATCCTTACTTTGCGTTGTGGTTGTGAGGGTTCTTATAACTCCCGGTGATTTGCGGTGTAAAGACGCCCGGCGACCATCGGCATGAGCTTGAAACCCCTCACGGATGGGAGTACCGTCTGCGCCTTAGAAGGGCACCTCTGCTTTACCGTTGTGCATGGGCCAAATCCCAATGCTTTGTAGGACAGAGAGGCTAGAAAGCGAATCCAGTACGTGAGCCCGGCCATTGCCGAGCCGCCTACGCCAACCTAATTCTGGCGCCGTTTGCCCACATGCAAAAAACCAGTGCCACGCTGCTGATAATCGATGACGACGAAGTAGTGCGCGCGAGCCTCGCGGCCTACTTGGAAGACAGTGGCTTCAGCGTCCTGCAGGCCAGTAATGGCCAACAGGGTCTCCAGGTATTCGAGCGCGACAAGCCCGACCTTGTGATCTGCGACCTGCGCATGCCCCAGATGGGCGGCCTGGAGCTGATTCGCCAGGTGACCGACCTTGCCCCGCAAACGCCAGTGATTGTCGTGTCCGGTGCCGGTGTCATGAACGATGCCGTTGAAGCCTTGCGCCTGGGCGCCGCCGATTACCTGATCAAGCCCCTGGAAGACCTGGCCGTGCTGGAGCACTCGGTGCGCCGCGCCCTGGACCGTGCACGCCTGCTCCTGGAAAACCAGCGCTACCGCGAAAAGCTCGAGACCGCCAACCGCGAACTCGAAGCCAGCCTGAACCTGTTACAGGAAGACCAGAACGCCGGTCGCCAGGTGCAGATGAACATGCTGCCGGTAAGCCCCTGGACGATTGACGAATTCAAGTTTGCCCACCAGATCATCCCGTCGTTGTACCTCTCGGGTGATTTTGTCGACTATTTCCGCGTCGATGAGCGCCGCGTGGCGTTCTACCTGGCCGACGTATCCGGCCACGGCGCGTCTTCGGCGTTTGTCACCGTGTTGTTGAAGTTCATGACCACACGGCTGTTGTTCGAGTCCAAGCGCAATGGCACCTTGCCGGAGTTCACCCCCTCCGAGGTGCTGGGCCACATCAACCGAGGCCTGATCAGCTGCAAGCTGGGTAAGCACGTGACGATGGTCGGCGGCGTGATCGACGAAGAAACCGGTCTTTTGACCTACAGTATTGGCGGTCACCTGCCGATGCCTGTTTTGTACACTCCTGACAGTGTGCGCTACCTGGAAGGGCGTGGCCTGCCCGTAGGCTTGTTTAACGAAGCCACCTACGAAGACCACATCCTGGAACTGCCGCCGACCTTCAGCCTGACGCTGATGTCTGACGGTATTCTGGACCTTCTTCCAGAGCCTACACTCAAAGAGAAAGAAGCCGCCTTGCCCCAAAAGGTCAAGTCGGCGGGCGGCAGCCTGGATGGCCTGCGGCAGGTTTTTGGATTGGCCACGCTAGGGGAGATGCCGGATGATATCGCCCTATTGGTGTTGAGCAGGAATCTTTGATGAGTACCGGAAGAATCCAATTCGCCGAGCAAGACGGGACCTTCGTCCTGAAATTTGTCGGTGAAGTGCGCCTGACCTTGTGTTCGGCCCTGGATGCGACGATCGAGCGGATCTTCACAGCGCTGAACTTCTCGGCGATTGTGATCGACCTGACCGAAACGCGCAGCATCGATAGCACCACCCTGGGCCTGTTGGCCAAGTTGTCCATTCTGTCGCGGCAGAAGGTCGGCCTGTTGCCGACCGTGGTCACCACCCACGAAGACATCACCCGTCTGTTGCAGTCCATGGGCTTTGATCAGGTGTTCAACATCGTTGACCGCCCAATCCCCTGCCCGGAATGCCTCACCGACCTGCCGTCCCAGGACCAGTCCGAGGAAGTGGTGCGGGTCAAGGTGCTGGAAGCGCACAAGATCCTGATGGGCTTGAATGAGTCCAACCGCGAAGCCTTCCACGACCTCGTCAACGCCCTCGAGCGGCACTGACGGCCTCCCTGCTCAAACACACACAGTCCAATGTGGGAGCTGGCTTGCCTGCGATTGCGCACTGTCAGTCGATGAAGTGTTGGCTGGCCCACCGCTATCGCAGGCAAGCCAGCTCCCACACTGGACGGCGGTGACACCGACGCACAAAAAAGGGCGACACCCTCACAGGTGCCGCCCTTTTTGCCGCTAGCTGCCTTTACAGCTTGGCCGACAACAACGCCTCCAGCTTCTCCTGGTCCCGAGCAAACTGACGAATCCCCTCCGCCAGCTTCTCAGTCGCCATCGCGTCCTCGTTGGACTCCCAACGGAACTGCGCTTCAGTCATATGCACCCGCGCCTCACCGGCGTGGCCTGGCGCCAACTTGCGCTCCAGCTTGCCTTCATCGGCTGCCAGCTTCTCCAGCAGGTCCGGGCTGATGGTCAGGCGGTCACACCCGGCCAGCTCTTCGATCTGGCTGAGGTTACGGAAGCTCGCACCCATCACCACGGTCTTGTAGCCGTTAGCCTTGTAGTAGTTGTAGATGCGCGTCACCGACTGCACGCCCGGGTCTTCGGAGCCGGTGTAGTCGGTGCCGTTGGCCTTCTTGTACCAATCGTAGATACGGCCCACGAACGGCGAAATCAGAAACACACCCGCTTCGGCACAGGCCACGGCCTGAGCGAAGGAGAACAACAGCGTCAGGTTGGTCTGGATGCCTTCTTTTTCCAGCTTCTCGGCGGCGCGGATGCCTTCCCAGGTCGAAGCGATCTTGATCAGCACGCGGTCACGACCAACGCCGGCTTTGTCGTACAGGTCGATCAGACGGTGCGCACGCTTGAGAATCGCGGCCTCGTCGAACGACAGACGCGCATCCACCTCAGTGGAAATACGGCCCGGCACTACTTTGAGAATCTCTTGACCCACCGCCACCGCAAAGCGGTCACTGGCCAGGCCCACATCGCCGTTGCAGTCCTGCACGCACTCATCCAGCAGCTTGGCATAGCCCGGAATCGACGCAGCCTTGAGCAGCAGGGAAGGGTTGGTGGTGGCGTCTTGTGGCTTGAGCTTGGCGAGCGTGGAGAAATCGCCGGTATCGGCTACGACGGTGGTGAATTGCTTGAGTTGTTCCAGCTTGGAAGTCATGGGCGTGCTCTGTCCTGTGGGTCTAGTGACATTACCCGAGCGCTGGCAGGCGCTCAAGGGCGCAAATGCGTTAGGTCGTTTGCGAGGGCAATAACCTGAAAACAGCCGTTTGAATTACCGGCAGTGGTGCTCAGTTGGAGGGCAAAATCGCGGCTAGGTTCAACCGGATTCCACCCGTCCTGCGCCACCGGTTTCAAGCCAATTGATAGAGGCAATATCAATGTTTTGAAGTTGTGAAAAGTTTATTTTCCAGCTCTTTAGTTGTTGCTGTTTTTACTTGTGCTATACCTGACTGACAAGCGCTAACTTGGGCCGATAAAAACTCTGATGACATAACTGTCCGCGGCGAAGTGTGTGCGTCTGTGCATTAAAATCTGCTGGTTCGTTAGTTTGAAAGCAAAGGAGAGATGTAATGAAACGGAGTATATCAACACTATTCGCCGCCCTCGGTTTTATTTGTTCAACAACGGTATTTGCCGATGTGACGGTACAGCAGGCCCTCAGCGCCGGTTGTTACGATACCCAGGAAATGCGTGGCATCATTGACACTGCCAAGGCAGGTAAACCCATGGGGAGCCGCACCCTTGAAAAGGAAAACGAACTGACCTCATCCTACGGCGGCAAGATCACCGACACCCGAGTGACTGCGCCTGCCACCTGGGTGTACCGCGCGTATGAGAGCGCAGACACCAACAATTGGCACGTCCAGAAGCTCAAGGCCGGGGTGATCTACTCTAAGGCGCAGAACGACCTGGACAAATACGTCAAAGGAGGCGGCACACCCCAAGAGTACTGGGCCATCGATGGGCCTGACCTACACGCGCTGGGTTTTAACGGTGCCACCTATACGACAATGCGACTGCTCGCCTTACAGTCCAGCGACACCCCGAAAAGTCAGTTCGTGAGTTTTGCACTGGACTACGCCACCACCGGAACCTTTGGAGACGCCGTGTATGCACTGCAAGTAAACCCGAACTCACCCATTCTGGGGTTGGTTAACTGCAAAACGCCAGGCGGTGAAGTTCAATTTCAAATACTCGGCGGCACTACATTCAACACGCTTTACCGAAAAGTCAGGACCGATAAAGATTGGAAAAGGTATAACCGCGACACTGACCAATGGGTAACTGTGCCCAAAGGAACAGTGCCGGAAAACTAAGCAACAGTGCAGCAAGGGCCGGCAGCAACTGCCGCGCCCTTGCAATCACCGCTAAAAATGTGGGAGCTGGCCTGCGATAGCGCCGGTACATCCAATGAGCATCTACCTGGCACTCACCAGGCAAAAATGTGGGAGCGGGCTTGCTCGCGAAAGCGGAGTGTCAGCCTCCATCTAAACCAACTGACACTCGACCAATCACCGCCCCTCCAACAACGCCCCCGCCTGATCCAACAACGCCAACGGATCCGCCGCCTTATGAATATCCACCGACAACAACTGCCTGAACTTGCGTGCCCCTGGAAACCCCGTGCCCAACCCCAACACATGCCGCGTGATGTGATGCATCGTCCCACCACTGGCCAAATGCTCAGCAATATAAGGCCGCAACTGCGCCAACGCCTCCGCCCGGCTAATCACCGGCGCCTCACTACCAAACAACCGCTGATCCACCTCCGCCAACAGATACGGATTGTGATAAGCCTCCCGCCCCAGCATCACCCCATCAAACGTCTGCAAATGCTCCTGGCACTGCTCCAACGTCTTGATCCCACCGTTGAGATTAATCTCCAACTCCGGAAAGTCCCGCTTCAACTGCGCCGCCACGTCATAACGCAACGGCGGAATGTCCCGGTTCTCCTTGGGCGACAACCCCTCCAGAATCGCAATCCGCGCATGCACGGTAAAACTGGTGCAACCGGCATCCTTCACCGTGCCGACGAAATCACACAACTGGGCATAACTGTCCCGCCCATTGATACCGATACGGTGCTTCACCGTCACCGGAATCGACACCGCATCGCGCATGGCCTTCACACAGTCCGCCACCAGGGCAGGGTGCGCCATCAGGATCGCGCCGATCATATTGTTCTGCACGCGGTCGCTGGGGCAGCCGACGTTCAGGTTCACTTCGTCGTAACCGGCGGCCTCGGCCATACGGGCGCAGGCGGCCAGATCAACTGGGACACTGCCGCCCAATTGCAGCGCCAGCGGGTGCTCGGCTTCGTTGTGGCGCAGGAAGCGGTCGTGGTCGCCATGGAGGATCGCGCCGGTAGTGACCATCTCGGTGTAGAGCAGGGCGTGTTTGGAGAGCAGGCGCAGGAAGAACCGGCAGTGGCGGTCAGTCCAGTCCATCATGGGGGCGACGGAGAAGCGGCGGGAGAGTGGGGCGGTTTGTAGGGGCATGGGGGATCTGAGTTGGCGAGACGAATGGGGCGCAGTTTATCAGGAACGGATCTCGGGTGCCGGAGAGGCAGGTATTGCGCGCATTACCACTTCGAACGAGGACGTTGCCGCGTGTGGAATACGCCAAAAATCTGCAGTCGATCGCCCCGCACTCTATACGGGATCAGATAAGACCAGTTGGGAACTGCCCATTCGAGGGTATGTTTCACCCGACCTTCGCGCCCCATGGAAGGAAACTGAGCCAGCCTGTCGACGCTGGTAAAAATGGCATCCGAGAAGTCGTCAGCGGCTTTTGGGTTTTCGAGAGCGATATAGTTTGCTTCGTCTTCCAGATTCTTGAGTGCTTTTTCAAGCCACTCAACCCGTATTCTTGCTCCAACGCCTAGCGCGCATGGCTGCCACTTGGTCATCGGTGGCGAATTTGCCTTCGTCGGCTTCCTTTACTGCCAGCTCGATTTGGGCGGTCAGCGTTTTTTCGTGCTCGATGCAGTCGCGAAGAACGTCCATCGCCAGGCAGCTCGCTGTCTGGCCGTGGCTTTTGGCTAGGTCGGCGAGAGAGTTGGACAGGTCTTCCGGCAGGTTTAGGGATATCCCAGTCATGGCAGCCCCAATGATGGATGGTTGTGGGGCATCTTACACGTTGGGCCATTGAGCTGAATCGGCAGCTCGTCGAGAGATGTGTTTGGGGGTAAATCGTTACGTCCCTCAGCCAAATCAAAGCTTGGTATCGTGGTTTGACCCCGATATCTGTGCTAAGAATGAATCTGTCCAACGAACAAGAGGGGGCGCGATGACAGACCTTTGGGAGCCTGTGTCCGGAATTTTTTGGCGCTCTGCACCGCTGGTACCAGACATTGGCTGGTCAGTCGATTATGGAGCATTGTTCACTTCTGTTGTTGGAGCGTTAGCAGGTGCTGGTATTGGTGCATGGACGGCAGGCTACATTTCTGAGAGGAACAAAGTTCGAGAGCAACTGACCAAGGAAATTCGCGATACTAATGCTGCGATAGTACTTTCTCTAGGCATTATGAATTGTGGTATAGCTTTAAAGAAACAGCATGTTAAGGAGCTTCAAGAGGATTATGACGCTCAGAGAGGTAAATGCCGAGAGATAATCGTCAAAATGGCTGCTGGTCACCCACAGACTGAGATTCCACAAATAAATCTTCTGGAGTTGCAAGAGATAGCTCCGCCTGTTGTTCATCTGCAAGATATAGTTTTAAGTCGACTGTCTACAGTTGGTAGAGCACTGTCTGCTGCGACTGCGCTCACTGATGCGGTAGTTAATTTAAATACTATGCTGGCGCGTAGAAATGAGCTCATCACCCGGTTCAAAAATAATGACTTCCCACCTGGGGCTAGTAAGGAGCATTTCTGTTTCGGTCTGCGGTACGGTAATGGGCAAACGAATGAAGAGTATGGGGATTCAGTTAAAGGCATTGGCTTGTATACCGACGACGTCATTTTTTTCGGTTACGTGTTATGCGAGGACCTCATCGAGCATGCAAAATTGCTTGTAGAACGGTTCGACAAAAAAAGACTAGGAGGAAAGACTCCGGAAGTAAATGGCATCGATTTATCGGGTGCCCACGAAGGAGGTTGGATGCCGGATGCTGAAGCTTATGAGCCCTGGACATCCGGTTTTAAAAAAAGCCGAAATGAGCGGCGTAAGAAATGGAGTTTTCACTGGCCCGTACAACGGAAGTAAAGATATTGCGGCGCAAAACCACAACACTTCTTGGGAGTTTTCCTACGTTTCTCAGAGCTTGCCCGTCGGACCACCCGCCGCTAACCTTCTGAGGCCGCTGCAAACCCAGCGGCCGGAGGTGGAAGTCCGTATTGCTAAGGCGTTTTTAACTCCCGAAAATATTTGGAGCTTCGCCCATGCACAACAACACACGCAGTTCTTCACTTGATCAAAACGCATCGCCCGTCGATCCCAAGCTTAAAGCCGCAGCCCAGCGCGCAATCAATCATCACTTGCCCCCATCCGACGACGCTGCGCCCGTTGAACTCCCAAGCAACAACCTCTTCCTCGTAAACCCAACCATCGATCCCGAAACCCTCCTGGCCAACGCCGCCGAAAACCTCGCATCCGCCAACGAAATGGCCGCCACCTTGGCATTCGACCTCGACGACTCCCAACGCGCCATCGCCCTGGGCATCCAGCAGTTAATCGAGTTGAGCTCGCTGCTCGTTGACCGGGCCCAGGAGCAGGTTGCGCCTGTAACGGCCCCAGTCAAAGCCTGACAACCAACCCTGCCGCCTTACCCAAGGCGGCAACCTGAACTCATGCTGTCACCCAGCAAAGTTTCATAATCCCCTGCGCCGTTGAGGTCTAGGATTCCCTGCAAGAGAGGACCCCAGCGCCTCCAGCCCATAGGGAACTGAAACCATGATCTCGAACCTTGTTAAAGTCGTGATGATCACCGGCACGTTGCTGTTAAGCGCTTGTTCATCTTCACCAGCCGTGAGCAGTGACCCGTGCTTTTCAGGCGGGTGCCAGGCATTTGGCGACCATAGCCCCAACAAAGCCGCGAAGATGAATTTTGGCGGTAGTGGACTGGGGAGTAGTTATGGGGAGTATGGTTCGGGGTTGTTGCATGATGATTGATGGGTGGTGGGGCAAGCACTAATGCCTGCCAGTTAAGTGTCATCGCTTTCTGTAGGAGCGAGCTTGCTCGCGAAAAATGTCAACGATAACGCGGGCTTCCTGAAGAAACGCGGCGTCTGTGGGTTTTTCGCGAGCAAGCTCGCTCCTACAGGAAGCCCTCCCACAGTTTGATCCAGTAGGGCGTTAGTGGCCGCCTTTCATGCGCCGGGCAATCATGTAGAGGCCCAGCCCCACCAGCGCTGTAGCAGCACCGATGTAGCCGGTACTGGTCCAACCCAACCCTGCCGTAATCGCCATCCCCCCAAACCACGGTCCCAGCGCATTCGCCAGGTTAAACGCCGCATGGTTGGACGCTGCCGCCAAGCTCGGCGCTTCATGGGCAATGTCCATCAACCGAATCTGCAACGGCGCCGCCAACGCGACCATGGTGCCCACCAACCCCATGCTCAGCAGCACGCCCCACAGCGACGCCGCGGCGAAGGGGAAGAACAACAACACCGCCATCGACCACACTAATATCAAACCCACCGCCCGAAACTGCATGCGATCAAACAGTTTGCCGCCGGCAATGTTGCCGATGATGCCGCCGACGCCAAACGCGGCGAGGCCGAAGGGGATCCATTGTGGCGAGACTTTGGTCACTTCCAGCATGGTCGGCGCCAGGTAGCTGAATACGCAGAACATCCCGGCAAAGCCAATCGCGCCGATGGACAGGGCCATCCACACCTGGGGTTTGGTGAAGGCGCGCAGTTCTTTGCGTGGGTCGCTACGTTGTTCGTCGTGGCGGTGGGGCACGAATTGCCAGACCAGGGCGATGGTGAGCAGGGCGATCACGCTGACCAGAGCGAAGGCCGAGCGCCAGCCCAGGTGTTGGCCGAGGAAGGTGGCGATGGGGTTGCCCAGCAGCATGGCCAGGGTGAGGCCCATCATCACGCGGGCCACGGCGCCGGCGCGTTTGTCGGTGGGTACCATGCTGGAGGCGACTACGGCGGCGATGCCGAAGTAGGCGCCGTGGGGCAGGCCGCTGATAAAGCGGAAGGCCACCAGCGAGCCGAAGGTGGGGGTGAAGGCGGTGGCGAAGTTGCCCAGGGCGTACAGGCCCATCAGCAACAGCAGCATGTGTTTGCGCAGCAGCTTGGCGCCGAGGATGGCCAGCAGCGGGGCGCCGACCATCACGCCCAGGGCGTAGGCGCTGATGGCGTGGCCCACCTGGGGTTCGCTCAGGCCCAGGTTCTGGGCGATGTCGGGCATCAGGCCCATGATGGCGAATTCGCCGGTGCCGATCGCGAAGGCGCCCACGGCCATGGCCGCTTCCATTTTGGCGGCGCTGCGCGCGGGCAGTACCTGCCCGGGTGTTTGCTGGATTGTCATGGGTAACTCTGTGTGGAGGGTGTGCACGAAGGACGTCGTCGATGCTACGCAAGCCGCGACGAAGGTGTCTAGAACCGTCATTTTCGGCAGAGTTCCACGCCTGTGACCGCAGGTCGCGGCTGCCAGGCTTGACAGGGGCGCATTAAAACCCGCGATTTAGGCCTGTCAATTGGCCAAACGGCGCATAAACGCTGTTTAGCGTGATATTCTGCGCGCCGTCTTGGGCTAGTCTTTCCCTGGTGCGTACACCCGTATACGTCCCAGCGGTTGGCTGTCGCCCAGGTAGCTGAAGCCAATAATGATAAGAAGTCAGCGCAGAAGGGACATAACAGTGAGGTCGATCCATCGGCCTTGTGTGCCCACCCTGCAGCCTTTATGTGACTGTGCAGACCCCGCGGTACGTTGCCTGACGTAGCGTGAACGAGGGTTACTCATGATCAGGGGCGGTAGGGCGGATGGCGTTTTATCATAGGTGCTACTGATGTTTAAAAAAGTAAACACTGCCCTGCTGGGGCTGGCTTTGTCGATGGGGATCACGTCCGTTCACGCGGAAGAGGCAAAGAAAGTCGATGTGCTGCTGATCGGCGGCGGCATCATGAGTGCAACCCTGGGTGTCTGGCTCAATGAGCTGGAACCGGACTGGTCCATGGAAATGGTCGAGCGCCTCGATGGCGTGGCCGAAGAAAGCTCCAACGGCTGGAACAACGCCGGTACCGGTCACTCGGCCCTGGCTGAGCTGAACTACACCCCGGAAGACAAGAACGGCAACGTTGAGATCCCGAAAGCGGTCGAGATCAACGAAGCGTTCCAGATCTCCCGTCAGTTCTGGTCCTGGCAGGTTCAGCAGGGCGTGTTGAAGAACCCTCGTTCGTTCATCAACTCCACTCCGCACATGAGCTTTGTGTGGGGCGATGACAACATCAAGTTCCTGAAAAAACGCTACGAAGCCCTGAAGGCCAGCCCGCTGTTCGCCGGTATGCAGTACTCCGAAGACCCGGCGCAGATCGCCAAATGGGTTCCGTTGATGATGGAAGGGCGTGACCCGAGCCAGAAAATCGCGGCCACCTGGAGCCCAATCGGTACCGACGTAAACTTCGGCGAGATCACCCGCCAGTTCGTCGCTCACCTGCAAACCACGCCGAAGTTTGACTTGAAACTGTCGAGCGAAGTGCAGGACATCACCAAGAACGCCGACGGTTCGTGGCGTGTGAGCTACAAAAACCTCAAAGACGGCACCAAGACTGAAACCGACGCCAAGTTCGTGTTCATCGGCGCCGGCGGCGGTGCCCTGCACTTGCTGCAGAAGTCGGGCATTCCTGAAGGCAAGGAATACGCAGGCTTCCCAGTCGGTGGTTCGTTCCTGGTGACCGAGAACCCGACCATCGCCGAGCAGCACCTGGCCAAGGCCTACGGTAAGGCCTCGGTAGGTTCGCCTCCGATGTCGGTTCCGCACCTGGACACCCGTGTGCTGGATGGCAAGCGCGTGATTCTGTTTGGCCCATTCGCGACCTTCTCGACCAAGTTCCTGAAGGAAGGCTCGTACCTGGACCTGCTGACCAGCACCACCACCCACAACATCTGGCCTATGACCAAAGTGGGTATTCGTGAATACCCACTGGTCGAGTACCTCGCCGGCCAACTGATGCTGTCCGATGACGACCGCTTCAAGGCGCTGCAAGAGTACTTCCCGAACGCCAAGCAGTCCGACTGGCGCCTGTGGCAAGCCGGTCAGCGTGTGCAGATCATCAAGCGTGACGAAGAGCAAGGCGGCGTGCTGAAGCTGGGTACCGAAGTGGTCAGCTCTGCCGACAACACCATCGCCGGCCTGTTGGGTGCATCGCCAGGTGCGTCCACCGCGGCTCCGATCATGCTGACCGTGCTGCAAAAGGTGTTCAAGGACAAAGTAGCCAGCCCGGCCTGGCAGGAAAAACTGCACCAGATCGTGCCAAGCTACGGCACCAAGCTGAACGACAGCCCTGAAGCGGTTGCCAAGGAATGGGCCTACACCGCCGGTATCCTGCAACTGACCCCGCCACCTGCGATCCCGCAGCTGGCTGCTCCACAGGCCACCGAGGCTGCCAAGCCTGCGGCTGAGCCAAGCAAGCCGGTTTCTGACCTGGCGCTGTAAGCCACACCCACGAAAAAGCCCGCTGAACCGGTGACGGTCAGCGGGCTTTTTTGTGTGTATTCAGAGGGTGAACCCCTTTTTGAGTTGTTCATGCAGATGAAGCGCCAAATGGTTTGCGCTATCGGACAACAAGTAGATGTGGTGGCGCGGCAATTCAGGTAGGCGAACGCCGGGGATATTTTGAGTCAACCCAACGGTTATTCGACTTTCTTCAATCAGGCCAACGGCCAATCCGCAGAACACTGCGGCTTCTACCGCAGTAGAACTGGCACTTTCCAGCAGGACTCGATAGTAGGCTCCATGCTCTTTCAGCGCTCGTATCGCTGAGGCTCGATAGGGGCAACCGGTCAATTGCACTGCGATGGGTAGCGGCGCCTGTTCGGGTGTTTTGAATTGGTCGGAAACAACCCATACAGGCTGTATCGAACCCAACTGTTCTCCTTGCTCCAACGGCTGAGCACTGACGATCAATGCCAAATCAATCTGTTCCCGGCTGAACATGGTGAACAGTTCGCCACTGGATCTGGCTTCTATTTCCAACTCAAGCAAGGGATTGTCAGCGATAAGCTGCGGCAGGAAGTCGCGCATGAAAGCCGGCGCATAAGAATCGGGAAGCCCCAGGCGAATCCTTCCTTGCATGCGCTGGGGGGTTAAGGAGGCCAGTAAGCGGTCGTGGCTCTTGAGAAAGTCGGTGGTTTCGCTGAGTAGTTTCTTGCCATACATCGTCAGCTCAACACCTTGGTTACTCCGGCTGAACAGGCGTTGGCCGACTAAGTCTTCCAGCTTTTGAATCTGCGTCGTAACGGTCGAAGCGCTCCGATGCACATGGCTCGCTGCTTCATTGAAGCGACGGAAGCGGGCGACCGCATGAAAGGTTCGCAGCAGATCGATATTGAGTTGCTTGCTCATGATTCTTCTTTTTGGGATTAGTTGTGCAGATTATTCAAATATACAAAATCATGCGCCCTGACTAGGCTTTGGCTCAAACAGGTGCGTATGTGCGTTGGCGCCTGACAATAAGAAAAGGAGCCCATGTATGGATATCAATGAGCTGGTAGCGTCTTCGCTAAAAGACAACCATGGATATGACGTCCCGATCTGGACGATTGAAAATGCCGAAAAGTACGCATCGACATCCACCGATATCAAGGACCGAGATCGACAGGTCAGTGAAGAAATCCTGGGCTTGATGACCTCGTTGAATCTGGAGGGTGTGAACCGAGTTGACCTCTGTGCGGCACCCTGTGGCAATGGTGCATTAAGTGAGATTTTACGCGCCGTAGCCAATGATTTGGTCGATCTGGTAGGTCAGGACCGTTTGCATTACGTCGAATTGGGACCAGAGCCGATCAAGACGTCCGCGCTGCTTCATCATCTGCTTGAGAACGGGGTACAAGCGGTCCATTACACGGCGGTCGATATCAACCGAGCCTCACATGACGTAATGCGTCGGGCGGTGGAACCACTGCTGGTGACCCCTGAGAAGTTTCGTTACCTGGCCACCGATTTTCGCGCGTTGTGCCGGGGCGATATTGAGTGTGGCCAGGATGTGACATTAGTCACAATGCTGGGGTTTCAGGAAGGCAACGAACTACCTGAAACGATCGGTCAAATCATTCGCCGGATCGGTGGGGCTCGGACCTACGTCTTGTCAGAAATGCAGCTGTCCATCCCCAATGATGATGAGCATATCCATCGCTTTTATCGGCATCACTGCATGACTCGCTTTTCTGAACTGGTGGGGTTGAAGCTCGGTTTTGACCAGGTGGGCAGCGAGCATGAGGTGATCGTTTCAGACATTGAAGTCGATGATGACTGGTATCGCGTAGCGGCGACCTTGCTTCCTGTTCTCAGTGGTCAAGATGAAGGTTATTTGTTGACCAATGTGTGCTTGAAGTATACCCGCCAGCAATTTAGCCGTGTGCGTCAAGACTACGGCGGATGTCGCGTCATAGGTGAGTTTTGCAGCGGCGACGGCAGCGTTCTCTACCAGTTATCGGAGTACCGAATGGATCACGGTATAGCCAATTGAGGGAGGAAGTCACGATGAAACAGCAAAGTGAGCTACCCGTATTCGCACAAGGGGCTGCACGCCTGAAGTCAGCCCTGCAAGCATCACTGGTTCCCGCATCCCGATGTAAGCATCCCGGGGCCCTGCTCGACACGTTGCAACACTGGAGTGACAGTTTTTTGCGCAGTGATGGCCCATGCCTCACAGGTCATCGCAGCTTAGCGAACCTGGGGTACATGAGATCGCCACTGGCGATGGCCCAGCCCGAGCAATTGACGGCCGTGGCCCAGGTCTCGGGGCTGTTCAGTGAGCAGGGCATCGCCGCGTTGAGGCGAGCGTGTTATCAGCTGGAGGCGGGGTCCAGCACCAGCGACTGGATTATCTCTAACCGTACCCGTGCGGCAACGCGGTCATCGACACTTATCCGGGAGATGATGGACAGTCGGGCGTTCCTGCTGGCGGTGTCAAAAATTGCAGGCGTGCCGCTGGTTCCGCACCCTTTCTTGCGCGCCCGTTCCCAGGTCAATTACTTCTACCCGCCCCAGGCTCAGCACGATAGGGCACAGATCGGGATGTGGCATACCGATGGAACCAGCTTTGTGCTGAACATAGTGCTGTCTGAGCCCAGCGAATATGAAGGTGGAGAGTTCGTTTATTTTGAGGGCCCTGTGGAGCGCTTTGATGTCGCAAGCCTCAATGACAACGTGCGAAGCTGTGGTGTGAAAGCCAGTGGCGATGCGGTGTATATCTACGGCAGTCGAGTGTTTCATGGCGTGCGCCCACTCACTCAAGGCCGGCGCATGTCGTTGGTGTTGTCGTTTCACTGTCCTTACAGTCAGGCGGATGTCAATAAGTTCTGGCACTTGGCATCCGACGATGGCGTGCTGCGTACCATCAAGCCGTGGTTCCAGCTCAAGCGTGACCTGGTGCGACCCGCCAGCGAGCAATATCGGCGTTTGGGGATTGACCCCATCACGTTTGGCGAACTCGTGCCGTTGCAGTTGCAGGGGGCACGATGACGGCTCGTATCGGCTACACGCGGTTGTTACTGCTTCAGGTTGTCTTTGTCCTGTCTTGGAGTTCCGGCTTTATAGGTGCCAAGTTAGGCGCGCAGAGTGCTGGAGCCTTCAACCTTTTGTTCTGGCGTTTTTTGTTGGTTTCGTTATGCCTGGCGCTGTTTTTGAACAGACGGTTGCTGAGGGTTTCCTGGCAGCAGATCCGTCATCACGCGGTTGTCGGGTTCCTGTCGCAGTTCCTGTATTTGAGTTGCCTCTACGTGGCGATCCAGAACGGTCTGCCGCCTGGCATCGCGGCGATCATTGCGGCGTTGCAGCCGTTGATGACCGCGGCATTGTCGACGGGCATGGCGTCCGAGCGCAGTGGAGGCTGGCAGTGGTTGGGCTTGATGATCGGCTTTGTCGGTGTGTCGATTGTAATTGCTGGGCAGTATGGCGGTGGCGGGCAGCGTGTCGGGCTGGTCATGTATCTGCTGCCTCTGGTGTCGGCACTTGGGTTAACGCTGGCGACCTTGTACGAGCGTCGCTCGGTGCAGAGCCAGGACAGCGGGTTGGTGTTGCCGCTGTTTATCCAGTCGCTGTTGACCTTGATAGGTTTTACCGCGGCCGTGATCTACACCGACACCCTGAGTATTCCCCATGACACCAACGTACTGATCTCGATTGTGTGGCTGACCGTATTCTCCACTTTCCTCGCCTACTTGAGCCTGTGGATGCTGCTGCGGGTGATGACTGCAACGCATGTGGCGGCGCTGGTGTACCTGGAGCCGCCGGTGACTCTGGTGTGGGCGGCGTTGATGTTTGGCGATGTGATTCATGCATCCACTTACGCGGGCGTTGCCGTAGTCGTGGCGGGGCTGGTACTGGTGCGCCTGAAGCGACCGACTGTCGCCTGTACTTCCTGAGGCTTGCAGGTTCAGCAATCTGACAGACACCGCCTGTTAAAAAGTACCCAGGGCCAAGCAGGAGCGCGGCTGTAACAAGGGGGGATTTTTACCAGTGCAGGTGTTGGGCGTTCGCGCCCGAGGGTTTTGTATGTTGCTACGTTATGCAGCATTGGCCGCCATGGTGGTGGCAGCGTCTGGGTGTGTACAAGAGCGTGTGGTGCATGAGCGCAGGCCGGTGCAACGTGAATATGTTGAGGTGGTGGCGCCGCAGCCGCCACCGGTGCAAGTGATCGAAGTCGAACCGGCGGTACGCGAGGGTTATATCTGGTCACGCGGTTATTGGCGTTGGGAAGGCGGGCGATATGTGGCGGTGCACGGCCATTGGGAGCCGGTGCGCCAGGGCTATCGTTATGTACACCCGCACTGGGTGCAGCGTAACGATGGCTACCATTGGCAGGTCGGTGGCTGGATACGCTGACCTAACGCTATCTCCAATTGTAGGAGCGAGCTTGCTCGCGAAAAACTCACAGGCACCGCGTGCAACCTGACTGCTCGCGTAATCGTTGCCGTTTTTCGCGAGCAAGCTCGCTCCTACACAAACAAAGCGGGCTAGCCGAGCCGTTTCATCCCCGCTGCCTTGGCCGCGTTCAGATCAAAGGTGGCGGTGTACTCGCAGCCCGCCGCATGACCACAGCGTTCAACCAGGCAGTCGGCAAAGTCGGCTTTGCCTGCGGTGAACTTGCGCAGTGCCTGCCAGATGATATCGGCGTGCTCGACGGTCAGCTCCCGCGTGTGCAACAAGGTTTCCAGCACCATTACCACGTCGCCTTTGGCCGACTGGTAACAGGATTGCAACACCCACACCAACTCCGTAAGCGTCACCAGGCTGACAAAGCCTGGCGAGGCGGCGGTGAGCGATTCGATCAGTTGGGATGCTTTAGCGGATTGAACCGGGTCGTCCTGGGTCACGTAACGCACCAGTACGTTGGTATCCAGGCCAATCATCCAGCTGTTGCTCCCTGGGCCGCGATGGCGCGGTTCATGTCTTCGATAGACACGGCATGGGCAGGCTTGCGGATCAGACCCTTGAGGTCCTTGACGGTTTTGCTTGCGGCAATCATGGAAAACTTGCCGTCTTCCATTTCGACGAATTCCACCCGGTCGCCTGTTTCCAGGCCCAGGGCCGTCCTGACCTGGACAGGGATGGTGATTTGCCCTTTTGAAGTGAGTGTGGCGGTGGCCATAGTGAAGATCTCCATCGTGATACTCCTTACCTTAGGGTAAGGAATGACAGAGGACAATATCCGTTGGTCCATAGGTCGCTCGCTGAGGTGGGTGAGTTGGAAGGAATAGTAAAACCCTAGTCCGAACTCTTGAACCTCACACGCCGAGCCATGCCCCAAACGGATACAAACTATGACCGACCGCCGCTAGCTCATTGCACCACGCGATAGCACGGTACATACGCCGCGCCGCCTGGCAACTTCATGCGGTGCTGGGCCACGAAGGCCTTCAGCAGCTCATCCAGCGGTTTCATGATGGCCGGGTCACCGTGAATCTCATACGGGCCGTTTTCTTCGATCAGGCGAATGCCCTTGTCCTTGACGTTACCCGCCACAATCCCGGAGAACGCCCGGCGCAGGTTGGCCGCCAGTTCATGGGCCGGCAACGCGTGGTTGAGTTGCAGGCTGGCCATGTTTTCGTGGGTGGGGTCGAATGGGCGCTGGAAGCCTTCGTCGATCTTCAGCAGCCAGTTGAAGTGGAACGCGTCGTTACGCTCGCGGCGGAACTGCTTTACCGCCTTGAGGCCGGTGGTCATCTGGCGGGCCACTTCAGCCGGGTCGTCGATGATGATCTGGTAATGCTTCTGCGCCGCTTCGCCCAGGGTGGCGCCGACGAACGCGTGCAATTGTTCCAGATAAGGCGCGGCATGTTTGGGCCCGGTGAGCACCACCGGGAACGGCAGGTCGCGGTTGTCCGGATGCATGAGGATGCCCAGCAGGTACAGGAACTCCTCGGCCGTGCCAGCGCCGCCGGGGAAGATGATGATACCGTGACCGACACGCACGAAGGCTTCCAGGCGTTTTTCGATGTCCGGCAAAATCACCAGCTCGTTGACGATGGGGTTCGGCGCTTCGGCGGCGATGATGCCTGGCTCGGTCAAGCCCAGGTAACGGCCATTGGTGATGCGCTGCTTGGCATGGGAAATGGTCGCGCCCTTCATCGGGCCTTTCATCACGCCGGGGCCGCAGCCGGTGCACACATCGAGGCTGCGCAGGCCCAGTTCGTGCCCGACTTTCTTGGTGTATTTGTATTCTTCGGTGTTGATCGAATGGCCGCCCCAGCACACCACTATCTTGGGCTCCACACCCGGGCGCAGCGTACGGGCGTTGCGCAGCAGGTGGAACACGTAGTCGGTGATGCCTTGGGAGTTGCTCAGGTCGATACGCTGGCTGTCCAGCTCGTTCTCGGTGTAGACGATGTCGCGCAGGGCGCTGAACAGCATTTCGCGGGTGCTGGCAATCATTTCGCCATCGACGAAGGCATCGGCGGGGGCGTTGAGCAGTTCCAGACGTACGCCGCGGTCCTGCTGGTGAATACGCACTTCAAAGTCTTTGTAGGCGTCGAGGATGGTCTTGGCGTTGTCGATATGCGCGCCGGTGTTGAGAATCGCCAGGGCGCATTGGCGGAACAGGGTGTAGATGCTGCCGGTACCGGCTTCGCTCAGTTGCTGCACTTCACGTTGGGACAGGGTTTCGAGGCTGCCCTTGGGGCTGACGGAGGCGTTGATGACTTGACGTTGGGGCATTCTGATTCCTTGAAAGCATAGCCACCGCGCCCGCTATGGGGCGATGGCTTGAGAATGGTGAGCGCCAATTAAGGTCGCACGAGACGGTTATTTACCTCAGGCGCAAGGCCCAGCGCAAATGCCGTCCAACACCATCATGCCGCAGAACTTACTGAATCAGCTTCCAGTTTTTGTAGAAAACCCGACGCAGGGTAAAGACCAGGCCGGCAAACCCTGCGATCACGGCGTTGAGCACCGAGGGCAGCAGGGTCGGGCGCACAATATCAATGAACAGGCAGTAGCGTTTGGCGTCGTTTTTGTTGAAGGACGCGTGCATCAGCGTGTCATCGAAGATAAACAGCGGGTCGTCGTGCCAGTAGTGCTTGTGCTTGCCCACCTGGATATACACGCCCTCATGGTGCGGTGCCGGCGCCATGTTGTAGAGCACACGGAACATCATGCGCAGGGGGCCGAAGTGGAACGACGTCGAGCGGTTCTCGTTGAACACCGAGACACCGATGGTCTTCACAAATGGCAGTTTTTTGCGCAGCTGCGGGATATCCAGCGTGGTTTCGATCGGGCGACCGTACCACTGGAAGAACAACATGCCGCGTTTCTTCTCGGCCATGCGCTCGTCCAGGTAGCTGATGATTTCATCCTTGCGAGCCATGGCGTCGTCGATCACCTGTTGCAGGTCTTCGCGCCAGGCCGGTGGCAGGTCGTTCATGGTGTAGACATGTCGGTTGCGGCTGCTGAGCAGGTCGAGCAGGGTGTTGAACGGTGCCAGCACCCAGGTATTACGGCCGTTGCCGATAAAATACTTCTTGATGGTGTCGCGGTCGTACAGGCCGTTACGCAGGAAGTCATAAACGCCGCAGCACACCACCAACAGCAGAAACACCAGGCAACTGCGCGGGAAACAGTAGATCAACAGCAGAACGCCGAGCACCCAGGCCAGGGACACCAGCTTTTTGCCGACAGCATTTTTGCTCATGAAACGAGGCTCCAAAGCCGAAATATATTGAAACAATATCGTCATCATAGGGGGTTATGAGGCTCGCAGGCGTTTTTAAATAGGATGAAATTGTGAAGCCGCTGCACAATTTGTAACCGTTGCCGTGCAGGCTCCGACGTTTTGTGGATTGAATTTTGAGAACAGAAGATTTGCGACTATCGTGACGCTTCGGTTTTTCAGGCGTCATAGACCGGTACGATTGAAGTTGAATGGCCACTATTGGCCTTCGGCACCTTGGAAGAGGCAGAAATTTTTATGATCATCAAACCGCGGGTTCGTGGCTTTATCTGTGTGACCGCTCACCCTGTTGGCTGTGAAGCGAACGTCAAAGAGCAGATCGACTACGTAACCAAAAACGGCGTCATCGAAGGCGGCCCTAAAAAGGTACTGGTCCTCGGTGCCTCCACCGGCTACGGCCTGGCCGCGCGCATCAGTGCTGCGTTTGGCTGCGGCGCCGACACCCTGGGCGTGTTTTTTGAGAAAGAAGGCGAAGAAGGCAAACTGAGCTCCGCCGGCTGGTACAACAGCGCGGCGTTCGAGAAGTTTGCTGTGGAAAAAGGCCTGTACGCCAAGAGCATCAACGGCGACGCGTTCTCCGACGAGATCAAGCGCCTGACCATCGAGACCATCAAGAAAGACCTGGGCAAGATCGACCTGGTGGTCTACAGCCTGGCCGCGCCACGCCGTACCGACCCGCAAGGCGTGGTGCATAATTCCACTCTCAAGCCAATCGGCAAGGCCGTGACCCTGCGCGGGATCAACACCGACAAGGGCGTAGTGGTCGACACCACGCTTGAGCCTGCAACCCAGGAAGAAATCGACGGTACCGTGAAGGTCATGGGCGGCGAAGACTGGCAGCTGTGGATCGACGCCCTGCGTGACGCCGATGTATTGGCCGAAGGCGCCAAGACCACCGCGTTCACCTACTTGGGTGAGAAGCTGACCCAGGACATCTATTGGAACGGCTCCATTGGCGAAGCCAAGAAAGACCTGGACAAGAAAGTTTTGACCCTGCGCGAAAACCTCGCTGCGCTCAAGGGCGACGCCCGCGTGTCGGTGCTCAAGGCCGTGGTCACCCAGGCCAGCTCGGCGATCCCGATCATGCCGCTGTACCTGTCGCTGCTGTTCAAGGTGATGAAAGAGCAGGGCACCCACGAAGGCTGCATCGAGCAGGTCTACGGCCTGTTCAAAGACAGCCTGTACGGCAGCCAGCCGAAGCTCGACGCCGATGGCCGCCTGCGTGCCGACCTGGCCGAGCTGGAACCGAAAGTCCAGGACGCCGTGGCCGCACTGTGGAACCAGGTGACCGACGACAACGTCAACGAGATCAGCGATTTTGCTGGTTACAAGGCTGAATTCCTGCGCTTGTTCGGCTTTGAAGTCGACGGCGTGGATTACGACGCGGATGTGAACCCGACCGTCAAAATCAACGGCCTGATCCAAGCTTAAAACGCGGTAAAAAATGTGGGAGCGGGCTTGCCCGCGAAGGCGGTGTGTCAGTCGCAGCATCTGAGGCTGTACTACCGCTTTCGCAGGCAAGCCAGCTCCCACATTTGATCTTCGTTGCTTTAAGCATTGCGTTCGCTCAATTAGGTCGTGCCTCCTCCCACCTGTCTTTTCAGACACTTCTTACGCCCCGCCGCGCGCCTCCCTCTTGTAGATCTGTCAGACTCCAGCTGCTATCAAGCCACGCTAACGGAGGATCTGATGACGATTCGTGCAGTAGTTTTTGATTTCGGCGGTGTCCTGTTCGACTGGAGCCCGCAGCACCTGTACCGCAAGCTGATTGCCGATGACGTCGAGCGCCAGTGGTTCCTCGACACCATCTGCACGCAAGACTGGAACACCGAGCAAGATGCCGGTCGCTCCCTGGCCGAAGCCACCCGCACCCTGATTGCCCAATACCCCGAAAACAAGGCCCTGATCCAGGCTTATTACGCGCGCTGGCCCGAAATGCTGCGGGCTGAATTACCCGAGGGCGTGGCGATTCTCGAAGCGTTGCACCAGGTTGATATGCCGCTGTTCGGGCTCACCAACTGGTCGGCTGAAACCTTCCCTTACGCCCGGGCCAACTACCCGTTTCTGAAGCGTTTTCGCAATATTCTGGTGTCCGGCGAGGTGAAGCTGATCAAGCCTGACCCGGCGATCTACCACGCCAGCCTCAGTCAAGTGCGGGAACACTTGCCAGACATCCAGGCCAGTGAAGTGGTGTTCATCGACGACGTCGCCGGCAATATCGAGGCCGCCATCGCGTTGGGCTGGCAGGGTATTCACCATGTATCGGCCGAGCGCACCGCCACGCGCTTGCGTGAGTTGGGCGTGGCGTTCTAGTGCGCCCATTTCTCCATCACAAAGTCGACGAACGCCCGCAGCTTGGGCAGGCGGTAGCGGTCCTGGCGATACATCAGGTGCATCGGGCGGCTGGGCAGTTTATAGGGGGTCAGCAAGGCCACCAGCTTGCCGCTCGCAAGGTCCGGTTGCACCAGGGCATCGGCCAGCATGGTGATGCCCATGCCGTTGATGGCGGCTTGGCGCAAGCCTTGGGAGCTGTTGATGGTCAATGAGCCAGCTACCGGCACCTGCACCTCACCTTCATCGCCTGTCATGCGCCAGAGTTTGTCGGTGTCGCGCCAGTTGTCGTTGGCGGGGTAGGCAAACGCCAGGCAGTCATGCTGCTGCAGGTCGGCCGGGGTTTGCGGCGTGCCGCGTCGCGCCAGGTAGGCAGGGGAGGCGCAAAGGGTGAGGGTGTAGGCCTGCAGGGGCCGGGCGATCAGGCTGGAGCTTTCCAGTTCGCCGAGACGGATCGCCACGTCAAAACCGCTGTCGACCAGGTCCATGCGTTCATTGCTCATCACCACGTACAGGTCGATAAGGGGGTAGCGCTGGGAAAACTCACTCAAGGCCGGCACCAGGCGTTCAGTGCCGAACACCGGCGGCGCGGTGATGCGCAGGCTGCCTTTGGGGGTTTCGCTGTGGACCTGCTCGGCCAGTAGCTCGGAGTCGGCCACCAGCCCCAGCACTTCCAGGCAGCGCTGATAATACTGCCCGCCAAATTCGGTGAGGTTCTGTTTGCGCGTGGTGCGTTTGAGCAGGCTGACGCCAAGCCGTTGCTCCAGCGCTCGCAGATGGTTGCCCACCATGGTGGTCGAGATCCCGCATTCCTGCGCGGCGGCGGTCATGCTGCCGGTTTCGACGACTTTCACGTACACCGACATTGCCTGGAACAGGTCCATTATCAATCCCTGGTTTAAAGTTATTGCAGCGATTCTACGTTTATCCAGCGAGGGTGGTTAACCATACTGGATCCACCCCAACGATGCACTGGAGCCGCCACCATGACCGCCGCCTGCCTGATGAGCACTTATCAACCCCTGGCCCTGAGCTTCACCCGCGGCCTGGGCACGCGCCTATGGGACCAGCAAGGCCGCGAATACCTGGACGCCGTGGCCGGCGTGGCGGTGACCAATGTCGGCCATTCCCACCCAAGGTTAGTGGCCGCCATCAGCGAACAGGCCGGCTTGCTGCTGCACACCTCCAACCTCTACAGCATCGACTGGCAACAACAATTGGCCCGGCGCCTGGCCCAACTGTCCGGGCTGGACCGCGCGTTCTTCAACAATTCCGGCGCCGAAGCCAACGAGACGGCGCTGAAACTGGCGCGTTTGCACGGTTGGAAAAAAGGCATCGAACAGCCGTTGGTGGTGGTGATGGAGAACGCCTTCCACGGCCGCACACTGGGCACCATGGCCGCCAGCGACGGGCCTTCGGTGCGCCTGGGGTTCCAGCGCCTGCCTGGCGATTTCATCAAGGTTGGCTTTGGCGACATGGCGGCTCTGGCGGCGCTCACCGCACAGTTCGGCACGCGCATTGCGGCGGTGTTGCTTGAACCGATCCAGGGCGAAAGTGGTGTGTTGGTGGCGCCGTCGGGTTACCTCAAAGCCCTGCGCGAGCACTGCACACGCCACGGCTGGTTGATGATGCTCGACGAAATCCAGACCGGCATCGGGCGCACCGGCACCTGGTTTGCCTTCCAGCACGAAGGCATCGTGCCAGACGTGATGACTCTGGCCAAAGGCCTCGGCAATGGCGTGCCCATCGGCGCCTGCCTGGCCCGCGCCGCCGTCGCGCAGCTGTTCACCCCAGGCAGCCATGGCAGCACCTTTGGCGGCAACCCGCTGGCGTGTCGCGTCGGGTGTACGGTGCTGGAGATTATCCAGGAGCAAGGCTTGCTCGAAAATGCCGCACGCCAGGGCGAACACTTGCTGGCGCGCTTGCGCATGGAGTTGGAGGAACATCCCCACGTGCGGGCGATTCGTGGCAGGGGCTTGATGATCGGCATTGAGCTGGCCAGCCCTTACCGCGACCTGGCCCAACGGGCGGCGCAGGAGCATGGGCTGTTGATCAACGTCACGCGGGGCAAGATCATTCGGCTGTTGCCGCCGCTGACGTTGGAGCGCAAGAAAGTGGAGATGATCGTACGGGCCATCACCCGCCTACTGGACTGAAATACGATTAGAAAATGTGGGAGCGGGCTTGCTCGCGAATGCGGTGTATCAGCTTGCAGATGCATTGGCTGATACACCGCATTCGCGAGCAAGCCCGCTCCCACAGGGGAGCCTGTATACCTTTAGAGATCACCACCATTCAGCCATTCCTGGTTCATGGTCTCCGTATCGCCCAAGTATTCCAGCAACCACGCCATGGCCGGCGACAGCTTGTTCTGTGCCCACGCCACACACGACGGGCTGGCTGGAAATGGCCGGCTCAATTGCAGCGCCACCAGTTCACCGCGCTCGATCCATGGCAATACCTGATGGGCCGGCGCCATGCCTACACACAGGCCATCGCGCAGGCAATCCAGGGCCGACGCCCAGTTGGGCACCACCAGGCGGCGCTGGTTATCCAGGGTCCAGGTGTCGCGCTTGGGCAGGTTGCGGGAGGTGTCGGTCATGCACAGCGAGGCAAAGGGGCGCAGTTGGTCATCACTGAGCAAACCTTGCACCGCCGCCAGCGGGTGCCGGGCGCTGACCACGCACAGCCAGTTCAACAGGCCCATGTCGCGGAAGCTGAAGTGGCTGGCCACCGGCACCGCGCTGGTGGCGCCGATCACGATGTCGGTGCGTTCATCCGCCAGCGCATCCCACACGCCGTTGTACACCTCGTATTCGAGCAGCAATTCCACTTCGGGAAACTGCCGATAAAAGTCGAGCACCAACTGCCGGCAGCGTTGGGGTTTGACGATGGAGTCCACGGCCACCTTCAACTGGCCGCTCCAGCCATTGGCCACCTGCTGGCACAGGCGCCGGGTGCCGAGCATTTTTTTCATCACGCCGCGGGCTTCGTCGATGAATAAACGCCCGGCGGGGGTCAGTTCCACGTCACGATGCCGGCGCACAAACAGCGGCACGGCCAGCCATTCTTCGAGCTGGCGTACGGTGTAACTGATGGCCGAGGGGACGCGGTGCAGTTCCTGGGCAGCGGCGCTGAAGCTGCCGTGACGGGCGACGGCGTCGACCACATCCAGGGAATATTCCGACCACATAGGCGCTGCCTTCAAAATTATTGATGAGAGTGTCCAATTATTATCGCTTCACACAGATATTGTCAGCTTCATAATGGGCGCCAGTCAGCAAATAGTTTGATGGCAGTATCTACAAGGCTTCGATGAAAAATTCTTTTGGTTTTACTGGGTATCTGGCGGGGCTGAGCATGCTCGGTTATCTGGCCATGGACATGTACTTGCCGGCGTTTGGCGCCATGGGCGAGCAGTTGAATATCGGTGCTGGCGCGGTGGGCGCCAGCTTGAGTATTTTCCTCGCAGGCTTTGCAGTGGGGCAGTTGCTGTGGGGGCCGCTCTCGGACCGCCTGGGGCGCAAGCCCATCCTGCTCGCGGGCCTGAGCCTGTTTGTGCTCGGTTGCCTGGGCATGTTCTGGGTCGAAACCGCGCCGCAACTGTTGGCCCTGCGCTTTATGCAAGCGATTGGCGTGTGTGCCGCCGCCGTGAGCTGGCAGGCGCTGGTGATTGACCGCTACCCGGCCGACAAGGCCCACCGCGTCTTCGCCAGCATCATGCCGTTGATGTCGCTGTCTCCAGCCCTGGCACCGCTGTTGGGTGCCGTGGTGCTGAATCACTTTGGCTGGCAGGCGATCTTCGGCGTGTTGCTGGTGGTGTCGTTGTTGCTGCTGGTGCCGACCCTGTTCTTGCGCAACATGCCCAAGCGTCTGGAGCACAAGGGCAGCCCGGTGCGCCTGGGCTATGGGCAATTGCTCACCTCGCGGGTGTTTACCGGCAATGTGATGATCTTCGCCGCCTGTTCGGCCAGCTTCTTCGCTTGGCTGACGGCCTCGCCGTTCATCCTCGGTGGCATGGGCTACAGCCCGAACGACATCGGCCTGAGCTACGTACTGCCGACCCTGGCGTTTCTCGTCGGCGGCTACAGTTGCCGCAGCGCCTTGCAGCGCCTGCCGGGTAAAACCCTGCTGCCGTGGTTGCTGGTCGCCTATTGCTTGAGCATGGTGGCGTTGTACCTGGTGGCCACCTTGAGCGTGCCGACCCTGACCACCTTGTTGATCCCGTTCTGCCTGATGGCGCTGTGCAACGGCGCCAGCTACCCGATTGTGGTGGCGAATGCGCTGATGCCCTTTGCGCAAAACTCCGGCAAGGCGGCGGCTCTGCAAAATACCCTGCAGTTGGGCCTGTGCTTCCTGGCCAGCCTGCTGGTGTCGTCGATGATCGAACAGCCGCTGTTGATCACGGTGATTGTGATGCTGGCGACCGCGCCGCTGGCGGTGTTGGGGTATTGGCTGGCACGGCCGAAGGGCAATTCTTCCGAACTGGCCAGCGCCTGAGCTGACAAGACGATCAAAATGTGGGAGCTGGCTTGCCTGCGATAGCGGTGTATCAGTGCCAGCTGGGCTAACTGACAGACCGCTATCGCAGGCAAGCCAGCTCCCACAGTTTTTTGCGTTTCTTCAGTTAGAACGTGACTTCCATGTTCAACGTCGGCGTCGAGGTGCGGCTGCCACGGCCACCGTCCACGCCGAATTTGTTATGCCAGTACTCATACCCCACCCCCAGGTACAAGTTCGGCTTGACGCTTTTACCCGGTCGCACCGCCACCATCAGCGCCGTACGCATCAGCGCTTCCGCTGCCGTATCGCGGCCATGGTAGTCCTCGCCTTTCTCCCCGACGTAATTGATAAACCCCTGGAATTTCGCCGCATGGTTGCCCACCTCGAACGGTCGCATCCAGGTCAGGTTGAGCATGTAGGTAGCGTCGAAGGTGTGGTTCGACTCTTGCGCGCCGGGGATGCCGGTGTGGTTCTTTTCCTTGTAGTACATCAGGCTCAGGTCCAGCACGCCGACGGTGCCCCACTTCAACGTGGGGCCAATCACCAGGGCGCGCTTCTTGGCGGAAGCGAAGTTGTTGTTGCGGTTGGCGTCGAAGCCCAGGGTCAGCGCGTAATCCTTGATCAGCCCGGTGCCTGGCGGCAGGTCGAACACGCGTGAGGCGTACAGCTGATGCCGGTACACGGCGTACACCTCGCTGCCACCGTGGTCGGTGCCCTTGCGCGGGTCGCTGCTGTCGGACAGGAACACATCGAGGTTGAGGAAATTGCTGCCGTAACGGTAGCCGCTGGCGTGGGTAAAGCTGTAGATGCGCTTGCTGAAGTCGTCGGGGTTGTTCGGGTTGGTGAAGTGCTGCCCGTAGCGAAACCCGACGCTGTTGTTCATCCACTCCACCGCAACAGCCTCCCCGCCGCCGAGAAGGGTTAGTGCGACGGTTGCGCCCTGTAGTGCCTTTTTCATTCTTTTTGTCCTTTGGCGTTCTGGCTCGTGACGGCCGGATTGTTTTTGTAACGCCGTTGGAGGGTATCTTGTTCGATTGATTGTATACAACTCTATGGACATACAGTCTGAACATTGCATACAGTGAGCGCACAACAAAAACAGAGAACTCCTCACCATGACTATCCCGAAGGCGTCACCGCAGCGGCCCGAAGATGAAAATCTGGGCGTCGCCGCCAACATGGCTTACGGCCTGCAGCATGTGCTCACCATGTATGGCGGCATCGTCGCCGTGCCGTTGATCGTCGGCCAGGCAGCCGGGTTGTCGCCGGCGGATATCGGCCTGCTGATTGCTGCATCGCTGTTTGCCGGTGGCCTGGCCACGCTGCTGCAAACCCTGGGCCTGCCGTTCTTCGGCTGTCAGTTGCCGCTGGTGCAGGGCGTGTCGTTCGCGGGTGTGGCGACCATGGTGGCGATTGTCGGCAGCGACGGCGCCGGTGGCGTGCCAGCGATTCTCGGCGCGGTGATGGCCGCGTCCTTTATCGGTTTGTTGATCACTCCGGTGTTCTCACGGATCACCAAGTTTTTCCCGCCGCTGGTGACGGGCATTGTGATTACCACCATCGGCCTGACCCTGATGCCCGTGGCGGCGCGCTGGGCCATGGGCGGCAACAGCCGGGCGGCGGATTTTGGCAGCATGTCCAACATCGGCCTGGCCGCCCTGACCCTGGTGCTGGTGCTGCTGCTGAGCAAAATCGGCAGCGCAACCATCTCTCGCTTGTCGATCCTGCTGGCCATGGTGATTGGCACGGTGATCGCGGTGCTGCTCGGCATGGCGGACTTCTCCGGTGTGATGCAGGGGCCGATGTTCGGTTTCCCCACGCCGTTTCACTTCGGCATGCCCACCTTCCATGTAGCGGCGATTATTTCCATGTGCATCGTGGTGATGGTGACGCTGGTGGAAACCTCGGCGGACATCCTGGCGGTGGGCGAGATCATCGATACCAAGGTCGACTCCAAGCGCCTGGGCAACGGCTTGCGTGCCGACATGCTGTCGAGCATGTTCGCGCCGATCTTCGGTTCGTTTACCCAGAGCGCGTTCGCCCAGAACGTCGGCCTGGTGGCGGTGACCGGGGTCAAGAGTCGGTTTGTGGTGGCCACTGGCGGGGTATTCCTGGTGGTGCTCGGCCTGCTGCCATTCATGGGCCGGGTGATCGCGGCCGTGCCCACCTCTGTGTTGGGCGGCGCCGGGATTGTGTTGTTCGGCACGGTGGCGGCCAGCGGGATTCGCACGCTGTCCAAGGTGGATTACCGCAACAACATGAACCTGATCATCGTTGCCACGTCTATCGGCTTCGGCATGATCCCCATCGCCGCGCCGAGCTTCTACGATCAGTTTCCAAGCTGGTTCGCGACCATCTTCCACTCGGGCATCAGCTCGTCGGCGATCATGGCGATTCTGCTGAACCTGGCGTTCAACCACTTCACCGCCGGCAACTCCGACCAGCAGTCAGTGTTCGTGGCGGGGACTGAGCGCAGCTTGTGCTTTCGCGACGTGGCCGCGTTGCGCGATGGGGATTACTACCGGGGCGGGAAGTTGTTTGATGCAGAGGGCAAGGAAATTCCTCTGGTAGCGGATACCTTGAGGAAAACATCCAAGCCTGAGACCAGCGAGGTTTAGCGAGCGACGCCGTATACCCTGTGGGAGCTGGCTTGCCTGCGATAGCGATGGTGAATTCACCGGTGTTATCGCAGGCAAGCCAGCTCCCACGGGGATTCAGCCGGCTTTGAGGGCTTTGTGCGGCAACGAACACGCCTCATCCAGAAACTTCACCACTGTCCCCATGCACGCCTGGCGTTCTTCCACGTGGGGCATGTGGCTGGAGTCTTCAAACAGTGCCCAGCGCACGTTCTCTATCTCATCCAAGAACGGCTTGACCACCAACGGTGTGGCTTCGTCGTGCCGGCCGGAAATCACCAGGGTTGGCACCTTGATCGCTGACAGGCGACCGATCACGTTCCAGTCCTTCAAGCTGCCGATCACGTGGAATTCGGTCGGGCCGCTCATGGCGTGGTACACCGTCGGGTCGGCATCCACCTGGGCGAAGGTGCGTGCCACTTCTTCGGGCCACGGGTTGACCCGGCACACGTGCTGGTCATAGAAAATCCGTGAGGCCGCCAGGTATTCCGGGTCTTGGTAGGTGCCGGCCTGCTCGTGCTTGAGCAGGGTTTCGTGCACGCCTTCAGGCAACAGCTTGCGCAGGCGGTTGGCTTCGCTGACCCAGGTGCGCATGCAGGTGGGCGAGTTGGCAGGGATAAACGCGCGCAGGCCCTTGGGTTGCAAGATCGCGTGTTCGCTGCCGAGCATGCCGCCCCAGGATTGCCCGAGGATCGCGTAGTTCTCGCTGATTTGCAGGTGGTCCAGCAGGTTGTTCAACTCGTCGAGGAACAGGCCGATGGTCCAGAACGACGGGTCTTTTTCTGGCAAGTGCGTGGAGCGGCCGTTGCCCAACTGGTCGTAGTGAATCACCGCGTGGCCGCTGGCGGCGACGTCTTTGAAGGCGTCGACGTAATCGTGGGTGCAACCCGGGCCGCCATGGATGATCACCAAGGGCGTGCGGCCTGTGCTCAGGTCACCCGTGACGCGATACCAGGTCTGATAGGCGCCAAAGGGCGCGTAGCCTTCGCGAACTTTTTCGATGAATTCCATTTCGTACCCTGCTCTGAAAAAAAAGGATCAGGGTTACGATAGTCTGAACAAAAAGTTTAGGTAACTAGCAAAACAGATAGGTTTTTGCCCAAAGCTCAACCTTCCAGCAAGCGGTAATGG
The DNA here is from genome assembly GCF_029201605.1 of Pseudomonas sp. FJ2-5-13. Lineage (NCBI taxonomy): Bacteria > Pseudomonadati > Pseudomonadota > Gammaproteobacteria > Pseudomonadales > Pseudomonadaceae > Pseudomonas > Pseudomonas sp. FJ2-5-13. The sequence goes on from NZ_CP104045.1 coordinate 1,800,326, forward strand.
GTGGCGCGAACCACCGCCTGGACACGGTTTTTGGCCCCCAGTTTGTGCATCGCCGAGGCCAGGTGCAGGGTCACCACCGCCAGGGAGCGGCTCAATTGCGTGGCGATTTCAGCGGCGGTCAGGCCTTCAGCCGCCCATTTCAGGCATTCGCGCTCGCGCTTGGTCAGCCGGATGTGCGGATAAGCCCGCATCTCCTTGCTGAACAGCGGGTACGCCGCTTCCTGGAGGGCATGGGTAATCAGGCTGAAATCGGCCAGCGTATGTTGGGCGTCCTTCAATACCGTGCGCGCCTTGCCGGTGCGTAAGCCAGTGAGCGAGGCAAAACCGCCCTTGGGCAGATGAATCGGCACACTGACGCCGCAGGTGAGTTGGCGTTCATGCAGGTAGGAGGAAACGGGGGCGTGGCAGGGGTCGATGATCTTTTGCAGGGCCGTCTCGGTCTTGGCCTCATAGGACCAGACAAACGGTGATACCGAACTCAGTGCCAGGTGTTGCACCGGGTCGATCTGGTAAAACCCTTCGCTGCACCATAAGGCGTGCCAGTCGGCCGGCGTGTTGCGCAGTTGCAACAGCGAGGGGGTGATCAGTGTGCCATTGAGGTCGATGGGCACCGGGCTGTAGTCATACACCAGCGCATCGAAGCCCAGTTGTTGGGCAAGGATAAACGCATTGTCCATCTGTTCATCCAGGCTCCTGCCCGGTATGAGGCGATTATTGAAGGCGGTCAGCTTGGCCAGCATCCGTTCTGCTCCCGAATTCATTTGAATCTCGACTTGCTGCAAGTAGAATGCCACGCCCCGGCGAAGGACTGCCAGGCCAAACCTATAAGAAATACTAGGTTATGGACGCACGGCATCCTCGGTAGTGTTGACCTGATAAACGGCCGCTACCCGCCAGGCCGATACAACACAAGGAATGTATGCATGTGGCGTGAAATTGCCCCCGACCAGCAGTACAACGTGCAAGTCGACGGCCATAACCTCGTGGTCTACAGCTTTGGCGAAGGCGATGAGGTGCTGCTGTGTCTCAACGGCGGGCCGGGCCTGCCGTGTGACTATCTGCGTGACGCCCATGGCTGGCTCAAAGCACATAACCTGCGAGTGGTTGCATTCGACCAGCTTGGCACAGGCGCATCAGCCAGACCGACCGATGCCGCACTGTGGGAAATCCGCCGTTATGTCGAAGAAGTCGAGACCGTGCGCCAGGCGCTGGGCCTGGGCCGCGTGCATTTGCTCGGGCATTCCTGGGGCGGTTGGCTGGGCATCGAATATGCCGTGCATTATCCCGGTGCGCTCAAAAGCCTGATCCTGGAAAACACCGTCGGCGACATTCCCCACCTGTCCCAGGAGCTGGAACGCCTGCGCGGCGCCCTGGGCAGCGAAACCGTGGCCATGATGCAACGCCACGAAGCCATGGGCACCCTCGACCATCCGCAGTACCAGGCCGCTATCACCTTGCTCAACTACCGCCACGTGTGCCGCCTCGACGAATGGCCGGAGCCGGTCAAGCGCTCCCTGGGCGACTGGAACATGGGGCCTTACGAAACCATGCAAGGCCCCAACGAGTTCCTCTATATCGGCAACCTCAAGGACTGGAACCGTCTCAAGGAAATGGCCGAGTTCAACATGCCGATCTTGATCACCACCGGCCAGCACGACGAACTTACCCCCGCCTGTGCGATGCGCATGAAACTTGCAGCTCCCCATGCCGAGTTGCATGTGTTCCCCAACAGCAGTCATATGCCGTTTTACGAGGAGCCGCAGGCGTACTTCCCGGTGCTGCTGGACTTCCTCGCTCGCCACCGAGGCTGACGCATGAACCTGGCGCGCTACCGTTTTGTGTTGTCCCGGCCCCTGCAATTGCTGCCGGTGCTGCTGGGCATCAGCCTGATCACCTTCGTGCTGGTGCGCTCGATTCCCGGCGACCCGGCGCGCGCCTTGCTGGGTTCGCGCAGCACGCCAGATGCGCTGTTGAAGATCCGCGCCCAGTTCGGCCTCGACCAGCCCTTGTGGCTGCAATACTTTTACTTCCTGAAAAACCTGCTCAAGGGCGACCTCGGCCAATCGCTGCTGTACAAGGTCGACGCCCTCAAACTGATCGTCACCCGCATCGAGCCGACCCTGGTGCTGGTGCTGGGCAGCGTGGTGCTCGCGTTGTTGATAGCGCTGCCACTGGCGACGATTGCGGCGCGCCAGCAGGGCCGTTGGGCGGACAAGCTGATCCGCGTGTTCACCACGGTCGGCCTGGGCATGCCGGCGTTCTGGCTGGGGTTGATGCTGATCCTGCTGCTCAGCGTGAAATGGGGCCTGTTCCCGGTGTCTGGTTACGGGCGCACCTGGCTGGACAAGGCGCACCATATGCTCTTGCCGTGCCTGACCATCGCCCTGGCGCTGTCGGCGGTGCTGGTGCGCAACCTGCGGGCGAGCATGTTGATGGAGTTGCAGGCGGACCACGTCACCGCCGCACGTGCGCGCGGGCTGCCTGAAGGCGCAGTGTTTCGCCGTCATGTACTGCCCAACGCCCTGGTGCCGGCGGTCAACCTGCTGGCCGTCAACATCGGTTGGCTGATCAGCGGCACGGTGGTCATCGAAAGCCTGTTCGCGATTCCAGGCATCGGCCAGTTGTTGGTACGCGGCATTTTCACCCGTGACTACATGGTGGTGCAGGGCGTGGCGATGGTGCTGGCCTGTGCCACGGTGGTGGTCAACTTCCTGGCCGACCTGGTAACCGTGGCCCTCGACCCACGGGTGAAGATGCAATGAGCAGCCGCCCCATGATTGCCCCGTGGCGCTTGCGCCTGCGCTTTGGTTTTCGCAATGGCCGACTGACCGCCGCATGGGGGTTGTTGATCCTGTTCGCGTGGTTGGCCCTGGCGCTGTTTGCGCCGTGGGTCGCGCCCTACGACCCCATCGCGCAGGACACCAGCATCAGTTTGCTGGCCCCCAGCCTTGCCCATCCGTTGGGTACGGACAATTACGGCCGGGATATCCTCTCGAGGGTGATCTGGGGTGCGCGCATCGACCTGCAACTGGCGGTGATCGGAGTGATCTTCCCGTTCATCATCGGCACCTTTATCGGTGCGGTCTCGGGTTATATCGGCGGGCGTTTCGACAGTGTCTGCATGCGCGTGATCGATGTGGTGCTGGCGTTCCCGTTCCTGGTGCTGATGCTGGCGATCATGGCCATCCTCGGGCCGGGCTTGCAGAGTTTTTACATCGCCATGGCGCTGGTGGGTTGGGTGTCGTACGCACGCCTGATTCGCTCGCAGATCCTGGTGCTCAAGGAAAGCGAATTCGCCCTGGCCGCCAAGAGCCTGGGCTTTGGCCATGGGCGCATTCTGTTCCGGCATTTGCTGCCCAATGCGCTGTTTGGCTCCATTGTGTTTTCCATGTCCGACGCGGTACTGGTGCTGCTCAACGGCGCCGCCGTCAGTTACCTGGGCCTGGGGGTGCAACCGCCGACCGCCGAATGGGGGACGATGGTGGCCGAAGGGCAAGCCTTTATCACCACCGCCTGGTGGATCTGCACCTTCCCGGGCCTGGCCATCGTGACCTTGGCCATGGGCTTCAGCCTGTTGGCCGACGGCGTTGCGCAGGTATTGGGGGAGCGTTCATGAGCCTGCTACAAGTGCGCGACCTCAGTGTGATCGCCAACAACGCTGGGCGTGATATCACCTTGGTGGATCGGGTGTCCTTCGACCTGGCCGAAGGTGAAATCCTCGGCCTGGTGGGCGAGAGCGGTTCGGGCAAGACCATGGCTTGTCGTGGCCTGATGCGCCTGCTGCCATCGCCCAACCTGCGCGTGCAGGGTGGCGCCGTACGGTTGGCCGGCCAGGACCTGCTGGCCCTGGATGATGCCGGCATGCGCGCTGTGCGCGGCGGGCAGTTGGGCATGGTCTTCCAGAACCCCAGCAGCCACCTCGACCCGTTGATGCGCATCGGTGAGCAGATCGCCGAGGGCATCCGCCTGCATCAAGGCGCGTCGAAAAAAGACGCGCGTCTGCAGGCGATCGAGGTATTGCGTCAGGTCGGGATTCCCGACCCGCAGGCGCGGGTCGACAACTACCCCCATGAGTTTTCCGGCGGCATGCGCCAGCGCGCCATGATTGCCGTGGCCCTGGGCTGCAACCCGAAGGTGCTGATCGCCGACGAGCCGACCACCGCCCTGGATGTGACGGTGCAGGCGCAAATCCTGCGGCTGTTGCTCGACCTGCGCGACCAGCGTGGCCTGTCGATCATCATGATCACCCATGACCTGGGCGTGGTGGCGCAAACCTGCGATGCCATCGCCGTGATGTACGCCGGGCGCCTGTGCGAGCACGGCAGCAAATACGAGTTGCTGGCCCAACCGCAACATCCGTACACCGCAGGCCTGATCGACTGCCAGCCGGCCCACAGCAGCGGGCATGCGTTGTTGCGCACCATTGCTGGCCAGCCGCCGTTGCTCGATGCATTGCCCGACGGCTGCCGCTTCCACCCGCGCTGCCCGCAGGCCGGCGCCTTGTGCACTGAGTTGCTGCCACAAGGCGCACGCGTGGCTTGTCACTATCCGTTGGGAGGGCGCCCATGAGCCTGTTGCAGATCAAGGATCTGGAGGTGCGCTTTGCCGCGTCCGGCAGCGGCCTGCTGGGCCTCAACCGCCAGTGGGTGAGGGCGGTGAACGGGGTGTCGCTGAACCTCGCCGCCGGTGAAACCCTGGGTTTGGTGGGCGAGTCCGGCAGTGGCAAGAGCACCCTGGGCCGGGCAATTTTGCACCTCAACCCGATCAGCGCCGGGCAAGTGCTGTTCGACGGTATCGACATGGCCCATGGCAGTGCCATCGACATTGCCCGGCTGCGGCATGAAACCGCGATGATTTTCCAGGACCCTTATGCCGCGCTCAATCCACGACACAGCATTGGCGAAACCCTCGCCGAAGTGCTGCGGGTACAGCGCAAAGTGGCGGTGGCGCAGATTCCCGCGCGCGTCAACGAACTGCTGGAACTGGTGGGCCTGCGTCCCGAACTGGCGACGCGTAAGCCCGGCTCCCTGAGTGGCGGCCAGTGCCAGCGCGTGGGGATCGCCCGGGCGCTGGCGGTGGAGCCGCGCCTGATCATTGCCGATGAATGCGTGGCGGCGTTGGATGTGTCGATCCAGGGCCAGATCATCAACCTGCTGCTCGAACTGCAACAACGCATGAACCTGGCGATCCTGTTTATCGCCCATGACCTGGCCATCGTGCGGCGCCTGTGCGACCGCGTGGCGGTGATGTACCTGGGCAAGATCGTCGAGGAGGGGCCGGTGGAAGCGGTGTTCACCGCGCCCCGTCACCCGTATACGGCGGCGCTGATCCAGGCCATCCCGGAGATCGATCCGCACCGCCCGTTGCCAGCGCAGCCTTTGCCCGGCGAACCGCCCAGCCCGCTGAACCTGCCGACAGGCTGTGCCTTCCACCCGCGGTGCCGGTATGCGCAAGCCATGTGTTCCACGGTATTGCCCCCCACCCATTTCCTGCACGAGCATCGGTACAGTTGCGTGCTTGAAGACCCTTTGCTTTGACCCTCTGCCATTCATTAACAAGGAGTTGTGATATGCACTCGCGCCACTTGAAATTGCTCGCCGCCGCTACCCTCACGGCCTGGTCGCTGACCGCCGGCCTGGCCCAGGCCGCTGGTGTGCTCACCATCGGCTGCCGTGAAGACAGCACCACTTTCGACCCGATCAAAAGCGCGCAAAACCGCGACACCTGGGTGTTTGCCAACGTCTACGACACCCTGGTGCGCGTGGATAACCTGGGCACCAAGATGGAACCGGGCCTGGCCGAAAGCTGGGACATTTCCAAGGATGGCCTGACCTACACCTTCAAGCTGCGCGAGGCGAAGTTCTCTGACGGCTCGCCGATCACCGCCGCCGACGCCGCGTTCAGCCTGCTGCGTATTCGTGACAACAAGGCCTCGCTGTGGAGCGACCCGTTCAGCCTGATCAATACCGCCACGGCCAGCGATGCCAAGACCCTGGTGGTCACCCTGAAAACCCCGGCGGTGGCCTTCCTCTCGCAACTGGCGTCGCCAACGGTGTCGATCCTGTCGGAAAAAGCCATGACCAAGATGGGCGAAGACGCCTACTCGGAAAACCCGGTGACCTCCGGCGCGTTTACTGTGGACGAGTGGCGCAAGGGCGACCGCGTGATCCTGAAGAAAAACCCGAATTTCTGGCAGGCCAGCAGCGTGAGCCTGGACGGCGTGGAATGGGTGTCGGTGACCGATGACAACACGCGCATGCGCATGGTGCAGAACAACGAACTCGACACGGCGATCTTTGTGCCGTTCTCCCGGGTGCAAGAGCTGAAAAAAGACCCGAACGTGGTGATCCACGCCGACCCGTCCACCCGTGAAGATCACCTGTTGATCAACCACGAGCACGGTTTGTTGGCCAAGCCGCAAGTGCGCCAGGCCCTGGACATGGCCATCGACAAGCAATCGCTGGTCAAAGCGGTCACTTACGGTCAAGGCACCGTGGCTTATTCCTACATTCCCAAGGGCTCGCTGTACCACTACGCCAACAACCTGCAACGCCCGTACGACCCGGCCGAAGCCAAGAAGCTGCTGGCCGCTGCAGGTGCCCAGGATTTGAAGCTCAACTACGTGGTCAACGCCGGCAACGAGGCCGACGAGCAGATCGCGGTCATCATCAAGGACCAGCTAGCCAAGGTCGGTGTGACCGCCAACCTGCAGAAAGTCGACCCGACCCAAAGCTGGCAGATGCTGGTGGACGGTGAGTACGATATTTCGGTGATGTACTGGACCAACGACATCCTCGATCCCGACCAGAAAACCACCTTCGTGCTGGGCCACGACACCAACCAGAACTACATGACCCGCTACAAGAACGACCAGGTCAAGGCCTTGGTGGCGGCCGCGCGGATCGAGGCAGACCCGGCCAAGCGCGAGCAAATGTATGTGGAGTTGCAGAAGCTGGCCAAACAGGATGTGAACTGGATTGACCTGTACTACAGCCCGTACATCAACATCTCACGCAAGAACGTGAGCAACTTCCTGCAGAACCCGTTGGGACGCTTCACCCTGGAGGAAGTGGTCAAAAACTGAGTTTTTAACTACACCACAAGGCAATGTGGGAGCTGGCTTGCCTGCGATGCAGACACCTCGGTGCTTCAGTTGCACCGCGGTGATGCTATCGCAGGCAAGCCAGCTCCCACCTTTGTTTTGCGGTGTGTCAGGGCTTATTGCGCATCGAAGGCCTGGCCATTGATGCCGGCACTGTCCGGCCCCATCAGGTACAGGTACACCGGCATGATCTCTTCCGGTGCTGGTCTTTCCATCGGGTTTTCCCCGGGGTACGCCTGGGCGCGCATGCTGGTGCGGGTACCGCCCGGGTTGATGCTGTTGGCGCGCACTGCGGCCACATCTTCCAGCTCATCGGCCAGGGTTTGCATCAGCCCCTCGGTGGCGAACTTGGACACCCCATAGGCACCCCAATAAGCACGGCCCTTGCGCCCGACGCTGCTGGAGGTGAACACCACCGACGCATCCTGGGACAGCTTGAGCAGCGGCAGCAACGTGCTGGTCAGCATGAACATCGCGTTGACGTTCACGTGCATCACCCGCATGAAGTTCTCGCCGGACAACTGCTCGATGGGCGTGCGTGGGCCGATGATCGAGGCGTTGTGCAACAGGCCGTCGAGGTGGCCGAATGCCTTTTCGATCATCGCTGCCAGCTCATCGTATTGATGGGGCAGGGCGGTCTCCAGGTTGAACGGGATCACCACCGGCTGCGGGTGGCCGGCGGCTTCGATCTCGTCATACACCTGGGCCAGGTTGGCTTCGGTCTTGCCCAGCAACAGCACGGTGGCGCCATGGGCGGCATAGGTTTTTGCCGCTGCCGCACCAATCCCGCGACCGGCGCCGGTCACCAGGATGGTCCGGCCTTTGAGCAGTTCTGGCGGTGCAGAGTAATCAAACATAAACAACCTCAGATTTGAAAACGCTGAATCTCCCTGTGGGAGCGGGCTTGCTCGCGAATGCGGTGTGCCAGTCACTGAATCAGATACTGAAACACCGCATTCGCGAGCAAGCCCGCTCCCACATTTGGATCTCCATCGGTCAGTAAAGTCGGTGAACCATCAGCAACTGCACAGCGCGTTATCCAGTACCTTGCGCAATTCCAGCGGGTGATCCACCACTACGTCCGCACCCCAGTGGCGTGGGTTATCGTCCGGGTGGATATAGCCATAGGTGACCGCCGCCGTGCGTGTACCGGCGTCGCGGCCGGATTCGATGTCGCGCAGGTCATCGCCCACGAACAGCACGCTGGCCGGGTCCAGGTCGAGCATCTTGCACGCCAGGATCATCGGCTCCGGGTCCGGCTTGCTGTTTTTCACGTGGTCTGGGCAGATCAGCACGGCCGAACGCTCGGCCAGGCCCAGGCGCTGCATGATCGGTTCGGCAAAGCGCACCGGCTTGTTGGTGACCACGCCCCAGATCAGCTTGGCTTTCTCGATGTCTTCCAGCAGCTCGGCCATGCCGTCGAACAGTTTGCTGTGCACTGCGCAATCTTTGAGGTAACGCTCCAGGAATTCCTGGCGCAGTTCCTCAAAGCCCGGCGACTCCGGGTCCATCGAGAAGGTCACGGCGACCATCGCCCGCGCACCACCGGAAATTTCATCACGGATGTGCTCGGGGTTGATCGGCGCCAGGCCACGGTCGGCGCGCATGGCCTGGCAGATGGCGATAAAGTCCGGCGCGGTGTCCAGCAGGGTACCGTCCATGTCGAAGAGAACCGCTCGCAACTTCACAGGCTTACTCCTCGCGCAGGGTCTGGATCATGTAGTTGACGTCAACGTCGTTGGCCAGCTTGTAGTGCTTGGTCAGCGGGTTGTAGGTCAGGCCGATGATGTCCTTGACAGTCAGCCCGGCCTGGCGGCTCCACGCACCCAGCTCGGAAGGGCGGATGAATTTCTTGAAATCATGGGTGCCGCGCGGCAGCAGCTTCATGATGTATTCGGCGCCGATGATCGCGAACAGGTAAGCCTTGGGGTTGCGGTTGATGGTGGAGAAGAACACCTGGCCGCCGGGCTTGACCATACGGAAACAGGCGCGGATCACCGAGGACGGGTCTGGCACGTGTTCGAGCATTTCCAGGCAGGTGACCACGTCGAACTGCTCAGGCATTTCTTCGGCCAGGGCTTCGGCGGTGATCTGGCGATACTCCACGCTCACGCCGGATTCGAGCTGGTGCAACTGGGCCACGGCCAGCGGCGCTTCGCCCATGTCGATGCCCATGACGGTGGCGCCACGCTGGGCCATGGCTTCGCTGAGGATGCCGCCGCCGCAACCGACGTCCAGCACCTTCTTGCCGGCCAGGTTGACGCGCTCGTCAATCCAGTTGACCCGCAGAGGGTTGATGTCGTGCAGGGGTTTGAATTCGCTCTCGCGGTCCCACCAGCGGTGGGCCAGGGCTTCAAACTTGGCGATTTCGGCGTGGTCGACGTTGCTCATGGTCAATCCTCTGAATCTGATAAGTCGGTTTGGCGTTGCTGAGCTCATGGGTTCAGCAACGGCGTTATTCGCTGTGCCCGCTGATGCGTTGGCCCCAGGCAATGGCCGTGGCGGTCAACTGTTGTTCATCCATGCGGGTCAATTGCCGGTCGTCGAGCAATGGCTTGCCGGCGACCCAAAGGTGTTTCACGCAATCGCGCCCGGTGGCATATATAAGCTGTGAGACCGGATCGTAGATCGGTTGTTGCGCCAGCCCGGAAAGATCAAAGGCGACGATGTCGGCTGCCTTGCCGACTTCCAATGAGCCAATCTGGCTGTCCAGGCCCATTGCCCTGGCACCGTTGAGCGTGGCCATGCGCAAGGCGCGGTGGGCATCCAGCGCAGTCGCCGAGCCGGCCACGGCCTTGGCCAGCATCGCCGCCGTGCGGGTTTCGCCGAGCAAATCCAGATCATTGTTGCTGGCAGCGCCGTCGGTGCCGATGGCCACGTTGACGCCAGCCTGCCACAAGCGCTCCACCGGGCAAAAGCCGCTGGCCAGTTTCAGGTTCGATTCCGGGCAGTGAATGACGCTGGTGTTGCTTTCTACCAGTAAAGCCAGGTCGTCTTCGCTGATTTGGGTCATGTGCACGGCCTGAAAGCGCGGGCCCAGCAGGCCGAGGCGAGCCAGGCGCGCCAATGGCCGCTCGCCGGTCTGCTCGACGGCTTGCTGCACTTCGAAGGCGGTTTCGTGAACGTGCATATGGATCACGGCGTCCAGCTCTTCGGCGATCACCCGGATCTTTTCCAGGTTGGCATCACATACGGTGTACGGCGCGTGGGGGCCGAAGCTGATCTTGATGCGCGGGTGGTGCTTGAGGTCGCCGAACAGCTCGATACCCTGGCGAATCGCCTCGTCGGCACTGCTGGCGCCGGGGATCGGGAAGTCGAGGATCGGCAGCGCGATCTGCGCACGCATACCGCTGTTGTGCACGCAGTCACTGGCGACCTTGGGGTAGAAATACATGTCCGAGAAGCAGGTGATGCCGCCCTTGATCTGCTCGGCAATGGCCAGGTTGGTGCCGTCGCGCACGAACGCTTCGTCGACCCACTTGGCTTCGGCGGGCCAGATGTGTTTTTCCAGCCAGGTCATCAGCGGCAAATCGTCGGCCAGGCCGCGGAACAGGGTCATGGCGGCATGGCCGTGGGCGTTGACCAGGCCGGGGCTGAGCAGCATGCCGGGCAGTTCGCGCACCTCGCGCGCCGCCAGCTTTAACGCCGCGTCCCGTGGCCCGATAAAGGCAATGCAGCCATCGCGGATACCCAGGCCATGCTCCTTGAGCACCACGCCAGCGGGCTCGACGGGTACCAGCCAGGTCGGCAGCAGCAACAAGTCGAGCGGGGCGGCAGTGGAGGTCATCGCAGGCTTCTTCCCAGGCAGCTATAAAAGAAGGGCGAAGTATACCCGAGCGTCCTGGCTGGCGGATCGCTATAATCGGCGGCTTTTGTTCATGAGTGCGGGGTAAGGGATGCGCGACCGACTGTTGGCTGCAGAGAAAGTGAAGGCCATCCAATGGCGTGATGGCGCGCTGCACCTGCTCGATCAGCGTGTTTTGCCGTCCCGTGAGCGCTGGGTAGCCTGCGTTACTGTTGAAGCAGTGGCCGACGCCATTCGCACCATGGTGGTGCGGGGCGCACCGGCTATCGGCATCTGCGCCGCCTATGGCTTGGTGCTCGCCGCCCGCGAGCGCATCGCCGAGGGCGGTGACTGGCAGGCCGCGTGGGAAGAAGACTACGCCTTGCTGGCCCATACTCGACCGACCGCATCGAACTTGTTCTGGGCCTTGCAGCGCATGCGCGACCGCCTCGACCGCCTCAAGCAGCACGCCGACCCGCTGGTGGTGCTGGAAGCCGAAGCCGTGGCGATCCATGAAAGCGACCGGGAGGCCAATGTGGTCATGGCCCAGTTGGGTATGGAGCGGATTCGCAAGCACCAGGGCAACGCCCAGGCGATCCTCACCCATGGCAACGCCGGCGCGTTGGCCTCCGGCGGCGTTGGCACAGCCCTCGGGGTGATTCATGCAGCGTATCTGGAGGGCTTGGTCGAGCAGGTCTATGTCAATGAAACCCGCCCGTGGCTGCAAGGCTCGCGCCTGACGGCGTGGGAGTTGGCGGGCCAGGGCATCCCCGTGGCGGTGAATGCCGACTCCGCCGGGGCGCATATCCTCAAGACCAAAGGCGTGACGTGGGTGGTGGTCGGTGCTGACTGTATCGCGGCCAATGGCGATGTGATCAGCAAGATCGGCACTTATCAGCTGGCCGTGTGTGCCATGCACCATGGCGTGCGCTTTATGGTGGTGGCGTCGAGTTCGACCCTGGATTTGATGATGGCTACTGGCGATGATGTTGCGCTGGAGCAGCGCGATAGTGGCGAGTTGCTGGAGGTTGATGGGCAGCGGTTGGATGTCGCGGCGTTTAACCCTGTGTTTGATGTGACGCCTGCGGATCTGATTGATGTCATCGTGACTGAAAAGGGCGTGGTGGAGCGGCCGGATGTGGCCAAGTTGGCCAAGTTGATGTGCCGTAAGCGCCTGCATTGAGTGTGTGGGCGCCTGTGGGGGCGCTATCGCAGGCAAGCCAGCTCCCACATTTAACGGTGTTCACAAATCAAAGGTGGGAGCGGGCTTGCTCGCGAATGGCCCTTGAAGTCAACAAAACTCCTGCATTCCACCCTCAAAAAAAAGCACCACCGCGCCTCTGAGCCCCTCTCGTCCCCTTCAAGCCTGTCATCCGTCAAATTACTAGCCTCCATGCGCATCAGGGGGATAGGTGCGTGGCGGCGATTGTGATAACATCCGGCGGTTTCCAGGGCTGCCCCGAGGGGTGGCCTATAACGTGCAGATCCGTGTCATAACTCGTTGATTTGTCGTAAGTCGTTGTCAGGCATCGTGCCGGCAGCGGCGAGCTTCGTTCGTCCCGAATGGATGTGACGAGGTTTCACCCGAAAAAGGAATCAGGCTTCTCATGGGCGAACTGGCCAAAGAAATCCTCCCGGTCAATATCGAAGACGAGCTGAAACAGTCCTACCTCGACTACGCGATGAGCGTAATTGTCGGTCGGGCACTGCCTGATGCGCGCGATGGCTTGAAGCCCGTGCACCGGCGTGTGCTGTTCGCGATGAGCGAGCTGGGTAACGACTGGAACAAGCCGTACAAGAAATCTGCCCGTGTTGTCGGTGACGTGATCGGTAAGTATCACCCTCACGGCGACACTGCGGTGTACGACACCATCGTTCGGATGGCGCAGCCGTTTTCCCTGCGCTACCTGCTGGTAGACGGCCAGGGCAACTTCGGTTCGGTGGACGGCGACAACGCCGCGGCCATGCGATACACCGAAGTGCGCATGACCAAGCTGGCGCACGAACTGCTGGCTGACCTGCACAAAGAAACCGTGGACTGGGTGCCGAACTACGACGGCACCGAAATGATCCCGGCTGTCATGCCCACCAAGATCCCCAACCTGCTGGTCAACGGTTCCAGCGGTATCGCCGTGGGCATGGCCACCAACATCCCGCCGCACAACCTCGGTGAAGTCATCGACGGTTGCCTGGCCCTTATCGACAACCCTGAGCTGACCGTCGATGAGCTGATGCAATACATCCCCGGCCCGGACTTCCCGACCGCCGCGATCATCAACGGTCGCGCCGGCATCATCGAAGCCTACCGTACCGGTCGCGGGCGCATTTACATGCGTGCCCGCTCGATGATCGAAGACATCGACAAGGTCGGTGGCCGCCAGCAGATCGTTATCACTGAACTCCCGTACCAGCTGAACAAGGCACGCTTGATCGAGAAGATTGCCGAGCTGGTTAAAGAGAAGAAGCTGGAAGGCATCACCGAGCTGCGCGACGAGTCCGACAAAGACGGTATGCGCGTAGTAATCGAGCTGCGCCGTGGTGAAGTGCCAGAGGTGATCCTCAACAACCTCTACGCCCAGACCCAGCTGCAAAGCGTGTTTGGTATCAACGTGGTTGCCCTGATCGACGGCCGCCCGCGCATCCTGAACCTCAAGGACCTGCTGGAAGCCTTCGTGCGTCACCGCCGCGAAGTGGTGACCCGCCGCACCGTGTTCGAACTGCGCAAGGCCCGCGAGCGCGGCCATATCCTGGAAGGCCAGGCGGTTGCGTTGTCGAACATCGACCCGGTGATCGCCCTGATCAAGGCCTCGCCAACCCCGTCGGAAGCCAAGGAAGCGCTGATCAGCACGCCGTGGGAATCCAGCGCCGTGGTCGCGATGGTTGAGCGCGCTGGCGCCGACTCGTGCCGCCCCGAGACCCTGGACCCGCAATACGGTCTGCGTGAAGGCAAGTACTTCCTGTCGCCAGAGCAGGCCCAGGCCATTCTGGAGCTGCGCCTGCACCGCCTCACCGGCCTTGAGCACGAGAAGCTGCTGGCCGAGTACCAGGAGATCCTCAACCAGATCGGCGAGTTGATCCGCATCCTCAGCAGCGCCGTGCGCCTGATGGAAGTGATCCGCGAAGAACTGGAAGTGATCCGCGCCGAATACGGCGACGTGCGCCGCACCGAAATCCTCGATGCGCGTCTGGACCTGACCCTGGGTGACATGATCCCGGAAGAAGAGCGCGTGGTGACCATCTCCCACGGTGGCTATGCCAAGACCCAACCGCTGGCGGCTTACCAGGCCCAGCGTCGTGGCGGTAAAGGTAAATCGGCTACCGGCGTGAAGGATGAGGACTACATCGCTCACCTGCTGGTCGCCAACAGTCACACCACGCTGCTGCTGTTCTCCAGCAAGGGCAAGGTGTACTGGCTCAAGACCTACGAAATCCCGGAGGCCTCCCGCGCTGCCCGTGGTCGTCCGTTGGTCAACCTGCTGCCGCTGGACAGTGATGAGTACATCACCACCATGCTGCCGGTCGAGGAATACACCGAAGGTCACTTCATCTTCATGGCCACCGCCAAAGGCACCGTGAAGAAGACCCCGCTGGAATCCTTCAGCCGTCAGCGCAGCGTGGGCCTGATCGCCCTGGAGCTGGATGAAGGCGACGTGCTGATTTCCGCAGCCATCACCGATGGCGAGCGCGAAGTCATGCTGTTCTCCGATGGCGGCAAGGTCACACGCTTCAAGGAATCCGACGTGCGTGCCATGGGCCGTACCGCTCGCGGTGTACGCGGCATGCGCCTGCCAGAAGGGCAGAAGCTGATTTCGATGCTGATCCCGGAAGAAGGCAGCCAGATCCTCACCGCTTCCGAGCGTGGTTATGGCAAGCGCACCGCCATCAGTGAGTTCCCGGAGTACAAGCGTGGCGGCCAGGGCGTGATCGCCATGGTCAGCAACGACCGCAACGGCCGTCTGGTCGGCGCGGTACAGGTGCTCGATGGCGAGGAAATCATGCTGATTTCCGACCAGGGCACCCTGGTGCGTACCCGTGTGGCGGAAGTGTCGAGCCTGGGCCGTAACACCCAGGGCGTGACCCTGATCAAGCTGGCCAAGGACGAAAAACTGGTCGGCCTGGAACGTGTGCAGGAGCCTTCGGAAGTCGAAGGTGAAGAGCTCGAAGGTGAGGAATTTGAAGGCGAGGTGATCGCAGCCGGCGATGACAACGTTGACGAGCCAACCCTCGACGCTGCCGCAGACGAAGAAGAACCGCAGGAATAAGCGGACACACAGGGGGCGGATGAAGATTCGCCCCCTTGTTGTTTGTCCGGATGGAAATATCGACAACCATGGAGATCCCTTGTGGGAGCGGGCTTGCTCGCGAAGGCGGACTGACATTCACCCAAGGTGGCGCCTGTTAGATCGATTTCGCGAGCAAGCCCGCTCCCACATGGGGTCCGGTGTCGGCTGATATGTTTGCCTGACTACCACCAGATCAGAGTGAGATTGGATGTGAGCAAGAGAGCCTATAACTTCTGTGCCGGTCCCGCGGCGCTTCCTGAAGCAGTCCTGCAGCGTGCGCAGGGTGAACTCCTCGACTGGCATGGAAAAGGCCTCTCCGTGATGGAAATGAGCCATCGCAGCGATGAGTTCGTGTCCATCGCCAACAAGGCCGAGCAGGACCTGCGCGACTTGCTGGACATCCCATCCAATTACAAAGTGCTGTTCCTGCAGGGCGGCGCGAGCCAACAGTTCGCCCAGTTGCCGCTGAACCTGCTGCCCGAAGGCGGCACTGCCGACTATATCGACACCGGTATCTGGGGGCAGAAGGCTATCGAAGAAGCCTCGCGCTACGGCCATGTCAACGTGGCAGGCACCGCCAAACCCTACGATTACTTCGCCATTCCCGGTCAGAACGAGTGGAAGCTGTCCAAGGACGCGGCCTACGTTCACTACGTCGCGAACGAAACCATCGGTGGCCTGGAATTTGATTGGGTGCCTGAAGTCGGTGACGTGCCACTGGTGTGCGACATGTCTTCGGACATCCTCTCGCGCCCGATCGACGTGTCCAAATACGGCATGATCTACGCCGGCGCGCAGAAGAACATCGGCCCGAGCGGCATCCTGGTCAATATCATCCGCGAAGACCTGCTGGGCCGTGCCCGTTCGCTGTGCCCGACCATGCTCAACTACAAGGTCGCGGCCGATAACGGCTCGATGTACAACACCCCGCCGGCGTTTGCCTGGTACCTGTCGGGCCTGGTGTTCGAATGGCTCAAGGAGCAGGGCGGTGTCGCGGCCATGGGCAAGCTCAACGAAGAGAAGAAGCGCGTCCTGTACGACTTCATCGACGCCAGCGGCCTGTACAGCAACCCGATCAACCTCACTGACCGCTCGTGGATGAACGTGCCGTTCCGCCTGGCTGACGACCGCCTCGACAAGCCGTTCCTGGCTGGCGCCGACGCGCGCGGCCTGCTGAACCTCAAGGGCCACCGCTCGGTGGGCGGCATGCGCGCCTCCATTTATAACGCCGTCGACATCCACGCCATCAATGCGCTGGTTGCCTACATGGCAGAGTTCGAGAAGGAACACGGCTAATGTCTGAGCAAGAACTAAAGGCCCTGCGCGTGCGCATTGACAGCCTGGACGAGAAAGTCCTGGAGCTGATCAGTGAGCGTGCGCGCTGCGCCCAGGAAGTGGCACGGGTAAAGATGGCCTCCCTCGCGGAAGGCGAAGTGCCGGTGTTCTACCGCCCCGAGCGTGAAGCGCAGGTGCTCAAGCGTGTGATGGAGCGTAACAAGGGGCCGTTGGGCAACGAAGAGATGGCGCGGTTGTTCCGTGAAATCATGTCTTCGTGCCTGGCGCTGGAGCAGCCGCTGAAAGTGGCCTACCTCGGCCCTGAAGGCACCTTCACCCAGGCGGCGGCCATGAAGCACTTCGGCCACGCGGTGATCAGCAAGCCGATGGCGGCCATCGACGAAGTCTTCCGTGAAGTCGCGGCCGGTGCGGTGAATTTTGGCGTGGTGCCGGTGGAAAACTCCACCGAAGGCGCGGTCAACCACACCCTGGACAGCTTCCTCGAACACGACATGGTGATCTGCGGTGAGGTGGAACTGCGTATCCACCACCACCTGCTGGTGGGTGAAAACACCAAGACCGACAGCATCAGCCGTATCTATTCCCACGCCCAGTCCCTGGCCCAGTGCCGCAAGTGGCTGGACGCCCATTACCCAAATGTCGAGCGCGTGGCGGTGTCCAGCAATGCTGAGGCGGCCAAGCGGGTCAAGGGTGAGTGGAATTCGGCGGCGATTGCCGGCGATATGGCCGCGGGCCTGTACGGCCTGACGCGCCTGGCCGAGAAAATCGAAGACCGCCCGGACAACTCCACGCGCTTTTTGATGATCGGCAGCCAGGAAGTGCCGCCCACTGGCGACGACAAGACCTCGATCATCGTTTCCATGAGCAACAAGCCCGGCGCGCTGCATGAGCTGCTGGTGCCGTTCCACGATAACGGGATTGACCTGACGCGCATCGAGACTCGTCCTTCGCGCAGCGGTAAGTGGACCTACGTGTTCTTTATCGACTTCATCGGCCATCACCGCGACCCGCTGGTCAAGGGCGTGCTGGAGAAGATCAGTCAGGAAGCCGTGGCACTCAAGGTGCTGGGCTCTTACCCGAAAGCGGTTTTGTGAGGCTTTGACATGAGTGGCAACTTCCTCGCCCTGGCGCAGCCGGGCGTGCAACAACTCTCGCCTTACGTTCCAGGCAAGCCTGTGGACGAGTTGGCCCGTGAGTTGAATCTGGACCCGTCCAAGATCGTCAAGCTGGCCAGTAACGAAAACCCGCTGGGGCCGAGCCCCAAAGTGTTGGCAGCGATTCGTGAAGAGCTGGCCGAGCTGACCCGCTATCCCGATGGCAACGGCTTTGCGCTCAAGTCTTTGCTGGCGGACAAGTGCCGGGTCGAGCTGAATCAAGTGACCTTGGGTAACGGCTCCAACGACATCCTTGAGCTGGTCGGCCGTGCCTACCTGGCGCCAGGTTTGAACGCGGTGTTCAGCGAACACGCGTTTGCGGTCTACCCGATCGTGACCCAGGCGGTGGGGGCGGATGCTCGCGTGATTCCTGCCAAGGACTGGGGCCATGATCTGCCGGCGATGCTGGCGGCCATTGATGAGCACACCCGCGTGGTGTTTATCGCCAACCCGAACAACCCGACCGGCACCTGGTTTGACGAGCAGGCACTGAACGAATTCCTGCAGGATGTGCCGGAGCACGTGTTGGTCGTGCTGGACGAAGCCTACATCGAGTACGCCGAAGGCAGCGACTTGCCCGACGGCCTGGATTTCCTCGCGGCCTACCCGAACCTGCTGGTGTCGCGTACGTTCTCCAAGGCTTACGGCCTGGCGTCGCTGCGGGTCGGTTATGGCTTGTCCACGCCCGTGGTCGCCGATGTGCTGAACCGCGTGCGTCAGCCGTTCAACGTCAACAGCCTGGCCCTGGCGGCCGCCTGTGCGGCGGTGAAGGATGCCGAATACCTGGAAGAAGGCCGTCGCCTCAACGAAAGCGGCATGCTGCAGTTGCAGGAAGGCTTTCGTGAGCTGGGCCTGGGCTGGATTCCGTCCAAGGGCAACTTCATCTGCGTCGACCTCGGCCAAGTGGCCGCGCCGGTGTTCCAGGGTTTGCTGCGCGAGGGCGTGATTGTGCGCCCGGTGGCCAACTACGGCATGCCGAACCACCTGCGTATCACCATCGGTTTGCCGGCTCAGAACAGCCGCTTCCTTGAGGCGCTGGCCAAGGTTCTGGCCCGTGGTTGATGTCACTGCATTGCAACCTGCTGTGCCTATGATCGGTCGCCTGGTGGTGGTCGGCCTGGGGTTGATCGGTGGCTCCTTCGCCAAGGGCCTGCGTGAAAGCGGGCTGTGTGGCGAAGTGGTGGGCGTGGACCTCGACCCGCAATCGCGCACGTTGGCGGTGGAGTTGGGGGTGGTGGACCGCTGTGAGGCGGACCTGGCCGTTGCGTGCCAGGGCGCGGATGTGATCCAGCTCGCCGTGCCGATCCTGGCCATGGAGAAATTGCTGGCGGTACTGGCGGGTATGGACCTGGGGCAAGCAATTCTTACCGATGTGGGCAGCGCCAAAGGCAACGTGGTGCGCGCTGCACAACGGGCGTTTGGTGGCATGCCGCCGCGCTTTGTGCCGGGCCATCCCATCGCGGGTTCCGAGCAGAGCGGGGTGGAGGCCTCCAATGCGCAGCTGTTCCGTCGGCATAAGGTCATCCTGACGCCGCTTGCGCAAACCGACCCAACAGCGTTGGCAGTGGTGGATCGTCTCTGGCGCGAGCTGGGCGCGGATGTAGAGCATATGCAGGTCGAGCGTCACGACGAAGTGTTGGCAGCGACCAGTCACTTGCCGCATCTGCTGGCATTTGGCTTGGTGGATTCGTTGGCCAAGCGCAACGAGAACCTCGAGATTTTCCGCTACGCCGCCGGCGGCTTCCGCGATTTTACGCGGATTGCCGGCAGCGATCCGGTGATGTGGCACGACATCTTCCTCGCCAATCGCGAAGCGGTGTTGCGCACCCTGGATACCTTCCGCAGTGACCTCGACGCCTTGCGCGACGCGGTGGATGCGGGAGACGGCCATCAACTGCTGGGCGTGTTCACCCGGGCACGGGTGGCGCGTGAACATTTCAGCAAGATCCTTGCGCGCCGGGCCTATATGGAAACCGCAGTGAACACCGATGACCTGACCTTCATCGCCAGCCCGGGTGGCCGCTTGAGCGGGCGCATCCGCGTGCCGGGTGACAAGTCGATCTCTCACCGTTCGATCATGTTGGGTTCGTTGGCCGAGGGTGTGACCGAGGTGGAAGGCTTCCTTGAGGGTGAAGACGCCCTGGCGACCTTGCAGGCCTTTCGCGACATGGGTGTGGTGATCGAGGGGCCGCACCATGGGCGCGTGACCATTCATGGCGTCGGCCTGCAGGGCCTGAAGGCTGCGCCGGGGCCGATCTACGTGGGCAATTCCGGCACGTCGATGCGTCTGTTGGCAGGCGTATTGGCGGCGCAGCGCTTCGACAGCGTGCTGACCGGCGATGCCTCGCTGTCCAAGCGCCCGATGAACCGCGTAGCCAAGCCGCTGCGGGAAATGGGCGCAATCATCGAAACCGGGCCGGACGGGCGTCCGCCACTGAGCATTCGTGGCGGGCAATCGCTCAAAGGCTTGAACTATGTATTGCCCATGGCCAGTGCCCAGGTGAAATCCTGCCTGTTGTTGGCGGGGTTGTACGCTGAGGGCAAAACCTCGGTGACCGAGCCTGCACCGACTCGCGACCACACCGAGCGCATGCTGCGCGGCTTTGGCTACCCGGTGGCGGTGCAGGGCGCGACGGCGTCGCTGGCGTCAGGGCATGGGTTGATCGCTACGCGTATTGAAGTGCCGGGGGACATTTCGTCTTCGGCGTTTTTCCTGGTGGCGGCCTCGATTGCCGAGGGCTCGGAGCTGTTGCTGGAGCATGTCGGTATCAATCCGACCCGCACCGGGGTAATCGATATCTTGCGGCTGATGGGGGCTGATATCACCCTCGAAAATCAGCGCGAGGTGGGCGGCGAGCCGGTTGCGGATTTACGTGTGCGTGCCGCCGCGCTCAAGGGCATCGAGATTCCAGCGGCCCTGGTGCCGTTGGCGATTGATGAGTTCCCCGTGCTGTTTATTGCTGCAGCTTGCGCTCAGGGCCGTACTGTTTTACGCGGGGCCGAGGAGCTGCGCCTCAAGGAGTCCGATCGCATCCAGGTCATGGCCGACGGTCTGTTGGCCTTGGGAGTGAAGTGTGAACCCACGCCTGATGGGATTATCATTGACGGTGGCCCGATGGGCGGCGGTGAAGTGCATGCCCATGGCGATCATCGGATTGCCATGGCGTTCAGTGTGGCTTCCCTGCGGGCGACGGCGCCTATTCGTATCCTTGACTGCGCCAATGTTGCGACGTCTTTTCCGAACTTTTTGACACTGTGTGCCCAAGTCGGCATCCGTGTTGCCCAAGAGGCTCAATTGTGAATATCAAAGCACCGGTGATTACCATCGACGGGCCTAGCGGCTCGGGCAAAGGCACAATCGCTGGCATTCTGGCCAAGCGCCTGGGTTGGTGC
Organism: Pseudomonas sp. FJ2-5-13; assembly: GCF_029201605.1. Lineage (NCBI taxonomy): Bacteria > Pseudomonadati > Pseudomonadota > Gammaproteobacteria > Pseudomonadales > Pseudomonadaceae > Pseudomonas > Pseudomonas sp. FJ2-5-13. The sequence goes on from NZ_CP104045.1 coordinate 1,821,338, forward strand.
CTGCTGGACTCTGGCGCGCTGTACCGCCTGCTGGCGTTTGCCGCGCACAACCATGGTGTGGACCTGACCAACGAAGAATTGCTGACCAAACTTGCCGCCCATCTGGATGTGCAGTTCATTGCGGCGACCGAGGGTCAGTTGCAGCGCATCATTCTGGAAGGTGATGAGGTCAGCGATGTGATTCGCACCGAGAGTATCGGCGCGGGTGCCTCCCAAGTGGCCGCGCTGCCTGCCGTACGCGAGGCGCTGCTGCAGCGCCAGCGCGCATTCCAGGAAGCGCCGGGCCTAGTGGCCGATGGCCGCGACATGGGCACGGTGGTGTTTCCCGAGGCGCCGCTGAAGATTTTCCTGACCGCCAGCGCCGAGGAGCGGGCACGCCGCCGTTACTTGCAGTTGAAGGGCAAAGTCGATGGTGTTAGTCTGTCGAGTCTGCTAGATGAGATCCGTGCACGCGATGAGCGTGATACTCAGCGTGCGGTAGCCCCGCTCAAGCCGGCGGCTGACGCTATACAGCTGGATTCCACGGAGCTGTCCATCGAGCAGGTGCTGGAACGCATCATGAGTGAAATCGCCATTCGCGATATCGCCGGGTGATCAAGAAGGCCGCAGGGGACCAGTCATAGTCCTGCGGTGGCTTCTTTTAACTGAAACTGACCCACACCGTCTGGGGTGTGGAGATGGGCGTATTCTTCGCCCTTATCAACAGGAATTAAAATGAGCGAAAGCTTTGCGGAACTCTTTGAAGAAAGCCTAAAAACCCTGAACCTTCAGGCAGGCTCCATCATCACCGGTGTTATCGTTGATATCGATTACCAAGCTCGCTGGGTAACCGTTCACGCTGGTCTGAAGTCTGAAGCTCTGATCCCGCTGGAACAGTTCTACAACGATGCTGGTGACCTGACTATCAATGTCGGTGACGAAGTTCACGTTGCTCTGGACTCGGTTGAAGACGGTTTCGGTGAAACCAAGCTGTCCCGTGAAAAAGCCAAGCGCGCTGAATGCTGGATTGTTCTCGAAGCAGCCTTCGCAGCTGAAGAAGTGGTCAAGGGCGTTATCAACGGTAAGGTTAAAGGCGGCTTCACTGTCGACGTTAACGGCATCCGTGCGTTCCTGCCAGGTTCTTTGGTCGACGTTCGTCCAGTGCGCGACACCACGCACCTGGAAGGCAAAGAACTCGAATTCAAAGTCATCAAGCTCGACCAGAAGCGCAACAACGTTGTCGTTTCCCGTCGCAGCGTGCTGGAAGCAGAGAACTCCGCCGAGCGTGAAGCTCTGCTGGAATCCCTGCAGGAAGGCCAACAAGTCAAAGGTATCGTCAAGAACCTCACCGATTACGGCGCATTCGTCGATCTGGGTGGCGTCGATGGCCTGCTGCACATTACCGACATGGCTTGGAAGCGTATCAAGCATCCTTCCGAAATCGTCAACGTTGGCGACGAGATCGATGTCAAGGTTCTGAAGTACGATCGTGAGCGTAACCGCGTTTCCCTGGGCTTGAAGCAGCTGGGCGAAGATCCATGGGTTGCTATCAAAGCTCGTTACCCAGAAAGCACTCGCGTCACCGCGCGTGTTACCAACCTGACCGACTACGGCTGCTTCGCAGAGCTGGAAGAAGGCGTGGAAGGCCTGGTACACGTTTCCGAAATGGACTGGACCAACAAGAACATCCACCCTTCGAAAGTCGTACAAGTCGGCGACGAAGTGGAAGTTATGGTTCTGGACATCGACGAAGAGCGTCGTCGTATCTCCCTGGGCATCAAGCAGTGCAAATCTAACCCATGGGAAGATTTCTCTGGCCAGTTCAACAAGGGCGATAAAATCTCCGGCACCATCAAGTCGATCACCGATTTCGGTATCTTCATTGGTCTGGACGGCGGCATCGACGGCCTGGTTCACCTGTCCGACATCTCCTGGAACGAAGTTGGCGAAGAAGCTGTTCGTCGTTTCAAGAAGGGCGACGAGCTGGACACCGTTATCCTGTCGGTTGACCCAGAGCGCGAGCGCATCTCCCTGGGCATCAAGCAACTGGAAAGCGATCCGTTCTCCGAGTACGTTCAAGAGAACGACAAAGGCGCCATCGTTAAAGGCACTGTGAAAGAAGTTGACGCCAAAGGCGCCATCATCGTTCTGGCCGACGATATCGAAGCGACTCTGAAAGCCTCCGAAATCAGCCGTGACCGCGTTGAAGACGCGCGCAACGTTCTGAAAGAAGGCCAGGAAGTAGAAGCCAAGATCATCAGCGTTGACCGCAAGAGCCGCGTGATTCAGCTCTCCATCAAGTCGAAAGACGAAGTGGAAGAGAAAGAAGCTATCCAGAGCCTGAAAGAAGCTGCTCCGGAAGCTGCTGCTGACACCACCATGGCGGCACTGCTGCGCCAGGCAATGGCTAAGCAGAACTAAGTTCTGTAAAGCTGTAGAAAAAGGGCGACTTCGGTCGCCCTTTTTTGCGCCTGAAATTTGATGAAGCAACTGCACCGAACCAAGGCATTCAGCCCAATGTCAGAACTGACTATAGTCTTGAAAACGGCTATTTCGCGTTGCTGACTCAATAAGGGTTTGAATGAACAGAATTATCGTAATACTCGCTTTGCTGGTGGTTGCCGGCTGCTCCTCCACCAGTGCCAAGACCCACGCCAAGCGCGGCGTCAGCGGCATTGAGATCGACTGCTCTGGCCTGGGCAACAAGTGGGAAAAGTGCGAGAAGCGCGCCGCCCGTGAATGCAAGATGCAGGGCTACAAGGTCATTACCCGTTCCAGTGATGCCGAGGACGAAGAGGGTGACTACCTGTTCGGCTGGAACCCTGCTGGCGCGGTGACGCGGACCATGTTGGTGATCTGTAAGTAAGGGGTTGACCGCTCGCTGAGCATGTTTATTCAACCCCAGATAAGTTGACACATGGGCTGTTCAAATTCACCAACTCATGCTAAAACCTTCGGAGCGCTTTTCCTAGCTGCTTGAAAAAGAAGGGAAAAATATGACGAAGTCGGAGTTGATCGAACGAATTGTCACCCATCAAGGGCTGCTCTCATCCAAGGATGTGGAGCTGGCTATCAAGACCATGCTTGAGCAAATGTCCCAATGCCTGGCCACCGGAGATCGCATCGAAATCCGCGGCTTCGGCAGCTTCTCCCTGCACTACCGCGCACCCCGCGTAGGCCGCAACCCAAAAACCGGCCAATCCGTCAGCCTCGACGGCAAATTCGTTCCCCACTTCAAACCGGGCAAGGAATTGCGCGATCGGGTGAACGAAGAAGAGGAAGAAGGCGTCTGAGTGTTTTTGGGGAAGGAGAAGGGTATGCGTGGGGTTAAGCGCGTTGTTGCGGTGTTGATTGCGGTGCTGGCGGTGTTGGTGGTTTTGGCGTTTGTGCTGGAGAACCAGCAGGGCGTGGCACTGTCGTTCCTGGGGTGGAGTACTGCGCAGATGCCGGTGGCGGTGTTTGTGGTGGTGGCTTTGATTGTGGGGATGGTGATTGGGCCGGTGTTGGGGGTTTTTGTGCGTAGGCGTCGGGGTAAGGCGGTGGTTTAGGGTTTAGTTTTAGGCGGATGGGAAGGGCGGGTATTGGCGACCGTTTGTCAGAAACCATGCCATGTCGCGCGCTTTGAACTGCCTACCTACCTAGCCCTGTTGGTTGCGACAGTTCTCCTAGAAAATCAGAATCGCCTGACAGACATGTCAAGACTTGTAATATGCCAAAGAGATGGCAGAATGGAATCTGTTCTCGATAACAGGCATTTTGTGCGCTCAAAATTTGGCAGAGACGCTGGGTTTTGGCGGTCAACCAATTAGAATAAAAAAACGCAATTTTGTCTGCATAACGAGCCCGCAGTTTCTCTTTGAAGGCAGGTTTTTGTTGTGAGTAGTAGCTTCCGCGTTCCTTCTGTACCTCCCTCTGGCGAAGTTGATATTGCCGCAGTTTTTCAAGCTGTTTGGCAGCAGAAATTCCTTGTTTTATTTGTGTCCGTGGGGGTAACACTGGCTGCGGCAGCCTATGCCTTCACTGCGAAACCTGAATACCAAGTAAGTAGTGTGTTGCGTCCTGCGGCCATTAACGAACTGGATGCCTTGAATCGGTCGGAAGTCTACCAATTGCCGCCAGGTGATGCGCTCATCAAAGTAGGTGCGTCGTTAGAGTCCTATGAGACCCGACTCAATTTCTTCAGGGCCAACCAGGCGTTGTTCAAGCCTTTCGAGCGACCAGGGCGCACGCTTGAACAAAGCTTTGATGCCTTTAATCGCGACTCCCTCAAGTTGGTTCTGCCTGACCCGAAAAAATCTGATTCATTAAGTGCGTACATTGGGCTTGGACTCAACTACCCGAAAGGTATTGATGGCGTCAGCGTGCTTAACAAATTCGTTGATTATGCTATCGATGCCGAGCGTGAACAGATCGCCGCTGATTTGCGGGTAATTGTAAAAAATCGCCTGACCGAGCTGGAAGGAAAGATCGAAGCTGCCCGGTCCAGCTACAAGACAGATAAGGATGCGCGAATTGCGACGCTCCAAGAGGCTGATAATCTTAAGCGAGCACAGTTGCAGGACGAGTTGAAAGCCTTGCGTCAGCAGATCAAGACTGCGCGGCAAGACCGGATTGCGCAATTGGGCGAGGCAATCGCGATTGCCAAATCTCTCGGCATCGAGAAGCCGACGACACCGTCCGCGCTGGGTGAAAAAACGGGTGGTTCCAGCGAGAGCAGCAGCGTGATGCGAACAGAGATTAATAACCAGCAGATACCGCTGTATTTCATGGGTGTCGAAGCACTGTCGGCTGAGCGCACGGCGTTATTGCAACGCAAGTCTGATGATTTTACTGAGGGCCGAATTGCCCAAATTGCTCGTGAGTTGCAATTGCTGCAGAGCAATCGGGAAATTGAGGTGTTGAAGCAGCGTCAGAACGAAGACCTGTTTCTTTCGGGGGTCGAGCCCCTGAGGGCCGAAGTCGTACGCCTGAAAAATTTGGGCAATCTCGATATCAGCAATATGAAGCTGGTCACAATAGATCGTAAAGCGCTTGAGCCACTCAGGCCTGTGAGCCCCAATAAAATATTGATACTGGCCATTGGAGTATTGGTGGGGGGGATCCTGGGTGTTCTAGCCGCACTGATCAGGCATTTTATCATCAGTGGTCGTCGCGCCAAACAGCAAGAGGTCACGCCTGTGCTTGCTGGTGCTGCAGGTAAGTCATTGCACGAGAGGGTGATATCGTAATTGCGCCCCTCGCGCACCTAGCAAGCCATGATCGTAGAGGTCATGGCTCACTATTGACCCCGGTCTAGCTTTTACTGGGTACCTTCATTTGCGATTCAATAACAACTCATCTCCCTGTGTTTAGCCCTTGCTGTCCTCCAAGGCGTTTTTGGTCCGGCATGCGTGACCTGTGTCACGCCAGGAGATGGCATATTGCCATTTGTTCGGTCGGCCTCTACCCCCTACAAGACTTTTCACTGTTCGTTTTGTTGGTGGGGGGGAGCGCTGTATCATCACGTTCTTTGTGGCGCTCGTGAATGCTGTGTCGGTATAGGAAGGACTTGCTCTGACATGGTGTCAGATGTGGCTTGGGATGAGTCGTATTTTGTCGGTAATAATCGAGTAAACCTCTGCCCGAATGGGGGGGATCTGAACGTTAAGGATGTGTTTTAGATATGACAATGTTGAAGCGTAAGGGGATCATTCTTGCCGGAGGTGCGGGTACCCGTCTGTACCCACTGACGCTGGGAGTGTCTAAGCAAATGCTCCCCATTTATGACAAACCGATGATTTTTTATCCGCTGTCGGTGTTGATGCTGGCAGGCATCCGTGAAATTTTGATTATCTCGACGCCCGATGACCTGCCAGGATTCAGGAAATTGCTGGGTGATGGCAGCCAGTATGGTGTGCAACTAAGTTATGCAGAGCAACCCAATCCCGATGGCTTGGCACAGGCGTTCATCATCGGCGAGAAGTTTATCGGCACAGATCCCGTATGCCTGATCCTTGGCGACAATATTTTCTACGGCCAGCATTTTTCCGACAATCTACGATCTGCCATGTCGCAGACATCCGGCGCCACGGTCTTTGGCTATCACGTATCAGATCCAGAACGCTTTGGCGTGGTTGAGTTTGACCAAGCCGGGCGTGTACTCAGCATCGAAGAGAAGCCCGCCAAACCCAAGTCGAACTATGCGGTCACGGGGTTGTATTTTTACGATAACCAAGTGGTGGAGGTCGCTAAAAGTATTCGCCCCTCATCACGTGGTGAACTTGAAATTACCGATGTGAACCGTGTTTATCTTGAGCAAAAAAGTCTGACTGTTGAAATGTTGGGCCGAGGCTTTGCTTGGCTGGACACTGGGACACATGAGTCACTGCTGGAAGCGAGTCAGTTTGTGCACACTATTGAGCACCGGCAGGGCTTGAAGGTGGCTTGCCTTGAAGAAATCGCTTTCAATGCCGGCTGGATCTCGCCAGAACAATTGGCGACCCAAGTGCAGCACTTGAGCAAGACGGGATACGGCCAATACCTGCGGAACCTTCTGACTGAGCATAAGAGCTGATGAAGTTTATAGAAACCAAGCTGGCCGGTGTGGTTATCATTGAGCCCAAAGTATTCGCGGATGACCGTGGATGGTTTATGGAAAGTTTCAATGAGCCGTTGTTTCATGAACAACTCGCCGAGTTTGGTCACCCCATCCCGCGACCATTTGTGCAAGACAATCACTCCTGCTCAAAAAAGCACGTCTTAAGAGGGCTTCATTTTCAGCGTGATCCTCATGCCCAGGGCAAATTGGTACGAGTTACCGCAGGTAGCGCCTATGACGTGGCGGTGGATATCAGAAAGGGCTCGGAAACATTTGGTCAGTGGCTGGGGGTTGAACTCTCCGCAAAAAATGGCCGGATGCTTTGGATTCCAGAGGGGTTTGCACACGGCTTTTTGGCGTTGGAGGACAATACTGAGTTTCTCTACAAGACCACAGATACCTATTCCAAGGCTTGTGAGCAATCGATCAACTGGAATGACCCCGCCATTGGCATCCAATGGCCAGTGACTGAAGGGTTGATCATCAGTCAGAAGGATGAAGAGGCACCGTTGCTCTCGCAAGTAGTGTGCTCTGTTTCGGCACTGACGGGCAATGTGACGTCGAGTGAGTTGCAAGTAATTGGAGATGACCGTGGCAGCCTGATTGCCCTGGAGCAAGGGCGTGATATCCCGTTCGACGTCAGGCGAGCCTATTATATTTTCAATACCAAGGCGGGCATCAGCAGAGGCTCGCATGCGCATTTCAGGTTGGAGCAGTACATTATCTGCTTGTCAGGCAAATGCAGAATTCTGATCGATGACGGCGTGAAGCAGGAATCGATATGGCTGGATGCCCCGAATAAGGCCATTCACATCAAGAAACTGATTTGGCGCGAGATGCACGACTTCAGTGAAGATTGCGTTTTGCTGGTATTTGCAAGCAATCATTACGATGAAGGCGACTATTTGCGAAATTACGATGATTTCATGCGTGCGGTGAAACGATACGCTTGATTGAGCAAGACGCTTGATGCGATCCGGGGTTGGAAAGCCAGCCTTAAATAACGCGGGCCCATCAAGCGGCTACAGATTGCGGGGCGCAGCAACCGCTGCGCCTTCATGCACCCATAACGAAGCACCGACGTCAGGTATTTTTGATGATTCCATTTCTCGATTTAAAAGCATTGAACGCGGCTCATCGTGAAGAGCTCATTGAAGCGGCGACACGTGTCATTGATTCGGGTTGGTATATTCAAGGCGAATGCCTCAAGCGCTTCGAGGAAGAGTTCACGGCGTACACCGGTGCCCGTCACACGGTGGGGGTTGCGAACGGTCTGGATGCATTGATTTTGACCATCCGTGCGTGGAAAGAGCTGGGGAAGCTCAAAGATCACGATGAAGTGATAGTGCCAGCCAATACCTACATTGCCACATTACTGGCCATCACCGAGAACGAGCTGACGCCGGTTTTGGTTGAGCCTGACGCAGACACCTATAACTTGTGCCCCAAGAATATAGAGCGAGCGTTGACTGACAAAACTCGATTGATCATGCCTGTCCACCTCTATGGACAGTTGGCTGACATGCCCGCAATAGATGCAATTGCCAAGCGTGAGAACCTGCTGGTACTAGAAGATTCTGCTCAAGCTCACGGAGCGCAAGTGGCAGGCAAGAGTGCGGGCAATTGGGGTGATGCGTCAGGATTCAGTTTTTACCCGGGCAAGAACCTAGGGGCGTTGGGAGATGCAGGGGCCATTACCTCCAGTGATGCCGAACTGGTCAATATGATTCAGGCACTTCGAAACTATGGTTCTCATGAGAAATACAAGAATCTGGTGCAGGGCGTAAACAGCCGGCTGGACGAGATTCAGGCTGCTATGTTGAGCGTGAAGCTCAAATATTTGCAGGGTCAGATCGAGGCGCGTCGACGCGTTGCCGCTATCTACATGGCGGGAATAAAGAATCCGTTGATCAAACTGCCATTGGATTCCAGTGTTGATGTGATGAATCATATCTCGCACGTGTGGCATCTTTTTGTAGTGCGATCCGAGGTGCGAGAGGCGCTGCAGAGTCATTTGACTGAGTCAGGTGTTCAAACATTAATTCATTACCCAATACCACCTCATCAGCAACAGGCTTATGCGAAGTCGGACTTTTTCAATAAATCATTTCCTATCACAGAACGTATCCACCGGGAAGTATTAAGCTTGCCGATCAGTCCGGTGATGACCGACGCTGACGCTCAGCGTGTCGTTGAGGCCTGCAATAGCTTTTCTGTAGACGCCTGATATGACGCTGCTTCGAACTAGCTTCCTCAACGGTATTGCCGTCATTATCAAGATGCTCACGTTGCTGGGCATTAACAAAATGCTCGCCATTTATGTGGGACCTTCCGGGTATGCTGCGTTAGGCCAGTTTCAAAATGCTGTGCAAATGGTAACGACGTTTTCGACTGGCGCTATCAGCAATGGGGTGACTAAATACACTGCTGAATATAAAGACGATGAAGACGCACAGCGTCGGGTGTGGCGTACTGCGGGAACGATTGCGTTAATCGGCTCGGTTGTAACTTCCATACTGATTGTCTGTTTCAGCAAGCCGCTGGCGGTGTGGTGTTTTAATGATGAGTCTTTGTACAGCGTCTTTATTTGGTGCGCTGCTACAGTTGTATTTTTCTCGTTCAATACCTTGCTGCTCGCCATTCTCAATGGCAAAAAGGAAATCAGCCGATATATCCTGGCCAATATCGGCGGGAGTCTCCTTTCCTTACTGGTCACTATCATCATGGTCGTACAATACGGTCTCTATGGTGCATTGATCTCCCTAGTGCTCTATCAATCCATCGCCTTTTTTGTGACGTGTTTACTGTGCTATAGAACACCGTGGTTTCGGTTTTCGAATCTGCTCGGTCGGTTGGACAAGCAAATTGCCATAAATTTGACCAAGTTTACCGCCATGGCACTCACTACGGCGGCATGTGTGCCAGTCAGCCATATTTTGGTGCGGAACTATCTCGGATCGGAGTTTGGTTGGGAGACCGCTGGATATTGGGAGGCCATGTGGCGTCTCAGTACCGCCTATCTGCTGTTGGTGACAACAACGTTGGGCTTGTATTTTCTGCCTAAGTTGTCAGAACTGATCAATCCGGAGGATATCAGGAAGGAGATCGTGCAAGGCTATAAGCTGATTTTGCCCGTTGCGATGATCTGTGGATTGGTGATTTACCTCTTGAGAGACTTCATTATCGGCTTACTGTTTACCAGTGCATTCAGCCCCATGAGAGACTTCTTCGCATGGCAGATGCTGGGCGACACGCTGAAGATCGCTAGTTGGATACTTGCCTACCTGATGCTGGGCAAGGCGATGGTTAAGATGTACATCGTTACAGAAGTGATTTTTGCGTTCGGGTTTTATCTGCTGACAATCGTGTTGACAAAGGTAGGTGGGCCGATTGGCGTAACGTGGGCTCATGCGGTTAACTACGGTTTTTACTTGGTAGTCATGTACTTTCTTATTTATAGAAAGCTAAATCAAAATAATGCTGTATGAGGTCTTTTTGCCCATGAGTCGCTTGCTATCCTCACTTCGCGATTTAATTTTAACGCAAAAAGATATCAATAAGAGTATCGAGTTGGCCGAGGCCTATGGCGCCATACTTTGGGCGGTTGATAAAGGCATCTACGATGATCCAGAACTGGAGATTTTACTAGCCGGCAGGTGCATGAGCTTCGTTCATGAAGATGACGTTGACGCACCTTCGAAAGATTGTATTCATGTGATATCCGAGCCTTATTTGATCGGAGGGCATACCCGGCTGATGGAGCAGCTTGCTACGATGCACTCGGAAAAGCCTGACCTGTTGATAACCCGCCAAAGTGATGAAGCTGCGATTGAGCGTACTCGTGTCTTTTTTAATGAGTGCACTGTCTTACAGTTTCATACGCCGTTGCAAAAAATCACTGAAATTATCGAGTGCCTGAAGGCCTATAAGCGGGTGGTTTTGCATATCCATCCGGACGACATGACTACGGTCATTGCCTGCAATATTCTAAAAGGCATGACGAATGCAAAAGTCTTTTTTGTAAATCATGCGGATCATGTATTCACTTACGGCAGTTCGATTGCTGACGTCTATTTCGAAATCAGCACGTTTGGCCAGCAGCGGGATAAAAAGAAAAGTATTTCAGGATCGAAGTCCTTTTTGGGCATCCCGTTGAACACTCGCTTAGTCAAAAAAGCACATCGTCTGCCTGCGAAAGGTGATGCATTGAACTTTTTTAGCGCGGCGTCCCCCTTCAAATTCAAACCAGTCAAACACTATGATTCAAGGCCGACGATTCACCGGGTTTTGTCAGAGTTTAAAAGCGCCACTTTCTGGATAGTTGGAGCTAATCCCTATACCAATATTTGGTGGTGGCCGTTAAAGCTTAAGTATTGGCGGCGCTTTAGAATTTTATCGTCAGTGCCGTATGAAAGTTATCTGAAACTTCTGGAAGGCGCTGACTTTTACGTGGATAGCTATCCTACACCCGGCGGTACCGCATTTGCGGAGCAGCTCGTGAGCGGTCGTCGCTGCGTGGGTCTTCGCGCGCCGATACAAGGTTATTCGCCTGCGGACAATCTTAAAAGTAAGAACGTAGACGATTTAATGACGAGTATTCTCCAGTGTGACAATGACCCTGCGGTAATTGAGTCAGTTTACGCCGTGAATGGCTATGACGCCGTTAAGGCCCGCTACCTAGCGTGTCTCTATGACGATGTGTTATGCGCTAACGAGATGGAGCACTATGTTGCATGGTCGGGGGATGTTGCTGCCTATGAACAGGCAGGGAAAATTACCTCAGCTATTCCCCCAGTGGTAATTGCAAAGTTGATAAGTTTCGATAAGGGATTTTTGTTGGCTGTGTTGCGTGAGTTGAGTGCAGTGCAGAAAATTAAGATGGTATTTAAGTTGCTAATTTTGAAGATTAAAAGTTTAGCCGGGAAAGCCGTAGGGTCGGTTAAGGTATGAGGGCGTTAGCGCTGCGTTTTTTTATAATATTGCTCTTGTTTTCGGATTACCTTATCTTGACCTTCCATGCGCCTGCTGTTTTTGCGGCCTGGCGCGAGGGCGCGGTACTGTTCTATATTCTGCTGACAGTGCTGATCGTGTTTTTTCAGGCCGGTACTCAGCATTCGATACCGCGCAAGTATAAAGAACAGTTGCTGATATTTGCTTTTTTTCTCATATTTTATGTGCTGTGCGGTGAGCTTACCGATGGATCATTTCGCATGTTTCGCTCCTTTGCCATGCCTATTATTTTTGCGCTGATGGTGAATGCGATATGTCGGGATTTAGAGCTTGAAGTAAAACTGAGGTTGATGTTTTCCACGCTGGTGGCCATGACTTTTGTTTGTGGTGGTTATGCCGTTTATCAATTTCTCACTATCACTGATGCTGAGCAGTTCTGGTATTGGCCACTGCTAACGGAAAAAGGATTTGAATTGGAGGCGTACAACTCCATGAGGGAGGGGAGTGCCAGGATGTCCGGGTTCTTTACCGGTACCCTTGAATTCAATGCCTTTGTTTTGAATACTGCACTATTTGCCAGCTGTCTGCTCGTGCAGGCAATCAGGAAACGAAAGTACACCTTAAGTTTAATCGGGTATGTGCTGGTCGCTGTTTTTTCGATGCTGGTGATTTGTTACGGCTCAGTCAGAACTGCCGTTATCGGAATGGTATCTGCGATATTCTTTTTGATCGTATTACAGTTGTTCAAGCGGAAACGGCTTATTAGCGCGTTGGGCTACAGCTATTTCGTGATGTTTACAAGTTCCATATTTCTGTACCTGGCCTTGGGGTACACCGACGATTTATCCGCCTTGGACCGCGTAAGGCAGTGGTACGTGGTTCTCGAATCATTGGGCTCCATGCCGTTGGGCCTGGGCTTCGGTGCCATAGGACCTGGTCAGGCACACTGGTATGATTCGTTGTGGTTGAATCTCCTGGCTTCCGCCGGCTATCTTGGTCTGACCATTATGATCGGCCTGATCCTATTTTACGCTAAGGTCGTCGCGGTGACGCAGCAGTTACGTGCAGGAGGAAGCGCGTTTATGTCTGGCGTCGCTGACTATCTAGTGATCAGCTACCCATTTTTCCTTAGCAGTTTCTTCTTCCAGTCCTACACGAATAGTGTCGTATTGTATCTATTTGTGCTGGTTATAGTGGTGGTAATGTATGACTCAAAATATCGTAAAATCTAAGCTTTCGATATTGATTGTTCTTTATAAGCGGCATTATAAGGATTCGTCTGCTATAACAACATTGCTGCAGAGCGCCAGCTATTTTTGTGAAAAAGGCATTGAAGTTGATTTTTTTGTGTGGAATAACACGCCACAGTGTTCGCCCCGTTTGGTTAGGGATGGGTTGACTTGGCTGGAAGGTAATAATGAAGGGTTGTCTCATATCTATAATCGTGTTGCCGCTCAGGCGTTTGCGGCCGGTGCGACACATTTCATGATTTCAGATGATGATACTGATTATTCCGCGGAGAATTATGTTGGCGAGATTGCCAGTGCAATTGAATTTGAAGCGAAGTCGTCACCGGATGCATTTGGTATAATGCTGCCTAAGATTTACTCGGAGGGCAAACTCGTGAGTCCGGGTGCGCGGTTCTGGTTTTTTGGCCGATTGTTACTGGCAGTTGAAAGTGGGATGAACACATCACTTAATAAACTTGGCATCAACAGTGGTTTGATTTTTACCAAGGCTTGTTACGAAAGAATGACGCCGCTCTTTGATGAGCGGCTAAAGTTCTATGCAACTGACACAGAGTTTTTTGTGAGGTACGAGACCTACTATTCACATTTTTATGTGCTAGATACTGTCTTGCAGCATGACCTTTCTGAGCATACGTCGGATAGTCCTGGGCGCGCTATTTTTCGATTTCAGGAAATGATTCGAGGTTTCCGAGTTATGTTCGAACGAAAAAGTTTCCTGTTTCACTGTGTGGTGGAAGCTTACTTGGTTGTTTCCTCAGTGAAGAAAAGTGTTTCGTACAGAGATATCGGATTTATTCGCTCATACATGTCATCTTTTAAAGAGAAAAAATAATGTTGATAGAGTTGGTTGAATTTCTTTCTTTAAAGGTAAGGAAACGGGGCATCAAAATTGATAGGCGCATTCCTGACGGCTACCTCTTTGATTTCGTCTTATCTAAAGCGTACATGGCGATCAACGGATTCCTGAAATTTAGGCGGCTATCAGTCACTCTGGTGGGAAAGCGTGTCACGGTGAAGGCAAGGTCGATGATCTTCGGTGGCAAAGGGCTTGTCATAGATGATGGGTGCTATATCGATGCTTTGGCGGTCCAAGGGATCACGTTCGGTAGCGGGGTTTCTTTAAAGAAAAATGTTACTATTGAGTGCACCGGTAGTCTGACCAATTTGGGCAAGGGGCTTTCTATTGGAAACAATGTTGGCATCGGCAGCGGTAGCTTTTTGGGCTGTGCGGGTGGTATTTCCATAGGCAATGACACAATCATTGGTAACTACGTGTCCTTCCATTCGGAAAATCATAATTTTGCTGAACCTTCGACGCCTATTCGTCTTCAGGGTGTGAGTCATGTAGGGATTCAAATAGGTAACAATTGCTGGCTCGGTGCTAAAGTGACCGTGTTGGATGGTGTTATCCTTGAGGAAGGTTGTATTGTTGCGGCCGGAGCAGTATTAAAAGCAGGACGATACGGCGCTAATTCAATTTACGCTGGTGTGCCTGCAAAGCGAATAAAAGAGCGTAGTTAAAAGGATCTGTAGTGAAAAAAATTATATTCTTTCATTTGCTTAACGATTACAGCGGCAGCCCAAAAGTCCTTTCTCAAGTTATTGATACGGTATCAGGTAAGGGGGTTGATGCTGAGTTGTATTTAGGAGGCAAACGTAATGATGGTTTTCTTTCGTCCGTTCCTTGCGTTCAAAGGCGCTATTTCTACAAGCGGTTTGAAAGTAAATATCTCACATTGCTAAGCTATACATTTTCGCAGGTTGTTTTGTTTTTTAAACTTCTGAAATACAGAAATTCTTCAGCGGTATTTTATATTAACACTTTGCTGCCTTTTGGTGCTGCGTTGGCCGGCAGGGTTTTAGGCGTTCAGGTTGTTTATCATATTCACGAAGCATCTATTCGTCCAAAACCGTTAAGGTATTTTTTGCGTTGGGTGGTTAAAATAACTGCAAGTCATAATATATATGTTTCAAATTTTCTAGCGCAAACAGAAGCTGTTCCAGCTATTAAAGGTAGTGTTGTTTACAACTCCATTCCGCGCAGCTTGAGTTGCATCGCAGCGGCTTATGTTTACCAGTCTTTGCCAGGCGGGAAATTTAGTGTGCTGATGATTTGCTCTCTGAAAGGCTATAAAGGCGTCAATGAATTTGTACGGATTGCTCATCTGCTCAACGGTCGCCAAAAAATTGATTTTACGCTGATTTTGGGTGCTACTAAAACGGAGATTTCCGACTTTTTTTCTAACACTAAGCTGCCTGAAAACTTGACGATAGTTTCTAATTGTACTGACGTTGCATCGTATTACAAAAAGGCTAGTGTTCTGCTCAGTCTGTCAAAGCCAGATGAGTGTGTGGAGACGTTTGGACTAACCATCCTTGAAGCCCTTTCATTTGGGATTCCATGTATAGTGCCGCCAGTAGGAGGGCCCATTGAACTGGTGTCCGAAGACTCTGAGGGGTACTTAATGGCTTCTGATCGAGTCGAAGATATTGCTGCCAAACTGGTATTTCTCCAAGAAAACCCGGATGTTTGTTACCGCCTATCTGAAGCGGCGAGGGTGAAGTCACTTAGTTTCTCAAGTGAACAATTTGAAAGTGGTGTGCTCGGGGTGTTTGATGAGATTTAAATTTGCAGTCATTGGCACGGTTGGCCTTCCCGCACAATACGGTGGGTGGGAAACGCTGTCAGAGCAACTAGTGACCTACCTGGATCGTGAGTACGAGATTTCGGTGTATTGCAGCTCGAAATCCTACGTGTCTCAACCGAAGAAGTACGGCAATGCTGATTTGATTTATGTACCGTTGAAGGCCAATGGTGTGCAAAGCATTCCCTATGACATAGTCAGCATGTTGCATGCTTATCGAAAAAATGATGTGTTGGTAATTCTCGGGGTTTCCGGTTGTATTGCACTTCCATTCATCAAAATGCTGACGAAGAAAAAGATCGTCGTCAATATTGATGGCTATGAATGGAAGCGGGCAAAGTGGTCGCCCCTGGCCAAGAAGTTCTTGAAGTTTTCGGAGGCTGTGGCAGTCAAGTATTCTGACGCCGTGGTCACTGATAATCAGGTTCTTCAGGACTATGTGCGTAGCGAATACGGTCGAGAAAGTACCCTTATTGCCTATGGTGGTGATCAGGCCAAAACTCGTGCATTGACTGACGAAGATCGGGCACGCTATCCGTTTCTAAAAAATCCCTATGCGTTTTCTGTCTGCAGGATTGAACCTGAAAATAATATCCATATTGTTGTCGAAGCCTTCCACACGAGCGGACTTCCCCTGGTCATCGTCGGCAATTGGAAGCAGAGTGAATATGGCAAGGCTCTCCAGGATAAATACTCAGGCGCAGAGAACCTCCACCTGCTGGACCCCATCTACAACGGTGATGAACTGAGCCCGTTGCGCAGTAATGCCACTATTTATATTCACGGTCACAGTGCAGGTGGAACCAACCCGTCCCTGGTGGAGGCAATGTGGTTGAGCCTGCCGATCATCGCATTCGATGTGTCGTTCAACCGTGCATCTACCGAGGACGGTGCCAAGTTCTTCGCTTCCAGTGAGTCGCTTATAGATCATGCTTCCATGCTATTCGCTGACGAAGCGGCGCGGGCAGAGCTGAGTAAAAAAATGCATGAGATTGCAGTTCGTCGTTATCGTTGGGAAGGGGTATCTTCTCAATACGATAAATTATTCAAACAACTGCTGTCATCCGATAGGGCTTGATCATGTCCGATGGTTTGAGTGGCACCACAATTTCTCAAATGCCGAAGACTCTTCTAACCGGCGGCACAGGTTTTGTAGGACGCCCCCTGCTTGAGGCCTTGGTCAATGCCAACTACCCGGTTGTCAACGTGACGCGAAAACACGCGGCCACTGTGCTCCCAGGTGTTCAGCATTGCATTATTTCATCGCTGTCAGAGGACAACGACTGGAGTGTCGCATTGCAGGGAGTGGAAGTTGTAATCCACTCCGCGGGTCGTGCTCACATCATGAACGAAACGCATAGCAATCCGTTGCAGGCCTTTCGACAGGTGAACGTTGATGCCACGCTCAATCTCGCCCGGCAGGCCGCGCAAGCTGGCATTAAGCGGTTCATCTATATCAGCTCTGTCAAGGTCAACGGTGAGGAGACCGACGGCCGCCGTGCTTTCAAGCCTTCGGATGCCCCCGCACCGCTTGACGATTATGGCTTGTCCAAGCTCGAGGCCGAGCAGGCATTGATGGCGCTGGCGGGGAAAACCTCAATGGACGTGGTAATCATCAGGCCTGTGTTGGTGTACGGCCCGGGTGTAAAGGCAAACTTTGAAAAGATGTTAGCTACCGTTAGCAAAGGCCTTCCTTTGCCACTGCGTACAATTAATAATCGTCGGAGTCTGGTGTTTATCGATAATTTGATCGATTTGATTTGCGTGTGCATTCATCACCCCAAGGCAGCTAATCGCGTCTTTCTGGTCAGTGATGGTGAAGACTTATCGATAGGCCAGATCCTGGAAAAGCTTGCTGTGGCGATGAACAAAAAATCCCACATATTTGCGTTCCCGCAATCTCTCTTGGGGCTGGCCGCATCGATGGTGGGCAAGAAAGAATTTTTTCAACGCCTGTGCGGGTCGCTTCAAGTAGATATTACGGATACGCAAGAAATTTTGGACTGGGTGCCGCCTGTCAGCGTTGATGAAGCCTTTGCTATTACGGCTCGTTATTATCAAGATGCGCATAATGGAATCTCCCATGGCTAATCTAGAAGAGAGCCTCAACGACAGGCATAATAACTTCAATTTTATCCGCATGGTTGCGGCCTCTTTTGTTCTGGTTTCTCACGCCTATCCGCTTTCGCGTGGGCCCGGCGAGGTCGAGCCGCTGGTAGCTCAACTTGGTATCTCGCTTGGAGGGCTAGGCGTATTTACCTTTTTTTGTATTTCTGGATTTTTTATATCGCTGAGTTATCAGCGATCAAAAAGTGCGGTTGATTTTGTCGTTGCGAGATTTTTACGGCTGTATCCAGCGCTGCTGGTGGTGCTGGTTTTAAGCGCCTGTGTCATAGGCCCGATTTTTTCAACTCTGAACGCCCATGATTATTTCTCCTCATCGGAAGTCTATAGTTATGTGACGGCCAACTTGAAATTGAAGAGTATTCAGTTCCAGTTGCCTGGCTTGTTCCAGGACAATCCATACCCGGGGATCAATGGGTCGTTGTGGACGCTGTATTATGAAGTCTTGCTGTACGCCTTGGTTTTGGTACTGGGGATCTTGGGTCTTTTGAAAAGGCTACGCCGTATTTCAGTGTTTTTTGTGGTGTACTTCTTATTTTATTTTACATTTAAATTTTTGCTGCAGGCGGAATTTATCAGTCCAGGTTTCCAGACGCGTACATGGGTGCAGTGGAGTTTCGCATTCGTGATAGGTATGCTGCTTTATGCATACAGGTTCAATATTCGCCTAGATTATCGTATAGTCGGCACCTGTTGGTTAGTGACGCTTTTCTTATACGCGTCGCCTGTTTTTGTTGAGGCTTTTGTAGCGGCCTGGAGTTACTCAGTATTCTGGGTCGCCTTCAATACGCAATGGTTTGCTCGTCAGTTTAATCGGTGGGGAGACTATTCTTATGGCCTTTATATCTACGCCTTTCCAACGCAAGAGATTTTAGCGCACGTCTGGAAGGGTATATCGCCAGTGACGATGATCCTGGTGGCTTTGCCACTAGCGCTTATTCCCGCAGTACTTTCCTGGCACTTTATTGAGCATCCTTGTATTTTGCGTAAAAAGGCAATCGCCGAGCGATTGTCTCAATCACTCGCCAACGTGGCGAGAATGGTTACTCAGTACTCAACTCGATAGCTCTGAATTTAAAGGTTGGTGTTCAACATGAAGCGTTTTTTTGATCTTTTGCTGAGCTTTTTTGCATTGCTCATACTCCTCATCCCGATTGTACTTGTTACCGTCGCGGTAAAGTTGACGTCAAAAGGACCTGCTCTGTATTGGTCCGATCGGGTGGGGATGAATAATGCCGTCTTCAAGATGCCAAAGTTTCGCTCAATGCGCACGGGAACCCCAGCGGTCGCCACGCATTTGCTGCAGGACCCGGCTCAGTACCTTACGCCGATTGGAAATTTCCTAAGAAAGTCCAGTCTGGATGAGTTGCCTCAGTTGTGGAGCATCATTGCGGGTGACATGAGTTTTGTCGGGCCTAGGCCGGCGCTTTTCAACCAGGCAGATCTTATTGCCTTGCGTACCGAACAAGGCGTACATCTCATCCGGCCGGGTCTCACGGGCTGGGCGCAGGTGAACGGACGGGACGAGTTGCCGATACCGGTTAAGGTTGGCTATGATGCCTATTACGCCAAAAATATGGGTTTGCTTTTCGATCTGAAAATCCTGTTTTTGACAGCTTTGAAGGTGCTCAAGCGCGATGGCGTTTCCCATTGAAGCTGTAGGACGTATATGGCTGGCTTGTTCAGGCAGGCACCGTACAGTGTGTTTTTTGTTCTGCGTTTATTGCGCGGTCGACAAGAATTTTGATCTAACGCAAGGACCGTAGGTGAATCATGATTAACCGGTTGCGCACTTGGCTATTGAAACTGCCTCGTCACAAGAAACGACTGATACAGGTAGTTGCGGACGTTGTCCTGGTTTTTCTGGCGCTGTGGATGGCGTTTGTTGTTCGCCTCGGCATTGATGAGATGATCAACCCGGTCAAAATGCATCTTTGGCTGTTCTTGGCTGCACCGGTGGTGGCTATTCCGCTTTTTATTCGCTTTGGTATGTATCGTGCTGTCATGCGTTATTTTGGCAATGATGCACTGGTAGCGATTATCAAGGCTGTCAGTCTTTCATCACTGATTCTAGGTGTCGTGGTCTATTGGTATAGCAACCATCAAAATGTCGTGCCCCGCTCGATCATCTTCAACTATTGGTGGTTAAGCTTGATCATGGTCGGCGGTTTACGCTTGACCATGCGCCAATACTTTTTGGGCGATTGGTTTGCGGCGGCACAACATGTGCCTTTTACCAACCGTGAAGACGGTCTTCCGCGTGTCGCGATCTATGGTGCAGGTGCGGCGGGCAATCAACTGGTCGCAGCATTGCGCATGGGGCGCGTTATGCGGCCAGTGGCGTTCATCGATGACGATACCACTATCTCCGATCGTGTCATTTCCGGGCTTCAAGTCTATAAGCCCAAGCATATCCAGCGCATGATTGATGTCACGGGAGCGCAGGAAGTTCTCTTGGCCATTCCATCGTCAAGCCGCGGGCGGCGCCGTGAGATTCTTGGTTTTCTGGAGGGCTTCCCCCTCCACGTTCGCAGCGTTCCCGGTTTCATGGACCTTGCCAGCGGCCGAGTCAAAGTTGACGATATTCAAGAAGTCGATATCGCTGACTTACTCGGCCGTGATTCGGTGCCTGCTCAAGATGAACTGCTTGAGCACTGCATCAAAGGGCTGAATGTGCTTGTAACTGGGGCGGGCGGGTCAATTGGTTCTGAGCTGTGCCGGCAAATTCTCGAACTCAAGCCTATGACCCTGCTGTTGTTCGAGCACAGTGAGTTCAATCTCTACAGCATTCTTTCTGAGCTGGAACAGCGTATTACCCGCAATTCATTGCCGGTCAAATTGCTCCCTATATTGGGGTCCGTGCGTGATCAGGCAAAGTTGCTTGACGTGATGAAGACCTGGCGTGTCGACACGGTTTACCACGCGGCGGCGTATAAGCATGTACCCATTGTCGAGCACAACATTGCAGAAGGTGTGTTGAATAATGTTATTGGCACACTGAACACCGCCCAAGCGGCACTTCAGGCCGGCGCATCGAATTTTGTCCTGATCTCGACGGATAAGGCTGTTCGACCAACCAATGTCATGGGTAGCACCAAGCGTCTGGCTGAACTCACCCTTCAAGCTTTGAGTCGTGAGCTTGCCCCCGTGCTGTTCGGTGACAATTCCAATGTCTCCCGGGTGAATAAAACCCGCTTCACGATGGTGAGATTCGGCAATGTTCTGGGCTCTTCGGGCTCTGTAATCCCGTTGTTCCACAAGCAGATCAAATCTGGCGGTCCGTTAACGGTTACCCACCCGAAAATAACCCGCTACTTCATGACCATTCCCGAAGCGGCGCAACTGGTCATACAGGCTGGGTCCATGGGCCTTGGGGGGGATGTGTTCGTCCTCGATATGGGCGAACCCGTGAAGATTATCGAGCTGGCCGAAAAGATGATTCATCTGTCCGGGTTGAGTGTACGTTCTGACAAGAACCCTCACGGTGACATCGCTATCGAGTTCTCGGGTTTGCGTCCTGGGGAAAAGCTGTACGAAGAGTTGTTGATCGGTGACAACGTGGTGGCAACGCAGCACCCAATGATCATGAGCGCCAACGAGGATCATTTGCCTTGGGAGACGCTAAAGGTCAAGTTGACGGAATTGCTCACAGCAGTTGAGCAGGATGACTATAGCCGTGTTCGCCAACTGTTACGTGACACTGTCAGTGGCTATACTCCGGATGGTGAGATTGTTGATTGGATCTACCAACAACGGCGTCTTGAACCGTGAATTAAATATTTCATGTTGGGGCTGGCATGGTAGTTAGTATATCGAGCCTTCGATTACTTTTTTGCTAGTAATAAGCCGGTCGTTGACCGGCTTATTAGTTACAAGAGTGAAGCGCTAAACTGTTTTTTTTGCGTGGGCGCTTATTATTTTTGCCGGGTTACCTACAACGGTTGCATTGGCAGGCACCGACCGGGTCACTACAGCCCCAGCGCCCACCATTGCATTTTCACCGATCTCTAAACCAGGCAAAATGGTGCAATTGGCACCCAAGGACGCACCTTTACCTACGACAGTGCGATCGAAGCGTTCAGGATAGACCTTGCTTCTCGGGTATATATCATTGGTGAACGTGACATTCGGGCCAATAAATACGTCATCGGAAATTGTTATACCGTCCCAGATTTGTACACCGCACTTGATCGTAACGCGATCTCCAATAGTAACGTCGTTTTCAATGAAGACGTGGTCGCAGACATTACAATCTGTTCCTATTTTTGCGTTGGGCAAAATATGCGTAAATGCCCAAATTCTCGAGCCTTTGCCAATGTGTGCCGATTCACACAATGCATGAGAGTGTACGAAGTAGTCTTTGGAGTCGCTCATTTTTGCTCTATCTGCCTTGGGCTTAAAGTTTAATAGTTTCTCGGAAAGGCAAACGATTTTCCATTTTTTTTCGGTGTGTTTTTTATTTGACGGACGGTTGGCGTGGTACACCGCACATCGAAAGCCATGCGACGCGCTTCATTCGTGAATTTTTCGGCTCATTTACTGGTTTGATCAGCGGCTTTGGAGACGGCTTTTTCTGCCAAAAGCGTCGCGCCATCCAATTGGAAATGGCTTCTTTGTGTTTGAGGGAATGGTTAAACACACTCTGTAACCGACTCGCTTTTGACTCTCTCCCAGCATCATCTAATTTTGAAAAGCAGCTTCGGAAAAGCTGCTTTTTCTCTTACCGATGTCATGGAGCGTCACCAATGCAAAACCTCTACCTCTCATCCCTCATCTTCGCTTTCCTCACCAGCCTCTCCGTCGCCACCACCGCTGCGCCGTCCATCAAGCCGGAACCCCCAACCCCTATCTCCACCCAAATGGCCAAGACCGAGCAATCCACCAAGGTCAACCTCAACGCCGCCGACGCCGAAACCCTGCGCCGTGATCTGTTCGGCATTGGTGCTTCCAAGGCGAAGGCAATCATCGCCTATCGCGAGAGCAACGGCCCGTTCACGGCGGTGGATGAGTTACTGGAGGTGAAAGGCATCGGCAAGGCATTGCTGGAAAAGAATCGCGACAGGCTGGTTATTAATTGAGGATCTGAAAACAGCGCGGAGGGCCGGTCATACACCGGCCTTTCCTTTAACTAACGGACCTTGCGATTTCCTCACTGACGCAGCATTGGCACGAAACGTGGTTACCTCTTCCTCAGTGATTGTTCAACAATCTCGAGGTAACGATGCCACTCACCCTATCTTTAGCCGACCAGATCGCCCTGGAACTACGCGCCGACATCATCGGTGGCCGCTTGTTACCAGGCATGCCGCTGATCGAGGTGGACCTGGTCAAGGTCTACAGCGCGTCCCGCAATACAATTCGCGAGGCGCTGCATCGTCTAGGCCAGGAGGGCCTTACTCGCTATGTCCGCAACAAGGGCGTCATGGTTCGGCGCCTGGAGCGAGCAGAAGTACGCGACCTCTTCGTAGTCCGCCGCACCCTGGAATTGCAGGCCATAGCCCAAAGCGGCCCGCTGACGGACGCTCAATCGACACGTATGCAAAACGCCATCGACGCCACCACCCTGGCGCGGGAGCGGGAAGATTGGCGAGCCGTGGCCACCCACAGTCTTATGTTTCACCAACAGATCGTCGCGTTGATGGGCAGCCCGTTGTTCGACGAGTTCTTCGCCCAGGTAATAGCCCAGCTGCGTCTGGCGTTCTGCGCCGCGCCGGATGAGCAGCGGTTTCAGTCACCCTGGCTGGAGCGTGACCATGAGATATACACACTGCTAACCCACAACCAAACCCAGGCCGCCAGCGAGGCGATGAGTCTGTACCTGGATGACTCGGAACACCTTTCCCTCGCCCTGTTTGATCACCCATGATGGAGGATTGACCCATGTACAAAGACTATCCCGCCGCGTACCAGGTCAGCAAAGGTTCGGCGTTGCAGGTGGATACGGCGTTTTATGAGCGTATTCGTGATCAGAAAGGCCAGCGTACGTTGATCGAACAGTTCGAGGTGCCGATTCGAACGGGGAGGGCGTGGAAGGTGCCGGCCGGGCATGTGTTTCGGGTGACCACGCCGGTGGGACCACAGGTGGGGGATTTCAACGTGTGGAACGCCAACGACCCGCGCGAACGCTTGTGGGCCGCGCGCACTCGGCAGCTTCAAGGTGCCCATGTCAGCACCCATGATCGGTTGTGGTCGAACCTGCCTTTTCTAAGGCCCTTGGTCACGATCACCGATGACAGCCTGGCCAGCTACGGCATTGATGAGCACGGTGGGCGTTTGCACGATTTGTTGGGCACGCGGTGCGACCCCTATGTGAACCGTATGTTGACCGGGGAGGACTTTCACCACCATTGCCACTCGAACCTGACCCGTGCGGTATTGCCCCATGGGCTGACGGAATTCGATGTGCATGACGTGTTGAATATTTTCCAGTGCACCGGGCTCAATCACGATGACATGTACTTTATGAAGGCCTGTCCGGCGCAGAAGGGCGATTACCTGGAGTTCTTTGCCGAGATTGATCTGCTGTGTGCGTTGTCGACGTGCCCAGGCGGGGATTTGTCGCTACCGATGTGGGGGCCCGATGCGCAGGATCCCCTGACGGTGTGTCGTCCGTTGGGGGTGGAGATCTACCGGTTGGAGGATGAGTTGCTCAATGGCTGGAGCCAACCGGAACGTGCGGCCTATAAGGGGCAACATGGGTTGCATATTGCCAAGGCGGCATGGGAGTAGGGGGGCTGCTTCGCAGCCCAGCGGGAGCAAGCTCCCTCGCCACGGGGGAATAAGCGTTTATCTGTCTTGTGCATCCTTGGCATCCGCCTGCGCATTACGCTCGGCCACGCGTTTGCGTTGCTCGTCGGTGAGTTCGACTTTGTTGGCGCTGTCGCGCAGCATCATCAGCCCTCCGACGATCGACCCGATCGCGACTACCATAATCAACCACGCATACCACGGCATAAGGCTCTCCTTGAGGCAGATGTCCGTGGGAAACTTTCCCACGGTAATCACTGCTTTGAGTCACGGGCTTTCTGAGTAGTTCAGTGTAGGCCCGTTCTGCCTCATAGGCGCTATTGTCCGGTCAACATTGCATCCGCCGGTGCATCGACGCGGTCTTGTGCGGTCATCTGGAAGTAGATGAAACCCACCGCCATAAAACCCAGGAAGATCAGCCCGATCAAGGCATTGAACCAGGCCATTGCCACCAGGCACACCAGCGCCAGTACCAATGCGATACCGGGCACGATGGGGTAGCCTGGCGCGCGGAAGGTGCGTTCCAGCAGTGGTTCGGTCTTACGCAGTTTGAACAGGCTGAGCATGCTCATGATGTACATGACGATGGCGCCGAATACCGCCATGGTGATCATCGCGGCGGTCAGGGTCATGCCGCCCAGGTTGATCAGGCCGTCGCTGTAGATGGCGGCGATGCCCACCACGCCGCCGGCGAGGATGGCCCGGTGCGGCGTCTGGAAGCGTGAGAGTTTGGCCAGGAAGGACGGCAGGTAACCGGCACGGGCCAGGGCGAAGAACTGGCGCGAGTAGCCGAGGATGATGCCGTGAAAGCTCGCCACCAGACCAAACAGGCCAATCCATACCAGCATGTGCAACCACCCGGAGCTGTCGCCCACCACGGTTTTCATCGCCTGGGGCAGTGGGTCGTTGATGTTCGATAAGGTGCGCCAGTCGCCTACGCCACCGGCGAAGAACATCACGCCCATGGCCAGGATCACCAGGGTGAGGATGCCGCTGATGTAGGCTTTTGGAATCGTGCGCTTGGGGTCCTTGGCTTCTTCGGCGGCCATGGCGGCGCCTTCGATGGCGAGGAAGAACCAGATGGCGAAGGGGATGGCGGCAAACATGCCGGCAATCGCCGGGGCGTCGAAGGTGTCGGAACCGGCCCAGCCGTTCAGGGCGAAGTGGCTGAAGCTGAAGGCCGGGGCGACCACGCCCATGAACACCAGAAGTTCGGCGACGGCGAGTACGCACACCACCAGCTCAAAGGTGGCGGCGAGTTTCACCCCGAGGATATTCAGGCCCATGAACACGATATAGGCGCCGACAGCGGCGTGCTTGGGGTCGAGTGCCGGGAATTGCACGTTCAGGTAGGCGCCAATGGCCAAGGCAATCGCGGGCGGGGCGAAGACGAACTCGATCAAGGTGGCCAGGCCGGCAATCAAACCGCCTTTTTCACCAAAGGCGCGACGGCTGTAGGCAAAAGGGCCTCCGGCATGGGGAATCGCGGTGGTCAGCTCGGTGAAGCTGAAGATAAAGCAGGTGTACATCGCGGCGACCATCAACGAGGTCACCAGAAAGCCCAGGGTACCGGCGACGCCCCAGCCATAGCTCCAGCCGAAATATTCGCCGGAGATCACCAGCCCCACGGCGATGCCCCATAGGTGCAAGGTACCCAAGGTGGGTTTGAGTTGTGTGTTCATTGTGCTGCGCTCCCTGAACCGTTTGGAATGATTCAAGGTGTTGCAGTGGCTATGCCAAGCCTCAGAACTGTGTCGTAAAGCAGTGCCTATGTCGCCGGGGGGACGGTTTGGCGTTTGAATGTGGCATGAGTTGCACCACATAAGTGCGGTGGTGACTTGGCGGGCGCTTTCGCGGGCAAGCCCGCTCCCACACTTGACCGAGTGTTAACTGAAAAGAACGCAGTCGAATGTGGGAGCCGCTCTTGCTCTTGCTCTTGATCTGCTTGTGATCTTGATCTTAAGCGCCCCCCCAAATCACTGGCGGATTACGGGCACACCGAGCCTAGGCGAGGTGCCGAGTGGTGGGGCAAGAGCCTTTTGCTTACTTTTGGGCTCTTTTCAAAAGTGAGCCGCTGTCAGAGCGGAACCCTAGGTGGCCGTTACCGCAGGAATGGATATGTACACCATCCAACTGTGTTGACTGTCAGGCCGTCTTCGCAGGCAAGCCAGCTCCCACATTTGGATCCTGGGGCGTCAGGGAGATAGGCGCCGGCCGTCAGTCCGCCACGGGAGCAAGCTCCCTCGCCACCAGTCCAGCGTCACACCAAAGTTGTGTAGATACCTATGCCGCGATGAGGCCCTCCCAGCCACTGCACATCTTCCTGTAAACCCCGCATAAACCCACTCTTTACGCCATCTTTACGCCCCACCCAGCCCCTCGCTCTCGTTCCTTTACACCGCTCCTGCGGACAATGCCCCCACACGCGGCAATCGCCGCACGAAGGGGAGACTTCCATGAGCGTTCTGGACGGGGTGTCACTGCTATTGGCCGTGGCGCTGTTCATTTATCTGCTGGTTGCGCTGTTACGCGCGGATCGGAACTAGGAGC
The DNA here is from genome assembly GCF_029201605.1 of Pseudomonas sp. FJ2-5-13. Classification (NCBI taxonomy): domain Bacteria; kingdom Pseudomonadati; phylum Pseudomonadota; class Gammaproteobacteria; order Pseudomonadales; family Pseudomonadaceae; genus Pseudomonas; species Pseudomonas sp. FJ2-5-13. Next base: position 1,848,160 of record NZ_CP104045.1, read on the forward strand.
GGGCTATGCACAGTTATGACTATTGGCTGATCATCGCCTTCTTCGCCGTGGTACTGGTACCGGCGCCGTTTCTGGGGCGGTTCTACTACAAGGTGATGGAAGGCCAGCGCACTTGGCTCACGCCCGTATTGGGGCCTGTTGAAAAGGCCTGTTACCGCCTCTCGGGCGTGGATGCGCAGCAAGAGCAGAGCTGGCAGAAATACATGCTGGCCTTGCTTGCGTTCAACCTGGCGGGCTTCTTGTTGTTGTTCTCAATCCTGTTATTCCAGGGCTCCCTGCCACTGAACCCGCAGAAATTGCCCGGCCAGGAATGGACCCTGGCGTTCAACACTGCCGTCAGTTTCATGACCAATACCAACTGGCAGAACTACAGCGGCGAGGCGTCCTTGAGTTACCTGAGCCAGATGGCCGGCCTCACGGTGCAGAACTTCGTCAGTGCGGCGACCGGTCTCGCCGTCCTGGTCGCCTTGTGCCGTGGGATCGGGCGCAAATCTGCCCAGACTCTGGGCAACTTCTGGGTCGACATGACCCGCGCCACCCTCTACGGCCTGCTGCCGTTGTGCCTGGTGCTCGCGCTGTTTTTGGTATGGCAGGGCGTGCCGCAAACCTTCGCCCACTATGTGGATGCCGTCACCCTGCAGGGCGTGGACCAGGTGATTCCCCTGGGGCCGGCTGCCAGCCAGATTGCGATCAAGCAATTGGGCACCAACGGCGGTGGCTTCTTCGGCGTGAACTCGGCGCATCCGTTCGAAGACCCGACCGCCTGGGCCAACCTGTTTGAAGTGGCCTCGATCATTCTGATCCCGGTGGCACTGGTGTTTACCTTCGGCCATTACGTCAAGGACCTGCGCCAGAGCCGGGCGATCCTCGCGTGCATGCTGGCGCTGTTCCTGATCGGTGGCGCGACGTCGCTGTGGTCTGAGTACCAGCCCAACCCAACCTTGAACAACCCGTCGGTGGAGCAAACCGCACCGCTGGAGGGCAAGGAAACACGCTTCGGCACCACCGGCACCGTGCTGTGGTCGGTGACCACCACCGCGGCCTCCAACGGTTCGGTCAACGGCATGCAGGACAGCCTCAGCCCCCTGAGCGGGATGGTGGCACTGGTGAACATGATGGTCGGCGAAGTGATCTTCGGCGGTGTCGGCGCGGGCATGTACGGCATGTTGCTCAACGTGTTGATCGCAGTGTTCCTCGCCGGCTTGATGATCGGCCGCACCCCGGAATACCTGGGCAAGAAGCTGCAAGCCAAGGAAGTGCAATTGCTGGTGGTGACCCTGCTGGTGATGCCGGTCGGCGTGCTGGTGTTGGGTGCCATTGCCGCCAGCTTGCCCGGCCCGGCGGCTGCTATCAGTAACCCTGGCCCACACGGCTTCAGTCAGTTGCTCTACGCCTACACCTCGGCCAGTGCCAACAACGGTTCGGCGTTTGCCGGCCTCGGCGCCAACACCCCGTTCCATAATCTGATGCTTGGCCTGGGCATGTTGATCGGCCGTTTCGGCTACATCCTCGCGGTCCTGGCCCTGGCCGGCAGCCTGGCGATGAAGAAGGCCGCACCGATTGGCCAGAACAGTTTCCCCACCCATGGCGCGCTGTTCGTGACCCTGTTGACCGTGACCATTTTGCTGGTGGGCGGCCTGACCTTCCTGCCGACGCTGGCGTTGGGCCCCATCGCTGAACACCTGAGCATGGGCTTCTAGTTAAGGGATATGAAAATGAATATGCCTGCAAAAAACGCGGCCCCGGTCAAACCCCAGGAGCCCGCCAAAACCGCAATCTCCGCGCTGTGGCGCCCAGCGCTGGTCCAGGCCTTCGTCAAGCTGGACCCACGCCAACTGCAACGCTCGCCGGTGATGCTGGTGGTCGAACTGACCGCCATCCTCACCACCGTGCTGTGCTTTGTGCCCGATACCACCGTTCCAACGTTTGTCGCCGTGCAAATCGCCGTGTGGCTGTGGTTCACCGTGCTGTTTGCCAACTTCGCCGAAGCCTTGGCCGAGGGGCGTGGCAAGGCCCGTGCCGATAGCCTCAAGGCCGGCAGCGAAGGCTTGAGCGCGCGTCGCCAGGAGGCTGACGGCAGCTTCAAAATGATACCGGCCACCAGCCTGCGCAAGGGCGATGTGGTACGTGTTGCCGCCGGGGAGATGATCCCCGGTGACGGCGAGGTCGTCGAAGGGATTGCGGCGGTCAACGAAGCGGCGATTACCGGCGAATCCGCCCCGGTGATCCGCGAGTCCGGCGGCGACCGTTCGGCCGTCACCGGCAACACGCGGCTGGTGTCGGACTGGCTGCTCATCCGCATCACCGCCAACCCGGGCGAGTCCACCCTGGACCGCATGATCGCGCTGGTGGAAGGCGCCAAACGCCAGAAAACCCCCAACGAAGTCGCGCTGGATATTCTGCTGATCGGCCTGACCCTGATCTTTCTGCTGGTGGTCGTGACCCTGCAGCCGTTCGCCCACTTTGCCAATGGCAGCTTGCCCCTGGTGTTCCTGGTCGCACTGCTGGTGACGCTGATCCCCACCACCATTGGTGGCCTGTTGTCGGCCATCGGGATTGCCGGTATGGACCGCCTGGTACGCCTCAACGTGATTGCCAAGTCCGGCCGCGCGGTGGAAGCGGCGGGCGACGTGCATGTGTTGCTGCTGGACAAGACCGGCACCATCACCTTCGGCAACCGTCGTTGCTCGGCTGTGGTCGCGGCGCCTGGCGTCAGCGGCCGCGAATTGGCCGAAGGCGCGCTGCTGGCGTCCTTGGCCGATGACACGGCGGAAGGCAAGTCCATCGTTGAATACCTGCGCGCCTTGCACCCCCAGGCCGAGCCGAGCCTGGAGGCGTTGACCGCTGTCCCTTTCAGCGCCGAGACCCGTTTGTCCGGTGTCGACTACCAGGGCCGTGTGTTCCGTAAAGGCGCGGTGGACTCGCTGCTGGCGTTTATCGGCCAGCAACGCAGCGACCTGCTGCCTGCGCTGTCGCGGGAAATCGACAAGATCGCCCAAAGCGGCGGCACGCCCTTGCTGGTGTGCGCCGATGGCAAGTTGCTGGGGGCAATTCATCTCAAGGACGTGGTCAAGCCCGGTATTCGCGAGCGTTTTGCCGAGTTGCGCAAGCTGGGGATTCGCACCGTGATGGTCACCGGCGACAACCCGCTGACCGCCGCCGCGATTGCCGCTGAAGCGGGGGTGGACGACGTGCTGGCCGAAGCCACGCCAGAGAAGAAACTTGCGCGTATTCGCCATGAGCAGAACGATGGTCGCCTGGTCGCCATGTGTGGCGACGGCGCCAACGACGCCCCGGCGCTGGCCCAGGCTGACGTTGGTATGGCGATGAACGACGGCACCCAGGCCGCGCGCGAAGCCGCCAACATGGTCGACCTCGACAGCGATCCGACCAAGCTGCTGGACGTGGTGCAGATCGGCAAGGAACTGCTGGTGACCCGTGGCGCGCTGACGACCTTCTCCATCGCCAATGACGTGGCCAAGTACTTCGCGATCCTGCCGGCGCTGTTCGCCTCGATCTACCCGCAACTGGGCGTGCTCAACATCATGCACTTGCAGAGCCCGCAGAGCGCGATCCTCTCGGCCATCGTGTTCAACGCGCTGATTATCGTGGTGCTGATTCCGCTGGCCCTGCGCGGCGTGCGCGTACAGGCGGCGAGTGCGGCGGCATTGCTGCGGCGCAATCTGCTGATCTACGGGCTGGGCGGGCTGTTGGTGCCGTTCGTGGGCATCAAGGCCATCGACATGCTGCTGACCGCGCTGCACCTGGTTTGACCTGGCCGATTTATTGAGGATTTGACTATGACAAACATCATCCGCCCAGCCCTGAGCCTGCTGGTACTCATGACCCTGATCACCGGCGTGGCCTACCCGCTGGTAGTCACCGGCGTGGCGCAAGTCGCCTTTCCCGACCAAGCCAACGGCAGCCTGGTACGCGACGCCAGCGGCAAGGTGCGCGGCTCCAGTCTGATCGCCCAGGACTTTACCGGCGATAGCTGGTTTCACCCACGCCCTTCAGCCGGTGCATTTGCCACCGTGTCCAGCAGTGCCAGTAACCTGGGCCCCAGCAATCCGGCCTTGGCGACCCGCATAATCGAGGATGCCGGCAAACAGTCAGTGCCTGGCCAGGGCCCGGTGCCACTGGCCTCGCTGACCACCTCCGGCAGTGGCCTTGATCCACACTTGCCACCGCAGGCGATTGCCTATCAACTGGCGCGAGTAGCGGCGGCGCGAAATGTGCCAGTGTCGACCTTGCAGCGGTTGCTGGATGAGCACATCCAAAGCCCGTTGGTAGGGCCGCCCGTAGTAAACGTCCTGGCCCTGAACATGGCTTTGGAAACGTTGTAAGCCTTGCGACCGCCATCGCGGGCAAGCCCGGCTCCCACATTTGGAATGCATTCCATTGTGGGAGCCGGGCTTGCCCGCGATGACGGCCTTGAAGACCCTCTATAAATACCTGAAGGAACCCCCGAGCATGAGCGACGCCGGCCGCGCCGATGCCCTGTTAGCCGATCTACCCCGGGACGGCCGTGGCCGGCTCAAAGTCTTCCTCGGCGCTGCGCCCGGTGTGGGCAAGACCTACGCCATGCTCCAGGCCGCCCATACCCAACTGCGCCAGGGCGTGCGCCTGATCGCCGGGGTGGTCGAAACCCACGGCCGCGCCGAAACCGAAGCCTTGCTCAGCGGCTTGCCGCAACAACCACTGTTGCGCAGCGAATACCGTGGCGTGATGCTCGAAGAAATGGACCTCGACGGCCTGCTCGCCGCCAAGCCAAAACTGGTGCTGGTGGACGAGCTGGCCCACAGCAACGCCCCCGGCAGCCGCCATGAAAAGCGCTGGCAGGACATCCAGGAACTGCTCGCCGCTGGCATCAACGTGTTCACCACGGTCAACGTCCAGCACCTGGAAAGCCTCAACGACCAAGTGCGCGGCATCACCGGCGTGCACGTGCGCGAAACCCTGCCGGACTGGGTGCTGCAAGAGGCCGACGAACTGCTGCTGATCGACCTGCCGTCTCGCGAGCTGCTCGAGCGCCTGCGTGACGGCAAGGTGTATGTGCCCGAGCAGGCGCGTGCGGCCATCGATGCGTTTTTCACCCAGACCAACCTCATGGCCCTGCGCGAGCTGGCTATGCAAACCGCCGCCGCCCATGTCGATGACGACCTGGCCCAGGGCTACCGCCAACTCGGCCAGGCCGCGCCGGCGGTGCGCGGGCGCTTGCTGGTCGGGGTGGATGGCGATGCCCAAGCTGAACGCCTGGTGCGTCATGCCAGCCGCGTGGCCCAGCGTCGGCATTTACCCTGGAGCCTGGTGCACATCGACAACGGCCGTGCGCGGGATGAGCAATCGCGCCTGCGCTTGCAAAACGCCCAGCAACTGGCAGAGCGGTTGGGCGGCGAAGTGGTGTTGCTGCGCGCTGGGGAAGTGGCCAAGACCCTGATCCAGCATGCCGCCGAACGCCGCGCCAGCCTGGTGCTGGTGGGGCAGTCGCGGATGCGCTGGCGGCGGCGCCTGTTCGGTGGCGGCTTGGCCGCACGCCTGTTACGCAATGCCCGCGGTTTGGAAATCAACGTCCTCGACAGCGATGACATGCCTGCACCGCCACGTCTGCCCGATGTGCGCGGTTTGGTGTGGTTCGATTACGCCTTGGCGGTGGTGGCGACCCTCGCCGCTGCCGCAGTGGCCTGGGCCGTATCAAGTGCCCTGGCGCTGCCGAACATCTCGTTGGTGTTTCTCGCCGCCGTGCTGTTGGTGGCGGTGCGCAGTAGCCTGGGGCCGTCCCTGGTGTGTGCGGCGCTGTCGTTTCTGACTTACGATTTTCTGTTTATCCCGCCGAATTTTTCCTTCGCCATCCAGCGCGAAGAAGACGTGCTGACCCTGTTGTTCTTTCTGTTGATGGCGGCGTTGACCGGCAACCTCGCCGCACGCCAGCGCCGCCAGTTGCAGGCGTTGCGCGATACCCAGGAAGAAACCAGCGAGCTGCTCGACCTGTCGCGCAAGCTCACCGCCGCCACCGACCGCCAAGCCGTCATCAGCGCCGCCGCCCACCATCTGCAAGGTTGGAACGACCTCGACTTGTGCCTGGTCAATCGCGACGGCCAGGGCGGCTGGAAGGTCGAGACCGGTGGCCCGTTGACCCTCACCGAAGCCGAACGCGCCGCCGCCGATTGGGCCTGGCAGCATGATCAGCCGGCCGGCATGGGCACCGGCACCTTGCCGTTGGGGCGTTGGTGGTGGTGGCCGTTGTCGGGTGAAGAGGGGCCCTTGGGGTTACTGGGTGTCAGTGCCAAGCCTGGCTTGGAATTGAGCGGGCAACGTCGTCGCTTGCTCACCGCGTTGAGCCAACCGCTGGCCCAGGCGCTGGCGCGGGCACAATTGGGGCAGGAGTTGGAATCGGCGCGCCTGCACGGCGAAACCGAACAACTGCGCAGCGCCTTGCTTGCCTCGGTGTCCCACGATTTGCGCACGCCGTTGACGTCCATGCGCGGCAGCATCGACAGCCTGCTGGCCCTCGGTGAAGCCATCCCGTTGGAGGATCGCCGCGAACTGCTCGAAGGCACTCGCGATGAAGCCGAGCGCCTCGACCGCTATATCCAGAACCTGCTGGATATGACACGCCTGGGCCACGGTGCGCTGAAACTGGCGCGCGATTGGGTGTCGCCCGGCGACATCGTCGGCAGTGCCCTTGGGCGATTGCGCGCCGTGCTGGCGCCGTTGCAAGTGAGCACCGATGTGCCGCCGGAACTGCCTTTGTTGTATGTGCATGCGGCGTTGATCGAGCAGGCCTTGGTCAACGTGCTGGAAAACGCCGCACGGTTTTCGCCGCCCCAGGGCCGCTTGCAGTTGCGCGCGGGCGTGCAGGATGAGCAATTGTTTTTTGCCGTGGCGGATGAAGGGCCAGGGATTCCCGAGGAGGAGCGTGCGAAGATCTTCGACATGTTCTACACCGCCGCCCGCGGTGATCGAGGCGGGCAGGGCACCGGCCTCGGGTTGGCGATCTGCCAGGGCATGGTCGGCGCGCACGGTGGGCATATCAGCGTGGCCGATGGCATTGACGGGCGGGGCACCTGCATCACCTTGTTTCTTCCATTGCCGACACAACCTGCCTTGGAATAACCCTGTAGGGGCGAGCTTGCTCGCGAAGGTCGTTAACGATAATGATGGCGCCCTGAATGCACGCGGTGCCTAGAAGTTTTTCGCGAGCAAGCTCGCTCCTACAGGGGGGGATTTTTTAATGGGTTTTGATGAGACACCATGAGCCAGACCGCGACGATTCTTGTCATTGATGACGAACCCCAGATCCGCAAATTCCTGCGCATCAGCCTGGCTTCCCAAGGCTATAAGGTGATCGAAGCCGGCACCGGCAACGAAGGTCTGGCCCAAGCGGCCTTGAGCAAACCGGATTTACTGGTGCTCGACCTGGGCCTGCCCGACATGGACGGCCAACAGGTGCTGCGCGAGTTTCGCGAATGGTCCACGGTGCCGGTGCTGGTGCTGTCGGTGCGGGCCAGCGAAGGTCAGAAGGTCGAGGCCCTCGACGGTGGCGCCAATGACTACGTGACCAAACCGTTCGGCATCCAGGAGTTTCTTGCCCGCGTGCGTGCGCTGTTGCGCCAGGCACCAGCGGGCGAGGCCCAGGAAGCCGCCTTGAGTTTTGGCCCGTTGACCGTAGACCTGGCCTATCGTCGCGTACTGCTGGACGGTGCCGAGGTGGCGCTGACCCGCAAGGAGTACGCAGTGCTGGCGCAACTGGCCCGGCATCCGGGGCGGGTGATTACCCAGCAGCAATTGCTCAAGGATATCTGGGGCCCAACCCATACCGAGGACAGCCACTACCTGCGTATCGTGGTGGGGCACCTGCGCCAGAAGCTGGCGGATGATCCGACCCAGCCGCGGTTTATCGTGACTGAGGCGGGGGTGGGGTATCGGTTGCTGAGTGCTTGAGTTTATCGCTGTCTGGGCCGGCCCTTTCGCGAGCAAGCCCGCTCCCACATTTTGAATGTATTCACAGGTCAAAATGTGGGAGCGGGCTTGCTCGCGAAGAGGCCATCAGCAACAACCCCACGCTCAACTCTGCTCACTCTCATACCGATCCAACGTATCCCGAGCAATCTCCCGCCCTAAAGCAATCAACTCCGGCGCTTTATAGAACTCGAAAAACCGGCACACCCGCTTCGGCACGTTGATCAGCACATCCGGCGGGTATCCAGCGATCTTGTATTGCGCCAAGGAGGTTTGCATCACCTCGAAACTCTGGTTGATCAGGTCCAGCAGCGATGCAGGCCCGACGTTGTCGATGATGAACGAGCCGGTGGCTGACTTCGGTGCGCCGGCTTTCTCCGGCGCCGCGGCAGGTTGTTGGGCTTCGGGTTCGGCAGACTCCAGCCACGGGTTGATTTCAGCGGCCTGGGCCTGCAAGGCTTCTTGTTCCAGCTTCATCAACTGCTCGGCCTGCTTGCGGCGAAACGGCAGGTGCGAGCCCAGGGACTTGGCCAGGCTGTTGAAGCGGCTCTTGAACGCGGGCGGGCGCTGGATCACCGGCAATTGGTAGTGCTTCTGGTTGGTGGCATTGAGGTTGACCGCGATGATCAAGTCACAATGGCTCGACACCACCGGCACGATGGGCAGCGGGTTGAGCAGGCCGCCGTCCACCAGCATGCGGTTGCCCTGCATCACCGGTGTGAACAGGCTAGGGATCGCCGCCGAGGCGCGCATGGCCTGGTGCAGGCAGCCTTCCTGGAACCAGATCTCCTGTTGGTTGGTGAGGTCGGTGGCGACGGCGGTGTAGGGGATGCGCAGCTCCTCGATATTGATATCGCCGACAATCTTGCGGATTTGCCCGAACACCTTTTCACCACGAATCGCCCCCAGGCGAAAGCTCACATCCACCAGGCGCAATACGTCGAGGTAGTCCAGGCTTTCAATCCAGTTGCGGTACTCGTCGAGCTTGCCGGCGGCGTAGATCCCTCCCACCACGGCGCCCATGGAACAGCCGGCGATACAGGCGATGTCATAGCCGCGTCGTTCGATTTCTTCGATCACCCCGATATGGGCGTAGCCCCTGGCCCCACCGGAGCCCAGCACTAAGGCAACACGTTTCTTCATGGCCAGATCCTTCGCAAAACAGGGGCCCACAATGCACCCATCAAGGGGCCTGCTTCAATCCTTGCTGACAGCGCGCAATATTTTTCCAGGCTGGCGATCAGGCTCGGGTATGCTCTGGCAATAGGTACTACTGATTTCAGGCTAAGGACAAGGCACTTTTCCCTGTAGGCAACGTCTACAGGCTACGACTGAATTTGTATATTTGAGGTGTCATCAATGAAAGCCTGGATCTGTGTGCCTGTGATCGTGTTGGCCTTGGCTGGCTGTGCCGGGAAAACCGCGTATCGCGACAGCTGCGGCTCGCAATTGGACGCCGCCTGGAAAGAACTGGACCTGGCCAAGGCCGAAGGTTTTGCCGGCACTGTCAGCTACTCCAAGGCTTTGTCGCTGTTGACTGGCGCCAAGACTCAGCAGCAGTTCGAAGCGTTCGAGGGCTGCTCCAACAAGGCCGAAAAGGCGCGGTTCTACATTCGTGAGTCTCGCGCCGGGCGATGACCCAGCGGCGGGTAGGATTTTTCATCGGAAAGTGAGGGCAGGATGTCAGCGTTGGTCAATCAGTTAGTCGCTCAGGTCATTGGCCTGGAAGTAGGGTTACTGAGCTGCCAGGCTCGCCTCGCCGCCGTCACTGACGATGAAGCCCTGCATGATTTGCGCACCACGGTACGCCGCCTGCGCAGCCTGTTGCGGCCTTTGCGCGGGCTGCCCGGTGTCGAACAGCTTGAATTGGCCGCCAGCACGGTTGGCCAACTGACTACGCCGCTACGCGACCGAGAGGTGCTGGCGGCGTATTTGCATCAGCACGGTTATCACGACGCGGCTGATCGGCGCCTGCGTCTGCAGCCCGAGGCTTATCGCCAGGTGGCGCAAAGCCCGGAGCTGGCGCACTTGCTGCTGATCCTGGATGCATTCCCACGGTTTATCCGCGCGTCCCAGCACCAGAAACTGCTCAAGGGCTTGCGCCCGCGCATCCAGAAACGCCTGGCCAAGCAATGGCAGAGACTCGATGAGGCCCTGAAGGATCCCGATCATGATCGCCACCGGCTGCGGTTGCTGATCAAGCGTGTGCGCTATGCCGCCGAGGCGTATCCGGAGCTGGACAAATTACCCCCCAACGCCCTGTCGCACTTGAAAAAAGCCCAGAGCGCCCTGGGTGATTGGCATGACTGTTGGCAATGGCTGGCCCAGGCCGGCCATGAGCCAGACCTGCAACCCTGCGTAGCGGTATGGCAGCGCACCATGCTCAAGGCGCAAGGCAAGGCCGACCGCGTGCTGGATAAACTTAGCGCCGAGTGTTTTTAAACCGGTCCGGTTTTTGGCCGGAATGGGCGCTGTGCCTGCCGAATTCGATGGTTAAGATTCCTCCACGATTTACTTGATGTGAGGTCGCCATGCGCTTTAGTGATTTGCTCGATGCTGCCCGTAGCAATCCTCTGGATGTCACCATTCCTGCCGAATGGGCCCAGGGCCGGGCCACCTTTGGCGGCCTGGTCGCTGCCTTGCAATACGAGGCGCTGCGTGCCCAGGTGCCGGCGGATCGACCGCTGCGCTGCCTGGCAGTCACCTTTGTCGGCCCGGTAACGCCGGATGTGCCCGCCAGTTACCAGGTCGAAGTGCTGCGCGAAGGCAAGGCGGTCAGCCAGTTGCTGGGGCGCGTGGTGCAGAACGGTGAAGTGGCGACCCTGGTCCAGGCCAGTTTTGGCGCCTCTCGCCCCTCCGAGATTGATGTGGCGAGTGAGCCGCCACCGGTATTCAAACACTGGGATGAGTGCCAGGAGCTGCCCTATATCAAGGGTGTTACCCCCGAATTCATGCGCCATCTGGCAATGCGCTGGAGTGTGGGTGGCCTGCCGTTTACCGGCAATAAATCCCGCGAGATGGGCGGTTGGGTACGGTTGCGCGGAGATGTAAAAGAAGAACCACTGACCGAGGCGCATATCCTCGCCCTGGTCGACGCCTGGCCACCGGCGCTACTGCCACACCTCAAAAAGCCCGCGCCGGGCAGTACCTTGACTTGGACCATCGAGTTCATCCAGCCGCTGCAAGACCTGACCACCCTCGACTGGTGCCAGTACCACGTCAACATCGAACACGCCCGCGACGGCTACGGCCACGCTGCCGCTGCCTTGTGGAGCCCGACCGGCGAGTTGATCGCCCTTAGCCGTCAGACTGTGGTGGTGTTCGCCTGAACCTGCCGGTCAGTGGTGGTGCCGCTGCCGCCAGGCGCGCCACCAGCCACCGCTGAGCACAAAGCGCGGGAAAGTCACGAACTGCTCGACCACCAGGCGCTGCACCGCATCTTTACGATCGCTGAACGGCTCACTGGCCTGGGCCTCCAGGCTATGGCCATGACGCTGCAACGCCAGGCCCGCGACAATGCCAATCACGCCGACCGCGAAGCTGGCCAGGCTCAGGCTGAACACGCCCGAAACGATCAGCAGAAAACCGACGATAAACAGCGGCACGGCAATCAGGTGCAACGCCAGGTTGGTTGGGTGCTGATGGTTCTGTGGGTACTGACGCCATTGCCAGGCGGGGAGATTGGGGTGACGTTTGCCCATGGTGGTGAATCCTCTGTCCGTTTAAACAACTTGAACAGAGTCTAGGTTGAGGTGGGCGGGGTGGCGAATTGGGGCTGGCTATGGGGGTCATAGTAATTACGCGATTTTTATTCTATCTAGAAAAAATAATCGTCTGGACCATTAATGTATACATTCGGATCGCAAAGTGAAATGAATTTAGCCTTGAATTCAATTAGAGAGCTTTCATTCTTTGCTTGGAAATGAAAAAGATCATTTTGCTTGGAGATATCAACAAGAAACACCTCTCTAATGGGGATGTTGTGTATTTTTAATTCGCGAATGCCATGACAATCGATGCCCATTCTGCAGGTGTTATAGCCTTTCCCTTCCCATTTTTTTGGCAAATTATCTGGAAATTCGGGTATGTCGAATCCTAATCCCACAGAAGGTCGATCATTCTCTATTTGCAAAGAAAAAAGAGCAATTTTGCCGATTTCTACAGGCGTGCTAAAAATTTTTTCAAAAAAAATATTATGATCAAGTTCGTTCCAGTATTTCATCGACTTCTCCTAAAGTTGTAATGGTCCTTGCCGCCGTCCACGGTTCCGTTTCGAGGCTTGTCTATTGGTCGCAAATTGAAATGCGCTTTTTGGTCACCTATGCCGTCTGGTCTGCCGAATTTATGCCCGGCAGAATGGTCCTGAATAAGAACCTTAGAGCCATCTGCTCTCGTGAATTGATAAACCCTTGAATTTATGGTTCTACCGCTTTCATCCAATATATTGTCATCATTCAAATCAGTCATTTTTTCTATTTTGTACTGTGTCGTTCTTCCTGAGCTCGGGTGTGTCATCACATCGGGGTTTTGAGTCATAGGTACATTGGCATCCCTTTTTGCTTGCCTGAACGCCCCTTTACGAGAGACATCGGGTATATCCGGTTCTGCAGGCAAAGAGCAGAGCGGTTTTTTCTTTCCTGAGCCAGGACAATTTGCGCTCAACCCTAGAGGATCAACCCACCCGGTAGGGTTGGGCACATACCGGTACCCATTGATCCCCCCCGCCAACTTCACCGGGTCCGGTGTCAGGTAACGACCAATATCCGGATTGTAGTAGCGATGGCGGTTGTAGTGCAGTCCGCTTTCCGGATCGAAATACTGACCCTGAAAGCGCAGCGGATTGTCGACTTTGCCTACGTCTAGTCGGGCTATCTGGCCGTAAGCGTGGTAGTGGGCGGACCAGACGATTTCGCCCTCGGGGCTGGTGAGTTCCTGCGGGGTGCCGAGGTGGTCGAGTTGGTAGTGGTAGGGCGTTGTGGCCTGTGGGCCGAAGCCTTGCAGCAGGGCTAGTGGTCGGAAGCTGTCGGGTTCGTAGAGATAGCTGCGATGGCGCTCTGCATGGTGTTTGGCAATTAGCTTGTCGCCTTGCCAGAAAAACTCGGTGGTCTTGCCCTCCACGGTCTTGCTGATGCGCCGCCCAAATGGGTCATAGCGATAACTGGCGGTTTCGCCGGTCGGCTTTGTGATGCTGATTAGCCGATGCTGGCAGTCGTAGTGGTACTCCGTAACGAGTTGCTGGCCTTTACCGCGCCGTTCGCGGATGAGGTTGCCGAAGGCGTCGTAGTCGTAATGGCGGTCGCCCTGGATCATCAGGCGGTTGGCTGCGACGATGTCGGGGCCGGGGCGGTCTTGCATGAGCAGGTTGCCGGCGGGGTTGTGGCCGAAGCGTTCCTGTATGTCTTGCGAGTGGTCGGCGCGGGTCAGTCGGTTTAGCGGGTCGTAGCGGTAAAGGTGTTCGCCTTTGCGGATGTCGAGCAGGAGGGTGAGGTTGCCGGCTTTGTCGTAGTCGTATTGGCGTTGGTAGAGGTGGTTCTGTTGCTGGGTCACCGCATGGGCATGCAGGCGGTGTTGATCGTCGTAGTGGTAGTGGCTGAGCAGTTGGCCTTGCTGGCGCTGGTGTTCGCGGCCGCTTTTGAAGAGATGTGAGGTGAGCACTTCTCCGTTGAGTTCGACGGTGGCGAGGTGGCCGCCTTTGTCGTGGTTGAAGGTGACGCGGTTGTTGTCTGGCAGGCACAGGTTTTTCAGCTGGCCGCAGGCGTCGTAGCCGTAGCGCAGGGTGCCCCAGCCTTGGTGCTCGGCGGTGAGGCGGTTTTGGCGGTCGTATTCGTAGGCCAGCGCCCAGTGGCCGTCTTCGACGCTGAGGAGGTTGCCTTGGCGGTCGTAGGCGTAGTCGACAACGTTGCTGTCGGGCAGGGTTTTTCTTACGAGGCGCCCGGCGTGGTCGCGCTCGTAGCGGGTGATTAGCTGACTGCCATCGTCGCCGTAGTCGGTCTTTTCCAGCAGGTTGCCGTTGAGGTCGTAGGCGTAGGCGGTGCGTTGGCCGTCGAAGCCGGTTTCCTGGCGGATCAGGCCGTTGGGGTGGTAGTCGAGTTGGTAGGTTTCGCCGGCTTCGTTTTCGATCTCGGTGAGCAGCAGCCGGGCGTTGTCGTAGCGGTACTTGACCTGGGTGCCGTCGGCGTTGAGGCGGCGGCTGATCAGGTGCAGGCCGTCTGCGTATTCGTAGCGGGTGACGTGGCCGAGTTCGTCGCGTTCGGCGATGATTTTGCCGTAGGGGTTGTAGCTGAACTCCCTACAACCACCGCCCGGCAAGACGAGGCGAATCAGCCGACCGACGCTGTCCCATTCATAAACGGTCTGCGCGCCGTGTTCATCCTCACGAGCAATCTGTCGACCCAGATCGTCATAGCGATAACGCTTGATCCCGCCATGGGGCAATTGCTCCTCAAGCAACTGCCCGCGCTCGTTCCACACCAGCCGATGACAACTGCTGTCGGGATACCAAACCCCAGTCAGTTGCCCCTGTTTGTTGTAGCTGTAGTCAGTCGAATGGCCATCGGGGTCAGTCTTGCGAATGACATCGCCTTGGTCATTACGCTCATATTTCCAGACTGCCTCACCACGCCTTACAACCCGTACGAACCCATTGTTATGCTCGTAGGACGTCGGCTCATCATCCCCCGGAAACAGCGCCACCAGGCGTCCGGCGTCGTCATACTGATAGGCCGTCACCGCGCCCATCGGGTCTTGCTCGACGGTCAGCCGGCCTTGGTCATCGTAGGATTTGTAATGCTGAGCGCCGTCCGGATCGATGCGCTGCACCAACCGCGCCCGCTGGTCATGGACATACACCTCCTGGCTACCGTCGGCGTTATGCACGGTGACGCGCCCGTCATCGCCCCAGGCATAACGCGTGTCCATCTGCGAAAAGTTCGCCCAATGCCGAACACAGCGTGCTGCCTTGCCAGCACGTTCCCATTCCCAAAAGAAGCTCGCGCCGCCGGCCAGTTGGCGTTCAAGAATGACGTGCTGATCGTCATACCGATAACGCTCGCTTTCCCCGACAGCATTGGTCGCGCAGACCAGTCGTCCGTGTTCGTCATAGGCGTAGGAAACAACGTTCTGCTCGGTCTCCCACACGTAGGGCTCTCGCCCTTTGGCGCGATGCACCTGGTAATCCACCGCGACGATGCGATCCAGCTCATAACGCAAAAGCAGCGAACGGCCCGCACCGTTATCCAGCCGCTCAATCCGCCCTGAACGATCACGGAAAAGACGCAGGCGGTTGTCATACGCATCGCTGATGGTTGTCAGCACACCATCGCGAAAGTGATAGAAACGCGAGGCCTGGGCCAACACCAACTCGTCAGGCGCCGAACCCAAGTAGATCGCCGCTTCCGCCAGGCTATTGGTGATCGCGGGCCGAGAGTCGGTGGGCAAGGGCAGGGCAGTCGAGCGGTTCTCATGGTCAGTCCACACCACTGAATCGCCCGACACCACCAGCCGATGGGCCAGCGCATGGCTCCAGCCAAACCCCAACCCACAATCGACTTCCACCGCACTGGTGCGGTACAGCCGCGTCCATTCAAACGGCAAGATCCCATCCAGCGCGCCGTCGGTAAGGGTCAGCAACTCCTCGCCGGTGACCATCGACACCGGGCAACCGTGAGTGACCGTTTTATCCGCAGAAGCCGCCGCATCTCCTTTAGGATTCGAAGCCACAGCCGGCACATCATCGACAGGCTCCTGACGGACCAACGTTGTGCGCTGGGTCTTGCCGCGCACCATCGGCACCGGATTCGAAACCATCGTGTCACCCGCCTTCAACGGCACCACCGGCACTGCCTTGACCGGCGTCGCCGCACTGCTCAGCAACACCGGCTTGGCGGTCTCAACATGCATCTCCAACCGAGGCCCCGAGACGTGTTTGGCCAGCATGTCCAACAACGCCCGCGCCCGCCCGGACTTGACGTGACTGAGCGTCTGCGCACCCAGGCGCAGCTGGACCCCAATGCCTCGCGTGGCCCAGATCAGCAACAGATTGATCAAGACTTCGCCGGTGATTTCACCCAGCAGTTCGTACATGTCGGGTGGCGGCAGCATGCGTACCCAGGCCACCAGCGCCGACAGGTAGATAAACAACAGCGGCTCATCACTGAGCACCAGCAAACCCTTGGCCAGCGTGTCTTTGCCCAGCGTGAGCAGCGCGTTCAGCTCGGCTTCGGACAGGTATTTCAGCAGCTTCTCGCTATTGGATTTGAGATTCGCGAGTAGGTCGTACAGCTCGGTGATGTTGTCCCACAGGTTATAAAGCGCGCTGCCAAGCCCGGCAGCAAAGGCCATGCCCTGTAACGCACTGCGCTTGTAAGCGGGCGCTTTGGCAAAGTCCGCCCATCGAGGCTTGAAGTGCTCGGCCCAGGCCTTGCGCAAATCCGCTTCCAGCCCGGCGATCACAGACTCATAGGACGCATACAGCGCCTGGACGTGAGCCTTGGAAACGTTGGGGTAAAAGGTGATTTCGTACGTCTGGTCGCGGGTACAGTCGTTGACTTCAAGAATGCCGCTGGGGCCAATGGTGCGATGCAGTGGCGCACCTATGGGGCTTCTGTCTTGTGCAACGGCTTGCAGCCTCACGGGCGTGTTGCCGATGGGCACGAACTGCGTGCTTTCGAACAGATGCACCAAGGTCAGCCCGCCCTGGGCTTTGCATTGAGCGACCGTACGACTGGGTTTTTTGGAAGAAGCCGGCGCGACCAGTGCGACCTGTTCTCCCACCTTGAATACCTGCTCCACGCTAAGTGTCGAACCACTTAAAAAGCTGTCGGTCCACTTATCAAAGGTATTCAGGCAGGTGCGGAAATCCGCGAATACGCGCTCAACCTTCGGCGCTTCGGGATCTAGGGGCACCAGTACCAGGTTGGCCAGCACCGAGATCAAGAGACAGCCCCATCCACCAGGGCTTTAACGAACACCGCCATCTGCACTCCCTCGCGCTGTTTGATCAGGCGAGGGACTTTGCAGTGGTTGTCAGGTAAAAGAAGTCGGCGTTATTCGCGAGAGGAGCGAGGAAGTTTCGTCTTAATCTCAGGTAAATCGAGGCTTGGTCGTAGGAGTCGGATTACAGCTGGAACAGTCTTACAACTTCAACTGCCCAATCGCCTTGCTCAACTCCCCGGCCAGCGTCGCCAGTTCATTGCTGGTGGTCGCCGACGCCACGGTTTGATGTACGGTGTTTTCGGTCACATCGCGAATGCTCACCACGGCGCGGTTCATTTCTTCGGCGACATGGCTTTGTTGCTCGGCGGCCACGGCAATCTGGGTGTTGCTTTCGCGCATCTGTGCCACGGCCCCGGTGATTTCAGCCAGCGCGATGCCGGCTTCCTGGGCCTGCTGCACGCAGTCATCGGCCTTAAATGAGCTTTCCTGCATGAAGTCCACGGCGTCGCGGGTGCCGGCTTGCAGCGCCGAGACCATGCGGGTGATTTCGTCGGTGGAGCTTTGCACGCGCTTGGCCAGGTTGCGCACTTCATCGGCGACCACCGCGAAACCGCGGCCCATTTCCCCGGCGCGGGCGGCTTCGATGGCGGCGTTGAGGGCGAGCAGGTTGGTCTGTTCGGCGATGCTGTGGATCACCCCGACCACGCCGTTGATTTTCTGGCTGTCTTCGGCCAGTTTCTGGATCATTTCGGCGGTCTGCTGTACGCCACTGGACAGCCCGGCGATCGAGCGCTGCACCCGGGTGACCACTGCCTGGCCGCTGCCGGCGAGGGTGTCGGCGGACTGGGACAAGTCACGGGTGGCGCCCGCGTGCTGGGCGATGTGGTAGACGGTGGCGGTCATTTCGTTGATGGCGGTGGCGGCCTGGTCGGTTTCGCTCTGCTGGCCGAGCATGCCGTGTTGTACCTCGTTCATGCTGCTAGCCAGGCGTGCGGCGCCGTCGTCCAGTTGCCGGGCGGTGCGGGCCACGGTATTGACCACCCGCTGGTAGCCGGCTTGCATGGCGTTGAAGGCACTGGCCATCTGGCCGACTTCATCCTTGCAGGCCAATGGCACCCGCGCCGAGAGGTCGCCGGTTTTTTCAACGTGCAGCATCACATCCTTGAGGGTGTTGAGTTGGCTGAGCAGGAAGCGGATCAACAACTGCGAGGCGCCGAGCATGGCCAGCATCAGCACGGCCACCGCGACGGCGTAATGAGTGAAGCGTTCACGGAACACCTGGCTCAGGCTCGGCGCGTAGGCCAGGACTGCGACCTGCTGGCCGTCGGCCCGGCTGATCACCTCGGCGCCGATCAGCGGGTTTTCACCGAACAACGGCATGGGGTTGAGTTCAGTCCAGCCGTTGGCAGTGCTCAGGGCGGGCAGATCCTGGGGGATCTGGCCTTTAGCAAAGGTGAGCCAGTGCTCACCCGTGGGCAAGGTTTTGTCGGCTGGCCAGGCGCTGAGCAGGCGCCCCTGAGCCTGGGCCGATGCCTGCGACGCCTGGCTGCGCGCCTGTTGTTCAAGCTGTACGGCGTACAGCACCAGCAGCAGGGTGGTGATAAAGGCGACCGCATTGACGGCCCAGAATTTGTATTTGAGCGAGATATTGCTAAGCCAGGCACCCATGGAAGGTTTTCTCTGATAGCGGAAACAGTATTGGCAAGGTGCCATTATTGTGCCGCTATTCAGAAAAGCGCTTTTGACGTGGGTCAATGCGCCGCATTAATCCACGGCAGGCAAACCGAAAAAGCGCCGGGCGCAGGCGGTGCTGTGCAGCGCCAGGTCTTCCATTGTTTCGTTACGGTGCAAGGCCACTTCGCGCAGTACTTCGGGCAGGTACGCCGGCTCATTGCGACCATTTTTCGGCTTGGGGCGCAGGGTGCGTGGCAGCAGGTAGGGCGCATCGCTTTCCAGCATCAGACGACCTCGGGGAATTTCCCTTACCAGCGGATGCAGGTGAGTGCCACGGCGTTCGTCGCAGATCCAACCCGTGATGCCAATGTGCAAATCCAGGTCCAGGTAACTGAACAGTGCGGCCTGTTCACCGGTGAAGCAGTGCACCACGGCGGCAGGCAGGTGGTCGCGGTAGTCCTTGAGGATCTCCAGCAGACGCTGGTTGGCATCGCGCTCATGGAGAAATACCGGCAGTTGCAGCTCGACCGCCAGGGCCAGGTGTTCTTCGAGGACTTTTTCCTGCTGGGGGCGAGGGGAGAAGTCCCGGTTGAAATCCAGCCCGCATTCACCCACGGCGCGCACTCGGCTGTCGCCCAGCAAGCTGCGCAGACGTTGGGCGCTGTCGTTGTTCCAGTCGCTGGCAGAGTGGGGGTGAATGCCGGCAGTGCTGAACAGGCGCTGGCCGCTTTCGTCGAGTTTTACACACAGTTGCAGGGCCTGTTCGCTGCCCTCGACGCTGGTGCCGGTGAGTACCAATTGCTGCACGCCAGCGGCGTAGGCGCGTTCGAGAACGGCCGTGTGCCTCTCGTCGAAACTGGGGTTGGTCAGGTTGACGCCAATATCAATGAGTTGCATGGTGCTATCTCCGCCTGCGGCCGGAAAGCATATCAGAGCTGTAGATTGATAAGAAAAACCAAGAACTACAATGCGTTAACGCTGTCTTTGAACGTCGCAAGCGACATTGTGGTGGGCCGATTGCCTGCCACCGTGGCGCCGTTGCACGCCTTGCCAGCGCATAAAGCGCTCTGTTTCTGACCACCAGCACTGCGTTATTCGCGCAGGCGCTGGCCAGTTTTCTTTCCGGAGAGCGGATGATCCGACCCTCGGCGTTGCTTATGTTGTGCCTGACGTTATGGCTGCCCATGGCGGCGGTCGCGCGTCTGGATGGGCCGCTGCAAGTGGCCAAACCCGGCAAGGTCCGCGACCTCGCGCAAATTCGCTCCAGCCGCACCCTGCGCGTCTTGGTCAACCAGAGCCGCAACAGTTCCGGTGAAGTGCAGGGCCAGGCCATCGGTGTCGAATACCATCGGTTGCGCGCCTTCGAGCAGTACCTCAACGGCCATGCCCGTGATGGGCAGGCCATCAACCTCAAGATCATCCCCAAGGCCAAGGATCAGTTGCTTGGCGCGCTGGCCCGCGGTGAAGGCGACCTAGTAGCGCCCGGTGAGTTGCTGGACGTGAAGGGCGTGCGCAAGGTCAGCGCCAGCGACCCAATTGTCAGCGATGTGCCGTTGTGGCTGGTGGGCGTCAAGGGTGAACGACGCTTTACCAAGTTGGAGCAACTGTCGGGTCGTACACTGACGCTGACCACCGGCAGTGCGGCGGCGGATGCCATCAGTCAGGTCAATCAAAAACTGGCTCTGCACAAGCGCCCACCGGTGAAAGTGGAATGGGTTGACCCCAGCCTGGCGGTGGAAGATGTCCTGGAGATGGTGCAGGCCGGGATTTTTCACCTGACGATTGTGGAAAAACCGATTGCCCAACGCTGGGCGAAAATCCTGCCCAAGTTGCGCTTTGACAAACAGGTAGTGATCAGCGAACCGGGCGACGAGTTCTGGTTTGTACGCCAGGACGCGTCGATGCTGCGCGCCAGCATTGATCGGTTTCTCAAGACCTATCACACGCCTTCCGACCAGGATGTGGCTTTCCAGCGTATCTATCGACGCCTCTACCAGGTCCGTAACCCATTGGCGCGGGCTGACCGCCAGCGCCTGGAAAAACTGCGCCCGGTTTTGCAAAAACATGCACGTGAGCAAGGTATGGACTGGCTG
This sequence comes from Pseudomonas sp. FJ2-5-13, assembly GCF_029201605.1. NCBI lineage: Bacteria > Pseudomonadati > Pseudomonadota > Gammaproteobacteria > Pseudomonadales > Pseudomonadaceae > Pseudomonas > Pseudomonas sp. FJ2-5-13. Next base: position 1,868,823 of record NZ_CP104045.1, read on the forward strand.
AACCTGGCGGCGTTGGCGTTCAAGGAGTCTTCCCTGGACCCAGGTGCGCGCAACAGCGGCGGCCCCACCGGCCTGATGCAGATCACGCCGTCGGCGGCCCAGCGGGTGGGGGTCAACAATATCGAGACGCTCGACAATAACGTGCAAGCGGGGGCGCGTTACCTGGCGATGATCCGTCGCAAGTTTTTCGCCAGCCCCAAGCTCAATGAGCGCGAGCGCATGGCCTTTATGCTGGCAGCGTACAACATGGGGCCGGAGCGAGTGCAAGGCATGCGCACCGAGGCCAAGCGCCGTGGGCTTAACCCCAATCAGTGGTTTTTCCAGGTTGAACGCATTGCCATGGAGCAGGTAGGGATGGGCGGCGTCAGCTATGTTAATAGCGTCAACAAGTATTATTTGGCGTTCGATCGGGAGCGGGAGTCCCTGGAGCCGACAGCGGCCAAAATTGCCTCGCGTAAATAATCGAATTGTTAGATATTAATTAAGCAATATTTCGGCTTTTATCATTGTTTAAACTGATTAATATAGCGGCCAACCAACCCCTACCTGGAAAAGGATTTACCCCATGAGCCCAATGATTACCCGTGTACTGTCCACTCGCGCCGGTTATGGCCTGACTATTCTGCGCGTCTTCGTGGGCATCATCTTCGCTGCCCACGGCTCGCAAAAACTCTTCGGCTGGTTTGGCGGTGGTGGCCTGGCGGGCACCGCACAATGGATGGAAAGCATCGGCCTGGCGCCGGGTACGCTGATGGCGCTGCTGTCGGGCGGTACCGAGTTCTTCGCCGGCCTGGCCCTGATCATCGGTTTGCTGGTTCGCCCTGCTTCATTGGGCCTGACCTTCCTGACGCTGGTGGCGATTTTCTCTGTACACATCCACAACGGGCTGTTCATGGCCAACAACGGTTATGAGTTCGCACTGGCGTTGCTCGGTGGCGCTCTGGCGGTGTTGCTGGAAGGTGCGGGCAAATTGTCTGTCGACCGCGCGATCACTCACTGATCGTTTTGCAAGCTGCACAAAAGGCCCGCTGATGCGGGCCTTTTCGTTGCCCGGGATTCTTGACACTGCCCCACCGGCTTCTCTAGGATGCTGCTCATGCGCCGATTTAAACAGCTAATTGCGGGGCGCCACTGGGTCTCAATGCAGCCCGACAGAAGTACGCTTGCTCACGCTAGGCGTTCCTCGAAATACCGCTAAAGCGCTGGTTCGGTGTTGCCTCTCACCTGCCCGCAGACTTTTGAGGCAGAGACACGACACGATGAATGCACTACGCCCCCTCATACGCCTGGCCCCGATCACCGCGGACCTGACGCAACGCAATCCGAAAATCCTGTTGGGCGGTAAGCACCAGCCGACACTGCTGCGCTATCTGGACGGCTGGCCACGTCGTTCCGGTCGGCCCTCGGCGTTCCTGATCCAGTTTGTTGAAGACGGCGATTCACTGGCCCGTTTTGCCAGCGACAGTTTCGATCTGGCAGTGATTCAGGCACCGAGTGCCAGCAACGCCCATGAGGTGATCCACCAACTGACGCGCATTGCCCGGCAAGGGCTGATTGCCCGTCGGTGAGCGATTAGTGAAAGATCGCGGGGGTACGACGCCGGCGCTGGTGTAGGAAAAGTAACCAGGCAATCAGGCACAACAGCAGCGGTAGGGGCACGATTATCAGCCCTTTGAGCTGTCGCTCGAAACGCTGCACCGGGGCGTAGGCCTGCGCCTTGAGTGCATGCAACTCGATGGGCAACTGCAGGCGCTCTTTGTTGAGTGCCTGCAACTGGGTACTGGTATCCACCGCTTGGGTGATAAGCCGTGTGTGCAGTGGATTCAACCTTCGCCACGCTTGCTCCGTCTGCTCAAGTCGTCGCTCCAGCTCAAGCGAATTTTTCCGATACGCCTGTGCGGCTTGGTCCCGCATCTGATCCAGCCTGTGCAACGGTTGGTGCATGACACGGGGTCGAATGCGTTTGAGTGCGTCGGGCGCCGCCAGGTTATCCAATCCATTCAATACAAACTGCGCGTTGCCGTTGGGTCGTGCCTGGCTGAGAGTGTCCGCTAGCAGGTCAGTGTCGGCCACGACTACCATCTGAATCAGTTCTGCTTTTTGCAGCCCCGGCGGTTGGCCCTTAAAGCCGTCGGGAAACGCTGAGTAAGCGGGCCCCTCAATGCGCGCTGCGATTACATGGCGCTGCCCTGAAATTGCCGTTTCATCGATGAGCGAGTCGAATGTCGTCGCCGAGGCAAAGCGTTTTGCGTCCAACAGGGCCGATTGCCTTGAGCCCAGTAGAAGCGGGGTCAGCAGTGAGCGGCTCTTGGGCGCTAGCGAAAGCGCACCGCTGCTTGAGACGATGACACTGTCCAGTCCCCAGGTGCTGATATCCGTCGTGGCCATGGCCTGTCGTGGCAGGTGTAGGCGGGCCGGGTGCAGTACCCGGGGCATTCCCGGACCGGGCGTGGCTGATGAGGCATAAAGATTGTCGATCAACAGCTTGTCCTCCGGCATCTGGATGCCCCACGCGTTCAGCAGCCCCTCCATTCTCGCGTTCGCTGACACGGCGTCAGCGCCTATCTCGCTCACGGGGTCGATGAACATCATCAACGGGGTGCCTTTCAATACCGATTGCTCAATGGCATATAAGGCCCGCTCAGGTAAAGCGTGCGGGTGTATGACCATCAATGTCGCGATGGATGGCGGTACCTGAGCGATGTTCGCCGCCAGTTCCACCACATTGAATTGCTCGCGCATCAACGCCAGCAACTCGCTGGCCGGTTTATCCAGCGACAGTCCCGACAGCAGGCCGACAGTGGCACGCTCAGGGCGCCCCAACTTATAGATCAGGTGGCTGATCTCATATTCAAGTAATGACTCGTGCTCAGGGCGGAACGCTTCGATGCGTTGGGCGCCTTGGCCAGCGCGGGTGCCGATAAGACCAAGAAATCCTTGTGTGTCATCAAGCCCGAACAAGCTGGCTTTGTAGGCGTCTTCAGAAAAGGGAGCGGGGTTTATGATATGTAAGTTGATCAGGCCGTTTGCCGCTTTTTCGAACGCCTTGAGCACGTCTTCGACGCGCCGGCCATAACGTTCTAATGCCTGGCTTTTTTGCGGCGCATTGAGGGTATTGAAGTAATACAGATCCAGTGGGCTTTCAAGTGAGGCAAGTAGTTGCCGCGTTGCTGGCGATAACGTATGGATTTTTTCTTGGGAAAAGTCCCATTGGACAGTAGGTAGTTTGGGTACCCAGACTAGATTGAGTGCCAGAAACAGCAGTGATATGACGAGAAGTGTCATACCCGCACGAAAAGCGGATCCCATCAGTGGTCTTCCTTTTCTCAACTGCTTTTGTAGTTGAGTGTGAGGGTGGTTGCAAACAGAAAAGCAACGATCATGCTGATAAAGTACAGGCTGTCATGCAGTGTAAGCCTGCCGTTATCCATCGCGCTGAAGCGGGCAATGGGATCCAGGGACATCAAACTGTCGATAACCCATATGGGTGCTTGTTGTTCAAGTGCATCCAGTACTGACGAAAGCCCACTGGCGGTCAGCAACAAGCCGAGGGTGACAAAGAAAATCAGCAGGCGTTGGTTGGCAAGTACACAGATGAAACAACCCACGGAAAGATAACTTCCCGCCAGCAACCAACTGGCCAGAAACTGCGAAGCGATAACGGTATTGTCAGGCGTGCCCAGATAATTGACGGCAATCACCAAGGGGAAGTTAAGCATCAGCGCAATGCCACAGACAGTCCATGCTGCGATAAATTTTCCGATCACTCGTTCCACTGAGGTGACAGGCAAGGCCTTCAGGGTGTCGTAAAAGCTGGCGTTGGATTCATCCGACCACAACTGCGTCGATAACAGGGGGACCAGCACCAAATAGAGCCAGGGATGCAGCTCGAAAAAGGCCTGCAGATCGCTGCTGTTGCGCTCCATCCATTGGTTGGAATGCAGTCCCAGCACTGCGCATAGCGCGAGAAAAATCGCCACGCTCAGATAGGTGCTGGGCGCGCAGGCATAGTTGGCGAGTTGTCGTTTGAAAATGACAGGTAGCAGTCTCAAGGTGTTACCTCTTGGCTCAGGTGGTGAACGACATCGTTCAGGCGACCCGGCTCCAGATTCATTGACGTGATGTTCCAGCCGCGATGGGTGATAAGCGCGTTGATTGCGGGAAATATGGAATGCCCAGGCATGGCAAGGACCGTCACCTTGCCGGGTGCATGTCGGTCTTCTTCGATGCCGGCGACGCCGGGCAATACGGCCAGCGCGAGCAAGTCCAGCGAGGTGTCTGCTGCGAGGGTGACGGCCTGGAAATGCCGGGAGCTGCGCTGTAAGTCGGGCAGTGAGGCATCGGCCACCAGGCGGCCACCGGCCATAACCAAGGCACGGGTGCAGATGTCCGCCAGCTCCTGGTAATGGCGGGAGGCGATGATGATGGTCATTTCCTCGCTCAGGGACTCAATGAGTGCCCGGAACTTGAGCCGTTGATCAGGACAGAGCCCTTCTGTGGGTTCATCGAGCAGCAGCAGGCTTGGTGAATACAGGAGCGCCTGGGCCATTGCCACTCTGCGCTTCAAACCGAGGGGAAGTACGCTGATGGCGCAGTCGAGCACGGGCAGCAGTTCCAGGCGTGCGGCGACCTGCGCCACCTGGCTGCGTTTTTCCAGCCCGCTCAAACCGCGAATGGCAGCAATGAAATTGAGCATGTGTTTGACGGACATCGTGTGATGGTCGAGGCCGCCTTGAAGTTGATAGCCAATGATTTTTTTGGCTTGAGTTGAATGGGTATGGGTATTGAAACCTTGAATAGTGATGTGCCCGGCCGTCGGCTTGATCGCCCCGGCGATCAAGCTCAATAGTGTGGTTTTGCCTGCACCGCTCTCTCCCAGCAGGCCCACACACTCCTGGCGCTGGGCACAGAAGGACACGTTGCTGATTACGCGTGTTTTGCCCAGCTGTTTTGTCAGGTTGCTTATCTCGATCATGGTTTTACCGAATAAGTTTTGCAGGGCGTGTGAGAGGGGCCGGCAGTAGGGGAAAGTGCTTTAAAAAGGGTACGTTCAATATGAAGGCTTGGGAACGCGAAGTATGCTTAATAAGAAGAATCCTACGTTCGCTCCGATAATTCGCTGAAACAATTGTTTTGTTTTGAATACTTATTAATGTTCGGATGTTTATCGGATGTTTATATAAAGTTTTCTTTTTTGTAATGAGGCCTGATTGCCATGATGCTTCTACGTACTCTTGTTCTTGAGCGCAACGATGAGGGGACGCCGGTTAACGGCGCCTTGTTGTGCGGGTTTGCTGTTACGCAAACGGCGTCCAACTTTCTGGTGTACAGCCTGGATGAGGAGGCGGAGCCCGGCCACTCCAGGGTTTATGTCGCCGCATTACGTAAAAAGATTGAACGGTATTTCCTGGGAGGCGTTGATTCCAAAGAGGACCTGCAATTAGCCATGCAAGTCTTCAAACAGATCTTGACGATGGCAGCCGCAGCCGGCTCGAAGACGACGCCCATTGCCGAACCCCAGGTTCCCTTTCATTTCATTGATTTGAAAGGCTGCCGGTTACCGCCGGCCAGGCCAGAGGATCACCACTCGGTGATCATCAAGAAGGCTCTGGTCATGAAGGTCATCACCCTGGGCATGTCAGCCCCTGCGTTGCCTGCGATTGAAAGCAGTGCAGTGATCGTGCCGTCCATTCGCTTCTCGTCGCAAATGGTTGCGCCGCCGCGAAATCCGCGCTCAGCCAAGACTGCGCCGCAGCCTATGGATGAAGACACCGTTGAGGAACCGGCGCGGTCGCTGGTCGCGATACCGCAGGAGCAGGTGGAGAGCAGTGCGTCGCCTGTTCCGGTTGAACAAGATGACAGTCACTTTGAGCCAAGCAACCTGCGGTTGGACCCACCCGAGCCGGAGCCCGAACCCTGGGACCCGCCTGCTCAGCTGGACCATACCTCTTTGCTCGAAATGGACAGCGCACTGAGCAACCTGGCCAAGGTCGCCCAGGAACTGACGCAAAAAAAATGCGCAGTACTGGAGAAGGAACAGATGCTCGAACAGTGGCAGGCGCGATTGCAACAGCAGCAGAGCCAACTGGAAGAAAAGGGCCGTGAACTTGAGCAGCGCCATGCCTATTTGCAGGAGCAGGGGCTGGAGGTCAGCCAGAAGGCCGAAAAGTTGGCGATGATGATGTTGCAGTTGTCGGGTATGCGCCAGCGTATGCAGGGCACGTTGCTTGAGTTGGATCAAGTGCTGGAGGGGCATGGGTGAGGTAAGGGGGCGCCGGCCTGGATACTTTCCAGGGTTCATTTATCATCAGTCCCAGCCAGCCGCTGCCTGGGCATGATGCCCTGGCATAACGGCACCATTGGACATTGCCTGGGGATGCAAGCGTTTGAGTACCAAGCTGATTACCAAAGAAGGTCATGAAGCGCTGAAAAAAGAGCTGGATTACCTGTGGCGTGAAAAGCGTCCGGATACCACGCGCAAAGTGACCTGGGCGGCCTCCCTGGGAGATCGCAGTGAAAACGCCGATTACCAGTACAACAAGAAGCTCTTGCGCGAGATAGACCGGCGCGTGCGTTACCTGCGCAAACGCCTGGAAGACATGCGGGTGGTGGAGTACATGCCCGAGCAGGAGGGAAAGGTATTTTTCGGCGCATGGGTCGAAATCGAAAACGAACAGGGCGAGACCAAGCGTTTTCGCATCGTCGGTTATGACGAGATCTACGACCGTATGGATTACATCTCCATCGACTCACCCATGGCACGGGCTCTGCTGCGCAAGGAGGTGGATGACGAAGCAGTCGTACAGACCCCCGGCGGAGAGGTGTGCTGGTGGATCACCAAGATCGAATATGTGAAGCCCGCCTGATGGCTCGTACCTTGGCTGGGTACGTGCCATCCGGGTTTCAGCCTTCGCGCAATACGGTCAGCGGGCTGGCATTCAGCGCACGGCGCGTGCCGAAAACTCCGGCAGCGCCAATCAACAAAGCACCGATCACGGGCAGCAGCAACAGCCACGGGTGGGGATGCCACGCCAGGTCAAAGGCATAGCGGTACAGCACCCAGGTCACCAGTTCGGTGCCCAGTGCCGCCAACAAGCCGCTGACGGCGCCCAGCAGGCCGAACTCAATGCGTCGAGCCTTGACCAGCAACTTACGCTCGGCACCTAGGGCGCGCAGCAATGCACCCTGGCGGATTCGTTCATCCAGGGTGGCCTGCAGGCCAGAGAACAACACCGCCATGCCCGCCGCGAGTACAAACAACAGCACGTATTCGACGGCCAAGGTCACTTGGGCAAGGATGCTGCGCAACTGCTCCAGCAGGGCCTCGACCTGCAGGATAGTGACCGCCGGGAAGGCCCGTGACAGGTCGACGATCTGTTGGTCATGGCCGGGAGCCAGATAGAAGCTGGTGAGGTAGGTCGCGGGCAGATCTTTCAGGGTGCCCGGTTGGAAAATCATGAAGAAGTTGGGCTGGAAGTTATCCCAGTTGATGGTCCGCAGGCTGGTGACCCGCGCCTCACGGTTTTCCCCTCCGATGGTGAACACCAGATGGTCGTTGAGCTTGAGCTTCAGGCTCTCGGCCACTTTGGCTTCCACCGACACGCCAGGAACCCCATCAGTGGGTTGCGCCGACCACCAGCTACCTGCCGTCAGGACGTTACCTGCTGGCAAGTCGGCTGCCCAGGTCAGGCTCAGGTCGCGTTGAGTGGCACGGTCGCCGCTGGAGTCCTTGCTGACAATCTCCTGCACCGGTTCGCCATTGATGCTGATCAAGCGCCCTGGCACCACCGGGTAAAGCGGCGCCGCTTGCGCCTGGACGTCCAGCAGGCGGGCGCCAAAGGCGTCCTTGTCGGCCGGCAGGATATTCAGGGCGAAGTAGTTGGGCGCATCCTTGGGCAACTGGTTTTGCCAAGTGTCGAGCAATTCGCCCCGCAACAGCGCGATCAACCCCATGGAGAGCAGGATCAAGCCAAACGCCAGGGACTGGCCTGCCGCCGCCAACGGGTGACGCAACAACTGGCCCAGGCCCAGGCGCCAGGGCAGGGAGGCGCGAGCCAATAACCGTCGCAGGCTTTGCAACAACAGCAACAGCAAGCCACCCAGGAGCAGCGCAGCGACTACACCGCCGCCGAGTAACGCGAAGGTCAGTACCAAATCCAGGCTCAGGCGCCACATGATCAGGCCCAAGGCAAACAGCGCCGCGCCGTAGACCATCCAGGTGCTTGAGGGGATAGGCAGCAAATCGCGGCGCAACACCCGCAGCGGCGGTACCCGACCCAGTGCGGCCAGCGGCGGCAGGGCGAAGCCGGCGAGGGCGACCAGCCCGGTGCCGATCCCGGCGACAGCCGGCAGCAACCCGCCCGGCGGTACGTCGGCGGGCAGCAGGTCGTGCAGGAAGTAGAACAGGCCAAACTGCGCCAGCCAACCGAGCAGGGCGCCGGCCAGGCTCGCCAGCAAGCCCAGCACACTCAGTTGCAGGCTGAACAACAACATCGCTTCACGGCGCGACAGGCCCAGGCAGCGCAACAACGCGCTGGCATCGAAACGTCGGCTGGCGAAGCGGTTGGCCGACAGCGCCACGGCCACGCCAGCCAGCAGCACGGCCACCAGGCTGGCCATGTTCAGGTAGCGTTCGGCCTTGCCTAGCGCGCCGCCGATCTGCTGGTTGCCATCGCGGGAGTCCTGCAGGCGCTGGTTGGCGGCCAGGCCCGGTTTGACCAGGTCGCGATAGGTTTGCAGCGCAGTGCTGCCTTGCGGCGCACGCCATAGTTCGCGGTAGCTCACCCGGCTGCCTGGCTGCACGACACCGGTGGCGTCCAGGTCCGCCAGGTTGATCATGACCCTGGGCGTGAGGCTGTAGAAGTTGCCGGCGCGGTCGGGCTCATAGGTCAGGATGCGCGCCAAACGCAGGGTCTTCATGCCGACATCAATGCTGTCGCCGACTTTCAGGTCCAGCGCGGTCAGCAATCGTGCTTCCACCCAGGCTTCGCCGGGTTTTGGGCCACCGCCCGGAACTTCAGCGCCGAAGGGCTCGGTGCTGCTTTTAAGCTCGCCACGCAACGGGTACTGCTCGTTGACCGCTTTTATGCTGGAAAGCTGGATGCCATTGTCGGTGGCGATAACGCTGGAGAACTCCACGATGCGAGCGTGATCCAGGCCCAGTTCGGTCCCTGATTTGATTTGCTCGGGACGGGCCGGCGAGCTGCCTTCGAGCACCAGGTCGGCGCCGAGGAACTCGGTGGCACGCAGCAGCATGGCGCCGTTGAGACGCGCACCAAAGTAGCCGATGGCGGTGCTGGCGGCCACGGCCACCAGCAGGGCAAAGAACAACACGCGCAATTCACCGGCGCGGGCATCGCGCAGTAACTGACGCATGGCAAGGCTGAACAGACGCAACAGCGGCAAACGTGCCATCAAGGCTCCAGGGGCGCGACCATCAGGCCGGCTTCAAGGCGGATCAGGCGTCGGCAACGATGGGCCAGGCGCTCGTCATGGGTGACCAGTACCAGGGTCGTGCCGCTCTCTTTATTCAACTCGAACAGCAGGTCGCTGATGCGCTCGCCAGTATGGCTGTCGAGGTTGCCGGTGGGCTCGTCGGCGAACAGCACGTCCGGTTCGGCGGCAAACGCGCGGGCGATCGCCACCCGTTGTTGTTCGCCACCGGACAACTGGCGAGGCGAGTGGGTCAGGCGTTGGCCCAGGCCTACGCGCTCCAGCAGGTGTTTGGCACGCTCGCGGGCGTCCTGGCGACCGTCCAGCTCCAGCGGCAGCATCACGTTTTCCAGCGCGTTCAAGCTGTCGAGCAACTGGAAAGATTGGAATACGAAGCCCACATGCTCGGCACGGATGCGTGCGCGCTGGTCTTCGTCGAGGGTGCTCAGGGCTTGCCCGGCCAGGGTGACTTCGCCGCTGCTGGGCAGGTCGAGGCCGGCCAGCAGGCCCAGTAGGGTGGATTTGCCGGAACCGGAGCTGCCGACGATAGCCAGGCTATCGCCCTTGTTCAGTTCCAGGCTCAGTTCGTGCAGGATAGTCAGTTCACCTTCCGCGCTGGGAACCACTTTGCTAAGGTTTCGCGCGGTGAGAATGCTTGCGCCCATGGAGAATCCGATGCGAGTGTGGTTTTTGAGTGCTGGCCTGGCCTTGATGTGCATGGCCCAGAACGCAGCGGCGGGTACAGTCCTGATCGTTGGCGATAGTATCAGTGCCGGTTTCGGCCTGGATACCCGCAAGGGGTGGGTCGCGTTGCTGGAGCAACGGCTCAAGCAGGAGGGTTTTGACGATAAAGTCGTCAATGCTTCCATCAGTGGCGACACCAGTGCAGGGGGCCTCGCGCGGCTGCCGGCGGCGCTTGCGGCGCATAAACCGGATGTGGTGGTGATCGAGTTGGGTGGCAACGATGGCTTGCGCGGCCAGCCGCCCGCGCAATTGAAACAAAATCTTGCGTCGATGATTGACCAGTCCAAGGCCGGTGGTGCCAAGGTGCTGCTGCTGGGGATGCAGATTCCGCCCAATTACGGCAAGCGCTATGTCGAAGCCTTTGCCAAGGTGTTCGGTGATGTCGCAGAGGAAAAAAAGGTGCCGTTGGTGCCGTTTTTCCTCGAAGGCGTCGGCGGCCATCCGGAGTTGATGCAGGCTGACGGGCTGCATCCGTCAGTCGCCGCTCAGGACAAGTTGCTGGAAAATGTCTGGCCAACGCTAAAACCGCTGTTATGACGCTTTTCTACCGGCAGGCTTTCGGCTAAGGTGGCGCCCCCCCGATTTGGAGCCCTCGATGTCGCGCCCTGCCTGGTCCCTGTTTAACTACCAACTGATCGAGCCGGACGAGCAGCTGGACCTGTTCGCCTGCCAGGAAGTGCGGGTGCATTTGGTGGCGCGTCAATTGGAACTGGGCGGCTCCATTGATCGCACGCTGTGCGGCACTTTATTGCCGGCACAGCCACGCTGGTCATCGGTCAACCGCTCGATTTTCCAAGACCAGCGACTCTGTCCTTTATGCCGGGCGATTCTCGAATCGCAAAAGCGCGGCACGCCGCCGATCTGGCCGGAGCTGCGCTTCGAGCTATAAACAGCTTGAAGCTTGGCGCTGCGAAGCCGTATACAATCAATTTTTCCCTACCCGTCGTCTTGCGAAGGATTTTCCGGATGTTGTCGCGCCTTTCCGTCGTCACCTGCTGCCTGTCTCTTGCTGCGCTTTGTGCGGCGGGTTCGGCGGCGGCCTTGCAGTTGCCCTTGCCACCGCCCGGTGAGGACATTGTCGGCCAGGTCCAAGTGATCAAGGCCAAGTACGAAGACACCTTTGCCGACCTGGGTACTACCTACGACCTGGGCTATTCGGAAATGGTCGCGGCCAACCCGGGTGTTGATGCCTGGTTGCCGGGAGCGGGCACCGAGATTGTGCTGCCCACACGCTTTATCCTGCCGCCCGGGCCGCGGGAAGGCATTGTGATCAACCTGGCGGAATACCGGCTTTACTACTATCCAAAAGGCCAAAACGTCGTCTATACCTTCCCGCTGGGTATTGGCCGAGAAGGCTGGGGCTCGCCGATTGCTCATACCAGTATCATCGCCAAGACGCCCAACCCGACCTGGACGCCACCGGCCTCGATCAAGGCCGAGCACGCCGCCAACGGTGATCCGCTGCCCAACGTGGTGCCTGCCGGCCCCGATAACCCACTGGGGCCGTTCAAGTTCACCCTGGGCACGCCGGGTTACCTGATCCACGGCTCCAACATGAAGTTTGGCATTGGCACGCGTACCAGCCACGGTTGCTTCCGCATGTTCAATAACAACGTGTTGGAAATGGCGGGCATGGTGCCGGTGGGCACGTCAGTGCGCATCATCAACGACGCGTACAAGTTCGGCAGCAGCGGTGGCAAGGTCTACCTCGAAGCCCACACGCCGTTGAACGATGACGGTACGCCATCGGTGGTCGACAAGCACACCGCAGTTATCAATGCGTTGCTCAAGCGCGAAGACCTGTCCAATAACCTGCGGGTCAACTGGGACCAGGTACGTGATGTGGTCGCCGCCGAGGATGGCTTGCCGACCGAAATTGGTGTGCCAGGCGGCGCATCTGTGGTATCCAGCACCTCGCTCGATCTTCAATAATCGGCCTGAGCGAATATCCCTGTGGGAGCGGGCTTGCTCGCGAAGACGTCGGCCCAGCAAACATTGATGTTGACTGATCCACCGCTTTCGCGAGCAAGCCCGCTCCCACATGCCAAATCAAAGGCAAAAAAAAGCCGACCCATAAATGGATCGGCTTGATAACAACCCCGAAGGATTATTACTTGCGGCTTGCTTTTTCAAGCATGCGCAGAGCGCGCTCGTTAGCTTCGTCAGCAGTCTGTTGTGCTTTTTGAGCAGCAGCCAGAGCTTCATCAGCTTTACGGTAGGCTTCGTCTGCACGGGCCTGGGAGCGAGCTGCTGCGTCTTCAGTTGCAGTCAGACGAGCTTCGGTTTCTTTGGAGACGCTGCTGCAACCGGTAGCCAGAACTGCGGCCAGAGCCAGAGCAGAGAATTTCAGAACGTTGTTCATCGTGTTCCCCTTCAAGGACTTTCAATTTAATGGCTACTTTCTCAGAGTGAGCTAATAGCCGGCGTACATACTACCCATTACTTGTAGTAAGTAAACTGACGTTGCGCAAGAAGCAAAAAAAATTCTTGTGCCGAATCTATTTTGGCTAATCTTTTGACGGTTTGTATGAAAACCGTCCAATTTTTTGCGCCTCGACGAACATTGGATCCAGGCTGAAAGGGCCGGCCCGCATGTGTTAAGCCTTGTAAATAGATGAAATTTTATATAACGAAGCGGGGCACTTTGGTTGCCCTTGGCTTTACTGCGCCAGGCATCTTTTGCGCATCTAGAGGTGACTTTAAGAGCGCCAGTTCGTCTCAAGGTTCAACTGCCGGCAATGTTCAGGCTATCGGTCACCGATTGATCGAGGCCCTTTCTATATCCACCAGCGGCGGGGAATGACGAGTGCGCCTTGAGCAATTTCAGGATTGGTGCCTACTATTCCCTATGTGCTGGTTGTGAGCGCTCACGGTTTTCTCGCTGTCGAAACCGGCACGGGGTGGCGTAGATGTTCCTTCGCCGGAAAAACATCGGTAAGGTAGGGTCGTTAATTCAGACCCGCGAGGAGTAGTGATGAGCGAGGCGTTGTCCATCCACCATGACCAGGCTGGTCATCAGTTCGAGACCAATGTGGACGGTCATCGTGCCTACCTGACCTACATGGACCTCGGGAAGCAGACCCTGGATATCTATCGCACCTTCGTGCCCAACGCACTGCGGGGGCGAGGCATCGCGGCTGCGTTGACCGAGGAAGCCTTGAAGTTTGCCGAAGAGGCCGGCTACACGGTGATCCCGTCGTGCTCCTATGTCGAACGCTACATGGAGCGCCACCAGCGCCATGCCGCGAAGCTGTAACTGACCAGTTGCCAATAAAAACGCCGGGCTTAGCCCGGCGTTTTTGTGTGCGCGAAACAGGTACAGGCTCAGGTGCGTTTGCGCTGGGGCAACACGTCCTTGAGTTTGGCATGCATGCTACGCAGGGTGGTTTCGGTGGCGGACCAGTCGATACAGGCGTCGGTGATCGACACGCCGTACTGCAAGTCGGCCAGGTCTTTTGGAATCGCCTGGCAACCCCAGTTCAAATGGCTCTCTACCATCAAGCCGATGATCGACTGGTTACCTTCCAGGATCTGGTTGGCAACGTTCTCCATCACCAACGGCTGCAACGCCGGGTCTTTGTTGGAGTTGGCGTGGCTGCAGTCGACCATGATGTTTGGCTTGATCTTGGCCTTGTTCAGCGCCTGTTCGCACAGGGCGACGCTGACCGAATCATAGTTGGGCTTGCCATTGCCGCCACGCAGCACCACGTGACCGTAGGCGTTGCCCTTGGTGGTCACGATGGACACGCCGCCTTCCTGGTTGATGCCCAGGAAACGGTGAGGGCTGGAGACCGATTGCAGCGCATTGATCGCCACGGTCAGGCCGCCGTCGGTGCCGTTCTTGAAGCCTACGGCCGAGGACAGGCCGGACGCCATTTCGCGGTGGGTCTGGGATTCGGTGGTGCGTGCGCCGATGGCCGACCAGCTGATCAGGTCCTGCAGGTATTGCGGGGAGATCGGGTCGAGGGCTTCGGTGGCAGTGGGCAGGCCCATTTCAGCCAGGTCCAGCAGCAGCTTGCGACCGATGTGCAAGCCGTCCTGGATCTTGAAGGAGTCGTCCAGGTACGGGTCGTTGATCAAGCCTTTCCAGCCGACGGTGGTACGCGGCTTCTCGAAATACACGCGCATGACCAGGTACAAGGTGTCGGACACTTCAGCCGCCAGCACCTTGAGGCGCTCGGCATATTCGTGGGCGGCCTTGAGGTCGTGGATAGAGCAGGGCCCGATCACCACGAAGAGGCGGTGGTCGGTGCCGTCGAGAATGTCACGGATGACTTCGCGGCCCTTGGTGACGGTCTGCAAGGCAGCGTCGCTCAGGGGGATTTCGCGCTTGAGCTGATCGGGGGTGATCAGGGTCTCGTTGGATTCAACGTTAAGGTCATTGATCGGTAAATCAGCCATCGTGTTACTCGCCAGGGTCACGGGTGCCGGCCGCCAGCTATCCCCGTGCGGCGGGCACAGCATGATTTGAATGCAGGGGGGAGGAACCTTAGCGCGTAACACGGGCCCGCGACAATGGGCAAAGCCCGGTTTAATCCAGCGCTGGCTGCACAACCGCCTCATGGGAGAACTCGCCGGCATGGCGCGACACCCAATCACGGGCCATGGCTTCCAGTTGTGCAGGCGTTGGCTCGGCATCGTCGTGCAGGCGGCAGTAACGCTCGATCTGGCACACTTGCTCGCCCATCCGCGCACCGAACAAGGCGTGTTCATCGGTAAAGCAGATAACGATGCGATAGCCCTGTTCGACCTTGCGGCACCAGGCAACATAGCCCGGATAACGGGCGCTGGGCCCCAGGGAAGGGATATGCAGATCAACCGCCGTGCCGGCGCGCCAGGCACGCGGCCAATTGCAGGCGATGCCGCCACGGCCGATAGTGTGCAGGCGTTGGCGGGGAAGGGCGGGAGAGGGACGTTGAATCAACTCGACAGCGACATCATCAGGGTGAGGTAAAAAACGACCCATGTACACGGACTCCGAGCGCCGTCCAGTTGACGGCAATGGCAGCAGTATAGTGAAGGAACTGGAATTGACCGACCTGGATATTGACCAGCAATTGCTGGGATTGCCAGGTATTTCGCTGGTAGTGTTCACCAGTGTCGGTTGTGCCAGTTGCCGCTGGGCACGCCAGCAATTGCCCGGCTGGCAATTGCCGGTGGACCGCGTGTGCTGGGTGGATGCCGGGCACAACGGCGGTGCGGTGCAACGCTACCAGATCTTTCATTTGCCGGCGTTGTTCCTGGTGTGCGAGGGTCAATTCCTTGGGCAATTACAGACACGTCTTACAGCGTCCGACCTCGCCGAATGCATAAACCAGGCGCTAACCCGAACACCAGAGGATTTGAGATGAAAGCAGTTGCAGCCCCGTCGCCACGCATTGGCATTATCGGCACCGGTGCCATTGGTGGTTACTACGGACTGATGCTGGCGCGTGCCGGCTTCGACGTGCATTTCCTGTTGCGCAGCGAGTACGCCGCGGTGAGCAAGCATGGCCTGCACGTCAACAGTACGGTGCATGGGCAACTGCGCCTGCATCCGGTGCAGGCCTATGCCAGCGCCGCCGACATGCCGCCGTGCGACTGGCTATTGGTGGGCACCAAGTCCACCGGCAATGTGGACCTGGCGCCGACCATCGCCCAGGTGGCGGCGCCGGACGCCAAAGTGGTGCTCCTGCAAAACGGCCTCGATGTGGAAGACAGCCTGCGTGAACACCTGCCGCCGTCGCTGCATCTGTTGGGCGGCCTGTGCTACATCGGTGTGCACCGCTCGGCCCCCGGTGTGGTCGAGCATCAGGCGTTGGGCCGGGTCAACCTGGGCTATCACAGTGGCACGGCGGCCAACGATGAGGCGCGGCAACAGGCGATTGTCGAAGCCGGCGCCGGGCTGTTTCATCAAGCCGGTATCGAGTCCCAGGCCATGGCCAATGTGCATCTGGCGCGTTGGCATAAGCTGGTCTGGAATGTGCCGTTCAACGGCCTCTCGGTGTTGCTGGGCACGGGCACCACGGCCATGATGGCCGATGAGTCCAGCCGCGAGTTGATCCAGGCGCTGATGGCCGAGGTGGTGCAGGGCGCTCATGCCTGTGGGCATGAAATTGCAGCCAGCTACGCCGGGCAGATGTTCGCCATGACCGAAACCATGGACGACTACCTGCCCAGCATGTACCACGACCACCTGCACAAGCGGCCGTTGGAACTGGCGGCCATCTACGCCCGTCCCTTGGCCGCTGCCAAAGCGGCCGGTTGCGAACTGCCACGCATGCAGGCGCTTTACCAGGCCTTGAGTTTTATTGATCGGCACAACCGCTGATTGGGGGGAGCCACTATGGCGAAGGGGTTGGGTGACAAGCGGGTGCTGGCGATGTCCTTTCTACCAGGCCGTCTGGCTGGAAGCCCCAATGAGTTGAGAATCCAGACCGAGCGCTAGCTGCTAAGCTCATTCAATCCCCGCCATCCTGGCAGTCCAGGAGGTTCTATGATTCGTTCGATGCTGTTTGCCACGGACCTCGGTCTGTATGCGCCCTACGTGATGCAACATGCACTGGCGCTGGCGCGAACGTTCAAGGCTGACCTGTATGTGATTCACGTGGTCGAACCCATCGGCTTGTTCGCCGAATCGGTGTTGCAGAGCTACCTTGATGAGGCCGCCTTGAGCGAATGGCAGAGCAAGGGGCTGAGCACGGTGATGGCGACGATTGAACAGCGCGTGCTGGACAGCTTTCGCGAG
This sequence comes from Pseudomonas sp. FJ2-5-13, assembly GCF_029201605.1. NCBI lineage: Bacteria > Pseudomonadati > Pseudomonadota > Gammaproteobacteria > Pseudomonadales > Pseudomonadaceae > Pseudomonas > Pseudomonas sp. FJ2-5-13. Next base: position 1,885,726 of record NZ_CP104045.1, read on the forward strand.
GAGTGGGGGGAGGGGGAGCAGGACCTGCAATGGATTCGCTCGGTCAAGGTGATCCAGGGGGACCCTTGCGAGGTGATTCTCGACCAATTGCGAAAACTGTCCGTCGACTTGCTGGTCGTAGGCAGTCATAGCCAGGCAACCGGCGTGGCCGTCCCCCTTGGACGTACCGCCGCACGGGTGTTGCAGTTGTCCCCGGTGCCGGTTTACCTGGTGCCGTCGTTGCAGCGTCGGCGCAGTGACGACAGTTGATCGGTAAAAACGATAAAAAAGTTCTAGATTTATCCGCAAAACCTTTAATATAGTTATATACCGTCGCTGATACCCGTGGCGTCTATCTGCTTTGAGGGATTGATATGAAGCTTCAACAACTGCGCTACATCTGGGAAGTGGCGCACCACGACCTCAACGTTTCCGCTACCGCTCAAAGCCTCTACACCTCGCAGCCTGGTATCAGCAAGCAGATCCGCCTGCTCGAAGACGAGTTGGGCGTCGAAGTCTTCGCACGCAGTGGCAAACACCTGACCCGCGTCACTCCGGCTGGCGAGCGCATCATCACCACCGCCGGCGAGATCCTGCGTAAAGTCGAAAGCATCAAGCAGATCGCCCAGGAATTCTCCAACGAGAAAAAAGGCACCTTGTCCATCGCCACCACTCACACCCAGGCGCGCTATGCATTGCCGCCGGTGATCCGCGATTTCATCAAGCAATACCCGGACGTGGCGCTGCACATGCACCAGGGTTCGCCGATGCAGATTGCCGAGATGGCCGCTGACGGCACCGTCGATTTTGCCATCGCCACCGAGGCCCTGGAATTGTTCGGCGACCTGGTGATGATGCCCTGCTACCGCTGGAACCGTTGCGTGGTTGTGCCTCAGGGGCACCCGTTGGCCAAGCTGCCGAAGCTGACCCTGGAAGCCTTGGCTGAATACCCGATCGTGACTTATGTGTTCGGCTTTACCGGCCGTTCCAAGCTCGACGAAGCCTTCAGCCATCGCGGCCTCACGCCCAAGGTGGTATTCACCGCTGCCGATGCCGACGTGATCAAGACCTATGTGCGCCTCGGCCTGGGCGTTGGGATCGTTGCCAAGATGGCGGTCGACACCAACCTGGACAAAGACCTGGTGGTGCTGGATGCCAGCGAATTGTTCGAGTCCAGCGTGACCAAGATCGGTTTCCGCCGCGGTACTTTCCTGCGCGGTTTCATGTGCGACTTCATCGAGAAATTCGCGCCGCACCTGACCCGCGAAGTGATGGCCAAGGCGATCCAGTGCCACAACAAGCAAGAGCTGGAAGAGTTGTTCGACGGCGTCGAATTGCCCGTCCACTGACACGATTACCCTGTAGGAGCGAGCTTGCTCGCGAAGATCGTGGGGTGCCAGGTTGTATGCGGCGCCCTTGCGTTTCTTCGCGAGCGAGCTCGCTCCTACAGGGGCTGTAGGTTATCTGGCCTCGGTCACCGTAAAGTACTGCCGAGCGCCGGCCACCAAAATCTCCACTTCTTCATCGATACGCTTGCCCAACAGGCCTTTGCCCAAGGGCGAGCGCGGCGTGATGACGGTCACCGGTTGCCCGACCACATCCACTTTCAAACCCGCTGCATCCGGCGCCAGGAACAGCCATTGCTGACGACCGTCCTCGTCTTCCAGGCCTACCAGCGTGCCGATCTCTATCCCGCGTTGATCATCGTACGCACGTAGTTGCAGTTGCTGGCACAGCATCAGCGATTGCTTGATCTCCTCCACTCGCCGGGCCTGTCCGGTGGCCAGGTAGGAAGCCTCCAGGCCAAGGGTGTCGTATTTGTTTTCGGCAATGTTTTCTTCGTGGGTCGCGGTTTCGTAGGCGGTCTGCGCGGCGCGTTGGACGATGTCGAGGTCGACGGTGAGTTTTTCCAGGATCAACTGGAGCACGGCGTGTTTATTCATGGCGGTATTTGGCATCAATCGCAGAATTGCAGGACATTGGCCCGCGTCTTTTCATTGGGGGCGTTCTGGTCTTGTTGCAGCCAGAACTGGCATTTGGGGTTGGACAGATTGCGCGCGTTGCTTCGTGCCTGGTCCAAGGCCTGTTGTTGTTCCTGTTTTTGCAGGTTCTGCTGGTACTGTTCGAACAGCCGGTTCGGTGGTTGCGACTCATCAAACGTGGCCGGCTTGCCCAATTGCTGGACCGCCTGGGCCACCGGCGCCAGGCTCTGGGGGAACAGGTAGCGAGACGCCAGCCAAGTGGTCAGCGCAATGGCGATAAACCCCAGCCACACGCCTGCGGCAATCGCAATGCAGAGCTTGAACAGCGACAGCGGACGGTCAGACATAAGGGCCTCCTGGCAGGCTTTGACGGCATGGCGGTGATTGTCGCACAGCCTCCGTGCAGAATAATCGCGATCAAGCCTTCTGCATCCACGCATTTATGCGGACAATCAGACCTTTGATCGATGGAGCCCGGAATGAAAGCCCGCTGGGATATTTTTTGCAGTGTCGTCGACAACTTCGGCGACATCGGCGTGACCTGGCGCCTGGCCCGGCAGTTGGTGGTGGAGCATGGCTGTGATGTGCGTTTGTGGGTCGACGACCTGCGCGCCTTCGAACGCATGTGCCCGGACATTGATGTGCAGGTGGGCCAGCAATGGCAAGAGGGCGTGCAAGTGCGCCACTGGCCGGCCGAATGGCCAGGCGCACACCCGGCCGATGTGGTGATTGCCGCGTTCGCCTGCCAGCTACCGCCTGAATACATGGACCGCATGGCCGAGTGTGAGCGTGCGCCATTGTGGATGAACCTCGATTACCTCAGCGCCGAAGACTGGGTGGTGGGCTGCCATCGCTTGCCTTCGGTGAAGTACAAAGGCGTGCAGAAATACTTTTTCTTCCCCGGTTTTCGCCCTGGCACCGGCGGCCTGTTGCGTGAAGCCGGCTTGTTGGAGCGCCGCCAGGCATTTCAGCAGGATGACGTCGCGCAGCGACAGTTCCTGCAAAGCCTGGGCGTTGCTCCGACGGCCGGAGCGCGTTTGATGTCGCTGTTTGCCTATGAGAATGACGGCTTGGCCGGCTGGCTGGACGTATTGGCAGCCGATGGGCGTGGGACGCACTTGCTGGTGCCGGAAGGGCGCATTCTGGGGGATGTGCAACGCTGGCTAGGCGTGAACAGCTTGTCCGCAGGCGACATCCAGGTGCGCGGCGCGCTGACCGTACAGGTCATTGCATTCGTGCGTCAGGAGCAATATGACCATTTGCTGTGGTGCTGCGAATTCAACGCCGTGCGTGGCGAGGACTCATTCGTGCGTGCCCAGTGGGCGGGCAGGCCATTGCTGTGGCACATCTACCGCCAGGACGAAGACATCCACCTGGACAAGCTCGACGCCTTCCTGGAGCTGTACACCGCCGCACTTTCGCCGGCCGCCAAGGCTGCCGTCGTTACGCTCTGGCAAGCCTGGAACGCTGATGGCGATATGGCACAGTCCTGGAAAATGCTGCTGGAACATTGGCCCGAGGTCAGCCAGCACGCGCAGAACTGGTGTCTGGAACAAGGCTTGCAGGCCGATCTTGCGACGGCGCTGGTACAGTTTTATGAAAGTTGGATATGATACGCCACCTTGATTTTTGTCAATCCCATCCAAATTTCGGATATACGCAATGAAAACTGGTAAAGAACTGAAACCCGGTACAGTGATCCGTCTCGAAAACGACCCTTGGCTGGTTCAGAAAGCTGAGTTCACCAAGTCTGGTCGTAACAGCGCAATCATGAAGACCAAGCTGAAGAACCTGCTGACCGGTTACAAGACCGAGATCGTCTACAGCGCCGATGACAAACTGGACGATGTAATCCTCGACCGCAAAGAAGCGACCCTGTCCTTCATCAGCGGCGACACCTACACGTTCATGGACACCACTGACTACACCATGTACGAGCTGAACGCTGAAGATATCGAAGCCGTTCTGCCGTTCATTGAAGAAGGCATGGAAGACGTCTGCGAAGCTATCTTCTTCGAAGAGCGCCTGGTTTCCGTAGAGCTGCCGACCACCATCGTGCGTAAGGTTGCTTACACCGAAGGCTCCGCTCGCGGCGATACTTCCGGCAAGGTGATGAAGCCTGCCAAGCTGAGCAACGGTACCGAACTGCAAGTGGCCGATTTCATCGAAATCGACGACCTGATCGAGATCGACACCCGTGAAGGTGGTTCGTACAAAGGTCGCGCCAAGAAGTAATTCTGGCCCCGGCGATACGAAAAAAAGCCCGACCTTGAGTCGGGCTTTTTCATGGGCGTCTGTTTATCAGACGGTTACATGCAAGCGCACATCCACGTTGCCACGGGTAGCGTTGGAGTACGGGCAGACTTGGTGTGCAGCGTCGACCAGGCTTTGCGCATCATCCTGGGCCAGGCCCGGCAGGCTGATATGCAGGTCGATATCCAGGCCGAAGCCGCCAGGGATCTGGCCGATTCCCACGTGGGCGGTGATCGATGCGTCATCCGGGATCTTGCGTTTGGTCTGGCTTGCAACAAATTTCAGTGCGCCGATAAAGCAAGCAGAGTAGCCGGCAGCAAACAATTGCTCGGGGTTAGTGGCCTGGCCACCGGCACCGCCCAACTCCTTTGGAGTCGACAGTTTTACGTCGAGGATATTGTCGCTGGAAACGGCGCGACCATCACGGCCGCCAGTGGCGGTGGCTACTGCGGTGTAGAGCGTTTGCATGGGGCGTTCCTCTGTGTTTTAGCGCTAAACATTTGCGCGCTAAGTAGTTGGTGAGATGAATGTATCGCGCCAATGTTTAGTGCGCAAGATAAATTTTCAGCTTTTTTAGGTGAACAAAAATTTGAGGGGCACCACAGAGCAAAAGTGGGAGCTGGCTTGCCTGCGATGACGGCGAGTCAGCTTGCACATGAGCGGCTGATACACCGCCATCGCAGCCTAGGTATCCCCACAACTTTGCAGGCTGTAGCAGCCAACGCTAACCACGATGCGAAGCGAGCCGCTCTTGGTCTTGATCTGCTTGTGATCTTGATCTCAGGCGCCCCGTTAAACCACGCTGGCCGGAATTCGACAGGGATTTGGGGGGTAAACCGGCAGGGATGCCGGTTTAGCCGCCCCGCGCCATGGATGGCGCGTGGCGGCGGCCCCCCAAATCACTGGCGGATTACGGGCACACCGAGCCTAGGCGAGGTGCCGAGTGGTGGGGCAAGAGCGTTTTGCTTACTTTTGCGCTGTTCAAAAGTGAGCCGCTGTCAGAGCGGAACCCTAGGTGGCCGTTACCTAAATAACGGATATGTACCCGGTCCAACTGTGTTGACTGCCAGGCCGCCTTCGCGAGCAAGCCCGCTCCCACAGTTGGATCGTGGTGTGTCAGGTAGATCAGTGTCGGCTGTGAGGGCGCCATCGCAGGCAAGCCAGCTCCCACTTCCGAGTGTGTGTAATGCTGGGGGTGTCAGAGGCTGGTTTGCAGATTAGCGCGCAACGCGATCAGGTCGCCTTGCAGCTTGCGCAATTGCTCCAGCGCCATCCCGCTGGCGCCCAGGATGCATTGCGGAACATCCTTGGCCTTCTCCTGCAAGGCACGCCCGGCGTCGGTCAGCTCCACCACCACCACCCGTTCATCTTCGCGGCTGCGGGTGCGGCTGAGCAGGCCCTCGGCTTCCAGGCGCTTGAGCAGTGGCGTCATGGAGCCCGGGTCCGTCAGCAGGCGGCTGCTGATTTCGCTGACGGTCAACTCATCCTCTTCCCACAGCACCATCATGGCCAGGTATTGCGGGTAAGTCAGGCCGATGGCTTGGAGCAGCGGCTTGTAGACCTTGGTCATCATCAGTGAAGTGGAGTGCAGGGCGAAGCACAGCTGGTTGTCCAGCAATAGCGATTCGCAAGGATCAGGGTTTTTGCTCATGGTAGTGCCTCTAAAAAGCATGTATGGGCTGGAATCTAGCGGGCAAATCTTTAATGCGCCAGGTAATTGTTGCCCTAGGCGTCAGACCAGGCCACTTTGCAATGCCAGATCCCAAGGCGGCACCGGGCTGAAACGGGATTTGAGGTATTCGAGCAGCAACCGGCTGCGGGCATTGGGCTGCTGTTCCAGGCGCAGCGCATAAATGCCGGCGGTTTCCGGGCTGGGCAAACCGTCTTCACAAAACAGCGGCAACAGTTCGCCGCGCACCAGGTACTCACTGGCCAACCAGGTCGGCAGGTGAGCGATGCCCAGCCCGGCCAATGCACCCGAAAGCAGGGCTTCGGCATTGTTGGCGCTCATGCGGATGCGCCGCGGGCGATAGGTGGTGCGGCGCCCGTCCATTTCGAAGCGCCAGGCGAACATCGGCGCCAGCCCGTCCCAGTCCAGGCCGTCATGTTCGCTCAGCTCCCGAGGATGGGCCGGCGTGCCACGGCTTTTCAGATACGCGGGGCTGGCACAGGCGATACGCACGATACTCGCCAACGGCGTAGCGATCAGCCGGGAGTCAACGATATGCCCGGCGCGCAATACCAGGTCGACCTTGCCCAAATGCGCGCCCTGCATATCGACAAAGCTGTCGATCAGGTGCAGGTGCACGTCCAGTCCTGGATACAGGCTCAAAAAGTCCGCAATGACCGGCGCCAGGTGCCGGCGGCCAAACGCTGCGGGCGCATCGACCCGGATCAACCCTTCCGGCGCATGGCTCAGCGAGACGGCTTCGGCCCGCGCCAACTGTAATTCGCTGACAATCCGTCGCGCCCGCTCGGCAAAGGCCAAGCCCGCTGAGGTGGGCACCACCGCATGGGTGCTGCGCTGGAACAGGCGGCTGCCCACTGAGTTCTCCAGGCTGTCGATGCGCCGCGCCACGGCGGAAGGTGTCAGCGGATGGCGGCGCGCGGCGGCGGAAAAACTGCCGGTTTCCAGTACATCCAGAAACAGGCTCAGTTGGTCGGTCAAGGTGTTGGGGTTCATGGCTCAACGCTTATGCGAGATTGGCACAGCCATTGTGCGTTGCTGTGCGTTTCCGCGCCAGGGCCGACTGCGTAGCATGCCAAGCATCAAATGGCGGAGTAGCAAGCGGTGTGGGATTTAGTGATGTACCTGGCATTGGGCGCGGCGTTGGGCACCGTGGGTGGGCTGTTTGGCATTGGCGGCGGGCTGATTGCTATCCCGGTGCTGGGCGTGTTGTTCGGCCTGGATCAGCAGATTGCCCAAGGCACCGCTTTGGTGATGGTCGTGCCGAACGTGATGCTCGCCCTGTGGCGCTATCACCAGCGTAACCGCATCGAGTTGCGTCACGCCTTACCCCTGGGTGTGACCGGCTTTTGCTTTGCCTGGCTGGGGTCGATCTGGGCGGTGGGGCTGGATGCGGGCGCCATGCGTATCGGCTTCATTGCTTTTTTGGTCGCGCTATCGGCCTACAACCTGGTGCGCATGTTCACTCGCAACGCGCCGCCCACCGCGCAAATGCGTTATTCCTGGCCTTGGCTTGGCGTCTTGGGCGCGGCATCCGGTTCCATGGGCGGGCTGTTCGGGGTCGGCGGTGCGGTGGTCGCTACGCCGGTACTCACCAGTGTCTTCGGCACTACTCAAGTGGTCGCCCAAGGCTTGTCGTTGGCCTTGGCGTTGCCTAGCACCGGTGTGACCCTGGTCACCTATGCCTGGCACCACGAGGTGGACTGGATGATCGGCCTGCCGCTGGCGATAGGTGGCCTGCTGAGTATCAGTTGGGGGGTGAAAGTCGCCCATGCCTTGCCGGAGCGTCTATTGCGCGGCCTGTTCTGTGGCTTTTTGGTGGTGTGCGCGGTGATGCTGACCTTTAAAGTTTGAAGCCTTCGATGATGTACTCTGCCAGGCATTCGGTGATCGGCGACGTCATCTGCGGGTTACGCAGCAAGCGCAGGTTCATCGACGGCAAAGGCGGGAAGCCTTCGTCGCTGCCGAGCACGCGCAGGTCGTCGGTGACCAGGCTTTCCATGCTGACCATCGCCGCCAGGCCCGCACTCACCACCGCCAGGATCGCTGCTCCGTTAGAGCTGTGATAGGCCAGGCGATAATCTCGCCCCGCCGCGTCCAGTGCGGCACGTGCCCAATGGGTGTACAGGCACTCGTCGCCGGACACCGCCAGGGGTAGGGCATCGTGCTCTTCCACACAAAAGCACGGCGATGCTGCCCACACCATGCGTTCGGTACGCAATAACTCCCCCAGATCGTTTCCGGGTTCGCGGCTGATCACGGTCAACGCCAGGTCCCGCCGCTGCATCAATACGGTCGATGCTTCGCAGTGCATTTCGATCTGAATCAGTGGGTAGGCTTTGGAAAACTGCTTAAGGATCCCAGGCAGAAAGCGCATCACGTAGTCATCCGGCGTGCCGATGCGCACCAAGCCCACCATGTGGGGCTCGCGCAAGGTATTGAACACCTCGCTGTGCAATTTCAGGATGCGCCGCGCATAACCCAACAGCACCTGGCCTTCGGGCGTGAGCCGTACCTGCCGGCCATCGCGCTCGAACAGTTTGCGCTGCAGCACGTCCTCTTCCAGGCGCTTCATCTGCATGCTCACTGCCGACTGCGTACGGTTGACCTGCTCGCCGGCGCGGGTGAAACCGCCTTGGTCGGCAATGGCGACGAAGGTGCGCAGCACGTCTGTGTCGATGCTGGGATAGGCGGACAATTGATCAATCTCCAAGATGTATTGCATAAGAAACATTCGTTGGATTGATCATAATGCCAGGCACACACTGTCGTCATCCCCACGGGAGGGCGAGAAGATGAAAGGTCAAAAAGGTTTCATATCGACAGGTAAATGGCCGCTTTCCGGGCTGTTTCACACATTCGCGCGTTGGCAGCTGTTGCATCAGGAGCGCCAGATGCTGGCGACCCTGAGCGATGACGCACTCAAGGACATCGGGCTCAATCGCGCCGATGTAGAACAGGAAAGTCATCGGCATTTCTGGGAAGACCCGCTGCGAAAATAAGCCCGGATGCAGTAGGGTAGGGGGCGAGCTTCTATGGAGACTGTCATGCCCGCCGACCTGTGTTTTTCACTCAAGCAAGCTCGACGCATGGCGCTGGCAGCCCAGGGTTTTTCCGGGCGCCAGGCGCCTGCACAGATAAAGGCCGCGCACCTCAACCGCTTGATCGAACGCCTGGGTGTTTTACAGATCGACTCGGTCAATGCGCTGGTGCGTTCCCATTACCTGCCCGTGTTTTCCCGCCTCGGCCATTATTCCCCGTCAATTCTTGAGCAAGCCGCCTGGAGCCAGGGGCGCCGGCGTTCACTCTTCGAATACTGGGGGCATGAGGCGTCGCTGCTGCCCATGGCCCTGTACCCGCTGATGAAGTGGCGCATGGAGCGCGCCCGGCAAGGGCAGGGGATCTATGCGCAGATGGCGCGCTTTGGCCGTGAGCAGCAGGCGACTATCCAGCGCGTGTTACGCATCGTCGAACAGCAGGGCGCCTTGGGGGCCGGCAGCTTGTCGACCCGCGAGGAGCGTGCCGGGCCTTGGTGGGATTGGAGTGATGAAAAGCACGCGCTGGAATGGCTGTTCGCCGCTGGCCTGGTCACGGTTGCCGGTCGTCGAGGGTTCGAGCGGCTCTATGATTTACCCGAACGCGTTATCCCCGCCGAGGTGCTTAATGTCTCCATGGGTGAGGCTCAAGCGCAGCGCGGCTTGCTGTTGCACAGTGCGACGGCATTGGGTGTCGCCACCGAAAAAGACCTGCGCGATTATTTTCGCCTCGACCCCGCCGACAGCCGCAACCGCTTGGCCGAGCTGGTCGAGGATGGGCAACTGCTGGCGTGCCAGGTGCGGGGTTGGAAGCAACCCGCGTATTGCCTGGCGCAGCCGAAACTGCCGCGCAACGTACCGGCCAGCGCATTGTTGTCACCGTTCGATTCGCTGATATGGGAGCGCAGCCGCACCGAGCGCTTGTTCGACTTTCGCTATCGGCTGGAGATCTACACCCCGCAAGAAAAGCGCGTGTATGGCTATTACGTGCTGCCGTTTCTGCACAACGAGCGCATTGCCGCGCGCGTCGACCTGCGGGCCGAGCGTGCCCATGGGCGCCTGGCCGTGCATGCCGTGCACGAGGAAGAGCCGGGGCTGGATGAGGAAGGCATGCTGGCGCTGGCGATGAACCTGCGAAAGATGGCCGACTGGCTAGGGCTGGAACAGGTTCAGCTCAATTGCCAGCGGCCCAGTGCTGCCCGGTTAAGGGCAGCGATGCGGAACCGGGATACCAACCTTTAAACCTCTATCGCGGGCAAGCCCGGCTCCCACAGAGAAACGCGTTCAAATGTGGGAGCCGGGCTTGCCCGAGATGGCGTCATCCCGGTCGATAAAACGTCAGCGTTTAACCTGTTTCAAGGTCTCGGCAATCAGAAACGCCAACTCCAGCGACTGATCGGCATTCATCCGTGGGTCGCAATGGGTGTGATAGCGGTCCGACAGGCCATCTTCGGTGATCGGCCGTGCGCCGCCGATGCATTCGGTGACGTTCTGTCCGGTCATCTCGATATGGATCCCGCCGGCATAGCTGCCTTCTGCCTGGTGCACCTGGAAGAAATCCTTCACTTCGCCAAGGATCTGCGCAAAGTCGCGGGTCTTGTAACCACTGCTGGCCTTGATGGTGTTGCCGTGCATCGGATCGCAGCTCCACAGCACTTGCTTGCCTTCGCGCTGCACGGCACGGATCAGGTTGGGCAAATGGTCACCGACCTTGCCTGCGCCCATGCGGGCGATGAGGTTGAGGCGGCCGGGGTCGTTATCCGGGTTGAGGATGTCGATCAGGCGGATCAGGTCGTCGGGGTTCATGCTCGGTCCGACTTTCACGCCGATCGGGTTGTTCACCCCGCGCAGGAACTCGACATGGGCGCCGTCCAACTGACGGGTGCGGTCGCCGATCCACAGCATGTGCGCCGAGCAGTCGTAGTAGTCGTTGGTCAGGCTGTCACGGCGTACGAAGGCTTGTTCATAGTTGAGCAGCAACGCTTCGTGGGCGGTGAAGAAGCTGGTTTCGCGCAATTGCGGCGAGCTGTCCATGCCACAGGCGCGCATGAAGGCCAGGGTTTCGTCGATGCGGTCGGCCAGTTGGCTGTACTTTTCAGCCAGGGCTGAGTTGGCGATGAAATCCAGGTTCCACTTGTGCACTTGGTGCAGGTCAGCGAAACCGCCCTGGGCAAAGGCGCGCAGCAGGTTGAGGGTGGCGGTGGACTGGTGGTAGGACTGCAGCAGGCGGTCCGGGTCTGGCACGCGGCTTTTTTCGTCGAAGCCGATGCCGTTGACGATATCGCCACGGTAAGCGGGCAGGGTGATGCCGTCGATGGTTTCATCGTTGGCCGAGCGTGGCTTGGCAAACTGACCGGCCATGCGCCCGACTTTCACCACCGGGCAACCGGCGGCGAAGGTCATGACAATAGCCATCTGCAGCAGCACCTTGAAGGTGTCGCGGATCTTCGCGGCGGAAAACTCAGCAAAGCTCTCGGCGCAATCGCCACCTTGCAGCAGGAAGGCACGGCCCTGGGTCACTTCGGCAAACTGACGGCGCAACTCGCGGGCTTCCCCGGCAAACACCAGGGGCGGGTAGCTCGCCAGGCTTTGTTCCACTTGCAGCAAGTGGGCAGCGTCCGGGTATCGAGGTTGCTGCTGGATCGGCAGGGCTCGCCAGCTATCGGGGCTCCAGGGTTGGCTCATCATGAACTCGTTTGCGGGTGGATGTTGGGGCGTCAATGTTAGCAGCAATTAGTGCGTGACCTGTGGCTGCCGCTTGGCCGACAATCGCGCCTTTGTCGTGCGGTAGACCCTTTAGGAGTAGTGATGAGCGAGGAGCGTGTCGAGCGCCTGCTGGCCGAAGTCCATGATGAATTCGGCATGATCCGTGTGCTTGAAGTGGCGGATTACCGCTTTCTCGAATTCGGCGATGCCATCGAGCAAAGCTGTGTATTCACCGCTGACCCGAGCTGGCTGGAGTACGACTATACCCGCGCGATGCTGATCGGTGCGTTGTGCCATGAGCAGCCGGAGAGTGCGTTGTTTCTCGGCCTGGGCGCGGGCACGCTGACCCAGGCGTGCCTCAAGTTCCTGGCGCTGGACGATGTCGAAGCCATTGAACTGCGCCCCGATGTACCGCGCCTGGCGATTGAATATCTGGGGCTGGATGACGACCCGCGCTTGTACATCCGCATTGGTGACGCACTGCAATTGCTCGACAGTGCCGAATCGGCCGATCTGATTTTCGTCGACCTCTACACCGATGTCGGCCCGGGCGTGGGGCATCTGGCCTGGACCTTCCTGGAAAACTGCCAGAAGAAGCTCAACCCCGGCGGCTGGCTGGTGATCAACCAGTGGGCCACCGATGACGGCAAACCGTTGGGGGCGGCGTTGCTGCGTGGGTTGTACCACCGGCATTACTGGGAGCTGCCGGTGAAGGAGGGCAATGTGATTCTGTTGGTGCCTTCGGAGCTGGATCAGGAGCTGGACCTGGAGGCGCTGTCAGCCCGCGCCGAAGCCTTGGCGCCGCGGTTGGGGTATTCGTTGCAGCCGTTGATCAAGGCGATTCGGCCAGCAACTTAGTTGCCGGTTCGGACGCTTTCGCGGGCAAGCCCGCTCCCACAGGGGATTGCATTTCAGCAGAGAATGCAATTCAACTGTGGGAGCGGGCTTGCCCGCGAAGAGGCCCTCACTGCCGACCGCTAATTCAGTTCGTTCAAATCCCCTTGAACACCCCCGGCCGCTTCTCGACCATCGCCCGCACCCCTTCCTTGGCATCTTCGCTATTGAGCAGTTTATCCACCATGGGCGGCAGCGCGGCGGCGGCGACAGCTTCGCCTTCCATCCGCGCCAGCCGCGCCGACATCAGCGTGGCCTGCACACCCAGCGGCGCCTGGCGCGCAATGCGGTTGGCCAATTCAATGGCGCGAGGCAACAGGTCTTCACTGGCCATCACTTCCTGCACCAACCCCAGGCGCAGGGCTTCATGGGCGTCGAATTCGTCGCCAGTGAGCAGCCAGCGCATCGCATTGCCCCAGCCTGCAATCTGATGAAAGCGCAATGTCGCGCCGCCAAATGGAAAGATCCCACGTTGAACTTCCATCTGGGCAAAGCGGGTATTGCTGGCGCAGAGGTTGATATCCGCCGCCAGCATCAATTCGATACCGATCGTCAGGCAATAACCCTGGGCAGCGACGATCACCGGCTTGCTCACGCGCGGGCCGGCAAACACCCCCCACGGGTCGCACCCTCCCAGCGGCGGTTGCCAGCCGCCCGCCATCACGCTGCTGACATTGGCCAGGTCCAGCCCGGCCGTGAAGTGGTCACCATGGGCAAACACCACGGCCACCCGTGCATCATCGTTTCGATCAAATTCGCCATAGGCCAGGCTCAGTTCATTGAGCAAATCCAGGTCGAAGGCGTTGCGTTTGGCCACACGGTCCAGGCCCAGCAATAGAACATGGCCCTCAAGTGCGCGGCTGACACGGCTACTGCTGGCTTGATTCATGGGGTGTGCCCTCGGGGCGCGGGTAAGGTTTCAGACCAAAGGGTCTCAATGGTTGGGTGAACCGTTTAAGCATGATGACCAACAGGGCCGGGCCTCTGAAAAATAGACCCTGGCGCACGGATCTGCAAAACGCGTGACGCAGTGCGCTTTATCGGTGCCTGGCGATAAAAAAAGCTCCCTTTTTCAGCTATTTCCGGTATAGTGCGCGCCGGCCTTTAACCGGGCCGCGTTTAGGTAGCGCAATTCCCCGAAGTCAGCTTCGGCTGCACGTCCGCACAGCGGACTCTTCCTTGACGAATCTTTTTCATTCATTCGTTTTCGCAAATCCCCGCCGACAAAGCAGCCAGGGCGACTCTTGAGTCTCAACACGGCATGCGCAGCTTTGGAGCATGGGTCTTTGCGGATGCACTTAGAGGCAGACCCATGACCCAGGAAACCGGCGGCTTCGCCGCTTTTAATCTTAACCCGAATATTCTTGCAGCCGTCGCAGCGACTGGCTACGAAGAACCTTCGGCGATTCAGCAGCAATCGATCCCGATCATCATGGCCGGTAAGGACATGATTGGCCAGGCGCAAACCGGTACCGGTAAAACCGCCGCGTTCGCCCTGCCTATTCTGCATTGCATCGATCCTGCCAAGCGCGAGCCGCAAGCCCTGATCCTGGCGCCAACCCGTGAGTTGGCGCTGCAAGTAGCAACCGCCTTTGAAACCTACGCCAAGCAAATGCCGGGTGTAACTGTTGTGGCCGTTTACGGCGGCGCGCCTATGGGCCCACAACTCAAGGCAATCCGTAATGGCGCACAGATCGTTGTCGCCACTCCGGGCCGTCTGTGCGACCACCTGCGTCGTGACGAAAAAGTTCTGTCGACCGTGAACCACCTGGTCCTGGACGAAGCTGACGAAATGTTGAAGCTGGGCTTCATGGATGACCTGGAAGTCATCTTCAAGGCACTGCCAGCGACCCGTCAGACCGTGTTGTTCTCGGCTACCCTGCCGCAGTCCATCCGTGCCATTGCCGAACGCCACCTGCGCGATCCGGAGCACGTGAAGATCCAGACCAAGACCCAGACCGTTACCGCGATCGAACAGGCTCACCTGTTGGTTCACGCTGACCAGAAGACCTCGGCTGTATTGAGCCTGCTGGAAGTGGAAGACTTCGACGCCCTGATCATGTTCGTGCGCACCAAGCAAGCGACCCTGGACCTGGCCAGCGCCCTGGAAGCCAAAGGCTACAAAGCCGCTGCGCTGAACGGCGACATTGCCCAGAACCAGCGTGAGCGCGTGATCGACTCCCTCAAGGATGGCCGTCTGGACATCGTTGTGGCGACCGACGTTGCCGCCCGTGGCCTCGACGTTCCACGTATCACCCACGTGTTCAACGTTGACATGCCTTACGATCCAGAGTCCTACGTTCACCGTATCGGCCGTACTGGCCGTGCCGGTCGCGAAGGTCGTGCATTGCTGCTGGTGACTCCACGTGAGCGCCGCATGCTGCAAGTGATCGAGCGTGTTACCGGTCAGAAAGTTGCCGAAGTCCGCCTGCCGGATGCCCAGGCCGTTCTCGATGCGCGCATCAAGAAACTGACCAACAGCCTGGCGCCACTGGTGGCTGACGCTGAATCGACCCACGGCGACCTGCTGGACCGCCTGACCGCCGATATCGGTTGCACCCCGCGTGCCCTGGCTGCAGCCCTGCTGCGCAAAGCCACCAACGGTCAGGCCCTGACCCTGGCAGCCATCGAAAAAGAACGTCCACTGGTTCCGAACAGCGCGCCACGCGGTGATCGTCCAGAGCGTTCCGGTGACCGTCCAGACCGTGGCGACCGTGAGCGTCGTGCTCCAGTGCCATTGGCTGAAGGCCGTGCTCGTTGCCGTACCGCGCTGGGTGCGCGTGATGGTATCGCTGCCAAGAACCTGCTGGGCGCTATCCTCAACGAGGGTGGCCTGGCGCGTGAAGCCATCGGTCGTATCCAGGTGCGTGACAGCTTCTCCCTGGTGGAGCTGCCGGAAGACGGCCTGGAAAAACTGCTGACCAAGCTCAAAGACACTCGCGTTGCTGGCAAGCAGCTCAAGCTGCGTCGCTACCGCGAAGATTGATCCGCCCTTGGGCTGATTGATCGCACATAAAAAATCCCCGACTGGTTCGGGGATTTTTTTTGCCTCCTGTTTTAGTCTTCGACGCTATCAGCTGTGGGAGTTGGCTCCCGTGACGACCTGATGGTAGATGCTGATCTAACTGATGCCCCGCGATCCAAATGTGGGAGCTGGCTTGCCTGCGAAGACGGTCTGACAGCCGACGCTTTTCTACCTGACACCCCGCAATCAAACTGTGGGAGCGGGCTTGCTCGCGAAGACGGCCTAACAGCCAACTCAGTTGGACCGTGTACATATCCATTCCTGCGGTAACGGCCACCTAAGGTTCCGCTCTGACAGCGGCTCACTTTTGAAAAGCGCAAAAGTAAGCAAAACGCTCTTGCCCCACCACTCGGCACCTCGCTTGGGCTCGGTGTGCCCGAACGCAGGCTTGAATCCGTGGGCCGCCGCCACGCGCCATCCATGGCGCGGGGCGGCTAACCCGGCGTCCTGCCGGGTTACCCACGAATTCAAGCCTGCGTTCGGCCAGCGTGGTTTGACGGGGCGCCTAAGATCAAGATCAAAAGCAGATCAAAAGCAGATCAAGAGCGACTCGCTTCGCATCGTGGTTACCGTCGGCTGCTATTGCAGCAAGCCAGCTTCCACAGGTATGACGGCGTCAGCCAAAACGATAGATATCCATGCCCAGGGCGCCCAGTGTGAAGCCTTGGTGCGCGACGCTGAAATCTGCGCCCGCACCCCGCGCAAAATACAGTGGCAGCAAGTGCTCATCGCTGGGATGGCTGCGAACGGCATGGGGGGCTTGGCGGCGATAGTCATGCAAGGCGGCGTCGTCATTGGTCGCCAGTTTGTCGACCACCCAGTCGCGAAACTCCCGCGCCCACGGGGTGATCGTTTCCGGGCCTGCGCGCCAATCCAGTTCGCCCAGGTTATGGGTGATGCTACCGGAGCCGATCAACAGCACACCCTGTTCACGCAGGCTGGCGAGTGCATGCCCGACACGGGTCTGCAGGGCCGGTCCCATGCGACTGGGCAAGGAGACTTGCACCACCGGAATATCTGCTGCCGGGTACATCAGCGACAGTGGGACCCAGGTGCCGTGGTCGAAAGGCCGACGTTCATCAATGCTGGCAGCCAGACCGTCGGCGTGCAGCAGTTCGACGATCTCACTGGCCAGTTGTGGGTCACCCGGCGCGGGGTATTGCACCGCAAACAGCTCGCGCGGGAAGCCGCCGAAGTCGTGCCAGGTTTCGGGTGCAGCACTGCCGCTGACCAGCAATTCCGGGCTTTCCCAATGCGCCGACACCACCACAATGGCTTTGGGCCGTGGCAGTTCGGCGGCCAGGCGCTGCAGCGCAGGGCCGCTGGCGCCGGGTTGCAAGGCGAGCATGGGCGAGCCGTGGGAGATAAACAGGCTGGGGAGCATGAGCAGGGTCCTGAGGGTTAAGATGGAGCCATCTTCAATCAGATCATCGATCTAAATCTAATATAAGTTTTAGCGCCTTTTGATCGAATTTTCGGAGTGATTCATGCAGCCTGAATTTTGGCAGGACCGCTGGGCGAGCAATCAGATTGGTTTCCACCAGCGCGAGGTCAATCCCTATTTGCAACGGCACTGGCCCGTGCTGGGGCTGCCCGAGGGGGCAAAGGTGCTGGTGCCGTTGTGTGGCAAAAGCCTGGACTTGGTATGGCTCGAGAGCCAGGGGTACCCGGTAATGGGCGTGGAGCTATCGGAGCAGGCGGTGGAGGCGTTCTTCAGCGAGCAGGGGCTTGTGCCGCACGTCACTCAGAAGGGCGCCTTCAAGGTTTACCAGGCGGGCCAGATCGAACTGTGGTGTGGCGATTTCTTCAGTCTGGATGCTGAGGCAGTGGCCGGTTGCAGCGCCGTTTATGACCGCGCGGCATTAATTGCCTTACCGCCGCTGATGCGTGCGCAATACGCCGAGCACCTGAATGCCTTGCTGCCCTCAGGCTGCCAGGGGTTGCTGATTACTCTTGATTACGACCAAACGCAGAAGGCCGGTCCGCCTTTTGCTGTTTCGGACGAGGAGGTGCAGGTGCTGCTGGGGCCATATTGGATGTTGGAGCGGCTGGAGGAGCGGGACATCCTGGGGGAGAGCGGGAAGTTCCTGCAGGACGGTGTTACCCGCCTTGAAGAGCGTGCTTATCGGCTGACCAGGCGCTGAAAGGGCTTTTGCTTTTGTAGGCGCGAGGGGGACGCCTAGTTCTTGCTCGCGAAAGACGTCAACGATAACGCGTGCTTGCTGAATGAACGCGGCGCCTGTGAGTTTTTCGCGAGCAAGCTCGCTCCTACAGAGAGCGGTGAAAATCAGCAGGCATAAAAAAGGGGCGATCAGGTCGCCCCTTGTCGAATCATCCGGCTATCAGCCCCGGCGACGCAGTGCGTCAATCCGCTCTTCCAGCGGCGGGTGGCTCATGAACAAGCGAGCCAGGCCCTGCTTGATGCCGCCGTTGATGCCGAAGGCGGTCAGGCTGTCGGGCATATGCACCGGCAGGCCCTGTTCGGAGCGCAAGCGTTGCAGCGCGCCGATCATTGCGCTGGTGCCCGCCAGGCGTGCGCCGGCTTCGTCGGCGCGGAACTCGCGTTTGCGCGAGAACCACATCACGATGGCGCTGGCCAGGAAGCCCAGGACCAACTCGGCGAAAATGGTCGCCACGAAGTAGGCAATGCCACGGCCTTCTTCGTTCTTGAAGATGACCTTGTCGACGAAGTTGCCGATGATCCGCGCAAAGAACATCACGAAGGTGTTCACCACGCCTTGTACCAGGGCCAGGGTGACCATGTCGCCGTTGGCTACGTGGCCGATCTCGTGGGCCAGCACCGCCTTGACTTCATCGGGCGAAAACCGCTCCAGCAGGCCCTGGCTCACGGCCACCAGTGCGTCGTTCTTGTTCCAGCCGGTCGCAAAGGCGTTGGCCTCATACGCTGGAAAAATCCCCACTTCGGGCATTTTGATGCCAGCTTCCTGAGACAACTGCTCCACGGTTTGCATCAGCCATTGTTCATGGCGAGTGCGGGGTTGAGTGATGATCTGGGTGCTGGTGCTCATCTTCGCCATCCACTTGGAGATGAACAGCGAGAACAGCGAACCGGCAAAACCAAAGACCGCACAGAAAATCAGCAGCTGATTGAGGTTCAGATCAACCCCATTGGCCGCCATGAACCCGTTGAAGCCAAAAAGGCTCAGGGTGACGCTGGCAATCAGTACGACCGCCAGGTTAGTGGCCAAGAACAGCAGGATGCGCATCATGGTTGTAGAATTCTCCTCATGCTTAATATGTCGCTCACTGCGGGGTATATAAGGTGCGGCATGGGGTGATTCAACCGGGGGACTATTTCAAACTGTGTCCTACACCTCGGGCGTAGGGCCTTGAAGGGATTTTCCCACCTGTATTGTCAGCCTTGATCGACCCGATGCTGCCCCGTCGCCCCGTGATTATAGGGGGTACGTCATCGGCAGAGGCCAAATGAAGTACAACCGCAAGTAAGTGACACAGAAGTGTTGCTAGATAATCGCTGTACGACCCTTTGTGAGTCGTACAGCGTCAATGGCCTTACTGGCGATAGGACTTCAGGAAGTTGCCGATGCGACCAATGGCCATTTCCAGGTCATCCACACGTGGCAAGGTCACTACGCGAAAGTGATCCGGCCACGGCCAGTTGAAGGCGGTGCCTTGCACCACCAGCAGTTTTTCTGACAGCAGCAGGTCGAGCACGAACTTCTCATCGTTGAGGATCGGGCAGACTTTCGGGTCGATCCGCGGAAACGCGTAGAGCGCGCCCATGGGCTTCACACAGCTCACGCCGGGGATTGCGTTGAGCAATTCCCAGGTACGGTTACGCTGCTCCAGCAAGCGGCCTTGGGGCAGGATCAGGTCATTGATGCTCTGGTAACCGCCGAGGGCGGTCTGGATCGCGTGCTGGCTCGGTACGTTGGCGCACAGGCGCATGTTGGCCAGCATGTCGATGCCTTCGATGTAGCTTTGCGCGTTGTGCTTGGGCCCGGAGATGGCGATCCAGCCGGAACGGAAACCCGCCACGCGGTAGGACTTGGACAGGCCATTGAAGGTCAGGCACAGCAGGTCTGGCGCCAGGGAGGCGGTGCAGATATGCACGGCGTCATCGTAGAGGATCTTGTCGTAGATCTCGTCGGAGAACACCACCAGGTTGTGCTGGCGTGCCAGTTCCAGCATGCCCAGCAGTACTTCCCTGGAGTACACCGCGCCTGTAGGGTTGTTCGGGTTGATGATCACCAGGGCCTTGGTGTTGGGGGTGATCTTGGCCTTGATGTCGGCCAGGTCCGGGAACCAGTCGGCGCCTTCATCACACAGGTAATGCACCGGGTGGCCGCCCGCCAGGGTCACGGCGGCGGTCCACAGTGGGTAATCCGGGGCTGGCACCAGCACTTCATCGCCATTGTTGAGCAACGCCTGCATGGACATCACGATCAGCTCGGACACGCCGTTGCCCAGGTAGATGTCCTCGATGCCGACGCCTTCGACCTGCTTTTGCTGGTAGTACTGCATCACCGCCTTGCGCGCGCTGAACAGGCCCTTGGAGTCGCTGTAACCCTGGGCGGTCGGCAGGTTGCGGATCACATCCTGGAGGATTTCGTCCGGCGCCTCGAAACCAAACGGCGCCGGGTTGCCAATGTTCAGCTTGAGGATGCGATGGCCTTCCTCTTCCAGGCGTTTGGCGTGCTTGAGCACTGGGCCGCGAATGTCGTAGCAGACGTTGGCGAGCTTGTTCGATTTGCTGACCTGCATGGCGATGTGATCCTGAAAATGAACGATCCCGACGGCGTAGGCACTACCGTAGGGTGAAGCCTGCACGGCCCGCACCCATAAATACGTTTGAATGCCGGTGGCGCGGGTGCCAGACTGGCGTTTTGAAGAGGCGCAATCATACGTGCCGCCTGATCCATGGAAAAGACACAGATCAGGGTTTTTCAGTTGCCGAGGTGTACCGATGGATAAGTTGCAGAAAACTGTAGACGAATGGAAGGCGATGCTCGATCCGGAGCAGTACAACGTGTGCCGTCTCAAAGGTACCGAGCGACCGTTCAGCGGCAAGTACAACGCCACCAAGACCGACGGCGTCTACCACTGCATCTGCTGCAACGAGCCGCTGTTCGATTCCAAGGCCAAGTTTGATTCCGGCTGCGGCTGGCCCAGCTTCTATGAGCCGATTGCCGATAGCGCAATGGTCGAGATCCGCGACGTCAGTCACGGCATGATTCGCACCGAAGTCACTTGCGCCAAGTGTGACGCACACCTGGGGCATGTGTTCCCGGACGGTCCACCGCCGACGGGCCTGCGCTACTGCATCAACTCGGTATGCCTGGATCTGGTGCCGCGCTAGGCTTGCATAGCCCCCGTCGGAGCGAGCTTGCTCGCGAAAAACGCCAACGATAACGCGGGGCGCCTGAATGAGCGCGGCGTCTGGGAGTTTTTCGCGAGCAAGCTCGCTCCTACACGAATAAGGTTCTTCTTTCGCTGACTTGAGGTATTGCCATGAGCGACTCCCTGCTGAGCATCCCTTGCACCACCATCAAGGGTGAACAAAAGACCTTGGCCGATTTTGCCGGCAAGGCCATTCTGGTGGTCAACACCGCCAGCAAATGCGGCTTCACCCCTCAGTACAAGGGCCTTGAGCAACTTTGGCAGCAATACAAGGACCAGGGCCTGGTAGTGCTCGGCTTTCCCTGCAACCAGTTCGGCAAGCAGGAGCCGGGCAACGAAGGCGCGATATCCGAGTTTTGCGAGCTGAATTTCGGCGTCAGTTTTCCGCTGTTCAAGAAGATCGATGTCAATGGCAGCGACGCTCACCCCCTGTTCGTGCAGTTGAAAAAGCAGGCTCCGGGGCTACTGGGTTCCAAGAATATCAAGTGGAACTTCACCAAGTTCCTCATCGGCCGTGATGGCCAGCAGGTCAAGCGCTTTGCGCCAACCACCAAGCCCCAGGACTTGACCCAGGAGATCGAAGCCCTGCTCAAATGACCTACGCGGTGCGGGTACCCGTCAGAGGCTGGTGGTCTTCGGTACCCACAGTTCAAGCAGCGCGTTGAGTTCTTCCCGGCGAAACGGCTTGGCCAGGTAATCGTTCATTCCCGCGGCCCGGCAACGCTCGCGTTCTTCGGCCATCGCGTTGGCGGTCAAGGCCACGATGGGCAAGTCCGGCCAACGCCCGCTGCGGCGAATCTGTCGGCTGGCCTCATAGCCATCCATCACGGGCATGTTGCAGTCCATCAACACCATATCGAAGCGCTGGTCCTCCAGCAGCTTGAGGGCTTCGCCGCCATGGGCTGCGACGATCACCTCGCACCCGAGCTTGCTGAGCATGCCCTTGGCCACCAGTTGGTTGACCGCGTTGTCCTCCACCAACAGGATGCGCGCACGGTGCGCAAGCGGTGCGGTTTCTATCTGGACCGGGTCGAGCACCAGTTGCGCGTCGCTGCGCAGGTTGCGTTGCAGGATCTGGTACAGCGCGTTACGGCTCAACGGGCGGGCTTGTTGCTGCAGCGGCGCCAGGGCCGCGACTTCTTCGCTGGGCAAAAAGTTGCCGTAGGCGGTGACCAGCAGAATCGGCGCGCTGATGCCCGGGCGCAAGCGGAACAAGCATTCAGGACAGTCAGTGATCAACAGGTCGGGCGCCAGCCCGCTCAGATCATCGTCCTGGGAATAGCACCGCGGCGTCAGCCCCCAAGAGGGCAATAGCGTGGTGAGCAGCTCCGTCAGCCCGCCGCCGGCGTTGGTGATGGCGATCACCTCGCCCGTGAGCGGTGCATAGCGTGTGGCAGGCAAATGCGCCGGCAGTGGAAGGTCGGCGCAGAACTGGCTGCCAAAGCCCACCTCCGAACTGATACTCAAGCGGCCTTGCATGGCTTCGCACAGGTTATGGGTCAGTGCCAGGCCTAAACCCGTGCCGCCAAACTGACGGGTGATGCCAGCGCCGGCCTGGGTGAACGGCTGGAAAATTTTCACCTGGGCTTCCTGAGCGATGCCAATACCGGTGTCGCACACTTCGATGCTGACCCGGCCTTCCAAGGCGCGTAGGCGCACATCGACGCGGCCGAAGCGGGTGAACTTCAAGGCATTGGAGAGCAAGTTGCTGACGATTTGCCGCACACGGGTCGGGTCACCGATCACCTGGGCGGGAAATTGCGGGTCGATCAGGCAGGTCAGCTCCACACTCGGCGCGGCGTTTTGCGACAGCAGGTTGGCGGTGTCCTCCACCAGGGAGCCCAGGTCAAAGGGGATATGCTCCAGTTCCAACTGGCCGGCGTCGAATTTGGACAGGTCGAGAATATCGTTGAGCAACTCCACCAGCACTTTGCCTGAGTCATGGGCAATGGACAGTTGCTGGCGCTGTTCGGCGGTCAGCGGGCTGTCCAGTGACAGGGCAATCATGCCCAGCAGCCCGTTGAGTGGCGTGCGGATTTCATGGCTCATATTGGCCAGGAATGCCGCCCGCGCCTGGGCCATGCCCAGCGCCGTCATTTTCGCCGCCTCCAGCTCATCGTTGGACTGGCTCAAGCGTTGGTTACTGGTCTTGAGTTCAAGGGTGCGCGCCGAAACGATATTTTCCAGTTGCCCCAGGTACTCCGTGAGGCGGTCTTCGGCGTGGCGCCGTTGCTGGATCTCGGTTTCCATGTTTTCGAATTGCTGGTTGGCGACGCTGACCAGCACGCCGATTTCATCGTGTTCATGCCCCGGTGGGCAATCCAGGCGCGCCTGTTTGCGTGTGCTCAGCTCGCGGATAATGCGCACCAGCGGTTGGGTGAGCATTACGTAGAACAGGCCGAGTAAAATCCCGGTGAGCAACAGGCTGCGGGCGAAGCCGTTGAGCAGGGTGATCTCTGCGCGATGCAGGAAACGGCTGCCAAAGGCATAGGTGTCGACGTCCAGGCGCAGCACACCCAGGGAGTCGTTGGGCATATGGCTGAGAAACAGCCGGTCTTCGAACTGGCGATTGGCACCAAACAGAAAATCGCTGACGGGCCGATAGTTGCTTTCTTTGCGCGGGCGGTTGACGTCGGCCAGCACCACGCCATTGTTGTCGATCAACTGCGCGCGGATGATGGCAGGGGAGTGCAGCAGGCCCAGGGTCAGTTCCTGGGCGAGTTCGGCATCGATGTTGTAGGCGATGCGTGACGCCGGGTTGTGGCTGATTTCAATCAGTGAGCGTATTTCACGGTTGATGGATGCGTCTTCACTGGCATAATCAATGCCGATTTGGATCAGGCTGAGCAGGGTTCCCAAGACGAAACCGACCAGCACAGTCAATCTGGCTTGTTTATAAGACAAGCGGTGGGCGAACTTGATATCCATCGAGTGTTGAACCACTTAGCGTTTCCCTTCGCCCGGCAAGCATAGCTGAACATCCACAAGCTTTGGCTCGCCCGGCATGAATCGTTTTTTTGATGCAGCCCATGCAGTGTGCCGCAGGGTTGCCAATACGCCATCTTTTGCAAGAAGTTGCCAGAGGAATAGCTGTGGATTCTCGATTGAATGCCTTTCTTGAGCGCGCCGATGCGGTGCTGGCTCGCCTGGAACCGTTGTTACCCGCCCCGCGCCAAGCGATCGACTGGAGCCAATGCCTGGCCGCCCGTTGGCAGCGCGAAGGCCGCACTGGCTTCCTGTTGCCGCTGGAGGTCAGCCTGGACATGCGCCTGTCGGACCTGATCGGTGTCGATAAACAACGCGAGCAACTGGCGCGCAACACCCAACAGTTTCTCGACGGTTTGCCCGCCAACCATGCGCTGTTATGGGGTTCGCGTGGCACCGGCAAGTCTTCCATGGTTCGTGCCTTGCTCGCCCAGCACGCCAAGGCGGGCTTGCGCTTGATCGAGATCGAGCGTGACCACCTGGCGGATCTGCCGCGGGTGGTCGAGCAACTGCTCAAGCTCCCCCAACGCTTTATTCTGTTTTGCGATGACCTGTCGTTTGAAGCGGGCGAAGGCGATTATCGCGTGCTCAAGAGCGTGCTCGATGGCTCCCTGGAACAGGCGCCGGAAAACGTGCTGCTGTATGCCACGTCCAACCGTCGCCACCTCGTGCCGGAAAACCAGAGCGACAATGACAACTGGAAGCGCGTGGATGGCGAATTGCACCCGAGCGAGGCGGTTGAAGACAAGATTGCCTTGTCGGATCGTTTTGGCCTGTGGCTGTCGTTCTACCCGTTTAGCCAGGAGCATTTCCTGGATGTGGTGGAGCACTGGATCGGCGAGTTGGCCAGCAAGGCCGGCTTGCAGTGGCAGCGCGATGAGCAGCTTGATGTCCTCGCGGTGCGTTGGGCCACTGGGCGGGGCAACCGCAATGGCCGGTGTGCCTATCAATTCGCCCGTTACTGGGTGGGTCTTAAATTGTTGGAACGTCAACCATGATCGATTTACAACAGGCCGGCAGCGGCCTTGATGGCTATGCCATGCTGTGCGCGCAACTGGAGTCGCTGTTGGCTGATGAGCGCGATTTTATTGCCAACAGTGCGCAGTTTTCCGCGTTCCTGTTCAACCAGTTGGATGACTTGAACTGGGCGGGTTTTTACCTCAATCGCAATGAAGAGTTGGTACTGGGGCCCTTCCAGGGGCAGATCGCCTGTGTGCGCATTCCGTTTGGTCGTGGCGTGTGTGGTGCGGCTGCGGCAACGCGGCAAACCCAGCGCGTGGAGGATGTGCACGCGTTCCCAGGCCATATCGCCTGTGACAGCGCTTCGAACAGTGAATTGGTAGTGCCCTTGGTCAAGGACGGTCACCTGATTGGCGTTCTTGACCTCGACAGCCCATTGCTGACCCGTTTCACCCCTCAGGACCAGGTGGGCATTGAGCGGCTGGTGGAGATTTTCCTGCGGTTGACCGACTGCTGAAGCGGCTGGTGAGGCAGGTTGGGGTAGGGGCGCGTTTGCTCACTCCTACCCCTACCGGCACTGGCGCTTATTGGCTTTGCAGCTCATCCAGTTGAACCTGCAGCATCTTTTCCAGTGCCTGCATGAGTTGTTCCAGGGCCTTGATACCGCTTTCGATCACGGCCCACTCCTCATTGCGCGAACAGCTTTGCTCCAAGGCTTCGCATTGCCCCGCCAATGAATGGGCTTGCACGATACGGGCTGCGCCCTTGATCTTGTGGGCTTGCTCAATGATTTCCGAGAGTGGAGCGTGTCGATCCAGCAGTTCGCTAAGGATCTGGCGGTCTTGATGGCTGCTGCTCAGTAGTTCCTCCAGCAGGCGTCGACTCAAATGGGGGTCACCGCCGGTCAACGCTTCCAGGCATTGGAGGTCCAGTCGTTGGTGCACGGCTTTAGGGACAATGTGTGCCAGTTGGCGCTCCAGTACGGTGAGGCTGATGGGCTTGAACAGACAGTCATCCATGCCGGCCTGCACGCATCGTTGCCTTTCTTCTGGCTGGGCATTGGCGGTAAAGCCCAGCACCACGCAGGGCACCAATTGTTCGCGCTGCTCATACTCACGGATTGAGCGACTCAGTTCATAGCCATTCATGATGGGCATGTTGCAGTCGGCAATCACCAGGTCGAAATGCTCTTTACGCCAGGCCTGGAACCCCGCCGCACCGTGCTCGGCAGCGGTGAATTTATGCCCCAGGTAGCCCAGTTGCTGGCACATCAGCAGGCGGTTCGCCGGGTGGTCATCTACCACCAGTACGTTAAGCACCAGTGCGGTGGCCGGCGTTTGCGGCGTGTGTTCACCCTCCGCCTGGATCGCTTGCAGGCGAGGCATGCTCAGGTTGACGTGCACCTGGGTGCCCACCATGGGCACGCTGCTCAGGCTCAATTGGCCGCCCATCATCGCGCACAGGCTGCGGCAGATCACCAGACCCAGGCCCGCGCCGCTGCGGGCCAGTTGCCCGGAGTTGTCCGCTTGGGCAAAGGGTTCGAACAGGCGCAGTTGGTCCTCCCGGCTGATGCCGATGCCGGTGTCTTCCACTACTAGTTTCAGCTCGATCTGCTCCGGTGCCTGGGTTGGCTGCAGCTCAACCTTGATCTTGACCTGCCCCTGTTCGGTGAACTTGATCGCGTTGCTCACAAGGTTCGATAGCACCTGCTTGAAGCGCAGCGGGTCTATCAGCACCTCGATATCGTTCAGGTCGGGTTTGAACTCCAGCAGCAGGCTGAGGGTTTTCTGGCGTGCCAGCCCATCGAAGACGCGCACCACTGATTCAATCACCTCCCGCAGGTTGACGCGCTCCGGCGCCAGGCTGAGGCGGCCGGACTCGATACGCGCGATGTCGAGGATGTCACCGATCAGCTCCAGCAGGTCTCTGGCCGAGTTGTACGCCACCTCGATCGCCGGGCGGTCAAGATGCCCTTGGTCGGCGCGCTTGAGCGTCAGTTCGAGCATGCCGATCACGGCGTTCATCGGGGTGCGAATCTCGTGGCTCATGGTGGCCAGGAACGTGCTCTTGGCGCGGTTGGCCTCGTCGGCACGCTCCTTGGCAGCGCGTAGTTCATCGAATAGCTGGCGTCGGTCACTGATATCGATCCAGCCACCGATGATGCCTTGGACTTCGCCCGTAGAGTCGCGGTAGGGCAGGATCCAATGGTAGATGGTCAGTTTCCTGTCGTGGATATGCAGGCTGCGATCGAGGATCAGCGGGTTACCCTCGGCCACCACGCGCAGATAGTCAGCATGATACTGGGCGGCTTCCGAGGCCAGGGCCATGGTCATCTGGGTCACGCTTTTGCCGATCACCTCTTCGCGCTTGACATCGAACACCTGCAGGTAGCTGTCGTTACAGGTCTGCAACAGCCCATTGCGGTCGCGCACGTAGATCGGATGGGGCGTCTCATTGACCAGTGCGCGCATGAACTCGAACTGATCGTTGAGGGCGCGTTCGGCCATTTTTCGATGCTTGATCTGGCGACGCATGTAGGCGTTCCAGGCCAGGGAGATCAATAGCAGCAGCCCGGTGCCGATGATGATGCGCGCGATCAGTTGATGGTAATTACGCCAGTAGCTGTCGGATGCGGCGGTGTAGCCACGCCAGCGGCTGTTGATCACACCCATTTCATCCGGGGCAATGCTGAGCAGGGCCTTGTCGAGGATGGAGCTCAACTCCGTGGCTTGACGCGAGGTGGCCAGGGTGAAGGTCGCAGGGGTCGTGCCGATGCTGGCGCTGATTTGCAACTTATCCTGGAAGACCTGGGAAGACAGGAAGTAGTTGGCGATCACCAGGGTGTTCACTGCGCCATCCACTTGTCCCTGTGCGAGCAGCTCCGATGCTCTGAACGTATCACTGGTTTCCACCAGTTGAACCTGCGGGAAGTCTTTGCTCAAGGTCGCGGCCAGTGGGCTGCCTCGGGTGATTGCCAGACGCTTTCCTGCCATCTGCTCCATGTTCGAGGGGGCACCTTGCTCTCTGCGTGTCAACAATACATAGGAGTTTTCCAGGTAGGGGCGACTGAAATTAAGCTGCGAATCTCGTTCGTTGCTGGGCACGATGGCGCCGATCATATCGATTTTCTGGGCCGCGACCTGTTCTATCATCGCGCCGACCTCGCGGCCGCGCTGCACCGAAAAGCGCAGGCCGGTGCGCAGACGAATCAACTCCAGCAAGTCAGCGGTGATGCCGCGAAAGTTGCCGTCCGCATCGAAGAACGTCAGGGGCGCGAAGGTTTCGTTGACGATCACCGTGACCACCGGATGCTCTTTAAGCCAGCGTTCTTCGCGCTGGGTCAGTTGCAGTTTCTGGTCGGTCAGCAGAATGTCGCTGCCGGCGCTCCAGCGCTTGGCAATGCTGTCCCTTTCGTTGATGGGCACTGAGGCCAGGGCTGAATCGACAATGCTGAGGAGCATCCGGTTGTCCTGGCGCGTGGCAAAACTGAAACCATACGCTTCATGCTTGCCGAAGTTGGCCATGCGAATGTTTTTGAGATAGCCCTTGTTGATCATGTAATGGGTGGAAATGGTGTCACCGAGAAACACATCCGCCTGGTCGAAGGCCACTGCATTCAAGGCATTTTGATAAGACGGGTAGGCACGGATGATCGCCTTGGGGTACAGCTTTTCCACCTCATTGAGCGGCAGGTAGTGATAGACAAGGCTCAGGCGCAGCCCGTCGAGGCCTTCGCTGAGGCTGCGGGTTTCTCCCTCGCGCGTGACCAGCACCGGCTGGTCCACGGCATAGGGTTCGGAGAGGATAAGGTTCGGCGTTGCCGCTTCAAACCCGTTGGAGGAGCCCAGCAGGTCAATTTCCCCGGCTTCCAGGGCACGAATGGCCGCCGCCCGGGACGGGTAGCGCATCACAGTGATGGGCAGGGAGAGTGCCTTGGCCAGCAAGCCGGCGTAATCGGCGGTAAGGCCTTCATAATCATGGCCGCTGGAAGTGAGGTCAAAGGGCGGGTAGTCTGGGGTGGATGTACCCAGCGTTAGTTCACGTTTGTTCTGCAGCCACTGGCGTTGGGCCTTGTCAAAATGAGTGTCCAGTTGAACAGCTCCCGCGCGACTCAAGAGGGTGAAGCGTTCCGGGCTGGTTTGGTGCTCAGCGAGCACAGTCGTGCTGAAGTACAAACCGGCACTTAATATTATTAGATAGTCCTTTATACGCCTGGGCATCCGCTTTCTCACACTAGCGCGTTTCGTTTTGCCATCTCGATGAGGTCAACCAAGGATTTGGCTTGGAGTTTTTGCATGAGTCTCTTTTTATAAGTGCTGACGGTCTTGTTACTTAAGAACATGCCTTTGGCGATTTCCTTGTTAGTGCGGCCCTGTGCAAACAGTTGCAGGACCATCAGTTCCCGGTCGTTGACGGTCTTGAACAGTTCCAGCTCTTGAGCATCCATGCCTTCGGTTCCGGGGCCATTCAAAGCCTGGCTGGGGAAGTAGTTGTAGCCGGACAGCACCGCGCGAATGGCACTCAGCAACTCGCTCAGGTCACCCTCCTTGCACACGTAGCCTTCGGCCCCCGAGCGCATGCAGCGCGTGGCAAACAGCGTGGGGCATTGGGCCGTGAGGACGAGGGTTTTCATCGAGGTGTTCATGGCATTGAACCGGCAGAGCACCTCAAGGCCATCAAGTTTCGGGATGCTGATGTCGAGAATCACCAGGTCTGGAAGGCATTCACGGACCATCTGTATGGCATCGCACCCGTTATCTGTTTCGCCGACGACTTTGTAACCTTCGTGCTCCAGCAACATTCGAATGGCAAGCCGGATAACGGGGTGGTCATCGATAATAAAAACTGTGTTCATAGTCACTTTCCATGCAGGTGCAGATAAAGCGGGCACATTAGCTCAGAAGGTGAGTGCACAGTATGAAGCTCGCACGGAGTAGATGCAGAACAGGAAAGTTCCTACATTTAAAAAGGTATAGACCTACAAGTTGTTAGGTAATCGTGACAGGGCATGTGAGCGTTTTGAGGATGGGCCAGGCAAGAAGGGAGGCTTGGAGATTTACGGCGGACCCCGAATCGTTTTTCGTTGTAGGGGATGTTTAAAATCCTACAGGAGTGGGTTAAAAGTTGAGCGGACTAATCGCTCAAGTTCATCTTTGTTCAAAGGCTTTGATAAGTAGCCAAGGAGGGGGAGACTTCGTTGTGCGGCTTGTATCGTCAGGTTAACCAATTCCGAGGTGGGTAAACCGCTTAACAAGATAGCGCTGGTGATGAAGCGCCGGCGGCTGGCGATTTCCACCAGTTCAAGCCCGGGCAGGTCGGGCAGGCATTGGTCGCATAACATCAGGTCGAAAGGGTGTTCGGACTGACTCATCACGCGTATGGCTTGCTCGGCGTTTTCCACCGGGGTCAGTTTTTCGAAGCCGAAGCTTCTGAGCAGGCACTGGGTGGCCATGAGTTGAAAGGGGTGATCCTCCACCAAAAGAATACGAAGAGAATAGCTGGGCATAAAGAGCACACAGTAAGGCAAGCGTCGATGGGGGCAGTAGGAATTACTCGGCGGGTCCGTTGGGGCGCGCGTGATTATTCTTCGTGCGCCTGTACGAATTCGATCAGGCTGCTCTGTTCCCATCGTAGGGCAATTCGCTTCAGGGAACAGGCAGTTGGATGGAGTCGTTATTGAGGGCTGGAGCGCCCGGTCATTTCCCGTGCCATTTCGGTGGCGTAGCTGTCGGTCATGCCGGCGATGAAGTCGATCATGCGCAGGAAAGAGGCGTGCAGCGGCCAGGCGGGGTCCGGCGCGCTATTGCCCAGCAAATCGAGAATGCGCCGGTTCTTGAACGACGGCGTGCGCCCGCCATGTTGTTCCAGGGCCGCGCCGCAAAAGGCATTCAGCAGGATTTCCAGGGTGGTATAGGCCCCGATCTCATGCAACGTCTTGCGCTTGTCCTGGAAGATCTTCTTGCGTGCCATGTCCTTGGCATCCAGCACGCAGCGCTTTGCCGGGCCGTGCATGTGTTCCACCAAGTCACCGGGCAGCGTGCCGGCCAACAGGGCGTCCTGCTGTTCGACAAACGCCTGCGCCGCCGCATTGGTCAGGTGCTCGATGGCTTTGCCGCGCAGGATCGCCAGCTTGCGGCGACGTGAGTCCATTGGGCCCAGTTGGCGATAGGTTTGCGGCAGGTCATCGCCGACCAGGTTCAGCAGCAGCGACTCGACTTCGGCGTACTGCAGAAGCTCCATTTCCAGGCCGTCTTCCAGGTCGATCAGCGCATAGCAGATATCGTCGGCGGCCTCCATCAGGTAGACGAGCGGGTGACGTGCCCAGCGTTGCTCCTCCAACTGGGGCAGGCCAAGCTTGTGGGCGATCTGCTCAAGAATCGGCAGTTCGCTCTGGTAACAGCCGAACTTGTGTTTCTTGTAGCCCAGCGAGTCGGCGTGGCGGGCGGTCCAGGGGTATTTGAGGTAAGTGCCCAAGGTGGCGTAGGTCAGCCGCGTGCCGCCGTCGAACTGATGGTATTCAAGTTGGGTGAGTACCCGAAAGCCCTGCGCATTGCCTTCGAAGTTCAGGAAGTCATTGCGTTCGGCGCTGCTCATGTCATCCAGCCAGCCGCGCCCGGCGGCCTGTTGGAACCAGTGGCGAATGGCGTCTTCGCCCGAGTGCCCGAACGGCGGGTTGCCGATGTCATGGGCCAGGCAGGCCGATTGCACCACCATGCCCAGGTCGCTCGGGTCGCACCAGTCGGGCAGGGCGCTGCGCAAGGTTTCGCCCACGCGCATGCCGAGTGAACGCCCCACGCAGCTGACTTCCAGGGAGTGGGTCAAGCGTGTGTGGATATGGTCGTTGCTCGAAACCGGGTGCACTTGGGTCTTGCGCCCCAGGCGCCGGAACGCGCCGGAGAAAATAATGCGGTCGTGATCTTTGTGGAAGGGGCTACGGCCCAGTTCTTCGGGGCTGTGCAGGGGTTTTCCAAGACGTTCGCGGGTCAGCAGGGTGGGCCAATCCAAGGCGCAGGTTCTCCGTAAGATGAATGACAGTTCCAGCTTCCCGCTTCCGCTTTTGTGGTGCAAGCGAATCCAGCGGTAAGCCGAGTCGATATCAATTAACAGCCAGCGCAAAAAACCGCAATGACCAGCACGTGTCTGGTCATTGCGGTCATCGGCTCACGCGTATCAGCTTTTGCGCGAAGAGCTTTGCATGGCCAACTTGATCAGCGGGATCAACCCGGCACCCAGCCGCACCAGGCGCGTGATGCTGCTGATGCTGCCGCCCTTGGCGCCTTTGCCGGTAAAGAAGCCCATCAGCGTGACCGCCGCCACGCCCCACAACGGCGCGTGCTTGATGCCCAGGCTGTCCTGCCAGTTGTGACGCATGTTGCGCATTTTGTGCAGGGGCGCCATGAGTTGTTGTGACTCATGCCGGATTTCCTGGCGGTGCATTTCCATGCGCAGGCGGATCAAGGCTTTGCGCATTTCCCGGCGTGATGTGTTTTGCGGGATCTCAGTCATGCTCATGGCAGCAGGCGCTCCCGGTCATTGGCCAATTCTTCGAGCGTGGCGTGGAAGGGCGTGGATTCATCGAACACCGCCGCCTTCAAACGCACACCGCAGAACGCAGCGGCCAGGCTATAGAACACGCACAGGCAGATGATGCCGGTCAGGCGATAGCCCGTATCCCACACCAGGATCATCACCAGCGTCGACAACCCCACCAGCAACAGCAGGGCAAACACCAACGCCAGGCCGGCAAACAGCAATAGGCTGACGGTGCGGGCCTTTTGCTCTTGTAATTCAATGCCGAACAACTCGACGTGACTGTGCAGCAAGCCCAGCACAGCTGCGCCCAGGCGTCGGGAGGTCGAACCGCTTGCTGAGGAATGTGCGCTCGAAGATGAGCCGGATTCGCCGATAGACATGGTTAGCGCCTTGTAGCCAGCAGACCGATCAAAAAGCCTACGCCGGCAGCAATGCCGACCGACTGCCATGGGTTGGCTTGCACGTAGTCTTCGGTGGCAGTGATCGCCGCCTGGCCGCGCTCGCGCAACGAGTCTTCAGTCAATTGCAGGGTCTCGCGGGCCTTGAGCAGGCTCTCGTGGATCTTGGTGCGCAGCTCGTCAGCCTGGTCACCGGCCAGCACGGCGGTGTCGTCCAGCAACTTTTCGGTATCGCTGACCAGGGTTTGAAAATCCTCCATCAGTATCTCTTGAGCAGTCTTTGCTGTTTTACCGGCCATGGTTGTCTCCGTGGGTAGCTGATCTGTACGTGTGGTTTCGAGTCGCGGCGTTGGCTGAAGGTTCAGTGCAATTGTGTGGTACAGCTTTTGCTTTGCCTTGGTGCGCAGGCCCTGGGGCCTGCGCTGAATCCGGGCGGTCGAGGTGAAAACCTTGAAAAACCTTACCCTAAATCACTCAACTTCGCGGAAAAACCCTGTCGGCAACGGCCTGTTGTGTTGATCGCTGCGCTAAAGCGGTTCACGCCCTCTGAAGAAGGGTGAAGCCGGCGGTGCCAATTTAGTGCGCGAAACCCTGGCTTGAACCGCTTTGGTGCTTTTTGCCTTGATGCAGGCCTGCCAACCTCCATGGAAAACTTGCAAAGCGCAGTGGACACCCTTGTCCACAGTTCCAACACCCTGTTCATCCTGATTGGCGCGGTCATGGTGCTGGCCATGCACGCCGGCTTTGCCTTCCTTGAAGTCGGCACGGTACGCCAGAAGAACCAGGTCAACGCCTTGTCGAAAATCCTCAGTGATTTTGCGATTTCAACGCTGGCCTATTTCTTTATAGGCTATTGGATCTCCTACGGTGTGAGCTTCCTGCAACCGGCCGCCGTGATCAGCGCCGATCATGGTTACGGCCTGGTGAAATTTTTCTTCCTGCTGACGTTTGCCGCGGCGATTCCGGCGATCATTTCCGGCGGGATTGCCGAGCGTGCGAAGTTTGCGCCGCAGCTGTGTGCCACCGCGCTGATCGTGGCGTTTATTTACCCGTTCTTCGAAGGCCTGGTGTGGAACGGCAACTTTGGCTTGCAAGCCTGGCTGCTCGCAACCTTTGGCGCCAGCTTTCACGACTTTGCCGGTTCCGTGGTGGTGCACGCCATGGGCGGCTGGCTGGCGCTGGCGGCGGTGTTGCTGCTGGGCCCGCGCAATGGGCGTTACCGTGAAGGACGCCTGGTGGCGTTTGCGCCGTCGAGCATTCCTTTCCTGGCGCTGGGCTCGTGGATTCTGATCGTGGGCTGGTTCGGCTTCAACGTGATGAGCGCGCAAACCCTCGATGGCGTCAGTGGCCTGGTGGCCGTCAATTCGTTGATGGCCATGGTCGGTGGCACCGTGGCTGCTTTGGTGATTGGTCGTAACGATCCGGGTTTCCTGCACAACGGTCCCTTGGCCGGGCTGGTGGCGATCTGCGCCGGTTCCGACCTGATGCACCCGGTGGGCGCGCTGGTCACGGGTGTGGTCGCTGGCGGTTTGTTCGTGTGGTGCTTTATCGCGGCCCAGTCGCGCTGGAAGATCGATGACGTGCTGGGTGTGTGGCCGTTGCATGGCTTGTGTGGTGTGTGGGGCGGCATTGCCTGCGGCATCTTCGGCCAGACCGCCCTGGGTGGGCTGGGCGGTGTGAGCCTGATCAGCCAGTTGATCGGCACCGGGCTGGGCGTGGTGGTAGCGTTTGGCGGCGGCTTGCTGGTGTACGGCGTGATCAAGCGCGTGCAAGGGCTGCGCTTGACCCAGGAGCAGGAGTATTACGGCGCGGACCTGTCGATCCACAAGATCGGCGCGGTCAGTCAGGATTGATCGGCGCGTCTTCATCTGTATGTGGCGGCGGGTAAAAACCGTGTAGCAGGCGGTAGCGGTTGTGCCGTACCTCATCCACCCGCGCCTGCACCTGTTGGTCCGGCAGGCCCAGCAGGATCAGGGCGTGGGCGGCGAGCATCAGGCTCGACTCCAGCAACTCGGGCACCACTTCGCTGGCGCCCGCGGCCTTGAGTTCAGCCAACTGGCTGTCATCGCGGGTGCGCACCAGGATCGGCACGTCGGGGTTGATCTGCCGCGCCTCCTTGAGCACCACCAGGGCGACATCGCTGTTGTCCACCGCGATCACCACCAACCGCGCTCGCTCCAGGCCGACGGCACTGAGCAAGGCGCCACGGCGGCAGTCGCCGTAATGCACGCTGCTGTCCTCGGTGGCGGCTTCCTGCACCCGTTCGGGGTCATCATCCAGGGCGATAAACGCCTGTTGTTCGCGGCGCATAAAGCGCCCAATGGACTGGCCTACGCGGCCATAGCCGCAAATCACTACGTGCCCGTGCAGTTGGGCATTGAGCGCGGTGATCTGCTCCAGTTGCACTTGCTGGTTGGGCTTGCGGTGCAGGCGCAGGGCAACGGCCGGTGCCGCACGCAACAGCAGCGGTGTCAGCAGCATCGAGCAGAAGGTGGCGGCCAGTAGCAGGCCGTTGAACTCATCGGGAATCAACCGGCTCTGCTGCATCTGCGCCATCAGCGCAAAACAGAACTCGCCGCCCTGGGCCAGCGCCAGACCGCTGCGCCAGGCTGTTTCGGTGTCACTGTTACGCCACTTGACCAGCGCCGCGACGACGCTGCCTTTGACCAGCATCAGCGTGAGCGTCAGGCCGAGGATCAACAGGCTGTGGCTGACGAACAACTGCAGATCGATGAGCATGCCGATGCTGACAAAAAACAGCCCCAGCAGGATGTCGCGAAACGGGCGGATATCCGCTTCGATCTGGTGCCGGTAATGACTCTCGCCCAGCAGCATGCCGGCCAGGAACGCACCGAGGGCAGGGGAGAGGCCCAGCAGGTGGGTGAGCCACGCGGTGAGCAAGACAATCACCAGCGCCAGCAGCACAAACAGCTCCGCCGAATGGGACGCGGCGACTTCACGGAACAAGCGCGGCAGCAACCAGCGGCTGGCGAGCAACAGGCCCACGAACAGCACCACGGTCTTGCCCAGGGTCAGCGGCAGCGCCCAGTACCAGGCTTGGTCACTGCTGCCGGCAAACACCGGCACCAACGTCAGCAGCAACACCGCCACGACGTCCTGAAACAGCAACACGCCTATCGCGTTCTGGCCATGACTGCTGAAGATCTCACCGAGGCTGGTCAACTCCTTGCTGACAATGGCCGTGGACGATAACGCCAGCCCTGCGCCCAGCAGCAACGCGATGCCGGGTGCGAGGCCAAAGCCCATCAGTAATACGCCCAGCAATGCCCCACACCCCAGCACTTGCAGGCTGCCCAGGCCAAATACCACGCTGCGCAGCGCCAACATTTTCGACAGGGAAAACTCCAGCCCCAGGGAAAACAGCAGGAACACCACGCCCATCTCAGCCAGGTCCGGCAGGTCTTCGTTGTCATTGACCCAGTCCAGCGCGGTGGGCCCCACTGCCAGGCCAACGCACAGGTAGCCCAGCACAGGCGGCAGTTGCAGCCGGCGAAACAACGCAATCACCACCAGGGATGAAGCCAGGATAATCAGCAGGTTGGCGAACACAGGCATCTCCGTTGCAGGGTGAGCGGCAAAAAAGCCGCGAGAATCGCTGAATCAGTTATAGGCCATGGTGATCTGGATCAGGCTTTTTACACCGTAGGAGCGAGCTTGCTCGCGAAAAACGTCAACGCTGACGCGGGGTTCCTGAAGGAACGCGGCGCACCGGAGTTTTTCGCGAGCAAGCTCGCTCCTACAAGGGGATTGTTGGGCTTAGAATGGAGGTTCGTTTTGTGACCTGAGTCCTTCATCATGCTTCCTGAATGCCAGCTGTTCGGCACCCTGGGTTGCCATCTGTGTGAGATCGCCGAAGCCGAAATCATGCCGCTCGTCGAACACGGGCTGTTGGTGGAGTTGGTGGATATCACCGATCCCCAGGACCTGACAGACGTCTACGGCCTGCGAATTCCGGTGCTTCGCCGCATGGACACCGGGGCGGAACTGGACTGGCCGTTCGACACCGATCAGGTGGTTGCCTTCCTGCGCTGAGATTTATGCGATGGCGGCTTTTCAAATATTCAGTTACTGTATATTCGTACAGCGATTGAATAGAGGGAACGCCCGTGGTGAATGTTGAACAACTTAAAAGCAGCGTCAATCGCATGTCCGCCGATGTGGTGCGCGACGCGGTGAACGAGCTGCGCCTCGATGGCCTGGTCACGGAAGGCAAGACACCGTTTAACAAAGTGCATTTCAACACCTGCTTTGCGGAAATCGAGGCGCTGTTCCAGCGCGCCGGTTATCACAAGCAGCTGGATGTGGTGGGTTATCAGGGCTTGCTCTACGCGCTGTATGACCCGGGCCGTTGGGAAGCGGTAGACGTGCTGCGCTGGCTCAAGGAATTCACCGAGGCGGCGAGCGCCTCGCCGGTGCTGCGGGCTCAACTGGCCAAGGCCTGAGATAGGCCCTAGGCAATCGCGCGTCATGGGCGATAATGCCCGCCTGTTTTCCAGGCTTCGAGTGTCGGCATGTCCACTTCCGGTTTTTCCCCCTCCCAGCACCAAGCCAGCACCCTGTACTTGCCGCCGGGCTCCTGGGTGACGGTGCTCGACTGCCTGTGCGCACATTTCCCGGCCATTGGCCGTGAACAGTGGCAGGACCGCATTGCCCGAGGCCGGGTGCTGGATGTCAACGGCAGCCCGATCAGCCTGGGCCTGGGCTACAAGGAAGGCCTGTGCATCTATTACTTTCGCGAAGTGCTCAACGAAAAAGTGATCCCGGTGCAGGAAAACATCCTGTACGCCGATGAGCACCTGGTGGTAGCGGACAAACCGCATTTCCTGCCAGTGACACCCGCTGGCGAGTATGTCGAGCACACTTTGTTGCGACGCTTGATCCGGCGCCTGGACAATCCGGCCCTGGTGCCTCTGCACCGTATCGACCGGCATACGGCGGGGTTGGTGCTGTTCTCCGCCAACCCGAACAGTCGTTCGGCCTACCAGCAACTGTTTCCCACGCGGCGTATCGACAAATTCTACGAAGCCATCGCCCCGGCCTTGCCGCACCTTACTTTCCCGTTGGTGCACAAAAGCCGCCTGGTGGATGGCGAACCTTTCTTTCGCATGCAGGAAGGGCCGGGCGCCAGCAACACCGAGACGGCGGTAGAGGTGCGCGAGAAAAATGGTGATCTATGGCGCTACGGCCTGTTCCCGGTGACCGGCAAGAAGCACCAGCTGCGCGTGCATATGACGGCGCTGGGGGCAAGCATCTGCAATGACCCGTTCTACCCCGAAGTGATCAAGGATGCCGAGGACGATTACGCCAAGCCACTCAAGCTGTTGGCCCAGGGCGTGCGCTTTATCGACCCGGTGAGCGGCCAGGAGCGCAGCTTCCGCAGCCAGATCACCCTGGACTGGTAAACCCCAGGAACAACAAGGCCCGCGCGAGGCGGGCCTTGTGTGCAAGCGCTAAGGCTTACAGGTCTTTAACGGTGCGAACCTGATCTTTGTTGATACGGGTGTGCTTGCCGTCCAGTTGTTCGAATTCGTAGAAGCCCGAATCTTCATCGTACTTCGGGGTGTCGACGGCCTGGATTTCGCGACCGTCATTCAGGGTGATCACTGTTGGCGAAGCGCAACCGGCGAGGGTAGCGAGGCCCAGTGCAAGCATGAGAGCGGCGATGGTCCGTTGAGTCATGAGTTTGTCTCCGAGAGAATACTTTTAAATTGCTGACCTTGTGACGTACGGGACGCCGGCAAAGTTCCTTGTGCAGGCTTCATTCTGACATGCCAGCCCCGGGGTGCAACAGCTCGGGCGTATTAAGATTGGCCAGGCGCGGGTCATTGGCCGGGCATTGCAGGGCCACCGCGCCCAGTTGCAGCCAGAGCTTGCGCGGGCTGCGTTCACCCGCTTGCCACGCCTGTTCCACCTGGTTTTTCAGGCCAGTGGGGATGATGCACAGCAAGGGTTCCCAGTATTCCCCCTGGCGCACCATCACCGGTAGCTGCGGGTTGCGTCGTGAGGTCGCACGCAGGTCGGCCAGCAACCGCGCATCGATCTGCGGCACATCGCAAGGCAAGATCAGCAGATGCGCATGGCGTGCGGCGAAGAGTCCTGCGCGGATACCGGCCAGCGGGCCGGGGAAGTCCGGGCTGTCATCGCTCACCTGTTGGTCGGCATAGGGTGCGTAGCGTTCATGGTTGCGGTTGCACGAGATGATCAGGTCATCGGTGAGCGGCCGCGCCAGCTGGTGCAGGTGGGCGATCAAGGGCTGGCCTTGCCATTCCAGCAGGCCTTTGTCCTGGCCGCCCATGCGGTGGCCGCGACCTCCGGCCAGCAACAGGATCGAACACGGCAGGGAGGAAAATTCAAAGCTCATGGTGGTTGCGCTGCGGCAGGTAAACAGGGGCCTGTGATATAACATCGGGCTGTTCCTTCGACAACCGGACCGTGCCATGAAAGCCAAGGCCGATGCGCCCTTCGTACCCCTCAATATTGCTGTATTGACCGTCAGCGACACCCGCACCCTGGAGACTGACACCTCCGGCCAGGTCTTTGTCGACCGCCTCACCGCCGCCGGCCACCACCTGGCCGAGCGCGTGCTGCTCAAGGACGACCTCTACAAGATCCGCGCCCAGGTGGCCCACTGGATCGCCGAAGACGTGGTTCAAGTGGTGCTGATTACCGGCGGCACCGGCTTCACCGGCCGCGACAGCACGCCTGAAGCAGTGAGCTGCCTGCTCGACAAGCAGGTCGATGGTTTTGGCGAGCTGTTCCGCCAGATATCCGTGGCCGATATCGGCACCTCCACCGTGCAATCGCGCGCCTTGGCGGGGTTGGCCAATGGCACCCTGGTGTGCTGCCTGCCAGGCTCCACCAATGCCGTGCGCACCGGTTGGGACGGCATCCTCGCCGAGCAGTTGGATAACCGTCACCGCCCGTGCAATTTCGTCCCGCATCTGAAGCAGGCCGAACCTTGTGAATCCCGTGGATAAGCCCGGCAAGACCGGCGCCCTGATGCCGGTGGAAGCAGCTTTGCAGCGTTTACTCGACATGGCTGCCGCCGCGCCGATCCGCGAGCAGCAAGTGCTGCCCCTGGCTGAGTGTGATGGCCGGGTATTGGCCCAGGACCTGATCTCCACACTCGACCTGCCGCCGTGGCCCAACAGTGCCATGGACGGCTATGCCGTGCGCCTGGCGGACTGGACGGGCGAACCCTTGGTGGTGAGCCAGCGTATTTTCGCCGGCACTGCACCTGAGCCGTTGGCCGCTGGCACCTGCGCACGCATCTTTACCGGCGCGCCGGTGCCCCAGGGTGCGGACTGCGTGCAGATGCAGGAAAACGCCGTGGTGCATGCCGACCAGCGCGTGAGTTTCACCGAGCCGTTGCAGAGGGGCGACAACATCCGTCCCCAGGGCCAGGAAACCACCGTCGGCGAGACCGTACTCAGTGCCGGCACCCGCCTGGGGCCCATCGAGCTGGGTTTGGCCGCGTCCCTTGGGCGTGATCGACTTGAGGTGGTGCGGCGCGTGCGCGTGGCCGTGTTGTCGACCGGCGATGAACTGATCGAGCCAGGGCTGC
The DNA here is from genome assembly GCF_029201605.1 of Pseudomonas sp. FJ2-5-13. NCBI lineage: Bacteria > Pseudomonadati > Pseudomonadota > Gammaproteobacteria > Pseudomonadales > Pseudomonadaceae > Pseudomonas > Pseudomonas sp. FJ2-5-13. The sequence continues at coordinate 1,926,130 of NZ_CP104045.1, forward strand.
CGCTCGGCCTGGGGCAGATCTACAACAGCAACCGCCGCGTGCTGTGCAGTTGGCTGGTGCGCATGGGCTGTGAAGTGATCGATGCCGGGATTTTGCCGGATGATCTGGAACAGACGCGCACGCGCCTGGCGGGGCTGGGCAGCGTTGACCTGATCCTCTCGACCGGCGGTGTGTCGGTGGGCGAGGCGGACTTCCTCGGCATTGCCTTGCGCGAAGAGGGAGAGCTGGCGTTGTGGAAGCTGGCGATCAAGCCGGGCAAGCCGCTGACCTTCGGGCATTTTCGTGGTGTGCCGGTGATCGGTTTGCCGGGCAACCCGGCCTCGACCCTGGTGACCTTTGCGCTGTTGGCGCGCCCTTATCTGCTGCGCCGTCAAGGTGTGCTGGAGGTGCAGCCGCTGCGCTTCGAAGTGCCGGCAGGGTTTGTCTGGCCCAAGCCTGGCAACCGTCGCGAGTACCTGCGTGGGCGGATCGAACAGGGCAAGGCGATCATCTACCGCAACCAAAGCTCCGGGGTGCTGCGCAGTGCGGCATGGGCTGAGGGTTTTGTGGAGGTGATGGAAGGGTCCACGTTGGCCATTGGCGACCGGGTCAATTTCATTCCCTTGAGCGAAGTCCTGAGCTGACCGCGCGCTAAAAAATGTGGGAGCTGGCTTGCCTGCGATGACGCCCTCACAGCCGACCAATATCTACCTGACACCCCAACGATCCAACTGTGGGAGCGGGCTTGCTCGCGAAGGCGGCCTGGCAGGCGACGCAGTTGGATTGGGTACATATCCATTGCTGCGGTAACGGCCACTTAGGGTTCCGCTCTGACAGCGGGTCACTTTTGGAAAAGAGCCCCAAAAGTAACCAAAAGGGCTCTTGCCCCACCACTCGGCACCTCGCTTAGGCTCGGTGTGCCCGCAATCCGCCAGTGATTTGGGGGGCCGCCGCCACGCGCCATCCATGGCGCGGGGCGGCTAAACCGGCATCCCTGCCGGTTTACCCCCCAAATCCCTGTCGAATTCCGGCCAGCGTGGTTTAACGGGGCGCCTAAGATCAAGATCAAGAGCGGCTCGCTTCGCATCGTGGTTACCGGTGGCTGCGGCGAACTGCACAGTTGTGTAGATACCTATGCTGCGATAGCGGCGGTTCAGTTGTTCCTGATACAACGACATAGCGATCAACGGTAACTACGATGCGAAGCGAGTCGCTCTTGATCTTGATCTGCTTTTGATCTCAGGCGCCCCGTTAAACCACGCTGGCCGAACGCAGGCTTGAATTCGTGGGTAACCCGGCAGGACGCCGGGTTAGCCGCCCCGCGCCATGGATGGCGCGTGGCGGCGGCCCACGGATTCAAGCCTGTGTTCGGGCACACCGAGCCTAAGCGAGGTGCCGAGTGGTGGGGCAAGAGCCCTTTGGTTACTTTGGGGCTCTTTTCCAAAGTGACCCGCCGTCAGGCGGAACCCTAAGTGGCCGTTACCGCAGCAATGGATATGTACCCAATCCAACTGCGTCGCCTGCCAGGCCGCCTTCGCGAGCAAGCCCGCTCCCACAGTTGGATCGCGGGGTGTCAGGTAGATAGGCTTCGGCTGGCAGGCCACCATCGCAGGCAAGCCAGCTCCCACAGTTGGATGTGTATGGAGCTCATGAGCAATCAGTAATCGTCACCCTGTTCAGTGACGTCCCGCTCCACCGGTCCCGCATCCGGGTCGTAGCCCACCGGGAACTTGCCCTTCAATGTCCAGGCAAATGCAATGATTTCGGCAATGGTGCGGTACAGCTCTTGCGGAATGCTGTCGCCCAGTTCCATGCGCGCCAGCAGTTTCACCAGCTCGGGGTTTTCATAGATGGGGACTTCGTTTTCCCGTGCCAATTTGAGGATGGCTTCGGCCAGGGCGTCGTCGCCTTTGGCCGTCAGGGTGGGGGCCTGTTGGCCGTCGTACTTGAGGGCGATGGCTTGGCGGGGTGGGGCGGCGTTTTTCATGCGGTTTCATCCACCCAGCGTTGCTCCAGTCCGGTTTTTGGCCCGCGTGGCGGGGTGCCCAGGTGGCAATCCAGGTCGCCGACGTTGAGCCCGGATGACACCAGGCGCTCGCGCAGGCTGCCCAAGTGGCTTTCGATCAGGCTGGCGGTGAACGGGCGGCTGGCCCACAGTTGGCTGGACAGTTTGCCCTGGGACAACTGCGCCTGAACCTGCAAGGGGCCCAGCGGCTCCATGTCGAAGGCCAGTTCGACGCGCCAGAGCATTTGCTTAGGGTCTTTTTTATCTTTGCGCTCGGTTTGGTCCTTGTCTGGCGCGGGCTCCTCGCGTTGAAACTTGACCTGCAACGGCACGATGTCTTGCAGAGTGCGCAGGGGGATTTCCAACTGCCAGGTCGTTTGCAGGCGGCCGTCGGCGGTGGTGCCGGTCTGTTCCAGGCTCGACAGTTGATGGCTCTGCAAGCGCGAGATCGCCCCGGCAGCCAGGCGCAGCAGGTTTTCCAGGTCGCCTTCACCTTCCAGTTTTGCCATCAGCCGCTCGGGCAGCGGGAAGCCGGCGGGTATCTGCCGGGCGCCGACCTGGCCGAGGGTGTTCAACGGGCTGCGCACAAAGTGTGGCAACACCTGGGCCAGGGTATTGGCGGCGAGGATCGCATTCAGGTTGGTGCTGGCGGGCAGGGCAGGCAGCAGGTCTGCGACCAGGCGCAACAGCGCGCCTTTCATGTCCAACGGTGGGATTTGCGGGTTCTGGCCGGCAAGCAATTTGGCTTCCAGAAAGGCGCCGCTGTTCTGCACCACCTGGGCCAGCACCTTGGGGTTGCTGACCTGTGCCAGATCGGGCAAGGCCGCCAATAATCGCTCGGCGGCGGCCCGCAGCTCGGCCGATGTGCTGTCGCCACGGGGCAGGTTTTGCAAGGCGGTAAACACCGCGTCCAGCGAGCCTTGGCGACTTTGCTGAGTGGCGAGTTGTTGCGCCACGGCCAGTTGGTCTTTCAAGCCGCTCAGCGGTACGAAGTTCAGGGTTTGCGCGTTCTGCACCACGGCACTGAGCAAGCTGCCCACCCTCAGCGGCTGAGGGCTTTCCAACGCCAGGGTGGCACCGGCCAGGGCGTTATTGAGCACGCTCACCAGCGAGCGATAGATTGCCGGTTGCGCCGTGCCCTGGGGCAGCATCTGCGTGGTCAGCACCTTGGCTTGCAGCAGCGTGCCCACCGGCATTTGCGTGGTGTCGAGGCGTGTGAGGGCGGCCACGTTGGCGCTCATGGCTTGCTGCAAGGTGATGGCCAGATTGCCCGCAGGCGTCTGGCTCACCGCCACATTGCTGCCCAGGGGCAAGGGCTGGGCACTGCTGGCCTGCACCAGGGTCTGGCGACCGCCTTCGAGGGTCAACTTGAGCAGCAGTTGAAAGGCCTCGCCGCCTTGTTTAAGCGCGATGACCTCGGCGTTCACGGTTTTCCCCGGGCCGATCAACCCGGCCTGCGGTTCCAGCAGCTTGAGCAGCTCGCCGGCAGCCGGCAGCGGCGCGGGTCCGGGGGCTGAGGTGGGCGGCAGTGGAGGAAGGTTGATCTCACCGGTCATCGTGCGCGTGGTCTCTGGGGAAATTGCCCTCTTTAGAGTAGGGCATCGCATGTATAATGCCGCCCGTCTGCAAAGAGAGCGGTAAAAACCTCACAACTATTTGATCCAGCTCTCTAAAATCGGTCGCCAAAGCCGTTATTGTGCATCTCTCTATAACGGCCGCTGCACCGCCGACTTGAACCGTAAAGGCCCGCGATCTTTTGACCAGCCCTCTTCTTGAAGCCGTAGCGCTTGCCTGTGAACGCGACCTGCGCCTGCTGTTCGAGCAACTCGACCTGCGGCTTTCGGGTGGCGACATGGTGCAAGTCAGTGGCCCCAATGGCAGCGGCAAGACCAGCCTGCTGCGCCTGCTGGCCGGGCTGATGCAGCCCACGGCCGGCGTGGTGCGTCTCAACGGCAAGCCGTTGAACGAACAACGTAGCGAACTGGCGCGCAACCTGATCTGGATCGGCCACGCCGCCGGCATCAAGGACGTACTCACCGCTGAAGAAAACCTCAGTTGGCTCAGCGCCCTGCATCATCCTGCTTCCCGTGACGCCATCTGGCAGGCCCTGGCCGCGGTAGGCCTCAAGGGCTTTGAAGACGTTCCCTGCCATACCCTGTCCGCCGGCCAGCAGCGCCGTGTGGCCCTGGCCCGCTTGTACTTGCCCGGCCCGCCGCTGTGGATTCTCGACGAACCTTTCACGGCCCTCGACAAACAAGGCGTGGCTCAACTCGAAGCGCACCTGGCCCAGCACTGCGAACAAGGCGGCCTGGTGGTGCTCACCACCCACCACACCTTGGCGCGCATGCCTGTCGGCTACCGTGAGCTGGACCTGGGGCGGTGGTCGCTATGAGTGTGTTCGCCTTGTTGGTGGCCCGCGAGGCACGGCTGTTGTGCCGTCGCCCCGCCGAACTGGCCAACCCGCTGGTGTTCTTTGCCATCGTGATCGCGCTGTTTCCGCTGGCGGTCGGCCCGGAGACTAAACTGTTGCAAACCTTGTCCCCAGGACTGGTATGGGTCGCCGCGCTTTTATCGGTCCTGCTCTCGCTGGACGGGCTGTTTCGCAGTGATTTCGAAGACGGTTCCCTGGAACAGTGGGTCCTTTCGTCGCACCCTTTACCACTTCTGGTACTGGCCAAGGTGCTGGCACACTGGGCTTTTTCCGGCTTGGCGCTAGTCTTGCTCTCGCCACTGCTTGCCATGATGCTCGGGTTGCCCGTTGAATGCCTGCCGGTGCTACTCCTGTCCTTGTTACTCGGCACGCCGGTGCTCAGCCTGTTGGGGGCGGTGGGCGCAGCGTTGACGGTCGGCTTGAAGCGTGGCGGGCTGTTGCTGGCCCTGTTGATTCTGCCTTTGTATATCCCGGTGTTGATCCTGGGCAGTGGCGCGTTGCAAGCCGCGCTCATGGGCATGCCGGCGACCGGTTACCTCTTGTGGCTTGGCAGCCTGACCGCCCTGGCGGTAACCCTGACACCTTTTGCTATAGCCGCCGGCCTGAAAATCAGCGTCGGTGAATAATGAGGTCTGACCCGGCGTTAACGACGCGGAGTCAGTAAAGACCCTGAGCTTTTCGCCACGACGAAAAGCACCGTGATGGAAACAGCAATGAACTGGACCTGGTTTCACAAGCTCGGCTCGCCCAAATGGTTTTATGGCATCAGTGGCAAGCTGCTGCCGTGGTTGAGTATCGCCGCCATCCTGCTGATCGGCATCGGCCTGGTCTGGGGCCTGGCCTTTGCGCCGCCGGACTATCAGCAAGGCAACAGCTTTCGCATCATCTATATCCACGTGCCTGCCGCGATGCTGGCCCAGTCCTGCTATGTGATGCTGGCGGTGTGCGGCATCGTCGGCCTGGTCTGGAAGATGAAGCTGGCCGATGTGGCCCTGCAATGCGCCGCGCCCATCGGTGCGTGGATGACCGCCGTGGCGCTGGTGACCGGTGCAATCTGGGGCAAACCGACCTGGGGTTCGTGGTGGGTGTGGGATGCGCGCCTGACCTCGATGCTGATCCTGCTGTTCCTGTATTTCGGCCTGATCGCCTTGGGCAACGCCATCAGCAACCGCGACAGCGCCGCCAAGGCCTGCGCGGTGCTGGCGATTGTCGGCGTGATCAACATCCCGATCATCAAGTACTCGGTGGAGTGGTGGAACACCCTGCACCAGGGCGCCACCTTCACCCTCACCGAAAAACCGGCGATGCCCGTGGAAATGTGGGCGCCGTTGCTGCTGATGGTGCTGGGTTTCTACTGTTTCTTCGGTGCCGTATTGCTGCTGCGCATGCGCCTTGAAGTGCTCAAGCGTGAAGCCCGTACCAGTTGGGTCAAAGCCGAAGTGCAAAACTGCCTGGGAGCACGCGGATGAGTTTTGCTTCTTTCAGTGATTTTCTCGCCATGGGCCACCACGGCCTGTATGTCTGGACGGCCTATGGCATCTGCCTGGCGGTACTGGCCCTCAACGTCGCCGCGCCGATCCTGGCCCGCAAGCGTTACCTGCAACAAGAGGCGCGACGTCTGCGCCGGGAGACTGAAAAGTGAATCCGCTGCGTAGAAAGCGTCTGTTGATCATCCTTGCCATCCTGGCCGGCGTCGGCATTGCCGTGACCCTGGCCCTGAGCGCCCTGCAGCAGAACATCAACCTGTTCTACACGCCCACCCAGATCGCCAATGGCGAAGCGCCGGTCGATACGCGCATCCGCGCCGGCGGCATGGTGGAGCAGGGCTCGTTGAAGCGTTCCGGCGATTCGTTGGACGTCACCTTCGTGGTCACCGACTTCAACAAGGCCGTGACCATCACTTATCGCGGCATCCTCCCGGACCTGTTCCGCGAAGGCCAGGGCATTGTCGCTCTGGGCAAGCTCAACGCCGACGGCGTGGTAGTGGCTGACGAAGTGTTGGCCAAGCACGATGAAAAATACATGCCGCCCGAGGTCACCAAAGCCTTGAAAGACAGCGGCCAAACCGCGCCCGCCGCCCCAGCCAAGGAGGGCTAAGCCATGACGTCCGCACTGTTTATTCCTGAGTTGGGCCAGTTGGCGATGATCCTCGCGCTGTGCTTTGCGGTGGTCCAGGCCGTGGTGCCCTTGCTGGGTGCCTGGCGCGGCGATCGCCTGTGGATGAGCCTGGCGCAGCCGGCCGCCTGGGGCCAGTTCGCCTTTTTGCTGTTCGCCTTTGGTTGCCTGACCTACGCCTTCATGACCGACGATTTTTCCGTCGCCTACGTCGCCAACAACTCCAACAGCGCCTTGCCCTGGTACTACAAGTTCAGCGCCGTGTGGGGCGCCCACGAAGGTTCATTGCTGCTGTGGGCCTTGATCCTCGGCGGCTGGACCTTCGCCGTCTCGGTGTTCTCGCGCCAATTGCCGCAAGTGATGCTGGCGCGGGTGCTGGCGGTGATGGGCATGATCAGCATCGGTTTCCTGCTGTTTTTGATCATGACCTCCAACCCGTTCACCCGCATCCTGCCGCAGATCCCGGTGGACGGTCACGACCTCAACCCGTTGCTGCAGGATATCGGCCTGATCGTGCACCCGCCGATGCTCTACATGGGCTATGTGGGCTTTTCCGTGGCCTTCGCGTTCGCCATCGCCGCGTTGCTCGGCGGGCGTCTCGACGCCGCCTGGGCGCGCTGGTCACGGCCATGGACCATCGTCGCCTGGGCCTTCCTCGGTATCGGTATCACCCTGGGCTCTTGGTGGGCCTACTACGAACTCGGCTGGGGCGGCTGGTGGTTCTGGGACCCGGTGGAAAACGCCTCCTTCATGCCGTGGCTGGTGGGCACCGCGCTGATTCACTCCCTGGCCGTTACCGAAAAACGTGGCGTGTTCAAGAGCTGGACGGTACTGCTCGCCATCGCGGCGTTTTCCCTCAGCCTGCTCGGTACCTTCCTGGTGCGCTCGGGCGTGCTGACCTCGGTGCATGCGTTTGCCTCGGACCCCGAGCGCGGCGTGTTCATCCTGATCTTCCTGCTGTTTGTCGTCGGCGGTTCGCTCACCCTGTTTGCCCTGCGCGCGCCGGTGGTCAAGAGCCAGGTCGGTTTCAACCTGTGGTCGCGGGAAACGCTGTTGCTGGGCAATAACCTGGTGCTGGTGGTGGCCGCGTCGATGATCCTGCTCGGCACCCTCTACCCGCTGGTGTTGGATGCCCTCAGCGGCGCCAAGTTGTCCGTGGGGCCGCCGTACTTCAATGCGTTGTTCATCCCGCTGATGGGCCTGTTGATGGTGGTGATGGCGGTTGGCGTGCTGGTGCGCTGGAAAGACACCCCGGTGAAATGGCTGGCAGGCATGCTGATGCCGGTGCTGCTCGGCAGCGTGGCCCTGGCGGTGATCGCCGGGTTTGCCTACGGCGACTTCAATTGGGCGGTACTCGCCACGTTCCTGCTGGCGGCCTGGGTGTTGCTGGCGGGGGCGCGGGATATCGTCGACAAGACGCGCCACAAGGGTTTGCTCAAGGGCCTGCCCACCCTGACCCGCAGCTACTGGGGCATGCAGATCGCCCACATTGGTATCGCGGTGTGCGCCCTTGGGGTGGTGCTGTCCAGCCAGAACAGCGCCGAGCGCGACCTGCGCCTGGCGCCGGGCGAGTCCATGGACCTGGCCGGTTACCACTTCATCTTCGAAGGTGCCAAGCACTTCGAAGGGCCGAACTTCACCTCCGACAAAGGTACTGTGCGCGTGGTGCGCAATGGCAAGGAAATCGCCGTGCTGCACCCGGAAAAACGCCTGTATACCGTGCAGAGTTCGATGATGACCGAGGCTGGCATCGACGCCGGTTTCACCCGTGACCTGTATGTGGCCCTCGGTGAACCCCTGGGCGACGGCGCCTGGGCCGTGCGCGTGCATGTCAAACCCTTCGTGCGCTGGATCTGGTTCGGCGGGTTGCTCACCGGGTTCGGTGGGTTGCTCGCGGCGTTGGACCGGCGCTATCGGGTCAAGGTCAAGAGCCGAGTGCGTGAAGCGCTGGGCCTTTCGGGAGCTGCGGTATGAAGCGTTGGTTGATGGTTGTGCCGCTGGCGTTGTTTTTGCTGGTGGCGGTGTTTTTGTATCGCGGGTTGTACTTGGACCCGGCCGAGCTGCCTTCGGCGATGATCGGCAAGCCGTTCCCTGCCTTCAACCTGCCAACGGTGCAGGGTGACAAGACCCTCACCCAGGCCGACTTGCAGGGCAAGCCGGCGCTGGTCAACGTGTGGGCCACCTGGTGCATCTCTTGCCGCGTCGAACACCCTGTGTTGAACAAACTGGCCGAGAAAGGCGTGGTGATCTACGGCATCAACTACAAGGACGACAATGCGGCGGCCTTGAAGTGGCTGGCGGAATTTCATAACCCGTACCAGTTGGATATCCGCGACGAAGACGGCAACCTGGGGTTGAACCTCGGCGTGTACGGCGCGCCGGAAACCTTCTTCATCGACGCCAAAGGTGTGATCCGCGACAAGTACGTCGGCGTGATCGACGAAACCGTGTGGCGCGAGCAACTGGCCGCCAAGTACCAGGCCCTGGTCGATGAGGCCAAGCCATGAAGCGTTGGTTGACCGCAGCTGTTTTAGCCCTGAGCCTGGCTGGCGTGGCCCACGCCGCCATCGACACCTATGAATTTGCCAACGACGCCGAGCGCGAGCGTTTTCGCGACCTGACCAAGGAACTGCGCTGCCCCAAATGCCAGAACCAGGACATCGCCGACTCCAACGCCCCGATCGCCACCGACTTGCGCCGAGAGATTTTCCGCATGCTGGGGGAGGGCAAGGACGACCAGCAGATCATCGATTTCATGGTCGACCGCTACGGTGACTTCGTGCGCTACAAACCGGCGCTCACCGGCAAGACTGCGCTGCTGTGGTTCGGCCCGGCCGGGCTGTTGCTGGCTGGCGTGGTGGTGATGGCCGTGATCGTGCGCCGTCGCCGCGTCGCACCGATTGATGGCGCCGATGCGCTGTCCCCTGAAGAGCGCAAACGCCTCGACCAATTGCTGGACACCAAGACTGATGATTGATTTCTGGCTCGCAGCCGGTTTGCTGCTACTGATTGCCCTGAGTTTCCTGTTGATCCCTGTGTTGCGTGGCCGTCGTGCCCAGCGCGAAGAGGATCGCACCGCGTTGAACGTGGCGCTGTACCAGGAACGCGTCGCTGAGCTGCAAGCGCAGCAGGACGAAGGTGTGTTGAATACCGCGCAACTTGACACGGGCCGCGCCGAAGCGGCCCGTGAGTTGCTGGCCGACACCGAAGGCGTGGAAAAACCCCGTGAATCGCGGTTGGGCAAACCACTGCCGTTTTTGGCGGCGTTTCTGGTGCCTGTGCTGGGCGTTGCGCTGTACCTGCATTATGGCGCGAGCGACAAGGTCGAACTGACCCGAGAGTTTTCCCAGCCACCGGTGTCCATGGCCGACATGACCCGCCGTCTGGAACGTGCCGCCGCTGCACAACCGGATTCGGCAGAAGGTTTGTACTTCCTCGGTCGCGCCTATATGGCCCAGGACCGTGCCGCCGATGCCGCCAAAGTCTTTGAACGTACGGTTGCATTGGCCGGGCGCCAACCGGAACTGCTCGGCCAATGGGCCCAGGCGCAGTACTTTGCCGACAACAAACAATGGTCGCCAAAGGTTCAGGCGCTGACCGACGAAGCCTTGAAGCTCGACCCCAAGGAAGTCACCAGTCTCGGCCTGCTGGGTATCGCCGCCTTTGAGGGCCAGCGTTATCAGGAAGCCATCGACTACTGGAACCGCCTGCTCGCGCAATTGCCGCCAGAGGACAACTCCCGCGTCGCCTTGCAAGGCGGGATTGATCGTGCGGCAGAGAAGCTCAAGGAGAGCGGTGGCAGCGTCGTACAGGCGCCCAAGGCGCTGCTGAAAGTGCGTGTGGACCTATCCGCCGAGGTCAAAGCCAAGGCCCTGCCAGGCGACAGCGTGTTCATCTTCGCCCGCGCCGTTAACGGCCCGCCGGCGCCCTTGGCGGCCAAGCGTGTGACCGTCGACGCATTGCCCGTTACCGTCGAACTGGGCGATGCCGACGCGATGATGCCGCAGTTGAAACTGTCCAACTTCCCCGAAGTCCAACTGGTTGCGCGCATATCCCGGGCCGGCCAACCGACCACTGGCGAATGGATCGGCCGCAGCCAACCGTTGGCCAGCAGCACCACTGCGCTGCAGCAATTGACCATCGACACTCCGGACCAGTAATTCTGAGGACACGCCCATGACCGCATATGCACGCATCACCCTGCTCAGCCTGGTACTCGGCCTAAGCGCCTGTGCGGTCCACCGCCCACCTGCGGCGCCGACCGGCCCGACTATTCCACCGTCGGGCCCCTCGACCCAGCCGAACACCAAACCTTCGGGCCCTGTGACGCCGCCGCCAAAGCCCCTGCCAAGCAAATCGTCGACCTTCGCCCCACCGCCGGGCGCCGCCAGCCACTGGGACGGCAAGATGCAGGTGTACGTGCTGGACGATCAGCCTGACACCTTCTACCGCCAGCGCACCTACTACCGCTGGAGCAACGGCTGGAGCCGCTCCATCAGCCCCAATGGGCCATGGGAAGAAACCAACGTGCAAGGCGTGCCGCCGGGGTTGAGCAAGCAGTACGCGCAATGAGGAAAGGCGACCTGAGGGTCGCCTTTTTCATGGCTTTCAAATGCACTGTGTCGATCATGGCAGGGCTAAGCCATTAAAGCCCGGTGTATGCGCCGAATGCGCAGCGCCCTGGCGTAATGTGACCATCGCTGGCCTAGCGTGGGAATGATTGCTAGGTATACTTTCTTACGACCACGACGACGCGGCCTCCCAGGTGTAAACCAGGCGCTGCGCAGTGGGGCCGGGGATGTACCGGTCTGGAGACGAACGAAGAGGGTTTTTAATGGCAGGCAGGTTGATCTATCTCATCGGGCCATCGGGTTCGGGCAAAGACAGTCTGCTGGATGCCGCACGTCCACGCCTGGTCGAGCGTGGGTGCCGTATGGTGCGACGGGTGATCACACGGTCGGCGGAGGCGGTGGGCGAAGCGGCGCAAGGGGTGAGCCCCGAGCAGTTTGCGGCCATGGAGGCCGAGGGCGCATTTGCCTTGAGCTGGCAGGCTAATGGCTTGTCTTACGGCATTCCCAAGGAGATCGACGAGTGGTTGGCCGCCGGGGACGACGTGCTGGTCAATGGCTCCCGTGCCCACCTGGCGCAGACCCGCGAGCGTTATCCGACCTTGTTGGTATTGCTGCTGACGGTGGATCAAGCCGTGCTGCGCCAACGTCTGATTGCTCGTGGGCGGGAGTCATTGGTGGACATCGAGGAACGCCTGGCGCGCAATGCGCGGTTCACCGCCCAATTGATTGCCGGTCATGGCGCCGGTTTGTTCGTATTGGATAATTCCGGCCCGTTGGCGCATACCGTCGAACGCTTGCTGTGCTGCCTGGACCACGGGCATAGCGTATGCACCTGACCCCAATCTCGGTAGGGTGGGGCAATACGTTCATGTAGTGCGTGGTGATGTCAGAGCTCCGATAAAACCCCGGCACCCAGCTTATTTTTCGCTGATGTGTTTGTTTGGTTTACTGAATATTTGAAAGTTGATGAGTGGGCCAATTAAGTTATTTTTTGGCAGGTTTTTATGTCTGTTGTGTTAGGGCGTGTCGCGGTCAGTCAATAAGGGTGGGTAGGTTGCGCTGAATAAAACGTGTGCGGATTTTTTGCGAGCGTGTTTATAGTGGGTTCTTGCAAAGAATTAGCGATGGTGAAGACGTTTTCAATATGGGAGCTTTATCGGGCTGGTAATGGATCAGTCAGCATCGATAACTTCTATACATGGACGGGTCATTTCACTGTTCAGAGTAATAAAGCACCATGCATATCCCGGTTAGGCAGTCTACCCAGTCGCATGTCCCAGAGACGTCGCACTCGCATTTCTCCGCCGATGAGAATCAAGTTATTCTCTGGGCCAATAATAAAAAATCTTTCACCACGGACCAGGCGGCAAAACATATCACGCGCAGGGGTACCAAGTTTAAGGACAGTAATAGAGATGGCAAAGTTGTCGTGGGTTTCAACTTCAGCGGGGGCTTCAATGCAGCTCAGAAAGAGCGAGCCAGGCAAGCCCTTCAATACTGGGCCGATGTCGCCAATATCCAATTTGTTGAAAAGGGCTCAAACACCGATGGCAACATCACTATCAATGGGATTGGCGGGTCGGCAGGCAATGCGGACTTGCCGTACGCTCATTATGCGAAACTCCAAGCCAACATAGGCACCTACGGTGGGCAGAACCCGACAATGGGCAGTCACTTCCTGGGTTTGTTGATCCATGAACTGGGGCATACCTTGGGGTTGAGCCATCCAGGTGACTACAATGGCCAGGGCTTCAATTACGGGCGCAATGCCGAATACGCCCAGGACACCAAGGCACGCAGTGTCATGAGTTATTGGGAAGAGACCCATCAGCCCGGGCACAATTTTGCCCGGCTCAGCCCAGCGGCACCGATGATGGACGATATCGCCGCAGCACAGCGGCTTTACGGCGCCAATACCAAAACCCGCAATACCGACACTACCTACGGTTTCAATTCCAATTCTGGTCGGGAGGTGTACAGCCTTAAACGGGGGAGTGACAAACCGATTTTCACCGTTTGGGATGGCGGGGGTAACGACACACTCGATTTTTCCGGGTTCACCCAGAACCAAACCATTAACCTCAAGGCCGAGGCGTTTTCGGATGTGGGTGGCTTGCGCGGGAATGTGTCGGTTGCCAAGGGCGTCATGGTGGAAAACGCCATTGGCGGTGCTGGCAACGATACCTTGACGGGAAACGAGGGCAATAATCGCCTTACGGGTGGCAGGGGGGCTGACACGTTGTTCGGTGGCGCTGGGGCAGACACCTTTGTCTACCACCGTGCCAGCGATTCAACCGCGCAAAAACCTGACATCATCCAGGACTTCCAAAGCGGGATCGACAAGATCGACCTGGCCGGCGTTCTTCAGGAGGCGGGGCTCAAAGCGTTGAATTTCTCTGAACGATTGAGCGGCAAAGCCGGGGACGCCGTGCTCGGCCAGGACCCGAAAACCGGTCGTTTCACATTGGCGGTGGATACGACGGGCAATGGCTCGGCGGACCTCCTGGTGGTCAGCCAAAGCCAGATCAAACAGACGGACGTGATCTGGAACGGGCAAGCGCCGACCGTGACGCCGACGCCGCCCCCCCCTGTCGTGCCTGTTTCGGACCCCATCCCGGCGCCTACTTCAGAGCCGACTGAACCCGAGCCTGAGCCTGAGCCCGAACCTGAACCGGCCCCTCGGCCCGGTGGAGGGTTTTTCGAGAAAATTTTTTCGTCGTTCAAAGGCTTCCTCAACAGGGTGTGGTCGATATTCAGCTGAGCCCACGCTTCGATCAGTGAACACCTTCCTGCTTTAAAAGCCGTTACCCAGGTTTCCTTCTCTCCAGGTTTGGACGTGCGCGGCATCGCGTTCAAGCCTGCCTGTCACGTGCAGCATCGTTACCTTCCAGACACGCTCATATTGATGTGGTGCGCTTTTCACCAGGCTATCTCGGTGATGCCTTCCTGTTTCGTGGTTCCATGGGGCAATCGCGTTGCGCGTTCTGCACAGCTATTCATTGGCCGTAGCATCCGTATGTTTTTCATGATTGCGTTTGGGCGAGATCAGCCTGATCGGCTGTTGCAGTGCCTTGAATTACCGTTGAGGGCCAGACATAAAACCCCTCTATGCAACCTGTGGATTTTTTCCTTCACTTCCTATTCTGCTATTCGCCCTTTAATCAAACTGTTGTGTAGGGCGCGTTAAAAAGTTTAAGTTGGCTATATGTTTTTGTACGGTAAGGGTCTTGTCTGATTGTGAATAATGCTTTGCAATAAAAATGACCATAAGCGTGGTTGTGGAATTTTATTTTCATATAAAACAGGTGCTTATCGTTTTTGCCGGGCGGTGGTTCCGCCACTGCGGTTTCAGAGTTTTTCGGTTGTTGGGTCAAAGTGTTTTTAAATTTTAGAGTGTGTCGAGTTGAATTAATTCGTCGCTGGCCTGCGGCTAGGGAGTGTGCGAATTTAAAGCGGTGCCGATAACTACTGCTGCTCTTGTTGGGCGGAATCGGTATCTCGAATGTTTTAAATTTTATCGTTCGAGTCTGATTTTTATGAGGACTTTGGTTTATGAGAATGCCAGGACCATCCACAACTAATGTTGGTGTGCCCCACGCGCTGGATCCCGGGAGCAGTTTCAGCCCTGAGGGCCCTGCTGAGGTATCTACGCTAAACAGCAAAAAGCCGGTGTTCACTTCGCAACAGGCTGGGAAACAGCTCACCCGCGGCGGTTACAAGGTTCATGACAATAACGGTGACGGCAAAACCACGTTGTCCTATCGCGTCGCCAAGGGCTTCACTCCACAGCAGGCAGAGCAAGCCAGGCAGGCAATGCAGTCCTGGCAGGATGTCGCTAACGTGACATTTACCGAAAAAGCGCCGCATCGTGACGGCCATGTTGATATCAATGACATGCCCGACTCCTCGGGAGGGGTGGCTTCACTTCCCCATCGCTCTATGACCCAGACTTCCGCAAACATTGGAACGCAGAATGTGGGGGCGAACCCGTCACCGGGGCATTTCTTTCGTATGGTTTTAGTTCATGAACTAGGCCACGCCCTTGGGTTGGAGCATCCGGGAAACTATGACGGTAACGGTAACTATGGACGTCATGCAACGTATGCCGGGGATACTCAAGCGCGTTCTGTCATGAGTTACTTTTCGGAGAAAAATCAGCCCGGGCATGACTTTAAATTGCTGTACCCCTCTGCGCCGATGATGGATGACATAGCGGCTGCCCAGAAACTTTATGGGGCGAATACTAAAACACGCAATACCGACACGACCTATGGGTTTAATTCCAATACGAACCGTGAAGCGCTTAGTTTGAAGTCGGCGAATGACAATTCTATTTTCTGTGTGTGGGATGGGGGAGGCAACGACACTCTGGATTTCTCCGGGTATTCACAGCATCAGAAAATCAACCTCAACGCCGAGTCCTTTTCGGATGTGGGCGCGTTGAAGGGTAATGTCTCCGTTGCCAAGGGCGTCATACTGGAGAACGCAGTGGGCGGTAAAGGGAATGATGCCCTGATAGGTAATGCTGTTGCCAATCGTCTCAAAGGAGGCGGGGGAGCAGACCGGTTGTCTGGGGGGGGCGGTGCAGATACCTTCGTTTATGATCACGCCAGTGACTCCACCCCGGATAATCCCGACGTCATTCTGGATTTTCAGAGTGGCTCAGACAAGATTGATGTTCGCGCCGTCCTGAAACAGGCGGATCTCAGTGCGCTTAAATTCGTCGAACGCTTAACCGGTCAACCCGGTCAGGCGGTGATAAGTTACAACCAGGGTAGCAACGAGGGGAGTCTGGCCCTGGATCTCACGGGTAACGGTAAGGCAGACCTATTAATCAAAAGCCTTGGCCAGATAAAAGCAGGCGATGTCCTGGCGCAGGGCGACACTCCAACGGTAAACGCTGAACCGAAAGACCCCAAGCCTGCGCCGCGTCCTAAACCCGAGGAGCCCAAACCCAAGCCGGAACCAAAACCGGAGGAGTCAAAACCGAAACCACGTCCGGATCCGTGTGAACCGAAGCCGCGCCCGGATCCGTGTGAGCCGAAGCCACGCCCGGATCCGTGTGAGCCGAAGCCATGTCCGGATCCGTGTGAGCCGAAGCCACGTCCGGAGCCGTGTGAGCCAAAGCCACGTCCGGATCCATGTGAGCCAAAGCCGCGCCCGGATCCATGTGAACCGAAGCCACGTCCGGATCCACGTGAACCGCAACCACGTCCGGATCCGCGTGAACCACAGCCACGTCCGGATCCACGTGAACCGAAACCGCGTCCAGACCCGCGTGAACCACAACCACGTCCGGATCCACGTGAACCGCAGCCGCGTCCAGACCCGCGTGAACCACAGCCACGTCCGGATCCACGTGAACCGCAGCCGCGTCCAGACCCGCGTGAACCACAACCACGTCCGGATCCGCGTGAACCACAGCCACGTCCGGATCCACGTGAACCGCAGCCGCGTCCAGACCCGCGTGAACCACAGCCACGTCCGGATCCACGTGAACCGCAGCCGCGTCCAGACCCGCGTGAACCACAGCCACGTCCGGATCCGTGTGAACCGAAGCCGCGTCCATATCCGCGTGAGCCGCAGCCACGTCCAGATCCGTGTGAGCCACAGCCACGTCCAGATCCGTGTGAGCCACAACCACGTCCGGATCCGTGTGAACCGAAGCCGCGACCATACCCGCGTGAGCCGCAGCCACGTCCAGATCCGTGTGAGCCACAGCCACGTCCGGATCTGTGTGAGCCGAAGCCACGCCCGGTTCCGTGTGAGCCCAGACCCATCCCTCGTACAGATCCGTGTGAGCCGAAAGCTTTCATTCGAAATTCAAGACCGGCCTATGGCTTCAATACCCATTCAGGTCAGTCCCGCGCGATGCACGCGTCGGCTTTTGATCAGTCGGCGTTTTCCGCGCGGGGTTGAAGGTGGAACCATTCAATGTCAGACGCGCGCTGAGTCTATTCAAGTCCATCGCTGTTATGAGTGAAACATCAGGCCAAGCGTAAGTGCTGACTACACGTAATAACTTGGCTGTTTTATGACGCTCGCTGAAAAGTTTAAGTGGTCATGTTTGAGACCGGCTATTTAAGAATTCATGGGTGCCTTACTTGTGAAGTGTCGTGTTGTTGTTTTTAACTAACTGAGAAAACGTAATTATGATTAATGTCAATCCATCCGCTGCAAACCACTATATGCCCACGCCGAGCGTGACTCCTCAGCCGTCATCGCTGGCACATCCTGGAAGCCAGGGAGGCAGTGAAGCCGCTAAGTCTTCTCACGGCAATGCGAACTCCGCAGCAGACAACCACGTCTCGACAAGCTCCAAGTTACTTAGTCTTTCCGCTCCGCTGGTAGGTGAACGCACTGGCCAGCAGCGAATGTATGGATTGAGCCTGAACTCCGGACTGCTTCAACTGGGAGACGTTAATTCCGGCAAAACGGTAATGGCTCAGTGCTATTCGAAGCCACAGGCAGATACCGAACCCACTGCTGAGCCCAAGTCAAACGGCGAAACCAAACCGGCAGCGGATCAGCCCATCTCGGACGGCGATACCAAGCCAGTAACGACTAAGCCCAAGCCGAGCGGCTACAAAACGCCATTAACTGATCGGCTAAAGCCACGCGGCGGCACCAAGGAACCAGTGGTTGAACAGCCCAAGGCAAGCGGCACCAAGGAACCAGTGGTTGAGCAGCCCAAGGCAAGCGGCACCAAGGAGCCAGTGGCTGAACAGCCCAAGGCAAGCGGCACCAAGGAACCAGTGGTTGAACAGCCCAAGGCAAGCGGCACCAAGGAGCCAGTGGCTGAACAGCCCAAGGCAAGCGGCACCAAGGAGCCAGTGGCTGAACAGCCCAAGGCAAGCGGCACCAAGGAACCAGTGGTTGAACAGCCCAAGGCAAGCGGCACCAAGGAGCCAGTGGTTGAACAGCCCAAGGCAAGCGGCACCAAGGAGCCAGTGGTTGAGCAGCCCAAGGCAAGCGGCACCAAGGAGCCAGTGGTTGAACAGCCCAAGGCAAGCGGCACCAAGGAGCCGGTGGTTGAACAGCCCAAGGCAAGCGGCACCAAGGAGCCAGTGGTTGAACAGCCCAAGGCAGGCGGCACCAAGGAGCCAGTGGTTGAACAGCCCAAGGCAAGCGGCACCGGCACCAAGGAGCCGGTGGTTGAACAGCCCAAGGCAAGCGGCACCAAGGAGCCAGCGGTTGAACAGCCCAAGGCAGGCGGCGACACCAGGACGGACGACACCACCTACGGGTTCAACTCGAATACCGGCAGGTTGGAAACTACCCTGACGTCAGCGTCCGATAAACCCAAATTCAATATCTGGGATCAGCGCGGGAACGATACCTTTGATTTCTCTGGCTTCAAGCAGGATCAAATCATCGACTTGCGTGGTGGTGCGCTGTCCAGCGTAGGCGGGATGAGGGAAAACGTCAGGATCGGCGAGAAGACCGTGATCGAAAATGCCGTGGGGGGCCACGGTAACGATCGCATCATTGGTAACAGCGCCGATAACGTACTGACCGGTGGTGCAGGGGCCGATACGCTGGTGGGCGGCGAGGGTTGGAACACCTTCAAGTTCAATGCCTTCAGCGATTCAACCCGTGCCAATGCCGACTTGTTACTGGACTTCAAAACGGGGCAAGACAAGATCGATCTGTCGCAAATGGCGCTCGACGGCAAGGTCACTTTGAACTTCGTCGACAACTACACCGGGGCGGCGGGTGACACCATCATCAAGTTCAATCCGCTGTCGGGACGTTACCTGTTGGCGATCGACCTGGATGGCGATGGCAAGACCGACTTCCTGATCAAAAGCACCCGAATGATCAGCCCGGAAGATGTCATCGGGCTCAACATCAAAGATGGCGGTTATCTCTAACGACGTGATCGCGCACCTTTGACGGTCGCCATTGCTTGAAGCAAGGCGGGGCGGGACTTAATCAATGATTGATCAAGTCCCGCCCCTTTGTGCGTTGTGAAAAATTTTTGTTGGGCCAATGACCCGTCAGGACGCTTGCGCGGTGCCCAACGCGGCTTTACGTGACGCACTCAAGAAGCGCAACAAGGCGACCAGGGCAAATGCACTGCCCACCAGCATTACAGCCAACCAGCCGCCGTGTTCATACACGCTGCTGGCAATCGCCGAGCCGAATGCTCCGCCGATGAAGATGCTGGTCATGTACAGCGCGTTCAGACGGCTGCGGCTGTGGGCGTCGAGGGCGTAGATGGCGCGTTGGCCGAGGACCATGTTCATCTGCACGCAGAAATCCAGGACCACCCCGGTGACTGCCAGGCCGATCACGCTGTAGAGCGGGTGCACCAACGCCGGCAGGAAGCTCAGCGCACCAAACAGCATCGCCAGCAGCGAGGCGCGGTGGGTATGGCCGGCATCGGCCAGGCGACCGGCCATGGGCGCGGCAATGGCGCCAAGGGCACCGACCAGGGCAAACAGTGCGATTTCGCTTTGGCTCAGGCCGTGGTTACGTGCCAGTTCCAGTGGTGCGGCAGTCCAGAACAGGCTGAAGGCGGCGAACATGCAACCCTGGTAGAACGCCCGCTGGCGCAACAGCGGTTGCTCACGCAGCAGGGTGCCCAGCGAATGCAGCAATTGGCCGTAGCTGGCACTGTGATCGGGTTGGCGCTTGGGGATGGTCAGCATCAGCACCACGCTGATAAACGCCATCAGCGCCGCGGCCGCCATGAACATCGCACGCCAGCCGAAGTGGTCGGCCACCACGCTCGACACCGGCCGTGCCAGCAGGATGCCCAGCAGCAGGCCGCCCATGATACTGCCGACCACCCGGCCACGAGACTCGGCGGGCGCCAGGTGTGCGGCCAGCGGAATCAGGATCTGCACCGAGACGGAACTGAAACCGATCAGCAACGACACCAGCAGGAACAGGTTCGGCTGTTCGATAAACGCCGCGCCCAACAGGCTGGCGATCGCCACGACGGTGGTGGCAATCATCAGCTTGCGGTTTTCCAGCAGGTCGCCCAGGGGCACCAGAAAGAACAGGCCCAGGGCATAGCCGATTTGCGTGAGGGACACGATCAGGCTGGCCATTGCCGGCGTCAGGCCAATGTCTGGGGCAATCAGCTCGATGATCGGTTGCGCATAGTAGATGTTGGCGACGATGGCGCCGCAGCAAAACGCGAACAGCATGACCATGCCCCGGGTCATGGTGCCAGCAGCGTGAGAGGTTGCGTTCATGGTGTACTCATAAAGGCGAAGGACGATGGGGTGGGAGAGTAAAGACAAGGCCTGCAAGTGAGTAGGTTGCTTGTGGTGATATCACTTATGTCGGCTGATGATACATTCAGACACATCTGTTTCACGCAAAAAAAGTGGGAGCTGGCTTGCCTGCGATGACGGCCTGCCAGTCGACGCCTATCTACCTGACGCTCCGCAATCCAACTGTGGGAGCGGGCTTGCTCGCGAAGGCGGCCTGACAGGCGACACAGTTGGATTGGGTACATATCCATTGCTGCGGTAACGGCCACTTAGGGTTCCGCCCTGACGGCGGCTCACTTTTGAACAGCGCAAAAGTAAGCAAAACGCTCTTGCCCCACCACTCGGCACCTCGCTTGGGCTCGGTGTGCCCGAACACAGGCTTGAATCCGTGGGCCGCCGCCACGCGCCATCCATGGCGCGGGGCGGCTAACCCGGCGTCCTGCCGGGTTACCCACGAATTCAAGCCTGCGTTCGGCCAGCGTGGTTTAACGGGGCGCCTAAGATCAAAAGCCAGATCAAGATCACAAGCAGATCAAGATCAAGAGCGGCTCGCTTCGCATCGTGGTTAGCGTTGGCTGCTACAACCGGCGTTTTTCAAGGTAGTTGTCGCGTCCACCGTCGCGCTACGCGATTTTTATTACCACGGTCAGTTCCCTTTCAGGGTTCAGATACACCGTTCCGATAGGGTTCCAGTTGCGTGTCTCTCCTGACCATCGTTCCGGTCTTTTCTCTCTGGCCTGCCGGTATATCGCATCTCGACGAGCCAAGATTTCTCGGTCTTTTCCTTCATGACGTTGAGCCGGTGTTACGAAGCGGATCCGGCTATGACGGTGCACGGTGTTGTACCAGGTCATAAAATTCCTCACCCAGATACGCGCATCATCCAGGCTGGTAAACCCCGCCTGTGGCCACTGCGGGCAGTATTTCAGTGTCCTGAACAGTGATTCCGAGTACGGGTTGTCGTTGCTAACCCGTGGTCGACCGCGAGACGGCGTGATGCCCAGGTCATACATCTTGGTCAGTAACGTCACCGATTTCATCGGTGCACCGTTGTCCGAGTGAAGCACCAGCGGCTGGCGCCAACACTTCTCCTGAGTCACGCTTCGTTGCAGCAACGCTGCCGCCTTTTCCCCGCTCTCGGCTTCATAAACTTCCCAGCCCACGGCTTTTCGGCTGTAGATGTCTTCGATCAGATAGAGGTAGTAAAATTTCCCGCGAACCGGGGACGGCAAGTAGGTGATGTCCCATGACCACACCTGATTAGCTGAAGTCGCTGCGTAAGTGGTCGGTGCCTCATGGCGATGCGGTCGCTTGGCTCTAGATCGGTGATGCTGCTGACCTGCCGCATGCAGCACACGATAAAAAGTCGCCTCCGAGGCTACATATCTTCCTTCATCGGCCAATTGCGGCACGATCTGGCTTGGCGGGAGATGCGCATAGGCTTTGCTGTTGCACAGCGTCACGATGCCTTGCCGTTCAAGCTCACTGAGCGCGTTGTTCGGTATCGGCCTAAGCGTCGTCGTGCGTCCATCTGCCAAGAGTTCTTGCGGCAAGCTCCAGCGTTGCAGTGTCCTCAGTGAAATGCCTACCTCCTGACAAGCAGGCGCCCTGCGGGCGCCCGCCAGAATGGCTTCATTAAGCCAATCAACGAGTAAATACCGTTCTGGCAACAAGGTCAGGTGGCCTCGTCGTCGCTCCCCCAGTAGGCATTGAGCTTTTTTCGTAGTACCAGTAAGGCCGCTGTTTCAGCCAGGGCTGCATCTTTGCGGCGCAACTCACGTTCAAGTTCACGGATACGATTTTTATCATCCCGTGACTGTCCGGAGCTTGCAGTTTTCGCGGTTGACTGTTTCGTGCTGCCGGCGATAAAAGCGTTGCGCCAATCGGTTATTTGCTCGGGAAAAATACCTTTTCGTCGGCAGTACTCACCGATTTCCAGTTCCGATAGCGAACCTGTTTCTATGATGATCGCCAGCTTAGATTCGGCTGACCAATTTTCGGCCGGTTGCTTGGCATCGGACAATTGCGTTCCTCTGGCGGCAGCTTGTTTGCGCCAATAATGGAGAGACATATCGCTACAACCTTCGCGCCGAGCGACCTCCGCCGCCGAGAGGCTCAGGGGCGGAAGCATCATTTTCAGCAGCGCAGCTTTACGTTCTTCTGAATAGAAAGGCATGACCATACTCTTGCCGCCCCCGGAATGCTTTTCAAAAAGCGGGGGACACGACAACTACCCTGACACCGGGGGCAACCTACAAAGTTGTGTAGATACCTATGCTGCGATGGCGGGGTGTCAGCCGCTCATGTGCAAGCTGACTCGCCGTCATCGCAGGCAAGCCAGCTCCCACAGGTTTGACCGAGTTGATTCAGTCAGATGGGTTATTGGCCAGAGTAGATTTGGTCGAACACGCCGCCATCATTGAAGTGGGTCTTTTGCACCGTGCGCCAGTCACCAAAGGTTTTCTCCACCGACAGGAAATCCACCTTGGGGAACCGGTCGGTGTACTTGGCCAACACCTTCGGGTCCCGTGGGCGCAGGTAGTTGTTGGCCGCAATTTCCTGGCCTTCGGGCGACCACAGATACTTGAGGTAGTCCTCGGCCGCAGCACGGGTGCCTTTTTTCTCGACCACTTTATCCACCACTGAGACTGGCGGTTCGGCTTCGGCGGAGACGCTTGGGTAGACTACTTCGAACTGATCACGGCCAAACTCACGGGCGATCATTTCGGCTTCGTTTTCAAAGGTCACCAGCACGTCGCCAATCTGGTTGGTCATGAAGGTGGTGGTGGCGGCGCGACCGCCGGTGTCCAGCACTGGCGCTTGCTTGAACAACTTGCCAACGAAGGTCTTGGCCTTTTCCTCATCGCCGCCGTTCTTCAACACGTAGCCCCAGGCCGACAGGTAGGTGTAGCGGCCGTTACCGGAGGTTTTCGGGTTGGGAACGATTACCTGCACGCCGTCCTTGAGCAGGTCGGGCCAGTCTTTCAAGGCTTTGGGGTTGCCTTTGCGCACGATAAACACCGTGGCTGAGGTGAACGGCGCGCTGTTGTTCGGCAAGCGCGTTACCCAGTTGTCCGGCACCAGTTTGCCGTTGTCGACCAGGGCATTGATGTCGGTGGCCATGTTCATGGTGATCACGTCGGCGGGCAGGCCGTCGATCACCGAGCGTGCCTGTTTGCTGGAGCCGCCGAAGGACATCTGCAACGTCAGCTTGTCGTCCGGGTGTTCGGCTGCCCAGTGCTTCTGGAAGGCGGCGTTGTAGTCCTTGTAGAAGTCGCGCATCACGTCGTAGGAGACGTTGAGCAGGGTGGTCGCGGCCTGGGCGGAGCCCGCCAGGGCCAGGCCGGCGGCCAGTAGGGAGGCGCTGAGGATCTTTTTCACTGCTCATTCCTTGTTGTTCGAGAAGAGGGGAGGCAATTTGCCAGCGACTATAGCCGGGCCTGCATAGACCCTTAAAGATTAAAACGAACTTTGCTTATTCCAGTTTGCGAAACAGATTGCTGCCACAGCGCGCGCAAAACGCGGCGTTGGGTTCATGGCTGTCCTTCTTGCACACTGGGCAGTCGGTATGCAGCTGTTCGCCGCGCATGGCACTGGCCAGTTCAGCGGTAAAAATACCCGTCGGCACGGCGATGATCGAGTAACCGGTGATCATCACCAGCGAAGAAATCACCTGGCCCAGGGGCGTCTTGGGCACGATATCGCCGAAGCCCACGGTGGTCAGGGTGACGATCGCCCAGTAGATGCCCTTGGGAATACTGGTGAAGCCATGTTCCGGGCCTTCGATCACGTACATCAAGGTGCCGAACACCGTCACCAGGGTGCACACGCTGACCAGGAACACCACGATCTTCTGCTTGCTGCCGCGCAGCGCCGCCATCAGGTAGTTGGCCTGCTTGAGGTACGGGCTGAGCTTGAGCACGCGGAAGATGCGCAGCATCCGGATGATGCGGATGATCAGCAGATACTGGGCATCGCTGTAGTACAGCGCGAGGATGCCGGGGACGATGGCGAGCAGGTCCACCAAGCCATAAAAGCTGAAGGCATAGCGCAGCGGCTTGGGCGAGCAATACAGGCGCAGGCCGTACTCGATGGCGAAGATCAGCGTGAAGCCCCACTCGATATAGGCCAGCACGTCGGCGTAGTTCTGGTGAATTGTGTCGATGCTGTCGAGCATCACGATCACCAGGCTGGCGAGGATGATCAGCAGCAGGATGCCGTCAAAGCGCCGCCCGGCGACGGTATCGCTTTGGAACACCATGATGTAGAGGCGCTGGCGCCAGTCGTTGTTGCTGTCCATAAACCCTGCCCGAAACGAATATCGAGCAAGCCTAGGGCGATTCGAACGGGCTGTCCATGTGAGGCTTGTGCAGCATTCGCTGGCCGGCGCGCACCAGCCAGCAGGCGAGGATAAACGGCGCGGTCAGCGCGGGCAGGTGCAGGCCGGCAAAGCCCGGGGTGAGCAGGATGGCCAGGCCGATGCCCAGCAGCGGTAACCAGGGCTGGCGACGTGATGAGCACAGGGCCAGGGCCACCAGCGCCGGGTTATAGCTGTGCAGGCCGAGCAGGGCGCCAGTGGGGTCGTTCAGCCACAAGCCGGCGAGCATGCCCAGAGCGGCGCCGCCCAAGGCCCACACGGCGGCGCGACGGTCGGCCAGCAGCAAGCCCAGGGCAATCAGTACACCCGCCAGGGGCTGGTCCAGCAGCATGATTTGCCCAAGGCCGGTGAAGGGCGCAGCCACTACAGCGACAGTGTCGGGCTCGATCAGTGCAAGGGCGTTTTCAGGACTCTGGCCGAGCAGCAACCAGCCCAGGCCAACAAAGGGCACGGTGTAGGCGGGCAAATCCTGGGGCCCGGTTGCGTGTTTCAACCAGTGCCGGGTAAGGATGGCACTCAAGCCGCCGCACGCCAGGATCAGCGGCGGCACCAGCGCGGACCAGGCGAAGTGCTGGCTGATCAACAGGCCCAGCAACACGCCGTTGTAACTATACAGCCCGGCCTGGCGCTCGGCCTTGGGATACCCCCGGCGCTGGGCCGTGAGCAACCCCGCGACGCCACCCAGCAAGGCCCCGCCGAGCAAGGCCGGGGCGCCGATCAGGATGGCCAGCAGGCACAGCAGGCCGCACAGCGCATGGCGCTGCAGAAAGATTTGGCTGAAGCCGTTGAGCAGGGCTTCGGCCCAGTCGGGGCAGGTTGGGTTGTGCATGTCAGCTCCCTGTAGGAGCGAGCTTGCTCGCGAAAAACCTGAGGGCGCCGCGTGCATTCAGGATACCCGCGTCATCGTTGACGTTCTTCGCGAGCAAGCGCGCTCCTACAGTAGGGTTTCGATACGCAGCGAATTGGTCGACCCCGGCTGCCCGAACGGCACCCCCGCGGTAATCACCAAGGTATCGCCACGCTGCGCCATGCCCTGGGCCTGGGCAATTTCCAGCGCGGTGGAACACACCTCATCCACCTGGCGCAGCCGATCATTGACCACCGAGTGCACGCCCCACGCCACGCTCAGGCGTCGCGCCGTGGACAGGTTGGGTGTGAGGTTGAGGATCGGCGCCACCGGCCGTTCCCGCGCCGCGCGCAAGCTGGAACTGCCGGACTCGCTGTAATTCACCAGCACCGCCACCGGCAGGATGCTGCTGATACGGCGGATCGCACAGCTGATGGCGTCCGACACCGTGGCATCCGCCTTGGGCCGGCTGACGTCCAGCTGGGCCTGGTAGTCCGGGCCGTTTTCCACCTGGCGGATGATCTTGCTCATCATCTGCACCGCTTCCAGTGGGTACTCGCCCGAAGCGGTTTCGGCCGACAGCATCACCGCGTCCGCACCTTCAGCCACTGCATTGGCGACATCGGTGACTTCGGCGCGGGTGGGTGCCGGGGAGAAGCGCATGGATTCGAGCATCTGCGTGGCCACCACCACCGGCTTACCCAGTTGGCGGCAGGTGCTGATGATGTCTTTCTGGATCTGCGGCACGCTCTCGGCCGGCACTTCCACGCCCAAATCTCCCCGGGCCACCATGATCGCGTCGCTCAATTCGGCGATTTCGCGCAGCCGTTGCACCGCCGAAGGCTTTTCGATCTTGGCCATTAAAAACGCTTTATCGCCGATCAGCTCGCGGGCTTCGCGGATGTCTTCCGGGCGCTGCACAAACGACAGTGCTACCCAGTCCACACCCAGCTCCAGGCCGAAGCTGAGGTCGCGACGGTCCTTGGCGGTGAGTGGGCTCAGTTCCAACAGCGCTTGTGGGACGTTCACACCTTTGCGGTCAGACAGTTCGCCGCCATTGAGCACGGTGGTGTCGATGGCGTTGGCATGCTTGGTAATCACGCGCAGGCGCAGCTTGCCGTCGTCGAGCAGCAGGTCCATGCCCGGCTCCAGGGCCGCGATGATTTCCGGGTGGGGCAGGTTGACCCGGCGTTGGTCGCCCAGGGTTTCATCCAGGTCCAGGCGCAGGGCCTGGCCGCGTACGAGCTGCACCTTGCCCTCGGCGAAGCGTCCCACCCGCAGCTTCGGCCCTTGCAGGTCCATGAGGATGCCGAGCGGGTAGTTGAGCTGGCGCTCGACCTGGCGAATCCACTGGTAGCGCTGGGCATGGTCGGCGTGGTCGCCGTGGCTGAAGTTGAGGCGGAAGATATTCACCCCGGCCTCCACCAGCTCGCGGATGTCGTCGATACCATCGGTGGCCGGGCCCAGCGTGGCGAGGATTTTGACCTTCTTGTCAGGCGTCATGGTTGGCAGTCTCAAGGATCAGGATGGCGCGGAAGTCGTTGACGTTGGTGCGCGTCGGCTCGGTGACGATCAAGTCGCCCAGGGCGGCGAAATAGCCGTAGCCGTTGTTGTTGTCCAGCTCATCACTGGCCGACAGGCCCAGGGCTTCGGCACGGCGGTAGCTGCAGGGGGTCATGATCGCGCCGGCGTTGTCTTCCGAACCGTCGATGCCATCGGTATCGCCGGCCAGGGCGTACACGCCGGGCAGGCCCCTGAGGCTGTCGGTGAGGCTCAAGAGGAACTCCGCATTACGCCCGCCACGGCCGTCGCCGCGTACGGTGACGGTGGTTTCGCCCCCCGAAAGAATCACGCACGGCGCCGCCAGTGGCTGGCCGTGCTGCACGATCTGCCGGGCGATGCCGGCGTGTACCTTGGCCACATCGCGGGCTTCGCCTTCCAGATCACCGAGGATCAGCGGGCTGAAACCGGCCTGGCGCGCTTTTACTGCCACTGCTTCCAGGGATTGCTGCGGGCGGGCGATCAATTGGAAGTGGCTGCGGGCAAGCACCGGGTCGCCGGGCTTGACGGTTTCCGAGGCCGGGTTCTGCAACCAATTGCGCACCGAAGCAGGGGCGTCGATCTGGTAACGCTTGAGGATCGCCAGTGCCTGTTGCGAGGTACTCGGGTCGCCGACGGTCGGGCCCGAGGCAATCACCGTGGCCTGGTCACCCGGCACGTCGGAGATCGCGTAGGTGTACACCGTGGCCGGCCACGCGGCCTTGGCCAAGCGCCCGCCCTTGATGGCCGAGAGGTGCTTGCGCACGCAATTCATCTCGCCAATGGTGGCGCCGGATTTAAGCAGGGCTTTATTGATGGTTTGCTTGTCGGCCAGGGTGATGCCCTCGGCGGGCAGGGCCAGTAATGCCGAGCCACCGCCGGAGAGCAGGAAGATCACGCGGTCGTCTTCACCCAGATGGCTGATCAGTTCCAGCACGCGCTGGGCCACGGCCAGGCCGGCTGCATCCGGAACCGGGTGGGCGGCTTCGACCACTTCGATTTTTTTGCACGGCGCGCCGTGGCCGTAACGGGTAACTACCAGGCCCGAAACTTCGCCCTGCCAACAGTCTTCGACGACCAGCGCCATGGCGGCCGCGGCCTTGCCGGCGCCGATCACGATCACACGGCCACTGCGGTCGGCAGGCAGGTAGGGTTCAAGGACTTGCCGGGGGTGTGCGGCGTCGATGGCTGTGGCAAACAGCTCGCGAAGCAGGTGTTGCGGATCGACCGACATAAGCGGGCTCCCGGGGGATTCTTGTTATTAGAGGTGCAGCACATTCAAAGGTGGGAGCTGGCTTGCCTGCGATAGCGGTGGGGCAGGCACCTGGTCTGTCACTCAGAGACCGCTATCGCAGGCAAGCCAGCTCCCACACTGGAGTGCATTTCAAGCTGGGTTATTTATCGCGAATCGAGAAATTGGCCATATGCTCCAGGCCCTTGATCAGTGCCGAGTGGTCCCAGTTGCCGCCGCCAATTGCGGTGCAGGTGCTGAACACTTGCTGGGTGCTGGCGGTGTTCGGCAGGTTGATCCCCAGTTCCTTGGCGCCGGCCAGGGCCAGGTTCAGGTCCTTCTGGTGCAGGTTGATGCGAAAACCCGGGTCGAAGGTGCCCTTGATCATGCGCTCGCCGTGCACTTCCAGGATCTTGGACGATGCAAAGCCACCCATCAGCGCTTCACGCACCTTGGCTGGGTCGGCGCCGTTTTTGGCGGCGAACAGCAACGCTTCGGCCACCGCCTGGATGTTCAGCGCGACGATGATCTGGTTGGCGACCTTGGCGGTCTGGCCATCGCCATTGCCGCCCACCAGGGTGATGTTCTTGCCCATGCTCTGGAACAGCGGCAGCGCGCGTTCAAACGTCTGCGGTTCGCCGCCGACCATGATGCTCAAGGTGCCGGCCTTGGCGCCGACTTCACCACCGGACACCGGGGCGTCCAGGTACTGCGCGCCGGCCTGGTTGACCTTGGCGGCGAATGCTTTGGTGGCGGTCGGGGAGATCGAGCTCATGTCGATCACCACCTTGTTCGGTGACAGGCCCGCAGCCACGCCGTCGGCGCGGAACAGCACGTCATCGACTTGTGGGGTGTCGGGCACCATGACGATGATGAACTCGGCTTCCTGGGCCACTTGTTGCGGGTTGGCCAGGGCTACGGCGCCGGCGCTGATCAGTTCAGCCGGTGCCTTGCCGTGATGTTCGGAGAGAAACAGTTGATGACCTGCTTTCTGCAGGTTGGCGGCCATGGGTTGGCCCATGATGCCGGTGCCGATAAATCCGATTTTAGCCATGATCAAAATCCTCTTTTAATGTGGGAGCAGGCAAGCCAGATCCCACATTGTTTTGTGTGGTGTCAGTGGTCAGATGGCGTTATGGGTCTTGAGCCAACCCAAACCCGCCTCGGTAGTGGTCAACGGCTTGTACTCACAGCCGACCCACCCCGCGTAACCAATGCGGTCCAGATGCTCGAACAGGAAGCGGTAGTTGATCTCACCGGTGCCTGGCTCGTTGCGTCCTGGGTTGTCCGCCAGCTGGATGTGGTTGATCTCGCCCAGGTGCGTCGCCATGGTCCGCGCCAGGTCACCTTCCATGATTTGCATGTGGTAGATGTCGTATTGCAGGAACAGGTTGGCGCTGCCCACTTGCTCGCGAATCGACAGGGCCTGCGCCGTGTTGTTGAGGTAGAAGCCCGGAATGTCGCGGGTGTTGATCATCTCCATCACCAGCTTGATACCCGCCGCCTGCAGCTTCTCGGCGGCGTACTTGAGGTTGGCGACGAAGGTCTTTTCTACGGTCTCGTCATCAACGCCTTGTGGCCGGATACCCGCCAGGCAGTTGACCTGGGTGTTGCCCAATACCTGGGCATAGGCGATGGCCAGCTTGACCCCGGCACGGAACTCCTCGACCCGGTCCGGGTGGCACGCCAGGCCGCGCTCGCCCTTGGCCCAGTCACCGGCTGGCAGGTTGAACAGCACCTGGGTCAGGCCGTTGGCGTCCAGCTGCGCCTTGATGTCGGCAGAGCTGAATTCATACGGGAACAGGTACTCCACGCCCTGGAAACCGGCATCGGCAGCCGCTTTGAAGCGGGCAAGGAAATCCTGTTCGGTAAACAGCATGGACAGGTTGGCAGCAAAGCGCGGCATAGGGTTCTCCTTAATCGAGCAGGGAAATGGCAGTCGGCGCATCGTTGCCGACCAGGGCCAGATCTTCGAATTCATTGACGGCGTTGATCTCGGTGCCCATGGAAATATTGGTCACCCGTTCCAGAATAATCTCAACGATCACCGGCACCTTGAATTCTTCGATCATCTCTTGGGCGCGGCGCAAGGCCGGTTGGATCTGGCCCGGCTCGAACACACGCAGGGCCTTGCAACCCAGGCCCTCGGCAACCGCCACATGGTCGACGCCGTAGCCGTTGAGTTCCGGGGCGTTGAGGTTGTCGAAGGACAGCTGCACGCAGTAGTCCATCTCGAACCCACGCTGGGCCTGGCGGATCAGGCCCAGGTAAGAGTTGTTCACCACCACGTGGATGTAGGGCAGCTTGAACTGCGCGCCCACCGCCAGTTCTTCGATCATGAACTGGAAGTCATAGTCGCCCGACAAGGCCACCACTTTGCGGCTCGGGTCGGCCTTGACCACGCCCAGCGCTGCCGGAATGGTCCAGCCCAATGGGCCGGCCTGGCCGCAGTTGATCCAGTGACGTGGCTTGTACACATGCAAAAATTGCGCGCCGGCAATCTGCGACAAACCGATGGTGCTGACGTAGCAGGTGTCTTTGCCGAACACCTGGTTCATCTCTTCGTACACGCGCTGCGGCTTGACCGGTACGTTGTCGAAGTGGGTTTTGCGGTGCAGGGTGGCCTTGCGTTGTTGGCAGTCATGCAACCAGGCACTGCGGTCCTTGAGCTTGCCGGCGGCTTTCCACTCGCGGGCCACTTCGATGAACATTGTCAGCGCGGAGCCGGCGTCGGAAACGATGCCCAAGTCCGGTGTGAACACGCGGCCGATCTGGGTCGGCTCGATGTCGACATGAATGAATTTACGGCCCTCGGTATACACCTCGACCGAACCGGTGTGACGGTTGGCCCAGCGGTTGCCGATGCCCAGCACCACGTCCGACTTGAGCATCGTCGCGTTGCCGTAGCGGTGCGAGGTTTGCAGGCCGACCATGCCCACCATCAGCGGGTGGTCGTCCGGGATCGTGCCCCAGCCCATCAGGGTCGGGATCACCGGAATGCCGGTCAACTCAGCGAACTCCACCAGCAGCTCGCTGGCATCGGCGTTGATCACGCCGCCACCGCTCACCAGCAAGGGGCGTTCGGCTGCATCGAGCAGGGCCAGGGCTTTTTCCACCTGCACACGGGTCGCCAGCGGCTTGGCCAGGGGTAGCGGCTGGTAGGCGTCGATGTCGAATTCGATCTCGGCCATCTGTACGTCGAAGGGCAGGTCGATCAGCACCGGACCAGGGCGGCCGGAGCGCATTTCATAGAAGGCTTTCTGGAACGCGTAAGGCACTTGGCCGGGTTCCAGTACCGTGGTTGCCCACTTGGTCACCGGCTTGACGATGCTGGTGATGTCCACGGCCTGGAAGTCTTCCTTGTGCATCCGGGCGCGAGGGGCTTGGCCGGTGATGCACAGGATCGGGATCGAGTCGGCCGAGGCGCTGTACAGGCCAGTGACCATGTCGGTACCTGCCGGGCCGGAAGTGCCGATGCACACGCCGATATTGCCGGCCTTGGTGCGGGTGTAGCCCTCGGCCATGTGCGAGGCGCCTTCAACGTGGCGAGCAAGGACGTGATCGATGCCACCCACCTTCTGCAAGGCCGAATACAGCGGGTTGATCGCGGCGCCTGGGATACCGAAGGCGGTATCCACACCTTCACGGCGCATCACCAGGACGGCGGCTTCGATTGCTCTCATTTTGCTCATGGTTTTGGTGCCTCTTGCGTTTTGTAATTGTATACAAGTGGTGTCTGTTCAAAGTGTATTCACGCCGAGCTGCGTTGGTCAATGCCTTTCGTAAACTGACCTTTGCGTTCGTCGGAAGCGCTTTTTTCGACGTATGGAGCCTTTGTTTGAAAATATTGTATACAAAAACAAATATCATTGTGTTCTATTTGTGTGATCGAGCATCTGATCAAACAGACCTCACCGCTTTACCCATAACAAGATAAGGACGGCACCTATGAGCGCTTTAACCTTGAAACTCGCCACCCAACTGGCCACCCAGGCCCTTACGGCAGGCCGCACTATTTCGGCTGCGCCCCTGACCATCGCCGTGCTCGACAGCGGTGGCCACCTGGTCACCCTGCAACGCGAAGACGGCGCCAGCCTGCTACGCCCGCAGATCGCCATCGGCAAGGCCTGGGGCGCCATCGCCCTGGGCAAGGGCTCACGTTTGCTAGCACTGGACGCCCAACAGCGCCCGGCGTTTATCGCCGCGTTGAACAGCCTGGGGCAGGGCAGCGTCGTGCCGGCGCCGGGTGGGGTGTTGATTCGGGATCAGAGCGGCGTGGTGCTTGGCGCAATCGGGATCAGCGGGGACACGTCCGATATTGACGAGCAGTGTGCGATCACCGCGATAGAGGGGGTGGGGTTGCTGGCGGATGCGGGGGTGTCGGCTTGAATCGTTCTGACTGTGAGTAAGCTATCGCAGGCAAGCCAGCTCCCACATTGGCGGTGTTCGCAAATCCAACTGTGTGAATCCAATCAGTGTGGGAGCTGGCTTGCCTGCGATGCAGTCGACTCGGTCTACAGTCAAACCCAAATAGCATCCCACAGCGGATAGTCGCCAAACTTCTTTACCAGCCCGGCCCTGAGTGGATTAGCTACGATGTAGCGTGCAATCCCCTCAAGGCTTTCCTCTCGACGCACGGCATGATCATGAAAGCCCGGCTGCCAGAGGCGACCTTGGCGGCCAGCCACCGCATTCACAATTCGGGTGCTCTTGGACTTCACTTGTCGCATCAAGTCGGCAAGCGAACCTTTCTCCAGAGCAACAAGCCAATGGAAATGATCAGGCATTACTACCCAGGCCAATGAGGTTGCGAGCCCTTTATATTGAGCGATCCTGAATTGGTGTACGACCAGACGGCCAAGTCTGAAGTCGCTGAAGATGGGCTCACGTTCAAGGGTGTTGGTGGTGAGCAGGTAAATGCGGTTGGGTTCGTTATAGCGACCGATGCGCAGGCGTTTTGAAGCAGGTAGATCAGGCATTCCTTGGCCTCTCTTCTGATGGGGTTCTGAGAGGCTAGATCTCGGTGGCTGAGGCTGTTCTGTGAGCTTTTGGCAGGATGTTTCTGGGAGGGCGCTATCGCGGGCAAGCCCGCTCCCACAGGGGCTTTGCGGTGTTCATACATAGTGTGTACGACGCTGGACGAAGTGGGAGCTGGCTTGCCTGCGATAGCCTCGCCGCGGTCTATCAATCCGGCTCACACCCCTTGAGCACCAACCGAATAATCGTCTGCGCCGCCGCCTCATAATCGGCTTCATCCAGCTTGGCCTTGCCGGTCACTGCCGAGATCTGCCAGTCGAAATCGGCATAGGTCTGGGTGGCTGCCCAGATGCTGAACATCAGGTGGTTGGGGTCTATCGCTGCGATCAGGCCACGGTCAACCCAGCTCTGGATGCAGTCGATATTGTGCTTGGCCTGGGCATTGAGCTGTTCAACCTGGTCGGCGCTCAGGTGTGGGGCGCCGTGCATGATTTCGCTGGCGAATACCTTGGAGGCGAACGGCAGGTCGCGGGAGATGCGGATTTTTGAGCGGATGTAATTGCTCAACACTTCCTTGGGCTCGCCGTCGGGGTTGAACGGCGTAGAGGCGGCCAGGATCGGCTCGATGATGCTTTCGAGCACCTCGCGGTAGAGGTTGTCCTTGGACTTGAAGTAGTAATAGACGTTGGGCTTGGGCAGCCCGGCCTTGGCGGCGATGTCGCTGGTTTTGGTCGCGGCGAAGCCCTTGTCGGCAAACTCCTCGCTCGCCGCCCGCAGGATTTTTTCTTTGTTGCGCTCGCGAATGCTGCTCATAAACCAGACGTTTCCTTGCCATGACAGGCGGTTGCGCATGGTAGCACCGGCCATCCGCAGGCCTCAACAATCTGCCCACAAGGCCTTGCGCCGCGCTATGCTCGCGCGATCTCTCTCTAACGGAAGTCCGGTTCATGGCAGGAAGCAGCTTATTGGTGTTGATCGACGATATCGCCGCGGTACTCGATGACGTTGCGCTGATGACAAAAATGGCCGCCAAGAAGACATCGGGCGTGCTCGGCGATGACCTTGCACTGAACGCCCAGCAGGTCTCCGGCGTGCGCGCCGAGCGGGAAATCCCCGTGGTGTGGGCGGTGGCCAAGGGCTCGTTTATCAACAAGCTGATCCTGGTGCCGACGGCCCTGTTGATCAGCGCCTTTGCCCCCTGGGCGGTGATACCGTTATTGATGCTCGGCGGTGCCTACCTGTGTTTCGAGGGCTTTGAAAAACTCGCGCAAAAATTCCTGCACAGCAAGGCTGAAGATCAAGCCGAACACGCACAGTTGGCTGAAGCGGTGGCCGACCCGGCAACCGATCTGGTGGCGTTCGAGAAAGACAAGATCAAGGGCGCGATCCGTACCGACTTTATTCTCTCCGCCGAGATCATCGCCATCACCCTCGGCATCGTCGCCGACGCGCAGCTGACGCAGCAGGTGATCGTGCTGTCGGGTATCGCCATTGTCATGACCATCGGCGTATATGGATTGGTGGCCGGTATCGTCAAGCTCGACGACCTGGGGCTGTGGCTGACGCAGAAGCCGGGCCAAGTGGCGCGCAGTATTGGCGGCGCGATCCTGAGCGCGGCACCCTACATGATGAAGAGCTTGTCGGTGATCGGCACGGCGGCGATGTTCATGGTCGGTGGCGGTATCCTCACCCATGGCGTGCCCGTGGTGCATCACTGGATCGAAACCGTGAGCCAGAGCACCGGCGCGTTGGCGTGGCTGATGCCAACGCTGCTCAATGCGGTGGCGGGGATCATTGCCGGCGCCGTCGTCCTGGCAGTGGTCAGCGTGGCAGGTAAAGGTTGGAAAGCACTGCGAGGGTGAGATGACAGGCATAAAAAAGGCCATTCAATCGAATGGCCTTTTTTTATCGCTGCTGTTTACTCGGCGATCTGCAACTTGCGCGATTCGGTGTAGATATACCGCACCTTCTCATACTCGAACGGCGAGTTCATCTGGCCGTAGCGGAAGCTGGTCTGGTAGCGCTTGTCGACGGCGCGCAGGGCCCAGACTTCCGGATGGTTGGAGCTGACTTCAGACACGTTGAGGAAGTTGATCTGCGATTCGGCGCTGTAGTCCACCAGCAGGCCGCCGGTGTCACGCAGGTTCGACGGGCCGAAGATCGGCAGCATCAGGTAAGCACCCCCCGGTACACCGTAGAAGCCCAGGGTCTGGCCGAAGTCTTCGCTCTGGCGCGGCAGGCCCATGGCGGTGGCCGGGTCCCACAGGCCGGCGATGCCAATGGTGGTGTTGACCAGCAGGCGCCCGGTGGTTTCCAGCGAGCGGTGGCCCTTGAGCTGCAACAAGCTGTTCATCAGGTTGGGCACATCGCCCAGGTTGTTGAAGAAGTTGCTCACGCCGGTGCGCAGAAAGCTCGGCGTGACATAGCGGTAACCGTTCACCACGGGCAGGAACACCCACTGGTCGAAGCGATAGTTGAAGTGGTACACGCGGCGGTTCCACGACTCCAGTGGGTCGTAGACGTTGAGCGCGGTGAGCGTGGAGCGCTCGAATTCGCGCTGGTCCAAGCCTGGGTTGAACTTGAGCTTGGTCAGCGGCTCCTTGAAGCCGTCGGCATCGACCTTGACGGGTTCTTGGGCCTTGCTGTTGTCGGCATTGGCCACGCCTGCGCACATCAGCGCGGCGAGCAGCAGAAGATATTTAGCCACGGAAGAACTCCAGCATGGCGTCGGCGTTGACGCGGTAATTGAGGTTGCCGCAGTGGCCGCCCAGCGGGTAGACGGTCAAGCGATCGCCGAAAGTTTTACGCAGGAAGCCCAGGTCGCCAGGGCCGAGGATCACGTCGTCGGCGTTATGCATCACGGCGATTTTCGGGCTGTCGCGCAGGTAGTCCTTGAGGGCGTAGAGGCTGACCTGGTCGATCAGTTGCAGCAGGCTGCCGCCATCGGAACGTGCGCGCCACATCGGGATCACTTGTTCGGTGAGGTAGCAGTCGAAGTCACACTGCAGGGCACGCTTGAGGAACGGCGTGAGGCTGGTGCCTTCGGTGATCGGGTACTTGGGCGGAATAATCAGGCCACGTCGGTTGATCAAGTCCGAAGTGAAGGCAATGTCGGCGGCCGAGAAGCGGAACGAGGTGCCGATCAGCATGGCCATCTGTTCGTTGGTCAGGTGCTGCTTGGACTGCTGGAAGTCATAAAGCAGGGCATCGTTGAGGTCGATGTAGCCTTTTTGCTGGAAGTAACGCGTCAGTTTGCTCAGCACCAACTCATAGAAGGTGGTGCTGTTGTTGATGCCCTTGACCTCGGTCTGTACCAGCTTGTCGAGGTTGGTGATCGAGGTGTAGAGGTTGACCGGCGGGTTGAGCAGCAGCACTTTTTTGAAGTTGAAGCTGCGGCGGGTCTCATCCAGCCTGCTGACAAACGCCGCATCCAGGGCGCCCAGGCTGTAGCCGGTGAGGTAGAAATCGGTCACGGGCAACGAGGCGTTCTGCGCGCGTACGGCTTGCATCACGCGGTACATGTCTTCGGCGTCTTCCTGGGTGATGCCCGGGGTGGCGAAGCGCGAAGCGGCGCTGATGAAGTCGAAGCTGGTCGGCGAGGACAGTTGCACCACATGGTAGCCGGCCTGGTAATACAGCTTTTTCAGGTATTCGTTGATGCTGCTGTCAAAGCGTGCACCGGTGCCGGCGATCAGGAAGATCAACGGCGCAGCACGGTCCTGCTTGGCAATACGGTAGGTGAGTTTCTTCACCGCCCAGAAATTGTCCGGCAGGCTGAACTCGCGCTCGGGGCGCATCGTCAGGGTGTAGTCGGACTGGGTGATCTCGTCATCGGTCGGCAGGGTTGGCCGCAGATCGGGAGGTGTGGTGGCGATGGTCGCTTCGAACGGGTTGGTCAAAGGGTAGCCATAGCTGGCTTGGTCGATATCGACGGCCAGTGCTGACGCACTCAAAAATAGGCTGCCCAGCAAGGCAGCACAGCGCAAGGAACGGAGCATGACTTAATCCCTAAGAGGAACGGGCTGAATGAAGTTCGCAGGCTATGACCACCGCCTTGTCACCGAAGTGCCAGCACTCGGCACGAAAAGTCGGAAAAAACGTCGGAATCGGGGTAATAGTAGCGAGACGATACACTTTGCCATGCTTTGTTGAACAGATATCTGTGCGAACACCTTGCTAACGGCCGCCGTGGGATTAAGCTGGGCGCCGTTTTTGCCTATCGGAGTGCCTCATGTCCCGTCGTTTGCCGTTGATCCTGCTGCTTATTGCCCTGCCGTTATGGCTGGCCGCCAGTTATGCCGCACGTTACGGCTTCATGGAGGATGGGCAATGGGTTGGCATCTGCGCGGATGAGGCCAGCCGCTGGGAATGCCAGGTGCGTTCGAATTTGGGTTTGATGATTCATTTCAAGCTGCTGGGGTGGGCGGCGTTGATCACCTCGGTGCTGGGCTTTTTTGTACCGGGGCGTGCGGGATGGGCGTTGGCAGTAGTGGGGTTGGTGTTCGGGTTGCCGGCGCTGGCGTTGTACAACACGACGTTTGCGGTGTTTGCGGTGGTGATTGCGGGGTTGCGGTTGGTCAGGAAGCCGCGCGGCGCCTGATGTGGCCTCATCGCAGGCAAGCCAGCTCCCACAGTTGATTGGGTTCACACATTTCTATGTGTGAGCACGGTCAACTGTGGGAGCTGGCTTGCCTGCGATAGCGGTGTTAAACCTTGCGCACTCGCAAGCAACGCCACAAAGCCGCAACCATCAGCACGCTGACCACGGCCCAACCCCAGGCCTGCTGGTTCAACAGCCCTTCACGGTACAACTGCGGCGCAATGCCGGCACCGATGATAAAGGCCAGCAACGCAATCTCCCGACGCGGCCCGGTCACCGGGCGTACCAGGTACACCAGGGCCGGCAGCACCAGCGCTGCGCTTGGGAAGCTGCGATAGCGCGGGTCAAACACCAGCGCCAGCATCATCACCGCACCGGCAAACCCGGCGATTGCCAGCAGCCAGCCGGCGCGCTGCTCCAGCCAGTTGAACCCGCGCGCACGCCAGCCTTCGCGGGCGCTGAGTGCCAGGGCGGCATGGGCCAGCACCAGCAGGTTCAACGCCACCAGCAAGCCTGCCCATACCCATTCATCGCTGAAGCGCGCGGTAACGCGGGTCAGTTCGGCCCAACTGCCGATGGAACATGCCGCCACGGCACCGAGCAACGGCAGTATTAACGCTGAGCGAGTGCTGCGAACACGGCCGCCGAGCACCAGGGTGCCAAGCAGGATGAGCCCCCCGATGCCCAGCCACAGCGGCCAGTACGGCACGTTGGTCACAGGGCCTGCGAGAACGCCTTTGTCTTGGCGGTCTGCATCGAACAGCCCCCAGTAACCGCCCACAGCCCCTTCACTGGCGCGCTTCCATGGCTGGTCAAAGGCTTCGATCAGGTTGTAGCGCCAGCCATTGGCTTCGGCCATGGCCACGAAACCGCGCATGAACCTGGCTTCATTGACCCGGCTGGGCACGGCGGTTTCGCGCTGGCGGCCCTCACTAGGCCAGCCGGTTTCACCGATCACGATGTCCTTGGGCGCGAATTTATGGCCGAAGGTCTGGCGCACATCACCCACGTGCTTGAGCGCCTGGTCGATGCCGGACGGTTCATCTTCCCAATACGGCAGCAGGTGAATGGTCAGGAAGTCCACCGCCGGCTCGATTTCCGGGTGTTGCAACCAAAATTCCCAGACATCGGCATAGGTGACGGGCTGCTTGATCTGGTTTTTAACCTGATGGATCAGCGCCACCAGTTGCTTGGCAGTGACTTCCTTGCGCAGCAGGGCTTCGTTGCCGACGATCACCGAGGTCACCACGTCCGGGCTGGCGTTGGCCGCCGCGATCAACTCGTTGATCTCTTTTTGAGTCGCCACGGGGTCACTGCTGACCCAGGCCCCGGCCATCACCTTCAACCCATGCTTGCGCGCCATGTCCGGCAGGGCTTCCAGGCCGGTCATGGAATAGGTGCGAATGCATTCAAAACGCGTGGCGAGCAGCGCCAGGTCGGCGTCCATGCGCTCGGGGCGTAACCTGAACGGCTGATCGAACGGGGATTGGTCCTTGTCGAATGGTGTGTAGGACGCACATTGCAGCTTATGGCTGGCGCTGGCGACGTCCGGCAATACCACGGGCCGGCCGAGGCCGTACCAGTAGCCGGCAAGGGCAAGCACGCCGAGGATCAAGGCAAAGAAATAGGGCAGGGCAGGGAAGCGGGCAGTCGCGGGCATGGTCGGCTTATCTGGGGGAGCAAAGGCGCGCATCTTACCCGGATTTGCCGCAGCCCAGTGCGGCTGCATAATTTTGACATGCAAACTTCGGGCGGGATTCTGGCGATAACGCCTACAAAGCGTCCTACTGGCGATGTGATGTCGTTTCTTGCTTAACCAAGGTCGCTGACAGAGCAGGGCAAATGCCTACGCAGGTTGAAGATAAAACTGTCAGTACTCCACTGATACCTCAGCAACCGGATCGATGCGCGTGAAGGGGGCGCGGTGCACCCTATAACAACAGTTTGACGTCGCTCGGCATCCGTCGGGCGCAGCACTTTCGGGGAAGTACTATGAAGATGCGACGACTCTTGGGCGCAGCTGCCACTCTGGTAGTTGCGATGGGCTCCACACTGGCCAGTGCCGACAGCAAGACCCTGAGCATCGGCTACGTGGACGGCTGGTCCGACAGCGTGGCCACCACTCATGTGGCGGCAGAGGTGATCAAGCAAAAGCTCGGCTACGACGTAAAACTGCAAGCGGTTGCCACCGGGATCATGTGGCAGGGCGTCGCCACTGGCAAACTCGATGCCATGCTCTCCGCCTGGCTACCTGTAACCCACGGTGAATACTGGACCAAGAACAAGGACAAGGTGGTCGACTACGGCCCCAACTTCAAGGACGCCAAGATCGGCCTGATCGTGCCGGAGTACGTCAAGGCCAAGTCCATTGAAGACCTCAAGACCGATACCACCTTCAAGAACAAGATCGTCGGCATCGACGCCGGTTCAGGCGTAATGCTCAAGACCGACGAAGCCATCAAGCAATATGGCCTGGACTACAAACTGCAAGCCAGCTCGGGTGCGGCGATGATCGCAGAACTGACCCGCGCCGAAGACAAGCAAGAGTCGATTGCGGTCACCGGTTGGGTGCCGCACTGGATGTTCGCCAAGTGGAAACTGCGTTTCCTGGACGACCCAAAAGGGATTTATGGTGCTGCTGAAACGGTCAACAGCATCGGCAGCAAGGGCCTGGAGAAGAAAGCGCCGGAAGTCGCGGCCTTCCTGAAGAAATTCCAGTGGGCCTCCAAGGATGAAATCGGTGAAGTCATGCTGGCGATTCAAGAAGGCGCCAAGCCGGACGCCGCGGCCAAGGACTGGGTAGCCAAGCACCCCGAGCGCGTCGCCGAATGGACCGCTAAATAACCCCGCCCCAACTGTAGGAGCGAGCTTGCTCGCGAAGAACGCACCGGCACCGCGATCATCCAGAATGAACGCGTTATCGTTGACGTTTTTCGCGAGCAAGCTCGCTCCTACATTTTTTTCAAATCCTCGCTAAGCTCGATCTACTACTAAGGTCGTCTGGAACCCATTGCGCAGCCGCATACAGTGGATACGTTCCAAAATAATAAAAAGCTGTGCTGCGAGGATAAAAACAATGAACGACAGCATTTACCTCTCGATTCAAAACAGCCCGCGTTTCAAGGAGCTGGTCAGGAAAAGGGAAAGGTTCGCCTGGATTCTCTCGGCGATCATGCTAGGGCTTTACTCCGCTTTCATCCTGTTGATTGCCTACGGGCCACAAGTACTGGGGGCCAAGATCAGCCCCGGTTCATCGATTACCTGGGGCATTCCCCTGGGCGTGGGGCTGATTGTGTCGGCCTTCATTCTCACCGGCATCTACGTGCGTCGGGCCAACGGCGAATTTGACGACCTGAACAATGCGATTCTCAAGGAGGCTGCGCAATGATCCGG
Source organism: Pseudomonas sp. FJ2-5-13 (assembly GCF_029201605.1). Lineage (NCBI taxonomy): Bacteria > Pseudomonadati > Pseudomonadota > Gammaproteobacteria > Pseudomonadales > Pseudomonadaceae > Pseudomonas > Pseudomonas sp. FJ2-5-13. The sequence goes on from NZ_CP104045.1 coordinate 1,967,423, forward strand.
CGTCTATTGGCTCTATTCGGCGCTTCGCTGTTGGCTCCGGCCGTTTGGGCGGCGGACGCATTGACCGGTGAAGTGCACAAGCAACCGCTGAACGTCTCGGCCATTGTGATGTTCGTCGCGTTTGTCGGCGCCACCCTGTGCATCACTTACTGGGCGTCCAAGCGCAACAAGTCGGCAGCGGACTACTATGCGGCGGGCGGCAAGATCACCGGTTTCCAGAACGGTCTGGCAATTGCCGGTGACTACATGTCGGCGGCGTCCTTCCTGGGGATTTCCGCGCTGGTGTTCACCTCCGGCTACGACGGCTTGATCTACTCGATCGGCTTCCTGGTGGGCTGGCCGATCATTCTGTTCCTGATCGCCGAGCGCTTGCGTAACCTGGGCAAATACACCTTTGCCGACGTGGCGTCCTATCGCCTGGGTCAAACCCAGATCCGCAGCCTGTCGGCCTGTGGCTCGCTGGTGGTGGTGGCGTTCTACCTGATCGCGCAGATGGTCGGCGCGGGCAAGCTGATCCAACTGCTGTTCGGCCTTGATTACCATGTGGCGGTGATCCTGGTGGGAATCCTGATGTGCATGTACGTGCTGTTCGGCGGCATGCTGGCGACCACCTGGGTGCAGATCATCAAGGCGGTGCTGTTGCTGTCCGGTGCCTCGTTCATGGCACTGATGGTGATGAAGCACGTCAACTTCGACTTCAACATGCTGTTCTCCGAGGCCATCAAGGTTCACCCCAAAGGTGAAGCGATCATGAGCCCCGGCGGCCTGGTGAAGGACCCGATCTCGGCATTCTCCCTGGGCCTGGCACTGATGTTCGGTACCGCTGGCCTGCCGCACATCCTGATGCGCTTCTTCACGGTGAGCGACGCCAAGGAAGCGCGTAAGAGCGTGCTGTACGCAACCGGCTTCATCGGCTACTTCTATATCCTGACCTTCATCATCGGCTTCGGCGCGATCCTGTTGGTCAGCACCAACCCGGCGTTCAAGGACGCAGCGGGCGCCTTGCTCGGTGGCAACAACATGGCGGCGGTGCACCTGGCCAACGCGGTGGGCGGCAGTATCTTCCTGGGCTTCATCTCGGCCGTGGCGTTTGCCACCATCCTGGCGGTGGTTGCCGGCTTGACCCTGGCGGGTGCTTCGGCGGTGTCCCATGACCTGTATGCCAGCGTGATCAAGAAAGGCAAGGCCAACGAGAAGGACGAGATTCGCGTATCGAAGATCACCACCGTAGCCTTGGGTGTATTGGCCATCGGCCTGGGTATCCTGTTCGAAAGCCAGAACATTGCGTTCATGGTCGGCCTGGCGTTCTCCATCGCTGCCAGCTGTAACTTCCCGGTGCTGCTGCTTTCCATGTACTGGAAAAACCTCACCACCCGTGGCGCCATGATTGGCGGCTGGCTGGGCTTGATCAGCGCCGTGGGCTTGATGATCCTCGGCCCGACCATCTGGGTCTCGATCCTGCACCATGAAAAAGCGATCTTCCCGTACGAGTACCCGGCGCTGTTCTCGATGATCATTGCGTTCGTCGGCATCTGGTTCTTCTCCATCACCGACAAGTCGGCGGCGGCAGAGAAAGAGCGTGCGCTGTACTTCCCACAGTTTGTGCGTTCGCAGACTGGCCTGGGGGCGAGCGGGGCGGTTAATCACTAAGTTGTCAGTTGTGTAAGAGATACCCCGGTCGTAAGGCTGGGGTATTTTTTTGCCTGGGTTTTTGTGTTGTCTGGGCTGGCCTAATCGCGGTATAGGTATCCACACAATTTTGGTGCGACGCTGAACCTATGGCGAGGGAGCTTGCTCCCGTGACGGCCTGACAGCCGGCGCCGATCTAACTAACGCGCCGCGATTCAAATGTGGGAGCTGGCTTGCCTGCGAAGGCGGCCTGACAGTCAGCACAGTTGGACCGTTTACATATCCATTCCTGCGGTAACGGCCACCTAGGGTTCCGCTCTGACAGCGGCTCACTTTTGAAAAGCGCAAAAGTAAGCAAAACGCTCTTGCCCCACCACTCGGCACCTCGCTTAGGCTCGGTGTGCCCGTAATTCGCCAGTGATTTGGGGGGCCGCCGCCACGCGCCATCCATGGCGCGGGGCGGCTAAACCGGCATCCCTGCCGGTTTACCCCCCAAATCCCTGTCAAATTCCGGCCAGCGTGGTTTAACGGGGCGCCTAAGATCAAAAGCAGATCAAGAGCGGCTCGCTTCGCATCGTGGTTACCGTCTGCTGCTATAGCCCACAAAGTTGTGTAGATACCTATGCTGCGATGGCTGTAGATCAGGCCACACAAACAAAAACGGCCTCCACTAAGGGAGGCCGTTCTCAGTACAAACAAGCAGTCAAGTGCTTACTTGCGATCTTCCAGCTTGGTGATGTCACGCGACTCGTAGCCCGTGTACAGCTGGCGCGGGCGACCAATCTTGTACGGGCTGGAGAGCATTTCCTTCCAGTGGGAGATCCAGCCCACGGTCCGCGCCAGGGCGAAGATCACGGTGAACATGCTGGTTGGAATGCCGATCGCCTTGAGGATGATCCCCGAGTAGAAGTCGACGTTCGGGTACAGCGAGCGTTCGATGAAGTACGGGTCGGTCAGGGCGATCTCTTCCAGGCGCATGGCCAGTTCGAGTTGCGGATCGTTCTTGATGCCCAGTTCCTTCAGCACTTCGTCGCAGGTCTGCTTCATGACGGTAGCGCGCGGGTCGCGGTTCTTGTACACCCGGTGACCGAAGCCCATCAACTTGAACGGATCGTTCTTGTCCTTGGCCTTGGCGATGAATTTGTCGATGTTGGACACATCGCCGATTTCATCGAGCATGGTCAATACGGCTTCGTTTGCACCGCCGTGGGCAGGGCCCCACAGTGCAGCGATGCCGGCGGCAATACAGGCGAACGGGTTGGCACCCGAAGAGCCCGCCAGGCGCACGGTAGAGGTGGAAGCGTTCTGCTCGTGGTCGGCGTGGAGGATGAAGATCCGGTCCATGGCCTTGGCGAGCACCGGGCTGATCGGTTTGATCTCGCACGGGGTGTTGAACATCATGTGCAGGAAGTTTTCCGCGTACGTCAGGTCGTTGCGCGGGTACATCATGGGTTGGCCCATGGAGTATTTGTAAACCATTGCGGCCAGGGTCGGCATCTTGGCAACCAGGCGGATCGCGGAAATTTCGCGATGCTGCGGGTTATTGATGTCCAGGGAGTCGTGATAGAAGGCCGACAGGGCGCCTACTACACCGCACATGACGGCCATTGGGTGGGCGTCGCGACGGAAGCCGTTGAAGAAGGTCTTCAACTGCTCGTGCACCATGGTGTGGTTCTTCACGGTGCTGACGAACTGGGCTTTCTGCTCGGCTGTTGGCAATTCGCCATTTAGCAGCAGGTAGCAGGTTTCCAGGTAGTCCGACTTTTCAGCCAGTTGCTCGATCGGGTAGCCGCGATGAAGCAGAATGCCATTATCACCATCGATATAGGTGATCTTCGACTCGCAGGAAGCGGTCGACATGAAGCCTGGGTCGAAAGTAAAACGGCCCGTGGCCGTCAGGCCCCGTACGTCGATAACATCGGGACCAACGGTGCCGGTTAAAATGGGCAGCTCGACGGGGGCTGCGCCCTCGATGATCAACTGCGCTTTTTTGTCAGCCATGTGGCCTCCTATTTATGCTTCAAATCATCAGACAGACCCCCCACGCAGGGCCCGCACCACTATATTGATATAAATCCAGATGTCAATTTGCCTAAAGTCTTGCGCCAGAAGGCTTTAACCGTACTTTTTCGTCGAAATTGACTGCCATTTACGCCTTTTATCCCGCCAGCGCAATCAGCTATTAGGGTGAGGTGTGCGCGTTGTCATTAGTAACCTAACTGTCTATACTCGGCCACCGACCGCCAAGGGCTTTTGGGCTTGCTTTCATTGGGGGTCGCACTCCCTGGGTGGTGCTTACCTGACCAGTCGCACTCCCCAACAACTTTGCCCTGATTGTTAGGGGCTCTTCAGTGTGAAAAAAAGCCGTGAATAGCCAACGACCTGTAAACCTAGACCTAAGGACCATCAAACTCCCCATCACCGGCGTTACGTCGTTCCTGCACCGTGTTTCCGGCATCATCCTGTTCCTGGGCTTGGGCATCATGCTTTATGCATTGAGCAAATCCCTGGGTTCCGAGGAAGGATACGCCGAGGTGAAGGCATGCTTGACCAGCCCGCTGGCCAAGTTCGTAGCATGGGGCCTCCTGTCCTCTCTTCTGTATCACCTGGTAGCCGGTGTGCGCCACTTGATCATGGACATGGGCATCGGTGAGACGCTGGAAGGCGGCCGCCTGGGCTCGAAAATCATTGTCGCCATTTCCGTGGTGCTGATCGTTCTGGCAGGAGTTTGGATATGGTAACCAGCGTAACGAATCTGTCGCGTTCGGGCCTCTATGACTGGATGGCACAGCGTGTGTCTGCGGTCGTTCTCGCGGCTTATTTCATTTTCCTGATCGGATACCTCGTCGCAAACCCGGGCATCGGCTATGAGCAATGGCACGGCCTGTTTTCCCATAATGCGATGCGAATCTTCAGTCTGCTGGCCCTTGTAGCCCTGGGCGCTCACGCCTGGGTTGGCATGTGGACCATCGCGACTGACTACCTGACGCCGATGGCGCTGGGCAAGTCCGCGACTGCAGTACGTTTCCTCTTCCAGGCAGTATGCGGCGTTGCGATGTTCGCTTACTTCGTCTGGGGTGTGCAGATTCTTTGGGGTATCTGATTCATGGCTAACATTCCAACTATTTCATTCGACGCCATCATTATTGGTGGCGGCGGTGCTGGCATGCGCGCTGCGCTGCAACTGGCCCAGGGCGGTCACAAGACTGCCGTGATCACCAAGGTGTTCCCGACGCGTTCCCACACCGTATCGGCCCAGGGTGGCATCACCTGCGCCATCGCCTCCGCCGACCCGAACGATGACTGGCGCTGGCACATGTACGATACCGTCAAGGGTTCCGACTATATCGGTGACCAGGACGCTATCGAATACATGTGTCAGGAAGGCCCGGCCGCGGTGTTCGAGCTGGACCACATGGGCCTGCCGTTCTCCCGTACCGAGCAAGGCCGTATCTACCAGCGTCCATTCGGCGGCCAGTCCAAGGATTACGGTAAAGGCGGGCAGGCTGCCCGTACCTGCGCTGCGTCCGACCGTACCGGTCACGCGCTGCTGCACACCCTTTACCAAGGCAACCTGAAAGCCGGTACCACGTTCCTGAACGAGTACTACGCGGTTGACCTGGTCAAGAACGCGCAAGGCGAGTTCGTTGGTGTGATCGCCATCTGCATCGAAACCGGTGAAACCACCTACATCCGCGCCAAGGCAACTGTTCTGGCGACCGGTGGTGCAGGTCGTATCTACGCGTCGACCACCAACGCCCTGATCAACACCGGTGACGGCGTTGGCATGGCTCTGCGTGCTGGCGTACCGGTACAAGACATCGAAATGTGGCAGTTCCACCCGACCGGCATCGCCGGCGCCGGTGTACTGGTGACCGAAGGTTGCCGTGGTGAAGGTGGTTACCTGATCAACAAGCACGGCGAGCGTTTCATGGAGCGTTATGCTCCGAACGCCAAAGACTTGGCCGGTCGTGACGTTGTGGCCCGTTCGATGGTTAAAGAAATCATCGCCGGTAACGGCTGTGGCCCGAATGGCGACCACGTACTGCTCAAGCTCGATCACCTGGGCGAAGAAGTGCTGCACAGCCGCCTGCCTGGTATCTGCGAGCTGTCCAAGACCTTTGCCCACGTTGACCCGGTAGTTGCTCCGGTTCCGGTGGTTCCAACTTGCCACTATATGATGGGCGGCGTGCCGACCAACATTCATGGCCAGGCAATCACCCAGAACGCTGAAGGCGAAGACGAGATCATTCATGGTCTGTTCGCGGTAGGCGAAGTGGCTTGCGTATCGGTTCACGGTGCCAACCGCCTGGGCGGCAACTCGCTGCTCGACCTCGTGGTATTCGGTCGCGCGGCCGGCCTGCACCTGGAGAAGGCGCTGACCGACGGCATCGAATACGATGACGCCACCGACGCCAACATCGAAGCTGCCCTGGCGCGCCTGAACGCTCTGAACGAGCGCACGGATGGCGAAGACGTAGCAACCCTGCGTCGCGAGCTGCAAAGCTGCATGCAGAACTACTTCGGTGTGTTCCGTACCGGCGAATACATGCAGAAGGGTATTGCCCAGTTGGCAGACCTGCGCAAGCGTATCGCCAACGTCAAGATCAACGATAAGAGCCAGGCGTTCAACACCGCTCGTATCGAAGCCCTTGAACTGCAAAACCTGCTGGAAGTGGCTGAAGCGACGGCGATTGCCGCCGAGGTTCGTAAAGAATCCCGTGGTGCTCACGCTCGTGAAGACTTTGAAGATCGCGACGACGAAAACTGGTTGTGCCACACCCTGTACTTCCCGGGTGACAAGCGCGTAACCAAGCGTGCCGTGAACTTCTCGCCGAAGACGGTGCCGACGTTTGAACCGAAGATTCGGACTTACTAAGGGTGGCTGCCATGTTGAAAGTCAGTGTTTATCGCTACAACCCTGATCAGGACGCTGCGCCGTTCATGCAGGAATTCCAGGTCGATACCGGCGGTAAAGACCTGATGGTGCTGGATGTGCTGGCACTGATCAAAGAGCAGGACGAGGGTTTCTCCTATCGTCGCTCTTGCCGTGAAGGTGTGTGCGGTTCCGACGGCATGAACATCAACGGCAAAAACGGCCTGGCGTGCATCACGCCGCTGTCCGCCGTGGTCAAAGGCAACAAGCTGATCGTTCGTCCACTGCCAGGTTTGCCGGTTATCCGTGACCTGGTGGTCGATATGAGCATCTTCTACAAGCAATACGAGAAAGTTAAGCCGTTCCTGCAGAACGACACGCCGGCTCCGGCCATCGAGCGTCTGCAGTCCCCGGAAGAGCGTGAAAAGCTCGATGGCCTGTACGAGTGCATCCTGTGCGCTTGCTGCTCGACATCCTGCCCGTCCTTCTGGTGGAACCCGGACAAGTTCCTGGGTCCAGCTGCCCTGCTGCAAGCCTACCGCTTCCTGGCAGACAGCCGTGATACCAAGACGTCCGAGCGTCTGGCTTCGCTGGATGACCCGTTCAGCGTATTCCGCTGCCGCGGGATCATGAACTGCGTCAACGTATGTCCTAAAGGCCTGAACCCGACTAAGGCCATTGGTCACATCCGTAACATGCTGCTGCAAAGCGGCGTGTAACTGACGTTGTAGTAAAGCAGGACCGTTGTGCCCGTAAATGCTGCGGCGCAGGCTTCAACCGGCGCCGTAGTTTTAACTTGAGCAGCGACTTACAAAGCCGCGGCTCTTATTTTGAAGAAATGAGACAAGCAGGGGCATTCGGGTTGGTACCCGAACTATCAGCGTGATCCTAAGTGGCTTGTTTTGGTCGCTGCACTTGGCCTTTTGCAAGCAAACTCGGTGTTTTCGCCGGTGGTGTCCCCAAATCGAGGGTGACCAAGCATGCAAGAAAGCGTGATGCAGCGCATGTGGAACAGCGGCTATCTTTCAGGTGGTAACGCTGCCTATGTGGAAGAGCTTTATGAGCTCTACCTGCACGACCCTAACGCTGTGCCAGAAGAATGGCGCACCAAATTTCAGACGTTGTCTTCAGACGGCAACGCTGCCACCGATGTATCGCACGCAACAATTCGCGATCAGTTCGTGCTGCTGGCAAAGAACCAGCGCCGCGCCCAACCGGTTTCCGCCGGCAGCGTGAGCAGTGAGCATGAGAAGAAGCAAGTTGAAGTACTGCGACTGATCCAGGCCTACCGTATGCGTGGCCACCAGGCAGCCCAGCTTGACCCGCTGGGGCTGTGGCAGCGTCCTGCACCTGCAGACCTGTCGATCAATCATTACGGCTTGACCAATGCCGATCTTGATACGACCTTCCGTGCCGGCGACCTGTTCATCGGCAAAGAGGAAGCGAGCCTACGCGAAATTCACGAAGCGTTGCAGCAGACATATTGCCGCACCATCGGCGCTGAATTCACGCACATCACCGATTCCGAGCAGCGCCACTGGTTCCAGCACCGCCTGGAAGGCGTGCGTGGCCGTCCGGTATTGTCTGCCGATGTGCGCGGCCACCTGCTGGAGCGCGTGACCGCGGCCGAAGGCCTCGAGAAATACCTGGGCACCAAATACCCAGGCACCAAGCGTTTCGGCCTGGAAGGCGGCGAAAGCCTGATTCCGATGCTCGACGAGCTGATCCAGCGTTCCGGTTCCTATGGCACCAAGGAAATCGTGATCGGCATGGCTCACCGTGGTCGCCTGAACGTGTTGGTCAACACCTTCGGCAAGAACCCGCGTGAGCTGTTCGACGAGTTCGAAGGCAAGAAGAAGGTCGAGCTGGGTTCCGGTGACGTTAAATACCACCAGGGCTTCTCGTCCAACGTGATGACCACCGGCGGTGAAGTTCACCTGGCCATGGCATTCAACCCCTCCCACCTGGAAATCGTTTCGCCAGTGGTCGAGGGTTCGGTACGTGCTCGCCAGGATCGTCGTAACGACGCCACCGGTGAGAAAGTGCTGCCGATTTCCATCCACGGTGACGCGGCATTCGCCGGTCAAGGCGTGGTCCTGGAAACGTTCCAGATGTCGCAGACCCGCGGCTTCAAGACCGGCGGTACCGTTCACATCGTCATCAACAACCAGGTGGGTTTCACCATCAGCAACCCGTTGGATGCGCGCTCCACCGAGTACGCCACCGACGTTGCCAAGATGATCCAGGCGCCGATCCTCCATGTGAATGGCGATGATCCGGAAGCCGTGCTGTTCGTGACCCAACTGGCTGTCGACTACCGCATGCAGTTCAAGCGTGACGTGGTCATCGACCTGGTTTGCTACCGCCGTCGCGGTCACAACGAAGCGGACGAGCCAAGCGGCACCCAGCCGTTGATGTACCAGCAGATCACCAAGCAGCGCACCACCCGTGAGCTGTACGCCGAAAGCCTGACCAAGGCCGGCGTTGTTGACGATGCGCGTGTTCAGGCGAAAGTCGACGAATACCGCAACGCGCTGGACAACGGCCTGCATGTAGTGAAAAGCCTGGTCAAGGAACCGAACAAAGAGCTGTTCGTTGACTGGCGCCCCTACCTGGGTCACACCTGGACTGCACGTCACGATACCTCGTTCGATTTGAAGACGTTGCAGGAACTGTCCGCCAAGCTGCTGGAAATTCCCGAAGGCTTCGTCGTACAGCGCCAGGTTGCGAAGATCTACGAAGACCGTCAGAAGATGCAAGCCGGCGGCCTGCCGATCAACTGGGGTTACGCCGAAACCATGGCGTACGCGACCCTGGCGTTCGAAGGTCACCCGATCCGCATGACCGGCCAGGACATCGGCCGCGGTACGTTCTCGCACCGTCATGCTGTATTGCACAACCAGAAAGACGCGGGCACCTACATCCCGTTGCAGAACCTGTACGAAGGCCAGCCACGTTTCGACCTGTACGATTCGTTCCTGTCCGAAGAAGCCGTACTGGCGTTCGAATACGGTTACTCGACCACCACGCCTAATGCGCTGGTGATCTGGGAAGCCCAGTTCGGCGACTTCGCCAACGGTGCCCAAGTGGTGATCGACCAGTTCATCACCAGCGGCGAGCACAAGTGGGGCCGTCTGTGCGGTCTGACCATGCTGCTGCCACACGGTTATGAAGGTCAGGGGCCAGAGCACTCCTCGGCCCGTCTGGAGCGTTACCTGCAACTGTGCGCCGAGCACAACATCCAGGTGTGCGTGCCGACGACCCCGGCCCAGATCTACCACTTGCTGCGTCGCCAGGTGATCCGTCCGCTGCGCAAGCCGCTGGTGGTGCTCACGCCGAAGTCGCTGTTGCGTCACAAACTGGCCGTTTCGACCCTGGAAGATCTGGCCCAAGGTTCGTTCCAGACCGTGATTCCAGAGATCGACACGCTGGACGCCGCCAAGGTCACTCGCCTGATCCTGTGCAGCGGCAAGGTCTACTACGATCTGCTGGAAAAACGCCGTGCCGAAGGCCGCGAAGACATCGCCATCGTGCGTATCGAGCAGCTTTATCCGTTCCCGGAAGATGACCTCATGGAGATCATCGCGCCTTACACCAACCTCACTAACGTTGTGTGGTGTCAGGAAGAACCGATGAACCAGGGCGCTTGGTACAGCAGCCAGCATCATCTGCGTCGCAGCATCGGCAACCACAACAAGGCCTTGGTCCTTGAGTACGCCGGTCGTGATGCTTCTGCTGCACCTGCCTGTGGTTATGCGTCGATGCACGCCGAGCAGCAGGAAAAACTGCTGCAAGATGCTTTCACTGTTTAACGCCTTCGCGCTGACTGAAACCGAATTTTAAGGACCTACAGATAATGGCTATCGAAATCAAAGCCCCGTCATTCCCGGAATCGGTTGCCGATGGCACCGTTGCCACCTGGCACAAGAAACCAGGCGAGGCCGTCAAACGTGACGACCTGATCGTCGACATCGAGACCGACAAAGTCGTTCTGGAAGTGTTGGCCGAAGCTGACGGCGTGCTGGGCGCGATCGTTGCTGAAGAGGGCGCTACCGTTCTGTCGAACCAGGTACTGGGTTCGATCGAAGAGGGCAGCGCTGCTGCCGCTCCTGCTCCTGCCGCCGCTGCACCGGCTGCTTCTGCCCCTGCTGCACCGGCTGCGGGTGGCGAAGACCCAATCGCTGCACCGGCTGCGCGTCAACTGGCTGAAGAAAACGGCATCAACCTGGCTTCCATCAAGGGCACTGGCAAAGACGGCCGCGTGACCAAGGAAGACGTGGTTGCCGCCGTTGAAGCCAAGAAGAACGCTCCGGCTGCCGCACCTGCCAAGGCTGCAGCGCCTGCTGCCGCTGCGCCTGTGTTTGCTGCGGGCGACCGCACCGAGAAGCGCGTACCGATGACTCGCGTACGTGCCACCGTGGCCAAGCGCCTGGTTGAAGCACAGTCGAACATGGCGATGCTGACCACTTTCAACGAAGTCGACATGACCGAAGTCATGGCCCTGCGTTCGAAGTACAAAGACCTGTTCGAGAAGTCCCACAACGGCGTGCGCCTGGGCTTCATGTCGTTCTTCGTGAAAGCGGCCACCGAAGCGCTGAAGCGCTTCCCGGCAGTCAACGCTTCCATCGACGGCGGCGACATCGTTTACCACGGCTACTCGGATATCGGCGTTGCCGTCTCCAGCGACCGTGGCCTGGTGGTTCCAGTACTGCGTAACGCCGAGCTGATGAGCCTGGCCGAAATCGAAGGCGGCATCGCCGGCTTCGGCAAGAAAGCCCGTGACGGCAAGCTGACCATCGACGAGATGACCGGCGGTACCTTCACCATCACCAACGGTGGTACCTTCGGTTCGATGATGTCGACGCCGATCGTCAACCCACCGCAAGCCGCGATCCTGGGCATGCACAACATCATCCAGCGTCCGATGGCCATCAACGGCCAGGTTGTGATCCGCCCAATGATGTACCTGGCACTGTCTTACGATCACCGCCTGATCGACGGTAAAGAAGCCGTGACGTTCCTCGTGACCATCAAGAACCTGCTGGAAGACCCGGCTCGCCTGCTCCTGGACATCTGATAGAAGCAGTTGCACGTTGCGAGCTACAAGCTGTAGGAAAAAGCAGCTTGGCTTGCAACGTGTAGCTAGAAGCTTGTCGCAAATAGAGGATCTATTTTCATGACACAGAAATTTGACGTTGTAGTGATTGGTGCAGGCCCTGGCGGCTATGTTGCCGCCATCAAGGCCGCGCAACTGGGCCTCTCCACGGCTTGCATCGAAAAATACACCGACAAGGAAGGCAAACTGGCGCTGGGCGGCACTTGCCTGAACGTAGGTTGCATTCCGTCCAAGGCGCTGCTGGACAGCTCCTGGAAATTCCACGAAGCCCAAGACGGCTTCGCGATCCACGGCATCAACCATGCTGGCGTGACCATGGACGTGCCAGCCATGGTCGGCCGTAAAGCCAACATCGTCAAAGGCCTGACTTCCGGCGTTGCCACCTTGTTCAAGGCCAACGGCGTGACTTCGATTCAAGGCCACGGCAAGCTGCTGGCCGGCAAGAAAGTTGAAGTCACCAAGCCAGACGGTTCGGTTGAAGTCATCGAAGCCGAAAACGTGATCCTGGCCCCAGGTTCGCGTCCAATCGACATTCCACCTGCACCTGTTGATAACAACGTGATCGTTGATTCGACCGGCGCCCTGGAATTCCAAGCCGTACCTAAGCGCCTAGGCGTGATCGGCGCTGGCGTGATCGGTCTGGAGCTGGGTTCGGTATGGTCGCGTCTGGGCGCTGAAGTCACCGTGCTGGAAGCCCTGGATACATTCCTGCTGGCTGCCGACACCGCGGTGTCCAAGGAAGCGCTGAAAACCCTGACCAAACAAGGTCTGGACATCAAGCTCGGCGCCCGTGTTACCGGTTCCAAGGTCAACGGCGAAGAAGTCGTAGTGACCTACACCGATAAAGACGGCGAGCAGACCATCACCTTCGACAAGCTGATCGTCGCCGTGGGCCGCCGCCCAGTGACCAACGACCTGCTGGCTTCCGACAGCGGCGTGAACATCGACGAGCGTGGTTTCATCCACGTTGACGATCATTGCGCCACCACTGTGCCTGGCGTCTATGCCATTGGCGACGTGGTTCGTGGCATGATGCTGGCCCACAAGGCTTCCGAAGAGGGCATCATGGTTGTTGAGCGCATCAAGGGTCACAAGACCCAGATGAACTACGACCTGATCCCATCGGTTATCTACACCCACCCGGAAATTGCATGGGTCGGCAAGAACGAACAGCAGTTGAAAGCTGAAGGCGTTGAAGTTAACGTCGGCACCTTCCCGTTTGCCGCTTCTGGCCGTGCCATGGCAGCTAACGACACCGGTGGTTTTGTCAAAGTCATCGCTGATGCCAAGACTGACCGCGTATTGGGCGTCCACGTGATTGGCCCAAGCGCTGCAGAACTGGTTCAGCAAGGCGCAATCGGCATGGAATTCGGCACCAGTGCCGAGGACCTGGGCATGATGGTCTTTTCCCATCCGACCCTGTCCGAAGCGTTGCACGAAGCCGCGTTGGCAGTGAATGGCGGCGCCATCCACATCGCCAACCGCAAGAAGCGCTAAGCGAGATAATAAGAAACCACGGCGGAGTTGCCCGTCGTGAGCCTTGCGCGCAAGACTCACCGCGGAATATCCGCTGGACGCAGCCTTGCGCAGCTTTACGGGCCATAAGCCCCGCAAGTTGCGCAAGCAGCAGTCACAGGTGGCGCGGCACTCATAATGAGCGCAGCGCCGAATGCGCAGTACCTAACGAAGACGGTAAAAAGCATGAATCTTCACGAGTATCAGGGTAAGCAGCTGTTCGCTGAATACGGCCTGCCAGTTTCCAAGGGCTACGCAGTAGACACCCCGGAAGCAGCAGCAGAAGCTTGCGACAAAATCGGCGGCAGCGAGTGGGTTGTAAAAGCCCAGGTCCACGCCGGTGGTCGCGGTAAAGCGGGCGGCGTCAAGCTGGTTCGCAGCAAAGAAGACGCCAAGGCCTTCGCACAGCAGTGGCTGGGCAAGCGTCTGGTGACTTACCAGACTGATGCCAATGGCCAACCAGTCACCAAGATCCTGGTTGAATCGTGCACTGATATCGCTAAAGAGCTGTACCTGGGCGCTGTCGTTGACCGTTCGAGCCGTCGCATCGTGTTCATGGCTTCCACCGAAGGTGGCGTGGACATCGAGAAAATCGCTCACGAAACCCCAGAAAAAATTCTGAAGGCCACTATCGATCCACTGGTTGGCGCGCAGCCATTCCAGGGTCGCGAGCTGGCTTTCCAGCTGGGTCTGGAAGGCAAGCAAGTTGCCCAGTTCGCCAAGATCTTCGTTGGTCTGGCCAAACTGTTCCAGGATCACGATCTGGCCCTGCTGGAAGTGAACCCGCTGGTGATCAAGGCTGACGGCGATCTGCACTGCCTCGACGCCAAGATCAACATCGACGCCAACGCCATGTACCGTCAGCCTAAGCTGAAGACTTTCCACGATCCGTCGCAAGACGATCCGCGCGAAGCGCACGCTGCCAAGTTCGAACTGAACTACGTAGCCCTGGAAGGTAACATCGGCTGCATGGTCAACGGTGCTGGCCTGGCCATGGGTACCATGGACATCGTCAACCTGCATGGCGGCAAGCCAGCCAACTTCCTCGACGTAGGTGGTGGCGCTACCAAGGAACGCGTTACCGAAGCGTTCAAGATCATCCTGTCCGACTCCAACGTCGCTGCAGTACTGGTCAACATCTTCGGCGGCATCGTTCGTTGCGACATGATTGCCGAAGGCATCATCGGTGCAGTGAAAGAAGTCGGCGTTAAAATCCCGGTTGTTGTTCGCCTTGAAGGTAACAACGCTGAACTGGGCGCTAAAGTACTGGCAGAAAGCGGTTTGAACATCATCGCGGCTACCAGCCTGACCGACGCTGCTCAACAAGTTGTCAAAGCTGCGGAGGGCAAGTAATGAGCGTCCTGATCAATAAAGACACCAAAGTTATCTGCCAGGGTATTACCGGTTCGCAAGGTAGTTTCCACACCCAGCAAGCCATCGAGTACGGCACCCAGATGGTTGGCGGCGTAACTCCTGGCAAAGGCGGCACCGAGCACCTGGGCCTGCCCGTGTTCAACACCGTGAAAGAAGCCGTAGAAGCCACTGGCGCCACCGCCAGCGTGATCTACGTTCCAGCTCCTTTCTGCAAGGACTCGATCCTGGAAGCGGCATTCGGCGGCATCAAGCTGATCGTCTGCATCACCGAAGGCATTCCTACCCTGGACATGCTGGACGCTAAAGTTAAGTGCGACGAGCTGGGCGTAGTCCTGATCGGCCCTAACTGCCCAGGCGTGATCACCCCAGGCGAATGCAAGATCGGCATCATGCCAGGTCACATTCACTTGCCAGGTAAAGTCGGTATCGTTTCCCGTTCCGGCACCCTGACCTACGAAGCTGTGAAGCAGACCACTGACGCCGGTTTCGGTCAGTCGACTTGCGTCGGCATCGGCGGTGACCCGATCCCAGGCTCCAACTTCATCGACATCCTGAAGCTGTTCCAGGAAGACCCGAAGACCGAAGCGATCGTAATGATCGGTGAGATCGGCGGTTCGGCTGAAGAAGAAGCGGCTGCCTACATCAAGGCCCACGTGACCAAGCCGGTTGTTTCCTACATCGCTGGTGTGACTGCCCCTGCGGGCAAGCGCATGGGCCATGCTGGCGCAATCATCTCTGGCGGCAAAGGCACTGCAGACGAGAAATTCGCTGCACTGCAAGACGCAGGCGTTAAAACCGTGCGTTCGCTGGCAGACATCGGCAAGGCCCTGGCCGAGCTGACCGGTTGGGCTGTCAAGTAAGCCTCGCGCTTAGCTGACGCTTCACCACACAAAGGCCACCTTCGGGTGGCCTTTGTGCATTCTGGGTATAACTCGGTTCAATGTGGGAGCTGGCTTGCCTGCGATACAGACACCTCGGTGCATCAGCCAAACCGAGTCGATGCCATCGCAGGCAAGCCAGCTCCCACAGGGTTGTGTATTGCCCAATTAAGTACGAAAACGCGACATTCAAATGTCGCTTATCGGACAGTCCGCCCCGCAACAGTGCGTTTGTCAGGCTAATTCTGTACTCTAGCCGCCTCTTTATGCGTCCGCGTCCCAAAAGGAAGCTGCGCGCTAGACCGGTCGGTCCCCACAAGGGCCGGCAGCATTTCCCTCATCCATAGGGAAGCCCTCTCTAAATTCCGATTCAGTAGTGTGGTATTTCCTCAAATGAAAGTGTTGAAAAGCCAGGATATCCTGGCGCTGGGCTTTATGACCTTTGCCCTGTTCGTGGGCGCCGGCAACATCATCTTCCCGCCTATCGTTGGTTTGCAGTCCGGGCCGCATGTGTGGATGGCGGCGCTGGGCTTTCTGATCACCGCAGTCGGTTTGCCGGTGGTCACCGTGATCGCCCTGGCCAAGGTCGGTGGTGGCATGGATGCGCTGAGCAGCCCGATTGGCAAGATCGCCGGTGGCCTGCTGGCGGCAGCCGCCTACCTGGCCGTGGGCCCGCTGTTCGCGACTCCGCGCACCGCAACCGTGTCGTTTGAAGTAGGCCTGGCGCCCTTGACCGGTGAAAGCCCGTTGGCGCTGTTCCTCTACAGCTCGGTGTATTTTTTGGTGGTGTTCTTTGTCTCCCTGTACCCGGGTCGACTGCTGGACACCGTGGGCCGTTTCCTGGCGCCGCTGAAAATCATCGCCCTGGCCATTCTCGGTATCGCTGCGTTTGCCTTGCCTGCGGGTGAGGTGGGGGTTGCCACGCCGGAATACGTGGCCGCGCCATTCTCCCAAGGCTTTATCAATGGTTACCTGACCATGGATACCCTGGGCGCCCTGGTGTTCGGCATCGTGATCGTCAACGCGATCCGCTCCCGTGGCGTCGAGTCGCCCAAGCTGATCACCCGCTATGCGATCATTGCCGGGCTGATTGCCGGCGTGGGCCTGGCGCTGGTGTACGTCAGCCTGTTCCGCCTGGGTTCGGGCAGCCACGCCGTGGCTGCGGGTGCCAGCAACGGCGCGGCAGTACTGCACGCCTACGTGCAATACACGTTCGGCTCCCTGGGCAGTGGTTTCCTCGCCGTGCTGATTTCCTTGGCATGCCTGGTGACTGCCGTGGGCCTGACCTGCGCCTGCGCCGAGTACTTCAGCAAGATCCTGCCACTGTCCTACAAGACCCTGGTGGTGATCCTGGCGCTGTTCTCGTTGTTTGTGTCCAACCTGGGCCTGACCAAACTGATTGCCTTCTCGATCCCGGTGCTGACCGCTATCTACCCGCCGTGCATCGTGTTGGTGGCCCTGAGCTTCTGCAAAGGGTTCTGGCAGGAACAGGGCCGTATTGTCGGCCCGGTGATGCTGGTGTCGTTCATCTTTGGCTGCATCGACGCACTCAAGGGTGCGGGCCTGGCGGGTTGGATGCCAACGCAGTTGGTAAACCTGCCGTTGAGCGAACAAGGCTTGGCGTGGCTGGTGCCGTCGGTGATGACGCTGGTGGCGGCGGTGGTGATTGACCGTATGCTGGGCAAGCGCAGCGAAGCCATCGCGTAACACGCGGTTCGTGCTGTACTGAAATGCCCCGTATCAAACGATGCGGGGCATTTTTTTTGCGTATGAGGTTACATATTTCTAAACTTGTGAACCGGTAATGTGGGAGCGGGCTTGCTCGCGAATGCGGTGTGTCAGCAAACTAATATGCAGCTGGCACACCGCATTCGCGAGCAAGCCCGCTCCCACAGTTTGACCGCGTTTTCACCATGGCTACCCTGTACAAGGACCTACATGTCGTTTGTCGAAATCAATCAAGTTCATCTGCTTGCAGCGCTCTGGTTTGTCATCTGCTGGGGCGGCTACACCCGTTACGCAACCTGGAAAGCCCGGGACACGGCGTGCCTGGCCAGTGTGTTGCACCTGTACCGTGAAGACTGGATGCGCCGCATGCTGCTGCGCGATAACCGCATCGCCGACGCCAGTGTGATCGGTAACCTGGAGCGCAATGCCTCGTTCTTCGCCTCCAGCACCTTGATCATCCTCGCCGGTATCCTCACGGTGCTGGGGGCTTCGGAACGCGCAGTGTCACTGCTGGCGGACATTCCCATGGTGCAGCAGGCATCCCAGGGCATGTCGGAGATCAAATTGCTGTGCCTGGCATTGGTGTTCGTCTACGCCTTTTTTACCTTCAGCTGGTGCATGCGCCAGTACAACTTCGCGGCGGTGCTGGTGGGCTCGGCGCCCATGATCGGTGAGCGGCATGTGTCGGAGCAGGAGCGCAAGGCATTTGCTTTGCGGGCGGCGCGAGTGATTTCGATGGCGGCCAACCAGTTCAACTTTGGCCTGCGTGCTTATTACTTCGGCATGACCATGCTGGCCTGGTTTGTCAGTCCCTGGTTGTTCATGTTGATGAGCAGCGGGGTGGTGTTGGTGCTGTACCGCCGCGAATTCCATTCCGATGTATTGCAGGTGATGGTCTACACCCCTACCGATATGCAAGCAGTCGAGGCTGTAAAAGACGGCGCATCGTAGCGCTGGCAGCAAATAGCAGACAAAGAAAAGCCCGCTTAGTCAGCGGGCTTTCTTTTTGCTGCAATACAGCTTTAAACCGTGCGATTACTGCTTGGCAGGTTCTGCTGGTGCGGCAGGTGCAGCTTCTTTTGCAGCAGCTTCGTTCGATTCGGCCTGAGCTTTGGCAGCTTCGGCGTTTTCTTTCGCAGCGTCGTTCACTTTATCCTGTGCTTTAGCCATATCTTGCTGAGCTTGCTCAGAATGTGCAGCAGCGTCTTGGGCTTTGTCTTCGGATTTCTTGTCGCAGGCAGCCAGACCGAGAGCAGCGGCCAGCATCATGGAAATAGCTAATGTCTTACGCATGGGGTGTTTCTCCTTATTGAAGATATCTACTGGCCTTTCGAACCCAAGGGGCCAGCATTAGTTCCTTATGTCCCACAGATATATAGCATGTTTCGTACAGGAACTTTACCCAGTCATTCCCATCCGCCGAATTCACACTAATAAGAGTCTAAAAACAATGACCGAAAACCCGTTGTTAGAGCGTGCCACACGCTTTGTTTCGGCCCTGCGCCATTGCCAGGTGCTGGGGGTGAGTGTTCATGAAGCCAGCGAGGAGGGCATGACCCTCGTACTGCCGTATGGGCCGCATATCGTCGGTGACCCCCTGAGCGGGGTGATCCACGGCGGCGCGCTCACCTCGTTGATGGACACCGCGTGCGGCATGGCGACCCTGTGCGTATTGCCCGAATTCGAAGTGTGCCCGACCCTGGACCTGCGCATCGACTACATGCATCCCGCCGAACCCCACAAGCCGGTCTATGGCTTCGCGCAATGCTACCGGGTGACCACCGACGTGATCTTCACCCGTGGCGTTGCCTATCAGGATGACCCGCAACAACCTATTGCCCATGTGGTGGGCACGTTCATGCGCATGGGCAAGCGCCTCAAAGGCACCCAAGGCTTGGGCACGGTCATCAAGGGAAAGCAGGCATGACGCATCGGTTCAAGACCCGCCTGGAGCAAGCCCTCGATCGTGGCAACTACGATGCGCTGCTCGACCTGGTGCCCTATGCCAGGCTGATCGGCATCGAATGCACCCGTCTGGGGGATGAGTTGCTGTTTCGCCTGCCGGCCAACAAGGACAATATTGGTAACCCTATATTGCCAGCGTTGCATGGCGGGGTGATCGCCGGCTTCATGGAGCTGGCCGCCGCCCTGCACCTGCTGGTGTTCACGGGCGCTCCGGGCCTGCCGAAAATCATCGACTTCTCCCTGGATTACCTGCGCGCCGGCCAGTTTCGGGACACCTATGCCAAGTGCCAGGTATGGCGCCAGGGCCGGCGCGTGGCCAACGTGGCGATTACCGCCTGGCAGAGCACTGCGGCCGAACCGATTGCCACCGCCCGCGCACATTTCAAGATTGAGGAATTGGCTCGCCCTTGAAATCCTGGCCTGAGCCCCCAACTTTGATGACAACCCGCCGCCAACCCTTTCGGGCGCGGCCACTGCCATCCAATTGGAGTTTGATGACCATGAGTGTGGAAACTCAAAAGGAAACCCTGGGCTTCCAGACCGAGGTGAAGCAACTGCTGCACCTCATGATCCATTCGCTGTATTCCAACAAGGAAATTTTCCTTCGCGAATTGATCTCGAACGCCTCTGACGCTGTCGACAAATTACGTTTCGAAGCCCTGTCCAAGCCTGAATTGCTGGAAGGCGGCGCGGAACTGAAGATCCGTGTGAGCTACGACAAAGACGCCAAAACCGTCACTCTCGAAGACAACGGTATCGGCATGAGCCGTGACGATGCGATCACCCACCTGGGGACCATCGCCAAATCCGGCACCGCAGATTTCATGAAGAACCTGTCGGGCGACCAGAAAAAAGATTCTCACCTGATCGGCCAGTTCGGCGTGGGCTTCTATTCGGCCTTCATCGTCGCCGACAAGGTTGAAGTTTTCAGCCGCCGCGCCGGCCTCGACGCCAGCGAAGGCGTGCACTGGGCTTCCAAGGGCGAGGGCGAATTTGAAATCGCCACTATCGACAAGGCTGACCGCGGCACCCGCATCGTGCTGCACCTGAAAGCCGGTGAAGACGAATTCGCCGATGGCTGGCGCCTGCGCAACATCATCAAGAAGTACTCCGACCACATCGCGTTGCCGATCGAGTTGCCCAAGGAACAGACCGTTGCCGAAGGCGAAGAAGCTCCGGCGGTGGAATGGGAAACCGTCAACCGCGCCAGCGCCCTGTGGACCCGTCCGCGTACCGAGATCAAGGACGAGGAATACCAGGAGTTCTACAAGCACATCGGGCACGATTACGAGAACCCGCTGAGCTGGAGCCACAACAAGGTTGAAGGCAAGCTCGAATACAGCTCGCTGCTCTACGTCCCGGCCCGTGCTCCGTTCGACCTGTACCAGCGTGAAGCGCCAAAAGGCCTGAAGCTCTACGTGCAGCGTGTGTTCGTGATGGACCAGGCGGAATCCTTCCTGCCGCTGTACCTGCGCTTTATCAAAGGTGTGGTCGACTCCAACGACCTGTCGCTGAACGTCTCGCGGGAAATCCTGCAGAAAGATCCGATCATCGACTCCATGAAGTCGGCGCTGACCAAGCGCGTACTCGACATGCTGGAAAAGCTGGCGAAGAACGAGCCTGAGCAATACAAGAGCTTCTGGAAAAACTTCGGCCAGGTCATGAAAGAAGGCCCGGCGGAAGATTTTGCCAACAAGGAAAAAATCGCCGGCTTGCTGCGTTTTGCTTCGACTCAGGGCGAAGACGGCGAGCAGGTTGTGTCCTTGGCTGACTACCTGGCGCGCGCCAAGGAAGGTCAGGACAAGATCTACTACCTGACCGGCGAAACCTACGCTCAGGTCAAGAACAGCCCGCACCTGGAAGTCTTCCGCAAGAAAGGCATCGAAGTGCTGCTGCTGACCGACCGTATCGATGAGTGGCTGATGAGCTACCTCACCGAGTTCGACGGCAAAACCTTTGTCGACGTGGCCCGTGGTGACCTGGACCTGGGTAACCTGGACTCCGAAGAAGAGAAGAAAGAAGCCGAAGAAGTCGCCAAGTCCAAAGAGGGCCTGGTTGAGCGCATCAAGGCTTCCCTGGGCGACGCGGTCAGTGAAGTGCGGGTTTCCCACCGCCTGACCGACTCCCCGGCGATCCTGGCTATCGGCGAGCAAGACCTGGGCTTGCAGATGCGTCAGATCCTCGAGGCCAGCGGGCAGAAAGTGCCGGACTCCAAGCCGATCTTCGAATTCAACCCGTCTCACCCGCTGATCGAGAAACTCGATGGCGAGCAGAGCGAAGAGCGGTTTGGCGACCTGTCGCACATCCTCTTCGACCAGGCCGCCCTGGCAGCCGGCGACAGCTTGAAGGACCCGGCCGCGTATGTGCGCCGACTGAACAAGCTGTTGGTTGAATTGTCGGTTTAACACCGATGTAGAAAAACCCGCTTCGGCGGGTTTTTTCGTTCTGGCTCTACTGTAGGAACTAGGCGTCCCCCTCGCTCCTACAGGGAGCATCGTCAATCCATCTAAATTGGGGAAAATGATGAGCCAAGTCACTGTACGTTCTGTGGTCTATCAGATTGATGGCCAGTCTTATGAAAGCCGTCTGGCGTTCGATGCCAGCCACAAAGCTCCGTTGCCGGGCTTGCTGATGGCGCCGAACTGGATGGGCGTGAGTGCGGGGGCCGAAGAGATCGCCAAGGCCGTTGCTGGCAAAGGCTACGTGGTGTTGATTGCCGACCTCTACGGGCAAAACGTACGGCCTTCAAATGGCGATGAGGCCGGTGCGGCGATGATGCCGTTGAAGGATGATCGCCCGCTGCTGAACAAACGCATGCAAGCGGCCTTCGAGCAACTGCAAGGCCAGACTGAAGCAGCAGTGGACACGTCGAAACTGGCCACCTTCGGCTTCTGCTTTGGCGGTTGCTGCTCCCTGGAACTGGCCCGTACCGGTGCGCCGTTGAAGGCCGCTGTGTCGTTCCATGGCACCCTGGATACACCGAACCCGGCGGATGCGAAGAACATCAAGGGTTCAGTGCTGGTGCTGCATGGCGCCGCGGACCCGTTGGTGCCCAAAGAGCAACTGCCGGCGTTCGAAGATGAAATGAACGCGGGGGGTGTGGATTGGCAGTTGCTCAGCTACGGCGGCGCAGTGCACTCCTTCACCGACCCCCATGCCAATGTGCCAGGCAAGATGATGTACGACGCCAAGACCGCTGCTCGGGCGTTCCAGGCGATGCATAACTTGTTGGATGAAGTGTTCAAGGGCTGATGCTTCGGCGCCTGTTCGGGCCTATTCGCGAGCAAGCCCGCTCCCACATTTGACTGCGTTCACAGGTCGAAATGTGGGAGCGGGCTTGCTCGCGAATGCTATTTAACAGGCAACTCGATTCTTTCTGACTCCCCCGGCACAGTGGGCCAATCCCCAGCCGCCCAGCGCTGCCTCGCCTGCTCGATCACCGCCGGATCACTCGCCACAAAATTCCAGTTGATCCGCCGCGGCCCATCCAGCGGCGCCCCGCCAAATACCATCAGGTGGCAATCACTCTCGGCATACAGGGTCATCTCCTGCCCAGTCGGCAATACCACCAGACTGTTCACCTCCAGCGCTTCACCGTCCAACTGCACCTCACCCTCCAGCACATACACCGCACGTTCCTCATGCTCATCGGCAATCAGCAGAGTCGTGGCGGTTTGCATCTGCACTTCGGCATACAGCGTCGGCGACAGCACCGGCACCGGGGATCTGAGGCAAAATCCATTACCGGCGATCAAGCGGATTTGCACACCGAGGTTATCGCTCACCGGCAAGCTCGCCGCGGGGTGATGGCTGTAGTGTCCAGGCCCCGTCTCGTGGTCCTTGGGCGAGGCCAGCCACACCTGCAGGCCATGCAGGTTGAAACCCCTGGCCTTGACCGCTTGCGGTGTGCGCTCGACGTGGGCAATCGCACTGCCGGCAGTCATCCAGCTGACATCGCCGGCTTGCACCACCTGGTCCGAGCCAAGGCTGTCCTTATGCTGCAAGGCGCCTTCAAACAGGTAGGTGAGAGTGGACAGGCCAATGTGGGGATGCTGGCGGATATTCATGCCGGTACCGGGCGCGTAGCGGGTCGGCAGCATATGGTCGAAAAACACAAAGGGCCCGACGCTACGGCATTCACGCGAGGGCAGGGGGCGCAGGATGGGCTGGCCTTCTACATCTTCGGGGCGAGGGCGAATTACGGTGAGGGGGGTCATGGGCATCCCAGTCTGAGCGGGTTGGATGCGATGAAGCATAACCCGCTCGGTGGGAAGTTGGGGCTATTGGCTGAAGGCGCCTTCCGACAATTTCGTCTCGATAGTGACTTCGGCGGTGGTCATCAGCTTATGTACCGGGCACTTATCGGCCACCCGATGCAGTTCATCGCGCTGGGCGTCGGTGAGCACGCCCTTGAGGGTCAGCTTGACGTTGAGCTTGTATTTACCCTTCTGCTCCTCAGTGCTGTCGTGGGTGACCTCCACGGTCACGCCGGTCAGCGGGATATCTTTTTTCTGCGCGTAGAGCCTTACGGTCAAGGCTTTGCACGACGCCAGCGCAGCATCGAAATAATCGTGAGGGGAGGGCGCCGAATCGTCACCGCCCAGGCTCTTGGGCAGGTCGGTAAACAGCTCGTGATTATTGATATTCACGCTGTGACGGAAGTTTTCAGCGTTGAGCGTATTGACGGTAACAGGCATGGCAAACCTCGTAAGGGCGCAGGATGAAGGTCATGCAGTTATAGAGCATGCTGGCACTCCAGTGTTCCGGTTTTTTCCATGCTGAACCCGCAAGGCTGGCGCAAGGTCTACCCGTATCCGCCCTTATTGAGGTTTTACCGTGTCTGGAGCCCGCCTGAGTCTCGCCTTGTTGCTCGCCGCCAGCAGCCTTGCCGCGCAGGCCCGTGACTATGCCTACAGCGACGCGCACCTGCATTACGTGGATTTTTTCCAGGAAACCGCCGGCATGGACAAGCTGCTCAAGGCCATGGCGGACAACCGCGTAGAGCACGTCATGATTTCCGGGATTCCCGTGGCCAAGAAATGGCACGAAGACGAGCCCAAGCGCCCGCGCTACTACGCCGGTGATGACGCCGATGCCTATTGGTACAGCGCCACGGATGTGATCGTCGCGGCGGCGGTCAATAAACTTTCCCCCGCGCAACGCCAGCACTTTCATCCGTTCCTGGCCGGTTTCAATCCCAACGACAAAAACTCTGCGGCCCATATCCAGCGCATGCTCGACCTCAACCCAGGGCTGTGGCAGGGCATCGGTGAAGTGTTCACCCGGCACGATGACCTTACCGCCCTGACCTCCGGCGACACGCCGCGTGCCAATAACGAAGCCATGACGCGCATCTACCACCTGGCGGCCGAAAACGACCTGCCGGTGATGCTGCACTCCAACATCACCTCCAAGCGTGAGCGCAACCCGCTGTACCTGGCGGAAGTCGAGCAGCCGTTACGCAACCACCCGCACACGCGTTTTATCTGGGCCCATGCCGGTACCAGCAAGGAAATCCACCGTCATCAGGTGCAAATGGATTTTTTGCTGCCCACCTTGAATCGTCTGCTTGAGGCGTATCCCAACCTGTATATCGACTTGTCCTGGAGCATGCTCACGCCGTATCTGCTGGATGACGCCGGCAAGCCACGGCCGCAATGGGTAGCGCTGGTAGAGCGCTTCCCGGACCGGTTCATGCTCGGCTCAGACGTCGTCGGACGCTTCAACAAGTTGGGCAAGGAAATGCGCCGCTTCGACCCTTTCCTCGATGCGTTGCCCGAAGACGTTGCCCACAAGGTCGCGCGCGACAACTTCCTGGCCATCCTGCCCAAGCCGCATCGCGATGGCGATGCGCGTTGATATCGCGTTTTGGTCTTACGCCAATGACCTGAGGTGCCGATAACGTCCAAGAGACCCGCTGCAGGTGGATGCAGTACTTTTGGAAGGAACCCTGGCATGAATATCCGCAGTTTGAATATCGCCCCTCGCGCCGGCCTGGGCTTTGGTGTGCTGGCGTTGATGGTGTTCGTCTTGGGCGGCTTTGCCCTGTTGCAGATGGCCAATATGCGCCAGCAGTCGGACCAGGTGGAGACCAACTGGCTGCCCAGCGTGATGGCGGTAGGGGAGATGAACCAGGATGTGTTGCGTATTCGGGCGCTGACGTTGCGCTTGCTGGTCAACCGCGACCCCCAGGCGGTGGCGCAGAACGAGCAGAAAATCGCCGAGATCAAAACCGATTTGCACCACGCTGAAGGCGTGTACGAGGCGTTGATTGTCTTGCCTGAGGAGCGCGTGCTGTTTGATCGTTTCAAGGTCGAGCAGCAGCAGTACTTGCAACGCCAGGAGCAGGTGGTGGGCTTATCCAAGGCCAATCGGCTGGAGGAGGCCATTGCGGTGGTCAATGGCGAAATGAATCAGATGGCCGACCAGATGGCTGTCACCCTGCGTGAGCTGGTCAATCTGAATAAGTCCAGCGCCAACGAGGCCGCCCGGCTGGCACAGCAGGTGTTCAGCCAGTCGCGGGTCTGGGTGATGGTCATGATTGGCGTCACAGCGTTGATCACGATCGGCCTGGCGGTGTGGCTGACGCGCAGCATCGTGCTGCCACTGGCACAGTCGTTGAAAGTGGCCCAGGGCGTTGCCAGTGGCGACTTGACCGGCGAGATCAGGCTCAGTGGCAGCGACGAGCCGGCGCGCTTGCAGCAGGCGCTCAAAAGTATGCAGGAGAGCTTGCGCGACACTATCCGGCGCATATCAGAGTCATCGAACCAATTGGCGTCGGCTTCCGAAGAACTCAGTTGTGTCACCGAGGATTCGACCCGCGGTTTGCACCAGCAGAACCAGGAAATCGAACAGGCGGCCACGGCGGTCAATCAGATGACGGTGGCGGTGGAGGAGGTGGCGAGCAATGCCGTGGCCACTTCCCAGGCGTCTCGCGAATCCGACCGTATTGCCCAGCAGGGGCGTGAGCAAGTACAGCAAACCGTGGTGTCGATTGAAGCCCTGGCGACCGATGTGACCGCCAATGTGACCCAGGTCGAGGAGTTGGCGCAAAAGGTCTATGGCATCAGCACAGTGCTGGACGTGATTCGCTCGATTGCCGAGCAAACCAACTTGCTGGCCCTGAACGCGGCCATTGAAGCGGCGCGAGCCGGGGATGCCGGGCGCGGGTTTGCGGTGGTGGCCGATGAGGTGCGGGCCTTGGCCCATCGCACCCAACAGTCGACCCAGGAAATCGAACAGATGATCAGCGGCATTCAGCAGGGCACCGACCTGGCCGTCAGCTCGATGCAGCAGAGCAACACGCGGGCGCGCTCCACATTGGACATCGCCAAATCGGCGGGCATGGCCCTGGAAGAGATTGCCTCGGCGTTTACCTTGATCAACGAACGCAATCTGGTGATCGCCAGTGCCTCGGAGCAGCAGGCGGCGGTGGCGCGGGAGGTGGATCGCAACCTGATGAATATCCGCGACCTGGCGCATCAGACCTCTACCGGCGCTAATCAGACCAGCGCAGCGAGCCATGAGTTATCGCGGTTGGCGGTGGATCTGAATTCGATGGTGGCGCGGTTTTCGGTGTAGGGCGGGAAACCGGGTTGGCCCATTCGCAGGCAAGCCAGCTCCCACACTGGACCGCGTTTCTCCAAGGTGAGCACGGTCGAATGTGGGAGCTGGCTTGCCTGCGATGAAGGCGACGCGGTTTCAAATCAAAGCACAAAAAAAGCCCCGAACCAGTCGGGGCTTTTTCATGTGATCAACCTGCGGGGCTTACTTGCCCTGCCAGCGCTTCAGTACCAGGGTGGCATTGGTGCCACCAAAGCCAAAGCTGTTGCTCATCACGGTGTCGATCTTGGCGTTTTCAACGGTCTTGGTCAGGATCGGCATATCGGCCACAACCGGATCAATTTCGTCGATGTTGGCCGAGCCGGCCATGAAGTTACCTTCCATCATCAGCAGGCAGTAGATCGCTTCGTGAACGCCAGCGGCGCCCAGTGAGTGACCCGACAGGCTCTTGGTGGAGCTGATCTTCGGAGCCTTGTCGCCGAATACCGCACGCACGCCTTCCATTTCCTTGGCATCGCCGACCGGGGTCGAGGTGCCGTGGGTGTTCAGGTAGTCGATTGGGGTGTCAACGGTGGACATTGCCATCTGCATGCAGCGGATGGCGCCTTCACCGCTTGGCGCAACCATGTCGTAGCCGTCGGACGTCGCGCCGTAGCCAACGATTTCCGCGTAGATCTTGGCGCCACGGGCCAGGGCGTGTTCCAGCTCTTCAACCACGACCATGCCGCCACCGCCGGCGATGACGAAACCGTCACGCTTGGCGTCGTAGGCGCGGGAGGCTTTTTCCGGGGTTTCGTTGTACTGGGTGGACAATGCACCCATGGCGTCGAACAGGAACGACTGGCTCCAATGCTCTTCTTCACCGCCGCCGGCGAACACGATGTCCTGTTTGCCCAGTTGGATCTGCTCAACGGCAGTCCCGATGCAGTGGGCGCTGGTGGCGCACGCGGAGGAGATCGAGTAGTTCACGCCCTTGATCTGGAAGGGTGTGGCCAGGCAGGCGGAAACAGTGCTGCCCATGGTCCGCGTGACACGGTACGGGCCGACGCGCTTCACGCCTTTTTCGCGCAGGATGTCCAGCGCTTCCATCTGGTTGAGGGTCGATGCGCCGCCGGAGCCGGCGATCAGGCCGGTGCGTACGTTCGAAACCTGGTCTTCGCTCAGGCCGGAGTCGGCGATTGCGTCTTTCATGGCCAGGTAGGCGTAGGCGGCAGCGTGGCCGACGAAGCGATAGATCTTGCGATCGATCAGTTCTTCGAGGGGCAGGTCAATGGAGCCGGAAACCTGGCTACGCAGACCCATTTCGGCATATTCCGGGTTGAAACGGATGCCAGGGCGACTTGCACGCAGGTTAGCGGTGACGGTCTCTTTGTCATTGCCCAGGCAAGAAACGATGCCCAGACCAGTGATAACGACGCGGCGCATGCGGATAACCCTTAAAAGTTGTCAGTGGAAGTGAATACGCCGACCCGAAGGCCTTCGGCAGTATAGATCTCGCGACCGTCGACAGTTACCGAACCGTCGGCAATGGCCAGGTTCAGCTTGCCCTTGAGGACGCGCTTGATTTGAATGTTATAGGTGACTTTCTTGGCGCTCGGCAGTACCTGGCCAAAGAACTTCACTTCGCCCGAACCCAGGGCGCGACCGCGGCCCGGCAGGCCTTGCCAGCCCAGGTAGAAGCCGACCAGTTGCCACATGGCGTCGAGGCCCAGGCAGCCTGGCATCACAGGGTCACCTTCGAAGTGGCAAGCGAAGAACCACAGGTCAGGGGTGATATCCAGCTCGGCGACCAATTCACCTTTGCCGTACTTGCCACCCTCTTCGCTGATATGGGTGATGCGATCCACCATCAGCATGTTCGGGGCGGGCAGTTGCGCGTTACCTGGGCCGAACAGCTCACCGCGACTGCAGCGCAGCAGGTCTTCCCGAGTAAAGGCGTTTTGTTTGGTCATGCGAGCTCCTCAATAATCCCATGCGGCAGGGTAGGGCAAATCTTCCCGAACCGAATGAAGCGTTCATGCCTCATAGCGGCAGCCTACACATAGACTATTGCGTTGTAGTGAAAGTCACAGCGGCAAGGCACTGAATGTACACTTGTTCACTGAAATTTTAAACCGGGCCTGTTTATCGGCCCGTTCGGGTGCCTAAGACTGCCGCACTTTCGTCTTTCACGCCAGTCGCAGTTGGCTGATGGCGCGGCGCTATTGCACCCAGCGCTGCAGGATTTGCTGCAAATCCGTGCGTTTGAACGGCTTGGCCAGGTAATCGTTCATTCCGGCTGCCAGGCAGGCTTCGCGGTCGCCCTGCAAGGCGTTGGCGGTCAGGGCGATGATCGGTAGATCGGCGCAGCCGGGCAGTTGGCGAATCTGCCGCGTGGCTTCGTAGCCATCGATCAAGGGCAGGCGGCAATCCATCAGGATGGCGGTGAAAATCAGGCTCTCGGCGCTGCGGATCGCCTCGGCGCCGTCCGTGGCCAGGCTGACTTCAAAGCCCAGGCTGCGCAGCATCGCTTCGACCACGGTGCGGTTGACCGGGTTGTCTTCCACCAGCAGCACGTGGCGCCCGTCGCCGGCGCTGGCTTTGCCGAGCGCGTCAGGAGCGGCCACCGGCACATGCTGCTGGTCGATGGCCAGCGGAATTTCCAGGGTGAACACCGAGCCTCGACCTTCTTCGCTCTGGGCGCGCAAGGTACCTCCCATGCGCTCGGCCAGGGTGCGCGCAATCGGCAGGCCCAGGCCTGTTCCACCGTAACGCCTGGAAATCGAACTGTCGGCCTGCTGGAATGCATCGAACATCAATTCCAGGCGTTCAGCGGAAATGCCAATGCCGCTGTCGCGCACGGTGCAGGTGAACCACACCAACTCATGGTCCAGGGTTTGCCAGTGGGGCTCGACGGTCACGCTGCCACGTTCGGTAAATTTCAGTGCGTTGCCGATCAGGTTCACCAGGATCTGGCGGATCCGTGTCGGATCGCCGCGCACCCGCAGGGCCTCCATGCCCATGGGAATCGGCAGTTCCAGGCTCAGCCCACGCTGCTGGGCGCTGTGCTGGAAAGCCTGGGCGCAGCTGTTGATAAGGTCGGCGAGGTTGAACGCAATATGTTCCAGTTCCAGGGCGGCGCGTTCTATGCGCGAGAAATCAAGGATGTCATTGATCACCTTGAGCAAATGCTCGGTGGACTCGGATGCCAGCGCCGCATACTCGGTCTGCTCCTCGGTCATCTCGGTGGTTTCCAACAGTTGCAGCATGCCCAGCACGCCATTCATGGGCGTGCGCAGTTCATGGCTCATCATCGCCAGGAAATCCGACTTGGCGTTGTTCGCCCGCTCGGCTTCTTCACGGGTCTGGATCAGTTGGGCCATGGCTTGCTGCTGTTCGCGACTGGCCTGTTGAAGGCCCTCGGCCAGGTTGTTGATATGCCGCGAAAGGTCGCCCAATTCCGAGTCATCGACGATCGGCAATGGCGTTTTGTAGTCGCCTTGCTGGATGGCCTTGACCGCATGCCCCATGGCGCTGATTGGCTTTGACAGGCTCGCCGACAGGCGTCGCGCCAGCAGGAAGGTAAACAGCAGGGCGAACAGCGCCAGGATCCCGGCTTTGAACAGGATTTCCTGCTGGCGCTGGCTGAACGCATCATTGGACATGCCCACGATCACCCGCCCCAGGTAATCCGCGCGGGGGGCCTTGGGTTCGTTGAGGTTGTCCTGGAAAAAGTCATTGTTGAGCTGGATGTGTTGCAGGCGGATCGGTGCCTGGAACACCTTCACCGACAGCGAGCGATCATGTCGCTCGGACGGCTGCTCCACGTACACCAGGATGTTCTCGGCGCTGTCCTGGATCTCCAGGAAGCGTACATGGGGCGTGGCCAGGGTTGCACGCAGCAGGGATTCAAGCACGTCGTTGTTGCCGGAAATCACGCCGTACTCAGTGGCAGGGGCCAACTGGTTGGCGATCAGTTGACCGGTGTGGTCCAGTTCCTGGCGCAAATCCTGGATACGCACGAAGGTAAAGAAGCTGATGAGCAGCAGGGTCAACAGCAGCGCGGGGCCCAGGGTAATGAGCTGGGTGCGGGTGTTGATATCCCAACGACGGCGCAAGGTCATGGGCGTTTTTCTCCTTCTGCCAGGCGGGCGGCAACGGCGACTTCATCGACCTGTTCGATGCCCAGTGAGCGTGCGACTTGCGGGTTGCCCACGACTTTGAAGTGTTGCGGGTAGAGCGTGTGCGGCCAATTGGCCGGCGGCTGGTCCAGCAGGTGATTCAGCACGGCGAGCCAGTCGGCCTGATCGCTGTAGGTGCTGGCCAGGCTGCCGGCCCGCACAAACCCGGCATTGGGTCCTACCAACGGCAGTTGTTGGGCATAACTGCTCAGCAACAGGTTTTTCACGGTTTTGGGGTTGTACAGGTTCGGGTCGTCCAGGCCCAGTAGCACGTCGCTGTTCTTGAACAGGTTTTGCAGCGGCCGGCTGTCACTGGTGTTCTCCCAGAGCTGGGGCACGATTTCCAGGCCCATGGGCTTGGCGGATTGAGTCAGTTCGCGCAGCAGGAACTCACTGCCTGCATCGTAAAGCACGCCAACGCGCTGGGCCTGGGGCAGGATATGGGCGATCAGGCGCAACTGACGGTCCAGGGGCGGGTCGCTCCAGAGCAGGCTGATTTTCGCCGGATGGGTGTTGCCCAGGCGTTGCCGGGCCTGCAGGCGGCTGATGCGCAATACCAGGGTGGGCGGCCCTTGTTCATCCTGCAGTCGCCAGTCCAGGCCGGGCAGGTCAAGGAGGATCAGGCGAGTGCTGGCAGGCAAGTTCCTGGGCGCCGGCAACGCGTTGAGGGGGATGAAGCTGACCTGGTCGTCGGGGCGCTGCTGGGCAAGGGCCTGGGTAAAGGCGCGCACGCCGGCGCTGTCTTCGGCGGCCGTCAGCAGGATGTTGGCGCTCCACGCCGGCGCCGCCAGCAACAGGCACGCGAGCAGCAGGCCACGGCGCCAAAACCGTGAAACCAAGAGGGTCATCCGTGACTGATCGGCCATGTCAGAAGTCCAGCTCGGCGCTGAAGTAGAGAACGTGGCGATGGTCGTAGTTGTTGTCGGCCCAAGTGGTGGGCTGGTTGTCCAGGCGTTGTTGCAACATGCCCGCCAGCTCCACATTGGTTTTGCCTACGGCGATGCGCTTGGCCACCCGCAGGTCGACCCGCTGGAAGCGATATTGGTTGAGTGCGTCGTCGCCATAGTAGAACAAGGCGCTGGACCAACCCTGGCCCCATTCACGCAGCCAACCGGCCGAGCCGCTGTTACGCGCGGTTTGCGCCTTGTCCCGCGGGTTGCTGGAGGTGGCGTCTACATAAGCATAGGTCAGGCGCAGGCGGTCGGCGTTACTCACGCGCCAGTCGAACTGCGACTCGGCACCGCTAAAGCGCGCACTATTGGCGTTGCTGGCGATGTATTGGTTGTTACGTAGCGGGGAGCTGATCATGTCGGTGATTTCGTCATAGAACAGCTTCACGTCGACATTCAGCCCCAGCTCGGCAAAGAAACCGTTGTAGCCCAGCTCGCGCGAGCGCATCAACTCTTTGTCGAGGTTGCCGGGGCCGCGCGTCACGACAAAATATTGCCCGGCGTTTTGCCCATAGGTCGGCGAACTGAGATTGGTGACGCGGTAGCTCCAATTGACGTTGTTCTCGAACATGTCCGGCGAGCGTATCGCCTCGGAGTAAACCGCGCGCAAGCCGTGGCGGGGGTTGATCAGGTAATTGACCGCCACCCGTGGCGTCAGCGAGTTGCCGCTCAGGTGGGTGTCTTCGTACATGGCGCCACCTTGCAGCAGCCAGTGCTCGCTGGCGCGCCATTCCAGGTGCCCGAACAGGCGCCAGGTGGTGTCGTCCAGGGTGCCATTGAAGTAGGTCTCGGAATCAGCGCGGTCGTAGCGGTAATTCATGCCGCTGACCAGGCGCAGGCTGTCGGAGAGGCTGAGCGTGTCCTGGATCTCCAGGTCGTAGCGGCTTTCACGGGTGCTCTGGTCGATATCGCCACACACGCTCTGGTTGGCGCCGTTGCGCCACTGGTCCAGCACCTGGTTGGCCAAGGCCTGTTCGGCGGCGTTACCCGGTGGGGCGGAGCCTTGGCTGTAGGTGTCCATGTGCCGCGCCAGCAATTCGGCATAGTTGGGGTTGAGCTGCCATAGCTGGGTCAATTCAGGGCTGAACGAGGCCTTGGCGTCACAGGCTTTCCAGATTTGCTTGCGGTCCCATTGCTGTGCCGAGCCCTGGATATACAGGCTGTGATCGGGGTTGAAGTCGAAGTTCCAGCGCAGGGAGCCCGCGTAGTCTTTGGCGGTGACGTCGGAATTGCTGCCGCCTTCGGTAATCCCGGCAAACACTGGGGTGTAGGTGTATGGGCGTTGGTTGGTGCCTTCCTTGACGTTCAGTTGCCAGTCGAGGCTTTGTTGCGCGTTCAAGGTCTGGCTCACCGCCAGGCTGAAACGGTTGAGACGACGCCCGTCACGGCGGTCGGCGCCGGCCGCGTCGCTGTCAAAACCATCGTCCTGTTGCCCGGACAGGGACAAGCGCAAATCGCCGGTCTCCCAGCCCACACCCTGGCTGGCATAGAAGTCATTGATGCCACGCTCGCCACGGATGACCTTTACCCGCGAGCCGTGGCTGTTGGCCGGCGAGCGGGTGAGGATATTCACCACCGCCATCAGCGCATTGGCACCGTAGCTGACCGTGTTGGGGCCGCGAAACACCTCGACGCGCTCGATATCCTCCATGGCCACCGGGATATCGCTCCAGTCCACCGTGGCCAGGCCGGCGCGGTAGACCGAGCGCCCATCGATCAGCACCTGCATGCGCCGTGCATCGCTGGCGCTGGTGCCGTGGTAATTCACTGAGGCCTGGTTACCGCTGGTGTAGCCGACCATCATCCCCGGGACCAGCCGCAGCAGTTCCGAGATGTCCCGGGCGCCGCTGGCCTTGATCAGCTCACTGTCGATCACCGTCATGCTGCCGGGCACGGCGGCGGCCGATTGCTTAAGGCGCGTGGCGGTCAAGACCTGCGGCAGCGGCTGGCTGTCGAGGAATAGATCGTCGGCTTGCGCGCAGGTAGCGCACGCCAGCATCAATAACAGTGATGAGCGAGGAGGGGGGCCTAGATACACGGCACGGCCTTGTTAATTGCGGATAGCCGCCCATGTTAACCGAGGCGCGGCTATTTGCCAGTCGTAGGACTTGCAATTACTTCGCACATCCATGGCATTTTCCGACAACCCCGCGAATTGATACGGGGGCTGGCCGCAAGCCGGGCGCCCCGTATAATGCCGCCATCGCCACTGGTATGGATTAACGGATTGCATATGACTGAACAGCGCCCTATTGCGGTCCTGGGAGGCGGAAGTTTTGGTACCGCCGTGGCTAACCTGCTGGCCGAGAACGGCCACGCGGTGCGCCAGTGGATGCGCGACCCCGAGCAGGCCGAAGCCATTCGCGTGCATCGCGAAAACCCCCGTTACCTTAAAGGTATCAAGATTCATCCTGCCGTCGAGCCGGTGACCGACCTGCTGGAAACCCTCACGGCCTGCGACCTGTGCTTCGTCGCGCTGCCTTCCAGCGCCTTGCGCTCGGTATTGGCGCCCCACGCCGAACGCCTGGCCGGCAAGCTGCTGGTCAGCCTGACCAAGGGCATCGAGGCCCACACCTTCAAGTTGATGAGTGAAATCCTCACCGAAATAGCCCCGCAGGCGCGTATTGGCGTGCTGTCCGGGCCGAACCTGGCGCGGGAAGTTGCCGAGCACGCATTGACCGCCACCGTGGTTGCCAGTGAAGACGAGGCCTTGTGCGAGCGCGTCCAGGCCGTGCTGCATGGCCGTACCTTCCGGGTCTACGCCAGCGCCGATCGCTTCGGCGTCGAATTGGGCGGGGCGTTGAAAAACGTCTACGCGATCATTGCCGGCATGGCCGTGGCCCTGGGCATGGGCGAAAACACCAAGAGCATGCTGATTACCCGGGCTCTGGCCGAGATGACCCGTTTTGCGGTGAACCAGGGCGCCAACCCCATGACCTTCCTCGGCCTGGCGGGCGTGGGTGACTTGATCGTCACCTGTTCATCGCCTAAAAGCCGCAATTATCAGGTCGGGTTTGCCCTGGGCCAAGGGCTGAGCCTGGACGAGGCGGTGACGCGCCTGGGCGAAGTGGCCGAAGGGGTCAACACCCTCAAGGTCTTGAAGGCCAAGGCCCAGGAAGTGGGCGTATATATGCCGCTGGTCGCCGGGCTGCACGCGATCCTGTTCGAAGGGCGCACCTTGAACCAGGTCATCGAGTTGCTGATGCGGGCCGAGCCCAAAACCGATGTCGACTTTATTTCCACCAGTGGTTTCAACTGAGGAACGCGTCATGAACGATCCCAAAGCTGCCCCTCCTTACGAGTCGATTGTCTTGCGCATCCTGTGGATGCTGGTGTTTGCGCTGGTATGGCAGGTGGCGCAATTCCTGCTCGGCGCGCTGGTGGTGGTGCAATTGATCTACCGGCTGATCTACGGCGCGCCGAACCTGGGCCTGATGAATTTTGGCGACAGCCTCAGCCAGTTCCTGGCGCAGATCGGCCGCTTTGGCAGCTTCCACACCGAACAAAAGCCTTGGCCGTTCGCCGATTGGCCAACCCCGCGTGCGCCCGAAGGTGAAGCGGCCCACAGCGTACCGCCGGCACCGCACCCGGTGCGTGATGAAGAGCCGAAGCTATGAAGGTATGGATTTTGCGTCACGGTGAGGCCCAAGCGCATGCGCGCACGGACGCCGAGCGCAACCTTACCGAGCATGGGCGTGCCGAAGTCTTGCGCAGTGCTGCGCACCTGATTGGCCAGCCCTTGGGCGCCATCATTGCCAGCCCTTATGTGCGAGCGCAGCAGACGGCGCAGTTGGTGCGCGATGTGCTGGGGTTTCAGGCCGATATCGTTACGGTGCCGTGGCTGACGCCCGATGGGGATGTTCAACAGGTGCTGAAGAAACTCGACAGCGATGACGACGTGCTGTTGGTCAGCCACCAGCCGTTGGTGGGCAACCTGATCAGTTTTTTGCAGCATGGGCATCAGC
Source organism: Pseudomonas sp. FJ2-5-13 (assembly GCF_029201605.1). Taxonomy (NCBI): domain Bacteria; kingdom Pseudomonadati; phylum Pseudomonadota; class Gammaproteobacteria; order Pseudomonadales; family Pseudomonadaceae; genus Pseudomonas; species Pseudomonas sp. FJ2-5-13. The sequence goes on from NZ_CP104045.1 coordinate 2,003,142, forward strand.
GTCAGCCACAGCCGATGTATACGGCCAGCTTGGCGCAGCTTGAGGGGGACTTTCCGTTGGCGGGGTTGATGAGTCTGGTCGATGTGAAGAATCCCTAACGCACTCCAACTGTGGGAGCTGGCTTGCCTGCGATGACGGCCTGCCAGCCAACACCTATCTACCTGACACCTCAACGATCCCTCTGTGGGAGCTGGCTTGCCTGCGATGACGGCCCGCCAGCCGACGCCTGTCTACCTGACACCCCAACGATCCCTCTGTGGGAGCTGGCTTGCCTGCGATGGCGGCCTCCCAGCCGACACCTGTCCACCTGACACCCCACAATCCAACTGTGGGAGCGGGCTTGCTCGCGAAGGCGGCCTAGCAGTCAACGCAGTTGGATTGTGTACATATCCATTGCTGCGGTAACGGCTACTTAGGGTTCCGCCTGACGGCGGGTCACTTTGGAAAAGAGCCCCAAAGTAACCAAAGGGCTCTTGCCCCACCACTCGGCACCTCGCCTAGGCTCGGTGTGCCCGTAATTCGCCAGTGATTTGGGGGGCCGCCGCCACGCGCCATCCATGGCGCGGGGCGGCTAAACCGGCATCCCTGCCGGTTTGCCCCCCAAATCCCTGTCGAATTCCGGCCAGCGTGGTTTGATGGGGCGCTTAAGATCAAGATCACAAGCAGATCAAGATCAAGAGCGACTCGCTTCGCATCGTGGTTAGCGGCAGGCCGTTTCCTTTGCCTGTGCTATACAGTCAACCAAGCAAGTGCTTGGTTGGCTGTACCTCGGATCACAAAGGAGCGCGTCCCATGCCTGTCGCTTTTCGTTTGCCGTTGCAGGTCTTCTTTGAGCGTGAAGCGCGGCACCCGCGTAAAGTTTTTCTTGTTCAGCCCATCGGCGGCGGTGAGGTGCAGACCCTCACCTGGGGCGAGGTGGGCCACCAGGCGCGTTGCGCTGCGCACTGGCTGCGTGCGCGGGAGTTGCCCCAGGGCTCGCACATTGCGCTGATTTCAAAAAACTGCGCCCATTGGATCATCGCCGACTTGGCGATCTGGATGGCCGGGCATGTGTCGGTGCCGCTTTATCCCAACCTCACCGCTGAGTCCGTCGCCCATGTGTTGACCCACTCGCAGGCGCGGTTGGCGCTGATCGGTAAGCTCGATGACTGGCCGGCGATGGCGCCTGGCGTTCCTGCGGGGGTGGCGACTATCAGCCTGCCGCTGTGTCCTGGCGGGGCTTTCGATTTCAGTTGGGCGGACCTGCAATCCTGTTCTCCGATCCAGGACAACCCGCTGCCGGATGCCGCCAGCCTGGCCACTATCATCTACACCTCCGGTACTACCGGTCTGCCTAAAGGGGTGATGCACAGTTTCGGCGCCTTGGGTTTTGCTGCCACGCGCGGTACTGAGTTGTTCGGCCTGGGGGAGGGGGACCGGCTGCTGTCGTACCTGCCGCTGTGCCATGTGGCGGAGCGGATGTTTGTAGAAATGGCGTCGATCTATACCGGGCAAACCGTTTTTTTCGCCGAGAGCCTGGAGACCTTCCTCACCGATTTGCGCAGGGCGCGGCCGACGGCCTTGTTTGGTGTGCCGCGTATCTGGACCAAATTCCAATTGGGCGTCTACGCCAAAATCCCGGAAAAACGCCTCGATACCTTGTTGCGCCTGCCTTTTATCGGCAAGCGCGTCGGCCATAAAGTCCTCGCCGGTCTGGGGCTGGATGCGCTGCGTATCGCTCTGTCCGGCGCGGCGCCGGTGCCCGAGGCGTTGCTGCGTTGGTATCAGCGCCTGGGCCTGGATGTGCTGGAGGTGTATGGCATGACCGAAAACTGCGGCTATTCCCATGTGTGTCGCCCTGGTGGGCAAAGGCTCGGTTGGATCGGCCAGCCCTGCCCTGGTGTGCAAGTGCGCATCGACCCGTCAGGCGAAGTGCAGGTACACAGTGGCGCGACCATGTTGGGCTATTTCAAGGACCCGCAGAAAACCGCGGATACGCTCACCGCAGATGGCTTCCTGCGCACGGGTGACAAGGGCGAGCAGGACGCTGACGGTCGTCTGCGCCTGACCGGGCGCCTCAAGGAGATCTTCAAGACCAGCAAAGGCAAATACGTGGCCCCGGCGCCGATTGAAAACCGCCTGGCCGAACATGCGCGTATTGAACAGGTGTGTGTGGTCGGCGAGGGGCTCAGCGCACCGATCGGGCTGTGCGTGTTGTCGGCGCCGGGCGAGGACCGCCACGCCCTGGGCAGTGGCCTTCAGCGTTGGCTGGCACAGGTGAATGCCGGCCTGGATAAGCATGAGCGCATGGGGCAACTGGTGGTGGTGAAAGATCACTGGGCGGTGGAAAACGGTTTTCTCACGCCGACCTTGAAGATCAAGCGCAACGTGATCGAGTCGACGTACGGGCCACATTTGCAAGCGTGGAGCGCGCGCGCCGAAACCGTTCTGTGGCAGGATTAGGGCCGTAATAAAACCAACAAGGACAACCGTATGAGCCTGTGGCGTACTCAACCGAATATCGAACACCTCAACGCGATCCAGAAAAACACCATCGGTGAAATGCTGGATATTCGTTTCGAAAGCTTCGACGACGAATCCCTCACCGCCAGTATGGTGGTCGACCACCGCACCCATCAGCCCTACGGCCTGCTGCACGGCGGCGCCTCGGTGGTGCTGGCCGAAAGTGTCGGCTCCATGGCTGCCTATTTGTGCATTGATGCCAGCAAATTCTATTGTGTGGGCCTGGAGGTCAACGCCAACCACCTGCGCGGTGTACGCAGCGGACGGGTGACGGCGGTGGCCAAGGCCATTCATATCGGGCGCACCACCCAGGTGTGGGACATCCGCTTGAGCAGCGACGAGGGCAAGGCCAGTTGTGTCTCACGCCTGACCATGGCCGTGGTGCCGCTGGGTGAACAACCGCCTGCGCGATAGGCGTGGCGTGAGTGTCATCATTCCTGGCAGTTACAGTCATTGCTGTAGGCGCCGGGCATGGTGACAATCCCCCTCTGTTTTGGTTGATGGAAACTGTATGTCGCAGCATGTGTTTTTTACCCACGCCAATGGCTTCCCTTCGGCCACTTACGGCAAGCTGTTTGCCGCCCTGGCCCCGGAATATGCAGTGGCACATCTGCCGCAGCACGGTCACGACCCCAGGTTCCCGGTGGATGATAACTGGCAGAACCTGGTGGACGAGCTGATCCACCATCTGGAGCAGCAGCCAGAGCCGGTATGGGGCGTGGGCCATTCCCTGGGCGGCGTGCTGCATTTGCACGCGGCCATGCGTTGCCCGCACTTGTACCGGGGCGTGGTGATGCTGGATTCACCGGTGCTCACCCGCGCAGACCGCTGGGTGATCCGCGCTGCCAAGCGCTTTGGCTTTATCGACCGCCTCACCCCAGCCGGGCGCACGCTTGGCCGGCGCGAAGAATTCACCGACCTGGACACCGCGCGCAGCTACTTCGCCGGCAAGACCCTGTTCCGTGGCTTCGACCCCGATTGCTTTGACGCGTACCTGCAACATGGCCTGCAGCAAGTGGGCGACCGCCTGCGCCTGCGGTTCGACCCGGCCACCGAAATCAGCATCTATCGCGGCGTGCCCCACACCAGCCCGGGCCAGGTGCGCCAGTTGAAGGTGCCGCTGGCCGTGGTGCGTGGCCGCCAGAGCCGGGTGGTGATGCGTCACCATGCCAGTGGCGTCGACCGCCTGCCAATGGGCGAAATGCTCACCATGCCCGGGGGCCATATGTTCCCGCTCGAACGCCCTCAGGACACCGCTGCCTTGATCAAGACGCTGTTCGCTCGCTGGCAGGCCCGTGAGCGCAGTTGCGCATGAGTACGCCCGTCGAAGAGGTACGCCTGAGCCTGCCGCACATCGAACTGGCCGCGCATCTGTTCGGGCCTGAGGACGGCCTGCCGGTGATTGCCCTGCATGGCTGGCTGGACAACGCTAACAGCTTTGCGCGCCTGGCGCCCAAGCTGCACGGCCTGCGCATCGTTGCATTGGACATGGCGGGGCATGGGCATTCGGCGCACCGCCCGGTCGGCGCCGGTTATGCCTTGTGGGATTACGTCTACGACGTGCTGCAGGTGGCCGAGCAACTGGGTTGGAAACGTTTTGCATTACTCGGCCACTCTCTTGGCGCCATCGTCTCCCTGGTGTTGGCCGGGGCCTTGCCGGAGCGGGTGACACACCTGGGCCTGATCGACGGCGTGATCCCGCCGACCGCCAGCGGCGAGAGCGCGGCCGAGCGCCTGGGCATGGCGTTGCAGGCGCAATTGAGCCTGCAAGACAAGCGCAAGCCGGTCTACAACAGCCTTGATCGAGCGGTTGAAGCACGGATGAAAGGTGTGGTGGCGGTCAGCCGTGAAGCGGCGCAGCTCCTGGCCCAGCGCGGTTTGATGCCGGTACCCGGCGGTTACACCTGGCGCAGCGATAGCCGCCTGACCCTGGCGTCACCGATGCGCCTGACCGATGAACAAGCCATGTCTTTCGTGCGACGGGTAGGGTGCCCTACGCAGTTGGTGGTCGCGGCTGACGGCATGCTGGCGAAACATCCCGAATTGCTTTCTCAGCTACCCTTCACGGTTACCACGCTGCCAGGCGGCCATCATTTACACCTGAATGACGAGCCCGGCGCGGCTCTTGTTGCAGACTGTTTCAATCGGTTCTTCTCCACGCCTTGACTTGGCGGGGTCAACTGCCGAGGCTGGGCGGATTGAAAGGGAGTCAACCATGAACACACTCAATATCGCTGTGACCAACATTGGCCAGGGCTCACTGATCCGATGAGCCTGGGTAAAGGATGTATCCGTGCCCTTGGCCTTTGCTGTTTCAGCCCCCTGGTATTTGCCGCCGACCTGCCCGGCAGCCAGGATTTATCGGCGGTAACCCGCCAGGTTGATGCGCAAATCGTCGATTACCGCCCCGCTGAAGACAAGGAACGCATCTACCCCATGGGCGCGATTCGCAAGATCAGCGGCCAGTTGCGTTATGAAGGACAGGCCATCGCACGCGGCCCCGCCACTGCAATCACCTATGAACTGCCCGCTGAACACAGCTCCAGCGCTGCCTTTACCGCAACGCGCGAAGCCTTGCAGGCCAAGGGCGCGCAGTTGTTGTTCTGGTGCAAGGCCCGCGATTGTGGCGAAAGCAGCCTGTGGGCCAACGAGGTGTTCGGCAACGCCAAGCTGGTGGGCGCCGACGGCCAACAGGAATACCTGCTGCTACGCCTGGCCGCCCCGCAGGACAATTCCCTGGTCGCGCTGTACGGCATCACCCGTGGTAACCGCCGCGCCTACCTGCATGTGGAGCAACTCGACGCCAGTGCGCCTTTGGGCGACCTGCTGCCCACCTCGGCTACCCTGCTGCGTGAACTCAAAAGTACTGGCGAGCTGGATTTTCCCGCGCTGGACGCCGAACCGGATGACACCTGGCTGACCTTGATATCCCGAGCCTTGAACCTCGACACCACCCTGCGCGTCAGCCTGAGCGGGCCGCAGGCCGAGGCCTGGCGCCAGGCACTGGTAGAGAAGGGCGTGCGCACCGCCCGTCTGGAAACCGGCAGCGGTGAAACCCAAGGGCTGCATCTGCATCTGATACGCTAAGCACCACAGGGCGAACGGACCCGCGCCGTTCGCCTAAGCTCTCTTCCTACAGCCTTCTTTTCGAGATACCCGATGCTCAATAACGATCGCCTGCTGGTGCAAATCCTGCTGCTGGTGCTGTTTGGTGCCAGCTTCTGGGTCATGGCGCCGTTCTGGTCGGCGCTGTTCTGGGGCGCGGTGCTGGCCTTTGCCAGTTGGCCGCTGATGCGTCTGCTCACCCGTTGGCTCGGCGGTCGGGAATCCCTGGCGGCCGGCATCCTGACGTTGGGCTGGATGTTGCTGGTGGCGGTGCCATTGGTGTGGCTGGGGTTCAACCTGGCTGACCATGTGCGTGATGCGGTGGCGCTGATCAAGGACATCCAGGTCGACGGCTTGCCCGAGGCGCCGACCTGGTTGGGGTCAATCCCTTTCGTAGGCGAGCGCCTGGTGGCGACATGGGACAGCATTGATCAACAAGGCGCGGCGCTGATGGTGAGCATCAAGCCGTACCTGGGCCAGGTCGGCAATTGGTTGTTGGCGCGCAGTGCGCAAATCGGCGGCGGCATTCTTGAGCTGACCCTGAGCCTGGTCTTCGTGTTCTTTTTCTACCGTGACGGGCCGCGCCTGGCGATGTTTGTGCACCGCCTGTTGGAGCGCCTGATTGGCGAGCGTGCAGGCTATTACATCGAACTGGTGGCCGGCACGGTGCAGCGGGTGGTCAATGGTGTGATCGGCACCGCGGCGGCCCAGGCGCTGCTGGCGCTGATCGGCTTTCTGATCGCTGGCGTGCCGGGCGCGTTGGTGCTGGGTATCGTGACCTTCTTGCTCAGCCTGATTCCCATGGGGCCGCCGCTGGTGTGGATCCCGGCCACGGCGTGGCTGGCGTGGAAGGGCGACTACACCTACGCGGTATTCCTGGGCGTGTGGGGCACGTTCGTGATCAGCGGCGTGGATAACGTGCTCAAGCCGTACCTGATCAGCCGTGGCGGCAACCTGCCGTTGGTGATCGTGTTGTTGGGTGTGTTTGGCGGGTTGATAGCGTTCGGCTTTATCGGCCTGTTTATCGGCCCGACGTTGTTGGCGGTGGCTTACAGCCTGCTGACAGACTGGAGCGCGAGCCAGGCGCAAGTGCGCCGTGAAGACAAACCGTGTAACTGATCGGTGACTACATAACTGTCATGCGACGCTGCACCTGTGGGCTGGCTTGCCTGCGATAGCCATAGGTATCTACACAGCTTTGTAGCCTGTAGCAGCCGACGGTAACCACGATGCGAAGCGAGCCGCTCTTGATCTTGATCTGCTTTTGATCTTAGGCGCCCCGTTAAACCACGCTGGCCGGAATTCGACAGGGATTTGGGGGGTAAACCGGCAGGGATGCCGGTTTAGCCGCCCCGCGCCATGGATGGCGCGTGGCGGCGGCCCCCCAAATCACTGGCGGATTACGGGCACACCGAGCCTAGGCGAGGTGCCGAGTGGTGGGGCAAGAGCGTTTTGCTTACTTTTGCGCTTTTCAAAAGTGAGCCGCCGTCAGGGCGGAACCCTAGGTGGCCGTTACCGCAGCAATGGATATGTACACAATCCAACTGTGTTGACCGCCAGGCCGCCTTCGCAGCGATGCGGCGACCCGACAAGCCAGCTCCCACATTTGGATCGCGGCGCGTCAGGCAGATGGGAGTTCTTAAACCCTCGGCAACCACATCACCGCCGTCAAACCACCACCCGGTGTGTCCTCCAAGCTCAGGTGGCCGCCGAGTCGCTCGACGGCCTCCCGGGCAATGGTCATCCCCAAACCGACCCCTCCCGAATTGCGGTTGCGCGACCCTTCCAAGCGAAAGAACGGCTCGAACACCGCTTCGCGCTTATCGGCGGCGATTCCCGGGCCGTGGTCGATCACCCGGATCACCAGTGCGCCGCGGCTGTCGGCGAGTTCCACCCGGGCAGTGCCGGCATAGCGCAGGGCGTTGTCGATCAAATTGTTCAGGCAGGAACGCAGGGCCATCGGCTGTACCTGCAACGGCGTACAGGTTCCCGAAAACTGCACGTCGCGGCCTTGGTCCTGGGCGTTTTCACTCAAAGATTCCACTAATGCCTGCACATCGAGCCAATGCCGTGTCTCGCTGGTGCGCTGTTCGTGCAGGTAGCTCAAGGTGGCATCGAGCATGCCGATCATGTCGTCCAGGTCCTGGCGCATCTGGCCTTGCAGCTTGGGGTCTTCGATTTGTTCCAGGCGCAGCTTGAGGCGCGAGAGCGGGGTGCGCAGGTCATGGGAGACCGCGCCGAGCATGCGGGCGCGCTGGCTGACCTGTTCGCGGATGCGCTTTTGCATCAGGTTGAAGGTGGAGGCCGCCTGGCGTGCCTCGCGAGGGCCGGACTCCACCAGGGGCGGGCTGTCGAGGTCGACGCTCAGGCGCTCAGCCGCTGCGCTCAGGCGCTGGATCGGCCGGCTCAGCAGTTTGGCGCCGTACCAGGCAGCGATGATCAGCGAGATAAATTGAAACGTCAGGGGCACCACCGGGCCGCCGAACCAGGGGCGAGGCGCCTTGCGCAAGGGCGTGAGGCTGCCGTCCGGTTGTTCGACGAACGCCGCGCGGGGCGGTGGCGGCGGGCCGTAGTGGTGAAACCAGAAGAACGCCAGCACATGGGCCAGCACAATCGCCACCAGCAACAGGCCGAACAGTCGCCCGAACAGCGTGTTGAAGGGGGCGCGCATCAACCGATATCCCGGGCGTCGAACAGGTAGCCTTCGCCGCGTACGGTCTTGATCAATTGCGGAGCCTTGGGGTCATCCCCCAGCTTCTGGCGCAGGCGCGACACCAGCAAGTCGATGCTGCGGTCGAAAGCCTCAATGGAGCGCCCACGGGCCGCGTCCAGCAGCTGTTCGCGGCTCAGCACACGCCGCGGGCGTTCGATAAACACCCACAACAAACGAAACTCGGCGTTGGACAGCGGCACCACCAGGCCGTCATCGGCCACCAGCTGGCGCAGTACGCTGTTCAGGCGCCAAGTGTCGAAGCGGATATTGGCCCGCTGTTCGGTGCGGTCATCACGCACCCGGCGCAGGATGGTCTGGATACGCGCGACCAGTTCTCGGGGTTCGAACGGCTTGGACATATAGTCATCAGCGCCCAGTTCCAGGCCAATGATGCGGTCGGTGGGTTCGCAGCGGGCGGTGAGCATCAAAATCGGAATATCCGACTCGGCGCGCAGCCAGCGGCATAAGGTCAGCCCGTCTTCGCCCGGCAGCATGAGGTCGAGTACCACCACATCGAAGGTTTCGGCTTGCATGGCCTGGCGCATGGCGGTGCCGTCGGTGACACCCGAGGCGAGAATATTGAAGCGTGCCAGGTAGTCGATCAGCAGTTCGCGGATCGGCACGTCGTCGTCGACAATCAGCGCACGGGTGTTCCAGCGCTTGTCTTCGGCGATCACCGCGTCTTTTGGCGCTTCGTTTACAGGGTCGCAAGGGGTATGCATAGCGAGGTCATCTGCCTGAGTGTGGCTGTCAGCATAGGCGCCCAGTTCCAGGGCTGGAAGTGCTGGGCGGGCGGTCATGTGCGCGAGGCTAGCCGGGCGGCGTATTGGGGGCGTGTCGTGAATGTATCGGGGTTGAAACAATTGCCTTGAATCGCCGGTATTGGGCGCTTGATCGGTATTTACCGATCATCGGATCCCGCAACGGCGCTGCTTGCGCTACAATCCGCGCCGATTTCGACTTGCCTGAGAGCCCATTCCAATGTCCGTCTGCCAGACTCCTATCATCGTCGCCCTGGATTACCCCACCCGTGACGCCGCACTGAAGCTGGCTGACCAGTTGGACCCCAAGCTTTGCCGGGTCAAGGTCGGCAAGGAACTGTTCACCAGTTGCGCGGCGGAAATCGTCGGCACCCTGCGGGACAAAGGCTTCGAAGTGTTCCTTGACCTGAAATTCCATGACATCCCCAACACCACGGCGATGGCCGTCAAAGCCGCGGCCGAGATGGGCGTGTGGATGGTCAATGTGCACTGCTCCGGTGGCCTGCGCATGATGAGCGCCTGCCGCGAAGTGCTGGAACAGCGCAGCGGCCCCAAACCGTTGTTGATCGGTGTAACCGTGCTCACCAGCATGGAGCGCGAAGACCTGGCGGGCATTGGCCTGGATATCGAGCCGCAGGTGCAAGTGTTGCGCCTGGCAGCCCTGGCCCAGAAAGCCGGCCTCGACGGCCTGGTGTGCTCGGCCCTGGAAGCCCAGGCCCTGAAGAACGCGCATCCGTCGTTGCAACTGGTGACACCGGGTATTCGCCCCACCGGCAGCGCCCAGGATGACCAGCGCCGCATCCTGACCCCGCGCCAGGCCCTGGATGCGGGCTCGGACTACTTGGTGATCGGCCGTCCGATCAGCCAGGCGGCGGATCCTGCAAAAGCGTTGGCAGCGGTCGTCGCCGAGATCGCCTGATTTTTAGAGTGAGCAAAACATGTGGGCTGCCCACAGAATCAGTGCAAGGAACAGATCCCCTGTGGGAGCGGGCTTGCCCGCGATGGCCATAGGCATCTACACAATTTTGGGACGACACTGGACCTGTGGCGAGGGAGCTTGCTCCCGTGGCGGCCTGACAGCCGGCGCCTATCTTTTTGACGCACTTGATTCAAATGTGGGAGCTGGCTTGTCGGGTCGCCGCATCGCTGCGAAGACGGCCTGATAGTCAACGCAGTTAGACCGGGTACATATCCGTTATTTAGGTAACGGCCACCTAGGGTTCCGCTCTGACAGCGGCTCACTTTTGAAAAGCCGGAATGCCGGCCCAGACAAAAGTAAGCAAAACGCTCTTGCCCCACCACTCGGCACCTCGCCTAGGCTCGGTGTGCCCGTAATCCGCCAGTGATTTGGGGGGGCGCCGCCACGCGCCATTCATGGCGCGGGGCGGCTAAACCGGCATCCCTGCCAGTTTACCCCCCAAATCCCTGTCGAATTCCGGCCAGCGTGGTTTAACGGGGCGCCTGAGATCAAGATCACAAGCAGATCAAGATCAAGAGCGGCTCGCTTCGCATCGTGGTTACCCAGTGGCTGCGGCGAACTGCACAGTTGTGTAGATACCTATGCCGCGATGGCGGTGGGTCAGATTAATTAATCTGACCCACCGCTTTCGCAGGCAAGCCAGCTCCCACATTTGTTTTTGTGTTGTTTCAGTTGACTTTGAGCACCAACTTCCCGAAGTTCTCGCCGTTGAATAGCTTCATCAACGTTTCCGGGAATGTCTCCAGCCCTTCGACAATATCTTCCTTGCTCTTGAGCTTGCCCTGGGCCATCCAACCGGCCATTTCCTGACCCGCCGCCGCGAAGTTCGCCGCGTGGTCCATCACCACAAAGCCTTCCATGCGCGCACGGTTGACCAGCAATGACAGGTAGTTGGCCGGGCCTTTGACGGCTTCCTTGTTGTTGTACTGGCTGATTGCACCGCAAATCACCACGCGGGCTTTGAGCGCCAGGCGGCTGAGCACCGCGTCGAGAATATCGCCGCCGACGTTATCGAAATACACATCCACGCCTTTGGGGCACTCGCGCTTGAGGGCGGCGGGCACGTCTTCGCTTTTGTAGTCGATGGCGGCGTCGAAGCCCAGCTCATCGACCAAGAACTTGCACTTCTCGGCGCCGCCGGCGATCCCCACCACGCGACAGCCTTTGAGCTTGGCGATCTGTCCGGCGATGCTGCCCACGGCACCGGCGGCGCCAGAGATCACCACGGTGTCACCGGCTTTCGGTGCGCCGGTCTCCAGCAGAGCAAAGTAGGCCGTCATGCCGGTCATGCCCAGCGCGGACAGGTAGCGGGGCAGGGGCGCCAACTTAGGGTCAACCTTGTAGAAACCACGGGGTTCGCCGAGGAAGTAATCCTGCACGCCCAGTGCACCGTTCACGTAGTCCCCCACCGCGAAGTTCGGATGCTTCGAGGCAATCACCTTGCCTACGCCCAAGGCACGCATCACTTCGCCGATGCCTACCGGTGGGATGTAGGACTTGCCTTCATTCATCCAACCGCGCATGGCCGGGTCGAGGGACAGGTATTCGTTGCGCACCAGCACCTGGCCGTCCTGGGGCTCGCCCACCGACACTTCCTGGTAGGTGAAGGTCTCTCGCGTGGCGGCACCGACCGGGCGTTTGGCGAGCAGAAATTGGCGGTTGGTCTGGGCGGTCATGGCAAGGACTCTTTAGAAAGGGAACATGAGTGATAGACCCTCAGTGGCAGAAGGGCAAGGGTGTGCGGCGCAGGCGAATGCCCGGCAATAGGCCTCATTGATAATCAGCCGCGCGGCTTTATCACTGCGATTCATGCAGCGCCAACCGGCCTTCTGATAGTGCTGACGCGCGGCTCCCGGCGTTGGCTAGACTCGCTCCACCGCTACTAACTCCACAGGACAGTTCCCATGAGCATGACGTTTTCCGGCCAGGTCGCTTTGGTGACCGGCGCCGCCGCTGGTATTGGCCGTGCCACTGCGCTGGCATTCGCCGCCGAAGGCTTGAAGGTGGTGGTCGCTGACCTTGATGTGGCGGGAGGCGAGGGCACTGTGGCACTGATCCACCAGGCCGGTGGCGAAGGGATATTTGTGCGCTGCAACGTCACGCTCGACACGGACGTACAGCAATTGATGGCGCAGACCGTCGCCACCTATGGGCGCCTGGACTACGCCTTCAACAACGCCGGGATCGAGATCGAAAAGGGCAAGCTGGCCGACGGCAGTCTGGATGAGTTCGATGCCATCATGGGGGTTAACGTCAAAGGCGTGTGGCTGTGCATGAAGTATCAGTTGCCGTTGCTGTTGGCCCAGGGTGGCGGGGCCATTGTCAACACTGCGTCGGTGGCGGGGTTGGGGGCGGCACCGAAGATGAGCATTTATGCGGCGTCTAAGCATGCGGTGATCGGCCTGACCAAATCAGCGGCCATCGAGTACGCGAAGAAGAAAATCCGCGTGAATGCCGTCTGCCCGGCCGTGATTGATACCGACATGTTTCGCCGCGCCTATGAGGCTGACCCGCGCAAGGCTGAGTTTGCCGCAGCCATGCACCCCGTTGGACGCATTGGCAAGGTTGAGGAAATCGCCAGCGCCGTGTTGTACCTGTGCAGTGATGGCGCAGCGTTTACCACCGGTCAGGCCCTGGCGGTGGACGGTGGCGCGACGGCGATCTAGGACGGCAGGTCGCGCGGCATTCGAAAACAGATCCAGGCGCTGTGGGGCGTTTCCATGGCAGGCAGTGGGCTGTGCCTGAATATGTTTCAGTAGGTAAATAACTCAATAAAATCAATACTTTAATAAAAGTTGGCGACCGGTTTTAACAGGCTTCTGTGCTTAACTGTTTTGGGTTAACAGACAGTTTAAGTGAGTGGCTCATGGATTTAGGGATTGATCGACAAGCCCAGGTACCGGTTGTTCAGCAGATCGTCAGCGCGGTGGCAGAATGGATTCGCAGGGAGGGGGTGAGCCCTGGCACACGCTTGCCGTCCATTCGCCAATTGGCCCTCGATAACCTGCTGAGCCAGGCCAGCGTGATCGAGGCATTCGAGCGGTTGGTGGCCCAGGGGCTGCTGGCCCCCAGGCAGGGTTCGGGGTTTGTGGTAGCGCAGCCCACCACGGCCCACGAAAACCACTGGTATGAAGGTGCGGAACAGGGCTGGGGCGCCTTTACCGATGGCCCGCTGGGCGAGCTGAAGCTGGGCTGCGGCTGGCTACCCGACACCTGGCGCGAAAGCGATGACATCAGCTACGCGATCCGTGAACTGAGCCGTACCGACACCGGCGGCCTGTTCAACTACAGCACGCCTCTGGGGCTGCCGGCGTTGCGCGAACAACTGCTCAAGCGCCTGACCCAGATACACGTGCCCGCCAGCCTGGACCGTATCCTCACCACCCATGGCGCCAGCCATGCCCAGGACCTGCTGATACGCACGCTGCTCAAGCCCGGTGATGAGGTGGTGGTCGAGACCCCAGGGTATGGCAACCTCTATCGCCAACTGGCCTTTCAGGGGGTCACGCTGCTGCACGTGCCGCGCACCCGTGGTGGCCCGGATATCCCGGCATTGGAAGCGCTGCTGCACACCCACCGGCCCAAGTGCCTGTTCATCAACAGCCTGTATCACAACCCCACAGGGACCAGTTTGAGCCGTCCGGTGGCGGAGCGCTTGTTGGAGCTGGCACGCGAGCGCGACTTCCTGATTATCGAAGAGGACGTCTACGGCGACCTGCAACATGCCAGTTGCACACGCTTGGCGGCGCTGGCCCATGATGATCGGGTGATCTATGTGTCGAGCTTTTCCAAGACCCTGAGCAGCGCCCTGCGCGTGGGTTACCTGTGCGCCAGTGCCGCGATCATCACGCAATTGGCCCAACTCAAGACCCTGACAGGCATCGGCACCTCACGTTTTGCCGAAGCCATGGTGACGACGTTGTTGAGTAACGGCACTTACCGTAAGTGGGTGCAGCGCCTGCGCAAGCGCCTGAACGCGCAGATGGCCGCGACGTTGCAGGTGCTGGAAGATGAAGAGTGGCAGGTATTTGCCGCGCCCGCGGGCGGTATGTTCCTGTGGGCGCGACCCGGCTTGGCCGACCCTTCGCGGCTGCAAACCTGCGCCCAGCGGCTCGGTGTGTTGCTGTCGCCGGGGGCGTTGTTCAGCCCCACGGGTGAGCGCAGCGAATGGCTGCGCATCAATGTGGCCTACGCCGCTGATCAACGCGCATTGACGCTGTTTCGCGCCATGGGCGCGGCAAGATCGACCTCGACCATTCTGAAAACGACGCACATGTAGCTTTTTGCCATTATTCCGGCGCCAGCGGCTTGTGCTCAGTGCCTCGGGGTTGCGAATCTCGCTGCTTGTAAACCTGGCCTATGGCATTTGCCATTGCAAGAGGATCAAGTGCAATGATTTCGGGCGTGCAACGACGTTTCGCCAACCTCGGTATGGCAAAAAAGCTCGGCTTGGGTTTTACCCTGGTACTGCTGCTGACGGCCCTGGTCGCGGCCATCGGTGTGTGGTCCCTGCAGACCATCGGCCAGCGCTTCGAAGGCCTCACGTCGATGTCGACGCTTAACAGCGACCTGCTCAAGGTGCGCTTGATCGAACAGGACTATGCGCTGCACGCCGACCCCAAGGCCGTTGAGGCCCTGCATGCCAGTGTCGATGCGCTGCTGGCCCAGGCCGCGGGTCTCAAGGCTCGGTCCGCCAGCAACGAGCGGGTGATGGGCGACGTTGAGCAAGCCTTGGTCGCCTATCGCCAGGCATTCGATGAGTTCGTCGAGTTGACCCAGACCAAAGACCTCGCCTTGGAAATGGCCAGTTGGTCGGTGTCCAGCGTGGCCAATAACCTGGATGTGCTGCAAGCCGGGCTGGCGGACGACGGCGCCTATGGCCTCAAGGAAAGCCAAGGCAAGGAGGGCGCGGAGTTTATCGAGCAGGCAGGGCAAGTCAGCCAGGTGTCGCGGCTGATGTTGCAGGCCATGAACGAAGCACGGGTGCGCCTGGACCAGAGCCGCAGGGCAGACGCAGACGACGCCGGGCAGGGCAAGATCGAGCAAGCCGACCAGGCCCTGGCTGAAGTCGAGAAACTCAAAACCACGGTCAAGGACCCCGGCTACCAGACCGTACTCAATGAAGTCGCCGGGCATATCGCTTCGTTCAGTGACAAGCTCGGCGAATACACCGGGCTGCTGGCCCAGGAAAAAGTGGTCTACACGCAATTGCATGACCGCGCCGAGCAAGTGGTCAGCCGGGTCAACCAGGCGTATGCCGCCCAAGACCAGTCCATGCAAACCCAGTTGCAGCACAGCACGCTGTTGATCATCGGTTCATCTGCTCTGGCACTGCTGGTGGGTTTGATCGCTGCGTGGGTGATCACCCGCTTGATTGTTGCGCCGTTGCGCGCGGTGATCGCCGTGGCCCAGCAGATCGCCTCGGGTGACCTGAGTGGGCGCATGGAGGTCAGCCGGCGTGATGAAATCGGCCAGTTGATGCAGGCGATGCAGCAGATGGGCAACAGCTTGAGCCAGATGGTCAGTGGGTTGCAGACGGGGATCGAACAGCTCGCCAGTTCCGCGCATTCGCTGTCCAGCGTCACCGAGCAAACCACTGCCGAGGTCAGCAGCCAGAAGGACGAAACCGAACAGGTCGCCACGGCGATGAACCAGATGACCGCCACGGTGCACGATGTGGCACGCAATGCCGAGCAGGCGGCCCAGGCCGCGCAGACCGCGGATGCCAAGGTTGATAGCGGCCAGCAGGTGGTGCGCATGAGTCTGCAGCGTATCGAGCTGCTGGCCACATCCAGCAACAGTGCCAGCGCCAGCATCGAAAGCCTCAGTGCGCAAATCCAGAACATTGGTACCGTCTTGAGTGTGATCCAGAGTGTGGCCGAACAGACCAACTTGCTGGCCTTGAACGCTGCGATTGAGGCGGCGCGTGCCGGTGAGCAAGGGCGTGGCTTTGCGGTGGTGGCCGATGAGGTGCGGGCACTGGCCAAGCGCACCCAGCAATCGACCGAAGAAATCGAACGGCTGGTCAGCACCTTGCGCAGTGCGGCGCAGTCCTCGGTGCAGCAAATCCAGCAGAGTGGCGAGCTGGTGAAGCTGGCGGTCAGTGATGCGCTGGAAACCGAAGGGGCCCTGGGCAGCATTGCGGCGGCCGTTTCATTGATCCAGCAGATGAACCAACAGATCGCCGCCGCCGCCGAGGAGCAGAGCTCGGTGGCCGAAGAGATCAACCGCAGCGTTACCAGTATTCGGGCGAGTGCCGATCATTCGGCGTTGAGCATGCAAGACAATGCCGCCTCAAGCATCCAGTTGGCGCAGTTGGGCGCGCAACTCAAGGGCATGGTGGGGCATTTCCGCCTTTGATCGCAGCGAAGGCGCTGCGATCTGAGGGCAGGGCGATCAGGCGTGGTTGGCGAGGAAGGTCAGCAGCGCCTCGTTGACGAAATCCGGGTTCTCGCGGCTGGAGATATGCCCGGCTTCGGGGATCAGGATCAGGCTGCAACCAATCAGTTCGGCCATTTCCTCGGACTCGGCCGGTGGCCGGGGTTTGTCCTGCTCGCCGCACATCACCAGGGTGGTGTCGGAGTCCAAGGCCGGTAGTTGCGCCAGGATGTCTTCGCGGCTGAAGATCAGGCGGCCCAGCGGCACGATACTGTCCAGCAGGCGTTCTTTGGGGAAGCTTTGCAGTGACTGGCGAAAATCCTGGTACAGCGCGGATTCGCGGTCGATGCCCGGGCGGAAGAAGATCGGTGCGATCACATCCAGCAACGGTTCGGGGATCGCCCCGGCGTCTTCGATCATCTTGAACAGCGAGAAATAGTACTGGCGCGTTGCTTCGGGTTCGGCCCCGAGGTAGGTGTCCATCAGTACCACGCTTTTGATGCGCTCGGGAGCCAGCAGCGCTAGGCGTGCGCCCCACATGCCGCCGACCGAGAGGCCCACCAGGTTGGCCTCTGCGATGTCCAGGTGATTCAGCAGTGCCAGGGCCTGGCGGGCAAGGTCATCCAGGGAATGGGTGGGTGCTGGCAACGGGCCGGACTCACCGTGGCCCCATAATTCGGGGACGATTACGCGGTATTGCTGCGACAGCGCTTCAATCTGCGGCGCCCACATGTCGCTGGCCCATAGGTAACTCGAACCCAGTAGCACGACGGGGCCGGCGCCCTGGTCGATATAGTGCAGCGGTTGTCCATCAATCACGGCGACAGGCATAACAGGCCTCTAATTTCACGGAGTGAGGGGCACTTTTTTACGCTAGTCGGGAGCGGGGGGATAGGGTCATATTAATGGCATGTGGCAGAATCGGATTTTCCTTAGCGGCCTGACATCCCACGATCCTGCTGTGGGAGCTGGCTTGCCTGCGATGAAGGCCCGCCAGCCGATACTCACCTACCTGACACCCCACCATCGAACTGTGGGGCGGGCTTGCTCGCGAAAGCGGCGGTTCAGTCAACATCAATCTTTGCTGAGCCGACGTCTCCGCCGGAAAGCCCCACCTTTGATCTTCGTTGCTATGAGCATTGCGCTCGCGTTGCCATCAATCGTAAATAGCTTTCTTCTTCCACTCGGCGTCAGCGTCAACAACTTTCAAGCCCTCGGTCAACTCGTTGACTTCGTCCTCGGCAGGCTGGCTGTTGGTCAGCACTGTGGAGTTGGCGCGCGCCAGTTGGGACTCCAGCAGTTGCAACTGGGCGCTGTAGAGCACCGGTTCCGGCTGTTTGCGCAGGTACTGCACGCCGCGCTCGAACGCCAGGCGTGCCTGGCCGGGTTGGCCTTGCAGCAGGGCGTGCTGGCCGAGGTTGTTGAAAAACTCGATGTGCAGCAGCACCAGGATATGCCGGATTTCCTTGATCCAGTGCTTGGCCTCGTTGGTCGGCAGGAAGCCATCCTGGGCGGCGCGGGTGACTTGGCCGTGCAGGGCTTCGAGCAGAAAGCGCACGTCCTTGGCCTTGGCTTCGGTCTGGATCGGCGCCGGCGGATTGGCCACTGGAATCGACTCGCCTTGGGCGATCAGCGCATTCAGTTCGGTGATACGCGCCTTGAGTGGTGCGCTGGACTTGTTCAGGTTCAACAGGCGCTGGTTGACGTTCAGCTCCAGGCGAGCCAGCAACAGCTTGAGCGCTGGGGTCATCAGTTGGCCGGGGAAGGTCTCGGTGATTTCACCGCAGCGACGCAACCGATCGTTAAGCTCGATCTCGGTGCGCTTCTTTTCCAGCTTGTTGTTTTCCACCACGTGGTTCATGTAGCCAATGGCGATCAGTATTACGATCCCGGCTATTACCAGCAGGGTGATCATGAGTGGTGTCACCGGTGTGACCTCTTTAATAGGGTTTGCTGTGGAGTGTAGTGACTGGGTCATCCGGCGGATAGGACCGATCGACCAGCTGCCCAGGTGATTTCTTCTATATAGGTAGGCATTGCCTGAATGGATGCACATTGCCATCATTTGCCTGGGTGAACTATAGCGCCTTGTCGAACGCCAGAATATAGGCGCCAAGGCTCGGACGGTACCAATGCCCGCGAAGGCCGTGAAACCATGGCGAAGTCATTGATTTAAATAAATTTATCCTTGGGGGTTGACGACCTTTCAATCCATCCATAGAATGCGCGCCACTTACAGCGTAAAGCACACAGCGAAACGCGGTAGGGAGTGAATGTTGTACGTGTGTCCCCTTCGTCTAGTGGCCTAGGACACCGCCCTTTCACGGCGGTAACAGGGGTTCGAGTCCCCTAGGGGACGCCATATGCGGGAATAGCTCAGTTGGTAGAGCACGACCTTGCCAAGGTCGGGGTCGCGAGTTCGAGTCTCGTTTCCCGCTCCAATTTACAAGCAGTGTGGCCCTCGGGCGGCATTGAGTGAAACCAGGACCAAGTCTTCGGACAAGGCCTCTGGGCACTGGAACACACACCATGTGTTTCAGTAGCGTGTCCCCTTCGTCTAGTGGCCTAGGACACCGCCCTTTCACGGCGGTAACAGGGGTTCGAGTCCCCTAGGGGACGCCATTTGCGGGAATAGCTCAGTTGGTAGAGCACGACCTTGCCAAGGTCGGGGTCGCGAGTTCGAGTCTCGTTTCCCGCTCCATATTTAACGAAAACGCCGATCAGTGATGATCGGCGTTTTTGTTTGTGCGCAATTTACCTCGCCAGCGCACCGCCCCCCTTCAAAGCGTCGAGGTAATCTCCTGCCGTGGCATAAAAAACCGCGCAAACAGTTCCGACTGAGATTTGATATTCAGCTTGCTGTAGATATTACGGCGGTGAACCTTGATGGTTTCTGTCGACAGCGACAGCTTGCCCGCGATCTCTTTGTTGGAGAACCCACTGAGCAGTAACTTGAGCACGTCTTTTTCACGCGTCGTTACGTGTGTTTCCAACTGAGTAAGTGCCTCGGCCCATGGGGTCGGCTCGGCGACGTTTTTTGCCGGGTCCGTTTCAAAGCCCATGCGTTGATGCATCATTGCCGTTACCCACGGCTTGATCATGTCCAATACCGTTATCTGCGCCTGGGTGAAGCGCAGGTTGCTGCCAAATGACATGCACAACGTTCTGTCGGCATCGAGCCGTACGTTGTATTGCGCCTCATCGACCGAGATGTACTGCGCAAAATATTGTTGGTAGTACTCGGTTTCCCGGAAGTGTTCCGGCGCAATATCGAGCAGATGGAAGAACCCGCTCTGCGGGTTTTCTCGATCAGCGATATAGAACGGGTCCAGCAGATACAGGCCTTTCACATAGCGGTGAATAAAGGCGTCGATTTCTTCGCTGTCTGCCACCTCGGGCAGGCTGATCACACGCACTGCGTGGTCGCCGAAAACCAGCACCACCCAATTGTCTATCTGCACATATTCATTCAGTACCCGAATCAACGAACTCCAGAACTCCGGGCGATTGAGCTGCATGATCAGTTTTCCAACCGATCGGTGCCAAGCCAGGCTATGAAGGTCAAGCGACATGTTCTACCCCTTTAGGGTTAGGGCTTTGCAGGCCAGAGCTAAGTACTTGTAGGTATTTACTATTCGTCGAGGCTCGGTATATTCACCCCGAGCTTACGATAGCCATGAAGGCGCGTCGTGTGGACAGGGATAGTCATATGAGTCGAGCACACTTGCGAGCTATTTTTTTAGCTTCGTTTATGGGCGCTGCAATCAGCACGCCCGCAGCCGCCGCTGAAAATTCGGTGTATCTGTATAACTGGTTCGGCTTTCTTGAGCCGCAGACGCCCAAGCAATTCCAGCAGGAGAGCGGCATCAAGCTGCATATGGATGCCTTCGACAGCGCCGAAACCATGCAGAGCAAGGTCATGGCTGGGCGCACCGGTTATGACCTGGTGGTGGCCACCTCCAATGTGTTGCCCGGCTTGATCAAGGCCGGGGTGCTGCAACCGTTGGATCGTGCGCAGTTGAGTAATCTGTCGCACATCGACCCTGACATCCTGGCCCTGCTGGCGGTCAATGACCCCGGTAACCGCTACGCCGTGCCCTATGTCTGGGGTACCACCGGCATTGGCTACGACGTGGATAAGGTCAAGGCGGCACTGGGTGATGACGCGCCGGTGGACAGCTGGGACCTGATCTTCAAAGAAGAAAACATCAGCAAGCTCAAGTCTTGTGGCGTGGCCATGCTCGACTCGCCCAGCGAGATCATTTCCATTGCCTTGCACTACCTGGGGCTGCCCAGTAACAGCACTGACCCAGAGGATTACCAGAAGGCCCAAGCGCTGTTGTTGAAAATCCGTCCCTATGTACTCTATTTCGACTCGTCGAGAATCGACACCGACCTGGCAGACGGCAATATCTGTGCGGTCGTCGGCTGGGCCAATGGTGCACTGGCGGCGCAGGCGATTAATGAAAAGTCCAACAGTGGCCGCAAGATTGCCTACAGCCTGCCGCGGGAAGGGGCGTTGGTCTGGTCTGAAAACTGGGTGTTGCTCAAGGACGCTCGCCACCCAAAGGCCGCTCTGGAATTCATCAACTACATGCTGCGGCCACAGGTGATAGCCAAGACGTCCAACTACATGCTCTATCCCAACGCCAACAAAGATGCCACTGAGTTTGTCGAGCAAAAATTGCGGGATAACCCTTGGATCTATCCCGATAAAAAGACCATGGCGACATTGGTGCCGCTTGAGCCCTTGCCGCTGAAGGCCGAGCGTATTCGCACGCGGGTCTGGACCAAGGTTAAAAGCGGTACGTGATGGGGATGGGGCCGGGGAGGGAGACAGCATGCGCCAGGGCGGTGATCAGCGCTATTTAGAGTCAGACGACTACAAGGCCTACAAAGAGATTGAAGAGCAGATCGGCCTGTGTACGCCAGAGCAGGCCTGGGCCATGTATTACGTTTCGACGGGCATGGTGCGGGAAAACATTACCCTGGCGGTGATGGAGCATATTGGCCGGGGCAATCGAGCTTTGCTGCTTGAGTTTCCAGACCTGGTGCGAGTTGCCGGGCGTGACGCTGAGCCGGGTGCGCTCGCCTCCAACTGGCCTTTGCTGCGCAGGCGTCGTCGATAACTCTGCTGGATGTACCTCTCGACGGGCGATACGCAACATCGATACGAAGCTGAACCCGTGACGGCCCGATAGCCGACGCTGATCTAACTGACACCCCGTGATCCAAATGTGGGAGCTGGCTTGCCTGCGAAGACGGCCTGCCAGCCGACGCCTATCTCCCTGACACCCCGCGATCAAACTGTGGGAGCTGGCTTGCCTGCGAAGGCGGCCTGCCAGCCGACGCCTATCTCCCTGACACCCCGCGATCAAACTGTGGGAGCGGGCTTGCTCGCGAAGGCGGCCTAACAGTCAACACACTTGGACCGGGTACATATCCGTTATTTAGGTAACGGCCACTTAGGGTTCCGCCCTGACGGCGGCTCACTTTTGAACAGCGCAAAAGTAAGCAAAACGCTCTTGCCCCACCACTCGGCACCTCGCTTGGGCTCGGTGTGCCCGAACACAGGCTTGAATCCGTGGGCCGCCGCCACGCGCCATCCCTGGCGCGGGGCGGCTAACCCGGCGTCCTGCCGGGTTACCCACGAATTCAAGCCTGCGTTCGGCCAGCGTGGTTTAACGGGGCGCCTAAGATCAAAAGCAGATCAAGAGCGGCTCGCTTCGCATCGTTGTTACCGTCGGGTACTTCGGCTTATAGAGTTGTATCGATACTTATCCCTATGGGGAGGTGCAGCTCAGTTGTAGGTTATTATTGTGAGGCTTGTAGGGAAAGTCTGCATTTTTTGTAGGGTCGATGCCTTTTCGCCCTGTGTTCTCTACTCTGGCCACCCATTCTCCCTGCCCACTTCAGAGAACTGACCGGATGCTTCAACTCGATTTTTATTCAACCCTCGTTGCCGCTTCACTGGTGCTATTGCTGGGACGCGGGCTTGTGGCCCGTATCGGCTTTTTGCGTACTTACAATATTCCTGAACCGGTAGCCGGTGGCCTGTTGGTCGCCATGCTGCTCTTGGCGTTGCGCGGGTTTGCCGATATCGAAGTACGCTTCGATCCTTCATTGCAAACCCCGTTGATGCTGGCGTTCTTTGCCACGATCGGTTTGAACGCCGATTTTGCCAGCCTGAAGAAAGGCGGACGTATCCTGGCAGTGTTTCTGCTGGTGGTGACGGGCTTGCTGGTGGTGCAAAACGCCATGGGGATCGCGCTGGCGTCGGCGCTCGGGCTTGACCCATTGATGGGCCTGCTGGCGGGTTCGGTGACCTTGTCCGGTGGGCATGGCACCGGCGCGGCCTGGGGGGCGGTGTTCAGTGAGCAGTATGGCGTGGCTTCGGCGTCTGAATTGGCGATTGCTTCGGCGACCTTTGGCCTGGTGCTTGGAGGCCTGATCGGCGGGCCTGTGGCGCGTTTTCTGATCAAGCGGGTCGAGGTGCCAGGTATTGGGCAACCGCAATCGAGCCTGGCCAAGGGGTTTGAACAGCCGAATGAAGAGCGCCTGATCACGGCGTTTTCGTTTATCGAGACCCTGGCATTGGTCGCGATCAGCCTACAGGGCGGCAACTTGCTGAATGCCGCCATCCAAGGCACCGCTTTCGAATTGCCGACGTTCGTGTGTGTACTGTTCGTGGGTGTGGTACTGCGCAATGGGCTGTCGATGCTCGGCTGGCATCAGGTGTTCGAGCGCGAAGTCTCGGTGCTGGGCAATGTCAGTTTGTCGCTGTTCCTGGCGATGGCGCTGATGTCACTCAAGCTCTGGGACCTGGCGGCACTGGCCTTGCCGATCGTCATTCTGCTGGCCGCGCAGGCATTGCTGATGGCGCTGTTCGCGATTTTCGTGACGTTCCGGGTGATGGGCCGCAACTACGATGCGGCGGTGCTGGCGGCAGGCCATTGCGGCTTCGGGCTTGGCGCAACGCCCACGGCGATTGCGAATATGCAGGCCGTGACGCAGCGCTTCGGGCCGTCGCAGATCGCGTTTCTGGTGGTGCCGATGGTGGGCGCGTTCTTCATCGATATCGCTAACGCCGTGGTGATCAAGTTGTACCTGGCGCTGCCTTTCCTGGGGGCTGCTGGGTAAGTTTTTCAGTGCCTGCCCCCGGTGTTCATCGCCTGGGCCAGGCGCTGCGTGGCTTGCTGGATTTCGTCCCGGTCGAGGGAGGCAAAGCCCAGGCGCAGCGCGTTTACCGGCTGGTCGTTGGGTGAAAACTGACGACCGCTGCGCACCACGACGCCGTGGTCCAATGCGGCGCTTGCCAACTTATCGACGTCTATGTCTTCCTCGAAACGTACCCATAACGCCAAGCCCCCCTCGGGCTCGCGCACCTGTATGCGAGCGCCAAACGCCTGGTCCAGGCAGCTTCGCAGCACGGATCGGCGCGCCCGATATTCTTTCGACACGCGGCGCAAATGCTTCTTCAACTCCCCGTCATTGATCAGGTCTGCCAGCATAGCTTGAGCGACCGCATCGGCATCGCCCAGCATCAGCGCGGCATTGCGCTGCAGGGCTTCAACCACTGAGGTGGGCGCGACGATATAGCTGCAGCGGAACGTCGAGCCTAGCACTTTGGACAACGAGCCGATGTAAAGCACATGGCGTTGGGCACGGTCACTGGCCAGCGGCAGGTAAGGGCGACCACTGAAATGATATTCGTGGTCGTAGTCCTCTTCGATAATGCAGAAGTCATGCTGCGCGGCCAGCGCCAGCAAGTGCTGCCGGCGTGCGGCATGCAGGCTCACGGTGGTGGGGAACTGGTGATGGGGCGTGAGGTAGATCATGCGCACATTGTGCTCACGGCATAAGCGCTCGACCTGATCGGTGCGGCAGCCTTCATCGTCGATGTCGACCGTGACCAACTGCGCGCCGAGCTTGCGGAAAATTTCCCATGCCGGTGGGTAGCTCAGGCGCTCCACCAGTACCACGTCGCCGGGCTTGAGCAGCAGGCTGGCGCTCAGGTACAGGGACATCTGGGTGCCCTGGGTCAGGCAGATATTTTCGGCAGTGACCGTCAGCCCACGGTTGTTGCGCAGCATCTCGGCCAGGGCGCAGCGCAGGTGATAGCCGGTGCCTTCGCTGCCGTAGCGCACGGTATTGGAGGCGAAACTGTTGCGCAGTGCGTGGCGATAGTAACGGTGCAAAACGGCCTGGGGCAGCAGGCGGTGGTCGCTGGTGCCGTTGTCGAAAAACAGCGCATCGCGCCGACGCTGGAGTGCGACCACTTGGGCGTTATGGGTGAAATACGGCACCCGTGGTTGCTCCAGCAACGGCGGCGCGAAAGACGGTTGCGTAACGCTGGGCAGTTGTTTGGGTGTCAGCTGCGCATTGACGAAGGTGCCACGGCGCGGCTCGCTGACCAGCCAGCCCTTGGTCATGGCTTCTTCGTAGGCCAGGATCACCGTCTTGCGGTTGACGTCGAGCAACTGCGCCATTTCCCGCGTGCCTGGCAGCAATGTCCCAGGTGGCAGGCGGCCGTCGAGGATGGCACTGACCAAGCCTTCGGCAATCTTGCGATAGGACGCTTGGTGGGTGCCTTCTTCAAGCCGCAGCAAGGGGCGCCATTTGCGCATCTGGACCATCTGAAGTATCCAAATCTGGAGGTTTTAATGGGCCTAGTCTAGCGCAACAATCAGGCCTCACTTAGCCCGAGGTTGTTATGAATACACGTCATGTCATCGAACTGTCGCCCTCGGGGAAAACCTTTGAGGCGGGCGACGAACTGTTGCTCGACGCCATGCTCGCCAGTGGCCTGGCGGTGCCGTTCTCCTGTCGGCGTGGTGCCTGCGGTTCGTGCAAGGTGGTGGTGGCCGAAGGTGAATACCGGGCCAAGCGCCTGGCGCCGGGTGCGCCGGCACCTTCTTATCCTTTGGCCGCCAATGAAATGTTGTTATGCCAGAGCCACGCCTGTGGCGACATGCGCCTGCATATTCCCGGCTGGTCGCTGGATACGCCCGCGCTGGGAGTGGCGGCGCAGGTTCACAGCAAGCGTGCGCTGGGCCCCGATGTGATCGAGTTGGTATTGATGCCCGAAACCGCAGTGGCGGTGCGCGCTGGCCAATACCTCAAGTTCCACCTGGCGGACGGTGACACGCGCTGCTTCTCGATTGCCAACCTGCCCGACGAGGACGATGGGCGGTTGGTCTTCCAGATTCGCAGGGTGAGTGGCGGTTACTTTTCCGAGGGTATCCTAGGTGGCCTCGCCGTTGGTGAGCGTCTGCACGTGGAAGGGCCGTTTGGTGCCTGTACCTGGCAGGATGATGAGACGGCGCCCGTGGTGTTATTTGCCACGGGCACTGGTTATGCGGGCATCAAGCCTATCCTGCTGACCGCGCTCAAGCGCGATGTCGAAGTGACGTTGTATTGGGGCGGCGCGCAATCGGCGGATTTTTATGACAGCGCCTTCCTCGACGACTTGATGGTTGAGTATCCGCGTTTTCGCTGGCATCCCGTGCGGTCCTCCGAGGGCAGAGTGCAAGAGGTTGCAATGAGTCATGGGCATCAGTGGGAACAGGCCCAGGTCTATGCGTGCGGCAACGCTGCAATGCTCGGCCAGGTGCGGGCCCATTGCCTTGAAGCGGGGTTGCCGAGCCACCGGTTTATCGCGGAGGCGTTTGTTGCCAGTGGTCGGTCAAGTGCGGAAATGGTTTCCCTGTCGTTCGACCCGGTCTGGGAGAAAGTCGGCCCGCGCTATTCCCTGGACGGCATGCTGGCAGCGCGGGAAAAATCCATACGTGCCCTGGCGGCGATTGCCAGCCAGTTGAAAGTTGGCATGACTACCGGTGAGGCCCTTGAGATGGCGGCGAGGCAACTGCAGGCCATGGGCGCTTCGCACACCTGGCATCCGACCTACATTCGTTTTGGCGCCGATACTGTTCGCCCACCGCGCGAGGGCATAGATCGCCAACGCAGGCTGCGGGCTGATGATATTGCCGTGGTCGATCTTGGCCCGGTGTGGGATGGCTACGAAGGGGACTATGGCGATACGTTTGTGTTTGGCGATGGGCCTTTGCATCAGGCCTGTACAACGGCCTTGCATGAAGTCTTCGATGAAACGCGCCAAGCGTGGCTGCGTGGCCTGACCGGACGTGAACTCTACGACTTTGCCGAGCAGAGCGCCCTGTCCAAAGGCTGGAGATTGGCACGCAACCTGGCAGGGCACCGCCTTGCAGATTTCCCCCATGCATTGTTCGAGAGCAAAGAGTTGGCTGACCTGGAGATCTCGCCCAGTGAAATGGCCTGGGTATTGGAGATCCAGCTGTGCCATCCCACTGAGCCGGTCGGTGGGTTCTTTGAGGATATGCTGATGGTGCAAGGCTGAATTGCGCATACACCGCCGATCCCCTGTGGGAGCTGTCGAGCTTTAGCGAGGCTGCGAAAGCGGTGGGTCAGGCGCTGAAGAGGGTGCCTGTGCTGCCGCCTTCGCAGCCTCGCTGGGGCTCGACAGCTCCCACATTTGGGCTGTGGTGTTGTCGGGAGTTGTGCTTGGCGCGATGGCCCTGCGAACCGAGATCAACCCAGCACAGCGAATCCCCTGTGGGAGCTGTCGAGCTTTAGCGAGGCTGCGAAAGCGGTGCTTCAGGCGCTGAAAAAGTTGCCTGTGCTGCCGCCTTCGCAGCCTCGCTGGGGCTCAACAGCTCCCACATTTGGGCTGTGGTGTTGTCGGGAGTTGTGCTTGGCGCGATGGCCCTGCGAACCGAGATCAACCCAGCACAGCGAATCCCCTGTGGGAGCTGTCGAGCTTCAGCGAGGCTGCGATAGCGGTGCTTCAGGCGCTGAAAAAGTTACCTGTACCGCCGCCTTCGCAGCCTCGCTGGGGCTCGACAGCTCCCACATTTGGGCGGTGTTGTTGTCGGGAGTTGGGTTTGGCGCGATGGCCCTGCGAACCGAGATCAACCAGCACAGCGAATCCCCTGTGGGAGCTGTCGAGCTTCAGCGAGGCTGCGATAGCGGTGCTTCAGGCGCTGAAAAAGTTACCTGTGCTGCCGCCTTCGCAGCCTCGCTGGGGCTCGACAGCTCCCACATTTGGGCTGTGGTGTTGTTGGGAGCTGTGCTTGGCGCGATGGCCCTGCGAACCGAGATCAACCCAGCACAGCGAATCCCCTGTGGGAGCTGTCAAGCTTCAGCGAGGCTGCGATAGCGGTGCTTCAGGCGCTGAAAAAGTTACCTGTGCTGCCGCCTTCGCAGCCTCGCTGGGGCTCGACAGCTCCCACATTTGGGCTGTGGTGTTGTCGGGAGTTGTGCTTGGCGCGATGGCCCTGCGAACCGAGATCAACCCAGCACAGCGAATCCCCTGTGGGAGCTGTCGAGCTTTAGCGAGGCTGCGAAAGCGGTGGGTCAGGCGCTGAAGAGGGTGCCTGTGCTGCCGCCTTCGCAGCCTCGCTGGGGCTCGACAGCTCCCACATTTGGGCTGTGGTGTTGTTGGGAGTTGTGCTTGGCGCGATGGCCCTGCGAACCGAGATCAACCCAGCACAGCGAATCCCCTGTGGGAGCTGTCGAGCTCCAGCGAGGCTGCGATAGCGGTGGTTCAGGCGCTGAAGATTCTGCCTGTACCGCCGCCCTCGCAGCCTCGCTGGGGCTTCAACTGGGTCAGAGCTTCGACAACTGCCCGACGCGGCCCATCATTTCGGTGACGATTTGCAGGTCCAGCAAGAACTGCTCAACCGTCTTGAACTCACTGTCAGTGTGCCCGGTGTACTTCTCTTCCGGGCGCGCCAGGCCAAATTGCACGCCGTTGGGCAGGTCATGCACGGAGGTTGCGCCGGCCGAGGTGCCGAACTTGTGTGCCATCCCCAGGTTTTCCGTGGCCACCGCCAACAAGGCCTTGACCCATTCACCTTCCGGGTTGCGGTACATCGGGGTGTCGAGCGAGTAAGTGAAGCTCACGTTGACCTTGGCGTTCTTATCCCAGGCGTTCAGCTTCTGCTCGATTTGCGCCTTGAGCGCCTCCGGGGTTTTACCTTTCGGCGCGCGCAGGTTCACGGCCAGTTTGAAGGCTTTGTCATCCTGGCCCACAAACGTCAGCGAGGTGGTCAGCGGGCCCATGAAATCATCTGCGTAGCCCACGCCCAATTTGCCACCCAGGTAATCCAGGCCCCAGTTGTCGGCGGCATACCGCGCAGCATCGGTGATGTGGTTGTGCTTGAGGGCGACCTTGCCATCGAGGCTGTGGATCAGCTCCAGCATACGCGCCACCGGGTTGACTCCGGTTTCGGGCTCGGAGGAGTGCGCGGACACGCCGGTCACCGTGAGCTTGACGTCCTTGCCATCGACCTTGGCCGTCACCTGGAAATTGCCACCGTTGCGCTTGGCATAGTCGGCACCGGCCTGTTGCAGGCTGGCGGCCAGTTCGGCGGGTGCATCGCTGACCAGAGTGGCCACCGAGGCCGATGGGATCTGGTTGTTCGCCTTGCCGCCGGTCATCGCGATGATCTCTGCGCCTTTGCCTTCGCCTTTGCGCACCGGGAAGGTGGCCATGACCGTCCCCGAGCCTTTCTCGGCGATCACCACCGGGTAACCGCCATCCAGCGCCAGGTTGTATTGCGGCACGGGATTGCGTTCGAAGTAGTAAGGAATGGCATCACCGGCCGTTTCTTCAGTGGTGTCCACCAGCAGCTTGAACGTGCGCGCCAGTGGCAGCTTTTCTTCCTTGATCACTTTCATGGCGTACATCGTCACCACGATGCCGTTCTTGTCATCCTCGGTACCACGGCCATACATGCGGTCGCCGATCAGCGTGACCTTGAACGGGTCGAGTTTGGTACCGTCTTGCAGCACCCAGTTTTCCGGAGTCACCGGCACCACATCGGCGTGGGCATGCACACCCACGACTTCATCACCGCTGCCTTCCAAGGAGATTTCGTACACGCGGTTATCGACGTTACGGAAGTTCAGGTTGAAGGACTTGGCCAAGGCCTCGATCTTCGCGGCGATCTTGAGGAATTCCGGGTTTTTGTACTGTGGCAGGCCGTCTACGTTGAACGTAGGGATCTCCACCAGTTCACGCAGGGTTTCGAGCGCGGCTTTGCCGTATTTCAGGCGGGTGTAAATGCCCAGCAGGCGATTGATCTCGTTCTGCTGCTCGGCGTTCAGGGTTTTGTTGCCCAGAAACGCGTTGATAGCCGGGCCAGTGTCAGCGGTTTTACCCAGTTCGCCCTTAGCCAGGGTGCCGAGGAAGCTGCGGAAATCGGTGACTGAGGTCTCGCTGAAGTGCTTCAGGATTGCCGTGCTTTGGTCTGCAGTGATGTTAGCGGATGCAGGCGTGGCGACTGCCGAAAGGCTCGCGGCGAACAAGGTGGCAGCCACCAGTTTTTTCAATGGAAAGTGCATGGTTAAAGGCATTCCTTTGCAGGTAGTGAGTAGGAGGTTTCTGACGGAAGAGTCAGAAACATTTCCACACACTACCATTACTCAGGTGCCCAAGGTCAATGCTGGCCAGGGTGGGGCGCGGGATACGCCTCCGTCACGCTCAAGGCTCTAGCGTAAGGCCCATCCCACAGTTGTTCATGCAATTGGCCTACGCGCTTGGCCATCGCCTCACTGCGCATCACCACCTCCAGATTGCGCGAATTATCCAGGTAGCCGCCTAACCAGTTACTGGTGCCGACCCACGCCACCTGGCCATCGATCTCCATGGTTTTGCTATGGATCACCCGCGCATATGGGATAAAGCCCTGCTTGGCTTCGGGCAGGGTGACGATCTTGATTTCGACATTGGGCAGCACCGCCAGGCTCTTGAGATAGGGCAGCTCCAGTGGGTCGGTATTCCAGTTGGACACCATCAGTTTGATCGACACGCCACGGGCAGCGGCAGCGCGCACGGCGTTGTCGATCACCGCGTAGTACGGCCGGGTTCGATCCGGCCCGTAGGACAACGGCGCGTAGTCGAGCAACTGCACGCGCACCTCTTTTTTGGCTTCGCCCAGCAGGCGCGGCAGTTCCAGCTGTGAGTCGCCCACGCCGGGCGGGTTGTAGCGTTGCGGGCTGGCCACCAGATAGTTGCCGGTACGCGTGGGCTCCTGGCCGCTGGCGGGCAGCGGCACCGGTTGTTTATCGGCGAGCGCGGCCTGGGCTTGCCAGTCTTGCTCGAAGATCGCCTGCACCTGGCTTACCACCGTTTCGTCAGTGATCCGCAGCCCGGTTTCGTGGATATGCTCCAGGGCGCGCCAGTCGAAATTCTGACTGCCGACAAACGCCTGCTTGCCATCCACCAGCAGGTACTTGGCGTGGATGATGCCGCCGCTCAGTTGCCCGTAGGGCAGCACGCGCAAGGTCAGGTTGGGAATGGCGCGCAAGCGTTCCAGGGTGGCGGCGTCCGAGAGCTTGATGCCTTTTTCTTCGAGCAGGAAACGAATCTTCACGCCGCGTTTGCCGGCGGCTTCCAGGTGTTCCAGCACCGTGTTCATCACCGAACCAGGGTGGTCCGCGGCGTAGAACTGGCCGATATCAATGCGGCTTTTGGCGCCATCGAACAGCTCGATCCATACCGGGCCGGGCTGGCGTAAATCGTCGGTGCCCAGGGCGGTGTCCACGGGCACGGTATGCACCAGTTCAAAACCCGGAATGGAAAAGTCCGCCTGGGCCAGCGGACTGAGGAGCAAGCCGGTCAGGCCGGCGATACGCAACTTCATCGAAAGGGACATAAGCGTCTCATCGCACCAAAGGAAAAGGCGAGCGCCCAAGGCGCCCGCCCTGCAGGTCAGGCTGTGCGGCTGTGCAGCGGGGTGGGCACGCGATGGGTCACTTCATCCTGTGCGCGGGCGCCGGTGGCGGCGCGAATCAACAGGATCTTCAACTGGTCGTTGATGCGCTCCAGGCTGTCCTGGAAGAAGTTGTGAAACACCACGCAGAACAGCGCGATGGCGATACCTAATCCCGTGGCAAACAAGGCCGTCCCGATACCACCGGAAATCTGCCCTGGGTCCGACACGCCCGCGGTGGCCAGTGCCTTGAAGGTGTCGATGATGCCGAGAATGGTACCCAGCAGGCCCAGCAGCGGGGCGGCGGTGGTGATGGTCTCGATGATCCACAGGCTGCGGGCCAGTGGGGCGCGGGTCTTCAGGTACTGGGTGTCGATTTCGTCGTCCAGGTCCTTGCGCGAACCGTGGGTCGCCTTTTGGGCCAGCACCGGCAAGATCATGTTCAGCGGCAGGCTGTCGCGACGGGTCAGGTTCTGCGGCAAGTCACGCTCGCTGTGCACGTTGGCGCCCAGGGCATCGATCAACGCGCGAGCCTGGCGGCGCACGTAGGCAAAGTAGATACCGCGTTCGATGGCGATGAAGATCGCAATGGCCATCGCCGCGTACATCACATAGAAGGTGACGTCGTGGAGCAGGTTCATATCCATGATGGTGTTCCTCTTGGGGTGAGTCTTAGAAATTCGCTTCCAGCGAAACCGTGACGGTACGGTCCAGGCCGACGATGTACGCAGGGTCCCCATCGCGGAAACCGCTGTAGCTGGCCGCGTTGGTCTTGGTGGTGTACACGCCGTCCAGGTATTTCTTGTCGAACAGGTTGTCGACGTTCAGGCGCAGGGTCGCGTCCTTGACCACCTTCTTGTCCACCGGCAGATAAATACCGGCGCCGAGGTTGAACACGGTGCGCCCGGAAATCGCCTCGTCGTTGGTCAGGTCGCCGTAGAGCTTGCTGGTGTACTTGCCGCCGAAGGTGCCGTAGAAGCGCCCGTCGTCATAGCCGATGTTGGCCGCCAGCATGTTCTTGGGCACGTTGGCGAACTGCTTGCCGCTGGTGGGCAGCACGATGGGTTTGCCAGCGTTGTAGACGGTCAGGTCATCCTGCTGCTCGGCCTTGGTGTAGGTATAGGAGGTGTAGTAATTGAAGTGGTGGGGCAACTGTCCGCTCCACTCCAGTTCCAGGCCTTTGTTGACCACGGAACCTGCGTTGATGTCGGCAAAGTCGCCGTTGATGTCCCGGGACGACACCTGGCGGTTCTTGAAGTCCATGTAGAACAGGGTGGCGGCCAGGCTCATGTCGTCGCCGCTGTAGCGCCAGCCCAGTTCATGGTTCCAGCTGGTTTCCGGCTCGGCGTCGATCGAGCCGGCGCCTTTGTCGTAGAGCACGTAGTTCTGCGGCACGCGCATGTTGCGCGACAGGCTGTAGAACAACTGGTCACGCTCGTCCAACTGGTATTTCAGCCCCGCGTTGGGCAGCAGTTTGTTGTAGGTCTGGTTACGTTTTTCAGGGCGTTCGTTGAGGCTGCCGTGGTTGGTGCCTTCACGCTCGACGTTCATGTAGGCCAGGCCTGCGATGAAGGTCCAGTCCGGGTTGATGTACCACGTGTCCTGGGCCCAGACCTTTTGCGCCGGCGTCACGGTGAAACGGTCGCGACCCTGCACGGTGTTGCCGTTGGCATCGACGATGGCGCTGTTGGAGTCCGGCCAGGTGTCCACTGGCTTGCCGTTGCTCTTGAGCGGAATGAATGGCTGGGTCTGGCTCTGGCGTGCGCGCTCGTACCAGTAGCCGAATTGCAGGCTGTGGTCGCCCAGGTCCCAGGTCAGCTTGGTGGTGATGCCTGGGCGCCAGGTTTGCGTGCGTGAAGGGCGGTAGTACACGCCGCTGTTGGGTGTGCCGTCGGCGTTGTATTGGGCGGCAGTGGGCAGGTTGCCGAGATCGAACACACCGCCCTGGTTGGAGCCACGGTTGAGGGCATAGCTGGATGAACCGACGCCGCTGCCATTGCCCCAGTAGTAATACGGGATCACCGACAGCGCCAGGTTGTCGGCCAGTTTGAACTGGGTGTTGAGCACGGCGGTGAAGGTCTGGAACGGGTTCTGCGCCAGGGCGTAGTAGCTATTGTACTTGCCGTTGCTGCCCACGCTCGGCGTAGCCGGGTAGGGATCGTACTTGCGGCCGTTCTGCTGGAACTGCGCCTTGGTCAACTGGCTATAACTGTTGTTGTCCTGCTCGTGGTACTTGAGGATCAGGTTGGCGGTGTTGCCATTGCCGGCGTCGAAAAAGCTGTTCCACTCCACCTTGTCCGCGCGTACCGCACCCGAACCGCGCCACATCTCACCTTCGGTATGGGACACCGACAGCCAGTTGCTCAGGCCGTTGATTTCGCCGGTGTTGAGGCGGGCAAAAGTCTTGCGCGTGGCATTGCTGCCGACGACTTGTTTGACGAAGGCGCCGGTTTCCTTGGTCGGGCGAATCGTGACGATGCCAATGTTGCCGCCGCTGGAACCAATGTGCGGGCCGTCGGACTCCGCAGCGCCCTGGGTGACGAAGATCTGGTCGATGTTTTCCGGGTCGCCCAGCAGGTTGGAATACAGCGCGTAGTTGCCCGAATCATTGATCGGCATGCCGTCCACCGACATGCCCACCTGGTCGGAGTTCATGCCGCGCATGGTGAAGCGAAAGCCCGACAGGCCGGTGTTGTCTTCACTGGAGATGTTCAAGCCCGGGGTGTACTTGAGCTTGTCGATGGCATTGCCCGTGGCCGCCTGTTTATCCAGTGCTTCCTTGGTCACCGTGGAGCGGCCCTTGATGCTTTCCTCCGGCACCATGTAACCGCCCCCGGCGGTCGCCTTGCCTTGTACGCCAATGGTGCCGACATCACTGTCGCTGGTCTCTGCCATGACCAGTCCCTGGCTCATGCTGGTCGCGGCCACAAGTGCCAGATGAATACGGGTGAACTTCATCACTGTCGTCCTGGTGTCGGGTGCTTATTGCACGCTGTAGTTGAAGGTGGCGGTGAAGCGCTGCTCATTGCGCCCCCCGAAGGCTTGCTCGGGGAACGGTTTGACTTGCTTGATGCGACGCAGGCTGTTGGTGGCGGCCCGGTTGAGCAGCATGCTCGAGGCCTGGGTTTGTAAACCCGAGTCGAGGACGCGGCCCTGACGGTCTACCAGCAGCCACACCACCACCTCGCCGCTCGGGCGTTCGAGGGAGGCCTGGCGCCCGGTGGGGTACTGCTTGTAGGTGTCCAGTTCGTTGCGCAAGCCTTTGAGGTAACCGCTTTCCAGGGCCTGGCCATCGACCTTCGGTGGCGCAGGTGGAGCAGGCGTCGGTGCCGCTTGGGCCACGGCGGCCGGGGCTGGCTTGGCGGCCACCGGTGGCGGCGTTGGCGCAGGCTTGGCGACCACGGGCGCAGGCTTGGGCACAGGTTTTGGCTTGGGCTTGGGTTCGGGTTTTGGCAGCGGCTTGGGCGGTGGCGGCGGGGGAGCAGGCTCGGCCTCTTCCTCTTCGATCACCGGCGGTGGCGGTTCTTGCTCCACCACCGGTTCAGGGACCCCTTCCGGTTCCGGCTCGACCAAGGCCAATTCGACCGCCGACTCGTCATACACCGGCTCGACTTTCAACGTCTGGGACTGGATACCCAGTGCAATCAGCACCAGGGCGATCAGGGCCGGGACACTGCCCAGCAACTGACGCGCACGAAACAGAACGTACATGGTCAGGACTTACGCGTAGCAATGGACACGGAGGTGAAGCCACCCAGGCGCAGGGTGTCCATCACTTCCACCAAGCGCGAAACCTCCACGCCTTTGTCGCTGTTGACGATGATCGTCGACTTGGTATCGGGCTTTTCGGCCGCCTTCAGCGCCGGCACCAGGGCATCCACCGTCAGGTCCTTGCCGTCCAGTTGCAACTGGCCTTCCAGGCCCAGGGTGAGGATGAATTTGTTCTGCGGCTTGAGCTGCTGCGAACTGCTGGCGCTGGGCAATTGGGTCTTCATGCCGAGCGCGGGAATCACGTTCAGGCTCACCAGTACGAAAAACACCAGGAGGAACATCATCACGTCGATCATTGGGATCAGCTCGATGTGCGCCTTGCGTTTCTTGGGTTCGTCCCAGGTTCTCATTCCGTTACCCCGTCATTGAATTAGGGGCAAAACGCTAACAGCCAAAAATGACCGATTGGTTAACTTTAATTGACCGTTTAGAGGCTCTAGGACGCGTCTTTTTAGAAAACTTACCGGTCAGTTTTCGGGCGTAATGAAACTGACACTCGGGGCATCCATGCTTGAGAAATTTATCTTGAGGGCCGGCTCCCATGCCCACTGCACTGCCTCAATTGACGACCCCGCGACTGTTGTTGCGCACCCTGCAAATGCACCAGGCGCAGGTGCTTTTCACGCTTGCCAACGGGCCGAAAATTGCCGACAACACGGCGAACATTCCATCGCCCTACACCCTGGAAACCGCCCAGGATTTTATTGCGGGGATCGCTGACAAGTACCGCACCGGTGAGCTGCTGAACCTGGGGATGCACGTGCGCGGCACCGACGAATTGGTCGGCATGGTCAGCCTGCGTATCAACGCTCCGCATCACTATGGGCACTTGGGTGGCTGGGTGGCAGCGCACTGCCGTAACCAGGGGTATGCGGCTGAAGCGGCGAGCGCGGTGATGGACTTCGGTTTCGACGCGCTAGGCTTGCAGCGCGTGGGCAGCCAGTGTTTCGCGCGCAACAAGGAATCGGCGCGGGTCATGGAAAAGATCGGCCTGCGCTATGAAGGCTGCATGCGCCAGGCGTTTTTAAAGAACGGCGTGTATGAGGACATGCTCGGGTTTGCCACCGTGCGCGACGACTGGGAGCGCTGCCGGTGAGCGGCGAAGTCGACCACGGCCGGCGCCGGGTCCTCGGCGGGCTGGCGGTCGCTACGGCGTTTTCTATTCTCAGCCCGTTTGCGCGCAGTGCCGGGGTGGATTATCCGTTCACCCTTGGCGTGGCTTCCGGCGACCCGCTGCCGGATGGCTTTGTGATCTGGACGCGCCTGGCGCCGTTATTCAATGCTGAGGATGGCCGTGGTGGCTTGAGTCGCTCGGTGCCGGTGCGTTGGCGGGTGGCCAGCGATGCGGCGATGACGC
The DNA here is from genome assembly GCF_029201605.1 of Pseudomonas sp. FJ2-5-13. Classification (NCBI taxonomy): domain Bacteria; kingdom Pseudomonadati; phylum Pseudomonadota; class Gammaproteobacteria; order Pseudomonadales; family Pseudomonadaceae; genus Pseudomonas; species Pseudomonas sp. FJ2-5-13. The sequence continues at coordinate 2,039,461 of NZ_CP104045.1, forward strand.
GCATTGTGAAGCAGGGCGAAGTACTGGCGACGCCGCGTTTTGCTCACGCAGTGCATGTCGAGGTGACGGGGCTGGCGGCGGATCGGCCGTATTGGTACCAGTTTGAAGGGCTCGGTGCGCAGAGCCCGGTGGGCCAGTCCCGCACGATGCCACCGCTGCAGGCCATGGCCACGGCCCGGCTGGGGTTTGTGTCCTGCTCGCACTGGGAGCGTGGTTACTTCAGCGCCTACCGACACCTTGCCGCCGAGCAGCCGGACCTGGTGTTTTTCCTCGGTGATTATATTTACGACAGTTCCTATGCGGCGCAGTCGGGCAAGGCGTTTCGTTCCCACGGCAGCGGCAATGCGCAAAGCCTGAGCGATTACCGCAACCGCTACGCACTGTACAAGACCGATCCAGACCTGCAGGCCCTTCACGCCGCGGCTCCCAGCGTCGTGACCTGGGATGATCACGAGGTACAGAATGACTACGCCAACCGCTGGTCCCAGGACCCGAAGGTGGCGGTGGCGCAGTTTCTCAAGCAACGGGCGGCCGCGTACCAGGCGTTTTACGAACACATGCCCCTGCGTGCCAGCAGCGTGCCGAAGGGGCCGGACATGCGCATCTACCGGCGCCTGGATTACGGCCAGCTTGCGCGTTTCCATGTGCTTGACGGTCGCCAGTACCGTTCCGAGCAACCGTGCATCGCGGCCAATGGCAGCCACCAAGGGCATATTGTCACGACCCCTTGCAGCGACCTGCGTGACCCTGGCCGCACGTTGCTCGGCTGGCAGCAAGAGGCCTGGCTGGACCAAGGATTTGCCCAGTCCAAGGCGCAGTGGAATATCATTGCCCAGGATTTGCTGGTGGCGCCGCTGATGCAGCGTGACCTCACCAACCACAAGCTTGGCCGCTGGACCGATGGCTGGGATGGCTACATGGCCAACCGCTCGCGGATGCTGGCGTCGATCGTGCGTAACCGGGTGAAGAACCCGGTGTTCTGGGGTGGGGATATTCATTCGTTCTGGGCCACCGACCTGCATGCCGACGCCGACAGGCCGGACTCGGCGGTGGTCGCCACCGAGTTTGTCGGCTCGTCGGTCACCTCCGATGGCCCGCCCTATGACGCGTTCATGAAGATCATGCCGCTCAACCCCCATGTGAAGTTCTTCGACAGCCGTCAGCGTGGCTATGTGTCGGTGGAGTTGGCGGCCAACACCATGTTGACGAATTTTCGTGCGATCAGCGATCCGCGTGACCCGGCGGCGACGGTGTCGACATTGAAGTCATTCGTCAATGAATCGGGCCAGCCGAGCGTGGCCCTGTAGGAGCGAGCTTGCTCGCGAAAAACCAAAGGGCGCCGATGGGAATCAGGTACCCCGCGTTATCGTTAACGTTCTTCGCGAGCAAGCTCGCTCCTACAGGGCCAAGGTGTCAGCGAGGCTGTAGCGTACTGACAGCGCGCCTTTTTTCTCCGATAGCGCCAGGATCGTCACCTGGCCCAGTTCGCTCAACGCTTGAACATGCGTGCCGCCACAGGCGTAAGCCGGCAACTCACCGAAGCCGACTTCACGGGTGCCGTCTTCCAGCGTCATATGGCGGGGATAGTCGGCGGCGATCCATGTGTTGACCCACTGCTGGAGCGTCTGCGCATCCATGTCTTGCGCGGCCTGGCCACGGATAAAGGTGATCTTGCCTTCGCCCGGCCAATGGTGGGCTTTGATCGGCATCCAGCCCAGGCGTTCGCCAGCATTGCCGATCAAATGCCCTGCCGAATGCAGACGTGTGTGCAAGGCGCGCCGCTCTGCGTCGACGCGTGCAATGACAGGTCCAGGTTCCAGAGGTTGGTCGACGTAGTGCACCACCCGTTCGGCTTCCTGCATGACTCGCAGTACCTGGCTGTCGCCGAGCCAGCCGGTGTCGAATGGCTGGCCGCCGCCTTGGGGATGGAAAATCGTCGATTGCACAATCACGGCGAATTGCTCTTCGTACGGGGTGCAACTGAGCACTTCTAGCTCGGCCGTCAGGTGATCGTGGGTAAAAAACAGGCGCTCGGTCATCATCTACATCCGCATCAGGGTTCTGTGGGCAGTATAAATAGTGCGCAGATGAGTGATAATCCGCTCAATTATCAATGGACCTGTGCGTCATGAGCATCAATCTTCCTTTGCCGTTGTTGGGTGAAATGGCGATTTTCGTCAAGGTCGTCGAAACCGGCAGCTTTTCCGAAGCGGCGCGGCAACTCAGCGTTTCACCTTCGGCGGTGAGCCGCAGTATCTCGCGCCTGGAGCACGCCCTGGCCACGCGCCTGCTGCAACGAACCACACGCAAGCTGCGCCTGAGCGAGGGCGGCGAGGAGGTGTTCAAGCGTTGCCAGGAGATGGTCAACGCAGCGCGCTCGGTGATGGAAATCAGTGGGCAATTCACCCATGAAGCCGAGGGCCTTGTGCGGGTCAGTGTGCCCAAGGCGGTGGGGCGATTCGTGGTGCACCCGCACATGCCGGAATTCTTGCGGCGCTACCCCAAGGTTGATGTGCAATTGATTTTGGAAGATCGGCATGTGGACTTGATCGACGACAACGTCGACTTGAGCATCCGCATCACCGATAGCCCGCCGCCAGGCTTGGTCGGGCGCCAGCTGTTGCCCATCGAACATTTGCTGTGCGCGACGCCGCAGTACCTGGCCGAGCACGGTACACCGAGCCATCCCCATGATCTGCTCGGGCACAGTTGCATCTATCTGGGAGAGACACCGGGAGATTCACGCTGGAAGTTTCGCCAAGCTGGCAAGGCGGTAACGGTCGGCGTACGCGGCCGGTATGCGGCGAACCACACCGGGGTGCGGCTGGAGGCGGCCTTGCAGCATGTCGGGATTGCCAGCTTGCCGTATTTCACCGCGCGGCATGCGTTGGAAGCGGGGGAGTTGGTGCAGGTGTTGCCGGGGTGGGATTTTATTGCCTCGTACCATGGCGAGGCGTGGTTGCTGCATTCGCCCACACGTTACCTGCCGCCGAAGTTGCGGGTGTTTATCGATTATCTGGTGGAGTGCATGGCCAAGGAGCCCACGCTGCGGCGGCGGTAGGAGCGCGGTTAGGAAATGTGGGAGGGACAAGCCTTAATACTGTAGGAGCGAGCTTGCTCGCGAAAAACTCACAGGCGCCGCGTTTATTCAGAAAGCACGCGTTATCGATGACGTTTTTCGCGAGCAAGCTCGCCCCACATAGTGGTGTCAGTGCTTGCTCTGGTCCTGAGGCATCGCCAGCAGCTGTTTTTCCTGGTTCCAGTCGAACGGTTCGTCGTTCTGTTCGGCTTCATAGCGACGTTCTTCCAGGGCCTGGTACAGGTCCAGTTCTTCGTCAGGCATGAAGTGCAGGCAGTCGCCACCGAAGAACCACAGCAGGTCGCGGGGCACCAGGTGGGCAATTTGCGGGTAACGCACAATGACCTGGCTCATCAGGTCCTGGCCCAGGTACTGGCTTTCGATCGGGTCGATTGGCAACAGGGCGCGCAGTTCGTCGAAACGCTCCAGGAACAGGGAGTGGCTTTCCTCGGGTACCTGTTCGGCTTCGCCGACGGCAACCAGGATGCTGCGCAAGTGGTCGAGCAAGACGAGATGATCGGCAACGACGTTGGACACGAGATAAGGCCTCTAAAGCAAAAACGGGCGCGAGAGTATAAGCCTCTCGCGCCCGTTTTTATATGACCGCTCGACTCAGCGGACTTTACCCTCTGCCTGCATCAGCTCTTCCTTGCTGAAATCATCCACGTCGATCACCTTGCGTCGCGCCGCCTCGGCATTGCGCAGGGTTTGCGCCTCGGCCGGTTGCAGCACGCCGGCCTGCAGGGCCGCGTCGATGGCATGCTCGCCGGCCACCGGTTTGACCTGGCCGCTCTTGAGCGCGCTGTGGAGCTTTTTCTGCAAGGGATGGCTGGCACCGAGCAGGTCGTAGGCATGTTGCAGGGCGCCCACCGGATCTTCTGCCGATTGCGGGCGATAACAGCCGGCCAGCAATTCTTCCAGGGTCGGGTCGCCCTTGGCGCGACCGATCACGGCTGCCACTTCGGCATCCAGCGCGTCGGACGGCCCGGTATGACGACGCCCGAATGGGAACACGATCACCCGCAGCAGGCAGCCCAGCACCTTGTTCGGGAAGTTGCTCAGCAGCTCATCCAGTGCACGTTCCGATTCACCCAGGCTTTCTTCCATGGCCCAGGCAAACAGCGGCTCCAGGTGGTCCGGCGAGTCCAGGTCGTGGTAACGCTTGAGCGCCGCCGAGGCCAGGTACATGTGGCTCAGCACATCACCCAGGCGAGCGGACAGGCGTTCGCGGCGCTTGAGCTCGCCACCCAGCAACATCATGCTCAGGTCCGCCAGCAGGGCAAACGCAGCCGCCTGGCGGTTCAGGGCACGGAAGTAGCCCTGGCTCAAACGGTTGCCCGGGGCTTTTTCGAAGTGCCCCAAGCCCAGGTTCAGCACCAGGGTGCTGGCGGCGTTGCTCACGGCAAAGCCGATGTGTTGCATCAGCAGGCCGTCGAATTCCTTCAACGCCTGGTCATGGTCTTCGCGACCGGCCAGGGCCATTTCCTTGAGCACGAAGGGATGGCAGCGAATCGCGCCCTGGCCGAAGATCATCAGGTTACGCGAAAGGATATTGGCGCCTTCCACGGTGATGAAGATCGGTGCGCCCTGCCAGTTGCGGCCCAGGTAGTTGTTGGGCCCCATGATGATGCCCTTGCCGCCGTGCACATCCATGGCGTGGCTGATGCACTCGCGGCCGCGCTCGGTCAGGTGGTACTTGAGGATCGCCGACAGCACCGACGGCTTCTCGCCCAGGTCCACAGCGTTGGCGGTGAGCATGCGCGCGCTGTCCATCAGCCAGGCGTTGCCACCGATGCGCGCCAGGGCTTCCTGGATGCCTTCGAAGGCCGACAGCGGTACGTTGAACTGTTCGCGCACCTGGGCGTATTGCCCGGTCACCAGGCTGGTGAACTTGGCGGCGCCGGTGCCGACGGCGGGCAGCGAGATCGAACGGCCGACCGACAGGCAGTTCATCAGCATCATCCAGCCCTTGCCGAGCATTTCCTGGCCACCGATCAGGTATTCCAGGGGGATGAACACATCTTTGCCGGAGTTGGGGCCGTTCATGAACGCGGCGCCAAGCGGCAGGTGACGACGGCCGATTTCCACGCCAGGGGTGTCGGTAGGAATCAACGCGAGGCTGATGCCCAGGTCTTCTTCTTCGCCCAGCAGGTGGTCCGGGTCATGGGCCTTGAAGGCCAGACCAAGCAAGGTCGCGACAGGGCCGAGGGTGATGTAGCGTTTTTCCCAGTTCAGGCGCAGACCAAGGGTTTCCTTGCCTTCCCATTCGCCTTTGCAGATCACCCCGGTGTCGGGCATGGCGCCCGCATCGGAGCCGGCCAGCGGGCCGGTGAGGGCGAAGCACGGGATGTCGTCGCCACGGGCCAGGCGCGGCAGGTAGTGGTTGCGTTGTTCCTCGGTGCCGTAGTGCAGCAGCAGTTCGGCGGGGCCCAGGGAGTTGGGGACCATCACGGTGGAGGCCAAGTCACCGCTGCGGGTCGCGAGCTTCATGGCAACCTGGGAGTGGGCATAGGCGGAGAAGCCCTTGCCGCCGTACTCCTTGGGAATGATCAGGGCGAAGAAACCGTGGGTCTTGATGTGTTCCCAGGCTTGCGGCGGCAGGTCCATGGCCTGGCCGATTTCCCAGTCGCTGACCATGGCGCAGAGTTCTTCGGTGGGGCCGTCGATAAACGCCTGCTCTTCCTCGGTCAATTGCGCCTTGGGGTAGGCCAGCAATTTGTCCCAGTCGGGGCGGCCACTGAACAGCTCGCCGTCCCACCAGACGGTGCCGGCATCGATCGCATCGCGCTCGGTCTCGGACATTGGCGGCAGCACTTTCTGGAACCAGCTGAACAGCGGCTTGGTGAAGTATTGGCGGCGCAGGTCAGGCAGCAACAACGGCGCGGCCACCACGGCCAGGAGCACCCAGAAGATCAGCAGCAGCCAACCCGGTGCGTGGCTCCAGGCGCCCATCGCCAGCAGGTAGACGGCGACCACGCCCAGGGCGGGCAGGGGGGCAGTACGGCGGTGTGCCAGGTAGGCAATGCCGACCACCAGCACCAGTATCCACAACAACAGCATATTCAATCCTCCGTGAACCAGGGGCGAAACCACCAGGGAGCTTAGTCGGCATCCGAACAAGCCGGGTGATCAGGGTGTAACAAGGTGTACTGGGCAACCCATCAGCCGGCGCCGGCATTTGGCCGAATCGTCGTTATCTCTCGGGCAGGCCTGGTGGTTAAACTCCAGGCTCCCCTCGGAGATCAAGCTCATGAATACGTACTTGAGTCCCAGCCGCTTCATCGATAGTGACCACCCTGTAGTGGTGGAGTTCGCCGAGAAACATCGCGGAACCCGCCCGGATTTAAGTGACCAGGCAGTCAGTCTTTACTACGCGGTGCGTGAGGCCATTCGCTACAACCCCTATACCTTCAGCCGTGACCCCAACACCTTGAGCGCCAGCTTTGCCCTGGCGGCCGGCGAAAGCTACTGCGTACCCAAAGCCACGTTGCTCGCCGCTTGCGCGCGCCACTGCGGCATTCCCGCACGCATTGGCCTGGCTGACGTGCGCAACCACCTGTCCACCCCGCGACTGCTCGCCCTGCTCAAGAGTGACGTGTTCGCCATGCACGGTTATACCGAGCTTTACCTGAACGGCCGCTGGGTCAAGGCCACGCCGGCGTTCAACCAGCAACTGTGCGAGGTGTTCGACGTGCCGCCGCTGGAGTTCGATGGGCTGCACGACAGCGTGTTTCACGCGTTCAATCGCCAGGGCCAGCGTTCGATGGAGTACGTGGTGGACCACGGGCAATTTGCTGATGTGCCTGAAGCATTTTTCTTCGCGCATATCCGCCAGTGTTACCCGCACTTGTTTGGCGACGATGCGCCCACCTTGCTCGGTGATATGCAGGGCGATTTAAGCCGCGGCTGAACCGGCGTATGCTGCTGCCTTCATCAAGCCATGTTCATCAACGATAAGGCGCGGTCATGCTGAAGATCTGGGGTCGTAAAAATTCATCAAACGTCAGGAAAGCACTGTGGTGCGCCGAGGAACTCGGCCTGGACTATGAAGCAATTAATGCGGGCGGGGCTTTTGGTGTGGTCGATACTCCGCAATACCGGGCCATGAACCCCAATGGCCGGGTGCCGGTGATCGAAGATGGCGACTTTGTGCTGTGGGAATCCAACACCATCGTGCGTTACCTGTGCGCCAAGCAGGCATCGGACTTTTACCCCAGCGACTTGCAAGCCCGGGCCAACGCCGAAAAGTGGATGGACTGGACCACTTCCACGCTCGCCGATCCGTTCAAAGCGGTGTTCTGGGGCATCGTGCGCACCCCGGCTGACCAGCAAAACTGGGACAGCATCAATGCCGGGCGCCAAGCCTGTATCGACGCGCTCAAAACCGTCGAACAAGCCCTCGCCGAGCAGCCCTACCTGTCCGGTCAGGCGTTCGGCATGGGCGATATTCCTTTGGGCTGCTTCATCTACGCCTGGTTCGAGATGCCCATCGAACGCCCTGCCATGCCCCATCTGGAGGCCTGGTACCAGCGCCTGCAGCAGCGCCCGGCCTACCGCAAGGCGGTGATGACCGCGTTGACTTAATACACACTATTAATACGGGTGACTGTACTTGTGCGGCATGGGCACGCACCATGCTCGCACTGCATCGCAGGTTGAACTACCTGCGCTGTGCCCTCATCTATTCTTTCTATTCCCTTCTTTGGTGCGTACTTCCATATGAGTTCCGCTCTGTCCATCCGGCAGCTAACCAAAACCTACGGCAACGGTTTCCAGGCCCTGAGTGGTATCGATCTGGATGTCGCCGAAGGTGACTTCTTCGCCTTGCTCGGCCCCAACGGTGCCGGCAAATCCACCACCATCGGCATTCTCTCCACCCTGGTCAACAAGACCAGCGGCACGGTGAATATCTTCGGGCATGACCTGGACAAATCCCCGGCGGCGCTCAAGCGCTCCATTGGCGTGGTGCCCCAGGAATTCAATTTCAACCAGTTCGAAAAGACCTTCGATATTGTCGTGACCCAGGCTGGCTACTACGGCATTCCGGCGAAAGTCGCCAAGGAACGCGCCGAGCAGTACCTGACCCAACTGGGCCTTTGGGACAAGCGTGACGTGCCTTCGCGCTCGCTGTCCGGTGGCATGAAGCGCCGCCTGATGATCGCCCGCGCCCTAGTGCACGAGCCGCGCCTGTTGATCCTCGACGAACCCACCGCCGGCGTGGACATCGAACTGCGCCGCTCGATGTGGACCTTCCTCACCGAACTGAACGAGAAGGGCATCACCATCATCCTCACCACCCACTACCTGGAGGAGGCTGAGCAGTTGTGCCGCAACATCGGCATCATCGACCACGGCACCATTGTCGAGAACACCAGCATGCGCAACCTGCTGGGCCAGTTGCATGTGGAGACCTTCCTGCTCGACCTGAAGAACAATCTGTCGGTGGCCCCGCAGTTGCTCGGCTACCCCAGCCGGCTGGTGGACAGCCACACCCTGGAGGTGCAGGTGGATAAGGCCATGGGCATCACCGCGCTGTTCACCCAATTGGCGACTCAGAACATCGAAGTGCTGAGCCTGCGTAATAAAACCAATCGCCTTGAGGAGTTGTTCGTGTCCCTGGTGGAGAAAAATCTGGCGAAGGTGGCGGTATGAGTTCCGAACTGCAACCCAACCTCGTCGCGCTGCAAACCATTGTCTATCGCGAAGTGAAGCGTTTCACCCGGATCTGGCCGCAAACCCTGCTGCCGCCAGCGATCACCATGGTCCTGTACTTTGTGATCTTCGGTAACCTGATCGGTCGGCAGATCGGCGACATGGGTGGTTTCACCTACATGGAGTACATCGTGCCGGGCCTGATCATGATGTCGGTGATCACCAACTCCTACGGCAACGTGGTATCGAGTTTCTTTGGCAGCAAGTTCCAGCGCTCTATCGAAGAACTGATGGTCTCGCCGGTGTCACCGCACACCATCCTGATCGGCTACACCTTGGGCGGGGTGTTGCGTGGCCTGATGGTGGGGGTGATCGTGACGCTGCTGTCGCTGTTCTTCACCCATCTGCAGGTGCATCACCTCGGGGTCACTATTCTGGTGGTAGTGCTGACGGCGACGATCTTCTCGCTGCTAGGCTTTATCAACGCCGTGTTCGCCCGCAACTTCGATGATATTTCCATCATCCCGACCTTCGTGCTGACGCCGCTGACCTACCTGGGCGGGGTGTTTTACTCCATCACCTTGCTGCCGCCGTTCTGGCAGACGGTGTCTCTGGCCAACCCAGTGCTGCACATGGTCAACGCCTTCCGCTACGGCATTCTGGGCGTGTCGGATATCAAGATCAGCGTGGCGATCACCTTCATGATCGTGGCCACCATCGTCTTGTATATCGGTTGTGCGCGGTTGCTGGTGAGTGGGCGTGGGATGCGCACCTAGCCGCTGACAGCACGCGAAAAAAATGTGGGAGCGGGCTTGCTCGCGAGTGCGGTAGATCAGTTGCTGATGCATTGACTGACACGACGCCTTCGCGAGCAAGCCCGCTCCCACATTTGCTATGTGCAGGGCTTTAAGCCTTCAGTGCCAGTTCGATCAGGGCGTGCAGTTCTTCTACCGCCAACGGCTGGGCCGAAAACAGAATACGAAACACTGTCGGCGCAGCGAGCAGGTTGATCAGATGGTCAACGCTCGGCGGCTGTTCCTGCGGATAGCGATCCACGATCACCTGCAACTGCCCACTCAGGATGCTCACGCAATACCCAGGCGTGGGGCTGCTTTGCACGTCGCGCATCATGTTGCGGCCTACGTCCGAACTCATCTCATCCAGGTATTGCTCGGCCCAGGCTTGCAGGTCGCCACGCAGGCTGCCGGTGTTGGCCGGTTCGGTATCGGGGCGCATACGGGCCAGGGCGACGTCGGCGAGCAATACTGACAGATCGCCCCAGCGCCGATAAATGGTCGACGGCGTGACGCCTGCACATGCCGCAATCATCGGCACGGTGACGCTGGAACGCTCATGGGTTTCCAGCAGTTCGCGCACCGCCCTGTGGACGGATTCTTGTACCCGGGCACTACGGCCCCCCGGGCGGAGGCCTTCTTTGATCGCCATGGGCAAGACCTTAACACAAAGAATTTGCTTTAAGCGCCAGCGAGTAGCACACTCCACAAAAGCAAAATATTAGCTTTAGCGGAGCGTGCCCATGCCCAGCGTCATCTCTCAACGGTCCAGCCTGGCGTTTCTGGTGATCACCGTGCTGACCTTTCTTGCTGCCTCCAGCGCGCCGACGCCGTTGTACCAGGTGTATCAAGACCACCTGCATTTTTCGGCGGCCATGCTCACGGCCATCTTCGGCGTGTATGCCGTGAGCCTGCTGGCGGCGCTGCTCACCGTGGGCTCGCTTTCGGATTACCTGGGGCGCAAGCCAGTGATCTTCGCCGCGCTGCTGCTCAATATCGTGGCGATGTTGCTGTTCATCAACGCGGATAGCACCAGTTGCCTGCTGGCCGCCCGCGCCTTGCAGGGTTTTGCGACCGGCACGGCGACCGCGGTATTGGGTGCGACGCTGCTCGACACCGACCGCGTGCGCGGCCCGATGCTCAACAGCCTTGCACCGATGCTCGGCATGGCCAGTGGTGGCCTGGGCAGTGGGCTGCTGGTGGAGTTCGCGCCCTGGCCAACCCAATTGATCTATTACACCCTGTTGGGCTTGATGGTGTTGCAGGCGCTGTATGTGTGGCGCCTGCCTGAAACGGTCAGCCGCATACCGGGCGCCTTGAAGTCGCTGGCGCCAACCCTGCATGTGCCACCGCAAGCGCGCCGCGCGTTGTGGCTGGCGATGCCATTGAATGTGGCCGTGTGGGCGCTGGGTGGGTTCTTTTCCTCGTTGGCGCCGTCGTTGGTGCGTGTCGCCACCGGGTCGACCTCGCACTTGATCGGCGGCGGGCTGGTGGCGGTGGTGACCTTGAGCGGCGCGGTGATGATCTACAGCCTGCGCAATCATGCGGCTGACAGGGTGATGCGCTTATCGGCTGCACTGCTGGCCGTGGCCGTGGGGTTGCTGCTGGTTGCCGTAAACACTGCCAGCCTGTGGCTGTTCTTTGTCGCCAGTGTGATCGCAGGCCTGGGCTTCGGCGGCGGCTTCATGGGCAGTGTGCGCAGTATCGTGGGCCTGGCGTTGCCCCATGAACGGGCGGGCCTGATGTCGGCGTTCTATGTATTGAGCTACTTGGCGTTCTGCATACCGGCGTTATTGGCGGGTAACCTGAGCCGTGTGTTTGGCTTGATCTCGACCACGGACGGCTACGGTGCGGTGCTTATCTTGCTGTCTCTCGCCGCGCTTGTTGGTTTGTTGATGCGGGACTCGGCGCAGACAAGGGCGAGGGCATGATTGTGATTGATATAGGTAAAGTAGATAACAGTTAGAGATATTACCCGTTATATAGATATTCGATCAGGTTCTATCATGGCTTCAACCTCAAATGAGGAAGAGGATTAACCCATGACCTGCTCGACCACTCACCGCTACAAACCCTTCAGTCACTTGACCCGTCCCCGGGAAGTGATTCGCCAGTTCACCCCGAACTGGTTCGCCGCGACCATGGGCACCGGTGTGCTGGCGCTGGCCTTGGCTCAGTTGCCAGTCAACTTGCCAGGTTTGCACGTTATCGCCGAGGCCCTGTGGCTGTTCACCATCGGCCTGTTTGTGCTGTTCAGCGTGCTCTATGCCGCCCGCTGGGTGATGTTTTTCCACGAGGCGCGACGCATCTTCGGGCACTCCACCGTCTCGATGTTTTTCGGCACTATCCCCATGGGGCTGGCGACCATTCTTAATGGCTTGCTGCTGTTCGGTCTGCCGCGCTGGGGCAGTGATGTCATCCCGCTGGCCGAAGCCCTGTGGTGGTTGGACGTCGCCATGTCCCTGGCCTGTGGTGTGCTGATCCCGTTCATGATGTTTACCCGCCAGGAGCACAGCATCGACCAGATGACCGCCGTCTGGCTGTTGCCCGTGGTGGCGGCCGAAGTGGCGGCGGCCAGCGGTGGCTTGCTCGCGCCGCACCTGTTAGACGCCCATTCGCAACTGGTGATGCTGGTGACCAGCTACGTGTTGTGGGCGTTTTCCCTGCCGGTGGCGTTCAGCATCCTGACCATCCTGATGTTGCGCATGGCCTTGCATAAGTTGCCTCACGCCAATATGGCAGCGTCGAGCTGGTTGGCCCTGGGCCCTATCGGCACCGGTGCCCTGGGCATGTTATTGCTGGGTACGGACGCCCCTGCGATCTTCGCCGCCAATGGCCTGGCCAGTGTCGGTGAAATGGCTCACGGCCTTGGCCTGATTGCGGGCATCACCCTGTGGGGGTTTGGCTTGTGGTGGATGTTGATTGCGGTGTTGATCACCCTGCGTTACCTGCGCGCCGGTATCCCGTTCAACCTGGGCTGGTGGGGCTTCACCTTCCCATTGGGGGTGTACGCCCTGGCCACGCTGAAATTGGCGAGCCTGTTGCAGCTGGAGTTTTTCAGTGTGTTTGGCAGCGTGCTGGTGGTTGCGCTGGCGCTGATGTGGCTGATCGTGGCCAAGCGCACCGTGCAGGGCGCTTATAAAGGCGAGCTTTTTGTTTCGCCTTGTATTGCCGGGCTAGCGAATAAGTAAGCAGGATTAGGTAAAGTCGTGGCCTGATAAATAAGGCCACGCAGGAACACGGACGACGATGAGCCATCCTTCCCAATTTACCTTGCTGCGCACGCGGCGCTTCTTGCCGTTTTTCATCACTCAATTGCTGGGCGCGTTCAACGACAACATCTTCAAGCAATCGCTGATCCTGGCCATCCTTTACAAGCTCACCATCGAGGGCGACCGCTCCATCTGGGTCAACCTGTGCGCCTTGTTGTTTATCCTGCCGTTCTTCCTGTTCTCGGCGTTGGCCGGGCAGTTTGGCGAGAAATTCAACAAGGACGCGTTGATCCGCGCGATCAAGATCGGCGAGATCGTCATCATGGCCGTGGGCGCGACGGGTTTTTTGACCAATCATCTTGAACTGATGCTGCTGGCGCTGTTTGCCATGGGCACGCACTCGGCACTGTTCGGCCCGGTGAAGTACTCGATCATGCCTCAGGCATTGCACGACGATGAGTTGGTCGGTGGTAACGGCCTGGTAGAGATGGGCACGTTCCTGGCGATTCTGGCCGGCACCATCGGCGCCGGGATCATGATGTCTTCCACCCATTACGCGCCGGTGGTGGCGGTGGCGATTGTGGCCGTGGCGGTGCTGGGCTACCTGGCCAGCCGCAGCATCCCGCGCGCGGCGGCGTCGACACCTCAACTGCGCCTGGACTGGAATATCTTCACGCAGTCCTGGGCAACGTTGCGCATGGGCCTGGGGCAGACGCCTGCTGTGTCGCGCTCGATTGTCGGCAACTCATGGTTCTGGTTTGTCGGCGCGATCTACCTCACGCAAATCCCGGCCTATGCCAAGGAATGGTTGTACGGCGACGAAACCGTGGTGACCTTGATCCTCACGGTGTTTTCGGTGGGCATCGCCCTGGGCTCGATGCTGTGCGAAAAACTCTCCGGGCGTAAGGTGGAAATCGGCCTGGTGCCGTTTGGCTCGTTTGGCCTGACTGTGTTCGGCCTGCTGCTGTGGTGGCACTCCGGCGGCTTCCCGCAGAACGTGCAAGCCAACGATTGGCTCGCGGTGCTCGGCTACGGCCAGGCATGGTGGGTGCTGTTCGATATCCTCGGCCTGGGTGTGTTCGGCGGCTTTTACATCGTGCCGCTGTATGCGCTGATCCAGTCGCGCACCGCCGAGAACGAACGAGCTCGGGTGATCGCGGCCAACAACATTCTCAATGCACTGTTCATGGTGGTCTCGGCCATCGTCTCCATCCTGCTGTTGAGCGTGGCCAAGCTGTCGATCCCCGAGTTGTTCCTGGTGGTGTCGCTGCTGAACATCGCGGTTAACACTTACATCTTTAAAATCGTCCCCGAGTTCACCATGCGCTTCATGATCTGGCTGCTCAGCCATTCCATGTACCGCGTGGAGCATCGCAATCTGCAGGCCATCCCGGATGAAGGCGCGGCGTTGCTGGTGTGCAACCATGTGTCGTTTGTCGATGCGCTGTTGATCGGCGGCGCAGTACGTCGGCCGATTCGCTTTGTCATGTACTACAAGATCTACCGCTTGCCGGTGCTCAACTTTATCTTCCGCACCGCCGGGGCGATTCCGATTGCCGGGCGCCATGAAGACATTCAGATCTACGAACAGGCGTTCGCGCGGATTGCCCAGTACCTCAAGGACGGCGAGTTGGTCTGCATTTTCCCGGAAGGCAAGCTGACCGCCGATGGCGAGATGAATGAGTTCCGGGGTGGGGTGACGCGCATCCTGGAGGAGACGCGGGTGCCGGTGATCCCGATGGCATTGCAGGGGTTGTGGGGGAGTTTCTTCAGCCGCGATCCTAACAAGGGCTTTTTCCATCGGATCTGGTCGCGGGTGGTGTTGGTGGCGGGTGGCGCGGTGAGTGTGGACGCTGCAACACCCCAAACCTTGCATGAAATAGTCGGAAGCTTGCGCGGGAGTGATCGTTAGGAATGAGGTGTGGCTCAGGGCCTTTTTTAACTCTTAAAGAGAGGCCCTGAGTAATTTGAATGTTACTGTAGGAAAATTCTTCATTCTATCGCATGTGGTAGAACGTCATTCATCTGACGGAACGTTTTCGTCAGGCACACCACGTAGTCATTACAGCAAACTAACGCTTAGGATGACTTTTGATGAATATGCCTGTTCGCCACTCTCCCTCCCAAACGCTAGTTATGGGCTCGCCAAGTCACTCTGCCGATACTGATAAATCTCAACGTAAGCCTGAGGCGACGTTTGCGCCTGTAAAGATCATTCCGAATATGCCATTCAGTGAAGGTGGCGTTCAAATAGAGCTGGATGTAAGAGGTGGCGGGGGATTTTACGGCCTGCCTAAAAAAGAGACCTTAGTCATCAAGACAGGGGACGCAGCCGATAAAGTCCACGTCAGAAAGTCGACGGATGGAGGGCTAATAGCTGAAATTAACGGCAAGTCCTATGAGATTCCTCTTTATCAGGATGAAAGAAGTCGTCAAAAGATTGAAATCCACACCAATGGCGGAGACGATGACGTGTCTGTTGCCGATGATCTTGAGCTGCCGGTGAGCGTCAAGCTGGGCGATGGTAATGACAGATTCAAAGCCGGCGGGGGGCGGACCAATGTATATGGCGGCGCAGGTAACGACACCCTGACGCTGGGCAAGGGGACTGCATATGCCGAAGGTAATGATGGCGAGGACTCCATTGCCGCAGGCACAGGTTATAGCGTCATGTATGGGGGCAATGGCAACGACAAACTGCGCGGCGGGAGCGGTGGCAGTTACATGGATGGGGGGCGCGGAAATGATCTATTAGAGGGCGGCTCCGGTCATAACGTCATGCACGGTGGCAAGGATGATGATGTTCTCATTGGCGGGAAGGGGCGTAACATCTTTTACAGCGGTAGGGGGTTTGACACGATCAACTCAGTATCGGATGTCGATTCTATCTATGCGAAAGACGGCGATGGTATCAAGCGAACGTTCGGTTCTCAGTTGAAGATAGTGTCTCCAACAGAAGTCGGAAGTAAGGCCTTTAATGTCGAGGGAAGTGAGGAATTCAAGCAGCGTTTTAACGACGACCTTGAATTTTTGCAAAGTTCGCCAACGGGTCAGAAAATGTTGGATGCATTGGATAAAACGCCTGAGCGGATCAAGGTTGTGCAACAGCCCGAAGGGGAGGGCGCGTTTTATAACTATGGGCGTAAAGGGGTCGACGCGGGTGACCCTCGCCAAGAGCCACCGAATGATGGGGCTCATGGTTATATCAATAACGGTATCCCGGGCGCTCCGGCAGATGACGCAACGATTCTATTCGACCCTTCATTTGTGGTGGAAGACCATAAGCGGCCGCCCATTATTCCGCTGTTTCACGAGATGGGGCATGCCTATAACGGTGTTAATGGCACCGCATTGCCTGGTGAAACTTTTGTAGGGGCTGATCAAGCTGATCCTGACCGGCCGCAATTTGAGTCAAACAGGGAGCGGCAGGCCGTAGGCCAGCCGACTAGTGCGCCACCGTTCGACTTCGACAACGATCCTTCAACGCCACCGACGAATACAAATCCGGTATGGGCTACTGAGAATGGCCTTGGTGACGAGCTGGGAACTTCGTTGCGTGAGCGGTACTTTGCCCGCTGATTAAAGGAAGTCGCTCCCAATGCCGGGAGCGATCAATGACTCAGGCGCTGATCTTGAGGCCAATCAGCCCGCAAATAATCAACGCCACACTGGCCAATCGAAACAGCGCCATGGATTCTCCAAACAGGATAATCCCGGCAATCACCGTGCCCACGGCACCGACGCCGGTCCAGATGGCATAGGCGGTGCCCAGCGGCAGTTCCTTCATGGCCAGCCCCAATAGCCCAAGGCTGACGGCCATGGCGGCAATGGTCAGGGCGGTGGGCAGTGGCTTGCTGAACCCGTCGGTGTACTTCAGGCCGACGGCCCAGCCCACTTCAAACAACCCGGCAAAAAACAGAATGATCCAGGACATGATGACCTCGCTTCTATCAAAGTGGGGTCGTCCCCGGGTAAGCGCTTGATAGCGTCGCGAGGTCGTCCCCGCGAAGTTCGGTAGAGTGCCGAAATTGGACCGTGCGATCAAGTTATGGCGTGGTTTCCAGCGCGCGACGGTCTTCCTTCTCGCTCATGCGCCGGAAGTAGGTCGACAGCAACGCTCCGGAAATATTGTGCCAGACGCTGAACAACGCGCTGGGCACTGCCGCCAGCGGCGAAAAGTGGGCACTGGCCAAGGCGGCACCCAACCCGGAGTTCTGCATGCCCACTTCCAGGGCCAGCGACTTGCGTTGCGCCAGGGGCAACTTGAACAGGCGCCCGGTGAAGTAGCCCAACAGGTAACCGAAGCTGTTGTGCAGCATCACCACGGCCATGATCAGCAGGCCCGACTCGGCAATCTTGCCTTGGCTTGCGGCAACCACGGCCGCGACGATGATCACAATGCTGACCACCGACACCAGTGGCAGCACGTCCACCGCGTGCCTTACCCGATCACCGAGCAAGCGCTGCGCGACCACGCCCAGTACGATGGGCAGCAGCACCACTTGCAGGATCGACCAGAACAGCTCCATGAACGACACTGGCAGCCAGGCCGAGGCCAGCAGCCAGATCAACGCCGGTGTGAGCAGCGGCGCGAGGAGGGTGGTGACCGCGGCAATCGCCACCGATAACGCCAGATCACCCCGGGCCAGCCAGGTCATCACGTTGGACGACGTGCCACTTGGGCAACAGCCGACCAGGATCACGCCAACGGCTATTTCCGCTGGCAAATGGAACGCCTGGCACAGCAACCATGCCACGCCCGGCATGATCACGAAATGCGCGACCACGCCCAAGGCCACGCGCCACGGGTGGCGAGCGACTTCGGCGAAGTCTTCCAGTTTCAAGGTCAACCCCATGCCGAACATCACCAGGCCCAGCAGTGGGACGATGGCGCTTTTCAGGCCGATGAACCAGCTAGGTTGGAGAAAGGCGACGACGGCGAAGATCAACACCCAGTAGGCGAAGGTGTTGCCGACGAAGCGGCTCAAGGCGGCGAGTGCGCGCATGGGGAGGTCCTTGTTATTAGATTCTGATGGTGTGAATGCAATCAAATGTGGGAGCGGGCTGCTCGCGAAAGCGGTGAATCAGTCACCAGATATACTGACTGATACATCGCTTTCGCGAGCAAGCCCGCTCCCACATTTTGATCTTCACATGGCTTAGATGCCCTGCGGTGTTTCTTCGCCGCCCAGTGCCTCAACCAACGCCGGCAGGAAATCGCCGAAGGTCAGCATCATCAAGGTAAAGCTGGCATCCAGTTGGCCCAGGGCTTCATCACCACCGTCCTGTTCCGCCTGGTCTTGCAGCAGGTCTTCGAATTTCAGGCGCTTGACGGTCATCTTGTCGTCGAGCATGAAGGACAACTTGTCCTGCCACGCCAGGGACAGTTGGGTCACGACCTTGCCGGTGGTCAGGTGCAGTTGGATCTCTTCGCTGGTCAGGTCCTGGCGCTTGCAACGCACGATGCCGCCGTCTTCGTGGGTGTCGCGCAGTTCGCATTCGTCGAGGACGAAGAAGTCGTCGGCCGGTTTCTGGGTGGTGACCCAGTCGGTCATGATCGCAGTCGGGGCGGTTTTTACCGTCAGCGGGCGCACGGGCAGGGTGCCGATCACTTCGCGCAGGGTCGACAGCAGGTCTTCGGCGCGCTTGGGGCTGGCCGAGTTGACCAGGATCAGGCCCTGTTTCGGCGCGATCGCAGCGAAGGTCGACGAGCGACGGATAAAGGCGCGAGGCAGGAAGGCCTGGATGATTTCATCCTTGATCTGGTCGCGCTCCTTCTTATAGACCTTGCGCATCTGCTCGGCTTCGATCTCTTCGACTTTCTCTTTAAGTGCATCACGCACCACGCTACCCGGCAGGATGCGTTCTTCCTTGCGGGCGGCGATCAGCAGGAAATCGCCGCTGACGTGAACCAGGGGAGCATCTTCACCTTTACCGAAAGGTGCGACGAAACCGTAAGTGGTCAACTCCTGGCTTGCACAAGGGCGCGCCAGCTTGGTGGCCATGGCCGCTTCCAACGCCTCGGCATCAACAGGCAGATCTTGGGTCAGGCGATAGATAAGCAGGTTCTTGAACCACATGGGGTGAGTCTCTCCTCTATACAAAGGGGGGCATTATTCTCTTGATCACGCCGCAGGCCAACCCTGCCTAAGCCATTGGAAGGGCTGAAAAAAAAGATTTAAGAAAGTGCTTGCCAGACTTAAGGTCGCTCCGTAGAATGCGCGCCACACCGAAACGAAGGGTGATTAGCTCAGCTGGGAGAGCGTCTGCCTTACAAGCAGAATGTCGGCGGTTCGATCCCGTCATCACCCACCATTCGCTTCAAGTGTTACGCGCAGCGGTAGTTCAGTCGGTTAGAATACCGGCCTGTCACGCCGGGGGTCGCGGGTTCGAGTCCCGTCCGCTGCGCCATATTCGGTTACCTGGAACGCTGAACGCCAGGTAACCACAGAAAGCCCGCTCATCGAGCGGGCTTTTTTCTGTCCGAAATATGGCAAAAAATCGTGCGCTAAACTTTTTTTAAATAAATTGCATTTAAATCAAGACATTACGATTTTTTGGTGTATGATGCGCCCACACCGAAACGAAGGGTGATTAGCTCAGCTGGGAGAGCGTCTGCCTTACAAGCAGAATGTCGGCGGTTCGATCCCGTCATCACCCACCATTCGCTTCAAGTGTTACGCGCAGCGGTAGTTCAGTCGGTTAGAATACCGGCCTGTCACGCCGGGGGTCGCGGGTTCGAGTCCCGTCCGCTGCGCCATATTCGGTTACCTGGAACACTGAACGCCAGGTAGCCACAAGAAACCCGCTCATTGAGCGGGTTTTTTTTTCGCCTGCAATTTAACGCACCTTACGGTGCGTTGCGGCTGTGGCGGTAGTCGCTGACGGCTTCGTACACCGCTTTGCGCAGCCGATTGATGCCGCCGATAGGGCGGTGGGCTTCCAGCCCGAACCAGGGGTTGAACGACTGGTTATCGCACGCCAGGTTCTGCGCCGGCGTGTCAAAGTCCTGGGCGGGAATTCTCACCTTGGCCACGGTTTCATACGGCGCGTCGCTTTCCTTCCATTCGATGCTGGTGTCTTCGATGGGCATGAACGCCTGTGGGTTTTGCCGCTGGATCTGCAGCACAAAACACGCATCTACACGGTCGGTGGACAGTTGCTGGTTGAGCGCGCTGCGCAGGAAGTTGGGCAGGTCCTGGTTCTGTTTGGGCAGCACATAATCCGGGCAGCTTTGCGGGTCGGGCGCGACGCGAAACTTGGCGTTGGCCGCGCCAAACTTATAAGGCGACACTGAAAAGTAAGTCGTCTGCGTCGGGCTGGCCGGGGCGGGCGCCAGGGTTGCCAGGGCGATAAACAAGTGACGCACTTGCCAGCTGCGCGGGTCGAGCTTGGGAAAGAACGCCAGGACCTTCTTGCCATCCGCTTGCGCACCGATGTTCTGCGCGTATTCCGCAACATCGCTGACAAAGAAGTTCGGATGGCTGAACATCACGAAATCCTGCTCGGTGCGCGCTTGCTGGTCGGCCATCAGTTGCTTGCCCGGCACATCCAGCAGCTTGATCGCCATGCCGCGGGCATCGCGGATGCTGTCGAATTGCGGGTAGGCGTTGCCGTTGGACAGGCGCATCGTCGCCTGCCAGGTCTTGCCCGGCTCGGCGAACACACCCTGGCGCAAGGCCGGGTCGAGATCCGCCAGGACGCTGACCTCGGCTTTCACGCATCCATGGGCCTTGGCATGGGCATCACGCAGGTAGCGAGTGCCTTCGCGATGTTGGTCAACGATGCGCACGGCGGTCTGGATGATGCCTTGGGTCATCGCCGCTTCACCCGGCGGGATCTGTTCCTTCACCGACACCGGGCCCCTGTGCTGCCAGGCGAACCACGCCATGGCCAACACCCACCCCAGCAGGCCCAGGCCCAGCAGCCACAACAGGGTTTTACCCACAAAGGCGCCAAGGCGCAGCCAGAGACGAGCAAGCATGGAGCGGTCCTTGTTTTGCGATCGGATAATCATGGCAGTTGTTGCTCCAGCGGGCCGCCCAGCACTTTGAGGTATTCGAGCAGCGCCCAGCGCTCCTGCGGCAGCAGGCCACGGCCAATCACGCCATTGCCGCGCTCGCCGGCACGGAATTCGTGGCCGCTGTTGTGGTTGCCGGTGATTCTGGTATCGAACAGGAAGGCGTTCTTGAAGGCGGTGGTCTCAAACCCCAGGTGGCGCGGGTCGTAGTTGAAGGTGCCTTTATAGAAGGTGGTGCTGCGTTCGTCCTGAGGCGATAGCAGTTGGTAGATCGTCGGCACCGAACCGTTGTGCAGGAACGGCGGGGTGGCCCATACGCCGGCCAGCGGTCGCGCCTTGTAGGCACGCAACTCGCGCACGCCGATGGGCAGGCCGAACCCGTCCAGGCCTGGGCGCTCGGCCGGGGTGACGCCGGCCGCACGGTAGGCATGCTCTTCGACGAAGGCGGTGACATAGGCCAGGCCCTGGGCTACCGACATTTTTTTCAAGTCCAGCGGCGCGGTGGGGGTGGGGTGCAGTTCGACATTGAGTTGGGCCAGTTCGGCCGGGTCCCATTGCAGGGCACTGAGGTCATAGCGTTGGTCGGCAATGTTGTTGGCCGTGCCGGGGTCGGTGCCGATGTAGTCCACCGGCAGCATTTTCAACTGCTGCACCGGGCGGCCGTTTTCTTGGGTAACGGTGGGCAGGTGGCAGCCGGCGCAGTTCTCGGCAAAGAGTGCGCGGCCCTGGGCGGCGAGGGGTTTGTCGATGGCACCGAACAAGTCTTGCGGCCAGGTCGGCGGCTTGAGCCGTTGCAGGGTCTCTTCGATCAGGTGCAGTTCACGCACCCGTACGCTGGACGGGTAGCGGGCATCGCCTTTGAGCGGTTGCCCGGCTGCGTCGAAGAACGCCAGGGTCGCGCCTACGCCAAGGGCTTCGCCGATATTGCGCGCCATGGGCTGCTGGGCCGAGCCATTCCACTGCACCCAGTCGAAGGTCCAGATGTCCCACAGCTGGGGGTAGTCCACCGGCGCATTGGCGACGCGATAATTGTCAGGGGAAATAGCGTCGCCAAAACTGGCGTTGGCGATGCGCCCAAAGGCGTCAGTACGGCCCGGGCCTTCTTCGGTGGGGTAAAGGCCGCGATGGGTGTCATTCCAGGCGACTTTGAGGAACTGGTTCAGCGATTGCTTGAAGTCTTTGCGCAGTTGATCGCGCTGGGCATCGTACTGATCCCCCAGGACCTTGTGGGCAAAGCGTTCGAACTTCCATGGGTTGTAATAGGTAGCGGCCAGGCTGGCGACCAGGGCCTGGCCGAAACTGCCGCCGCGCAACGTGGGAACGCTGGAGGGCAGCACGTGCTGCGCCGAGCCGCCGTCGATGCGCAGGGCCTGGCCCTTGAAGTGCAATTCGCCGGTGTGGCATGCCGCACAGGTGATATCCAGGTACTGAGCCTTGCTGTCGGCGTTCTGGTGCCGGGCGAACCCTACTGGCAGGTTGCCAGGGTTTTGCGCGGTGGGCGTCTGCTTGGGGTCGACCAGGAAGCCAAAGCGCGCCAGGTACTCCGGCGCGGCAAAGCGTTGCTTGGAGAACGGCAGCTCCAGGGCGGTGAACCAGTCGTAGTGCAGGCCTTTTACTTGGGTGCCCTGGGGCGTGAAGTAGTAGGTCTGGCGGTCGTCGGCACTCCATTGCTCCTGGTAGTGCACCTGCTTTACGGGCACATAATCCGGCAGTTTGGGATTGAGGGTGTAGTAGAGCACCACGGCCAGAATCAGGCCCAGTGCGATCAGTATCAGGAGTAAAACACGGGAAAAAATGCGCAAGATAACTATCCTTGTCGAATTGTCGCGTTGTTATGCCACTGCGCTACAGGTGCGGCAAGTAGCAATTGGCCCGCTATCAGGCGGTCCCGCGATCCGTCGCGGGGCCCCATGATAAATGGAAATGCTTTTAAACACGTGAACTTATCAGAAGTTTCCTGCTCACATGCCGGTAGCCATTGGTCGTGGCCGCCTGATAAGCTCGCGACTTTATTCGAATGCCCTTATGGCGCATGAACAAGGAAATAGCATGAAACAGCATCGGTTGGCGGCGGCGGTGGCCCTGGTTAGCCTGGTACTTGCGGGTTGTGATTCGCAGACCAGCGTAGAGCTGAAAACCCCGGCGCAAAAAGCTTCCTACGGCATCGGCCTGAACATGGGCAAGAGCCTTGCCCAAGAAGGCATGGACGACCTGGACTCCAAAGCTGTTGCCCAGGGCATCGAAGATGCCGTCGGCAAGAAAGAGCAGAAGCTCAAGGACGATGAGCTGGTTGAGGCGTTTGCCGCACTGCAAAAGCGTGCTGAAGAACGCATGACCAAAATGAGCGAAGAGTCGGCAGCCGCTGGCAAGAAATTCCTCGAAGACAACGCCAAGAAAGACGGTGTCGTCACCACCGCTTCCGGCCTGCAGTACAAGATCGTGAAGAAGGCCGACGGCGCCCAGCCTAAGCCAACCGACGTGGTGACTGTTCACTACACCGGCAAGCTCACCAACGGTACTACCTTTGACAGCTCCGTAGATCGCGGTAGCCCGATCGACCTGCCGGTCAGCGGCGTGATCCCGGGTTGGGTCGAAGGTCTGCAACTGATGCACGTTGGCGAGAAGGTCGAGCTGTACATCCCGTCCGACCTGGCCTACGGCGCCCAGAGCCCGAGCCCGGCGATCCCGGCCAACTCCGTGCTGGTATTTGACCTGGAGCTGCTGGCCATCAAGGACCCAGCCAAGGCAGAAGCGGCTGACGCGCCTGCTGCACCAGCCGCCAAGAAGTAATCGGCGCCTGAACACACAACGCCCCGTCTCGACGGGGCGTTGTTGTTTTCGGCGTTGGTCAAACGACGCAAAATTCCCTGTGGGAGCTGGCTTGCCTGCGATGAGGGCCAGCCAGCCGACGCCTATCTCCCAGGCACCCCAACGATCCAACTGTGCGGGCTTGCTCCCGAAGGCGGCCTGACAGGCGACACAGCTATACCGAGTACATATCCATTCCTGCGGTAACGGCCACCTAGGGTTCCGCTCTGACAGCGGCTCACTTTTGAAAAGCGCAAAAGTAAGCAAAACGCTCTTGCCCCACCACTCGGCACCTCGCTTAGGCTCGGTGTGCCCGAACACAGGCTTGAATCCGTGGGCCGCCGTCATGGGCCATCCCTGGCCCAGGACGGCTAACCCGGCGTCCTGCCGGGTTACCCACGGATTCAAGCCTGCGTTCGGCCAGCGTGGTTTAACGGGGCGCCTGAGATCAAGATCAAGAGCAGAGCAAGATCAAGAGCGGCTCGCTTCGCATCGTGGTTACCTGGGGCGGCACATTCGATATCTCTGTCGATTGAACGGCCGCCATCGCAGGCAAGTCAGCTCCCACACTTGGAGCCCGGGGTGTTTGGGAGATAGGCATCGGCTGGCAGGCTGCCACGGAGGGCAGCGTCGTACCGGAGTCGTACAGATATCTATGACTCTCGCAAGCCAGGCAGCCCCTGATTCAAGCCTCTGCAAATCCAAACGAACGTCCGCAACCGGACACAGTCTGATATAAGACTCGAGCACGGGTAGCCGCACATACATGCCAAGTCAATGAATTCTTGGGTTTTTTTGATGTGCGCAAAAAACGCCCGATCTGACTGTAGGCCTTGTAGTCCGTGGCTTTCAGCCGATAAAACAGGCTCTGTTCACAAGGTTATCCACAATTTGTGTGGATAACCTTTTATGTCGCCTGGAACTGGAGTGCCCTATGAAACCACCGTTCAATTTCACCCGTTTCCTGCCGATGGCCGCGCGCTTGCTCGGTCGTGGGCGTTTGCCAACCTTGCTGTTTGCCGTCGCTGCCAAAGGCTCAAGCCAGGGCAATCGGCTCGGCCAGCTCAAGGATGATCTCAAGTTGCTGCAGGCCCTGTGCCTGGCTTACTGGCGTGGCGAATACCGTGCCATCAGCCCCAAGGCGCTGATCTCGGTGGTGGCGGGGCTGATGTATTTTCTTAGCCCGATTGATGCGATTCCGGATTTTCTTCCCATGTTCGGCATGCTCGACGACATCGCCGTGCTGGCGTGGGTCATGAAGACCCTGAGCGGCGAGCTGAGCGCCTTTCGTACCTGGCGCGATGCGCAACGTCCGGAAAAACTTGCGGTGGTTGAGCGCCTGCCTGCGACGCCTGAGCTGCTGGCCCGGGAAAACCCGCAAAAAAACTAATGATGCCTGGTATCCCCCGGCGACCTTCGTGGCTGTTAGGATTACACTCTTAAGGAAATAACTTACTTAGTAAGTGTTTTTATCCTACGGGGCAGTCATGGATATCCAGATCATTTCACGCGATGGCGAACCCGAGTATGCGGTGTTGCCATGGGACCAGTACCAGGCGCTGCTAAAAGCTGCCGGTCAGTTGCAACCGCCACGCGCTTCTCCTTCTGCTGCACCCACCGCCTCCGAGCAGGACTTGCGCCCGCTTGCAGCCCTGCGCGGCTTGCGTGAGGCCAAGGGCCTGGCAATCGAGGCCCTGGCGCGTACCGTGGGCATCAGCCCTTCGTATCTTGGATTGATAGAAAGTGGTGAACGCCAGCCGGATGCCGCCATTCGCCGCAGCCTGGCCTGGGAATTGGGCGTTGCAGGTTGGAGGGATGAGTCTTGAGCCTACGTATCAGCCGTCAACACTGGGATGGGTTAATCAATGAACTTGACCAAGCGCGTCGCCAGCGCCATTTGCTGACGTATCGTGCGCTGCTGGAGCGTCTGCAATTCCCCACGCCGGCCATGCAGACCCTGGCTGCGGCCCTGGAGCATCTAGCGGCGCTGGATGCCAAGGCGGAGCAACCGCTGCGCAGTTCCCTGGTGATCAGCCAGGGCGCCAGCCGCCTGCCGCGCACCGGTTTTTTTGAGTGTGTGGAGCGCCTGGGGCGGTTCAGCGGGCCTTCCGATGGTGTGGCCGCCGCGTCCTGGCATGCATCCGAAGTGGTGCGGGTGTTCGAGTACGAGTACCCGGAATCCGCCGAGGCCTAAAGCGCCTGGGAGCAGGTGTCCATGCTGTCGATCACGTGGATGCTGTAGCCCGCCATATCCTTGGCATGGTGCTTGGCTTGTGAAGCCAGCTCTGCCAATTGGCTGGCATCGAGTTGTGCACAGGCCTGTGGATACAAGTGCACCACGCCGATGGACAGCGACAGCAATGCAAACTCCTGGCGCGCGCCCTGGCGGTTGAGGGCCACGAAGCAGCCAGCCTCAAGGTGTTCGGCGCGGTAGAAGCGTCGGCATTGGGTGTGGAAATCGTCCAGCAATTGGTTGAGCCGCTTGCGCCAATCCTGCGGGCCCAACACCAGCAGAAAGTCATCGCCGCCAATGTGCCCGACAAAGTCGCGGCTGGGGTCTACCCGGTCGTTCAGGCACTGCGCCAGGCACAGCAGCACTTCATCCCCGCGCCCGTAGCCGTAGATATCGTTGAACGGCTTGAAACTGTCGATATCCACATAGCAGATCACCGACTCGCGCTGTTGCTGCAACAGCCTAGTGAGGCACTGCTGGATCGGCACGTTGCCAGGCAGCAAGGTCAGCGGGTTGGCGTAGCGGGCCTGCTGGATTTTCAGCTCCGTGATCAACTTGAGCACGTCGATAACCCGGCCCAGCCCCAGATAATCGCCGTTCAGGGTGATGATGAAATCCTCTTCGATGCGTTGCCGTGCACGGCTGGTGAGTAAACGGCTGACCTGCTGCAAGGACTGGCTCAGTTCCACCGCCAGAAAGTCATCGCTCATCAGGCGGCTGATGGGTTTGCGCGCGAACAAGTCGGTGGCGAATGGCTTGAGCAACGCATCCGATAGCGAATGCCGGTGCACAATGCCGACCGGGCGACCGCGGCCGTCCAACACCGCCAACGAGTTGAGGTTGGCCTGGCGGCGGAACGATTCCAGCACTTGGGCGGTGGCGGTGTCTTGATCCACGGCGGGTTGCTCATTGAGCAGGGCGCTCAGGTCACTGCCTTCGTCATTGAGGGCCAGCGTGGCGTTATCCGGCTTGGGCAGCATCAGGCGCGCTTCCTGTGGCGGCTGTTCCTGAGGACGGCAGAGCAGGTAGCCCTGGACCAGGTCGACGCCCATCTCGGTCAGCACCGCCAGTTCTTCCGGCAACTCGATGCCTTCGGCAATCACTTGGGCGCGGGACGCCTTGGCGATCTGCAGGATGGAGCCGACAAACTCGCGCTTGAGGGCGTCCTGGTGAATGCCGTCGATAAAGTGCCGGTCGATCTTCACGTAGTCCGGGCGCAGTTCCGACCACAAGCGCAAGCTGGAATAACCGGCGCCCAAGTCATCCAGTGCGATGGCAAAACCCATGTCGCGGTAGTGGTGCAAGGCGGTTTGCAATAGCGCGAAATCGTCGGTGGGCGCCTGCTCGGTGAGTTCGATCACCACGTGACTGGGAGAAATACCGAAGTCGCGCAACAGTTGCAGGGTGCGCCCTGGCTGATGCGCGTGCTCCATCAAGGATTCCGGTGAGATATTGAGGAACAGCTTGCCGGGCAGTTTCTGCTCGCTGAAGCGCCGGCATGCACTTTCTCGACACGCCATGTCCAGCTCGCTCAGGCGCCCGGCATGGCTGGCCACTGAGAACAGCGCGACGGGGGAGTGCAGCGGGCTGTTGGACGGGCCGCGACTGAGGGCTTCGTAACCGAGGATGCGCCGTTCTGACAGGCAGATGATCGGTTGGAACAGGCTGTGCAAACTGCCTTGAGCCAGGATTGAGCCCAATGCATTCAGCTGTTCGGTCATGGTCATGGCGGTCTCGATCAAAAAAAAGGACCGCAGGCGTAAACCTGCGGTCCTTTTATTTCACGACAGAATGATGTCTATATGATGACACTCCGAGGAGCGATCACATTAAATCGCCATCATTTACTGCTTGGCCACCTGCTTGGTGATCTTCAGGTAATCCAGCAGGATCCGGCCCGTCTCGGCCAAGTAGGCGTCGTCTTCCGGCTTGGTTTTATCCGCCTCGGTCGGCAGCGCGTCTTCATCTTCTTTCTTCAGCTCTTTGAGCGGGTCTTCACCCTTGGCCTTGCGGCGGGTGTTTTCCAGCACCAGTTGCTGATTCTCGATGCTGGAGTGCTGTGCACGGCGATCCGCTTCGTTGAGGCTGACGGTCTTCTCTTCCATCAGCTTCTTGGCCAGGGCCAGCTTGTCGCGGATAAACACGAACTCGGCATCCTTGGCGGAGCGGGTGTCGTGGTCAGCCTTCAGCTGTGCCAGGAACGGCTTGAACGGATCCGACGCCGGCTTGATCGCAGGGCGGATGGTGTCCCACGGCATGGCTTCAGGCAGGGCGCTTTCGCCGATTTCCTTGGTGTCGATGATCGACGGGAAATCGATATCCGGCAGTACGCCCTGATGCTGGGTGCTCTGCCCGGAGACCCGGTAGAACTTGGCCAGTGTCAGCTTGAGCTCGCCATGGTTCAGCGGCTGGATGGTCTGCACGGTGCCTTTGCCGAAGGTCTGGCCGCCGATGATCAGTGCACGGTGGTAGTCCTGCATGGCACCGGCGAAAATCTCCGAGGCCGAGGCCGAGAGGCGGTTGACCAGCAGCGCCATCGGCCCTTTGTAGAAGGCACCCGGGTTCTCGTCTTCCAGCACGTCGACACGGCCGTCAGCGTTGCGTACCAACACGGTCGGGCCCTTGTCGATAAACAGGCTGGTCAGCTCGGTGGCTTCCTGCAGGGAGCCGCCGCCGTTGTTGCGCAGGTCGATGACCACGCCGTCGACTTTCTCTTTCTGCAGTTCTGTGAGGATTTTCTTCACGTCGCGGGTGGTGGACTTGTAGTCCGGATCACCGGCACGGAACGCCTTGAAGTCCAGGTAGAAGGCCGGGATTTCAATCACGCCCAGCTTGTAGTCCTTGCCATCCTGCTTGAGGTTGAGGACTTTCTTCTGCACGGCCTGGTCTTCGAGCTTCACCGCTTCACGGGTGATGGACACGATCTTGCTGGTCTGGTCGTTCGGTGCATTGGTGTGCGGAATCACTTCCAGGCGCACCACGCTGCCTTTAGGGCCGCGGATCAGCTTGACCACTTCGTCCAGGCGCCAGCCGACCACATCGACCATCTCTTTGTCGGCCTGGGCCACGCCGATGATCTTGTCGGCCGGTGCCACTTGCTTGGTTTTGTCAGCAGGGCCTGCCGGCACCAGACGTACGATTTTCACCTGGTCATTGTCGCTTTGCAGGACGGCACCGATGCCTTCCAGGGACAGACTCATATTGATATCGAAATTTTCCGCGTTATCTGGCGACAGATAATTGGTGTGCGGGTCGTAGGACATCGCAAAGGTGTTGATGTAGGCCTGGAAGATGTCTTCGGCACGGGTCTGGTCCAGGCGCGCCAGCTGGTTCTTGTAGCGCTTGGTCAACAGTTCTTGAATGGCCTTGGGCTCTTTGCCGGCGATCTTCAAGCGCAGCACTTCGTCCTTGACGCGTTTGCGCCACAGGTCGTCCAGGGCTGCGGTGCTGGTCAGCCAAGGGGCGTCCTTGCGATCCACCAACAGGGTTTCTTTCTGGGTGAAATCGAGCTTGTCGACGCCTTTGTTCAGCTCACCCAGAGCGAAGTCCAGACGCGCTTTGACGCGGTCCAGGTAGCGCTTGTAGATGGTGAAGCCAGGCTGCAGGTCGCCGCTCTTGAGGAAATCGTCGAATTGCGTCTTCCACTTGTCGAACTCAGCGATATCGCTGGCCAGGAAGTAGCTGCGCGACGGGTCCAGCAGCTTGAGGTAGCTGTCGTAGATGATCACTGAGCGAGCGTCGTCCAGCGGCGGCTTGCTGTAGTGATGGCGCTTGAGCAACTCGACGACGTTAAGGCTGGCAATCACCTCATCGCGATCAGGCTGAAGGTTGTCCCAGCTATTGGCTGCGAACGTATTGGTCGACATCGACGCGAAGCCGAGACCAATGAAAAAAGCGAGGGCGGTGCTGGGGAACAGATGCTTCATGCTGATTCGACGCGGGGGCAATTGATAACGCATATTAGGCCGTCTTTGAGGGAGCCGGTTCCATATGGTCCGGTCGCATAATGCAAAAAGCCCGGCGCTACAGCACCGGGCTCAGTCCAGACTCACTATGGAGGCACTGTGAAAGCATTGCAAGGCGTTGACGGTGATGTGGGGGGCCAGAACAACCCCGTCCTACGCTCGGTGTAGTCCATATTGCCAATAGCCTGACCGAATCCTAGATTGAAATGCAGTCAATGTGGGAGCTGGCTTGTCTGCGATAGCGGTGCAACAGTGAAGAATTCTTCATCTGGTGCACCGCTATCGCAGCATAGGTATCTACACAACTTTGGTGCGACGCTGGACCTGTGGCGAGGGAGCTTGCTCCCGTGACGACCGGACAGCTGGCGCCTATCTCCCTGAGGCACCGCAATCCAAATGTGGGAGCTGGCTTGCCTGCGAAGACGGCCTAACAGTCAACACCGTTGGACAGGGTACATATCCGTTATTTAGGTAACGGCCACTTAGGGTTCCGCCCTGACGGCGGCTCACTTTTGAAAAGCGCAAAAGTAAGCAAAACGCTCTTGCCCCACCACTCGGCACCTCGCTTAGGCTCGGTGTGCCCGTAATCCGCCAGTGATTTGGGAGCCCGCCGCCACGCGCCATCCATGGCGCGGGGCGGCTAAACCGGCATCCCTGCCAGTTTACCCCCCAAATCCCTGTCGAATTCCGGCCAGCGTGGTTTAACGGGGCGCCTGAGATCAAGATCACAAGCAGATCAAGATCAAGAGCGGCTCGCTTCGCATCGTGGTTACCGTCGTTCACTTCAGAGTTGTGTAGATACCGATGGCTATCGCAGGCAAGCCACACAGGTTGATCTCTATTGATTCAGGTCCAGTGGTGGATCGGCCAGCCGGCCTGCTCGGCATGGGCGCGCAACACCGGGTCCGGGTTCACTACCTGCGGGTGATCCACCTTGAGCAGCAGCGGCAAATCATTGCGCGAATCCGAGTAGAAATACGCACCTTCAAGGGTTTCACCTTCCTGCTCCAGCCATTCCATCAACCGCGTGATCTTGCCCTCACGATAGGTCAGCACGCCTACGGTATTACCGCTGTACACGCCGTGGCTGAGCTCCAGGTTGATCCCCAGCACTTCCTCGATACCGATACGCGCCGCAATCGGCGTGACCAGGTGAGTGCCCGAAGCGGAAATCACCAGGATCCGGTCGCCGTTCGCGCGGTGGCGGGCGATGGTCTTGGTGGCGTCGCTGTAGATCAGCGGCTCGATCACGTCCTCGACCCATGGCTCCACCAGGTGATCGATCTCTTCCGGGGTGCGGCCGATCATCGGCTCCAGGCTGAAATCCATGAAATCTTCCATCAACAGCTTGCCCTGGCTGTAGGCATCCATCAGCTCGTTGTTCCTGCGCATGAATGACTCAGGGTCTACCCAGCCGAGGCGGCCCATCTGTTCGCTCCACAGCGTGGCGCAGTCGCCGTGGATGAGGGTGTCGTCCAGATCAAAAATTACCAATGCCATCGGTGATGCTCTCTCTCAATAGGTCGCTGCCTGTCAGGCTACTGCACACAGTGCGCTGGGGTCGATGGAAAGTGCCAGGCGCTGGCCATCCGGGTGCAGGTCGTCGGCCGAACGATTGAGCACATCCACCACCAGCTCGACGCCACGGGCTTCGATGCGGTAGCGAATCACGTTACCCAGCAGGCTGTGGCTACGCACCAGCGCGTCGAGCTCGCCGCTGCGGCTCAACTCGATGGCCTCGGGGCGAATCGCGATGCGCCCGCTGATCGGCCGTTGCAGCAGTTGGGTGGCCTTGTCCGCATCGAGCAGGTTGTAGTTGCCGATAAACCCGGCAGCGAACGCATCCACCGGCGCGGTATAGAGGGTTTCGGCATCGCCGCTCTGCACGATCTTGCCCTGGTTCATCAAGAAGATGCGGTCGGACATGGTCAGGGCTTCTTCCTGGTCGTGGGTCACGAAGATCGTGGTCAACCCCAGTTCGCGCTGGATCTGGCGGATCTGTTCGCGCAAATGCTTGCGAATCCGTGCATCCAGCGCAGACAGCGGCTCATCCAGCAACAGCAGGCGCGGGCGGGTCACCAGGGAGCGGGCGAGGGCGACGCGCTGGCACTGGCCACCGGACATCTGGTGCGGATAGCGGCCGGCCAGGTCCTTGAGCTCCACCAGTTGCAGCACTTCTTGCACGCGCTTGTGGCTGTCGTCGGCGTTGACCTTCTGCATGCGCAGGCCGAAGGCGACGTTCTGCTCTACGGTCATGTTGGGGAACAGCGCGTAGCTCTGGAACACCATGCCGATCTGGCGTTTCTGCGGGCTCAGGGGCACGATGTCCTGGCCATCCAGGAGGATTTGGCCACTGTCCACCGGGGTAAGCCCGGCGATGCAGCGCAGCAGGGTGGATTTGCCGCAACCGGACGGGCCGAGCAGGGTGACGAACTCGCCCTTGGCGATCTCGCAATTGATATCGCTGAACACCGGTGTGCCGGTGTAGCCTTTTTGAAGGTGTTGGACGCTGACGAAGCTCATTGGCTTTTGTCCTTGTTCAAGAGCGTGGCGGC
Organism: Pseudomonas sp. FJ2-5-13; assembly: GCF_029201605.1. NCBI lineage: Bacteria > Pseudomonadati > Pseudomonadota > Gammaproteobacteria > Pseudomonadales > Pseudomonadaceae > Pseudomonas > Pseudomonas sp. FJ2-5-13. The sequence continues at coordinate 2,071,779 of NZ_CP104045.1, forward strand.
CCAGGTGAGCACCAGCACAAAGAAGAAATAGGAGATCACCACGGCACTGGTGAAATGGCCGCTGCTGTTGCGCATGTTGTTGAGGTACACCTGCAGGGTTTCGTAGCGGGTGCCGACGAGGATGTTGGCGAACACGAACTCACCGAACAGGAACGAGAACGACAGCAGCAGCGCCACCATCAGGCCCTTGCGCAGGTTGGGCAGCACCACCAGGATCGCGGCCTGCCAGGTACTGGCGCCGAGCAGTTGCGAGGCGTCCATCAGGTCGCGCAGGTTGATGGCCTGCAGGTTATTGGTGATCGCACGGTACATGAACGGCAGCGCGACGGTGAAGTAACAGCCGATCAGAATCCACGGCGTACCCACCATTGCCAGCGGCCCGGAACCGTAGAGTTGCAGCAGACCTACCGAGGACACCACCGGCGGCACCGCAAAGGGCAGCAGGATCAGGATGTTCATCAACGCGTCGAGCTTGGGAAAGTGGTAGTGCACCACGAACAGCAGCGGCAAAATCAACACCACTGAAAGGATCAGTGCGCCCACGCACACCAGCAACGATTGCCCGAAGGCCATCAGAAAGCGCGGGTCGCTCCACAGCTGTACATACCATTTCACGCTGAAACCGGCGGGCAGGATGGTTGCCGACCAACTGCTGGAAATCGAGTAGACAAAGGTGCCTACCAAAGGCAGCACCAGAATCAGGAACAACAGGTACACCACCACCCGGTGGTAGAGGGAGGCCGAGCCGGCTTCAGCGCGAGACATGGTAGCTCCTCTTGAGCAGCAATTGATGCACCACCGTGACCACGGTCATCAGCGCCACCAGCACCACGGCCAGGGCGCTGGCCATGTTCGGGTCCAGCGATACATCGCCGGAGACCAGCCCGGCAATGCGAATCGGCAGCACGTTGAAGTTACCGGTGGTGAGCGCATAGACCGTGGCGTAGGCGCCGAGGGCGTTGGCCAACAGGATCACAAAGGTACCGAGCAGGGCCGGGGTGAGCACCGGCAGGCCGATATGCCGCCAGAACTGCCAGCCATTCGCACCGAGCAGGGCGGCCGACTCGCGCCAGTCTTCGCGCAATGCGTCAAAGGCCGGGTAGAGCAGCAGCACGCCGAGGGGAATCTGGAAGTAGGTATACAGGATGATCAAGCCGGTCTTCGAGTACAGGTTGAAGTCTTCTATGATCCCGGCCTGCTTGAGCATGAGGGTGATGCTGCCGTTGAACCCCAGCAGGATGATGAACGCGAAGGCCAGGGGTACGCCGGCGAAGTTGCTGGTCATGTTGGCGAACGCGGTGACAAAGTTGCGCAGCGGCGAATCCACTCGGCGCAGTGAATAGCTGCCCAGGGTGGCGATGATGATGCCGAAGATGCTGGAGTAGAAACTGATCTCCAGGCTGAACTGGATCGCCTGTCGGTAGAACTTCGAACTGAAAATGCGGGTGAAGTTTTCCAGGCTCCAGCCGGCCTCTTCGGTTTGCAGGCTGCTGATCAACACCCACACCAGCGGCGCGATTTCGAACACGATAAAGAACAGTGCGAAGGGCAGCAGGCATAGCAGGGCCAGCCATTTGCCGCGGGTCAATGCATTCACTTGAGCAACTCCCGGCACACAGGTTTGTCGTGGGGCACGCCCAGCAGTTCGCAGACCGTGCCGCACAGGTCGGTCTGTTTCGGCGCAGCGTCAGTGTCCAGGCTGAAGGCGTCACCCAGGACAAACAGCGGCACTTCCCGTTCTTCGCGCAACAGGCCATTGTGGGAGCGGTCGTTGTTCATGCCGTGGTCGGCGGTGACCAGTACCTGGTAGCCGGCATCGAGCCAGCCTTGCAGGTAGTCGGCCAGGATGATGTCCGCCGAGCGCGCGCTGTTGCGGTATTGCGCGGTGTCGAGGCCGTGCTTGTGGCCGGCGTCATCGATGTTCATCGGGTGCACCAGCAAAAAGTTTGGCGCGTGCTTGAGCCGCAGGCTTTCCGCATCGGCGAACAGGTGGGAATCGGGGTAGTGGTCATTCCAGTAGAAATGCCCGTGCTGGATCGCCAGCGCCTTGTCGTCGGTGTGACGATCGCGGGCAACTAGAAAGGGCGTGCGGTTATACAGCTCGCTGACCCAGTGGTAAGCCGCCGCCGCGGTGCTCAAGCCTGCGTCGGTGGCGTAATGGAAAATGCTGCGCTGGTTGGACAGGCGCGAGACGTTGTTGTGCACGATACCGCTTTGAATCGGCGGCACGCCGGTGAGGATGCATTCATACAACGGGCGGGACAGGGCAGGCAGTTCACATTCCAGTGTGTAGAGGTCTGCGCGTCCTGCGCCGACATAGGCCTGCAAGTGCCCCATGGCGTGCCGGGCGACCTCGAAGTTGAGGCCGTCGAGCACCACAAGGATGACATTGTGCTTCATGGGGGCTCCGCAACAGAGGGTTGAACCAATTTAACTGGAGGAACAGGGCAAAACTGTGGGAGCGCGCTTGCTCGCGAATGCGGTAGCTCATTCAGTCTATAAGTCACTGGCTCACCGCATTCGCGAGCAAGCCCGCTCCCACATTGGATCTCCACTGGATCTCCAATGTGGGGTAAACCCTTACTTCATTTCTACGATGACCTGCTCGTTCCACATTTGTGGCAGCTTCTTGGACGTCGCTTCCCAGGCATCGGCATCCTTGATCGGCTGCGGGTTGGCCTTGGTGTACTGCTCGCCCGGGATCAGGTTCTTGGCAACGTCTGCCGGCAGTTTCAAGTCGGTTTCAGCGCGGATCGGACGCGCATTGCCGCGCGCCAGGTTGAGCTGGCCGGCATCGCTGAAGATGTATTCGCGGGTGAGCTTGGCGGCGTTCGGGTGCTTGGCGTATTTGTTGATGATGGTGGTGTAGCCGGATTTAACCGAGCCATCCGAGGGGATCAACACCACGTAGTCATCCGGGTTGGCCATCTTGGCCTTGTAGCTCAGGCCGTTGAAGTCCCAGACGAGGCCCACTTCGACTTCGCCTTTTTCCATGGTGGCGATGGTCGGGTTGGACAGCGAGAGGCGACCTTGCTGGGCAATCTTGGTGAAGAATTGCAGGCCCGGCGCGATGTTTTTCTCGTCGCCCTTGTTGGCGATGGCCGCGGCGAGTACTGCGTTCGAAGCCTGGGCGGCGGTGCTCACGTCACCCACCGATACCTTGTATTTACCGGTTTGCAGGTCAGCCCAGGTGGTAGGCACTTCGGAGCCGTGCAGCAGCTTTTTGTTGACGATAAAGGCAATGGTACCTGTGTAGGCCAAGGCCCAGTGACCGTCCTTGTCTTTCGCCCAATCCGGCACCTGGGCCCAGGTGGACGGCTTGTACGGCTGAGTCACTTCCTGCTTCACCGCGATCGGGCCGAAGGCCGCGCCCACGTCACCGATATCGGCGCTGGCGTTGTCTTTTTCGGCTTTGAACTTGGCGATTTCCTGGGCCGAGCTCATGTCGGTGTCGATGTGCTTGAGGCCGTAGGTCTTGGCCAGGTCTTCCCAGGTGCCTTTCCAGTTGGCCCAGTCATCGGGCATGCCGACGCTGTTGACGGCGCCTTCCGCTTTGGCGGCGGCTTCCAAGGTTTTTAGATCGGTATCAGCAGCCATGGCGGCGGTGCACATGGCAATGGTCGAGCCTAACAGTGATGCCAGGAAAAGCTGTTTCATCCGAAGCTCCTTTGGGCGTTTTCAACGCGGCGTTTTATCTGAACGTTAGCGGTGGTTTGGTCTAGGTCAGCAATACCTGAGCCAATCTAGGCCCCATGGATGACAGTTTCATGTCGATGTCGTTTTTGAAGCGCTGATGTCGCTCAGCTCCGACTTAGCGTAGACCATGCTCAAGGGCCCGCAGCACCTGGACTTGGCCGATGTATTGCAGGGTGTGGTAGAGGCAGTCGACAGCCTTTGTCATCTGTCGGTCATCTGGAGTGCCTAGGCTGGCACACAGCAGCAAAAGCCCAGATAGAGCGCGTTTTGTGCACCTGAACGGTGCTGGTCTAGTCCAGATAGGTAACGTTGATGCGTGATGAGGCAATCAAGGCGGTAACTTCCATCGGCCTGGCGCTGCAAGAGCAGATCGACCATGGCCTGTTGCCGCCTGCCAGCAAACTGCCCGCCGAACGCAAGCTCAGCGAGTTGTTTGGTACCACTCGGATTACGGTGCGGGAAGCCTTGTTACAACTGGAAGCCCAAGGGCAGATCTACCGCGAAGAGCGTCGGGGCTGGTTCGTCTCGCCGCCACGGCTGGCCTATAACCTGATGCAGCGCAGCCACTTTCACGCCATGGTCAGCGACCAGGGGCGTGAGGCTTCCACGCAGGTCATTTCCGCACGCTTGCAACCGGCGTCTGCGGCGGTGTGCGCTTGGTTGCAATTGCCGGCGTTGTCGAGCGTGATCCAGATTTGCCGGGGCCGCAGGATTGACGGGCGCTTGGTGTTGTATGTGGAGCACTACCTGAACCCGCAGTATTTTCCGGGGATCCTGGCGTGTGATTTGAATCAGTCGATGACTGAGTTGTATGCCAGCAAATATGACTTGCACTACGGGCGGGTGCGTTTCGAGATTGTGCCGACCTCACTGCCGGTGGAAGCGGCCGCTGCGCTGCGCGTCTCGGTAGGCAGCCCGGGCTTGCGCATCGCCCGGGTCAATTACGACCAGCATCAACGCCTGATCGACTGTGACCTGGAGTTCTGGCGGCATGATGCGATTCATGTGGGGGTGGATGTGGTGTAGCGCCGCCTCGGACTGAATGACACAACGCAGGCCCTATGTGGGAGCGGGCTTGCTCGCGAATGCGGTGGGACAGTCACCTAATGCAGCGGCTGGTACATTGCATTCGCGAGCAAGCCCGCTCCCACAGTGGAACCGAGCCAGGCATGCCCGATCGATGGGCTTCAGGGCGTAAGTGCCTTGATCACTTGGTCCACATTGGTTTCCAACTCCGTCACCGGGTCGGCACCGTCCACATTCAATACCAACAGTCTGGAGCCGCCGGCAGTGACGGCAGCTTTGACCGCATCACTGGGTTGACGGTGATGCAGCACCACCGCCACATCGTTGTCCTTCAACGCGCTGCTGAGTTTTTGCAGCGCCTCAGGCGTCCACTCGGCATCGGCGCGTGCATCGGTGCTGAGCACTTCTAGGTTCAGGCTGCTGACCAGGTACGCGAAGTGATCGCTCAAGCTGACCACACTCAGGTTGTCGGCCTTGGCCAATCGCGCTTCGCTGTCGGCGGTGAGCTTGAGCAAACGCTGTTTGAGCGCGGCCAGGTTGGCGTCGATCCTGGGTTTGGCTGCCGGGGCCAGGCGGCTCAGGTCGGCGGCCATTACGTCGGCCATGCGCCCCATATTGTTGCTCGATTGCCAGGGTTGGCTGTTCAAGCCATCGGTGACCCCCGGTTGTACTGCGATACCCGGCAAGCCACCGTCCACCGGGCGTGCGGCATCGACTTCGACGATGCGGATATTGCTGCGCCGCGCCACCGGGTACAGCGGGTCATCGGCCCACAGCGAGCGCAGGCCGATGGCCGCGTCGGCGTCCAACGCCAACGTGTTCAATGTCGCAGCACCGCGGCCGGTGAAGTAGGACACCTGCCGCGAGCCGGGTAAATTGGCCGGCGCGGCGCGTTCAAGCTGCACGTCGGTGCCTTTGAGCAGCGCTTCGGCAAGACCATAGGTAATCGGCAGCGAGGCCAGCACCTTGACCGGTTGCTTGGTCTTGGTCAGGGCTGCGTGACCGAGGCCCTGGTTGACTTTGAAGTCTTTGGCGTCGAAACCGTCGACGGCCAGCGCCGACGTACTCATCAAGCAAGCGATGGCCAGGGCCAGTGGGCGAAAGACAGGGCGCATTATCCAAGATTCCCTTTGAGGCTGGGCACAACGCCACGGGCGATGGCGGCGAAGGCGAAGGCGATACCGGCAACCAGAATGATGGCGGCGCCGGAGGGGATGGGCAGGTCGAAGATGATCGGCAGCAGGATGCCGCACAGGGTGCTGACGGTAGCGATCAGCACCGAGATCCAGAAAAACCCTTTGAGTGACTGGCTCAACAGGCGCGCCGCAGCGGCAGGAATCACCAGCAGGGCACCGACCAGGATTGCCCCGATGACCTTGACCGCGGCCACGGTGATCAGGGTCACCAGGATCACGAACAGGTAATCCAGGCTTTTCACCGCCACCCCACGCACTGCCGCCAATTGCGGGTTGAAACTGGCCAGCATGATGCGGTTGTACAGCGGCAATGCCAGGGCCATCACCAGCGAGCCGACAATGGCCAGCACCAGCAGGTCGTTGCCGTTGACCGTCAGCACCGAGCCAAACAGCACGTTCTCGAGAATGTGCACGTTGATCTTGCCGGCCAGGATCAGCAGCAGGCTTGCCCCCAGTGCCAGGGACACCGACAGGAACACGCCGATCAAGGTATCGGGGGCCAGGCCGGTGCGGTTACGCAGGTAATTGAGCAGGATGCCGAACAGTAGGCAGTAGCCAAACAGGCTGCCATAGGGCCCGGTATAGGGTTCGCCCAGCAGGATGCCCACGGCCACGCCGGTCAGCGCGGCATGGCCGACCGCTTCGGAGAAAAACGCAAAGCGTTTGACCACCACCAGCGTACCCAGGCCGCCGAGTACCGGGCCGATCAACAGGCCGGCGAGTAGGGCGTTGACCACAAACCCATAGGCCAGGGCTTCGGGCAGGTAACCGGAAGAGGCCCAGCCCTGGACCATCAAGCGAAAGGCTTCATAACTCATGGCGCCGGGCTCCGAGGGTGGGTGGAGAACAGAGTGAGCAGGCGGTCCGGGGTCAGCGCCTCTTTGGGTGTGGCGTCGAACAGCACGCGGCGGTTCAGACCGGTGACGCGATCCGCCAGGCGGCCCACGGCCTCCAGGTCGTGCTCGATCCACAGCACCGTAATCCCGGCCAGGCGCCAGTCGTTCAGCAGCCGTTCGAACACTTGGATACCCGCCTCGTCGAGGGCCGACATCGGCTCATCCAGCACCAGCAAATGCGGCGCCGGAATCAGCCCCTGGGCGAGCAGTACGCGCTGGCGCTCACCGCCCGACAACGCACCCATGCGGCGCTTGCGCTTGTCTTGCATGCCAACGCGCTCGAGGGCATCGCCAATCGCTGCTGCGTAATGCCTGGAAAGGCCCAGGAATGCCGGGCGACGCTGGCACATGGCAGCCATGAAATCGTCCACGGTCATCGGCAGGCCCCGGTCAAATTCCAGCGCCTGGGGCACGTAACCGATGGTGCCGGGTGTGGTTGGCCATTCCAGGCTCAAACGCCCCTGGTGCGGCGTTTGCCCTAGCAGGGTTTTGATCAGCGAGCTTTTGCCGCCGCCATTGGGGCCAACCAGCGCATGGATGCTGCCCGGCTGTACCTGAAAACTCACGCCGTCGAGGATCACGGTGCGCCCCAGGGTCAGCGAGACCTGGTCAAAGTCCAGGGTGGGGCCGACGCTGACGGCGTTCAGTTGCTGCGCCGCGGTCATGCTCCCGCCTCCTGAATCGCCCGTACCACGGTGTTGAGGTTGCCGGTCATCTCCACTTCGTACTTCTCGGCGCTGTATTCGCCGTAGGAAATATGCGACAGCGGGTACAGCTTGACCCCAGATTCACGCTGGATGGTATCGACGTAGGTGGACGGGAAATCCATCTCCGAGAAGATCACTTTCACATCCAGGGCGCGCAATTCATCGATGGTCTTTTTCAGCTGGCTGGGGCTTGGCTCGATACCGTGGGCCGGCTCGACCACGGCGGTGACTTCCAGGCCAAACTCGCGCAATAGGTAGTCATAGGCCGCGTGCACGGTGGCGACGCGCAGGTCCGGGTTGGGCGCGCTGGTCAGCTTGGCCAGGGCGTCGGCACGCATCTGGCGCAGGCGCTTGCCATAGGCGCGGGCGTTCTGGGTGTAGGTTTTGGCGTTGTCCGGGTCAAGCTTGCCCAACTCACGGGCAATGTTATTGACCTGGGCAATCGACGCGCTGATCGACAGGAAGGTGTGCGGGTTGACCACCTTGCCCGCACCGCGCGCGGCGTTACCGGTGGCGGCGAGCAGCGGCACGTTGGCGTTGGCTTCGATCACCTTGATGTCCGGGCGCTCGCTGGTGGCGATCATGCGGTCGGCGAAGTCGTCATGGCCGACGCCGTTGAGCACGATCACATCCAGGGTGCCGATGCGCTTGATGTCTTCGGCGCGCGGCTCGTAGGCGTGGGGGTTGAAACCGGCGGGAATCAGCGGCACCACTTCGGCCTTGTCGCCCACGATATTGGCTACATAGCTGTAATAGGGGTGCAAGGTAATGCCGATACGCAGGCGCTTGGACGCCTCGGCATTGGCAAGGGGGGCGAGCAGCAGGCCGAACAGGCCAACCAGCAACAGGCGCAACAGGGGGGATGACATAGACATGGGCAATCGGTCTTCTCGTTCAGTGACGGTGCTGGCGGGTGACGCCGGCATCGAATTGCGCGACCACCTGCTGCCAGCCGGCCGCGATCAGCGCCTGGTCAGTGAGGTCGGACGGGGCGGCAAGGTTGGCGCTGCGGTTGAGCCAGATATCCGGCTCGCTGCCTTGCACGCGCATCAGCAGCGAACCGCTGGTAGCCGGCGCCTGGCTCAAACCCAGGTAGGCGGCGGGTGCCAGCAACTGCCAGCGATGGCCACCACGGCTGACCGAACTGGCGTCCTGGGCAAACGGCGCGAAGCCTTCTTCGGCCAGTTGCTCAGGCGTCGGCAGGGCGCTGTGCTCCTGCTGCAACAGGTGGATTTCATCCAGGGTCACCCGCAGGTCGGCGTAGATGCCTTGCTCGGCCGCGCTCAGGTCGCGGCGGGCGTCCAACTGGTGGCTTGGCACCGCCGCGACTTCCTGGGTTTCCCCGTGCAGCGCCACGACCGTGCCCGCCACCGCGAGGATGATCAGGCACAACAGCAGCACAAAAAGCGTTTCGTGGCCCGCGCCGGCGGGGCGTACAACCTGTGTGGTACTCATTGCGACGGGATATCCGCTTGGTCGATTTCCACCACGTGGCCGGGGCCGGCATCAAACAGCACGTAGAACTCGGCGGCGGGCTTCTTGAAGGTCAGGGTCGAATCCTCGCCGAGCTTGCCCGGCACCAGGATGGTTTCGTCGTAGCCGATCACATCCAGGGTTACGCCGGGGGCGCCACTGCCGTCGGAGAAACCCCCTTTGCACTGGATCTGCTCGCCGGGGATTTCCTTGCATTCGCACATCGGGTTGTGGGCAAAGGCGGTGGTACTCAGGCCGGCGCACAGCAACAGCGCGGCGCGGGTGAGGCGCTTGAACGTCATGGTTTGACTCCTTGCTTGTTCAGCCAGGCAATGGTGGCAGGCGAGGCCTGGCTCAGCGGGATGGAACCCTGGTGCATGCTGCCGTCCCAGCCTTCCATGGTCACCCATATTTCGGCGTCCGCCGGGGTGCGTTCGGGGATTGGCAGGGCGGCGCCCATGCGGTACGGCGTGCCGAAGAAGATCACTCCGGCGGCGCGCAGGCTGCGGGGTTTGCCGATACGCAGGTAAGTGGCCTTGACCTGCTCGGCACAGGTGTCACACAGGGCAGCGTTGAAGAACTTCATCGGGCCAGCCGGGTTCGGGCTCGGGCCTTCGTTGCGGAACTCGGCGAGGGTCAGGCTCCAGGGGCCGACCTGCACTTGGCCAGCTACCCGCTCGCCGATGCCGGTATCCCCACGAAACAGTGCGGCATCGGCAAAGTACTTTGGCATGAACCCCAACGGCACCAGCAACAGCAGGATGTTGATATGGAAACGCCATTTCAGCCAAAAGGCGCGCAGCGGGGACGGCGGTACGGTCGCGACCTTGCTCATCGCTGGGCCTCCGAGGTTTCGGCGTGCATGGCCGGGATGGGCGCGGTTTGACGTTGCGTCTTGGCCTCGCGCTTGAGGGCGTTGAGGGTGGCCAGGGCAGTGCGCTTGGTCCAGATCAGCAGGCCGCTCAATACCATCATGCTCAGCACCAGGCCGAAGAACGCCCAGATCAGCTTGATCCACAAACCGCCAAAGTCACCGGTGTGCAGTGGGCGCATCGACTCGGTGACGAATTCCAGTGGGGTACGGTCGGACAACAGGTTCGAGACTGCGATTTCACCGTCATAGGGGTTCAGTTGTGCGGTCTGGAACATTAACGGGTACCAGCCACGCCCGCCGATCTGCAGGTGGCTGTAGGCATTGCTTGGCATAAACACAAAGCTGGCGTCCAGGCCGGGGATTCGCTCGGCGGCGATGTCGATCGCCTTGTCGATGGGGATCATCGGTGCCGGTACGCCCGGTGCCGACAGCGGCACCTTCTCCCGCGCAATCACTGGCACGATGGGTTCGCTGGAAATGGATATCTGGTTATCACCCAGGACAGCCTCGATCAGGAACCAGGTGCCGGTGATTGAAATGACTGCGATAAACCAGATCGACCAGATGCCGCTCAGGCGGTGAAAGTCGCCCCAGAAGATCCGCGCGCCGTGGCGGATGCGCAGGGTAGGGCGCAGGAAGCCTTTCCAGAAGCGCTTGTACACCACCAGCCCGGTGACCAGCGAAGCCAGCAGCGGCAAGCCCAACGCAGACACCAGGTACCAGCCCCAGCTGTACCCATTGGTGAACGGCACCAGCCACCAACCGTGCAGGGCGCGGGTGAATTGCTGGAAATTGAATGAGGGGCTGATGCCCTGGATCGCGCCGGTATAAGGGTTGGCGTACACCTCCACGGAGCGCCCATCCGGGTAGCTGAGGCCGACGCTTAGCGCGAAGTGTGACTCATCCGGGCGAATGATGGACTGGACGATAGCCTTGGGTTCATCGCGCTTTATGGCCGCGATCACCTGGTCAAAGCTCAGCGGCTGGGCATCATCCGACGGCTTGCTGGCGCGGATATCCGGGTTGGCCAGCCACACGATTTCCTGGCTCACCACGGCCAGGGTGCCGGTGACGCAGACGATCAGTACAAAGAACCAGATGGGCAATGCCAGCCAGCTATGGACGAGAAACCAGAGTTTGGAGCGTGACTTCTTCGACATATGAATGGGGGTCTTGATCGGAGGGGGCGATAGAGGCCCGGAAAAGGCCAGTCGTAGCTTTTGCTGACGCGACGGGCTGTATCTAAATTAAGACGAATGAGAATGAGAAATCCCTAAGGCGCATATGAAAGAAAATGTTTCAGGGTCACATGCAGGCCGCATTTAAGCGCTGATCGAACACGCAATACACCAGCCGCAGGCGTTCAGCGGCTTGCGTTAGGCCGGGCCTGACCTCCATGCCGCTGTGTGACATCGTCAGCAGCCATGCAGTTGAGCGCCACTCCCTCGCGGCCAACCCCTGGCTCAGCTGAAGTGCGGCTACGTAGTTATATAAGTAGAAATAACGCTCTCTACAGTTGCTTTCAGTGTTATTTGTTTTTCAAATAGCTTGGCTTGAATGAAAACACCCCTTGTCATTAGGGGGGTTGGTGCGGGTACAGGTTAACTCCAGAGGGATTACAAGGTTATTGTATTGACACATTGGCGGGCATCGGCTTTAGTGAGTGCGGACTTGGAAGTCGGAATTTTATAAAAAGGAAGTTAATCGCATGACCGTGCTAGTCGTTTACTCACGCCATCACGTGGTGAACTGTTATATCTCTCTGGTGCCGGTGATCAAGTTAGTTACTTGATCGTGGTCTGTCGCCTGCCGTCGATTGTCATTGCTGCGAATAATACTTTTCCTGCGCTGGAAAAGTACGCGTCCCTATGCCTTAACAGAGAGTTCAAACTCATGTCGATTTTTGATCAAGCCATGCATCGTTCAGTCCAATGGCAAGACTGGCGTTGGCAGCAGAAGAATGCCATCCGCGATGAACCTGCACTGCGCAATGCCTGCGGTGGATGGGACGAGGCCACAACGGCGCATATCGAGCACAACTTGCAAGATCGCAAGATGCAGATCACGCCTTACTATATTGATTTGATCAAGCGTTCACTCACCACCGCAGAGGTGATGGACCACCCCCTGTGGCGCCAGGTAGTACCGTATTGGAGCGAACAGGTGCAGGGCGACTACGACGGCAGTTCCGAAAACTGGGAACTCAATCATGAGATGAAGACGCCCATCTGCCAGCACAAGTACGACAACCGCGTGATCCTGCGCACCACCAACACCTGCAATGCCTATTGCCAGTTTTGTTTCGAGGCGCTGCGCACGCTGCAGGTGGGCACCGATAAAGCTAACGCCAACACCGACTCGTTCAAGGATTCGGTGGAATACATCCGCGGGAACCCGGCGATTGAAGAGGTGATTCTCAGCGGCGGTGACCCACTGATGTTGGCCGACCGCAAGCTTGAGGAGATGCTGGCCGCATTGCGCGGCATTCGTGATGATCTGCTGATACGCATTCATTCGCGGGCCTTGAGTTTTAACCCGTTTCGCGTGACTGATGAGTTGGTGGCGATGCTGGAGAAGTACCAGGTCAATGCATTTGGTGTGCATGTCTGCCACCCGCTTGAGCTCAGTGCTTATTTTACCGTCGCGGTTAAACGGATTCAGGGCGTGGTACCGATTGTATTTTCTAACATGCCGCTGTTGCGTGGCGTGAATGATGATGAAGCGACGTTGCATAAACTATTCATCAATCTTTATCGTCTGGGCGTAAAGCCATATTACTTATATCACTTCATGCCGTTTTCACCCGGTGCTTCAGAGTATAAGGCGTCGATCAGCCAAGCCATCGCCATCATGGATCGGCTCAAACGCCGCGTATCGAATATTGCCCTGCCCGAATATGTACTACCTCATGCGCAAGGCAAGTTCACCGTGCCGTTGTTGGACTTTGAAAAACCTGAAGACTTACCGCATTTTGAAGTCCGCGATGGGCAGCGGACTTACCGTTTTCGCAACTGGGAGGGCCAATGGTGCAGCTGGCAGGATGCGGTATGAAACAGGATGCGATTCTGTTTATTGATGTAGATGACAGCGCTTGCGCTCGTTACCGCTACCGGGAGCCGCATTTCACGGTGGCCCGCGCCCACGGCTTGGCGTGTTTGACGGCCGCCGTGGCCGGGCACAAGCACCTGCAACGACTCAAGGACGACAGTGCTGAGGTGTTCCTGCTCGAAACGCTCAGTGAGCATTCCATCCTGGAGTTGGTCGGACAGTTGGACGGGCGTTATCAGGTGCGGGGGATTTTCTGCCAGGCCGGGCACCCGTCCGCACAAGGGGAGGTGGGCTGCATCGTTGCGCGGGCGTGTCAGCGGTTGGGCTTGGTCTACAGCCACCCAGAGGCGATTGCCGCGTGCAATAACAAGTTCTTGATGCGCCGCGTGTTGAAGCAGCATGAGTTGCGTTCGGTACCGTTCACGCTGTGCAACAACGAACAGGAACTCCAGCAAGGCGCCGAGCGCGTGGGTTATCCACTGATCGCCAAACCGCCCTTTGGAGGGGCTTCGGCGTTTATCAAAAAATGCTCGAGCTGGGAGGAGCTACGCAGTCACTATCGGCATTTCGTGAGTGATCATGGCGTCGCCGCGTATGCGGATTTCTACGGCTGTGTGCACGCCCTGCCGCTTGAGGATGGGCAGCGGCGTGAATACCTGCCAGGGCGCAGCATTCTGCTGGAAGGTTATATTCCTGGCATCGAAGGCAGTGTGGAATGTGTGATTGTCGGCGAGCGCGTCCATCCGCTGCTGATCAATGAAAAACTGCTGCTGACCGAGCGCAGCGGCACGGTCCTTGAGAACCTGCTGATTTCCCCGCCGACGTCGTTCAACCAGGCCCAGTGCGAGCAGATCCGCCAGTACGCGGTGGACTGCCTGCACGCGGTGGGCCTGACCAATGCCGTGGTGCATTTCGAGTTTCGCATGACGGACGCAGGGCCGGTGGTCATCGAGATCAACCCGCGCCTGGGCGGACTGTATGTGAACTCGGCGTTCCGCGACTTGGCCGGTATCGATCCTTATCAGTTGTACATGGGATTGTTGTTGGGTGAAAAGGGCATCAATGCACAGGTGGAGGCCGGCGCACATAAGGTTGCCGATGCGGAGCAACACTACGCGATGCTGGCGATTTATCCGCAGCACAGTGGCGTTTTCAGGGGCATTGACGGCCTGCAGTTCCTGGATCAACACCGCTCGGTGCTGGAATATGCCCCGCAGGATCCCGGCCACTACATTGACGCGGATATCGAGGAGCATTATTTGCTCAAATGCTGGGCCCAGGTTGGCAATGCCGCCGACGCCCATGCCTTGCACGATGCGTTGCAGCAACACCTGCGCATCCTCATCGATCCACCGGTTGCAGGATAGCGATATGGACATCCCTCAGATTTCGGCGCTTTTGCGCGAACATCACTTCTGTCATCGCCCGGACTTTCGCGAACTGGTCAACGTTGAACCCGGTGAGGAGCAAAGCTTTCGGGCGTATTGGGACAACCTGGTGCGCGACGAGGCGTTCAGGACTTATACCCACCGCGAACGGCGCATCTTGCGCTATCGTCTGTTACCGTCACGGCAATTGCAGATCGACAGGAATACGGCGTTCAAATCGCCGGTCACCTACGCGGTGAACTATCGCCAGGGCGTGAACCACCTGAGCTATAGCGAGGAAGGCTTTATCGAGCACCCACTCATGCACAAGCTGCTGGCGACGGACCTTGCGGTGATTGCCCCGCACCTGGGCGAACAGACCTATACGATCGATATTCATCAGTTCCGGGTGCGGGCGGATGTGTCATCGAGCAGCCCGACCACATCGGGGATTCACCAGGACGGCCTGGATTGGGTGTTTATGCACTTTATTGGCGAATGCAACACGGTGCCGGTGCTGTCGGAGGTGTTTGCCGACGAAACGGAGCACAGCCGGCTGCTGAAACTGCCGATGGAGAAATTTCTGGAGACTATCGTGATCAACGACCGTGGCTTCTACCATCGGGCCGGGGAGGTGCGACCGCGGGTGGAGACGGCACCGGCCTGGCGCGATGTGCTCTTGGTAAGCCTGCGCCGTGTCGAGGAGGCACAGTCTGCATGAGCCACGATCAACAACTGAATCTGTCGACCCGCAACGCTCGCCTGATCATCTTTGCCCGCGGTGTGTCGGATTTTGGCGCGTTCCTCAACATGGTGGCGTTGTCCACTTATGTGTACTGGCTCAGCCAGAGCGTAGTGTTTGTCAGCATCTTCCTGGCGTGCCGGGTCACCGGCGGGATTGTCGCGAGCCTGTTTGGCATCCCGTTTTTCCGGCGGTTTGCAGGGCGTGGGACGTTGGCGGGGTTGGACCTGGCCCGGGCGCTGTTGCTGACGCCCCTGTTGGTGTTGTTACCGGCCCATCAACTCACCCTTCTTCCCTTTATCGCCTTCGGCATCGGCCTGTGCAATTCGCTGTTTGCCATTGGCCTCAACAGTCAGTTGCCCACCTGGGTCGCGCTTGAACAGCGGGTGAATACCAACGCATGGATCACCTCGGCGGCCGCCACCGGCGCGGTCTTCGGCAGTTTGCTCTCCGGCTTGTTGATCGCCACGGGCGGATTTGAAGCGGTGTTTGCCGTCAACATCGGCACCTATATGATTGCCGCTTGCCTGGTCTTGCCCTTGCGCGCGTTATATAGCGTTGCTGTTGCCGTCCATCGCGGGCTCGGCGCCGAATGGCACGAGCTGACTACGGGGTTGCGCGGTGCGCCGGTGCTGGCTGCGATGTTGCTGATCAGTATGCTCGACACCCTCGGCAGTGCGGCCCATAACGTTGGCTGGCCGGTGCTGTCGCAGTACATTTCACCGGACACGGCCAAGACGGTCATGGGCTATCTGCTGGCCGTATGGGCCTGTGGCAAGTTTGTTGGCGCGCGCATCGCCAGTGCAGTGTTGAAAGGTCGTGGCACCCAAGGCATGGAGCGCTTGTTCATGCTCGGTGTGGCGTTGATGTCCAGCGGCTTTATCCTGACATTCCAGCAGACCGAACTGTGGCTGGCGCTGTTGCTGGTGGTGTGGGCAGGGCTGGGCGATGGATTGTCCGAGGTGGCGTTGATCTCCCGTGCGCAAAGCGAGCCCGATAGCTTGCGCTTGCCGCTGTTCAGCCTCTTGACCCTGATCCAGATGGCCGGTTTTGGCGTGGGCATGCTGGTGGTCGGGCCGTTCTATGTGACGTGGACGCCGGCCCAGGTGATCGTGTTGTTCCATGGGCTGCCATTGACCGCCTTGTTGGTCATGACGATATGGCTGGGGCGCAATGCCTACCGGGGTGTCAGATCGACGAACCCTTGACGTGTTCCAAACGCCACAGAGGCCTTTAATTTGCCGGAGCAGGCCGGTTGGAACCTGGGGCAAGGTGTGGCGTGTTGCAGGCGCGAGCAAGCTCACGCCCACAGGGTTAATTTTGCTTGAACATCTCCATGGCACGCTGGCGGATTTGCTCCTCGGTCAGGTCCTCTTTATGGGTGGCCAGGAACCACAGGTGCCCGAACGGATCCTTCACACTCGCCGAGCGATCTCCATAGAACTGATCCTGCGGCTTGGACACCACGCTGGCGCCGGCATCAACCGCCTGTTTGAATTGTTTGTCCACGTCATTCACATACAGGTGCAGGCCGACACTGGGATGTGCGTCCGGATTGCGCAGGGCCGTTTCGTCGCAGGGCGTGCCCAGCATGATCACCGCTTCGCCAATGCGCAGCTCCGCATGGCCGACCCGGCCGTCAGGCATGTCCAGGCGCATGAACACTGAGGCGCCAAAGGCCTTCTTGTAGAACTCGATCGCCTTTGCGGCCTCGTTGATGCCCAGATAGGGGGTAATGCCGTGATAACCCTCGGGAATAGCTTTAACGCTCATAACGTTCTCCTTGAGTCGAGGTACGAGCATTTCACTATAGGCCAGGTAATGCGTGGCCTGCGGGCAACCGACGAGGTGCTTTTATCAAGGCTGTGTGGTGGGCTCCAGCAACTGGGCGCCTGGCCCATACTCGGCGAGCTTATCGTCCTGATTGCGCAACGGGCACGCTTCCATCGACAGGCACCCGCACCCGATGCAACCATTGAGCTTGTCGCGCAGCAGCATCAGCTTGTTGATGCGCTCATCCAGGTCTTCACGCCACAACGCCGACAGGCGCTCCCAGTCTTGAGCATTGGGTGTGCGCCCATCGGGCAACGCCTGCAATGCCTCGCCAATGGAGGCCAGCGGAATACCCAAGCGCTGGGCGATCTTGATCAGCACCACCCGGCGCAGCACATCCCGTGGGTAACGCCGCTGGTTACCGGCATTGCGATTGCTCTTGATCAACCCTTTCGCCTCGTAGAAGTGCAGGGCGGTCACCGCCACGCCGCTGCGGGCAGCGAGCTGACCGACGCTGAGTTCCTTAGTGAGCATAAACCTCTCCCAAACAGTGCTTGACCTCGACTTAACTAGAGGTTTTACCCTGCGTCGCATCGAATCGCAAGATTCTGCCTACAGAGAGAGGGGAGTTTTCATGCAGGTATCAGAGAAGAATCGCAGCTTCACTCAACTGATCGAATTTCACATCGAACCCCGTCAGCAATCCGCCCTGGTGGCCGCCTTGACCACCCAGAGCGAGCGTCTGGCCATGCGCCATGACGGCTTCTTGGGTGCCAGCGTACAGGTCAGCGATGACGGGCGGCGGGTGCTCAATTATTTGCAATGGCAATCGCGCGAGGAGGGTGAAGCCGCCTTCAAATGTTTTGAGCAAGGCGGCGAAGATTTCTGGACGCTGATCCGTGCTCACCGGGCCACGGCCGTGACCTTTGGCACATTCCAGGTACTGCGCAGTTTTGAGCGCAGTCAGGACGATGCCCTGCACTGCCGGCTAAATGGATAGATGCAGCATCCGTTCGCCCTGCCTATTTCCCCCAGGGCTGCGCTTGTTTACCGCCAGTTCGCCGATCTTGATCAGGCGAGCGCGTGCGACGTTGCGGCTCAGGCCCAGCAGATTGGCGGTGTGCACCTGGTTGGAGTGGCTGAAGCGATAGGCAGCGCGCAATAAAGCGTCCTCGACCTTTTCATGCAGGGCGCCGGCCTGTTCCTCGAAGAGCTTTTGAAACGCCCGCGCCAGCAGGGCTTCTGCACCAGGATCGGTGTCGCTGTCGTTCTGGCGTTCGATGCGCAGGCTCGACAGGCGCAGGTCGTCGGGTTCGATCACGGCATTGCGGCAGATCAGCAGGGTGTGATGAATCACGTTTTCCAGCTCACGGATATTGCCCGGCCAGCTGTAGCGCTTTAGCTTGTGCTCGGCCTCGTGGCTCACGCTGATCGGGCCGTAGCCCAGGCGCTGGCTGTAGGTTTGGATGAAGTGCCGGGTCAGCGGCAGGATATCGCCGGTACGTTCGCGCAGCGGGCGCAATGCCAGGCTGACTACATTGAGGCGGTAGTAGAGGTCTTCACGGAAATGCCCGGCGTTGATGGCTTTCTCCAGTTGTACATTGGTGGCGGCCAGGACTCGCACATTGATAGCAATGCTCTTGCGCGAACCCAGGCGCACCACTTCGCGCTCCTGTAGCACCCGCAGCAGCTTGACCTGGATGGCCATTGGCAAATCGCCGATCTCATCTAGAAACAAGGTGCCGCCGTGAGCCTCTTCGAACCAGCCGGCCTTGGCGCTGAGGGCACCGGTAAAGGCGCCTTTCTCATGGCCGAACAACTCGGCTTCCACCAGGGATTGCGAAAAGGCCCCGCAGTTCACCGCCACGAAGGGCCGGTTTCGCCGCGCACTAAGGTGGTGGATATGCCGCGCAACAAGTTCTTTGCCGGTGCCGGTTTCGCCAATGATCAGCACGCTGGCTTCGCTGGGGGCCACTTGCTGGATATGGTCGAGCAGGGCCTGGGACTTTGGGTCTTCGAAAACCTGGGCTGTGGCGCGGATCGAGGTGGCTAGGGCAGGCGAGGGCGGCAGGGTGAACAGCTGCATGGTGACCTCTCATGGGAGTTCGGGCTTTGTTGAAGGGCTGTTGCCTGATGGGCAGCGGGCTGCACGCAAAGTCTTTATAGAGGTAGCGTCTTAATTCGTAAATGAAGG
Source organism: Pseudomonas sp. FJ2-5-13 (assembly GCF_029201605.1). Classification (NCBI taxonomy): domain Bacteria; kingdom Pseudomonadati; phylum Pseudomonadota; class Gammaproteobacteria; order Pseudomonadales; family Pseudomonadaceae; genus Pseudomonas; species Pseudomonas sp. FJ2-5-13. The sequence continues at coordinate 2,090,771 of NZ_CP104045.1, forward strand.
TGTTTCTATATTTATAGAACTTAAATGAATATGGAGGTGTTCCCGCCTTAGGCGCCAATACGCGTGATAGCGACTATCACGGACGATGATTTTTCAGCGAGAGAGGCCGGGAGTAGCCTGTGTTCATTGACTCGAAACCACCTTCGCAGGGCCAACGCCATGAACCGTTTCCTCGCTGTTTCCTTTTTACTTGTCACCTCTGTCCTTGCGGGTTGTGCGACCCAGCCTTCCCCGGAGTTGCGTCCCTATACGGCCGAGGAAACCAAGCAGTTGGCCCTGGAGGCCCTGGGCCGTCGCGGCTTGTCGTTTGACGACTATCAACGCCAGCGCGCCGCGTTGCTTGCCCAGCCACAAAAGCCTTTCGGTTTTGATCGCCAAGGTGAAATGAACGCCGAGCGCAGCGTGGTCCTGCATGGCCGCCCCAGTTGAGCGCGCTTCTTGCAGCAAAAAGCCCGAGGCTTTCCACAAGGAACCTCGGGCTTTTTGTTTGCCATGGGGCTACTTCAGCCTGTTAAGCTCAATTCCAGGAGCGTTCCTACGCACATTTAAATAAAGTTACCTTCTTTAATGGCATTCGATCGGTTAAACCTGACGACCTCTGTTCTGGTCGATGCCCCCGAGACGCTGCTCTTGGGAATACGCTCTGCGAGTTTTAACCTCATGAATAAACGTCCGTTGTATTTCGACTACGCCGCCACCACGCCGGTGGATGAGCGAGTTATCCAGGTGATGGTCGAGTGTCTGGGTTTCAACGCCCATTTCGGCAACCCTGCGTCCAGTTCCCATGCATTCGGCCAAGCGGCTAGGCAGAAGGTTGAACAGGCGCGTCGCCAAGTGGCTGAGTTGGTGGGGGCCGAGGCCGAGCAGATCGTCTGGACCTCCGGTGCCACAGAATCCAACAACCTTGCGCTCAAGGGCGTGGCCCAGGCGCGAGGTGTGGCGGGTGGGCATGTCATCACCAGCCAGATCGAACACAAGGCCACGCTGGACACCGCGAGGCAATTGCAGGAAGCCGGTGTGGCAGTGACTTACCTGGTACCGGATGCAGACGGCTTGATCAGCGTCGAGGCGGTCAGCGAAGCCTTGCGCGAGGACACCTTTCTGGTCTCGCTGATGCTGGTCAACAACGAACTGGGAACCCTCAACGATATCCCGGCCATTGGCGCGCGGGTGCGTGAGCAGGGCGCGTTGTTCCATGTGGACGCGGCGCAAGGGGCGGGCAAGGTGGCTATCGACCTGGCCCAGTGGCCGGTGGACTTGATGTCGTTCTCTGCTCACAAGCTGTATGGGCCCAAGGGTATCGGCGCGTTATATGTCGGGCCGCGGGCGCAGCAGAAGGTATTGGCGCAGATTCATGGGGGTGGCCACGAAGGCGGTTTGCGCTCCGGCACCTTGGCGACTCATCAGATTGCCGGCATGGGCGCGGCGTTTGCCTTGGCGGCGGCGTCTTTCGCCGATGAGAAGGCCACGATTGTCGCACTTCGCCAGCGCCTGCTGGATCAACTGGCGTCGGTAGCCGGGTTGCGTCTTAATGGCAGCCCGACCCAGCGTATTGCGCACACCTTGAGCCTTACGTTCAGCGAAGGCGAATTCAATTCAGCCGCATTGAGTGCAGGCATTGCCTTTTCCGCGACTTCAGCGTGCAATTCGGCCAGCAATGCGCCGTCCCATGTGCTCCTGGCCTTGGGGCATGACGCGCGCAGTGCCGCTCGCACTATTCGCTTGAGCCTGGGCCGGTTCACCACCGAACAGGATATCGACCAGGCCGCGCAGTTGATCAAGGCGGCGTTGGCGAGCGCGCCGGCATTCTGGGCGGTCTGATTTATCATTCGCAACACATAACAATTATTAGTGGTTAGCAGGAGACACAATGAGTACGCAGCCTTTGACCCATGGAACGGTTCCCCAGCGCCTGGCGCACACCCGTGAACTGATGCGCCGCGAAGGCATTCATGCCCTGCTGGTGCCATCGGCGGACCCGCACCTGTCCGAATATTTGCCGGGTTACTGGCAAGGGCGTCAGTGGTTGTCCGGCTTTCATGGTTCGGTGGGCACCCTGATCGTCACGGCGGAGTTTGCCGGGGTCTGGGCGGACAGCCGTTACTGGGAACAGGCGACCAAGGAACTCAAGGGCAGCGGTATCGAGTTGGTGAAGCTGCAACCGGGTCAGCCTGGGCCGCTGGAGTGGCTGGCCGAGCAAACCCCTGAGGGTGGCGTGGTGGCGGTGGACGGTGCGGTCATGGCCGTGGCCTCGGCACGTACCCTGGGTGGCAAGTTGGCCGAGCGCGGCGCGCGTCTGCGTACCGATATCGATGTGCTCAATGAAGTCTGGCAAGACCGCCCGGCATTGCCGAACCAGCCGATCTATCAGCATCTGCCGCCCCAGGCCACGGTCAGTCGTGGCGAGAAACTGGCCGCTTTGCGCGCCAGTTTGAAAGACAAGGGCGCCGACTGGCATTTTATCGCGACGCTGGATGACATCGCCTGGCTATTCAACCTGCGCGGCGCTGATGTGTCGTTCAATCCGGTGTTTGTGTCCTTTGCCTTGATCAATCAACAGCAGGCGACTTTGTTTGTGGCGTTGGGCAAGGTCAATGCGCAACTGCGGGCGGTGCTTGAGCAGGATGGCGTGACCCTGCGTGATTACAGCGAGGTGGCGCAAGCGCTGCGAGCGGTACCGGCGGGCGCAAGCTTGCAAGTAGACCCCGCCCGCGTCACTGCCGGCTTGCTGGAAAACCTCGACGCGAGCGTCAAGCTGGTTGAAAGCCTCAACCCCACCACACTGGCCAAATCCCGCAAGAGCCTGGCAGACGCGGAACATATCCGCCAAGCCATGGAACAGGATGGTGCGGCGCTGTGCGAATTCTTTGCCTGGCTCGACAGTGCCCTGGGCCGCGAGCGCATTACCGAACTGACGATTGACGAACACCTGACCGCTGCGCGTACCCGCCGCCCAGGCTATGTATCGCTGAGCTTCAACACCATTGCCGCCTTCAATGCCAACGGCGCGATGCCGCATTACCACGCCACCGAAGAAGAGCATGCGCTGATCGAAGGTGATGGCTTGTTGTTGATCGACTCGGGCGGCCAGTACCTGGGCGGAACCACGGACATCACGCGGATGGTGCCCATCGGTACACCGAGTGAAGAACAGAAGCGCGATTGCACGCGGGTACTCAAGGGCGTGATTGCCCTGTCCCGTGCGCAGTTCCCCAAAGGCATTCTTTCACCGTTGCTGGATGCCATTGCCCGGGCACCGATCTGGGCAGAAGGCGTGGACTACGGTCACGGTACAGGCCACGGCGTAGGTTATTTCCTCAACGTGCATGAGGGCCCGCAGGTGATTGCCTATCAAGCCGCTGCGGCGCCACAAACGGCGATGCAGCCAGGGATGATTACGTCAATTGAGCCGGGTACTTATCGCCCTGGCCGTTGGGGCGTGCGCATTGAGAACCTGGTGTTGAACCGTGAAGCGGGCAAGACCGAGTTTGGCGAATTCCTCAAGTTCGAAACCCTGACCCTGTGCCCGATTGATACCCGGTGCCTGGAGCCGTCGTTGCTGACGGCGGATGAGCGTGAATGGTTCAACGCGTATCACGCCCAGGTGCGTGAGCGTTTGAGCCCGCTGCTCGATGGTGCAGCGCTTGAATGGTTGCAGGTGCGCACTGCGGCGATTTGATCGGTTGCAGCCGGGGCATTGCCGGCTGCAATCGACATCTAGCTGAGGGCTTCACGCACAAAGTCCAGACGGTCCTGGCCGAAGAACAGCTGGTTTCCTACAAAGAAACTGGGAGCGCCGAACACGCCGCGCTTAATGGCTTGTTCGGTTTTGTCCTTGAGAGCGTCCTTGACGGCTGCATCGTTTGACAGGGCCAGTACCTGCTCGGGATCGAACCCCTGTTCGGTGAGCACAGTGGCCACGACCTCTGGGTCGCCCAGGTGATGGCCTTCCACCCAGAGTGCTCGGAACAGACAGTCGATGAAGTCGAGGAAGCGCTCAGGCTGGTGGATTTGAATGCCGGTGACAGCGCGCATCAGCAACAAGGTATTGATGGGAAAGTGTGGGTTGAACCTGAGCGGCACGTTGTAGCGTTTGGCGTAACGCGCCAGGTCATCGAGCATGTATCGCCCCTTGGCAGGCACCGTGATCGGTGAGGCATTGCCCGTGGCCTTGAATACACCACCCAACAGCATCGGTTGATACACCACCTGTGCGCCGGTTTGGGCGCACAGCGCTGGCAACTGGGTATAGGCCAGGTAAGTGGCGGGGCTGCCGAGATCAAAGAAGAACTCCAGGGTTTTACTCATGGTCTGTACTCACTGCTTATTGTTATAGAGGGAGTCACCAGGTTTCGTTCCAGGGGCGCAGGTCCAGTTCGAACGTCCAGGCGTCCCGTGGCTGGGTGTGCAGGAACCAGTAGTTGTCGGCAATATGGTCCGGGTTGAGGAGGGCGTCCTGATCCTTGAGGGCGTATTTTTGCGGGAAATTCTCGCGAATGAAGTCGGTATCGATGGCACCGTCGACCACCACATGGGCGACATGGATGTTCATCGGGCCCAGCTCCCGCGCCATGCTTTGTGCCAGGGCGCGTATTCCGTGTTTGGCGCCGGCGAAGGCGGCAAACCCGGCGCTTCCACGTAAGCCGGCGGTGGCGCCGGTGAACAGGATAGTGCCGCGGTTACGCGTGACCATGCGCTTGGCGACTTCCCGTGCGTTCAAGAAGCCAGAAAAGCACGCCATCTCCCAGATCTTGAAGTACTTGCGCGCGGTTTCTTCCAGAATGCTGCAAGGTACATTGGCGCCGATGTTGAAGACGAACGCTTCAATAGGCCCCAGCTCGGTTTCGATTTGCTCGACCAGTGCGATCACGTCTTCTTCTTTACGCGCATCACAGGCAAAGCCATGGGCTTCACCGCCGGCTGATTGAATGCTGTCTACCAGGGGCTGCAGTTTGTCGGCGCTGCGACGGGTGACGCAGGCGATGTAACCTTCGCGGGCAAAGCGTTTGGCTATGGCGCCGCCGGTTGCGTCACCGGCACCCACGACTAATACGATTTTCTTGTTGTGCGGCATGGGAACTCCATTGGCTCGATGGTCGAGCAGGAGTTTAGCCTTCATGCCGCAAATGGCCGGGATTTAAGATGAGCAGTCAGGACAGACTGCTCGGGCAACTATTTGCAGATGACGATCATGCTGCGGCTGGTATAGCCGGCAGGGTTGAGACCGAAGGGATAGTCCCCAGGCTCCTCGGAGTTATCGCCGGATTTGGCGATCACCCGGTAGCCCTTGGCGCCGCATGAGTTGGCAGCACTGGTGTAGCACTGGTCCCAGGAGGAGGACAGGCCCGAACAGTTGATATGCAGCCCTTTCTTACCCCGTTTCACTTCTGTTTTTGTGGTTGCAGCACAGCCAGCGATGCCCACAACCAGCAACAGTATCAAAATTCGTTTCATTCCCATCCTTAATAGCCGCCCTGCAAAAGAACAGAGCCGCTTTACTCGCTCTCGAGCGAAGCGTTCATGCTGTCCGTGTCGAAATTCTCCATGAATGACATTCGGTTACGGCCTAAACATGGCCTAAATGAGCGGCAAATACCAGAGCGGACTTTAAAGATGATCAGTCGGCGGGTACTAGCGGTTTGGATTCGTTGCGCATCGTCAACGTAGCGCCTACGGACGCGAGGATAATGCAGGTGATGGCCAGCCATTGGGCCAGAGATAAATGCTCATGCAGAAAGAACAGGCCGGATAGGGCGCCGAACGCCGGTTCGATACTCATCAACGTGCCGAACGTACGGGCGGGAAGGCGCGTGAGTGCAACCATCTCCAACGTGTACGGCAAGGCCGTGGACAGAATCGCGACGCCGATGGCGATAGGGATCAGGGCGGGCGTCAGCAGCGCGGCGCCAGCATGCACGATGCCGATCGGTGCGACGAACAGGGCGGCAATCATCACGCCGAGTGCGGCGGTCTGAACACCATTGTCGTTCCCAGCCTTTTGGCCAAACAAGATATAGAGGGCCCAGCATCCGCCTGCGCCCAGCGCGTAAGCCGCGCCGACCCAGTCGATACCGCTACTGGCCTCGCCCATTGGAATCAACAGCAGTAGGCCGATGATCGCCAGGGCAATCCACAGGAAGTCGACAGCCCGGCGTGAGGCATAGATAGCGACGGCAAGCGGGCCTGTGAATTCGAGTGCTACTGCGATCCCCAGCGGTACGGTGCGAAGGGACATATAGAAGAGGAAGTTCATGCCGCCCAGCGCCATCCCGTAAATGATCACCGTGCGCAGGGACTTGGCCGTCAGCGTGGCGCGCCATGGGCGTAATAGCACCAGCATGATCACACTGGCGAAAATCAAACGCAGAGCGGTGGTGCCTTGTGCGCCAACAATAGGGAACATGCTTTTGGCCAATGACGCACCGGATTGGATGGACGCCATGGCGATTAATAGCAGGCCGATCGGAAACAATGCGGATGCCAGGCTGCGAGGAGGGGGGGTCATTGCGGGAGTTCTTCCGAAGTCATGGTCGATAAATACGTGGCGCTATGATGCTTAACTGTTAGCGAATGAGCAATATATTGCGCAAAAACTGACTCGTAGCTATCTATATAGTGGAAGCATCGGTTTTTTGAGGTTTTTGATAGAAAAACCGAATAATGGGGTTGACGGCAGATTCTGGAAGCCTATAATTCGCCCCACTTCCGGCGCAGTCGAAACGGAAAACTCCTTGGTAAACAATGAGTTACGCAGTTATCGACAGCAAGTTGCTTCAGTTCATCGAAGCCAAAAGGAAGTTGAAAAAGAGGTGTTGACAGCAGCGTGTAACGCTGTAGAATTCGCCTCCCGCTTACGAGAGATCGCAAGCGCAAGTGGTTGAAGTTGTTGAAGAATTCTTCGAAAACTTCTGAAAATAACCACTTGACAGCAAATGAGGCTGCTGTAGAATGCGCGCCTCGGTTAAGACGAAAGATCTTAACCAACCGCTCTTTAACAACTGAATCAAGCAATTCGTGTGGGTGCTTGTGGAGTCAGACTGATAGTCAACAAGATTATCAGCATCACAAGTTACTCCGCGAGAAATCAAAGATGTAACCAACGATTGCTGAGCCAAGTTTAGGGTTTCTTAAAAACCCAAAGATGTTTGAACTGAAGAGTTTGATCATGGCTCAGATTGAACGCTGGCGGCAGGCCTAACACATGCAAGTCGAGCGGTAGAGAGAAGCTTGCTTCTCTTGAGAGCGGCGGACGGGTGAGTAATGCCTAGGAATCTGCCTGGTAGTGGGGGATAACGTTCGGAAACGGACGCTAATACCGCATACGTCCTACGGGAGAAAGCAGGGGACCTTCGGGCCTTGCGCTATCAGATGAGCCTAGGTCGGATTAGCTAGTTGGTGAGGTAATGGCTCACCAAGGCGACGATCCGTAACTGGTCTGAGAGGATGATCAGTCACACTGGAACTGAGACACGGTCCAGACTCCTACGGGAGGCAGCAGTGGGGAATATTGGACAATGGGCGAAAGCCTGATCCAGCCATGCCGCGTGTGTGAAGAAGGTCTTCGGATTGTAAAGCACTTTAAGTTGGGAGGAAGGGTTGTAGATTAATACTCTGCAATTTTGACGTTACCGACAGAATAAGCACCGGCTAACTCTGTGCCAGCAGCCGCGGTAATACAGAGGGTGCAAGCGTTAATCGGAATTACTGGGCGTAAAGCGCGCGTAGGTGGTTTGTTAAGTTGGATGTGAAATCCCCGGGCTCAACCTGGGAACTGCATTCAAAACTGACTGACTAGAGTATGGTAGAGGGTGGTGGAATTTCCTGTGTAGCGGTGAAATGCGTAGATATAGGAAGGAACACCAGTGGCGAAGGCGACCACCTGGACTAATACTGACACTGAGGTGCGAAAGCGTGGGGAGCAAACAGGATTAGATACCCTGGTAGTCCACGCCGTAAACGATGTCAACTAGCCGTTGGAAGCCTTGAGCTTTTAGTGGCGCAGCTAACGCATTAAGTTGACCGCCTGGGGAGTACGGCCGCAAGGTTAAAACTCAAATGAATTGACGGGGGCCCGCACAAGCGGTGGAGCATGTGGTTTAATTCGAAGCAACGCGAAGAACCTTACCAGGCCTTGACATCCAATGAACTTTCTAGAGATAGATTGGTGCCTTCGGGAACATTGAGACAGGTGCTGCATGGCTGTCGTCAGCTCGTGTCGTGAGATGTTGGGTTAAGTCCCGTAACGAGCGCAACCCTTGTCCTTAGTTACCAGCACGTCATGGTGGGCACTCTAAGGAGACTGCCGGTGACAAACCGGAGGAAGGTGGGGATGACGTCAAGTCATCATGGCCCTTACGGCCTGGGCTACACACGTGCTACAATGGTCGGTACAGAGGGTTGCCAAGCCGCGAGGTGGAGCTAATCCCATAAAACCGATCGTAGTCCGGATCGCAGTCTGCAACTCGACTGCGTGAAGTCGGAATCGCTAGTAATCGCGAATCAGAATGTCGCGGTGAATACGTTCCCGGGCCTTGTACACACCGCCCGTCACACCATGGGAGTGGGTTGCACCAGAAGTAGCTAGTCTAACCTTCGGGAGGACGGTTACCACGGTGTGATTCATGACTGGGGTGAAGTCGTAACAAGGTAGCCGTAGGGGAACCTGCGGCTGGATCACCTCCTTAATCGACGACATCAGCTGCTCCATAAGTTCCCACACGAATTGCTTGATTCATTGAAGAAGACGAAAGAAGCAGCCCGAAATTGGGTCTGTAGCTCAGTTGGTTAGAGCGCACCCCTGATAAGGGTGAGGTCGGCAGTTCGAATCTGCCCAGACCCACCAATTTTGTGTGGGAAACGCCTGTAGAAATACGGGGCCATAGCTCAGCTGGGAGAGCGCCTGCCTTGCACGCAGGAGGTCAACGGTTCGATCCCGTTTGGCTCCACCACTACTGCTTCTGTTTGTATAAAGCTTAGAAATGAGCATTCCATCGTGGTGATGGTGAATGTTGATTTCTAGTCTTTGACTAGTTCGTTCTTTAAAAATTTGGGTATGTGATAGAAAGATAGACTGAACGTTACTTTCACTGGTAACGGATCAGGCTAAGGTAAAATTTGTGAGTTCTCTTAACTGAGAAATTCGAATTTTCGGCGAATGTCGTCTTCACAGTATAACCAGATTGCTTGGGGTTATATGGTCAAGTGAAGAAGCGCATACGGTGGATGCCTTGGCAGTCAGAGGCGATGAAAGACGTGGTAGCCTGCGAAAAGCTTCGGGGAGTCGGCAAACAGACTTTGATCCGGAGATGTCTGAATGGGGGAACCCAGCCATCATAAGATGGTTATCTTGTACTGAATACATAGGTGCAAGAGGCGAACCAGGGGAACTGAAACATCTAAGTACCCTGAGGAAAAGAAATCAACCGAGATTCCCTTAGTAGTGGCGAGCGAACGGGGACTAGCCCTTAAGTGGCTTTGAGATTAGCGGAACGCTCTGGAAAGTGCGGCCATAGTGGGTGATAGCCCTGTACGCGAAAATCTCTTAGTCATGAAATCGAGTAGGACGGAGCACGAGAAACTTTGTCTGAATATGGGGGGACCATCCTCCAAGGCTAAATACTACTGACTGACCGATAGTGAACTAGTACCGTGAGGGAAAGGCGAAAAGAACCCCGGAGAGGGGAGTGAAATAGATCCTGAAACCGTATGCGTACAAGCAGTGGGAGCCCACTTTGTTGGGTGACTGCGTACCTTTTGTATAATGGGTCAGCGACTTATTTTCAGTGGCGAGCTTAACCGAATAGGGGAGGCGTAGCGAAAGCGAGTCTTAATAGGGCGTCTAGTCGCTGGGAATAGACCCGAAACCGGGCGATCTATCCATGGGCAGGTTGAAGGTTGGGTAACACTAACTGGAGGACCGAACCGACTACCGTTGAAAAGTTAGCGGATGACCTGTGGATCGGAGTGAAAGGCTAATCAAGCTCGGAGATAGCTGGTTCTCCTCGAAAGCTATTTAGGTAGCGCCTCATGTATCACTGTAGGGGGTAGAGCACTGTTTCGGCTAGGGGGTCATCCCGACTTACCAAACCGATGCAAACTCCGAATACCTACAAGTGCCGAGCATGGGAGACACACGGCGGGTGCTAACGTCCGTCGTGAAAAGGGAAACAACCCAGACCGTCAGCTAAGGTCCCAAAGTTATGGTTAAGTGGGAAACGATGTGGGAAGGCTTAGACAGCTAGGAGGTTGGCTTAGAAGCAGCCACCCTTTAAAGAAAGCGTAATAGCTCACTAGTCGAGTCGGCCTGCGCGGAAGATGTAACGGGGCTCAAACCATACACCGAAGCTACGGGTATCACGTAAGTGATGCGGTAGAGGAGCGTTCTGTAAGCCTGTGAAGGTGAGTTGAGAAGCTTGCTGGAGGTATCAGAAGTGCGAATGCTGACATGAGTAACGATAATGGGTGTGAAAAACACCCACGCCGAAAGACCAAGGTTTCCTGCGCAACGTTAATCGACGCAGGGTTAGTCGGTCCCTAAGGCGAGGCTGAAAAGCGTAGTCGATGGAAAACAGGTTAATATTCCTGTACTTCTGGTTATTGCGATGGAGGGACGGAGAAGGCTAGGCCAGCTTGGCGTTGGTTGTCCAAGTTTAAGGTGGTAGGCTGGAATCTTAGGTAAATCCGGGATTCTAAGGCCGAGAGCTGATGACGAGTTATCTTTTAGATAACGAAGTGGTTGATGCCATGCTTCCAAGAAAAGCTTCTAAGCTTCAGGTAACCAGGAACCGTACCCCAAACCGACACAGGTGGTTGGGTAGAGAATACCAAGGCGCTTGAGAGAACTCGGGTGAAGGAACTAGGCAAAATGGCACCGTAACTTCGGGAGAAGGTGCGCCGGTGAGGGTGAAGGACTTGCTCCGTAAGCTCATGCCGGTCGAAGATACCAGGCCGCTGCGACTGTTTATTAAAAACACAGCACTCTGCAAACACGAAAGTGGACGTATAGGGTGTGACGCCTGCCCGGTGCCGGAAGGTTAATTGATGGGGTTAGCTAACGCGAAGCTCTTGATCGAAGCCCCGGTAAACGGCGGCCGTAACTATAACGGTCCTAAGGTAGCGAAATTCCTTGTCGGGTAAGTTCCGACCTGCACGAATGGCGTAACGATGGCGGCGCTGTCTCCACCCGAAACTCAGTGAAATTGAAATCGCTGTGAAGATGCAGTGTATCCGCGGCTAGACGGAAAGACCCCGTGAACCTTTACTATAGCTTTGCACTGGACTTTGAATTTGCTTGTGTAGGATAGGTGGGAGGCTTTGAAGCGTGGACGCCAGTCTGCGTGGAGCCATCCTTGAAATACCACCCTGGCAACTTTGAGGTTCTAACTCAGGTCCGTTATCCGGATCGAGGACAGTGTATGGTGGGTAGTTTGACTGGGGCGGTCTCCTCCTAAAGAGTAACGGAGGAGTACGAAGGTGCGCTCAGACCGGTCGGAAATCGGTCGTAGAGTATAAAGGCAAAAGCGCGCTTGACTGCGAGACAGACACGTCGAGCAGGTACGAAAGTAGGTCTTAGTGATCCGGTGGTTCTGTATGGAAGGGCCATCGCTCAACGGATAAAAGGTACTCCGGGGATAACAGGCTGATACCGCCCAAGAGTTCATATCGACGGCGGTGTTTGGCACCTCGATGTCGGCTCATCACATCCTGGGGCTGAAGCCGGTCCCAAGGGTATGGCTGTTCGCCATTTAAAGTGGTACGCGAGCTGGGTTTAGAACGTCGTGAGACAGTTCGGTCCCTATCTGCCGTGGACGTTTGAGATTTGAGAGGGGCTGCTCCTAGTACGAGAGGACCGGAGTGGACGAACCTCTGGTGTTCCGGTTGTCACGCCAGTGGCATTGCCGGGTAGCTATGTTCGGAATAGATAACCGCTGAAAGCATCTAAGCGGGAAACTAGCCTCAAGATGAGATCTCACTGGAACCTTGAGTTCCCTGAAGGGCCGTCGAAGACTACGACGTTGATAGGTTGGGTGTGTAAGCGCTGTGAGGCGTTGAGCTAACCAATACTAATTGCCCGTGAGGCTTGACCATATAACACCCAAGCAATTTGACTACTCTAACGAGCATCAGATTGCGGTGTGTGAAGACGAAGATGAACCGAAAGTTCGACGCTCACAAAACACCGAAAGCTGTCACATACCCAATTTGCTGAAGCGAGACCAGCTGGTCACGACTCAGTACCCGAATTTCTTGACGACCATAGAGCATTGGAACCACCTGATCCCATCCCGAACTCAGCAGTGAAACGATGCATCGCCGATGGTAGTGTGGGGTTTCCCCATGTGAGAGTAGGTCATCGTCAAGATTAAATTCCGAAACCCCAATTGCGAAAGCAGTTGGGGTTTTGTTTTGGGCGCTCGAAAATTCCAGCGCTTCTGGCAACATTAAATAAGCTGCCGTTGAGGGAATTCGATACAAAGTGTTTCTGCATTTTTGCTATGGTGCAGCACATTTTCACAAGGATTGATCTTTATCCGCAGGATGCGGCGTCGACCTTTTCCAACGAGATGCTGTAGAAATGCCTGAACCGATACCTATCAAAGATCACGAGAAAGAAAACCGCCTGGTCAACAAGCGCTTGCTCGCCTGCGCGTTGTTGGTGATTGGGATCACGTGCGCGCTGGTAGGGCGCATGTATTTCCTGCAGGTGGTGCAGTACGACTACCACTCCACAATTTCCGAAAACAACCGGGTCCACGTCTTGCCCATCACACCGACTCGGGGCTTGATCTATGACCGCAATGGCGTAGTCCTGGCCGACAACCGGCCGAGTTACAACCTGACCATCACCCGTGAGCGCACAGCCGACCTCAAGGGTGAACTGGACGAAATCGTCAATCTGTTGCACCTGCCTGCCGAAGACCGGGCGGTGTTTGATAAGGCGCTCAAGCAGGCCCGTCACCCGTTTGTTCCCGTCACGTTGTTCTACGAGTTGACCGAAGAGCAGATCGCCGTTTTGGCCGTCAACGAGTTCCGCCTACCTGGGGTGGACGTCGAGCCACAATTTGTTCGCCATTACCCTCTGGGCGCGCACTTTGCCCACTCTATCGGCTACGTCGGTCGCATCAACGAAAAAGAGTCCAAGACCCTTGATTCGGTGGAGTACCGCGGTACCCAATCCATCGGCAAAACCGGAATCGAGCGCTTTTACGAGTCAGAACTGCATGGCCATGTCGGTTATGAAGAGGTGGAGACCAACGCACAGGGTCGTGTGCTGCGCGTGCTCAAGCACACCGATCCGATCCCTGGCAAAAACATCGTACTGAGCCTCGACGTCAAGCTACAGGAAGCCGCCGAAGAGGCCTTGGGCGACCGTCGTGGTTCGGTAGTCGCCCTGGACCCGCAAACCGGTGAAGTACTGGCGATGGTCAGCAAACCGAGTTTCGATCCGAACCTGTTCGTCACCGGCATCAGCTTCAAGGAGTACGCCGCGCTGCACGACTCCATTGACCGGCCGCTGTTCAACCGCGTGCTACGCGGTCTCTATGCGCCAGGCTCAACCATCAAGCCGGAAGTGGCCATCGCCGGTCTCGACAGTGGGGTTGTTACCCCACAAACCCGAGTCTTCGACCCAGGTTATTATCAGTTGCCAGACTTTGACCACAAATACCGCAACTGGAACCACAGCGGTGACGGCTGGGTGGACATGGACGCGGCCATCATGCGTTCCAACGACACTTACTTCTACGACCTGGCCCATAAGCTCGGGATCGACCGCCTGCACGACTATCTGGCCGAATTCGGCCTGGGCCAGAAAGTGTCCCTGGATATGTTCGAAGAATCTGCCGGCCTGATGCCATCCCAAGCCTGGAAGCGTGCGACCCGTCGCCAGCCGTGGTTCCCCGGCGAAACCGTGATCCTCGGCATTGGCCAAGGTTATATGCAAGTGACACCGCTGCAATTGGCCCAGGCCACAGCATTGATCGCCAACAAAGGTGTATGGAACCGGCCGCACCTGGCCAAGACCATCAACGGTGTGGCTCCGGTAGATGAACACCCGATGCCCAACGTTGTGCTCAAAGACCCACGTGACTGGGAGCAGGTCAACCACGGCATGCAATTGGTGATGCACGATCCCCGCGGTATCGCCCGAGCGGCAGCGCAAGGCGCCCAATACCGTATCGCCGGCAAGAGTGGTACCGCCCAGGTGGTGGCGATCAAACAGGGTGAGCGCTACAACCGCAACAAGACCTTGGAGCGGCATCGCGATAACGCTTTGTTCGTCGGCTTTGCCCCGGCCGAACATCCGAAAATCGTGATTTCAGTCATGATCGAAAACGGTGAGGCTGGCGGCCGTGTAGCCGGGCCTGTGGTGCGACAGATCATGGATGCCTGGCTGCTCGACCAGGAAGGCCACCTCAAGCCGCAATATGCGGCGCCGGCCAAGGCACCGGGTGATCCACGGGTTTGACTCAAACCCTCCACTCGTCCCAGCGCGCTACGCCGTCATAGGCAAGCCAGGGCACTTCATGGGCCGTCCAGATATGCGAGGTGGGCCTGACGCCCGGATCCTCATCCAGCGTCGCCACCCGCACAATCACGTGGGGCTGATGCCCACGTTCAGCGATCAGATGTGAGCCGCAGCGCGAGCAGAAATGTCTGAATTTGCCCGGCGAAGATTCAAAGGACGACAGCAGTTCCTCACCCTGCGTCCAGCGAAAATGCTCACGCATCACCCCGGCCGTGGCAACAAACGCGGCCGCGTGTGCCTTGCGGCAGCTTTCGCAGTGGCAGTGGCTGATGGGCATGTCCAGGCTGTCCACTTGGTAGCGCACGCCTTTGCACAAGCAACTTCCATTCAGTGGGTCAGTCATAACCTATGGCCAGGCAAGGAGGGGGTCATCATCATCGCGCACAACGCAAGGTTGCGCATTGGTTGATGTCGCCTACTGTTCAATGAAGGAGGTGACTTATGCACGTATTAGATCGCATCGAACGCGAAGTCCTGCTCAACGCATCACGTAAACAGGTCTGGGAGGCACTCACGCAGGCCGATCAATTTGGTCAGTGGTTCGGTATCGCACTTGAAGGTAAAACCTTTGTGGCCGGAGAAACCATCGAAGCACCCATTACCTACAAAGGTTACGAACATGTCGTGTGGAAGGCCAGGATCGAACGCATCCTGCCCCAAACGCTGTTTTCTTTCTGGTGGCATCCTTTCGCAGTGGAAGAGGGCATCGACTACGACAAGGAGACACCGACGCTGGTGGAGTTCACGATTGAAGATCGCGCTCCTGGCATCCTCTTGCGGGTCGTCGAATCCGGTTTTGACCAAGTCCCCGAAGCGCGCCGTCAGAAAGCTTTCAAGATGAACTCCCGTGGCTGGGACGAGCAAATGGGCAATATCGAAAACTACCTGAGCCTAGCCTGACCCGAACGGGCATCATGGCTGATGCCCGTCTTCACGCCAGCGTGCATTTGATTGCTTTAGAAACTCATCTGCCACTGTCCAACCACCGCATGATTGCGGCTATTACTGCCCAACTCACCGTTGTAGCCGATACTCAGGTTCTGCTGGGCAGACAATCCCACCGCCAATCCCACTTCAACCATCAAGCTGTCGCGGTCCAGTGCGCTGCCTTCAATATCGAAGGCGTCGCCGCCAATCAAAAAAGCCTGCCGAGTCTTGCTGTCGACATTGCCATACAGATGCCGCCAGCCGAAGCTGGCTTGCGGGGTCAGGCTGATGCCATTGTCCAGTTGGCTCAGGTGAGCCAGGCGCACACCGAAGGTACTGCTGACATTGTCCTGGGTTTGTGCATCCACCTTGAGTGAAGCATCGCCGCCTTTCTCGCGGTAGTTGTCGCGGTGATAGCGCTGATAGCCGAGGTTGGCGAAGGGTTCGATATTCAATCGGCCGTTACCCAGCATGTAACCCAGTTCGGCAAAGGCTTGCTGGCTATCGGCGTCGTAATCACCCTTGGGTCGCTCGCTGAAACCTGCGAACTCTACGGTGCGCTTGTTGTTACCCCTGTGTTGGCTGTACGCAGCCCCCAGGCGCAACGCCAATGGGCCATCCTGGCGTACGGCATATGCCCCCGCGTGCCAGCTGCGTAATGAATTATCGACGTTGTGGCTGTCCATATCGGTCTTCGAATAGCCGCCCAGTACACCCAGGCGCCAGAGAGGCGATAAGGACCAGTCAATACCCAGCAGGCTGCCTTGTGTACGCTGCTGTGAAGACTCGTTGCCGTGCTGGCCCTCAAGCTTGCCGTAGCTGCCGAGACCTTGCAGCCACACACGGCCTTGTGCGTTTGGATCATTCAAGTTGCGCGCACTGCTGGGGATGCCAGTTACGGCAAGCTCAGGTGTTTGCGCCGACTCAAGCCCGACGAGCAAGCTTGAACTGCTGCTCATCTGGCGCATGGCCGACAGCATGGACGTGCCCACTTGGCTGCTGGCCGCCAGTGTGGCACTGGCGAGGTTGGCGTTGCTGCTGCCTGCCAGGGCCTCAAGCGCGGCGCTGGCCGTGGTCTCCGAGGTGGCCAGCAGCGCGTCGTAGAGCGGGTTGGGGTTTCGCATCATGGAGGGCGGGGGGAAACTGCCATCCCAGTTGCTCCAGTGGCGCCACGTGATGGACTCGATGCTGTTGACTGCGCGGGCGGCGTTACGGGTACGGGCGTAATCGATGAACTCGACATCGTTGCGTGTGTAGCTCAGGTTCACCCGGTTATTGTCGTAGCTGAGTGTTGGCGTCAGGAAGGCGTAGTAGCTGCGCAGGTTGGAGTCATCAAAGGTCCCCGTGATGCTGCCTGCTTGCAGGACCGTGTACGTGCTGTGCCAGGGATAGTCCATCGAGTAACCCGGCTGCGGCCACAAATAGGCACCGTTGAGGCTGGCATTGCCGACCACATGGGTTGTCGCAGCACTGCCGTCGGGATAAGTAGCGAACTCGAATGCAGAGCCTGGCTTCATGATCAGGTTGCCGTTGACCTGAGGAGCGCCGACAACGGTATCCGTGATCAATCTCCCGCTGACGGTAAGATTGTTGACTGAGCCTCGGCCCCGGTAAGTCGCGCCTTGGTCGACGATCACGTCACCGGCGATGTTGCCCTGGTTGTTTAAGTGACCATTGGCAGAGAGGCGTGCGCCTTCGCTGAAATCGCCGCGACCATTGAGTACCCAGTAGCCGCGACGCACTTGTAGTACGTCAAAATTGCGCGTCGTCTCGACCGTCCCGTCGGGTTCACGCGTATCTGAAGGATAATATTGGTAGCCCTCCAGAATCATGGTGTTATGCCCTGCGCCGCCGTCAACTAACCCCTCAAAACGGGCGCCGGGGTACAGCGTCAAGGTGTCGTTGCCGCCCCCCATGTCCAGGGCTACACCATTACCCCCGCTGATCAGGGCACCGTTGAATACCCGGTCGTCGAAATTACCGATAAAACGCGCGCCATAGCCATCAAGCCCACGCAGGTCGACGAAATTTCTCAGCTCCGTTGCGCCGGTTGCCGCCCCATCATGGCCATCACTGACTAAGAGGCCATTGTCGGTACCTGTGATTGAGCCGGTACGTGGAATGCCTGTGGAAGGATCAAACCGGCCGCCGTTGAACAGGTAGCCACCGCCAATCGATACTCCATCGCTGGTGTTGGCTCGTCCATTTTTGTCCGCTCCACTGGCGCCCAATGCCCGGATAACGCCAGAGTTTTCGATGTGGGCAATGCCTCCTATGCGTAGGCCATCGCCGTCGATATTCTCCAGGCGTCCTTCTCGTGCGCCAGTGATCGTGCCGTCGTTGTAAACCGTGGCATCACCCGTTATCGAAACCCCTGCGCCGTCACGTCCGGCAAGCGTGCCATCGTTGCTCAGCAAATTGAGTTGTTCGCCTGAGATTGCATGCTGGGCGCCGGAGATTACCCCGGTATTTTCGATACGCACATCGGTCGCAGCGCCCAGGCTGATCCCGTCTAATCTATCGGCAGTAATCGAGCCGTCATTTTGAATGAAGACATTGCGCTGCCAATCAGGCAGGTTTTGGCGAACGCTGACGGCGGTCGTATGGGTGGTGATGCTGCCGGTCTTGGTCACCCACAAACTGGGGTTGTAAAAATAGCCACTGCCCACGGTGAGCGGGGTATTGGTTGGGGTATCGATGAATGCTTGAGCAAGGCTGGCAGGAGAAAGCGAGGCGCCGGAAACAATCAACGAAATGGTCAGGGCCAGACGGCGGGGGACGAACGACATGCGCGAAATCCTTTTCTTGAATCTCGCTATCTTCCTATATAGCCATTTGATATTGCCAGCGCATTCTTATCCTAAAAAACGATGACATCCTTTTTATGATATTGCGCGCTAGGTATGCGTTTACCCGCCGCCTTGGACCGGATGCCGAGTAGAATCACGCCCTGAATGCGATTCTTGAGGTGCGGTACGGTGGATTTACAGCAGGGTTTTGTCCTGACCCGGCATTGGCGTGATACCCCGGCGGGCACGGAGGTCAGCTTCTGGCTGGCCACCGACCAAGGGCCACGGTGCATTCGCCTACCCGTGCAAACCTCGGTGGTGTTCATCCCTGAGGCTTACCGCAAGCCGCTCGATTGGTTGCTCAAGGGCGAGCGTGATCTTGAGTTGCGCCCGTTGCAGCTGTGCGACTTTCATCACCGCCCGGTCCTGGGCCTGTATGCCCGCCAGCACCGCCAGTTGATGGACATCGAAAAGCGCCTGCGCGCTGCCGGGGTCGATGTCTACGAAGGTGATGTGCGCCCGCCCGAGCGCTACATGATGGAGCGTTTTATCACCGCTCCGGTGTGGTTCGGCGGCACTCCGGATGCGAGCGGCACCTTGCTCGAAGCGCAGATGAAGCCCGCCGCTGACTACCGTCCGCCCTTGAAGCTGGTGTCCCTGGACATCGAGACCACCGCCCAGGGCGATCTCTACTCCATCGCCCTTGAAGGCTGCGGCGAGCGCCAGGTCTACATGCTCGGCCCGCCGAACAAAACCGACGCGGTGGATTTCAAGCTCGACTATTGCGACACCCGCGCGCAACTGCTCGAACGCCTCAACCAATGGCTGGCCACATTTGACCCCGACGCGATCATCGGCTGGAACGTGGTGCAGTTCGACCTGCGCGTCCTCCACGAACACGCCCAACGCCTGAACGTGCCGCTGTTGCTGGGACGTGGTGGTGAAGCCATGGCCTGGCGTGAGCACGGCAGCCGCAATCACTACTTCGCTGCGGCGGCGGGGCGGTTGATCATCGACGGTATTGAAGCCCTGCGTTCGGCGACTTGGAGTTTTGAATCCTTCAGCCTGGAAAACGTCGCGCAAACCCTGCTCGGCGAAGGCAAGGACATCTCCACGCCGTACCAGCGCATGGATGAAATCAACCGCATGTTCGCTGAGGACAAGCCCGCCCTGGCGCGCTACAACCTCAAGGACTGCGAACTGGTCACGCGGATTTTCGAGAAGACCGAGCTGCTCAAGTTCCTGCTCGAACGCGCCAGCGTCACCGGCTTGCCGGCCGACCGTAACGGCGGTTCCGTGGCCGCCTTCACCCACCTGTACATGCCGTTGATGCACCGCCAGGGGTTTGTTGCGCCGAACCTGGGCGACAAACCGCCCCAAGCCAGCCCCGGCGGGTTTGTCATGGACTCACGCCCGGGCCTTTATGAGTCGGTGCTGGTGCTGGACTACAAAAGCCTTTACCCGTCGATCATCCGCAGTTTCCTCATCGACCCGGTGGGCTTGATCGAAGGCCTCAAGCATCCCGACGACAGCGACTCGGTGGAAGGCTTTCGCGGGGCGCGCTTCTCCCGTACCCGGCATTGCCTGCCGTCCATCGTCACCCGCGTGTCCGAAGGCCGCGAAGAGGCCAAGCGCGAGCGCAATGCGCCGCTCTCCCAGGCACTGAAGATCATCATGAACGCCTTTTACGGTGTGCTCGGCTCCAGCGGCTGTCGGTTCTTCGACACTCGGCTGGCGTCCTCGATCACCCTGCGGGGACACCAGATCATGCGCCAGACCCGCGCGCTGGTTGAGGCCCAAGGGTACGAGGTGATTTACGGTGACACCGACTCCACCTTCGTCTGGCTGGGCAGTGCGCATTCTGTGCAGGATGCCAATCGCATCGGCCTGGCGCTGGTGCAACACGTCAACGACTGGTGGCGGGCGCACCTGAGCAACGAATATGGCCTGCAAAGCGCCCTGGAGCTGCAATACGAAACTCACTTCAGCCGCTTCCTGATGCCGACTATCCGTGGCGCCGAGGAGGGCAGCAAAAAGCGTTATGCCGGCCTGGTCGTACGCGAAGATGGCAGTGAAGACATGGTCTACAAGGGCCTGGAAACCGTGCGCAGCGACTGGTCGCCCCTGGCCCGGCAATTCCAGCAGGAACTCTACCAACGCATCTTCCATCGCCAACCCCATCAGGACTACATACGCGACTACGTGCGGCGTACCTTGAGCGGCGAATTCGATGAGTTGCTGATCTACCGCAAACGCCTGCGCCGGCCCTTGCACGACTACGAACGCAACGTCCCGCCCCACGTACGCGCCGCGCGCCTGGCGGACGAGTACAACGACCGCCTGGGCCGCCCGCGCCAGTACCAGCGCGGTGGCTGGATCAGCTACGTCATCAGCGTCAACGGCCCGGAACCGCTGGAAGTGCGTCAGGCGCCCATCGACTACGACCACTACGTCACGCGCCAATTGCAGCCCGTGGCCGACGCAATCCTGCCGTTCGTGAATGATGATTTCAGCACCTTGGTGGGCGGGCAGATGGGGCTATTCTAGCTAATCGACACTCTCCATATTGCCCATAGCTCAGGAGGAAACGCCCATGTACACCCTCTATGGCACCGACGAATCCGGCTCCTGCATGATCGAAATTGCCCTGCAACGCTGCGCAGTGCCGTGGCATCGCGTGGAGGCCAGTTCCTGGCAGGACGGCGAGGGCAGTGACGCCCTTGCACGTATCAATCCACTCAAGCAGATCCCCACGCTGGTTACTCCAAATGGCCAGGTACTGACCGAAAGCGCCGCGATCTTGATCCACCTGGGCCTGGAGTATCCCAAGGCCCAGTTGCTGGCCGGCGATCGTACGCAGATCCTGCGCGGCTTGCTCTACATCGCCGCCAACTGTTATTCGGCGATCGGCATCATCGACTACCCGCAACGCTGGTTGGGCAATGCCGATGAGGCGCAGCAAGCGCAACTGGTCAGCGGCACACGGCGCTACCTGCATCAGGCCTGGGTCGTGTTTGCCGATCAGTTTGCCGGCCAGCTGTTGACCCCGAGCAACGTGCCGAATGCACTGGGCATCATGGCGGCGGCGGTGTCGCGTTGGGACGACGCGCGCGCGGTGCTCGGCAACCTGGCGCCGGGCTTTGCGCAGAGCCTGGAGCGGGTAGACGCTGACCCTGTCGTGGCCCCCGTTTTTGCCCGGCATTGGCCGCAGTGGAAAGTCTCGTAACCGGAAGAAACAATGACCAGGCCACTGTCCAAGCCCTTGCGTAGCGGGCTTCCTGACCTACGCTTCTCAAAGTGATGTAGGAATCATCCTTGAATTTGGCTGTCGCAGACATGAAACTCAAGAACCCTGCATGGAATTCAAAGGAGGTGCGCATGCTCATCCGGTCGCTGACCCTGGCTACCTTGATGGCTTTTACGGGGCCGTTGTTGGCCGCTGATGATAATCCGCTCAAGCAGGAATTGGGCAAGACGCGCCCTCTGGTGGTCGTGGAGCTTGATGCTGGAAACCCGACACTGGCAACGCTGAAGAAACAACTGGAAGAGGCTGCCACCAAGCAGTCCTTCGAAGAGCGCAGCATGGTGTTCTACACCGTCAAATTCGGCAGCATTGGCGCCGAAGGGGAGAAGTTCGCCAAGGACCCCAAGGACAGTAAAAAGCTCACACCGCCTGAAACCAACGCGCTGATCCGCGCCCTCAAGCTCGGGGTCGGCAGCGGTACCAAGGTGATTCTGATCGGCAAGGACGGCGAGAAGAAACTCGAGAAAACCGTGCCGCCGGACAGCCTCGACCTGAAGGAATTCTTCAGCGCCATCGACCAGATGCCTCAGGCGGAAAAGGAGCTTGCCGCACCTGCGGAGCCAGAGCCTGTTCCAGTCGCGCCAGCGGCTCCGGCCAAGGGCAGCAAACCCGCCAAACCCGGCAGCAAAGCCCCCAAGCCACTGGAGGATTGAACCGGTCCCCATCCCGCCGCTCTGGTGGGGTCCGGCCTCAGGCCTTCCATGGCTTGAGCCAAAGCCCCAGCCCCAGCAACACCAGCGCGCCGGCCAGGCTGCTCAACCCCAACTGCCAGCCATCGTTGTGCAAGGGGTGCAGGGCCAGCGCCGCCACACCCAACAGCACCCCGCTCAAGCCCCACTGCAACGGCCAGCCCAGTTGGCCGAGCAGTTGCTGGCGGTGCATCAGCAACAGGTTGGTCACCACCACGCCACCCAACGCCGCCAAGGCGATCCCCGGCAGGCCGAAACAATAGGGCAGCACCACCAGTAACGCGGCATTGACCAGGCTGCCCAGCAGTTCGCAATTGAGCGGCAGGCGCGTGTCACCGCTGGCATAGGCATAGCGGGCGAGCATGGCGTTCCAGGCGCCAAACACCAGGGGCGTGGCGAACCAGGCCAGCAGCGCCGGCAGTGGGCCGTCGACGCTCTGGGCGGGCATCAGCAGATGAATCAGTGTGGGGCTGGCGCCAATCAGGCCGAAGGCCGCAGGCAGGCTCAGCAGGGTCGCTGCATCCAGGCCGCGGCGCAGCAGGGCCAGGCGCTGTTGGCCTTGCTCGCCGCTCATCATGCCCAGCAGCACTTGGTTAAGGCTCATCAAGGCAATCAGTGGCAGGTTGATCAGCTTGCGCGCGAGGTTAACCCACGTCACAGCGCCTTCCCCCAGGAAACTGGCGATCAAGCGCTCCAGTAGCGCCAGGCCCTGGCTGGCCGCGTTGCTGGCCAACAACGGGCCGATGCGCCCCAGCAATTCGCGGCCTGCCAGCGGGTCGCCGCTGACCTGCCACGGCCGCCAGCCGAAGGACCAGACCGGCGCCAGCAACGGCAGGCACATCAACACACTGCCAGCAAAAAAGCTCATGGCCAGCTCGGCACTGTCGCTGGAGCTGCCACGGATAAACAGGTACAGCACCGGTGGCAGATTGAACAGCAGAGAGCCCAGGCCCGGCAGGACAAAACGTTGGCGTGCCTGCAAGGGAATACTGAACAGCCCATGCATCACCAGGCCTGGCGCACAGGCCGCCAGCCAGCGCAGGTTGGCGGCGGCCTGGGCCTGGGCCGCGGCGTCCAGGCCGGGGCCGATCAGGCGCACCCACAGCGGCGCGCCCAGCGCCAGTAGGGCAAACAGGGCCAGGCCCACGCCCAGCATGCGGGGGGACAGGCTGGCCAGCCAGGCTTGCTGGCGCTGTGGGTCGCGTTGCTGATAGAGGGGCAGGGCAGCCGCTGCGAGCAAGCCGGCGGCCAGGGTCATGCGCAATGCTTCGGGCAAAAACACCGCCACCAGAAACCCGTCGCTGCGACTGCCCGCACCCCAGGCCGCCACCAGCAGCCATTCGCGGGCAAAACCGGCCACCAGCCCGGCGAGCGTCGCCAGGGTCAGCCAGAGCGTGCTGCCGAACATCAGTGGAACAGGGTGAACAGGCCTTTGCCACCCACCTTGTAGTTCAGATCATGGCAACGTTCGCCCATGATTTTGGCGCCGCTGCCGCCAATGATTTTGTAGGGCGCCACGGCTTTGGCCACCACGGTATTGGCGCTTATCACCGAACCATAGCCCAGGTGCGTGCCGAAGCCGATCAACGCACGGCTGCCGATCCAGACGTAGTCGTCGATGTAAGTCGGCCCGGAAATCGACCAGAACTCCGGCGCTTGCAGATCATGGCTGCCGGCGATGAGCAAAACGTGGGAAGCAATCGCCACATGGTTGCCGATCACCAGCCCGGCGCGAGCGTCTACCTGGCAATGCCAACCGATGACCGAATCGTCGCCGACCACCAGATTGTGCATGCCCAGCACTTCGGTGTTACGCCACAAGCTGGAGCCCTTGCCGATCTTCGCGCCACCCAGGCGCAGCCAGGCGATGCGCACATGGTGGCTGGGGATCTTGTTGATCAAGATGTTGTAGGCCATGTCCCAGACACTGCGCCACCGGTCTTTGACGGTTGCCCAGTTTTTGCCGTAACGCGGCAGTAGCTGGGCCGGCAGATCCTGTTTCATCCGTCGGAACAGGCGGCGCGCCACCGGTTGCTCAATCGCGGTTTCCAGGTCGATGGAGCTGATCCAGAAGCGCTTGTTGTCGCCTTCGCCTTCTTCAAATACCACGTCGTTGGCCAGGCACCAGTCCAGCGCCTCTTCCAGGTCCGGCAGGCTCACGCCCATTTCAGCGGCCAGCGTGGGGAGGCGGTCGCGCAAGTCGGTGGAGTGAATCATCCGGTGCTTCATGGTTGGTTATCCTTTGGCGCAATAGCAGCAACAGGGGCGGTAATGGAGGGGCGCAGGCGCACCTGTTGCAGGCTCATGCCCATCAACAGCCAGAACAGCGCGATCAGTACAAAGGTGAAGCTGAAATAGTGGTCGAAAATCCCCGTCAGCAGCGCCGCCAGCACGCCGCAGATGCACCCCAGCCACAGCGCATTGTCGGCGGTGACTTTGCGCACCTGGCCCAGGGGCCGCACTTCGCGCCACCACAACAGGGTGACGGTGATAAATAGCAGCATCCCGGGTAGGCCCACCTTGTAGATGAAGTTCAGCCACAGGTTGGAGATCCCCAACAGATTGGAACCGGGCACGGGCGGGTCGATCTTGAAGCCGATCCCCAGGGGGAAGGTCGCCATGGCGGTGGGGAACCTGGCGTACTCGTCAAAGCGGATTTCGGTACTGGCGTTGGTGGTCGAGAAGATGGTCATCAAGCGGTCCTGCAACGGCGGATAGAACATCACCAGCGCAACGGCGAACGCCGCCCCGATACCGATGATGCGCCCGCTGTTCGGCACGCGCTTGTAGGCCAGCCAGATCAACACCAGCGCCAGGGCCACGATGGCGCCACGGGAAATACTCAGCAGCAGGCCGGCACACCCCAGCACCGCCACCGCCAGGCCCAGCGCCCGACGCCAGCCGCTGCGGGTCCAGCCATAAAACAGTGCCAGCGGAATAAACAGCACCAGCACGCCACCGGTCAGGTTGGGGTGCACCCAGGGCGAGGCCATGCGCGTGTAGTTGGCAGAGAAAATATCCTTCACCGCTTCCGGGTGGGCGTATTTGAGGTCGGTGAGAATATCGATCATCGACATCGCATTGCGCGTCTTCAGGAACATGAAGATCGACAGCAACAGCATCGCCAGGTTACCCAGCAACAAGGCGACCACCACCTTGTCGCGGTCGGCGTCGGTGCGCAGCAGCAGCGGCACGATAAACAACATCGACAGGTTCATCAGCCAGCGCACCCAGTTCACCGGCCCGTTGCCTTCGGCATGGATGATCAGCATGCCCCAGATAAACGGAATGGTGCTGAACAGCATCAGCCACATCAACGCCCGCTCGGTCGGCCGCCACAGCATGAAACCACGGGTCTTGCCGATGAACGATTGCCAGAACACCCCGACCCAGGTCAGCCCCAGCACCGCCTCGCTGACGGTGGTGCGGATGCCCAGTTGCAAGGTGGTGTAGGGAATACTGGTGGCCAGTACCGCGAAAATCAGCAAGCCCCACAGGGGAAAGCGGATCAGCGTCAAGGCCACGGCCACACCGGCCACCACCAGCATGACCTTGATCGGCGACAGGGCCAACAGCAACCCGCCGAACACCAGGCCCAGCAGCAGACTGACGAATTTTCCTGGCAGCATTAGCGGTCCAATTCCTTGAGCAAAGTGTCCAGGCGCGCGCGATAAGCCGGTTCGGCAAATTGCCGAGCCCAGGCGCGGTGTGTTTCGCCGTCTTGCGTGGCCTCGGCGCCGGCCAGTTGTTGCATGACCTTGTGCAGTTGCTCGGCGTCATGGGGGGCGAAGCGCGGGGCGTCGGGCGGCGCGATTTCATCCAGGGCGCTGCCGCGTGCCACTGCTACCGGCGTGCCGACACTCAAGGCTTCCACCACCGGCAAGCCAAAGCCCTCGGCATAGGACGGCTGCCACAAGCACGCGGCATGACGGTAGAGCGCTTGCAGTTGGCCGTCCGATAAACCGCTGCACCAATGCAGGCCCGGCAGGTCACCAAGTGCCGCTGGTACATCGCTGGGGTGGCCCACCAGTACCATGTCCGGCACATCAGGGTTCAGCGCACGGCAGGCCTGCCATTGGCGCAAGAAGAACGCCATGTTCTTGCGCGGCTCCCGCGTGCCCACCACCAGCCAGTAACGCGCCGGCAGGTTGGCGGGCAGCGGCTCTGGCGCTGCATTCAGTTCGGACACCAGGTTGTTCAGCACGCGGAACTTGGCCCGTGCCCAGGGGAACAGGCGCGCGGCCTCATTGCAGGAAAACTGCGAAGGGCACCACACCCGGTCAGCCTGCCACACTGACCAGGCAATCGAAGCCCCGTCGATCAGGCGGTAGGCCAGGGCCTTGAGCTTGGAGCGATGGAAGTTGCGGTGGGTGAGCTGAAACAGGTCATGCAGCACCAGCACATAGCGGGTGCCGGCGGGTTTGCGACACAGCGGCAAGCCCATATTGGCCGTGGCGATGTACAGGTCGATCTGCTGCTCGTGCAGCGCCTTGGGCAAGAAGCCGCGCTCGAACCGCAGGCGCACCTGTGGGCGTTGCAGGCCGTCCAGCGGGCTGGCCCAGGCCGGGCAAACGGCAGTCTGACGTTGCGGATGCTCCAGAGGCGCCTCAGTGAACAGCACCACCTCGGTGTTGCCCCGCGCGCGCAGCGCGTCTTCCAGGGCCGCGACCTGGCGGGCGATGCCCGAAGACGGCGCAACCGTGGCGGGGCGATAGTCCAGGGCTACACGCATGGCTGAGACTCCTTGGCGGTAAGCAAGCTGCGGTAGAGGTGTTCCAGTTCATTACCCGCCACCGCCCAGTCGTGGTATTGCCGCGCATAGTCGCGTGCGGCATCGGCCAGTCGCCCGGCCAGCGCCGGTTCATCCAGCAGGCGCACAACGGCGTCGGCCAGGGCCTCGGCGTTTTCGCCGGCCAGGTAATGCACCTGCGGCTGTACCGCCAACCCGGAAACACCCTGGGTCGTGCTCACCAGCGGCAAGCCGGCGGCCATCGCTTCCAATACCTTGAGCTTGGAGCCGCCGCCATGGCGCAACGGGGCGACAAAACCGGCGCAGCGGCGTTGCAAGGCGCACAGGTCGGGAACAAACCCCAGCCACTCGATACGTTCATCGGGCCAACGCTCGCGCCAGTGCTCGGGTAAGCCATAGCCGACCACCGCCAGGCGTGCGTTCGGGCACTGCAACCAGAGCCTGGGGAAGATCTCTTCAAGCAGCCACTGCACAGCGTCCAGGTTCGGTGCGTACTCGTAATTGCCGACGAACAACAGGCGCTGGCTCTGCGCATCGGCGTTGACCTCGGCGAAGGCGCGGCTGTCGACCCCATTGACCACCACGCTCACCGGCGTCGACGACAATGGCCGCATGGCCTGAGCGTCCGCCTCGGTCACCGCGACCACATGAGCGGCGGCATCGAACGCCTTGCGTTCCCATTGCCGGCAGCGCCACTGGTCGTACTGCACAAACGGTGCGGCCCACTTGGGGAAGCGGTCATAAGTGGCGCCGCCAAGGCTCGATTCCAGGTTGTGCTCGGTCAGCACAAACTCGCGCCGTTGCTGCCGCAAGGTGCGCAGAAACGGTTGCAGGCTGTAGCTGTGTTCTACCTGAATCACGTCCCAGCGCTCATTCAACAGTTGCGCAAACTGGGCCTGCAACGGTGCCGACAGGCCGTTGACCGTGGTCAGCAGCGGCCAGGGCGCGAACAGGCCGCCGAGCAGGGTCAGCGGGTGTTTCAGTGGCCGACGTGGTACCACGATCAGGCGTTCAAGCAACGGCTCCAAGGCCGCGTGCACCGCGTCATCGGCCGGCGTTTTCGATTGCGCCAGCAGCGTGATGCGATGCCCGCGCTCACTCAAGGTGCGCAGCAAATGGTACTGCCGCGTCTTGCCGCCGCTGGTGGTCGGCCACGGCAGGTAGGGCACAATCCAGAGGATTCTCATGTACAGCTCTCCATGCCCGGGGCTACCACACCAGTATCTGCAAACTTGGCTTCACCGCTGGGCGAATACCGTTGTCGTCGCTCAGGGTTTGCCGGGCGCCGGTCAGCGGGTCCAGCAGTTCTGCGCGTTTGATGCCGGGCAGGCTGATGCTGCTGCCTTTGGCGCTCCAATACATCAGCAGGTTTTTTCCGTCAGGGCGGGTCCAGGCCACGCTGTAGAAGCTGTCCGGTACATCCTGCAACTGCGGCGTGTTGCCGGGTTTAAGCGTGGGGCCGGTGATCTCCAGGAAGCGGGCGAGGGCGGTGTACACGGGCTTGGGTTCGCCATCAAGGTTCAACAGGCCGTAATGCTGGTCGCGTGGCGAGGCGCGTTGGTCGAGGTCGGACAACGCGAACAGGAAGATCTTCTGGTAGTCCTGGGACGCCATCAACGCCAGGCGGCGCAAGGTGTAATCGGCTTGCCCGTCGATACCGATCAGGTCTTGCATCTCCTTGGGGCCGGCATAGCTGGACCAGCCCCATTCAGTGGCCCAGACCTGCTTGATCCCGGCACCGTGCAGCATTGAATTGAGTTGATCGCCGCGCAGCAGCACTTCGTTCTTGCCCGGCTCATCGGTTTCCGGAGTCATCGAATAAGGGTGATAAGCCGCGACCATGCCCAGGCTTTGCACCCCCAGCGCGCCGAGCGCTTCAAACATCAGGGTTTTGCCACGCGGCGGCATCTGGCTGTAATACGCCATGCCACCCATGACCTGCAGTTTGTCCGGCGCTGCAATGTTCAAGGCCTTGTGACTGGCCAACAACAACTGCGCGTATTCCTTGGCGTTGACTTTGGGGCGCCAGTTGTTCGGTAGGTTCTGTTCATTCCACACCTGCCAGGCATCGATATTCGGGTAACGCTTGGCCAGGACGGCCAGGCGCATGGCATAGATGTTGGCGTCCCGCGGTTGATACTGGTCCTGGAACGGCACGCCCTTGGGTGCGGTGGTGATAAAGGGCGCCGAGCCCACCAGGTAAAACACCGAGCGCAGTTTTTCAGCGGTCAGGGTGCGGTCCAGTTCATCGAAGGTGCTGAGCTGATAATCGTCTTCCTTGGGTTCCAGGCGATCCCAATGCAGGTCGACCCTCACCCATTGCAATCCAAGCTTTTTATACTGCTTGATCTGCTTGTGGTACTGCTCGGGTGTGAACCACAGAAAGTGTGCGTTTACGCCGAGAAAGTCCTTCCAGACTACGGTGCGCTCCGGGGCCAGGTTCACCGGTTGTGCATCGACTTTTTCACTCAACAGCAGGGCGCTACCCACGGCGATTGACAGCGCCAGCGGCAGGTAGCGCCACAGTGGGCGAACGGATGGCAGGTTCATCGCAACGGCTCCTCACAAGCATCCCGAAATAATTCAGCAAACCGCTGGGCCGTGTTGGCCCACTGGCGTTGGTGGCCGATTTCTCCCGCCCGGGCGGCCCATTGCTGCGCCTGTTGCGGGTCGAGGATCAAGCGGCTCAAGGCGTTGCTCAAGGACGCTGTATCGCCCTGCTGATAGGTGATGCCATTACCGCCGGCCACCTCTTCGGCAAAGGCGCGGGCGTTGGAGGTGATCACCCCGCGCCCGCATGCATTGGCCCACGACAGCGCGCCACTGGTGCCACGCATCTGCCCCAGGAAGCTGAGTTTTTTCGATTCGCGATAGGGCAGCACCATCACATGGTGCGCCTGGATCGTAGAAGGGATCTGCGCCGAGGGCAGGTCCAGTTGCCAGTCCACCACATCTTCAAGATGCAGAGCGCTGATCTGCTCGCGTAGGCCGTCGAGGTAGTTGCCGGCGGGGTCAAAGGTCATTTCCGGCGCGGTGCCACCGGCCAGGGTCAGGCGTACCTGGCCTCGGCATTGCGGGTGGGCGGCCAGTGATTGGGCCAGGGCCTGGAGCAGGTCCTCAATGCCCTTGCCGCGGTAGATAAAGCCGAAATACAGCAGGCGCAACGGCGCCAGTGGCGGCAACGCCTGGGGCGCGATGGGCAGGTTGCCATGGGCAATCACCGCCACCTGTTGCGGGCGCAGGCCCATGCGCTGGCGCAGGCAGTCGCCGCCCAGGCGAGTGAGGGTGATCAGGCGGCGCATGCCTTTGGCCAGGCGCCGTTCTTCGTGCAAGGTCAACGGGTCGGCCAGCAGCGCCGCCGCTTGGGGCAGCGGATGGGGCAGGCGTTCAAGCAGGGTCAAAGGGAAAAACAGCTTGGCCCGGCGCCAGATCAGGCGCTCCGGGTCATGCACCGTGGCGGTCAACGGCAGGTGCGGTTGCGCCCGGCGCAGGTACTCCAGCGCCTGGAACTCACCAAAGCGTCCACCCCCCAGTTCAGCATGCACCAGGTCCACGCTGCGCCAGTCAAAGGCCTGCAGGCGCTTCAACTGTTCAGGCAGCTCCAGGCAGCCGGCGAGTGGGGTCACCACCTCCAGGCCTTGTTCGATCAACGCGTTGCGCAAGTGCGCGGCGTAATCGGCGATCCCGGTCTGCTCCGGTGGCAGCGGCGCCAGCAATGCGATACGCATCAGGCCGCCCCACGCCAGCTGTTGAGTCGCGCCAGCACCTTGGCCGGCACTTCGAAGCGACGGCGGTTGAGGATCATGCCGTCGACTTTGCCGAACGCGGTGGTCAGCAACGACACGGCATTTTCAATAGTTGGTACGGTGCTGGTGCGGGCTTCGATCACCAACACAATCTGGTCGGCGCGGCGCAGCGTCAGGAACGCCTGCGGGTTGGAGGACAGCGCCGAGGCGTCCAGCAGCAACACTTCACCCGGCGTTGGCGCGTTCGCCCCATCGACCGAAACGCGGTGACCACGCTCCTCCAGCAGGCGCTTGAGTTGCTCGGCGATAAAGGTGACACCCTCGCCATGGCGCGCCGAGGTCAGGCCGAGGGCAAAACCTTGGGTGGCAATGCGATCCA
Source organism: Pseudomonas sp. FJ2-5-13 (assembly GCF_029201605.1). Lineage (NCBI taxonomy): Bacteria > Pseudomonadati > Pseudomonadota > Gammaproteobacteria > Pseudomonadales > Pseudomonadaceae > Pseudomonas > Pseudomonas sp. FJ2-5-13. The sequence goes on from NZ_CP104045.1 coordinate 2,121,882, forward strand.
GGGGCAACAGGCTGTACAAGCGATAAAGGCTGGCGGTGACGGCTGCCGGCGTTGCGTCCTGTACATCGGGAATGCTGCTCCACAGCGGCACATGGAACATCTCCTGCAAGCGTGTGCCATCGTGGATGCGCTGGTCCAGCAGGTACAGCACATAGATGGTCAGCAAGCCCACGGCAACGCCAGCGGGAATAGCGAACAACAGCATCAGCAGGCTCTTGGGAAACACGCGTGCCGGGTTGAGGGTGGCGTGTTCGATCAGGGCGATGTTGCTGATCTGGCTGTTGTCCAGTTCGTGGTCGATTCGCGCCTGTTCAAGATTGTCCGAGTACAAGGCATAGCTTTTTTCGGCGGTGCGCAGTTGTTGGCTCAGGGTGTTGAGTTGCGGTTCATCGGTCATCGCCTGGTCACGCTGGGTGCGCAGTTCGGCAAGGGTCTTGTCGTAGTTCTCGATTTCCCCGGCCAGTTTGCGCTCTTGCAACTGGGCGTCGATCATTTGCTGTTTGACGTTGATCACCAGGCTGTTAGGCGCGGTGTTCTGCGAGCGTTCCAGGCGCGTAGCTTCCTGGGCGCTTAGGGCTTCCATGTCGCGGATGTTCTGCTCGATCTGATTGACCTGCGGGGTGCCTGGCAGGTAAGTGCGCAACAGCCGAGCCCGCTCCACTTGCAGCGCGTTGAGCTGGCGCTTGAGGTCGAGTTGGGTGGGGTTGAGGCTGGTTTCGCGCATCGTGACCACGTCTGCCGGCTGGCTCTTGATCTGCTGGCTGGCGTTGGCCAGCAGGCTGCGAATCCCCGAGATCTGGTTCTGTGCGCTGACCTTGGCGTCGGTGACGCGGTCGATCTGGTTGGTCAGGTTCTTCAGGCGCGCATCGACACTGATCGAGTCGATCTGCTTCAAGCGGCCTTGCAACTGGTCCTTCAGGCTCTGGATATTCTCCGCCACCTTGGCGCGTTCGGTTTCATAGAAGGTGTGCAGGCTCTTGCGCCCGAGAATTCGCGCGCGTTCTTCAAGGTAGGCGTTGACCCAGGTCTCGACGATTTTTTGCGCCACCGCCGGGTCGTCCCAGGTGAAGGAAATCTCGATCACCGAAGAACCCGGCTCGTGGCCGGCGGTGAAGTTCTTCTCCAGTGAGGTCGCCAGGCGTTCCAGCGGGCTTTGTTTCTCGGCAAGGCCGACGAACTGCAGCACGCTACGAATGCCATTGATGACTTCGCCAACGCCCTTTTTGATGTAGAACTTGGTGACCTTCCAGAAGCCTTGCGGCGGCTCGGCGGTCATCGCCATATAGCGTTCGGCAACGATATGCACGATGGGCCGGCCCGTGAGCATTTTTTCTTCGTCGACAATCGGGTCGTGCTGGGTGCTCGGGGCAATCAGTGTCTGGCGGTTGGCGGCCTCGATCGGCAAGGTGGTGTTGTCCCGCCCCGGCTTGACCAGCAAGCGCGCGTCCGACTCGTAGCGAGCCGGCAGCAGGAAGGCACCGAGCACGGCGATGACGATCGTGGTGAGCACGGCCAGTTTGAATTCGCGGCGGTAGATGAAAAACAGCCGCAGCAGGTCGCGAAGAGAGCGGATTTCGATCACAGGATCACTCCATTGCATATGGGGTTTACGAAAGGCGGGAACACTTGGTTCGAGTGATACGAAGCCCGCTTCATAATCCTTGGCCTGCGTTGATGGTTGGGTTGTTGTAGATGGTGTTGCCGCTATTTTTCACGTCGCTCTTGTTCAGGTCGTAATTCAAGCCAATACCAATCCCTTTGTTGATCGGAAACAGCTTGGTGAAGTACATATCCACAGCCTCCACCGTCGCGCCGATGCCCGACTGCGGCACAAAGATCAAATCGCCACGCTGCAACGCCACCCGCGGGTGATTGGGGTTGGTCAGCATGCTTTCCAGGCTGATGAAGTACGTCCTGTACTTGCCGTCGGGACCGGTGCGCAGCAAGGCTACGTTGGAGGCATCCGCCGAGGGCAATACACCACCGGAGCTGAGCAGCGCCTGCTCGACGCTGACGTTGCCGGCCAGGTCGAAAAAGGCCGGGTTGGACACCGCACCGCCGATAAACACCTTGTTGCTCGGTGCGCTGGCGATGTTCACCGTCACCGCCGGTTCGCGGTAGATGCGCTTGTACTTCTCGGTGATTTCCTTGCCCAGGTCTTCGGGCGTGCGCAAGGCCGCCTTGACCCGGCCAATGTTGGGCACCGAGATCACGCCGTCAGGGCGCACCACGAATATCGTCATGTCATCGGCCGCCGCCGGCTCCTGGGCATCACGCACGATCCGCAGTGAGTCGCCGCTCTGGATCAACACCTGCGGGGGCGGCAGGTCGGCCAGGGTCAGCGCCGCTTGATGGCCGGCCTTGAGCGTGTCGTTATCAGGAAGCGGCACCCGCGCGGGGGTCGAACAACCAGCCAGCCAGATTGAGGCACTCAAGAGGCCGAGCAGGGTAAGACGGAAACGTCGGTTGATAGTCTTCATGACGGCTCAAGTCCAGTAGGTGGAAAACATGCCCAGGCGCCGTTTAAGCGCGTTGGGCAGGTGGCGTTCAAGGTGGCCGAGGCGATAGCCCAGCAATTTAAAGGCACTGCGCACCACCACTTCGGGGGCGCGGTACAGCGCGTTGGCCTCGCGCAATGCGTGCAGTTCGGCCAGCACATAACGTTTGCCTTCGCCGCCGGCGTCGCCAAACGCCTGGCGAATCCACGGCTCGCGGCCGTAGAACACACCGATATCGAAGTAGCGGCGAAACTCTTCCAGCAAGCGGTAATCATGGGAGTGATAAACCTGCGCACTCGCGGCATAGCGCACCTGGTAACCGGCCAGCAGCATGCGCGCGGCCACATAGGCGTCTTCACTGCCAATCACGTCCTGGGGGAAACCGCCGACCGCGCTCAGGGCGCTGCGTCGGTACACCGAAAACGAGTCGGAGCTGAAGCAGGTCTTGATGCCCAGTTGCGCTGCATCGTCCAGGCGCTTGGTGCGGCTGGCCGCCGGGTAATTGAAGTGCCGCGACTGCGCGCCGAGCACGCCGGCGCCGGGGTGCGGCAGCTGCCGTCCATAGGCCACGCCGTTGAGCGGGTCCAGTTGCAGCTCGCTGATCAGGTTGGCGAAGGTCTCGGCGGTGGCGGGGATCGCGTCCTGGGTCATCACGATCAAGGCGTCGCCGCCCACCTGCTCGCTGGCCCAGCGCCGGGTACCGCCGTGGTTGAAGTCACGGGCGTCAATCACCTCCACGCGCGCGCCGAATTCGCGAAAGCGCGCCACGGTGTCATCGCTCGATGCGCTGTCGACCACCAGCATTTCATCTGGCTGCAACGTCTGCATGCGCAGGGCTGGCAACAGGCGGTCCAGGTGGCTGGCCGCGTTGCGGGTGGGGATGATCAATGACGTACGCATCAGGGCTTCACTTCAACCGGCGCGCGGCCGTAGATGTCGTCATAGCGCACGATGTCGTCTTCACCCAGGTACTCACCGCTCTGCACCTCGATCATCACCAGGTCGATGATGCCGGGGTTGGTCAGGCGGTGCTTGTGCCCGGCGGGAATGTAGGTGGATTCGTTCATGTTGAGCAGGATCTCGCGCTCACCATTGGTGATCATCGCCGCGCCGCTGACCACCACCCAATGCTCGCTTCGGTGATGGTGCATTTGCAGGGACAGCGAGCCTTTGGGCTTGACCACGATGCGCTTGATTTTGAACCGCGTGCTTTCTTCCAGCACCGTGTAGGTGCCCCACGGCCGGGTGACGGTGCGATGCAGGCTGAACGCCGGGTGATTCTGGCGCTTGAGTTCGGCAACGATATGCCGCACGTCCTGGCTGCGATGGGCGTCGGCGATCAGCAGGGCGTCGGGGGTGTCGACGATGATCAGGTCACGCACGCCCACCGCACCGAGTACCCGCTTGGGCGAGTCGATGTAGCAGTTATGCACGTCGTGCAGGATCGCCTCGCCGTTGATCTGGTTGCCATTGTCGTCACTGGGCGTGAGTTGGCGCAGGGCTTCCCAGGAGCCGATATCGCTCCAGCCGATGTCGCAGGGCACGACCGCGACCTGGGCGGATTTTTCCATCAGTGCCACATCGATGGAGATATCCGGCGCGGTGCCGAAACCTTCCGGGCTCAGCTCGCGCTGGCGACTGCTGCTGTTTTGCAGGCTCTGGCTGTGCTCCAGCGCAGCCTTGGCCGCCTCTAAAACTGCCGGTGCGTGGCTGGCCAATTCTTCCAGCAGGGTGGCGGCCTTGAAGCAGAACATGCCGGCATTCCACAGGTGCTTGCCGCCGTCCAGGTAGCCTTGGGCGGTGGCCTGGTCGGGCTTTTCGACAAAGCGCTGCACCCTGAAGCCTGCGCCCAGTGCCGGCCCTTGTTCGATATAGCCAAAGCCGGTTTCGGCACGGTCAGGCTGGATGCCAAAGGTCACCAGGTAACCGGCTTCGGCCAAGGCGCGGGCTTTTTCCACCGCCTGGGCAAAGGCGCTTTCATCCAGCACCAAGTGATCGGCCGGCATCACCAGCAACTGCGCGTCCGCGCCAAAATGCTCCTGCACATGCAACGCAGCCACGGCGATGGCGGCGGCGGTGTTGCGGCCAAACGGCTCCAGCAGCAGGTCGAGGCCCAGGCGCTGGGTGTTCACCGCGCGGTAGTCGTCCAGGGTGCGAAACAGCAGGTCGCGGTTGGTCACGGTCAGGATGCTGTCGACGCCCGGCAAGTGACTGGCCCGCAGGAAGGTTTTCTGCAACAGGCTCTGGTCGTCGCGCATGCGCATGAAAGGCTTGGGCATGTTCTGCCGCGAAACCGGCCACAGCCGCGTACCCGAACCACCGGAGATGATGCAGGGAATCAATCCGTTAAGTGGGTTCATCAATAGACTTCCTTGGTGGAAAGAACGGCCGGGACCGTCATGAAAACGATGTAGAGGTCCAGCCATACGGACCATTTGGCGATGTATTCCAGGTCGTATTCGACCCGTTTCTGAATCTTGAACAGCGTATCGGTCTCGCCGCGGTAACCATTGATCTGCGCCCAACCGGTAATGCCGGGCTTGACCCGATGGCGCGAGCTGTATTCGCTGACCGCTTCCTCGAAAGGAATACCCGCAGCCTTGGTGGCCGTGGCGTGGGGGCGCGGGCCGACCATCGACATATTGCCCAGCAGCACGTTGAACAGTTGGGGCAGCTCATCAATGCTGGTCTTGCGGATGATCCTGCCGACCCGAGTGATGCGCGGGTCCTGGCGCGTGGTCTGGTTCTCGGCGTTGAGGTCGGTCTGCTCGACGTACATTGAGCGGAACTTGAACACGCGGATCAGGTTGTCGTTGTAGCCATACCGCTTCTGGCGAAACAGCACCGGGCCCTTGGAATCGAGTTTGATCGCGATAGCCGTCACCAGCATCACCGGCGACAGCAGCAACAGGCCGATGCTGGCCAGCAGCAGGTCTTCGCAACGCTTGATAAAGGGCGACCAGCCTCGCAGCGGCAACTGCGAGGTGTTGAACATCAGGATGCCGCCCACATCGGTGATGCGGTTATGGCCGTAGCGCAGGGCGGCCATGTCCGGCACCAGCATGACGTTCACCGACATCTGCCGCAGGCGCTTGACCAACCCATTGATGCGCTGCTCGGCGGCCCAGGGCAGGGTGATCATCACCTGGTTGACCTGTTCGGAGCGGATCAGCTTTTCCAGGTCGCGGGTATTGCCCAGCAACGGCAAGCGGCTCAACTCCTTGGGAATGCGCTCGGTACGGTCGTCGATAAAACCGATCAGGCCGGAACGGATGTCACTGTTGCGCGACAGGTGTTCAGCCACATGCACGGCCGTGTCGGTAAAGCCCAGGATCACGGTGCGCTGGAGGAATTTGCCGTTGTCCATCAAATGGCGGTACAGGCGCAGCATCAGTATGCGCTCCACGCCAAACAGCAGCAGGCTCGCGGAAAACCAGAACACCAGGTTGCGTGGGCTCAACTGCGGGAACAGGAGCAGGATCTGGTACATGAACAACAGGATGCAAAACGCCGAGACCCAGGCCACCAGCATCACGCGAAAACGCAGGCGATTGCTGAACAGGTCATCGGAGTAAACCCCCAGGGCCTGGAACAAAATAATGGTCAGAATCGCAAAGAACGCCAGCAGGCCCAGGTAGTGAGTGCGCATGTGTTCTGCGACCGGGTCCGGGTAGAACAACAGGATGATCGCCGGCGAGATTGCGGTCAGCCCGTGAAGCAGTTTTACGAAAACGACAAAAAACTCAACGAAACCGGTGCGAGTCAAAAACAGGCTATCAACGGACGATTTACCGCGCATACATCAGATCCTCAATACACCACCAGAACGTTCCTATTCGTTTGCTCATCCATAAGGCAGGTATGCATTACAAGTGGTGCAAATCGAACGACCTCTGTTGCTGGGTAATCCGTAATGGCTGTCTAGACGCAGGCATTTACTGGGTGATGGCTAAATAGTGGCTCCTTTGAGGATTTGTGTCAATGATTTGGCTTTTTGTCCGTTTTCTTCGATAGTCCTCTCAAGGCCTCCATGATATGACGGTTTGTTGACGTGCATGGTGGGTATTTCAGAATAATCGAGAATCGATGATGGCTTTTTGGAGTGTAGGAACAAACTGGGGATTTGCCTGCCAGCCACGAAAAGCTTTTGACGATGGCGCAAGGCCTTATGGTAGGAGCGAGCTTGCTCGCGAAAAACGTCAACGATAACGCGTGCTTCCTGGGTACACGCGGCGTCTGTGAGTTTTTCGCGAGCAAGCTCGCTCCTACAGGGGGGATATGCAGGGCTTAGAATTTGCCTTTGAGGCTCAGCGTGAGGTTGCGCGGCTCTCCATAAAGATTACCCCAGCCTGAGGTACCCACGGTCTGGTAGTAGTTTTTATCGAACAGGTTGTTACCGTTGAGCGCCACCGTCCAGGTGTCGTCCACCTGATACGCCAGGCGCGCATTCCACAAGGCATAGCCGGCCTGTTCCAGTTTGATGTTTTGCAATCGGTAGTTGCTGCTTTGGGCGTTGACGCCTGCGCCGACGGTCCATTTCGACAGCGCACCGTCCAACTGATAGTCGCCCCACAAACGCAGCATATGCCGGGGTACGTAGGTGTTGGACACCGCGCCTTCGGCTGCGCTGTCGATGTTCTTCAGGTTCTTGGTTTGCGTGTAGGTGTAGCCGCCAAACACTTGCAGGCGTTCAAGCAATTCGCCGCTCAGTTCGGCTTCCACGCCTTGGGCGCGCACTTTGCCCGTGTCGGTATAGCAGTAGCCGTCCGAGGAACTGCCGCAGCGGGTGATGAAGTCGGTTTGGGCGGCGTTTTTTTCGATGGCGCGAAACAGCGCCAGGGAGCTGTTCAGGCGCCCGTCAAACCATTCGCCCTTGATGCCAAACTCATAGTTCTCACCCATTTTCGGCTTGAGGGCCGAACCGCTGACCGTAGCGTAGGAGCTTTGGGGCTGGAAGATATCGGCGTAGCTGGCGTACACCGAAAGGTTGTCATTGAGGTCGTAGATCAGCGCGGCGAACGGCGTGACCACCCCGGTTTCCTTGGTGCGTGCATCCTGGTCGGTCCACTCGCCCCAGGCCAGGTTCAGGGACTCACGGCGGTTTTCATACCAACTGACGCGACTGCCGAGAACCAGCATCAAAGGTTCGGCCAGACGCAGGCGCAAGGTGGCGTAGGCACCGTATTGAGTGGCGGTTTCCTTGACCGTGCCGCCACGGTACATGTTGGGCCAGAAGGTATCGTCGGCAGGTTCCGGGAAGTGGTGGTTGGGGTTGAAGACGCTTTGGCGCTGGGGCAGGTTGCGGATCGCATAGACATCGTCCTGAGTGCCACGGCTGCCATTGGCGCCGAGGATCAACTCATGTTGCAGGCCAAAGGCTTCAAATTGACCGTCGATATAGGCGTCCAGGCCGTAGTCTTTGTGATCGTAGTCCAGCAAGGCTGCGTAGCTGGTAAGCGTGGGGGCCGGGTTGCCATAGTCCACGGTGCTCTCGCTGGCCGCGTATTTGATGTCTTGCAGGTTGCGGCTGTGTACAGCGCTGACTTTTAGCTTCCAGTTGTCATTGAAGTGATGGGTCATATCGGCGAACAGCGTGGTGCGCTGGCTTTGCCAATCGTTCCAGGCCTGGCCAAGGCAGGTGGAGCGGCTCAGGCCGAGGCTTTTGCCGTCACGATAACGCGGCAGGCCGCTCCAGCACGGCGTGGAGTCGACATCCTCATAGCTGGCCCCGAAGCCCAGGGTGGTGTCAGGGCTGACATCCATGTCCAGGGCCGCGTAAAACGCCTGGTCCTGGCGCTTGGCAAGGTCCATGTAGGAGCCGCGATTCTGTTGGCTGACCGATGCTCGACCACGCACCGTGCCGCTGTCGTTCAGCGGGCCGCCGGTGTCGAGTTCGGCGTGGTAGTTATCCCAGGTACCCGCCGACAACCCGAGGCTGGTAGTGGGCTTGGCCTGGGGCCGCTTGCGCACGAAATTTACTGCGCCACTGGCGGTGCCGGCGCCCTTGAGCATTCCTGCAGCGCCTTTAAGCACTTCCACACGGTCATAAATCGCCATGTTCGCGCTGAAACTGTCGGCTTGTATGTAGTCCTTGCCGATGTCCAGCGGTACGCCATCGAATTGGTACTGGCCGAGCATCTTGAAGCCCCGGGAGTAAAAATACTTGCCGCCCATGGGCGATTCGTAGCTGGTGATCCCTGGGGTGCGCTCCAGCAATTGGTCGATGGTGGTGATGTTCTGGTCATCCATCAGCTTGCGTGTCATCACACTCACCGATTGCGGCGTGCGTCGCAGGCTGTGTTCGCCCTTGCCGATGGTCACCGCGCCGGTGGTGTAGGAGCCGCTGCCTTCGGTGGTGGCGCCCAAACGATCACCGGTGATGGTGGTGGCGCCCAGGTTCAGCGCCGAGCCGGCTTGCTGCTGAGGTAGCAGTAACCAAGCGTTCTGGCCCTGGCTCTGAGCCTGCAAACCCTGGCCTTGAAGTAACCGGTTCAGGGCCTGTTGTGGGGCCAGGGTGCCGCTCAGCCCCGGGCTGCTTTTGCCTGCCACGCTGCCAGCGTCATACGACAGGCTGATACCGGCCTGCCGCGCAAACTGATCAAGGGCGCCCGCCAGAGGCCCAGGCGCAATATTCCAGGCGCGGGCCTGGCGCTCGCTGCCGGGCTCCTGGGCACTTGCGGTATACGGCAAGGCGCTGGCCGCCACGCACGCGCCAAGGAGGGTGGCATTGAGGGCGTGTCTGAGGGGTGAACGTTTGGAGGGGAACGCTTGCATGACCGCGGGATGCTCCTGAAGGAAGTGGACAACACCGGCCTGTTGATCGGCCTTTCCTTACAGGTCGAATGGCAATGAGAATTCACCTCATTTATTTTTGGCCTGTCACGCGCGAGCGGAGACGGTCACCCAGTAGCGGCTGCGGTAGGTCACATCGATTGCCAGCGATTGCGCCACTAACTTGAGCACCTGGTCGGTGTCATCCAGTTGGTAAGTGCCAGAAACGCGTAGCCCCGCCACGGCTTCGCTGCACCGCAGCAACCCATTGCGATAGCGGCCCAGTTCGGCCAGGAAGTCGTCCAGGCGCATGTTGTGGGCGCTGATCACGCCGTCACTCCAGGCCCAGGGGTCCAGGCCGTTGTTGGGGGACGGGCGAATGCCGCTACGGTTGAACACCACCTGTTCCCCAGGCTTGATCACCTGGCGTGCGGCGCCGTCATGGCGATTGGCAAACACCGCCACCGCACCCTTTTGCACGGCCAGCAGGGTGCCTTGGGGTTCTTCGCGCACCAGCAAGCGCGTGCCGAGGGCGCGCAGGTAACCGTCGCGGGTATGCACCCATAGCGGACGGTGGTCGGCCCCGGTATTGATCAAAATTTCACCCTGGCGCAGGTTCACCAACCGTTGTTCGGCGCCAGGGGTAATGTCGACGGCGCTGGCGCTGTTGAGCTGGACTTTGCTGCCATCCTCCAATGCTACCCAGCGCCGCTCGCCAGTGGCGGTGCGGTAGTCCGCCATCAAAGCGGGCAGGGGTGTGTAGTCGCGGCCCAGCCAGGCCAAACCTGCGGCGCCGGCAAACAGCCCGAGCATTTTCAAGCCTTCACGACGGCTGATGTGCTGGCGTGCGCCGTCGAGTGCATGGCGACTGACATGCGCTGGCAAGTGGTTGAAATCGTCATTCAGGGTGGCGACCCGATGCCAGGCCTGTTGATGCGCGTCGCTGGTGTGCAGCCACTGTTCAAAGGCCGCGGTGCTCGCGTCGTCGGCGGTGTTGTAGCGCAGCTTGATCATCCACTGGATGGCCTGGTCGACCAGGCGCGAGTCAGGAGTCGGCATAGCGCAACCGGTAACAGGCGTGCAGCGCCTTGGACAGGTCGCGCTCCACCGTTGCCTTGGACACGCCCAGGCGCAAGGCGATCTGCGGGCAGGTCAGGCCGTCCAATTGGGCCAACAGGAACGCCTCGCGCACCCTCGGCTTGAGCTGGTCGAGCAGACGGTCAATGCGCTCCAGGCTGTCGAGGATCAGCCGCTTTGTTTCTTCGCTCGGCACCTCTACTTGCGGGAAGTGTGCCAGGCTTTCCAGGTAGGCGCGTTCCAGTTCGCGGCGCCGGTATTGGTCGATCATCAAGCTGCGCGCGATGCTGCTCAGATACGCGCGCGGCTGCTGCAAGGTCTGTTGCTGACGCGCGTTGAGCAGGCGCACGAAGGTGTCCTGCGCGAGGTCAGCGGCGCGCTCCTGGCAGCCCGTGCGCCGGCTCAACCAGCCTCGCAACCAGGAATGGTGGGCTTGGTAAAGCTGGCCGATGGCAGCAGGGTCCAGTGGGTGATCGCTCGACATGGTCATCCTGGCGCAGCAGGCTTAATTGATAATGTTTCGCATTCTAGACGTTGGTCGTGGCATTCAGCAATCACTGGGTTCGCTGCGTGAGCAATGTATCCAGCACAATTTTTTGTAGGGCCTGCCAGCGCCGATTAATCTGGGTTTTTCCCAGCGGACGGTTCAACCATGATCAGCCTCGTCACACTCGGTGTTTTTTCCGGCGCTGTGTTGCTGTTGTTGCTGTCACCGGGGCCGAACATGGCGTTTGTCATCAGCCAGGGTGTCACCCATGGCTGGCGCGGCGGCGTTGCTTCGGCCCTGGGGATCGGCGTGGCCGACCTGTTGCTGACGGCATTGACCGCCATGGGGGTGACGGCGGTGGTCGCCAGTTGGCCGCCGGCATTCGACCTGATCCGTTATGCGGGCGTGATCTACCTGCTGTGGCTGGTCTTCAAAACCCTGCAGAAGCGCCCCAGCCTGGACACCCCTCACGTCGGCCGGGTGGCGTTGGGCCGGGTGTTTTTGCAGGCCATGTTCAACAGTTTGCTCAACCCCAAGGCGTTGTTGTTTTTCATGGTGTTCCTGCCACAGTTTGTGCGGCCCGAGGCGGGGCCCATCGCTTTGCAACTGATGGTGCTGGGCGGCGTGCTGACGCTGATCGCGAGCGTGTTTCATGTGCTGTTGGGCCTGTTTGGCGGGGCGCTCAGTCGCTTTTTCGCCAAGCGCACAAAAAGCGCCTGGCTGCAGAAGTGGGGCTTGGCGGCGGTGTTGATGGCGTTGGCTGTGCGTTTGGCGGTGATGTCGCGTCCTGCCTGAAGCCACGCAAGTTTCTTTGTGGCGAGGGAGCTTGCTCCCGTGACGGCCCGACAGCCGATGCTCATCTACCAGACACCCCACCATCCAACTGTGTGCTGGCTTGCCTGCGATGACGGCCTACCAGCCGACACTTATCTACCTGACACCCATGATCCAACTGTGGGAGCTGGCTTGCCTGCGATGACGCCCTGCCAGCCGACGCCTATCTACCTGACACCCAACGATCCAACTGTGGGAGCGGGCTTGCTCGCGAAGGCGGCCTGGCAGGCGACACAGTTGGATTGTGTACATATCCATTACTGCGGTAACGGCCGCTTAGGGTTCCGCTCTGACAGCGGGTCACTTTTGGAAAAGAGCCCGGAATGCCGGCCCAGCCAAAAGTAACCAAAAGGGCTCTTGCCCCACCACTCGGCACCTCGCTTGGGCTCGGTGTGCCCGTAATCCGCCAGTGATTTGGGGGGCCGCCGCCACGCGCCATCCATGGCGCGGGGCGGCTAAACCGGCATCCCTGCCGGTTTACCCCCCAAATCCCTGTCGAATTCCGGCCAGCGTGGTTTGACGGGGCGCCTGAGATCAAGATCAAAAGCAGATCAAGAGCAAGAGCGGCTCGCTTCGCATCGTGGTTACTGTCGGCTACAACCGGACAGGCCGTTTAGCACCGAAAGAATCACAAGAAGTTTTGTACAGCAGCCTAGGACTCAACTTGTGTCCAGGCGCTGAAGCCGGTTTTTTCCCACGACCCTTTAAGGTTGCTGCTAGGAACATTCACCCCAACCGCGCAGCTGCCCGCGCAACAATCTCCCCGCGTACTCTGCGTGACTCCGCCGTGCGCTTGTTGGCTTCCTCCAGCACATGCCGGGGCGCCGTCTCCGGGCGGCCGGAGTCAAACGGTGGGGCCGGCGCGTATTCGATTTGCAGTTGCACCAGTTGCGCTGCCGCTTCGCTGTACAGCTCTGCGGCCAGGGTCAGGGCAAAGTCGATGCCGGCGGTGATCCCGCCGCCGGTAAACAGGTTGCCGTCACGCACTACACGCTCCTGCACGGGGATGGCACCGAGTGGGGCGAGCAGGTCGTGGTAGGCCCAGTGGGTGGTGGCCTTGCGACCCCGCAGTAACCCTGCCGCGCCCAGTACCAGTGAGCCGGTGCACACCGAGGTCATGTAGCGTGCGGTCTGTGCCTGGGCCTTGAGGAAGTCCAGGGTTTGCGGGTCTTCCATCAAAGGGCCCACACCGGCGCCGCCGGGTACGCAGAGCACATCCAGGTTCGGGCAGTCGGCGTAGGTCATGGTCGGCGTGAACACCAGGCCAGTGCTGGAGGTGATCGGCGCGAGGTCTTTCCACACCAGATGCAGTTTCACGTCTGGCAGCGAACCGAGGACATCATAGGGGCCGGTAAGGTCCAGTTGCTGGATGCCGGGGAACAATAGAAAGCCGATCTGCAAGGTCATGATTCAAGTTCCGAAAGGGATGGACGTCCTTACTGTAGAAGCCTAGGCTTTGGCGAATACGCCATTGAGCCCACTAATCTCGCCAATCATGCCAAAAATTATTCATGTACTCGCGTTTGAGAATGTCCAGGTGCTCGATGTCACCGGGCCTCTACAAGTGTTCGCATCGGCTAACGATCTGGCGCGCCAACGTGGTTTGCCATTGCCCTATGCGGTCAACGTCATTGCTACTCAGGCTGGGCCGGTAATGACGTCGGCCGGCCTGGCGCTGCTGGCCGAGCCGCTGCCCGCCATTGACCAGCCCTGCGACACGCTGGTGATCGCCGGTGGCTGGGGTGTGTACGGTGTTGCCGAGGACCCGACGCTGGTGCAATGGGTGCGTGATAAATCCCGGCACACCCGGCGCATGGCTTCAGTGTGCACCGGAGCTTTTCTGCTGGCCGCCAGTGGGTTGCTCGATGGTTGCCGCGTGGCCACGCACTGGACGCGTTGTGAAGAGCTGGCGCGCAAGTTTCCTGCGCTCACGGTGGAGGCCAATCCGATTTTCATCCAGCAGGGCGCGGTGTGGACGTCTGCTGGCGTGACCGCCGGGATCGACCTGTGCCTGGCCCTGGTAGAGGATGACCTGGGGCGCGCGATTGCTCTGGAAGTGGCGCGCCACTTGGTGGTGTTTCTCAAGCGCCCTGGCGGTCAGTCGCAATTCAGCGTGACGTTATCCCTGCAAAAGAGCGACAGCCGCTTTGCCGAGCTGCATGCCTGGATCGCCGATAACCTGACGCTGGATCTTAGCATCGCCACCCTGGCGGCCCAGGCTGGCATGAGCGAGCGCAGCTTTGTGCGCCACTACCGCACCGAGACCGGCCAAACCCCGGCACGCGCCGTGGAACTGATCCGCGTCGAAAACGCACGCCGGCAACTGGCAGACAGCACCACCTCCATCAAACGTATCGCCATGCAATGCGGTTTTGGCTGTGAAGAGACTTTGCGCCGCAGCTTTCTGCGGGCCTTGTCAGTGACGCCTCAGGCGTATCGGGAGCGTTTTTCACCGCTCCAGTAGTTCCAGCAGTGCTTCAAGTGTGACCTGGGGCGCTTCCTGGAAAACATTGTGGCCAACACCGGGCAACACCTGGCGGCGATAAAAACCGCTGAAGTGCTCCACATCGTCATCCACAAGCGGCGGCGGGCCCACACCGTCGTCGGCCCCACACAACGAAATACTCGGTACCGATATCGCCGGTTGTGGCACCAGCGCCTGCTCGATGTATTCCAGCGCGGGATCACCTGGCGCATACATGAAGCGATGGCGATAGGAGTGAATCACCACCTCGACAAAATCCGGATTATCAAACGACGGCGCAGTCAGCGCGTAGCGGCTTGGCCCTTCGGCCCAGGACGGTGACCACAGCGACCAGAGCAATTGGCAGAGTTCACGCCGGTTGGCCGTCAAGCCATCGACCCCGCGCTGGGTGTGAAAGTAATACTGATACCAGAGCCGGCGCTCTGTCTCAGGTGACCGGGGCTTGAGCGACTGGCTGATGGCCTGAATGTTGTAGCCATCGCCGGTCACCAGGCCGCGTACACGCTGCGGCCACAGTGCCGCCACAATACAGGCGGCGCGCCCACCCCAGTCAAAGCCGGCGAGGGTGGCTTGCGGGATGGCCAAGGCATCCATGAAGTCGAGCAAGTCCTTGGCCAGCGCCGCCTGTTGGCCGGAGCGCATTACCTGCGTGTTGATAAACCGCGTCGGGCCATACCCGCGTAAATACGGGACCAATACCCGATAACCGCGTTCAGCCAGCACCGGTGCGATGTCGTCGTAGCCCCGTGGGTCGTAAGGGAAGCCATGCAACAGGATCACCGGTTCGCCATCGACGGGGCCGTGGGTTTCGTAAGCCACATCAAGCAGGGTGGTGCGCACATACAGCAGTGCGGGTGGGGTGGTCACGGTTGCCATACGGTCTTCTCCCCGCTGAGCTTGCGGTCCAGGAACGTTGCTGCGCTGATCAACGCCAAATGGCTCAAGGCCTGGGGTGTGTTGCCCAGGTGCCGGGCCTGGCTGTCGAACTCTTCGGCGTACAACCCCAGCGGGTTGGCGTAACGCAGCAACTGTTCGAATTCCAGATGGGCTTTTTCCACTTGCCCGGCGCGCGCCAGGCATTCGACGTACCAGAACGAGCAGGCGGCAAACGCGCCTTCGACGCCTTGCAGCCCATCGATCTGGCTGTCGTCATTGCGGTAGCGGTAGACCATGCCGTCGCGCACCAGGCTTTTCTGGATCGCTTCCAGTGTCGACAGCCAGCGCGGGTCCGTGGCGGCGACGAAGCGCACCAGTGGCATCAACAGCATGGAACCGTCGAGAGCGGTGCTGCCGATATGCTGCACAAAATGCCCGCGTTCTTCGTTCCAGAAGTTCGTCCAGATGTCGGCATAGATCGCCTGGCGTGTCTGGTCCCAGCGTGCGAACGGCGCTGGTAGTGAACGTTTGGAGGCCAGGCGAATGGCGCGGTCCAGGGCCACCCAGCACATCAGGCGTGAGTGCAGGAAGTGATGCTGCTCACCGCGCATTTCCCAGATGCCTACGTCTTTGTGGTTCCAGATCTCACACACTTGGTCGACCACTTCCACCGTGTGTTTCCAGCCTTGGTGGGAGATGGCTTCGCCGTATTTGTTCACCAAGTAAACCGCGTCCATCAGTTCGCCATAGATATCCAGCTGGATCTGATCGAACGCCTCATTGCCCACCCGAACCGGTTGGGCGCCGCCGTGGCCGCTCAAGTGGTCGAGGGTGGTTTCCGGCAGTTCCTGGCGGCCGTCGATGCCGTACAGGATGTTGATCTTGGTCGGCTGGCCGCAGCAGTCGCTGACCCGGCCTCTGAGCCAGCGCATGTAGGCGTTGGCTTCCTCGACGAAACCCAGGCGCATGAACGCATAGACGGTGAACGAGGCATCGCGGATCCAGGTGTAGCGGTAGTCCCAGTTGCGTTCGCCGCCGGGTGTTTCCGGCAGCCCGAACGTGGCCGCGGCGATGATGGCGCCGTGTTTGCGCGAGGTCAGCAGTTTCAGCGCCAGGGCCGAGCGGTTGACCATCTCGCGCCAGCGCCCGCGGTAGTTGGACTGGCTGATCCAGCCGCGCCAGAACTTCAAGGTGCGCTCCAGGTAGAGGTCGGTACAGTCGTTGGTGACGCGCGCATCCTCCTGGCCGCCGAGGACAAACTCAGCGCCTTCATCCTGGGCGAGGGTAAACGTGGCGAGGGCGGTGTTGTCTTGCAGGGTCAGCGGCTGGCTGCCAATCAGGCGCAGGCCAGGCTGGCCGCTGGCGGTGAACACTACACTGGCAGCGTCTGCCTTCGCTTCGGTGACGGCCCGGGCATAGTCGTGGCGCACGGCGCAGCTCAGATGGATCGTCGCCTTGCCACTGACCACCCGTACCCGCCTGATCAGCAAAGGCAGCTCATCGACGTTTTCGCTGACGGTCAGCAGGTCGGTGATCTCCACCACCGCTTCATCGCTCAACCAGCGGGTTTGCAGCACGTTGGTGTCGGGCAGGTAGATCTGCTCGCGGCGGGCGTTGGGCAAGTCCGGGGTGAGCTGGAACGTGCCGGCCTCGGGCGTGTCGAGCAATGCGCAGAACACCGAGGGGCTGTCGAATTCCGGCCAGCAGAAGAAGTCGATGCTGCCGCGGTCATTCACCAGTGCCGCGCTGCGCATGTCGCCGATGATCCCGTGGGCATCAATGGCGCTTTGAGGTTCGTTCTTGAAATCAACCATTGCCACGGAACTCCGGGTAGAGGCTCATACCGCCATCGATGAACAAGGTGCTGCCAACCACATAATCAGAGGCATCGCTGGCCAGCCACACCACGGCATTAGCCACGTCTTCGACGTCACCGACACGACCATAGGGGATCAATTTAAGCAGCTCTTGTTCTGCCGCGCCTTCGGTGGCCGCACGGTTGATCGCCGTACGAATGGCCCCCGGTGCGATGCCGTTGATGCGAATACGTTGCTCGCTGACTTCCTGGGCGAGGGTGCGCATCAGCATTTCCACGCCGCCCTTGGACGCGGCGTAATTCACATGCCCGGCCCAGGGGATGACTTGATGCACCGAACTCATATGGATGATTTTGCCGGCGGCCCGTGACACACCTTCGCGAATACCCTGGCGATTGAAGATACGCACCGCCGCCCGCGCGCACAGGAATTGCCCGGTGAGGTTGACGCCAATCACCGTGTTCCAATCCTCAAGGCTCATATCCACCAGGTTGGCGTCTTTTTGCAGGCCGGAGTTGGCCACCAGAATATCCAGATGGCCGAAGGCGTCGAGGGTTTGCGCGAACAGGCGTTCGACATCGGCCTCCTTGGACACATCGCCGCCAATCGCCAGCGCCTGGCCGCCGTTGGCATTGATCTGCGCGGCGAGGGCCTCAGCCGGTGCCGCCTGAGAGTTGTAGTTGAGCACCACCGCCGCGCCTGCTGCGGCGAGGGCTTTGGCCGCACCCGCGCCAATGCCGGAACTGGCCCCGGTGACCAGGGCCACTTGTTGCTGCAAGGAAATCTGCATCGCCCACCCACCGTTTTATGAGAGTCCTTCTTGCTGACTGGCGGCGGGGAGCGGAAGTTCACCCCCAGGCGTTTACGCCCAGCGCGGGTAAACGCGCGACTTTATCGTATGATGCTGAAAAAAAAGGGCAATACAGGAAGCGATGGAATGCATGCGTGGGCCGATACCAGATTGATCAAACTGTTAGTCAGCGGCGTCTTGGCCGTTTTATCACTGACTCAAACAGCCCTATGCCTCGCCGATAACAGCAATGGTAAAACGCTGTATCTACAGCGCTGTGCTGTGTGCCATGGGCCCGATATCAAAGGCACGGGGCCATTGGCTAAAAAAAGTAATCCGCCAACCCCCGACCTGACAACCGCCGCCTTCAAGAAACGACTCCATGATTATCCGGGCGTTATCGTCTCCTCGGTCATCCTTCGCCCCAATGGCAACCTGATCCCCAAGACGCTGCAGGACAATGGCGTAAAGATCGCGCCGCATGCCTGGAGCGTTA
This sequence comes from Pseudomonas sp. FJ2-5-13, assembly GCF_029201605.1. Taxonomy (NCBI): domain Bacteria; kingdom Pseudomonadati; phylum Pseudomonadota; class Gammaproteobacteria; order Pseudomonadales; family Pseudomonadaceae; genus Pseudomonas; species Pseudomonas sp. FJ2-5-13. The sequence goes on from NZ_CP104045.1 coordinate 2,140,013, forward strand.
AAGACTTTCGCGATTTGCATCAATACATGACTGAGGTCATTTCAAACAAATAGCGGGGGGCGATGAGCAGCAATTGCCCCGCTTAATAGGAAGCATTACTATTCACGCTCCGCCTTCCCAGTGCTCCCGTGATGACTCCTCAGCCGCCCCGCAGAACAGGCTTTTTCGAGCACTACGAAGAGTTGATCGGCACCTGGACACGTCGCCTGAGAAACCGTCAGCAGGCCGAAGACCTGGCGCACGACACCTTCGTGAGGGTGCTTGAGTCCGCTGCCTGCGAGGTTGCGCAGCCGCGCGCCTACCTGCATCAAACTGCGCGCAATATTGCAGTGGACGCGTACCGCCGCGAAGACCGTCGCGAGGCGTTGACGCTGCAGGCGCTTGATCACAGCACGCCCCACAGCGGCGATCCGGAGCATTACATGCACGCGATCCAGTTGGCCGACGCCATCGAGCGGGCGCTGGCCGAGTTGCCGCTCAACTGTCGCAGAATTTTCATCTGGCAGAAGATCGAAGGGCTCACCCAGCAGGAAATCGCCACACGCCTGGGGCTGTCTAAAAACATGGTGGAAAAGTATATGATCCGCACCCTGCGGCATCTGCGTGATCGTCTGGATGCGAGCGCGCCATGACCGGCTTTGAAACAGGATCTTCCACGATGGATAACCGTGTCCGTGATGAGGCCGCGCAGTGGTTTGTGCGCCTGCAAGACGGCCCATTGAGCGCCCAGGAACGTCAACGTTTCGATGCCTGGCGTGGGGCGCATCCCGCGCATCAGTACGAAATCGATGTGCTGCAAGGGCTATGGAGCGCTACGGATTTACTGCCCAAGGCCCGCTTGCAGGCGCTGGGCGACGCGCCGGTCGAGCGCCCCGGTCGGCGTGCGCTGATGCGTTATGCCGTGGCCGCCAGTGTGGTCGCCGTTGCCGTGGGTTTGAGTGTATTCAGCGTGTTTGAGCCAAAGCCCTACAATGCCGAATTCAGTACGCAAGTGGGCGAGCATCGCCAGGTGACTTTGCCCGACGGCTCAGTGATGGACCTCAACAGCCGCAGCGTGGTCGCGGTTCACTACGCAAAGGGCCAGCGGGGCGTGGAGCTCAAGCAGGGCGAGGCGATGTTCAGCGTTCAGCATGACGCCGGCCGCCCGTTTGTAGTCGCCGCCGGGGCAGGGCAGGTGACCGTTACCGGCACGCGCTTTGATGTGCGCCTGGATGCGGACCAGACCCGCGTGGCGGTCGAAGCCGGCACGGTCAAGGTGCAGGGCCAGGCGTCCGATCACATCCTCACGCTCACCGCCGGGCGTGGCACCCATGTCGACCCCCAAGGCGAAGTGGCAGCGGCCTACGCGGTGAACCCTGAAGAACTGACCGCGTGGCGCAGCGGTAAACTGGTGTTCAACAACGCCACCCTGAGTGAGGTGGCGCGGGAAGTGTCGCGCTACCGCGAACAACCGCTGCGCGTCAGTACGGCAGCGGTGGGTAACCTGCGCCTGACCAGCGTCTTCAAATCCAACGACACCGACGCCTTGCTCAAGGCCTTGCCCCACATCCTGCCGGTCGCCTTACGCACCTTGTCGGACGGTAGCCAGGAAATTATTTCACGCTGACATTCAGGTTTTTTTCGAGTTCTTCGTCTTCTCCTGCAACTGCAACTGGTTTGCATTAACGGCCGCGCATGCTTGCGATCACAGGACTAGGTTCGACGTGAAAAAACTCGCCCCCCACAACAATAAAATTTCCCGCTGGGCGCCCTTGGCCCTGGCCGTTGCCATCAGTACTGCACAGGCTGCCGAGGGCATCCACATTCGTGCCCAACCCCTGGGCGCAGCTTTGAGCCAGTTGGGTCAGCAGACCTCGCTGCAAGTGTTCTTCAGCCCCGATATGGTTGCCGGCAAGCAAGCCCCTGCGGTGGATGGCAACCTCTCGCCCGAACAAGCCCTGCGCCAATTGCTGCAAGGCAGTGGCCTGGATTACCAGATTGACGCCGGCTCCGTGACCTTGCGCCCGGTGAGCAACGGCACCGGTGAAGCCGGCTCGCCGCTGGTGTTGGGTGTGACCGACATCAAAGTGGTGGGCGACTGGCTCGCCGATGCCGATGCCGAAGTGGTGCAGAACCACCCCGGTGCGCGCACGGTTATTCGCCGCGAAGCCATGGTAGAGCAGGGCGCGATGAACGTGGGTGATGTGCTGCGCCGTGTGCCTGGCGTACAAGTGCAGGAATCCAACGGCACCGGCGGCAGTGATATTTCCCTCAACGTCGGTGTACGCGGGCTGACGTCGCGCCTGTCGCCGCGCTCCACCGTGCTGATTGACGGCGTACCGGCGGCGTTCGCTCCCTACGGCCAGCCACAACTGTCGATGGCGCCAATTTCCGCCGGTAACCTGGAAAGTATCGACGTTGTCCGTGGCGCGGGTTCGGTGCGTTATGGGCCACAGAACGTTGGCGGCGTGATCAACTTCGTGACTCGCGCGATCCCGCAAGACTTCTCCGGGGAAGTCGGCACCACCCTGCAAACGTCTGCCCACGGTGGCTGGAAGCATGTGGAGAACGCCTTTATCGGCGGCACTGCCGACAACGGCATCGGCGCCGCGCTGCTGTACTCTGGGGTCAACGGCAATGGTTACCGCAATAGCAACAACGGCAACGACATCGATGACGTGATTTTCAAGACCCACTGGGCGCCGACTGATCAAGACGATTTCTCGCTGAACTTCCACTATTACGATGCCAGCGCCGATATGCCCGGCGGCCTGACCCAGCAGCAGTTCGACGCCAACCCGTACCAGTCGGTGCGTGACTGGGACAACTTCAGCGGGCGCCGCAAGGACGTGTCCTTCAAGTACATCCGCCAGATCGACGACCGTACCCAGGCCGAAGTGCTGACTTACTATTCCGACAGCTTCCGTGGCAGCACCATTGCCAACCGCGACCTCAAGACCCTCAGCTCCTACCCGCGCACCTACTACACCTTCGGCATCGAGCCGCGTGTGTCCCATGTGTTCGACCTGGGGCCCAGCACCCAGGAAGTCAGCGTGGGTTATCGCTACCTCAAAGAAGGCATGCACGAGGAGGCCAGCAGCCTGAACCTGGTCAACAACGTGCCGACGCCGGGCGGGCAGAGCGACGGCCACGTATACCAGGACCGCACGGGGGGGACCGAAGCCAACGCCTTCTATATCGATAACAAAATCGATATCGGCAAATGGACCATCACCCCCGGCATTCGCTTCGAAGACATCCGCACCGAATGGCATGACCGCCCGGTCGTGGCCCTGAATGGCAAGCGTACCGAGGAAAAACGCCGCGAGGTCCACAATAACGAACCGCTGCCGGCGCTGAGCGTGATGTACCACGTGTCTGACGCTTGGAAATTGTTCGCCAACTACGAAACCTCCTTCGGCAGCCTGCAGTATTTCCAATTGGGCCAGGGCGGTACCGGCGACCAGACGGCCAACGGCCTGAACCCGGAAAAGGCCAAGACCTACGAGGTCGGTACGCGCTACAACGACAGCGTCTGGGGCGGCGAAGTGACGCTGTTCTACATCGACTTCTCGGATGAACTGCAATACGTCAGTAATGACGTGGGCTGGACCAACCTCGGCGCCACCAAGCACAGCGGTATTGAAGCATCGGCCCATTACGACCTGTCCAACCTCGACCCGCGCCTCGACGGCCTCACCGCCAACGCGGGCTTTACCTACACCAAGGCCACCTCCGAAGGTGATGTGCCGTTCAAGGGCCGTGACCTGCCACTGTATTCCCGCCAAGTGGCGACCCTGGGCCTGCGTTACGACGTCAACCACTGGACCCACAATCTGGACGTCTATGCTCAGTCCGGCCAACGTGCGCCAGGCACCGGCACCACCTATATCACCCAAGGCACTGCGGATGGCCAATACGGTGATATCCCAGGATATGTCTCGGTCAACGTGCGCAGTGGCTATGACTTTGGCGCGCAACTGTCGAACCTGAAGCTGGGGGTGGGTGTGAAAAATGTCTTCGACCAGCAGCATTACACGCGCTCCAGCGACAACAATGCCGGGTTGTACCTGGGTGAGCCTCGCACGTTTTTCGTACAGGCGAGCGTGGGGTTCTGATCTGTTGTCGGTAGGAAAGGTCGCAATCCCAGGGTTGCGATTTTTTTTGCCTGGGTCAGGCGCTCTGCTCACTCATAACCGGCAGGCCACCCTCAGTTTCCTACGTCGCCCCCGCACAGATTATTGCTGGCTCAGGAACTGATTCCGACGCAAAACCACACATGGGAAAGCTAATGGGCTTCGACATTACGTTGGAGCGACAAGCTGAAAATCGCCCACTGTCATGGAGAAACGTATGTCGGTATCGATGTCGGATGCACCCGTCTCTGCGTCATCAACGCCTGACCTCTCACCGGCCAATACCAAGGCCGAGATCAAAAACACCCGCCAGGCGCCCGCAACGCCTTCCTTCAATGGTCAGCAGGCTGCCCATGTGAATTTTCAAACCGGGGACAACAAGGCCGGGCCTGTATTCAGTCATCACCAGGCGCCAACCACCGCGGCAGATGTGCTCGGGCATCACCACAGCCCCCCGGACATGCAGAACTTCCTGAGCCAACTCAAGCACTGGATCAGTCACTGGTTCTCTGGGCATCGGCCACCCATGCACCCTGGTTGTGGGCATCCGCCGCCACGGCCGAACCCAGGTTGCAGCAACCCGCCACCCAGGCCGAACCCTAGTGAGTGCAACCCACCACCACGACCGGATCCCACCGCATGTCGGCCGTATCCGCCCGCCCCCGGCAGGCCAGACGCGCCGTATTCTCTCAAGAGTCGAGAAGAGTTGGCGCAGCAGTTGCGTGACAGCTTCAATGCCTTCAGAGACCCGAAGAGCCCTGGCTCTATCAGCGTTGACAGCATTCTTGCGATGGCAAAAAGAGGGTGGTCGCCCAACCCGGTCATGAACGAGAACATTCGCCTGGCCAATGAGTTGCTACGACGTCCGGAACTGATGGCCGCGCTGGATCGGCACGGTTCCACGGGCGCTTTGGATGGCCTGGTCGACCGGCACAGCCTGAATGCGGTGATCCAAGGGGAAAACCACTTCAAGTACAAGACTGACAAAGAGCTGGCCGGTGAACTGCTTGAGCATTTTGACGAGTTGAAGGACGGTAGCGGGGGCTCAAGCCTTAAAATCTGCGACTTGAAAAAGTGGGCATGCAAGCCGCTCACCGGCGACGCGGCCAAGGACCACCTGATCCAGTTGGCCCAGGAAATGCTCAAGCGCAGTGACGTGCTTGAGCGGATGGATAACCGCGCCAGTAAAGATGACGATGGGAAGATCAGCCGTACAGGCCTGTACCTGTTGTCCCGCTGAGCCTTCTTCAGGCGTCGCCTCTCGGAGGCGGCGCCAGTCCTATATGTTTCAAGGAACGAATCACGCCCATTTGCCACATAAGTGGTACCTGCGGTTGCGACTCGCGCCGTCGCTTTTCAGATTCTGAATGAGGGAAAAATATGCCTTCAACTTCGTTTAATTCTCGCCCAACCGGGCCCATCGAACTTCTGCGTAATACCCAACCTGAAAGTCTGCCAGTCTCCCAGGACCGCGCACCCTCGTGCAGTTTCCCTTTTGCGTCGACGGAATATGAGGCACAGGCGCGGCGCATGAAAGCTTATGCCGGCCAGCTTAAATTCCAAGCGCCTGTGTCGGACGATTTTTCCCGAGGCATGCTGGCAGACCCACAGGTTAAGGGGCAGGGTACTGATTTGTTGAACGACACCGGCTTGATCAACTGCCTGACCAGTTGGTGGCGCAGGCGCAAACTGGGTTAACCGTGGCTGAGCACGGTTTACATATTGTCATGGGTATTTATCGTCCACTCGGAACTGTCGAGTTCATCCAACCACACATGAGGTGCCTGCCTGAGTGGAGTCCAGTCGTTGATTTTGCCCATCAAGGTAACGTCAACCCAGCGGATATGCATCTGAACAGAGTTGGAGAAAACCCATGACAATCGAGGGTGTACTACCTTCCCGGCCTCTCCCCCCCGACAGGCCGGCCTTACAACCAACCAAGCCACCACCGGCCACCGCTGAAACCTGGCATGAAAGCTCTTCCACGTCCCCGCTGGAAGGCCCGCTCAAACCGCGTCTTTTTCGTGCACCCTTGTCTGCTCTGCGTCATCGAGACTTGCAGAACTTATCCATTGAGCGGTCCAGTGGTGCCCTGCCGAGTGCAACGTCAACGGATAGCCAGTTGGCTAAAGCGCTGGAAAAATCCTTCGCCTCGCTGCACTCGTTCCTGAATGATGGGCGCCTGACCTGGCTGTCTTTGCAGCGGATCGCCGCTCATCCTATGGGGGAAAGCGAGGCGCTGGATGACGTGATTCAGGTCGTGGGGGAAATGCTCAAGCGCCCGCGCTTGAGTGACGCGATCTTCAGCCGTGACGGCGATATCACGCGCGATAGCCTCAATACGGCTGCCCAGGCTTTGCCGGGGAACAGCTCGGCGAATGTGTTCAGTCAAGACCCGTTTCATGCGCAAGGCAATGCGCAGGTGGTGGAGGCACTGCAAAGCCAGTTTGCGCTGTTGAGAGACGAGGCCATGGATCGAACCTACCTGTTTGAACAGCATCAGTACGTTGAAATCGCCAGGCTCAGGGAGGTCATGCAGGACCCGTACGAGGTTGATCAACAGGGCGCGCCCGTGCTGGATACGTCCACGGGCATGCCCCAGCCCAAATACAGCGAACTCTGCGTCTACACCGCCAAGAACATTATTGAACGCCCAGGCTTGTTGCCCTCATTGGAGCGTGCAAATGTCACTCGACTATTTGGCCCACCTCACAAAGAGGGGTGGCTGAGCAACAAAAGCCTTGAACGGTGGCATGAGCAGGACGCCGCTCGCAAGGCACGCTGAAAAGCGAGCTATACCTTGAGGATTTTGCCACTGATGGCCACTGCCGCCAGCAATACCGCGATCAGGATGAAGGCAGTACTCAAGCTGCTGCCATGGGCGATAAAGCCAATCATGGCGGGGCCGGCGAGAATGCCGGCATAACCCAGTGTGGTGATGGCTGGCACCGCAATATGTTCCGGCATCACTGTTTGCTTACCCACGGCGCTATACAGCACCGGCACGATATTCGAACACCCGGCACCCACCAGCGCATACCCGAGCAGCGCCGTTTCCCACGCTGGCAATAGGGTTGCGAGGAGCAAGCCGGCACAGGCCAGCGCGCCACCGATCACAATCACCCGTGTGGGCCCTAGGCGTCGAACAATGGCATCGCCGGTCAGGCGTCCAGCGGTCATGGTCAAGGCAAATGCCGCGTAGCCCAGGCCGGCGTAAGCCTCATCCAGGCCGCGCTCGGCGCTCAAAAACACAGCACTCCAATCCAGTACGGCGCCTTCAGCCAAAAAGACGATGAAACACAGGCAACCGATAAACAACACCACCCCATGGGGCACTGCAAATGCCGGCCCTGAGCTTTCACTGCCATAAGGCAACAAGTGCGGTGCAGCCTTGAACAGCGCTGCCAGCGTGATAACCACTACCACCAGGGTTGCCTGCAATGGCGACAGCCCCAGGCCCAGCAACCCGGCAACGCCCGCGGCGCCGACAATGCCCCCCAGGCTGAACAAGCCATGGAAGCCCGACATCATGGTTTTGCCACTGGCGCGCTCAACGATCACCGCTTGCAAGTTGACGGTGGAGTCCACAGTGCCCAAGCCCGCGCCAAACAGGAATAACCCAGCAATCAACAACGGGATCGAACTGACGGTGGCCAGCATCGGCAGGGCCATGCAGATCATCAGCGTCCCTGCGGTCAGCACCCGTCGGCAGCCATAGCGCGAGGCCAGCGCGCCCGCCGCCGGCATTGCGATGATCGACCCCACACCCAGGCACAATAACAGCAGCCCAAGGGTGCCTTCATTCAGGTCCGCACGCGCCTTGGCGTACGGCACCAACGGCGCCCAGGCCGCGATACCAAAACCTGCGATAAAAAAAGCGATGCGGGTCGACATCTGTTCCAGCCGCCCAGGAACCACGGGGGCAGGGGTGGAAATGGCAGTCATGAAAAATCCTTGGTTTGGCGTTCAACGAACGATGTCCGGCGCGACATCCTTGCACATCAGGCCCTCTCGAGCGAGCCGGGTTCCCTTGGTGTTACGGGGGGCGAGGCAATTTTTTTACAAACACGGAACGCTTTGGTCACCGATGACCACGTAGAAATGATCGAGCCTGTAGGAGGTGAGCTGGAAGGTGTGTAATCCCTGTGGGAGTGGCTGAACCCCAGGTTTCTTGCGGCGGATTACCACCTTCCAGCTCACTTTCCACAGACTTGGCGTTGTAATACGCCGCAGTCCCGCTAGGTAGAGACGCGGGGGCGATATCAGTGGGGGATTGCCATGTTCCCGGGGTAAGAGGGGGCATTGCTGTGGGGGAGGCCTGACGCCCCGCGATCCAAATGTGGGAGCTGGCTTGCCTGCGAAGACGGCCTGCCAGCCGATGCATATCTACCTGATACCCCACGATCAAACTGTGGGAGCGGGCTTGCTCGCGAAGGCGGCCTGGCAGTCAACACAGTTGGATTGTGTATATATCCATTTCTGCGGTAACGGCCACCTGGGGTTCCGCCCTGACGGCGGCTCACTTTTGAACAGCGCAAAAGTAAGCAAAACGCTCTTGCCCCACCACTCGGCACCTCGCCTAGGCTCGGTGTGCCCGTAATCCGCCAGTGATTTGGGGGGCCGCCGCCACGCGCCATCCATGGCGCGGGGCGGCTAAACCGGCATCCCTGCCGGTTTACCCCCCAAATCACTGTCGAATTCCGGCCAGCGTGGTTTAACGGGGCGCCTAAGATCAAAAGCAGATCAAGATCACGAGCGGCTCGCTTCGCATCGTGGTTAGCCATGGTCAGGAGCCGACACTTGTAGCGGGACAGGGCGACTAAAAAGCGGAAACGACTTCCGCATTAAATAAGTGTCAGCCGTTTCCTTAAAGTTTAGTTACACAGAGACAAGCTGTAGTCAGAATTTTCTCCATGCTGTCAGAATACTTTTTTGGCTGTATATATTCTGTAAAAAGACACTTCCATCTTCGCTGTACGAAACTTCTGTTTTATTCAAAAAGGACCGAAAAGTGCCTGGGGTCGCTAAGCTTAGGCGTGTTCAGGTGCTTTTTTTCGCAATCCGAATGGGTATTAGGGCGAGAGAGAGTCGTTCAAGAGAAAGTTGATGGCGGGTAACAAAGGATGGTTAACGGGTTTGTTTCGTCGCGTTTCAAATTAGTCCTTTCAAGCATAAATACAGAATTTCAGGTAGTGGCGTTCAAAGGCAGCGAAGCCCTCGATCAGCCTTACTTTATACAGGTGCAGTTAGTCAGCGAAGATCCTTCCCTTGACCTGGAGGCGTTGCTCCATCTACCCGCCTATCTGGACTTCGATGAAGCGGATCAGGGCCTGCACGGGCAAATCTACGCCATCGGTCGGGATGATCCCGGTACGCGGCTCACCCTTTATCACCTGACGCTCGCACCACGCCTGGCATCCCTTGCCCATCGTTGCGACCAGCGGGTTTTTCAGCAGCGCAGCGTACCGCAGATCATTGCCGCGGTCCTCGAACACAACGGTATCTTTGCCGACGCCTACGCGTTTGAGTTGGGGCCGGTGGTGTATCCGCCGCGCACGTTTTGCGTGCAGTACAGGGAGTCCGACCTGCATTTCATCCAGCGGCTGTGTGAAGAGGAGGGTATTCACTACCACTTTCGCCACAGCGCGGAGAGTCATCTGCTGGTGTTTGGCGATGACCAGACGGTATTTCGCCGGTTGCCGGTGCAGCGTTATTGTTCCTCGGCTGATCCATCGCTTGGGGCCCCGGTTGTCCAGCGTTTCGACCGGCGCCTAATAACGCGCAGCCGGCGCACAGTACGTCGTGATTATGACTTTGAGCACCCTTCGTTTCGCCTGCATGCCCAGGCCGGTAGCGGGCCGGCGGATCTTTTGGAGGACTATGGCTATCCTGCCGGTTTTAATGGCCATGCACGCGGTGCACAACTGGCGCGACGTAGCCTGGAACGTCACCAGCGTGATCGCCATCGGGTACTGGGCAAGAGCGATCAACCGGCGTTGTGCAGTGGTCACTTTCTTGAGCTGTGTGATCACCCGGACCCAGCCTGCAACGACTTATGGCTGCTGACTTCGGTGCGTCATGAGGGTTACCAGCCGCAGGTGTTGGAGGAGTCGATCGTTGATGCCAATGGGTTCCAAGGCTATCGCAACCGGTTCACCGCAACTCCCTGGCGCGCGGTGCATCGACCTGCCCTCAAGCACCCCAAGCCAACGATCAGTGGCAGCCAGACCGCGACGGTAACCGGGCCTGCCGGCGAGGACGTGCACTGCGATGCCTATGGTCGTGTAAAGGTGTGCTTTCACTGGGATCGCGCGGAAAAGGGCGGTGAGACCAGCAGTTGTTGGCTGCGCGTGGCGTCCGGTTGGGCGGGTGATGGGTTTGGCGCCATGGTCATTCCACGGGTCGGCATGGAAGTGCTGGTGAGCTTTCTGGAGGGCGACCCGGACCAACCCCTTGTCACCGGTTGCCTGCCCAATGCATCGCACCTGCCGACGTACCCTTTGCCGCAGCACAAGACACGCTGCGTTCTGCGCAGCCGCAGTTCGCCGGGCGGCGGGGGCGCCAATGAGTTGTACCTTGAAGACCGATGCGGCGAAGAGCTCATTTACCTGCGCGCCCAGCGTGACCTGGAGCAACGGGTGGGGCATGACAGTCGCCTGGAGGTAGAGGGTGATAGCCTGACTCGCGTTGGCCAAAGCCTGGTGATCGAAGCCGGGCAGCAGGTTCATCTCAAGGCCGGTGGCAGCCTGGTGATTGAGGCTGGTGCACAATTGAGCTTGAAGGCGGGCGGCGAACACCTGGTGATGCAAGCCGGCAGTATTTCCAGCAGCCGGCCCATCACCTTGGGCGGTTCGCCGTCTGCAGGCCGTTCGGTGAGCCCACCATCGGTTGCTGGCGCGCAAATCTCTGCAGCGCAAGGCGTCATCATGGATTTGGCCAAGCAACTGGGCGCGGACTTTTGTCCCCTGTGCGAACGCTGCCGCGAAGGCTTGTGCAATATCGCGGGGAGGGCGGCCTGATGGACAGCTTGCCCCATTGCTGGATGGCCCAACAACAGCAGAGTGGACGCCAACTGTGCCTGATGCTGGAGGGTAATCACGAGGCTCGCCAATCCCTGCTGGCAGATCGTGCCCCATCGCACTATTGCAGCCTCTACAGCGAGACCGCTGCGGCGCAGTTGGCGAATTCAGGCCCGGTTGTACTGCTACTGGAGCAACTGAATGAGCCTGCATTGGCCGACTTGCTGCTACACCCCGAGTCGAACTGGGGTTGGCTCGCCAGCCTGGCTGCTAGCGACCTGGCGGGTATGGCGCGTCATTGGCGTGAGCGATTACTCCTGGGGCCAGAAGGCCAGCAGGCGCTTTATCGCTTTCACGACAACCGCACCCTGGCCCGTGCCTTGGCCCATCTGGCCGAGGAACACTGGCCGGTCTACCTCGGGCCACTGATCAGCGTGTGCTATTGGCATGAAGGCCGTTGGTGCCATCACGAAAACCCTGCACCGGGCGACTACCCGGCGCCTGAACACCCGCCGTGGCTCGACACACCCAACCCACAGGCCGACGCCATCCTGCACGCCAATATCCTGCGCTACCTGCTGGCGGAGTACAGCGAAGACCTGGCGGCATTGGTCGAATTCCAAGACCCGAGGATTTGGCTGGCTCAGGTACTGGAACAAGCGCGCACCTGGCAATGGCGTGAGCCGGAGCAGCTCGAATTTCTGGTGGTACGTCGTTTGGCAGAGGCGACCGGTAGCAGTGTTACTCACTGGCAACCGAGGGCAGGCGAGGCGCCTGGGGAGCATTTTTTTCGAGTGGTGGCACAGTGGCACAGGGAGGTAGGGAGTGGTGAATAGATGGATGGGGTGGGTGTTGCTGGTTGTGGCGGGTGCGGGGCTTTCGGGATGTACGGGAAGGGCGGTGGAGCGTTTTACGTTGGAGGTGGATTTGCCGGCGCATTTCGGCCTTGTGGGCGATGCTTCCTACACCCCCGCGCCGGGTGAAACGTGCAAGTTGCCTCGAAGACATGGCAAGCGACCGGATCTCAAAATATTCAAGGCTGCCAGCAAGCCCGTAGCGAATAGAGTGAGTTTCGAGGTGCCACTGACAGAGCGAGTGGAAGGCTGCTCGCTGATGTTACGTAAACTTGTGTTTGCGATTAACGCAAAGTGGGGGGAGCGTTGGTCGGACGTCGGACGGGATTACGCCGCTGTTTATATCCGAGATAGTTGGGAGACGGAAATGTCTTTGATGTCAGAAAGTTATGTCCGAGAGCTCCCAGGGCAATGTCAATGGTTGTTTCGTACTGTTGGCCCCCAGCATGCCCTTATTAAGGGGCTTAAATGCAATTCGCTGAACACCAGCGGACAGCTTACGAAAGCTCGTGCTGGCGGTTATGTGTCCCGTGCTGGGTTGCGTGGGAAGACGCTGAGAATGGTGCTGGCGTTAACGGAAGAAGAACAACCAGCAGTGCGAGACAACTGGGTAAAGGTTGTCGGTGGCTGGAAGCGTTGCAGGGGAGAAAGCCAGGAAGACATATTTGCGTTTTGTCGCGGCAATGTCTCTGACTTCAAGGCTTTCAAAATGCCAGATGGGCGTCTATGCAATATTTATCCGACCTGTGATTAATCAGGAGAAACCTCATGGAAGAAGCTGCATGGAAGCAACAGTTTTTCAACGACAGGATGCCTGCTTGCTCATTGAATGGGGGTTGGTTGACCTTCTGCTTAGTCGATGAAACGGGAAATGGAAAAAGTTATGGGGGACTGCCTTACACCCTGCGTGACGTTGCTGGTCAGCAATACAACGGTCGGTTGAACGGGGAGGGTTTTGCCCGAGTGGAGGGCTTTTTCTGTGGACCTGTAATTCTGATGATGGAGGAGCGCTATTCAGGTCGGGAAACGCTCTATCAGTCGCTCATGACACGTTCATTCTATGCATTGCCTATCACTGAGTTGCAAGTGCGTGCCGAGCAAACCCATTTTTTTGATAACCACGATCAGATTGTCGAAAAAAATCCCGCACGCCCAAATGCAGATCATTTTTATCAGGTTGAAGTGAGTGACCTGGTTCGACATAGCGCTCACTTGCCGCCCCTGTCGTCACAGGCTCACCGTCCAATGCGGCATGCACTCAAGATGATGGCAGACCTTGGTTTTGGACCTCCCGAGTCTTCCTTCAAGGGGCTGGTGCTCTTTCCGAAAAAATTCACGATGTTGCAGGTGCGACCTCTAAGAGCATTACGGCCAATTCTTTCTACACAGGATCAATTTTGCGCATTGAACCTGTACCAACTGGCGTTAATGGCAACATTAAGCTATTGCGAGTTTGGCCAAGATCCTTCAGCAGAACCTAAGGATAAAGTCAGCTTTCCTTGGCATCCAAGTATCGGGAATTTGTTTGCCGAACGCTTGTCATGTTACCGGGAGGCGTGGAGGTTTGACTCAGAGCAAGTGCAACGATTTTATCCATTGTATGAAGACGTAGCTTATTCCCGTCGTTTCGAGATTTTGCCTTTTGATCCAGAGTTGTACGGGCAGAATGCCACTTCGCATGATCTCGAGTATCCGGAGCGGATACACTTTTTTAACGATGTGGAGTTTGGAACAGATACTCAAGCATTCATTTGTCATCACGATGAAGTGGTGCTTATTGCTGTACGCGGCACCGCTAGTGGTGCCGATGTTCTACGCGATGCAAACGCCCATCAAGTCCCATTCATCGAGGGCGTTGGAAAAGCCCATCAAGGTTTTTATCAGGCATTTCAGGCCATGCATAATTTTGTATCAGGTTACCTTTTTCGATATCACAGCGGCCAACGAATTATCATTTGTGGCCATAGTCTTGGGGGGGCTATAGCACTCTTATTGGCAGAGGCCCTACGCCGCACCCCAGATCGAGATTACGACCCACTCCTCTACACCTACGGCGCCCCCCGCGCCGCCGACGCCGAATTCACCGCCGGTGCCTCAACCCTGGTCCACCACCGCATCGTCAACCACAACGACCCCGTCCCCAGTGTCCCGGCGCCCTGGATGAACACCACTGCTAAACTCTGGATTCCCGGAGCCATCACGCTATTCAGCAACCCCGCACCTGGTGGCCTGCTGTTCGCCGCTGGGTTGGTGCGCGTGGGTGGCAACCCCTATCGACATCATGGTGAGCAATATCACTTCATGCCGATCACACTCGCCGATGGCAGCCATTCCTCGGTGTTATGGAAGCCGGGCTGCGAATCGCTCCAAGAGGCGGGTTGCAATCGCGCATTGCAACTGCAGGGCGATATGCCCGACCGCGATAATCTGCTGAGGCAGCTGTTCCAAGCCGACCAGCACTTCATGACCACCAGCTATATCCCCGCGGCCTGGGCGACGTTGCGCCGCTGGCAACACACCCTGGAGAGTGAGGGCCCGCTGGTGACCCAGCGGGAGTTCGAGCTGCTCGACCGGGCCTTTGAAGACATGCGCGAGCAACTGCGGGCCAAGCGGCGTGAACTGGCTCTGCGGCGCCCGGCCAATGATCGTAGCCATGAACCCACCGATGCCTTGAACGCAGAGATCGACCGTTTGCACACCAGCCGCGAGCGCTTGGCAAGCCTGCGCTGGCGTCGCCTGCAAGCCCACGATGTCTACGGCAGCCATGCCCCTTCCGCACATCTGCAATCGAGCCTCAAACGTTGGTTCAGCCACCGCGAGAATCGTGAGCCAGCCCAGTTCGCCAGCATCCCGCCGCCGTCCCACGACGAACGGGCACGGGCTCAAACGCTGGACATCGACTCAGTCGTCTAAAAACTCCACCTGGGCCGGTTGCCGTTTCATCAGTACCTTGCCGTTGCGGATCGAGTACAACGGCAGGCCCTGGCTACGTATGACTTCATAGTCGCTGTCGGCCGACAGGATCAACAGGTTGGCCGGGCGGCCTGCTTGCAGCCCATAGCGGTTGCCCAGGCCCATGGCCTTGGCGCTGTTGTCGGTGACCAGGTCCAGGGCGTTTTGCAAATTGCGATAACCGAGCATATGGCAGATGTGCAGGCCAGCCTCCAGCACTCGCAAAATGTTGCCGTTACCCAGCGGGTACCAAGGATCGACGATGGAGTCCTGGCCGAAACACACGTTCATCCCGGCCTCAAGCAGTTCGTTGACGCGGGTGACGCCGCGGCGTTTCGGGAAGTTGTCGAAGCGGCCTTGCAGGTGGATGCTTTCGGTGGGGCACGAGACAAAGCTGATACCGGAATGCCCCAGCAGGCGAAACAGCTTGGCGCAGTAAGCATTGTCGTAGGAGCCCATGGCGGTCGTATGGCTGGCGGTCACGCGGGCACCCATGTCGCGGCTGCGGGCTTCTTCGGCGAGGACTTCGAGAAAGCGTGAGTGGGGGTCGTCGGTTTCGTCACAGTGCACGTCCACCAGGCAGCCGGTGCGTTCGGCCAGGTCCATGAGGAACTTCACCGAACTCACGCCTTGGTCGCGGGTGTATTCGAAGTGGGGGATGCCACCGATCACATCGGCACCCAGGCGAATGGCTTCTTCCATCAACTCGCGCCCGTTGCGGAATGACTCGATGCCCTCCTGGGGGAAGGCGACGATTTGCAGGTCGATCAGGTGGGTGCTCTCTTCACGTACCTCCAGCATGGCCTTGAGTGCGGTGAGGTCTGGGTCGGTGACGTCGACATGGGTGCGCACATGCTGGATGCCATGGGCGGCGAGGGCCTGTATGGTTTTTTTGGCCCGGGCCTTGGTGTCTTTCTGGGTAATGGTGGCCTTGCGTTCGCCCCAGCATTCGATGCCTTCAAACAGCGTACCGCTCATGTTCCAGCGCGGTTCGCCGGCGGTGAGCGTGGCGTCAAGATGGATGTGGGGTTCGACGAAGGGCGGTATCACCAGGTTGCCGGCGGCGTCCAAGTCGCCGGCCATCAGCGCCGGCACCCCGGTTTGCGCAGTGATGCTGGCGATCAGGCCGTGTTCCAGGTGCAGATCATGCAGGCCTTCACAGTTGCGCAGGCGGGCATTAATGATGTGCATGCTCAAGTTCCTCTTGGCTAAAAACAATCAGGCAGACAGCCGCCAGATCCTCAGGGCGATACCGATGTCCAGGCGGTCATGGCGCGTAGTATGGCGCTGAGCAGCACATAGGTCAGCGACGCGGCAAAAATTCCCACCAACGGCGCGACCCACGGCGAGTTGAACGCCAGCACGGTGCCGACTCCATACGCAATCAGGCCGGGCCAATTGAACGCCGGTAGGCGAGCCTGCGCCAAGCGTGGGTATTGGCCGCGATAACGATAGAAGAAGTCCGCCATGATCACGCCCCCAATCGGCGGGATGACCGTGCCCAGCAGGATCAGGTACGGCACCAGCAGGTCGTACATGCCGAACAAGGCGAGCAGGGTACCGATCACCGCGCCGGCCAGGGTCACGCTCTTGCGCCGTTGGGTGCGCAGCAGGTTACAACCGGCGACGGCGAAGTTGTAGATGGTGTTGTCCTGGGTGCTCCAGATATTGAGCAGCAACATCGCCATCGCCGCCGTGGCGAAACCTTGCAGCAGCAAGACCTCCACCACATCCGGTTGCTGATAGACGATTGCGCCATAGGCCCCGATCAACACCATCAAGCCGTTGCCGACAAAAAAGCCGATCAGGCTGGCCAGCACCGCAACCTTGGCCGAGCGCGAAAACCGTGTCCAATTGGTGGCCTGGGTTGCACCGCTGACAAAGGTCCCGAATACCAGGGTGATGGCGGTGGACAAGTCCAGTTCAGCGCTGGGCACCACTGCCAGCAGCCCCTCCAGCCCGCCGACTTTCACGGTGGCGACCCACATCGACAGCAGCAACAGGATGCCCATGGCCGGCACGGCGATGTAGGACAAAATTTCCAACCCGCGATACCCCACGTAGGCGGTGGCGCAGAACAATAAGCCAAACACCAGCATCAGCCCCAGCACACTGCCCGGGCTCAACTGGAAATACTTGCCCAATACTACGGCCGCGGTGGCCGTGCCCCAGGCATACCAGCCGATCTGGGTAAAACCGAGGATCAAGTCACTGAGCTTGCTGCCCACTTCGCCAAAGCAGAAACGCCCCATCAGCACCGAGTTCAAGCCGCTCTTGAACGCGATGTAACCCAAACCTGCGGCGTAGATACCCAACAACAGGTTACCCAGGGCCACGACGCCAAGCATGTCGATGAAGCTGAACGCCACCCCCAGCTTGCCGCCGGCAAACATGGTCGCGGTAAAAAAGGTGAACCCCAGCAACACCATGGCCGTAGAGGCCAGACCCTTGCGCGCATGCAAGGGGACTTCGCTGAGAGGGTAGTCGTTGCCGGGGTCTTGCTGCGTCATGGGGGCTGCTCCCTGAGTGGTGACCCAGGTCGCTTGCATCCCGCGTGCCAACGCAGGTGTAGGCAGGTATGCGCTGACGGAGTAAGCCCTTTATAAGGCCGCCCCCTCCCAATCAGCGCAAAAGCAGTGCAGCGGTGAGCCAAACCGGCTCAGTCGAACAGCGTCTGTGTGGGTTTCCCAAATGGATCAGCCCGCCGGCGTTTCGAAAAAAACCACCCGCAGGTGGTTCTTACTCACCGCGATAAATGCAGCCACTGGTGCACGTCTCGTGGATACGGATCGCACTGAGTTCCGGCAGCAGAGGTTTCAACTCCGTCCAGATCCACTTGGCCAGCACTTCGCTGGTAGGGTTTTCCAGGCCGGGAATGTCGTTGAGGTAGTTGTGGTCGAGGCGTTCATACAGTGGCTTGAAAATCGCTTTGATCTCCGAGAAGTCGCGAATCCAGCCAGTATGGGGATCCAGGTCGCCGCTCAGGTGGATGGCCACCTTGAACGAATGCCCATGCAGGCGCCCACATTTGTGGCCTTCCGGTACGTGGGGCAGGCGGTGGGCGGATTCGAAGGTAAACTCTTTGAAGATTTCCACAGTGTTTTCAGCTCGGTCAGGTGTCTGGCAGGCGGCGAGTTTAACAGTTTGATCAACCTCTGCGCATACCGCCCATGCGGTCAAAGGGCCAGCAAACGGTCGCCGAGCTTGCCGTTGTCCGCCAATGCCAAAAACTCATCCCCCAGCCGCTGGCTCTCGCTCATGGCGGTTTGCCAATATTTGTTGCGGCCTGGATCATCGCCCATAAAGCGCTTGAAGTCGCTGCGGTCTGGCAGCTTGCCATGGGGCAGGCGGGCCAGGTAATCCCTGGACGGCGCCAGCAGTAACACATCCTGCAAGCCTTGCTGGTTGCTGCGTCGCCAGGGCAGGCCCTTGTCGAACCAGCCGGGGATGACCCGGTCGGTAAAGTGCGGGTACAGCACGATGTCATCGCCGTGGTAAGGCAGGTCGAGGTGGTAATCCAGCAGGCCGCCGTCGCGGTAGGTGCCGGCTCCGGCCCCGGGCAGGTCGCGCACGCCTTGCATCACCATGGGGATCGAGCCGGACGCGAGCAACGCCTGGCGCAGGTTACCCACGTCCAGGGTGAGGAAGCGCGAGGGGAAATCCTTCAGGGGGTGTACCGGGGGCGCCTGGCGCGGGTCGTGGATGATCAGCCGCTCAAAATGCCGCGACAGCCGTGCGCGGCCCCGCAGGTTATCGGCAATCACCGACGACAGGCCCAGCCCCAGCCGCCCACGGTGGTCATTGGCGAGCAAGCCGTGGCTCTTGACCACCATGATGTTCAACCGATAGTCGGGGTTGTCCAGCACCCGCGCATCGCGCCCGGCCAGCAGGTCGTCGAGCATGCGCTGGCAGCTCTGGCTGACTTGCGCCATGGTCACGCCTTTGGCAAAGCGCTGCTCGTTGTACAGGCGGCCCAGGTCGAGCAAGCCTTGCACCGGGTCGGGCAGGCAGGCGCTGGCGAACCGCCAGGAGCCGATGGACGCGCCGATCAGCGCACGCTCGCGCGGCGCACGGCGTAACCAGTCACCGAACAGCGCCAGGTCGAGCCCTTGGATACCCAGAGCCTTGGGGCCGCCCGCCGCACCGGGAAGGATGCCGACGTCGGCAGGCGCAAGGCCCTGCTCGCGGATGCGGGTGAAGGCGCGTTTGCCGGCCTTGAGGGTCAAGGCCGGGAACTTGATATGGATGGCGGTCATACCGGTCTCTGTTGAGGCGAGCGGGGCAGTATAGGAAATCTCGCAGGCCGTGGGAAAAAGGCTTAACCGGAATTGCCATGGTGGCAATTCAGTTTCAGTTAAGTTGCAGCGCGTACCGTGGCCGGCGTAGGAAAACATCATGTAACGGAGACTTATCATGAAGCGCCTCACTGCCCTGGGCGCCGCCGCTATCATCCTCGTTACGGCGACCCCGGCCGCCGCCGTGGACCCCGACAAGCCACTGATCGTGCCGGCCACTGTTACTATTGTCGCTTTCGATCAATTGGACGCCACGGCCCTGGCCCTTCACCCTGGTTCGACGCTGCTGGACACCGACCTGGATGAGGAATACGGCAAGTACGTCTATGAAGTCGAGCTACGAGATACCAACGGCATTGAATGGGATGTTGAATTGAACGCGCTCACCGGGCAGGTTCTCAAGAATCATCAGGATACGTAATGAAGGTAAATTTACGCGTCGGCAGTCGCGTGGCGCTGGTGCTCATGGTGTTTTGTTCCAGCCTGGCGGCCCGCGACCTCAACCAGGACGAAGCCCTGGCCCTGCGCCAGCAAGGCGTGATCCTGCCATTGGAACAGCTGTTGCAGCAGGCCATGGCGCGATACCCCGGCTCGCGGCTGCTGGAAGCCGAACTGGAAAAGAAACACGGGCAATATGCCTATGAAGTGGAACTGGTGACCACCGAGGGCGTGGTGCGCGAGATCAAGCTGGACGCCACCAACGGTAACCTGATCAAAGATGAGGAAGATTGATGCGCCTGCTCCTGGTGGAAGACAACGTCCCCCTGGCCGACGAACTGATGGCCGGCCTGCAGCGCCAGGGTTATGCGGTCGACTGGCTGGCCGATGGCCGCGACGCCGTGTATCAAGGGCGCAGCGAACCCTATGACCTGATCATCCTCGACCTTGGCCTGCCCGGTTTGCCCGGGCTTGAAGTGCTGGCCCAATGGCGCGCCGCCGCGTTGGCCATCCCGGTGCTGATTCTCACCGCCCGCGATTCCTGGGCCGAGCGTATCGAAGGGCTCAAGGCCGGCGCCGATGATTACCTGAGCAAACCCTTTCACCCCGAAGAGCTGTACCTGCGCATCCAGTCGCTGCTGCGCCGCTCCCACGGCCAGACGAACCAGCCCACCCTGCAAGCCGCCGGCCTGCATTTGGATGAAGGGCGCCAGTGCGTGCTACGCGACGGCGCCGAGATCCAACTGACGGCTGCCGAGTTTCGCTTGTTGCGCTATTTCATGCTGCATCCCGAACAAATCCTGTCCAAAAGCCACCTGGCCGAACACTTGTATGACGGTGAGACCGAGCGCGACTCCAATGTACTTGAGGTACACGTCAACCACCTGCGGCGCAAATTGGGCCGCAGCGTGATCGAGACCCGGCGCGGCCAGGGCTACCGTTTCGGCGCCACCCCGGCATGAGGTCAATCCAGCGGCGCCTGAGCCTGGGGTTGATCAGCGTGATGGTGATTGTCGGCGTGGTGCTGGCGCAAACCAGCCTGTGGTTGTTCGAGGCGGGTTTGCAACGCTACCTTGAAGCGGGCTTGCGCAACGACAGCGAAAATCTGCTGGTGGCGCTGGTGCGTGGGCCCAACGGCGTGCAGTTGGATGAGCAACGCCTGTCGCCGGCGTACCAACGGCCATTTTCCGGGCATTACTTTCGTATCGACTTTGCCGATGTGCATTGGCGCTCCCGTTCACTGTGGGACCAGGAATTGCCCCGGCTCCCCACGGCGGGGCTGAAAGGGAACCTGCAACTGGGGCCCGAAGGCCAGCAACTGTTGGTGCTGCGCTCGGACTACAAGCGCTTTGGCCAGTCGATTTCCATCAGCGTGGCTCAGGACTACACGCCCGTGCGCGAGAGCTTTCGCCTGATGCGTCAGGTCGGCCTGGTGATGGGGCTGGCGGCGCTGCTTTTGGTGCTGATCCTGCAACGGGTCACCGTGCGCCGTGCCTTGCGCCCGCTGGAGACCGCGCGTAACCAGATCGCCCAATTGCAACAAGGCCAGCGTTCGCAACTCGACACCCAGGTGCCGCTTGAACTGGAGCCCCTGGTGGCGCAGATCAACCACCTGCTGGCGCACACCGAAGACAGCCTCAAGCGCTCCCGCAACGCCCTCGGCAACCTGGGCCATGCGCTTAAAACCCCGCTGGCGGTGTTGTTGAGCGCCGCTTCCAGTGAAGCCCTCAAGGATCATCCGCAGTTGAGCCAGTTGCTGCGCGAACAACTGGAGCAAGTGCAGCAACGCCTCAACCGTGAACTCAACCGTGCACGCCTGGCCGGCGATGCCTTGCCGGGCGCGTTGTTTGACTGTGAACAAGAGCTGCCCGGTTTACTGGCCACTCTGCGCATGATCCACGGCGAACACCTGGACCTCAGCTACCAGGTGGCGCCGGGCCTGCAATTGCCCTGGGACCGTGAAGACCTGCTGGAACTGCTGGGCAATCTGTTGGACAACGCCTGTAAATGGGCAGACGCCGAGGTACGCCTGAGCGTCAGCGAGACGCCCCACGGTTACCAACTGGCGGTGGAAGATGACGGCCCCGGCATTCCCGAGGCCCAGCGCGACCAAGTGTTCAGCCGTGGCGCACGCCTGGATGAACAGAGGGTTGGCCATGGCCTGGGTTTGGGGATCGTGCGCGACATCGTTGAGGTGTGGGGCGGGGTGTTGCAACTGCAGGAGAGTGAGCTGGGTGGGCTCAAGGTATTGATCGAGTTGCCACGCCGCTGACATTCACACCCCAAAGTTCAAAATGTGGGAGCTGGCTTGCCTGCGATAGCATCGACTCGGTTTGCCTGACATACCGAGGTGTCTGCATCGCGGGCAAGCCCGGCTCCCACAGAAAAGCCTTGCTACATTCAGACCCTGAACTGATCCATCAACCCCTGCTGCTGATTCGCCAGGCTGTTCAACGCCTGGCTGACCCGCGCCGATTCATTGGCCTGCTCCGACAACGACTCGGTCACATCGCGAATGGTCGCCACGTTGCTGTTGATCTCTTCGGCCACCGCGCTTTGCTCTTCGGCGGCGCTGGCGATTTGCAGGTTCATGTCGCTGATCACCGTGACCGCATCGCCAATCTGGCGCAAGGCGGTGACGGCCTGGCCGACCTGCTCGACGCTGCCCTGGGCCTGGCGATAGCTGTTGCCCATGGAACCGACCACGTCGCTGGTACCGGTTTGCAATTGTTCGATCACCAGGCGGGTTTCTTCCACCGATTCCTGGGTGCGCCGTGCCAGGTTGCGCACTTCGTCGGCGACCACGGCAAAACCGCGGCCGGCCTCACCGGCGCGAGCGGCTTCGATGGCGGCGTTGAGCGCCAACAGGTTGGTCTGCTCGGCGATGCCGCGAATCACTTCAAGCACCGAGCCGATCTGTTCGCTGTTGGCGGCCAAGCCTTCTACCTGGGCCATGGCAGTGCTCATGTCGGCGGCGAGCTCGCCAATGTTGACGGTGGTGCGGTCGATAACGGTCAAGCCTTGGCGAGTCGCCTGGTCGGCATCCCGTGCGGCTTGGGCCGCTTGGGCGGCGCTGCGGGCCACGTCCTGGGCGGTGGCGCTCATTTCGTGGGACGCGGTGGCCACCTGATCCACCTGGCGGTACTGCTGCTCCATGCCGGCGCTGGTTTGCGTGGCAATGGCTGCGGACTGGTCGGCGGTGCCGCGGGCATCCTGCACCGAGCGTTTGACCTCGGCAATGATCGGCTGCAGCTTGTCGAGAAAACGGTTGAACCAGCCGGCCAATTGGCCCAGTTCATCCTGTTTGGCATAGGCCAGGCGCCGGGTCAGGTCGCCTTCGCCGCTGGCGATATCTTCAAGCATGTGCGCCACGCCAAGGATTGGTCGGGTCACGCTGCGCGCCATCAGCCACACCAGGATCAAGCCGACCACGGCGGCTAGCAGGCCCAGGCCCAGTTCCAGCAAGGTGCCTTTGGCGTTGTCGGCGTCCAGCTGGTTTTTCAGCGCTTCGGCGGGGGCGACCAGGACTTGTTCCGGTACATCCAGCAATACGCCCCAGGCCTTACCGCCGGGAATCGGTGCAAAAGGCGCCAGTACCTTGAGTTGATGGTCGGTGCGCAGGCTGCGGGTCTGGGTACTGCTCGCCAGGGCGCTGATCAACTGCGCGCCGTTGGCCGGGTCGACCTGCTCCAGGCGTTGGCTGAGTTTGCTGGCGTCGGGGCTGTAGCCGGCCAATAAGCCAGTGGCGCTGAGGATGCTGACCTGGGTCTGGCCGTCGTACAGTTTCCCGCTGGCCTGCTGGCTGACCGCCTGCAAGCTGTTGAGGTTGATGTCCACCGACAGCGAGGCGATGACTTTGCCGTTGACCATCAGCGGAAACACGATGCTGGTCATCAGCACGTTCTGGCCGTCGATCACATAAAAGTAAGGTTCGATCACGCAGGGTTTGAGGGTCGTGCGTGGGCAAGTGAACCAGGCGTTGGCCTTTTCGCCGCTGGGGCCGATGGAGGTGTCGGCCATGTCGCTCTCGGGCAGCGCCATCGAGGTGATTTTCCCCGGCGTCGGTTGCGACCAGTACAGGGCGAAACGGCCTTTGTCATTGCTGCCCAGTTCCGCCTGGTTGGCGAACAGTTCGTCCTTGCCGTCCAGCGCATTGGCTTCGAACACCAGGGACAGGCCGAGCAGGTCAGGGTTGGCCTGCAGGGCGGCCTTGACCTGGCGGGTCAGGTCTTCACGGGTGTCGAAGGCATCGAGAAAGCGCTTTTCGGCCTGCTCGCGCAAAAACAGCACCTGGCGGGAAAAACCGTGGCCGTATTGGTAGGCATCCATGAACTGCTGGCGAATGCCCAGCGCCTGCACTTCGCCTTGGGCTTCGATGCGCGACTGGGCGGCTTCGTCGAGCATCTGCATGCTGGACGCCTTGACCTGCTGCGAGCTCTGCGCCATGCGATACAGCGACAGACCCACCAGCAGGGTCACGATCCCCAGCAGGCACAGGCCCGCCAGCAGGGTGATTTTCCATTGAATGGAGAGCTGCCTGAGCGACATCGGGACATCCTTACCTGAAAGCACGTTAGAGACAGCTTATCGGCGGGCGCCTGCAATTCTTTATCTGTTGAGAGAGCGTTCACTCACCACAGTTTTTGACATGGCAGCCCAGCTCCTGCAAAGTGCGCGCCCTCTAATAAGACCTCTTTCAAGCCTGCACGCCGGCAGCTGTTCCCATGGGCCGCGCGCGGGCATGCCTGTCTTTTTTGTTTCTGCTTGAGGTAACCATGATTAACGCAGTCATCGCCGCGGTCGGCACCATGCTGGTACTCAGCCTGTCCCGCGTGCATGTGGTCATCGCCATTATCGTCGGCGCCCTGGTGGGCGGCTTGACCGGTGGCCTGGGTATCGAGGCCACGCTCAAGGCCTTCAACGGCGGGCTGGGCGGCGGCGCAACCGTGGCGTTGTCCTACGCATTGCTCGGGGCTTTCGCCGTGGCGATTGCCAAGTCCGGGCTGGCCCATGCCCTGGCGGACAAAGCCTTGCTGCTGGTGGACCGCCAGGACGCCAGCGGTGGCAACCACGTCAAATGGCTGCTGATCGGCCTGTTGTGGGTGGTGGCGATTGCCTCGCAGAACATCTTGCCGATCCACATTGCGTTTATTCCGCTGCTGGTACCGCCGCTGCTGTACGTACTGACCAAGCTACAACTGGACCGTCGCCTGATCGCCTGCGTGATGACCTTCGGCCTGATCACCCCGTACATGTTTCTGCCGGTAGGCTTTGGCAATATATTCCTCAATCAAATCCTGCTGGCCAACGTCGCCAAGAGCGGGGTGGATATCAGTGGGGTCAACGTCACCCACGCCATGGGCCTGCCGGCGCTGGGCATGGTGGTCGGCCTGCTGGTGGCGGTGCTGATCAGCTACCGCAAAAAGCGTGTGTACGACCTGAAGAAAATCGAACGTGTCGAGCAAGTGGCGGTGCAGTACAACCCGCTGACCCTGCTGGTGGCCGGCCTGGCAATTGCCTCGGCGTTCATCATCCAGCTGTGGTTGGACTCGATGATCATCGGCGCCCTGGCCGGGTTCCTGATCTTCTCGGTGTCGGGCATCGTGCGCTGGCGCGACACCGATGACCTGTTCACCGAAGGCATGAAGATGATGGCGATGATCGGCTTCATCATGATCGCGTCCTCAGGCTTTGCCGAAGTGCTCAAGGCCACCGGTGACGTGAACTCGCTGGTGCAAGCCTCGGCAGCGTTCATCGGCCATAGCCGGGGCGTCGGGGCGTTGTTGATGCTGCTGGTGGGGTTGTTGGTGACCATGGGCATCGGCTCGTCGTTTTCCACGGTGCCGATCCTCGCGGCGATTTTCGTGCCGCTGTGTGTGCAGTTGGGCTTCAGCCCGTTGGCCATCGTGTGCATCGTCGGTACCGCCGGTGCCTTGGGCGACGCCGGTTCGCCCGCCTCGGACTCTACCCTCGGGCCCACCTCCGGCCTGAATATCGACGGCCAGCACCACCACATCTGGGACACCGTGGTGCCGACCTTCCTGCACTACAACCTGCCGCTGCTGGCGTTCGGCTGGCTGGCCGCGATGACGCTCTGACGAGGTTCCTGTAGGAGCGAGCTTGCTCGCGGAAAGCGTCAACGATAACGCGGGCAACCTGGCACCCCGCAGTGCTCTCAGGTTCTTCGCGAGCAAGCTCGCTCCTACAGAAATCGCTCACATAGCCGTTAACCTCTCAAGTCGCCACTAACAAGAGAGAAAAGCCATGCGTCTGAGTTTGAAGGCCAAAGTCCTGGCCCTTGCTGTCGTGCCGGTGTTGGTGTTTGCCGTGGTCATCAGCCTGACCACCGTGTGGATTCTGCAGGGCCAGGCCCGCAACGAAGTGGATGAAACCCGCCAGCGCCTGCTCAACGACGCCAAGGCCACCCTCCAAGGTTATGTCGAGGTGGCCATGACCACCATCAAGCCGCTCTACGACGCGGCAGCCCCCGGCGACAGTGCGGCGCGGGCGCAGGTGGTCAAATTGTTGTCCAATACCAGCTACGGCAAAGACGGCTATTTCTTCGGCTACGACTCCGAGACCATCCGCCTGTTCAAGGGCAACAGCCCGGACGGCGTAGGCAAAAGCTTCAAGGACAACCGCGACCCTAACGGCGTCTACGTCAACCGCGACCTGGTCAAGGTCGGCAAGGACGGCACCCACTACCTGCAATACAGCTCGACCCAGCCCGGCCAGACCGAGCTGGTGCCCAAGCTCGGCTATACCGAGTACCTGCCCAAGTGGGACATGGTGATCGGCACCTCGGTGAACCTCGATGGCATCGACGCCCAAGTGGCAGTGGTGCAGGCTAAAGTCGAGACACGCATGCAAGGCGTGCTGCTGAGCATCCTCGGTGTGGCCGTGGTGGTGTTGCTGGTGATCGCCGCCGTGGGCATGTTGCTAGCCAATACCATCTTGCGTCCGCTGCACCTGATGAAAGCCAACCTCGATGACATCGCGGCGGGTGAAGGCGACCTGACCCGCCGCCTGGCCATCACCAGCCAGGATGAACTCGGCGACCTGGCCGGTGCGTTCAACCGCTTTGTCGATAAAATCCACGGCCTGGTGCGCCAGATCACTGACATGACCGCTCAGCTCACCGGATTGGTGAGCCAGGTGTCCGACCAGGCCCAGCGCTCCGAGCAGGCCATGGAACGCCAGCGCCACGAGACCGACCAGGTGGCCACCGCGATCAACCAGATGTCCTCGGCCGCCCACGAAGTGGCGCGCAGTGCCCAGGGCGCCGCCGTTGCTGCGCAGCAGACCGACGCCGAAGGCCAGGCAGCCAAGCGTGTAGTGGACGGCAGCATCGCGCAGATCCATGCGCTGGTGAACGACATCCGCAGCAGCGGCGTGTCCTTGGACAGTCTGCAGCAGGATGTGTCGTCTATCGTCAGCGTGCTCGGCGTGATCCGCTCCATCGCCGAACAAACCAACCTGTTGGCGCTCAACGCTGCCATCGAAGCCGCACGGGCCGGGGAGGCCGGGCGTGGCTTTGCCGTGGTCGCCGACGAAGTGCGTGCCCTGGCCAGTCGCACCCAAACCAGCACCCAGGAAATCCAGGGCATGATCGACCGCCTGCAAAAGGGCACCGAGGCGGCCGTGGACGCAATGCGCCGCTCCAGCGATGCCGGCGACGGCACCTCGGCCCAGGCCAACCAAGCCGGCGCGTCCTTGGACACCATGGCGCAGCTGATTGGCACCATCAACTCAATGAACGCCCAGATCGCCAGCGCCGCCGAAGAGCAGACCGCCGTGGCAGAAGAGATCAACCGCAGCGTGCATCAGATTGCCGTAGCGGTAGACAGCGTGGCGGACGAAACCCAGTTGGGCGCTCAGACGTCTCGCAGCCTGGCCGACCTGGGCCAGCGCCTGGGGCAGTTGGTGGGCCAGTTCAGGATCTGATCCTTTCAACCCATGGCAGCATAGGTATCTACACAATTTTGGTGCGACGCTGAACCTGTGGCGAGGGAGCTTGCTCCCGTGACGGCCTGACAGCTGGCGCCTATCTCCCTGAGGCACCGCAATCCAAATGTGGGAGCTGGCTTGCCTGCGAAGACGGCCTGACAGTCAACACAGTTGGACCGTGTACATATCCGTTATTTAGGTAACGGCCACCTAGGGTTCCGCTCTGACAGCGGCTCACTTTTGAAAAGCGCAAAAGTAAGCAAAACGCTCTTGCCCACCACTCGGCACCTCGCCTAGGCTCGGTGTGCCCGTAATCCGCCAGTGATTTGGGGGGCCGCCGCCACGCGCCATCCATGGCGCGGGGCGGCTAAACCGGCATCCCTGCCGGTTTACCCCCCAAATCCCTGTCGAATTCCGGCCAGCGTGGTTTAACGGGGCGCTTGAGATCAAGATCAAAAGCAGATCAAGAGCGACTCGCTTCGCATCGTGGTTACCGTCCGCTGCTATAGCCCACAAAGTTGTGTAGATACCGATGCCCATGGCAGGGATTAAACGTTGCGCATCAGCAGGCCAAAGCGCAGGTCCATCTGCGCCGGAATCGGCACATACACCGTATGCCCGTCCCCCGGCGCCACCTCGATGCCTTCGCCCTTGGCGTTATGCAGGCTCGGCAAGTCAAAGTGAAAATTGCCGGCGGGCGTCATCAACTCCAGATGATCGCCCAGCACAAAGCGATTCTTCACCTTCACCTCGGCCAACGCGCCACGACGCTCGCCGGTCAGTTCCCCGACAAACTGCTGGCGTTCGGAAACCGAGCTGCCGTTCTGGTAGTTCTGGTATTCGTCGTGCACATGGCGGCGCAGAAAACCTTCGGTATAGCCACGCTGGGCCAGGGACTCGAGGTTGGTCATCAAGCCGCGGTCAAACGCCCGGCCAGCCACCGCGTCGTCGATGGCCTGGCGGTACACCTGGGTGGTGCGCGCGCAGTAAAAGTGGGACTTGGTGCGGCCTTCGATCTTCAACGAATGCACGCCCATCTGTGCCAGGCGCTCCACATGCTGCACGGCCCGCAGGTCCTTGGCGTTCATGATGTAGGTGCCGTGTTCGTCTTCGAAGGCGGGCATGGGTTCATCGGGGCGATTGGCTTCCTGTAGCAGGAACACCTGATCGGTGGGCGTGCCGATGCCCAATGTGGGTTGATATTCATGGACGATATCGCCAGTGGCATTCTCCACTGCCGGCGTGGCCTGGTATTTCCAGCGGCAGGCATTGGTGCAACTGCCCTGGTTGGCATCGCGCTTGTTCATATAGCCCGACAGCAGGCACCGCCCGGAATAGGCCATGCACAAGGCGCCATGCACAAACACCTCCAACTCCATCGTCGGCACCTGCTGGCGGATTTCGCCGATCTCTTCCAGAGACAGCTCCCGCGACAGAATCACCCTGCAAATGCCTTGTTGCTGCCAGAACGCCACGCTGGCCCAGTTCACCGTATTGGCCTGTACCGACAGGTGGATCGGCATCTTTGGGAAGTGCTCGCGCACCAGCATGATCAACCCCGGATCAGACATGATCAGCGCATCCGGGCCCATGGCGATCACGGGCGCCAGGTCCTTGAGGAAGGTCTTGAGCTTGGCGTTGTGGGGCGCAATGTTCACCACCACGTAGAAACGCTTGCCCTGGTCATGGGCTTCCTGGATGCCGAGGGCCAGGTTGGCGTGGTCGAACTCGTTGTTGCGCACCCGCAGGCTGTAGCGCGGCTGGCCGGCATAAACCGCATCGGCACCGTAGGCAAAGGCGTAGCGCATGTTTTTCAGGGTGCCGGCAGGGGCGAGCAGTTCGGGGGCAATCATGGAGGGCATGGCTGTAGGTCGCAAAAGGCGCGAGGGTAGTGCAGGGCCGGGCGCCGTGCATTGATCCACGTCTAAACAGGGCGATCTATGCTTGTTCGAAAAACAAGGGCACTCCCAGGTTTGGCTGCGGACTAAGCAACAGGGCCGCGATCGGCCCTGTTTTTCTGACATGGACCGGACATGAATCAAACCAACCTGCAATTCAAAACTCTGTTGCTGCTACTGGCCCTGGTCACCGTGGCCTTTATCTGGATATTGCTGCCGTTCTACGGCGCGGTGTTCTGGGCCGTGATCCTGGGCATTATCTTTGCGCCGATGCAGCGCCGCCTGCAGCAGCGTTTTAGCTGGAACCGCAACCTGACCTCCCTGACCACCTTGATGGTGTGCCTGGTGATCGCGATTCTGCCGGTGATCATCACCAGTGCGTTGCTGGTGCAAGAGGGGGCCACGCTCTACAAAAACATCGAGAGCGGCAAGCTCGACGTGGCGGGTTATATCGAGCAATTCAAGAACGTCCTACCGCCGTATTTTCAGCAATTGCTCGACCGCTTCGGCATGGGTAACCTCGAAGGGCTGCGGGAAAAGGTCGTCAAGGGCGCGATGCAGGGCAGTCAGTTCTTTGCCTCCCAGGCGTTCAGCTTCGGCCAGGGGACGTTTGATTTTCTGGTGAGCTTTTTCATCATGCTGTACCTGCTGTTTTTCCTGCTGCGCGACGGCCCGGAGCTGGTACGCAAAGTGCGCACAGCCGTGCCCTTGGCCGAGCCGCAAAAGCGTCGCCTGCAACTCAAGTTCAACCGCGTGGTGCGCGCCACGGTCAAGGGCAACGTGCTGGTGGCCGTGACCCAGGGTGCGCTGGGTGGCTTGATCTTCTGGTTCCTGGACATCCCCAGTGCCTTGCTCTGGGCCGTGCTGATGGCGTTCCTGTCCCTGCTGCCTGCGGTGGGCGCCGGGCTGGTCTGGGGGCCGGTGGCAGTTTATTTCCTGTTGAGCGGTTCGATCTGGCAGGGCGTGGTACTGGGGCTTTTTGGCGTGTTCGTGATCGGCCTGGTGGACAACGTGCTGCGCCCGATCCTGGTAGGCAAGGACACCAAGATGCCGGACTATCTGATCCTGATCTCGACCTTGGGTGGCCTGTCGGTGTTCGGCCTTAACGGCTTTGTCATCGGGCCGCTGGTGGCAGCGTTGTTCATGTCGTGCTGGGCGTTGTTCGTCGAAACCAAGCCGCGGGTCAAGCTGCCGCTGCCGTAACGCTCAGGCTTCTAGCCTGAAGTCGGTTGCCATCCGGCGTTGTGTTTCGGCATCCGATAACGAGGTGAGCGGGCCGCTGATCGGCTCGCCATCGCGCACCACATACCAGCAGGCGAGCAAGCCCAGTTTGCGCAGAGGGGCGGGGACGGCGCTACCGATGACAGACATGATTTGAACAGTGGGCATAAGTACCTCCAAACGTTATGGAGGTCACCTTACGGTTTGCTGGCGCCTGGGAAAAATCACCTGGCTCGATAGTCGACATCAACGCCAGGCGTTAATCCACCACCTGGTCGAGCATGTTCACCACTTCGTGTTCACTGAGCAGGCCCTTGCGCACCAGGTTTTCGGCCAGCAATGCCAGGAACTTGGCGCTGCGATGGCCTTCCAGGTGCTTGAGTTCAGTCAAGGCGCTGTAGACCTTGCTGGAGGTGCAAAGGCCGGCGGTGCGGTGCGGGTTTTGTGTGGGCATGGTCAATCGTCCTTAATTGTTATTGGCTGGACTGAGTCGATAGTGCGACTGTTTTGTGACGCAAACATGACAGTGCAGCCCACAATCGATCAAGAGGATATTCGACGCTAATGATGTGGGATTGCTGCTCGTGCGTTGTTCTCACAGCGACATCGGCAGGATAAATCCGGACTTTTCAGGCAAAAAAAGACCCCGCGTGTGGGCGAGGCCTGTGGCTGTCAACGGGGTTAAACCTTACCAACCATGGCGGTAGTAACCGTGGGGCGGGCCGTAGTAGCCCCGAGGCGGCCCATAATAACCACGCGGTGGGCCGTAATAGACGGGCGCCGGGCGGTAGTAAACCTGCTGTTGCACATACACCGGTGGCGGTGGCGCGTAATAGACCGGCGGCGGCGCGGCATACACCGGCTGCGGCTGAACATACACCGGCTGTTGCACGTACACCTCACGCGGCTGGCTGGCAACCACAGAGCCGACTACCGCTGCGCCGACAAGCGCACCGAACACGGCCGGGCCACCCCAACCACCACCGTGGGCGGAAGCTTGGCCGGCCATCGCGAGTGCGCCGATAAGCAAGGCGATCCTGGGAAGTTTACGCATGATGGTCATTCCTCAATTAGCCCCTGCGCTTGTGGTCTGCAATCAATAGACTCAAGGATTGTCGCGGGGATACTTTTAAGACAACGTATTTCGAGAAAACAGCACGGCCAGTGAGTAAAGGTTGTGTAAGGTCTGTACCGATTTGCTTACTTCAAGGAGTTATCCATGCAGATGCACCCCAACAAGGACACCCAACTGTGCATGTCGCTGTCGGCGCGTCCTGGGAACTTTGGCCTGCGGTTTCATAACCACCTGTATGAACAGCTGGGTCTGAATTTTTACTATAAAGCCTTCAGCAGCCAGGACTTGCCCGGCGCGATCGGCGGTATCCGCGCCCTGGGTGTGCGCGGTTGCGGGGTGTCCATGCCGTTCAAGGAGGCCGCCATTGCCTTGGTGGACGAACTCGACGATTCGGTTCAAGCCATTGACTCCCTGAACACCATCGTCAACACCAACGGCCATCTCAAGGCTTACAACACCGACTACATCGCCATCGAGCAATTGCTTAAAAAACACGCGGTGCCCAAAGACTCCAGCTTCGCCCTGCGCGGCAGCGGCGGCATGGCCAAGGCGGTCGCCAGCGCCTTGCGTGACGGGGGGTACGCCAATGGTGTGATCGTGGCGCGCAACGAGGGGGCGGGCCAGGCATTGGCCAGGAACCTGGGGTATCAGTGGCAGGGGGATCTGGGTAGCCTGCGGCCACAGATGCTGATCAACGTGACGCCCATCGGTATGACTGGCGGGGCGGAGGCGGATGCGTTGGCGTTTGAGCCTGAGGCAATCGATCAGGCGGAGACTGTCTTCGATGTGGTGGCGATCCCGGCGCAAACGCCGTTGATCGTGCGGGGGCGTGCGCAGGGCAAGCGGGTGATTACCGGGCTGGAAGTGATCGCTATTCAGGCGTTGGAGCAGTTTGTGCTTTATACCGGCGTGCGGCCTACGCAGGAGCAGTTCGAGGCAGCGGTGGCCTTCGCCCGCAGCTAAAGCCTTGCGCCAAATCCAATGTGGGAGTTGGCTTGCCTGCGATGGCGGCCTGCCAGCCGACGCCCATCTACCTGACACCCCACGATCCAACTGTGGGAGCTGGCTTGCCTGCGATGGCGGCCAGTCAGGCGACGCCCATCTACCTGACACCCCACGATCCAACTGTGGGAGCGGGCTTGCTCGCGAAGACGGCCTCACAGTCGACACCGTAATACCGAGTACATATCCATTCCTGCGGTAACGGCCACTTAGGGTTCCGCCCTGACGGCGGCTCACTTTTGAACAGCGCAAAAGTAAGCAAAACGCTCTTGCCCCACCACTCGGCACCTCGCCTAGGCTCGGTGTGCCCGAACACAGGCTTGAATCCGTGGGCCGCCGCCACGCGCCATCCATGGCGCGGGGCGGCTAACCCGGCGTCCTGCCGGGTTACCCACGAATTCAAGCCTGCGTTCGGCCAGCGTGGTTTGACGGGGCGCCTAAGATCAAGATCAAAAGCAGATCAAAAGCAGATCAAGAGCGGCTCGCTTCGCATCGTGGTTACTGTTGATCACTTCAGAATTGTGTCGATACCTATGGCTATCGCAGGCAAGCCAGCTCCCACATCTTTATCTGCGTTATGCCTGTTCCAGTTGCGCTAGCCGCTCTTCCAGTGCGGCAATCCGCGCTTCCAGCTCTTCTATCCGCTCCACCGAAACAGCGCCCGCGCTACGCTCCACTGGGTTCCCCCGCGCGGACATAATCGCTTCAATATCTGCCGGGTCCCCAAGGGCATGGGTATATCGGTCTTCCCGCTGGCCCGCCTGACGCGGCACCAGCAGTGCCAGTCCTCGTGCAATCAGGCGTTCGAGTTGATGCACAACCTGTTCGGCATCCTCGAAATCATGCATGCGCCCACTGCGGGTGAGCAACTCGTTGACGGTCTGCGGCCCCCGCAAAAACAGCAGCCCGGTCAGGATCACCTGGGCCGGCACCAGTTCCAGGGCCTTGTCCACACGGTGTTCCCAGCGGTCGGCGCGGCTGCCCATTACCAGGCGCGTGAAGCCTTGGCCCTCCAGCACGCGCAGGCTCTGCCCGACCTGGCCTTGGCTGAGGTTCATCACCGGCTCGCGGCTGGTCTTCTGGTTACAGGCCAGCACCAGGGCGTTGAGGGTGAGGGGGTAGGTTTCCGGGTTGGTCGCCTGTTTTTCGATCAGGCAGCCCAGGACGCGGATTTCCGTGCTGTTCAGGCGCGGCTCAGGGGTGTCGGTGTCGTGCTCGGCGGTCATCGCGCTTTCCCTATGCAGTGAAGCCCCTTAGCCTAAGCTTGAAAAAATAAAAGACAAGCGCCAGGCATGGCTATAATCGCGGCTGGTTCCAACCCCGCCATTACCGTGAGACTGTCATGACTATTTCCCTGTACGCCGCTTCCATCCCGGTCTTCAAGCAAATGCTCAACGCCCTCAGCGATGTGCTGAACAAAGCCGAAGCCCACGCCAGCGCCAAGAACATCGAGCCCAATGCGTTGCTGCAAGCGCGGCTGTTCCCGGACATGTTCCCGTTGGTGCGCCAGGTGCAGATCGCCGTGGACTTCGCCAAAGGTGTGTCGGCACGCCTGGCCGAGATCGAAGTACCCAAGTACGAAGACAGCGAAGTCACCTTTGCCGACCTGCAAGCGCTGATTGCCAAGGTCCTGGCCTTTGTCGACACCATCAAGCCCGAGCAGATCGACGGCAAGGAAGGCATCGAGATCGTCACTCGCCCCGGCACCCCGAAAGAGAAGCGCTTCAGCGGCCAGTCCTACCTGCTGACCTACGGCCTGCCGCAGTTCTTCTTCCACGTCACCACCACTTACGCACTGCTGCGTCATAACGGCGTGGAAGTGGGCAAGCGCGACTATATGGGCGCGTTCTAAACCCGCAGATACAAAAAAGCCCGGTGCCGTTCTCTGCGAACGGCACCGGGCTTTTTTATGGGGCTGTGTTAAGCGGCCTGTTCTTCCTTGCCCAAACACGCCGCCGCCGTAAACAGCACATCGGTTGACGAGTTGAGTGCGGTTTCCGCCGAGTCCTGCAGCACGCCGATGATGAAACCGACAGCCACTACCTGCATGGCGATTTCACTGGGGATGCCGAACAGGCTGCACGCCAGCGGAATCAGCAGCAGCGAACCACCCGCCACCCCCGATGCACCACAGGCACATACCGCAGCGACCACGCTGAGCAGCACGGCGGTCGGCATGTCCACGGCGATGCCCAGGGTGTGCACGGCAGCCAGGGTCAGCACGGTAATGGTGATGGCGGCGCCGGCCATGTTGATGGTGGCGCCGAGGGGGATCGACACCGAGTAGGTGTCTTCATGCAGGCCCAGGCGTTTGCTCAACGCCAGGTTGACCGGAATGTTCGCCGCCGAGCTGCGGGTGAAGAACGCGGTGATGCCGCTTTCGCGCAGGCACATCAGCACCAGCGGATACGGGTTGCGGCGCAGTTTCCAGAACACGATGGCCGGGTTGATCACCAGCGCCACGAACAACATGCAGCCGATCAGCACGACCAGCAGGTGGGCATAACCGAGCAGGGCGCCGAAACCCGAGGTGGCCAGGGTGGAGGCCACCAGGCCAAAGATGCCCAGCGGGGCGAAGCGGATCACCACGCGCACGATCAGGGTGACGCCGTTGGACAAGTCGTCCAATACCGTACGGGTGGTTTGACCGGCATGGCGGATAGCGATGCCCATGCCAATGGCCCAGGCCAGGATGCCGATAAAGTTAGCGTTCATCAGCGCGCTGACGGGGTTATCCACCACACTGAGCGCCAGGCTTTGCAACACTTCGCCAATGCCTCCAGGAGCGCTCACCGTGGCGTCATGGGTCGCCAATACCAGGAACGACGGAAACATCATGCTGGCGACCACCGCAACCACGGCGGCGGCAAAGGTGCCGAGCAGGTACAGGAACAGGATCGGGCGGATATGGGTTTCCTGGCCATGCTTATGGTTGGCAATCGAAGCCATGACCAGCACAAACACCAGGATCGGCGCGACAGCCTTCAGCGCCGTAACAAACACCTTGCCGATAAAGCCAGTGGCGCGCGCGGCCTCGGGTAACAGCAGGGCCAGCACGATCCCGGCGATCAGGCCGATGACAATTTGGGTGACCAGGCTGACGCGCATTAAACGTTGCAACAGGGAGGGGGCAGCAGTCATAAAGAGTTGTCTCTAGTTTTTTTAGTAGGGCACAGCATTGCAGGCAGAAAGCACTGTAGGAAGTAGGCGCGAAGTCTAGCATGCTGTGGGAAGCGTCTTGTTTGCTGCGGCATTCCGTCACCCGTTTCAGTCGGACTTGGTCAAATCCAGACATGTTCTGTTAAGATTCACCCCTCTCATCTTTCCTCTCCGTCAGCGGGCCCTTAGGGCTGTCGTTGATGTCGTCGTTTCTGGAGTTTTCATGTTGTTTCCTATCCTGCTGCTGTCAGCCGCCGGTTTTACCGTGCTGACCACAGAATTCGTCATCGTCGGCCTGTTGCCGTCGATTGCTCGGGACCTGAACGTCAGCGTGTCCCAGGCCGGGCTGCTGGTGACACTGTTCGCGTTCACCGTGGCCGCGTTCGGCCCGTTCCTCACCGCCTACTGCGCGCGGTTCCCGCGCAAGCGGCTGTTTATCAGTATCCTGATCATGTTCGCGGCGGCCAATACCGTGGCGGCATTGGCACCGAATATCTGGGTGATGGCCGTGGCCCGTTTGATCCCTGCTCTGGGCTTGCCAGTGTTCTGGGCCCTGGCCAGCGAAACGGCGGTAGACATTGTCGGCCCTGAGTTCGCCGGGCGTGCGATTGAAAAAATCGGCTTTGGCATTGTTTGCGCCACCGTATTTGGTATTCCGGTGGGCACGCTGATTTCCGATATGTTCGGCTGGCGCACCGCGTTTGCCGTGCTCGCGGTGATCGCCCTGGCCAAGGCGTTGCTGCTGTATATCTACCTGCCGGTCACCCAGGCCAAGCACCAGCAGGCTAGCTTGCGCTCACAATTCAAGATCCTGCGCAGCCCGGTGATGCAGGGGCATATCCTGCTGTCGATCCTGGTATTCAGTGGCATGTTCACCGCCTATACCTACCTGGCAGATATCCTTGAGCGTTTGGCCGGCTTCGACGGCACGTTGGTGGGCTGGTGTCTGATGGGCTTTGGCGCAGTCGGGCTGATCGGCAACTCCTTGGGCGGACGTGCCGTGGATCGTCACCCATTGATCGCGTCCATGGTGTTCTGCGGGTTTATGATCGCGGGCATGGTGGCGGTGGTGCCTGCGATTCACTCGACCATCGGCCTGGCCGCGGCGATGGCGGTGTGGGGCGTGACCCAGGCGGCGATGTTCCTGGTCAGCCATGTGCGCTTGATGAAGGCTGCGCCCCATGCTCCAGCGTTTGCGGCGTCGCTGAACATTGCCGGGGCCAACCTCGGCATTGGCCTGGGCGCCATGGTGGGCGGGCATGTCATCGACACCCTGGGCCTGGGCAGCCTGGGGTTTGCCGCTTCGGGGTTTATCCTGCTGTCGATCCTGCTGGCACTGTGGCTGATGACCGCCAAACCCACGGCGCTCAACGCCTGAATGATCAGGGCAGGGCGGTAAACAACTCCCGCCGGGCACCTTCGGTAATCGCCACAATGCCGGGGTGCTTGACCTTGCGCTCCACCGAGATCGCATAAAACGACTCGGTCACTGCATCGGTCTGGCCGATCAGCGCTACGCCGTATTGGCGCACCACCTCGTCGGCGATCACGCTGGGCGCGATAAAGATCCCGCTGCCGGATTGCCCAAACGCCTGCATCAAGGCGCTGTCGTCGAATTCGCCAATGATGCGGGGTTGAATCTGCTGTTCGGCAAACCAGCGCTGCAAACGGCTGCGTACCACTGTCTCTGCCCCTGGAATCAACAGCGGCGCACCCTGCAAGCACTGTGGGAAATCACCGCCATGCTGGTCAGCCAATGCCTGGGTGGCGAAAAAACTGATGCCGCATTCTCCCAGCTTCTGGCTGTAGCCCTTGATGTCCAAGTGCGTGGGCATGGGGCTGTCGGAAATCACTAGGTCCAGGCGCTGGATCGCCAGGTCGGCCAGTAGACGTTCGAGTTTGTCTTCACGGCAGGTGATGCGGATCGGTTCGCTCAACTCCATGGTCGGCGCGATCAACCGGTACACGATGGACTTGGGCACCACATCCGCCACCCCGACCCGGAACGGAATCTGCTGCTCGTCAGGCTGGGCGCGCAGCATCGCCTCCAGTTCATTGCCGGTCTGGAACATCTGCTCGGCGTAGGGCAGCGCCTGGCGCCCGGCTTCGGTCAGTTCAAGCTGGCGCCCGACCCGCTGAAACAGGGCAACACCGTAGGTCTGCTCCAACAGGCTGATCTGCCCGCTGATGGTCTGCGGCGTGAGGTTCAACTGCTCGCAGGCGCGCACGATGCTGCCGGTCTTGGCCACCACCCAGAAGTAATGCAGTTGTCGATAATTGAGCATCGCGACCTACACTTCGTAAAAATCGAAGTATACGCGAGAAAAATACGAATTTTCCTGAACTGTTCGCCTGCATAGAATGCCTCGCTATCGAGGGGCCACTATTTGGGCCCAATGGTTCTAACGAGGAATACATCATGAAACTCAATTCCCTGGGCGCGGCGTCGTTGCTTGCGCTTTCATTGATAGTGGTCAGCGGCTGTGATCAAGTCGAGAAAAGCGCGCAACAGGTGTTGGGCAAAGCCACCGAGTCGGCCAAGCAGGCCATCGACGACACCCACAAGGCCGCCGAGCAGGCATTGAGTGAAGCAACCCAGGGCTTGATCAGCCCTGAGAAGCAGGAAAACGACGCCGAAAACGACGCTGAATCCGACACCAAAGAAACCTAATTCCCCAGCACTAAAACGTCAGGACTGACCTATGGATTACCTTTTACAACTGGCCGCCAGCCCCACCGCCTGGGTCGCACTGGCGACCTTGATCGTCATGGAAATCGTGCTGGGCATCGATAACCTGATCTTTATCTCGATCCTCACCAACAAATTGCCAGAGAAGCACCGGGCCAAGGCGCGGCGCATTGGTATCAGCATGGCGTTGATCTTGCGTCTGGGCTTGCTGAGCACCATCGCGTTCATCGTGCAATTGACGACACCGGTGTTCGAAGTGTTCGGCCAAGCGTTCTCGTGGAAGGACATGATCCTGATCGCCGGTGGCCTGTTCCTGGTGTGGAAGGCAACCACCGAGATCCATCACAGCATGGACCCGGAGCCTGAAGAGAAGGCCACCGTCAGCAACACCGTGACCATCGGCTTTGCCGCTGCCATCGGCCAGATCCTGATGCTCGACCTGGTGTTCTCCATCGACAGCATCATCACCGCCGTGGGCATGACCGAGCACTTGCCGATCATGATCATTGCCGTGGTGGTCTCGGTGATCGTGATGTTGGTGGCCGCTGAACCGTTGGCCAAGTTCATCAACGACAACCCGACCGTGGTGATGCTGGCCCTGGGCTTCTTGATCATGATCGGCATGACGCTGATCGCCGAAGGCTTCGGCGCCCACGTGCCAAAAGGCTACGTGTATGCGGCCATGGCGTTCTCGGCGGCGATCGAATGCTTGAACATCGCCCGGCGTAACCGGCACGCACGTTTGCTCGCTGCGCGCCAGTAATCGCTGAACAAACAGGCCGGCTGTGCTCACAAGAGCCCAGCCGGCCTTTTGCTGTCTGCTAGAATCGGCCCACTTGATAGCTTGAGGTCCCCCATGAACGAGCCGATTCGCCTTACCCAGTACAGCCACGGTGCGGGTTGCGGTTGCAAGATTTCGCCCCAGGTGCTGGAAGTGATCCTTGCGGGCAGCGGTGCACAGAACCTCGACCCCAACCTGTGGGTGGGCAATGCCTCCCGCGACGATGCGGCGGTGTACGCCATCGACGACGAGCGCGGCGTGGTGTCCACCACGGACTTTTTCATGCCGATTGTCGACGACCCGTTCGACTTCGGCCGCATTGCCGCCACCAATGCCATCAGCGACATCTACGCCATGGGCGGCGACCCTCTGATGGCCATCGCCATTCTCGGTTGGCCGGTCAACGTGCTGGCGCCGGAGATTGCCCGCGAAGTAATTCGCGGCGGTCGGGCGGTGTGCGACGCGGCTGGCATTCCGCTTGCGGGCGGGCATTCCATCGATGCGCCGGAGCCGATCTTCGGCCTGGCCGTGACCGGCATCGTGCAAAAGCGCCATATGAAGCGTAACGACACGGCCACTGCCGGTTGCCGCCTGTACCTGACCAAGCCCCTGGGCATCGGCATCCTCACCACCGCCGAGAAGAAGGGCAAGCTGCGCGAGGCGGATATCGGCCTGGCGCGTGACTGGATGTGCACCCTCAACAAGCCGGGCAGCCGTTTCGGCAAGTTGGCCGGTGTGACGGCCATGACCGATGTCACCGGTTTCGGCCTGCTCGGCCACCTGGTGGAAATGGCCGAGGGCAGTGGCCTGACCGCCCGCATCGACTATGCAAAAGTCCCACGCTTGCCGGGGGTTGAGTATTACCTGGACCAGGGCTGTGTGCCCGGTGGCACCTTGCGCAACTTCGAGAGCTACGCCAGCAAGCTGGGGCGCGTGCAGGAGCTGCACAAGCGCGTGCTGTGCGACCCGCAAACCAGCGGTGGCCTGCTGATCGCCGTTACCCCCGAAGGTGATGCCGAGTTCCACGCCGTGGCCGCCGAGCTGGGCCTGGCCCTTGAGCCTATCGGTGAACTGCTGGAGCGACAGACCAACGCGGTTGAGGTGATTTGATGGCGACGGACATCACCGATTACCGCGACATTTTCCTCAATGACCGCCCGATGATGGATACCCGCGCGCCGGTCGAATTCACCAAGGGCGCGTTCCCCGGGGTGATCAACCTGCCGCTGATGACCGACGATGAGCGCCAGCGGGTCGGCACCTGTTACAAGCAGCAAGGCCAGCAAGCGGCGATCGTGCTGGGGCATGAACTGGTGTCCGGGGCAATCAAGACCGAGCGCATCGAACAGTGGGCGCAGTTTGCCCAGGCCCATCCCGAGGGTTACCTGTACTGCTTTCGGGGCGGCCTGCGTTCGCAGATCGTGCAGCAATGGTTGAAAACCGAAGCGGGCATTGAGTACCCCCGCGTCGGCGGTGGCTACAAGGCCATGCGCACCTTCCTGCTGGAAACCCTGGAGCAGGCGACCGCCCAGTGTGACTTCGTACTGCTGGGCGGCATGACCGGCACCGGCAAGACCGAAGTGCTCGGCCAACTGCGTAATGCTCTGGACCTGGAAGGCCACGCCAACCACCGTGGCTCCAGCTTCGGCAAGCGCGCCACGGCGCAACCCTCCAATATCGACTTCGAAAACCGCCTGGCCGTGGATGTGCTGAAGAAGCGCGCAGGCGGTATCGAGCAGTTTGTGGTCGAGGACGAGAGCCGCATGATCG
This sequence comes from Pseudomonas sp. FJ2-5-13, assembly GCF_029201605.1. Classification (NCBI taxonomy): domain Bacteria; kingdom Pseudomonadati; phylum Pseudomonadota; class Gammaproteobacteria; order Pseudomonadales; family Pseudomonadaceae; genus Pseudomonas; species Pseudomonas sp. FJ2-5-13. The sequence continues at coordinate 2,181,228 of NZ_CP104045.1, forward strand.
GCAGTTGTGCGCTGCCATTGCCACTGCACAAGGGCATGCAGACCTTTCCCATGGTGTGGCTGGAAGACAGTGTTGAAGGCCGTGTAGAGCGCATCCTCAAGGATTACGTCGTTGACTTGTGCGCTGAGTTTATTGGCGTTTTTGGTGACGTTGGCCAGGCATTGTTTGCTGAACGTTTGACCCTGAGCATGACCAATATTCACAAGCGCCTGGGAGGTGAGCGTTTCCAACGGCTGCAGGCGGTGTTACAGGATGCCCTGGCCGAACAGGCACGCAGCGGCGCAGTGGACCTGCACCGGGTATGGATTGAAGGCTTGCTGCGTGAGTATTACGACCCGATGTATGCCTTCCAGCGCGAGAGCAAGGGCGCGCGTATCGAGTTTGCCGGGGCGCAGGGTGAGGTGGTGGAGTATTTGCGTGAGCGTAGTGTACGGCGGGGTTGATCGGTTAATTGCTAGGGCCCCTTCGCGAGCAAGCCCGCTCCACATTTTGATCCTGTTCACAAATCAAAATGTGGAGCGGGCTTGCTCGCGAAGAGGCCGTCAGCCTTGGCGCATCACTAAAGAATCACCGCCCCAATCAACCCACACACCACCCCCACCAGCATGGTCAACCCGGCCACCGTCACCAGCACCCGCGCATCGAAATCCTTGCGCAGCATCAACAGCGACGGCAGGCTCACGCTCGGCAGGGTCATCAGCAAGGCCACGGCCGGGCCGGTGCCCATGCCCAGGGCCATCATGGTTTGTACGATGGGAATCTCTGCCGCTGTCGGAATCACAAACAGCGTGCCCACAATCGCCAGCGGCACCAGCCACACCAGGCTGTCGGCCATCGCCCCGTCCACGTGGGGGAACAGCCATACCCGCGCCGCGCCGAGGATCAGCACCGCCAGGATATACACCGGGATAGTGCTCCAGAATAGCTGCCACAGGGTGCGTAACCAGCGGCTCAGGAACGGTTGCGATTCCGCCGTACTGACGTCGGCAACGGCTTCCAGTGCGGCTTCCGGCACTTGGTCCGGGCGCGCAATGCGCTGTGCCACCAAAGACACGCCCACCACCAGCACAATCCCCGCCACCAGCCGCAACGCGGTGAAACCCCAGCCCAGCACAAAGCCCATGAACACCAGGGTGGCCGGGTTCAATACCGGGTTGGCAATCCAGAATGCCAGCGCCGCGCCGACCGACACCTGCTGGCGGCGCATGCCCGCCGCCACCGGGGCCGCGCAGCAGCTGCACATCATCCCCGGCAGGGCGAACAGCCCACCGCGCAGGGTCGAGCCCAGCCCGGCGCGGCCAAACAGGCGCAGCAGCCAGTCGCGGGGGATCAACACTTGCAGTAACGAGCCGAGGATCACCGCCAGTACGGCGGCTTTCCAGATGGCCAGGAAATACACCTGGGCATAAGCCAGCGCCGCCGCCAGGGGCGAGCTTTGCTGGTCATTGAGAATCGAGGCGCCAATGCTGTGGTTATCGGCCGCTACAAACGCCTTGAGGTAGTAGGGCGACCACTTCACATAATAGAGGCCGATGCAGGCCACCAACAGAAATAGGGCAGGTTTGCACCAGAACGCCCAGCCGCGGCTGGGCTGGGTGGAAGCGAGGTTGGGCATGGAGAGGATCCGCAGGTGAGTCGATAGCCTGGCATCATACGCCCCTGCGGCCCAAGCTTCAGATATCTGCGCTGACCTGGGTCGGGTCCGGGCAGTTTTCCCCACCGTTATTCAGCCCTTGCTTATAGTTGCGGCTGAGCAGCGAAGCCTTGCCGTTGTGCCAGGTCAGTGTCAGCACGTACAGGGAGTCATAGTCATTGCCCGACCAATCATCGGTAATGGTGTGTTTTTCGCCGGCTGCTTCGCTGGCGACTTTGTTGATCAGTTCCGGCAAGTAACCATGGGACCAGGCCGTATAGATCGTCGCGTTGCGGTACTTGTCCTCGACCAGTTCTTCGGCCAGGGCGCTGGTGTCATTGGCTGAAAATTCGATGTTCACCGGCAGGCCAAGCTTGATCGCGCTGGGGCTGATGGTGATCAAGGGGCGAATGTAGCTGTAGGAGTTATCCAGTTCGCCTTCCTCGACATTGCGCGTCGGGTTGGCAGCGAACACATAGTTGGCTTTGCCAAACTTTTCCGGCAACAGGGTCGCCAGGTTCATGGCGCGGTTCAGGCCCTGGCAATTGAGTTGGCCCAGGCCACCGGCCGGTTTTTCGCCATGGCGCAGGAATACCAGGGTTTGCACGCCATCGACCGGTTGCGCGCGGCTTTCACGGGCGTCCAGGGCGGTGACGATGGCGGCGCTGACCAGCAGCAGCGGCAATACCATATAGGAATAACGTTTGAGTTGTGGCACAAGGCGCAGAGGCTTGATCTTCATGATAGGTTCGAGTCTTCGTGCGTCGGGTTAAGGCGGACAAGCCCGGCCCCAGTGACGCATCAGCGTCCTGCGGTGTTCCCTGTCGATAAAGCAAAGCGCCTCCTTTCATTCTTCGGGCGCTCTTTAAGAGTGCATTCGGGCGCTTTGGTTCGCCCACGCGGGATTCTAGCCGGCAAATGTTGCGCAACGATGACCCATGCACGACGGCAGGCAGATGACTATCATGGGGACTTTCCGTCCAGGGGGTTCTCGATGAACGCACTCGCCGCTTTCCCGATCAACAGCAAATGGCCCGCCCAGCACCCGGAACGCCTGCAGCTGTATTCGTTGCCCACGCCCAACGGCGTCAAGGTGTCGATCATGCTCGAAGAGCTGGGCCTGCCTTATGAGGCGCACAAGGTCAGCTTCGACACCCAGGACCAGTTGTCACCCGAGTTCCTGTCCCTGAACCCCAACAACAAGATCCCCGCGATCATCGACCCCAACGGCCCGAGCGGGCAGCCGTTGGCGCTGTTCGAATCCGGCGCGATCCTTGTTTACCTGGCGGAAAAAACCAGCCAGTTGCTCTCCGAAGACCCGGCCACCCGCTATGAAACCCTGCAATGGTTGATGTTCCAGATGGGCGGCATCGGCCCGATGTTTGGCCAACTGGGGTTCTTCAACAAATTCGCCGGCAAGGCGTATGAAGACAAGCGTCCGCGTGATCGATACGCCGCCGAATCGCGGCGCTTGCTGAGCGTGCTGGAAAAGCGCCTGTTGGGCCGCACCTGGATCATGGGCGACGAGTACAGCATCGCCGACATTGCGATCTTTCCGTGGGTTCGCAACCTGATTGGGTTCTACGAGTCCGGTGACCTGGTGGGCATTACCGATTTCCCTAACGTACTGCGCGCGTTGGACGGTTTTGTCGCACGTCCGGCGGTGATCCGTGGCCTGAACATTCCGAGCTGAAGCATGCCGACTTTCGATTTTCAACAACTGGATGTCTTCAGCAGCGTACCGCTCAAAGGCAACCCCTTGGCCGTTGTGTTGGGCGCCGATAGCTTCACCGACCAACAGATGGCGGACTTCGCCAATTGGACCAACCTCAGCGAAACCACGTTTTTACTGACGCCGCGCGACCCTCGTGCTGACTATCGGGTAAGAATCTTCACCACCCTCAAGGAGCTGCCGTTCGCTGGGCACCCGACCTTGGGCAGTTGCCACGCCTGGTTGCAGGCTGGCGGCGTGCCACGCGGGGAGGAGATTATCCAGGAGTGCGAAATCGGCTTGGTGCGTATTCGCCGTCAGGGCGATGAACTGGCGTTTATCGCGCCGCCATTGCTGCGTGCCGGCCCGGTGGAGGCGCCGTTGCTGGAGCGCGTGCGCCTGGCATTAGGCCTGGCGCCCGAGGCTATCTTGCGCAGCCAATGGGTCGACAATGGTGCGGGTTGGCTGGCGGTGATGTTGGCTGATCGTGAGGCGGTGCTTGCGTTGCAACCGGACTATTCGCAAATCCAGGGTCTGGCCGTAGGGGTGATCGCCCCCTGCGACCCCACGCGTGACGCGGTGGACGCGCAATTTGAAGTGCGCGCTTTTGTCGCTGGCGATGGCGCCGCCGAAGACCCGGCCACCGGCAGCTTGAATGCCGGCGTGGCCCAATGGCTCCTCGCTGAAGGCCTGGCGCCCAACCGTTACGTGGTCAGCCAAGGCACGGCGATAGGGCGAGCAGGGCGTATTTATATCGAGCGCCAGGGCGATGAAATCTGGGTGGGCGGCGCGGTGGCGTTGTGTATCGAGGGGCGTCTACAGCTGTAGATCAATGAATTGTTACGCGCCTGGCAATACACTATTGGCCCCTCGGCGTTTGTGTTGCCAGGACTTGGGGGCATAAGCTTTCGCCCCAAAGTGTTCAGCCATTTTTCAGGATTGCCATGACCAGCCAGTTTCCCCAAGCCCGCCCACGTCGCCTGCGCCGCTCCCCGGAGCTGCGTGGCCTGTTCCAGGAAAGCGAATTCACCCTCAACGACCTGGTACTGCCGATTTTTGTCGAAGAAGAAATCGACGATTTCGTGCCCATCACCAGCATGCCGGGTGTGTTGCGCATTCCCGAGAAAAAACTCGCCGGTGAGATCGAGCGTTACGCTCGCGCCGGCATCAAGTCGGTGATGACCTTCGGCGTGTCCCACCACCTTGACGCCAGCGGCAGCGACACCTGGAAAGAACGCGGCCTGGTTTCGCGCATGTCCTCGATCATCAAGGACGCCGTGCCGGAAATGATCGTGATGTCCGACACCTGTTTCTGCGAATACACCGACCACGGCCACTGCGGCGTGATGCACGGCGCCCATGTCGACAACGACGCGACCCTGGTCAACCTCGGCAAACAAGCCGTGGCCGCCGCCCGCGCTGGCGCCGACGTGATCGCCCCGTCAGCCGCGATGGACGGCCAGGTCCAGGCCATCCGCCGCGCCCTGGATGACGCCGGCTTCACCCACATCCCGATCATGGCCTACTCCACCAAATTCGCCTCGGCCCTCTACGGCCCCTTCCGCGAAGCCGGCGGCAGCGCGCTCAAGGGCGACCGCAAAAGCTACCAGATGAACCCGATGAACCGCCGCGAAGCCGTGCGCGAATCGCTGCTGGACGAACAGGAAGGCGCCGACGCGCTGATGGTCAAGCCAGCCGGGGCCTACCTCGACATCATCCGCGACATCCGCGAAGCCTCGCGCCTGCCGGTGGCGGCGTACCAGGTGAGCGGTGAGTACGCGATGATCAAGTTCGGCGCACAGGCTGGGGCGATTGATGAGGACCGGGTGGTGCGCGAGACGTTGGGGTCGATCAAGCGGGCGGGGGCGGATTTGATATTTACGTATTTTGCGATGGATTTGGCGTTGGCGGGGATCTAAAGGAACCTAGTACACCTGTGGCGAGCTAGCTTGCTCGCGCGGGGCTGCCTAGCAGCCCCGTATCTCGGCCAGGAAATTATTTAATGGCGTTTTTTAATGTTAAGGCAACATGGTTTAACCACGTTTGCCCATCATTCCATTCATTAGGGTAATAGTAATAACAGCCGATATCAGAGAGTAAAAAGTCTTGAAGATCTTGCTCTGTTTTTTTGGCTGATATTAGTTTTTCTAGCTCTGATAGCACTATTTTTATCGTCTCTTCAGGCGACTCCGAAATAAAAAAATCAATTACGTCGTTTGCGCTTTTGTGATCATCAACCCAATCTTGATTGAAGTATCCAGCAAGAAATTGCTGCAGCTCGGGGTAGTCTTTATTCATGGGTTTGGAAACCCTGTGTGAATTCGATATCCAGTATGCATTTTTTGGTCTCTGCGAATAATTAAGTAAATTTCTTTTCCGGGTACAGGTGTCGTAGTGTTCTTTTTGAAACTTGTGCCGATTGGCTCTGGGGATAGTTGAGTGATGACTATCTGCTGGTTGTTTCCTTCTAGGAAGTCTTTGATTTTGTCTTGATTGTTATCCAATACCTTTGAAACGGCGAGTTCAGCTGTTGCGCGATCATGAAACGTAGAGGCTGCCGGGATATGTGGTTCCTGTCTCAAGCGGTCAAGCAGCTGTTGATCAGTTCTACCGACATGCTTTTGCATAAGATGTCCTCCTGCCGCCTCATGTGCGGCTAAACCTCCTCCTGGAACGATTACGCTATACGGCCCTTCAGGGCAGCTTGTTTTTTTACAGCTCAGTCCCAGCGGGTCTACCCAACCTGTCGGATTGGGCACATACCGATACCCATTGATCCCACCCGCCAACTTCACCGGGTCCGGTGTCAGGTAGCGACCAATATCCGGATTGTAGTAGCGATGGCGGTTGTAGTGTAGGCCGCTTTCCGGATCGAAATACTGACCCTGAAAGCGCAGCGGGTTGTCGATTTTTCCCGCGTCGAGCCGGGCGATCTGGCCGTAGGCGCGGTAGTGGGCGGACCAGACGATTTCGCCCTCGGGGCTGGTGAGTTCCTGCGGGGTGCCGAGGTGGTCGAGTTGGTAGTGGTAGGGCGTTGTGGCCTGTGGGCCGAAGCCTTCCAGCAGGGCCAGTGGTCGGAAGCTTTCGGGTTCGTAGAGGTAGCTGCGATGGCGTTCTGCATGGTGTTCGGCAATCAGCTTGTCGCCTTGCCAGAAAAACTCGGTGGTCTTGCCGTCCACGGTTTTGCTGATGCGCCGTCCAAAAGGGTCGTAGCGATAGCGGGTGGTTTGGCCGTTGGGTTGGGTGATGCCGATCAGCCGATGCTGGCAGTCGTAGTGGTATTCGGTGATGAGTTGCTGGCCTTTGCCGCGCCGCTCACGAATCAAGTTGCCGAAGGCGTCGTAGTCGTAGTGGCGGTCGCCTTGGATTATCAGGCGGTTGGCCGCGACGATGTCCGGGCCGGGGCGGTCTTGCATCAGCAGGTTGCCGGCGGGGTTGTGGCCGAAGCGTTCCTGTACGTCTTGGGAGTGGTCGGCGCGGGTCAGGCGGGCGAGGGGGTCGTAGTGGTAGCGGTGTTCGCCTTTGCGGGTGTCGAGCAGGCGAGTGAGGTTGCCGGCTTTGTCGTAGTCGTATTGGCGTTGGTAGAGGTGGTTCTGTTGCTGGGTCACCGCATGGGCGTGCAGGCGGTGTTGGTCATCGTAGTGGTAGTGGCTGAGCAGTTGGCCTTGCTGGCGCTGGTGTTCGCGGCCGCTTTTGAATAGATGGGAGGTGAGCACTTCTCCGTTGAGTTCGACGGTGGCGAGGTGGCCGCCTTTGTCGTGGTTGAAGGTGACGCGGTTGTTGTCTGGCAGGCACAGGTTTTTCAGCTGGCCGCAGGCGTCGTAGCCGTAGCGCAGGGTGCCCCAGCCTTGGTGCTCGGCGGTGAGGCGGTTTTGGCGGTCGTATTCGTAGGCCAACGCCCAGTGGCCGTCTTCGACGCTGAGGAGGTTGCCTTGGCGGTCGTAGGCATAATCGATAATGCTGTTATCGGGCAGGGTTTTTCTTACGAGGCGTCCGGCGTGGTCGCGCTCGTAACGGGTGATTAGCTGACTGTCATCGTCGCCGTATTCGGTTTTCTCCAGCAGGTTGCCGTTGAGGTCGTAGACGTAGGCGGTGCGTTGGCCGTCGAAGCCGGTTTCCTGTTGGATCAGGCCATTGGGGTGGTAGTCGAGCTGGTAGGTTTCGCCGACTTCGTTTTCGATTTCGGTGAGCAGCAGCCGGGCGTTGTCGTAGCGGTACTTGACCTGGGTGCCATCGGCGTTAAGGCGGCGGCTGATCAGGTGCAGGCCGTCTGCGTATTCGTAGCGGGTGACGTGGCCGAGTTCGTCGCGTTCGGCGATGATTTTGCCGTAGGGGTTGTAGCTGAATTCCCTGCAAGCACCACTGGGTTGGATCAGTTTCAGCAAGCGTCCTGCGGCGTCCCACTGATACTGGATTAGTGCGCCATGCTCATCCTCACGGGCAACCTGTCGCCCCAAGTCGTCATAGCGATAACGCTTGATCCCACCATGGGGCAATTGCTCCTCCAGCAACTGCCCACGCTCGTTCCACACCAGCCGATGACAACTGCTGTCCGGGTACCAAACCCCGGTCAGTTGCCCCTGTTTGTTGTAGCTGTAGTCAGTCGAATGGCCATCGGGGTCAGTCTTGCGAATGACATCGCCCTGGTCATTACGCTCATATTTCCAGACCGCCTCCCCACGGCGCACAACCCGTACGAAGCCATTGTCATGCTCGTAGGACGTCGGCTCATCATCCCCCGGAAACAGCGCCACCAAGCGTCCAGCGTCGTCATACTGATAGGCCGTTACCGCGCCCATCGGGTCTTGCTCGACGGTCAGCCGGCCCTGGTCGTCGTAGGATTTGAAATGCGTGGCGCCATCAGGATCAATGCGCTGCACCAGCCGCGCCCGCGGATCATGGACATACACCTCCTGGCTACTATCGGCGTTATGCACGGTGACCCGCCCGTCATCCCCCCAGGCATAACGCGTGTCCATCTGCGAAAAGTTCGCCCAATGCCGAACACAGCGTGCTGCCTTGCCAGCACGTTCCCATTCCCAAAAGAAACTCGCCCCACCGGCCAGTTGGCGTTCAAGAATGACGTGCTGATCGTCATACCGATAACGCTCGCTTTCCCCGACAGCATTGGTCGCGCAGACCAGTCGTCCGTGTTCGTCATAGGCGTAGGAAACAATGTTCTGCTCGGTCTCCCACACGTAGGGCTCTCGCCCTTTGGCGCGATGCACCTGGTAGTCCACCGCGACGATGCGACCCAACTCATAACGCAACAGCAACGAACGACCCGCACCGTTATCCAGCCGCTCAATCCGCCCTGAACGATCCCGGCAAAGGCGCAGCCGGTTGTCATACGCATCGCTGATCGAGACCAGTACGCCATCGCGAAAGTGATAGAAACGCGACGCCTGGGCCAGCACCAACTCGTCAGGCGCCGAACCCAAATAGATCGCCGCTTCCGCCAGGCTATTGGTGATCGCGGGCCGAGAGTCGGTGGGCAAGGGCAGGGCAGTCGAGCGGTTCTCATGGTCAGTCCACACCACTGAATCGCCCGACACCACCAGCCGATGGGCCAGCGCATGGCTCCAACCAAACCCCAACCCACAATCGACTTCCACCGCACTGGTGCGGTACAGCCGCGTCCATTCAAACGGCAAGATCCCATCCAGCGCGCCGTCGGTAAGGGTCAGCAACTCCTCGCCGGTAACCATCGACACCGGGCAACCGTGAGTGACCGTTTTATCCGCAGAAGCCGCCGCATCTCCTTTGGGATTCGAAGCCACAGCCGGCACATCATCGACAGGCTCCTGACGGACCAACGTTGTGCGCTGGGTCTTGCCGCGCACCATCGGCACCGGATTCGAAACCATCGTGTCACCCGCCTTCAACGGCACCACCGGCACTGTCTTAACCGGCGTCGCCGCACTGCTCAGCAACACCGGCTTGGCGACCTCCACATGGGGTTCCAGCCGAGGCCCCTCCACCTGCTTGGCCAGCAATTCCAACAACGCCCGCGCCCGCCCGGATTTGACGTGACTGAGCACACGAGCCCCCAATCGCACCACCACGCCCATCGCACCCAACACGCGAATCAGCAGCAGATTGATCAGCACCTCACCGGTGATTTCACCCCACAGTTCAGCCATCTCCGTAGGCGGGAGCATGCGTATCCAGCTGACCAGCGCCGATAGATAGATAAACAGCAGCGGCTCATCACTGAGCACCAACAAGCCCTGGGCGATCGAGTCACTACCCAGGGTCAGCAGTTCATCGAGCTCAGCTTGCGAAAGGTAGTGCAGCAGTTTTTCGCTATTGGGCTTAAGGTCCGCCAGCAGCGCAGACAGCTCGCCAATGTTGTCCCACAGGCTATAAAGTGCCTTGCCCAACCCACTGGCAAAGGCTGCCTCCAGCAGGCGCCGCCGCTCAAGCGGGCGGGCGTCTGTGTAGTTTTTCCACTGGGCCTGGAAGGTGTCGGTCCACTCTTTGCGCAGCCGGGTTTCCAGTGCAGCGATCACCGACTGGTAGGACGCATACAGCGCCTGGACGTTATCCTGGGAAACGTTGGGGTAAAAACTCACCCGGTATTGCTGGTTGCGATCACATTCGGTGATTTCGAGGATGCCACTGGGGCCGATGGTCTTATGGAGGGGCTCGCCCAGCGGGCCGCCGTTTGGATCAACGCGTTGCACCACCACCGGCGTGTTGCCGATGGGCACGAACCTGGTGCTCTGGAACATATGCACCAGGGTCAAGGTACCTGTGGCCTGGCACGTGGCGACGGTGCTGCTGGGCAAGAGGGAACGATTGATCGGCGCGACCAGCGCGACGTCCTCCCCAACCTTGAACACCTGCTCGACTTCCAGCGCCGAGAAGCTCCAAAAGCTTTCGGCCCACTCGTCAAAGGTGTTCAAGCAATCGCGAAAGTCACGGAAGACGCCTTCAACGTCGACCTTTTCCGCGTTCATTGGCGTCAGCGCCAGCCTGCCAATGGCCGGGTTCAAGTGCCGGCCCCGTCAACCGCACGCGTCACGAAAAAAACCATCTGCACTCCCTCGCACTGTTTGATCAGGCGAGGGACTTTGCAGAGGTTTGCGCAGGCGAGGAGTAGAGCTTATCCGGCAGTTGTGTGGGATGTTTCAGTTACTGCCAGGCACGGGGTTCGGCATGCCGACGAACCCCGGTTAGACTTACCTGTCGATATCAGCACTGCCCGGCCTGTCGTTAACCAAGGAAGCCCCATGTATTCAACGCGTCTGCTGCTCTGCCTCATTCCTTTACTGGTACTGGCCGGTTGCTCCACCTCCCGTGGCCCTCAGCAGCCCGAGCGCAGTGAAGCCGAGGTGAAGGCGCAGATCGTGCGCCTGCTGCCGGCCAAGGTCGCGGACCGCAACGGTTGGGCCCAGGACATCTATACCGCCTTCGACACCCAGAAAATCTACCCCAGCACCGAAAACATCTGTGCGGTACTGGCGGTGACCGAGCAAGAGTCCACCTATCAGGTCGACCCGCCGGTGCCTGGTATGGGCAAGATCGCCCAGGATGAGATCCTGCGCCGCGCCGGCAAGGTGCATGTGCCCGCCTTCGTGGTGCGCAGCGCCTTGCAGTTGCGCTCGCCCACCGGCAAAACCTACGCCGACCGTTTGAATGCCGCCCGTACGGAGAGGGATTTGAGCGGCATTTTCGATGACTTCATCAGCATGGTGCCCCTGGGCAATACGCTGTTTGGCGGGTTCAACCCGGTACACACCGCAGGCCCCATGCAGGTCAGTATCGACTTTGCGCAGAAACAGGCGCGGGGTTATCCCTACACGGTGGACGGTACGATTCGCCGTGAAGTGTTCACCCGTCGCGGCGGTATGTACTTCGGCATCGCCCATTTGCTCGGCTACCCGGTGAGCTACGACCAGCCGCTGTACCGCTTTGCCGATTTCAATGCCGGTTGGTACGCCAGCCGCAATGCCGCGTTCCAGGCCGCGGTCAGCCGTGTTTCAGGCAAAGAGCTTGCACTGGATGGGGATTTGATCCGCTATGGCTCCTTGCTGCCCGGCACCACCGAGCTGGCGGTGCGTTCACTGGGGGCGAAACTGGACATGCGCAACCCGAGCATTCGCAGCCAACTGGAGCAGGGCGAGCAGTTGGATTTCGAGGACACCACCTTGTACAAGCGCGTCTTCGCCTTGGCCGACCAGGCGGCCGGCAAGCCGCTGCCACGGGCGATCCTGCCGGGTATTGTGCTCAAAAGCCCGAAGATCACCCGCAACTTGACCACGGCCTGGTTTGCCAAGCGCGTGGATGAGCGCTACCAGCGCTGCCTGAAGCGCTGATCAACCGCGGCGCTTGACGAACCGGCGCCACAAGCCCACCCACAACCACACCACCGGGAACGCCAGGATCACGAAGGGCAGCACATAGCTGGCGCGTTCCAGGGCGTCTGCGGTGCCGTTCACCAGGTTGTCTCCCAGGTTGCTGAACATCCGGGTGAACCTTGACACCTGGTTGGCGCCGTCCGCGGAACGGAAGTTCAAGGTCACACGGTTGGTGTCGAGGCGGCGTTGCTGGCCGGCGGCAACCTGAGCCAGTTCCTGCAGCTCGTTTTCAATACCGGCTTGCTCTTTGCTCAGGACGATCAGGTCGCTGACGGTGATGTCCTTGCGCTTGGCCAGCTCATCGAGGCGTTGCTGCTGGGCTTGCAGGCGGTCCTGGCGGCGGCGCACATCCGCCACGGCATCGGCCAGGTCTTCGGCAGTGGTGATGCGCTGGCCGAGCTTACCGCCTTCGGCCGCCAGGGCGACCATCGGCTCCACACCCGTGGGCGCGATCCGCAGGATGATCTGGCCACCCTGGATGTCTTCAGTAATACCCAGGATATTGCAGGCGCCAAAGCGCGCCGTTTCACACGCCTCGCGAGTGGCCTGCATGCGCGGCGAAAGCAGGGCACCGGGCAGGGCCAGGGTCAATTCATGCTCATAGGCCAGTTGCGCCCCGGCCTTGCCCTGTTCGCCATTGATGACGGTGGTGCGAGAGTGGTCCTTGGGGGAACAACCGGCCAAGGCCAGGCCGGCTAGCAAGAGCAACAGCGGCGCGCGAAGCGGGTGGGAGTTGCCGTCCAGGTGGCGCATGGCGTTTCCTTGATATGTGCAGGAGAAATTGGCCGAGATTAAAGCGGGTCTGGCCCATTAACGCAAAGCATTGCCCGGGATTTACCCCGCTGATGGTGGTGGCTGCCGGGTCGAGGCTGGCGTAGACCTCAAGCCTCATACCAGGGAAGCAACCGCCATGAACGCTCAGACCGTCCCCCAAGGTTTTGTCCCATTGCCGCGCAGCAGCCCGTTGCTGGAACTGCTCGGCCCGGCGTACTGCCGTGGCGAAGGTTTGCAATTGGAAGTCGGCCTGCGCGCCGATCATCGTCACGCCAACGGGCGCGGTACGGTGCACGGCGGGGTGCTGGCGACGCTGGCCGATATCGGCATGGGGTACGCCATGGCGTTTTCCAGTGAGCCGCCGTTGCCGTTGATTACCGCTAGCATGACCGTGGATTACCTGGGCGCCGTGCAGGTAGGGGAGTGGATGGTGGTGCGTTTGGAAAGCCACAAGCGCGGACGGCAGATGGCGTTTGCCACGTTGAGTTTGCAGGTGGAGGAGAGGGTGGTGCTGCGGGCGAGTGCGGTGTTCGCGGTGCCGCATGCTGACAGGCAATGAGAGCAAATGTGGGAGCTGGCTTGCCTGCGATGGCGGCCTGCCAGCCGACACTTTTCTACCTGACACCCCACAATCCAACTGTGGGAGCGGGCTTGCTCGCGAAGGCGGCCTAACAGTCAACACAGTTGGACCGGGTACATATCCGTTATTTAGGTAACGGCCACCTAGGGTTCCGCCCTGACGGCGGCTCACTTTTGAACAGCGCAAAAGTAAGCAAAACGCTCTTGCCCCACCACTCGGCACCTCGCTTGGGCTCGGTGTGCCCGTAATCCGCCAGTGATTTGGGGGGCCGCCGCCACGCGCCATCCATGGCGCGGGGCGGCTAAACCGGCATCCCTGCCGGTTTACCCCCCAAATCCCTGTCGAATTCCGGCCAGCGTGGTTTAACGGGGCGCTTGAGATCAAGATCAAGAGCAGATCAAGAGCGGCTCGCTTCGCATCGTGGTTACCGTTGAGCGGCAGCCCACAAAGTTGTGTAGATACCTATGGCCATCGCAGGCAAGCCCCACCTTTTGACCGAGTTGTTTCAGGGGGAGCGAGAAAAAGAAAAGGCCTGGCTTTTCGTGGAGCCGGGCCTTTTCTGTGTTGCTCGTTATGTCTCACCTGTAGGAGCGAGCTTGCTCGCGAAGCACTCATAGGCAACAGGTTCTATCAGGAACGCTGCGTTATCCTTGACGTTTTTCGTGAGCAAGCTCGCTCCTACAGGTCAGTTGCGCTCGAGCGCCAGGGCTACGCCTTGGCCGCCGCCGATGCACAGCGTTGCCAAGCCTTTCTTGGCGTCGCGCTTGATCATTTCATGCAGCAGGGTCACTAGCACGCGGCAGCCTGAAGCCCCGATGGGGTGACCGATGGCGATGGCGCCGCCGTTGACGTTGACCTTCTGCGCGTCCCATTCCAGCTCTTTGCCCACCGCGAGGGATTGTGCGGCGAAGGCTTCGTTGGCTTCGATCAGGTCCAGGTCCGCCAACTGCCAGCCGGCCTTGTCCAGGCAGCGGCGGGTGGCCGAGACCGGGCCGATGCCCATGATGGCCGGGTCGACGCCCGCGTTGGCGTAGCTGGCGATACGCGCCAGTACGGGCAGGCCGAGGGCCTTGGCTTTGGCGGCGCTCATCAGCAGCACCGCGGCGGCGCCGTCGTTGAGGCTGGAGGCGTTGCCGGCGGTGACGCTGCCGTCTTTCTTGAACGCAGGCTTGAGCTTGGCCAGGGATTCGGCGGTGGTGCCGGCGCGGGGTTGTTCGTCCACCGCGAAGGCCACCGGGTCGCCTTTGCGCTGGGGAATCAGGATCGGTGTGATCTCATCGGCAAAGCGCCCGGCTTCGATAGCAGCAGCGGCTTTTTGCTGGGAGGCGGCGGCAAAGGCGTCCTGGGCTTCGCGGCTGATGCCGTATTTGTCCACCAGGTTCTCGGCGGTGATGCCCATGTGGTAGTCGTTGAACGCATCCCACAGGCCGTCGGTGATCATGCTGTCGATCATCTTCGCATGGCCCATGCGCAAACCGGTGCGCGCGGCAGGCAATACATACGGCGCCAGGCTCATGTTCTCCATGCCACCGGCAATGATCACCTCGGCGTCGCCGCAACGAATGGCCTGGGCGCCCAGGTGCAGGGCCTTGAGGCCCGAACCGCAGACCTTGTTCAGGGTCAGGCTCGGCACGGCGTGGGGCAGGCCGGCGAGGATCGAAGCCTGGCGCGCCGGGTTCTGGCCGCTGCCTGCGGTAAGCACCTGGCCGAGGATCACTTCATCCACTTGCGCCGGGTCCAGGCCGGTCTGCTCCAGCAGGCGACGGATCACGGCGGCGCCCAGTTCCGGGGCCGGAATGTTCGCCAGCGAACCTTGGAAGCTGCCCACGGCGGTGCGGGTGGCAGCAACAATCACGACGTCTTGCATGGAATCTGTCCTCACTGGAAGTGCATTTCTGGAACGTGGTCCGGGACGATCAGTTTACCGGCGGTCTTGCTCACAATCTCTTCAACGCTGACGCCAGGTGCGCGTTCCTTGAGGACAAAAGCGCCATTTTCGATTTCCAGGTACGCCAGGTCCGTGAGCACACGCTTGATGCAGTTGGCACCGGTCAGCGGCAGGCTGCACTGGCTGAGCAACTTGGACTCACCGTCTTTGGAGGCGTGAGTCATGATCACGATGATGTTTTCTGCGCCAGCCACCAGGTCCATGGCACCGCCCATGCCCTTGACCAGCTTGCCGGGGATCATCCACGAAGCGATGTTGCCCTGTACGTCTACTTCGAATGCGCCGAGTACGGTGAGGTCGACATGCCCACCGCGAATCATCGCGAAGGACTCGGCGGAAGAGAAGATCGAGGCGCCGATGCGTGCGGTGACGGTCTGCTTGCCGGCGTTGATCATGTCGGCATCGATGGTGTCTTCGGTCGGGAACGGGCCCATGCCCAGTAGGCCGTTTTCCGATTGCAGCATCACTTCCATGCCGTCGGGGATGTAGTTAGCCACCAGGGTCGGAATGCCGATACCGAGGTTCACGTAGTAACCGTCCTGCATCTCGCGGGCAACGCGTTGAGCCATTTGTTCGCGGGTAAGCGCCATGATTGTTTCCTCTTATTGTTCTGGACGGGGATTATTTGCGGACGGTGCGCTGTTCAATGCGCTTTTCGAAGGTGCCGCAGATGATCCGGTCGACGTAGATGCCAGGGGTGTGGATCTGCGCCGGGTCCAGCTCGCCCGGTTCGACGATTTCCTCGACTTCGACCACGGTGATCTTGCCGGCGGTGGCGGCCAGCGGGTTGAAGTTCTGGGCGGTGTGACGGTAGATGACGTTGCCGAAGTGGTCGGCTTTCCAGCCTTTGACGATGGCAAAGTCGCCGGTGATGGACTCTTCCATCAGATATGGGCGACCGTTGAACTCGCGGGTTTCCTTGCCTTCGGCCACGGGGGTGCCGACGCCGGTGGCGGTGAAGAAGGCCGGAATGCCGGCGCCGCCTGCGCGCATTTTCTCTGCCAGGGTGCCTTGGGGCGTGAGCACCACCTCAATCTCGCCGCTGAGCAGCTGCTTCTCGAACAGGGCGTTTTCACCCACGTAGGAAGCGATCACTTTGCTGATCTGCTTCTGTTCCAGCAGCACGCCCAGGCCAAAGCCATCGACGCCACAGTTGTTGGAGACCACCGTCAGGTCGCGGGTGCCTTTGCGCTTGATTTCGCCAATGAGGTTTTCCGGAATACCACACAGGCCAAAACCACCGGAGAGTACGGTCATGCCGTCTTCCAGGCCTGCCAGTGCTTCTTCATAGGACGCCACGCGTTTATCGAAACCTGCCATATGCACCTCTTTTATTGTTTGTGGTCCAGCCAGTGAGTTGAGTGTTGCGCTAGCGGATTGATTTGTTAAGTTGTTTTTTAAGGTTGATTGATTTAGAAAACAGCATAGTCCAGTCATCGTCCGGAGCAGCCCATGACCGTCAAACAGATGCGTGCCTTTCTCGCTGTCGCGCAAAGCCTGAGTTTTGCCGCTGCCTGCGAGCGTTTGCACCTCTCCCAATCGGCGTTGAGCTTGACCATCAAGGGCCTGGAAGAAGGTTTAGGCGGGCGCCTGTTCAGCCGCAATACCCGTAACGTCGCGCTGACCCCTGAAGGTGAATCCCTGTTGCCCCTGGCCCGCCGGTTGATTGCCGATTGGGACAACGCCGAAGACGAACTGCGCCAGCGTTTTACCCTGCAACGCGGCCGCGTCACGGTGGCGGCCATGCCGTCGTTCGCGGGGAACCTGTTGCCGCCGATCCTGAAGATATTCCGCGCCCGTTACCCTCAGGTGAACGTGACGGTGCATGACCTGATCAATGAGCAAGTGCTGGAGATGGTGCGCGACCGTCAGGTGGAGTTGGGGGTGGCGTTCGAGCCATCAGATGGCTCGTCATTGGCGTTCACGCCGCTGTACCTGGACCGCTTTGTGGCTGTGGTGCCGGGAGATTCAGCCTTGGCACAGCGCGCTGAAATCGACTGGAAAGCTCTATTGGAACAGCCGTTCATCACCCTGCAACGGCCTTCCACCGTGCGAGTAATGTTGGAAGAGCACCTGGGGGCCTTGCAGATGAAATTGCCCGTGGCCTTG
Organism: Pseudomonas sp. FJ2-5-13; assembly: GCF_029201605.1. NCBI lineage: Bacteria > Pseudomonadati > Pseudomonadota > Gammaproteobacteria > Pseudomonadales > Pseudomonadaceae > Pseudomonas > Pseudomonas sp. FJ2-5-13. The sequence continues at coordinate 2,198,346 of NZ_CP104045.1, forward strand.
GAGAGCCATCAATTGGCGACGGTGGGCAAGATGGTTGCCAGCGGTTTGGGAGTTAGCGCGGTGCCTGCGTTATGCGCCAGGCAGATGGAGGAGGCGGGAGCCCGTTGCATTACCTTGACCGGCCCGGTGATCGAGCGGCCGATTGGGGTGCTGACCAAGCCGGGGCATGAACTGTCGGCAGCGGCGCAGGTGTTGTTTGATATCTTTCGAGATGAAGCGGCGAAGGGCAGGTTTCCAACGTTCTAAACTAGTAAATACAAATGTGGGAGCTGGCAAGCCAGCTCCCACATTAATTAAGTACTACTTAGTAGTAACGGTCGATCACTTTAACTTGCGAGCTGTCTTTGAAAGACGCCCAGGCATTGTTAAGTGTGTCAAACACCTGTTCGATAAAGTTGCGGTCAGCCGCGGCTTTCTTGCCGACATAACCCTGGCCACGGCGGTACATCTTCAGGCGCGCCGCCAGCTCACGGTTATTGCGGTCAAACTCGGCTTCTTCGGTATGGGGCGCCAGGCAGTCAATTTGCACTTCGCCCGATTTGCCAATCCACAGGATATGGTCGTCGAGTGTGTCTTTCTGCGCTGCGAACATCTCAGCCAATTCATCGATAGTTGGTTGGTTGTTCAGATTCATGTGTAAGCCCCTTGACCAGTTGGCGATCTATCAGTTGATTCGTTAATACCAGTTAAGTTGTCTCCGGTTACTAAAACCGGGCGTCAGCGACGGGCTGCCGAATATGGGCAGGGTCTTGAAGCTGATGCATGTAGTCTTGCTGATGGACTGCTACGCAATGCTCTGATTGCGAAGACAAGCCGCGTTTGAGCGCCTTGTACCTGTCCCTCTCGGGGCCGGTCAGCTTCATCAATCTGCCTTGTGGGCAGTGCACATCCAGAAAAACAGCTCGGCGGTCAGACGAGCCTGTTCAAAACGCTTGTTACCAACGCTCTCGATCCGAGAGACGTCTAGATCATGCAAGGACAAAAAGGTTACGTCAACGGTTATGTAGTGATTATTTTTGCTCACTACATAAATTGCCGTGGGGACGGGGGAATGCGAGAAAATGTGACTTGGGCGTCATTTTCTGTGCGGTGGGTCGCGGGATTTTGGTGACGAATTTACGCAGATCCCCTGTGGGAGCTGGCTTGCCTGCGATGGCGATGCGTCAGTAGGTACATGTTCGCCTGACACACTGCTATCGCAGGCAAGCCAGCTCCCACAGGTCGATGCGTCGCTATCTCAATTTCTCGGACAGTAAGGGTAATAGCCGCTCACAGGACGCCTGGATTTTCACCTGCAACAGCTCATCCCCCCGCGTCTTGCCCAGGTTGATAGCAATCACCGGCTTACCCTGTTCAACCATCGCTTTGCATAGGCGAAACGCCGAATAGGCCATCAGCGACGACCCCACCACCAACAGTCCTTCGGCATGCTCTACCGCCGTCATCGCCTTGAGCGCCGTCGCCGGTGCGACGTTTTCGCCAAAGAACACCACATCCGGTTTCAGCCGTTCGCCATTGCAGTGCGGGCAGCGGGGCACCTGGAAGCGCTGTTCAAACGCGGGATCAAGCAAGGTGTCGCCATCCGGCGCTTGCACCGCATGAACCTGTGCCATGTGCGGGTTATCGACTTCCATCTGCCGCTGGATCACATCGCGCTCGCTGCGCAGTTGGCAATCCAGGCACAGCACCCGATGCAAGCTGCCATGCAGCTCGATCACATCCCGGCTGCCGGCCTGGTCATGCAGGGTGTCGACGTTCTGCGTAATCAGCCCGCTGATATGGCCACGGTGTTGCAGCGTCGCGAGCGCAAGGTGGGCCTTGTTCGGCTGGGCAATGCGCACCCGCGGCCACCCCAGCATCGCCCGCGCCCAGTAGCGGCGCCGCGCCTCTGGAGTGGCGAGGAATTCCTGGTACATCATCGGTGGCTTGCCCCGGCGTACACCTTCACCGTCCCGGTAATCCGGGATGCCCGAAGATGTACTGATCCCTGCGCCGGTCAGTACCAGAAAATGCCGGCCGGTCATGGCCCGGTGCAGGGTGTCGAGGTGGTCTTCCTGATGGTCCAGCGTGTCGAGCATGGGTTCCCCCTATTCGCCGCGGATGTACTGTTCCAGCTGCTGGATCAAGGCCGCTTGTTCGGCAATGGCTTCCTTGACCAGGTCTCCGATGGACAGCAGGCCCAGCAGTTTGCCGTCTTCGACCACGGGCAGGTGGCGCAGGTGACTGTCGGTCATGATGTTCATGCATTCCTCGACACTCTTGTGAGTATCCACCGTGATCACCGGCGAGCTCATCACCTCATGGACCTTGGTAGTGACCGACGAGAGGCCCTTGAGCATGATTTTGCGCGCGTAATCCCGTTCACTGATGATGCCGACCACTACGCCATCCTTGACCACGGGCAAGGCACCGACGTTTTTCTCGGACATTCGCACCAGCGCTTCAAACACGGTGTGGTCCCATTTGATCGTGTGGACGTCCTGGTTCTTCTGGTCCTTGGCTTTGAGCAGTTGTGCAACGGTCTTCATGGCGGCCACTCCGGTGTTGTTGTTGGTAGTCCAGATCCCCTACAGAATCCTAGACCGAACCCGCCGGAGCAAGGGCCAATGCGGCGTTAAACCTGTCGAAAAACGTCATGGGCCGGTTTTTTTCGGTATTTATCCGGCATTTGCCGGTTTTTTCCCGCGCTTGGGGCTGGCAGCAGCCTTACGCGGGGCGGCCTTGCGTTTCTTTTTCCACGGCGCAGCACCTCGGCCTGCGGGGCTGGCGGGGCCAGTGATGGTCATGCGCATGCCGTTGCAGCGCGCCACTTGCTTGCTCATCCACGCCGCTTGCTTGGCGACGAATTCCTCCAGGCTCATTTCGCCGCTTTGCACCATGTCCAGTGCCTGTTCCCAGATGGCGGTGGTGCCGGGGTCGGCGATGGCGCGGGGCACCGCGTCGATCAGGCTGAACGCGGCAGGGGTTGCCGACAGGGCCTTGCCGTTTTTCACCAGGTAGCCGCGGTCCAGCAGGCCCTGGATAATCCCGGCGCGGGTGGCCTCGGTGCCGATGCCCGTGGTGTCCTTGAGTTTTTGCTTGAGCAAGGGGTCCTCCACCAGCTTGGCGACGTTTTTCATTGCCTTGATCAGGTCGCCTTCGGTAAAGGGCTTGGGTGGCTGGGTCCATAGGTCCTTGAGGTTGACCTTGGCCACGGCGTAGTCGTGGCCCTGCACCAGCGTCGGCAATGCTTGGGGCGCGGGGGCTTCGCGACCTTTGGCGGGGGCCAGCGCTTCGGGCAAGGCGCGTTTCCAGCCCGGTTCGATAATGACTTTGCCCACCGCGCGCAACGCCTGGCCGGCACAGTCGAAATCGGCCTGGGTGCGGTCGTATTCATGGTTGGGCAGGAACTGCGCCAGGTAGCGCGCACGAATCAGCGTATAGACCGCACGGTGCTTGCCGGTCAGTTGGCTGACCTCCTTGCCGGCTCCGGTGGGGATGATGCCGTGGTGGGCGCTGACTTTCGCGTCGTTCCAAGCCCGCGAACGGCGCTGTGGGTCGATGTGCGGCATCAGCGCGTTGACCGCGGTGTCCGCACGGCCCAGCGCCGCCAGGATCTTCGGCGCTTCACTGTGCTGGCTCAGCGGCAGGTAACCGCAATCGCTGCGCGGGTAGGTGATGGCCTTGTGGGTTTCGTACAGGGATTGGGCGATATCCAGGGTTTCCTGGGCGCCCAGGCCAAGCTTCTTCGAACAGATCTCCTGCAAGGTGCCAAGGTCGAAGGGCAGGGGCGCCACCTCGCGCATGCGTTCGGTACGCAGTTTCACCAGCCGCGCCGTGGCGGCGTTGAGCATGGCGTCGGCGGCGTCCCGCGCCAGTTGCGGGTTGAGGCAACGGCCCTGGTCGTCACAGGCATCCTCATGGGCGCGCCATTGGGCGGTGAAGGTCATGTGCTCGTGGCGCAGGTCGACATCGATGGCCCAATAGGCCACCGGCACGAAATCGGCGATGCTGCGATCACGGTCCACCACCAGGCGCAAGGTCGGGGTTTGCACCCGGCCAACCGGCAGCACGCCTTGGTAACCGGATTGGCGCCCCAGCAGGGTAAACAGGCGGCTCATGTTCATGCCGATCAGCCAGTCGGCACGCGAGCGCCCCAGGGCCGAGTGATACAGGCTGAAGGTTTCTGCACCGGGTTTGAGCGCCGCCAGGGCCTTGCGAATGGAGGCGTCGTCGAGTGCCGACAGCCACAGCCGCTGGATCGGCCCGCGGTAGCGGCAATGCTCCACCAGTTCACGGGCGATCATCTCGCCTTCACGGTCGGCGTCGGTGGCGATCACCAGTTCCTGGGCTTCCCCCAGCAAGCGTTTGACGGCCTTGTATTGGCTGGCGGTCTTGGGCTTGACCAGCATCTTCCATTTTTCCGGAACGATCGGCAGGTCGGCCAGCACCCAGCGTTTGTACTTGGCGTCGTAAGCGTCGGGCGGAGCGGTTTCCAACAAGTGGCCGATGCACCAGGTGACCGTGACTCCATGACCCAGCCAGCACCCATCGCCGCGGCGGCTGGCGCCGAGCACGGCCGCGATATCCTTGGCCTGGGAGGGTTTTTCACAGAGGTACAGCCGCATGGTCATCACATCAGATCAGGTTGATGCCTTGCAGGATGCTTATTTGAAGGGATTTGAGCAACCATTATCTGTATGGATGTACAGCAATTTGTGTGAGCGCCGCACACCGCTGTAGGAGCGAGCTTGCTCGCGAAGGTCGTTAGGATGACGCGGGGCGCCTGGTGCCCCGCGTTGCGCTCAGGTTCTTCGCGAGCAAGCTCGCTCCTACAGGGGGGAGGTATCAGTTGTTTTCGATATCCACATGCCGGGTTTCTTTGAGGCAGAACAGCCCGACGATCAGGCTCACGCCCGTCACCACCACCGGGTACCACAACCCGTAGAAGATATCGCCGGTGTACACCACCAGGGCGAACGACACCGTCGGCAGGAACCCGCCAAACCAGCCGTTACCGATGTGGTAGGGCAGGGACATCGAGGTGTAGCGGATGCGCGTCGGAAACAGCTCCACCATCAGCGCTGCCAACGGCCCGTAGCACATGGCGGCGATGAAGATCAGCACCACGATCAGCACCACCACCATCAGCTTGTTGACCTGGGCCACATCCGCCGATGACGGGTAGCCGGCCAGGGCCACGGCGCCACGCAGGGCCGCTTCGTCAAAACCGTCGATACGCACATCGCCCACGCTCACTTGCACCGGGCTGCCCGCAGGGGCGGCGGCGCTGCTGTAGGGCAGGCCCTGTTTGACCAGGAAGGTCTTGACCTTGTCGCACGGGCTGTCAAAACGGGCCTTGCCCACCGGGTCGAACTGGAAGGTGCAGGTGGCCGGGTCGGCCAGTACGGTGATCGGCGCTTGTTGGCTAGCCTGGTCCATCGCCGGGTTGGTGTAGTGCGCCAGGCCCTTGAAGATCGGGAAGTACAGCGCGGTCGCCAACAGCAGGCCGAGCATCAGCACCGGCTTGCGCCCGACCTTGTCCGACAGCCAGCCAAACAGGATAAAGAACGGCGCGCCAATCACCACGCTGATGATCAACAGCATATTGGCCAGGGCCGGGTCCATGCGCAGGAACTGGGTGAGGAAGAACAGCACATAAAACTGCGCCGCGTAGAAGGTCACGGCCTGCCCGCCGTTGATGCTGAACAGGGCGATCAGCACCACCTTGAGGTTTTCCCACTTGCCGAACGACTCGCGAATCGGCGCCTTGCACGCCTTGCCTTCTTCTTTCATTTTCAAGAAGGCGGGCGACTCGTGCAGGCTCATGCGGATCCAGGTCGAGATGCCCAGCAGCACGATGGAAAACAGGAACGGAATGCGCCAGCCCCACACTTCGAACTGATCGCCGGTGAAGTAACGGCAGGCCAGCACCACCAGCAGTGACAGCAGCAGGCCGAGGGTGGCGGTGGATTGAATCCAGCTGGTATGCAGCCCGCGCTTGCCCGGTGGCGCATGCTCGGCCACGTAGGTGGCGGCGCCTCCGTACTCGCCGCCCAGTGCCAGGCCCTGCAGCATGCGCAGCACAATGAGGATGATCGGCGCGGCAATGCCGATGCTGGCGTAGGTCGGCAGCAACCCGACGCAGAAGGTTGCCACGCCCATCAGGATGATGGTCACGAGGAAGGTGTACTTGCGCCCGATCATATCGCCCAGGCGGCCGAACACCAGCGCACCGAATGGCCGCACCACAAAGCCTGCGGCAAAGGCCATCAAGGCAAAGATAAACGCCGTGGTGTCATTGACCCCGGCAAAGAACTGCTTGCTGATCACCGCCGCCAGGGCACCGTAGAGGAAAAAGTCATACCACTCGAACACCGTCCCCAGGGAGGAGGCGAAGATGACCTTTCTTGATTCGTTGGCGGTACTTGCACTGGCCGCCGAGCCCAGGGGTTGAGCATGTTCTGACATCGGGTGTCCCTCACAGTGATTATTTATTGTTGTTCCACTGTCGGCGCCAACCTCAGCGCCGCTATTTTTTCAACGTCAACGATTACGCGGGGTGCCCTGTAGTGCGCGGTGCTGGTGGGTTTTTCGCGAGTAAGCTCGCGCCTACAGTGTTGGGTGACAGGATGAGCTGCGCGGCTTTCTCCGCGATCATCAGCGTGGGTGAGCAGGTATTGCCGGAGGTGATGCGCGGCATGATCGACGCATCGGCAATGCGCAGGCCGGGGATGCCGTGTACGCGCAGTTGGCTGTCGACCACCGCGTCCTTGTCATCGCCCATGCGGCAGGTGCCCACCGGATGGAAAATCGTGGTGCCGATCCGAGCGGCGGCCTCGTGCAGTTGTTCTTCAGTTTGCAGGGCTTGGCCAGGCAGGTATTCCACCGGTTTGAACTGGCTCAGGGCCGGAGCGGCGACGATGCGCCGGGTCAGGCGAATGGCGTCGGCGGCGATGCGCAAGTCTTCGGGGTGGCTGAGGTAATTGGGTTGTATCAGCGGCGCATCCGCCGGGTTGGCCGAACGAATATCCACCCGGCCGCGACTTTGCGGGCGCAGGTCGCAAACCGACGCGGTAAATGCCGGGAAGCCGTGCAACGGTTCGCCAAAGCGCTCCAGGGACAGTGGCTGCACGTGGTATTGCAGGTTGGCCGAGGTCTGCTCCGGCCCGGAGCGGGCAAACGCGCCAAGCTGGCTGGGCGCCATCGACAGCGGGCCGCTGCGGTCGTACAGGTAGCGCAGGCCCATGCCCATCTTGCCCCACAATGTGCCGGCGATCTGGTTCAGGGTGCGGGCATTTTCCAGTTTGTAGATCAGGCGCAGTTGCAGGTGATCTTGCAGGTTGCCACCAACGCCTGGCAGCTCGTGCACCACGTCGATACCCAGCGGCTTGAGCACCTGGGAAGGGCCGATCCCTGAGCGTTGCAGAATCCCCGGCGAACCCACCGAGCCGGCGCACAGTACGATCTCCTTGCGCGCCTTCCAGCCCATCGACTGGCCGTGTTGACGCCCCAGTACCTGCGAGGCACGACCGTTTTCCAGCAGCACACGCTCAACTTCCACCTCAGTCAGCACGGTGAGGTTGGGGCGGTGGCGGATCGGCTTGAGAAACGCCTTGGCCGCATTCCAGCGCACACCGGCTTTCTGGTTGACCTGGAAGTAACCGCAACCCTCGTTATCGCCCTGGTTGAAATCATTGATATTGGCGATGCCGCTTTGGGCAGCCGCCTCACGAAACGCATCGAGGATCGGCCACGACAGGCGCTGTTGCTCGACGCGCCACTCGCCGCCCTCGTTGTGGAATTCAGAGCCGCCGGCAAAATGGTTTTCGCTCTGTTTGAACAGCGGCAGTACGTCTTTCCAGGCCCAGCCCGCGTTGCCTGCCGCCGCCCAGCCATCGTAGTCCTGGGCCTGGCCGCGCATATAGATCATGCCGTTGATGGACGAGCAGCCACCCAGCACTTTGCCCCGCGGATAGCTCAAGGCGCGCCCTTGCAGGCCAGCTTGGGATTGGGTCTTGAAGCACCAGTCGGTGCGTGGGTTGCCGATGCAGAACAGGTAGCCGACGGGGATATGGATCCAGGGGTAGTTGTCGCGGCCACCGGCTTCCAGCAGCAGCACACGGTGAGCCGGGTTGGCGGACAGACGATTGGCCAGCAGGCATCCGGCGGGGCCGGCGCCGACGACGATGTAATCGTATTCAGCAGTTGCATTGGGCATCTGGGGTCTCGCTTGTTTTTCTTATTGGCCCCATCCTAGTTGTTAGTTTTCGTCTTAAAAATGTTAGTTTTTACCCACCCGCTGTGCGTTTTTAAACAACGGCGGCTGGCCCGGGCACTGGAGGCGATATGTTCGACTGGAATGACCTGCGGTTTTTTCTCGAGTTGCAGCGCAGTGGCCGCCTGCTCACCGCCGCCCAACGCCTGAAAACCACGCATGCCACCGTGGCCCGGCATATCGACGCCATCGAGAAAAGCCTCGGCACGGCGTTGTTCGTGCAACATGCCCAGGGCTATGAATTGACGCCTGCCGGCGAAGCGCTGCTCAAACATGCGGAGGCCATGGAGAACGTGGCACTGTTGGCCGAAGACGAGCTCACCCATTCTGCTGCGCCCCTGGGCAAGATTCGCCTCGGCGTGGCCGAAGGGCTGGGCGTGATGTTTTTGGCCGCGCGCATGGGCGGGTTGTTTGAACGCTATCCAGGATTGGAGGTGGAGCTGGTCGCGGTGCCGCGTTTTGTCAGTATCCTCAACCGCGAGGCGGAGATCAGCATTCACCTGGAGCGCCCCAGCGCCGATCAATTGGTGACGCGCAAACTCACTGATTATCGCCTGGCGCTGTACGCCAGCCGTGCCTATCTGGCGCGCAACCCGCCTATCGAGAAGCGTGAAGACCTTGCTGCCCATGCCTGGATCGATTACGTCGATGACCTGCTGTTCAGCCAGGAGCTGAAGTTACTCAACAGCTTCTGCCGTAACCCTAAGGTGGTGTTCCACAGCACCAGCGTGATCGCCCAGCACCAGGCGGCGCGTTCGGGGTTGGGCATTGCAGTGTTACCGTGTTTTATGGCGGCTGGGGATGGGGAGTTGGTGCCGTTGTTGCCGGCAGAGGGCATTCAGCGCAGCTATTGGATCAGCTCGCGTCGGGAGCTGCACAAGTCGGTGCGGTTGCGGGTGTTGTGGGATTATGTGGTGGAGTTGTGCGCGCGGGAGCAGGGCTTGTTGCTCGGCGAATCCCGCTGACACACACACACGGATTAAAAAGTGGGAGCTGGCTTGCTCGCGATGACGGCCCGACAGCCGATGCATATCTACCTGACACCCCGCGATCTCTCTGTGGGAGCTGGCTTGCCTGCGATGGCGGCCCCCCAGCCGACACTTCTCTATCTGACACCCCACATTCCAACTGTGGGAGCGGGCTTGCTCGCGAAGGCGGCCTAACAGTCAACACAGTTGGACCGGGTACATATCCGTTATTTAGGTAACGGCCACTTAGGGTTCCGCCCTGACGGCGTCTTACTTTTGAAAAGCGCAAAAGTAAGCAAAACGCTCTTGCCCCACCACTCGGCACCTCGCTTAGGCTCGGTGTGCCCGTAATCCGCCAGTGATTTGGGGGGCCGCCGCCACGCGCCATCCATGGCGCGGGGCGGCTAAACCGGCATCCCTGCCGGTTTACCCCCCAAATCCCTGTCGAATTCCGGCCAGCGTGGTTTAACGGGGCGCCTAAGATCAAAAGCAGATCAAGAGCAAGATCAAGAGCGGCTCGCTTCGCATCGTGGTTACCTTGTGCTGCTACAGCCCGCAAAGTTGTGTAGATACCTATGCTGCGATGGCGATGTATCAGCCACTCATGTGCAGGCTGACCCGCCGTCTTCGCAGGCAAGCCAGCTCCCACATTTGGATCGCGGTGCGTCAGCTAGATCAGCGTCGGCTGTCAGGCCGTCACGGGAGCAAGCTCCCTCGCCACAGGTCCAGCGTTGTAGCGAAGTTGTGTAGATACCTATGCTGCGATGGCGATGTATCAGCCACTCATGTGCAGGCTGACCCGCCGTCATCGCAGGCAAGCCCCACATTTGGATCGGGGTGGGTCAGGGGTAGCTTAGAGCTTCACCACCTGATGCACCTGCTCGGCACAGGCCCGAGCTTCTTCAATCATCTTGCCGAACGCATCGCTGGTGACTTCGGCATGGGTCAGCCAACGTTTTTTCTGGCTCAGGCGATAGTGATAGCGCAGCGAGCCGTCTTCCAGTTTTCCGTCCAGGTCGAGGTCGTACCAGGGCGAGCGCACCTTGCAGCCGGGGATGGCTTTTTCCATCTTCCCGCCTGCCAGGCTGTAGGTGTAGTCATAGGTCTCGGGGTTGCCCAGGTAGAGGTCGGCCTGTTGCCCCTGGCGACGATAGTTGACGTAACCTTCCCAGCGGTCTTTCAAGGACGGGTCGGTGTAGACATAGTCATTGGCCAGTTTTTCCAGGGCGCGCTGATCGTTCATGCGGGCGCTGACGCTGTAGCCGTCATGCACCACAAAGCGGGTGGGTTCGCGGGTGATCTGGCAGTCGCTGATGTCGTTGCCGAAGTTGGCGCAGATGTTCTGGTCGGTGGCGGTGGTGCCTTGCTGGCGGTCGGCGACGCTCAGTTGCATCAGCGGCAGGCGGCTGAAGGTAATCGTCGCCTTGACCGCGCCATCTCCCTCTTTGCCGTATTGCACCTGTTTGTCCAGGCGTATCGAGACTTCGGGGCGCTCCAGTGGGATGTGTTCTTCGCGCACCTGGCTCTGGGCGTCGTTGACCAACACCCAGCGGTCCTGAATATCGGGCATGGTCTGGCCTGGGGCGAAGACCGGGTTGGTCGGGTCAAGCCACCACACCTGGCCATTCACTTCGGCACGCACGATGGCGTGGTTGGGCGCCTGGGTGCCCGGAATCAGCAGGGCATCGACCACGTCGCCACGGCTGACCCACGCGGTCTCCGCCTTGATGCCGCTGGCCTTGAGCATGGCCGTCAGCAGCGTCGCCAGGTCCTTGCAGTCGCCGTAGCCGTGCTGCTCGATTTCCGCGAGGCTGAACGGCACGTAGCCGCGTTCGGTTGCGCGCCAGTCACCCAGGTAGCGGTAGTGATCATTGATGTGCTGCATCATTGCGGCTACTTGCTCAGCCGGCGCCAGGCTGCGTGCGGCGGCCACGGCGGCGGCGGCTTGCGCCGGCAGGTTGGCGCCGAGGATCTGGTTGTAACGCTGGGCAAAATCACCGAAGTACGCCTGGCGGTCCACGGCGCTGCCCACTTCCAGGCGTGGAACGCGCAGCAACGCGGCGGCGGAGGATTCATTGATGTAGTTGAGGTAGATCGGCGCTTTAAGCGCCACGTCCAGGGTTTTGCCGTTGCTCGAAGGGGTCACGTTGAAGGCGTCGAACATTTCACTACGCCACTGGAGCGGGCGTTCGGCGGTAAAGCGCGCCTTGAAACGATCACGGCGGGCCGCGCCGGGGCCGAACTTGAGCACGTAATGGAACTGGCTCATCAGCGGTTTTGCCGGATAGTGGTGGCGTACGGTGTAGCGGATCTTGGTGCCCACGCGCAGGTTGGGGAAGGCCAGGGAGGTTTGCTTATCGCGGCTGAAACCCTGGTCTGGGTTGGGCGCGCTGCGGGTATCGATTTGCGTGTCGGCGAGGGCGACCGGCTTGGCGCCAGGCTGGGTGGACTGGGCGCTGATCACTTCAAAGGTATCGCCTTCGGAGTAATCGAAATCGATGCGCGAGAGCATTTCGCGGCCGTTGGGTTTGAGGATCGTGTAGCGGTAGGTGGTGGTGCAGTCGGTGCTGGCGTCGCGGTTGAAGTGGCAGTGCAATTCGGTGTCGTTGGCCAGTGGGGCTTCGGCCAGGGGTTGCAGTGCAGCGCTGACGGAATGGGAAACCAGCCCCAGACTGATAGCAATCAAAGGGCGGTGAAACGAAAAACGGTACATGGGCGCCTCGGGTGACACATTGAAACAGCTACCCGGCGGGTAGCGAGAAGGCGCCGGATGATAATGGATCTCAACGGCAAAGGCCAGGATTGTTCGACAATTTTTAAGCCTGAAAGGCCCGTGCTAGAGCCTTTCGTTGATTTGGGTCAAGGTTTGTATGCCGCCAGCGCGGCGCGTGCTTAGAGAAACCAGCGATATTCGCGCGCATGAATTTCTTGCTGGAAAGCCAAGTGATCCTGGCGTTTGTTCTCGCAATACACGTCGACAAATTCCGCGCCCAGCTTGTCGCGCAGTACCGGTTGCTGCTGCATGGCACGTACGGCGTCGAGCATTTCCACCGGGAAATCGGTGCCGCTGTTGCGGTCTTCGTTCAGTGGCGCGATGGGGTCGCGCTTGGCCTCAAGCCCGTGCTCCAGGCCCACCAGGATTGCCGCCAGTACCAGATAAGGGTTGGCATCGGCGCTGGCCAGGCGGTGCTCGATCCGCAGGTTGCGCGGGTCGGACTCGGGGATGCGCACACAAGCATCGCGGTCCTCAAAGCCCCAGCTCGCCCGCGTCGCAGCGTTGACCGTGCCGCCCAGGCGGCGGAAGGCGTTGTGGTTGGGCGAGAAAATCGGCATGCAGTGGGGAAGCAATTCCAGGCAACCGGCCACGGCGTGGCGCAGCGGCTGCTGCTGATGGGCCGCGAGCAGGTTATTGCCCGCCGCATCGTAAAGGCTGACATGCACATGCATGCCGCTGCCGGGAAATTGCAGGTAGGGCTTGGCCATGAAGCTGGCGCGGTAACCCTGCTTGAGCGCCACGCCACGGGTGCTGCGGCAGAACAGGGCGGCCCAGTCGGCGGCGCGCAGGCCGTCGTCGCAGTGGCCGAAGTTGATCTCGAACTGGCCGGGGCCGATTTCGGCGGTGATCACCGTGATGTCGATGCCTTGGTCCTTGGCGGTTTGCGCCATGTCCTCGAGCACGTCGCTAAAGCGCGACAGCCGTTCGATATGCAGGTTGGGCTGGTCGTCGGCATCTCCGCTGAGCGGGTCGCGGGCAAATTGCGGCAGGCCGTTTTCCAGCTGTTTATCGAACAGGTAGAACTCCAGCTCAAACGCCACCACGGGGTGAATGCCCTGGTGCTGCAAGCGTTCCAGCACTTTGGCCAGGACTTCGCGGGGTTCGAATTCGATGGGCGCTTCGGTGCCGTCCGAGGTGATGAGCATTTGCCCCAATGGCTGGGACTCCCAGTTCACCGGTTTGAGCGTGCCCGGCACCAATCGGCGGTTGGCGTCCGGGTCGCCATCGTTGAAGCAGTAGTCGCCAATCTTGAACAGCCCACCCTGAGCCCCCAGCAATACCGCATTCTGCGGCAGCTTCAGCGGGCTGCCGGCTGCGACCTTTTCAAGCATCTCCACCGGGTAGCGCTTGCCGTAGAAATGCCCGGGAATGTCCAGGGCGATCAGGTCGACATAACGCACGTCGGGGTGGTTCTGGCGAAAGCTGCGTACTTCGGCCAGCAACGTGGAGGATTGGCTTTTCACGGGTGCAGCTCCTAGTTGTAAACCCACAAGACGCGGGCGGGCAGGTCGGTGAGGTTGGCATAACGGCAGTGGGCGAAACTGGCGAGGTGGAAACTGTCGCCGGGGCCGAGGGTGACCGGCTCGGCTTCGCTATCCACCCACAGGGTCAGCTCGCCTTCGAGCACAAAACCGGCCTGTTCGGCACGGTCGCTCATGCTTTGCTCGCCGCTGTTGGCGCCGGGGGCCAACAAGCTGTCGAGCATCGAAAACGCGCCGTTCATGCTCGGCGACACCAGGATGTCGGTGATGCCATTGGCGTAATACACCGTGCGCCGCTCGTTGGGGCGGGTGACCCAGTCCACCGCCTTGGGTTTGGGAAGGCTGTAGAAGTAGGTGGTGGGCACGTCGAGGGCGTGGCTGATGGCGGTCAGGTCGGCCACGGTCGGGCGCGACAGGCCACGTTCGACCTGGGACAGAAACCCCACCGACCGCTCGATTTTTTGCGCAAGTTGCGCCAGGGTGAGTTTCTTGTGCTTGCGCAGGTCGTGGATCAGCGCCGCGAGCGTGGCGAGTTCTTCTTGTGGGGTCATGAAATTTATATCGAATAATTTCATGAAAAATTACACGATAAATTTCACGAAGGCAATCTCTGGCTACAGGGAAACCCGGCTGAATGATTGCGCGCCGTCGCGGTCGGAACTTGGGTACGCACCATTAATTGAAGGAGCACCCATGAAGTCGAAAACCTTAGCCGCTTGCCTGCTGGTCGCTGCCAGCTTTTCCTCCGTCAGCGCTGTCGTGCAGGCCGGCGATACCCCTCAGGAAACCGTGCAACCTTCAAACATCAACTCCCGTGACTTGAAAGAGGGTGATCGCGCCCCGGACATCTTGATGCGCGAGGAGTCAGCGATTAAAGACTGGAAAAAACGCGGGCTCAAACAGCCCGAAGAAGAAAGCCAATGGACGCGTGTAGGTGACAAGTACGTCCTGCTCAAGACCACCAACGGCACCATCCTCGAGATTACGCCAGTCAAGAAATAATCCCGCCGGGGCACCTGCTCGTTTCATGTTTCTTGCGTTAAGGTAACCGACCGCAATGGTCGCATTACCTTTGAAGAACGAGAGCAGGATGCTTGCCACAATAAGAAACTACCCCCGCACTGTGAACCTGTTGCTGTGCGCCACGTTGCTGCTGACGCTGGCCAAGGCCATCACCTTTCCTTATCTCGTGATCTACCTCACCAGCCACTTCGCCTTGGACATTACCCAGGTCGGCCTGGTAATCGGCAGTTCGCTGATCGTCGGTTCACTACTCAGTGTCTACGGCGGTTTCCTGGTCGACCGCATCAATAGCTATCGCCTGTTGCTCGGTTTGAGCCTGGTGTTTGTGCTGGGGTTTATCGGTACGGTGCTGGCGCAGAATATCTGGGCGTTCTATGGCTGCCTGATCCTGATCAACCTGGCCTACGCCGTCATCGATATTGCAGTGAAAGCCGGCTTCGCCAGCCTGCTGCCCGAAGACGCGCGCAGCGAGGTGTTTTCCATCAAGTACACCCTTACCAATATCGGCTATGCCGTGGGGCCGTTCTTTGGCGCGATGGTGGCCAAGCTGGATATCAGCCTGCCGTTTATTCTGTCGGCGCTGTTGGGGCTGGGGTTTTTTCTGCTGTACGGGCGCTGGGGTGACCGTAACCTGGCCACGGTGGACGCCACGCAAAAGCCGGTGCCGTTCCTCGCCGTCGCCCGCGTTTTGCTGCAGGACCGTCGCCTGGTGTGCTTCACCCTCGGTGGTTTACTCAGCGCGGTGGTGTTCGGCCAGTTCACGGCCTACCTGTCGCAGTACTTGGTGACCACCACGACCGCCGAATACACCTACACGGTAATCAGCGCGGTGCTGACCACCAACGCGGTGCTGGTGATCGCCTTGCAGTACCTGATTGGCCGGCGCATCTCGCACCGTTACCTGAGCCAATGGCTGATCGCCGGCTTGAGCATGTTCATGTTGGGGTTGATCGGCTTCGGGCTGTCCACCAGCGTGGTGGGGTGGGTACTGGCGATGGCGGTATTCACCGTCGGGGAAATCATCGTGTTCCCGGCCGAGTACATGTTTATCGACCGAATTGCCCCGGACCACCTGCGGGGCATGTATTACGGGGCGCAAAACCTGTCCAACCTCGGCGCCGCGCTGGGGCCGGTGCTGTGTGGGCTGGTGTTGGCCAGCCTGCCGGCCCATTACATGTTCTACATGCTGGGGGCGTTTATCGTCGCCGGCGGGGTGTTTTATTTCATGGGAGCGGCGATAAAGGCAGATCATCCAGCGTGAGCTTGCCGACGTTGTTGCTTTGCAGCTCGTAGCGCAACTCATCCACCATCTTCGCCACTTCCTGCGGGGTTTGCAGGCGGTTGGTGCTGATGCCGGTCACCACCAGGTCGACACGGCCGGTCTCGGCGTCGTAGACCTTGAGGGTCAAGGACGCGTCCCGGCACAGGGTGAATTCGCACGTCAGCGGTGACAGGCCTTCTTCGATGCAGTTGCGCAGTTGAGAGAGGGTAAACATGCGGGTTCCTTCTAGGCATAAATACGATCCCTTGAAGGTTATTGCTTGCACCGCCGCGCAATAAGGCGAATTCGCACTAGACGCACTAGTGCATTTGCAGGGTCAGGGTTTGTTTTTCAGGCGCAAATCACCGGCAAACAGCCCGCGTTCACGGGCCCAGACGATCGCTGCACTACGGCTGTGCACCCCCAGCTTGGAATACACCGTGGCCACATGGTTACGCACGGTGTTGGGCGCCAGTTTCAGGCGCGAGGCGATCTCTTTGTCCGCCAGGCCCTCGCAGATCAGGCCCAATACATCGCGCTCGCGGGCGGTGAGGTCGGTGAAGGAAACATTCGGCAGGTTGGGGCTGTTGACGCTCTTGGCGTTGGCCAGCTTCTCGATCAGGGTCTGGCTGAACCAGGACGCGTCCTGCATGACTTCCTCGATGGCCGCCACCAGCTCCAGCTCCGAGCGTTTGCGTTCGGTGATGTTCATCAGCACCATCAGGTAGCAGGGCACGTCCTGGATAATCACGGTGTCGGCAGACACCACGCAGTCGATCACCTCGCTGCCTTTCTTGCGCACCTTGAGGTCCTGGCCTTCAAGGTTGCCGGCTTTTTCCAGGGTGGCGAACAGCTGAGCGCCGGCCTGGGGGCTGTCGATGAAGTTGATGTCTTCGATGGATTTGCCGATCAATTCTTCGCTGATGTAGCCGGTGATGCTCATAAAGGCTTCGTTGATGTCCACCACCTGGCGGTTGTCGGCACTGCACACCAGGGTCGGCACGGGCGTCAGGCGGAAGGACTTGGCGAAGCGCTCTTCGCTCTGGCGCAGGGCGATTTCGGCTTTGCGCCGTGGCTCCAGGTCGGTGAAGGAAAACAGCATGCAGTCTTCCTCGTTCATGTCCAACGGTTGGCCGGCGACGATCACCAGTTTGCTGCCACCTTCGGGCAGTCTCAGTTCGGCCTGCATCTGCGGGATGGTCGCGCCTTCGCCCAGGCGCTGGATCGCCAGGTCCTTGCGCTCGGCCTGTTCCAGCACATCCAGTTCATACACGGATTTGCCGATGACCTGGTCGCGGTTGTAGCCGGTCATCTCCAGAAAACCCTGGTTGACCTTGATATAGCGCAAGTCGCTGAGGCGGCAGATCACCGCGGGCGCCGGGTTGGCGTTGAAGGTTTTCTCAAAGCGTTGCTCGGCGCTGGCCCATTCGGTGGCGTCGCTGAGGATCAGCACCAGCAACTCCGGCTCACCCTGGGCATCGGTCAGCACCAGGCTGCGCAGGCGGTGCACCCAGCAGCGGTGTTCGTCATCGGCGGGTGTGACTTCCACCACCACATCGCTGAACTCTTCGCCGGCAGCCACGCGGCTGAGGGGGTAGCTGTCCAGTGGCAACGGATGGTTGTTGCGATAGCGCAGGGCAAAGCGCTTGGCGTACGCCTCGGTATTGGCGCCCAGTTCCTTGACCTCGCTGACCCCATGCATGGTCAACGCCGCTTCATTGGCCCACAGAATGGTCTGGTCGACCTCGGCCAGAATCACACCGTCGGACAGTCCCGAGATGATGGTCTGCAGTTGGCGGCGGTTGGTTTCTTTGGCGAGAACATCCTGGGTCATAACGTCTCCGATTAGGGCAGGGCAAGGCACATTGGGTTACGACATCCCGGCTTCAGGATAGTGCAGAGTTATTGCCCGCGAGGCAGTGCGAATGCACCAGAGCGCCTGGTGCATATGGGCCAGGACTGAACGTATGTCGTTTCGCCACACTCACACCCATCAAGGCGCATTGCCTTGCTCCTCAATTTGAAAAGGACCTTTGTATGACCACTGTCTATGAAACCAATCGATCGCTGTTTCGAGTGTCGTGGAGCTCGGTATTGGCCGGTAGTGCAATCGCACTGGTCACCTACCTGGTCTTGAGTGTGTTGGGCACCGCCATTGGCGCCAGTGCCGTTGACCCGATGGAAGCGGGCAACCCGTTGAGCGGTTTTGGCACGGGTGCGGGTATCTGGCTGTTTGTATCGACACTGGTCGCCATCGCGTTGGGCGCCTTCGTGGCCGGCCGCACGGCACCGGATCGTGGCGGCCTGCACGGGGTGCTGACCTGGACCCTGACCACCTTGCTCACCACTTGGCTGCTGGCGGGCCTGGCGTCCAGCGTCGTCGGCACTGCCGGCAACGTGGTGGGCAAAGGCCTGTCCGCTGCGGGTAGTGGCATTGCTGCCGCCGCGCCGGGGATTGGCAATAGCATCAAGCAGCAGTTGAACGAGCAGGGCATCGAGCTGGACTGGAACAGCCTGCAAGGCCAACTGGATACCTTGCTCAAGCAGAGCGGCAAGGCTGAGCTGGACCCAGCCAATGTTGAGCAAAAAGCCGATCAGGCAGCAGCCGATGGCAAGCAGTCGGCCACCGATGCAGCGACCAACCCTGCCCAGGCCGGTGATGAGCTCAAGCAGTGGTTCGAACGTGTGAAAGCGTCCGGCGAGCCAGCCCTGAATGCAGCGGATAAAGAGGCGCTGGTCAACATCGTCGCGGCCCGCACTGGCAAGAGCAAAGAAGAAGCCACCCAGATCGTCGACAACTATGCCCAGGCTTATCAGCAAGCCATGCAAAAGGTCGATGAGCTGAAAAAACAGGCTGAACAAAAAGCCCGTGAAGCCGGTGAAGTCGCTGCCAAGCAACTGTCCCGCGCAGCCTGGAGCACCTTGGCCATGCTGCTGTTGGGCGCGGCCTTGAGCTTCTTTATCGGTCGTATCGCGCTGACTACCCGTCGCGTGCCCTTGGCTTAAAACTGTCTGCGGCAAGGACGCCGCCTGTGTGAAGGGGTAAAATGCTGGCATTTTACCCTTATCCCACAAAGGTGCCCCTTGAGCGCAGGCAAAGCCGTCGGACTGTTATTACTCACTTCCCTGTTGGCGGCGTGCGGCACCTCGCCGCCACGCACGCCCAACGATCTCTGCGGTATTTTGCGCGAAAAAGACGACTGGTACGACGCCGCCAAGGTTACGCAAAAGCGTTGGGGCGTACCGATCCAGGTGCCGTTCGCCATCATGTATCAGGAGTCGGGCTTTCGCCACGACGCCAAGACCCCGCGAAAATACCTGCTGTGGATCATCCCCTGGGGTCGCGTTTCCACCGCTTCCGGCTACGCCCAGGCCAAGGATGAAGTATGGAACGACTACCGCAAAGCCACTGGCCGCAGCGGCGCTGATCGTGAAGACTTCGACGACGCCATCGACTTTATCGGCTGGTACATGGACAAGACCTACACCATCAACGGCGTCTACAAGTACGACGCCTACGGCCAGTACCTGAACTACCACGAAGGCTGGGGCGGCTACCGCCAGCGCACCTACGCCAGCAAAGCCTGGCTGCCGCCGGTGGCGAGCAAGGTGCAGGCGCGTTCGCAGATGTATGCGCGCCAATATGCCGGGTGCAAGGATGAGTTGGGGCGCGGGTTCTGGAGCCGGTTCTGGCATTGGTTGTAAAAGGCTTTTGAATACGCGCAGATCCAATTGTGGGCGCTGGCTTGCCTGCGAAAGCGGTAGTGCAGACAAAGATGTAGTGACAGACACACCGCCTTCGCGGGCAAGCCCGCTCCCACATTGGATCTGTATGCATTCCAGCGAGCGGTCCACCATGTGGGCCATTCCCCTGCACTTGCCAAACCCACCCAATTCTGGGAAAACCCCAGCCCTTCACCCCTTCAATGAGAACCCCATGAGCAACGACGAACTGCAGGTCACCGACATCCGCCTGGGCGACGGCAAAGCCGTGGTCAAGGGCGCGCTGATCACCACCCAATACACCGGCACCCTGGAAGATGGCACGGTGTTCGATTCCTCCTGGGAACGGGGCAAACCGTTTCAGTGCGTGATCGGCACTGGCCGCGTGATCAAGGGCTGGGACCAGGGCTTGATGGGCATGCAGGTTGGCGGCGTGCGCACGTTGTATGTACCCGCGCACCTGGCTTATGGCGAGCGCTCGATGGGCGCGCATATCAAACCCAACAGTAACCTGCGCTTCGAGATTGAATTGCTGGAAGTGCTGACGCGGGATGATTGAAGAGGTTGAACATGGACGTTGATCTACATCTGTTGCCTGGCAGCTCCTTGGAAGGCATTCGGGTGGTTGAGCTGCTTGGCTGTGATGAGGCTGAGCTGCAGCAGTTTTTTGAACAGGCACCCGATTACTTCATCGCGGTGAATGGCGAATCGGCTACCCCGACCGAAGCACGGGAAGAGTTAAGCGGTCAATTGCCCGCTGGCTGGCATTGCAGCCGCCTGTACTGGCTGGGTTACCGCGATGCGCAGGGCCACTTGGTCGCCGTGGTGAATATCGCCGCGGATTTGCTCGCCGCCGGGGTGTGGCACATTGGGTTGCTACTGGTGCATACGCGCTGGCACGGCAGCGGGCTGGCGCAGCGCTTGCACACCGACCTTGAGGCCTGGGCGGTGGCGAAGGGCGCCCAGTGGCTGCGGCTGACGGTAGTGGTGGGCAATACCAGGGCCGAGCGTTTTTGGCCCAGACTTGGCTATGTACAGGTGCGCACCCGCGAGGGCATCACGATGGGCCGGCAGGTGAATAGGGTGTCTATCCAAGTAAAGGTTGTGGCTAGCGCGAGCATTGAAAACTACCTGGCGCTGGTCGAACGGGATCGCCCAACGTGGGGTTGAGAAAGGCGTTCCTGAACCCATCCTGAAGAATCTTCTTATTCACCAGGCTGACACTTTCCTACGGTTTACTCTGCCAACATCGGGGCGTAAGCTTCGCGCGTTTTCATCAATAGCGGAGACCCTCAGTGGGTACTTGTTCGAGTGACAGTCGTCGGCCGGTTTCGGTAACCGGCCTCTTGGCAAGGTAACGCGCATTTTCCAGATGCCGTTGTCTCGCCTCACAAAGCGAGAAGCGGCATCCCGGCGGTGGCCAATCCTGGCACCTGCCTGATTCCCTCTCATCGACGCTGACCAGCACCTGGGTAACGCCTGGATGCTACGGACGCGCCTGCCTGTTACGGCGGGCGGGCCAGGTTCGGCTGTGCCTGTGTGACGGGCGCGGTGTGGACGGGCAGTACCTGCACGACGGTTTTTCCTCGCGCAGGAGTTACACCATGAACCTCACTTTGCTCAAAGAGTTCTTCGCCGGTTTCCTGCGGACCCGGCATATCGCCCGGCATTTTCGCCGCCTGGCAATGCTGGAGACCGTGACCGACGCCAGCGTCAGCCGCGAAGTACCGCCTAGCCTGGCGCAGACGCTAGTGGCTGCTGCCAACCGCAGCACCGTGCAATTGCTGGGTGTACTGGGCAGCCACACCGAGGGCCTGAACACTCAGGAGGCCGATGCCCTGCGCGTGCAATACGGCCTCAATGAAGTCGAGCACGAGCAGCCGCTGCCGTGGTGGGTGCACCTGTGGCATTGCTACAAGAACCCCTTCAACCTGCTGCTGACCCTGTTGGCGGTGATCTCCTGGCTGACTGAAGACATGAAGGCCGCCACGGTGATTTTTTCCATGGTGGTGCTCTCGACCCTGTTGCGCTTCTGGCAGGAGGCCAAGTCGAACAAGGCCGCCGACGCCTTGAAAGCCATGGTGAGCAATACCGCGACGGTGCTGCGCCGCGATGCCGCCAAGCGCATTGAACTGCCGATCAAGCAATTGGTGCCAGGCGATCTGATTGTGTTGTCGGCCGGCGACATGATCCCTGCGGACTGCCGCGTGCTCAGCGCCAAGGACTTGTTCGTCAGCCAGGCGGCGATGACCGGTGAATCCATGCCGGTGGAGAAGTTCGCCCACCAGCAGGACGCCCACACGCGCAACCCGCTGGAGCTGGAGAATATTCTGTTCATGGGCACCAACGTGGTGTCCGGCGCCGCCACGGCGGTGGTCCTGGCCACCGGCAACAGCACGTATTTTGGTGCCTTGGCGCAACGCGTCACGGCGACAGACCGTGCGACCACCTCGTTCCAGCAGGGGGTCAACAAGGTCAGTTGGTTGCTGATTCGCTTTATGTTCGTGATGGCGCCGCTGGTGCTGTTCATCAACGGCTTTACCAAGGGCGACTGGACCGAGGCGTTGCTGTTCGCGCTTTCGATTGCGGTGGGTCTGACCCCGGAAATGCTGCCCATGATCGTCACCTCGACCCTGGCCAAGGGCGCGGTGTTTCTGTCGCGCAAGAAGGTGATTGTCAAGCGCCTGGACGCGATCCAGAACTTCGGCGCCATGGACGTGCTGTGCACCGACAAGACCGGCACGCTCACCCAGGACAAGATTTTCCTGGCGCGCCATGTGGACGTGTGGGGCCAGGAGTCGGACGACGTGCTGGAAATGGCCTACCTCAACAGCTACTACCAGACCGGCTTGAAGAACCTGTTGGATGTGGCCGTGCTCGAGCATGTGGACATCCATCGCGAGCTGAAAGTGGGTACCGCGTTTCACAAGGTCGACGAGATCCCCTTCGACTTCAACCGCCGCCGCATGTCGGTGGTGGTGGCCGAGCAACACCAACCGCACCTGTTGATCTGCAAAGGAGCGGTGGAGGAGATTTTGTCGGTGTGCAACCGCGTGCGCCATGGCGATGTCGATGAAGCACTGACCGACGAGCTGCTGGCGCGCATTCGCCAGGTGACCGCAGCCTTTAACGAAGAAGGGCTGCGGGTGGTGGCGGTCGCGGCGCAGCCGATGCCGGCGGGGCGTGACACCTACACCCTGGCCGATGAGAACAACCTGACGCTGATTGGCTACGTGGCGTTTCTCGACCCGCCCAAGGAAAGCACCGCGCCCGCCCTCAAGGCCCTGAAAGCTCACGGCGTGGCGGTGAAAGTACTGACCGGCGACAACGAACTGGTCACGGCGAAGATCTGCCGCGAAGTGGGCCTGGAACAACAAGGCTTGCTGATGGGTAACGACATCGAGGCGATGAGCGACGCCGAACTGGCCGTGGCCGTGGAAACTACCAATGTGTTCGCCAAGCTCACCCCCAGCCACAAGGAACGCATCGTGCGTCTGCTCAAGTCCAACGGACATGTGGTGGGCTTTATGGGCGATGGTATCAACGATGCTCCGGCGTTGCGCACGGCGGATATCGGTATTTCGGTGGACAGCGCGGTGGACATCGCCAAGGAAGCGGCCGACATCATCCTGCTGGAGAAGAGCCTGATGATCCTGGAGGAGGGCGTGCTGGAAGGCCGGCGCACCTTCGCCAACATGCTCAAGTACATCAAGATGACCGCCAGTTCCAACTTCGGCAACGTGTTCTCGGTGTTGGTGGCCAGTGCCTTTATCCCGTTTTTACCGATGCTGCCGATGCACCTGCTGGTGCAAAACCTGCTGTATGACATCTCGCAGATCGCGATCCCGTTCGACAACGTCGACGACGAGATGCTTGCCACGCCGCAACGCTGGCAGCCAGGCGAGGTGGGGCGCTTCATGCTGTTTTTCGGGCCAATCAGTTCGATCTTCGACATCACCACGTTCGCACTCATGTGGTATGTGTTTGATGCCAACACGCCAGACCACCAGACGCTGTTCCAGTCCGGCTGGTTTGTGGTGGGGCTGCTGACCCAGACCCTGATCGTGCACATGATCCGCACCCCGAAAATCCCGTTTCTGCAAAGCCGTGCGGCGCTGCCGTTGATGCTGATGACCGGCGTGATCATGGCCGTGGGGATTTTCCTGCCGATGGGGCCATTGGCGGATTACTTCAAATTGCAGGCGCTGCCGTCGCTGTACTTTGTGTTCCTGCCGGTGATTTTGCTGGCGTACATGGCGCTGACCCAAGCGGTGAAAGGCTACTACATCCGCAGGTTTGGCTGGCAGTAGTGAGTGCCATGCAACACCGCAAACCCTGTGGGAGCCGGGCTTGCCCGCGATGGCGGTGTATCAGTCGCCAGATTCATTGGCCGGTGTACCGCTATCGCAGGCAAGCCAGCTCCCACAGGAACCCACGGTGTTTTCCAATTTGTCGCTGCATTCATGGAGATTTTTTATGCAGGCAATCAACAACATCAACCTCAACTCCCTGGTCGACACCGTCGTCAGCCTCAGCGCGGCATTTATCCTCGGTGGCTTGATCGGTTTCGAGCGCCAATATCGCCAGCGCACCGCGGGGCTGCGCACCAATGTGCTGGTGGCGGTAGGCGCGGCGATCTTTGTCGACATGGCCAACCGGCTCGGTGGTGCGGAAGGCGCGGTGCGCGTGGTCGCTTACGTGGTGTCGGGCATCGGCTTTTTGGGGGCGGGTGTGATCATGCGGGAAGAGGGCAATGTACGCGGGCTTAACACTGCCGCGACCCTCTGGGCTTCAGCGGCGGTGGGCGCCTGCGCTGGCGCCGACCTGATCCTCGAGGCCTTGCTGGGTACGCTGTTTGTGCTGGCGGCCAACACCTTGCTGCGGCCGATCGTCAATAACATCAATCGCCAACCCTTGGACGTGGTGTCGGCAGAGGTCACCAACATTCTTTACGTGATTGCGCGACGCAGTCAGCAACAGGCCGTGATGGTGTTGCTGGAAGCCGAGTTGGCACGCTGCAACTACCCAGCCAGTGATGTCGATGTGCGGCCGTTCGGCAGCGACGAAGTGGAGATCGAGGCCATCCTGGCCGCCACGTCGGTGGATGGCGACGAACTGGATGCTCTGGTAGCGCGCCTCTCTACATCAACTCTGGTGGTACAGGCTTTCTGGAGCCCAAGTACCACCGACTGACCCCTATGGGCGAGCCAGGATTGGCTAAGCTTGCTTGTGGAAAAATCCTACATCTAGTCCGGATTATCCCTTCAGTTAAAACATCATTGCGTTGCTAAGGTTGGGCACTTGCGGCTGTTGGGTCGTTGAGGTCCGGCGTCCGTGGTTATGCTGAGTTAATTGAAGGGGCCAGACACGGCCTGGTTACCGTACCGATAAGGCAGCGCCGTTCGTCGGAACTGTCATTTCTCACAGGTACCCAGGCCCGGTGTGATGTGTAAGGGTATTTTGTCCACATAGGGAAGTTGTATGAACAAAGCATTAATTGTGGATGACCATCCATTTATCCGGGCGACGGTCAAACACCTCCTGCAGTTGGAGGGTTTTGTTGAGATTTTTCAGGCTGGGGATGGCGCAGATGCGATGCAGTTGGCGCGGGAGCAACGTCCCGAGCTGATTATCCTCGACCTGGCGATGCCCAAATTGGGCGGGTTGGAGGTCATCAGCCGGATCAAGGCGTTGGGCTTGCCGTGCAAGATTCTGGTGCTGACGTCCTACCTGGCGGTGTTTTTTTCCACCCGCTGCATGCGCGCCGGCGCCATGGGGTTCGTCGCCAAGACCGGCGAACTGGATGAGCTGCAAAAGGCTATCAAGGCGATCATGTCGGGCTACAGCTGCTTCCCCAGTTTGCCGACCAGTTCGGTGCGGCGCGACGATTTGCAAGAAACAGAACGGCAGATGATCGAATGTTTGTCTGACCGCGAACTTACCGTACTGCAGATGCTCGCCCTAGGGCTGGGCAACAAGGAAATCGCCGAGCAAATGCTGCTGAGCCACAAGACCATCAGTACCTATAAGACTCGACTCAAGGAGAAGTTGCGAATGTCCTCGGTAGTGCACTTATCCACGTTTGCTCAGCGCAACCATCTGATCTGAACTGAAATGATCACCGCCGCGTTTATCAGGTTCGTCACGATCCTTTGGATGAGCTTGTTACCTCTGATCGCGGTGGCCCTTGAAGAGCCTCACGCTTTGCGGCTGTTGGGGCACTCTCATATTGAGATCCCGCAAGTGGCGCTGGACGAGGCCGGTTGGCGTTGGCTGCGTGAGCGGCGCACATTGCTGATGGGCGTTTCGGCGCCCGATTACGCACCTTTTGACTTGACCAATAACAACGACGAACTCGAAGGTATCACGGCCGATTTTGCCGCATTGGTCGGCCAGGCCCTGCATATCTCCATCGAGGTTCGGCGTTATGACACCCGCGATGAGGTGGTCGAGGCGCTGAAGCAGGGGGCGGTGGATTTCCTCGGCTCCGCCAATGGCTATGAAGCGGCCGACCCGCAACTGCTGCTGTCTCGCTCTTATGCCAACGACCAACCGACCCTGGTGACCCGCAGCGGTGACAGCCAGGTATTGAATGACGACCTGGCCGGCAAGCGCGTGGCAATGCTCTATCACTACATGCAGCCCGACGCCGTACGCGCGTTTTACCCCCAGGCTCAACTGGAATTGTTTGCCTCGACGTTCGAAGCCATTGGCGCCGTGGCGTTTGGTCGTGCCGACGTCTACCTGGGGGATGCCATCAGCAGCAATTACCTGATCAATCGCAACCACCTCAATAATGTACGCATGGCGGATTTTTCCGGCCTGGAAGTCAATCCGTTTGCGTTTGCCGTCACCCGCGAAAATGCGCGCTTACTGCCCATCCTCAATGCCGCGCTGGAGGCGATTCCCGCCAGCGAGCAGATGGAAATCCTGCGCCGCTGGAGCGGAGGTAACCTGGGCATAATCGGCGTTGACCGGCTGCACTTGAGCGCCAGTGAACAACGCTGGGTGCAGAAAAATCCACGGGTCAGGGTTGCGGTGCTCAATGACTTCCTACCGTTATCTTTTATTGGTGGTCGGGGTCAATTCGAAGGCTTGAGTGCCGAGGTGTTATCGCGCATCAGCTTGCGCACCGGCTTGAAGTTCGATGTGGTGCCAGGCAGTTCGTTGCCGCGCCAGATCAACATCGTCAGTGCGGGGACGGCTGACATGCTGGCGGTTATCACCCCCAGTGTGGAGCGGGCCGAAAAAGTACGCTTTACCCGGCCCTATTTGACCAATCCCTTTGTGCTGGTAACCCGTGACAGTCCACACAGCCCGCTCACGTTGGAAGAGATGGTAGGCAAACGCTTGGCCATGGTGGTCGGCAATGGCCTGCACGATGAGATAGCGCAGAATTTTCCAGGCGTGATGTTTGTCGATGTGGAGAACCCTCAGCAAGCCATGGCGCTGGTGGCCAATGGTGACGCCGACGGCGCGGTCAACTCGTTGATCAGCGCGCGTTATTTGATCAGCCGGTATTACCGCGACCGCTTGCGTGTTACCAGTACGGTCGGCACTGAGCCTGCACGCGTGACCTTTGGGGTCAACCGCAGTCAATTGGAGTTGTATTCGATCCTCGACAAGGCGCTGCTGAGTATCACCCCGCAGGAAATGGACGAATTGATTGGTCAGTGGCGCAGCGAGGTCATCATCGAGGACAGTTACTGGTTGCGTTATCGCAACGTGATTCTTCAGGGCTTCGGGTTGGCGGCGTTATTGTTGGCCGTCACGCTGGGCTGGGCCATTTACCTGCGCAGCCTGATTCGTAAGCGCCTGCAGGCCGAGCGGGCGCTGAGCGATCAGATGCGGTTTATGAGCGTATTGATCGACGGCACGCCGCACCCGATTTACGTGCGTGACCGCCAAGGGCGGTTGATGGCGTGCAATAACGCCTACCTCGACGTGTTTGGCTACAAGCTTGAAGACGTGATCGGCAGGACGGTGGTGGAAACCGACGTCGACAACCCGCCACAGGCCCAGTCGTTTCATGAGGATTACCTGCGCTTGATGGCGGGGGGCGAGCCGCAGATTCATGATCGAATACTCAAGGTGCCCAATGGCGATGTGCTGACCATCTACCAGTGGATGCTGCCGTACCGCGACGGCGACGACAAGGTGGTGGGCATGATTGCCGGTTGGGTCGACGTGAGCGAGCGGCACCGGTTGCTCGGCCAGCTACAGGAAGCCAAGGACGATGCCGACGCGGCCAATCGCGCCAAGACTACCTTCCTGGCGACCATGAGCCACGAGATCCGCACGCCCATGAACGCCGTGATCGGCATGATCGAGCTGGCGTTGAAAAATGCCGAGCAGGGGCGGGTCGACCGCGATGCCCTGGAGGTGGCCTCGGTGGCTTCACGGGGCATGCTGGAGTTGATCGGCGATATTCTCGATATCGCGCGCATCGAGTCGGGGCACTTGTCGTTGACCCTGGAACCCGCCAACCTGCATGAGCTGTTGGCGTCGGTCGCGCGCGTGTTCGAGGGGCTGGCCCGCGCCAAGGGGCTGGCGCTGCAGGTTGAGCTGGACCCGTTGATTGACCGGGCGGTGCTGGTCGACCCGCTGCGATTCAAGCAGGTGGTATCGAACCTTTTGAGCAATGCCATCAAGTTCACTTCTCATGGGCAGGTCAGCCTGGTTGCGCGGGCTAAGGTCGAGGATGATCGCTTGGCCGTCCAGTTATGGGTGCAAGACACCGGCATCGGAATCAGCATCGCCGATCAGCAGCGGTTGTTCAGTGTGTTTATCCAGGGCAGCAATAACCAGCAGTCGGCACGTAGCGGGTCTGGGCTGGGGTTGGTGATCAGTCGCAGCTTGTGTGAAATGATGGGCGGCCAATTGCACTTGAGTAGCGTGTTGGGGCACGGGACTCGGGTGGACGTGACGCTGACCCTGGCCATGACCGCCACGCTGCCGGCCCCGGTTGAGCCTGCACAAGAGGCGGTGCCTGAGGGCCGTGCGCTGAAGATTCTGGTGGTGGACGACTACCCGGCCAACCGCTTGCTGCTGGCTCGACAGTTGAGCTTTCTGGGCCACGATATCGTCACGGCCGAAGACGGTGTTCAAGGGCTTGAACAGTGGCGAGCGGGGCAGTTCGACGGCGTCATTACCGATTGCAACATGCCGTTCAAGAACGGCTATCAGCTGGCACAGGAGATTCGCGCGCAAGAGCGTGAACAGGGTCTGGAACCCTGCCTGTTGCTGGGGTTCACCGCCAACGCACAACCGGAGGAAGCCGAGCGCTGCCGGCAGGCGGGCATGGATGGCTGCCTGTTCAAGCCAACCGGGCTTGACGACTTGCGGTCGGCGCTGGCCTCGCGTGTGGCCGACGCGGGCCCGCAGCCCGTGGCGACATTCGACTTGAGCACATTGGTCGCGCTGACCGGCGATGATCACGCTGCGCTTGTCGAATTGCTGGCGCCGTTACTCGAAAGCCTGGAGGCAGACCGTGCCTTACTGCCGCGCCTGTCCAGCCAGGCAGATTTTGCCAAGCTGCACGACCTGGCTCACCGTGCCAAGGGCGGCGCGCGGATGGTCAAGGCAAACCTATTGATCAGTGGGTGTGAAGCATTGGAGGCAGTGTGTGAACAGCGCGACCGTCAGGCATTGGGGCCAGCGGTTGAGGGCGTGGCTGAAGCGATCGATGTTTTGCGTCATGGCTTGAGCGCTTATTGCAATCAGCCTTGACTGCGGTTGATCGCCATTCGGGAAATTTGGGAAAACTCTTACGCGAACCGGGAACATGCCTGATTTTGTCGTCGGCATATGTCTGGAAAATGGGCAGCGCTCACTGCCGAGCACTGCCTGCCAGGGGTTTGCCATGCCGAACAAAGCACTGACCATCCTGATTGCCGATGAACAGCATCTGCAACGCCTGTACATCGAGAAAATGCTCAACCGGTTGGGTTATTACCGGATCGTGCCGGTGCAAACGTTCGAAGAGGTGCGGATTCTTACCGCCATTCCTGCCGAACCCTTCGATGTGCTGATAATCCATGCCGGGCTCATGGCCCAAGGCTATGAACCTCAGCCCCAGGTGCGTCATGTGCTGGTCTACGAACATCTGGACCTGGGCGCCCCGTGCGGTGTAACGCCGGCCGTGCGGGTGCGCCTGCCGGGCGTGCCGGACCACGTCAACCTCGAACACTTCATGGACATCGTCGACCCCTGCGAGACTGCCCACGGCCTGCGGGTGTTGCCGTGGTTGCGGGAGCTGTCCCGCATGCCGGTGGCCCGGGCATAACCTCACTGGGCCTGTGGCGAGGGAGCAAGCTCCCTCCCAGATGTTGATTCCCACCGATCAGTCGGCTTTGCCGTGTTCCCGCAACCGCTCAGCGGCACTGCGCAACAACTGCTCGGTCCCGTCCCAACCCAGGCAACCATCGGTCACCGAAACGCCGTATTTCATCGACGCGCTCAGCGGCTGGCAGCCTTCGAACAGGTGACTCTCAAGCATCATGCCCACCAGGGAGGTATCACCTTGCAGGCGCTGCTCCAGCACGTCATTGAATACCGCCGGTTGGCGCAGCGGGTTCTTGCCGCTGTTGGCATGGCTGCAGTCGACCATGATCCGCGCCGCCACCTTGGACTTGGCCAGGTCATGCTTTACGTCGGCCACGCTTTGCGCATCGTAGTTCGGCCCACGGTGGCCGCCGCGCAGCACCAGGTGCGTGTCGGGGTTGCCGGGCGTCTGGATGATCGCCGGGTGGCCCTGGCTGTCGACGCCGAAATGGCGATGCGGGTAGGACGCTGAGCGCATCGCATCGCAGGCAATGGCGACGCCACCGTCGGTGCCGTTCTTGAAGCCCACGGGCATGCCCAGGCCGCTGGCCATTTCGCGGTGAATCTGCGATTCGGTAGTGCGTGCGCCAATGGCGACCCAAGTGAGCAAGTCATCGAAGTAGCCGGCGGCCATGGGCTGCAGCAACTCGGTGGCCACCGGCAGGCCCAGGCGCAGCATTTCACGCATCAGTTCGCGGGACAGGGTCAGGCCGGCGGCCATGTCATCGCTGCCGTCCAGGTGCGGATCGTAGGCCAGGCCTTTCCAACCCACCGTGGTGCGCGGTTTCTCGACGTAGGCACGGATCACCAACAGCATCTGGTCGCTGACTTCAAGCGCGAGCTTCTTCAGATTGCGCGCGTATTCCATGGCCGATTCCGGGTCGTGGATCGAACACGGCCCCACAATCACCAGCAGGCGTGAATCTTCGCCATTGAGGATGGCGCGCACGGCTTGGCGATGGGCGTGGACTTGTTCATTGAGAAACGGGCTGAGCGGGAGTTGATGCTTGAGCTCAAGGGAGCTGGGCAAACGCTGGGTCAGGGCTTCATTGGCACTGTTGAGGGGAGAGACGGGCAAAGCGGCGACGGAGGAGTTCATATTCAAGGCTTCCTGGGCAAGCGGCGGGCGATTCCCGCACGCTTGGCCTACTGGGGTGTTCGACAATTGGCCGTATCGGCTACGTGTGTTGGCTTGCCACCACGGGGTGACCGGTCGGAGGCGGCAGGCTGTCCCGAACGGAGCTGGCTAAATCGCCATGCAGTGCAAGTGTCGTAGCGGTAATAGGTGGTGAAGTTCATGGCGTGATTCCTTTAAGTGATCGTGAGCAAACAGGTTGTTAGGCGCTGAAAAAACAAAACCCCCGGTCGGGGAGCCGACCGGGGGTTTAGATTTCTCTGGTAGGCGACCCCTTGAGTAGTGGGCGCCGATTTCAGGTATCAGGCGCGCCAGTGGCTAAACCAATACCCAAAATAAAAGCCGGCCAGTGCGCTCGAACCGTTCACACGGGTAGCCGACACCGAGCGCAAGGCGCTGGCAGCAGGGCAAACCTGAGTGTGGGTGAGTGGCAACATGGGGCTCTCCAAATGATGGGGGGAGCTTACTAGAGGCGTGCAGGTGGATTCAATCAGTAATTTCTATTGTGTGGCAGTCCTTACCGCTATGGGCAACGCTGGACCTGTGGCGAGGGAGCTTGCTCCCGTGACGGACTGACAGCCGACGCTGATCTAGCTGACGCACCGCGATCCAAATGTGGGAGCTGGCTTGCCTGCGATAGCGGCCTGGCAGCCGACGCCTATCTACCTGACACCCCAACGATTCCACTGTGGGAGCGGGCTTGCTCGCGAAGGCGGCCTGGCAGTCGACACAGTTGGATTGTGTGCATATCCATTGCTGCGGTAACGGCTACTTAGGGTTCCGCCCTGACGGCGGGTCACTTTGGAAAAGAGCCCCAAAGTAACCAAAGGGCTCTTGCCCCACCACTCGGCACCTCGCTTGGGCTCGGTGTGCCCGTAATCCGCCAGTGATTTGGGGGGCCGCCGCCACGCGCCATCCATGGCGCGGGGCGGCTAAACCGGCATCCCTGCCGGTTTAGCCCCCAAATCCCTGTCGAATTCCGGCCAGCGTGGTTTGACGGGGCGCTTAAGATCAAGATCAAAAGCAGATCAAGAGCGACTCGCTTCGCATCGTGGTTACCGTCCGCTGCTACAGTCCACTCAGTTGTGTAGATACCTATGCCGTTATGGGCAAGTGTGGATATGCTGACGGCTCTCCAACAATGATTGCCAGGACGCGACCATGACTGCCTTGACCCTTGCTGCGGCGCAAACCGTTTCCATCCCGGGCGATGTCGCTGCCAATATCCAGCGGCACCTGGCGTTGATGCGGGTCGCGGCTGAACAGGGCGTGCAATGCCTGGTGTTTCCAGAACTGTCACTGACCGGCTACGAGCCGTTCCTGGCGGCCGACTTGGCCATCGCCCCGCAAGACGCCGTATTGGCGCCGTTGCGTGAGCTGGCGCGGGAGCTGCGGTTGACGGCCGTGGTGGGCATGCCGGTGCGGTTGGCGCCACAAGCAGGCGTGCTGATCGGCGCGTTGGTGCTGGGGGCGGACGGCTCAGTCGGCGTCTACACCAAGCAGCACTTGCACCCCGGTGAGGAGCTGGCATTTGCTGCGGGGCAGGGCGGTGAGGTCTTGGCATTCGGAGATGACCGCATAGCATTGGCGGTGTGCGCGGACTTTTCCCAGGCCAGCCATCCACGTCAAGCGGCGGCAGCGGGCGCCACGGTGTATGCCGCCGGCGTACTGATCAGCGAGGGTGGCTACGCGGCAGACAGTGCTTTGCTTGAAGGCTATGCGGCCGAGCATGGCCTGTTGGTGCTGATGGCTAACCATGGTGGCCCGTCCGGAGGCTGGGCTTGTGCGGGCCGCAGTGCAATTTGGACCGCCGATGGCAACTTGCTTGTTGCCGCCCCCGGTGTCGGCGACGCGCTGGTGATCGCCCGTCGCGAGAACGGGCAGTGGACCGGCCAGGTGGTAGCTCTCTGAATGAGGTTTCATTTGCGCCGGGCCACTGAGCAAGACCTGCCGTTTGCCCGCACCTTGACCCATGAAGCCATGAGCCATTATTACCGTCAGAACGGCTTGTTGTGGTCCAACGACGGCTTCGACGTGGCCTGGGCGGGCCGCGAGAACTGGCTGATCTGCAACGATGACGGCGTGATGGGCTTTATCAGCCTGAGCCGCGACGGCAAGGCCCTGTATATCCGCGAACTGCACCTGCTGGAATGCTGCCGCAAGCAGGGTGCGGGCAGTTGGGTGCTCGAGCAAATGGTGCTTAAGGCACGCGTCGAGGGCCTGGGCTTTCTACGGTTGACGGTGTTCAAGACCAACCCGGCAAGAAGGCTGTATCAGCGCCTGGGGTTGAGTATTGTCGGTGAAGAGGATGGCTTCTGGCGGATGGAGCGTGAGTGTCGCGCACTCACATCGGACTAAAACGGGCACGTCCTACAAATAAGCGCATACTGCTGTCAGCTAGTGCTTTGTTCATCGTGGGATTGAGCTTCAGGCTCATCCACGATAACGCCCTCTTTCATGCCCAGAAGTACCGCCACTTTATGGGCTTCTCCACGCCTCCCCTTTTTTCGCCCGGCGAGCACTTGATAGGTGGTTGCCGGGTCTACGCCATGCTCCCGGGCGAACGCTTGAACTGACTTTCCTTGATGTTCCAGCCAGGCCTTGGCTTGTGCGGCAGTACGGATTCCGGGCATAGTTCAAAACCGTTCAAGTTTGTTTAACGAAGTGATGGTGTGACACCTCTTGGGGTGTGCCAATTTAGGATCATACATCCAAATGAGTGGAATCGGTTCGCGCTTAAGGCAAGAAAGAGAGCGACTTGGCCTGTCGCAGAAAGTTTTTGGAGAAATTGGAGGCGTTGAAGCGAACGCCCAAGGCAAATATGAAAGCGGTGGTCGTGCACCCAAGGCCGACTATTTGTCTCGCGTCGCCGAAAAAGGTGTGGATATCCTGTACGTGTTGACCGGCAGCCCAACGCCGATCCAGTTGGATAACCTGAGCGAGATCGAAGAAAAAGTGCTGGGCAATTACCGAGCGATGTTCAAGGAAGACCAGGATGCAATCCGTCGCTTGACCAGCACCTTGGCCGAGCATTCCGGCGTGGTGAACGGAAAAGCCAAGCCGCACCCCCAGGAATCCTGACCTTTAACCCAGGAAACAGGGCTGTTCGTCACCCGGCGAACAGCCCCAACGCGTTGAATCTCTATATATATGACACTTGCAACTAGGTCTGCGCCTTGGTTTTTTGCTAAGGTGTTCA
This sequence comes from Pseudomonas sp. FJ2-5-13, assembly GCF_029201605.1. Classification (NCBI taxonomy): domain Bacteria; kingdom Pseudomonadati; phylum Pseudomonadota; class Gammaproteobacteria; order Pseudomonadales; family Pseudomonadaceae; genus Pseudomonas; species Pseudomonas sp. FJ2-5-13. The sequence goes on from NZ_CP104045.1 coordinate 2,232,492, forward strand.
GCAACCTATAAGACCATATCGCGAGGTGTCTGCTTGATTAGGGTGCTAGTAGTCGATGACCATGATCTCGTTCGTACAGGTATTACACGAATGCTGGCTGACATCGACGGCCTGCAAGTAGTCGGCCAGGCGGAGTCGGGGGAGGAATCCCTGATCAAGGCCCGAGAGTTGAAGCCCGATGTGGTGCTGATGGACGTCAAGATGCCTGGGATTGGCGGTCTTGGTGCCACGACCAAGCTATTGCGCAGCCACCCGGACATCAAGGTCGTGGTCGTAACGGTGTGTGAGGAAGACCCGTTCCCAACCCGTTTGCTGCAAGCCGGTGCCGCCGGCTACCTCACCAAGGGCGCAGGCCTGGCCGAGATGGTGCAAGCCATTCGCCTGGTTTTTGCCGGCCAGCGTTACATCAGCCCGCAAATTGCCCAGCAATTGGCCATCAAATCGTTCCAGCCCACCAGCGATTCGCCGTTTGATGCGCTGTCGGAGCGGGAAATCCAGATCGCCCTGATGATCGTCGGTTGCCAGAAGGTGCAGACCATCTCTGACAAGCTGTGCCTGTCGCCCAAGACCGTCAATACCTACCGTTATCGTATCTTCGAGAAGCTCGCCATCAGCAGTGATGTTGAATTGACCCTGCTCGCGGTGCGCCACGGCATGGTGGACGCCAGCGCCTGACATGACCACACCGTTTGATCCCAGTGCCTTTCTCTCCACCTGCAGTGGCCGCCCCGGCGTGTACCGCATGTTCGACAGCGAGGCGCGCCTGCTTTACGTGGGCAAAGCCAAGAACCTGAAGAGCCGTCTGGCGAGCTACTTTCGCAAGACCGGCCTTGCGCCGAAAACCGCCGCCCTGGTGGCGCGTATCGCTCAGGTCGAAACCACGATCACCGCCAATGAAACCGAGGCGCTGCTGCTTGAGCAGACGCTGATCAAGGAATGGCGGCCGCCTTACAACATCCTGCTGCGTGACGATAAATCCTACCCTTACGTATTTTTATCGGACGGCAACTTTCCGCGCCTGAGCATTCACCGCGGGGCAAAAAAGCAGAAGGGCAAGTACTTCGGGCCTTACCCCAGCGCCGGGGCGATTCGTGAAAGCCTGAGCCTGCTGCAAAAAACCTTTTTTGTGCGCCAGTGCGAAGACAGCTTCTACAAGAACCGCACACGGCCGTGCCTGCAATACCAGATCAAGCGCTGCAAGGCGCCCTGTGTGGGCCTGGTGGAACCTGCGGAGTACGCCGAGGATGTGCGGCACTCGGTGATGTTCCTGGAAGGGCGCAGCAATGCGCTCACCGATGAGCTCTCTGGAGCCATGGAGCAGGCCGCCAGCACCCTGGATTTCGAAAAGGCTGCCGAGCTTCGTGACCAGATCTCCCTGCTGCGCCGCGTCCAGGACCAGCAAAGCATGGAAGGCGGCACCGGTGACGTCGACGTGATTGCCGCGTTCGTCAACCCGGGCGGCGCTTGTGTGCACCTGATCAGCGTGCGTGGCGGGCGAGTGTTGGGGAGCAAGAACTTTTTCCCGCAGACCGGTATCGACGAAGACGTGGCAGAAGTCATGGCTGCGTTCCTTGGCCACTATTACGTCAGCAGCCCTGAGCGCGACCTGCCGTCGGAGCTGATCGTCAATGTGGTGCACGAAGACTTTCCCACCTTGATCGAAGCGATCCACGAGCTGCGCGGCCGCGAGCTGGACATCAGCCACCGCGTACGCGGCACCCGTGCCCGCTGGCAGCAACTGGCCGTGACCAACGCCGAACAGGCCCTGGGCGCGCGGCTGGCGAACCGACAGCACGTCGCTGCACGCTTCGACGCCCTGGCCGAGGTGCTCAACCTGGACGAGCCGCCCCAGCGCCTGGAGTGCTACGACATCAGCCACTCCAGCGGCGAGGCCACAGTGGCCTCGTGCGTGGTATTCGGGCCGGAAGGGCCGATCAAAGCCGACTACCGGCGCTACAACATCGAAGGCGTTACCGCCGGCGATGACTACGCCGCCATGCACCAGGCACTCACGCGGCGTTTCAGCAAGTTGAAGGACGGGGAGGGCAAGTTGCCCGATATCCTGCTGGTAGACGGCGGCAAGGGCCAGTTGTCCATGGCCCGTGACGTGCTCAACGAACTGGCGGTGCCCGACCTGATCCTGCTCGGCGTCGCCAAGGGCACCACGCGCAAGGCCGGTTTTGAAACGTTGTACTTGAATGATGCCGCCCATGAGTTCACTTTGAAGGGCGACTCACCCGCACTGCACTTGATTCAACAGATCCGCGACGAAGCGCACCGTTTCGCCATTACCGGCCACCGCGCCCGCCGTGGCAAAACCCGGCGAACCTCAACCCTGGAAGGGGTTGCGGGGGTCGGCCCGACGCGACGTCGCGACTTGCTTAAACATTTTGGTGGCTTGCAGGAGCTCTCCCGTGCCAGCATTGACGAGATAGCCAAAGCACCCGGTATCAGTAAAAAGCTCGCTGAGCTGATTTATGCAAACCTGCACAGCGAATAGAATGCCTTCTCACCTCGTAGCCAGTTGTGCCGATGAATATCCCTAATCTGATTACCGTTCTACGCGTCCTGCTCATCCCGATTTTCATTCTGTTGTTCTATTTGCCGTATGAATGGAGCTACGTCGCCTCCAGCTCGGTATTCGCCTTCGCAGCCGCCACCGACTGGCTCGACGGCTACCTGGCACGCCGTCTGGAACAGAGCACGCCCTTCGGCGCGTTCCTTGATCCCGTGGCCGACAAACTCATGGTCGCCGTTGCCCTGGTGCTGCTGGTGCAAGAACACGGCAACCTGTGGCTGACCCTGCCGGCCGCCGTCATCATCGGCCGCGAGATCGTCGTCTCGGCCCTGCGCGAATGGATGGCCGAAATCGGCGCTCGCGCCCACGTCGCCGTATCGAACATGGGCAAATGGAAAACCGCCGCGCAAATGCTCGCGCTGGTCATCCTGCTGGCCAACCCGTCGGACTTCACATTCTGGGTACTCACCGGCTACGCCTTGCTGCTCATCGCCGCCGGCCTGACCCTGTGGTCCATGCTGCAATACTTGCGCGCCGCCTGGCCTCATCTGCGAACCACGGTTGAAAAGAAATAAAACTTTTTTGAATCAAGGGGTTGACGGGTGCTGAGGATTCTATAGAATGCGCATCACCAAGCGGGAATAGCTCAGTTGGTAGAGCACGACCTTGCCAAGGTCGGGGTCGCGAGTTCGAGTCTCGTTTCCCGCTCCAAATATTGCGCTACAGAGTTCCACTGAATTCTGTAAGTGATTGAAATCAGGGCCTTTAGGCCCTTTTTTCGTTCCAGCGGGAACCACTGAAGTCCAGCTCCATCCAGTGCTTTTAAGTCCCGATTTAAGTCCCGAATGAGGATCTTGAATTTGGATGTACACTGAATCGGTTTTTTGCTGGAGCAGCTTGGATAGCGAGATGAGCATCTGGCCCTGACTCTGTTCAGGAGCTCGCTATGGCACTCTCGGATACGACCGTTCGGCAAGCCCGAATCACCGGCAATGACTATACGATAGGCGATACGGATGGGCTGGCGCTCAACGTGACCGCCCGCGGCGGAAAAATCTGGCGTTTCAGATACTACTGGGCGGGCGTGCAGAAGCGCATGTCTCTGGGTAGTTATCCGCAAATCAGCCTCAAAGAAGCCCGTGCGCGACGTTATGGGGCGCGCGCCTTGGTCGCCCAAGGCATCAACCCCTCGCAAATCTTGCGAATCTTCAATAAAGACGTCCTGCCCACTCTGGGCGGGCGGTCCGTCTCCGATATCAATCGTCACGATCTGCTGGATTTATTAAGCAGGATCGAACAGCGCAAGGCCTTAACGACCGCCGAAAAATGCCGGACCTGGTTCAACCAATTGTTCCGCTATGCGCTGGTGAAGATCGAGGGCTGGAACGCAACCCGGCTTCGGACCTCGATGTGGTCGCGCTCCCCAAACCGCCTGTTACGCACATTCCATTTCTTCGTATGGACGAGCTCCCGGGGTTGATGGCTGCGCTTCGAAACTACGGCGGTGCCGACCAAACTCGGCTTGGCCTTCGGTTGTTGCTGCTGGCCGGTGTCCGCACGGGCGAATTGCGCTTGGCAACACCCGACCAGTTCGATCTGGAGAAGCGCTTGTGGGTCATACCGGCGGAAGTGGTGAAACAACTCCAGCTAGCGATGCGGAAGCCAGGTAAGCAGACCCAAAATGTACCGCCTTATATCGTGCCGCTGTCGGTTCAGGCGCTGGAGATCGTGCGCCACATGCTGGACAAAGTTGTCCCCGCACAGCGCTACCTATTTGCGCATCGAAGCGATCTAAGCAAACGCATCAGCGAGAATACGCTGAATGGCGCGTTACGTCGGATGGGGTATGCCGATCAACTTACTGGTCACGGGATGAGGGCAGCGATCTCGACGGCGCTGAACGAGATTGGATATCCAAAGGTATGGGTGGACGCTCAGCTTTCTCATGCTGATCCGGATAAGGTTAGTGCGGCCTACAATAATGCTGAATATGTCGAGCAGCGTCGGACCATGATGCAGGATTGGGCGAACCGTCTGGACCTTTGGGGGCAGGGCCATTTAAAGGCAGCAAGCTCTCCGCTTACCATCCGATTGGAGGGCGCCGCTTCGTTGCCATCGCTCGAAAACGCGAGCGCTAATTCCGTTCAGTTCAGCGGCACCTTTCCAACGACAATTGTCTCGGTGCCCAAGGCTTCAGTTAGCAACGAACCAGCTCTTATCGCGTCGCACCAGTCGCCTGTCGTACCGCTTTTGGTGCCGAGTGAAAAACTGCATCAATCTCATGTGTCTGACATCCAGCGCGAACGCGCCGAGATGCTTGCCATCTATGAGGGCGCAAGTAATTTGCCATTATTGGTTTTTGCTAAATTGGCTGGCAAATCCCGAGATCAGATCAACCGTGACATTAAGGCTCGGCGTCTGCTGTCCCTTAGCCTGGGGAATCGCGGTCAGCGCATTCCGGATTGGCAGCTTGATCCATTGCGGCACAAGTTGGTGCTTGCTGCGTTAGCGCTGTTTCCGGATGTCGATGCATGGAGGCTTTATCGGACGGTCTGTGAGCCTCATGAGCGATTTAAGGGCCGTTCGCCGATCGATGCGCTCACTCTGGAGAATTTCGACGTGGCTGTACGAATCGTTTGTAGCGCCCTTGGCTCAAGCTGAAGTGCTGTCTCGTGCGGTGATAACGAATGTCGCTGCTTTCTTGGGCCCATCTAGAGCTACTCCTGAATGTGTGGACTACGCAAGTCGCCTGACGTTTCGGAGCTGGTCGGCTAGAGGATTCTATTGCACAGGAAGACGCCATTTGGCAATATCCCGCTCCCGCACTCTCTTGTCAGCCCTCCATCCCTCTCATTTGGGGGCTGTGTTTTTGAGGGGCGGGTAATCACCCGGTCTCGTGCCGGGTTTTTATGCGTTCGGCAGATACGGCTGGCGGATAAACATGGAATTCAGCTACCCCTCGTATGGGGTGCTAGGGGGCGAGTGTTCGAATCACTCCGTCCCGACCATATTTTTCAATGACTTAGCCCAATCTGAAAAGGTTGGGCTTTTTCATGTCTAAAAAAATACTCCCACATTTACTCACAATATCTTGGGTCTCGGTAGATATGCCACTTGAGAGGCGTTCGACTCTCGTTTCCCCGGGCAGGTCGTATCACTGCAAGAGCCTGAAGGCGCGAAGACGCTTGTTAAAGGGTTGCCGATTTTGAGAGCGGTTGCTGTTGATGCAGAGTCGCGCCGCAAAGCCTGGTAAGCCCGAAGTCTGTATATACAGTCAAGGTCGTTCTCTCCAAAGAACATTTTGACTGGGCTCTAGAGCAGTAGTTCTAGCCTGAAATAATGATTTATGCCCCCAATTTTGCCCCCATTCGCACCGAGCGTGCGAGCGATCGCGATTTGCGATTTCTGACGCGGACCTTGGTGGCCATGGCTGGCATTCAGTGCGCCCCCGTATACCGGATGACCAATCCGAATCCGGCAAATCCTTGGTGGTTCGATGAGTCGATATTCTTATTCGAAGTTACCCGGGCTATCTTTCAGCACCTGTCCTGAAATAAGTTGGCTGGCAGAGTGGGGGGCTAGAGGGAGCGTCTCACCTTCGTTGTTCCTGGCCAATCATGTCTGTGTCCTGAATCGCTGATCAGTCATCAGGCAAGTGCAACTGCACTTCCATGGCGTCATGAAGAAGTCGGACGACCTCGATCAGATCGTCGTTTACCATACGATAGAAGAGGATATGGCGTGGGCTTTTGACCGTCCCATGGGGATGTTTGGCCTGCTGGCGTGAATAGGAGAGATGATAACTGCGAAGGCCTGGTGCAACCTCACCGCGGTCGTGGCTGCCGATCCGATAAGGCGTGCTGGCAAGAGCTTGAAGAGACGTGAGGATCAGCGCCTGGTAGCGCGGCGTGCTTGATCGCCGAACTGCGTCTGGGAGCGCCTGAGGATGTCGACTATGTCGGCGCGCGCTGCGTTGGAATCCGATATTGCGGCATGCTCAGTGTTTCTCGCGCGCGGAGAGGGTTGCCTCCAGGTTCAAGCCCTCGAGGTAGTGCTCCAGATCCCCTTCGTTCACCTGAGTAAAGCGCCCGTGCTCAAGATCCATGATGCCGATTGAGGTCGCCTGACGCAGGGCCTCAATTTTGGCAGTGTCTTCGGCGAGACGCTGTTCCAATAGCCGCAAACCTGCCCGCATCACTTCGCTAGCATTCTGATAGCGGCCAGACTGCACCAGGTCATGGATAACATGCTCCTGATGAGGGGGAGCACAACGTTTCGCGTAGCCATAAATAAGCTCCAGCTTTCGACAAACAGTATCTTTCGATACTTTGGCATATTATGCCATTTTTTCTGGGTGCACATAGTTTTGGATTTGAATCTGACGAACTGTGTCGTACGGGGTCATCCTTTGTGGCATGCGCACAAAGTCAAAAGCGGGCTGTCGCAGCGGGACGTCATAGCCAGCTTGATTAGTCCCCCGGTGTCAGGGTAGTTGTCGTGTCCCCCGCTTTTTGAAAAGCATTCCGGGGGCGGCAAGAGTATGGTCATGCCTTTCTATTCAGAAGAACGTAAAGCTGCGCTGCTGAAAATGATGCTTCCGCCCCTGAGCCTCTCGGCGGCGGAGGTCGCTCGGCGCGAAGGTTGTAGCGATATGTCTCTCCATTATTGGCGCAAACAAGCTGCCGCCAGAGGAACGCAATTGTCCGATGCCAAGCAACCGGCCGAAAATTGGTCAGCCGAATCTAAGCTGGCGATCATCATAGAAACAGGTTCGCTATCGGAACTGGAAATCGGTGAGTACTGCCGACGAAAAGGTATTTTTCCCGAGCAAATAACCGATTGGCGCAACGCTTTTATCGCCGGCAGCACGAAACAGTCAACCGCGAAAACTGCAAGCTCCGGACAGTCACGGGATGATAAAAATCGTATCCGTGAACTTGAACGTGAGTTGCGCCGCAAAGATGCAGCCCTGGCTGAAACAGCGGCCTTACTGGTACTACGAAAAAAGCTCAATGCCTACTGGGGGAGCGACGACGAGGCCACCTGACCTTGTTGCCAGAACGGTATTTACTCGTTGATTGGCTTAATGAAGCCATTCTGGCGGGCGCCCGCAGGGCGCCTGCTTGTCAGGAGGTAGGCATTTCACTGAGGACACTGCAACGCTGGAGCTTGCCGCAAGAACTCTTGGCAGATGGACGCACGACGACGCTTAGGCCGATACCGAACAACGCGCTCAGTGAGCTTGAACGGCAAGGCATCGTGACGCTGTGCAACAGCAAAGCCTATGCGCATCTCCCGCCAAGCCAGATCGTGCCGCAATTGGCCGATGAAGGAAGATATGTAGCCTCGGAGGCGACTTTTTATCGTGTGCTGCATGCGGCAGGTCAGCAGCATCACCGATCTAGAGCCAAGCGACCGCATCGCCATGAGGCACCGACCACTTACGCAGCGACTTCAGCTAATCAGGTGTGGTCATGGGACATCACCTACTTGCCGTCCCCGGTTCGCGGGAAATTTTACTACCTCTATCTGATCGAAGACATCTACAGCCGAAAAGCCGTGGGCTGGGAAGTTTATGAAGCCGAGAGCGGGGAAAAGGCGGCAGCGTTGCTGCAACGAAGCGTGACTCAGGAGAAGTGTTGGCGCCAGCCGCTGGTGCTTCACTCGGACAACGGTGCACCGATGAAATCGGTGACGTTACTGACCAAGATGTATGACCTGGGCATCACGCCGTCTCGCGGTCGACCACGGGTTAGCAACGACAACCCGTACTCGGAATCACTGTTCAGGACACTGAAATACTGCCCGCAGTGGCCACAGGCGGGGTTTACCAGCCTGGATGATGCGCGTATCTGGGTGAGGAATTTTATGACCTGGTACAACACCGTGCACCGTCATAGCCGGATCCGCTTCGTAACACCGGCTCAACGTCATGAAGGAAAAGACCGAGAAATCTTGGCTCGTCGAGATGCGATATACCGGCAGGCCAGAGAGAAAAGACCGGAACGATGGTCAGGAGAGACACGCAACTGGAACCCTATCGGAACGGTGTATCTGAACCCTGAAAGGGAACTGACCGTGGTAATAAAAATCGCGTAGCGCGACGGTGGACGCGACAACTACCTTGAAAAACGCCGTTGATCTGCTTTTGCTTTTGCTTTTGATCTTAAGCGCCCCGTTAAACCACGCTGGCCGGAATTCGACAGGGATTTGGGGGGTAAACCGGCAGGGATGCCGGTTTAGCCGCCCCGCGCCATGGATGGCGCGTGGCGGCGGCCCCCCAAATCACTGGCGGATTACGGGCACACCGAGCCTAGGCGAGGTGCCGAGTGGTGGGGCAAGAGCGTTTTGCTTACTTTGCCGCTTTTGCAAAGTGAGCCGCCGTCAGGGCGGAACCCTAAGTGGCCGTTACCGCAGGAATGGATATGTACACAATCCAGCTGTGTCGACTGTGAGGCCGTCTTCGCAGGCAAGCCAGCTCCCACAATTGGAGCGTGAGGTGTCAGGTAGATAGGCGTCGCCTGACTGGCCGCCATCGCAGGCAAGCCAGCTTCCACATTTGGATTGTGGGGTGTCAGGTAGATAAGCATCGGCTGTCAGGCCGTCGCGGGAGCAAGCTCCCTCGCCACAGGTTCGGCGTCATACCGAAGTATCACGGTGCACTACACCGTTACCGCGTTCGAATACGCCTGCGTGGTACTTCTTTTTGCCAGGCTCCCCCACCTCGGGTTTTGGAGCCCCAACGGACAAAAAGGACGTTTTCCATGCCTCGCAACCTACCGCTGCCACCCCCCGACACACTGATCGCCAGAGCCGTCGGCACGCAGTTCATGCATCACCCCACCTTGATCTCCGTCACCGGCCAATGGTTGGAAAAGGGCATCAAGGAGGCCTATCCCAACCTGGACTTCAACCTGGTGACCACCAAACTGGCCACCCCCAATGCATTGGGCGGGTGGGACCTGCGGGTTTTGCTCAATGTCGCGCTCGACTACCTGGGCAACGGTACTTCGCTGGATTTCTCGACGCGCTACAACCGGGATCACTTCCTGACCAACCAGGCGCCCACACCGCTGGCCCTGGCGGACGAGGCGGCGCCGGCCGTGGATATGCGCGTGATCGAGCAGGTCATTCGCGAGCTTGCTGACGTGGTCCCGACGGCGTTTCAGCAGGCGTTGATTGCCTATTGGGACCAAGGGGCAGGGGATGAGCCAAACCGTTGGCACGGGCTCAGCGAGCTGCTGCGCAGTAACTTGATCCATACGGCCATCACGACGGCATTTGCCGAGCCCGCCCGTGCCGTCATTCAGCAGGTCACCGACTACCCGGATCGGCTCGACCGTGTGGCTGCGATGAAAACCAAGGCCGTGCACGTCTATGTCATGGAAACCACGCTGACCCGAGCGGGGGCCTCGTTTACCCTGTTATCGCCAGACCTGCTGGTGGTCAACGCCTCGCTGATCCTGCTGTGCCCGCTTTCGGGGGCGGTTGAGTCATTCACTTCCCATGATGCGTTCGATCAGTATTGGGCAGCGAAACTCGACGCTGCTTTTGTCGCGGATGCGATGACGTGGAAGCGTTTTGAGCCCAACGGCAATGTGTTTCAGGTTCAGGCCGCGGCGGTGCTCAATCAGCAGCTGCAGGACCTGGCGGCCATCGCGTTACCTTCTGGGCGGGGGCTGCATGCGCTGGAGCAGCAGTATGACGCCGTGAGCGATCCATCCCCCTTGTTTGTGAACCCGGCGCCGCACTCAGCGGGGCCGACCGGCCTGATGGAAGACCGGCTGCCCGACTGGCTGAAGGACGCTGCGCAGACTCAACGCCTGGCTTATCGCACCCATGTGCTGGAACTCGCCAGTGCCAAGGCCCGAGCTGGCGGGCAGTCCTTTCTCGACGGCGTGAGCGACCTGCGTACGTTTGCAGCGAAGGCCCTGCATGCGCAGATGCTGGTCGATCAACCGATAGCCCCCGGCTACAACCCTGACGAATTGGAGCTGACCTTTGCCGTGGCGGCCGGGTACCCAGGCGGCGCGGGGATTATCCAGCGCCAAACCCTGTCATTGACCGACCTCGCCCTGTGCAACCTGGTGGGCAAGCCCAAAGGCCCGATGACCATTCGGCATACGGGCGGTCAATTGATCCAGGACTGGACCACCCCCGATTACCTCACGGATCTGGTCCAGCGCGTGGACATCGGCAAGGCCTACCCTGACTACCTCAAGCGCCTGCTGCTGGCCGATAGCGACGACACCTTGCAACGCCAGCGGCTATTTGGCGAGCAACTGCGGGCGCAGTTACCGTTGCAGGCGTTGACGCTGGCGATCCAGGGGCAACAGGGGTTTACGGTGCTGGGCTATCGCTATGTCGCTGCGCTGATGCAACGCAGTGATGCTGAGCGGGCGGTCGAGGGGCGCAAGGTCGTCATCCGTGCGCTGGCCCTGCTGCGCAAACCGGGGGCCGAACCGGACAAGGTCGACAACCTGTTTGTGATCCAAGCCCAGGACCTTGAGTCGGGCCCGGTGATTCTTTATCGCCCGCTGTATGCTCAAGCGTTGACGCAGTACGCCAGCCGCGAGGCGTTGCTGGCGGCGATTGCTCAGCCTGGAGCCCTGCAGGACAGCGTGCTGATGTGGCTTGGCGAACCCGCGCGGCCGGTGTATGCCAACGGTGGGTTCACTGAGCCGCATATCCTGCGTTTCGGCCTGGGGGCTGAGTTTGACCGGCTGGAAACGCCCAGCCCCGCGACCTTGGCCGCCGATGAGGGCAGTGAACAATTGCTGCAACACCAACGCAATGACCAGTTATTGCCGTACCTGTTTGGCGAGCATGTGCGCGCACTGGTGGACTTGGCTGAGCGCGAGTCGGTGTCCAATGCCGAAAGTCGCTGGGCGCTGTTGCTTGAAGGTGGCGGGCTGTTGCTCAACACCTTGTTGTTGCCCTTGTTGCAAGGCTCGACGATGTCGATCGCATGGTTGCTGCTGCTGACTCAAAGCCTGCATCAGGACATTCCCGCCCTGCAGAGTAATGATCCGACCACTCGCGAGCTGGCCTGGGTAGACCTGCTGAGTAGCCTCAGCCTGGCGCTGTTGCACATCTCTGCGCGCGCCATCCCTGAACAACCCTTGATCGCCGCAGACCTGAGCAGTACGGCCGTGGCCCTGGCGCACTTGCGGCGTCCCGCTGGAATGCTGTCCAGCGCAGCCAAACAGCTGGCCGGCCCGGTTATGTTGCCTGCCGTGCCGATTGCTGAAGGTCGCACCGCCTTTGACTTCTCGTTCTCCAATGCGCTGAACGGCCTGAGCACCAGCCAGCGTGCCTATATCCAGCGTTTTAAAGTGCCGCGTCCCGCAAAACTGCCGATGCCGGTGATGACCGGGCGTCTGCAGGGTCTTTACCGCCTGGACAACGGGCTGCACGCCTTGATCGGCAATGACGTGTACCGCGTCAGCCGCGAGTCGAATCGCGTATTTATCGTGGATGCGCTCGACACCTCACGCAGCGGCCCGTGGTTGAAAAACGATGGTAACGGCCGATGGAGCCTGGACCTCGCGCCGAAGCTGCGGGCGGGTGCGCCGGGTGACCAGATCAAGGCGCAACAACAAAAAAATCGCGCTGCGAAAAAGCACATGAAAGCCGAACAAGCCCGGCTTGATCTGCAAACGGAGCGTGAGGCGGATGTAATGACCACCCGTTTCGACAGCGTGAAAGCGCAGCGCGATTTGTACCTCTCAGCCAGAAACAAACTCAGGAACTGGTGGGCACTGCTTGAGCAAAATACCGATGAGCGAAAAGTTGCCTTCCTGAAAAAACAGCACGAAGACGAACAGGCCAACTGTCAGGCACTGCTGCAATCCTTCAACCAGGCCCTGGAAGCGTTCGTCGTGCAGGCGGGACGTTTGATCGAGGCACGCCGCACGCTGATCAAGGCGATCAAACCCGCAACAGCGGCGTTGGAAACCAGCGACTTCGAGAAGGCTCGTTCCACTGAGTATGGCGCCATCAGCGCCACGCAATTGCTCATCCATAACCTGCACTTGGCGCTGGCCATGGACAGCAGTTTTTCACCACGAGGCGAGTCGGTAGGGGCGATCGCCCAGCGTATCGACGTGAATACACCGGCGCGAACACCTGAGGCTTATCAAGACCTCATCGCGCGTATGGTGGCGATGAACGACCACGAGCAGCAATTGCTGGAAGACACCTACGCCCTGGAGGCCACCCTGAATGAGCACGCGCAGGACTCCACCCGAGGGCTGGGGGAGAGTCGGGCATTCATCCAGTCGCTGCCTACCCAGGAGATGGCCGACCCCTTCAACGTGGCGCTGAACAATCTCAACTTGCTCAGAACCTTGAGCATCGACAACCTCGCGCTGACCGACGCACCCGCGGTCCAGCATTTTTACCATTTGCTCAACGAGCAGGGCCTGCGACTGGCGACGTCCTCCCACATCGCCCTGAGGACCTATGCACATTTTTCGGTGAGCGAGCGCAAGGCGGTGCTGGCGACCTTGATCAACCAGTACGCGCGCCTGGCGAGTGCATCCGAAGCGCTGCACGAGCTTGACCCAGCGTTGAGCCGCCCGCTGTATCAAGCCCGCTTCCTGGAGCGGCTGGATCAAGCGCGCCAGAGCGCCGAGGCCGAGCTGGCGGCGCTGGTACGAGAGGAGGAGGGCATTGCCATGCCAAGCCGCGCACCTGCACTTCGAGCCCCCAGGCGTTCCAACCATCGAGCCTTTAAAACCCAGCGACGCGGCACGTTGATCGGCGATGTGCGGGCGGCGCAATCGGCCGAGCAGGTGGCGATCATGGAAATTCGCGACCCGTTCAATCAACAAGCGGTTGGCCGTTTTGTCGAGCATCCCAGCGAAGGGGTATGGAAGGACTTGGTGATCGCCCGCCCTGAAAAGCCGACGCCTGTGCCCCCTCAACGCTCTTTGGCAACGTTGAAACGCGCTGCCGATCAACTGACGGCGCAAAAGCAGGGTATCCGGCGCTCTATCCAGTTCCAGATGAAAAAGCTGCAGGACCAGACGCGCCGCGAACAGGTCGACCCAAGGGATTGGGAGGTCATGCTCACGCAGCACGCCAATAAGCTCAGCGACATCATCCGGGAAATTGAGGCGGACCATGCGGACAAGCCCGGTGTGCCGACGTTGCTCGATCACTACCGGGCCGAGGTTGCCAGCCTGCTCGTAGAGGGGCGCGACTACCGCAGCACCGGCTACAAGGCGCAACGCCCCTCCCAGGAAAACGTCGATTACCTGTGGACCCATCGCCAGGTCGATATCAACTTGGTGCATGGGCGCCAACTCACCGCCAGCGGTGACTATGTGGCGGAGTTCGCGGTGCGTGAAAAAAATGCCTCCACGGTGCTCTGGTATGCCCACTTTCATTATGCCGACACTGAGGTGGCGGACAGTGCCTACCGTGTTGCCCATCTCAAGTTGGCCCAGCAGCGCTTCCTGCGGCAGAAGGATCTGGTGCGAGACGCCGGCGCCAACGACAGGGCAGTGTTGAAGGTGATCTATGCCGACGTGACACCGCCATTGGATCAAAAGCTGTTTCTGGGGTTGTTGGTGGGGGACTGAGTACCTGGCCGGTACAGCTTTGATGCATTACGTGCCCTCAGCCGACGGTGATGCGCAGGATAACTACTTATCTGACGGTCCACGGTCCAAAATGTGGGAGCTGGCTTGCCTGCGATGACGGCCTACCAGCCGACAGCTATCCACCTGACGCCCCACGGTCCAACTGTGGGAGCGGGCTTGCTCGCGAAGGCGGCCTGACAGGCGACACTGTTATACCGAGTAAATATCCATTCCTGCGGTAACGGCCACTTAGGGTTCCGCCTGACGGCGGCTCACTTTCGAAAAGCGCGAAAGTAAGCAAAGCGCTCTTGCCCCACCACTCGGCACCTCGCTTGGGCTCGGTGTGCCCGAACGCAGGCTTGAATCCGTGGGCCGCCGCCACGCGCCATCCATGGCGCGGGGCGGCTAACCCGGCGTCCTGCCGGGTTACCCACGAATTCAAGCCTGCGTTCGGCCAGCGTGGTTTAACGGGGCGCCTGAGATCAAGATCACAAGCAGATCAAGATCAAGAGCGACTCGCTTCGCATCGTGGTTACCGGTGGTTGTGGGGAACTGCACAGTGGGGTGAGTGCCTATGTGCATTCGCTCGACTGTCAGGCCGCCACAGGTGCGGGTTTGCCATGTATTCAAACCCGCTGCCTCATAGCCTCCGTTTACTTGAGCGTGACGTCGAGCATCGGCGGGATGTAGCCGTAGTCATACTCGGCGACCACGAACGTTTGCTGCCCTTTGATCTTGATGCCCACCGTCGGTGCTTCGGTGCCACCGATACGGATCTGCGTACCGGTGTCGTCGGTCGGTACGCTGTCGATGAAGGAGGTCACCAGGCCGTTGGGCATGACGCAGTGCGAGTAGGTCTGGAATGGTTGGGAGGACGGGTTGCCCAGTACCAGGCCGGAGCCGTTCAAGGGTACATACGGGCCGAACAGCGAGTCGGCGACGAAGCCGTACACGCCGTCCGGGCCGGTCACGCCGTCGGCGTAGGTGAAGGTGTGGCTGATGGTGAACAGGTAGTACTTGCCGTCCTGGAACACGAAGTGCGGGCGTTCGGTCTGGTCGTTGACACCGACCGCGGTCAGCAGCGGTGGCAGCATTTCCCAGTCGTCGCCGTCTTCGTCACGGGCCACGGCGATCCCGACGCAGGCGGTCTGGAAGCGTGAGTTGCCGACGTCTTCATAGCCTGGCGGCACGTCGCCGATTTCGGCTTTACCGACCCTGTGCGAGCCGCGTTCGCCGGCCACGTTGCCTTCGAACAGCATGTACAGCTTGCCGTCTTTCGGGTCGCGGAATGGCCATGGATCGCGAAAGCCCCAGAAGGCGTTTTGCGCTTCGGTCTGGTACATCTTGCCGTCCGCCTCGAACAGCGGCTTGACCTTCTCAAAGCCCACCAGGCTGACGCCATGCTCGGTGGTCACCACGCGGCCACGCACCTTGACGATGGTCGCGCCGGGCGTGACGGCGGTGTAGTACAGGTCTACTTCGCCTTGCTCGTTCAACAGGATCGGCGTGCCGGCCCATTCGCGCACGGTGGGCGAAACCCCTTCAGCCATCACTCGGCCGCCGAGCTTCCAGTCTTTGCCGGTGCGGGAGAACCAGTAGTACATCTTTGCCCGGCCATGGCGATCGTTCCAGTCGCGGATGACGTCGTAGTTGCCATTCTGATCGAGGTATTGCGGGTCGTTCGGGTGGCGATCCGCGGTGAGGGTGAAGATCACCGACCAGCCGTCGACGGAGGTGATGTTGCCGTCGATATCACGCAGCGGCATGGTGTCCCAGATAAACACCTCGTCACTCAATACCGGGAAGTTCGCACTGACCAGTGGCTGGGTGGTGGTGGGGTCGTCTGCGTGCACTTTGAGCGCATCGGCGCGGGTCCACAGGCTGGGTTGATGGGGTGTTTTGCCAAATTTTCCAGTGGTGCTTTTCATAGTAAGCCTCGTCCATGAAGGGAATCAAAATACTGTATTTATATACAGTTATTTGACTTTAGAAGACTCGATTCCCGAGGTCAAGACAAAAAATGCATTTATGCATTATTTAGCTTTTTCTTTGAGCTGAGACGTTTCAGCTTGTCTTATTCACAGATGTTTGTTCATTAACAGATCAGCGAAATTGCCTGCATGATGGCGACAAAGCAGGTTCCAGGCAGAGAACCTAAAAATAATGAACCCTGCCCACACCCGCGCACCAAAAGTTACATAACCTGGAGGTGCATCATGCAAACCACTTACTTCTGGATAGGCCTGGCAGTGATCCTCGTACTGCTCGACGCGTGGATCATCAACAGCATCTGGCGCAGCGATAATGCCTCGGCCAGCAAGGCAGGCTGGAGCGCGGTAGTCGTGGTGCTGCCGTTTCTGGGCGCTGCGATATGGGCGATTGCCGGCCCACGGGGTGTCACCAAGGGGCCGTCTTCTCCCGAGCACAGCAAGGGTTGAGTCCGGGTCCCGCTATGAACAACCCCGACCCTGACGACTTACACAGCCGCAATTATCCGGTGCAGGAGAACATGGCCTTGCAGCGCAAGGTCTGGCGCTTTGAGCGGGTGGGTTGGTACGCGCTGCTGGCGCTGATCAGCTTGAGCTTGGCAGGCTTGTTTTCCAGCGGGCCGCTGAGCAGCCGCGAGGTGCGCAGTGCCGATGGGCAGTTGCGCGTGGAGTACCAGCGTTTTTTACGCAATGGAGCCTCTGATGGGCTGGTGATTCATGTGCAAGGTAAGGCGCAAGAACCCCTGGAGGTCGAGTTGAGCGGTGAGCTGCTGCGCGGTTTCAATATCGAGATGCTGCAGCCTCAGCCGCTCAAGGCCAGGGCGGCCGGGGAGGGCGTGAGCGTCTGGATGCTGAGTGACAGCGCCGGCCAGGCCGTGTTGTACCTGACCTTGCGCAGCGACACGGTGGGCAGCGTGGCTACCCAGGTGTCGCGACCAACGGGGGCGTCCGTACGCTTTTCTCAGTTCATTTACCCTTGAACGTCTGCCCGCCCCCTAGCGGCGTGAGCGGCACAGCTTTTCGATCAAGGAGATCAACGAGTCATGGCCCACGGGTTTGCTGACATGCGCATTAAAGCCCGATTCAGTCGCCTTTTTCTGGTCATTGCCAGCGCCGTAGCCGGTTAAGGCGATGGCGGAAGCCTGTCGAAGGTGGCTTATTTTGCGCAGCTTCTGCATCAGCTCATGGCCATTCATTTTAGGCATCCCGATGTCCGAAATAATCACGTCGTACTGGGCATCCCGGGCTGTTTCAAGTGCGCTTAACGGGTCGCTGAAGGCGCTCACTTGGGCGCCTTCCATTTCCAGCAGCATATTCAGTACTTCAAGCACTTCGGCTGAATCGTCGACCAGTAACACCTTGAGGCCATTGAGGCGCTGATCTTCGTGCTGGGTAGCGCCGCTATCCAGCAGATGATCCTGCTGTTCGCACAGCGGCAACCAGATCGAAAAGGTGCAACCGAAGCCCAACCCTCGCGAATGCACGCTCACCGAACCGCCGTGGGCCTCCACCAACTGCCGCACCAACGACAAGCCAATCCCCAGGCCTTCGCGCTGGTGGGTCTGGTGCTGGTTTTCCGCTTGCCCGAACAGGTCGAAGATTTTTTCCAGGCTGTCTGCGGCCAGGCCTGCGCCGCTGTCGATGACGTCCAGTTGCGCGCGCCCGTCCGAGCGGCTGACCACCAACTGCACCTGGCCGTCCTCGGGGGTGAATTTCAGGGCGTTGTTGACCAGGTTCCAGATCACTTGCTCGATGCGCGTGGGGTCTACGTCAACGATCAAAGGGCCCGGCACCGAAGGGGTTTGAAGGCTGACCTGGCGACGATGACCGTCGGCAAGCACCACGCTGTGAATGTCCTTGAGGGTACGAATCAGGTCGATCGGTTGCTTTTTCAGCTTCAGCTTGCCCGTGCGAACCCGGGCGACATCCAGTAGGTCGTCAATAATCCGCGCCTGGCTGGACACTGCTTCGCAGATGGTATTGACCGCCTTGATGGCCGGGCCCGCAACCTTGGTGGCGGGCAGGCGCCGCAACAGTTCGGCGTTCAGCTGGATCAGGTTCAACGGATGCTTGAGTTCGTGGGACATCACCGCGAAGAACTCATCCTTGAGATGGCTGTTGGTCTGGGTTTCCTTCAAACGCTGATTCTGTTCGTCCTGGGTGCGTTTGTGGCCGGTAAGGTCGCGGGCAATCTTGACGTAGCCGCGCAAGCTGTCGCTCTTGAGCTGCGTCACCTCGCCACTGCAATAGAAACGGCTGCCGTCCTTGCGCACATGCCAGCGTTCATCTTCGCCCCGCCCATGTTCGCGGGCGGTGCGCAGTTCGCTCTCCGGCACGCCAGCGGAGCGGTCTTCCGGGGAGAAAATCAGGTCGTAGTAAGCGCCCAGCACCTCGTCCTTGGTGTAGCCGAAGATCAGTTCGGCACCGGTGTTCCAGTCGGTGATGGCGCCGTGGTCATCGAGGATGATGATGGCAAAGTCATGGGTGCTCTCGGCGACCAGGCGCATGCGCTCTTCACCCAGGCGCAGTTCCTCTTCGGCCTGGCGCCGCTTGGTGATATCAATGAAGGTCAGCACGGTGCCGTCAATGTGATCTTCGCTGGAGCGGTAAGGCAGCAACCGCGCAATGTACCAGCGGTCGTCGTTGCTGCTGATTTCCCGCTCGATCATGCTCAGGGACTCAAACACGGTGGCGGCGTCTTCGCTCATTTGCGGGTAATTGAGGCGGTGGGTGATGTCCAGCAACGAGCGGCCGGTGTCTACCGGCAACATACTGAAAATATCCGTGGCCCGTGGCGTGAACCAACGGATGCGCATGTTGCGGTCGACGAAGACCGTGGCGATGTCGGTGGACGCGATCAGGTTGGTCAGGTAGTCGTTGACCTTGTCCGTCTCTTCCACCTTGGTCTTGAGCTCGAAATTGACGGTCAGCAATTCTTCGTTGATCGACTGCAACTCTTCCTTGCTGGTTTCCAGCTCCTCGGTGGCAGAGCGCAGTTCTTCGTTGACGGCCTGCATTTCTTCGTTGGAGGCCTTGAGTTCCTCGCTGGAGACTTCCGCCTGTTCGATGGTGTCCTGCAGGTGCAACTTGGTGCGTTGCAGCTCGCGCTCCAGGTTGCTCATGATCGCGTTTTCGGCCTGGCTGACGGCGTCGATGTCGGGCAGCAACGGGTCGACGGCGGTTTCCTGGAAGATCACCAGCACGTAGTCGTTTTCGGTCGCTTCATCGCGGTAGGGGCGGGCGCTGATGTCCACCAGGAAGGGGCCTTGCTCGCGTTGGATGCGGATCTTGCGCGAAGACACCGGGTTATTCGATTGCTGGACCTGGAACAGCGTGGTGCGAATATCCAGGCGCAAATCGGGGTGCACCAGCGTCAGCAGGTTGTGCGTCACCTCGCCGGCCACGTAGCGCAGGAATCGCCCGGCGCCTTCGCTCATGTGCAGGATATCGGCCTGCATATTCACGATGACGCTGGGCGGCGCGGCTTTTTCCAGGGCGCGCAGGTGGATATCCGCGAACGAGACCTTGTTGGGCGCCTTGGTTTCAATCGTCAGCGTCGTGGTGCTGGGGCGCAGGTAGCCGCCACGTGGCATGGTCGGGGCGCGGCGTACGGCGGATGAGCCGGCACGCACCCTGAAAATGCGGTTGCGCTTGTCCACCGGTACGAACAGGTCCAGGCAGCCGTCGGCCGACTCCGAGGAACCGAGGAACAAGTAGCCACCGGGGCGCAACGCGAAGTGGAACATTTGCAGGATGTCGCGCTGCACTTCGCGGTCCAGGTAGATCAACAGGTTGCGGCACACGATCAGGTCGATCTGCGAGAACGGTGGGTCGGCCAACAGGCTGTGTTTGGCGAACAGCACCTTCTCGCGAATTTCCTTGCGCACCCGGTAGTGCTGATTCTTCTCCTTGGCAAAGTACTGGCGCAACCGTTGAGGCGGTACGTCGGTGATGATCGCTTCGGGGTACACACCATTGCGGCCATGGGTAATGGCCCGCTCATCAATATCGGTGGCAAACACCTGCATCTTTGCGCCGCTGGCATCCAGCGCCAGTTGCTCGGCCACCAGCATCGCCAGGCTGTAGGCCTCCTCGCCGGTTGAGCAACCCGCCGACCAGATACGCACCTCCTCACGGTGCGGCACGCTGTCTTCCAGTGACTTCACCAGGTTGGGGATCACATCCCGCTCAAGCGCTTCGAAGGCCTCGCGGTCGCGGAAGAAGTTGGTCACGCCAATCAGCATATCGCCCAGCAACGCTTTGGTTTCGTCTGGGTTGGCCTGGAGGAAGTTGTAATAGGTGGCCAGGTCGGGTTGAGCGGTGACTTGCAAGCGCCGCTCGATACGCCGTAACACCGTGGCGCGTTTGTAATGCTTGAAGTCATGCCCGGTACTGGCGCGCAGCTGGATCAAAATATCCAGCAACAGCTGCTCGGCCACGGCGGCATCGCGTTCGGAGCTGGGTGGGGTGGTCTTGATCTCCGGGTCGTTGGCGGTGGGCAGGACAATCGACTGGGCATTGCGCCACAGTTCCAGCAGCTTCTGCGGCATTTCCACCACAGGCAACACCAGGTCGACCATCTGCGTTTCGATGGCCGCCAGCGGCATGCCGTCGTACTCGGCGTCTTCCGGCGCTTGCACCAGCGTGATGCCGCCTTGCTCTTTGATCCGTGACAGCCCCACCGCACCATCTGAGCCGGTACCGGACAGGATCAGGCAAAACGCGCGTTCTTTATGGGTGTCTGCCAGGTCGCGAAAAAACAGGTCGATAGCAATGTGCGATCCACCATCGCGCACGGCAGGCGAGACCGCGAGGTAGCCATCGTTCATCTTCAACAACTGCGCCGGTGAGATGACGTACACGTGGTTCTTTTCGATGGGCGTGGCGTCATTGACCTGCGACACCGGCATGCGGTTCGTTTCCTGAATGATCTTGCCCGCCACACTTTGATGGTCGGGCGAAAGATGCAGGATCACCACGAAGGCCATGCCGCAGTCTTTGGGCATGTGCTCAAAAAACGCTTTCACGGCTTGCAACCCGCCCGCTGACGCACCGATACCCACCACCGGGAAACTCAGGTTACTGGGGGTCAGATCTTTGCGTTGCGGTACGTTGGGGGACCGCGGGGGGGCAGACTTCATAAATACCAACCTTGGTTAACGGCGCACAGGAAGACGGGGTGTAGAGGGAAGAACTTGAACAACGAGGGCGAGGGCTGAACCGACGATGAAATATAGCTGAAAACCTGCTGCCAACAAAAATGCCTTGAGGCCACCCGGTCATTCGACGGACCACTACGACCCGGTTGAGACGCGTAACCGTCGGAAGGTTTAATTAAACTGACGAATGGCCAACGTCGGTGCACGGTTATCCGATTTTCTGAAAAACCGTCTGAACTTCGCTTCCTGGCGAACCCTCGCAAAGAGAAACCAACCCAGGAGACGTTCGGATGAACAGCTACCCAAAACCACCGTTTCAACCCCAGCAACAGTCCGTACCCGGTGAGCAGCGCAAGATGGACCCGATGCCCGATTGCGGTGAGCAGTCGTACCAAGGCTCGGGCCGGCTCGCGAATAAAATCGCCTTGATCACCGGCGCCGACAGCGGCATCGGGCGGGCCGTGGCCATTGCCTTCGCACGTGAAGGCGCAGACGTGGCGGTGTCGTATCTGGATGAACATGAAGACGCCAAGGAAACCGCACGCTGGGTCGAGGCGGCGGGCCGTCAATGCCTGTTACTGCCCGGCGACCTGGGCAATGCGGATCACTGCACGGCAATCGTCAACGACACCGTGGAGAAGTTCGGCCGCATCGATGTGCTGGTCAACAACGCAGCGTTCCAGATGACCTATCAATCGCTGGAAGACATCCCCGACGAGGACTGGGTGAAAACCTTTAACGTCAACATCACCGCGATGTTCCGCATCTGCAAGGCCGCGCTGCCGCACATGGGCGAGGGCAGTTCGATCATCAATACCAGCTCGGTCAACTCCGACATGCCCAACCCTAGCCTGTTGCCCTATGCGGCCACCAAAGGCGCGATTGCCAACTTCACCGCCGGCCTGGCGCAGATGCTCGGCGAGCGCGGGATTCGCGTCAACAGCGTGGCACCGGGGCCCATCTGGACACCGTTGATCGTCTCGACGATGACGCCGGACATGGTGAAAAACTTTGGCGGCAACACCCCACTGGGACGCCCCGGCCAGCCGGTGGAAGTGGCGCCGATCTATGTGCTGCTGGCGTCGGATGAAGGCAGCTATATCTCCGGCGAACGCTACGGTGTGACGGGTGGTAAGCCGATACTTTGATCAGTGAGGAAGGAGGGGGATATGAGCGAAGCCTCGAAGCACCACGAACCGAACCATTCTGAGCGCAAGGTGCGCCCGCCGGCAGCGAAGCGAAACGATAAATCCCAGGCTCCCGCAGGCGGACAACACGGGAATGAGCAAGGCGGTGTCGCCCCTGGAGGGCCATCGAAAGATCCCGAGTCAGGGGCGTGAACGCGAGGGGTATTCGCCGGGCCTGACATCCTGAGCGGCTGTCAGGCCGCTATCGCAGCATAGGTATCGACACAATTTTTTAGCTTGTAGCAGCACCCAACGGTAACCACGATGCGAAGCGAGCCGCTCTTGCTCTTGATCTGCTCTTGATCTTAGGCGCCCCATCAAACCACGCTGGCCGGAATTCGACAGGGATTTGGGGGGTAAACCGGCAGGGATGCCGGTTTAGCCGCCCCGCGCCATGGATGGCGCGTGGCGGCGGCCCCCCAAATCACTGGCGGATTACGGGCACACCGAGCCTAAGCGAGGTGCCGAGTGGTGGGGCAAGAGCGCTTTGGTTACTTTCGCGCTTTTCGAAAGTGACCCGCCGTCAGGGCGGAACCCTAAGTAGCCGTTACCGCAGCAATGGATAAGCACACAATCCAACTGTGTTGACTGTTAGGCCGCCATCGCAGGCAAGCCAGCTCCCACATTTGGATCGTGGAGTGTCAGGTCATGCGTGCCCACTGACGTTATTTTCGCTTGGAACGATGAATCCGCATCCACTCCCGATAAGCCACCGTACGCTGCGCATCCGCACGTTTCTTCGCCTCGGTAAAGCGCGCCCACGTCTGCGCATCGCCGCTGTAGGACTCGATAATCTCGTATGCCAAGGCATCCAATCGATCCGCTTCAAAAAACATCTCGGCGTTTCGCGCGACCTCATCGTCCCGCCTGTTTGTCGTTGTGTAACCAAGAGTCTGGCTGTTCATCCTCTGAGGCCCTCCGCCCATTGAATCTGTGCCGCGCCACTCCAGCGCACCTGGGTAATGCCGTATTTCTCCGCCATCGGTTTGGACACACGCTTGAAGGTGTGTTGCCCAAATTTGGGGATCACCGCCACACCAGCGTCACAACTGGCCCAATGCCAAGCCTCGGCATTGTCCATGCGCGGCGCGCGCACGATGAAAGACTTGGGCTCGCCGTGCAGTTGGTACTCGATAGTGAATAGGTCGTTGTGTTTCATGAGGCCTCCTTGATACTCATGAAGTACAGATATTTGACGTCAAAAATAATTCAAATAAGTTGTCCGACAATTCGATGACTGGGGGCAGGGCGTGGATGAGGCCTAGTCATCTACCGTAAAGGTGACCCATCCAGGCCCATCTGCCGGGCGTTTGAGCTCGGCGATAACCCCGCTGACAGAGGAACCGTCAGGCAAATTCACGGTAATAAAGTTGGGATTGCCGGGCCAATCCAATGGCGTGTCAAAGTCCAAGCGCGCGATGGTCGGTTTACCGCTGCTGGTCATTTGGATGCTTTTTGATTCGTTAAGGCGTTCATCTGAGGGTGTTCCAAGATGGCGCGAGGCAGTGATGACACTAGCAGTACCTTTGTAATCGTAAGACATGCTGGGTTACCTCATGTAAAGGGGGCAGTCGCCCCCGTGTTCATTTGTGACGAGCCGAATATTTGCGCGCAACGACAACACCGCCCACTAGCAGCGCTGCGCCTATTGCAACCATCCCATAAGGCGTACGGCGGGTTTGCCGCCAGCCGCCTTCGACACGACGTTCGCCACTTGCCGGGGTGTAGAGATTGCCTGCCGACGTCGCGGTGCGCTGGCTGCGCTCGAGGCCGAGGCGGGTGAGCCAGCCGGATAACCGGGCAAAGCCAGGCAGCAAAAAATGCGCGACGCGGGCCACGGTGGCAGCGCTGCCTACCGTGGTGCTGTCCCTGGGTTGCAGGGCACAGGCCACCATCGCTTGCGCGACTTTATGTGGGTCATACACCGGTGGCGGTGGCGTCAACTCGTGGCCGGTAAAATTGCCGCCATCGCGAAAGCCCGGTGTGTCCATCACGGCGGGGTAGATGTCGCACACATGAATATCCGGGTAATCAGTCAGCTCGCCACGCAGGGCTTCAGTCAGGCCGCGCAGGCCGTATTTACTGGCCGAGTAGGCGACGGCATAGGGCTGGGCTACCCAACTGCCCAGCGACAAGGTGTTGATCAGAATGCCGCGGTGCTGGGCTTTGAAATAGGGCCACACCACGTGGGCGCCGCGCAGGTACCCGAGCAGGTCGGTTTGCAGCACTTGTTCGTGGGCTTCCAGGGGCGTGTTCTCGAAACTGCCGACCGCGCCAACACCAGCGTTATTGATCCAGATATCGATGCGGCCATTGCCGAAGGCCGCTGCCTGTTCGGCCAATGCGCGCATCTGGTCGCCCTGGGTCACATCGGTTTTAACGGCGACGGCCTCGGCGCCGCGCGCAGCGCATTCCTCGACCACCTCTTCCAGGGCTTTTTCATCCCGGGCCGCCAATACCAAGCGGGTACTTTGCTCGGCAAAGGCGTGAGCCGCCGCGCGGCCAATGCCACTGGAGGCGCCGGTGATCACCACGGTTTTGCCGTGCAGTTTCCCTTTGGCCTGCACGACGCCAGGCGAATCCTCGGGCACGTGGACGGGCACCGGGTGCAGTTGCAGATGGGTACCGTCAGTCAGTATCAGGGTCAGGTTTTCGATAGTGCCGGCGACACGGTCGGGAAACACCGGTTCGCCTGTGGCGTCGAGCTCATCATAGATAAACGTCTGGCCCTCAAGCCATCCGACTGCCGTCATCAGTTCAGGGCCCAGGTAGTACTTTCCGTCTAGGAAAAACCCGCTGAAGTTCGGGGTGCGCTCCAGGTTTTCCACGGCGTATCGCTCGCCAGGCCTCATTCCGGTTGCGGTATCAATCATCATGACATCCTCCTTTGGCTGGTCTTGGGTAGAGAAGGGCCCGCAAATGATCGTTCAATCCAAATGACTGAATGGCGGCGTCAGTGCCGGTGGGCCTTTTGGGTTGGGTCGGCGATCTGGATAACCGTGCCCTGGCGCCACGCGTCTGCACCGGGTGCGATGGGCGGCGCGGGGATATCGGCGCGAGACTTTTTCTTTTCGGTACTGTCGATGCCCAGGCGTTTATCTCGCTCGGCGACCATACGCGGGTCGGCCTGGCCGTCAGCGGTGAACCCCATCATCAATTGCGGGACGCCCAAGGGCAGGCGTTTATCCAGATCGGTATGCCAGGTGTGCCAGGTCTTGCCGTAGGTGTGCACCAGCTTCTCCATCAGTGCATGCTCCGCCACCTCGGGGATTCCCGGAGCCACCAGTTGCCCTGACTTCACTTCATGCACATGGCTATGCCACAGCGCCTGTTCAGGCGCGGGCAGCGTGTTGAATTGCGCCTCGCTGATGATGTACTCCACGCCCATCAACTTGGCATCCTTGCGGTTGCCGTCGTAGATCACGCACTGGATGACCTCCTCGTTGAGGATTGCACAGTAGTGATGGGCTTCCATTTGTACATCGGGATGGCCGTTGTAGAAGTGAAAGCCGTCCAGGTAAGCGTTCAGTGCGTCAATCGGTGGGCGAGATTGAAGCAGGGCGGCGCCGGCTTCCAGTGTTCGGGTCGAGGGTGTTGTGGGTTTTCCGGGGGCCTCGACATTCGAGGGTGAGTTGTTGCCAGCGCAGGCGCTGAGCAGGGCCAGTGTCACTGCGGCGGATAGGGATTTTGTCACTCGGTGGGTTGGGGTGTCAGTCATGGTCGGCTGCCTCCTGTTGCCGGTGTGGTCACGTTCGAGGATCTGCGTCAGGGTTGATCCTGTTCTCGTTGGAAAGATGAGCGTACGGGGCGTTCAAAATGCTTTGAGTTGAACACTCACGCATGTGGGAGCTGGCTTGCCTGCGATGACGGCCTCACAGCCGGCCCCTATCTATCTGACGCCCCGCGATCAATCTGTGGGAGCTGGCTTGCCTGCGATGACGGCCTCCCAGCCGGCCCCTATCTACCTGATGCCCCGCGATCAAACTGTGTGCTGGCTTGCCTGCGATGACGGCCTCCCAGCCGGCCCCTATCTACCTGATGCCCCGCGATCAAACTGTGTGCTGGCTTGCCTGCGATGACGGCCTCCCAGCCGGCCCCTATCTATCTGATGCCCCGCGATCAAACTGTGGGAGCTGGCTTGCCTGCGATGACGGCCTCCCAGCCGGCCCCTATCTACCTGATGCCCCACGATCAAACTGTGGGAGCTGGCTTGCCTGCGATGACGGCCTCCCAGCCGGCCCCTATCTATCTGATGCCCCGCGATCAAACTGTGGGAGCTGGCTTGCCTGCGATGACGGCCTCCCAGCCGGCCCCTATCTACCTGATGCCCCACGATCAAATTGTGGGAGCGGGCTTGCTCGCGAAGGCGGCCTGGCAGGCCACACAGTTGGATTGGGTACATATCCGTTTCTGCGGCAACGGCCACTTAGGGTTCCGCCCTGACGGCGGCTCACTTTTGAGAAGCGCAAAAGTAAGCAAAACGCTCTTGCCCCACCACTCGGCACCTCGCCTAGGCTCGGTGTGCCCGAACACAGGCTTGAATCCGTGGGCCGCCGCCACGCGCCATCCATGGCGCGGGGCGGCTAACCCGGCGTCCTGCCGGGTTACCCACGAATTCAAGCCTGCGTTCGGCCAGCGTGGTTTAACGGGGCGCCTGAGATCAAGATCACAAGCAGATCAAGATCAAGAGCGGCTCGCTTCGCATCGTGGTTACCGTTGATCGCTACAGCGTTGTGCCAGGGGGCAAGGCACGCAGCCCCGCGTAGAGCTCAGATTGGGCCGCTAGAAGAACCGGAAGAATCTGCCTCCCGCTCGTTGTCATCAACCGCGTTAGGCTGCCCCAACTTGCTGTATTGTTCGCGCAATTTCTGCAGCTCTCGCGACCCGAGCTTATCCAAGCTTAACGCCGCATTGTGGGCTTCTTTGGTGGCACGAATCAGCTCGTCCAGTTTCAGATGAAGAATATCGTTGTCGCGATTCTGGGTATTCTGGATCAGGAACACCATCAGGAAGGTGATGATGGTGGTGGAGGTGTTGATGATTAACTGCCAGGTGTCGTTGTATTGAAAATAAGGCCCGGTGAGCGCCCAAACAGCAATCAAGCTGACGGCCGTCAGAAAGGTTTTTGAGCTGCCCGCCTGGTTGGAGAGTTTTTGGCAGAATTTCGCGAACTTCATGGTGCTGTCTCCTGGGGGATGTTCCTCTGTAGACCCCAGCAGATTTTCGAAATTCTTTTTTACAAATCGATTTTTTTTGACAAAAATCAATCAGCAACACCCCTCTGCACAGGAGCGTTCAGCATGTCGGTCGCTGCTTCTATCGTTGAATACCTCAAGCACCATCAGTTGGTCATCACGACGGCGGAGTCGTGTACCGCAGGTAAGATCGTCACCTTGCTTTCGCAGGTCGACGGCAGCGGTTCGTGGATCGAAAGCGGGTACGTGGTGTATTCGCCAGAAGCGAAACAGCGGCTGTTAAACGTACGCCCTTACACCATCGAAACGTTCAACCTCACCAGTTGTGAGGTCGCCCAGGAAATGGCTCACGGCGCGCTGCGCGACAGCCCCGCCGATGTGGCGGTCGCCACCACTGGCCTGCTGGGGCCGGATGGGATGGACGGCATTCCCCCAGGCACTGTCTGTTTTGCCTGGGCTTATCGAAACGGCGGGGCTCTGAGTGTGTTCAGTCGCAAGGAACGCTTTATGGGCTCTCGTGAGCAGGTGCAGTTGGCCGCGTCTCTTCACGCGTTGAAATGGCTGCCGCATTTTCACCAGCGGGCGTTGGCGGGTGAACGCGCCTAATGCTGCCAAGTGCGCGCGTTTACGGCTGCGGTTCGATGTCCAGCAGCAAGTCGCCGTTGGTCAAGGATTCAGCCGCCTGCACCACGCCACGATAGGCCTGACCGTTCCATTCAAAGCTAATCCTGTGGGCCTTCAGCAATTGCGCGGGCCATGGTGGCGCAAGTTGCAATTGCACACCGGGCGCAGCGCGCACAAGCTGCGCCATGCACTCGCTGGCGAGCGTGTTCACACCGAACAGCGTGTCTTGCAGGTATTCAATGTTGACCGGTTGCAGCGTTGCGTCAGTAGCGTCTGGCATATCTGTTACCCCACCGATGACAGCCAGAAAGACTGCCTGGCGATGACCATTTCTTCACGTATTTCCCGCACAAGCCGGTTGATCCCCGAAACACCGTGGTAGTGGGCGCGGTTGATGTTGGCGATGGTGAATTGGTCCATACCGTGCGCCGTTACAGTGACTGAAAGGCTGCCGTCCGGGTTGAGCGCGCACTTGACCGCGCACTTGGGAAGACGAGCGGACAGGGCCATTTCGATTTCGGCTTTCGTTAACGTATCCATGAGTTCACCGCATAAAGGACTCAGCGCGTTAAGGCTAGCTCAGAATCAGTTGGCGTAAATACTGGCAAGGTAATGGCTGCTTGGAGGCCGGTGTTTTACCTTGTCCCGATGAGCTCGCATTGCTTTAGCTTTCGATAATGCCGTACAGATTTCTGGCCCTTTCTAGGAGCGTTCCTAAATACGCCGGCTGAAGGTCTGCCGATAATTCGCACATCCCCATTTATGTGTGCTCTGCCATGTCCTTCCTACCTATTCGTGTTCTGGTCATCGAAGAGCACCCGTTCAAGCGGCTTGTTGCCACCCAGGTGTTCCGAGAGGTCGGGTGTGAAGAGGTGGCCGCCGTTGCCGATGTCGCGGCGGCCGTTGAGTTGCTCGAGCGTACCGGGCCTGTCGATATCGCCTTGTGCAACTTGAAGGACGAGGGTGCACACGGCTTGAGGGCCATCGAAGTGCTCGGCCGTGGCCACTTGGCTAAAGCGCTCATTATGTTCAGCGCCCATGGCACGGACCTGCACGATGCAATTGATCGCATGGCAGGCCTGTTGGGCATCAGTGTATTGGGTTATGTGGACTTCCCGGTGCCAGCAAGCGCCATTGCGCCTATGCTCAGCCGCTACCTGGAAAGGATTGGCGCGCCGACAAAGCAGGCGCGCCGAAGCAGCCGGTCTGGGTTCTTGAGCAAGGCTTGCGTGGCTGGGGGTTTTTCAAGGCATGAGTTCAAGGCGTTTTTCCAGCCCAAGTTCAATTTGAGCACGGGGCAGGTGCGCGGTTTTGAAGTGCTGGCGCGTTGGCAACATCCACAGTACGGCCTGTTGTATCCGGCAGATTTTTTGCCGCTGCTCGCTCAAGTGGGCGCGCTGGATGAACTGTTCTTCGCGCTGTTGCAACAAGGCCTTGAGTTCTTGCAGCAGTCGGCAGAGCAGGAGCAGTTCCTATCGCTGGCGTTTAACCTGGAGTCCGACCAGCTCGGTCATGGCTTATTACTGCCGCGTCTTTGCGACTCACTCCAATCCCACGCCATTGCTGCGTGTCGTCTGACGTTTGAAATCACTGAATGCGGCCTGCTGGAAGTTTCTCCCGCCGTGCTCGACACCCTGATACGACTGCGCATGATGGGTGCCGGCCTGTCGATTGATGACTTCGGCACCGGCTATTCCTCGCTGGAGCGCCTGTGCCAGTTGCCGTTTACCGAAATCAAACTGGACGCCGCATTTACCCGCGACCTTCAAAGCAGTGCGCGCAACCGTGCCGTGGTCAGTAGCACATTGGCACTGGGCGAGGCACTGGGCATGCGAGTGGTGGTGGAGGGCGTCGAGAACGAAAACCAGCGCCAGGGATTACTGAAGCTGGGATGCAACGAGGCCCAGGGCTATCTCTGTGCTCGTCCCATGAACGCTGCGCGCGCGTTGGCCTGGCTGGCGACCCAGTTGAACTCGCGCAGCAATATTTGATGTCAATCAGGAGGGCTTTTATGTCCAATCCACGTTTGCGGATCGCGTTGGTAGATAGCGATGCCACCCGGCGAATGAGTATTGAAAAGGACCTTGGACATTTGGGATACCACCGCGTTGTGCCTGTCGATTCCCTGAAGGTGTTGATTACGCTATTGGATAACGCAAGAGATGTATTCGATCTGTTGGTGATCAATGAAGAAACCGTGCACGCGGCGGGCGCACAGTTTAAGCAAATGCTTGAGGAGTACGCGTGTGTCAGGCATTCATTGATTTATCAGGGCGTGACCCTGCAAGCGTTTCCCGATAATCCAGTCACGGCGCAACGCTGCGGCTTTATTGCCTCCGGTGTTCCGGACCGATCGATTCTGGCGCGCGTCATGAACCGGGTGGATGTGCAAATAAAACAGCGCTCGGGCAGACCGTTGCTGGAATCCAATTAATCCTGATATGAGCTATTGCACGCTTTTCGCGGGACCCGCCACCGCCTCAGTTTTATGCTTTTAGTCCCATTCCTATTTGCTTCCTTTTAGGCACTGATAAGCTTTTTCGCTGAAACAATCTCGGGAAATTCTTTGTCATGATCTTAAATGCCGCCGTGCCTAACGAGTTCAGCGCCCTGCGCGTGATCACGTTGGCAACCGACCCTGCGTGTGTCTTGCGCCTCGCCTCTGCGTTGGGTGGCATGGGGGTCACGCCGCTGGCCACGGTCGCCTCGCTGGAGGCGCTGCAGGCGTGGTTAAGCGCGCACCGCGTGGACATCATCGTGTGCGAAATCCGCTCCGAGTGTGGCGATGGCCTGATGTTGCCAAGTGTGCTCAAAGCACTGCATGACGCGGGTACGTTAATGCAGTTTCCGAGTATTTTCTGGACCGGCGAAACCACCCTGAATGTGCAGGAAAATTTGATCGAAGCAACAGTTACACCGGCGTGCGAAGCGCCCGCTAAGCAATTGTGGGTCAAGCACATGGGCGGCGTAGCCGTCAGCGCACTGGAATCCCATTCGCGCCTGGCGCAGTCGGCGGGAATCAGCGTGCAGATCTTGCGTGACGGTGGCCCGCTGGAGCTGGGCGATGCCTTGCGCACGGTGCTGCTGACCCTCGCTCAACCGGACCCCAAGCTGCAGGCCATGACGTTTGAGTCGCTGGCTGAGGATGAAGTCATCAACGCCCTGACCACCGGCGAGGGATTGCGCTTTGTCTTTCAGCCACAGTTCGAGTTGCTGAGCCGGCGCATTGTCGGCGCTGAGGCGTTGGTGCGCTGGAAGCATCCGCGCTTTGGTGAAATTCCGCCTGCGGTGTTGATGCCGCTGGTCAACCGTCTCGGCCTGGACCTGTTGCTGTTCAGCCTGGTGGAGATGTGGACTCTGCGCGTGATGCTGGCGTTAAAGCGCGAAAACATTACGATCCCTATCGCGGTGAATGCGTCGGCCAAGACCCTGTGCACCCCCAATTTTGCCGAGCGCCTGGCCTTGCGCATGCGCCAGGCAGATCTGCCGAGCCGCTTGCTGAAAGTCGAACTGACCGAAGATGTGCAGGAGCCGGATGAGCTGCATCTTTCGGCGTCATTGACGACTATTCGCGCCAAGGGTTTTCAGGTTTCGCTGGATGACTTCGGCAGCGGCGCAGCCACTTTCAAGCTGTTGGCGAACCTGTCGTTTGATGAAATGAAAATCGACGGCTCGTTTGTGCGCGGTGTCGAGCAACACGCCTCGTCACGCAAGGTGATCGCCGGCATCGTCAACTGGGCGGGCCTGCTCAACCTGAGCCTGGTGGCGGAGGGGATCGAGGACGAGTCCACGATCCCCCTGCTGCACCGCCTGGGTTGCCGGGTAGGGCAGGGCTATGCGCTGGCGCGCCCGATGGAAATAGACGCCTTCTTGAACTTTGTGATTGAGCGGGAAAAGAACGGCTGAGGCTGTAAAGTTTGGCGGGCAAGTAAGTATTGGAACTTGATGTGTGTAGGTCAGCTCTTGGTTTTTAGGAGTTTTCTTATATTAAGTTTTTCGCAGATCTATTAAGTTTTATACTGTTGTTATTGTGAAGAATTGGCGCATTTTTTAACTGCGATGGTGAGCCTGTGCGCGTTAAGTTATAGGGAGTGAGCGTGTGGCGTGTGATGTTCAGTTGCACGGATGTAATTGATGAAATGGATGAGTCTGAGAGGACCTTAACTTATTCAGAGTGAGGCAGCGCTGTTGTCCATTTTTTTGCACGCTATACAGAGTGTTCCGTCATTTATGAAACGCCTACAAATTGCTTTGCTGGATGATCATGCAATCGTGCGGCATGGTTTGGTCAATCGGTTGGTACAGGAACCTGATTTTGAAGTGGTGGGGGTCTACGCTCGCAGTCGTGAGTTGATGGCCGGCCTGCTGACACACCCGGCCGAGGTGTTGTTGCTCGATTTTGTGCTCGGCCCTCATGAGCTGGATGGCATCCTGCTGATCCGTGCTCTGCGGGTAAAGTACCCGGGCTGCCGAATCCTGGTGTTTTCCACTCACCATGACGCGGCCACGGTGATTCTTGCCCTGCGCGTCGGTGCCCGTGGGTTTATCGGCAAGGGTGAAGACATGAGCCAATTGATCAGCGCAGTGCGGCTGGTGGCCTCGGGCGCTGTCTACCTGAGTGCTGACATGGCCTATCGGGTGGCCGAAGCCACGGCGGTCAACTATGACGGTGAGGAGCAATCACGCGATGACGCGATGCGTTTTGTCAGCTTGTCTGCGCGGGAGCAAGAGGTGATCCGCTGTTACCTGTCGGGCATGACCATCACCGAAATTGCTGAAAAATTCAGCCGCAGTATCAAGACCATCAGTTCGCAAAAGGCCTCGGCTTTTCGCAAGTTGGGCGTGATGTCCAACAACGAGCTGTTTCGGATCAAGCACATCATCGAGAGTGTTTAGCGCTAAACCCAGGCCACGCCGACGCGCGCAAAAACAGCGGTAGGCGGGCGTGCCCTTTGGCGGTTGTTGCATATACTCCTTGAAGTGCCGTAATAGCTGTCCCTGTTGTTTGACCGCGCCACCTAAGCGGGGCCAAGTGGGTTCGAATACGATGAAACCTGTACGCATTGCTCTATTGGACGACCACGCTGTTGTTCGGCATGGGCTCGCCAACACCTTGGCGGCCGAGGCCAACTTTGACGTGGTTGGCATTTATGAAAAAAGCCGCGACTTGCTCGCCGGCCTGGTCAGCGCTCCGGCTGACCTGCTGCTGCTGGATTTCTCCCTGAGCCCCGACGAGATGGATGGCGTATCGCTGATCCGCGCCTTGCGGGTCAAGTTTCCCAGTTGCCAGATCTTGGTGTTGTCCGCCCATCATGACCCGGCTACCGTGGCCCTGGCCATGCGGGTCGGTGCCCGTGGCTTTGTTGGCAAGGGCGAGGACATGACGCAAGTGGTCAAGGCCATTCGCAAGGTGGTCTCCGGCGCGGTGTACCTGAGCACAGACATGACGTATCGCCTGGCGGAAACCGTCACCAGCGAGACGCGCAAAGACCCCAGCGAAGCCTCGGATGCCCTGGTCCAGGCCGAGCTGACCAGCCGTGAGCAGGAGGTGATCCGCTGCTATCTGGCGGGCATGACCGTGAGTGAAATCGCAGAAAAATTCAATCGCAGCATCAAGACCATCAGCACCCAGAAAACCTCAGCGTTTCGCAAATTGGGGGTCACCTCGAACAATGAACTGTTCAAGCTCAATAAAATCATCGGCTCACCATGAGGCGATGGCGACCGGGTGCCCTCTTATTCATGTTGCTGATGCTGGATGCCGCGCTTGCCTGTGCGGCGCCGGTTGAGCTGACGGAGCAGGAGCGGCTGTGGATAGCGCAGCATCCGGTCCTTCGAGTGGGGGTGATGGAAAACCTGGTCCCCTTCGAGTACATGAGTAATGGCGTGCTGCAGGGGCGGCCGGTGCAGTACCTGCAATATGTGCGCGATGCCACGGGGCTTGAATTCACCTATGTGCCGGTCAAGACCCGGGCTGCACGTGAGCGCATGCTGTTGGATGGCCAGGTAGACCTGCTGTCTTCGCACTTTCGCTTTCGTGACGAGCCGCCTATCGAGGATCTTACCGCGCTGGTCTACGACACTACCGTGCCGATCATCGTGACCCGTGTCGACGACGCCGATATTTTTGACCTTGACCAGCTACAAGATAAAACGGTCGTGATCCCCGATGTGGAGTATTACGAGCAGTTGCTCAGAAAAAGGGCACCCCGAGCCACTCTGATCAAAAGCCCCCAGGCCTTGGCCATGCTGAACACCCTCCGGGACGGTGGTGCCGATGCAGTCGTGGCCTCCGAAGCCTTCTTGATGCCCTATTTGTATCGACAGTTTCAGGGCGTGCTGGAAATTTCTGGCGTGGTGGGCAGCAGCATGTTGGATGTGAACATGGCGGTGCGCACCGATAACGCCATGCTGGCCTCGATCATTGGCAAAGCCCTAGGCTCGATCAGCCCCTCACAACAGAATGCGATGTACGAGCATTGGTACCGGGACCTGGAGGTAGATGCGCCGACCCTGTGGGACATCGCCAGCCATTACTTGCATCTTTTGATCCTGGGCATGTTGGCGTTGATTGGCTTGTGTGTGCTGGTCTATCGCGGTTACCGCCAGCAGCGGCAGGCCGAGCGGAACGAGCAGGAAAAAACCATGTTCCTGGCGGTGATGGGTCACGAAATACGCTCGCCAATGAACGCCGTGCTGGCGGCCATGGAGCTGCTGTGGCACACCCGGCTCAATGACCAGCAGCGCCACTTCGCGCACTTGGCCAACAGCGGCGCCAATATGCTGGTGCGCTTGCTCGATGATGTGCTGCACCGGCCGGATTCAGGGGCCAAGGCGTTACGCCTGACACTTGAGGCGACGGATGTCATCGCGCTGGTGCATGGCGTAGTGGGCTTGCATCGCCTGCGTGCGGGGGAAAAACACTTGAGTCTGAATGTGAGCGTGCAGACAGCCCTGCCGTCGTTGTGGCTTGATCGTTCGCGGCTGACGCAGGTGTTTCATAACCTGTTGTCCAACGCCATCAAGTTCACCGATACCGGCGCTGTGGACATCACCCTGCGCCTGGAAGACTTGCTGGACGGTAAGCATCAGTTGCAGGTTGAAGTCCGCGACACCGGCATCGGTATGGGCGAAGCGGTGCAGGCCTCTTTGTTCCGGCCTTATGCCCAGGCGAGTCAGTCCTATAAGCGTGCGGGAGGCAGCGGCCTGGGGCTGATGATATGTCGGCAATTGGTCGATTTGATGCAAGGCTCGCTGACCCTGCGCAGCGAGCCGGGAGTGGGAACGTGTATCAACCTGTACTTGCCCGCAACCCTTGCCCCTGAGGCCGCTGAACCGACGCGAGCCCCAGCCCCAATGCCTTTGCATGTCACCGGTGGTTTGCAGCTGCTGGTGGTGGAAGACACCCTGGCCAACCAGGAAGTGCTGCGGGCGCAAATCAGCGGGTTTGGTTGTGTGCCAGTGATTGCCGCCGATGCGGCCCAGGCCCGCGTGCGGTTCGCTGAGCGCGCTTACGCGTTGGTATTGATGGACTGCGACTTGCCGGATCAGGACGGCTACAGCCTGGTCTGCGAACTGCGGGCGCTCGAACAGCAATGGGGGCGAGCGCGCTGCCCGATCATTGCCATTTCCGCCTTGACCGGTGAGCAGCACCTTCAACGCTGCCTGGCGGCGGGCATGGATGGGGCGTTGAGCAAGCCCATACGCTTGGGGCAGTTGAGTGACGTGATTGAGCAGTGGTGCGGCGTCACGTTGGCGGCACCGCGCGCCAGCTTAATGGCCCCGAGACTTGATCAGGCCGCGATCAACCGTGAGATGGCGGCCGACCTGGGCAGCCTGCTCAGGGCGATGGCGCTCTGTGATCGCCCTTCGGCCATCCATGTTGCCCATCGGTTACACGGCGCGGCACTGATCATCGAATGGCCGGCCCTGGCCCAGGCGGCCGCGCACCTGGAGAACCTGTTGCGGGCAGAGGAGGGCTGGCGCAACCCGGTTTACGTGCACACGCTTCAGGCGTTGGTTCAGCACTGGCGTGCCGTGAGCGAGGAGACCCCGCTGGACATGCTGGCCATGGTCGCGCCGCCGCCGATGACGCAACCATGAGGGTTGCACGGTTGCGCCTGCTGCTGGGGTGGTTGCTGCTGGCAAGCGCGGGCCTGGCCGATGCGCAGGCCGACCCGCCGTCGATGACCTTGACCCAGCAAGAGCGTGACTGGATCGCCGCCAACCCCGTGCTGCGTGTCGGTGTGTTCGACAACCTGCTGCCCTTCGAGTACATCAGCGACGGCCAGTTGCGTGGGCTATCGGCCAAGTACCTGGGTTTGATTGCGGCGCGTACCGGCCTGCATTTTCAGTCGGTGGTCACCGGCAATCGTAGCGCCCGCAAGGACATGCTGATCAGCGGCGAGGTGGATATCTTGCCAACCCGGCGCCGCGACGACGATCCGGTCAAGGACCTGGGCATGCGCTATACGACGCCCTACAACACCAGTTCCACCATCCTCGTCAGCCGCTTTGGCCAACAGCCATTCGTGGACCTGGAACAACTTGCCGGCAAACGCCTGGTGATGTTGGGGCGCGAGGGGTATCAGGCGTTTTTGCAGCAGAAAGTCCCCGGCATAACGGTGATCTCCGGCCAGAACGCTGTCGACATCATGGCGATGGTCAAGGACGGTCGGGCGGATGCCGCCATCGCCTCTGAATGGTTACTGATCCCCTATCTTTCCCGGCAGTATCAGGGGGTGTTGCAAGTATCCGGGGTGGTGCCGCAATTGCACACCGGCGTGAGCATGGCGGTGCGTGACAGCGACGCGATCCTGTTGTCGATCCTGGAAAAAGTGCTGGGGTCCATCAGCAACGATGAGCGCAAAGCGATCTATGACGCCTGGTTCGATGACATGAACCTGGACATTCCGACGATCAAGGACATCGCCGAGCATTTCCAGGGTGAGTTGTGGCTGTTGCTGTCGGTGGTGCTGCTGTTGATCGCGTTCGCCTGGCAAAGCCGTCGTCAGCGCCGCCAGGCCGTGCAGAGCGAGCGGGAAAAGGCGATGTTTTTGGCGGTGGTCAGCCATGAAGTGCGTTCGCCGATGAACGCGGTGCTGGCGGCTATCGAGTTGTTGGAGCACACACCGCTGGACGAACAGCAGCGCCACTTCACTCAATTGGCCAACAGCGGCGCCAATACCTTGCTGCGGCTGGTGGATGACGTGCTGGACATTTCCAGGATGGAGGCCGGGCAACTGACCCTGACCCTGGAGCCTGTGGACCTCTGGGCCTTAGTCCAGCAGGTGGTGGAGGAGTATCGCGCCGGCGCCGAAGAAAAAGGCCTGTTGCTGACATTGAGTGGTGAACGCCCCAGCGGCCCCTTGATGCTGGAGGGCATGCGCTTGAGTCAGGTGCTGCGCAACCTGATCTCCAATGCGGTCAAGTTCACTGAGGTAGGCGGGGTGGAGGTGCAGCTCAAGGTGGTTGAATGGCCAGAGGTTCCTGTGCCGCACGTGCTGATCCGCATCATCGACAGCGGCATTGGCTTGTCACAGCAGGCGCAGGCCAGCCTGTTTCGGCCCTATGCACGGGCCAAGCACTCTTACAAACGTACCGGTGGTAGCGGGCTTGGCCTGGTGATTTGCCGTCGCCTCGTGAGGCTGATGTCGGGTGAGCTGACCCTCAACAGCACCCAAGGCGTGGGTACTGAGGTTGAAGTCAAACTGTCTGTCGAGTGGGCCAAGACCCTGGATATACCCCAGGCTGAAGCGGCGCAGGCCCAAGTGGAGGGTAACGGTGTACACGTGTTGGTGGTGCAGGCGCCTGTGACCGGCCAACAGACACTGCCTGCACACCTGCAAGCGCTGGGTTGTAGGGTGTTGCTGGCGGTTGATGGCGCCCAAGGGTTGACGCTATTCAATGTGCGACGGGTCGATATGGTATTGATCGATTGCGACTTGCCAAACAGTGAAATCGAGCCGCTGGCGGGCGCCTTTCGTGAGTTGGAGCAGGTGTTGCAGCGTGCCCATTGTCCGCTTGTAGCTGTCGCGGGCTTCAGCGATAACGAGCACCTTGAGCGTTGTTTTGATGCGGGGCTCGACGGGGTGCTGGTCAAGCCGGTTACACCAGCCAAGTTGCAGCAGATGATCGAGCTTTGGTGTGACATGCCGCAAGGTCCGCTGCCGGCAATGCCCAAGGAAGAGCCAGAGGAGGAGTCGCATATCCTGCGCACGGCCTTCAACGACTTGATCGAGGCACTGGCCTTGCGCGAGCGAAGCCAAGCGTTGCAGGCAGTTCAGCGTCTGCACGGGGCGGTGCTGGGGCTGGAGCGCGACGACTTGGTGGGCACTGTCGACAGCCTGGAACGGTTATTGCGCGATGAGCGTGACTGGCCCGCGCAGCAGATTGCCGAACGCCTTAGCGTGCTGCTGGGCAAAGGCCTGCGCTAGCATAGCCTCGCTGTTGTACCCGGTCGTTCAGTTTGAACACCGCTTCACAGGTGGGGCTTGCCTGCGATAGCCATAGCTATCTACACAACTCTGTAGCGATCGACGGTAACCACGATGCGAAGCGAGTAGCTCTTGCTCTTGATCTGCCCTTGATCTTGATCTCAAGCGCCCCCCAAATCACTGGCGGATTACGGGCACACCGAGCCTAAGCGAGGTGCCGAGTGGTGGGGCAAGAGCGTTTTGCTTACTTTTGCGCTTTTCAAAAGTGAGCCGCCGTCAGGGCGGAACCCTAGGTGGCCGTTACCGCAGGAACGGATATGTACCCAATCCAACTGTGTTGACTGTCAGGTCGCCTTCGCGAGCAAGCCCGCTCCCACAGTTGGATCGCGGGGCGCCAGGTAAATAAGCGTCGGCTGTCAGGCCGCCACGGGTCCAGCCTAACCTCGAAGTTGTGTAGATGCTTAGGCTGCGATAACGGTGGGTCAGTCAACATCTGATGATCAGAATAACGATGACCCATTATATAAGCTGGATTTAAATATACCGTTCAGGCGCGCTTTTAGGACCACTCCTATAGACGCTTTGTCTGTTGGCTTATTAAAGCCAGCCCACTATGGTGGGGGACTTTGTTTGTTGATTTTAATCGCCTGTTTATAAGGTGATTTGCCCGGGTTATTTGTTTTTCAGAGCACTCCTATTTTGAAAATTAAGTGCGCTGCTTACACTTCATTTCGCAACAACGCAGAAGTATTTCCCGTCCAGGGAACTTCACAACTTAATCAAGTCTATCGTGCTCTCGGAGTTACTCATGAATTACAAAGCTCGCGCCCTCGCTGTACTGGTCGCTGCCACCGTCTCTTCTGCTGCCATGGCTTCGGACGGCAAAATTGATTTCAACGGTGAGCTGAAAGCCGAAACCTGCCAAGTGGCCGTCAATGGTGCAGCAGCTTCCGGCGCGACCACCGTCACCTTGCCAACCATCTCCACCGCTTCCTTGGCTTCCGCCGGGCAAGTAGCTGGCCAGACCGGTTTCAACATCGAACTGAGCAAGTGCTCTGCTGCGATCAAAACCGCGGCGGCGTTCTTTGAGTCGGGCGGTGGCGTGGATCCGGCCAGCGGTAATGTGAAGAACATCAGCGGTTCAGCCACCAAGGTCCAACTGCAGTTGGTGGATGCCACCAATGGCAACGCGATCAAGGCCGGCAACACGTCTCAGGTTACCTCCACCAGCCGCGTAACTGTTGACCCAACTGCCCTGACCGCTGTGCTGCCGTACGCCGTTCAGTACTACGCCCAGTCGGCTACCACGCCGGGCACCGTTGTGGGCTCCGTGACTTACTCCATCAATTATCAGTAAGTCGCAGGCTTTGGACACACGCCCTGCTCGGTATTGAAGGGCGTGCATCCAGACGGTAAAGGGATTGCTCTATGTCGTGCACACGTGCATTCAAACCACTGCTGCTGATCGGCCTGGCCACACTGATGTGTTCCCATGCATTCGCTGCAGTGGTGATTACCGGTACGCGCCTGGTCTATCCGGCGGACCAGAAAGAAATCACCGTAAAACTGAACAATAACGGCACGTTGCCCGCACTGGTCCAATCATGGATCGACACCGGCAGCGTCGAATCGACACCCACCAGCTCCAAGGCGCCGTTCCTATTGTCGCCCCCGGTGGCGCGCATTGACCCGACCAAGGGCCAAAGCTTGCGAGTGCTCTTTACCGGCGCGCCTTTGGCGCAGGACAAAGAGTCGGTGTTCTGGCTCAACGTTCTCGAAATCCCGCCCAAACCCGAGGCGGGTGCAGACCTTAATACGCTGCAAATGGCTTTCCGTTCGCGCATCAAGCTGTTCTATCGCCCGGTCGGCTTGCCTGGAAATCCCAATGAGGCGGTTGAGCAGGTGCAGTGGCAATTGGTTACGGCACGCGATGGCCAAGGCCTGGCGCTGAAGGCGTACAACCCGTCGGCGTTCCACGTCTCGCTGATCGAGTTGGACCTGGTGGCGGGTAACCAACGCTATCGCAGTGAGGACGGCATGGTCGGCCCTGGAGAAACCCGGCAGTTCGCGCTGCCCACGCTCAAGGCCAGGCCGTCGAGCCAGGCCCATGTGGAATTCAGCGCCATCAACGATTACGGCGCGCTGGTCCCGACCCGCAACACGCTGCAGCCCTGATCCATTCCTGACGTTTTTACCCGCGAGTCATCTATGTCGACCTTTTCTTGCTCCAGGCTTTTTCTGCGGGCGCGGCCTCGCTTCGCCTTGAATCCGCTCACTGCCCTGATCCTCAAGGCATTGACCATTGCTCCAGGCGTGTGGAGCATGCAAGGCGCGTTGGCGCAAGAAGTGCAGTTCAATGACGCCTTCCTGCCCGAAGACTCGCGCAATCTTGACCTGAGTGCCTACCAGGCCGGCAACCCGGTGATGCCCGGTCAATACCGAGCCGACATCATCCTCAACGGGCAACTGAACAACCGGCAGGATATTCGCATTGACGCCCAGGCCGACGGCAGCAAGCCGGTGGTGTGTATGAACCGTGGCTTGCTTGAGCGCCAGGGTGTGCAAATGGCCAGCCTTACGCCCGAGGCCAGCACGATGCTCGACAGTCAGGCGTGCCCGGCAGTGTGGCAGGTAATCCCTGGCGCTACCGCGAACTTCTCCCCAGAGAACCAGGCGCTGGACCTGAGCATTCCCCAGGTGGCGCTCAAGCGTAATGCGCGGGGTTACGTCAGCCCGCAGTTGTGGGACCGTGGCGTGACGGCCGCCATGCTCAGCTACAACTTCAACGCCAATCGTAACCGCACCCGCAGTGGCAACTCCGATTCGGCGTTCATGGGCCTCAACGCGGGCCTGAATCTGGGGGACTGGCGCCTGCGCCACAACGCGTCCATGAGCTGGCAGTCACGTTTGGGCAGCCGGTATCAGGCTCTGGACACGTACGCCCAGCGTGATATCACCGCGCTGAAAAGCCAGCTGACAGTGGGCGAGTCCAACACCACCGGTGAGATCTTCGACACCTTGTCCTACCGTGGTGTGCAACTGTCCACTGACGACCGCATGCTGCCCGATTCGATGCGCGGGTATGCGCCGGTCATCCGGGGTATTGCCCGCACCAATGCGAGGGTAACCATTCGCCAGGCCGGCAATATCTTGCTGGAAACCACCGTGGCGCCCGGCGCGTTTGTGATCGATGACCTGTACTCCACCGGCTATGGTGGCGACCTCAGCGTGAGCGTGGCCGAAGCCGACGGCACTGAGCAGAACTTTATCGTGCCCTACGCCTCGGTCAGCCAGTTGCTGCGCCCCGGCACCTCGCGGTTCAGCCTCACCGCGGGTGAAACCCGCAACAACTTCGTCGACGATCAGGCGCGCCTGCTGCAAGGGACTGTGCAGTACGGCTTGAACAATACCTTCACCGGTTTTGCCGGCCTGCAATCGAGCGATGACTACACGGCGGTGCTCACCGGCCTGGCGTTCGGCACACCCATCGGTGCGATGGCCGTGGACATCACGCACGCCCAGACCGACCTGGCCGGCGGCGCTGCCAAGGGCCAGAGCATGCGGGTGTCGTACAGCAAGAATGTGCTCAGTACCGGCAGTAACTTCTCGCTGGCGGCCTATCGGTTTTCCACTCAGGACTACCTGGATTTCAGCAACGCCATCCAACTGCTGGATGCCGAGAAAAATGGCTGGGATTCGAGCATGTTCGGTCGCCCGCGCAGTCGTTTTTCGGTGACCGCCGACCAGAACCTTGGGGCTTGGGGGCAAGTCTCTATCAGCGGTTACGCGCAAAACTACTGGAATCAGCCGGGCAGTGATGTGCAGTACCAGTTCAGCTACAGCAAGCAGTTCAACCGCGTCAGCTTCAGTGTGAATGCCAACCGCAGCCGCATGGGGCTGGGCGATATGGAGAACAGCTTTTTGCTGACCATGAGCATGCCCCTGGATTTCGGTGCGTCGGGTAACACTCCGCAAATAACCGCGCAGGTGGGCCGCGATACCCAAGGCAATTACAGTGAGCAGGCCGGTATCAGCGGCACCGCCGGCCAAGACCGTCAATATGGCTATAGCGCCAATTTCGGCCATGACGGCGCCAACCACAGCAAGAGCGCCGCGCTTAACGGTCAGTACACGGGTGGGCGAGCCATGCTCAGTGCGGCACTGGGGCGTGGCGATGGCTATACCAGCGCCTCGATGGGCGCCAGCGGCACCGTGGTGGCCCACGCCGAGGGTGTGACCATGACGCCGTACCGCGGCGAAACCATGGCGGTGGTCAGTGCGCCGGGTGCCGCGGGCGCCAAGGTTTCGGGATACCCCGGCCTCACGCTCGACAGTCGCGGCAATGCCGTGGTGCCGTACCTACGGCCTTATGAGCTGAACGAGGTGGCCATCGACCCGATTGGCAGTTCGCTGGATGTCGAACTCAACGAGACCAGCCAACAAGTCGCCCCACGCGCCGGTGCCGTGGTGCATCTTAAATACACCACTAATCAGGGCCGTGCGGTGCTGCTCAATGTGCGCCTGGACGATGGCAGCAGCTTGCCATTTGGCGCAGGCGTGACCGACGGCGAAGGCGCCTCGGTGGGGATGGTCGGGCAGGGCGGTCTGCTCTATGCCCGGATCAAGCCAGAAACTCGCCAGTTGTTGATCAACTGGGGCAGCAAGACCCATCAACAGTGTGCCCTGATGATTCCTCCCGGCCCCGGCGAGGGCCAGCAATTGCAGCAGGTGGACGCTATTTGCGCCGCCGGCAAACAGGTCGCGGGCAGCACGCCGCCCAACAACATGCAAAAGGTACCGTTATGAACATGGGCGCTTTGATCAAACCCAGCCTAGCGCTGGCGGCACTTTGGGCGATGGCCGATACGGCCATGGCAGTGACCTGTACATATAACAACGGTATCCAGGCCGCAGTGGGCAACATGCCATTGCAGGTCTCGGCGATTACCGTCGGACGTGATGTGCCGGTGGGCGCCGAAGTCTATCGACAGCGCTTCAGCATGGCCTTGGGCCAGGCACCCGAGCTGGACTGCCGGTTTGCTCCGTTTCAACAGTGGACCGAGTTGACGGTCGAGGCGACTTCTGGCTTAGCCAATTGGTCCAGCGGCCCCTATGCCAACAAGGTCTACAGAACCCGAATTCCAGGGCTGGGGGTGGTTATCAATAGTCTCGGCGGCGTGCTGCCCAGGCAAACCAACAAATCCTGGACTGCCTGCACATCGGGCTCTCGCTGCCTGATTCCGTTTGATGGACCTTCGAACTTCGAATTGATACTGATCAAACTAGGGGAAGTAACGCCAGGTGTATTGGCGGGCAGCTCATTGCCGGTCGTGAGCCTGTTTGGCAACTTCGGCGATGCCAGGATGCAGGGTTTCAGGATGGGCATCTCCGGCAGTATCCAGATTGTCTCGCGCACCTGCAGTACGCCGGATGTTTCAGTGCCGATGGGGACGCACTTGACCAATAAGTTCACCGGGCTTAACAGCGCCACAGGGTGGACAGATTTTTCCATCAACTTGAATGATTGCCCGGCGTTCCATGGCACCTATTCCACCACCGGACCTGGCTGGCTTTCGCAAAGTGGTAATTCACCCACCGGCGTTGGCTCCGGCGGAACCCTAGCGGGTAACACCCTGCAATT
Source organism: Pseudomonas sp. FJ2-5-13 (assembly GCF_029201605.1). Classification (NCBI taxonomy): domain Bacteria; kingdom Pseudomonadati; phylum Pseudomonadota; class Gammaproteobacteria; order Pseudomonadales; family Pseudomonadaceae; genus Pseudomonas; species Pseudomonas sp. FJ2-5-13. Next base: position 2,276,828 of record NZ_CP104045.1, read on the forward strand.
TCGCATCGACTCCTCGCGCCCGGCGATCAATGCCAGTACGGGCGTGCTGAGCATTGATCCCACAGGCACAGGTAATTCGCCTGCCGCAAGCGGAGTCGGCATCCAAGTAGCGACACTAGACAGTACCCCGGTACCCCTGGGGATGAATCGGGCCAGCGGTATTAACCCACTGTCCTTCGAGTCCAGCTACAACATCCGCTTGCGTGCCCGTTATCTGCAAACCGCCAACCGAGTCACGCCAGGCCCGGCCAATGCGTCGGCGACGTTTACGATTATTTATCAGTGATGAATATGTCACTTATGTTCTGTGCGTTTGGTTTGAAGGGGCAGCCAGGCTGCCCCTCCCACCGTTACTCAAGAACCCGACTTCCGACCGCCGCCATGGCTGTGCTGCCCACCTTTACGGCCGGCTTCCGAGGCTTTTTCACGGTCGTTGGCGAAGTTGCCGCCTGACGCTTGGCCGCCTTTTTTACCCGCTTCGGAGGCTTTTTCGCGATCATTGGCAAAGTTGCCCGGGTTTTTATTACCTGTAGTCATGATAGTTCTCCAATCGCTAAGTTAGCGTTTCGTTAGTTGGCCGTTTCGCAACGGACACTTATTCCGATATTGGCTGTTTGGGAAATGTTTTACCGATTTTTCTAACCGGCGACGAACGGTAATTTCGCTGAAAAAGTTATACAGGAACTTGGTTGATACGCCGCTTCGTATAACTTTTATTGCCGGTCAGCGCTTCGGTATTAATAAGATCGAAACTGCCGGCTTAGTTTAGGGTCCTGCCATTCGTCTTTTTCGTCGCACTCCAAAAAAAGGCGTCGTTCCAACGAGTTCCTAACCTGTGAACGGGAGCATTTCAGCCATGAAGCCCAACCCATCCAACCCACAGTACCGGCCGCTTGAGCAACCAGACGCACCCAATGAAGACGGTTGCGTGATTGGCACTGCCGGGCGCGACGAAGACCCCAACGCGACCACCGATTGGGACCATCCCGACAGCGCCGCGACACCCGCTGACGCCAGCATCAAACCCGCCAGCGGTACGCCCGGCATCGACGTCGTGCCCGAGTCGGAAAACCACGGTGCCGACTGAGAAAACTGCGCGGCAAACGCCGTTTCGCTTGGCCTGCAGCGTATTACCGCTGGTCGTGAGGCGCCGGTTTATTTTGAAATTTTCAAAGCGCAGGCCACTTCCCATGCAAGGTAGGCGCGCATTCCAGCAGGGCGCCTTTTTCCGTAAGCCTGAGGAGATTTGTTCATGTTTCTACATAACAAGCGACTTCAATACACCGTCCGCGTCGCCGAGCCCAATCCGGGCCTGGCCAACCTTTTGCTCGAGCAGTTTGGCGGTGCCCAAGGTGAGTTGGCCGCCGCGTCCCGTTACTTCACCCAAGCCTTGGCGGAAGACGACCCGGGGCGCAAAGACTTGCTGATGGACATCGCCACCGAAGAACTTAGCCATCTAGAGATCGTCGGCTCCATCATCGTGATGCTCAACAAGGGCGCCAAGGGGCGAATGGCCGAAGGCGTGGAAGAGGAGGGCGAGTTGTACCGGGCGCTCAATGGCGCCGGTAATGACTCGCATATCACCAGCCTGCTGTACGGGGCGGGCTCGCCGCTGACCAACTCTGCCGGCGTGCCGTGGACTGCCGCCTACATCGACACCATTGGTGAACCCACCGCAGACATGCGCTCGAACATCGCCGCTGAAGCCCGGGCCAAAATCGTCTATGAGCGGCTGATGAACGTCACCGATGACCCGGGAGTAAAAGATGCGCTGGGGTTTTTGATGACGCGGGAAATTGCTCACCAGATATCCTTCGAAAAAGCCCTGCATGCCATTCAACCGAATTTCCCCCAAGGCAAGTTGCCGGGCAAGCCGGAGTTCACGCAGGTGTACTTCAACATGTCCCAAGGTGCGGAAAACCTGCGCGGGCCCTGGAACCAGGGTGATGGTTGGGAGTTCGTGGAAAACCCACAACCGGCGGTCGATGGCGGTGACGGCACCGCCAGCGTGCAGTTGGACGCCGACGAGGAAGCGGTGCTGAGCGCGATGAAAATCCGCACGCTCTCGGACCCCACCAGCGACCCCACCACCGGCGCTGACCTGGGCAGGGGGTTGCAGCCAAAACCTGAGCCATGACCCAGGCTGTACGGTCGCGCGGCGCCCAATCACGGGCGCCGCGCCCTTTGATGGCACTGCGCAGCATTTTCACGGTCCATGGAACACATACCACGTATCTGGAGGTGAACCTTGGCGACAAAGAAGAAGCCTGTGGTCGAGGGTATGGAATTGGCGATGCTGTCTGCCAGCCGCAAAGACCTGTTCTTTGCGGCCATGCAAGCCAGCCACAGCGCAATGATCGTGACCGACCCCGCCGAGCCGGATAACCCGATCATCTTTGCCAACCAGGCGTTCCTGACCCTGACAGGCTTTGAACTGGACGAAGTGATCGGACGCAATTGCCGGTTCCTGCAGGGGCCCCAAACCGACAAAAACGCGCTGCACCAGGTGCAACGCGCAGTTGAGCGGCATCATGAGGCCTGTGTCGAGGTGCTCAATTACCGCAAGGACGGCTCGACCTTCTGGAACGAGCTGTTCATTTCGCCGTTGTTCAACGAACGTGGGCAACTGGTGTATTTTTTCGCCTCGCAGCTGGACGTGAGCCGGCGCCACGACGCTGAGCAGCGCGTGCGTCGCGCACAAGACTTGGAAGCGCTGGGGCAACTGACCGGTGGCATCGCTCATGACTTCAATAACCTGCTGCAAGTGATGATGGGTTATCTCGACTTGATCCAGCAGAGCGCCAAGCGCCCCGGCAGCGATCCGCAGCGCATCGTCAACAGTGCCAGCCGTGCGCGGGCGGCGGCGGAAAAAGCGCAAACCCTGACTCAGCAGTTGCTGGCGTTTTCGCGCAAGCAACGGCTCGACAGCCGGGTGATCAACCTGAACAGTTTGCTCGGTCGTCCGGATTTTATGGCGCGTGCGCTGCAAGGCGTCGAGTTGCACGTGGAGCTTGCCGACGAGCTGTGGAATTGCCGCATCGACCCGGTCCAGGCGGAGCTGGCGGTGCAGCATTTATTGTCGAATGCCCAGGACGCTTTGCTCGGGCGTGCTGATCCGACTGTCACCGTCAAGACCTGCAACGTCCAGGTGCCGGGCGATGTCGATGCCGAGCGTGAGGGGTTGGCCGAGGGCTGTTACGTGAGCATTTCGGTCTCGGATAACGGCAACGGTATCGACGCAGGTATTCAGGACAAAGTCATGCAGCCGTTCTTCACCACCAAGGAAGAAGGCCAGGGCTCGGGCCTGGGGTTGTCGATGGTGTATGGCTTCGTCAAGCAATCGGGCGGCACGGCGCGGATTCATTCCGACCCGGGTATCGGTACGACGATACGCTTGTACTTTCCGGCCGATGACAGCCAGCTGTGGGTTGAGCAGACACCCACGGCCACCTCACCGCAAGGTAGCGAGCGCATCCTGATCGTGGAAGATCGGCCCGAGGTGGCCGAGTTGGCGCAGGTGATTTTGTCTGACTACGGTTACCACACGGCCATCGCCCACAATGCCGCCGAGGCATTGGGCATGCTCAAGCAGGCGACGTATGACTTGGTGTTCAGTGACTTGATCATGCCCGGCGTGATGAATGGCGCGGCACTGGCGCGGGAGGTGTCGCGCTTGTATCCGCACATCAGGATCTTGCTGACCACCGGCTATGCGAAAGACGCGCTGGCCCGCGCGGATATACAGGTACAGGAGTTCGAGTTGATTCCCAAGCCGTATCAACCCGCTGACCTGCCCCGAAAAATCCGTGCAGTGCTCGATGCCTGATCGAGCAGGCCAATGCGCCCCAAGTGTGGGAGCGGGCTTGCCCGCGAAGGCGGTGTGTCAGTCAATGCATCTGTTACAGCACGACCGCTTTCGCAGGCAAGCCAGCTCCCACATTGGATCTTCGTCGCTTTGAGCATTGCGTTCGCTTAGCCGAGTGGCATTAGGGCTTGCCCCCGATCATAATCGTACATTCCCCGAGCGCCCTCCCACACAGTGTGCTTCAGTGCGCCAGCATGTTGTGATGAATACTGTCCATGATCCATAACGAAAGCCCCACCAACAGAAGAATGATGACCGCCGAGAAAATCAGCGCAATCAGGTTCCAGCGTTGTTCTTCAGCCGTGTCCAGGTGCAGGAAGAACTTGAGGTGGACCACGATTTGTATCGCGCCCAGCGCCACCACCAGCCAGGCGGTGAAGGTGCGCGGCAGTGAGGGGAACATCACCAGGCCGAACGGGACCAGGGTGAGCAGGACCGACACCAGGAACCCCACCAGGTAGGAGCGACTGCTGCCATGGCTGGTACCGGCACTGCTGTGAAGCGAGCTTTGCTTGTACATGTCACACCACCCCCAACAGATAGACCACGGTAAAGACGCAGATCCACACCACGTCCAAAAAGTGCCAGAACAGGCTCAGGCAACTGAGCCGAGTGGCGTTGGTGCTGGTCAGGCCGCGTTGCTTGACCTGGACCATCAGCACCGCCATCCAGATCAGCCCAGTCAACACGTGCGCGCCGTGGGTGCCGACAAGGGTGAAGAAGGCGGTCAGGAAGGCACTGCGGTCCGGCCCGTAGCCTTCTGCGATCAAGTGGTGAAATTCGTTGATCTCCATGGCGATGAAGCCCGCGCCCAGTACGAACGTGAGCCCCAGCCAGCGCAACACATCGCGTTGCTTGCCGTGGTTCATGGCGAGCATGGCGTAGCCGTAGGTGATACTGCTCAACAGCAGCAGCATGGTTTCGGCCAGCACATAGGGCAGTTCGAAAATATCCATGCTCGACGGCCCGCCCGCCACGCTGTCGCGCAACACGGCGTAGCCGGCAAACAAGGTCGCGAACAGGATGCAGTCGGTCATCAGGTAGATCCAGAACCCGAACAGGCTCAGGGAACCGGCGTCTTCATGCCCTTGTTCGTGGGTGTGAGCGATGTCTTTTTCCATAACGATATTGGACATGGGTCAAGCCTCTGCCAGGTCTTTGAGACGTGCCGTTTCGATGCGCGCGACTTCCTGCGCGGGCACGAAGTAATCGGTGTCTTCGTCGTAGCTGCGCACCACGAACGCCACCACCGAGGCCACCAGGCCGAACGCCGCCATCCACCAGATGTGCCACACCAACGCAAAGCTGCAGACCAGCGCAAACAGGCTGATCACCAGGCCCGACGCGGTATTGCGCGGCATGTGGATGCTGCGATAGTCGGTGTGGCTGAGGGTGCTGACGCCGCGCTCCTTCATGCCCCAGTACGCGTCCAGGTCATTGACCTTGGGCTGCTCGGCGAAGTTGTACAGCGGCGGTGGAGACGCGGTGGCCCACTCCAGGGTGCGCCCGTCCCACGGGTCGCCGGTAAGGTCGCGGTATTGATGACGGTTGCGGATGCTCACCAACAGTTGCAGCGCCTGCGCCGCCACGCCGCAGAGGATGATTGCCACCCCCACCAACTCCAGCAGCAGCCAGGGCCGCCACTCCGGGTTGTCGAAATGATTGAGGCGGCGCGTCATGCCCATGAAACCCAGCACGTAGGAGGGCATGAACGCGAAGTAAAAGCCCACCAGCCAGCACCAGAAGGCGATGCGCCCCAGCTTGTCGTTCAAGCGGAAACCGAACGCCTTGGGGAACCAATACGTCAGGCCGGCCATATAGCCGAACACCGCGCCGCCGATGATCACGTTGTGAAAGTGCGCGATCAGGAACAGGCTGTTGTGCAAAAGGAAGTCGGCCCCCGGCACCGCCAGCAGCACCCCGGTCATGCCGCCGATGCTGAAGGTCACGATAAAGCCCAGGGTCCACAGCATGGGCGTTTCAAAACGCACTCGGCCGCGGTACATGGTGAACAGCCAGGTGAAGATTTTCACCCCGGTCGGCACCGCGATGATCATGGTCATGATGCCGAAAAACGCGTTGACGTTGCCCCCCGCGCCCATGGTGAAAAAGTGATGCAGCCACACGATGAACGACAACACGGTGATCGCGATCGTCGCCCACACCAGCGACACGTAGCCGAACAACCGTTTGCTGCTGAACGTGGCGGCAATCTCGGAAAACACCCCGAACGCCGGCAGGATCAAGATGTACACCTCCGGATGCCCCCAGGCCCAGATGAGGTTCACATACATCATTGGGTTGCCGCCGGCCTCGTTGGTGAAGAAATGCATGCCCAGGTAACGGTCCAGGGTCAGCATCAGCAGGGTGGCGGTGAGGATCGGGAAGGCCGCCAGAATCAGCACCGAGGTGCACAGCGCGTTCCAGGTGAACACCGGCATCTTGAACAGCGTCATGCCTTCGGTGCGCATCTTCAGGATGGTGACGAAGAAATTCACCCCCGTGAGCAGCGTGCCGATGCCGGATATCTGCAATGACCAGATGTAGTAATCCACGCCGACGCCGGGGCTGTACCCCAGCTCGGATAACGGCGGATAAGCCACCCAACCGGTGCGCGCGAACTCACCCACCCCCAGCGAAATGTTCACCAGCGCCGCACCCACCACGAACAGCCAGAAACTCAGGGCGTTGAGAAACGGATAGGCCACATCGCGAGCGCCGATCTGCAACGGCACGACGATGTTCATCAAGCCGACCACGAAGGGCATGGCCATGAAGAAGATCATGATCACACCGTGGGCGGTGAAGATCTGGTCGTAATGTTCCGGCGGCAGGTAACCCGGCCCGCCGCTGGCGGCCATGGCTTGCTGGGTGCGCATCATGATCGCATCGGAGAACCCGCGCAGCAGCATCACCAGCGCGACGATGATGTACATGCAACCGATCTTCTTGTGGTCTACCGAGGTGAACCACTCGCGCCACAAATAGCCCCACTTGCGTTTCCAGGTGATCGCGCCCACCAGCGCCACCCCGATCAGGCCGACGACGGCCAGGGTGTACATCACAATGGGTTCAGTGGTTGGGATCGCGTCCCACGACAGTTTTCCGAACATGGTTACCGCTCCTCAGCCAGCAGACTTGGGTGTTGATCGGTGCGTTGTGCAGCGTCGCTCAATGGCGAGCGCTGGGGTTTATTGGCCTTGTTCATGCCTTCGTATTTGTCGACGATGTCCAGGAACAGGCGCTCCTGTACCGCCGAGTAATAGGTCACGGGGTGCTTGAGGGTGGGCTTGGCCAATTGCGCGTAAGTGCTGTGGTCCAGAGGCGTGGCCGCGCCCTTGACCTTTGTCACCCAGGTCTGAAAGTCGGCAGTGCTCAGGGACAGCGTGGTGAAATGCATGTCGGAAAAACCGGGGCCGTTGTAGTTGGCGGCAATCCCTCTGAACTCACCGGTTTCGTTGGCGATCAGGTGCAACTTGGTCTGCATGCCGGCCATGGCGTAGATCTGCCCGCCGAGTGCCGGAATAAAGAACGAGGTCATGGCCGCGTCGGAGGTGACGGTGAAACTCACCGGTGTGTGCACCGGCAAGGCCAGCTCGTTGACGCTGGCGATGCCCAGGTCAGGGTAGATAAACAGCCATTTCCAGTCGGTGGCGACCACCTGCACATTGATCGGCGGGGTGTCTGATTCCAGCGGGCGATAGGGATCGAGTGCGTGGGTGGTCTCCCAGGTCACCCACCCCAGGACGATGATGATCAGCAGGGGAACGCCCCATACCACCGCTTCGATTTTGTGTGAACTGGCCCAGCGGGGGGAGTAGCGGGCTTTTTTATTGGTGGCGCGGTAGCGGTAGGCGAAGACAAACATCATCACAATCACCGGAACGACCACCAGCAGCATCAGGCCCGTAGCGAGAATAATCAGGTCGCGCTCATCGGTTGCTACTTGCCCCTTGGGGTTGAAGACCACCAGGTTGCAACTGGTGAGTAAGAAGAGGCTGGTGATAGTGACTAGGCAATAACCCATCGCTCGTTTCATGCCTTGCTCCTGTGTTGGAAACTTGCGTTTTGCTGTGCCGAATCAGTGCTCAAGTGTTAACTAAGCGAAGCGCTTATTAACACCAAGGGCCGTCAGGTAATAAACATTCGGCAATAAGCTGCCGTCAGTAGATAAAGTGCTTCTACTGTCCGGTTCTATTGGCTTTGCTGCCGCTCTGCAGGGCGCATTTCGCCGCGCTCCCGAACATTTTGAATAGAGCCCCGTGGGTTGGTTTAACAATTTGTTTCCTCGCCTGACGAACGGTTTAACAGGCGAAGCGGTAAAGGGTTTTTATCGGTGCATGATGGAGGTGGCCTTGGAAAAAGTCTGAATTCTGGTGAACAAGTTCAGTCGTTAGTTGATGGCCAACCCCACTAACGGTTTTGGAGAAGAGCTATGTTCATGCGTGGCAAAACCTATGAAGCCTGGACTGAAAAGGCACTGGGCGAAGAATGTTTTACCCAGGAGGTTGAAAACGGCTGCCATATCGAAGTCAGGGCCCGGGAGCGGGAAGATGGCGATATTGAAGTGCTGCTGTGCGTCTACACCGCGACGGGGCAATGCGTGGTTGAACGTACCAAGCAATTGCCGGGTTCCGAATGGACGGTGCGCGACGCGCTCAAACGCGGCATTGATCAGGCGGAACGGATTGCCGGGGGGGAGTCCGGTCGACTGCCCTGTGCTGATGCGCACTTGCACGACGACGATTGAAGGGTGCGGTCGACGGTCGAGACCTACCTGAGGCCCCGCGCTGCAAATGTGGGAGCTGGCTTGCCAGCCGACGCCTTTGCACCTGGCGCCCCGCGATCCAAATGTGGGAGCGGGCTTGCTCGCGAAGGCGGCCTAACAGCCGACGCCTATCTACTTGCCGCCCGCAATATAAAGGTGGGAGCTGGCTTGCCTGCGATGACGGCCGGCCAGCCGACGCCCCTGCACCTGGCGCCCCGCGATTCTAATGTGGGAGCGGGCTTGCTCGCGAAGGCGGCCTTACAGCCGACGCCTATCTACCTGACGCCCGCAATCTATAGGTGGGAGCTGGCTTGCCTGCGATGACGGCCGGCCAGCCGACGCCTCTGCACCTGGCGCCCCGCGATTCTAATGTGGGAGCGGGCTTGCTCGCGAAGGCGGCCTTACAGCCGACGCCTATCTACCTGGCGCCCGCAATCCATAGGTGGGAGCTGGCTTGCTTGCGATGACGGCCTAACAGTCAACACAGTTGGATTGTGTACATATCCATTGCTGCGGTTACGGCTACTTAGGGTTCCGCCTGACGGCGGGTCACTTTGGAAAAGAGCCCCAAAGTAACCAAAGGGCTCTTGCCCCACCACTCGGCACCTCGCTTGGGCTCGGTGTGCCCGAACACAGGCTTGAATCCGTGGGCCGCCGCCACGCGCCATCCCTGGCGCGGGGCGGCTAACCCGGCGTCCTGCCGGGTTACCCACGAATTCAAGCCTGCGTTCGGCCAGCGTGGTTTAACGGGGCGCTTCAGATCAAAAGCAGATCAAGATCAAGAGCGGCTCGCTTCGCATCGTGGTTACTGTCGGTCGCTACTTCGCGGGAGCAAGCTCCCTCGCCACAGGGTGTAGCGCCGCGGCAAAAAAAGCCCGCACGGAGTGCGGGCAAGACAGGAGTTTTTACCAAGAGCCTGGAGTGAGCAGACTCACTATTAAGAAACAAAAGAAGCATGAACCGTTTTATTTTTTTAATGCGAGGCCGACGAACGGTAGTGCAACAGCAAGTGCATGTTTGTCGTCACTCAAACATTAAAAATTCTGAACCTTCGTTCTGAGCAAATAACAAAAAATCAGAAGGAGAGGTTATGAAAAATTCTTTATATGTCATCGAATACGAATACCACCACGAGCCTAAGTCTTTCATTATAAGAGCGGAGGTAATGAATAATGCAGAGGCCTGGCATTGGGCCTGTTGCGATGCAGGTATAGGCATTATTCCTAGATCGCGTAATGAAAAGATCAAGCGTATCAGTAAGCCGCTGGCTGAACGCTACGGTCTTGAGAATGTAAGGTGGCGTCCGTCTGGCAGTGTCCCCTTTATTGCAAAACCCTATGTACCGCCACCACCCGAATGAATTTACGTTTTACTAGAGGGTGTTTATTCGGGTGGGTGTGGGGGCGAGGCAAGTACCTACTGGTTTTTGCGTCGCTCCTGCAACATGCACAATTTTTGCACGCTGCGTTGCAGCGCCTCTTTCATGATGTCGGCTGCATACTGTTGCTTGCACGCCGGGCACAGCATGTCTGACGCTGGCGACATCAGGTAGTCCGGGTCATCCAAGGTTGATTCGTAAGGTTGTTTGCAATGCAGGCAACGTCGGTTCGCTTGTAGATGCGTCACATCGATTCCTCCCTGAATGAAACGGCCACTCTCAATTAAGAAGTGGGCGTTTTCAACTGCTAAAAAGGAAGAATTCAAACAAGCGCTTAGTTGATGTTTTATCGCCATTATCTTGTGGTGATAGCTGGGTAGTTGCGGGCGCGTGCGCCCGCTCGGTTCGTGGGTTGAGGTTTTCGCCGTTCTGCTGCGTACTTTTTGTGCAGTTTTTGCCTGATACGCCCTAGGAATGAATGAAGCTGCTCACGAATTCCGCCTTGACCACGGGAAGTTCGATCCCATGGATCAAGCCGGCGGTCAGCGCTTGTTGTGGGTCGAGAATGCGTGGCGCGGCGATCAGGTATTTTTCGGTCTCCAGTTTTTCGACGGCATCGGCTGTGCGCTCGGCCACGATGCGTGCGTACAACTGCAAGTCATAGTCGAGGCTCATCGCGTATTCAGACATGCGCGAGTGGTCAACCGCGCCTTGCACATGCCAATGAAAGGGGTGGAACAGGAATTTGCTGTGTTTGCAGGCGGTCCTGCGCTCACCGGCCAGGAAGATGATATTGCCCATGGATTCCACGGTGCCGAGGTTATGGGTATGCACCGGAATCGGCAGGGACAATAAAAAGTTGTACATCGTAAAGCCGTAGCTGCATTCGCCGCCCATGGTGGCGATATTCAGTACCAGGCCTTGGGCACCTTGCTGTACGGCCAATGAGGCTTTTTCGATCAGTTGGCTGCACGTGGAGGCGGTGACCGGTGCGGTGAAGTTGATAATGTGTAAAGGCATGGTGTCCCTCATCAATGAAAGCAGGGGAGCATTGCTCCCCTGCATCAAGCACATCAGCTTTTGCGCCCGCCGCCGTGGCTGTGTTCGCCACCTTTACGCCCGGCTTCGGAAGCTTTTTCGCGGTCGTTGGCGAAATTGCCGCCACTGTTCTGGCCACCTTTGCTGCCCGCTTCGGCGGCGCGTTCGGGGTCATTCTTGAAATTGCCGCCGCTGTTCTGGCCGCCTTTGCTGCCGGCTTCAGCGGCGCGTTCGGGATCGTTCTTGAAGTTCCCGCCACTGTTTTGGCCACCTTTGCTGCCGATCTCCTGGTAGAACTCTTTGTCATGGGACGCAGAAGTGGCTTCGCCGCCTTTTTTACCGGCTTCGCTGACGCTCATTTGGCCTTGCTTGTCTTGAGTAGTCATGTTCAGTTACCTCGTCGTTATGTCGGGAATGTAACGTTCACTTCGATTGTGCTGGAAACTTGCACTCAGGGCGTGCGTTAAGCTGCACGGTTACAAGTGCCTCTCACACAAGGGTGGCGTTTTAGATGCACTTATCGTCGCTTCGGCTTGTTCAGAAAGTTGCTGATGTTCGTAACACGCGGACGTATTAGAACGTAGGCCGGTCCTTGCTTTAGTTTGCACTTCTACAATCGGCCTGCGAGATAACTCGCCGCGCTGATTATCAATTGACGCACGCATGATGAATGCCCTTTGTTAATAAACGGAACAGCGGTACTGGCCGCTTCGTCAGGACTTACGTCCACCACCATGGCTGTTCTGGCCGCCTTTACGCCCGGCTTCCGAGGCTTTTTCGCGGTCGTTGGCGAAGTTGCCGCCAGAGGCCTGCCCACCTTTCTTACCCGCCTGCGATGCTTTTTCGCGATCATTGGCAAAGTCTCCAGGGTTTTTATTGCTCGTCGTCATAACAATACTCCCAGTTTTGAAATGTCGTTTCGCTAGTTGCCCATTTATGCAACGGACATCTTTTCTGATAAGGGCAGGTGCGCAGATGTTTTGAAATTTTTTTAAAAGGGCGATGAACGGTATAGGGGCAGGCGAAACTTGTACAAGTAGGCCCCCATAGTGCCGCTTCGTATAAGTTTTGCTGCCTCGATTGATATTGAATTAGTGGCGTTCTTAACGGTTCGTTTAGCATTCAATACGCTGCTTGATAGTGGTCATTAAAGCCGCTTGCTCCTCTGGCCGGCGCTCAGCCGCACACTCTGTTGCTGCAGCCTGCACGGACTGCTTGTATGCTGGCACTCTGGAACCGGTTGCCCCTGTGAGTACCGACGTTCGAATGATGGCTGGAATGGAAACCGGACTTCCTTAAGGTGCTGACGTGAAGCGTGATACCCGTCTTGTGATGCTGTTGCTGTTGGTGATCGGCTGTTCCCTGACTTCGTTGACGATTTGGAAAGTCCTGTCTTCCCGTGACCGCGCGCTGGCGGAAGTGGACGTGCATGGCTTGAACCTGACCCAGGCCCTTAACACCTATACCGAAGGCATCGTGCGGCAAAGCTCGTTGCTGTTGCTGGGGCTGGTTGAGCGCCTGGAAACCGAAGGCAGTGGCCCGGTGCAAATCCAGCGAATCAGTACGCTGATCAACCGCCAGCAGCCGCTGATGCCGCAGCTCAGCGGCATCACCATTTATGATCATCAGGGCCGGTGGTTGCTGTCTTCCAATCGCGCGATCCCGGAGGGCGCCAATAGCAGTGATCGGGCCTATTTCATCCACCATCGCGACGATCCGAGCGCTGAACCTTTTATTGGCCCGCCGATTCAGAGCCGTGCCAACCATGAATGGGTGGTGACCATCAGCCGCCGTTTCAACGACGCGGCGGGCAACTTCGCCGGCGTGGTCGCTGTGACCCTGGGGGTGGAAAACTTTCTGCGGGTATTCGGCAAACTCGATGTAGGCCAGGAGGGCGCCATCGGCCTGTCCTACGCCGACGGCACGTTGCTGGTGCGCTACCCCTTTCGCGAGCAGGACATGGGCCGCAACTTTTCCTCCTCGCCTATTTATTCCAAGTACCTGGTCGACCAACCGGTGGGCACTGCGGCCTATACCTCCAGCCTGGACGGGGTAGAGCGGCTCTATGCCTTTCGCAAAAGCGAAACCCTGCCGCTGATCACCACCGTCGCGTTGGGCAAGCACGAAGCCCTCGCGGCGTGGCGCATCGAGGCGGCGCTGTCAGCGGTCGTGGTGGCGGGGCTGTTGGGGCTGACGGGGCTGATCGGCTGGTTTCTGATCCTGGATATCCGCAGGCGTACGGCGGCGGAAGAGGCGTTGCGTGTCGCCCAGCAACAGTTGCTCGACTCCAATCGACAGTTGGCACTCTTGGCGAAGAAGGACGCGCTGACCGGCCTGGCCAACCGCCGCTGTTTTGATGAAACGCTGGCCGTGGAAGCGCGCCGGGCGCAGCGCGAAGGGACGTCGCTGGCATTGCTGATGATCGATATCGACCATTTCAAACGCTTTAACGACGCCTTTGGTCACGTCGCGGGAGATGCGTGCTTGCAGGCGGTCAGCACGTTATTGGAAACGTGCGTGCGGCGCCCGTCGGACCTAGTGGCGCGCTATGGCGGAGAAGAAATGGCGATCATCCTGCCCGCGACTGACAGCGCAGGGGCTGCGGTGGTCGCGCAACGCATTCTTTCGCGTCTGCAGCAGGAGAACATCACACACCCAGGCAGCCCCTTCGGGCACGTGAGTGTGAGTATCGGTATCGCGACGGGCATGGGCTCTCGGCTGGAGCCGGTGTTGGGTCTGGTGGAGGCTGCGGATACAGCGCTTTACGGCGCGAAGGCGGCGGGGCGCAATGGGTTCAACGTGCATCCCGCGGACCGACTCACATCCCCAGCGTCGGGATCATAAGTTCCCCGCACTCCATTAATTGGCCAGCGGTGACTTGCAACTGCGGCGTGGGTTTTGCCGCATAGCCTGCGATAAAGCCCGCACTTAGCAGTGCAAGGCAGAGGACGGCTTTTTTCACAAGCATGCGCAGGGTCTCGATCGGTTCAAAAGGGTGAACCACAGATTGCCCATTCAAGAAAAGGTTCCTGCCCGCGCAGAAGGCTTTCTGCTTTCTGCTTCCTGTAGGAGCGAGCTTGCTCGCGAAGAACCTCAACGATAACGCGTGCTCCCTGAAGAAGTGCGGCGCCTGGGCGTTTTTCGCGAGCAAGCTCGCTCCTACAAAAGGCATTGCCTGAAGGTCAGCGAATGAACTTGATGTACACACGTTCAGGGTCGTTATCGTCCAGATTTTCGATCTGCCCGCTGGGGATGAAGCCGGCTTTCGTCAGCAGGGCCTGGGACGCGCCGTTGGAGGCATTGGTCGACGCGAACAGCTTGGGCGTTTTGCAGGCCGCTTCGGCCGCTGCCAGCAGACGAAGGCCGACGCCCTGGCGCTGGTACAGCGGTGAAACCACCACCAGCGCAATAAACCCATGGTTGAAAAAATCGTGGGTGAGCACCAGGTAGCCGGCGCACACGTTAGCGTCGGCGGCTACCAGGCATTGCTGGCGAACCACGGCGTCATAGATAAACACACGACGGCTGGCATGCTCGGTTGCGTACGCATCCAGTGCGACCAATGCATGCACATCGTCGGGGGTGGCTTGGCGGATCAGCCAGTGTGGGGCCGCAGGGGGCAGCTTTGTGTCAGGCATTTTAATCTCCGTTCACTCACCGGTTTAAATATCGATGTACTGATCTGCCTGCTTCGCACCCCACTGTTGCGCGGTGCGGCAGAGAGGAGTGGTCAGAATGCCCAGCAGCGCACCGCAGGCTAGGCGCGAAGGGGGTACGTTTGTCGGCCTGGTTGCGGTCGTTGTTTAGAAATGTTTATGTGATTCAATGGTCATCTCGGCTTGCGCAGGAAGCGCACCGGCCGAGGCCATTTTGATCTTTCAAGAGATTCATTCCAAGGAGTAACACCATGCAAGGAAGCACATCGTTCAAGTACCTGGCGTTTTCGTTGATCCCGTTGATGGCCGCCTGTACCACACCCTCGCGCCAGTCCGCCGTCCTCCCTGCGCCAGCCTTGCCGTTCGATAACTGCGCGGTTGGTTGCCCCACCGGTGGCAGCCCAGTGACGTTGAACCGCCAGGCCTACACGTTGAACAACAACGGCTCGACCAAGTTTGCCAATTGGGTCTCCTACAAAATCACCAAAGCCACGGCGGCCAGCGGGCGCTCCCGTGACTGGCGCACCGACCCGGATATTCCAGCCGGGGAAACCCTGGACCCGGTGGATTACAACGGCGCCAACGTCGCGCTCAAAATCGACCGGGGGCATCAGGCCAACCTGGCTTCGATGGCCGGGGTGGCCGATTGGCAAACGCTCAACTACTTGTCGAACATCACCCCGCAAAAGGCCGAGCTCAACCAGGGGCCGTGGGCGCGCCTGGAAGACCAGGAGCGCAACCTCAGCAAGGAGCCAGGCGTCGATCAGGTGTATGTGGCTACCGGCCCGTTGTATGAGCATTTTGTCGGCTCGTTGCCGGGCACGAATAAAGTGCACACCATCCCCAGCGGCTACTGGAAAATCATCGTGGTCGGCAGTTCGCCGGAAACGGGCCTGTACGCCTCGTTCGTGATGAACCAGGAAACTCCCAAGGGCGCAGACTTCTGTGATTACCAAGTCACCGTGGATCACATCGAAGAGCGCTCCGGGCTGACGTTCTGGAGCACCTTGCCGCAAGCGCTGCAGGCCACGCTGAAAACCAGGCAGGGGCAGTTGCCGAGTCGGATCGGCTGTAACCGCACCAAAGCCTGACGCCTAGTCGGCACACACCAATGAGGGCCTGCGGCTGCTGTTCTTGCCCAGGCGCTCATGCGTGGCGACGGCTGTGGCCTGTTCATGCAGTGCTTCTTCCAGTGCTTGCAAATGCTTGGACAGGATCTTCACCGACCCGCTCGGGTTGGCGGGGTCAAAGGGGATCCGGCCATTGGCAATCAGCACCATGGCCAATTCCCAGGCGCGTTGTGAGTCGTTCATGACAGGGGTTTCCTTCTTCAACGTGGTCGATATAGACGTGTGACCCGCTTCAAGCGCCCCTATATCAATTGGGTTTCCGCCGAAATTTCGATCACTTCAACGCTTCAGTTGCGCTGGAACCATCATCTTTTTAGATGGTGGCCGGGGCGAGTCGAAAGAATGAACCTGAGCAGCGCGGTAGTCACCTAATCCGTATGAATCGGTCGTTCCCATTCACTGTTGCGAGGGTCAACCATGGACTCTGTACTGCGGGCTGTGGCGATTTACCTGGTGCTGCTGGTGCTGTTCAAGGTTGCCGGCCGGCGCACGCTGGCCGAACTCACCACCTTTGACCTGGTGCTGTTGATGGTCATCGGCGAAGCCACCCAACAGGCGTTGCTGGGCGAGGATTTCTCGATGACCAACGCCGTGCTGGTCATCGCCACCCTGATTGCCATCGACATTGGTTTCTCGCTGGCCAAGCAGCGTTCCGCCTGGTTCGCACGGGTGCTTGATGGCGGGCCGACCGTGCTGGTCGAGCAAGGCCAGGTGCTGCATAAACGCCTCAAGCATGCGCGCCTGGACGAGGGCGACATCCTTGAGGCGGCCCGGTCCACCCAAGGGCTTGTCGAGCTCAAGCAGATCCGCTTCGCGATTCTTGAGCGCAACGGCAAGATCTCGGTGATCCCGTTTGAATAACACGCGGCCCCCATTCGTCAGCCAAGGGGCTTTTTTTTGAACGCCAGCGCCTCTATTCCAGACAGATAGATCATGGGCGGACGAATCGTACTTTCGTCACGCGTACATCACTCACTCATCAACAGGTGAACCCTCATGAAGAAACTCTATATGTGCCTGGGTCTATGCAGCGCGTTCATGCTACACGGCTGTTTTGAAAACGCCGATAACGCCACCAAAGACAACAACAGTGGCACCCAGTCGTCAGTGCAGATGCAGGAAGGCAAGGCGGACGAGAGCAAATAAGCCTCCAAACAGCCGACGCTTAACTCAAGGCTACTCATCGCCCGAATGTGGGGGCTGGCTTGCCTGCGATGCAAACACCTCGGTACATCAGACAAACCGAGTCGATGAATTCACAGGCAAGCGCACAACACCCCTGCTACGGCATGTCTCCCAGCAGCGTCGCGACAAAGTGGTTGTGGAATCGACCCGCTGGATCACAGGCCTTGCGAAAGGCGTTGAAGGCCGCAGTTCTCTCGCTGCGGCGCAGTGCAAGGTCCTTCAGGAATTCCGGGTTGAACGGCTCAGAGTAAGTTCCCGAGGGTTGAGCCGGGTTGTAAAAACCGAACATTTTGCCGGTGTGCGGCATGCCACCCAGGGCAACCCAGTCTCGTTCAATATCCGCAAAAAAGTGCAGGAGGCGATCCGGGTAGTCAGATGCCGCCACAGCGGGTACGTAACCGATAAGATCCAGGTTCACGAAGGTAGCGTCTGGGGTTTGCGTGTACGTCCCGGCCAACGCTGTGTCCCCACCACGGACGAAGCGGAACTCCAGCGGGGCAACCACCAGGAAGTCGCTGGTACTCTTGATCCGTGCCTTTACGGCGTCGAGTCCTTGCCAGGCTTTACTGAGGCCTTCGTCATCCAGAGCCGGGAGCTCGATAAAGTACGACATGAAAATAACGCGTGAGGCCTTGGTTAGCCACAAGTCTGAGTAGACCGCCGCGGCTTGATCAAAAAGCGTTTCGATCGTAAGGAACCCAGCGTCGATGATTGCACTCGCCGTTGTCGTGTTATTGCCATACTGGGCGGCGATGAGGGGCGGCTCGATGATGGGCTCAAACGGTATCAGGTAGGGTGCTCCGAATACATTTTCTCCCGCCAGGGCACAGGCATTCGGTACGCTTGTCTTCAGGTTGGGAACCTGGGTCGCAGGGGAAGCAACCACATCCCACCACAAGATCAGGAAATTGTCGGTGTAGGGATTGAGAAAGGATTCGACGCGGTCATGGTCCGTAAGCAGCGCCTTGAACCGGGCGATGAAGGTTGGCTCGTCAGCACAGACAACGTTGGTGTCTTTGCCTGCATTCAACGTGGTGGCCCATGGGCGGGGTAATACATCCAGAGTCACTGAAGTGACAACGCCCAACGCACCGAGGGAGACGCGTGCAAATTGCAAGGGCGACCATCCGTCGACTGCTGGCGTCTGTGCGTCAATGGTCCGCACCTGGCCGTCCGGCCCCATGAGGGTGAACGCCGAAGCGGTTTCGGCAAAAATCGGTGCGCGGATGGTTGCGCCGTGGACATCGACAGCGGTCATGCCCCCCAGGCTGAAGAAGCCGCCGGCGGTCGCGGTCTTGAGCATCAGGTCATGGGCGGTCAGGAAGGCATCCAACTCATCCTCGCGCACACCCGTGTTCACGGTGATGGTATGTGGGGCGGTGCCCAGCACAATAGACTCATCCCCGTTCGGGCCCAAGTCTGCGTAACAGGCGAGGTCGATGAGCCAGCGGTGGGGGGCTGGGGCGATGCGATTGTCTTCGGCAACCAAGGCCGGTTGCGCGTGCCGTTGGCCCGATACGCGTACTGTCGCGCCTGCCGCGCCGGCCTGGCGCACGATGTCTTGAAGCGCTGCCAGATGGGATGGGGAGAAGTAGTATTGACCATCGATTTCCAGGGTGTCGACGATGTTCTGAGCCCAGTTTTTCCACGGTAGCGGCTGAACCTTGAAATTCAAGGTTGTTCCCGTGACTTCATAGGCGGCCAGCCTGCCGTTATTGGCCGACTGAACTAAAGGTTCTCCTTGATTTTGGATGCCTGCGACGGCGGACACATAAGGCGTGACGCCAATTGCATCCGCGGGAATGCCGAGCAATGCAAGTGAAGGACTGACCCTGTACACACCATTTTCGAAGTTGCCACTGTTCCAATCGCAGGTATGCCATTGGCCGGCCGGGTCAAGCCACTGAATCGAAAAGTTCATGACAAAAATGCCGTTGTTAAGGCAACCAATGCGTTCGACTTGTTTCATGTTGGTGTCCTGTTACGTGGTTTTTAACGTCAGGTGAGTTGAGAGTAAAAAAGAAAGCCGGCGCCAACTTCCAACGGCAAGTCACGAAAAGTGGGGGCCGGGTACCCCGTGGTAAAGAACTTGATTTATTCGATCAAGTTAATCGCAAAGCCGATGAGGGTTGTTCCTACCGCATCGTAGGTCGCGATCTGGCCGTTTGCGGCAAACCCTACAAACGGCGTGCCTTGGCCTGATGACCCGGCCAGTGCATGCCCATACACCGTGACGGCCAGCGCGTCTGAAGGCACGCCGATGGTTTCCAGATTCGGTGTGGTCCGAGACTGCGCCACCGGATAGTCACCGCTACTCCATTGGGACGTGTACCACTTGCCGTCGCTATTGAGCCATTGGACCTTGAAGTTAAACACGTAACCGCCTTTGTTATTGACGGTGATTTTTTGAACTTGTCTCATGGTTATCTCCTGCTGAAGCAATAATTTTATATGAGCACGCCTGCGCCCTTTTGCGTGGCGATAAGACGTGTTTATTAAGGGCGTGAATTGCACTGCTTAGAGGCAATGGGAGACGCAGAAATCAAATAGGTCGCCTCGCTCCCTATTTACTGATTACTGTCAAGTGAGTGAGCCTGTTTTCGCGCACTGACCTACAACAACGAGTAGCTTGGATAATCCATTTATAACGTTCGATAACGTGGGCAGTTGGATCATATTTAGCGGGGGGTAGCCTCCGTGGCTGCTGGGTGATTCCTTTCTGATACTGAGGGGAGGTTAGTCGCGGTACCGATTGCTCGCCAGTGGGGCAGAAAACTATTTGGCTATATGCTCCATTTCGGAAATACCAGTCGTTTCGCTGCCTGTGCTCAGAGGCAGTGCACCCCTTGGGCCTATCAACGGCCACAAGCGCTGCACCGCCTGGTCCTCAGCGCATATGCAAAATAATCGGGCTACTGCTCGCAGGGTCCGTATGCCCGCGCAACTTGCTAACGGCCTTCGCATCGACCGCGCCGCCGTGGTTGCCCCAGGTACCACGCACGTAGCTCAACACGTCGGCGATTTCCTGGTCGGACAATTGCTCACGAAATGCTGGCATGCGGTAGGCGTCCGGCATCCCGGCGGTGACCACACGTTGCGAGCCGTTGAGGGTGATGTTGATCGCCGAAGCATTTTCCGTGGCCAGGGCCGAGGTGGCGCCTGCCAGGGGTGGCATCCAGTCGGGTTGGCCTTTGCCGTCGAGGCCATGGCAGGAGGCACAGCGGGTGGCGTAGGTGTGGGCGCCAGGGACATCCGAGCGCGCCGTGACTGCCTGATACTGCCAGGGGCTGCCGTCACGCTGTGGGTCGCCGGGCAGTGACTTCAGATAGCGAGCGATCGCGGCCAGGTCATCATCCTGCATGAACTGCGTGGAGTTGTTGAAGGCCTCGGTCATGGAGCCATAGACCACGGCATGCTGGTTGCGACCGGTCTTGAGGAACTGCACGATCTGTTCCTCACTCCAGCGGCCCAGGCCGGTGTTGTGGTCCTGGCGCAGGCTGGGGGCGTACCAGCCGTCGAGCAGGGCACCGGCCAGGAATGGCGCGCCGGATTCGTCCAGGGCTTTCTCGTTGAACGCTAGCCCGCGTGGCGTGTGGCAACTGCCGCAGTGGCCAGGGCCTTGCACGATATACGCGCCACGGTTCCACAGCGCGTCCTGGCCGGGCTTGGCGGCGTAGGTCGCGGTGGGTGCAAACACACCGTTCCACAGGGCGATGGGCCAACGCAGGTTGAGCGGCCAGGGAATGCCGCTGGGCAGGTTGGGCTCATTGGCCGGTTGCACGCCTTTCATGAAAAATGCGTACAGCGCCTGGATGTCGTCATCGCTGAGTTTGACGTAAGACGGGTAGGGCATGGCCGGGTAGAGCCGTCGCCCACCCGGCGCCACGCCGTGGCGTACCGCGCGGTCGAAGTCGGCCAGGCTATAGGTGCCGATGCCATGCTCGCGGTCGGGGGTGATGTTGGTGGCGTGGATCGCTCCCAGCGGCGTGGCCATTTCCAGGCCGCCGGCGAAGGGCGTCTTGCCTGGCAGGCTGTGGCAGGCCACGCAGTCACTTACGCGGGCGACGTATTCACCGCGGCTGACCAAGGCGGGGTCGAAACTTGTGCTTTGCTGTTGTTCAAAAGGCGAGGCGGGCTGGCGTGTGACGTACCAGGCCAGCACGCCAGCGGCGACCACGCAGGGCAGCACCAGCCACCCTGCGGTTCTTGCGAATCGGCGGTTATTCATGGGCATTCCCTGTCGGTTAGCTGAAGGTGTAACGGCTCAAAGGCAGACTACGGATGCGTTGGCCGGTCAATTGCGCCACGGCATTCGCCACGGCGGGGGCCACAGCTGGCAACGGCGGTTCGCCGATGCCACCCATCTTTTCGCCGCTCTCTACGATCTTCACGTGGACCTGCGCCATACGCGAAGGCGGCAGCACCGGATAAAGGTCGTAGTTGCGCGCCCGTGGCTTGCCATCCACGTACACCGCTTCCTCCAACAGGGTTTGCGACAGGCCCAAGGCCACGGCACCGTTGACCTGCGCTTCCACAATCGCCGGGTTGACGATACTGCCCGGGTCAATCGCTTGCCAGATGTGATGAACCTTGACCTGGCCGTTCTCGATCGACACCTCGGCCACCACCGCCGCATGGGAGCCAAACGGCGAAGCCATGGCTACGCCGCGTGCACGGCGGGTGCCGTCTTCGGCGGTGTAAGGCCCACGCTTCCAACCGCCAGACAGCTCGGCGGCCGCCTGCAGCAGGGTGGTCAGGCGCGGGTTGTCGCGCAGCAGATGCAGGCGCAGTTCATAGGGGTCATGGCCGCCTTTGTCGGCCAGTTCGTCCAGGAACGCTTCGTAGAAAAAGTCATTGAGCGAGTTGCCCACCGAACGCCAGTAACCGAGCATGGCCGGGCCTTTGACGTAGATCTGCGCGATGCGTTTGTTGGGGATCGCGTAGCTCTTGCCCGACAAGCCTTCCAGGGCGGTAGGGTCGATGGCGTCGCCCTGTTTGCCAGCGATGGCTTCGGTGGGGCCTTCGGTGGCGCTCACCGCTTCGATGGCCACAGGCAGGCCTTTGTCATCCAGCGCGGCGCGGAACTTGACCACGGCGACCGGGCGCAATACATCGCGCACGAACTCTTCTTCACGGCTCCAGATCAGCTTGATCGGCCGGCCCACCGCCTTGGCCAGGGCGATGGCCTGCGGGTAAGGGTTGGCGGAGTCATACAGGAAATGCCGGCCGAAAAAACCGCCCAGCAGCGGCGAGTGCAGGGTGATTTGCTCAGTGCTCAGGCCGGTGCGTTTGGCGATGTCGGCACGGAACATATCCGGCGCCTGGTTAGGCAGCCACACCTCCAGCGTACCGTCCGGGTTAAAGCGTGCCAGGGCTGAAGGCGGCTCCAACTGGGCATGGTTGAGGTACTGGTTGTGGTAGGTGGCTTCGACACGGGTCTTGGCGCTGGCCAGTGCGCCGGCCACATCGCCTTCGTTCTCGTCATCGCGGGCCGGACCTTGCTGGGCGGCGAGGAAGTCGCGGTACTTGTCGCTGGAAAAATCCGCCGGCATCGCCCGCACGGCGGAGTCGGCCGCGGCTTCAAGCCATTCGACCTGGATAGCTTCGACGGCCCGCTTGGCATGCCACCAACGTTCAGCTACCACGGCTACAGCGCCGGGCAGGGTGTGAACCGAGTGCACGCCTTGCATGGCTTGCACTTGCGCCTGGTTGCGCAGGCTGCCCACGGTCATGCCCAAACGCGGCGCGTGTTGGACCGCCGCGTGGAGCATGCCGTCGATTTTCAGGTCGATGGTGTACTGCGCCTTGCCGGTGGATTTGTCATAGGCGTCCAGGCGCTTGACCGGCTTGCCGATCCAGCGGAACTGGCTCGGGTCGCGCAGGGTGATGCTGGCCGGGTCGGGCACCGGCATATCCAGGGCGGCACCTGCCAATTCACCGTAGCCCAGGGAGCGACCGGAAGCAGCGTGCACCACGCGACCGGGTTGGGTGGTCAACTCGCTGAGCGGTACACGCAGTTGCTCGGCGGCAGCTTGCATCAGCATCGCACGGGCGAGGGCGCCGAGGCGGCGCATGGTCGGGTAGCTCATGCGCACCGACATACTGCCGCCGGTGATGCGCATGCCATTTTCCATCACCACATAGGCTTCGCCGGGCGGGGCCGCTTCGACGATGAACGTGGCCGGGTCGGCATCCAATTCTTCACCGACGATCTGCGCCATGGCGGTGTGGGTGCCTTGGCCGCCTTCCATGAAGGGGCTGAGCAAGCGCACGCTGCCGTCGGGACGAATCTCCAGGAAGGCGGGCACTTGAGTACCGCGTTCAGCCGCGGCAGCGGTCGCGGCTTGCACACGGGAGGTGCCCAGCGGCAAGCCGAAACCGATCACCAGCGCGCCCACGGCGGTGCTGGCCAGGAAGCGGCGGCGGGACAGGTTGACCGGTTCGCCCAAGGTAACGCCGGGAATGATCTCGTTAGTATTCATCAGGCGGTTTCCTTCCCGGCGGCCAAGGCGTCCATGGCGGCATGGATGGCGTTGTAGGTGCCGCAACGGCAGAGGTTGACCATCGCCGCGTCGATCTGCGCCTTGGTCGGCGCGGGGGTGTGCTTGAGCAGCGCGGTGGCTGCCATCACCTGCCCGGACTGGCAGTAGCCGCATTGCGCCACTTGGTGTTCGACCCAGGCTGCAACGACACGCTTGCCCACGTCATCGGCCTCCACGGCCTCGATGGTGGTGATCTCACGACCGACCACCCCGGCCACGGGCGTTACGCAGGCGCGCACCACGTTGCCGTCCACCAGCACCGAACAGGCGCCGCACTGGGCCAGGCCGCAGCCGTATTTGGTGCCGGTCATGCCCAGGTTATCGCGGATCACCCACAACAACGGGGTGTCGGCTTCGGCATCGACCTGATAGGCCTTTTGGTTGATACGTAATTCCATGCGGGCTCACCTGCTGATCATCGGTTGGTGGTGCTTTTTCTTATCAGGGACGTGCGCGGTGGCATGCCCTGGTGTCGCTCATGGGCGACGGGTTATGGCGGCGGGGTTGAGAACCGGTTTCATCTTGGCCACGCGCGCATGGTTGGACTCTAGACCACGGCGCAAGGGGTATCTATCCCGGTAGGCGATAAGTCGGAGGATCAGGCAAGTATTCGCGAGGATTGAGCGATAGAAGCAGTGGCTGATCCGAGATTTTGACTGATGTGCCGTGATCTTCTGTGGGAGCTGGCTTGCCTGCGATGACGGCCTGACAGTCGACACCTATCTACCTGACACCCCAAGATTCAAAATGTGGGAGCTGGCTTGCCTGCGATGACGCCCTGACAGCCGACGCCTATCTACCTGACACCCAACGATCCAACTGTGGGAGCGGGCTTGCTCGCGAAGGCGGCTTGACAGGCGACACAGTTGGATTGTGTACATATCCGTTATTTAGGTAACGGCCACTTAAGGTTCCGCCCTGACGGCGGCTCACTTTTGAACAGCGCAAAAGTAAGCAAAACGCTCTTGCCCCACCACTCGGCACCTCGCTTGGGCTCGGTGTGCCCGAACGCAGGCTTGAATCCGTGGGCCGCCGCCACGCGCCATCCATGGCGCGGGGCGGCTAACCCGGCGTCCTGCCGGGTTACCCACGAATTCAAGCCTGCGTTCGGCCAGCGTGGTTTAACGGGGCGCCTGAGATCAAGATCACAAGCAGATCAAGAGCGGCTCGCTTCGCATCGTGGATACCCATGCTTTCGCATGGTCTATTCACACTATCCCATCAATCAGAATATGCGTCTGCCCGCGGCTGCAGCGCTCGATGCGCACCTTGCAGCTGTCGGCGACGGTGGATTTTTAATCCTTGAGCCTAGCGGAACCCACCCGAGAGCTTGTCTTTCAGGTAGCTGACCAACGCACTCACCGATTTGGGCACATGGGGTGAGTAGGGCCGTATCAGATAGATCTCATCGGCAAACGCGCCTTTGAGTGTCCAGTCCTTCAATACCTGCACCACTTTGCCCGCGTTCAGCGCCGCCTGGGCGCTGAAGTCCGGGAGCAGGGCGATGCCCAGGTGGTTGAGTGCGGCGTCGCGCAAGGCTTCGCTGTTATTGGTGGCGAAGCTGCCGGCGATGGGCACGGTGAGGCGCTCGACGGGGTGGCTGCCGCGCTCGAAGGTCCAGGCGGGCTGGTCGGTGCCGCGTGGGTAAAACAGGCAGTTGTGCGCCGACAGGTCGCCCGGCTCGCGAGGTTCGCCGTGGCGTTGCAGGTAATCATGGGTGGCGACCAGCACTGAGGTGGTGTCGCACAGCTTCCAGGCCACGTGGGTTTCGGGCACCTGGAAGCCGTGGCGCACCGCCAGGTCGTAACCTTCGGCGGCCAGTGAGCTCAAGGCATCGGAGACGTCCAGTTGGATACGCACCTGGGGGTACTGCTGCAAAAAGCCGGACAGGTGCGGCACCAGTTGTTGCCGGGCGAAGGCCACGGGAGCGGTCAGGCGCACCAGCCCGCGTATTTCCCCGACCGAGTCGCGCACCGAGGAAAAACTACGGGCGATCTGCGCGTAGGCGCTGCGTACTTCCCGAGTCAATGACAGCCCCGCATCGGTCAGCCGCACGCTGCGGGTGGTGCGCGTTACCAGGCGCGTGCCGGTGGCCTTTTCCAGGTCGGAAATGCGCTGGCTCACCGCTGACTTGCTCACCCCCAGGCGCGCGGCGGCGGCGGTGTAGGTGCCGTGTTCCTCCAGCACCGACAGCCAGTGAATGTGGGTCCACAGCCCTTCAATCTCAGCCTTTTCCATGGGTGTATTGTTCGCCTGTAAGGACAATAAGTTCTGGATTCTGCTCTGGTTAGGAACAAAGCGAAAGCCTATCGTGTGGCCCAACGCTACCCACCTGGATCGACTGCCATGACTGCAACCATCGAGCACTACATCAACGACCAGCGCGTCAGCCGCGATGACCGTTATCAGGACGTCTACAACCCGGCCACCGGCGAAGTCACCGCGCGCGTGGCCCTGGCCAGCCGCCAGACCGTGGCCGAAGCCGTCGCCGCTGCCCACGCCGCGTTTGCCGGCTGGGCCGACACCCCGCCGATCCGTCGCGCCCGCGTGTTGTTCGAATACCTGCACCTGTTGCGCGAACGCAAGGACGACCTGGCGCGCATCATCGTTGCCGAGCACGGCAAGGTCTTCACCGATGCCCAGGGCGAAGTCGACCGTGGCATCGACATTCTCGAATTCGCCTGCGGCATTCCCAACCTGCTCAAGGGCGAACACTCCGACCAGGTCTCCCGTGGCATGGACAACTGGACGATGCGTCAGCCCCTGGGCGTGGTCGCCGGCGTGACGCCGTTCAACTTCCCGGTGATGGTCCCGATGTGGATGTACCCCATCGCCATTGCGGCGGGTAACACCTTCATCCTCAAGCCCAGCCCTACCGACCCAAGCGCTTCGCTGTTCATGGCCGAGCTTCTGCACGAGGCCGGCCTGCCCAAGGGCGTGTTCAACGTGGTGCAGGGTGATAAAGAGTCGGTGGACGCGCTGATCGAACACCCGGACGTCAAGGCCGTGAGCTTCGTCGGCTCCACGCCGATTGCCCAATACATCTACGAGAGCGGTGCCCGCAACGGCAAGCGCGTGCAAGGCCTGGGCGGGGCGAAAAACCATATGGTGGTGATGCCCGACGCCGATATCGAACGCACCGTGGACGCGCTGATGGGCGCCGCCTACGGTAGTGCGGGCGAGCGCTGCATGGCGATCTCGGTGGCGGTGCTGGTAGGCGACGTGGGTGACAAAGTCATCGCTGCCTTGACCGAGCGCGCCAAGACGTTGCGCATCACCGATGGTCGCGATTTGAAAGCCGAGATGGGCCCGATCGTGTCGCGGGCCGCGCTGGAGCGCATCAGTGGCTACATCGAGCAGGGCGTACACGCCGGCGCGCAGTTGTTGCTTGATGGCCGTGACTACGTGCCCACCGAACCCGGCCTGGAAAACGGCTTCTGGCTCGGCGCGACCTTGTTCGACCATGTGACCCAGGACATGAGCATCTACCGCGAAGAAATCTTCGGCCCGGTGCTGACCTGTGTACGCGTGAACGATTTTGCCGAGGCGGTGAAGCTGGTCAACGACCACGAGTTCGGTAACGGCGTCAGCTGCTTCACCCGCGATGGCAACATTGCCCGTGAGTTTGCGCGGCGCATCGAAGTGGGCATGGTCGGTATCAACGTGCCGATCCCGGTGCCCATGGCCTGGCACGGTTTTGGGGGGTGGAAGAAGAGCCTGTTCGGTGACATGCATGCCTACGGCACCGAGGGCGTGCGCTTCTACACCAAGCAGAAGTCGATCATGCAACGCTGGTCGGAGAGCATCGAGCAGGGTGCGGAGTTTGCGATGCCGGTGTCCAAGTAGGGTTTAAGCTGCATTGCAGGATCTGATGTGGGAGGGCTCAAGCCCTCCCACTTTTTTTTTGCCTGTTGACGGGCAAACACATAAAAGTCCAGTATGGAATTATAAGTACAAAATAGTCGCTGCACGTTTTTCTTCACTCTTGCCAAACCAACAACAACTTGCGAGAACCCCCTCATGAAGAAACGCTATCTCCTTCCCGCCCTGGCCCTGAGCCTGTTCGCCTCCAGCCACTTGCTGGCCGCTGAGAAAACCCTGCGTATCGGCATTGAGGCCGCTTACCCACCGTTCGCCTCCAAAACCGGCGACGGCAAGATCGTCGGTTTCGACTACGACATCGGCAACGCCCTGTGCGCGCAAATGAAGGTCAAGTGTGTATGGATCGAAGGCGAGTTCGACGGGCTGATTCCGTCCCTCAAGGTCAAGAAGATCGACATGGCGTTGTCGTCCATGACCATCAACGAAGACCGCAAGAAGTCGGTGGATTTCACCCACAAGTACTACTTCACCTCGTCGCGCCTGGTGATGAAGGACGGCGCGGTGGTGGATGACCAATACGCCAGCCTCAAGGGCAAGAACGTCGGCGTACAGCGCGCCACCACCACCGACCGCTATGCCACCGAGGTGTTCGAGCCCAAGGGCATCAACGTCAAGCGCTACAGCAATAACGAAGAAATCTACATGGACCTGGCAGCGGGGCGCCTGGATGCGATCTTTGCCGACACCATCCCCCTGAGCGACTTCCTGTCGATGCCGCGCGGGCAGGGTTATGCCTTTGTTGGCCCGGAGCTCAAGGACCCGAAATACGTGGGCGAGGGCGCCGGTATTGCGGTGCGCAAGGGCAATGGCGAGTTGGTCAGCGAACTGAACGCGGCCATCGACGGCATTCGCGCCAGCGGCGAATACCAGAAGATTTCACAGCAGTACTTCAAGGCCGATATCTACGGCGACTGACCTAAGGAAATACGCGGTCAATGTGGGAGCTGTCGAGCTTTAGCGAGGCTGCGAAAGCGGTGGGTCAGGCGATGAAAATGTTGACCTTGCCGGCCCCTTCGCAGCCTCGCTGGGGCTCGACAGCTCCCACAGGGGATTAGCGTTGTGGTCAGAAGGGGGTCAACCCTTGAGTTCCTTCAAATGCTTGTAGACCGTCGCCCGCCCCATGCCCAGCACATTGGCCACATAGTTGGAGGCGCTCTTGCCCTTGAATGCCCCCTCGGCATGCAGCGCCAGCACCAGTTCGCGTTTATGGTCGCGGGTCAACAGGTTCAGGCTCAACTGACGCTCGCGCAGCCAGGCATGCAGGAAGGTGTTGATGCGCTCCTGCCAGTCATCACGGAACAGCGCGTCCGGCTGAGCAATCAGCTTGCTCGGCGACAGGAACATATCCAGCGCCGCTTTGGCCGTTTCGAACATTGAAATATTCAGGTTGATGCACAGCACCGCCAGCCTGCGCCCTTTGTGGTCGTGCAGCACGGTGCTCAGGCTGCGGATTTTCTGGCCGTCCCAGTTGAGCTTTTCATAAGGGCCTATATTCACCTCGCTGACGTCACCGTCGAGCATGTCCTCCAGGGATGAGTCGTCACCCAGGCTGCGCTTGGACAGGTTATTGGCGATGTAATCCACGGTTTGCGTGCGCAGGTCGTGCAGCACCACTTCTGCATGGGGAAAGAACAGCGTGGCGATTGCATCGGCAATCGCGCGGAAGTTCTGCATGACCTTGTCTTGTTCAGCAGTGTTCATCAATGGGGCTCCAGGCGGACCGGGGAGAGCATACCAGCGTCCAGACCGAACCGCGTCAGTGCCTCGGGCAGCGGTTCGCCGCGCACCAGGGCCGCGCTTGCCTGGCCCATGGCGGGTGAGGTCTGGATGCCGTAGCCGCCTTGCGCCGCCACCCAGAACAGCCCCGGTACTTGCGGGTCAAAGCCCGACAGCAAATCACCGTCCTGCACAAAACTGCGCAAGCCCGCCCAGGTGCGCGTGGGGCGGCGGATAGTCAGGGTGGTGGCTTCCTCGATCTGGTAGATGCCCATGGCAATATCCAGCTCTTCGGGTTGTACATCCTGGGGTTCTACCGGGTCGGCGTTGGCTGGCGAGCCGAGGAACATGCCGGCATCGGGTTTCATGTAGAACGCTTCGTCGAGGGCCACCAGCATCGGCCAGTCGTGGCTGTCCACGCCGTCGGGGCCGGCGAAGATAAAGGCCGAGCGGCGCTTGGGCTGCAAGCCGATGGACGCCGCGCCCGCCAGCCCGCCGATATGGTCGGCCCAGGCGCCGGCGGCGTTAATGATGACCGGCGCAGTGTAGATAGCATCCTGGGTGCGCACCTGCCACAGGCCGTCGGCGTCGCGGCTCAAGCCCAGCACATGGCTGTCGGTGCGCACGTCGCCCTGGTTGCGGCGGATACCGCGCAAGTAGCCTTGGTGCAGGGCGTCGGTGTCGATGTCGCAAGCGGTGGGGTCGTAGATAGCCCCGTGGACTTTTTCACGGCGCAGGATCGGCAAGCGTGCACAGGCTTCGTCGGCCGTCAGTCGCTGCACCTGCTCTACGGTGGCCTTGGCGCTCAGGTACTGGCTGTCGAGTTCGGCCGGGTCGCCGTTGAAATCCACGGTCATTTCGCCTCGGGGCGTCAGCAGTGGGTGTTCGCAGAAGCCTGCGGGTGGCTGGTCGAAGAAGGCCCGGCTGGCCAAGGTCAGCGCGCGTACCTGCGGGGTGCCGTAAGCGGCGGTATAGAGCGCTGCCGAACGCCCGGTGGAATGATAGGCCGGGTGGTTTTCACGCTCCAGCACCAACACCTTGCCGTGCTGCGACAACCAGAACCCGGTGGACGCGCCGGCAATGCCGCCGCCGATAATGATGAAGTCTGCGTGGCTCATGAAGAACTCCTGAAATAAGCATTGTAGGAGCGAGCTTGCTCGCGAAAAACGTTAACGATAACGCGCCCATCCTGTGTAAACGCAGTGCCTGTGAGGTCTTCGCGAGCAAGCTCGCTCCTACAGTTTGTAGAGGGCATTGGCCAGGGCGATGTCTTCCAGGCCCAGGCCGATGGAGCGGAAAAAGACGTGACGGTCGTAGGTCGGGCGTTGGGCCATGTCGCTGAACAATTCGGGCAAGTCGCCGACAATCGTGCGTTTGTCCCAGCCGTGCTGTTCGCTGGCGATCAGCATCTCACCGGCCGAATCCGGCGTGGTCTGGCGGTAGTCGCAGAACACGTGCATCTGGTTGAGGCAGTGTGGCGGCACTTCATGGGCACGCGGAGCGTTGGTGCTGATGGAGGTGATCAACGCGGGTTTGCTCAAGCGTGACGGGTCGATGACCGGGCCGGCGGACGAGGTGCACAGCAGGATCACATCCGCGTCTTCCAGGGCGGCCTCGCAGGTGGCGGCGAGGGTCAGGCGCGGGTCCAGGCAGGCCCACTGCATACGCGTTTCGGCGCTGGCGCTGCCCAGGCTCGGCGAGTACAGGCGGATTTGCTGCCAGTCGCGCAGGTTCTGTACGTAACGCAGGTGCGCCTGGGCGACCTTGCCGCTGCCGATGATCGCCAGGCGTTGCGCCGCCGCCGGGGCCAGCGCATCCACCGCCAAGGCCGTGGTGGCGGCGGTGCGGGCAGTGGTCAATTCAGCGGCATCGCACAACAGCAACGGCTGGCCGCTGTGCATCGACATCAACAGGGTCCAGGCCGTCACCAACGGGCCTTGCTCGCGCACGATGTAGGGCGAAGTCTTGACCCCGTACACCCCGTCTTCGGCCAATACGCCCAAGTAGTTGATGAAATCCCCGGCACCCTGGGGAAACTCCACCAATTGTTGCGCCGGCTGCACCGCTTGCCCGGCGGCGAGGTCGCAAAACAATTTGCGCAGGATCAACGGCACGTCGACTTGAGCCAGCAGGGTGCGGGCCTGGGCCTGGTCGATAACGAGGGGCGTCGTGGACATTGGGTTCTCCGGATAAACTAATTTGTCCATTATGGACTTTTAGTTTTTATCCGCAATAACCCGAGGGAAAAATGAGGCTGATGAGGGCTGTCCCCCCACCCATCGTAGGAGCGAGCTTGCTCGCGAAAAACGTCAACGATAACGCGTGCTTCCTGAATAAACGCGGCGCCTTTGCGTTTTTCGCGAGCAAGCTCGCTCCTACAGGTGGTACTAAGGCTTGTGCCCTCCCACAGTTTTAAGCGCGTTTAGGCAGTGGCCTTGGTGCCGGTCAGGCACTCGATGGAGCGATCTACCGTGGTTTTTGCAATTTCCAGCAAATGCCACACCGCCAGGATCTTCGCCCGTTCAGGGCTTTGCAGCAGCTCACCGCAATCCAGCGCCGTGGCAGAGGCACTGTCGAGCAGGCTGGCGGTGTAGAGCAGGGCGTCTTCGAAACTCAGGTCTTCGTTGACACAGTGGAAGCCTTGGGTAGGCAGGTAATGGTCGATGGCGCGGTTGAACGCGGCGCGGTCTTTTGCGGGATCGATGGGTGGATCAGGTAGTACTTTATTCATGGTATAGCTCCGGAATGATCATGGAGCCGACACGCTTCGCGACTAAACGTAGGGTGGCGGCTGTACGCAGGTTAGTCGACCGGTCCAGAGCATCCGGCGCACCCGAAGGCGCCCCGCGCACAGCCACCATAAAAACGTTATGGGACCAAACGCTTGCTCGAATGCGGGCGACTAAACCCGATCACTGATTTGGCAGTGACGGACCGCAGACTAGCCACCGATTCCAGCAGGCACAAGGCGGCAAGGATTGTCTAGGAAACGTCCTGCAATTTAAAGGGACACGCCTTGCTGGCCCTTTACAAACCATGACCAAATGCCACTAACCCACGCGTGCAATACGATCAATGTGGCTTGCCTGCGATCGCCGCTAACCACGATGCGAAGCGAGCCGCTCTTGCTCTTGATCTGCTTGTGATCTTGATCTCAGGCGCCCCGTTAAACCACGCTGGCCGGAATTCGACAGGGATTTGGGGGGTAAACCGGCAGGGATGCCGGTTTAGCCGCCCCGCGCCATGGATGGCGCGTGGCGGCGGCCCCCCAAATCACTGGCGGATTACGGGCACACCGAGCCTAGGCGAGGTGCCGAGTGGTGGGGCAAGAGCGTTTTGCTTACTTTTGCGCTTCTCAAAAGTGAGCCGCCGTCAGGGCGGAACCCTAAGTAGCCGTTACCTAAATAACGGATATGTACCCGGTCCAACTGTGTTGACTGTCAGGCCGCCTTCGCGAGCAAGCCCGCTCCCACAGTGGGATCATTGGAGTGTCAGGCAGATAGATGTCGACTGTTAGGCCGCCATCGCAGGCAAGCCAGCTCCCACAGGGTAATCAGTGGTGCTCTGGCGGATAACTTACCGCCTGCCCGAGCGCGTACTCACATCCACCCACACCGCCAGCACCAAAATGCTGCCCTTGACGATCATCTGCCAGTAGCTGTCCACATCCAGCATCGACATGCCGTTATCCAAACTGGTAATCACCAACGCCCCCAACAACGCGCCATACACCGTGCCCGACCCACCGCGCATCGAAGTGCCGCCAATAAAGCACGCCGCGATGGCATCCAGTTCACCCATGTTGCCCGCCGACGGCGAACCCGCCGCCAGCCTTGCGGTATTGACCAGGCCAGCCAGCGCGCACATCACCCCCATGATGCCGAAAATCCACAATTTCACCGCTTGCACATTGATACCGGACAGCCGCGTGGCCTCCATATTGCTGCCCACCGCATACACGCGGCGGCCGAACACGGTCTGGTGCGTGACATAGCTGAACACCCCCAGCAGCGCCAGCAACAGCAGCACCGGCACGGGGATGCCGTCGTAGCGGTTGAGGGTGGTGACAAAGCCTGCGAGCACCGCGCCAATCAGCACCACGCGCAGTGCGTCGCGCAGCAGTGAATGCGCAGCCAGCCCGTGCAGCGCACGGTTGCGCCGTTGTTTCCAGGTGAGGAACAGCGTCAGGGCAAACAGCAACGCTCCAAGCCCGATACCGACGCTGTGGGGCAAATACCCCTGGCCCACATACACCAGCGAAGGCGACACGGGCGCAATGGTGGTACCACCGGTAATCCCCAGCAGAATCCCGCGAAACGCCAGCATCCCGCCCAGGCCGACGATGAACGAGGGAGTGCGCAGGTAAGCGGTCATATAGCCGTTGGCCAGGCCGATCATCAAGCCGCACAGCGCCACCAGGCTCAGGTTGGCCAATAGCGGTACGTGATAAACCACATCCAGAATCGCCGCCAGCCCACCCAGTAATCCGAGCAGCGAGCCCACCGACAAGTCGATCTCGCCGCTGATGATCACCAGCACCATGCCGCACGCCAATATCCCGGTGATCGACATCTGCCGCAGCAGGTTGGAGAGGTTGCGCGGCGTGAGAAAACCACCCTCGGTCTGCCAACTGAAAAACAGCCAGATGAACGCCACGGCGATCACCAGCGCGAGCATTTTGTAGCGGGTAAATAGGTGTTTGACCTGGTTCATCTACGCGGTCTTCCGATCATTATTGTTGTGGCTGAGCGCAGCGGCGAGCACCTGTTCCTGGGTGAGCCCGCCATTGATGAAATCCCCGCGCAACTGGCCGTCACCAATCACCAGCACGCGGTTGGACACGCCGAGCACCTCGGCCAATTCCGAGGAGACCATGATGATCGACACGCCTTCGGCCGCCAGCGCGCCCATCAGTTTGTAGATCTCGTACTTGGCGCCCACGTCCACGCCGCGTGTGGGTTCGTCGAGGATCAGCACCTTGGGCTTGGCCATCAGCATTTTCGCCAGCACAGCCTTTTGCTGGTTGCCGCCTGAGAGGCTGGTGATCGGCAGCGATGGGCTGGCGGTCTTGAGGTGCATGCGGCTGATCTGCTGGTCGATGCTGCCCAGTTCGGCCTCGGCGTTGATGCGGGTCAGGTGCGCGTAGGTGTCGAGCACCGCCAGGGTGATGTTCTGGCCCACGCCCAGGTCGGGGATGATGCCTTGGCGCTTGCGGTCTTCGGGCACCATGCACAGCCCGGCGCGGATCGACTTGAGCGGCGTGCGCGTGTCGATCACCTGACCCTCCAGCCACACCTCGGCGCTGTAGCGCCCGGGGTAGGCACCGAACAACGCCGACACCAACTCCGTGCGCCCGGCGCCCACCAAGCCGGCGATGCCAAGGATTTCACCGCGCCTGAGCACGAACGAGACGTCGTCGACGCGCTTGCGCTTGGGGTTATCGACGTCGTAGCAGGTGACGTTACGCGCTTCGAAGATCACCTCGCCCACTTCATGGTGCTCGATGGGGAAGAGGTTGCTCATTTCGCGGCCGACCATCTGCGTGATGATCCGGGGGATGTCCATGTCTGCCATGGCGGTGGTTGCGATGTGCTTGCCGTCGCGAATCACCGCAATGGTGTCGCACACCGCCGCCACTTCATCGAGCTTGTGGGAGATGTACACGCAGGCCACGCCCTTGGCCTTCAGGCCCTTGATAATGTCCAGCAACACCTCGATTTCGCCACGGGTCAAGGCCGAGGAGGGCTCGTCAAGAATCAACAGGCGTGCCTGTTTGTTCAGGGCTTTGGCGATCTCCACCAGTTGCTGGTAGCCGCCGCCATACTGCGACACCGGCAGCGCCACATTCATATCCGGCACCTTGAGTTCACGCATCAACGCTTCGGCGCGGTGCAACATCGCCGGGTAGTTCATGCGCCCACCGGGCAGGGTCAGTTCGTGGCCCATGAAAATGTTCTCGGCCACCGACAGGTCGGGCACCAGGGTCAGTTCCTGATGAATGATGACAATCCCGGCGGCCTCGGTTTCGCGGATGGACTGGGCCTTGAGCGGCTGCCCATCCCAGAGGATTTCCCCCTCCCAGGTGCCGTGCGGGTAGACCGCCGAGAGCACCTTCATCAAGGTGGATTTACCCGCACCGTTTTCACCGCACAGGCCCACACACTCCCCAGGTTTGACCTTGATGTCGATGCCGTTGAGGGCGTTGACACCGCCAAAGCTTTTGACGATGCCGTTCATTTGTAGCAGGTAATCGGCGGCCACGGTCATTGCCCGGCGATCTGCTCTTTGGTGTAGAAACCGTCCTTTTCCAACAGGTCGATGTTGGCTTTGGTCAACGGCGTCGGCGTAAGCAGGATGGTGTCGACCTTCTTGCTGCCATTGTCATATTGCGAGCTGTAGGTCGGCTGTTCGCTGCGTGCCAACTGCACCGAAAGTTTGGCCGCTTCGGTGGCGATCAGCTTGAGCGGTTTGTACACGGTCATGGTCTGGGTGCCATCGATCACGCGCTTGATCGCCGCCAGGTCAGCGTCCTGGCCGGAGATCGGCACCTTGCCCGCCAGCTTCTGTGCGGCCAGGGCCTGGATCGCACCGCCGGCGGTGGCGTCGTTGGAGGCGACGATGGCGTCGATCTTGTTGTCGTTACGGGTCAGGGCGTTTTCGACGATGCTCAAGGCTTCGGTGGGGTTCCATTCCTTGACCCATTGCTGGCCGACGATCTTGATATCGCCCTTGTCGATGGCCGGTTGCAACACCTTCATCTGACCTTCGCGCAGCACCTTGGCGTTGTTGTCGGTCGGCGCGCCGCCGAGCAGGAAGTAATTGCCCTTGGGCGCCGCTTGCAACACGCCGCTGGCCTGCATCTCGCCGACTTTTTCGTTATCGAAGGAAATATAGGCGTCGATGTCGGCATTGAGGATCAGGCGATCATAGGACACCACCTTGATCCCGGCCTTCTTGGCTTCGGCCACCGCGTTGGTCAGCACCGTGGCGTTGAACGGCACAATCACGATCACATCCACGCCACGGGAGATGAGGTTTTCGATCTGGGCAATCTGCTTCTGTTCGTTGGCATCGGCAGACTGCACGAACACCTTGGCGTCGAGCTTTTCTGCGGCGGCGACAAAGTAATCACGGTCGCGGGACCAGCGCTCCAGGCGCAGGTCGTCGATGGAAAAACCGATTTTCGGGTGCGCAGGATCGGCCATCACCGGCAGGGCGAGCAGCGCCAGGGCTGCGGCGAGCAGGGCAGGTTTGAATGACTTCATGGTGGTGCGTCCTTTTATTGTTGTTGGAAAGACACAGCGTGGTGCGGGTTGAACTGTAGAGCGTCACTCGACGCTCTGTGCAGAGATTTGTCGTGCAAATGTCACCGATAGATAAACCGATTCACCACGCCTTCAAGCATCTCCTGGCGCCCGCTCACCGCCTGCGGGTTCAGCTCGTTGGCAAAGGCATGTTCAGCCAATGACTCCAGGCTGAATTCACCGGCCAACACCGCCTGGCCCAATGGCTGCTGCCAGCCGGCATAGCGCTGGTCCTTGAACTGCTGCAAGCGGTCGTCCTGCACCATCGCCGCCGCACGCTCCAACGCCAGGGCCAGCACATCCATGGCGGCGACATGCCCGTGGAACAGGTCCGCCTCGTCGAGGCTCTGGCGGCGCACCTTGGAATCGAAGTTATAGCCGCCGTTCTTGAACCCGCCGGCCTTGAGGATTTCGTAGGTGGCCAGGGTCATTTCCTCGACGCTGTTGGGGAACTGGTCGGTGTCCCAGCCGTTCTGCGGGTCGCCGCGGTTGGCGTCGATGCTGCCGAAGATCCCCAACGACACGGCGGTGGCGATCTCATGATGAAAACTGTGCCCGGCCAGCGTCGCGTGGTTGGCCTCGATGTTCACTTTGATCTCGTGTTCCAGGCCGTACTCATGCAGGAAGCCGAACACGGTGGCGCTGTCGTAATCGTATTGGTGTTTGGTCGGCTCCTGGGGCTTTGGCTCGATCAACAGGTCACCCTTGAAACCGATCTTGTGCTTGTGCTCCACCACCATGCGCATAAAACGCCCGAGCTGTTCGCGCTCGCGCTTGAGGTCGGTGTTGAGCAAGGTCTCATAGCCTTCACGGCCACCCCACAACACATAGTTGGCGCCCTTGAGCCGCAGCGTGGCATTCATCGCGCTGAACACCTGGGCGGCGGCGAAGGCGAACACCTCTGGATCTGGGTTGCTCGCCGCCCCGGCGGCAAAACGCGGGTTGCTGAAGCAATTGGCAGTGCCCCACAGCAGCTTGATGCCGGTCTGTTCCTGATGGCGCTCCAGGTGGTCGATCATCTGCGCAAAGTGGTTGCGGTACTCCTTGAGCGAGCTGCCTTCGGGCGCCACATCGGTGTCATGAAAACTGTAGTAGTCGATGCCCAGCTTGGAAAAAAACTCAAACGCCGCCTCGGCCTTGCCGATGGCCACCTCCATTGGATCGCCACTGCGCTGCCAAGGGCGCTTGAACGTCCCCATCCCAAACATATCCGCCCCCGGCCACACAAAGGTATGCCAATAACAGGCCGCCATGCGCAGGTGCTCCCGCATGGGCTTGCCGAGGATCAGTTTGTTGGCGTCGTAATGGCGAAAGGCGAGGGGGGATGCGCTGGCAGGGCCTTCGAAGCGAACCTTCTCGACACCGGGGAAGTACGGCATGGCGGTTTCCTTATTGTTCTGGGCGGTGGCTGGATACTAGCAACGGCACCTGGGGTGCCGATTATGAAAATCACCAAGGGGTAGTGCGATTTTGAGTGAAGGGCTCAGAACGGCTCAGGGAGTACGTGATTTAGGGAAACGTCTGACTTTACGGTGGGGGTATGCCTCTTCAAAGTTCGAGTGTCAGCTAAGACCGCCAATAAGGAAGACATCATGAACGCAACGCACTTTTCGCCATATACCAATGAAATGACGCCTGACTTACTCAATCAATTAAATAAATCACCCTTTACGGAGCAGCAGTTATCCAACTTCAATGAGCGCGCTTTGCAGCTCGTTAAGGATCAGCAGGCTTATTGCAACACTCACCCGCCTATTGCTATTTACCGAATTGCCGCCGAAGGCAGTCAGACCCGTAACGGTGGTGTCATCAAGAAAACCGCTTCGGGGCTTGAGTTCAGATTGGCCGACGGCTCGCAAGTACGTGCGGCACACAAGGGTGATTACGTGGAATATGCCGACGGCACTCAAGCGCCTATCGTGACAGGATCGGGCGAAGATAATGGCCATCTCGCGCTGGTAGGCAGTTATCTCAGCAATGGCGACCAGATTATTAATACGCCTCAAGACTCATCAATATTTATTGAGCGTCAGGGCGTTCCACTGGCGGAAGACTTTCTACCGTCTATGAAGTAGCAGGGGCGCAATGCCCTGTTGAAAATATGCCGGGACGTCCGGAGCAGATTAAGGAAAAAACAATGAGCGTAGGTTATTTCATTGGCCTGGGTGATAAAACCACCTGTGGCGGGGAAGTGCTGGACGGCGATAAAAGAATCAATATACATGGCCTTTTCCATGCGTGCGAAGGTGACCGAGTTACCTGTGGCAAGGATGGCCAAACTTATAGGATCGTCGGTGGCATTTCCTTCATGAATAGCCATGGCCGGCTTATGGCCGGTACCTTGGATAGCTACAGTGACTGTCCCTGTAAAGCCGAGCTGGTGCCTTCGGTGTTTTCAGCCAAGTATCACAGCAGAGGTGGCTCGGTGGTGAGTGCCAACAGGCAAGCCGCCGAGAAGGTCCGGCCAACGACTCACTGGGCAGCGCCGTCTCAAAACGCTTACACACCGACAAGCCATTCGGCGCCGCCCGCATTTAACAACCTCTCGAGCCAGGATCCAGGTTTTTATATCGTGCCCAAAAGCATGACTCGCGAAGCACTGGAGGCCACGCTGTTTCCAATTCGCGACCCGGCTGTGATGCGCAAGTTTCAATCACTGAACCTCAATACAAGTCACGTCAAAGCCGGCTCAATGATCGTACTCAGCGATCCGAGCAATACCTCCTGCACCTACCAGGAAGCGCAATTGATGCAGGCCGCTCGGCAGGTCGATGCCTCCCTGGATGCCTTGACGCCAGACGAGGCCGACTTCCTGTTTCGCCACGGCGCCGAAATCGCAGGTTTCATCGGCCATACCTCAACCTGGCTCGGCGTGAGTGCGGTGGTGATGGAGAAGCACCTGAGTAATCTGCGCGACACACTCCAGGCGATGGAGCGCCTGCATCAGGAAAGCTATCGGCAGCACGGCCACCTTAGATCGCCGCAGTTCTTTGCTGATCGTCAGCGGCTGATGAACCAGCTGGATGCCCATTTGCTCAACTCCACCCGTTTGCGCGGGCAGACAACTTTGGGCGATCACCCGAAGTTGAAAACGGCCCTGGGTATTTCCAGCCGCAGCTTGGTGCATCACTGGGACAAGGCGGGTGGGCCGGGGCAGATTCCGGGGTATGCCGCCCATGTGGATGCGGTCAGTCGTGCCACGAAGTATATGAAGGCAGGTGGTTATATCGGTATAGGCCTTGGTGGGGTGTCTTCGTTGTTGGCTATTCAGCAGGTGTGTAATGGTGATTCTGGTGCGGTTTGCGAGAAGGTCAAGTTTACGGAAGTAGGAAAATTTGTGGGATCTGCTTCTCTTGGAACTTTGAGCGGGGTGATGGCGGGTGCTGCCAGCGGTTCTATTTGCATGGCGATCGGCGTAGCGACTGGAGGCATCGGCGGGGTTGTTTGTGTCGCGGCTATAGTGGGAGCAGGCGCATGGGTGGGTACGACAGGAGGAGGGATGGCTGGTGAGGCTATTGGAGAAAAACTCTACGAAGTTAATCAACCATGAGCAATATCGACACGTGGTCTCCGTGGGTTGCAATCGCTTTTCTGGGCGGCCCCATGCTGCTTGCAGCTTGGACTCTTGCATACAGCCTTTACCTGACCCATCGACATTTGGATGCCATAAAAGAGGCTTTAAAGAACAGCCGTTATATTTATATCTGGGGCCCAAGTCTCGGAAAACGAGGTTTGATTTGGTCTCTCTTGGAAATGGCGAAAATCACTGGAATGATAATGTGGCCAAAAGCTTCTCTCATTCTTGGAGAATTGGACCCAGTCGATCTGAAAAATTTTCCACCTTACTTAAAGCGTCGTCTCACCGTTAATTTGAAGATAATGATCATTGCCTTCATTTGGATGTTAATCGGCGTTGCACTGCTTAAGTTCAGGTAGTTTGAAGAGCGACAAACATGACTGTAAAGCCTCGGCATTTCCAACCTCAGCCTGCCGCATCATTGGTTTCGGTTGGTACGCCGAGGTAAACCTCAGATCGAGGCACTGTTTATGCTAGCCAATTCTCCCTCCTACCCATTGAGAACCCCGACCCACCCGCCTAATCTGCACCCACCGGCCCCAGGACAAAAACAATGAAAACCCTACCGCCCGTGCACCGCATCGCCTTGCTCTTCAACGGCAGCAAAATCTACGACCGTGGCATC
Organism: Pseudomonas sp. FJ2-5-13; assembly: GCF_029201605.1. Classification (NCBI taxonomy): domain Bacteria; kingdom Pseudomonadati; phylum Pseudomonadota; class Gammaproteobacteria; order Pseudomonadales; family Pseudomonadaceae; genus Pseudomonas; species Pseudomonas sp. FJ2-5-13. The sequence goes on from NZ_CP104045.1 coordinate 2,317,494, forward strand.
ATCACCGGTATCGGCAATTACCTGAGCAGCACCCGCGCGTCCTGGGACTTGTTCCTGGAAGAGGATTTTCTCTGCCGTCTGCGCGGTATCGAGCGCTGGCAGGGCGATGGGATCATTGCCGACTTCGATGACCCGCTGATTGGCGAGGCGTTGGCCGGGAGCAAGCTGCCGGTGGTGGCAGTGGGTGGTTCTTATGAGGACGTCAGCGCGTACCCCAAGGGCATTCCCTATGTCGCGACCGATAACCACGCCTTGATGAAGCTGGCCTACGAACACTTGATCGAGGCCGGGCTGACGCGGTTTGCCTGTTTCAGCCTGCCCGAAGCCCAGGCCAATCGTTGGGCGCAGGAGCGTGAGAAAGCCTTTCGCGGCCTGGTGCAACGCGATGGCTTGCCGGTGGAGATCTATCGCGGCCTGGGCACCAGTGCGCCGTTGTGGGACAGCGCGGTGGAGCAGCAGATTGCCTGGCTGCACAGCCTGCCCAAGCCCATCGGTATTATCGCGGTCACCGATGCTCGTGCCCGGCAGTTGTTGCAAGCCTGCCTGACGGCGGGTATTGCGGTGCCGGAGGAGGTGGCGTTGATCGGGATCGACAACGACCCGCTGACCCGCACCCTCACGCGGGTGCCGCTCAGTTCGGTGATCCAGGGCACGGAGACCATGGGCCGCACCGCTGCAGCGCTGTTGCATCAAATGCTGCACGGCAAACCCTGCACGGGCACCCAGGTGCTGGTGCCGCCGGACGCCATTAACGTGCAGGCCTCGAGTTTGCATCAACCCCTGGGCAACCCTTACGTGATGCAGGCCTTGTTGTTTATCCGCCAGTACGCCTGCCAGGGCATCAAGACCGATCAGGTCGCCGCTTATGTTGGTGTTTCCCGCTCGTCCCTGGAAGCGCATTTTCGCAAGGCCCGAGGCTGCAGCGTGCATGATGAGATTTTGCGCTTCAAACTCGCCGCTGCCGCCAAGGGCCTGGAAAACCACAACCTTGCTATCGCCGACATTGCCGCACGCTGCGGCTTCACCTCTGCGCAGTACCTGCATACGGTGTTTCGCCGCGAATTTGGCTGTACGCCGCGTCAGTATCAGCAGGGCGCGACCTAGAACACCGCTTTGACTTGCAAGCCCAGCACCAGCGCATTGTCGATGCTCTCCCCGGAAAACGCTCCCGGCTCGATGATGTATTGCACATCCGGGCGCAAGGTCAGCCAAGGCGTGGCCTGGTAGCCATAACTGAGTTCGATCAACTGTTCAGCCGTGTCCAGGTCGGGGTAGGCCGTGCCGGCATTGAACGCTGCCAGCTCCTGCACATCGCGGCTGCGCGGGTTGGGCACCGCACGGCCATAGCCCAGGGCGACGGTATCACGCGGGCGACCTTCGAACGGCTTGTACAGCACCACGCCCGCGCCATACCACTTGGTGAACGGCGAGGCCGCTTGGCTGGCGGCAGAGTACTGGCCGAAGGCGTGCAGGCTACGGCCTTGGGATGATTGTGAGGCCCACACAGCCTGGTCGATCAAGAGGTAGTGACCGCCACGCCCGCTGACGTCCTTGTTGCTGCCAATGCGTTTTACATCGGAACTGTCGTAGTAATAACCGAGCTTGTATTCACCGGGCAGTGCGCCCGCATGCTTGTAGATAAGCTCGATGGGCACCACGGTGCCGGTGGTGTGCTTGGGCCCCAGGTGCCAGGCACGGCTGGAGTTGCCGTTGCTGGACGGGTCGACATTGAACGCCGCCACGCGCAGTTGCCAGTTGGGCGAAAAGTCGTACTTCACCCGGGCACCGAGGTGCGCATTCGGGTAGTTGGCCCAGCCGCTGCCGCCGGACATGTTCAGCGGATGCCCGCAGAAGCCGGCGTTCATGAAATTGCACAGGATGCCGCTGTCCAGGCCGCCGAGATCATTGCCCATGGCCATATAGCCCAGCTTGAGGTTCAGCGCCGGGGTGAACAGCGTGCGCTCGTAGCTCAGCTCGGTGAGGCGCGTGTAGAGGCCGCCGTAGTTTTCCTGGATCGGCAGGCGATTGCCCACCAGGTCCTCGGAGGCGCTGTTGCCGCGTCGGTCGTTGATGGTCAACTGGATGCGGTCGCCGTTGGTGAAACCGTAGAGCTTGCCCAGGTCGAACTGCACGCCGAGCTTGATATTTTGCGAATAGCGCGCCGAACGGTGCTGGCCGCCGTGGGCGTTGTAGGCGGTCTCGCCGCTGTAGTCACCGGTAAAGCGCACACCTTGCGCGTCGAGTTCGCGGCGCAGGCCGCCCCAGTCGCCGGTCAGGGTGGTGTCGTCGGCTTGAACGGGCAGGGCGGCCGCAAAGGCCAGGCCCAGCGCCAGGCGCCAGGCGGTATGAGGAGTAGGGGTCATGGGGGATCTTTCCAAACACAAAGCGCGGTGCCGGAGCACCGCGCGAACAGAGGGCGGTTACGGCAGGGCGTAGGCGATCACGTAGTCGCCACGGTCGGTGGACTGGCGTGCGCCGCCGGCGGTGACGACGATGTATTGCTTGCCGGTTTTCGGCGATACGTACGTCATCGGCCCACCCTGGCTGCCGACGGGCAGGCGGGCTTTCCAGATTTCATCGCCATTGCCGCTGTTGAAGGCGCGCAGGTAGAAGTCCTGGGTGCCGGCGATAAAGATCAGGCCGCCTTGGGTGGACAGCGTACCGCCCAGGGTCGGCAGGCCTACCTTGATTGGCAGGTGCATGCGGATACCCAGGGGGCCGGTGTCTTCAACGGTGCCCACCGGTACTTGCCAGGCGACCTTTTGCGTCTTCATGTCGATGGCGGTCAAGGTGCCGAATGGCGGCGCCTGGCACGGAATGCCGGCCACCGACAGGAAGCGGTTTTTGTTCACCGCATACGGCGTGCCCTTGAGCGGCACGGCGCCCATGCCGGTGTTCAGCGCTTCACCACCGGAAGAGGCCTGGGCCTTGTTCTGCGACGGTATCATCTGGATCCACAGGCCCAGGCGCATGTCGTTGACGAAGATAAAACCGTGCACCGGGTCGGTGGAGATGCTGCCCCAGTTCATGCCGCCCAGGGAACCGGGGAAGCTCAGGGATTTATCGGTGCCCGGCGCGGTGTACAGGCCGTCGTAGCGCATGCCCTTGAAGTCGATGCGGCACAGCAACTGGTCATACGGCGTCGCGCCCCACATGTCCGACTCGGTGAGGGTTTGTGCGCCGATCTGCGGCATGCCCACGGATTTCGGCTGGGTCAGGGAATACGGCTCGTTGGGAATGTTCGCGGCTTTGACCGGCACTTCCTGCACGTCCGTCAGCGGCTTGCCGGTGGCGCGGTCGAGCACGTAAATCTGCCCGGCCTTGGTGCCGATGACCACGGCCGGTACAGCTTTGTCGCTGCCTGGCGGGGTGAAGTCGATCAGGCTTGGCTGCATTGGCAGGTCGAAGTCCCAGAGGTCGTTGTGGACTGTCTGGTAGACCCACTTCTCGGCACCGGTGGAGGCGTCGAGTGCCAGCACCGAAGCGCCGTATTTGTGGTTGAGCTGGGTGCGTTCCACACCGTAGATATCGGTGGACGAGCTGCCCATCGGCAGGAAGACCGTGTTCATCAGCGGGTCGTAAGACATCGGCGCCCAGCTGTTCGGGGTGCTGCGCACGTAGGTGGCGTCGCCCGTCGGGGCCTGCTTGTCTTCAGGGTTGCCTGGGTCGAACGCCCAGCGCATTTGACCCGTGATCACGTCAAAGCCACGGATCACGCCACCGGGCATATCGGTCTGCACGTTGTCTGCCACGCGACCGCCGACTACGACGGTGGTGCCGGCCATCAGCGGCGCTGAAGAGAGTTGGTAGTAGCTGTCCGGCACATTGCCCAGGCCAGCTTTGAGGTCTACCTGGCCATGGGTGCCGAAGTCTTCGCAGAACTTGCCGGTGTCGGCGTCTACGGCGATCAGGCGCGCATCAATGGTGTTGGTCAACAGGCGACGCTGGCACTGCGCACCGGCAGGCACGCTGGCGGCCAGGATCGGCGAACTGTTGGGCTGGGTCGGCTGGGCAATCGGCGCGCTGGCGTCGAAATACGCCATGCCCCGGCAACGCTGCCACACTGCCGATTTGGCGTTGACTTCGTTCTTCCACAGTTCTTTGCCGGTGTCGGCATCCAACGCGATCAGATTGTTGTGCGGGGTGCAGATAAACACTTTGTTGCCGATCTGCAGGGGCGTCAGCTGGTCTTCGGCACCGTTGCCGTCGCTGATGGCCACGTCGCCGGTGTGGTAGGTCCAGGCGACTTTGAGCTTGTCGATGTTGTCGCGGTTGATCTGGTCCAGCGCGGCGAAACGGCTGCCACCTTCGGTATTACCGTAGTGCGCCCAATCTTTCTGCGCATCGGCTGCAGCCACCGGGGTCATGCCCGGGCCTGCACCAGTGGGCTTAACGCTTGGGTGCGCAACAAACATATTGCCCGCGGCCACCGCCACGCCCAGCGCCAACACGGCGGCGACGCCATAGGCACCCCGCGCCGGTTTTCCGGCCAGCAACGGATACACCAGCGCGACCACCACGCCGATCACCGCGAACATGAACAGTCGCGAGAACAGCGGCCAGTATTCCAGGCCCACGTCGGCCACTGCCCACACGGCGGTAGCCAGCAGAAACGCGGCGAACAACCAAGCGCCGGCAGGTTTGCAGCGGGCAATCAGCAGCCCGGAAATGGCCATGACCACGCCGCCGAGCAGGAAGTACCAAGAGCCTCCCAGGCTGACCAGTTTGGCGCCGCCGACGGCCAGCGCAAGGCCGAGCAGGGCGATGACGACGCCCAGGCCCAGGAGTAAGAATCTAGAGACGCCAGCGGCGCGCGATGCTCGTTTCATGTCGAATGGACTCGAGTGAGAGAGGGCAAAGACGCGATTTTAGCAAGATAAGTAACCGGTTAGTACATTTGAGTCCTGCAATAGACTGTTGCAGGTACTGCGATGATGGCCAGGGCCGCCTCTGAGGCGGCATAGATGGACCCGGCGACGCGTACCCTGTGGCGAGGGAGCAAGCTCCCTCGCCACAGCATCAGAACTTGAAACGCCCCACCAGCCCATTGAGCTGGCCGGAAATATCAGTCAACCGTCCGGACCCGGTCTGCGCCGAATGCGCAAAGCCTTCCACCAACTGCGCGTCGGCGTGGATCTGCGCGATATGCCGGTTGATCTCTTCGGCCACCTGGTGCTGCTCTTCGGCGGCGGTGGCGATCTGGGTGTTCTGGTCGCGAATCGAGTCCACCGAACCACGGATCTTGTCGAAGCTATCGCGGGCCTGCTGGATGCGCGCAACGCTCGTGTTGGACACCAGCAAGCTGCCTTGCATCTGCTGGGTGACTTCCTGGGTGCGGCGGGCGAGGTTGCCCAGCAGGCTGTCGATTTCGCCGGTGGAGTCGGCGGTGCGACGCGCCAATGCACGCACTTCATCGGCCACCACCGCAAAGCCGCGGCCCTGGTCGCCAGCGCGGGCGGCTTCGATCGCGGCGTTGAGCGCCAGCAGGTTGGTCTGTTCGGCAATCGAACGGATGGTGTCGAGGATGGTGTTGATGTTCTGGCTGTCTTGCTCGAGCAACTGCATGGTCTGTGTGGATTTTTGCAGGTCTTCGCTGAGCTTGAGCACGCTGCCGGTGGCTTCGCCGATGTGCTGCTGGCCGGTGTGCACGTCGCGATAGCCCTCATCGGCACTCGTGGCGGCGGCGCTGCATGAGCGCGCGACTTCGTTGGCGGTGGCAACCATCTCGTTGAACGCGGTGCTCACCAGTTCCACGGCTTCGCGCTGGCGGCCGGCGGCCTGGTTCATATTATTGGCCACGGCGCTGGTGTCGGCGGCGGCGGTTTGCAGGTCTGAGGAGGCGTTGCCGATGCGCTGCACCAGTTGCGCGATCATGCTCAGGAACTGGTTGAACCAGCCGGCCAGGCTGGCGGTTTCGTCCTTGCCTTGCACTTTGAGCTGGCGCGTGAGGTCGCCTTCACCTTCGGCGATTTCCTGCAGGCCGTCGGCCACACCGCGAATCGGACGCACGATCACACGGGCGAAACTGGCACCGACGATGGCGAACACCACGGCCAGTACGGCGGCAATCGCCGCGATCAACCACGTCAGGCGGGTGGCACCGGCCATCACTTCGTCACGCTTGATCAGGCCGATAAAGCGCCAGCCCAGGTCTTTGGAACTGACCACGTTAGCCATGTAGGCCACGCCGTCGATGCTCACCTCGGTCACGCCATCGCCGTGCTTGGCCAGTTCGGCGTAGTTCGCGCCCAGGCCCGCCAGGGGCTTGAAGTTGTGCGTGGCATCGCTGGGGTCCACCAGCACGTTGCCGTCGGCTTCCACCAGCATCAGGTAGCCGCTGTCGCCCAACTTGATGGTGCGCACCAGTTCGGTGAGCTGCTTGAGCGACACGTCCAAGCCGACTACTCCAAGGATATTGCCCGTGGCATCCGCGACGGTGCGCACGGTGCCGATCAGCACCACGTCGTCCGGGGCCCAGTAGTAGGCGCCTGTGCGCACGGTCTTGCCCGGCGCTGCGATGGCGGCCTGGTACCAGGGGCGGGTGCGCGGGTCGTATTGCGTCAGTTTGGCGTCGTCCGGCCAACTGGCGTAGCCGCCATCGCTCAGTCCCAGGGACAGGTAGGCGGTGCTGGGGTGGCTTTTGGCGAACTGATCGAAAATCGCCAGCAGTTCTGTATTGGTCGGCGTAAGCGGGATTTGCGCGGCATCGGCGCCGGCATAGCTTTTGAGGTTCTTGGCCGCGATCACGCGCGGGTCCTTGGCGACGAAATCGACATTCTGGCTGATGCCGTCGAAAAACTGCTGCATGCCATTGTCGATCTGGCGGATCTCGCGGCCGCTGCTGTCGAGGAAGTTGGCCAGCGCACCCTCGCGCAGATTCAGCACCACGATAATGGCGACCAGGATGACCGGCACGCACGCGATGGCCGCAAACGCCCATGTCAGCTTCTGCTTGATATTCATGACTTCACCCGCGGGTATTTATAGTTTTGGCAAGGGGAGAAAAATTAGTGCTGCGTGTCGCAGGCGTTTTTGTGAGAGGCGAGGCCATGCGTACCCTCGGTATATCGGCCGAGGGCGCAGGCACTTGAGCAGGGGTAATCAGGCGATCGGGTCACCGACCAGGGCATCGCGGCGCATCGACTGCAGGTTCTTCTCGATGGTCTCGCAGATGCTTTCCATCTGGATCTGGTGTTCGCTGGAATTGAACGGACTTTGCAGGTCAGTGCCGATGCGTTCGATGGCCAGCAGCATGAAGCCCACGACCGTGGAGGCCAACGGCGTGAACCAACCGAGGGACTCCACCAGGCCCACCGGCACGATCAGGCAGAACAACGAAATGAATAGCCGCGGGAAGTACACGTAAGGGTAGGGCAGTGGCGTGTTGGCAATCCGCTCCATGCCGCCCTGGGCGTTGGAGAGGTCCACCAGCGTCGACTCCAACCGTGCCAGGCGAATGCTGTCCAGGCGCCCGGCCTGGTATTCGCGCGCCAGCAACGAGGCCGAGCCTGTAAGGATGTCATTGGCGAAGTTATTGGTGGCGCCGTTGCGGGCAAATTCTTCGGCGGGGATAAAAGCTCGCACTTCCTCCGGGCACGGCTGGCCCTTGAGGTGCGCAGCCAGGCAATTGACGTAAGCCACGTGACGGCGCAACAGCGTCGACTTCACCGGGTTCACCTCACCGGGGGCGTCATCGAGCAGGGTCAACACTTGTCGGGCAAAACTGCGCGAGTTGTTGACCATCGCGCCCCACAGCGTGCGCGCTTCCCACCAGCGGTTGTAGGCGCTGCTGTTGCGAAAACTGATCAGCACCACCAGGGCCGAGCCGAGCAAGGTCAGGGGCATCAGCGGCAAATTGATCTTGGCGGTGAGAAACAGCATGAAGTCCACCGTCACTGCCACATCCCACAACAACAGCCAGAACAACGCCCAGCCCACATAGCCCATGGTCTTGATGATCAGGCGGTATTTCTTCAGAAGGGCAGCTTTCAAACGAGAACCTCGCGGCGGGCGGTTGGCAACAATCCCTGTTACGACGCCGTCGAGAGGGGAAGGTTCGCAGCGTGCTGAATCGATTAGTCCTCTAACCGCCAGGCGGAGTGAATGTAACCAAAGGTTGCGCGCAACTGTGTGCGGCCGTGGCGTTTGATGTGGAACAACTTTGGTACTGATGACGTCTTGTCCGGCAATCGCTGTACATTGCGTTCGAGGCGAAAAGCCATTAATGGCAGGATTATTGAAGTGATTTGTTTTGGAGCCGGGCTGCAGGGATTTCGTAGCTGAGATCAGTGGCATCAAGTTGGATGATCAGGGCTCTTTCATGCGTGTCAGTTCGTTGAAGTTGGCTATGTGTAATACCGCGCAAGCGCTCGAACGTCATAAGGATTTTGAATCGTGCATGAGAGCGCATTACCACGTGCTGCTCGTGCCCTATTCGAGACGACCGTTTTTCTACAAGAGTGCCCTTAAATACAGCCGCTTGATGGTGTCGTTCGCATTATTGAGCCAATACTTTTCCACACCGCTGCCGTTGTTGGCAGAAGTTAAAGCCTTGTGCGTAACGCGCAAGTATTGCTCGAAAAACAGCCTGGAATCGATCTTTTTGCTGTTCCAGGCCCTGGGCTTCATGGAGGTTGCGCCGCACCCCGAAGACAGTCGCTTCAGGGTGTATGCGCCCTCGGATGAAGCCTGCCGCGAAGCGCGGTTGATGCTCACCGCCCTCACTGAGTCGTTGGCGCTGCTCTACCCCGAGAGGGAAGTGTTCCGGCAGATGCGCGACCTGGATGACCGCGAGTTCCTGGCGCTCTATTTCAAGGGTTTTGCCATGATTCTCGCGGCCGAGTTGACGGTGGATGTCTTGCTGCCCGAATGTTATTGGCTGGTGAAGCGCGACGCCGGCCATCTGTTGATGCTGGCGATCTACAACGACGCCTTTGCCCCCGAGAACGACCGCGCCACCTTCCGGTCGTCTTCCTACCTGGCCTTGGCCAAGCAACTTTCCGTGTCCAAGACCCACATTATCCGTATGGTGCAGGAGGGGGTTGAAAAGGGTTATTTCAAAGCCCACTCCAAAACCCGGCTGGAAGTTCTGCCACCCTTTGCCAGCCTGGTAAAGCGGTTCATGGCCTTTTCATTTGCGATGGGCCTGCATGCTATTGAGATGGGAGCGTAAGGATGCCTGCTAACTTGAAGTTGCGGCCCAGAATGCGCAGTTTGTTGTCACCTGCGGTGGCCCAGGCCGAATGGGTAGGCATTATTGCCTGGTTCGGCATGCTCCTGATTCCTCCGGCCTTGAAGTTGGACCTTTATATGTTGGCCATCACGGTCGGCCTGCTGATTGTTTGCCGGGTACATGCCACCACCGCGAACTTCCTGCTCTGGCGAGTGCTGGGGGTCATTTATATGGTGTTGTTGTCCGTCGGCTTCGCGTATCTGATTCATTTGAACGAAGAGTTGCGTATCTACGGCTTGCCGTTGGCCGTGACCCTGGTGGTGGGCAGCGCCATCTTGTTTATCAGTGTCCAGGATTATCTGGTCGATGCGCTATTGATCTGGCTGATCCTATGGCCGCCCATGCAGGCGGATATAGAGGCTGGCAATGAGGTGTATTTGCTGCTGTTCTGCGCGGCATCGGTGTCCATCGGGTTTATCTTGAGTTACTCCTACTTGAAGAATCTGCGTTCGGTATTGCTGGTGGAAAGCGAGTTTCGCGCCCTGGCCGAGACCGACTACCTGACCTCCATTCTCAACCGGCGCGCCTTTATGCAGAGCTTCGAGAAGTTGCTGGCCGGGGAGCAGGGCGGCTACTTCATCATGTTGGATATCGACAGTTTCAAAGAAAAAAACGACCTGTATGGCCACGACGTGGGGGACAAGATTTTGCGCGCCATGGCCCTGTGCCTGAAAAACGCCAAGGGCAGCCACAGCTTTGGGCGGATCGGCGGGGAAGAGTTCGGCGTATTATTGCAGGGCGACGATGTGGACGTAGCCTGTGATTACGCCCTGGACTTGTTGCAGGCGATCCGCAGCAGTGTGCCCGCGCCCCACCATTACACCTGCAGTGCGGGGATGGCGCGTTTTTCGCCGGGCGACGAGTTATCGGCCGTGCTCAAGATGGCGGACAAGAACCTGTACGGCGCCAAGCGCAATGGCAAAGACTGTGTGCACCTGGACGGCGCGCTGTTAAAGGCGATCTTGTCTTGAGGCTTGCCGTCCAGTGCATAGGTATCTACACAACTTCGAGGCGACGCTGGACCTGTGGCGAGGGAGCTTGCTCCCGTGACGGCCTGACAGCCGATGCCAATCTACCCTGACACCCTGCGATCAACCTGTGGGAGCGGGCTTGCTCGCGAAGACGGCCTCACAGTCGACACCGTTATACCGAGTACATATCCATTCCTGCGGTAACGGCCACCTAGGGTTCCGCCCTGACGGCGGCTCACTTTTGAACAGCGCAAAAGTAAGCAAAACGCTCTTGCCCCACCACTCGGCACCTCGCTTGGGCTCGGTGTGCCCGTAATCCGCCAGTGATTTGGGGGGCCGCCGCCACGCGCCATCCATGGCGCGGGGCGGCTAAACCGGCATCCCTGCCGGTTTACCCCCCAAATCCCTGTCGAATTCCGGCCAGCGTGGTTTAACGGGGCGCCTAAGATCAAAAGCAGATCAAGAGCGACTCGCTTCGCATCGTGGTTACCGTCTGCTGTTACAACCCACAAGGTTGTGTAGATACCTATGGTCATCGCAGGCAAGCCAGCTCCCACAGTTTGGACCGCGGGGTGTCAGGGAGATGGGCGCCGGCTGGCAGGCCGTCACGGGAGCAAGCGTCCTCGCCACAGACTCAGCGTCGCGCCGAGGTTATGCGTCTAGCGCTGTGACAACACACTGGCCAGCAACCCAGGGAAGCGGCTCTCCAGCTCGTCACGGCGCAACGAGTTCATATGGGTGGTGCCCACATTGCGCGTGTGCACCAGGCCCGCATCGCGCAATACCCGGAAGTGATGGGACATGCTGGACTTGGGCCGCCCCCCGTCCAGTTCGCCACAGGTCGCCTCTGGCACGTTGGCCAGGTAGCGCACGATGTCCAGGCGTACGGGGTCGCTCAAGGCGTACAGCACACGCTCAAGCGTCAATTCCAGCGGGGTAGGGTGTTTGAAGGCTCGCATGGGGCGGATCATAACAGGGGGGTAGCGTTCAATACCATAGTTCGATTACCATCGAACTATCGAATCACTCACCCCTTCTTGGAGCTCCCAATGTCGGCCTTGTTCGAACCGTTCAAACTTAAAGACGTGACCTTGCGCAATCGCATTGCTATACCACCGATGTGCCAGTACATGGCCGACGACGGCATGGTCAACGACTGGCACCACGTGCACCTGGCCGGCATGGCCCGTGGTGGTGCCGGCCTGCTGGTGGTCGAGGCCACTGCGGTTGCCCCTGAAGGGCGCATCACCCCAGGCTGCGCCGGCATCTGGAGCGACGCCCACGCCGAGGCATTCGTGCCGATGGTCAAAGCGATCAAGGCCGCAGGTTCGGTGCCGGGCATTCAGATCGCCCACGCCGGCCGCAAAGCCAGCGCCAACCGCCCCTGGGAAGGTGATGACCACATCCCGGCCTCTGATGCCCGTAGCTGGGAAACCATCGCCCCGTCTGCCATCGCGTTCGGTGCCAACCTGCCCAACGTACCGCGTGCCATGACCCTGGAAGACATCGCCCGCGTGCAGCAGGACTTCGTCGACGCGGCTCGTCGTGCTCGCGATGCCGGCTTTGAATGGATCGAGTTGCACTTCGCCCACGGCTACCTGGGCCAGAGCTTTTTCTCCGAACATTCCAACCAGCGTACCGATGCCTACGGTGGCAGCTTCGACAACCGCAGCCGCTTCCTCCTCGAAACCCTGGCTGCAGTGCGTGAAGTCTGGCCGGAAAACCTGCCGCTCACCGCCCGGTTCGGTGTGATCGAATACGACGGCCGTGATGAGCAGACCCTCACCGAGTCCATCGAACTGGCCCGCCGTTTCAAGGACGGTGGCCTGGACCTGCTGAGCGTCAGCGTCGGCTTTACTATTCCTGACACCAACATTCCTTGGGGCCCGGCCTTCATGGGCCCGATTGCTGAGCGTGTACGCCGTGAAGCCGGTATCCCGGTGACGTCAGCCTGGGGCTTCGGCACGCCGCAACTGGCCCAAGGCGCGTTGCAGGCCGGGCACCTGGACCTGGTTTCGGTAGGTCGGGCACATTTGGCCGACCCACATTGGGCCTACTTTGCCGCCAAGGAGCTGGGCGTGGACAAGTCCTCCTGGACCTTGCCGGCACCTTACGCGCATTGGTTGGAACGCTATCGCTGAGGTAAGCCTGCGCGTTGCTTGAGCCACTCGATTGAGTGGCTTTTTTTCGCCTGTTGTTTTTCGCGACCTAAGCGGCGAAAAATAACAAATGAGAACCGATATCAAACGAGAATGCCCTGATATATGATGCGCGGCGAATTCTTGGCAGGTTTGCCGTCCCATCTGGCTCATTCACTAGGTTCCACACCCATGCGTCGTACCCTGATTTCCATCTGCGTGCTCCAGGCGTTTTCCCCCTTCGCGTGGGCAGAGCAGGTGCCTGCCGAGAGTGCCAGTATCGAGCTGCAAGCGACCAATGTCACCGCCACCGCGGACCTTGAGTCGGCCCAAGGCCCCGTGCAGGGCTACCACGCCACACGCTCAGCCAGTGCGACGCGCACCGACACCTCTATTCATGAAACCCCGCAGTCCATCAGCGTAGTGTCCAAGGACGTGGTTGAAGACCTCGGTGCAACGCGCCTGCAGGATGCCCTCGACTACGCCGGCGGCGTGGGTCGTGCCAACAACTTCGGCGGGCAGGGCCTGACCACCTTTACCGTGCGCGGCTTCACCACCGGTGAGTTCTACCGCAATGGGTTCCCGATCAACCGCGGTTACCCGAACATGCCGGACGCCAACACCATCGAGCGTCTTGAAGTGCTGCGCGGCCCCGCGACCATGCTCTACGGCCGTGGCGACCCGGGCGGTACCTTCAATGTGGTGTCCAAGCAGCCGCTGGCCGAACGCACCGTCACCCTGGGTAGCCAGCTCAATGACCAGGGCATGAAGCGCGGCACCCTGGATGCCTCCGGCCCGCTGGACGAGGAAGGCCGCCTGGCCTATCGCCTGAACGTAGTGGGCGAGGGCGGCGACACCTTCCGCGATCACGTCGAGACGGAACGCTACGGCGTGACGCCGGTGATTACCTGGCAGGCCACCGATGACACCAAGGTGACCTTCGAAGGCGATTTCATGCGCAACAACCACCCGCTGGACCGCGGCCTGACGCGCTTCCCCAATCAGCGCGGTACCCCTTCGCGCGACACGTTCTGGGGCGACAAGGACGCCGGCAAGCTGCACAACGACAACAACATGGCGCAACTGCGTTTTGAGCATGCGCTGAACGACAACTGGACCCTGGGCGGCGGCTTCCAGTGGTTGGACGGTAGCTTGAAAGGCAATGCCATCGAAGCCAACGGGCCGGGCAGCCTGGGCGCCGATGGCCGCACCCTGCAACGCAACTTCAACTATCGCAAGCTGGAATGGACCGACAAGGATTACCAGCTCAACTTGACCGGGCACTTCTCCACTGGCGGCTTCGATCACACGCTGCTCACCGGTATCGAGTACGAGGATTACGACTACAAATCGATCATCCAGCGTTCAAGCGCCGTTGCGGGTACTTACCCGATCGATATCTTTGATCCGGTGTACGGTCAAACCCGTCCGGCGCTGACCCGTACGCCGACCCACGATAAAGAGAACCTCAAGACCTACGCGGCCTTCGTACAGGACCAGGTCGCGCTCACCGAACGTCTGAAAGTACTGGCCGGTGCGCGCTTTGAGCGTTTCGAGCATGATTACCAGAACTATGTAGGTAAAAGCTGGCAGGCCGCCGACAACGCTGTCACTCCGCGCTTGGGGGTGATTTACGACCTCACCGACACCGTCGCGGTGTATGCCGATGCCGCGCGTTCGTTCAAGCCCAACACCGGTGCTAGCCGCGAAGGTGTTAGTTTTGCGCCGGAGAAAGGCAAATCCTACGAGATGGGCATTAAATGGGAAGCGCTTGACCGCCAACTGAGCATCGACGCCGCTATCTACCAGATCGAAAAGAAAAACGTGCTGGCTGTCGACCCGGCTGATACCACCAACACCTTCAACGTCGCAGCTGGCCAGGTGCGCAGTCGCGGGTTCGACCTCAACGTGGCAGGCAACCTCACACCCGAATGGCGCGTGATCGGCGGCTACGCCTATGTGGATGCCGAAGTTACTCGCGACACCACCCTGCGCTCCGGCACTCGCTTGATGAACATCCCGCGCAACAGCTTCAGCCTGCTCAACGTCTACGAGTTCCAGGACGGCGCGCTCAAAGGCCTGGGCCTGGGCGTCGGCGGCAAGTACGTCGACCAGCGTGCCGGCCAGACTGCTAACACGGCATTCTCCATGGACGCTTATACCGTGGTCGACTTGCTCGGCTACTACAAGGTCAATGAGCGGGTGCGTCTGAACCTGGATGTGAAGAACCTGTTCAACCGCGAGTATGAAGAGGGCGCGTTCGGCAATATCTACGCCTACCCCGGTGCACCGCGTACCGTGCAGGTGGGCATCGCCTATACCCTGTGATGAACAGCGTCGATATGTGGGAGCTGGCTTGCCTGCGATGGCCATAGGTATCTACACAACTTAGTGGACTGTAGCAGCGGACGGTAGCCACGATGCGAAGCGAGTCGCTCTTGATCTTGCTCTTGATCTGCTTTTGATCTTAGGCGCCCCGTTAAACCACGCTGGCCGGAATTCGACAGGGATTTGGGGGGTAAACCGGCAGGGATGCCGGTTTAGCCGCCCCGCGCCATGGATGGCGCGTGGCGGCGGCCCCCCAAATCACTGGCGGATTACGGGCACACCGAGCCCAAGCGAGGTGCCGAGTGGTGGGGCAAGAGCGTTTTGCTTACTTTTGCGCTGTTCAAAAGTGAGCCGCCGTCAGGGCGGAACCCTAAGTGGCCGTTACCTAAATAACGGATATATACCCGGTCCCACTGTGTCGCCTGTCAGGCCGCCTTCGCAGGCAAGCCAGCTCCCACATTTGGATCTTGGGAGCGCCAGGTAGATAGGCGCTGACCGTAGGCCGTCACGGGAGCAAGGAGCCCTGCCTCCTATTCACCTGTCAGGTTTGACAGTAGACACTTGCCCGCTGATCGAGGGATGTTTGCCCTAACGTGCCAGCGCAGCAGTCGGCGCTCATTGCTTTTCGAAGCCACGCTTAATAGGGATATTAAAAATGGAACGGGAACTGATCGACGAAGTTGAAGAGCTGATCAAAAAGACCAACGACGCCGAGCGTCTGTTCACCCGATACTCCACCAAGTGCTACACATCAGCCTTGCAAAAATATGCCAAGGACATCAGCGAAACCTCCTATACCTACCTGCTGGCAGAGCTGGCCGAAAGTTCGCTGAGCTCGGAAATTCTCGGCCGCCCGGGCGCCAATATCAGCCTGGTCAGGATCGAGATAGAGGAGGTCATGCTCGAAGCCGATGTGATCAAGAAACTCAAGCGGGCCGAAACCCATTACCTGGAAACCCTGGAATCGGTGCGCAAGTTCGAAGACCTTAAACGCTTCGAAAAAATGCAGGACACGTCCGATATTGTCCGCTCGATAAAACTCGGGGTGTCACGGTTCAATATCCTGTTTGTCATCCTGCTGATCGGCGGGTTGACCTGGGCGGCGATCAATCTGCCTAAAGAGGCGTTGGCGTTGATTTCTGCGGCGATCGGCGGCGCCATCACCCACTTGCTGTCCGAGCGCCAGGCCGTCCTGGCGCTGAAAAAAGAGGGCGATAACAGCTGCCCCAGGGCCAACAATAACAATCAGGAATGACGCGGGTTTACAACGGCGTCAACACATTCATCACCGTGTCCAGCGCCACTCGCGTGTCATCCAGTTGCACCAGCGACGCATGCCGTGCGCCCAGGGCATCGCGGTTCTGGATCGCCGTTAGGATCGCCTTGTGCCGCGGCAGACTCAGGCCCTGGATGTCCGGGCGTCGGTTGGTGATGTTGATCGACTCGCGCAACGGCAACGAGAGCATGTTGCACATATAGGCGAGCAGGTCGTTGCGGGTGGCGTCGGCAATCGCGCGGTGGAAGTCCAGGTCGGCCTGCAACAGCTCCTCGTGGGTCTTGGCGGTTTCCATGCCCTGGTAGGCGTGTTCGATGGTGGCGATGTCTTCATCGGTGGCGGTGGTCGCGGCCATGGCGGCGATCTCCGGTTCGAGGATGCGGCGCACCCCGGCCAGGGTGTTGAAGAACTCGCTGTGGGGCGTGGACTGCATCAACCAGGACAGCACGTCCGGGTCGAGCAGGTGCCATTTCAAGCGTGGCCGTACCACTGCGCCCACCCGTGGCTTGGAATACACCAGGCCCTTGGCGCTGAGCACTCGCGTGGCTTCGCGCAATACCGAGCGGCTGACCTGGTATTCCTCGCACAGCGTGGCTTCCATGGGCAACCGTTCCTCGGGCTTGAAGCGACCGGAAACGATGTGCATGCCCAAGTCCTGAACGATCTGGGCATGCTGGCTCTTGCGCGGCTTGGGCGGCTGGTGATCCATAACGACGGGGAGGCTCTGGCTTAGATTCGCCGCATCATAGCATCCCAATTAGTGGGAATGCCGTGGGACTTCCGCCCCGCGACAGCCCACCAGGAAGTCAAAGTCACAGCCTTGGTCGGCCTGCAGCACATGGTCGATGTACAGCTGGCGGTAGCCGCCGACGATGAGGTTCTGCGCGGGCGGCAGGTCGGCCATGCGCGCTGCCAGCTCGGCGTCGGGAATGTCCAGGTGCAGGCGGCCATTGGCGCAATCGAGTTCGATCCAGTCACCTTCCTTCACAGTCGCCAACGGCCCGCCGGCAGCGGCTTCCGGTGCCACGTGCAATACCACGGTGCCGTAGGCGGTGCCGCTCATGCGTGCATCGGAAATGCGCACCATGTCCGTCACGCCCTGGGCCAGCAGCTTGGCGGGCAAGCCCATGTTGCCGACTTCGGCCATGCCGGGGTAACCCTTGGGGCCGCAGTTTTTCATGACCAGGATCGAGTTGGCATCCACGTCCAGCTCCGGGTCGTTGATGCGTGCCTTGTACATGTCGAAGTTCTCGAACACCACGGCGCGGCCACGGTGCTGCATCAGTTCGGGGCTCGCTGCCGAAGGCTTGAGCACCGCGCCCAGGGGCGCGAGGTTGCCGCGCAGCACGCAGATGCCGCCGTCGGCGCGGATCGGGTTGTCCAGGGTGCGGATCACTTCGTCCTGGCCGTAGATCGGTGAGTCCTTGGTGTTCTCGCCCAGGGACTTGCCGTTGACGGTCAAGGCGTTGGGGTGCGGGATCAGGTTGGCTTCACCCAGGCGGCGCAGCACGGCGGGCAGGCCACCGGCGTAGTAAAACTCCTCCATCAGAAAGCGCCCGGAGGGTTGCAGGTCGACAATGGTCGGCATGCCGCGCCCGATGCGGGTCCAGTCATCCAGGTCGAGTTCGACACCGATGCGCCCGGCGATGGCTTTCAAGTGGATCACCGCGTTGGTCGAGCCGCCGATGGCTGCGTTCACGCGGATAGCGTTTTCAAACGCCTCCTTGGTGAGGATCTTCGACAGCTTCAAGTCTTCACGCACCATCTCCACGGCGCGCATGCCCGACATGTGCGCCAGTACATAGCGACGCGCATCCACCGCCGGAATCGCCGCGTTGTGGGGCAGGGAAGTGCCCAGTGCTTCGGCCATGCACGCCATGGTAGAAGCCGTGCCCATGGTGTTGCAGGTGCCCGCCGAACGCGACATGCCGCCCTCGGCCGCGAGGAAGTCATCCAGGGTGATGGTGCCGGCCTTGACCTGTTCGCTGAGCTGCCACACCACCGTGCCCGAGCCGATGTCCTGGCCCTTGTGCTTGCCGTTGAGCATCGGCCCGCCGGTGACCACGATGGCCGGCACATCACAACTGGCCGCGCCCATCAGCAGCGCCGGGGTGGTTTTGTCACAGCCGGTGAGCAGTACCACGCCATCAATCGGGTTGCCGCGAATCGCTTCTTCCACATCCATGCTCGCCAGGTTGCGAGTGAGCATGGCGGTAGGGCGCAGGTTGGATTCGCCGTTGGAAAACACCGGGAACTCCACCGGGAAGCCACCGGCCTCGATCACGCCACGCTTGACGTGCTCGGCGATCTGGCGGAAGTGCGCGTTGCACGGCGTCAGCTCCGACCAGGTGTTGCAGATGCCGATGATCGGCTTGCCATGGAACTGATGGTCGGCAATGCCTTGGTTCTTCATCCAGCTGCGGTACATGAAACCGTTCTTGTCGGCGGTACCGAACCACTGGGCAGAGCGTAGGCCGGGCTTTTTGTCAGGCATGATCGATTCTCTTATTGTATGACTATATGTTCTATGCGTGCTTAAACATAAGCGCAAAATCGCTGCTTTGGAAGTGTTGTTTTGCAAATAGTCATACTATATAGTCTTTCTCAACTGAGGTATGACCCTGGCGGATTTTCGCGAGAGGCGTCCCCCGAGCTTCTATAAAAACAACAATCGGAGATCGACCCCATGAGCCAGGAACTGCGGCTTATTCGGCGCATCACGCTGAAACTGATTCCCTTCCTGATCCTGCTGTACCTGATCGCCTACGTGGACCGTTCCGCCGTGGGCTTCGCCAAGCTGCACATGGGCGCTGACGTGGGCATCGGCGACGCCGCCTATGGCCTGGGTGCGGGGTTGTTCTTCATTGGCTATTTCCTGTTCGAGATTCCCAGCAACCTGATGCTCGACCGCTTCGGCGCACGGCGCTGGTTTGCGCGCATCATGATCACCTGGGGCGCCATCACCATTGGCATGGCGTTCGTGCAGGGGCCGCACAGCTTCTATGTGATGCGCTTTCTGCTGGGCGCGGCGGAGGCGGGGTTCTTTCCCGGCGTGCTGTACTACATCACCCAATGGTTCCCGGTGCGCCATCGCGGCAAGATCCTCGGGCTGTTCATCCTCTCCCAACCGATTGCAATGATGATCACCGGCCCTGTGTCCGGCGGTTTGCTCGGCATGGACGGCATCCTCGGTCTGCATGGCTGGCAGTGGCTGTTTATCGTGATCGGCACCCCGGCGATCCTGCTGACCTGGCCGGTGCTGCGTTACCTGCCGGATGGCCCCCAAAAGGTCAACTGGATGAGCGAGGAAGAAAAAGCCTGGCTCACCGGCGAGCTGCACAAAGACCTGCAAGCCTACGGCCAGACGCGCCACGGCAACCCCTTGCATGCGCTCAAGGACAAGCGCGTGTTGCTGCTGGCGCTGTTCTACCTGCCGGTGACCTTGAGCATCTACGGCCTCGGCCTGTGGCTGCCGACCCTGATCAAACAGTTTGGCGGCAGCGACCTCACCACCGGCTTCATCTCCGCCGTGCCCTATATCTTCGGCATCATCGGCCTGTTGATCATTCCGCGCAGTTCCGACCGCTTGAACGACCGTTACGGCCATCTCGCCGTGCTCTATGTATTGGGCGCCATCGGCCTATTCTGCAGCGCCTGGCTCACCGTGCCGGTGCTGCAAATGGCCGCGCTGTGCCTGGCGGCATTTGCAATGTTTTCCTGCACCGCCGTGTTCTGGACCCTGCCGGGGCGCTTCTTTGCCGGCGCCAGTGCGGCGGCCGGTATTGCCTTGATCAACTCGGTGGGCAACCTCGGCGGCTATATCGGCCCGTTCGTGATCGGTGCGCTCAAGGAGTACACCGGCAACCTGGCTTCAGGCTTGTATTTCTTATCCGGTGTGATGGTGTTCGGGCTGCTGCTGACCCTTGTGGTCTACCGCTTGTTGGAGCGCAAGCACGTGCTGCCCGCCGACCAATTCGCCGCCAGCGCCCGTGGCGCCACACGCACATAAATCCAGGAGAACCCGCATGCGTTTAGTTCAGTTCGAGTTGAGCAACGGTGAGCGCCGCGTCGGCGTGGTAGAAGGCAACCAGGTACGCGAAGTGCGCGGCGCCCACAGCGTGCGTGAACTGGCGCTGGCCGCTATCGAAGCCGGCGGCAAGTTGCAGCACCAGGTGGAGGCCTTTGGCCTGGGCGGCAGCCATGACTACGCCGCCTTATTGGCGGACCATAAAATTTTGCCCCCGCTGGACCACCCTGACCCGGCCCACATGCTGATCAGCGGCACCGGCCTTACCCACCTGGGCAGCGCCTCGGCCCGCGACAAGATGCACCAGCAGGCCGGCGACGACAGCGCGATGACCGACACCATGCGCATCTTCAAATGGGGCGTGGAGGGCGGCAAACCAGGCGCCGGCCAGGCCGGTGTGCAACCGGAGTGGTTCTACAAAGGCGATGGCAGCATCGTCGTGCGCCCGGGCCAGGCCTTCCCGGTGCCGCCGTTCGCCGAAGACGCCGGCGAAGAACCGGAAATCGGCGGCCTCTATGTGATCGGGCATGACCGTAAACCCTATCGCCTGGGTTTTGCGGTGGGCAACGAGTTCTCCGACCATGTGATGGAGCGCAAGAACTACCTGTACCTGGCCCATTCCAAGCTGCGCAGTTGCAGCTATGGCCCGGAGCTGCGCGTGGGCGAACTGCCCCAGCATCTGGCAGGCACCAGCCGCATCCTGCGCAACGGCGAAGTCATCTGGCAGAACGAATTCCTCAGCGGCGAGGCCAATATGTGCCACAGCCTGGAAAACCTCGAATACCACCACTTCAAATACAGCCAGTTCCTCAAGCCGGGCGATGTGCACGTTCACTTCTTCGGCACCGCCACCTTGTCATTCGCCGACGGTATACGTACCCAGCCGGGCGATGTGTTTGAGATCAGCCAGGCTGAATTCGGCGCGCCGTTGATCAACGGTATCGGCAGCAGCGATGCGGCATTTGAACCCGGCCAAGTCACCCCCCTTTAAGGAGATCAACATGACCCCGTTCCTCGGCCACAACTACATCGGCGGCCAGCGCAGCGCCAACGGCAGCATCAAGCTGCAAAGCATCGACGCCACCACCGGCGAAGCCTTGCCCCAGGATTTCTACCAGGCCACCGCCCAGGAAGTGGATGCCGCTGCCCAGGCCGCAGCCCAGGCTTACCCGGCCTATCGTGCCTTGAGCGCCGCACGGCGTGCGCAGTTCCTGGATGCAGTGGCCGATGAGCTGGATGCCTTGGGCGATGATTTCGTCGAACTGGTCTGCCGCGAAACCGCCTTGCCGGCCGCACGCATCAAAGGCGAGCGTGGGCGTACCAGCGGCCAGATGCGTCTGTTCGCCACCGTGCTACGCCGCGGTGACTTCTACGGCGCGCGTATCGACAAGGCCCTGCCAGAGCGCCAGCCGCTGCCGCGCCCAGACCTGCGCCAATACCGCATCGGCCTTGGCCCGGTGGCAGTGTTCGGCGCCAGCAACTTCCCCCTGGCATTTTCCACGGCTGGCGGCGACACCGCTGCCGCGCTGGCCGCCGGTTGCCCGGTGGTGTTCAAGGCCCACAGCGGGCACATGGCGACCGCCGAGCGCGTAGCCGATGCGATCATCCGCGCCGCCGAAGCCACCGAGATGCCGGCTGGCGTGTTCAATATGATCTTTGGCGGCGGCGTCGGTGAGGCGCTGGTCAAGCACCCGGCGATCCAGGCGGTGGGCTTTACCGGTTCGCTCAAAGGCGGCCGCGCCCTGTGCGACATGGCAGCGGCGCGCCCGCAACCGATCCCGGTGTTTGCCGAAATGTCGAGCATCAACCCGGTGATCGTGCTGCCCCAGGCGCTGCACGCCCGCGCCGACAGCATTGCCCGCGACCTGACCGCCTCGGTGGTACAAGGCTGCGGCCAGTTCTGCACCAACCCAGGCCTGGTGATCGGTATCGCCTCGCCTGGGTTCACCGCGTTCACTCAGCAGGTCGCGCAATTGATCGGCGAGCAACCGCCACAAACCATGCTTAATGCCGGCACCCTGGGCAGCTACGGCAAGGGCCTGGAAAAACTCCGGTCTCACCCGGGCATCCAGCACCTGGCGGGCAGCGCGCAATCGGGCAACCAGGCGCAACCGCAACTGTTCAGGGCGGATGTACGTCTGTTGATTGACGGTGACGAAGTGCTGCAAGAGGAAGTGTTCGGCCCCACCACGGTGTTCGTCGAAGTGGCCGACCAGGCGCAACTCAGCGCCGCCCTGCAAGGGCTGCACGGGCAGTTGACCGCCACGCTCATCGGCGAACCGGCCGACCTGCACCAGTTCGCCGAACTCACGCCCCTGCTGGAACAGAAAGTCGGGCGCATCCTGCTCAACGGTTACCCCACTGGCGTGGAAGTGTGCGACTCCATGGTTCACGGCGGGCCGTACCCGGCAACTTCCGATGCGCGTGGCACCTCGGTTGGCACCTTGGCCATCGACCGCTTCCTGCGCCCGGTGTGCTTCCAGAACTACCCTGATAGCCTGCTGCCCGACGCGTTGAAAAACGCCAACCCTTTGCGTATTCAGCGCCTGGTAAATGGCACGCCATCGCGTGAATCGCTGTAACTGATCAGGAGGCTTCATGTCGTTGAGCGCAGTCACCCCGCACCGTGCCCGGTTGGGCGAAGGGCCGTTCTGGGATGCACCGACCCAGGCCCTGTATTGGGTGGATATCGCCGCCCGCCAGGCACTGCGCCTGATGGGCGGGCAGTTGCAGGTGTGGCAATTGCCCGAGCACGTCTCGGCGTTCATCCCCTGTGAACGCGGCGATGCGCTGGTGACCTTGAGCAGCGGCGTGTATCGCCTGGACCTGGCCACCGAAGCCTTGACCCTGCTGTGCGTAGCCGACCCGCAAGCGGGCAACCGTGGCAATGAAGCACGCTGCGATGCCCAGGGCCGGCTGTGGTTGGGCACCATGCAGAACAACATTGGCGAGCAGGGCGAAGACCTGCCGATTACCCGGCGCTCCGGTGGCTTGTTTCGTGTCGATGCGGATGCAACGGTCACGCGGTTGCTCAACGGCCTGGGCATTCCCAACACGTTGCTTTGGAACGAGGAGGGCAGCCAGGTGCATTTCGGCGACAGCATGGACGGCACGCTCTATCAGCATTCGATCCAGGCTGACGGTCAACTCGGTGCCGCCCAGGCCTGGTTCGGGCCGCACACACGCGGCGGGCCGGATGGCTCGGCCATGGACGCCGACGGCTACATCTGGAATGCGCGCTGGGACGGCAGTTGCCTGCTGCGTCTGACGCCTTCAGGTGAGGTGGATCGCATAATCGAACTGCCGGTCAGCCGTCCCACCAGTTGCGTGTTCGGTGGGCCCGAGCTCACCACGCTGTACATCACCAGCGCGGCGAGTCCCTTGGATCACCCCCTTGATGGTGCGGTATTGGCCATTGAAGTCGATGTTCCTGGCAAGCCTTGCCATCGTTTCGCCGGTTAAACCCAAGACTTAAAAAAACAACAACAAGAGGTGTCGCTCATGAAAAAGGTTCTACGCGTTCTGGCTGCCGCTGTTGCGTTAAGCAGCCTCAGCAGCATCGTATCCGCTGAAGACGTGAAGATCGGCTTTCTGGTCAAGCAGGCCGAAGAGCCCTGGTTCCAGACGGAGTGGGCGTTTGCGGAAAAAGCCGCCCAGGACAAAGGCTTCAAACTCATCAAGATCGCGGTGCCCGACGGCGAGAAAACCCTCTCGGCCATCGACAGCCTGGCCGCCAACGGCGCCAAAGGCTTCGTGATCTGCCCGCCGGACGTGTCCCTGGGCCCTGCCATCGTTGCCAAGGCCAAGGTCAACGGTTTGAAAGTGATGGCCGTGGATGATCGCTTCGTCGATGCCAAGGGCAACTTCATGGAAGACGTGCCGTACCTGGGCATGGCCGCATTTGAGGTGGGCCAGAAGCAGGGCGCCGCCATGGCCGCTGAAGCGAAAAAGCGCGGTTGGGACTGGAAGGACACCTACGCGGTGATCAACACCTTCAACGAGCTCGACACCGGCAAGAAACGCACCGACGGCTCGATCAAATCCTTGGAGGAGGCGGGTATTCCCAAGGACCACATCCTCACCGCCCCCCTGAAAACCCTCGACGTGCCCGGGAGCATGGACGCCACCAACTCGGCCTTGGTCAAGCTGCCAAGCGGGGCGAAGAACCTGATCATCGGCGGCATGAACGACAATACCGTGCTCGGCGGCGTGCGCGCCACCGAAAGTGCCGGTTTCGCTGCAGCCAATGTGATCGGCATCGGCATCAATGGTACCGACGCCATCGGCGAATTGAAGAAAGCCAACAGCGGCTTCTTTGGTTCGATGCTGCCCAGCCCGCACATTGAAGGCTACAAAACCGCCGAGATGATGTACGAGTGGGTCACCCAGGGCACCGAGCCGCCGAAATACACCGCCATGGACGAAGTGACGCTGATCACCCGCGAAAACTTCCAAGCGGAACTGACCAAGATCGGGCTGTGGAAATGACCGCTGCGGCCCTGCGGTTTGACGGCATCGGCAAGACCTTTCCCGGGGTCAAGGCGCTGGATGGCATCTGCTTCACCGCCCACCCGGGCCAGGTGCATGCGCTGATGGGCGAGAACGGCGCCGGCAAATCGACCTTGCTGAAAATCCTCGGCGGCGCCTACATCCCATCCAGCGGCACCGTGCAAATCGGCGCGCAAACCATGGCGTTCAAATGCGCCGCCGACAGCATTGCCAGCGGTGTGGCAGTGATTCACCAGGAGCTGCACCTGGTGCCGGAAATGAGCGTGGCCGAGAACCTGTTCCTCGGGCATTTGCCCACGCGCTTTGGCGTGGTCAACCGGAGCCTGCTGCGCAAGCAGGCCCTGGCCTGCCTCAAGGGCCTGGCCGATGAAATCGACCCCGACGAGAAGCTCGGGCGCCTGTCCCTGGGCCAGCGCCAATTGGTGGAAATCGCCAAAGCGCTGTCTCGCGGCGCCAACGTGATCGCCTTTGATGAACCCACCAGCAGTTTATCGGCGCGGGAAATCGACCGCTTGATGGCGATCATCGCGCGCCTGCGCGACGAGGGCAAAGTGGTGCTTTACGTGTCGCACCGTATGGAAGAGGTGTTCCGTATTTGCGATGCGGTGACGGTGTTCAAGGACGGCCGCTACGTGCGCACGTTCGAGGACATGAGCACACTGACCCATGACCAGTTGGTGACCTGCATGGTCGGTCGCGATATTCAGGATATCTACGATTACCGACCGCGTGAGCAGGGCGAAGTGGCGCTCAAGGTGGACGGCTTGCTCGGTCCGGGCCTGCGTGAGCCGATCAGCTTCCAGGTGCGCAAGGGCGAGATCCTGGGCCTGTTCGGGCTGGTGGGCGCGGGGCGTACCGAGCTGTTTCGCTTGCTCAGTGGGTTAGAGCGCGCCAGCGCCGGCAGCCTGGAACTGTGCGGGCAAGCGCTGCAACTGCGCTCACCCCGCGACGCCATTGCCGCTGGCGTGCTGCTGTGTCCGGAGGACCGCAAGAAAGAGGGCATCATCCCGCTGGGCAGCGTCGCTGAAAACATCAACATCAGCGCCCGTGGCGCCCATTCCACCTTTGGCTGGCTGTTGCGCGAAGGCTGGGAGAAAGGTAACGCCGACCGACAGATCCAGGCGATGCGGGTCAAAACGCCGAACGCGGCGCAGAAGATCATGTACCTGTCCGGCGGCAATCAGCAGAAAGCCATCCTTGGCCGCTGGTTGTCGATGCCGATGAAGGTGTTGCTGCTCGACGAACCTACTCGCGGTATCGACATCGGCGCCAAGTCGGAGATCTACCAGATCATCCATAACCTGGCAGCCAGCGGCATTGCGGTGATTGTGGTGTCCAGCGACCTGATGGAGGTGATGGGCATCTCCGACCGCATCCTGGTGCTGTGCGAAGGCGCCTTGCGCGGCGAACAACTGCGAGAACAGGCGACTGAATCCAACCTGCTGCAACTGGCCTTGCCACGCGGCCTGGCGAACTGAGAGACGACCATGACTATTCAAAACAACGCGCTGCCCTCGGCACGCAAACCCCTCGATATACGCGCATTGCTCGATAACTGGGCGATGCTCTTGGCAGCGGTGGGCATCTTCGTACTGTGCGCGCTGCTGATCGATAACTTCCTCTCGCCACTGAACATGCGCGGTCTGGGCCTGGCAATTTCGACTGTCGGTATTGCCGCGTGCACCATGCTGTTTTGCCTGGCCTCGGGGCACTTCGACCTGTCGGTAGGCTCGGTGATCGCCTGCGCCGGGGTGGTTGCGGCGATTGTGATGCGCGATACCGACAGCGTGATGCTGGGCATTGGCGCAGCGCTGCTGATGGGCCTGATGGTGGGGCTGATCAACGGCATCGTGATCGCCAAGCTGCGGGTCAACGCCCTGATCACCACGCTGGCGACCATGCAGATCGTGCGCGGCCTGGCTTATATCTTTGCCGACGGCAAAGCGGTGGGTGTGTCCCAGGAGCAATTCTTTGTGTTCGGCAACGGCCAATTGTTTGGTGTGCCGGTGCCGATCTTGATCACCATTGTCTGCTTCCTGTTCTTCGGCTGGCTGCTCAACTACACCACCTACGGGCGCAACACCATGGCCATCGGCGGTAACCCGGAGGCGGCGCTGTTGGCGGGGGTGAACGTTGACCGCACCAAGATCCTGATCTTTGCCGTGCACGGCCTGATTGGCGCGCTGGCGGGTGTAATCCTGGCTTCACGCATGACCTCCGGCCAGCCGATGATCGGCCAGGGCTTCGAGCTCACGGTGATCTCGGCCTGCGTGCTGGGTGGGGTGTCGCTGAGCGGTGGTATCGGCATGATCCGGCATGTGATTGCCGGGGTGTTGATTCTGGCGATCATCGAGAATGCGATGAACCTCAAGAACATCGATACCTTCTACCAGTATGTGATCCGCGGCTCGATCCTGCTGTTGGCCGTGGTCATCGACCGCATGAAACAACGCTGAACCCAGGCGCAGTGAGAAACCAATGTGGGAGCTGGCTTGCCTGCGATAGCGGTGGCACAGGCTACACAAGTGTTGCCTGAACCACCGCTATCGCAGGCAAGCCAGCTCCCACAATTTAATCGGCGGTGAATTTGAAGAGGGTGCTCTGGGTGTAAGTCTGCCCAGGATTCAAGCGGGTTGAGGCAAAGCCTGGTTGGTTAGGCGCATCGGGAAAGTGCTGGGTCTCCAACGTAAACCCACTCCAATGCTGATAGGTTTTGCCGCCTTTGCCCTTCACCGAACCGTCCAGGAAGTTGCTGGTATAGAACTGTACGCCAGGCTCTGTGGTGTAGAGCTGCAAACGCCGCCCCGACTCAGGGTCATGCACTTCGGCGGCCAGCTGTTTCACATTCCCTTTGGTATCCAGCGCCCAGTTGAAGTCGAAGCCACCCTGTTTCGGCTCGGCGAATTTGAGCTGCGGATGGTCGTCTTTGATGTGCTGGCCGATAGGTGTGGGCTTCAGGAAGTCCATCGGCGTGCCCTTGACCGGCGCCAATTCACCGGTGGGAATCAAGGTGGCATTCACTGGTGTGTAGTGGCTGGCGTGCAAGGTGGCGACCTGCTTGAGAATGTCGCCGTTGCCCGCGCCGGCCAGGTTGAAATAGCTGTGGTTGGTGAGGTTGAGCACCGTCGGTTTGTCGGTGGTGGCGGTGTAGTCGATGTGCAGTTCGTTGTTGTCGTTGAGGCGGTAGGTGACCTCGGTTTTCAAGTTGCCCGGAAAGCCCATTTCCCCGTCCTTGGACAGGTAGGTGAGGGTGACGCCCACCGAATCCTTGTCCTTGACCGATTTGGCTTGCCACACCTGCTTGTCGAAGCCCTGGGCGCCGCCATGCAATGAGTTGGGGCCGTCGTTGAGCGGTACCTGGTAGCGTTTGCCGTCGAGTTCGAAGGCGCCGCCGGCCAGGCGGTTGCCGAAGCGGCCGATGGTGGCGCCGAAAAACGCGGTACCGCCTTGATAACCTTGCACGTCGTCGAAGCCCAGCACCACGTCGTCGAGCTTGCCGTGTTTGTCCGGCACTTTTAGCGACTGCAGCACGCCGCCGTAGGTGATCACCGTGGCTTGCATGCCATGGCTGTTGCGCAACACGTACTGTTCGACGGCGGTGCCATCGTTGGTTTTACCGAAGGGTTTGTGTTCGCTGCTAAGGCCAGCGGCGTGCGCGCCGCCGCTGGCGATCAGCATGGACAGCGCGAGGCCGGACAGCAGGTATCGAGGGTGCTTCATGGTCGAACTTCCTTTTGTTGTTTTGCTGGAATAGTTCTACTAATTTGAGATATTTTGTCGATATGACAGCAGATTTATAGCCTTTAACGCCGTTCTTGCAAAATAAAATAAGACTAATTAAGCGGAGCACTGATTGTTATGACTACCCAGCAAGCGATTTATCCCGACCTCAAGGACAAAACCGTGCTGGTTTCCGGCGGGGCTTCGGGGATTGGCGAGTTCATGGTGCGGGCCTTCGCCGCACAGGGCGCCAAGGTGGCGTTTGTGGACCGTGCACAGAGCCAGGGTGAACGCTTGGCGGCGCTGCTGAACTCCAAAGGGCAGCGTGTCGAGTTCGAGTGCTGCGATATCACCGACGAGATCGGTTACCGCGCCGCGATCGGGCGCTTCGAGCATTCCCTGGGGCCGATCACGGTACTGGTCAACAATGCAGCGAACGATGTGCGCCACAGCCTGGAAGAAATCGACTCGCACATGTTCGACCAGCTGATTGCGGTCAACCTCAAGCACGCCTTCTTTGCCGCCAAAGCGGTGGTGCCCATGATGAAACAGGCCGGTGGCGGCTCGATCATCAACCTGGGCTCGGTGGGCTGGATGATGGCCTCGGCCGGCTACCCCGTATACGCCGCCAGCAAGGCCGCCGCCCACGGCATGACCCGAGCCCTGGCGCGGGAACTGGGGCCCAACCATATCCGCGTCAACACCTTGGTGCCGGGTTGGGTGATGACCGAAAAACAACTGGCCATGTGGGTCGACGACGCCGCCAAGGACCTCATCGCCCGCAGCCAGTGCCTGCCCGGCAGCGTGATGCCGGAACACATCGCCAACATGGCGCTGTTTTTGGCCTCGGATGCCTCGGCGATGTGCTCGGCGCAGAACTTTATCGTTGACGGCGGCTGGGTATAAACGCGATTTTCAGAATGATGCACATCGGGTGTGGGAGCGGGCTTGCTCGCGAAGGCGGTGTGCCAGTGAACTTATTAGGTTCTGACACACCGCCTTCGCGAGCAAGCCCGCTCCCACATTCAAATTGTGGTGCTTACTCGATGGGGTAACGCTTGAGGTTGGGGCGCTTGCACAACGGCCTCGCGTAGCCGCCGATACGCCTCCACCAGTTGCTCAAGGCTGAACGCCAGGTTGCGCCCGCTGGGGTTGGGCAGCACCCAGACCGAGGCGTCGCCCAGTGGCTGCGCTTGCAAACCCCAGGCGACCTCGCGCTGGCCGCTCAGCGCGCTATAGCCGGGCTTGCCGAGGAACGCGACGAAGCGCGGGGCATGGCGGCGGATCTTGTGTTCGAACGCCGCCGCCGCGTCCTGGAATTCATGCCGCGCCAACTCGCCTGCACTGGCCGTGGGGCGCTCCACCAAGGTGGTTAATCCGCAACCGTAGTGCAGCAAGGTGGCGCCGTCTTGCGAGCGAATCTCATGGGGCGTGAAACCGGCCAGATGCACGGTGCGCCAGAAGCGGTTGCTACGATTGGCAAAATGCAGGCCGAGGGCTGCCGAGCCCTTGCCAGGGTTGATGCCGCAGAACAGTACGTGCAAGTGGTCGGCGAGGAGGTCGTCGAGTCGCTCGTTCATGCCGGATCTTCCATGCTGATAGGTGTGACGAGTCATCAACCTTTGGTTTAGTCTGGAACGCTTAGTGGATCACAAGCGCCTCTGGAGCATTGATTATGACCGAGTACGTACCTGCCAAAGTCTGGACCTGGGACGCCGAAAGCGGCGGCACCTTCGCCAGCATCAACCGGCCCATCGCCGGCGCCACCCACGAAAAGCCGCTGCCGGTGGGCAAGCACCCGCTGCAGTTATACTCTCTGGCCACGCCCAATGGGCAGAAGGTCACGATCCTGCTGGAAGAGCTGCTGGCTCTGGGGCACAGCGGCGCCGAATACGATGCCTGGCTGATCAAGATCGGCGACGGCGACCAGTTCGGCAGTGGCTTTGTGGCGGTGAACCCGAACTCGAAGATTCCTGCGCTGATGGACCACAGCGGCGCCACGCCGATTCGCGTGTTCGAATCAGGCGCGATTTTGCAGTACCTGGCCGAGAAGTTCGGTGCGTTCCTGCCCACGGAGCCCGCCGCACGGGCTGAATGCCTGTCGTGGCTGTTCTGGCAGATGGGCAGCGCGCCTTACCTGGGGGGCGGCTTCGGGCATTTCTATGCCTATGCGCCGAGCAAGATGGAATACCCGATCAACCGCTTTGCCATGGAGACCAAGCGCCAACTGGATGTGCTGGATAAGCGCCTGGCGGTCAGCCAATACATTGCCGGGGATGACTACACCATTGCCGATATCGCGATATGGCCTTGGTACGGTGGGTTGGTCAAAGGCCGTTTGTATGGCGCGGCGGAGTTTTTGTCGGTGCATGAATACAAGCATGTGCAGCGCTGGGCGGATGCGATTGACGCACGGCCGGCGGTGCAGCGTGGACGGCGGGTGAACCGGGTGTCGGGGGATGATCAACTGCCCGAGCGCCATGATGCACGTGACCTGGATTGATACGATAACCAGGTAGGAGCGAGCTTGCTCGCGAAAAACGTCAACGATAACGCGTGCTTCCTTAATGAGCGCGGCGTCTGGGCGTTCTTCGCGAGCAAGCTCGCTCCTACAAAGCTGCGTTATTTGTAGCGCTGCTCAAACACCCCCACCTGCTCAGGCGTGATCAGCTCAAATGGCACCCACACCTGTGCGTCAACTTGCTCGCCCTTGATCATGCGCACCGCCGCTTGCACGGCCTGGGCAGCCTGGGCCTTGGGGTCTTGGAACACTGAGCCCGCCAACAACCCGCGCTTGATCGCCGCCAGTCCATCGGGCAAGCCGTCGATGCCGACAATCGCAATCTCGCCCTTGGCCTTGCCTGCTTGTTGCAAGGCCATGGCCGCGCCAATCGCCATTTCATCGTTGTTGGCGACAATGGCATTGAACGGTGTCCCGGCCAGCAACCAGTTGCTGGTCAGGTCCATCCCCTTGCTGCGCTGCCATTCGGCGCTTTGCTGCTCGACGATCTTGATTCCCGGAAAGTCCTTGAGCACCTGTTTGACCCCCTCGGTACGGGCATGGGTGGCGTTCTGCGCAAGGTCGCCCATGATGATCGCCACGTTGCCCTTACCACCCAGTTTTTGGGCAAGGTAACGCATCTGCAATTGCCCCGCTTCGATGTCGTTGGAGGCCACCGTGACCACGCCCTCAGGCAGCGTACGCTCATCCGGGTGGCGGTTGACGTACACCAGCGGCGTCTTCGCCGCCACGGCTGCGCGGGTGATGTTGGCGGTGGCGGCGGTGTCGACCGGCAGCACGATCACCGCATCGACCTTCTGGTTGAGAAAGCCTTCGACCTGATTGAGCTGGCGCACCACATCGCCCTGGGCGTCTTCGAATTGGATCTGCACGTCCTGGTGTTTGGCTGCCGCTTCCAGGCCGGTGCGCACGTAGGTCATGAAGTTATCGTCCACCCGGGCAATGCTCACGCCGATGCGATAGGCGGCGAAGGACCACTGGCTGAACATCAATAACAGCGCGGCCATTAGTAATGAATAACGGTGCATGAGGCTGTTCCTTTTATTGTTATAGGGTGAATGCCTGGCGGAAACGCTCCAGGGCCGTCTCGCTGTCGCCGCTGGCCCAGCCCTCCAGGCCGACCACACCGGTGTAACCCATGGCGTGCAAGGCCCGGGCAATGGCCGGGTAGTGGATTTCGCCCGTGCCGGGCTCCTTGCGTCCAGGCACATCAGCGACCTGGATTTCGCCGATGGCGCTGCCAGCGCGCTGGATCAATTCGATCAGGTTACCTTCGCCAATCTGCGCGTGGTACAGGTCCAGGTTCATCTTCAGATGCGGGCTGCCGACGGCTTCGATCAGGGCCAGGGTGTCGTCGGCACGCGCAAACGGTGTGCCGGGGTGGTCGACGGCGGTGTTGAGGTTTTCCAGCAGAAACACGCGGCCGGCGTCTTCCCCCAGGCGCGCGATTTTCTCCAGGCTTTTGCATGCGCTCAGCCACATGCGCCCGGTGGTGTGGCTGACGGGCTGCACGGGCAGGCCGCCTTCACCCAGGCCCGTGCCATGCAGGTTGAGGCTGGGGCAGTTGAGGCGCTCGGCAATGCCCAGGGACTCACGGGCGCTGTCGAGCAATTGGCGGATGCCGTCGGGGTCGGTGAGGGTGCCGGTGAGGTAGCCGGTCATCGAGGTGAAGTCCGCACCGGTCGCCGCCAAGGCCTGAATGTCCTTATCGGCCCAACCCCAGATTTCGGCGCTGAAACCCAGGGCATGAATACGTTTGACCCGTTCGATGAAGGGCAGGTCGAGGAACACCATTTCGGCGCTGACGGCCAATTTGAACGGCATCATCAGCGGGCTCCTTGAACGGCCACGGCCTTGCCGGTTTGGTACGACTCAATGCAGGCACGGGCAATTGCCAGGGCTGCACGCGCATCTTCACCGCTGGCCAGGGGCTTGGCGCCGCTGCGCAGGCAGTCGACAAAGTGGTTGAGCTCAGCGATGTAGGCGTCGCGCAGCAGGTCGGTGTCCATCCGCTGCGTGTCTGCCTGGATGCCCTCGGCCAGGTAGCGCACCAGGTCGCAGTCGTTAAGGCTGCCCATGCTCAGCATGCCCTTGCTGCCGAACACTTCGCCGCGCACATCGTAGCCATACACGGCCTGGAAGCTGGCTTCGGCGGTGGCAATGGCGCCGTTGTCAAAGCGCAGGGTGACCACGGCGGTGTCGAGCAAGCCTTGGCTTTTGAATTGCGGGGCAATCAGTGCGTCCGCCATCACCTGCACCTGTACCACTTCGGCTCCGGGGTTGAGGTAGCGCAGGGTGTCGAAGTCGTGGATCAGGGTTTCGAGGAAGATCACCCATTGCGGTGAGTTGGCCGGGTTGTTCAGCGCCGGGTCGCGGGTCAGCGAGCGCAGCAGTTGCGGCGTGCCAATACGTCCGGCGACGACGTCGAGGTGCGCCGTGCGAAAGCTTCTGGCGAAGCGCCGATTGAAGCCGACCTGCAGGGGCACCCGTGCATCGGCAGCGGCGGCAATGGCGCGGTCGGCTTCATCCAGGGTAATCGCCATGGGTTTTTCGCAGAAGATGCCCTTGCCGGCACGTGCGGCCTTGATCACCAGCTCGGCATGGCTACGGGCAGGGGCGGCGATGAGTACGCCGTCGATGTCCGGGTCGTCCAGCAACTGTTGCGGGTCGGTGTAGGCCTTGTCCACCCCCAGTTCTGCTGCCAGGCGAGCGGCCTGGCCTGGGACGGGATCGGCGATGGCGGCGAGGCAGGCACCGGGGATATGGCGTGCAGCGGTAAGGCCATGGAAGCTGCCCATGCGGCCGGCACCGATCAAGCCCAGGCGGATGTTCTGTGTACTCATGAAACGACCCCTTTTGTTGTTATGGGCCCCCAGGACCGTCCTGGGTGACACAGGGGCAAGAGCAAGGCCTGTGCCAGTTTATAAGTAGCTGATTTATAAAGGCTTATTATTTTAATCAAACAAAAAGTGTTCATTTTTATGACATGTCTATACTGACATGTCGAAAATATGAACATGGATAACCGCAATGACCCAGGCGTTCAGTGTGCAAGACCTCGAATACCTCACGAACCTGGGGCCTGCCGCGCTGAATGACGGGCCCATTGCCGCCTTGGAACAGGCGTGGCGAGAGTGCCTGGCTGGCCAAGTCGTGCGTCCCGACGGGGTACGCCAAGTCATCTGGGATTCCTGGCAACGCAGCGTCAAGGCAGGTATCGAGCCCGGTCACAACGACTACCGCTTTGTTGCGCCTCATGCGCTGGCGGCGACCCTGGCCCACCATCGCGCCCTGATCGCCGCCGCCGCGCAGGTCATGCATGGATTACTGGCTTACAACCCGCGCGGGCATATCAACCTCACCGATGCCGAGGGCACGACTCTGTATTTTTGCGGGCTGGACATCACCCCGGTGGGCAGTCGCTTGCTCGAATCGGTGCAAGGCACCAACTGCACCGGCCTGGCCCTGGCCGAAGATCGCCTGGTGTATGTGCTGGCGGAAGAAAATTTCGCCAGCGGCCTGCGCCAGCGCCACATGCACTGCGCCGCCGCGCCGATCAAGGATGCCCAAGGCCAGACCCTGGCCATGCTCACCCTGACCGCCGAGCCCGGCTGGTTTCATTTCCATACCCTGGGCACCGTTCAAGCGGCGGCCGAAGCGGTGTCGCGGCAGATGGCGCTGCAGCTGTTGCTGGAAGAACAACAGGCCGTACTCGAAGTGCTCAACGAAGGCTTGGTGGTGCTCGATGAGCGTGGCTGCATCAAGGCACTCAACCGTTATGCGCGGCAATTGTTCGGGGTAGGGCGCGAGTTGATCGGCAGTCCTTTCCAGCGCCTGGGCCGCAGTGAGCTGAGCGACGCGCTAGGTGAGCCGGTGCGCGACCGCGATTGCACCTTCCACTTGCACGACGGCAGCCAACTCGCCTGCCTGGTTTCGGTATGCCCACTGGAGCAGGGTGGAGTGATTGTGTCGGTGCGCGAAAACCGCCGTATCCGCGAGATTACCCGGCGCATTATCGGCACCCAGGCGCGCTATACCTTCGAGACCATCCTGGGCACCTCTCGGGCCATACAAGATGCACTGCACCTGGGGCGCATTGCCAGTCGCAGCGAGTCCACCACCTTGATCCTCGGCGAAAGCGGCACCGGCAAGGAGCTGTTTGCCCAGGCCATTCACAACGGCAGCGAGCGTTGCAACGGCCCGTTTGTGGCAGTCAACTGCGGCGCGATCCCACGGGACCTGGTGCAGAGCGAACTGTTCGGCCACGTCGAAGGTGCGTTCACCGGCTCGGCGCGGGGTGGGGCGGCAGGCAAGTTCGAACTGGCGGATGGCGGCACCATCTTCCTGGATGAAATCGGCGACATGTCCTTCGATGCCCAGGTCAGTCTGCTACGGGTTTTGCAGGAGGGTGAAATCACCCGCGTCGGGGCCAAGCAATCGCGGCAAGTCGACGTGCGCATCATCGCGGCCACCCATCGCAACCTGAGCCAGGCGGTGGCCGAGGGCGCGTTTCGTGAAGACCTTTACTACCGACTCAACGTGCTGAACCTGAGCGTGCCGCCACTGCGCATGCGCCGTGACGATATCCCATTGCTGGCGCGGCACTTCCTGCAGCGCTGTGCCCGCTCGCTACGTAAAACGGTGCAAGGTTTCGCGCCGGATGCGTTGGCGTTGCTGTCAGCCCATGGTTGGCCGGGCAACGTGCGGGAACTGGAAAACGTCATTGAGCGGGCGACCAACCTGGCGATGGGCGAGCTGATTCAATCGGCTGACTTGCCGTTGGAAACCCAGCAACGCACCACGTTGCGCGCCTACCAGCCCCAGCCCGCGCAGGATTTGAGCAGCCATGAAATGCACGCCATCGTTGCCGCGCTCACCAGCACCCACGGCAACATTCGCCTGGCCGCACAGCAACTGGATGTGTCGCGGGGCGGGCTGTACAACAAAATGAGTCGGTTTGGCTTGAGCGCCGCCGATTTCCGTGAGCGCTGAAACCTCAATCCAACCCGATCAGTTGCACAGGTTTTCCGGGGTCACTATCTGCGGCGGTATATGCACGCGGTGCCTCAAGGGGTCAAACCCCTCATCACTCTGCAAGCGCACCAGCAACTCCACCAGCGCCACGGCCGTTTGCCGTGGCTGCGAGTCCATCACCACATCAATCAAGGCGTTGCTCAATGCCTGACGCGACAACGGCGTGGACTCTTGCAGGATGCAGCACAGCGCCGGGCGCTTGGGCAGTTGGGCCAAGGCGTTGATCACACCGTCGCCACCACCGCCGACCACGCATAACCCACGCAAATCGGTATGGCGGCTGAGCAGGTCGAGGGTGGCTTCTTCGGTGATGTCGCAGTTGTCCAGGTTGATCAGCGGCTCCAACGGCTTGAGCCCCGGCGCGTGTTCGGCCAGGTAGCTGTGCAAGCCCTCGACCCGTGCCTGATGGCCGAGAAAACGGTGGCCACCCAACAGGATGCCCACGCTGCCTTTGCGTGCGCCGCAAGTGCGCGCCAGCAGCCAGCCCATGGTGCGCCCGACCACGTGGTTGTCCTGGCCCACATAGGGTTCGGCGGCGTGTTCATGGATGTCCGAGAGCAGGGCAACCACCGGCACGCCCGCTGTGCGGATCTGCGCCAGGCAGGCGTTGATCAATGGGTGGGCGAAGCTGACCACCGCGAGGGCGTCGCACTGCACGGCCAGTTGTTCGATTTGCGCGACGATGGCGCCGGGCGTGCGGTCGTTGATGTAGTCGAACTGGCAGCTCAGGTTGGCGGTGGCGTGATGCTGCGCGGCCTCGCTGATGCAGTGTGCCAACTGCGCATAGAACGCTTGGGCGGTCCCCAGCAACAGCACGCCGAAACGGTAGGTGGGCCGGCGCTCGCGAATGCGTTGGCCGATCAGCCGTGCGGCGAAATAGCCCACCGCTTCGGCGGCCTGGAACACCTGTTCGGCGGTGCCGGGGTTGACCGGCGCGCGGGCGTTCAACACGCGGTCGACGGTGGCTACGCTGAGCCCCGCCTGGGCGGCAACGGTGGCGATGGTTGGGCGTTTGTTGTTGTGCATGGTAGGCCCCTTGAGCGTCTTGATAGAAAACTATCAAGCTCCGCTGGGCCTGGATGATAGCTTGATAGGGAATGGATTCAAGGCCTTGAGGGTGATTTAGCCGCGCTCTATGGTTGGTTTCGCAAAGCCCCTGAAACCCACGCTTGCGGAGAACAATAACAATGCCTGAACACACCGCTCACCGCGCTCGGCGCGACTACAGCCTCACCGGCCCCGAAGCGGCCCGCGCCGCCGACAAGGGCCTGGTCTCGGCCCGTTGGTACCAGTCGCCCATCCCGCGCAATCGCATGAAAGCCCTGATGCAACGCCGCGACGCTCCGGCGTTGCTCGACACCGCCCTGTGGTTCTCGGCGTTGTTGGCCACTGGTGTCGGCGGCTACTGGTTCTGGGGCAGTTGGGCCTGCGTGCCGTTCTTCATCGCCTACGGTGTGCTTTATGGCACGGCCTCCAACCCGCGCTGGCACGAAACCGGCCACGGCACGGCGTTCAAGACCCGCTGGATGAACGATGCGCTGTACCAGGTGGCGAGCTTCATGTGCCTCTTCGAACCCCACGTGTGGCGCTGGAGCCACGCCCGTCATCACACCGACACCATCGTCGTCGGCCGTGACCCGGAGATCGTCGAACCGCGCCCGCCCAGCTTATGGATGATGGCCCTCAGCCTGTTCAACCTGCCCCTGGCCTGGAAGACCTTCAGCGGCGTGGCCCGCCACGCGCTCGGGCGAATGAGTGCCCAGGAGCAGGACTTCATCCCCGAATCCGAGTGGCCCAAGGTGTACCGAGATGCGCGTATCTGGGTCGGTCTTTATGCGGTGATCATTGGCACTGCGCTGTACCTGCACAGCTGGTTGCCGCTGATGCTGGTGGGCCTGCCCAGCCTCTATGGCGCGTGGCTCGGCTACCTGTTTGGCCTCAGCCAGCACGTGGGCCTGGCCGAAGATGTGCTCGACCACCGCAGCAATTGCCGCACCATCTACATGAACCGCGTGCTGCGCTTTATCTACATGAACATGAACTACCACCTCGAACACCACATGTACCCGATGGTGCCTTACCACGCGCTCAGCCAGCTGCACGAAGAGATCCGCAGCGACTGCCCACCGCCGTATGCCAACCTGTGGCAGGCCTACCAGGAAATCATTCCGACGATCTGGCGCCAGCGCAGCGACCCCAGCTACTTCGTCCAGCGCCCCACCCGTGGCGAGCAAGCTCGTTCGCCACAGAGTAAGAGCCAGTCATTGGAGATAAATGCATGAACGATCAATGGATCGACGTCTGCGCCGTGGGCGAAATAGAAGCAGAAGACGTGCTGCGCTTCGACCACGGCGCGCAGACCTACGCGGTGTTCCGCTCTGCCGAGGATGAATTCTTCGCCACTGCCGGCCTGTGCACCCACGAGAAAATCCACCTGGCCGACGGCCTGGTGATGGACCATGTGATCGAATGCCCCAAGCACAACGGGCGCTTTGATTACCGCTCTGGCAAGGCCCTGGGCGCGCCGGTGTGTGTCAACCTCAAGACCTACCCGGTGCGGGTGGATGCGGGGCGGGTGCTGCTCGCCGTCACGGCCGAAGGATGAACGCCCCCCTGATCATCGTCGGCGCCGGCCATGCGGGTGGCCGTGCGGCACTGACTTTGCGTGAAGAAGGCTATAGCGGGCGCCTGATCCTGATTGGCGATGAAGCGCATCTGCCCTACGAACGTCCACCGTTGTCCAAGGGTTTGCTGCAAGGCTCGACCGACCTGGCGCAATGCAGCCTGTGCGACAGCCGGCAGTTGGCGGCGCTCGAGGTCGAGCATATCGCCGCCAACCCGGTCAGCCGCCTGGAGCCACAGCACCACCGGCTGCAACTGGCCGACGGCCAGTGGTTGAGCTATGCCGGCCTGCTGCTGGCCACCGGAGGCCGGGCGCGGCGTTTGCCCCAAGAGCAGGCGAATGTCTTTTACCTGCGCACCCACGATGAAGCCTTGGCCCTGCGCGATAGGTTGCGCCCTGGCGCTAGGTTGGTAGTGGTTGGCGGTGGTTTTATCGGCTTGGAGGTGGCGGCGACCGCGCGGGGCCTGGGCTGCGAGGTGACGTTGCTGGAAGCCGGGCCACGGCTGGCGAGGCGGGTGTTGCCTCCGGTGATCAGTGACGCGTTGCTGGCATTGCACCGTGAGCAAGGCGTGGACGTGCGTGTGAACGTCGCCCTGGAGTGTGTCCACGCCGACGCCGTGCAACTGGTCGACGGGCAGCGGCTGCCCTGCGATCTGGTGGTGGTCGGCATTGGTATGCAGCCCAACATCGAGTTGGCCACGGCGGCAGGTTTGGACGTCGGGCAGGGCATTCGCGTCGATGAGTACCTACGCACCAGTGCGACAGATATCTACGCGGCGGGGGATGTGTGCGAGTTTCGCCTGGCGGGCCTTTATCAGCGCCAGGAAACCTGGCGCAACGCCGAAGCCCAGGGCCGTCTCGCGGCGTTGAACCTGCTGGGGCGCAAGCTGGCGTTCGAGACGATCCCGGGTTTCTGGTCCGATCAATACGCGTGGGGCTTGCACACCGTCGGGGTGATGACTGCGCTGATGGTTCGTCGGCAATTGCCCGAAGGCAGCCTGCTGCTGTTCTACCTTGACGACCATCACCGTTTGCAAGGCGCCTGCGGTTGGGCCATGGGTAACCGCGCAGCCAAGGACATCAAGCTGTGCGAGCGCTTGATCACCGCCCATATCCCGCTCAACCCGGCCAGCCTGGCCGACCCTGACGTCTCCCTGAAGCCATTACTGCGAGGCTGACCATGCGCCAGTTCTTAGTATTCCAATCGATGTGGGCCATGCAAACCGAGCCCGGCAGCCTGGAAGCACAATTGGACCGCATCGCCGCCGCCGGTTATGACGGCATCACCGACCATTACTGGGCACCTGCATCGGTGCAGCGCCTGCACGCGGCGGCCACGGCCAGGGGCTTGCAGATTGAAGGGCAGCTGTTCCCGCAATCGGTGGATGATCTGGCCAGGGCATTGGAGGTGATCAGCCGCTACGGTTGTCACCATCTCACCTTGCAAGCCGACGTGCGCCCGCGTACCCAGGCCGAGGCGGCCAGGCTGATCGACGGCTGGCAACGCCTGGCCGAACAGGTGGACTTCCAGATTTTGCTGGAAACCCACCGCTATCGGCTCACCAACGACCTGTTGTTCACCCTCGACCTGCTGGCACAGATGCCCGATCTGAAACTGCTCGCTGACCTGTCCCACTACGTCGTCGGGCGCGAATTGCCCGAGTCTGGCAGCGAGGTGGACGATGAGCAGATCCAAAAGATCCTGCGTCACAGCTGGGGCTTTCATGGCCGCATCGCCAGCAGCGAACAGGTACAGGTGGGCCTGGATTTTCCCCAGCATCAGCCCTGGGTCGAGCGCTTTACCGGTTGGTGGCGCTACGGGATCGAAGACTGGCTGGCCCGCGCCGAGACACCCCAGAGCCTGTCCTTCACCTGCGAACTGGGCCCGCCACCTTATGCGATCACTGGCGCGGATGGTCGCGAGCTCACCGATCGCTGGGCCGAGGCTTTGAAGCTCAAAGCGCTGATTCGCCAGGTGTGGGCCAGTTGTCAGGGATGATCTGCTAACCTGCCGGGGTTCAAACCGACCTTAGCCAGTGGATCGCCTTCATGAAAACCTGCCCCGTCCGCCCCCCGCTCGAACCGCAATCGGTGTGCCATCCAATCACCAGCAGCGCGATCTTCATGGTCGCCACCCTGGCGCCCGATGCGGTTGAAAACGTGCGGGCCTGGTGCGCCGACATCGCAGGCCTGGTGCGCTCAGTAGGCAAGCGCGTGCCCTCGGGCAACCTGACCTGCGTTTGCGGGTTTGGCTCGGATGCCTGGGACCGCCTGTTCGGCGCGCCGCGCCCGGCGGCCTTGCATCCGTTTCGCGAGTTTGGTGTGCAAGGGCGCAAGGCGGTGTCGACCCCAGGCGACATCCTGCTGCATATCCGTGCCGAGCAGATGGACCTGTGTTTCGAGCTGGCGACCCAACTGATGACGGCCCTGGGTGATAGCGTGCAAGTGGTGGATGAGGTCCACGGCTTTCGGTACTTCGATATGCGCAGCATCATCGGTTTCGTCGACGGCACCGAGAACCCGGTGGGGCGCAAGGCCGAGGCCTTCACCCTGGTGGGCGATGAAGACCCTGAGTTCGAAGGTGGCAGCTATGTGCTGGTGCAGAAATACC
The DNA here is from genome assembly GCF_029201605.1 of Pseudomonas sp. FJ2-5-13. Taxonomy (NCBI): domain Bacteria; kingdom Pseudomonadati; phylum Pseudomonadota; class Gammaproteobacteria; order Pseudomonadales; family Pseudomonadaceae; genus Pseudomonas; species Pseudomonas sp. FJ2-5-13. The sequence continues at coordinate 2,358,484 of NZ_CP104045.1, forward strand.
TGCACAACATGACCGCGTGGAATGGCTTGACGGTGGAGGCTCAAGAGAAGGTGATCGGGCGCACCAAATTGTCGGACATCGAACTGGACGAAGACGCCAAGCCGAGCAATTCCCACAGCGCGCTGACCGTCATCACCGACGAGAGCGGTGAGGAAGTGAAGATCCTGCGCGACAACATGCCCTTTGGCCGCCCAGGCGCGGGCGAATTCGGCACTTATTTCATCGGCTACGCACGCTCGCCTCAGCCCCTGGAACAGATGCTGGAAAACATGTTCGTCGGCCGCCCGGCCGGCAATTACGACCGCTTGCTCGACTTCAGCACGGCCGTGACCGGCGGCCTGTTCTTCGTACCCTCGGCCGACTTGCTCGAAGCGCTGGCCGACCGCCAATAACCTGTAGGAGCGAGCTTGCTCGCGAAAAACGTCAACGATAACGCGGGCTTTCTGGATGAGCGCGGCGCCTGGGCGTTTTTCGCGAGCGAGCTCGCTCCTACAAGGGTCAGGTAAGCAGGCCGGTGCTGACGGCCACGATCAAAAACACCCCCAGCAGCGCGCGGTAGATCACGAACGGCCAGGTGGAGAAACGCTCCAGGAACTTCATCAGGCCCCAGATGGCAAAGAACGCCGAGACGCTGGCCACCACCAACCCGAACATCAAGTGCGGCCAGGCGTGGGCGGGCAGATCGGCGCGCAGCAGCACCCACAGCTCTTTCAAACCGGCCAGGGCGATGGCCGGCAAACCCAGCAGGAAGGAAAACCGCGCCGCTTCTTCGCGTTTGAAATTCAGGAACAGCGCCGCGGTCAACGTGGAGCCTGAACGCGATACGCCGGGAATCAACGCGCCGATTTGCGCAACCCCCACGATCAGCGCATCGCGCAATCGCATCTGGCTTACGTCGCGGGTATGGCGGGCGCGTACTTCAGCCAGGGCCAGCAAAACCGCCATCACCACGCAGGAAATGCCGATCACCATCAGCCCGCGCAACGGTGAGTTGCAAGCATTCAAGGTCGACGACAACGCCAGCCCGGCAATGCCAATCGGAACAGTTGCCAGCACAATCGCCACGGCCAGCTTGAACCAGCGGTCATTGTAGTCGCCCCGGCGCACCGCACTGATGCTGCCGGTGGTGACCTGACGCACATCGCGCCAGAAATAGCTGACCACCGCCGCCAACGCCGCCAGTTGCATGGCCGCAGAAAACGCCGAGCCGGGGTCTTGCCAGCCGAGCAGGGCGGGCACCACGCGCATATGGGCGGTGGACGACACCGGCAGCAATTCAGTAATGCCCTGGATCACGCCCAGGATGAAGATCTGCAGGTAATCCAGGGAGGCAAAGCCCACATCCAGGCCGGCGGTACAGACGTTGGTCAAAATACGTGTCCTTGAGCAATAGGGAGAAACCGGCGAAGTTTATTCTAAATGTTTCAGGATTTCGGCCAAGGCAACTGCTATTTGCAATCGGTTCAGCCAATAGAAAGGATTCGCCAGGCCATTGGCGTGGGCAGCACTTTTGTGAACAATGGCGCCCTGCGTTTTTCCACCGAGAGCCCCATGCCTGAAACCACCGTCGAATTGATCCAGACCGGCCCCGAAGAAGCTGAACTGATCCGCAATCTTTACCAGTACTACGCCTACGAGTCTTCGGACTGGGAACAGGAAGATGTCGAGGCCGATGGGCGTTTCTACATCCACGACGAACACCTGGCCCGCTACTGGAGCGACCCGCAATGGAGCGCCAACCTGCTGCTGGTAGACGGCTACATCGCCGGTTTCCTGTTGATCGAAGGCAGCGAACTACCGGGCATCGACGCCCTGGAACTGGCCGACCTGTTCATCCTCAAGCGCTACCGCCGCAAGGGCATCGGCCGCGCCATCGCCAGCCAGGTGCTGTGCAGCGGCGAGCGCAATTGGTTGGTGCGTTTCTATGATCAGGACGAAGTGTCCCAGGCATTCTGGCGCACCGTGCTGGACAACCTGCCGCGCCCGGTGCAGAGCATTGAACTGGACGATGAACCGCAGTGGGTGAACTACCTGATAACCCGGGCTTCGTTGCATTGACGGGCGGGGCTTTCTCCATCTAAACAACGCTGCAGCGATCAACCGTAACCACGATGCGAAGCGAGCCGCTCTTGATCTGCTCTTGATCTGCTCTTGATCTTGATCTCAAGCGCCCCGTTAAACCACGCTGGCCGAACGCAGGCTTAAATTCGTGGGTAACCCGGCAGGACGCCGGGTTAGCCGCCCCGCGCCATGGATGGCGCGTGGCGGCGGCCCACGGATTCAAGCCTGTGTTCGGGCACACCGAGCCTAGGCGAGGTGCCGAGTGGTGGGGCAAGAGCCCTTTTGGTTACTTTTGGGGCTCTTTTCCAAAAGTGACCCGCTGTCAGAGCGGAACCCTAAGTGGCCGTTACCGCAGCAATGGATATGTACCCAATTCAACTGCGTCGCCTGCCAGGCCGCCTTCGCGAGCAAGCCCGCTCCCACAATTGGATTGCGGGGTGTCAGGTAGATAGGCGTTGGCTGGCAGGCCGCCTTCGCGAGCAAGCCCGCTCCCACATTTGGATTGCGGGGTGTCAGGTAGATAGGCGTTGGCTGGTAGGCCGCCTTCGCGAGCAAGCCCGCTCCCACATTTGGATTGCGGGGTGTCAGGTAGATAGGCGTTGGCTGGCAGGCCGCCATCGCAGGCAAGCCTGCTCCCACAGTTGGATCATGGCACTTCAGGTAAATAGGCACCGGCTGTCAGGCCGTCACTGGCCTAACCCGGGTTGAACAGCACCTGCTGCATCGCCTGAGGCGGCTGCCCGAACGCCCTGAGAAACGCCTGGCGCATGCGCTCGCGATCACCAAACCCGGTTTCGCGCGCCACCACCTCCACCGGGTGCCGGCTGGTTTCCATCATCGCCCGCGCAGCTTCCACCCGCAGGGCTTCGATAGCTTTGGCCGGGGTCTGCCCGGTTTCTTCGCGAAACACCCGGCTGAACTGGCGCGGGCTTAACCGGGCAACGTCGGCCAGGGCCTCCACGGATAAATCCTGAGTGAGATTCTCGCGAGCGTAAGCCAGGGCCAGCTGCACGCGGTCGGACTTGGGGTCCAGCTCCAACAAGGCCGACAATTGCGACTGCTCGCTGCCACGACGCTGGGCAATCACCAGCTTGCGCGCAATACGCCGGGCCAGGTCGCTGCCCAGATCGTCCTCCACCATCGCCAGCGCCAGGTCGACCCCGGCGCTCATGCCCGCACCGGTCCACACCTGGCCGTCGACAATGAACAACTTGTCTTCTTCCAGGCGGATATCCGGGTAACGCTTGCGAAACGCGGGTGCGTGGATCCAGTGAGTGGTGGTGCGCTTGCCAGCCAGCAGCCCAGCCTCGGCCAGCACAAAAATGCCCATGCATAACGACGCCACCCGGCGCGACTGCGCGGACGCGGCCTTGACCAGCTCCAGCAGGTTGGCTTCCGGCAGGCGAAACTCCAGGTAGCCACTGACAATCAACGTGTCATAGCCCTCCGGCCGCAGCGCGCTGGTGTTCACCGAAAAGCCCTGGGAGGTCATCACCGCGCCACCGCTTTCCGACACCAGGTGAAACTCATAGGCCGGCTCGCCGCGCAGCAGGTTGGCACACTCGAACACCGAGCCCAGGCTGAGGCTCAACGACTGGAAATTCGGGTAAACCATCAGCGCAACGCTGTGCATTGCATCTCTCCAAGGGGCGGGGGAGAGGCGATTGTCGGCGTGTGCCCGGCAAACGGCAACCGACTTTGGTGCATGTCCGAAATCCTTGCGGATATGACATTGTGAGCCAATGCCGCGCTGCCTAACATGAGCCCAACGCACTAGACGACTGGTCTAATCGCAGAGGGGCAAGCATGAGCAACGCAAGCAGCAGTGCGCGGCAAGCGATTCTGGAACGGGCGCAATCCATTGTCGGCGCCAAGGGGTTTTCGGCGGTGGGCTTGAACGAAATCCTGCAAGCCGCGCAAGTACCCAAGGGCTCGTTTTATCACTACTTCAACTCCAAAGACGCCTTTGGCGTGGTGTTACTCGATACCTATTTCGACCAGTACGTCGAGGGCATGCAGCAGCTGTTAGATCAGCCGGGCTCAACCCACCACGCCAAGCTGATGCGCTATTGGCAAGGCTGGATCGACAACCACACCGGCTGCACCGACGCCGGCAAATGCCTGGCCGTGAAGCTTGGGGCTGAGGTCTCCGACCTGTCAGAACCCATGCGGCTGGCGCTGCAACGCGGCACTTCGCGCACCATCGATTTGCTTGCCGTGGCCCTGCAACGCGGCGTCGAAGACGGCTCGCTCAGGTTCGCGCAGGCCCCCGAAAGCCTGGCCAGGCGCTTGTATGCGCTATGGTTGGGAACCAGCGTCATGGGCAAGATCACCCGTACCACCGCGCCGTTCGCTGAGGCGCTGCTGCTGACCCAACAGCTGTTGGGCGGCCCTGAAAACCCTGTTATTCACATCGATCGAGGCACTGGAAAATGAAAGTATTAATGGTACTGACCTCTCACGACCAGCTTGGCGATACCGGGCGCAAGACCGGCTTCTGGCTCGAAGAATTCGCCGCACCTTATTACGCGTTCAAGGACGCTGGCGCCGAGGTGGTGTTGGCTTCCCCGGCCGGCGGCCAGCCGCCGCTGGACCCTAAAAGCGATGAACCGGATGCGCAAACCGAGCAGACCGAGCGCTTCGCCAAAGACTCGGCTGCGCAGCAAGCCTTGGCCACCACCGTGAAGCTGGACTCGGTCAACGCCGCCGACTTCGACACGGTGTTCTACCCAGGCGGCCACGGTCCGCTGTGGGACCTGGCGGAGTCGCCGGTGTCCATCGCCCTGATCGAAGCCTTCGAGCGGGCCGGCAAGCCCATCGGCTTTGTGTGCCATGCACCGGGTGCCTTGCGTCACGTCAAGGCGGTTAACGGTGAGCCATTGATCAAGGGCCGCCGCGTCACCGGGTTCTCCAACTCGGAAGAGGCCGCCGTGCAGTTGACTGAAGTCGTGCCGTTTCTGATTGAAGATGAATTCAAAAAACTGGGCGGCCAGTATGAGAAGGGCGCTGACTGGCAATCCTTCGTCCTCGTCGATGGCTTGCTGGTGACTGGGCAAAACCCAGGCAGCTCCAGCGAAGTGGCCAAGGCCCTGCTGACACTCTGCGCTTAAGTTAATCAACCGATCTACACGGTGGCGACTCCCAGGAGTCGCCACGGTTTTCGTTCGTCCTGAATTTGGAATATCGCCGTGCCTGACTGCATCCTGAACACCCCGATCAAGCTGGGGCATCACCGCTTGAACAACCGCGTCGTACTGCCGCCCCTGACCCGCCAGCGCAGCGCCCAGCCGGGTAATATCGCCACCGACCTGATGGCCGAGTATTACCGTCAGCGGGCCAGTGCCGGGTTCATGGTCAGCGAGGGTACGCAGATCGAACCCCGGGGCCAGGGCTACGCGTGGACGCCGGGCATTCATACACCGGCGCAAATCCAGGGTTGGCGCAAAGTCACCGCAGCGGTGCATGCCGAGGGTGGGGTGATCTTTGCCCAGCTATGGCACGTGGGGCGGGTGTCCCATAACGCGCTGCAACCTGACGGTGGTGCGCCGGTGGGGCCGTCTGCGCTGGCTGCGGTGCAAGCCAAAGCCTTCATTGAGACCGGGCCGGGAGTGGGTGAACTGGTACAGCCCCCCGTACCCCGTGCCTTGACCACGCTGGAAATCGAAGAGCTGGTGGGGCACTACGCCCAGGCTGCACGCAATGCCCTGGACGCCGGGTTCGACGGTGTGGAAATCCACGCGGCCAACGGCTACCTGGTCAACCAGTTCATCTCGGCCAGTTCCAACACTCGTGAAGATGAGTACGGCGGCTCGCTGGACAATCGCCTGCGCTTGCTGCGCGAGATCGTCGAAGCGGTGTGCAAGGTGGTGGGGCCGGAGCGCTTGGGCGTGCGCTTTTCGCCGCTGTTCAGTGGTACCGACCAGGACCGGGTCTACATCGGCCTGGTGGAGGAAGACCCGCACCATACCTATATCGAAGCGATCAAAGTGCTGGAAGCGTCGGGCATCGCCTACGTGTCCATTGCCGAAGCCGATTGGGACAATGCGCCCGACCTGCCCGAAACATTCCGCCAGGCCGTACGCCGCACCTTCAGCGGCAGGATCATCTATGCCGGCCGCTACACCGCCGAGCGCGGTGCACGCTTGGTAGAGGCCGGGTTGGCAGACTTGATTGCCTTCGGGCGGCCCTTCATCGCCAACCCGGACTTGCCCCAGCGGCTGTTCAATGGCTGGCCATTGAATGCGTTGAAGGCCGAAGGCTTGTATGGCGGGACAGAGGCGGGGTATGTGGATTATCCGGTGTATGCCCAACACTAGTGTGGGAGCGGGCTTGCTCGCGAAGGCGTCGGCTCAGCAAACATTTATATTGACTGACTCACCGCTTTCGCGAGCAAGCCCGCTCCCACAGGGATCTGCAACCCCTCTGCACATCAAAAATGCCTCACTCCACCCGCAACACAATCTTGCCGATATGGTCCCCACCTTCCATCCTCGCATGGGCCTGGGCGGCGTCGGTGTAGGCGTAGACCTGGTCGATAATCGGCAGGCAGCGCCCGGCACTGAGTACCGGCCACACATGTTCGCGCAGTTGCTGGGCAATCTCGGCCTTTTCTTCCCGCGTGCGGGCCCGCAGCAGCGAGCCGGTGATCACCGCTCGTTTGCCGAGGATGGTCAGCAGGTCGACGTCGTTGGCCTTGCCACCACCGAGGAAGCCGAGGATCACCAGGTGGCCGTCCATGCCCAGGGCCTTGAGGTTATTGTTGAGGTACGAGGCGCCCATGATGTCGAGGATCACGTTGACGCCTTTGCCATCGGTCTGTTTGGCGATGACCTCGGCAAAGTCCTGTTCGCGGTAGTTGATCGGCTCGGCGCCGAGCTTGGCAATCGCTGCGCATTTGTCGGCGCTGCCCGCCGTGGCGAATGCCTGGATGCCGAACTCCTGGCAAAGCATCAACGCGGTGGTGCCGATGCCGCTGGTGCCGCCGTGGATCAAGGCGCGCTGGCCTTTGCGGGCACCGCCGAGACCGAACAGGTTGGCCCAGACCGTAAAGAACGTTTCCGGCACGGCAGCGGCCTGAATCCAGTCCATGCCTGCGGGGATCGGCAGCGCCTGGCTGGCCGGCACCGCGCAATACTGCGCATAGCCGCCGCCATTGGTCAGGGCGCAGACCTTGTCGCCCAGGCTGTACTCGGTGACGCCATCACCCAGCGCCACCACTTCACCGGCCACTTCCAGGCCTGGGATCGGGCTCATGCCGGGCTTCATCGGGTATTTGCCCGCGCGTTGCAAGGCGTCTGGGCGGTTGACCCCGGCGGCGTGCACGCGAATCAGAATCTCGCCTGGCCCGGCCACCGGTACCTCGGCGCTGCGCGGCTGCAAGACCTCGGGCCCGCCAGGGGTGGTGATTTCGATCAGGGTCATTTCTTGGGGGAGCGTCATGGAAAAGTTCCTGTAGCGATGAGCGTATGGGTTGGGACCGTAGCGCGGAGTCGGCAGTTCAGCAAGATCATGCCGGGTTCTTCGGGCAATGCAAACGCAGGATTTCAGCACAAGCCTGCAAGTGCGGCGACGCGGTGTTGGACACACTGACTGTCGGTCATTTTCGACGCAAACAGGTGGCATATGAACCAAGCAAGAAATCAGGACATCGGGCTGTTGTTTCTGCGGGCCAGTGGGGCATTGTTCCTGCTGTGGGTGCATGGGTTGCCCAAGTTGCTGCACTACAGCGAACAACTGAAGCTGATCGAAGACCCGTTTCACCTGGGCGCGTCTATCACCTTGCTGCTAGCGATTTTCGCCGAGGTGCTGTGCCCGTTGCTGATCATCGCGGGCGTGCTGGTGCGCCTGGCGTGTCTGCCGATCCTGGCGGTGCTGGTGATTGCGTTGCTGGTGGTGCACCCGGAATGGACGCTGTTCGAAGGGCAGTTCGGTTGGCTGCTGCTGATCATCTTCACCAGCGTGCTGATCGCAGGGCCGGGGCGGCTGGTGTTGAGCCAGCGCTTTGCCTGAAAAAAAAGGCCGGGCTCGCCCGGCCTTTTGCCTTCTGTAGGAGCGAGCTTGCTCGTGAAAAACTCATAGGCGCCGCGTTCATTCAGCAAGCACGCGTTATCGTTGACGTTCTTCGCGAGCAAGCTCGCTCCTACAAGTGCATCGTGGTATCAGCGGTTCAGGAACGCCAACAGGTCTTCATTGAGCTGTTGAGCGTGGGTCACGGCAAACCCGTGAGGCGCATCCTTGTACACCTTCAGTTGCGCGCCCTTGATCATTTCAGCAGCCACCTTGCCGGTGGTTTCGAACGGCACGATTTGGTCGCCGTCGCCATGGATCACCAGGGTCGGCACGTCGATTTTGGCCATGTCCGGGCGGAAGTCGGTTTGCGAGAACGCGGTGACGCAATCCACGGTGGATTTGAGCGACGCGAGCATGGCGATCTGCAGGGTCTGGCTGAGCACGCCCTCTGAAACGTGCTGGCCTTTATTGAGACCGAAGAACGGCGTGTTGAAGTCGCTGATGAACTGCGCACGATCCTTCAACAGGCCGGCCTTGATGCCATCGAACACCTCGCCAGGCACGCCTTGGGGGTAATCGGCTTGCTGGCCGAAGATCGGCGTGACCGCGCCCAGCAACACCAGGCCGGCGACGCGGGCACTGCCGTGGCGGGCGATGTAGCGCGCCACGTCGCCGCCACCCATGGAGAAGCCCACCAGGGTCACGTCCTGCAGGTCCAGGTGTTCGATCAACTGGGCGATATCGTCAGCGAAGGTGTCGTAGTCGTTACCGGTCCATGGCTGGTCCGAGCGGCCAAAGCCACGACGGTCGAACGCAATGGTGCGAAAGCCACGGCTGCTCAGGTATTCCATCTGGTATTCCCACATGTCCGCATCCAGCGGCCAGCCATGGCTGAACAGCACGGGCTTACCGCTGCCCCAGTCCTTGAAGTAGATCTGTGTACCGTCTTTGGCAACGAATGTGCTCATCTGAAACTCCTTGCAGGGCTGAAAAAGGGCGGTGAAAAAACCGTATCACTATTGCCGTAAACCGGGGCCCAGGCTTGTATGGGTGTGCTTGTCTCACCAACTGAACTTGAGCTCCATGCCCAGGTAATTGCTGTCGTGCCCACCGGCATCACGCAGGGTCTGGCCGACCGCGTAGTGCACCGCCTCGACCGCACCGCTGAGGTTGGGCGTAAAGGCGTAGTCGGTGCGCAGTTGCCCGTAGGCGCCGGTCCAGCGCTCACCTTGGCCCGCCGTGCCCGCCACGGCCAGGTTGGGCTGGGTGTAGACGGCGTCTGCGGTGGTCTGCCGCCACAGCAGGCCGACAGCGGTTTGCACGCTGAGCTTGGCGATGGGCTTGACGGTAATCGACGGCTTGACGTGGATCAGGTTGCTGTAGCCGGTATAACCCGCCAGGGAAAAGTAATAGCCATTGGGGAACAGCGGGTTGAAGGTGCCGACGCGGCCGTCATGGGCCTTGCGGTCACCGGAGGCGATATCCAGTTGCAGGCCGATACGCGGCTTCCAGGCCAGCGTGTCAAAGGTGTAGCCGGTGCGGCTGCCACCGGCCCAGGCGCGAATCGTCTTGCTGCCCACCGAGCCGCGTTGCAGCATGGCTTCGACATCCCAGTCGAACCCCTGGGCTGCGCCACCGAGGCGGGCGTCCAATAACTGTCGGGTCTCTTCGCCGTCGGCATCCAGGTAATGGGCGGCGCTGCGCTCGTACACGCCGTAATAGGCCGACAGCTCATTGGTGCCGCCCACCAGCCGCTCGACCCGCAGCATGTGGAAGCGCGCATCGCTGTTGGACTTGTCGTCGAAATGCCGGCCATCCTGGTACTGCACCGGTTGGCTGGCGATCCCGATAAAACGCCATTGCGGCGTTTCCCAGTCCGCCCACAACGCATCGAAGGACTGCCGCACATTCGGGCCGTCCCGTGACGAGATGAAACGCTGCAAGTCGAAGGCGAAATCCTGGCGGCCAGCCCGAGCCTTGAAGGTGCCGGCGTTGAAGGTCTTCACGTATTCGGCAAAGGCCAGGCGCAGGTCGACGCGGTTCTGGTCGGCACCGCCAATCGTAGTCTTGTCATAGGCCCGCACGTCTTCCAACTGGGTGAACAGCCGCCAGTGTTCGTTCAGGTGCAAGTCGGCGTGCACCTGAAAACGCTGGATCAGGTAGCGGTCACGCGGTACATCGCGCACGCCGAACCCGCTGGCGTCGTTCATCTCGAAGCGTTCACGCAAGGTTGCGCCCAACGACAGGTAGGTGAACGGGTTGGCCGCGGACAACGGGATGTACTTGAGGTTGTCCAGCGGTTGCGTGCGCAAGGCCGGGTCCTTGAGCACCGACCAGTCTTCCTGCCAACGGTTGGCCTTGATCGCCGGGCGAACCGGCTGGTCGTCGGCCTGCACGCTGCCAGCAAGCAACGGCCACAACACAGCCAGGCTCCAGCCTGCGTGACGCATCATTTTGCCGCGCTGAGTTGGTGGATTTCTGCGACATAACCGCCTGGGAACTCCACCAACGCACTGCGCCGACCTTTGCTGTCGAACGCCGGCACCAGCACTGTGGCGCCAGAGCCAGTGGCCTTGCCCAGGGTGGCGGCCAGGTCGGTGACCTGATAACCGGTGGTGTCGTGGCCGAACGGGTAGGGCAGTTGGCCGTTGGTGACCAGCACCGCCATGCGCCCGAACGGCGATTCGATATCAACCCGGCGGTAGTGGCCGCCGGCCTGGCCGACATCAACCCCTGGGGCGTGCTTGTCGTCGCTCAACACCTTGCCGTGGGAGAAACCCAGGAACGCCTTGATAAACCGCTCGGCGCTGTCGTTGGACACATACACACGGTTTTCCGGCACGGTCTCGAAGGCGGCGTAATCCGGGGTCTTGGTGTGCCAGTACAGCTGCATGTTCACGCCGCCTGGCCATTGCACCACGGCGTCACGGCCGATGGGGTCGGGGAAATCGCTGACGATCACGTCGGCGCCATTTTCCCGCGCGGCCTTGAGGGCCACGTCCATGTCCTTGACCAGATAGCCGTTGCGTTCCTGGCCGAAGGGGTGGGGGACGGGGGTGGTAAAGCCGAACAACGACACGGTGCCCGCCGGGGTCTGGAGCAATTGCGAGGTGGTGCTGCTCGGCACCGGCAGCACGTTGACCACGACCTGGGGCGTGCTTTTGCCGCCGAAGGTGGCGAGGAAACTCTGGGCAAAACGGTCCACGTCGGCCGGTGCCACATACACATGGCTGGTGTCGTACTGCGGTGCCACGGCCACGCTTGGGGTGGCGGCGAACGCGCTGTTCATCATCGCACTTGCCAGCAGCGTCAATGCCAGCGATACCTTGGTTGCTGTGTTACCCATGCCCGTTCTCCAGCGCTTCTGAGGGTTTGAAAGCGGTGAGGTTAGGGGGGGCAGGGTGGTGGGGGATTGTATGGACGTGCTCGGTTGAACGTTTCAGCTACGCGGCCCAGGTAGCTGACGCCGATCTAGCTGGCACCCCCGAGATCAACCTGTGGGAGCTGGCTTGCCTGCGATGACGTCCTGACAGTCGACACCTATCTACCTGACACCCCCACGATCAAATTGTGGGAGCGGGCTTGCTCGCGAAGGCGGCCTGACAGGCGACACGGTTGGATTATGTACATATCCATTGCTGCGGTAACGGCCACTTAGGGTTCCGCCCTGACGGCGGCTCACTTTTGAAAAGCGCAAAAGTAAGCAAAACGCTCTTGCCCCACCACTCGGCACCTCGCTTAGGCTCGGTGTGCCCTCACTCCGGCTTGAATCCGTGGGCCGCCGTCATGGGCCATCCTTGGCCCAGGACGGCTAACCCGGCGTCCTGCCGGGTTACCCACGAATTCAAGCCTGCGTTCGGCCAGCGTGGTTTAACGGGGCGCCTAAGATCAAAAGCAGATCAAGATCAAGAGCGGCTCGCTTCGCATCGTGGTTACTGTGGAGTGTGCAACCTGCAAGTTGTGCATCTACTGCACTACCGCTTTCGCAGGAAAGCCATAATGCCAGTCAGTTAAGGCTTTTTTGTAGGAGCGAGCTTGCTCGCGAAAAACTTACAGGCGCCGCGTTCATTCAGCAAACACGCGTTATTGTTGACGTTTTTCGCGAGCAAGCTCGCTCCTACAGAAATTGGGGATGCCCACATATTTGGATCGCGGCGCATCAGTTAAATAGCCGTTGTCTGTCACGCCACCATGATGATCTTCGACACCAATTCCACCACCGTCTTGGCCTGGAGTTTCTTCATCAGCCGCGCCCGATGCACCTCAACGGTGCGGTGGGAGATTGCCAGGCGCAGGGCGATTTCCTTGGATTTGAAGCCGTTGACGATGTGCATGGCGATTTCCCGCTCACGGGGCGTGAGGTCGCCGGTGCCCTGGTGCATGCGGTCCAGGCGTTCGAAGTGCCAGATCATCAGTTTGAACGGGTCTTTGGGCGTGAGGGTGTAGCCGTGGGACTTGGCCCAGAACACTTCGCCGTTGTGGTGCTGCATGAAGCGTTCATCGGAATAAAAGCCGTTGTCGCTGTCGAGCAGCCAATCATGGCTGCGCTTGCCGATGGCGTGGTAGTCGGCCTGGGACGGGTAGATCAGCAGGGTCAGTTGGTTAACCAGTGCGTCGCGCGTATAGCCGAACAGCTTCAGGAAAGCGTCGTTGCAGTCGAGTATCACACGGTCGCTGGTGACGATCTGCGGGGCAGGGGACAGCTTGAACGCCAGGCGTTCGAGGTCGGGGAATTGCTGGGCTAGCGCGGTCATGGGGCATCCTGCCTCGTTGTTCAATGCCCTGGGGCGCTACTTACCCGTGTAAGTAGTTACACGAATTGGCGCACGATCAGGGGTGGGTCATTGTAAGTAAAGTCCGAATCAAGAACAGAAGAAATTGATTATGCCTGCTGATTGCGTCTCCATTGTTGCCGCTGGTCACTCCCGCTTTGGTCGCCTGGAAGGCACGACGCTGGAAGACCTGATCGTCCAGGTGACCCGGGAAGCCCTGCGCGACGCCGAGATTGACGCGTCGCAAATCGATGCGTTGTTCCTCGGCCATTTCAACTCGGGGCTGGTGCCCGACGGGTTTGCCGCCTCATTGCTATTGCAAGCCGACCCCGGTCTGCGCTTCAAACCCGCCACCCGCTGTGAAAACGCCTGTGCGTCCGGCTCGGCGGCGATTCAGGCGGGGGTCAATGCGATCCTCTCCGGCAGTGCTGAGCTGGTGCTGGTGGTGGGCGCCGAGAAGATGACCCACACCAGCACCGCCGCAGTCACCCAAGCCTTGGCCGGGGCCGGTTACCAGAACGACGCGGCCGAAGCCGGCCTGAGTTTCCCGCAGTTGTTCGGCCGCGCTGCGCGCCAATACGCTGAGCGTTACCACTGCCCGCTGGGCTCGATGGCGGCCATCGCCACCAAAAACCACTCCAACGCCATGGCCAACCCGCTGGCGCAGATGCAGCGGGAGATGAATTTCGAGCACTGCAATAACGTGTCCCAAAGCAACCCGTTCGTGGCCGACTCCCTGCGCCTGACCGATTGCTCGCTGATCAGCGACGGCGCCGCTGCGATTATCCTTGCCTCGCCCAAACGTGCGCGGGCGTTTCGTCGCGAGGTGCAAATCCGCGCGATGACTCAGGTCAACGACACCTTGCCCATCGCCCAGCGCGACATCCTGGCCTTTGAAGGGCCGCAACGCGCGATCCATGCAGCGCTGCGCGGGGCGAATGTGACCCTGGCTGACCTGAGTTTCGCCGAGGTACACGACTGCTTCACCATTGCCGAGCTGCTGATCTACGAAGCCATGGGCCTGGCGCCCAAGGGCGAAGGGCATCGCGTGCTCGACAGCGGCGTGGTGCGCGCCGGCGGGCGCTTGCCGGTGAACCTTTCCGGCGGGCTCAAGGCCAAGGGGCATCCCGTTGGCGCCACGGGGGTGTCCATGCATGCCCTGGCGTTCCGGCAGTTGACCGGCGAGCCCATTGGCCTGGCGGTGCCCAACCCGGAGTTCGGCCTGGTGTTCAACATGGGCGGCATGGCGGTGGCCAACTACGCCTCGGTCCTGCAGGCACGCCGGAGCTGAGCCATGAACATTGCCAACTGGCTGCACGACACCCAGCGCCGGGCCCCGCAACGCCCGGCTTTGTTCGACGGCAGCGTGCTAGTGGCCGACTACGCCACCTTCGCCGCCCACGTTCGCCAACGCGCCGCGCAGTTGGTGGAACAGCATGGCCTGGTGCCGGGGGACGCCGTGGCGCTGCTGATGAAAAACAGCTGCGACTACCTGGAACTGCTCTACGCCATCTGGTGGATGGGCGGGGTGGCGGTGCCGATCAACGCCAAGCTGCACCCCAGCGAAGCGGCGTGGATTGCCGATAATGCCGAGGCGCGGTTGATCTTTACCGACGGCGGCCAAGTGTTTTCATCGCGGGATTTGCCCGCGCGTTGCACCGAACTGGACGGCCACCCGCTGCCGCCCAGCCATGGTTGGCCGACCCTGGAACAGCCAGTGCCCCGTCAGGATCACGACCTCGCCTGGCTGTTCTACACCTCGGGCACCACCGGGCGCTCCAAGGGCGTGATGCTGTCCCACGGCAACCTGATCGCCATGTCGCTGTGCTACGCCACGGATGTCGACGCGGTGAGTGCCGACGATGCGGCGCTGTATGCCGCGCCCATGTCCCACGGCGCCGGCCTGTACAACTTCATCCATGTGCGCTGCGGCGCCCGCCATGTGGTGCCGGCTTCCCATGGCTTCGATGCTGCCGAGCTGTTCGGGCTGGCAGAGCAGATGGGCGATGTGTCGCTGTTTGCCGCGCCGACCATGGTCAAGCGCATGGTGGAGCAGGCGCGGCGCCAGGATTATCACGGCGCTGGCATCAAGACCATTGTCTATGGCGGCGGGCCCATGTACCTGGCTGACCTGCGCGAAGCGGTCGACACCTTCGGCCCGCGCCTGGTGCAGATCTACGGCCAGGGCGAGAGCCCGATGACCATCAGCGTCTTGCCCCGCGCCTTGATCGCCGAGCGCCAGCGTCCCGACTGGGCTGCCCTGGCCGCCTCGGTGGGCCATGCGCAAGCCTGTGTGGAGATTCGCATCCTCGATGCCGAGCACCAGCCACTGCCCACCGGCCAGCGCGGTGAAATCGCGGTGCGTGGCGCCACGGTGATGCAAGGCTACTGGCGCAACCCCCAGGCCACGCGCCAGACGCTGGTGGACGGTTGGCTGCTGACCGGCGATATCGGCTACCTCGACCCGGCCGGCTACCTGACCCTCACGGACCGCTCCAAGGACGTGATCATCAGTGGCGGCAGCAACGTGTACCCCCGTGAAGTCGAGGAAGTGCTTGCACAGCATCCCGAAGTGTTTGAGGTGTGCGTGGTGGGCGAGCCGGACGCGCAATGGGGTGAGTCGGTGGTGGCCTTCGTGGTGACCCGCAGCGGCCAGCCGCTGGACGAAGGCGAACTCACCGCATGGTTCCTGGCGCGCATGGCCTCGTTCAAAAAACCGAAAAAATATGTGTGGCGCAGCGACTTGCCCAAGAACAGCTACGGCAAGATTCTCAAGACCGACTTGCGGCATTGGCTGCAAACCGCGAGTATCGCCGCGCTTTAACATGGATCGATAATCAGACAAGGAGTCCTAACGATGGGCAATCCCGCACAAGACACCGTCCGCAAGCGCCGCCGTGCGTTTCTCGGTGCCACCTCCGGCCACTTGATCGAGTGGTACGACTACGGCGTGTATGGCTTTCTCGCGGTCTATATCGGCCAGGCGTTCTTCGTCTCCGATGACCCCACCACCAGCCTGTTGGCCAGCTTTGCCGCGTTTGCGCTGAGCTTCTTTATCCGCCCCTTGGGTGGGCTGTTCTTCGGCCCGCTGGCAGACAAGATCGGCCGGCGCAAAACCCTGATCATGGCGCTGGTGATGATGACCGGCTCCACGGTGATGCTGGGCCTGTTGCCGACCTACGCCAGCCTGGGCATCGCCGCACCCGTCCTGTTGATCCTGGTGCGCTGCGTGCAGGGCTTCTCGGCGGGCGGCGAAATCGGCACCGTCACCAGCTTCATCTCCGAATACGCCGGCCCCGGTCGCCGCGGTTTTGCCACCTGCTGGCTGATGGTCACCGCCGTGCTCGGCTTGCTGCTCGGTGGCGCTGTGGCCAACGGCATGACCTGGGTACTGGGCGCCGAGGTCATGCAGGAATGGGCCTGGCGCGTACCGTTCCTGATCGCCGCGCCCCTGGGCTTTATCTCCATGTATATTCGCCTCAAGCTCGAAGACAGCCCCGAGTTCCTCGCCCTGCAACGCGCCGGGCAAACCTCCCGCGCGCCGCTGCGCGAGGTCTGGCAGTGGAAGCGTGCAATTGCCCTGGTGTTCTTTATCATCACCTTGCACAGCTCGATCTTCTACCTGGTGCTGACCTTCGCCTCGACCTACATGGCCAAGATCCTTAAGTTCGACAGCGGCACCACCTTGCTGTACGTGTTCGTCGCCAGTTTCTCGGCGGCTTTTGTGATGCCGTTTGGCGGGGCCTTTACCGATAAATACGGGCGCAAGCCGTTCCTGATGGTGATCGGCACACTGGCGACCCTGGCGATGTTCTGGCTGTTCAAATCCGCCCCGACCGCCACCCCGGCGACCTTCTTCGCGCCGTTGATGGCGGTGGCGATTTTGTTCGGGCTGTATGCGTCCTCGACCTATGCGCTGATGAGTGAACTGCTGCCCACGCGCATCCGTTCTACCGGGATTGCGGTAGCCTATAACGTGCCGGTGGCGGTGTTTGGCGGCAGTGCGCCGTTGATTTCCACCTGGTTGATCAAGGTGACGGGAGACATTACCTCGCCGTGGTATTTCTACGTGGCGACCGGGGTGGTGTCGTTGCTGGCGTTGGTGGTGTTGCGCAAGGAAGATTTTGTCGCCAGCGGTCACTCGACAGTCGTGCCCGCCAATACTGCGTTGGCCTGATTCACGAACACCCTGTGGAACGGAACTTGCCCCAACTCCCTGTAGGAGCGAGCTTGCTCGCGAAAAACTCAAAGGCGCCGCGTTTACTCAGGCAACACGCGTTATCGTTGACGTTCTTCGCGAGCAAGCTCGCTCCTACAAGAGAATCGCCATGCCGGCCACCCGCTTGACCCTGATCTGCCACGCCCTCACGCCCCTGCAAAAGCAGGGACGTTTCTCTGATGACGAATCCGTCACGATAGACTGGCAGAGCGCGGCCCTGTCCCTGGCCGGACGCTACAAACAACAGGCACGCCTGCTGTGCGGCCCCGAAGCCAGAGCCCGCCAGAGCGCTGGTTTGTTCGGCGATAACGCTCAGGTCGATCCCGCCTTACGCGACCTTGATGTTGGCGCATGGAAAGGCCAGGCCATCGGCCAACTCGACAGCGAAACCTTGAACACCTGGGCCACCGACAGCACCAGCGCAGCCCACGGCGGCGAGTCGGTGGATCAGTTGTGCATGCGGGTCGGCCAATGGCTCAAATCTCTTGAAACCCACCCCGGCCATGTTATCGCTGTGACCCACCCGTTCGTCATCCGTGCGGCGATGCTGTCCGCGATGCAGTTGCCTGTCTCGATGTTCTACCGGATCGACGTCGAGCCATTGTCCGCCACCGAGCTACGCTTCAACGGCGTGTGGCGCTTGCGCCTGGAAACTTCCGCCTGATTCCCGGAACATGGCAAAATCGACGCCCCGCACTGAGAGCACCCCATGAAACGCATCCTGATCATCGGCATTGGCGCCGGCAACCCTGACTACATCACGATGCAGGCCGTGAAGGCGCTGAACCGTACCGACGTGTTCTTCCTGATGGACAAGGGCCAGAGCAAGGACAAGCTGATCGACCTGCGCCGGGAAATCTGCGACACCTACATCACCCAACCCGGCTACCGTTTTGTCGAGGCCGACTGCCCGGAGCGTGTGCGCGGTGAAATCGACTACACCACCGCCGTGCAAGACCTCAACCGCGATAAGCAGCACACCTTCGAGCGCATGATCAACGAAGAAATGGCCGACGGCGAAGTGGGCGCGTTTCTGGCCTGGGGTGACCCGGCGCTGTACGACAGCACCATTCGCATCTTGCAGGCGATTCTTGCCAGTGGCCGTTGTGTCTTCGAGTTTGAAGTGATCCCCGGCATCACCAGCGTGCAGGCCCTGGCGGCGCAGCATAAGGTGCCGCTCAACCGCATCGGCAAGTCCATCGAAATCACCACCGGGCGCCGGTTGGCAGCGGGGCAGGCGAGTGATGCCGATACTCTGGTGGTGATGCTCGACGCCGAAGATTCCTACCGCAGCGTGGCGGATCAGGACCTGGATATTTACTGGGGCGCTTACCTGGGTACGCCGGACGAGATCCTGATCAGCGGCAAAGTGGCGCAGGTGGCAGAAGAGATCGAACGGGTACGCAAGGCGGCGCGCCTGGAAAACGGCTGGATCATGGACACCTATTTGTTGCGCAAACCCTGAGGTAAACCCGATGCTCAAACAGCTTGCCTTCGCCTTGGCCCTGGTGGCCGGCGCCGCTCATGCCGATAGCGGCTTGCACACCGACTTGCCGTTGTCCTACCTGGAACAAACCCAGGGCGATGCGCGTAACCAGCCGCTGGTGATCTTCCTGCATGGTTTTGGCAGTAACGAGGAAGATTTGTTTGGCATCAAGGACGCGTTGCCGTCTACCTGGACCTACCTGTCGGTGCGTGCGCCGCTGCCGGTGGAGCCGCAGGGTTATCGCTGGTTCACCAAGACCGATGAGCCTGAGTACAACGGCGAGACCGATGAACTGTTCAGCAGCGCCCGGCTGATCAAGGACTTTGTGCTCAAGGCCACCGCCAAGTACCACACCCAAAGTGATCGGGTGTTCCTGGTGGGGTTCAGCCAGGGCGCGATCATGTCTTACGAGGTGGCCTTGCGTGAACCCGAGTTGGTACGCGGTATCGCTGCGCTCAGTGGCAGCGTGCTACCAGTGCTCAGGTCTGCGCTGAAACCGGATGCGGCGATGGGCAAGCTGGCGATCTTTATTGGCCATGGCACTTTGGATCAGGCGTTGCCCTTTGACTCTGCCAAACGGGCGAACGAGGTGCTGGCGGGGTTGGGGCTCAAGCCGGAGTTTCATCGATACCTGGGGATGAATCACACCATCAGCGCGGCGGAAATCCAGGACTTGAAAGCGTGGCTGGAGAAAAGCCTGAAGTGAAATGCGGTTAAAAATGTGGGAGCTGGGTTGCCTGCGATGGCGGCCTCCCAGCCTACGGCTATCTACCTGACACCCCGCTGTCAAACTTGTGGGAGCGGGCTTGCTCGCGAAGGCGGCCTGACAGGCGACACAGTTGGATTGTGTACATATCCATTGCTGCGGTAACGGCCGCTTAGGGTTCCGCTCTGACAGCGGGTCACTTTTGGAAAAGAGCCCCAAAAGTAACCAAAAGGGCTCTTGCCCCACCACTCGGCACCTCGCTTGGGCTCGGTGTGCCCGTAATCCGCCAGTGATTTGGGGGGCCGCCGCCACGCGCCATCCATGGCGCGGGGCGGCTAAACCGGCATCCCTGCCGGTTTACCCCCCCAAATCCCTGTCGAATTCCGGCCAGCGTGGTTTAACGGGGCGCCTAAGATCAAAAGCAGATCAAGATCAAGAGCGGCTCGCTTCGCATCGTGGTTACCGGTGGCTGCGGCGGACTGCACAGTTGTGTAGATACCTATGGCCATCGCAGGCAAGCCCGCTCCCACATGGGTTTTGTGTTGGCGGGAGGAGGTGGGTTACTTGCCGCCTGTAATCTGCTTCACCAACTGTGCATGCCCCTTCACATCATCCGCCCGGGAAATCGCCTGGATCACCAGCAAATGGTTGCCCGACCCCCCCAGGAATGTGGAGTTCAAGGTCTTGCCACCACCTTGGGTAGCGCTGCTGTCCACTTGGCGCAGGCCCAGGCCCTTGTAGGTGAGTTTCTTCTCGCCCAGTTTCTTGAAGTCGGGCAGGGCAGCGCTCTGGTCCTTGACGAAATCGGCCACGGCGCCGTCGAGGAACTGCGGGTCGTTATCCTGGATCGTTGCCCCATCGTTGCGCACGGTTTCGGCGACGATCACCACACTTTTCGTCGTTGAGTTGGCGTACAGGGTGCCTTGGGTGTCGGCGGTGCCGTCTTGCGCTGTGCCGGAGGGCAGGGTGTCGGCGCTGTAGGCCTTGGGCAGTTTGAAGGTGAACTTGCCACCCAAGGTGGAGATGGTCTGGGTGGTGGGCTTGGCAGCAGCGAACACGCTGCCGGCGGTGAGCGCGAGGGCCAGCAGCATTGCGGTCTTGGTGAACGTGGCCATGAAGCACTCCGGGGATGAACGAAATTGCGGCGTATTCTGTCAGAAAATTCGCAATCTCGTTCATCGGTCCCGTCACGCTTTGTCGGAAGATTCTTCCTCAAGCCTGTCCATTTCAAACAAGCGCGCCAGTTCCGCACGGGCTTCCTGGGCGGTTTGCATGACCTTGGCCGCGTCGTCGTACACCGCGTGTTGGGCGGCGAGTACCTGCTGGTCGTGGGTCTTGAAGCGGTTGATGCGCGCATCGGCCTGGGCCTGGCTCAAACCAAGGCCCACCAGGGTACGGCGGCTCATTTCCAGGCTGGAGTAGAAGGTTTCGCGCACCGGTGAAGCGTCCAGGTCCACCAAGCGGTGTACGTGCTGGCGGTTGCGCGCACGGGCGATGATCTTCATGTGCGGGTAGAGGTTGCGCACCAACTCGGCGGTCTTGATGTTGATCTCCGGGTCGTCCATGGCGATGACGAAGAATTCCGCTTGATCGACTTTGGCCGCGTGGAGGATTTCCGGGCGTTGGGGGTCGCCGTAGAACACCGGCATGCCGCCAAAACTGCGGGTCAGCTCGATGGTTTCCACCGAGGTATCGAGGGCGATAAACGAGATGTTCTGGGCGCGCAGGATACGCGCCACGATCTGGCCCATCCGGCCCATGCCGGCGATGACCACGCGGGGCGCATCGCTTTCGATGGCGCGGTATTCCTCGGGTACTTCCACCGGCTTGACCTTGGGCTTGAACAGCTTCGGGCACACCAGCAACAGCAGCGGGGTCACGGCCATGGACAGGGTGATAGTCAGCACCAGCACGTCGTACAGCTGCGGTTCGAACAGGCCCTGGTCGCGGCCGATCTTGAACACCACGAAGGCAAATTCACCCCCCGCCGCCAGCACCACGCCCAGGCGTAAAGCGCTTTCGCGATTGAGGTCGCCCACCATCCGCCCAACGGCGTACAGCAGTGGCAGCTTCAAGCCGATCAGCAGCAGGGTCAGGCCGATCACCACCAGCGGCGTGCTGAGCAGCAAACTGAGGTTGGCGCCCATGCCCACGCTGATGAAAAACAGGCCCAGCAGCAAGCCTTTGAACGGCTCGATCTGGGATTCCAGTTCGTGGCGGTATTCCGAGTCTGCCAGCAGCAGGCCGGCGAGGAACGTGCCCAGCGCCATGGACACGCCCACCAATTCCATCAGCCAGGCGGTGCCGATCACCACCAGCAGCGCGGTGGCGGTGGACACTTCGCGCAGGCCGGTCTTGGCCACGATGCGAAACACCGGGCGCAACAGGTAGCGCCCGCCGATGATCACCACGGCGATGCTGCCCAGGATCTGCAACACGTGTTGCACGCCCTGAGCCTCGGTGGTCGGGTGATCGCTGCCGGCCAGCAACGGCACCATCGCAATCAGCGGGATGGCGGCAATGTCCTGGAACAGCAGGATGGCAAAGGCCAGGCGCCCGTGGGGTTGGTTGAGCTCCTTGCGTTCGGCCAGGCTTTGCAGGCCAAACGCCGTGGAGGACAACGCCAGGCCCAGGCCCAGCACGATGGCGCTGTTCCACGACTGGCCAAACAGCCACAGCGCGACCGCACCCATCACCACGCCGGTGAGCAGGACCTGGGCCAGGCCGACGCCGAACACTGCCTTGCGCATCACCCATAAGCGTTTGGGTGACAGCTCCAGGCCGATGATGAACAGCAACAGCACCACGCCCAGTTCAGAAAACTGCGCCACGCTTTGCGGGTTGCCGATCAGGCCAAGTACCGACGGGCCGATGATCACACCGGCGAACAGATAGCCCAGCACCGCGCCCAATTGCAGGCGCTTGGCCAGGGGCACGGTCAGCACGGCGGCGAACAGGAACACCACGGCTGCTTGTAACAGGTTGCCTTCATGGGGCATCACGAACTCCAGCATTTGCATCGATCAACGGTAGGAGCGAGCTTGCTCGCGAAAAACGCAAGGGCACCGCGCTGTGTCTGGTTTGTCGCGTCATCGTTGAGGATTTTCGCGAGCAAGCTCGCTCCTACGGTGGGGGAGGATAGGGCGCTATTAGAGCGCTTTTTCACATTTGGAAACTTGTATTTTTGTCGCGACAGTCAATGGGTGTTGGCTCTCATCCCATTCTTACGCCGGTCTTACGAAAGTATTAATACCATTTAATTCAATGGCTTTCGCGCAGGTCTACTAACGTTTCGAAAAACTGGATCAGTAGTCACCACGGTCAGGTGTTTCGAATTCGATGCGTGTGGATCGTTGAAACAAGGCTTGCACGCAGTCACGGATGAAAGGCTTGGACCACAAGGAGTAGAACGTGGATAGAAGACTTGCGACTGCCGCTTTACCTCGTATTTCTGCACTTTCTCTTGCGATCCGCCTGGGAGTGGCCGGGCTGGTGATGGGGCTGGCGAGCCCGGATGTGTTCGCCGCCTGTAGCCCGGCGAGTCCCACCGCTGGAGCGACGGTGACCTGTACAGGTGTGCCGTCATTGCCGCTGTTTCTCAATACCTTCAGCAGTGCAGTCAACAGCCTGACGGTCAACGTCAACGCGGGGGCGCAGCTCAATGCGACGTTGGGCGGTAAAGCACTGACCCTGACCGGCAACAACACGACGTTGAACAACGCCGGCACCATTGACCCGGCACTCCTCGGGTTGGTTTCGGTGCTGAGCGGTGGTGTGGTGATCGGCAACACGGCAGCCAGCGTGTTGAACATCACCAACAGCGCCACCGGCATCATGCGCGGGACTGGCGCGTTGCTGGGGCTGAACCTGGCCTCGCTGGACGGCATGGCCCTGAACGCCACCAACGGCGCAGGCGGCACCACCACGATCGTTAACAACGGTGTCATTGGTTCTTCCTCTTTGCTCGGCCTGACGCTGTTCGCCTCCGATACCCCGGTGGTGGCGGTCCAGGGTGGCGGCCAGGTCAATATGACGAATAATGGCACCCTGACCGGGCGCGTGGCGTTCGAGAGCTCCACTACAGGGAACACGTTCCGCAACACCGGCACCATCTCTGGCGGCGTGTCGATGGGGACCGCCAGTACCAACACCTTTACGGCAGTCACGGGGTCGCAAGTGACCAACGGCGGCGGCATTGGCGTAAGCCTGGGCGGACTGATCGGAGTGAACCTCACCTTTGCGCCCACCGGCCAGGTGGACGGCGGGGCAGGCGGCAGCAACTCACTGATCCTTGAAAACACGACGGGTGTCGGTGGTGGCAGTACGGGTACCGGCACGGTCTCAAGCGCCAACTATGTCAACTTCAACAACCTGGCCATCAACAGCGGCACCTGGACCTTGCTAGGGCCGCTGGTCAGCGGTAGCACCACGCTCAATGGCGGCGTGGCGCAATTCAATAACAACGCGACATTCGGCAGCGGTGTGCTCACGTCCAACGGCGGCGCTATCGAAGCCACCACTAACAACCTGACACTGGCTAACCTGATGACCCTCGGAACCGGTGGCCTGACGGTGCAGGGGGCTGCTACCGGGCTGACCTTGAACGGCCTGATCTCGGGCAGCACTGGCTTGACCAAAGTCGGTACGGGCGAATTGATCCTCAGCGGCGCCAACACCTTCCAGGGTGGTACCACCTTGAACGCCGGCACGCTTACATTGGGCAATGCCGCAGCGCTAGGTACCGGTGCCTTGACCGTGGCGGGTGCGGGTACTTTGCAGAGCAATGCTGCGCTGACAACCAGCAATGCGATTACCTTGAACGCCAATCTGACCGTCGACGGCGTGAACCCGCTGACCCTTGGCGGGGTTGTCAGCGGTGGTTCCGGGTTGATCAAGGAGGGCGTATCGAGCCTGGCGCTTACGGGCAACAATACTTACACCGGCGCCACGGCCCTCAACGCCGGTTCGCTGGTGGTTGGCTCCAATACTGCGCTCGGCACCAGTGTGTTGAACGCCTCGGCGGGTACCACGTTGGATGCCAGTGCAGCAGTGAGCCTGGGCAATAACCTCAACCTGGGCGGTAACCTGACCCTTGGCGGCAGCAACGCGCTGACCCTTGGCGGCGTGGTGGCGGGCCTTGGCGGGTTGATCAAGAACGGCCCGGCGGATCTGATCCTCAATCAAGCGAACACTTACCTGGGCAACACGGCACTCAACAGCGGCAAGCTGGTGATTGGCGCTACCGATGCCTTGGGTGCGGGTACGTTGAATGCAGCCGCAGGCACGACCCTGGACGCCAGCACCACTGCCACGCTGACTAACGCGATCAACCTGGCCGGTAACCTTGGAATCGGCGGCAGCGCCAACCTGACCCTGGGCGGCACGGTCAACGGTGCAGGCAGCCTGACCAAAGACGGCACGGCCGGCCTGACACTCAGCGGCAGCAATAACTTCCTGGGTGGCACTACCCTGAATTCGGGCAGCTTGACCGTCGGCAGCAACACGGCGCTTGGCCTGGGCAACTTGACCGTCGGCGGCGCCGCCACCCTTAACAGCACCTCGGCGGTGGCGCTGGGCAATAACATTGTCCTCAACGCCGGGCTGACCGTCGGCGGCGCCAATGCGCTGACCCTGGGCGGTGTAGTCAGCGGCGCGGGTGCGCTGATCAAGGATGGCCTGGCCAACCTGACCCTCAACGGCACCAACACCTTCAGCGGTGGCACCAGCCTCAACGCCGGCACGCTGACCTTGGGCACGGCAGGCTCCTCGGGCGCAGGCCCCTTGACGGTCGGCGGTGCGGCAACCCTGGATACCAGCGCGACCTTCACCCTGGGCAACGGGATTGCCTTGAATGGCGACCTGACGCTCGCGGGTAACAATGACCTCAACCTCAGCGGCGTGATCAGCGGCGCCAGTGCACTGATCAAAAATGGTTTGGCTGACCTGACCTTGAGCGGCAACAACACCTTTACCGGGCCATTGAATATTGTCTCCGGCAGCGTCACCACCGGCAGCACCGGTGCTTTGGGCAGCACCTCTGGCGTTGATGTCAGCGCTGGCGCTGCGCTGAATCTGGGCGTCGATTCCAGTCTGGCCGGTCTCAGCGGTGCGGGTGGCGTGGCAGTCGGCGGCGGTTTGAACCTCACGGTGGGTGGCGTCAGCACCAGCAGTACCTTTGACGGTGATCTCAGCGGCGCTGGCGGCTTGATCAAGGTCGGCACCGGCACCCTCACGCTCAACGGAATCAATGGCATCACCGGTAACACGGCGATCAACGCGGGCACCCTGGATGTCGAGGGTTCCCTGGGCAGCGCGTTGGTCGACGTGAATAGCGGCGGCACCCTTACCGGCAGTGGCTCGCTATTGGGTACGGCGAATATCAATAGCGGCGGGCACCTGGCGCTGGGCAGTGGCACGACCTTGTCGGCGGGCGGCCTGAACATGAGTGCCGGGGCCAGTCTGGATGTGGCTCTTGGCGCACCGTCGCTGACCTCGCTGATGAATGTCGGTGGCAACGTGAACCTGGCCGGCGACCTCAATGTGAGCGATGCCGGTGGCTTCGGCGCGGGAGTGTATCGCTTGATCAACTACACCGGCGGCTTGACCGGTGCGTTGAACGTCAACACGGTGCCGCTGGGCTTCGGCCTAGGTGATCTGCTGGTACAAACCTCCGTGGGCAGCCAGGTCAACCTGGTGGTAGCGGCGCCGAATATTCGTTTCTGGGACGGCAGCAACACCATCGCCAACGGCACTGTTGACGGAGGCAACGGCACCTGGACAGCGGGCGGCACCAACTGGACCTCGGCCGACGGCCTGTCCAACCAGACCTGGGGCGGCGGCTTTGCGGTGTTCCAAGGCGCGGCGGGCACCGTCAGTGTGAATGGCGTACAAACCATCACTGGCATGCAATTCGTCACCGATGGCTACAACCTGGTCAATGGCACCGGTGGGCAGTTGAGCACCGGCAGCGGCAACTTCGCCGTGCGCGTCGACCCACTGGCGACTGCCACCCTCGGCGTCGATATCACCGGTGCGGGCGTTCTGAACAAACTCGATACCGGCACGCTGGTGCTCAATGGCGCCAACAGCTACACCGGCGGCACCTTGCTCAATGGCGGCACGTTGGTGGTCGGCAGCAACACCGCGCTGGGCACTGGCACGCTGACCGCTGCGGCGGGCACCACACTGGATAGCAATGCCCCGGTGACCCTGGGCAATGATGCGGTACTCAGCGGCACCCTGACGGTCGGTGGCAGCAACGCATTGGCGCTCAACGGCGCCATCAGCGGCATCGGTGGCCTGGTCAAGAATGGCGCGGCAGGCCTGACACTCGGCGGCACCAACACCTTCCTGGGCCCTGTGGCCTTGAACGCAGGCGGGCTGATCCTGGCCAGCAATACGGCGCTGGGCGCGGGCGTATTGAACGCCGCAGGCGGTACCACCTTGGACGCCAGCACGGCGGTCACCACCACTAACGCGATCAACCTGGCGGGCAACCTGGGCATCGGCGGCAGCGCTGACCTGACCCTCGGCGGCGCAATCAACGGTGCGGGCAGCCTGACCAAGGAGGGCACGGCCAATCTGATCCTCAGCGGCGCCAACGCCTACCTGGGTGGCACCACCCTGAACGCCGGTACGCTGACCTTGGGCAGCGCCACCGCCCTTGGTTTGGGCAACCTTACCGTGGGCGGCGCGGCGACCCTGGATAACACGGCCGCGCTGACAGTGGGCAATGGCCTCGTGCTTGACGCCAACCTTGCCGTTGCCAATAGCAACGACCTGACCCTGGGTGGCCTGATTACCGGCACGGCTGGCCTGAGCAAAGACGGCGCGGCCAACCTGACCCTCAATGGCGTCAACACCTTCCAAGGCGGCACCACGCTCAACGCCGGTACGCTGACCCTGGGCACGGCAGCGGCCCTGGGTACCGGCGCCTTGAACGTAAACGGTGCAGCTACTCTGGCCAACAGCACACCGCTGGTATTGGCCAATGCGGTCAACCTCAATGCTGGCCTGACCGTGGGCGGTCTCAACAACAACCTGACCCTGGCCGGCGTGCTCGCCGGCAGCGGTAGCCTGGTCAAAACCGGCACGGCGGATGTGAGCCTGACCGGCACTAACACCTTCAACGGCCTGTTCGATGTGCAATCGGGCAGCCTCACCACGGTGGGCAATGGTGCACTGGGTGTCGGCGCTGGGGTCAACCTGGCGAGCGGTACTTCCCTCAACCTGGGCGGCAGCGCCAGCCTGGGCGCCCTCACGGGTACCGGGCTTGCAACCGTAGGGGCCGGCAGCACCTTGAGCGTGGGCAACAATAATCTGGACAGCACCTTCAACGGCGTCGTGGCAGGCCTCGGCAACCTGGCCAAAGACGGCACGGGCGCCTTGACCCTCGGCGGCCTCAGCGTGGTGACCGGGGATGCCCAGGTCAACGCCGGCAGCTTGCTCGTCAATGGTTCCCTGGCCAGCGCCAATGTGGCGGTGGGCAGTGGTGCCACCCTCGGTGGTACCGGTACTTTGTTGGGCAACGTGACCATCGCCGACGGCGGCCACCTGGCCGTCAATTCCGGCGCGACCCTCACCACCGGTTCGCTGCTGCTCAATGCCAACTCCAACCTGGATGCAGGCCTCGGCGCGCCCGCCACTGGCGGCACGGCGCTGGTGCAGGTCAACGGCAACCTGACCCTGGACGGCACGTTGAACGTCACGGATATCGGCGGCTTCGGTGCGGGCATCTACCGCCTGATCGACTACACCGGTGGCCTGACCAACAACGGCCTGCTGCTGGGCAGCCTGCCGGTGAACATCCCGGCCAGCGACCTGGACCTGCAAACTGCGATCGGCAACCAGATCAACCTGCTGGTCAACGGCAGCACCAATGTGCAGTTCTGGGACGGCAGCCAAACCACCGGCAATGGCACCATCGAAGGCGGCAGCGGCACCTGGAGTGCAGGCGGCAACCAATGGACCGGCGTCAACGGTGCATTCAATACCGCCTGGACGCCTAACAGCTTTGCCGTGTTCCAAGGCACGGCGGGCACCGTCACGGTTGACGGCGCGCAAGCCGTCACCGGTTTGCAGTTCGTCACCGATGGCTACACCCTGGCGGGTGGCACAGCGGGCGCCTTGACCCTGTTCAATGGCGTGGGTGGCAACACCGCCGTACGTGTCGATCCTGGCGTCACCGCCACCCTGGGCGTGGCGCTTAACGGCGGCGGCACCCTGGCCAAGCTCGACACCGGCACCCTGGTGCTTAACGGTGCCAACAGCTACACCGGCGGCACCGCCCTCGATGGCGGCACGCTGGTGGTCGGCAATAACAGTGCCCTGGGCAGCGGCCTCTTGACCACCGCCAACGGCACCACCCTGGACAGCAACACCGCGGTCAGCCTCGCCAATGCACTCAACGTCAACGGCAGCCTCACCCTCGGCGGCAGCAATGCCTTGACCCTGGCCGGCACCGTGGCGGGTACGGGCAGCCTGATCAAGAATGGCATCGCCAACCTGACCCTCAGTGGCAACAACACCTATGCCGGCCCAACCGCACTCAACGCAGGCGGCCTGATCCTGGCCTCCAACACGGCCCTGGGCAGTGGCGCTCTGAACGCGGCCGCTGGCACCACCCTCGACAGCAGCACAGCGGTCGCCCTGGCCAACACGGTCAATCTGGCCGGCAACCTGGGCATTCTGGGCACCGCCGACCTGAGCTTGAACGGCCTGGTCAGCGGTAGCGGTGGGCTGACCAAAACCGGCGCGGGCAACCTGACGCTCAACGGTGCCAACGCCTACCTGGGCGGCACGCAATTGAATGCCGGCTCCTTGACCCTGGGCAATGCGTCGGCCCTGGGCAGCGGTGCCTTGGCGGTCAATGGGGCAACCACCCTGGACACCAACACGGCGTTGGCCCTGGCCAATAACACCAGCCTGAATGCAGCGCTCACGGTCGGCGGTAGCAACGACCTGAGCCTCAACGGTGTGGTGGACGGCACGGGTTCGTTGACCAAGGCCGGTGGCGCCAACCTGACCCTCAACGGCGCCAACACCTACAGCGGCGGCACGGCGCTCAATGCCGGCACGCTGACCCTCGGCAGCACCACAGCCCTGGGCTCGGGCGCGTTGACCGTCGGCGCTGCGGCGACCCTGGCCAACAGCACGCCGCTGGTGCTGGCCAATGCGGTCAATCTTAATGGCGACCTCACTGTCGCTGGCAGCAACAACCTGACCCTCGCCGGTGTACTCGCTGGCAATGCAGCGCTGATCAAAAATGGCGCGGCGGACCTGCTGCTCACCGGCAACAACAGCTTCAGCGGCCCACTGACCGTGGCGGCGGGCAGCGTGACCACGACGGGTAATGGTGCGCTGGGCACCACCTCCGGCGTCACTGTCGGCAGCGGCGCGAGCCTCAACCTGGGTGGCGATGCCAACCTCAACAGCCTGGCCGGCAACGGCACGGTGCAGGTGGCTGGTGGCGCTACGCTGGCGGTGGGTGGCAGCAACCTGGATAACAGCTTTGGCGGTGCGCTCAACGGTGCCGGCAACCTGGATAAAAACGGCAGCGGGGTGCTCAACCTGAGCGGCACCAATGCCCTCAGCGGCGCGGCCACCGTCAACGGCGGCACCTTGAATGTCACAGGCTCACTGGCCAGCGGCACGGTGGCAGTCAACAGCGGCGCGACCCTGGCCGGCAGCGGTTCATTGGCCGGCGCGGTGACCGTGGCCGACGGTGGGCACATCGGCCTGGCCTCCGGCAGCACGCTGTCGGTGGGCTCGTTGGTGCTGGGGGGCAACTCGAACCTGGATGTCGGTCTCGGCACTCCGGTGCTGGGTGGCGGCACAGGCCTGCTGAATGTCGGCGGCAATCTGACCCTGGACGGCAACCTCAATGTCACCGATATCGGCGGCTTTGGCAGCGGCGTCTACAACCTTATCAACTACACCGGAGCCTTGACCGATAACGGCCTGGCTCTTGGCACACTGCCAGGCAGCGTGGTGCCGGGCGACCTGCAAGTGCAGACCGCGATCACCAACAAGGTCAACCTGCTGGTGACCGCGCCCAACACCACCGTGCAGTTCTGGGATGGCAACAGCCTGATCGGCAACGGTGCGATTGACGGCGGCAACGGCACCTGGAACGCCGGCAATACCAACTGGACCAATGTCGACGGCACCCTCAACCAGGGCTGGGTCAACAGCTTTGCGGTGTTCCAAGGCGCGGCAGGCAACGTGACGGTGGACGGCACGCAGAACATCACCGGCATGCAGTTCGTCACCGACGGCTACACCCTGGGCGCCGGCACGGCGGGCGTGCTCAACCTGGTCAATGGCGGCACCGGCAACACCGCGGTGCGCGTCGACCCGAACGCCACCGCCACCCTGGGCGTGACCCTCAACGGCGCCGGCACCCTGGCCAAGCTCGACAGCGGCACCCTGGTACTCAACGGCAGCAATGGCTACACCGGCGGTACCGCGCTGAACGGCGGCACCCTGGTGGTGGGCAATAACAGTGCCCTGGGCACAGGCGCCCTGACGGCGGCCGGCGGCACCACCCTGGACAGCAACGCGGCGGTCAGCCTGGCCAATGCGGCCGTGCTCAACGGTGCGTTGACGATGGGTGGCAGCAACGCGCTGACCCTCAATGGTGGCATCAGCGGCAGCGGCAGCCTGGTGAAAAACGGTGCGGCAGCGTTGACGCTCAATGGCGTCAACAGTTACAGCGGCGGCACGGGCCTGAACGCCGGTCAATTGATCCTCGGCAATAATGCTGCCCTGGGCAGTGGCGCTTTAACGGTGGGCGGCGCGGCGCAACTGGATGGCGGCACCGACCTGCAACTGGCCAATGCCCTCAACCTCGGTGGCCCGCTGACCCTGGCCGGCAGCCACGACCTGGCCCTCAACGGCGTGGTCAGCGGCAGCGGCAGCCTGGTGAAAAATGGCAGCGGCGCCTTGTTGCTGACCGCTGCCAACACCTACAGCGGCGGCACCACGCTCAACGGCGGCAGCACCACGGGCAACACCACCAGCCTGCAAGGCGCTATCGCCAACAACGCGGCGTTGACCTTTGAGCAAGCCATCGACGGCACCTACACCGGCAACCTCACCGGTACCGGCGTGTTGAACAAAACCGGTACCGGCGCGTTGCTGCTCAGCGGCAACAACACCTTTACTGGCAACACCAACGTCAACACCGGCAGCCTGCTGGTCAACGGCACCTTGAATAGCGCCGTGGTGCAAGTCGCTAGCGGCGCGACCCTCGGCGGCAGCGGTACCCTGGGCGGTGCGGTGAACATGGCTGACGGCTCGGTGCTCCAGGCCGGTGCCGCGACACCACTGTCGGTGGGTTCGCTGGCCTTGTCGTCGGGCACCACCCTGGACTTCGCCCTCGGTGCGCCGGGTGCCTCCAGTACAGCGGTGAACGTGGCGGGCAACCTGACCCTGGACGGCACGCTCAACGTCAGCGACACGGGCGGCTTCGGTGTCGGTGTGTACCAGCTGTTCCGCTACGGCGGCAGCTTGACCGATAACGGCCTCACCTTTGGCACCTTGCCGGTGGCGCTGGGCAACCTGAGCCTGCAAACGGCGCTGGCCAACCAGCTCAACCTGGTGGTGCAAACCGCCCCAGGGCAGATCCAGTTCTGGAACGGCGGCACCACAAACCCCGATGGCAGCATCACCGGCGGCAGCGGTACCTGGGGCCCAGGCACCAACTGGACCGATCCCACCGGCACCCAAGGGCAGGCGTCCACCAACCAGTTCGCCGTATTTGGCGGGCAGGGCGGCACCGTGACCGTGGTCGGCAACCAAGGCTTCACTGGCCTGCAAGTGCTGGACGCCGGCTACACGCTGGTCGCCGGCGAAGGCGGCAGCTTGAGCCCCACCAATGCGGCGGATGGCAGCCTGGCGCCGGTGCGGGTCAATTCCGGCGTGACCGCTCAGATTGATGCACCGCTGGTGGGAACCGGCGGCATCAACAAGCTGGATGCCGGCACCTTGCTGCTGACCGGCGCCAATACCTACACCGGCGGCACCACCGTCAGTGGCGGTACGCTGGCGGGCACCACCACCAGCCTGCGTGGCAGGATCCTCAACAACGCGCGGTTGTTGTTTACCCAGCGCACCAATGGCCAGTTCAGCGGCACCTTGAGCGGCACCGGTGCGCTGATCAAGCAAGGCGCAGGCGCGCTGTTGCTGACCGGCAACCAGCCATTCAGCGGCACCGTGGCAGTGGAAGAGGGCGTGTTGCAAGTGGGTAACGCGGCCAACCCAGGCGCGGTACTTGGCGGCCAGGTCACCGTGGCCAACGGTGCAGGGCTGACCGGTAACGGCAGTGTCGGTTCGCTGGCCAACAACGGCTCGGTGACACCCGACGGCGGCAAGCTGACCGTGGCCGGCAACTTCACCAACGCCAGCACCGGTGCGCTGAACCTGGTGATCACCCCATCCACCACCGGCTCCCTGGCCGTGGGCGGCACCGCCAACCTGGGCGGCACCTTGAATGTGGTCAACCTGGCACCCTATGCCGGTGCCACCACCTACACCTTGCTGACAGCCGGCGCGGTCAACGGCACCTTTGCCACCACCAACCTGGAGAACCTGGCGTTCCTGACTACCGCGTTGAACTACAGCCCAACCCAAGTGGCCCTGGCGGTCAGCCGCAACGACGTCAGCTATGCCAGCGTGGCGGCCACCGGTAACCAACGCGGCGTGGCGGCGGCGTTGGGCACAGGCACCGCAGTCGGTGGCGCAGCGGTGCAAAATGCACTGCTTAACGGTGATGCAGCGGCGGCACGTGCGGCCTTCGACAGCTTGTCCGGTGAAATCCACGCCAGCACCGCCAGCGCCATGCTTGAAGACTCGCGTTACGTGCGTGACGCCGTCAACGAGCGCCTGCGCCAACCGGGTTGCTACCGCGAGGACGACCCGCGCAATGCCCTGGCACCCAGCGAGAACCACCTGAGCAGCGCCGGTTGCCACGGCGAGATGGTCGGTTGGATGCGCGTGCTCGGCACCTGGGGCCATATGGGCGGTGACAGCAACAGCGCCAAGCTGGACCGCAACCTCAGCGGCTTCCTGCTCGGTACCGACAAGCAAGTGGACGACGCCTGGCGCGTGGGCGTGGCCGCCGGCTACACCCGCAGCGACCTGGACGCCAAGCGCCGCAATTCCAGCGCCGATGTGGACAGCTACCACCTGATGGCCTACACCGCCTACCAGCAAGAAGCCTTCGCCGCACGCATGGGCGTGGCGTACAGCTGGCATGACATCGAAAGCAAGCGCAACGTGGCCGTCGGTGGCGAGGGCCAACGCCTCAAAGCCGACTACAAGGCACGCAGTGCACAAGTGTTCGGTGAAGTCGGCTACACCATTCAAACCCCTACCGTGGCCCTGGAACCGTTCGCCGGCC
Source organism: Pseudomonas sp. FJ2-5-13 (assembly GCF_029201605.1). NCBI lineage: Bacteria > Pseudomonadati > Pseudomonadota > Gammaproteobacteria > Pseudomonadales > Pseudomonadaceae > Pseudomonas > Pseudomonas sp. FJ2-5-13. Next base: position 2,392,138 of record NZ_CP104045.1, read on the forward strand.
TGGCCTACGTCAACTACGACAGTGACACCATTAAGGAGAAAGGCGGCTCGGCAGCCCTGCGCGGCGATGCCGACCAGGACATCACCTACTCGACCTTGGGCGTGCGCATTGGCCAGACCATCACCCTGGGCAACGGCTCGAAAATCACCCCACGGGGCAGCATCGGCTGGCGCCATGCCTTCGGTGACACCAAGCCCGACGCCGACCTGAGCTTTATCAATGGCGGTGGCTCGTTCAGCACCCAGGGCGTGCCGATTGCCAAAGACAGCGCGGTGGTGGAAGCGGGCCTGGACTACCAGATCAGCCAGAACGGCAGACTGGGCCTGGGCTATTCGGGCCAGCTCTCGCGCAACGACAAGGACCACGCAGTGACGGTAAGTTTCTCCCTCGGTTTCTGATCAAGGCCGAGTTTTTTTGAACCGCCCGCAAGGGCGGTTTTTTTTGCCCCATGTAGGAGCCGTGCTATTCCTCTTGTCCCCGCTTCCCATGTCACCCCCCAGCCCATAGATCCCTTAATTTTCAAGCCTGCCGGAAGCCCCTCCAGGCCTACGGCTGCGCCCGCATTTTTTACAGGCGCGCGGTACTGCCGATCCAAGCGGCAAAACTGAATACGGACATTCTCGTCAACCGTGAATTATCAGGCAGGTTCCCCATGCAGTTCAGCGACTTACTGGCAGCGATCTCCACCCACGCGATCCGTCTGCAAACGGAAGAAGACGATCTGATCGTTCTGGGCGATGACCAAGCGTTGGACGACGCGCTCTGGGATCAATTGATTGCGCACAAACCCCAACTCCTGCAGTTGGTCGCCGAACATGGCGGTGACTGGCTGAGCCCGGCCTACCGCATCACCCCGGACATGCTGGCGCTGGTCAACCTCGACCAGCCGGCCATCGACCGCATCGTCGCGGCGGTCCCAGGCGGTGCGGCGAATGTGCAGGATATCTACCCGCTGGCGCCGCTCCAGGAAGGCATGCTTTATCACCATCTGTCGGCGCACCAGGGTGACCCTTACGTGCTGCACGCGCAGTTCGTGTTCGACAGCCGCGCACGTCTTGAGGCTTTTGCCGAGGCGTTGCAATGGGTCATCGACCGCCACGACATCCTGCGCACTTCGATGGTCTGGGAGCGCCTGGACGAACCGCTGCAAGTGGTGTGGCGCAAGGCTGTGCTGGCCTGCGAAGAGGCGCAGCTGGACGGTGCTGACCGCCTGGCTCAATTGCTCGCTCGCTATGATGCCCGCGCTTATCGCATGGACCTGGGCCAGGCGCCGCTGCTGCGCCTGGTGTTCGCTGACGACCCGGCCAACCAGCGGGTGGTGGCGATGTTGCTGTTCCACCACACCATCCTCGATCACACCGCCCTGGACGGCGTGCGGCATGAAATCCAGCTGTACTTGGCCGGGCAGCAAGCCCAGGCCTCTGCACCGGTAGCGTTTCGCAGCTATATCGCCCAGGTGCGCCATGGCGTCAGCGAGCAGGCTCATGAGGCGTTCTTCCGCGACATGCTGGCGGATATCGATGAACCGACGCTGCCGTTCGGCCTGCAGGATGTGCAGGGTGATGGCCAGGGGATCGACGAAGTGCGCATTCCCGTCGACAGCGCTCTGAGCCGCCGCCTGCGCAGCATGGCGCGCCCGCTGGGGGTGAGTGTGGCGAGCCTGATGCATCTGGCCTTGGCGCGGGTGCTGGGCGCAGTTTGCGGGCGGGAGGCGGTGGTATTCGGCACCGTGATGCTCGGGCGCATGGGCGCAGGCGAGGGCGGTGAGCGGGCCTTGGGCATGTTCATCAACACCTTGCCACTGCGGGTGGATGTGGGCGAGCAGGGCGTGCGCGCTGCGGTCAAGGTCACCCATGAGCGCCTCACGCGCTTGCTCGACCACGAACATGCGTCCCTGGCGCTGGCACAACGGTGCAGCGGCGTGGCGGCGCCTACGCCGCTGTTCAGCGCGATACTCAACTACCGTCACAGCGCCGCCACCGATATGGCGGCGGTGATTGAAGTGGCCGACGGCATCCGGGTATTGGGCGCCGAGGAGCGCACCAACTACCCGCTGACGGTGAACGTCGATGACCTGGGTGAAGACTTCGCGCTGACCGTGATGGTCGATGCCTCCATTGGCGCGCAGCGGGTAGCGAGCTACCTGCACACCGCGCTGGAAAGCCTGGCCGACGCCCTCGAACAACGACCGGATATGCCGCTCTGCGGCCTGAACATCCTGCCTGACGCTGAACGCCATCACTTGTTGCACACCTTGAACGACTGCCCCACGCACTACGCCGACACCCAGTTGATTCACCAGCACGTCGAAACCCACGCCGCCGCCCAGCCCGATGCCATTGCGTTGCGCTTCGAACAACACGCCCTGACGTACCGCCAACTCAACGAACGCGCCAACCAGGTCGCCCACGCGCTGCTGGCCCACGGCGTGCGCCCCGACGCGCGCGTGGCGATCTGCGTGGAGCGCGGCCCGCAGATGATCATCGGCCTGCTCGGCATCCTCAAGGCCGGCGCGGGCTATGTGCCCATCGACCCGGCCTATCCCCAGGAACGCATCGCCTACACCCTGGCCGACAGCCAACCGGTGGCGGTGCTGGTGCAGGCCAACACGGCGCAGCGGGTCGGTGCGCTGGCCCAGATCGACCTCGACCACCTGGGCCCGTTGCCCATCAGCAACCCCCGGCTGCACCTGAGCCCGGCCAACCTGGCCTATGTGATCTACACCTCCGGCTCCACCGGCCAGCCCAAGGGCGTGATGATCGAGCATCGCCAGGTCGCGCGCCTGTTCAGCGCTACCCACCACTGGTTCGGCTTCAACTCGCACGATGTGTGGGCGTTGTTCCATTCCTTTGCGTTCGACTTTTCCGTGTGGGAAATCTGGGGCGCGCTGATGCACGGCGGCCAGTTGCTGATCGTGCCGCAACTGGTCAGCCGCTCGCCGGATGAGTGCTACGCGCTGTTGTGCGATGCCCAGGTGAGTATTCTCAACCAGACGCCGAGCGCGTTCCGCCAGTTGATCGCGGCCCAGGGCAACAGCGCCCAGTCCCATTCCCTGCGCCAGGTGATTTTCGGCGGCGAAGCCCTGGAGCTGGGCATGCTCAAGCCGTGGTACGCACGGGCGGTGAATGCCGGTACGCAACTGGTGAACATGTATGGCATCACTGAGACCACCGTGCATGTGACCTACCGTGCGCTGGAAGCGGCCGACGCGCACTTGGTCGGTGTGAGCCCGATTGGCGTGCGCATTCCCGATTTGCAGTTGTACGTGCTGGATGCACGCCGTGAGCCGCTGCCCCTGGGTGTGGTGGGCGAGTTGTACGTGGGCGGTGCCGGGGTGGCGCGTGGTTACCTCAACCGCGAGGCGCTGAATGCCGAACGCTTCCTCGCCGACCCGGCCACCGGTTTGCGCATGTACAAGACCGGCGACCTCGGCCGCCTGCTGGCCGATGGCAGTGTCGAGTACCTGGGGCGTAACGATGACCAGGTCAAGATCCGTGGTTTCCGTATCGAACTGGGTGAAATCCAGGCGCACCTGGCCACGGCCAGCGGCGTGCGCGATGCGGTGGTGATCGCCCGTGAAGATCAGCCGGGCGACAAGCGCCTGGTGGCCTATGTGATCAGCGATAGCGAACTCAACGTAGCCGCCCTGCGTGACCATCTGCAGCGCAGCCTGGCCGAACACATGGTGCCCAGCGCCTTCGTGCGCCTGGACACGCTGCCGCTGACCACCAACGGCAAACTCGACCGCAAGGCCTTGCCCGCACCTGACGCCGACGCCGTGGCCCGGCGCGCGTATGCGGCGCCCCAGGGGGCGTTGGAAACCACCCTCGCCAGGCTCTGGCAAGACCTGCTCCACGTCGACCGTGTCGGTCGTGAGGACAATTTCTTCGAACTCGGCGGCCATTCGCTGCTGGCGGTCAAACTGATCGAACGCATGCGCCAGGTCGACCTCAGCGCCGATGTGCGCGTGCTGTTCGGCCAACCGACCTTGGCGGCGCTCGCTGCGGCGGTGGGCGGCCAGCAGAGCGTGCAGGTGCCGGCCAATCCCATTCAAGCAGACACTCAGGCCATCACCCCGGACATGCTGCCCCTGGTCGAACTGGATCAGACTGCAATCGACCATATCCTTGAGGCCGTGCCCGGTGGCGTTGCCAACGTGCAGGACATTTATGGCCTGGCGCCGTTGCAGGCCGGCATTCTCTACCACCACCTGGCGACCACCGAGGGCGACCCCTACGTGTTGCAGGTGCAGTTGCGCTTTCACGACCAGGGCGCCGTCGACGGCTTCGTCAACGCGCTGCACACGGTGATCGAACGCAACGACATCCTGCGCACCGCCATCCTCTGGGAGGGCCTGGAGGAGCCGGTGCAAGTGGTGTTACGCCAGGCGCCCTTGGTGGTCGAACGCCTGGATACGCTGGGCGGCGAGGCACTGGCGCACCTGCAACAGCGTTTCGACCCACGCCACTATCGCCTAGACCTGTCACGCGCCTCGCTGATGCGCCTGGCGTATGCGCAGGACAGCCACGGCGTGGTCGGCATTTTGCTGCTGCACCATATCCTTCTCGACCACACCGCCCTGCAGGTGCTGGTCGAAGAAATGACTGCCAGCCTGCATGGTCACAGTGCGCAATTGCCTGACGCGGTGCAGTACCGCAACTACGTGGCCCAGGCCCGCCTCGGTGTGACCCAGGCCCAGCACGAAGCCTTCTTCAGCCAGATGCTGGGCGACATCGATGAGCCGACCCTGGCCTTCGGTTTGCAAGACGTGAATGGCGACGGCAGCGGCATTCATGAAGCGCGCCTGCCGCTGGAGCCGGCGCTCAACCTGGGCTTGCGCGAACAGGCGCGGCAACTGGGCGTGAGCACTGCCAGCCTGGTGCACCTGGCCTGGGCCCAGGTGCTGGGCCAGGTGTCCGGCCAGCAGGAGGTGGTATTCGGCACCGTGTTGCTGGGGCGTATGCAGGGCGGCGAGGGTGCGGACCGGGCGCTGGGGATGTTCATCAACACCTTGCCGCTGCGGGTCAGCCTCGGCAGCGTCGGCGTACAGGCCGGCGTGCGCGCCACCCATGCGCGCCTGGCGCAACTGCTCGGGCACGAACATGCCTCGTTGTCCCTGGCCCAGCGTTGCAGCGGTGTGCCGGGCTCGCTGCCGTTGTTCAGCACCTTGCTCAATTACCGGCACAGCGCCGCCGATGAAGCCCCGGGGGACAACCCCTTTGCCGCCTCCGGTATCGAGATTCTCAGCTCCGAAGAACGCAGCAACTACCCACTGGTGCTCAACGTCGATGACCTCGGCACGGGCATGCGCTTGACCGTGCAAGGCGTGGCCGAACTGGATGTGCAACGGGTGGGCAACTACATGCTCACCGCACTGCGCCACCTGGTGACTGCGCTGCAACAGGCGCCGACCACCGCGTTGCACAGCGTGTCGATCGTGCCGCCGGCGGAGCGGCGCAAACTGCTGCAGGACTTCAATGCCAGCGCCCGTGAATACCCGTCGCACCTCAGCGTCGCCCAACTGTTCGAAGCCCAGGTGCTGGCCCGGCCGGAAGCCACGGCGGTGGTGCATGGCGAACGCGCCCTGAGCTACCGCGACCTTAACCGCCATGCCAACCGGCTCGCCCATCATTTACTTAACCAGGGCGTGCAGCCGGGTGAGCCGGTCGCCCTGGCGCTGCCGCGCTCCGTCGACCTGATCGTCAGCCAATTGGCGGTACTCAAGTGCGCGGCGGTCTACGTGCCGCTGGACGTCAACGCGCCGCCTGAACGCCAAGCCTTCATGGTGCAGGACAGCGGCGCCCGCCAGGTGCTGGACAACCTCACCGAGCTGAACCTGGACGTAATGCCTGCGACCAACCCCGCTGTGGCCCAGAGCTCGGACAGCGTGGCGTACATCATGTACACCTCCGGCTCCACCGGTACGCCCAAAGGCGTGTTGGTGACCCATCGCGGCATCAGCCGGCTGGTGATCAATAACGGCTACGCCGACTTCAACCCCCAAGACCGCATCGCGTTTGCCTCCAACCCGGCGTTCGACGCCAGCACCATGGATGTGTGGGGCGCGCTGCTCAACGGCGGCCAGGTCCAAGTGATCGACCACGCCACCTTGCTCGACCCGCTGGCGTTTGGCGCTGAACTCAAGGGCGCCACGGTGTTGTTCGTCACCACCGCGCTGTTCAACCAGTATGTGCAACTGATTCCACAGGCCCTGGCCGGCCTGCGCATTTTGCTGTGCGGCGGCGAACGTGCCGACCCGGCGGCCTTCCGCAGTCTGTTGGCGCAGGCTCCGGCGTTGCGTCTGGTGCATTGCTATGGGCCTACGGAAACCACCACCTACGCCGCCACCTATGAAGTGCGCGCGCTGGCCGTTGACGCCGACAGCGTGCCGGTAGGGCGGCCCATTTCCAACACGCAGATCTATGTGCTGGATGCACAGTTGCAGCCGGTGCCGCTGGGTATCACCGGTGAAATCTGTATTGGCGGGGAGGGCGTCGCCAAGGGCTACTTGAACCGTGCGCAGTTGACCGCCGAGAAGTTCGTGGGCAACCCCTTTGTCGATCAGCCTGGGGCACTGATGTATCGCACTGGCGACCTCGGGCGCTGGTCGGAGGATGGCCTGCTGGAGTGCCTGGGGCGCAATGACGACCAAGTCAAAATCCGCGGTTTCCGTATCGAACTGGGCGAGATCGAGGCACGCCTGGCCAGTTGTGCGGGTATCCAGGAGGTTGCCGTGCTCGCCCGTGAAGACGTGCCGGGGGACAAGCGCCTGGTGGCCTATTTTACCTGGGCCGGCGCAGACCTGGGCATTGACCAGGTACACGCGCACCTGCAAGGCCAACTGCCGGACTACATGCTGCCGTCGGCCTATATGCCGCTGGCCAGCCTGCCGTTGACCAACAACGGCAAGCTGGACCGCAAGGCATTGCCGGCACCCGACCAGGCCGCCTTGATCAGCCGTGGCTACGAAGCCCCGCAAGGCGAGGTGGAAAGCCTGCTGGCGCAGATCTGGCAGGACGTGCTCAAGCTTGAACGCGTGGGGCGCCATGATCATTTCTTCGAATTGGGCGGGCATTCGTTGCTGGCGGTCAGCCTGATCGAACGCATGCGCCAAGTGGGCCTGAGCGCCGATGTGCGCGTGTTGTTCAGCCAGCCAAGCCTGGCCGCGCTGGCGGCCGCCGTGGGCAGTGGCAGAGAAATCGTGGTGCCCGCCAATGGCATCCCCGCCGGCTGTACACAGATCACGCCGGCGATGCTGAGCCTGGTGCAACTGACCCCAGAGGTCATAGCGCGCATTGTCGCCAGCGTGCCGGGTGGTGCGGCGAATATCCAGGATATCTACCCGCTGGCGCCGCTACAGGAAGGCATTCTCTACCACCACATCAGCGCCGAGCAGGGCGACCCGTACCTGCTGCAATCGCGCATGGCCTTTGACACCGCCGAGCGCCTGCACGCCTTTATGGGCGCGCTGCAACAGGTGGTGGCGCGCCACGATATTTTGCGTACCGCTGTGGTGTGGGAAGGGCTCGACAGCCCGGTGCAAGTGGTGTGGCGCGATGCCAAGCTGGTGGTGCAGGAGGTGATGCTCGACCCGGCCGGCGGCGATGTGATGGCGCAACTGCATGGGCGTTTCGATGCGCGTCACTACCGCCTGGACATTACCCAGGCGCCGTTGCTGCGCATGGTCTATGCCCAGGACCCGGCGCACCACCGGGTCGCGGCGATCCTGCTGTTCCACCACCTGGCGCTGGACCACACCGCCATGGAAGTGGTCGGCCAGGAAATGCGTGCCTTCATGTTCAACCAGGCCCAGGACTTGCCCGCTGCCGCGCCGTTTCGCAACTATGTGGCCCAGGCGCGGCTGGGCGTCAGTGTGGCGCAGCATGAGCAGTTTTTCCGCGACATGCTCGCCGAGGTCGACGAGCCGACCTTGCCGTTTGGCCTGCAGGATGTGCAGGGCGATGGCCGTGCCATCGAAGAAGCCGAGGTGCACCTGGAGGCAGGCCTGGCCCGGCGCGTACGCCAGCAGGCGCGCCAACTGGGGGTCAGCGCCGCCAGCCTGATGCACCTGGCCTGGGCCCAGGTGTTGGGCCTGGTCTCGGGCCGCGACGAGGTGGTGTTCGGTACGGTGCTGATGGGCCGACTGCAAGCCGGCGAGGGCGCAGACCGTGCGCTGGGGATGTTTATCAACACCTTGCCGCTGCGGGTCGACGTTGCAGCCGGTACGACGCAGGCGGTCAAAGCCACCCATGCACGCTTGAGCGCCTTGCTCGGGCATGAGCATGCGTCACTGGCCCTGGCCCAGCGTTGCAGCGGCGTGCCGACCAGCACGCCGCTGTTCAGCGCCTTGCTCAATTACCGCCACAGCAACCCAGGGGAAATGGCCCGCGACGGCCACGGCATCTGGGAAGGCGTGCAGCTACTGGGCGGCGAAGAACGCAGCAACTACCCGTTGACCCTGAGCGTGGATGACCTGGGCGCAGGCTTTGGCCTGAGCGTGCTGGCCGTGCCGCAGATTGGCGCGCAACGCCTGTGCGACTACATACTCAGTGCCGTTGAGCAACTGATTGTCACCCTGGAGACGGCGCCCAACAGTGCGCTGCGCCAGTTACCGATTCTGCCCGCCGCAGAGCGCGACACGGTACTGCGCGAGTTCAACGCCACCGCCCACGACTTCCCCCATGGCCAGACCCTGCACGGTGCGTTTGAAGTGCAGGCCGAGCGCCAACCCCATCGCATTGCCGTGCAGCAAGGCAGTGAGGCGCTGACGTATCAGCAGCTCAATCAACGCGCCAACCAGTTGGCTCATCACTTGCTGGAACTCGGCGTGCAAGCCGACGACCGCGTGGCGCTGTGCTGCCGTCGCGGCCCGCAGATGCTGGTGGGGCTGTTGGGCATTCTCAAGGCTGGCGCGGGCTATGTGCCGATCGACCCGGCGTACCCCGCCGAGCGTATCGCCTACTTGCTGCAAGACAGCGCGCCCGTGGCGGTGCTGGCCGAGACCAGTACCCAGGAGCTGCTCGGTTCGGTTGCCCTGGTCGATCTGCATGACCCCGCCTGGCAGCGCCACTCTGTGAGCAATCCGCAACTGCCCACCCTGACGCCCGCGCACCTGGCGTATGTGATCTACACCTCCGGTTCCACCGGCCAGCCCAAGGGCGTGATGGTGGAACACCGCACCGTGGAAAACTTGGTGCATTGGCACTGTGAGGCCTTTGGCCTGACGGCGGTGAGCCACACCAGCAGCGTGGCCGGCATGGGCTTTGATGCCATGGCCTGGGAGGTCTGGCCAGCCCTGTGCGTCGGCGCGACCCTGCACCTGCCGCCCGCCGAGATGGGCAACGAAAACGTCGATGAACTGTTGGCCTGGTGGCTGGCGCAGCCGTTGGACGTGAGCTTCCTGCCGACGCCGGTGGCCGAATACGCCTTCAGCCTGCCCCAGCAGCACCCCACCTTGCGCATCCTGCTGATCGGCGGTGACCGCTTGCGCCAGTTCACCCAAGAGCGGCGCTTTGCCGTGATCAACAACTACGGCCCCACCGAAGCCACGGTGGTTGCTACCTCCGGACGCGTGCGGGCCGGGCAGGTGTTGCATATCGGCCGGCCCATCGCCAATGCCACCAGCTATGTGCTGGACGCGCACCTGCGGCCGGTACCGGTGGGCGTGGCCGGTGAACTCTATGTAGGCGGCAGCGGCGTGGCGCGGGGCTACCTCAACCGTGCCGAGCTGACGGTCGAACGCTTTCTGCAAGACCCGTTCAACCCAGGGCGCATGTACCGCACCGGTGACCTGGTGCGTTGGCTGCCCGATGGCAACCTTGAATACCTGGGCCGTAACGACGACCAGGTAAAACTGCGCGGCGTGCGGGTGGAACTGGGTGAAATCGAAAGCCGCCTGGCGGCACTGGACGGTATTCGTGAGGCCGTGGTGCTGGTGCGCGAAGGCCGCCTGCTGGCTTGGTTCACCGAACAGCGCCCGTTGCAGATCGAGACCTTGCGTGCGCACCTGCAAGCCCAACTGCCCGAGGCGCTGGTACCGGTCGCCTACATGCGGCTTGACCAGTTGCCCCTGACCGCCAATGGCAAACTGGACCGCAAGGCATTGCCAGAGCCAGACCAGTGCGCCTTGCTCAGCCGTGAATACCAAGCCCCCAAAGGTGACGTCGAAACCACCCTGGCGCGGCTGTGGGCCGAGGTGTTGCAGGTGGAGCAGGTGGGTCGCCATGACCACTTCTTCGAACTGGGCGGCCATTCCTTGCTGGCCGTCAGCCTGATCGAGCGCATGCGCCAGGCCGGCCTCAGCGCGGATGTGCGCGTGCTGTTCAGCCAGCCAACCCTGGCCGCGCTGGCTGCCGCTGTCGGCAGTGGCCGCGAAGTGCAGGTGCCGGCCAATCGCATCAGTGCCGATTGCCAACGCATCACCCCGGACATGCTGGCCCTGGTGAGCCTCGACCAGTCGGCCATCGACCAGGTGGTGGCTCAGGTGCCGGGAGGCGCTGCCAACGTGCAGGACATTTACCCGCTGGCGCCGTTGCAGGAAGGGATTTTCTATCACTACCTCACGGCGGCGAAGGGCGATCCTTACCTGCTGCAATCGCATCTGGCGTTTGACAGCATCGAGCGCCTGCACGCCTTTGTGTGCGCCCTGCAACAGGTGATCGACCGCCACGACATCCTGCGCACCGGGGTGGTGTGGGAGGGCCTGGCACAACCGCTGCAAGTGGTGTGGCGCCAGGCGCAGTTGTGCGTACAGGAACTGCACCTGCAAGGCGACGTACTCGCCGGCCTGCACGAGCGCTTTGATGCGCGGCGTTATCGCCTGGAAATCAGCCAGGCGCCGTTGATCCGCCTGATGTATGCCCAGGACCCGGTCAACCAGCGCGTGGTGGCGGTGCTGCTCTATCACCATATCGTGTTGGACCACACCGCCTTCGACGTGGTGTTGCGCGAAATGCAGGGCCACCTGTTGGGCCACGCCGCGCCCACCGCCGCGCCGATGCCGTATCGCAACTATGTGGCCCAGGCGCGCCTGGGTGTCAGCGAACAGGCGCATGAGCAGTTCTTCCGCCAGATGCTGGGCGATGTCGACGAGCCAACGCTGCCGTTCGGCTGGCAGGACGTGCGTGGCGACGGCAATGCCATCGACGAACATACCCTGCAACTGGACAGCCCGCTCAACCGCCGCCTGCGCAGCCAGGCGCGGTTGCTGGGGGTCAGCGCTGCCAGCCTGTTCCACCTGGCCTGGGCGCAGGTGCTGGCCGCGGTATCGGCGCGCCATACGGTGGTGTTCGGTACGGTGCTGGTGGGCCGTTTGCAGGGCGGCGAGGGCGCCGACCGCGCCCTGGGCGTGTTTATCAACACCTTGCCGCTGCGCCTGGATATCGACGACCAGGGCGCCCGCGCCGCCGTGCGCGCCACCCATGCGCGGCTGACCGAATTGCTCGGCCATGAACACGCCTCCCTGGCCTTGGCCCAGCGTTGCAGCGGTGTCGCGGCCCCGGCGCCGTTGTTCAGCTCGATGCTCAACTATCGCCATCGCGGCGCCGCCACCCGCTCGGCGGATGCGCAGTTGGCCTGGGAAGGCATGCAGACCCTGGTCAATGACGGGCGCACCAATTACCCGCTGACCTTGAACGTGGATGACCTGGGCGACGGCTACGCGTTCACCGCCCTGGCCCAGGTGGATGCACAACGGGTGTGCGGCTATATGCATAACGCGTTGAGCGGGCTGGTCGAGGCTCTTGAGCAGGCGCCGCACCAGGCGCTCAATCGCCTGCCGGTGCTGGGGCTGCAAGAGCGGCAACAGCTACTGGTGCAGTTCAACGCTACCGAGGTGAACTACAACCTCGACCAGACCCTGCACGGCATGTTTGAAGCCCAGGTTGTACGTACTCCGCAGGCCGTGGCGGTGAATGCCGGCGAGCACAGCTTGAGCTACCAGCAACTCAATGAGCGCGCCAACCGCCTGGCCCATCACCTGCGTGCCAGCGGCGTGCGTCCGGATGCGCGGGTGGGCATCTGCGTCGAGCGCGGCCTGGACATGGTCATCGGCCTGTTCGCCATCCTCAAGGCCGGCGGTGCGTATGTGCCGCTGGACCCGGCGTACCCGCCAGAGCGCATTGCCTACATGCTGCACGACAGCGCGCCGGTGGTGGTGCTGGCCCAAAGCGCCACCCGCGCCTTGCTGGGTGACGCGGTGGTGATCGACCTCGACCACAGCACCTGGCAGCACCAACCCATCACCAACCCGCCAGTACCGGGCCTCATTGCCCGGCACGCGGCCTATGTGATCTACACCTCCGGTTCCACCGGCCAGCCCAAGGGCGTGATCAACGAACATGCCGGGGTGGTCAACCGCCTGTTGTGGATGCAGGACGCCTATGGCCTCAAGGCCCACGATGCGGTGTTGCAGAAAACTCCGTTCAGCTTCGATGTGTCGGTGTGGGAGTTCTTCTGGCCGCTGTTCACCGGCGCACGCCTGGTGATGGCGCGCCCTGAAGGGCACAAAGACCCGGCGTACCTGTGTGAGGTGATCGCCGCGGAGCAGATCACGACCCTGCACTTTGTGCCGTCGATGCTCGATGTGTTCCTGGCCCACGGCGATGTCAGCCAGGCGGCGGGGTTGGTGCGGGTGATGTGCAGCGGCGAGGCCTTGCCGGGCAGCCTGGTGCGGCGTTTCAAGCAGCAGTTGCCGGGGATTGGTTTATACAACCTGTACGGCCCCACCGAAGCGGCAGTGGACGTGACGGCCTGGAACTGCGCCCGCCCTGAGGTGCCGGACAACACCCCGATCGGCAAGCCGATTGCCAATACTCGCCTGTATGTTCTGGACGGGCAGTTGCAGCCGGTGCCGTTGGGCGTGGTCGGTGAGCTGTTCATCGCGGGCGTGCAAGTGGCGCGGGGTTACCTGAACCGCCCTGAGCTGACCGCCGAACGCTTCCTCGACGACCCGTTCACCCCGGGGCGCATGTACCGCACCGGCGACTTGGGCCGCTACTTGCCCGACGGCACGCTTGAGTACCTGGGCCGCAACGACGATCAGGTCAAGATCCGTGGCCTGCGCATCGAGCTGGGAGAAATCCAGGCGCGCTTGATCGAGCATCCGGCGGTCAAGGACGCCGTGGTCGTCGCCCGGGACCAGCGCCTGGTCGCGTATTACACCGGCGCACCCACCGACATCGACGGCCTGCGCGCCCAGCTGTTGCAGCACCTGCCGGACTTTATGGTGCCGGCGCTGTTCATGCGCCTGGACGCCTGGCCCCTGAGCCCCAACGGCAAGCTCGACCGCAAGGCTCTGCCTGCACCGGGTATGGACGCCTTGCAGGTACGTGAATACGCGGCGCCCGAAGGCGACATCGAAATCCTCCTGGCCCAGCTCTGGGCCGAGCTGCTCAAGGTGGAGCGGGTAGGGCGCCACGACAACTTCTTTGAACTGGGCGGGCACTCGCTGCTGGCCGTGAGCTTGATCGGGCGCCTGCGCCAGGAAGGCATGGAAGCCGATGTGCGGGGCTTGTTCGAACAACCGACCCTGGCCGGCTACGCCGCAATGACCGAACGAATGGAGATCGTCCTGTGAACATCCTCGAGCTGCTGGCAACCCTGAAAACCAAGGATGTGCAACTGGCGCTCAAGGGCGAGCAGTTGTCGGTGAACGGCAACAAGCACGCCTTGAGCGACCCGGCGATATTGGCCGCCTTGCGTGAGCACAAGCCGGCGCTGATCGAACTGATCAAGGCCGGTGAATACGCCGCGACCAAGGCCGGTGAGGTGCAGGTGCCGGCCAATGGTATCCCGGCCAATGCCGAGCGCATCACTCCTGAAATGCTGACCCTGTCGACCCTGAACCAGGACGAGATCGAGCGCATTGTCGCCACGGTGCAGGGCGGCGTGGCGAATATCCAGGACATCTACCCACTGGCGCCGTTGCAGGAAGGCATTCTGTTCCACCATGTCAGTGCCGAGCAGGGTGACCCCTATGTGATGCAGTCGCAGTTCGCCTTTGACAACCTGGCGCGTTTCGATGCGTTTGCCCAGGCGCTGCAACGGGTGATGGACCGTCACGACATCCTGCGTACCGGGGTGGTCTGGGATGGCCTGACGCAACCCTCGCAAGTGGTGTGGCGCCAGGCACGCCTGCCGGTGCAAGCCTTGATGCTGGACCCGGGCGACGGCGATATCGCCACGCAACTGCATGACCTGTTTGATGCCCGCCACTACCGCCTCGACGTCACCCAGGCGCCGTTGCTGCGCCTGGTGCGCGCTGAAGACCCGGCCAACCAGCGCATCGTCGCCACCCTGTTGTTCCATCACATGGCGCTCGACCACAGCGCCCTGGACGTGGTGTGCCACGAAATGCAGGCGTGCCTGTTGGGCCAAGGCGCGGCCCTCGGCCAGGCCGTGTCGTTTCGCAACTATGTGGCGCAGGCGCGGCTGGGCATCAGTGAACAAGAACATGAAAGTTTCTTCCGGCGGATGCTCGGCGATATCAGCGAGCCCACCTTGCCGTTCGGTTTGCAGGATGTGCAAGGCGATGCGCGCGCCATCGCTGAAGTCAGCCTGCCGTTGGCGCCGGCACTGGCCCAGCGTTTGCGCGGACAGGCACGCCAACTGGGCGTGAGCGCCGCCAGCCTGTTTCACCTGGGTTGGGCCCAGGTGCTGGGGGTGTTGGCCGGCAAAGCCCAGGTGGTGTTCGGCACTGTGTTGATGGGGCGCATGCAGGGCAGCCATGCCACCGACCGCGCCCTGGGCATTTTCATCAATACCTTGCCGTTTCGCGTGGACGTGGACGCCCAGGACGTGCGCACCGCCGTCAAGGCCACCCACGCACGCCTGACCACGTTGCTGCGCCATGAACACGCGGCGTTGGCCCTGGCCCAGCGTTGCAGTGGCGTGCTCGCGCCGACGCCGCTGTTCAGCGCGCTGCTCAACTATCGCCACAGCGCGTCCGCCGCCAGCGCCGAGGCCGTGTCGGCGTGGCACGGCATCACCGCACTGCGCGCCGAGGAACGCACCAACTACCCGCTGACCCTGAGCGTGGACGACCTGGGCGAGGGCTTCGGCCTGAGTTTGCTGGCCAGCACCCTGGTCGACCCTCAACGCGTCTGCGCCTACCTGCACACCGCGCTGGAAAACCTGGTGAGCGCACTGGAACAGGCCCCCCATACCGCGCTTGACCAACTGTCGGTGGTGCCCGCTGCCGAACAGCGTTTGTTACTGGAACAGTTCAACACCACCCAGACCGTCTTCCCCCAAGGCACCACCCTGCACGGCAGGGTCGAAGCCCAGGCCGCGCTCACGCCGTACGCCATCGCCGCGGTGCATCAGGGCCGGCAACTGACCTATGCCGAACTGAACCAGCAAGCCAACCTGCTGGCCCATCATCTGTTGGCACTGGGGGTCAAGCCCGACGACCGCGTGGCGATTGTGGCGCGGCGCGGCCTCGATACCCTGGCCGGGTTGCTGGCGATTCTCAAGGCCGGTGCCGGTTATGTGCCGGTGGACCCGTCCCACCCGGCTGAGCGTCTGAACTATTTGCTCAGTGACAGCGCGCCAGTGGCGGTACTCACCCAGCACGCATTGCTGGAGCGCCTGCCGGCCCTGGAAGTGCCGGTGATCAATCTGGACCGCTTCACCTGGCAGCACCATTCGGCGAGCAACCCCACAATCGCCGTCGGCCCGACGCACCTGGCCTATGTGATCTACACCTCCGGCTCCACCGGTTTGCCCAAAGGGGTGATGGTGGAACATCACACTGTCGCCAACCTGGTGGACTGGCATTGCAGCGCCTTCGACCTGCGCGCCGGGCGGCATACCGCCAGTGTTGCCGGTTTCGGCTTTGACGCGATGGCCTGGGAAGTGTGGCCGGCGCTGTGTGTGGGCGCCACCTTGCACCTGCCACCGGCCCATGAGGGCAGTGAAGATATCGACGCACTGCTGGCCTGGTGGTGCGCGCAGCCTTTGGACGTGAGCTTTCTGCCGACGCCGGTGGCGGAATACGCCTTCAGCCAGAACATCGAGCACCCGACCTTGCGCACCTTGCTGGTCGGTGGCGATCGCCTACGCCAGTTCGGGCGGGCGCAGCGCTTTGAGCTGATCAACAACTACGGGCCCACCGAAGCCACGGTGGTGGCCACTTCCGGCAAGGTCGAGGCGGGCCAGCCGTTGCATATCGGCAAGCCCATCGCCAATGCCAAGGTCTACGTGCTCGACCCACACCAGCGCCCGGTGCCGCTGGGGGTGGCGGGGGAGTTGTACGTGGGCGGCAAGGGCGTGGCACGCGGTTACCTGAACCGTCCGGAGCTGACCGCCGAGCGTTTTCTGCGCGACCCGTTCAATGCAGGGCGCATGTACCGCACCGGCGACCTGGTGCGCTGGTTGCCGGACGGCACGCTCGACTACCTGGGGCGCAACGATGACCAGGTGAAAATCCGAGGCGTGCGCATCGAACTGGGCGAAATCGAGACCCAGCTCAACCAATTGCCCGGCATCCTGGAAGCAGTGGCGGTGGTGCGTGAAGAGCGGCTGGTGGCCTACTTCACTGAAAACCCGCAACTGGACCCGCTGACGCTGGTCGAGATCCGCGCCCACCTGGTGGCACATCTGCCGGACTACATGGTGCCCGTCGCGTTCATGAAGCTCGACGCACTGCCACTGACCGCCAATGGCAAGCTCGACCGCAAGGCTCTGCCAGCGCCGGACATGGCCGCGGTATTTACCCGCGAGTACGCCGTGCCCCAGGGCGAAATCGAAACCGTGCTGGCGCAGATCTGGGCTGAGGTGTTGCAGGTGCCGCGCGTGGGGCGTTATGACCATTTCTTTGAGCTGGGCGGGCATTCGCTGCTGGCCATGCGCATGGTGTCCCAGGTGCGCCAGCGGCTGGGCGTCGAATTGGCGCTGGGCGACCTGTTTGCCAACGCCGAACTGGCGGCGGTCGCCGAGGTGCTGGCCCAGGCCGGTCGCAGCACCTTGCCGGATATCTTGCCGGCCAACCGTGATGACGACGTGCCGCTGTCCTTCGCCCAGCAACGCCTGTGGTTCCTGGCGTTGATGGAAGGGGCCAACACCGCCTACAACATTCCCATCGGCCTGCGGTTGCGCGGGCAGTTGCATGTACAGGCGCTGCAACGGGCCCTGGCGCGCATTGTGGCGCGGCATGACACCCTGCGCAGCCGCTTCGCCCAGCAGGGTGACCAGGCCCAGGTGCTGGTCGTGCCGGCCGAAGAGGTGTTGGCGCTACAAGTGCAGGACCTGCGTCGCCACCCGCAGCCGCAACAGGCCCTGGACGCGCTGATCCACGGCGAAGCCTCGGCACCCTTCGACCTTGAACGCGGCCCGTTGCTGCGCGGGCGCCTGGTGGTGATGGCCGATGATCACCATGTGCTGTTGCTGACCCTGCACCATATCGTCTCCGACGGCTGGTCCATGGGCGTGCTGACCCGCGAGCTGATGGCGCTGTACCAGGCGTTCAGCCACGGCCACGCCGACCCGCTGCCGCCCTTGCCGATCCAGTACGCCGACTTTGCCGTGTGGCAACGCCTGTGGTTGAGCGGCGAGGTGCTGCAACGCCAAAGCAGCTTCTGGCAGCAGGCGTTGGCCGGTGCGCCAGCGTTGCTGACCTTGCCCACCGACCGCCCGCGCCCGGCGCAGCAGGACTACGCTGGCAGCAGTGTCGAAGTGCGCCTGGATGAACGCCTCACCGCCGGGCTCAAGGCCTTGAGCCAACGCCATGGCACCACCTTGTACATGACCTTGATGAGTGCCTGGGCGTCGCTGTTGGCGCGCCTGTCCGGGCAGCCCGAGTTGGTGATCGGCACGCCGGTGGCCAACCGCATGCGCACCGAAGTCGAGGGGCTGATTGGCCTGTTCGTCAACACCCTGGCGCTGCGTATCGACACCTCGGGCGAGCTGAGCACCGAGGCGTTGCTGGCGCGGGTCAAGGCGCTGACGCTGGAGGCCCAGGCCCATCAGGACTTGCCCTTCGAACAGGTGGTGGAAATTACCCGGCCGCCGCGCAGCCTGGCCCACAGCCCGCTGTTCCAGACCCTGCTGAGCTGGCAGGACAGCAGCGCGCCGACCCTGGCCCTGGGCGACCTGGCTCTGGAGAGCATTGTCGAGCACAGCCATTTCGCCAAGTTCGACCTGTCGTTGAACCTGGGGGAAGTGCAGGGCAGCATCCTCGGTGCGCTGGAATATGCCGTGGCGCTGTTTGACGAGTCGACGATGCAGCGCTACGTCGGCTATTTCACCCGCGTGTTGCAGGCCATGGTCGATAACGACCAGGCGGTGCTGGCGCAGGTGCCTCTGGTGGACGCGCGCGAACGTCGGCAACTGTTGGTGGATTTCAACGCCACTGCCATTGAGTACAACCTCGACCAGACCCTGCACGGCCTGTTTGAAGCCCAGGTGCTGCGCACGCCCCATGCCATTGCCTTGAAGGCGGGCGAGCAGCAACTGAGCTATACCGAACTGAACACGCGTGCCAACCAATTGGCCCATCACCTGCAAGCCCTGGGTGTGCAGCCCCAGGCGCGGGTGGCGATCTGCGTGGAGCGTGGCCTGGACATGGTCATTGGCCTGTACGCGATCCTCAAGGCCGGCGCCGCCTATGTGCCGCTGGACCCGGCCTACCCGCTGGAACGCATCGCCTACATGCTGCACGACAGCGCGCCGACGGTAGTGCTGGCCCAGGCCAGCACCCTCGGGTTGTTGGGCGAGGTGCCGGTGGTCAACCTCGATTCACCCACCTGGCAGCACCAGCCCACCCATAACCCGCAGGCGGCCAGCGTGGCGGCCTATGTGATCTACACCTCCGGTTCCACCGGCCAGCCCAAGGGTGTGATCAACGAACACTCTGGGGTGGTCAACCGCCTGCTGTGGATGCAGGACGAATACGGGCTGACGGCCAGCGATACGGTCTTGCAGAAAACCCCGTTCAGCTTCGACGTGTCGGTGTGGGAGTTCTTCTGGCCGCTGTGCACCGGCGCGCGGCTGGTCATGGCCCGCCCTGGCGGGCATAAGGACCCTGACTACCTGTGCCAGGTGATCGAGGCCGAGCGGGTCACAACGCTGCACTTTGTGCCGTCGATGCTCGACGTGTTCCTGGCTCACGGCGATGTCAGCCAGGCCGCCGGGCTGGTGCGGGTGATGTGCAGCGGCGAAGCCCTGCCGGGCAGCCTGGTGCGGCGCTTCAAACAGCAATTGCCGGAGGTTGGCTTGTACAACCTGTATGGCCCCACCGAAGCGGCGGTGGATGTCACCGCGTGGGACTGCGCGGGTGCCGTAGTGCCGGATAACACCCCCATTGGCAAGCCGATTGCCAACACGCGCCTGTATGTACTGGACGGGCAGCTACAGCCGGTGCCGTTGGGGGTGGTCGGTGAATTGTTCATCGCGGGCGTGCAGGTGGCACGGGGTTACCTCAACCGCCCTGAGCTGACCGCCGAACGCTTCCTCGACGACCCGTTCACCCCGGGGCGCATGTACCGCACCGGTGACGTGGGCCGCTACTTGCCCGACGGCACGCTCGAATACCTGGGGCGCAATGATGACCAGGTGAAGATTCGTGGCCTGCGCATCGAACTGGGGGAAATCCAGGCGCGCCTGAGCGAGCATCCGGCGGTGCAGGAAGCTGCCGTGATCGCCCGCGAGCAGCGCCTGATTGCCTATTACACCGGGGGGCCGAGCGAGGTCGAAAGCCTGCGCGCCCATCTGCTGCAACATCTGCCGGAATTCATGCTGCCGACGAGCTTTATGCACCTTCAGGCGCTGCCGCTGAGCCCCAACGGCAAGCTCGACCGCAAGGCGTTGCCGGCGCCGGGCCTGGACGCATTGAGCGTGCGCGACTATGAAGCGCCCGTGGGGGACACGGAAATCACCCTGGCCGCGCTGTGGGCCGAATTGCTCAACGTGGAGCGCGTGGGCCGGCATGACAATTTCTTTGAATTGGGTGGCCATTCCTTGCTGGCGGTCAGCCTGATCGGGCGCATGCGCCGCCTGGGCTTGTCGGCGGATGTGAAAGTGCTGTTTGGCCAACCGACCTTGTCCGCCCTGGCTGCGGCTTTGGGTGGTGGGCGTGAAGTGGCGGTGCCGGCCAATCGCATTGCGCCCGATTGCACCCGGATCACGCCGGACATGCTTGCGCTGATCACCCTGGAACCCGCTGCCATCGAGCGCATCGTCGCCAGCATCCCCGGCGGCGCGGCGAATGTGCAGGAGATCTACCCGCTGGCACCCTTGCAGGCCGGCATCCTGTATCAGCATCGCGCCGTGCAAGGTGACGACGCCTATGTGTTGCAGGCGCAGTTTGCCTTCGACAGCCGCCTGCGCCTGGACGCCTTCGCCCATGCCTTGCAGGCGGTGATCCAGCGCCATGACATCCTGCGCTCATCCTTCCATTGGGACGGGCTGGAGGAACCGGTGCAAGTGGTGTGGCGGACCGCCTCATTACGGGTTGAAAGCGGCCCGTTGCTGCCACGCCTGGACCTCGGCCAGGCACCCCTGATGCGCCTGGTGTATGCCGAGGAACCACAACGGGTAGTGGCGACGTTGCTGTTTCACCATCTGGTGATGGACCACATCGCCCTGGACATCCTGCAACACGACATGCAGGCCTTCCTGTTGGGCGCGCAAGACACCTTGGCCGCGCCCGTCCCGTACCGCAACTACGTGGCCCAGACCCGTCTGGGCGCTGAGGACCACGAGACGTTTTTTCGCGAGATGCTCGCTGGGGTCGACGAACCCACTGACTTACCGCACCTGGGCACCGATGAGCGAGTGAAGGTGAGTCTCGACCTGGGGTTGAGTCGGCGCCTGCGCACTCAGGCGCGTCAAGCCGGCGTCAGCGCCGCCAGCCTTATGCACCTGGCCTGGGCCCATGTGCTGGGCACGGTCTGCGCCCGTGAACAGGTGGTGTTCGGCACGGTGATGCTCGGCCGCCTGCAAGGTGGCGAAGGCGCCGAGCGCGCCATGGGCGTATTTATCAATACCTTGCCGCTGCGAGTCGTCCTGGGTGAACACTCGGTACTGACCGCGCTGCGTGCCACCCATGGGCGCCTGACCCAACTGCTCAGCCATGAACACGCGCCCTTGGCGCTGGCCCAGCGTTGCAGCGGCGTACCGATGGCCACGCCGTTGTTCAGCGTGCTGTTCAACTATCGCCACAGCGCACCCCAGGCCGGGGGTGTGGCCGAGGCGTGGCAGGGGATCGAAGTGCTCAAGACCGAAGAGCACACCCACTACGGCGTGTCGGTGAGCGTGGATGACCTGGGTGAAGGTTTCAGCCTCACGGCCATGGGGCAGGGGGCCCGACGCTTGGGTGACTACCTGCATAACGCCTTGGTGCAGGTGGTGCAGGCACTGGAAGAGCGCAGCGACATCGCGCTCAATTGCTTGTCGATCCTGCCTCAGGCCGAACGCCAGCAACTGCTTGAGGGCTTCAACGCCACAGCCCGCGCGTTCCCCCGTGAACGCAGCGTGCAACACCTGTTCGAAGCCCAGGTCCAGGCGCGCCCCGATGCGGTGGCGGTGCGGCACGGCGAGCAACGGGTGAGCTACGGCGAGCTCAACCGCCGCGCCAACCGCCTGGCCCATCACCTGCTCGGCCTGGGTGTGTGCCCCGGCGATAACGTGGCGATCCTGCTGCCACGCTCGGTGGCGTTGTTGGTCAGCCAACTGGCGATTCTCAAATGCGCCGCCGCCTATGTACCGCTGGACATCAACGCGCCGGCCGAACGCCAGGCTTTCATGCTGCAAGACAGCGGCGCGGCCTGGCTGTTGACCCGCAGCGACTGCAGCGTGGAGAGTGCGGTGCAGCGCCTGGATCTGGACACCCTGGCCCTCGACTCATACCCCGAGCACAACCCGGGCCTGCCGCAGTCTACGCAGAACGTGGCGTACATCATGTACACCTCCGGCTCCACCGGCATGCCCAAAGGCGTATTGGTGCCGCACCGTGGCATCACGCGCTTGGTGCTCAACAACGGCTACGCCGATTTCAATCCCGATGACCGCGTAGCCTTCGCCTCGAACCCGGCGTTCGATGCCAGCACCATGGATGTGTGGGGGGCATTGCTCAACGGCGGTCAGGTGCAGGTGATCGACCACGCCACCTTGCTCGACCCGCTGGCGTTTGGCGCGGCACTTCAGGGCGTGACGGTGCTGTTCGTCACCACCGCGCTGTTCAACCAGTATGTGCAACTGATTCCCCAGGCCCTGGCCGGCTTGCGTATTTTGCTGTGCGGCGGCGAGCGTGCCGACCCGGCGGCGTTCCGCAACCTGCTGGCATTGGCACCGGGGTTGCGCCTGGTGCATTGCTACGGGCCGACCGAAACCACCACCTACGCCACCACTTATGAGGTGCACGCGCTTACCGCTGATGCCGACAGCGTGCCGGTAGGGCGACCCATTTCCAATACGCAGGTCTACGTGCTGGATGCGCAGTTGCAGCTGCTGCCCGTGGGGGCGACCGGTGAAATCTGCATCGGCGGCGACGGTGTCGCCCAGGGCTACCTGAACCGACCTGAATTGACGGCTGAAAAGTTCGTGCAGAACCCGTTCAACCCAGCTGCCTGGCTGTACCGCACCGGCGACCTCGGGCGCTGGAGCGCAGACGGCTTGCTGGAGTGCATCGGGCGCAATGACGATCAAGTGAAGATCCGCGGCTTCCGCATTGAGCTGGGTGAGATCGAAGCACGCTTGGCCACATTCGCCGGCATTCGCGAAGGGGTGGTGCTGGCCCGCGAAGACGTGCCGGGGGACAAGCGCCTGGTGGCCTACTTCACCTGGGCGGGCGAGCCGGTCGGCATCGAGCCGGTGCGCGCTTATCTGCAGGCGCACTTGCCGGCCTACATGGTGCCCTCGGCCTTTGTGGCACTGGAGCATTTGCCGTTGACGGCCAATGGCAAGGTCGATCGCAAAGCCTTGCCGACGCCGACCTGGGACGCTGCGGCCAGCGGCACATTCGAAGCGCCAATTGATGCACTGGAGCAGACCTTGGCCCAGCTGTGGGCCGAGGTGTTGAAGCTTGAGCAGGTGGGGCGCCATGACAGTTTCTTCGAACTGGGCGGGCATTCCTTGTTGGCAATTCGCCTGGTCAATCGGCTGGACGAGGCCGGGTTGCCGGTGTCGCTGGCCGAGCTGTTCGAGCATGCCAGCGTGGCCTCGGTCGCGGCGCTGCTGCGCCTACGCGGTGACGAGGCGCTGCCTGAAACGGCGGTGATCACGGTGCGCTGCCGTGGGTCGCAGGCGCCGTTATTTCTGGTGCATGAGTTCAGTGGTATGGACGTGTACTTCCCGGCGCTGGGCCAGCACCTGCCGGGCGATTACCCGATTTATGGCCTGCCGGGCCTGGCGCTGGGCGAGGCGCATCTGGACAGCATGGAAGGCTTGGCCGCGCGCATGGTTGGGCTGATTCGCCAGATCCAGCCCCACGGCCCTTACCGCCTGGCGGGGTGGTCGTTTGGGGGGGTGCTGGCCTATGAAGTTGCCATGCAGTTGCTGGGGCAGGATGAGGCCGTGGCGTTTCTCGGCTTGATCGACAGTTACGTGCCGCGCATGACCGACCAGGGCAAGGCCCGCTGGAGCGGGCCGGACGCCCTCAAGCGGCATTTGTTGTTGCAGTGCACGGCCTATTGGAAGGCACAGGGAGGTGTGGATGAGCTGGCGAGCCTGGAACAACTGGAGGCAGGCCTTGGACAGCTGGACATTGCGGCTCTGCTGCAACGCTGTCGCGATCAAGGTTTGCTATACGCGCAAATGGCAGCGGCGACGGACGCCGATCTGTTGAGCTTTTTGCAACGGGAAGTCGGGCACGGGCATGCCTTGGCCCATTACAGCCTGTTCCCGCTGCCGATCCCGGTGCACCTGTTCAGCGCCGAGCAGCGGCCCACCGAACTGTCGCGGCGCAGTGCCGCGCTGGGTTGGGACACCGCCCTGGCGCCTGGGCAACTGCGCCAGGTGCAGGTGCCGGGGGATCACCAGAGCATGATGCAGGCGCCGCATATCCAGAGCCTTGGCCAGGCCATGAGCCAAGCGCTGGCGGCGAGCACCCCGGTGAGTTGCGCGGCGCACTCACCCTTGCTGCGCATCCAGAGCGGGCGCGCCGGTTATGCACCGGTGTTCTGCGTGCCGGGCGCGGGAGACAGCGTCACCGGCTTTGTCGGTTTGAGCGAAGCTTTGGGGCGCGACTGGCCGTTGTATGGCTTGCAGCCACGCGGGCTGGATGGCGAAGCGGTGCCCCATAGCCAGGTGGAAGCGGCGGCCCAGTGTTACCTGACGGCGCTGGAACAGGAGTGCCCCGAGGGGCCGGTGCATCTGGTGGGGCATTCGTTCGGCGGCTGGGTGGCGCTGGAAATGGCGCTGCGCTTGCAGGCGATGGGGCGTGAGGTGGGCTCTTTGACGGTGATCGACAGCGAGGCGCCGGGGCGTGCGGGCAAGGCTTATACCTCGACGGCGGCGTTGTTGCGGTTGATCGAGGCGATGCAGTTGGCGGCTGGGAAGTCGCTGGGGATTGATGCGGTGGACTTTGCCGGGCGCGATGAGGTGGCGCAGCGGCAAGCGTTACACGCGGGGATGGTGAATGTGGGGTTGTTGCCGGCGCGTGCGGCGGTGGAGGCGATGGTTGGGCCGGCGCGCACTTACGCGGCGGCGTTGCGTACGGTGTATCAGCCGCAAGGGCGGTATGAGGGGGTGGTGCGCCTGGTGTTGGCGCAGGACCCGGCGCTGGATGCGGCGGGGAACCAGCGGGAGCAGGGGTTGATGGTTGAGGGGTGGCGTGGGCAGGGGGGTGGGTTGCAGGTTTGGTATGGCTTGGGGAATCACTTTACGTTGCTCAAGGCGCCGAATGTTTTGGGGTTGGCCAGGTGGTGGTTGGAAGATGTCAGGGTTGGGGAGGTGGTGTCTTGAGGGGGGGGCACCGATCCAAATGTGGGGGCAATAGGGGGTTGTCTGTGTACATATCCATTTCTGCGGTAACGGCCACTTATGGTTCCGCTCTGACAGCGGGTCACTTTTGGAAAGGCCCAAAAGTAACCAAAAGGCCTTCGCCCCACCACTCGGCACCTCGCCTAGGCTCGGTGTGCCCGAACGCAGGTTTTGCAGCGTGGGCCGCCGCAATGGGCCATCCATGGCCCAGTGCGGCTAACCCGGCGTCCTGCCGGGTTACCCACGCTGCAAAACCTGCGTTCGGCCAGCGTGGTTTAACGGGGCGATTGCAGATCAAAAGCAGAGCGCGGCGGCCTTATAGCCGACCGGTTTTTGAAGGTGAACTCGGTGAGATATGTGGGGGCAGGCATGCCCCCGGTAACCACGATGCGAAGCGAGCCGCTCTTGATCTTGATCTGCTTTTGATCTCAGGCGCCCCGTTAAACCACGCTGGCCGGAATTCGACAGGGATTTGGGGGGTAAACCGGCAGGGATGCCGGTTTAGCCGCCCAAATCACTGGCGGATTACGGGCACACCGAGCCTAGGCGAGGTGCCGAGTGGTGGGGCAAGAGCGTTTTGCTTACTTTTGCGCTTTTCAAAAGTGAGCCGCTGTCAGAGCGGAACCCTAAGTGGCCGTTACCGCAGCAATGGATATGTACTCATTCCAACCCAACTAAATGGTCGACCAGAAGGCCGCCTTCGCGAGCAAGCCCGCTCCCACAGGTTGATCGCGGGGTGTCAGGTAGACAGGGGTCGGCTGTCAGGCCGCCATCGCCGGCAAACCAGCTCCCACACCAAGGGCCCTAGCCACGCATTTGTACTCAATCAAGAAGCCAACCATGCAAACGTCTAAATTCCGCAAAATCGGCATTCTGGCTATAGCGGCCGTCGCAATCGGCCTGGCCATCTACACCGTAAACGCCCCCGCCGACGCCCCCCAGTACCTCACCGCCACCGCCGAACGCGGCGATATCGAAAACGCGGTATTGGCCACCGGCCTGCTCGAAGGCGTCAAACAAGTCGACGTCGGCGCCCAAGTCTCCGGCCAGCTCAAGTCGCTGAAAGTCAAAGTCGGCGACAAGGTAAAGAAGGGCCAATGGCTGGCCGAAATCGACCCGTTGATCCTGCAGAACACCCTGCGCAAAGCCCAGGTCGATGAAGAAAACCTCCAGGCCCAACGCCGCGCGACCGCCGCGCAACTCAAGCAGGCCAAGTCCGTGTATGAGCGCTACAAGGGATTGCAGGCCGACGAGTCGGTGTCACGCCAGGATTTTGAAGACGCCGAATCGACCTACCAGGTACAGCAGGCCAACCTGCTGTCCCTGGACGCGCAGATCAAAAGCGCACACATCCAGATCGACACCGCCAAGGTCAACCTGGCCTACACCCGCATCAACGCGCCCATCGACGGTGATGTGGTGGGCATCGTCACCCAGGAAGGCCAGACCGTGATCGCCAGCCAGTTGGCGCCCGTGCTGCTCAAGCTCGCAGACCTGGACACCATGACCGTCAAGGCCCAAGTGTCGGAAGCGGATGTGATTCATATCAGCCCCGGCCAGCAGGTGTACTTCACCATTCTCGGCGAGGCGGACAAGCGCTATTACGCCAAGCTGCGCGGCACTGAGCCGGCGCCGCAGAACTTTCTGGAAACCCAGACCGCTGGTACACCAAAGCAAAACACCGCAGTGTTCTACAACGCGCTGTTCGACGTGCCCAACCCCGACCACCGCCTGCGCATCGCCATGACCGCCCAGGTGCGCATCGTGCTCGACACCGCCGAGGCCGCGCTGATGGTGCCCGTGGCGGCGCTGGGCGTGCGCAATGCCGATGGCCGCTACGAAGTGCGGGTGCTGGATGCCAAGGGCAAGGCGGTGGCCCGCACGGTGAAGACCGGTATCAATAACAACGTCAAGGTGCAGATCCTTGACGGCCTGGCCGAGGGCGACACCGTGGTGATCGGCGATGCTACACCTGCCGTGGCGGGGAGTTGAGTCATGAGCCAGCCTCTGTTGGAACTCAAGGGCATCACCCGCAGCTTCATGGCCGGCGAGCGTGAATTCATCGCGCTCAAGGGCATCGACCTGAGCATCCATGCCGGGGAAATGCTGGCGATCATCGGCGCCTCCGGTTCGGGTAAATCGACCCTGATGAACATCCTCGGTGGCCTGGATTACGCCACCGCCGGCAGCTACAAGATCAATGGCATCGAAACCCGCTCCCTGGGCGATGAGCAACTGGCGGAGCTGCGGCGTGATTACTTCGGGTTTATCTTCCAGCGTTACCATTTGCTCGCGCACCTGAGCGCTTTGCATAACGTGGAAATGCCGGCGATCTACGCGGGCACCCCGCAAAGCCAGCGCCACAGCCGCGCCGGGGAATTGCTGGCACGCCTGGGCCTGTCGGGCCACACCAGCCACCGGCCCAGCCAGCTGTCCGGCGGGCAACAGCAGCGGGTAAGTATTGCGCGGGCCTTGATGAACGGCGGCGAAGTGATCCTGGCCGACGAACCCACCGGCGCCCTCGACACCCACAGCGGCAAGGAGGTGATGCGCATCCTCGCCGAGCTGCACGCGGCGGGGCACACGGTGATTATCGTCACCCACGACCCCAAGGTCGCGGCGAACGCCCAGCGCATTGTCGAGGTGTGTGATGGCGAGATCATCAGCGACAAGGCCAACGACAGCGTCGGCCTGGAGTTGCCCGTCGAGGCGCCGGTCGAGCCCCGACGCAGCGGGGCGCGGCGCCTGGTGGCGAGCTTGGGGCTGTTCAAGGAAGCGTTCAACATGGCGTGGGTGGCGCTGATCTCCCACCGCATGCGCACCTTGCTGACCATGCTCGGGATTGTCATCGGCATCACCTCGGTGGTGTCGATCTCGGCCATCGGCGAAGGCGCCAAGCGCTATGTGCTCAAGGACATCCAGGCGATTGGCAGCAACACCATCGATATCTTTTCCGGCACCAGCTTTGGCGACAGTCGAGCCTCGGCGATCCAGACGCTGATGCCCTCGGATGTGGACGCGCTGAATCAGCTGTATTACGTCGACAGCGCCACGCCGGTGGTGGGCCGCAACCTGATGCTGCGCTTTGGCAACATCGACGTGGATGCACAGGTCAATGGTGTCAGTGACCGCTACTTCAAGGTCAAGGGCCTCAAGCTTGAAGCCGGCATTGCCTTCAGCGAAAGCGATGCGCGGCGCCAGGCCCAGGTGGTGGTGATCGACCACAATACCCGCCAGCGCCTGTTCGGGCCCAACATCGACCCGTTGGGCCAGGTGATCCTGATAGGCAACCTGCCGTGCACGGTGATCGGGGTGACGGCGGACAACAAGAACATGTTCGCCGCCAGCAAGGCCCTGAACGTGTGGGTGCCGTATGAAACCGCGGCGGGGCGTCTGCTGGGCCAGCGTCATCTGGACAGCATCACCGTGCGCATCAAGGACGGCCAGCCGAGCAAGGTGGTGGAAGACAACGTCAATAAGCTCATGCTGCAACGCCACGGCACCAAGGATTTCTTCACCAACAACCTCGACAGCATCATGCAGACGGTACAGAAAACCAGCCGCTCCCTGGCGCTGTTGCTGTCATTGATTGCGGTGATTTCTTTGCTGGTGGGGGGTATTGGCGTGATGAACATCATGCTGGTGTCGGTCACCGAGCGCACCCGTGAGATCGGGATTCGCATGGCGGTGGGGGCGCGGCAATCGGATATTCGCCAACAGTTTCTGGTGGAGGCGGTGATGGTGTGCCTGATCGGCGGGATCATCGGGATCTCGCTGTCCTACGCCATCGGCTACCTGTTTTCGTTGTTTGTGAAGGAGTGGGAAATGGTGTTTTCGGTGGGCTCGATCGTTACCGCGTTTGCCTGTTCGACGTTGATCGGCATTGTGTTTGGTTTTGTACCGGCGCGGAATGCGGCGCGGTTGGACCCGATAGAGGCATTGGCAAGGGACTGATCTGTGGGAGCTTGCTCCCGTGACGGCCTGACAGCCGGCGCCTATCTCCCTGGCGCCCCAGGATCCAAATGTGGGAGCTGGCTTGCCTGCGATGGCGGCCTGACAGGCGACACAGTTGGATTGTGTACATATCCATTGCTGCGGTAACGGCTACTTAGGGTTCCACCCTGACGGCGGCTCACTTTTGAAAAGAGCCCAAAAGTAAGCAAAAGGCTCTTGCCCCACCACTCGGCACCTCGCTTGGGCTCGGTGTGCCCGTAATCCGCCAGTGATTTGGGGGGCCGCCGCCACGCGCCATCCATGGCGCGGGGCGGCTAAACCGGCATCCCTGCCGGTTTACCCCCCAAATCCCTGTCGAATTCCGGCCAGCGTGGTTTGACGGGGCGCCTAAGATCAAAAGCAGATCAAGAGCAAGAGCGGCTCGCTTCGCATCGTGGTTACCGGTGGCTGCGGCGAACTGCACAGTTGTGTAGATACCTATGCTGCGATAGCGGTGTGACAGTCTCCCCAGGGTTGCTGACCCACCGCTATCGCAGGCAAGCCAGCTCCCGCGGGGATTTTTGCTTGGCCTATGGAGCCGTGTCAGACTCGGTCGAGTACATCCAGCGCAACAACGAATGCCGCCCGCTGATCCCCAACTTGATCGCCGCACGCTTGAGGTAGCTCTCGATGGTGTTGACCTTCAACGCCAGTTGTTCGGCCAGTTCCGGCGCGGTGCGCCCGGCCAGCAGGCCTACGCACACTTCCAGTTCACGGTTGGACAAGGTCAGCCCCGATTGCACCAGGCGCTCCTGGATACGTCGGCGCAAGGTATCGATGCCCTGGTGTTGCGGTTCTGCCGACGGGCTGTCCGGGAGCGATGGCTGCAGCGCGGTGATGTGTTTTTCCACCATGGGCAGCAACAGCGTGGAGAAGTCTTGGAGCATGCTGCGTTCTTGCGCAGAAAAACTCTCGGACGGGTGGGAGCGGTACACCGACAGTACATAGCGCACATCGTCCTTGCGACGCGTGAGGTGCAGTTGTGCGGCGAGTTGCTCGCTGTCCAGGGTCGCCACCGAATCGGTGTACACCGGGCTGATCTTGCGACGGCCAAGGCCTTCACGGCTGACGTGCAATTGGGTGATATGGGTGGCGTCCACTGCCAGTTGGGTAAGGATCAGGTCATGCAGCATGCGTGGGAAATGGCGGCTGCCGGTGCTGGCGATGACCTTGCCTATCTGTGGGAACAGGTGTGAGTTCATCAATTCGTCCATGAGTTTCGTGCAGGTATTGGGCCTTATAGCGACGGGGATTAAGAAGGTAACTAATGTGAATAACCTGCAGTGATAGTGCGTCCCGCCGCTGACATGCTAGTACAGGCTGGCTGAAGGAGGGGGATCCAATCTGCGAAAAAAAACATTAAGCAGGTACAGCGGCAGTCGGATCCTTCCGACCGCCGCCCAGGCACCGCAAAACGCGTGGGTTTGGGCGCTATTTCATCGCGTACGCCGCTGTCGTGGTGGGCCGCAGGTTGGCACCGTTGCACTTGGCCAGGGCCTGGTGGATATCGGCCAGCAGGTCGGCGACGTCTTCCAGCCCCACCGACAACCGCACCAGCCCCTCGCTGATACCATGCTGCGCCCGTTGCTCGGGGGTGTAGGTGGAGTGGGTCATGCTTGCCGGGTGTTGGGCCAGCGATTCGGCATCCCCCAGGCTGACCGCACGGGTGAACAGTTGCAGCGCGTTCATGAAGCGCTGGCCGGTCTCGATGCCACCCTTGAGTTCAAAGGCGATCATGCCGCCGGGCAGTTTCATTTGCCGGTTTGCCAGTTCGTACTGTGGGAAAGAACGCAGCCCCGGGTAGGTCACCCACTGTACGGCCGGGTGTGCCTGCAACGCCTCGGCCACCGCTTGGGCGTTGCTGCAATGGCGGTCCATGCGCAGGCCCAGGGTCTTGAGGCCGCGCATCAACAACGCGGCGTCTTGGGGTGACATCACCGCGCCGGTCAGGTCCTTGAGGCCTTGCAGGCGAATGCGATGGGCCAGGGCCTGGTTGCTCACCGCGATGCCTGCGGTGATGTCGCCATGGCCGCTGAGGTATTTGGTGGCCGAGTGCACCACCACATCGGCGCCCAGTTCCAGGGGACGCTGCAGGTAGGGGGTGCAGTAAGTGTTATCGACCACCACGGTGACGTTCGGCTGTTGATGGGCCAGCTCGGCCACGGCGGCGATGTCGATCAGGCGCAGGTTAGGGTTGGCCGGAGTCTCGCAGTAGAGCATGCGGGTGGCCGGGGACAAGGCTGCTTGCAGGGCGGTGAGGTCGCTCAGGTCGACATGCCGCACCTTGATGCCGAATTCGCCGAGGCCGTGGTGCAACAGGGCGAAGGTACAGCCATACAGCGTCTGGCTGACGATGATCTCGTCGCCCGGGCGCAACAGGGTCCAGAATGTTGCGGCAATCGCGCCCATGCCGGAGCTGAACGCTACGGCGGCCTCGCCGTTTTCCAGGCTGGCCATGCGTGACTCCAGCAGGGCCAGGGTGGGGTTGGAAATGCGCGTATAGAAGTGGCCGCTGGCTTCGCCGGCAAAGCAGGCGGCGCCGTATTCGACAGTGGGGAAGGCGAAGGTGGCCGACAGGTAGATGGGCGGGACGAGGGCGCCGTGGTGGTCAACAGGGTCATAGCCGTGGTGGATAGCGCGGGTAGAAAAGCCGAAGCTGGTGTGTTTAGTGTGCATGTCGGGCGCTCCTTATTTCCTACAATGCTATGCTCATAACCACAGACGAACCTTGCTAAAAAGCCCGGAAAAACCTGCGTTTGTGGATCAAACACCGATAAAAATAATGATTAGAGGCACGTTATGCCCATCAAGCTGGACCGCACGGATAAAGCCCTTTTAAACGCCTTGCAGGGCAATGCCCGCCTGACCGTGGCCGAGTTGGCCGAGCGGGTGGCCCTCACCACGTCACCCTGTTGGCGCCGGGTGCGCACCCTGGAGGAGAGCGGGGTGATCAGTGGCTATCAGGCGATCCTTTCTCCCAAGGCGCTGGGGTATGGGGTGACTGCGTTTGTCAGCATCATGATGGAGAGCCACACCCAGGAAATCGCCCGGGCGTTCGAGCAGCGGCTGTTGGCGATTCCGGAGATTGTGGCCTGCCATAACGTTTCGGGGCGCTATGACTTTTTGCTGGAGGTGGTGGCCAAGGACCTGGAGTCGTTTGGTGAGTTTGCGCGGGAGGTTTTGCAGACGTTGCCCTGCGTCAAGGAGATTTATTCGAGTTTTTCGTACAAGTCGGTGCGGCCGTTGCGGGTGATTCCATTGCCGGGTTGACGGGGGGCTTACGGCGCCTTACCTACTGACACCCTCGCGATCCAGCTGTGGGAGTTGGCTTGTCTGCGATGGCGACCTGAAAGCCGACATCTCTCTACCTGACACCCCACAATTCAACTGTGGGAGCTGGCTTGCCTGCGATGGCGACCTGAAAGCCGACATCTCTCTACTTGACACCCCACAATCCAACTGTGGGAGCGGGCTTGCTCGCGAAGGCGGCCTGGCAGGCGACACAGTTGGATTGGATATATATCCATTGCTGCGGTAACGGCTACTTGGGGTTCCGCCCTGACGGCGGCTCACTTTTGAACAGCGCAAAAGTAAGCAAAACGCTCTTGCCCCACCACTCGGCACCTCGCCTAGGCTCGGTGTGCCCGAACACAGGCTTGAATCCGTGGGCCGCCGCCACGCGCCATCCATGGCGCGGGGCGGCTAACCCGGCGTCCTGCCGGGTTACCCACGAATTCAAGCCTGCGTTCGGCCAGCGTGGTTTAACGGGGCGCTTGAGATCAAGATCACAAGCAGATCAAGATCACAAGCAGATCAAGAGCGGCTCGCTTCGCATCGTGGTTACCGGCAGATCAAGAGCTACTCGCTTCGCATCGTGGTTAGGTTAGGTTGGGGTTGGGGGGCTTTTGCTTTTTTGGGCGACACCGTGCAGCAGCAGCGCCTCGAACACTCGCTGCACGCGTGGTTCGTCGCTGTGTGCCACATTGAAGCGCATTGAGTCGCGGTGGGCCGGGTCGTAGCCAAACAGGGCGCCGGGGGCCAGCACCATGCTGCGTTTCAGGGCTTCCTGGGCCAGGAGTTCGCCGTTTACGCCGGGTGGCAGGCGCGCCCAGATGAACATCCCGCCTTCATACGCCATGGGCAGTTCGCACCCGCAGCGTTTGAGCCATTGTTCGACGCGCCCACCGGCTTCCATCAGGCGCTGCACCATGCGTTTGCGGTGCTTGGCGTAGCTGCCTTCGCTGAGCATGCGGTAGACGATCTGTTCGAACAGTTCGGAGGTGACGCCGCCGCTCATCAATTTCATGTTGGTCAGGTTGGCGGCCAGTTGCGGGGCGGCGACGACGTAGCTGACGCGGGTGTTGGCACTCAGGATCTTTGAGAAACCCGACAGGTAGGTGACCTGGTCCAGCCCGGCGACGGCGGCCAGGCGTGGGGGTGGGTTGGGGTGCAGGTCGCCGTAGAGGTCGTCCTCGACGATGTGGCAGTGATAGTGCTGGGTCAGTTGCAACAGGCGGAACGCCTGGCTGGGGCTGAAGGAGTGGCCGGTGGGGTTGTGCAACACGCTGGTGGTCAGGTACAGGCTGGGGCGGTGTTCGGCCAGCAGTTGTTCGAGGGCGGTGAAGTCAAAGCCGTCGGGGCGGCGGGCAATGGTGATGACTTTGACGCCGTGCAGCGCCAGGTTGGCGTGGAAGTTGAAGTAGCACGGTGCATCGAGCAGCACCGTGTCGCCGGGGCGGGCGAGCAGGCGCATGAGCATGTCCAGGCCCTGCACGGTATTGGGTGTGGTGATGATTTGTTCCACTGGCACCGACAAGCCTTCGCCGTGCAGTTTCTGTTGCAGCGCCTGGCGCAACGGCAATAGCCCCGCCGGCGTGCCTAGCCCGGCGATGCGCAGTGACGGCGCACGCACTACGCTGCGCATCGCCTGGCGGATCGCTTCGCCATTGAGCCAATCCTCCGGCAAGTGCCCGCCGCCAGGGCGCAGTTCGCCACTGGCAGTGGCCAAGGGCCGGCGCAAAACGCTGAGCAGGTCTTGGGGCAACAGGTCCACCCAGGTCGCCGAGGCTGGGCGGGTGCTGTCCATCGCCACGAAGTAGCCGCGGCCCTGGCTCGAGGTGAGCAGGTGGCGACCGCGCAGACGGTCCAGTGCCTCGTTGAGGGTGAACTTGCTGACGCCGAGGATCTGGGTCAGTTCACGCACGGATGGCAGTTTGCTGCCCGGTGCCCATTCGCCCTTTTCGATGGCGTGGCTGAACGCCTCGACGATCTGCTGGACCTTGGGCGTGCCCTCTACAAAAGCGATGGCGGATACAAACATGACGCGTCCTTGTGTTTGCCGGTGCTTTTACCGGTGAAGTTAGGCCGGATTAGGCATCACTTTACCTGCCTTGCGCAATGCCACTCCCCTAGACTGCGCGCCATCTCGCCAGGAGATGGCGAAATTTCCTACACCTGAGCAATGGATTTTGCATTTCCATGAAGACTTATATGTGCGCACCCTGCGGTTTTATGTACGTAGAAGAACTGGGCATTCCGGAGGACGGAATTCCCGCAGGCACCCCGTGGGAAGAGGTGCCTGAAGACTGGGCATGCCCGGATTGCGGCGTGACCAAGGCCGATTTCATGGCCATCAACCTACCCGAACCTCAAGAAGCCTGACCCGCCATCAACGAAAGGAATCGTCCCATGGACAGCAAACTGATCAACGCCACCGTCCCGTTCTGCACCGGTGTGGCCCACCAGAAATACCTGGGCGCCGAAAAGGGCCTGCAAACCGCCCTCGAAGGTGACTGCACCCACTGGTACATCGACGGCAGCCTGTTCGGCGAAATGGTCGATGACTGGACCGAGGCGCGTATCGAAAGCCTGCAAGCGCAAATCGCGGCCACGGGGGTCAAGCCGGTTTTCCACGGCAACTTCAAGGCGCCGTTGGGCAGTGATGTCGAAGCCTTCCGTAGCGCGGCCGTGGAGTACGTGAAGAAGGAAATCGACATCGCCAGCCGCCTGGGCGCGCCGTTGATCATTCACGGTGGTTGCATCGTCGAGCCGAAAATGGTTTTGATGGCCAAGAAGGTTGCCCTGGAGCATTACCTCAAGTCGGTGCAGGAACTGGCGTTGTACGCCGAGGCCAAGGGCACGGATATCTACCTGGAAAACCTGTCCAACTACGTCAACTATCGGCCATTCCATTACATCTTCACCCATGAAGCGGAATACGCCTTTGTGTTCGAGCGCCTGCAAGCCCACAGCAATGTGTACTTCTTCCTCGATGCCGGCCACGCCAACATCGAGAACGGCCTGCCGGCAGAAGTGGTGCGCAAGTACCACCACCTGATCAAGGGCATTTCCTTCAGCAACAACAACGGCGTGCAAGACCAGCACTTCGGCATCCATGACGGCAACTGCGATTACGCCGATGTGCTGCAGGCCATTGTCGAGACCAACTGGAAGGGCCTGGTCGCGTTTGAAACCCGCAACCAGACCGCCAAGGCCGCCCTGGCTGACCTGGCGGTGATGTACCGCGACTCCCTGACCACCGAAATCGCCGTCGCCTGATCGGCCTGGGGCGGGCGCTGGCTGCGTTCGCCCCTTTGCTGCTGTTTCTCTTTATTCAAGGTGCTGGCCATGACAAGTGCGTTAACCCTGTCTTCATTTCTCTACTTCCTGTTGTTTTGCGCCACCATGACCTTCAGCCCGGGCCCCATGACCCTGCTGTTGCTCAGCCTGGGCTTGAAGGACGGCCTGCGCAGTTCGATCCCGGCGCAGGTCGGCGCCAGTGTGTCGTACCTGATTTCGATCCTGATCTTTGCCGTGGGCTTTTCGGAGTTGATCAAGGGCAACCTCGCCATTACCCAGACCATCCAGTTTGTCGGGGTGGCCTACATTCTTTACCTGGCCTACAAGCAGTGGACCAGCAGTGGCGTATCGATCAACAACGCCGGCACGGTTGAGGGGGCGCGTAGTCTGTTCGGAAAAGGGCTGTTGACCGGGTTTTCCAACCCCAAGACCATCATCATGTTCAGCGCCGTGTTCCCGCAGTTTGCCGGTGCCGGTGAACACAGCTCGGCGGCGGATATCGCCATCCTCGGCCTGACTTTCCTGCTGCTGCAATTTGCCAGCGGCTGCCTGTATTGCTATTTCGGCCAGCGCATCAAGCATGTGCTGGAAAACCCCAAGCGGCGCGTGCTGTTGCAGCGGATCACAGCCGTGTTGCTGCTGGGCGTGGCCTTGATGCTGGCGCGTGGGTTTTCGCACTGAAGTATTAGCCAATAAGCGGTAGTGGCGATTTGACGTTGCCCTGTTAGACTCCAGGCAATCACCCAGGATCGCCCCCACCATGCCAGCCGTCGGAGGAAAAGGACTTCCGCTCGCTTTGCGCTTGTACAAATCCCGCCTGTTGGGGCTGACGCTCGGCTTTGTGTGCGTGGCGTTCGGCATGTATCCGTTGAACCCGCCCCTGTGGGTGTGGGCCTGGATGCTGATCAACGCCTTTGCGTGGCCGCACCTGGCTTTTCAATGCTCGTTGCACTCGGCCAATACCTTGCGCAGCGAACGCCGCAGCCTGCTGTTCGATTCCTTTTGCGGTGGGTTCTGGGTTGGCGCAATGCACTTCAACCCGCTGCCCAGCGTCACCACCCTGTCGATGATGAGCATGAACAACGTCGCCATCGGCGGGCCGCGCTTCCTATTCGCGGGTTGGGCGGCGCAGGCATTGGGGCTGGGCACCGCGCTGCTGCTGTTCACGCCTGGGTTTATCGCCGTGACCACCCAGGCCCAGCTGTATGCCTGCCTGCCGATCCTGATGCTGTATCCCCTGGCCCTGGGCTGGATCTGCTACCGCCAGGCCGTCACCTTGGCCCGCCACAAGCGTGAGCTGCTGGCCTTGAGCCGCACCGACAGCCTGTCGGGCCTGCTCAACCACGGCGCCTGGAAGGACCACCTGGACCTCGAGTTTCAACGTTGCCGCCAAGGCCCGGCAGGTGCCGCCATCGCGTTGATCGACATCGACCACTTCAAGACCATCAACGACACCTACGGCCATGTGACCGGCGATATCGTCCTGCGCCAACTAAGCAAGGTGCTGCGCCAGAACCTGCGTACCACCGACCTGGCCGGGCGTTATGGCGGCGATGAGTTCTGCGTGATCCTGCCAGACATGCCCCTCAACCGTGCCACCGAGGTGATGGAGGCCCTGCGCGGTCGCTTCAACGCCTTGGCCTACGCCCAGGACCCGACACTGCGAGTGAGCTTGAGCATCGGCCTGGCGCCTTACCAGCCGAGCCACGCCGACTCCATCAGCTGGCTCAACGATGCCGATCAGGCGCTGTACGAGGCCAAGAGCAGCGGGCGCAACCGGGTCAGTTCGGTACAGGGCAGTTGGTTGCGGTCAGTTTAGTGGGGTAGGGTGGCCGGGCACCCTCCAACAAAAAACAAGGATCGGTCCATGCTCTTCTCCTTCCCGCAAACCCTGTTGGCCGCCACCCTGGCCTTGTCTTTCAGCCTGCCGGCCTACAGCGCCGAGCCCCATAAACAGATCCAGCAACAGGCTGAACAATACAAGGCCGAAGCCTTGAAGCTGCTGGAGCGCCTGGTGAATATCGACTCGGGCTCAGGCTACGAGCCCGGCCTGACCCAAGTGCGCGATATCGCCGTGGATGAGTTGAAACAGTTGGGTTTCACCATCGAGCGGGTGCCGGATAAAGCCGCCAACAACAGCCATGTGGTTGCCACCCTCAAAGGCACCGGCAAGGCCAAGATTCTGCTGATGGCCCATATGGACACCGTATTCAAGGAAGGCTCGGCTGCCGAGCGCCCCTTCCATATCAAGGACGGCCGCGCCTACGGCCCCGGCGTGATGGATGACAAGGGCGGCATCGTCGCCGGCATCTACGCGCTCAAAGTCCTCAAAAGCCAGGGCTTCAAGGACTACGCGCAGATCACCTTCCTGCTCGACGCCAGCGAAGAAACCGGGTCCGAGTCTGCCTCCGAACTGATCCGCAACACCGCCAAGGGCCACGACGTGACCCTGAACCTGGAACCCGGCCGTCCCGCCGACGGCCTGGTGGTGTGGCGCAAAGGCAGCGCCACCGCCGTGGTCGAAGTCAAAGGCAAAGCCGCCCACGCCGGCGTCGCCCCGGAACTGGGACGCAACGCCGCCATGGAAGCCGCGCACCAGATCCTGCAACTGGGCAAACTTGGCGATGAAGACAAGAAAACCACCATCAACTTCACCGTGCTCAAGGCTGGCGACCGCACCAACGTCATCCCTGACCAGGCCACCGCCAAGGCCGACGTGCGTGCGGCCTTGCCGGAAGAGTTCGACCGGATCGAGAAAGACCTGGCCCGGGTTTCAGCCAACAAATTGATCCCGGAAACCGAAGTAAAAACCAGCCTGCAGCGTGGCCTGCCACCGATGCCGCAGACGGCCGAGTCGGATAAGTTGGTAGCGATTGCCCAAGGGATTTATGGCGAACTGGGACGCAAGTTGACCATCGAAGGCAGCGGCGGCGCGGCGGATGCCAGCTTGTCCGCCGGTGTAGGCACGCCGACGCTGGATGGGTTTGGGATAGTGGGGGGCAATATTCACACGGCGGAGGAATATGCCGAGGTGGAGAGTGTGGTGCCGCGGGTTTATTTGTTGAGTCGGATGATCATGGAGCTTTCCAAGCGCTGATCAGAACACTGGATGATCGAACGAAGCAGATTTGAATGGGGGAGGAATGCCCGTCCGGCAAACGCAGATCCCCTGTGGAAGCGGGCTTGCCCGCGAAGGCGGTGTGTCAGTCGCTGCATGTGTTACTGCACTACCGCTTTCGCAGGCAAGCCAGCTCCCACATTTGATCTTTGTTGATTTGAGCGTTGTGTTTGCTTGAGTAACTCGCATTGGGGCAGCCCCTCCGACATCGAGTACTGCGTTCAATGCGGAAGTCACCATGTGGAAGGGTCTTCGAGACTGGCTTTTTGAAGGTCGTCTTTCCAGACCTCGTTGGCCAGTCGATAAATGTCCGCAAAGAAACCTCGGGGGTCGTCTATTTCTGTTTCGTCCCAAGCCATTGTTATGTACTCATCATAATCGCTTTCAAATTCTTTCGAAAAGTCGAAGTCGGGTTTGTCTAGCACATCTCTAAGTGCAGCCATTAATACGAAGCGATGTCTGTATGACAAATACATAAGGTCCTTCAGAACAAAAGAAATTATGATTTTTTCTCTGTCTTTCTCATTGTTAGGGTCGTACTTCCATAGTTCTTTTCCAACTGTATCCTCAAGGTCGTATATCGATAAGGCTCCCAATATATGAGAGATATTAGGGGTGTAAGGGGTGTTCATGAATGGGCACTTCAGCATTGTCTGCTCACTTTGGGAATGCGGTAAATGGCCGAGTCGGATTGTTTCTATCAAATCTGATCTCTGCTCTGTCCATATTTTCAATGTACTTAGGGTCGTTTAAGTTTCGGTGGTTAGGCTTGTAGCCTCGTCCGGCTCCGGGTAGCTCGACTATAACCACAGGGTTACCCCTTCTATCAAAACCTGTAGGAAGTGGTGAATCGCCCTGCATCCTGCCCATGGCTTTATTTATAGCATTAAGCTGCATCACCCAGGTTTTAAATTGAGAGCTGGAATTGATAGCTTCTCTCTCCCCAGTGGTCGGATTTGTTCCATCAATAGATCGTTGCCTTAAAGCGTTATCTGGTATCTCTGGGCTATGCTTTTCAACCGAATGCATATCATATTCCTGCTCCCAACCCAGCACTTTTCGTTTTGCATTTGCCTCTACCAGTTCATCTATTCTCGCCTGTCGCTGAGTACGCCCCAGTTGAGGTAAAGCGGGCGCGCCTTCATTTACACTAGGCTTCGGAAGAATAGGAGGAGCGTTAGGCTTGCATTGGTCACCTGGGCAGGTACTTAAGCCTAATGGATCCACCCACCCTGTAGGGTTTGGCACGTACTGGTACCCATTGATCCCACCCGCCAACTTCACCGGATCCGGCGTCAGATAGCGACCAATATCCGGATTGTAGTAGCGATGGCGGTTGTAGTGCAGGCCGCTTTCCTGATCGAAATACTGACCCTGAAAGCGCAGCGGGTTGTCGATGTTGCCTACGTCGAGCCGGGCGATCTGGCCGTAGGCGCGGTAGTGGGCGGACCAGACGATTTTGCCTTCGGGGTTGGTGAGTTCCTGCGGAGTGCCGAGGTGGTCGAGTTGGTAGTGGTAGGGCGTTGTGGCCTGTGGGCCGAAGCCTTCCAGCAGCGCCAGTGGGCGGAAGCTGTCGGGTTCGTAGAGGTAGCTGCGATGGCAGTCAGCATGGTGCTCGGCAATCAGCTTGTCGCCTTGCCAGAAAAACTCGGTGGTCTTGCCGTCGACGGTTTTGCTGATGCGCCGCCCAAACGGGTCATAGCGATAGCTGGCGGTTTGGCCGTTTGGTTGGGTGATGCCGATCAGCCGATGCTGGCAGTCGTAGCGGTATTCGGTGATGAGTTGCTGGCCTTTGCCGCGCCGTTCGCGGATGAGGTTGCCAAAGGCGTCGTAGTCGTAATGGCGGTCGCCCTGGATCATCAGACGATTCGCCGCGACGATGTCTGGACCGGGACGGTCTTGCATCAGCAGGTTGCCGGCGGGGTTGTGGCCGAAGCGTTCCTGTATGTCTTGGGAATGGTCGGCGCGGGTCAGGCGGGCGAGGGGGTCGTAGTGGTAGCAGTGCTCGCCTTTGCGGGTGTCGAGCAGGCGAGTGAGGTTGCCGGCTTTGTCGTAGTCGTATTGGCGTTGGTAGAGGTGGTTCTGTTGCTGGGTCACCGCATGGGCATGCAGGCGGTGTTGATCGTCGTAGTGGTAGTGGCTGAGCAGTTGGCCTTGCTGGCGCTGGTGTTCGCGGCCGCTGTTGAAGAGATGTGAGGTGAGCACTTCTCCGTTGAGTTCGACGGTGGCGAGGTGGCCGCCTTTGTCGTGGTTGAAGGTGATGCGGTTGTTGTCCGGCAGGCGCAGGTTTTTCAGTTGCCCGCAGGCGTCGTAGCCGTAGCGCAGGGTGCCCCAGCCTTGGTGTTCGGCGGTGAGGCGGTTTTGGCGGTCGTATTCGTAGGCCAACGCCCAGTGGCCGTCGTCGACGCTGAGCAGGTTGCCCTGGCGGTCGTAGGCGTAGTCGACAACGCTGGCATCGGGCAGGGTTTTTCTTACGAGGCGTCCGGCGTGGTCGCGCTCGTAACGGGTGATTAGCTGACTGTCATCGTCGCCGTATTCGGTCTTTTCCAGCAGGTTGCCGTTGAGGTCGTAGGCATACGCGGTGCGCTGGCCGTCGAAGCCGGTTTCCTGGCGGATCAGGCCGTTGGGGTGGTAGTCGAGTTGGTAGGTTTCGCCGGCTTCGTTTTCGATCTCGGTGAGCAGCAGCCGGGCGTTGTCGTAGCGGTACTTGACCTGGGTGCCGTCGGCGTTGAGGCGGCGGCTGATCAGGTGCAGGCCGTCTGCGTATTCGTAGCGGGTGACGTGGCCGAGTTCATCGCGTTCGGCGATGATTTTGCCGTAGGGATTGTAGCTGAATTCGCGGGTGGCGCCGCCTGGCAAGACGAGGCGAATCAACCTACCGACGCTG
This sequence comes from Pseudomonas sp. FJ2-5-13, assembly GCF_029201605.1. Taxonomy (NCBI): domain Bacteria; kingdom Pseudomonadati; phylum Pseudomonadota; class Gammaproteobacteria; order Pseudomonadales; family Pseudomonadaceae; genus Pseudomonas; species Pseudomonas sp. FJ2-5-13. The sequence continues at coordinate 2,433,633 of NZ_CP104045.1, forward strand.
TCCCATTCATAAACGGTCTGTGCGCCATGCTCATCCTCACGGGCAACCTGTCGCCCCAAGTCGTCATAGCGATAACGCTTGATCCCACCATGGGGCAATTGCTCCTCAAGCAACTGCCCACGCTCGTTCCACACCAGCCGATGACAACTGCTGTCCGGGTACCAAATCCCGGTCAGTTGCCCATGTTTGTTGTAGCTGTAGTCAGTCGAATGGCCATCCGGGTCTGTCTTGCGGATGACATCGCCTTGGTCATTACGCTCATATTTCCAGACCGCCTCCCCACGGCGCACAACCCGTACGAAGCCATTGTCATGCTCGTAGGACGTCGGCTCATCATCCCCCGGAAACAGCGCCACCAGGCGTCCGGCGTCGTCATACTGATAGGCCGTCACCGCGCCCATCGGGTCTTGCTCGACGGTCAGCCGGCCTTGATCGTCGTAGGATTTGAAATGCGTGGCGCCATCAGGATCGACGCGCTGCACCAACCGCGCCCTCTGATCATGGACATACACCTCCTGGCTACTATCGGCGTTATGCACCGTGACACGCCCGTCATCGCCCCAGGCATAACGCGTGTCCATCTGCGAAAAACTCGCCCAATGCCGCACACATCGCGCCGCCTTGCCAGCGTGTTCCCATTCCCAAAAGAAACTCGCCCCACCGGCCAGTTGGCGTTCAAGAATGACGTGCTGATCGTCATACCGATAACGCTCGCTTTCCCCGACAGCATTGGTCGCGCAAACCAGTCGTCCAGCTTCGTCATAGGCGTAGGAAACAACGTTCTGCTCGGTCTCCCACACGTAGGGCTCACGCCCTTTGGCGCGATGCACCTGGTAGTCCACCGCGACGATGCGATCCAGCTCATAACGCAAAAGCAGCGAACGGCCCGCACCGTTATCCAGCCGCTCAATCCGCCCTGAACGATCCCGGCAAAGGCGCAGCCGGTTGTCATACGCATCGCTGATCGAGACCAGTACGCCATCGCGAAAGTGATAGAAGCGCGAGGCCTGGGCCAGCACTAACTCATCAGGAGCCGAGCCCAAGTAGATCGCTGCTTCCGCCAGGCTATTGGTGATCGCGGGTCGGGCAGATGTGGGCAAGGGCAGGGTAGTCGAGCGGTTCTCATGGTCGGTCCACACCACCGAATCGCCCGACACACAAAGCCTGTGCGCCAGCGCATGACTCCAGCCAAACCCCAACCCGCAATCCACATCCACCGCACTGGTGCGATACAGCCGCGTCCACTCAAACGGCAAAACCCCGTCCAGCGCGCCATCGGTGAGGGTGAGCAATTCTTCCCCGGTGACCATCGACACCGGGCAACCGTGAGTGACCGTTTTATCCGCAGAAGCCGCCGCATCTCCTTTGGGATTTGAAGCCACAGCCGGTACATCATCCACATGCTCTTTCTGCGTCAGCACCGCGTTCTGCCGCGCCCGCCAGCGCATCTGCATCGTGCCTTGCTTCAGCCCACCCACCACCCCGCGAACCGCCACCGCTTTGTAGCGGTCCACCGCCTGCATGAACTTCGTGAGGGGCGTCAGCACACCGGTCACGAAGCCCACGGCTGACTGAAGCACCCACGCACCGTACTTGACCAGGCGCATACTCAAATACGCCACGCCCGCTGCCGGCAGCGCGATGGTCAACACCACGCCAATCACCAGGTCAATCAGCAGCGACACCATAAAACCGGCGGCTGCTTGTGCGACTTCACTGGGCGGTAACGCCTCCAGCCAGATCATGGCGGTGCGCAGTAACAGGTACAGCGCCGCCTCATCACTGGCCAGCAACATCGCCTGTTCCATGACCTTGGGCGCATCAGTGGCGATTTGCGCCAACCTGGCCGCCTCGCTACCCAGTTGCTCGACGTACTTGAGCGGGTCTTCAAGCATCGCCTGCACCTGCTTGATGCTGTCCCACGCGTCACGGATCGCTGCCCAACTGCCGGCCAGCACGCCGTTGCCAATCGCGCTGGCGGTGGATTGCTGCCAGTGTGGCTTGAAGCCTTGCCACTGCTCGCGCAGCCATTGCTCCAGATCCGCTGTCAGCCCCGCATAGGAAGCAAACAAGGCGTCGACTTGCTGCGCTGAAACACCGCCTTGAACCCTCACCTGATAACGCCCGCCAGCGGCGCAGTCGTGGGAACCTTCGCCGTGCTCGTCGAGCAGGATGACTCTGGAACTGCCGTCATCCAGCCCGATCACCTCAACCGGGATATTGCCGATCGGCACGTCGTACGCTGACTCGAACCTGCTCTGGATCTTCAGCACACCACCCGCCGGACAGCGGGTCACGGTGGAAAAATCCGTATCGCCAAGACTCACCGACTGCTGCGCATCCCCAGCCCGCAACACCCGATCCATACCCAGCAACGACGGCATGTCCGCTGCATGACTGACCGTATCCAGCGCGCGCGAATACCAGGCGCCCATCTGCTGGCGGTACTCCGCCAGGCTCTGATGGAAACCATCCAGCTCGTGTTCGATAAAGGTAATTTGGGCTGCTTGGGTCATCCGCGGCGGCTCCCCACGGGGGAGGGCCAGGTAACCAAGGCACTCACAGGAGAAACCATCTGCAATCCCTCGCACTGTTTGATCAGGCGAGGGACTTTGCAGAGGTTTACAGGGGAGGGGAGTAGCGCTTATCCGGCCGTTACGTGGGACATTTCAGCAACCTTGTCGCGCAGTACCAAGCTGCACAGCGCTGGCAAGAACAACAGCGTCAACACCGTGCCCACCAACACCCCGCCAATCAGCACATAGGCCAGGGACGACCAGAACACCGACAACGTCAACGGAATAAACGCCAACGCCGCCGCCAGTGCCGTAAGGATCACCGGTCGGGCACGCCGCACCGTGGCTTCGATAATGGCCTCGCGAATCGCCATGCCGTGGTCCTGGTTCTGGCGGATCTGGTCGGTGAATATCAGCGTGTTGCGCATCAGAATGCCGCCGATGCCAATCAGGCCCAGGATCGCGTTAAAGCCGAACGGCTGGTTGAACAACAACAAGGTGGGCACTGCGCCGATCAGGCCCAAAGGCGCGGTAGCGAACACCATGAACATCACGCCAAAGGAGCGCACCTGGAACATGATCACCGTGAGGGTCAGCAGGATCATGATCGGGAACAGCGCCGCCAGGGCGACGTTGGCCTTGGCGCTTTCCTCAACCGGGCCGCCGATGTCGATTTTGTAACCGCTGGGCAGCTTGGCGATCAGCGGTTGCAGGTCTTTGTACACGGCCATTTCCACGTCGGGCGGTTGTACGCCGTCGATGATGTCGGCGCGCACTTCCACGGTGGTGGCGCGGTCGCGGCGCTTGAGGATCGGCTCTTCCATTACCGCCTGGAAATGCCCGACCTGGGCCAATGGCACCGAGGTGCCGGCGCTGTTGGTCAGGGTCATGTTGTTGAGGTTGCCCAGGTCTTCACGCTGGCTGCCCTGGGCACGGGCCACCACCGACACGGTGCGGTTGCCTTCGCGCACTTCGGTGATCGGGTTGCCGCTGAGCAAAGCGTTGAGTTGGGACTTGACCTCGTCCGGCGTGAACCCCAGCAGGCGCAAGCGATCCTGATCCAGCACCAGGCGATAACCGCTGGCACGTTCGCCCCATTCGAGGAAGGTGTCGCGGGTCAGCTTGTTGCCGGCCACCACCTGACGCACGTCTTCAGACAACCCACGCAGCACATTCAGGTCCGGCCCGGAAACGCGGAACACCACCGGGAACGGCACTGGCGGGCCGAAGACGAGCTGTGTGACCCGAACCCGCGCCGAAGGGAATTCGCCTGCCGCAATGCGCTCACGCATCCGCAGTTTCAGTGCGTCGCGGGCGTGGGAATCCGGCGTTTGCACGATCAACTTGGCAAACGCCGGGTCCGGCATTTCGGGGTTCAACGACAGGAAAAACCGTGGTGCGCCGCCGCCCACATAGGTGTCGACCATGCTCGTCTGGGGTTCCTGCAACAGCGCCTTCTCCACCTGAGCCGCTACGGCCTCGGTGCTTTTGAACGCGCTGCCGGGCGGCATATACACTTCCAGAATCAGCTCCGAGCGGTCGGAATCGGGGAAGAACTGTTTCTTCACCACGGCCATGCCCAGGCCACACAGCACAAACGCGGCCACCACCAACCCTGTCACCAGCCAGCGCCTACGCACGCAGGCCTCCACCAGGCCGCGCAGTTTCTGGTAGTAGCGCCCGGCATAAATCGCATCATGCCCGCCGGGCACTGGCTTGATCTGCGGTAGCATCTTTACGCCCAGGTAAGGCGTGAACACCACCGCAACCAGCCACGACGAAATCAATGCAAACCCGACGATCCAGAAGATATTGCCGGCGTACTCGCCGGCACCGGAGCGCGCAAACCCCACCGGCAAAAAGCCAATGATGGTCACCAGCGTACCGGTGAGCATGGGCGCGGCGGTGGAGCTCCAGGCATAGGTCGCCGCGTGAATGCGGTCAAACCCTTCTTCAAGTTTCACCACCATCATCTCGATGGCGATGATGGCGTCGTCCACCAGCAAACCCAGGGAGATGATCAGCGCGCCGAGGGTGACGCGGTCGAATTCACGGCCCGTGACCAGCATGATCACAAACACGATCGACAGGGTCAGCGGCACGGCGGCCGCCACCACCAGCCCCACGCGAAAGCCCAGGGCCAACAGGCTGATCAGCATCACCACCGCCAGGGCGACGAAGAACTTGAGCATGAATTCATTGACTGCCAGGCTGATGTTCTTCGCCTGGTCGGACACCTTGGCGAAATTCACGCCCAGGGGCAGGTCGGCCTGGATCCGCGCTTCTTCGGCGTGCAGGCTCTTGTCCAGTTCAAGACCGTTCCAGTGCTTCTCCATGATCACGCCCAGCATCAGCGCCGGGTCGCCCTGGTGGCGGATGCGGTAACTGGGCGGGTCTTCATAACCCCGGCTCACGGTGGCCACATCGGCGATGCGCAATACGCGGCCATTGACTTGCAGGGGCACATTCTCGATCAGGGCCAGGCTGTCGAACGCGCCGTCGATGCGGATATAGGCGCGGGCACCCGCCGTTTCGACGAAGCCTGAGGGCGCCACGGCGTTTTGTGCGGCGAGGGCGGCGAAAATCTGTTCGGGCTTGATGCCCAGGGTCGCCAGGCGCTCATAGGAAAACTCCACAAACACACGCTGGGCCTGTTCGCCGAGGATATTGACCTTCTTCACCCCGGGCAGGTTGAGCAGGCCCTGACGCAATTGCTCGGCCATTTGCACTTGCTGGCGGTGGGGCAGGTGTTCGGCTTCCAGGGCATACAACGCAAAGTACACATCGGAATATTCATCATTGAAAAACGGCCCGATCACGCCCTTGGGCAATTGCGCGGCTTCGTCGCTGAGCTTTTTGCGCGTCTGATAGAACAGCGCCTGGATCTCGCTCGGGCGGGTGGATTCGAGGAAGGTCATGCGCATCGACACAAAGCCCGGCTGGGCGATGGTCTCGACGCGGTCGTAGTAGTCCAGCTCTTGCAGGCGTTTTTCCAGGCGGTCGGCCACTTGCTCCTGCATCTCCTGGGCGGTGGCACCGGGCCAGGCAGCGGTGATGGTCATGACCTTGACGGTAAACGAAGGGTCTTCGGCGCGGCCCAGCTTGCCGAACGCGAAGACCCCGGCAACGAGGATCGCAATCAGCAAAAACAGGGTGACGGCGCGGTGTTTGACGGCCAGTTCGGAGAGGTTGATCCCGCGCATACTCATTGATCCTGCTGACGGTTGAGGGCCAGCGCCTGGGCGGGCAGCAAGCGCACCGTGTCGCCGCTGTGCAGCAGGTGGGCGCCAAGGGCGACGATGGTTTGGCCGGGTGTTACGCCGCTGTCGAGCAAGGCGTCTTCCTGGCCGAGGCTGGCGACTTTCACCGGGGCGAAGCTGATCTTTTGGTCATCGCCAATCAGCCAGACGCCCGTGCCTTGCCCCGCATCCTGCAAGGCGCCAATGGGCACGCGGGTTTGCAGAGGCTGGCCGTTGCCTTGCAGGCGCACGGTGATGGTGGAGCCGAGGGCGAAACGCTCGACCGAACCCTGCAGCACATAACGTGCGCGGTAGGTGCGGGTGACCGGGTCGGCGCTGGCGGACAGCTCGCGTAGGGTGGCGGTCACGGCCTGGTCCGCTGCGCCGAAGGGGAGTGCCAAGGCTTTTTGCGCGGCCAGGTCGCGCTGGTTTTCCGGCAAGTTGACGATGGCTTCACGGGCACCGTCATGGGCCAGGCGCGCGACGATTTGCCCCTCGGCCACCACTTGGCCGCGATCGGCCAGCACGTCGGTGATGATGCCATCGCCATCGGCCTTGAGTACCGAATAAGTGCGGCGGTTTTCGATCTGGCTGGCGTCCGATTGCGCCGCGGCCAGTTCGGCCTGGGCAACGCGCAGGTTGGTGGCCGACTGGTCGAAGATCTGCCGCGACACCGCGCCGGTACTGGCCAGGCGCTGGTAACGGTTTTCATCGTCACGACGCTGGCGCAGTTGCGCCTCGGCGGCGTTGACGCGGTTCTTGGCCGAACGCAGCGCCAGTTCGAAGTCGCCGATATCCAGCACCAACAGGGTGTCGCCACGGGAGACATGCTGGCCGGGGTCGACCTTGCGCTCGATCACCTTGCCGCTGACCCGAAAGCCCAGGTTGCTTTCAGTGCGAGCCGCCACCACGCCGGTGTAGGCACTTTGCTGGGTGCCGGCTGCTTCGACTTTGGCGGCAAGTACCGGACGTGAAACGGGCGCCTCGGCAGTATCGGCCTTGCTGTTGCAGCCATTGAGAATCATCAGCAGAGCCAGGGGCGTGAGAAGACGCAGGGGGAGAGGGGGCATGGCAAACTCCGGAAACCATTGTGCAAAAAATTACGGGCGTAATTTTCTGCTTATATTATGGTTGAAATATAAATTAATCCAGCCCCCGATAATCCCAGTCAGCTATGCGCAGATCTCCTGTGGGCTTGTTCGCGAAAGCGGAGTGCCAGTCACTGATGAGTCAACCGAACCATCTACACATTTTTGTAGGTTGTAGCAGCCAACGGTAACCACGATGCGAAGCGAGCCGCTCTTGATCTTGATCTGCTTTTGATCTCAAGCGCCCCGTCAAACCACGCTGGCCGGAATTCGACAGGGATTTGGGGGGTAAACCGGCAGGGATGCCGGTTTAGCCGCCCCGCGCCATGGATGGCGCGGGGCGGCGGCCCCCCAAATCACTGGCGGATTACGGGCACACCGAGCCAAGGCGAGGTGCCGAGTGGTGGGGCAAGAGCCCTTTTGGTTACTTTTGGGGCTCTTTTCCAAAAGTGACCCGCTGTCAGAGCGGAACCCTAAGTGGCCGTTACCGCAGCAATGGCTATGTACACAATCCAACTGTGTTGACTGTCAGACCGCCTTCGCGAGCAAGCCCGCTCCCACAGTTGGATTGCGGGGGTGTCAGGTACATAGGTGTAGGCTGGCAGGCCGTCATCGCAGGCAAGCCAGCTCCCACAGGTTGATCGCGGGGTGTCAGGTAGATAGGCGTCGGCTGTCGCAGGCCCGCTCCCACAGGTTAAAGCATTGTTCTATATGTAGAACGATCAGGGCCATTTTTACCGGCTAGTGTTCAAGGGTGAGACGATTTAAGGTGTACTCACTTTGGAGGTACACCATGAAAAAGCTGATTGGTATCTACACCAGCCCCCGCGCCCACTGGGTCGGCGATGGCTTCCCGGTACGCACGTTGTTTTCCTACGACACCATGGGCAAGCACATCAGCCCATTCCTGTTGCTGGATCACGCAGGCCCCGCCGAATTCACCCCCACCGAACAGCGCCGTGGCGTCGGCCAACACCCGCACCGCGGCTTTGAAACCGTGACCATCGTCTACGACGGCGAAGTCGAGCACCGCGATTCCACCGGTGCCGGCGGCAAGATCGGCCCAGGCGATGTGCAGTGGATGACGGCGGCCAAGGGCATTCTTCACGAGGAGTTTCACTCCCAAGACTTCGCCCGTCGCGGCGGCGCACTGGAGATGGTGCAACTGTGGGTCAACCTGCCGGCCAAGGACAAAATGGCGGATGCCGGTTACCAGACCATCGTCGATGGCGACATTCCGGTGCTGCCACTGGCGAACGACGCCGGCCAACTACGCCTGATCGCCGGGCAATTTGCCGGTACTCAAGGTCCGGCCCGCACCTTCACGCCTATAGACGTGTGGGACTTGCGCCTCAACGCCGGTAAAGCAGTCACGCTGGACCTGCACGCCGGGCGTAACACCGCCTTGGTGGTGCTCAGCGGCACGTTGTTGATCAACGGCGAAGAGGTCGCACGCCAAGGGCAATTGGCGCTGTTCGAGCGCGACGGTAAGCAACTGACCCTGGAGTCCAACGACGACGCCAAGGTGCTGCTGCTCAGCGGCGAACCCATCGACGAGCCCATCGTCGGCCACGGTCCGTTCGTGATGAACACCGAGCAGGAGATTCACCAGGCGTTTGCCGACTTCCAGTCGGGCAAATTCGGGCAGATGCACGCCTGACGATTCACCGCAAACCCCTGTAGGAGCGAGCTTGCTCGCGAAGAACTTCAACATACCGCGTTCAATCAGACAGCACGCGTCATCGTTGTGGTTTTTCGCGAGCAAGCTCGCTCCTACATTTTGTTTCCAGGGTTCTGATTTCATGCGATCTTCTCGGCATTCGCCCTGGAGTCGCCTGGATGCCCTCATTTATCGCTGATCACCCGATGCTGTGCGCCGTGGCGTTGATCCTGATCGACATCGCCGTGTGGCGCCTTATTTCACCCAACCTGGCCAACTGGAAACTCGCGGCACGGCTGGTGATTTTCGCGGTGTTCAGCGCCGTGCTGTTCAACGACGGCATGAACCCCATGCAAGCGGCGCCCTATGCCGATGACACCACCCTGCACCTGGCCGCCACGGCGCTGCAGATCGGCTGGTGGTTGTTCGCCGCGCGCACCCTCACGGTGTTGCTTGGCGCGGTGATGATGCAGCGGGTCGGCCATACCGGGCGTTTGTTGCAGGACCTGATGGGCGCAGTGATTTTCCTCATTGCGATCATCGCCGCCATGGCCTACGTGCTCGACCTGCCGGTCAAGGGCGTGCTGGCCACCTCCGGCGCCGTGGCAATCATCGTCGGCCTGGCCTTGCAAAGCACCCTGAGCGATGTGTTTTCCGGGATCGTCCTCAATACCACCAAGCCTTACCAGATCGATGACTGGATCTCCATCGACGGCACCGAAGGCCGTGTTACGGATATCGACTGGCGCGCCACGCGCCTGCAAACCTCCCAGGGCAGCCTGGCGGTGATCCCCAACTCACTGGCGGCCAAGGCCAAGATCATCAACTTCTCGCGCCCGGCAGACATGTTCGGCCTGGCGGTCAGCCTGCAAGTCAGCCCCCACGCGCGCCCCCAAACCGTGATCGAAGCCCTGGAGCGTGCGATGCAGGGCTGCCGGCCGTTGCTGGCCCAGCCGGCGCCCAGCGTCGCGTTCAAGGCATCCACCGGCAGTGGCGTGGAATATGAGATCAGCGGCTTTGTGCCGGCCATGGGCCTCAAGCGCGAAACCCGCAACCAGCTTTACGACCTGGCCTACCGGCATTTGCAGGCGGCGGGTGTGGGGCTGTTGTCCGCCACCGAAGGCAGCACGCCGCCTGCGGTGTCTGGCGCCCGCGCTTTGCTGGAGCGCTCGACGATCTTCTCGACCTTGCGCCAGGACGAAAAAGACACCTTCAGCCAGAACATGACCCTGCACACCTACCGCGCCGGTGAGATGATCCTGGCGGCGGGGGAGGTCAGCGATCACCTGTTCATCATCGAGTCCGGCGTGGTCTCGGTGCTGTTGATCAAGGACGGGCACAAGTTCGAGGCTGGGCGCATGGGCCCTGGGGAGGTGATCGGTGAGTCCGGCATCCTCTCCGACCAGGCGGCGCTGGCGGATTTCTCGGCCAAGACCTACTGCACGCTCTACCGCATCGAAAATGAATACCTCAAGCCGTGCCTGGACGCCCGGCATGATATTGGTGAAGCCATGAAGGCGCTGCTGGATTTCCGCCGCCATGCCGCCCAGGCCCTGACCGAAGACGCACCCGTGGTGCCGGTGAAGAAGGGCTTCATACAGTGGCTGAGGAACCGTGGCCTGTAGATTGGTCACCTGTTCTTCGCCCGGATTGGCTATTTCTCCAGGACGCCGGGGTGACTAACCTGCTCACCAATCCCACTGTCCTGGAGCAACACCATGCAAACCCGTACCGATTTCTACACCGCTTCCCCAGACGCTATGAAAGCCATGCTCGCCCTGGAAGCGGCAGTCGGCAAACTCTCCATCGAACTGCCACTGCTGGAACTGGTGCGCCTGCGCGTCTCGCAGATCAATGGCTGCGCGTTCTGTCTGGACATGCACACCGCCGATGCCCGCAAGGGCGGCGAAACCGAGCGCCGCCTGTACACCGTGTCGGCCTGGCGTGAAACCCCGTTCTTCACCCCACGCGAGCGCGCTGCCCTGGCCTGGGCCGAAAGCCTGACCCTGCTCAGCCAGACCCACGCCCCGGATGAAGACTTCGACGCACTGGCCGCCCAGTTCAGCCCCCAGGAACAAGTGGACCTGAGCGTCGCCATCGCCACTATCAACAGCTGGAACCGCCTGGCAGTGGGCTTTCGCAAGATGCCCAAGTAAGCCCGTCAGTTGGCTTTGAAATAGCTTCGCGGCGTGGTGCCGGTCATGCCTTTGAAAAAGGCGATCAGTGCACTGTCGCTGGCAAAGCCCAGTTCAAAGGCGCAGTAGCTCAGGCTGCGCCCGATGGCAAGCAGTTCGATCATGCGCATCAGACGCCACTGTTGGCGCCATTGCTGATACCCCAGGCCGGTTTCCTTGAGGAAAATCCGGCCGATGGTCTTGGTGCTGGCGCCAATGTGCTGTTCCAGGTCCTGCAGCGTGGGGGGCAAGCGGTCAAGCTGGGCCAGCAGCGGCGCCAGGCGCTTGTCCCGTGGCAACGGCAACAGGAAGGGTTGCGCCGCCGCGTGGCGGATTTCATCCAGGCACAGCCCGAGCAAATGGGCATAGCGACCTGCCTGCCAGTCGGTCTCGAACGGCGCCAGGGCCATGGGTTCCAGCACTGCCCTGAGCAAGGCACTCACTTGGATCACCCGCACCTGGGCCGGCAATTGCTCGGCCAGGGCCGCACTCACATACACCGACCGATAATCCACCGCCTGCTGCATCACCGCACGATGGGGCAGGCCGCCGGGGATCCAGGCTGCGCGGCTAGGTGGCAACAGGCACAGTTGATTGTCCAGGGTGATGCGCGTGCAACCTTGCTGGGTGAACAACAGTTGCCCGCGCTGGTGCACATGCAGGCCCGAATCGTGATTGCCCAGCACCGCCGCGATGCCGATCACGGGCGCTGCGAAGGCATCGGGGTTGAAAGACGCGGTAGCGGCAAGCCAGGCCATGGGTTGTCCGATTTGATGGATAAAGTGTCGAAGTCCGGATAATAGCCCAGCTGGCGCGCCCTAGAATCCGTCCGTTGTGTTTATGGATGGATCGTGTGATGACATTTAAAAAATTGCTGCCGCTGACCATGGCCCTGCTGATGTTCCCGCAGTTGGCCCAAACCCTGTACAGCCCGGCCCTGGGCGATATCGGCCGCGCCTTTGACGTCGCGCCGGAGCGTGCAGGGCAGACCTTGTCGGTGTATTTCCTCGCCTTCGCCCTGGGCGTGGTGGTGTGGGGCCGGCTGAGTGATCGTCTGGGGCGGCGGCCGGTGATGCTGATGGGGCTGGCGATCTATGTGGGCGCTTCGGCGCTGGCCTTGACGGTGACGACATTCGACGCCTTGCTGCTGGCCCAGGCCTGTGCTGCTTTTGGCGCGGCGGTGGGGTCGGTGGTCACGCAGACGGTGTTGCGTGACCGTTTCCACGGTGCCGACCTGGCCCAGGTGTTTTCCGTGATGGGTATTGCGCTGGCCGCCAGTCCTGCTGTCGGCCTGTTCAGCGGCGCGAGCCTGGTGGAATTTTTCGGTTACCGCGGCGTGCTCTGCGCGTTGTTGCTGCTCGCGGCGGTGTTGTGGGGCTGGTGCTGGTGGGCCTTACCGGAAACCCGTCCGGCCTCCTTGCCCACCGCCGCCCTTGGCCAGACGCTCGGCCTGATGCTCAAGGATGCCGGAGTATGGCGCTCGGTCGGGTTGGTCGCGGCGTTCAATATCGCGCTGTTCAGCTATTACAGCGTGGGGCCGTTTGTCTTCGCGCAGCAGGGGCGTTCCACCGCCGAGTTCGGTTACAGCGGCGTGTTGCTGGCGCTGGGTTCCGGGTTGGGGGCGTGGCTGAACAAAGCCTTGCTCAAGCGTGGGTTGAGCGGTGAGCGGTTGGTGGTTGTCGCCGCAGCGGTGGCCGTGGTGGGGAGCCTGTTGGTGTTGGCCCTGCAGCACAGCTGGCTGTTGGTGTGGCCGATGCTGTTGGTGGTGCTGGCCTTCGGCATGGCGATTCCCAACGTACTGGGGGCGGCCCTGGTCGATTACCGAGACCGCCTTGGCACCGCCGCCGCCCTGTTTGGCTTGCTGTACTACCTGGTGATTGGCGGCGGGCTGGCCTTGGTGACCTGGTCCCAGGATTTAGGCTGGAGCCTGTTGGTGTGCGGCTTGGCAGCGTTGTGGCTGGCTATGTCGCGGCTACTCAGAAGTTGACCGACGCACTCAAACGCGCCGTCAACGGCGCGCCCTGGAACAGGTAGTCATCGCCCATGTATTCGCCGGCGTCGCGCCAGTAGCGCTTGTCGAACAGGTTATCGACGCTCAGGCGAAACACCGTTTCGTAGCCATCGACCTTGGTGGTGTAGCGGCTCCCGACGTTGACCACCGCGTAGTCGCCCACTTCCACGTTGCCGGTGCGATTGGCGGACTTCTTCGCGCTGTATTGCACGCCGCCCAATACCGCCAGGCCATTGACCCAGGGCAGGGCGTAGTCGGCGTACACACTGGCGCGCAGCTTGGGCACGTTGATCGCCTGATGGTCTTCGTACTCCGGCGTGCCGCTGCCGCTCACCCGCGCTCGGATCGCTGCCACGCTGGTGGCGATCTGCAGACGGTCGGTGGCCCAGCCGTTGGCGGACAATTCAATCCCGGTGTTTTTCTGCTGGCCCTGTTGCACGTAGTTGAACGTGCCACCTTCGGGCTTGGCGTACTGGTAAGCCTGGCGCGTCTGGAACACGGCGGCGGCGAAGCTGATACGGCGCCAGTCGTATTTCACCCCGGCTTCGAGCTGGCGCGAGACGGTGGGGGCGAGGGTTTCGCCGTCATTGTTGGTTGTCCACGGTGCTTCACCGCCCAGAGAAAGGCCTTTGCTATAGCTGGTGTACAGCGAAATGTTCTCTACAGGTTTGTAGATCAATGATGCCTGGGGTAGAAATTCATATCTCTTGGTATGACGGTCTTGAACGCCGTTTTTGTCGAAGGCTTTTTCGTCCAAGCGTACTTCACGGCCGCCGAGAATGGTCTGCCATTGCTCGTTGATCTGGATTCGATCAGTCACGAACAGGCCGTACTGGCGGCTGTCGAGGTTGCGATGGCTGTCTTTAAGCGGCTCGCTAGTAGGTGGAAAGCTCGGCGCATCCTGATTGATATTGCTGCTGCCGATTCGCTCGTTGACTGAGTCACGTTTGTCGATCACCCGGCGAAAGGCGCTGGTACCAAAGGTCAGTTCATGGCCCAAGCTGCCGGTGTTGAACAAGCTGGTCAGGGCTGCCTGTACCTCGTCGTCGCGACGAGTGTCATCGGGGCTGCGGTAGTCGTAGACGTCGTAGTCACCCGTTGGGCTGAAGGTTGCAGTTCCGCAATCGGCCACGTAGAAGCAGCCGTAGGCAAACGAACTGTAGTCATCAATCACCACCTTGCTACGCGCCGCGCTGACACTGCCTTTCCATTGATCGCTGAAACGGTACTCGAACTTGCCGTTGAGGTTCAGCGAATCAATCCCGACCTGCTTGCCGCCCGTCTGGTGCCCCAACAGCTTCTTCGGTGAAGCGCCGTGGGGCACTTCGGTGCCGCCCAGCAGTTGATAACCGGGTACTGAGCGCTGTTGTTTGTTCTGGTATTCGGCATCCAGTTGCAACACGGCGTCGGGGCTGATGTTCCAGTCAAAGGCCAGGGACACGAAATCGCGCTGGCCGTTGGCGTGTTCCACATAGGAATTGAGGTCTTCATGGGCGACATTGGCGCGCAGGCCGAACTGCTGCTCGCTGCCAAACCAGCCGCCGACATCGGTGGCGATGTAACCACTGCCACGATCATCGGTGGACACCGTCACCGAGCGCACATCCTGGGGGCGCTTGGTCACGTAGTTGATCACTCCGCTGGGTTCGGAAATGCCGCTCTGCAACCCGGCCAGGCCCTTGAGCACTTCCACTTGCTGCTTGTTTTCCAGCGCGACATTCTGCTCGCCCGTGATCGTGCGCCCATTGATCTTGTAACTGCTGGCCGCGTTCAGCGAAAAGCCACGCACCACAAAATTTTCGTAATAGCCAATGGGCGCGTAACTGTCGCCCACCGAGGCATCGTTGCGCAGCACTTCGCTGAGCAGGCGTGCCTGCTGGTCCTTGATCAGCGTGGCGTTGATCACGGTGATCGAGGCGGGGGTGTCCAACAGCGGCGCTTCATCAAAACCACCCACCGACGCGGTTTCACTGCGGTAGCCAGACTCATCCTGGCCCTGGACCTTTACCGTCGGCAACTCGATCTCGGCGGCCAGGCTGCTGCCGATGCCGCCACTGAGTAACAGGCCGAGGGCGAAACGTGAGGTGACGATGGGGCGGAAACGCAAAACCATGGGGCAAGGCCTTAAAGCGCTGGGCGGGGGGCGCATAAGCTAGGCATAACGGCGGGATTTTACAAGTTATGCAGAGGGGCTCTGCCTCACCGTTGATCGAATGTGGGAGCTGGCTTGCCTGCGATGACGGCCTGCCAGCCGACACCTATCTCCCTGACACCCCGCGGTCAAAACTGTGGGAGCGGGCTTGCTCGCGAAGGCGGCCTGACAGTCAACACAGTTGGATTGTGTACATATCCATTGCTGCGGTAACGGCCACCTAGGGTTCCGCCCTGACGGCGGCTCACTTTTGAACAGCGCAAAAGTAAGCAAAACGCTCTTGCCCCACCACTCGGCACCTCGCTTAGGCTCGGTGTGCCCGTAATCCGCCAGTGATTTGGGGGGCCGCCGCCACGCGCCATCCATGGCGCGGGGCGGCTAAACCGGCATCCCTGCCGGTTTACCCCCCAAATCCCTGTCGAATTCCGGCCAGCGTGGTTTAACGGGGCGCCTGAGATCAAGATCAAGAGCGGCTCGCTTCGCATCGTGGTTACCGTCTGCTGCTACAGCTCAGAAAGTTGTGTAGAAGCCAGCTCCCACAGGGCATAGCGTTTCAACCAAAGCGCTTCAGCGTCTCGCTGGGCAGCTCCCGGAACAAAGCCCGATAGCTGTTGGAAAACCGCCCCAAATGCCAAAACGACCAATTCATCGCCACCTCGGCCACGGTGGTATCCGCGCCACTCAATAGCTCACGCCGCGCTCCATTCAACCGACGCAACCTTAACCACTGCGCCGGGCTCATCCCTGTGTAGGTCTTGAACCCTTGCTGCAAGTGGCGCAACGGCACACCCGCAATCTGCGCCAGTTCCAACAGGTTGGCGGTTTCGTCCGGTGCATCCGCCGCCCATTCGCCGATGCGCGCCATCAAGCGGCGTTCTTCGCTGCGCTTTTGTAGCGAACTGCGGTCCAGACACACGCAGGCGTTATCGAGGATAAACAGGCAGTCGTCGAGCAGTTGCTGGGTGAGGGCATCGCGGCTGATGGGGTCGGTCAGTGCCGACAAGCGCGTGAGCGTGCCACTGAGCCAACGGGTGAACAGCGCGTTCTGGTGGCCGGTCAGCGGCGCCATGAACAAGCCTTCGAGTTTGGCTATATCCAGGCCCTGGCGCTGAACGAACTGCGGGCCGAATACCACCGCGACTTCGCGGTAGTTGACCGGGGTGATCCAGGTGTTGCGGCTCTCGCCATTGAGCAGGTACAGCGCGTTGTCACTGGCGTCGAAACAGAACGCCAGGGCGCCGGCAGGTGCGTTGAAATGCTGCTCCACCCGGGTGTTCATGCACTCTTCGTAGACCTGCACCCCTTGCAGGTCGAGGTAGCGCACCTGCCCGGCAAAATGCCCCGGGGACATCTGCTGATACTGCTGCACCCAGCCGGGTGTCGCACTGCATTGGGTGGCCACATCGCCGGTGGCGAAGGCCTGTACGCGCAAAGCGGTTGCCTGTGTCATGGGTGATCCGTGCGCACTCTATTGGTGCGTTGTGCCGCGTGCAAAGTGGATAGATGCCGTTTCACGGCTGGCCCAAGATAGACCTCAATGCGCTGGGAGTACAAGCCAGCGTCGCATCCCACCCAAGACGAGGTCCTTATGAACGCCCCCTTCGATCAGCTCTCCATTTGGCTGAAAGAACACAAGATTACCGAAGTCGAATGCGTGATCAGTGACTTGACTGGCATCGCACGCGGCAAGATTGCGCCCACCAATAAGTTCCTGCATGAGCGAGGCATGCGCCTGCCGGAAAGTGTGTTGCTGCAAACGGTAACCGGGGACTTCGTCGACGACGATATCTATTACGACCTGCTGGACCCGGCCGATATCGACATGATCTGCCGCCCGGCAGCCAACGCCACTTACGTAGTGCCGTGGGCCATCGAACCCACGGCCATCGTGATCCACGACACCTTCGACAAGCAGGGCAACCCCATCGAGCTGTCACCGCGCAATGTGTTGAAGAAAGTCCTGCAGCTCTACACCGACCAAGGCTGGCAGCCGATCGTGGCGCCGGAAATGGAGTTCTACCTCACCCAGCGCTGCGAAGACCCGGACCTGCCGTTGAAAACCCCGATTGGCCGTTCCGGCCGTGCCGAAACCGGCCGCCAGTCGTTCTCCATTGACGCGGCCAACGAATTCGACCCGCTGTTCGAAGACGTCTATGACTGGTGCGAAGCCCAGGGCCTGGACCTCGATACGCTGATCCATGAAGACGGCCCGGCGCAGATGGAAATCAACTTCCGTCATGGCGACGCGCTGGATCTGGCCGACCAGATCACGGTGTTCAAGCGCACCTTGCGCGAGGCCGCCCTCAAGCACAACGTCGCCGCCACCTTCATGGCCAAGCCGGTGGCCGATGAGCCGGGCAGTGCCATGCATTTGCACCAGAGCGTGGTGGAGATTGCCACCGGCAAGCCGGTGTTCGTCGATGCTGACGGCAACATGAGCCCGTTATTTCTGCATCACATCGGCGGCTTGCAGAAGTACATCCCCAAGCTGTTGCCGATGTTCGCGCCCAATGTGAACTCGTTCCGCCGCTTCCTGCCGGACACCTCGGCGCCGGTCAACGTCGAATGGGGCGAAGAGAACCGCACCGTCGGCCTGCGTGTGCCCACTTCCAGCCCGGAGGCGATGCGCGTGGAAAACCGTCTGCCGGGGGCTGATGCCAACCCGTACCTGGCGATTGCCGCGAGCCTGTTGTGTGGTTATCTGGGGATGATCGAGCACATCGAACCCAGTGCTCCGGTGGAAGGTCGCGCCTATGAGCGCCGCAACCTGCGCTTGCCGTTCACCCTTGAAGATGCGCTGGCGCGCATGGAGGATTGCGACACGGTCAAGCAGTACCTGGGCGAGAAATTCGTGCGCGGCTATGTGGCGGTCAAGCGCGCCGAACATGAGAATTTCAAGCGGGTGATCAGTTCCTGGGAGCGTGAGTTCCTGCTGTTGAGCGTCTAAAAACAAGCATAAAAGGGGTGACGATATGCGTCTTGTGAACAAGCTTCTCCCACTGGCCCTGGCCGCTGTGTTCAGCAGTGCCGGCCAGGCGGCACCGACGGTGAGTGTCTACAACTGGACCGATTACATTGGCGAGACCACCTTGGCGGACTTCCAGGCCAAGACCGGTATCAAGGTGGTCTACGATGTGTTCGACTCCAACGAAACCCTGGAGGGCAAGTTGCTGGCCGGGCGCACCGGGTATGATGTGGTGGTGCCGTCCAACCACTTCCTGGCGCGCCAGGTGAAGGCCGGTGCGTTCCTCAAGCTCGACCGCGCGCAGTTGCCCAACTTCAAGAACCTGGACCCCAAGCTGCTCAAGTTACTGGAACAGAACGACCCCGGTAATACGCACTCGGTGCCGTACCTGTGGGGCACCAATGGCATTGGCTACAACGTCGACAAGGTCAAGCAAGTGCTGGGTATCGACCGCATCGATTCGTGGGCCGTGCTGTTCGAACCGGAAAATATCAAGAAGCTGCATGAATGCGGCGTGGCTTTCCTCGATTCGGCGGATGAGTTGTTCCCGGCGATCCTCAACTACATGGGCAAGGACCCACGCAGCGAGAACGCCGAGGACTACAAGCAGGCCGAAGCCAAGCTGCTGACGCTGCGGCCGTATATCACTTACTTCCACTCCTCCAAGTACATCTCGGACCTGGCCAACGGCAATATCTGTGTGGCCTTCGGTTATTCCGGCGATGTGTTCCAGGCCGCCAACCGCGCCAAGGAAGCCAAGAACGGGGTGAACATTGCGTATTCGATCCCCAAGGAAGGCGCCAACCTGTGGTTCGACCTGCTGGCGGTTCCGGCCGACGCGAGCAACCCTAAAGAAGCTCATGCGTTCATCAACTACCTGCTGGAGCCTGAGGTGATTGCCAAGGTCAGCGCTTCGGTGGGCTATGCCAACGCCAACCCGGCCGCCAAGCCGTTCATGGCCCCGGAACTGGTGAACAACCCTGAGGTGTATCCGCCCCAGGAGGTTCTCGACAAACTCTATATTTCCACCACGCCCACGCCGGCCACCATGCGCGTGATGACCCGCGCCTGGAGTAAAGTGAAGTCCAACCGATGATGCCGTCCAACGAACATGCCCCGTCCTATTACCGCGCTTCGGCGAATGCCATGGCGCAGCGGCCCGTACTTGAGGCAGACCTGAGCGCCGATGTGTGTGTGATCGGTGGTGGTTTTACCGGGGTCAACACCGCCATCGAACTGGCCCAGCGCGGGCTCTCGGTGGTGCTGCTGGAGGCGCGCCGCATTGGCTGGGGCGCCAGCGGGCGCAACGGCGGGCAATTGATCCGCGGCATCGGCCATGACGTCTCCGGGTTTGCCAAATACGTGGGCGAGGAGGGCGTGCGCTATATGGAGCGGGCCGGTATCGACTCGGTGGCCCTGGTGGGTCAGCGCATTGCCGAGCACGGTATCGACTGCGACCTGCGCTGGGGCTTCTGCGAACTGGCCAATACCCCGGCGCAGTTCGCGGCGTTCAAGGGTGAACAGGCGCACCTGGCAGCCATGGGGTATGCCCCTGAAACGCGACTGGTCGGCCCGCACGACATGGCGCAAGTAGTGGGTTCAACGGTGTATGCTGGCGGCCTGGTCGACATGGGTTCCGGGCATCTGCACCCGCTCAACCTGGTGCTGGGTGAAGCGCAGGCGGCCGAGGCCCTTGGGGTGCGTATCTTTGAGCACAGCCCGGTGCTGGAGTTGATCCACGGCGATACCGTGCAGGTGCGCTGCGCGGGCGGCAGCGTGCGCGCAGCCAACCTGGTGTTGGCATGCAATGCCCATCTTGAAGAGCTGGAGCCGCGCTTGAGCGGCAAGGTACTGCCGGCGGGCAGCTACATCATCGCCACCGAGCCACTGCCTGAGCCTGTGGCCCAGCAGTTGATTCCACAGAACCTGGCGCTGTGCGACCAGAAAGTCGGCCTGGATTACTATCGGCTGACCGCCGACCGGCGCCTGTTGTTCGGCGGTGCCTGCCATTACTCGGGGCGGGACCCTCAGGACATCGCCGCGTACATGCGCCCGAAAATGCTCAAGGTGTTCCCGCAGTTGGCCAACACCGCCATCGAGTTCCAGTGGGGCGGCAAGATCGGCATCACCGCCAACCGTTTTCCCCAGGTCGGGCGGCTCAAGCAGTACCCGAATGTGTTCTATGCCCAAGGCTACTCCGGCCATGGCTTGAACGTGACGCACTGGTGCGCACGGTTGCTGGCTGAGGGGATACATGCGGGTGCAAGCCAGGGTCTGGATATCTTCAGCCAGGTGCCACATATGACCTTTCCGGGTGGCAAGGCGCTGCGTTCGCCACTGCTGGCGTTGGGGATGTTGTGGTATCGGTTGCGCGAAGTGCTCTGAGATCCAATGTGGGAGCGGGCTTGCCTGAATCTTCAACTGAACCACCGCTATCGCAGGCAAGCCAGCTCCCACACGGGTTCTGCATTGCCCACAAAATCAGCGCCCGGCACAGATCCCCTGTGGGAGCGGGCTTGCTCGCGAAGGCGGTGTGTCAGTCACTGATCTTCAACTGAACCACCGCTATCGCAGGCAAGCCAGCTCCCACACGGGTTCTGCATTGCACACAAAATCAGCGCCCGGCACAGATCCCCTGTGGGAGCGGGCTTGCCCGCGAAAGCGGTGGGTCAGTCACTGATCTTCAACTGAACCACCGCCATCGCAGGCAAGCCAGCTCCCACACGGGTTCTGCATTGCACACAAAATCAGCGCCCGGCACAGATCCCCTGTGGGAGCGGGCTTGCCCGCGAAAGCGGTGGGTCAGTCACTGATCTTCAACTGAACCACCGCCATCGCAGGCAAGCCAGCTCCCACACGGGTTCTGCATTGCCCACAAAATCATCACCCGGCACAGATCCCCTGTGGGAGCGGGCTTGCCCGCGAAAGCGGTGGGTCAGTCACCCTCAATGTTGGTGAACCGACGCCTTCGCGAGCAAGCCCGCTCCCACACTCAAACTGCAGGGCGTCAGTCAGATAGCCTCAGGTTCGGTCAGCACTTTGCGAAAGGTTTCCACTAATGGCCTCAAGTTGACGCGATGCCAGGCCGCCCACAGGGGGGTGGTGTAGGCCAGCCACGGCAGCGCGCGCAACACCACGCCAGGCGGTGCGTTGCGGCTCAGGCCTTTTTGCACCATCGCCACCCCCAGCCCGGACGCCACCAGGCCCAATGCGGTAAAGGGCTCGCTGGCCTCCATGGGGATCTGCGGGGTGAAACCGGCGCGGATGCAGGCGGCGACGAAATCGTCAGCCGGGTGGGCGCCAGGTTTGCGCTGCACGCCGATCCATTGTTGGTCAGCCAGGTGTTCGGGCAACAGTTCGCGGTGTCGAGCCAGCGGATGCTGTTCGGGCAGGGCCAGCAGCATCGGGTCGTCGAGGACTTGCCAGGCGCTCAGGTCCGGGTCGTCGGCGGCGGGTGGTTCGCTCACCAGAGCGATGTCCAGGCTGCGTTGGCGCAAACCTTCGAGTTGTTCCAGGGAGGGCAGGTTATACAGCTTGATATGCACGGCGGGCCGGTCGTCGCGCAGTATGCGCAAGGCGTTGGGCAAGACGCCGGCGTGCATGGCGTTCTCGATATAACCGATGCACAAACCGCCTTCTTCCCCACGGCCCAGGCGCTTGCCCAGTGACTCCAGGCGGTTGGCGTGGGTCAGCAATGCCTTGGTCTCGGCCAGGAAGGTCTGGCCGTCGCGGGTCAGGCGGATGCGCTGCTGGCTGCGTTCGAAGAGGGTCAGGCCCAGGCGCTCCTCGAGCTGGGCGATCTGCCGGCTCAGGGGCGATTGAGAAATGTGCAAGCGCTCGGCGGCGCGGCCAACGTGTTCTTCTTCAGCCACCACTTCGAAGTAGCGCAACTGGCGTAGATCAATCATGTAAGACCTGCAAGGACTCAAGTTGGTCGCAGTATGTCTTGGACGGTCTGATCAGCGCAATCTAGCATCTGCTCAACGGTCACCGCGACCTCGCACCGATTGAGGATCCACCATGAGCTTGAAAGACACACTGCCCGGCGTACTGGGCTTTGGCACCGCCCCCTTGGGCAATATGTTTCGCGCCATCCCCGAAGAAGAAGCCCAGGCCACCGTCGAGGCCGCCTGGAGCCAGGGCGTGCGTTACTTCGATACCGCGCCGTTCTACGGCTCGGGCCTGTCGGAAATGCGCTTGGGCCAGGCGCTGTCCAACTACCACCGCGACGACTACGTGCTCAGCACCAAGGTCGGCCGCGTGATTCTCGATGAAGTCGAAGAAACCGTCCGTGACCTTGGCGAAAAAAGCGGCGTATTCGAACACGGCCGCCGCAATAAAATACTCAATGACTACAGCGCCGACGCCACCCTGCGTTCCATTGAAGACAGCCTGACACGCCTGCAAACCGATCGCCTGGACATCGTGTGGGTTCACGACATTGCCCAGGATTTTTACGGCGACCAATGGCTGGAATACTTCAACCAGGCCCGCACTGGCGCCTTCAAAGTACTCACCCGTTTGCGCGAGCAAGGGGTGATCAAGGCCTGGGGCCTTGGCGTCAACCGCGTCGAACCTTGCGAGTTGACCCTGGACCTGGCCGAAGCCCAGCCCGACGGCTTTCTGCTGGCGGGGCGCTATACGCTGCTGGACCACGACCGCGCTTTGCAGCGCCTGATGGACGCGGCCCACGCCCAGCAGGTCGAGATCGTCGTCGGTGGCCCGTACAGCTCCGGCATCCTCGCTGGCGGTGCGCACTTTGAATACCAGCAAGCCAGCCCGGCGATCATTGCCAAGGTCGAGCAGATCAAGGCGATTGCCCAGGCGTTTGGCGTCAGTATCAAGGCCGCTGCGCTACAGTTCTCACTGGCCCATCCGGCGGTGGCGGCGGTGATTCCCGGTGCCAGTCGTCCGGGGCGGATTGCCGAAGACGTTGCGGCGTTGTCTGAACAGATTCCAGCCGCCTTCTGGCAGGCGTTGCGCGAGGCCCGCTTGATCTCGGATCGTGCACCTTTGCCTCTCTCACGTTAAGGAGCTTGAGCATGAAAATTGATGTAAGTGGCAAAGTGGCTATTGTCAGCGGCAGCACCGCTGGTATCGGCCTGGGCATCAGCCAGGCCCTGGCGCAATCGGGTGCCACGGTGGTGGTGATCGGGCGGGATGCAGGCAAGGTGGACGACGCCTTGGCCAGCATTCGCCAAGCGGTTCCGGCTGCCCAACTGCGTGGTGTGGTGGCCGACCTCGGCACCGTTGAAGGCGCACAGAAACTCTTCGCCGCCGAACCCCGCGCCGACATTCTGGTCAACAACCTGGGCATCTTCGATGCGGTGGATTTCTTCGACGCGCCGGACAGTGAGTGGGCGCGCTTCTATGAGGTCAATGTGATCTCCGGTGTGCGCCTGGCGCGCCATTATGTGCCGGGTATGGTTGAGCAAGGCTGGGGCCGGGTGATCTTCGTGTCGTCGGAGTCCGGTGTGGCGACGCCGGCCGACATGATCAATTACGGGGTGACCAAAAGCGCCAACCTGGCGGTGTCCCACGGCCTGGCCAAGCGCCTGGCGGGGACCGGGGTGACGGTGAATGCGATCTTGCCGGGGCCGACCTTTACCGATGGCCTGGAACACATGCTCAAGGACGCCACGGCCGAATCCGGGCGCAGTGCCCGAGAAGAAGCGGATGTGTTTGTACGCCACGCGCGGCCCACCTCGATCATCCAGCGTGCGGCCAATGTGGATGAAGTGGCGAACCTGGTGGCGTACATTGCTTCACCGCTGTCTTCGGCGACAACCGGTGCCGCGCTGCGAGTCGACGGTGGCGTTGTCGACAGCATGGCAATCTGATTTTTCCTGACTGGAGTATTGATCGTGGCAACAGCGTCTTCTGTGATTGAAATAGCGGTGTCGGCCGACCAGGTCTGGCAACTGATTGGCGGCTTCAACAGCCTGCCCGACTGGCTGCCTTTTATTGCCAAGAGCGAGCCGAGCGAGGGTGGCCGTGTGCGTCACCTGACCGCCGCTGACGGCGGCACGATTGTCGAGCGCTTGCAGACTTTCGACAACGTGGCGCGCACCTACAGCTACACCATTGAAGCGTCGCCGTTTCCGGTGAGTGCTTACCTGTCGACCTTGCAGGTTGAAGCGTTGACGGACACCTCGGCGAAAGTGACCTGGTCCGGGGTGTTCACGCCGGCAGCGGGTACCACTGATGCGCAGGTAGAGGAGTTGTTTACCGGTGTCTACGAAGGCGGGCTTGAGGCACTGCGCGGTAACTTCTAAAGAGTGTGGTGAGGGAGCAAGCTCCCTCGCCACAGGTGGGTTTTAGCCTATATGGAGCAGGGCTGCCGCGACAGCCTCTGCCGGCGTCAACTGCGCCGTATCCAGCCTGAACGGCGGCGCTTCCCAGGGTTCATACTCATGCACCTGCACCGATTCCCAGGTCGGCGGCACCAGCCCCGGGATATCGCCCACACGACCTTCGACTCGACGCCGATGCGCCTGCTGATCGGAACACACCACTTCGATATTGATCAGCGCCACGCCGGCGGCTGTCGCCACCGCTTGCCAGGCATCACGGCTTTCCTTCACCGGGTTCACACAATCGGCGATCACCCGCTGCCCCAGGCGCAGGTTACTCAGCGCCAGCGCATTCGCCACAGCGTAGCCACTGGCCCCCACATCCCCCGCCAACACCCCAGCCTCGCGCAGCGCCTGCTCGATCACATCGATACGCAGGTAAACCGCGCCCACCTGTCGCGCCAGCTCCCTGGCAATCGTGGTCTTGCCACTGCCGGGCAAGCCGCTGAATACAATAAGCATGACCATCAACCCCCTGTAGGAGCGAGCTTGCTCGCGAAAAACGCCAACAATAACGCCTACTCCCTGAATAAACGCGGCGCCTGTGAGTTTTTCGCGAGCAAGCTCGCTCCTACAGTGGTATTAGAACCGCTCGGCTCATTTCACTCACAGGAGCGCCCATGACCCTGCCGTTCGTGAAGATGCACGCCCACGGCGACGACTTCATCATCGTCGACCGCCGTGGCGAGGATAACCCCATTACTGCGCAGATTGCCCGCTACCTGGGTAACCGCCGCTTCGGCATCGGTTTCAATCAACTGGCGGTGGTGCTCGACTGTGAGGAGGCCGCCGCGCGCGTTCAGTTCTGGAACCCGGACGGGACACGCCTGCACACCTGCGGCAGCGCGACGCGTGGCGTGGCTGATCGCCTGATGCATGAGGCTGGCACTGACACCATCGTGCTGCGCAGCGACCGTGGCTTGCTGAGATGCACACGTGCTGATGGGCAGCGGGTGTCGGTGGACATGGGCCCACCCTCCTTGGACTGGGCGTCGGTGCCCCTGGACAGGGCGATGGACACCTGTGTGTTGCCTATCGACGGCCAGCCGGCGGCGTGCAGCATGGGCAACCCGCATTGCACGTTTTTTGTGGAGGATGTGACGGCGCTCGATATTGAGGCCATGGGCCCGACGCTGGAAGTTCACCCGCTGTTTCCGGTCAGGACCAATGTGCATTTCGTGCAAGTGCTGGACCGCAGCCATATCCGCCTGCGTATCTGGGAGCGTGGCGGCGGTGTGCCGCAGGGGTCCGGTTCCTGCTGTTGCGCGGCGGTGGTCAACGGCATCCGGCGCGGGCTGCTTGATGAGTGTGTGGAAGTCGAATGCGATGGTGGTGCGGTCACGGTGCAATGGGACGGGCAGGGCGGGGTGATATTGACCGGCCGTGTCGAGCCGATCATGCAGGGCACCGCGTACCTGTACTAGAACTTCACCGTAAACGTGGTGCCGGCACTCGCACAGGAACTCACCGCCACATCGCCGCCATGCACCCTGGCCAGTTCACGCACGATATACAGGCCCAGGCCCACGCTGCGCACGTCGCTGCCCTGGTCGGTGCCACGGGTCATGGGTTCGAACAACCCGGCCAGCAAGGCTTGGGGTATCGCGGGGCCGTGGTTGTGCACCGCAACCTCGCAGGTGTTGTCGCCCAGGCGCGAGGTGATGGTGATCGGCTGCAGCAAGTCGCCATAGGCCACGCTGTTGGCCACCAGGTTACCGATCATCTGTTGCACGCGGTCGGCGTCCAGGCAGGCGTCGCCCTGGCCCTCGGCGTGATGCACCAGCGTGGCCTTGGGGAAGGCCACTCGCAGTTCGTCGACGCTGCGATGAATAACGCTGTGCAGGTCCAGCGGTTGCGGCTTGATGATAATGCCCTGGCCGACCCGGGCCTGGGTGAAGTCCAGCAGGTCGGCGATCATGCGGTGGGCGCGTTCGGACGACTGGCCGATGTGCCCCAACAACTGGCGCTCCTTGGCCGTGCGCTCGCCACGCTGGAGAAAGTCGGACGCCATGCGGATCGCCGTGAGAGGGTTTTTCAGGTCATGGCTGACAATCGCCACCATCTGTTCGGCAAACAACGCCCGGCGCTGGGCAATGGCATAGGCCTCGCTCAGTTCGGCCTGGGCCTGTTGCAGGGCCAGTTCCGTAGCCGTTTTTTCCTGCAGCAGGGCTTCCGCCTGCTTGTGGGCATTGAGCAGTTCGCGCTCGTACTTGTCACGGTCGGTGGTGCCGAACAGCGCCAGGTCGTACATCACGCCGTCGGGCTGCTGGCGCCGGGTGGCATTGAGCAATACGGTGACCTTGTGCCCGTCGCAATGGCGGATGTCGAGCTTCACCTCGGTGACGCTGCCGTGCATGCGCAGCATCGGTGCCAGGTGCGTCTGGTAGAAAATCCGCCCGCCCATGGCCAGCAGGTCCTGGAAACGCCGGCCCAGCAGTTGGGCGGCGGTAAAGCCCAGCCAATCGCACAAGCGCGGGTTGACGTGCAGGATCGTGCCATCTTCCTGCGTCACCGCCAGCGCGCAGGCCGCGCTGTCAAACAGTGAATCAGCGGGCATCGGCAGCCGCCCAAGGGGCGAGGAAGCGGTCCATCGCTGTTGCGCACGCCTGGGGGGCGCTCATGTGTGGGCAATGGCCGACATTCTCGACCAGGCAATAAGTGCTGTTAGGTAATACGGCGTGCAGGTATTCACCCACGGCCACGGGAGCGATCAGGTCTTCGGTCGATTGCAGGATCAGCACCGGGGTAGTCAGGCCGAACACATCCTGGCGGTTATCCGACAGAAAGGTCACGCGGGCGAACTGCTTGGCGATGTCCGGCTCCGTGCGGCAGAAACTCTCGGTGAGCGCCTCGCTCAGGTGCGGCTGCGTCGGCGCGCCCATGATCACCGGGGCCATGGCGCTGGACCAGCCCAGGTAGTTGCTGTCGAGGGTGTCGAGCAGGTCGTCGATGTCGCGGTGCTGGAAACCGCCGACATACTCATCGGTGTCGATATAGCGCGGCGATGGGCCAATCATCACGTGCGCGGCAATGCGGCCCGGGATGAAACGGTCGGCGAGGGTGCCGATCATCGCGCTGACCGAGTGACCCACCAGAATCACCGGGCCTTGGGCGTAGGCGTGGATAATCTCGTTCAGGTCATGGGCGTAGCCATCCAGGCGGCTGTATTTGGCTTTGTCGAACGCACTCAAGTCCGACAGGCCGGCGCCGACCAGGTCATACAGCACCACGCGAAAGCGTTCGAGAAAGTGCGGTGCCAGAGCATTCCACATGGCCTGGTTGCAACCAAAGCCGTGGGAAAACACCAGCGTCGAGGGACCGTTGCCCATCACATGTACATGGTTTCGGTGACGTAGGTCCATGGGGGTCCCGTAGATGGCTAATTGCTATGCAGCTTGTCGGCAGTTTAGATAGTCGCAGGCCCTGGGTCACGCGTTTGCGTGCAGATAAGGTAAAGTCGGCGCCTTCAGGGAGAGACTTCAGGTAACCATACATGATCGTACTTGTGCGGCAATCGGTGTTCAGCCTACTGGCCCTGGTATTTTCCAGCCTGTTGATCGCCGCGCATGCGGACACCTCGCCCATTGGGGTTGCCCTTGATCAACGGGTCATTGACCTGACCAACACTCTCGACTCGGGCACCGCCGAGCGCCTCAAGCAACAACTCGCCGACCTTGAACAACGCAAAGGCGCGCAGGTTGCTGTATTGCTGGTGCCGACCACCGGCAGCGCCGATCTCGAAAGCTACGCCAACCAACTGTTTCGCGCCTGGAAACTGGGACGCCACGACGTCAACGACGGCATCCTGCTGGTGGTGGCCAAGAACGACCGCAAGGTGCGCATCGAAGTGGGCTACGGCCTGGAAGGCATTGTCACCGACCTGCTGGCCCATCGCATCATTGAAGAACAGATCACGCCGGCGTTTCGGACGGGTGACTTTGCCGCAGGCATCGAGCAAGGCGTGAACGCGCTGGTCGTCTTGGTGGACGGCGGCGACTTGCCTGAAAGGGCCGGGCCGGGGCTCAACCCCCAATTTATCGCGATATTGGCGGCGTTTTTCCTGGGGGCGCTCACCGGTGTACTGATCGCTGCCGGTAAGTTGCACTGGCGCAGGGCCTTGATCATCGCAGTAGCGGCCACGCTGTTGTTGGCGCTGCTGGCAGGTGGTCGGGATTGGCCGATGTTTCTGTTTGTAGTGCCGCTGACGTTGTTGATTGGCGGCGCGATATTCGGCGCGTTGTGGCAGGTACGTACGCTGTTTTACGGCGTGATCGGGCTGCTGGCTTATATCCTCGGGTTGGTGGTGGCAAACCAGTACGTGGACGTCAGTTTCATCCATTGGCTGCTGTGGCCATTGGGCGTCTTGGTGGTACTGGGCTTGTACCTGGTGCTGCTGCTGATCATGAGGGAGACCTGGCGCACCAGCCGCGCAGGTTTTGCCGTACAGCTGCTGGCGGTGATGGCCGTGTATGGGGTGGCGGGGCGGGTGATGGACGGTGATCGCGACGCCTGGTTGCTGGCGTTTCCTATCGCATCGTTTGTTGCGCTGATTATCTTTGGCAAGGTCGGCGAAGGTTCTGGCTCCGGTGGCGGGTCCAGTTCAGGTTCCAGCGGCTCCAGCTCCAGCAGCAGTTCGTCGGGCGGTGGCGGTTCCAGCGGTGGCGGGGGGGCTTCCGGCAGTTGGTAGATGGTTCGG
Organism: Pseudomonas sp. FJ2-5-13; assembly: GCF_029201605.1. Taxonomy (NCBI): domain Bacteria; kingdom Pseudomonadati; phylum Pseudomonadota; class Gammaproteobacteria; order Pseudomonadales; family Pseudomonadaceae; genus Pseudomonas; species Pseudomonas sp. FJ2-5-13. Next base: position 2,462,487 of record NZ_CP104045.1, read on the forward strand.
CGGCTGTCCCATAGCGGAACAGCCGCCCACCATACCAGTTGAAGCTAATGGGTATGGGGTGTTCGGCAAAGCCCTGGGTACTACGGCGGCTTAGGTCAAAAGCAGAGGAGTTGTCACGCCTTGGTCCAACCGCCGATGCCGTCAGGTTTTATTTCGAAGTCGATCGGTTCACGATGGGTATTGGACGGGGAGTCGTCTAAGGCCTTGTAATCCGAAGTTGAGAAGGCGGGCAGGGTGCCGCTGCCGTGATATTGGATATGGGTATTGACCTTGGAGTCATCGACGATCTTTTTGTCCGAAGGCAAGAAGTTGCGATCCAACCGAGTGCGGTTGGCGTGGTCGCGCGTCGCATTGCCAATGCTCTTCCAGCCGCCCTTGCCATTGGACACTTCGGCATCTTCTCCCGCCTGTTTGTCCAGAGGGTTTGTCCTGGGTACATCGTTATCGATAGGGTGTTTGCCAGCGGGCTGGTACGCGGGTACGAATGGGATGGAGTCACTGATTGAAGACATGATTGCACCTCTATGATCACTAGGAAGTTGACCCTGCCAGGAAGGGATCCTGACAGGGCGTTTCGCAGGCTACAGCGCCAGGGGCAGGCGCTCAACGAGGTCTGTTTTGGCTGGGTGTAACAACGTAAAACCGCATCGGGCGTGGGTTTTCGAGTGAGTGAAAAGGCTATAGGTGCAGTCCGGCCCACGCGCCGAAAAGTCAGGCTGGCTGTCAGATAGGGCAGCGCAGTGCCAGGTTTTCACTCACTGAAACACACTGGGTCGTTGCAGGTTTTTTGGCGGCTTCACGCTTGGAAACACTTTTGCAATCACTCGTGTAACGGCTTGCATCAAAGCATTCTCACCATCTCATGCCACGCCATACCCCCATGATCCGACGGCGAAGGGCGCACATAGGTGTAGCCCATTGCTCTGTACAACGGCACATGCTGCTCCTTGCACATCAGGTGGAGGGTGCGCTTGCCCATCGCTTGCATGCGTTGCACGAACTCGGTCATCAGCCTTTTCGCATACCCCTTGCCTTGATGGGCCGGGTCGACCACCACCGACATGATCACCACATTCGGCGCCTCGGCCACATGGCCCACCAACTCCTTGAAGGCCTCGTCCGACATCACCACCTCATGGGCGCACCCTGAGTTGATGAAACCCACCACTGCGCCATCTTCCTCCAGGATCAAAAAGCCCTCGGGGTACTGCGCGATGCGCGTGGTGATCTTTTCAAGCGTTGCGGCTTCGTCGCCCTCGTAGGCGGTGGTTTCGATTTCAAAGCAGCGTGCGGCGTCGGTGGGCAGGGCGTTGCGCAAGGTGAGGGTGGGCATGGGCGGTTCCAGGGATGTTCAGTCAAAGGCCACATCATAGAGAAACGTTGCTCCTTTGGCACCGTAAGGCCTCTGGCCCTGAAGGCTCAAGCGGGAGGTTCAACGTTGGTGCCCCGCAATCAAACTGTGGCTTGACCTGCGATGGCGGCCTGCCAGCAGACGCCTACCTACCTGACCCCCCGCGACCCAACTGTGGGAGCGGGCTTGCTCGCGAAGGCGGCCAGACAGGCGATGCAGTTGTACCGGGTGCATATCCATTCCTGCGGTAACGGCCACTTAGGGTTCCGCCCTGACGGCGGCTCACTTTTGAAAAGCGCAAAAGTAAGCAAAACGCTCTTGCCCCACCACTCGGCACCTCGCTTAGGCTCGGTGTGCCCGTAATCCGCCAGTGATTTGGGGGGCCGCCGCCACGCGCCATCCATGGCGCGGGGCGGCTAAACCGGCATCCCTGCCGGTTTACCCCCCAAATCCCTGTCGAATTCCGGCCAGCGTGGTTTGACGGGGCGCCTAAGATCAAAAGCAGAGCAAGATCAAGAGCGGCTCGCTTCGCATCGTGGTTACCGGTAGAGCAGGTCCGGTGGTGTGCAAATGAACAGCCCCCATTCTGAAAGACAAAGGGGCATTTTCTTCAATACCTCCCGTCTTTGTGCGCGTTACCGTGATCTCAATATCGTTGGCATCACACAAGGAACTGTAATGAGTTTGATTCTCTCCATGGCCGCTTTTGCCCTGGCCACGTCCATCACCCCGGGCCCCGTTAATGTGGTTGCTTTAAGTGCCGGCGCGCGTTTCGGTTTTGTCGCCAGCCAGAAACATGTGTTGGGCGCCGCCGTAGGTTTCACCTTGTTGTTGGTACTGATTGGCCTGGGGCTGCATGAAGTGCTGGTGCGCTGGCCGATCCTGATCCGATTGATCCGTTGGGGCGGAGTCGCGTTCTTGTTGTATATGGCCTGGAAGCTGGCGGTGGATGATGGCCGGTTGGACGCTGATGGTGCACAGACCGCGCCGTCGATGCTGTACGGCGCGATCATGCAGTGGCTCAACCCGAAAGCCTGGCTGGCGTGTGTGGCAGGCATGGGCTTGTTTGTGGCCGATGGCGATGCGGCGCAGGTGTGGTTGTTTGCCGCGCTTTACCTGGTGATCTGCTACCTGTCGGTGGCGTGCTGGGCGTATGCGGGGACGTTTTTGCGCCGCTACTTGAACAACCCCAAAGGTGTGCGCCTGTTCAACCGCTCAATGGCCGCGTTGCTGGTGGCCAGTGTGGGTTATTTGCTGATGGCTTGAGGTTCTCGCGGTATTGCCCCGGCGTGGCCGCGAAGTGTTGTTTGAAGGTGCGCTGGAAATGCGCCTGGTCGGCAAAGCCCGCGGCCAGGGCGACGTCGGCAATCAGTGCGCCATTGCGCAGTTGGCTGCGAGCGAACTGGATGCGTCGGTTGACCATGTAGGCGTGGGGCGTCAAGCCGTAATACTGTTTGAACGCGCGGATCAGGTAAGACGGCGACAAGTCGGCGGCCTGGCAGATGTCTTCGAGTTTCAAGGCTTGTGTGCAGTGGGCGCGGATGTAGTCGGCGGCGCGTTCCAGTTTGTGATTGACCTCGCGCACCGGCGCCAACGAAGGGTTCAGGCGCTGTTGTACCTCGGTGAAGTAACTCACCAGCGCGCTCTGTTTTTGCAGCAACTCGGCCTGTTCATCCACCAGTGTGCGGTACAGGTCTAGCAAGCCGTGGTACAGCGCGGTGTCGCGGGTATGGGGCGTGTCGAAGGGCCGGTAGCCCTGGTCGGTACTGAACCCCAACTGGTATTGCAGGTCGGTCAGCCAAGGCGTGTCGAGGTACAGCATGTGGTAGGACCAGGGCTGGTCATGGATGGGGTTGCATGCATGCACATCGCCGGGGTTCATCAGCACCACGGTGCCGGCGCTGATGTCGAAGGTGTGCGCGCCGTAGTGGTAATAGCTGCAGCCGGTGGTGATCGCGCCGATGGAAAAATGCTCGTGGGCGTGCCGGATGTAGGTGACCTTGCGCCCGTCGGCGATGGTGCGCGCTTCGATGAACGGCAGGCGTTCGTCGCGCCAGAAGCGCGGCGTGTCTGCGGGGCGGGCGATAGGGCTCGGCGACATAGCGTTAGTACTCCTGCATTTGCATCCGCGTTACGTCAGGCCGGTACCAGAAAAGCCGCCTTGAGCAACTGCCGGGTATAGGCATGCTGCGGGTCGGCAAAAATAGCCCGGGCGTCGCCTTGCTCCACCACCTGGCCTTGCTTGACCACCATCAATTGGTGACTCAGTGCCTTCACCACCGCCAGGTCATGGCTGATAAACAGGTAGGTCAGGTTGTACTTGGCCTGCAAGCCGCGCAGCAACTCTACCACCTGGCGTTGTACCGTGCGGTCCAGGGCCGAGGTGGGTTCGTCCAGCAGGATCAGGCGCGGCTTGAGCACCAGCGCTCGGGCAATGGCGATGCGTTGGCGCTGGCCACCGGAGAATTCATGGGGGTAGCGATGCCGGGATTCGGGGTCCAGGCCCACTTCCTTGAGCGCCGCGATAATCGCCGCTTCCTGCTCGGCGGGCGTGCCCATCTTGTGGATGCGCAGGCCTTCGCCAACGATCTCGCTGACGCACATGCGCGGGCTCAGGCTGCCGAACGGGTCTTGGAACACCACCTGCATTTCCCGGCGCAACGGGCGCACCTGCTGTTGACTGAGGCGGTCCAGTTGCTGGCCTTCGAAGCGAATCCCGCCCTGGCTGCCGATCAGGCGCAAAATCGCCAGGCCCAGGGTGGATTTGCCCGAGCCACTTTCACCCACGATGCCCAGGGTTTGCCCCTGGGGCAGGCTGAAGTTGATGCCGTCCACGGCCTTGACGTAATCCACGGTGTTGCGCAAAAAGCCTTTTTTGATCGGAAACCAGACTTTCAGGTCGTCCACTTCCAGCAGCGGTGGGCCGACCGTGTTGTTGGCCGGACCGCCACTGGGCTCCGCCGCGAGCAATTCCTGGGTGTAGGGATGCTGGGGCGACTGGAACAGCGTCTCGCAATCGGCCTGTTCCACGATGCAACCTTGCTGCATCACGCAAACGCGGTGAGCGATACGCCGTACCAGGTTGAGGTCGTGGCTGATCAGCAACAGCGCCATGCCCAGCCGCGCCTGCAGCTCCTTGAGCAATTCCAGAATCTTCAACTGTACGGTGACGTCGAGGGCGGTGGTCGGCTCGTCTGCAATCAACAGCTCAGGCTCGTTGGCCAAGGCCATGGCGATCATCACCCGCTGGCGCTGGCCGCCGGACAGCTCATGGGGCAACGCCTTGAGGCGTTTGTGGGGCTCGGGGATGCCCACCAGTTCCAGCAACTCCAACGTGCGCTGGGTGGCGACCTTGCCAGTCAGGCCCTTGTGCAGCCCGAGCACTTCGTTGATCTGTTTTTCGATGGAGTGCAGCGGGTTCAACGAGGTCATCGGCTCCTGGAAGATCATCGCAATACGATTGCCGCGTATATGCCGCAGGGTCTTCTCTTTGAGCGTCAGCAGGTCTTGCCCGGAATATTCGATGGTGCCAGACGGATGCCTGGCCAACGGGTAGGGCAGCAGGCGCAGGATCGAATGGGCGGTGACCGATTTACCCGAACCGCTTTCACCCACCAGCGCCAGGGTTTCGCCGCGCTTGATGTCGAAACTGACGTGGTTGACCACGCGGTGATGATGCTCGCCGGTGACGAACTCGACACTGAGGTCGCGGATTTCGATCAGATTGTCCGGATTCATCTCATTTCCTCGGGTCGAACGCATCGCGAGCGGACTCGCCGATAAACACCAACAAGCTCAACATGATCGCCAGCACCGCAAAGGCACTCATGCCCAGCCACGGCGCTTGCAGGTTGGATTTGCCCTGGGCCACCAGCTCACCCAGCGACGGCGAACCTGCCGGCAGCCCGAAGCCGAGAAAGTCCAGGGCGGTGAGGGTGCCAATGGCGCCGGTGAGGATGAAGGGCAGGAAGGTCATGGTCGAGACCATCGCATTGGGCAGGATGTGGCGAAACATGATCGCGCCGTTCTGCATGCCCAGCGCCCGCGCCGCTCGCACGTACTCCAGGTTGCGCCCACGCAGGAACTCGGCGCGCACCACATCCACCAGGCTCATCCACGAAAACAGCAACATGATCCCCAGCAGCCACCAGAAGTTGGGCTGCACGAAGCTGGCCAGGATGATCAGCAGGTAGAGCACCGGCAAGCCGGACCAGATTTCCAGGAAACGCTGCCCGGCCAGGTCGACCCAGCCGCCATAAAAGCCCTGCAAGGCGCCGGCAATCACGCCGATGATCGAGCTGAGGATGGTCAGGGTCAGGGCGAAGAGCACTGACACGCGAAAGCCGTAGATCACCCGCGCCAGCACATCGCGCCCCTGGTCATCGGTGCCCAGCAGGTTGACCGAGGACGGCGGCGCCGGGGCCGGCACTTTCAGGTCGTAATTGATGCTCTGGTAGCTGAACGGAATCGGCGCCCACAGGGTCCAGGCGTCCTTGGCCTTGAGCAGTTCCTGGATGTACGGGCTCTTGTAGTTGGCTTCCAGCGGGAATTCACCGCCGAAGGTGGTCTCCGGGTAGCGCTTGAGCGCCGGGAAGTACCAGCCGCCGTCGAAGTGCACTGCCAGGGGCTTGTCGTTGGCGATCAACTCGGCGCCCAGGCTCAGCACGAACAACACCAGGAACAGCCACAGCGACCACCAGCCACGCTTGTTGGCCTTGAACCGCTCGAACCGGCGGCGATTGAGGGGGGACAGGTTCATCTCAATGCTCCCGGCTGGCAAAGTCGATACGCGGATCGACCAGGGTGTAAGTGAGGTCGCCGATCAGTTTCACGATCAGCCCCAGCAGGGTGAAGATAAACAGCGTGCCGAACACCACCGGGTAGTCACGGTTGATCGCCGCTTCAAAGCTCATCAGGCCCAGGCCGTCGAGGGAGAAGATCACCTCCACCAGCAACGAGCCGGTAAAGAAGATGCCAATGAAGGCCGAAGGGAAACCGGCGATCACCAACAGCATGGCGTTGCGGAACACGTGGCCATACAGCACGCGGCGGTTGGTCAGGCCCTTGGCCTTGGCGGTGACCACGTACTGTTTGTTGATCTCGTCGAGAAAGCTGTTCTTGGTCAGCAGGGTCATGGTCGCGAAGTTGCCGATCACCAGGGCGGTGACGGGCAGCGCCAGGTGCCAGAAGTAATCGAGGATCTTGCCGCCCCAACTCAACTCGTCGAAGTTGTTGGAGGTGAGCCCGCGCAAGGGAAACCAGTCGAAATAACTGCCACCGGCAAACACCACAATCAGCAAAATCGCGAACAGGAACGCCGGGATCGCATAGCCGACGATGATCGCCGAGCTGGTCCACACATCGAAATGGCTGCCGTGGCGCGTGGCCTTGGCGATCCCCAGGGGGATGGACACCAGGTACATGATCAGGGTGCTCCATAACCCCAGGGAAATGGACACCGGCATCTTCTCCTTGATCAGGTCGATGACCTTGGCGTCGCGGAAAAAGCTGTCACCGAAGTCCAGCTGGGCGTAGTTCTTGACCATGATCCACAAGCGTTCCGGCGCCGACTTGTCGAAGCCGTACATCTTTTCGATTTCCTTGATCAGCGCCGGGTCCAGGCCTTGGGCGCCACGATAGCTGGAGCCGGCCACCGCGACTTCGGCCCCGCCGCCGGCAATGCGGCTGGTGGCGCCGTCGAAGCCTTCGAGCTTGGCGATCATTTGCTCCACCGGGCCGCCGGGCGCGGCCTGGATGATGACGAAGTTGATCAGCAGGATCCCGAACAGCGTGGGGATGATCAGTAACAGGCGGCGAGCAATATAGGCCAGCATTCAATTGCCTCCGCTCGCCGCATCGGCGTTCTGCGTGGTGTCGAGGGATACCGCCGGTTTGACGTCGGGTTTAGCCCACCAGGTTGCGGTGCCGACGTCGTAGCGTGGCGAGACCTTGGGGTGGCCCAGGTGGTCCCAGTACGCAACACGGAAGGTCTTGATGTGCCAGTTGGGGATCACGTAGTAACCGAACTGCAGCACACGATCCAGCGCCCTGGCGTGGGCGATCAGGCTCTGGCGCGAACCGGCGTCGATCAACTCTTCCACCAACTGGTCGACGGCGGGGTCCTTGAGGCCCATGTAGTTGCGGCTGCCGGGCTTGTCGGCGCTGGAGGATTTCCAGAACTCGCGCTGCTCGTTACCCGGCGAGGTGGATTGCGGGAAGCTGCCCACCAGCATGTCGAAGTCGCGCGAGCGCAGGCGGTTGATGAACTGCGAGACGTCCACGCGACGAATCACCAGGTCGATGCCCAGGTCTGCCAGGTTGCGCTTGAACGGCAGCAGGATGCGCTCGAACTCGGTCTGGGCCAGCAGGAACTCGATGGTCACGGGCTTGCCGGTGCTGTCGACCATTTTGTCGTCGACAATCTTCCAGCCTGCCTCTTGCAGCAGTTGGTAGGCCTCGCGCTGTTGGGTGCGAATCATGCCGCTGCCGTCGGTGTGGGACGGTTCGAAGGCCTGGGTGAAGACTTCGCCAGGGATCTTGTCACGCAGCGGCTCAAGGATCGCCAGCTCGTCCGGACCGGGTAAGCCGGTGGCGGCCATTTCCGAGTTTTCGAAATAGCTGCGGGTACGGGTGTAGGCACCGTTGAACAGCTGCTTGTTGCTCCATTCGAAATCCAGCAACAGGCTGATGGCCTTGCGCACCCGCACGTCCTGGAACATCGGCTTGCGCATGTTGAACACAAAACCCTGCATGCCGGTGGGGTTGCCGTTGGGGATTTCTTCCTTGATCAAGCGGCCTTCTTTCACCGCTGGAATGTTGTAGGCATTGGCCCAGTTCTTGGCGCTGAACTCCAGCCAGTAGTCGAACTGCCCGGCCTTCAAGGCTTCCAGGGAGACGGTGCTGTCGCGGTAGTAATCGGTGATGCGGGTATCGAAGTTATAGAAGCCCTTATTGACCGGCAGGTCCTTGGCCCAATAATCCTTGACGCGCTCGTAGCGAATCATGCGGCCCGGCTTGACCTCCGCCACCTGGTAAGGCCCGCTGCCCAGGGGGATTTCCAGGTTGCCCTTGGAGAAATCCCGGCTCGCCCACCAATGTTTGGGCAGCACGGGCAACTGCCCAAGGATCAACGGCAACTCGCGGTTGTTGGTGCGCTTGAACTTGAACAGCACGCGCAACGGGTCTTCGGCCACCACCTCATCGACGTCGGCGTAGTAGTTGCGGTACAGCGGGTTGCCTTCCTTGATCAGGGTCTGGAAGGTGAATACGACGTCTTCGGCGCGGATCGGGTGGCCGTCATGGAAGCGCGCTTCGGGGCGCAGGTAGAAGCGCACCCAGCTGTTGTCCGGGGCTTTTTCGATTTTGCCAGCCACTAGGCCGTATTCGGTGATGGGTTCGTCCAGGCTCTGCGTGGCCAGGGTGTCGTAGATCAGCGGCAGGTTGTCCGCTGGCACGCCTTTGCTGATGTAGGGGTTGAGGCTGTCGAAGCCGCCCATGGCCGATTCGCGGAAGGTGCCGCCCTTGGGGGCGTCGGGGTTTACGTAGTCAAAATGCTTGAAGTCGGCGGGGTACTTGGGGGGCTCGTTGTAGAGGGTCAGCGCATGTTGTGGCGCGGCGTGCGCCGCGGTGCACAGCAACAGGCTGGCGAGCAGGGTAGTACGCAAGGACATCATTGGGCTTTCTCCGAAGCTTTCAGCCACCACGCGCTCAGGCCCAGGCTATAGGGCGGCGTGGTGACGAAGGCGAACCGGTTGCGGTACGCCAGGCGATGATAGTTGAGGTACCAGTTGGGAATGCTGTAGTGCTGCCACAGCAGCACACGGTCCAGGGCGCGGCCGGCGGCCAGTTGTTCTTCGCGGGTCTGCGCCGCCAGCAGTTGGTCCAGCAGGTGGTCGACCACCGGGTTGGCGATACCGGCGTAATTCTTGCTGCCCTTGATCGCGGCCTGGCTGGAGTGGAAGTACTGCCACTGTTCAAGGCCGGGGCTCAAGGTCTGGTTGAGGGTCATCAGAATCATGTCGAAATCGAATTGATCGAGGCGCTGTTTGTACTGTGCGCGGTCAACGGTGCGCAAGCGGGCGTCGACGCCGATGCGGGTCAGATTTTCGACATAAGGTTGCAGGATGCGCTCAAGGTTCGGGTTGACCAGCAGGATTTCCAGGCGCAGCGGTTGCCCGTCCTTGTCCAGCAGGCGCTGCCCCGACAGTTTCCAGCCGGCCTCGCTGAGCAGGGCCAGAGCCTGGCGCAGGGTTTCGCGGGGGATGCCGCGGCCGTCGGTGTGCGGCAAGTTGAACGGCTGGGTAAACAGCGCGGCCGGCAGTTGGTCGCGGTAGGGCGAGAGCATCAACCACTCATGGCCCACGGGCAGGCCGGTGGCCGAGAATTCACTGTTGGGGTAATAGCTCACCGAGCGCTTATAGGCGCTGCTGAACAGCGTGCGGTTGGTCCATTCAAAATCGAACATCAACCCCAGGGCTTCACGGACCTTGGCCTGGCTGAATGCCGGTCGCCGAGTATTCATGAACAGGCCCTGGCTCTGGGTGGGGATCTGATGGGCGATCTGCGCCTTGATCACATCGCCGCGGTTGACCGCCGGGAAGTTGTAGCCTGTGGCCCAGTTCTTGGCCTGATGCTCGATATAAATATCGAATTCACCGGCCTTGAAGGCTTCAAAGGCCACGTCGCTGTCGCGATAGAACTCCACTTCGACTTTGTCGTAGTTATAGAAACCCTGGTTGACCGGCAGGTCTTTGCCCCAGTAATCCTTGACCCGTTCAAACACCAGTTGCCGCCCAGGCGCCACCTTGGTGATGCGGTAAGGCCCACTGCCCAGGGGCGGTTCGAAAGTGGTGGCCTTGAAGTCACGGTTTTTCCAATAGTGCTGGGGCAGCACCGGCAACTCGCCCAGGCGCAGGATCAGCAAGGGGTTGCCGGCACGCTTGAACACAAAGCGGATACGGTGTGGGTTGAGAATGTCGACCCGGGCCACTTCCTGCAGGTTGGTGCGGTATTGCGGGTGGCCTTCGGTCAGCAGGGTGCGATAGGAGAACGCCACATCATCGGCGGTAATCGGCTTGCCGTCGTGAAAGCGCGCTTCGGGGCGCAGGTTGAACACCACCCAACTGCGGTCCTCGCTGTATTCCACCGATTGGGCAATCAGGCCATAGCTGGAGGTGGGCTCATCGCCGGACGGCGCGTATTGCCCGGTGCCCACCATCAAGGGTTCATTGAGCTCGTTGACGCCGTACTGCAGGAAGTTGGCGGTGGAAACCGGGCTTGAACCTTTGAAGGTATAGGGGTTGAGCGTATCGAAGGTGCCAAATGCCATCACCCGCAATGTCCCGCCTTTGGGCGCTGCAGGGTTTACCCAATCGTAATGGGTGAATTTGGCCGGGTACTTGAGTGTGCCGAACTGCGCATAACCGTGGCTCTCGGTGATCGTCGCGTTCGCCGCAAAGCTCAAGGCCAGGCTTATTAGTAGAAGGAGGGGACGCTTCAAGTCAGAGATCCGATCCGGGCGGCTTGGGCTTTATGATCGGTACAGTAACAGCTTGTTCCGGTTGGAAAAAGCATCTTGAAATTGGCTATAGGCCCATGTGCATCGGTCTCTACACAACGCTGTAGTGCTCAACGCTAACCACTATGCGAAGCGAGCCGCTCTTGCTCTTGATCTGCTTGTGATCTTGATCTCAGGCGCCCCGTTAAACCACGCTGGCCGAACGCAGGCTTGAATTCGTGGGTAACCCGGCAGGACGCCGGGTTAGCCGCCCCGCGCCATGGATGGCGCGTGGCGGCGGCCCACGGATTCAAGCCTGCGTTCGGGCACACCGAGCCCCGGCGAGGTGCCGAGTGGTGGGGCAAGAGCGTTTTGCTTACTTTTGCGCTGTTCAAAAGTGAGCCGCCGTCAGGGCGGAACCCTAGGTGGCCGTTACCTAAATAACGGATATATACCCGGTCAGACCCAACGTTCTGGTCGGCTGTAAGGCCGCCTTCGCGGGCAAGCCCGCTCCCACATGGGTTCCCCACAATGCCTGAGGCCTTAGCGCGGCCCGGAAACCACCAGCATCTGGCCTGGCTTCAGTGCCTGGCCGGTGCGCGGGTTCCAACGCTTGAGATGTTGCATCTCGACGTTGAAGCGCTTTGCCACCATGTACAGCGAGTCACCTTTCTTGACCTTGTACTGCACCGGTTTTTTCGCCGCAACTTTGCGCGTGTCCTGCATCACCAGGGTCTGGCCGACCTTGAGGGCCTGGCCGTTGAGCTTGTTCCAGCGCTGCAGGTCATGCACATCGACCTTGTTGGCCTTGGCGATCAGCGTGAGGTTGTCGCCACTGCGTACCTTGTAGTTGCGGGTGCGCCCTGCAACGGCCTTGGTCTCGACTTCGTCGAACACCGGCTTTTTCGGGCGCATGCTCAGCAATTCTTCCGGCTTCATCGTCGAAAGGGTGCTGGTCAGCAACTGGGCCTTGGAGGTCGGCACCAGCAGATGCTGGGGGCCGTCCAGGGTGGTGCGTTGTTTCAAGGCCGGGTTGAGCTGGAACAGCTCGTCTTCGTCGATCTCGGCCAGCGCGGCAACCCGTGACAGGTCCATGCTTTGCTTGACTTCAACCACTTCGAAGTACGGCGTGTTGGCAATCGGGTTCAGGTTGACGCCGTAGGCTTCAGGCGCCAGTACCACCTGGGACAAGGCCAGGAACTTGGGCACATAGTCCTTGGTTTCCTGGGGCAGGGGCAGGTTCCAGTAATCGGTGGGCAGGCCGAGTTTTTCGTTGCGCTCGATTGCCCGGCTGACCGTGCCTTCGCCGGCGTTATAAGCCGCCAGGGCCAGCAGCCAGTCGCCGTTGAACATGTCATGCAGACGCGTCAGATAGTCCAGGGCGGCGGTGGTGGAGGCGGTGATGTCGCGGCGGCCGTCGTAGGCGCGGGTCTGGCGCAGGTTGAAGTAGCGCCCGGTGGAGGGAATGAACTGCCACAAGCCGACCGCATCGCTGCGCGAATAGGCCATTGGGTTGTAGGCACTTTCAATCACTGGCAGGAGCGCCAGCTCCAGGGGCATGTTGCGTTCTTCAAGGCGTTCGACGATGTAATGAATATAGAGGCTGCCGCGTTCGCCGGCATTCTCCAGAAAGGACGGGTTGCTGGCGAACCACAGGCGCTGTTGCTCGATACGCGGGTTGACGCCGACACCGTCCTGCAATTGAAAGCCCCGACGCATGCGTTCCCAGACATCCTGGGGCACTTCGGGGCTAGGCTTCTCTGATAGCCAAATAGGTTTTTGCTTGATCTTGGCAGCAAGATTCGGTTTGGGTTGCACGGTGGATTGTGCAGCGTAATGAGTCGATTGGCAGCCCGCCAGAGTTGCGGAAACGGCCACCGCCACGGCTTGAGCCAGGCGGGTCAATGCGTCTGAAGAAATGGATTTACGAATAGATGACGACATTGGCTGGAAGTAAGTTCCGGGCAAAAATGTCGGGCGATTCTAGAAAGCGCTGTGGTTCCGGTCAACCATTCAGAAATTACGTATCAGATTGCATCTGGTTAGAACTTATCTTTCCAAGCCCTCAAGCTAGCAAACACCTCGGCCCCAGAGCGGTTGTCGCGGCCGTTCCGTTCGTCCGCTTTTTGTTTAACGGATGTTTCAGCGGTGCGCAAAAATGGGTTAGTACGTTTTTCCAGGGCCAGGTTGGATGGCAGCGTCATCTCGCCACGGGCGCGGAGTTGGGCGACATTTTCCACGCGTTCGGCGATGTCGGCGTTGTGCGGCTCCACGGCTTGGGCAAACTTGAGGTTACTTTGTGTGTACTCGTGGGTGCAGTACACCTGCGTATCGGCGGGCAGGGCGGCCAGGCGTTCCAGGGAGCTGTACATCTGTTCGGGCGTGCCCTCAAAGAGGCGGCCGCAGCCGGCAGCAAACAAGGTATCGCCACACAGCAATACGCCTTGGTGGTAAAAGGCGATGTGGCCCAGGGTATGGCCTGGCACCGCGTACACGTCGAAGTCCCAGCCCAGCACGCTGATACGGTCGTTATCGTGCAAGGCCACATCCCGCGCCGGGATCTTTTCGTTGGCCGGGCCGTAGACCTTGGCGCCGGTGGCATTTTTCAGTTGCTCGACACCGCCTACATGATCATGGTGATGGTGGGTGACCAGGATGTCGCTGAGGGTCCACGCCGCATTCTGCTTGAGCCAGGCCAGCACTGGCGCGGCATCGCCGGGGTCGACCACGGCGCAGCGCTGGGTGGCGGGGTCTTGTAACAACCAGATGTAGTTGTCGGTGAAGGCGGGTAGGGCACTGATCTGTATCATTCTTCGATTCGCCAAGCTGAACACATTGGTGCATCTTAGAACGTCTAGGCGAGTTGGAGAATGCAATGACTGATAAAGCGTTCGCCCAGGCCGATCCTGAGTGGCTGGCCCTGATCAGCGCGGCCCGCGAATGGTTGTCCGGGCCGATTGGGCAGTTTTTGCTGGAAGAAGAGCGGCGCATGCTCGAAGACGAGCTGGGCCGGTTCTTTGGTGGCTACCTGGTGCATTACGGGCCGTCAGCCGACACGCCGCCCTCGGCGCCGCAGGTGCAACGCAATGTGCGCCTGGGCGCGCCGTTGCCGGGGGTGGAAATCGTCTGCGAGGAACAGGCCTGGCCCTTGAGCGAGCACGCCGCCGATGTGGTGGTGTTGCAGCACGGCCTGGATTTTTGCCTCTCACCCCACGGTTTGCTGCGCGAAGCGGCCAGCAGCGTGCGCCCTGGTGGCCATTTGCTGATTGTCGGCATCAACCCCTGGAGCAGTTGGGGCCTGCGCCGTGTGTTCGCCCATGACGGGCTGCGCCAGGCGCGTTGCATTGCGCCTTCACGGGTGGGCGACTGGCTCAACCTGCTGGGCTTCGCGCTGGAGAAACGCCGCTTCGGGTGCTATCGTCCGCCGCTTGCGACTGCCAAGTGGCAGGGCCGCCTGGCCGGTTGGGAACGCCGCGCAGGGGCCTGGCAGCTGTCGGGTGGCGGCTTCTATTTACTGGTTGCACGCAAGATCGTGGTCGGGCTGCGACCGGTGCAACAAGTACGCCGCGAGCCGATCGGCAAGCTCGTGCCGATGCCGTTGGCCAAGGTCAACCGCGAACAAAGCGAACCGTAAACCTTTTTTTGATTTCAGGCCGAATAACCGATGACCGATAGCGTAGAACTCTTCACCGATGGCGCCTGCAAGGGCAACCCGGGCCCAGGTGGCTGGGGCGCCTTGCTGGTGTGCAAGGGCGTGGAGAAGGAACTGTGGGGCGGCGAAGCCAATACCACCAATAACCGCATGGAACTGATGGGCGCCATTCGCGGCCTCGAAGAACTCAAGCGGCGCTGCAACGTACTGCTGGTGACCGACTCGCAATATGTGATGAAGGGCATCAACGAGTGGATGGTCAACTGGAAAAAACGCGGCTGGAAGACGGCGGCCAAGGAGCCGGTCAAGAACGCCGACCTGTGGCAATTGCTCGATGAGCAGTGCAACCGTCACGACATCACCTGGAAATGGGTACGCGGGCATATTGGCCATCCAGGCAACGAACGTGCCGACCAGTTGGCCAACCGTGGCGTGGATGAAGTGCGCGGCTACAAGCAGAGCTGAATCAGCAGCACGTTTGCTAAACCTTGTAAAAAACTGTTGGGTGTTCACCGGTGGCTGGGTGCCATGGGGCGCTTCGTTTACAGAGCGTGCTAATATCCCGCCCCTTGAACTGTACCGAACCGTTGAGAGCTGAACCCTGATGGCCATCCGATCTGTTGTACTCGATACCGAAACCACCGGCATGCCGGTGACCGATGGTCACCGGATCATCGAAATCGGTTGTGTCGAACTGATGGGGCGCCGCCTTACCGGCCGCCACTTCCACGTCTACCTGCAACCGGACCGTGACAGTGACGAAGGGGCGATTGGCGTCCACGGCATCACCGATGAATTCCTCAAGGGCAAGCCGCGCTTTGCCGAAGTGGCCGATGAGTTCTTCGAGTTCATCAACGGCGCCCAGTTGATCATTCATAACGCGGCGTTCGACATCGGTTTCATCAACAACGAATTTGCCCTGATGGGGCAGACCGACCGTGCGGACATCTCCCAGCACTGCACGATCCTCGACACCTTGATGATGGCCCGCGAGCGTCACCCGGGCCAACGTAACAGCCTCGACGCCTTGTGCAAGCGTTATGGCGTCGACAACTCCGGCCGTGAACTCCACGGCGCCTTGCTCGACTCCGAGATTCTGGCCGACGTTTACCTGACCATGACCGGTGGGCAGACCAGCCTGTCCCTGGCCGGTAATGCGTCCGATGGCAGCGGTTCGGCGGAGGGCTCGGGCAACCGCCCTTCAGAAATCCGCCGCTTGCCGGCTGATCGCAAGCCGACGCCGATCATCCGCGCCAGCGAGCAGGACCTGGCCGAGCATGCGGCGCGGCTGGAGGCGATCGCCAAGGCGGCGGGCGCGCCGGCGTTGTGGACGCAACTCACTCAGCAATAACAGCGTTCACCTATCTATCTGACGCCCCGCGATCCAAATGTGGGCTTGCCTGCGATGGCGGCCTGACAGCCGACGGTAACCACGATGCGAAGCGAGCCGCTCTTGATCTTGATCTGCTTTTGATCTCAAGCGCCCCGTCAAACCACGCTGGCCGTAATTCGACAGTGATTTGGGGGGTAAACCGGCAGGGATGCCGGTTTAGCCGCCCCGCGCCATGGATGGCGCGTGGCGGCGGCCCCCCAAATCACTGGCGAATTACGGGCACACCGAGCCTAAGCGAGGTGCCGAGTGGTGGGGCAAGAGCGTTTTGCTTACTTTTGCGCTTTTCAAAAGTAAGACGCCGTCAGGGCGGAACCCTAAGCGGCCGTTACCGCAGGAATGGATATGTACCCGGTATAACTGCGTCGCCTGTTAGGCCGCCTTCGCGAGCAAGCCCGCTCCCACAGTTGGATAGCGGGGTGTCAGGTAGATAGGTATCGGCTGGGAGGCCGCCATCGCAGGCAAGCCAGCTCCCACATTTGGATTGTGGGGTGTCAGGCAGATAGGCGTCGGCAGGCAGGCCGTCACGGGAGCAAGCTCCCTCGCCACAGGTTAAGCCCCGTACCGAAGTTAGAGATACCTCTCGACCACCTGTGAAATCTTCATTCGCCACTTTTGCTTCCAGCTTCTACCCTTGTGCAAAGCCTCCGGAGTAAGAGTGCTCATGTATAAAGACCTGAAGTTCCCCGTTCTGATCGTGCACCGTGACATCAAGGCCGACACCGTTGCCGGTGACCGGGTTCGAGGCATCGCCAGGGAGTTGGAACAGGAGGGCTTCAGTATTTTTTCTGCGGTGGACTACGCCGAGGGGCGACTGGTGGCCGCCACCCATCACGGTCTGGCGTGCATGTTGATCGCCGCCGAAGGCGCCGGGGAAAACACCCATCTGTTGCAAAACATGGTAGAGCTGATTCGCCTGGCGCGGCTGCGCGCACCCAACCTGCCGATCTTTGCGCTGGGCGAGCAAGTCACCCTGGAAAACGCCCCTGCCGATGCCATGAGCGAGCTCAACCAACTGCGCGGCATCCTTTATCTGTTCGAAGACACCGTGCCGTTTCTGGCGCGCCAAGTCGCCCGCGCCGCACGCACTTACCTGGATGGCCTGTTACCGCCGTTCTTCAAGGCTTTGGTGCAACACACCGCCGACTCCAATTATTCCTGGCACACCCCCGGCCATGGCGGTGGCGTGGCCTATCGCAAAAGCCCGGTGGGGCAGGCGTTTCATCAGTTCTTTGGGGAGAACACCCTGCGCTCGGACTTGTCGGTATCGGTGCCCGAACTGGGCTCGCTGCTCGATCACACCGGGCCCTTGGCCGAAGCCGAGGCCCGCGCTGCGCGTAACTTCGGCGCCGACCATACGTTCTTCGTGATCAACGGCACGTCCACCGCCAACAAGATCGTCTGGCATTCCATGGTGGGGCGCGATGACCTGGTGCTGGTGGACCGCAATTGCCACAAGTCGGTGCTGCATTCGATCATCATGACCGGCGCGATCCCTCTCTACCTGTGCCCGGAGCGCAACGAGCTGGGGATCATCGGCCCGATCCCCCTGAGCGAATTCAGCCCTGAGTCGATCCGCGCCAAGATCGACGCCAGCCCCTTGACCCGTGGGCGACCACCGAAAGTGAAATTGGCGGTGGTGACCAACTCCACCTACGACGGCCTGTGCTACAACGCCGAACTGATCAAGCAGCAGTTGGGCAGCAGTGTCGAGGTGCTGCACTTCGATGAGGCCTGGTACGCCTACGCCGCCTTTCACGAGTTCTTCGCCGGGCGCTATGGCATGGGCACCTCGCGCACGCCGGACAGCCCCTTGGTGTTCACCACCCACAGTACGCATAAATTGCTGGCCGCCTTCAGCCAGGCGTCGATGATCCACGTGCAGGACGGCGGCGCACGGCAACTGGACCGTGACCGCTTCAATGAAGCCTTCATGATGCATATCTCCACCTCGCCGCAATACAGCATCATCGCGTCGCTGGATGTGGCCTCGGCGATGATGGAGGGCCCGGCCGGGCGCTCGCTGCTCCAGGAAATGTTCGACGAGGCCTTAAGTTTTCGTCGCGCCCTGGCTAACTTGCGCCAACATATCGCGGCCGAGGACTGGTGGTTTTCCATCTGGCAACCACCCTCGGTCGCAGGCATCGACCGGGTCGCCACGGTGGATTGGCTGTTGCACCCCGGGGATGAATGGCATGGCTTTGGCGACGTGGTCGAAGACTACGTGCTGCTGGACCCGATCAAAGTCACGCTGGTGATGCCTGGCCTCAACGCCGGCGGAGCCTTGAGCGAGTGCGGGATTCCCGCCGCAGTGGTCAGCAAGTTCCTGTGGGAGCGCGGGCTGGTGGTGGAGAAGACTGGGCTGTATTCGTTCCTCGTGCTGTTTTCCATGGGCATTACCAAAGGCAAATGGAGCACCTTGCTCACCGAGCTGCTGGAGTTCAAGCGTAGCTACGATGCCAATGTCAGCCTGGCCAGTTGCTTGCCGTCGGTGTATGCCCAAGGCCCGGCGCGTTATCAAGGCCTGGGGCTGCGCGACCTTTGCGACCAGTTGCACAGCTGTTACCGTAGCAATGCCACGGCCAGGCACCTCAAGCGTATGTATACGGTATTGCCGCAAATCGCGATGAAGCCTGCCGACGCCTACGACCAGTTGGTCAGGGGCGAAGTGGAGGCGGTCTCTATCGATGCCTTGGCAGGACGCATCGCCGCCGTGATGCTGGTGCCTTACCCGCCGGGCATTCCACTGATCATGCCTGGCGAACGCTTCACCGAGTCAACGCGTTCGATCATCGATTACCTGGCATTTGCCCGCACGTTCGATAGCAGTTTCCCCGGTTTTGTCGCGGATGTGCATGGGCTGCAACACGAAGATGACGGCAGTGGCCGTCGTTATACCGTCGACTGCATCAAGGGTTAAGGAAGGTTATGCAAGCTGTAATGAACCCGAAGTATCCAGGACTCAGTGTGCGAGTCGCCGACGAAGGTTTTGACGCCTATGTGTGGGGCAATGATTTCAGCTTTGAAGTCAGCGCCTATGGGGTGCCGCAAATGGGCCAGCGCGTTGACCAATGGCCAGTGGACCGCGTGCTGCCGTACCGCAAGTGCTATGGCATCGACCCAGAGGAGTTCGCCAGTTTCCGTGACGCCGCCGACAGCTCGATCTTCATGGCGTACCTGGATGACTGTGCCGTAGGGCATATCGTGGTCAGCACCAACTGGAACGGCTTTGCCCACGTTGACGAGTTGGCCGTGGCGTTGCCGGCGCGCCGACATGGCGTGGCCAAGTCACTGCTGGACGTGGCGCAATTCTGGGCCCGCAAGAAAAACCTGCCGGGCATGATGCTCGAGACCCAGAACAACAACCTCGGCGCCTGTCGCCTGTATGAGCGCTGTGGCTATGTGATGGGCGGTATCGATCAGTTGCGTTATCGCGGGATCGACCCGCACACCCGCGAGGTCGCAATTTTCTGGTATCGGTTGTTCAAATCGGAGCGCGAAGCGGTATGAACGGCTGACGATGTTGACCCTGGCGGGGACCAGGCGGCATTTATGCCGGCCCGTCCCGCTATCTCAATGCTCAGGTGTACATCCAAGAGTGTTCGTTGCCGGTTTTGATTTTAAAATCCAAGGCGAACGGAAAGTAATGGGTTTTTACCGCGTTCATTTTGTCTCGCGTATCGCTCGGTGGGACGATGCCGTGCGCTTTATACTGCTCGTGTATGACCGCTTCTATGTTGATAGCCGGCCCGTTGCGCACGGGTTTATTATCAACCAGTGTGACTTCTTTTAATCTATCAAAACCAAGGTCATACATGTCAGGCCTGCGCGCCTTGAGTATGTCGTTAAACATATCGGGGCCAACCGTCTCAAAAATTTTACGCTCGTACTGGTAGAACTCAGCATTGGGTGCCTCGCCTTGTTGAACGGTGGGGCGGTGTGCGGTGAAGTAGTCTTTGTTATTAGCGAAGCGGGTGCGCATCTCACTGATAATGGTGTCGATGATGGGGTTGTCAGGTTGGGTGGCGAAGTTGCTGGTGTTGTAGAAATTTTTGTAGTCAGTGAATTCAATGGCGACGGGGCTGTTTAACAGAATGTCGTTGGGCGCCGCGCGCAATTCAGTGTCTTTGACGGTGGTGACAATGCTGTCGTCAGTGTCAAGGTAAATGCCGCCGTATTTCTTCATGATCGGATAGCGCGCCACATCCGAGGCTGCAGCAAGGTTGGTTCCCTGGCCTTGGCGGAAATAGGCATACATGTCGGATGACTTTAACTGTTGGAAAACGTCGTCTTTATGAAGGTTTCTGACCTCAATGCCTGACTTGTTGGCCTCCAGTTGATTTTTGAGTTTGACAAACGTCCTCTGGTCGTTCGCATCAACATGAACGATAGATTTATAGCCAGGTGCGCTGACCGCATTGATCCTTATGTTGTCCTGCAAGTGAGGATTCATATGGCCGCCGGCCC
The DNA here is from genome assembly GCF_029201605.1 of Pseudomonas sp. FJ2-5-13. Classification (NCBI taxonomy): domain Bacteria; kingdom Pseudomonadati; phylum Pseudomonadota; class Gammaproteobacteria; order Pseudomonadales; family Pseudomonadaceae; genus Pseudomonas; species Pseudomonas sp. FJ2-5-13. The sequence continues at coordinate 2,482,843 of NZ_CP104045.1, forward strand.
AGAAGTAGTGAATCTCTTTGGGAATTGGCTTGGCGTTATGGGGGACCGTCAGAGAAATAGACGGCGCGTTAACAAAGATATGTTTGTGGGTTTTGATTTTTTTGGCGTGATTGAACTCATCGACACTACCCAGCCTCCATTTCCCCTTGCCGGCCCGCCAAAAATACAAGGCGCCTGGGTTCGCTTGGCTGCCGGGAACGTGAGTATTCGACATCTCGCGTTTCCATGCGCCGACCTGCGTATCAAACGTCACCGTATGATCACGGCCTTTGTAGTGGACGGCGTAGGGGGAAGCCCCCGTACGCGTTATCTTTACATCATCAAGGGGGACGACGAACGTGTCGTCGGCTAATCGCCAATGGGTTGTAGTGGGGGCGCCTCCGAGCAAACGGTGACCGCGTGAAATCGGTTCCCAACCTGCAACGCCCACCTCCTTGACTGGAAGGTCGACGCCGGTTCCAGACGGATGCCTTATAAAGCGCTGGCCCTCTTTCAGGTTGGACTCATACAGCGTGCCGTCAACCTTCACATATTCTTTATTGTTCGGGCCCACGTAGACGTTGCCCTGCAAGCCTTTGACCTGCAGCAGGTCCGCAGAGACCGTGGCCTCGTAACCCTGCAGCGACGGTATATTGAGCACCTTGAGCTCGCCGTTGGCAGCCACCACCGAGGGTTGGAAATGCTGGAGTGGCGGCCCATAGGGCAAGCCCTTTGCTGCATCAAAGGCGTGCCAGTTGCCACCTTGGAACACCGCCCCCATTTCAAGGTCATGCCCGGCAATCCTGGCGGTACCTGTGCAAACCAGGCCATGCTGGGTACTGGCGGCTTTGAGCAGGTCGTAGCTGCCGGTGGCGCCCCTGAGCGTATTGAAGGCTTTCGCGCCCTTGGACCAGGCCCAGCGGCTGATACCCTTGAGCAAATCGCCTGCGCCGCCCAATGGGTTAAGCGCATCGAGCGCGACGGTGCCGACGAACCGTGCAGTTCTGGCGACGCCTTTGACCCCAAACACGCCCTTGCTCAGCACTTTGCCGGCCTGAGCGGCTTTGCCGGCGCCCAGTGTCACCAGGCCGATCACATCGAGGCCGAGGTCCATCAAGCCGTCGCCGATATTGCCCTGCATGAAATTAACAATCGCCGACCTGAAAGGAATCATGTTGAGAAAAAACTCGCCGATGGCCTGGTTGGCGGCGCTGGTTCTATCGTATGAAGTGCTTCCGCGGGCGTGCTGGAGCAGGTCATCGCCGTGCAGGTCCAGACGTTGGGTGAGCACTTTGGCGATGTAGCGGGTGCGCTCGGAGTCGAACACCTGCGGTGTTTCAACGCGTGCCGGCGTTTCCTTGGACCGTTGGGCGTGCTCGTCTGCGAACGGGTTGAAGCGCACGGTCCTGTGCAAGGTGTTTGCGTCGCGCATATCGAGCCGGGAATAGGGCGGCGAATAAATATGCGTGAGGTAATTGTGTTTTGTAATGTTCCCGGCGCGGGTGTCGATCCGATAAATATTGACCTGCCCGTTGCGGGTGATTTTCACATCCAGCGTATGGCCTTTCTTGATCAGGGTTTTGCTCGAAAAATCGGCTTCTATGAAGTAGTCGTTGGTATGAAAAAATTCGAGCTGGCCATATTCGAAATTTTCCCGATCTTGCGGTGGTAACGTCGATATCAGGTGCTGAGTCATTCCCGCATGACCTTTTTCCAGTGCCTCCATTGCAGGTTTGTAGCGCTGGTCAAAGGCGTCTGCGACCGACAGTACGCCGCTATCGGAAAGCGCGCAGAACGCCATGATGGGGATGCGCTTGTCCTGGGTGACCCAATGCTCGCTGTCACTGTTGTCGACCTTGGCCCCCTGCATGACCACATCCAGCATCGAGTGGGTACCGGGGAAGCGTCCTGGCCGTCCTGGAACCAGTCGGGCCTTGGTCAGGTGCTTTGCCCTGAAGACGTCGTCCGGCACATCGGGAAATTTTTCCCGCAGCAATTGCATGCCCATCTCCTCACGCATCGGAATGGGGGTTTCCAGTGCCTGGGCGGTGGCCTGCAACGATTGTTGCTGATTGCTGAAGGCGGTTTGCGTGGCGCGCATCTGCGTATCGCTGGGGGAGGTGTCCGCTTTCAAGTAACCGTTGACGATTCCCCAGTTGTGCAAGGCTTCGCGATGGATCGTCTGCGTCAGCGCTGCGCCGACATCGGTGGTCTCGGCGGCTGCCAGTACCTCGCTGTAGGTCATGGTGAACGCACGTCCCGGCGATTCGACCTCCAGCTTGGCCACGGCGATCTCCAATTGAGTCCAGGCCACGCTGGCGTAGGTCACGTTGGGCGGTATGTCCTTGACCAGATACTGCGGTGCGGTACGTGCCAGCAACAGGCGCGCTGCCAGGTCGGCCGATGCCTTGGACGCTCGACCTTCCTTGACCAGATGGCGGCTCAAGCCCTCGATCGCCACGTTGGGCGGCTGGTTCCATAGCGCCCGTTGGCCGAGATCAAAGCCACTCACGCTGTTGCGGGCCGGTGTTCCCAGGGCTTGCGGGTCCAGCCCCAGTGCAATGGCTGCCAGCAAGTAGTCATTGACGCTGGTGTTGGTTGCGATGCCGCCCAGTCGCGCTTGAAGGAACTGGCCCAGTGCTTGCGCCTTGGTCGATCCCAGCAGCATTTCCATGGCGCTGGCCGGGAATTTGAAATCGTTGCTCGACAGGTGAGTGACAGAGCACAGGTAGCCCAGTACCCCCTGTTTGTCGGTCAATGGCAGTTCTGGCAACGCGGGGTCTGGTGTGTTCAACAGGTCAATGAGGGCTTGTCGGTCCTGCGCCGACAGCGGGATCGGCCACGACAGGGCGCCACCGTAATTGCCCAGGGGAAACGTCTGCACCTGCTTGGTCGCCACTTGATAAAGCGCCAGCAACGCCTCAAGGGTCTTGGGTGCGGGCACGCCGCTGCCGCTGAGGAATGTACCTAGCTTGACCCGGCTGTTGGGCGCCAGGTTGTGTTGCCGCGAGTACCGTGAGCCCTCGCACACCGGTAGCGTGGAGGTTGCCAGATGCGTGGCGAGCCGGGCTTCGAGCGCGCCTCGTTGGCGGTCCGACACGTCGCCGGGGAAGGCGTCGTTGAGTTCCTTGAGGAGTTCACTCAGGTTGTCTGCCAGTAGCTGCCAGTTACAGCGCTCACTGAAGGCTTGTTTAAGGGCTGCCGGGTTGTCGAGCTCGTCAGGGGCCACATCGTTGGTGGAGCCCACCACCGGCAAGGACTGCGTTGGGGGCGCAGGCTGCAGGGGCGGTGCTTGAGTCAGGGCAGCAGGGTGCAGCAGCGGCAAGTGCGCCAGTGCATTGGGTAGTGGGAGCATGGGTATCAATCCTTGGTTGCGCTGTTCATCCGGTAGAAAGCCTGAGCTTTGCGCTGGATGAGTGCCTTGCGCACAGGATGGGGTTCCTGTCGTTTCTTTAAGGCCGTGTGTCGGTACCAGGAAGGGAGGGGCGCGGAGCCCGTTACAGTGCCGGCGAGCCCGCGAGCAGGGGCTGGGCTTTTTGCGCGACGATTTCCAGCAGCGAATTCAGCGCGGGTGTGGACGCGGCATTCTTCAACGTCAGTGCGTATAGGCTGACCGGAATGGGCGGTGATAACGGGCAGGTATCCAGCCCGGACTCCTGCGCACCGAAGGCGGTGAACGGGTCGACAATCGCCAAGCCTTCTCCGGCTTCCACCAGGCCGCGCATCATCGGGTAGGTTTGCACCCGCGTCTGCACCACGGGCAGTGGTCGCAGGGCTTGCAGCTTGGCATCCAGCAAGCGGCTGAGCGGGTCATGGCCTTCCAGGCCGATCAGCGCCTGGCCGGCTAGGTCCTGCAGCGCAATGTATTTTTGCTTGGGCTTGAGCCAGCCATGGGGGGCCAGCAACTGTAATTTGCCTTGGGCCAGCACCGTGCTTTGGATCTGTGGATGCTCAGGGTCATGCAGGCTCAGGCCCACATCGGCTTCATGCAACAGCAGGCTGTTGATGATCTCGCCAGTGGTTTGGCTCGACAGGTTGCACGGCATGTCCTGGAAGCGTCGACGCAGCGCGGCAATGCTCTGGGGCAACAGTTGGTTGGCCAGCGGCGGCGTGCAGAGGGCGCGCAAGGGCGGCGCGTGGTGGTGTTTCAAACGGCTGGCAAGGCGTTGCAGCGGCTCCAGGGCTTCATACAGAGCAGTGATTTGCGCCTGCAACTCCAAGGTTTCCCGGGTGGCTTGCAAGCGCCCGCGCACGCTGGCGAACAGCATAAAGCCCAGTTGCTGCTCAGCGTCCTTGAGGGTGGCGTCTACTTCGCCCACGGAGAGTTGCAACCACTCGGCGGCGGTGCCGAGGTGGCCGGTCTGCAAGATGGCCTGAATCACTTCGATATGACGTAAACGCATGGCCGGAGTCTATGTGCAGTGCGCAGGGGATTCAATGGCGCAGGCCTTCGTGCGTAAAAAAGACTGCCGGGGTCGTCCCGGGCTATGGCGTTCAGCCACGACCCCACTAGAATGACCGCTCTGATCAGCAACGACCCCTGCCGGTTTGCCGGTACTTAAAATAAAAAACAGGTCTGGTCTCATATGCCTCTGCCCTCGACGTTCTTCGGGGTAACGGCCAAGCAACTCCTGGTCCTGGTGACCGTGGGAGGCCTGGCGGCTTACTTCTTCAATCATCTGGATGAACCGACGCCGGACGATCTCGCACTGCAAGCCTTTATCCGCACCCAACAACAGGTGGACGAGCAGGTGGGCGCAGTAGTGGGGATTACCCTGGTCAGGGAGGTCGAGGCTTACCCCGCGTACAACGCGCCGGGTTACAAGCGCTCGATGTATACGGTGCAAGGGGAGCGCGGCCAATTGCTGGTGACGCTCAAGCAAGACGAGCAGGGCATAGAGGTAACGCAGATCCGCCACCCATGAGCGTTCCCAGCCCAGTCGCCAGGACTGAGCGGGTGAACAAGGCAAGCGCTTACGATGCCAGCGTGGTTTCTGACTCGCGCACGAGAATGGTGCCCGACTGGATCAGTTTGAATTCATCACCTTCCAGTTTTTCTACACGGTCGCCAATGGCCAGCTTGTAGGTCACGGTGGGTGTCGATCCCGCCAGGTCGCCTTGCGCCGGGTTGGATTCCTGGAACTCATGCACCGAATACACGCGGCCTTCCGCGTCTCTGGCATGAAACTGTCCAACAAGTACTGCAGCCATCTGTTTAGAACCTCTGGAGATAAACACTCGATTTGCGGTTCTGTAGACCGTCAGGGAGCGGGGTAGTTTACCTATAAGAAAAAAATACTATTCGCTGATATTTTCAGACGCTTCCTACGCAAACGCTTGCCAGGAAAACGTCGAGGGAATCCGCATAACCCTCTGGTGAACGCGCCGCGAAGCCTCTATAACTACAAGCTCCTTTATTCAGAAGTCGGGAAACCTCAATGAGCAAGGTCTACACGATTGCCGTCCTGGTGGGCAGCTTGAGAAAAGAGTCGATCAACCGCAAGGTCGCGCTGGCCCTGGCCGAACTGGCCCCTGCCAATCTCAAGTTGAACATGGTTGAAATCGGCGACTTGCCGCTCTACAACGAGGACATCGACGGTGCAACACCGCCAGCAGCCTACAGCACTTTGCGCAAACAAGTGAGTTCATCCGACGCGGTGCTGTTCGTCACCCCCGAATACAACCGCTCTGTGCCAGCCGCCTTGAAAAACGCCATCGACGTGGGCTCGCGCCCATACGGGCAAAGCGCCTGGAGTGGCAAGCCCGGGGCGATCATCAGTGTCTCGCCGGGTGCCATCGGCGGCTTTGGCGCCAACCACCATTTGCGCCAGTCCCTGGTGTTCCTGGATGTGTGGTGCATGCAGCAGCCGGAAGCCTACCTGGGCGGGGCAGGCAGTGTGTTCGATGAAGCGGGGAAGGTGTCGGACAAAACCAAGCCGTTCCTGCAGGCGTTCATCGATGCCTATGGCAAGTGGGTAGAAAAACAGAAGGCTTGATTTGGCAATGCGCTTAAATGTGGGAGCGGGCTTGCTCGCGAAGGCGTCGGTTCAGCAGAGACATGATCGACTGATACACCGCTTTCGCGAGCAAGCCCGCTCCCACAATGGATTTATCGAAGCCAGTTGGTGCGTGCCAGCTCTATGACCTCATCCCCACGCCCGCTCATCACCGCCTTGAGCATATACAGGCTGAACCCCTTGGCCTGTTCCAGCTTGATGCTCGGCGGCATCACCAGTTCCTGAGTGGCGGTCACCACATCCACCAACACCGGTCCATCATGGGCCAGCGCACGGCGCAGGGCCGGCTCCAGGTCTTCGGATTGCTCCACCCGAATGCCCAAGATCCCCATGGCATTGGACATGGCCGCGAAGTCCGGGTTTTTCAGCTCGGTGCCAGTGTCCAGGTAACCCGCCGCCTTCATCTCCATGGCAACAAAGCCCAGGGACGAATTGTTGAACACCACCAGTTTGACCGGCAATTGCAGCTGCGCCAGGGAAATGAAATCCCCCATCAACATAGTGAAACCACCGTCCCCAGACATAGAGATCACCTGCCGCCCAGGGAATGCCGCCTGCGCACCGATAGCCTGAGGCATGGCGTTGGCCATCGAGCCATGGTTGAACGAGCCGATCAGCCGGCGCTTGCCGTTCATCTTCAGATAACGCGCCGCCCACACGGTGGGTGAACCGACATCGGCGGTGAAGATCGCATCATCATCGGCCAGCTCGCTGAGCAAGCGCGCCACATACTGGGGATGGATCGGCCTACCAGCCTTGGACGGTTGCGCCAGGTCATCCAGGCCTTGGCGGGCTTTTTCGTAGTGCTTCAGGGAGGTTTCGAGGAAGCTGCGATCGGTCTTGCGGGTCAAGCGTGGCAGCAGCGCGGCGATGGTTTCACTGACGTCGGCGGCGATGCCCAGGTCCAAGGTCGCACGGCGCCCCAGGGCTTGCGGGTTGCGGTCCACCTGGATGATCTTCGCGTCGGTGGGGTAGAACTGGCGATAGGGGAAGTCGGTGCCGAGCATGATCAAGGTGTCGCAATCGAGCATGGCGTGGTAACCGGAGCTGAAACCGATCAGGCCGGTCATGCCGACGTCGAACGGGTTATCCCACTCCACATGCTCCTTGCCCCGCAGTGCATGCACCACCGGCGCGCCGAGGGCGTCGGCCAGCGCCACTACCTGATCGTGGGCACCGGCACAGCCGCTGCCACACAGCAGGGTAACTTTCTCGCTGTTCTGGAGCATGTCGGTGAGGCGCTGCAAGTCCTGCTCAACCGGCACGGTGCGCGGTGCGTGCAAGGCTGGCCACGGTTTGAGCTTATCTTCCACTTCCAACAGCGACACATCCCCTGGTATCACCACCACCGCCACGCCTCGGTTGAGGATCGCCGAACGCATGGCACGGTGCAGCACCTGAGGCATCTGCTCGGGGTTGCTCACCAGTTCGATAAAGTGGCTGCACTCCTTGAACAGTTCCTGGGGATGGGTTTCCTGAAAGTAATTCAGGCCAACCTCCGAGGACGGAATTTGCGCGGCAATCGCCAGCACCGGCACATGGTTGCGATGGCAGTCGAACAACCCATTGATCAAATGCAGGTTACCCGGCCCGCAACTGCCAGCGCACACCGTCAATTCGCCAGTGGCCGCCGCTTCGGCACCGGCAGCGAAGGCGGCAACCTCTTCGTGGCGCACATGCATCCACTCGATGCTGTCCATGCTGCGCAAGGCGTCGGTCAGGCCATTGAGGCTGTCGCCGGTCAGCCCCCAGATACGCTTGATGCCTGCCTGTTCCAGGGTGGTCGCCAACTGCTGCGCCAAGTTGATTTTCGCCATGAGGAACTCCAATCGTCAGTGAGGTTGAAAAACTGCTGATCAGTAGGGGACAGTTCAATCACGGCGAATGCTCCGCCTTTAATGTGAAGATTGCGTCATGCTTGCGCGATACTGCCGCGTACGCCGCGCGATAAACCACTGGTCACACACCAGTGCCAGCCAGGGCGCGACGTTGGGGTTGGGCAGGCGGCCGCGGCTCAGGCGGCGCATCTGGTTGCGCACCACGGCGAGGGTGGCGAGGGCGGCCAGGGGTTTGCGCTTCCATTCCATGGGCCGCAGTTGTGGGTTGAGGTCGCGACCTTCACGCCACTGCTTGAGCAACTGCGGCTCCAGGGTCAGGGCGGTGGCGATGCCGGCCATGGCTATGCCGCTGTCCAATACTTGCTGGACCACCGGCAAGCGGCGAATACCTCCGGTCACCATCAGTGGCATGGTGGCGATGCTCGCCATTTGTGTGGCGAAATCCAAAAAGTAGGCTTCACGGGCCAAGGTGCGCCCGTCCCGCGCCTCACCTTGCATGGCCGGCGCTTCATAGCTGCCGCCGGACAATTCAAGCAAATCAATCGGCAGTGTATTGAGCATCTCCACCACCGCGCGCGCATCGGTTTCATCGAAGCCGCCACGCTGAAAGTCTGCCGAGTTGAGCTTTACCGACACACAAAATGAAGGGCTGACGCTGGCCCGTACGGCACGGATGACCTCCAGCAGCAGGCGGGCACGGTTTTCCAAGGAGCCGCCCCAACGGTCGGTGCGATGGTTGCTCAAGGGTGAGAGGAACTGGCTCAACAAATAGCCATGGGCGCCGTGGATCTGCGCCCCGGTGAACCCGGCTTGCTCGGCCAGGCGGGCGCTGGTGGCGAAGCGCTTGATGACGTCCTGGATGTCGTCTTCGGTCATGGCCTTGGGTGTGGCGAACATCTTGGAAAAACTGCCCACATCCAGCGCGATAGCCGAGGGTGCCAACGCTTGTTGACCTAGGTTGGCCATGGTCTGGCGGCCCGGATGGCTGAGCTGTACCCAGAAGTGCACACCCTTGGCGCGGGCTACGTTGGCCCATTCACGAAAACTGGCCAGGTGTTGCTCGTTTTCCAGCGCGACACCACCAGGGCCGGTCATGGCGCGGCGGTCGATCATCACGTTACCGGTGAGCAGCAGGCCGGGCTCGCCGTCGGCCCAGGTCTTGTACAGCTGCTTCAATGCTTGGGACGGTGCCTGATGCGGGTCCGCCATGTTCTCTTCCATCGCGGCCTTGGCGATGCGGTTGGCGATGACTTGGCCGTTAGGCAGTTGCAGCGGTTCGAACGGTGACATGGGTTAACTCCTGAGCAGGGGAGGCCTCAGGCTAAGCTTAAAGTTAACTTTAATGTCAAGCGGGAGTCGATCACGAAGGATTGACGGGCGATGGAACTGTAGGAGCGAGGGGGACGCCTAGTTCTTGCTCGCGAAGAACGCGAGGACAACGCGTTCATTCAGGATGTCAGCGTTATCGTTCAGGTTTTTCGCGAGCAAGAACTAGGCGTCCCCCTCGCTCCTACAGGGACAGGGTGTCAGCGGCGGCGGAACAGTGGCAGGGGTTCATCGGTGGCCGCTTGATAGGTCACCGAGAAGTCCTTGAGGCTTTCCAGTGCTTCGTACGGGTCTTTGTCGGCGCGCAAGGCGAAGGCATCGAACCCGCAACGGCGCAGGTAGAACAGTTGGTCACGCAGCACATCGCCAATGGCACGCAGCTCACCCTTGTAACCATAACGGTCACGCAGCAGGCGGGCGTTGGAGTAGTTGCGCCCGTCGGTGAAGGCCGGGAAGTTCAGGGCGATGACCTGGAAGTGCTGCACGTCATCACCGATTTCTTCGGCTTCTTCATCGGCGTCCAGCCACACACCCAAACCGCCGTCGCGGGCCTTGAGGGCGTGGCCGTGCTCGCGCCACAGGGCCAGCGGCACGATCAGGTCGTCGCAGTTGGAGATGCCGTCGAAGCTCGCGTCCTTGGGCAGCAAGTGCCAGGTTTCGTCGACGACGGCGTTGTTCTTAATGATTCGCTGCATAGACGCGCTCCTTGAACAGGTCGATGCCGATGCGCTGGTAGGTGTCGATGAAACGCTCATCTTCGGTACGCTGTTCGATGTATACGTCGATCAGCTTGCCGATCACCTCCGGCATGGCTTCCTGGGCGAAGGATGGGCCGAGGATCTTGCCCAGGCTCGCATCGCGGCTGGCGCTGCCACCCAGGGACACTTGGTAGAATTCTTCGCCTTTCTTGTCCACGCCCAGGATGCCGATGTGGCCGACGTGGTGGTGACCACAAGCGTTCATGCAACCGGAGATGTTCAGGTCCAGCTCGCCGATGTCGAAGAGGTAGTCCAGGTCGTCGAAACGGCGCTGGATCGACTCGGCAATCGGGATTGACTTGGCGTTGGCCAGGGAGCAGAAATCGCCGCCCGGGCAGCAGATGATGTCGGTCAGCAGGCCGATGTTCGGCGTGGCAAACCCGCCTTCGCGCAGCTCGCCCCACAGGGTGAACAATTGGCTCTGTTCAACGTCCGCAAGGATGATGTTCTGCTCGTGGGAGGTGCGCAGTTGGCCGAAGCTGTAGCGCTCGGCCAGGTCGGCGACCGCGTCCAGTTGCTTGTCGGTGATGTCGCCTGGCGCTACGCCGGTGGGCTTGAGCGACAGGGTCACTGCCACATAGCCCGGCTTCTTGTGCGCCAGGGTGTTGCGGGTGCGCCAGCGGGCGAAGCCTGGGTGTTGCTGGTCGAGTGCGGCCAGCTCGGCGTCCTGATTGCTCAGGGCCTTGTACTCAGGGTCGACGAAATGCTTGGCGACGCGGTGTACTTCGGCTTCGGTCAGGGTGGTCTGGCCGCCGCGCAGGTGTTCCATTTCGGCATCGACCTTCTGGGCAAACACCTCAGGGGTCAGCGCCTTGACCAGGATCTTGATCCGGGCCTTGTACTTGTTGTCGCGACGGCCGTAACGGTTGTAGACCCGCAGGATGGCGTCGAGGTAGCTCAACAGGTCCTGCCACGGCAGGAACTCGTTGATGAACGCGCCGACCACCGGGGTACGGCCCAGGCCACCGCCGACCAATACACGAAAGCCCAGCTCACCGGCGGCGTTGTACACCGGCTCCAGGCCGATGTCGTGCACTTCGATGGCCGCACGGTCCGAGGTCGAGCCATTGATGGCGATCTTGAACTTGCGCGGCAGGTAGGCGAATTCGGGGTGGAAGGTGGTCCACTGGCGCACGATCTCGCACCATGGCCGTGGGTCGATCAGCTCATCGGCGGCGACGCCGGCAAATTGGTCGGTGGTCACGTTGCGCAGGCAGTTACCGCTGGTCTGAATGGCGTGCATCTGCACAGTGGCCAGTTCAGCCAGGATATCCGGCACATCTTCCAGCGCCGGCCAGTTGAACTGCACGTTCTGGCGGGTGCTGATGTGGGCATAGCCTTTGTCGAAGTCGCGGGCAATCTTGGCCATCATGCGCGTCTGGCGCGACGTCAGTTGGCCATAGGGCACGGCCACCCGCAGCATCGGCGCAAAGCGCTGCACATAAAGGCCATTTTGCAGGCGCAGAGGGCGGAACTCTTCTTCGCTCAGTTCACCTGCTAAGTAGCGTCGGGTCTGATCACGGAACTGCTTGACGCGGTCCTCGATGATGCGCTGATCGTATTCGTCGTATACGTACATATAGGTCCTGTTCTCGGCAAATCTGCGCGCACGGCCGCGCACTCCCAACGGAGCCGGCGCACGATAACAGTTTGCGTATATGCGCAAAAGTGATGTTTGGGTATATGTAAATAACCAAACTGACTAATGAGAACCGTTATCGTCATACCCACATTTGTCATAGGGACAAGTGTGGTCTTTACTGTGATCGAGTCTGAGTGCAGTCACCTATAAAACCGACAAGAGGCGATGCGATGAGTAATTCCACCAAAGCCCGCAAACCCGACAGTACCGTGGACGCCTGGGCAATCTTGTTCCTGATTATCCTGGTGGTTGGAACCGCGGTGTTCTGGGTCAGCCACCAGTAAAAGCAGCACGTGGATTGAGCCTCGATTGAATATCTAATTGCCACTATCATGGCGATCAATATTCAAGGTTCAGGCAACCATGTTGAAGGTTCTGATGGCGTGTGTGTGGTTGCTGGGGTCGGCGTACGGGGCAATCGCCCAGGCTGCGTCGGTGGTGTTTCTCAACCCTGGCTTGTCTTCGGAAACCTTCTGGGTCAGTTATGCGCAATTCATGCAGGCCGGCGCCAAGGACCTCGGCCTGGATTTGCGTGTGCGCTATTCCGAGCGTGACAACCAGGTCACCCTGGCCCATGCGCGGGAGGCACTGCTGGGCACTGAACGGCCCGATTACCTGGTGCTGGTCAATGAACAGTACGTCGCCCCGCAGATCATGCGCATGGCCCAGGGCAGCGGGGTGAAGTTACTGATCGTCAGCAACGCGCTGACGCCCGACCAGGTGCAGCTACTGGACGCCTACAACGACACCGGCTTGATCGGCACGATGGTTGCCGACGACGAGCAGGCGGGCTACCTGATGCTCACCGACTTGTTGCGCCAACACGGCCCGGTCGCTGCGGGCACCACACTTGACCTGCTGGCGTTTTCCGGCGCCAAGACCACGCCGGTCGCACAGTTGCGCGTGCAGGGCATGCAGCGTGCCCTGGCCGAGCACCCCGAAGTGCGCCTGCGACAGTTGGTCTACGGTGAGTGGAGCCGCCAGCGCGCATTCGAGCAGGCCAGCCAGCTGTTCAAGCGCTACCCGCAAACCGCACTGGTGTGGTCGGCCAATGATGAAATGGCGCTGGGTGCCATGCAGGCCCTGCAAGACAGTGGTCGCGTACCGGGCAAAGACGTGTTGTTCAGTGCGGCCAACAGCTCACCGCAGATCCTCGCAGCACGCCTTGATGGGCGCCTGAGTACCCTGGTGGCGGGGCATTTCACCTTGGGCGGTTGGGCGATGGTGTTGATTCATGATGAAGCCAATGGGGTCGATATCGGTGCCCGTGGCGGTCGCAACCGCCAGCAAGCGTTGTTTCAGTTGATCGACGCCGCCCAGGCACGCCGGCTATCGGGCCCCCTGCCATCAGTGAATTTCCGCGCATTATCAGCGGTGGGCAAGCCTGCGTCCTACCGTTACCCGTTCAGCCTGCAACTGTTGCTGCGTTAAACCCCGGCCAGGTGCAGCACCAGCTTGACGATGCCAAACAGGGTCAAGGCAAACACCGCTGTGAACAGGATGCCCAGCAGCACAAAGTGGCTGGGCTTGCCGTGGGTGAAGTCACGCGCACGGTTCTTGCCGCTCTGCACGCCAAAGGCTGCGGCCATGACGCTGTGCAGCATTTGCCAGAAGGTCGGCGGTTTATTGTCGATTGGGTCGTCCATGCTTGCCTCGCGAGCCGGGTCATCCTACAGAGAATAGTTCAACCCTATCGGAACGTGCCTCGCACCGTTCACACTTCCAGGCCAAGGAACAGTTTCTGATCCAGCGGCGCCTCTACCAACGCTTTCTCCAGATTGATCACAGAGCGGTTATTGGCTCTGGCTTGCTCCATCAGTTCCTTGCGCGTGAATAGGCGTTCCGCTGGGGTCTTCAAGTGCCCGAAATCAGGCTTTGAAACGGGCTGTTCGACGGAGGAGTAGTGAAAATGCGCGTACCACAGGTCCGCGTCTTCCTGCCTCATTCCGGCCTTGATTTTACGTTTGTCACGTATGGCATATTCGGTCAGGTAGTCACCGGCCTTCAATGGCACACGTTTTTTGACCAGGTTGATGTCGACAAAACCGTGGGTCCACAGATAGTCGATTTTGGCGGCTTTGGGGCGCTGTAACAGGTAGCCTTCTGCGCAGCGTTGACGAGCCTGTTCAGTGGCCGCTATTGCCTCGTCATCGTAACTTTTGCGCAGGGCAATGGCGCTTTCGTCAGTCGTGTTTTTGAGCTCCTCGGCAAGCGCTTTGAATTTTGCCGCATGCTGACTCAGCATCACGTCCCAATCATAGGGGTTCACGACCTCCCGCTGCTCAGGGTCGCGCAGTTTTCGTTGCTGGTAGCGAATGCGTTCATCAATACCTTGCCGCTCGTCTTTGATGGCTTGTGCGTCTGCTCTAATTCTCTTCAAGGATCGAACCACAGGCGCGGGCGTTTTAGTCGGCACGCTGGCGGGCTCGACGATTTTCCACACGCCTTCGCTGGCATGTTCGTGGTAAGAGGCAATGATTGTGTTGGTGAGCGGGTCCGTGATATCGACATAATTGCCCGGTTCATCGGGCTGTTGCGCACGCACGTCACCCACCAGGCTTTTCTTGTCTGCGGTTTTGATAACCCGTCGGGTTGCGGCTTTTTGGCGTTTGGCTTTATCGAGCGCAGGCTGCGGGGCAATCTTTTCTTGCGCCAGGATCAAGTTGGCCAGTTGCGCCTCCAGGCTCGAACGTGCCTCGTTCAGATGTGCCAGGTACGAAACACGGTAAGCCTCCCTTACAAAGCCGGAGCGCATGTCGTGCAACGAGGTGACCGCGTTCGCCAGCTGCTCATAGCGCTCTAGGACGCCTTTTAGCACAGCGATTTGTTCCGCCGTCGAATAGCCAGCGGTAGTGCGCATCTCGGTATGTGCAAGCACGAGGCTGGCGATTTGGGCGTCAGTGAGTACACGGATGAAAGGAAACTCCATCACCCTCACAGGGCGATGGGTGCGATTGAACACCAGATCGGTGAACACCAGCATGACATGTTGTTTGATGGCCACTGAAGAGATGTGTTGATCGGAAGGATTATATTCCAGCAACAGCCGGCGCTGCCCAGGATCAGCCTGCTTGAGAAGGGTTTCGATGTGTTCAGCCGGTTCAATCATTTGATTGAGCGCCTCTACTTGCTGCTTTTTAGTGTCAATGTACTCGTCGTAGGCATGGGTGATGTTTTGAGCAAGTTCACGATTGGCGCGCTCACCGAGTTCGCTGGCGTTTTCGCCGGTGTCGCTTGCCAGGGTGTCGGCCATTTTTTGCGCCAGGCATTCAAAGACCGAACTCCAGTAGCTATAGATGATTCTTGTGGCTTTATCTCGTGCGGGTTTGTGTGCGGGGTTGGTGCGATCGGTTTGCATCAGTTCATCGGCCTTGGCTTCGATTCGCTGCATCAAGGGGATCAATGCCCGGCCGTTTTGCTGGTAGTTATCGAGTGCCGTTTCCCATTGGGCCCTGGCGTGCGCCGTACTGACGCGCCTGGCCGCATGCCGTTGGGTCACCCTGAGGTGCAGTTGCGGGATGCCGGTTGAGGTGCCGAGCAGTAGCCAGTCATCCCTCAGGCGCTTTGCCTGGTCGACCAGATTGGCTCGGGCGGTATTCAAGGCGGATTCAAACCCGGTGGTAACGTTCACTGACGCGTTCATTTCCACAAGGAGCGCGGCGAATTCTTGCGTTAACGACTGTATTCGTTGCTCACGTGCAGACAGCCACTTATTGAGACTCTCTCTGGGCATCCCTCCCTTCAACCTGGCTCGTCGGTCCAGACGCCAATGCCCCTGGCCATCGCTGGTCAACCTGAAGCCCGGACGCTGTGGGTGCTGCGGATGGACCAGGTAAACCTCGCCAAACCCCGGCACCACACTCACCTGAAACAACATCCCGCCGACGCTGGCGTGCCAGGCTCCGTCGATGCGGTAAAGCCCTTTCAACGCACCGCTTGGCTGCGCAGCGGGTAAGATGGCGGGCCAGGGCACATGCACCTCGACCAGCGCCTTGAGTAACGTTGCACTGGCCATGGGGCTGGCGAGCGAACGGCTGAAGTCCAGGGCGGTATGGCCGCTGGCCGGTGGCTCGCCGGGGAGTGCGACCGGGCCATGACGCACCACCGCGGTGCTCTGAACGCGTGGCAGGCCGACCGGGCGGCGCCAGGTTTGCAGATGCAGGGCGTGGTCTTGTGCGCCAGGTTCTGCCAACGGCCGCGCCGAGGGCGAGGCAGCGTGCAACAGCACCATCGCGGTGTTGAGCAGTAGATCGATCAGTGCCACCTCACGGGTGGTTGGGTCATCGCTGTCCAGGCCCGCCAGGTCCTGCGCCAGGCTACCGACCAGTACCATCAACCAACCCGCCAGCATCGCCGGTCCTCGCACCAGCGGCAGTAGCAGGCTATTGAACAGCAACCAGGCGCCTTCCATCACAAGGGCCCAGCGGCTTTCACTGTTGGACACTGACTCGCGGTCCGCCAAGTCCACCAGCGCTCGCGCCGTGCTGCCGAACAGGTGGTTGAGCAGTTGCCCGTTGACCTGCGATTGCAGCCATTCACCCGCGCCCTCATCGACCGCCAGGGTAGCGGCCTCGGGTTTTTCAAGCACGCTGAGCTCGTCGCCAGGCAGGAAGCGAATCAGGTGGGGTTCGCGGATACCGCCGTGATCGTAGATCGGGCGCGCCTTGTCGCTCAGCCAGGTCAATACGCTGTCTTGCAAGGCGCCGGGGCTGGCGAGGGCATCCAGCAGCGCCTGGCGGGTCGGGTACTCATGCAGCGCATCGGCGTACAGCGGTTGGTACAGCAGGTGCGGGCCAATTTTGGCATCGCGCGGTTCGATGATAAACGCATTGCTGACTTCATCGGGTGAGGCCCCGGGCTTGCGGCACAGAGCCAGAGGGCGCAGGACGATCTCCTGGCCGTCAACGAAACGCTCCAACGGGCTTTCACCCATCAACGCCTTTACGTAGCGATAACCCGCGATGCTGACGCCATGCTGTCGACGGATCTTGAGTTCGAGCGCTTGCATCGGCAACCTGACCTTCAGCGCGCGGGTAAACAGCGCTTCTCGCCGGCGCGCATCGGCGGTGTCGGACAACAGCGTGTCCTTGATGTTCTGCGGATAGGCCGTGCCGATATCCACGCGCTGGATCAATCCCGAGGCCCCCAGCACATAGTCCTCTGTCAGCCAGGACGGCAAGGCCTGGGCGCCCTTGGCCAGTATTTCCAGCGTGCCGCTGGGCTTGCCGGCCAGGTTCTTTACCGCCAGCTCGGTCAGTGACAGGCGCACATGCTCGACAATACCGGCGCCGCCTGGGTAGCCGGCACCGATCGTGAAGTCCAGCACCACGTCGTCGGGGTCGTAGTCGCCATGATCAGCTTGCATCTGTTTGCGCAAGGCGGCGCGGCTGAAGCTGTGCAAGTCTTCGATGCCCTGGTTGAAGGATTGCCCCTCGCTCTGTTGCAGCACCAGTGCCATGTCCTGCAGGTGGCGATGGTAGGCAAAACGGTCAGCGTTGTCGGCCTGGCTGAGCCAACCTGGCAATTGGGCGCTCACCTGGTGAAGAAATGGAGCGGGGGGGACGGGCACGGGGGTAAAGAAAATCGCCGGGTCGGTGAGGGTTTCCAGGCGCCGGCCCAGGGTTATTTCGTCTTGCCCCTGGAACGTCAGCGTTGCGAGGTCTTGCAGCTGCTGGTTGAGGATCAGGCCCGCTTGTTGGTCGAATACATTGCCGTTCGGTTCGTTGCGTCGCCAGGTCATGCTGTCGAACGTAAAGCGCGCTTGCATCCGCGTCGCCCAGGATTGGCTGAACGCATCGATGCAATCGAAGGTCTCGATGTGCCCGGCCAGGCTGTACAGCAGCACCTGCTTATCGCGCACCAACAGCAGGTCGGGTGTCAGCAGAAGCGCTTCTTGGCCGGCGCGGTTGAAGGTGTTTTCGATGAAGTACACATAGGTGGCAGGTGTGGAGCGCGGCAGGCGCTCTGCCAACACCGGCCAGGCAGCGACGACCGCCAGCATGTCGCGCTGGGTTTCGTCCAGATGTGATGAGCGTGCGGCGGTGGCGGTCATCTGACCGTGGAGAAAGTCGCTCAGCCATTGCCAGCGACTGCGGCCATGGCTGTCGACGCTGCTCCAGTAGCCCGCCAGGTCGTGCTGCCAGTGCAGGTACAGCGACTCGGGCAGCTCATCGAGGAGGCGCGCGATGACCTGCATGTCGATGAGGGCCGGCGCCCGTGGCTTGAGTATCTTGGGGGGCTGCTGGGTCAGGTAGTACGGCAGCTCGCGCTGCGGATGCAGGTCCATCAACTGTGGTTTCAGCACATGCGCGATCGCATACTCCATCAACGAGGGGTAGGTGTAGTGCCCCTCGGCATGGGGGGTGGCGAGCTTGACCGAGCGCAGGTCCAGTTGCAGCGTTGGATAGTGCTCCAGAATCCCCCTGCGCAGGGCGTTGAATACCACCGAGTACAAGGCTGGACGCGATGCGAAACGGGTGTGGACCGCCTGGGCAGGCAGTTGCTCAAAAACAATTGGAGGGGGCGGGGCGGGGTTGGGCATGACGAAATCCATTGTCTGTTTGAATTCGAGGGTGGTTGGCACCGTTCTGCGGGCCAGCCATAGCAAATCGAATTTCGTCACCGCACAGACGGTATAGGGATACCGCCGACGGCGCTTGAGCCGCCGGGCGCCATATATGCACCGCTTGGCGCGGCACCCAGCATGGTGTTCTGGCACTCCATATCAAAGGAGTGACCCGATGGCTGATGTAACCCAACCTTCCTCGCCTGCCGCGACGCAGAGCTTGCACGGCGACTTCCTCGAACGCGCCAGCCCCTCCTGGCTGATCGAGGCCATACCTGCGCGCAAGCAAGCGCTCAAGGACGCCGCCACGCCGCAGCCTGCCTGGCTCGAAAAAGCCTCGCCCGAGCAACGCAAGGCATTGGCGGCCAGCTTCATGGCGAGCTTTACCGCACAGACCCAGCTGGACAAAACCATGGCCAGCTTCCAGGACATCGACGCCTTCGCCAGGCCCTTGCTGCTCAAGGCGTTGAAAGACCAATACCAGGTGGAGGTGGACGTCGATAAAACCTTGTTGTGCCTGCGCCGGCCGCTGGCGGTGGGAATTCTCGAAGTCGAGGTGTCGGACTTCCAGTTCCTGAAGCTGTCGATGCTGGAGGCGGCCCTGCACAACTTCGAAGCTTATGAGTGCAAGGAAGGGGCGTACCACAAGACCTCGGGGTTCATGGAGGCGACCAGCACACCCGGTACCTACCATTCGGTGACGCTCAACCTCAAGGTCAGCCAGTTCCTCAGCCTGTGCCGCAGCCTGGACATCGGCGCCAAATACCAAGCGTATCTGCAGTCGTTTTTTTACCCGCAGGAGGGCGCCGCACAAGTCACCCTGCGCGAGCACTTCATTGCCAGCCAGAAGGCTGCATTGAAGGCCGCCGCCGAGCAGGCCGTGTTGACTGGAGACATCCAGCCCGCCGACCAGCGCATGATTCTGTCGGTGATCGAGGGTGAAATTCACCCGTGGATGGGCGACAAGCAAGTGTGGTTCAGGACCCTGGGCCTGATGAAGCTCAGGATGACCGGCTGCATGGTGTTCTTGATCTGCAAGAAATACACCTACCCCAATGAGCTGATCATCTACGTTCCCCAGGACCCTGTGCATCCGCTCAAGCGCTATACCTGGGCGCAAATGGAAAAAGAGTTCAAGCGCCTGTTTACCGAGCGCGATGCCGACAAGCGCGCCGACCCTGCGCCGACGCCGTACCAGGCATTCTTCAGCCGGTTCGTGCCCTATGCAAAGCGGGCTTACTACTTCAGCCAGTTCACCCAGAAGGCCGCCGACTCCCCGACGGACATCTGGCGCTCGCCATGGAAGAAACTCCTGGACTTCACCACGCCGCAGTTCATCACGGGCATCAAGGAGTTGCCACCCCAAGCGCCTGCCAAACTGGAACCCAACAACGACCCCTATCTGGCGCCGTCTACACGCACCCGAGCCGGCAAGGGCATCTGGGCGGCGAACATCGACCCCTGGAAGTATTTCTATGAGCAACATCGCGAACAGTTGATCGCCGACGCCCGCGCCCACGCGGTACCCACCGCTGAGGTGGATGCCAAGGCGCGTGACGCCAAGCTCGCACACCTGCTGGAGATCGGCATGCTTGGGCTGAACATCGCCTCGATGTTCGTGCCGGTACTCGGCGAGGTGATGATGGGAGTGATGGCCGGGCAGTTGCTCTATGAGACGCTCGAAGGCGCGGTAGAGTGGGGCGAAGGGGATTTGCAAGCGGCCAAGGCGCACTTGGTGGACGTCGCCGAAAACCTCGCGCAGATCGCGATTATGGCCGGCGTGGGCGCTGCGGTCAGTTGGCGGGCAGCCAAGGCGGAGCCTGTGATCGAAACGCTGAACGAGGTGACGCTGCCCGATGGTCGAACCCGGCTGTGGCGAGCCAGCCTGGACCGTTATGCCAGCCCGGTGGTGCTGGAGAACACGCTGAGTCCCAATGCCCTGGGCCAATATGTGAAAGACGGCAAGACCTATGTCCGCCTCGGCGCCCAGGCTTACGAGCAGACGTACGACACGTCGCTGCGCAAATGGCGGATCAAGCACCCCAGCGATCCCCAGGCTTACCAGCCGATCCTTGAGCATAACGGCCACGGGGCCTGGCAACACACGTTGGAGCGCCCGCTGGAATGGGACCGCCTCACGCTGTTACGGCGTATCGGGCATGCCACCGAAGGCTTCACTGACGAGGCATTGCTCAAGCTGGCGGATATCAGCGGTGTCAGCGACAACACCCTGCGCAAAGTGCACGTTGAGCGCACGGTCGCGCCGCCCGAGCTGTTGGAAGCGATGCGCTTGTTCAAGGCGGATACCGCCGCCGCTGACGTGATCGAGCAACTGGAGGGCAGCAAACCCATTGATGAGCTGTACCTGTATGCACTGCCCTTGATTGTGGAAATGCCGAGGTGGCCCCAGGGTCGCGCGCTGGAAGTCATCGACGGCCCGGCGTTGACGGCCAGACCGGTCAAATATGGCGCCGGGCGTTCGCGCATTGGCGCGACCATCAAGGTCAGCCGTGAGCATATCCTGGGCGGCGAACTGCCCGAGCGTATCCTGCAGGCCCTGGATGAGTCCGAGCGCGTGAAGCTGCTCGGCGCCGAGGCGGCGCGGGTGAGCGAGGCGCGCACGCTGGAATTCAGCAAGCAACTGGCCGACTATGCTCGCCAGCGCAAACCGGCGATTTTTGACAGTATCTATACCGGCACCGAAGCGGTGGACCCGCGTGTGCGCCGGCTGCAGCGTAATTGCCCCGGGCTCAGTGAATCGGCGGCGCACGCC
The DNA here is from genome assembly GCF_029201605.1 of Pseudomonas sp. FJ2-5-13. Classification (NCBI taxonomy): domain Bacteria; kingdom Pseudomonadati; phylum Pseudomonadota; class Gammaproteobacteria; order Pseudomonadales; family Pseudomonadaceae; genus Pseudomonas; species Pseudomonas sp. FJ2-5-13. Next base: position 2,503,741 of record NZ_CP104045.1, read on the forward strand.
GTGCTCGAACACGCCCAGGCGGACGAGCTGGCAGCGTTCGATAGCGCAACGCACGTGCCCTTGAACATGCTGGAGGAAGCACGCTGGTATGCCCGCCAAGGGCGCCTGGTGCGCGCCTATGCCGGCTTGCGCCGCGAAGCCATTGCCACGGCGGACACGCGCCGGCTGGCGCTGCATACCCTGCAGACATTGCCGGGCTGGCCGTCGACGCTACGCCTGCAAGTGCGTGATGGCCGTGTCGACGGTGCGTTGCTAGACAGCACCGGGCCTGAGGCTGCGAGCGAGAAAAAGTACCTGGTCAAACAGGGGGCTGCCTACCAAGCCTTCGATGAGCGCGGTGAAGCCCTCAATAGCCTGCCCAGCCATGGCGATAATTTTTTCGCCTCGCTGATGCATGCCTTGCCTGATGATGCACGCCAGAGTCTGGGCGTGCCGCAGGTGAGCCAGCACGCTGCGCTGCAGGCAAAAATCATCGAACAGGCCGATGCCTATCGCATGCAAGCCGTAGAGTGGCTGGAACCCAAGACCCGCTGGTTCAAACCCCCTGTGCGCGTCAACGGCGTGCTCAAGGGCTATTACGCCAGTGGGCGCGTGCCGGACCATCGTCAAGCGGTTATCCGCGAAGTCCGCAAGATCTACCCGGATTTGACCGACGCCCAAGTCGATGACTTTATCCTTGAGCTGCGGCAGGCGGGCAACGACGTCCGGGCGATTGCGGAGCGACTCAGGGCGTTGTTTGAAGAAAACCGCCAGATGCAGGCAACACTGGATGACTGGATCAGTCGCGCAGCGCCCGCCGAGCGCCATTACCACCTGTTGGCCGCCCAGGCCCTCAAGCGCAGTTGGCGCCAGGCCGTGCTGGCCGGCAAGGTGACCGGTGCCGAGGTCTTGTCGCTGAATCTGGATACGCCGCTGCCGCCCCTGACCGCGAATTTTTCCCATGTGCGCGAGTTGAACGTCAGTGGTGCCGCCTTGCATGACGGTAATATCGACGAGTTTCTGCGCTATTTTCCCAAGCTTGAAAGCCTGTCCATCGAAGCCACCCAAGGCTTGCGCGCTGAGCGCGTGCCACGTCCGTTGTTGACCAACGTGCCGTTCTCGCTGGCGCGCCTGGAAGGCCTCAAGCACTTGAAGCTGACCTTCAGGGCGTCGGAGCTGGCGGAGCAGTTTCCCGCCAGGCTGGCAACATTGACCGGCCTTGAGCGCTTGGAGATCGGCTACTTTGGCTATCAGAGCGCACGCCTCGACAGCCTGGACCTAACACCGCTGAACCAGCTCAAAACGTTGAAAGTCGTTGCGCCCAATGTGACGTTGCAATGGCCGGCTTATGTTCAGCAACTGGCGCTGCTGGAGAGCCTGGACCTGGCGCAAACCAAGGTCCTCAAACTCCCGGACAGCCTTTACACCGGGTATGAGCGGCTGTGGCGCGGGCTGTCGCTGGACTGGTCGCAATTGAGCTATGAAGCATTCAAGCCGGCCTACGAACACGTCAAGAATTACGCCGGCACCGCGGGTCCGCACCTGGTGAATCTGGATGAAATGGTCAGAGGTTTCGCCCAGGGAGAACTGACGTTGCTGATGGGCGAAAAGACGGTCGCCGAGCGAGTGACCAACGCGCTCATGAGCACCTGGAAGACCCCGCAAACACGCATGAATGCGCTCCAGGCACTGCGCGAAGAACACCTGGGTATCTTCAAGCAGTTTTATCAGCCGTCCACGCTGCTGGGCGTCAGGCACAAGTTTCGCGTAGCGCACTGGGAGGCGGGGTATAACGCGCGCATCCTGACGGCGCTTGAGAAAAGCTGGAGCTGGGCCGTGCGTAAGCGCTACGGGGTCAAGCTCGACGATGAGCTCAGCGGGCAGGTCGATACGTTTGATGGTTCGGTGTTCGAACTGCCAGCCTTTGACCTGCCTACCGCTGCCGAGTTGAGCAGCGATAAAATTGACGAGTTGCCGGTGTTGCCAGCCGGTACGTTTTCCCATGTGAAAACGCTCAAGCTGAGCTGGCTCGAGGATGTGCCCGCCGACCAGCTCAAAGGCTTTGTCCACGCGTTTGGCGGGGTAGAGCAACTGGAAGTGCGCTACAGCCACCTCAGCGACGTGCCTGTCGCCGCCGACGTGCTGCCTTCCCTGACCCACCTGAACCTGTCCGATAACCATATCGTGGTGACCCCAGCGGTGCAGGCTCAATTTGATGGAATGAAGAATCTGCAGGTGTTGAACCTGCAGTACAACCGGCTGGGGCGTTTGAATGTCAGCGCGATGACGAATCTGACCGCCTTGAATCTGCGCGAAACGCTGTTACAGGCATGGCCGACCGGTGCCGAAAACCTTACGCAGTTAGCCTGCCTGGACATACGTGACAACGCGATGACGAGTGTGGCCCCAGGCGCCCTGAGCCACGCGGATATGCTGTTGCGTACTGAACTGGCGGGTAACCCGCTGAGCACGCAAGGTGAGGCAGCATTGACGGCGGCGCGTAACCGCATCGAGCGGCAGAGGGGGCTGCCAGAAGGCGCATTGAGCCGTTTTGCCCTGGCTCAAGAGCCCTGGCCATTTCCGCCCCCGGAGACGGCTGCGTCGTTGTCCCGGTATTTATTGCCTTGGCGGGAGCTACCTGAAGACCCTGGGTACCCCCTCAGCTTCGTCGTGCGCTTGCGCCGTGTGAATGCCATGTTGAACGATGAGCAAGGAGCGGCAAGGATCGAGCAGTTGCGCCAATCCGGCATGAGTGACGCGCAACTCGATACGCTGCTCAGTCAATGGCAGCGGACCTTTGAGGCACTCACGCGAACCTTGAATGGCTGGGTATTCAGTCGAGAAATACGGATTGCCGATGGCGACACCGTCGCGTTCACCCGTACGCGAGCGGCAGAGTCTATCCGCTTTTCCTGGCAGCAAGGCGTGACGGCGGGACGCACCGGGGAGGTGGGGGACACATTGAGCCTGAGGGCGCTGAGGACCGGCGATCTGCCCGCGCTGAACCTGGCCTTTGACCATATCCGCACGCTCGATTTAACCGGCGTCAGGCTGACGGCCCAAGGCAGTAACGAATTTCTGGGCGCCTTCACGCGGGCAAACCGCCTGATACTCAGCGGTAACCAACTGTCAGCACTGCCTGATGCGGTTGCAGGCATGACGCAACTTGAACGGCTGGAACTGGCCACCAACCTGTTCACAGAGGCACCCGCTCTGCCCACCCAGGCGGGCGCCGAGCGCTTGCGCTGGCTGGACATGAGCCACAACGACCTGGAGGCGTTCGATGCCAGCGCGTTCAGTCGCCTTGAGACGCTGGACCTGAGCTACAACAGCCTGTCGACATGGCCTGAAGGGGTGTTGGCCGCCCCGCACCTGACCCGCATGGACCTGAGCGGCAATGTGTTAACCAGCTTACCGCCCGGCCTGCTCAGTGGCGCCCATGATGCGTTGGTGGCTGGTACCGACTTGTCGGGCAACCACACCTTGACGCTTGCTACCCGGGAGGAACTGTACCAGTACGCCAAAATGCACCAACTGACCAATTTGATGGGGTTTCACCGCGTAGAGCTTGATGCCTGGCATCAACACTTCGACGCCGGTTCCGACAGCGATTCGGACTCCGGTTCCGACCCCGATTCCGATGACTCGGACGGCGATTCCGGTGGCGATCCGGGCGCTGCCGTCGAGCCAGTGGAGGCGGTGCCCGAGCTGCAGCGCACGGTGGCCAATGCCTCGCTGGAGCCCTGGCTGGAAGGTTCCAACCCTGGGCAGATAACACAGCGCACGGCGCTGTGGGTGCTGCTGGCGCAAGCCCCTGACCATGACCGGTTTTTCTGGTTGATATCGAGCCTGCGCCTGACTTCGGAGTTCAACTTCAACCGCGCCAGCCTGACGCAGCGCGTGTGGGATGTGATCGAGGCCGCCACCACAAACGCCGAGTTGCGCAGCCTGTTGTTCGTCGAGGCTGAAACCCATGGCACCTGTATTGACGGGCGTATCCTCACCTTCAGTCAGATGGAGGTGCGGGTCTTCGAGTACCGAGCCCTGCACGGCATCCCGCTGCAAAGGCCTGATCTTCGAGGGCGAGCGCTGCTGGATTTATCGCGGCAGTTGTTCCGGCTCGACCGGGTCGATCAACTGGCCGAAGCGTCGGCCACAGGCCTGGACCGGGCCGAGGAGCGCTTGAGGTATCGCATCGGCTTGACCCGTGGCTGGCCCGACGGTTTGGAACTGCCGGGGCAACCGGAGTACATGGCCTATGGTCGCCCGATCGAGGGCACACGGCGCGCGCAGATCCAGGCCAGCATCCTCGCCCAGGAAGGCTCCGATGAGTTCATCGAGTATCTGGTGGCCCAGGATCATTGGGCTCGGTACCTGCAAGAGCGCTACCCCGAACAGTTTGATGCGCTAAACAAGGAGCTTGCGCAGAAGTACGAAGCACTGGAGGACGAGCACACCGAGCGCGCCGATGCCCAGAGCCTGCGCCGCTACGAAGAAGCGCTGAATCGGCTCGAGGTGGAGCGGGCGACCGCGCGTAACCTGAAGTTGATGCAGTTGTCGCGCATGGAGATACAACGCCTGGCCAGCATTCGCTGAGGACTAATGTGGGAGCGGGCTTGCTCGCGAATGCGGTGCTTCAGTCAACTTATCAGTGACTGACACTCTGCTTTCGCGAGCAAGCCCGCTCCCACATTTTGACCGTGTTCGGCCTCGCTCTGTCAGTTGTCGTAACCCAGGTTCGGCGCCAGCCAGCGCTCGGTCACGGCCAGGTCCTGGCCTTTGCGTGCGGTGTAGCTGGTGACCTGGTCCTTGTCGACCTTGCCCACGGCGAAGTACTGCGCCTGCGGGTGGGCGAAGTACCAGCCACTGACCGCCGCCGCCGGGAACATCGCGTAGTGCTCGGTAAGGAACACTCCGCTGCGCCCGGCCTGCATTTCGCGGGCCTCGGGGTCGAGCAGTTGGAACAGCTGGGCTTTCTCGGTGTGGTCCGGGCACGCCGGGTAGCCGGGGGCAGGGCGGATGCCGCTGTATTGCTCCTTGATCAGCGCTTCGTTGTCCAGTTGCTCATCTTTGGCGTAACCCCAATGCTCTTTACGCACCTGCTGGTGCAGCCATTCGGCGCAGGCTTCGGCCAGGCGGTCAGCGAGGGCCTTGACCATGATCGAGTTGTAGTCGTCGCCCGCGTCCTGGTAGGCCTTGGCGACTTCTTCGGCGCCGATGCCGGCGGTGGTGATAAAACCACCGATGTAGTCGGTCACGCCGCTGTCTTTAGGCGCGACGAAGTCAGCCAGGGAGAAGTTCGGCTTGCCGTCGGTCTTGATGATCTGTTGGCGCAGGTGATGCAACCGGGCAATCGGCTGGCCATCGTCGCCGTAGACTTCCAGGTCATCGTCCTGCACCTGGTTGGTCGGCCAGAAACCAAACACGGCGCGGGCGCTGATGAGTTTTTCGTCGATCAGCTTCTTGAGCATGGCCCGGGCGTCTTCGTACAGCGCGGTGGCGGCTTCACCCACCACTTCATCGGTGAGGATGCGCGGGAATTTGCCGGCCAGGTCCCAGGAGATAAAGAACGGTGTCCAGTCGATGTACTCGGCCAACACGTTGAGGTCGATATTGTCCAGCACCTTGGCGCCGGTAAAGGTCGGCACCACCGGCGTGTAGCCGCTCCAGTCGAACTGTGGCTTCTTGGCGATGGCGGCGGCGTAGCTCAAGCGCTCGGTACGCGCGCTGCGGTTGGAGGTGCGCTCACGCACGTCGATGTATTCCAGGCGGGTTTTCTCGACGAAACCGGCCTTCAGCTCCTTGGACAGCAACTGCGTGGCCACGCCCACGGCGCGGGAGGCGTCGGTGACGTAGATCACTGCGTCGTTGCTGTACTTGGGCTCAATTTTCACCGCCGTGTGCGCTTTGGACGTGGTGGCGCCACCGATCATCAGCGGCAGGTGGAAATCCTGGCGCTGCATCTCGCGAGCCACATGCACCATTTCATCCAGGGACGGGGTGATCAGACCGGACAGGCCAATGATGTCGCATTTCTGCTCCTTGGCTACCTGCAAGATCTTCTCCGCTGGCACCATCACGCCCAGGTCGACGATGTCATAGCCGTTGCAACCGAGCACCACGCCGACAATGTTCTTGCCGATGTCATGCACGTCGCCCTTGACCGTGGCCATGAGGATCTTGCCCTTGGCTTCGGGCTTGTCGCCTTTTTCCAGCTCGATGAACGGAATCAAGTGGGCCACGGCCTGCTTCATCACGCGGGCGGATTTCACCACCTGGGGCAGGAACATCTTCCCTGCGCCAAACAGATCGCCAACGATGTTCATGCCGGACATCAACGGGCCTTCGATCACTTCGATCGGGCGCGCGAACGACAGGCGCGACTCTTCGGTGTCTTCGACGATGTGCGTGGTGATGCCCTTGACCAGCGCGTGTTCAAGACGCTTGTTGACGTCCCAGCCGCGCCACTCTTCGGTCTCGGCTTCCTTGACGCTACCGTCGCCCTTGTACTTGTCGGCAATGGCGAGCAGGGCGTCGGTGCCCTCCGGCGTGCGGTTGAGCACTACGTCTTCCACCGCATCGCGCAGCTCGGCCGGGATCTGGTCGTAGATCTCCAGTTGGCCGGCGTTGACGATCCCCATGGTCAGGCCCGCGCGGATCGCATACAGCAGGAACACCGAGTGGATCGCCTCGCGCACCGGGTTGTTGCCGCGGAACGAGAACGACACGTTGGACACGCCACCGGAGGTCAGCGCGTAGGGCAGTTCATCCCGGATATAGGCACAGGCATTAATGAAGTCGACGGCGTAGTTGTTGTGTTCTTCGATGCCGGTGGCGACCGCGAAGATGTTCGGGTCGAAGATGATGTCTTCCGGCGGGAAGCCCACTTCATTGACCAGGATGTCGTAGGAGCGCTTGCAGATCTCTTTCTTGCGCGCTTCGGTGTCGGCCTGGCCGGCTTCGTCGAAGGCCATCACCACCACCGCCGCGCCATAGCGCTTGCACAGCTTGGCGTGGTGAATGAACTGCTCCACGCCTTCCTTCATGCTGATGGAGTTGACGATGCCCTTGCCCTGGATGCACTTGAGGCCCGCTTCGATCACTTCCCACTTGGAGGAGTCGATCATGATCGGTACGCGGGAGATGTCCGGCTCGCCGGCGATCAGATTGAGGAAGGTCACCATGGCCTTCTTCGAATCCAACATGCCTTCGTCCATGTTGATGTCGATCACCTGGGCGCCGGCTTCCACCTGCTGCAGGGCGACTTCGAGGGCTTCGGTGTAGTTGTCTTCGCGGATCAGGCGGGCGAACTTGGCCGAGCCGGTAATGTTGGTGCGCTCGCCGACGTTGACGAACAACGAACTGCGGTCGATGGTGAACGGCTCCAGGCCCGACAGGCGGCAGGCTTTGGGAATCTCCGGGATCGGGCGCGGTGCATAACCGGCCACGGCCTTGGCGATGGCTTCGATATGCCCTGGCGTGGTGCCGCAGCAACCGCCGACGATGTTCAGGAAGCCGCTCTGGGCGAATTCTTCGATGACCTTGGCGGTTTCTGACGGCAGTTCATCGTACTCGCCGAACTCGTTGGGTAGGCCGGCGTTGGGGTGCGCCGACACATGGGTGTTGGCCTTGTTCGACAACTCTTCCAGGTAGGGGCGCAATTCGCTGGCGCCCAGGGCGCAGTTCAAGCCCACCGAGATCGGCTTGGCGTGGGCCACGGAGTTCCAGAATGCTTCGGTGGTCTGGCCTGACAGGGTACGGCCGGAGGCGTCGGTGATGGTGCCGGAAATCATGATCGGCAGTTCGATACCCAGGGCTTCGAACACGCCCTGCACGGCGAAGATCGCGGCCTTGGCGTTGAGGGTGTCGAAGATGGTTTCGATCAGGATCAGGTCGGCGCCGCCTTCGATCAGGCCCTGGGTGGCCTCGGTGTAGTTTTCGACCAGTTCATCGAAGGTCACGTTGCGGTAGCCGGGGTTGTTCACGTCGGGCGACAGCGAGCAGGTGCGGCTGGTCGGGCCCAGTACGCCGGCCACGAAGCGCGGCTTGGCCGGGTTTTCGTGGGTCTTGGCGTCGGCGACTTTGCGCGCCAGGCGTGCGCCTTCCACGTTCAGTTCATAGGCCAGTTCTTCCATGCCGTAGTCGGCCATGGAGATGCGCGTGGCGTTGAAGGTGTTGGTTTCCAGAATGTCGGCGCCAGCGTCCAGGTAGGCCTTCTCGATGCCGCCAATCACGTCGGGGCGGGTGAGCACCAGCAGGTCGTTGTTGCCCTTGACGTCGCTCGGCCAATCGGCGAAGCGTTTGCCACGGTAGTCCTGCTCCTCGAGCTTATAGCTCTGGATCATCGTGCCCATGCCACCGTCCAGGATCAGGATACGTTCCTTGAGGGCGTGGTGAAGGGCTTGCAGACGAACGCTTCGGTCGGACATGGGACTACTCTGGTCAGGCATTTCGGAGGGCGTGAATCATAACAAACCTGCGGGCTTTTGGAGCATGTAGAGCTTTTGCATGAATATCGCTCATGTTGCTGGGGTGCATGGCCCGGTAGAATCACGCCACTTCAAACACCGCACGCCTTGAATCGGGACCGGATACATGTCACTTCGTTTAATCGTCAGCGCCGTCCTGGCCTTGATAGCCAGCAGCGCTCAGGCGGCAGGTCCCGCTTCGGCGATTTCCTACACCCGCGACATCCAACCGATCTTTACTGAAAAATGCGTGGCCTGCCATGCCTGCTATGACTCCGCCTGCCAGCTCAACCTGGGCAGTGCCGAGGGCGCAGCGCGGGGCGCAAGCAAGATGCCGGTGTATGACGGTGAGCGCAGCCAGGCCACGCCCACCACCCGTTTGTTTTATGACGCCTTCGGCAAACAGGCGTGGCAGCAGAAGGGCTTCTATTCGGTGCTGGACGCCCAGGGCAGCCAGGCTGCGCTGATGGCGCGCATGCTGGAGCTGGGGCATAACGCGCCGCTGGCGCCCAATGCCAAGCTGCCCGAGAACATTGTGCTTGGGCTCAACCGCGACAATATGTGCGCAACGCCCGGCGAGTTCACTGCCTATGCCGGTGCTCACCCCAAGGAAGGCATGCCGCTGGCCGTCACCGGCCTGACCGACCAGCAATACCAGACCCTGCAACGCTGGCTGGCCTCCGGCGCGCCGATTGACGAGCAGGGCCTGGCGCCGAGCGCCAGGGAAGCGTTGCAAGTGCAACAGTGGGAAAACCTGTTCAACCAGCCGGGCGCCCGGGAAAGCCTGGTGGCGCGCTGGCTGTTCGAGCATTTGTTCCTGGCGCATATCTATTTCGAGAACGGCGAGCCGGGGCATTACTTCCAGTGGGTGCGTTCGCGCACGCCCAGTGGCCAGCCGATTGACCTGATCGCCACCCGTCGCCCCAACGACGACCCAGGCACCCAGGTGTATTACCGCCTGTGGCCGGTGCAGGGTGTGATCGTGCATAAAACCCACATCACTTACCCCTTCAGCGCGGCGAAGATGGCGCGGATCAAGGCGCTGTTCTACGGCGGCGACTGGCAGGTCACTGCCTTGCCAGGCTACGGCCCTGGCAGCCGTGCCAACCCGTTCGCGACATTCGAAGCCATACCGGCCAAAGCGCGTTACCAATTCATGCTCGATAACGCCGAGTACTTCGTGCGTACCTTCATTCGCGGGCCGGTGTGCCGTGGGCAGATTGCCACGGACGTGATCCGCGATAATTTCTGGACGCTGTTCCAGGACCCCGACCACGACCTGTACATCACCGATGCCCGTTATCGCGGCCAGGCCACGCCGTTGCTGGCCATGCCTGGGCAGAATGACGACGTCGGCAGTGTACTGAGCCTGTGGCTGGCGTATCGCGACAAGCGCAACCAGTACGAAGCCCTGCGCCGCGACAACTATGCAGACCTGCCGGCGCCGAGCTGGTCGACATTGTGGGCGGGCAATGACAATGCCTTGTTGAGCATTTTCCGCCATTTCGACAGCGCCTCGGTGACCAAGGGCCTGATTGGCGAGGTCCCGCAGACGATGTGGTTGTTCGACTACCCACTGCTGGAGCGCACCTATTACCAGTTGGCGGTGAATTTCGATGTGTTCGGCAACGTCTCGCACCAGGCCCAGACTCGCCTGTATTTCGACCTGATCCGCAACGGCGCCGAGCAGAACTTCCTGCGCTTGATGCCAGCGGATACCCGCGAAGACTTCATGGACGACTGGTACCAGAACAGCGGCAAGCTCAAGCTGTGGCTGGACTACGAGGCGATTGACGATGACAAGGCCAGTGGTTTGCACCTGAGCGAGAAGGACCCCAAGCGTGACTTCGCCAACCAGTTGCTGACCCGCTACGGCCATTTGAACGCCAGCCCCGACCCGATCAACCGCTGCAGCGGCGCGTTCTGCTCCCGCGACGGCATCGACCCGGCCTTGCAGGATGCCGAACAAGCCCTGAGCCGCCTGACCTCACGGCCGGCGGCAGGGCTCAAAGTGATCGAGCAATTGCCCGAAGCCACCATGCTGCGCATCGAAACCGCCAGCGGCAAGCGCGAGGTCTACAGCCTGCTGCGCAACCGTGCCCACAGTAACGTGGCGTTCCTGCTGGGAGAGGCGTATCGCTATCAACCAGGCCTGGATACCGTGACCATCTACCCGGGTGTGCTCAGCAGCTACCCGAACTTCATGTTCAATATTCCCGCCCGGCAAGTGCCTGAGTTTGTCGCGCAAATGGAGCAAGCCAAGGACGCCAAGAGCTTCGAGAAAATCGTCGATCGCTGGGGTGTACGTCGCAGTCACCCGCTGTTCTGGCAGTACTTCCATGACTTGTCGCGATATATCCACGAAACCACGCCGGTGGAAGAGGGCGTATTGGACATGAACCGCTACGAGAACCTATAACTACCGCTATTGATCCGGTCATTTCTCCATGCGGGGGCTGAAGCAGTCGGATATCTACCTACGGACTGGAAAGGGGATGCCGATGTTGATTTCAGTGCAGTTGCTACGCGCGTTGGCGGCATGGCTGGTGGTGGGGCACCACGTCATGCAGCTGTTTTTCAACTTCGAGGCCCACAACGCGCTGGAGGACCTGTTAGTCGAAAAGGGCGGCGCTGGCGTGGATGTGTTCTTCGTCATCAGCGGCTTGGTGATTTTCCTCGCAACTGCCGATAAAGCGCTGACACCTTGGCGTTTCATGCTGATGCGCGTAGCCAGGATTGCGCCGGCCTATTGGTTCTATACCGTGCTGTTGGCCGGGCTGGCGGCGGCCATGCCTTCGATGTTTGCAGACGTTGAGCTCGAATTCGGCCATATACTCCTTTCGATGCTCTTTATCCCGGCGCAAAACCCCGCGGGCTATGGCGTCTATCCCTTGCTGGACGTGGGCTGGACGCTGAATTTCGAGATGCTGTTCTACTGTCTGTTTGCGGTTGCCTTGCTAGTGCCTGAAGCCTATCGGCTATGGGTGGTGGCGGTGTTGCTGTACCTGGTGTGGTACTTCAGCGGCCCCGCCTTCGATTTGGCTGATGGGTTTTACCATGATGATATTGTCCTGGAGTTTCTCATGGGCGTGGCGATCGGCATGCTGTATCGCCGCGGCCTGTGCCGGGCCAGGCCGTGGTTGGCGTTGCTGGGGATCATGGCGGCACTGGCGGCGATCTATCACGGCGCGGATGTCCCCCGTGCATTGGAATGGGGCCTGCCCAGCGCTGTGCTGGTGATCAGTTGTGTGGCGCTGGAGCCGTATTTGCGCGGCTCGCGCTGTATAAAAATGCTGGGGGATTGTTCCTACTCGGTGTACCTGCTTCATGTCCTGGTTCTATGCGCTGGACGCTGGGCCATCGAGCACCGTGGGGTAGACCCCTACACCATGGTGCCTGTGTGTATCGTCATCATTGCGCTGGGCGCATTCGCCAGCTACCACGTGTTGGAGAGGGGCACGCACCGCAGGCTCAAACGCTGGTTTGGCATTGATGACGCGATACCCTCTCGGCAAGCTCATTAGGGCTGGGGCCTCAGGGCCGCATGTATTTCCAGTAGGCTTTCCCGTAATCCATCAGCAACTCGGTCCCGGCAGGGATATCTCGCCAGGCGATTAAAAACACCATGTACTTGCCTACATACAGGGCACCGACATTTTCAATGCCGACATCGGGCAGGTTCGGCACCTTGACCGCATTGATCAGGCTCAGCGTACTGCTGTTGCCGTGGCCGCTGATGGTCGCGCCTTGGGTGTTGGTCTGGAATAAATACGTACCGACGGCCGCCTCGCCTTTTTCGAGAATCTCGGCATTGATCGAGGCTTGATCCCGATGCAGCTTGCCGGTGTACGGCCCAAGGACATCGAAACGCTTTATATCGGTCTTGGCCACCACCGACAGGCCGCGCTCCGGGCCATTTGCCAGTTTCTTGACCTCCAACAGCCGATCAAGGCGGCGATGATGGCTGCCCTCTTTGGAGATCCATTCTCGGATACTTTTGGTCGCAGCTTCTTTGACTTCGACGTGTTGCAGGCCAGTGAACTCGTCAAAAAAACGGTTGGCGTCGGTAATCTCGATGGTGTGCAGCGGGCCTTCAAGCTCGAGGGTCAAGCTGCGCCTGATGTCGGTCGGATCTTGCAAAATTGCCGCGTTGTTGTTGATTTTATGATCAAAAGAACCTGTGATCGAGGTTGATCGGCGCCGCGTGGGTGGGGTGTTGTCTTCTAGGCGCGGACGTTTTGAACTGCCTGCGGTAGGGGGCGGTGCAGGCCGTTTCCTGGCGACCGGCTGGTCCAGCGGGCTCCTTTGTCCGAACAGCCACATCTCCCGACCGGCGCGGGTCATGCTGCCATTGTCATTGACGTAACTGCGCCATATCACCGGGTTGAGGTTTTTGGCTTCGACAAACGAGAGCATCGAGACCCGTGAATTGGCGGCGTTGTAGTGTGTGTTCCAGGCTTTCAAGTGCTCGGGCGTCAGCACATCGAAGTCGCCGCCGCTGGCATACTTGGCCAGCACCTTGCCTGCCGCCCGGTAGCTGCCGTCCAGGTTTACATGCTCGGCAAAGTCCACCGGGTCAAGGTTGTGGTCGGCGGCGAAGCCTTCAAGGGTGAGGCTGTTGCGCTCACGTTGGGATACCTTGCTCCAGCGCTCCAGGTGGTCGTAGGTCACGCTGGAACGGGCGGTTCCCACACGGTCCAGCATCTGTTGGCCTCTGCGCGTCAGGGTGTTGCGGCTGTTGACGAACTGGCGAAATGCAGTGGGGTTCAGGTTGTAAGTGCTGACGAAGGTGTCCATGGTTTTTTTCAGGGCCTCTTCGCTGGCCTCGGTCCATTTCAACAGTATCGATGGCGTTACCACGTTGGGTGCATCCGGCGCGCCGCCTGCCAGTTTGATCTGGCTTGAGTACCAGTGACCGGGCTCGACCGAGGACAGCGTGATCGATAAGTCGCGGTTGGTCTTTGGATTGACCAGTACGATCGAAAAGCTGTTGTCGGCGCCTGCGGCGGTCTCCTGAATAAACCCATAGGAATTGTCGCGTACCTGGTACACCGCGATCTTGCCCTTATCATCGATATTGCAGATGAACTTTTGATTGTAGTCCGCTCGGGAGAAGAGGCCGCGAGCGTCGGGCGTCAGGCCCCTGATCAACTCGGGGTCGACCGCGTATCGACGGATCAACGGGCTGCTGTTGCTGATGACCGTGATCGGCTCTCGATAACGTGGCCCGAAGGCGGTATTTGAGGCGGCGTCGATCAGGCGATAATCGGGCGCGTCGAGACTGCCGACGTTACGCATCGGGATATTGGCAAAACCGTCGACAGTAAACAGTCGATCGCCAGCCAGCAGCGGCTTCCAACTGTCAGGATCGACCGAACGCATGTGCCTGGCGGCGATTGTCCCATCGCGCAGTTGGGCGATGCCCCGTTTCGTCTGGCGCATCAGTTTGTGACCCAACTTGAGCATGCCCATGCGCGCCAGCCGGAGCAGGCTGGGCAGGGCGGCCAGGGGGTTGAATTCCTGCAGGGTGGCAATCACCAGTTTTCCCGTGAGTTTCGCCAGTTTCGGCATCGCCAGGCGCAGCCCGGTTTTGCCCGCCTGGATGAGCAGGCGGGTAGAGCCGGCCACATACCGACCCACCGGCAATGCGAAAGCCACGATGTCGATGAACAAGCTGGCGACGCCGGATTTGATACGCTGGGGATCGCCGGAGGCGATGTCTTCGATACCGGCCCAGAACGGGACAAATATCTTGCCCCAGAACGCCAAATCTTCGAGTACCTCTGCGCCGATGTCCACTTCGCGTGTGTCTTTGCGGGTTTTTTCCAGCAGGGCTTCTTCGTCGCAAAAAAACAGCTCGCGGGCGATCATGCTCGCCAGCGCTTCACTGCGTGGCGCATACAGCGTGTTGGGCGCGAACGATGAGGGGCGCGATATGTGCGAATCGATGCCAGGCAATGTTTCGCCGACTTGTTCAACGATCATCTCGGCTTTTTTGCCGCGCCTGGGCGCTTTGTTCTCGCGGTAGGCCTCGCGATCAAAGGGCACTTCGGTGGCCAATCTGTATTTGCACCAACTCATGGCGTCACGCAGTTCGACCACTTTGCCATTGAGCGGCAAGGTATCGATATCGCCACGTCGACGAATCACGCCGGCGAGGGGGAACACCTCGACGTAGAGGGCGCTGAAAGGATCGCGAGCCTTGACGATGCGCAGAATAAAACCCGTGCGGTAGCGAACGGCATCGGCCTTGCGTTTGGTTTCATATTCGATGGGCACCTTGTTCAGGGCCTCTCTCAATGAGTACACCGTGATTTCGTCCCGGTCCACATCCAGGGTCCAACTGCCCAGATGGGCAAGCAGGGACTGGATCAGTACCTTGTAGGCGTTTCTCGGGCGCTCAAGGGCTTCACGGAAGGCTTTGTCGTACTCCGCGTCCGACGCCGAGCGCCAACGGCTGGGCAGATGGAGCGCAAGGTTCTGGACCGCGTTGAACACCTCATACTCATGCTGTTCCAGCGCGGTGACGGCCTGAGCGAGCTCCTCGCGGGAGTGGCCCGACTTTCGGCTGGCAATCAGGCCGTTGGCCTGCGCCCATTGCACGGTAGGGCCCAGCTTGGCCGCCGCGACGAGAGCCTGTTGCTTGACGTCATCGCCACTGGCACGAAAATGCTCCGCCGTCAGGTTGAGCAGTTGCTCGAAGCTCATGTGGCGCGATGAGCCGGGCGCAAGTGTTTCGGCCAGCAGAAAACCGCTTCTGAAGTTGACCCAGGTACTGGTGGCGGCGTAGGGCAGGTCATCGGGAATATCGGCCACCCATACTTCGCTGGCGACATTGGCCCTGACCACGCACATGGCCAGTTGCGCCGCGTCAGTGCTGATCGACAAGGTGTGGTGATACTGGCTGATCAGGTCTTGGCGGATCGACTTGTAAGACGCCCCCATCGTGATGAATAACTTCAATTCGTTATCCAACGTCGAGCGTGGGTTGGGGATGATCGTCAGCCACAGTGCGCGCCACAGCAACTTCACCAGCACCGGTTGTGGGCAGGTTTGCGCCTTTTGGCTGCCGTACCAGTCCAGCGCCTTGGCGATACGCTCGGCCAGCGCCAGGTTGCTCGGACTGTTGAGAATCTGCTCAAGCAAGACTGTCGGCGTGGTGCTGAGCATGGCCTGCTGTGATGAGGAAAAGGTCGGCGGCAGCACGCATTGGAACAGTGATTTACGGGTATGTGTCTGGATCTCATGGATAACAGACTTGATCTTTTTGTCAGCAGGCGCATCCAGTAAATGCTGCAGATCGCTGATGTTGCCTTCGTGGCCGAGTTTTTTCAGGGCGCAGTGTTCCTGTAAGCCATAAAGAACCGATTTCCATTGTTCGCCGGTTTTTGGATGGGACGGGAGGATGGCGTAATACTTGAGCACCAGGTCGAACCGTACCGAACCGTCACTTTTAAGGCCATTACCCACGCGCCGGTTGATATCCAGCAACACATCGACGTCGATGTACCAATAGGTGGGCACATGGCGCAGAATCACCGAACGGTCGGCGATGCTGAACGTTTCGGGAGGGTCGGGTACCGGCGAGCGGGCGCTGCTGAGTAGGGTGGAGAGCAGATCGTAAAGAAAGTCCCGGCCTAGCAGAGAATTATCCGGTTCAGGCTTGTCCCGCAGGAACTGCTGAAAGTCGTCATCGGCTTCCAGTTTTGCCAGGACCCGAAACGCTTCCTTGCACTCACGATTCAGCTCGGAATGCGGGGGAGGGTAGTAGTACACCTCGGCGGCGGTTACTGAACGTGAAATGTGCGCCGTCACGAACTCAATCAGATGGTCCAGGTGCGCTTGCTGTTCAGGCAAGCCGTTGAAATAGAAACTCTGCAACGCGTTGTTCATGCAATCCTCACAATCCTTGGTCGAAGAGGATTCACTATATTCAGCGCGGTTTTGCAGGTGGCCTACATAGGTAGGCATAGGTTTTCGCAGAAACCGATAGGAGCGCCAGCGGGTTCGGTCAGCAGGATCAGGTCTTTCCCGACAAAAACACTCGGACTTTGTACCTGGGTAATAATTTGGCGTAAACTGCGGGCAAGCCTGTGAGGAGTTTCCATGACTGCCATAACCATTACCGACGCCGCCCACGATTACCTGGCTGACCTGCTGTCCAAGCAGAACACCCCGGGTATCGGCATCCGCGTCTTTATCACCCAGCCTGGCACCCAGTACGCCGAGACTTGCATTGCCTACTGCAAGCCCGGCGAAGAGAAGCCTGAAGACACCGCCCTGGGGCTCAAGAGCTTCACCGCCTACATTGACGCGTTCAGCGAAGCCTTCCTTGACGACGCCGTGGTCGACTACGCCACCGACCGTATGGGCGGCCAGTTGACCATCAAGGCGCCCAACGCCAAGGTGCCGAACGTCAATGCCGACAGCCCGGTCAATGAGCGCATCAACTACTACCTGCAAACCGAGATCAACCCTGGGCTGGCCAGCCACGGCGGCCAGGTGAGCCTGATCGACGTGGTGGAGGACGGTATCGCCGTACTGAAGTTCGGCGGCGGTTGCCAGGGCTGTGGCCAGGCGGACGTGACCTTGCGTGAGGGCATCGAGCGCACGCTGCTGGAACGTATTCCTGAGCTCAAGGGCGTACGAGATGTGACTGACCACACGCAGAAAGAAAACGCCTACTATTGAGTAAGGTGTTCACTGCGAACATAAGAAACGGCGCCCCGTGAGCGCCGTTTTTTATGCTTGAAATTCAGTTAGTTATAAGATGTATCTAACAAATATATCAAGTGTGTGCTGGCTTGCCTGCGATGTCGGCCTCACGGCCGACGCCTATCCACCTGAAGCCCCACGATCCAAACTGTGGGAGCGGGCTTGCTCGCGAAGGCGGCCTGGCAGGCGACCCAGTTGTATTGTGTACATATCCATTGCTGCGGTAACGGCCACCTGGGGTTCCGCCCTGACGGCGGCTCACTTTTGAACAGCGCAAAAGTAAGCAAAACGCTCTTGCCCCACCACTCGGCACCTCGCCTAGGCTCGGTGTGCCCGAACGCAGGCTTGAATCCGTGGGCCGCCGCCACGCGCCATCCATGGCGCGGGGCGGCTAACCCGGCGTCCTGCCGGGTTACCCACGAATTCAAGCCTGCGTTCGGCCAGCGTGGTTTAACGGGGCGCCTAAGATCAAAAGCAGATCAAGAGCGGCTCGCTTCGCATCGTGATTACCGTTGATCGTTACAGAGTTATGCACTGACTGTCGGATCGTCACGGCAGCAAGCTCTCTAGCCAAAATGTGTTTCTTCAGGGCCGATAGAGGTGCGCATGCCCTGCGCGGTACAGCGACGACTCACTGAAACTGTCACTGGCCAACACCCGGCCCACCACGATCAATGCCGTACGCCGAAACCCCTTGGCCGCGACTTTCTCGGCAATGTCACTCAGCGTACCCACCACCCACTCCTGATCCGGCCAGGTCGCCCTGTGCACCACGGCAATCGGGCAGTCCGCGCCATAGTGCGGCAGCAGTTCGGCGACGATCTTTTCCAGGTGATTGACCCCCAGATGAATGGCCATGGTGGTGCCATGCCGCGCCAGGCTGTCGAAGTCTTCACCGGGGGGCATGCTGGTTTTATCGGCGTAACGGGTCAGGATCACGCTTTGGGCGATGTCCGGCAGGGTCAGTTCGGTCTCCAGCAAGGCCGCGCACGCCGCGACAGCCGTCACTCCTGGAATGATCTGGAACGGGATGCCCAGCTCACGCAAATGGCGGATTTGTTCGCCAATCGCCCCATACAAGCTGGGGTCGCCGGAGTGCACCCGCGCCACATCCTGGCCTTGGGCATGGGCCGTCTTGATCAGCTCGATGATCTGTTCCAGGTGCAGTTCGGCGCTGTTGACCACCTGGAGCGCCTGGTGACCTTCCAGTACGGCGGCGGGCACCAGCGAGCCGGCGTAGATGATCACCGGGCAACTGCGGATCAGCCGCTGGCCCTTGACGGTGATCAATTCCGGGTCGCCGGGGCCGGCGCCGATAAAGTAGACGGTCATGGAGAAGTCCTGTTGAAAAACGGGCGAGCATGAAGATTGCTCATGATCGAGAACGGCAATTATCGGGGTTTTAACCTGCGCAGGCCAATGCAAAGGTGGCCTGTGCGCTTTTCTGGCGGGTGATCAGCAGGCGCGCGGGGCCATTGGACAGGTGCTCGGCCAGGGCCAGGGCGGCGCTTTCGGCCACCCCGTAACAGCCGGTATGGGCAAAGGCCAGCGCTGAGCGATGGCTCAGCCGATGCTCATAGTCCACCAGTTGTTCGGCACTCAAGCACTGCAAGGGCAGGTTCAACCGCTGGGCCAGCGCCAGCAGCCCAGGCTCATCGCGTTTGCGGTCAATGCTTGCCAACGCGGTCACGCGTGAGCGCTCAATGCCGGCCTCGGCCAGAGCGCTGTCCAGCAGTGCCAGCAGGCTGTGAACCTCACAGCCGCGCTGGCAGCCAAGCCCGACAACCAGAATCATGCCGAGTATTGGTCGTCGCGATTGCGGCGAAACAACCAGGCGCTGATCAGGCCCAGGGCCAGCCAGAAGGCCACGTTGGTCAATTGCGAGGCGATCTTGAACTGCGCTTCGAGCGCCTCCGGGGCCAGCATCGAATGCACTTGCGGTTGCGGCGCGCCGATAAAGTGGGGTATGGCAAGGATCGCCAGCCCAAGGCCTTTCAATAGCCAATTGCGACCGAACACGATCAGCGCCAGGCCGGCGGCGGTCGATGCTGCCGTGCCGATCCACCAGGTCTGGCGCAGCGTCAGGTCAGCGGCCGCGGTACCGGGCAGTTCCGGGGGCAGGCCCAGGGTGGGCGCCAGTACAAAGGTCGCGTAGCCGGCCAGGCCCCAGAGCAGTCCTTGGGCGGTGCGGGTCGGCGCGCGCAGCGTGTAGAGGCCGGCGAGCATCAGTGCAAATCCCACCGCCACTACCAGGTTGCCGCCGGTGGTGGACAGCACGCGCTGCCAGCCATCTTCGGGCTCCCAGGCTTGGGCATCGTGGCTGTGGGCTGCGGCGCCAGCGGAGTGCTCATGCACCACTTCGGTGGCTGGTGGGGCTTTTTCGAAGCTTTCTGCCTGCAGAATCAGCGGGGCGACCCAGAAGCTTTGCAACAGAGTCAGCAGCAAGGCCGCCAACAGCCCAGTGAACCCTGCGGTTTGCGCAATACGCTTGATCATGTTGGCAGCTCTCAATGGCACGGGAACGCGGCGCTGTGGCGGGTATCGTGGGCGGCGTTGTGCACCGCCTCGATATGCGAGAACCCGGCGAAATACACCAGGCACGCGCCCAGGATCGACGCACCGATGGCGGCGGTCAGGCGTTGGCTGAGGGTGGCGGTGCTGCTGGCGGAGTGCGAAGTGCTGCTGATGATCGACATGGCGCGTCCCTTTGAAGTGTCAGGGTGAAACGAGCGCATGAAAACCCCACGCGCCAGGCACGCAGGGTTCGAACAGCGCCCGCCCACCGCGGGTTTGTTATCTGATTTTTTCGGGCCGGTCTCCGGGCTTGCGAGGGGCGGCTCATCAAAGAGTCCTCCTGAAAGCGTCGCCTTCCCATGCAAACGCACAGTGGCCATGACGCTTCGCTCGCTTACCGTTGCGGGGGCAGCACCGGACTGGTCATAGGACTATGACGCACCGGTTTCCCGTTTCACCCTGTGAAGGGCACCCGAAACAAGAGGTGTAGGAGAGCATGGGCCGGGGACGGTAGTCAAATGCTGCAAGCCCCTGTAGCCTTGCACCCTCGAGGTTCTTCGGCCCAGGCCGAAGCTAAGAAGGGAACGCGGTTCAAGCCGCGGCTGCCCCCGCAACTGTGAAGGGTTCAGTTGACTGCCACGCCACTGCCGATAGGGCGGGAAGGCGCAGTCAGCGTTGGTCGCAAGACCTGCACACCCCAAGCCAGGAGACCTGCCTCGCGACTGATTTTCCACTTCAACCGGGCGGGGTGATCCGGTGACGAAATCCGCTGCTGCGCGCCGCCGCAGGGCCTGTCGTCCCGTATGCCCGCCCCAAAGGGCATCCGATGAAAACACTGGCCAAACTTCCCGTCACCATCGTTACCGGCTTCCTTGGCTCGGGCAAAACCACGTTGTTGCGCCATATGCTCGACAACGCCCAGGGCCGCCGCATTGCGGTGATCGTCAACGAGTTCGGCGAGCTGGGCATTGACGGTGAAATCCTCAAGCAGTGTTCTATCGGTTGCACCGAAGAAGAAGCCAATGGCCGTGTCTACGAGCTGGCCAACGGTTGCCTGTGCTGCACCGTGCAGGAAGAGTTCTTCCCGGTGATGCGTGAACTGGTCGCCCGTCGCGGTGACTTGGACCATATCCTCATCGAAACCTCGGGCCTGGCGCTGCCCAAGCCGTTGGTGCAAGCGTTCCAGTGGCCGGAAATCCGCAGCGCCTGCACTGTTGACGCGGTGATCACCGTGGTCGACAGCCCAGCCGTGGCCGCCGGCACCTTTGCCGCCTTCCCGGACCAGGTCGACGCCCAGCGCAAACTTGACCCCAACCTGGACCACGAATCGCCGTTGCACGAGCTGTTCGCCGATCAGTTGGCCAGCGCCGACCTGGTGATTCTCAACAAAACCGACCTCATCAGCGCCGAAGACCTGGCCCGTGTGCGCCTGGAAGTCGCCGAAGAACTGCCGCCCGCGGTGAAGATCATCGAAGCCAGCAGCGGTCGCCTGCCCCTGGACGTGCTGATCGGCCTGGGCGCCGGTTCCGAGGAGCATATCGACGGGCGTCACAGCCATCACGACCATCACCACGAAGGTGAAGACGACCACGATCACGATGCCTTCGACTCCATCTCCATCGACTTGCCCCAAGCCGATGAGGCGCTGCTGCTCGACGCCCTGACCCAATTGGTGGTGCAGCACGGCATCCTGCGTGTGAAAGGGTTCGCCGCGATCCCCAACAAACCGATGCGCCTGCTGATCCAGGGCGTGGGCACGCGCTTTGACAAGCACTTCGACCGTGCCTGGGGCGCTGACGAAGCACGCACCACGCGCCTGGTACTGATCGGCCAGGAACTGGACGCCGCCGGCCTTGAAGCGCAATTGCGCGCTGCCCTCAGCGTTTAACCATGCACCTGCTCAGGACCCAACCCGGTGGTTTCGTCGCGGACGACAATATTGCCGACCTTGGCCAGACCCCCGCTGAACTGGTGATCCTGTGCAGCGGCGATTCCAGCCTGGCGCTGCTCGCCGAAGCCGCCCAGCAATTGCCCGAGGATTACCCCAGCCTGCGCCTGGCCAACCCGATGCAGGTGCAGAACCATGCCTCGGTCGACCTGTACGTCGACGAGGTATTGCGCCACGCCAAGGTCATCCTGCTGTCATTGCACGGCGGCATCGGCTATTGGCGCTACGGTATCGAGCGCCTGGTGGAGTTGGCCGAACGCGGCGTCACCCTGATCCTGGTGCCGGGTGACGACCGCCCAGACCCGGAACTCAGCGGCCTGAGCACCGTTGCGGCCGAACACCGCGAGCGCCTGTGGCACTTCCTGCGCCAAGGTGGCCTGGGCAATGCCCTGGATTTTTATCACTGCCTGGCCAGTGCCCACCTGGGCCGCGACTATGCCTGGGCCGAGCCGCAAGCGCTGCCGCGCACGGCGATCTATCACCCGCACACCGCCAATGCCCGTCTCAATGACTGGCAGGCCGATTGGCAGGCCGACTGGCCCGTGGCTGCGGTGCTGTTCTACCGCTCCCATTTACAGGCGGCCAATACCGGTTTTATCGATGTGTTCTGCCAGCGCTTACAAGCGGCGGGCCTCAACCCGTTGCCGATTGCGGTGGCCAGTTTGAAAGAGCCCGGCTGCCTCACGGTGGTCGAGGACCTGCTGGATGATGTGCAAGCCGCGGTAATTCTGAACACCACCGGCTTTGCCCAATCGAGCCCGGAAGCGCCACATTTGCGCCCGTTTCGCCGCAATATCCCGGTGATCCAGGCGATCTGCGCCCAGGACAACCAACCCGGCTGGCAGGCCAGCGAACAAGGCCTGGGGCCCCGCGACCTGGCGATGCATATAGCCTTGCCGGAGCTGGACGGGCGCATCATCAGCCGGCCGATCAGTTTCAAGGATCTGGCCTGGCGCAGCGAGCGCAGCCAGTCGGATGTGGTGTGCTATCGCGCAGCGCCCGAGCGCATGGATTTTGTCGCTGAGCTGGCACGCCGCTGGGTCGAGTTGGCGCGGGTGCCCAATGCCCAGAAACGGATTGCGTTGATCCTGGCCAACTACCCGACCCGCGACGGTCGCATCGGCAACGGCGTGGGCCTGGACACCCCGGCGGCGGCGCTGAATATCCTGCGCGCCTTGCAAGCCGAAGGCTATCCGGTGGCGGACGTGCTGCCCGACAGCGGCACCGCGCTGATCCATGAACTGCTCGGCGGCGTCACCAACGACCTCGACAGCCTCGACCTGCGCCCCTGCCATCAAAGCCTGGGCCTTGTGGAATACCAGGCGATGTTCGATCGCTTGCCGGCCTCCAATCGCCAGGCTGTGCTGGAGCGTTGGGGCGCCCCGCAAAACGATCCGATGTGCCGCGATGGCCGCATGATGATCGCCGGCCTGCGCCTGGGCCTGACCTTCGTCGGCATCCAGCCGGCCAGGGGTTACCAGGTAGATGCCAGCGCCGTGTACCACGACCCGGACCTGGTACCGCCCCATGGCTACCTGGCGTTCTATTTCTGGCTACGCCATACCTACGGCGCCCACGGCGTGATCCATGTGGGCAAGCACGGCAACCTGGAATGGCTGCCTGGTAAAGGCGTGGGCCTGTCGGAGCACTGCTGGCCGGATGCACTGCTGGGGCCGCTGCCGAATATCTACCCGTTTATCGTCAACGACCCGGGTGAGGGCGCCCAGGCCAAGCGGCGCACCCAGGCGGTGATCATCGACCACCTGATGCCACCGCTGACCCGCGCCGAAACCTACGGCCCGCTGCGTGACCTTGAGTTGCTGGCCGATGAGTATTACGAAGCGCAATTGCTCGACCCGCGCCGTGCCCAGGAGCTGCAAAAAGACATCCTCAAGCTGGTGCGCGAAACCCGTATCGACCAGGAGTTGGAATTGGGCAGTGAGGCGGACGCGGCGGTGTGGCTGCCGCGCCTGGATACCTACCTGTGCGACTTGAAGGAATCGCAGATCCGCGACGGCCTGCATATCTTTGGTGAGTCGCCCGAAGGCCGTTTGCGTATCGACACCTTGCTGGCGCTGCTGCGCATTCCCCGGGGCGATGGCCGGGGCCCGCAGTCGAGCCTGTTGCGGGTGTTGGCCAAGGCTTTCGAGCTGGGGTTTGATCCGCTCGATTGCGCATTGGCCGAGCCCTGGACGGGGCGGCGCCCGTTTGTGTTGCAGAAGATTGACGATCAGCTGTGGCGCACCGCCGGGGATACCCGTGAACGTCTGGAGTTGTACGCAGCGCGCTTGATCGAGCAGGCATTGGAAGGGCCTATCGAGCAGTTGGAAGAGCCCGGCTGGCACGAGGTGAAGTCGGTGATCGAAAGCCTGCGCATTGTCGTCGCGCCACGCCTGGATGCCTGCGGCCCCGCAGAGATGCGTGGTTTGCTCGATGCCTTGAGTGGGCGCTTTGTCCCGGCGGGGCCCAGTGGCGCGCCGAGTCGCGGGCGGCTCGATGTGCTGCCGACGGGGCGTAACTTCTTTACCGTGGACGTGCGCAACCTGCCAACCACCACGGCCTGGCGCATCGGGTTCCAGTCGGCCAACCTGATTCTTGAGCGGCACCTGCAAGACCACGGCGACCACCTGCGTCAGCTCGGCCTGTCGGTGTGGGGCACTGCCACGATGCGCACTGGCGGTGACGATATTGCCCAGGCCATGGCGCTGATGGGCGTGCGCCCGGTATGGGCCACCGGCAGCCAGCGGGTGGACGATTTCGAGATCCTGCCAATCAGCTTATTGGACCGCCCGCGTGTGGATGTGACCCTGCGCGTGTCCGGGTTCTTTCGCGATGCGTTTGCCAACCTGATCCGCCTGTTCGATGCGGCGGTGCAGGCGGTAGCGGCCCTGGATGAACCCGACGACATGAACCCGCTGGCCGCCAAGGTTCGCAGTGAACGCCAAGCGCTGCTTGAGTCGGGCCTGGATGAAGCAGCAGCGGCCAAGCAGGCCGGCTGGCGCATCTTTGGCGCCAAGCCGGGCGCCTATGGCGCAGGCGTGCAGGGCGCGATTGACGGGCGCCTGTGGCAGAGCCGCGAGGACTTGGCCGAGGTCTACCTGAACTGGGGTGGCTACGCCTACGGTGGCTCCGATGAAGGCACCGCAGCCCGCGAGCAATTTGCCCAGCGTTTGAGCCAGGTGCAGGCGGTGTTGCAGAACCAGGACAATCGCGAGCACGATTTGCTCGACTCCAACGACTACTACCAGTTCCAGGGCGGCATGCTGGCCGCCGTGGAAACCCTGAGCGGTGACAAGGCCGCCAGCTACCATGGCGACCACAGCCAGCCGGACTTGCCGAAAATCCGCACCTTGAAGGAAGAGCTCAACCGGGTGATCCGTTCCCGCGCGGCCAACCCCAAGTGGATCGAAGGCGTGAAGCGCCATGGCTATAAAGGCGCGTTTGAAATGGCCGCGACCGTGGACAACCTGTTCGCCTTCGACGCCACCACCGCGCTGATTGACGATCACCAATATGCCTTGCTCGCCGATGCCTACCTGCTGGACCCCGACACCCGTGCCTTTGTGCAACAGCACAACCCCGATGCCCTGCGCGACATGACCGAGCGCATGCTCGAAGCCCAACAACGTGGCTTGTGGCAGGCACCGGGAGCGTACCGCGAAGCCTTGGAAAACCTGTTGCTGGACATAGAAGAAGACAGCTGATGACTGATACTCCCCATTTCCCGCTGTCCGCCGTGGTCGGCGCCGATGACCTGAAGCTGGCGCTGTGCCTGGCCGCCATCGACCCGAAGATCGGCGGCGTGCTGATCGAAGGGCCACGGGGCATGGCCAAGTCCACCCTGGCCCGTGGGCTGGCAGACCTGCTGGCCAGCGGGCAATTTGTCACCTTGCCCCTGGGCGCGACCGAAGAGCGCCTGGTCGGCACCTTGGACCTGGACGCCGCACTGGGCGAGGGCCGCGCGCAATTTTCCCCTGGCGTGTTGGCCAAGGCCGACGGCGGCGTGTTGTACGTGGATGAAGTCAACCTGCTGGCGGACCACTTGGTGGATCTGCTGTTGGACGTGGCGGCCAGCGGCACCAACCTGATCGAACGCGACGGGATTTCCCATCGCCATCCGGCGCGCTTTGTATTGATCGGCACCATGAACCCGGAGGAGGGCGAGCTGCGCCCGCAGTTGCTCGACCGCTTCGGCTTCAACGTGGCCTTGAGCGGGCAGACCTTGCCCGCCGAGCGTGGGCAGATCATCCGACGTCGCCTGGATTTCGACACCGACCCAGCTGCGTTCTGCGCGCAGTGGGCGCCAGCCCAAGCTGCCTTGCGCGAACGTTGCACCCAGGCGCGGGCACGGCTCGATAGCATCGCCCTGGATGACCAGGCGCTGGCCCGCATCACCGAGCGCTGCTTTGCCGCAGGGGTCGACGGCTTGCGCGCCGATTTGGTCTGGTTGCGTGGCGCCCGTGCCCACGCGGCGTGGCGTGGTGCGGCCGCTATCGAGCAGGAAGATATCGATGCGGTGGCAGAGTTTGCCTTGCGCCATCGTCGTCAGCAACAGACTCCGCCAGGCGCGCCGCCCCAGCCGAATGACGGGCCGTCGTCGCAACCCTCTGACACTTCGCCCGGCCAAGGCCAGTGGGGCGATATGCCCGCACCCGCCTTGCCTACGGGCGCACGCCGCGATGTACCCACCTGGCCAAAAAAGCCCTAGGCATCCGCCCCCGACCTGAAGCGGGGGCGGATGCCCGGCCCCAGGCGGGGCGATTGAACACCGGCCGGCAGGGCAAGGCCCGCAGCGCACAGCGCGGGGCGATCAATTGGCCGGGCACGTTGCTCGGTGGGCGACCGCAATGCCGTGCTGACCTGCTGTTTCATCTGCGTAGCCGGTCAGCCCCTGAGCTGTGGCTGGTGATTGTCGATGCCTCGGCGTCCACGCGGCGCCATCGGGCGTTGACCGACGCCAAGGGGTTGTTGGCTCAGTTGTTTGACGATGCTTATCAGCAACGGGCGCGCATGGCGTTGCTCACGGCTAGCGGGCAGTCACCGAAGTGGCAAGTGCAAGGCTTGAAGGCGGCGAAAGGCTTGGCCGATTTGTTGGCGCAGTTGGGGGCGGGCGGCGGGACGCCGTTGCTGGCTGCGCTGACCGAGGCGGGGCATTGGTTGGCGGCACGGCGTAAGCGTTATCCCGCCGAGCAGCAGAAGTTGCTGGTGGTGACCGATGGGCGACTGAAGGCGATGGGCGCGCTGCCGCGATTGGAGTGCCCAGGCGTATTGATTGATATCGAGCGCGGGCCGATCAGGTTGGGGCGGGCTGAGGAATTGGCGGTGGGGTTGCAGTTGGATTATCAGCACATCGATAAGCTGTAGCGCCTAGGCTAGCGCTTTCGCAGGCAAGCCAGCTCCCACATTTTGACCTCGCCGCCTATCCCATGTGGGAGCTGGCTTGCCTGCGATAGCGGCCTGACAGTCAACACAGCTGGATTGTGTACATATCCATTCCTGCGGTAACGGCTACTTAGGGTTCCGCCCTGACGGCGGCTCACTTTTGAAAAGCGCAAAAGTAAGCAAAACGCTCTTGCCCCACCACTCGGCACCTCGCTTAGGCTCGGTGTGCCCGTAATCCGCCAGTGATTTGGGGGGCCGCCGCCACGCGCCATCCATGGCGCGGGGCGGCTAAACCGGCATCCCTGCCGGTTTACCCCCCAAATCCCTGTCGAATTCCGGCCAGCGTGGTTTGACGGGGCGCTTAAGATCAAAAGCAGATCAAGATCAAGAGCGGCTCGCTTCGCATCGTGGTTACAGTTAGCTGCGACAGCCTACAAAGTTGTGCAGATACCTATGCTGCGAAGAGGCCCTCAAACACACCACACCAGTATCAGCCTGTCCCCGGCACATTCGGCCAAAGATCGGCCACCAGAAACAACCGCTCGGCTTCTTCCCACTCCTCACCGTTGGGCACCATGCGCACCAGCAACTGCGCCGGGGCCATTGGGTCCAGGTCTGCCAGCCAACCTTGCATCTGCACCTCACTCCACACTTCATCAGCCGGGTAATGCGCCGGCGCCAGCCAGGCATGCCGGGGCAGGGGTTGCCAGCGGCCCGCTGGGCGAGTGCTGACAAAGTCCGCCCAGTCGCGCTGATGCAACCAGCGCCCACGCAGGTGCTGCGGGTGAGCGCCGAGCGGGGATTGCGCCGCGCCAGGCCAGGGGTAGAGCAGGTAGCCGCCGAGCCACAAATGCGCATCGAACTGTTGGATATCCAACGCCGCCAAGGCCTCGCGGCTCTCTGCCCGCGCAGAGATCGGCAGTTGATGCTGGGTCAGGTGCGCCAGCTTGCGGTCCAGCCGGTCATGACAGCCAGGCCCCAGCCATTGCGCAGTGTCCTGGCCATTGCCGTCCTGCGGGCCCAGGTAAAGTTTGATCGCCAGCTCCAGGTGATGCACGCCATCGCGGTCGCCCAGCAGCATATCCAGCTCGCCCAGGGTGTGCCCGGCACGGCGGATCGGCAGGTTGGCGGCCAGCAACTCCACGCCCGGCGCATGCTGCACTGCAAATTGCCACAAGCGCTCGTAATACAGGCCCAGGCGCCGGGTACGTGACAGGCTCAGCCACTGCTGCAACGCGCTGCTGTCCTGGTCCAACTGGCGCAGCCAGGCTTCGAGCTGATGAGGGGCCTGCACCCAGTCACTGCCGGCCAGCGGGTGGCGCTGGGGCCAAGGCGTCTGCGCCAGCATCGGTGGCGCGAGCATCACCCACGCCAGGTCGCGCACCTCGGGGTGGCGCAATTGGCGGGGCAGGGTGTGCAAGTCGGGGAATGGCATCATGCTCCGAGCATAGCCTTTTCAGCGCGCGCAAGGTGCCTGAGAACCATTGTCATCAAGGCCTGGCGGCGACAAAGGATTTTGCCTGAGGCGGCCTTTCGCCCATAATCGCTCTTTTTGCCTCACCCCAGATTCCGCAGGAGCCCCATGGAGCACTTTCGCAATATCGGCATTATCGGTCGCCTGGGCAGTACCCAGGTGTTGGACACCGTCCGCCGGCTGAAGAAGTTTCTGCTCGAGCGCCACCTGCATGTGATCCTCGAAGACACCATCGCTGAAATCCTCCCCGGCCACGGCCTGCAAACCTCGTCGCGCAAGATGCTTGGCGAGGTGTGCGACATGGTCATCGTGGTCGGTGGCGATGGCAGCCTGCTCGGCGCCGCCCGAGCGCTGGCGCGGCATAACGTACCGGTGCTGGGGATCAACCGCGGCAGCCTGGGGTTCCTCACTGACATCCGCCCCGATGAGCTGGAAGTCGAAGTGGCGAAGGTGCTCGACGGCCATTACCTGGTGGAGAACCGCTTCCTGTTGCAAGCCGAAGTGCGCCGCCACGGCGAGGCGATCGGCCAGGGCGATGCCCTCAACGATGTGGTGCTGCACCCCGGCAAGTCCACGCGCATGATCGAGTTCGAGCTGTACATCGACGGCCAGTTCGTGTGCAGCCAGAAGGCCGACGGCCTGATCGTCGCCACGCCCACAGGTTCCACCGCCTACGCGCTGTCGGCCGGCGGCCCGATCATGCACCCCAAGCTCGATGCCATTGTGATCGTGCCGATGTACCCCCATATGTTGTCCAGTCGGCCAATTGTGGTCGATGGCAACAGTGAGCTGAAAATCGTGGTGTCCAAAGACATGCAAATCTACCCGCAAGTCTCCTGCGACGGGCAGAACCATTTCACCTGCGCCCCCGGTGACACCATCACCGTGAGCAAGAAGGCACAGAAGTTGCGCTTGATCCACCCGCTGGATCACAACTACTACGAAGTGTGCCGCACCAAGTTGGGCTGGGGCAGCCGCTTGGGAGGTGGAGGCGACTGATGCTCGATCCCGCGCGTAGCTACGACCTGATTGGTGACGTGCACGGTTGCGCTCATACCCTTGAGCACTTGCTCGACCAATTGGGTTACCACAAGCAGGGCGGCACCTGGCGCCATCCGTCACGCATGGCCGTGTTCCTGGGCGATATCATCGACCGTGGCCCACGCATCCGCGAGGCGCTGCATATCGTCCACGATATGACCGAGGCCGGCCAGGCGCTGTGCATCATGGGCAACCACGAGTTCAATGCGCTGGGCTGGACCACGCCGGCCCCGCCGGGCAGCGGCAAGCAGTTTGTGCGCGAACACAACCCACGTCATGCACGCTTGATCCAAGAGACCCTGACCCAGTTCGAGCACCACCCGGCCGACTGGCACGACTTCCTCGGCTGGTTCTACGACATGCCGCTGTTTGTCGACGCCGGGCGTTTTCGCGTGGTGCACGCGTGCTGGGATGACAGTTTTATCCAGCCGCTGCGCGCAACCTTCCCGGATGGCTGCATCGACCAACACTTCCTGCAAGCCGCCGCCGTACCGGGCAGTTTCGCCTGCAACGCGTTCGATCGCCTGTTGCGCGGCACCGATATGCGCCTGCCCGACGGCCTGACGTTGACCGGTGGCGATGGCCTGACGCGTTCGTTCTTTCGCACCAAGTTCTGGGAAGATGACCCCAAGACCTACGGCGACATCGTGTTCCAGCCCGACGCCTTGCCGGAGCCGGTGGCGCGTACGCCATTGTCGTCCACACAAAAGAATTCCCTGCTGCGCTATGGCGTCGATGAACCGCTGTTGTTCGTCGGCCACTACTGGCGCAGTGGCAAACCGGCGCCGATCCGCCCGAACCTGGCCTGCCTGGACTACAGCGCCGTGCTCTACGGCAAGCTGGTGGCGTATCGACTGGACCAGGAAACCCAACTGGATCCGCATAAATTCGTATGGGTCGACGTTGAGCGACCAGAGGCCATTCCATGAGTACCGTAGCTGTATTGCGCTTGCCCCTGAGCGTCGACCTGGGTGGCTTCGTCAAGTTGCTGCACCGCATGCAGGTGCCGCACCGCGTCAGCGAGGAGGCCGGTGAGCAGGTGCTGTGGGTGCCCGAGGCCATCAGCGACGATGTGCGCGTGTTGTATCAACGTTTCCCCGCTGGCGACCCGGACCAGCAACTGGACATTCCCGAGCAGGCGCCCGCTGCGCGGCCAGGTTTTGTCCAGCAGGTGCGTCACAGCCCGGTCACCGCGCTGGTGCTGTTGGCTAGCCTTATCGTGGGTGCCGTGACCCTGCTGGGTGAAAACCTGCAAGCCATGGCCTGGCTGACCTTCCTGCCGTTCCGGGTGCTGGGCGAGTACATCCAGTTCACGCCGCTGGCCGACACCCTGGCCTCGGGGCAGTGGTGGCGCCTGGTCACGCCGATGCTGATCCACTTCGGCATCCTGCATCTGGCCATGAACGGCATGTGGTACTGGGAGCTGGGCCGGCGCATTGAAGCGCGCCAGGGCGGTATCAACCTGCTGGGCCTGACCCTGTTGTTCAGCCTGGCCTCCAACTATGCGCAATACGCTTACGGTGGCCCCGGTTTGTTTGGCGGCTTGTCCGGCGTGTTGTATGGCCTGCTTGGGCATTGCTGGATCTTTCAATTATTGTCGCCCAACCCGGCCTATCGCCTGCCCCGTGGGGTGCTAGTGATGATGCTGGTGTGGTTGCTGCTCTGCCTGTCGGGGCTGGTCTCGATGATCGGTTTCGGCGAAATCGCCAACGCGGCCCATGTGGGCGGCTTGGTCATCGGTTGCTTGACGGGTTTGCTCGGCGGTTTGTACAACCGTCGCAAAGCGTCTCTTTGATAAGGAAGAGCCTTATGTCCTCTTTTGCTGAAATGATCGAAAACATCACCCCGGACATCTACGAGAGCCTCAAGCTCGCGGTAGAGATCGGCAAATGGTCCGATGGCCGCAAGCTCACCGCCGAGCAGCGCGAGCTGTCGTTGCAAGCGGTGATCGCCTGGGAAATCCAGAACCTGCCCGAAGACCAGCGCACCGGCTATATGGGCCCGCAGGAATGCGCGTCGAAATCGGCACCGGTACCCAACATCCTGTTCAAGTCGGATGCGATCCATTGATTGAAATTGGTCGCGGTGCAGTCAGCAAAATGTCGGCGCAACTCGGTGAGCCGACCGTTCAATACGCCTTTCGCTTAGGAAACACCGAGGTGCCGGTCAATCCGCTGATCGGCACCCATGTACGCCTGGAGTACCTGGGCGCGATTCATTGCAGCCATTGCGGGCGCAAGACCAAGACCAGCTTCAGCCAGGGCTATTGCTACCCGTGCATGACCAAGCTGGCCCAGTGTGACTTGTGCATCATGAGCCCCGAGCGTTGCCATTACGATGCCGGTACCTGCCGCGATCCAAGCTGGGGCGAGACATTCTGCATGACCGACCACGTGGTGTACCTGGCCAACTCGTCGGGCATCAAGGTTGGCATTACGCGGGCTACGCAGTTGCCCACCCGTTGGCTGGACCAGGGCGCCAGCCAGGCGCTGCCGATCATGCGCGTGGCGACGCGCCAGCAATCGGGCTTCGTCGAAGACCTGTTTCGCAGCCAGGTGGCCGACAAGACCAACTGGCGCGCCTTGCTCAAGGGCGATGCGCAATCGGTGGACCTCAAGCAGGTGCGTGACGAGCTGTTCGCCTCTTGCGCCGAGGGCTTGCTGGGTTTGCAGGAACGCTTTGGGCTGCAAGCCATCCAAACCATTGCCGACATTGAGCCGATTGAAATCCGCTACCCGGTCGAGCAGTATCCGACCAAGATCGTCAGCTTCAACCTGGACAAGAACCCGATTGCCGAAGGCACGCTGCTGGGGATCAAGGGCCAATACCTGATCTTCGACACCGGCGTCATCAACATTCGTAAATACACGGCCTACCAGCTCGCCGTGCATCAGTAGAAGGATCCCCAGCATGCGCACCGAACAACCGAAGATGATTTACCTGAAGGACTATCAGGCGCCGGACTACCTGATCGACGAGACGCACCTGACCTTCGAGTTGTTCGAGGACCACAGCCTGGTCCACGCGCAGCTGGTGATGCGCCGCAACCCCGAGCGCGGTACCGGCCTGCCACCGCTGGTGCTCGATGGCCAGCAGCTTGAGTTGCTGAGCGTCACCCTCGCGGATCAGGAACTGACCGCCGCCGATTACCAGCTGACCGACAGCCACCTGACCCTGCAGCCCCAGCGTGAAACCTTCACCCTGGACACCACGGTCAAGATCCACCCGGAAACCAACACCGCCCTGGAAGGCTTATACAAATCCAGCGGTATGTTCTGCACCCAGTGCGAGGCCGAAGGTTTCCGCAAGATCACCTATTACCTCGACCGCCCGGATGTGATGAGCGTGTTCACCACCACGGTGATCGCCGAGCAGCACAGCTACCCGGTGCTGTTGTCCAACGGCAACCCGATCGCCAGCGGCCCTGGTGAAGACGGCCGGCACTGGGCGACCTGGGAAGATCCGTTCAAGAAGCCGGCGTACCTGTTTGCGTTGGTGGCCGGTGACCTGTGGTGCGTCGAAGACAGCTTCACCACCATGACCAACCGCGAAGTCGCGCTGCGCATCTACGTCGAGCCGGAAAATATCGACAAGTGCCAGCACGCCATGACCAGCCTGAAAAAATCCATGCGCTGGGACGAAGAGACCTACGGCCGCGAGTACGACCTGGACATCTTCATGATCGTCGCGGTCAACGACTTCAACATGGGCGCCATGGAGAACAAGGGCCTCAATATCTTCAACTCCAGCGCCGTGCTGGCCCGCGCCGAAACCGCCACCGATGCCGCTCACCAGCGCGTCGAGGCCATCGTTGCCCACGAATACTTCCACAACTGGTCGGGCAACCGCGTGACCTGCCGCGACTGGTTCCAGCTGTCGCTCAAGGAAGGCTTCACCGTGTTCCGTGACTCGGGCTTCTCGGCCGACATGAACTCGGCCACGGTCAAGCGCATTCAGGACGTGGCGTACTTGCGTACCCATCAGTTCGCTGAAGATGCCGGCCCCATGGCCCACGCCGTGCGCCCGGACAGCTTTATCGAGATCTCCAACTTCTACACCCTGACCGTGTATGAAAAGGGCTCGGAAGTGGTCGGCATGATCCACACCTTGCTCGGCGCCGAGGGCTTTCGCAAAGGCAGCGACCTGTATTTCGAACGTCATGACGGCCAGGCCGTGACCTGCGACGACTTCATCAAGGCCATGGAAGACGCCAATGGCGCCGACCTCAGCCAGTTCAAGCGCTGGTACAGCCAGGCCGGCACCCCACGTCTGGCGGTGAGCGAAGCCTACGATGCGGCGGCCAAGACCTACAGCCTGACCTTCCGCCAGAGCTGCCCGCCGACCCCGGACAAGGTCGAGAAACTGCCCTTCGTGATCCCGGTGGAGCTGGGCTTGCTGGACGGGCAGGGCGCCGGTATCGCTTTGCGCCTGGCCGGTGAGGCGACGGCAGGTGGCACCTCAAGGGTGATCTCGGTAACCGAAGCGGAGCAGACGTTTACTTTTGTCGACATTGCTGAAAAACCCTTGCCTTCGTTGCTGCGGGGTTTCTCGGCGCCGGTGAAGCTCAGCTTCCCCTACAGCCGCGATCAACTGATGTTCCTGATGCAGCACGACAGCGACGGTTTCAACCGCTGGGATGCTGGCCAGCAGTTGGCCGTGCAGGTATTGCAGGAGCTGATCGGCCAGCACCAGGCCGGCCAGCCGCTCAAGCTCGACCAACGCCTGATCGACGCGCTGCGCACGGTGTTGAGCGATGAAAGCCTGGACCAGGCCATGGTCGCCGAAATGCTCTCGCTGCCGAGTGAAGCCTACCTCACGGAAATCAGCGAAGTGGCGGATGTGGATGCCATCCACGCTGCCCGCGAGTTTGCCCGCAAGCAACTGGCCGACAACCTGTTCGAAGGGTTGTGGCTGCGCTATCAGGCCAACCGTGAGCTATCTAAGCAAACGCCATATGTGGCAGAGGCCGAGCACTTCGCCCGGCGTGCGCTGCAGAACATCGCGCTGTCGTACTTGATGCTCAGTGGCAAGCCAGAAGTGTTGGCGGCCACCCTGGATCAGTTCGACACCAGCGATAACATGACCGAACGCCTGACGGCGTTGGCAGTGCTGGTGAACTCGCCGTTTGAAGCAGAGAAAGCCCAGGCCTTGGCCGTGTTTGCCGAGAACTTCAAGGACAACCCGCTGGTCATGGACCAATGGTTCAGCGTCCAGGCCGGCAGCACCTTGCCGGGCGGGCTGGCGCGGGTCAAGGCGTTGATGGAGCACCCGGCGTTCACCATCAAGAACCCCAACAAGGTGCGCGCGCTGGTGGGCGCCTTTGCCGGGCAGAACCTGATCAACTTCCATGCGGCGGATGGCTCGGGTTACCGCTTCCTGGCGGACCTGGTGATCCAGCTTAATACCTTGAACCCGCAGATCGCCTCGCGCCAACTGGCGCCGTTGACCCGCTGGCGTAAATACGACAGCGCCCGGCAGGCGCTGATGAAAGCGGAGCTGGAACGCATCCTGGGCGCGGGTGAGCTGTCCAGCGATGTGTTTGAGGTGGTCAGCAAGAGCCTGGCGTAACCCTCACAGCCCTAATGCGATCCCCCTGTGGGAGCGGGCTTGCTCGCGAAAGCGGTGTGTCAGTCAATATTGATGTCGACTGACACGCCGCCTTCGCGAGCAAGCCTGCTCCCACAGGGGATCTGTGCCAGGCGCAGATTTTGTGGGTAGTACATGACCAATGTGGGAGCTGGCTTGCCTGCGAAAGCGGTGGTTCAGTTAAAGATTCAGTGACTGAGACACCGCTTTCGCGGGCAAGCCCGCTCCCACAGGGGATCTGTGCCAGGCGCAGATTTTGTGGGTAGTACATGACCAATGTGGGAGCTGGGTTGCCTGCGAAAGCGGTGGTTCAGCTAAAGCTTCAGTGGCTGACACACCGCTTTCGCGGGCAAGCCCGCTCCCACAGGGGATCTGTGCTAGGCGCTGATTCTGTGGGCAATACATGATTAATGTGGGAGCTGGCTTGCCTGCGAAAGCGGTGGTTCAGCTAAAGCTTCAGTGGCTGACACACCGCTTTCGCGAGCAAGCCCGTTCCCACAGGGAGATCTGTGCCAGGCGCAGATTTTGTGGGTAATACATGACCAATGTGGGAGCTGGCTTGCCTGCGAAAGCGGTGGTTCAGCTAAAGCTTCAGTGGCTGACCCACCGCCTTCGCGAGCAAGCCCGCTCCCACAGGGGGATCTGTGCCAGGCGCAGTTTTTGTGGGTAGTACATGACCAATGTGGGAGCTGGCTTGTCTGCGAAAACGGTGGTTCAGTTAAAGATTCAGTGACTGACCCACCGTCTTCGCGAGCAAGCCCGCTCCCACAGGGGGATCTGTGCCAGGCGCAGATTTTGTGGGTAGTACATGACCAATGTGGGAGCTGGCTTGCCTGCGAAAGCGGTGGTTCAGTTAAAGATTCAGTGACTGACACACCGCTTTCGCGGGCAAGCCCGCTCCCACAGGGGATCTGTGCTAGGCGCTGATTCTGTGGGCAATACATGATTAATGTGGGAGCTGGCTTGCCTGCGAAAGCGGTGGTTCAGTTAAAGCTTCAGTGACTGACCCACCGCCTTCGCGAGCAAGCCCACACACAGTTAGGTCAGGGGGCGTCAGTTTGATAAGCGTCGTAGCTGCGGCGCGTACGCTCTATCTCTTCGACCAACCGGTCAATGCCCGCCAACCGCGCCCGGTTGTCATGATCCCAGGGATGAAACCCCGGCTTGAAGTAATGCAGCCACGGCCGGAACATCCGTGGAAACACGCCTTTGGGCCCATACAAGAATTTAACCATGCGCCACAGCCCCTTCAGCGTGCCACCCGAAGTGCGGTCGGCAATCAACAGGCGCACGTGAAAATCCAGCACCACCACCCAGAACAGCACGCTGGTGGTCAGCATGGTCCCAGTGCGCAGCAAGTAACGCGCAGGCCCTGGCTTGATCACTGTGTTCCACACATCGAACGCCACGGCTTTATGTTCGGTTTCTTCCAAGGCGTGCCAGTACCACATCTGCTGGTAACCCTTGAGTGAGTCGCCAAAGCGCGACGGGTCGCTCAGCAGGATTTCCGCGAGCATGGCGGTGTAGTGTTCCAGAGCGATGGTCACCGCCAGGTTGAACGACGGCGGCAGGTGTTTTTTCTGCAGGTCGAGGAAGAACTTCAAGCGTCGGTCAAGGGTATGCGCCGGCAGGCCGGCCGCTTGCAGCAAGTCGTTATAGGCCACGTGTTCGCGGCTGTGCATGGCCTCCTGGCCGATAAACCCCTGGATCTCTTTTTTCAGTTCGGCATCGTCGATCTGCCCACGGTAGTGGCGCACGCTGTCCATGAAGAACAGCTCGCCCTGGGGAAACAGCAACGACAGGGCATTGAAGAAATGGCTGACCACAGGCCCTTGTTCGTGCCAGTTCTTGATGCGCTCGGCAGGCAAGGCAAAACGGATATCGCGACGGATCGGCAACATGCTGCGTGCTCCTGTTCAGAGTCGAGGCTCGTCGTTGGTTTCAAACACTGGCGTACGCGGCTTGGGCGCCATGCGTTTGCTGGCAAACACCACCAGCGCCTGATAGGCCGCCGGCAGGCAACGGGCGAGCAGGTCGAGGAAATAGGCATCGCGGCCAATCAGCACGCGGCGCTTGTTTTTGCGTACGCCTTGCAGGATCACGTTGGCGGCCTGGTCGGCGTCAGTGATGAAGAGCTTTTCGAAATCGGCGCGGGCTTGTTGCTCGCTGTGGATGAGAAAACCGGTCATGTTCGCGTCGATGCGGCTGCTGCGGCAGATGTCGGTACGAATGCCACCGGGGTGTACACAGGTGGCCGACACGCCGCAGCGTTGCAGGTCGAGTTCCTGGCGCAAGGCTTCGGTGAAGCCGCGCACGGCGAACTTGGTGGCGTTGTAGCCGCTCATGCCCGGCTGGGCGAACAGGCCGAACACGCTGGACGTATTGATGATATGCCCGTCGCCGCTGGCCTTGAGGTACGGCAGGAACGCCTTGGTGCCATGCACCACTCCCCAGAAGTTGATGCCGACGATCCATTCCAGGTCGGCGTAATCCACCCCTTCGACGGTGCTCGACAGCGC
This sequence comes from Pseudomonas sp. FJ2-5-13, assembly GCF_029201605.1. Classification (NCBI taxonomy): domain Bacteria; kingdom Pseudomonadati; phylum Pseudomonadota; class Gammaproteobacteria; order Pseudomonadales; family Pseudomonadaceae; genus Pseudomonas; species Pseudomonas sp. FJ2-5-13. The sequence continues at coordinate 2,541,367 of NZ_CP104045.1, forward strand.
CACCCCGGCATTGTTGAACACCAGGTTGACCTGGCCGTGCTCGGCCGCACAACGCGCTGCCCACGCCTGCATGGCCTGGCGGTCGGAGACGTCCAGCACTTGGATGGTGACGGTGACGGGCGCCAAGGTCGAGGCGCGGATCAGCTCCTGGGTGTGTTCCAGGCCCTGGCTGTTTTTGTCTGCCAGCGCCAGGTGACACCCTTCCCGCGCCAGGGCCAGGGCCAGTGCGCGGCCCATGCCGGAAGCCGCGCCCGTGATCGCCGCGACGCGGCCGTTGAATGACTTCATGACAGGCTGCCTTCTGTGGTGGAGTGGGGCGTTGCAACCGCACGCGGGAGGACGGGCGCCGGCACCTGGCTGACGCTGTAGTCCTTGAGGGCAAAATGCCGGGTGACCTGCTTGAAGCGCCAGGTCGAGCCGGGCCACAGCGTGGTGTTCTTGCCGGTACGCGGGTCGAGGTACCAGCTCTGGCAGCCGCCGGTGTTCCAGATGGTGCGCTTGAGTTTGTCCTGCAACTGCTGGTTGTAGGCGTGCTCCACGGCAGGTTTGACCTCCACCGTGGTGATGCGCTGGCGCTGCATGTGTTTCAGGGCATCGAGGATGTACGCGACCTGGGCCTCAATCATCAGGATCATCGAGTTATGCCCCAGGCCAGTGTTGGGGCCGACGATCAGAAACAGGTTCGGGTAGCCCGGCACGGTGGTGCCTTTATAGGCATGGGCGCCATCGCGCCAGGCGTCCATCAGGTCGATGCCGTCACGGCCGATGATGCAGCCACGGGGCAACGGGTCGCTGGCCTGGAAACCTGTGCCGAAGATCAGGCAATCGGCGGGGTGCTTGATACCGTCGGCAGTGATCACGCCGTCGGCTTCGATGCGCAGCACGCTGTCGGTGACGACTTCGACATTGCTGCGCGAGAGTGCGGGGTAGTAATCGTTGGAGATCAGCACGCGCTTGCAGCCGATGGTGTAGTCCGGCGTCAGGGTTTTGCGCAGGGAAGGGCGGGCCACCTGTTTGCGCAGGTGACGCAGGGCGATTTTCTGCACCATTTTCATCAGGCGTGGATGCAGGGCAAAGCCCACCACGCGGCCTTCCAGTGCCCAGTAAAGTGCAGCGCGTACCAGCTTCTGGGTGAGCGGCAGGTGCTTGAACAGCCACCGTTCGACCGTTGAAATCGGCCGATCAGGTTTGGGCATGATCCACGGCGGCGTGCGCTGGAACAGGTCCAGGTGCGCTACCTGCGGGGCGATCTGCGGCACGAACTGGATGGCGCTGGCACCGGTGCCGATCACCGCCACGCGCTTGCCCTTCAAGGCGTACTCGTGATCCCACTGCTGGGAGTGGAAGCGCTTGCCCTTGAAACTGTCCAGCCCTGGGATATCTGGCATTGCCGGGCGTGACAAGCCCCCCATGCCCGACACCAGCACCCGTGCGCTGACGTGGCGGCCGTTAGTGAAGGTCAGTTGCCAGCGCTGCTGCTGTTCATCAAACAGCGCACGTTGCAAGCCCATGCCAAAGCGCAGGTAAGGCGCTAGCTCGAAGCGCCTGGCGCAGTCTTCCAGATAGGCACGAATCTCGGGTTGCGCCGCGAACTGTCGCGTCCAGTTCGGGTTGGGCGCAAAGGAAAACGAGTACACATGGGACTGCACGTCGCAGGCGCACCCTGGGTAGTGGTTGTCGCGCCACGTACCGCCGAGTGTCTCGGCCTGTTCGGCGATAAAGAAGTCGGTGAGCCCGGCCTCCTTGAGTTTGATCGCCATGCACAGGCCGGCGAACCCGGAGCCAATGATGGCGATGTCGATTGAGTCACTGGGGGCATTCATAGGGCTGCCTCGTCAATAAAGCGCTTGGGCATCGGATGTGCTCCTGTTTTTGTTTTGTCTTTTAGATAGAACACCATTGCAAAGGAAAATTGAATTATTTATTTTAAAAAAGATTTTAAATAATCTACCTGAAAAATTCGCCTACGCTAGGGCCTTGTTGCGCATGAGCGATTTGTCCGACGGACGAACGTGGTATGCATGAAGTCTAGGTCCAGGGTGTGGACGATGGCTGAGGCCAGGCCAATTCCGGTCGGGTCGCCAGCAGCAGGGAAGCAGAGGACCGAGCTATGGCTGTGGAGTGGGTTGTCGCTGCGGGTGTGCTGGTGGGCGCCAGCGCGGTGTTATGGGGCTTGAGTGCCTGGATGACGCGGCGCATTGAAGCGACCGTGCCGATCAACGGGCGCTTCGTCGAGGTGGATGGCGAGCGCTTTCATTATGTCGAAGAGGGCAAGGGCCCGCCGCTGGTGATGATTCACGGGCTGATGGGCAGTAGTCGCAACCTGACCTATGCCTTGTCCGGCCAGTTGCGTGAGCATTTTCGCGTCATCAGCCTCGACCGGACGGGCTCAGGCTATTCCACCCGGCGCAGCGGCACGCCAGCAGACTTGCCGGCCCAGGCGCGACAAATCGCGGCCTTTATCAAGACGCTGGACCTGGACAAGCCGCTGGTGCTGGGACACTCCCTGGGCGGCGCGATTGCCCTGGCGCTGGCCCTCGACCATCCCCATGCGGTGTCTGGGTTGGTGCTGGTTGCGCCCTTGACTCACCCCCAGCGCATGCTGCCGCTGGTGTTCCTGTCTCTGGCCGTGCGCCCGGCCTGGCTGCGGCGCTGGGTGGCCCACACCTTGACCCTGCCCATCGGCCTGCTGACCAAAGACTCAGTGGTGAAGGGCGTGTTCGCCCCGGACCCTGCGCCGCCAGACTTCGCCAGCCGTGGCGGCGGCTTGTTGGGCATGCGCCCCGACAACTTCTACGCCGCGTCCACCGAGATCAACCGGGTCAATGATCACCTGCCGGACATGGTCAAGCGCTACCCCCAACTGACCCTGCCCATCGGCCTGATCTACGGTGGGCAAGACAAGGTGCTCGACTTCCAGAAACACGGCCAAGCCCTGGCCAGCAAGGTGCCAGGGCTGAAAATGCAGGTGATCGAAGGCCGCGGGCATATGTTGCCGATCACCGCCTCCGAGCGCGTGGCGGCGCTGGTGGAGCAGGTGGCCAAGCGGGTTCGACCCGGTGAAAACGGTAGGCAGTTACAGCCATCTGTAGCCTTGGCGAGCAAATAACAGTGCCACTCGACTGCGGTTCATTAGCGTTGATGCCTGCCCTGAATACTTGACCCAATGGCTGAAAAGAGACTGCTCGGTCACGGAAAAAAGGGCTGGAGAAACTAGTTGACGACCTAACGATTCCGCGCTATTTATTTAAAAAAATATTTCAATGTGTAATTTGAAATTATTTTTGAAATGCCTAAGAGCGAATAAAATAATGAAAAAAACGCCTTTTATCGCATGCATGATTTTTCGCAGCAGTCAGCGCATCTCTGCCGCATTGCCTACCGAATGTGTTCGGAGGCTGCCATGAACCAGACGCTGGCAGCTGCGAACGTGTGGGCCGACGGCAAACGCCACCTGTGGTGGCTCGGCATCATGCCGCTGGCCACTCCCTTACTCTCTGGCGCCCTTGCCATCACCACAGGCGTGCAACAACTGTGGTGGGTGGGCGTGCTGGTGATCTTCGGCTTGATCCCGCTGATTGACGGCCTGCTCGGCGAAGACGTCAGCAACCCGCCCGAATCTGCGGTCAGCCACCTTGAATCCCAACGCTACTACCGCTGGATCGTCTACACCGGCGTGCTGTTTGTGATTGCGTCTGTGGTCATCACCGGTTGGCTCGCCGCAGGCGGCATCGACTGGATCATCAACGGCGGCTTGTTGCACGCCACGGCCACCCTGGAACCCTCAAGCTGGCTGGCCAAGACCGCCGCGTTCATCACCGCACGCACTGAACTTCACGGTGAAATCAGCTGGTTGACCTATGTGGGCATGGCCATGTCCACCGGTGCCGCCACCGGCATTGCCATCAACACCGCCCATGAGCTGGGGCACAAACCCAAGCCCCTGGAAGTGTTCCTGGCCAAGGTTACTCTGGCGCCGACCTTCTACGGGCACTTCTACACTGAACATAACCGTGGCCATCACGTACGGGTCGCCACGCCGGAAGACCCGGCCAGCTCGCGCCTGGGTGAAAGTTTCTGGGCTTTTCTGCCGCGTTCGGTGTGGTTCAGCGCCGTGTCGGCCTGGAACCTGGAGCGCGAACGCCTGCGCAAACTCGGCCTGCCGGCGCTGCACTGGAAGAACGCCGTGCTCAGCGCCTGGATGTACAGCGTGGTGTTGTGGGGCGCGATGATTGCCTGGCTGGGGGCGGCGGTAATTCCGTTCTTGATTATCCAGGGCATCTACGGGTTCTCGTTGTTGGAAGTGGTGAACTACGTCGAACATTACGGTCTCAAGCGCCAGAAGTTGCCCAATGGCCGTTATGAACGCTGCTCGCCGCGTCACTCGTGGAACAGTAATCGCATTGTCACCAATATCTTTCTGTTCCAGTTGCAACGGCACTCCGATCACCATGCCAACCCCACGCGCAGTTATCAGTCGCTGCGTCATTTTGATGAGTCACCGCAACTTCCGTATGGCTACGCCAGCATGATTGTCTGGGCTTATGTGCCGTATTTGTGGCGGCGTCGAATGGACCATCGCGTACTGAATCACTATGCCGGCGATATCAACCTGACCAATCTTCAACCGTCAAAACGCTTGAAGTACCTGGAAAAGTACAGCGGTAGTGCCAAGCCGTTTTGAGATGAAGTAAGCCTTCAGGGTGTACTCGGGATCTGTGTATCGCGCAGGTTCTGATCGCCCGGAGTATTGAGTGCAAGCACCTGGTTTGACCCTACAACAATAATTTCAAGGGAAGGACGTACACCATGCAAAGTTCTGCCAAGTTCACCGCCCACATCTTCTTGGCGGCCATGGGCCTGATTGTGTATCACCAGGCCCAGGCTGCGCGTATCGAACCCGCGGGCAGTGCCTTCACTGCCCAGGGGCCTATCAGCTTTTCCAAAGGCAAGCTCATCAGTGCCGATTGCACCATCAAGGTGGCCGGCAAGGTTGCAGCCGATGGTTCGTCGGTGAATGTGGACAAGGTCGAGTTCGACGGTGGCCTCAAGTGCAGTCGCGTCGAAGCTATCAACTTGCCTTGGGTGTTAATCGCCAAAGACACAAAAAGTGGCTCCATGTCGAAGATCAGCGTGGATGTGCATGCCTTCGGCCTGGGCGGCAAGTGCGGGCCTTCGACGGCCGACGGTACTTGGGATAACGCCACTGGCAAGTTGGAAGCCAGCGATGTGGCGATTGGCGAAGACTGCAAGATCAAGACGGTGTCGATCAAGATGCCAACCAACTTCAAAGTTGTCGAATAACGCGTTCCGACTGTTGCAGCGGTAAATACATTGAAATTTGGCTGGAAAGGGAAGTTCTGCAGTTTCACCGTGACCTCTCGATCATGGCCATTACCCCTGGCGAAATGAATCGCCATAACATGTGAGGAAAAACAATGAAAAGCTTGAAAACCCTCGTTTGTGCAACTTCGTTTGCTCTGTGCTTTGGCGCTGCGTCGATGGCGAGTGCGGCTTCCGTTTCTCCAGACGGTCCGTTCTCGACTAACGCCGGTACCATCGTGGTGAAGTCACCTTCATCCTTTGGTGCAGCAGTGACGTGCGGCATTACCTTTACCGGCAACGTTAGCGGTGGCGTGGCTTCTATCAACGGTGCTTCCCTGACCGGCGGCGGTCTGTGCGCACTGCCCACGCTGACTAACCTGCCTTGGGTTCTTACCGCTTCGACGGGCACCACCGGCACTGTGACCAACGTAGGCTACAAAATCACCTCGATTCCGGCCACTAACTGCGGCCCTACCACCATTGCCGTGGCGTGGACTCCAGGTACCAAAACACTTTCGGCTACCAATCAGTCGCTGACCGGCAACTGCACTGTCGTATCGCTGAGTGTTGTTGCCCCGACACTGACGGTTAACCCATAAGCATGTGACTCCTGAGGGCTGATCACCCATTGAAAGACCGATGCCTCACGCGAGGCATCGGTTGGGCAGGGTACTTACGGTCTGCCTACGGCCACACGACCCACCGGCAGGGGCCGGGCGAAATAATAATAAGGAGCAGCGCATGAATAATAAGAAACAACACGCTCACACGTTACTCGGGTTGGCGCTGTTGGGAGGTTTGATGGCCACGGGACATGTGCAGGCGGGCGGCTTCTCTACGCCAACCTACGGTGCGCCCGGCTGGGGTCGCGCGTTTGGCGGCGGTTCATTGTTCAAGAACGACCCCAGTGCCGCGTACAACAACCCGGCAGCCATGGCCTTCATCGACTCAACTATCGCGCAGCAGACAGTGGATTATGCCCGGGTCAAGATCAAATATTCGGGTCAGGCTTTTGACCACAACGGTAATCCAGTGACCAATACGCCAGTATTGGACGATCAGGGCAACATGGGCGATCCGACCCTCAATAACAATAATGGGGGGCAAGGTGGCTTTACCGCGTGGCTGCCGACCGGCTTCCTGGTGATCCCAATCGGCGACCGCTTTGCTTTTGGCTTGAGCCAGGTGGTCCCCCAGGGCATGAGAACAACTTGGAACGAAGACTCCAAGCTGCGGGATTTTGCAGTCGACACCAAAATTGAGACCGTTGGCCTGACAGGCTCACTGTCGTTCAAGGTCAATGACCAGTTTTCGGTCGGCGGCGGCGCCATCGTCCAACGCAGCCAGGGATTTGTCAGCCAGAACGTCGACTTGCTGGCAGCGGCGGACGTCTCTCCCGGACTCGGCGGGACTGGCTTTCCGACCGGTGTAGGACATTCGTTGATGCGTGTGAAAGTCGATAATATTTCGGTCGGTTGGTTTGGCGGTGTGGTATGGAAACCGACGGCGCAAGACACCCTGGGCTTGAACTATCACGCCAAAATCAAAAACAAGATGACCGGCAAATACAATGTCTATACGGATGCTATCGGTCGCAACGCGATGACCAATCCTATTGGACCGAACGGCGAAACATTGGTTGAAATGGCGTATCCCGGACTGAAGCTTTTCCCGGACGGGGCGCATGCCAGCACTCAGTTGGATATTCCGGCGACTGCGGCGATTGACTGGGTACACCAGTTCAATGATCGCTGGACATTGGGTGTCAGCGCCCAGTGGACTGAATGGTCGTCGTTCAAAGACCTGACACTCAAGTCGCAAGGCTCGACTATTGTTGCCATCCCGTACAACTACAAGAACGCTTGGATGACCTCGATCGGTGGCGACTATAAAGCCACTGACGAACTTACCCTGCGTGCCGGTGTAGCTTACGACCAGACACCTACCCGTAACTCCACGCGTGACCCCCGGATCCCCGACGGCGACCGCTACTTCTTGGCGTTTGGTGCCGGCTATGACATCAAGGCTGTGCCTGGTCTGTCAGTGGATGCCGCGTATTCGCACCAGTTCGTTCAGAAGGTCAATCTGAAGACCAAGAACGTTGATCGTCTCGGAGCCGCTCAACTGGACGGCAAGGCCGAATCGTCAGGTGATGTGGTCAGTCTGTCGGCTACCTACAAGTTCTAAAGAGCACGCGGGGCAGTTGTCGAGCAGGGTTCCCAGCGCACCTGGAGACCCTGCCAGGGCTGTTTAGGCTGTTCTGATTCCTTATTCCACAAGGCTGAGTCGTTCAGCCTGAATTTTTTCGTCAACACACTAAATAAAAATTTCAAAACATAATTTGAATTTATGATTTGAAGTTTGTAGTGTGGTTTTACGCCCTGAATCAAGTAGAGGTATCCCTATGCTTATCTGGTTATTGGTGGGTCTCGCCGCCGCGATTGCCCTGGCGTATCGACAAGCCGCCGCCACCTTGTGGCTGGGCGCTGGCCTGGTCTGGTTGGCGGCGGGTTACCTGTTCAACGTGGTGGCCGTGCCGGGCATGACCCTGGCGGCAGTGCTGGTGGTGCTGCCCGCCGTGGTGCTGGCGGTCAAACCGCTGCGCCGCAAGCTGCTGACCGCCAAGGCTCTGGGCCTGTTTCGCACGATCATGCCGGCGATGTCCGATACCGAGCGTGCGGCCATCGAGTCCGGCACCGTGTGGTGGGATGCCGAGCTGTTCAGCGGCAAACCCAACTGGCAGCGCCTGCTGCAAGCCGCGCCGGCCAGCCTGAGCGCCGAGGAGCAAGCCTTCCTCGACAACGAAGTCGAAACCCTGTGCGACATCGCCAACGACTGGGAAACCACGCAGGTCTGGCAGGACATGTCCCCCGAGGGCTGGCAGTACACCAAGGAGGCCGGGTTCCTCGGCATGATCATTCCCAAGCAGTACGGCGGCAAAGGCTTCTCCCACTACGCCCATTCCCAAGTGGTGATGAAGCTGTCGACACGCTGCTCGGCGGCAGCGATTTCGGTGATGGTTCCCAACTCCCTCGGCCCGGCCGAGCTGCTGCTGCATTACGGCACCGACGCCCAGCGCAACTACTACCTGCCGCGCCTGGCACGCGGTGAAGACATCCCCTGTTTCGCCCTGACCAGCCCGTATGCGGGCTCCGATGCCGGCGCGATCCCCGACCTGGGCATCGTCTGCAAAGGTATGCATGAGGGCGAGGAAGTGCTGGGTTTCAAAGTGACCTGGGACAAGCGCTATATCACCCTCGGCCCGATTGCCACGGTGCTGGGCCTGGCGTTCCGCGCCGAAGACCCGCAGGGCCTGCTTGGCGCGCCAGGTTCCCTGGGCATTACCTGTGCGTTGATCCCCACCTCCCATCCAGGGGTGAACAGCGGCCGGCGTCACTGGCCGTTGAATGCGGTCTTCCAGAACGGCCCAACCACCGGCAAGGATGTGTTCATTCCCTTGGAGTGGGTGATCGGTGGCCGCGACCAAATCGGCAACGGCTGGCGCATGTTGATGGAATGCCTGGCGGCAGGCCGGGCGATTTCCCTGCCTTCGGCCAACGTCGGCCTGGGCAAAGTGGCGGTGCGCGGTACGAGCGCCTATGCGGCGATGCGCAAGCAATTCGGCCTGCCCATCGGCAAGTTCGAAGGTGTACAGGCGCCGTTGGCGCGCATGGCCGGGCATCTATATGCGTGTGATGCGGTGCGCAAGGTGTCGGTGGCGTCCCTGGACGCCGGCGAGAAACCGTCGGTGATCTCGGCCATCGCCAAGTACCACGTCACCGAGCGTGCGCGCATCATCGTCAACGATGGCATGGACATCGTCGCCGGCAAAGGCATCTGCATGGGCCCCAATAACTTCCTCGCCCGTGCCTACCAGCAAAGCCCCATCGCCATTACGGTGGAGGGCGCGAACATCATGACCCGCTGCCTGATCATCTTTGGCCAGGGCTTGATTCGTTGCCATCCCTACGTGTTCCGCGAGATGGAAGCGGCGCACAACCCCGACCGGCGCAAGGCCCTGGAAGACTTCGACAGTGCGATGTTCGGCCATGTGAGTTTTGTAGTAGCCAACACCGTACGCGCAGCGGTGCATGCCCTGACCGGCGGGCGCCTGATTGCGGCGCCGGCCAAGACCGACCCGGCACTGGCTGCCTACTACCGCCAGGCCAATCGGCTGTCGGTGGTGCTGGCGCTGATCTCGGATATTTCCATGGGCGTGCTGGGCGGCGCCCTCAAGCGCAAGGAAAGTATCACCGGGCGCCTGGGGGATATTTTGTCGCAGCTGTACATCCTGTCTTGCGTGCTCAAGCGTTTCGAGGATGACGGCAGGCCCCAGGCGGACTTGCCGCTGGTGCACTGGGCGGCCCAGGACGCGCTGCTGCGCGCCCATGAAGCCTTGGCCGAAGTGCTCGACAACTACCCCTCAAAACCCGCTGCAGCGGTGGTGCGCACGTTGAGTTTTCCGTTTGGCATCCCGCTGCGCAAACCATCGGACCGGCTGTTGGCACAGGTGGCGCAGGTGGTGCAGACCCCTGGCGAGACCCGCGACCGTTTGCTGGCCAATTCCTACATTCCGCGTCCGGAAGTCGACAAGCTGGCCTACGGCGAATTGGGTTTCCGTTTGTTGCCCCAAGTGGAGTTGATCGAGGCGCGGCTCAAACCCGCCATCAAGCAAGGTCTGCTCGGCCCGCTGCCGATTGCTGCCACGGCCTTTACCGATTGGCGCGTCAAGGCGCGGGCGCTGGATTTGATCAGCGACGACGAAGACGCCTTGCTGGCGCGCTATGTGGAATACGCCGACCACGGTATCCAGGTGGATGACTTCCCCCAGGACTTTGGTTTGCTGGAGGCCCTGCAGCAGCGTAAGCAGGCGCTCGAACCGGTGGCCAAACGGCGCAGCGTCCCGGTCAACTAGGAGAAACACGGTCCACCTGTGGGAGCTGGCTTGCCTGCGATGGCATCACCTCGGTTTGACTGATACACCGAGTCGCCGGCATCGCAGGCAAGCCAGCTCCCACATCGATCGGGTTTACAAGACAAGAACTGTGTTGTGAGTGGAACCCTCTATGAGTGACAGCTACCTTTCGTTCGTCAATTCTCCCTGGGGCCGGCGCCTGGCCCAGGCCGTTGGCTTGCCGCAACCCTTGGCATTGCAACGGCATCGCAGCGGCCAGGTTGGCCTGGCTAACCCGGTGATCATCGCCGGGGCAGGGCGCCTGGTGGCCTCGGTGCAGCGCCTCTTCAGCGCCACCGATACCGTCGCCGCGACCCCGGCGACGCTCAAGGCGCCGTCCACGGTCAAGGTGCAAGGCGCGGTGTTCGACGCCAGCGGCGTGACCGACCTGCAACAGCTGGATGAGCTCTACCTGTTCTTTCACAGCAATGCCAAACGCCTGGGCCAGCATGGCCGGGTGGTCGTACTCGGCACCGCGCCCGAGCATTGTAACGACTTGCCCCAGGCCATCGCCCAACGTGCCCTTGAGGGCTTGGTGCGGTCGCTGGCCAAGGAGCTGCGCCGGGCGATCACCGTGCAATTGCTGTACGTGGCGCCGGGCGCCGAAGATGCGCTGGACAGCAGCCTGGGGTTTTTCCTGTCGCGGCGCTCCGCCTATGTCTCGGGGCAAGTGGTGCGCCTGGAAAAACCGGTCGATGGCCACGCCGCCGTCAACTGGGACAAACCCTTTGCCGGTAAACGCGCCCTGGTCACCGGCGCCTCCCGTGGCATCGGCCTGGCAATTGCCCAGGTGCTGGCGCGCGACGGTGCCCATGTGGTGTGCGTCGACGTGCCCCAGGCCCAGCAAGCCTTGCAGCAGGCGGCGACCAGCGTGGGCGGTTCGGCGCTGCCCCTGGATATTACCGCCGCCGACACCGCCGCGCTGTTGCACACCCACGTCAGCCAATACGGCGCCTTTGATGTGGTGGTGCACAACGCCGGGATCACCCGCGACAAGACCATCGCCAAAATGACCGAGGCCGCCTGGCGCAGTGTGCTGGCGGTCAATCTCGAAGCGCCGTGGCAGCTCAGTGAGGCCTTGCTCGACAGTCAGGGTTTGAACCCTGGCGGGCGCATTGTGTGCGTGTCGTCGATTTCCGGTATCGCCGGCAACCTGGGGCAAAGCAACTACGCCACATCCAAAGCCGGGGTGATCGGCCTGGTACAGGGCCTGGCACCGCGTGCGGCAGGCCGGCAGGTCACGGTGAACGCGGTGGCGCCCGGCTTTATCGAAACCCAGATGACCGCGAAAATCCCGCTGATGATCCGTGAAGCGGGGCGGCGCATGAATTCGTTGTCCCAGGGCGGGCAGCCCATCGACGTGGCCGAGACCATCGCCTGGCTGGCCCATCCGGCGTCGGGCGGGGTCAATGGCCAGGTGGTGCGGGTGTGTGGCCAAAGCCTGTTGGGAGCCTGACCGATGGACTACGTGACACAGATTATCGACCCACCGCCGTCGCGCACGCAGTTGCTGCTCGACGGCCTGCGTGCCTTGCGCAAACCCAAGCTCGACGGTGCGCCGCCATTGCCCACCGCACGCCTGGTGCGCAGCGCGGTGGAGCTTTCGCCGGCCGGTATCGCCGCTTACGCACGGGCGTGCGGCTTTCGTCGCGAGCAGGGCGTGCCATTGTCCTATCCCCATGTGCTGGCGTTCCCACTGCACCTGCTGCTGCTGACCCGGCCAAGCTTCCCGTACCCGGCCAGCGGCATGGTGCACCTGGCCAATCGTATTCGTCAGCACCAGCGCCTGCACGAGGGCCAGGCGCTGCGCCTGGAAGTGTATTGCGAGCGCTGGGTGGCCCATCCGAAAGGGCAGGCCTTGAGCATCGCGACTCGGGCCTACAGCCAGGAAACCCTGGTGTGGGAAAGCGACAGCCTGTACTTGCGCCGTGACGTCAGCAATCCGGTGGGTGAACCCTGGAATGACCCTCTGCCACTGCGGGAAGACGGCCTGTTACGCACCCAGCGTTGGGTGCTGCCCGCCGACCTGGGGCGACGCTTTGCCAAGGTCTCGGGGGACTTCAACCCCATTCACACGTCGGTCATCGGTGCCAAACTCTTCGGCTTTCGTCGCGCCATCGCCCATGGCATGTGGACCCTGGGCCGCGCATTGGCAGCGCAACAGCCACCCGGCGGCCTGGACCAGGCCGAGGCCCATTGCGACTTCAAATTGCCGATCTTCCTGCCCGGCCAGGTTGCCTTGTGGCGCCACCCCGTGACCGGCCCACGGCGCGAGTTCGAAGTGCGCAATTTCGCCGGGGACAAGCCCCATATGCGCGGGCTATTCATTTGCAAAGAGAGCCAGCAATGAGCGACTACAGCTTTACCCCAGCCCCGACCCGCCGCGTGGCGATTATCGGCGGCAACCGTATTCCCTTTGCGCGCTCCAACACGGTGTATGCCCACGACAGTAACCAGGACCTGCTGGTCGCCGCCCTGCAAGGGTTGGTGGAGCGCTACAACCTGCACGGCCAGCGCCTGGGTGAGTTTGCCGCTGGGGCGGTGATCAAGCATTCGCGGGATTTCAACCTGGCCCGCGAGGCGCTGTTGTCCACCACGCTTTCCCCGCAAACCCCGGCCTATGATGTACAACAAGCCTGTGGTACTGGCCTTGAAGCCGCGCTGCTGGTGGCGAATAAAATCGCCCTCGGCCAGATCGAAGTGGGCGTTGCCGGTGGTGCCGACACTACTTCCGACGCGCCCATTGGCATCAACGAATCCTTGCGCCATACCTTGCTTGCGGCCAATCGCGCCAAACGCCTGGGCGACAAGCTCAAAACCTTGTTGAAAGTACGCCCATCGATGCTGTTCAAGCCGTTGCTGCCGCGTAATGGCGAACCGCGCACCGGGCTGTCCATGGGCGAGCATTGCGAAGAAATGGCCAAGCGTTGGCAGATCAAGCGCCTGGCCCAGGACGAGCTGACCCTCACCAGCCACCAGCGCCTGGATGCGGCTTATAAACGCGGCTTCTTCGACGACCTGATCAGCCCCTATCGCGGCTTGGCCCGTGACAACAACCTGCGTGCCGATATCAGCCTCGAAAAGCTCGCAGGCTTGTCGCCGGCCTTCGACCGCCAGAACGGCACGCTGACCGCCGGCAACTCCACGCCCTTGACCGATGGCGCCTCGGTGGTGCTGCTGGCCAGTGAAGAATGGGCTGCCGCCAATGGCTGGCCGGTGTTGGCCTACTTGCGCACGGGCGAAACGGCCGCGGTAAATTTTGTCGACGGCACCGAGGGCCTGCTGATGGCGCCGGCTTACGCCGTGCCGCGCATGCTTGCACGTGAAGGCTTGAGTTTTGCCGACTTCGATTTTTTCGAGATTCACGAAGCGTTCGCCGCCCAGGTGTTGTGCACGCTCAAAGCCTGGGAAGACCCGCAGTATTGCCGCGAGCGACTCGGCTTGAGCGCTCCCCTGGGCGCCATCGACCGGGCCAAGATGAACGTCAACGGCGGCTCACTGGGCTGCGGTCATCCCTTTGCGGCCACAGGTGGCCGGCAACTGGCGGCGCTGGCCAAGGCCATCCACGAACGCGGTGGCGGCCGCGGCCTGATCTCGATCTGCGCAGCGGGTGGGTTGGGCATCACCGCCATCGTCGAAAAGTAGCGCTATCAAACACAACAATAAGGACACTGCCATGAACGCTATCAGCCTGGAACACACCGAACGCATCTGGTTGAACACTTACCTGCCCGGCGTGCCGGCGGACATTGAGGCCGGGATCGAGAACTACCCCTCGCTGCGCGAAGTGTTCCTGGAGCACCTGGAAAAATTCCGTGAGCGGGTCGCCTACGTCAGCATCGGCACAGAAATGACCTATGCCGATTGGCGCACCCAAGGCATTGCCTTTGCCGCCTGGCTGCAGGGCCAGGGCGTGAAGAAGGGCGATCGCGTGGCCCTGATGATGCCCAACTGCTTGCAGTACCCGATCTGCCTGCTGGGCACGATCCTGGCCGGGGCGGTGGTGGTCAACGTCAACCCGTTGTACACCGCCCACGAACTCAAGCACCTGCTCAAGGACAGTGGCGCCGAAACCGTGGTGATCTTCGAAAATTTCGCGCATACCCTGGAAAAAGCCATGGTGGGCAGCAGCGTCAAGCGTGTGGTGGTCGCGGCCATTGGCGACTTGCTGGGTACCTTCAAGGGCGCGGCGATGAACTTCATTCTGCGCAGCGTGCAGAAGCAGGTGCCGGCCTTCACGCTGCCCGGCTCGCTGCGTTTCAACCAGGTGCTCAAACAGGGCAGGGCCATGCACCATTTGCCGGTCAGCCTGGGCCGCGAAGAACTGGCCTTTTTGCAATACACCGGCGGCACCACCGGCGATGCCAAGGGCGTGATGCTCAGCCATCGCAACATCATTGCCAACCTGCTGCAAGCCAAGGCTTGGGTCGGTGACCAGTTAAACCAGCACAAGCAGGAAACCAACGTGACCTTGCTGCCGCTGTACCACATCTTCTCCCTGACGGTGAACTGCCTGATGTTCATGTGCCTGGGCGGGCGCAATATCCTCATCGCCAACCCTCGGGACGTGAAGCGCGTGCAGATGATCCTGCGCAAGGAACGCTTCAATGGCATCGCCGGGGTGAACACGCTGTTCAATGGCTTGCTGGAAAACAAGGCGTTCTGTGCACGGGACTTTTCCGACCTGCGCCTGGTGATTGCTGGCGGCATGGCCACCCACACCGCCGTGGCCAAGCGCTGGAAGGAAGTGACCGGGCTGCCGATCATCGAAGGCTACGGGCTGACCGAGTGCTCGCCCGTGGTGAGCATCAGCCCCATTGATATTTCGCGCATGCGCGAGATGGAATTCACCGGCAGCATTGGTGTGCCGTTGCCCTCTACCTGGGTGCGTTTTATACGTGAAGACGGCGAACTGGCGGACATCGGCGAGCAGGGCGAGTTGCAAGTACGCGGCCCGCAAGTGATGCAGGGCTACTGGCAACGGCCGAAGGAAACCGCCGAGGTGCTGGATGCCGAGGGCTGGCTGTCCACCGGTGATATCGGCGTGATGGACGCACGCGGGTATATCCGCCTGGTGGACCGCAAGAAAGACATGATCCTGGTCTCGGGTTTCAACGTGTACCCCAATGAAATCGAGGACGTGGTGGCCATGCACCCTGGCGTTGCCGAAGTGGCGGCCATTGGTGTGGAAGATGCGGTAAGCGGGGAGAAGGTCAAGATCATCGTCGTGCGCAAGGACCCGAACCTGACACAGGAGCAGATTCTTGCGCACTGCCGAGAGTACCTCACGGGGTACAAGCTGCCTAAGTATGTGGAGTTTCGCACTACGGAATTGCCCAAGACTACGGTGGGCAAGGTGCTGCGCCGGGCCTTGCGTTGATGCTGTCCACCCTGAACGATCAGAGGTAACCGTCATCCTGGATGTTCAGCCCGATAACGTCTTCGCTGCTGATTGGCCGGGTACTTTTGATCAAAAAATCGGTCTTCCCGTCGCCTGTCAAATCAACGCCCAGGAAGTACCTGCCGGTGGCCGGGTTGTGCACAATGATCGTGTCGCCGGGCTGGTTGCGGTACTGATTGACATAGTTGAGTTTGACGTGGGCGTTTTCGCTCATTGTTCTCAAGTCAATCTTGTCTTTGCCAGTGGTGAAGTCCATGAGGAGGTCTGCGTTATTGCGTGGAGAATCGCAGGAAAAATGGTAGCTGAAGGTATTGAAACCGCCATTACCGGTCAGATGATCCGCGCCTGCACCACCGATCAGGATGTTATCGGCGCTATTTCCGCTGATACGGTCGTTGCCCTTGCCACCTATGGCGTTTTCGATAAGGGTTTCTGAGGTAATAAACACATTATCGTGCAGGCCACCTACGCTGGAGCGAGTGCCGGGCGTTAAATCAATCCGTTGGTCTTGATAGAAGCCAGAGAAATCCAAGGTATCGTTGCCTTCTCTGTCGTACACGTTGAACTGAGGTTTGTCGCAGGCAGAGGTGAGGGTTGTACCGGGGCGTCCGGTATTTGCATTGAAACCATAAACCGTGTCGCCCGTGTCGGGTTTGAAGCCTGGCGCTGGCGTGGGTGTGAGTTCAGGTTTGGGCTTGGGCTTGGGCTGGGGTTCTGGCTCAGGCCTGGGTTTGGGCTGGGGCTTGGGTTCTGATTCAGGCTTGGGTTTAGGCTCGGTCTTGGGGTCTGATTCGGGCTTGGGTTTAGGCTCGGGCGTGAGGTCTGATTCGGGCTCAGGCTCGGGTTTTGGGGCAGCCTGCGTCAGGATGTCGTCTAGCTTTATAGGCCTTTTGCTTAGAATCACTAGTGCGGAATCAAGCTTGCCGTTCACATCGAGAACCAGTTTGTGCAGCTTGGCGTCTTCATCGTAACTTAGCGTCAGCTCGCCTTTGCGACCGGTCAGTGCGTTCACCAGCGTTGGCTTTTCGATGCCGGCTTCCTTGAGAACCCTGGACAGGTCGATCTTGTCGACACCGCTGGTAAAGTCTTCAAGTCTGTCCGGGTTCGCCGGGCTGGAGTCGCTGGCTTTGTTGTAAACAAAGGTATCAGCACCCCCGCCGCCTATCAGTGTGTCTCCACCGGCCCCGCCGGTTAGTCTGTTATTGACCTGGTTGCCGGTCAGTACGTCATGCCCTGAGCCACCGATGGCATTCTCCACCACAACGCCCTTGGCGATGGAGACGTTGCTCACACGGCCGCCCACATCCGAGAGTGTCTCGGCGTTCAAATTGATCTTTTGGTTCTGCTTGAAACCGGAAAAGTCCAAGGTATCTTCACCACCGTTGTCCCAGACACAAAAGTTGGTCAGTTCGTCGGCGGAGGTCAAGGTGTAATGATCACGCTCAGTGTTTGAATTGAAGCCATAAGTTGTATTACCTTTTCGGGTTTCATTGTTGGGCGTGTATAAACGATGGGCGGCTGCAATGTCATGCATCGCGGGGGTCAAGTTACTATCAGAAATACTGACGCCACGTTCGTCCGCGGGACGCCACCATTTGTTTCTGTAACTCATGGCCGTATGGGTTTTATTGTTTTCTGGATAATTTCCGGTTGGATGGCCTAAGCCCAGACTATGACCGAGCTCATGGATCATGGAAGAATGCGCAGGCAAATTTTTGTTGCCGACGCCGATGCCAATGATGGCACTTTTCCCATCGCCTGGCCTGCCGGCATGTCCACCCACACCGTCACTGGCATGCAGTACAAAAAAAGCATCAGCGTCCTTGGCATTTTCGGTGAACTTGACCTTGACCACGTCTTCCCAAGCCTGCATCGCGCGCTTGAAGGCTTTTTTCCTGGCCTGGCTGAACTCAAATGCACCACCGTTTTTAAGCCAGGCGGTGTCCGGGTCGGATGAGTTGAAAAACTTATATGAGACGGTTATTTGTCCGTCGCCATTGTTGTCCTTTAATTTGAAGTTTTCCCGGGTAAGGTCATGAGCAACTTTGTCCGATAGCGAAACGGCGGAGGGGGCGGCTGTTGGCGTGTTGATCGAGAGGGGGTGAATTTGATGTTCGACGTGTACAGGATGTTGGTTTTTGATAAGTGACATGAATGTGTTCCGAATGTTGCATTGGGTTGAGTTGCAGAACGCTTTAAGTTTCTGTCGTGGCGTAAAGTGGCTTATTTCTTGGCGTAAGACCAGAGGGTATTTATTGCGGCGTGTAATGGTAAGTAAGGGGCGTACTTAAGGTGTGAGTTGTCTGTATGCGAGTGTGTTAAGTATTGCGTGTGTTGGTGGGGAGGTGATTATTTGAAGTTGGGAAAAATTACTGTTTGAAGTGCGACTCAGCCAATGGGTGCTTGTCTTGGGGAAAGGCTGTCGCCCCTTTCCCCGTGAACGTTCTTATCAATGTATTTAAAGCTCGCCAACCTTGACCCAGCGTTCTTCCTGAGCCGCCACTCGAATCGCCGTCGCCAACCGCTCCACCTCCCACGCCGCCTCAAAGTCCGTGCCCTGCGCCCCGTGGCCGGCCAGGGCCATGATCAACTCGTGCACTTCCAACGTCTTCAACTCGTTGTAGCCCAATTGATGCCCCGCGGCCGGGCTGAACGCCGCATAGCCGGGCAGGGCAGGGCCAGCCAGCAGGCGCTGGAAACCGTCCTGGCCGATGCGGCACAGGCGCAGTTCATTCAAGCGTTCCTGGTCAAACGCCAGCGTGCCTAGGGTACCGCTGATCTCGAAACTCAGATGGTTCTTGTAGCCGTGCTTGAGCCAACTGCTGCTCACCGTGCCACGGGCGCCGTTGGCAAAGCGCAACAGGGCGTGCGCCTGGTCATCCACGGCAATGGTTTTTGAGGTCGGGCTGCCGGCGGTGGCGGGGCGCTGGCTGTGTACGGTCTGGGTATCGGCACACACATGGGTTACCTCGCCCACCAGATAGCGGGCCATCGACAGCAAATGGCTGCCCAGGTCGGCCAGGGCGCCGCCAGCATGCTCCACTTCGCAGCGCCACGACCAAGGGGAAGCCGGGTCGGCCATGAAGTCTTCGCTGAACTCACCTTGAAAACTGATGATCTGGCCCAATTCGCCCAGGGCAATCATCTGCCGCGCCAGCACGATCATCGGATTGTGCTGGTAGTTGTAGCCGACCCGAGTCACCACCCCGGCGGTATGGGCGGCGCGGCGCATGGCATCGGCTTGTTCAAGGCTGACGGCCAGGGGCTTTTCGCAATACACGGCTTTACCCGCCGCTATTGCGGCCATGGCCATGGGGTAATGCAAATGGTTGGGGGTGGTGATGGCTACGACGTCGACCTTGGGATCGTTGACCAGCGCTTGCCAGTCACCATGGGCCTGGGCAAACCCCCAGGCGCTGGCGCAACGCTGGGCGCGCTCGGTGTCGGCATCGGCCAGGGCGGCCAGCTTGAGGTGCACCGGCAGTTCAAATACCGCCCGCGCGTTATTGAACGCCAGCGCGTGGGCGCGGCCCATGAAGCCTGTGCCGATCAAGCCGATTCCGAGTTCACGCATCGTCGTGGTCCTTTGGATTATTGTTTTCAGGAAGCCTATTAATGGAATAAATATTCTCTAAATTCAATAGATGGAATAAAAATTCATTGTGCCTGATCGCTCACCACTTGATCAGCGGCCGTTCGACTTTTGTGCGACTCCAACCATTTTTGTACATGCAGTCCTTGATCAACGTTTCGCGAGGCAGCCGGTTTTTATCCGTATAGCTGTACTCGGTGTCGGTCTGTTCATTCTTTTTCTTGCAGGTGCTGTCGCCACTCGAGCAGGTTGAGCGTTTGGACGTGGCCGACGCCCTCACGTTATTGGGGGGCAGTGCCCGTAGGGCATCCGCTTCACACGCTGCTTGCTGATGCTTGCGTTGCTCGCGGGAGGCATCGGCCTTGACCCACGTTCGATCGTAGGTCGTACAGGAAACCAGAAGCAGGCAAGACACTAATAGGGTTAGGGCAGGGGGGGTCATGGCTGGCGCGTCCTTATGGCAAGGTTTGAGCGCCGATTGTGGTTCAGCTTGCAAAGGGCCAGCCAGTAAGCCGTTTCCGAATAGGCCCGTCGAAATTTCCGATATCGCACGTTAAAACGCCATCATTGCGCCGAATGCTCGGCTATTCACCCTTCGCTTTGCAGCCATCAGTTAACAAAAGATAACGTAGCGCCGATTGTCAGACGATTCCAAAGCCCGATAGGATGGCTCCTGCTTCCTCCAGGCGCTCTAGATTGCAGGTTTCAAGGTCCTGGCAGAGAAGACGACCTAACAATAATAAATGGGAGAAAGGTCTATGAGTGAGCCTGTCATGGGTTGGGTTGTTTGCCGCCCACGCGCCGCACGGAGGGTTGCGTTGCTGGCCACAGCGCTCTCGCTGCTTGCTGGCAGCGTATTGTCGCTGCCGGTGCTGGCCGCCAGCGATACACCCGCCGCCGCAGTCTTTGCGATTGAATCCCCCAAGGCCGCCAAAGGCTTGATGATCGACGTGGTTCACGCGGGCAAGCGCCTGGTGGCGGTCGGTGATCGCGGGCATATCCTTTATTCCGATGACCAGGGCAACACCTGGGCCCAAGCCAAAGTACCCACCCGGCAACTGCTTACGGCGGTGTTTTTCGTTGATGATCAGCACGGTTGGGCCGTCGGCCATGATGCGCAGATTCTTGCCAGTACCGATGGCGGCGCCACGTGGACCCAGCAATATCAAGACCTCAAACGCGAAGCGCCGTTGCTCGATGTGTGGTTCAACGACGCCAACCACGGCCTGGCCGTGGGCGCCTACGGTGCGCTGATCGAAACCACCGACGGCGGCAAAACCTGGAACGATGTCAGCGAGCGTCTCGACAACGAAGACCAGTACCACCTCAACGCCATCGCCCAGATCAAGGGCGCCGGCCTGTTTATCGTCGGTGAGCAAGGCAGCATGTTTCGCTCCAGCGATGACGGCCAGACCTGGGAGAAACTCGAAGGCCCTTACGAGGGTTCACTGTTTGGCGTGATCAGCACCGCACAGCCACAGACCCTGCTGGCTTATGGTTTGCGCGGCAACCTCTACCGTTCCACCGACTTTGGCAGCACCTGGGAGCAGGTCCAATTGAACGCGGCGCGTGGTGCGTTGGAGTTTGGCCTGTCGGGGGCGACCTTGCTGGAGGACGGCTCCATCGTTGTGGTCGGCAACGGCGGCAGCGTCGTGGTCAGCCATGACGACGGCCAGACTTTCAGTGTGTTCAATCGCCCAGACCGCATTTCACTCTCGGCGGTCACGGCGGCAGGCAATGGCAATTTGATCCTCGCGGGGCAGGGTGGCGTGCGGGTTGCCACTTCGGCCGGCGCAGAGCTCTCAAAATAATAAGAAGGCGGGGATTCAATGAGCAGTCATCACAACGATAAAGCGACCTTTCTTGAGCGTCTGATCTTCAATAATCGCCCGGCGGTGATCGTCATCTGCCTGCTGGTGAGCCTCTTCCTGTTCTGGCAGGCGACCTTGATTCGCCCGTCCACCAGCTTTGAAAAGATGATCCCCCTCAAGCACCCCTTCATCGAAAAAATGATGGAGCACCGCAACGATTTGGCCAACCTGGGCAACACCGTGCGAATTTCGGTGGAGGCCAAGGACGGCGACATCTTCACTAAGGAATACATGGAGACCCTGCGCCAGATCCATGACGAGGTGTTCTACATCTCCGGTGTGGACCGCTCGGGCCTCAAGTCGCTGTGGAGTCCCAGCGTGCGCTGGACTGAAGTGACCGAAGAAGGGTTTGCCGGCGGGGAGGTCATCCCGCAGAGCTACAACGGCTCGCCGCAAAGCCTCGACCAGTTGCGCAATAACGTGCTCAAGTCCGGCCAGGTCGGGCGGCTGGTGGCCAATGACTTCAAGTCGAGCATCGTTGATATCCCGCTGTTGGAGTCCTACCCGGACCCGCAGGACCAGGGCAAGTTGCTGGCCCTGGACTATCGCAAGTTCTCCCATGAACTCGAAGACAAGATCCGCGACAAGTTCGAAACCCAGAACCCCAACGTCAAGATTCATATTGTCGGCTTTGCCAAAAAGGTTGGCGACCTGATCGACGGCCTGGTGATGGTGGTGCTGTTCTTCGGCGTTGCGTTTGTCATCACCCTGGTTCTGCTGCTGTGGTTCACCAACTGCCTGCGCAGCACCATTGCGGTGTTGAGTACGACATTGGTGGCGGTGGTCTGGCAACTCGGGTTGATGCACTTCTTCGGTTTCGGGCTGGACCCGTATTCCATGCTGGTGCCGTTCCTGATCTTCGCCATCGGCATTTCCCATGGGGTGCAGAAGATCAACGGCATTGCCCTGCAATCCAGCGAGGCAGACAACGCCCTGACCGCCGCGCGGCGTACCTTCCGGCAACTGTTCCTGCCGGGGATGATCGCCATTCTGGCGGATGCGGTAGGCTTCATCACGCTGCTGATCATCGACATTGGCGTGATCCGCGAACTGGCCATCGGCGCGTCCATCGGCGTGGCGGTCATTGTGTTCACTAACCTGATCCTGCTACCGGTCGCGATTTCCTACGTGGGTATCAGCAAGCGCGCCATCGCCAAGAGCAAGAAAGACGCGAACCGCGAACATAGCTTCTGGCGCCTGCTGTCCAAATTCGCCAGCCCGAAAGTCGCGCCGGTTTCGGTGTTCCTGGCCCTGATCGCCTTTGGTGGGGGCCTCTGGTACAGCCAGAACCTGAAGATCGGCGACCTGGACCAAGGCGCACCGGAACTGCGCCCGGACTCGCGCTACAACAAGGACAACAACTTCATCATCAGCAATTACTCCACCAGTTCCGACGTGCTGGTGGTGATGGTCAAGACCAAGGCCGAAGGCTGCTCGCGGTATGAAGCCATGGCGCCCATCGACCAGTTGATGTGGAAGATGCAGAACACCGAGGGCGTGCAGTCGGCGATCTCGTTGGTGACCGTGTCCAAGCAAATGATCAAGGGCATGAACGAGGGCAACCTGAAATGGGAAACTCTGTCGCGTAACCCGGATGTGCTGAACAACTCCATCGCCCGTGCCGATGGCTTGTACAACAACAATTGCTCCCTGGCGCCAGTGCTGGTGTTCCTCAACGACCACAAGGCCGAAACCCTCGACCGCGCCGTGCATGCGGTGCAGGACTTCGCCAAGGAAAACAACAAGGACGGCCTGGAATTCATCCTCGCCGCGGGTAATGCCGGGATCGAAGCGGCCACCAATGAGGTGATCAAGGAGTCGGAGCTGATCATCCTGATCCTGGTGTACCTGTGTGTAGCGACCATGTGCATGATCACCTTCCGTTCCTGGGCAGCGACCCTGTGCATCGTGCTGCCGCTGGTGCTGACCTCGGTACTGGGTAACGCGTTGATGGCGTTCATGGGCATTGGCGTCAAGGTCGCAACCTTGCCGGTGGTGGCCTTGGGTGTGGGCATTGGCGTGGACTACGGCATCTACATTTACAGCCGCCTGGAAAGCTTCCTGCGTGCCGGCCTGCCGTTGCAAGAGGCGTATTACCAGACGCTGAAATCCACCGGTAAAGCCGTGCTGTTCACCGGCCTGTGCCTGGCCATCGGCGTGTGCACCTGGATCTTCTCGGCCATCAAGTTCCAGGCTGACATGGGCCTGATGCTGACCTTCATGCTGCTGTGGAACATGTTCGGCGCGCTGTGGCTGTTGCCGGCGCTGGCGCGGTTCCTGATCAAACCCGAGAAGCTGGCGGGGCAGAAGGGCAACTCATTGTTCGCGCATTAAGCCTGGGTAGAAGAACAAAAAGCCGCACACTGTGCGGCTTTTTTGTTGGGCCTCGGGCCCAGGCTTTCACAATTTCAAGAACAGCTTTTCAGCCAGCGGCTTGGTGATAGCGGCCCTGATGAGTTTCTCAACGACCCCGTTGTTTCCGGCTTCCTCAATCAGCATCTTTTGAGTCTTGATGCGTTGCAGCGGTGTTTTCAGGTGCGCCGCCCTAAAGTCATCACGTGCCCAGCCTTTTTTCGGATAGTGGAAGTGGGCATACCACAACGCATCGATTTTGTTTTTCTTGCGCACCACATACTCGGTGAAGACATCGCCACTTCTGGTCGGGATGTCGCGCCGTACCAGGTTGATATCGACAAAACCGTGACGCCACAGGTAATCGACGTTTTCCGCCGTGGGCGTCTGTACCAGATAGCCATCGGCGGTATGCTGGCGGGCCTTTTGCAACATTTGCTCGGCCGCTGCTCGCCAGCGCGCCACCCATTCGGCGGTTTCCGGCTTGCTGCCGTGGGCGGCTTGCGCCTGTTGCGCCTTCTCGAAAAGCAGGTTGGCCTGGGCTTCGAGCATGTCGTTCCAGTCGCGGGGGCTGACAGTGTCTCGCCACAGCGGGTCATCGAGTTTCTTTTTCTGAAAGAGGATGGTTTTTTCTATCTTCGGCACGCCGTCGATGAGGTTTTGCGCCTCATTCTTATACGTGGACCAGGACTTGGGCGGTGAGGCTGGGCGGGGTGCTGTGGGCTGTCCCTCGACGATTTTCACCCAGCCGCGTTCCCCAGGGTGTTCGCTGTAGCTGGCAATGGGTTGCCCGCTCCTTGGGTCGACCACGTCGATGATATCGACGGTCCGGCCCGGCTCCGAAGGGCGCAATGTGCCGATAAATGTTTCCTGGTGCTCGGTCCTGAACACGCGTTGATTCTGCGGTTTCGCCCTTTGGTTGGTGCGCGCGTGCGCGGCAGGAAGCAGAAACTGCTCTTCTTTGACCACCTGGACCAGTTCGGTTTCGGCCTGAGTGATGAACTCATTGAGCAATTCGTTGAAGCGATGGTGGTACTCGACCCGAAAAAACTCTGGGCGCTGCTCTTGCATCAGTCGACTGTCGTTCAGCACTTGTTTGAACTTGGTAATAATGGTGATCAATGCGGCATGGCGCTCCTCAAGGGTGTAGTCGTGGTATTGGCGAAGATCCTCATAGGTCAATATCTCGGTTTTCAGGTTTTCTGTCATCAAGCGGTTCATCTGCAAATACACGGCTTCATCGGGGCGACGTGCAGCCCGTGTGGTGGTCAGTTGCTGGAGGTACAACAATCTGTTCAGTTGTGGTATGAGTCGCAGGGTGTTCATGGACACCGGATACCGTTGCTTGAGAAAGTCCTCGGCGGCCTTGTGGCCAAAAGGCGAGTCGTTCCTCCAGCTTTCGAATATGGCACTCATGGTTTGTCGCAGTGCCAACAGGTGCTCAGTATCCTGATAGCCTATTTTGTACGCTTCCATCATTTCGTTATAGGACGCCTCTAAACCGTTATTGGATCTTTCGGTCAGTTCAACCAATGAGGCGCCATTCACACCATATTTCAGCGTGTCGCTGGCCAAACGCACGTATACAGTATCTATCTCGATCAGCGCGCTTAGAGTCTGCTGATATTCCAGTGAGCGGTTCTCTTTGAACTCGGATAAATCGTCAATGCCGCCGATCTTTTTCGGCGCCAAGGTTTCGATGTTGTGCTCGCTGGCCGCTATCAGTGACTGCGTCAACGGCCTGAGGTTTTCAAGTTGTTGGGCCAGGTCGGCCCTGAGTGCGTCGGCGACCTGCCGCTGATTGGAGTAGGTCCCCGCGAAACGCCCAGCAGATGCTTCATTGGTTGCCAGGCTGCGCAGCGTCTTGAGTTTTTTTCGTGCTTGTTCGTACTCGGCAAGGGTGTTGCGGATTTTTTCCATGCTGCCAGCATGTTCTTTTGAAATCTTGCTGCGTTCCTGCCAGCCGCGTTGAAAATCCGCTTCGGTACGGGCCTTGGCTTCCAGGTTTTGTTTGATCTTACTCTGCAAGTCTTTGGTTTTCGGCATACCGCCCTTGAGCCTGGGCGCCAGATCAAAATACCAGTTGCCCCGGGCGTCCCGTGCTATCGAGGGCGCGGTGCGTGCCTTGTTGTGTTCGTCAATCACGTAAGGGCCATCCAGGTCGGTGGCGACGCGAAACCAGTGGTTGTCGATCTCGGCGTACCAGCGGTTATCCACCTGATACAGGCCCTTCCTGATGCCTTCGGCGATGGGGGTGCCGGGAGCTGTTGGTGCGGGCACCTTGAACGAGTCGATGTGCGCGCGCAGCTCAGGGGTGAGTCCGCGTGGGCTCGACAGCCTGATATCGATGGCCGTACCTGCGCCCAAACCGGTGGTGACCGGCGCGCTCGGGTCCTGGTGAATGGTGGGCGCAGGGCGCACGGGGTCATTGCTCTGATGGGGGCGAGGCGCGGGGTTGCTGGTCTCTGGCCCCGGCTTGAACGGCTCAAAGGTGCGCGTCGGCGTGGGTTCGGCAACAGGGACATGGGTCAGGGTCATGCCCAGGTTCACCAGCAGGTCGACCATTGCCCCGGCCGGGTCCGGATCGTTCGCGGTCGACAGGCGCTTGATGTCGTTTTCGGCATTGGCCAGTTGCAGCAACCAGCCGGCCATGGCGCCCGGCCCGCGCATCAGCGGCAGCAGGGTATTGAACAGCAGCCAGCCGAGTTC
Organism: Pseudomonas sp. FJ2-5-13; assembly: GCF_029201605.1. Classification (NCBI taxonomy): domain Bacteria; kingdom Pseudomonadati; phylum Pseudomonadota; class Gammaproteobacteria; order Pseudomonadales; family Pseudomonadaceae; genus Pseudomonas; species Pseudomonas sp. FJ2-5-13. The sequence goes on from NZ_CP104045.1 coordinate 2,567,571, forward strand.
CTTGTAGGAGGCCCATCGGCTTTGCGCATCGGAAGTGGATTGGCCTTCTGCGAGGGTAACCAGGCTGTTGGCGTTGGAGTGGAACCAGTGCGTGGCCAGGTCGCCATTGAGCAGGTCCTGGCGTAACGTGCTGGCAGCGGCATAGCCGTCGACAGCCAGGGCGGTCGGCTTGGGCGTCGCAGGCGGGTCAAACTCATTGAATACGGTAAAACGGGCAATATTGGGCGTGTGAAAACCGCCATTGCCGTACACCGCCCGTACTTTGTCGTCCGGCAACCAGGCCAACACGCTTTCCTGCAGCGCACCGGGCTTGCGGATGGCCTCCAGCAGCGCGTTGCGGCTGGCGAACTCCAGCAGTGCCGGCTTCAGTTGGGGGCGATATAAAAGGTGTGGGCCGCTGTCGCTGGCCAGCGGTTCGATGATGAACATATTGGCGACCACATCCGGCGTCGCTCCCGGCTTGCGCACAAACGCCAGGGGCCGCACGGTAATCTCTTGGCCGTCCACCCATTTGCTGCCCGCGCCGGGTTGGGTGACGGCTTCGATGAACGCGTGGCCCTGGGCGGTGATGCCGGCTTCACCCTTGAGCTTGAGCTCCAAGGCCTGCATCGCGAGCTGCAGGGGTACCTGCTCGATGAAACGTGCCAGCCGATCACGGGCCGCTGGGCTGTCGTTCAACAGTTCACGCTTGAGCAACTCGGGGTAGCGGCCGCCTATGTCCACGGTGTTGATCAAGTCCTTGAGCATTTTTGGCAGGCTGGCATCGCTGACCCGTTGCCCATGCAGGTGGACTTCCATCTCACCCTTGGGCAAGCCCGAAAGGTTTTCCAGGGCCATGTCCACCAGGCTCATTTTCACCCGTTCCAGGTAGTTGCTGCCCATATCGCCCACCGGGACCTTGAACACCACCTCCACATCCTTGGCCGTATAACCCTTGCCGGCTAAATGCTGGTCGAGCTGTTGCTCGGCGTAGGTGCGGATATCGGGGATGCCGTCGAGGAAGGTGCGGCCCTTGTTGCGGCGCACACTGCTGGCCAGGGCCAGTGCGTGCTGTCGATAGGTGTCACGTTCTGCGGCGCTTGCCGAGCCGAACCAGGTGGGCAGCTGTTCATGCAGGCGTTCAAGCTCGCGCGCGTTGGGTGCATAGGCCCCGACAAACCAGGGGCTCGGGTCGCTGGCCTGGGCGAAAGCCTGCTCCAACGCCTCAAGCGAGCCGGTGGTGGGCACCTCGATGGACGCAACGTTCTCCACCATGGCATTGAGGATGACCGCCGCCTGGGTATCGAAAATATTCCCCGCAGGCTCCTGGCGCTTCCAGTTCAGGGACTCAAAGACGAAGGCGTCGCCCATCTTCTTGCCCCAGGCTTGGCCGAATGCGTGCAAGGAGTCATAGGGCGCCACCACGCCGGCGGCGGTGACGTGCAGCACCTGCGTGCGGCCATTGACCTGGCGCGTGATCAGCAGGTCTGGGGTGAGTTGCGAGGCATTGCCACCGGCATGGCTCACTGCAGAGTCGAGGATAAACACCTGCGCCGCGGCCTCGCCTTTGGCCGCTTGGCGCTGCGCACGGTCCGGGTAGGTCAGTACCTGGTCGAGGGTTTCGCGCTGTTGAGCGCTGAGCCCCGGCTGTTTCAGAGCGGCGATGGTCAAGGTGTCGCGCAGCGTGTCGCTGAGCCAGCGCCAGTGGTTGTTGCCTTGAGAGTGGGCATCGGTGCTGCCCATGAAGTGCTTGAGCAGGGCCTGTTCGAAGGTTTTTTTGAGCGGGGCGCGCAGGCTGCGGATCGCCAGCTCGATGGCTTGCATATCAATGCCAGGCATCAGGGCATCCGGCGATGGCGCCGGTTTGAGGGTGTGCCCGGTGGCTGGGTCGACCAGCGTGCAGGGCAGTGCATGTTTGTCGGTAAAGTCGAGGTCGCCTTCGGTGGTCAGGTGCCTCAGGGCGATGTCCAGCAAGGGGGTCAGGCGGTACTGGGGCGGGCTGCTTGAAATGGGTTCGGCGACCGCCGTTTCGGCGGGATTGAATGCCAAAGTGGGGTACAGGCTTTTGATCGCCTCCTCGAGCATCCCCGACACCACTGAACGCAGCGTAGGGCGGGTATCGAACTGGTGGGCGACCGCCGTTGCGGTGAGCGGCGGCGAGCTTTCGGTGGCTGGGGTGGAAGCGGTGGTCCCTGTGGTGCGCAACGGTGCGGATGCACGCCGGGGCCGGCTCAGTGGTTGGTCGTTTGCGGTATTCGATAAGGGTTCTTGATGGGGGGCGACGGTCTGGCGTGCAGCCGGGGTTGGCAGTGACAGGGGCAGGTTAGGGGCAAAAAAACGCTGGGGGTAGTTTCCCTGGATCATCGTGCAGCTTCCTTGTCGAGTCATGCTAGTCATAGAGGTGACCCTGTTCGCGTCATGCGGGCAGGTAACAAGGAAACTACCGAGGCGGGTTTTTCAGTGAAATCGGCAAAAGGTAATCAGGCATTTCCATTGGCACGCGCTGGCCGTCAACCCTTGATACGGCACGGGGTGGAGCAGGGGCGCGGGATGTATGGCTGCATGTAAACGCGGCGCAGGTCACGCGAGGATTTACGCCGCTGCAACCATTTGCCCTATCATGGGGGCTTTCCTCTGAACGATTGATGTTATGACTGCCGAATCCGCCTCCTTGCGCCCCGTGCTTGAAACCAGCGACATGCTTGAAATCGACGGCCTGCATGCCTTTGATTTCGAGTTGACTGAACTAAAGCTTGTGATTACCGCCATGGATGGCCGGGCCGAAAAACGCTGGAGCTTCACAACGGCGCAGGTGGACGCCGCCACATTTGACGACACGCTGCAAAGCTGGACCCTTACCGGTGAGTCGGGCGAGCACCGCTTGATCTGCATGAGCGCCTTCACCGGCACCAATAACAATGAGGACGAAGCGGATGATGATGCGTAAATTCTGGCCCCTGCTGATGGCTGGCAGTGTCGGTGCGATGTCGGTACAGGCCGCACCCAGCGATGTGCATGAACTGCTGGTGGGCAGCTACACCGCCGGTAGCAGCGAGGGTATTTACCGCCTGCAGTTCGACAGCCGCACCGGGCAGTTCAACGGCAAGCCGGTGCTGGCGGCGAAAACCGCCAACCCTTCCTGGCTGACGATTTCCAAAGACCAGAAGCAGTTGTTCGTGGTCAATGAAAACGGCCCGGGCCAGGAAGACCCGGTGGGGCGTGTCAGCAGCTACAGCATCGACCCGCAGAGTCACCAGCTGACCCTGATCAACCAGGTGCAGAGCCTGGGCAATGAGCCCACCCATTCCAGCGTGGCCGCCGATGGACGTTACCTGTTCGTCGCCAACTATTCGGTGGTGGAAGACCCGGGTGGCAGCTTGGCGATCTTGCCGGTGGATGCCAGTGGCAAGCTGTCGGCGCCGGTGCAGTTGAGCGGGCACCCGGCCAGCCGCGTGAACCCGGAGCGCCAGGCGTCCAACCATGTGCATTCGGTGGTGTCATCGCCGGACGGCAAGTATGTATTCGTGCAGGACCTGGGCGCAGACAAGGTATTTGCCTACCGCTACGACCCCAAGGCCAATCACGAGCTGCCACTCACCGCGGCCAACCCGGCGTCGGTGCAGCTGCCACCGGGCAGCGGCCCGCGTCACTTGCTGTTCAGCGCGGACGGCAAACACGCCTGGCTGACCACTGAGATGAGCGCCCAGGTGGCCGTGTTCGACTACAACGACGGCAAGCTTAAGCAAACCCAGTTGGTGGACTATGCCGCCGGCCAACCGGTGTCCGACAAGGCCGGTGCGGCGTTGCATGCGTCAAACGACGGCAAATTCCTGTACGTGAGCAACCGTGGCACGGCCAATCAGATGCTGGTGTTCAGCATCGACCCGGCCACCGCGCACCTCAAGGAAATACAGCGGCGCTCTGTCGAAGGCGACCATCCGCGTGAGTTCAGCCTCGACCCGAGCGGCAAGTTCCTGCTGGTCGCCAACCAGAAAAGCAATGAAATCGTGGTGGTCGAGCGCGACCCCAACACCGGCCTGCTGGGTAAAACCGTGCAGAAATTGCCGATCGATGCCCCCAGCGACCTCAAGTTTCTGGTGCGTCAATAAGCCACAGGCCCCGCAATGCGGGGCCTGAGCCTTTGTATTAATCGCAGTGATAACGGCTACTGTTTCAAAGCATTTCTAAGGTTCAACCCTCGGGCGTAAGTTGGGTTCCAAGGCCTTCACAGGCCACCCAACCAAACGCACACAAGGGTTACCGCCATGAATTTCAATCTCTTCTCGATCATTGCTGCTTCTGCTGTTTCCGCTACTGTGGCACTGCCTGCCGCTGCCAGCGTGGAAGTCTCCGGCAAAAAATCCAGTGTCACGGCTTATACCCAGAAGTACCTGCAACAGAGCGCCAACTTCTATGCTGCGCTGGATCACAAGAGCCAGCACTGAGGCGCCATTGAGCCAAGGTCAAATGTGCTGGCTTGCCTGCGATGACGGCCTCACAGCCGACCAATATTTACCTGACACCCCAACGATCCAACTGTGGGAGCGGGCTTGCTCGCGAAGGCGGCCTGGCAGTCAACACAGTTGGATTGTGTACATATCCATTGCTGCGGTAACGGCCACTTAGGGTTCCGCTCTGACAGCGGGTCACTTTTGGAAGGACCCAAAAGTAACCAAAAGGTCCTCGCCCCACCACTCGGCACCTCGCCTAGGCTCGGTGTGCCCGCAATCCGCCAGTGATTTGGGGGGCCGCCGCCACGCGCCATCCATGGCGCGGGGCGGCTAAACCGGCATCCCTGCCGGTTTACCCCCCAAATCCCTGTCGAATTCCGGCCAGCGTGGTTTGATGGGGCGCCTAAGATCAAGAGCAAAAGCAGAGCAAAAGCGGCTCGCTTCGCATCGTGATTACCGTCGGCTGCTATAACTTACAAGTGGGCCTTAGGGTTTTGCCATCACCGCCATAAACAACGGTGAATCCAGAAACCGTTGCAGCCAGGCCTGCAAACGCCCATACGGCGTGCTCGCAAACCACTCCCGATCCACATGGGCAAACTGGCGTACAAACGGCATCAGTGCCGCATCTGCCAGGCTCAGGTGGTCGGCGAGCAGATACTCACGGTTCGCCAGCAAATCTTCCAGCTTGCGCAAGAACACCTCACCCTCGGCCCGATAATGCTCCATCGATTGCTCCGGGTAGCGTTCGGCGTACTTGTATCGATTCAAATGATGCTTGAACACCTGATCATTCTCGGCAATCAACGCCAGCACCCCAGGGTCACCTTGCAGCAGCCAATCATCGGGATCGTGCTGCGCCAGCGCCCACTGCATGATCTGCAGGCTTTCCTCGATCACTCGACCTTCGACACTCAGCACCGGCACCGTGCCCTTGGGCGACAGCTTGAGCATCTCGGCCGGCTTGGCTTTCAGGCTGACTTCGATAATGCGCACCGCCACGCCGGAGTAGCGCAGCGCCAGCCGCGCGCGCATTGCATAGGGGCAGCGCCGGAACGAATACAGCAGCGCTTCGCTCACTTGACCTCCAACGTGCTCAGGCCATTGCCCTGGCGCTGGACCTGGATCTGCACCGGGATGCGTTCATGCATTTCCTGTACGTGGGAGATCACCGCCACCTTGCGACCCTGGGCCTGTAAGCCGTCCAGGGCGTCCATCGCCAGTTGCAATGACTCGGGATCGAGGCTGCCAAAGCCTTCGTCGATAAACAGCGACTCGATCTTCAAGGTGCTCGACGCCATCGACGCCAGCCCCAACGCCAGTGCCAACGACACCAGGAAGGTTTCGCCACCGGACAGCGAGTGCACCGAGCGCAGTTCATCGCCCATTTCTGTGTCCATGACCAACAGCCCGAGCATGCTGCCGCCGCGTTTAAGCCGGTAGCGGCGCACCAGTTGGCGCAGTTGCACGTTGGCGTGGTGCACTAGCAAGTCGAGGTTGTAGGCCTGGGCGATCTTGCGGAAGGTGTCGCCGGTGGCCGAGCCGATCAGCGCATTCAGGCGGGCCCAGCGCTGCCACTGCTCGTAAGCCTTGGCAATCTGTTCGGCCAGGGCCTGGTTGGCATTCTGGCGGCGCTGGTCTTCGGACTGGCGTGCGCGCAGTTCGGCGCAGTGTTTCTCACCCTCGAGCAGTTGCTGGTTAAGCGTTGCCAGGGTGGCGTCCAGTTGCTCGGCCTCCAGGTTGCCATTGTGCAGGGCCTGGTGTTCGGCCAGGCGCTGTTCGCGCTCGTGCAGCAGAACCTTGGCTTGCTCCACGGCCTTTTCGCTGCTGTGCAGGTGCTGGCGTAACTGCGCGACCTGGGGCTCATCAAAGGCCAACAGGCGTGCCAGGCCCTGATCATCCAGTTCGGGGTGCAGGGCGCGCCATTCGCCGATGCGGGTCGCGAGGGCTTGCTGTTCCGCCTCCAATGCCTGCTGGCGTTGCTGCTGGGCCTTGAGGTCGGCGGCCAGTTGTACCAGGGCCGTGTGCACGGCGTGCAGTTCCTGGTTGGCGTCGGCCTCGCTTTGGCGAGACTGGATGACGGCTTGCTCCAGTTGCTGTTGCCAGTGTTCGGCGCTGGGGTGGTCCCCTAGCAAGGCGCGGAGTTTTTCCTGGACGGCGTGTTGCTGGTCGGCCAGCTCGGCGACTTGCAGATTCAAGGTGTCGAGTTGCTGCTGACGATGCTGCTGGTGGGTGTGTTGTTTCTCGATGGCCTGTTGGCGCTCCTGCTGCTCGGCCTGCTCATCGCGTTGATGGCCCAATTGCTCAAGGCGCTGGCTGACCTGTTGGTCGAGCTGCATGAAAGTCGCCGCAGGCGCGTTGCGCAAACCTTCCAGTGTATCGGCGGGCAACAGGCTGGCGAAGGCGCTGAGTTCCGTCTCCAGGCGTTCGCGGTCGCCGGCCAATTGCCGCTGTTGATCCACCAGCAATTGCCGGGCTTGCTGGCTGGCGTCCTGGGCGGCTTGCAATTGTTGCTGCAAGCGCCCGGCGTTCTGTTGCAGGTTGAGCAGGGCGCCCTGGCGTTGTTCGTCCTGGCTGATGCTTTGAGTCAATTGGGCCAGTTGCTGGGCCAGCCAAGGGCTGCGCTTGTCGACGTCTTGGTTGAACAGCGAGGCGCACAGCGGATGGGCTTGCAGGCTCGGTGCCAAACCCTGCTGCTGCGTGGCCAGCTGTTCCTGCTGTTGCAGGAATTCTTTTTGCTGAGCGATCAGGCCGCCCACTTCACCGCGCAGTTCGGTGAGTTTTTCCTTGAGGCTGTCGACGGCTTTCTGCGCCGCCGCCTCTTCACTTTCATCATGGCGACCCAGGCTTTGCAGCAGGGCTTCAGGCTGGTGATAGGGGTGTTCGTGGCTACCGCACACCGGGCAGGGTTGGTCATCCTGCAATTGCTCGCGTAATTCCTCGACGCTGGCACTGCGGGCCAGGCGTTGGCGTTCCAGCAGTTGTTTGGTCACCGCCAGGGTTTGTTCGGCAACGGTGAGTTCGGCCTTGGTCTGCAGGCCGGTCTGGTTCAGTTGTTCGCGTTTTTGCGCGGCCTCGGCGAGTCTTTGCGTGAGCGCAGCGGCCTGTTGATCCAGCTGTTGCTGGCTGTCCCACAAGCGGGCCAGGTCTTCGAAGGCGCGCTGTTGCTTGCGATTGTCTTGCAGCAGGCTGGCCAGTAACTGGATTTGTTCGGCCACCGCGTGCGGTTCGGCACCGGCCTCGTGGTAGAGCAGGTCCAGGGCTTCGCGCTGCTGGGTGAACTGTTCGGCGGCGGCGCTGGCGCGCTGTTCGAGTTGCCCCAGCTCGGCCTGGCCTTGGTTGAGGCGATTGCCGATCAACACCAGCTGTTGCAGGCGGTCACGGTAGGCGTTCCAGGCATCGCTCAGCGGCGCGAGGGCGGCGCTGTGCTCAAGCTCGGTGGTTAGGCGTTGCAGGCGCTCGGTGCCTTGGGCCTGCGTGTGTTGCAAACCGTCGAGCAGGGCCTGGCCTTCGGTGCAGGCGCTTTCGTGCTGGTGTTTTTCCTCGCTGCGCTTGGCCAGTTCGCGGCTCACGTGGGCGAGGGTGTTTTGCTCTTCGATGGCCTGGCGCAGCAGGGGGGCGGCGTCGGCCTGGTTTTTCAGGGCCTCAGCCAGTGCTGCCTGGGCGGCCACTTGCTGGTGTTGCGCCTGTTCTTGGCGGGTGTGCAGGGCGGTCTGTTGCTCCAGGTGCTGGGCAATCTGTGCCGCCAGGGGCGTCAGCAAGGTGGCGAGTTCTGCCTGGCGCAGGAAGTGATGGCGTTGCGGTGCCAACTGCTCCAGCAGGTTCAGGTCCTGGCGTTGCTGGCCTTGGCTCGCCCAGGTTGCTTCGTCGCGTTGCAGTTGCTCCACTGCGTGTTGATGGCGCTCCTGCCATTCACGCAACTCCTTGAGCCAGGTGTGCTGCAACTCTAACTGCTTGAGCTGGGCTTGTTGGGTCTTGAGCTGTTGCTGAGCTTCGGCCAGCTGTTGGTCCAGCTCGGCGCGGGCTTCGGGGGCCAGGGGCACTACGCCGGTGGCTTGGTCCTGCAGCTGTTTGTGGGCGTCCTTGGCCTCTTTGGCCTTGTCGAACGCGCGGCGGCCGAGCTGGGTGTAGAGCGCGGTGTCGGTGAGCTTTTCCAGCAGTTCGCTGCGCTCATTGTCATTGGCCTTGAGGAAGGCGCTGAACTCGCTTTGCGCCAGCAGCACCGCACGGGTGAACTGCTCGAAGTTCAGGCCCAGGGCCAATTCCAGCTGGGTCTTGTACTCGGTTTTCTGGCTGGCCAGCAGTTGGTCGCTGTCCAGGTCGATCAGGCTTTGCCGGCTGTTCTGCAGCTTGCCGCTGGCTTTGTCGCGGGCGCGGTTGGCTTCCCAGCGCGCACGGTAGCGACGGCCACTGACACCGACAAAATCCACCTCGGCATAGCCGCCGCCAGTGCCGCGTCGAATCAGGGTGCGCGGGTCGCCGATGGAAATATCCGTGTCGGCATCCGGCATTTTGGCCTGGCCGGTATCACCCAGGCGCGGCACCGCGCCAAACAGCGCCAGGCACAACGCATCGAGCAGGGTGCTTTTCCCCGCGCCAGTTGGCCCGGTGATGGCGAACAGGCCTGCACTGGCCAGGGGCTCGGCGGTAAAGTCGATTTCGAACGGGCCCGCCAGGGAGGCGAGGTTTTTCAAGCGGATGGCGAGGATCTTCATGGCTGTTCGCCCTCCTGTTGCACTTCCTGGAGCAGCACGGCGAAGTCCTTCAAGGTCTGTTCATCCACCTCACTGCCGTAGCTGTCCTGCCAGGCGCGGCTGAACAATTCCTGGGGCGTGAGTTGGTCGAGTTCGATCAGTTGCGCATCGTCTGCCTCTGCGCTGCCGCGCGTGCCGGCGTACTCGGCGGCGATACGCACCAGGCGCACGGCCTTGCCTTGCAACGCGGTTTCGATCTGTTGACGCAGGTCTGGTTGCGGCTCGTCGAGGCGCACGCGCACTTCCAGCCAAGGGTGGCGCTGGGTTTCAGCGAGCAGGTCGATGTCGGGCAACTCACCGAGTTGCTTGAGGATATCGGCCAGGGGCGCGGCGTCCAGGCGTTGCAGGTTGACGGAGCGGGGAATCAGGATCGGTTCACAGCCCACCAGCCTTTCGCCCTGGAACGTCACGTCGAGAATCTGGTGCTTGTAGCCGATTTCGGAGAAGGACAAGGGTATAGGCGAGCCGCTGTAGCGAATGCGCTCCTCGCCATTGACCTTTTGCGGCTTGTGCAAATGGCCGAGGGCCACATACGCCACGCTTCGGTCGAACAGTGTGGCGGGCAGCGCCTCGGCATTACCGATGATCAGGCTGCGTTCGGAGTCTTCGGACACCGACCCACCGGCCATGTGCGCATGGCTGATGGCTATCAATGCTTGGCCTTTGTTGCGCTTGGCATTGGCGGCTGCGATCAGCCATTCATGCACTTGGCCGATGCCGCGCAGGTAATCATCGCCTAGCTGCGCGCCGGTGACTTCCGCTGGGCGCAGGAAGGGCAGTGCCAGGCACCAGGCGGCGATCTTGCCTTTGGCATTGGGCAGCGGGATCAGCAGGCGCTCGGCATCCAATTGGCCATCATCCAGCCACAGTACTCGGCCCAGGGCATGGGTGCGCAGGCGGCGCATCAGGGGCGCGGGCAATTCGATGCGCGAGCCGGAGTCATGGTTACCGGCAATCATCACAATGGTCAGTGTCGGCTGTTGTTCGTGAGCGCTGATGATGAAGTCATACAAGCGCTCCTGGGCCTTGAGCGGCGGGTTGACCGTGTCGAAGATATCGCCGGCGATCAACAGCACATCCGGGCGCTGGGCCTTGAGTTGGCCCAGCAGCCATTCAAGGAAACAGGCGTGTTCGAAGTCGCGTTCCTGGCCGTGAAGGTTTTGGCCCAAGTGCCAGTCGGAGGTATGAAACAGACGCAAGGCGAACTCCGTGGAGAAGATGAAAAGGAGGGGAGTTTACCTGTAAAAGTGCGCGTGGACTCATGGCCGACGCGATGGTTATTTGTAGGAGCGAGCTTGCTCGCGAAAAACGTCAACGATAACGCGGGCTTTCTGGATAAACGCGGCGCCTGTGAGTTTTTCGCGAGCAAGCTCGCTCCTACACGGGGGTTATGGGGTGTTAGTGGGGTTGGGCTGCAGGCAATCCAGCGCACGGTCGGCGAGGGTGCGGGCCATGTCGATCAGGTGAGCGGTGGAGCAGGCCATGTCGCGCTGGGTGCCTTTGAGGCCCTCGGCGGTTTCGGTGGCGGTGGCGGCGGCGCAGCGCAGTAGCGAGGAGATGCTGGCGATGGCGTCTTCGAAACTCAGGTCTTCGTGGGCGACGAAAATTGGGAAGGGTGGGTCGGGTATGAGTTTGTTCATGGATAAAGCTCCTGCTTGGGTGGGGAGCCATTCTTTTGCCGATCTCACACGTCAAAAGGTGGCAGCTATGTGCGGGGTGAGATACCGGAAAACAGGACCCGGCCAGACCGAAGTCTGCCCGCACACAGCCGCCATTGACGGTTGTAGCGCATTGCGCCTGCTAGTAACGGGATCTCACACCCGATCGCTGATAGGCAGCGACGAAGCGAAGGCTAGCCAGCGAAATGAGCAGGCGCAAGGCCAAAGGATTGTCTAGGAAACGTCCTGCAAGTTAAAGGGATATGGATTGCTGGCCTTTAACAATGCATGTCGAGCGGGCGGTGATAAATGGAACGGCAGGTTGAGTGACGACCACCCACAAGGTGGATTTTTCAATCAATCCCTGAATGAATCAGAGGCCCAGCATGACATTTTCAATAAAGCCACCTTCCATCACTGCTCCCACCGCTCTACCAGAGCAACTGGAAGCTGACAGTCGCTCAACCCAAGCTAACCACCGTCAGACACGAAGCGCTGAGACCCAGGCCAACGCTGCGTACGCACGCCCATTCGCAAGCGTGACTGACCGGCAACTGATAGGGCTGATCCGCGACCATTTCCGCGAGTTCGCCGCTGGCGCGACAGACAGCTATGTGAACTTCAACGAGCTGAGGGAGGCCGCCGGCCTGATAGCCACCGACAGGACATTTTCACCAGAGGCCCACCACGCGGCCAAGGAGTTACTCTCACGGCCCAAATTGCTGCGCAAGCTGGATATCGGCATCAGCTTCTTCGGTGGCCCCGGCAAGGAGGATGGCCGGTTCGATATGGATAACCTGAACTATCTGTACAAATTCCCCCATCGTGAATGGAAGGTGCCGCGTCGTAATCATTAAGTGCAGGCAGGCGTTCGAGCAGGCACTGCAGATCAACTGTGGGAGCAGCCGACGCCTATCTACCTGATCCCCCACGATCAAACTGTGGGAGCGGGCTTGCTCGCGAAGGCGGCCTGGCAGTCAACACAGTTGGTTTGTGTACATATCCATTGCTGCGGTAACGGCCGCTTAGGGTTCCGCTCTGACAGCGCTCACTTTTGAACAGCGCAAAAGTAAGCAAAACGCTCTTGCCCCACCACTCGGCACCTCGCTTGGGCTCGGTGTGCCCGTAATCCGCCAGTGATTTGGGGGGCCGCCGCCACGCGCCATCCATGGCGCGGGGCGGCTAAACCGGCATCCCTGCCGGTTTACCCCCCAAATCCCTGTCGAATTCCGGCCAGCGTGGTTTAACGGGGCGCCTGAGATCAAAAGCAGATCAAGATCGAGAGCGGCTCGCTTCGCATCGTGGTTACCGTTGAGCGCTACAGAGTTGTGTAGAGACCTATGCTGCGATGGCGGACGCGGCATAGGTATCTACACAATTTTGGTGCGACGCTGAACCTGTGGCGAGGGAGCTTGCTCCCGTGACGGCCTGACAGCCGACGCTGATCTAGCTGACGCGCCGCAGTCCAAATGTGGGAGCTGGCTTGCCTGCGAAGGCGGCCTAACAGTCACCACAGTTGGACCGGGTACATATCCGTTATTTAGGTAACGGCCACCTAGGGTTCCGCTCTGACAGCGGCTCACTTTTGAACAGCGCAAAAGTAAGCAAAACGCTCTTGCCCCACCACTCGGCACCTCGCTTGGGCTCGGTGTGCCCGTAATCCGCCAGTGATTTGGGGGGCCGCCGCCACGCGCCATCCATGGCGCGGGGCGGCTAAACCGGCATCCCTGCCGGTTTACCCCCCAAATCCCTGTCGAATTCCGGCCAGCGTGGTTTAACGGGGCGCCTGAGATCAAAAGCAGATCAAGATCGAGAGCGGCTCGCTTCGCATCGTGGTTACCGTTGAGCGTTACAGAGTTGTGTAGAGACCTATGCTGCGATGGCGGACGCGGCATAGGTATCTACACAATTTTGGTGCGACGCTGAACCTGTGGCGAGGGAGCTTGCTCCCGTGACGGCCTGACAGCCGACGCTGATCTAGCTGACGCGCCGCAGTTCAAATGTGGGAGCTGGCTTGCCTGCGAAGGCGGCCTAACAGTCACCACAGTTGGACCGGGTACATATCCGTTATTTAGGTAACGGCCACCTAGGGTTCCGCTCTGACAGCGGCTCACTTTTGAACAGCGCAAAAGTAAGCAAAACGCTCTTGCCCCACCACTCGGCACCTCGCCTAGGCTCGGTGTGCCCGTAATCCGCCAGTGATTTGGGGGGCCGCCGCCACGCGCCATCCATGGCGCGGGGCGGCTAAACCGGCATCCCTGCCGGTTTACCCCCCAAATCCCTGTCGAATTCCGGCCAGCGTGGTTTGACGGGGCGCCTAAGATCAAGATCAAGAGCGGCTCGCTTCGCATCGTGGTTACCGGCTGCTGCTACAGGCTACAAAGTTGTGTAGATACCTATGGCCTTCGCGGGCAAGCCCGCTCCCACAGGGTTTTGTGGTGTTGGTTGAGGCTGGGTTATTTGGGGTAGAGCGGCGGCAAGCTGGTGGTGTCGGTCGCCGGGTCTTGCTCGCGTTCGGCCACGGGGATGGCTTTGATCGCACGCCACAGGTCATCACCCAACCAGTATTGGCCGCTTTCGCTGTACAACGCGCCATTCAAACCATCCAGGGCATCCGACAACGGCACAAACCGTGCGGCCATGTCGGCCAGGGTTTCGGGTTGTTGCCGCGCCCAGGCGTCGAGGGCCTGGCGGGTGGCGTGGGGGTCGTTGGCCTGGGTGGCGCGCTTGAGGTCGTCGAGCAGCGTGCGTGGGCTGGGGCCGGTTTGGGCGGCGCGTTGTACCGCCGGTTGCCGGCGTGCGCGCCACCACAGGCCAAAGCCCAGCAGGGTGGTGCAGGCAAGTATCAGTGTGCTCAGTTGCCACAGCCAAAGGCGGTCATCGTCGGGTGCGGTGATGATGGTCGGTGTCGCCGGGGTGTCTACCACCAGGCTGGGGTTCACCGCCACGTGCACGGTGCGCGCCGGCAGGCTGGTGCGTTCCAGGTGATCTTCGTGGGTGTTCCACCACACCACTTCCACGGCGGGCAGTTCCAGCTCGCCGGCGCGGGTCGGCACCAGGGCTTCGCGGTCTTCACGGCTGCCGGTCAGGCCGCGGTCGCTGGTGCGGTTAGCCATCACCGGTTGGTCGGGGTAGCGGCGCAGGCCGTTGACCTCGGTGCCGGGCAGCGCCGGCAATTGTGCGCTGGACAGGCCTTCGGCCTCCACGGTCAGGCTGCGGGTCAGGGAATCGCCGACTTGCACGTGGTCCGGCGTGGGGTTCCAGCCTTCGCTCAAGGTCAGGCTGCGTGCGGGCAGCCAGGGGGCGTCGGTGGGGTAGGCGTCCGGTTTGGGTTTGACCGTCAAGGGCAGAGGCGCGGAGCTGACGTGAATCATCTTGCCCGGCTTGGTGCCCTGCAGGGTGTTTTCCTGGGGCGGGCGCGATTCCACCAGGGTGGCGCTGAAGGTCTGCGCCGGAATCACTACCGAGCCGCTGTGTTGCGGGTAGAGGGCGTAGCGGGTTTCGATCACGCCATGGCGGATGCTGTTGATGACCTTTTCATAGGTGCGTGATTCGCCCAGTTGTTCGACACGCGCATCCGGTATCTGCAAGGGCGTGAGGCTGCTGTCGTCATACAGCGACACCGAGTGGTACACGCGCACGGTCAACAGGGCCTGGGCCTGCACGTATACGCTGGTCTGGTCGAGGTTGGCTTCGATGAACACCGGGGCCAGTTCGGCGCTGGTGTTCTGGCTGGCGCTTTCCACCACTTGCAGGGTGATCGGCTGGGTCTTGAGTGCGCCCACTTGCAGTGGCGGGATGACCACGTTGCCGTTCACCTTGGGCAGCAGGGTGATGATCCAGCGGGTGGTGGCGTGGTTGTCGCCGTCCAGCGTGGTGAGTTGGTTGATCTGGCGGGTGCCGCTGACTTCGAACTGCGCATCCAGGGGCGACAAGTCCGGTTTGCCAAACTGGGTCACATCACTCGATTGCACCGTCAGCTCCACCGTTTCCCCGGAGTTGAGGCGGCTGCGGTCTACGCTGGCGACCAGGTCCGCCGCCTGGGCGTGGCCTGCCGACAGCGCGAGCAGAAGCAAAAGGGTGGTGCGGCGGCTCATCGAGTGGTGTCCTGATGTTGTTGCTGTTCGTACCAGAATTTGCGGCGCAACAGCTCGCCGGGGTTGTCCGGGATCTCCTGCAACCATTGCTCCAAGGCCTGGCGGCGCTCGCCTTCCAGGCGTGTGTCGGCGGGGCGCAGTGGCGGCGTGGTGGTTTGCTCGTCGCCCAGTTCGCTGCCTGGCACTTCGTTGCCGCCTGGCTGTGGCGTAGCGGCTGTCTGAGTCTCACCGGTGCCGGCTTCGCCCTGGCCGTGGGACGACTGCTCGCCACCCTGGGCCGTTTGTGCGCTGGCACCCGGTTGCGCAGTTTGGCCGGGTTGGGAGGTTTCGTCATCTTCGTTTTTTGCTGGCGGCTCTGCCTCGGGCTGTGCTTGCTGCTGCATCAGGGTTTCAACCAGGGCTTTGTTTTTCAGTGCCGGTTGCAAATCGGGCTGGGCTTCCAGGGCTTGTTCATACGCATCAATGGCCGCTTCAAGCTCACCGGCCTTGGCCAGAGCATTGCCACGGTTGTAGTGGGAATAGGCGTCGCTGCCTTGGGCAAACCGCTTGATGGCCTCGGCGTAATTGCCGGCTTCGTACAGCGCCACGCCTTGCCACTGTGGGTCCTGGAAGTGTTCGGCGGCTTCGGCCGGGCGTTTGTGCTTGAGCAGGTACTGGCCTTGTTGGTCGGGGCGCAGCCACAGGTCCTGCAGCCCGAAGGCGTAGCTGGGTTGCGGCACGCCCATCAGCAATAAGGGCAGGCAGAACAGCCAGCCGCGACGCCCGGCGCACGCGGCCAGCAGCAACAACGGCAAGAGCAGCCAGTAACCCTGGTCGGCCCAGGTGTCCAGGCGCAGTCGTTGGCCGTCGTCGCGCAGCGCTTGGGCGCTGTCGAGCATGCCGAGTTGGCGCAGGTCCTTGTCATCCAGGCGCGCCGCACGGTAGCGGCCGCCCATTTCGCTGGCGAACGCCTTGAGGGTCGGGCTGTCTAGACGCGGCACCAAGATCGCGCCCTGGTCGTCCTTGAGAAATTCGCCGCTCTCCTGAGTCACCGGCGTGCCTTCGCGACTGCCGATGCCGAGGATCGACAATGTCGGAGCCTGGGCACTTTGCAGTTGCAGGCGGATGCCTTGGCGCTCTTGTTTGGACAGTGAGGAACCGATCAGCAGCAGGCGCCCGTGGCCGAGACCGCCTTGCTTGAGCAACCCCAGGGCTTTTTCCACGGCCAGGTCGGCTCGATGGCCGGGCTCGGGCATGATCGAGGGGCGCAGGGCTTCCAACAGGTTGCGGCTGGTGGCCAGGTCATCGGACAGCGGCACCAAGGTATGGGCGCTGCCGGCGTACACGATGATGGCTGTTTGCGCATCGGTGCGCGCTTGCAGCAAGTCATATAACTTGCGCCGCGCCTGCTCCAGGCGGTTGGGCGGGCTGTCGGTGGCGAGCATTTGCGGGGTCAGTTCCAGCAGTACCACCAAGGGGTCGGAAGGTTTCTGGCTGGCCTGTTCAACCCGTTGCCAACTGGGGCCCAGCAACGCCAGCACGGCCAACAGCCAGGCGATGCCGAGCACGACCCACGGCGATTTACTCTCGCGGCCATTGCCACCACTGAGCAACTCGGCATGGAACGCCGGCGGTAGGATCATCTGCCAACGCCCGGCGCGCTTTTGCCGATGCCATAGCTGCCACAGCAACCAGCCAAGCAGGGGCAGCAACAACAGCCACCAGGGGCGCAACCAGTGCGGCCACAGGGCGATCATCGACGCCTCCGCAAACGCAGGCGCTGCAGACGCTGGCGCCATTCAGGGTGTTGCTGCAAAAAGATGCTCCTGCTCGATAGTCGATTGAAGGCGCGCTGCAAGGCGTTATTCGGCCAGCGTTCCTGCACCACCAGCAACAGGCTCAACACCAACGCCAGGGCCAATGGGCCGCCGTACAGCGCCTGGGCCGGTCGGGCCTGGGTGGGTTGTTGCTCCACCGGCTCAAGGGTGTCGAGGGTGTCCTTGATCTTCAGCAGTTCCTCGCCGTCACGGGCGCGGAAATACTGGCCGCCGGTGGCCTCGGCCAGTGCCTTGAGCGCCGGTTCGTCGAGGTCCAGGCTCGGGTTGACGCCAAGGATGCCCAGGGAGCCGGTTTGCTCGGGGTCGGCGCCGATGCCGATGGGGTAGATTTTCACGCCTTCCTCGGCCGCCAGGCGCGCGGCGGTCAACGGGTCGATCTGCCCGGCATTGTTGGCACCGTCGGTGACCAGGATCAGCACGCGGCTTTGCGCCGGGCGCTGGCGCAGGCGCTTGAGGGCCAGGCCGATGGCGTCGCCGATGGCGGTGTTCTTGCCGGCAATGCCGATGCGTGCCTCATCCAGCCAGGTGCGCACGGTACGGCGGTCAAAGGTCAGGGGCGCTTGCAGGTAGGCTTGGCTGCCGAACAGGATCAGGCCCACGCGGTCACCTTCACGCTCCTCCAGAAAGTCCCCCAGCAGGTGCTTGACCAGGGCCAGGCGGCTCACGTCTTCGTCCTGCCAATGCATATCGGGAAAGTCCATGGAGCCGGAGACGTCCACCGCCACCAGCAGATCCCGGCCGCTGGCAGCAATCGGTAAGGGTTCGCCCAGCCATTGCGGGCGGGCGGCGGCGGTCAACAGCAGCAACCACAGCACCACGAATGGGGCTTGCTGGCGCCAGCCTGGCAGGTTGACGCGGGCACGGCGGCGGGCCAGGCCCTCAAGGTCGCTGAGGTAGCTGACTTTGAGCGCCGGTTCGCCGCTGTCGGCCACGGGCAGCACCAGGCGCATGATCCACGGCAATGGCAACAGGGCGAAGATCCACGGCCAGGCGAACTCAAACATGTTTGCGAATCCAGGTGTCGACGGCTTGGGTCAGGCCAGCGATGGCTTTGTCGTCGAGCTTGCATTCGGGCTTATAGGCGCCTTCCACCAACACCATCCAGCGCGTCAGGCCGGCGGCGGGGCACCGGTTATCCAGGAAGGCCAGCCATTTGCGCCCGTTGAGGGTGTGGCTCTGGCTATAAGGGTAGTCGTTACGGCACAGGCGCTTGAGCAGGCCGTTGAGTTGCTGCAACCAGGCGCCAGCCGGCGCGCCGTCGTAGGGCTTGGGCATCAAAGCCAGCTCGGCCAGGGCGGCGATACGCAACGGGTCCAGCGGTTGTTCGGCACGCGCCACGGGGCGGCGGGCCGGCAGGAAACGGCGCAGCCACCACAGGCCCCAACCGAGCAGGGGGATCACCAGCAGCAACAGCCACCAGCCGGGCGCAGGTGGCCAGAAGCCAATGGCGGGCGGGGCGATCAGCGGTTGCAGTTGGTCCAGGCTGCTCATGGTTTTTTAACCGGGCGTTGCGGGTTGAGGTATTCGCGCAGTTGCTCGACCATTTCACTCTGGGTGCTCAAGGGCATCAACAACAGCCGCAGTTTTTGCGCGAGCAGTTCCCAGCGGGCGATGCGGGCTTCGGCCTGGGCCTTGTAGGCCTGGCGCAGGTCGATATTCAGGGTGTCCAGTTCCAATTGCGCGCCTCTTTGCGCGAAACGCAGCAGCCCGGCGGCGGGGAGGGCGTGGTCCAGCGGGTCGGAGATCGGTAATAACAGCAGGTCGCAATGGCGCGCCAACAGGCTCAACTGTTGCTCGGCGCCTTCGGTGAGGGCGCGCTCATCGCAGATCACCACCACCAGGCTGCCCGGGCGCAGCACCTCGCGGCCACGGCGCAAGGCCATACCCAGGGCGTCGGCTTCCGGCTGACGCTCGGTGTTCAGGCTCTGGTTGACCCGCACCAGCCGGTTAAGCAGTTGCAACAGGCTTTGCTTGCTGCGCCGTGGCTTGATCTCGTAGTGCTCGCTGTCGCCGAACACCAGCCCGCCCACCCGGTCGTTATGGCCCAGGGCGGCCCAACCGATCAGGCTGGCGGCCTGGGCGGCAAGCACCGACTTGAACATTTGCCCCGAGCCGAAAAACAGCCGGCAACTTTGCTCCACCATGATGAAAATCGGCCGTTCGCGCTCTTCGTGGAACAGCTTGGTGTGCGGCTCCTGGGTACGCGCCGTCACGCGCCAGTCGATGGTGCGCACGTCGTCGCCGGCCTGGTACACGCGCACCTGGTCAAAATCGACGCCACGCCCGCGCAGCTTGGAGTGGTGCAGGCCCACCAGCGGGCTACGTTGACCAGGCGTGGAGAACAACTGCACCTCACGCACGCGGTGGCGCATCTCAATCAATTCACTGAGGGTTACGCGGATGCCATCGCTTGCGTTCATCGACTTCAAGCGACGGCAACGACGTCGAGAATGCGTTGCACCACGCGGTCCTGGTCAACACCGGCGGCTTCGGCCTCGAACGACAGGATGATGCGGTGGCGCAGCACGTCGAACAGCACCGCCTGGATATCTTCGGGGCTGACGAAATCGCGACCGGCCAGCCAGGCATGGGCGCGGGCGCAGCGGTCCAGGGCGATGGAGCCTCGGGGGCTGGCGCCGTAGGCGATCCACTCGGCCATTTCCGGGTCGAACTTGGAAGGGGTGCGCGTGGCCATCACCAGTTGCACCAGGTATTCCTCCACCGCATCGGCCATGTACAGGCCGAGGATTTCCTTGCGCGCGGCAAAGATGGCCTGCTGGCTCACCCGGCGCTCGGGCTTGGTTTCGCCGTTGAGCGCTTCGCCACGGGCTTGCTGCAGGATACGGCGCTCGACGGCGGCGTCCGGGAAGCCGATCTTGACGTGCATCAGGAATCGGTCGAGCTGGGCTTCGGGCAGCGGGTAGGTGCCTTCCTGCTCGATGGGGTTTTGCGTGGCCATCACCAAAAACAGCGGCGACAGTTCGTAGGTGCTGCGGCCCACGCTGACCTGGCGCTCGGCCATGGCCTCGAGCAAGGCCGACTGCACCTTGGCCGGGGCACGGTTGATTTCGTCCGCGAGCACCAGGTTATGGAAGATCGGCCCTTGCTGGAACACAAAGCTGCCGGTTTCCGGGCGATAGATCTCGGTGCCGGTGATATCGGCGGGCAACAGGTCGGGGGTGAACTGGATACGATGGAACTGCGCTTCGATCCCTTCGGCCAACTCCTTGATCGCCTTGGTCTTGGCCAGCCCCGGTGCGCCTTCGACCAGCATATGGCCGTCAGCGAGCAGGGCGATCAGCAGGCGATCGATGAGTTTTTCCTGGCCGAGAATCTGCGTAGAAAGAAAGGTTCGCAGCGCAAGCAGCGCTTCACGATGTTCCATCGATGACGGTTCCTGGAAAAGATGAGCCTGGGTGTTGTGACAAAACACCGGGCCTGGGGCGTTTACTTTAATGCATCGCGGGGTGCGGCGACTAACGGCTTGATGGGTATTTTTGGCGAAACTTACAGGATTGCGGTGCGCAAGGCATAACGGCTGGGTAGGTAGAGCACGATCACTGTGGGAGCTGGCTTGCCTGCGATCCAGTCAACTCGGTGACTCAGGCACACCGAGTCGATACCTTCGCAGGCAAGCCAGCTCCCACAGTGACCGCGCCGGGCCCCACACTCCACGATGCGAAGCGAGTCGCTCTTGATCTGCTTTTGATCTTGATCTTCGGCGCCCCGTCAAACCACGCTGGCCGGAATTCGACAGGGATTTGGGGGGTAAACCGGCAGGGATGCCGGTTTAGCCGCCCCGCGCCATGGATGGCGCGTGGCGGCGGCCCCCCCAATCACTGGCGGATTACGGGCACACCGAGCCTAGGCGAGGTGCCGAGTGGTGGGGCAAGAGCGTTTTGCTTACTTTTGCGCTTTTCAAAAGTGAGCCGCCGTCAGGGCGGAACCCTAAGTGGCCGTTACCTAAATAACGGATATGTACCCGGTCCAACTGTGTTGACTGTCAGGCCGCCTTCGCGAGCAAGCCCGCTCCCACAGTTGGATTGTGGGGTGTCAGATAGATAGGTGTCGGCTGGGAGGCCGTCTTCGCAGGCAAGCCAGCTCCCACATGGGATCTACGGTGCATTCAGATCCGAATGAACGTGCCGGTGCCTGTGAGGATGTTCTGCAGGGTTTCCTGCACTTCGGCCATGTCTGACGCAGCGGTGCTGTGGGTGATCTCCAGTTGGTCCTTACCGCCCAAGGCATCGGCATCGCCGGCCGCCAGTTCGATCAATAAGGTGGTGTCGCCCAACGTCACTTTCAGCCCGTCGAGGGTCGAGGGTTCGTAGTCCCAGGTCAGCTCCACTTCATCTTCATCCGGATAACGGGTGAGCATGAACATTTCGCCGTTCTTGCCGTGACAGCACAGCATGGCCATGTTGTCTTCTTCGTCGTCGCACGGGGTGGCCATCAGGGCGTCGGTTTTCAGCTGCAGCATGGGGCAATCCTGTGTAGGGGAGGGCAATTGTGCCACCGCGGCGAATTTTGTGCTTCATCCTGTGTCGGAAGTCAGGCATGACCTGACGGACCGGATCGGTCATTTCTGGTACTGATGGTGTGCAAAGTAGCAAGATTTTCTACCGAAAATCCGGGGTTGCCCAAGTTGCAACCGACACCCTGCTTACCGATGACCGAATATGTCGCAGCGTCGCAAGCAGCGCTCTTCCTACACTCGTTAAGCTGCGCAACGGATGTGCCCTGTGCCAGGCGCCTGACCTGCCCGTCGTATCGTCACCTGGCCAGGGGCATGCCGTATGGAAGTTGTATGTGACCTGACTGTCTTGTCCAGCTTCACCCACCTGTCGCCCTGATTCGTTTATGGTGCTTGTCAGCACACCAGCGAACAGAGCTGACGGTCTCCCCGCAAGGGGACAACACGCGACGCTTTCATCAATAACAAGCCCAAGCGGAGTACCACAGATGGCGTTCTTCACCGCAGCCAGCAAGGCCGACTTCCAGCATCAACTGCAAGCGGCACTGGCGCAGCACCTCAGTGAACAGGCACTGCCACAAGTGGCGCTGTTCGCTGAACAATTTTTCGGCATCATTTCCCTGGACGAACTGACCCAGCGTCGCCTTTCCGACCTGGCCGGTTGCACCCTGTCTGCCTGGCGCCTGCTTGAGCGCTTTGATCACACCCAACCGCAAGTGCGGGTCTACAACCCCGATTACGAACGTCATGGCTGGCAGTCGACCCACACCGCGGTCGAAGTGCTGCACCATGACCTGCCCTTTCTGGTGGACTCGGTACGCACCGAGCTGAACCGCCGTGGCTACAGCATCCATACCCTGCAAACCACCGTGCTCAGCGTGCGTCGTGGCAGCAAGGGCGAGCTGCTGGAAATCCTGCCCAAGGGCACCCAGGGCGAAGGCATCCTGCAAGAATCGCTGATGTACCTGGAGATCGACCGCTGCGCCAATGCCGCCGAACTGAACGTGCTGAGCAAGGAGCTTGAGCAGGTGCTGGGCGAAGTGCGCGTGGCCGTGGCCGATTTCGAACCGATGAAAGCCAAGGTCCAGGACCTGCTGGCCGGTATCGACGCCAGTGCGTTCGCCATCGACGGCGAAGAAAAAGCCGAGATCAAGAACTTCCTCGAATGGCTGGTGGGCAACCACTTCACCTTCCTGGGCTACGAAGAGTTTGTGGTACGTGACGAGGCGGACGGCGGTCATATCGAATATGACGCCAGCTCCTTCCTCGGTCTGACCAAGCTGCTGCGTGCCGGCCTCACTGCCGAAGACCTGCGCATCGAAGACTACGCCGTGGCCTACTTGCGTGAGCCGACCGTACTGTCGTTCGCCAAGGCCGCCCACCCAAGCCGCGTGCACCGCCCGGCTTACCCGGACTATGTGTCGATTCGCGAGATCAGCGCCGACGGCAAGGTCATCAAGGAACACCGTTTCATGGGCCTGTATACCTCTTCGGTGTACGGCGAAAGCGTGCGGGTGATCCCTTATATCCGTCGCAAGGTCGCGGAAATCGAACGTCGTTCGGGCTTCCAGGCCAAGGCGCACCTGGGTAAAGAGCTTGCCCAAGTGGTTGAAGTATTGCCCCGTGACGACCTGTTCCAGACCCCGGTCGACGAGCTGTTCAGCACCGTGATGTCGATTGTGCAGATCCAGGAGCGCAACAAGATCCGCGTGTTCCTGCGCAAAGACCCGTACGGTCGTTTCTGCTACTGCCTGGCCTACGTGCCACGCGACATCTATTCCACCGAAGTGCGCCAGAAGATCCAGCAAGTGCTGATGGACCGTCTGAAGGCTTCGGACTGCGAGTTCTGGACCTTCTTCTCCGAGTCCGTGCTGGCCCGTGTGCAACTGATTCTGCGGGTTGACCCCAAGAACCGCCTGGACATCGACCCGCTGCAACTGGAAAAAGAAGTGGTGCAGGCCTGCCGCAGCTGGCAGGACGACTACGCCAGCCTGGTAGTGGAAAGCTTCGGCGAAGCCCAGGGCACCAACGTGCTGGCGGATTTCCCCAAAGGCTTCCCGGCTGGCTACCGCGAGCGTTTCGCCGCGCATTCGGCTGTGGTCGACATGCAGCACCTCAACAGCCTGACCGAAGCCAACCCACTGGTGATGAGCTTCTATCAGCCGCTGGGCCAGGTTTCCGGCCAGCGCGAGCTGCATTGCAAGCTCTACCACGCCGATACGCCGCTGGCGCTGTCCGACGTGCTGCCAATCCTGGAAAACCTCGGCCTGCGTGTGCTGGGCGAGTTCCCGTATCGCCTGCGTCACGCCAATGGCCGTGAGTTCTGGATCCATGACTTTGCGTTCATCGCCGCCGAAGGCGTGAACCTGGATATCCAGCAACTCAACGACACCCTGCAGGATGCGTTCGTGCACATCGTGCATGGCGATGCCGAGAACGATGCGTTCAACCGCCTGGTCCTCACCGCCGGCCTGCCATGGCGCGACGTGGCGCTGCTGCGTGCCTATGCCCGTTACCTGAAGCAGATTCGCCTGGGCTTCGACCTGGGTTACATCGCCAGCACCCTGAACAACCACACCGACATCGCCCGCGAGTTGACCCGGTTGTTCAAGACCCGTTTCTACTTGGCGCGCAAGCTCACTGCCGACGACCTGGAAGACAAGCAGCAACGCCTGGAGCAAGCGATCCTCAGCGCCCTGGACGACGTCCAGGTGCTCAACGAAGACCGCATCCTGCGTCGCTACCTGGACCTGATCAAGGCCACCCTGCGCACCAACTTCTACCAGACCGATGCCAACGGCCAGAACAAGTCGTACTTCAGCTTCAAGTTCGATCCGCGTGCCATCCCTGAGCTGCCCAAGCCCGTGCCGAAGTTTGAAATCTTCGTGTACTCGCCACGGGTCGAAGGCGTGCACCTGCGCTTTGGTAACGTGGCCCGTGGCGGCCTGCGTTGGTCCGACCGTGAAGAAGACTTCCGCACCGAAGTACTTGGCCTGGTAAAAGCCCAGCAAGTGAAGAACTCGGTGATCGTGCCGGTAGGCGCCAAGGGTGGCTTCCTGCCGCGTCGCCTGCCATTGGGCGGCAGCCGGGACGAGATCGCGGCCGAAGGCATCGCCTGCTACCGCATCTTCATCTCCGGCCTGTTGGACATCACCGACAACCTGAAAGACGGCGCCCTGGTGCCGCCGGCCAACGTCGTGCGCCATGACGACGATGACCCGTACCTGGTGGTGGCGGCGGACAAGGGCACTGCGACCTTCTCCGACATCGCCAACGGCATTGCCATCGACTACGGCTTCTGGCTGGGCGATGCGTTCGCTTCCGGTGGTTCGGCCGGTTACGACCACAAGAAAATGGGCATCACCGCCAAGGGCGCGTGGGTGGGTGTGCAGCGTCACTTCCGTGAGCGCGGCATCAACGTGCAGGAAGACAGCATCACCGTGGTGGGCGTCGGCGATATGGCCGGTGACGTGTTCGGTAACGGTTTGTTGATGTCGGACAAACTGCAACTGGTCGCAGCGTTCAACCACCTGCATATCTTCATCGACCCGAACCCGAACCCGGCCACCAGCTTCGTCGAGCGCAAGCGTTTGTTCGAACTGCCGCGTTCGGCCTGGACCGACTACGACACCAGCATCATGTCCGAAGGCGGCGGTATCTTCTCGCGCAGCGCGAAAAGCATTGCCATCTCGCCACAGATGAAAGAACGCTTCGACATCCAGGCTGACAAGCTGACCCCGACCGAACTGCTCAACGCCTTGCTCAAGGCGCCGGTGGACCTGTTGTGGAACGGTGGTATCGGTACTTACGTCAAGGCCAGCACCGAGAGCCATGCCGATGTGGGCGACAAGGCCAACGACGCGTTGCGCGTCAACGGCAACGAGCTGCGCTGCAAGGTAGTGGGCGAGGGCGGTAACCTCGGCATGACCCAGCTGGGGCGTGTGGAATTCGGCCTCAATGGCGGCGGCTCCAACACCGACTTCATCGACAACGCCGGTGGCGTGGATTGCTCCGACCACGAAGTGAACATCAAGATCCTGCTCAACGAAGTGGTGCAGGCCGGTGACATGACCGACAAGCAGCGCAACCAGCTGCTGGCGAGCATGACCGACGAAGTCGGCAACCTGGTGTTGGGCAACAACTACAAGCAGACCCAGGCCCTGTCCCTGGCCGCGCGCAAGGCTTACGAGCGTGCTGCCGAGTACAAGCGCCTGATGAGCGACCTGGAAGGCCGTGGCAAGCTGGACCGTGCCATCGAGTACTTGCCCACCGAAGAGCAGCTCACCGAGCGCGCCTCCAGCGGTAAGGGCCTGACCCGTCCGGAACTGTCGGTGCTGATTTCCTACAGCAAGATCGACCTCAAGGAAGCGTTGCTCAAGTCGCTGGTACCGGATGACGAGTACCTGACCCGTGACATGGAGACCGCGTTCCCACCGAGCCTGGTGGCCAAGTTCGGGGAAGCCATGCGTCGCCACCGTCTGAAGCGCGAGATCGTCAGCACCCAGATCGCCAACGACCTGGTCAACCACATGGGCATCACCTTCGTTCAACGACTCAAAGAGTCGACCGGCATGAGCCCGGCGAACGTGGCGGGCGCGTATGTGATCGTGCGGGACATCTTCCATCTCCCGCACTGGTTCCGTCAGATTGAAGCCCTGGACCATCAGGTTTCCGCTGACGTGCAACTGGAGCTGATGGATGAACTGATGCGCCTGGGCCGTCGCGCTACGCGCTGGTTCCTGCGCAGCCGTCGCAACGAGCAAGACGCCGGGCGTGACACCGCGCACTTCGGTCCGCACCTGGCGGCGCTAGGCCTCAAGCTCGACGAACTGCTGGAAGGCCCGACCCGCGAAGGCTGGCAGAACCGCTACCAGGCCTACACCCAGGCCGGCGTACCGGAGTTGTTGGCACGCATGGTTGCAGGCACTACCCACCTGTACACCTTGCTGCCGATCATCGAAGCCGCCGACGTGACCGGGCATGACGCCGCCGAAGTGGCCAAGGCCTACTTCGCCGTCGGCAGCGCCCTGGACCTGCCGTGGTACCTGCAGCAGATCAGTGATCTGCCGGTTGCCAACAACTGGCAGGCCCAGGCCCGCGAAGCCTTCCGCGATGACGTGGACTGGCAGCAACGGGCGATCACCATCTCGGTCCTGCAAATGGCCGATGCGCCACAAGACATGGAAGCCCGCGTGGCCCTGTGGCTTGAGCAGCACCAGGACATGGCGGATCGCTGGCGCGCCATGATGGTGGAAATTCGTGCTGCAGTGGGCACGGACTACGCCATGTACGCGGTGGCCAACCGTGAGTTGCTGGACCTGGCGTTGAGTGGTCAGTCGGTGTTGCAACCGGCTTGATGCCTCGCTAAACCAAAAGCCCCCGCATCGTGAGATGCGGGGGCTTTTTGTTTGATCTGAAATGCGATCAATGTGGGAGCTGGCTTGCCTGCGATAGCGGCGGGTCAGTTAATAATTTGGTCACTGGTACACCGCTATCGCAGGCAAGCCAGCTCCCACAGTTTTAACTTTACTCACTTGAAGTCAGTGGTGTTTGAGTAGTCGGGTTTCCAGGTGATCCAGATGCTGGGTCATCAGGGCGACGGCCGTGTGAGCGTCGCGCTGTTCCACGGCATCCACAATCGCCACATGCTCCTGCCACGCGCAATAGGTGCAGGCCTTGGCTTCAAATTGCGCAATGATCAACGACGTTAACGGCACCAGGCTGTTGAGAAACTGGGCCAGTGGCGCATTGCCGGCCATGTGCGCCAGTTGCAGATGAAACTCTCCGGAAAACCGGATCGCCGGCCCCCGCTGATCACGCTCAATGGCGTCGCGCTCCTGGGCAATCAGCTCGCGCAGTTGGCGAATCTGCATCGCGGTGGCCTGGGCGCAGGCCAGTTGCACCACGGTGATTTCGGTGAGGCGCCGGGCTTCCAGGATCTGCCGTGTGTGCTGGGCATCCGGCGCGGCGACCTGGGCGCGCTGGTTGGGGCGCAGGATGACCACTTGCTGATGGGACAGCTTGGCCAGCACCCGGCGAATTACGCTGCGGCTCACGCCAAAGAGCTCGCCCAGGCCTTCTTCGGTGAAGCGGCTGGCGGGCGCAATGCGTTGCTCAAGGATGGCGTCGAACAAGCGTGGATAGATGTCGTCCACCGAGGGCTTTTTTTCGGGCGTCCAGCGTAAGGACGTGAGGGTGCAATTGCGTTGCAGGGCGTGAGCGTTCATGGCCGGTCTCCGAAAATCAACTGCCCAGATGGTCGTCCGGGATATTCAAGCGAATGCCCATGCGCAGGCCTTCCTGCAGGATGTGCCGGCGCATTTCGGCACTGGCCAGGGCGCTGTTCTTGTTGCGGATAGCGCGTACCACGGCTTCGTTTTCTTGCAGGCGTTCGGCCAGGTGTTCTGGCGAGTTGCGCAACACCTGGGCGCTTTGTTTGAGCGCGGTGCTGGTTTGCTGCACCACGTTCTGAAAGATCGGGTTGGAAGTCAGGGCGAACAGCTCTTCATGGAAGTCGATATAGGCGTTCATGCCGGCTTCGGCATCGCCTGCATCGAGAGCCTCGCGCATGTCCATCAGGGTCAGGCGCAGTTGGCCGATTTCCTTGCTGCTGATGGACTGGGCCACCAGGCCGACGATGAAAGGTTCGAGGGTGTAGCGCAGTTGCAGGATATCCTCGAGGCTGGCATCGGCCACGGCGTCGCTCGATTGCGGCTCGCTGACGCTGGTTTCCAGCACGACCACGCCTTTGCCCGGCATGGAGCGCACCAGGCCGAGGGTCTCCAGCACGATCACCGCCTCGCGCAGGCTCGGGCGACTGATGCCCAGCTGTTCGGCCAGTTCACGCTGGCCAGGCAGCATTTCACCGCGGCGCCACTGGCCTCGCGCCAAGGCGGCGCGCAGTTTTTCTACCACTGAATTGACGACGGTTGAGGTGCTGATCACGTCGAAGGCTCCTTGATGTTGCTCATACAGTATTCAGTCTGGCGAAGGTCCAATGTGGGAGCTGGCTTGCCTGCGATGACTGAGTGTCAGGCACTACATTTGACGCTGACCCACCGCTATCGCAGGCAAGCCAGCTCCCACATTGGATGGGTGTTGTCCTAGAACTCCTGATGCGCCGGCAGCACCGGCTTCTTGGCCTGGAAGGCATAGCCTTGCTGGCCGTCGAGCACCTTGTTGGCGCGCTGGATATCAATGTCTTTTTCCCAGCGCGCAATTGCCACGGTGGCCACGCAGTTGCCGATCAGGTTGGTCAGCGCGCGACCGATGCCCATGAACCAGTCCACCGCCAGCACCAACACCAGGCCGACCACCGGAATCGCCGGGATCGCCGTGAGCGTTGCCGCCAGAATCACCAATGCCGAGCCTGGAATGCCATGGGCGCCCTTGGAGGTGATCAACGATACCAGGAGGATGGTCAGCAAGTCGGTCATCGACAGCGGTGTGCCGGTGGCGTTGGCGATAAACACGATAGCCAGTGTCAGGTAGATGGAAAAACCGTCGAGGTTGAACGAGTAACCGGTGGGAATCACCAGGCCCACGGTGGAGCTGCCAATGCCCAGGTGCTCCAGTTTGCGCATGATCTGCGGCAACACCGCGTCGGACGACGCGGTGCCCATCACGATCAGCAGTTCTTCACGCAGGTACTTGAGCAGCGGCAATATCCGCAGGCCCGACAGGCGCATCACCAGCCCGAGGATCACCGCCACGAAGGCAAAGCAGGTCAGGTAGAAAAGCCCCACCAGGCTGCCCAGGTGTTGCAGCGAGTCCAGGCCATAGGTGCTGGTGGTGAAGGCGATGGCACCGAATACGCCAATCGGCGCCAGGCGCACGATCATGCCCATGATGCGGAAGATCACATGGCTCAATTCGTTGATCAGCCGCGAGATGCCGCTGGCCGCTTCGCCCACCAGGTTCAGCGCGCTGCCGAACAGCACCGAGAACAACAGCACTTGCAGCACGTTGTTATCGGCAAAGGCGCCGACCACCGAATTGGGGATCAATTCCATCAGGAACTGGCTGGTGCCGCGGATGTGCTGGCCCTTGTCGGCCAGTTCATTCAAACCGGCGGAAGAGAGTTGCTCCAGGTGAATATTGGCGCCGCTGCCAATGCCGGTGCTGAAGGCCATGATCAGGCCGAGCACCAGGGCGACGGTGGTCAGCATTTCAAAATAGATCACCGACTTGAGGCCGATGCGCCCGACCTTCTTCAAGTCGCCCGCGCCGGAAATACCGCTGACCACCACGCAGAACACGATCAGGCCAATCAGCATTTTGATCAGCTTGATAAAGCCGTCACCCAAGGGTTTGAGTTGCGAGGAGAATTCGGGAAGGGCCAGGCCGCAGGCGATGCCGAGCATCAGGCCAATCACGACTTGCAGGAAAATCGAACGCGAGCACCATCTGAGCATGGGAGGGATCTCTATTCGGTGCCCTGGTGGTTCCAGGGCTTAATTGTTGTGGTCTTACCGGTAAGTCCAGTGCGGGGCCAGTCTACGCTCGGTTTTTTTCAAATCACAAGCAAATATTTGGCGGTTGGCAGGTCCCGGTCTGACCAGTTGGTCGGTAAGCACGATGCTTGAGCGGTTGGCGGGGATTAATTTTTTTTGCGTATCATCGCCTTCGGCATACGAGGTGACGGATGGACCAATCAGGGCTGACAACCGACCAAGCAGGGCGCGTGTATTGCGCTTGGCGCACCGCAGCGCCTGCGTACCTGCATTACCACGACCACGAGTGGGGCGTGCCGGTGGCGGATGACATCGCGCTGTACGAGAAGATCTGCCTGGAGGGTTTTCAGGCGGGGATGGCGTGGATCACCATCCTGCGCAAGCGCGAAAACTTTCGCCAGGCGTTCGAGGGCTTTGATTTTTGCCGGGTGGCGCAGTACGGCGAGGCGGACATCGAGCGGTTGATGAGCGCCCCGGGCATTGTGCGCAACCGGGCGAAGATCGTCTCGGCCATCAACAATGCACGCCGGGCCTGTGAACTGGTGGAGGAGACCGGCTCGCTGGCGCGCTGGCTGTGGGCGTTTGAGCCCTGCGCAGAAGAGCGGCCGGCAGTGGTGGATATGGCTTACTGGACGGCCAATCCAACGTCACCCGCTTCGTTACGGTTATCCAAAGCCTTGAAGAAGCGCGGCTGGACCTTTGTCGGCCCGACCACGATGTATGCGTTGATGCAGGCGATGGGGATGGTCAATGACCACTTGGAGGGGTGCGAGTGCCGCACGCGCATTGAACACCTACGGCGCCAGTTCAAACGCCCCTGAATCACTGGCAGAGCAGAGTAAAACTGTGGGAGCGGGCTTGCTCGCGAAAGCGGTAGCTCAGGCAGCACATCTGTGACTGGCATACCGCATTCGCGAGCAAGCCCGCTCCCACACAAGCCAGCTCCCACAGGGGGTTTGTGGTGTTGCTGATTATTTGGGAAGCGGGGTGAGTACCTCAGCCTTGTCATCCAGCACCATCACCACCAGCAGTTTGGCCGGTTGGGTCTGGCTGGCATTGCTCGACTCAAAATGCCGCGAGCCGGCCGGTTCGTAGAACGATTGCCCGGCTTTGTAGGTAATCGCCTTTTCATCATTGACCCGCGAGGTGATCTGGCCTTCGAGCACATACGCCACGGCGGTGCCGGTGTGGCTGTGGGGCACGGTGGCTTGGCCGGGGGCGTAGTCCACGGTGAGCATGATGGTTTTCTTGCCCGGCACGTTGGTCAAGGCGTGCTCTTGCAGCACCTTGAGCGTTTCCTGGTTGTAGACCGGGTCGTGGGCAAATGCATTGAGGGAGGCGAGCATCAGTGTGGCAGCGAACAAGCGTTTCATGATGAGGGTTCCATCGAGTTCAAGACCGCTTCACCCTACGCCGCAGAGGGCCCGCCACCAATGACCAATGCGCCGGAAAACCGCCTAGCCAATCTGCAAGAGAATATCGCGAACCTTGTCCAGCGCCGGGTCAATGTCCAGGGTCTCGATGGCGCCGAACCCCAGAATCAGCCCCGAGCGCACCGGTAGGTCGTGAAAGAACACATCCAGGGGGTACAACCCCACCTCGACCTCACGCGCCCGTTCCATCAGTAAGGGAATATTCACCGGCACCTTGCACAGTGCCGCCAGGTGAAAGCCCGCCACCGTCGGTACTGCCTCGAACCACGGCGACAGATCGCCCGCCAGACGCTGGAGTATGCGTTCGCGACGCCCCGCATAGAGGCTGTGACAGCGACGAATATGCTTGAGCAGGTAACCTTCACTGATGAACTTGGCCAGTGCCCACTGCGGCAAGGTAGCGCTGTGCTGGTCGGTCAATTTCTTGGCCTTGAGCACCGCACCGTAGATGGCCGGCGGCAGCACCGCATAGCCCAGGCGTAACTCCGGCGACAGGGTTTTGGAGAAGGTGCCGACGTAGGTAACCACGCCTCGGGTATCCATGCTTTGCAGGGAGTCAGTGGGGCGGCCTTCTTAGCGGAATTCGCTGTCGTAATCGTCTTCAATGATGATCGCGCCGAGCGCAATGGCGCGGTCCAGCAGGGCCTCGCGCCGCGCCTGGCTCATGGGCATGCCAAGGGGGAATTGGTGGGACGGCGTCACATAGATCAAGCGGGTGCCATCCGGGATCTGGTCGACCTGCAGGCCTTCTTTGTCGACGGCCACACTGGCAACATTGGCGCCCATCGCGACGAACAATTGGCGTGCGGGGCTGTAGCCTGGGTCTTCCATCGCGACCAGGCTGCCGGGCTCAAGCACCACGCGGGCAATCAGGTCCAGCGCCTGCTGTGCGCCGTTGGTGACCACGATATCGCCGGCCCCGCATTTGACCCCGCGAGAAAACGCGATATGCCCGGCGATGGCTTCGCGCAGGGCGGGCACGCCTTCTGGCTGGCTGTAAAAACCACTGTTCTGGGCGATACGACGCAACGCATCCTGGGTGCAACGCCGCCATTCGTCCTGGGGGAAGTGGTGGCGTGTGGTCGCGCCGCCGATAAATTCGTAGCGCAGGATGTCTTCACGGGCGGGGTGGCCCATGGGCGAGGGCAATGCCGCCCATTTGCCCAGGTTGGCGGCGCACGCCAGGTCGGTGGCGGTTTGCACGCGATCGGGTTGTGGCGCCCACGCGTTGACGAAGGTGCCGCGGCCGATCTTGCCAATCAGCAGGCCTTCGTAGGTCAAGGTGGCGTAGGTGTCGGATACCGTCTTGCGCGAGATGCCCAGTTGTTCGGCGAGCAGTCGGCTGGGGGGCAGTTGCGCGCCCGCCGACAGCCGCCCGGTGGCGATGGCTTGGCGCAATTGCTGATAAAGCTGGGCAGCCAGGTCCTTGCGGCCGGTAATGACGAGGTGCAGTTCCATGTTTCATCCTGGGACAGATCGATCTGCGCCAAGGTTACGCGCAAATCGATCTGAAAAAACCCAGGTGAGGTCAGGACAAGAAGCCACCGTCCACGTTGAGCGAAACGCCCGTGGTGTAGCTCGATGCGTCACTGGCCAGGTACAACACCGCGCCGGCCATTTCGCTGGGGGCGGCAACGCGCTTGAGCGGGATTTGCGCCAGGGCAACTTTCAGGATCGAATCGTTCTTGACCAGCGCCGAGGCGAACTTGGTATCGGTCAGGCCCGGCAGCAGGGCATTGCAACGGATGCCAAAGGCCGCACATTCCTTGGCGAATACTTTGGTCATGTTGATCACGGCGGCCTTGGTCACCGAGTAGATGCCCTGGAACACACCCGGCGAGATGCCGTTGATCGAGGCCACGTTGATGATGCTGCCGCCGCCGTTCTCGCGCATCAGCTTGCCGGCTTCCACCGACATGAAGAAGTAACCACGGATATTCACGTCGACGGTTTTCTGGAACGCGCCGAGGTCGGTGTCCAGTACGTTGCAGAACTGCGGGTTGGTGGCGGCGTTGTTGACCAGGATATCCAGGCGGCCGAACTGTTCGCGAATGCCGGCGAACACCTGGGTGATCTGCTCCATTTCACCAATATGGCAGGCAATGGCCGTGGCTTTGCCGCCGTCGGCGATGATCGCATCAGCCACGTGCTGGCAGCCGTCCAGCTTGCGGCTGGAGACAATCACATGGGCGCCTTGCTGGGCCAGTAACTTGGCGATGGCCTCACCGATGCCACGGCTAGCGCCGGAAACAAACGCAATCTTGCCGTCGAGGTCGAACAGGTTGGTCTTGGACATGAGGGTTCCTTGTAGTTGCACTCAGAGCGCAGATTTGCCGATGACGTTCAGGCTCATCTGCTCCAGCAGCTTGTTCATGTGAATGAACTGCGCAAAGCGTTTGTCCTGGGTCTGGCCATGGAAGAAGCGGTAGTAGATCTGCTGCACAATCCCGGCCAGGCGGAACAGGCCGTAGGTGTAATAGAAATCGAAATTGTCGACCTGGATGCCGGAGCGCTCGGCGTAGTAGTCGACAAACTGGCGGCGGGTGAGCATGCCGGGGGCGTTGCTCGGCTGGCGGCGCATCAGTTGCACCGGGGCCGGGTCCGCGGCCTCGATCCAGTAGGCGAGGGTGTTGCCCAGGTCCATCAGCGGGTCGCCCAGCGTGGTCAGCTCCCAGTCCAGCACGCCGATGATCTGCATCGGGTTGTGCGGGTCGAGGATCACGTTGTCGAAGCGGTAATCGTTGTGCACGATGCTGGAGGTGGGGTGATCGGCTGGCATCTTGTCGTTGAGCCAGGCGCGTACCGCCTCCCACTTTGGCGCATCGGGCGTCAGGGCTTTTTCATAGCGCTCGCCCCAGCCGCGAATCTGCCGCGCCACATAGCCTTCGGGCTTGCCCAGGTCGGCCAGGCCGCAGGCGGTGTAGTCGACCTGGTGCAACTCGACGAATTTGTCGATAAAGCTCTTGCACAAGGCTTCGGTGCGGGTGGCGTCCAGGCCCAGTTCAGCCGGCAGGTCGGACCGCAGGATGATGCCGTTGACGCGCTCCATCACATAGAACTCGGCGCCGATCACCGATTCATCGGTGCAGTGCACGTAGGCTTTGGGGCAGTACGGGAAGCCATCTTTAAGCTGGTTGAGAATGCGGTATTCGCGGCCCATGTCGTGGGCAGACTTGGCCTTGTGGCCAAACGGCGGGCGACGCAGCACAAATTCCTGGCCGGGGTATTCCAGCAAGTAGGTCAGGTTCGACGCACCGCCCGGAAACTGGCTGATGGTGGGCGTGCCATCCAAGCCCGGGATATGGGCCTTGAGGTAGGGATCGATCAGGCTGGCATCAAGTTCTTCGCCTGGGCGAATCTGGGTCGATTGGTCGTTCAGCGCCATGCTTATCCCTTCTGCTTATTCTAAAGGCCTTGGACTATTTCCTAATCTAATGCGCACAGCCACCCAGCGACAAGGTCGGGGCGGCTTAATAGGTTAGCGTGTTGAAGCGTGATCAGCGTGCCTGATCGGTCATTTTGCAGGCGCTGGCAAGGCTATCGGTGTAAGCACGGGGCGGCCGGCAAAGTATTCAACCAGGTTGTCAGCGACGCGCTGCACCGTGTCATGGACCGCTTCCGGGGACAGCCCGGCCACGTGTGACGTCAGCACGGTATTGCTCAGGCGCTTGAGGGCATCGGGCACTGCGGGTTCATCGTCAAACACGTCCAGCGCGGCGCCGCCGATGCGTCGCTGTTCCAGCGCGGCGACCAGGTCGGCGGTCGCCACCACGCTGCCGCGCCCAATGTTGACCAGAAAGCCGTGCGGCCCCAGGGCGTCCAGGGCGTGGCGGTCGATCAGGTGGCGAGTGCTGGCACCGCCGGGCGTGGCCAGCACCAGGAAGTCCGAGGTGCGCGCCAGCTCCACGGCCGTCGCACAATAGGTGTAATCCACGTCATCGCGGGGTTGGCGGTTGTGATAACTCACCTCCATGCCGAACCCGAGGGCGGCGCGCCGGGCAATCTCCATGCCCACCGCGCCCAGCCCGACAATCCCCAGGTGTTTACCGCTGAGGGAAGGGCGCATCACCTTCGGCCATTCGCCGCGCCGTACCGCCGTATCTGTCTGGGGAATGCCACGCACCAGCGCCAGCAACAATGCCATGGCGTGATCGGCCACCGAAGGGGCGTTCACGCCGGCGCCGTTGGTGACCACAATCCCACGGTTGCTCGCCGCCTGCAGGTCCACATGCTCGTAGCCGGCACCGATCACGCAGATGATCTCCAGCAGGGGCAGCGCGGCGATTTCCTCGGCGTACAGCCCCAGCGGGCCACGGGTCAGCACAGCCTGGATCTGCCCACCATGGGTCTTAATCGCCTGGGCGCGTTCAGCGGGCGTCGGCGCCAGGATCACATGAAAGTCACTGCTTTCGATGATTTGCAGGTATTCGTTGATGGTTTCAACCAGGACCAGAACAGTGGTGGGCATCGCAAGGCTCTTCCTGAAGGGTTTGAGAGCATGAGTATGCGGGATTTGTAAGACAGAGCGTTTTATTGCGGTGGAAAAATTTCCCCGCCCGTAAGGCCCGTCTGATTTTACATACCGTCCATCCGCGCCCGCTTTTTTGCGCAAGACTTCAATGACTTTCCCACCAGCAGAGACGACATGGATGCCTGTTCCTGCCGCACCCGAAGAGATCGAATGGACACCCTATGGTTACAAACACTGCCCCTCGGCCCAGGTTCCCTGGAGAACAGTGATCGCCAGTACGCTGATTGGCCCCGCCAAGTACAGGCCAGGTATCGCTATTGAAAAGCTTGAAAGGGAGGCCTATAAAAACGGAACGCCCACTACCAATGGGAAACCTTGGAAAGTGATGGAGTTCTCCCACTGCATTGGGGCCAGCCATGGCAAACTCAGCCGCTGGGTGCGGATAGAGCTCAGCGCTGGTGCTATTCATGGTCACCCGATTTCTGAACAGGAATTCAGGAGGTTAACAAATTGATCTCGCTTAACTTTACCGGTGGCACAGTCACCCATGACGATCTGTCGCACCTGCAGGATATTGCAGTGGCCAAGCAGGTCGATCTGTTAAAGGAAGATATGCTCCAGGTGGAGTTCGCCGAGGGATTGTTACTGGATGTGGGTTGGTACCCAGAATTTGATGCGGCGGGTGGTTTTCGGATAAATGTCATCAAGAACTATGACTGGGACCTCCCACTTATGGCGCTGACGGCCCACGAAACCTCTGAATTGTTAGAAAAACTGGCTATTGCGCAGAACGCCATACAAAGCGAGCTGCGCAATCCAAACCTGGGCACCTCGGCCACTTAGCGAGTGCGCCAGCTACTGCGCAGTCCCCGTTTGCCGTGCCTGGGCTCGCTCTCTTTGCGCGATCGGCATGAAATCGTAGGTCGGGAAGAATTCTGTCTTGTAGACACCCCACGCCGTGTTCTCGATGGCCAGGTTGACTTGAGCCAGGCGCGACGCCGGTAAACGCAGCACGATGACTTGCCCGATGCCCATGGTGATATTCCAGCTGACGACTTCGACACCTTCCGGCGGGAAGACTTTGTGAAATTCCTGCTTGGCCAGCTGGGCTTTCAATTCGCTGAGCGGTCGTGATTGGTCGTGTTTAAGAAACACGGTCAACATGACGGTGTTATCGGGCGTGGCGGCGATGTTTTTGGTGGGCAGTGTCGTGCTGGCCTGTACCGTAGTTGCGCTGGGTAACAGCACGGCTGCCAGCAGTGCAGGCATTAATAGCGATTTGAATGAAATATATGGACTCATCATAAAGTGCCTCGTTTGTTGTTGGCTTTTATGGCTGGATATAAAGAAGGTGTTTAACTAGTTTGACATGTGAGTCTTTATCGGCCCTGTGTAAGGGGCATGTACAACGTAAATTCTAACGGGAGGGTTGGTCGCTGCCATGTCGCGAGGGACTTCGCGAGAATACGTGAACTCGGTGCTGTCCAGTTTTTCCAGCCTTCTGACGATGGTGCGGTGCGGGCCAAGGTCGGGCACCAGGATGTGGGTCTGTTTGTCGCCAGTGACCAGGAAATAGCCGCCCCCGCCGTCGGGGTGTTTCGAGCGCCCCGTATCGGTGTAGAAGAACTCATAACGATTGCGCTGCGGGTCCCACATCGATATACCCACCACGCCGGGGTACTGGGCCTTGACGTCGTTTTCTGGCTCGCCCTCTATATAGACTTTGGTGGTCAGCCACTGGGGCGAGGAGGCCAGGGCACGTATATCCGCCTCGGGTTCAACAGGCTTGGCGTAAGTGGCAGGCGCGCCTAATAAGCCTGCAAAGAGCAGGCCGGTAACTGCAAGGGTGAGTCTTCGCATTGTCAAACTCCTTGAGCGTTGACTAAGTGTTGTTATCGTCTTTTTGGTTGGTGCGTGAAAATATTAGTTCGTGGATTTGTGCGCGCTCAATAGCTGTGTATGGTTCTGTAACAGTTGAGGTGTTGTATGAGTAATAATATGTTTTTGAAGGAGGTTAATTCTGAACTTGTTGTCGGACTCTTCTTGTATGTTGAGTGCGTTAAAGGGAAAGAGCTATTTTTCGTACGACTCCTCAGTCATCCAAATCCTCCCTCAGGGCGGCCTCTGAACGGCTGCACCGCCTAACCATTGCTCAGCTAAGTCTTTGCTTCTCCAAGAGAATCCCGGACAATCCGGCCCTTGTTTCGGCCAGGGCGCTGCCTGTCAGGTTTTTCTGACTCGTGCTGGCCGTGTGAATGCGGAGATCCGACCGGATGAATGATCAGGCCAATAGCGTCGACGAACGCTATGCAACGACACCTGCAACGCTCACAAGCTGGAGCCGCCAGGACACTACCTGGATGCTCGGGCTATTCGGTACCGCCATTGGCGCCGGTACTTTGTTCTTGCCGATCAACGCGGGCCTGGGGGGCTTCTGGCCGCTGGTGATCCTGGCGTTGCTGGCCTTCCCGATGACGTTCTTTGCCCACCGTGGGCTGACCCGTTTCGTGCTGTCCGGCCGTGAAGGTTCCGACATCACCGACGTGGTTGAAGAGCATTTCGGTATCAAGGCCGGTGCATTGATCACCTTGCTGTACTTCTTTGCGATCTTCCCGATCCTGTTGATCTATAGCGTGGCGCTGACCAATACCGTCAGCAGCTTCATGGAGCACCAGTTGCATATCCTGCCGCCGCCTCGGGCGATCCTGGCGTTTGTGTTGATCCTGGGGCTGCTGGCCGTGGTGCGTTGTGGTGAGCAGGTGATCGTCAAGGCCATGAGCCTGATGGTGTATCCGTTTATCGTCGCCTTGCTGTTCCTGGCCGTGTACCTGGTACCGCACTGGAATGGCGGCATTCTCAGCACCGCGAGCGAAGTGCCGGCCCCCTCGGCGTTGCTTAACACGCTGTGGCTGGCGATTCCAGTGATGGTGTTCTCGTTCAACCATTCACCGATCATCTCGGCCTTTGCGGTTGACCAGAAGCGCCAGTACGGCGCACACGCCGAGGAGCGCAGTTCGCAGATCCTGTCCCGCGCGCACTTGCTGATGGTGGCGATGGTGCTGTTCTTTGTGTTCAGTTGCGTGCTGACCCTGTCGCCCGCGCAGTTGGCCGAAGCGAAAGCGCAGAACCTGTCGATCCTGTCGTATCTGGCTAACCACTTCGATAACCCGACGATTGCCTTTGCCGCACCGTTGATTGCGTTTGTGGCGATTGCCAAGTCCTTCCTGGGCCACTACATCGGTGCCAGCGAGGGCCTCAAGGGCCTGGTGGTCAAGACTGGCCGCCGTCCGGAGCCCAAGACCCTGGACCGCATGACCGCAGCCTTCATGCTGGTGGTGTGCTGGATCGTCGCCACGCTTAACCCGAGCATCCTCGGCATGATCGAGACCCTGGGTGGGCCGGTGATTGCGTCGATTCTGTTCCTGATGCCGATGTACGCCATCCGCAAGGTGCCGGCCATGGCCAAGTACCGTGGGCAGGCGTCGAATGTGTTTGTGACGGCAGTTGGTTTGGTTGCCATTACGGCGTTGGTGTATTCGCTGGTTGCTTGAGCCCTGATGCGGTCTATCTGACTGAACTTTGTGGGCTGTAGCAGCAGACGGTAACCACGATGCGAAGCGAGCCGCTCCCCCGGTGTCAGGGTAGTTGTCGTGTCCCCCGCTTTTTGAAAAGCATTCCGGGGGCGGCAAGAGTATGGTCATGCCTTTCTATTCAGAAGAACGTAAAGCTGCGCTGCTGAAAATGATGCTTCCGCCCCTGAGCCTCTCGGCGGCGGAGGTCGCTCGGCGCGAAGGTTGTAGCGATATGTCTCTCCATTATTGGCGCAAACAAGCTGCCGCCAGAGGAACGCAATTGTCCGATGCCAAGCAACCGGCCGAAAATTGGTCAGCCGAATCTAAGCTGGCGATCATCATAGAAACAGGTTCGCTATCGGAACTGGAAATCGGTGAGTACTGCCGACGAAAAGGTATTTTTCCCGAGCAAATAACCGATTGGCGCAACGCTTTTATCGCCGGCAGCACGAAACAGTCAACCGCGAAAACTGCAAGCTCCGGACAGTCACGGGATGATAAAAATCGTATCCGTGAACTTGAACGTGAGTTGCGCCGCAAAGATGCAGCCCTGGCTGAAACAGCGGCCTTACTGGTACTACGAAAAAAGCTCAATGCCTACTGGGGGAGCGACGACGAGGCCACCTGACCTTGTTGCCAGAACGGTATTTACTCGTTGATTGGCTTAATGAAGCCATTCTGGCGGGCGCCCGCAGGGCGCCTGCTTGTCAGGAGGTAGGCATTTCACTGAGGACACTGCAACGCTGGAGCTTGCCGCAAGAACTCTTGGCAGATGGACGCACGACGACGCTTAGGCCGATACCGAACAACGCGCTCAGTGAGCTTGAACGGCAAGGCATCGTGACGCTGTGCAACAGCAAAGCCTATGCGCATCTCCCGCCAAGCCAGATCGTGCCGCAATTGGCCGATGAAGGAAGATATGTAGCCTCGGAGGCGACTTTTTATCGTGTGCTGCATGCGGCAGGTCAGCAGCATCACCGATCTAGAGCCAAGCGACCGCATCGCCATGAGGCACCGACCACTTACGCAGCGACTTCAGCTAATCAGGTGTGGTCATGGGACATCACCTACTTGCCGTCCCCGGTTCGCGGGAAATTTTACTACCTCTATCTGATCGAAGACATCTACAGCCGAAAAGCCGTGGGCTGGGAAGTTTATGAAGCCGAGAGCGGGGAAAAGGCAGCAGCGTTGCTGCAACGAAGCGTGACTCAGGAGAAGTGTTGGCGCCAGCCGCTGGTGCTTCACTCGGACAACGGTGCACCGATGAAATCGGTGACGTTACTGACCAAGATGTATGACCTGGGCATCACGCCGTCTCGCGGTCGACCACGGGTTAGCAACGACAACCCGTACTCGGAATCACTGTTCAGGACACTGAAATACTGCCCGCAGTGGCCACAGGCGGGGTTTACTAGCCTGGATGATGCGCGTATCTGGGTGAGGAATTTTATGACCTGGTACAACACCGTGCACCGTCATAGCCGGATCCGCTTCGTAACACCGGCTCAACGTCATGAAGGAAAAGACCGAGAAATCTTGGCTCGTCGAGATGCGATATACCGGCAGGCCAGAGAGAAAAGACCGGAACGATGGTCAGGAGAGACACGCAACTGGAACCCTATCGGGACGGTGTATCTGAACCCTGAAAGGGAACTGACCGTGGTAATAAAAATCGCGTAGCGCGACGGTGGACGCGACAACTACCTTGAAAAACGCCGGCCCCGTCAAACCACGCTGGCCGGAATTCGACAGGGATTTGGGGGGTAAACCGGCAGGGATGCCGGTTTAGCCGCCCCGCGCCATGGATGGCGCGTGGCGGCGGCCCCCCAAATCACTGGCGGATTACGGGCACACCGAGCCCCAGCGAGGTGCCGAGTGGTGGGGCAAGAGCGTTTTGCTTACTTTTGCGCTGTTCAAAAGTGAGCCGCCGTCAGGGCGGAACCCCAAGTGGCCGTTACCGCAGCAATGGATATGTACACAATCCAGCTGCGTTGACTGTGAGGCCGCCTTCGCGAGCAAGCCCGCTCCCACATTTGGATTGTGGGGGGGGGGCAGGTGGATAGGTGTCGGCTGGCAGGCCGTCTTCGCAGGCAAGCCAGCTCCCACATTTGGATCGCGGTGCGTCAGTTAGATCAGCATCGTCTGTCAGGCCGTCACGGGAGCAAGCTCCCTCGCCACAGGGTCCGCAGCTCCCACATTTGTCTTGTGTTGGCAGTAATGGTTAGTTCCACGCATAAAAAAACGCCGCGTACCTTGCGATACGCGGCGTTTTTCACATCAACACACCGTTAGGCTTGAATCACCGGGATGTTGGCGCTTGCTGCGATCTTGCGGAACTCAGCGATCTGGTCGAAGTTCAGGTAGCGGTAGACGTCACTGGCCATGGTGTCCAGTTTCGCCGCGTAGCCCATGTACTCTTCGACGGTCGGCAGGCGACCCAGGGTAGAGGCCACGGCCGCCAGCTCAGCCGACGCCAGGTAGACGTTGGCACCATCACCCAGGCGGTTCGGGAAGTTACGGGTCGAGGTCGACACCACGGTGGAGTTCGGCTCAACGCGTGCCTGGTTACCCATGCACAGCGAGCAGCCTGGCATTTCCATGCGGGCGCCAGCCTTGCCGTAGATGCCGTAGTAGCCTTCTTCGGTCAGTTGGTGAGCGTCCATCTTGGTCGGCGGCGACAGCCACAGACGGGTTGGCAGCTGGCCCTTGACCTGCTCCAGCAGTTTACCGGCAGCGCGGAAGTGACCGATGTTGGTCATGCACGAACCGATGAACACTTCGTCGATCTTCTCGCCAGCCACGCTGGACAGCAGACGGGCGTCGTCCGGGTCGTTTGGCGCGCAGAGGATCGGCTCGTTGATTTGGGACAGGTCGATCTCGATGATTTCGGCGTATTCGGCGTCG
Source organism: Pseudomonas sp. FJ2-5-13 (assembly GCF_029201605.1). NCBI lineage: Bacteria > Pseudomonadati > Pseudomonadota > Gammaproteobacteria > Pseudomonadales > Pseudomonadaceae > Pseudomonas > Pseudomonas sp. FJ2-5-13. The sequence goes on from NZ_CP104045.1 coordinate 2,609,634, forward strand.
GCATCGGCTTCCATCAACTCCGGGTTGGCAACCCAGGCTTCCATCGCTTGGGCGCGACGTTCCAGGGTGCGTGCATCGCCGTAGCCTTCGCCGATCATCCAGCGCAGCAGGGTGATGTTGGAGTTCAGGTACTCGGTGACGGACTCTTTGGAAAGCTTGATGGTGCAACCGGCAGCCGAACGTTCAGCCGAGGCGTCGGACAGCTCGAAAGCCTGTTCCAGCGTCAGGTCGTTCAGGCCTTCGATTTCCAGGATGCGGCCAGAGAAGGCGTTCTTCTTGCCTTTCTTCTCTACGGTCAGCAGGCCAGCCTGGATCGCGTAGTAAGGAATGGCATGAACCAGGTCACGCAGGGTGATGCCAGGTTTCATCTTGCCTTTGAAGCGCACCAGGATCGATTCCGGCATGTCCAGTGGCATTACGCCAGTGGCTGCGGCGAACGCGACCAGACCGGAACCGGCCGGGAACGAGATGCCCATCGGGAAACGGGTGTGGGAGTCACCGCCGGTACCGACGGTGTCCGGCAGCAGCATGCGGTTCAGCCAGCTGTGGATGATGCCGTCGCCTGGACGCAGCGATACACCGCCACGGGTCATGATGAAGTCAGGCAGGGTGTGGTGGGTGGTCACGTCGATCGGCTTCGGGTAAGCCGCGGTGTGGCAGAAGGACTGCATCACCAGGTCGGTCGAGAAGCCCAGGCACGCCAGGTCTTTGAGTTCGTCACGGGTCATTGGGCCGGTGGTGTCCTGGGACCCCACGGTGGTCATCTTCGGCTCGCAGTAAGTGCCTGGACGAACGCCTTTGCCTTCTGGCAGGCCGCAGGCCTTGCCGACCATTTTCTGTGCCAGGGTGAAGCCTTTGCCGGTGTCGACAGGCGCTTCAGGCAGCTTGAACAGGTCGGTAGGGCCCAGGCCCAGTTCGGCGCGGGCCTTGTCGGTCAGGCCACGGCCGATGATCAGCGGGATACGGCCGCCGGCGCGGACTTCGTCCAACAGCACCGGAGTCTTCATTTCGAAGGTGGTCAGGACTTCGTCGGTGCCGTGTTTGCAGACTTTGCCAGCATGCGGGTACAGGTCGATCACGTCGCCCATGTTCATGTTGGTGACGTCGAATTCGATTGGCAGTGCGCCAGCATCTTCCATGGTGTTGTAGAAGATCGGAGCGATCTTGCTGCCGAAGCAGAAACCGCCGGCACGCTTGTTCGGCACGTACGGCACGTCGTCGCCGAAGAACCACAGCACCGAGTTGGTCGCCGATTTACGCGACGAACCGGTACCGACCACGTCGCCCACGTAGGCAATCGGGAAGCCTTGGCCGCGCATCTCTTCGATCTGCTTCATCGGGCCGGTCTTGCCTTGCTCGTCCGGCACGATGCCTTCACGGGCCATTTTCAGCATGGCCAGGGCGTGCAGCGGGATGTCAGGGCGGGACCAGGCATCAGGCGCAGGCGACAGGTCGTCGGTGTTGGTTTCGCCGGTGACCTTGAAGACGCGCAGGCTGATCTTGTCGGCCAGGGTAGGGCGGTTGCGGAACCACTCGCCATCAGCCCAGGACTGGATCACGCCTTTGGCGTGTTCGTTGCCGTTGCGGGCTTTTTCGGCGACGTCGTGGAACGCATCGAACATCAGCAGGGTGTGCTTGAGCTGGGCGGCCGCGACGGGCGCCAGTTCGGCGTCGTCCAGCAGCTCGACCAACGTCACGATGTTGTAGCCGCCTTGCATGGTGCCGAGCAGTTCAACAGCGCGTTTCTTGTCGATCAGGGGGGAAGTGGCTTCGCCCTTGGCCAGGGCAGACAGGAAACCGGCCTTGACGTAAGCGGCTTCGTCAACGCCTGGTGGAATGCGGTTGGTGATCAGGTCAACGAGGAATTCTTCTTCGCCAGCCGGAGGATTTTTCAGCAGCTCGACCAGGCCTGCGGTTTGTTCGGCGTTAAGCGGCTGGGGAACGATACCCAGTGCTGCACGCTCTTCGATATGTTTGCGGTAGGCTTCAAGCACAGTTATTACCCTCATCAGTGGTCCCACGGGACGCTCATCCAGAAATGAACGGCACGCATGCGCTCGGGGGCTTTTTGGGCCGCAAAGCCAGCGCTGTCGGCATTCCTTACAGAAGCTGCTTTCAAAGTTTTACGCCTGCAGAACGGAGCTGATGAGGGTTGGCGCGGGCTCTGACCTACCGGGTCGAACCTGCGCCAACACCGTTCTGAAGGAACGACTGTGCTCGTGACGCTTTGAAAACAGCTTCCAGCGGAGTATTGGCGCCTTACAAGGCCGGGTGATTCTACGGCAAAAAAAATCTAAAGGTAAGTTGCCTGCTCAAGTTTGCTGGGTGATCAACCTTAGACAAAGGGCTAACATGGCGCACTGTTTCGCGGATTTGCGTGTCGTTGCCCATGCCCAACCAAACCATCAAAACTCCCTGCGTCGGCCTGTGTTCCACGGTCTACGGCGATCTCGTGTGCCGTGGATGCAAGCGCTTCCACCATGAAGTGATCCAGTGGAACGGCTATAACGAAGAAGAAAAACGCGCGGTCTGGCTCAGGCTTGAGCAGCTGTTGGTGCAGGTCATGGCCGGCAAAGTTGAGGTTTTCGACCCCAAGACCCTGCGCGGGCAGTTGGAGCAACGCAAGATTCGCTTTGTGCCGCACCAGTCCGAGTATTGCTGGGCCTACCAGTTGATTGCCCGTGGAGCCCGGGTGATCAATAACCTGGAGGCCTATGGCATGGTGCTGTTGCCGGAGTTTCGCGACTGGGCGCTGCCGGAACTGCGCGATGCCATTGATCGCGAGTTTTTTATTTTGTCCGAGGCGCATTACCAGCGTTATATCGCGCCGGGCTTCTTGAAAGATGCGCTGGGTTAACTGACTGGCGAGGTCAATGTGGGAGCTGGCTTGCCTGCGATAGCGGTGTATCAGGAGCAAATGCGCCAGCTGACCCACCGCAATCGCAGGCAAGCCAGCTCCCACATTTGATCCACATTGCCTGAAGGTCGGTGTCAGGGCTTGGTGGCGAGGTCTTCCAGATGATCCATGAGCGTCTGCGGTTTTAGCACCAGAATATCGCTTTGCACCGCATCCAGCACCACCTCCGCCGTATTGCCGATCAACGCGCCGGAAATCCCCGTGCGCGCCACCGTGCCGATAATGGTCACCGCCGCATGCAACCGATGGGCAATATGTGGAATCAGCACATCGGCTGGGCCTTCCTTGATATGCAGGTGGCTGTCGTCTACGTCGAACTCAGCCTGGAATGCCTTGCACTGCTCGCGGTAGCGCGCCTCGATGGTTTCCTTGAGCTGAAAGGTCGGGTCGGCCGCCGACAGCATGGGCGACGGGTGGGCACTGATGACATGCAATTTGGCTTTGGCCAGGCTGGCGATATCAAAGCCATGGTCGATGATCGAATGGTGCAGCGAGCGGTGTTCGCCGTCTGTGTTGCCCACGTCGATGGCCGCCAGGATCACGCCGCCCGCCCAAGGAGTGGCGGTCTTGACCAGCAACACTGGCGTTGGGCAATAGCGCAGCAACTTCCAGTCCGCCGGGGTCAGCAGGGCTGTTTTCAGTGGGCTGTCGGGGAAGTGCTGCTTGATCACCAGGCCGCAGCCTTCGGCTTGCTGCACATCGATGATGGTTTCATGCAGGCTGTCGTTCCACGCTTGCTCGGTGGTGACGCTGTAGCCGTCTTCCGTCAAGCCTTGCTTGAGCAGGCTCAGCAGCGCCGAATGTTCGTGTTTTTTGTCACAGACCAGCAAGTGCAGGTGCGCGTCGGTCACCCCGGCAATCAGCTTGGCACGTTTGAGTGCCAGGCTTTCGGAGTGCTCGGGCTCGATGACCACCAGGATGCTGCGGATGGCTTGCATGGTCGGGTTCTCCTGAAGGGTGGGCGTTGGATAACTATAGTTGCTGGCCGGCAGCCGTCATGTTGATACACATCAAAGCCGGTGGCTGGTGGTCTGCGGCGGGGTCGGTATAATCGGCGCCCTTTTGTATCCTTTGCCCGTGAGCCCGATGAACCTGCCCGAAATCCATGAATTCCTCGGCTGCCGCACCCCCGATGCCTGGGTACAGGCCGCATTGGCCGATCAGGAAACCCTGCTGATCGACCACAAGAACTGCGAATTCAAAGCCGCCAGCACCGCCTTGAGCCTGATGGCCAAGTACTACGGCCACGTTGACCTGATCAACATGATGTCGCGCCTGGCCCGCGAAGAGCTGGTGCACCACGAGCAGGTCATGCGCCTGATGAAAAAGCGCAAGGTCGAGCTGCGTCAACTGCACGCCGGCCGTTACGCCTCGGGTTTGCGCAAGGTGGTGCGCAGCCATGAGCCGGTCAAGCTGGTGGATACCCTGGTGGTAGGCGCCTTTATCGAAGCGCGCAGTTGCGAACGTTTCGAAGCGCTGGTGCCGCATTTGGACGAAGAACTCGGCAAGTTCTACTTCGGCTTGCTCAAGAGCGAGGCGCGGCACTTCCAGGGCTACCTGAAGCTGGCCTACCAGTACGGCGACGCCAAGGACATCGCCCAGGTGATCGAGCGGGTGCGGGCCACCGAGCAGGAGCTGATCGAGTCACCCGACGTCGAGTTCCGCTTTCACAGTGGCGTGCCAGCCTGAGGCCACGGCCACACCGATCAAGGCGGTGATCCCCGCCAGCAGCAGGATCACCGTTGGCGTGCCCAAAGGCGCTGCCAGCACGGCAATCATCAAGCCCGCCAAGGGCTGGGCGAGGTTGTTGAGCAAGGTCATCACGCCGACTGTCTTGCCGAAGTCCTGCACCGGGATCACCCGTTGGCGGGTGCTGCGAAGATACACGTTGAACATCTTGTCGAAGCCGCTCACCAGCAGGAAGCCCACCGCGTAGGCCCACACGCCGGGGCTGAGCGCGGTGATCAGCGCGCCGACGGTGATCATCGAATACGACAGCCCGCCCAGCACCTTCAGCTTCAGTGATGAGCGCGCCAGGTAGAACAGAATAGCGATGGTCACCAGCGCCCCGGCGGCTTGCAGCAGGGCATAGGCGTCTTTGCCCGCTGCGAAGTGGCCGGTGACCATGGCGGCCGAGGTGGCCAGCGTCACCCCGACTATCAGGTTCACGCCGACCGCCAGGACGATGATGCGCTTCAACTCCACCCGGCTGAAGATGTGGCCGAAGGCGGTGCGCAGGGGTTGCAGCCAGATACCTGGGTGTTGTTGGTGTATTTCCAGGTTCACCGTAGTGTTGCGCTGCCAGATCAGCATCGCCAGGTCCGCCAGCACAAACAGCACGGCCACCCCCAGCACCACCCAAGGCCACGCCCAGACTTCCAGCACCAGCGCCGCCACCAACGGCCCGAGCACCAGGCCACTCTGGTCGGCGATTTGCGAATAGGACAAGGTCTTGGCATAGGCGTACTGCCCGAAGATATGCGGCATCACCACCTCCCGCGCCATGATGCCCTGGGTGGTCAACACGCCGCACAATGCGGACAGCATCACCAGCCAATGGATGCCGTCGAACAGCCCATAGCACGCCATCGCCACTACACACGCCAAGGCCCGATACACCTGGCTGATATGCAGGATACGCACCGGTGAAAACCTGTCGCACAGTGCGCCGCATACCGGAAACGCCAGGTAACGCGGCAGCGACTCGACAAAAAACGCCAAACCCGCCCACGACACGCTTTGGGTGGTCTGGAACACGATCAAGGGCACGATAAATAGCAAAATCTGGTCGGCCAGTCGTGAAAGGAACAGCGAAATGAAGAACGCCAGGTAATCCTTGCGCATGGAACTCCCTGTCAATGGCGTTAAAAACTGCAGGCTATTTGTTAAAAACTCTTAAAAGCATGAAGCTTCTTCGCGGGGTGCTGGCCAGCGGCTTCTGTCGGCCAGCTTGCCACCTATAATGGCCCTTTTTCAATCCGCGCATCCACACTGAGAACTTATGGAAAACCTGGGTCTGGGCAAGGTCCTGCTCGTTGAGGACGATGAAAAGCTGGCAGGGCTGGTCTCGCATTTTCTGTCGCAGCATGGTTTCGAGGTCCGGGTGGTGTACCGGGGGGATGAAGCCTTGGCGGCGTTCGTGGATTTCAAGCCGAAGATCGTCGTGCTCGATCTGATGCTGCCGGGTCAGAGCGGGCTGCATGTCTGCCGCGAGATTCGCAACCTGTCGGACACGCCCATCGTAATCCTCACCGCCAAGGAAGATGACCTGGACCATATCCTTGGCCTTGAGTCCGGTGCTGACGATTACGTGATCAAGCCGATCAAACCGCCGGTATTGTTGGCGCGCCTGCGTGCGTTGCAGCGCCGCCAGGTGCCCGAGCCCACGGTGCGCGGCGCTCTGGAGTTCGGCCGCTTGTCGATTGATCGCAGTTGCCGGGTGGTGCGCCTGGGCGACGAAACCATTGACCTCACCACCATGGAGTTCGAGTTGCTGTGGTTGCTGGCCAGCAGCTCGGGCAAGGTTCTGTCCCGTGACGATATCCTCAACCGCATGCGCGGCATTGCCTTTGATGGGCTGAACCGCAGCGTAGACGTGTACATCAGCAAACTGCGCGGCAAGCTCAATGACAACCCCCGCGAGCCGGTGTGCATCAAGACCATCTGGGGCAAGGGCTACCTGTTCAATCCGTTCGCGTGGGAGGTGTAGATGCTGCGCTTGTATCTGCGCCTTTACGTGATACTTGCGCTCGGCCTGGCCGGGTCGATCTGGCTGGTGAACTTCGGCCTGGACACCTACATGCCCGAGTCCAACGAGACCTACAATCGTGAAGCCCTGCGCGGACCGGCGTGGGCCTTGGTGGAACAGCTGCGCCCCGTGCCGGCAGAGGCGCGCCAGGCCCGCCTGGACGAATTGCAACCGCATTACGGCTTGCGGCTCAAACTGGTGCAACGCGACACCCAGGATTTGAGCGAACGGGAACAGAAACTCCTGGCGGCTGGCCAGGTGGTGGTGCGCGAAGACTTCATGAAGTTTCTCGCGCCTATCGACGACGGCCCCCAATTGCTCGAAATCAAATTGCCGGAAGAACCCAAGTGGTTGTACCTGTGGGCCTACGGCTTCCTGGGCGTGAGCCTGGCCATTGTTCTGTATTTCTGGGTGCGCCCACACTGGCGCGACCTGGAGCACATTCGCCTCGCGGCGCAACGTTTCGGTGACAACGACCTGGGCTCGCGCATCCTGCTGCCGAGCCGTTCCACCGTGCGTTCCCTGGCCGGGCATTTCAACCAGATGGCCGAGCGCATTGAGGGTTTGATCGCCAACCAACGCGAACTCACCAACGCGGTCTCCCATGAATTGCGCACGCCGATTGCGCGGTTGTCATTCGAGCTTGATCAACTCAGGCAACAAAGCGACCCACGGCAACGCCGAGCGCTGATCAACGACATGTACGCCGACCTCGGTGAGCTGGAAGAAATGGTCTCCGAGCTGTTGACCTATGCCAGCCTTGAGCCGGGCGCCACCCGGGTCACCCGTGAGCATATCGAGGCCCACAGTTGGCTCGACAGTGTTATAGGCGCCGTGGCCCTGGAGGCCGAGGCGCAAGGGGTGCAGCTGTCGTTGCGCACCTGCGAGGTGGACGTTATCCAGATCGAACCACGCTTTATGGCGCGGGCCGTGATCAACCTGCTGCGCAACGCCATTCGTTATGCCGACCACCGTGTGGAAGTGTCGCTGGTCAAGTTTGGCAGCGGTTACGAAGTGCGGGTCAACGACGATGGGCCGGGGGTGCCGCTGGAGGGCCGCACCAAGATATTCGAACCCTTCCTGCGCCTCGACGCCAGCCGCGACCGCCGCACAGGCGGGTTTGGCCTGGGCCTGGCGCTGGTCAAGCGTGTCAGCCAGTGGCATGGCGGGCAAGTTGAGGTGCTGGATTCGGAATGGGGCGGGGCGTCGTTTCGGATGACGTGGGCATATGCCGAGTAAAGGGGCCTGCCCCAACGTCATCCTGTAGGAGCGAGCTCGCTCGCGAAACACTCACAGGCGCCGCGTTTATCCAGAAAACACGCGTTATCGTTGACGTCTTTCGCGAGCAAGCTCGCTCCTACAGCAACTGCGTTACCGCGGCAAACGCCGCCTGGCGCCGTTGTTCCCAGCCCCCGCGAATCACCACCAGTGGCTGTTGGTGCTGCTGCATCCATTCCAGACTGGCCTGGAAAAACGCCTGCCTATCCGCCAGTTCCGGCTGGCAGCGCTGGCCGTCGGTACTCCATTCCACGTCTTCGGGAGAGAGCAGCAGGTGCAGGTCGTAATGCCGCGCCAGAAGTTCGTCATCCAGCCAGCCGGGGTAGTCGCCGAACAGGGTCTGGCTCCAGAGCCTGTTGGTGAGCAGGTGGGTGTCGAGGATCAGCAACGCGGGGCGTTTGGCGCGGGCGGCATCCTCCCAGGCCAACTGGCCTTGGGCAATGGCCGGGATATCCGCCAGGGTGGTGTCGCGCTGATGCTGATCGATGAAGTAGCGCACATATTCCCCTACCATCAACCCGCCGAAGTGCGCGTGCAACTGCGCCGCCAGCCAGCTCTTGCCGCTGGATTCGGGGCCTGCCAATACCACCACCTTCATGCGCGCAACGCCGGGTCGGCGCGCCACTCGCGCCAGCCTTGCACGGCAATCACGGTAAACAGCGCGTAGAGCGCGGCGGTGAGGTAGAGGCCTTTGTAAAGGAACAGGCCGACGAAGATCACGTCCACCACGATCCACAAGGCCCAGCACTGCACACGTTTTTGCGCCATCCACATCTGCGCCACCAGGCTGAAACCGGTGAGCGCGGCGTCGAGCCAAGGCTGGGCGGCGTCGGTCCAGTGGGCCATGGCGGCGCCCAGCAGCAGACTGCCGACGGCACCCACAGCCAGGCTGGCCATGATCGCCGGCACGCCCAGGCTCGTGACCTGGCGGCCCTGCTTGACCTCGCCGGCGCGGGTCCACTGCCACCAGCCATACACCTGCAAGGCCGCGTAGACCACTTGCAGCAGCATGTCGGAGTAGAGCTTGACCTCAAAGAACACCCAGGTGTAGAGCAGCACCATCACTAGGCCGATGGGCCAGCACCAGGGGTTTTGTTTGACCGTCAGCGAAACGGCGATCACCCCCAGGGCGGCGGCAAACAGTTCAAGCCCGGACATGGCGGATCCTTGGGGGAGTGGGAGAGGGCGGTGATTGTACCTAGAGGCCACCGAACCTCAAACACCGCAGGACAAACGCGCACGTGGGCTTGCTCCATGCGCGCGGCGATGCCGTGGCTGGGGATGTAAGCGCAGCCGGTTATTGACCCTTGAAGCGCAGTTCCCGATACCGCGGTACGGCCAGATGCCAGGCAATGTTGCCGCGCCATTGGTTATGTAGGGCTTGAGCACAGGTCATTGCCTGTTCTTGAGTACGCGTGTCATAGCCCAGCGCATCCAGGCGTTTGGGCAACTCGGCTTGCGTCATTGCGAAGCTTTTCGCCCATTGTTCAATCCGCTGTGACACCTCGGCTGCGGCCTGCAGCGCCGATTGGCCCTGGGTGTGCCTGAGGTGAGTCAGTAGGTTGTAGATGTCTTCATCAGGGTTTTCCATGATCTGAAAAGACAACAAATCGTTAACTGCCTTGAAGAGTTTCAAGGCCAGGTTTCGCAGGTCTTGCCAGGGGGGGCTGTAGTAAAGCGAGGACGATAATTGAATGTTCTGCACCAGGTAGGTGAATTCCAGACAGACTTGAAAACCGCCGGCGTTTTGCCACAGAGCCTCATAACCTTCTACGCCCGGCTGCGTGTTATGAAGGCGATGCATCAGCGCGGTGGTGCAAGGAACCAGGTAGGTCAAGTATTGCTCGGCCACTCGCTGCTGCCAGAGCGAGGGCATCAAGCGTGACGCGCGTCGCATGATGTCTGTGAGTGCATTGGCCAACGGTTCTCGGGGTGTGCTCGCGCGCGTGAACGCTCTTGCGTAGACACCTCGAATCAGGCGTTCGAGGGCTTCGGGGTCATTGCAGTCTTCGTCGGCGAGATCGTCCTGGCAACTGAACCATCCCACCAGATCAGACAGAATGAGTAATAACTCAAGTGGCGCGTCACTCCACATATAACCGGCATACAAACCGGGAATGTAGATGTCCAATTGATGGGTTGCGCGGGATGTTTGTTCCAGCCCCATATTCTTGAGCCATTGGCGTGTGTGCTGCTGAGCCTCTTGCGCAAAGGGGCTCAAAGGATAAGTCCCCGTCTCAAGCCATCGGGGTAAATGAAAGGGGCCGATGGGCTGTTGGACATCAAGGCGTGGTGAAGAGGGCGAGGTTCTTCCCCGCGAGCCTGATCGCGCTGACATACGATGTAACCTGTAACGTTAGAGTGCGTCGATAAGTATGCAAGACAAGTTATAGCACTCAGTGTTGTAGCGTCTGGTGCGCTTTCAATATGGGTTTGGAATCAATGTGCTGCGCATTATGAATAAATAAACTGAGTTATTGCGAGCGGTAAAATGTTGTCTCCTTGTGCCTATCTGAAAAATGGCTAACCTTTCCATCATGTGAATGATGATCACGTAAAGCGGTGGCCTGCGGATGTTGAAGGTCTTTACGCGTGAAGAACGTAGAAGACAGTGAGTGTTGAGGCGCTCACGCGGTCAACAACGAGGCCTATGAGATGAACCCTTTCTGCTCGTCATTCGATGACACTTGGTACTTAAACGCCAGAGCCCAGTGGTCTGAGCCTTTTGCTTATCAAGAGCGTTTCCCCGGTAAAGCCGTAAGAACAGAACTCATGTGGGCACTCTCGGTGTTGTACGGCTTGCCTTCTGTCCAGACTCACACCCTCTGCGCGGCCATCGAAAAGATGAATCTTTCCTCATTGATTCATGACGATTTACTGGATGGTGATACGGTGCGCCGTGGTGTTCCAACGGTATGGAAGCAATACGGTACGGAGGTTGCTCTGTTGTCGGGGATGTATGGGTACCTGGAAGGTCTTCAGCTCCTGGCCAAGCTCAATGACTTGAATGTTGTGCGGGCGGGTATGGAAAGCCTTGAACGACTGCATGTTGGGCAATACCTCGACGCCAAAGCAAGTGCAGGTGACACATTGCCCACCTTGGAAGACTATGGCTGTATTGCACAGGCTAATACCGGCTGTTTTTTTGTGTTTCTGTTAAAGGCTTGCCAATGTCTGAAACCGTTGGACGCGCAGACCTATGTTCTGCTTGAACGGATGCTGCTGTTGATGGGCATCTATTATCGTTACGTCAACGACTATTGCGATATCAATCATATTCCGCACTTTGAAAAAAAAGGATTCGCCATGGATTTGGAGGGTGGGCCAAAGTCGTTCCTGATGATCTTGGCGGGCAAGGCACTGGTCAAGGGCGCGCTCACTTCAGATCAAAAAAAACAGATTATTCGAGAATATGGAGACGCAGGCGTATTTGACGCTGCCCTGGCGTTGATGGAGCAAACCTATGGGCAGCTATTGCGCTTTGCAGACGCTATAAAGCGGCGAAACAGCACTGTCAGCATTCACGCATTAAAGGGGTTTTTACGCAGCATTCATTTCCAACCTGAGCCCGATGACAATTATTACGCAACGCTACTCAGGTCACCCCCTCCCGTGTGTCGCTCCAGTCACTGAACGTCGCGGTCAGGGGTGGCCGCGACAGTCGGAGACCCTTTCGTGGTTTATTGATCCATCGTGCTCAAAATTTCATAAGCCAACTTTACCCGCTCGGCATTCGGGTAGTTCTTGTTCGCCAGGATCACTACACCCATGTCCTTGCTTGGCACAAACGCCACATAGGCGCCAAAACCGCCGGTGGAGCCGGTTTTGTTGTAGAGCACGTTGGCAGGCTGCGCCTGGGCGGGTTTGAGCCAGTTAACCTTGTGCGGCTCCATCGCCATCGGTGTGGAGTTGCCCTCAAGCAACGCTTGCAGCGCGACGGGGTAGGGGTAGCGTTCCCAGCCCAGGCCCTGGGTCATGCCGTTGACGGTGTAGTAGCCGGCGTGAGTGGTGGCAATGGCCTGCTGCACTGGTTGCTCCAGGGTTTGCGGGTGCATGTTCGCGATCACGTAGCGGGCCAGGTCCTGGCTGCTGCTTTTGAGGCCGTAGGCTTCGAAGTCCAAGGCGCCGGGGTTGACGCGAACCGGTTTCTGCTGGCTGTCATAGCCCTGGGCGTATTGGCTGGCCTTTTCGGCAGGCACGCGCGTGTAGGTGTTGGTCAAGCCCAGCTTTGGCAGCAGGGTTTTTTCCATGGCGACGGTGAACGGCAGGCCCAGGCTTTTTGCTGTCACGTAACCGAACAGGCCAATGCTGGGGTTGGAATACAGGCGTTGTTCCCCCGGCGCATAAGTGGGTTTCCAATGCTGGAAATAATCCATCATGGTGGTGGCGCTGTCGGCGGCATCCGGAAACTGCAGCGTCAGGCCGCCGGGGGTATAGGTCGCCAGTTGCAGCAGGCTGATGCGATCGAACGCGCTGCCAGCCAGCACCGGCAGGTGTTGGCTGGTCATGTCCGACAGCTTGAGCTTGCCGATAGCCTGAGCATACCCGCCGAGGGTGGCGTTGAAGGTTTTGCTCACTGAGCCGATTTCGAACAGGGTGTTTTCGGTGACGGGTGCCTGAGTGTCCTTGGCGGCGACGCCGTAATTAAAGTATTGCACCTTGCCGTGTTGGACGACCGCGACCGTCAGGCCGGCGATGCCTTGCTGTTTCATCAGAGGGGTGACGTGGCTGTCCACGACCTGGCGCATATCGGTGGCGGCCATGCAGCTGCCGGCCCCAAGCAATAAGGCTGAGATCGCATATTTTTTCAGGGTGTGTTTCATGCTTCGCTTCCATGTAAGTAAAGGCAATGACGATCGGAGCCTGCGCAGGCGTGGCAAATGTAGGTGGATTTCCCGTAGCGGGCAAACGATGATATCTCGCACCAGCCATTAGAAAAATTTGGGCCAAGCCATGTTGCGTTCCCACCTGCCGCTCAATGCCTTGCGCGCCTTCGAAGCGTCGGCGCGTCATTTGAGCTTTACCCGTGCGGCCATCGAGTTATGCGTGACCCAAGCGGCGGTCAGTCATCAGGTCAAAAGCCTCGAAGCGCAACTCAACGTCACGCTGTTCAAGCGCCTTCCACGGGGCTTGATGCTCACCAGCGAAGGCGAATCCCTGCTGCCCGTGCTGCGTGAGGCCTTCGACCGTATTGCTCTGACCTTGGATCAGTTTGAAGGCGGGCATTACCGTGAAGTATTGACCGTGGGGGCGGTCGGTACCTTTGCGGTGGGCTGGTTGTTGCCGCGCCTGGCGGATTTTCATAGCCGCTACCCGTTGATCGACTTGCGCTTGTCCACCCACAACAACCGCGTGGATGTCGCCGCCGAGGGCCTGGATTATGCCATCCGCTTTGGCGCCGGCGCCTGGCACGGCACCGATGCCTGCCCTTTGCTTGAGGCGCCGTTGACGGTGTTGTGTGTGCCGCAGCTTGCCGAACAACTGCGCAGCCCGGCTGACGTGTTGAAGCACGCCTTGCTACGTTCCTACCGTGCCGATGAGTGGAACCTGTGGTTCCAGGCCGCCGGTTTGCCCAGCGATACCCGGGTGCCGCGCAGCGTGGTGTTCGACTCCTCGCTGGCGATGATGGAGGCCGCGCTGCAAGGGGCTGGCGTAGCACTGGCGCCAGCCTTGATGTTCTCGCGGCAATTGGAGAGCGATGTGATCCGCCAGCCGTTCGAGGTGGGGATCACGACGGGCAGCTATTGGCTGACGCGCTTGCAGTCGCGGGCTGAGACGTCAGCGATGGTGGCGTTCAAGGGGTGGTTGCGCGAAGTGGTGGGTGTGTAGCCACTGGATAGGGTGGGTCACAGGGGACTTTTGTGAAACTGCCCGCAACGGGTGCAAGCGTTTCATAACTGTGTTCGCCATGTTGCACGCACAGCCAGTAATCGCCATAGGCATCCACGTGGTCGACTTTCCACACCAGGCCGCTTTCGAAAAAGAACCGATAGAGATCCTGTTCCTGCTGGCTGATTTCTGCGTTAGGCACGCAGGTGATCTGCAGGCCGAAGTCCAGCCAGGTTAGTTTATAGCTCTCGGTGAATTGCGCGCTCAGCCCCAGACAAATCTCACAGGCCATCTTCGAGTGCTCCTTATGCAGGGTGTCTGATCATGGTTGTCACTATGGCGCCGGGTCAAACCTCGCGACCATGGGCGGCAGCGGCCAGTTGCCCGGTATCAACGCGCACGAACACCGAGTCGCCGACGGCGGTGAGCACGCTGCCTGCATACACTTCGCAGACCACACGGCTTTTGCGCCCGACTTCGCCTTCGACCCGAGCGCGCAGGACCAGGGGTACACCCATCGGCGTGGGCTTGATGAATTTGATCCCCAGGTTGCCGGTGACGCAATCGATGCGCGGCAGGCTGCCGGGTTCACGCTGTTCGGCGCGGTAGTGGTAGGCCATGGCGGTCCAGTTGGAGTGGCAGTCCACCAGCATGGCGATCAGGCCACCGTAGACCAGGTCTGGCCAGCCGCTGTATTTAGCCTCGGGTTGATGCTCTGCAATGACGTGCACGCCATCGTCATCCCAACGGCTCTTGATGTGCAGGCCATGGGGGTTGCTGCTGCCGCAGCCGTAGCAGATGCCTTCCGGCGCCGTGGTGTCTTGGAGAGAAGCGCTGTGCATGCAGAGTCCTTATTGTTTTTTGGGGCGACGCTTCTATTTAGCAGGCCAGGGGTTAGCGAGCAAACTTCTTCGCCCCGGCCACGCAGCCGATCACCGCCACCGTCACCAGCACCATGCCCAGGCTGACCTGTTCATGCAGCAAGCCCGCCGCCAGCGCCAGGCCGAAGAACGGTTGCAGCAACTGCAACTGGCCGACCGCGGCAATCCCACCCTGGGCCAGGCCGCGGTACCAGAACACAAAGCCGATCAACATGCTGAACAACGCCACGTAGCCCAGGCTCAACCACGCCGGCAGGCTGATTCCGCTGAGGGTGGCAGGTGCCAGCAACAGGCTCAAGGGCGCCACCACCGGCAGCGACACCACCAGCGCCCAGCAGATCACCTGCCAGCCGCCCAGGCTGCGCGACAGCTTGGCGCCTTCGGCATACCCCAGCCCGCACACCAGCACCGCCAACAGCATCAGCACATCGCCCGCGGGTGCGGCGCTCAAGCCTTGGGCAACGGCGTAACCCATCACCAACAGGCTGCCCAGGATCGAAAACAACCAGAACACCGGCCGCGGCCGCTCACCGCCGCGCAGCACGCCGAACACCGCCGTGGCCAGCGGCAGCAGGCCAATAAAGACGATGGAGTGGGCCGAGGTCACGTACTGCAAGGCCAGGGCCGTCAGCAGTGGAAAGCCGATCACCACGCCAAGCGCGACGATGACCAGCGGTGCCCATTGCTGGCGCGTGGGGCGTTTTTGCTTGAATAGCCACAGCAGGCACAGCCCCAGTAGCGCTGCGAGGGTGGCGCGGATCATGGTCAGGAACACTGGGTCGAATTCCATCACCGCCAGGCGCGTGGCCGGCAGCGAGCCGCTGAAAATCACCACGCCGATAAAACCGTTGATCCAACCCTGGGTGCTGTTGTCCAGAGTGCCGAGGCGAGAAGTGCGTTCCATGGGGGCGTCCTGAAAAGGCAGTTGCGTGCTGGGCATCCTAGGATTGAAGATTAAGACAATCAAAAAATTGTCATGGATACATCCTTATGCCCCGTGCTCGCTACAAGTCGCTGGTCGATACCTTCGCCGAGGCCATCCGCAGCGGCCAACTGCTGCCCGGCACGCGGTTGCCCACCCATCGACAATTGGCCGCCGAGCATGGCCTGGCGCTGGTCACTGCCAGCCGGGTGTACAGCGAGCTGGAAGCCATGGGCCTGGTCAGTGGCGAGACCGGGCGCGGCACCTTCGTGCGTGAGATTGCCTTACCGCCGGGGCAGGGCAGCGGGCAGATGACGGTTGCGGCGGGTTTGCTCGACCTGAATTTCAACTATCCGTCCTTGCCCGGCCAGGCCGAGCTGTTGCGCACGGCGTTGCGCCAACTTGCCCTGTCTGGCGATCTGGAGGCGCTGCTGCGTTACCAGCCCCATGCCGGTCGCGTGCACGAGCGTGCTGCCGTGGCCCGGCATTTGTTGAACCGAGGGCTGAAGGTGCCCGCCGAGCAGGTGCTGGTGGTCAGCGGCGCCCAGCATGGCCTGGCGGTGAGCATGATGACCTTGCTCAAGCCTGGGGATGTGGTCGCGGTGGATGCGCTGACCTATTCGGGTTTCAAGGTGCTGGCCGAAACCCTGCATCTGGAACTCGTCGCCGTCCCGGTCACTCCCTGCGGCCCGGACCTGGACCACCTGCACAGCCTGTGTCGCCAGCGCCCGGTGCGAGCGGTGTACAGCATGCCGACCCTGCATAACCCGCTGGGCTGGGTGATGAGCCTGGCGCAGCGCGAGCGTTTGGTGGCAATCGCCCGGCAGCACAACTTGATGATCATCGAAGATGGTGCCTATGCGTTTCTCGCCGAAGACGCACCGCCACCTTTGGCGACTCTTGCACCGGAGCGCACGGTGTACATCGGCGGGCTGTCCAAGAGTGTTGCCACCGGGTTGCGCGTGGGCTTTATCGCTGCGCCTATGGCTTGGGTAAACGGCCTGGAGCGCACGATCATGGCCACCACCTGGAACGTGCCGGGGGTGATGAGTGCGATAGCGGTGGGCTGGCTCGAAGACGGTACGGTGGCGCAACTGGAGGCGCAAAAGCGCGCGGATGCCCAGGCCCGCCAGGCATTGGCGGCGCAGGTGCTGACCGGCGTGAGGACGATCAGCCACCCATCCTCCTACTTTCTGTGGCTGCCGTTGGCCGAAGATGCCCGCGCCGATCAGGTCGCCATGACCTTGCAGCGTGCGGGCATCTCTGTTTCAACCGCTGAACCGTTCGCGGTTTCGGCCCAGGTGCCCCACGCGCTGCGCCTGGCTCTGGGGTCGGTGCCGATGGCGGCGTTGCGTGAGGCGCTGGTGAAAGTGCGCAAGGTGGTGGCGTGGTGAGCGAACACCCGGCCACAGGGTTTGATTTGAAATAGGGGCAAAGTGTGGGAGCTGGCTTGCCTGCGATGGCGGCCAGTCAGGCGACGCCCATCTACCTGACACCCCACGATCCAACTGTGGGAGCGGGCTTGCTCGCGAAGACGGCCTCACAGTCGACACCGTAATACCGAGTACATATCCATTCCTGCGGTAACGGCTACTTAGGGTTCCGCCCTGACGGCGGCTCACTTTGCAAAAGCGGCAAAGTAAGCAAAACGCTCTTGCCCCACCACTCGGCACCTCGCTTAGGCTCGGTGTGCCCGTAATCCGCCAGTGATTTGGGGGGCCGCCGCCACGCGCCATCCATGGCGCGGGGCGGCTAAACCGGCATCCCTGCCGGTTTACCCCCCAAATCCCTGTCGAATTCCGGCCAGCGTGGTTTAACGGGGCGCCTGAGATCAAGAGCAGATCAAGATCAAGGGCGGCTCGCTTCGCATCGTGGTTACCTGTGGGTGGCACATTCGATGTCGCTGTCGATTGAACGGCCGCCATCGCAGGCAAGCCAGCTCCCACATGGAGTCGGCGCTGCGGCCAATTCTGTAGGAGCGAGCTTGCTCGCGAAAAACGTCAACGATAACCCGTGTTTGCTGAATGAACGCGGCGCCAGTGAGTTTTTCGCGAGCAAGCTCGCTCCTACAAAAAAGCCTTAACTGACTGGCATTAAGGCAAGCCAGCCACAGGTTGACCGCGTTTAGCGGGCTGCCAGCGGTGGCGTACGCGGCGGGATCATGCGTTTGCTGCCGGTGGCTTCGAACGCCGAGGCGAAGCGCAACAGCGCCGAATCGTCATAGGCGCGCCCGGCGAAGGTCAGCCCCACTGGCATGCCGATGTCTGCCATCACGCCCATTGGCACGGTGACGGTGGGCACGCCCAGGTGGCGGATGGCGAGGTTGCCGTTGGCGACCCATACGCCGTTGCTCCAGGCGATATCGGCAGACGCTTCGTTCACATCGGCATCCGCCGGGCCTACATCGGCCACGGTAGGGAACAGCACGGCGTCGAGCCCAAGGGAGTTCATCCAGTCTTCCAGGTCCAGGCGCCGGGTTTGTTCCAGGCCGCGCAGGCCATCGGGCACGGTGCTGATCTGGTCCCATGGGGTGATGCCGCGTTGGGCCATGCGCACGTATTCGTCCATGCCGGCGGCCAGGTCGTCTTCACGGTTGGGCAGGGTGCCGGGGTCGTGGGGGAATATCTTCGGCCCGTCCACATCGGCCAGGCGGTTCAGGTGCGGGTCGCCGTTGGCGCGCAGAAAGTCATCGAAGGCCCAGGCCGACAATTCCCACAACTCGTCGTGGAGAAATTCCTTGGAAACCAGGCCACGGGTAAACACCGTCGGTGCACCAGGGCGGTCGCCTTCGCAGTTGGACACCAACGGGAAATCCACTTCGATCACTTCGGCACCGGCGGCTTCCAGTGCCTGGCGTGCGGCTTGCCACAGTTCGATCACCGTGGCACGGGTGTGGATCTTTTGCCCGGTCGGGCCGCCGATACCGGGTTTTTCGCTGGTGCCAGCCTCCGGGTCGGCGTTGATGTACATACGCGGCACGCCAAAGCGCTTGCCGGCCAGGCTTTCGCTGCCGGCTGCCAGGGCCGGGTAGGACGCTGGGCGCACCGAGGTGACGCTGGGGATCGGCACCCAGGGTTGCAGGCGCCACAGGTCGCCACGGGTGTCCGGGTCTTCGGCCACCACGACGTCGAGTACTTCCAGCAGGTCGGCCATGGTGCGGGCGTAGGGCACCACCACGTCCATGGTCGGGGTCAGCGGCCAGTTGCCGCGCACCGAAATCACCCCGCGTGAAGGCGTGTAGGCACACAGGCCATTGTTGGAGGCCGGGCCGCGACCGCTGGACCAGGTTTCTTCAGCGAGCCCGAACGCGGCAAAGCTGGCGGCGGTGGCGGTGCCGGCACCGTTGGAGGAGCCCGACGCGAACGGCGCGGTGAGGTAGTCGGCGTTGTAGGGGCTTTCGGCGCGGCCATACACGCCACGTTGCATGCCGCCATTAGCCATCGGCGGCATGTTGGTCTTGCCCAGGCAGATGGCGCCGCCGGCCCGCAGGCGTTCAATGGTGAAGGCATCACGCTGGGCCACCAGCTTGGCAAACGCCGGGCTGCCGGATGCTGCCGTCAGCCCCTTGACCAGGTAACTGTCCTTGGCGGTGTAGGGAATGCCATCCAGCGGCCCCAGGATTTGCCCCTTGGCGCGGCGCGCATCGGAGGCCTGGGCTTCTTTCAGCGCCTCGGGATTGCGTACCACCACGGCGTTCAGCGCAGTGGCCGTCTGCGGGCCATCGTAAGCGTCGATTCGCGCCAGGTACGCCTGGACCAGTTCAACCGCCGTGGTCTGGCCGGCTTCAAGCGCAGCGCGCAATTGGGCAATGGAGACTTCAGTAACTTGCATCACGTTTTTTTCGCCGCCTTCAAGTGGGGGTATGGCGGCAGTCTACGTACAGATATTTCACAAAACCAGCGCGGCATACTCGCGTAGGCGGCGCGCAGGAGATCTTGAGAACAACGTCAGCATGATTGCCAGCGGCAGCCTCTTATCGCTAAGGTGGCCGCGCTGATTAACGTTGCGCTTCAAGGAAGAGACCATGCAAAAACCTTATATCGCCCTGGCGGCCTTGCTGGGATTTACCGTCTATACCGTGGCGACCATGCTCACGGCTGAGCAATCACTGCTGGCGTTTGGATGGGAACTGATGTCCAGGCCGGATACGGCCCAGGTGGTGATTGACCTGTATCTGATGGCGGTGCTGGCGTGTGTGTGGATGTACCGGGATGCGCGTGGGCGAGGGCGGTCGATGGCCTCAGTGTTGCCGTATTTTCTACTGACGGCAGTGTTTGTGTCGGTAGGGCCGTTGCTTTATATCGTGGTTAATGGGTTTTCTCGTCGGGCCATGAAGTGAGGCTTGTTGCTCCCTTGACGACCTGCCAGCCGACGCTGATCTACCTGACACACGACGATCCAAATGTGGGAGCGGGCTTGCTCGCGAAGGCGGCCTGACAGGCGACACAGTTGGATTGTGTACATATCCATTGCTGCGGTAGCGGCCGCTTAGGGTTCCGCCCTGACGGCGGCTCACTTTTGAAAAGCGCAAAAGTAAGCAAAACGCTCTTGCCCCACCACTCGGCACCTCGCTTAGGCTCGGTGTGCCCGTAATCCGCCAGTGATTTGGGGGGCCGCCGCCACGCGCCATCCATGGCGCGGGGCGGCTAAACCGGCATCCCTGCCGGTTTAGCCCCCAAATCCCTGTCGAATTCCGGCCAGCGTGGTTTAACGGGGCGCCTGAGATCAAAAGCAGATCAAGATCAAGAGCGGCTCGCTTCGCATCGTGGTTACCGTTGAGCGCTACAGAGTTGTGTCGATACCTATTTGGGCCCCGCAACCGATCAAACGCCTTTGGTCGACGGCAACAGTACCGTGAGGATGCCCACCAACGGCAGGAACGAGCACAATTTGTACACGTACTCGATGCCGTGATGATCAGCGAGCATCCCGAGCAGCGCCGCGCCGATCCCACTGAAGCCGAACATCAAACCGAAGAATATCCCGGCGATCATGCCCACATTGCCCGGCACCAACTCCTGGGCAAACACCACGATGGCCGAGAACGCCGAGGCGATGATAAAGCCGATGACCACGCTGAGTACGGCGGTCCAGAACAGGTCGACGTAGGGTAGGGCCAGGGTGAACGGTGCGGCGCCGAGGATGGAGAACCAGATAACCTTTTTGCGGCCGATCTTGTCGCCGATCGGGCCACCGGCAAAGGTGCCCACGGCCACTGCGCCGAGGAACAGGAACAGGTACATCTGCGAGCTGGCTACCGACAGCTGGAATTTCTCGATCAGGTAGAACGTGAAGTAGCTGGTCAGGCTGGTCATGTACCAGTATTTGGAGAACACCAGCACGGCCAATACCACCAGGGCGAAGGTCACGCGGCCTTTGGACAAGCCGTGGGTCGCCTGGCTGCCTTGCTTGAGCTTGAACAGGTTGAGGTGGTGGCGGTACCAGCGGCTCAAACCGTACAGCACCAGGATGGCGAACACCGCGAACAGGCCGAACCAGGCAATGTGGCTTTGGCCGTAGGGAATGATGATCGCCGCCGCCAGCAATGGGCCGAAGGCGCTGCCGGTGTTGCCGCCGACCTGGAAGGTCGATTGCGCCAGGCCGTAGCGCCCACCGGAGGCCAGGCGTGCGACGCGGGAGGTTTCCGGGTGGAAGGTCGATGAGCCCACGCCCACCAGCGCCGCCGCGAGCAATATCGCCGGGAAGTTGCCGACAAAGGCCAGCATCAAGATGCCGACCAAGGTGCACACCATGCCCGCCGGCAATAGCCAGGGTTTGGGGTGGCGGTCGGTGTGGTAGCCGATCCACGGTTGCAACAGCGAGGCGGTCAACTGGAAGGTCAGGGTGATCAGGCCGACCTGGGTAAAGCTCAGGCCGTAGTTGGCCTTGAGCATCGGGTAGATCGACGGCAGCACCGCCTGGATCAAGTCATTGATCAGGTGCGCCAGGGCACAGGCGCCCAGGACGCGCATGACTAAGGGGCTTACTTGCGGGCTGGTCGAAGGTGCGGCGGGTGACGCTGTGACTGTGGACATGCGGGCATTCCGTACAAGGCAGCTAACAGGCGTGGAGGCGGGCGGCGGTGATGTGAACCGCCACTCCATCTGGACTCGGCGTTTATGCTAGATTCGGCGCCAATGCCTGTCTCGCGCAATTCGGGCAGAAACCATCGCAAAAAGGGCGAAATGATCAAATCACTGGATAAATTTCTGCGAGAAATCGATGAGGGCGACTGGGCCGTCATCAGCTCGGCCACCGATTACCCCGAAAACTGGGTGATCCCCGAACACAGCCACAACAAGCACCAACTGCTGTACGCCATTGGCGGTGTGATGGTGGTGTACTCGGCCCTGAGGCAATGGACGGTGCCGCCCAATCGTGGCTTTTGGATGCCTTGCGGTCAAGTTCACTCGCTGCGCTGCGTGGGTACGCTGCAGATGCGCAGCGTGTTCGTGCGCCCGGACAGCTTCCCCAACCTGCCGGCCGAGCCCAAGACGGTGACGGTCTCGCCGCTGCTGAGTGAACTGATCAAGGCCTCGGTGAGCTTGAAACCGCCGTATGCCGAGGATTCACGCGACGCGCGGATCATGCACCTCATCCTCGATGAACTGGCCATCCTGCCGGCCTTGCCGCTGTCTTTGCCCCAGCCTGCCGACCCACGCCTGAGCCCGATCTGCCTGGCGTTGCAGGACGAGCCGAGTGATGCCTCCACCGTCGCCGACTGGAGTGCGCGGTTGGGGTTGGACCAAACCACCATCCAGCGCCTGTTCCGCAAGGAAACCGGCATGACCTTCGGCCAGTGGCGCCAGCAAGCGCGGCTATTGCTGGCGCTGGAGCGCATTGCGGTGGGGCAGAAGATCATCGATGTGGCGTTTGAATTGGGCTATGAAAGCCCCAGCGCTTTTACCAGCATGTTCAAGAAACAGTTTGGCAAAACGCCGAGTCATTTTTTCAAGTAGTGCCGCTCGCCATGCGCGCATGAGCAGGGCGGCGCGATGCCAGGTAAGCCAGCAGCGTGGCGACTACCAGCAAGGCGGCGCTCAGCTCGAAGGTGGCCCGGTAGCCGCTCAAGTCGAATGCCACACCACCGACGGTGGCGCCGGCGGCAATCGCCAGCTGGATGATGGCGACCATCAATCCCCCGCCGGCCTCGGCGTCGTCGGGCAAGGCGCGGGCCAGCCATGTCCACCAGCCCACAGGCGCAGCAGTGGCCACCAGGCCCCAGCAGCCCAGCAGCACAGTGGTGGCAATCGCTGAACCGCCGAACGCCACCAGCGCAAGGGCGATGCCGGCCATGATCAACGGGATGGCAATCAGCGTCGGGTAGAGGTGGCGCTTGAGCAAGTGCTCAATCAACACCGTACCCGCCAGACCGGCCAGGCCGAGCACCAGCAGCATCAACGACAGGGTGGACACCTCGACCCGGGTCACGCCTTCCAGGAACGGCCGCAGGTAAGTGAACAGCATGAACTGGCCCATGAAAAACAGGCTGACAGCGCACATGCCCAAGGCCACCTTGGGGTTTCTCAGCAGGCGCAGTGCATTGCCGGTGTTCGCCGCGCCGCTGTGCTTGAGCGCCGGCAGGCTCAGCCACAGCCAGGCCAGCGCAATCACGGCCACCGGCACCACGCAAAAAAATGCGCCGCGCCAGCCAATCAGGCCGCCGAGAAAGCTGCCCAGCGGCGCCGCAATCACCGTCGCCAGGGCGTTGCCTCCGTTGACGATGGCCAAAGCCCGTGGCACTTGGGCGGGCTCGACCAGGCGCATTGCCGTGGCCGCCGACAGCGACCAGAAGCCGCCAATTGCCACGCCAATCAACGCGCGACCGAGCATGAACACCGCGTAATTCGGTGCGAACGCCACCACGCTGCCCGAGACGATCATCAGCAGCGTCAAGGCCATCAGCAGGCGCTTGCGATCCATCCGCGCGGCAACCGCCGCGATCACCAGGCTGGTGAGCAGGGCAAACACCCCGGACACGGAAATGCCCTGGCCGGCCTGGCCTTCAGTGATCTGCAAGTCAGCGGCCAGCGGTGTCAGCAGGCTGACCGGCATGAACTCGGAGGCGACCAAGGCAAACGCCGCCAGCGACATCGCCAGCACCGCGCCCCAGCGTTGCGGTTGAGGGGTAACGGACCTCACTGCAAGTGGCTCTGGAAGAAGGTGGAGAGCGTGTCAAACGGGATCAGTTCGACGCGGTCGTAAAGGTCTACATGGCCGGCGTTGGGGATGACCAGCAATTGCTTGGGCTCGGCGGCGCGTTGGTAGGCGTCTTCACTGAATTCACGGGAATGCGCGTCGGCCCCGGTAATCAGCAGCAGCGGGCGTGGCGAGATCGTCTCGATATCGTTGAAGGGGTAGAAGTTCATGAACTTGACGTTGCTGGTCAGCGTCGGCCGGGTGGTGGTTTGCGATGAGGCGCCTGCTGGGGTGACTTCGCCGCGCGGGGTACGGTAGAAGTCGTAGAACTCGTCGCCGATCGGATCGCCTGTGAGGCTCTGCGGCGTGCCACCGGTGTAGAGGGTCTCACCGCCCTGGAATTCTACATAGCGCTGGTTGGCGGCCTGGCGCAGGATCTGCTGGCGCTGTTGCAAGGTCATGCCGTGCTTGAGGCCATTGCGGTTGGCCGCGCCCATGTCGTACATGCTGACCGTGGCGATTGCCTTGAGACGCGGATCGATCTTCGCCGCACTGATCACGAAACTGCCGCTGCCACAAATGCCGATGGCACCGATGCGTTCCCGGTCGACCTGTGGGCGAGTGCCGAGAAAGTCCACGGCGGCGCTGAAGTCTTCCACGTAGAGGTCGGGCAACACCGCGTTGCGCGGCGTACCGGCGCTTTGGCCCCAGAACGACAGGTCCAGGGACAGGGTCACGAAACCCTGTTCAGCCATTTTGGTGGCGTAGAGGTTGGCGCTTTGCTCTTTGACGGCGCCCATCGGGTGGCCGACGACAAGGGCTGCGCGCTTTGAGCCTGGGGCCAGGTGCTTGGGCACGAACAGCGTGCCGGCGACCTGCATGCCGTATTGATTGTTGAAGGTGACAGGTTCGGCCGTCACTGTGTTGCTGCTGTAGAAGTTATCCGCACCGTTGGACATATCGGCTCCAAATGAAGAAAGAGAAGTCACCAGCAAACCCAAGGCGAGCAAGAGGCGTTTCATAGGGATGTTCCTTGTGAAGTGTCCGCACATTTTCCGGGTGACGGCAGGGCTTCTGTAGTGCATTTGAGTGGATTACTTGCCTGATCCTCTGAGTTTCAGCGCCAGGTGACGACGCCCGTGGCTTGCGCGAGTAAAGTGCAATGAAGCAATGAAAGGGTCTGTCATGACGTCCACTCCCACCCCATTGAACGCGCTGATCCAGTCGATTGGTTCGCGCACGCCGTCGCCCGGCGACTACGCCATGCCGATCCCGGGCCTGGGCTTTTATCGGCGTGAGCAACCCGCTGCGCCGGTGGTGTGCATGGTTGAGCCGTGCATCGTGCTGGTGGCCCAGGGCGAGAAGCAGTTGTGGGTCGGCGGCGAGGGCTACCCCTACGACACGTCCCGGTTCCTGGTGACATCGCTGGACATCCCCGCCAATTCCGAGGTGCTGGCGGCCAGCCCAGAGCAGCCGTGCCTGGGGCTGACGTTCAAGCTGGACCTGCGCATGCTCGCCGAGCTGATCGCCCAGGGTGGCTTGCCGCCGGTGCGTGAGCGTGCGGTCATGAAGGGCGTGGGGATCGGCACGGTCACCGACGGCATGCTGGCCGCATTCGCGCGCCTGGTGGCGTTGCTGGATGAACCCGAAGCCATCCCGGTACTCGCGCCCTTGATCCAGCGCGAGATTCATTACCGGCTACTGAAAAGCGACCAGGCCGGCCGATTGCGCCAGATCTGCTCGGTAGACGGCCAGGGCTATCGGATTGCCAAGGCCATCGACTGGCTGAAGTTGAATTTCGACGCCGCCCTGCGGGTGGAAGAGCTGGCAGCGCGGGTGCAAATGAGCGCGGCGACCTTTCACCATCACTTCCGGCAACTGACCGCGATGAGCCCGCTGCAATACCAGAAATGGCTGCGTTTGAATGAAGCGCGTCGGTTGATGTTGAACGAGCACCAGGATGTGTCCAGTGCCGCGTTCAAAGTCGGGTATGAGAGCCCGTCGCAATTCAGCCGTGAGTACAGCCGGCTGTTTGGGGTGCCGCCCAAGCGCGACATGGCGACCCTGCGGGGCAGGGCGGGTGTCAGTGATCCGCCGGGGTCAAATTAGCGTAGAAAATGCAGCCAATCAGCCGGGCGAACAGGCTCAGGGTTTCCGGCAGGTTCGGGTCGTCGAACAACATGGCCCGTGAGTCCAGCGCACACAGCGCGCCGAACAGGCGGCCATCGGGCAGGAAGATCGGCGCGCCGGCGTAGCTTTCGATGGCGTATTGCTTGACCACCGGGCGCGCCGCGAAACGGCCGTTCTGGCTGATCTGAGGAATGAACAGGGTGTGCGGGTTGATGCAGAACTCACTGCACAAGGTGGTTTCGAGGTCGAGTACGTCGTCGACGTTGATGCCCATTTGCAGCGGGTCGTAGGCCGAACACACCACCCATTCCTGGTCGGTGAACTTGGCGATGCCGGCGAACCTCATCCCGGTCAGGCGGGTGACCAGCTTGAGGATGTTGGTGGTTGCTTCAATTTCGGCAATGGCGGCGCGCTCGTCTGCGCTGAGTAACCTGTGTGCGGCGGTGACGCTTGAAACCATGCTTTACGCTCCAATGGCGTGGTCGCAGGCCGCGACCACGCACAGTCAGGATATTAATTGATGCGCGGGTGTTGCTGTACCAGGTTTTCCCGCTTGGTTTGCAGCGCGGCAATCTCGGCGTCGATGTCTTCGATTTTCTGCTCGATATTGTCGTGATGCTCCTGCAGCAGCTCCTTGGCTTCTTCCATGTCGGAAGCTGCCGGGGCCGCGCCACGCAGGGGCTTGTTGGCGGTTTCCTTCATGGTCAGGCCCGTGATCAGGCCAACCACTGCGAACACCATCAGGTAATAAGCGGGCATGTACAGGTTGTTGGTGCTCTCCACCAGCCAGGCCACCGCAGTGGGCGTGACACCGGCGATCAGTACCGAGACGTTGAAGGCACTGGCCAGGGCGCTGTAGCGCAGGTGAGTGGGGAACATGGCTGGCAAGGTCGACGCCATCACGCCGATAAAGAAGTTCAGCACTACCGCCAGAATCAACAGGCCGCCGAAGATCAGGCCGGTCTTGCCGCTGGTGATCAGCATGAAGGCCGGGATCGACAGGAACAGCAGGCCAATACTGCCGGCGATGATGAACGGCTTGCGGCCGATCTTGTCGCTGACAAAGCCAATGAACGGCTGCACGAACAGCATGCCGACCATGATTGCGATGATGATCAGCACGCCGCTGTTTTCGGCGTAGTGCAGGTTGTGGGACAGGTAGCTGGGCATGTAGGTGAGCAGCATGTAGTAGGTCACGTTGGTAGCCGCGACGATACCGATGCAGGTCAGCAGGCTGCGCCAGTGCTTGGTGGCGATTTCCTTGAACGAGACTTTCGGGCCGTGGCTCAGGCCTTCGCGGTCACCCTGTTCGAGTTTGTCGACATGCTGTTGAAACGCCGGTGTCTCTTCCAGCGCATGGCGCAGGTACAGGCCGATGATGCCCAGGGGCAGGGCGAGGAAGAACGGCAAGCGCCAGCCCCAGGCCTCGAACTCAGCCTCACCGAGCACGGTGGAGATCAACACCACTACACCCGCGCCGAGGACGAAACCGGCGATGGAACCGAAGTCCAGCCAACTGCCAAGGAAGCCGCGCTTGCGGTCCGGGGCGTATTCAGCCACGAAAATCGACGCGCCGGTGTACTCACCGCCCACCGAGAACCCCTGGGCCATTTTGCACAGCAGCAACAGGATCGGCGCCCAGATGCCAATGGAGGCATAGCCGGGGATCAAGCCGATGGCAAAGGTGCTCAAGGACATGATTACGATGGTGGCGGCGAGGACTTTTTGCCGTCCGTACTTGTCGCCCAATGCGCCGAAGAACAGGCCGCCCAGCGGGCGAATCAGGAAAGGTACGGAGAAGGTGGCCAGCGCTGCGATCATCTGCACGCTGGGGGAAGCGTCAGGGAAGAACACCTTGCCCAGCACATAGGCGACAAAGCCATAGACGCCAAAGTCGAACCATTCCATGGCGTTGCCAAGTGCGGCAGCGGTGATCGCCTTGCGCATCTTGTTGTCGTCGACAATGGTGATGTCTTTCAATCCGATGGGTTTGACGCGTTTTTTACGTAGTTTCATGCGGGCCACTCAAAAGCTGAACAGGGGAGGTGCCATCGCTACGATGGCACCGCTCTGTCAGTTCAGATACAAGTGGACACGAAATAATTCACCGCTTTGTGTATTTTTTCTCGCATGGGATGAAACGTCGGTTTTCGAGGCTTATGCATCACTAGCGGCAAAACAGATCAAATGTGGGAGCTGGCTTGCCTGCGAAAGCGGTAGCTCAGTCAAAAATTCAGTGCCTGGCACTCCGCTTTCGCGGGCAAGCCAGCTCCCACAGGGGGTTTGTGCCAGGCGCATAACCGATGTGGAAGTTGCCGAGCCCCGGCGAGGCGACGAAGGCGGCGGTACTGTTGGCATTTGTGTTGTCTGAGCTATCGCCATCGCGGCCTCGCTAAAGCTCGAGCGCTCCCACTGGGGGTTGTCATTGTCAGTCAGGCAAAACAGGGAAGTCATTCATATGCCAAGCAGCCATTCACGCCTTACCTACCGCCAACCACAGGCCGCAGACGTTCAGCGATTGTTCGCGATCTTCGGCGATCCACAGACCCACTTGTTCAATCCTGCCGGCCCGCTGCCCAACCTGGATGCGGCACAACGGCTATTGGATCACTGGCTTGAGCAATGGGCATCCCAGGGTTACGGCTGGTGGGCGATTGCCCGCAAAGAGAGCCCCGAACACATCATCGGGTTTGGCGGCATTGCGCCGCTTAACTATCTGACGCAGCGGCGCATCAACCTTGGCTATCGCCTGGCCGTCGAGGCCTGGGGGCAGGGGTATGCCACTGAACTGGGGCGGGATGCCCTGGCGCTGGCGTTCGACACCCTGTCTTTACCGGAAGTGTTCGGTTTGGTGCGGCCGGATCATGCTGCGTCGATCCGCGTACTGGAAAAACTGGGCATGCAACGTTTCGGCTTGCTCGACGATGTACCCGGCCAAGCGCCCAGCCTGGTGCTCAGGGTTTGTCATCCTATGACTGAGCAGCTCTGACATTCTCATATTTCACATAAATCGTAGATAAACGGCAGCCTTTGCGATTGACACTCCGTGGGCGCCCCGATATAAAACTCGTAGTTGTACGACGACATATGACGTTACATATGTCCTACCTAACAAAAATAAAAAGTGATGCCATGAATCTGAACGAGCCCATCAGTGCCCTTCGTGTCGGCCAGGCGGTCGGCAGCTATCGCTGGACGATCTGCGCGATGCTGTTTTTCGCGACCACGGTCAATTACCTCGACCGCCAGGTCCTCAGCCTGTTGGCGCCGCAACTCTCGACGCAGTTTGGCTGGAGCAACACCGATTACGCCAACATTGCGGCGGTGTTCCAGTTTGTCTACGCCATTTCCATGCTGTTTGCCGGGCGCTTCGTTGACAAGATCGGCACCAAGGCCGCCTACGTGGTAGCGATTGGTATCTGGTCCACCGGCGCGATCATGCATGCGTTTGCGGTACCGATGGGCGAGGGTATCGCAGCCGTCAGTGGTGCCATCGGCCTGGCGGTGATCCCGGTGTCGATCGCCGGCTTTATGCTTTCACGGGCGGTGTTGGCGATTGGCGAAGCGGGTAACTTCCCGATCGCGATCAAGGCCACTGCCGAATATTTCCCCAAGAAAGAACGCTCCCTGGCCACCGGCATCTTCAACTCCGGCGCCAATGTCGGCGCGATCCTGGCGCCCATCTGTGTCCCATTGATTGCCGGCCTGTGGGGTTGGGAGGCGGCGTTTATGGTCATTGGCATGCTCGGTTTTGTGTGGGTAGCCGTGTGGGCCGCCGTGTACGAAAAGCCGGAACAGCAAAAACGCCTGTCGCCTGAAGAACTGTCCTACATCCGCAGCGACCAGACCGTACAACCGTCCACCCCGGCGCCGACGGGCAGCGCTGTGAAGAAAGTCTCCTGGTTCAAACTGTTGACCTACCGCCAGACCTGGGCGTTTGCCTTCGGTAAGTTCATGACCGACGGCGTGTGGTGGTTTTTCCTGTTCTGGCTGCCCACCTACCTGTCTGCCCAATACGGCATGAAAGGCGCCGATATCGTGATGCCATTGGCGGTGCTGTACAGCATGACCATGGTCGGCAGCATTGGCGGCGGCTGGTTCCCCAGCTACTTCATGGCGCGCGGCGATGCGCCCTATGACGGGCGCATGAAAGCCATGCTGGTGATTGCGCTGTTCCCGCTGGTGGTGTTGCTGGCGCAGCCGCTGGGTTACCTCAGCTTCTGGGTGCCGGTGCTGCTGATCGGCGTGGGCGCCTCGGCACACCAGGCGTGGTCATGCAACATTTTCACCACCGTGTCCGACATGTTCCCGCAGAAAACCGTGGCCTCGGTGGTCGGCATTGGCGGCATGGCCGGTGGCTTGGGCGGCGTGCTCATGACCAAGGTCGGTGGCTGGGTGTTCGACTATTACAAGTCCATCAACGACATCCATACCGGCTACATGATCATGTTCGCCATCTGCGCCTTGGCTTACCTGGTGGCCTGGAGCGTGATGAAGACACTGGTGCCGCGCCACAAGGAAATCACTGACCTGTAGCTTTAATGCAACGCCGCTTGCTCCCGATACAACTGTTTGGGCTGTAGCAGCAAACGCTAACCACGATGCGAAGCGAGCCGCTCTTGCTCTTGATCTGCTTGTGATCTTGATCTCAGGCGCCCCGTTAAACCACGCTGGCCGAACGCAGGCTTGAATTCGTGGGTAACCCGGCAGGACGCCGGGTTAGCCGCCCCGCGCCATGGATGGCGCGTGGCGGCGGCCCACGGATTCAAGACTGCGTTCGGGCACACCGAGCCTAGGCGAGGTGCCGAGTGGTGGGGCAAGAGCGTTTTGCTTACTTTGCCGCTTTTGCAAAGTGAGCCGCCGTCAGGGCGGAACCCTAAGCGGCCGTTACCGCAGAAATGGATATGTACACAATCCAACGGTGTTGACTGTCAGGCCGCCTTCGCGAGCAAGCCCGCTCCCACAGTTGGATCGTGGGGGTGTCAGGTAGATATGGGGCGACTGTCAGGCCGTCATCGCAGGCAAGCCAGCTCCCACAGTTGGATCGTGGGGTGCCAGGTAGATAGGCGTCGGTTGGCAGGCCGTCACAGGAGCAAGCTCCCTCGCCACAGGCCCTGCGTCGCACCAACGTTGCGTCGATATCTATGCCGGGATGTGAGATCAAGCTGAGTACATATCCGGTCTATCAGTCATACTGGCCAACATGACTTTCGACTCGCCCCTCGCCGCTTATCAACATGCCATCACCCAGCCGGGTTTTGTCGCCGACGACGCCCAGCGCCGGGCGGTCCAAGCCCTGCAAGCCTGTCACGAGGCCTTGCACCAAGGGCGTTCACCGATTGCCGGCGTGTACCTGTGGGGGCCGGTGGGGCGCGGCAAGACCTGGCTGATGGACCAGTTCTACCAAAGCCTGCGCGTGCCTGCGCGGCGCCAGCATTTTCACCACTTCATGGCGTGGGTGCACCAGCGCTTATTCCAGCTCACGGGCACCCAGGACCCCTTGCAGGCGTTGGCACGGGAGCTGAGCCAGGCCGTGCGCGTACTGTGCTTCGACGAGCTGTTTGTGAACGATATCGGGGACGCGATCATTCTCGGCCGCCTGTTCCAAGTGATGTTCGAGGAAGGCGTGGTGATGGTGTGCACGTCCAACCAGCCGCCCGACCAGTTGTATGCCGATGGCTTCAACCGTGAGCGTTTCCTGCCGGGCATCGATGCGCTCAAGCAGCATATGCAGGTGGTGGCCGTGGACGGTGGCGAGGATCATCGCTTGCATCCCGGCGTGGGCATGCAGCGCTATTGGGTGAATCAACCCGAGGCACTGGCGGCGGTGTTCCAGCAATTGAGCCAAGGCCAAACCGTGACCAGCGGGGCGGTAAACGTAGGGCACCGCACCATCATGACGGTGCAGGCCAGTGACACCGTGCTTTGGTGTCGCTATGCGGACCTGTGCGAGCAGCCCCTGGCCGCCATGGATTTCATGCTGTTGTGTGATCGCTTCGGCGCCATCCTGCTGGGAGACGTCCCCAACCTTAGTGCACAGAAACGCCCGGGCCGAATTGCCCGTGGCACTGAAGACGGCGCCGAACGCGTAGAAGCCGGGGATCGAGAGTTGCCGCAGTTGTCGGTGCACGATGACAGCGTACGTCGCTTTATCGCCTTGGTAGACGAGTGCTACGACCGCAAGGTGCCGCTCTTTATCGAAGCCCGTGTGCCGTTGCAGCACCTGTACACCGATGGTTACCTGGAATTTCCTTTCCGTCGCACCCTGAGCCGGCTGCAGGAGATGCAACTGCAACGCTTCGCCACCTAGGAAAAATCGCCGCTTGCGGGCTCATTGCGCGCTTTGATGCGCGTAACCTTCGCACTTTCTGTCAGCTATTTGTCGCTTATCTCCTTCATCTACTGCCGACTCCACGCTTACAATCGCCCCTCTCAAAGGGAAACGATTCCCTGGTTGTCGCTATCGAGGAAGGACATGGACACCCCAGACATCCTGGTGCTGCAAGCCAGCTATACCAACGCCGTGCACGCCGACGCCATTGGCCTGCTGCTCAACCATTACGCTGAAGATCCGATGGGCGGCGGCCACAGCCTGCCCGCCGATCTCTTGCAGCAACTGCCCGCCGAACTGGCCAAGCGCCCCCACGCGTTCAGCGTGCTGGCGTTTGTCGGGGGGGAGCCAGCGGGGTTGGTCAATTGCTTTGAAGGCTTCTCGACCTTCGCCTGCCGGCCCTTGGTCAACGTCCACGATGTGGTGGTGAAGGAGCAATTTCGCGGCTTGGGCCTGAGTCAGAAGATGCTGCAAAAGGTCGAGGAAATCGCCCGGCAGCGTGGTTGCTGCAAGATCACCCTCGAAGTGCTGGAAGGTAATGCCCTGGCACAGTCGGCATACCGCAAGTTCGGGTTTGACGACTCAGTGTTTGATCCCGCCCATGGGCGAATGCTGTTCTGGCATAAACCGTTGTAATAAATAATCGGCAAAAAAAAGGCGCCATTAAATGGCGCCCAATAAACCTTCGCCAACGGAGCAGAATGGCGCAGGGTGCTACGGATTAAGTAAGTATTAACTCAGCTGTTCGGTTGCGTCTGATCAACCGTCTCAGACTTAACCGATTTGCCATCGGCGCTGGCAACTTGCTGTTCAGCCTTGCCGTGGGTTTTTTCCTGAATGAAGCTGAAGTTGTTGTAGAACTCCTTGGAACGCTCTGCACCGCCCTCTGCAAAGGCGGCGGCGGAGGTCAGGGTCATCAGGCTGGCCAGCATCAAGGTCGACAGTTTCATTGCGGTATTCCCATTAAAAGTGATAGGTGTCCGG
Organism: Pseudomonas sp. FJ2-5-13; assembly: GCF_029201605.1. Classification (NCBI taxonomy): domain Bacteria; kingdom Pseudomonadati; phylum Pseudomonadota; class Gammaproteobacteria; order Pseudomonadales; family Pseudomonadaceae; genus Pseudomonas; species Pseudomonas sp. FJ2-5-13. Next base: position 2,642,793 of record NZ_CP104045.1, read on the forward strand.
TCGCTCCGTGATCAGATCATGGAGCGACTATGGCGTTATCCTATTAAGTGGGAATTAACTGAAAGTGCAGTTGAAGTTAACAGTTTCGTTAACTTCAATGTGCGCGGCTACAGCTTCCAATCCAGCGCCAACGTGACGGAACGCGGCTCGCCCCAATACACACCGTTATAAAAACCAACGCGCTCGTAGTATTGCTTATCAAAGAGATTGTTCACGTTGACCGACGCCGAAACCTGTTCGTCGAACTGGTAGCGTGACATCAGGTTGACCACGGTATAGCCCTGTTGCGTGATTTTCGCCCGGGTGGTTATCGGCCGACCTTCGCTGTTGCGCTGCCCGGTCGGGCGGTTGCTGAAGTCGTAGGTCTCGCTCTGCCAGTTCACTGCGCCGCCGACGGTCAGCTTGCGCCAGGAGCCCGGCAGGCGATAGGCGCTGGAGATTTTCACCAGGTTCAAGGGTTGGCTGGTGTTGTTGCGGTTGTCCGAGCCATTGACTGAATGGGTGTAGGTATAGCCGGCGGCCAGGTTCCAGTCCGGCGTGATTTCCCCGGCGGCTTCCAGCTCAAAGCCGTTGACCTTGTTACCTTTGCCGGCGGAGATTTGTAGTACTCCTCGCCCGTCACCGGGTTGGGCGGGACGGAGTCATCCCGCTCGGCGACGTTGTCCTGGGTGCTCCAGAAGTACGCAGCGGCCAGGTTCAAGCGCTCGTTCAGTACGCTGCCCTTGAGGCCCACTTCGTAGTTACTGCCGACCACCGGCTCCAGGTACTTCTTGTTGGCATCACGGTTGCTCTGGGGTTTGAAGATGTCGGTATAGCTGGCGTAGACGGTGTACTGCGGCGTGATGTCGTAGAGCAGGCCGGCGTAGGGCGTCCACATATCATTGTGGGTCTGGCTGGTTTTGCCCGAAGCGGTCAGTTGGTCGTTGGCGTCGTATTTGGGCTCTGCGCTTTCCAGCTCCCAACTACCGTAACGGCTGCCCAGCACGGCGTGCAAGCGGTCCGTGAGGCTCAGCCGCGTGGCCAGGTAGCCGGCTTTTTGTTGCTTCTTGCTGTGCTCACCTTTCAGGTCGGTCACGTGGTCGGTGAACTTGCCGATGCCGCCCATGTGCTTCCAGTCCTGGATGGGGTAGTAGCTGGCTGGCAGGTCGCTGCGCATAAAGGGCGAGACATCCCGTTGCGCGGCTTCGCCATAGCCCATCATCAGCGCGTGTTCGCGGCCCAGCAGCGTGTAGCTGCCGGCCAGGTTGAGGTCGATGGCCTCCATGCGCGAGGTGCCGCGCATATGGCTGGCCCAGGCCGTCATGCCGCTGCGGTCGGGGTTGGGGAAACCGTCGCCGCCGTAATACACCTTGCCGTCGGTGTCGCTCTGGCGATGGGTGTAGGCGGCCTTCAAGTGCCAGTCGCCGCCGAGCCGATGGTCGAGGGTGGCAAAGGTGGTCTTGTCGGTCAGCGGCCAGGAGCTCCAGTGCGCCGCCATATTGGTGGAGCGGGGCAGCCTGGCCTTGCCGCCCTGGCTGTTCCAGTAGGGCACTGTGCCCCAGGAGGTGCCTTGTACCTGTTTGTTTTGGTAATCAAAGCCTGCGGCCAGCACGGTATCGTCGGAAAGGTCAGCCTCCAGAATGCCGTAGCCCACTGCCCGCTGCAGCCCATAGTTGTCACGAAAGGACCGACTGTCGCGGTAGGCCAGTACGCTGCGCCCGCGCAACTTGCCGTCGAACGCCAGCGGGCCGCCCACGTCGACGTAGCTGTAGTAGTTGTCATGGCTGGCGCCACTGATGCCGGTCTTAGCCTGCCACTGGGCGGTAGGGCGCTTGCGCACCATGTTGACGGTGGCCGATGGGTCGCCTGCGCCCGTGGTCAGGCCCGTCGCGCCGCGCACCACTTCGATGCGGTCGTAGATGATGGTATCGGCGTCGGTCTTCATGAAGCCGAACGTGTTGAGCATCCCGTCAACCTGGAAGTTGTTGATGCCATAGCCTCGGGCGGAATAGTAGACACGGTCGGAGTCGTAATGCTGGACGTTGACACCCGTGGTCTGGCGCAACACATCCGTCAGGGTATTGAGATTGAAGTCGTCCATCTGCTGGCGTGTGACCACCGAAATCGATTGCGGGGTTTCCTTGACGGAGAGGTTCAGCCGCGTGGCGGTGCTCATCGAACCGGTGGTGTAGGCCCCGGTATGCTCAGTGGTCGCGCCCAGGCCGTCGGCGCTGATGGTGGTCGCGCTCAGTTCCAGGGCTGTGTCGGGGTCGGTGGCGGCCAGTAGATCCGGGCTCAGCGCCAGGCTGAACAGGCCGAGGGTGAAGGTCATGGAACGGGTGAAGGGCGCGAACATCGCTGCTGACTCCTTGTCGTCTTCGAAACCTCCCCAGGCAGGGAGGGCTTGGTTCAAAGACGAAAGGAGTTGCGGAACTTTAGGCTCAAACGAGAATGATTGTTATCTTTCTGTTACAAGACCCTGGCTTATTTGGCCACCACTTCGGCGCCGTCGGCCTTCTTGGGCTTGATCAGGCTGAAGTCGATCAGTGCCTTCTGCTTGGTTTCGTAAGGGTTGCCGATCAGCAAGGGGCGTGGCTTGAAGCTGTCGCTGACCAGGCTCTTGCTGTGGTCCAACTCGTCGAAACTCAAGCCTGCCATGTCGGCCCAGGTGTGAATCAACTGGGAACTGCTGTACGGCCGTTGCAGGTCGCCGGCAAAGCTCCAGTCGTGGCTTTCGCGCCATTTTGGCGAGGCGTAGGCCATGAACGGGATGGTGTACATCGGCGCAGTCGGCTTGCCTTCGTTACGGCCCAAGGTGTCGTGGCCGGCCGAGTCGAACACGTCTTCGCCATGGTCCGAGAGGTACAGCAAAAAGCCGTTGGGGTCGGTCTTGGCGTAGTCCTTGATCAGGCTGGAGACCACGAAGTCGTTGTACAGCACCGCGTTGTCATAGCTGTTGTAGGTCGGCAGTTGCGCATCGCTGACACCCGCCGGCACGCCCTGGCGGTCGGTGAACTTGTCGAAAGTTTGCGGGTAGCGGTACTGATAGCTCATGTGAGTGCCCAGCAGGTGCACCACGATGAACTTGCGTTCGGCGGTATCGGCCAGGGCCTTGGAAAACGGCGCCAGGACATCGCCGTCGTACTGACGGGCGTTCTGGTTGCGGTTGTTGTTCAAGTACACCTGCTCGTCGGCCTGTTCGGAAAAGGTCGTGAGCATGGTGTTGCGTTTGGTCATGGTCTGCTGGTTGGTGATCCAGAAGGTCTTGTAGCCGGCCTGTTTCATCACGCTGACAATCGACGGCGTCTTGAGGTACAGGTCCGGGTTTTCTTCGTCGGCGAAGGTCAGCACCTGTTGCAGCGCTTCAATGGTGTAGGGGCGCGGGGTGATGACGTTATCGAACACGGCCAGTTGGTCGCGCAGCTTGTCCAGTTCCGGCGTGGTGTTGCGCGGGTAGCCGTAGAGGCTCATGCGCTGGCGGTTGGTCGACTCGCCGATCACCAGGACCAGTGTAGACGGCTGGCCGGCCATGCTGTCCTTGAGGTTGTTCAAGGGTGGGATCTTGCTCGCACTGGTGAGCATGCCTTGCATGTTGTCCAACTGCTCGGTGTAGCGACGGTAGGCGACGATCATCTGCCAAGGCACGGCAGGCTCAATGCGGGTTTCGAAACGGTCGATGGCCAATTCCATGGTTTCGCTGGTGGCGATCTGCTTGACCAGTGGGTAACCCACCACTGCCAGGACGATGGCAATGGCTGCCACGATCGACTGGCCGCGCGGCAGGTACACCGGGCGCAAGCGCGTCCACAGGAAGATGGCGAAGGCGGTGTGGGCAATGAACGCCAGCACGATCCACCAGGCAAAATATTGGGTCGCGTATTCGCCGGCTTCAGAGATGTTCGACTCGAACATGATGAAGATGACGCTCTGGGAGAATTCCTGCTGGTAAATGAAGAAATAACCCAGGCTCGCCATGGAGCACGCCCACAGCACCACGCCGATCAAGGCGGCGAGCAGGCGCGTACGACGCGGGAACAGCAACATCGGCGCCAGCCACAGCGCACTCATGAAGAAGGCCTGGCGGAAGCCACTGAAGCCGGAGGTGCCGGTCAGTTGGATAAGAAGTTGGGTAATACCCGAGAAATACCAGAAAAACAGGAATAACCAGCCAAGGCCGGCCCAATCAAAGCCTTTCGCAGTCGTCGTGCTGCGTTTGAACATCGCCATCCAGCGCCCCATCAGAAAAAGATTGTCGCGCACAGGCGCGCAACATCGGGCCGCCCAGGAAGTGAGCGGCATCGCGGAACGGGAGTATCAAGAGGGGAGTGTGAAAACTTTGTGAGTTTTCTGTAGGTATTGCCTTACAAGGCTACTGGCGCGGGCTTCAGCACAGCGCAGGCTTGGCATCCGACGGCTGATCGAGATGGGCTTGAAGGTGTGAACGCAGGCGCAGGACTTCCTGTTGCAACTGATCACGCTCGTCTTTCAACTGGCGCAGTTCATCGCGACGGATAGTGACGTAGAGGGTCTGTGGCGGACGGGTCATCTGTGCTGTGCTCATTGCTTACCTCGCAAATAGCCGGTAGATCGCGGTGCCAAAACAGGTTTTTGGCAACAGTCGGAAGCAAGTTTGAATTCTTTTTCGCTGCAAGGGAACTTTTTTATTTTTGGTGGTCGTGTGACTTTTGCCGGGGTGATGGTGAAACGATGGCAACTTTTTTGTCATGAAACTACACGGATCCGCTCTGGACTAACCCTCATTAGCCTCATTGCGCTATAAACTATGTCACACATTTTTTAGAAGTTAGGAGCATCAGCACATGCAACTGGGGATTATCGGACTAGGCCGCATGGGCGGTAACATTGCGCGGCGCCTGATGCTCAATGGGCATACCACCGTTGTATACGACCGTAACGAAGCCTTCGTCAAAGCCCTGAGCGAGGAGGGCGCCACCGGCGTCGCCGACTTGAAAGCGCTGGTGGCCGGCCTGCAAAAGCCTCGCGCTGTCTGGGTCATGTTGCCGGCGGGCGCGCCCACCGAAGACACCATCAACGTGCTGAGCGAACTGCTGGAAGACGGCGATGTGATCATCGACGGCGGCAACACCAACTACAAGGACGACGTGCGTCGCGGCAAGGCCCTGGCTGAAAAGGGCCTGCACTATGTGGACGTGGGCACCTCGGGCGGCGTCTGGGGCCTGGAGCGTGGCTATTGCATGATGATCGGTGGCGACACCGAGACCGTGAATCGCCTCGACCCGATCTTCAAAAGCCTGGCGCCGGGCCTGGGTAACATCCCGCGCACCAAGGACCGTTCGGCCTCTGCCGACCCACGTGCCGAGCAGGGTTACATCCACGCCGGCCCAGCGGGTTCGGGCCACTTCGTCAAGATGATCCACAACGGCATCGAGTACGGGATGATGCAGGCGTTTGCCGAAGGTTTTGACATCCTCAAGACCAAGAACTCGGAGAACCTGCCAGAAGACCAGCGCTTTGACCTAAACGTTGGCGACATCGCCGAAGTCTGGCGTCGTGGCAGCGTGGTGTCGTCCTGGCTGCTGGACCTGACCGCCGACGCCCTGGCCACCGACCCGAAACTGGACGGCTACTCAGGCTCCGTGGCCGACAGCGGTGAAGGCCGTTGGACCATCGAAGCGGCCATGGAGCAGGCGGTGCCGGTTCCAGTGTTGTCGACCTCGCTGTTCGCGCGTTTCCGTTCCCGCCAGCAGAGCACCTACGGTGACAAAATGCTGTCTGCCATGCGCTTCGGCTTTGGTGGCCATGTGGAGACTTCCAAAAAATGACCGCCAACGGCAAAAAACCCAAGGCCGAACCTGCTCCACCCACCACGTTGTTTCTGTTTGGCGCCCATGGCGACCTGGTCAAGCGCCTGCTCATGCCGGCGCTGTACAACCTGAGCCGCGACGGGTTGCTGGGCGATGGCCTGCGTATTGTCGGCGTTGATCACAACGCCATCAGCGATGCGGACTTTGCCAAGAAACTCGAAGACTTCATTCGTACCGAAGCCTCCAGCAAGGTCAGGGGCAATGCCGAAAACGCCCTCGACCCTGCGTTGTGGGCGCAATTGGCCAAGGGCATCAGCTACGTCGAGGGCGATTTCCTCGACGACAGCACCTATGCCGACATCGCCAGCAAGATCGCTGACAGCGGCACCGGCAATGCAGTGTTCTACCTCGCCACTGCACCGCGCTTCTTCAGTGAGGTGGTGCAGCGCCTGGGCAGTGCCGGCTTGTTGAATGAAACCGACGATGGCTTTCGCCGCGTGGTCATCGAGAAGCCGTTCGGCTCCGACCTGGCCACCGCCGAGGCGCTCAACGCCTGCCTGCTCAAGGTGATGAGCGAGAAGCAGATCTACCGCATCGACCATTACCTGGGCAAGGAGACGGTGCAGAACATCCTGGTCAGCCGTTTCTCCAACGTGCTGTTCGAAGCGTTCTGGAACAACCACTACATCGATCACGTACAAATTACCGCCGCTGAAACCGTCGGCGTGGAAACCCGGGGCAACTTCTTCGAGAAGACCGGCACACTGCGCGACATGGTGCCCAACCACCTGTTCCAGTTGCTGGCGATGGTCGCCATGGAACCGCCGGCCGCCTTTGGCGCCGATGCAGTGCGGGGTGAGAAGGCCAAAGTGGTCGGTGCGATCCGCCCCTGGTCGCTGGAAGATGCGCGGGCCAACTCCGTGCGCGGCCAATACACCGCTGGCGAAATCGCCGGCAAGCCATTGCCCGGTTATCGCGAAGAAGCCAACGTCGCACCTGATAGCAGCACCGAGACGTTCGTGGCGCTCAAAGTGATGATTGATAACTGGCGTTGGGTCGGTGTGCCGTTTTACTTGCGTACCGGCAAGCGCATGAGCATCCGCGACACCGAGATTGTGATCTGCTTCAAGCAGGCGCCTTATGCGCAATTTCGCGATACCGAAGTCGACGAGCTCAAGCCCACTTACCTGAAGATCCAGATCCAGCCGAACGAAGGCATGTGGTTCGACCTGTTGGCCAAGCAGCCTGGGCCAACCCTGGAGATGGCCAATATCGAATTGGGCTTTGACTACAAGGACTTCTTCGAGATGCAGCCGTCGACGGGTTACGAAACCCTGATCTACGACTGCATGACCGGCGACCAGACCTTGTTCCAGCGTGCCGACAACATCGAGAACGGTTGGCGTGCGGTGCAGCCGTTCCTGGATGCGTGGAAGCAAGATGACGGTATCCAGGCCTACAAGGCCGGTGAAGATGGCCCGGCAGCGGCCGATGCCTTGCTGGCCCGCGATGGCCGCGCCTGGCATAGCCTCGGATGAGTGACGCGACGATTCAACCCATCCGGTTTGTCCTCAGTGATGTGGACGGGACGCTATTGCATCCCGACCACAGCCTCAGCCAACGCACCGCCGATGCCATCCGCGCCATGCGCGAGGCCGGGGTGCTTTTCAGCCTGGCCAGCGGGCGCCCGCCCAAGGCCATGCGGCATTTGATCGAAACCTTCGGTATTGACGTGCCGGTGGCGGGCTTCAATGGCGGCACGTTGGTCAACCCGGATGGCAGCATCCTGGTTGCCCACCATCTGCCGGCGGAAGCGGCACTGATCACCCTGGCGCTGTTTTCGGCCGAGCCGGACGTGGAAGTCTGGGTATTTGCCGATGGCGACTGGCTGCGCCGTGATCCGCCCGGGCCCATGGTGCAGCGCGAAGCCGATGGCTTGGGCTACGGGCCGGTGGTGGTGGAAAGTTTCGAGCCGTACCTGGACCGTGTCGACAAGATCGTCGCCGCCAGCAACAACACCCAGTTGTTGGTGGAACTGGAGGCGCAATTGCAGCCGAAAGTGCAGGGGTTGGCCCAGGTGTCGCGTTCGCAACCGGTGTACCTGGACGTGACTGCGATGCTGGCCAACAAAGGCGAAGCCTTGAAAACCCTGGCCGAGCACCTGGGCGTGCCGCTTGCGCAAACGGCCGCGATTGGCGACGGTGGCAATGACCCAGCGATGTTTCATGTGGCGGGGTTGTCGATTGCCATGGGCCAGGCCGAAGAAACCGTCAAGCGCCAGGCCAATGTGGTCACCGGCAGTAATGTCGAGGACGGCGCTGCCGAGGCGTTCGAGCGTTTTATTCTCGCTGCACGTTAAGCGACGAAGTGTGGCTGCACAACTTCCAGCTCAAGTTTTACTTGGGCTGGAAGTTGCTGCATGCAATTACTTCGGCATTGCCCAGTGTTGCAACTGGTGACCCTCTTTATCGAGCTCGGCGCGGGCCTGCAATAACAGGTTTTCAAGTTGCGCCGGGTCGGTATACGCAGTAGAGGACAACTGTTTGCTGCCGATGCGGGTGTTGGTACGGTCGATGACGCTCAGGCTGAGGGCGCCAACGCCATCGTGCCAGGCCACGCACTGAAAGGGCTGGAAAGCACGGTCTGCAATCAAAAGAGCTTCGTTGATGCGCAGCGGAGCGTTCATTCGGGTCTTCTCTCTGTATGCCCATTCAAGTGAGTACCGGCGGTTGGGCTGACCGTGCGGTGGGTTACTTGTACTGATGCACGATGGTGGGGTGCGGGTCACATGCTAGGGCAAGAAATTTTAACTTTCCCTGATTGACGTCATGTAAGCGGCTGTTTTGAAAGCGCAATAAGCCTTTCACTGGTGAGCAACTTCTGGCGCGCTACGAAACAGGCATGGCTTTTTGCCCGCACTTATAGCGAAAAGGTACAAGGTCAGCGTCAAGATCTTGCTAGGGTTACCAGCAGTCGCCACAAACTGTTGTTTCTAAATAACTTTAATAATCTTGGCGCCAAGGAATAGTCATGATTGCGACGCCCCCCCAACGCCGCTTACTGGTGGTCGACCCCTGTGACGACTGCCACGGGCTATTGCCCGGTTTACGCACCGCCGGCTGGGAAGTCGACAGCTGTGCCTTGGAGGCGGTGGGTGAGCGCTCCTGCGATGTTGGCCTGCTGCGCTTGCAGCGTGATCACTTGGAGCGTCCCGAGGCGGTAAAGGAGTTGATTGGCCGCAGCGGCACCGAGTGGATCGCTGTGCTCAGCCAGGATGTACTGCGCTTGCAGAACGTCGGCGATTTTGTCTGCGAATGGTTCTTCGACTTCCACACCTTGCCCTTCGATGTGTCCCGGGTGCAGGTGACCCTGGGCCGTGCGTTCGGCATGGCGCGCCTGCGTGGCAAAGGCTACGCGCCGGTGGATGAGCCCCATGAGTTGCTGGGCGAAAGCCGCCCCATTCGTGAGCTGCGCAAGTTGTTGTCCAAGCTGGCGCCGACGGAATCCCCGGTGTTGATCCGCGGTGACAGTGGCACGGGCAAAGAGTTGGTGGCCAAGACCTTGCACCGCCAATCCCAGCGGCACGCCAAGCCGTTTGTCGCGATCAATTGCGGCGCCATCCCTGAACACCTCATCCAGTCCGAGCTGTTCGGCCACGAAAAAGGCGCGTTTACCGGTGCTCATCAGCGCAAGATCGGGCGTATTGAAGCGGCCAACGGCGGCACCCTGTTCCTCGATGAAATCGGCGATCTGCCGATGGAGCTGCAAGCCAACTTGTTGCGCTTTCTTCAGGAAAAGCACATCGAACGCGTCGGCGGTAGCCAGCCGATCCCGGTGGATGTACGCGTGTTGGCCGCCACCCACGTCAACCTTGAGGCGGCGGTTGAGAAGGGCGCCTTTCGCGAAGACCTGTATTACCGCCTGAATGTGCTGCAAGTGGTTACCGCGCCGTTGCGTGAACGCCATGGCGACGTGGCGATGCTGGCCAACCACTTTTCACGGTTCTACAGCCAGGAAACCGGGCGTCGCCCGCGCAGTTTCAGCGAAGAGGCCCTGGTGGCGATGGGGCAGCACCCGTGGCCGGGCAATGTGCGTGAACTGGCCAACCGCGTGCGCCGAGGACTGGTGCTGGCCGAAGGGCGGCAGATCGAGGCGATTGACCTGGGGCTGCAAGGCCAGCAAGTCATTTCGGCACCGATGGCTACATTGGAAGACTACAAACACCGCGCCGAACGCCAGGCGTTGTGCGATGTGCTCAACCGGCACAGCGACAACCTCAGTGTCGCCGCCCGCGTGCTGGGGATTTCCCGGCCGACATTCTACCGGTTGCTGCACAAACACCAGATCCGCTAGGGCGGGTGACCCAGTGTGTGCGGGCTTGCCTGCGAAAGCGATGGTTCAGTTAAATATTCAGTGGCTGACACACCGCTTTCGCGAGCAAGCCCGCTCCCACAGGGGATCTGTGCCAGGCGCAGATTTTGTGGGCAATACATAACCAATGTGGGAGCTGGCTTGCCTGCGAAAGCGGGGGTTCAGCTAAAGCTTTAGTGACTGACACACCGCTTTCGCGGGCAAGCCCGCTCCCACAGGGGATCTGTGCCAGGCGCTGATTCTGTGGGCAATACATGATTAATGTGGGGCTGGCTTGCCTGCGAAAGCGGTGGTTCAGCTAAAGCTTCGGTGGCTGACACACCGCTTTCGCGGGCAAGCCCGCTCCCACAGGGGATTGGTGCCAGGCTCTGATTTTGTGGGCAATACATGATTAATGTGGGAGCTGGCTTGCCTGCGAAAGCGGTGGTTCAGCTAAAGCTTCGGTGGCTGACACACCGCTTTCGCGGGCAAGCCCGCTCCCACAGGGGATTGGTGCCAGGCGCTGATTCTGTGGGCAATACATGATTAATGTGGGAGCTGGCTTGCCTGCGAAAGCGGTGGTTCAGTTAAAGCTTCAGTGGCTGACACACCGCTTTCGCGGGCAAGCCCGCTCCCACAGGGGATCTGTGCCAGGCGCTGATTCTGTTGGCAATGCATGGCCAGTGTGGGAGCTGGCTTGCCTGCGAAAGCGGTGGTTCAGCTAAAGCTTCAGTGACTGACACACCGCTTTCGCGGGCAAGCCCGCTCCCACAGGGGATCTGTGCCAGGCGCTGATTCTGTTGGCAATGCATGGCCAGTGTGGGAGCTGGCTTGCCTGCGAAAGCGGTGGTTCAGCTAAAGCTTCAGTGACTGACACACCGCTTTCGCGGGCAAGCCCGCTCCCACAGGGGATCTGTGCCAGGCGCTGATTCTGTTGGCAATGCATGACCATGTGGGAGCTTGCCTGCGAAAGCGGTGGTTCAGTTTAAAGCTTCAGTTGCTGACACACCGCTTTCGCGAGCAAGCCCGCTCCCACAGGGGATCTGTGCCAGGCGCTGATTCTGTGGGCAATACATGACCATGTGGGAGCTTGCCTGCGAAAGCGGTGGTTCAGTTTAAAGCTTCAGTTGCTGACACACCGCTTTCGCGAGCAAGCCCGCTCCCACAGGGGATCTGTGCCAGGCGCTGATTCTGTGGGCAATACATGATTAATGTGGGAGCTGGCTTGCCTGCGAAAGCGGTGGTTCAGCTAAAGCTTCAGTGGCTGACACACCGCTTTCGCGGGCAAGCCCGCTCCCACAGGGGATTGGTGCCAGGCTCTGATTTTGTGGGCAATACATGATTAATGTGGGAGCTGGCTTGCCTGCGAAAGCGGTGGTTCAGCTAAAGCTTGAGTGACTGACACACCGCTTTCGCGAGCAAGCCCGCTCCCACAGGGGATCTGTGCCAGGCGCTGATTCTGTGGGCAATACATGGCCAGTGTGGGAGCTGGCTTGCCTGCGAAAGCGGTGGTTCAGCTAAAGCTTCGGTGGCTGACACACCGCTTTCGCGGGCAAGCCCGCTCCCACAGGGGATTGGTGCCAGGCTCTGATTTTGTGGGCAATACATGGCCAGTGTGGGAGCTGGCTTGCCTGCGATAGCGGTAGTGCAGTCACAGATGCAGCAACTGACACACCGCCTGCAGGCAAACCAATCAGAAGTAATACGGGAATTTCAGGCTGAACGTAAAGTCCGGCGCATCATCGGTCATGCCAATCGCCAGGTTCGGCACGATGGTCAGGTTATCCGAGGCGGCAATCGTCATGCCCACGTTGAAGTAACCGGCATTGGCATCGCTGGACACCACCGATTGCCAATCGCCGCCATCCGGCTTGAGCTTGCTCTTGCGTTGCACCAGGTCGGACACCGAGAACGACATACTCATCTTCTCGTTCAAGGCAAACGCTACGCCCACCCCGAACTGGAAGCTGTCGCCCAGGCGCACCTTGCCTCCCACCTTCTGATTGACTTCACTGCTGATGTCATCGAAAGAGTCTTCAAAGTTGTGGGTGTACGACAACGAACCGAACAACACGGCCGGATCAAAGGTCTTGACCAAGGAGATGCCCGGTGTGACCGACCAGACCCCGTTGCCCGTCGGCAGGCTTTCAGGTACGTAGAGGTTGTCGTTGTTCGGTTGCTTGACCAGTTTGATGCCGAAGGGCTCTTTGCCCGTCGGTGCCTTGACGCGCACGGATACCACCGCATCCGGCAAGGTCGGGGTTTCGTCGAGGAACTTGTAAGCCACGCCAAAGTTGACATCGCCGATGGTCGGGTCGCGGGTCACGGAGCCTTCGGAGGTGGCGGTGGCGTCGTTGCCGGCGCCGCCCGACTGGTAGGTGGACTCGCGGTATACCACCGGCACGTTCAGGTCGAACTGCCAGCGGTTGTCGACGTTGTAGCGCCCGGTAAGGTCCAGGGTCCAGCTGTCGGACTTGATCCGGTCCAGGTTGATGTTGCCCAGAAAGATCGAGTCCAGCGCCAGGAAACCATTGAGGGTCAATTGGCGCGCGTCATAACGGGCATAGGTGATGCCGGTTTCCACGCTGAACTTGCCATTGCCGAAAAAGCCGCTGGCTTCGTTGTACAGGTTGCTCACACTTTGCGCAGGGGCCGAGTCGTCCTTGAGGGCCTGGCCGTAGGAGCTGCCACCTCCGCCAGCGCCACCGGACGCTGCGGCTGCGCCCGTACCGCTGGCCGCGACAGCGTTAGCGCCGTTCTTGAAGTCGGCAGGTGATTTAGCCAGGCGCCTGGGGGCAGGCGTTGCCGGTTGATCCTCGACCTGGCGCACGCGTTGCTCCAGCACGGCCAAGGCTTTTTGCTGCACGTCGTACCGTTGTTTGAGTTCCAGCAGTTCCTTCTTCAGGGTTTCGATGTCAGCGTCTGGCGCGGCATACAGCACGGATGCGGGCAAGAGCGTACTCAAACAAACCACCGCACGAAGCGATAACGATCGATGCATGAAATAAGCCGTCCTTTTCTAATGCGTAAGTGTCGAGGGTCAGCGTAGTTCAATAACCGAGCGTGCGTAGGCCCTTGAGTTGATCCAGGTTGCAATTCAACGCGGCGTTGTTCAGCCCGTTATTGTTCATGACTACGTTGATCTGGGTGATGTTTCTGACAAGGTTGCTGTCACCGGTCAAAACCGTGCCTTGCAGCACGTTCCCCGCGCCGATCTGTTGCAGGCTGTTGCCCTGGTTGTGATTGGCCTGGATGGCCATCTGCACGCCGGCATTGTTGGCCGAAACGCTGACACGGCCCGCGGCGCTGTCGCCGGTCACTGTGCCGCCCGCCACCAGCACTTGGCCGGACTGCAGGTTATTGGCGGGGGTAACCCCATTCTCGACGTTGATGCCCACATTGTTGTAGGCGGCGTTGCCATCGCCGGCGGTGCGTACACTTTGGGTCACGCCCTGGCCGCTGCCGAGGCCGGCACCCCCGACCACATTGCCGGTGCCCGTGTTGGGAGGGGTACCGGTACCGGTCGAGCCGGTGGTTTGCACATAGAACTGAGGAGTAATGGTGCTCTTGTCGATCTGCATGTTGGCCGTGCCGGTGATGTTGCTACCTTCGGCATTGGTCCAGGTGCTGCTCATGACAATGCCAAAGCTGATGATGCGCCCTGGCATCACGTAACGGCCACGCAGCTCGGCCATTTCGGCGTCCTTGAGTTCGATGGGCTTGAACCCCGAGGACGCATAAGCAGGCATTGAGGCGGCCAGACACAAGACCGTCAGCCAACGGGAAGTGTTCATCTGCTGCTCCTGGGGCGTCCTGCCCCTTATTGCGCTTCTAGAAGAAGTCGCTCTGGATAAAACCGAAATCCATCATCTCGGCATCGCCCACGGGCCGGAACTCATTCATCTGGCTCTTGGCGGTCAGCGGCAGGGGCGGGTCGAGCAAGACGTTGGCCTTATCGTAACCCTCGCCCAGTACGGCGAAGACAATGCCATTCCAGCCTTTGACGAAATCGTCATGGGAATAGCGCTTGTGGCCCAATACGGGGTCGCCGATGTACACCCAGTCCTTGTCGGCCCGTTGCAACACCACGAAGTGCTTGTAGCCGCGGATTTCCAGCAGCACCACCACGGGGATTTTCACGGTCAGCAGGGTCTCGGGCGCGATCTTGTAGCCCCGGGCACGCATGCCGATGCTTTCGAGGTAGCGCTTCATGTCCAGCATGGAAAAGCCCTGGGTTCGTACCAGGTCCTGGTCGGCGGTGACCAGCATGCCTTTGATGATGTGTGCTTCGTCGACGTCCAGCCAATAGGCTTGGCGCAGGATGGTGGCGAGTGCCGCGGCACCGCAGCTGAAATCGGTTTTCTGTTCCACCAGGTTGGCGAACCGGCGCTCGCGAATGCTCTCGACCTTCTTGAAAATCACCGCACCACCGGGCATGGCGGAGACTGCCATGGTGCCTGCCCAGCTCGTGCCGGTGAGTAACATCAGGAGGGTGAGGGTCGCGATACGCATGATCGAATGACCTGTTGGACACTGGAATAAAAAAGGGCCTTGTTGCCAAGGCCCCGTTGGATCAGAAGCGCACGCCGCTGGCGCAGACGCTGCAACCTTGGCCGATCGACAGACTGTTGCTGCCTTGGTTGCCCGCACCCGATTGCAGGTTCACGCCTACGTTGCCGGAGTTGCGGTTAACCGAGTTGTCGAGGCTTGCGTTGTTGGACACGTACTGAGGCTTGCCATAACCATGGCTGCTGGCGGCCGTGTTCAGGTAGCTGTTGTTGAGCGAGTTCTGCTCGGTGTTGGAAGCCGCTGCGATGTTCTTGCCGTCAGCGGTGGTGATGGCCAGGTTGTTTTTACCCTGGTTACCCTGGCCGGCCTGGCCGTTGTAACCCACGTTGCCGGAGTTGCCGGTGATGGAACCGTCCAGGGAGGCGTTGTTTTGCGTGCCTTTGTTGACGAAGTTGTTATGCGAGCTGCCTTGGTCCACATCGATCACGGCAAACACGGTGGCGAAGTCGCCTTTGGCACTGGAGATGGCGCCGGCATTGTCAGCCTGGTTGCCGGAACCTGATTGTGCGTTGACCCCGACATTACCGCTGTTGCTATTTACTGAATTGTCGGCTGATGCGTTGTTCTCGGTATTGGTATCGTCGAATTTGTTGTGTTCGCTTTTTTGTACGTCAGTGACGACAGCGGCCACAGTGCCGGTGGGTTGTGGGGCTGGATGCCAACCACCCGCTTGAGCAGCAGCAGCCATGAGTGCGGCGAGAGCGAAAACCATTGGTTTGAGAGCCATTTGAGGTTTCATGGTGTTTCTCCTTGCTTCTAATTAGTTGGTTAAGTGTTGGTACGGTCTAACGAACGTCTACCAAGCGGTTACTTGATAGTGATGCCCAGGGTGTTAGCCACTCGGTTCCCCACCCCTGCACTCTGGGTCACCTGCGTCACTCCTCGGCTGCCGGTGAAGGCCTGGTCGCTGGTCACGACCTGGCGGCTGCCAGTGGTGGGGGTGAGCCCTGAGTCGGTTGCCAGCGTCGTCGTGTTCTGTTGCAACAGGACGCTGTCATCGATGCTCTGCGGGCCAGAGTTGAGGCTGATCCGCACAGCGTTGATGGATTGGTTATTGGCCCCGGCCGCCTGGTTGATGCCCAGCACACCGTTGCCACTGCTGAATGAGTTGCCCTGGATCGCTGCCTTGGCGTTCAGGGACGGGTCGACCTTGCCGTCGACGCGCTGAATGTCGACGTTGGTGGCCTGGCCACCCAGCGCGATGGCGCGGCTGTTGGACATTTGTTGCTGGTTGCCGGCGGCCTGGTTGATCGACAGCACACCGTCGTACTGCTGGCCGCTGTTGTTGATCACGGCAGTGTTGTCGGCCATGGCCGTGGCGCTGCCCAGCAGGGCGACTATCAACAGGGCGCGCTTCATCACTTGCCCCCCATCATGCTGCCGAGGTTGTTGAGCGGCGCCATGCCACGCTGGATCGAGTCGCTGATCTGCCCGCCCATGCTGCTGCCGCTGCCCGCACCATGGCCGGCCGCTGCGCCAGCGCCGAGTGTCGACATGCTGTTTTGTGTGGCGCCCAGGCCCGACAGGCTTCCGTTGGGCTGAAGGGAGCGGGCGAGGCTGGAGCCACTGCTGATGCCGCCGATATCCCTGTCGCTGAGTTCGCCGGTCAAAGCGTTGTTGATCTCTTTGCTGGGGTTGGCATTGGCGGTGTTGGGGTAGGGGTCGGGCAGCGAGGTGCGCCCATACATATGGCCCTGCACGGTGCGCCCGGTCACGATCACGCCGTCACCCGCCTGGCTTGTCAGGCTGACACCGGCACTGAGCACGCAGCTGATCAGCAGTACGTTTATCGACGAGGCGTGTGTGAATGTGTTCACGGCGGCAGTCCTTATTCTTCACGCTGACCCTAAACAGCGTTATCAGGGAAGGAGCAGAAGGCGTGCCGCTTTCTATTAGATGTGGTTATTCAAGGACTTGGGATTAAGACAAGGCAAAGTGATGGCAACCCTGTTACAGGTTTGAAACAGTCCGCAAAGCGTAAGATAGGCCCATGCTCGCCTCACGCTGTCTCAGCGATGTAACACTGCCTGTGACAGAATCATGAATCCGCACACGGCGGGCGATGCAGGCGAGGGAGGTGTTTCAAAAATGGACACCCGCGGCCCAAACGTACCCGTTCGTGCGAGCGGGCTCAGCCCTTGGGGGTTTTACGCGGAATGGAATTGAGTACAGGGTTGCCGTCCTGGTTTTGGGTCAGGTAGACCGGCAACACCTTGGGCAGGGAGGGCACGAGGTTGTTGACCTCGTTGATGTTGTAGATACCGCCGATGCGAATCGCGCCAGTACTGGCGTCGGCGAGCATCACCGGCTTTTTCAGGTAGCGGTTGATCAGGGGCAGGGCGTCCGTCAGGGTCAGGTTGTCAAGCACCAGTTTGCCCTGGCGCCACGCCAGCGCGGTGTCATCGGGATTAATGGCGGCGACTAGCGGGGTGGCGTCACCCTGACGGAAACTGGCTTGCATGCCTGGGCTCAGCGGCACGCTGGCGTGTTCGCTGTCGCTGGAGACCTGCACCGAGCCCTCCAGTAACATCACCCGCACCTGGTCTTCATATTCCCAGACATTGAACTGCGTGCCGGTCACTCGCACCTGGCCTTCGCCGGTCCGCACGATAAATGGGTGATCGCGGTCGTGGGCGACCTTGAAGAACGCTTCGCCCTTTTTCAAGGTGACCCGGCGCTGGTTCTTGTAATGGCTGTAGACCAACTCGGTGCCCAGGTTCAACTCCACCTGGCTGCCGTCGCCAAGGGTGACTTTTTTCAAGCCATTGGCGGCTTCGAAGCGTTCATAAGAGCTGGGCAACCAGCCTGCTTCCCAGCCGGTGAAGGCGGCAAGCGGCAATGCCGCCAGGCACACCGCTGCGGCTACCGCGTAGGTACGCAGGCGGTTGCGCGGCTTCTTGAGGGGCACCACCACCGCGTCAGGCTTTTCGCGAGGCAGATGATCGGCCACGTCCCAGATCTCAAGCATGGCCGCATATTCGAAAGCGTGCAGCGGATGGGCATCGTGCCATTGAGTAAAAGCCTGACGTTCGCCCGGCGTGCAATCTGCAGCATGCAGACGCATGCACCAATGCGCGGCGGCGTCGGTGATGGCGTCATATTCGGTTTCTGAAAGGGGCTTTTCGCTCATTAACTCATCCTGATTTCCCACATTCTAACCTCCCAAGGCAGACGGCGAGAACCGCATCATGGCGATTGCACATCAATTGGAACTTATTCTTGTTTGCGTGCGCCTAAAAAATCAGGAATTAACCTGTCGTCCACTATGGAGTACGAAAATGTTGAAGAAAACCTTGATCGCCCTGTGTGCTACTTCCGCGCTGTTGAGCGCAGGCGCTGCCATGGCCGACAAGCCGGGTGCAGGCTGGATCACCATTGAGAAAGCCATCGAAGTGGCGAAAACCAAGGCCGGTTACATCGAGGTCTACGCCGCTGAAGCCGATGACAATGGCTATTGGGAAGTCAAAGGCCGCAAATCCGATGGCACCGTATATGAAGCCCGCATCGATGGCGCTTCTGGCAACGTGCTGCGTGACCAGAAAGACTGATGTTCCTGCCGGGGGCCGCTCAGGCTCCCGGCTCCAGGTAGCGCCCAAGGTGGGTGATCAGGTACGTCACTGAGTCTGCATTGGCCAGGATGGTGTCAATGCGTTTGTCAGGTACCGACATGAAGATGACCCTTGCGTCCTGCAAGGTCTTGGCGCCCGTCGCCTTGAAAATTTTCTTTTCAATTGCCGAGCCTGGCTGGAAATCCTCCCACAGCTCGGTGAGACTGTCTTGAGTCTTGAACAGCATGGTTGCAGGCGTCATCGTCGATAACGCCGTGCTGCGCAGATCTTCCAGGGTGGTTTTAAGCACTTCGGCGCCGGGCCTTTGGATATTGATCAAGTCCGGGAAGGGCCGCATGCTGTCCAGGTAGGCGATGTCTACGGTGTCCAGCTTCAAGTGCGACAATTCGTGAATCAGCGTACTGGCCCTGGCGTGCGTCGATATGTTGAAGGCCACATTCTCCAGCAAGCGGTTCTGATAAACGTCCAGATTGGGGTCGAAGAAGCGGCTCAGCAGATACAGTTTTCGCTCTCTGTCGGCGGGAATCATGAACGCATAATCCGATGCGGGATCCTGTCGGCTGGTGCCCACCACAAAACGCATGGAATTTGGACCGGTCAAGCTGGGGTCGGTGAGCTCATTGAGTATCTCGTCGATTATTTTGGTGACTTTCGAAACCTGGTCCGGCGTCAGGGTGACGACACCGAACATTTCTCCCAAAAAGCGCCCAACCCGGCTGTTCGGGTCGCGTTGTGTGGCGAATTGCGCGACGTTGCGGCGGCAGTTCAGCGCGTAATAAGTCGCAAAGTTCAGCGCTTCGGTGATGGCTTGGGCTTTCCAGTAGGTCAACGCACCGATATCGCGGATGCCCACCGCTTCAATATTGATATCCCGTGCTTCGTTTCGCCATGTCTTGAGGTATGACTGAGCCCTGCCGAAGCGCGGCTCTTGGTCGCCCAGCTCCAGTACCCATATGCCCTGCGTATTGCGACCGATGTACGGCCCCACCTGCTCGTCGTTGGCGAGGCGCCAGCGTTGTGCAGCTTTCTTGACGCTATACACCTTGCCGGCCAGCGGCACGTAGTATTTCGAGGCTTTGCGGTCTTCATACACCTGGCTGAGCGTGCTTTTTTTCAGGTCTTGCAATGCCACATCCTGTGCCTCGAACGGCTGCAGCCGGGTGCGCGAAGGGCTGGTGATATGCCAGGTGTCGAGGGTGGCGGCGGCGGGCAGTGACGTGTCTGTCAGCTCGGCCAGCGAGCGCTCCTTTTCGGTGGGCGGTGCAAGGGCGGTGCCGTCCAGCGCACTGCGCAGGGCGGCCATCTGCGCCACGCCCCTGACGAAATCCTTGAGCGCAGCCTTCCACTGGTGCAGTTGCAAGGCTTCGGCCGAGCGCTTGAACAAGGTGTAGCTGCGCCATACCACCAGCGGGTAGGCGAGTTTGCCGGCCATGAACTGTACCGCCGTGGGGATTTCCTTGCCGAACAAGCGGGTCGCATGGTCCCACAAGGTTTTGGCGCCTTCTTCGAATTGGCTGCCCAGCACCTTGAGCAACATCAATGTATTTTCACTGAACAGGTAATGCAGCACATTGCCCGCCACTGGCGATGCGGCCAGGCGGATATCGGAGGGGCGATGGCGACTGTCTTTGAGCAAGTGGCGGTAAGTGGCCTGGTGCGGATCTTCCAAGTGCATAAGCACCCAGTCCTGCAGTACGCCCGGCCTTTGTATCTCATCGAGCAGGGCCGTTTCATCCGTATATTCCTTGAACACATGTTGTTCGCTGTACGGCGCGTAAAGCACCCATGGTCCATCGCCGGGGCTCTGCGGGCCGATCAGGTACACGCCCAGCACTTTGGCGGTACTGGCGCCTTCGGTGGCGATCAGTTCCAGCGGTCGAATCATCGCCGTGGCGCCACTGAGTGAGGCGCGGGCCACGGCGTCCGGCATATCGAAAATCTGTTGCACCAGGCTCAACGCCTGGTTGGAAAGGCGTTCCTGCAAGCTGTGTTCGTGGGCGCATTGCAACGCTTGCCAAGGCAATTGGCGGCAAAACAGGCGTCTGCGTTGGCGCGCATCGTCGGTTTTTGTTTCAAGCTGGCTTCGCACCCGCTGTTGATAAGCACTTTTGAGGTCCAGCTGTCGCACCATTTGTATCACCGCACTGGCGTCCAGGGCTTTTGGTAATGGCTTGGAGGTGCGTGAGCGCGGGCGGATGTGTTGCGCCGTCAGGTTTGGCCAGTGCCGCAAGGCAAAGTCGGTCAGGTTGTCGACATTCACATCGAGCACCGCATGGGTGGGGATCAGGATGTCATCGGGGTTGAGCCCTTTGCCGGGAAAGCGCGCCTCAAGCAGCGCCGTCAGCGTGGTTAAGGCGTACGCGCGGATGGGTTGGATGTCATGCAGGTAGTCGTGTTCCTCGCCGGCGTTGTTGCAGTACTGCTCCAGAAGCTCGGCCTGGTGGATTTGCTCCTGAGGCGGCGCCATGCCGAGCCACACCGGCAGTGCCTGCTGGTTGACCATGGCATCGGCCAGCGTGATCGCCCTGCCAAGGTTGGTGGGCGGCGGCTGCTCGATGACGGCGTCCAACCGGTCTTGCAAGGCGCGGGCCCCAAGGCCCATGGATAGCAAGTGATCAACGCCCGCCATGACCGCGTCGTTGTAGCTGTTTACTCGGTCATTCAAAAGGTCCTGATCGATACGTTGCAGCGGCCCCTGGCGAAAGGCCTGATGGGGCTCGCGCAAGCAGAACGGCAGGTTCTCCAGCAGGCTCAAGCTGTTGAGCGGGTGCGCCAGGCGTTGGGTGATTTCATCGCGCAAGGCGCTGACCGAGGCAAAGACTTCGTAGCCCAGGCGCGGGGTCCAGAGCAGCGCCTGGCCCGAGCGCTGCGGGTCGAGACCGCCGCGCTCAGTGATGACAAAAATATTGGCCAGCGGTTGTGGCGTATCGACGGCGTTCAAGTCCAGCGTCAAGCCATAGGCATCCGGCAAAAACCCGTTAAGGCCATGGCGGGTCAAGCGCGACAGACTCTCGGGCTGAAGTAGCGTGTCAACAATGGCCTTGCTGGCGGGCGCCAGGGTTTTATCCAGCCACCTCAGCTCGGCTTCGCTGCGTAACCCCACCAGCATCGAGTGGGCGTGTTTGGCGAGAGTCTTGACGAGAAAATCATGGGGTTGCTGGCGTATGGCGTGCTTGGAGAACAGCAGCAGGACGCGCTCGATGATGGTGTTGAACGTTTTGAGCGTCATGCTCGACAACTGCATGAAGACATTGCCTTCGCCCTTGGTATAAAACTTCGTCCGGGATGAAAAGGGCACTGCGGGCGCCTCTTGGGCCAGGCGTTCAATGAAGTGTTCAAGCATGCTCAATGACTGCACTGGCGTGCGTTCCTCACGCTCCTGGGCACGGGTGGCGTAGGTGTTGATATACACCTCGCTGGCCTTGACGGCCTGTTGCTGCAGTTTCAGTTCGGCGTTGAGCGTATCAGCGATGGTGCTGCGTAACGTCGGATGGCTCGCGCGCTCCAGCGCCAGTGCGTGCTCCACCGCCTGCAGGCTCTGGAGCTGGAGCCGGGCACGCTCGGCCTTGACCGTCGAAGGGCGGCCATCGCCGCGGGTGACCGGATGCAAGGTCCAGCGCCCGGCGGTCTCCAGCGTGGCCAGTTGACTGTCCAGCAGGGCACGCACATCCAGGGCGCTGTCGAGCAGGGCCGCCAGGTCCACTTGGCCATCGCTGCGTCGGTAGATTGCCAGGGCATGGTTAAGGTTGTCCGTTTGCTTGCGCACAATGTCTTGCACCAGGGTTACAAACACATTGCCGGGAATCGGCCTTGCCGCGATAGCGATCGGGTGCAGGCCGAGCAGCGTGTCGCGCTCATCCAGTGAGAGCGCGTTGAGCCATTCGTCCTCGTAACCTTGGGCCTTAAGCATGCTCAACAACCGGTCTTTGAGGTCATCGAGGTTTTCCAGCACCTGTAACCCCCGTGATTGGGTGTAGAGGTACGCGTGGCGCTGGGTGATCATCAAGGTGCTCGCCGGCTCAACGTAGTGTTGATGGGGCGCATAAAGGCGCACCTTTTCCACATTGAGGTTTTCGGCATGGGCACTGCGGGCACTTTGATCGCTGAGGAACAGAGCCTGAAGTGCGTCACTTTCATCGGCGGTGATAATGTCGCTCTGGCGTTTGAGCAGCACATCGAGGCGAAACTTCTGCGCCATGACCTGGGCAAAAAAATCCACGCGGGAGGTGCCGCTGTCGATATCTTCATTCCAGTAGGTCTGCAGCAGGCTTTCCAAGAGCTTCGAAAAAATGCTTGAGCTCTGTTCGATCAAGGCTTCCCAGCGTTGGCGATCTTCTTCCCGTTCGGCGGTGGTCAGGTCAGTGGTGTCATGTTTTGGGTTCGCGTATTCGCGGGTTTGCCCTTCGGGCCACCCATGGCGCACATAAAATTGCAGCAGCGCTTCGCTCAAGGTCAGCACCTTGACCCAGCGTGGCGTTGCCTGCTCAGCCTCGCGGGTAAAGACATTGACCCGTGTGTCCCGTAGGTCCAGATGTTTGAACTGCTGGTGGCCCATGATGCTCAGCAGCGTATCGAGCATGTCAGGCAAGGTCGGGGTTTTTTGCAGGTGGCCGAGCATGGCTTTGACATTATCCAACTGGCAGGCCTGCAGCATGCGCCCTTGCTCTGGCATCACGTCACCTTCGATGATCTGAGTGGTCAGCACCATGGGCGTGTCAGCGCCCAGCGAGTTGCGTTGATCCGTCGACAGGTAGTTGAGCAAAGGGGCGCTCTGCAGTGGGTCTTCCAATTGCTCGGTCAATTCGCTCAGCAGTTCAGCATGGCTGTCATAGACCTGGATGCCGTTATCCGGGGTGTAGAGCAACGCCTTGGCGTCGTCGGGTGTCGGGCTGATCGCGAACGCGCCGGCAAGGGGGATGGGGGGCTTGCCGGAAATATTGATCAGCACCTTTTCAACGCGCATGGGGTGATCATGCCGGCGTGTGTCCTGCCGAGATTCGTCGGTGGCCAGGTAGAGGTTGTACAGCCATTCACGGTCTTTGGCGGTGAGCCCCAGCGTGCGTTCACGGGCGGTGGGCGAGGCTTTGCCTTGGGGTTTGAGAAACTCGGCGAAAAAATACGGGGGCGTTAAACGGATCACAGCCTGTCTCCGGCGTGCCAGGAAAAGCACAGGGTAGGCAAGCGCCCGTGACGCAAGGCGGTAAATAATCAGCGTTGCGCACGTTGACAGCGCAGAGCGTGCGTGGTGTTTAATCGAGGGTCTGGATGTTCCATTCGTTGCCCCTTCCAATCATAAAAACGGAGCTTCAAATGTCTGCGCGGTCCCCGACAGTTGCCCCCGCTTGCGCCTCGATCCGCTTCGCCGAACTGGTGGAGTTGCTTCAACAGGTCTTCGTCAGGCACGGCACGTCGCCGCAGGTTGCTGCGATTCTTGCGCACAACTGCGCCAGCGCCGAGCGTGACGGTGCCCATAGCCACGGTATTTTTCGCATCCCCGGTTACCTGTCGACGCTGGCCAGTGGCTGGGTCAACGGCACGGCCGTCCCCAGCGTGACCGATGTGGCCTCAGGCTGTGTGAGCGTCGACGCCGGCAACGGTTTTGCTCAACCGGCCCTGGCGGCGGCGCGCCCGCTGCTGGTGGAGAAGGCTCGCAGCGCCGGCATCGCGTTGCTGGCCATCCATAACTCCCATCACTTTGCGGCCCTGTGGCCGGACGTCGAGCCGTTTGCCGAGGAGGGGCTGGTGGCACTCAGTGTGGTCAACAGCATGACCTGTGTGGTGCCCCACGGCGCGGATCGCCCATTGTTCGGCACCAACCCCATCGCGTTCGCGGCGCCACGGGCCGACGGCGCGCCGATTGTGTTCGACCTGGCCACCAGCGCCATCGCCCATGGCGATGTGCAGATCGCCGCGCGCAAAGGCGAGCGCCTGCCGGCAGGCATGGGCGTCGATAGCCTGGGGCAGCCGACCCAGGACCCTAAAGCTATTCTGGAAGGCGGCGCACTGTTGCCGTTTGGCGGGCACAAGGGCTCGGCACTGTCGATGATGGTGGAGTTGCTGGCGGCCGCGCTGACGGGCGGCAACTTCTCGTTCGAGTTCGATTGGACGGACCACCCTGGCGCGCGCACGCCCTGGACGGGCCAACTATTGATCGTGATCGACCCCAGTAAAACCGCAGGGCAAAGCTTCGCCCAGCGCAGCCAGGAGCTGGTGCGGCAGATGCATGCGGCGGGGCTGCGGCGCTTGCCGGGGGATCGACGCCATCGTACGCGGGCGAAGTCGCAGGAAAGCGGAGTAGAGCTGGATGCGCAGGCGTTGCGCGAGTTGAGGGCGTTGGCAGCGGGGTGAAACAGGCTGCGCGGGTGCGCAGCCTGGATGCATCAGTTACGGCGACCCAGCAACAGGCCGACCACCAGGCCAAAGCCTGCGGAAATGGCCACGGTCTGCCATGGGTGCCCACCGATATAAGTCTCGGTGGCATCCACTACCGGCTTGCTGCGTTCGCGCACGTTGGACACCGATTCCAGGGCTTGCTTGAGTTTGATGGCGACCTGCTCGCGCAGGGTTTCACCTTCCTCGCCCACCAGGGATGCGCTGCTTTTGAGCAGTTTGTCCGATTCTTCGATCAACGCGCTCAGTTCGCTGAACGCTTGGTCCTTGATTTGATCTTCGACAGCTTGGGCGGCGGTTTTGCGGGCCATTGAGTGACTCCTTGCAGGTGGATGTGGCAGTGAACAATGGAGTATCGGGGGGTGGCAAAAGTTGCAGTTTTTTTCCCCACGCGCTCATCCGAGGCAAAATCCCGATCGGGAACGTTGGGCCTACAGTGTAAGATGTCACCTATTTGTGCAGCAGGTAATTCAACATGAGCTTCAATCTCGCCAACAAGACCCTCGCCGAACGCGCCGAGCTGGAAGATGAAAAGTCGCGCCTCTACGACCTGTGGCAAACCAACCTGGGCAAGGCCAAGGGCGAAGCCGCGCGCTTGTTCGGTGAGCGCGCCAAGCGCAAGGGCAAATGGGCCGAATGGGTGCGTGCCGAACTCGACGGCATGTCGCCGCCGGAGTTTTCCAACATGGTGCGCAGTGAAGTCAACAAGCTGATGGCGGCGGCGAAGTAAAGCACGCCACAATCGCTTCGCGCACCTTGAGCAACAGCGGGTCCAACTGAGCCTGGGTACGCCAGCCCAACTCCACCGGGTAATGCGGTAGTGCCAGCGGGCAGGGCAGCACGCGTAAGCCGGTCATTTGCGCAATGGCGTGGGCCGCATGCCCGGGAATGGTTGCCACTGCGGTGCTGCCTTTGAGCAGATACGGCAGCGCGGCAAAGTGGCTGGTGGACGCGCACACGTGGCGGCGCAGCCCGTGCGCCGCCAAGCCTTCATCGGTAATGCCGATAAACCCGCCTGACGACACCAGTACATGCTCGCGTGTGACAAACCCGTGCAGGTCGATGGCCTCCTGGCCCGGCGCCAGGCTATGGGGGTCTACCAGGCAACGGTAGTCACCTTCCCCCAGCACCTGTCGGCTCAACCTGCGCTCGGTAAAACCGCCGGCGGTAATGGCCAGGTCCAGCGTGCGGTCGAGCAGAGCGGCGGCGACAATCTGGCTGTAGGTCTGGCGAAAGATCACCCGTAGCTTGGGCAGGCGCACTGCGATGGCCTCCATCAGGCTTCGGCCATAGGCAATCTCAAAGTCATCCGACAGCCCCAGCACCACCGAGCGCCCCTCGTAGTGCAGGTTTTGCGGGCTGATCATCGCCAGGCTCTGGCGGCAGCGATCCAATGCCTCACTGATCACCGGTTTCAACTGGTTGGCCCGCAACGTCGGCGCCAGGCCGCGGCCGGTGCGCACGAACAAAGGGTCGCCGTACAGCTCACGCAAGCGCCGCAAGCCGGCGCTGATCGCCGACTGCGTCACGCCCAGGCGCAGCGCCGCACGGCTGGCACTGGATTCGTCGTGCAGGGCTTCGAAGGTTTTGAGCAGGTTCAGGTCAACCTGGGCGATATTCATCTGGCTCATATCATTTAGCACTGAGGTGGGCTTTATTCATGATCGAGTCTGGCCGGAGAATGGGCAACCCTTATCTATCGGAGTGAGCCTGATGCCTGTATCGACTGTCGCAGCCCTGCAAATCGGCGCCTTGCCTGGCGGCAAGGCTGACACCCTGGCGCAGATTCTGGCCTATGAGGAGCAAATCCAGCGCAGTGGCGCGTACTTGGTGGTCATGCCCGAGGCGTTGCTGGGTGGCTATCCCAAGGGCGAAAGCTTTGGCACCCAATTGGGTTATCGCCTGCCCGAAGGCCGGGAAGCCTTTGCGCGGTATTTTGCCAATGCCATCGACGTGCCGGGTGCCGAGACCGAGGCGCTGGCCGGGTTGTCGGCGCGTACCGGTGCCAGCCTGGTGCTGGGCGTGATCGAACGCAGTGGCAGCACGCTGTATTGCACTGTGTTGTATTTCGAACCCTCGGGCGGCCTGGTGGCCAAGCACCGCAAACTGATGCCGACCGGCACCGAGCGGCTGATCTGGGGCAAGGGCGACGGCTCCACACTGCCGGTGATCGATACCGCGGTGGGGCGTATCGGCGGCGCGGTGTGCTGGGAAAACATGATGCCGTTGCTGCGCACCGCGATGTACGCCAAGGGCGTTCAGGTGTGGTGTGCGCCCACCGTGGACGAGCGCGAGATGTGGCAGGTGAGCATGCGCCATATCGCCCATGAAGGGCGTTGCTTTGTGGTCAGCGCCTGCCAGGTGCAGGCATCGCCCGAAGCTCTGGGTGTGGAGGTTGCCAACTGGCCGGCGGACCGTCCGTTGATTGCCGGTGGCAGCGTGATTGTCGGGCCCATGGGCGATATTTTGGCGGGGCCGTTGGTGGGCGAGGCGGGGTTGTTGACGGCGCAGATCAATACCGATGATCTGGTGCGGGCACGGTACGACTATGACGTAGTGGGGCATTACGCCCGGCCGGATATTTTTGAATTGGTGGTGGACGAGCGCGCCAAGCCAGGCGTTCGCTATATCACTGACTGAACGCAATCAACCTGTGGCTTGCCTGCTATGGCGGCCTGACAGCCGACGCCTATCTACCTGACACCCCACGATCCAACTGTGGGAGCTGGCTTGCCTGCGAAGACGGCCTCACAGTCAACACAGTTGGACCGGGTACATATCCGTTATTTAGGTAACGGCCACTTAGGGTTCCGCCCTGACGGCGGCTCACTTTTGAGAAGCGCAAAAGTAAGCAAAACGCTCTTGCCCCACCACTCGGCACCTCGCTTAGGCTCGGTGTGCCCGTAATCCGCCAGTGATTTGGGGGGCCGCCGCCACGCGCCATCCATGGCGCGGGGCGGCTAAACCGGCATCCCTGCCGGTTTACCCCCCAAATCCCTGTCGAATTCCGGCCAGCGTGGTTTAACGGGGCGCCTGAGATCAAGATCAAAAGCAGATCAAGAGCAAGAGCGACTCGCTTCGCATCGTGGTTACCGGTGGGTGCGGCGAACTGCACAGTTGTATAGATACCTATGGCCATCGCAGGCAAGCCAGCTCCCACATTTGATCTTGAGTGTTCGGGGGATTTGGTTTTCAGCCACTTACCAAGTGGCGGTGTTAGGCAAGTCCAAGGTGCCACGTTCCACAAAACGCATGGTGCCAAACAGGCCACCCGCCAGTTTGCCGCGCAGCACGTAGGGCAGGTTGTTCAGGCTTTGGGTCTGGCTCAGGCCCAGGGTCTGGCGCAACACCGAAAACGCTGAAACGCTGACTGGCACCATCAACACGGTCTCGGAGAAGCGGGGGATGCTGCCAGCCTGATCGCTGACGCCAGAAGCGAGTGGCCGGCCATTGACCTCCAGGTCCAGGGCCACGCCGTTGTAGTCGATTGCCGCTTCATTGGGGTTCTGCACCCGCAGCTTCACGGCAAAGCGTACTTCCAGGTCCTGGCTTTGCAGCGGCTCGATGCCCACCACATTGATGTTCACCGGGTCGCGGTTGGGGAACAGTGCGCAGGCGCTCAAGGTCAGCAGCAACAGCGATAGAACCATGAGCTTGCGCATAAAGAAATGCTCCTACTTTTGGGTGACGTCCGGGTCCTGCATGACCTTGAGGGTAGAGGACTCCGGCTCGAATTCATCTTCTTCCAGCTCTATGAACTCTTCGGGCAGGAAAATGTTCAGCAAGATTGCACAGAATGCACCCACGGTGATCGGTGATTCGAAGATGTTGTGCAGCGCCTTGGGCAGCTCGCGCAGCACTTCCGGCACCGCGGCGACGCCCAGGCCCATGCCTAGGGAAATCGCCACGATCAGCACATTACGCCGATGCAGGCCCGCTTCAGCGAGGATCTTGATCCCGGCCACGGCCACGGTGCCGAACATGATCAGGGTCGCGCCGCCCAATACGGGCTTGGGCATCAGTTGCAACACCGCGCCGATCATCGGAAACAACCCCAGCAGCACCAGCAGGCCAGCAATGAAGTACGCCACGTAGCGGCTGGCCACGCCGGTCAATTGGATCACGCCGTTGTTCTGGGCAAAGGTCACCATCGGCAGGCTGTTGAAGGTGGCGGCCATCGCGGAGTTGAGGCCGTCGGCTAGCAGGCCGGACTTGATACGCTTGATATACAGCGGGCCCTTGACCGGTTGCTGGGAAATCATCGAGTTGGCGGTCAGGTCGCCGGCTGCTTCCAGGGGCGAAATCAGGAAGATTACCGCCACCGGGATAAACGCCACCCAGTCGAACGAGAAACCGTACTTGAACGGCACGGGCACGCTGATCAGCGGCACCTGGGGCAGGGCGGCCATGTCGACGCGGCCCAGCAGCCACGCGACTACAAAGCCCAGGGTCAGGCCGATCACGATCGAACCCAGGCGCAGGAACGGGTTGTTGAAGCGGTTGAGCACCACGATGGTCAGCAGCACCAACGCCGCCAGGCCCATGTTGCCCGCCGCGCCCAGGTCGCTGGCGCCATAGCCGCCAGCCATGTCGGTGACGGCCACCTTGATCAGTGACAAGCCCATCAAAGTGATGATGGTGCCGGTCACCACCGGGGTGATCAGTTTGCGCAGTTTACCGATGAACTGGCTGAGCACCACTTCGATAAACGCCGCGAAAAAGCAGATGCCAAAGATCGTCGAGAGGATTTCATCGGTGCCGCCGCCCCGGGCCTTGACCATGAACCCAGCGCTCAAAATCACGCTGATGAAGGAAAAACTGGTGCCTTGCAGGCACAACAGCCCTGAACCCACCGGCCCGAAAGTGCGCGCCTGCACAAAGGTGCCAAGCCCCGAGACAAACAGCGCCATGCTCACCAGGTACGGCACTTCGCTTTCCAGCCCCAATACGCCGCCGACGATCAGGGTGGGCGTGATGATGCCGACAAAACTCGCCAACACATGCTGCAACGCGGCAAAAATCGCGGCGGTGAAGTGCGGGCGGTCTTCGAGGCCGTACATGAGGTCGGATTTATAGCGCGGGCGGGGGGCTTGAGCGTCAGACAAAATGATGGCTCGGGTCAGAAAATGGAGGCGCAGGATGCCAGAAAGTGCAAGGCGCCTGAAGTGTAAAAAAATATTTATAAATACCCTGTGCCAAAGCCGTGGCCCAGCCGATATCAAGCATAGGCCCACACTACAACGACAACAGTGGTGACCAAGGTCTGGGCAGCGCGTTGACGCTGACGGATCGTTTCGCGGCAAGGATGCACGCAAACACTACTTCTGAGAGCAGCCCTATGTCCCTCCGTCACCTGAATATTGCCCCTCGCGCGTTTATCGGTTTTGCCTTCATTGCGGTTCTGGTGGTGCTGCTGGGCGTGTTTGCGGTCAACCGTATGACGCAAATGCGCCAATCCTCCCAGGACATGAGCGCCAACCAACTGCCCAGCATGACTCACCTGGGCACCATCACCGAAAACGTGCTGCGCATGCGCATTCTGTCGTTTCGCGTGCTGGTCAACCGCGAGCCTGCCGCCTTGCAGGAAGCCGAGACACGCATTGGCGTGCTGGCTGACAAGGTCAAGACCGCCCAGGCCGCCTACGCCACGCTGCCTGCGGGCGCGGAGGAGGCAGCGCTGTACAAGGCCTTTGGCGTCACCCTGGACAACTACCTCAAAGCTCAGGCCGAGATGGTGGCATTGTCCAAACAAGGCAAGGTCGACGAGATGCGCGCACTGATTAACAGCCGCATCAAGGACGGCACTGATCAGATGGGCGAGCAATTGAACAAGCTGATCGCCATCAATGCGGCCGACGCCAAGCAAGCCGACGTAGATGCCGGGCAAAGCTATGAGGGCGCGATCACCGGTGTGGTAGCGGTCTCTGTAGTGGCGGCGTTGCTCACCGTGCTACTGGCCTGGTTGCTGACCCGCAGCATCGTGACCCCGCTGCGCAAGGCCGTGGAAGTGGCCGAAACCATCGCCGCCGGCAACCTGAGCAAAACCATCGAGGATGATGGCAAGGACGAACCGGCGCGGTTGCTCAGTGCGCTGTCGACCATGCAAGCCAGCCTGCGCCAGACCATCCAGCACATCGCCGGTTCGGCCACGCAACTGGCTTCGGCGGCGGAAGAATTGAGCGCGGTCACCGAAGAGGCCTCCCGTGGCCTGCAACAGCAGAACAATGAAATCGACCAGGCCGCCACGGCTGTCAATGAGATGACGGCGGCAGTGGAGGAAGTGGCGCGTAACGCGGTTTCCACCTCCGAGGCGTCGGGGCAGTCCAACCAGGCGGCGCGGGAAGGCCGTGATCGGGTGATGGAAACCGTCGGCGCGATCCAGACCATGACCCAGGACGTGCAGAACACCTCCGCGATGATCGAGGGCCTGGCCGCCCAGGGCCGGGATATCGGCAAGGTACTGGATGTGATCCGCGCGATTGCCGAGCAAACCAACCTGCTGGCGCTTAACGCAGCGATTGAAGCCGCCCGTGCCGGCGAGGCCGGACGTGGCTTTGCGGTGGTCGCCGATGAAGTGCGCGCCCTGGCCCATCGCACCGCGCAGTCGACCCAGGAAATCGAAAAAATGGTCGCCGGCATCCAGAACGGCACCGGGGAGGCGGTGCAGTCCATGCAACAAAGCAACCAGCGCAGCCAGACCACCCTGGAAATGGCGCGCGCAGCCGGCGCCTCACTGGAGCAGATCACGGCGTCCATCAGCCTGATCAACGAACGCAATCTGGTGATTGCCAGCGCATCGGAAGAACAGGCCCAGGTCTCCCGCGAGGTGGACCGCAACCTGGTCAACATCCGCGACCTGGCCACTCAGTCGGCGGCAGGCGCCAACCAGACCAGCGCGGCCAGCCATGAACTGTCGAGGCTGGCGGTGGATTTGAATGGGATGGTGGCCAGGTTCGTCGTCTAACAGCTGCCACAAAAACCTGTGGGAGCTGGCTTGCCTGCGATAGCAAACGAACAGTCAGCACTTACCGTTATCGCAGCATAGGTATCTGTAGCGCTCAACGGTAACCACGATGCGAAGCGAGCCGCTCTTGATCTTGATCTGCTTTTGATCTCAAGCGCCCCGTCAAACCACGCTGGCCGGAATTCGACAGGGATTTGGGGGGTAAACCGGCAGGGATGCCGGTTTAGCCGCTCCGCGCCATGGATGGCGCGTGGCGGCGGCCCCCCAAATCACTGGCGGATTACGGGCACACCGAGCCTAAGCGAGGTGCCGAGTGGTGGGGCAAGAGCCCTTTTGGTTACTTTTGGGGCTCTTTTCCAAAAGTGACCCGCTGTCAGAGCGGAACCCTAAGTGGCCGTTACCGCAGCAATGGATATGCACACAATCCAACTGTGTTGACTGTGAGGCCGCCTTCGCGAGCAAGCCCGCTCCCACAGTTTGATTGCGGGGTGTCAGGTAGATTGGTGTCGGCTGTCAGGCCGTCTTCGCAGGCGAGCCCGCTCCCACATTTGCTCTTGTGTTGTATCAGTGCCTCCATGCCCCTGGATTCACCAGGTTTACCGGCTTTTCGCCAGCCAGTGCGGCCAGCAGATTATCCACCGCACACTTAGCCATCGCCTCCCGCGTCTCATGGGTCGCCGAGCCAATATGCGGCGTGGCTACCACATTATTCAACCGCAACAACGGCGACGCATGATCCAGCGGCTCTTTCTCAAACACATCCAACCCCGCCGCGCGGATAGTGCGTTGCTGCAACGCTTGCACCAGCGCCGCCTCATCCACCACCTTGCCTCGCGAGATATTGATAAAGATCGTCTCTGGCCCCATCAGCGCGAATTCCTCGGCGCCAATCAACTTCTCGGTTTCAGCGGTCAACGGTAATGTCAGGCAGACAAAATCCGCCTCTTTAAGCAAGGCCTGCAAGCTGCGGTACTGCGCCCCAAAGCGTGCCTCAACCGCCGGCTTGGGCGAGTGACTGTGGTAGATCACCGGCATGCCAAAGCCAAAATGCCCACGCTGGGCCAGGGCTTCGCCGATGCGGCCCATGCCGATGATGCCCAGGGTCTTGCCATGGACATCGCTGCCAAAATGCGCCGGGCCGATATTTTTGTTCCACTGGCCGGCACGCACCATGTCAGCCAGCTCGACCACACGCCGGGCGGTGGCCAGGATCAGCGCAAAACCGGTGTCGGCGGTGGTTTCGGTAAGCACATCCGGAGTGTTGCTCAGCAGGATGCAGCGCTCGGTCAGGTAGTCGATATCGTAATTGTCGACGCCCACCGAGACGCTGGCCACGGCTTCCAGCTGGGGCGCCAGATCGAGTAGCCGTGCGTCCAGGCGCAGGCTTGCACCCAGCAGGCCATGGGCGGTGGGCAGGGCATCGCGCAGCTTGGCCAGGCCGGTTTCATCCAGTGCGTCAATCAGCGTGACGTCGACCTGCTCATGCAGACGAGCCATGAGCGGGGCGGAGAGTTTTTTGTACAGCACGACAGACTTTTTCATGAGGTTTTTACCTTCAATTCCAGGGTTGGCGCCGGCGAGCGGTCACTGGCGCCGGGCTTGAGGAAAATCGTCAGCACCACGGAAAGCAGCAGCGCGCCGCTCATCAGCAGATAAGAAGCGCCGGGCGAGCCGGTGCTGCTGTTGAGGTAACCCACCAGGTACGAGCCGCCGAACGAGCCCAGGGCGCCCATGCTGTTGATCAGCGCCATGGCGCCACCGGCGACGTTGGCCGGCAGGATTTCCGGGACGATGGCGAAAAACGGGCCGTAGGGTGCATACATGCACGCCCCGGCGATCACCAGCAAGGTGTAGGACCACCAGAAGTGTTCGGCGCCCAACACGTAGGACGCGTAGAAGGCAATCGACGCAATCAACAGCGGCGGCCAGACAAAACGCTTACGTTTTTGCAGCTTGTCCGAACCCCAGGACACCACGAGCATGCCGATCACCGCCGCCAGGTAAGGCAGCGCCGAGAGCCAGCCGGCTTCGACCATGTCCATCTGCAAACCGGCCTTGAGGATCGATGGCAGCCACAGCACGAAACCGTACACGCCAATGCTCCAGCAAAAGAACTGCAGCGCCAGAATGATCACCTTGGGCGAACGGAACGCTTCGGCGTAGTTCTTCACGGCCTTGATTCCCACCTGCTCGGCGGCGAGGGCGGTTTCCAGGCTGTGCTTTTCGGCGTCGCTCAGCCACGTGGCATCCTTAGGACGCTCATCGGCCAGCTTCCACCAGATAAACGCCCACAACACTGCCGGCAGGCCCTCGATGATAAACATCCAGCGCCAGCTGAAATGCTGCACCAGATAGCCCGAGACCACCGACATCCACAGCATGGTCACCGGGTTGCCGAGGATCAGGAAGGTGTTGGCCCGCGAGCGTTCGGCACGGGTGAACCAGTGACACAGGTACACCAGCATGGCCGGCATCACGGCGGCCTCGACCACCCCGAGCATGAAGCGGATGACGATCAGCATGTAGGCGTTGGACACCACGCCAGTCAGCGTGGCCAAGCCGCCCCAGAGGATCAGGCTGACGAAGATCAGTTTCTTGACGCTGCGCTTTTGCGCGTAGATCGCCCCTGGCACCTGGAAGAAAAAGTAGCCAAGGAAGAACAGCGCACCGAGCAGCGAAGACATGCCCGGCGTGATCATCAGGTCTTCGGCCATGCCGGACGCGGCGGCGAAGCCGTAGTTGGCGCGGTCCAGGTAGGCCAGGCTGTAGGTGATAAACACGATAGGCATGATGTACCACCAACGGCGGGTGGCGAGTTTCACGGTTTCCATGGGGTTGCTCCTGAGCTTGTTGTAGTTGTGGCAACAGGTAATGGGTCACGCAACGGATCGGGTGGGTAATTCAGCGCGGGTCGGCAAACCCTCCATATCGCCACGGCTCTGCACGGCGCGGCTGCCGATCCAGTTGCCGCGCTGCACGGCCTCGGGGAAGCTTGAGTTTTCCAGCAGGGCGCTGATCATGCCCACGGCAAAGCCATCGCCGGCACCGACCGTATCCACCACCTTGGCCACCGGTACGGCGGCGACAAAACCCTGGTCCATATGGGTGCGGTAATAGGCGCCCTCGGGGCCGAGCTTGATTGCCACGGCTTCGGCGCCCTGGTCGAGATAGAACGCGGCGATGTCTTGCGGGTCGTCGAACCCGGTGAGCAGGCGACCTTCGCCCAGGCCCGGCAACACCCAGTCGGCCAGAGCGGCGAGGGCATTGATTTCGCGGATCATCTGCGCCTGGCTGGCCCACAGGGACGGGCGCAGGTTCGGGTCGAACGACACGCTGCGCCCGGCCTTGCGCATTTGCGTCATCAGCTCGAACGACAGTGCGCGGGTGGCATCGGATAGCGCTGGCGGAATGCCGGTGGCGTGCAGATGGCGGGCTTGCAAGAGCGTTGGGTGGATGGCATCGATGCACAAGTGGCTGGCGGCCGAGCCTTTGCGAAAGTACTCCACTTGAGGGTCTGCGCCGGCCTCTTCACGGGACTTGAGTTGAAAGCCGGTAGGGTGCAGCGGGTCGACGGCCACATGGCGGCAATCGAGCCCCTCTTTGCTCAGGGTGTCGACCACAAAACGCCCGAGGGAGTCGTTACCCACGCGGCTCAGCCAAGCCACGTTGAACCCCAGGCGCGACAGCCCGATGGCGACGTTGCTGTCGGCGCCGGCAATGCGTTTGTGAAACTGCCCGACCTGGGCCAGGTCGCCGGTCTGTTCGGCGACAAACATCGCCATGGTTTCGCCAAACGAGAGGATATCGATCTCAGACATGGGCGTTCTCCACATGGGGTTGGCCAAGGCGGGCCAGGGTCGCGACCTGTTGTGCGGTGACTTCGATCAGGTCATCGCCTTGCAATGGAAATTCCACCGCCCGGGTAATACCTTGAGTCATGTGTTTAAGCAGTTGTTCCCACAGATGCAGGTCGGTGGCGCCCGGCGGCAAGGCCACCAGCTTGCCGTCGGCGCGGCGGGCCACAGCCTTGCAGTGCAGGTAATCCACATGCCGGCCCAGCAACCGCGCAGCGGTGAGCGCGGATTGGTCTTGCCACTGCCAGTTGCCGATGTCGAAGGTCATTTTCACCGGCAGGCCCAGGCGATCGACTTCGGTGAAAAACCGTTGCATCGGCTCTATGCGCCCGCCGTGCAGGGTCTGGTCGTTTTCCACCAGCAGCTTGACTGGGTGGCGGTTGAGCAGGGCGTGCAGACTTTCCAGATCGTTGGTGTCGGTGAAGTAACCGAGGGACACTTTCAACCAGCCCGAACCAAAGGCCTGGGCGCGGTCCAGGGTAGCGGCCAGCTCGGCATTGGGCTGGGCACGGCCGGCGACCCAGAGTTCCAAGGGCGAGGAAAAGACTGATTCCAGGCCTTGTTCTGCAGCGGCCAGGGCCAGCTCGGCCGGTTGCTCGGTGGTGAGCAGTTCTTCACGCCATTCAATGCGCTGGGCACCGGCGGCGCTCAGCAGCGCGACAAAACTCAATTGGCCCTGCTGGCGAACCAGGTCGGCGCCGTAGCTGGAAAGGCTGATGGAGACGGGGTATTTATGCATTGTTGTTTACCTCTGAAACCGGTTTCATTTTCATGCGCAGAACAAAATGTGGGAGCGGGCTTGCTCGCGAATGCGGTGTGTCAGTCAGCTTGGAAGCGGCTGACACACCGCATTCGCGAGCAAGCCCGCTCCCACAGGGGATTGAGTCGAGCCGCGGATAATCAGCTCGGGTAAAAAATCCAGGGTGCGGGTGGGGGCGGTATCGCCGCGCAGGCGCTTGAGCAAGCAGTCGAAGGCGCTGGCGCCAATCGCTTGCGTCGGTTGGGCGAGGGCGGTGATGCCGCTACCCACCAGCGGGTACCAGTCCAGGTCATCCAGGGCAATCAGGCCCACCTCGCCGAACAGGTCGCAGCCCAGGGCCTTGAGGGCACGGGTGCAGGCCAGTGCCGCCACGCCATTGGCGCAAAACACTGCCTTGGGGCCGGGTTTGGCGAGAAAGGCTTGCAGGCGGTTTTCCAGTTCGCCATCCAGTTCAACCACGGCGCCTGTCAGCGCCGGGCGCTTGGAAAGCTCGATGTTGAAACTCGCCAGGCGTTCCAGGCGCGAACTGGTGCCGTCGGTGGTCTCGCTCACCAGCAGCACCTCGCGGTAACCCTGCTGTTGCAGATGGTCCATCGCCATGCGCACTGCCGCCGAGTTATCCAGCCCCACCAGGTCGCTGTGCAAGGGCTCGACCTTGCGGTCCACCAGCACCAGGGGCATTTCCCGTTGCAGTTCCAGCAGTTGGTCGAGGTGATGGCCGAGGGTATTCACGATCAGCCCTTCGATGTTGTACGAACGCAGCGCTGCTAGATGCTGGCGCTCCTGCTCGTCATCGCGGTCGGTGTTGCACACCACCAGGCTGTAGCCGTGCTGGCGGCACGCGGTTTCGACGCCGTGCATCACGGCAATGGAGTAGGGGTTGCGGATATCCGCCACCAGCATGCCGATCAGGCGCGTGCGCCCACGCTTGAGGCCACGGGCCATCTGGTTGGGGCGATAACCGAGTTCGTCGATAGCCTGTTCGATGCGCAGGGCGATGGCATCGGAGAGCAGGGCGCGGTCATCGCCGATAAAGCGCGACACGCTGGCCTTGGATACGCCCGCGCGCTCGGCGACGTCGAGCATGGTCACGCGGCTGCGCTGGGCGGCGGAGAATGAAGTCACGGTAGCGGGCCTTTCTTATTGGTGTGGTTGGTAACGGCATGCACCTGAAACCGGTTTCAGAAGACACCAGGACAGCCGTCCTAGTCAAGCCGTTTACGAGCATGCCCAGCGTGCGCCCGTTAATTAACCGATGAATGGCTAGGTGTACCTGTTAGTTCTGACAGTAGGCGAGGCGGGCTATTGAGTGCTTAATTCTGACCAGGCATCACCAGAAGGAACTCCGCATGACTCGTTCAGAAAAGGCCTCTGCACGCAATTTCCATGTACTGGCTGGCTCCGGCGGTGAGGCCAGGGTATTGCCCGTTTTTGATGAGGTCGTTGGGGTTGACCCCACGGACCCGGAGGGGTTGATTCCGCTGCCGGTATCGTTGATGCCTCTGGAGTGTCGCGTTCCGCAATGGACGCCTGGCCCGGGAATTGGCAGGACCCATACCCTTACGTTGTGGTGGCGTGTGCGCGGTGTGGAGGTCCCGGCTGACGTGCAGACATTCACCGGCCCACTCAACCCGGCGCTTTTTCCTTACTCGCTTTATGTGCCCGCCGATTACATGCGCGAACCCGATGCTGTGGTGGAGGCGTTTTATACGGTGGGCGATGGGGGCAGTGATCCGGTTCCATCGTTTCCTACCGTGTTGACAGTGGATAATACCCCCCCGAGGTTTCAGGACCCGGACGATAAAGCACGCTTTGTTGACCCGGCAATCGAGGCGTCCGGTATCACCGAAGCCGTGCTGGCCGCCAACCCGTTTATTGAAGTCCAAGTGCCCGCTTACATCGGTCGTGCCAGTCGGGACCGAGCCGGGTATTACCTGAGCAATAATACCCCGCCATTCCCTCCCGTTCAGACAGGTAGCCAGGAGTTTGCAGGGGTCACCGACCCCTTGATTCTGAGGATACCCGCAGAGCATTTTCGCGGTCTGAATAATGGCATGGCCTACTTGCAATACCGTCTGTACGATCGCGCAGGCAACTTTTCCGGCTTTAGCGCGCCGATGGATTTTCAGGTCCTGCTCATCGCCACCCCGATTAACCTGCCATGGCCCGATATTCGTCCTCCTGCCTACATTGATTTCCTGATCAAACGTGACGACGCACGAGCGGTCGTCACGGCGCGGGTTCCGAGTGAGTACGATAATTTTGCGCCGGGCGACAGCGTTGTGATGATTTGGGACGGACGTCCTGTGCTGCCTGGACAAGCCATCACGGGGTTCCCGGCTGAGGTCCCCATACCTTGGGATATCTTGCGCGGCCCGGGTCCTCTGGCGCTCTCCGAGGTGGAGGTGCATTACGAAATCCATCGTGTCGGCCGCCCTCCTGTGCCTTCACCGTCGAGTTTTTTCTGGGTTGATTTAACCGTCGCCGGGCAAGACCACGCCAATGCGCCTGCCTTGCTTAACCCGACGCTGGGGCTCGTGGACGTATTTGGCAAGGGCTCTGGGTTGCACAACGAACTCGACTTTCGCGATGCGACTGCCGGGGCTGAAGTGTGGGTGCGCCTTTACCAGAACCCAGTGGCTGGCCAGTTGCTGGAGTTGTATTGGAACGGCGTCGGGCCGGTCGCCCACTATACCGTTCAGCCTGGGGATACGTTTGATCTGCCGGTGCAATTCACGGACGTGCCCGGCAGTGTGATTGTCGATGGCGGGAACTATATAGATTTGCCGGTCTACTACACCACGAGTAATGGCGTGAATGAACAGCAGTCAGATAATACATACGTTAATGTTCATGCCGCGCCATTAGTTCGTTTTGATGCGCCGTTGATTGAGCACAGTTTGCACGGCCCAGCCAGGTACCTCACCTGTGAATCAAAGCCTCCTATTTGTCACGGTGTTTATTGGTTTATACGTGATGACTTTCGATTTAGTCCCGGCGATGAGATTGAGTTTTTTTGGCAAGGTTATTTAAAGAATAACTGGGAAGAGCCCATCGATGGTACGGACTTTTCCACCACCGTGAATTATGTGCCGGGTGGCCAGTCGGTCAGGGTCTGGCCGTGGGAAACCAAAATTGAACCGATGCGTATTTACGCGTCGGCCACCGCTGAATACTTCGTCCGGCGCGGCGGCGCGTTGATCGCACACTCACGGATCGGGCAAGTCCGGATTGACCGGATAAGTCCGGGTTCGGGGCGTCTCTGTCAGCCTGGAGATTTCGAATTTTGTGATGATGTGCAAGAGGGCTGTGCGGAGTAAGGAACTGATAACAGTCATGTCATTGCGTAAGTATCGGGGTCATGCGTTATACCCCGTTGTTATAAATGAAGTCGGCTTTTAGTACGCCTGGTTGTCGCCCATGCAAAGACGGTGGGTGGATTTAATAGGGGTTGACTATTAAATAAATAAAGAAACTATGCGTGGAGAGACATTACATGAAAAAGACAGAGGCTAGACCCATCAAAAAAACAACGGGTGTTGCTGCGGTGCCTATTGTGTTACCCGCGCCTTCTATAGAAGGTCTTGTTGATCCGACGATGTACCCAGGCCTGGTGTCAAGAGAAATAGCGGATAAAAACTTTCTAGAAGTGGAGATTCCTGTGTGGTCTCCAGCGTCGACCATCGCCGCAAGGCCCGATACGCTGGACATTCATCTGGATGACATTGGTGATTTCCAAAGTGGGCGTATCAGCAGTGAGCCCATATTTTTTACCTCTCCCATACCTACCACGCATATGGTAAACATCGCGAGGCGATTTCTCACTGAAGGCACGCACACTCTCAGTTACAGGGTCATCTCGTTCGGTGGCAATGATTCTGGCTCCAGTGAGGCTCCACTGGTCATCGACCGCACCGCACCCTATGACAGCATCCCGGACGGACCTCGCCGTTTGACGCTGCCGCCTGGATGGACGGGCAGCATCACACAGGCGCTACTGGATGCAAACCCTGGGGGCGTGCCATTTGGCATCCCTGCCTACGACGCAGAGGGCGCCCACCCTGGCGACAGATGGCGTTTGTATTACGGTGATTCATTGACGGTGATCGCCGAGGGAGCCGTGCTCCCCGATAGGGCGGTACTTTTCACCCAGGCCATGGCTGATACAGCGGATGGCCCAAGGCGTCTGGTGTACCGCTTAGTGGATGTGGCCGGCAATATCAGCGACAAGTCGTTCGAGTTGCCGATCAATGTGGCACTAAAACCGGCTCCGACGCTGACCCCGCCGGGTGTCAGGGACGCCATTTCGCTGACGGGTGTGGGTGATCGCTTGTTTGACCGCGCCGATGCCGCAGCTTCCAGCGGGATGTTCGTGATTATTCCAAATTATGATGCTGATCGCTCGCTAGACCAATTTGTTGTGCGGCTCACCACCCTCCATGGCTTTCGGGATGTGGGGCCTTACCCGTTGGGCGGTTCCCCGCTGCCGTTCAATTTCCCCGTGGACTTCGCAACGTGCCTTGCCTTGTATGGCACGAGCAGCGGGCCCATCAACCTGCGAGTGGAATATGCGGTTAACAGAGGTGGCACGCTGTATTGGGTACCTACTGCGACCAATATCGATATCGAATTGGAGGTGGGTGGCCCGGTCAACCCTTGGGACCCTGAACCCACCAACCCGAATTTGCCACTGCCGGTACTGACAGGCCGTGGTTCAGGGTTGACAAACGAATTGAATGACGAAGATGCAAACATGGACGCCGACGTGGTGGTCACGCTTTGGAGCGCTGCCCCGCTGCCCTCGGCCCAGGCGTTCGATATCGTGCTGTATTACCAGAACGAGGCGGTTGATCGAAAGTCGGTGGATCCCACAGTGGCCCTGCCCGGTGACGCTGTCGATATGGTTGTTCCATGGCCTTATATCCATAAACACTCCAACAGCCTCATCCCTCTACGTTATGAAATCGCGCTTAGCAGCACCCACAACCGTACGTCGTCGCCTATCCAGGATGTAAACGTCAACGCCAATGTGATTGCGTTCCCTGCACCCAGGGTCACAGGTGCATTACCGGAAATACCGGGACCGGGCGGAGCACCTGCAGAAATCGGATGCTTTACGCTGCAAGGGGCTAACCGTGAAGTGCATGTGTTCGTGCCGCCTCACGAATTGCTGGCGATTGGGATGATTGTTACGCTCAATTGGACGGGTTGCAGTGACAATGATGGCGCTGTCCCCATTGCAACTGCGACTGGGACCTTTGCTTTCGGCCCGCTGAATTTCGAGCACACCCAAGTGGGCTTCACGGTTCCCGTCAGGCCCTATGCAACCTATGTGAAGCCTATCAATGAGGCAGCGACGGATATGGGGTCGGTCAATATCACCTACACCGTTCCGCTCACGGGTGTCCCTTCGCCCATCACATCCGCCGAAGCTATTTTGTGGGTAAGGGGGATTCGACCTGGTCCTATTTACTGCGATAGTTCGCCTTGGCCCAATTGAAAAAGAGCGGGTCGCTGTAATGAAAAGAGGAGCCTTGCTCCTCTTTTTTATGAGCATACGAAATAAGTCGGAAGTTCACTGATCAACCACAGATAAATCCTACATACCCGTTCACCCATCTCTTAATAATCTGCGCCCCGTCATGACCTGGGCCTGTCTCGCTTGGTGCCGGTCAATTCGTTCCCTTTCGGGAAGGTTCTTTACGGGTATACATGCAATGTCGATTAACGCACGGTTCAAAAAACATCCTCTGGCCCTGGCGCTCCAAGTGCCGGCAGTAGGCCTGCTGCTGCTGGGGGCCTCAGTCACCCACGCCACCTCAACCCTCCATCCTGGCATGGAGCGCACGATCGAGTCGGGGTCTCGGATCGACGACTGGGTCATTGGCCAGGGCGCGCATTTGACCGCCAATGCTGCCCAGTTGCGGCAGTCGCGCGTCACGGCAGGCACGCTGACGCTCAATGCCGGGACCAAGGCGCAAGATATTTACGCCAGCCAAGGTGCGCAAATCTACCTGAACAACGCCACCGTAGAAGCCAGAGGGTCGGCCGGCGTCGCCATTAACCTGGTGGGGAGCCAAGCGCTCATCAGGGGCAGCACTGTCATCAATAACAACGGTGTCGGCCTCTCGGCGGCGCGTAACTTTCTCACCGAGGATGGCTCCACCGCCGCTGTATTCGACAGTGTCATCCAGGGCTCTACCACCGGTGCACGGGCCACGGCGTTCAGCGAGCTGAACTTTTATGGTTCGGACGTGATTGCCACTGATGAGGACGGCGTTGGTGTGCTGTTATACGGCGGTTCTGCCAATGCAGTCGGCAGTACCATCACCGGCGGCGAGAATGGTGTGCGCCTGAGTTATGAAAGTGCTGACTTCAATAGCAGCACCTTGGTACTGGACGGCTCGCATGTTGAAGGCCGCAACGGCGCGGCACTGCTGGTGGAGGGGGATGCATACGGCACGACCAACGCTGACATTCAGGTGGTCAACGGCTCCACCCTCAAGGGCGGCAACGGCAACATCCTCGAAGTTACCGGCGGCTCCTTCGCCAACATGAATGTCGACGGCAGCACCTTGTTCGGTGACGTCGTGGTCGAGGAGGGCAGCACCGCCAAGTTGCAGCTCAACAACGGCTCGTGGTTGACCGGCCAGCTGAAAAACGTGGCCGAGTTAAGCGTAAACAACGCCTCCCACTGGGCACTGGTGGGCGACAGCGAAGTCGGCGACCTGAAAATGGCGGGCGGCAGCGTGCATTTTGGTGGGCCTAATGAGTTCTACCGGTTGGATGTCGACAGCCTGTCGGGCGATGGCACGTTCGTGATGCACACGGATTTTGGCAGCGGCCAGACCGACTTGCTCGCCGTTAATGGCATTGCCGAAGGTAACCACAGCCTGTTGCTGGCGGCCACGGGATCGGAGTTGGCAACGGCCGAGCCGATTCGCGTGGTGAGCACCGAGGGCGGTGATGCACAGTTCGCCCTGGTCGGCGGAACGGTTGACGCAGGTGCCTACAGTTACGGGCTCAAGCAGGAAGACACCGACTGGTACCTGGACCCTAACCGTCGCGGCACCAGCAACAGCACCAAAGCGGTGATGGCGTTGTTCAACACCTCGCCCACGGTGTTGTACGGCGAGATGACCTTGTTGCGTACCCGCATGGGTGAGTTGCGTTTCAGCCAAGGCAACAACGAAGGTTTCTGGATGCGTGGCTACGGCAACAAGTACGAGGTCAGCGGCAACCAGGATGGTGGTGGCTACACGCAGAACCAGCGCGGCTTTACCTTGGGTATCGACACGCCGCTGTACGGCGGCGATGGGCAGTGGGTGGCCGGTGTGATGGCCGGTCACAGCACCTCCGATATCGACCTCAACCGTTCCGGTGGCGGTACGGTCGACAGCTACTACGTAGGCGGTTATGCCACTTGGCTCGATGACGAGAGCGGCCTGTATTTCGACGGTGTGGTCAAGCTCAACCGCTTGCATAACGAAGTCAACGTGAGCATGAGCGACGGCAAGAAAGCCAAGGGCAACTACACCCAGAACGCCGTGGGGGCTTCGGTGGAAGTCGGTCGGCATATCAAGCTCGATGACGGTTACTTCGTTGAACCCTACGGGCAACTCAACGCGGCGATCACCCAGGCCCAGAGTTACGATCTGGACAATGGCCTGCACGCTAAAGGTGATCGTTCGGCGTCGGTTGTGGGCAAGGCGGGCGTCACGGTGGGCAAGAATATCCAACTGGACAGCGGTGGTGTGTTGCAACCGTACTTGCGTACGGCGCTGGCCCATGAGTTCAACCACAACAACAAGGTCACGGTTAACGGCGAGCGCTTCAATAACGATGTATTCGGTTCGCGCATTGAAATGGCCGGTGGTGTGGCGATGTCGGTGTCTCAGAACGTCAAGCTGCATGCGGACCTCGAGCATACACGTGGCAAAACCGTCGACCAGCCATGGGGTGTCAACTTCGGCGTGCGTTACGACTTTTAATGCATTCATTCAACCGAACAGGGGAAGCTTAGGCTTCCCCTTTTTTTCGCCTTCAAAGCAGCACACTCAGCCAGGCTGAGCCCAACAGCAGCAAGGCCATGATTCGGTTGAACGCTTGCAGGGTGCTGGGGGAGCGCAAGAGTCGGCTAGACCCGGCACCCAATAAGGCCCAAGCGCCGAGGCAGGGCAAGGCGATCAGGAAAAACATCAGGGACAGGTACGCCACCTGGCGCTGCCCACCCTGGTCAGCAAACACGCTGACCACCGCCAGTGCCATCATCCAGGTCTTGGGGTTGATCAATTGCAGGGCCGCGGCACCCAACAGGCCCAAAGGTTTTTGCCTGTCATCGGCACTGATGGCCTGGGCTGGCGCCCTGAAGATCTGCCAGGCCAGGTAACTCAGCCAGGTCACACCGGCCCACTGCATCGCCGTTTGCACTTTGGGCAGTTGCACCAATGACTGGCCCACACCGGAACCCACCAGCAGCACAATTGCCGATGCCCCTACACACGCCCCCAGGATGATTGGCAGCGCAGCCTTGAAGCCGTAACGAGCGCTGTTGCTGAGCACCAGGATATTGGTCGGGCCGGGGGTGATGGAGGCGACAAAGGCGAACAGCATGAAAGGCACGAAGGTGGACAGCATAGCGGGGGACTCCAGTGAACTCTTCAAGGAAGTCCATCTTTACAAGCCTGCGCGTTATCGGTCTGGAAG
This sequence comes from Pseudomonas sp. FJ2-5-13, assembly GCF_029201605.1. Taxonomy (NCBI): domain Bacteria; kingdom Pseudomonadati; phylum Pseudomonadota; class Gammaproteobacteria; order Pseudomonadales; family Pseudomonadaceae; genus Pseudomonas; species Pseudomonas sp. FJ2-5-13. Next base: position 2,687,720 of record NZ_CP104045.1, read on the forward strand.
ATATGTGCAGCGCTTGCGGTACGCAGCCGGCGTCAGGCCGTAAGCCCGCATGAACCAGCGGCCCAAATGGCTTTGGTCAGCGAAACCCAGGGCCATCGCCACGTCTGCCGGTTGATCGCCCTTGGCCAATAAATACCGGGCACGGGCCAGGCGCAGTTGCACCAGATACGCGTGGGGCGGCAAGCCGAAGGCGCTCTTGAAGGCGCGGCTCAGGCGAAAGCGATCAACGCCGCAGGCCAGCGCGAGCTCATCCATGCCGACGTCCTGATGCAGATGGGCATGCAGGTATTCCCGGGCCTTGTACGCCACCTGTGGCAAACGTGGGTCATCGCGGTAGCGCATGCGCCAGTAAAGCTGGCCGGTGAGGCGTTCCAACAAGTGATCCAGCGCGCTTTGCCGCACGATCCGCAGCTCGCCGTGATGCAAGCTCTGAAACGCATGGCTGGTGGCCAGGGCCAGGCGCGGATCGCTGGCCAAGGTGCTGGCGAAACTCAGTTGATGATGGGCGGGTGCCTCCTCAAAGACACTGGAAATTTCCCGCTCCAGCCACTGTGGGTCGAGGTAGAGCATGCGGTAAGTGAAGCCGTCGACCGTCGGGGCATTGCCGTCGTGGAGTTCCCCAGGCTCGAGCAGGAACACCTGCCCCGGCACGCTGTCATGGCGCATGCGCCGGCAGTTGAATTGCTGCACGCCTTGTTCGGTTACGCCCACCAGGTAGCTGTCGTGCCAATGGGGGTCATAGGCATGGCCTTCGAAATGCGCGCGCAGGGTCTCGATACCGGTGTCGGCGTCCTGGGACAGGTCGATCCAATTGTGCGCAGGCATACAGCACCGAGTCGGAAAGTGAAGTGCAATTAGCGGCCGACGCCGGGGTGCGCGTCTAGAAGGTTTGTGCAGTCTAGCCAAACAACCCGGCGGCGATGTTGATCGAAAAGCCGAGAATGGCGGTGTTGAATAAAAAACCGATCAACGACTGCCCCAGCACCACCTTGCGCAGGCCACGGGTGGCGACGCCCACATCCGAGGTTTGTACCGCGACGCCGATGGTGAAGGAGAAGTACAGGAAATCCCAGTAGTTGGGCGTGAGCAAGCCCTCGGCAAAACGCAAGGCGGGTTCCTTGCCTGGCCAGGTGTAATAGAGCCTGGCGTAGTGCACGCTGAAAATCACCCCGATCAGCAGCCAGGAGCCGATCACCGTCAGCCCGGTAAAACCGTAGTGCAGCAGACGCTCGGAAGCGGCCAGGTCCTTGCTGCCCACCAGTTCGAAGGTGATGGTGGCCAGGCTGGCGATGGCGGCGATGCACACCATGAACAGCACCAGGCCGGCGTTTTCATCTTCGACTTCGGCAATGCGCTTGACGTCCTCGGCCTTGGCGCGAATGGTCAGCCACAGCATCAGAACGAGGTAGGTCCAGACCCCGGCGTTCCAACCGATGAGGATTTTGCTGGCGAGGGTGTCGGCCGGCACCAGGAGGCCGACGGCCAGGCCCAGTAGGGCGGCATATGAGAGGCGAGGGTGGGTGCGCGCGAGGAAGGGCATGGTGGCTCACAAAGAACTATGTGTGAGCACCATAGCTTATTCGGGTGTACCTGATCATGAATGCAATCAATAACCCTGTGGGAGGGGGGCTTGCCTGCCATGACGGCCTTCCGGCTGACGCCTATCTATCTGACACCCCACAATCCAACTGTGGGAGCGGGCTTGCTCGCGAAGGCGGCCTGGCAGTCAACACAGTTGGACCGGGTACATATCCGTTATTTAGGTAACGGCCACCTAGGGTTCCGCTCTGACAGCGGCTCACTTTTGAAAAGCGCAAAAGTAAGCAAAACGCTCGTGCCCCACCACTCGGCACCTCGCTTAGGCTCGGTGTGCCCTCACTCCGGCTTGAATCCGTGGGCCGCCGTCATGGGCCATCCTTGGCCCAGGACGGCTAACCCGGCGTCCTGCCGGGTTACCCACGAATTCAAGCCTGCGTTCGGCCAGCGTGGTTTAACGGGGCGCCTGAGATCAAGATCACAAGCAGATCAAGAGCAAGATCAAGAGCGGCTCGCTTCGCATCGTGGTTACCGTCCACGGCTATAACTTGCAAGCCACTACATTGGCTACGGCGTTGATCAGTTTGGTTTATGGCGCTTGCGCACCAGCTTCATCACCACCACAAAAAACACCGGCACAAACACCACCGCCAATGTCGCCGTGATCATCCCGCCAATCACGCCGGTACCAATCGCCTGTTGGCTGGCCGAGCTGGCCCCGGTGGCAATTGCCAAGGGCACCACGCCGAGGATGAACGCCAGGGACGTCATGATGATCGGCCGCAATCGCAACCGCGCCGCCTTCAAGGTGGCGTCGATCAAGTCCTCGCCCTGGTCATACAGGTCCTTGGCGAACTCGATGATCAGGATCGCGTTCTTCGCCGACAGGCCGATGATGGTGATCAGGCCAACCTTGAAGAACACGTCGTTGGGCATCCCGCGCAAGCTCACGGCCAACACCGCGCCCAGCACCCCAAGCGGTACCACCAGCAACACCGAGGTAGGGATCGACCAGCTTTCATACAGCGCGGCCAGGCACAGGAACACGATCAGCAACGACAGGCCCAACAGCAGCGGTGCCTGGGAGCCGGACAGGCGTTCCTGCAATGACAACCCCGTCCATTCCTGGCCCAGCCCGGCAGGCAGTTGGCTGACCAAACGCTGGATTTCGTTCATGGCCTCGCCCGTGCTGTGCCCCGGCGCCGCTTCACCGCTGATGGCGATGGCCGGGTAGCCGTTGTAACGGGTCAACTGCGTCGGGCCCTGGGTCCACTTGGCTTGGACGAAGGCTGACAGCGGCACCATCTTCCCGGCGTTGTTGCGCACGTGGATCTTCATCAGGTCGGCCACCTGGCTGCGCTGGTCGCCTTCGGCCTGCACCACCACGCGCTGCATACGGCCCTGGTTGGGGAAGTCGTTGATGTACGCCGAGCCGATCGCCGAGGACAGCACGTTGCCTACGTCGGCAAACGACACACCCAGGGCATTAGCCTGCTTGCGGTCCACTTCCAGCTGCACTTGTGGCGCTTCGGCCAGGGCACTTTCGCGCACGTTGGCCAGGATCGGGCTTTTCGCCGCAGCGTCCAGCAATTCGGTACGGGCGGCCATCAACCCGGCATGGCCGACGCCACCGCGGTCCTGCAAGCGGAACTCGAAACCGCTGGACGTGCCCAGGCCGTCTACCGGTGGCGGCAGAACGGCGTAGGCAATCGCGTCCTTGAGTTCGCTGAAGGCCATGTTGGCGCGATCGGCAATCGAGGCAGCCGAGTCATCACTGCCACGTTCCGACCAATCCTTGAGCGTGGTAAACGCCAGCGCCGCGTTTTGCCCGGAACCGGAAAAGCTGAAACCCATGATCATGGTGGTATCACCCACCCCAGGCTCGCCTGCGTTATGCGCCTCGATCTGTTCGGCCACCTGCACCGTACGGTTCTTGCTGGCGCCCGGCGGCAACTGGATATCCGTGATGGTGTAACCCTGGTCTTCCACCGGCAGGAACGAGGAGGGCAGGCGGCTGAACAACAGTCCCATGCCCACTATTAATACCAGGTAGATCAGCAAGTAGCGGCCGCTGCGCTTGAGGGCATAGGCCACCCAACCTTCGTAGCGGTTGGTGAGTTGGTCAAAGCGCTGGTTGAACCAGCCGAAGAACCCGCCCTTGGCATGGTGCTCGCCCTTGGCAATCGGCTTGAGCAAGGTGGCGCACAGGGCCGGGGTCAAGGTCAGGGCCAGGAACGCCGAGAACAGGATCGAGGTGGCCATCGACAGCGAGAACTGTTGGTAGATCACCCCCACCGAGCCGGGCATGAAGGCCATCGGCAGGAACACGGCCACCAGCACCAGGGTGATACCGATGATGGCCCCGGTGATCTGGCCCATGGCTTTCTTCGTCGCGTCCTTGGGCGACAGGCCCTCGGTGGCCATGATCCGCTCGACGTTCTCCACCACCACGATGGCATCGTCCACCAGGATACCGATCGCCAGCACCATGCCGAACATGGTCAATACGTTGATCGAGAAACCCAGCAGCAACATGGTGGCGAAGGTGCCCATCAGCGCGATCGGCACCACCAGCGTAGGAATCAAGGTGTAGCGCACGTTCTGCAGGAACAGGAACATCACCGCGAACACCAGCGCCATCGCCTCCAGCAAGGTGTAGACCACCTTGGTGATCGAGACTTTGACGAAGGGCGAAGTGTCGTAGGGAATCTTGTATTCCACATTGGCGGGGAAGTAGCGCGACAACTCGTCCATTTTCGCCCGCACCAGCGTTGCGGTGCTCAATGCATTAGCGCCGGGCGATAGCTGCACGCTGACGGCGGTAGACGGCTTGCCGTTCAGGCGGGTGGAGAACTGGTACTCCTGGCTGCCGACTTCCACCCGCGCCACATCGCCGATGCGCACGGTGGAGCCGTCGGGGTTGGCCTTGAGCACGATGTCGGCAAACTCCGCCGGGGTGGACAGTTGCCCCTTGACCAGCACCGCTGCGGTGATTTCCTGGGTGTGGGTACCCGGCAGGTCACCGATGCTGCCCGCTGAGACCTGGGCGTTCTGGGCGCTGATCGCGGCGTTGACGTCGGCCGGCGTGAGGTTGAAACCGATCAGCTTCTGCGGGTCGATCCAGATACGCATGGCGCGTTCGGCCCCGTACAACTGGGCCTTGCCGACCCCGTCCAGGCGCTTGAGCTCGTTCATCACGTTGCGCGCCAGGTAATCACTGAGCGCGACGTCGTCGAGCTTGCCGTCGTTGGAGGTCAATGTGACCAGCAGCAGGAAGCCGGCGGAGACTTTTTCCACCTGCAAGCCTTGCTGAGTCACGGCCTGGGGCAGGCGCGATTCCACGGCCTTGAGGCGGTTTTGCACATCCACCTGGGCCATTTCCGGGTTGGTGCCCGGTTGGAACGTGGCGGTAATGGTCGCCGAACCCAGGCTGCTCTGGGATTCGAAATACAGCAGGTGATCGGCGCCGTTGAGCTCTTGCTCGATCAGGCTGACCACGCTCTCATCCAGGGTTTGGGCCGAGGCGCCGGGGTACACCGCGTAGATTTCCACCTTGGGCGGCGCGACGTTGGGGTACTGGGCCACCGGCAACTGCGGGATGGCCAGCGCACCGGCCAGCAAGATGAACAAAGCCACCACCCAGGCGAAGATCGGGCGGTCAATAAAGAACTGCGGCATGACGGGTTATTCCTTTACGAGCGGGCTGTCGTCCACTTCAACTTTTTCACCGGGGCGCGCATGTTGCAGGCCCTCGACGATGATGCGGTCGCCGGGCTTGAGGCCACTGGTAACGATCCAGCGATTGTCGATCACCGCGCCCAGTTCCACCGGTTGTTGGCTGACGGTCTGCTCGGCATCCAGCAGCAACACCATCGGGATACCGGCGCTGTCACGGGTAATGGCGCGTTGCGGCACGCTGAGGCCTTGCTTGTCGACGGCCTGTTCCACGCGCACCCGCACAAAGCTGCCCGGCAGCAGGTCGAGGTCCGGGTTGGGGAACTCGCTGCGCAGGATGATCTGCCCGGTGCCTGGGTCGACGCTGATGTCAGCGAAGAGCAATTTGCCTGGCAACGGATACTGGCTGCCGTCGTCCTGGATCAAGGTCGCCTTGGCCTGGTCCTGGCCGACCTGTTTCAGGCTGCCGGCACGAAACGCACGGCGCAGGTCATTCAACTCACGAGTGGACTGGGTGAGGTCGGCGTGGATCGGGTCCAGTTGCTGAATAATCGCCAGCGGCGTGGCTTCGTTCTGGCCCACCAGTGCGCCTTCGGTCACCAGGGCGCGGCCAATGCGCCCGGAAATGGGGGCGGTCACGGTGGCATAGCCCAGGTTCAGCTTGGCACGCTCGACGGCGGCTTTGTTGGCGGCGACTTCGGCGTTGGTTTGGCGCAAGGCGGCGCGGGCGTTGTCGTACTCCTGGCCGCTGATGGCATTGCCTTCGACCAATTGGCTGTAGCGCTGTTCTTGCAGGCGCGCCTGGAAGGCATTGGCTTCGGCCTTGCTCAGGTTGGCCTGGGCACTGTCCAGGTCGGCCTTGAACGGCGCCGGGTCAATACGGAACAACACGTCGCCTTGCTTGACGTCGTGGCCTTCGTTAAACACCCGCTGCATGACCACCCCGGCGACCCGTGCGCGTACTTCGGCGATACGCGGTGCGGCGATGCGCCCGCTCAGTTCGCTGGTAATAGAGAGGGGCTTGGCCTGCAGGGTTTCGATCCGCACTTTGGCCAGGGGCATTTGTGGCGCCTCGTCTGCCGACTGACCACACGCGCTCAGCGCCAGTGTGAGGGCCAACAGGCAAAACGGCGCAAATAGATTCTTCGACATGCTCTTATCCCAATATTGACTGGCGCATCCTAGGGGCACCTGCGCCGTGGTGCTGTGAAGCTGTGTAGCGGGTCTGTGAAGAAGTGTAAGGTACGGCGCGCAGGGCGCCGGGGGCGTATATCCTTGCACAATCCTGCGACACACCAACAAACCGCATTATTTGGAAACACCATGCCCAACATCCTCCTGGTGGAAGACGACGCCGCACTCTCCGAGCTGATTGCCAGCTACCTGGAACGCAATGGCTACCACGTCAGCGTGCTCAGCCGTGGCGACCATGTCCGTGAACGCGCACGCCTGAACCCACCGGACCTGGTGATCCTCGACCTGATGCTGCCAGGCCTCGACGGCCTGCAGGTGTGCCGCTTGCTGCGCGCCGATTCGGCGGGCCTGCCGATCCTGATGCTGACCGCCCGCGATGACAGCCACGACCAGGTACTGGGCCTGGAAATGGGCGCCGACGATTATGTGACCAAACCCTGTGAGCCTCGCGTATTGCTGGCCCGGGTGCGCACATTGCTGCGTCGCAGTAGCCTGTCCGAGCCCCAGGTGGCCAGCGACCAGATCGTCATGGGCAACCTCTGCATCGATTTGTCCGAGCGCACCGTGACCTGGCGCGAGCAGGCGGTGGAGCTGTCCAGCGGTGAGTACAACCTGCTGGTGGTGCTGGCCCGGCATGCCGGCGAAGTGCTCAGCCGCGATCAGATCCTGCAACGCCTGCGCGGTATCGAGTTCAACGGCACCGACCGTTCGGTGGACGTGGCCATCTCCAAGCTGCGGCGCAAGTTCGACGACCATGCGGGCGAGGCGCGCAAGATCAAGACGGTGTGGGGCAAGGGGTATCTGTTCAGCCGTTCCGAGTGGGAATGCTGAAGCATGTTTCGCGTACTGCTGCGCCTCTACCTGATCACCATCGTCACTTACAGTGCGGCGATTTACCTGATTCCCAAGCTGGTGATCCAGCTGTTCGAACACCGCTACATGGACTACAACATCGAACAGTCCCGTGGCCTGCAAAAGCTCATGGTCAAGCAGTACCAGCGGGCGCCGGTGGAGCGCTGGTCCCAGGTGACCGACCAGTTGAGCCATGATTTTGCGCCGTTGAAGGTGCAGCTGTTGCTGCGCCAGGACGCCCGCTATACCCCTGAGGAAGAACAGCTGCTGGAGCAAGGCAAACCGGTGATCCGCCTGGGCGAATGGGGCTGGATGGAAGAAATCAGTTCGCCGATCAACCAGCAGTTCGCAGTCAAGTTGACCGTGCCGCCAGACCCGCTGGACATGAACCTGCTGTACTGGTCGATGAACGTGCTGGTCGGCGCCGCCTTGCTGGCGTGCCTGCTGGTGTGGCTGCGTCCGCACTGGCGTGACCTGGAGCGCCTGAAAAGTACCGCCGCGCTATTGGGCAAGGGCCATCTGGAGGCGCGTACGGGGCTCGCACCCAGCTCCAGCATCGGCGGCCTGGCGGCGGTGTTCGACACCATGGCCGACGACATCGAGCGTCTTTTGAACCAGCAGCGCGACTTGCTCAATGCGGTCTCTCATGAACTGCGCACGCCGCTCACCCGCCTGGATTTCGGCCTGGCCCTGGCGCTTTCCGAAGACATGCCCGCGGCCAGCCGCGACCGCTTGCAAAGCCTGGTAGCGCATATTCGGGAGCTGGATGAGCTGGTGCTGGAATTGCTGTCTTACAGCCGCCTGCAAAACCCGGCGCAGTTGCCGGAGCGGGTAGAGGTGGCGCTCGATGAGTTTATCGACAGCGTGTTGGGCAGCGTCGACGATGAGCTGGAAAACCCCGACATCGTCATCGATGTGGTGCTCGATTGCGCCGTGGAGCGCTTCAGCCTCGACCCGCGCCTTACCGCCCGAGCCTTGCAGAACCTGCTGCGCAACGCGACGCGCTACTGCGACAAGCGCATCCAGGTGGGCGTGCGAGTATGCCCCAAAGGCTGTGAAATCTGGGTGGACGACGATGGCATCGGCATACCGGCGGACCAGCGCGAGCGCATCTTCGAGCCGTTCTACCGCCTGGACCGTAGCCGCGACCGCGCCACCGGCGGCTTTGGCCTGGGCCTGGCGATCAGCCGGCGTGCCCTGGAAGCCCAGGGCGGCACCTTGACGGCCCTGGCGTCACCCCTGGGCGGGGCGCGGTTTCGTGTGTGGCTGCCTAACCTTTCGTGATCAAAGCACTTTGACTGCACGGCCAATCCCGTGGATCGGCCCGGTGGGTTTGCCAGTGGGCGAGCCATTGGGCCCTTCCAGCGTCAGTTCAAACAACTGGTTGGGCGCCAGCGGCGGCAGCTTGTCCAAGGGTATCGACAAGGTCTGCCCCGGTTTTACCAGCCCCAAGGAGACGGGACCCTGCCAGCCATCGCCCTTGGTCCAGAACTCCAGGGCTTTGTCAGCAGGAATCTCCCTCACCCCCAGTGGGATCAACTGAATCTGCTGATTATCACTGGCCTGTACCACCCAGCCCGGGGCCTGGCTTTGTGGCGCCATCAGCACCACCACGAAGCTGGGTGCGGGCATGGGCGGGCGCGTCAGTAACAAAGCCGCCAGCACCACGCTTGCCATCAGCCCCGCGGCAGAAAGCCCGCGCCAGAACGCCAGCAGGTTCCACCACGGCACGCTCGTTTCGGGGGCTTTGATGCGGCGTTCAATGCGCCGCCACAGCTGTGCCGAAGGCGGTACCGGTTGCGCCAGCGCCACCAGAGGCAACAAGCGCTGCTCCCAGGCATCCACCTGTGCGCGCAGCGCCGCATCATGGGCCAGGCGTTGTTGCACCTGCGCGCGCTGTTCGGCGGGCAGGGTCCCCAGCACGTATTCGCTGGCCAGTTCATCCAGGCTGTCGTTCATGCCATGCACTCGCGCAAGGCGGTGAGGCTGCGTTTGATCCAGGCTTTGACTGTGCCTAATGGGGTACTGAGCTTTTGCGCGATTTCGCTGTGGGAGTAACCGTCCACATAGGCGTGCAGGATGCAGGTGCGGCGTGTCGGGTCGAGCCGTTCCAGGCATTGGTGGATCTGCCCGGAGCGTGCGGCAAACTCGATAGCCTGGGCAGGCTCTGCCAGCGGTTCGTACTGGTCGTCCAGCGGCACGTCACGTCCGGCGCTGCGTACCACGTCCAGGGCCAGGTGGCGGGTCACGCTGAACACCCAACCCCGTGCGGAGCCTCGCAGGGGGTCGAAACTGCGCGCGCCATGCCAGATCTTGATAAAGGCGTCATGCACAATGTCCTCGGCCAGGGCCTTGTTGCGGGTAATGCGCAATGCCACACCGAGCAAGCGGCTGCTGTCCTGCTCATAGAGCTGGTGCAGGGCGCGTTGATCGCCGCGGGCGCAGGCTAACAGGCACACTTCATAATCAAAGATGATTTCAGCCAAATCAGAATTCCTGCCACTGAGGAGACGTCTACGCGTGGTAGGCGCGAGGTTGCTCGCGCCTACCTGGCCAGCGTAGCTGAGTTTGCTCAGTTGGCGGCCCAGAAGAGGTAATCCGCCTGGTATTTCACCACTTCCTTGGCGCCTTTGTTCGCCGTGGTGCAGGGCGTAGCGGGAGCGACGCCGCCTTTGAGCGCAACCCGCTGGATATAGGTCACGCCGCTCATCGCACCCTTGCCCTCGGCCGGGTTGGCCTTGACCAGTTGATAAGGCAGGTTACCCGGGCTCGACGGTGCCACGGCCAATTGCGTGCCGGTGATGGTCGAGCCGTCCTTGGCCTGCCAGGTGGCGGGTGGGCCGAAATAGGTGCCGACCTGCTGGCCGTTACGGTCGTTCAACACGGCTTTGGGGCCGACGAAGGTCCATTCGGTCTGGCCGGCGGCGTTGGCCTTGTCGCGGCATTCATAGGTGATTTCACCGACCCCGGTGGTTTGCATCGCCAGCTTGTGGCCATCCGGCACCTTGATGCTGTCCGGCAGGCCCGCCTGGGCAAACGCCGATGGCGCGGCGATGAGCAGGCCGGTCAGGCACAGCAGTGTTTTAGCGTTCATGGTGTTTCTCCATTGGGTAGAACAGCAGGGTTACGCTGATGACTACGGCCCAGGCCCGCCCATTGGATGCAGTGCTTTGAAAAAAAAGTGAAGATTTCCAAAAAAGCATAAACTCAGATCGCATCGGTATAAGTGGTTATAAGAAAAATCGCTATCCTGCGGCCAGAAATTTATAAGGCCGCGGGTAGCTGGAATGGATGTAGGTAATATTGGTTTCGTGGTTGCCGGCCTGATCGTGGGTTTCATCGTAGGCATGACGGGGGTGGGCGGCGGTTCGCTGATGACCCCGATCCTGCTGTGGTTTGGCATCAACCCAGCCACTGCGGTGGGCACTGACCTGCTGTACGCCGCGATCACCAAGTCCGGTGGTGTGCTGGTGCACAGCAAGAACAAGAATATCGACTGGACCATCACTGGCTGGCTCACCCTGGGCAGCGTGCCGGCGGTGTTGCTGACGTTATGGTTCCTGGCCAGCCTGCACACCGACCCCAGCGCGATGAACGCGGTGATCAAGCAGGCCCTTGGCGTGGTATTGCTGCTGACGGCCCTGGCGATCCTGTTCAAGAAAAGCTTGTTGGCTTTTGCCCAACGTCATGCTGGCGATTCCTACCATCTGCGCCCGCGCAATCTGAATGTGCTCACTGTCGTGACAGGTGCGATCCTCGGCACCATGGTGGCGCTGACCTCGATCGGCGCTGGCGCTCTGGGCACGGTGGCGTTGTTTATTCTGTACCCGTTCCTGGCCACGCGGCGCCTGGTTGGCACCGAGATCGCCCATGCGGTGCCTCTGACCTTGGTGGCGGGCCTGGGCCATGCCAGCATGGGGAATATGGACTGGCATTTGCTGGGGTTTTTGCTGATGGGGTCGTTGCCGGGGATCTACGTGGGTAGCCATATGACGGGTAAGATTCCCGATGGGGTATTGCGGCCGTGCCTGGCGGTGATGTTGATGGCGGTGGGGTACAAGTTGGCGTTCTGAGTGTTCTGCTTGACACGCCCCGATCCAACTGTGGGCTTGCCTGCGATGACGTCCTGCCAGTCGACGCCTATCTCCCTGACACCCCACAATCCAACTGTGGGAGCGGGCTTGCTCGCGAAGGCGGCCTGACAGGCGACACAATTGGGTTGTGTGTGTATCCATTTCTGCGGTAACGGCCGCTTAGGGTTCCGCCCTGACGGCGGGTCACTTTGGAAAAGCCGGAATGCCGGCCCAGCCCAAAGTAACCAAAGGGCTCTTGCCCCACCACTCGGCACCTCGCCTAGGCTCGGTGTGCCCGTAATCCGCCAGTGATTTGGGGGGGCGCCGCCACGCGCCATCCATGGCGCGGGGCGGCTAAACCGGCATCCCTGCCGGTTTACCCCCCAAATCCCTGTCGAATTCCGGCCAGCGTGGTTTAACGGGGCGCCTAAGATCAAGAGCAGATCAAGAGCAGATCAAGAGCGGCTCGCTTCGCATCGTGGGTACGTTTGGCGGCGCCGGTCGCCACTGTTGCTCCAGCAACAGCAGATCCACAAATCACTGCGATACCAGACACTGGCAAGCCAGCGCTTCAATCATCCTTTTTGCCTCGTAACCTCCACGCTACGGGCATTTGCCTGCCCCTGGCACGCTTGCTGCGTAAGCCCTTGTACATCCCTTGTGCGAGGTACCGTCCGATGAGTCAGCAAGCCGTGAAATTTGCCTATTGGGTACCCAACGTCAGCGGTGGGTTGGTCGTCAGTAAGATTGAACAGCGCACCCACTGGGGCATCGAGTACAACCGCAAGCTGGCGCAGCTGGCGGAGGCGGCGGGCTTTGAGTATGGCTTGACGCAGATTCGCTTCACCGCAGGTTATGGCGCCGAGAACCAGCATGAGTCCGTGGCGTTCAGCCATGCGTTGCTCGCGGCAACCACCACCCTCAAGGTCATCGCGGCGATTCTGCCCGGGCCGTGGCAACCGGCGTTGGCGGCCAAGCAATTGGCGACCATCGACCAACTCACCAATGGCCGTATTGCGGTGAATATCGTCAGTGGCTGGTTCAAGGGCGAGTTCCAGGCCATTGGCGAGCATTGGCTGGAGCATGATGAGCGCTATCGGCGTTCCGAAGAGTTTATTCGTGCCCTCAAAGGCATCTGGACCCAGGACGATTTCACCTTCAAGGGCGATTTCTATCGCTTCAACCAGTACACCCTCAAGCCCAAGCCCCTGGGCCAGCCGGAGATTTTCCAGGGCGGCAGTTCGCGGGCGGCGCGGGACATGGCAGCGCGGGTGTCCGATTGGTATTTCACCAACGGCAACACGCCCGAAGGCGTCAAGGCCCAAGTCGATGATATCCGCGCCAAGGCCGCTGCCAACCACCATTCGGTGAAGGTGGGGGTGAACGCCTTTGTGATCGCCCGCGACACGGAGGAGGAGGCGCGGGCGGTGCTGGCGCAGATCATCGACCAAGCCGACCCGGAGGCGGTCAATGCCTTTGGTGACGCGGCCAGGCAAGCAGGCAAGGCGTCGCCGGAGGGCGAGGGCAACTGGGCCAAGTCCAGCTTTGAGGACCTGGTGCAATACAACGATGGCTTCAAGACCAACCTGATCGGCACACCGCAGCAGATCGCCGAGCGCATCGTCGCACTCAAGGCCGTGGGGGTGGACTTGGTGCTTGCAGGCTTTCTGCACTTCCAGGAAGAAGTGGAGTATTTCGGCAAACGTGTATTGCCTCTGGTGCGCGAGCTTGAAGCCAAGGCCACTGTAGGCGCGAGCTCGCTCGCGAAAAACGTCAACGAAGAAGTGGGTAGCCTGGTTTAACGCGCAGTCCTTGAGGACTTCGCGAGCAAGCTCGCTCCTACAGGGTGTGAAGGTTTTGAGGGGTTTGCAAGGTCAGCACTTCAAATCCATCCGCCGTCACCGCCACGGTATGTTCCCATTGCGCCGAGAGGCTGTTGTCCTTGGTGACCACCGTCCAGCCGTCTTTCAGGCTGCGAGTTTTGGCGCTGCCTTGGTTAAGCATCGGTTCGATGGTAAACACCATGCCTTGGCGCAGTTCCAGGCCGGTGCCAGGTCGGCCGAAGTGCAGGATTTGCGGTTCTTCATGCATTTGCCGGCCGATGCCGTGGCCGCAGTATTCGCGCACCACGCTGTAGCCGTTGGCTTGCGCGTGGCTCTGGATCGCATGGCCGATATCGCCCAGGCGCGCGCCGGGCTTGACCTGGCGGATACCGGCCCACATCGCCTCGAACGTCATGTCCACCAGGCGCCTGGCCTTGGGTGTTACGTTGCCGATCATGTACATCTTGCTGGAATCGGCAATGAAGCCGCCTTTTTCCAGGGTGATGTCGATGTTGATGATGTCGCCGTCCTTGAGAAACTGCTTGGCGCTGGGCATGCCGTGGCACACCACCTCGTTGATCGAGGTGTTGATGCAAAAGGGGTAGTCGTATTGCCCCAGGCTGGCAGGGCGGGCCTTGAGGTCATTGCGGATGAAGGCTTCGACGGCGCTGTCCAGTTCCAGGGTAGAGCGGCCGGCGGCGACGAAGCCATCGAGCATGTCGAAGACCTGTGCCAACAGGCGCCCGGCTTCACGCATCACGGCCAACTGTGCGGGGGTCTTGATCATCAGCTACGCCCCCGGATCAGGTCGGGTTTGTCCAGCAGCAGCTTGTTGATCAGCTCGTTGTAGGGCAGGTGCGGGTTGAGTTCGGCGAGCAGGCCGATCTTGATCCAGAACTCGGCCTGGGCGTTGATGGAGCGGTCCATGGCGGCGCTGGCCAGGCGCAGTTGTTCGTGCAGTTGATCGGTAATCTTGACGATGCCCATGAGGTTCACTGTGTTTAATTGATATACGAATCGTATATGTTTCGTATGGTTATCGCAAACCGCCGTCGGCTTAACGGTGGTGGGCTGATTGGTTGCGATATGTTGCCGAAAAACGGATTTCCACATAAACGCCTGTCCCCCACGCTGCGGGTTAAACGTTTAATCGATGTAGTTCGACGATGATGCCAAAAAGAGCGTTTTGTTTAATATGAGCAAGCGGCTTGCTTATGAGGAAAGGTTACAACCACAGCGGTTTTTGCCGAGTAGGCTTACTGATTGAAAGCGTCTTCCAAGGTTGGCAAGACGTGGCAGGCAAGTGCCTGTCGGTTAGATATACAGGTTGGCAGTCTCAAAAAAGGAGAGGTTAGCCATGCTTTCAGAACTAGAGCTTCGCAGCATTATTGAAGGAAGTTTCCTGCCTAAACGGTGCGAGTGCACCAAAGCCGAGGATGCGTCGTTGACGATCAGGGTCTACGACGAGCGCGACCGTGACCGGGTGGATTTGGAAGTCAAAGGTATAAACGCTGACAAACTCGACAGCAGTCGAGCCATTTGCAACCTGATCACCGGGTTGCGTGAGGACCTCAGGCACCACCACGCACCGGTCCTGCAACGAGCAGGCGGGCGCGGTTATCACTAGTTGATCGCTTGAGGGGCAATTGAGACCGTGGGCCTGGTATGTGCCAGGCCCAACGCTGACAAGACTTCAGCTTTACCAGCTCACTCTCACGCCGATACTACCGCTGGGGCCCTCAAAGTTATTGTCGTCCAGCCCGGTTCCATATTTGCCCTCCACATAGGCGCTGACCGCGGATGACAATTGGGCCACAGCACCGACGCCAATATCAGCCGTGGATGACTTGTGATCGCTTTTGATCCGGTCGACCTCGTCGTACGTCACCGTGTCGCTCCCGCCGAAGGTGTGCCAGACATTGGCCCGCAGGTACGGCTCCACCGGTGTGTTGCTGACCAGATAGCGGCCCTTGAGGCGCGCGCCGAGGCGGCCGGTCCAGTACTCCTGAGAGTCAAACGAGACCTTGGAAATACCATCGTGCTGGCTATCCAGGTCGATCTTCTGGCCGATCACCTGCGCCTGTGGCTCCACGACCCAATGCTCGGACAGCGTGATCGGGTAGCCGGCCTCGGCGGATAACGCCAGGGC
This sequence comes from Pseudomonas sp. FJ2-5-13, assembly GCF_029201605.1. NCBI lineage: Bacteria > Pseudomonadati > Pseudomonadota > Gammaproteobacteria > Pseudomonadales > Pseudomonadaceae > Pseudomonas > Pseudomonas sp. FJ2-5-13. Next base: position 2,703,022 of record NZ_CP104045.1, read on the forward strand.
GTGGCCCTTGGTGTCCATCTTCACGCCTCGGTCGGACTTGTTGTCGCCGTCCAGGCGCGTGCCCATGGCAACCAGGTCGACGTACCAGCCGGTGGGATCAGTGAGGGTCCAGTAGGCGCCGACATTGTCGCCGTCGAGTTTGACTCGCCCGGAACGATGGTTTTGCCAGCCCAGCGCAAACCCTTTGACGTCGCCGCGCAGGCGACTCTGGCCGATAAACAGGCCAAAGCGTTGCGTCTGCCCGCCACTGGTTTGGGCGGCGTAGAGATCATGACCCACCTGGAAGCCTCTGGACGTGCCGTCGAAACTGGGCGCCACCATGCCCGACCAGCTCTTGTTGAAGTCACTGCCGTAGGCACGGCCCCAACCTGCCGGCACTGCACCGGTCTCGGTCAGCAGGCTTTGCTCGCCCTGGCGTTCATGAAAGGTGCCGAGGGCTTGCAGCGTCATGACCTGCGCCGCCGGGATGTCCACTGAATAGATCGGCACTTCCGGGCGATACAACGGAATCGGCTTGGCACCGGGGATAGCGGTCGGCAATGGCGGGTTGCTCGCCGCGGACTGCGGTGAGTGGGCCGCCGCAACCTGGTTGGGTGCTGGCGCAGGGGGCTCGACCGGTGCTACCGGTTGCGCGGTCGGGGGTTCGACAGGCGGCTCGTCCGGGTCGACGGCTGGCGGATTTGCCGGAATGGGCGCTACGGGCGCAGCGGGCACCACGGGCGGCGTCGGCGTCACAACGGCTGGCGGTTGCACCGCGACCACCGAGGAGCGCAGGTACCAGTTGTTTTCCTTGCCCGCGATGGTGCCGCCATGGAATAGGAAATACTGATAGGCCCCAGCGGATACCGGGCCATTCAAAGCGAACGCATCGTTGCTGCTGACCGCACCGTTAAGCGCCTGGACCACCTCGATTCCGTCATTGCGGGTAAGCCCACCGACACCGCCGAGGTTGCTGACGGCCAATTGCGTGTGGCCGCTGATGCTGCCGTCGGTCACCACCAGTTTGTCGGTGGCAGAGTTTTCATCGCCGAGTACGGTTTGCAGATGCAACTGGCCGTTGTTGCCCACGTAGTTGCCATGCACCGTCAAGACGCTGGTCGCGCTGTTGTCAGCGGTCATGTCGATCGTACCGGCGTTATTGAACGTCACCCGTTGCCCGGCGGTGTAGGGGCGGATGCTGCCTTGGGTCACGGCCAGGGTACTGCTGCCGTCGATGTTGAATATGCCGGTTTTGCTGTCACTGTCACCGAAGAAAAAGTCCCCGACCAGGCCCAGGCGCGATTTGTTGGTGAGGTTGACGGTCTCCCAGCCAAGGTAGCGGCTGGCGGTGCTGGACGTCGTAGTATCGAAGGTCAGTTGATCGTTGCCCAGGCCACCATCGATAGAGGGTGTGTGGGTCAGTGTGCTTTCACTCAAGCCTTGCAGCAGGGCGGTGTCGTCGCCATCACCCATCAATACCGCTGAGCTGATCTGGCCGCCACCCAGCCATTGGAACGTATCGTTGCCGACGCTGGCGCGAATCTCGCCATTGATCACGCCGCCCCTGACGGTGATGCTGTCATCACCGCCGCTGGTGCTGATATTGCCACCGATGAAACCGTCGAACATGCGGATCGTGTCGATATCAAAGCCTGTGACCAGGTTGCCCAGGATTTTCCCCCCGGTCATTTCATAGAAATTCTTGTCCAGTTTCATATTGACGCGGCCAATGCTGCCACCGCTCTGGTAGGCCACATCGCCGTCTTCAAACGCGTCGACGATGGTGCCGCCGCTCATTTCGAAGGTGTCGAGGCCATCGCCTTGGAACAAAGCCTGGATCTGTCCGCCTTTCATCAGGAAATCATCGATACCGGGACCTTGCTGCACCACGCCGTTGACCACGGCGTCATCGTTGACTTCCACCCTATCCATTCCAGCACCAAGGGTAACGTTGCCATCAATGATGCCGCCCTTGGAGAGCGTCAGGCTGTTATCCCCGGAAAGATCGGTCAGGCCGGCACTACTGCCGTTGTTACACGTATAGGTATCGTTACCGGTTCCCGGGGTGAGAACGCAGGCGGCGTGGGAGGGTTGAGGGATCATGTATTGCAATGAGATGAGGCCGACAGCTAAAACGGCCCGGGTCGAGAAACCACTGGGCTTTTGCATGGGTGTGTCCTAGGTTTGTTGTATTAACTGCTCCTGTTTTTGGGTTTAGCACAGTTTTTCAGTAGTGCAATTTTTTGGTACATGACGCGCAGGCCACGGAATACGTGGCCTGCGTGATGGCACTTTGGGTTTTTGCCCGCTCAGCTCAACCCAGTTGGTGACGATAGGGCAGGTCTGGGCCGGTCTTGCCGCAGGTCAGGGCGGCAGCCCGAATCGCGAAACCCAGCATGGCGTCGATCTGCTCGCGGCTCAGGTTTTGCAGCCCGTCAACTGAATCCAGCTGCTGTTCCGTCAGCCACGCAATCAGCGCCGCCTGGAAGGTATCACCAGCGCCCACTGTATCGGCCATCACCACCTTGACCGCAGGTTGCGACCAGGTGCCATGCTGACGGCTGAATACCGACGCGCCGTCGCCGCCACGGGTGAGGAACACCAATTGGCAACGGTGTTGCAGCCAGCCTTGCAGCACGCTTTCCGGTGCCTGGTCGGGGTAGAGCAGGTGCAGGTCTTCGTCGCTGACCTTGATCAGGTCGGCGTGTTGCACCAGCTCTGCGACGCGCGCGCGCCACAGCTGAATATCGGGCTGCGGGTTAAGGCGCACGTTGGGGTCGAGGCTGATCAGGCGCTTGCCGCTTTCACGCTTGACCAGGCTCAGCAGCGTGTCACCAATGGGCTGTACCACCAGTGAAAACGAGCCCACATGCAGCCCGCGAATCTCATCGCCCAGGGGCGGCAGGTGCGTCAGTTGCAATTGCCGATCGGCGCAGCCTTCGCCGCGAAAGCTGTACTGCGGCGAGCCGTTGGCACCCACGGCGACCATCGCCAAGGTGGTCGGCGCGTCGAACGCCACCAGAAAGCCTTCGCTGATGCCTTCGTCTTTCAGTACCTGCTGCAAGCGCCGTCCGAGGTAATCGGTGGACAAGCCGGCAAAGAACGCCGACTCGATCCCCAGGCGCCGCAAACCCACCGCCACGTTGAACGGCGAGCCACCGGCAATCGCCTTGTAATGGAGCTTGGCGGCCTGCCCGCTGGCATCCTCCTCGCTGAAAAAATCAAACAGCGCTTCACCACACACCAGATACATAGTTGCTCGCTCTTAAAGGGTTGCCACGTGCTGTTGATAACGCTCATACGCCTGTTGATAAGCGCTGACATTGGCCGCCACGGGTAAGGTACGGCTGGCAGGGTCAACGCTCACGCATTTGTCGCACAGGCTGGCCAGCGGTTCACCGCTCTGGCACCACGCCGCCTGGATCGCCGCGCCCAGGGCGGCGGCCTCGCTCTGTTCGGTACACACCACTTCGGTGTGCATGATATCGGCGACCATCTGCCGCCACAGCGGGCTTTTCGAGCCGCCACCGATCAGGCGGATGCTCTGGCTTTGCAGGCCGGTCTGGCGCAGCAGGTCGAGGCCATAACGCAGGCCGAAGGTGGTGCCTTCGACCACCGCGCGGCACAGGTTGGCGCGGGTCAGGTTGGTCATGGTCAGGCCCTGCAGGCTGCCAGTGGCGTGGGGCAGGGCGGGCACGCGTTCGCCGTTGAGAAACGGCAGCATGCTCACCCCATCGGCGCCGATGGGCGCCTGTTCGACCAAGGCGTTGAAGGCGTCGAGGTCCAGTTCGAACAGCTCGCGGATCACGCCGGTGGCGTTGGTCAGGTTCATGGTGCAAATCAGCGGCAGCCAACCGCCGCTGGAGGAGCAGAAGGTCGCCACCGAGGCTTGGGGGCTAACGTTCGGCTGGTCGGCAAAGGCATACACGGTGCCCGATGAACCCAGGCTCATGGTGATCACCCCGGGGGCGATATTGCCGGTGCCAATGGCGCCCATCATATTGTCGCCGCCGCCACTGGACACCACCGCGTCAGGGTTGATGCCCAGGCGCTCGGCGATGGCCGGCAGGATCGTGCCCACCGCTTGGTCGGCTTCGATCAGTGTCGGCAACGCGGCTTGCAGGCGGCCGCTGGGGTCGATGTGCTGGAGCAATGCCACATCCCATTCGCGGCGGCGCACGTTGAAGTAACCGGTGCCCGACGCATCGCCATACTCGGCGCAGGCGCGGCCGGTGAGCCAGTAGTTGAGGTAATCGTGGGGCAGCAGGATATGGGCAATGCGCGCGAAGACGTCCGGGTGCTGTTCAAGGGTCCAGAGCAGCTTGGACACGGTGTAGCCCGGTGCGATGGCCACACCCAGGCGCTCCAGGGACCCACGTTCGCCCCCCAGATGCTGCAGCAGCCGGTCGTTCTCCGGCGTGGTTTCGGTGTCGCACCACAGCTTGGCCGGGCGCAACACTTCACCTTGTTCGTCCAGTAGCACCAGGCCGTGTTGCTGGCCGGATACGCCGATGCCGAGGATGTCCTGGCCGTCCACGCCGGCCTGTTGCAAGGCGCGGTGGGTGGCGGCGGTGAAGGCGTCCAGCCACTCCTGGGTGTGTTGTTCACGACGGCCATTGGCGCCGCTGATCAAGCTGTGCGCGGCGGCGCCCAGGCCCAGCACCTTGCCGCTGGACGCATCGAGGACGATGGCTTTGGTGCCCTGGGTGCCGCAATCGATGCCGAGGTAGAGGTTTTGCTGGGTCATGAGGTGGGTGCTCAGCATTATTATTGGGTTGGAAATACGGTCGATGTGGGAGCTGGCTTGCCTGCGATAGCGGTGGTCCAGTCAACCCTGCAGTGACTGCCGGACCGCTATCGCAGGCAAGCCAGCTCCCACATGTTTAATCCGCTTTGTTCAGGAGGTTTTGCAGCGTGGCTGTGACGCCTTTGTCACGCAGGCTTGCATAGCAACGCTCGAACGCTGCCACAAACGCCGCCGACTTGGGAATAGCCGTGCCAAAAATCTCTTCCACCCCCAGCAACCGCTGGCTGATCAGCGCGTCATCGCTCACCAGCTCCTGGCAGAACGCTGCCCGTGGGTCCGGGATGCTGTAGCGCACGCCGTTTTCATCCACGCCTTTCAAGTACAACGCCCAGGCCGCCACCACCAGGGCCGCGCGTTCAGTCTCGCGGCCGTCGGCAATCAGGCGGTTGATGGTCGGCACGGTGAACTTGGGAAACTTCGATGAACCGTCGGAGCACACGCGCTCCAATTGGTCGGCAATCGCCTGGTTGGAAAAGCGCTCCACCAGGATCTGCTTGTATTCGGTCAGGTCGATACCGGGCACCGGTGCCAGGTTCGGCGTGACGTCCAGGTCCATGTAAGCGCGCATATACGCCACGAACACGGGGTCGTTCATGGTCTCGTGAACGAACCGGTAGCCCTTGAGGAACCCCAGGTACGTGAGGGCCAGGTGGCTGCCGTTGAGCAGGCCGATTTTCATTTCTTCGTAAGGCGTGACGTCATCGGTGAACTGCACGCCGACCTTTTCCCAGGCCGGGCGACCGTTGACGAATTTGTCTTCCAACACCCATTGCACAAACGGCTCGCACACCACCGGCCAGGCGTCGTCAATGCCGTGCTGGTCGTGCAGTTGCAGGCGGTGGGCGGTGCTGGTCATTGGCGTGATGCGGTCGACCATGGCATTCGGGAAGCTCACGTTGGCCTCAATCCAATCATGCAGCCCGGCGTCGTGCAGGGCGGCGAAGGCCAGCAGGGCCTTGCGGGTGACGGCGCCGTTGTGGGGCAGGTTATCGCAGGACATCACCGTAAAGGCCGGCGTGCCGGCGGCGCGCCGTAGGGTCAGTGCGGCGCAGATAAAACCGAACACGGTGTTCGGCGCTCTCGGGTGCGCCAGGTCATGCTGGATCTGCGGCAGGTGGGCCATGAACTCGCCGTTGCTGTCGTCGATGCAGTAGCCGCCTTCGGTGATGGTCAGCGAGACGATGTGGATCTGTGGGCTGGCGAGCTTATCGATCAGCGCCTGGGCGCCGTCTTCGGCCAGCAGCATGTCGCTGATCGAGCCGATCACACGCACTTGCGTGTCGTCGGTGTCGCCCAGCTCATACAGGGTGAACAGGTAATCCTGGCCGGCCAGGTCGTCGCGGGCCTTGCGGTCTTCACTGCGCAGGCCGACGCCGCAGATGCCCCAGTCCAGGCCCTCGCCGGTGTTCATCAGGGCATCGGTGTAAAACGCCTGGTGCGCACGGTGGAAACCGCCGACGCCAATGTGCGCGATGCCCTGGCGGGTATCGGCAAGCGCGTAGGTCGGCACCTGCACTTCGGGCGCCAGTCGGGTGAGGTTGGCTTTATTCAATTTCATCGGGAAATACTCACGAAATCAGGCGGCAGCGCGCAGTGGGCGGGCCACGGCGACGCCATCGGTGTCGAACAGATGGCAGTGCGCCGGGTCCAGGTGCAACTGCAGCGTCTCGCCGTATTGGCTAGCCATGTCGCCACGGATCCGCATGGTCAGCGGCTCGCCGCTGCGGGTGATGACGTGGCAGAAGGTGTCGCTGCCCAGGCGCTCGCCGACGTCGGCGGTGACGGTCAGGGCGGTTTGCCCCGGCGTGGCGATTTCCAGATGCTCCGGGCGAATGCCCAGGGTCACCGCGCTGCCCACGCTCAGGGTGGCGCCGCTCAACGGCAAGCTGATCAGGGTGCCGGCGTCCAGTTGCACCTCGCAGCCTTGGCTGTCGACGCGGGTGACCTGGCCCTTGAGGAAGCCCATCTTCGGCGTGCCGAGAAAACCCGCGACAAACAGATTGGCCGGTTGGTGGTACAGATCCAGGGGCGAGCCGACCTGCTCAATGCGCCCGCTGTTGAGCACCACCACCTTGTCGGCCAGGGTCATGGCTTCGACCTGGTCGTGGGTCACGTAGATCATGGTCGCTTGCAGTTCTTTATGCAGGCGCGCCAGCTCCAGGCGCATTTGCACGCGCAGGGCCGCGTCGAGGTTGGACAGCGGTTCATCGAACAGAAAGATCTTCGGGTTGCGCACAATCGCCCGGCCAATCGCCACGCGCTGGCGCTGGCCACCCGAGAGTTGCTTGGGCTTGCGCTCCAGCAAAGGCCCCAGCTCAAGGATGCGCGCCGCTTCGCTGACTTTGCTCTCGACCAGCTTCTTGTCGACGCCGGCCAGGTCCAGGGCAAACGACATGTTCTTGCGCACGCTCATATGCGGGTACAGCGCGTAGGTCTGGAACACCATGGCCAGGTCGCGCTTGGCCGGGGTCACTTCGGTGATGTCGCGGCCATCGAGTTCGATGGTGCCGTCGCTGACCTCTTCCAGGCCGGCGATCAGGCGCAGCAGCGTGGACTTGCCACAACCCGACGGGCCGACAAATACCACGAATTCCTTGTCGTTCACTTCCAGGTCGATGCCCTTGATGATGGAAAAACCTTCGAAGCCTTTTTGCAGATTCTTGATTTTCAGGTTGGCCATGATGGGCCTCCTTTTCGAATTATTATTTGACGGCGCCAAAGGACAAACCGCGTACCAACTGCTTCTGGCTGATCCAGCCAAAGATCAGGATCGGCGCGCAGGCCAGGGTCGAGACGGCGGATAACTTGGCCCAGAACAAGCCTTCGGGGCTGGAATAAGAGGCGATCAAGGCGGTCAACGGCGCGGCGCTGGAGGAGGTCAGGTTCAGCGACCAGAACGCCTCGTTCCAGCACAGGATCAGCGACAGCAACACCGTTGAGGCCAGGCCGCCCTTGGCGATCGGCAGCAGCACGCGGACCATTTCCTGCCACAGGGTCGCGCCGTCCAGGCGTGCGGCTTCGAGGATGTCCTTGGGGATGTCTTTGAAGTAGGTGTACACCATCCATACCACGATCGGCAGGTTGATCAGGGTGTAGATGATGATCAGCGCAATACGCGTATCCAGCAGGCCGAAGCTCTTGGCCAGCAGGTAGATCGGCATCAGCACGCCCACCGGCGGCAGCATCTTGGTGGACAGCATCCACAGCAGCGTGCCCTTGGTGCGCTGGGTTTCGTAGAACGCCATGGAGTAGGCGGCCGGCACCGAGATCAGCAGGCACAGGGCGGTGGCGCTGAACGAAATCACCACCGAGTTCCAGGCGTAGGCGAAGTAGTTGCTGCGCTCGTTGATGTGCAGGTAGTTCTCCAGCGTCGGCGTGAAGATGAACTGCGGCGGGGTGGCGAACGCGTCGATTTCAGTTTTGAAGCTGGTCAGCACCATCCAGAAGATCGGGAAGAAAATCAGGATCGCGATGGCCCAGGCCAACGTGCCGAGCAACAGGCTTTGCAGGCGGCGGGATTGTTGAAGCGTCATGGCGCGGCCCTCAAGGCTTGTCAGTCAGGTTTTTGCCGATCATCCGCACCAGGATGATCGCCGCGATATTGGCGATGACCACGGCAATCAAGCCGCCGGCCGAGGCCATGCCCACGTCGAACTGCACCAGCGCCTGGTTGTAGATCAGGTAGGCGAGGTTGGTGGAGGCGTAGCCGGGGCCACCGTTGGTGGTGGTGAAGATTTCGGCGAACACCGAGAGCAAAAAGATCGTTTCGATCATCACCACCACGGCAATCGGGCGGGCCAGGTGGGGCAAGGTCAGGTGCCAGAAGATCGCAATGGCGCCGGCACCGTCCAGGCGTGCGGCTTCCTTTTGCTCCTGGTCCAGGGACTGCATGGCGGTCATCAGCAGCAGGATCGCGAAGGGCAGCCATTGCCACGACACAATGATGATGATCGACAGCAGCGGGTAATGCGCCAGCCAGTCCACTGGCTCGGCGCCGAAGAACTTCCACACGGCAGCGAGAATCCCCGACACCGGGTGAAAAATCAGGTTCTTCCAGATCAGCGCGCCGACGGTGGGCATGATGAAGAACGGCGAGATCAGCATCACCCGCACGATGCCGCGCCCCAGAAATTCACTGGCCTCCAGCAGCGCACTGATCAACACGCCGAACACCACGCTGATCAGCAACACGCTGCCCACCAGCAACAGGGTATTGGTGGCGCCAGGCAGGAAGCCCGAATCGGTGATGAAGTAGCTGAAGTTTTCCAGCCCCACGAATTGGTTTTCGCCGGGGTAGAGCAGGTTGTAGCGGATCAGCGAAAAGTACAGGGTCATGCCCAGCGGCACGATCATCCACAGCAGCAGCAAGGCCACCGAGGGGCTGACGAGAAACCAGCCGGGGTTGGCCAGACGGTTTTTGGTGGGTGTATTCATGGTGATCAGAACCAGTCAGATGTATACAGAACTGTGGGAGCGGGCTTGCTCGCGAAGGCGGTGTGTCAGTCACGGATGCATCAACTGGAAGAACGCATTCGCGAGCAAGCCCGCTCCCACATTAATTACGGGGTTCCGTACTATTTAGGATAACCAGCCCGCTTCATTTCCCGCTCGGTGGTGTTCTGCGCGGCGGTCAATGCAGCATCGACGGTCTGCTGGCCGGTCAGCGCCCCCGAGAAGAACTTGCCCACCTGGGTACCAATCGCCTGGAATTCAGGAATGGTCACCAACTGGATACCGATATACGGCACCGGTTTCTCGGTCGGCTTGGTCGGGTCTGCCACTTTCAGCGATTCCAGCGTCACCTTGGCGAACGGCGCGGCCTTCATGTACTCGTCGCTGTAGGTGGATTGGCGGGTACCTGGTGGCACGTTGGCGATGCCATCGGTCTTGGCCACGAGCTGGCCGTATTCCTTGGAGGTGGCCCAACTGGTGAACACCTTGGCGGCGTCCTTGGCCTTGGAACTGGTGGGGATCGCCAGGCTCCAGGAGTACAGCCACGACGTGCCCTTGTCGGTTTTCTCATGGGGCGCGAAGGTAAAGCCGACATGGTCTGCGACCTTACTCTGGCTCTTGTCGGTCACAAACGAGCCGGCCACGCTGGCATCCACCCAGATCGCGCACTTGCCGCTGTTGAACAGCGCCAGGTTTTCATTGAAGCCATTGCTGGAAGCACCCGGCGGGCCGGATTTTTTCATGTTGTCGACGTAGAAGTTCAGCGCGTTCTTCCACTCGGGGCCGTTGAATTCTGGCTGCCACTTCTCATCGAACCAGCGCGCGCCGAAGCCGTTGGCCAGGGTGGTGATCAGCGCCATGTTCTCACCCCAACCGGCTTTGCCGCGCAGGCACAGGCCGTATTGCTCTTTGGACTTGTCGGTGAGCTTGGCGGCGAATTCGCCGATCTGGCTCCAGGTCGGGTGCTCAGGCATGCTCAGCCCGGCGTCCTTGAACAGGTCGGTGCGGTAATAGGTGATTGAGCTTTCGGCGTAGAACGGCAGGGCGTACAACGAGCCCTTGACCGACAAACCGTCGCGCACTGAAGGGAACACGTCATCAAGGTCGTAGGACGCCGGCAAATCCTTCATCGGCTCCAGCCACCCCTTGGCGCCCCAGAGTGCGGCTTCGTACATGCCGATGGTCAACACATCGAACTGCCCGCCCTGGGTGGCGATGTCGGTGGTGAGGCGTTGGCGCAGTACGTTTTCTTCGAGCACCACCCAGTTCAACTTGATCTCCGGATGCTCGGCCTCGAAGGTTTTCGAGAGCTTCTGCATGCGGATCATGTCGCTGTTATTGACGGTGGCAATGGTCAGGGTTTGCGCGCCAAGGCTGACGGCGCTGAGGGTCATGCATGCAGTCATGCAGGAACAGGCAAGCATTGCTTTTGCTGTGAACTTCATCGCGCACTCCATTTCCGCGCCCAGGGGGCTACAGAAGGACGGTTATTGTTGTTGTGTCTTCCTACCAGGAGTCAGGAAGAGTGTGCGTTGATTACAGCCTTCAAAAGCGGCGGTGACAAATCCTTGGGAGCACGCTCACTGATACTTTTTTGCACTCGGTGATCGCCCTCAAACGAAGCTTGAGGGCGATCGATGCAGGATTTAGCGCTCGATATCAGCCAATACGCGTTCAGCCAACAACCTGGATACCTCAATCAACTGTGCAATACCCAGCGCACCTTCTCGTCGCGAGCCGTCGAGTTCAAAGGCGAAATCGCAGGTGAGGGCGTGGGCAGAGGCGAGGGATTCGCTGAGGTTGACGAGTAGGTCTTGGGTGGAGATGCCGTCTTTAACGGTGAATAGCACGCTGGCAGGGGGATTTGGTGTGGGTTTGATCATGGTGAAACTCCGGAGATATTAAGGAGCTGCCATTGATCGCCGCGACGCGATGGGGGTGGCAGCTGTACGCGGGTTCGCGGACCGACTCTCCAGAACATCGGCATACCCGAAGGTATCCCGCGCACAGCCGCCATAGCGCCGCACAGTAGACGATAAAAAAGCGCCAACTGAAAGGACACACGACGCTTTTGCGTCTGAAGAAATACGGGCCGCGACGCCCGACCGCTGCGTTTGCAGCGGTGTAAGGAGACTAGAGATCGAGTGTCCTAGGGGCAACCTTAAAGCCTTGTAAGACGTTTCTGTTTCCCACTACCTAGACGAACGATCAACCTCAAGCCAAATTCTGCTCCGTCAACCGCTGCACCGCCAACCGCCGATAGTGAGACGGCGTCATCCCCTTAAGCTGCTGAAAACGCCGATTGAAGTTGGAAATGTTATTGAACCCCGACTCAAAGCACACATCCGTCACGGCCTTGTCCCCATCGGCCAGCAATTCACAGGACTTGCTGATGCGCAGCCGATTGACGAATTCAATAAAAGTCCGCCCGGTCGCCTGTTTGAATACCCTGGAAAAATACGTTGGCTTCATCCCCAGGTACTCCGCCACTTCTTCCAGCGGCAACTCTCGGGCGTAGTGGGCAAAGATGTAGTCCACCGCGCGGTTGGTGCGGTCGATGCTGTGTTCGTCGGCTTGCTGTGGCGTGGTCACGCCGGACAGTAACTGGTAGTCCTCACAGGCGCTCAACACTTCCAGCAAGATAAAGAAGTGCCCCAGGCGTGCCATGCCCCGGGCGTCTTCGATGCGTTGCATCAGGGTCATGGCGTGGGCGATGGTTTTTTTGCAGCGAAACTCGATGCCGTATTGCGCACGTTCAAGCAGCGGCGCCAGGCTTTTGAGTTCGGTGAAGATGTGGCTGCCGTGTTCGAACAATTCATCGGTGAAGTTCACCAGCATGTCGCGCTTGGGCACGACTTCGTCTTCTTCCACCTGGCTGATCCAGTTATGGGGCAGGTTGGGGCCGGTGAGGAACAGGCTTTCGGGGTAGAAGTTGCCGATGTAGTCGCCGATAAACACCTTGCCGGAGCTGGCGACGATCAGGTGCAGCTCGTATTCCTTGTGGAAATGCCAGCGCACCAGGGGGCAGGGGAAGCCGTGCTGGCGATAGATGATGGACAGACCGTTGTGGTCGTCCATCAACTCGTAGGAAGGGTCGGTGATGCGCGTTGCTCGGGTCATGCTGCCGTCGCTTTATTGTGGTTGCTGCGTAGGATAATGCCCCGTCCCGCGCGACCTCGCCAGCGCCAGTGTTTATAGGGTGCGGTTTTTGGCCTCGATCCACTGGGACATGTACTGGGTACTTTTATGCGCGTGGTGGCGCAGCATGCTGCCAATGAAGTTGTCCCGGCGATGGACGGCAAGGTTGCTGCGGCAACGTTCCAGGCATTCCACCAAGGCGGGCCCGTGCACGTCCTGGTCATAGCGCCGGGCCAGGAGTTGGCGCCCTTGTTCCTGGGCTTGAGTCCAGCGCTCGCGGTTTTGGTAAAGGGCCACGGCAGCGGCGGCCAGGGCCGGGGCGTCCTCTGCGATCACGCCGGGCCAGGGTTGGTCATCGCCCATGGCCTCGGCGCCGATGGGGGTGGTGACATTCGGCGTGCCACACAGCATGGCGTCCACCAACTTGCCCTTGATGCCGGCGCCAAAGCGCAGCGGTGCCAGGCAGATACGCGCGGCGTTCATGACTTGCAGCGCATCTTCGGCCCAGTTCATCACATGAAAACCCTGCGCCGGGTTGTGCAGGGCGGTGGCTTTGGGCGGGGTGTAGGCGCCGTAGATATGCAACTGCGCGCCCGGCAGTTGTTGGCGAATCAGCGGCCACAGGCTGTGCTTCATCCACAGCACCGCATCCCAGTTGGGCGCGTGGCGGAAGTTGCCGATGCTGAGGAAATGCGCACGGTCTTCAAAGGGCGCAAATGCAGCGCTGGGCGGATGCAGCATCAACGGGCACCAGTGGAGCAGGGCGGCCGGCACCTTGAACTGTTCGGTGAGCAGGCGGATTTCCACGTCAGAGATCATCAGGCTGATGTCACAGCGGTAGATGGCGGCGATTTCGCGTTTGGCCAGGTCGGTATCGGCCATGCGCTGGAACTCGTCCTCCAATGCCGGGGCGAACAGGGCGCTGAAGTCGTCGCTGTCTGGGTTGGCTTTTACTTGTTCTTTGAAACGCTGGTGACGGGCGTCGCGCAGGCTCTGCAGGTCGGAGGTCTCCAGCACCCGCAGCGCGTCGGGGCAGCATTGTTCCACGCGCCAGCCGAATTGCTCCTCCATCATGAAACGGTCGAACAGCACAATGTCCGGGGCCAATTCGCGGACAAAATCATCGAAACTGCTGTTATTCAGTTCGATAGCGCGTTCGGCGATCCCGAGTGCGGGCAGGTCGGCCTTGTGCTCGCCAATGGTGGCGGGGCTGCTGAAGGTAATGTCCCAACCTTGCGTAAGAAAACTCTCAAGGATTTGCATCATATGCCCGCCCGCTGCAGAAGAACGGGGTTCGGGCCAGACGTAGCCAATGACCAGGACTTTGGTGGCGGGTTGATGCATGAAATGAGTCCTTCGTGCCGTCGGGGCGGGCCTAAAAAAGCGGCTGATTAAATCACACTTTTGCGGCGCAACAAGCCTTGCGAGGAAATGCTGATTAATGCGTGGATTTTAATTGCGAAATGAGCTTGTGGCCTGTCAACGTTCACAGTTATCGCGGCTTGTGCAGGGTGTTAGGTTCGCTACAGCTTTCCGGATGTAGGGCGGTCGGAAACTCATCAAATCGTTTTCAGGAGGTGCCTACCATGGATGACCATGAACAAACCAACAAGGGGAACGCGGTTGAAGCTGACTGGCATAACGTCACATTGACAAGGGGTGTTACCGGCTATAGCGGCAATTTGCGTATCAGGTTTCAGCGCTCAGGTAACACGCTGACGTTGACAACCGAGGACTACATGATCAAGGGCGATAGTTCACGTAACAAAGCCAATATTAATTACGATGTCAAGGTCGGCAACAACACTGTATGGGACCTGGACTCGCCCGATGACCGTATGCAGGATGGGCAGTGGCATACTTGGTCAAACTACAAGTCAGTAGCGATTCCGAGCGGGACTCAGACGATAACGTTCAGGGCAGAGTTTATCTTTGATATGTCCGGACCCGATGATCGGGCAATAGCGACGCATGCCGTAAGCATCTAGCTCGCGAGCGCCAACGTCTTGCCGGGCACCTCCGGTGCCCGGCATTTCCTATCTATCGAACTGAATCTATATCAGCGCAATTTCGGCGGGTAAGCACGTGTTCGCGCCCGATTCCAGGCGGTGTCGGTATTGATCATGCGTGGGGACATGACAATTTGTGTCTGGCGGTAGGTAGCTTCGGCACTTTGTGGTTAACTTCCGCCTCTCGAATTCGTTTAACCAAACCCAGCATAAGGATTCTGTTCATGGCTCAAGTCACTCTTAAAGGCAACCCGGTCCAGGTTGAAGGCGATTTGCCGAAAGTCGGCGCAAAAGCCGCAGACTTCACCCTGACCGCCGGCGATCTGTCCAACGCCACCTTGGCTACCTTTGCCGGCAAGCGCAAAGTGCTGAACATCTTCCCAAGCGTTGACACCCCAACCTGTGCCACTTCGGTGCGCAAGTTCAACGCCCAGGCCAACGACGTGGCCAACACCGTGGTGCTGTGCATCTCCACCGACCTGCCATTCGCCCAGGCACGTTTCTGCGGCTCCGAAGGCCTGGAAAACGTGAAGAACCTGTCGGACTTCCGTGATTCGGACTTCGCTGTTGATTACGGTGTGGCCATTGCCGACGGCCCGCTCAAAGGCCTGACCGCTCGCGCTGTCGTGGTACTGGACGAAAACGACAACGTGCTGCACAGCGAGTTGGTCAAGGAAATCGCTGAAGAGCCAAACTACGACGCCGCCCTGGCTGTGTTGAAGTAACTGTTTCTACGTATGACTGTCGTTTGGCAGTAACACGTATGATGCATGATTGCGGCCTGGCCTAGTCCAGGCCGTTTTTATTTGAGCGTCAGCGGCTTAGCGAAATAGCCGGTGGACTAAGATCAAAAGTTAAACGTTGTAAGCCTAAGGTAAATAGCCGGTAAAGGTGCTTTTCTAAACGCACCCCAGTGCTTATCTTTCAGCCTCCCGAAGAAGAAGCTCTCACCCCCAATGGTTGATCACTCCATGCAATCCTCCTCCCGCAACTCCCGCCGCTGGCTGTTTGGCCTGCTCGTGCTGCTGGTTATCGCCGGCCTGTGCTGGAAATTCTGGCCCAGTGGCGCGGCCCATAAAGATGCTCCGGCGGGGCACACGGGCAAGACCGGCATGGCGCGGCCGGGGTTCGGTGGTTCCACCGGGCCGGTACCGGTGCGTGTGGCACCGGCGGTGCTGGGGGAGTTCCCGGTGTACTACAAGGCCCTGGGGACGGTCACTGCGCTGAACACCATTAATGTGCGCAGCCGGGTGGGCGGTGAGCTGGTCAAGATCGCCTTCGAGGAAGGGCAGATGGTCAAGGCCGGCGACCTGCTGGCAGAAATCGACCCACGCAGCTACCAGAACGCTTTGCTCCAGGCCCAGGGCACCTTGCTGCAGAACCAGGCCCAGTTGAAGAACGCCCAGGTTGATGTACAGCGTTATCGCGATCTGTACGCCCAGGACAGTATCGCCAAGCAAACCCTGGACACCGCCGAAGCGCTGGTTTTGCAATACCAGGGCACGGTCAAGACCAACCAGGGCGCGGTGGACGACGCCAAGCTCAACCTGGAATTCACCAAGATCCGCGCGCCCATCAGTGGCCGCGTCGGTTTGCGCCAGCTTGACGTCGGCAACCTCGTCGCCGCCAACGACACCACCGCCCTGGCGGTGATCACCCAGACCCAGCCGATCAGCGTGGCCTTCACCCTGCCGGAAAATACCCTGGAAACCGTGTTGGCCCGTTACCACGCCGGCAACAAATTGCCCGTGGAAGCCTGGGACCGTAGCGACGTGAAAAAACAGGCGGTCGGCGTACTGCAAAGCCTGGACAACCAGATTGATGTGACTACCGGCACGCTGAAATTCAAGGCGCGTTTCGATAACAAGGACCAGGCGCTGTTCCCCAACCAGTTCGTCAATGTGCACCTGCTGGCCGACACCTTGAAGAACGTGGTGCTGGCACCCTCCGCGGCGATCCAGTTCGGCAACAATGGCACCTTTGTCTACAAGCTCGACGGTGACAAGAAGGTCAAGGTCCAGCCGCTGGTGGTGGGCGACACCGATGGCGAAAACACTGTGATCAAGGAAGGCCTGGCCGCTGGCGACCGCGTGGTGCTGGAAGGTACTGACCGCCTCAAGGACGGCAGCGAGATCGAAGTGGTCAACGCCAGCAGCGAGGTGCCGACCACCCCGACCGAACACCTGCAAGGCAAGCCCGCAGCAAAAGGGGAGACCGGTGCTGACGCCGGCAAGGCGCAAAAGGTCGGTTCATGAACCTGTCGCGCCTGTTCATCCTTCGCCCGGTCGCCACCACGCTGAGCATGCTGGCCATTGTCCTAGCCGGCATCATCGCGTACCGCCTGCTGCCGGTGTCGGCGTTGCCACAGGTGGATTACCCGACCATCCGGGTGATGACCCTGTACCCCGGCGCCAGCCCCGATGTGATGACCAGCGCGGTCACCGCACCGCTGGAGCGCCAGTTCGGGCAAATGCCCGGGCTGACGCAGATGGCGTCCACCAGCTCCGGCGGTGCCTCGGTGCTGACCCTGCGTTTCAACCTCGACATCAATATGGATGTCGCCGAGCAACAGGTGCAGGCCGCGATCAACGCCGCCACCAACCTGCTGCCCAAGGATTTGCCGGCGCCGCCGGTGTACAACAAGGTCAACCCGGCAGATACCCCGGTGC
Organism: Pseudomonas sp. FJ2-5-13; assembly: GCF_029201605.1. Taxonomy (NCBI): domain Bacteria; kingdom Pseudomonadati; phylum Pseudomonadota; class Gammaproteobacteria; order Pseudomonadales; family Pseudomonadaceae; genus Pseudomonas; species Pseudomonas sp. FJ2-5-13. The sequence goes on from NZ_CP104045.1 coordinate 2,720,076, forward strand.
TGACCCTGGCAATCACCTCCAAGACCATGTTGCTGCCCAAACTCAATGATTTGGTCGATACGCGCATGGCGCAGAAAATCGCGCAGATCAGCGGCGTCGGCATGGTCAGCATCGCCGGTGGCCAGCGCCAGGCCGTGCGCATCAAGGTCAACCCCGAGGCCCTGGCGGCCAATGGCTTGAACCTCTCGGACGTGCGCGCCCTGATCGCCGCCTCCAACGTCAACCAGCCCAAGGGTAACTTTGACGGCCCCACCCGCGTGTCGATGCTCGACGCCAACGACCAGTTGGTTTCGCCTGAGCAATATGCCGAACTGATCCTGGCCTACAACAATGGCGCACCGCTGCGGCTCAAGGATGTGGCGCAGATCGTCGACGGCGCTGAAAACGAACGCCTCGCCGCCTGGGCCAACGAGAACCAGGCCGTGCTGCTCAATATCCAGCGCCAGCCGGGTGCCAACGTGATCGAGGTGGTGGACCGCATCAAGGCCCTGCTGCCGAGCATCACCGACAACCTACCGGCCGGCCTGGACGTGACGGTGCTTACCGACCGCACCCAGACCATCCGCGCCTCGGTCAAAGACGTACAACATGAGCTGCTGATCGCCATTGCCCTGGTGGTAATGGTGACGTTCCTGTTCCTGCGCCGGGTCAGCGCCACGGTCATTCCGTCCATCGCCGTGCCGCTGTCCCTGGTGGGCACCTTTGGCGTGATGTACCTGGCCGGCTTCTCCATCAATAACCTGACACTGATGGCCCTGACCATCGCCACCGGGTTTGTGGTGGACGACGCCATCGTGATGCTGGAGAACATCTCGCGCTATATCGAGGAAGGCGAGACGCCGATGGCGGCCGCGCTCAAGGGCGCCAAGCAGATTGGTTTCACCCTGATATCCCTGACCTTGTCGCTGATTGCGGTGTTGATCCCGCTGCTGTTCATGGCTGATGTGGTCGGGCGGCTGTTCCGTGAATTTGCTATCACCCTGGCCGTGGCGATCCTGATTTCCCTGGTGGTGTCCCTGACCCTCACGCCGATGATGTGCGCGCGTCTGCTCAAGCGCGAACCCAAGGAAGAAGAGCAGGGCCGCTTCTACAAAGCCAGCGGCGCCTGGATTGATTGGCTGATCGAAGCCTACGGCCGCAAGCTGCAATGGGTGCTCAAGCACCAGCCGCTGACATTGCTGGTGGCGATCGCCACCCTGGGGCTCACGGTGGTGCTGTACCTGGTGGTGCCCAAGGGCTTTTTCCCGGTGCAGGACACCGGGGTGATCCAGGGCATTTCCGAGGCGCCGCAGTCGATTTCCTTTGCGGCCATGAGCCAGCGCCAACAGGAACTGGCGAAGATCATCCTCGCCGACCCTGCGGTCGAGAGCCTGTCGTCCTACATTGGTGTGGATGGCGATAACGCCACCCTCAACAGCGGCCGCTTGCTGATCAACCTCAAGGCTCATGGCCAGCGCGACTTGAGCGCAGCCGAGGTCATCACCCGCCTGCAACCGCAGATCGACAAGCTGGTGGGTATCCGCCTGTTCATGCAACCGGTGCAGGACCTCACTATCGAGGACCGGGTCAGCCGTACCCAGTATCAGTTCAGCATGTCCTCGCCGGACGCCGAACTGCTGGCGTTGTGGAGCGGCAAGCTGGTACATGCCCTCAGCCAGTTGCCGGAACTCACCGACGTGGCCAGTGACCTGCAGGACAAAGGCTTGCAGGTGTACCTGGTGATTGATCGCGATGCGGCCTCGCGCCTGGGCGTGAGCGTCTCGACCATCACCGATGCGCTGTATGACGCCTTCGGCCAGCGCCAGATCTCCACCATCTATACCCAGGCCAGCCAGTACCGGGTGGTGTTGCAGGCCCAGTCCGGCGAAACCCTCGGCCCGGCGGCCCTCAACCAGATCCATGTGAAGACCACCGACGGTGGCCAGGTACGCCTGTCGAGCCTGGCCCATGTGGAACAGCGCCAGGCACAGTTGGCAATTGCCCATATCGGCCAGTTCCCGGCGGTGATGATGTCGTTCAACCTGGCGCCCGGCGTGGCGCTGGGCAAAGGCGTGGAGCTGATCAACCAGACCCAGAAGGACATCGGCATGCCGGTGGGCGTGCAAACCCAGTTCCAGGGCGCGGCCCAGGCGTTTGAAGCCTCGTTGTCGAGCACTTTGCTGTTGATCCTGGCGGCGGTGGTCACCATGTACATCGTGCTCGGTGTGCTCTATGAGAGCTATATCCACCCGATCACCATCCTCTCGACCTTGCCATCGGCGGCAGTGGGGGCCTTGCTGGCGTTGCTGCTCAGCGGCAATGACCTGGGCATGATTGCGATCATCGGCATCATCCTGCTGATCGGTATCGTGAAAAAGAACGCGATCATGATGATCGACTTCGCCCTCGACGCCGAACGCAACCAGGGCCTGGCCCCGCAGACGGCGATCTACCAGGCGGCGCTGTTGCGCTTCCGGCCGATCCTGATGACCACCCTGGCCGCCTTGTTCGGTGCCGTGCCGTTGATGCTAGCGAGCGGCTCCGGCGCCGAACTGCGCCAGCCCCTGGGCCTGGTGATGGTCGGTGGCTTGCTGGTGAGCCAGGTGTTGACGCTGTTCACCACGCCGGTGATCTACCTGTACTTCGATCGTCTTGGCCGGCGCTGGCGCAAAGAGCCGCAACGCCTGGAGCCGGTTGAGCCATGAACCTGTCCGGACCTTTCATCCGCCGGCCGGTAGCCACCATGCTGCTGAGCCTGGCGATCATGTTGCTTGGTGGCGTGAGCTTCAACTTGCTGCCGGTGTCGCCATTGCCGCAGATCGACTTCCCGGTGATCGTGGTGTCGGCCAGCTTGCCCGGTGCCAGCCCCGAGGTGATGGCGTCTACGGTGGCCACGCCGCTGGAGCGCTCATTCGGCGCGATTGCCGGTATCACCACCATGAGCAGTTCCTCCAGCCAGGGCTCTACCCGGGTGATTCTGGCGTTCGACTCCGACCGCGACATCAACGGCGCGGCGCGGGAAGTGCAGGCGGCCATCAACGCGTCGCGCAACCTGCTGCCCAGCGGCATGCGCAGCATGCCCACCTACAAGAAGATCAACCCGTCCCAGGCGCCGATCATGGTGCTGTCGCTGACCTCCGACGTGTTGCAGAAGGGCCAGTTGTACGACCTGGCCTCGACCATCCTGTCCCAGAGCCTGTCCCAGGTGCCGGGCGTGGGCGAAGTGCAGATCGGCGGCAGTTCGCTACCGGCGGTGCGCATCGAGCTGGAACCCAAGGCCCTCGATCAGTACGGCGTCGCCCTGGACGATGTGCGCAACACCATCGCCAACGCCAACCAGCGCCGGCCCAAAGGCTCGCTGGAAGACAGCGAGCGCAATTGGCAGATCCAGGCCAACGACCAGTTGGAAAAAGCCAAGGACTATGAGCCCCTGCTGATTCGCTACCAGGACGGCGCCGCCCTGCGCCTCAAAGACGTGGCGAAGATCACTGATGGCGTGGAAGACCGCTACAACAGCGGCTTCTTCAACAATGATTCGGCGGTGTTGCTGGTGATCAACCGCCAGTCCGGCGCCAACATCATCGAAACCGTGCGGCAGATCAAGGCGCAGTTGCCGGCGTTGCAGGCGGTGTTGCCGTCCAGCGTCAAGCTCAGCCTGGCCATGGACCGTTCACCCGTGATCACCGCCACCCTGCATGAGGCGGAAATGACCCTGCTGATTGCCGTGGGGCTGGTGATCCTGGTGGTGTACCTGTTCCTGGGTAACTTCCGTGCTTCGCTGATCCCGACCCTGGCGGTGCCGGTGTCGCTGGTGGGCACCTTTGCGGTGATGTACCTGTACGGCTTTTCGTTGAACAATTTCTCGCTGATGGCGCTGATCCTCGCCACCGGGCTGGTGGTGGACGATGCCATCGTGGTGCTGGAGAACATTTCCCGGCACATCGACGAGGGCGTGCCACCGATGAAAGCCGCCTACCTGGGCGCTCAGGAAGTCGGCTTTACCTTGCTGTCGATGAACGTGTCGTTGGTGGCGGTGTTCCTGTCCATTCTGTTTATGGGCGGGATCGTCACCAACCTGTTCCGTGAGTTTTCCATCACCTTGTCGGCGGCGATCATCGTCTCACTGATTGTCTCGCTGACCCTGACGCCCATGCTCTGTGCCCGTTGGTTGAAGCCACATGTGAAGGAGCGGCAGACCGGTTTGCAGCGCTGGAGCCAGAAGGTCAACGACCGCATGGTCGCCGGCTACGCCACCAGCCTGGATTGGGTGCTGCACCATCGGCGCCTGACCTTGCTCAGCCTGTTGGTCACCGTGGGCGTGAATATCGCGCTGTACGTGGTGGTGCCCAAAACCTTCATGCCCCAGCAGGACACCGGCCAGTTGATCGGTTTTGTGCGCGGCGACGATGGCCTGTCGTTCAGCGTGATGCAGCCGAAGATGGAGATCTTTCGCCAGGCGGTGCTCAAGGACCCGGCGGTGCTCAGTGTGGCCGGCTTTATCGGTGGCAACCAAGGCACTAACAACGCAGTGATGCTGGTGCGCCTCAAGCCGCTTGGCGAACGCAACATCTCCGCCCAGGCAGTGATCGAGCGCCTACGCAAGGAGGTGCCGCTGGTGCCGGGCGGGCGCTTGTTCCTCATGGCCGACCAGGACCTGCAGTTCGGGGGCGGCCGCGACCAGACCAGCGCGCAATATTCCTACATCCTGCAAAGCGGCGACCTGGCCGCGTTGCGCCTGTGGTACCCGAAAGTGGTGGCGGCGATGCGTGAGTTGCCGGAGCTGACTGCCATCGACGCCCGCGAAGGCCGCGGCGCGGCCCAGGTGACGTTGATTGTCGACCGCGACCAGGCCAAGCGCCTGGGCATCGACATGGACATGGTCACGGCGGTGCTCAACAACGCCTACAGTCAGCGGCAGATTTCCACCATCTACGACAGCCTCAACCAGTACCAGGTGGTGATGGAGGTCAACCCCAAATACGCCCAGGACCCGATCACCCTCAACCAGATGCAGGTGATCACGGCCGACGGCGCGCGGGTACCGTTGTCGACCATTGCCCATTATGAAAACAGCCTGGCCGACGACCGTGTCAGCCATGAAGGCCAGTTTGCTTCGGAGAATATTGCCTTCGACATGGCGCCCGGCGTCACGGTGGAGCAGGGCACGGCGGCCATCGAGCGTGCGATTGCCAAGGTCGGGCTGCCCGAAGATGTGATCGCCAAGATGGCCGGCACCGCCGATGCGTTCGCCGCGACTCAGAAAGGCCAGCCGTTCATGATTCTCGGCGCGCTGGTGGCGGTGTACCTGGTGCTGGGTATCTTGTATGAAAGCTACATTCACCCGCTGACCATCCTGTCTACGCTGCCGTCGGCCGGTGTCGGTGCGTTGTTGGCGATCTACCTGCTAGGCGGCGAGTTCAGCCTGATTTCCTTGCTGGGTTTGTTCCTGTTGATCGGCGTGGTGAAGAAAAACGCGATCCTGATGATCGACCTCGCGCTGCAGTTGGAGCGCAACGACGGCATGAGCCCGCTGGAGTCGATCCGCAGCGCCTGCCTCTTGCGGCTGCGGCCGATCCTGATGACGACCCTGGCCGCGATCCTCGGTGCCTTGCCGTTGCTGCTCGGCAGCGGCGACGGCGCGGAAATGCGCCATCCGTTGGGCCTGACCATCATCGGTGGCCTGGTCTTCAGCCAGATCCTGACCCTCTACACCACCCCGGTGGTTTACCTTTACCTCGACCGCGCGCGCCACCGCTTCAACGCCTGGCGCGGCGTGCGTACCGATGCTGCCCTGGACACTGCGCTATGAACCCAACCAACGCCCCTGCAACCCCTGTAGGAGCGAGCTTGCTCGCGAAGAACGCCGATGCGCCGCGCTCATCCAGAATGAACGCGTTCTCGTTGACGGCTTTCGCGAGCAAGCTCGCTCCTACAGTGGGCCTGGCTATGTTGCTCAGCGCCTGCGCCATCGGCCCCGACTACAAGCGCCCGGAGGTCATCGAGCCGGTGCAGTTCAAGGAGGCCCAGGGCTGGCGCCAGGCCAACCCGAGCGACTCCCTGGCCCGCGGCGCCTGGTGGGAGCTGTACGGTGACCGTCAACTCAACGACCTAGTGGTGCGCCTCAATGCGTCCAACCAGACCGTCGCCCAGGCCGAAGCGCGTTTTCGTCAGGCAAAGGCGTTGGTGCGCAGCTCACGCGGGGCGTTTTACCCCAGCGTTGACCTGAGCGTTGGCAAGACCCGCGCCAGCCAGGGCACCGGCAGCAGCAGTGCCAGCCTTAGCAGTTCCAGCAGCGGGATTCGCGACACCCTCAATGCCCAGTTGGGTGTGAGCTGGGAGGCGGATATCTGGGGCAAGTTACGCCGTGGCCTGGAGGCCAACGAAGCCAGCGCCGAGGCAAGCTCGGCCGACCTGGCCGCAATGCGCCTGAGCCAACAGTCGGAGTTGGTGCAAAGCTACCTGCAACTGCGGGTCATGGACGAGCAGACGCGCCTGCTGCAAGCCACGTTGGACACCTACCAGCGTTCGTTGAAAATGACCGAAAACCAGTACCGTGCCGGTGTGGCCGGCAAGGACGCCATCGCCCAGGCGCAAACCCAGCTCAAGACCACCCAGGCCAGCCTGATTGACCTGATCTGGCAGCGCGCCCAGCTGGAAAACGCCATTGCGGTGTTGATCGGCGAGGCGCCGGCTAACTTCAATCTGGCTGTGAGCAACGACATCCCGGCCCTGCCGCAGATACCGGTGAGCCTGCCGTCCCAATTGCTGGAGCGCCGCCCCGATATCGCCTCGGCCGAGCGCTCGGTCATCGCCGCCAACGCCAATATCGGCGTGGCCAAGGCGGCTTATTATCCGGACCTCAGCCTGAGCCTGCAGGGCGGCTATTCCAGCAGTACGTACGAGGACTGGATCAGCCTGCCGAACCGTTTCTGGTCAGTGGGGCCGAAACTGGCGATGACCTTGTTCGATGGCGGCCAGCGTTCGGCGGAAGTCGACCGCAGCGTGGCCAGCTACGACGAGACCGTGGCCAAGTACCGCCAGACCGTGCTGGACGGTTTCCGTGAGGTGGAAAACTACATGGTGCAGCTCAAGGTGCTCGCCGACGAGGCGGTGGTCAGCAATGAAGCGCTGGAAGCCGCGCGTGAATCGTTGCGCTTGACCGAAAACCAGTACAAGGCCGGGTTGATTGCCTACCTGGACGTGGTCACGGTGCAGGCAACGGCCCTGAGTAACGAGCGTACGGTGTTGACCTTGCTGCAATCGCGCCTGGTGGCCAGTGTGCAGTTGATCGCCGCGTTGGGCGGAGGCTGGGACGGCCAGACGTCCCTGGCTGAAAAGGAGTGACCGGTGCGCCGCGCATCCTGTGGGCGCAAGACCCAACGTGTGGGCTTGCCCCAATGTCAGCCAGTTAAGCACCGTTCCCTGTGGGAGCTGGCTTGCCTGCGAAAGCGTTAGTGCAGTAGCAGATGGGGTGACTGACACACCGCCTTCGCGGGCAAGCCCGCTCCCACAGGGGACTTGCGCAAGCTCTGCATTTTGATGTTGAAAACACCCTGATGAAGCCAGGCGATTGACGCCAGAAACGGCGTCATGGCCAACGGGTTAATTAATCACCTACCCGAGATTCATACTCGCTACAATCGCCCGATTTGCCACCCGGCACGGACTTTTGCGCCGGTCGCCCGCGAGACGTGCCATGCTGATCGGTAGCTATTCAACCTCCCTTGTCGTGATTTCCCTGTGCGTGGCCATCCTGGCGTCCTACACCGCGTTGGACCTGGCCGGGCGTATCGCGACGGCCAAGGGGCGGGCTGTTTACCTGTGGATCACGGGTGGCGCAGTGGCGATGGGGGTCGGCATCTGGTCCATGCACTTTATCGGGATGTTGGCCCTGCGCCTGCCGTTTGGCCTGGGCTTTGACGTAGGCATTACCCTGTTCTCGCTGTTGATCGCCGTGCTATCCAGCGGGTTTGCGTTATGGCTGGTCAGCCAGCCACGCTTACCAGCCTGGCAACTGGCATTGGGCGCGCTGGTGATGGGGGCCGGTATCGCCAGCATGCATTACACCGGCATGGCCGCGATGCGTATGACGCCGGGCATTGATTACGACCCGACCTTGTTCGGCGCTTCGTTGATGATCGCGGTGGTGGCTTCCGGCGCCGCGCTGTGGATTGCCTTCAACCTGCGGCGCAACACACCTTATGTACGGCTGGCACGGGGTGGCGCCGCCGTGGTGATGGGCGTGGCTATCGTGGGGATGCACTACACCGGGATGGCTGCGGCACGCTTTGCCGATGGCAGCTTCTGCGGCGCCGCATTGACCGGCCTGAGCGGCAAGGGCCTGGATAACCTGGTCTTGGTCACTTCGCTGGCGGTGCTGGTCATTGCGCTGTTGACCTCGGTGCTGGATGCGCGCCTGGAAGCGCGCACCGCCGTGCTCACCGATTCCCTGACCCTGGCCAACCAGGAACTCACCCACCTGGCCCTGCATGACATGCTCACCGGCCTGCCTAACCGCACGTTGCTGGCTGATCGCATTCAACAAGGCATCCAGGCGGTAAACGAGCGGGGCGGTTGCTTTGCCTTGATGTTTATCGACCTGGATGGTTTCAAGCCAGTCAACGATGCCTTTGGTCATCACCTGGGCGACCAGTTGTTGCGCGACGTCGGCTTGCGCTTGCGCGAGGATTTGCGCAGCCAGGACACCCTGGCCCGCATCGGCGGTGATGAGTTCGTGTTGCTGGTGCAGCTCACCCAGCCCGACGATGCCATGGGCTTGGCCGAGCGCCAGGTGAGCCTGATCAACCGCCCGTTCACGGTGGCCGACCATGAGCTGCAAATCTCGGCCAGCATCGGTATCGCCATGTTCCCGGGCAACGGTAATAACCCCCAGGAACTGCTGATGAACGCCGACGCGGCGATGTATCACGCCAAGGGCATGGGCAAGAACGGCTACAGCTTCTTCGATGTGTCGATGAACACCAACGCGCGCAAACAGCTGCAATTGCTGCAAGACCTGCGCAATGCCCTGGAGCAGGGGCAGTTTCGTTTGCATTACCAACCCAAGTTCGACGCCGTCAGCGGTGTTGCCGTGGGGGCCGAGGCGCTGTTGCGCTGGGAGCATCCGCAACAGGGCTTGCTGATGCCCGCTACGTTTATTGCACTGGCGGAGAAAACCGGGCTGATCATTCCCATCGGTGAGTGGGTACTCGATGAAGCCTGCCGCCAGATGCGCCTGTGGTACGCCCAGGGCTATGAGAGCTGGCGCATCGCCGTCAACCTGTCGGCGCTGCAGTTCTGCCATGCCGGGCTGGTCAACAGCGTAGCGGCGGCGCTGGAGCGTCACCACTTGCCGGCCAACAGCCTCACGCTGGAAATCACCGAGACCACCGCCATGAGCGATGCCGATGCGAGCATGACGGTGTTGCAGCAGCTCTCGGACATGGGCGTGGACCTGTCCATCGATGACTTCGGCACCGGTTACTCCAGCCTGATGTACCTCAAGCGCCTGCCGGCCAACGAGTTGAAGATCGACCGCGGTTTTGTGCGTGACCTGGAACACGACAGCGACGACGCGGCCATCGTCTCGGCCATCGTGGCCCTGGGCCAGGCCCTGGGCCTGCGAATTGTCGCTGAAGGCGTGGAGACCGATATGCAGCAGGACTTCCTCACCCGCCTGGGATGTGACGCCTTGCAAGGTTTCTTGTTGGGGCACCCGTTGCCAGCCGACAGCTTTATGGCCAATATCCGTCGCACCGAAGAGCCGGTAGCGCCTGACAAAAGCATTAAGTGAAAGGTATTCTTGGATCCAACCCTAAACATCCGGTTGAATCAGGAGGCCGCAGCCATGGACAAAGTCGTCATCATCACGGGGGGCAGCCGTGGCATTGGCGCCCAGACAGCATTGCTCGCGGCTCGCCAGGGCTATCGCATCTGCATCAACTACCAGGCGGATGAAGACGCGGCCCACCGTGTACTTGAACAGGTGCGTGCGTTGGGCGCCCAGGCGATTGCCGTGCGGGCCGATGTCAGCATCGAGGATGAAGTGATCGGCCTGTTCAATCGTGTTGATGCGGAGTTGGGTCGGGTCACTGCGCTGGTCAACAACGCTGGCACCGTGGGGCACAAGTCACGGGTTGATGAGATGTCCGAGTTTCGTATCCTCAAAATCCTCAAGACCAATGTGTTGGGCCCGATTCTGTGTGCCAAGCACGCGGTGCTGCGCATGTCGCCACGGCATGGCGGGCAGGGCGGCAGTATCGTCAACGTGTCGTCGGTGGCGGCGCGGCTGGGCTCGCCGGGCGAGTATGTCGACTACGCCGCCTCCAAGGGCGCGCTGGATACCTTCACCATCGGCTTATCGAAAGAGGTCGCAGGTGAGGGTATCCGTGTCAACGCGGTACGCCCTGGCTATATCTTTACCGACTTCCATGCCCTGAGCGGCGACCCGGACCGGGTCAGCAAGCTGGAGTCCGGAATCCCGATGGCGCGGGGCGGGCGCCCGGATGAAGTGGCGGAGGCGATTATCTGGTTACTGTCGGACAAGGCGTCGTATTCCACCGGAACGTTCATTGACCTGGGCGGCGGCCGTTAAGGCGTTGGCCGATCAGGTCCGCAGCGTGCGCAGCGTGCGCAGCACCTCGTAGCCGTACCAGGAGAACTGCCGGAGCAGGTCGGCTTCGGAGTGCTTCACCACGCCATAGCCGCAGTTGGAAAAACCCTCGATATGGCCATTGCGGCTATCGCTGCCATTGAGGGTTCGATCATCGACGTTATCGAGAAAACGCAGCACTTTATCCAGATCGTAGGCCGCATCAGCTCTGGCCTGCGGGTCTGGATTGGCTTGCGTCCAGTCGCCGACCTGTCGCTTGAGGTCATCGACGACCTGATAGAAATCGCAGCCCTTGAGGAAGTTTTTCGTCACGCTACTGTGCTCGATGATCGCCTCTGCCGAGCGATGATCACCGGCAGGGCGCCCGCTCGGACCTTTCATCTGACGCATCTGCTGTTGTTCCGCCCAGCGCATGTAGTGGTGAGGGACGGGAAAAGGCTTCAGGTTAAGGGGTGCACTTGCTGGCAGTGGGCAGTTTTTCCAGGTGATCACGCAGGTCTCGTTATTCGGTCTGTGGAGGCCTCTGAGTCGTTAAGACGCGACGGTAGGTTCCATTCAGAACGAGCGCACAATCCGCCCTAACGTCTCCATGGCCTTCTCCGAGGCTTCGTTCCACGGGCTGCCATAGTTCAAGCGTATGCAGTTTCTGAAGCGCTGGGTCGCGGAAAAGATTGGCCCCGGCGCAATGCTGATGCCCTGGGCCAGGGCCATCTGGAACAATTTCAGCGAGTCGGTCTGCTCCGGCAATTCCAACCACAAAAAATAGCCTCCGGCAGGTTGGCTGACCCGCGTCTGTGCCGGGAAGTAGCGGGCGATGGCCGCCAGCATGGCGCTTTGCTGTTCTTCCAGGGCGTAGCGCAGTTTGCGCAGGTGCCGGTCATAGCCGCCGTGTTGCAGGTAATCGGCAATCGCCGCCTGGGCCGGCATCGACGGGCACAGTGAGGTCATCAATTTCAGCCGCTCCACCTTCTGTGCGAAGCGCCCGGCGGCGACCCAGCCCACCCGGTAACCGGGCGCCAGGCTCTTGGCAAAGGAGCCGCAGTGCATTACCAACCCTTCGGTATCGAAGGCCTTGGCCGGTTTCGGCGCTTGTTGCCCGTAATACAGCTCGGCGTAGACGTCATCTTCGATCAACGGCACTTGATGGCTGCGCAGCAGGTCCACCAGCGCCTGTTTTTTCTCTTCAGGCAGCGTGGCGCCCATGGGGTTCTGGAAGCTGGTCATGGTCCAGCAGGCCTTGATTGGATAGCGCTCAAGGCTTTGGGCCAAGGCGCTCAGGTCGATACCGTCACGCGGATGCACCGGAATCTCCACGGCCTTGAGCTTCAAGCGTTCAAGCACTTGCAAGCAGGCGTAGAACGCCGGCGCTTCGATGGCGACCAGGTCGCCCGGTTCGGTCACGGCCTGCAGGCACAGGTTGAGCGCTTCGAGGGCGCCGTTGGTGATCAGCAGCTCCTCCATCGGCAGCATCAGGCCGCCGACCATATAGCGCAGGGCAATCTGGCGGCGCAGTTGCGGGTTGCCTGGCGACATGTCGGTGACCACCAGGTGTGGGTCCATTTCGCGGCTGGCACTGGCCAGTGAGCGGGCCAGGCGTGGCAGCGGGAACAGCATGGGGCTGGGGAAGGCCGAACCGAAGGGTACGGTGTTGGGGTCTTTGATCGAGTCCAGTACCGAGAACACCAGCTCGCTCACGCCCACATCGGTGGACTCATGCACCTGCTCACTCACCACCGGTTCGGAAAACGGGCTGGGCGCATGGGTGTTGACGAAGTAGCCAGAGCGGGGGCGTGCGCGAATCAGGCCACGACGCTCCAGCAAGTAATAGGCCTGGAACACGGTGGACGGGCTGACGCCGTAGGCCTGGCTGGCATAGCGCACCGATGGCACGCGCTGGCCGGGGCCGAGGACGCCGGAGCGGATCAGTTCTGCGATGTCGTCGGCGAATTTTTCGTAGCGTTTCATGGCGGCCTAATTTGCTTTTTGAATGTGTACGCAGGGCGAACTGTGGGAGCTGGCTTGCCTGCGAAGGCGGTGTGTCAGTCACTGCATCTGTTACTGCACTACCGCTTTCGCAGGCAAGCCAGCTCCCACATTTGATCGTTATTGTTGATGAAATATCAGCGATTCAAGGGCGCAACGAAGCGGCTGTCGGCAGCGGTATAAATCCACGGCTCATCCACATCCGTCACTTTAAAACGGATAGTTTGAGAACTGCTGGCCGGTGTGTCCGCCAGCAACGCCACGGACACCGGTACATCGACAATTTCCCCGGGCGCCAGGCTGACCTGGGTCTTGCCTTGCAACTGGAAGCCCTCGGCGTCCACCAGTTCCAGGCGGTAGTCCTGGCGCTGCTGGGTCTTGTTGATCACCTTGAGGCTGTAGATGTTCTCGATCAAGCCCTGGCTGTTTTCGCGGAACATACCGCGGTCCTTGGTGACATCCAGCGACACCATCGGCCGTTCAATCAGGGCCACCACCAATGCCGCGATCATCACCAGCAGCACGGCACTGTAGCCGATCAGGCGTGGCCGCAGCAGGTGAGTCTTGCCCCCCTGCAATTGATGCTCACTGGTGTAACTGACCAAACCACGGGCATAGCCCATTTTGTCCATGATCGAATCACAGGCGTCGATGCAGGCCGCGCAGCCGATGCATTCCATTTGCAGGCCGTCGCGGATGTCGATGCCGGTGGGGCATACCTGCACGCACAGTTGGCAGTCGATGCAATCGCCCAGGCCAACTTCGGCTGGCTGCACGTCACGTTTACGCGGACCACGCTGCTCGCCACGGGCGGCGTCGTAGGAAATGGTCAGGGTGTCTTTATCAAACATCACGCTCTGGAACCGTGCATAGGGGCACATGTGCATGCACACCGCTTCGCGTAGCCAACCGGCATTGAGGTAGGTGGCGCCCGTGAAAAACAACACCCAGAACAGGCTCACACCGCCCATCTGCCACGTCAGCAATTCAGCGGCCAAGGGGCGGATGGGGGTGAAATAGCCCACAAACGTCAGCCCGGTCAACACACTGATACCCAGCCACATCGTGTGTTTGGCCGAGCGGCGTGCCAGCTTGTTCAGGCTCCAGGGCGCGGCCTGCAGTTTGATGCGCTGGTTGCGTTCACCCTCGGTGACCTTTTCACACCACATGAACAGCCAGGTGAACGAGCTTTGCGGGCAGGTGTAGCCGCACCAGACGCGGCCGGCAAACACCGTGATCGCAAAGAGGCCGAAGGCGCAGATGATCAGCAGCGCCGAGAGCAGGATGAAGTCCTGAGGCCAGAACGTCGCACCAAAGATATGAAATTTGCTCTCGGCCAGGTCCCACAGTACGGCTTGGCGCCCACCCCAGTTCAGCCACACGGTGCCGAAAAAAGCCAGGAACAGCAGGCCGGCACCGCCCACGCGCAAGGTGCGAAACAGCCCGGTAAAACTGCGGGTATGGATCAGGTTGTCGCTGGATTTGGCCTTCACCTTCTTTGGGTGAATGGGCTCAAAGGTTTCCACGGTTGGGATTCGTTCGCTCATGGTCGTTCGCTCATCAGCCTCCATCAGGCCGATGAACTATGGGCGACGAGCTGTTTACATAACAGACTCAGGTGGAGTGATAAAAACCGGATCAGATAGGCCTGGTGCGTTCTTGTGCGTCAATGTGCTGCACCCCCAAGGCAGAGGGGTGCAGGGATTCATTGGATTCGATGATGCAGATCAATCAAATCACCGAACCAGGCTCTTGCGCCTTCACATGGTTACGACCATCCGTGGCCCCTTCAACCGTCAGCGCGTCGGCTTCGGCTTCAGTGATATAGATCCGCTCGCCCGCCAGGTCCACATAGGACATGGCTTTGTCATTGTCGGTAAGGATCTTCACGCGGGTGGCTGGCAGGCTTTGCTCCTGGCCGTCCACGCCGAGCTTGAAGTAGCACAAATGGTTGTCGATGCGCAGGGTCATGGCGATCTCCTTTCTATGGGCTATATAGCCTTAGGCGGCACCTATGGAGGCAGGTTCCAGGCAACTGACTGGCGGTCTGCGCTGTCCACCCTTTAACTACCCATAATAAAAAGGAGTGTATCCATGGACGCCTGGTGGCATGTGGTATGGCAAACCCTGCAATCCGAATTCGCGGACATCGGCGATGCCCGGCAACTCACCCAAGTGACCGTGCGCCTGCTGATCGCGGCGATCCTCGGCGGCATCCTGGGGTTTGAACGTGAGCACAAGGGCAAGGCGGCCGGGGTGCGCACCCATATGCTGGTGGCACTGGGCGCCGCGCTGTTCGTGCTGGTGCCGCAAATGTCCGGCAACCAGGCAGATGCCATGAGCCGTGTGGTTCAGGGGGTGATTGCGGGCATTGGCTTCCTCGGTGCCGGCACCATCCTCAAGGGCAAGGAAGACGAGGAGGGCCAGCATGTGAAGGGCCTGACCACGGCAGCCGGGTTGTGGATGACCGCCGCCATTGGCGTGGCGGCGGGCATGGGCCGTGAATCGACCGCGGTACTCAGTACCCTGCTGGCCCTGGCGGTGTTCAGCATCATGCCCAGAATCGTCAAAATGTTGGAAAAATGATGCCGCATCATGGATCACTGGATGCTTGGCTAATGCCAGGCTTGGATCCCTATTACCGGCGGCATAGTGGTCGGCGGCTCCTCCACGGGCGGTGGGTCGTTTTCCGGCGGTTCTTTCTCCGGAACGGGCGCCGGTTCGCCGGGCGGCAGAGGCGGGTTGTCGATATTCGGATCTTCAGGTTCAGGGGGGATCGGGATATTCATCGGTGTGGCCTCCTTTGTGCTTTGCTCTAGCGGTGGACCGCGGCCTGGGGCAATTGATTCCCTGCCCAGTGGCGGGATATCCACCTGAACTTTTGCTGCGCGCCCAGGCTCGGACCTTAAACGGCCACGCTCGGGGAGAGCGCCGCCGCCTTTGAATTCGGATCAAGCCAAGAGCGTCCACAGGGCGTAAGGGGAAGATGCTCGATGACTGCTGAAACACTGGTTCCAGAAGACTCCGTGCTGCCGCTGTCCCAGGCGCTGCTGTTACCCAGGATCGCGATCGAAAGCACCATGCCGGTCATCGACAACGGTGAGTTTGCCGTCAAGGCGGTGGTGGGCCAGCGGGTCCATGTGACCAGCAAAGTGTTTGCCGATGGCCACGATAAACTGGCGGTGTTGATCCGCTGGCGCGCCCTGGGAGATGAAAGCTGGCACAGCGTGGTCATGCTGGATATCGGCAACAATGGTTGGGAGGGCGCGTTTACCGTCGCCCGCCAAGGCCGCCATGAGTACTGCATCGAAGCCTGGATCGACACCTTTGCCAGCTTCTGTTACGAACTGCGCAAGAAGCATGAAGCTGGCGTGCCAGTCAGCCTGGAGTTGCAGGAGGGCCGCAGCCTGGTGTTGCAGGCCGCCGAACGCAGTGACAACGAACTGCGCGACCGCTTGATGTTGTTGCACCATGAGCTCTCCGGCCTGCTGGAAACCGAGCAGGTGGCGTTGTTCCTGCACGAAGACAGTGCACACCTGATGACCCAGGCCGACCATCGGGCCTATTTGAGCGTCAGCCCCGCGTACCCGATTGACGTGGAACGTGAAGCCGCACAATTTGCCAGCTGGTACGAGCTGTTTCCGCGCTCGATCACCGACGATCCGGCGCGGCACGGCACGTTTAACGACGTGCACGCGCGCTTGCCGATGATCCATGACATGGGTTTTGACGTGCTGTACTTCCCGCCGATTCACCCCATCGGCCGCAGTCATCGCAAGGGCAAGAACAACTCACTCACCGCCGGCCCCGATGATCCTGGCAGCCCCTATGCCATCGGGAGTGAGGAGGGTGGTCACGAGGCGATCCACCCGCAGTTGGGCACGCGCGATGATTTTCGTCGGTTGGTCCAGGCCGCTGCCGACCACGGCCTGGAAATCGCCTTGGATTTCGCGATCCAGTGCTCCCAGGATCACCCCTGGCTCAAGCAGCATCCGGGTTGGTTCAACTGGCGCCCGGACGGCACGATCAAGTACGCGGAAAACCCACCGAAAAAATACCAGGACATCGTCAACGTCGATTTCTACGCGGCCGATGCCATCCCGAGCCTGTGGACCGAACTGCGCGATATCGTGGTGGGCTGGGTGCAAGAGGGCGTGAAGACCTTTCGCGTCGACAACCCGCACACCAAGCCGCTGCCGTTCTGGCAATGGCTGATCAGCGACGTGCGCGCCAAGTACCCGGAGGTGATCTTCCTCGCCGAAGCCTTCACCACCCCCGCGATGATGGCGCGCCTGGGCAAGGTCGGCTATTCCCAGAGCTACACCTACTTCACCTGGCGCAACACCAAGGCTGAGCTGAGCGAGTACCTCACCCAACTGAACCAGTCGCCCTGGCGTGAGTGCTACCGCCCGAACTTCTTCGTCAATACGCCAGACATCAACCCCGGTTTCCTGCATGAATCCGGCCGCGCAGGCTTCCTGATCCGCGCTGCGCTGGCCACCATGGGCTCGGGGCTGTGGGGGATGTATTCAGGCTTTGAGTTGTGCGAAGCCGCGCCGGTGCCGGGCAAAGAGGAATACCTGGACTCGGAGAAGTACGAGATACGCCCCCGCGACTTCACTGCGCCCGGCAACATCATCGCCGAGATCGCCCAGCTCAACCGCATCCGCCGCCAGAACCCGGCGTTGCACACGCACCTGGGGCTCAAGCTCTACAACGCCTGGAACGACAACATCCTGTATTTCGGCAAGCGCAGCGAAGACGGCAGCAATTTCATTCTGGTCGCCGTCAACCTCGATCCGCACAACGCCCAGGAAGCCCACTTCGAATTGCCACTGTGGGAGATGGGCTTGCCCGACGATGCCCAGACCCAGGGCGAAGACTTGATGAACGGCCACCGCTGGACCTGGTACGGCAAGACCCAATGGACCCGGCTGGAACCGCAGATGCCGTTCGGCATCTGGCGCATCAGCACACCCTGAGTCTGATGAGGATCGAAATGGTGGGAGCGGGCTTGCTCGCGAAAGCGGTGGATCAATGCATAGATTCATTGGCTGACACAACGCTTTCGCGAGCAAGCCCGCTCCCACATGTACCGAGTTCAGTTAGCAAAATGTTGAGTTTTCCAGGAGTTTGCAATGGCCAAGAAACCCAAGGCAGCCACCTTTATCAAAGACCCGCTCTGGTACAAAGACGCGGTGATCTACCAGGTTCACGTCAAATCCTATTTCGACTCCAACAACGACGGCATTGGCGACTTTGCCGGGCTGATCGCCAAACTTGACTACATCGCTGACCTGGGCGTGAACACCATCTGGCTGCTGCCGTTCTACCCCTCGCCGCGCCGTGATGACGGCTACGACATTGCCGAATACCGCGGCGTGCACAGCGACTACGGGACGATGGCCGACGCCAAGCGCTTTATTGCCCAGGCCCACCAACGCGGGCTGCGGGTGATCACTGAACTGGTGATCAACCACACCTCCGACCAGCACCCCTGGTTCCAGCGTGCGCGCAAGGCCAAGCCAGGCTCGGCCGCACGGGACTTCTACGTGTGGTCGGACGATGACCAGAAATACGACGGCACGCGCATTATTTTCCTCGACACCGAAAAGTCCAACTGGACCTGGGACCCGGTGGCCGGCCAGTACTTCTGGCACCGCTTTTACTCGCACCAACCGGACCTCAACTTCGATAACCCGCAGGTCATGAAAGCGGTGCTGTCGGTAATGCGCTATTGGCTCGACCTGGGCATCGATGGCCTGCGCCTGGACGCCATTCCCTATTTGATCGAACGGGACGGCACCAACAACGAGAACCTGGCGGAAACCCACGAGGTCCTCAAGCAGATCCGCGCCGAGATCGACGCCCATTACCCCGACCGCATGCTCCTGGCCGAAGCCAACCAGTGGCCCGAAGACACGCAGCTGTACTTTGGAGACAGAAAGGGCGACGACGGCGATGAATGCCATATGGCATTCCACTTCCCACTGATGCCGCGTATGTACATGGCATTGGCCCAGGAAGATCGCTTCCCCATCACTGACATTCTGCGCCAGACCCCGGAGATTCCCGCCAATTGCCAGTGGGCAATTTTCCTGCGCAACCATGATGAGCTGACCCTGGAAATGGTCACCGACAAAGAGCGTGACTACCTGTGGAACTACTACGCCGCAGACCGCCGCGCCCGCATCAACCTGGGCATTCGACGGCGCCTGGCGCCGCTGGTGGAGCGTGATCGTCGGCGGGTGGAACTGCTTAACAGCTTGTTGCTGTCGATGCCCGGCACGCCGACCTTGTACTACGGCGATGAAATCGGCATGGGCGACAACATCTATCTGGGCGACCGTGACGGCGTGCGCACGCCCATGCAATGGTCCATCGACCGCAATGGCGGTTTTTCCCGTGCCGACCCGGCCAGCCTGGTGCTGCCGCCGATCATGGACCCGCAATACGGCTACCAGTCGGTCAACGTCGAGACCCAGGCCCAGGACCCGCACTCATTGCTCAACTGGACCCGGCGCATGCTCGCAGTGCGCAAACAGTCCAAGGCGTTTGGCCGTGGCAGCCTGAAAATGTTGTCACCGGCTAACCGGCGCATCCTGGCTTACACCCGTGAATACACCGGTGAAGACGGCCACACCGAGATCATCCTGTGCGTGGCCAACGTGTCGCGCAGCGCTCAGGCGGCGGAGCTGGACCTGTCGGCCTTTGCCGGCATGGTGCCGGTGGAGATGCTCGGCGGTAATGCCTTCCCGCCGATCGGCCAGCTGAATTTCCTGCTGACCCTGGCGCCCTATGGTTTCTATTGGTTCGTGCTGGCCGCGGAAAACCAGATGCCTAGCTGGCATGTGGAACCGGCGCAAAGCATGCCCGACTTCACCACTTTGGTACTGAAAAAACGCATGGAAGAGTTATTGGAAGAACCTTGCCGCACCAGCCTGGAGCACACTTCATTGCCAGCCTGGCTGCCCAAGCGTCGCTGGTTTGCCGGCAAAGACACGGCAATCGACACGGTGCACATCGCCTACGGCGTGCGTTTTGGCGACCCGCAGCATCCGGTGTTGCTCAGTGAGATCGAAGTGACCAGTGCTGGCCAGGTTAACCGCTACCAACTGCCCTTGGGCTTCCTTGGCGAAGACCAGTTCACCAGCGCCTTGCCCCAGCAATTGGCGTTGGCCCGGGTGCGACGCACCCGCCAGGTGGGTTTGGTGACCGATGCCTTCAGCCTTGAGCATTTTATCCTTGAGGTGATCCAGGCCATGCAGGCCGCTACCGTGCTGAGTACCCCTGACGGCGATCTACGGTTTGAGGCGACTGAACACTTGGCCGCACTGCAACTGACCCGAGAATCGCCGGTGCGTTATTTGTCTGCCGAGCAATCCAACAGCTCGGTGGTGGTCGGTGACAGCCTGGTGCTCAAGCTGATTCGTAAAGTCAGCGCCGGCGTGCACCCGGAGCTGGAAATGAGCGCCTACCTGACCGCCGCCGGCTACCCGAACATTTCGCCGCTGCTGGGCTTTATGAGCCGCCGCGACGGGCAGGGGCAGGACAACCTGCTGATGATTGCCCAGGGTTACTTGAGCAACCAGGGCGATGCCTGGAGCTGGACCCAGAACAACCTGGAGCGGGCGATCCGCGATGAGCTGGCCGACGCGATCTCTGAACAGGAACAGCACTACAACGCCCTCGGCGAGTTGGCGGATTTTGCCGGTTTGCTCGGTCAGCGCCTGGGTGAAATGCACGTGGTATTGGGTGCGCCAACGAGCGATAAAGCCTTCAAGCCCGAAGTCACCACGGCCAAGGACACCCAAGCCTGGGCCAAGGATGTCGGGGCCCAGATCGACCGTGCCCTGCAGTTGCTCAAGCTTCATCAAAGCCAGTTGAACCCCGCCGACCAGGCGTTGGTCAGTGAATTACTGGCGCAGAAAAAAGCCATCGCCTCGCATGTTCAGGCGTTGGCCAAAGCCACGGCGGGCGGGTTGCGCATTCGCGTCCACGGTGACTTGCACCTGGGCCAGGTATTGGTGGTCAAGGGCGATGCCTACTTGATCGACTTTGAGGGCGAGCCGGCGCGGCCGCTGCATGAGCGGCGCGGCAAGCACAGCCCTTATAAGGATGTGAGCGGTGTGCTGCGTTCCTTCGATTATGCGGCGGCCATGGCGCTGAATGTGCAAGGGGTGGATCACACGCCAGAAGCGAACGCAGCGCGCAAACGCGTGACCGACCGCTACCTGAATGAAGCCCGCGTAGCATTTACCCAGGCTTATCAGGCCGCTGCGTCTACACTGGCGCATGACTGGCAGGATGCCAACGGCCACGACGCAGCGCTGACCTTGTTCAGCCTGGAAAAGGCCGCGTACGAAGTGGCCTACGAAGCAGAAAACCGCCCGACCTGGCTGCCGGTGCCCCTGCAAGGGCTGCACGGCTTGCTGAGCGGGCTGACACCTATATCGAAACCTGTACGCGGTGGGGAGACGTCATGAGTTTTACACAGAGAGAACCGCTGCAGCCCAAGTTGACTGCATTGCCGGCGTCCAAGGACGTCGATGCGCTGGTGCGCGCCGAGCACCCCGATCCCTTTTCGATCCTGGGGCCCCATGATGACGAGCAGGGCGGCCAGTTTATCCGTGCGTTCCTGCCGGAGGCCCTGAGTGTTCAGGTGCTGGCGCGTGACACGGGCGAGCCGTTTGGCAGCCTCGACGCCACCCAGGTGCCGGGCCTGTTTGTCGGGCACTTCAACACTCGCCAGCCCTACCTGCTGAAAATCCAGTGGGCCGGCGGTGAGCAGATCACCGAAGACCCTTACAGCTTCAGCCAATTGCTGCTGGGGGAAATGGACCTGTACCTGTTTGCCGAAGGCAATCACCGTGACCTGGGCAACTGCCTGGGGGCGCAGGTGGTCAGCGTCGACGGCGTGCAGGGCGTGCGCTTTGCCGTCTGGGCGCCGAACGCACGGCGGGTTTCGGTGGTGGGCGACTTCAATATCTGGGACGGGCGCCGCCACCCGATGCGCCTGCGCCATCCATCGGGCGTGTGGGAAATCTTCATCCCACGCCTGCAGCCGGGCGCGGCCTACAAGTATGAAATTCTCGGCGCCCACGGCATTCTGCCGCTCAAGGCCGACCCCGTGGCGCTGGCCACCCAACTGCCGCCGGACACCGCTTCCAAGGTCGCCGCACCTTTGCAAGTGGATTGGCAGGACCATGAGTGGATGCAATCGCGGGGCGACAAGCAGAAATCCACCGCGCCGTTGTCGATCTACGAGCTGCATGTGGGGTCCTGGCAGTGCGAGCTGGACGAGGCCGGTGAAGTGGCCCGGCAATATGGCTGGCGTGAGCTGGCCGAGCGGCTGATTCCTTACGTTCAACAATTGGGCTTCACCCATATCGAACTGATGCCGATCATGGAGCACCCCTTCGGTGGCTCCTGGGGCTATCAGGCGTTATCTCAGTTTGCCCCCAGCGCACGCTTTGGCTCGCCGGAAGACTTTGCCTGGTTCGTCAATGCCTGCCATCAGGCCGATATCGGTGTGATCCTCGACTGGGTGCCAGCGCATTTCCCCACCGATACCCACGGGCTGGCGCAATTTGACGGCACCGCGCTGTACGAATACGCCAACCCCCTGGAAGGTTTTCACCAGGACTGGGACACGCTGATCTACAACCTGGGCCGCACCGAGGTCCACGGTTTCATGCTCGCGTCGGCCTTGCACTGGCTCAAGCATTTCCATGTGGACGGCCTGCGCGTGGACGCGGTGGCCTCCATGCTGTATCGCGATTATTCGCGCAAGGCCGGTGAATGGGTGCCCAACCGCCACGGTGGGCGCGAGAACCTGGAAGCCATCGACTTCTTGCGGCACCTGAACGACGTGGTCGCCCTTGAAGCGCCGGGCGCCTTGGTGATTGCCGAGGAGTCCACGGCCTGGCCTGGCGTCAGCCAGCCGACCCAACAGGGTGGCCTGGGCTTCAACTACAAATGGAACATGGGTTGGATGCACGACTCTCTGCATTACATCCAGCAAGACCCGGTGTACCGCGCCCATCATCACAACGAGCTGAGTTTCGGGTTGGTGTATGCCTGGTCCGAGCGCTTTATCCTGCCGATTTCCCATGATGAGGTGGTACACGGCAAGCACTCGCTGATCGACAAGATGCCCGGCGACCGCTGGCAGAAATTTGCCAACTTGCGCGCCTACCTCAGTTTCATGTGGATGCACCCCGGCAAGAAGCTGCTGTTCATGGGCTGCGAATTTGGCCAATGGCGCGAGTGGAACCACGACCAGCAACTGGATTGGTATTTGCTGCAGTACCCCGAGCACCGTGGCGTGCAGAAGCTGGTGGGCGACCTGAACCGCCTGTACCGCGAAGAACCTGCGTTGCACGAACAGGACGATGCGCCCCAGGGTTTCCAATGGCTGATCGGTGATGACGCGATCAACAGCGTTTACGCCTGGCTGCGCTGGAGCAAGGATGGCAAACCGGTGTTGGTGGTTGCCAACTTCACCCCGGTGCCTCGCGAAGGCTACGCAGTCGGTGTGCCGTTTGGCGGGCGTTGGAGTGAGGTGATCAACAGTGATGCCGACACCTACGCCGGCTCCAATTACGGCAATGGCGGCGCGGTATCTACCCAGGATGAGCCGCGCCATGGGCAACCGGTGTCGCTGTCGCTGAACTTGCCGCCCTTGGGTGTGCTTATTTTGCGGCCCGAGGAGCATGAAACGCTCTAGCGCGGCGGATGCTGCTGTTCGGCTTGCTGGCAAGGTGCCACAATGGCGCCTTTGTCGTCGCCGTTCACACAGGCCAATCCCATGAATAGCCTCGGGCAAGATCAGGGTCAGCAAATCGAAGAGCAGGTGCGAACCGACCGTTTGCACCAGCTGTTTCGTCAATCATTCTCGGCTGTGTTCGGCAGCTACCTGGGCGCCGTCATGCTCTGCTGGCTGTGCTGGGATCGGTTCGATCATCAGGTCATCCTGGTGTGGCTGGTGGTGCTGGCGGGCTCGTCCTTGGTGCGCCTGCACCTGTTCGTGCAATGGTTTCGCTGCCCGGACGCGGGGCGCACACCCGCCCGTTGGGAACGCCGCTACTGGGTCACGCTGATGCTGTCGGCGGGGATTTGGGGCGGCGGGGCGCTGGCGGTGATGCCGGTGGATGACCGTTTATCCCAGGTGTTGGTGATGCTGTTTACCGTGGGCATGTCGGTCAGTGCGGTGTCCTGTTATTCGGCCTATCGCTACATGACGCTGGGTTCCATGGCGCTGGTGTTGCTTCCCTGTACGGTATGGATGCTGCTCCAGCCGTCGCCGATGCAAGTCGGCGTGGCGCTGGCGGTGCTGGTGTTTGCCTCGTTTGTGGTCGGGGCGACGCACAAACTCTCCGATGCCCTGGAGAAAGCCTTTCGCCTGACGCGGCAGATGGAGCGCGCTCATCATATTTCCACCCGCGCCGCCCAGACCGATGAACTGACCGGGCTGATGAACCGTCGGGCGTTTTACGAGCAAGCCCAGTTGCTTTACGCCCAGTGCCTGCGCGAGCAGCAACCGCTGTGTGCGTTGATGATGGACATGGACCACTTCAAAGCCATCAATGACACCTACGGCCACCAGGCCGGTGACCAGGTGTTGCGCCAGATTGGCGCGGTGATCAGCGCATCCTTTCGCCAGACCGATATCTACGGTCGCCTGGGAGGCGAGGAGTTTGCCGTGTTGCTGCCCAATACCTCATTGGAAACCGCGCGCGGCATTGCCGAGCAGTTGATCCAGAAAATTGGTGACCTGCCCGCCGACCCGGTCCAGGGGGTGAGCGCCAGCCTGGGCGTGGCATCCACCCACGCTCAGCATCTGGATTTGAACGGCTTGATGAACAGCGCCGACAAGGCCCTGTACCAGGCCAAGGCATCGGGCCGCAATCAGGTGGCGGTCGTCGACTGATCCTTGCTCATCGCCTTTGCCAGCACTCGCGCAACCTGGTCGGCGGAGTAGGGCTTGGCGAGGAATTCAAAGCCTTCATAGCCGCTGTCCGCCAGTTCCTCGCTGTAGCCGGAGACGAGTACCACGGGCAGGTCCGGGCGGCGCTGGCGCAGTAGCTTGGCCATGGCCACGCCGGTCATGCCGGGCATCACCACGTCGGAGAAAATCGCATCGAACCCCTGAACGTCATTGCCGGCGAGGTTCAGCGCCTGTTCGGCATTGGTCGCCCACGTGGTCTGGTAACCCAGGTCCTTGAGGATCTGGCTGGCGAAGCGTCCTACCTCAAGGTTGTCCTCGACGATCAGCACGTGCTGATGAGCCGCCTCTTGCGGCGCTGGCAAGTCTGTATGCGAGTCTTGTTCCGGCGCCGCTTCGCCTTCGACTTGCGGCAGGTACAAGGTAAACACCGTGCCGTGGCCCAGGGTGCTGGCCACATCGATATTGCCGCCTGACTGCTTGGCAAAGCCGAATACCTGCGACAGGCCAAGGCCCGTGCCTTTGCCCACGGCCTTGGTGGTGAAGAACGGCTCGAAGATGCGCTCGCAGGTATCGCTGGGAATCCCGGGGCCGGTGTCGGCCAGGGAGATGGCGATGTAGGGCATGCACGACTCGGCATCCCCGCGGATACGTGGCAGCGTTTGCTGCCCGGCAACCTTCAGGGTCAGGGTACCCTGGCCGTCCATCGCATCGCGGGCGTTGAGGGCGATGTTGATCAGCGCGGTTTCGAACTGGCTGGGGTCGATGCGCGCATAGCAGGGCTGATCAGGCAATTGCACCTGCACATGAATGCGCGCGCCGGTGACGCTTTCGAGCATCTCGCCGATGTTCTGCACGCGCTGGCCGACATCGAAGACCTGCGGGTTCAACGGTTGGCGACGGGCAAAGGCGAGCAGTTGGCTGGTGAGCTTGCTGGCCCGCTCCACGGTGTCGGACACCGCGCACATATAACGTTGCCGACGCTCTTCGGACAGGCCCGGTTGGCGCAGGAAATCCACGGATGAGCGGATAATGGTCAGCAGGTTGTTGAAGTCATGGGCGACGCCACCGGTCAGTTGGCCGATGGCCTCAAGTTTTTGTGACTGGCGCAGTGCAGCTTCGGCTTCGGCCAGCGCACGGGTACGCTCATTCACGCGCTGCTCGAGGTTGGCATTGAGTTCCGCATAGGCGGCCAGGCCCTTACGCACGGCAGCGTCGGCGCGCACGCGCTCGATGTGCGCCCAGGAACGCTCGGTGACTTCGCCCAACAGCGCGATGTCGTAGGACGACCAAAAACGCGGCACTTTGTCGTGTACGGCCATCAGGGCGGTGAGCCGCCCGTCTTTGATCAAGGGCATGCAAATAGTGGCTGTCACACCGAGCGCCTGGAAGCTTGCGGCATCCTGGGGCGGCAACTCGATCAGATTATTGCGTATCACCAGTGGCTCGCCGGCACGCAGGCAGTTGACCGCGCATTCGCCAAACGCCGCCAGGCTATAATGGCCGATGATGCTCGGCGAGCCTTGCGCCGACCAGTCGCCGCGAATGGAGAAGCCGTCTTGATCTTCGTCCATGTCGGCGTAGGCGCAGATGGATACCTGCAGGTGCTGGGCCAACAAACGGGTGGTCGACGTCATGATGGTTTCGGCGTCGGTGGCGTTGGTCACGCAGTTGCTAATGGCGTCCAGCACTTCAAGACGACGGGCCAGGAACACCGTGGCAGTGGTTTCGGTCACCGTGTCGAGCAGACCGACCACCACGCCCTGGGCGTTGCGAATCGGGCTGTAGCAAAAGGTGAAATAGGCTTGTTCCGGCGCTTCGTTGCGTTGGATCAACAGCGGGAAGTTTTCGATATAAGTGGCGTGCCCGTCGAACGCAGCGTCGGCGATAGGGCTGATATCGTCCCACACCTCGTGCCAGATCTCGTTGAACGGGCGGCCCAAAGCGTCGGGTTTGCTGCCCAGGATCGGCGTGAACGCATCGTTGTAGAGGGTAATCAACTGAGGCCCCCAGACGATGGCCTGGGGGAAACTCGATGCGAAGGACAGCGCAACGGTTGTCTTCAACACGTCGGGCCAGTGTTCAAGCGGCCCCAGGGGCGTGCTGGCCCAATCATGCTGACGAACCCGCTCTGCCATTTCGCTGCTGCCTTGCAGCCAATTCATCATTGGGTTCACACCTTGCTTGCCACGTATTGTTTAGCTTTGAAGAGCCCGACCGACTAGCAACAGACCGGAATGACCGCATTCAGTTCAGCGCGATTATCTCCCTGATAGCACTTTGATTTCATTGTCTATTTGCACACCGTCGTTGTTGGCCGGGTTGGGCCGGCGCCCAACCTTCATTGCGTGCCGAATAACCCCGTCCAATAGATGCCCGCGTCACTCTTGGGGTCCATCGCGTAGGCGGCGCCCAAGTCGCGAAATTGCGGGTTCATCAGGGTGGCGCAGTGGCCGGGGCTGGCGAGCCAACCGTCGACGACCTTGCGCGGCGTGTCGAGGCCGGCGGCGATGGTTTCGCCGATGTTCTTCGCGATATACCCGGCCAGTTCGGCGCGGTCACCGGGCGTACGACCGTCGTGGTCCAGGTGGTCGAAGAAGTTGCCGTTGGCCATGTTGCGCGTGTGGCTGTTGGCCGCGCTGGCCAGCGTGTCGTTCCACGACAGCGGTGTGGTCGCGGTGAACGCCCGGGTGCCGCACTGGCGCGGCTCGGCACGCGCGGTGTTGATCAGGTCGAGCAGTTTTCTCCCTTCGGTTTGCCAGTCGCCCAGTCCACTGGTCAGCAGCGGGCGGGCCAGCACGATGCGCCAGTCCTGGCCGCTGTTGCTGACGCCGATGTCGACAAATTGCGGATCGAGCACTACGCGGCAGAAGCTTTCGCGTACCGCTTTCATCGCAGCCTCGGCATCCTTGGGCCCGGACAGGCTGATGGCCTGCACGTTCACCATCGGGTACGCAGCCCGCGCCAGCGACTGCTGCAAATCGCCGACATTGGAGGCCGGCAATACCAGTCGTGTGTCGCTGGCCAGCGGTGGCAGCTCCTGGGAACCCTGGTCACCGCAGCGTTGTACCTGGCTGCGGTATTGGTTGATCTGTTGGACTAACTGACTTTCTTCATTCGCCATCGCGCTGGCGCAGAACACCGTAGTGGCGGCCAGCGTCGTAAGACCCATCATCAATGACAGAACGCGCATGGACGTTACCCTTGAGCTTGAAAGTGCCCATGATGCGCGATCCAGGTGCATCCATGCACCCGTTGGTCCGAACTTTTTTGCTCAGTTCTTGAATGCCGAGTGTTTCGCGCCCTGATCGCAGAGGGCAAACACCACCACCAACAAGGCAGAAATCGCCAGGATCACCACCACACCATCGGTGGAGTGGGTGGCCGAGGCCGCTACCATCGACAGTGCGCCCAGCGGTGCCAGGCCACCAGCAATGGCGGTGCCGATTTCCCGCCCGGTGCCAAAACCCGAAGAGCGCGTTTGCGTCGGGAACTGCCGGCTCAGGAACGAGCCCTGGGGCGCAAACATCATCGGCGCGAGGATACCGGTGCCCACACCGATGGCGAGGTAGATCATCAGGCTTTCACCACTGTTGAGCAGGGCCAGGAACGGGTAGGCGAACAACAGCGAGCACAGCCCGCCGAGCATCAGTACGGTCTTGCTGCTCCACTTGTCACACAGCCAGCCAAAGCAGGGCACGGCGACGATGGCCACTAGGCTGGCGATGGTCACCGACAGCGAGGTGACATGCACATCCACGCCTTTGAACTGTGTCAGGTACGCCAGGGAGAAGGTCTTGAAGATGTAGCTCAAGGCGTTGTAGCCAATCGCGACAAAAAACACCACGGCGAGGCCCTTGAGGTCGTTCTTGAACAAGGCTTTGAGGGGTGATGGCTTGGCCTTGGCTTTTTCCGTGCTCAGCGCTTCGAACTGCGGAGTTTCGGGAATGCTGTTGCGCACCCACAGGCCGACGCCCACCAGCACGATGCTGCAGATAAACGGAATGCGCCAGCCGCCGGCCAGCAGGAACTCGTTGCCGTTGATGGTCAGCAGGTAAATGGTCAGCGAGGACAGCAACAGGCCCAGGTTCAGGCCCAATGCCGGCCATGCGCCCTGGCTGCCACGCTTGCCTTGGGAGGCATGTTCGTAGGAGGTGACTGCCGCGCCCGACAGCTCGGCACCGGCACCCAGGCCCTGGATGATGCGGATAAACACCAGCAAGATCGGGGCCCAGATGCCGATGGAGGCGTAGCTGGGAATCAAGCCAATCAAGGTGGTGCACACGCCCATCAGGCAGAAGGTCAGCACCAGCACTTGCTTGCGCCCGAACTTGTCGCCCAGGTAGCCAAACAGGATGCCGCCAAAAGGGCGGGCGATAAAGCCGATGGCAAAGGTCGAAAAGGCCATCAGCGTGGCAGTCTTCGGGTCGCTGTTATCGAAGAAGATCTTCGAAAACACAATCGCCGCCATGGTGGCGTACAGGTAAAAGTCGTACCACTCCAGCATCGAGCCGAAGATGGTGGCCGCGGCGACTTTACGCAGGCGCTTGCGGGTTTGTTCGGGCGTTTCGGTACCGGGGATGGAGGCGGATGCCGACATGCTGGACTTCCTTCTGGGTCTTTGTAGTTATTGTTGGGTGAACGGGCGGTGCGGTCTTACTGGGGGTGGAACAGGCGGTCGGCGATCATCGCGCCGATGGGCATGGCTGAGGTGGCGGCCGGCGAGGGCGCATTGCACACATGCAGCATTCGTGAGGTTTGGGCGAACAGAAAATCGTGCACCAGGCTGCCGTCGCGCATCACTGCCTGGGCACGGATACCGGCCTCGTAGGGCAGCAGGTCATCGAGGGTCAGGGATGGGCAGTACTTGCGGCACTGCTCCAGGTAGCCGGACTTGAACAAGGAGTTCTTCATCTCGGTGGTGCCCGAACCGAGGTTTTGCCAGAGGGTTTTCCAGAAACCCGGGAAGCTGGCGTACTGCGCCACGTCGCGCCAGTTCACCGAAAACTTGCGGTAGTTCTCGCGGCCAAGGCCCAGCACGGCATTGGGGCCGACGGTGACGCTGCCGTCGATCATGCGGGTCAGGTGCACGCCGAGGAAGGGCAGCTCCGGGTCGGGGATCGGGTAGATCAGATGGTTGACGATGTTGTTCTTGGCGGCGGGCAGGCGGAAGTATTCGCCACGAAACGGGATGATCTGATGGTCGATACGGATGCCGGCCAGGCGTGCCAGGCGGTCCGACTGTAAGCCGGCGCACACCACCAGGTGGCGGGCGTGCCAGGTCTCGCCCTCGGTGTTGACGGTGACCGTATCGGTGTTTTCGTGGATGGCAGTGACGGTGCGTTCCAGGCAGATCTGCCCACCGTTGCGACGAATCACCTGGGCCATGGTCTCGCACACCTGGCGGTAATCCACAATCCCGGTGGCATCGAGAAACAAGCCGCCGAGGCCGACGATGTTCGGTTCACGCTGACACAGTTGTTCGGCATTCAAGCGCTCGACCTGCATGCCATTGAGCTGGGCACGGGCGTACAGCGCTTCCATGCGTTGCATTTCCAGCGGGCTTGAGGCCACCAGCAGCTTGCCGCACACCTCGAATTTGATCCCGTGTTCGCGGCAGAACTGCTTGGTGGCTTCGGCGCCGCGCTTGCACAAATCGGCCTTGAGGCTGCCGGGCGCGTAGTAGATGCCGGCATGGATCACGCCGCTGTTGTGGCCGGTCTGGTGCTTGGCCAGCACCGACTCTTTTTCCAAGATCACCAGCGACGCGCCAGGTTGGCGCTTGAGCAGCTCCATGGCGGTGGCCAGGCCGACGATGCCGCCGCCGATAATGCAAAAGTCATGAATCATTGCAGGATTACCTAAGGCTGAACATTTCAGTCTGCTTATCAGGTTGTCAGACTAATGTTTTTGTTAAAAAAATGGCGTGTCCGGGGACACGCTGCAAACAGTACGGATCAATTCGTGGTCGGTAATTCCAGTTGCAGGCGCCGCGCCGCGGCACGCAGGTGCGCCTCGGCACAGGCAGCCGCACATTGGGCGTCGCCATCGGCAATGGCCTGGTAGAGCTGTTGGTGTTCCAGGGTCGCGTCGGCCGACCCGGTGGCAAAGCGCGAGGCCGAGTTTTCCCACGCGGTTTTACGCGAACTGGCCAACTGGCTCCTGAGGAAGTCATGGAAGGCCACGAAGTAGTCGTTTTTGCTGGCGTCGGCAATGGCGCGGTGGAATTCCACATCGGCCAGGGCTGCGGCTTCAAAGTTGTCGCGGTTGTCCTGCATGGCCTGCAACGCGCTTTTCATGCGTTGCAGGTCGGCGCTGTCGCGGCGCTGGGCGGCAATCGAAGCGGCCTGGGTTTCGATCCACAGGCGCACTTCGAACATCTGCGCCAGGTCAGGTCGTCGACCGTTGGGTTGCGGAAACCGAAACACCGTGCCCGCAGGGGTCTGCGAAATAAACGAGCCCAGGCCACGGCGGGCGGTGAGCACACCGTCGGCCTTGAGCTGGGCAATGGCTTCACGCACCACGGAACGGCTGACGTTGAGTTGTTCGGCCAGTTGCTGTTCGGTCGGCAGGCGCGACTCCGGGGCCAGTTGGCCGGATTCGATTTCTGCGCGAATGGCGCTGACAACCCGTACGACAAGCGAATCGGGGCGCTGGAGCTCAAGCATGGGAAAACCTTGGTGATCAGGTTGTCAGACAATAGTCGTTACGATTTTAGCTTGTCAATATTTGTCTGCTTCGCGCTGCTCGGCCTTTGCGCACGTTTCCAGGCGATCAGTGCGGCCACCAGCAGCAAACCCGTTGCCACGGCGAAGGTGGCGTGCAGGCCGGCGGCCACCGCTTGTGGCGCGGCGTGACTGACATCCGGAGTGACGCGGGCGAACACCGCGCCGAGGGCCGATGCGCCGAAAATCAGGCCCAGGTTGCGCGACAGATTCAGCAGGCCGGACACCGTGCCTCGGCGGGTCGCCTGTATGTCGCTCATCACCGCCGTGTTGTTGGCCGCCTGGAACAGACTGTAGCCGGCCGTCAACACGATCAGGGCCGCGAGATAAACGCCAAGCCCGGACACCTGCGACAGCAATAAGGCCCCGCAGAGCATCACGCCCAATCCCACAAGGGTCAGGCGTTGGCTGCCGAGGCGATCGGTCAGGTAACCCGCCGGTACACCGGTAAGCGCCGCGACCGCAGGTCCAACGGCCATGGCCAAGCCCATCCAGGCGGGATCGAGGCCCAGGCCACGGGACAGGTAGAACGGGCCCACCACAAACGTGGCCATGATCACCGCCGACACCAGAGCACTCATGGCCAAGCCGGCGCGCAACGGCGCATCGCGCAGGGGCGCCCAAAATGTATCGCCTGGCCAAGCGTCGCGGCGGTCAGCATCCACCGGCAAATAACGGTAGGCGAGGGCGGCAGCCACGCCCGCCAAGGGCAGGCCGATCAAAAACAGCGCGCGCCAGCTCCACAGGCTGAGCAATACCCCGCCGACACTTGGCCCCATGGCCGTGCCGAGTGCCGACATGGTGCCGAGCAGGCCCATGACTCGGCCGGTATTTTCTTTAGTGACGGTGTCACCCACCATGCCCAGGGTCATCGCCATCATGATCGCCGCGCCCAGGCCCTGGAATGCCCGTGCGCCGATCAGCCAGGGCAGGGTTGGCGCGATGCCACAGCCGGCGCAGGCCAGGGCAAACACCAGCAAGCCGGCGAGCAGCAAGCGCCGGCGCCCCAGACGGTCGCCCAGGCGCCCAGCGCTGACGATCACGGCGGTGATGGCCAGCAGGTAGGCCAGCACCACCCACTGCACGGCATGAAACGAGGCCCCGAAGGCGTGCGCCAGGCTGGGCAGGCCGACATTGGCGATGCTGGTGCCCAGGGCGGCCAGCAACATGGACAACGACAAAGCGACCAGGCTGCCGCGTGTGGAGGTTTGCATGCGCGTTTCCTTGAGTAAATGCACCTGTCACAAATCTACGGCGTCGCCTAACATGGCGGAAGACGCATGGGTTGCAGGTTTTAGCTGCACCGAACGCCTGATAAGGAGCCCGCATGCCCGACCTCAATTTACTCATCACCCTGGACGTGCTGCTTGCCGAAGGCAGCGTCGCTCGCGCCGCCCAGCGCTTGCGCCTGAGCCCTTCGGCCATGAGCCGGGCCTTGGCGCGTTTGCGTGCGGCCACGGGCGATCCGTTGCTGGTGCGTGCCGGCCGCGGCCTGGTGCCGACGCCCCGGGCGTTGCAACTGCGCGAGCAGGTCAGCCAATTGGTGCAGGACGCCCACGCCGTATTGCGCCCCGCGCACACCCTGGATTTGGGTGAAGTGGTACGCACCTTCACCTTGCGCACCAGTGAGGAGTTCGTCGAACGCTTCGGCCCTGCATTGCTCGCGCGTATCGCCCAGGACGCCCCAGGGGTGCGCTTGCGTTTCGTGCACAAGAGCGACAAGCACAGTGCGTTGCTGCGCGACGGTGGCGTTGACCTGGAAACCGGTGTGGTCGATGTGGGCGCCAGCCCGGAGGTGCTGACCCAGGCGCTGTTCCGTGACCGCCTGGTGGGCGTGGTGCGCGAGGGCCATCCGCTGAGCCGCGGCGCCCTCAGCGCAGCACGTTTCGCCCAGGGACAACACG
Organism: Pseudomonas sp. FJ2-5-13; assembly: GCF_029201605.1. Lineage (NCBI taxonomy): Bacteria > Pseudomonadati > Pseudomonadota > Gammaproteobacteria > Pseudomonadales > Pseudomonadaceae > Pseudomonas > Pseudomonas sp. FJ2-5-13. The sequence continues at coordinate 2,753,226 of NZ_CP104045.1, forward strand.
TTTATGTGTCGCGGCGCGGGCAGGACCGTGGCCAGATCGACGATGCCCTTGAGGCGCAAGGTCTGGTTCGGCAGGTCAGCATTGTGGTCGCCGGTTTCAACACGGCCATCGCCCTGGCGCGGGGCACCGACCTGATCGCCAGCGTGCCTGAGCGCTATATCACCGTGCCGCCTCGAGGCTTGCACTGCTTTGAGCTGCCGGTGACATTGCCGCCGTTTACCGTGGCGATGCTGTGGCACCCGCGACAGGACGCCGACCTGGCCCATCGCTGGCTGCGCACCTGTTTGCGCGAGGTGTGCGGGCCATGAGCGGCCCGCAACAGGTACAATCGCCGCTGCCTTGACGCGAAACCCCAGGAATTTGCATGTTCAGCCTTACCCGCTACACCACACCGTGCCCCGAACTGATCAACAGCCAGATCCTGCAGATGGTGGTAGACAACCTCACCGACATCAGCAGCGTGGCGTTGGCACCGAGCAACCTGCTGTACAACATCTACCAGTACGCCATCGGGTTTGAGGTGCACCTGTACCTTGAGGCGCTGAATGGCGAAAAAGGCGTTGCGGTGGAGTTGGTCGTGGCGATGGAAGACGACGCGGTGGTGGGCTTTTGCCTGTATCTGCCGGTGAAGGATGATCCGCACGCCTGTGGCATCGCGTTTATGGCGGTGCAGACCGGCTTTCGTCGCCAGGGTGTGGCACGCAGCATGCTGGACGAGGTGTTGGTGCGTTATCCCCACGCCGAACTGGCCTGTGCGGTAGAGAAGGTTGCGGTGTTCGAAGCCATGGGGTTCCAGGTGCGCGGTGCGCGGGGTACCCAGGTCGTGATGAACACCCGTAACTATGGCAGCGAAGGGCTGATGGGCGTGTTGGATGTGGCCTCGATCTACAGCTCGCTGGAAGTGCGGCAGATCCACACCTACCTGCTGCAAAAACACGGCAAGCGCGCCATGGTCGACGCAGAGAAACAGCGCGATCGGCACCTGGACCAGTTGGCGCGCAAGGCGCAACTGTTCGTCCAGAGCCGTCTGCCTACGGCCTGACGCGCCTGACCATCCCGAGGATAGTCTCCAGCAGCTCTTGCTGAGCTTCCTCGCGGCTGATTTCACCATTGGCCGCCGCGTGGGACAGCGCTTCCGCCGCGCCGAGCATGGCGCGCAGGCCGGCCTGGGAAATGCTGCCGCCAGCGGTGAAGGGCGACAGCGCGTCCCGGCATTTATCGAGGAAGATCGCCTCGTATTCACGCTTGGACGCTTCCAACTCCGGCGAACCGCTCAAGGCGGCAATCACGCCGGGGATTTCCCGACCTTGCAACAGCACACAATCGACATACGACGAGGCAATGACCCACGCGCGGTCCTCAAGGGTCGCGTTGCTGGTGGCGATGGCATTGGCAAATACCTGGTCCTGGCGCGCGTCGAAGTCTGCATACAGCGCGGCCAGCAACCCCGCACGCGTCGCAAAGTGGTCGTACACCACCGGCTTGGTAACGCCCGCCAGCTCGGCCAGGCGGCCCAGGGTCAGGGCGTCGGTGCCTTCGTCACGCACCAATTGCCAGGCCACGTCGAGTAACTGACGCAGGCGATCTTCACGAGATAAACGGCGACGTGGGGCAGGGGATTCACTGCTTGACATGCTTATATACCAAAAGTAACTTATTCGACGTAACTTACTAAAAGTAGATTAAGCCGAAACGGAGTCAAAGTCATGCACGCACTGATCGTTGTTGCCCATCACGACCCACAATCCCTCACCCATAGCGTGGCCGCCGAGGTGGGCGCGGGCTTGACCGCCTCTGGTCACACCTTTGAAATGGCCGACCTTGCCGCCGAAGGTTTCGACCCGCGCTATACCGCCGCCGATCATCAGGTTCACCGTACCCGCGCCACGCCGCCAGCCGACGTGCTGGCCGAACAAGCTCGCATCGACCGCGCCGATGCGCTGGTGCTGGCGTTTCCCATCTACTGGTGGTCGATGCCTGCATTGCTCAAGGGCTGGGTAGACCGCGTATTCGTCAATGGCTGGGCGATTGATTACAGCCCCGATACACCGGTGCAGAAGAAACTGCGGCATTTGCAGGTGCATCTGCTGGCCCTGGGGGCGGCTGACGAAAGTGCCTTTGACCGACACGGTTATGCCAAGGCCATGAACACCCAGATCGACTACGGCATCTTTGATTATTGCGGGGCGCGGGTACTCACCTCCGCGTTGTTGCTGGACTCGGAAAGTGGCACGGCCCAGGCGCACTTGCACAAGGCCCGGGCGGTGGGACAAGAGTTGTTCGAGCGAGAAGCCGTGGCGGGATAATTCAGACGTCGCGAAACAGGTCGTGGGCGTCCAGCAAGCGGTAGGCAATCTCTGGGTTTTTCTCCAGGCCTCGGCGAATGGACGCGGGGATGGACTGGCGGGTCTTGCGACACATGCCCGGCAGTTCGTCGATGACGATCTGGATCCCGCGCATGCTCTTGACCTCGGTATGCCCTGGCGCGATGTGTACGCGGATGCCCAACTGGTCGTACATCCGCTGTTGCAGGTGTTCGAGGTCTTGCAGGCTCTTGAGGTTTTCCAGGCGCTCCAGCAGGATTTTTTCCTGCTGTCGCGTCAGTTGGAGAATGCGCAGGTCAGCGCCGGGCGCTTGCAGCAGTTGTTCACGGTTGCAGACACAGGCGCCGGGTGGGCAGGGTTGGCGAAGGGTCATTGACGCTCCCGGCAAGGTTTCACTGCAACTGTAGGAGCGAGCTTGCTCGCGAAAAACGTCAACGATAACGCGTGTGTCTTGAAGAAACGCGGAGCCTGTGCGTTTTTCGCGAGCAAGCTCGCTCCTACAGGTGGCTGTGTCAGTAGTTTAGGTGAACGCCCAGGCTGGCCAGGGCTTTCCAGTAGTTAGGGTAGGTCTTGGCCACGCAGTCCGGGTCTTGAATGCGAATGCCCGAGACCTTCAGCCCCGCCAAGGCAAAGCACATGGCGATGCGATGGTCGGCGTGGGTGTCGATCAGTGCGGTGCAGGCGGTGCCAGCCAGGGCCGGGTCGCTGGCGACCAGCAGGTCATCGCCCTCGATGGTCGCCAGGCCCGGGCGAATTTCGTTGAGGCCATCGTGCAACGCCTGCACGCGGTCACATTCCTTGACGCGCAGGTTCGCCAGTTCAGTGAAACGCACGGGCGTGTTGTTGAACGCGGCGAGCACCGCGAGGGTCGGGATCGCGTCCTGCATTTGTGAGCCCACCACCGTGGCCTGCATGTTCGGGAACTGCGCGATCACGGCCTGGGCCTTGGCGTCGGGTTGGGTGAAGTCCTGCGCGGCTACACCGATGTCGATACGCCCACCGGTCAGTACTTCTGCGGCCCACAAATAAGTGGCGGCGGAAGCGTCGGGTTCGATCAGGTAATCATGGGCGGTATAGCCGGTGGGGGCCACGCGCCAGGTGGTGTCGTCCACGGCGTCCACCTGGGCCCCGAACGCACGCATGCAATCGAGGGTCAGGTCCACATAACCACGGGCGCCGATGTCCTTGCCGGTCAGCGCCACTTCAATCGGCGCTTCGCCGCACGCCGCGAGCATCAGCAGGGCTGATACGTACTGGCTGGACAAGCCACCATCAATCTCGAAACGCTTGGCCTGGACTTTGCCCACGCCGTGCACGGTTACCGGTGGGCAACCGGTCGGGCTGTCAACCTGGATGCCGTTCTGGCCCAGGGTAGCCAGCAGCGGGCCAATCGGGCGTTTTTGCATGTACTCGTCGCCATCCAGCACCACGGTGCCTTGCACGGTGGCCACGGCAGCCGTTAGAAAACGCATGGCGGTGCCAGCGTTGCCGAGGAACAACGGTTGTGCCGGTAACTGCAGCGAGCCTTGGCTGGTGACGACAAAGGTGGTGTCGTCCGGCTCGTCGATGGTAACGCCCATCTGCCGCAGGGCGACCGACATGTGGCGCGTGTCATCGCTTTTGAGCGCGCCGCTCAAACGGCTGGTGCCCTTGGCCAGTGCCGCCAGCAACAGCGCGCGGTTGGTAATGGATTTGGAGCCGGGGGGCGCGACCTTGCCAGTGAGGGGGAAGTTGGGCGGTGTAACGGTCACGGTTTTCTGCGAACTCAAGGTACAAGGCTCCTGGTCAAGGCGAGGTGGCGTGGAGTGGCCGACGTGCGGACCCGAATCATCAGGCAAACACGCCATGCTTGTCGAGTGAGCGGGTGATCTGCGTGCCCAAATGTGTGAGGGACTTGCCCTAACTGTAGGAGCGAGCTTGCTCGCGAAAAACGCCAACGATAAAGCGGGCTTCCTGAATGAACGCGGCGCCTGGAAGTTTTTCGCGAGCAAGCTCGCTCCTACAAAAAAGGTTTGCCTGCCTTAACGCTGGCTCAGCCAGTGGTCATGCAGCGCACGCGCAGCCGGTTCGATTTCGCTGACCCGCTGTTGATGGGCGTTTACATCCAGGTCTGCCGGCAGCTCGAAATTGTCCTGCTCGGCGCACCAGGAAATCCGCTCCAGTTGCCCGGCTTGTACAGCGGGCAATGGCGGCCAGTTGGCGATCGCCACGCCGCGCACATAGCCAAAGCACCATTCCTCGGCAAGGGTCACCACCTGGCCCTGATGCTCGGTGTCATCGAAACGGGCCTTGAATGCCTGGGCGTCGGTGGCCAACTGCGCGGCCAAGGTATTCATATGACGCACGCACAGATCAAGGAAAGCCTGGGCTTCGTCCATGTTGTCCCATTCGGGGTTCTGCCCGCCCCAGATAGCCGGGAACCACTCGGCCACGTCCACTTGGGCGGGGCTTGAGACCAGCGCGGTGAAGTAACCGTCGAGTTCGGCCATGTTCAGCACCGAGTGGTCGTCGCCGTATTGCAGCAAGATGGCCTCGATGGCGTCGAAATCGGCAGGGGCGAGGGGATGAAGTTGCATGGCATGTCCTTTAAACGTCGAGCGCCGCGGTTGGGGCGGCTTAAAGCGCGAAGGATGGCGTGTGTACGGGGTTTTATCCAGCGTCTTTTCCTGCGCCGGTGCCAGTCCCGTTTTTGGCCGATGCGCCGTGGCGCACCCTTGATATAGTCTGGCCTTTCTCAATCGCCAGTCAGGGATCACTGCCATGTCCGAATACCAAGCCTTCGTTGTCGAACTCAGCGGCAACGTTGCCCATGTGCAGATCAATCGCCCGGAAAAGATCAACGCCATGAACGCGGCGTTCTGGACCGAAATCATCGACATCTTCCAATGGATCGACGAAACCGACGCCGTGCGTGCCGTGGTGCTCAGCGGGGCGGGCAAGCACTTTTCCTCGGGCATCGACCTGATGATGCTGGCCTCGATCGCCAATGATTTTGGCAAGGACGTGGGGCGCAATGCGCGTCTGCTACGCCGCAAGATTCTCGAGCTGCAAGCCTCGTTCAACGCTGTGGACACTTGCCGCAAGCCCGTGCTGGCGGCGATCCAGGGCTACTGCATCGGCGGCGCCATCGACCTGATCAGTGCCTGCGACATGCGCTATGCCGCCGAGGACGCGCAATTCTCAATCAAGGAGATCGACATCGGCATGGCCGCCGACGTCGGCACCTTGCAACGCCTGCCGCGCATTATCGGCGACGGCATGCTGCGTGAACTGGCCTACACCGGCCGTCAGTTCGGCGCTGAAGAAGCGCGCAGCATCGGCCTGGTCAACCGCGTGTTTGCTGATCAGCAAAGCCTGCTGGCGGGTGTCATGGACCTGGCCCAGCAAATCGCCGCCAAGTCGCCGATTGCCGTGACCGGCACCAAGGCCATGATCAGCTACATGCGTGACCACACAGTCAATGATGGCCTGGAATACGTTGCCACCTGGAACTCGGCTATGTTGCAATCCAACGACCTGCGCGTGGCCATCGCGGCCCACATGAGTAAGCAGAAACCCGAATTCGTGGATTGACTGACATGACCCCAGGCTGGATTACTACAACGCTGCTCGACAACGACGCCCCTGGCGGCTGGGCCGTCGCCCGCAGCCGCGAAGGCTTTTTACACGACACCAATGGTCCGCTGTTCCCGCGCGAATGGCTCAAGCGCCAGGACCTGTCGATGTTTGCCGAACACGGTATCGGTCACCTTGATGGCGAGCCGGTGTACCTGTTGGAGCTCAACGCGCCGGCAGAGGTGCCAGGGTGCAGTTGGCAGGGCCTGCGCGGTTTTATGCTGCAAGGCGATCACACCCTGTACAAGGTGCTGGGCTACGCCGCGCAGATCGGTACCTGGGCGCGGGAACATCGTTTTTGTGGCAGTTGTGGCCAGGCGATGGTGCAGGTGCCGAGGGAGCGGGCGATGTATTGCCAGGCCTGCGACCTGCGCAGCTACCCGCGTATCTCGCCAAGCATGATCGTGCTGGTGACCCGTGGCGATGAGATCCTGCTGGCGCGTTCGCCGCGTTTCGTCACGGGGGTCTATAGCACCCTGGCCGGTTTTGCCGAACCGGGTGAATCCGCCGAAGACTGCCTGATCCGGGAAGTGCGTGAAGAGGTGCAGGTGGAGGTCAAGAACATCCAGTACATGGGCAGCCAATGCTGGCCGTTCCCTCACTCGATGATGCTGGGCTTTCATGCCGAATACGCCGGTGGCGATATCGTGCCCCAGGCCGACGAGATCGAAGATGCGCAGTGGTTCAATATCCACGAGCTGCCGCCGTTGCCGGCGTCACGCTCGATTGCGCGTTACCTCATCGACCTCTACCTGGCCCGCCGTTTAGGCCACGCTGAACCAGTGCTGCCAGGCTAGGCGCACGGTCAGGCCCAGCACCACGGTGATAAACACTGGGCGAATGAATTTGGCGCCGCCGCTGATCGCGCTGCGTGCGCCAAAGAACGCGCCACACATCACCGACACCCCCATCGCCAGGCCGACAATCCAGTCCACCGACCCATTGATGATGAACACCGTCAGCGCCGCCGCGTTGCTGACGAAGTTCATGCTGCGCGCCACGCCGCTGGCCTTCACCAGGTCGATGGGGTGCAGCAGCATCGTGCTGACCGTCCAGAACGCCCCCGTGCCGGGCCCTGCCACGCCGTCGTAGAAGCCCAGGCCGAAGCCCTGGGTGGCTTGCCATTTCTTCTTGATCGGTGCCTCGGCGTCCAGTGGCGCCTTGGGCGTGCCACCGAACAGCAGGTACACACCGCAGGCGAAGACGATCACCGGGAGCATCTTGTTCAGGGTTTCGGCGGGCAAGTAATGGGCGACGACCGCGCCGGTCAGCGCACCGATCAACGTACCGACGATGGCGTGCACCCATTGGCGTGGGTGAAACAGCTTGCGGCGGTAGAAGGTAAAGCTGGCGGTGGCCGAACCGAAGGTGGAGCTGAGTTTGTTGGTGCCCAGTACCAGATGCGGCGGCATGCCAGCGGTGAGCAGGGCAGGCGTGGTCAACAAACCGCCACCGCCGGCGATGGCGTCGATAAAACCGGCGATAAAAGCGACAACGGCCAGGATGGCCAGGGTGGTGAGGTCAACGCTGAGTTCGAAAGGCATGGGCAGGGCTTATTGTTGGAGGGCCGCAGAAAGCCAGCATCTTACTGCGATGTGGCGGGTCTAGGCGATTCAAATGTGGGAGCGGGCTTGCCTGCGATAGCGGAGTGTCAGTCACTGAATTTTCAACTGAACCACCGCTATCGCAGGCAAGCCAGCTCCCACATAGGTTATGTATTGCCCACAAAATCAGGCCTGGCCCAGATCCCCTGTGGGAGCGGGCTTGCTCGCGAAGGCGGTGTGTCAGTCAATGAATATTCAACTGAACCTCCGCTTTCGCAGGCAAGCCAGCTCCCACATTGGTTATGCATTGCCGACAAAATCAGCGCTTGGCACAAAACCCCTGTGGGAGCGGGTAGACACCTTGTTCGAGCGCCGCGCCGCGTGCGCTGAGGCGCGACTTGGGGATGCCCAGCACTCGTCCTGCCGCCGAAAACCCGCCGTGCTCGGCGACCATGGAGCAAGCGTTGGCGGTGAGCGACAAGGAGTATGTCGCGATCAGGCCGGTGGTGGCTGAAGGTGAGTTTGTCGCGGTCCAGTCAGAAGGGCGGGTCAATGGTCAAACCCATACCTTCTGGGACCTGTTCAGGGTCGATGCGCATGCAAAGATCGCTGAACAGTGGCAGGTAGCGGCGGTGTTCCCCGATGTCGTACCCCACGACAACGGGGCGTTCTAGAGCGTTATTTGTGCGCGCCCAGCCATTCCAAGGCCGTGCGCCAGATGCAGATACCCAGGAAGTAGGCCGACATCAGCGACCACAGGCCAAATGTCCAAGGATTGGTGTTGGGGTAATCCACCACCATCAGGAAGCTGCACAACAGCCAGATGGTGGTCACCGCGATGTTGATCGGCATGAAGCGCTTGACCCGGAACGGGTGCAGGAACTTCATCGGCGTCACGGTCAACAGCGCCAGGCCGATCACGGTCAGCAAGGTGACCCAGGCATCCGGCTGGATGATATAGACGCACAGGGCAACGACGTTCCAGGCGGCAGGGAAGCCGACGAAGTAGTTGTCCTTGCTCTTCATGTTCACGTTGCAAAAGCAGAACAGCGACGACACCAGGATCACCGACACCGCAAACAGGTGGGTGAAATCGGGCAGGTCGATGTAGCGGTAGATAAACAGTGCAGGAATGAATACGTAGGTGAGGTAGTCGATCACCAGGTCCAGCACCGAGCCGTCAAAGCTTGGCAGCACCGTGCTGACATTCACCCGTCGCGCCAGCGAGCCGTCGACGCCATCCACCACCAGTGCCAGGCCCAGCCACAGTAGGCACGCCTTGGGGGAGTTTTCCAGCAGCGCCAGGGTGGCCAAAAAGGCCAGTACCACACCGGTGGCGGTAAAGCCGTGGGCGCCCCAGGCTTTGAGTCTGGCTACATGCAGGGTCGATATCACGGGCGGTTCTCCAAAAGGTCAAACGGGGCAGCCGACGACGTAGCGCCGTCGAGTCTGGCCAGGGAATGCAGGTATCGACCGGGAAGGGGAGGATAAGGTTCACCGCCCGGCGTATCCGTTAGCGTAGCAAGCGTAGGACATTTGGGCATCAGCCCTGACGGAACACCAGTGCCTTTAACCCGCTCTGGGGGTCGATATCAGGAAATTCCGGTGGGTTTTCCAGCCGCTGCACAAAGCGCAGGCCCGGTGCTTCGCGGGTCACGCCGTCGATCAGGAAATCTTCACCGAAGGCCGGATCGTTCATGCATGCCAGCACGGTGCCGTGGGCACTGAGCAAGTCCGGCAGGCGGCGCAGCACGCGCTGGTAATCCTTGGTCAGTAGGAAACTGCCTTTCTGGAAGGAGGGCGGGTCGATGATCACCAGGTCGTAAGGGCCGTTGTTCGTCACCTTGGCCCAGGATTTGAACAGGTCGTGGCCCAGGAAACTCACCCGGCCCAGGTCATGCCCATTCAGGCGATGGTTGTCGCGGCCACGGCTGAGGGCGCCACGGGCCATGTCCAGGTTCACCACATGGTCGGCGCCGCCTTCGATGGCGGCCACGGAAAAACCGCAGGTATAGGCGAACAGGTTGAGCACGCGTTGGCCGCTGGCCTGTTCGCGCACCCAGTTGCGCCCGTAACGCATGTCGAGAAACAGCCCGCTGTTCTGTTTTTTGCCCAGGTCGATCAGGTAGCGCAGGCCGCCTTCGGTGATGGTCAGTTCATCGATGGCGTCGCCCACCAGCCATTCGGTGGTGCTTTGCGGCAGGTAGCGGTGTTGCAGGGCCACGGTGTGCACGCCGAAACGGCTCCATTCGATCTGCAACAGGGTGTGCTTCAGGGCTTGCAGGTGCTCGGTTTCTTTGAACAGGGCGACCAGCACGACCCCTTGCAGCCAGTCCACGGTGAGTTGCTCCAGGCCTGGCCAGCAGCGGCCACGGCCATGGAACAGGCGCCGGGTTTCTGCAGGCGCGTCAGCCAGGGCAGTGAGCAGGTGGGCGTGCAGGGTAGCGAGGGCGTCTGGGGTCATCGTTAAGCGTCGGTCATCGGGGCGGGCGGCATTTTAAACACAATTGGGTGGGAGGGTGGCTGGTCTGTGAAGGGGGATGACACCCCGCGATCCAACTGTGGGAGCTGGCTTGCCTGCGATGGCGGCCTACCAGCCGACACTTCTCTACCTGACACCCCACCATCCAACTGTGGGAGCTGGCTTGCCTGCGATGGCGGCCTACCAGCCGACACTTCTCTACCTGACACCCCACCATCCAACTGTGGGAGCGGGCTTGCTCGCGAAGGTGGCCTGGCAGTCAACAGAGGTGGATTTGTACATATCCATTGCTGCGGTAACGGCCACTTAGGGTTCCGCCCTGACGGCGGCTCACTTTTGAACAGCGCAAAAGTAAGCAAAACGCTCTTGCCCCACCACTCGGCACCTCGCCTAGGCTCGGTGTGCCCGTAATCCGCCAGTGATTTGGGGGGCCGCCGCCACGCGCCATCCATGGCGCGGGGCGGCTAAACCGGCATCCCTGCCGGTTTACCCCCCAAATCCCTGTCGAATTCCGGCCAGCGTGGTTTGATGGGGCGCCTAAGATCAAAAGCAGATCAAGAGCAAGAGCGGCTCGCTTCGCATCGTGGTTACCGTCGCAGGCAAGCCAGTTCCTACAGTGCTTGTGGCGCTGGTCAGCGCGTGGCAATCAGCGCCGGTCCGAATGACTCTTTCAGGAAAGCCGGGGCGATATAGCGTTCGTAATGGGCCTCGGACAGCAGAAAGAACTCCCGGTCTATCGCATCGCGCAGGTCCGCCAAGTGGCGCTCGCGAAACTCGGGCAGCAACGCCAAGCCATACGCATCCAGCTTGGAGATCACCCGTGCGCCACGGGCAATCAGTTGGTATGCCCAGCAATACGGCGACTGGTGCGGTACAAAGCGAATCTTGCGCGCTTCCAGTTGCTGACGCAGGCGCTGCGGATCGAAGACTTCCAGCTTGCTGGCCATCACCTGTACCAGCAACTGCTCCAGGCGCAGCCACACCGCTTGTTTTTCCTCGGCGCTATAGCCATTCCACTGGATCACTTCATGGTGATAACGCTTGCAGCCCCGGCAGACCAGGTCACCGTAGACGGTGGAGCACAGGCCGACGCAAGGGGTCTTGATGGTTTGGTTGGGCATAAAGGCTTTTTACGCAAGTCTAAAGAACACAGATAACCACCTGTGGGAGCGGGCTTGCTCGCGAAAGCGGTAGGCCAGCTAGTATTCCACTGACTGACACTGCGCATTCGCGAGCAAGCCCGCTCCCACATTTTTTGGGGTCCGTGTGGATTCAGTCCCAGCTCAGCGCGCCGCCGGTCTGGTACTCGATCACACGGGTCTCGAAGAAGTTTTTCTCTTTCTTCAAGTCCATGATCTCGCTCATCCACGGGAATGGATTGGTGGTGCCTGGGTACTCTTCCTTCAAGCCAATCTGCGTCAAACGACGGTTAGCGATGAACTTCAAATAATCTTCCATCATCGCCGCATTCATGCCCAACACCCCACGAGGCATGGTGTCGCGAGCGTATTCGATCTCCAACTGCGTCCCCTGCAGAATCATCTGGGTCGCTTCTTCCTTCATCTCGGCATCCCACAGGTGTGGGTTTTCGATTTTGATCTGGTTGATCACGTCGATACCGAAGTTCAGGTGCATCGACTCATCGCGCAGGATGTACTGGAACTGCTCGGCCACGCCGGTCATTTTGTTGCGGCGGCCCATGGACAGGATCTGGGTGAAGCCGCAGTAGAAGAAGATGCCTTCCAGTACGCAGTAGTAGGCGACCAGGTTGCGCAGCAGTTCTTTGTCGGTGTCGACGGTGCCGGTTTCGAACTTCGGATCGGAGATCGAGCGGGTGTACTTCAGGCCCCAGGCGGCCTTTTTGGCCACCGATGGAATCTCGTGGTACATGTTGAAGATCTCGCCTTCATCCATGGCCAGCGATTCGATGCAGTACTGGTAGGCGTGGGTGTGGATCGCTTCTTCGAAGGCCTGGCGCAGGATGTACTGGCGGCACTCCGGGTTGGTGATCAGGCGGTACACGGCCAGTACCAGGTTGTTGGCCACCAGGGAGTCGGCGGTGGAGAAGAAGCCCAGGTTGCGCATGACGATGCGGCGCTCGTCGTCGGTCAGGCCTTCGGGGTTTTTCCACAGCGCGATGTCGGCGGTCATGTTGACCTCTTGCGGCATCCAGTGGTTGGCGCAGCCGTCGAGGTACTTCTGCCAGGCCCAGTCGTACTTGAACGGCACGAGTTGGTTGAGGTCGGCGCGGCAGTTGATCATGCGCTTTTCGTCAACGGCGACGCGGGCGGAGGCGCCTTCCAGCTCGGCGAGGCCTTCGGCGACGTCGAGTTTGTCCAGGGCGGCCTTGGCGCGCACGATGGCGGCGGAGTCGTTGGCGGTGACGGCGCGGGCTTCCACGGCGGCAGCGGCGCCGGCACCGTCGAGGCGGTCCATGTTGGCTTCGGTGGCGTGGCCGGCGTTGGCGCCTTTGATCACCGCTGCACCGGTGTCTTCGTTGTCGACTTCATCCCAACTCAGCATGGAAATACTCCTTCCTGGTACTCGAAAAATAAATGTTTTTGCAGGCTACAAGGCATTGAAATACTGCGCGTAGTGTGGTCGGTAAATACCGATGCTGCACACTATGTAGTGGTCTGATCTGTTTGTGGGCACACTATATGGGGTGTGACAAAGTTGGTCAACGCACAAGATGTGCGGTCATAGGTCGCTGCCACACACAAATTCAGCCGTAGGCGGGTCATGAAACATCACTACACATATTCCTATATCGAATAAATAAATAGATATTTATTCCTTTTAATATTCTATCCGGCAGCGCATTTTGAGGGCCTGCGCATTCGTGCGGATTGACCCAACAGCCAAAAGGAAAGCCGACATGACCATCAAAGCGATCAACGTGCGCAACCAGTTCAAAGGCGTGATCAAGGAGATTCTGCTGGGGGAAGTGGTGTCGGAAATCGACGTGCAGACTGCGTCGGGCATTGTGACGTCGGTGATCACCACGCGCTCGGTGCGTGACCTGGAATTGAAAGTGGGCAGTGAGGTGATTGCCTTTGTGAAGTCCACAGAAGTGTCCATTGCCAAGTTGTAAACGCCCAACAGGGTCAGGGAAAGGCGTGTGGCAGTGCCCTCAGTCAACTCGATTGAAAATTTCCCTGACCTGATCCTCGGGCATGACACCTTTGCCCGTTCCCTCGATCAGCTCAAACGTGCCATCAGCATTCACCGTGATGCCCAGGGAGCTGGCCAGCGTGACGCTGACGCCGGGCCGTGCTTGAAGCAGTGTCCTGAGCGGTTGTTCGCCCTGCAACGATTGCCCGATGGTGGTGGCCATGCCTTGCAGTGAACCTGAATTGACCCCGCCTACCAGAATGACCTGCCCACCTTTGTTCAGTGATGCGTTCAATCGATCCAGCAACGCTTGGGTATTGCCGCCTCGCAGGCCCAGTTCCAGGTTGCTGCCGGTCAGGTGCATCAGCGTGCGGGTCTGGTAACGCGCACCGTCCCAGTCGGTGAGCACCGCAATGGCCGAGCAGTCGGTCAGGCTGCGGGTGGAGAGCACGTCGTTGCCGCTCGTGAGTGTCGTGGCTTCACCCATGGCCACCTGCACGGTATTGGCGGCTTTCAGCTTGGCGGTGCGCCCCAACCAGCCCAGGGTAAGCCTGGCCGCGTCGGCCCTGGCCAGGTCTGCGGCCGGATGCACCTGGTTGCCAGGCAACGGTGAAACACCATGGGGGCGCAAGGCCACATCCGGTTTCACGATGGCGTTGGCTTGCTGCAGCCGGTACACCACTTCGCGCCTCTGCTCAGGGGTCATGCCCTTGCAGTGGCGCTTCAATTCGTCGATGTCGGCTTTGCTAAAACCTGAGCGCTGCAGTTGCTTGAAGGCTTTTTTGAGCGGAGCCAGCGCGACAAAGTCGGCCTTAAGGGCCTGCACAGCATGGTTGGCACTCAGAAACTGGCGGTATCCTTGCGCAAGGCTCATCTCTAGAGGCCCGCATTTCTTGAACCTGATATCCCGGGTTTGGGTTTTATCCAGTGGTGCGTAATAGAACTCGGCAGTGTCAGCCTCTACCACCAGGTAGCGCTGGCTGGCGCTGGTGACGACCACGCCTCTGAGCTGGCGCTGATCATTGCTGGCGTTGCTGATGCTGCCGAGTTTGACCACCCGAGTATCGTTAGCAAGCGTGCCGGCGCTATCGCCTGTGTAAAAGCCGAAATCGGGGTCGTCAATGAGCTGGCCGTGCACGTGCGCCTTGTAAGTGATGCGTTCGCCGTTGGCGACGGGCACCAGTTGGGGGCCGGTGTCGCCTTTGACTATTTTGTGCAGGCGTTTTTCATAGACCACCGTGCGCTCGCGCGTGAACAGCCCGGCCTTGGACGGGAACAAGCGCACGTGCTCCAGGGCCTGCAGGCGTTCTTGGGGTTTGGGCAGGTCGGCGATAAGTTTAACGAAACACTCGTCCTGGATGCCGCGTCGCACCCGCCCACCCGCAGCGGGCGCAGGGCAAAGCGCCTCAAAGCCCTCCAAGGGCTTGGCGTGTTCTGCTGCTTGCAGGTCGGTCAGCTCGCCAGGTCTTGTATTGAGGTAGCGATACACCCGACCACGGTCCACCAGGTCATAGCCATTGGCGCGTGGCAGGGTATAGGCACTGGGGCTCAAAGGGTGTTCGATGACCATTGCCTGCCGGCCGTCGCTGAAAAGCTCCCGAGTCAAGGGGATCGTGGCCGGTTGCTCAAAAGCAGGCTCCTTCACGGTACCGCCCACGATGGCAAACAGCTCATTGAGCGCGCCATCCAGTGCGGCAGTGCTGCCGTGTTTGCGCTCGGCCTGCGTGTCCCCCGTGATCGATTGCTCGACACCCAATTGGGCTTCTACAAGGCCGGCGGCGGCCGCGACACCGACCACAACCGGCTCGCCAATCACTGCGAACTTGGCCGCCAGGCCGGCGGCTACGGTCAAATCGTTAAGCCAGGTATCGCGGGTGACCTCGCTGTTGGACTTGATCATGACGTCTGCATCGCGGGACATGCGTTCGCGGGTGGCGTCTTTGATCACGCTGAACACGTCGCCGTGAATGCGCACATTGGCGCTGTCGATAACGGTCCCTTCCAGGGTGTCCCAGTAGCCGCTGGCCAAGTAGCGAATGGCGCTGTCCGCGCCTTTGTTCGAGCGCGAATCGCCGGTGATGAAGGATTTGAAATCGCTCCAGAACCCCAAGTCGCTGTCTTGTCGGTCCCTGAGGGCGAAGTGCGATTGCAGCGCCTGGCGCGTCTCGGCATGCCGGCCTTGCTCGGCCACCCATTGGTCCATCGCGTCCAGGGAATCAAAGCGCAGGAAAGCGGGCTTGTGCCCCGGCATATACAGGACCTGCACGCCGTCTCGACGATCACGCAATTGCCCGTGGCTGCCGTAGTCAGTGGCGGTGAAACGCAGGATGTCGTGAGCGGGGCGCCCGTTGATGTCAAACACGTGAACCCGTGTGCGGCCTTCTACCGGCGCTGTCGCTCGTAGTTGTTCGACGCTCAGGGCTTGGTTTTCATCCAGGGGCAGGTTGGCGGCGGCGCCCATCACCAGGCGGTAATCATCGCGGGTAAAGCGCTGCTCGGCCGGCATGTTCAGGCGTTCGGCGGGTGAGGCGCGCTCGTAGGCCTTGAGCTGTTCACGGGCCTGATAAATGAACTCGCCTTTCAAGGCGGTGCGGTAGTCATCGCCATGGTCGTGCCAGAAGCGTTCGAGCTTTTGAGTCATGTGCGCCTGAAAGTCGGTTTTCCAGCTTTCATGCATCAGCTGGGAAGGCGCCAGCGCAAACTGGTTATGGGCGCCATAGCCGCCTTGGGTACTTTGCCCGCGGCCGACCGTGTACAGGCCGGCCTGCTGGTCAAGCACGCCGGGCAGTGCGTCGTGTTCGCTGAAGTTGCTCAACAACGCGTCCGGCAGCGCCTGGGAAACCGTGGGTTCTTCCCTCAGATGTTCCCAGTCGGTGACGGTATTGGCACTTTGTGCTTGCTGGAAGCGATTGAGGAAGATGGCGTCGGCATCGACCTTGCGCCCGGTCAACTTGAACACCAGCGCCTCGGCCCATTGCTTGGCTTCGTCGCGGACCCTGGGCAGCGCAGTGTGCGTGGCCTGCAACAGCTGCCGGTAGAGGGCTTTCTGGTGGTCTACCGATGTACTGCGGTTTTGCCTCAACGCCGGTTTGCGTGGCGGTTGTAGAGGCTCCACTGAGTAGGCCGGCAAGGCCTGCGGGGTATCGCCGGCGATGGGTTTGAAATCCCAGGCAATGAGGGGGAGTGGGCGTGGCGGCAGAATCATCGACGGGCGGCTCCGGGAGAATTTCAATGGCACAGCGGGCAGCTAAGCCCGGTATGTGCGGAAAATCTCCCGTGCGGTTCCGACCGACGTCAGCGGTTTTGTAAGCTGATCTGCATGCGCTGCACGCCTTCCTCCAGCATCGCCCGTGGGCAACCGAAGTTCAGGCGCACGAATTGCTGGCTGTCATCGCCAAATTCAATCCCCGCGCTCAGGCCCACCTTGGCCTGCTCCAGAAAGAACTGCTGCGGGTCATCAAGACCCAGGGCGCTGCAATCGAGCCACGCCAGGAAGGTGCCCTGTGGCGCATGCATCACCACGCCGGGCAGGCGGGTTTTTACCGCGTCGAGCAGGTAGTCGCGGTTGGCTTGCAGGTACTGCACCAGCGCGCTGAGCCACTCGGTGCATTCGCTGTAGGCGGCGCGTGTGGCTTCCAGGCCCAGGGGGCTGACGCTGTCAACCATGCCGCAGCGCGCCTGATTGAAACGCTCGCGCACCTCGGCGTTCTGGACCACGGCGAAGCAGGTCTTCAGGCCGGCCACGTTATACGCCTTGCTCGCTGACATCAGCGTGATGGTGCGCTGGGCGATCTCGGGGCTGAGGCTGGCGGTGGGGATGTGGCGACGGCCGTCGAAGCACAGCTCGGCGTGGATTTCGTCGCTGATGATCAATGCGCCGGTGTCCAGGCAGGCATTGGCCACCGCCAGCAGCTCTTCACGGGCAAACACCTTGCCGATGGGGTTGTGCGGGTTGCTCAGCAACAGCGCCCCGGCCCCGCTCAAGGCTTGGCGCATGGCCGGCAGCGGTGTGCGGTACTCGCCATCGATCAATTGGAACGGCACTTCGATGCGTGGCAGGTTCCAGTTGCCGGGCGCCAGGCGAATCGGCCGATAGTTGGGGGTTTGCAGCACCACCGCCTGGCCAGGCTGGACGAAGGCGTGCAGGGCCATATTGAAGCCAGGCTCCACGCCGGGCAGAAACAGCAGTTCTTCAGGCTGCACGCGCCAGGCGTACTTGGCCCACAAGTCGGCAACGATAGCGTCGCGCACGTCCGGGCCGGCCACGCTGTAGCCGAGAATCTGCTGGTCGAGGCGCGCGTGCAGGGCTTGCAAGATGGCGGGCGGCGCGGCGATGTCCATGTCAGCGATCCACATCGGCAGGACGTCTTGCGGGTAACGGCTCCACTTGGTACTGCCGGTATTGAAGCGTGGGTGGATCGTGTCGAAATCAAAGCTCATGGACAGGCTCGTATCAGGGCGGCGGTAAAAGAATGGCGCCGATTCTAGCGCCATTAATTTTATAGACCAGAGCTGATTGCCGACTTGCGCAGCGGTGTGCGTTCCATGACCGACAAGTTCTGTAATAAAAACGCCATTGCGCTGGGGATTAAATCGGCTAGGAGCTATTTTGGTGCATCTCAATAAACAGAGTAGCCATGGATGAAATACCAACCCTTCAGTCACACGTTGATTGCGACCGCGCTGGTCTTGACGGTCAACGGTGTGCACGCAGCTTCCCAAGCCCCGGTTGCGGGTGAAAATGGCATGGTGGTCACGGCCCAGCACTTGGCAACCCACGTGGGTGTTGATGTGCTCAAGGCCGGCGGCAACGCGGTCGATGCGGCGGTGGCGGTAGGTTACGCACTGGCGGTGGTGTACCCGGCGGCGGGCAACTTGGGCGGCGGTGGTTTCATGACCGTGCAACTGGCGGACGGGCGCAAGACCTTCCTCGACTTCCGCGAAAAAGCCCCGTTGGCGGCGACGGCCGACATGTACCTCGACAAGGCCGGCAATGTGGTCGAAAGCCTCAGCGCCAAAGGCCATTTGGCGGTCGGCGTACCGGGCACGGTGTCTGGCATGGAGCTGGCCCTGAGCAAATACGGCACCCTCAAGCGCGCCCAAGTGATTGCCCCGGCGATCAAGCTGGCGGAAAACGGCTTTGCGCTGGAGCAGGGCGATATCGACCTGTTGCACACCGCCACCGGTGAGTTCGAAAAAGACCAGGACATGCGCGGGATCTTCCTGCACAACGGCAAACCGATGCAGGTGGGCCAGAAGCTGGTGCAGAAGGACCTGGCCAAGACCCTCAAGGAAATCTCGGCCAAGGGCACCGACGGTTTCTATAAAGGCTGGGTCGCCAAGGCGGTGGTGGATTCCAGCCAGGCCGGCAAAGGCATCATCACCCAGGCCGACCTCGACGCCTACAAAACCCGCGAACTGGCCCCCATCGAGTGCGACTACCGTGGCTACCATGTGGTCTCGGCGCCGCCACCCAGCTCGGGCGGTGTGGTGATCTGCCAGATCATGAACATCCTCGAAGGCTACCCGATGGCCGATCTGGGCTATCACTCGGCCCAGGGCCTGCACTACCAGATCGAAGCGATGCGCCATGCCTACGTGGACCGCAACAGCTACCTGGGTGATCCGGACTTCGTGAAGAACCCCATCGAGCATCTGCTGGACAAGAACTACGCGGCCAAGTTACGCGCTGCCATCGAGCCGCAGAAGGCCGGTGACTCCCAGGCGATCAAGCCAGGTGTGTCGCCCCACGAAGGCAATAACACCACCCACTATTCCATCGTCGACAAGTGGGGCAACGCGGTCTCGGTGACCTATACCCTCAACGACTGGTTTGGCGCCGGGGTGATGGCCAGCAAGACCGGGGTGATTCTCAACGATGAAATGGATGACTTCACCGTGAAGGTCGGGGTGCCGAATATGTATGGGCTGGTGCAGGGCGAAGCCAACGCCATCGCACCGGGCAAGGCGCCGTTGTCATCGATGAGCCCGACCATCGTCACTAAGGACGGCAAGGCAGTAATGGTCGTTGGCACACCGGGGGGCAGCCGCATTATCACCGCGACCTTGCTGACCATCCTGAATGTCATCGACTACAAGATGAACATCCAGGAAGCCGTGGATGCACCGCGCTTCCACCAGCAATGGATGCCGGAAACCACCAACCTTGAGACCTTTGCCGTCAGCCCGGACACCCAGAAGATCCTCGAAAGCTGGGGCCACACGTTTGCCGGCCCGCAAGATGCCAACCACCTGGCCGCCATCCTGGTAGGCGCGCCTTCCCTGGAGGGCAAGCCGGTGGGTAACAACCGTTTCTATGGGGCCAATGACCCGCGGCGCAACACGGGCTTGTCGTTGGGTTACTAAGGAACTGGCATTGTCTCTGTAGGAGCGAGCTTGCTCGCGAAGCACTAACAGGCGCCGCGTTTATCTAGAAAACACGCGTTATCGTGGACGTTTTTCGCGAGCAAGCTCGCTCCTACAGAGGGCAAGGTAGATCAGAAGGTGTATTGCAACTCCCCCGACACCGACGCCTGCAACCGCTGCTCCACAATCGGGCTCTTGCCGGCCTTGTCCGCCAGGTATTGCACATCCAGCAAGGTCGAGAACTGCGTGTGTTCGTTGATCGGCACGCTCCATGAAAGGCTCATGCCATTGCTGATATTGCCGGCACTTGCCTTGTATTCCTTGAAGCGGCTGCGGGTGGCCTGGTCGGTAGTCACGCCGTACCAGGTTTGCAGGTAGTTGCGGTCACCGAAGTGGCTGTTGATGGCGGCATCGACGCAGCCGTAGCGGCCTTCATACAGATGGGTACCCAGGCTCAACTCCAGATGGGTAAAAGCCTTGCCGGTTTCCTTGTGTTTATCTTCTTCAAGCGCATGTTCCAGGGTGGCGCCGATGATCACACCGCCGAGGTTGTAGGCGGCACTCACTCCCAATTGCGGACGTGACTTGATCTGGCCCATACCTTTGAGGCGTTTGGAGCCGGCCTGCATGCTTTCATTTTTATCCTTACGCGAACCGCTTGCGCCAACGTATGCGCTGAAGCTCAGGGCATTACCTTCGTAACCCCAGCCCAGGCCCGTATCAGTATCGAGGAAGACGCCCCAGGGGCTGATGATTTTGCCGCCGAGTACAGGCGCCGTCATACGTTCGTCGCTGCCACTGTAGCGGGGTGCGTTGGCCATGCCGGCCTTGAGGCTGTATTGCCACTCTTCGGCAAGCGCCGTATCGGCGGCGGCGAGCAGGCACAGTGAGGTCAATGACAGGCACAGGTTTTTTGCGTGCATCAGGTGTTTCTCCTGGTTAGAAATTCGAGGGTATGTGGGGTGATTGGGTACGTTTGAAGGAATAACCCGAAGCGCTCAGCCCGTTGACCTGGCGGCTGACGGTATCGCCCAGGCCGTAGCCGTTGCCGGCCAGTACCGCATGGGCGTTGTCGATGGGCAGCAGGATGTAGTCGGTCAGCGGCTCGCCGTGCAATTGGCCGCGAATCACCAGAAAGCCGTCCTCCTGACGCACGCTGATGCCACTCAATGGCGCGTCGGGTTCATGGCTGCTGAGCACCTGATAGGTGCCGACCGTGTTGGCCCAGGCGGTAGGCAAGGGCGGTGGCTCGATGCGTTCACCGATGGCAATGCGTTGGCCGTGGCTGCGCGCGGTGAGCATTTGGCGGCCTTGTACCTGGATCAGATCCAACTGCACGCGGCCCAACTCGCCCAGGTCCTTGCGCCAGAAGCCGAGGATCTTTTTCTGCGCGCGCAGCCAGCCTTGTTCATCACGTAACAGCTCGAAATCGTAGCCGGCCAGTTCGCCGGTCAAGCGCGCATGCTCATCCCTGATGCGGAACACGCCCCAGGCGGTCGCATAGAAACCAGCCAGGCGCTTGCGATCCACCGCCGCCGGCACATGGCGCAGCTTGAGGCCGTGGCTCGGGGCCTGGCAGTCATCGGCGCACACGGGCTGGCCGGTCTGTGCCTGGAGCATCAGGCGCAGGCTGTCGGTGGTCAGTGACACCACCATGTCTTCGGCGTTGCTGTCGTTGGCCATGATGATCACCGCCAGTTGCTGATCCGGTAGCAGGGTCAATTGGGCGACGAAGTCATCGCCGCCACCGCTGTGCTGGTAGGTGCGCACACCGGGGCCGATGGGCTCGTCACCGCAGGGCGCGAGAAACCAGCCCAGGCCGATCTGGCAGTCGAAATCCAGGGCATTGCCGGTGTTTTGCTGGGTAAACATGGCGTCGATAGAAGCGCTGCCGAGGATCTGGCTGCCCTTGTAGGTGCCCTTGGCAAATAGCATGCGTACGTAGCGGCTGAGGTCTTTGGGGCTGGTCCACAGGCCACCGGCGGCGAGGTCACGCACCTGGGCGTCGGTGCTGGCCTTGCCGTCCTCGTAACCATGGGCGCGAAAGCCCATTTGCGCACCGGTGCCCACGAAGCTGGACTGGTTCATTCGCAGGGGCGTGAGCAGGCTGCTTTGCAACTGGGCTTCAAAGCTTTTACCGCTGCTGCGCTCGATGGCCGCGCCCACCAGTGAATAACCAAGGTTGGAGTACGCCACCTGGGACCCCGGCAGGCTGCTCAGCCACACACCCGACACGCGCATCGGCATTTGCCCCATGGCGTAAGTGCTGCGCAGGTCGCGCAGGTGCTCGCTGGGCAAGCCGGATTGATGGCTGAGCAAGCGCCGCAAAGTGATCGCTCGATCCGCCTCGGCCTGGTCGCTGTGAAAGCGTGAACGTACGTAGAACTCACGCAGGGTCTGCTGGATCGGTGCATCCAGCGCCAGGTGGTGCTGCTCCACCAGCTGCAGCGCCGCCGTGGCGCTCAGCAGTTTGGAAATGCCACCGGCGCGAAACGCGGTATTGGGCGTGACCGGCACCCCCTGGTCTTTGTCAGCCAGGCCAAAGCCACGGGCCCAGATCAGCTCCTGGCCATTGACCAGCGCAATCGACAAACCTGCCACATTGTCCCGCGCCATCTCCCGGGGAATGCGGGTTTGCAGGTAGCGGATGATTGCGCCGTAATCGCCTTTTTGAATCGGCGGCGGGGCAGGCGGTTGCGAGTGGCAACCGATACTGCCCATCAGGCAACCCAAGAGCGGAATACCGCGCAACCTGCGAAACATCAAGAGCACCCGAGCGATGGTTTGGATGCTGGAATGCTAGGCCGGCGGGGGCTTGGAATCTTTGAGTGCTTTGTCGGGAAACTGTCAAAGACTGTTAACAGCCACCTGTAGGAGCGAGCTCGCTCGCCAAAAACGCACAGGCGCCGCGTTTATCCAGAAAACACCCGTTATCGTTGAGGTTTTTTTCGAGCAAGGATCAGGGCATCAACGTGGCGATCAGCGCGCGAATGGTCCCTGGCAACGCTTCCAGCTCACGTACCAGGATGCTGCGCTCGCGAATCGCCCAGGGTTCGTCGAGCTTCACGGTCACCAGTTGCATGGTGCGGCTGTGGCGCAGGGCGGCGGACTCGGGAATGATGCCGATGCCCACGCCGGCCTCGACCATCCGGCAGATCGCCTCGAAGCTCGAGACCTGGATACGCAGCGACAATTGCTTACCCAGGCGCTCGACGTGTTCGCGCAGGAAACTCAACAGCGTGCTGCCTTCATGCAGGCCGATGTGCTGATACGCCAGGGTTTGCTCAAGGGTCACTGAAGGCAGGTCGGCCAACGGATGCCCGACCGGCACCATCAGCACCAGTTCATCGGTGCTGAAATGCAGTACTTGCAAGCCGGAGGCTTCCACGGGGCCGGCGATGATGCCCATGTCACTGGTGCCATCGAGCACCCCGCGCACGATGTCCCGTGACAGGCGTTCCTGCAGGTCGACGGTGACGCCGGGGCGCTGTGACAGAAAGCCTGCCAGAACCTCCGGCAAAAATTCGGTGACCGCCGTGGTGTTGGCGAAGATACGGATATGCCCGGCCGAATCCACGCCGTATTGGGTGAACTCGCTTTTGAGGTAATCCACCTGGCGCATGATCAACCGCGCATGGTGCAACAGCCGCTCGCCTGCCGGGGTGATCTCCACGCCCCGGCTGTCGCGGTACAACAGGCGCGTGTCGAGCTGGCCTTCCAGGGCCTTGATCCGCGCACTGGCGGCAGCCGGCGACAGGAAGGCGCGCTTGGCGCCCTGGGTAAGGCTGGGAGATTCGGCGATATGGATAAACAGGCGCAGGTCGGCGAGATCGAAGTGCATGCAAGGCTCCCGGTATAAACACCAAACCTCATCACAATGAAGATCCAAATGTGGGAGCGGGCTTGCTCGCGAAAGCGGTGGATCAGCCAATGTATTCAGTGACTGACACTGCGCTTTCGCGAGCAAGCCCGCTCCCACAGGGATATGCGGTGTTTTTCAATTAATGGCGTTCAGCATAACCGAACGCTGGTTTATTGAAATGCAAATTCTCAGAACGGGCAGGCCCTTGCATGATCCACGGCAGACACCCACTGCCTGAGGACCTGCACTCGATGAGCGCCACTGATTGGATCGGCCGAAGTGAGACCGCCCACGACCACCTGAGCCATAACCTGCTCAAGCGTATCGCCGCCACGTTCGATGAAGCCGTGCCTGCCGATGGCGACGCGGTGCCTGCGTTGTGGCAATGGTGTTTTTTCCAGGACCCGTTGCCCGAATCGGCCCTGGGCAGCGACGGTCACCCGGCACGCGGTGGGTTCCTGCCACCGGCCGATAACCGCAATCGCATGTGGGCCGGTGGGCGCCTTGAGTTTTTGCACCCTTTGCGGGCTGGCGAGGCGGCCACGCGCGTATCCACCATCACCCAGGTCGAAGAAAAAACCGGCCGCACCGGTTCACTGTTATTCGTCACCGTGCGCCATGACTACTCCCAGGACGGTCGCCTGGCCATCCGCGAGGAACAGGACATCGTCTACCGCGAACCCACGCCACCCAAGGCGGGCAGCGGCGACGCGCTGGCCCAAGGCGAATGGACAGAGGCCGTCGAGCCGACGCCGACCTTGTTGTTTCGCTACAGCGCCGTGACGTTCAACGGCCACCGCATTCATTACGACTACCCCTATGTCACCGGCACCGAAGGCTATGCCGGCCTGGTGGTGCATGGCCCGCTGATCGCCACCTTGAGCCTGCGCGCGTTCTGCCGGGCGCACCCCGAAGCGACCCTGCGCCGCTTTGCCTATCGCGGTGTGCGCCCACTGACCGCGCCACAGCCTTTTGAGGTGGGCGGGCGCATCAGCGCAACTGGCGTCGCAGAACTCTGGGCTGGCAACACTGAAGGCCTGGCGCAGACCGCCCAGGTGCATTTCGAATAACCCAATAACAACAGGCGGAGAGCCGTTAATGAATGCCCACGACACTGAAGAACTCAACGCCATCCGCGACGGTGTGCGTGCCTTGTGCGCCGAATTCGATGCCGCTTACTGGCGCAAGATCGATGAAGAAAAGGGCTTCCCCGAAACCTTCGTCAAGGCGCTGACCGACGCCGGTTGGCTGTCGGCAATGATCCCCGAGGAATACGGCGGTTCCGGCCTGGGCCTGGCCGAAGCCTCGGTAATCCTTGAGGAAGTCAACCGCTGCGGCGGCAACTCGGGCACCGTGCATGGCCAGATGTACAACATGTTCACCCTGCTGCGTCACGGCAGCGAGGCGCAAAAACGCTTCTACCTGCCCAAGCTGGCCAGTGGTGAATTGCGCCTGCAGTCGATGGCCGTCACCGAGCCCACTACCGGCACCGACACCACCAAGATCAAGACCACGGCGATCAAGCACGGCGACAAGTACGTGATCAACGGCCAGAAAGTCTGGATCTCTCGGGTACAGCATTCCGACCTGATGATCCTGCTGGCGCGCACCACGCCTTTGGCCGACGTAAAGAAAAAGTCCGAAGGCATGTCGATCTTCCTGGTGGACCTGCGCCAGGCCATCGGCAACGGCCTCACCGTGCAGCCCATCGCCAATATGGTCAACCACGAGACCAACGAGCTGTTCTTCGACAACCTGGAGCTGCCCCTGGACAGCCTGATTGGCGAGGAGGGCAAGGGTTTCAAATACATCCTCGATGGCCTGAATGCCGAGCGCACGCTGATTGCCGCCGAGTGCATCGGTGACGGCCGCTGGTTTATCGAAAAGGCCAGCGCCTATGCCCGCGACCGTGTGGTGTTTGGCCGGCCCATCGGACAGAACCAGGGCGTGCAGTTCCCGATTGCCGAGGCGCATATCGAGATTGAAGCGGCGGACCTGATGCGCTGGCGCGCCTGTGAGGAATACGACAGCGGCAAGAACGCCGGGGCCAGTGCCAACATGGCCAAGTACCTGGCGGCCAAGGCGTCCTGGGAAGCGGCCAACGCCTGCCTGCAAACCCACGGCGGCTTCGGCTTTGCCTGCGAGTACGACGTGGAGCGTAAATTCCGCGAGACCCGCCTGTACCAGGTCGCACCGATCTCCACCAACCTGATCCTGTCCTACGTGGCCGAGCATTTGCTCGAACTGCCGCGCAGCTTCTGAGGGCCTTGAGCATGCATCATACCCAAGCCCTTTGCCGGTTCCTGGCCGAGCTGACTTACGCGCAGTTGCCCGAGCACGTACTGGCGCGCACCGAAGAGCTTTACCTGGATTGGCTCGCATCCGCCTTGGCCAGCCAGGGCGCGCACCCGATTCCCCTGTTTGAACGCTACGCACAGAAGATGGGCCCGAGCAGCGGCCCGGCCCAGGTGATCGTCAACGGCACCGGCACCAGCGCGTATTTTGCCGCCCTGGTCAACGCCGCCTCCTCACATCTGGTGGAGCAGGATGACCTGCACAACAGCTCGGTGCTGCACCCCGCCACTGTGGTATTTCCCGCCGCGTTGGCCGCTGCCCAGGACTTCGGCAAGTCTGGCCGTGAACTGTTGCTGGCCTCGGTGGCCGGCTATGAGGCGGGGATTCGCATCGGTGAGTTCCTGGGCCGTTCCCACTACCGCATCTTCCACACCACGGCCACGGTCGGCACCCTGGCGGCAGCGGTCGCGGTGGGCAAGTTGCTCGACTTCAACGAAGAGCAATTCATCAACCTGCTCGGCAGCGCCGGCACCCAGGCCGCCGGGCTGTGGGAGTTTCTGCGCGATGCCGCCGACTCCAAGCAACTGCACACGGCCAAGGCGGCGGCGGACGGCTTGCTGGCGGCTTACCTGACGGCCGATGGGCTGACCGGCGCGCGCAATATTCTTGAAGGCGACCAGGGTTTGGCGGCGGGCATGTCCAGTGATGCGCAGCCGGGCAAATTGTCTGCCGACCTGGGCAGCCGTTGGGCACTGGTAGAAACCTCGTTCAAGTTCCACGCCTCCTGCCGTCACACCCATCCCGCTGCCGATGCGCTATTGGACGTGATGCAGCGTGAAGGCTTGAGCGCTGCACAGATTTCCCAGGTGCAAACCCACGTGCACCAAGGCGCCATCGACGTACTCGGCCGGGTGACGGTACCGGCCACCGTGCACCAGGCCAAATTCTCCATGGGCACCGTGCTCGGCCTGATCGCCGTGCATGGCAAAGCCGGGTTGCCTGAATTCCATGACCTGGCGTTGAGCGATCCTGCGGTCGCGGCGTTTCGCGACAAGGTCAGCATGAGCCTGGACCCCGAAGTCGACAGCGCCTACCCGCAACGCTGGCTGGGCCGCGTCACCGTCACCACCACCGATGGCCGCACGCTGCACGGTGCCATTGATGAACCCAAGGGTGACCCGGGCAACACCCTGAGCCGTGCCGAGCTGGCGGATAAGTTCCAGCGCCTGGCCCACTTCAGCGGCGCCCGCACCCCGGCCCAGGCCAACCGCCTGATCGAGCATGTGTGGAACCTGCGCACTACCGCGTCCATGGCCCATTGGCTTGGAGGAATTTGTGATGACTGAACAACGACCGCTGGACGGCATCACCGTCGTCAGCCTGGAACACGCGATTGCCGCGCCATTCTGTACGCGCCAACTGGCCGACCTGGGTGCCCGGGTCATCAAGGTGGAGCGCCCCGGCACCGGCGACTTCGCCCGTGGCTATGACGAGCGGGTGCGTGGCCTGGCATCGCATTTCGTCTGGACCAACCGCTCCAAGGAAAGCCTGACCCTGGACCTCAAGCAGGACGAGGCGGGCGCCATTCTGGATGCGCTGCTGGCCGACGCCGATGTGCTGGTGCAGAACCTTGCCCCCGGCGCGGCGGCGCGCATGGGCTTATCGTTCGAGGCGCTGCACGCGCGCTTTCCACGGCTGATCGTCTGCGATATTTCCGGCTACGGCGAAGGCGGGCCCTACGAGAAAAAGAAAGCCTACGACCTGTTGATCCAGAGCGAGGGCGGCTTTCTCTCGGTGACCGGTGGCCCAGATGAAGAACAGATGGCCAAGGCCGGTTGCTCTATCGCGGACATCTCGGCCGGCATGTACGCCTACAGCGGCATTCTGTCGGCGCTGCTGCTGCGCGGCAAAACCGGCCAGGGCAGCCGCATCGATGTGAGTATGCTCGAAAGCCTGGTGGAGTGGATGGGCTACCCGATGTACTACGCCTTCGACGGCGCGCCGCCGCCACCGCGTGCGGGTGCCGCGCATTCGACGATTTACCCTTACGGGCCGTTTCCCACTGGAGGCGGCGGCACGGTGATGCTCGGCTTGCAGAACGAGCGCGAATGGGCGGCGTTCTGCGACAAAGTGCTGCTCAGCCCGGCGCTGGCGACGGACGAGCGCTTCAGCGCCAACTTCAAGCGCTCGGCCAACCGCGAGCTGCTGCGCCAGATCATCGTGGAGCGCTTTGCCCCACTGGACGTCGAGGCGGTGATCCAGCGCCTGGAAGACGCGCAGATTGCCAGTGCACGGGTCAACGACATGCAAGGCGTGTGGGACCACCCACAACTCAAGGCCCGCGACCGCTGGCGCGAAGTCGACAGCCCGGCGGGGCCGTTGCCGTCGCTGCTGCCACCGGCGCGTAACGCTGCGTTTACCCCGCGCATGGACGGCGTGCCAGCGCTGGGGCAACACAGCCAAGGCATCCTCGACCAGCTGGGTTACTCCGTTGAGGCCATTAACAGCCTGCGCGAGCGCGGTGTTATCTAATCAGGAATCAAGTGATGCCAAAGCCATTAGTACGTTCTGCGCTGTTTGTGCCGGGCAGCCGCCCGGAGCGGTTTGCCAAGGCCCTGGCCAGCGGCGCCGACGCAGTGATTGTGGATTTCGAAGACGCGGTGGAAGAGCCGCTCAAGCGTCAGGCCCGGGATAATCTGGGCGCGTTCCTGCATGCGCATGCCGAAGCCCAGGTGTGGGTACGCATCAACGCGCCCCAGCATGCTGAGCATTTTGCCGATGTCGCCTTCTGCAAGGCCCATGCAAATGTGGCGGGGGTGTTGCTGCCCAAGGTCGAAAGCGCGGCTCAGGTGGCGGTGGTGGCCGCGACCGGCAAACGTATCTGGCCAATTATTGAAAGCGCACGGGGTTTGCTGGCACTGGCGCAGATTGCCCAGGCGCCCCAGGTAGAGCGCCTGTCGTTCGGCGGCTTGGACCTGGCGCTGGACCTCAACCTGAGCAGTCACTCCCGCGCGGCCGAACTGGCCCTCGACCAGGCGCGCCTGGCGCTGATCGTGCATTCGCGCGCCGCGGGCCTGGCGGCGCCGCTGGACGGCGTGCACCCGGCCATCGACGACCCCGAAGGCCTGCACCGCTCGATCCGGCACGCTTATGAAATGGGCTTTGCCGGCGCGTTGTGCATTCATCCCAAGCAAGTCGCAGTGATCCATGCCGCGCTGGCGCCGAGCGCCGAAGAGCTGGCCTGGGCCAGGCGGGTGGTGGAGGCGGGCGCCCATGGGGCAGGGGCTTATCAGATTGACGGGCAGATGGTGGATGCGCCGGTACTGCTGCGCGCGCAGCGGCTGCTGGCCGCGCAACTGTAACTGACAAAACCGGTAACAAAATGTGGGAGCTGGCTTGCCTGCGATAGCCATAGGTATCTACACAATTTTGTAGGTTGTAGCAGCCGACGGGGTAACCACGATGCGAAGCGAGTCGCGCTTGATCTTGCTCTGCTTTTGATCTCTGGCGCCCCGTCAAACCACGCTGGCCGGAATTCGACAGTGATTTGGGGGGTAAACCGGCAGGGATGCCGGTTTAGCCGCCCCGCGCCATGGATGGCGCGTGGCGGCGGCCCCCCAAATCACTGGCGGATTACCGGCACACCGAGCCCAAGCGAGGTGCCGAGTGGTGGGGCAAGAGCGTTTTGCTTACTTTTGCGCTTTTCAAAAGTGAGCCGCCGTCAGGGCGGAACCCTAAGTGGCCGTTACCGCAGGAATGAATATGTACACAATCCAACTGTATTGACTGCCAGGCCGTCTTCGCAGGCAAGCCAGCTCCCACATTTGGATCGTTGGGGTGTCAGGTAGATAGCTGTCGGCTGTCAGTCCGTCACGGGAGCAAGCTCCCTCGCCACAGGTTTAGCGTCGTACCGAAGTTGTGGAGATATCTATGCTGCGATAGCGGCAGAACAGTCAATGTCTGTGTTGTCTGACACACCGCTATCGCAGGCAAGCCAGCTCCCACCCTGGACGCGTTCGGCTAGGCCGAACGCAGGTATCTAAAATTCGAAATTCACGACACGCGTTTCATCAGGCACCTTGCCTTACAACACAACAATAAAAAGGTGATTCCCATGCTCAAGCTTTCCCGGGCGCTGCTGTGCGCCGCCACGTTGTTTACCGCGGGCCTGGCCCAGGCGGCAGACCCGATTGTGATCAAGTTCGCCCACGTGGTTGCCGAAAACACCCCTAAAGGCCAGGGCGCCTTGCTGTTTAAAAAACTTGCTGAAGAGCGCCTGCCCGGCAAGGTCAAGGTCGAGGTGTACCCGAACTCGTCGCTGTTTGGCGATGGCAAGGAAATGGAAGCGTTGCTGCTGGGCGACGTGCAAATGCTGGCGCCCTCCCTGGCCAAATTCGAGCATTACACCAAGCAAGTGCAGATCTACGACTTGCCGTTCCTGTTCAACGATCTGGCCGCCGTCGACCGTTTCCAGGCCGCTCAGGGCAAGCAACTGCTGACCTCGATGCAGGATAAGAACATCCTCGGCCTGGCCTATTGGCACAACGGTCTCAAGCAACTGTCTGCCAACAAGGCCCTGCATGAACCCAAGGACGCCCGTGGCCTGAAGTTCCGCGTGCAGGCTTCCAGTGTGCTCGAAGAACAGTTCAAGGCGATCCGAGCCAACCCGCGCAAGATGAGTTTTGCCGAGGTTTACCAGGGCCTGCAGACCGGTACCGTGAATGGCACCGAGAACACCTGGTCGAATTATGAAAGCCAGAAGGTCAACGAAGTGCAGAAGTACTTCACCGAGTCCAACCATGGCCTGATCGACTACATGGTGATCACCAACGCAAAATTCTGGAACAGCCTGGCGCCGGATGTGCGCAGCACCCTGGAGCAGATCATGGCCGAGGTTACCGTAGAGGTGAACAAGCAGGCCGAAGCGCTGAACCAGTCGGCCAAGCAGAAGATCATCGACGCCAAGACCAGCGAAATCATCGAACTGACCCCCGCGCAACGTGCGCTGTGGCGCGAAGCCATGCGCCCGGTGTGGCAGAAGTTCGAGGGCGAGATTGGGGCTGACCTGATCAAGGCGGCGGACGCTTCCAACCAGTAATCCCAGGGCATACTGAGATCCAATGTGGGAGCGGGCTTGCTCGCGAAAGCGGTGGGTCAGTCACCAGTGTTATCAACTGACAGACTGTATTCGCGAGCAAGCCCGCTCCCACATGTCGAACCGGTTTTCACCCTGTGCCTTGCATAACCCATCCCTTTTTCGCGAGGTTTTGCCATGCAAACGCTAAGGCGCGTCTGGGAGCACCTGGAGGAAGGCTTCATTGCGTTCCTGCTGGCCGCCATGACCCTGGTGACATTCGTCTACGTCATGCTCAACAACGTCTACACCTTATTTTTTACCCTGGCTGACAAATGGGCCTGGAGCAGCCCCTTCTTCAATGCCCTGGGCGACGGCACCATGACGTTGGCCCAAGAGATGACCTGGAGCGTGGCGCTGACCAAGGCCATGTTCGGCTGGTTGATTTTCTTCGGCATTTCTTACGGCGTGCGCACCGCAGGCCACCTGGGCGTGGACGCGCTGGTGCGGCTGACTCGGCGCCCGGTGCAGCGCCTGCTCGGCATGCTCGCATGCCTGTGCTGCCTGGCCTATGCCGGGCTGTTCATGGTAGCCAGCTACAAGTGGGTGAGTGCGGTGATGACCGCGCATATCGGCGCCGAAGACCTCGACCAGTTCGGTATCGATGTCGGCGACATCGTGGTGATCGTGCCCATTGGCTTTGCCTTGGTCTTGATCCGCTACCTGGAAATTTTCTACCGCATCTTTACCCACCGCCAGGTCGGGTTGGGGTTGGCCGACGAGGCCGGTGAGGCCAGCAAGTTGGCCGGCAGCCATGAGGAGCGTCACTGATGGCCGTGCTCTGTCTGTTTCTGCTGTTGTTCGTGTTCATGTTCCTGGGCGTGCCGATTGCGATTGCCCTGGGGCTGTCCGGTGCGGTGTCGATCCTGATGTTCAGCCAGGACTCGGTGAGTTCCCTGGCGATCAAGCTGTTTGAAACCAGCGACGCCTACACCTTCCTGGCGATTCCGTTTTTCCTGTTGTCCGGTGCCTTCATGACCACCGGCGGCGTGGCCCAGCGGCTGATCGACTTTGCCAACGCCTGTGTCGGGCATATCCGCGGTGGCCTGGCGATTGCGGCGGTGCTGGCGTGCATGCTGTTTGCGGCGCTGTCCGGCTCATCACCGGCCACGGTGGCAGCAGTGGGCTCGATTGCCGTGGCAGGCATGGTGCGTTCCGGTTACCCGAAGGAGTTTGGGGCGGGCATCATCTGCAATGCCGGGACCTTGGGCATTCTGATTCCGCCGTCGATTGTGATGGTGGTGTATTCGGCGGCGACCGAAACCTCAGTAGGCAAATTGTTCATGGCCGGGGTGATTCCGGGTTTGCTGCTGGGCCTGATGTTGATGGTCGCGATCTACATCGTCGCCCGCATCAAGAAGCTGCCGGCGCAACCCCGGGCGACGTTCCGTGAGTGGCTGAGTTGCGCACGCCGGGCATTCTGGGGCCTGTTGCTGCTGGTGATCATCCTTGGGGGCATTTACAGCGGCATGTTCACCCCGACCGAAGCGGCGGCGGTGGCGGCGGTGTATTCGGCGTTTGTCGCGCTGTTCGTCTACAAGGACATGAAGCTGCGCGACTGCCCCAAAGTGCTGCTGGAGTCCGGGCGATTGTCGATCATGCTGATGTTCATCATCGCCAACGCCATGCTGTTTGCCCACGTGCTGACCACCGAGCAGATCCCCCAGCAAATTACCGCCTGGGTGATCTCCGAAGGGCTGACGCCGATTGGCTTTTTGATCATGGTCAACGTGGTGTTGCTGATTGCCGGCAGCTTTATGGAGCCTTCGGCCATTGTGCTGATCCTGGCGCCGATCTTTTTCCCGATTGCGATGAAGCTGGGCATTGATCCGATTCACCTGGGCATCGTGATGGTGGTGAACATGGAAATCGGCCTGGTGCATCCACCGGTGGGGCTGAACCTGTTCGTGACTTCGGCGGTGACGGGGCTGACCCTGGGGCAGACCATCCGCGCGGCGATGCCGTGGCTGATGATTCTGTTGGTGTTCCTGATCATGGTCACCTACCTGCCGTTCATTTCCCTCGCACTGCCGCAGTGGCTGGGGATGTGAGGCCGCTGGACGGTGGGAGAGGGCAGCTCTCCCACCGTTGAGGGGCGTCAGACCTTGAACTGACGCAAAAGCCCATCCAGCTGTTCACTCAAGCCACGCAACTGTGCACTCGCCACGCTGGACTGCTCGGCCGCCAGCGCGGTGCTGTGGGACAACCCGGCCGCTTGGGTGACGTTCTGGTTGATGTCTTCCACCACGTGGGCCTGTTGCAGGGTGGCGCTGGCTATCGAGGCGTTCAGGCCGTTGAGGTTGTGCAGCGCCTGGCCGATGGCGGTGAGGCTCGCGCCCGCCTGGCCGGCTTGTTCGATGGTCAGTTGCGAGGCGCTGTGGCTGTCGCTGATCACCTTGACCGCTGCTTCCGAGTGGCCTTGCAGGCGCTCGATCATCACCTGGATCTCGGCGGTGGATTTCTGCGTGCGCTGGGCCAGCAGGCGCACCTCATCGGCGACCACCGCAAACCCACGGCCTTGCTCCCCGGCGCGGGCGGCTTCGATGGCGGCATTGAGGGCGAGCAGGTTGGTCTGGTCGGCGATGGAGCGGATCACTTCCAGTACGCCGCCGATCTGCGTGCTTTCGCTGGAGAGCGTGCGGATCACCTCAACAGCCTGGCTGATAGTGGTGGAGAGCTGGTCGATCTGCTGCAAGCTGCCGTCGATATTGACCTGGCCCTGTTGTGCCTGGGCCTGGGCATCGCGCATTTCGCTGGCAGCGTGCTCGGCATTCTTGGCCACGTCCTGCACGCCGTAGGTGACTTCGTTGATGGCGGTGGCCACCAGTTCCATCTGCTGCGATTGCTGCTGGCTGCGGTCATGGGCCTGGCTGGCGTTGTGGCCCAGCTCGGTGGACGACTGGCCCAGGGCGTTCGCGCACACCTGCAACTGGCCGACCACCTGGCGCAGCTTGGCGGTGAAGCTATTGAAGTGCTGGGCCAGTTGCGTCAACTCGTCACGGCCGTGGGTGTCGAGGCTGTGGGTCAGGTCGCTTTCGCCGCTGGCGATATTGCCCATGGCATTCACCGCCGCCTGCAACGGCTGCACGATGCTGCGGGCAATCAGCACCACCAGCAGGGCCATCATCAGCGCAATACCCAGGCCAATAGCCGAGGCTTTCCACACCTGGCCCCTGAATTCGGCCTGCACATCGTCCACGTAGACGCCGGAGCCGATGATCCAGCCCCAGGGTTCGAACAGTTGGATGTACGAGGTTTTCTCCACCGGCGCTTCGGCGCCGGGCTTTGGCCAGCGGTAGTTGACGATGCCGGCGCCCTTGGCCTTGGCCAGGCTCACGAATTCGTTGAACACGGCGAAACCGTCCGGGTCGCGAATCGCCGAGAGGTTCTGGCCGTCGAGCTTGGGGTTGGCCGCGTGCATGATCATCACGGGGGTGAGGTCGTTGATCCAGAAGTAATCATCGTGGTCATAACGCAGGCCGCGCACCGCGCTCAAGGCCTGTTGTTGCGCGGCGTCGCGGGTCAGCACGCCGGTTTTTTCCAGGTTCTGGTAATAGCTGAGTACGCCACTGGCGGTCTGTACCACGTGCTGGGTCTGCTGGCGCTTGGCTTGGTAGAGGTCGCCGTGGATCTGGTTGAGCATCAACAGCCCCAAGGCCAGCAGCATCAACACGGCGACTATCAGGATCAGCCAAAGGCGGCGGCTGATCGACATGCTGCGCAAACTGTTCATCGTCCTGTCACTCCCTGCTCTTTATAATTGTGGTGCTGCTTCGAGATTTCCGGCGTGTCTGATAGGCTTTCGGCCCGGAATCGAAAAACCTGAGTACTGCCTGATTTTTCACGGAATTTTTGCAGACCGGCGTTGAGAATCAACCGCGGGCGCTTGTGTGCGCTCGTCGTCAGTGAACTTAAAAAAGACTAAGAGGCATGCCCCGTGCATGACCTTTGGAGACAGCATGGATTTTTGGACCGCCATACAGGCATTGATTCTCGGCATCGTAGAGGGGCTTACGGAGTTCTTGCCGATCTCCAGCACCGGCCACCAGATCATCGTCGCCGACCTGATCAATTTTGGCGGCGAGCGTTTCGAAGCCTTCAACATCATCATCCAGCTGGGCGCGATCCTGGCGGTGGTCTGGGAGTTTCGACGCAAGATCTTTGACGTGGTTATCGGCCTGCCGACCCAGCCCAAAGCCCGGCGCTTTACCGTCAACCTGATCATCGCCGTATTGCCGGCAGTGGTACTGGGGGTGATCTTCGCCGACCTGATCAAGCATTACCTGTTCAACCCGATCACCGTGGCCACGGCGCTGGTGGTGGGCGGCGTGATCATGTTGTGGGCTGAACGGCGCCAACATGCAGTGCGGGCTGAGACCGTCGATGACATCACCTGGAAAGACGCCCTGAAGGTCGGCCTGGCCCAGTGCCTGGCCATGATCCCCGGCACTTCGCGCTCTGGTGCGACGATCATTGGCGGGCTGTTGTTCGGCCTGTCGCGCAAGACCGCCACCGAGTTCTCGTTCTTTCTGGCGATGCCGACCATGGTCGGTGCGGCGGTGTACTCGGGCTATAAATACCGTGACCTGTTCCAGCCCGCGGACCTGCCGGTGTTCGCCATTGGCTTTGTCACCTCGTTCATCTTCGCGATGATCGCGGTCAAGGCCCTGCTCAAGTTCATCGCCAGCCACAGCTACGCGGCGTTTGCCTGGTACCGGATTGCCTTTGGTCTGGTGATCCTGGCGACCTGGCAGTTCGGCTGGATCGACTGGACTGCGGTCAAGCCATGAGCATCCAGCATCCACGCCTGAAGGCGCTGCTCTTTGTGCTGCTGTGTGCCGCGCCGCTGCTGGGCTCGGCGTTGCTGTGGTATCGCGGTGAAACGGTCATCCCGTTGATGGCCTACGGCGTGGTCAGCGTGGTGGCGTTCTTCCTGTACTGGAGCGACAAGCGCAAGGCCCAGACTGAAGGCTGGCGCACCCCGGAAAACATCCTGCATGCGGTGGAGCTGGCCGGCGGTTGGCCGGGGGCGTTGATCGCCCAGCAGGTGTTCCGGCACAAGACGCGCAAGGTGTCTTACCAGGTGTTGTTCTGGGTGATTGTGCTGTTGCACCAGGTGTTCTGGCTGGACCAGTTGTTCTTGGGCGGCACCTTGCTGTCAATCCTCTAGCCGCAAGCCAATCTGCGTGCGCTTGGGCAGCTTGCTCACCACCAACTGGTGGGAGCGCTGCAACAAGCCACGCAGTTCCTCTGCGCCCAAAGGGTAGGGCGTGTTCATGATGACCCACTGCGCCCTCGCCAGGTAAGGCGCCGGGTGAATGCCCGGCCGGTCGACGTGGCCCAGGAACAGCTCCTTGTCGACCTTGAAGGCCAGCGACTCACCGCGCAGGTTCTGCAAGGCGAACATCTTGTTGCCAGCAATTGAGAACACCCGCACGCCGCCCCATTTATAGTCTTCCCGTGCGCCTGGCAGGCTCAGGCAGAAACGCGCGACTTGTTCTTCTGTCATGCTCATAACAGCCGATCTCCACAGCCTTTGAAGCCTTCTTCCAGATAGTCGATCCAGGCCCGGATAGCCGGCAGCACACCGCGCCGGTGCGGGTACACCGCCTGCAGCCAGCCGCCCGGCAATGACCATTGCGGCAGCAGTTGCACCAGGCGGCCGCTGGCCAGTTCTTCTTCGCAGTACATCATCGGCAGTATCGTAAAGCCCACACCCATGATGGCGCTGGCCTTGCGCACGATAAAGTCTTCGATGCCCAGGCGCGCTTCCATCACCAGCTCATGGGTATTGCCCTGGGGGTCGATGATGCGTTGATGCACCATTCGGTCGGCCTCAAGTGCGCCGAGTATGGGCAATTGCTTGAGGTCTTCCAGGGTTTCGACCTGCCGATCACGCATGAACGCGGGGCTGGCCACCAGCACGGTGTGCGCCCGGCGCAGGCGTTTGGTCACCAGCAAGGGGTCCTCATCGCCGTGTTCGCGCACGCGCAGTGCCACATCAATGCCCTCGGCTACCAGGTCGACGCGGCGGTTCACCAGGGTCATGTCCAACTGCACCAACGGGTGGGCGGCCAGAAAACCTGCCACCAACTCCGGCAGGATGTGTTGGGCCAGGCCCACCGGGCAACTGACCCGCAGCCGCCCACGCGGCTCGCTGGACATACTGGCCACGGCCTCGTCGGCCATTTCCGCTTCCAGCAGCATGGCCTGGCAGTGGCGCAAATAGCGCTCACCCACGGCGGTGAGGGTCAGTTGCCGGGTGGTGCGTTGCAGCAGGCGTGCACCCAGGCGGTCTTCCAGCTCGGCAATGCGCCGTGACAGCCTGGATTTTGGAATCCCGAGCAGCCGGCCAGCCGCAGCAAAACCGCCGGCTTCGACGACTTTGGCGAAATAGTAGAGGTCGTTGAGGTCTTGCATGGTGGGCCTATTGTCCTGTCAGTGGGACAAACTATCGCATTTCAGATGGCTTATCGACCATTGGTTTCATGCGTAGCATCACCACCATCTGATCGCCACTGTCGATCCCACCTCGGAGATCCATCATGAAACTGTTGCACATCGATTCCAGCATCCTCGGCGACAACTCGGCCTCCCGTCAGCTCAGCGCGGGTGTGGTCAAGGCATGGCAGGCCGCCCAGCCGGGCGTGGAAGTGACTTACCGTGACCTCGCCAGCGAAGGCATCAACCATTTTTCCGGCGCGACCCTGGGCGCCTTGGGCACTGCTGCCGAACTGCGCGATGCGGCGCAAAAGCACGAGGCTGAACTGAGTGCGTCGTCGCTGGCTGAATTCCTCGCCGCCGATGCCGTGGTAGTCGGTGCGCCGATGTACAACTTCACCATCCCCACCCAGTTGAAAGCCTGGATCGACCGCATCGCGGTAGCCGGCCAGACCTTCCGCTACACCGAAGCCGGCCCTGAAGGCCTGTGCGGCAACAAGAAGGTCATTATTGTCTCCACCGCCGGTGGCCTGCATGCCGACCAGGCCTCGGGCGCTGCTCACGAAGGCTACTTGAAGCTGCTGTTCGGTTTCCTCGGCATCACCGACATCGAGATCGTCCGCGCCGAAGGCCTGGCCTACGGTGATGAAGTGCGCAGCAAAGCCATGAGCGACGCCAACGTGCGCATCAACGAGCAACTGTTCGCCGCTGCGTAAGGCTTATGTAAATTTGCTCTTTCCTCGGTTTCAATCTGAAACCGAGCGCCTAAACTCTGTATTCTGATCGCCTGAGCGCGAGCGGAGTACGGAGTTTTTTCGTTGTGGCCCAGGTTATGCAGACATCCATTCGATACCCTGGACTTTTTATTCGACAGGCCGGTTCTTGTGCAGCAAAGGTGGACATCCCCATGATGCGTCTTTGTGCTGTTTTGGTTCTTTCCCTGATTGGCGGCCTGGTTTCAGTGCACGCCGCGCCGGCACCGCACCCCCATTGGAGCGTGGGGTTTCATCGCATGAGTTTTCTCGACCCGCTGGATGCGCAGCCGATGAAAGCCATCGCGTTCTACCCCTCTACCGATGCCGAGCGCTCCACTGCGCTGGGCGCCTACCATGTGGCGGCCGGCGAAGATGCCAAGGTGGCGATCGGGCGATTCCCGATGCTGATGTTGTCCCACGGCAATACTGGCACGCCGCTGGCCCTGCATGACCTGGCCACCGCCTTGGCACGCAAGGGTTTTGTGGTGGTGGCGGTGCTGCATCCCGGGGACAACTACAAGGACCACAGCCGCCTGGGCACTGTGAGCAATTTATATGGTCGGCCGATCCAGATATCCCAGGCGATCACCGCCGCGTTGGCCGAGCCGATGCTGTCGCCCTTTGTGGATATCGATCAGATCGGCGTCATCGGTTATTCCGCCGGTGGCGAGACGGCATTGATCCTGGCCGGCGCCAAGCCTGATTTCGAACGTCTGCGCCGCTACTGCCAAGAGCGCCCCGAAGACCGCGACGCGTGCACCACCAAGGGCGAGCTGGTGGTCGACCGCGACGATTTGCAACCCCAGGCCGATCCGCGCATCCATGCCTTGATGCTGATGGCGCCGCTGAGCTTGATGTTTGGCCGCCATACCCTGGCGGACGTGCATGTGCCGGTGCTGCTCTACAGTGGCGATGGCGACCAGTTGGTGGCCGTGGACAAGAACGCCGCCGCCCTGGCGCGCAAGTTGCCGCAGCCCCCGGATTTCAAACTGTTGGCCGGGGCCGGGCACTTCGTGTTCATGGCCCCGTGTGACAGTGATCAATTGGCGAGCATGCCGGCCATTTGCACGGATGCCGATGGCGTCGATCGCGAAGGCATTCACCGCGACCTGGTCTCCGAGGCCGGGCGTTTTTTCAGCCATACCCTGGGCGAGGCCACCCGCGCCGGCTTGCAGACCGCTGATCAGTAGGCGCGACGCCTGAGCAATACGGTCAGGCCGAGCGCGCTGACCGACAGCAAGGCCGCGCAGAAGAAGATCCAGCCATAGCCGAGGTTCAGCGCCACGGCGCCCATCAACGGCCCGGCAATCGCCAGGGCCAGGTCGAAAAACACCGCATAGGCACTCAGCCCCGCGCCGCGGCTGCTGTCCGGCACTTGCTTGATGGCTTCCACGCCGAGCGCCGGGTACACCAGTGACAAGCCAAAGCCGGTCAACCCGGCCCCGATCAAGGCCACGCTGGTAGACGGCGCCAGCCACAACAGCGTCAGGCCCAGGGTTTCGATCAGCATGCAGGCGATGGCGGCGGTAAACCCGCCAAACCGGCTGATGGCGGAAATGAACACCAGGCGCGAGAGAATAAAACACCCGCCAAATACCGTCAGGCAATACGCCGCGCCGGTCCAGCCACGATTGAGGTAATACAGGGTGATGAAGGTCGTCAGCGTGCCGTAGCCAATCGAGGCCAGGCACAGGCTGGCGCCGAACGGCGCGATACGCCCGAACACCGCCCAGAACGGCAGCCGCTCGCCACGCACCACTGGCACCGACGGTTTATTGCGGATCAGCACCAGGCCCAACGCCGCCAGCACCGCGAGGGCAATACCCAGGCTGGTGTAGCCGTACTCAGCCACCATCACCACGCCTAACGGCGCACCAATGGCAATGGCGCCATAGGAGGCGATGCCATTCCAGGAGATCGAGCGAGCGGTGTGCTCAGCGCCCACGGCGCCCATGCACCAACTGATAGTCCCCACGCCAATCAGGCCTTGGGCGACGCCGAGCAACAGGCGACCGGCGATCAGAATACCCAGGCTCACGCTCGGCAGGCTTTCGAGCAGGGTGGCGATAAAGGTCAGTACACCGCTAATCAGAATGCCGGCCAGGCCCAGCACGATCGCACGTTTGGTGCCGACGTTATCCGACATGCGCCCAGCCATCGGACGGCTGAGCAGCGTGGCCAGGTATTGCGAGCCGATGGTCACCCCGGCAATCACGGCGCTGAAGCCCAATTGCTCGTGCACATAGCCTGGAATCACCGCGATCGGCAGGCCGATGCAGATAAAGGCAATGAAGGTGTAGAAGACGATGGAAACGATCTGCAGGGTGATCGACAGGGAGGAGGGGGCGGCAGGCATGAATACTCAATCGCTGGCGGGC
This sequence comes from Pseudomonas sp. FJ2-5-13, assembly GCF_029201605.1. Lineage (NCBI taxonomy): Bacteria > Pseudomonadati > Pseudomonadota > Gammaproteobacteria > Pseudomonadales > Pseudomonadaceae > Pseudomonas > Pseudomonas sp. FJ2-5-13. The sequence goes on from NZ_CP104045.1 coordinate 2,793,536, forward strand.
GGTAAAGCATCATGGCATATCCCGCCTCCCTGTAGGAGCGAGGGACGCCTACCGTAGATCCCTGTGGGAGCGGGCTTGCCCGCTAAGGCGGTGTGTCAGCCACTGAATCCATAGCTGAACCACCGCTTTCGCAGGCAAGCCAGCTCCCACATGGGTTATGCATGGCCCACAAAATCAGCGTCTGGCACAGTTTCCTGTGGGAGCGGGCTTGCTCGCGAAGGCGGCGTGTCAATCAGTGAATCTATAACTGAACCACCGCTTTCGCGAGCAAGCCAGCTCCCACATGGGTTATGCATGGCCCACAAAATCAGCGTCTGGCGCAGATCCCCTGTGGGAGCGGGCTTGCTCGCGAAGGCGGCGTGTCAGTCAGTGAATCTATAACTGAACCACCGCTTTCGCAGGCAAGCCAGCTCCCACACTGGTTATGCATGGCCCACAAAATCAGCGTCTGGCGCAGATCCCCTGTGGGAGCGGGCTTGCTCGCGAAGGCGGCGTGTCAGTCAGTGAATCTATAACTGAACCACCGCTTTCGCAGGCAAGCCAGCTCCCACATGGGTTATGCATGGCCCACAAAATCAGCGTCTGGCGCAGATCCCCTGTGGGAGCGGGCTTGCTCGCGAAGGCGGCGTGTCAGTCAGTGAATCTATAACTGAACCACCGCTTTCGCGAGCAAGCCCGCTCCCACATTGGTTATGTATTGCCCACAGAGTCAGAGCCCGGCGCAGATCCCCTGTGGGAGCGGGCTTGCCCGCGAAGGCGGTGTGTCAGTCAGTGAATCTATAACTGAACCACCGCTTTCGCAGGCAAGCCGGCTCCCACATGGGTTATGCATGGCCCACAAAATCAGCGCCTGGCGCAGATCCCCTGTGGGAGCGGGCTTGCTCGCGAAGGCGGCGTGTCAATCAGTGAATCTATAACTGAACCACCGCTTTCGCGAGCAAGCCCGCTCCCACATTGGTTATGTATTGCCCACAGAGTCAGAGCCCGGCGCAGATCCCCTGTGGGAGCGGGCTTGCCCGCGAAGGCGGCGTGTCAGTCAGTGAATCTATAACTGAACCACCGCTTTCGCAGGCAAGCCAGCTCCCACATGGGTTATGCATGGCCCACAAAATCAGCGCCTGGCACAGTTTCCTGTGGGAGCGGGCTTGCTCGCGAAGGCGGTGTGTCAGTCAGTGAGTCTATGGCTGAACCACCGCTTTCGCAGGCAAGCCAGCTCCCACATTAGTTATGTATTGCCCACAGAATCAGAGCCCGGCGCAGATCCCCTGTGGGAGCGGGCTTGCCCGCGAAGGCGGTCTGCGCTGTCGCAGGCAAGCCAGCTCCCACACTGGTTATGCATGGCCCACAGAATCAGAGCCCGGCACAGTGCGGATGCAAAAAAGCCCTGTCACAGGGACAGGGCTTTTTGTTGCAGCTTGCAACTTGCAGCTAAGTGCTGTTTTTAGAACACCACACCCTGGCTGCGCAGGTAGTCGTCATAGGTGCCGCTGAAGTCGATCACGCCGCTTGGGCTCAACTCGATAATGCGAGTGGCCAGGGACGATACGAACTCACGGTCGTGGCTGACGAAGATCAGCGTGCCCGGATAGTTCTCCAGCGCCAGGTTCAATGCTTCGATGGATTCCATGTCCAAGTGGTTGGTCGGCTCGTCCATGATCAGCACGTTGGGCTTTTGCAGGATCAGCTTGCCGAACAGCATGCGACCTTGTTCACCACCGGAGATCACTTTGACCGACTTCTGGATCTCGTCGTTGGAGAACAACATACGGCCCAGCGTGCCACGGATCATTTGTTCGCCCTGAGTCCACTGGCCCATCCAGTCGAACAGGCTCACGTCGTCTTCGAAGTCGTGGGCGTGGTCCTGGGCGTAGTAGCCCAACTCCGCGGCGTCGGTCCACTTGATGCTGCCGGCATCCGGAGTCAGTTCATTGACCAGGGTGCGCAGCAGGGTGGTCTTGCCGATACCGTTCGGGCCGATGATCGCCACGCGCTCGCCGGCTTCAACCTGGAAGCTGAAGTCTTTGAACAGCGGCTTGCCGTCAAAACCCTTGGCCATTTTTTCGACCATGACCGCCTGGCGGTGCAGCTTTTTGTTCTGCTCGAAACGGATGAACGGGCTCACACGGCTCGACGGCTTGACTTCGGCCAGCTGGATCTTGTCGATCGCCTTGGCACGGGACGTGGCCTGCTTGGCTTTCGAGGCGTTGGCCGAGAAGCGGCTGACGAAGGATTGCAGTTCGGAGATCTGCGCTTTCTTCTTGGCGTTGTCCGACAGCAATTGCTCGCGGGACTGGGTCGCCACGGTCATGTACTCGTCGTAGTTGCCCGGGAACAGGCGCAGCTCGCCGTAGTCCAGGTCAGCCATGTGGGTGCACACGCTGTTCAGGAAGTGACGGTCGTGAGAGATGATGATCATCAGGCTGGAGCGCTGGGTCAGGATGTTTTCCAGCCAGCGGATGGTGTTGATGTCCAAGTGGTTGGTCGGTTCGTCGAGCAACAGCACTTCCGGGTCGGAGAACAGCGCCTGGGCCAGCAATACGCGCAGCTTCCAGCCTGGGGACACTTCACTCATCGGGCCGAAATGCTGTTCCAGGGGAATACCCAGGCCCAGCAGCAGTTCACCGGCGCGGGATTCGGCGGTGTAGCCGTCCATCTCGGCGAACTCGGTTTCCAGCTCGGCCACGGCCATGCCGTCTTCTTCGCTCATTTCCGGCAGCGAGTAGATGCGGTCGCGCTCGGCCTTGACCTTCCACAGCTCCTCGTGGCCCATGATCACGGTGTCGAGCACGGTGAATTCTTCGTAGGCGAACTGGTCCTGGCGCAGTTTACCCAGGCGCACATTCGGCTCGAGCATGACCTGGCCGCCGGACGGGTCGAGGTCGCCACCGAGGATTTTCATGAAGGTCGACTTGCCGCAACCGTTGGCACCGATCAAACCATAGCGGTTGCCGGCGCCGAACTTGACCGAGACGTTCTCGAAGAGCGGCTTGGCGCCGAACTGCATGGTGATGTTAGCTGTGGAGATCAATTACTTTACCTATCAATGGGTTGCGAGCGTGACGGCAGGTGCCTTCAGGCATGCGTCAACAGCGACATCAAGGCGCGAAACCCGGTCGCTGAACACAAAATTTTGGATGTGTGTTGGAATTTGGCGCGCATTGTCGCATATGTCAGGCGACAGTTGTATGGCGAGCGAAGGATGGTTTTGCCAAGGTCTCCGGCATGGCCAGCCACAACAGCATCAAGGCAGCGGCTGCAACCGCTGCCAACGTCAGGAAGGCCGCGTTGTAACCAGCCTGCTGCACCACGAAACCGGCCAGGCTGCTACTGAGCGCCGCGCCGAGGCCAAATACGGTGGAGAGGGCGCCCAGGCTGACGTTGAAGCGCCCGGTGCCTTGGGTCAGGTCTTTGACAATCACCGGGAACAGGGCGCCGAAAATGCCGGCGCCGATACCGTCGAGCATCTGCACGGCCACCAGCCAGTAGGGGTCGCTGGACAGGGTATAGAGCACGCCACGCAGCGGCAGTATCAGGAAACCTACAAGCAACAGCGGCTTGCGCCCCCAGATATCGGCTTTGAGCCCGACCAGCCAGGCCATCGGCACCATCACCAATTGGGCGGCGACGATGCAGGCTGAAGTCAGCGGGGTTGCCATCTGCAGATTGATCTGCGCCAGTTTCTGGCTGACCAGCGGCAGCATTGCGGCGTTGGCCAGGTGAAACAGTGCGCAGCAGATGGCGAACAGGAGCAGTGGTTGGTTGGCCAGCAACGCTTTCAGGCCCGAGGGCTGTTCATGGTCGGTGTGATGGGCCGGATCGAAACCACGGGCGACCTCATGGTCAATCGCCTTGGCCGGCACGCAACTGACCGCAATGACACTGGCGACCGCCATAAAGGCCATCAGGTAGAACACCACCACCGGCCCGAACAGGTACGCCAACCCGCCGGCCAGCAACGCGGCCACGGCATTGCCAGCGTGGTTGAAGGTCTCGTTGCGCCCGGTACGCCGGGTGAAGGCGCGCGGCCCGGTGATCCCCAGCGAAATGGCGGAAATTGCCGGGGCAAAGACAGAGGCGGCTACGGCGCTGGCAGCCTGGGTCACCGCCACCCAGCCAAATGAGCTGACGAAGGGCAGCATCAAGCAACTGCCCGTCACCAGCAGCGCGGCAATGGCAACCACCGCGCGTTTGCTGCGAGTGCGGTCGATCAGCGCACCTGCGGGGCCTTGGGTCAGTAAGGCGGCGATGCCTGCCAGGGTCATGACCACGCCAATGCTGGCCGGCTCCCATTGATGCACGGCCAGCAGATAGATTGCCAGGTACGGTCCGAGACCGTCGCGCACATCGGCGAGAAAGAAGTTCAGGCTGTCCAGGGATAAAGCGATGCGCAGGTCTGAATGACGGGCCACGGTGCTGACCTTCAAGAGCCGCGTTCAGGGGCTGAACGCGCGTTGGGTTAGTGACCTGTGGGCTGGGTGATAAGTTTCGCGGTCGGGGAGGCTTTCCTCCTGCGTGCATTTAACTTACTTTCCAAAGCCCACTGTAATGAGTTTCTGGAGAAGCAATGGACATGCCCTCAGCGCAAGAGGCGATCGCCAGCAACAAAAATGCCTGGGATGAATCTGCCGGGTTGCACAAAGATACTCCGACCTGGACGGCACTGCTGGCCTCCGTCGCCGCGCCTGATTTTTCCTGCCTTGACCCGACCATCACCACCTTGCTGCAAGAGGTGGGTGTAATGGGCAAGGATGTGGTGCAGTTGTGCTGCAACAACGGGCGCGAAAGCCTATCGCTGTATGGCTTGGGCGCGCGTTCGGTGGTGGGGGTCGATCAATCCCGGGCGTTTCTTGAACAGGCGCGAGAATTGGCCGAGGTCTCGCCGCATAGCCCTGAGTTCATTGAGACCGATATCCACCATTTGCCCGAGCGTTTGCAGGCACGCTTCGATATTGCCCTGGTGACCATTGGCGTGCTGGGTTGGATGCCGGATGTGGCGCTGTTCATGCGCCAGGTTGCCAGTGTGCTGAAGCCCGGCGGCACGCTGGTCATGTACGAAACCCATCCCTTTCTCGAGGTGTTTGACCCCTGTGGGGCCAACCCGATGCAGCCTGCCAGTTCTTACTTTCAGGGCGAGCCCTTTGTACTGCAGGAGGCAATTGTCTATGAAGGGAAGGATGAACGGCCCGGGCCCACCTCCTATTGGTACGTACATACCCTGGGCAGCGTGGTCAGCGGGGCTATCGCAGCGCAGTTGCAGATCGCCCATTTGCAGGAATACCCGCATTGCAACCGGGAAGAACTTTACGAACAGTATGAGCATCAGGTCGCGCAAATGCCCCTGTGTTTTACCCTGACAGCGACCAAGCGTGATGGCTGATCAAGGTTTGCGCAGGCAAAAAAAGGCCCGCGAGGAGAGGGCGGGCCAAGGGATTCACTGGAGTAGGTAGGCTTCACCCTATAGGTCGAAAAGTGAAGGCCTTGTGAAAATGCCGTGATCAAATCGGATAATCACGTCTTATGTGTCCACCTGTGGCGAGGGAGCTTGCTCCCGTAACGGCCTGCCAGCCACCGCCTATCTGCCTGACGCCCCGCGTTCCAACCTGTGGGAGCTGGCTTGCCTGCGATAGCGGTGTATCAGTGACAGATTAGTTGACTGACCCACCGCTATCGCAGGCAAGCCAGCTCCCACATTTGATCAAGAGCGCCGTACGAAGGTGCGCATGGTTTGCCCAGGGCCGGTGCTGAACACAGTGGGCCTGGGCATGCCTTCATCCGCTGCGATAAATACGAAATCATCGCCGTCGAGCCGGTAACTGGCGGGGAGCTGCTTGCCTGCGTCATCACCTATGTCGTCCGTCCAGGTAATGCTTTTGGGCGTGGTACGGGCGTCCAGCTCGAACCGACCCGCCAATAATAGTTCGCCACTGACCGTGGTCACTTCGAAGCGATCCCCTGCAATTGTCGTGATAGCGCCTGGCGCGCTGTGGGCATCCACCGGGTTGAGCACGCCATTGTCTTCAAGGGCTGTTTGTTCCCAAGTGCCTTGCAGTGCGTGAAAGTCCGAAGCGGAAAGGGGTGACATGCAAACTCCTTATTGCTGTTCAAAAAAATGTTCAATTGTAGTGAGGCTGACACTGTTCCACCTGTAGGCGAAATTTTTTTCTTTATAAGACAGGTATTTGACAGCTTTTTCATGTTGTATTGACTACGCTTGCAACCAGATCAGTCTGACATGGCTGTGTCATTTGGCTTACTCACCGAAATGAAACCGAAATAATCCCTAAGTTTGTGGGATATTTCAGGGGACTGAGTGGTCACATCGCCATTGGTCTGCCGTATCCAGGGCGTTGTCCCTGATTTTTGAAGTCTTTTAGATTTCTGAGAATGATGGCCTTTTAGTATTATTTTAAGGTGTTCTTATTTTGAATCGTACTTCCCCGCTTCCACCTTCCGCAGCGTCTGATGAAATTGATTTGTTTGAATTGTTTCACGCCATCTGGCGACAAAAAAAGCTGGTGGTCGGGTGTACGCTTCTGGCCGGGGTATTAGGCGCAGGTTATGCCTTCCTGGCACCCAAGACCTATGAAGTCAGCAGTGTGTTGCGGCCTGCTGCAATCAACGAGCTAGACGCCTTGAACCGTTCGGAAGTGTATAAGTTGCCGCCTGCCGATGCGTTGCTCAAAGTGGGCGCACAGCTGGACTCTTATGATGCGCGCCTGGGGTTCTTCAAGGACCATGAGGAGTTGTTCAAGGCGTTCAAGAAACCGGGGCAAACCCTTGAGCAGAGCTTTGAGGCGTTCAACCGCAATTCGGTCAATCTGATTTTGCCCGATCCGAAGAAATCCGATTCGTTGAGCAGCTATATTCGTCTGGAGCTGCAATACCCGACCGACGTCGACGGTGTTGCGATTCTCAACGGTTTTGTGGACTACGCCATTGCCGCCGAGCGTCAGCAGGTGGGTGCTGACCTGAAGGTGATCGTCAATAACCGCTTGAGCGAGCTCAAGGGCAAGATCGACGCCGCCCGCGCCAACTACGATACCGATAAAGAATCGAAAATCGCCAAGCTGCTGGAAGCCGACCGGCTCAAGCGTGCCCAACTGCAGGATGAGCTCAGCGCTTTGCGCTTGCAGATGAAGATGGAACGCACCAATCGCCTGGCCGAGTTGGCCGAAGCCATCAGCATTGCCAAGTCCATGGGCATCCGTACACCGACAACGCCGTCCTCTATGGCCGACTCCACCCGCACGGGTTCGAGCCAGGTCATGCGTACCGAGGTGAACAACCAGAAGATCCCGCTGTATTTCATGGGGACCGAGGCGTTGGAAGCCGAGCGCGCTGCATTGCAGCAGCGTACCAGCGATGACTTTACCAACCCGCGCATTGCCGAGATCGGCAAAGAGCTGCAACTGCTGGAAAGCAACCGCGAGGTTGAGGTACTGCGCAAGCGTGGCAATGAAGACATCTTCTTGCAGGACGTCGAGCCGCTTCGCGCTGAAGTCGCCAGGTTGCGTGGTTTGAACATCGACATGAGCAACCTCAAGCTGGTGACGATTGACCGTCGAGCCCAGGAGCCTCTGTCGCCGATCAAGCCGAAGAAGCCGCTGGTCATCGCGTTGAGCCTCGTCGGCGGCCTGTTGCTGGGCCTGATGATTGCGCTGATCCGCTACTTCGTTCGCAGCCGCACTCAGGCCGTACCCTATACGGCATTAGGCGATCGCCGCGAGGGTAAAGATTCGCCGCTGTAACCCTGCAAACGCCCTCAAACAGGCAGGCTCAAGGGCCTGCCTGCTCCTACCCCCAGCACACTCAGTAGACAGCTTTTCACAATTCTTAGTTAACCTTTGGTTACAAAGTGTGGCTAAATAACTGCCAATGGTTGCACGCAGGCGGTTATCCCGCCGGCCGTGTCGCCTGTATGTGAATTGTGATTTCAGGTGCTGCTTATCCATCCTCGGCCGTTGTGGGCCCGCAGGAGCAGCCTGTTCTCTCCCTGACGTGTGACGAATCCCTTGAAACTCATCATTGTTGCTCTCTACGTTGCTTCCATTGCGTATGTACACCTGCGCGGTCGGGTGCGACACAAGCTGGGTCGCCAGCTTAGCGATCACTCGACGTTCCTGGCGCCGATCAACTGTTTCCTGTACCTGTTCTCCAAGCAGCCCAGCCGTCCCTTTCTCTCGCCCAGCGACTTTCCAGACCTGAGCCCGTTGCAGGAGCACTGGGAAGAGATCCGCGAAGAAGGCCAGAACCTGATGCGGGCGGGGGAGATCAAGCGCTCGGAGCAATACAACGACGTAGGCTTCAACTCGTTTTTCAAGACCGGCTGGAAGCGTTTCTACCTCAAGTGGTACGGCGACAGTCACCCCTCGGCGATGAAGCTGTGCCCACGCACCACCGAGCTGGTGCAGAGCATCGGCTCGATCAAGGCGGCGATGTTCGCCGAGCTGCCTCCGGGCTCCAAGCTGGTGCGTCACCGTGACCCGTATGCAGGCTCCTACCGCTATCACCTGGGGCTGGATACGCCTAATGATCCAGGCTGCTATATCAACGTGGATGGTGAAAACTATTACTGGCGCGACGGTGAGCCGGTAATGTTTGACGAGACTTACATTCACTACGCGGAAAACACCACGCAACAGAACCGCATCATTCTGTTCTGCGACATCGAACGGCCGATGAAGTACCGCTGGGCGGCAGCGTTCAACCGTTGGTTCAGCCGCAATGTGATGGCCGCCGCGGGTTCGCCCAATGACGAGGGCGACAAGACCGGCGGCCTCAACCGTGCCTTCACTCGCCTGTACAAGATTCGCCTGCGTGGCAAAGAGCTTAAAAAGCGCAATCGCACGCGCTACTACCTGGAAAAGTGGGCGATCTTTGCCGGTCTGGCGCTGATCTTCATTCTTATCTGACCTGGCTCAGGGCGCGGATCACCCGGGTGGCTCCGCGCCCAGTTTGTCCCACATCTTTTTGCTGATCTTCTGCCGATTGGCATACCCCGCCCACGGGTCGTCCTTCAACGTTTGTAGCCGCTGATGCAGGTTCGCCACTGTCCACTGTTGGGCGCCGCGCAATCCTTTCAACTCCTCTCGACTCACCGGCACCGACACTGGCAAGCCTGGGCGTGCCCGCACTGAATACGCCGCCACGGTACTGGCGCCACGGGCGTTGCGCAGGTAATCGATAAAGATCTTGCCCACGCGGTTCTTGGGGCCGCTGGTGGCGGTAAAGCGTTCCGGCAGTTGCCGGGTCATGAATTGGGCAATGGCTTTGGCGAACGCCTTAACGGTGTCCCAGCCATCGCGCCGGGCCAACGGCACGATCAAATGCAGGCCCTTGCCGCCGCTGGTTTTAACGAAGGCTTGCAAGCCCAGCTCATCGAGTACCGACAGGGTCAGTTGGGCGGCTTCCAGCATGGCTTTCCAGGGCAGGGCCGGGTCCGGGTCGAGATCGAGGACGAACAGGTCAGGCGTTTCGATCTTGTCTGCGGTGGCCCCCCAGGTGTGAAACTCGACCGTGCCCATTTGCACGGCGCCGACCAGGGCATCCACGCTGTCTATTTCCATCAGGCGCGCATGACCTGGATCCAGCGCCGGGTCCAATTGCTTGATGTGCGGGATTGCCATGCGCTCTGAGTGCTTCTGGAAGAACTGCTCACCTTCAATACCTTCCGGCGCCCGCAACAATGACACGGCACGTCCACGCAGGAAGGGCAGTATCCATTCACTGATATCGGTGTAGAACTGCGCCAGTTGCTGTTTTTGCGTGCCGCTGTGCGTGTCGATAATGCGATCGGGGTGAGTGATTTTCACGTTCTTCACCGTTGCCTGGGCTTTACCGGCTTTCGATGCCCCGGATGCCTTGACCGACTTGGCCGCACGCGGCTGTTCGTGAATGATCTGCGAGGCTGGCTTGTCGGTACGCAGGCCCACAAACGCGGCCTGGCGCACCACGCCTTCACGGGTCCATTCGGCAAATTGCACCTCACCGACCAGGCTCGGCTCAACCCAGTGCACGCCACGGGCCTGGGCACTGGTCAGCGGCTTTTGCAGTGGCGAGTCCTTGCGCTCAAGCGGTGTGAGCTGGGCGTAGATACTTTTCAGCGCCGCCTGATCAAAGCCCGTGCCTACGCGCCCGGCATATACCAGGCCTGCCTCATCGTTGACCGCCAGCAGCAGCGCACCAAAGCCGCTGCGCGAACCTTGGGGGCGGGTGTAGCCAACGATCACGAATTCCTGGCGCAGGCGGCATTTGAGCTTGATCCAGTTGTCACTGCGCCGCGACACGTAAGGGCTGCCAGCACGCTTGCCGATCACCCCCTCCAGGGCCAGGTCACAGGCGCTTTCGAAAATATCGCGCTGGCTGGCGGCAAAGGCTTCGGAGAAGCGCAGCAGTTTGCTTCGGCTGCCAGACAGTGCGGATTTAAGCGCAGCGCGACGCTCTTCGACCGGGTCTTCGCGTTGGTCGCGACCGTTCAAGAACGGGGCATCGAACAGGTAATAGACGATGTCCAGGCTGCGGCCGATATCGAACGCGTTTTGCAGCGCCTGGAAATCCGGCAGCCCGTCGCCATTGAGGCTGACCACTTCGCCATCCAGCCAACTGTCCTTGAGCTTGAGGGCTTGCAAGGCTTTGCACTGACGCGGCAGGCGCTCGGTCCAGTCGTGGCCGTTGCGGGTGAACAGGCGCACTTCACCGTCGCGAATGCGCGCCATGATGCGGTAGCCATCGAACTTGATCTCGTAGTGCCAATCACCTTCGGGCGCCCGGTCCACCAGGGTTGCCAATTGAGGGGCGAACTCATCCGGCAGGGCAGCGGTACGCTTGGGCGCTTTGGCTTTTGGCGCGGCCTTGGGTTTGGCCTTGGCTTTGGCTTTTGGCTTACCTACCACCGCATCGCTGAGCACGCTGGCCGGCTCGGCCTCGACAATATCGAATTCAGCCGCCGGGCGCGCTTGCTGATCGTTTTCCTTGATCAACAGCCATTGCTCCTTGTCGCCGCTGCCTTTGAGCCGGGTTCGTACCAGAGCCCAGTCACCGGAGAGCTTCTCACCGATCAGGGTGAATTTGAGTTTGCCCGCCGCATAGGCCTTGCGCGGGTCATCGTGGGGTTGCCAGATGCCTCGGTCCCACACGATTACATCCCCCGCACCGTATTGGCCGGCGGGAATGCTGCCCTCGAAACTGCCGTAGCTCAGTGGGTGGTCTTCCACATGCACCGCCAGGCGTTTCTGGCTCGGGTCCAGGCTTGGGCCCTTGGGCACCGCCCAGCTCAACAGCACGCCATCAAGTTCCAGGCGAAAGTCGTAATGCAGGTTGCGCGCATCGTGCTTTTGAATCACAAAGCTTAGGGCCGAGGCTTTACGTTTGCTCGGTGAGCTGCCGGCGGGTTCGGCGGTGATCTTGAAATCACGCTTGCGGTTGTACTCGCTCAGGGGCTTTGCCATGTTGTTCTCCCGTCAATGGCAGGCTCAAGAGGCCTTGTTATTAGACTTTTTAGCGGGGCTCTTTTTCGCCGCAGGTTTACCCGCCAGGCTGCGTTTGAGCAGTTCGGTCAGGTCGATGACATCGGCGGATTTGCGCTCTTCGCCGCCTTCGGCGGTTTCCACGTCTTCGATCTTGCCGGCCTTGGCCTTCTTCGCCACCAGCGCTCTGATCTTGTCTTGGAAGCTGTCACGGTATTCATCGGGCTGCCAATCGGCGCTCATGTCTTCCACCAGGCGCTTGGCCATGTCCAATTCACCTTTGGCCAGGGTCGGTTTTGTCACATCGCTGCCCAGTTCCAGTTCATCCAGGCTGCGCACTTCGGCCGGCCAGCGCAGCATGACCAGCACCAGGGCCGACTCCAGCGGCATCAACGCAGCCAGGTGTTGCTTGGTATGCAGCACCACGTTGGCCAGGGCGACCTTGCCGGTTTTTTTCAGCGCTTCGCGCAGCAGTGCATAGACTTTGCCGCCGCGTTTATCCGGGGCGAGGAAGTAGGGCGTGTCGATGTTTTGCAGGGGGATCTGGTCGCTGGCGACGAAGGCGATGATTTCGATGGTCTGGGTGGACTTGGGATGGGCCGAGCGAATCTCGTCTTCGCTGAGCACCACGTAGCGTCCTTTTTCAAACGCCACGCCCTTGACGATGTTTTCCTTGGTGACTTCCTTGCCGGTGGTTTTGTTGATGCGCTTGTAGCCCACCGGGTCCATGCTGCGTTTGTCCAGCCAGTCAAAGTCGACGCCTTGTGAAGAGGTCGCCGAGACCAGCGATACCGGGATGTGAACCAAGCCAAAACTGATGGCGCCTTTCCAGATTGCCCGTGGCATAGGTGTGATTCCTCAACGAAGAGCCTGTGTGCTGGTGACTCGCAGGGCAGGGCAAAAGTTTCGGCGGATAGATGCTCGGACAGATCGTATTACACCTGATGAGAAACTATTTAGTGTCACAACCCGAACCCACGGCGTAGCGTGTTATCGAAAGCACGTAGTACCTGGCAGAGAGAGGTTTGGCCATGAACCGTTGTGTACGTCATCTTGCAGCATTGGCGCTGGGCCTGGCACTTGCGCCGTTGGCCCAGGCGCAAAACCTGCCGGGCCGCAGCAGCGACCACGGCCCTATTCACCGGGCCAACCCCAATAGCATGCAGGGCACCCAGCCCAATGCACCGGCGGTTCGCAGTATCCAGCCTGTCCCGGCCAACCCGCGGCCGACGCTGGAAAACGGCGGCATCGGCAACCGCTACCCCAAGCAGGAGGCGGCCCCCAGCCGTCCGGCCACCGCACCCAAAGCGCCCACCTATGATGCCAACGGCAATCGCCGCTAAGGATTTCGCCTTATGTTTGTACGTAAAACCCTGCTAGCCGCCTTGTGCGCCACCGCGTTGCTGCCGTTGAGCGCGGTGTATGCCGCCGATAGCCAACAGTTCCCCAGCGAGCAAGGCAGCGTCACGGCCACGCCGGTTGCCAAGGGCCTGGACCATCCGTGGGCGCTGGCATTTTTGCCCGACCAGCAAGGTTTCCTGGTGACTGAACTGCCTGGAAACCTGCGCTTTGTCAGCCCCGACGGCAAGCTCTCTGCACCCTTGAAGGGCGTGCCACAGGTTTGGGCCAAAGGGCAGGGCGGGTTGCTGGATGTGGTGCTGTCGCCAGACTTCAAGCAGGACCGCCTGGTGTACCTGTCGTACGCCGAAGGCGGTGGCGAGGGCGGCAAGGCCGGCACGGCCGTAGGGCGTGGGCGCCTGGCGGCCGACTTGAGCGGCTTGGAGGACTTCAAGGTGATTCTGCGCCAGGAGCCCAAGCTGTCTACCGGCAACCACTTCGGTTCGCGCCTGGCCTTTGACCGTGACGGCTACCTGTTCGTGACCCTGGGTGAGAACAACGACCGCCCCACGGCTCAGGACTTGGACAAGCTGCAAGGTAAAGTGGTGCGCATCTACCCGGATGGGCGCGTGCCAGATGACAACCCCTTTGTCGGTCAGCCCGGCGTGCGTCCTGAGATCTGGTCCTATGGGCAGCGTAACCCGCAAGGGCTGGCCTTGAACCCATGGAGCGGCACGATCTGGGAAAATGAACACGGGCCCCGTGGCGGTGATGAAGTCAATATCATCGAACGCGGCAAGAACTACGGCTGGCCGTTGGCAACCCATGGCATCAACTATTCCCTGCTGCCGATTCCCGAAGCCAAGGGCAAAACGGCAGAGGGCACAGTGGCGCCCCATCATGTGTGGGAGAAGTCGCCGGGCATCAGTGGCATGGCGTTCTATGACGCCGACCGGTTCAAGGCCTGGCAGCACAACCTGTTTATCGGTGCGCTGGTCAGCCAGGAGCTGATTCGCTTGCAGTTCGAGGGTGACAAGGTGGTTCACGAGGAACGCTTGCTGGGCGAATTGAAAGCGCGGATTCGCGATGTGCGACAGGGGCCGGATGGCTTTCTGTATGTGCTGACGGATGAGGATGATGGTGTGTTGTATCGGGTGGGGCTGAATCAGGACTAAACGTGTGGGAGGGCGCTGTTAGCAGACGTTGATCCAATTGATGCCCCGCGATCCAAATGTGTGAGCTGGCTTGCGAAGGCATAGGTATCTACACAACTTTGTGGGTTGTAACAGCAGACGGTAACCACGATGCGAAGCGAGTCGCCCTTGATCTTGATCTGCTCTTGATCTCAGGCGCCCCGTCAAACCACGCTGGCCGAACGCAGGCTTGAATTCGTGGGTAACCCGGCAGGACGCCGGGTTAGCCGCCCCGCGCCATGGATGGCGCGTGGCGGCGGCCCACGGATTCAAGCCTGCGTTCGGGCACACCGAGCCTAGGCGAGGTGCCGAGTGGTGGGGCAAGAGCCTTTTGCTTACTTTTGGGCTCTTTTCAAAAGTGAGCCGCTGTCAGAGCGGAACCCTAAGTGGCCGTTACCTAAATAACGGATATGTACCCGGTCCAGCTGTGTTGACTGTTAGTCCGTCTTCGCAGGCAAGCCAGCTCCCACATTGGATCTCACGCTGCCTACAGAGTCGGGGTTATAGCCCCAGTTCTGAAAGGCCCGGATGCTCATCCGGGCGCCGCCCCAGCGGCCAATGGAATTTGCGCTCGCTCTCCTTGATCGGCATATCGTTGATGCAGGCAAAACGATTGGCCATCAAGCCGTTCTCGTCGAATTCCCAGTTTTCGTTGCCGTACGAGCGGTACCAGTTACCCGAATCATCGTGCCATTCATAGGCGTAGCGCACGGCGATGCGGTTATCGGTGAAGGCCCACAGTTCTTTGATCAGTCGATAATCCAGTTCCTTGGCCCATTTACGGCTCAGGAACTGCTTGGCTTCTTCGCGGTTATGGGCAAATTCGGCGCGGTTACGCCAGTTCGTGTTCAGGGTGTATGCCAGGGATACACGTTGCGGGTCGCGGGAGTTCCAGCCGTCTTCGGCCAGGCGGACTTTTTCGATGGCCGATTCGCGGGTAAACGGCGGCAGGGGCGGACGGACTTGTTCTTGGGCTGACATGGGCGACTCCTCAAAGCAATAAAGGTTGGGTCGAAAGGTGCCTGGGCTGTGGGTTCAAAGTTGCAGTAAAGTCCGCGCCATGCATTGCGCATTATCGGCAGCTGTTGAATCACCCATGACCAGGGCAACGGTAATGGCGCCATCGATCAGGATCAGCAGTTGCGCGGCCTGCTGCTCCGGGTCGGGGGTGCCATGTGCTTGGCACAGTTCAAGTGCGTACTCGAACAGTTTGCGTTTATGGGCCTTGGCTAACAGGCGCACCGGGTCTTGGGCGTCGCCGGTTTCGCCACTGGTATTGATAAAGGCGCAGCCGCGAAAGTCCGCCGAGCCAAACCAGCCTTTGAGCGCGCTGAACAGCCCCAGCAGGCGTTCGCCGCTGTCGGCGTTGCGCTCCACTTCGCGGCGCAGCCACTGCATCCAGCGCTCGTCACGGCGTTGCAGGGCGGCCACCACTAACTCATCCTTGTTGGCGAAGTAGCGGTAGATACTTTTCCTCGACACGCCGGCGGTTTTCACCAGTAAGTCCATGCCGGTGGCAGCGATGCCGTGGCGATAGATCAACTTCTCGGTGACGTCGAGGATAATGTCGCGGGTTTCATTCTGGGTTATATCGTTCATATCGAGCACAGTAGAACGATCGTTCTTCATGGTCAACAGTCTTTTTTTCGATTGCCCGTTGCGAGACCTGAGCAGCCTCATGGTGTAAGCTTTGGGCCTCTTCGGATTCGACCCATTGCGAGCCCTATGCCGTCGTTCTTCAAACGCTCCCTGTTGCCCAAGCTGCGCGGTTTTGCGCTGTCCACCGAGGCCCTTGAGGTGCTGCCCAGCGCCGACGCCTATCGTCGCTGCCTGCTGGAGAAAATCGCCCAGGCCACGCGGCGTATCTACATCGTTGCCTTGTACTTGCAGCAGGACGAGGCGGGGCAGGAGATCTACGACGCCCTACACGCCGCCAAGGCCGCACGGCCTGAACTGGACATCGTGGTGATGGTGGATTGGCTGCGCGCCCAGCGCGGGTTGATCGGCGCGGGCAAGCAACCGGGCAACAGCGCCTGGTACCAGGCGATGACCCAGCGCCACGCCACCGAAGTGCCGGTGTACGGCGTGCCGGTGCAAACCCGCGAGCTGTTCGGCGTGTTGCACCTCAAGGGTTTCGTGATCGATGACAGCGTGCTGTACAGCGGCGCCAGCCTGAACAACGTGTACCTGCACAAGTTCGACAAATACCGCTTCGATCGTTACCACCTGATCCATAGCCAACCCTTGGCCGATTCGATGCAGCATCTGGTGGAGCACGGCCTGGTGGCGTCCAAGGCCGTGCATCGCCTGGACCTGCCGAACCCGCCCACCACCCGCAGCCTGCGCAACGACATCGGCGACCTGCGCAGCCGTCTCAAGCATGCGACCTACGACACCACAGCCGGGCAGTTGCCCAATGGCCATCTGTCGGTCAGCCCCTTGCTGGGCGTTGGCAAGAACAACCCGTTGAGCCGAGTGATCCTCGAACTGATCGCCAGCGCCCAGCAGCAACTGACTATTTGCACGCCGTATTTCAACCTGCCATTGCCGGTGACCCGTGAGATCAACCGCGCCCTGGCACGCGGCGTGAAGATCGACATCGTGGTGGGCGACAAGACCGCCAACGACTTCTACATTCCGCCCACCGAGCCTTTCAAGGTGATTGCGGCGTTGCCGTACTTGTACGAGATCAGCCTGCGGCGCTTTGCCAAGCGGCATCAGCCGATGATCAACAGCGGCCAGTTGAACCTGCACTTATGGCGCGACGGCGATAACACCTACCACCTCAAGGGCATGTGGGTGGATGAGCGCTACACCTTGCTCACCGGCAACAACCTCAACCCTCGGGCATTTCGCCTCGACCTGGAAAACGGCTTGCTGATCGACGACCCTCAAGGCCAATGGCTGGAGCCGCGAAGCGCCGAGCTTGCGAATATTTTCCAGCACACCACGCGTATCCAGGGTTACCAGCAATTGCAGACGCTGGTGGATTACCCGCCCGCCGTCGGCAAATTCCTGCGGCGTGTCAGCCGGGTGCGGATCGAGCGCTTGCTGTACCGCATTCTCTAACTGAGCAACGTGCCGGCAAAAAAACACCCAGGCCCTTCGACAGGGACTGGGTGTTTTTTTTGTGGGCGGCAGTTAGTTCAAACCCAGCTTGCCGCGCAGGGTTGAGAGGTCTTCGGCCAGGGTGTTGACCGGGCCGACCAACGCCTTGCGGTCGTTGTCCTTGACCTTGTCATAGGTCTCAAAGCCGCCATCCTTGGTTTTGTACTTGGCCAGGATCTTGTCGACGCTGGCAAAGTTTTTGTCGACCTTGGCCAGGAAGGCCTGGTCTTGCTGCCCGATCTGGCCACGGAACAGGTCGACGATTTTCTTCGCGCCGTCGATGTTGCCCTGGAAGTCGTACAGGTCGGTATGGCTGTAGCGGTCTTCTTCACCGGAGATCTTGGTGGCCGCGACTTCTTCGAGCAACGCAGCGGCACCACCAACGACTTTCTCCGGCGGGAAAGTCAGGCCATCGACGCGGGTCTTGAGGTCATTCACATCGGCGTTGAGCTTGGCGGTCAGCGCTTGCAGGCCCTGGGTCGAGTTCTGCGAGAACAGCGCATATTCAATGCGGTGAAAGCCGGTGAAGTCTTCGGCCGTCACGCCTTTTTCATGGTCGTCGACACGCGAGTCGATGGACGCGTCGAGGTCGCTGAACAGCTCGGCGATCGGCTCGATGGACTCATAGTGCACGCGAGTCGGCGCATAGAGCTTCTTGGCCGTGGCCAGCTCGCCCTTATTGATGGCGTCGGTGAACGCCTGGGTCTGGGTGACCAGTTCGCCGATTTCTTCGGTGACGTAGATCTTGTAATCCGACACCGGGCCCACCAGGTCCAACGGCGCAGTAGCGGCGAAGCTTGCCAGTGGCGAAAGGCTGAGTAACAACAACGCGATAGACGACTTCTTCATGGGAGACATTCCGCTCTGGTGTGTTTTAGGTCTTGGCAGGCGTTTGAGAGTGCGTTGCCGCGAGCAGCGTGCGCCCGATGAAATCCTTAGGGCCGGTGACCCCGGGCAACGTGAAGAAATACCCGCCACCCACGGGCTTGAGGTACTCCTCCAGCGGCTCGCCGTTGAGCCGGGTTTGCACGCTGATAAAGCCTTTCTCCAGGTCAGCCTGGTAGCAGATGAACAACAAGCCCATGTCCAGTTGACCGTTTTTGTTGACGCCGTTGGAGTAGTTGAACGGCCGTCGCAGGATCAGGTTGGCCTGGGTCTGCGGGGTGCGAGGGTTGGCCAGGCGGATGTGGGCATCGAGCTTGGTCAACTTGCCTTCAGGGTCCTTGCTGTAGTCCGGGACCTGGGTTTCATGCTGGCCGTCCATGGGCGCACCCGTGGGTTTGACACGGCCGATGATGCTTTCCTGTTCTTGCAGCGGGGTGCGATCCCAGCGCTCGACAAAGTTACGGATGATGCGCACGGCCTGGTAACTGCCATGGGCGGCCCAGGCCGGTTCGTCGCTGGTAGGCTGTACCCAGACGATCTGGTCCATGGCCTTGTCATCATTGGAATTGGGGTTGGCCGAGCCATCGCGAAAGCCCAGGAAGTTGCGCGCACTCTGCGCCGGCTCACCGGGTTTGGTCGGTGCCTGGGGCGGCACGCTGCCTTCCTGCTTCCAGCGCACCAGCAGCAGGTCGGGCAGGTTTTTGACGATGTCGCGCAGGGCGTGGATATTGGTGTCCGGCGTGTTGGAGCTGAACTGCAGGCTCAGGTCGCCGTGGCACTGCGCCGGTTCCAGCGCGTCGTTGGGGAAACCGACCATGCGGCTCAGGCGCTTGGGTTTGGCCGCCACGAGGCCGAAGCGTTCGTCGAACAATGACTCGCCGACCGACACGGTGATGGTCAGGTTATCGGGTGTGACCACCGGGCCAAGGATGCCGGAATCGGTAGGCGGTAATTTCGGGTCGACCTGGGGCACGGTGCCGCCGGTCATCAGGAACGCGATGCGCTCGTTGAGGGTGCGGAACAGGCGTTCCAGGTCCTCGCGGTCGCTGGCCAGCACATCGAACGCCACGACCATGCCGCAGGCCGGGCGCGGGGTGACGATGCCGCTTTGGTGCTTGCCGAAAAACGCCTGGTGGTCCTGGGTTTTGTCACTGCGTGGTGCGGTGGTGACTTGCTCGGCGGCTGCCGCCATGGCCGGGCAGCTCAGGCTGCTGCCGGCAATCGCAGCGCCGGTGGCCGCCATGCCCAACAGGACGCGGCGACGTTGGAGGTCAAACTGTTGTGTATCACTCATGTATGCGGTCGTCTTCACTGCAGGCCGGAAAGGCCAAGGGCGGGGTCGATTCCATCGAGTGCAACGGCCAGTGCCTTGGCCTTGTCGGCGATCTGCTTGCGCTGATCGGCTGTAACCTTGTCGTAGGTTGGGTAGCGGTCATTCACCTTGAGCCCGTTGAGTTCGGTGTCGAAGGCGTTGAGCGCGCTGTCGATAGTGGGGAGCAGGTCGGCGGCGGACTTGCCCAGCAACGGGCGCATCAGGTCGACCACTTTGTGCGCGACCTGCAGGTTGGCGGCAAAGCCGTTCAAGTCGATGTGGCTGTAGCGTTCTTCTTCACCGCTCGCCGCCCGCACGTCCGCCAGGCTATTGAGGTTGCGCACCACAATGCTCACCAGTTGCTCCGGTGGCAGGGACTGGGCCAGTAACTGTTGCTTGAGCGTCGCGACGTCGGTGACCAGGCGTTGGGCAACCGGCGCCAGGCCGTCAAGGCTGTGTTGCTGGAACAGGCCGTATTCAACGCGGTGGAAGCCGCTGAAGGCGGGGTCTTGCTCGCGCTTTTCAAAGTAATCGGCACGGGCATTGATCGCGTTATCCAATTCGGCCAGGCGCTGGGACGCCGGCGCCAAGCGCTGATACGCCTCGCGCGCCGGTACATACAGCGCCTGGGCCTGGGCCAGGTCACCGGCGGCGATGGCCTGTTGCAGGGCCGTCACGGCCTTGACCAGCGCACCGCCTTGGCCGCTCAGGTACACGCGAAACTCCGACAACGGGCCGATAAAGGCCACCATCGACGGCTTGGCCTTGGCCTGGGCGTCAGACTCTGCGGTGGGCGTGACATGCAAGGTGCCGCGCGGGTTGCTCAGCAGGCCACAGGTAATGGCGTAGTCGCCGGGCAGCAGGTTGGCGTTGATCACCTGGCTCAGGCCTGGGGCAATGTTTTCCCGCTCTTCGACCACCAGCACGCCGTCGAGGATTTCCCACTCCACCGCACGGTCGGAACGGTTGATGATGCGAAAGCTGGCATGCCCGGCCGGTACCGTCAGGGCGTTGGGTTCGCAGGCGTGGCCGTGGATGGTCACCGCGATTTCATTGTGGTTGGCCTGGCGCTTGCCGGCGGCCAATTGCGAGGCGTAGTAGAACAGGCCACCGGCGGCGATCATCACCACCACCGAGCCGGCCACGCCCCAGCGCAGGGCGCGTGACGGCGGAGCCGATTGAGGGGTTGGGTTGGACAAGAGACGGTCCTTACTGGCTGGAAACGGAAGAAGTGTTGGCAACAGGCTGGGTCGGGGCCGAGGGCAGGAAGAACATCACCAGGGCCACCACCAGGTAAATCAGATAGGCGCCCAGGGTGCTGACGGTCGGTGCTTCCTGGTAACCGAACATGCCGGCCAGTACCGAGCCGAGTGGGCTGTCCATGGGCAATGCGGCGCTGAAATCGAACAGCACGGTTTGCCAGTGATTCCACACGCCGGCTTCATGCAGGGCTTGCACCGAGTTGGCGAGAATGCCGGCGGCGACCACCAGGATGAACAGGCCGGTCCAGCGGAAAAATGCACCGAGGTTCAGGCGCATGCTGCCGGAATAAATCAGCAAGCCGACGACAATGGCCAGGACCAGGCCGAGCAGGGCGCCTATCGGAGCGCCTGGGCCTTCACTCTGCTGAAACACGGCCAACAGGAAGAACACCGTCTCCAGCCCTTCGCGGGCCACGGCGAAAAACACCATGGCAATCAGCGCGAACACCTGATGCCTGGAGCCGGCCAGCGCATGGTCGAGGGATTCATGCAGCGAGTGCTTAATCGAGCGCGCCACCTTGCGCATCCAGAACACCATGGAACTGAGGATGCCCACGGCGACCAGCCCGACGACACCTTCAAACAATTCCTGCTGCTTTTGCGGGAATTCTGCACTCACCAACTCCAGGCCGCCGCCCACCAGCAGCGCCAGCGCCGCCGCAAGGAACACGCCGATCCACACTGCGGGCATCCACTGGCCACGCCCGGTCTGTTGCAGGTAACTGGCGATAATGCCAACGATCAATGCCGCTTCAATGCCTTCGCGCAGCATGATTAAAAAAGGAACGAGCATCGGGCACCCGGGCGCAACTAGTTAGGGAGCTAAGTTGTAACATAATGATACTCATTGCTAAACAAGAAATATTGACCTTTGCTGAACGTGGGCTGAACAGTGGTGGCGAAGCGCAACCGCCCTTATGATGCAGGCCAACCAGACCGCAGCCGGACAGCTCAACGCCCCATGTCGGAAAAAGACACCATCTCCATCCACCTCGTGCGCGAAGCGTTGTTGCAGAGTTGCGCGCCGGGAGCCGCCACCGTTGAGGCATTGAGCAAAGTCGGGATTGCCCCGGCGTTGCTTGAGCAGCCCGACGCTCGCGTGGCGGCCACGGCCTATGCACGCCTGTGGCGTTTGCTGGCGCGGCGCAGGGACGATGAGTTCTTTGGCATGGACCCGCGCAAGCTCAAGTCCGGCAGCCTGGCGTTCCTGTGTCGCGCCGCCATGGCGCAACCCAGCCTGGCGGCGGGCCTGGAAACCGGCTTGGGGTTTCTCTCACTGATGCTGGAGCACCTGCCAGCCCAGTTGGTGCGCCAACAGAGCCTGGCGGAAATTGTCCTGCTCGAGTCTGATGAGCCCAAGCGTGCGTTTACCTACTTTACCTACTGGATGATCGTCCACGGCGTCGCCTGCTGGCTGGCGGGGCGGCGCATTCCGATTCTCGCCATTGAGCTGCGTTGCGCGCAGCCGGACTTCTGTGACGATTATCAGGTGATGTTCTCTGACAACCTGCGCTTTGATCGACCCCGCACCCGCATGATCTTTTCCGCCGATTGCCTGGACCTGCCGATCAAGCGCAGCCCGCAGGAGCTCCAACGGTTCCTGGCCCATGCACCGGCTAACATTCTGGTCAAATATCGCGACCCCGAAAGCCTCGCCACGCGCATCAAGCACGACCTTCGGCAGATGCCCCCCGACACCTGGCCGGAAACCGAGGGGCTTGCCGCCAGGTTGTGTATTTCTGCGTCCACCCTACGCCGCCGCTTGGCGGAAGAGGGGCAGACCTATCAGGGGCTCAAGGACAGCGTGCGCAAGGAACTGGCGATTGTGTGGCTGGCTGAACCGCAGATCAGCTTTGCCGAAATTGCCACGCGGTTGGGGTTTGCCGATGCGAGTTCGTTTTATAAGGCGTTTCGTAAGTGGTCTGGATCGAATCCCGGGCATTATCGGAGTTTGATTTTGAATGAAATAACGCCTGAGAAGTAAGCCGAGTGCGGGACTAGGAAGCAACTGACAGCGCCCTTGACTTAAGTATGACAGAACGATCCTTATTGTTTTTAGGAAGTGGCTGGCATATTCGGAGCAAAAAATCGAGTACGGTTTTACATACGATCCTACCCGGCGACTGGCACCAAATCATGAATGGTTTCAGTTTGGATGGATCGCACTCTTAACGGTGAGGGATCGCATTTGATGAGTGAGGAGGGGTGATAGTGACCTTCATGCGTTAAGTTCTCGAGACAGACTTTATGGTGAGCTTATGAGAAGTTTAATTGCATTACCCTTTGCTGCGTTAATGTTGCTGTCTGCTCAAGCGTCTGCACTGTGCTTGAGTGTTTCCGAAAGCTTTGGCGGAATAGTCGAGCCGGATAGTGAAATAACCGCCCATGGCCCATTCACGATAACCGGTAGCAACGGTTGTTCTGGCGCGAACATTGATGCCATGGTTTCAACCGGTGGGTCGGGTCGGGCTCCTCAAATTTCTATTGAGCGCGAAGTTGGCTCCGCTTGGACAAAGGTAGCGGCTAATCCTTTGTCACCTCGCGTTTCTTGGCTGGGGTCTTTCGGTACATATCGAGTCAGGGTGCATAATCCTGAGGCTGTATCAAAAACCTATTCAGGAACCGTCAGATACGGGCGTTAAGTGACAGGAAAAGCAGTGTGCCGCGACACCTGTAGCACACTGCTTTTTCCCAGTCAGGCATGCTCTTCCACCGATAAATCGTCTTTTGAAGAGTGGGCGAAATATAATAGAGCGTTAATCGCTCGATTAGCATCTACCATGCCTTGTATATATTCAGGAATGCCCTGTGAGCGCCTTACGTCTGGGTTGCTGTCCACAAAGGCCAGATAATCCTGCAGTTTTTCGTCGAACAGCGCTATAGCATTGAATTTCACATGTGTGTTCGTTTGCCTACCGTTGGCATCCGACGCTCCGTCGCCAGCGATGAAAATAAGAAATGCTTGTTCATCGATAATGTTGCTTTCGAATAGTCGTCTTCCTACCTTCTTAAGTTCATCCGTGCTGATGGACGTCATATCATAGTTTTTTAGAAACGTTTTTAAATCCGTGAGCTGCGCTCGCTTCGATATTCGCAACTCTTCAGCCGCCTGAGCTTCCTCGGTAACAGTAAACGTATTCGTCGTTCTCTCTGGATTTTTAATTACAAAAGCATCCGTCTGCTTTGAAAGCACACTAGGCATTACCACTCTCATGTCCATGCTCGTCTCCTTAATGGATGAACGGTTCACCCTGCTATCGACGTGCTGCACGGGATATTTAGCTCATCTAAATATTTGGGAAGTTTCTTTCAGATTCGGATTACAAATATAGAAAATTGACCGCAACGGCTGCAAAAAAAGCCCCGCGACCGAATGGACCGCAGGGCTAAAAATTGGCTGGATGCGACCAACCAAAGGAGCTCTTTACCTCACTTGTTGCTGGCGACCACCGTATCCGGCTGCCAGCCTCCACCCAACGCCTTGTAGATCGCCACAATGCCGCGATACAGATCCACTTCGGCTTGGGCCTGGGAATCTTCGGCGGCCAGGCGTTCGCGTTGGGCGTCGAGCAGGACCAGGAAGTCCACGGTGCCTTCGCGGTAGCGGATCGCCGCGAGGTCGGCGGCGGCGCGGCTGGATTCGCTTTGGCGGATCAGCGAGACCAAACGTTGCTGGCGCTTGCCGTAGTCGCTGAAGGCGTTCTCGGACTCTTCCAGCGCCAGCAGCACTTGCTGTTCATACGTTGCCAAGGCGCCATCGGCTTCGGCATTCGCACCGCGCAAACGCGCGCGCACGCTGCCCAGGTCAAATGCGGCCCAGGTGATGCTCGGGCCAAGGGACCAGGCATTCGCGGCGGCCGAGCCGATCTGCGAACCGCGCCCGGCGGTGAAACCGAGGAAACCGCTGAGGCTCACCCGTGGGAACAGGTCGGCCTTGGCCACGCCGATACGTGCGGTGGCGGCGGCCAGTTTGCGTTCGGCGCTTAGGATGTCCGGGCGCCGTTGCAGCAGTTGCCCCGGGTCGCCAATTGGCAATGCCTTGGCAATCGCTGGCAGGTCTTTGGGGCTCAGGTCCACGCTCAGCTTGTCGGGGCGCTGGCCGAGGAGGGTGGCGATGCGGTTGCGCTCACGCACTTGTTCGGCCTGCAGTTGCGGCACGCTGGCTTCAACCGCTGCCAGGCGGGCGTCGGCGCGTTCGACGTCGAGCTGATCACCCACGCCGGCATCGCGCAGGCTGACGGTGATGGTGCGCGATTCCTGCTGGTTCTTCAGGTTGTCCAGGGCGATGCGCTCACGCAGTTGCGCACCGCGCAGTTGGCCGTAGGCATCTACCAGTTCGGCGATCATGGTGACTTGTAGTTGGTACAGGTCGGCTTCGGCCACTTGTTGGTCGGCGTCACTGGCCTCCAGGTTGCGGCGGATGCGCCCGAACAAATCCACTTCCCAGGCCATGTCCAGGCCCAGGTCGTAGCGCTCGCTGTTGACGCGTTTGGTGGTCTGACCGGGAATCTGGCCCTTGCCCACATCGCTGCTGGCGCGAGAGGTGACCACCGGCATGATGTCGTTGGCCGCATCATCACGGATGGCCCGTGCCGCCCGCAGACGGGCGAAGGCCACGCGCAAATCACGGTTGCCGCTCAGGGACTGGGACACCAACTGGTTGAGGGTCGGGTCGTCGAACTGCTGCCACCAGATGCCTTCGTACTTGGCGTGGTCGTAGCTCTTGGTGTCGGCGGCGGCCGTGATGTTGGCCGCCTCCAGTGGCTGGGTCTTGTAGTCCGGGCCTACGGCACAGGCGGCGAGCGCCAGCACCAGCAGGCTCGGCAGGAATATTTTCACACTCATTGCTGTGTCTCCAGCTTCAAGGCCTTGGCCGCTTTGCGCGCTTCACTGCGCTCGACATAGCGACGGATCAGTACGTAGAACACTGGCGTCAGCAACAGACCGAAGAAGGTCACACCGATCATCCCGGAGAACACCGCCACGCCCATGGCATGGCGCATCTCGGCGCCGGCACCGCTGGAAAGCACCAGTGGCACCACACCCATGATGAATGCGAACGAAGTCATCAGGATCGGCCGCAGACGCAGGCGGCAGGCTTCCAGTACCGCGGCGAGCGGGTCGAGGCCTTCCTGCTGTTTATCCTTGGCGAATTCGACGATCAGGATCGCGTTCTTGCACGCCAGGCCCACCAGTACGATCAGGCCGATCTGGGTGAAGATATTGTTGTCGCCGCCCGAGATGATCACCCCGGTAATGGCCGACAGCAGCGTCATCGGTACGATCAGGATCACCGCCAGTGGCAGGCTCCAGCTTTCGTATTGGGCGGCGAGCACCAGGAACGCCAGCAGTACGCAAAGCGGGAACACAAACAGCGCGGTATTGCCCGAGAGGATTTGCTGATAGGTCAGGTCGGTCCACTCGTAGGTCATGCCGTTGGGCAGTTCATCTTTAAGCAGTTTTTCAATCGCGGCCTGGGCTTGGCCAGAGCTGTAGCCCGGCGCTGCGTTGCCGTTGATTTCTGCGGTGATGAAGCCGTTGTAGTGCATCACGCGGTCCGGGCCCGAGGTGTCGCTGACCTTGATAAAGGTCGCCAGGGGGATCATCTCGCCTCTGTTATTGCGCACTTTCAGTTGGCCGATCTGGTCGGCGTCCTGGCGGAACTGTTGCTCAGCCTGCACGTTGACCTGATAGGTGCGCCCGAAGCGGTTGAAGTCGTTGGCATACAACGAGCCCAGGTAGACCTGCAGGGTGTCGAAGATGTCACTGATCGCCACGCCGTGGGTCTTGGCCTTTTCGCGGTCGATGGCCGCGTCCACTTGCGGCACGTTCACCGTGTAGCTGGTAAACAGGCCGAACAGCTCAGGCACGCCGTGGCTCTTGGCGATGACGTTCTGCACTTCTTTGTACAGCTCGTCATAGCCGAGGTTGCCACGGTCTTCGATCTGCAGGCGGAAGCCACCGATGGTGCCCAGGCCTTGTACCGGCGGCGGCGGAAAGATCGCCATGTAGGCTTCTTCGATATTGGCGTATTGGCCGTTCAGTGCACCGGCAATCGCACCGGCCGACATGCTCGGGTCTTTACGCTCATCGAAGGGCTTCAAGGTCACGAACACGATGCCGCTGTTCGGGCTGTTGGTGAACCCGTTGATTGACAGGCCCGGGAAGGCGATCGCAGCTTCCACGCCGGGTTGTTTCAGGGCGATCTCCGACATGCGCTTCATCACGTTTTCGGTGCGGTCCAGGCTTGCGGCGTCGGGCAATTGGGCGAAGGCCACCAGGTATTGCTTGTCCTGGGCCGGTACGAAACCGGTCGGCGTGTGGGCAAACCCGAAGAACGTCAGCACCATCAAACCTGCGTAGACGAACAACGCAATACCGCTGCCGCGAATCACTCGGCGCACGGTGCCTACGTAGCCATGGCTGGCTTTTTCGAAAAAGCGGTTGAAGGGACGGAACAGCCAGCCACCGAAGACCTTGTCGAGGAACTTGGAAAAACGGTCCTTCGGTGCGTCGTGACCGCGCAGCAACACAGCGGCCAGGGCAGGGGACAGGGTCAGGGAGTTGAATGCCGAGATCACGGTTGAGATCGCGATGGTCAAGGCGAACTGCTTGTAGAACTGCCCGGTCAAGCCACTGATAAAGGCGGCCGGAATGAACACCGCACACAGCACCAGCGCCGTAGCGATGATGGGGCCGGTCACTTCACTCATCGCCTTTTCGGTCGCCGGGAAGGGCTCAAGGCCCAGCTCGATATTGCGCTCGACGTTCTCCACCACCACGATGGCGTCGTCCACCACGATACCGATGGCCAGTACCAGGCCAAACAATGACAGCGCGTTGAGTGAGAACCCGAACAGGTGCATCACCGCAAACGTACCGATCAACGATACCGGCACCGCCACCAAGGGGATGATCGAGGCGCGCCAGGTCTGCAGGAACAGGATCACCACCAGCACCACGAGGATCAGTGCTTCAAACAGCGTATGCACCACCGCTTCGATGGAACCGCGTACGAAGATGGTTGGGTCATAGGCGATGCGGTAATCCATGCCCGCCGGAAAGCTCTTCTTCAGCTCGGCCATCTTGCTGCGCACATCGTTGGAGATGTCGATGGCATTAGAGCCTGGGCGCTGGAAAATCGGAATCGCGACAGCGGGCTGGTTATCGATCAGCGAGCGCAGCGCGTATTGGCTGGAGCCCAGTTCGACCCTGGCGATGTCTTTGAGGCGCGTGATTTCACCGTTGGCGCCTGCGCGAATCACGATGTTCTCGAACTCTTCTTCAGTGACCAGGCGGCCCTGGGTATTGACCGACAACTGGAAGCTGGTGTCACTCGGCGCAGGCTGGGCGCCCAGGGCACCGGCTGCCACCTGGCGGTTCTGCTCGCGGATTGCCGTGACCACATCGGTCGCCGTCAGGTTGCGCGAAGCGGTTTTGTTCGGATCGAGCCACACGCGCAAGGAGTAATCGCCCATGCCGAACAACTGCACGTCACCGACGCCGCCCAGGCGTGCCAGTTCATCCTTGATATTGAGGATCGCGTAGTTAGACAGGTACAGCATGTCGTAACGCTGATCCGGGGAGGTCAAGTGCACCACCATGGTCAGGTCTGGGGAGGCCTTGTCCACGGTAATACCGATGCGCGTCACTTCCTCTGGCAGCTTGGGCTGGGTGCGCGTCACACGGTTTTGCACCTGCACCTGCGCGTTGTCCAGGTCGGTGCCCAGGGCGAAGGTGATGGTCAGGGTCAGCTTGCCGTCGGCAGTGGACTGCGAAGACATATACAGCATGTTCTCGACGCCAGTGATGGCTTGCTCCAACGGCGCCGCCACGGTTTCACCGATGACTTTGGGGTTGGCGCCCGGGAAGTTGGCGCGCACCACCACGGTCGGCGGCACCACTTCCGGGTATTCGCTGATCGGCAGTTGGAACAGCGAAATGGCACCGGCGATCAGGATCAACAGCGACAGCACCGCTGCGAAGATCGGCCGTGAAATGAAGAACTTGGAAAAATTCATCTTGAGTCGTATCCCTTAACCGCGTGGAGTCGCGACGCTTGCGAGCTTGGGCGCGGGTTTTTCCGGCGCCACTTGCTCCAGGTTGCTGGCTTCAAGCGCTTGTCGTTGTTGGGCCAAGGCGGCGAGGGTTTCCTTGCTGGCCATCGGGATGGTTTCCGGCGCCACCGGTGAGCCAGGGCGCACGCGTTGCAGGCCCTTGACGATCACGGTGTCGTCCTTGGTCAGGCCGCTGCGCACGATGCGCAAACCTTCGATTTTCGGCCCCAGTTCCACCGCGCGATAAGCCGGCTTGTCGCCGTCCATCACCAGCACGAACTTCTTGCCCAGGTCGGTGCCGACCGCTTCGTCATTGATCAACACAGCCGAATAGGTGCCGCTGCCGACCAGCTTCAAGCGTGCATACAGGCCAGGGGTGTATTCGCCCTTGCTGTTATCGAACACCGCACGGCCACGGATGGTGCCAGTGGCCGGGTTGACCTGGTTGTCGACGAAGTTCATCTGGCCCAGGTGGGGGTTGCCGGTTTCGTTGGACAGGCCCAGGTACACAGGGGTCGTTGCGCCACGCCGGCCTTCACGGGCCAGTTCGGTGTACTTGAGGAACACGCGCTCATCGGCGTCGAAGTAGGCGTAGACCTTGTCGGTGGACACCACGCTGGTGAGCGCCGTGGTATCGGCGGTCACCAGGTTGCCGGCGGTGATTTCGGCACGGCTGACGCGGCCACTGATGGGCGAGGTCACGCGGGTGAAGCTCAGGTTCAGCTTGGCCAGGTCCAACTGCGCCTGGATCCCGGCCATGGCGGCGCGGGCTTCTTGGGCGGCGGTGGTGCGCGAGTCAGCCAGTTCGGCGGAGATCGCATTGCTCTGGCGCAGGCGCTCGCCACGTTGCGCTTCGTTTTCACTGCGGGTGGCGGCGGCTTTCGTCTGTGCAAGCTGGGCTTCGAGGCGGCGCACTTCGGCCTGGAACGGGCGAGGGTCGATCTGGAACAGCAGGTCGCCTTTCTTCACCAGCGCGCCTTCGGTGAACGCCACCTGGTCAATCTGGCCGGACACTCGCGGACGAATCTGCACGGTTTCCGGCGCTTCAAGGCGCCCGGTGAACTCGTCCCATTCGTTGACCGGTTGTTCCAACACCTTGGCCACACTGACCTTGGCAGGAGGCATGGCGGCCGCTTGTTCCGGGGACTTGCCGCACGCGCTCATCACCACCACGGCCAAGATCGCCAAGGGGAAGCGCAAATGTTTGAGTGACTGTTCCATGAGGTGCATCCGCCAATGTATTTGAGATGGGCGGATCATGCGCGGGGAGGTGCTAGGTCACGAATCGAATGAAGCAAAGGTAACTATCATTCGGAATGATATAAGCGCGGAGTCAGCCCTCTAGCATGGGGGGTTTGTTAGGGAGCTATCAATGTGATTGATGACAAAAGACTGTTGCTGAGGGTGCAAAGAACTTTCCCAGCAACGCGAGGGCGCATCACGGCGCCTCAAACGCCTCGCCCAGAAAGTCGATCAAGGACCGCACTGACGGCATGAGCCCACGCCTGGAGGGGAACACGGCGGTGATCACGCCTTCAGCGGGTTGCCATTCAGGCAATACGGCAATCAGGCGGCCATCGGCCAGTTCGTCTTTCACCACGACCTGCGGCAGGTTGGCGATGCCCACGCCGGCCAGTGCCGCGTTTTTCAGGGTCGACATGTCATCACTGACCAGGCGTGGCGTGTGCGCGACCTGGGCCGTCGCGCCGTCCGACCCGGTCAGGTCCCACAGGTACTGAAGCAACGGGTTGCCCCAGTGGATAGTCGCCAGCCCGCCAAGGTCAGCCGGTAACAAGGGCAGGGGAGTGTCCTGCAAAAAAGCCGCGCTCGCCACCAGCACCTGAGGACTTTTAGCCAGTACCTTCATGACCAGCTCACTGCTTTCCAGCGGTGGGAAACACAGGTTCAAGGCCATGTCATAGCCTTCGCTGATGATGTCGACCTTGCGGTTGAAGCTTTTCACGTTCAGTTCGACGCTGGCGCATTGCGCCATGAATTGGGCGAGCATCGGCGCCACCCAGTAGTTGAGCAGCGCAGTGGTGCAACTCAAGCGGACCACGCCGCGCGGCTCTGATTTGTTGAAGGCAATCACATCTTCGGCTGACTCGGCCTCGCTAATCATCGCCACGCAATGGCGATAATAGGCCTGGCCGATATCGGTGACCTGGAACTGGCGCGTCGAACGTTGTATCAGCCGCGCCCCCAGCCTGGCTTCAAGCTGGCTGACTCTGCGGCTCAAGGTCGATTTGGGCAGGTTCAGCGCACGGCCCGCCGCCGCAAAGCCGCCGTGCTCGACCACCTTGGCGTAGAGGAAGAGTTCGTTGAGGTCGAACATGGGCAGTGTTCCATTTTTGAGATGGCCAGGATTAATTCAACTTAGCCAGTATCGACAGCCATGTACACTCCGTTCAAATCGACGCAGTCACCGAGGGCACCACATGATCGACCGTTTGCGCTGGGCAACCCATCGTCTCACTAAGCGATTGTGGTTCAGAGCCTCCTTGTTCTCGCTTCTAGGGGTCGCTACGGCACTGCTTGCCGTTGTGTTCAAAGACTTCGTTCCCGAGTCCCTGCCCACGCGCATCGGTGCAGATGCGGTGGACAAGATTCTGGGCATCATTGCGTCCAGCATGCTGGCCGTCACGACCTTTTCGTTGAGCACGATGGTCACCGCGTACGGTGCCGCAAGTAGTGGTGTGACCCCGCGAGCCACCACTTTGGTGATGGAAGACACTACGACGCAAAACGCCCTCGCTACGTTCATTGGCTCATTTCTTTTCAGCCTGGTAGGCATCATTGCCCTGAGCACCGGCGCCTACGGCGCGCAGGGTCGCGTGCTGCTGTTCGCGGTGACCATCGCCGTGGTTGTACTGGTGGTCTACACCCTGCTGCGGTGGATCGACCATTTGTCCAAGCTCGGCAGGGTAGGTGAAACCATCGACCGCGTCGAAAAAGCGGCCATGGCGGCCATCAGACAACGCGCCCAATGGCCCTGCCTCGGCGCTGCAGCCTACCCGACCGATCACGCTCTGGCCCCCGGCGCAATGACCATCGAAAGTGAGCAGACGGGCTATGTGCAGCATATCGACGTGTTGACCTTGGGCGCTATCGCGCAGCACGACTGCACGCATATTTACCTGGAGGTGGTGCCGGGAACCTTCGTACACGAAGGCATGCCACTGTTGCACGTGGTCAGCCTGGGCACCAGGCAAGACGATGGCACACAGGCCACCAGGGAAAAGATCCTGTCTACGCTGACCATCGGTAACCGTCGCACATTCGAACACGATCCCCGTTTCGGGCTCTGCGTCCTCTCTGAAATCGCTTCGCGCGCGTTGTCACCTGCCGTCAACGATCCAGGTACCGCTATTGATGTGATTGGCCGGGGAGTGAGAACGTTGACATGCTGGGGTAAGCCCGGCGGGTCTGGCCGACAGACAGATCAGCAGTGTGAGCAGGTATTTGTTCGAGGGCTGAACGTCGATGATCTGTTTGAGGATTTCTTCGCCCCGATCAGCAGAGACGGTGCAGGTGTGTTCGAAGTGGATGCTCGCCTGTTGAAAGCCCTTATCAGCCTTGCCGAAATAAACCCTGTTCTGTTCAAAACGGCGTGCCTTAGGCAGGCGGACCAACTCATCACACGCGCGCATGCAACACTGACACTGCAGCATGAGAAGGAGCGACTAAGCGCCTTGGCCAAGGCGATAGGCGTGTAGGAGGCTATTGGGCCTGCAAGCGCCGTTTAGAGGCTATACGGATCCCCAAAATACCTGGCTTTGCATTGCTGTTGCCATTTCAGAGCTGGGCTGCGGCACTCAAGGTAGGGAATTAATGGCCTTTATGACCGCATCGGCGATGGTCTTTGTAATAAGCCGACGCTGACAGTGATTAATCGTCGGGCTCAGCCATGTGGGCAGGCTGTTCAGCACGGGCAGAATCGCCGTGAGCGCGCCCTCACGCAACGGCCCGCCGGGCTGATGGCCCTGCTGGCCGACCACCTTCATGAGTTGCGACTCATAGGCTAGCCTCAATCGCTCAACGCTCGCCTGCATCGGGGCGCCCAGGCAGTTGGCGTCCATGACCGCCAACTTGAAGTGCCCGGTCATCTGTTCATGCAATTGAAGATGGCCTTCGATGAGTTTTGCCAGGCGTTGCGCAGGCGTCAATCTACGGGTGTTGATCCAATCGACGTGCGACAACAGCGCCTGATACAGCTCTATCAGCCACTCATACAACATGGCTTCCTTGCTCTCCACATGGTGATAAATCGCACCCGGGCTGATGCCAACATGCGCGGCCAATTCGCGCATGCTGACCTGGCTGAAACTACGCTCCTTGAACAGCTCCAGGGCTCTGCGCTGGAACTCCGAGCGGCTGAGCGCGGGAGCCGTCCTCATGTGTCGAGTGCCTGCTGCTTGGCAATTTCCTGGTTGCGCAGGATGAACCGCTGCAACTTGCCACTGGGGGTCTTGGGCAGTTGCTCTACGAACTCGATTTCCCGTGGGTATGCATGCGCAGCCAGGCGCTGTCGGACATGCAGGCGCAAGACTTCCGCCAACTCGACACTGGGCAGGTACTCACGGTTGAGCACGACAAACGCTTTGATCAGCTCGGTACGTTGCGGGTCGGGCTTGCCGATCACCGCGGTTTCGACCACCGCCGGATGTTCGATAAGCGCGCTCTCTACATCGAAAGGCCCCACGCGGTAGCCGGACGTGGTGATCACATCGTCGTTACGGCCGACAAAGCTGATACTGCCGTCCTCATTGAGCTCCACGATATCGCCGCTCAAGTAGTAACGGCCCACAAACGCCTTGGTGGGCATGTGAAGGTAGCCGTTGAACCAGCACAGGGGCGAGCGCTCACGATCCACCGCCAGGACGCCCGGCTGGCCTGTCGGTAATTCCCGTTGCGCATCGTCCAGCACGACAATCCGGCACCCCGGCACCGCATAACCGGCAGAACCCTCACGTACCTGATGGCGTAACCCATGGTGATTGCACAGCACCATGCCGATTTCGGTTTGGCCGTAATGGTCGTGAATGACCACGCCGAGCTGTTCGGCGAACCAACGGATGACTTGCGGGTTGAGCGGTTCGCCGGCGCTGCTGACGATACGCAGTTGGCCACGCACGGCGTCGGCGAACTCGGCCCCGGCATCAATCAGCAGGCGAAAGGCCGTAGGTGAGCCGGCCAGGTTGCTGATCCCGTACTTGGCGATAATCCGGCTGGTGCTTTGCACGGTGAAAGGGCCGTCATGGAACAGCGTGGCCCGGCCGCATGCCAGTGGCCCGGTCACTGCGTAATACAAGCCATAGGCCCAGCCGGGGTCGGCGAGGTTCCAGAAACGGTCGTCTTCGCGCAGGTCGATTGAATCGCGCATATAACTTTTGAAGGCAAGGATGGCGCTCAAAGGCACCTCCAGCGGCTTGGCCGGCCCTGTGGTGCCCGAGGTGCACATCAGCAGGAACGGCGCACGGGCGTCCAGCAGCTCAGGTGTGCAGTCGGGTTGTTGATGCTCCAGCACATCCCAAAACGCGTAGTCGCTGGGGCGCTGTGGGTTGGCGTCGGCCACGATGACGTGGGGGCAGTCGAGAAGCTCGTCCAGCTTGGGACGGTTGTAGGCGTCGGTCACGATCCAGCGCGCCTTGGAACAGTCCAGTCGCTGTTCAATGGCCTTGGGACCGAATGCGGTAAAGAGCGGTTGGTAGACCGCCCCGATGCGCCAGGTTCCCAGGATGGCGATCACCAGTTCAACCGTGCGTGGCATCAGGCCGGCGACCCGAT
Organism: Pseudomonas sp. FJ2-5-13; assembly: GCF_029201605.1. NCBI lineage: Bacteria > Pseudomonadati > Pseudomonadota > Gammaproteobacteria > Pseudomonadales > Pseudomonadaceae > Pseudomonas > Pseudomonas sp. FJ2-5-13. Next base: position 2,827,943 of record NZ_CP104045.1, read on the forward strand.
CCCCCGGCTGCACGCCATGGGCTCGCAGGAAGTTGCCGAAGCGCGCCGCGTGCGCCTGCAGTTCGCTGAAGGTGTACTGCGTGGCGCGGCCATCGCGCGTTTCGCAATACAACGCCACGGCATTGCCATGGGCGTGCCGGTCGCAGCATTCAATGCAGGCATTCAAGGCGCCGAGTTCGCCGTGCAAGTCCTGGGCAGCCAGGTGTAGATAATCGAAGGAAGAGACTGCTGAGTCGTAATCGCGCATAACGTACCTGATTATTATTGTTGGAATTTGTGCTGTGCCCACGCAGGCTGCGCGGGTGCCTGGATGTCGCTAGTGGTCCATCATCTGGGCCGCTTGCTGGGTCGCGTGGCTGGTCCGCGTGGCCAGCTTACGCACTTCATCGGCAACCACCGCAAACCCGCGACCGGCTTCGCCAGCTCGCGCCGCTTCAATGGCGGCATTCAATGCCAACAGGTTGGTCTGGCTGGCAATGCCCTGGATCGTGGCGACAATCTGCGTCAGCTTGGTGAGGGTTTCCTGCATCACCTGGTGTTGTTGCGCCTGCGCCTCGCGCATCGCACTTTCTTCATGGTGGGCATGGATATCGGTGATGGCACCCACCACCCGTTGCGGCGAGCCGTCCGGCGCGCGGCGGGTTTGCCCCCGGCCGCGAAACCAACGGTAAGTGCCATTGGTGTGTTTGAGTCGATACACCACATCGAATGGGGTCTTGCCGCTGCGGTCGTCCACATGGGCGACGAACGCACCGATGGCCCGTGCGCTATCCTCGGGATGCAAGCGCGAGGTCCAACTTTCCAGGGTGTTGGGGAACTCTTCCACCGTGTTGCAGCCCAGCAGCCGGCGCATCTGCGAAGACCACCAAATAGTATTGTTCGGGTTCGCCGGGTCGCCGGCCGCCACCTCGATATCCCAGAGCCCGTCGTGCAGCATTTCTCGGGAAATGTCGAAACGTGTGGCCGCCAGTTCGAGCGCCTCGTGGTGCAGGTACTGTTCATGAATGTCACGCACGGTTCCCCCCATGGCAAGCGCTGTGCCCTGCGCATCGCGTCGGGCGGCTCCGCTGATCCGGCACCAGCGATAGTCATTGCCGAATGCCGACTTCATCCGCACGTCGAGCGCAAAGGCTGTACGCCCGCTGCGATCGGCAAGGTGCCGGGCGAGCGCCGCCCGATGCGCGGGCTGGTCATCCGGGTGCAGTTGTTCGCTCCAGCCGCCAAATTGGTCAATCGCCTGGGCCAGGTTCGACGCAGACCCCGTCCACGTCATCGCAGCACCCGGTGCGAGGGCGGCGACGCCATCCAGTTCCAGCTCCCAGAACCGTTCACCTGCACCCTGTGTGATCAGGGCCCAGCGCGCCTCCCACTGCCGCACCAGCTGGTCACGGCGGGCCAGGCGCTCTTCCAGTTGGCGGATCTCCAACGTCTGTGCGCGGGCCTGCTCCTTGAGGGTTCGTCGTTCTTGCAGCAGTTGTTCGACGCTTGCCAGGATGCGGCGTAACAACGGGTGGCTTGACGACAGCGGTGTGCCTGGCTGGTCAGGCTGCTCCAGTCGGTCGGCGAGCGGCGCCAATACGCAGCGGGTGGTTCGGCTGAAAAAAAGCATGGGGGCACCTCTACCTCGGTCAAATAGGGTCAGCCTGCACGGACGACAACGGCGCCGATAAGGCCTGGGAGTCAAAGATTGCTGCCCCCGGCAGGGCTCGCCAGGCCGAGGGGCCGGCGGCGATTTCCTGAGCGCTCAGCAGGCAATTGTCGAGTGCGCGCTGCAGCGCTTGGGTGTCCAGGTCCTGGCCGATAAAGACCAGCTCCTGCCGGCAATCGCCGACAATGCTGTCCCACTTGGCCATGATGCTCTGCAACCGATATTCATCCTGCGGCCATTGCGACTGCTCGATGAAGTTCCACCAGTGCCCGACGTAGTCCCACTGGAACTGCCTGCCGCTTTGCACCAGCAGGCCGGTTTCCAAGTGCCTGCTGGCGAGCCAGAAGTAACCTTTGCTGCGCAACAGGCGCCCGTTTTGCCAGGGCTGCTGGAGAAAATCGAGTAATCGCTGTGGGTGAAACGGGGCACGCTCGCGGTACACCCAGGAGGTCACGCCATAGGTGTCCGATTCAGAGGCCGGCGCGTCGTCGGCCTGCATTTTTTTCATCCAGCCGGGCGAGGCCGCAAGGCTGGGCAAATCAAACAGTTGGGTACCGAGGATGGCGGATAACTCCACGTTACCCTGAGCCATCGGGATGATCCGCGCGCTCGGGTTAAGGCCGGCGAGGATCGCGTGCACGGCCTGGTAGCCGGGCTCGTCGATCAGGTCCAGTTTGTTGACGAGAATGACGTTGGCGTATTCCACTTGCTCGATCAGCAGGTCGGTCAGATGGCGCGTGGGTGCGTCGTCGCGGGCCACGATGCCCGGCGATTGGAGCAATGCTTCAAAGCGACTGCCATCGACCACCGTCACCAAGGTGTCGAGCCGCGCCAGTTCGCTGAGGCTGAAGCCCTGCGCGTCGAGGAAGGCGAACGTCTCGGCTACCGGCATCGGCTCGGAGATCCCCGTGGACTCAATCAGCAAGTAGTCGAAACGTTGCTGGCGCGCCAGGGCGCTGATCTGCTCGAGCAAATCGGCGCGCAGCGTGCAGCAGATGCAGCCATTGCTCATCTCGATCAACTCATCGCGACCCCGGTGCAGCGCCACGTCGCGCTGCACCTGCTCGGCATCGATGTTGACCTCACTCATATCATTGACGATGACCGCCACGCGCAGGCCGTCACGATTGCGCAGGATATGGTTGAGCAGGGTAGTTTTGCCGGCGCCGAGGAAGCCGGAAAGCACCGTCACCGGCAGTCGGCCTGTCAGGGCGCCGTCCATCATGCGTTCACCGTGCTATCGGCGTGGTCCAGGTAGCTTTCGAACAGGTCGACCACCACGAAACCCTCATCTGCTGCGTCGCCCCAGAGATCTTTCACGCGAAACTCGACGTGGTAGGTCGGCTGATGCGCCGCGCTCAGATCACCGTGGCCGATAGCGTCAGGGAACGGCCACTTTTGCGCGGTGCGGTGCACAACCACGCCTTCTTTGCCGCGCACGTAGGCCGGCATGCGGGTATGCCCGGCCACATACTCGTCTCGCACCACCACGCGGTCGCCAACCTCAAAGGGCGCGCGGCCGGTGATCGCTGGGCGCCCGTTGGCATGCGCGGGGTTCGCCAGCTTGAAGTGCGACCCCAGGGCCTGATCGAGTTCCGCCTGGGTGATCACACCGGTTTCGACCAGCAGGGTGGCGGTCGCGATGACATAGCGTTCGTAGTATTGGGTGCCGACATGTTGGCGCACATCCAGGCGCTCCACGGCATGGCGCACTTCGTCCACGCTGAACTTTTTCAAGTGATCGGCGCCGACAAACATCAGGCTGTAGGCCAGGTGCTCCCAGTCCTGTTTGAACACGGGTTGGTAGCTCAGGCTGTTGATGGTGTGAGGGACTTTGCCAAAGCCTTGAAACCCGCCGAGATCGTGAAAGCCATCCATTGTGAATACCTCTGAAAAATGCAAAAAACAAAGGGCACCGGTTACGCCACGTAAGGCAGCGCCACGCCGATAAGGACATCCTTGGTGATCAGTTTTCGCAGGGCCTCTTCATCCATCGATTCGCTGCCCTTGGGCCGTACAGGCAGCACCAGATAGCGGGTTTCGGCGCTGGTGTCCCAGACCTTGACGATGACGTCGGCCGGCAGCTCGGTGCCCAGCTCCCGCAGTACGGTGCGCCCTTCGCGCACCAGTCGGGCGCGGAACTCGAAGCCCTTGTACCACTCCGGCGGCAAGCCCAGGACAGGCCAGTTGGTGCAGGAGCACAGGCTGCACACAATCACGTTTTTCACGCTGGGCGTGTCTGGCAGCGCAACAATGTATTCACCCTGCGGGCCGGTATAGCCAAATTGGGCGCACGCCGCGGTGCCGTCTTTGAGCAGCAGTTCGCGAAACTGCGGGTCTACCCAGGCCTTGGCCACCACCCGAGCCCCGTTCTCCGGGCTCCATTGGTGCGCCATCAGCTGTGTCATGTGTTCGATGTAACCGTCGGGAATCAGATCCTTCTGCTTGAGCACCTGCAGTAGCGCTTGCGCGCGTTCGCCCGGTGTTGATGTGGTTGCTTCGTGTGCGCTCATAAGTTGACTCCTCATCGTTGAGCTTCTGGGCAGCGCCTGGCGGCTTGTTCTTTTTGCGCTGCGCGGGATTACCGGCTAACAGTTTTTCCAGTCAACCGACGCCTCGAACGCTGCGGCTGCCTGGTAAATCGTGCCTTCGGCATAGTGCTTGCCGACCAGCATCAGTCCGATAGGTAGACCGTCTACCAGACCACAGGGAATCGACATGGCCGGATGCCCGGTGATGTCCTGGGCAGAGGCATTGCCGATCATTTCCAGTGCACGGGCCACGTACTCGGTAACCGAGCAACCCGGCCGCGGGTGGGGCTGGGCGATGATCGGCACGGTGGGCATCACCAGCAGGTCATACCGCGCCAACGCGGCGTCATACCCGGCACGTGCCACGCGCCTGAGGTTTTGTGCCTTGGCGTAGAAACGTCCGTTGTAGCGTTCCAGACCGTACTGCCCGACGAACATGCACAGCTTGAGAGAGGCGGACAGGTCATTGGCTTGATCGCGCCATCCGGCTTGCTGGTCCAGCAACCCGAGGTCATACAGCCCTTGCCAGTTAAAACCGGCCCCATTGCCGTGCATCATCTGCATCATCAAGCCTTCACAGCCGATGGGGTGCCACAGCGAACCGGCAATGCTGTGCTCAGGCACCGACACCTCCTCGACCTGCGCGCCCAGCCGCGAAAACGCTGCAATGGCTTGACGTACGCACGCGGCCACACGTGGGTCCTGGTTGGCCAGTTCAAAACCTTCGCGCAGGATGCCGATCCTCAGTCCGCTGACACCGCGCTCCAGGTAATCGCTGTAAGCGTCGACCTGTGGCGCGGCTTGTCGCGGATCGAGCCCATCGGCGCCGGCCATCACTTCCAGCATCAAGGCGTTGTCACGCACGTTTGCGGTAATGGGGCCGGCGTGATCGATAGTCGCTTCGATGGCCATGATGCCGGTGTAGGGCACCAGGCCGTGGGTCGGCTTCATGCCGTAAGTGCCGCAGAAGGCGGAAGGAATGCGGATTGACCCGCCCTGGTCACCGCCGACGGCCAGGTCGACCTCGCCGGCGGCAACCAGTGCTGCGCTGCCGGAAGACGAGCCACCCGAGGCAAACCCCTGGCGATAGGGGTTGTGCACCGGTGCAGGATCGGAGGTGTGGCTGCCGCCGGACAGGCAGTAGTGTTCACACGTTGCCTTGCCCAGAATGGTCGCGCCGGCATCCAGCAAACGCGTGACAACCGTGGCATCGAAGGCGGGGACGAAGCCCTCAAGCGGCTTGGCACCATTCATCATGGGCACGCCAGCCAGTGAAATATTGTCCTTGAGGGCGACCGTTTTACCGGCCAGCTTGCCTTCGCGTGCACCGTTGACTTCGGTGCGGAAGTACCAGGCGTTGAGCGGGTTGTGTGCGGCCGAGGGGCGATAGCCCGAGCTGCGTTCATAACGCACCGGCGGGATGAAGTCTGGCAGCTCGTCAACCAGGTCATAGGCATCGAAGCTTGCCTGCATAAGCGCCAGGTATTCATCGGCTTGCTGCGCATCGAGCTGCATGTGCAGGCTGCTCGAAATAGCCAATAGCTGTTCAAGGGTGGGGCGAGCGATTGCCATGGTTGGCTGTCCTTATCGTAAATGGCCTAAGAGCACTGCATGCTCACTATCAGCGGGCCTGGGGCTCAAGATAGTCCGCGCATCCAGCCGGTGGCTTGGTTGAGAAAGACATCGACTTGGCTGAGCGGGACACCCTGGCGCCAGGGGCGCGCGTTCGCAGTTTCTGGCGTTAAAAAATGTGCGCGTAACGCAGGTTCATGCGGAAGTCTTCGCGGGTGCCGTTGTCCACCGAGAGGTCTTTGCCCAATTGCAGTTGCACCTGGTCGGTGGGGGTGACGAACTTGGTGGCGGTGAGACGCACGTTGGTGGTGCCCAACTCGTTGTCCTGATTGACATGCTCGATGTTTGTCTCGCCTCCCCAGGTACGCCCAAAGCCAATAGCAAAGGTGGTGGTGGCTTCCGGCATGTAGCGGCCCATGATCTGCGCGGCGTAGGACACGTCCTGCTTCAGGCGGTCGGCATTTGCACCGTAATCGGTGTTGTCGCCATACCAGGTCGCTCCGCCGACCAGGTCCATCGCCCATTTCTCTGTGAAGTGCTTGACGTAGGCACTCTGCAGTTCGAATTTCCAGCGATTCTCCCCGAGGTTGAGCGCATCGTTCTTGTCATACGTGCCCGAAGGCACATACACATAGGGGGCGATACTGAGGGTGTCGCGGGCTTCGTTGAACCGCCATTTCACCGGCGCGGTGAGGATCAAGTCGCCTACGCCGCGAGTACTGCCCAGTGCCGAGGCGTCACCTGCGCCGGAGACGTGGCCGAAAGGCAAAAGAAATTGCGGGTCGATGGTGACCGTGTCGCTGAGTGCATACACATGGAGCAGACGCAGGATGCCGACGTCGGAGGTCACCCTGAAGTCAGAGCTGGCCTTGTGGCCGTTGGCGTAAGCCGAGTCCGTAGTGGCGTGCTGGTAATAAATCGCCCCGATAGTGGCGCCGACCGGATATTGCTCGTAGTCGCCAGGCGCGACTTCACCCGCGTTCGCGTGGAGGGCGGGCAACAGGGTGGAGAGGGTCAGCAGGCGGATCTTATTCATCGTTTATTCCTCGCACAGGGGACCGGGCCACCCGTGAAGGGTGGCAAGGCGGTAGAAGCTGGGGGTTAAACGCCGAGGGCGCTCAGGCTGTGGGCGGCAGGGCGTCGCGCAACATCCCGGTTTGCGCGTGACAGTTGATGTACTCGAAGACCTGGCTCTTGGCGTCGGACACGGACACCTCGTGGTACAGCCTCAACTTCTTCAAGCCCGCGGCCACGCGAAAGAACGTCACGAAAATACGCAGGTGGGTCGGGTGGGATTCGGCCCAGCGCTCGAGTTTCTCCACTGAGCGCCAGTGACCGATGTTGTAGCTCAGGTCGAGAACGTTGCCGTCCAGGTCGATATTGCGCACGAACCTGTTGCTGTAGCAGCCCAGCGGCTGGCCGTTGTCACGCAGGAAGTCCATGCCATCCTGCAACGTCGGTAAAATTTCATCGAGGTAGAGCGAGCGTTCCTCTGCCTCGGCATCCGCCCAGTCCTGGCCGGAACGTATCAGTGTGAGGTTGTCGTGCCCCAGCACCACCACGCGTCCGCCCTTGGCGGGGTCGCCCGCGACCACTTGCAGCTCGCTCGTGGGCTTCATCCAGTCGGTCTGGGAGATGGGGAAACGGTCGCGCATCGAGCCCCAGTAGCCGTGCTCTTCGATCTCGCCACTGGTGGCATCCATCACTGCGCCGACCCCGGGCAGGTTCTCCTGGAAGGCGTACAGCGTCTCGAACTGCTCGGCGCGCGGCGCGGTGATTTCGCGGAAGTAACCCAGGCCTTCACCCAGGCGATCCGGCGAACTCCACCAGTCATTCACCTGGGATGAACGCAACCAGCGGCAATGGGCGGCAGGGTCTTTCCAGTACCCGACCACAATCAGATTATCAAAGCCGCTGCTGTCGGTGTGCTGAGTCAAATCGTAGTTCTGCGGGCCGTCGGCCTGGCTGAAACTGCCGACGATGTGACGCATCGCCTGCAATGCAGCCTTGCGCTGGGCATCGCCTTGATACTGCACGCCCAGATAAGCCATCACCACTTGTTGCAGCTGCTCGTCAGCGCGCGCCACCCACATCGGGAACGGCGGTTGATACTCCTCGGGCACGCGGCGGGACAGGGTGCGTGGGCATTTGAGATGTGTGTCGATTGCAGATTCCATCTTGAGCTCCTCGTTATTTTGGTTCAGGCCTACGGGTGGGCGTCAGCGCGTCGGCGGCAGGGTGCGCTTGGCGACCTGCCGTCGGTGCAGCAGCTGCATGGTTCCCCATTCAATCAACCAATAAGCCGACTCTTCAGGTGCGAGATCGCGCCGTTGCAGAAGCCAGGAAGAATCAGCCAATCGGGGTGAAGAGTGTCGATGCATGGCGTACCTCATCAGCGGGGTATGAGCTGCTGTGAGGTGGAAATTAGGCCGGCAGAGGAGGGCGCGCTTTGTTCGGTGAGACAACCGCTTGGTTGGCAAAGACAGGCCGGCTACGGAGGTTTACCGGTGGTCTGCGTTGGTGCGCGCGGGGTGATTATGTGATGTGCTGTGCCCTTAAACGGGCCACGACTGCGGTGCGACGCGGTCAAACTTGTGGGAGCGGGCTTGCTCGCGAAGGCGGCCTGGCAGCCAACACAGTTGGATTGTGTACATATCCATTGCTGCGGTAATGGCTACTTAGGGTTCCGCCCTGACGGCGGCTCACTTTTGAAAAGCCGGAATGCCGGCCCAGGCAAAAGTAAGCAAAACGCTCTTGCCCCACCACTCGGCACCTCGCTTAGGCTCGGTGTGCCCGTAATCCGCCAGTGATTTGGGGGGCCGCCGCCACGCGCCATCCATGGCGCGGGGCGGCTAAACCGGCATCCCTGCCGGTTTACCCCCCAAATCCCTGTCGAATTACGGCCAGCGTGGTTTAACGGGGCGCTTGAGATCAAAAGCAGATCAAGATCAAGAGCGGCTCGCTTCGCATCGTAGTTACCGTTGCTACAGCCGGCCTGCCACTGCATTTGGCGTGTTAATTGCTTCGATGGCTGACAATCGGCCGCTCGTTACAACTTCTCGCGCGCCTATTGCATCGTTGTCGAGGTCAGCGTCATGAACCCGAACACTCAGTATTCGACCCTTGCCGTCCCTGCAACACGTCGGTTTGATTATTGGAAAGAAGTGGTCTGTCGCCATTGCCTGGCGGCCGATAGCAAACCCTTGTCCCAGAGCCGTTTTGATGGCTCGCTCACCCTCAATACAGTCGGCGCGCTGGACATTTGTACGCTGTCTTCACCGCTGCATTACTGGGAGCGTTCCGAACAGCACCTGCGCAGCGGCCCGGCTGAAGATTTATGGTTGGGTTTCGCTCGAAAGGGCCATGGGCAAATCGAACAAGGCTCAAGAAAAGCCAACCTGGCCACGGGAAATTTGTTTCTTTATGACGCAACCCAGGCGTTTCGCTTCAGCCTGGGTGGTACCGAAAACCACTTGATCCGTATTCCCAGAGCGTTGCTCACCGAGCGCCTGCCGCGTATTGCAGAATACACCGCGATGGTCCTCGACGACCGGCGTCCTGGTGTAGTGCCCTTGCGCGAAATGCTGCACCAGGCCGCGAGCACGCCTGCGTCGCTGCAGGATGAGCGCATCTCCAATCGTTACTCAAGTGCTGTGCTTGATCTGCTTGTGATCAGCCTGGAACTCCAGGACCTGAAAACCAGCCATCAGGAAATGGACCTCTACGGCCGCATCATGCAGTACATCCAACGCCACCTGACCGAGCCGGACCTGTCGATTGAAGCCATCGCCAAAGCCCACAACGTGTCCACCCGCACCGTTACGCGGGCCTTCGCCCGCTACCAAAAAACCCCCGTTGCAGAGATCTGGAAAGAGCGCCTGAATGCCAGCCGAGAAGCGATCGAGCGGGGCCAGGTGCGCTCGGTGTCTGAGGCGGCGCTGGACTTCGGATTTTCTGACTTCTCGCATTTCAGCCATGCGTTTCGCAAGGCGTTTGGCGTGGCACCGAATACGCTTTTGCGCCGCGATTGAAATTGGCGGGGTAGTGCAACTGCGCTTCCATGGCGTCATGAAGGAGTCTGACGACCTCGATCACGTCGTCGTTAGCCCCACGATAGAACACGATATGGCGTGGGTTTTTGACCGTTCCTTGGTTTGTTTGGCCTGCTGGCGTGAATAGACGAGGTGATCGCTGCGAAGGCCCGGTGCGCAGTGCCTCAATTTTGGCGGTGTCTTCGGCGACGCGCTGCTCCACTAAACGTAAACCTTCTGCATCCACCCGTAATAAAGCAACCTGCAGATTGATTTGAAGATTGATATACCTGACTGTGCGTGGGAGAAGACGCGATGTGTGCTTGAAATCGATCGGCATGTTCAATGCCTATCCATATTTGCGTTTAGAGGCATCCAGAGAGGTTTCAATGCCCTACGAGTTAGAGAATCGCCTGGTGATCGGCGTCGCTTCCAGCGCTGTGTTTGATTTGCTGGCATCGGACGCAGTGTTTCAGAGTCAGGGGGAGGAGGAATACCGCAAGTTTCAGCAAAAAAATCTTCACGTCCCGCTTCCTAAGGGGATAGCGTTCCCCTTCATCAAGCGCTTGCTGTCAGTGAATGACCTGAGCGTCGATCCTACGGATCCGCTCGTTGAGGTCATACTGCTTTCGCGCAACGATCCTGATACTGGGCTGCGCGTGCTGAAGACTATCGAGCACTACGGCCTTGGGATGACACGGGCGATTTTCATGCAGGGAAAATCCCCTTATGAATACATACCTGCTCTGAATATCGCTTTATTTTTGTCGGGTGACAAAAAAGACGTGGAAGCGGCTATCAGGGCCGGGTACCCGGCTGGCCAGGTGCTCGATTCAAAATTCGAAGACGACGAAACGGATAAAACCCTACGCATCGCGTTCGACTTTGACGGCGTCCTTGCCGGTGATGAGTCCGAAACAATCATGCAGGCCTCTGGATTGTCTGAGTTCCATGCGCATGAAGTGAAGAACGTTATGCAGCCCCATAACCCGGGGCCGCTGAAGGAGTTCATGGTGCGGATATCCAAAATCCAGTCGGTCGAGGAGCAACATAAAAAGCTCAATCCTGACTACGAAAACCGCATACGTGTCTCAATCGTCACAGCCCGCAATGCGCCGTCTCATGAGCGTGCAATGAATACACTCAAAAGTTGGGGTGTCATGGCTAACGACGCATTCTTTCTAGGTGGCATCGAGAAAGGCAGGATTTTAGGTGTATTGAAACCGCACATCTTCTTTGATGATCAATCTGGGCACCTACAATCGACTAGCGCAGTTGCGCCATCTGTGCACATTCCTTTCGGCATTACCAACCATGGTGCGACAGTGGTTGCGCTGGATTCTGAAGCGGATCAGGTCCGGCAGGAGGTGTAACACGCAGGCTTGAGCGCGCAGTGTTACAGGCGTTCGTATCGGTTCTGTGCTGCGAAGAATCCTCGCCACTCACGTTATCAGTCGGAACGATATAAGCGATAAGCGCGGAGCCAGCGTTCACCGCTGACTGAAGACCAAATGAAACGTTATCGGCAAATCTGGCTGACGGGTTTTCTCAAGCTGCAAACTCGGCGACTGGCTGTCCGGGAAGTGTTCTACGCGGTCAATGCCACGGGCGAAACGAAGAACGTGCGGCTGTCCTATTGCTTCACATCAGACCGCGTATGCCCAGGAGAAGGGCATCACGGCGCGTGACTGCACTGCCGAGTAAAGCGCCGCTCAGGCGGCGCTCGCGATAGCGTGTTGGCCAGGGATGGCGCCAATCAGCTCACGGGTGTAATCGCTGGTCGGGCGGCTGAAGATGCGCTCCACCGAACCCTGTTCGACCACCCGGCCATTGCGCAACACCAGCACCTCATGGGCGAAGTTGGCGACCACCGACAAGTCGTGGGACACCAGCACGTAGGCGATGCCCATGTCCCGTTGCAGCTCTTGCAGCAGTTCAAGGATGTGCGCCTGCACGGACACGTCGAGGGCGCTGACCGGTTCATCCAGTAGCAATAGATCCGGTTTCAGCGCCAGGGCGCGGGCGATGGCGACCCGTTGGCACTGGCCGCCGGAAAGCTCGCGCGGCAGGCGATCGAGGAAACTCACCGGCAAATGCACGCGACTGATCAGCTCGCGCGCGGCCTGTTCCAGGGCAGGGCCCTTGAGCAAGCCGAACGACACCAGCGGTTCGACGATGCTGTCGAACACTGTGAAGCGTGGGTCCAGCGCCGCAAACGGGTTTTGTTGCACCAGTTGCAGGCGCTGGCGCAGCGGGCGGAAGTCGCGCCAGCTGAGGTCGGTGACGTCCTGTTGCTCGAACCACACCCGCCCGCGGCTGGGTTTTTCCAGGCCGAGGGCGATGCGCAGCGCGGTGCTTTTGCCTGAGCCGGACTCGCCGACAATCGCCAGGGTCTGCCCGGGGTAGACCTGCAGGCTGAGGTCCTCCAGCGCGACAAAGGTCGCGTCTTCGCCCTTGACCTTGGGCAGCGCGAACGTCTTGCCAACGTTTTGCAACTGCAGGATCGGCGGCTGCGTCGGAGCCGGCCGGGCCAGCGGCTGGCGGCGCGTGGCGAACGCTGGCGCGGCGGCGATCAAGGCGCGGGTGTAGTCGTGCTGCGGCGCGCCGAGAATCTGCCGTGGTGCCCCTTGCTCCACCACTTCTCCCTGTTGCATCACCAGAACGCGGTCGGCGCGATCCAGCGCCACGCCAAGGTCATGGGTGATGATCAGCAACGAAATTGCGCGCTCACTGACCAGCCGTTGTAGGTGGTCGAGGATCTTGCGCTGCACGGTGACGTCGAGGGCACTGGTCGGTTCGTCGGCGATGATCAAGCGTGGGTTGCCAGCCAGGGCGATGGCGATCAGCACGCGCTGGCGCATGCCCCCGGAGAGTTCATGCGGGTACTGGCGCGCGCGCAGTACCGGCTTGGCGATACCGACCTGCTGCAGTAGCTCGACGATATCCGCATCGACGCCGGGGTAGCGCTTGCCCTTGGCCAGGATCAGCGCCTCGGCAATCTGCTGGCCAATGCGCAGGGTCGGGTTGAGGCTGACCATCGGGTCCTGGGGCACCAGGCCGATGGTGCGCCCGCGCAGGCCGCGTCTCTGGCGTTCGCTGGCGTGGGTGAGGTTGTTGCCGTCCACCCACAGCTCGCCGGCGCTGATGGTTGCGCTGCCGGGCAACAGGCCGAGAATCGCGTTGGCCAGGGTGGATTTACCCGAGCCGGACTCGCCGACAATCGCCAGCGTCTCGCCTTGGGCGATGGTCAGTGACAGCTGGTTTACCGCCAAGTTGCCGTGCCGGTAGCTGACACTCAGTTGGCGAACATCAACTAAAGCATTCATCGCTGAACCTCCTCGAACGTGCGGGCAATGTGGTTGAGGCTGAACACCACCGCGACCAGGAACAGGCCGGGCAGCAACGACACCCAGGGGGCGGTGATCAGAAAGTGCCGACCGTTGGCGATCAACGTGCCCCATTCGGCGGCCGGAGGCGCGGCGCCAAAACCGAGAAAACTCAGGCCGGCGGTGGCGAGGATGGCTGCGCCGAAATCCAGGGTCGCCAGTACCGCCACGGGGCCCCATGCGTTGGGCAGGATGTGCCGCAGCAAGGTGCGGCCCCAGCTGGCGCCGCCCAGGCGTGCGGCTTCCACGTACGGCAGGGTCTTGACGCGCAGCACTTCAGCGCGGGTGGTGCGGGCGAATCCGGGGATAATCCCGACGCCCACGGCGATAGCCACCGGCACCGTGCCGAAGCCGATGGCGGTGACAATCGCCAGAGCCAGCAGCAAGCCGGGCAAGGCGAGCAACACGTCGACAATCCGCATGATTACCGCGTCGATACGCCCACCGGCAAAACCGGACAGAATGCCCAGCCCGAGCCCGCCCAACAACGCGATCCCCACCGCCAGAAAGGCCGCCAGCACCGACAGGCTGGAGCCGTAGACCATCCGGGTGTACAGGTCGCGGCCCAGCTCGTCGGTGCCGAACCAGTGGGTCAGGTTCGGCGCCGTGAGCTTGACCGCAGGTGCGGTGGCATAAGGGTCGAAGCTGGTCAACCACTGCGGCGCCACGGCGGCCAGCAATGAAAACAACACAATCAACACTGCCAGGCTGAAGCCCGGTCGCCGCAGCAAGGGCATGACCGCCGCCGTGGCACGTTGTCGGCGGGTGCGGCGTTGCCAGAGTGGGGGCGTAAGGCCGAGGTTTTGCTCAAGGAACGTCATGGTCTAGGACACCTTTGGCGTGTGGGAAATGCGCGGGTCGAGCCACGGGTACAGCAAATCCACCAGCAGGTTGACCAGCACAAAGGCTGCCGCCGACACCGCGACAATCGCCAGCACCACCGGGATGTCCTGGCGCAGCACGGCCTCCTGGGCCAGGCGGCCGACGCCGGAGCGGGCGAAGAGGGTTTCCACCAGCACCGCACCGGACACCGTGTTGCCCACCTGCAGGCCGATCAGGGTAAGAATCGGCAGCGCCGCGTTGCGAAACCCATGGCGCGCCTGGACCTGGCCACGGCTCAGGCCCTTGGCGTAGGCGGTGACGATATACGACTCCTGCCACACTCCCTGGAAGCTGCGCTGGAGCACTTGGGCATACACCGCCGCACTTGGAATCGCCAGGGTGATCGCCGGCAGTACCAGGCTTTCAAAGCCTCGGCTGCCGGTGGCGGGGAACCAGCCGAGGCCGAAGGCAAACACCTGGATCAGCAACAGGCCCATCCAGAACACCGGCACCGAAAACCCCAGGGAAGGCAGGCGCGCCAAGGCTTTTTTCAGCGGTTGCCAGCGAATGTAGGCGGTCAGGTAGGCCAGGCCGATGCCGCCGACCAGCGACAACACAATCGCCAGGCCGGCCAGGGACAGGGTTTGCGGCAGGCGCTCGGCGAGTAACTCGGATACCGGGCGGTTCAGCGACAGGGACTGGCCGAAGTCGCCGTGCAAGGCGCCCAGCAGCAGGTCGACATATTGCTCGAACAGGCCCTTGTCCAGGCCGTAATAGGCCCGCGCCTTGGCCAGGTCGGCCACCGACAGTGAATCGGCCTCCATGCCCGAAGCACTGAGCATGATCGACAGCGTGTCGCCCGGCAGCAGATAGAGGATCAAGTAGGTGATGCTATAGGCCCCCCACAGCACCAGCAGAGCCTGGCCGACGCGTCCGATCAGGTAGCGGCTCATGGTGTGCCGATCTCGATATCACCCAGCAGCGCGAAGCCTTCGGCAGTCCAACGAAAGTTCTTCACCTTCGGCGACGTTGCCGCCTGCCACACGCGCTCGTACACCGGGAACGCCGAGCTCTCGTCGATCAGAAGGTCCTGCAGGTCGCCATAGGCGGCGGCACGCTGTGCGCCTTGGGTGGCCGTAATGCCGGCATCGAACAAGCCCTTGGCTTTTTCCAGGGTGGCCGGTTCGTAGGTGTTAGTGGCCACGGTGGAACTGTTGGCGCTGCGCGGGTCGAGGATGGTTTGCAGGATGATCGGGTCAGCGCGAGTCATATAGTTGATGGTCAGGTCGTAGTTGCCGGCGGAGTTGTTGGCCACCCATTCGGCGCGGGTCACCACGCTGAGCTTCAGCTCGATGCCGACCTTGCGCAGTTGGTCCTGGATCAGCACGTCACCCGCGGTTTCGGCCGGGCTGATGTTGTAGCTCAGGCTCAGACGCTTGCCGTTTTTGCTGCGGTAACCGTCCGCGCCCTTGGCCCAGCCGGCTTGATCCAACAGTTTTTCGGCAGCTGCCGGGTCGTAGCCGAGCTTGCTGCCCTGGCTTTTGAAGTAAGGCGTGGTCACGTCAAAGATGCCATCCACCACTGGGAACTCGGCGTTATATACGGTGCTGGCGTAACTCTTGCGGTCGATGGACTTCTGCACGGCCAGGCGCACTTGTTGATCGGCGAGGATGCGCTCGCCACGGGTGTTGGGGTACAGGTTCAGCGCCGGGCCCGGCAGCGAGCGGCTCTGGATGGTCGCGCCCTTGGACTGGAACAGCTTGAGGTCGACCTCCGAAAACGGGTTGCGTGGCCACAGGATGTCGGCCTTGCCCTGCAGGAACAGGCCGTTGCGCACGCTCTCTTCGGGGATGTAGCTGATGTCGACGGCGTCCAGGTGTGCCTCACCCGGGTTCTTCATATTTGCCGAAGGCCACGCGTAACCCTTGCGTTTTGTCAGGCGCGCGCCGACTTCCGGGGTATAGCTGGCCAGCACAAACGGCCCGGTACCGATGATCTTGCCCAGAGAGCGTTCCTTGACCGTGAGCGCATAGGACGCGGGCGCAAGGATTGCCAAGTTGGTGGTAGAAGTGGCTTGTAAAAAGCCCGCGTTGGGTTTGGCCAGTACCAGCTTGACGGTGAAGTCGTCGACCACTTCGGCGTGGTCATAACCTGCCAGGTAGGTGGCGCCGAAGGTCGCCGGCAGCTGGGTGGCCAGCGCCTTGTCGCTGTCGAACGCGGTTTTTACCGCTTTTGCGTCGAAGCGCTCGCCGTTGCTGAATGTCACGTTGTCGCGCAAGTGAAAGGTGTAGGTCAGCGCGTCGTCACTGATCTCCCAGCTCTTGGCCAGCCAGGGGACGATCTTGCCGGTGGCCGGGTCCTGGTCGGTGAGCGACTCGGCGACATTGCGCAGCAGCACGCGGTGTTCCAGCCAGTACACCTGGAAGGGGTCGACGCTGACCAGGGTGGTGTTGTCGCCAAAAAATGCAATGTTCAGGGTTTTGTTCGCTTGCGCCTGGTCATCCGAAGGTGAGCAGGCGGCCAGGCTGATCGCCAGGGCGCAGGGGGCCAGCAGACGGCTCATCAAGTTGGAGGTGTTCAATGGGGGTGCCCTCGTTTGGCGATGTGAATCAGAAGCCGTAGGCCAGCTTGGTGTAGTCGCGGTCCTTGATGTTGTTCAGCGGGTAGTAGCCGTCAGGAAACACCTCCGGCACCGCCGCGCGGCCGGTGGGCGGGTACCGCCGCCAGCAGCGAACTGGTCAACAGCGACAGGTGGAATTTTTTCAGCGGGGCGGGGTGAGAAATATCGGGCATATCGAGAGAGATCCATGTCGGGGGTACGTCCTCCGCCAGGCATGGGGTCGGTCTGTGAAGTGAAGATATCTCTATAAAAAACTGCGGGGAAAGTCTTTTTTAGAATAAGCTAATTATTAGATATTGTTATCTTGTGGTTTTATAAGATCACCTATTTTTATTACCCGGCTGGTGAGGCGTGTCGGCTCGCCGTTGGATGTGCGCGACGTCATCGCCTGTCATAATTTACCCATCTCACCCCTAACCCCCACACGGAGGCCATGCCATTGATGGTGCTGTTCAATCGATTGAGCGCGTTTTCCATCCAGGCGCGCAGGGCACTGAAGCTGGTCTGGGGGACGTCCCGCCCCTTATTCATAGGCCTGCTGCTGGCCACCATCGTTGCAGGTCTGTTGCCTGCGCTGGCTGCCTGGATCGGCCAGCGTATTGTCGATGGCGTGGTGCATGCGATGCAGATTCATGCAGCCGGCAGCCAGGCACCCGTGTGGCCCGTGATGCAATACGTGCTGGCCGAGGCGGGCGTGTTGGGGCTGCTGGCCGCCGCTCAGCGTGCGTTGTCAATGCAGCAATCGTTGCTGCGGGTGCAGTTGGGGGTGAAGGTCAACCTGATGATTCTGGAGAAGGCCCAGACCCTCTCGCTCACGCAATTTGAAGACGCCGAGTTCCACGACAAGCTGGTGCGCGTGCGCCAGGGCGCGTCGACACGGCCGCTGAGCCTGGTCACCAAGGGCCTGGGGCTGGTGCAGAACCTGATCTCGCTGGTCAGCTTTGCCGTGTTGTTAGTGCACTTTTCGCCGTGGGCGCTGGTGATTCTGGTGGTCGGCGCCTTACCGGTTTTCTTCGCCGAGACGCATTTCTCGGGCAATGCGTTTCGCCTGTTCCACCGGCGTGCGCCGGAGACCCGTCAGCAGAATTACCTGGAATCGCTGCTGTCCCATGAGACCCACGCCAAAGAGGTCAAGCTGTTCGGCCTGGCGCCGCTGTTCCTCAAGCGCTACCGCGACAACGCCCGGCGCTTGTACGCCGAAGACCGCCAGTTGACGGTGCGCCGCGATGCCTGGGGCTTTGCCCTGGGCCTGCTGGGCACCGCGGCGTTTTATGTGGCTTACGCCTGGGTGGTGCTGGACACCGTGCGCGGCCAGACCAGCCTGGGGCAGATGACCATGTACATCGTGCTGTTCAAGCAGGGGCAAAGCGCGATCACCGCCAGCCTCAGCGCGATTGCCGGCCTGTATGACGACAGTCTGTTTCTCTCAGACCTTTATGACTACCTGCTAACCCCAGTGGTCGTGCCGAGTGGCCGGCTTACCCAGGGCGCGCTTCCCGGCGACGGTCTGCGTTGCGAGCACGTGGGGTTCAGTTACCCCGGCGCTGAGCGGCCGGCATTGGCTGACATCAACCTGCACTTGGCGCCGGGGCAAAGCCTGGCCCTTGTGGGCGAGAATGGCTCGGGCAAAACCAGCCTGATCAAACTGCTCACGCGCCTGTATACCCCGCACGAGGGGCGTATTCTGCTGGATGGCAGCGACTTGCAAGACTGGGATGAACAGACACTGCGCCAGCGCATTGGGGTGATTTTTCAGGATTACATCCGCTACCAGATGACCGTCGGCGAGAACCTTGGCGTGGGTGACGTCGATGCGTTGAACGACGAGCCGCGCTGGCGCACGGCTGCAACCCAGGGGGTGGCCGCCGAGTTCATCGAACGCCTGAGCAAGACCTACGGCACACAGTTAGGGCGCTGGCTTGGCGGCCAGGAGTTGTCGGGTGGGCAATGGCAGAAGGTTGCCTTGTCACGCGCATATATGCGCCAGGAGGCGGATCTGCTGATTCTTGACGAGCCGACGGCGGCGCTGGACGCCGGCGCCGAGGCGGCGGTGTTCGAGCACTTTCGCGAACACGCCAAGGGCCGCATGACGTTGTTGATTTCCCATCGATTCTCCAGCGTGCGCAATGCCGACCACATCATCGTGCTGGACGGCGGGCGAATCCTGGAGGAGGGCAGTCATCATCAACTGATGGCGGCGGGTAGGCGCTATGCCGAGTTGTTCGATGTTCAGGCGCGGGGGTATCGCTAGGTCGCGAGCGCCACGCCCGACGATACCTCCAGGGTATCCCTCCAGACTTTATCCATATTGGACGCCCCCCTACCCAAGCGTCAGCCTGAGCCCAATAACGATAAAAGAGTCGCGACCATGACCGTGCTATTGAGTGAGCGCAGCCAGATTTTCCAGGGCGCCGATGCCTACGCGGTGTCGGACTACGTCAACCAGCATGTGGGCAGCCACTGCATTCGCCTGCCTCCCAGGGGCCGGCCGCGGGCAAGTATCAGCCATCGCACCTTCGCCAGCCTGGACCTGTGCCGCATCAGCTACGGCGCACCGGTGCGGGTCATGTCGGTGGCGCTGGAGACCATCTACCACCTGCAGATCCTCTTGAGCGGGCATTGCCGCTCCAACTCCCGTGGCGAGGAGGATGTGTTCGGGCCGGGGGAAATCCTGCTGATCAACCCGGACGACCCGGTAGACTTGACCTATTCCGCCGACTGCGAAAAATTCATCATCAAACTGCCGGTGCGCCTGCTGGAAAACGCCTGCCTGGAGCAGCACTGGAGCCTGCCGCGGGCGGGGGTCCGCTTCACGACGGCCCGTCACGCGCTCAGTGAAATGGGCGGCTTCCTGCCGTTGCTCGGGTTGATCTGCCATGAGGCGGAAAACGCTGCCGAGCCCCACATGCAAGGCCTGTACGAACGCATCGTGGCCAACAAGCTGCTGGCATTGCTGGGCAGCAATGTGTTGCGGGTGCCCCCCCGGGCTGCCCACGGCGGTGGGTTTGAAGCGGTGCACGAATTTATCCAGCAGCACTTGGGCGATGACATCAGCCTCGAGCAGTTGATGGCCGTGGCCAACGTCAGTGAACGTTCGCTGTACAGCCTGTTTGAGCGCCAGGTGGGGCTGTCGCCGCGCGATTACGTACGCCGCTGCAAACTCGAACGCGTACATGCACGCTTGCAGCTAAGCAGCACGCGCAGCGTGACCGAGGTGGCTTTGGACCATGGGTTCATGCACTTGGGACGGTTTTCCGAGGCCTATCGCAAACGCTTCGGCGAACTGCCGTCGCAGACCTGGAAACGCCATCGTTAAGCGACGTGCGCCTGGCGGATAGTGATGTGCAGGCAGCGGATATTGACGGGCAGAGCGAACACGTACGGTGAGGGCGCCTGATACAAGAACAACGGAGGGCCCGCCCCATGATCAGTACACTCGACCGACTCGCCTGCCAAGTGCGCGAGTCCGTACAGGAAGACCCCGCCACTGGGGTATTCCGCTGCCGCCGCGACATCTTCACCGACCCCGACCTGTTTGCCCTGGAGATGAAACACATCTTCGAAGGCGGCTGGATCTACCTGGCCCATGAAAGCCAGGTGCCGCAGATCAACGATTACTTCACCACCTGGATCGGCCGCCAGCCGGTGGTCATCACCCGTGACAAGCATGGCGCGCTGCATGGTCTGGTCAACGCCTGCGCGCATCGCGGCGCCATGTTGTGCCGGCGCAAACAAGGCAACAAGGGCTCATTCACTTGCCCCTTCCATGGTTGGACGTTCAGCAACGCCGGCAAGCTGCTCAAGGTAAAGGACGCAAAGACCGGCGCCTACCCGGACAGCTTCGACTGCGACGGCTCCCATGACCTCAAGCGCTTGGCGCGCTTTGAAAACTACCGCGGTTTCCTGTTTGCCAGCCTCAGCGAGGCGGTGCCGGAACTCAGCGATTACTTGGGAGAAACCCGCGTCATCATCGACCAGATGGTCGACCAGGCCCCTTTGGGCCTGGAGGTGCTGCGCGGCAGCTCATCCTATGTCTATGACGGCAACTGGAAGCTGCAAATTGAAAACGGCGCCGACGGTTACCACGTCAGCTCCGTGCACTGGAACTACTCGGCGACCATGGGCCGGCGCAACTACGACGCCGAAGGCACGCGCACCGTCGACGCCAATGGCTGGTCGAAAAGCCTGGGCGGCGTCTACGCCTTCGACCACGGGCATATCCTGCTGTGGACGCGCCTGCTCAACCCCGAAGTGCGCCCGGTGCACGCTCACCGCGAGGCCTTGGCCGAACGCCTGGGCCAAGCGCGCGCCGACTTTATCGTCGACCAGACCCGCAACCTCTGCCTCTACCCCAATGTGTACCTGATGGACCAGTTCTCGACCCAGATCCGCGTGGTGCGGCCCCTCGCCGTGGACAAAACCGAAGTGACAATCTATTGCATGGCGCCCATCGGCGAAAGCGCCGAGGAGCGCGCCACGCGGATTCGCCAGTACGAAGACTTCTTCAATGTCAGCGGCATGGGCACCCCGGATGACCTCGAGGAGTTCCGTGCCTGCCAGACCGGTTACCAGGGCGCGAGCACCCTGTGGAATGACTTGAGCCGTGGCGCCAAGCAGTGGGTCGAGGGCGCGGACGAAAATGCCTTGGCCATGGGTATGAAACCGCAGCTCAGCGGGGTCAAGACCGAGGACGAGGGCTTGTTTGTGCGCCAGCATGCGCACTGGGCCCAAAGCCTGCAGCGTGCGATCGAGCGCGAACAGCAAGGGCTGATTGCCAGCGACCGTGAGGTGCAGCCATGAGCCTTGCCCGTGACCACCTGCTGGATTTTCTTTACCGTGAGGCGCGCCTGCTCGACGACCGCCAATGGGATGACTGGCTGGCCTGCTATTCGCCCAAGGCCGAGTTCTGGATGCCCGCCTGGGACGATCACGACACCCTCACCGAAGACCCGCAGCGCGAAATCTCGCTGATCTACTACCCCAACCGTGACGGCCTGGAAGACCGCATCTTTCGCATCAAGACTGAGCGCTCCAGCGCCAGCACGCCCGAGCCGCGCACCGTGCACATGCTGTGCAACCTCGAAGTGCTGGCCGACGACGGCGCGCAGGTGGACCTGCGTTTCAACTGGCACACCCTCAGCCACCGCTACAAAACCACCGACAGTTATTTCGGTACCTCCTTCTATCGCCTCGACATCCGTGCCGAGCAGCCGCTGATAACCCGCAAGAAAGTGGTGCTTAAAAACGATTACATCCACCAGGTCATCGACATCTACCACATCTGAGGACACCGCCATGACGTATGCCATCGCCCTGAACTTCGAGGATGGAGTGACCCGCTTCATCGACTGCAAGGCGGGGGAAAAGGTGCTCGATGCCGCCTTCCGCCAACGCATCAACCTGCCCATGGACTGCTCGGACGGCGTGTGCGGTACGTGCAAATGCCGCTGTGAAACCGGCGCCTACGACTTGGGCGACGACTTTATCGACGACGCCCTGAGCGCCGACGAAGCGCAGGCGCGCCAGGTACTGACCTGCCAAATGGTGCCGCAGTCCGACTGCGTGATCGCCGTGCCGGTGCCGTCCAGCGCCTGCAAGACCGGCACCACGCACTTTGCCGCGACGCTGGCCGGCATCACCCGACATGCCGATGCCGCGCTGGAGGTGAGTTTCGAACTGGACCAAGCGCCGGTATTCCTGCCCGGCCAGTACGTAAATATCAGCGTGCCCGACAGTGGGCAAACACGTGCTTACTCCTTCAGCAGTCGCCCGGGCGACCGGCGCGCCAGCTTCCTGATCAAGCACGTGCCCGGCGGGTTGATGAGCAGTTGGCTCGAGCGCGCCCAGCCGGGCGACAGCGTGGCGATCACCGGCCCACTGGGGAGTTTCTACCTGCGTGAGGTGGCGCGGCCGCTGCTGTTACTGGCCGGTGGTACCGGCCTGGCGCCGTTCCTGTCGATGCTTGAAGTGCTCGCGCAGCGCCAGGAAACCCGCGCGATCCGGTTGATCTACGGCGTAACGCGGGATCAGGACCTGGTGATGATTGAGGCGTTGCAGGCTTTTACCGCGCGTTTGCCCGACTTCAACCTGGTGACCTGCGTGGCTGATCCGCACACCACTCACCCGCGCCAGGGCTACGTGACCCAGCACATGGCCGACGAAGCCCTCAATGGCGGCGATGTCGACGTGTACCTGTGCGGCCCGCCGCCGATGGTCGATGCGGTGCGCGAGCACTTCAAGCAGCAGAGCGTGACCCCGGCCAGCTTCCATTACGAGAAATTCACCCCTAACGCCGTCGCCACGTGCGATGCCGCCTGAGGACTGCCGCATGACTCAACGGTTTAACAACAAGGTCGCGCTGGTCACCGGCGCTGCGCAAGGCATCGGCCGGCGTGTCGCCGAACGCTTGCTGGAGGAGGGGGCCTGGCTGGTTGCGGTGGATCGCTCCGAGTTCGTGCATGAATTGCAGCATGAGCGAGCGCTACTGCTGACCGCCGACCTGGAACAATACAGCGAGTGCGCGCGGGTGATGGCCGCCGCCACGGCGCGTTTCGGGCGCATCGACGTGCTGGTCAATAACGTCGGCGGGACCATCTGGGCCAAGCCTTTTGAGCATTACGCCGAAGCTGAAATCGAGGCCGAAGTGCGCCGCTCGCTGTTCCCTACGCTGTGGTGCTGCCATTGCGTGCTGCCCTATATGCTGGAGCAGGGCGCGGGCGCGATCGTCAACGTGTCTTCCGTGGCTACGCGTGGTGTCAATCGCGTGCCCTATGGCGCAGCCAAGGGCGGCGTGAATGCCTTGACGGCCTGCCTGGCCCTGGAGACTGCAGGCAGCGGGATTCGCGTCAACGCCACCGCGCCCGGCGGCACCGAGGCACCGCCACGGCGCATCCCGCGTAACAGCCAGCCGCAGAGCGAGCAGGAGCGTGTGTGGTACCAGCAGATCGTCGACCAGACCCTCGAGAGCAGCTCGATGAAACGCTACGGCAGCATCGACGAACAAGCTGGCGCAATTCTGTTCCTGGCCTGCGACGAGGCCTCCTACATCACCGGCGTGACCTTGCCGGTGGGCGGCGGCGACCTCGGCTAAGGCTTTTTCCATCAGATGACATGGGCTCTCCTTTTCAAACCATCCAAGGCATGCCCTCAGGTGTGCCCCAATGGAGCAATCCACTGGAGATGGATGGGGCTTCATGGTCTATGAAAAGGCAGAAATGATCAGATAAACAGCTGCCAGACGGCCACTAGAGACTCTCAGGATCCCCAAAAAACATCTGAATCCTCGACCTCAACCACCGCTCCCCCGGATCATTATCCTGTGACCCCCGCCACGCCATATGCAGCTCAAACGAGCGCACCGGCAACGGCGGATCCTCGGCACGCAAACCACCCGCCGAGGTCAGCGCTTCCGCCGCATAATCCGGCACGGTGGCCAGAATGTCCGTACCCGCCAGCAACGTACCCAGGCCGTTGAACTGCGGCACCGCGAGTACAACGTGACGCTTGCGGCCGAGTTTTTCCAGCTCTTCATCGATAAACCCGCTCAAGTCGCCGGCAAAGGAGACAAGGGCGTGGGGCCGTGAGCAGAAGTCATCCAGGCTCAGCGAGCCCGGCACGCTGTCGGCGCGCAGCAGTTTGGGCAGGCTGCGCCGCAACACTTTGCGCTTGGCGTTGGCGGGCAGGTCGGCGGTGTAGCTGACGCCGATGGAGATTTCGCCGGAGGCGAGCAGGCTGGGCATCAGGATGTAGTTGACGCGGCGTACCACCAGCACGATGCCGGGGGCTTCGGAGCGCAGGCGTTTGAGCAGTTGCGGGAGCAGGGCGAATTCCACGTCGTCGGACAGGCCAATGCGAAACACTGCGGTGCTGGTGGCCGGGTCGAATTCGGCGGCGCGGCTGACGGCGGTGGAGATCGAGTCCAGGGCCGGGGAGAGCAGGGCGAAGATTTCCACGGCGCGGGCCGAGGGTTCCATGCTGCGCCCGGTGCGCACGAACAGAGGGTCATCGAACAGCCCGCGCAGGCGTGACAGTGCCGCACTGATGGCCGGCTGGCCGAGGAACAATTTCTCGGCGGCGCGGGTCACACTGCGCTCATGCATCAAGGTTTCGAATACGATCAAGAGGTTAAGGTCGACACGACGCAGGTCGTTACGGTTCATCTTGTGTCCTGGAAGAGTCAGCAAACTTGATGTGAGCGGTCATGTAGCCCCCCCTGAGGTTCGATTCAGAAGGATGACCGGCATGAATCTTACGGGGAAAGGCTGGTACTCTGCACCGGCTAATTGATTTTTCCTACGATAGTTGAGGGGTGTTCCTCCTTCGCGGAATCAATGACAGGCATGTCGACTATTAATGGTGACCGGTGGTCTTACCCCCAAAGCCCAGATAAAGTTCATGGCATTAGAGGTTACTTTGACGAGGTTTGCGATGTCCCGCACGATTCGTTTTCACAAGTTTGGTCCGGCTGAGGTGCTCAAATGCGAGGAGCATGCAGCCGCACAGCCCGCACCGGGCGAAGTGCAGGTGCGTGTCGATGCGATCGGTATCAGTTGGTATGACATTCTGTGGCGCCAGAACCTGGCGTCTTCCCACGCACGTCTGCCTTCTGGCCTGGGCCATGAAATGGCCGGTGTCGTAGTCGCCCTCGGCGACGGCGTGGATGATTTGGCAGTGGGCGATAAGGTGGCCAGTTTTCCGGCCGAGAGCCCCAATGATTACCCGGTGTATGGCGAGCAGATCGTCTTGCCCCGTTCGGCCCTGACCCGCTATCCGGATGTCTTGAGCCCGATTGAAGCCAGCGTGCATTACACGCCGCTGCTGATTGCGTACTTTGCCTACATGGACCTGGCGCGGGTCAAACCCGGCCAGTTTGCCCTGGTGACCGACGCCAGCCACTGTGCCGGCCCTTCGTTTGTGCAGCTGGGCAAGGCCCTGGGTGTGCGGGTGATTGCCGCCACCAAAGACAGTGCTGAACGCGAATACCTGCTGTCCCTCGGGGCGGAAAAGGTCATCGTGACTGAAGAACAAGACCTGCTGATGCAGATCAACAAGTTCACCGACAACCGTGGCGTCGACGTGGTGTTCGATGGCCTGGGTGGCCCGCAGATGTCGCTGCTCGGTGACGTCCTGGCGCCGCGTGGCAGCCTGGTGCTGTATGGCCTGCAAGGTGGCAATCAGACGCCATTCCCGGCCTGTGCGGCGTTCCAGAAGAACATTCAGTTCTTTGTGCACTGTATCGGCAACTTCACCGGCAAGCCGGAGCTGGGCATTATCCAGGACCAAGTGGCGTTGCAGCGTGCGTTGCGCGATATCAACCAACTGACGGCCGACCGTGTGCTTGTCCCACTGAAAACCACGGTATTTCCGTTCAGTCAGTTCGTCGAAGCGCACCGATACATGGATGAATGCCCGTGTCGCGAACGGGTGGCGTTGCAGGTTGAAGCTGTTTGAGCTGTAGGAGTATTCGCAAATGAATACTCCGGCGCCTGAGCTGATGAGGCAAATGCGCCATTTGACAGGGCTTAACCCGCACCGGGGTTGAGCCGCCGCAGGGGCGCTGCGCCCCGCAAACAATACCGTTATTGCCGTGCGCCGCCCTGAAATCCAGTGCGGCGCTCTTGTGTGGGCGTCATTTAAGTTGGGCTGGCAGGTCATCTGAACTGCTTTTTGACGCTGTTCTGTATCTGTTAATCATTATTTGAGTGCCGATAATTGAGTCTTCATTGTCATCTCAAGGATTGAGCCATGATTGATTACACGGCAGTTGCGTCACGCACCTTCAGAACTAACGAGGCTCGGATTGTTTCTCCCGCAAAGTGCAAAACGAATACCCTGTTGCCTTGCGCGCAGCGAAGGTGCGCAGGTGATTAATATTCGTCGGACGCTTCTCTAATTTCTTAGTTAAAACAGTGTAGGACGTTGTCGGAATATTCCTAAGGCTAACAGCTATTTCGCTGGAGCCCGCGCAGGCGCTGGATTCTCCGGCGGGGCGGCCATGGGCGCCCTCAATGCTCTCACCTGCGCTTTTGTTGCAAGGTGCTAATGTTGACTCAAACTTGTGCTGCGCAATGGAAGACAAGCCTACAGATGTAATAGGTCGAGCAACGCTGTTTGGTAGTTGCTTGAAACTGATATTTCAACTCAGGTAGTAGAACGATGAGCACTATTCATGAACAAGCCATGAGCTATGTTTACCAGCAAGTTCTGCAACGTTTAATCGGGCACTTTACGCGCGCCGAACGAACGTCACTTCAATTGCTCGTTCAGCGAATCGTGGTGGCCGCAGGCGGCATGGAACAAGTGGGCAATTACAAAGTACTGATCGCCCATGGTGGCGGCGAAGTGAGCAGCTACACCCTCGCGTTGCTGCGTGCGGCGCAACTGACCATTGCTGGCCGCTCGCCCAAGACGTTTCAGATACGGGTGGCAACATTGCGGCATGCCGGTATGACTCAGGCAACGCTCGACTCCTTGAATCAAGGCTACGCAGCGCTGTTCTTCCATGACGACCCACGGGTAGAGCTGTTGATGGTGGAAAACCATGAGGTGCTGCCGTTCAACCATCAGCGCCCGGCGTCCAGTGCCGCTCGGGAAATCAGCCAGCGTAACAAGCTGATGATCGGGCACCTGACGTCCGGCGATATCCGTGCCGCCCTGTGCGACGACACGCTCCTGGCCCTGGGCGATTTCTATCAGCGGGTCGCTACCTGGAACGGCGGCGTGCATGCCCTGGTCAGCGGTGATTCAGCACGCAAGCAAAGCCAATACATCGCGTGGCTGAAAAAAAGCGCGCTGGCGACCGGCCTTACCTTTGCGCCCGCCAAGCCATCGTCGCTCAATGCATGGTTTGCACGCATGGAGGAGTGGAGTGTGGGTTGCTATCGCGACCTCTATGGCGAGCACTATGCGGGCAACGAAAGTCCGGGCCGGGGCGGGCATCGTCATTTGGCCTATATCGGCATCGCCGACTTGCTCAAAGACGCCGACGTCGGCCATGCGCCACTGCTCACCGGGTTTCTCGTCCACAAGCGGGACCCGTTCGAGTTCCATTTCAGCCATCCTGCCTATCCCAACCCATTGCTCATGGCGCATTTGCACGGCGTGCAGGCCCAGTGCCTGCGTGAGCTTTCCTACGAACATGGCGTCGCGGGGTTTGTTCGTCGTGCGGCAGACTTCCTGCATCGCCGGCACGTGCCGGTCGCGCTGATCAAAGAAGCGTCCGGGCGGGAAGGGCAGTTGCTGTCCACCGCCTACATCCAGGAGTTCTCGGGTCTGGACGACAGCCAATTGACCTGCCTGTTATTTGCACCTTTTGTTCAGCATGGCGAGCGGTTGGAGAGTTTCTTGCGTCAATGCCATCCCGGCATGCTGGTGGCGCTCCCCGAACTCCACAAGGCACTACAGGGCAAACCCGCAGCGGACATCCTGCACCAGTGGCTGGTGGATACCAGTGGGTTGCCGCTGCCGCTGTTGCAGCACCTGTACCGTAAGCGCCCGCTGTTGGAAGGACGCGGCACGCGGGCGCGCAAACGAGCTTTCGCGCGGCCCGAGGCGCGCGTCGCCCAAGTGTCGGGGCGTTAGCAACGTGTGTCCGCCAGTCAACGCCGGTGAGCAACGATGAACCTTCGCGGAGAGCGGCAAGTAGACTTTGCCTATCAGGCGGTGTACCGCTACATGATCAACCTGATCAACGAAGTCAGCCGGGAAACGCCGGTGAAACTGCCGTCCCTGCGGCAGTTATCGACGCGCATGAATGTGTCGATCTCGACGATTCAGTACGCCTATTCGTTGCTGGAAAAGGAAGGCCGAGTGTACTCGGTGGCCAAATCCGGCTACTTCGCCTGGCCCGTGGCTGCAAACGCGCCCCTTATGGCCGGTACTGATCTGCTCGAGCGTTTGTACACGGCTGCACGGCGCCCGGCGATGGTGGTACTCAGTGGTGATGAACCGGCGCTGTTGGGGTCGCTCGATGGCGCATTGCTGGCGCTGGAGCGCCAACTGGTACGCCGGTATCCCCATCACCTGCAACCGTCGCAACCCTGCGGTGTGTGGGAGTTGCGCGCCGCCTTGGCCGCTCGTTATACCTCGTCGCCCACCCGTTGCTGGCAAGCGGATGAGGTGTATGTGGGGGCCGACCTTCAAGGCGTACTGGACATCCTCATTGATGCCCTGGGCCTCAAAGGCACCGTGGTGGTGGTTGAATCGCCCTGCGATTACCTGGTGTTGCGCCTGCTACAGGCCGCTGGCGTGCGGGTTATTGAATGGCCCTGGCGTGCCGACGGCCGACCGGACCTGGCCGCATTGGAGCACTTGCTGCGCCATGAGCCGGTGCACCTAGTGCTGCTCTCATCCGTGGTCAGCATGCCCTCGGGTAACACCATGACCGAACCCGAGCGGCTGCACGTAGCGCGACTGCTCGACCAGCACGGCTGCTGGTTGCTGGAGAACGATACCTTCGGTGACCTGAGCTTTGCGCCGCCCGGGCCGGCCTTGCGCAGCCTGGTCAACCCAGAGCGGCTGATCGTGTTTTCTTCGTTCGAAAAGGTGTTGGGCCCGGAAGCCCCCTTTGGTTACCTGTTGGCGCGGCAGATGAGCAGTGAATTGCAGCGCCAATTCTTGCTGCGTTCATTTCGACTGTCCGCTATCCGACAACGCGCCATTGCCCGGCTTTATGAGAGTGGGCGGTTTGACCAGCACCTGCAGACGCTGCGTCAGCGCCTTCACGAGCAGGCCCATGCCATGAGTCACCGCTTGGATGTGCGTCTGCAAGGGCGTGTGCATTACCGCATGCCCGTGGCCGGGGCGAGTTTCTGGTTGCAGTCGACGGCGCCGGTGGACATGCGCCTGGTGTTTCAACGCATGCTCGCCCAACAGGTGGTGATTGCCCCGGGCGAGCTGTTCAGCCTCAGTGGTTTGCATCACCAACATATGCGCTTGAGCCATACCTTTAGTGGCCATCCCAACCTCGACATCGCCCTGGATACGCTGGCGCAGTCACTACGGCAGGCGCAGACTGAGTAGGAGCGAGCTTGCTCGCGAAAAACGTCAACGATAACGCGCGCTGCCTGAATAAACGCGGCGCTTGTGAGTTTTTCGCGAGCAAGCTCGCTCCCACAGGGGATCTGTGGCAGGCGCTGATTCTATGGGCATTACATAACCAGTGGGGGAGCTGGTCAGCTCCCACATTTAGATCTCGGCGCGTCAGTTAGATCACGCCGGTTGAGGCCGTTACGGGAGCAAACTTCCTCGCCACAGATTTAGCGTCGTGCCGAAGTTGTGTAGATACCTATGCCGAGTGCATATCCTCACCTCAATTATCCGAAATTTCTCTTCAGGCTGTCGGATCGATACCGTCGCGCAGTAGTCCAACTCTCAGTAAACTGTCATTTTTTCCGAATCCTTCTTTTCGAGGTTTATGCATGACTATCAGTCCTTTTGCGGGCAAACCGGCGCCAGCCCAGTTGCTGGTGGATATCCCGCGACTGGTCACGGCCTACTACACCGGCCAGCCTGATGCAGCGATCTCCACTCAGCGCGTGGCTTTTGGTACCTCCGGGCACCGCGGCAGCTCGTTTGAACTGAGTTTCAACGAGTGGCATGTGCTGGCTATCAGCCAGGCCATCTGCCTGTACCGCGAAGCGCAGGGCATTACTGGCCCATTGTTTGTCGGCCTGGATACCCATGCATTGTCGACGCCAGCCGGTGCCAGTGCCTTGGAAGTCCTGGCGGCCAACGGCGTGCATGTGATGCTGGCCGAGGGCGATGAGTACACGCCGACGCCGGCGATTTCCCACGCCATCATCTGCTACAACCGTGGCCGTACCAGCGGCCTGGCGGACGGCATTGTGATTACACCGTCCCACAACCCGCCGCAAAGTGGCGGCTACAAGTACAACCCGCCTAACGGTGGCCCGGCCGACACCCACGTCACCAAGTGGATCGAAGCCAAGGCCAACGAACTGCTCGCCAACAAGCTGGCCGGGGTCAAGCGCATCACGCACGCCCAGGCGCTCAAGGCAGACACCACCCATCGCCATGACTACCTCAACAGCTATGTGGCCGACCTGATCAATGTGATCGACATGGACGCGATCCGCAGCGCTGACCTGCGCTTGGGCGTGGATCCATTGGGCGGAGCAGGGGTGCGCTACTGGTCGGCGATTGCCGAGCATTACCGCTTGAACCTCGACGTGGTAAATACCGAGGTCGACGCAACCTTCCGCTTCATGAGCGTCGACTGGGATGGCCAGATTCGTATGGACCCGTCTTCCAGCTACGCCATGCAAAGCCTGATCGGGCTCAAGGAACGCTTCGACGTTGCGTTTGCCTGTGACCCGGACCACGACCGCCACGGCATCGTCACGCCTTCCGGTGGTTTGCTGGCGCCCAACAACTACCTGGCGGTGTCCATCGACTACCTGTTCCAGAACCGTCCGGACTGGCGTGCCGACGCGGCCGTGGGCAAGACCGTGGTCAGCAGCGGCCTGATCGACCGCGTCGCGGCGCGCATCGGTCGTCGCCTGTACGAAGTGCCGGTGGGCTTCAAGTGGTTTGCCGATGGCTTGTTCGAAGGTTCGTTGGGGTTTGGCGGCGAAGAAAGCGCCGGCGCCTCGTTCCTGCGCAAAGACGGCAGCGTGTGGAGCACCGATAAGGACGGGCTGATCCCGGCCTTGCTGGCCGCAGAAATGACCTCGCGCAAAGGCCAGGACCCGAGCCAGATCTACCGTGGCTTGACCGATGCCCTGGGTGAGCCGTTCGCCATTCGCGTGGATGCCAAGGCCACTCCAGCGCAAAAAGCCCTGCTGGGTAAGCTGTCGCCGGAGCAGGTCACGTCCACGCAATTGGCCGGGGAGAGCATCCAGCAGATCCTCAGCCATGCGCCGGGCAACAACCAGGCGATTGGCGGTCTGAAAGTCATGACCGAAAACGGCTGGTTTGCCGCACGGCCTTCGGGCACTGAGGACATCTACAAGATCTACGCCGAGAGCTTCATTGGCGAAGAGCACCTCAAGCAACTGGTGGAAGAGGCACAGGTGTTGGTAGACGGCGCGATCAGCCAATAACTGACACTAATGCGGTAGAAGTGTGGGAGGGGGCTTGCTCCCGAAAGCGGTGGGTCAGTCAACTAAGATATCGACTGGTTCACTGCTTTCGGGAGCAAGCCGCCTCCCACATTAGATAGCAACAAGCGTTGAGATCAGGCGAGGTCCACCAGCACGATTTCGCTGTCTTCAATCGCCGTCACGCGCAACACCTGCTCATCCTCAACCGCCACACCGTCTCGTGCCTGTGCCCGCACACCATTGACGTCAATCACGCCCGTGGCGGGCACAAGGTACGCCCGGCGGCCGCTGTCCAGCCGGTACTCCGCGCTTTCCCCAGCCTTCAGGTTCGCCGCCACCAAGCGTGCATCGGCACGAATCCGCAAGCTTTCAGTGTCGCCAGCCTTGCCGCTGGCCAGCGTTACAAAGCCCTCGCGGTTGCCTTGCGGAAACGGTTTGGCGCCCCAGGACGGCGGCAAGCCCGCCTCATTGGGGATGATCCAGATCTGGAAGATCTTGGTCGGCGTGGCCTCCAGGTTGTACTCGCTGTGGGCAATGCCGGTGCCCGCGCTCATCACCTGCACATCGCCGGCTTCGGTGCGGCCTTTGTTACCCAGGTTGTCGGCATGGCTGATGGCGCCTTCGCGCACATAGGTGATGATTTCCATGTCGCGGTGCGGGTGCTGGGGAAAGCCGCTGCCGGGGGCGATGATGTCGTCGTTCCACACCCGCAGGTTGCCCCAGTGCATGCGCTGGGGGTCGTGGTATTCGGCAAAGGAAAAGTGGTGATGAGCGTCAAGCCAGCCATGGTGGGCGCCGCCCAGGCTGGTGAAAGGTCGAAGTTCAAGCATGATCGTCTCCTGTTGATGGGCCTATCATCCAGCAGCGCATGATCGAGAAAAAGCGTAAAAACTACCGGATTATTATCTATTTGTTCGATGTTTTACCCCGGTGTTCACTTTCACTTCATCGCCTAACTGCATGACTGCAAAGCATTTGGCTGGAACTGGGCGGCGTTTCCGGCGACCATGGTGGCCTGGTCAAAACAAGCTCACCGCAGGAGTCCGCGTGTCGCAACAACAGCCTGATCTACCCCCCGAACTGCGCCCCTTGGCTGAAATGCCGCTGTTGAAGCGGCTTGCCGCTCGCCTGTTCGGCCATGGGCTCACCCGTTTGCGTGCGCAGCATCGGTTTTCCTGGTTGCATGGCCAGGCGGACGGCTTTCGCAGTGGGCATGAGGCGGGCGTTGAATACGGTTACCGCGAGGGCAAGGCCGATGGCATTGAAGAGGGCCGCCAGGTCCTGCTGATTCGTGACTTTCGCCCCGATGAGCACCGCGCACCAGGCATAGATGACAGCCTGTTCGACGATTGGCGATTGCCGCTCACCGCAGAGGTGAAGAAACGCATGAAGGCCGATGTCGCGCGGCTGCTGCCAGCCCATGCGCAGCCAAGTGCGGCGCAATGGAAGATGATCTTCAGCGACACGCCCTCGACCTCGGTGATTGCGGGCGCAGGCGCCGGCAAGTCGACGTCCTTGGTGCTGCGCATCCTGCTGCTCAGCCATTACCTGGGCTTTGAGCTAAGTTCCATGACGGTGGTGACGTTTACCCGCGAGTCGCGCAAGGACTTCATCAACAAACTCATGGAGATTCTCAGCCTGTGGGGCCAACCCCTTGGCAACAA
Source organism: Pseudomonas sp. FJ2-5-13 (assembly GCF_029201605.1). NCBI lineage: Bacteria > Pseudomonadati > Pseudomonadota > Gammaproteobacteria > Pseudomonadales > Pseudomonadaceae > Pseudomonas > Pseudomonas sp. FJ2-5-13. Next base: position 2,861,279 of record NZ_CP104045.1, read on the forward strand.
AGACGCCCAGGCGGTGGTGCGCACCTTTCATTCGCGCATCCTGCCGATGGTGCGCAGCCTGCCGGGATTTGAACGGCTGCAAGCCTTTGAGAACCTCAACGGTGGTTTTGAAGACGCCGACAGCAACGCCTTCGACCTGCGTATCAGCGACGCCCAGCGCCAGCAGATGAACGCCTGTTATCACCGCTTGTATGGCCGCCATCAGCGTTTTCGCGAGTTGATTGCACCCCTGGCCCGCCATGGCCTTCAGCTCAAGGAGCTGGAGCGCGATCATCCGGACGTGCAAAAGCGCATGGCCGTGACTGAATTGGCCGCCAAGCGTGATGAAGAACTCTGTGATGTGATCGAAGACCTGTGGTTTCGCGCCGGTGCCTGGCCGATCAAAGGCATCGAGCCCAGCCGTCAGACCTTTGAAATCAACGGCGCGCAATTTCATTGCCACGGCTACATCCCGGAGCTGGATGCCTGGGTGGTACTGGGGTTCGATGGGCGCGAAAACCCGCAGATCAGTCGGCCGAACTCGAAACTCTCGGTGCGTGCAGAATGGGCGGTGAAGCGCACGTTGTTTCAAGCTTTCTGCAATAAGCCGCTGATATGGCTGGATAATTACGAATCTTCCAAGCGCCTTTTGAGCAGCCTGGGCGGCGATGCCACGGCCGGGCCGGGCTTTGATTACAAGGTCAAAGGCGAGCTCGCTTCGGCGCCCCTGTTGGACAGTTTTGTCATGGCAGCCGGGTTTATCGAGAACCTTGGTTTGGATGTGCCTACGGCGGTTGGCCAGATGAGTTTTGCCAAGGACGACCCGGACCGGCTGTTCTTCGAGGCTCTGAGCATTTTCTGGAAGGCCCTGGAAGATCACCTGCTGGAACAATCGCCGCCGATCATGACCTACAACCGGATGTTCTCCCTGTTTGGCGAAAACACCCCGGAGAACCTCAAGCTGCTCAGCGATCCGCTGTTGCGGCCGATGTCGCACCTGATGATCGATGAATTTCAGGACGTGTCGCCGCAGATCGTGTCCTGGATCCGCGCCAGCCTGCGGGAAATCCGCAGCCGCGGGCCGGCCATGCACGTCGGGCGTGGGGCGCAACGCTCATCCTTGCTGTGCGTGGGGGATGACTGGCAATCGATCTATGGCTGGCGCGGCAGTTCGCCCAAGTACTTCATGGACTTCAACAAGGAGTTTGTTTCGCCCAGCACTACCCGCGTGATGCTTGGGGAGAACTACCGCAGCCACCAGCACATCATCGACGCCGCCGAACATATCGTACGCAGCGCGCCGGCCATCCCGGGCAAGAAGGCCAAGGCCAGTGGCGAGCCCAAGGCATTGGTGCCCGTCACGGTGTTGGAGCGTGACGACGCGGCACTGGGGCAGCGGTTGCTCGAGCACTATCAGCGGGGCGATTCGATCCTGATGCTTTATCGAAAAGGTAGCGATAAGTTATTGATTCAGGAGCATATTCAGTCTGTAGTTAATGTTGATTCTAGCTTGGCGCCTCAGGCGCGCAGGCTTAAACAGCTGACTTATCACAGTGCCAAGGGCTTGCAGGCGGATGCGGTGTTTTTGCTGGGTGATTGTCAGCATGTCACCAGTTCGCCGTACAAGAACCAGGTGTATCGCATGGCGGGTTTGGGCAAGGATGGGGACAGCGAGCCTTATGACAATGCGCAGAGAGACGAAGTGTTGCGCCTGGCCTACGTGGGGATTACCCGGGCGGTCAGCCATTGTTATTGGTATGTGGAAAAGCCGGAAGGCCAGGGTGTGAATGTGCCGAGGGCGTCTGAGCGGGTGGATGGCAGGAAGGTGTTTTTTGATGATCAGCGTTCAGTGAAGGGGGCTGGCTGACCTGCGATGACGGCCTGCCAGCCGACGCCTATCTACCTGACACCCCGACGATCGAAAATGTGGGAGCTGGCTTGCCTGCGATTGCGGTCTGCCAGCCGGCGCCTATCTACCTGAAACCCCACGATCAAAAATGTGGGAGCGGGCTTGCTCGCGAAGACGGCCTCACAGTCGACACCGTTATACCGAGTGCATATCCATTGCTGCGGTAACGGCCACCTAGGGTTCCGCCCTGACGGCGGCTCACTTTTGAACAGCGCAAAAGTAAGCAAAACGCTCTTGCCCCACCACTCGGCACCTCGCCTAGGCTCGGTGTGCCCGTAATCCGCCAGTGATTTGGGGGGCCGCCGCCACGCGCCATCCATGGCGCGGGGCGGCTAAACCGGCATCCCTGCCGGTTTACCCCCCAAATCCCTGTCGAATTCCGGCCAGCGTGGTTTAACGGGGCGCCTGAGATCAAGATCACAAGCAGATCAAGATCAAGAGCGGCTCGCTTCGCATCGTGGTTACCGTTGGAGTGGGCCGCTATGGCCTGTTGCCCCGCCTCACGCCCGCAACGAAATCGGCGGCACAAAACTCTCCAATTCATCCTCCACGGCCTCGATGATGCGCTCCACATCAGCCGCGTTCATCACCGTGGCGCACGGGATCCCCGCGATGGCGATCAAGGTCTCGCCGCTGGCCCGGTCGAACAGGCGGGCGATCATGCTGCCGGGGGCGTCCATGCTGCCCTCGAAGCCCATCGGGTGACAGTGCCAGCGCATCAGCTGGCAGGCGTTGGGGAATGTCACTTTGCTCATGTTGCCCACCTTGTTCATTGAGCGCTTCCTTTAGCTCGCGGCAGGGGCCAGGACCTTCACTGGTCATGACAGATAAGGGCTTAAAAATAGCATTCGTTCGCAACTGCAAGGTGACTTTTTTGGGCCCGTTCAGCGGTTCTTTCGCCTAATTTTGATATGGATCATGTCCTACAGAGGAATAGGCAAAAGGCCATTAGTCAGGCGCTCGATTTGACTCTTGAAGAGGCGGGTAAACTTCGGCAGTCTCAAGTATTTTTTCCGCGGTAGAGCCCGATATGCCCGACATCGCTCCAGACGATGAGTGTCAGAATTCCCACGCTACCGGCGCGCTGGTGCTGCGCCATCACTTGTGCTGGCGCCATCGCGATCTGGATGGAGTGATGGCCTACTATCACCCCGAGATCCAGTACCACGATTTCTTCCAGAACCGTGTGGTGGGCTATGCCGAGTTGCGTGAGTACTTGCAGGCCAGCATGCCCCGTGAGGCAGACGAGGCGATTGAACACACTGATCGCATCCGCGCCGATGGCGATACGGCGTTTATCCAGTACCGCATTACCTTGCGTGGCGGCCAGGGCCTGGTGTCGTTTCGTACCAGTGAGGCTATTACCGTGCGCGACGGGTTGATCTGGCGGGTGAATGAATATGCGTCCCTGGTGCACGAGCAACCGACCCAGGCGCTGCGCCCGACGGTCAGCCGCCTGGGCCTGTCGCCCCAGCAATTGGGGTATATGGCCAATGACCTGCAACAATATTTCGAGCGTCAGCAACCGTACCTGGACCCGGAGCTGGACCTGCAGCGGGTCGCCAAGGCCTGTGGCTACAGTCGCAACCAGATGTCCTACCTGCTGAACCAGGTGCTGGGGCAGAGCTTCTATCGCTACGTCAACCAGGCGCGACTCCAGCATTTGCTGGCCGCGCTAGACTGCGCCACACCGCCCATCAAGGTGGATGATCTGGCCTTTGCCGCCGGTTTCAATTCACTTTCGGCGTTCTACAGCGCTTTTCGCCAGCACACCGGGCAATCGCCCAAGGCGTACCTCAAACAAATTTCTCTGCGTGCACGCGCGCAAGACAGTCCCTGACGCGGCGCTCTAGGATCGACCCTATCGAACCGAGGTAGGGGAACCTGGCATGCCGGCATGGCGCAGTATCAGTTTATGGATGGACCAACTGGACGACCCGCTGGTGGCGCGGCCGTCGCTGGAGCACGACCTGGACGTCAATGTGGCGATCATCGGCGCCGGCTACACCGGCCTGTGGACCGCCTATTACCTGAAGCGCCAGGCCCCCGAGCTGAAAATTGCAATCATCGAGGCGCAGACTGCCGGTTTTGGCGCATCCGGTCGCAATGGTGGCTGGTTGATGGGCAACCTCTTGGGGGAAGACCGCCTGCTGGCCGAGCTTGCTCCCCAGCACCGGCGCGCTTCGTTTGACCTGCTGCACGGTATTCCCGATGAAGTGGCCCAGGTGCTGGCCCGCGAAGGCATTGACTGCGATTACCGCAAAGGTGGCGCCTTGTATTGCGCCGCACGCTACCCCGAGCAGGAAGGCAGCCTGCGCCGCTATCTGGACAAGCTGTACGCCCAGGGCCTCACCGAAGACGATTACCGCTGGCTCAGCCCGCAGCAGTTGGCCGAGCAGGTCCGCATTGCCAAGCCTTATGGCGGCATCTATGCCCCCCACGTCGCGACCATCAACCCGGCGAAACTGGTGCGTGGCCTGGCGCGGGCCGTTGAGAACCTGGGTGTAGCGATCTACGAGAACAGCCCCGTGACCCATTGGCAGTCCGGCAGCCTGCGCACCGCCAAGGCCAGCGTGCGCGCGGCCTGGGTGGTGCCTGCTGTCGAGGGTTACGCCAACACCTTGCCGCCGTTGGGCCGCTACCAGTTACCGGTGCAGAGTTTAATCGTCGCCACCGAACCGCTGCCGGCCAGCACCTGGGAGGACATCGGCCTCAACCAGGGCCAAGCCTTTGGCGAGAGCAGCCGACAGGTCACCTACGGCCAGCGTACGGCCGACAATCGCCTGGTATTCGGAGCACGTGGTGGCTATCAATTTGCGGGACAGTTACGGCACAACTTCGACCTGACGGACAGTGAAGTGGAGTTGCGTCGCTACCTGTTTGGCGAACTGTTCCCACAGCTGAAGAAGGCCAGGATCACCCACTCCTGGGGCGGCAACCTCGGCATGTCGCGCCGTTTTCGACCGCACATGCTCTGTGACCACAACACCGGCGTCGCACTGTCCGGCGGCTATGGCGGGGAGGGCGTGGGCGCCACCAACCTCGGCGGCCGCACCCTGGCCGATTTGATCCTGGGGCGCGACACCTTGCTGACTCAACAACCTTGGGTTATTCGCGAAGGTGGCCTCAAAGCACTCAAACCCTGGGAGCCGGAGCCGTGCCGCTGGCTGGGCTACAACGCGATCATTCGCAGTTTTGTCCATGAAGACCAAGTCTTGGCCAACCCCAATACTGCGCCCTGGCGTCGCAAGCTGGCGACCGGCATTGCCGGTTTCATGGAAGGTTTCATGCACTAAGTCGTTCCACCCACAGGGGAAAACCCATGAGCATCACCCAATTCAAAGACACGCTGAACACCCCTCTGCCGGATTCATCACCGGTGGCGGCGCCCCTGGGCGAGCCCATCGCCGTGGCCTCGACCCTGAGCGTGGAGCGCAACGACGGCGTCGAGACCGGCATCTGGGCCTGTACGCCGGGGCGCTGGCGTCGGCAGATCACGTCCCAGGAGTTCTGCCATTTCATCCAGGGGCGCTGCACCTTCACGCCTGATAACGGGGAAACCCTGCACATACAAGCCGGTGACGCACTGATGTTGCCAGCCAATAGCACCGGTATCTGGGATATCCAGGAAACCGTGCGCAAGACCTATGTCCTGATTCTGTAACGCTTTGATCCTTGATCGCCTGCCATAAAAACAGCCCTAAAACCGCCAGGAAATCGAACCATGAAAGCCATTGCCCTGTTGCCCTTGATGTTGGTGGCCTCTATCAGCCAGGCCGCCGAAACCGTGAAGATCTATAACTGGTCGGACTACATTGCACCGGATACCACCAAGAACTTCCAGAAAGACACCGGCATCGGTTTCACCTATGACGTGTACGACAGCAACGAGACCCTCGACGGCAAGCTGATGACCGGTAAATCGGGCTACGACGTGGTGTTCCCCTCCAACCATTTCATGGCGCGGCAGATCCAGGGCGGCGCCCTTAAAAAGCTCGACAAGAGCCAGTTGCCCAACTGGAAAAACCTCAACCCGGTGCTGCTCAAGGCCCTGGAAAACAACGACCCTGGCAATGCCCACGGCTTCCCGTACCTGTGGGGTAGCACTGGCATTGGCTACAACATCGACAAGGTCAAGGCGGTACTCGGCGACAACGCCCCGGTGGATTCCTGGGACTTGATCTTCAAACCGGAAAACATGGCCAAGCTGCAAAAATGCGGCGTCGCCATCCTCGATAACGGCCCCGAACTGCTGCCTGCCGCGCTGAATTACCTGGGCTTGCCGCACCACAGCAAAAAAGCCGAGGACTACAAAAAGGCCGAAGCCCTACTGATGAAAGTGCGACCTTACGTGGCGTATTTCCATTCCTCGAAATACACCGCCGACCTGGCCAACGGCGATATCTGCGTGGCCGTCGGTTTCTCCGGCGACATCCTGCAGGCCGAAAGCCGCGCCAAGGAAGCCAAGAACGGCGTGAATATCGGCTACAACATTCCCAAGGAAGGCGCGGCAATCTGGTTCGACATGGTGGCTATGCCCGTCGACGCGCCGAACGAAAAAGCCGGCTATGCCTTCATGAACTACCTGCTGCGCCCCGACGTGATGGCGAGTATCACCAACTACGTGCACTACGCTAACGGCAACGCGGCGGCCGACAGCTTGGTAGACCCGGCAATCAAGGCCGATACCAAGGTGTATCCAAGCGCGGAAATGATGGGCAAGTTATTTGCACTGGAAGCCATGCCGTTGAATATCGACCGGGTGCGTACTCGGGTTTGGAACACTATTCGCACTGGGCGATAATTCTTACCTTTCGTGTGCTGGCATAGAGTGTTTTTTTAATAGTGTGGACTTAATTAAGGTGTCCGCATAATCAAACTGCCATGCCAGTACACTGCCATTGAAATAAATGTTCTCAATAGGGAGCTCTTTCGGGATTGTTAAGTCACTATCAGGTTGATAGGGCGAATGAACGGTTGCGAGATATGTACAGTGTCAGTTTCTTGAAATGATGTGTTAAAGATAATGGCTGGGAGATGAGGGGGGAATGTGAGAGCGTTGCGTACTGAAATATGCGTAGTACTTCAACATAAAACTGACTAAAGGGTTATCAATATGACGACATACGCCCCCCTTCCTATCGGTGGAACCTGGACCTCATCGGCCTCTCATACTCCCGTATTACGGGGGGGGAGCGGTGCTGAACGGCTTGTCGCCGTCCCCGGCGAAGCGTCTGTGCTTATCGGGCGGGGAGGCGCTGACCATTTATGGGGAGCGTGGGGTGCAAATACCTTCAAGTATGAAAAGCTCTCCGACTCCTCTCGCACTAACGAAGATGTTATCTTTAATTTTGATCCTGGAGAGGACAAAATTGACGTATCAAAACTGTTAAAAAAGTACAGGGTGAAAGAAGTCAGAATTCAGGATGAGCCGCCCGAGAAAATAGGTGATGTACAGATTACACATAGTCCCTTTGGCGACAGTAGACTAACAATCAAAGTACGCCCCCATGGGCCGGACTTCTCTGTTCGTATTGATGCCATGAAATTGTTGCCTGAGCATATCGATTTCTTCAGTCGTCGTTAAAGTCTTGGTTGATGCCAAGTCGATCAGGTAAGCCATACCACTGAGTATCGATCACGTGGGTGCTCGGGTAGGGAATGCCATCCGAACGAGGAGATGATCAGCTGGCGGTCACATTTATAAGCCGCTGGCTTGAAGTATAAGCCAGCATCCCTGGCGCCCAGATGATAAATGCGCTATTGGCGGTAACCTTGATAAATAATGACGTCATATTTAAGACATTTAATGTCAAGTATTTCGAGTGAAAAGTGTTATTGCCTGCGTGAGAGATTTCGATCCGCAACGCGTAACACTTTTACATACACTCACTCTCTGACAGGTGACTTATATGTCCTCAATAGAAAGCCTTCCCACTGGCGGCACGTGGACCCATCCGGAAAACAGCCCGCCGACCTTGCGCGGCACAGACCAGCGTGAGCGCCTGGAAGCCAAGCGGGGCGAGCCCTCGGTGCTCATCGGCGGCGGTGGTGCCGACCAGTTGGTGGGGCGCCAAGGTGAGAATATATTCAAATATGAAAAAAGCACCGACTCGCTTAGCGATGATCCAGACACTCTCTTGAATTTCAACCCCAAGGAGGATGAAATCGATGTGTCCGGAGTATTAAAAGACAACAATATCTCAGCCATTAATATTCAATCTGGCCCGCCCGTGGACGTGGGGGATGTGCAACTGACCCATGAGTTTGGCGTGAGTACTTTGAATATCAAGGTCACCCCTGAAGGGCCGAATTTTTCTGTACGCGTTGATGGCGTAAATTTATTGCCGCAGCATATTAATTTCTTTCATTCGGATTAAGCCTATGGATTCTCCAGGTCATGGCCCAACGACTGAATGAATAGGGAAAACAACTCCGGCTGCGACGAGATGTCCAGCTTGGCGTACAAATGCCTGCGGTGCACTTTTACCGTGTCCGGTGAGATCTTCAGGCGTTCGGCCATGGCCTTGGAGGAGAACCCACGCAACACCAGCCGGGCGATTTCCAGCTCGCGGTCCGACAGCACACCGCTGCCGAAATGACTCAGCGCATCGCGAATCTGGCTGTCCATGGCCGGTGCCCGCTGGGTGCTTTGCTGCCAATGCTGCTGCATGAGCGGCAACACCCAGGCCGACAGCGTGGTCAACAGCCCGGTTTCTTCAAAGCTGAAGCGCCGCTGCATGCCCAGTGACAGCGACAGTGTGCCGGCGCCAGGCAATTGCAGGATCAATTGCACTTCGTCTTCCAGCACGTTGTCGTGGAAATAATTGAGGAAGTACTCACTTTGGCGAAAATGGTCCGGCGCCACTTCCTCCAGGCGGTATACGCCGCTGGCATAGTGCTCGCGGCAGGCCTGGTAGAACGGGTCGAGCAAGTACAGGCCGTTGAGGTACACCAGCATCGATGCCGGTTTGCTGCTGGGTTGCGCGTCGTACTCTTCCAATGCCTGAGGCGGGCCATCCAACGGGTAGAAAATCGCCAGGGCATTATCGAAAGGCAGGCATTGGTGCAACAACAGTACCAGCTGCTTCCAGAACCGCTCGGTGCCGATCTGAGACAAGGTGCGGCCCAACCCCGCATGCATACCCACTTCCCGGAACAGGCTCATCCAACCATCCCCACCCTAAAATGATCGGCCAAGGGTTAGGCTTCTGGCGAGCACCGTCAAGGGGAGTACGCCAATAGGGGAATTGGCCGACAGGCCCGCCAGCCGATAACGTCGTCACTGTCTAACGGGAAGCATATCCCGAGGAAAATCATTTTTCGTTTCTGCCTCACACCAAAAACAACGACAGAGGATAACGATATGAGTGCTACCCCCGCGCCCGATGGCGTGCTTAAGCCCACCCTGAGCGTCTTTGATGTCGTGGCCATTACCGTTTCAGCGGTAACGCCGGCCAGTTCCGTCTTTGTGATCGCCCCGTTTGCCATCCAGCAGGCGGGCAGTGGCGTGTTTCTGGCGTTTGTGATGGCGGCGTTGCTCGCGTTGATGTTCGCCTTCTGTTACGCCGAACTCGGCCGCGCCCATAACAGCGCTGGTGGCGAGTACGTGTATGCCAAGCGCGTATTTGGCGGCATGGCTGGTTACGCCACCTTCCTGACGGTGCTGGTGATGTTGCTGTTTATCCCGCCGGTATTGGCCACCGGTGCGGCGACCTATCTGAATAACGCCCTGGGCACCCAGTTCGACGCGCAAACGGTCGCCCTGGTGATCGTGGTGTGCAGCTACGCCCTGGGCATCCTCAATATCAAGCTCAACGCCTGGATTACCGGCACTTGCCTGCTGTTGGAAGTGGCGGCGTTGCTGGTGATTGTGGTGATCGGCTTCGGTAACCCGGTGCAGCCGGCCAGTGTGTTGTTGCAGCCCCAGATCGTCGAAAACGGCGTGTTGCACCTGGCACCCTGGGCCTTGGTGATCGGCGCCGTCGGTATCGGCCTGTTCTCGTTCAACGGCTACGGCCCGGCGGTGTTGCTGGCCGAAGACATGAAGTGCGGCGGCAAGGGCGTGCACAAGGCGGTGCTCTGGTCCCTGGGGTTGGTGGTGGTGATTGAGTTGGTGCCGATCACCGCACTGTTGATCGGCGCGCCGTCCCTGAGCGAGATGATCAGCAGCCCCGACCCGATCGGCTACCTGTTGACCAGCCATGGCAATGAAACCCTGTCGCGGTTGGTGAGCGCCGGGATTTTCCTGTCGGTGTTCAACGCGATCGTCGCCATCGTGATCCAGATTGGCCGGGTGGTGTTCAGCAGCGGTCGCGATGCGCTGTGGACGCCGAGTATCAACAAGCTGTTCACGCGTATCCACCCGCGTTGGGACTCACCGTGGCTGGCGACGCTGTTTCTGGCGATCCCTTCGGCGCTGTTGAGCTTCAGCTCCAACCTGGCCGACCTGACCTCGTTCAGCGTGTTGCTGATCATGCTGGTGTACCTGGTGGTGGCGCTGAGCGCGCTGATGAGCCGGGTGCTGTTACGTGATCGCGAGCATCCCTATCGCATGCCGTTATGGCCGCTGCCGGCATTGCTGGCGGTGCTCGGTGCCGGTTACCTGCTAGTGACCTTGATCCTGGAGGCGTCGGTACGCGACATCATGATCATCATCGGCTTGCTGGCCCTGTCGGTTATTTTGTATTGCATCAGTGGCCGGTTGAGTCCGGCGTTTCAGAAACTGTAAGGAGTGGGTATGCGTGCACGTCAATTGGGCATCACGTTGGGGCTGGGCATGCCCGGCGAATTGAATGCCATCACCGATGTTCCCGGGGTTCGCGTCGGCCATGCCACGCTCAAGGCACAGGTCGACGGCAAGCAGGTGCGCACCGGCGTTACGCTGATCCAGCCGCGTGCCGGGGAAGCGCGGCATCAACCGTGTTTTGCCGGCTACCACGTGCTCAACGGCAATGGCGACGCCACGGGGCTTGAGTGGATCCGCGAGGCAGGGCTGTTGACCACGCCGATGGCCATTACCAACACCCACAGTATCGGGGTGGTGCGCGACAGCCTGATCGCCCTGGAGCGCGAGCGCCTGGCGGACCCTGCGGTGTACTGGTGCATGCCGGTGGTCATGGAAACCTACGATGGACTGCTCAACGATATCTGGGGCCAGCACGTGCGCCCAGAGCATGTGCGCCAGGCCCTGGAGCAGGCTGAAAGCGGGCCGGTGCAGGAAGGCGCGGTGGGCGGTGGCACCGGCATGATTTGTCATGAGTTCAAGGGCGGCATCGGCACCGCGTCACGGAGGTTGCCAGCGGAGCAGGGCGGCTGGACCGTCGGCGTACTGGTGCAGGCCAACCATGGCAAGCGCCAGGAGCTGCGGGTCGATGGCTACCCGGTGGGCCGTCATTTGATGGACATTGCTTCGCCCTTTGCCGAGCAAGGTACCCCAGGCATGGGCTCCATCGTGGTGATCATCGCCACGGACGCCCCCTTGCTGCCCCACCAGTGCCAGCGCCTGGCACAGCGTGCGTCCATCGGCATCGCGCGCACCGGTGGCGGCACCGAGGATTCCAGCGGTGACCTGTTCCTGGCCTTTGCCACCGGTAATCAGGATTTGCCACCGGCCGACTATGGGCGCAAGGACCTGCCGCTCAGCACCGGCTTGCAGATGGTCAACAATGATCATATTTCGCCGCTGTTCAGCGCGGCGGCAGAGGCGGTGGAGGAGGCGATCATCAACGCCATTCTGGCGGGTGAAGACATGACCACCCAGGACGGCGTCAAGGTGCCGGGCCTGGCTGGCGAAACCCTCTTGGCGGCGTTGAAACAGTGTGGCTGGAGTATGTCCCGGTAATGGGGGACAGCGCACTTTAATAGTGCCGATAGTGGCTCTTTAATGTTGCTAATGACACCGTGACAATATATTGGATCCATTAATCAAGTGGGCCGCTCACTTAGAGTGGCTTTACTTGTATTTAATATTTAAATAGTGCTGTGCGCCGATTCGGCCACGCAAACGCAACGGCCCCCAATAAACACTGCGTGGGACTTCTGCAACTTGAACCTGCGTCACAATTGTGCGATGGAAATAGATGTAGACGAAAGATTTCAAGTTGTGTCAGTTTTCTTACGCCTTCAAAAGAGGTGAGTGATAGGACTATCCTCGCCCGCGAGGTTCCTATCGAACAAAGACTGATGCACTTGCAAACAAGGAAGTACGTTTATGTCAAAAGTAAAAGACAAAGCTATTGTATCTGCCGCGCAAGCCAGCACTGCTTACTCGCAAATCGATAGCTTCAGCCATTTGTATGACCGTGGCGGCAACCTCACGGTCAATGGCAAACCGTCCTACACCGTAGACCAGGCAGCGACCCAGCTGCTGCGGGATGGTGCTGCGTACCGGGACTTTGATGGCAACGGCAAGATCGATCTGACCTACACCTTCCTCACCTCGGCTACCCAGAGCACCATGAACAAACATGGCATCTCGGGGTTCAGCCAATTCAACACCCAGCAGAAAGCACAGGCCGCACTGGCCATGCAATCCTGGGCGGATGTTGCCAACGTGACCTTTACCGAAAAGGCTTCCGGCGGTGACGGCCACATGACCTTCGGCAACTACAGCAGCGGCCAGGACGGCGCCGCGGCCTTCGCTTACCTGCCCGGTACCGGTGCAGGCTACGACGGCACTTCGTGGTACCTGACCAACAACAGCTACACGCCGAACAAGACCCCGGACCTGAACAACTATGGCCGGCAGACCCTGACCCACGAAATCGGCCACACCCTGGGCCTGGCTCACCCTGGCGACTACAACGCCGGGAACGGCAACCCGACCTATAACGACGCAACCTATGGACAGGACACGCGTGGTTATAGCCTCATGAGTTACTGGAGCGAGAGCAACACCAACCAGAACTTCAGCAAAGGCGGCGTCGAGGCTTACGCTTCCGGCCCGCTGATCGATGACATCGCCGCGATCCAGAAGCTCTACGGTGCCAACTTCAACACCCGCGCCACGGACACCACCTACGGGTTCAACTCCAACACCGGGCGTGATTTCCTTAGCGCCACGTCCAATGCCGACAAGCTGGTGTTCTCGGTATGGGACGGTGGCGGCAACGACACCCTGGACTTCTCCGGTTTCACCCAGAACCAGAAGATCAACCTCACGGCCACCTCGTTCTCTGATGTGGGCGGCCTGGTGGGCAACGTGTCCATCGCCAAGGGCGTCACCATCGAGAACGCGTTCGGCGGCGCGGGCAACGACCTGATTATTGGTAACCAAGTCGCCAACACCATCAAGGGCGGGGCCGGCAACGACCTCATCTACGGCGGCGGCGGTGCGGACCAACTGTGGGGCGGCGCGGGCAGCGATACATTCGTGTACGGTGCCAGTTCCGACTCCAAGCCAGGGGCTGCGGACAAGATCTTCGACTTCACGTCCGGTTCGGACAAGATCGACCTGTCTGGTATCACCAAGGGCGCGGGCGTGACTTTCGTCAACGCCTTTACCGGGCATGCCGGCGATGCTGTACTGAGCTATGCCTCGGGTACCAACCTGGGCACCTTGGCCGTGGACTTTTCCGGGCACGGCGTGGCGGATTTCCTCGTCACCACCGTTGGCCAGGCGGCTGCCAGTGACATCGTAGCCTGATGTAAAGCGCGCGGCGCTTCGGCGCCGCGCTCCTGGCTGGAGTTGGATATGCCACGTTTTTCCCCTTTGATCGCCTGTGTTGTGCAGGTGTTGTTCGTGTCGGCAGGAGCCCACGCAATGGCTAGCAGTCTTGTATTACCCACCTCCGCGCAGCTTGCCGGGCAGTGGGAGCTGAAGCAGCAGGATCAGGTGTGCGTGCTGAAGTTAGTGGAGCAAGCCAATGCCCTTGGGGGCGATATCGCTTGTGCCGAGCAGTGGCTGGGCGACAAGCCGCAGACATGGTCACCCACGCCGGATGGTATCTGGCTGTTTAACGCTGAAGGCTCAGGGATCACCCATTTGAATCGCCAGAAAGAGGGCGACTATCAAGCTCGCACTAAAGCTGGCGAAGTTGTAACGTTGCAACGTAAACCTTAATTAAAAGTTATAAGCATATAACTCGATTTGTTAGGCGGCCGTACCCTACTGGGTAGGGGTGACCCTTTTGCGTAATTCGCTGCAAGGAAAAACAATTAATATGGCGAAGTCCCATGGGGTGGCGCCCTTATTCAGGGCGCTGGGTGAGTACAAGAGTATTTTGATCAGCGTTGGCTGTTTCACGGCATTGATTAACCTATTAATGCTGGTGCCCTCGATTTACATGCTGCAAGTGTATGACCGTGTGTTGTCCTCCCAGAATGAAACCACCCTGGTGATGTTGACGCTGATGGTCGTGGGCTTCTTTGCGTTTATCGGCCTGCTGGAAGTGGTGCGCAGCTTTATCGTGATCCGCATTGGCAGCCAGTTGGAGCGACGGTTCAACTTGCGCGTGTACAAAGCCGCGTTCGAGCGCAACCTGCAGCGCGGCCAGGGGCATGCCGGGCAATCCTTGGGCGACCTGACCGCTCTGCGCCAATTCATCACGGGGCCGGCGCTGTTCGCGTTTTTCGATGCGCCGTGGTTCCCGATCTACCTGTTCGTGATTTTCCTCTTCAACGTATGGCTCGGCGTGCTGGCCACGGCGGGCGCGGTGCTGTTGATTGGCCTGGCGTGCCTTAACGAATACCTGACTAAAAAGCCATTGGGTGAGGCCAGCGGTTATTCGCAGCAGTCCACCCAACTGGCCACCAGCCATTTGCACAACGCCGAAACCATCCAGGCCATGGGCATGCTCGGCGCGCTGCGCCAACGCTGGTTTGGCGTGCATTCGCGGTTCCTGGGCTTGCAGAACCAGGCCAGCGACACCGGTTCGATCATCACCTCCTTAAGTAAATCCCTGCGCCTGTGCCTACAATCCTTGGTGCTGGGCCTGGGCGCCTACCTGGTGATCAAGGGCGACATGACCGCCGGGATGATGATCGCAGGCTCCATCTTGATGGGCCGCGTACTCAGCCCCATCGACCAATTGATTGCGGTGTGGAAGCAATGGAGCTCGGCCAAGCTGGCCTACCAGCGCCTCGACGAGCTGCTGCGCGAATTCCCGCCAGAGGTCGAGCACATGGCCTTGCCGGCGCCCCACGGCCAGGTCAGTTTCGAGCAGGTCAGCGCCGGCCCACCGGGGCGACGCATGGCCACCCTGCATCAGGTCAGCTTCAACCTGGCCGCCGGTGAAGTGCTGGGCGTGCTCGGCGCGTCGGGCTCCGGCAAGTCCACCCTGGCCCGCGTGCTGGTGGGCGTGTGGCCGACCCTGGCCGGTACCGTGCGCCTGGACGGCGCGGATATTCACCGCTGGAACCGCGACGACCTCGGCCCGCATATCGGTTATTTGCCCCAGGACATCGAGCTGTTCAGCGGCAGCATTGCCGACAACATCGCGCGCTTTCGCGAGGCCGACCCGGAGCTGGTGGTCAAGGCCGCGCAACAGGCCGGTGTGCATGAATTGATTCTGCGCCTGCCACAAGGCTACGACACCGTGCTGGGCGACAACGGCGGTGGCTTGTCCGGCGGCCAGAAACAACGGGTGGCCCTGGCCCGCGCCCTGTACGGCGGACCGCGCCTGATCGTGCTGGACGAACCCAACTCCAACCTCGACACCGTCGGCGAAGCCGCATTGGCCAGCGCCATCGTGCAGATGAAGGCCCAGGGCAGCAGCGTCGTGCTGGTCACCCATCGCTCCTCGGCACTGGCCCAGGCCGACAAATTGCTGGTGCTCGGCGAAGGCCAACTGCAAGCGTTCGGGCCCAGCCAGGAGGTGCTGCGCGCATTGTCCGGGCAGCAGGAAGCGCCGAAAGAAAAAACCGGTGTCAGTTTCAGTCGTCAGTACCAGGCCGGAAGGAATCCAGGCGCATGAGCAGCCTTACCGTTGAACCTCAAATCAAAGAACGCGATGCCGGCTTTTTCGTAAAAATGGGCTGGGTGATGACCATTGTCGGTGCCGGCGGGTTTTTCCTCTGGGCCAGCCTCGCACCGTTGGACCAAGGCATCCCGGTCCAAGGCACCGTGGTGGTGTCGGGTAAGCGCAAGGCGGTACAAACCTTCAGCCCCGGCGTGGTCAGCCGCATCCTGGTGAAAGAGGGCGAACTGGTCAAACAAGGCCAGCCACTGTTTCGTCTCGACCAGACCCAGAACCAGGCCGATGTGCAATCGCTGCAAGCCCAGTACCGCATGGCCTGGGCCAGCGTGGCGCGCTGGCAGAGCGAGCGTGACAACCTCTCCAGCATCACCTTTCCCGCAGAACTGAGCGCCAATCCCGATCCAGCCCTGATGCTGGTGCTGGAAGGCCAGCGCCAACTGTTCAGCAGCCGTCGCGACGCGTTTGCCCGCGAACAAGCCGGGATCCGCGCCAGCATCGAAGGCGCCACGTCACAGTTGAGCGGCATGCGCCGTGCGCGCAGCGACCTGACCGCCCAGGCTCAATCCCTGCGCGCGCAACTGAGCAACCTGCAACCCTTGGCCGACAACGGCTACATCCCGCGCAACCGGCTGATGGACTACCAGCGCCAGTTGTCCCAGGTGCAGCAGGACCTGGCGCAAAACGCCGGTGAAAGCGGCCGGATAGAGCAGGGCATTGTCGAATCGCGGCTCAAACTCCAGCAGCACAGCGAGGAATATCAAAAAGAGGTGCGCAGCCAATTGGCCGACGCGCAACTGCGCAGCCTGACCCTGGAGCAGCAATTGACCTCCGCCGGCTTCAACCTGCAGCACAGCGAAATCAACGCGCCGGCCGATGGCATCGCCGTCAACCTCAGCGTGCACACCGAGGGTGCGGTGGTGCGCGCCGGTGAAACCCTGTTGGAGATCGTGCCCCAGGGCACGCGCCTGGAAGTAGAAGGGCATTTGCCCGTGCATCTGGTGGACAAGGTCGGCACGCACTTGCCGGTCGATATCCTCTTCACCGCCTTCAACCAAAGCCGCACGCCACGGGTGCCGGGCGAAGTCAGCCTGATCTCCGCCGACCAGATGCTCGATGAAAAAACCGGGGCGCCGTATTACGTGCTGCGCACCAGCGTCAGCGAGGCGGCGATGGAAAAACTCAACGGCCTGGTGATCAAGCCCGGCATGCCCGCCGAGATGTTCGTGCGCACCGGCGAGCGTTCCTTGCTCAACTACCTGTTCAAGCCGCTGCTGGACCGCGCCGGCTCTGCGTTGACCGAGGAATGAGCATGAAGCCAGTGTTCATTTCGCTGTTACTGGTGTGTGGCAGTGCCCAGGCGGCCATGGGGCCCTTTGATGTGTACGAGCAGGCGCTGCGCAACGACCCAGTGTTCCTCGGCGCCATCAAGGAACGCGACGCCGGCCTGGAAAACCGCACCATTGGCCGCGCCGGCTTGCTGCCGCGGCTGTCCTACAACTACAACAAGGGCCGCAACAACTCCGAAGCGCACCTGCCTGACGGGCGCGGCGGCAGTTACCGCGACGACCGCAACTACAACAGCTACGGCTCGACCTTCAGCCTGCAACAGCCGTTGTTCGACTACGAAGCCTATGCCAACTACCGCAAGGGCGTGGCCCAGGCGCTGTTTGCCGATGAAAGCTTTCGCGACAAGAGCCAGGCGTTGCTGGTGCGGGTGTTGAGCTATTACACCCAGGCGCTGTTTGCCCAGGACCAGATCGACATCGCCAGGGCCAAGAAGAAGGCCTTCGAGCAACAGTTCCAGCAGAACCGCCATCTGTTCCAGCAAGGCGAGGGCACCCGCACCGATATCCTTGAAGCCGAGTCGCGCTACGAGTTGGCCACCGCCGAAGAGATCCAGGCCCTGGATGAGCAGGACGCCTCGCTTCGGGAACTGGGCGCGTTGATCGGCGTGCAAAGCGTCAACATCAACGACCTGGCACCGCTGAACCAGAGCTTCGCCGCGTTCACCCTGACCCCGGCCAACTACGACACCTGGCATGAGTTGGCATTGACCAACAACCCGGTGCTGGCTTCGCAGCGCCAGTCACTGGAAGTGGCGCGTTATGAAGTGGAACGCAACCGCGCCGGGCATTTGCCGCGCATCACCGCGTATGCCACCTCGCGCAAGCAGGAGTCCGACAGCGGCAACACCTATAACCAGCGCTACGACACCAACACCATCGGCGTCGAAGTGAGCATGCCGCTGTATGCCGGTGGCGGTATCTCGGCCTCCACCCGCCAGGCCAGCCGCGCCATGGAGCAGGCGGAGTACGAGCTGGAAGGCAAGACCCGCGAAACCCTGATCGAACTGCGTCGCCAGTTCAGTGCGTGCCTGTCGGGTGTGAGCAAGTTGCGCGCCTATCAGAAAGCCCTGGCATCCGCCGAGGCGCTGGTGGTGTCGACCAAGCAGAGCATTCTCGGCGGCGAGCGCGTCAACCTCGACGCGCTGAACGCCGAACAGCAGCTGTACAGCACCCGCCGCGACCTGGCCCAGGCGCGTTATGACTACTTGATGGCCTGGACCAAATTGCACTACTACGCGGGCAACTTGCGCGACACCGACTTGGCCAAAGTGGACGAAGCCTTCGGCCCGGATGGAAAACTGTAGGAGCGAGCTTGCTCGCGAAAAACGTCAACGATGACGTGGACATCCTGGCTATATGCGGTGCCAGTGAGTTCTTCGCGAGCAAGCTCGCTCCTACAGGGGGAATAACAATAATAGGGAGTGTGCACATGATCACCGATTCACCGCGTTTCAAACCCTTCACCGCAGGTTCTTTGCTGCTGCTGTCCGTTGCGGCACAGGCGCAATACACCGAAACCGGCCAGCCGGGTAACCCTGCCAGTTGGCGCTCGGCCGAGTACCAGAGCGACTGGGGCCTGGGCCGTATGAAAGCCGATGAAGCCTACGCCGCCGGGATCAGCGGCCAGGGCGTGAAAATCGGCGCGCTGGACTCAGGGTTCGATGCCAATCACCCCGAAGCCGCCAAAGACCGTTTCCACCCGGTCACCGCCACGGGCACCTATGTCGATGGCAGCGCCTTCAGCACCACCGGCGCGCTCAACCCGAACAACGATTCCCACGGCACCCACGTCACCGGCACCATGGGCGCCGCCCGCGACGGCGTGGGCATGCATGGGGTTGCGTACAACGCGCAAGTCTTTGTGGGCAACACCAACGCCAACGACAGCTTCCTGTTCGGCCCCACGCCAGACCCCAAATACTTCAAGACCGTGTACACCGCACTGGTGGATTCCGGCGTGCGTGCCATCAACAACAGCTGGGGCAGCCAGCCCAAGGACGTCAGCTACCAGACCCTGGACAACATGCATGCGGCGTACGCCCAGCATTACAACCGTGGCACCTGGCTGGACGCGGCCGCGGACGTGGCCAAGGCCGGTGTGATCAACGTGTTCAGCGCCGGCAACAGCGGCTATGCCAACGCCAGCGTGCGCTCGGCCTTGCCGTATTTCCAGCCGGGATTGGAAGGCCATTGGCTGGCCGTATCCGGGCTGGATAAAGCCAATAACCAGAAATACAACAAGTGCGGCGTCGCCAAGTACTGGTGTATTTCTACCCCCGGCGCGCTGATCAACAGCACCATTCCCGACGGGGGTTATGGGGTGAAATCCGGCACTTCGATGTCGGCGCCCCATGCCACTGGCGCGTTGGCGCTGGTGATGGAACGTTATCCCTACATGACCAACGAGCAAGCCTTGCAGGTGCTGCTGACCACCGCCACCCAGCTCGACGGCTCGATCACCCAGGCGCCCAACGCCATCGTCGGCTGGGGTGTACCTGACCTGGGCCGGGCGATGCACGGCCCAGGGCAACTGCTCGGGCCCATGGAGGTCAACCTGGCCGCCGGGCAGGGTGACGTGTGGAGCAACGGCATCTCCGACCAGGCGCTCATCCAGCGCCAGGCCGAGGACCGCGCCGAACACAGCGCCTGGCAGCAAACCCTGATCGACAAGGGCTGGCAAAACGGCGTGGGCGCGACGGCCAGCCAGCAGGACCAGACCGACTACGCCATCGGCAATGCCCGCGACCAGGCCGCCGCCAACCGCGTGTACGAGGGCAGCCTGATCAAGGCCGGTGCCGGCAGCCTGGTGCTCAGCGGCGACAGCACCTATCGCGGTGCGACCCTGGTCAACGGCGGACTGTTGGCCGTCAATGGCTCGCTGACGTCGGCAGTGACGGTCAATGACAGCGGCACCCTGGGTGGTTCCGGACGTATCGCCGCGTTGTCGGTAAACAGTGGCGGCCGTGTGGCGCCAGGCAATTCGGTGGGTACATTGCAGGTGGCGGGGGATGTAAACCTCGGCGCCGGCTCGACCTATGCCGTGGAACTGACGCCCACCAGCAGCGACCGCATTGTCGCCGGCGGCCAGGCGATTCTGGGCGGCGGTACCGTCACGCTGGCGCTGGAAAACAGCCCCACCTTGCTCAGCCAGAGCGAGGCCCAAAGCCTGATTGGCCGGCAGTACTCGATTCTCGAGGCGGCGGGCGGCATTCAGGGCCAGTTCGGGCAAGTGCTGCCCAACTACCTGTTCCTCGGTGGCACCCTGGACTACGCCGCCAATGCCGTGCAACTGAATGTGGGGCGCAACGACGCCAGCTTCGCCAGCGTCGGCGCCACCCGCAACCAGCGCAACGTCGCAGCCGCCGCCGAGCAATTGGGCGCCGGCAACCCGGTGTATGAAAGCCTGCTGCAGTCGCAATCGGTTGCCGTGGCCCAGCAGGGCATGCAGCAACTGTCCGGGGAAATCTACCCGGCTGTGGGTGCGATGCTGATCAACGACAGCCTGCAACTGCGTAACGCCGTGGGCGAGCGCCTGCGCCATGTGCCAGTGACCGGTGAAAGCAACCTGTGGTTCAAGGTGCTGGGCGCCTGGGGCAAGACCGACAGCCGCACTGAAACGGCGGGGTCCACCACCTCCATCGGCGGCCTGTTGGCGGGTCTGGACGGCGCGCTGGATGAGCAGACCCGCGTGGGTGTGGTCGCCGGCTACAGCGACAGCTCGCTGAATATGGGCAGCGGTACCCATTCATCGGCGTCCATCGACAGCTACCACTTTGGCGCGTACGCCGGGCGCGAGCTGGGTGACTGGCGCCTGAGCGTCGGCGGTGCCTACAGCTGGCATCGCGGCGATGTGAAGCGCGACCTGCAATGGGGTGATGTCAGCGGCAAGCAAAAAACCAAGCTGGACGCGACCACGGCGCAAGTCTTCACCGAAGCTGCGTACCGCATCCGCCTGCAAGCGGTTGCCCTAGAGCCGTTCGCCAACCTGGCTTACGTGCATCTGAACAGCGAGTCCTTCCACGAGAAAGGCGATGCCGCGGCCCTGGAGCGCGGTAGCGACCGGCGTGACGCGGTGCTCAGCACCCTTGGCGTACGTGCCCTGAAAACCCTGGCTCTCAATGACCACCAGCAACTAGACCTGTCCGGTTCGTTGGGCTGGCAACACAGCCTGACGGCGGTGGAGTCCGAAGAACACCTGGCGTTTGTCGCAAGCGGCCCTTCATTTGCCGTGCGCAGTGCGCCATTGCTGCGCGACGCTGCCTTGGTGGGCGTGCAGGCCAGCCTGGCGCTGAATGCATCGACACGGGTCAACCTGGATTACAACGGCCAACTGGGTGGGCGCGCGAAAACCCAGGGCGTTGGCTTGAGCCTGAACTGGCAGTTCTAAGCACACCCGCGAACTTGTAGGTGCGAGCTTGCTCGCGAAGAACTCACAGGCGCCGCGTTGATACAGGAAGCCCGCGTTATTGTTGACGTTTTTCGCGAGCAAGCTCGCTCCTACATTGAAGCGGCGTTGTTCTGGAGTAAGTGATTTACACACGTGCAATAAGAAAACTAAGGAAGGTCACCGTGAAAAAACGCAAGTCAGGGTTAACTACCGCCATCCACACAGGCCCGGGCTATCCGCTCAAGGCGCTGAGCTGCGTGCCATATGGCGCGTTGTTGTGTTGCCTGGCAAGCCTGGGGACCGCCCAGGCTGCACCCTATGTGGAAACCGGCAAACTGGGCGACGCCGCCAGCTGGCGCAGCAATGAGTTCAAGGCCGACTGGGGCCTGGGCGCCGTGCACGCCGACACCGCCTATGCGGCTGGCTATACCGGCAAGGGCGTCAAGCTGGGGATCTTCGACCAGCCGGTGTACGCCCAGCACCCGGAGTTCGCCAGCCCTGACAAGGTGGTGACGATTGTCACCGAGGGCATTCGCCAATACACCGACCCGTATATCCCGGTGAAGGCCGGCGACGCGTTCCGCTACGACGGCACGCCGTCCAAGGACTCCAACGGCAAGCTGGGTAACCACGGCACCCACGTCGGCGGCATTGCGGCCGGTAACCGCGATGGCGGGCCGATGCATGGCGTGGCGTTCAACGCACAGATCCTCACCGCCGAAAACGGTGACCCGGGGCCGGAAGACGGGATCATCCTTGGCAACGATGGCGCCGTGTACAAGGCCGGTTGGGATGGGCTGGTCGCCAGTGGCGCACGCATCATCAACAACAGTTGGGGCATCGGCATCGGTGATCAGTACGCCAAAGGGGGCCGTGATCCGGCGTTCCCCAACTTCACCGTCAATGAGGCCCAGGCGCAGTTCAATACCATCCGGCCGATCCTTGGCACCCTAGCAGGTGGTGCGTACCAAGGCGCCATCGACGCGGCCCGCAGCGGTGTGCTGACCATCTTTGCCGCAGGCAATGACTACAACCTCAACAACCCGGATGCGATTTCCGGCCTTGCGTATTTTGTGCCAGAGATCGCGCCTAACTGGCTGTCCGTCGCGGCCCTGCAGCAGAACCCGAATACCGCAAGCCCCGATCCGTATGTGATCAGTACTTTCTCCTCGCGTTGTGGCTATGCGGCGAGCTTTTGCGTGTCGGCACCCGGCACCAAGATCTACAGTTCGATCATCAACGGTACCGACCCGAGCAACCTCACCACCGACTGGGCCAACAAAAACGGCACTTCAATGGCCGCACCCCACGTGGCAGGCGCCGCAGCGGTGCTGATGGAACGCTTCCAATACATGAGCGGCGACCAGATCTCCACCGTGCTCAAGACCACCGCCACCGACCTCGGCGCGCCGGGCATCGACTCGCTGTACGGCTGGGGCATGATCAACCTGGGCAAGGCGGTCAACGGCCCAGGGATGTTTATCACCGCCGAAGATATCCCGGCCGAGTTCCGTATCGACGGTGCCTACGGCAGCGGCCAGTTCGTCGCGGATTTGCCGGGTGTCGGGGCGGTGGTGGATGCCGGCAAACCCACCCAGCGTGTGTGCGATGACCTGCACTGCGGCCGGGATGTGTGGAGCAACGACATCTCGGGCCATGGCGGCCTGACCAAGCAGGGCATCGGTACCTTGGTGCTCACCGGCGCCAACACCTACAGCGGGCCGACGCGGGTCAACCAGGGCTTGCTGGCGATCAATGGTTCGGTTACCTCCGACGTCACGGTGAGCCAGAGCGGCGTGGTCGGTGGTTCGGGACGTATCGGTTCGCTGAGCGCGAACAGCGGCGGCACCGTGGCGCCGGGCAATTCTATCGGCACCTTGAACGTGGCGGGCAACGTCAACTTTGAACCGGGCTCGACCTACGCGGTAGAGCTGTCGCCCACCAGCAGCGATCGTATCGTCGCCGGCGGCACGGCCACCCTCAACGGCGGCACCGTGACCCTGGCCCTGGAAAACAGCCCGACCTTGTTGAGTGCCACCCAGGCCCAAAGCCTGATCGGCCGTCAGTACAACATCCTGCAAGCGGCAGGTGGCGTCACCGGCAGCTTCGCGGCAGTGGTGCCCAACTACCTGTTTGTCGGCGGCACCTTGAACTACGCCGCCAACGGTGTGCAACTGGATGTGGCACGCACCAACAGCTTCGCCAGTGTAGCCGCCACGCCGAACCAGCGCGCCGTGGCCGCCGCCGTCGAGCAATTGGGCGCGGGCAACGGTGTGTATGAAAGCTTGCTGCTGGCACCCACGGCCGCCTCGGCCCAGGGCGCGTTCCAGCAACTGAGCGGCGAGGTTTACCCGGCGCTGGAAACCGCGCTGGTCAATGACAGCCGCTACGTGCGCGAAGCCGTGGGCGAACGCCTGCGCAACGGTGAAATGGGCGCTGCCAGCCAAGCCATCGACAGCCGTGGCAACGTGTGGGTCAAGGCACTGGGCGCATGGGGCAAGACCGACAGCCGCAACGACACCGCGGGCTACACCACCTCCATCGGCGGCATGCTAGCCGGTGTGGACGGCGCCCTCGATGAGGCCACACGCATTGGCCTGGTGGCCGGCTACAGCGACACGTCGCTGAACATGGGCAGCGGCACCCACAGCCGCGCTTCGGTCGACAGCTACCATTTCGGCGCCTATGCCGGGCATGAAATCGGCGCCTGGCGCCTGAGTGGCGGCGCGACCTACAGCTGGCACCGCGCCGATGTCAAACGCGACCTGCAATACGGCGACGTCAGCGGCAAGCAAAAGGCCAAGGTCGATGCCCACAGCACCCAGGTGTTCACCGAAGCTGCGTACCGCATCAACCTGCAACCGCTGGCCCTGGAGCCGTTCGCCAACCTGGCCTACGTGCACCTGGCAACTGACAGCTTCAAAGAGAAGGGCGACGCCGCGGCGCTGAAAAGTGGCGACGACAGCCGTGACCTGGTGCTCAGCACCCTGGGTATGCGCGCCTTGAAGACCTTCACTATCAACGACCATCAGCAACTGGAAGTCTCCGGCACCCTGGGTTGGCAGCACAACCTGAGCAGCACCGATTCGGAGCAGCACCTGGCGTTTGCCTCGGGCGGCCCGTCGTTCACGGTGGAAAGTGCGCCGATGGTGCGCGATGCGGCGTTGGTCGGGGCCCGGGTCAGCCTGGCCTTGAGCAAGGATGCGCGGGTGAACTTCGATTACAACGGCCTGCTGGCCAGCAAAGAGAAGGTGCACGGCGTCGGCTTGAGCCTGGACTGGGCGTTCTAAAGTTTTGAAAAACCACTGTAGGAGCGAGCTTGCTCGCGAAAAACTCAAGTGCGCCGCGTTCCTTCAGGTAGAACGCGTCATGGTTGACGACCTTCGCGAGCAAGCTCGCTCCTACAGGTGGTAACGGATAACAGGTGTTTTGGCTTTCTCTACAAATCCAACAACAGAGAGGCACTACCAATGGGTATCTTTGACTATAAAAACCTCGGTACCGAGGACTCCAAGGCGCTGTTCGCCGATGCCATGGCGATCACGCTGTATTCCTACCACAACCTGGATAACGGCTTTGCCGTCGGCTACCAGAACAACGGCCTCGGCCTGGGCTTGCCCGCCACGCTGGTCAGCGCGCTGATTGGCGGCAGCAACGCCCAAGGGGTCATCCCCGGCATCCCCTGGAATCCCGACTCGGAAAAAGCTGCCCTCGACGCGGTGCAGAAAGCCGGCTGGACGCCTATCAGCGCCAGTACCCTGGGCTACAGCGGCAAGGTCGATGCGCGCGGCACCTTCTTTGGCGAAAAATTCGGCTACGGCACGGCGCAGGCCGAGGTGCTGGGCAAGTACGATGACGCTGGCAAGTTGCTGGAACTCGGCATCAGTTTTCGCGGCACTTCGGGGCCTCGGGAAAGTGTGATCACCGATTCCATCGGCGACGTGATCAGCGACCTGCTCGCCGCCTTCGGGCCCAAGGATTATGCCAAGAACTACGCGGGCGAGGCCTTCGGTGGCTTGCTCAAGAACGTGGCGGACTATGCCAGTGCCCAGGGCCTGGGCGGCGATGACGTAGTAGTCAGCGGCCACAGCCTGGGCGGCCTGGCGGTCAACAGCATGGCCGACTTGAGCGACAGCACCTGGTCAGGGTTTTATAAGGACTCCAACTACGTGGCCTATGCTTCGCCGACCCAAAGCGCCGGCGACAAGGTGCTTAACGTCGGCTATGAAAACGACCCGGTGTTCCGCGCCCTGGATGGCTCGTCATTCAACCTGTCGTCCCTGGGCGTGCACGACAAACCCCACGAATCGAGCACCGACAACATCGTCAGCTTCAACGACCACTACGCCTCATCCCTGTGGAACGTGCTGCCGTTTTCCATCCTCAACCTGCCCACCTGGGTCTCGCACTTGCCCACCGGTTACGGCGACGGCATGACCCGCATCCTCGACTCGGGCTTCTACGAGCAGATGACCCGCGACTCCACGGTGATCGTCGCCAACCTGTCCGACCCTGCACGGGCCACCACCTGGGTGCAAGACCTCAACCGCAATGCCGAGGCGCACAAGGGCAATACCTTCATCATCGGCAGTGACGGCGACGACCTGATCAAAGGCGGCAGGGGCGCGGACTTTATTGAAGGCGGCAAGGGCAATGACACGATCCGCGACAGCAGCGGGCATAACACGTTTTTGTTCAGCGGGCAGTTTGGCAACGACCGGGTGATTGGCTATCAGGCGACGGACAAGCTGGTGTTCAACGACGTGGCGGGCAGCACCGATTACCGCGATCACGCCAAAGTGGTGGGCGGGGATACCGTCATTAGCTTTGGTACGGATTCGGTGACGCTGGTGGGTGTGAGCAGTCTGTCGGGGGAGGGGATAGTCATCAGCTAACGTATTCGGTGTGGGAGCTGGCTTGCCTGCGATGGCGGCGGTCGAGACAGCCATGCGGTGACTGACAAATCGCTATCGCAGGCAAGCCAGCTCCCACATTTGATGGGGTGTTGCTAGATGATCATTTTTCCTTACGCACGGTGGCCACATCATCGGCCTTTATACGAATACGCTTGCCGGCAATATCGGTGAACTCGTAGAAGCCATCGGCCGTTTTGGCGTTAGGCGTGTCCTTGGTCAAATATTGCGTGCCATTTTGCAAGGTCACTACGGTTTGCGTGGAGCAACCGGCCAATACCAGAAAAGTGAGTGCAACCAGTGGCAGACCCAAATTCTTCATGTTCATAACCCTTACCTTTAACCCTGAAAAGTCCCGCAGCGTCTGGCTGCGCGGCCATAAATATTACTTGATCAACCCCCTCATCAGATTGTTTTTTTGCAAAAAGTTGCAGGCGCCATTTATCTATTACTGATTGCAACAACCGCTTTGCCCCGGCACTCTGTATGCATAACCAGTATTTGATTGCTTCGCGCCATGGCCAATCCCCTCGAAGACCCCTTGTATTACCTGCATAACTTCCGCCAAGTGCTGGTGTGGTTGGGGCAGCGCTATGCCGACTTGCTCGATGCGCACGAACAGCATTTCATTCAGCAATTTGACAGGTTGCCCCAGGCCTCCCAGGCGTTGTTGGTGCGGATGGTGATGCGCAAGGGCGTGCATTTTCGCGCTGCCAGGCTCCATTACCTGGAAATCGGTTGCCCTCATGCGGCGGCAGGGCCATTGCGGGAGTTGGGATGGGTAGAGGATCAAAGCCCGCTGCCGTTTGCCACCCTGTTTGCTCTGCTGCAAAAAAGTGAACTGCTCGGCGCCTTCAAACCCTGGATCGACCAACCCAAGGGCAACAAGGCCGATTGGCTTGAACCCTTGGCCGCGCAATTTAGCGAACCGCGCAGCTTTGCCCAGTGGTGCCCCGACGTGGACGATGTGCTGTATAGCCTGACGGTCATGGAGTTGTGTGATCGCCTGCGCCTGATGTTCTTCGGCAACCTGCACCAGGACTGGTCGGAATTCGTGTTGGCAGATCTCGGCATCTACACCTATGAAAAAGTCGAGTTCTGCGCTGAGTCTCGCGGTTTACGCAGCCGCGACGACGTGCATGGGTTTCTATTCCTGCACCAGTGCCAGCAAGCCTTTGAAGCCGGTGAGGCACTGGATACGGTGTTGGCGCAGGTCGCCACGCTGTGCACCGACAACCCCTGGCTGGAAAAGCGTCGCGCCAAGCTGTTGTTCCAGATCGGCCAGTATTGCGAACGTTGCGCCGAGCTGGCACTGGCCGAACAGATCTACCGCAATTGCACTCATCCCGGTGCGCGGGCGCGGCTGATCCGCGTACTGGAGCGCCAGGAGGATTATGCCCAAGCCATGGCCCTGGCGACCGAGGCGCAACAGTCCCCCCACAACGCAGCGGAACAACAACACCTGCTGCGCGTCGTGCCGCGCCTGCGCCGCAAACTTGGCGGGCCGGCGCTGCCCAGGGCCAAGCCCCAAGCGGTGGCGCGCCTGGACCTGGCGCTGGTGCAGGAGCCGCTGCTGTCGGTGGAGTCCTGTGTGCTGGCGCACCTGAGTGAACCGGATGCGCCGGTGCATTACGTCGAGAATGGCCTGATCAATTCGCTGTTTGGCTTGCTGTGCTGGGAAGCGATTTTCGCACCGCTGCCAGGGGCGTTCTTCCACCCGTTCCAGCGCGGGCCGGCGGACTTGCACAGCGAGGACTTTTATCAGCGCCGTGAAGCCTTGTTTGCCGCGTGTTTTGCACAACTGGAGGACGGTCGCTACAAGGCCAGCATCCGCCAACGCTATGTGGACAAATGGGGCATTCAGTCGCCGTTCGTGTTCTGGAACCTGCTCAGCGAAGAACTGCTGGAGCAAGCCCTGGCCTGCCTGCCCGCCGAGCACTTGCGTCATTGGTTCACGCGCCTGTTGCAGGATATCCGTGCCAACCGGGCCGGGATGCCGGACCTTATCCAGTTCTGGCCGGCGCAAAACACCTATCGCATGATCGAGGTCAAGGGCCCCGGCGACCGCCTGCAGGACAACCAGTTGCGCTGGCTGGCGTTCTGCGGTGAATACCAGATGCCGGTCACCGTTTGCTACGTGCGCTGGGCGGAGCAACCCGCTTGAGTTACAGCGTGGCCGTGCGGGCGCTGTGTGAGTTCACCGCCAAGGTCGGCGACCTCGACCTGCGCTTTACGCCGTCGCCCAGCGCCCAGGAAGGCATTGTCGGCCATCGTACGGTGGCGTCCCGGCGCAGCGCGCATTATCAGCATGAGGTCGCCCTGGAGGGCGACTTCCAGCAGCTCAAGGTGCGGGGCAGGGCAGACGGCTACGACCCGGACGCCAACCGCCTGGAAGAAGTCAAGACCTACCGTGGCGACCTCGCCGCCCAGCCCGCCAACCATCGGCAACTGCACTGGGCCCAGGTCAAGGTGTATGGCTGGCTGATGTGCCAGAAACTCGGGCTCGATCACATTGACCTTGCGCTGGTGTACTTCGATATCGTCGGAGAAGGCGAAACCGTACTGAACCAGCGATTCGAGGCGCCAGGCCTTGAGCAGTTCTTCAATCAGCAATGCGCGCTGTTCCTGGACTGGGCCCGGCAAGAGATGCAGCATCGTGACGCACGTAACGCCGCTGCGCAGAGCCTGGCGTTTCCCCATGCCGACTTCCGTACCGGGCAACGCGACTTGGCCGAGTCGGTCTACAAAGCGGTGACTACGGGCCGGTGCCTGATGGCCCAGGCGCCCACTGGCATTGGCAAGACCATCGGCACCATCTTCCCGCTGCTCAAGGCCCTGGCGCCGCAGCAACTGGACAAGCTGTTCTTCCTCACCGCCAAGACGCCCGGGCGCAAGCTGGCCCTGGATGCCGCCCAAGTGCTGTACGACAGCAGCCCCGAGCTGTCACTGCGCGTGCTTGAACTGGTGGCACGGGACAAAGCGTGCGAACACCTGGACAAAGCCTGTCACGGTGACTCCTGCCCGTTGGCCAAGGGGTTTTACGACCGCCTGCCTGCCGCTCGCCAGGCTGCGTCCCAGGTGCGCTTGCTCGACCAGCGCAGCCTGCGCAACGTGGCGCTGGCCCACCAGGTATGCCCGTACTACCTGAGCCAGGAAATGGCGCGCTGGAGCGACCTGATCGTCGCCGACTATAACTATTATTTCGACTTTGGCGCCATGCTGTTCGGCCTGGCCCAGCTCAACCAATGGCGCGTCGCGGTGCTGGTGGACGAGGCGCACAACCTGGTCGACCGGGCGCGCTCGATGTACAGCGCCAGCCTGGACCAGTACAGCCTCAAGACCTTGCGCGAGAGCGCGCCCGAGACACTGAAGAAGCCCTTGCAGCGCTTGAACCGCGAGTGGAATGCGTTGCACAAGGACCAACTCGCGCCGTATCAGGCATACGCGGCCAAACCAGACAAACTGCTCCAGGCCCTGAGCCTGTGCACCAGCGCAATGGGCGACTACTTCAACGACCACCCCGAAGCCCTCAGCGGTGACTTGCAAGCCTTCTACTTCGACGCGCTGCAATGGGCCAAAGTGGCCGAGCTGTTCAATGAGCACTTTATCTTCGATATCACTAAACGCCAGTTCAGCGCCAAGCGCAGCAGCTCGACCCTGTGCCTGCGCAATGTGGTGCCGGCCGAGTTCATTCGGCCCAGGCTGACCGCCGCACGCAGCAGTGTGCTGTTTTCCGCGACCCTGAGCCCGCGCCATTATTACGCGGACTTGCTGGGCCTGCCGGCGGATACCGCCTGGGTTGATGTGGCGTCACCGTTCAATGCCGAGCAATTGCAGGTCAGCATCGTTGACCGCATCTCCACGCGGTTTGTGCATCGCCAGGCGTCGCTGGAACCCATTGTGGAACTGCTCGCCCGGCAATTCGCCGCGCAACCGGGTAACTACCTGGCGTTTTTCTCAAGCTTCGATTACCTGCAACAGGTGGCCCAGTTAATGGCCGAACGGCACCCACAGATTGCGTTGTGGCTGCAGGCGCGGGGCATGGCCGAGGCCGAGCGCCAAGCGTTTTTGGACCAGTTTACCCACCACAGCCAGGGCATTGGCTTTGCGGTGCTGGGCGGTGCGTTTGGCGAAGGTATCGACCTGCCCGGAGCGCGCCTGATCGGTGCCTTTATCGCCACCCTGGGTTTGCCGCAGCTCAACCCGGTGAATGAACAGATCAAGGCACGCATGGGCGCGGTCTTTGGCGCGGGGTATGACTACACCTACCTGTATCCCGGTATTCAGAAAGTGGTGCAGGCAGCGGGGAGGGTGATCCGCAGCCAGCAGGATCGCGGGGTGGTGATGCTGATCGACGACCGCTTTGGCGAATCGCGGGTACGCCAGTTGCTCCCACGTTGGTGGGCGATCAACCCCCTGTAGGAGCGAGCTTGCTCGCGAAAAACGTCAACGATAACGCGGGTTTTCTGAATAAACGCGGCGCCGGTGAGTTTTTCGCGAGCGAGCTCGCTCCTACAGGTGTGTGTTAGACCACTTCCAGGTAGGAGCTTTGTATCTCCCGCGCCAACTCACGCACTGTGTCGATGAATTCTGTCAGCCGAGTATGCAGCCCATCTTCCAGAATCTCATCAATCCCCGTGTACCGCAGCCGCGCCTCGAACTCCGCCGCCAGGCGTTGCGCCGTGCGCCCATAACTGCCGGGCAGGTCGGCCAGGATATGGCTCAATTCCTCGATGCAGGCATGCAGCGAACGGGGCACATCGCTGCGCAACAGCAACAGCTCGGATACCGAGCGTGCATTCAAGGCATTCGGATACAGCTCGGTATACGCCTCGAACGACGACAACGCGCGCAGCAGGGCGCTCCACTGGTAATAACCGCGTGCCGACAGGTCGCTGACTTCTTCCGACTCTTCGCCGAACATCTCATAGCGTGCATCCAGCAGGCGCAGGGTGTTATCGGCGCGCTCGACAAAGGTGCCCAGGCGAATGAAGCGGTAGGCGTCATTGCGCATGATGGTGCCCGAGGTTGCGCCACGAAACAGGTGTGAGCGTTGTTTGACCCAATCACAGAAGTGGCTGATGCCATGCCGTGCCAGGCCGCCGGCGGCGATGCTGCGCATTTCCAGCCAGGTGGCGTTGAGGTTTTCCCACATATCGGCGGTAATGCGCCCGCGTACCGCATGGGCATTGCCTCGGGCGGCGCGCAGGCAGTTGTAAATGCTCGCGGGGTTTTCTGCATCGAGGGCAAAGAAGTGCAACATGCGCTCGGCATCCAGGGTCTGGTGCCGTTCCAGGTAGTTGTCCAGGGTGCCGCTGCTGAGCAACGACATCGCCAATTCGTCCAAGCCATCGCTGCGCCCGGCCTGGGGCATCAAGGACAGCGAATAACTGACTTCCAGCATGCGTGCCAGGTTCTCGGCACGCTCCAGGTAGCGGGACATCCAATACAGATCTGCAGCCGTTCTACTCAGCATACTCAGCCCTCCACCACCCAGGTGTCCTTGGTTCCACCGCCTTGCGACGAGTTGACGACCAGCGAGCCTTCCTTCAGCGCCACGCGGGTCAAGCCTCCGGGCACCAGGCGGGTTTCCTTGCCCGAGAGCACGAAGGGCCGCAGGTCGATGTGCCGGGGTGCGATGCCGTTTTCGACAAAGGTCGGGCAGGTGGACAGGCTCAGGGTCGGTTGGGCGATATACGCATGGGGACGCGCCTTGATGCGCTGGCGGAAGTCCTCGATCTCGGCGGCCGTCGACGCCGGGCCCACCAGCATGCCGTAGCCGCCGGAGCCCTGGGTTTCCTTGACCACCAACTGCTCGAGGTTGGCCAACACATGGGACAGTTCATCGGGCTTGCGGCATTGGAAGGTCGGCACGTTCTGCAGGATCGGTTCCTCGTCCAGGTAGAAGCGGATCATGGCCGGTACGTAGGGGTAGATCGACTTGTCGTCAGCCACGCCGGTGCCGATGGCGTTGGCCAGCACCACATTGCCGGCGCAGTAAGCCGCCACCAGCCCGGGCACGCCGAGCATTGACTCGGGGTTAAACGCCTGGGGGTCGAGGAAAGCGTCGTCGATGCGCCGGTAGATCACGTCCACGGCCTTGGGGCCGTCGGTGGTGCGCATGAACACCTTGAGGTCCTGCACGAACAGATCGGCGCCTTCCACCAGTTCCACGCCCATTTCCCGGGCAAGGAACGCGTGTTCGAAGAAGGCGCTGTTGAAGCGCCCTGGAGTCAGGACGACCACGTTGGGATTGTCCAGGCGGCTGGAACTCTTCAAGGTCTTGAGCAGCAGGTTAGGGTAATGATCCACTGGCGCAATGCGCTGTTTGGCGAACACTTCCGGGAACAGGCGCATCATCATCTTGCGGTCTTCGAGCATGTAGCTCACGCCGCTGGGGGTGCGCAGGTTGTCTTCCAGCACGTAGTAGGTACCGTCGCCGTCGCGTACCAGGTCGACGCCGGAGATGTGCGAATAGATGCCGCGGTGCAGGTCAAGACCGACCATGGCTTTCTGATAGCCTTCATTGCCCAGGACCTGGTCGGCGGGGATGATGCCGGCCTTGATAATGCGCTGGTCGTGGTAGATGTCGGCGAGGAACATGTTCAATGCATTAACCCGCTGGATACAGCCGCGCTCGATCAGGCTCCATTCACTGGCGGGGATGCTGCGGGGAATGATGTCGAAGGGAATCAAGCGTTCGGTGTCTTGCTCGTCGCCATACAGGGTGAAGGTGATCCCGGCGCGATGGAAAAGCAAATCCGCTTCACGGCGACGCTGGGCCAGCAGTTCCGGCGGCGTGTTGGCCAGCCAGCGAGAGAAGTCCTGATAGTGCGCACGGCATACGCCGTTTGCGTCATTCATTTCATCAAAGAAAGATCGAGCCATTCCAGTACCTTGTCAGTGCCCAGTGTGGCTTTGGGTGGCACTGCCGCTTAAAAAAACGCATGTTTTTATGAGCCCGTGGCTGAAGGTGCCAACAGACCTGGTCCTTACTTTCTTATGGGGGCGGCTCTGGGTCGGGGGGTAACGCATGCTCCTGTTTTCGGGGTGGTGAATGGATAAAGCAATGCCTGTGCCGGAATGCCGTTAATCCCCTGTAGGAGCGAGCTTGCTCGCGAAAAACTCACCGGCACCGCGTTTAATCAGGCAGCCCGCGTTAGCATTGACGTTTTTCGCGAGCAAGCTCGCTCCTACAGAGGGCGGTGGTCGCCCTGAATTGGTGCGTGAACCTACTTGAACTTCACCAGGCCCCGATTCTTCTAAGGAGTTTCGTCACCTTGTGGAGCACCGTCGTGTCCAGAATCATCTCCCCCCACACTCCGGAAGCGGCCCTGAACGACCACAGCGAACACAACGCAAAGATTTTCGGCTCGCCCAAGGACCGCCTAGACTTTTACCGGCGCGAGATCCAGTACGAAACCAGCATCCTGGCCAACCGCACCGACGCCTACCTGACGGCGCAATCCTTCCTGGTGATTGCCTTTGTTTCCGGCATGGGTAACCTCAACCCGGAATGGGGCAAGCTGTTCACGCTGGTGGTGCCGATCTTCCTGGTTTCGCTGGGTATTCTCAGCTCGCTGAACGCTTGGCCCGGTATCCGTGCGGCGTATGAAATCATCGACCACTGGCACTACAAGCAAAGCGAATTGCTGCGCAGCGAGCCGGTGATGGGCATGGCCTACGATGAGTCGCCGCTGTTTTCCGAGGTGGAGTCGAGCCACAAGGGCTATCGCAAGTCGCTGTTGTTTTCCATGCGTGCGCCATGGCTGTTCATGGTGTTCTGGCTGGTGTTGGGCATCTATGCGTTCTATATCCAGGTGGACAACCCGCTGCGCTGAGCAAGCGAACGGAACTTCAGCCGTGGCCATGACGCCTTACCTCTATGCGGTACAGATTTTTTATCGGCCTGCAAAGAGGTGCCTCATGACCCAATCTGATGATCCACAGACTAACAATCGCAATGACCCCGCGATCGACGGCGGCGAGCCTGCCCCTGGCACCGCCGCCGATGCGCCCAAGGATCCAACGCCTGCGAGCGACCCAAAGGCCAAGGAAAACGACTACAGTCCAGACTTCAAGCCTGAGCGCGAGCACAAGCCTGAAACCGATGCCGATATCGATACCCAAGGCGGTTAGAGGAGACGCACATGTCAAAAGAACTGGACGAAGAACTCAACGACCCCGGCAACGAAGACCCGGGGTCGTTGATGGACGATGCCGAGGTACCGCTGAACGACTTGGATGAAGCGGCGGACGTTGGCAACACTGAAAATCAGGACTGATCCGGCGGCGGGCCCGAGGGGTTACTGAGCTTGAAGTAGACTTCTTCCTCGGCCCCGCCGTCCAGCGACACCTCCTGACCCACCACGCGGTTATCGATCAGCGTCTGCGCCTGATCGCGGCTGATATTGACCACCGTGCTGCGCTTGCCGGTGATCACATACACCACATCCACCCCATGCTCGGCCAAGGCTGCCAGGTAGTCGGCATGGGGCAGGTCTTCGCCCAGTTCATATTGACGTTGCTCGCGTGTGGTCACGCCGCCTGCCTGTGCCAGGTATTGCTGCGAATATCCCAGGCGTTGGCGTTCCTCAAGCAATCGTTGGGCGATGTTTTTCATTGGCTGACTCGCACTGTAGGTCCTGACTGTTTGAAACCCCGGCGCGGTGCAGGATTCAATTTTTTTGCGCAGCCTGACGCTCATACCACACCAGCATCGGCTGAGTACTCAGGCCATGGACCAGGATGCTCAACGCGATGACCGACAGCGTCAGGTTGACCGCCACCTCGCTGCTGGTGCCCACCAGCCCATGGTTGAGCGCATAAAACAGGTAGTAAATGCTGCCGATCCCACGAATGCCGAACCAACTGACCAGGCTGCGTTGCCGACGGTCCAGCAGGCGGCCCCACGGCATGGCGAATACGCTGGCGGGGCGGATCACACAGAACAGCAGCGGCGCTACCGCCAACGCGCGCCACTCCCAGTGGCTGACCAGCACGATGCCCAAGACTGTTACCAGGAACACCTCCATGGCCCGCTCCACCAGGCTGCCGAAGGCCAGCATGTCGCCCATCATCACGCCTGCTGCGATCTGGGTGTCTTTCAGGTGGCTGACGTCGCCATGCAAGGCTTGTTCGGGCTCGATTTCAAGGTGGCCCACCACCGGTTGCGCCAGGTGCTCGGCGGGTGTCTGGGCGTTGCCAGTGGACTTCACTTCGGCCTGACGCAACCCCAGGCCCGCCGCGAAGACCGACAGGAAGCCATAGCCGCCCACGGCTTCGGCGCTCACATAGGCGAGGGCGATCAATGCCAGTGTCAGGTAATCATTGGGCGAGAGGGTGCTGTCGGCATTGATCAGGCGCAGGCGCAACGTCACACGGCCGATACCTCGCCCCATCCAGTAGCCGATCAATAGCCCGACCGGCACCGCCCACACCAGGTTTTTCAGCAGCCAGCCGCCGACCCAGTCACCATCGAAGCCGCCGTGTTGCATGAACAGCAGGCCGAAGATCACAAACGGAAAGGCGCTGCCGTCGTTGAGCCCCGCTTCGCCGGACAGGCCGAAGCGCAGCGCGTCGTAGTCCTGGGCATTGTTGACCTGAACCAGGCCCGCCAGCACTGGGTCGGTCGGCGCCAAAATCGCGCCCACCAGCAATGACACGCCCCACGACAGATCCAGCAGGTAATGCAGCAACAGGCCGGTACCGAGGATGGTCAGCAGCATGACCGGGCCGGCCAGGCCGAAGGCGATGCGCCAGGTGCGATGCCTGAGTGGCAGGCGCAGTTTCAGGCCGCTGACGAACAGCGAAAACAGCACCGCCACTTCGGTCAGGTGCTCCATCCAGCGCGCCGAACCCTTGATGTCCAGGTGCAGCAGGTCCACGCCCAACGGGCCGATGGCGATACCCAGCAGCAGGCACACCGCCGAGGTGGTGACTGGCATCCAGCGCAGGTAGGAGGAGGTGAGGGCGAGGGTCAGCAGCACCGCGCCCAATACGGCCAACCATAAAATGAACGTCATTGTGCGTGTACCCGGCCGTGGTTCATTCAGGTTGGAGGGCCGTGGCCGAGTGCGGGTTCAAACAATCACCGGGTTGAAGTGGCTTCTGTGGGAGCTGGCTTGCCCGCGAATGCGGCGTGTCAGTCACTGAATATTCAACTGAACCATCGCTATCGCAGGCAAGCCAGCTCCCACACTGGTTATGTATTGCCCACAGAATCAGCGCCCGGCGCAGATCCCCTGTGGGAGCGGGCTTGCCCGCGAATGCGGTATACCCGCCAACATAGTCGGTGACTGACACCCTGTATTCGCGAGCAAGCCCGCTCCCACACTTGACTGTGTTTGGCCTGGAAGATCGTAAAGGGTCACAAGTTGCGATCGAGAAAGGCGCTCAGATCGGTTTTTGCAAAAATGCCTTCCTTGGTTGCGTCATGTTCCCCCTTCTTGAAAAGAAATACGGTTGGTAGGGCACGTACGCCATATTTATTGGGTGTTTGTGTGTTTTCGTTCGTATTCAGCTTGGTAACGGTTAACCTGCCCGCGTAGTCAGGTGCTAAGCCTTCAAGAATAGGTTCCAGCAACTTACAGGACTGACTTAACTCATGCCAAAAGAACACCAGAACTGGGCCGTTTGCTTTGAGAACATCCGCGTCAAATGAATCATCTGTAACAACTTGAATATAGCTCATGAAAATCTTCCTTTTATCTTTAATGAGCATCAGAACCGGCACTTTGCCTGCCTTGTACTGCGAGGCATCACCGGAAGGCATTTAAAATTAACAACTGCCACAAGCACACGCGCCTGTGAAAACTGACAGTTTTTTAGATTGATCGGCGATAGAGCTGGCCGAGTTCACATGCCGCCATGACCTTCCCTTGGCATGGCGCTAATCACAAACCTCAGCGATCCCCCAGCGGCGGCAGGCGCCGTTTCACCGGGGTTTTCTTCACGATCGCCGTGTTGGTTTCGGCATACCCATTGATCCGGTCCAGCAGGCTGTCCAACTGGTCCATGGTGCGCACATGCAGGCGGGCGATGAAGCAGTCCTCGCCGGTGACCTTGTCGCATTCGGTGAACTCGGGTATCGCCTGGATCTGGCGCTCCACTTCCTGCAATTTGCCGGGCAGGGGGCGGATGCGCACGATGGCTTGCAACAGGTAGCCGAAGTGCTTGGGGTCGATGTCGACGGTGTAGTGGGTCAGCACGCCGCGTTCCTCCAGGCGGCGCAGGCGTTCGCTGACGCTGGGCGAGGACAGCCCGGTGATGCCTGCCAGGGCTTTGAGGGACAGCCGCGAGTCGTCCATCAAGGCGGCGATCAATTGCTGGTCGATGGTGTCGATCATGGTCTGTGCCTAATAAGAAAAGGTGAATTCGGGGTTTTGCCTTTTTTAGACGCTGTAGCCGTCGCGGACAGATTGCCATACTGGAGCTTCACTTGAGGAGCTTCAATCATGGATTCATCCATCCGTCGCGGGTCGTGGGAAATGGTCGCCGCCATGCTGATCTCGGGCAGTATTGGCTGGTTTGTGCTGGTGTCTGGCGTGTCGGTGATCGAAGTGGTGTTCTGGCGCTGCGTGATCGGCGCGCTGACACTGTTGCTGGTGTGCGCCTGGCTGGGTTACCTGCGTGTAGACCTGCTCAGTTGGGCAAAACTGGGGCTGGCCGTGCTCAGCGGCGTGGCCATTGTCGGCAACTGGCTGCTGCTGTTTGAATCCTATTCCCGGGCATCCATCGCTATCA
Source organism: Pseudomonas sp. FJ2-5-13 (assembly GCF_029201605.1). NCBI lineage: Bacteria > Pseudomonadati > Pseudomonadota > Gammaproteobacteria > Pseudomonadales > Pseudomonadaceae > Pseudomonas > Pseudomonas sp. FJ2-5-13. Next base: position 2,899,477 of record NZ_CP104045.1, read on the forward strand.
GCACCGCGGTGTACAACGTGCAGCCGTTTATGTTGGTGATGCTGGCGGCGGTGTTTCTGGGTGAGAAGATCACCGTGCAGAAACTGGCGTGGTTGAGCGTGGCGTTCCTGGGCATGTTGGCGATTGTCACCGCCCATGGCGAGCAGGCGGGTGGCGGTGATTATCTGGTAGGCATCGCGCTGGCCCTGGGCGCGGCATTTTTGTATGCGATCGCTGCGTTGATCATCAAGCGCCTCAAGGAAGTACCGCCGCATTTGATGGCGTTGATCCAGGTGGCCACTGGCGCGGTACTCCTGGCGCCGTTGGTACCCTGGAATGGCTTGCCTGCGTCCACAAATGCCTGGGCTGCGCTGCTGACCTTGGGGGTCGTGCATACCGGGTTGATGTATGTGCTGCTGTATGGCGCGATCCAGAAACTACCGACCGCCATTACCGGCGCACTGTCGTTCATCTACCCGATTGCAGCGATCTTTGTGGATTGGATTGCGTTCGGGCATCGCCTGGGGTGGCTGCAATGGCTGGGCGTGGCGGCGATTCTGCTGGCAGCGGCGGGGTTGCAGCGGGGCTGGTGGTGGCCCCGCAACCTCGGTAGGAGCGAGCTTGCTCGCGAACAAGGTTAACGATGACGCAGCGCATCGGGGGGAAACGCGGCGTCAGATGAGGGTTAGTGCGTGCCTTGGTAGATAAGGTTTTCCGGGTTGAAATGCTCCACCGCGCTGCCGGGCTGCGGCAGGCCGAGGATATGCCCCTTGATCTTGCCTACCACGTGCATCTCGCAAGGTTTGCAGTCGAACTTCAGGGTCAGCACTTCGTCACCGTGGATCAACTGCATCGGCGCCACCTTGGTCTTCACCCCGGTCACGCCCTTGGCCTGTTTAGGGCACAGGTTGAATGAGAAACGCAGGCAGTGCTTGGTGATCATCACCGGCACTTCGCCGGTTTCTTCGTGGGCTTCGAAGGCCGCGTCGATCAGCTTTACGCCGTGACGATGGTAGAAGTCCCGGGCCTTCTGGTTGTAAACGTTGGCCAGGAACGACAGATGCGCGTCAGGGTAAACCGGCGGCGGCGAGGTTTCAGCCTTGCGCCCACCCCGTGGGTGCGCGGCGACGCGTGCGGCAGTCAGCGCTTCGATCACTTCACGGCGCAAGGCCTTGAGCTGCGAGTTGGGGATGAAGAACGCCTGCGGCGCATCCAGCTCGATGCGGGTGGCATGGTATTCGGTGGTGCCGAGCTGGCCGAGCAGGTCGCGCAGGGTGTCCAGCGCCTGTTCTGGCTTGTTGGCCACGCCAAACGGGCCGGGCAGGGTGACGCTGGCGCTGATGCCTTCTTCGCTGGTCGCGATGATTTGCAGCTGCTCTTCACGCAGGCGCGCGACCCATGACAAGCCGATACGGCGCTCGGCCGACGTCTTGAGCAGGGCCTGCTGCCAGTTGTGGTCCAGGTTGCGGTTGAGCGGGTGATGGGGGCGCAGTTGATGCAGGCCGGCCGGCATTTCGTTGGGCTCGACGCGGTAGCGGTAGCGCTTCTCACCGTCTTCCTCGAACTCACCCTTGGGCTCGGCGATATTGGCGCGAAAGCCCACCACTTCACGCTTGATCAGCACATTCAGACCGTCGCCGTTGGACAGCGGCTCATGGGTGACCACCTGCAAGTCGCGCTTGCCGGCTTTTTCCACGGTGCCCACGGGCAGGCCGGTGAAGGTCGGGGTGTCAAAGGCGCCGATGTCGATCTTGCGGTCGCTGACAAAGTAGTCGGTGCTGCCACGGTGGAAGGTTTTTTCCGGGTCGGGCAGGAAGAAGTGCGCGGTACGGCCGCTGGAAGCGCGGGCCAGGTCCGGGCGGTCTTCGAGGATCTCGTCGAGGCGCTGGCGGTAGTAGGCGGTGATGTTCTTCACATAGCCCATGTCCTTGTAGCGGCCTTCGATCTTGAACGAGCGCACGCCCGCTTCGACCAGGGCGCGCAGGTTGGCGCTCTGGTTGTTGTCTTTCATCGACAGCAGGTGCTTTTCAAAAGCAACCACGCGGCCTTGGTCATCTTTCAAGGTGTAGGGCAGGCGGCAGGCCTGGGAGCAGTCGCCACGGTTGGCGCTGCGGCCATTTTGCGCGTGGGAGATATTGCACTGGCCGGAGAAGGCTACGCACAGGGCGCCGTGGATAAAGAACTCGATGGCCGCATCGGTCTCATCGGCAATGGCGCGGATCTCTTGCAAGTTCAACTCGCGGGCCAATACCAACTGCGAGAAACCAGCCTGGTCAAGGAACTTGGCCCGGCCCAGGGTGCGGATGTCGGTCTGGGTGCTGGCGTGCAGCTCGATCGGCGGAATATCCAGCTCCATCACGCCCAGGTCTTGCACGATCAACGCATCGACACCGGCATCGTAGAGCTGATGGATCAGCTTGCGTGCGGGCTCCAGCTCGTTGTCATGCAGGATGGTGTTGATGGTGGTGAAGACGCGCGCGTGGTAACGGCGGGCGAATTCCACCAGTTGAGCGATATCGCTCACCTCGTTACACGCATTATGGCGGGCGCCGAAGCTCGGCCCGCCGATATAAACGGCGTCGGCGCCGTGCAGGATAGCCTCGCGCGCAATGGCGACATCGCGGGCAGGGCTGAGCAATTCCAGGTGATGCTTGGGCAAGGACATAGTTTTTTTAGTCAGGCTTGTCACGGTTGAGGCGCGCATTGTAGCCGCGAAATGCCTGGGCGGCATCTACCGCAGGGCTGTCGGGCCACAGCGGCGATCCAAATGTGGGAGCTGGCTTGCCTGCGACGGCCATAGGTATCTACACAACTGTGCAGTTCGCCGCAGCCACCGGTAACCACGATGCGAAGCGAGCCGCTCTTGCTCTTGATCTGCTTTTGATCTGCTTTTGATCTTAGGCGCCCCGTCAAACCACGCTGGCCGGAATTCGACAGGGATTTGGGGGGTAAACCCGCAGGGATGCCGGTTTAGCCGCCCCGCGCCATGGATGGCGCGTGGCGGCGGCCCCCCAAATCACTGGCGGATTACGGGCACACCGAGCCTAAGCGAGGTGCCGAGTGGTGGGGCAAGAGCGTTTTGCTTACTTTTGCGCTGTTCAAAAGTGAGCCGCCGTCAGGGCGGAACCCTAAGTAGCCGTTACCTAAATAACGGATATGTACGCGCTCTGATCTAACATCCCAGTTGACTGCCAGGCCGTCTTCGCAGGCAAGCCAGCTCCCACATTTGGACTGCGGTGCGTCAGGTAGATAAGCATCGGCTCTCAGACCGTCGCGGGAGCAAGCTCCCTCACCACAGGTCCAGCGTCGCCAACGTTGCGTAGATACGTATGCTGCGATGGCGATGGAACATTCACCACCGCTACCGCAGGCAAGCCCACCTTTTTGACCGCGTTCGACATTCCGATCAGATCGGCGCTAACGGCGCCACAGATTCAAGCCTGTGCAGCCATCGCCGTTACTTCAACCCGCATGCCTTCCACCGCCAAAGCCGCAACGCCCACGGCCGCCCGCACTGGCCAGGGCTTGGCGAAAAAGCGCTTGTAGACCTCGTTGAACGCCGCACGGTCGGCCATGTCGGTGAGGTAAATAGTCAAGTGCATAACCCGGTCCATCGAACTGCCGGCTTTTTCCAGCGCGACTTTCAGCGCTTGCAGGGTGCACTCGCTTTGCAGGGTGATATCGCCCAGCTCCAGGCTGCCATCGGCACGGGTGGGAATCTGGGTGGAGACCAGGATGCCGTTGAAGCCGATCACGTCAGAGGAGATGGAATCGGCGTCCGGGTCGGGAGTGAAAGAAAGATCGTGGTTGGTCATGTAGGTCTCATATGAAGTGCGGAACAAGGTTGGCGAGCAGTTTAAGCACTGCCCGCACGAAGGTCACGGTGCCTCCTTCTGTAGTCGCAAATTCCTCTAACAGTTAAGCTTGCGCCTGCTTGTCGGTGAGCGACGATAGGGAGATTGAATGGTGGTTAAGTTAATGACGACGGCAGTATGTTGGGACATGGACGCTAACGTGTCGGCCAGTTTTGCGCACGCAGCCCCAAAGGACCTGTTTTATTTTTGCCCTTGTTGCCTTGAGGAGGTCGTTGCGGCCATTTCAATTCTGGGCAACTTCTATTTCAGGGCACTGAATTCTCACAAACCGCGCTGCGTAAACGAAAAAGCACCGTCTCACGGGTCTGCGTTTCCAGGAGTGTCAGCTCCGAGGCCGGCCTACACCACGCCACCGCTTATCCCAAGCCACTTGGGCAAACTTTCCACGCGGCGCAAAAACACCAAGCCATTGGTAACCGAGATGCAAGCTCTGGCTTCTTTGCTCCAAGCGTCGACTGCCCCGGTTATACACCCCGGTACGTTGGCTGAAGTTGTTGAAGCATGGTCTGCTATGTCCGTAAACGTCCGTCAGCAAACGTCACTATCTATTTCGGGCCAGCAACTGACCTATTTCGATGCGTTTGCACAGCTCACTGCCGCTCAAAAGAGCATTGCGTCCCTGGGGTGTGATCGACTCATCACTTATGCTCAGGCGACGGTGTCGCTGCTGGATAACGTTGTTTTAGTCGTCACTTGGCTCAAGTTCGATACACAAAACAAACCAGTGCCGATTAGGGTAAAAATCAAGCGCAGTGATCTCGTAGCCAATCAGTTGGCCCAAGGTCAGCACGTAAGGCTGTTTCTGCATGGTCCTGCCCCTGTACTCAATGCTCAGCAAAAATACTTCGAAATGCAGAATATCAGCGAGTACCTGGGATTCATTGTGATGACGTAAAACAACAGTTTGCCGTCATCACTATTTTTCCCGCGGTGAGCGCCTGGCGGTTGGATGAGTCCGGTGCTGATAAGGCGCATCAGCACGGGCACGGCAATTACTCTTTTACATCCATGAACTCTTCAGCCCACGCCACATAGCTCTCAGGCAAGGTGTAGGTGTGGGTCAATTCCGTGGCACTGAGGTTCGAAGTGCTGTGGGTCAGCTGACGCTGGGCACGCAGGCTGTCGTAGGTGGCCTTGATCGCGGCGAAGTAGGCGCCATGCCCGGCTACCACGATGCGCACGCCCAGGCTGGCCAGGCGCTCGCTGTCGTGCAGTTGCGGGTTGCCGTAGGTCACCAGCATCAGGGGAACGCTGAGGTTCTCTGCGATCTGCTCCAGGTGGTCGAAGTCCTTGACGCCGACCATGCAGATGCCGTCAGCGCCGGCCTTTTCGTAGGCCTTGGTACGCGCAATCACGTCGGCAGTAGGCAATACACCGGCATTGGTACGGGCAATGATCGACAGTTCTGGGTCGACACGCGCCTCTAAGGCGGCTTTGACCTTGCCGATGCCCTCTTCGACGGAAATCAGGTCCGTGGATTTACGCCCGAATTGCGCGGGCAAGAGCGTGTCTTCGATGGTCAGCGCCGCGACGCCGGCGCGTTCCAGTTCTTCGACGGTGCGCATCACGTTCAGGGCGTTGCCGTAGCCGTGGTCGGCGTCGGCAATGAACGGCAACTGGGCCACACGGCCGATGCGGGTGGCTTGCTCGACGAACTCACTCAGGGTAATCAACGCAAAATCGGGGGCCGCCAGCACCTGCAGGGAGGCGACCGAGCCGCCCAGGATTCCCACTTCAAACCCCAGGTCGGCCGCGATGCGGGCAGACATGGGGTCGAATACGGAGGCGGTTTCAACGCAGATCGGCGTTGCCAGCAGGTCACGGAAGTTACGGCGTAGCGCTGAGTGAGAAATCTTGGGCATGGTTTTTCCTGGCTTTGGTCATCGTCAAGTGACGATCAATGTCTATTCGTGGTGCCGGGAGATTACCACGCAGATGCCCCTGTGATTATGACGTTTGAGCAGGCGCGCTAACGAGCGTCGGTGCTGTATGCCGGGCCGGCCTGTGCGTTCGGGTTGTCGTAAGAGGATTCGACGTGCAACTGGCCATGGGTCATGATCCAGTGGACAAGCTCGGCGATGGGAATGGAGTGGGCGTACTCGACCCAGCTCCCGGCGTCGGGGCTGTAGTGTTCGAAGTAGCGACGCAGCACGATACGGTCCAGGTCCGCGTTCAGCCCCAGGCAGGATTCCTGAAACAGCAACGGGCTATCCTGAGCGGGGGCGCAGGTGCGCTGGCTCAGCACCAATGGCCGGGCGTCGCTCGCTGCCTGCTCGGTGTACCTGCTGCTCGAAACTTTCATAGGCGTCTCCTTGAGTGGTAGGCGTGCAGAATGCCCGACAGGTTTTGCCCAAAGATGTCCGGGTTGTGTCCGTGGCGAAGGAATGTTGCTCGATTGAAATAAATGACCCCGGCGCCGGAATGGTTTTAGATGTCGTTCTTTTTTGGCCTGGGAATCTGTGAACGTGAGCAGACTGCTGATCGTCGATGACGACGTGGAAGTGCTGGCATTGCTGAAGAAGTTTTTCGTCCAGCACGCCTATGAAGTCGACGTGGCCGCCGACGGCGAGGCCATGTGGGCGGCCATCGCGCAGCAGCGGCCAGACACGATCATCCTCGACCTCATGTTGCCCGGCGAAGGCGGCCTCAGCCTCTGCCAGAAGGTACGGGCGCAGTTCGGCATTCCTATCATCATGCTCACGGCCATGGGCGAGCTGAGCGACCGCATTGTTGGCTTGGAACTGGGCGCTGACGACTACCTGACCAAACCCTTCGCCCCGCGCGAATTGCTGGCCCGCCTGCGTGCCGTGCAACGGCGTGCGGGGCAGGCAGTCAGTGCGGCCGACGAGCGTTCACGCCCGGTGATTGCCTTTGCCGGTTGGCATCTGGATATCACCTGTCGCGAACTGCGCTCGCCCGAGGGCGTCATGATCCCGCTGTCCGGTGGTGAGTTCGATTTGTTGGTGGTGTTTCTCGAACACCCCCAGCGCATCCTCACCCGCGACCAATTGATCGACCTGACCCACGGCCAGGGCCACGACGCCTTCGACCGCAGTATTGATGTGCAGGTCAGCCGGCTGCGGCGCAAGATCGAGCCCGACTGCAAGCGCCCGGACCTGATCCGCACCGTGCGCAATGGCGGCTATCTGTTCACCGCCCCGGTGACCCGTTCATGATCCGCCGCCTGTTGCGCCGCGACACCCTGAACCGGCGCATCGCCCTGACCATCCTCGCCGCAATGCTCGCCTCACTGGCCCTTAACGCCTTGTTCGTGCAGGTGGCCGGGGTGTGGGCACGTCCGCCCATCGACCGCACGGGGTTGCTTGAGCAGATGGCCGCGACACTCAAAGTGATCGAGGCCGCGCCTGCGCCGTTGCGCTCGCACCTGGCGGCAGCGGCCAGCGATACCCGGTTGCAGGTGACGTGGCATACCAACCCCGTGGATTTCGGCCTGCCCAGCGGCGGCAACGTGCTACAAGCCGGCGAAGTCCCCGGGATACAGGCGTTGTTTGGCACCGGGCGCACCATTCAGGTGTACAGCCCGGACGATTGGCCGCGTGGCAGCCCCGACGCACATTATGTGGCGCTGGTGCAGTTAGTTGATGGCAGCTGGTTGTCCTTCATCCCGCCCGAACGCAGTTGGGGCCTGAGCGCACCCACGCGGATTGCGGTGATCATCATCCTGGGGTTGATCGCCACCTTGCTGGTCGCCTGGATCGCCACCCGGCAATTGGCCCAGCCGTTGCAGCGTTTCGCCAGCGCTGCCAGACGCTTCGGTGGCGATCTGCGCGCACCGCCCATCGACATCGAAGGCCCCGACGAGATACGCCAGGCCACCATCGCCTTCAACGCCATGCAGGCGCAGATCCAGCACTTTATCGGCGAGCGCACCCAGATGCTGGCGGCCATTTCCCATGACTTGCGCGCGCCCTTGACGCGTATACGCCTGCGCTGTGAGTTCATGGAAGACCTGGACCATCAACACAAGCTGATTCGCGATATCGAGGAAATGCAGTCGATGATCAACGCCGCATTGGCGTTTTTCCGCGACGATACGGTGCTGGAGCACAGCACGGCATTCGATCTGTCGGAACTGCTGCAAACCATCATCGACGACTATCGCGACCAGCAGCTTGTGGTCGACTTCCGGGGGCCGCCCCATCTGGTCTATCACGGTCGGCCACTGGGGCTGAAACGGGTGGTGGTCAACCTGCTGGAAAATGCTGCCAAGTACGCCCGGCACCCCAGTATTGCACTGAGTGTTAATGACCAGAGGGTGTGCATCGAGGTCAGCGACGAGGGCCCGGGGATTCCTGAAGCAGACCTGGAGCGTGTGTTCGATCCGTTCTTTCGCCTTGAGACCTCACGCAACCGCAATACCGGTGGGGTGGGGCTTGGGCTCTCGGCGGCACGGGCGATTGTGCGCGAGCAGGGCGGTGAACTGAGCCTGAGCAATCGACGTGGTTCGGGGTTGGTGGCCCGGGTTGAATTGCCGTGCTAGCGTGATGCGATACGCGCATTATTATTGAATTAGGTTATGCGTTATCAGTATTTTACATCCCGCCTTCATCACCGCAAAAATACCCCTGACAACAAATGACCTTATAAAACCGAGACCGTACGCGCGGATCGACTTGAATGCCCCACACGGCATCTGGAGACGAACGTGCGTTACCTAACCCTGGCGGCTGGATTGGCCGCCTCATTGCTGTGCCTGACGGCGCAGGCGCAAACCCTGGTGGTCGGCGACCAGAGCTACAACGCCCAGGCCGTGATGGAAGCGGCGGGGGTACTCGATGACCTGCCCTACACGCTGGACTGGAAGCAGTTCACGGCCGGCTCACCGGTGGCCGAAGCGCTCAATGTCGGCAGCCTGGACCTGGGCCTGCTCGGGGATGCGCCGGTGTTGTTCCTGGGCGCCCTGGGTGCACCGATCAAGGTGATCGCCGTGAGCCGGCAGAATCTCGACGGTGTGGCCATCCTGGTGAAAAAGGATTCGTCGATCCACAGCCTGGCTGATCTGGCAGGCAAGCGCGCCGCAATCTGGAAGGGCTCCTGGAGCCAGCAACTGTTGCTGACCGCGCTGGACAAGGCCGGGGTGGCGCGGGATTCGCTGCAATGGCGCTACCTCAGCGCCCTGGATGCCTCCCACGCGCTGGAAGGCGGTGCGGTTGACGTGATCGCCACCTGGGAACCCTATGTCACGCAACAGGAACGCCAAGGCGCGCGGGTGCTGGCAACCGCTGAAGACTTGATCCCGGCCCAGAGTTTCATTGCCGCCAACGCCAGTGCTGTCGAGGCCAAGCGTGAGCCCATCAGCGACTTTCTCCAGCGCCTGAAAAAAGCCCGCGACTGGGCCCGCCAAAGCCCGGCCAACGCCAACGCGTATGCCGATGCCTGGGCCAAGCGCACCCGCGCGGATGCCGACATTGCCCGCGTCTGGTTTGCCCGCGCGCGCACCACCGTCGAGCCGCTGACGCCCCAGGCGCCCATCGAGGCGCAAAAGACCGTGGACTTTTTTGCCGGCCTGGGCCTGGTCAAGTCTTACTCGGCCGCCACGTTGTTCGACCCTTCATTCACCGCCGCTTTGCAGCCCGCCGTCGCCACCACCCAGCCCTGACCGCTTGAAGGACTACTGCGCAATGACTAAAAGACAACTCAAACTGGGCGCCCTGACCATGGGCTGCGGTGGGCCGGGCCGCCATAACCTGTGGCTTGACCCGCAATTGCCGGCCGATGCCAGCGTCAACGTCGACTGGTACATCCAGATAGGCCGCCAGGCCGAGGCGGCGTTGTTCGACCTGATGTTTATCGTCGACAGCCAGTTCATCACCGAAGGCTCGCCGTCCCATTACCTCAATCGCCTGGAGCCGCTGACCTTGCTGTCGGCACTGGCCGTGAGCACGCGGCATATCGGCCTGGTCGGTACGCTGACCACCTCGTATAACTCGCCGTATAACGTCGCCCGGCGCCTGGCCTCCCTGGACCTGATCAGCAAAGGCCGCGCCGGCTGGAACGTGGTGACCAGTGGCGATGCCGGTACCGCCGGCAATTACAGCCGCGACGAACACTACGACTACGCCACCCGCTACGGTCGCGCCGCCGAACACGTTCAGGTGGTACAGGGGTTGTGGAACTCCTATGAAGACGATGCGTTTGTGCGCAACCGTGCCACCGGGCAGTTTCTCGACCCGAGCAAGCTGCACAGCCTGAATCACCAGGGCGAACATTTCCGGGTGGTGGGCCCGCTGAATATCCAGCGCTCGCCCCAAGGCCAGCCGGTGATTTTCCAGGCCGGTGACTCCGAACAAGGCCGCGAGCTGGGCGCCGCCACCGCCGATGTGATCTTCACCCACGCGGCCAGTATCGAGCAGGGCCAGGCGTTTTACCGGGATATCAAGGGCAGGGCGGTACAACGGGGGCGTGATCCTGAGCAGTTACTGATCATGCCCGGTGCGGAAATCTATGTGGGCGACACCGATGCCCATGCCCGGGAAATCGAACAGCACTACCATCAGGTGGACCATAGTTTTGCGTTGGCACTCAAGGAGTTCGGGCGCAATTTTGGCTGGCATGATTTCAGCCAATACGACTTGGACGCGCCGTTCCCGCAAGAGAGCCTGGAGGCCGCGCGCAGCAGTTTTTTTACCGCCGCCAAACGCATTGCCGACCAGGCGCGGGAACAGGGCTTTACCCTGCGCCAGGCTGTCGAATTTGGCCGGCAATTGCGCCCAGGCGCGTTCGTCGGCAGCGCCGCCACGGTGGCGCACAAAATGGCGGATTGGTTCGAGGCCCGGGCCGTGGATGGGTTCAATATCTACATCGGGCACCCTGGGCAATTTGATCGTTTTACTCAGGAGGTGATTCCGTTGCTGCAAGAGCGCGGTGTTTATCGCACGGCCTACGAGGGCTCGACCTTGCGTGAAAGCCTGGGCTTGGCGATTCCGAGGTTCCAGCGCTTCCCCTTATCCTAAGGGCTGGTTTTGCGGGGTTGCGTTAACTGCCCCATTTCGCATAACTGCTGTGCCGTCACAGGCATTAATCCGCCAGCGAGCTGTGTCTATAGTCCACTCACCCCGTGCAGCCCGTTCAACGGCGCTGCGCGATCCAGCCCGAGACTGAGGTGAGCCTGATGAACCGTGAATTCGACCCCGCACTGACGGATATCAACCAAGTCGACGCCGAGTACTTCGAGTACAGCAAGGCGGCGAACCCCATCAGTGCCAACCTGATTTCCCGCATTCCCTACCATAGCTTTCCCGCCTCGCTGTATGACAGTGGCCCCTCGCGCGTGGTACCGCTGGACCTCAGCGACGCCTTGGGCTGCGAAGGCCCCGCCACAGGCCCAGGGTTGTGCGCGAATTTCATGCGCCTTAACCGTGGCGATACGTTGACGCTGCAGCCCAACGCCACCTCCCAGGTGTTCTACGTGATCGCCGGGGAGGGCAGCGTGGTTCAGGGCGAGTATGAAATTCAATGGTCCAAGGGCTGCTTTATTGCCCTGCCGGGGTTACAGCAGGCGCACTTCAGTGCCCGCGAGGATGCGCGTCTTTACTATGTGCACGATGAGCCGTTGCTGCGTTACCTGGGGGTGACACCCAGTGCCGACCGCTTTGCGCCAACCCTGTACCCGGCAGCACTGGCCAACGCGAAGTTGCGTGAAGCAGCCGATGATCCCAGGGCCCAGGACCGCAGCCGCATCAGTATCCTGCTGGGTAACCGCCACTTTCCGCAGACGCGCACGGTGACCCACGTATTGTGGGCCATGTACGGGATTCTGCCGGCAGGATCGGTGCAGAAACCCCATCGGCATCAGTCGATTGCACTGGACTTCATTATCGATTGCCCCAAGGGCTGTTATTCCCTGGTGGGCACTGAGCTTGAGGCGGATGGGCAAATCCGTAACCCGCAACGGGTCGACTGGTCGCCCGGCCTGGCGTTTGTCACACCACCGGGTTATTGGCATGCGCATTTTAATGAATCAGATAGCGAGGCGTTCCTGATCCCGATTCAGGATGCCGGGCTGCAAACTTACTTGCGCGCGTTGGATATTCGCTTCAGTTGAGTCATTTCCAGTCCGGGGTCTCGCCCAGTCGTTCAACGATAAAGTCGATAAAACACCGGACCTTGGACGACACAATGCGCTTGGGCGGGTAGACAAACCACACCGCAAACGCCCGCTCCACGCCCTGGATATGCCATTCCGGTAACCACACTACCAAGTCGCCGGCCTCGATACTTCGCGCCACCAGCCAGTCGGGCAACAGCGCAAAGCCCAAGCCTTGGCGCACGGCGATCAGTTGCGCGTCCAGGTCGTTGATTCGAATCGCGCCATCATGCAGCAGCGGGAACGCGCGACCGGCGGATACAAAACTGATATCGCCCGTGATAGCCGTGCCCAACACCGCAGGCACAACGGCCAGGTCCGTGGGCGTGGACGGAGGAGGGTGCTGCATGCCAAACGCCGGGCTGACCACCAAGCGGTAATGGCCGTCGCTGAGCTTGCGTGCCTTGAGCGTCGAATCGGCCAGCTCGCCAATGCGGATGGCTAAATCGACGCCGGCATGAATCAAATTGACCTGGCTGTTATCCAGCACCAGTTCCACGCTGATTTGCGGGTAGCGCACCAGAAAGTCATTCAACGCCGGCAGGATGTGATGGCGAGCAAACGCCGGTGGCAGGTTAAGTTTCAACACGCCCCGGGGATGCTGGTTCAACGCAGACGTGGCAGCCTTGGCGTGTTCCAGCTCATCCAGCACCCTGCGTGCGTGTATCAGGAAGGTCTGGCCGCCTTCGGTCAGATGCAGCGTGCGTGTGGAGCGGTTGAACAGCGCGATGCCCAAGTCCTGCTCAAGGTCCTTCACGTAGCGCGAGACCGTTGAGGCCTTGATGCCCAAGCGCTCGGCGGCGCGGGAGAAGTTGTTGCCTTCGGCGGCTTCGATGAAGGCGGTGAGGGCGGTGAAATAGTCCAAGGGCAGCCTCAGGGCAGGGCGATGAGAGGTGCAGGTTGTTGAGTTTTGCCGGGGGCTGTCAACTGCACGACCGTAGAACCACGATGCAGCCCCCGTTTTCATAAATCAGGGCTGTTGGTGAAACGATACCAGTCATGGTGGCCGAGGCACCGGCTGCGTCCAGTCGAAGGGTGGTCAGTGATAAAAGAACGCCGTTGCCCAGGGCAACAATGAACAGCATCGTTACGCGCTTCGACGAACTCGCGAAAAGTTATGCGACGATGGTCTCTCGGGCCTGCGCCATGAGGTGTTTACGACATTACTTTTCGTACAGAGCCTAGACATTTTTTATTCCATTACTATCCAAGAAAAAGCTACCAGGCATCCACTGGCTAACTAATTTCGCCGCCATGCCAACCCCACCATAAATACAACTTCTTGTTCTTTATGGTTTTATCTAGCTGCCAGATAAAGGGTACGCCAACCCAAGCTTGTCAACTGTCAAAAGTCACAGTAGATCCTTTCATTTTTTTTGCTAAATTTTCCAATAAGAAACACAAATACACCTAAATAGAGGGAACAGTTTATGAGCAGTGAAATTTCATACAGCCCACCTAAGGCCAAGGTGACTTCAGACGACGTGGAAAAAGTTAGGCGTTATGTGAATGCGGGGCTTACGCTCCCGCTCACTTTAGAATCTATTAATAGCGAATTCCATGGAAGTGTTAATGAGGGTGGCATTACTGCGTCTGATCTATTGGTCACCTTTGATAATATTCATAACCATGCAAAAAAATGGTCCCCTCTGGAAACACAAATAATAAAAGTTTCCAGTTCTTTGAAGCGCTTTGCGAGCGACCTTAAAGCAAACACTCAGCCGGCACTTGACGAAGTTCAGGCCATTGAAGGCTATGACGACTATAAACTTAAAACGACTGATCTTACAGTTGAACAAATCCAGAATTTCAAGGTTCCACTGAGTACGAGCGGCCCCCAGGTCGATGATACTTACGAAACGATCAACGAATACGTGAAATTAATTATTGGCTCCATTCAGGACAAGCAAAATATTGCTGCAGAAGTTAAGACGCAGTTAGTAGACTTCGACGCGACTCTGGATAGAATCGAACAGGATGTAGGACACAAAGCAAACATCGCATTAGCCTCCAAGACATTGGAAGAGCTGCGAGACATCACAGCAAAGCTTATCACCGTTAACAATCAGCTCAGCAATCTGCGAAGTGAATCCAAGTACAGCGTGGGGGAGTGGTTTATGTTTGCCACTCTAATCCTTCCTGTTATCGGCGTACCAGTATGTGGCGCCTATTTTGGCGTCCGCGACGCGGATTATAACGCGAAAATTACCGAGCTGAACCATCAAGAGAGTACGTTATTGGCTCGGCAAGCCGAATTACAAAAGGTGGCATCGGTGCTTAATAGCATCCATTCAGGAATGGTCAGTCTTAAGATTTTCACCAAAGGAGCAGTAGAGGGGCTAATGCAAATCGAAACACTGTGGAGTAATACACTTACTGAAATTACAGCAGCGAAAAACGCACTATCTGGGACCAGGGATTTTAGCCTTCTTGTTATTTTTGTTATCAAAATGACTGACGTACTATCGCGTTGGAAGAATATCCAGGACAACATGAATAACATGTCGGCTGCTTTCGGCCAAAGAAACTGATACCTGAGGACATAAAAATGACTATCGAACTAGTGTCCCCCTACAAGCCAAATATTAATAAAGCTCGGATTTTAATACGCGAGTACGCAGACGTGAAACTGAGCAGTCTCTATATTCCCGCACTCGCCTCTGAACTCCAGAGCCTCAAACACTCACTCGATAGTTCTGATAGAACATTCAATGAGGATTTGAGCAATGTGGCGAGCATCCTGAACGACACGCAAATACGACCTTATCTGAAAATCGTCAAAGAAAATGACGACAACTCAATAAAGTTAGAGTTGAGAAAGAACCTTCAAGATGTAAAAACAAACCTTGAAGAGCTTGCGCGGCGCATGACTGCGGCACTGGATGGTTTTGAAACAGTGACACTTACTGATAACTCGGGAGAAATTGCCACACTCGAATCAGAGCGCATCAAATTATTAAGCAATCTTCCAGCAGATCAAAAAGAGCTTAGTGGAAAGCGAGGGCAATATGAAACGCTTGAAAAAGCAATTATTGAATTTGAGTCAAAAACATTCATTGACAGGGGGCAGCCTATTTTTGATGAAGTAAAAACAGCGGTGACTTCAGCCGTTAACTCCCCATCAAAAAAAGCGACAATAGCTGTAGAATCAGGCTTGAACGTTGCGCAAAAAGTGCTCAATATCTTGAACGATCAGCTTAAGTATAACCACCTAGTAGAAGCGCGTGATAAATTAGCTGGGGAGATTTCCATTCGGCAATCCCAGATGAACTACGAACAAAAGAAAGTAAACGAAATTGATGATAAAAAAAGCGCATTGACGGCGATACAGGATATCTTCGAGCCGCGGGAATTGTACGTGGCAGAGGCTCGAAAAATCATCGGAATGTTGACTGGACTCATCAACGAAGTTTTTTCTCCGTACGATATAAATTCCACCGATGGCCTGATTTCCATTGGCGACAAGTTCCTTGAAAATTTACCGGATGTCCCTCGGCATATTGATGCTATTGCATTTTACTGGTTGCGCCGCACTAACTGACTCAACGGTTTAGATTTAAGCTTTCCGGCGCATATATCTATTATGCCCCCCATTATTAAGCATGGCTGCACCTCTATCTTTTAGAGTTGGCAATTTCGATAAATAGATTGCATTTTCTCGAATGGCAAGCGGCCTTCTATCGCGTCACTCGCAATCAATGAGAGGATTAACAATGGACGCAGCTACAGTAACCCTTTTCTTCCGAGACCCCAAGCTCACTGCATTCAACAGAAATCAGCCCGATTTCGTAGTGCACTATAATGAACAAATTGAATTTGCTTATATCAAAGACCCTTATATTGCTTTCGAAGAGAATTACGGCGACGTGCCTCACTATTGGAAAGGTAAAGGTGCAGAGCTTGACAGTTTTATCAAAAATGCCATTAGATTTTATAGAGATGGCGATGCCATAGCTGAAAGGTCTTTGCTTGTTCGCTCTGAAATTATAGACATCGCAAACAATGTCCAGCGCTTTGGCGAATCAGTTATAAGCATCATCAACAACACCTCAGCTGAAACCAAAAAAGTCGACCATTTAAGCCAGCTTGAAATTGACCAATTCGATGCCTCGTTACTCAGCGTCGAAGATATTTGCCAACGCAATTCACTCTCTAGCCATATGGAAGCACTGCAAACCACAACGTCTACGGCTTTTAAACGAGTCAGTGCATTTCAAAATACTGTCTCCGAATTCAAACACTTTGTTGTGAATGATCTTCGCCCTTATGTAGAAGGTCCGATAAATCAGGCTTTTCCAAAAACGGCACCGCTTCTTGAAGCTGTACGTGAAGAGATTCGACAAGCCACAAAGGAAGAGAACACTGAGAAATTAATAGAGGCTGAGTCTCGAGAAAAGATATTATTAGAACAAAGAGAAGAGGAAGCGTCGTCGAGGAATCACAACAGGATTATGTCCCCCTTGATCTCCCTGGTAGTATGTGGTTGGTATTTAGGATTATCTGAGCGTGTGGCACGCATAGATCCAGCCATTGTGAAATTTGAAAAACTTTGGATAGAAACTTCCAGCTTTATCCAGAACGCTCAACGCAACACCGACCAAATCACAAATATTAAAATGCTTAAAGTCTTTAAAGTGACAATGCAAAATATTATGAACGATTGGGCCAGCGTCAAAGTCCTGCTAGGAGCCGTATGATTCGCTATAAACTAGGTCTCTGCAACTTCAAGAGACGATCAATCTGGCCTCGATGGCTTGGAATAGTAAAGGAATTAGTGAGAAGCACATGAATTGAATCCGGCTTTTCACCATTTAAGAGATGAAGTGGGCGTTGCTCGCGAGTGAGAAACGCAGTAGCCAGCATGGGGCTGTCACAGCTAGCAAATCGGCTTACCGCGATAGTGCGCTCTTCAACGCGGCTTATTCGATGAAGGCGGTGAGGGCGGTGAAATAGTCCAAGGGCCGACTCAGGGCAGGGCAGTGAGAGGTGCAGGTTGTTGAGTTTTGGCGGGGGCTGTCAACTCGAACAGGCAGCGCGCTTTGCTGACACAAGATTGATCTCGATCAGGTGACCCCGCTGGCCCGCTCTATAACCTTGGGCGCTTATCGATGGCCAGGGACGGCTCAACGAGCAGCTCTGGTCGCACATTCTCAAGGAAGAGTCAGCCATGCGATCACTGAAGATCCTGTTGTTATCATCGGCATTCAACGGTTTAACCCAACGGGCCTGGCTGGATTTGCGCCAGGCGGGTCACGACCCCAGCGTTGTGGTATTCACCGATCAAGCCACCGTGTGCCAGCAGGTGGAGGCGTCCGGCGCCGACCTGGTGATCTGCCCCTTTTTGAAGGACCGTGTGCCGCACCAACTGTGGAGCCATCCCCTGCGCCCGGTGGTGATCATCCATCCGGGCATCGTCGGCGACCGTGGCGCCAGTGCGCTGGATTGGGCGATCACCCAGCAGGCCAGCCGTTGGGGCGTCACCGCCTTGCAAGCGGTGGAGGAAATGGACGCCGGGCCGATCTGGTCCACCTGTGAGTTCGACATGCCCGACCAGGTGCGAAAATCCGAGTTGTACAACGGCCTGGTGAGCGACGCCGCGATGGTTTGCATCCGTGACGTCGTGGCGAAATTCGCCAAGGGCTTCGTGCCGACACCGCTCGATTACACCCAACCCAGTGTCATCGGACGCTTGCAGCCGAACATGACCCAGGCTGACCGCACCTTCAGTTGGTTCGATTGCGCAGCCTTTATCAAGCGCAGCATCGACGCTGCCGATGGCCAGCCCGGCGTGTTGGCAAGCCTGTTGGGCGGGCAATATTACCTCTACGACGCGCACTTGGACGCCCGCCAGGGCACCCCCGGAGAAATCCTCGCGGTACAGGACGACGCCGTGCTGGTGGCGGCTGGGGATTACAGCCTGTGGATCGGCTCGCTCAAACCCAAAGGCCCAGAGACCTTCAAGCTGCCGGCACGGCATGTTCTGGCGCAACGGCTGGCCGGCGTTCCAGTGCTGGACAGTTCAGTCGCCCGCCAGCCGTTCAACGAGCGGGTCTATCAACCTATTCGCTACCAAGAGTTCGGCCACGTCGGCGAACTGACGTTCGAGTTCTACAACGGCGCCATGAGCACCGAACAATGCCAGCGGCTGGTGGCAGCGTTGCGCTGGGCCAAGGCGCGAGACACCCACGTGTTGCTGATCAAGGGCGGGCGCGGTAGCTTTTCCAATGGCGTTCATCTCAACGTCATCCAGGCCGCCGACGTGCCGGGGCTGGAAGCCTGGGCCAATATTCAAGCCATCGACGATGTGTGCCTGGAGCTGCTCACCGCCAGGCAACTGGTGATCAGCGGCCTGACCGGCAGCGCGGGCGCAGGCGGCGTGATGCTGGCGCTGGCCGCCGACATTGTATTAGCCCGCGAAGGTGTGGTGCTCAACCCGCACTACAAAACCATGGGGCTCTACGGCTCCGAATACTGGACGTACAGCCTGCCACGGGCCGTGGGCAGCGAAATCGCGCATAAACTCACTGAAGAATGCTTGCCCATCAGTGCCATTCAGGCCCAGCAATACGGCATGGTCCAGGCCATCGGCCCGCGTTGCCCACAGGCATTTGGCTTGTGGCTTTTGCAACAGGCCGACAGTGCGTTGACCGATGATAAGTACCTTTACGCACGCACACGCAAAGCCACGCTGGATACTCAGCAAGTTGAACGCTGTCGCGAGCAGGAACTGGCACAGATGCGTTTGGATATGGTGGACAACCGCCAGCAGTTTGCCGAGAAGTGTCGCAACTTCGTGTTTAAACGCAAAACCTGCCAGACCCCGCAGCGGTTGATTGCGCCGTGGGCGTTGAAGTACGAGGCTGGCGTGCCGCAAAGCCGGATGCTGAATGACTGACCGTCGACGCGGGGAGGGCGCGGCGGCCAGTCCAGCCTCGCATTGGGTCATAGGGTTGCCCATAATGGAGGCCAACTCGCCCAACCGCAAAGATCCCGAGGCCCCATGGAACTGCACAACCTGAACGATAACGCAGCGCTCGTATGACTCGGGCGCTGTTTATTTCGTTGGATGGGCCCAAGGGCACCGGCAAAACCACGCTGTTGGAGGCCGTTACGACAGCATTGAGGGCCGACAATAAAAAGGTCGTCCGACTGTGCGAGCGCAAGAGCGATCCCTATCGAGCGCAAACGATGGCGCTGGTTAACAAATTCGCCAGAGACCCCAGCCGGGACCTGGAACTTGAGGTGTGTGAGCGCTTTGCTGACAGCCGCAGTTGGATTACCCAGCACGTACTGGCCGCACAGCCACCTGACAGCATCATCCTGATGGATCGCTGGTACCCGTCTGATGCAGCGTTTCGTCGATTGATACCCTTTGCAGACATTCTTGAACTGAACATTCATCGACAGGTGCAAGTGCCGGATCTGCATGTGGGGGTTGTCACCGCGGCGCAAATATCCTGGGCACGGGCGGCAGCACGACGGCGCGGGCTGAGCAGTACGGTGATGTCTAAGCTGGAAGAGCAAGTTGCGTGTACCGAGGCGTTTGAGCGAGCGGCTGTGGGGCAGGGGTGGGTGATGTGTCGCAATGAAGGGACGATTGAAGAGGCGATGAGGCGGGTGGTTTCGCAGATATATAAAGTCCTTTGATCTAATTTGATCTGGACCAAGTGAGGTTCATCAATTTGAACTAATCGCTAAGCCTGTCCACCTAACGCTTTGCACGTTGCCTCAAGTCCAGGTTTCTCCTGGGTTACCCAATTAAAAACGAAGGTTTGGTTCATCATGAAGAGCGAACAGGTAGAAGGCGTTGTAGAAAAGGTTGCTGGCAAAGCGCAGAGCGCAGTCGGGAAGCTTTTTGGTGATTCGAAGTTGGAAGCTGAGGGCGCTGGACGCCAGGCTGCCGGTCAACTGACGCAAACTTATGGCGACGCACTGGACAGCGTTTCTACATTCGTCAAAGAGAAGCCGGTTGCTGCACTGGCAATCGGGGCTGTTGCTCTACTGGTGCTGAAGAGATTGCTTGGTCGCTGAACCTCAGCAAGATTTCCCTCGTACTCCTTGGAGTTCCGCGCCAGGAGGTACGAGGGCGGTAAGCCATAGCCCTTAAACCAAGCCTTCGCGTTTGTATTGATTTGCCGAACTGTCAGCGGGCTTGGGTTTTCTGGAACAGGTCAACTGGTAAGCAATTGCCAACCATATGAACCACCCCGGCATGACCATCAAGGCAATTCGGGTGTCGGGTCTCAACGCCAGCAGACAAAGAACAAAGCCCAGAAATGCCAGAGAGAACCAGGCCATCGGTGCGCCGCCAGGCATCTTGTAGGTCGATTTTGCATGCAGGTCAGGACGCCTGTTGCAATAGGCAATGTACGACGCGAGGATCGTCGACCAAGTGAAAATCACCAGAATTGCTGACACGGTAGAGACGATGGTGAACGCGGTCATGACTTCTGGAACGATGAACAGCAACAACACGCCCAGCAGCATCAACAAGGTGGTGAACGCCAAGCTCAGCAGAGGCACGCTATTGCTCGACAGACGCCGGAAAATCCCCGGAGCGTTGTCCTGATTAGCCAGTCCGAACAGCATCCGGCTGGATGAAAATACGCCACTGTTGGCCGATGAGGCGGCGGATGTCAGCACCACAAAGTTGACGATACCGGCCGCTGCGGGGAACCCCGCAACCAGAAACAGCTCGACGAAGGGGCTCTTGTTGGGCGAAACCTGTTGCCAGGAAGTCACTGCAATAATGCAGGCCAGTGCCAGCACATAAAACAAGATGATTCTGAGCGGAATCGAGTTGATGGCTTTAGGCAGGGTCTTTTCGGGGGAGCGCGTTTCGGCGGCTGCGGTGCCGATCAGCTCGGTGCCCGCAAATGAGAAAATCGCCATCTGAAACCCGGCAAAGAAACCGAACAAGCCGTTGGGGAATGCGCCCTGTTTATCCAGCAAGTGGTTCAGGGACGCGGTGACGCCACTGGGTGAGACAAAGGAGCTGGCAATCAGCACCATGCTCACCCCAATCAGGGCAACGACGGCAATGATTTTGATGATCGCGAACCAGAACTCCACTTCACCGAAGAGCCTGACAGTCAGCACGTTCAAGGCGAACAGTGTTATCAGCATGCCGATGGCTGGTATCCAGGCGGGTATATCAGGGAACCAATACTGAAAAAATCCACCCACCACGACTGCATCACCTATCACTGCAACGCTCCAGCTTAGCCAATATGACCAGCCGAGAAAGAATGCTGCGCGTGGGCCAAGATAGGCACCGGCAAAATCAGCGAAGGTTTTGAAGCTCAAATTGGAAAGTAACATTTCGCCCATGGCACGCATGACGAAGTAGACGAACAGTCCGATGATCATATAGATGAGGATGATCGACGTGCCGGAGAGGGCGATGATCTTCCCGGAACCCATGAACAGGCCTGTCCCGATAGCACCGCCCATGGCCATTAACTGAATGTGACGATTGCTGAGTGTGCGCTGCAGCGCGGGCTGTTCAACCCGCTCGGACGGAGTCGATTTCATTACAAAACCTCTTGATTTTATGTTTTTGAGTTTTGGTAGAAAAGTGGGAATCAGATGACCTTGATAGAGATGTAATGGCTACTGACGGTAGTGGTTTGCGGAGTTTCAGGCCCGTTTGCTCTCGTAACCATGCAGCACATTGACTGCATTGATCCCGATTTCATCGACCATGTAGCCACCCTCCATCACAAACAGGGCAGGGCAGCCCACGCCGGCTATCAGCTCGCCGATGCAGATGAAGTCTTCGCTTTCAAGCAAAAAGTGGCTGATGGGGTCGTCCTTGAAGGTGTCGACGCCCAGTGAAATAACCAGCACGTCAGGGGCAAATTGCTGGAGTTTCTTGCAGGCGTGGAGCAAGGCGTTGCGGTAGCTTTCCCAAGAGGTGTTCTTCGGCAGCGGATAGTTCAGGTTGTAACCTTCGCCGTGACCAGCGCCGACTTCGTGGCTGTAGCCTGAGTAGTACGGATAGGACACCGTCGGTTCGCCGTGCAGCGAGACAAACATGACGTCACTGCGCCCGTAGAAAATATTCTGGGTACCGTTGCCATGATGAAAGTCGATATCCAATACCGCGACACGCTTGGCGCCTCGGGTAATAGCCTGCTGTGCGGCAATGGCTGCGTTGTTCAGATAGCAATAGCCGCCCATGTATTCACGTGCTGCGTGATGGCCGGGTGGGCGGCATAGGGCAAAGGCACTGTCGTGACCTTCATCGATCAGCGCCAGTCCGGTCAGCGCGATATCGGCACTGGTTTTTACCGCTTGCCAGGTGGTGGCGGTAATGGGTGAGCCGGCGTCCATGGCAAAGAAACCCAGCTTGCCGTCGATGAACGTCGGGACTTGCTCGTTGGCCAGATCACGCACTGGCCATACCAGCGGCAAGGCATCGTGGGTGCGCCCGGTTGCACACCATTCAGACCAGGCAGATTCCAGAAAAGTTACGTAGCGCTCGCTGTGCGCGTTGACATAGCACGACCGATCAAATGCTCGCGGTTCGATGATCTGGCCAAGACCTACCTGTTTGACCCGATGGTGGACGGTATCGGCCCGACTGGGCTGTTCGAAGGAGGGCTTGAGCACGCCGTCTTTCAATTCGGTGCCGTGGTGCAAACGGTGGGAATCACTGAAAACTGTAAACATTGTGCGCATCCGCTGATATGGGCCAGTGCAAATATTCTGTTCCGGCTCTGATGCGCTTTCTTTGCTTTGTTTTCGTGGTTTACTGGATTATTCGGGCGTTTTTACTCAGGAATGACGTAATGCAGAAAAAAACATCCAAACGCATCAGTCTCGACGACACCGACCTGGCGATTCTCGCGTTGCTGCAGGAGGATGCGAGTATTTCCAACTCTGAGCTCAGTGAGCGCTTGTCATTAAGCCTGACACCTTGTTGGAGGCGGCGTAAGAGAATGGAGGAGGCGGGCGTGATTAAAGGCTACCAGGCGAACCTTGATCGACGAATGCTGGGGCTGGATATCATGGCGTTCGTGCACATCCGTTTTTCCACCCACGCCGACCACGCTCCCGATGCTTTTGAGGCAGTGATTGCTCAACTGCCTGAAGTGTTGGCCTGTCACAAGATCACTGGGGATGCCGATTACGTGCTGCAAGTGTTGGCAGAGGATCTTGATAGCTACAGTGACTTTATCGAGCAGGTGCTCAGGCGTCAGGTGGGTATTGCGTCCATCCAGTCCAGTCTGGCTTTACGCGAAATTAAGACCAGTAGCCGTATCGCGATACCCAAATCGATCAAGGCGTGAATGGGCAGGGGTTAGATCACGAAGTGGAACCCTGTCTTTAGCAGCGATTGGCGCATTTGTATCGTTTTGTATCTGCGCTTTGGATAGATACACAGCGATTCCTTTAAGTCGGTTGATGACACATACGGGATACCTGCGGGGCTTTAAATGAACCCATCGAGAAGGCGCAAACCTTCTCCAATGGATGACTCATTTAACTCGCGGCTATCTCTGCGCGTTTCGCGACGTTGTCGACCAATGACTTATAGGAAATTCAAAATGCCTGCAGCTACGTTCGGTTTCACCTGGCGCCATTGTCTGGCTTCTTCCGTGAGCATGGGCGCTTTGGGGTTGGCCCTGATAGCCGGCAGCGGTGCTGCATGGGCTGCTGGCCCGGCCGCCGATGCGTCAGTTGCCAGCTCGGCCTCGACCCATCCCGAATCGATTAGACCTTATCGAGTTCACGTCGATGAAGCTCAATTGACCGATCTGAAAAAGCGCATTGCGGCGACCCGCTGGCCGGACAAAGAAACCGTCAATGACGTGTCCCAAGGCGTGCAGTTGGCCCAGGTCCAGGCGCTGGTGAAGTATTGGGGCAGCGGCTATGACTGGCGCAAGGCTGAAGCGAAGCTCAATGCGCTGCCTGAATTCATCACGACTATCGACGGCGTCGATATTCAATTCATCCATGTTCGCTCGCCAAACCCCAACGCGATGCCGCTGCTTCTGACACACGGATGGCCTGGCTCACAGTTTGAGTTCCTGAAGACGATCGGCCCGCTCACGGATCCCGTTGCTTACGGCGGTAAGGTTGAAGATTCGTTCGACGTGATCATTCCATCGATTCCGGGACACGGCTTTTCCGGTAAGCCAACTGAATTGGGTTGGGGGCCGGATCGAGTCGCGAAGGCTTGGGATGTGCTCATCAAGCGTCTGGGTTATACCCACTATGTTTCCCAGGGCGGAGATCACGGTTCGGTCATATCGGATGCATTGGGCCGCCTGAATCCGCCGGGGCTGTTGGGCATTCACTTGAACATGCCGGCCACCATCCCGCCCGAATTGGTCAAGCCGATCAATAGTGGTGACCCGGCCCCTGACGGGCTCACTGAGCCTGAACGCAAGGCGTTTGATTCCTTGAGCACCTTCTTCGGGCGCAATGCAGCATACGGCGCGATGATGGTGACGCGCCCGCAGACTATCGGTTACCTGCTGGCCGATTCGCCTACCGGAACTGCGGCGTGGATGTACGAAAAAATCGCCGCGTGGACGGACAGTGATGGCCAGCCTGAACGGGTATTGACCCGTGACGAGATGCTGGACGATATCAGCCTGTACTGGCTGACGAACGCAGGCGCATCGT
This sequence comes from Pseudomonas sp. FJ2-5-13, assembly GCF_029201605.1. NCBI lineage: Bacteria > Pseudomonadati > Pseudomonadota > Gammaproteobacteria > Pseudomonadales > Pseudomonadaceae > Pseudomonas > Pseudomonas sp. FJ2-5-13. The sequence continues at coordinate 2,924,074 of NZ_CP104045.1, forward strand.
CATCGCGTTTCTACTGGGAAAACAACAACAACAATTTCAGCGCTGCCGCGCAGAACACCGCAAGCATCAAGGTGCCGGTGGCGATCACGGTCTTCCCGCACGAGATCTATCAGGCGCCAAAAAGCTGGGCGCAACGCGCTTACCCATCACTCTCCTACTACAGCCAGGTTAACAAGGGCGGCCACTTCGCTTCCTGGGAGCAACCTCAATTGTTCAGCGAAGAATTGCGGGAGGCCTTCCGGCCGCTGCGCGCCAAGCTGAGCGCAACCAAGACAGCCCAGTAGCTCACACCCAATCCAGTCAACACACCGGGCCGCTATTCGGCGGCTCGCTACGGAGAAACACCATGGAGATGACCTTGCTGAACAATCAAAATAAATCCAGCCGCCTGCGGGGTCTTGCCCCATCGTTGTTGGCAGCAGGGATGCTGCAATTCGCAGCGTTGGCTGTCGGTTTTTCCCAAGCCAGCGCGGCTGATGTGCCCGCGTCCACCATTGGGGCTATCACCCCGGGAGCTCACACCTCTCTCGGTGCTCTTAAGCATGTGAAAGCGGGGCTGCTGGACGTTTCTTACGCGGAACTCGGCCCAGCCGATGGCCCTGTGGTCATTTTGTTGCACGGCTGGCCCTACGATATCAACGCATACGCTGATGTCGCTCCTGCTTTGGCGGACAAGGGATATCGAGTGTTGATCCCTTCTGCGCGTGGTTATGGCGATACGCATTTTCTCTCGGCCAAGACAGTTCGCAATGGTCAACCCGCTGCGCTAGCGGCTGACCTGATCGACTTCATGGACGCGCTGAAGATCAAGACCGCGGTACTGGGTGGGTTTGACTGGGGCGCTCGCACTGCAGATATCGTTGCCGCACTGTGGCCGGAAAGAGTGAAAGCCCTGGTCGCTGTGAGCGGTTACCTGATAGGCAGCCAAGAGGCGGGCAAGGCGCCATTGCCGCCAGCCGCCGAACTGCAGTGGTGGTACCAGTTCTACTTCGCGACCGAGCGCGGGCGTCTGGGCTACGAGAAAAACACCCATGACTTCGCCAAGCTCATCTGGAAGCTGGCGTCACCACAGTGGAATTTCGACGACGCCACTTATGAGCGTAGCGCGGCGTCCTTGCAAAACCCTGATCACGTGGCCGTGTCGATTTTCAACTATCGCTGGCGCCTGGGGTTGATCAAGGGCGAGGCCAGATACGACGCGCTGGAGAAGAAACTCGCGGCATTTCCATCCATCAGCGTGCCGACCATCACCCTGGAAGGTGATGCCAACGGCGCACCGCACCCACCTGCCGAAGCGTACGCCAAGCGCTTCACTGGCAAGTATGAGTACCGATTGATCACCGGTGGTGTAGGCCACAACTTGCCGCAGGAAGCGCCGAAAGCCTTCGCCCAGGCGGTGATCGACGCCGATCATCTTTGAAAACCGGCTGAGAGGAGGGCGATGATGAAGCTGAAATTTCTGGCCGCGATGTCGGCTGCCATTGCAATCGCAGCGTTGACCGCTACCGGTGTCGCCTCGGGCGACGCCAGTAAGGGCGACGCCTCACCGATCTATGGCGTGAAATTGCCGGAAAACTACCGCCTATGGCCGCTGATTGCGCCTGCGCAGGAAGCGGCTCCCCTGAACGAACTGCGAGCCGTGCTGGGCAATGACTTGGCCATCAAGGCTTATCAGGATTCAACGCTGCCATTCCCTGATGGCACGGTGCTGGTAAAGCTGGCCTGGAAACATGTGCAGTCCCCGGAATTCGAGCCGGCGTCCATCCCGGGGCCGGCCACGACCGTGCAGGTGATGGTCAAGGACTCGAAAAAATATGCAGCAACCGGTGGCTGGGGATTCGGGCGGTTTATCAACGGTAAACCGGCCGATGAAGCCCAACACGCAACCTGCTTCGCCTGTCACCAGGCGCGAGTGCGTAATCACGACTTTGTCTTCACGCGCTTCGCTCCCTGATTTCCCGTCAAACCCGGAGTTAACAATGAAAAAAGTATTAACCGCACTGGCCGTCGCCGTCAGCCTGAGCATGGCGACACACGCCTGGTCGCAAACTGAAAAACCCACGATTGTGCTCGTACATGGCGCCTTTGCCGATGCGTCGAGTTGGAATGGCGTGGTGAAGATTCTCGAGAAGGACGGTTACCCGGTGGTTGCCGCTGCCAACCCGTTGCGCGGTGTAAAAAGCGATGGTTCGGCAATCTCGGCATTGCTGACGAGCATTCATTCGCCGGTGGTGTTGGTCGGCCATTCCTATGGCGGCAACGTTATCAGTGATGCGGCCAACGATCATGCCAACGTCAAAGCCCTGGTTTACGTCAGTGCATTTGCACCTGAGGTTGGGGAAACCGTCGCCGGGCTGGCCGGCAAATTCCCGGGCAGCACGCTGGGCCCAACGCTGGCTGCGCCTGTACCGCTGGCCGATGGGGGCAAGGACTTGTACATCCAGCAGGACAAGTTTCACAACCAGTTCGCCGCTGACGTCCCCGCGAAAGAGGCGGCATTGATGGCCGCCACCCAACGCCCGGTAACGGAAGCGGCGCTCAACGAAGCGGCCGGCAGCCCTGCCTGGAAGCATATTCCGTCCTGGTACATCTACGGCGACAAGGACAAGAACATTCCCCCGCAAGCCATGGCATTCATGGCCAAGCGCGCCGCTGCCAAAGCCGTGGAAGTGGTCAAGGGCGCTTCCCATGTCGTGATGGTTTCGAACCCGGAACCGGTTGCCCGCCTCATCGAAAAAGCCGCTACCGCGAAATGACACGCCAAAGGCGAAGCGGCGTTTCCAGCACTCTACGCCGGCTCGGTGTTGATCAACAGAATTTCGACAGAGCTGCTGGCGCCGTTCGGCGGGGTAAAGCAGTCCGGTGTCGGCGGGAGAGTGTGGTCGCGCAACCCAGGCCGCAGGAGAAAAAGCTAATGGCCCACAGCGCGTTGCCTGTGGGCCATGGATTTTCAAGGGTTACGCGGCTAGAGCTTTCGCCTCCTGCAGCAGTTGCTGAATCATCTTTTCCTGCGTCTCGTAGCGCCCTTCTCCGAAGTGGGTGAAACGCACTTGCCCTTTGGCGTCGATCAGGTAGTGCGCGGGCCAGTACTGGTTATCGAAGTTTCGCCAGATCGCGTAGTTGTTATCGATGGCTACCGGGTAAGTGATGCCGAGCTTTTTCACCTGATCCCTGACATTGCTGATGATGCGTTCAAAACCGTATTCCGGGGTGTGGACGCCGATTACCACCAAGCCATCCTTCTCGTACTTCTGCGCCCAGTCCTTCACGTACGGCAGGGTGTGCTGGCAATTGATGCAGTCGTAAGTCCAGAAATCGACGAGCACCACTTTGCCTCTGAGCGATTCACTGGTCAGTGCGGGCGAATTGAGCCATTCCACCGCGCCGGACAGCGACGGCATCGGGCCTTGGGCGTTGTCGAGGGTGGGTTCGGCCTTGGCCTTGCTTACCAGGTACTCGACGACTTTGGGGACGCTTTGCAGCACGCCTTTTTCCAGCACGCTGACGCCTTCGAACGACGCCCCGGCCAACAGTGTCTTGTCGGCACCGGTAGAAATCATCAGCGCTGCGGCCAGGACCGCAAAACCGGTGGCGCGCCGCAGCCAACCCGTGACCGGAATCGAGGCCTTCAGGCGATTGACTAAACCGCGTCCGGCAAAAATCAGCATACCCAACGACAGTGCACTGCCCAGGCCGTAGGCCACCAGCAGCAGGCTGGTTTGCGCATTGGCGCCTTGCAGCATGGCGCCGGTAAGGATCACCCCGAGAATAGGCCCGGCGCACGGCGCCCAGAGCAGGCCAGTGGCGACGCCGATCATCAGCGAACCCAGCGGCCCGGACATGTTGCGCGTCTGGGGGTCGAGGCGATTGCCCAGTAACACGAACGGGCTGGCCAGCCAGCCACTGATTCGCGCCGAGATCAACGACAAGGCAAACAGCGCCATCACCACCAGTGCCACATGACGCCCGGTGTTGTTGGCCTGAATCACCCATTCACTGCTGACCACGGCCAGGCTGGAAATCAGCGCGAAGGTCAGGACCATGCCACCAAGGGTAAGCAGGATCGACGAGCGTGTGCGGTCGATACCCGCGAACAGAAATGGCACGACCGGCAGGATACAAGGGCTGAGGACGGTCAATAAGCCGCCCAGGAATGCGATGAGGAACATAAGGGTCTCCTGATGAAATGTGGGCCGGGCTCAGTTATCGCTGTGGCACTCGGCAAATTTGCGATAGTTCAGGATCTCGGTCTTGCCCTGCGAATTCAGGTAGGTCAGCTGGGCATCGACAATGCCGCAGGCCGCCCCGGCATCCTGTGTCAATGCCACCACTTTCTGGATGTCCAGGTGGGTGCCGTAGGTGTAGGTCTGCGGCGTGACGTCGGCTTCGGCGCGGGCCGAGGAGGTGCAGATATTCAGGGCGGCAAACAGGCAAGTGGCATAGAGGGTATTGGTGTTCATGGTCGTTTCCTCAAGGCTTCAAGGGTTGGGTCGTTCAGTTGAGCCGAGGCGCTTGGATTGGCCTCGATGTGGCTCATTAGAAGCCCGCGAGGTATCTCGTCTGTGTCAAAAACAGGCGCGGATAAATCGGTTCGTATCAGGACCCCGTCCCGATACACAGCCATACAAAACCCCGGAAATTGTTGTTTTTGCCTCTGCATGTATCCTTCGCCACAGCAGATACACTGCAATACAAACCGCCGCGGGCGAACGAGCTCAGCCTCTATAGACTGAGCCGCAATTCCCATTGACAGAGGCTTGGCCCATGGAACACGTTGATCACATCCTCATCGTGGACGATGACCGTGAGATTCGAGAGATGGTAGGCAACTACCTGAAGAAGAACGGCCTGCGCACGACCTTGGTTGCGGATGGCCGCCAGATGCGCTCGTTTCTCGAGTCCACGCCGGTAGACCTGATCGTGCTTGACATCATGATGCCCGGCGACGATGGCCTGGTGCTCTGCCGCGACATTCGCGCCGGCAAACACAAGGCCACGCCGGTGCTGATGCTGACCGCTCGCAACGACGAAACCGACCGCATCATCGGTTTGGAAATGGGCGCTGACGATTACCTGGTCAAGCCGTTCGCCGCCCGTGAATTGCTGGCGCGCATCAACGCTGTGCTGCGCCGTACGCGCATGCTGCCGCCCAACCTGGTCGTTACCGAAACGGGAAGGTGGCTGGGGTTCGGGCGCTGGCGCCTGGACACCTCCGCCCGCCATCTGCTTGATGAAGACGGCACCATGGTCGCCCTCAGCGGCGCTGAATATCGCCTGCTGCGGGTGTTCCTCGACCATCCGCAGCGGGTACTCAATCGCGACCAGTTGCTCAACCTGACCCAGGGCCGTGACGCCGACCTGTTCGACCGTTCCATTGATCTGCTGGTCAGCCGCCTGCGCCAACGCCTGCTTGACGATGCTCGCGAGCCGGCTTACATCAAAACCGTACGCAGCGAGGGGTATGTCTTCTCGCTGCCGGTGCAAGTGCTTGGAGCACCGGCATGAAGCCTTCGCTGCATTGGCCTCGTACCCTCATCTCGCGGCTGTCGCTGATCTTTCTGGTAGGGCTGACCCTGGCGCAGGCCTTGTCCTTCGGCGTGCAGTATTACGAGCGTTACGAAACCGCGAAAAACACCATGCTCGGTAACCTGGAAACCGATGTGTCGACGTCCATTGCCATCCTTGACCGCTTGCCCGCCGAGGAACGCATGAGTTGGTTGAAACAACTGGATCGACGCAATTACCGCTATTTGCTCGACGAAGGCTCGCCAGGCGTCGCTCTGCGTGACACGCCGATTGCAGTGACCTCGATCAAGGAGGCCATCGGCAAGGATTACCCGATGACCGTGACAGACATTCCCGGGCCTATCAAACATTTCCAGGTCCATCTGAAACTGGCCGACGGCAGCCCGGTGACCATCGACGTGCGCCCCTCGATGGTGCCGTTGTCGCCGTGGCTGCCGGTGGTTTTGCTGGGCCAACTGGCCTTGATGATTCTATGCGCGTGGCTGGCTGTGCGTATTGCCATACGCCCGCTGACCCGGCTGGCCCAGGCCGTGGAAAACCTTGATCCCAACACTCACCCGGTGCATCTGGATGAACAAGGCCCGACCGAAGTCGCACACGCGGCCATCGCCTTCAATGCCATGCAGGCGCGCATTGCGGCCTATCTGAAAGAGCGCATGCAACTGTTGGCGGCGATTTCCCACGACCTGCAAACCCCAATCACGCGCATGAAGCTGCGTGCCGAATTGATGGACGACTGCGGCGACAAAGACAAATTGTGGAATGACCTCGGCGAGATGGAACACCTGGTGCGTGAAGGCGTTGCCTATGCCCGCAGCGTGCATGGCGCCACCGAGGAAAGCCGCCGTACCGATCTTGATTCATTCCTCGACAGCCTCGTGTTCGACTACCAGGACATGGGCAAGGACGTGCAGCTCAGCGGCAAAAGCAACGCAGTGATTCACACGCGGCCCCATGCGCTGCGCCGAGTGCTGGTAAACCTCACGGATAACGCGCTCAAATTCGCCGGTGCAGCGCAACTGCGGGTCGAGCCGAAGGAGGGCGACAGCCTCTCGGTGACCGTAATGGATCGTGGCCCCGGCATTGCCGAAGAGGAGCTGGCCCGTGTGATTGAGCCATTTTACCGCGTGGAAAATTCGCGCAACCGCAGCACCGGCGGCACGGGCCTGGGCCTGGCTATCGCACAGCAACTGGCACAAGCCCTTGGCGGATCCCTGACCTTGAGAAATCGCGAAGGCGGCGGACTGTGTGCTGAGCTGAGAGTACCGACGCGCTTATCGTAGGAGGAGCGAATCATGCAGGATTCGTTCAATCTGTCCCGTTTCGTCGAGGCGCAGCGCCGGGTGTTCAGTCGGGTCATGGACGAGCTGCGCGCGGGCCGCAAGACGAGCCATTGGACGTGGTTCGTCTTCCCGCAAACGCAGGGGCTGGGTCGCTCCGCTCAAAGCTGATCTCTCATCCGGCTCGTAATCAATAAAGGCTGCCTGCTCACCCCCGACTGGCTGCACCACTCAAGCGCAGACATACCAAACCAGCGATGAAACGCCCGCGAAAAAGTGCTGACATCGGCGTAACCCAGCAGATTCGCCACGTGTGTAAGACTGACTGTCGGAACCAGCAGGTAATTGCGTGCCAGTTGTTGGCGAGTCTCATCCAGCAACTGCTGAAAAGACGTATTTTCTTGAGCCAAGTGGCGCTGCAAGGTTCTTGGGGTGACTGCCATGCAATCGGCCACCTTGTCGATCGTTGCACGTCCGCTGGGCAACAAGTTACGCAGCAATTGCCTGACGTAGCCAGGCATCACGTCTGTCGACAAGCGCTCTATACCTGATAGATGTCTAGCGAGAATCTGATGTAGTGCTTCGCTGGCGCGATCCAGTGGTTGCGTCAGCACGCATGCGTCAAATAGCAGACCAGTATGTGCTGCTGAGAACGTTGGTGTGATACCCAGTGCCTGGCGATAGCCCCACTCATCGGCAAGGGGCGGATGACGAAGCATTACCGCCTCAGGTTGCCATCGATCCCCGGCCAACGTGAGCATCAGTTTTAAGCCGACACCACACGCCAGTTCTTCTGCTTGAGGCAATCCGACAATCGACATCTCATCGGTTCGATAACTCAGCAACGCGACGCCTTTGACAACCTCCAAATCAACCTGTGCCGCGCCGTTGTACAGCCCGAAATTCGCGCGCAGTTCGAGCAATGCATCGCCGATGGTTCGAGCGTTGTGGATCAGGAAAAACATATCACCGAAGACGTCGACACCTTGGTGGAGCCCGAATTCCAGGCCGAACAATGCGTTATTCGAACGCTGCCGGCACATTTGCAACAAGCTGCAATATTGTTGGAAGGAGAGGATATCTTCCGGGCGCTGCAGCGACATCGTAGGCACACGGGCCTGTCGCAGTATACGGCTCGGGTCCAGACCCTGACGCCGGGCAAATTGATCGAACCCTGTCAGACTGATTGCACGAATGAATGGATTGGACGCCATGTTTACCCAAGAGTTTGTTGCATGCGCTGTTTCCACTTCTGCGGGCTGACGCCATTCCAGCGCGTGAAAGCCCGGGAAAAGGTGCTCAGGTCGGCATAACCCAACATACCTGCCACCTGTGTCAGGCTGATCGATGAGTCGCAGAGGTAGCGTGCGGCCATCGTCTGGCGCGTTTCGTCCAGCAGCTCCTGAAATCGAGTGTTTTGTGCCCGAAGATAGCGTTGCAAGGTGCGCGGGCTGATCATCATGTACTTGGCCATGTCGCGAAGCGTGACCGGACCATTGGCAAGCTCATTGCGTAGCCTTTTTTGCACATAAGACGGTAGTTCTTGCAGTGTTACGCGCGCTAACTCGTCGATCTGTTGCAGGGCTAATAGTTGACACCTGACGTCTGTAGCTCCGAGAGGTCTGGCCAGTAACGACTCATCGAAAACCCAGGCATTGACGGCGCTGTCAAAGCGCGGAGGGACACCCAGCAGCGTGCGGTAGGCAATGCGATTGGCTGGAGCACTGTGGCGCAACATCAGAACTCTCGGTTTCCAGGCGTGCCCCAGCAGTTCGCGGAGCAAGCATGCGGCAACTCCCATCGCCAGCTCCACTGTCTGACGTACTGAGGCCAACGTACCGTCAATGACTTCGTACACAAGAAGGGCACTGCCGCCTCGGCGTTCAAGGCGCACTAGTGCGCCGTCGCTGTGTATATGGAAATAGCGTGTCAGCAGATTCAGCGACTCGCCCACATTGGCCGCGTTACGCATGGCGTACGGCAGAGTGCCTAGACTTTGTGTGCCTTGGTGCAAGCCTAACTGTAAGCCGAACAAGGGATTGCTCGACCGTAACGCACATAACTGGACCAACGCATTGAATTGCGCGCCAGATATTTGAGCGTTCAGCGGATCTTCGGGCAGGTCTACCTCCGCCAGCGCCGAAACCGGATCAATCCCCTGACTGGTAGCAAACGCCTTGAAACCAAGCAAAGCAACACCACGCACTGTGGACATCATCTGAGCCTCTCGAATGAAATACAGCCTTTGGCCTGAGAAGTATTGGCACGATATGCAAAATCTCTGGCGCGATATGCAAAGCTTTCACCCTTGTCCCGAGACCACACTCGAACAACCAATAACAAAAGACCTGCGTTCGGCCCAAGGCTGGACGATGGAGGTATACGATGCGTCGGTTTCTGTTCGCTTTGCTGGTGGTCGCGCTGATTTCGGGTGCGCTGTATGTTCAGCCACGGCCCGCTGACCACAATGTTGTTCATCATGCCAATCACCCGCCGGTTGCCAGCATCAGCGATGCCTTCACGCATTTTTGAGGACTGAAGCGTGCTCCTGCACAGAGGCGTGCTCGCGGAACTCGCCACTAGAAAGTGCTCCGTGCAGGAACATTTGCTCCAGCGTTCGGGCCGACTCGGCGTTGGCTGCACGCCCGCGCTGTTCGGCATCCACCAAGCCGTAGACCAGGGTGATGAACAGCTCGGTAAAAATTGCTGCGCTAATGTCGATGCGAAACAGTCCCCTTTGCTGACCTCTGAGGAAGAACTCGTCTAGCGCCGCCAGGTAAAACTGCCAGCGTGTGTCACCCCGTTCAAAGTCGAGGAAGTCTGGGCGGTATTGCGCCATAAGAAAGGCAAGCAATTCGCGATGAGCCAAGTGCTCGCGGATCAATCGACGCAGCGCGTCCAAGGGCTGCAGATGCTGCAAACCGGCGCTGCGGATAATCAGATTGAGCGTACGTTCGGCGTACTCCTCCAGTCTCTGCCCTAGATTTTCCCGTGTCCCACAGTAGCGGTGCAGGGTCGCTTTGCTCATGCCCGCCAGTTGCGCCAGCTCTTTCATTGTCGCCCGGGGGCGATTGACAACCGCCATAGTCAGCGACTTGAGCATTTGTTCATCATGGGAATTGGGTGTCATCACCACGCCTTTAGCGATGTTTATACAGGAAGCATAATATTCTCATATGAGACAATGTTGACTCATTAGGGTTTGCAAAGTAGCATCCGCACCAAGTTCAATCAAGCCTTGGGTGAGAGATGGGAAATTTGCGTGCGATAGGGATGGCAGGCTCGCTGGCAGCGGCCATTGCGCTGGCCGGGTGTGGGCCGTCGAATGAACAAGCGGGCGTGGCCGAAGTGGTGCGTCCTGTAGAGGTGCTGGCAGTAAAGACGGAGCCTCTAGCTCTGACTTCGGATTTGCCGGGCAGGGTAGAGCCCATGCGAGTCGCCGAGGTGCGCGCGCGCGTGCCAGGCATCGTGATGCAAAAGCGTTTTGAAGAGGGCGCGGATGTCAAAGCCGGGGACCTGCTGTTCCAGATCGACCCGGCGCCGCTAAAGGCGGCCTTGTCGCGAGCAGAGGGTGAATTGGCCCGCACCCAGGCCGTCGCACTTGAGGCACAGGCGCGGGTCAAGCGCTATGAACCGTTGGTGAAGGTCGAGGCGGTCAGCCAGCAAGACTTCGACAGTGCCATGGCCGACCTGCGCAGCGCCCAGGCGGCCACGCGCTCGGCTCAGGCCGATCTGCAAAGCGCGCGCTTGAACCTTGGTTATGCTTCGGTGACTGCACCGATTTCCGGTCGTGTCGGCCGTGCACTGGTAACCGAAGGTGCGTTGGTCGGTCAGGGGGACGCGACGTTGATGGCGCGGATTCAACAGCTTGATCCGGTCTATGTCGATTTCACTCAGTCGGCCGCCGACGCGCTGCGCCTGCGCGAATCGCTCAAGGGCGGAAAACTCTCCGCTGATGACAGTAAAACGTTGTCGATTCGTGTCGACGGCACCGCTTTTGAGCGTCAGGGCGCACTGATGTTTACCGATATCGCCGTTGATCGCGGCACCGGGCAGGTGTCATTACGCGGCAAGTTCGCCAATAGCGACGGCGTGTTGCTGCCGGGCATGTTCGTGCGCGTGCGCACGCCTCAAGGCACCGACAAACAGGCCATTCTCGTGCCCCAGCGCTCGGTGCAGCGCGGCAGCGATGGCGGCGCGCAGGTCATGGTCGTCGGCGCCGACGGCCGCGCCGAAGCGCGCAATGTGGTGACCGGTTCCATGCAGGGTTCGCGCTGGCAGATCAGTGAAGGCCTGAAGGCTGGCGATCAGGTGATAGTCAGCGGACTGAGCGGCTTGCAACCAGGTGCCAAGGTCGTACCCGCCCAGCCCCAAGCCCAGGCTCAGTTGCCTGAGTCGCACCAGTAAGGGCGCCGTCGCCGCGAGGATATTCCGATGTCTCTGTTTTTTATCAAACGCCCGAACTTCGCCTGGGTGGTAGCGCTGTTCATTTCTCTGGCCGGTCTGCTGGTCATTCCGATGCTGCCGGTAGCGCAGTACCCCAACGTCGCGCCGCCGCAGATCAAGGTGACGGCGACCTATCCCGGTGCCTCTGCGAAGGTGCTGGTGGACTCGGTCACCAGCGTGATCGAAGAGTCGCTCAACGGTGCGAAGAACCTGCTGTATTTCGAGTCGACCAACAACTCCAACGGTATCGCCGAGATTGCGGTGACGTTCCAGCCGGGCACTGATCCGCAGCTCGCTCAGGTTGACGTGCAAAACCGCCTGAAAAAAGCCGAAGCGCGGATGCCGCAAGCCGTGCTGACCCAAGGTCTGGAGGTGGAGCAGACCAGTGCTGGTTTCCTGCTGATCTATGCGCTGAACTATAAGGAAGGCACCCAGCACAGTGACACCACCGCACTGGGCGACTACGCCGCGCGCAATATCAACAACGAGCTACGCCGGGTTCCGGGCGTCGGCAAGCTGCAGTTCTTCTCCTCTGAAGCGGCGATGCGCGTCTGGCTCGACCCGCAGAAACTGGTGGGCTATGGGCTATCCATCGACGACGTCAGCGCGGCCATCCGTGGCCAGAACGTGCAAGTGCCGGCTGGCAGCTTCGGCAGTACGCCGACCAGCAGCCAGCAGGAACTGACCGCCACCCTGGCGGTGAAAGGTACGCTGGATAATCCGGAAGAATTCTCTCGTATTGTCCTGCGTGCCAACGAAGACGGTTCGACGGTCAAACTGGGCGACGTCGCCCGCGTGGAAATCGGTCAGGAAAGTTACAACTTCAACTCGCGCCTGAATGGCAGGCCCGCCGTGGCAGCGGCGATCCAGTTATCGCCGGGCGCCAACGCGATCCAGACCGCAACTGCGGTCAAGCAGCGCCTGGCCGAACTGTCGGCCTACTTCCCGGATGATGTGGAATATTCCGTTCCTTACGACACCTCGCGTTTCGTTGATGTCGCGATCGAGAAGGTGATTCATACCCTGATCGAAGCGATGGCCCTGGTATTCCTAGTGATGTTCCTGTTCCTCCAGAACATCCGCTACACCTTGATTCCGTCGATCGTGGTACCGGTGTGTCTGCTGGGCACGCTGCTGATGATGTACGTGCTGGGCTTCTCGGTGAACATGATGACCATGTTCGGCATGGTGCTCGCCATCGGCATTCTGGTGGACGACGCCATTGTGGTGGTGGAGAACGTCGAACGGATCATGGCCGAGGAGGGCTTGTCGCCGGTCGACGCCACGGTGAAAGCGATGGGGCAGGTATCAGGCGCGATCATCGGTATCACCCTGGTGCTGTCGGCGGTGTTCATGCCGCTGGCATTCATGTCCGGCTCGGTCGGTGTGATCTACCAGCAATTCTCGGTATCGCTGGCGGTGTCGATTCTGTTCTCCGGGTTCCTCGCGCTGACGTTCACCCCGGCGCTATGCGCCACGCTGCTCAAGCCGATTCCACAAGGGCACCATGAAAAGCGCGGCTTCTTCGGCGCCTTCAACCGTGGCTTTGCCAAGCTCACCGATCGCTATTCAGTCCTGAACAACGGGCTGGTGGCGCGTTCCGGCCGGATGATGTTGGTGTACCTGGGCATTATCGCCATGCTCGGTTACTTCTACCTGCGCCTGCCGGAATCGTTTGTGCCGGTGGAGGACCAGGGCTACATGATCGTCGACGTCCAGCTGCCGCCGGGCGCGACCCGTACCCGTACCGAATCGACTGGCGAACAACTGGAGCGTTACCTGGCTACCCGTGACGCGGTTCAGTCGACGTTCCTGGTGTCCGGCTTCAGCTTCTCCGGGATGGGCGATAACGCAGCGCTGGCATTCCCGGTGTTCAAGGACTGGTCGGAGCGTGGCGAAGATCAATCGGCCATGGCAGAAGTCAATGCGCTGAACGAGCAATTTACCGTGGCCAACGACGGTGCGGTGATGGCTGTGCCACCGCCGCCGATTGACGGTCTGGGCAACTCTGGTGGTTTCGCCCTACGCCTGCAGGATCGTGCCGGCCTGGGCCGGGAAGCGTTGCTCGCTGCTCGTGATCAGGTGCTTGGTCAAGCCAACGGCAACCCGAAAATCCTCTACGCGATGATGGAAGGCTTGGCGGAGTCGCCGCAATTGCGCGTGGTGATCGACCGTGACAAGGCGCGCACCCTGGGGGTGAGTTTTGAATCGATCAGCAGTGCGTTGTCTGCCGCTTTCGGTTCGGAGGTGATCAACGACTTCACCAACGCCGGCCGCCAGCAGCGCGTGGTGGTGCAGGCCGAGCAAGGCGACCGGATGACTCCGGAAAGCGTGCTCAAACTGTACGTACACAACAGCGCGGGCGATCTGGTGCCGCTCAGCGCTTTCGTCACCACGCATTGGGAGGAAGGTCCGGTGCAGGTAGTGCGCTACAACGGTTATCCGTCGGTGCGCATCGTCGGTGATGCCGGGCCGGGCTACAGCACCGGTGAAGCCATGGCGGAAATGGAGCGTATCGCCGCGCAGTTGCCGGCCGGTTTCAGCTACGAGTGGACCGGTTTGTCCTACCAGGAGAAGGTTTCCAGCGGTCAGGCCACGCAACTGTTTGCGCTGGCCATTCTGGTGGTGTTCCTGCTGCTGGTGGCGCTGTACGAGAGCTGGGCGATTCCGTTGACCGTGATGCTGATTGTGCCGATCGGCGCCATCGGTGCGGTACTCGCGGTGATGGTCGCCGGCATGCCTAACGACGTGTACTTCAAGGTCGGTTTGATCACCATCATCGGTCTGGCGGCGAAGAACGCGATTCTGATCGTCGAGTTCGCCAAGGAACTCTGGGAGAAAGGTTACAGCCTGCGTGACGCCGCGATCGAGGCCGCACGGCTGCGCTTCCGGCCAATCGTGATGACCTCCATGGCCTTCATTCTCGGCGTGGTGCCGCTAGCACTGGCGACCGGGGCAGGGGCTGCAAGTCAGCGGGCAATCGGTACCGGGGTGATCGGCGGCATGCTCAGCGCGACACTGCTGGGTGTGTTGTTTGTACCGATCTGTTTTGTGTGGGTGCTGTCGATGTTGCGCAGTAAACCGGCTCCCATTGAACAACCCGCTTTGGCTCAGGAGTGAAACATGCGTATTTCAGGATTTTCTACGCTGGTGATCGCCATGTTGTTGGCCGGTTGCTCGTTGGCGCCGACCTATGAGCGGCCCATCGCACCGATTGCGGACAACTGGGCGGGCGAGTCGTTGAAAAAGGGCGCTCCGATCAACCAGTTGGCGTGGCAGTCGTTCATCGTCGATCCCGACCTGCGCCGTCTGGTGGGTGTTGCGCTGGCTAACAACCGCTCGTTGCGCCAGACCCTTTTGGACATCGAGCAGGCCCGGGCGCAGTACCGCATTCAGCGAGCCGATCGGGTTCCCGGGCTGAACGCAAGCGCGTCCGGCAATCGCCAGCGCTTGCCGTCGGACCTGGCCAGTGACGGCCGGGCAGGGGTGGCCAGCCAGTATCAGGTCGGTCTGTCGCTGCCCGAATACGAGCTGGATCTGTTTGGCCGGGTAAAAAGCCTCAGTGACTCTGCGCTGCAGGAATACCTGGCCACCGAAGAAGCAGCCCGCGCCGCGCAGATCGCGCTGATCGCCGAAGTCAGCCAGGCCTATTTGGTTCACGACGGCGCCCAGCGTCGGCTGGAGTTGACCCAACAAACCCTGAGCAGCCGCGAATACTCGTTCGCGCTGATCAGTCAGCGCCGCTCCAGCGGCACGGCGACAGCGCTGGATTATCAGGAAGCTCTGGGGCTGGTGGAACAGGCGCGGGCCGAACAGGAACGCAATCTGCGCGAGAAGCAGCAGGCGTTCAACGCGCTGGTTTTGCTGCTGGGCACAAAGGACGCGGGCAAGGTGATTCCCGAGCGGGTGACGACGCAGCCGATGCTGGTGCAAGACATCGCTGCGGACACCACGTCGACGCTGATCGAGCGCCGGCCGGACATTCTTGCGGCCGAGCATCGACTGCAAGCGCGCAATGCCGATATCGGCGCGGCACGGGCGGCGTTCTTTCCGCGTATCAGCCTGACCGGCAGCTTTGGTACTTCCAGCGCGCAGATGTCCGGTCTGTTCGACGGTGGTTCGCGCTCCTGGAGTTTCGTACCGAACCTTTCGCTGCCGTTGTTCGATGCTGGTCGCAACAGTGCCGGGCTGAGTCTAGCCGAAGCCCGCAAGGATTCAGCTGTGGCGGCCTACGAAGGCACGATTCAGACGGCGTTCCGCGAGGTCGCCGATGCATTGGCTGCCACCGACACCTTGCGCCGGGAGGAGGCCGCGCGCCGCGCACTGGCCAATACCAGCACTGAAACCCTGAGTCTGGCCAAGGCCCGATATGAAGGCGGTATCGACAGCCACCTGCGTTATCTCGATGCGCAGCGCACCAGTTTCGTCAATGAAACAACGTTTATCGAGGTCAGCACGCAACGCCAGATTGCTCTGGTCGATCTGTTCCGTTCGCTGGGCGGAGGTTGGTCCACGCCGACAACCGTTAGATAACGCCTGACAAGAGCTCCTTTGGTTGGCGCATCCAACCGCCTTTGCCCCGCAGACCGAAAGGTCTCGGGGCTTTTTTTTCCAGGAAAACCGAGTAAGGCTTACAACGCACTCGCTGCGCCGGCCGCGCCATGCAGGAACATCTGTTCCAGCACATTGGCCGAGTTGGCACTGGCCGCGCGCCCACGGCGCTCGGCATCAACCATGCCGAAAATCATGGTCAGGAACAGCTCCGTGAAAACCGCGGCGGTGACATCGATGCGAAACGCGCCCAGTTGCTGGCCACGCAGAAAAAAAGCATCGAGGGCATCAGCATAAGTCTGCCAGCGGTCGCCCTCACCATTGACCGCAAACGTGTCGGGGCGGTACTGAAAGAGCAGGAAAACCAGCATTTCCCGATGCGCGAGATGCTCGTTGATCAAACTGCGCAACGCCTGTACCGGCTCGCCGTGCAACAGGTCGGTGGTGGTGGTGATCTGGTTCAGCACCGTCTCACCGTGGCTTTCCATCATCTGCACCAGGTTGTCACGGGTGCCGCAAAAGCGATGCAGCGTAGCCTTGCTGACGCCAGCCGCTTCAGCCAGTTCCTTGAGTGTCGCCCGAGGGCGATCAACGATGGCCAAGGCCAGCGCCTTGATGAGTCGTTCGTCTTGAGGAGTCAGGGTCATCAGTCGGTCTCGAATCGAATTTCAATCCGCCGAATTGTGCAGGAAAAGCTCATTACTGCAACGAAAACCACCGAAATAGAGCAAATGACTTCATCTGAGACAGTTTTTGTTCATCACGGGATCGGCGTTGCGCACCGTTCGAATGTCATGAACTGTAAAAAGCCTGGCGCGATCTGATCCCCATACGGCGCCTGGGCAAGGATCGACTCAGTGACTGGCCACCAACAAGGCCAACGCAGTGCAAGCAGTCTCGGTTTCGGCTCGCAATCGATCCAGATCACCGTGGGCCGACCAGGCAATGGTCAGCCCGTCTACCAGTTGGATCAGTAAGCGGCTGGTCGCCTTTAAAAACGCTTCGCTCAACTCAGTTCCCATGGCACGCTGCAGCGCCTGCTCGGTGGCTTCAATGGCCACCGAGTAAATCTTGCTGGCCATTTGCGGGTCATTGCGCATTGCCCAGAAGAACAACTCGGTCTGCGCCCTGGCCGCATCCGGGTGATTGATGAACCAGGTGATCAATTGCCGCAGAACTTCGGCTGCCGTCGCCGCAGCAGTGGCCCCGGCCGGTACCTGTTCCAGCGCTTGCGGTGGGAGGCTGAACAGCGATTCGTAGACGGCATAAAACAGGTCGTTCTTGGTATGGAACACGTAATGCAACGAAGCCAACGGACAGCCGGCTTGCGCCGCAATACGGCGGGTCGTGGCATTGGCTACGCCATGCTCGGCGATCACTCTGATCGTTGCTTCGACGAAATCCTGCCGGCGTAATTCAGCGCCCATTCTGGCCATAGTTCAGCATTCTCCTTTATTCCTGGCGCCCCACAACGACAAGGACGATGTCGACGCTTGCGGATCCTACAACAATAAATCGCCAGACGTCATGAATGGAAAGGGGGCATGAAACGGCTGCACCAATAATGGTAACAACTGTTTCGTTATTTCCCGAATGGGTGCGTTTCGGCGAAACAAACGGAAACATCCTCCGGCAGTTTTATCGCGCTGTGTTCACGGCGACCGCGCAATCGATTGATAAGAAACGACTAATTTCTGCCTTGCGAATCTTGGCACCGGGCTTGCTTTGATTACATGACTTGGTCAATTGATCAAGTCAGTTGATTAGGTTAGCGCAGGCAACGGGTTGCCACCATCTAGGCGACCCCGTTGCTGATCAAGGCCCACGAGGATCCCTCCCATGAACACAGTGATTGAGCGCCCCCATAACAATTTTTCTCCCGGCGTCGTAATCCGGCATCTGGTCGCGGCCCTCGCGGCCTCGGCGTTTTTCTGTACAGCACAGGCAGCAGACAAGGATCCAGCATTACTCGGCACCAAGCTGACTCCGCTGGGAGGCGAGGCGGCGGCCAGCGCCGACGGGGTGATTCCCGCGTGGACAGCGCCCGGTCCTCAAGGTGGCAGTTGGAGCCACGGTCAGGTGCGCGGCCAGCAATGGACGTTCAAGGATGACAAGCCGCTGTTCAGCATCGACTCGAGCAACGTCGCGAAATACGCCAGCAAGCTTTCACCGGGCCAGGTGGAAATGTTCAAGAAGATTCCCGGCTACCGGATGGACGTGTACCCGACACGACGCAGCTGTGGCGTGCCGGATTTCGTCGCGCAGAACACTAAGAAGAACGTCGGTTTCGCCAAGCTCGACGGCGACGGTCTGGCGTTGCAGGAAGCCTACGTGCCGGGCATCCCGTTTCCATTTCCAGCCTCGGGTGCCGAGGTGATGTGGAACATGAAAATGCGCTATCGCGGCGTTGGCTTCGATATGTCGAAAACCGTTTCCGGAATTTCGCCACGCAAGGGCAGTGAAGATTGGCTGCGAACCTCCACCGACTGGTTCATGTACACACCATGGGGCGTGAAGGGCAGCGCGCTGTTCTCGTCATTCGATCGTCTGGAAGTCGCCACTTACTTTAGCTACACCGACCCCGCCGCACTGGCCGGACAAGCCGGGGTGGTCACGACCAAGGCCGGCGAGCAAGCCACCACGTTCTATTACTTCCCGGGCCAGCGCCGCGTGCGGCGCATGCCGGCGTATTCCTACGACGCACCGCAAATCGGCCTGGACAATCAATACACCATCGATGAATCCAACGTGTTCTTCGGCCCCATGGACCGCTTCGACTGGAAGCTGCTGGGCAAGCAGGAAATGCTTGTGCCCTACAACTCATTCGGGGCCTACGACAACTCGGCGAAGATCGAGGAGGTGGCCAAGCGCGACTTCATCGCTCCCGAATCGCGTCGCTATGAGCTGCACCGCGTGTGGGTGGTCGAAGCGACCGTCCGCCAAGGCATGCGCCATCAGGCACCGAAGCGTCTGTTCTACATCGACGAAGACAGCTGGAACGCGCTGATGGCGGTGGACTACGACAAGCAGGGGCAAATCTGGAAGGTCCGCGAGGGTTACACGATCCCGGTGTACGAGACCGGCACCTGCGACATGGAAGCCCAGGCGCAATACAACCTGGTTGACGGTCGCTACCTGTACGACATGACCTCCATTGGCACCGGCAAGAACGACCATCGCTGGCTGACCGACGGGGCGAGCAATCCGCGCCTGAAACGCGACTTCTACACCTCCGACAACCTGCGCGCCAACAGCGAACGCTGATAGCGGCTTTCGGGAACAGACATGAAAAAAATAATCAGTAGAACCTCAGGTCTTGTCATCGCGTGTGCAACCCCATTTGCCATGGCGTTCACCTTTGAAACCGAAAACATTCGCGGCTCTTTCGACTCCACCATCGCCGTGGGCATGGGACTGCGCACCGAATCGCGCGGCTGCAACCTTATCACCAGCGGCCCCGGCGGGCACAATCCACCCAGCGGCTGTCTGGCGCCCAGCGCAGGTGTTGGTGACCAGGGCGACTTGAACTACGACCGGGGCGACCTGTTCACCAACTACATAAAAGGCATCCATGAACTGGTGCTGAAGTTTCCCGAAGACTACACGTTCATGGCGCGCGGTAGCTGGATTCGGGACTTTGCCGCGACCGACACCAGCGGTGCGCTATCGGCTAACCGGCCTGAAGGTGTCGGTAGCGACGGCCTCACCAGTGGCGCCCGAGACGATCTGGAGTTCAAGGCGCGTCTGCTGGATCTGTGGGTGAGCAAGAGTTTCGATGTCGGTGACCAACGTGTTCGCGCTCGCCTGGGTAATCAGGTGATCAACTGGGGCGAGAGTCTGTTCGCTGCTGGCGGCATCAACAACACCAACGCTTACGATGTCATGGCATTGTCGCGTCCCGGTACCCAGCTCAAGGAAGCCTTGCTGCCGGCCCCGATGTTGAGCCTGGCGTCGGGGCTTGGTGCCGGGGTGAATATCGAGGCGTATTGGCAGTTCAATTGGAACAAAAGTGAATTGCCCCCGGTAGGGAGCTATTGGTCCACCACCCACGCGCTGGGTGAGGGCAGGGGTACCTACGGGTACGATGAAAAAGAGGCGCGCAACAGCGGCCAATGGGGCGTGTCGCTGCGCTGGCAGCCTGACAACACCGATCTCAACCTGGGTCTGTACGTGATGCGTTATCACGACAAACTGCCGTCACTGAGCGTGCAGGTGGATCCGCAAACCTTCGCCGCGGCGCCGACCTGGGAATATCCGGAAGACCGCATGATGTACGGCATCAGCGCCAATATGCCGGTCGGCGACTGGGCACTGGGCACCGAGTTGTCCTATCGTCCCAAGGATGCGGTACCGCTCAACCCGGTCATCGACGCCTGCGCCGCCAACGGTGGCAAATGCTGGAAAGACGCAAAGAAACTGCAATGGCACCTGACCGGCATCTACAGCATGACGCCGTCCAACTCGCCGACCTTGCTCGAATTCACCGGTGCCAGCACCGGTACCTTGTTGAGCGAACTGGTGGTCGTGAAATACCCGGGCCTGCATAACGACTACGCCGGAGAACCCATCGCCGCCGGCCTTAATACCTGGCAACTGGACCCGGCCATCGCGCCGAGCGCCAAGGGTAACAAAACCTCCTCTGGCATCAGCCTCGATTTGAGCCTGACCTATGACAACACGCTCATTCCTGGCTGGCAGGTCACGCCGGGAGTGTTCTACTCGCGCTCGATCAACGGACGCACCCCGAACCTGTCGGCCACCTTCACCGAAGACGCCAGCAGCATGAACCTCTACCTCAACTTCGTGCGCAATCCGGCGAGCTGGCAAATCTCGGCCAACTACGCAAAGTTCATGGGCGGCAAGACCCCTTACGATCAACTGCTGCGTGATCGCGATTACGTTGGCCTTGTGGTTTCCCGAACCCTGTGAGGCGCGCCGTGAACAGTTCCCTGAACCTCAAGCAAAACCCTGTGCGCGGCGTCCTGCCGCGCATCGAACAATGGCTGTTCTCGCACCGCATGCTGACGTTGGCGAGCCTGGCGCTATTCACCTTGGGCATGGCTTGGTTTGCCGTGCAGTTGCGCATGGAAGCCGGGTTTGAAAAGCAGTTGCCCATCGGCCATGAATACATCGAGACCTTTGAGACCTATCGCAATGACTTGCTCGGCGCGAATCGGTTGACGGTGGTGGTCAAGGCTCGCCAAGGGACGATCTGGAGCCAGGCAGGGCTCAAGCGTCTGTATGACGTCACCCAGGCGCTGATCTTTCTGCCCAACGTGTCGCGCAGCAGCGTGCGTTCGTTGTGGACGCCCAACGCCTTCGTCAATGAAATCACCGAAGAGGGCTTCCGTGCCGACCCGCTGGTACCAGGGACGGTAACGCCGGAAAGTCTCGATGAGACGAGCATAGCCATGATCGCCAACTCGACGGCGCAGGGTGGTTTTATCGGAACGCTGGTGGCTCGTGACCAAAGCAGCGCGATGATCACGGTCGACCTCAACGAGTTCGATACTAACGGCCAGCGCCTGGACTATGTGGCTTACAACCAGGTCCTGGAGCAGCAGATTCGCAGTCAGTTCGAGGACATGGATTTCGAGATCCAGATCATCGGCTTCGCCAAGCAGATCGGAGACATTGCCGTGGGCGCTTCGGCGGTTTTCGAGTTCTGTCTGCTGGCCTTGTTGCTGACAGCGGCTGCGGTGTTCTGGTACTGCCATTCGCTGCGTTTCACCTTGCTGGCGGTGGGTTGCTCGCTGGTTTCGCTGATCTGGCAGTTCGGCGCTTTGCGTCTGCTCGGCTATGGCCTCGATCCGTTGGCGGTGCTGGTACCGTTTCTGGTATTTGCCATAGGGGTATCCCATGGCGTGCAGCAGATCAACTTCATCATTCGCGAGATCGCCTGCGGCAAATCGGTGGAGGGTGCGGCGCGGGCCAGTTTCAGTGCGTTGCTGATTCCCGGCACGCTGGCGTTGGTCACTGCATTCGTATCGTTCGTGACGTTACTGTTGATCCCGATCCCCATGGTACGGGAACTGGCAATCACCGCGTCACTGGGGGTCGCGTTCAAGATCGTCACCAATCTGGTGATGCTGCCGGTGGTGGCCTCGATGCTCAGCGTGCAGGACGGTTACGCTGCGGCCGAGGAAGTTTCTCGCCAGCGCCGCGCTCGTTGGTTGCACGGTCTCGCGCGTTTGAGCGAATGGCACAACGTGCGCTGGGTGCTGTGCATGGCGATGCTGATCTTTGTCACGGCCGCCTGGCAAAGCCATGATCGAGTGGTCGGTTCCTTGCAGGCCGGCGCCCCGGAACTGCGCGAGGATGCGCGCTTCAATCGGGATGCGCTGTCGATCGCCAGCCATTACGACATCGGTCTGGACTGGCTCAGTGTGGTGTTCGAGGTCAAGGTCGAGGGCGGGGCGAACGACTGCGAGAACGTTGCACTCGGCCAGTATCAGGACCGCTTCGTCTGGGCCATGCAAGGGGTGCCTGGTGTGGTCTCGGTGACTTCGTTTTCCAACAGCCTGCGCCAGTTCAACGAGGGCTATAACGAGGGCAACCCGAAAATGAACGCGGTGCCCATCGACCCGACCAACTACTCGTCGATGGCCGCCGAGGTGGCTCGCGTGCCCGGCATGATGCGGCCTGATTGCAGTATGACCGCGGTGCATTTGTTTCTCGCCGATCACAAGGCAACCACCATTCACCGGGTGATCACCGCGGCCAAGGCTTTGCGCAGCCAGTTCACTCAGTCCGGCGTGAGTGTACGTCTGGCGTCCGGTAACGCCGGCGTGATCGCGGCGATCAACGAAGAAGTGGAACGCAGCGAGTTGCCGATGATGCTTTACGTCTACGGCGCTATCGCGCTGCTGGTGTTTGTCGTCTACCGCGATTGGCGCGCCGTGCTGGTCTGCTGCCTGCCGCTGACCCTGGGCACCTTCATCGGCTACTGGTTCATGAAGGAGCTGCAGATCGGCCTGACCATTGCCACCTTGCCGGTCATGGTGCTGGCGGTCGGCATCGGCGTGGATTACGCGTTCTACATCTATAACCGTTTGCAGCTGCATCAGGCCCTCGGCCAGCCGATCACCAAAGCTGTCGAGCACGCGTTGCTGGAGGTCGGCGTCGCCACGATTTTTACCGCCATCACCCTGGCGGTGGGCGTCGCCACCTGGGCGTTTTCCGATCTGAAGTTCCAGGCAGACATGGGCAAACTGTTGGCCTTCATGTTTCTGGTCAACATGATCATGGCCATGACCGTTCTCCCGGCCTTTGCCGTATGGCTGGAGCGGACATTCCCGCGGCGGCGCCCAGTGCGCTTGATCGGCTCACTGGTGCATTGAGGAGACAGCCATGCGAAACCTGATGCCTTTACTGGTTCTGATGTTGCCGACGCTGTTGCAGGCGTCATCCTTGTCGGCGGTTCCGGCGACCGTGACGGCCAGCGCCACGGCCGCGACGCTGTTGAGCGCTGCCCGGGCCGGGGAGCGAACCGTTGCCGTCGGCGATCACGGCGTGGTGCTGTTGTCGGATGATCACGGTGGGCATTTCCGTCAAGCGACATCCGTGCCGTTGGCCACCCCTCTGACGGGGGTGTCCTTCGTCGATGCCCGTCAGGGTTGGGCCGTTGGTCACTGGGGGGCGATTCTGGCCACTACTGACGGCGGCGATACCTGGCAGGTGCAGCGCCTTTCCAGTGCAGAAGATCGGCCACTGTTTGCCGTGCACTTTTTCAATCCGCAGCAAGGGGTGGCGGTGGGGCTGTGGTCGCTGGTGCTGACCACCGATGACGGCGGCAAGCACTGGACCGAGCAGCGACTCGAAGCTCCGCCGGGTTCGAAGCGGGCCGACCTAAACCTAATGGGGCTGTTTGCCGATGGGGAAGGGTGCTTGTATGCCACCGCCGAACGCGGCCAGTTATTGCGCTCAGACGATCAGGGCAAGCACTGGCGCTATGTGGATACCGGTTACAGCGGCACGCTGTGGACGGGTGCGGTGCTGGGCGACGGCTCGCTGCTGGTGGGCGGGCAACGCGGCACGTTGCTGCACGGCTCCGCCGATGGCGCACGCTGGCAGCGCGTGCCGCTGCAAAGCAAGAGCTCGGTCACCGCCGTCGATGTTTCCGGGCAAACAGTCATCGCCGTAGGTCTGGACGGTTTGATCGTGCGCAGCGACGACGGTGGCCAAAGTTTCCATGAACAATCCAGCGGCGACGGGGTTTCGCTCACGGCGACACTGCTGAACGGGGATGGCTCGCCGATCGTCTTTTCCCGTAGAGGCGTCGTTTCTCGGCACTGATACCGGCGGTATGTCGGGAGTCGAACGCCATGCTCGTTTCCCGACACGTCGGCGCAATTTTTTCTCAAACGAACTGCTGATTTCCGGCCGAATTTCCGTGCCTGAATGAGTTTCTATAGGTGCAAAATAATAAACATAACGAATGTTGCGTTAATTAATTTTGCTTGTTAGAGTCGATGACAAATAACAAGACGCAGCATGTTGCACGCGCAGCGGCTGCCACTCTCGATGGAGGTACTTTGATGATCTCGCTCAAGTCGACACTCACCCTGCCAGCCGCCGGACTCACCGGTTTCGAAACCCCGCTGACGGAAGAGGAGGCTGCAATTCAGGCCTCCGTGCACCGCTTCGCCAAAGAAGTGTTGCGACCATTGGGTCGCGAGCTGGATCGCATGACCGCCGAAGAGGTGGTTGCCCCTGGCTCGCCTTACTACTCGCTGTTTGCCGAGTTCGCCAAGCTCGGCCTCGACCCGGCGCTGTTGGCGCAGTTGCCACCGGACATGGCGGTGCGAATCGAATCGCTGATCGGTGAAGAACTCGGCTGGGG
Organism: Pseudomonas sp. FJ2-5-13; assembly: GCF_029201605.1. NCBI lineage: Bacteria > Pseudomonadati > Pseudomonadota > Gammaproteobacteria > Pseudomonadales > Pseudomonadaceae > Pseudomonas > Pseudomonas sp. FJ2-5-13. The sequence goes on from NZ_CP104045.1 coordinate 2,948,719, forward strand.
CGACGCCGGGCTGGCGATCTCTTTGGGCTGCGCCGGTTTCCCTCTGCAAATGGCCGTTGCCGCCGGCAATGCCGAGCTGGTCGAACTCTGCCAGGGCCGGATCGGCTGCTGGATGGCCACCCAACCCGACCGTGGCAGCGACAACCAGATCTTCGACATGGCGCGAGACTGGCCAGCGGGCAAGCTCGGCAATATCGGCAACCTGACCGCCAAAGTGGTTGGCGATGAAGTCATCCTCAACGGCCAGAGCTCGGCGTGGGTCTCCAACGGCGTCATTGCCCAGGTGGCACTGGGCTTGATCTGCGCCGATTACGGTGACGGTTTTTACGATGAGAACGGCCGGCCGCACGGGATTGCGCTGATTATTCCGCTCGACCTGAAGGGCGTGTCCAAAGGCAAGCCGCTGGACAAAATCGGGCAGCGATCCTTGCCTCAAGGCGAAATCTACTTCGACAGCGTACGCGTGCCTCGGCGCTTTGCTATCGCCGAGCGCGACAACTACTACGGCGCCGTCAGTTCTTCCTGGTCGTTCGCTGGCACCCACATGGGCCAGGTGTTTACCGGTGTCGCACGAGCCGCCTTCGAAATGGCCCTGCAGTACTGCCATGAGCGCCGCCAGGGCGGGCACCCATTGATCGACCACCAGATGACCCGTCTGCGCCTGGGTGACATGTTGCGTCGGGTCGAAACGGCCCGTGCGGTCGCCCGACGTTCGCTGAGCTTCGCGCGCCTGTCGCCGCAAACCCATCCGTACGCCACCGCCTCCGCCAAAGTCACGGTGACCGAAGAGGCGATGGCCGTTGTGCAGGAAGCTTTCCGCCTGTTCGGTGGCAATGGCACCACCCGTGAATACCCGATCGAAAAACTCTTGCGTGACACCCAGTCGTCATTGATCGAGGACGGCGAAAACCGGGTCCTGAGCATGCGCCTGGGGCTGCTCGCCCAGCAGCTGTACGCCGAAGGCTGGGCTAACAACTGATTCTGAATGCACCCGACATCACTCATCCAACAATAACAAATGAGGTAAATCCCGATGGCCAAATATCCTGTCGTTGTCTATGGCGCCAGTGGTTACACCGGCATGCTGATCATGGACTGGTTGATCGACCAGCACATCCCGTTCACCGCCGTCGCTCGCAACGCCGCCCGTGCTCAGGAAATGATGGCGCAACGCGTCGTCGGCCTGGAGTCGGCCACTTACGAAATCATTGAATGCGCCCACGAGGTCGACGCGCTGGTCTCGGTTTTCAAAGGTGCGCGCGTGGTGTGCAACACGGTCGGCCCGTTCATCAATTTTGGCCTGACTGCCGTAGAAGCGGCCTTGAAAGCTGGCTGCCATTATCTGGATCCAGCCGGAGAGCAAGCGCACATTCGAGCCTTGCGTGATCAGTTCGGCGAGCTGTATCGCCAGGCCGGGCTGCTGCTGTCGCCATCGCTGGCGTACATGTACACCTACGCCGAGATCGCCGCCGAATTGGCCCTGGAAACACCGGGCGTCGATTCGCTGGAAACCGCGACCCTGACCCGCGGCCCCCGTACCGGTGCCGCTGGGGTGACGGTCGGTTCAACGGCGACCATTTTCGAGGGCGTCCGTTACCCCGGGGCCTACCTGTGGGAGAAGGAACTGGTGCCTTATGCGCCGAACACAAGCTTCAACGTGGTTTGTCCTGATCTGCTGGAAGCCGTGTTCTGCCTGCCTTGGGGCGGCACTTCACTACCGGTATTTTACGAAGAGGATGGCCGGGTACGCAGTTGCATGTCCTGTGTCGGCTTCTACGACAACCCGGTGATGAAAATGGTCCACGGCCTGGGTGAGAAGTGGGAAGCCGAATACAAGCACCTGCCCAAAGAACAGCAGGACGCGGTGATCCAGAGCCTCGTGCAATCGACCACCCCGAGCATGCCACCGCGTGAACGCAGCACTCTGCAACGCACCGTTGACTTCGCAATCGGTCGTGGCCAACTGACGGCCGTGCGTGCCACCGTGCATGGCATCACGCCTTACATCGCCACCGGGGCCTTGCACGCCGCAGCCGTGGTCAAACTGTTGAATAACGACACCGCCAGAACCGGTTTCGCCTCGGCCTCGAAAGCCTTCGGTCATCGCTACCTGCTGGGCTTCCTTGAACAGCGTGGCCTGGCCCGCGCAACCGTTACTCCACTGTGAAGTGACTAACATGGCGATTATTGATTTCTTCGACCGTGGCTGGCGGATCAATCCGCACGGCGCGGCGTACATCCAGGACGATCGGGTGTTCACCTTCACCGAAGTCCGCAACCTGTCTAGCCGGATCGCCAACGCGCTGTTAGCCGCCGGCCTGCCCGGCGGCACCAAGGGCGCCGTCTGGTCGGCCAACGATGCGGTGGCCTGGACCTGCACCCTGGGGCTCTGGCGCGCCAACCTGTGCTGGATTCCCGTCGGCGCACGCAACAGCGCCGAAGAGAACCGTCACGTGCTCGATGCCTTCGACTGCGAGGTGCTGTTTTTTCAACGAGAGTTCGCGCCGATCATCGACGCGTTGCGTTCGAGCCTGCCAAAAATCCGGTTGTGGATCTGCATCGACGAGCACTTGCCCGGGGCGCCGTCGCTCAAGTCCTGGATCGCGGATCAGCCGGCCACGGCACCGAAGGTCGAGTATCAACTCGATGATGTCGTGGCGCTCTCGCCAACCGGCGGCACCACGGGGCTGCCGAAAGGGGTGATGAACACTCATCGCAGCATCCAAACGTTCTGCGCGCACTTTATGATCAATTTCCCATATGCCGATGAGCATCCGCCGGTCAACCTGGCGGCGGCGCCGATGACGCATACCGCCGGCACGCTGTCCCTGCCCTGCACCTCGCGCGGAGGCACCGTGGTGATCATTACTAAGCCGGATCCTGCACTGATGCTGGCAATGATTCCGAAATACAAGGTCACCGAGACCTTTCTACCGCCGACGGTTATCTATCGACTGCTGGATGTTCCGGATCTGGCGCAGAAGGTCGATTTCAGCTCGTTGAAGTATTTCCTGTACGGCGCGGCACCGATGTCGGTGGACAAACTCAAGCAAGCCATCGAGACCTTTGGCCCGGTGATGGCCGGCGGTTACGGTCAGACGGAAGCGCCGGCCTCGATTTCCAACCTGCCGCCCGCCGAGCATTTGCACGGTGGACGTCTTGCAACGGACGAGCGTTTGTCATCGGTAGGCCGTCCTAATCCGCTGGTTCGGGTGGAAATTCTCAGCGACGCCGGAGACATTCTCGGCCAGGGCCAAACCGGTGAAATCTGTGTGCGCGGCGATCTGGTGATGAAGGGTTACTACAAGGATCCGCAGAGAACCGCAGAAACCATCGTCGATGGCTGGCTGCACACCGGCGACATCGGCCATTTCGATGCGCACGGCTACCTGCACATTACCGACCGCAAGAAAGACATGATCATCTCCGGCGGATTCAACGTTTACCCGAGTGAAGTCGAGCAAGTGCTGTGGAGCCATCCGGCGGTGCAGGACTGCGCCGTCATCGGTGTGCCAGATGAGCAATGGGGCGAGGGCGTGAAGGCCGTGGTCGAGTTGAGCGCCGGGCATACCGTCACTGCTGAGGAGTTGATCGAGCTGTGCAAGAGCCGGCTCGGATCGGTCAAGTCGCCGAAAACCGTGGATTTCATTGCTGCATTGCCACGCAGCCCGGTCGGCAAAGTACTGAAAAAAGATCTGCGTGCCCATTACTGGCAAAACGTTGAGCGGCGTATTTGAGGGGGATGATCTGATGGAACCTATTTACATCGCCGGCATTGCCATGACCGAGTTCGGTCGCCACTTGGACCGAAGCCTTCAGGATCTGGCGCTGGAGGCCTTGCAAGGCGCACTCGCCGACTCCGGCGCCTTGCGCGCCGATATCGGTGCGGTGTTCTACGCCGGGATCACCAACGGTCATCTGCAAGGGCAACTGTCGATTCCCGGGCAGGTGCTGTGCAGCAAGATCGGCCTCGAAGGGGTGCCGGTGTACAACGTCGAAAACGCCTGCGCCTCGGGCAGTACCGCGGTTCATCTGGCAGTGCAGAGCTTGCGCTCGGGGGCTACCGACGTAGCCCTGGCGTTGGGCGCGGAAAAAATGAACGTGCCGGACAAGGCGCGGGCGCTGGCCCTGTTCGAAACCGGCTGGGATGTTTCCACCGCCGAGGAAAACTACGCGACGCTGGTGAAAATGGGCGAGGGCATCGTGGTGCCGCCAGGCTCGGAATCCGATCGTCCGTACAGCAAGTTCATGGCCATCTATGCCGCCATGTGTCGCTGGCACATGCAGACCTACGGCACCACCCAGCGACAGATTGCAGCAGTGTGCGCCAAGAACCATCAACACTCGGTGCACAACCCGTATTCGCAATTTCGCAAGACCTTCACCATTGAAGAAGTGCTCGCCGCGCCGCCGATCACTTATCCGATCACGCTGCCGATGTGTGCGCCGTTATCCGACGGCGCGGCCGCCGCGATTCTCTGTACCGAGGCGGGATTGAAACGCATTGGTGCCGACCCGAAACGTTGTGTGCGGATCGCCGCCAGCGTGATCCGCAGCTTCACCCTGCGTGGGCTCGACGAGCCGCACAAGCACGTCAGCCTGTTGGCAGCGCGTGAAGCCTACGAAATCGCCGGCCTTGGCCCGCAGGACATGCACGTGGCCGAAGTGCACGACGCCTCGGCCATGGGCGAAATCATCCAAGCGGAAAACCTCGGGCTTGCGCCGCTGGGGGAGGGTGGGGTGTGTGCCGAACGCGGCGATTTCACCCTGGGTGGTCGCCTGCCGATCAATCCCTCTGGCGGCCTGGAATCCAAGGGCCATCCGCTGGGTGCGACAGGGATCGGTCAGTTGTACGAGCTGACCACCCAGTTGCGCGGGGAGGCCGGTGCACGCCAGGTACCCGGTGCGCGGCATGCCATCCAGGAAAACGGTGGCGGTCTGCAAGGTGTAGAGGAAGCAGCCGTCGCTATTCACATCCTGAGTCGATAGGAGCACATCACATGTCCATGACCTACCAATCACGAGAGCTGGAAAGCCACTTCGCCGGAGGGCATTTCCGTCGGCTGGGTGGCTGGGTCGAAACTCCGGCTGATCTGCAACCCGAGCTTGAGGGCGATGTCAGCGCGGACGTCATCGTGATCGGTGGCGGTTTCGCCGGGCTGTCCACCGCCCTGGAACTGACGGCGTTGGGGGCCAAGGTTGTGGTGCTGGAGCAGGCGTTTGCCGGTTTCGGCGCCAGCGGGCGGAATGCCGGCTATCTGGGCGGCAGCGTCGGCATTGAGTTCGAGTTGTTCTTGAAACGTGTTGGCAACGAAAAAGCGCAAAAAGTCGTCAGGTTCTATGACGAAGCTGTCGCCTACGTCGAAGGTCGCTTACGCGAATTGGAGATCGACTGCGACTACAACGCATCGGGCATCATCAGGGCGGGCATCCATCCGTCGCAGGAGAAAAGGCTGCGCAAAAGCATGGCCGTGGGCCACGAATTGGGTTCGCAAACCGAGTTTCTGGATCAGGCACAAATGCGCGCGCGGGGGATTCCACCGGCCTTTCTGTTTGGCTGCCTGCAACGCCACGGCGGTACGCTGGACCCTGGCAAATATGTGATGGGCCTGCGCCGCGCTGCACTTCAGGCGGGAGTGAGGCTGTATGAAAACACCAAGCTTGAGTCGTACTCCGACGGGTCGACGATCACCTGCCGGACGCCACGCGGGCAGGCGAGCGCGCCGATAGTGGTGCTGGCCACCAATGCCTATACGCCGCAACTCGGTCTTCTGCGCGACAAAGTCGTTCCATTTCGAGTGTCGGCGGTCGAAACCGAGCCATTGACACCACAGCAGTTGGCATCGCTGGGCTGGGCAGGGCGGGAAGGGTTGACCACGCCGCACCTGGTGATGGAAAGCCATCGCCTCACCGCACGCAATACGCTGCTGATGACCACTAAACGGCTGGGTTATGCCTACGGCTCGAAAACCCCGAACATTCCCGATGAGGTGACCTACCGCGCGTTGCAAGACAACCTTGGCGTGCGCTTCCCGACGTTACGCGGTGTTGGCATTCAAGCGTGCTGGAGTGGTTACGTCAGCATGGCCTACGACGCGTTGCCGGTGGTGGGCGAAACCGGGTCGCACCACAACATTCTTTACACCGCCGGTTGCTCCGGACACGGCGTCGCATCGCAGTCGCTGATCGGTCACCTGCTGGCGGAAAGAATCGGCGGTATCGAGCATCCGCTGCTCGCCGCGTTGCGGCATAAAACCCCGAAAACCCTGCCCGAACCGCTGCAGTGGTGCGCCGTGAATGTGGCGCTGGGAGGAGCACATCTGCTGGACGAATACACCAACCGCAAAGTTGCGCGCCCTCATGCCTGACGGCTGAGGCTTATAGAACCAACACGCTGAGTTTGCATGATGACGCTGACCTTGAAGTCCTGGGGCCGGTAGGCGTTCGCCTGCAGAAAGGCAAACGTATGTTTGCGTTTTCGTCACCCCATTTTTACTGCCGCACCCACGCTCGGCCACGGGCGTTCAATTCAACAATAACGTGATGTGAGGCAATGAACATGAGCACTGACGCCCCTCCTGATTTGAAGCGCAGGCAACTACTCAAACTGGCCGGTGCCACTGCCGCCGTGGGATCGATCGGTTTGAACATTGGCCTGGCCAATGCCGCCGATGCGCTGCTCAAAGACAACCCGGACGATGTGTTTGATGTGGTGATCATCGGTGCCGGCCTGGCTGGTTTGACCGCCGCTCGTGATCTGCATCTGGCGGGTTGCGAGTCGCTACTGGTGCTTGAAGCGCGTGATCGTGTCGGTGGCCGCACCCTCAATCATGACTTGGGTTCCGGCTACATCTCCGAGGCCGGAGGCCAGTGGATCGGCCCTGGACAAACCGCGGTGGCGGATCTGGCCCGTGAGCTTGAGGTCGGCACCTTTCCCAGTTTCTATGAGGGGGAAACCGTGATCCTCGGTGGCGATGGACGTGTCGCCGTCGATTTGAAAGGCACCTTCGGTACCGACGAAAGCGTCTCGGCAAAACTCAGCGAGCTGTCGCGTGATGTGCCGTGCGGCGCGCCATGGAAATCCCACCGAGTGGCCGAACTGGACAAGCTCTCGGCAGGCGACTGGCTGGCCCAGCAAAACATCAAACCGGAAGACCGTGCAGGGTGGAATGCCAGCTTTCTCCTGACCTGCGGTGTCACGCCGGCGAAGATGGGCTTCTTGCATTTTCTATCGATGATCAATTCGGCCGGCAGCGAATACATGCGGCTCGATTCAATCAAGGACAGCGCGCAAGGGACGCGGATCGTCGGCGGTTCACAGGTTCTCAGCAGCAAAATGGCGCAGTTGCTGGGTGACAAGGTTCGCTTGTCGTGCCCGGTGCGCAAAATTGCTGACTGGAACGGCGACATCGTCAGACTGCAAACGGATCAGGGCGAGATCCGCGCCCGGCGCGTGATCATGGCGATTCATCCCGCACTGTGCCAACGCCTGCAGTTCGATCCAGCGCTGCCCGAAGCCCGCGCCGCTCTGCAGCGAGCCTGGCCGGCGCACTCGCCGGCGCGCAAGACCGCAATGGTCTACCCGCGGCCTTTCTGGCGCGACAAAGGCTTGAACGGCCATATCATTCAGGTCGGTGGGCCGGTCATCTGGGCATACGACAACTCGCCGCCAAACGGCGAAATCGGTGTGATCAATGCGTTCATTTTGAATGCCGCAGCCCCCACCGACCTCGAGGCCGCGAAGCATATGCAGACCGAAATCTATGCACGTGCCCTGGGGGACGCAGCGCTCGAGCCGGTTTCCTATCACGATCATGACTGGGCGCATGCCGACCCATGGACCATTACGTGCGTGTCGCCGATTCCCCCCGGTTTCTGGTCGACACATGGCGAGGCACTGCGTCCGCCCTGCGGCAATCTGTTCTGGTCGGGCACCGAAACCGCTGACATCTGGGCAGGTTACATGGACGGCGCCGTGCGCGCCGGACGCCACAGCGCCTTACAGGTGCTCAACGCGTTACGTAAGGTGTAGGAGGCGGCAATGAAAAAAATCATAGCGCTTGGCGTCATCGTGGTCATTGCGGTGCTGTTGGCGATTTTTGGCCGCGACCTGCTCGATCTGTATCGGCTGCAGAGTTACATCACCACCTCCACTGAGACCTACCAGGCCGAACGCGGAAACTGGCCCCATCTGACCGATGCCTGCACCGGTTGCCATGGCAGCCATGGTAACTCGCTGAACTCGACGTATCCGAGCCTGGCAGGGCAACCCGCCGCGTATCTGTCTGCCCAGTTGCGCAATTTTGCGAGCGGACAACGGTTTGCGCCCAACATGGGGCCGTTGGCGATGACCCTCCGCCCGGATGAAATTGATCTGCTGGCGAAGTTCTACGCCCGGCAATCGGTCGGTACCCATGGGCCTGTCAGCCCTGACGAGGATCTGAAGGATCGAGGCAAACAACTGGTGCAAACCCGAGGCTGCACCGCCTGCCATGGTGCACAACTGATGGGCCACGAAGCCTACCCACGCCTGGCTGCACAAGGGCAGGACTACCTTTTGGCCCAGCTTAACGCTTTTGCCAGCGGCGAGCGCATTGAGCCCAGTGGTGCCATGCAAGCCATGGCCGCGGCGCTGTCAGCGCAGGAGCGCCAAGCGATTGCGGCTTATCTGGCCGCAATCGTTCCTCAACCCCGCTAATCCATCAAATTATCTGTCAGCTGTACCGAGGCTATCGTTATGGAACCAAGAAATATTGTGCTGTGCCTTGCCTGTTTCTTGCTGCTTGCCAACGGTCTGACCTTTGGCATCAGGTTTCTGAAGAAGAGAAACCTGTTACTGGCTCTGGAGTGGTTTGTGGTTGCCTTTTCCGCGACAAACTTCCTGGTCTTTTGCCTGACGGGATCGGAGCATGCGTACCTGATTTCATACTTTTGCGACGCGTTCTCCAGAGCCTTCGGAATTCCGCTGATTACCGTGCTCGGGCTGATGGCGGTGACGCATGCCTACAAGCCTTCCGTAGGCAAAGAACTCATGATGTTTGCCGGCGCTCTGCTGGGCACACTCGCGTTGATCTCGACCAAGGTTGTGGTCACGCTTCTGCCGTATTTCTACGTGCTGATGTGGGGGATGTTTTCGGTCTACCTGGTGTATTTCGCGGTACGCCTTGCAAATGTCGGCGAGTCACTGCACGCGATCGGTGTGATGTTTGGCATGCTCGCCTCACTGACCATTGCCTACATCTACGATTTTTACAAGATCCCCGGCGACGACAGCAATGTGCTGCTGAACTTCTACGTGCTTGCACTGACCACCTGGGCTTATCTGCTGGTGCACCTGTATTACGCGTATTGCGCGCTGGAGCGCGCGAAGGGCGCAATGGCAGTTCTGCAAACGCGCTAGGGGGTAGTTGAAGTGTTCGAAGCCGCCGATCTGGCGGCTTTTTTGCGTGATGCAGAGGAGGGCGGGGGGGCATCCTTGCCCGTGCAGGATCAACGGTTCAGCTTGGCCAGATAATGCGCGACGGCCTTGATGTCTTCATCGGACAGGGTGCTCGCCATGGCATTCATGGCCTGCGTCGGGTCGGTGCGTTGGCCACGCTTGAAAGCGCTCAGTTGATCGCTCAGATAAAGCTGCCCTTGTGCGGCGATACGCGGAGCAAGGGGACCGCCAGTGAGTTTTTCGCCGTGGCAGGCTGCACACCCATTGGCGGCGACCACACGCTGACCGCGCTGGTCCAGGGCATCATCCTTCGCCGGGACTTCAGTCACGCCTGGTTGCTGTTCGGCAAAATAACTGGCCAGGCGCTTGATCTGCTCTTCGGTCAGATTGGCCGCCAGCGGCTGCATCTGGGCATTGTGGCGACGCCCTTCGGAAAACGCGCGCAACTGGTTTTCGATGTACGCCGCGGGCTGCCCTGCAAGCGCTGCGTATTGAGCGTCGCGCGGTTGACCGTTTGCGCCATGGCAAAGCGCGCAGGTGTCCTGTAACTGTGGCCACGCACCGCCATTGGCCTGGTATGCCGCGTCGTGCTGATCCATGGCCTGCATGAAACGATAGCCCGCCAACAGTTCCGGTCCATACATCGCAATTGATCCGGCCAACGCTGCGCTCACGACGATGGTTCCAACCATCATAATCCGCTTCATCAGGCGTTCCTCCGTGGTTGAAGCAACGCCTGCAGCGCTTCCATTGCCGCGCGATGTCCGGCGCGGACTGCACCGTCCATTGCCCCGGCCCAGATCTGCGCAGTCTCGGTACCCGACCAGATCATGCGCCCGACCGCCGGCGTCAGATACTCGCCCCATTGCGTCCAGAAACCGGGGGGCATGGGGGAAATACAACTCAAACTCCACGGGTCGATCTTGCCCCAGTCCAGATCATGAAACTGAATCGGGTGCAGGGCTTGTTCGCCCATGGCGCTGGCGTAAATCGCCGACAGGGTGTCCTGCGCGGTTTTGGGGTCATGGGGTAATTGGCCAGTTCTGACGAACCCGCTGAGCACACCCAGGCTGCCGTCCTCCGGCGAATTGTCAAAGGCCCAGATCAGCGGACCTTCCACTTGCACGATCTGGCCGTTGAGGCCTTGGTCGCGCCAGAACGGGCGCTCATAGACGTGCACGGTCTTGCGCATCGGTGCATGGGCCGGCCAATGCCGATGCAGCTCGGCACGCCCGGAGGGCAGGGGTGGATCGAAGACGATCTGATTGCACAGCGCCGGGCTCAGCGCGGCAATCACCTGCCGCGTGCGCATGATGCCCTGATCGGTATGCAACTCGACGACATCACGGTCCCAACCGACAATCTTGCGCACTGGGCACGCCAATCGGACTTTTTCTCCGAGAGCTTGTGCCATCTTCAAGCTGAGGATTTGCGAGCCGCCTACCAAACGTGATTCCTGTGCACCGCCTTGGACACCTTCGAGCTTTTCGAGACGGCAGTCAGAGGAGTTGATCATCGCCAGGTAATGCAGGAGCCCCATGCCGGCCGGCGTGGTACCGAAGGTGAGGCTCACGGACATGTTGAAGCCGATCTTGTCGACATTGCTTATGCCTTGCCCGGCCAGCCATTGGCCAATCGAGAGTTTGTCCAGCTCACCCGCATCCTTGGCTTTCCACGGCGCTTTGCTGGGGACGCCTTCGGCGAGTTTGTTCAGTTTTGCGACGATGTCAGTATTGGAATTTGGACCATCGCTAACGTCCTCTTGGACTCTTACCTCGTCTATCAGATAGACCGCCTTGCCCTTGTAGTACGTAGGGAAGGTTGCGACATCAAGCTGTCTGGCCAGATCGGCGATTGACGTTTGACCGGGGCCGATCCATTGACCACCGGCCTCGCAGATCACGCCATTACCTAGGTCATGGTTAAGTGTTCGACCTCCGACGCGATCGCGGGCTTCAAGCACGACAAACGACTCGCAGCCAGCGGCCTGGAGGTCTCTGGCAGACGTAAGCCCGGACAGGCCTGCGCCAATGATCACCACATCCAGTATCGAGGTGTCTAAAGGTTGGGTTTGCGCCATCGCACGCCCGGTGACACCGAGCCCTCCGGCGAGGGCCGCGCCTCCAAGCGCTTGCAATAACAATCGTCGCTGTCGTGATTGCGTCGACAGTTCATCGAGATCCGCATCCATCTTCACCTCCGTCTTTTATTTATAATCACAGATGTTATGCAAATATATGACGGAACAGGAATTCAGCAAAGTGAAATCGGCGCAATGACGATTAACCGAGGGGTTGAGCGAAAGGCGGGCGCCATCAAGCAGGATTCGCTGCGCAAATGAAGCGAATCTTATTGATGCCTGAGGGTATGGTTTAGCGAGCGGGGCTGATCAGCGTGATGACCGCATCCATCAAGGTCTTGCTGCGTTTGGCTTCAAATCGCTCTGGCTCGATTGGCAACATCATCATCCAGCCGTCACTCAGCGCGCTGAGCTGATCGGCGAGCAGATCGGCAGCAATGTCTTTACGGATGATGCCCTGGGTTTGTCCTTTGCCCAGAATGCTTGCGAGATTCTCGCGAAAGCGCGAGTAACGTTTCTGGATTACGTCGGCAAACACCGGTTCGTGCCTTGCGTGGGCGAGCATCTGAAACAAGGCCAGCCAACGCGCCGAATCGTTGGCTTGAGTCAGGTTCAACCACTGTTCGATCATTGCCCTGACATCGACCTTTTCCTGATCGGCATCCAGCAAGTGATCGAACTCGTCAAACAGACTCTGCGCCGCCGCCGTGATCATTTCTTCTTTATTGGCAAAGTAATAGGTCACGGCGCCAGTGGTGCAGCCGGCATGACTGGCGACTTTGCGCAGAGACGTCCCGGCATAACCCTCCTGGGCAATGACTTCAATCGCTGCAGTCAACAGTTCACCGCGTTTTTCCAGACGATTACCTACCGGGCGGCCGCGACGTGGGGCGGGCGCTGAATCACTGTCTTTGGAGTGCTGACTATCCGTGGAAGGCGCTTGAGCATCATGCATGAGAGAAAGTGATTCCGTTGGTTGAAGGCGTTGAGCCGGCAGCGGCTGCGAACGCCATTTTGGCTTGGCACGTCGCGATCATGCAATCGTTCAGATTCGACTGCTGCCAATCACCGCGACGGCCCGAACTTCCACGCGCAAGCCCGGCATTGCCAGTTGTGAAATGCCGACAGCGGTCCAGGCTGGATAACGTTCAGGGAAGTATTCGTCCTTTACCTGTCCAAAAGCGTGCACTTCGGCCTGCAGATCGGTATGAAACGTCATCAACTCGACTACATCGGCCAGGCTTGCACCCGCAGCTTCGAGGATGGTCCGCAAAGACTGAAACGCCAGATGGGATTGCGCCTGGATGCCTTCGGCGGGAACCATGGCCTCGTCGATACCGACTTGGCCGGACACCCAGATCATGTTGCCGACGCGTGTTGCCTGGGAAAAGTGGAAGTTGTCGTAGATTGCCTGGGTGTGACCAGGGTTGAAGGACTGACGCTGCAGGTCTTGAGTGTTCATGGCAATGCTCCTTTTATATTAATTGGCGGAACGTTGGGTGGCGGAAGCCGTCTCCCGCTTTCAGGGTCGACAGCTCTTCAGTAAACAGCACGCCTTGCTGCGGGTAACCGCTCGCGCTGTTTTCTGGTAAAGGATGGAAGGTGGCGTCGTCGCCAAAGAAACGGAAAACGAAGGTGTGACGATCCGGGAAAGCTTCGTCCACCGGAGCGCCACCATGCAGTGAACCCGGATGCAGCAAGACGATATCGCCGGGCTCGGTAGCCCACGAAATGATGTCGAATGATGCGGGATCGTTTTGGCGCAGCGCCTCGATATCCGGCAGGCGTGGCAATGCGTCGCCGCCATGCAGCGGCTGAGTCGGATCGTTTGGATCGCGAAACGTAGTGCCGTCGTAGCGTGGTCCTTTGTGCGAACCTCGAACGATTTCCAAAGCGTTTTTCTTCGGCACTGATTCAAAACTGATCCAGGCATTGGCCCAGTGGCTTCCGGCCCATGGCAGATAAGACGTGTCCTGATGCCAAAGCGTGCGAGATCCGCGCCCACCTGCTTTGAGAAACACCTCTTCGGCGAAGTACCACACGTTTTCCGAGCCCCAGAGCTGCGCAAACAGCTGGCCAAAGGGCAGGGAGGTTACGAGTTCTTCAAGACGGGCTTTGGCGACGGGGTTGGCATTGTCAACATGGGACTGTTGCTCAGTCCCGTCGAACATTCGGATTGCATGAGGGCCGTGATTCTCGACTGCCCAGTCATAGGCTACCCGGCACTCAGCCAATTGATCTTTGTTCAGAAAACCTTTGATCAGGACGGCCCCGTCTTCCAGGAACGCCTTTCGCACAGAGAGTTGCATGAGAGCTTTCTCCTCGAAAATGCCACGTGGCAATTTCGATGCTAGCAGCCCTCAAAATTAAACACAACGACAGTTATGTTAATTATGAAGAGCCATTACGATGACATAATCTTGAAGATATGTGCATATCAGCAACGGCGCCGTCACGATCAAAGATGAGGGTTTCAGCTGCGCAGTCCTCACTCGACACCAAGCATCACCTTGTCTGAGCGCACAGCCCTTATCCAGGTATCGGCTTTTTGCGTAGCTATAGAAAGCCTGGATCGCTCGTAGATGCGCCGCCGCAGTATTGAAAGCGCGGTGCCTGAGTCTGAGGTGGACGTACATACAGGGGGCAAGCATGGGCAAAGGTGCCACGTCATCAGCTTGCGCGAGCAGCGGTAGTCGTTGACTTGAAGAGAAACGGCACATGGGCATGGCCCGTTGAGAGAGTAGGCGTAAAAACGAATTCGTCGAATCAGTGACTTACGTGGCTTATGAACGTATCTGACATAGCACATGATTTAACATAATATACATTATGCGTACCGTCCTATGCGGGGCTGGGGTGCTCTGGCGGTCAGATTTCAAGCCAGGCTCAACCTACGATCACCGTCTCCAGCTCGTACAGACTTCGCTTGGCGATGCTTTGTCCGCATGATTGAATGCCGGCCTTTAGCAACGCTGTTGCTTCCACTCGGCGCCGGAGAAACGGAATGTGGCTTTGTACAGACTGGAAAATTGATTGGAACGCAATCAGCGCCGTGGCTACTGCCGCAGCCGCACTCATCGCATTATTCGTTTGGCTTTACGACAAGCATCAACGGAGGATCGAACGCAAAGCCAGTGCTAGGCTTCTAGCTCAGATCATGACGACACCTGTTGGAGCTGCACATGTCCAGATTTCTAAATTCAAAAGCGATCTTTTTCCAACTGGCAGTGATCCCCTGATCAGCAGTTTGCTGCAGGACAAAAATGCGCGAAAGCAGCTAGTCGAAAAGGCATCAGCAATTACGATTGAGCTTCCATCCCAGTTTCTAGACAAAGCTGATTTCTTCAGTGAGGCTGTCAACAGCAGCCTGGCAAACGCATTTTCTGAAGTAAATCGCTTAAAACAGTTCGTCGGCTTATTCGGTGACCTGGCAGATAAAGAGCGGCAAGACGTGATTGACCTTCACTTAATGACGGTTCTCAACCAAATCAAAACGGCTGAGACAGCTGCTGAAGCTGCTTTTCAGGCTCTTTTAGTGGTTGGACGAACCAGCCGGTAATTTTCTCTACCCTTCCTCGTTATGTGTTTTTATTATAACTAAACTAAACGACTATTTAGTTGAGTTATATGCGGACTGCTTATCGCCTCTACTGAAACCCGGGCCAGGTTCTTAGGCTCCTACATCTTAAACCGATCAACCGACTGCGACAGCTGCCCTGCCAGGCTGGATAGCTCATCGGTGGTCGACGCCGTCCCCGCGATTACCCGACTGTTACTTTCCGACATCCCCGCAATCCTCTCCACCTGATGAGCAATCTCATTACTGGCCAGGCTCTGCTCGCTAATAGTGCGGGAAATATCATTGACCAATTCAGTGGTACTCAGCGTAGCCTGGAGGATCTCGCGAATGGCGCGTTCCACTTCGGCAGTCACTGCCATGCCCTTGTCCACTTGAGCAACGCCCTCCTCCATGCTGATCACCGCTGCTCGGGTGTTCTGCTGGATGCTCCCGACCATGCTGGCGATTTCCTGGGTGGAGGCGCTGGTGCGTCCGGCCAGGCTGCGCACTTCGTCGGCCACGACCGCGAAGCCGCGCCCTTGCTCACCGGCGCGGGCGGCTTCGATGGCGGCGTTCAGGGCCAGCAGGTTGGTCTGGTCGGCAATCCCCTTGATCACCTGGATGATGCTGTAGATCGCTTCAGACTCCTTGTCCAGTGTGCGGATCACTTGGGCTGACTGTTGGGCAGAACGGGCGATGCCGTCCATGTCGCTGACCACCTGGTGAATGACGCGGCCACCGTCCTTGGCCAGGGTTTCAGCCTGACTGGCCATGTCCAGGGCACGTTGGGCGTGACGGGTGATTTCTTCGATGCTGGCGGTCATTTCGCTCGCCGCGGCGGCCATGGTGCTGGCAGCCACACTTTGTTGCTGGCTGCTGCCTGCCACTTCATGGCAACCCTGGCTGAGGCGCTCGCTCATGCCATTGACGCCATGGGCGTTGCTGCGAACCACTTCGATCATGCCGCGCAAATCCCGCTGCATCGTCGCCAGGCTGCGAATCAGTGCACTGGCTTCGTCCTGGTTCTTGGGTTCGACAATCGGCTCGCTCAGGTTGCCATGGGCAATGCTCTGGGCAATATGGCTGGCGGTGCGCAACGGCCCCATGATGCTCAGGGTCACCCAACGTCCTTGTGCCAGCAGCAACAGCAGGCTCGCGCCCAATACGATAATCAAGGTCCAGTTGGCGTTACTGATGGTTTGCCGGGTACCGGTGCTGGTGAGTTGGGTATTGTTTTCGATGAGTTCGCTCAACGCCGCCATTTGTTCTTCCAACTGGCTGAACGCGGCATTGAAGGTCTGCAGTTCCCCTCGTGCGGCTTCGGGGTTCTCCAGGGCCAGGGCGACGATGCGCTCGCCGGCGCTGATGTAGGTGTCCAGGTTGGGTTTGATTTTTTCCAGGCCGGCCTTGATCGAGGCGTCCAGTGGCAGCTTGAGGTTTTCCGCCAGCACCTCGCGGAAATGTTCGGCATGCTCCTTGATCGAGCTGTTGACCTCGGCCGGCGTACTGGTGCTTTTGCCCAGCCCGACCAACATGGCAGACAGCACATCCGCACGCAGGGCGTCGTGCATCATGTCGGCTTCCATGTGGTTGCGCAGTACCGTCATGCTGACGTCGTTGTCCTGTACCGCATCGGCCATCCGCGTATTGCCCAGGTAGCCAGCCAGGCTCATGATCAAAGCGGTGAGCAACCCGGTCGCAATCAACAGCACCAAGCGTAATTTGATCGTCATAGTGGTACCCCGTGCCAGGCCTGCCGGTTGGGAACCCAACCGTTTGAGTGTCGCTGCTAGCTGTATCGGCAGCTGTTGCTTGTTAGTGAAGCCTAAGTTTGCGGATCTGCGCGGTTCCCTTAAGCTGAGCGTCCGTTGCTCTACCTGGATCTGCCAAATGCCTCAACGTATCGCCCGTCTGGCCTTGTTGCTGGGCTTGATCACCGCCGTCGGCCCCTTTGCCATCGACATCTACCTGCCAGCGCTGCCCACCCTGGGCGCCAGCCTCCAGGCCTCGCCGGCGGCGGTGCAGATGAGTTTGACGGTGTTCTTCATGATTATCGGCGTGTGCCAGTTGTTCTACGGCCCCCTCAGCGATGTGTTCGGGCGTAAACCACCGATTTATGCGGGTTTGGTGATCTTTGCCATTGGCAGCGTCGGCTGCGCACTGGCCCCGACTATCGAAGTGCTGATCGGCTTTCGAGCCATACAAGCGTTCGGTGCCTGCGCGGGGATGGTGATCCCAAGGGCGATCGTCCGCGACCTGTACACCGGCCATGAAGCGGCGCGCCTGATGGCTTTGTTGATGCTGGTGATGAGTGTTTCACCGATCCTCGCGCCTTTGGCCGGTAGCCTGGTGATTTCGATCTGGAGCTGGCGCGAAGTGTTTGCCGTGTTGGCGGTGGTGGCCGTGCTGTGTCTGGTGATGACCGCTGTACAACTACCAGAAACCCACCCGGCCGAGCGCCGCCTGGGCAAGACCCTGGGCCAGGCGTTCGGCAGCTATGGCGCCCTCCTGCGCGACCCGGTTTTTACGGGATTGTCGGTGGTGTGCGGGTTTGGCCTGGCTACCTTCTTTGTGTTCATCGGTAGCGCGCCCTTCGTGTACATCGAGTATTTCGGCCTGACGCCTACCCAGTTCAGCCTGTGCTTTGCCCTCAACGCGGCCTCGTTTTTTGCCATGAGCCAACTGACCGCACGCCTCAGCGCCCGCTTTGGGCTGGCGCCGTTGATTCGCTGGTCGGTGGTGGGCGTGGCGGCGGTCATGAGCTTGCTGGCGGCGACTACGCTGTGGGGCGACAGCCTGGCCCTGATGATGGGGCTGTTGTTTATCGGTTTTGGCTTTCTTGGCCTGCTATTGCCGGCGGCCGGGGTGTTGTCGTTAGAGGATCACGGTGCAGTGGCCGGTTCTGCGTCTGCACTGCTGGGCGCGATCCAGATGGTCACTGCTGCTGTTGCGATGACCTTGGTGGGCGTATTTGCCGACCACACCCCGGCGCCGATGTTGATCGGTATCGCGCTGTGTGCGCTTGCCGCGATGCTGACCACCTGGTGGACGCTGCGGCGCTTACCGGCTCATTTGGCTTCAAGCGCCCCGCCCTCCTCCTGAGTATGGTTGTAGCAGCCAACGGTAACCACGATACGAAGCGAGTCGCTCTTGATCTTGCCGTTGCTCTGCTTTTGATCTTGATCTCAGGCGCCCCGTTAAACCACGCTGGCCGAACGCAGGCTTGAATTCGTGGGTAACCCGGCAGGACGCCGGGTTAGCCGTCCTGGGCCAAGGATGGCCCATGACGGCGGCCCACGGATTCAAGCCGGAGTGAGGGCACACCGAGCTCAGGCGAGGTGCCGAGTGGTGGGGCAAAAGCGTTTTGCTTACTTTTGCGCTTTTCAAAAGTGAGCCGCTGTCAGAGCGGAACCCTAGGTGGCCGTTACCTAAATAACGGATATGTACTCGGTCTAACTGTGTTGACTGCAGGCCATCATCGCAGGCAAGCCAGCTCCCACAGTTTGATCCTGGTGTGTCAGGTAGATAGGCGTCGTCTGCCAGGCCGTCTTCGCGAGCAAGCCCGCTCCCACAGTTGGATCGTTGGGGTTTCAGGTAGACAGGCGTCGGCTGGCAGGCCGTCATCGCAGGCAAGCCAGCTCCCACATGCCCCCGCCGCCTACAAATCAAACCGATCCACCGCCCGCCGCCGCTCATTGTCGTCACGCACGTCATAGCTGGCAGTGGTCTGGATGTTAGTGTGATGCGCCAGCTTCTGCGCAATCGACAAATCATGCTCCTCGATCACCCGCGTGATAAACGAACGACGGAAATCATGGGGCATGATCTTGACCCCCACCTGATCACCACGCTGGCGCGCGATGTAGTAAATCGCATGCTTGGTGATGCGTTCCCGGGTGATATGGCTGCCTCGACGGATGCGGTTAAACAGGAAGCTGTCGTCCTGCTCACCTTCTTTGAGCTGCTCGCGACGAAACGCCAGCCAGGCCTGAAGTTTGGCAAACGCCCAGTCCGGCGCGTACTTGACCAGTTCCTTGTTGCCCTTGCCGATCACGCGCAAACTGCGCTCGTCAAAGTTGACCTGCGCCAGGTCCAGGTTGACCGACTCCGACTTGCGCATGCCCGAGCCATATAACAGCCCGATCACCGCGGCATCCCGCAGGCCCTGGGGCCGAGGGTCGGCGGCGCAGACGTCGAGCATCTCGCGGATCAACGTGCGGCGCAGGTTGCGGCCCTGGCCCAGGCGCGTACCGGGTGTGGCCTTGACCGAGCGCATCTTCAACAGGTGGTCCTGGCTGATCAAGCTCATGCGCCACGCCTCGTTCATCACCCCGCGCACCGCATTCACATACAGCGACGAGGTGTTCGGCGCAAAGCCGTCCTCGCGCAAGGCAGCCACCAATGCAATAACGTGTTCGGGCTGCAGCAGGTGCCAGTCAATCTCTTCGAGGTTGAGGTCTTCAAAACCCAGGCGGTCGGCGGCATCCTGCAGCACGTAGCGCATGGTCAGTTGGCTGGAAGGCGCCAGGCGGGTGAGATAAAGGGTCAGCGGGTTGCAAATGGACTCGGTCAAGGTAGATCAGCCTTTGGATTAAATACACCGACCAACTATTTGATTAATCGATGTATTTAGTGGGTTGGCGAAGGCCGAGTCTAACCCAGGACCGGCCCTGGCACAAAATCACGGGGCTGTATCGTCGTCCTCGCTGGCTGCCTGGGGTTGGGCCAGGGACTGGCTCCAGTCGGCGTCCTGTTGCTGCATCAGCGCGAACCACTGCTGGCGCATAAAGGCGAGGTAACTGTCCGGCGCCTTGGCAAAGTCCTTCTCGTCGCCATAGCAACCCGGCAGTGGCAGTTCGGTGCCCTGCTCCTTGTATTGGCTGACCAACGCTTGCTGCGCCGTGACGCTGCAGTCAGTGGGTAGTGGCATGCCGCGCAAGGCGCCCGCGTCTTCATCCCACCAACTGGCGCCCACGCGGTCAAGACCACGCAGACGATACTTCTCGGACTTGCCGACATGCATGATCAGCTTGAATTCGTTGGGGCTGACGTCACTGGTGCAAGCGCGTGAATAGCCGACGGTAGTCTGGGTATTGCCATCGCCCAGCAGGTCGGTGACCTTGGTGGCGGCCCGGTCAAAGCGCAGCCCGGCGTCGAATTCGCAGCGCTGCACATCGTCATACAGCATCCAGACGCGCTTGGGGCGCTCGCCACTCAGCACGTACTGCGCCGCGTAGACAAAGGCCGATTGGGTACCATCGTCATCGCGCTCACCGACTTGCTCGGCGAGTACCAGCAGGTTTTTGCCCTGGCGGTCATCCCAGGTATACGCGGCGACTTGCTTGCCGCGCACTTCCACCCTTTCCGGCACCTGGTCCAGAGGCGTCAGCGCGACGCCCTGTTCGGCCCGCACGCTGGTGGCACAGGCCACCGTCATCAACAATCCCATCAGCACGGGCCGCAATGGGCCGCGCAAAAGCTGCACGCTATTCATCCGAGTACCCTGGCAAGAGAGGGCTTACTTTACCGGCACTTGAGCGCTAATGCAGAGAAGATTGTTGAAGGGCGCTCATTGGCCCGATCACCTCGCTCAAATTGAACCAAGCGCCCTGCACGAAGCTCCGATATCGCCCTGTGAGGCTTACCTGTAACGCCTTGATTACTTAGCTGAACCCTAGCTGTCTGCCTGTCAAATAAACGAGTTTTTCATCCGCCTTTCATATTCGTTGCACATTTTTGCGCTTAACCTTGTAGGCAACACTTAAGAGCAATCCGTGGATTATCGACTAACCTATTGAAAACGCATCATCTTTAGCCCCGTTTTGTAACCTGCGGGCTGTAGTTTTGCCCAATGAACGCTGCTGTTTTCACGCTTGAAGTCGCTTTAGCCCGAGGTCATGAATCTTTGAAACCCTACCCTATTCATTGCGTGTCGATCGTTATCCCGGTCTACAACGAACAAGAAAGCCTGCCTGAGTTGCTGCGCCGCACCACGGCAGCCTGCAAGCAACTGGCTTACGAATACGAAATCATCCTGGTGGATGACGGTAGCCGCGACAATTCGGCCCAACTGCTCGAAGACGCCGCCGCCGAAGACGGCAGCAACGTGGTAGCGGTGATCCTTAACCGCAACTACGGCCAGCACGCGGCGATCATGGCCGGCTTTGAACAGTGCCGTGGCGAAGTGGTGATTACCCTCGACGCCGACCTGCAGAACCCGCCGGAAGAAATCCCGCGCCTGGTCGAGCAAGCCGCATTGGGCTACGACGTGGTCGCCACCGTGCGCAATAACCGCCAGGACTCGGCCTTCCGCCGCTGGCCGTCGCGCTTGATCAACCTCGCCGTGCAGCGCTCTACCGGCGTGGCCATGACCGACTACGGCTGCATGTTGCGCGCCTACCGCCGCACCATCGTCGACGCCATGCTCGCCTGCCGCGAGCGCAGCACGTTCATTCCTATCCTGGCCAACGGCTTTGCCCGCCACACCACGGAAATCCTCGTGCACCACGCTGAACGTGAGCACGGCGAATCCAAGTACAGCGCCATGCGCCTGATCAGCCTGATGTTCGACCTGCTGACGTGCATGACCACCACGCCCTTGCGCCTGCTGTCCATCGTCGGCTTTAGCCTCGCGGCGCTCGGCGTGCTGTTTGCCTTTGCCCTGATTGTCATGCGCCTGGCGTTCGGCGCCGACTGGGCGGGTGATGGCCTGTTCGTGCTGTTCGCGGTGCTGTTCGTGTTCACCGGGGGCCAGTTCATCGGCATGGGCCTGCTGGGCGAATACCTGGGCCGCATGTACAGCGATGTACGCGCCCGCCCACGCTTCTTTATTGAAAAAGTGCTGCGCAACCAACCGGCAGCACCGGCTCCAGTCGTCGTGGTTGACGGCCTGGTGTCTTCCCATACGTCTACTTCTTCTTCGGATCAGGTCCAGTCATGAGTTCAAAAGCTGTTGTATTCGCCTACCACGATATTGGCTGCGCAGGCATTGAAGCGCTGCTCAGCGCCGGTTACGACATTGCCGCCGTGTTCACCCATGCCGATGACCCCAAGGAAAACAACTTCTACGGTTCCGTCGCCCAACTCTGCGCACGCAACGGCATCCCGGTACATGCTCCGGAAGACGCCAACCACCCGCTGTGGATCGAACGCATTGCCAAGCTGAACCCGGAGTACATCTTCTCGTTCTACTACCGCAACCTGCTGAGCGAACCGCTGTTGGCCACCGCCCGCAAAGGCGCGTTCAACCTGCACGGCTCGTTGCTGCCTAAATACCGTGGCCGCGCCCCGGCCAACTGGGTGTTGGTCAAAGGCGAAACCGAAACCGGCGTGACCCTGCATCGTATGGTCAAGCGTGCCGATGCCGGCGCCATCCTGGCCCAGCAGAAAGTCACCATCGAGCGCAGCGATACCGGCCTGAGCCTGCATGCCAAGCTGCGTGATGCGGCCGCTGCCCTGCTGCGCGATGCCCTGCCACAGCTGGCCCAAGGCAAGCTGAGCGAAACCGCCCAGGACGAAAGCAAAGCCACCTATTTCGGTCGTCGCACCGCCGCCGATGGCAAGCTGGACTGGAAACAGCCCGCCGAGCAACTGTTCAACCTGGTGCGTGCGGTGACCCAGCCGTACCCGGGCGCCTTCTGCGCCGTGGGCGAGCACAAGCTGATCGTGTGGCAAGCCGACGTGGTCAAGGGCAACGAAGGTCTGGCGCCTGGCCGTGTGATCAGCGTCAACCCGCTGCGCATTGCCTGCGGTGAAGATTCCCTGGTGGTCAAGTTCGGCCAGCGCAACGAAAACGGCCTGTACCTGGCGGGCCCGTCCCTGGCCGATGAACTGGGCCTGGTGGATGGTTCTGTACTGCGCGGCGCCGAGTCAGGCCGCAAGCCGCGCCGCACTCGCGTGCTGATTCTGGGCGTCAACGGTTTTATCGGTAACCACTTGTCCGAGCGCCTGCTGCGTGACGACCGCTACGAAGTCTATGGCCTGGACATCGGCTCCGACGCCATCGAGCGCCTGCGCAGCCACCCGAATTTCCATTATGTGGAAGGCGACATCAGCATCCACACCGAGTGGATCGAATACCACATCAAGAAATGCGACGTGGTGCTGCCGCTGGTGGCTATCGCTACGCCGATCGAATACACCCGTAACCCGTTGCGCGTGTTCGAACTGGACTTCGAAGAAAACCTCAAGCTGGTGCGCTACTGCGTCAAGTACAACAAGCGCGTGATTTTCCCGTCGACCTCGGAAGTCTACGGCATGTGCCAAGACCAGTACTTCGACGAAGACACCTCCAACCTGGTGGTGGGCCCAGTCAACAAGCAGCGCTGGATCTACTCCGTCTCCAAGCAACTGCTGGACCGCGTGATCTGGGCCTACGGCGACAAGGGCCTGAAGTTCACCCTGTTCCGTCCGTTCAACTGGATGGGCCCGCGCCTGGACCGCCTGGACTCGGCGCGCATCGGCAGCTCCCGCGCCATTACCCAACTGATCCTGAACCTGGTGGAAGGCACACCGATCCGTCTGTTCGACGGTGGTGAGCAGAAGCGTTGCTTCACCGACATTGCCGACGGCATCGAAGCCCTGGCGCGCATCATTGATAACGACAATGGCGTGTGCGACGGCCAGATCATCAACATCGGCAACCCTGAAAACGAAGCCAGCATCCGCCAGTTGGGCGAAGAGCTGCTGCGTCAGTTCGAGGCCCACCCGCTGCGCCACAACTTCCCGCCGTTCGCTGGGTTCCGCGACGTCGAGAGCAAGGCGTTCTACGGCACGGGCTACCAGGACGTGGCGCACCGCAAGCCAAGCATCGAAAACGCCAAGCGCCTGCTGAACTGGGAGCCGAGCGTGCAGATGAGCGAAACCATCGGCAACACCCTGGATTTCTTCCTGCGTGAAGCCATGCTTGAAATTGCGGACAAAAAGTAATGCAGGCAGGTCTTCGCATCGACGTCGACACCTACCGCGGCACCCGTGAAGGTGTGCCACGGTTGCTCGACTCCCTGGCCGAAGCTGGGGTCAAAGCGACGTTCTTCTTCAGTGTCGGGCCGGACAACATGGGGCGCCACTTGTGGCGCCTGATCCGCCCGCAGTTCCTGTGGAAGATGCTGCGCTCCAACGCTGCCGGCCTGTATGGCTGGGACATCTTGCTGGCCGGCACCGCCTGGCCAGGCAAGCCGATTGGCCGCGACCTGGGGCATTTGATGCGCCAGGCCAAGGCCGCCGGGCATGAAGTCGGCCTGCACGCCTGGGACCACCATGGCTGGCAGGCCAACACCGGGCGCTGGAGCGAGGCACAGCTGGTCGAGCAGATTCGACGCGGCGTAGACACCTTGAGCGACATCCTCGGCGAGCGCGTCGGCTGTTCAGCGGCCGCCGGCTGGCGTGCCGATGAGCGCGTGGTGCAAGCCAAGCAAAGCTTCAACTTTCGCTACAACAGCGATTGCCGGGGCACCAGCCTGTTTCGACCAACCTTGGCCGATGGCAGCGCGGGCACCCCACAAATCCCGGTAGACCTGCCGACCTTCGACGAAGTCGTCGGGCCGGTGGTGGCTGCCAACGATTTCAACCGCTTCATTCTTGATCGGTTCAGCGCGTCAAAGCTGAACGTCTATACGATCCACGCAGAAGTAGAAGGGATTCTGATGGCCAATGATTTTCGCCAGTTGCTCGCCCAGGCCGGGCAGCGCGGCATTGATTTCAAACCCTTGGGCGAGCTGTTGCCTGCGGATGTGACCACCCTGCCCCAGCAACAGCTGGTGCGCGGCGCCTTGAGCGGCCGCGAGGGTTGGCTGGGAGTGCAGCAGGCATGATCCGCCGCTGGGCGTTGCCCCTGCTCCTGCTGGCGTTCGCCGTGTTCTACCTGCTGCCGTTGGCCACCCATGGCCTGTGGATTCCCGATGAAACCCGCTATGCGCAAATCAGCCAGGAAATGCTGCTGACCGGCAAATGGGCCGCGCCGCACTTCATGGGCATTCGCTACTTCGAGAAGCCCGCCGCAGGCTATTGGATGATCGCGCTGGGCCAGGCGATCTTCGGGCAGAACCTGTTCGGCGTACGGTTTGCCTCGGCCTTGAGTACCGGCTTGAGCATTCTGCTGGTGTATCTGGTGTCTCGCCGGTTGTGGAACGACCCGCAAAAGAGCCTGGTCAGCACGCTGCTCTACATGAGCTTCGTCAGCGTGGCCGCGCTGGGCGGCTATGCCAACCTGGACCCGCAGTTCACCTTCTGGGTCAACCTGACGGGCGTGGCCTTGTGGTTCTGTTTCGACAGCACCACACGGCGTGCGCGCTTGTGGTCCTGGGCCTTGCTGGGCCTGGCGTGCGGCATGGGCTTCATGACCAAGGGCTTCCTGGCCTGGTTGCTGCCGGTGCTGGTCGCCCTGCCCTACGCCGTCTGGCAAAAACGTTTTGGCGAGTTATGCAAGTTTGGCCCTGTTGCCGTGGTGGTGGCGATTGCCGTCAGCCTGCCGTGGGCGCTGGCCGTGCATCTGCAAGAGCCGGACTACTGGCATTTCTTTTTCTGGCACGAGCACATTCAACGCTTTGCCGGTGAAGACGCCCAGCACGCCGAACCCTTCTGGTATTACTTGCCGCTGCTGGTCGCGTTCGCGCTGCCGTGGGTCGCCGTTCTGCCGTCCGCGCTTAAGCAGGCCTGGCTGCAACGACGCGTGCCGAAAACCGCGTTCCTGTTGCTGTGGTTGTTGATGCCCCTGGCCTTTTTCAGCCTGGCCAAAGGCAAGCTGCCCTCCTACATCATGCCGTGCATGTTGCCCCTGGCCTTGCTGATGGGCTCGGCCCTGAGCGACAAACTGGCTCTAGGCCGCGGCCGCGTGCTGCGCATCAATGGTTGGTTGAACCTGGCGATCGGTGTGCTGGTATTGCTGGCCCTCAGCTGGTTCCAGTTGAAGAAGCCGGTATACGAACCGGGTGAGGAAACCCTCAGCCTGGTGCTGGTGTTCATCTTCTTGTTCGGTTGGATCGTGGTCAATCTGCTGCAAGCGGCACGCCCGCTGAAATTGTGGGCCGCGCCGCTGATCGGCAGTGGCTTACTGGTGCTGCTGGTGCCTGCCGCATTGCCCCACTCGGTGGTTTACAACAAGACCCCGGACCAATTCATCATCGATCACATCGACGAGTTGCAGCCCAGCGTTGCCCTGCTGAGCAACGACCTGGGCGCCGCCTCGGCGTTGTCCTGGCGCCTCAAACGCCCCGATATCACGCTGTACAACACCTCGGGTGAGGTCAAGTACGGCCTGGCTTACGAGGACACGGCGCCGCGCCTGGTCGACCGTAACCGCATCCAGTCATGGATGGCCGAAACCCGTCGTACCGGCGCGGTGGGCGTGGTGATGCGCGTCAATAGCACCGGTGAAAAGGAAGAGCTCGCACTGCTGCCCACCGACGGAAAACGGTATGCGCAGGGCAAGATCGTGATCCTGATTTTCCCGCAGGTCGCGCCATGATCACCCTGCTGCTACTGCTCACGGCCTGCCTGTTCACTTGCATGGGCCAGGTCTCGCAAAAGTTTGCCGTGGAAAGCTGGCGCGGCATGCCGGATGGCTGGGCATCGAAACTGCGCTCGCCGTGGTTGTGGTCGGCGCTGGTGTGCCTGGGCCTGGGCTTGCTGGTGTGGCTGCTGGTGTTGCAGCGCCTGGAAGTGGGCATTGCCTACCCCATGCTCAGCCTGAATTTTGTGCTGGTCACGCTGATGGCGCGCTTTGTGTTCCACGAGCCCATTGATGGCCGTCACTGGCTGGGCGTGGGGCTGGTGATTGCCGGCGTGGTCTTGCTGGGGCGTCAGGTATGAGTCGCGTGCGGGGTTTCGCCTTGGCCATGGGCAGTGTCGGCCTGGTGAGTGGTGCCCAACTGGGCATGCGCTGGAGCATGACGCGCCTGCCCCTCCCCTCTGAATGGCTGGCCGCTTTTGCTGATAACCGCATCGACCTGGGTGCCCTTGGCGTGGTGATCCTGGCGATCATCGCCTATGCACTGTCGATGCTGTGCTGGCTCGGCGCACTGAAGCACTTACCCCTGGGCCGCGCTTATTCGCTGCTCAGCATCAGCTACGCGCTGGTGTATTTGCTGGCCGCCAGCCTGCCAGTGTTCAACGAAAATTTCTCGCTTTCAAAAACATTGGGGGTGGCTTTGGTCATCCTCGGTGTACTGGTTATCAACTCTCGTCGTGCTAGCACCTCAAGTCCCAGGAATACCCCATGAAAATCAGTGTATTTGGTAGTGGTTACGTTGGTCTGGTTCAGGCCACTGTATTAGCCGAAGTCGGTCACGATGTCATTTGCATGGACGTTGACAAGCACAAGGTCGAATCGCTGCAGAAAGGTCATGTGACCATCTTCGAGCCGGGCCTGGCTGCCATGGTCAAGGACAACCTGGAAAGCGGGCGCCTGCGCTTTACCCACGACGAAAAACTCGCCGTCGAACACGGCGAAGTGCTGTTTATTGCTGTGGGCACGCCGTCGGATGAAGACGGTTCGGCCGACCTGAAATACGTACTGTCGGTGGGTGATGCGGTTGCCCGCCACCGCATGGCACCGGTGATCCTGGTGGAGAAATCCACGGTACCGGTCGGCACCGGCGACACATTGCGCGACCACATCCTCAATAACCTGCGCGCCGCCGGCCGTGAGCTGCAGTTCGATATCGTCTCCAACCCGGAATTCCTCAAGGAAGGCTCCGCCGTTGCCGACTGCCGCCGCCCGGACCGGATCATCATCGGCTGTGAGCGTGAAGAAGTACGTGACGTGATGCGCGACCTGTACGCGCCCTTCAACCGCAACCACGACCGCATCATCTTCATGGACCTGCGCAGCGCCGAACTGACCAAGTACGCCGCCAACTGCATGCTGGCCACCAAGATCAGCTTCATCAACCAGATCGCCGAGCTGGCCGAACACCTGGGCGCCGACATTGAGTCGGTGCGCCTGGGCATCGGTGCCGACTCGCGCATCGGCTACCACTTTATCTACCCCGGCTGCGGTTATGGCGGCTCGTGCTTCCCCAAAGACATGCGCGCCCTGATCCACAGTGCCAAGCAGGCCAACTGCTCCAGCGATCTGCTCGAAGCCGTGGAAGCCATCAACCAGCGCCAGAAGAGCAAGCTGTTCGAGCGCATCAACGCGTTCTTCCAGGGCAACCTCAAGGGCAAGACGTTCGCCCTGTGGGGCCTGGCCTTCAAGCCCAACACCGATGACATGCGTGACGCCCCCAGCCGTGTGCTGATGGAAGCGCTGTGGGCCGCCGGCGCCAATGTGCGCGCCTTCGACCCGGAAGCCATGCAGGAAACCCAACGCATCTACGGCGATGACCCGCGCCTGATGCTGATGGGCACCCCGGAGTCCACCTTGGGCGGCGCCGATGCGTTGATCGTGTGCACCGAGTGGCAGCAATTCAAGGCGCCGGACTTTGACCTGATTCACCAGCGCCTGAAAACCCCGGTGATCTTCGACGGCCGTAACCTGTACGACGGCGAACGCCTGGCGCGCAAAGGCTTCAAGTACTTCCCCATCGGCCGCGGCGACTCCTGCGAGTTGCCGATCCCCCAGCAAAACTGGGTGGAACAGGCCAAGGACGCTTGCTAGGTGAACATCGCCTTACCGTCCGCGCAGCGTGCAACGATCCGTCACCAGTCCCTGGGGCTTGGGCTCTTGGCGCTGGTGCTGTTTATCGCCGGCAACTGGCACCAGGCGATCATCGGCTTCGATTCGCGCTTCGTGGTGTTTGCCCAGGAAATGCTGCGCCATGGGCCAAGCTTCTTCCCCACCACCTATGGCCAGCCGTATGCCGATTACCTGGCGACGTCGACCCTGCTGACGTGGCTGCTGTCGTTGCCCTTGGGCCAGGTCACCAGCCTGACGGCGTGGCTGCCCACGGCGGTGGCGTCGGCGCTGATCGTGGTGCTGGTCTATCGCCTCACCGCGCCCTACTCGCCGCGTTGGGGCCTGCTGAGCATTGCGATGCTGCTGCTCAGCAGTACCTTCATCAGCGAAACCCGCGCAGTCTCCCTGGATCAGATGCTCGCCGCCGTGGCGTTGGCGGTGTTCTACCTGGGCTATGCCCATGACCATTTCGCCGCTGCAAAGCGCCTGCATTGGGTGTTTTTGCTGCTGCTGTTGGGGTTTGCCATTCGTGGCCCGATTGGCCTGGTGATCCCTACGGGCGTGTTGTGCAGCTACTACCTGATCAACCGCCAGTGGCGCCAGCTGTTCAGCTTCGGCCTGCTGGCACTGGCGCTGCTGGCGGCGTGCGTCGGCCTGTTGCTGCTGCTGGCCAAGCTCAGCGGTGGTGAAGGCTTTATGCATGACGTGATTCGCATGCAGTTCCTGGGGCGCATGGATGGCAGTGAAGGCTCCGGCGGCGTGCTGTATTACTTCACCAGCTCCCTGGGCAATTACGCCCTGGCCTATCCACTGGCATTGTTAGTGCTGCTGGCGGTGCTGATGGGCGGTCGACGCGCGCCGGACCCAGCCTTGAAGCTGGTGCTCTACTGCGCAGCAGCGGGTGTGCTGGTGATGCTGGGCCTGTCGGTGCCTCAAGCCAAGAAAGCGCGTTATATCCTGCCGATGTTGCCGATGGCCGCGATCATTGCCGCGTACCCCTTCCAGGCCACGCAAGGGCGACTGTTTGCCTGGCTGCGCGCCTTGATGCTGGGCATCTGGACGCTGTTGCCAACCCTGTTGGCCATTGGCCTGGTAGTGGCGCGGCGGCGTTACCCGGAGCCGCTGGCCGACCTTGCGTTGATCTTCGTTGTGCTTGGTGTGCTGCAGGTGCTGGCGCTGCTGGCATTGTTCCGCTCGCGGCTGCGAACCTATGGGCCCGCCTTGGCCGCCGTACTCGCCCTGTGGAGCACCTACATCATGGTGGTCGAACCCCTGGAACGTCAGGTGTACGACACTCGCACCTTCAGCCTCGCCGTCAAGGCGCACGTTCAGCAGCAACCGGCGCCACTGGTGTTGCATGCACTGGGCAAAGACGCGAAAGCCATCAAGTTCATGGTCAACTTCGATTGCGACAAGGTGCCGTTGTTTACTCAACTGCCCGCCGAATTGAAACCCGTCCAGGCGCCGGCATGGATAGTGATGAGCCAGGCCGACTTCCAGGCGCTGGACGATCCGCGCCTGCGCTCAATCGCGCCGACGCTCACGGCAGCGTTCGACAAAACCCCCTATGTGTTGCTGCATTTGGCAAAAACCTCGACGCCCTGAGTGCTTTTCTGGCTGCATTGTAAGAAAGAACGCCCACTGCTCAACGAGTGGGCGGCTTTCATCATAGGTACCAAGAAAGTGCCTACATTTGTTTGCGTAATGGCTGGTGCACTTTCCCTTCCGGTGCTCGGAGCCCAACTGTAGACTCGCTGCCACGTGCACTCACTATCTACCACCCGACCGTCAGGACCAACCTGTAGCGCTTGGGTCAGGGCACTTCACAACAACAAGGACGTTGTAGGCTGCCCGCGCGCGATGGCTTACTTCATTGAGAGGACAATGCCGTGCGAGATGACCTGTTAACCGTACCTTTACCCAGGCTTGATCGTTTGATGGCGTTGCGTGACGCACTGGTGGCGTTGAAGGGGCCGCTGGCCGACGATCCCAGGCTGCGCGAAGACCTGCAAGAGCGCCTGTTCAATGAAGAAACCCACAGTCGCGTGCTGGGCAAGATCAACCCAACGACGGCCACAGCCAGCGGGCCGATCACCTACGGCGACGCCTTTTAACTGCATTTTTTTTGTATTTAACCTTCATTAATATGCAGTAGCGCCCCTGGATCAAGCGCGGCACACTGCACAGGTTCCTTCCCCCAATGTTGGAACCTTCAAAGGGCTGTTCCGGGAAACCAGGCAGGCCTTTTTTTTCGCCCGCCGTTTATGGACCGTCTTTCAATGCTCGCTCGCTGGTTACCCGCTGCAATCAACACCCGTCCCGCCGAATGGAGCCGTGCAGCCATCGGCATGGCCCTGGGCACGCTATTGAGTGTCTGGGCTTGTGCCCAAGTATTCGGCATGGAGGTGGCCCTGCACCTGCTCGGCCCTCTGGGTGCCTCGGCGGTGCTGTTGTTTGCCGTGTCCTCGGGGGCGCTGGCCCAACCCTGGTCGATCATCGGCAGTTACCTGTGTGCAGGCGTCGTCGCGTTGCTGGTCGCCCGCGTCCTGGGGCGCACCTTGGGCAGCGCGTGCCTGGCGGCGGGTATGACCGTGGTCCTCATCTGCTGGCTACGCTGCCTGCACCCGCCGGCCGGTGGCCTGGCCATGACCCTGGTGCTGGCCGATCCGGCATCTGTCGCCCTTGGCTGGTACGAATTGGCGCCGGTGATGCTCGGCGCTGGCGCCCTGCTCGCCTGCGCGTTGGCCTATAACAATGCCACGCGCACACGTTACCCCAAGGGGCTTGCCGAGCCTGCACCGGTTATCCTGGGCACTGCCACCGCCGTCAGCGAGCCGAGCATCACGGCAGCTGACCTCAAGCTGGCGCTGGCCGAGATGGAACAGTTCTACGACGTCGAACCGACAGAGCTGGAGCAACTGATCCACGCCGCCGAGGGCCATGCACGGCGTCGCAGTATCGGCGAGGTTCTGGCCAGCCGGGTGGTTTGACCGGCACTGCATAAATGCAACAACGACCTGCACGATTCCGGGTTGTACGGGGCAAATTTGCACTGGTACGATCACAAGAGAGTTCACCCGCGAACATCTTGATAAAGACAATAAAAGCAGGGAGTTAGAGATGACTGCTCAGGTTTCATCCCAAGCAAGCCACGCCGAGGTCCAGCAGGACGCTGTTCTGGCACAGGTGCGTAACCACATCGGCCACCTCACCCTCAATCGGCCCGCCGGCCTGAACGCCATCACCCTGGACATGGTCCGCCAGTTGGCCGCGCACTTGCAGGCCTGGGCCGATGACCCCGAGATCTACGCCGTGGTACTGCGCGGCGCCGGCGAGAAAGCCTTTTGCGCTGGCGGCGACATCCGTTCGCTGTACGACAGCTTCAAGCAAGGCGACACCCTGCACCAGGATTTCTTCGTCGAGGAATATGCCCTCGACCTGGCCATTCACCACTACCGTAAACCCGTACTGGCATTGATGGACGGCTTCGTCCTCGGCGGTGGCATGGGCCTGGTGCAAGGCGCGGACCTGCGGGTGGTCACCGAACGCAGCCGCCTGGCGATGCCGGAAGTGGCCATCGGGTACTTCCCGGATGTAGGTGGCAGCTATTTTCTCTCGCGTATTGCTGGCGAGCTGGGCACCTACCTTGGGGTGACCGGGGTGCAGATTCGCGCGGCGGATGCCTTGTATTGCGGGCTGGCAGACTGGTACATCGACAGCGCCAAGCTGGTTGAGCTGGACCAGAAACTCGACGGCCTGCAATGGCACGACTCGCCGCTCAAGGACTTGCAAGGCGCACTCGCCAAGCTCGCCGTGCAGCAATTGCCCGACGCCCCGTTGGCGGCCTTGCGCCCGGCCATTGACCACTTTTTCGGGTTGCCGGACGTGCCCAGCATCGTCGAGCAACTGCAACAAGTGACCGTGGCCGATAGCCATGACTGGGCGCTGACCACCGCCAACCTCATGCAGACCCGCTCGCCCCTGGCCATGGCCGTGACCCTGGAGATGCTGCGCCGCGGCCGCCACTTGCCACTGGAACAGTGCTTTGCCCTCGAACTGCACCTGGACCGCCAGTGGTTCGAACGCGGCGACCTGATCGAAGGGGTTCGCGCCCTGATCATCGACAAGGACAAGACTCCGAAGTGGAACCCACCCACCCTCCATGCGCTGAATGCCAGCCATGTCGAGAGCTTCTTCCGCGACTTCGTGCAGATTGGGAAATAAACCATGCAAGATCTTGAATACACTGAAGAACAAGTGATGATCCGCGACATGGCGCGAGATTTTGCCCGGGGCGAAATCGCGCCCCATGCCCAAGCCTGGGAGAAAGCCGGCTGGATCGACGACGCCCTGGTGGCGAAGATGGGCGAGCTGGGCCTGCTGGGCATGGTGGTACCGGAAGAATGGGGCGGCACCTATGTCGATTACGTCGCCTACGCCCTGGCCGTGGAGGAAATCTCCGCCGGCGACGCT
The DNA here is from genome assembly GCF_029201605.1 of Pseudomonas sp. FJ2-5-13. Classification (NCBI taxonomy): domain Bacteria; kingdom Pseudomonadati; phylum Pseudomonadota; class Gammaproteobacteria; order Pseudomonadales; family Pseudomonadaceae; genus Pseudomonas; species Pseudomonas sp. FJ2-5-13. The sequence continues at coordinate 2,981,885 of NZ_CP104045.1, forward strand.
GCTACGGGCGCGCTCATGAGTATCCATAATTCAGTGGGTTGCGGGCCGATTCTCAACTACGGCACAACCGAACAGAAACACACCTGGCTGGCCGAACTCGCCAGCGGCCAGGCCATCGGTTGCTTCTGCCTGACCGAACCCCAGGCCGGCTCCGAAGCCCATAACCTGCGCACCCGTGCCGAGTTGCGTGACGGGCAATGGGTCATCAATGGCGCCAAGCAGTTCGTCAGCAATGGCAAGCGCGCCAAGCTGGCCATCGTGTTCGCCGTGACCGACCCGGAACTGGGCAAGAAAGGCATTTCGGCGTTCCTGGTACCGACTGATACCCCAGGTTTCGTGGTCGACCGCACCGAGCACAAGATGGGCATCCGTGCGTCAGACACCTGCGCCGTCACGCTCAACCAATGCAAGGTTCCTGAAGCCAACCTGCTGGGTGAGCGCGGCAAGGGCCTGGCCATCGCCCTCTCCAACCTGGAAGGCGGACGCATCGGCATCGCCGCCCAGGCCCTGGGCATTGCCCGCGCCGCGTTTGAAGCCGCGCTGGCCTACGCCCGTGATCGGGTGCAGTTCGACAAGGCAATCATCGAACACCAGAGCGTGGCCAACCTGCTGGCTGACATGCAAACCCAACTCAACGCTGCGCGCCTGCTGATCCTCCACGCCGCACGCCTGCGCACCGCCGGCAAACCCTGCTTGTCCGAAGCCTCCCAGGCCAAGCTGTTCGCCTCGGAAATGGCCGAACGGGTCTGCTCCAAGGCAATGCAGATCCATGGTGGGTATGGGTATTTGGAGGATTACCCGGTGGAGCGCTACTACCGGGATGCACGGATCACGCAGATTTACGAAGGCACCAGCGAGATTCAGCGGATGGTGATTGCCAGGGAGTTGAAAAACTACCAGCTCTGACGGACACCACACCATCGCCTTCTGTAGGAGCGAGCTTGCTCGCGAAAAACGTCAGCGATAACGCGTGCTTGCTGACTGACCGCGGCGTCTGTGCGCTTTTCGCGAGCAAGCTCGCTCCTACAAAAATGCCTTGACCGTCTGGCATTATGGCTTGCCTGCGATGCAGACACCTCGGTACATCAGGGTACCGATCAACGCTAACCACGATGCGAAGCGAGCCGCTCTTGATCTGCTCTTGATCTTGGGCGCCCCATCAAACCACGCTGGCCGGAATTCGACAGGGATTTGGGGGGTAAACCGGCAGGGATGCCGGTTTAGCCGCCCCGCGCCATGGATGGCGCGTGGCGGCGGCCCCCCAAATCACTGGCGGATTACGGGCACACCGAGCCTAGGCGAGGTGCCGAGTGGTGGGGCAAGAGCGTTTTGCTTACTTTTGCGCTTCTCAAAAGTGAGCCGCCGTCAGGGCGGAACCCTAAGTAGCCGTTACCGCAGCAATGGATATGTACACAATCCAACTGTGTTGACTGTCAGGCCGCCTTCGCGAGCAAGCCCGCTCCCACAGTTGGATTGCGGGGGTATCAGGTAGATAGGTGTCGGCTGGCAGGCCGTCATCGCAGGCAAGCCAGCTCCCACAGTTGGATCGTTGGGGTGTCAGGTAGATAGGCGCCGGCTGGGAGGCCACCCCCCCACCAGGTTACTTATCCTTAAATTCCGGCGCCCGCTTGGCCACAAACGCGGCCATGCCTTCCTTCTGGTCCTGGGTCGCAAACGCCGCATGAAACACCCGACGCTCAAAACGCACGCCTTCAGACAGGCTGACTTCAAACGCACGGTTCACGCTTTCCTTGACCATCATGCTGATCGGCACAGATTTACCGGCGATCAGGGTAGCCACCTTCAGCGCTTCCTCCAGCAGTTCATCGGCGGGCACGATGCGCGCCACAACCCCGCAGCGCTCGGCCTCTACCGCGTCGATAAAACGCCCGGTCAGGCACATCTCCATGGCCTTGGCCTTGCCCACCGCACGGGTCAGGCGCTGGGTGCCGCCCATGCCCGGCAGCACGCCCAGGTTGATTTCCGGCTGGCCAAACTTGGCGGTGTCGCCGGCAAGGATAAAGTCGCACATCAAGGCCAGTTCACAGCCGCCGCCCAGGGCGAAACCATTCACGGCGGCAATGATCGGTTTGCGGCGGTTGGCCACGCGGTCGCTGTCGCTGAACAGGTCATCCATATAGATCTGCGGGTAGGTCAGCTCGGCCATTTCCTTGATGTCGGCACCGGCCGCGAAGGCTTTTTTCGAGCCAGTCAGCACGATGCAGCCAATTTCCGGGTTGGCTTCCAGGCTGTCCAGCGCCTGGTTCAGCTCGCTGACCAGTTGTGCATTCAAGGCGTTCAGTGCGCTGGGGCGGTTAAGCGTGATCAGCCCGACACGGCCCTGAACGTCAAGCAGGATGGTTTCGTAACTCATGTCTCGGCTCCTTAAAGATTGCGTGAGATGACCATGCGTTGAATATCGCTGGTGCCTTCGTAAATCTGGCAGACCCGCACATCACGGTAGATCCGCTCCAGGGGGAAGTCGTTCAGGTAACCGTAACCGCCCAAGGTTTGCAAGGCGGCCGAGCAGACTTTCTCGGCCATTTCCGAGGCAAACAGCTTGGCCATGGACGCCTCCACCAGCGCTGGTTTGCCGCTGTCACGCAGGGCAGCGGCGTAATGCACCATCTGCCGGGCGACGGCGATCTGGGTGGCCATGTCGGCCAGGCGAAAGGCGACGGCTTGGTGTTCGATCAGCGGCTTGCCAAAGCTTTCACGTTCACGGGCATAGTCGCGGGCCGCTTCGAAGGCGGCGCGGGCCATGCCCACCGACTGGGACGCGATGCCCACGCGGCCACCTTCCAGGTTGGCCAGGGCAATTTTATAACCTTCGCCCTCCTCGCCCAGGCGGTTGGCCACCGGCACTTTCACGTCTTCAAACAGGATCTGGCAAGTGTCCGAGGCATGCTGCCCCAGCTTGTCTTCCACCCGCGCCACGGTGTAACCGGGCGAATTGGTGGGCACGATAAACGCGCTGATCCCACGCTTGCCCGCAGTAGGGTCGGTGACTGCAAACACAATCACAATCCCGGCGTTTTGCCCGGAGGTGATGAACTGTTTGCAGCCGTTGAGTACATAGTGGTCGCCTTCAAGGCGTGCACGGGTTTTCAGGCTGCTGGCATCGGAGCCGGCCTGGGGTTCGGTCAGCGCAAAAGCACCCAGCATAGCGCCGCTGGCCAAGGGCATGAGGAACTGCTCTTTCTGCTGGTCATTGCCAAATTTGAGGATCGGCACGCAACCCACCGAGTTGTGCACGCTCATGATCGTGGAGCACGCACCGTCGCCCGCGGCGATTTCTTCCAGGGCCATGGCGTAGGCCAGGTAGCCGGTGTCGCAACCGCCCCACTGCTCTGGCACCAGCATGCCGAAAAAGCCCAGTTCGGCCATTTCCGCGATGGCCTCCTTGGGAAAGCGATGCTCGCGGTCCCACTCGGCGGCGAAGGGTTTCAAACGTTCCTGGGCAAATTGCCGGGCGGCGTCGCTGATTTGCAGTTGTTCGTCATTGGGCAACATAGGTCATCCTCAATACAGGCATTCAACGGCCATCGCCGTGGCTTCACCACCGCCAATGCAAATGGCTGCGACGCCACGCTTGAGCCCCTTCTGGCGCAGGGCCGCGAGCAATGTCACCAGGATACGTGCGCCAGAGGCACCAATGGGGTGGCCCAGTGCGCAGGCACCGCCATGCACGTTGACCTTGTCGTGGGGAATCTCCAGCTTGCTCATGGTCACCAGGCTGACCACGGCGAAGGCTTCGTTGATTTCGAACAGGTCCACCTCGTCGAGGCTCCAGCCGGTCTTGCTCATCAGCTTACGGATCGCCCCCACCGGCGCCACCGGAAACAGCCCAGGCTCATCGGCAAACGCGGCGTGCCCATGGATCACCGCCAAGGGCTTGAGGCCACGCTTGAGCGCCTCGGACTCACGCATTAGCAACAACGCCGCCGCGCCATCGGAGATCGAGCTGGAGTTGGCTGCTGTCACTGTACCGCCGTCACGGAACGCCGGTTTAAGGCTGGCGATCTTGTCCAGCTTGGCTTTCGGCGGTTGTTCATCATGGAGGATGGTTTTTTGCTCCTTGCCCACGGTGACCTGCACCGGGACGATTTCGCTGGCAAAGCTGCCGTGGGTGATGGCCTCCTGCGCGCGGGTCAGGGAGGCGATGGCAAACGCGTCCTGGGCCTCACGGGTAAAACCATTGTGCTCGGCGCAGTCCTCGGCAAAGGTGCCCATCAGGCGCCCCTTGTCGTAGGCGTCTTCGAGGCCGTCGAGGAACATATGATCAAGCACCTTGCCGTGGCCCATGCGGTAGCCGCTGCGCGCGCGGTCCAACAGGTACGGGGCGTTGGACATGCTTTCCATGCCCCCCGCGATCACCACATCAACGCTGCCAGCGCGCAGCGAATCGTGGGCCAGAATCGTCGCTTCCATGCCGGAGCCGCACATTTTGTTGAGGGTGGTGCAGCGCGTGCCCTTATCCAGCCCGGCTCCCAGGGCGGCCTGGCGAGCAGGCGCTTGCCCAAGCCCGGCGGGCAGCACGCAGCCAAACAGCACTTCGTCGACGGCATCGGTGGCGATACCGGCGCGCTCGACCGCCGCACGAATGGCGGCAGCGCCCAGTTGCGGCGCGGTCAGGCTTTTGAGGTCGCCCTGAAACCCGCCCATGGGCGTGCGCACAGCGCTGACAATCACAATAGGGTCGTTCATAGCCATTGCTCCTTATTTGGCGGCCATGCGCAAGGCACCGTCGAGACGGATCACTTCGCCATTGAGCATGCTGTTTTCAATGATGTGGCGTACCAGCGCGGCATATTCGGCGGGTTTGCCCAGGCGCGGCGGGAACGGCACGCCGGCAGCCAGGGACTCACGCACCTCTGGGGTCATGCCGGCCATCATTGGGGTTTCGAAAATGCCCGGTGCGATGGTCATCACGCGGATGCCAAAGCGCGCCAGTTCCCGTGCGGCAGGCAAGGTGAGGCTGGCAATCGCGCCCTTGGAGGCGGCATACGCAGCCTGGCCTATCTGCCCATCGAACGCCGCCACCGAGGCGGTATTGATGATCACGCCACGCTCGCCGTCGGCATTCGCCTCGGTTTCAGCGATCGCCGCAGCGGCCAGACGCAGCAGGTTGAAGCTGCCGATCAGGTTGACGTTGATCACCTGGGCGAAGTTTGCCAGGCCATGCGGGCCATTCTTGCCGAGGATCTTCTCGCCGCGCACCACACCCGCGCAGTTGACCAGGCCATGCAAGCCACCAAAGGCTTCGACCGCTGCCTTCACCGCCGCTTCTGCAGCGGCTTCCTGGCTGATGTCCGCCACGGCACTGCGGGCAGTGTCGCCCAGTTGCTGGGCCTTGGCGGCCACGGCGTCGGCGTTCAAGTCCACCAGCATCACCTTGGCACCCGCGGCGATCAGCATTTCAGCGGTGGCCGCGCCGAGGCCCGACGCGCCGCCGCTGACCAGGAATACCTTGTTTTCAATCTGCATCGTTGTTTCCTTTTAAAGAGATCACGCCACGGCCGCCTGGGCCTTGGCTATTTCCTGATTGCGCAAAATAAAGCGTTGCAGCTTGCCGCTCGGGGTCTTGGGCAAGTCGCTGACAAATTCGATTTCCCGTGGGTACGCATGGGCGGCCAGGCGCTGGCGCACATGCAGGCGCAGCTCTTCGGCCAGCTCGGGGGTGGCGCGGTATTGCTCGCTGATCACCACAAAGGCTTTGACCAGCTCGGTGCGCTCCGGGCAAGGCTTGCCGACCACCGCCGCCTCGACCACCGCCGGGTGCTCCACCAACGCACTTTCCACATCGAAGGGGCCCACGCGATAGCCGGATGTAGTGATCACGTCGTCACTGCGCCCGACAAAGCTGATGCTGCCGTCCGGGTTCAGCTCCACGGTGTCGCCGCTGAGGTAGTACTTGCCAACGAACGCCTTGGTTTTCACGCCGTCGTATCCGGCGAACCAGCACATGGGCGATTGCTCGCGGTCGATGGCCAGGATGCCGGGCTGGCCGGCCGGCAGCTCTTGATGGTCGTCATTCAGCACCACGATGCGATGCCCTGGCGAGGCAAAACCCGCCGAACCCACGTGCACCGTATGCGCCAGGCCGTGGTGGTTGCACAGCACCATACCCAGTTCGGTCTGGCCGTAATGGTCGTGGATGGTCACGCCCAGGTTGTCGGCGAACCAGCGAATCACCTCCGGGTTCAACGGCTCGCCGGCGCTGCTGACGATGCGCAGCTTGCCCTTGATCGAACGCGCGAACTGTTCGCCACCGGCAATCAGCAGGCGATACGCAGTGGGCGAACCGGTCAGGTTGGTGATTGCGTATTTATTGATCACCCGGCAGGTGCTTTCCAGGGTGAACGGGCCATCGTAGAAGGTGATCGGGTGCCCCATGGACAACGGCCCGGTCACGCCGAAATAGATGCCATAGGCCCAGCCAGGGTCAGCGACGTTCCAGAACGCGTCTTCGGGGCGCAAGTCCACGGCGTCGCGCATATAGCCCTGGAACGCGACGATGGCCTTGAGCGGCACCGACAGCGCCTTGGACGGGCCGGTGGTGCCCGAGGTGAACATCAGCAGGAACGGCTCCTCTGCGCCCAGTAGCACCGGCTCGCAGTGAGAAGAGTAATGGGGCAGTTCGGCCCAGAAGCTGTAATCGCCACGTACGATGCCTTCACCCTTGGCCCCGGCGACCGTGACGATGGTCGGGCAGTCGGCGACCTCAGCCAACTTGGGGCGGTTCACTGCATCGGTGACCACCAGCGCTGCGCCGGAACTGTTCAAGCGGTGTTCAATCGCCTTGGGACCGAACGCGGTAAACAGTGGCTGATAGACCGCGCCGATGCGCCACGTCGCCAACACCACCACCAGCAATTCGGCGGTACGCGGCAGCAGGCCCGCCACCTTGTCACCGCGCTTGACGCCTCGGGCCAGCAGGAAGTTGGCAAAACGTGCGGCCTGCTCCTGCAGTTCGGTGAAGGTCGAGGTAGCGCTACGCCCGTCCTTGCCTTCCCAGAACAACGCGATACGCCCCGGCAGCGCGTGACGGTCACAACACTCCACACAGGCATTGAGCGCTTGCAGATTGCCGGCCAGTGCGGCGTCGACGGTGTGCTGGTAATCAAACTCGTTGGTGGCAGCCAAATACTCACGCATCGCTTTCTATCCTTCTGTGTTTTTATTTTCAGGACATTTTCAACTCGATAAAACCGCTGAAATAGTCGCTCCAGAGCGGCGCAGCGGCAATGGTCAAAGCTTTCAACTTGGCTGACTGGTTTGGCCAGTCCATAGTAAAACGCGGGGGGGCTTTTTCGCTTTTCTGTGGGAGCGGGCTTGCTCGCGAAGGCGTCGGCCCAGCAAACATCGAGGCTGACTGACCCACCGCCTTCGCGAGCAAGCCCGCTCCCACAGGGTTATGTACTGCCGGCTCCCACGTCAGTCATTGAGTCGACTGATCAGGCGGTCGATCCAAGTGATTGGACGCTCCGGGTGCCAGCTTCTACCCTGATGATCTGCACCGCCACAGAAGCCCGCCATGATCGTTCGCCCCAAACCCAACGTCCTGGGTATCCTGTTCTCCCTCAAAGGCTCCATTGCCAAGCGCATTGCCTGGCGCAGCCTGCTGGTCACGCTGTTGGCCTCGGTCATCGTGCTGGTGGAAACCCTGCACCCCGCCTATTTTTCCAAGGTCAACGCTACGCCCTTCACCTTGCTGGGCCTGTCGCTGTCGATCTTCATGAGTTTTCGCAACAACGCCTGCTACGACCGTTGGTGGGAGGGGCGTAAGCAACTGGGGCAAATGGTCATTGACGTGCGTTCGCTGATTCGCGAGACCCAGGTGCTGGGGGACAACGCCGAGCGTGCTGGCCTGCTGCGCGGCCTATGCGGTTTTGCCCATGGTTTGGTCGCGCATTTGCGTCATGAAGATCAAGCCCGGGCGATACACCCTTGGATCAGCGTGCCAGCGGGCCACCCCAACCTGTCGGACAGCGTGCTGCAAACGGTCGGTGCGCGCTTTTCGGTCCTGGCCCAACAGGGTGTGATCAGCGAATGGCGCTACACCCAGCTGGAAAGCCGGTTGGTCAGCCTGAGCCAGGTGCAGGCGGCGTGTGAGCGGATCAAGACCACGCCACTGCCCTTCCCCTACACCCTGCTGTTGCACCGCACCATCTACCTGTTCTGCATCCTGCTGCCGTTCGCCATGGCCGAGCCACTGGGCTGGTTGACGCCGGTGTTCACTGCGATTGTCAGCTACACCTTCTTTGGCCTGGATGCGATTGGCGACGAATTGGAGGACCCTTTCGGCTTCGACGAAAACGACTTGCCGTGTGACGCCATCCTGCGGACATTGGAGCGTGAGATTCTCGCAGCCCTGGGTGAAGTCAACCTGCCGCCTGCGTTGGAACCAGCGGACTACGTGCTGACCTGACGCGGGTTTGACACTCGCCTCGCACTGACCGAAGCTTGGAACTTTGCTGCCCAAGCTTTCGGACGCCTGCATGTCAAAGTCACGCCGTTACTCCATCATCGGCCTGTGCGCCCTGTTGCTGATCGTACTGATCATCTGGTTTTTCTCCCGCACCCCGACAGTGGCCGTACCCCCGGCCATCGCCCATGGCTACTCCAAGGCCTTGAAGCAAGCGCATAACGGCGAGCCCGGCGCCGCACGTGTGTTGTACCAACAACTGGGCCGGCCAGACCTGTCGCCCGAACGCCGCGCCGCCTTGCATGCTGAATTACCCAATTACCCCAGCCCCCAGGCGCTGAAGTTGGCCGATAAAGACCTGGCCAATGAATCGGCGCTGGTGCGCGAAGCCGCGATTCACAGCATCGTCGGCCTGGTGCCCACCGGCCAACGCACCCTGCTGCTCGGCCCGGTGCTGGATGATCCCGAACAGTCGGTGCGCTTTGCCGCCGCCAACGCCTTGCTCGGCCTGTCTCCCGACACCCTGGGCCTGTACTTTGGCCCGCTGCAGCAGGTGCTCGACGAATTCGTGAAAACCCTCAAGGCCCAACCCGAAACCGCCGAAGGCTGGATTCAATTGGCGCGCCTGTACATCCACAGTGCCCTGCTGCCGGAGGCGCAAAACGCCCTGGAGCAGGCAATGCGTTTGCAGCCGGACAACCTGCAAGCGGTGGTATCGCAAATCGAACTACTGGACAAACAAGGCAAGACCGACGACTCGCGCCAACTGTTGGCCCGGCAACTGGCGGCTCATCCGGAATCGGCCTACCTGCAACATGCATTAGGCATGTGGCTGCTGCACCATGGCGAGCGCCCCTACGCCCTGCTCGGCCTCTCCAAGGCGGTGGAGCTTGAGCCGGACAACCCGGATTATCGCTACGACCTGGCCACGACCCTGCACGACCAGGACGAAGTAGAGGCGGCCCAGCGCCAGTTGGAAGAAATCGTCCAGCGTGATCCCGCCAACCGCAAAGCCCGCGTGTTGCTGGTCAACTACTGGAAAGAGACCGGGCAGTTGCAGAACGTCCAGGTGCTGCTCGCCCAACTGGAGCAACAGAACCCGGATGATCCGGCGTTACAGCAGGGCCTGTAATTCTTACAAAACGTTGAACCGCTACGTGCCACTACGGTCAAGTGAATATGGCGCGTCCGAGTCGGCGCGCCCCTCTACTTGTACGTGACCTGAGGGCACTTCTTGAGTACATCCAATCAGCTGTTGAGTGAAAAGGCGGCCACCGGCATCGAAGGTCTTGATGACATTCTTGCCGGCGGGCTATCGCGCAGCCACGTGTTTTTGCTTGAGGGCGAACCCGGCACCGGTAAAACCACCGTGGCCCTGCACTTTTTGCAGGCCGGCGCGCAAAACGGCGAACGTTGCTTGTATATCACCCTGTCCGAAACCGAGCACGAATTGCGCCAGGGCGCCAAATCCCATGGCTGGGACCTCGATGACCATATTCATATTTTCGAACTGACCCCGCCCGAAAGCTTGCTCAACGCCGAACACCAGCAAAGCCTGCTGTACTCCTCCGACCTGGAACTGGGCGAAGCCACCCGCCAGATCTTTGAAGTGGTGGAACGGGTCAAGCCGACCCGCGTGGTGGTCGACAGCCTGTCGGAGATCCGCCTGTTGGCGCAAAGCTCCTTGCGCTATCGCCGGCAGATCCTGGCGATCAAGCACTACTTCGTGCGCTATGACGCCACCGTATTACTGCTGGACGACCTGACCACCGAGTCCCTGGATAAGACCGTGCACAGCGTGGCCCACGGGGTAATTCGCCTGGAGGAACTGACGCCCAACTACGGTGCCGAGCGTCGTCGCATCCGGGTGGTGAAATACCGGGGCCAGAAATACCGTGGCGGCTTTCACGACTTCACCATCATGGGCGACGGCATTCACGTATTCCCGCGCCTGGTGGCGGCTGAGCATCGAGGCGGTTACAACCGTCAAACCTTGAGCAGCGGTATCGAGGAATTGGATTCTCTGCTCGGCGGGGGAATCGAGACCGGCTCCAGCAGCCTGATTCTCGGCCCGGCCGGTACCGGCAAGTCGCTGATCTCGATGATCTTCGCCGCTGCTGCCGTGGCCCGTGGCGAAAAGGCTGCGCTGTTTATCTTCGATGAAGAACTGGGCCTGCTGTTCGAGCGTATGAAGAACATGGGCATCGACCTCGCCGCGTTGCGAGACACCGGCAACCTGCTGATCGAGCAGGTCGACGCCGCCGAACTCTCCCCCGGCGAATTTTCGCACCGGGTGCGCCGTTGCGTGGACGAGCGCGGCATCAAGACGGTGGTCATCGACAGTATCAACGGCTACCAGGCCGCCATGCCCGAAGAGAACGCGCTGATCCTGCATATGCATGAACTGTTGCTGTACCTCAACCGCCGCGGGGCTGCCACCTTCATGACGGTGGCCCAGCACGGCCTGGTCGGCGACATGCAGACGCCAGTCGACATCACCTACCTGGCTGACACCGTAATCCTGCTGCGTTATTTCGAGGCTCTGGGCAAAGTTCGCCGGGCCATTTCGATCATCAAGAAGAGAACCGGCTCACATGAGTCGACTATCCGCGAATACCGCATCGGCAGCCGCGGCATGACGGTGGGTGTGCCCCTGGATAACTTCCAGGGTGTGCTGCGCGGCATTCCGACCTATATGGGCGCCGGCTCCCCCCTGCTCAAGGATGAGGGCTAGTGCCGGCCCTTTCTCCTGTCTCCGAGCGCGCCATCGTGCTGGCGCCCATGGGCCGCGACGGCTCATTGGCGCTGATGATGCTAAACGAAGCCGGCTACAGCGGGATCGTCGCCAATAGCCTGGCCGCCCTGTGCGAAGAGCTGACCCAAGGCGCCGGCCTGCTCATCATTGCGGCTGAGGCGCTGCGTGGCGTCGACCTGGAGCCGTTACTTGAGTTGTTGCATCAGCAGCCGGCCTGGTCCGACCTGCCGATCGTGCTGATGACCCAGCATGGCGGCAAAGAGCAGAACGGTTCGACCCGACTGAGCGGCTTGCTGGGTAACGTCACGTTTCTGGAGCGGCCATTCCATCCCATCACCCTGATCAGCCTGGTCAGCGCCGCCCTGCGCGGTCGGCGGCGCCAGTACGAGGCGCGGGACCGCTTGATTGACTTGAGCGAGAGCGAGCTGCGGCTGCAGCGCACCCTGGAAACCCTCGAGCAGCAAGTGGAAGAACGCACCGCCCAACTGCGCCACAACGAAGAAGCCCTGCGTCAGTCGCAGAAAATGGAAGCCGTTGGCCAGTTGACCGGCGGTATCGCCCATGACTTCAACAACATGCTCACCGGCATTATTGGGAGCCTGGAACTGCTGCGCCGACGTGTGGCGCGAGGCAAATTGGATGACCTGGACGGCCTGATCGACCTGGGCGTGACCTCCGCCAACCGCGCGGCCAGCCTCACCCACAGACTGTTGGCGTTCTCCCGTCGACAATCGCTGGACTCCAAACCCGTGCAGATCAACCAGTTGGTCGCGGCCATGGGCGAATTGTTGCAACGCAGCATCAACGAAAGCATCAGCCTGGACATGCGCTTGAGCGACGCCTTGTGGACGGCCGAAGCCGACCCGAACCAGCTCGAAAGCGCCCTGCTCAACCTGGTGATCAACGCGCGCGACGCCATGCCCACCGGTGGCACGCTCACGGTGGAAACCACCAACCGCCACCTCGACAGCGTCTTCACTGCCGCCTACGGCACCCTGACACCGGGCGATTACGTAGAGCTGAGTGTCAGCGACAACGGTTGCGGCATACCGCAGCACTTGATGGGCCGCGTGTTCGATCCTTTTTTCACCACTAAACCCATCGGCCAGGGCACGGGGCTGGGGTTGTCAATGATCTACGGCTTCGCTCGTCAGTCTCGTGGGCATGTGACCATCCACAGCGAAGTCAACAAAGGCACCACGGTCAGCTTGTTCTTGCCGCGTTTTATCGGCGAGCCCCAAGCCCAGGAGCCGCTCAACCCGACATTGCTGCCGTTTGCCAATGCAGGGGAAACGGTGTTGATCGTCGAGGATGACCCCGCGGTTCGGGTGCTGGTCAGCGCCGTGCTCAAAGAGCTGGGTTATGGGTTCGTCGAAGCCGCAGACGCGAATACGGCGGTGCCGATCATTGAGTCCGAGCAGCGCATTGACCTGATGATCAGCGATGTCGGGTTACCCGGTATGAATGGCCGGCAATTAGCGGAAATCGGCCGGCAAATTCGCCCTGAACTCAAGGTGTTGTTCATTACCGGGTATGCCGAGCATGCGGCGGTGCGTGGAGGGTTCCTGGACCCTGGCATGCAGTTGATCACCAAGCCGTTTACGTTTGATTTATTAACGGCCACAGTACGGGAGATGATTCGGGAGTAAGGGGCCTTTATCAGAACTGACAGCCCTCTCGCTGTGACGAAGGGGCTGATCATGTTTTAGCTTGCCTTAAACTTTACTGGGCGATAATAAAAGGGTATTTCCTTTCCAGACCGAGAGCCGCTAATTCCTTTAGGGCCGGTTTTACTTGTACCAAGGGACAAATTCAGCTGAAGCTGATTGTAGATCCTCTGGTTAATATCAGCGGCTGAAGCCCCGGGACTGGTCAGATTTATATTGGCTTTTAAAGTACCAACGTCTTCAGGCACGACGTACGCACGAACAGGCCCTTGAAACGCCTTGACATCACGCTTTATTAATTTCCCAAAATGGCTCCCAAAAGAATTGGCAGACCCATTGGCTGAGTGACACATCAACAAGCGTACATTGTTGAACTTTTCAGGACTAATGCCCGAAGCGCGAAGATGCTCCAGCAGATCAGCGGGCGTGTTCTTCTTACCATTGAAAAACATACTCATTGGCTCATCGGTGAGCAGTTGTTTAAAATTCGGATTGACCCCATGGGCGCAGATATTAAGTCTCTCCACGCCTTTATATTTATCCACATAGCAAAAAATACCATCGCCGAGCACCTTAAAATCCTTGATTTCGCGCCCCAAGTGTAATGCGTTATCATTGGCCAGGCTTTTTTCCAGGTGATTGGTTTTTTTTCTGCGGCGTACCACTTCGCCGACGCCATCTGCGACATCGTCTGCAGTGCCCAAGCTGTCCTCAAAATACCTGGCGGTTTCAGGTGTGAAGTTTTCAAGGGGGTTGCCATAGACTTTGTTCTTGGTTACATCATAAGGTAACCATCTACCAGTCGCCTCATCGAACTTCGCCGCGACGTTCGATATCGGCGCACCGTTGACCGGTTTATAGGTGCCTATTGCAATATCGTGTCTATTGGAGAGCTTAAGTAAATCGACACTGTCGGAGGCCCCTGTCAACCTGCCAAACCACTGACGGCTTTTGGATAGCAGTCCCTCCCCCCCGTTCGTCGTCGACCGAAACAAGTTACCCACGCCGGCTGTCGATTTTCCAGCGGTGAGGTACTTTCCGAAGCGGCTTGACCCCGCGCGAGCCGCTCCACTACCCGCCTTTCCTAGCCCTGCGGTGGTAGCGTATAGCACGATATCAAAAATGATATCCGCAGCTGCATCTTTGTAATTCCCGTGTGCCAAATTCCACAAGGCAGACCCTCCGGGTATTAAACCCAGTACCAGGTTACGAAAAAACTCCTGTTTTTCTTTTTCTTGATCAAACGTTGTTACTTCGCGAGTGGAGGCCTTCACATCCTCCATGGCGTAGGATCCTATAATGTTTTTAGAGAGCAACATACCCAAAAAATTACTTCGGTCACTGGAAAATGAATCCGGTAGGAAATCTTCGTTATCTGGGACGCCCCGCACATGGGCGGCGTCATCAGAGGCCGGATGTTTTTGAATGGTATCAACGGTAAATTTTTTTCCAAGACCGCCGTACTGGATTTCCGTCTCCGGACCTTGAGGCCCCTCATGGAAGGAGTTCTTCCAGTCGTCTCGTTTTCGTAGCTCTTTGCGCTGAGGATCAAACTCATAGTAAGTTTCGACACCGTTACGAACGGTTTTAATAATCAGTGACCTGTCTTCCTGATGCCGCGAAAAACCGTCGGAATGGTGTAGAGTGCCCCCACGACCTGCGAGTGTTTCCGTACGCGTTGTCTGACCTTTTTCATAGATTTCCAAATCGCCCCATTCGATGTTTTTCCGATCTTCCAAGGGTAAGTTGGAAATAAGCTTTTTGGTCACGGTACTCCAGGCCTGCGACAAATCCTCCGCGTACTGATCGAACGCTTGGCTGTGTTTTGTTATTGGATCTGGCATCGTTAAAAGTTGGTTGATGACCGTTTCAGTAATCTTGGGGTTGGTAGAGTACCACCCCACCGTCAACCCTGCTTTTTTTGCCAAAAAAAGGTCCAGCAGTGAATAACTACCTTCCGGATCTAATGTGAGGGATGGGGTTAGTCTATAGCCATCTGTTTGAGTAACATGACTGCGGATACTTTTTTCTTCAAACGGTATGCCCTCACCGAAGTGCGCCTTGAGTTCGGCCAGTGCTATAGAGCGCTGCGTCGGGGGTGAGGACGTCAATACGTCAGCGGCGCTCAATATCTGCTGTTGCTCCTGACGGAATGCCTTCTGGGTTTCTTCCAGCTGTTCAGCGGTAGGCTCCTTTGTTATCGAGAGCTTGCCATGCGCTTTGCCCCATTCGCGAATCCCAGGCCAGGCCGTCAGCGTTTGAATCTCTTGTTCATGGTCTGTAATAGGGTCAATAGCATCGAAATTAACAATTTCGCTAAAGCTCATTCGTATAGCGGCACCCGGGCTGGTTGCTTCAATCCGGCCTACCGCAGCCTTAAGATTGAGCCAGTTAGCTGAGAGGTAGGTCACGTCGGCGGGAATATCTTTGACACATAGCTCTGGAGCGGCACGACTCAGTAGAAGCATTGCCGCGATTGGAGCGGCCTCTGGTGTGGTTTTGTTTGTCTGCAACAGATGATCGATCAGCCCTTGCTTGATGACGGACAAGGGCTGGTTATTGAACTCAGGCGCGGTGAGATTAAACCCGGCAATGTGATCGGGTTTTGCCTCAACCAGACTTTGTGAGTCCAGTGTCACAGCCAACACCGTCAACAATACTTCCCGTGGTGTGGAGTGTTGCGCCACCTGCCCCATTCGCTTTTTCAGCTCTATGCCTAATTCTTGGCCCAGACCGCTATTGAGGATCCATTGTACGGTGGCGACTGGATCCCCTTGATTGAGTACGGGCCGGGGGACCTGTTTTACCAATGCCCCCAACACATCAGCACTGCCAAGCCGAGCGTCGCTGCTCAAACCAGGCAATGGCGGCTGGTTGTCAATGACTATGCGCACAAGTTCAGACTGGTCCTCGATGGACATTGGCATGGGCCATGCCAATGCACCGGCAAAGTTTCCGTCGGTTGTTTGAGGCAATGCAGGGGAGCCCAGAACATGGATCAGATTTTTCAGTTCGTCCACATTGTTTGGCACGTGCCAGCCATTTGCATGAAGCAGGTCTTGCAGACTGGCGTCGGTTTGTTGCGTTTCTTGTTGGTAGGTTGAGTCTGGGTGGGTCGAGACCCGTGTATCGGCCAGATACCTGGCAAGGAATTCAGGATGGGCCTGGCTAAATTTCTTCAATTTCTCAAGCAACGCGAATTTGTTGACGCTATCGCCTAGCTCGCGCTTTTGCTGTTCCAGTATCTCGGGCGATTGAGCGCCAAGATCAACATAAGTATCAGCGCCCAACACATCGAATTCCTGGTTATGTTCAAGCTGCGTGGCCCGGGAGAGCACTTCTTCTTTTCTGTAAGGCAGCAGTACCTCACCGTAAAAACGAGCAATCAGAATCAACGGAGCCTGCTGTGGGCGAGTTGGCGCGTCGACGATGGAAGCCCCCAACGCTTTCACGGCCACCATGATCGGCCCCGTAGCCTCCCGCCAGCCGGGGCCTTGTTCCGAACCGCGCAATTCAGTACGTTCGCCATTGATCGTAACGGTCAGTACGTCACTGTGAGGGTTGACGGTGATGGCTTGTGAGGTATCGATATTCTTCGATTTCGCCCATTCCAAGAACGCCGGACTATGTGTAGCGTTGTACAGTTGCTGCCACCACGCGCCAAACCGCGAGTCATTAGGAATATCGTCAATTGTTTCATCGCCCGTATTTGTCTGCGTTGCTTGGCGTATAGCGCTCGCATAAAGCTCCAACAGCCGCTTATCGCCAGTTGCTCCGGTGGCTTGGGCTTGTTGTATGGGCGCCTCGATAGAAAGCGGCCGCGAGTTCGTCACCGGATCAGACAGGCGGTTGCTTGAGGAAATATTGGATAGGGTCATGGGTCAACCTTCTGAAAGTCAATTAGTCTCGTCGGTGATGAATGTGGCTCAACACCGACGAGATTAATGGGCTGAATCTGTCAGAAGGTTCCAGCTAGAACATATAAAGCAACGATATTTCGACACCGCCTTGGCAAAAGGCATTCATAACTGGCTGAAATATACTTTCGTGACATTAACCAAATTGTTACAACTTTCTTCGTCTAAAAACCAAGATGGATACGAATGTTGCCACTATCTTCTTGCTTGGTCAGTCTTTCCTCGGATGAGCAGAGTTGCTCAACCTGAAGCCCTTACTCCATCGACTGATGTTGGACTTATCCGCGAGGATTTCCCCCGCGGTAGCTGACGTTGAGAACTTAGGCAAGCAATCGCTGAATATGCTCCTGCAACGTATCCAAATCAAACGGCTTGGCCAGGATGGGCGCATTGCGCGTGATCGGGCTGTTGCAGTCGAGAATCTCCTGCGGGTAACCGCTGATAAAGATCACTTTCAGTTCCGGACGCAGCTTGATTGCAGGCTCGGCAATCTGCACGCCGGAAATCCCACCCGGCAGGCGATAATCGGTGACCATCAAGTCCAGGTGCGGCTTGGTCGCAAGGATTTCGAAGGCCTGCTCCCCGTCGATCGCCTTCAAGACCCGGTAGCCCAAGCCTGCCAGGTACTCGCCCAGCACAAACATAATGGATTCGTCGTCCTCGACGATCAGTACGACATCTTGTGCATCTTCACTCATGGGAAGCCTTTGTCCGGTCAATTGCTGCAGTTACGACCATGGGGTCACGCAGAGGTTGCGTTGGGGCGACGATTGATTTCACTCGGCCACTTCCAGGGGCAGGCACACCCGGAACAGGGCGCCCTCACCTATCTGGCTCTCGACCTCAATCGTGCCGCCATGGGCCGCCACGATCTGCTCGGAAATAAACAGGCCCAGGCCCAGACCGGCGGCGGAATGGTTGGCCGAAACCCGCTCGAACTGCTGGAAAATACGCTTCTGGTTCTCCTCGCTGATACCAATGCCGTGGTCGCGCACCTCTACCCGCGCTTCGCCATGCTCGGTATACACCCGCACCTGCACCGGGCTCTTGGCCCCGTAGCGCAAGGCGTTGGTCAACAGGTTGGTGATCACCTGCTCGATGCGGAACTCATCCCAACAGCCTTCCACCGGGCTCTCGGCCTGCAATTGCATGGACGACTCGGCGGCGGCCACTTGCGGCGCGAAGTTATCGACCAGGTTGCGCACCAGTTGCGCCAGGTCGATGGGTGCCGGGCGAATCGACAGTTTGCCGGTGCGGATACGCGACACGTCGAGCATGTCTTCGATCAGGCGGATCAGGCTCTGGATCTGGCGCTCATCGCGGTCAACCATGGCGTGCATCTTGTCCAGGGTAAACGCCGCCGCATTGTCTCGGGCCAGGTGCATCTTGCGCAGTTGGGTCTCCAGGATCAGCCCGTTGAGGGGCGTACGCACTTCGTGGGCGACAATCGACATGAAGTCGTCACGCATGCGCACCGCTTGTTCCAGCTCGGCCTGGGTGGCTTGCAGGCGGGTGAGCAGCAGCTCCTGCTCGCGACGGCTGCGCTCCAGCTCCTCGACTTGCAGCTTCATCGCCTTGCTTTGGCGATACAGGTCGACGAACACGTTGACCTTGCTCTTGACCGCATGAATATCCAGCGGCTTGTGCAGGAAGTCCACGGCGCCGCTTTCGTAGCCTTTGAAGGCGTAGTTGAGTTCGCGACCAGCGGCGCTGACGAACACGATGGGGATGTTCTTGGTCTTTTCAGTGCCGCGCATCAGTTCGGCCAGTTCGAAACCGTTCATGCCAGGCATCTGCACGTCGAGGATCGCCATGGCGAATTCATGTTCCAGCAACAGGGACAACGCCTCGTCGGCACTCAATGCCTTGAAGACCTGGCGATCCTCACGCTTGATCAGCGCCTCGAGGGCCAGCAGGTTTTCCGGCAGATCATCAACGATCAGCAGTTTGGCCTGGACAGTACTTAACATGGGGAAGGTTCCAGGGAAGCCAGCAATGAGCCGATTCGGCTCAAGGAAAGAATATAGTCCGGTGTGTGCAAGGCCAGGGCCGCCAGGGGCATGACGGCAATGCGTGCCTCTTGTGGGTCCTGCACGATGGTAATGCCACCCGATTGCTTGACGTGAGCCAGGCCGCTTGCGCCGTCCTGGTTGGCGCCGGTCAACAAAATGGCGAGCAGGCGGGGCCCATACACATCGGCCGCCGAGGAAAACAGGTAGTCGATGGCGGGTCGGGAATGGTGCACCCGGTCTTCCTGGCTCAGGGACAGGCTGCGGTCCTGCTCGACCGACAGGTGATAACCAGGCCCGGCAAAGTACAAGGTACCCGCCTCTACGGCTTCTTTGTCCCGGGCCTCCTTGACCGGGATGCTCAGGCGCCGCGCAAAGACTTCCGCCAGTTGGCTGCGGCGCTCGTCCGGCAGGTGCAGCACGGCAATGATCGGCAGGCCGAAGGTACTCGGCAGCTGGCCGAAAATACTCAGCAACGCCTCAACGCCGCCGGCGGAAGCGCCGACGACGATGGCTTCGATCCCGCGAATCGGGGTGTCTGGCGCGTCGCTCATGATTTTCGGTAGATCCGTTCCTGCTTGACCAAGGGCTCGAATTGCTTGCTGTAGGCGGAAAAATCCAGGGTTTCCTTGCTGCCCAGCACCAGAAAGCCGCGATGACACAGCGACTCATGAAACAAGCCAAACGCTCGATCTTGCAATTTTTTATTGAAATAAATCAATACGTTACGACATGAAATTAATTGAGTTTCTGAAAATACGCTGTCGGTCGCCAGGCTGTGATCGGCAAAGGTCACGTTCTCGCGCAATGTCTTGTCGAAGATCGCGTAATCGTAAGCCGCTGTGTAGTAGTCGGCAAATGAACGTTGCCCGCCGGCCTGCTGATAATTGGCGGTATAGGCGCGCACGTTCTCCAGGGAAAAGATGCCCTGCTTGGCTTTTTCCAGCGACGCCGGGTTGATGTCCGTGGCGTAGATGATGGTGCGCTCCAGCAAGCCTTCTTCACGCAGCAGGATGGCCATGGAGTAAACCTCCTCGCCCGTGCTGCAGCCAGCGATCCAGATCTTGATCGACGGGTAGGTCTTGAGCAACGGCACCACTTCCTGGCGAATCGCGAGGAAGTGCGACGGGTCGCGAAACATCTCGCTCACCGGGATGGTCAAGAACTGCAGCAACTGCATGAACGCGGCCGGGTCGTGCAACACGCGCTCTTGCAGTGCGGAGATGGTCGCGCAGTCGAACTGGCGCAAGGCATGGGCCACACGGCGTTTGACCGACGCGCCCGAGTAGTCGCGAAAGTCATAGCTGTACTTGAGGTAAATCGCCTCGATCAACAGGCGCAGCTCAATATCGCTGCTTTTATCCAAGAAACACTGCTCCACTTAAATGCGTTCCATCTTCGGTAGCCATACGCGAATCAGTGAGAACAGGCGGTCCAGGTCAATCGGCTTGGCCAGGTAATCGTTTGAGCCTGCTGCCAGGCAACGTTCCTGATCGTCCTTCATGGCCTTGGCCGTCACGGCAATGATTGGCAGTTTTTTCCAGCGTGGGTCCTGGCGGATCAAGGCCGTGGCCTCGTAACCGTCCATCTCCGGCATCATCACGTCCATCAGCACCAGGTCGATATCGTCCACTTCATTGAGTCTGTCGATGGCTTCCTGGCCGTTACGCCCGATCACCACCACGGCACCTTTGTGCTCCAGGGCGCTGGTCAGGGCGAAGATATTGCGCACATCGTCGTCCACCAGCAGGATTTTGCGCCCTTCGAAGACCTTGTCGCGGCTGCGGGCGGTCTTGAGCATCTTCTGGCGGTCATGGGACAACTGGGATTCGACTTTGTGCAGAAACAGCGTGACTTCATCGAGCAGGCGCTCGGGCGAGCGCGCGCCCTTGATGATGATCGAGCGTGAATACTTGCGCAGTTCGGCCTCTTCGTCCCGGGTCAGGTTGCGCCCGGTGTAGACGATCACCGGCGGGAACGAGCAGATATCCTCGGTGGCCATGCGCTTGAGCAACTCGTTGCCGAGCATGTCCGGTAGCTTGAGGTCGATGATCATGCAGTCGTAGATATTGCTGCGCAGCAGGTCGAGCGCCTCCTGGGCAAAGCCTACGGCGGTGATCTCGATGTCATCGTCGCCGATCAGGCGGGCAATGCTATCGCGCTGCAGGTCATCGTCTTCCACCAGCAGGATGCGCTTGACCTTCTGGGTCAACTTGGCTTCCAGGCGTGCGAACACGTCCTTGAGCTCTTCGCGGGTGGTGGGCTTGACGGCATAACCGATGGCGCCCATGTGCATGGCGGCTTCGACGCGGTCTTCCACGGAAATCACGTGCACCGGGATGTGGCGCGTGTTGGCGTGTTCCTTGAGGCGCTGCAGCACGGTCAGCCCGGAATGGTCGGGCAGGCGCATATCCAGCAGGATGGCGTCGGGGATGTACTGCTCGGCAAGGCTGTAGCCCTCGTCGGCACCGTGGGCGACCAGGCAGTGGTAACCCAGCTCGTGGGCAAGGTCGAACAGAATGCGCGCAAAATTCGGCTCATCTTCCACCACCAAAATGCAGCGGGTGCTGAACGGCGCCTTTTCGCGGTCGTCGGCAAAGCGTGGGATCAGCTTGGCGTCGGCCACCGGCAATGGCGACACCTTGACGGGCGCCGGTGCCGGCGCGACCACCACTTGGCGCGGGGGCTCGATCGGCGCCGCGTCCTCGTCGCGTTCGACGTACTGTTCGGGCAATACCAGCGTGAAAATACTGCCTTTGCCCGGCTCGCTGGTCACGCTGATATAGCCGCCCAGCAAGGTGGCCAGGTCACGGGAGATCGACAAGCCCAGGCCCGTACCGCCGTAACGGCGATTGGTGGTGCCGTCGGCCTGGCGGAAGGCTTCGAAAATGCTTTCCTGTTGGTCCGGGGCGATACCAATGCCGGAATCGCGCACCGTGAAGGCAATGCCCTCCCCCGGCGCACGGGACACCGACAAGCTGACCTCGCCCTGTTCAGTGAACTTGATGGCGTTGGACAACAGGTTCTTGAGGATCTGCTCCAGACGCTGGCGATCGGTAAACAGCAGGGTTGGCGAGCCTTGCTGCACGTCCACCTGGAAGCCCAGTTTGCGGTCCATTGCCAGCGGCTCGAACATGCCGCGCAGGCCATCCACCAGGCGCTCGACGCTGGCGTTTTCCGGGCGTACTTCCAGCTTGCCGGCTTCGACCTTGGAAATATCCAGGATGTCGTTGATCAGGTTGAGCAAATCATTGCCGGCCGAATAGATTGACTCAGCAAACTTGACCTGCTCGGCACTGAGGTTTTCCTGGGGGTTATCTGCTAGCAGTTTGGCCAGGATCAGCGAGCTGTTCAGCGGTGTGCGCAGCTCGTGGGACATGTTGGCCAGGAATTCGGACTTGTACTTGCTGGAACGCTGCAGCTCATCGGCGCGGTCTTCCAGCTCCAGTTGGGCCTGGTTCAGTTCGATGTTCTTGCGGTCCATGGCGTCGCGCTGTTCGGCCAGGGTCTGGGTCTGTTCGGCCAGTTGCTCGTTGGTCTGCTCCAGCTCGGCCTGTTGAGTTTCCAGGTGGGCCTGGGACTCCTTGAGGATGCGCGACTGCTCTTCCAACTCTTCGTTGGCGGTCTTGAGTTCTTCCTGCTGCACTTGCAGTTCTTCGTTGAGCTGCTGGGTCTCGGCCAGCACTTCCTGCAAGCGCTGGCGATAGCGCGCGGCTTCGATGGAGGTGCCGATATTGCCGGCGATCAGTTCCAGCAGTTCAATATCACGCTCATCCAGCGGGCGCAGGAAACCCAGCTCGACCACACCGTTGACGCGGTCGTCATCGCTGGTGGGTACCACCAATACGCTGCGGGTGGCGCCCTCGCCCAGTCCCGAGCTGACCTTGAAGTAATCCACCGGCACATCGTCCAGGCGAATCAGGCGATCCAGTTGGGCGGCCTGCCCGACGATGCCCTCATCACTGTAGATCGACTGTTCCAGCTGTTCCTGCTCGCGTGAAAAGCCATAAGTGGCCACGCGCTTGAGGCCGCCGTGTTCTTCGCGCACGTACAGCGCCGCGACGGCAGAGCCCATGTATTGGGCGAAGAACTGCAGGATATTGCGCCCCAGCATGTTCAGGGTCAGTTGGCCCAGCACTTGCTCGGCCAGCTCGGTCTGGCCATTGCGCAGCCAGGCGGTTTGCTCCAGGCGCCGTGCAATCTTCTGTTGTGACGCGATGTTTGCACTGTAACTCTTTGAAAGCGAGATTAAATTCTTCCGGCCAATGTAGGCCAGAAACCCACTCAGCCCCAGTACAAACAGCAAATACAGCGTGACACTGATCACCGTCGTGCGGGTGACCTCGGCATTACGGGTGATACGGAACTGCTGTTCCATCGCCACCGCGTCTTCGTATTCCTTGCGAATCTCATCGGTAAGCCGTTTGCCCCGGCCCGCCTTGACAGCGCCCCGGTAATCGCCGCTGTTGCGCTGCAATTCAATCATCGATTGCGCGTAGTTGTTCCATTCGGTCTGCAAGGTTTCCAAGCGCTTGAGCCGGTCAACCTGCTGCGGGTTGTCGGCTACCAGGTCCTGCAGGTTGCGCAGGTCGGCAATGATCCGCGGCTTGGCCACTTCGTACGGGTCAAGGAAATGCTCGTCACCCGTGATCAGGAACCCGCGCATACCTGTTTCCAGGTCAACCGTCAGTTTGGACGTCTCATTGAGGTTGTTAATGACGCGGTCGGTGTGCTCCACCCACTGGATCACCGAAAGCAAATAGGTAATCAGGCAGACGAAAAACACCGCGCTGAGCACGCCCACGCCCAAAGGCAGGGCCACGTTGCGGCTCAGCAGGGTACGAAAGCTTTTTTCATCGACGGACGACGCGGGTGTCATGGGCATGCCTTGGCCAAATGCGGAAAAGCCGCAAGTTTGCCCGAACAACCTGGCGAAAAGCTATGTTTGTGCGTTGATTGCCTGCGGATGCGGTCAAGCGCGTGGCGCCGGTACCTTTGTGAGTCAGTACGCAAGCTGACGGGACTTTTTGCGCCGCTAAGGTCACAATGCCAGCAATTGCTTCGGAACTTGCTGGCATTGTTATCACTCACAATCTTGTTGCCTTTAAGCCCAGCGCCCTCACTGTTCAGGAAAGTTCACTATGTCCCACGCCTCCACCATCCTTGTAGTCGAAGACGACGCCATCGTGCGCATGCTGATCGTCGATGTCCTCGAAGAGTTGGAGTTCAGGGTGCTTGAAGCCGCAGACGCTGAGCAAGCGTTGGAAGTGGTGAAAGATACTGCCCAGATCATCGACCTGATGATGACCGACGTCGGCCTGCCCGACATGGACGGTAAACAACTGGCAACCAAAGCTCGCGAACTGCGCGCCACCCTGCCGATTCTGTTTGCCAGCGGCTATGCCGAAAATATTGATGTACCCGCCGGTATGCAGGTGATTGGCAAGCCGTTCTCGATCGATCAATTGCGTGACAAAGTCAAATCCATGCTGTAACGCTCCTCCCCCGCGTCCTTTGCAGAGATTAACGTGACGTCCGGCCAATAAAACAGGAAACTCAGCGCCTTCACGCCACGCTCTCAAATAGCATTCAGGAAGGACGCAACAACATGATTGGAAAACCGACGCGCCTGCTGTTGGCGAGCCTCTCGATTTTCATGAGCTCCGGCGCCTGGGCTGACTTCACCGCAAGCCCCAGCGAAGCCCGGGCCATCGCCAAGGAAGCCTACCTGTACGGCTTCCCCGTGGTGCAGATGTACAAGACGCTCTACACCCAGGCCGTTGATAAAGGCGGTGCCCACTTCAAGGCGCCCTTCAACCGTATCGACAACAGCGCCCAGGTGCTTACCCCCAAGGACAACGCAGTTACCACCCCGAACGTCGACACGCCCTACTCGTTCGTATGGATGGACCTGCGCAAAGAACCTTTAGTGCTGACCCTGCCCAAGATTGAAGACAACCGTTACTACTCAGTGCAGTTGATCGACCTCTATACGCAGAATTTCGCTTACCTGGGTACCCGCAGTACCGGCAATAACGGCGGTCACTACATGATCGCCGGGCCTGACTGGAAAGGTCAGCAGCCGGTGGACATCGACCGTGTGGTCTACAGCGAAAGCAACATCGCCTACGCCCTTTACCGTACGCAGCTGTTTGATGACAAAGACTTGGGCAAGCTCAAGCAGATCCAGAGCGGCTACAAGGTCCAGGCGCTGAGCAGTTATGTGAAGCAACCCGCGCCCGCTAATGTGCCGAAGATCCAATGGCCCAAGCCGATGGCGACCATGACCGAAGGCCCGCAACTGTTTCGCTACCTGAATTTCATGCTGGCCTTTGCCGCGCCCCAGGACAGTGAAAAAGACCTGCTGACGCGCTTTGCCAAGATCGGTATCGCCCCGGGCGCGCCGTTCAAGGTAAACCAGTTGACTGCCGAGCAGCGCAAGGCCCTGGAGGACGGCATCGCCGATGGCCGCGCCGAATTCGCCGCGTTCAAGAAGGCCAAGATCGATACCCACCAAGTGACCGGCGCTGACCTGTACGGCAGCCGCGACCACCTGCAAAACAACTACCTGTACCGCTACGCCGGTGCCGAGTTGGGAATGTTCGGCAACTCCAGTGATGAAGCTGCGCACTTGAGCTACGTCATCGACAGCGAGGGCAAGCCAGCCAATGGTGCGCGCCACAGCTACACCGTGCATTTTGCCAAGGACCAGTTACCGCCGGCCGATGCGTTCTGGTCGCTGACGATGTACGACGCCAAGACTAAATCGCTGGTGCCCAACCACAAGAAGCGCTACCTGATCAATTCGCAGATGCTGCCAACCCTCAAGCTTGACGCCGATGGTGGCTTGACCCTGGCGCTGCAACACCACGAGCCTCCCAAGGCTGAGCAGAGCAACTGGTTGCCGGCCCCGCCCGGCCCGTTTTATGCGGTATTGCGCATTTACCTGCCCAAGCCTGAAGTCGCTAGCGGCCAGTGGAAGCTACCAGCGTTGACGCCGCTTAAATAATCACGGCGAATAAAAAAGCGCGGCGGGCGATAACCCGCCGCGCTTTTTTTTGACTCAGTGTTTTTTCAGTTTCACGTAAGACTGGTGCAGGTCCGACGCCCAGCCGTCGATGACGCTTTTCACATCGTCGGCCTTCATCACCTGGGAGTCATTGGCCAGCGGCTTGCCGGTGCCTTTGCGCACCACTTGGGCCAGTACTTTATTGGTAGCGCCATCGAGGAACTGCGCCTCGGTGCCCAGGGTGGTTTCCTGGTCGCGAATGCCGGTGCCGGTGCTCACTGCCGCGGCTACCAGGGCGACGGGAATAAACTCATAAGGCTTGAGGCTTTCGGTCTTGCTGCTCACGGCGGTAATCGCCGCCCTTACCACGATCACCCCTGGGCCTGGGGCATTGGCCACGGGCAGTGACTGGGCCAGCTCGCGCTTGAGCGCCTGGTTGTAATAGTCGTTGATGCCGCGCAACGTGCTCTCGGGAATCCGGGAGGTGGCCTGGGGCTTGGGGTAGAACTGGGTAGGCTCGATGTACACCGCCGTGTAGCGGCTCAAGTCCAGTTGTGGATCAACCCAGCGCATCACCTCTGCCCCCGACGGTGACTTGGCTTCCTTGAGCTGGCTGTAGTTGGAGAGGAACCCTGAGTATTCATTCGGTTGCACCACCTTGCTCGCGCAACCGGCCAAACCGAGCGAGGCAACGCACAGTGTGCCGATCATTAGCCTTAGCTTCATTAGTGAACTCCCTGGCGACCATCATCGTAAGAATGAGTTATAGGTATAGCCAATACTTGGGCAGCGCACCTAATTTCGCTCGGAGCACGCCAATACATGCGTCAACACATTCAGGTCAAGGATGGAAATCGGAACGCACGATTCGCCCACTTATACTCATCATGAAGTCGTCTTTTTTGTCGCCATCGAAATCGAAACGCAACAAGGTCAGATGATGGCTGCGATAATATTCCTGGGTGACAGTGAGTCGTGGGTGAGCTGCGCGCAGGGCTGAAATATCCAATTTATCCTTGCCGCTGACAAAGTCCGTTATAGCTGTGTTTTCAAAGCTGGCGGATGAGTCGTTCGCGCCGATAACGAAGGTATTTTTACCAGGCCCGCCTGACAGCCTGTTGAAGCCAGAGTTCGCCTTGACATAAAGAATGTCATCGCCCTTGCCGCCCTCCAGTTCGTTATCCGAGTCATTCCCAATAAGAATGTCGTTGCCAGCACCGCCAATAGCCCGTTCGATGGTGACGCCGTTGGCGATCGAGACGTTGCCTATGCCTCCCCCTACATTCGAGAAGCTGCCCGATCTCAAATTGATAACCTGATCTTGCTTGAATGCGGAAAAATCGAATGTGTCTCTACCTCCGGCGTCCCATACACAAAACACCGGTAAATCATCGGCCGACTCCAATTTGAATACTTCACGATCGGCATTTGAATTGAATCCATACGTCGTATCTGCCGTACGCGTTTGGAGGTTCGCCCCGAATTTATCTTGCATGACGGCGATATCATCCATCATCGGTGTACTTGAATATTGATTGTCTTGGCCATGCGATTTATTAAAGCGATGGTCTGAGCGGGTTTCCAGAAAAGGACTCCTGACCGTGTAAGCCAGCGTATTTTCCGCATACTTATTTTCCGGTGTTGCGGACGTCGGGTCAGGAAGCCCCACTTTAAAGGCCGCAGCCTTTGCAATGACGTGACGGCCAAAATTATTGGGTTTTTCCAGCCCATCGGCATGGCTCTGGGTCAGCGTTACCTGCACCCTGCCGGGCTCGTCATCGGACACCGGTGCATACCAAGGGGCTTGCCACTTAAAGCTGCCATCAACCTTAAACTGCATATGATGGGATTGTGCATTGGCAGACTCTTTGAACCGGATATTTGCAGCATCGCTGAAATTATTCAGGGTCTCACGGATGACGCCTTTTTGTGTTTCTGTGAACGGGCTGGTTGTGGCGCCCGTTTCGGGACGATTGGAGAAGTCATAGGTCACCTCTGCGGAGTCCCCGGAACTCAGTGAACCCGCAAATCCGTCTGCACGTTGTGACCTCTCTAATACTTGGTCCGTGGACAATGAAACTTGGCGATGTTTAATTTGATTGCCGCGGTCGCCTGAATGAGCAATCTCGACGACAGTCCTGTGTGCGTCGCTGGTGGCGTATGCCCTTGCCAAAGCAGTGTTCGGATCAATATTCATGAGGTAGTCCTAAGGGAACTGGGATTTTTCTACTCGTCTGGCGGCAGGCCAGTGACCTGCGTATAGGTGGTATTGCTACGCTAAACAGTTCCCGAACTGACCTCACCATTGAGGCGCGGCTCGCCTAGTCGCGTTGGCAAACATTCACCCGGGCGTGCGGCCTTCAAATGAACCGCCTTCGTTGTGTAAGGTGAAGCCTTATCCTCTTATCCGGAGCATTACATGCGCACCATCGGCCTTATCGGCGGCATGAGCTGGGAGTCCAGCGCCGAGTATTACCGCCTTATCAACCAGCGCGTGCGCGACCAGCTCGGCCCGCTGCGGTCGGCGCAAGTGTTGATGTTCAGCGTGGATTTCGGCCCGGTGGAACAGGCTCAGCATGCCGGGCGTTGGGACGATGCCGCGCTGATCCTGGAAGATGCCGCGCGACGCTTGCAGGCCGGGGGTGCTGATTGTGTGGTGCTGTGTACCAACACCATGCATTTAGTGGCTCCGCGCATTGAGGCGGCGGTGTCGATTCCCTTCCTGCATATTGCTGATGCCACGGCGACGGCGGCTCTGGAGGCCGGGACCTTGACGGTGGGCTTGCTGGGTACCGCGTTCACCATGGAGCAGGATTTCCTCAAGTCCCGCCTTGCCGCCCAAGGGCTCAACGTGCTGGTGCCAGACGCGGATGAACGCAAGGCGGTGCACCGAATCATCTATGAAGAGTTGTGCGTGGGCGTCATCAGTGACGCCTCGCGCCAGGTGTATCAGCGGGTGATCCAGGCACTCGCGGCACGCGGCGCCCAGGCGATCATCCTCGGCTGCACGGAAATTTGCTTGCTGATCCAACCGGAGCACAGCGCCCTGCCGCTGCTTGACACTACCGCGCTGCATGCGCAGGCCGCGGTGGGGTTTGCCTTACAGGGCACAGGTATCGCCACCACTTTTTAGCCGCTACCTAAACCCAATATCCTGGTCGGCTGTCAGGCCCCCTTCGCGAGCAAGCCCGCTCCCACAGGGGATCTGTGCCAAGCGCTGATTTTGTGGGCAATGCATAACCCGTGTGGGAGCTGGCTTGCCTGCGAAGGCGGTGGTTCAGTTAAAGATTCAGCGGCTGACACGCCGCTATCGCGGGCAAGCCCGCTCCCACAGGGGATCTGTGCCGGGCGCTGATTTTGTGGGCAATGCATGACCCGTGTGGGAGCTGGCTTGCCTGCGAAGGCGGTGGTCCAGTTAAAGATTCAGCGGCTGACACACCGCTATCGCGGGCAAGCCCGCTCCCACAGAGGATCTGTGCCAAGCGCTGATTTTAGGGGCGATGCATAACACGTGTGGGAGCTGGCTTGCCTGCGAAGGCGGTGGTTCAGTCAAAGATTCAGGGACTGACACACCGCTTTCATCGAAGTTGTATAGATCCCTATGCTTACCGGATCAAGCCAATGTGCGCAGGCGCGCCATGCTGAGGGTGTCGACAAACACACCATCACGCAGGGCATAGTCGCGCAACCGCCCTTCCACTTCGAAGCCGAACTTGCGGTACAGGTTGTGCGCAGCTTCGTTGTCGGCGTAGACCGTCAATTCCACACGGCGCAGTTTCATCCAGTTGTCGGCCACCTCCAGCGCGGCCGCCAACAGCCGCGAACCGACGCCCTTGCCCTGCCAGGCGGGCGCCACGCCCATACCCAATGAGCCAACGTGGCTCTGGCGTACGCGCAGGTACTGCTCAAGTCCCAATTGGCCAATCACCTCAGCGCCCTGCAACGCCACCAGTTGCAGGCGCCGCTCGTTATCCATCACCAGGCGCTTGCGCCACATCTCAACCGACTGAAAAGGCATTTGCAGCACCTGACGGCACACAGCCGGTTCGTTGTAGAGCGCGGCGACGCCCTCTAGGTGGGCCTCGGTAAAACGCTGGATCACGATAGATGCTTCAGGCACGTGCATTGCTTTTCATCCTATGAAAGACAGGTGGCCGGCCAGTGTAGAGGCTAAGTCGCCCACCTGACGAGCCGGAGTTTTCTCACGGGCCAACCAGCACCATCCTGCATCTGAACGATGGCGATCCCTGCGCGCAGCGCCGATACTCAGCCCAGGCCCTGCCCCGTCAACCCGACGCTTTGGCCTTCACCCTGTGACGAGAACAACAAAAAAAGTCCCACAGAGGAACACCCATGAACCGTCTCGATCCCGCGAGCCTGTTACAGGCTTTCAGCACCCTGACCCTGGACCTGCAACGCCTGGCCCAACACCAGGACATCGAACACTTTCAACACCATGCCCTGGCGCGCCTCAACCACTTGCTGGCCTTCGACAGTGCCTGGTGGGGGCGCTCGGCGGTCATCGACGGGGTGCCGCACGAACACAACAGCTACCTCCACCAGTTGCCCCCCGACTATCTGGCGGACTGGCAGTCGATCCGTCATCTGGACGTGACCGTTGCCCGGGTGCATGCCTCGCCCGGCGAGGCGGTGATCATCGATATGCGCGACCCCGCCAACGGCAGCGCCTTGAACTGGTTGGGGCAACGCCACGGCTTGGGTGAATTGCTCTGTGTGATCCATATCGACGCGCAAACCCACCTCAGCCACCACCTGACGCTCTACCGCCAGCCCACCGCGCCCACGTTCAACGCGCAGGATTGCCAGTTGCTCAATAACCTGATGCTGCACCTGGTGGCGGCGGTCTCGGCGAACCAGATCCGCACCTTGGTGGCCATGCGTGAAACCCTGACCAGCCCGCGCAATCTCGCCCTGGCGGTATGCGACCCACGGGGAGTGTTGCAATGCGCCGAGCGCGGGTTTGTCGACCTGCTGCTCAGCGAATGGCCGCAATGGTGTGGCCCCACCCTACCGGTGCCGCTGGACGAGCGCGGGCATGACGGCAAGCACATCCATATCCAGGTGTCCCCCGTGGGCGACCAATTGCTGCTGGCCGCGCGCCTCAACCGCGCCCTGCCCCAGCTCAGCCCACGGGAAAACGATGTGGCCCAAGGCTTTGGCGAGGGCAAGACCTACAAGGAAGTGGCCCGCGACCTTGGACTCTCACCCAATACCGTGCGCCACCATATTCGCGCCATCTACACCAAGCTCGGCGTCAAGGACAAGGCACGCATAGCGCACCTGGTGCACGCCCCGCCCGACTGACCCTGCCCGTTTCTCCCACGGTTTACCACGGTCGTTTTTTAACGGTCACGGGCTGCTGTTGCCCTTTTTTCGGCCTTCTCACACGAGACGCTTCTTCATGACTTCCACATGCTTACGTAACCTGACAGCGCTGTGCGCCACCCTGCTCGGCCTCGACAGCCAGGCGGCCGACCTCAACGCCCGCGACTTTTTCGCCGCCCCACCGGGTACCAGCCTGGGTGTGTTGTACCTGCCCGCCACACGTGCCGGGGATTTCCATGGCCCCGCCGACAGCACCGGCAAGGCCGACCTGCGGGTCAACGCCGTGGCTTACCGCCAGGTGTATTTCACCGACGCCTGCGGCACGCTGTGCACGCCGCAATTCATCCTGCCCTTTGCCGACATCAACGCACGCCTGCCCGGCGCCAGCCAACGCAGCCGCGAGCGCGGCCTGGGCGACCCACAGGTGGGCGGCACGCTGTTTTTCGTCAATGACCCAACCTCGCGTACCTACAGCGGCCTGTTGAGCCTGATCACCGTGCCGGTGGGTGAGTACCACAGTCAAAACCCGGACGTGTCCCCCGGTGCCAATCGCTGGGGCGCCACCTTTGTCTACAACTACACCCACGGCATCGGCGAAAAATGGGTACTGGAAGCCAACCTGGAAGCCCAGCTCTATGGCCGCAATGACGATTACTTTGGCAGCGAACTCAAGCAAGCCCCGCTGTATCGCTTGCAGGCCTTCGCCTCGTATGACTTCAGTGCCGCCACTTACGGCGCTCTGCGCCTGATCCAGGCCGACGGTGGCGCGTTGCGCCTCAACAACCGCCGCCTCGACGACACCCACAAACGCTATACCCAAGTCGGCTTCGAACTCGGGCATTGGCTCGACCGGCAAAACCAACTGATGGTCAGCCTTTCGCAAAACGTTGCGGCTTCCAATGGCTACGCCGGCACCGAGGCGTTGTTACGCCTGGTGCATGTGTTCTGACCCCTTTCCTGGAGCTTGAAAATGCCCATTTCCACCCCTGCAATGACGGCACGGCTGGCGGCGATCGTGCTGTTTGCCGCCCTCACCCCGACCATCCTGATGACCGCTCCGGCCGTGGCCGCGCAGTTAGCCAGCCAGTGGCAGCTGAGCCCGGCGCGCATTGGCGACTTGTTTTCCGTGGAACTGGGCGCCATGAGCCTGGCGACCTTGCCCGCCTGGTGGTGGCTCAAGCGGGTTGACTGGCGCACCGCCGCCCGGGTCGCCGCGCTGTTGTTCATTGCCGCTAACCTGCTGTCGATGCTCGCCGACACCTACGCCGTGCTGCTGGTGCTGCGCGGTGCCAGCGCCCTGGCCGGCGGCTCGTTGATGATCCTCTGCCTGGCCAGTGCCGCCACCACCGCCAACCCCAGCCGGGTGTACGGCTTATGGGTGATGGGGCAGTTGGTCGTCGGGGCCCTCGGCCTGGTGGCGCTGCCTGGCTTGTTCGAACGGTTTGGCTTGAATGCCTGCTACCTGATCCTGGCGGGGTTGATGACCCTGCTGCTGCCATTGGCGCGGGCTTTTCCCGCCGGTAGCCCAGCGTTGCCGGCCAACCGCGAGCCGGTATTGCCTGGCTCACGCTGGAAAGCCGCCCTGGGGGTTGGCGCGGTTCTGGCCTTTTACATCAGCCTCGGGGGGGTGTGGACCTTTATCGGTGCCCTGGGCGCCAGTGCCGGGATTTCTGCGCAGCACAGTGGCGAAATCCTCGCCATCGCCACCGTGATGGGCATTGCCGGGGCCGCAAGCGCCTCACTGATCGGCGCTCGCCTGCCCCGTGGCGCGCTGTTGTTGCTGGGCTACACGTCAATGGCAACAGCGGTGATCCTGTTGCTCGGCCAGCCTGCATTACTGCGGTTCGCCCTGGCCGCCCTGCTGTTCAAATTCACCTGGACCTTCATCCTGCCGCTGATCCTGGCCTGCCTGGCCGACCTCGATCACAGCGGCAAGCTGATGAACCTCCAACCTGGTCATCGGCGGCGGCCTGGCCATCGGCCCGGCGCTCGCCGGCCGCCTGATCGAAGCCAGCGGCGGGTTCAGCCTGTTGCTGCTCGGTGCAGCCGCTATCACCTTGCTGTCCCTGGTGATGATCGTCGCCAGCCGTCCCCACTCCCCCACTGAACTGGAACCGGTATGAACCTGACCACCGCATTTTTTTTCGACGAAATGAGCCTGTGGCACAGCGCCGGCGCCCATGCGCTGACCCTGCCCGTGGGCGGCTGGGTGCAGCCGCCGGCCGGCAGCGGGCATGCCGAATCACCGGAGACCAAGCGCCGCTTGAAAAGCCTGTTGGATGTCTCCGGACTGAGCCGCCACCTGCACCTGCATAGCGCGCCGCCCGCCAGTGAAGAGGACCTGCTGCGCGTCCACAGCCGCGCTTACCTGCAGCGTTTCAAGGCATTGAGCGATGCCGGCGGCGGTGAGCTTGGCCCCCAGGCACCGATAGGACCTGGCAGCTATGAGATCGCGCAACTGTCCGCCGGTTTGACCCTGGCCGCCGTCGACGCGGTGCTCAAGGGCCAGGCGCACAACGCCTATTCGCTGTCGCGGCCACCGGGGCATCACTGCCTGGCAGACAGCGCCATGGGCTTTTGCTTTCTCGCCAACATCGCCATTGCCATCGAGGCCGCCAAGGCCCGCAACGGGCTGGGCAAAGTCGCCGTGATCGACTGGGATGTGCACCA
The DNA here is from genome assembly GCF_029201605.1 of Pseudomonas sp. FJ2-5-13. Classification (NCBI taxonomy): domain Bacteria; kingdom Pseudomonadati; phylum Pseudomonadota; class Gammaproteobacteria; order Pseudomonadales; family Pseudomonadaceae; genus Pseudomonas; species Pseudomonas sp. FJ2-5-13. Next base: position 3,015,686 of record NZ_CP104045.1, read on the forward strand.
CGGCAACGGCACGCAGTCGATCTTCGAAGAACGGGCCGATGTGTTGACGATTTCCCTGCACCAGGACGGCTGCTACCCGCCCGGTTACAGCGGCGAGCAGGATCGCGGCCGGGGCGCCGGCCTGGGAGCCAACATCAATATCCCGTTGCCGCCAGGCAGTGGTCACGCCACCTACCTACAGGCCATGGAGCGCATCGTGCTGCCCGCCCTGGAGCGCTTCGAACCGGAGTTGATCATCGTTGCTTGCGGTTATGACGCCAACGCCGTCGACCCGCTAGCGCGCATGTTGCTGCACAGCGAATCATTCCGGTTAATGACCCGCGCCCTGCGTCTGGCAGCCGATCGCTTATGTCAGGGCCGCCTGGTGCTGGTGCACGAAGGCGGCTACAGCGACGCCTATGTGCCGTTCTGCGGCTTGGCGACCCTGGAGGAATTGAGCGGCGTGCGCACAGCGGTGCAAGACCCGATGCTTGAGTTTGTGCAATTGCAGCAACCCGGTGCGGCGCTGCAGGGGTTTCAAGAGCAGTGGGTGGAGCAGCTGGCGCGCGGGGTCAGCGAGTAGCTGCCAGGCGCCATACCCGCGCAATGCCCGAGGCCCGCTCACTCAACAGGCGCGGGGCCTCATGGCAGGCCTGCTCAAGTGACATCGGCCCCGACGGCAAGGCGAACGCTGCATCCACACCATGAGCGTACATCTGCTCGTAGCCGTCGCCCAAGGTGCCCGCGATCACGATCACCGGCACGCCATGTCGCTGGGCAATGCGCGCCACGCCAAACGGGGTTTTGCCACGCAGGGTCTGGGCGTCGAAGCGGCCTTCGCCGGTGATGACCAGATCGGCGCCACGCACCGCTTCATCCAGGCCAACCAGTTCAGCCACCACCTCGACCCCCGGACGAAACTGTGCACCGAGGAACGCCTTGGCGGCAAAGCCCAGACCACCGGCGGCGCCGCTGCCGGGTTCGTCGCGCACATCCTGGCGCAGCACCTGGGCGCAATGGTCGGCGAAGTGGCCAAGGGCAGCGTCCAGTTGTGCCACTTGCTCGGGGCTCGCGCCTTTTTGCGGGCCAAAAATCGAAGACGCTCCGTGAGGGCCGCACAGGGGATTGTTGACGTCGGCGGCGATTTCAAAACGCACCTGTGCCAGGCGCGGGTCCAGCTGCTCAAGGCTGATATGGGCCAGGCGTGCCAACGCCACCCCACCCGCCGGCAGTGGCTGGCGTTCGCTATCCAATAGCTGCACGCCAAGGGCCTGCATCGCCCCCGCCCCGCCATCGTTGGTGGCACTGCCGCCAATCGCCAGGATAATGCGCTGCGCCCCGGCATCCAGCGCGGCGCGGATCAACTCACCGGTGCCGTAGGTGGTACTTGAACACGCGTCGCGCTGCCCCGGCGCGACAAGTTGCAAGCCGCTGGCCTCGGCCATCTCGATCATCGCCGTGTGGCTGTCGGCCAGCCAGCCCCAACGCGCTTCGACGCCGTCTCCCAGCGGGCCTCGAACAGTGTGCCTACGCAGCTCACCCTTACACGCAGCGAGCACCGCATCCACCGTGCCCTCACCGCCATCGGCCATCGGGCATTGAAGCACGTGCGCAGCCGGCCAGACCTGGGCCCACCCCTCGGCAATCGTCTGGGCGACGCCTGCGGCACTCAGGCTGTCTTTGAATGAATCGGGGGCGATCACGACTTTCATGGGCTTTCTCCGGTTTTTATAACGCCCATGCTGCCAGTTGGCTGGGGCAATGACGCGGGGCCGATGCACAAGTGTGGGGCGGGTTTGTTGTTCATTCCCACAAAGTGAAACGCCGCGATAAATAAACGCCAAACCTATGGGCTCGCTTGTTTGATCTATCTGTCAGTAACGACTTGCAGCAGTGTAGGACGCATCTTTAATGCGCACGCTCCCTTGAGGCTCGCAATTGCACGCTAATAGAGTGTGGCCCAGAAGATTCCAGACAATATCAATTCGGGGGCTCCACGCCGGCCCGCAACAACGCCCTCGACTCAGGGAGAACTTCATGGCCGACACCCCTCAAATGCCACGCATAGCGCCGCTCTCTTATAACGCCCGGGGCAACCCGGTACATACCTGGACCCTCACGCCCAGCCATATCACCGACCCGGTGCATTGCATATTGCCGCCGGATGGGGTGCTGCCGGTGATTTTTGTGCCGGGGATTATGGGGTCGAATTTGAAGAGCAAACCGGAGAAAGGAAAGGGAAAGAATAAGGCGGCTCCCGTCTGGCGGTTGGATGCGGGGTTCATGGGTAAGAATATGTGGTTGGCCCTGAACTGGATAAACAAAAAGGCGGGTATACGACAGCAACTATTGCACCCCGCCAGGGTAGAGGTCGATAACAAAGGCGCAGTGCCGGAGCGCTCTGTCGGCACGGTCATAGTGCCGCCAGAGCCGGACAGGAAAAAAACCATCCTGGCTCTGACCAAGCGCTACGAAGAGCGCGGATGGGGCGAAGTCAGCGAAACCAGCTACCACGCGTTTCTTCTGTGGCTGGAAGACACCCTTAACAGCGAATTCATGCCGCATAAATGGCCGCAATTCGACATTCGGCCTGAGCATCTGCATACCCGCAGTGTCGAGCCCGGCCCAGTTCAAGTCACCGAGTTGAAACCTGAAATGCCCATCGCCATGCCCGGGTTGGGCGCTAACCTGGCGGCGCAGTTGCCGTCGATTATTTCGGACGAGTTGGCGGCGCGTGGTGGCTACCGTATGCCGGTGCATGCCTGTGGTTACAACTGGCTGGACTCCAACGAGGAGGCCGCTTCAAGGCTGGCTGTGCGTATTGATGAACTCATGCAGCAGTACGGTCGCAACTGCCAACAGGTGATTCTGGTTACCCACTCCATGGGCGGGCTGGTGGCACGTCGATGCGGGCAGCTACCGGGTATGGCCGACAAAATTGCCGGCGTCGTGCACGGCGTGATGCCCGCCATCGGGGCGCCGGTCGCTTACCGTCGCTGCAAGGTCGGCATGCGCGACGAAGACCCCATTGCCGGTGCGGTCATTGGCCCCACCGGTCAGGAGGTCACCGCTGTATTTGCGCAGGCACCTGGTGCCTTGCAATTGCTGCCCACCCAGGACTATGCCCAGGGCTGGCTGCGGCTGATTGACGAGCGCGGAGCTCCGGCTATGCCGCGTCAACCGGTAAAAGATCCTTATGAAGAGATTTATCTACGCCGCGACCGTTGGTGGGGATTGTTGCGTGAAGAGTGGTTGGCACCGAAGGATGGGGATCCGATTACGTGGGAAGATTTTGAGGAAAACATGTCGGAAGCGAAGCGGTTCCATCAGAAAATCGCTGGCTCCTACCACCCTCAAACCTACGTTTACTACGGCAACGACGATAAGCACCCCAGTTTCGAATCCATCACCTGGGAAATGCGTCGTGGGTCTCGCCTCAATGGCCCTTATGCCTCAAGCCCGGATGCCTTCACGGTGTCCAGCCTGCAAATGCATGAGGTGCGTGACGACGGACGAAGCCCGTTGTACGTAGGCGGGCAAGCCGAAAGCATAATGCCCCCACGGGGTGACCCCGATGCGCCAGTGAAGACCGTGCAGACCAGCTATTGGGAACTGCATTGCCGTATGCAGGACGGCGCTGGCGACGGCACCGTACCGGTGAGTTCCGGCCGGGCGCCGATCAGGCAGGTCCGCCAGGGTTCTGTCCGCCAGCAAGTGCAGGCACCGGGTTTCGATCATGAGGCCTCCTACGCCAACCCGCTCACCCAGCAATTCACTCTCTACTCCCTGATCAAGATCGCGGCGAAAGCCAAGAGGCCTCTATGCGCAGGCTGACCGTATTTTTTACATGCCTGCTGCTTGGATCGGTTGCAGGGTGCACCACCTTCAAACAACCCAGTGAACAGGAGAAACAAACCGTGCACGAATTGACCAGCAACATGCGCACCTGGGCGCTGGGCCGTGGGCTGATCGACTTGCCTTCCAGTTGGACCGGCGGAGGGGATGTGAAGTTGTATTACGGGCTGGGGGCCGATCATGCATCCGTTGAAGTGCGGGTGTTGGGCGAGGGGGTGTCACAGCAACGCTTTTCCGCGGCCTTGCAGGAACGGGCCAGCAGGATCGCCGCGGTCAAAAACTATGAGATGGATGACGTATCAATGCTGGTGTCAGCCAAAGCGCAGACACCGCAAAGTGTCATGTTGCAATACTACCGGCGTCCAACACCGCGTCAGACTTTCGTTCACGAACTCCACCTGCTGGTCGATGACGTCTACGTCATGCTCCGAGCTGACTCCTTCAAGGGTAATACCGCCCCTGTTGAAGATCGTCTGTTAAAACTTTCAAAAGAGATCTTCAAAGTCACCCCTGAAGCCGCAGGCGCAGGCTTTGCACTGGGCTCCATTGTCATTCGCAGTCATCACGATCAGGAGATCGCTAGTTTCGACTTTAGCCCACCAGCCTCAGATGTCTCGCTGAGTATCTATATCAACGCTTTGTCGCCTGATGATGAAGAACGCTTGCACGTGCGCACCCCCAAAGACGGGCAAATTTTTCTCGCCGGGGATTTCGAAAATTTGCGGGCAAGGAAAATTACGTTGGCCGGCATGCAAGCTGAAGAGTCCCTGATCGGCTTCAGCGATGACACTCACCGTCAAATACTCTTTGTGAGCGAAAACTACCGGGACAATCCTTCGCTGGCTCGGCCTGGCATGAGCATCCGTTTGTCGGCGGGTGGCATGAAAGGAGAGCCCGTTGATCCCAACGAACCGGAAGACCTGGTGCGCTGGACCCTTCCCCAATTCGCCAACAAAGGCTACGAACGGCCTCTCTGGCAACAACCCGCGTCACCAGAACCCGTCAACCCCTCACTCACCGACTACGAAGCCATGGCCGTGTGGGACGCCATCCTCAAATCCGTACGCCTCCGCTACGGTTCGGTCGTGCCCAAGCCGGACCCGTGGGCCAACATTCGCGGGCCCAGTGCCGAGGAGGTTGCCGAAAACAAACGCATCCTCGATGAGTTCATTGCCAGTTTTGAAAAACGTAAGCCGTGACATTGGGAGAACAGCTAATAACACGAATTTTAGCGTTCGCTCTGGGGCAGCAGTTGGACGCCCAGGTACAAGGCAAGCATCCCATCGAGCGTCAGCGGGTCTACGCCGCTGAGTTCAGCGATGCGCTCCATGCGGTAGCGCAGGCTGTTGCGGTGAATGCCCAAGGCGTCGGCACACGCCTGGCTTTGCCCATCGTGTTCGCACCAACTGCGCAACGTGGCGAGCAGTTGCCCGTTGCTGTCCTTGGCCAACACCTTGCGCAACGGACTGAGCAGCTCATCCAGGGCGTCGTCGTTGCGATGACGCCACAGCATCACCGGCAGGCGGTAACGGTTGAGGGTCAACAGGCGTGATTGCGGCAGGATATCGCGGCCGTAGGCAAGCAGATCCCCAACCCGTCGGTAACAGCGGCGCAGCCCCGCCAAACCTTCCGCTTGCCCGCCGATGGCCACGCGCAGGATGTTCCAGCCCAGGCCGTCGAGCTTTTCCAGCAAGCGGGGATTATCGACCTGCACCGCGGCGGGTCGGCACCACAGCAAGGAAAACTGCGCAGAACTGACGCACCAACTGTCCGGGTAACGGCTGGCGAGCCAGGCGCTCAAAGCCTCCGCCGTTTGGCCCGGGCCCAGTTCAAACAGGTACGGCGTGCGCGCCAGTTGTGGCTTGAGCCCCAGTTGCTGGGCTTCGTCCACCAGGCGCGGGGAGTCGCCGCTGTCGGCCAACAGCAGGGCCAGCAGATCATCGCAACGCTGGCGCCGCCATTGTTGCTCGGCTTGCTGGTGGCGTTGGCTGACCAGCATTTCAGCGGTCATGCGCACCAGTTCGGCATAGGTGCGCAGCCCATCCGGCTCGCCGGTGATACCCAGCACGCCGATCAGGCGTTGATCGTGCAGCAGCGGCAGGTTGATGCCCGGCTGTACGCCCTTGAGATGCTTGGCGGTCTGCCCGTCGATTTCCACCACGCGCCCATTGGCCAGCACCAGTTGCGCACCTTCATGGCGCGTGTTGATACGCTCCGGCTCGCCGCTGCCCAGGATCAAGCCCTGGCTGTCCATGACATTGACGTTATGGGGCAGGATCGCCATGGTGCGATCGACAATCTCCTGCGCCAGGGCATGATCCAGCTCGAACATGAGGCTAATTTCCTGAAAAAGGTTGTTCACCGGCACAGCGCAAAGAGGGCTTGACTGTGCGCCAGCACAAAGACAGTTGCCCGTCACGTCACCGAGACTGTCAGGGCGGTCAACGTTACCCTCGCACCGCGAAAAATCATAATAAAGAGAGAATCCCATGTCACAGAGCGCCACTGCCGCACTGGCCAGCGATGACGATAAAAACGCCATCTACAAGCGCGTTACCCTGCGCCTGATCCCCTTCATCTTTATCTGCTACCTGTTCAATTACCTCGACCGGGTAAACGTTGGCTTTGCCAAGTTGCAGATGCTCGATGCGTTGAAATTCAGTGAAACCGTGTACGGCCTGGGGGCCGGGATTTTCTTTATCGGCTACGTGCTGTGCGGCGTGCCGAGTAACCTGGCGCTGACCCGGTTCGGCCCACGGCGCTGGATCGCGTTGATGATGATCGTGTGGGGCACGCTCTCCACATGCCTGCTGTTTGTGACCACGCCCACGCATTTCTACACTTTGCGCCTGTTTACGGGTGCCGCTGAAGCCGGCTTCTTTCCAGGGGTGGTGTTGTACCTTTCGCAGTGGTTTCCGACCTTTCGCCGCGGGCGGATCATGGCACTGTTCATGTCAGCGATCCCGGTGTCCGGTTTGCTCGGCAGCCCGTTTTCCGGCTGGATTCTCAATCACTTCGCCGCAGGCCAAGGTGGCTTGGCGGGCTGGCAGTGGATGTTCCTGCTGCAAGGCATCCCGACTGTAATCCTCGGCGCCCTCGCCTATTTCTTGCTCAGTGACAGCTTCGCCAACGCCAAGTGGCTCAAGCCCCATGAGCGTGCAGTGCTGGAAGCCGACCAAGCCACGGACCTGGCGAACAAACCCAAAACCACCAGCGACTCCCTGGCCGAAGTGTTCAAGAACCCCGCGATCTGGGCGTTCGGCCTGATCTACTTCTGCATCCAGAGTGGCGTGTATGCGATCAACTTCTGGCTGCCGTCGATCATCAAGAACATGGGCTTCAGCGATAACCTGGTGATTGGCTGGCTCAGCGCTATTCCGTATCTGCTGGCAGCGGTGTTCATGCTGCTGGTGGGCCGCTCCGCCGACTTGCGCAAGGAGCGCCGCTGGCATTTGGTGGTGCCGATGTTGATGGGCGCCCTCGGCCTGGTCATTGCAGTGAACTTCGCCACCACGCCGGCCATTGCCATCCTCGGCCTGACCATCGCCACCATGGGCGCCCTGACCGGCCTGCCGATGTTCTGGCCGGTGCCCACCGCGATGCTCAGCGCGGGTGCGGCGGCGGGTGGCTTGGCGTTGATCAACTCCATGGGGCAGATGGCGGGTTTTCTCAGCCCCTATATCGTGGGTTTTGTGAAGGATGCCACCGGGTCTACGGATGTGGCGTTGTACCTGCTGGCGGCGGTGATTGTGGGTGGGAGTGTGTTGGCGTTGCGGATGACCCGTGCGTTGAAGGCATGAGTACCAATTTGCGGACATAAGGCTTGCCCTTGCCTGCCACCGGCAAGGCGCCCATCGTGCTGGATAACCTCCGATGGGCGCCTACTGGGTCAATACCTACGGATGATGGACATCAAAGGAGCCCACAGCGGAAAATTTATTGAGTTCATCGTCGAATTCGCATTTGAACTGCCCCTTGCCATGTCCCGTTTCAGGTACATGCTCTAAAACCACCTCACCGCTGCGTGCCTCTAATAAGGCACGTTTTGCGAACTGCGTGAACAACACCCTTACAGCAGGATCGTCACCACCCAACTTATAGGTGCCTGGCGACGTTCCCTTGTTGACCACAATAGACAAGAGATCATCTTGAGTCGGGATGGGGTCATAGTTGTGAATGCGCCCTTTTATAGCGTCAGCATCCTTGGGCAGCGGAAACAGGTCCAAATGATTTATCTCGACCGTTGTGGCTTCAAAAGTCGGATACGGAGGCTCGGCGCCACTAAAGTCTGCTGTGATAGAGCCGGTCCCGTTGCTGACCTCAAAGATGCCATTGGAAACCTCGACTTCATGAGCATCTGCTTGTGCTTTGAAACTGAACGTCGCCCTCATCCGGTTATCTTTAAGCGACACCGTGATCTCGCCTGTCTTGGCAGAGAAATCAAGCTGCTGTGTATAGAGCGAAATGGCGGTGTTTTGGCTACCTATCGAGAACGTGTGAGGTTGACCATCGTCACACAGGCTGCTGGGGACGTTAATGGTGAACACAATCAAACTACCGCCGGTTGAAGGGCGTCCGTAACTGATAAGGGTCCAGACCTGCTGATCAAGGCGCAGCTCCTGGGTCGGATCTCCGACATAATCAAGGGAGAGGTAGCCATTCAACGTCGCGGTGAAGGTACCTTTTGACAAGGGTAGAATTGGGACGCGCACTGATTGATCCATGTTAGTCATGCCTCGCCAATAATCAGTTGATAAAGGAGTTCGCCGTGATGTTAGTGGCCTGTAAGCGTGAGTGAAACTGTCAACATTGACAGGTATAAAGATGTTTTTTTAATAGCCTATTTCAACGGACACTATGTCACCTGCTGCCGACGCTACCCTCGCAACCGTGCGACCAATGAAAGTGCCTTTGACCTGTTATTTCTAACAGTACCAAAGCCCATTTTACGCGCCTAGGCTGATGGTTCAGACATTCACTTACGTCTAGAGAGCTACCGGCATGAACACTAAAGCAACGGGCACTCAAGGTGCTTTTACAGTGGACGTAATAGGCCACCACACCCTGAGTTTCGAGGGCGATGCCGATGAAATGCAGCTCAACAAAGCCGTTGATGATGATCAGGCCTCAGGCACTTTTTACTGTACGTTCAACAAAGACAAGAGTGATGAGTTTAAGGTTGTCGATGGGCTGTTCAGTCTGGTTAAGGTTTCCGATTGAATCCAGGATACTTCACTGCCAGGGATGGCTTGTCGTCTCATCGACAAGCCATCTCTTTGTCTACAGCAGACCACCGCCATCGATATCAACCACTGCCCCGGTCATAAAGCCATTTTCCATGGCCAGCACATACCCCGCCGCCACTTCTTCAGCCTGCCCCACCCGCCCAACCGGCAACGCCCCACCCGCCTTGGCAAACATCGCCAAGCGCTGCTCTTCGCCAAGCCCTGCGTAGGCCGGTGTGTCTATCACCCCCGGGCTGATCACATTGACTCGACGCGGCGCCAGTTCTTTCGCCAGTTGCTTGCCCAAGGCCTCAGTCGCAGCGTTAATGCCCGTCTTGATGAACTGCCCTGGCGCCAACTTGCGCCCCAGTTGGCCCGAGGTCAGGGCGATGCTGCCCTGTTCATGCAGAAAGGGCAGCGCGTGTTGAATGGCGCGTAGTGCGCCCCAGAGCTTCACATCGAAGTTGTCCTGGGCTTCATCCAGGTCGGTTTCAATCAAAGCCTTGGCCCGTACTGAAGGCCCCGAGGTGTAGACCAGATGATCAAACCGCCCCACGGTTTCGAACAGTTGCTTTAAAGAGGCGCTGTCGGTGACGTCCACTGGCTCGCTGTGCAGGCCGTTGGCGGAACTTGACGCCAAGCGGCGCCCAGCCACGACCACCTTCGCGCCGCGCGCCAAGGCTGCCTGGGCCACTGCCGCGCCGATACCGCTGCTGCCGCCGATAACAATGATGGTTTTGCCGCTCAGAGAAGAGGTCATGAGAAAACTACCTGGGTCAGAAAGTGAGCGTTCATCTTCCCAGCTTGGTAATCGATGAAAAATCCGGGTAAAACGACAAGATCTTTAAAGGATTTTTATCAATGAGCTCGATTCTCGACCTTGAAGTCTTCGTGCGCAGCGCCGACACCGGCAGCCTCACGGCCGCCGCCCGTGGCCTGGGCCTCACGCCAGCCGCGGCGAGTATTGCACTCAAGCGCCTTGAGACCCGCCTCGGCATCCGCCTGCTCGCTCGCTCCACGCGCAGCATGCGCCTGACTGAAGAAGGCCGGCGCTACCTGGACAGTGTGCGGGTGGCGCTGGAGGCGTTGTCGGAAGGCGAGCACGCCATCAAGCAACAAGGCCAGAGCCTCAGTGGTTTATTGCAGTTGGCCGCGCCCTCGGACTTTGGCCGCAATGTGCTGCTGGGTTGGCTGGACGAGTTCAAGCTGGAGCACCCTGATATCCGCTTGCAACTGTTGCTCAACGACAGCAATGCCGACTTGTTTCGCGACACCGTCGACATTGCCTTGCGCTTTGGCGTGCCGAGGGACTCCAGCCTCGTGGCCCTGCCGGTCGTACCCGATCACCATCGCATTGCCTGCGCCAGCCCCGACTACCTGGCGCGCCACGGCACACCGCTTAAGCCCGAAGACCTGGCCCACCACAGCACGCTGCGCTATATGCGCCGGGGCCAGGCCAATAGCACCTGGTATTTCCGCCAGGGGCCGTTGCTTCAAGAAGTCGAGGTGAGCGGTGACTACCTCAGCGATGACGGCGAGATTGTCCGCCGCTGGGCGCTGGCGGGGCATGGCATTGCCTATAAAGCAAACCTGGATGTGGCCCGTGATATCCAGGCTGGGCGGTTGGTACCCTTGCTACCCGACTGGCAAGGCGAACCCGCGCCGTTCAACCTGATGTGCCCGCACCGCCTGCAAGTGTCGGAACGCGTGAAAGTGCTGCACCGTTTTTTACAGGCGCGCTGCGTGACTTTGCTACGCACATGAAGAAATGCGCCCAGGGCTTGTTCCAGAGCGCTCGGGTCTGGTATTGCATCACTTACATTTTGCCTGCCATGAGGAGCTTTGCATGATTTACCGCACATTGGGCCACTCCGGGTTGAAGGTCAGCGCTCTGACCCTCGGCACCATGATGTTTGGCGAACAGACCAGCACCGAAGATTCGCTGCGCATCATCGACAAGGCTTGGGACCAGGGCATCAATTTCATCGACACCGCTGACGTGTACACAGGCGGGCGCTCCGAGGAAATCGTCGGTGAGGCGATTGCACGCAACCGCCACGATTGGGTGGTGGCCTCCAAGGTCGGCTTCGGCCCTGCCGATGGCGTGCCCAACCGCAGCGGTTTGAGCCGCAAGCGTATGTTCACTGCGCTGGAGGCCAGCCTGGCACGCCTGGACACCGACTACCTGGACATCTACTACCTGCACCGCGAAGACCACGACACGTCGTTGGAGGTGACCGTGTCCGCCATCGGTGACCTGATCCGCCAGGGCAAGGTCCGCTACTGGGGCCTGTCCAATTACCGGGGTTGGCGCATCGCTGAAGTGATTCGCGTGGCTGAACGCCTGGGGGTCGATAAACCTATCATCAGCCAGCCGCTGTACAACATCGTCAACCGTCAGGCCGAGGTCGAGCAGATCACCGCCGCAACGGCCTACGGCCTGGGCGTGGTGCCTTACAGCCCGCTGGCCCGAGGGGTGCTCAGCGGCAAGTACGCACCGGACGTCACGCCTGAACCCGGCAGCCGTGCAGCGCGCCAGGACAAGCGCATCCTGGAAACCGAGTGGCGGGTTGAATCACTGCGCATTGCCCAGCAGATCCAGCAATACACCCAAGGGCGTGGCGTAGGGATTGTCGAGTTCGCAATCGCCTGGGTGCTGAACAATGCGGCGGTGAGCTCGGCGATTGTGGGGCCACGGACCGAGGCGCAGTGGGACGCCTACACCGGCGCGCTGGCGGTGAAGATCAGTGCCGAAGACGAGGCGTTCATTGATTCGTTGGTCACACCGGGGCATTCGTCCTCGCCGGGGTTCAACGATGTCGGGCATTTTGTATCCGGTCGGTTGGCACGCCTGTAGACTGCCAACGAAATAATCGGCTTTCGCGAGGACAGTGTGTCTAAAGGTGTGGTGTTATCGGTCTTGGCCTCGGTGTTGTTTGCGGTGATGTATTACTTCACATCGCTGCTTACCCCCTTGAGTGGCCTGGAAATTTTCGGCTGGCGCATGTTGCTCACCGTGCCCTGCATGACGGTGTTCATGATTGTCAGCGGTGAGTGGCGCAGGGTGTGGGAACTGCTGCGCATGCTGGCGGCTAAGCCACGGCTGATTGGCGGCGTGCTGGTGTCTTCTGCCCTGCTCGGCGTGCAGTTGTGGCTGTTCATGTGGGCGCCGCTCAATGGGCGCAGCCTGGACGTGTCGGTGGGGTATTTCCTGCTGCCGTTGACCATGGTGCTCACCGGGCGCCTGGTCTACGGCGAGCGCCTCTCACGGCTGCAACAGATCGCCGTGGTGTTGGCCGCGCTTGGCGTGTTGAACGAGCTGTATCAGGCCGGTGGTTTTTCCTGGGCCACACTGGTGGTGATCATCGGTTACCCGGTGTACTTCGTGGTGCGTAAGTACCTGAGCACCGACCATCTGGGTGGGCTGTGGCTGGATATGGCGTTGATGCTGCCGGTGGCCTGGTGGTTTGTACAAAGCGGCGAACAAGGCTTTGCTGTGCTGGATGGGCACCCAAAGCTCTATGCATTGATTCCCATGCTGGGCCTTATCAGTGCCTCGGCGCTGGTGAGCTATATCATTGCCAGTCGCTTGCTGGCGTTCAGCCTGTTCGGGCTGCTGAGCTACGTGGAGCCGGTGCTGTTGCTGGCGGTGGCGTTGCTATTGGGTGAAGGCATCCAGGGTGGGCAATGGCTGACCTATATCCCGATCTGGCTGGCGGTGATGGTGCTGGTGTATGAAGGGTTCAAGCACTTGGTGCGTCAGCGCCGAGCCTGAAAGGCCGGCTGGGATTGGATGGGGTTATGGGGGCATCCTTACCCCTCTGTATTACAGCCTGGATTGAATCAGGTCCTCACCTGAGTGGTCGGCTCTTTGTAAGTGCCGACCTGCCCCTCGATGACATAGGCCACGTCGTTGAATCTATCCCTCCATGCGCCATAGTGGGGAATATTGCTTTGGACTTGACTGCCCCCCCTTTCCAGGGTGGCATCCATCTGTTCCTTATCAACCCCAAACACCTTGCCGATCCGATTGTCATGGTTCAATTCAAGCAGCGTTCCTTTCGCTGGATTCTTCAGTATTTCTTCGATGGAGGTGGCAACGTCGCCAGGCACGCCTAGCTCTTTGAGCGCCATTCCAATACCGCGCAACGGGTTTCTGAGTTGCCTCACGAACTCATCCAGGAGCCCGCGCATATCATTGGCGCCCGCATTGTCCAATGAAACGCTGGCAACTTTCTTGGTGAATTGGTTAAGCGTCATCGGTTCCAGCGGTTTGTTGTCGTTCAACCCGTTTTGAGCGAAAAACCATTCTTTCCCATTGCTGCCGTGCATGTTTCCATAAGCGTCGTAGGTATAAAGTAATTTCTTACCATCTTCTGGATACCCGATATAGGTCGCTTTTCCATCTGGCGTGACGTTGTGAAGCTGCGTGCGCACCAGCCCACTGATCTGAACCGGTGGCACTGAAACGTCTTTGTTCAACCGTTCGAAAATATCACCCGTCTCATAGCCAAAACTGCCCACGACTGCATTGATGTCGCCATCAGCGAACTCGCCGAACTTCTTGTTAACCCGATCCTCCTGTTTCGGCGCTTTATCACTGGAAAAATGCTCGGTAAATCGCTTGCGCTCGGTCGGGTCGCTGGCCACATCCTTGAGCCAGGCAGTCATCTCCTCTGCATTTTTGAACTCATGAAACGATGTCACGTCTTCTTCCGGCATATACAGGACGAGATTAGGCCCCTCTTCTGTAGGCGGCACGCGCTTGATCACCGTCATGTCGTTGGACTGAACGCCATCAACGGCAAATGTCGAGACCTGCACACCCGGTTTATCGCGAGAGACTGCTGCCTTCACCCACTGATATCCCTCTGCGCTGAGTGTGCCGCCCAAGTACTCGGTTTCATTGTCATCGAGAAACTTTTTACGCGCTTGATCGACCGGATCTGCATCACCGGTTGAACGGACATTGCGCGCGGGGCCCGACTGCTCCATGGATATAGGTGACCCGATCGGGCGTTGAGGGGCAGGAGAATTCACATTCATAAGAGAGCCTCTTCATAGTGGAAGCGCAGGTTTTTCTGCGTCCTGCCCTTTGTGTGATTGTTGAAGAAACACCTGTTCCCAGTAAACCGCATGGCATTTGCAACACGATGCATCACGCACAAAAAAGCCCAGTTAAAACTGGGCTTTTTTGCTTTAACCCGTCATCAATCGGCGGTCAGTACACCACGACGCACCTGGTCGCGCTCGATCGACTCGAACAACGCCTTGAAGTTGCCCTCGCCAAACCCATCGTCGCCTTTGCGCTGGATGAATTCGAAGAACACCGGGCCCATCAGGGTTTCCGAGAAGATCTGCAGCAGTAGACGCTTGTCACCGGCAACCGACGAGCCATCCAGCAGGATGCCACGCGATTGCAACTGGTCCACCGGCTCACCGTGGTTCGGCAGGCGGCCTTCAAGCATTTCGTAGTAAGTGTCGGGCGGCGCGGTCATGAAGCGCATGCCGATTTTCTTCAGCGCGTCCCAGGTCTGGACCAGGTCGTCGGTGAGGAACGCTACGTGCTGGATGCCCTCGCCGTTGAACTGCATCAGGAACTCTTCGATCTGCCCGGCGCCCTTGGACGATTCTTCGTTCAACGGGATACGGATCTTGCCGTCCGGCGCGCTCATGGCCTTGGAGGTCAGGCCGGTGTATTCGCCTTTGATGTCGAAATAACGCGCTTCGCGGAAGTTGAACAGCTTCTCGTAGAAGTTGGCCCAATAGATCATGCGCCCGCGATAGACGTTGTGGGTCAGGTGGTCGATGACCTTCAGGCCCGCGCCTACCGGGTTGCGATCAACGCCTTCGAGGTACACGAAGTCAATGTCGTAGATCGAGTTGCCTTCGCCGAAACGGTCGATCAGGTACAACGGCGAACCACCAATGCCTTTGATTGCCGGCAGGTTCAATTCCATCGGGCCGGTGTCGATGTGGATCGGCTGGGCCCCCAACTCCAGGGCACGCTTGTAGGCTTGTTGCGAGTCCTTGACGCGGAACGCCATGCCGCACACCGACGGGCCGTGCTCGGCCGCGAAGTAGGAAGCGAGGCTGTCGGGTTCGTTGTTGAGGATCAGGTTGATCTCACCCTGGCGATACAGGTGCACGTTCTTGGAACGGTGGGTCGCCACTTTGGTGAAGCCCATGATCTCGAAGATCGGCTCCAGGGTGCCTGGGGTGGGCGAGGCGAATTCGATGAATTCAAAGCCCATCAGGCCCATTGGGTTTGCGAGTTGGTCGGTCATGTTCGGTGCCTCATCATTCTTGTAGGTAGCAATTGATTAGTTGCGAGCAAGGATGAGGCTGGAGGGTGGCGCACAAGAGAGGCCCCGCACGCTGCGGGCGAGGAAGTCACCAAAGATGAGGGGGGAGCCAAGTAGCTTCATGGTGTCATCAGTCTCTGACGGCCGAGGCTTGCGTGAGCGCAAGTCCATATTCTTGTATGCGTAAACTGATTCTACACAGCGTAACCAGGTTTGTCCGTACTCTTATCAAATCCCCATTGCCCTGCCCCGCGCAAGGGGTTTGTTGCACAGGTAGATACCCAGCAGGATGATCGCGCCGCCGAGCAACATCGGCATTGTCAGCGGTTCGTCCAGCAGCACCGTACCGCAAATGACTGCCGTCAACGGGTTAAGCGCGATGAACACCCCGGAGCGTGTGGCGCCTATGCGACGAATGCCATCGATAGCCGATATCCACGATGCGAAGCGAGTCGCTCTTGATCTGCTTTTGATTTTGATCTTAAGCGCCCCGTTAAACCACGCTGGCCGGAATTCGATAGGGATTTGGGGGGTAAACCGGCAGGGATGCCGGTTTAGCCGCCCCGCGCCATGGATGGCGCGTGGCGGCGGCCCCCCCAAATCACTGGCGGATTACGGGCACACCGAGCCTAAGCGAGGTGCCGAGTGGTGGGGCAAGAGCGTTTTGCTTACTTTTGCGCTTTTCAAAAGTGAGCCGCTGTCAGAGCGGAACCCTAAGCAGCCGTTACCGCAGCAATGGATATGCACACAATCCGTTGACTGTGAGGCCGTCTTCGCAGGCAAGCCAGCTCCCACATTTGGACTGCGGTGCGTCAGGTAGATAAGCATCGGCTATCAGGCCGTCGCGGGAGCAAGCTCCCTCTCCACAGGTTCAGCGTCATACCCAAGTTGTGTAGATACCTATGCGCCGATGAGGCCATGACCTTGCAGGCGCTCTGCGATGAACCCTTTATCCTGACTGAAGCCGGCTCGTCGGAGCTGGTGTTGCTCAGCACGTTGGAGGCGGTCAGCCGGGGCGATGGTTTGTGTGTGGTTGCGCAGGCTCCCCTGCCGGAACATGCCGGCTCGCATTATGTGGCGTTGCCATTGGCACCGCGGGTACCGCGTCGGATCGGGCTGGCGGTGCTGGATCGGCGTCAGTCTTCCCCGGCTGCCCTGGCATTCATCGCGCTGGCACAAGGGCTGTACCCCTCGCCTACTTAGTTACCGGCCTATGCGCTGCGTCCTCTCCTGCGTCGCGCCATAGTCATCCAATGTAGTGAAACGCAGCGTCGGCGTACCTCGCCACGGTACAACCCAACCCGGCATGCTCAACTCGACCGTTGAGCGCGGAGCCAGCATCGGTGGGTTTTCGTGGCGGTATGCGACGCCCTCAAGATTGAGCGCCACGCTGGACAAGGTCACATGAAAGGCACTCGGGTTGCGCACCCGCAGCACCGGGCGGTCGTCTGCCAGTTGCCATTGCAGCGCCGCCACGGCATCTTCCGCCCTGCCTGGCAACGCGTTGGGGCGCAGGAACAGTTTGATGCGCGTGCGAAACGCCAATTGCAGTTGATGGCTCGCCGCGTCAGTGGGCCGGATCCCCAGCACATTCAGCCATTACACCACTTCCTGGGGATCGGTCGTGGCAGTCTGCGGAACCGGATGATAGATCACTCGCAATGCGTGCGATTTGCCCGCCTCCATCCTCAGGATCGGTGGCGTGACGGTAAACGGTACGTCACTCAGTTCCGGCGACGTCTGAGGGTCGCCTTCATCGATCCAGACTTGCACCAGCCTCGGGCTGTCCGCCTCGTTGCGCAGGTTGAGAGTTACCCCCCGTGCGGTGGCCGGGTAAATGAGCCGGGTACGATCTATCACGATTTCGGCCTGCGCTTTCGCCATAGATGCCGACAGTGCCAGACCGAGCACGCAGTTCAATAACACTCGGATCATCACGCCGACTACCGATAGGCCAAAGTGAAGGTCGCCAACCCGTTGGCCGTGCCCGGGCGGACGATGGCGCCGGTTTGTATGTAGCGCGCGGTCAAGGGAATCTGGAAGGTGCCGTTGCCGATGCTACCTGCCAACCATTGATTCGGCGTGCCGATAGCGGCGGCGTCGGGGCCGTAGCTGATCAGGCGATTGCCAAACAGCAGTTGCAGCGCCACGCCCTTGGCGGTGGAATTGGCGGTCAATGTCAGTTGGTCACTGCGATTGGCCGGTTGGGTCTGGTCGGTCAAGGTCAACAGCACATCGCTGTCAGCGCCCCCGCCACCAGCGCATTGCAAGGTGATGGTGCGGGTGGCATTGCCGGCCACGCTGCCAATGCCCTTGAATGCACGGCTCTCCACCGCCCCCAGCGGGATCGCCACGGAGGGCGTGGAGACCGTGCAGGTTGGCTTGCTCGGCGGGCCTACTTCAATACTGCCGAAGTTGAACGCGTGGTGCGTCTCGCTGGTGTACAGGTACAAGCCCGCGAAGGTCTGCGGCGCAATGGTGCCGCCCTGGATCGGGCCGGTTACTACCAAGAACAAGCGTCCGCGCAAGCCCCACGTAGGCAAACCTGGATGGATCGGGCCACGTAACACTGTGACCCCGGTAGTCACGGTTTGCATCGGTCCGACGTCACGGTCCTGCGCCATAAACGCAAACCCGACACCTTGCACGCCGGTCAGATGAATCGGCATGACGACCCCTGAGTGGAAGAAGTTACGTCCCGTCCAGGGAATCTCCCGAGCAATCCGCGTGGACGACCAATAGCGAACAATAAGGTTGGGCGGATATGTGCACCTCAACCCGTGCGCTACCTCGACGGGGTAGCCATCCGGGTTTCCCAGGGCCTGGCCGACCACAGGGTTGGCGGGCACCGTAATGCGCGGCACCGACAGCACCGTCGGCGGCGCGGGCGTACACGTCGCCTTGGCCTGGACATGGGGCGCGCTGGCAAGGGCGATGCAGGTCACCATTATAAGCCCTGCCAAACGTTGCCTACCGGGGCTGATCATCGGCTGCTGACCTCATCGTTGGCGGTGTTGGCGTGGCACCGGCTGACCAATTGGTCGGCATTTTCCTGGCGGTGCCCCGGTGGTCGCGGTGGCAGACGGTATGGGATATAGCAGCGGTCACTTGCCGCCTCGGTCCACCGCACGGTCAGCGTGCCCTGGTCGGCCACGCCGCGCACAAACGCCTTGCCGGCTTGCCCAATCACCCCGACTTCCCTGCCCTGCTCGTCGAACACCTGAGCGGCAAAAGGCAGCGGCTGACCGTTGCGATGGGTCGCCTTGATCACCACCGCACGGCCACTGACGGTCTCGAACTTGACCAGCGACACTGCGCCTCCTGTCGGTACCACCGAGTGATTCGATTCCTTGAGCTCCACATCCATGGGCATGCCTTCGGGGTCGATATCCACGTCATTGGGATGGTAGGCCCGCAAGCTCGGCAACACGCCATAGCCGTGTGAGTCGATGCGTACACCCCCACCGATCTGCGCGCCCTGGGCATCCGGTGCATACACCAGTGCCGACGCTTCACCGAGGCTTTGCGAGAGGGTCACGCCACCGCCATGGGCAATCAGCCCGCCGTCGGCGCTCATGGACACTTGTGCGTTGTTGCCACTCTGGCCGTAACCGGTGCGCAGGTTGGCCGTGCTGCTGCGATACCCGGCGTAGGCATTGAAGCTGGAACCGGCCTGGCTCCCCGTGCCCTGGCTGCCGGCCAGGCCGTAGTGCCCCTCTGACGCCTCGCCGAGCAAGCCATTGATACCCACTTGCTGTTGACTGCCCTTTGACTCGCCGGTGTCGCGCGACAACGCGCTGCTGAGAGTCGGCGCCGATGTGCCCTGGCCCAGCGGCATCGACAGGGTCAGCGCCAGACGATTATCGACGCGACCGGGTTGCAACGCGCGGCCGAAAAAGATCGCGTCACTGTGGTCACGATCGCTGGGTGGGTCGGCGTCGCTAACCCTTGAGCGCTGCGCCGAAATGTTCCAGTTGAGCTGCTTCCAGCGTGATCCATAGCTGAGGGTGAAGGATGTCTGGCGACCTTGCCGGCTCGCCCAGTAGTCAACCGAACTGCCGTACAGGCTCAAGGTGCCTTCGCCCAGTTGCTGGCTGATCGTCAGATCGAGACGGCTTTTCTGTCGGGCATAGCCCTTGATGTTCCCCTGCTGACGCGCCAGTTCCTGCACATTCAAAGCATCCGGCAGGCTCAGATAGCCGACCGTGGAGAAGCGGTAGGCGCCCAGCGCAAAATGGGTTCCGGAAAACGGCAGGTTCTTGTTGTAGGCCAGGCCCCAACTGTGTCCGCCAACCACCCCGTTGCCCTCGATGCGGGTGCGCGAATGCGTGGTGTCCAGGGCAAACGCGCCGATGGGCGTACTCATCGCCAGCCCGGCCTTGCCCTGCAAGTATCCCTGGGAAACCGCGCTGCCGCCGTACAGGCTCAGGCCATCGGTAAGGCCATGTTGCAATGTGCCCTGAAACACCATGGGGCGGGTCTTGCTGACCCCGCGTTGCTGCACTTGGCCCAACGTGGTGCTGTAGTGAGTGGCGCCCTGGCGCAATAACTGTGGGGCCACGGAATACGGCACGACAAAGGTGGTGCGGCGCCCGTCCACCTCGGTGACGCTGACATTGAGGTCGCCACCGTAGCCCGTGGGATATAGGTCGTCGATGACAAAGGGCCCCGGGGCAACCTGGGTTTCGTAGATCGTGTAGCCGTTCTGGCGCACCGTTACCGTGGCGTTGCTGTCGGCGATGCCGCGTATCTGCGGTGCATAGCCTTGTTGCGACGGCGCCAGCATGCGGTCATCGGTCGACAGAGTGACGCCCCGCACCCGCACGCCGTCGAGGACCTGGCCGTTACTGAAGCTGTCGCCAAGGGTCAGTTGCGAACGCCAGGCCGACAAGGGCCGTTGCAGGTACGTGGCGGTGTGTTGATAAGGCAGCAGACCGCCACGGGAAGTCCAGGCCTGGCCGCCTTGGTGGCGCAGGCGCCAGTCGCCGAGGTTGACGCCGCCGTTGAGGCCCAGGTAACCCCGACCGTCCCCCGCCCCCGACGTCACCGCTGCGGCGCTGAAGGTGTAATTGAGCAGCGCAACGTCGAGCCCTCTGTCCCAGCGGGCCGGGTCAACGTAACCGCGCGCGGCACGGCTGAGGTGGGCTTGGGGGATACTGACGTCGAGTGTCAGGGTCTCGGTGTCGAGTTGGCTGCTGGCCAGGGGGATCCATTGGGTAAATTCACGGCACTGCGTGTCGGCGCTACGTTTGTCAGGTGGCAGCACGACTCCGAGTTGGGCAAGTTCCAGCGCGCTCACGCAAGGCTGGACATCGTCCTGCCCCTTCCGGGAGACAAAGCTGATTTCACGGCGCCCCGCGGATTGCCCATTGAGCATCACATCCACACGGTAGACGCCAGGCGCCAATGCATTGCCCGTATTGAAACGCGAAATATCCACGGCAGTGGCAACGCCACTGGTGAACGCCTCGATATCAAACAACAGTGGCGCGGCCTCGGCCGGCAAGCATAAGGTTGTGAACACACCCAGCGACACCATCAGCCGCGAGTTGCACAACAGCCAGACAAACACGGGATGCCCAGTAAATGGCAGGTAAACAGACATAATCAAAACTTCAGGGGCGCTCGCTGCGGCGCGGAGAATGCGCCGTAATCATTGATGTATTTGAAATGCACCTGGGCGTCGGCGGGGATCGTCGGCAGGCTGCCGCGTACAGGCAGTTCGAGGCTGGCACCTGGCGGCACCATGCCTTCTTGTACCGGTATCAAGTGGGCGTCAGGCCGAGGGCCCAGCGCCAGTGCCACCTCGTTGAAGGTCACGTGAAAGGCCGTAGGGTTGTGTACGCGCAGTACGGCTGCGCGCTCGGTGCGCCTCAGACTCCAGCGCAGTTGCGCGGGGGCCTGGTCTGCACTGCCAGGCAAATGAGGGGGGCGAAAAAACACTTTGGTGCGGATACGAAAAGCAAACTGCAGGTGGTTTCCCTCAGGTGTTTGCTCGTCGAGCTCGGCCGCGTTGACGTTAGGGGGGATTTCCAAGGCATTGAGCCAGAACAATGATTCTCGATCTGACGGCAGCGGCTCCTGGGTGTAGACCAGCCGCACCCCCTGGCTTCTACCCGGATCCAGACGAAACACCGGGGGCGAGAGGCTGAATGGCACGTCGCTATGGGCGGGATCTGGAGTGGCATCGCCTTGATCCAGCCACACCTGGACCAGGCGCGGTGCCCGTTTATCGTCGTTGCTCAGGCGCAGGGTGATTTCACGGCGCTGCTGGGGGTAGATGTGCCGTGTGCCATCGATCACCACTCCCGCGTGGGCCGTGGACGGTAAGCCGGCGATGAGCGCAAAGGTGAGGCTCGCCAGTAATGTGCGAGAAAGCATGAGTCCATCCTTCAAGACAGGGCCTGGCGCATTGCCAGGCACCCTGGCCTTGATCAGGGGAATGTCACGGAATACAGCACTTGCGTGCTGATCGGGCCGGCGGTCGCTGCCCCTGTGGCGAAGTACTGAGCCGCAAATGGCAGCGTCACCGCGCCGCCGTCAGGCACTGTCGCGGTACTCGAACTCAGGCCCAGCCGCAGGTCCAGGGGCTGGTTGGTGACGCCGTCCACAATCTGTACTTCCACGAACTTTGCCGGTTCCGGCGTTGCCGGTGCCTGATTGACCAGGTTGCCGGTCGCCGGGTTGATCGCCGGGCTGCTGCTCTCGAATAACACCGCGACCACCGTGTCCTTCGGGCAACTGCCGACTTGGATAAAGAACGGCTTTACCCCCGCCGTCTGCCCGGCTGCCTTGAGTGCGCTGGCCTGGACCTTGTGCAGCGCAATGGCAAAGTCCGGCCCGGCGCCAGGTGCAGCGCCTGCCCCGCCACTGATGCTGCAGGTGGTGCCAGTGATCTCACCGGTCAGGGTGATAGTGCCGTCCGCCGCGAACGCCGGTAGAGCGACAACGCTGTTAGCCATCAACCAGGCAACGGCCAGTGCGATTTTTTTCATTGCTGCAAATTCCTGTGGAGTCGTTAAAAGGCTGCAAGGCGGCTTCCGAGATTCGAAAGGCACGCGCCGACCGTCCCGCCAAAATTGGGCTAGCACGGCACTGAGAGAGGCTGGAGGGGTACGGTCCTGAGTCTCTTACTTCTTGCAACGATGTTTATGTTGCCTAGATGAAATCCCCGCCACAACTGACCGAACGGCTAGGTCAACGCGCTCAAAACAACTGAGCAGGCCTGCGTATTGCCATCTATCATCGGCATATCTCACTCTTTTTCTCGTGACTGACCGCCCCTATGCCCCTGACCGTCAAAGGCCCACGAAGCCGAGCCGCACGCTATTTCATCAGTGCAACCAGCGGCGTGTTGCCCATCTTGCTGGGGGTTGTGATTCTGTATTGGCAAGCCGAGCGCACCCTTGAACAAAGCACGGCGCAAACCGCTCAAGAAGCGGTGCGCCAGTTCGACCTGATGCTCGACAACACCGCCATCGCTGCCCAGGCGTTGCTGCCGCTGGCCGGTAAACCGTGTGACAGCGCCGCCAAGTTGGCGCTACGTGAACAAGTCACGCGCCGGCCGTTTGTGCGGGCCACCACGCTGTCCTGGCAGAAAAACATCTATTGCAGCTCGTTGTTTGGCGGTCGCTACCAATCGCCCGTCAACCCCGACGACTACGTGGATGGGCGCCTGTGGTTGATGAAAGGCAACCCCGTCACACCCGATACCGCCCTGCTGGTGTACCGCCTGGTCCAAGGCGATCAAGGTGCGTTTGCCTCGGTTGACGGTTACCACCTCACCAACGCCTTGCGCTTGATCAGCCGTTACGCGTATTTGGTATTGCACGTCGGCCCGAACTGGCTGGGTGCCGACGGCAAAGTGCATCAAGGCGCGTTGCCGACATTTG
Organism: Pseudomonas sp. FJ2-5-13; assembly: GCF_029201605.1. Lineage (NCBI taxonomy): Bacteria > Pseudomonadati > Pseudomonadota > Gammaproteobacteria > Pseudomonadales > Pseudomonadaceae > Pseudomonas > Pseudomonas sp. FJ2-5-13. Next base: position 3,038,942 of record NZ_CP104045.1, read on the forward strand.
CCGTGGCGCCACAGCGCCTGGCTTCCGAGCGCTATCAATACAGTGTCGAGGCCGGAATGCCCGAGGGTGAAGTCTTGCGCTATATGCAGGCGCGGTATCCGGCCCTGTTCAGCCTGGTGGTGTTCTTCGGGATATTGGCGGGGCTGCTCGCTCACTGGCTGCAAAAACGTTCGTCAGCGCCAACCCACGAGTTACAACGCGCCTTGGGGGCCAATGAGTTCATCCCCTATTTCCAACCGGTGGTACGCGGTGACACCCGCCAATGGGCCGGGTGTGAGGTGCTGATGCGTTGGAAGCATCCCAAAGAAGGGCTGGTGCGCCCGGACCTGTTTATTCCCCTGGCTGAAGACTCCGGCCTGATCGTGCCGATGACCCGTGCCCTGCTGCGCCAGACTGCCGCGCAACTGGCGCCTCATGCCGCGCGCTTCAGCCCAGGCTTTCATATCGGCGTGAATATCACTGCGCGCCATTGCCAGGACATGGCGCTTGTGCAGGACTGCCGGGAATTCCTCGCCGCGTTCCCACCCGGCCAGGTCACCCTGGTGCTGGAGTTGACCGAGCGGGAGTTGATCGAACCCACCGAGACCACCCGCCGCCTGTTCGAGGCGCTGCATCAAATGGGGGTCATGATCGCCATTGATGATTTTGGCACCGGCCACTCCAGCTTGGGCTATTTGCGCAATTTCAATGTCGACTACTTGAAGATCGATCAAAGCTTTGTCGCCATGATCGGTGCGGATGCGCTGTCTCGGCATATTCTGGACAGCATCATAGAGTTGTCGGTCAAGCTGGATCTAGGCATTGTTGCCGAAGGCGTAGAAACAGCCCAACAGTGTGAATACCTCGTTGCCCAAGGCGTGGATTTCCTACAGGGTTACCTGTTTGGCCGACCATTACCATGCGATGAATTCATTAAATCGTTGGGCATCGTGGAATAGCCTTGCGCGACCGATGATGAAAGATTGGTCTTTCTTTAAAAGACATGATTTACTCGGGCTGAATTAACTACTACAATTTTTTCTGCCTGTGCAGAACTCGCAGAAGGGTCTTTTTCGTTGACGTGGCTTAACGTTCTTGGCTTATAGCTTTGTCTGCAGTTGATATCAGCAACTACATTATTGGAGTATAGATTTTGTCCAGACTCGCCGAATTTCGCGCAGCAGAAAAAGCCCTTCAAGAGCAGCTTGCACAGCTGGAATCCTTGAAGAACGACGCTGGCCTGAAGAAAGAAATCGAATTCGAAGAAAAGCTCAAGAAGTTGATGGTCAGCTACGACAAAAGCTTGCATGACATAAAGGCCATCCTCGATCCAGCGCCACGCAAAGGCGGCGCACCGGCCGCTGCCGCGCCTAAACAGCGCCGCGCACGGGTGGTCAAGGTTTACCACAACCCGCACACCGGCGAGCTGATCGAGACCAAAGGTGGCAACCACCGCGGCCTCAAAGCCTGGAAAGAAGAGTACGGCGCTGCCACTGTAGACTCCTGGCTTCGCGGCTGAAACATGTACTAAAAAATAGCCCCGCATACGCGGGGCTTTTTTTGCTCTAACGGTTCGAAATCGAACTTAAATCAGCGTTCATGTTGTTCAAATTCGCTCAGCTTGAGCGGGTCAAAGTTTCAGACTGTTACGCACCAAACTGACTTCCTCCTTGCTCGCCTCGTACGCTTGCGCCTGGCCGGCGTATGAAAAAACATAGGCTTTGTCGACATCCAGCGCACCGACTAATGTTTGCGACAATACGTGTCGACCGTTCTCGGTAATCACGCAGGTAGTTTCCAACGCGTCAAGCCGACTCAATGTCGTGGGGTGCATTTTGCTGCACACGCTTTGATAACCGCCACGGGCAAAGTCTTTCTGGATCGACTTGCGCATCTCCAGCAACACGCCAGCAAGATTAACTTTATGGCCGGCCTCAATTGGCGTTCCGGTCAACTCCATGACCATCAACGTCGCACCATTTTCATCATTCTTGATCGCTCGCTGCCGGGACACGGCTTGGGGTTTGGCAGGGGGCTCGCCGTCAGGCACGACTTCTTCGACCTGCCAACCGCTGGGCCAATGGACTTCCGGCTCGGCGGCCAGCACAAACGGGCAGCCCAACAACACGCACACAGCACTCAACAGCGGCCTACGAAACTCGATCATTGCGAAAAACATCCAAGGTTCCAGCGGCAAAGTGTGCGGCCCGGCGCGCGCTGACCGCAAGGGTTGAGCGCGCTTTTTCATTTGGCGCAGCCGGTGCGCCTTGCGTATCATGGCCCGCCTGCATGGAGGCAGGCCGCAAGCCAATGGACCGCTCATCTCACATTTTTTCTGGAGGGCCCATGAGCCTGCACGAATTGAACACCTTCCCGGGCGTCACCGCCCAACCCGACAACGCCACGGCGAACTTCGTGTTCAACCACACCATGTTGCGGGTCAAGGACATCACCAAGTCGCTGGACTTCTACACGCGCATCCTGGGTTTCTCCCTGGTCGAGAAACGTGACTTCCCGGAAGCCGAATTCAGCCTGTACTTCCTGGCCCTGGTGGACAAGGCCCAGATCCCGGCCGACGCCGCCGAGCGTACCCAGTGGATGAAGTCGATTCCGGGCATCCTCGAACTGACCCACAACCACGGCACCGAAAACGATGCCGACTTTGCCTACCACAACGGCAACACCGACCCACGTGGCTTTGGCCATATCTGCATCTCGGTGCCGGACATTGTCGCGGCGTGCGAACGTTTCGAAGCCTTGGGCTGTGATTTCCAGAAGCGTCTGACGGATGGCCGCATGAAGAGCCTCGCGTTCATCAAAGACCCGGATGCTTATTGGGTCGAGATCATTCAGCCGGCGCCGATGTAAGCGTATCGAGCATAAAAAAACCCCATGATCGCTCATGGGGTTTTTCATTTTCAGCTCAGGATTTACGCCGGAGCAGAGGTACGGATCAGGTGATCGAACGCGCTCAACGAAGCCTTGGCGCCCTCGCCTACTGCAATCACGATCTGCTTGTACGGCACAGTCGTTACGTCACCGGCGGCGAACACGCCAGGCAGTGAAGTCTCGCCACGGGCATCGACAATGATCTCGCCACGCGGCGACAGTTCTACGGTGCCTTTGAGCCAATCCGTGTTGGGCAGCAAGCCAATCTGCACAAAGATGCCTTCCAGCTCGACGGTCTTGAACTCACCGCTGTCGCGGTCCTTGTAGGCAAGGCCGGTGACTTTCTGACCATCGCCTTTGACTTCACTGGTCAATGCGCTGGTGATCACATCCACGTTCGGCAGGCTGTAGAGCTTGCGTTGCAAGACAGCATCGGCGCGCAGCTTGCTGTCGAATTCAAGCAAGGTGACATGGCTGACGATACCGGCCAGGTCAATGGCCGCTTCCACGCCGGAGTTACCGCCGCCGATCACCGCCACACGCTTGCCCTTGAACAGCGGGCCATCGCAGTGCGGGCAGAAGCACACGCCGCGGGCCTTGTATTCCTGCTCACCGGGCACGCCCATCTCTCTCCAGCGGGCGCCTGTGGCCAGGATCACGGTCTTGGACTTGAGGGTGGCACCGCTTTCGAAGCGAATTTCGTGAAGCTCACCGGCATTTTTCGCCGGTACCAGGCTGCTGGCGCGCTGCAGGTTCATGATGTCGACATCGTACTGACGCACATGGGCTTCCAGTGCGCTGGCCAGTTTCGGCCCTTCGGTTTCCTGTACCGAGATAAAGTTCTCGATGGACATGGTGTCCAGTACCTGGCCACCAAAGCGTTCAGCCGCCACGCCAGTACGAATACCTTTACGTGCCGCGTAGATGGCAGCAGAAGACCCGGCCGGGCCACCGCCCACTACCAGGACGTCGAAGGCGTCCTTGGCGCTGATTTTTTCCGCGGCTTTCTCGATACCGCTGGTGTCGAGCTTGGCGAGGATCTCTTCGAGGCCCATACGGCCCTGGCCAAAGTTGATCCCGTTCAAGTAGACGCTCGGCACCGCCATGATCTGGCGCTCATCGACTTCGGCCTGGAACAGCGCACCATCAATCGCGACGTGGCGGATGTTGGGGTTCAGCACGGCCATCAGGTTCAGCGCCTGGACCACGTCCGGGCAGTTCTGGCACGACAGCGAGAAGTAAGTCTCGAAGCTGAACTCGCCTTTGAGGGCGCGAATCTGTTCAATCACCTCGACACTGGCCTTCGACGGGTGGCCACCGACTTGCAGCAGGGCCAGCACCAGCGAAGTGAATTCATGGCCCATGGGGATGCCGGCGAAACGCAGGTTGATATCGGCACCCGGGCGGTTGATGGAGAACGATGGCTTGCGCGCATCATTGCCATCGGTGTTCAGGGTAATCAGCGTGGAGAGGCTCGTTACGTCCTGCAAAAGAGCAAGCATTTCCTGGGATTTCGCACCGTCGTCGAGGGAGGCGACGATCTCGATCGGCTGGGTGACCCGTTCCAGGTATGACTTCAACTGAGCTTTAAGATTGGCATCCAACATACGGGCGATTTCCTGTTCATTCGGTTTATTGCAGACAAAAAAACGCCCGAGCGAATCTCGCCCGGGCGTTTTGAGGGCGGATGCAGCTTACTTAAGTGCGGATACCCGCCCTTGATACGCGTTCACAGACTTAGATCTTGCCGACCAGGTCCAAAGACGGCGCCAGAGTGGCCTCGCCTTCTTTCCACTTGGCTGGGCAGACTTCACCTGGGTGGGCAGCAACGTACTGAGCGGCCTTGATCTTGCGCAGCAGCTCGGAAGCGTCACGGCCTACACCACCGTCGTTCAGCTCAACGATCTTGATCTGACCTTCTGGGTTGATCACGAAGGTGCCGCGGTCTGCCAGGCCAGCTTCTTCGATCAGCACGTCGAAGTTGCGGGAGATGGTCAGGGTTGGGTCGCCGATCATGGTGTACTGGATTTTGCCAATGGCTGGCGAAGTGTTGTGCCAGGCAGCGTGGGCGAAGTGGGTGTCGGTGGAAACGCTGTAGATTTCGACGCCCAGCTTCTGGAATTCGGCGTAGTTGTCAGCCAGGTCTTCCAGTTCGGTTGGGCAAACGAAGGTGAAGTCGGCTGGGTAGAAGAATACAACCGACCACTTGCCTTTCAGGTCAGCGTCGGTCACATCGACGAAGCTGCCGTTTTTGAAAGCGGTGGCTTTAAACGGTTTTACTTGGCTGTTGATGATAGGCATCGTTGACTCTCCGTCAGGGGTTAAGAAGTTGATGAGATGAATCCTACCGGCTCTTTCGGTCGATGGCTCATTGGCAAACCTGATGCTGACGATTGGCTTTCTCTATCAGGTGACTGTATTAATAGAAGAAATCTCAAATCAGCGGTTGGGTTGCCAGGGTCATGCCTAGAAACGGCGTCGCTTCAACATAGCGCATCGCGGATTTCATGTCGTTCCAGCCGACGTAACTCATCAGCGACTTCAAATCCCAGCCGCTGCGGTGCGCCCAAGTGGCAAAGCCCCGGCGCAGGGAGTGGCTGGTGTATTGCTCGGCGGGTATGCCTGCACGCTCAAGGGCTTGGCGCAATAACGGAATCACGCTGTTGGGGTGCAAGCCCTCCTCGCCCAGGTTGCCCCAGCGGTCAATGCCGCGAAATACCGGCCCGCGCACCAAGGCCGAGGCACTGAGCCACTCGCTATAAGCCTGCACCGGGCACAGCCGCAGCAACGCCGGGGTCTGGTAAGTCTTGCCGAGGTTGTCGCGATCACTTTTGCTGCGCGGCAAGTACAGGCTGATGCCAGCGCCCGGCACGGCTTGCACATGCTCAATGCTTAATCGGCACAGCTCATCACTGCGAAAGCCGCGCCAGAAGCCCAGCAGAATCAGCGCAGCATCGCGCTTGGCCCGCAGCAAGCGTGGTGGGTCGTGATGCTCGCTGGCCTGTTTGGCTTCAATGTCCAGGGCAGCGATTACTTGCTCCAAATGCTGGAGCTGCAAAGGCTCGGCCTGTCGCTCTCGCGCCGGGTGCACGGCGCGGATGCCCTTGAGCACTTTGCGTACCACCGGCGCCTTCGTCGGGTCGGCAAATCCCTGACTGGTATGCCACTGCGCCAAGGCCGAGAGCCGCAGCTTCAAGGTATTCACTGCCAACACTCCCGCATGCGCCACCAAGTAACGCGCCACACTGTCGCTGGTGGCCGGCAGGAACCCTCCCCAACTGACTTCGAAATGCTCGATGGCCGCACGGTAGCTGCGGCGCGTGTTGTCGCGGGTGGCGGCGTTGAGATATCGGTCCAGGTCGCTCATAGGCGTCTATTCGTACTGCTGACAGATGGATGGCGGAGGAAAACACAGATGACACGGGATAATACGCCAATATCCCATCTGTTAAATCATGAATTTCAACGAGTTTTTAACCATGTTATAGTATGTACATACATACCATGTACCACAGTACTAAATCGACGGAGACCCCATGGCTCGTGGCGGCATAAACAAAGCAGTAGTGCAAACGGCACGCCTGGCGATCCTCGCCCGTGGCGAAAACCCCAGCATCGATGCAGTGCGTATCGAAATGGGTAATACCGGCTCGAAAACCACGATTCATCGCTATTTGAAAGAGCTGGACGAAAGCGAAACGCGGCAAACCATCACCCAGGCGCCAATTGACGATGAGCTTGGCGAACTGGTCGCACGCCTGTCCCAACGCCTCAAAGAGAAGGCCCAGGAGCCGATCGACCTGGCCCTGGCGCAATTCGAGCAACACAAAGCCGCCCTGCTCGCCCAGGTAGAAACCCTGGAAGAAGCGCACACCCAGCTCAAACAGCAATTTGATATCCAGGCCGCAGCCCTCGCCGAAGAAAGCGCGGCGCTACAAACCGCCAGCACCAGCCTGCAGACCGAGCAAACCCGTAACGCCGGGCTGAGCCAGGCGTGCAGCGATTACGAGCTAAGGCTCAATGACAAGGACGAGCAGATTCGCTCCCTGGAAGAAAAACACCTGCACGCCCGTGATGCGCTTGAGCATTACCGCAATGCCATCAAGGAACAGCGCGAGCAGGAACAGCGTCGCCATGAAGGCCAGTTGCAGCAGGTTCAGGCCGAATTGCGCCAGGCACAGCAAAGCGCACTGGTGCGCCAAGATGAAATCACCCAGTTGCATCGCGATAACGAGCGTCTGCTGAGTGAGCAGCGAGTGACCGCCAAGGAATTGAATGCGCTGCAGGAGCAAACTCGTCAGGACCAGGCGCTACAGCTGAAACTCAAGGAGCAGCTCAGCCAGATCGACAGCGAGCGCACCCTGCTCCAGGAACGCCTGCGCGTGGCCGTGCAAGACAGCCAATCACGCCAGGCGGCACTGCTGGAACACCAGCAGCACAACAAGGCGCTTGAGCTGGACCTGGTCAAGGCCCAGGCAAGCATCGAAGCCCTGCGCCTGGCGGCCGTCGTTGCAACGGCGCCAGAGGCAGCAGAGCCAACCTGATCAATCCGCCACAGGCGTGCGCATGGTGACGAATTCTTCCGCCGCCGTAGGATGCACGCCGATGGTTTCGTCGAAATGCTGTTTGGTCGCGCCCGCCTTGAGCGCGATCGCCAGCCCTTGCACGATTTCACCCGCATCCGGGCCGACCATATGGCAACCCAGCACTTTGTCGGTGTCGGCGTCGACCACCAGCTTCATCAGGGTCTTTTCCTGGCAATCGGTGAGGGTCAGCTTCATCGGCCGGAAACGGCTTTCAAAGACCTGCACGTTGTGGCCGTTCTTGCGTGCATCCTCTTCCGTCAGACCGACTGTGCCAATGTTTGGCAGGCTGAACACCGCCGTCGCGATATTGGCGTAATCCACCGCGCGGTATTGCTCGGGCTTGAACAACCGCCGCGCCACGGCCATGCCTTCAGCCAGCGCCACCGGCGTTAGCTGCACACGACCAATCACATCGCCAATCGCCAGGATCGACGGCTCGGCGGTCTGGTAGAGATCATCCACCGCGACGAAACCGCGCTCGTCCAGTTTGACCCCGGTATTTTCCAGGCCCAGGTTATCCAGCATCGGACGGCGGCCGGTGGCGTAGAACACGCAATCGGCTTCCAGCACGCGACCATCCTTCAAGGTGGCTTTGAGGCTGCCGTCGGCTTGCTTGTCGATACGTTCGATGTCGGCATTGAACTGCAAGTCCAGGCCGCGCTTGGTCAGCTCTTCTTGCAGATGTTTGCGCACCGAACCATCAAAGCCGCGCAAGAACAGGTCGCCGCGATACAGCAAGGAAGTGTGTGCACCCAGGCCGTGGAAGATGCCGGCGAACTCAACGGCGATATAACCGCCGCCCACCACCAGCACGCGCTTGGGTAGCTCTTTAAGGAAGAATGCCTCATTGGAACCAATGGCGTGCTCGCGCCCCGGAATCTCAGGGATCTGCGGCCAGCCACCGGTGGCGATCAGGATGTGCTTGGCAGTGAAGCGCTCACCATTAATCTCCACCTGATGGGCATCGACCAGGCGTGCATGCCCTTCGTGCAATGTCACGCCGCTGTTGACCAACAGGTTGCGATAGATGCCGTTGAGGCGGTTGATCTCGCGATCCTTGTTGGCGATCAAGGTCGCCCAGTCAAAGTTCGCCTCGCCCAGGGACCAGCCAAAGCCGCTGGCCTGTTCAAAATCTTCGGCAAAATGCGCGCCGTACACCAACAACTTCTTTGGGACACAGCCGACGTTCACGCAGGTGCCGCCCAAGTAACGGCTCTCCGCCACAGCCACCTTGGCGCCAAAGCCAGCGGCAAAGCGCGCCGCGCGAACACCGCCGGAACCGGCGCCAATTACATACAGGTCAAAATCGTAGGCCATTTCACTCTCCTCGGCAGGACACCAGCATACCGACTTAGGTGGGGACGAGAAACGAAAAAGCCAATCGACATACCTTGCCACATTCAAATACGAGGCCCTAGAGAGCGCATTGTCACGACGGTCTTTAACGGCTAGTTAAAAACCGTAGGCGTCACCTGTCATTGTTGACAGTAGAAGGCTGATTGACGATCCGTAATGATACTTCGGTGCCGTAAACACTCACCGCATCCGAAATGAGGAAGCATCGCTATGATTTTCGGCTATCGCTTTACGCTTAGTTCAAGATTTTTTAGCCGACTCACGCTCATTGTGCTGGCTGCATGGATCACTTCCAGCCATGCCGACAGCATGCTTGTCTCAATTCCAAATCCTCACACCTCACCCGCTGCTGGAGTGGCTCCGCTGTTATCGGCCACTGCGCCGGGGTCAGATCGTTTCTTCGCTGTAGGTTTAATGAAGAAGACTCAAGGGCTCGCGTGGGAATGCACGGCGACATTGGTGGCTAGCAGCGAAACACCCAATGATACTCAGGCCGCGCTTATTCTCACTGCGGGGCATTGCAGTGTTGATCCTTTGTTGAGCATTGATAGCGGTGACAATGACGTCGTCATTGATAAACCCATGGCAGTTGGCTTTGCTTTTTCCCCCGCCTATTTTTTTGACAATGTTAATGAGCACCATTGGTACAGCATCAAACGTATAGTTTATTCAAGCATGAAAGGGTCGGACGTCGGGTTGCTGGAACTGGCTGCAACCTACGGCGAACTTCGCTCAAGAGGCGTGAAGCCGTTACTGTTAAAGAATTTTGATGCGTCCGACCGCGCCATTGAACTGGCACATATACCCCAGGGCGCTTTTCCTGGCGGATTTTTTCTGCGCCACTCAGTTTGCCAATCGCAGCCGCCCACGCCTCTTTTCGAAAGCGCCTGGCCTATCCGACCAGACCTTCCCTGGTATTGGTCCGACGCTCGTGCCAACGACTGTATTGGCGTATACGGCGGCTCCTCCGGCTCCCCGGTTTTTGCGAAAGATGGCAAGCGGGTAATCGGCATACTATCTACAGCGACCGACTCTTACTTGAATGGTTGTGGCTTCGCCCGGCCCTGCGAACTCGCGCCTGCCGGCACGGTAAGTCGGCCTGAGGCGGTATACACCCACTCGGTTGATCATATTCTTGCGGCATTTCGACCAGATAACACCTTGGACCTGAGCAACCTTGACCCGGGTACCGGGATAGCTATCGAACGCGTGGGCTCTTGGTCGACCCGCTCCGCAGCCCCCAACGAGCACGGTCAATTGCAACCGGCGTCTTGGGGCCTGAAGATCAGTAAAGGCTTCGAATGGATTCGCTACAAGAGCGGATCAGCCAGCTCAATTCAATGCGCACTGCCAAAAGGATATGGGGCGCCAGTCAGGGCGGTTGATCAACCCCTGCTTAAACTCCCCGTCGATCAAAGGGAGGGGGTTCAGGCGATATGCATCATTGGCAAACGCTTTGGACAGACGTCCTGGCAACCCATGAAGTTTGCGACCGTTAAATTACGCCAGCTGGATGACACAGCCCCGCAGAGCAAGCCGGAAGTCGACGTGTATGAACACAGCCCTGACGAATGGCAAATAACCACAGCCTCTCGGCTGAACGAAATTGTCCAGACGTATTATAAATACGGGGCGCTCGATTCAATTGACTGCAAGAATGAAAGCGGTTACGCCCTCGTGAGAGAGACGCTCATACTGCCAAAAGATCGGAACTGGCGTTATTGCGCCTACGGAAAAGACGAGGCCGGCAATAAAACGCTTATTATCACCAGGGACCTCAAAATCGAAACAGCGAAACATTAACCCGCCATTCATCTGCTGGCATCAACACTCTTCGCTTTAGAGGTCAAAAGCAGAACGCGTGCGCCTAACGCATGAAACAAAATGCCCCGAACAATCGGGGCATTTGTTTAGGTCGCTGAAACGACCTGCTGGAGCAACGGCTTACATGAATCAGTAAGCCTTGCCCGTTTTGTAGAAATGCTCGTAGCAGAAGTTGGTCGCTTCGATGTAGCCCTCAGCACCGCCGCAGTCGAAACGTTGGCCCTTGAACTTGTAGGCAATCACGCAACCGTCTTTGGCTTGCTTGAGCAGAGCGTCGGTGATCTGGATCTCGCCGCCCTTGCCTGGCTCGGTCTCTTCGATCAGCTTGAAGATGTCCGGGGTAAGAATGTAACGACCGATGATCGCCAGGTTCGACGGTGCATCTTCCGGTGCTGGCTTCTCGACCATGTCACGTACGCGGATCAGGCCATCGCCAATATCGTCACCGGCGATAACACCGTACTTATTGGTTTCGGTAGGGTTGACTTCCATCACCGCAACGATGGTGCAACGGTATTTCTGGTAGAGCTTGACCATCTGGGTCAGCACACCGTCGCCTTCCAGGTTGACGCACAAGTCATCAGCCAGGACCACGGCGAACGGTTCGTCACCGATCAGCGGGCGGCCGGTAAGGATGGCGTGGCCGAGGCCTTTCATTTGAGTCTGACGGGTGTAGGAGAACGAGCACTCGTCGAGCAATTTACGGATGCCGACCAGGTATTTTTCCTTGTCGGTGCCCTTGATCTGGTTTTCCAGCTCATAGCTGATGTCGAAGTGGTCTTCCAGCGCGCGCTTACCACGACCCGTGACGATGGAGATCTCGTTCAAACCGGCATCCAGAGCCTCTTCCACACCGTACTGAATCAGTGGCTTGTTCACCACTGGCAGCATTTCTTTGGGCATGGCTTTGGTCGCTGGCAAGAAGCGAGTGCCGTAACCGGCTGCTGGGAACAAGCATTTCTTGATCATATGAGTCCTTACAAAGGGCTGTGCGTACGGAATTCGGCGCAGTCTAATCAGGCCGCAGTCACCTTACAATGGGTCCTGCTGGCGTTGCGATGTCATCATAGAGAAAAAATGTCGGCGTAAGTTCCGCTGATCCTGCAAAGCGCATCACCAACGGTCGATCAGAACCCGACTTGGCCCCTTGTTTAAAGGGCTGCAATGGTTTTAGCACGCTTTTGCCCCCCTGGCACTGACCTGCAACAACTTGCGCCCTGCCCCGGCAATTGGCGTTATCATGAGCGCCTTGAACCAAGACCACGAGATTGCCAACAGATGTCAGAACCCAAAGGTGTAAACGGCTACCTGATCACGAAGCGAGCAGACGGCTGGCACTTGATCAATTTTCACGGCGACAGCGTTGCCGGCGTATTCGAGACCGAAAGCATGGCGATTGCCGTAGCCGAGGTGTTTGTGGATGAGGCAGGCCATGCATCGAGCAAGCGGCCGAAAACCAAGTAAGCCTCGTTGCTCTGCGAAAGCCCCGTTAAGCGGGGCTTTTTTGTGGCTGTTGACCTGCCAGCCTCACGGCCTCTTCGCCCGTAACCCGGTTAGTTGTTTCGCGCTATTAATGTCTATTGATTTTCACTGTATGTCATCCCATTCTTACAGCTATAACCCCAACTAAATTATTCTCATTTAGCAGCGTGTAGTTCATTTCTTACAGCCAAAATCAAAGTTTTGGCAAAGTGCCATATTCTTCCTATACGTCGCGATACTGCCTGCCCACATCAATAAGCGAATGTGACGACTTACTTTTTCAAGTCGCCATCACACAATTGCTTCCGCCTCAACCGTGCGCCCAAATGGCAATACAACTAATTGGAAAGTTTTAACTTCTGATTGGTACTCGACTGGCGATCAGCCGAGTTTGCTGCCGGCCACTCTTGAGGTGAAACGTCAGCCCCACGCCAACAGGTGGCGGGGCTCTTCCATGACATTTTTATGTGGGCATCTGCAAATGAAAACTACGTTCAAAACTGCACTGTTAACCATCGGCCTGTTCGCGGGTTCCATGTCCGGCGCTCAGGCGGCAGATGGAACGGTTACCTTTCTGGGATCGGTCCACTCGGGTGCCTGCTCCATCAAGCCTGAATCGGTAGATCAGACCATTCATCTGGGCGCCATCGCCAAGCATCAATTGCAGGCAGGCGGTAAGTCCGAAGCTCGCCGTGTGCTGATTGAACTGGAAGGTTGCGACCTGACAAATCTGACTGATAACACCGTGACCACGACGTTCACGGCTGCGCCATCAACTGACGTGCCTGGCGCAATCGGCACCGTCGGTACCGCAGGCCGCGTCGGCATCATGATGACCCATGGCGGCAGCCCTATCCAACTGGGTGTGGCAACCACGCCCCAGGCCATTTCCACCGGTGACAACACGCTGGAATTCGGCGCCTTTGTTCAAGGCGCGGCGACCGGCGACATCGTGCCGGGTGACTTCAGCGCGGTCACCAATTTCACCTTGGCTTATCAGTAAGTAGCCCCCCCGCCACTTCAGGGTGGCGGGGGGAACGGGTGGGAGAAAACGGTGAAAAAACTCATAAGTCTGGCGATGAGCTCGTCACTGGCGGTGGTCATCAGCCCTTGGGTGTTCGCGCAGGAGACTGCGCAAGGTGAAGGGGTCATCACGCTCGGTGGCAGGGTCGTTGACTCCGCGTGCGGGTTGGAACTGACCAGTGCCGATCAAACCATCGAGATGCCCGCCGAGCCCATTGGGCGGCTGTTGCGAAATGCGTTGGGCGAGCCACACCCCTTTGATTTGCGCCTGGTCAACTGCTCATTGACGCGCCCGGACCCTTTACGGCCGGGTGCAACGCTACCTGACTGGGAGCATTTGCGGGTCACGTTCGACGGCCCGCGCGACCGCGACGGTCGCTCTTTTGCTGCCTTCGGCGATTCACAGGGTGTTGCCTTTCACATCTGGGATTCGGCCGGCCAGGAGAGCGTGCCGGGCGAGCCGATGGCGCCGCATCCCTTGGCCGAAGGCGACATGACACTTCACTACACGTTGCGGCTGGTGGGCAACGGGTTGCCCTTGGCGCCGGGCGCTCACCGCGTCGCCGTGCGGTTCAAGTTGGAATACTTTTGAACATTGATGGGTTGCTTTCATGCTGAATGCGTCGAAGATCAAACATACGCTGCGCCCCACGTTGGTTGGCGGGCTGATGTCACTGGCAGGCACAGCCTTGGGTGCCGGGGATATCGAATTCAATACCGACGTTCTTGACCTGAATGATCGCACCAATATCGATTTGTCGCGGTTTTCGCGCAGCGGTTTCATTCTGCCCGGCACTTACACGATGCTTGTGCAGATCAACGGCCAGGCGCTTTCCGAGCAGTCGGTGGCGTTTTATCCCCCTGATGATGACCCGAAGGGTAGCCAGGCCTGCTTGTCCGCAGAGCTCGTGGCGCAACTGGGCCTGAAGGCGATCGAAGCAGCCAGGCTCACAAGGTGGAAAGGCGACGAGTGCCTGGACCTTCAAGGCTTGGCAGGTGCCGAGGTAAGTGCAGACCTGGCCACCTCCACATTGAGCATCAACCTGCCCCACGCCTACCTTGAGTACAGCGCCCTCAACTGGGATCCGCCTGCACGCTGGGATGAAGGCGTACCGGGACTGTTGATCGACTACAACCTGACGGCGCAGTCCAACGCCCAGAAAAACGAGCGCACCCGCAACCACCTCAGTGGCAACGGAACGCTGGGGGCCAATGCCGGGGCCTGGCGCCTGAGGGCCGACTGGCAGGGCCGTGTCGACAGCGCAAGGGACCGTTCCGCCGGGGAACAGAAGCTGGAGTGGAGCCGCTACTACGCTTACCGCGCCATTCCTGCCTTGAGGGCGCGGCTGGTAGTTGGCGAAAACTACCTGTATTCGGACCTGTTCGACAGCTTCCGCTTTACCGGTGCTGCGTTGACGTCAGACGAAAGTCAGCTGCCCCCCAACCTGCGCGGTTACGCACCTGAAGTGGTGGGGTTGGCCAAGACCAACGCCAGGGTGATCGTCAGCCAGCAAGGGCGCGTGCTGTATGAAACCCTGGTGGCCGCCGGCCCCTTTCGTATCCAGGACCTCAATGATGCCGTCACCGGTACGCTGGATGTGCGGGTAGAGGAGCAAGACGGTTCGGTACAGACCTTCAAGCTCAACACCGCAGGCGTTCCTTACCTGACGCGCCCTGGGCAAGTTCGATACAAGCTGGCGAGCGGGCGGCCTTCGGATCTCCAATATGGCGCTGACGGCAACTTTTTTGGCACGGGGGAGTTCTCCTGGGGCGTGAGCAACGGCTGGTCGTTGTTCGGCGGCGCCATCACCGACAACAACTACCGGGCCGCCACTATCGGCGCTGGCCGCGACCTGTTGGCATTGGGCGCGTTATCCCTGGATGTCACCCAGTCCCGGGCTGAGGTATGGAATCAAACGCTCTCGGGTAAATCCTACCGCCTGCAATATTCGAAGAACTTTGAACAATACGACAGCCAGGTCACCTTCGCCGGTTATCGGTTCTCCGATAAGAACTTCTTGAGCATGAGTGAATATTTAGACGCTCGTCATTACGGCAGGAACGGGGAACTGGCGGGCCGCGGACAATACGACGAATTCGGTCAATATGCCGGTGAATTCAAACCTATAGGTGGCAGCAAAGCGCTGTATACAGCGACCGTTAACAAACAATTTCGCGACTTGGGCGCCACAGTCTACGCCAGTTATAACAAACAAACTTACTGGTCGCGACCGGCTACCCAGCGCTGGAACTTGTCGGTGTCCCGCTACTTCAATGTGGGCACCGTCAAAAACATGAGTTTGTCGCTCAACGTTTATCGCACGTTGGATTACAACTACAAGGATAACGGCATGGCGCTGACGGTCAGCCTGCCGTTGGGACGCAGCGGCACGCTGTCGCTGGACGCCAGCCGGGCCGCTGGCAAGAACGGCTTTTCAACGCGTTACAGCGACCGCCTCGATGAGCGCAACAGCTACCAGTTGACCGCCAGCGATAATTCGGCCAGTGGCTATCTGAGCCACATGGGTGATCAAGCGGACCTGACACTCGCCGCCAGCCGGCAACAAGACAGTCGCACCAGTCTCAGCCTGTCAGCCCGCGGCGGTGGCACGCTCACGTCTCACGGCGCAGCCCTGCATCGCACCAACAGCATGGGCGGCACCCGTTTGATGGTGGATACCATCGGCGTGCCTGACGTGCCGGTGCGTGGTTACGGCTCGCCGACCCGCAGCAACGCCTTCGGTAAAGCGGTGATCGCCGACCTGAGCAGCTACCAGCGTACGGCAGCCAGCGTCGATCTGGAGAGCCTGCCGAGCAATGTCGAAGCCACTCAATCCGTCACTCAACTGACCCTCACCGAAGGCGCCATCGGTTATCGCGCCCTGGACGTGATTGCCGGTGAAAAAGCCATGGCGGTGCTGCGCCTGCCCGATGGCAGCTCGCCGCCCTTCGGTGCGACGGTCCAGAACGCCAAGCAGCAGGACACCGGCATCGTGAATGACGGCGGCAATGTCTACCTCAGCGGCATTCAAGCCGGTGAACAGATGGTCGTCAGTTGGGGCGGGAATGAGCGCTGCACCCTCACCCTTCCCGATGTCTTGCCCGCTGACGGCCTGAGCAACGCCCTGCAATTGGACTGCCGAGTCGCAGCCACCGATCAACCCTTGTCAGCGCCGGCAGAACTGACCGGCAAACACCCCGTCACGGAGACCACATCCTCATGACCCTGTACAAACGCATCACCCTCTCGACCCTCACCCTGCTGACGCTCGCCGTGAGCCACAGCGGCCACGCTGCAATTGGCCTGGACCGTACCCGCGTGATTTTCGACGGCAGCAAGGACGCCGCCAGCGTGAACATCACCAATAACAACACCCAATTGCCGTACCTGGCCCAGGGCTGGATCGAGAATGAAGAGGGCCAGAAACTCACCACGCCCTTGATCGTGCTGCCCCCGGTGCAGCGCCTGGAACCGGGCAAACAGAGCCAGGTAAAAGTCCAGGCGCTGCCGGCGGCCAAGTCGTTGCCCCAGGATCGAGAGACGGTCTACTACTTCAACCTGCGGGAAATTCCGCCACGCACCGATAAGGCCAACACCCTGCAAATCGCGCTGCAGACCCGGATCAAACTGTTCTACCGGCCTCAAGCCATTACGCCCAGCCAGCAAGACCTGTCCAACCCCTGGCAGGAAAAGCTGACCCTGACCCGGCAAGGCGAGCATTACCGGGTGAATAACCCGACGCCCTACTACGTGACCCTGGTGGATGCGCGCAGCACCAAAGAGGGCAAGACCGTGGCCGGTTTCGAGCCGGTGATGGTGCCGCCCAAAGGCACGCTGATCCTCGGCCCGACCGCCAAGGCCCTGGGCCCTACCCCTCACTTGGCCTACGTCAATGATTACGGCGGCCGTCCGCTGCTGGCCTTCACCTGCAGCGGCGAGACGTGCAAGGTCAACCTGCAAGCAGCACTGCCCAAACAGTAAGCCTGTCGCTGGAGTCAGCCATGAAGTCTCATTACATAACGGCATTGGGCGGCCTGTTACTGGCCTTTGGAGGGAGCGCGCAGGCCGAGGATATCGAGGGCATGAATGGCGTGCTGAATATTTCCGGCTCCATGCACGAAACCCCGTGCAGCCTGGAAATGACCTCGCTGCATCAGACCATTGAACTGGGCGACGTCTCCACCAGCCAGTTACGTCGGCCTGGTGATCAGGCCAACCAGGTGGCCTTCCAGTTGCGCTTTACCGAGTGCAACCGCACCGCCGGCAGTATCCGCAGTGAACGCACCGGCAACCTGACCTGGAGCGCCTTTCAACCGGTGCTGTCGGTGGCCTTTATCGCGCCTGCCGATGACGACGATTCGCGCCTGGTCAAAGTGCAAGGCATCACCGGCCTGGGGCTGCAACTGACCGACGCCCTGGGGCGGGACGTACAACTGGGCCAACGCGGCGAACCGCTGTTCTTGCCCCTGGGCGGTAACACCAAGACCTGGAACGTTCGGCCTACGCGCACCGCTGCGCCATTGACCAGCGGGGCATTCCGGGCCGTGGTGGATTTCAGGCTCAATTATGAGTAAGGGCAGAACAATGGCTAAGTCATACGGCCCCTGTGCCGTGTTAATGGGCAGCGGTTTGCTCTGGGCGCTCAGCCTGGGCGCGCAGGCCGAGACCAACCTGACCATCCGCGCGGTGATCATTGCGCCGCCGCCGTGTGTCATCAACAGCGGCAGTACGCTCGACGTGCCTTTTGGCAATGACCTGCTGACCTCGCGAGTCGACGGGGTCAATTATCGCCGTGGCGTGCCGTACACCGTCACCTGCAGCTCCCCTTTCAGCAACGCGCTGACTTTGGAACTCAGGGGCACGGGTGCCGCATTCGACAGCCGCGTGCTGGTCACCCGCAAGCCTGATCTTGGGGTAAAGCTGTTCATCAATGGCGCCGATTGGCCGCTGAACACGGCGGTGAACTTCACCTATCCCAACGTGCCGGTGGTGCAGGCGGTACC
Organism: Pseudomonas sp. FJ2-5-13; assembly: GCF_029201605.1. Classification (NCBI taxonomy): domain Bacteria; kingdom Pseudomonadati; phylum Pseudomonadota; class Gammaproteobacteria; order Pseudomonadales; family Pseudomonadaceae; genus Pseudomonas; species Pseudomonas sp. FJ2-5-13. Next base: position 3,057,085 of record NZ_CP104045.1, read on the forward strand.
CGTCAAACGCCCGGGCAGCACGCTGACCGGAGGCGCATTCGATGCGGCCGCCACCCTCGTGGTCGATTATCAATGAAGAGGAATGACCAATGATCTGTTGGCCGCAGCGAGCGTTGCTCGCCTTGTGCTCCCTGGGCCTGTGCAGCGTTGCATCGGCCAACCTGACGTTTAGCGGCACGCTCAACGAGCCTCCCCCGTGCACGATCGATGCGGGCAACACCATCGAGGTGGATTTTGGCGATGTCGGGATCAAGCGCGTCGACGGTGTGCAGTACCGAAAAGGCGTGGGCTACACCATCAACTGCGGCACCGACACGCTGCCATGGGCGTTGAAATTGAGTGTCAACGGCACGCCAACCACCTTTGACGGGGCGGCGGTACAGACAAGCGTACCGGCGCTGGGTATTCGGATTTTCCAGAACAACCTGCCTTTTTCACTCAATACGCCACTGGATATCAGCCTGTCATCACCGCCCGTATTGGAAGTGGTGCCGGTCAAACAGCCCGGCGCAACCCTGGCGCCCGCAAGGTTTAGCGCGGTGGCCACGCTGTTGGCCGAATACCAGTAGGAGTCGAATCAATGGGACATTTACACCGTGCAGCGCTGGTATTGGCCTTGAGCCTGGCCGCCGACGCCCAAGCAGCGGACAACCTGAGTTTCAAGGGCAACCTGGTTCAGGAGGCCTGCACCCTGCGGCCGGGCGACGAGGCCGTCACCCTGGAACTCTGGGACGTTACCAGCAAGCACCTGTATATCAACACCCGTTCACAGGGCAAGGACTTCAGGCTGCACCTGGAGAACTGCGACACCACCATTGGCGCCACGGTCAGCATCACCTTTGGCGGCAGGGAAAACACCGCGTTGCCCGGCATGCTAGCGCTGGATGGCGGCAGTGGCGCCTCAGGCATCGGGGTGGGCATAGAGACGCCGAGCAACAAGCCACTGCCGCTGAATTCGCCCAGCGATGCGCAGGTACTGATAGATGGCAGCAATGTGATCGCGCTTAAAGCCTTTGTGCAGGGCGAGCCGCAAGCCATCAGCGACCAGACCATCGGCCAAGGCGCGTACAGGGTGACCTCGACTTTTACTTTGGACTATCCGTAGCCGTTGCTGGCCTGAAAACGGCCTGGGCAAACCTTAATTATCTTCCGGATGATCACTCACAGTGACGTTCGGACAGAGGCGCAATGAGAGATCAAAATGAAACGACTCTATGGAGCAATAGTGCTTCTCGTCCTGCTAAGTGTGACGACCACCTCGCGAGCAGCGGATTGCCGCGTTAATGGCGGAAATTGGCAATATGTTGGCGACGGCGGGATCCTGAACCTGGAGGTCCCCGTCAACGTGAGTGTCGGCTCGGACAACACCCGTATCCTTCTCGAAGGCGCGTGGCTGGAATGCCGATTTACGCCCTCCCATGCTCACCCCACACGCATAGACTTTTGGGGGACATCCGCGCAAGCCGGCGCCCCCTGGGTGCCCGGGCCGAAATTCAACAATCAAGGCACCGGTCTACGCATAAACGGCGCGTTTTATAACACCCCGGTGCCGTTTAATATTCGGATCGCGACCATGCCCAACAACTTTGTGGCGTATCCCATCTATGTAACCCCCTATATCCTGCTGCGCAACGACCCCAGCAACCCGATCAGCGTGGTAATAGGTGACATTCTGGGCGCGCTGAATCTGCACCAGACGAATAATTACAGCTTTGGAAGCACGCGGCTCGTCCTCACGTACAAAGCCGCCAACAACTTCGGCATCTCGCCGTCGACCTGCACCATCAACAATAACAACCCCATCGAGATCAACTTCGGCAATGTACAACAGCGGGCGATCGGCACCGATCCCCTTACCACCTCGGTTCGCGCCAACCGCAGGCTCACCTATTCATGCCCCAATGGTGGGATCAACACCGACATCACCATCACCTACAAAGGCATTTCGACATCGTTCGACGACAGGCTATTGGTGATGAGCAACCCGAACGTGGGCACCGCCCTCGTGCGTGCGGGCTCAGCGGTGAGGGTCAACGGTTCATTCCGCACCCGCATCACCAACAGCATGGGAGGCGATGATGTGACCTTTTCGCTCGTACGACGAGCAGGTGACTTCCCTGCTGCCGGGGCAATCAGCGGAAGTGGCGTGCTGGTAATGGGCGTGCCATGACTGTCACCCACTGACTTACAGGGTGTGCAAGCGCAGCACGGGTAACCTGCCACTGCACACCCGATGGCAGTTCGCTATAATCGCCGCCAACGCCCCACGACAGTGTCAGCGCCCTCTATTCCCTCTCGACGAAGATCCCTTATGAACAAAATCCTGGCACTGACCGCGGTATTGGCACTCGCCGGCTGCACCACCGCTTCCGACACCTTGCTTAAAAATGGCGAACAAGGCTTGACCATCGATTGCTCGGGCGAGGCCAATTCATGGGCCAGTTGCTACGAGAAAGCGGACGCATCCTGCGCGGGCACCGGTTACCGCATCGTCGGCACCAACGGTACGCCGGCGCTCAAGGAAAGCGACAAGACCCTGGGCCAGGACGTGGGCAACTTCAAAGGCCGCAGCGTGGTGGTGGTCTGCAAGTAACGCTGCTACAGGTGCACTTCAGCGAACTTGATCCCCAGGCCACGCAGGAGTTCGATCAGGTCATCCAGGCGCGCGAACGATTCGACCTCATCCTGCTCGTCCACCAGGAAGTAGCTGCGCCCGCCGCTCTTCTTGAAAAATACGATCCACTCGCCCAAATCGGCGGGGTTCTGGATGACATGGGTGGCCGAAATCTGCCCTTCGGCATGGCGGGCTTTGACGTGTTCTCGTTTCATAACGGGCTTTCCAGAAAAACAAATGCCGCTCAAACCCAGGGTTTGAGCGGCATCTTTGTAGTGAATGCCCGACAGTTTAACGGATGCAGGCCGTCCCTGCAGGGTGATGGCTTTTTTTATCGGGGTTGAGGGGTGGGCCTGTGGCTCAACCGGAAATGCACTCTTCCCCTGCCTTCTTCACGTCGCCCGGGCGGATGGGCACATTGGACATGCTTTCATAAAGCTTGATGCTGCTACCGCTGGAGCGGTCTTCGATTTCAAAAATTGCCGATGGGTCTGCCGAGAATTTCTGCGGCACGATCACCTGAATGCCGTCTTTATGGGGCTCGATCTGCGGCGGCCGACGGGTCGCCTCCAATTTGCGCACCACACACGCCGCATATTCCTGCGGCTTCTTCCCTGAGATGACCACCAATGTTGGCGGGGTCTGCTTGATATCTGCAACCGAAGCACACCCACCTATTGCCAAGGCCAGCACCAACACACTCCACTTCATACAAAAACCTCCGATAAAGACCCTACGACAGCGGGGATGGTAATTTTCTCCCGCCAACGTAGGATTTATCTGTGATAACTCGGTAAATAACTGTTTTAAATTGTCGAAGTCGTCGACGACGGCCCGATAATAAACGCGCTGGGGCTGATAAACTCCATCTTAACCTACGTATCGTTCTGATTTTTCAGAAAAAGCCCTTCTGGAGACACCCCATGAAATTCATCCACCAGCGTGAGCACCTCAACGAGGGAGACATTGTCGTCATCGAATGCTCGCAGACCTGCAATATTCGCCTGATGAGTGATGCGAACTTTCGCAGCTTCAAAAATGGCGGCCGCCATACCTACCACGGCGGCGCATTTGATAAATTCCCGGCCAAGATCACCGCACCGAGCACCGGCTTCTGGAACATCACCCTGGATGTGGTGACCCGTCGCGCCATCAGCGTGACCCGCAAGCCTGCGTTGTCCCACAAGATCCGCATCGTTCGTCGCACCAGCAGCAAGCTAAGCTGACCCGAACACCTGACAGGAAAAAAGCTGTGACCACCACAACCAAATACGTCATCAAGTACAAGCTCAACGGCGAACGCCGCTTTGAATTTGCCCAGCTGCACAGCAACAGCGTCGAAGAAGCCAAGCAAGCCTTGGCGAAAATTCATGATGCCAGCGACGAAATCACCGACATCAATGTGAGCAAGGCGCTGTAAGCCATGCCGGGCCCTACCGCCGATTTGTTTGCCGATGATGCCCTGCAACAGCCTGCCGGGCGCGAGCAAATTGGCGAAGAATCCTACGTACTGAAGGGCTATGCCCTGCCCTGGATCGAGCGGTTATTGCCTGAACTGCGGCGTGTCCTGGCTCAATCACCGTTTCGGCGGATGGTCACCCCCGGCGGTTTTACCATGTCGGCGGCGCTGAGCAGTTGCGGCGAGCTGGGCTGGACCACCGACGCCCGTGGCTATCGCTACAGCCCACTCGACCCACGCAGCCAGCAACCCTGGCCCGTCATGCCCGACACATTGCGCCAACTAGCGGTGGCAGCGGCTACCGAGGCCGGTTTCAGCGGTTTTCAACCCGATGCCTGCCTGATCAACCGTTACGTACCGGGGGCGAAAATGTCCCTGCACCAGGACAAGAACGAGCGCAGCTACAGCGCGCCCGTGGTCTCGGTGTCCCTGGGGCTGCCAGCGATTTTCCTGTTCGGTGGTCATGCGCGCAGTGATAAAACCCAGAAGGTCTCGTTGTTCCATGGTGATGTGGTGGTGTGGGGCGGCGTTGATCGCCTGCGCTTTCATGGCGTGATGCCGATCAAGGACGGCGTGCATCCGATCATGGGCCCGCAGCGCATCAACCTGACCTTTCGCACCGCTGGCTAATTTGACCGCAAGCTTCGGAGTGCCGATTGCGCGCAGCAGGCTTAATCTGCTCCTGAACCGTCAAGAGTGCAGGCCATGAACAACGAACACGATCCGCGCTGGGCTGCCATTATTGCCCGGGATGCCAAGGCTGACGCGCTATTTGTCTACGGCGTGAAAACCACTGGTATTTATTGCCGCCCCAGCAGCGCCTCGCGTTTGCCGCGCCCGGAAAATGTCGAGTTCTTCGACACGCCGGCGCAGGCCGAGGCCGCAGGTTATCGCCCGAGCAAACGCGCTGCTGGCGACCAGACCCAATTGGCCGCACACCATGGACAGCTAGTGGCCGAGGCCTGCCGGCAAATCGAACAGGCCGAAACGCCGCCTAGCCTGGACATGCTTGCCCGATGCGCCGGGTTGAGTCCGTTTCACTTCCACCGCGTATTCAAAGCCAACACCGGGTTGACCCCCAAGGGTTACGCCAGCGCCCTGCGTTCGCGCAGAGTGCGCGACGGCCTCAAGGGCCAGCATTCGGTGACAGACACCCTGTACGACGCGGGCTTTAATTCCAATAGCCGTTTTTACGAAGCCGCCGACCAAGTGCTCGGCATGAAACCGCGAGACTACAAAGGCGGCGGCGCCAATAACACCATCCGCTTTGCCGTTGGGCAGTGCTCGCTGGGGGCGATTCTGGTGGCGCAAAGCCAACGTGGCGTGTGTGCGATTTTATTGGGCGATGATCCGGGCAAACTGGTGCGCGACCTGCAAGACCAGTTTCCCAAGGCTGAGTTGATTGGCGCGGATCAGGGGTTCGAACAACTGGTCGCCCACGTCGTCGGCTTTGTCGAGGCCCCTGCCCTGGGCCTGGATTTGCCCCTGGACCTGCGCGGCACGGCCTTTCAGGAACGGGTGTGGCAGGCGTTACGGGAAATCCCTGCGGGCAGCACTGCCAGTTATGCGCAGATTGCCGAGCGTATCGGCGCGCCCACCTCCTTTCGCGCGGTGGCCCAGGCTTGTGGTGCCAACCACCTGGCGGTGGCGATTCCCTGTCATCGCGTGGTGCGCAGTAATGGTGAGCTGTCGGGCTACCGCTGGGGCGTGGAACGTAAGCGTCAGTTGCTTGAGCGCGAAACCCAGCCCCACAAAATGCCGCTGTCGTCCAGTGAATAAAACAGACTGGCCGGGTGCCGATTGCCCTGCTAAAACAGCGAAAAGCCCGACTAACGCTGGAGACGCACCCCATGAGCACCTGGCCAGACACCCGCATTCTTGACCTGTTGGGCATTGAGGTGCCGATCATTCAGGCGCCGATGGCTGGCGCGACGCCCACCGCCATGGTCATCGCCGCCCAGCAAGCCGGCGCCCTGGGCTCCATGCCCGCCGCAGCCTTGAGCCTGGAGCAACTGCGCGACGCCTTGGCCCTCATTCGCCAGGCCAGCAACGCGCCGCTCAACGTCAACTTCTTCTGCCATCAACCGCCCGATGGCGATGAAGCGCGGGACCAGGCTTGGAAGGCCTTGCTGCAACCTTACTACCATGAACTGGGCGTCGACTTCGATGCGCCAACCCCGTTGTCCAACCGCGCGCCGTTCAACGACGCAGCCTGCCAGGTGGTGGAAGAATTTCGGCCAGAAGTGGTGAGTTTTCACTTTGGCCTACCAGAGAAGTCCTTACTCGACCGAGTAAAAGCCACCGGTGCCAAGGTGCTGTCATCGGCCACCACCGTCGAGGAAGCCGTGTGGTTGGAACAGCACGGCTGTGACGCGATTATCGCCATGGGCCTTGAAGCCGGTGGGCATCGTGGTCTGTTTCTCAGCGATGACCTCAACAGCCAGATCGGCTTGATGGCGCTGTTGCCACAGATTGTCGACGCGGTCAGCGTGCCGGTGATTGCCGCGGGCGGAATCGGCGATGCGCGTGGCATCGTTGCGGCCTTTGCCCTCGGCGCTTCGGCGGTGCAGATCGGCACGGCCTACCTGTTCACGCCCGAAGCCACTGTAAGCGCTTCCCATCACCACGCGCTGCGCCATGCCCAGGCCAGCGAAACCGCGCTGACCAACCTGTTTACCGGCCGCCCTGCGCGGGGCATCGTCAACCGCGTGATGCGTGAACTCGGCGCCATCAACCCGGTGGCGCCGGCGTTTCCTAAAGCCGGTGGCGCGTTAATGCCGCTCAAGGCCAAGGATGAAGCCGGTTTCAGCAACCTGTGGGCAGGCCAGGCTCTGAGGCTGGGCAAAGACCTGTCCACCTATGACCTGACACGCCAATTAGCCGAGCACAGCTTGAGCAAACTCACCCGCGGCTGATCTGAGCAGCAACTTGGCACTGTACCGGCAATGGCCAACCGCTATATATTCCCATACATAGCGGTAAGCCCTCTTTCCTACCCCTGCCGTACACCTTTAAGGAGTTGCTTCATGATGACCCGCGTTTCGCGCCTGGCCCCCCTGCTTGCCGCCTTTGCCTTGGGTACGGCCCATGCCGATGAAGTGCAGGTGGCCGTGGCCGCCAACTTCACCGCCCCGATCCAGGCGATTGCCGCCGACTTCGAGAAAGACACCGGCCATAAACTGGTCGCGGCTTACGGTGCTACCGGGCAGTTCTACACCCAGATCAAGAACGGTGCGCCATTTGAGGTGTTCCTCAGCGCCGATGACACCACCCCGCAAAAACTCGAAAGCGAAGGCGCTACCGTCAAGGGTTCACGCTTTACCTACGCGGTCGGCACCTTGGCGCTGTGGTCGGCCAAAGACGGCTATGTGGATGCCAAGGGCGAGGTGCTGAAGAAAAATGAGTTCAAGCATTTGTCCATCGCCAACCCCAAGGCTGCACCCTACGGCTTAGCCGCCACCCAAGTGCTGGCCAGAGAAGGCTTGACTGACAAGGTCAGGGACAAGCTCGTCGAGGGCCAGAACATCACCCAGGCTTATCAGTTTGTTTCCACCGGCAACGCCGAGCTAGGCTTTGTCGCCCTCTCGCAGATCTACAAGGACGGCAAAGTCACCAGCGGTTCGGCGTGGATTGTCCCGGCCGCCATGCATGACCCGATCAAACAGGACGCCGTGATCCTCAACAAGGGCAAGGACAGCGCCGCCGCCAAGGCCCTGGTGGACTACCTCAAAGGCCCGAAAGCGGCTGCCGTTATCAAATCCTATGGTTACGAGCTGTAAATGCCCCTGTCGAGTGCTGATTTTTCTGCGATCTGGTTGACCATCAAGCTGGCCGCACTGACCACCCTGATCCTGTTGATCATCGGCACACCGATTGCCCTGTGGCTGTCGCGCACCCACTCCAAGTGGCGCGGCCCCATCGGCGCAGTGGTCGCGCTGCCGTTGGTGTTGCCGCCAACGGTCATCGGCTTTTACTTGCTGCTGGCCATGGGGCCCAACGGCTACGTCGGCCAGTTCACCCAGTGGCTGGGCCTGGGCACCCTCACCTTCAGTTTCGCCGGGCTGGTGATTGGCTCGGTGATCTACTCCATGCCCTTCGTGGTGCAGCCGTTGCAGAACGCGTTTTCGGCCATCGGCACGCGCCCGCTGGAAGTGGCCGCGACCTTGCGCGCCAACCCGTGGGACACGTTTTTCACGGTGATCCTGCCGCTGGCACGCCCTGGGTTTATCACCGCCTCGATCCTGGGCTTTGCCCATACCGTCGGTGAGTTCGGCGTGGTACTGATGATCGGCGGCAATATCCCGGACAAGACCCGCGTCGTCTCGGTGCAGATCTACGACCATGTCGAAGCCATGGAATATGCCCAGGCCCATTGGCTGGCCGGCGCCATGGTGGTGTTCGCGTTTCTCGTGTTGCTGGCGCTCTACTCCAGCCGTAAAACCAAAATGGGCTGGAGCTGATCGCAATGATGGATATACGCCTGCACCTGAAGTACTCCGCCTTCACGCTGGATGTGGACCTGCAATTGCCCAGCCGTGGCGTGAGCGCGCTGTACGGGCATTCTGGCTCCGGCAAGACCACGTGCCTGCGCTGCATCGCCGGATTGGAACGCGCCGAACACGGTTTTGTGCAAATCAACGACGAGGTGTGGCAAGACAGCCGCAAAGGGCTGTTTGTGCCGCCGCATAAACGCGCCCTGGGCTATGTGTTCCAGGAGGCGAGTTTGTTTCCTCACCTGTCGGTGCGCGCCAATCTGGAGTTCGGCCTCAAACGTATCCCTCGTCTGCAACGGCGCGTGGACATGGCCCAGGCCACCGAACTGTTGGGCATCGGACACTTGCTTGAGCGTCATCCGCAACACTTGTCCGGCGGCGAGCGCCAGCGCATCGGCATCGCCCGCGCCTTGCTTACCAGCCCCAGGCTGTTATTGATGGATGAGCCGCTGGCGGCCCTGGACAGCCAGCGCAAAAGCGAGATATTGCCTTACCTGGAACGCCTGCACGACGAGCTGGATATCCCGGTGCTCTACGTCAGCCACGCCCAGGACGAAGTGGCGCGCCTGGCTGACTATATCGTCTTGCTCAGCGACGGTAAGGCCCTGGCCAGCGGCCCTATCGGCGAAACCCTGGCGCGTCTCGACCTGCCCCTGGCGCTGGGCGACGATGCCGGCGTGGTGATCGCCGGCAGCGTCGTTGCCTACGATGCGCACTATCAGTTGCTCACCCTGCAGTTGCCCGATTGCCCGTTGCAGATGCGCGTGGCCCATGTCCCGCTGGCGGTGGGCAACCCGCTGCGGGTCAAGGTCCAGGCGCGGGATGTGAGCCTGAGCCTGCAGGCCGAAGAACACAGCAGCATCCTCAACCGCTTGCCGGTGACCGTCACTCAAACCATCGGCGCGGACAACAGCGCCCATGTGCTGGTGCGCCTGGACGCTGGCGGCACGCCGTTACTGGCGCGCATCACGCGCTTCTCCCGCGACCAATTGCAACTGCATCCGGGCCAGACGCTGTGGGCGCAAATTAAGGCGGTGGCGGTACTGGCTTAAGCATTTGGCACGACCGCAGGGCGCTGCGGTCAATCAGACATACCGGCCTGATTTGTTGCCAAGGAACCCGCCCCATGCCTGACTCTTCGTTACCCGCCGACCTGCCTCGCGACCTGCATTATGTGGATGACACCCAGCCCGGCATCCGCCGTAAAAAAGTGCGGGGCAAGTTCCAGTATCTGAACGCCAAGGGCGAGCGCATTACCGACGCGGACGAAATAAAACGCCTGAACGCCTTGGCGGTGCCGCCCGCCTACACCGACGTGTGGATCTGTGCCGACCCTCGCGGCCACCTGCAAGCCACCGGCCGGGACGCCCGTGGCCGCAAGCAATACCGTTACCACCCACGCTGGCGCGAAGTGCGCGACAGCGACAAATATTCGCGCTTGCAGGCCTTTGGCGCCGCCTTGCCCACGTTGCGCAAACAGCTCGAAGCGCAAATCGCCGAGCCCGGGTTTACCCGCGAAAAGGTATTGGCCACGGTCGTGATGTTGCTGGACGCCACGCTGATCCGCGTCGGTAATACCCAATATGCGCGCGAAAACAAATCCTACGGCCTGACCACCCTGCGCAACCGCCATGTGGACATCAAAGGCAGCGAGATCCAGTTTCAGTTTCGTGGCAAGAGTGGCGTGGAGCACCAAGTCAGCGTCAAGGATCGACGCCTGGCCCGGGTGGTCAAGCGCTGCATGGAATTGCCGGGGCAAAACCTGTTCCAGTACCTGGACGAAGACGGTGAGCGGCATACCGTCAGCTCCCAGGACGTCAACGACTACCTGCACCGTCTGACCGGCGAAGATTTTACCGCCAAGGACTACCGCACCTGGGCCGGCACGGCGATGGCGCTGGCGGTGTTGCGCGAATTGGCGTGGCAGCCTGAATCCGACGCCAAGCGGCATGTGGTGGCGATGGTCAAGGATGTCGCCCGGCAGTTGGGCAACACGCCAGCGGTGTGTCGCAAGTGCTATATCCACCCGGCGGTGCTTGAGCATTTCAGCCTCGGCCAATTGTCGAAGCTGCCCAAGCCGCGGGTGCGCAAAGGCCTGAAAGCCGAAGAAGTCGCGCTAGCGATGTTCCTGGAAAAACTCGCCGAAGACTTGCCGCGAAAAGTTAAGGTGGGTTAGGCTCTGCCTCCCTTCTGACTCACGGGATGACCGCCGACGTGAACATCTGAGCCTTCCAAAATGTATCTGCAACGAGCCGCCTGGCGCGCTTGTTGGCCTGTTCGACATTTTTTTGGAGGTGCTCATGACTGACGTCAAACGGCTGCCCGCGCTTGTTTCCCTGCAACACCTGTCTTTCCAGTTCGCCAATGGCGAAACCTTGCTGGCCGACGTAAACCTGTCCATTGATCAAACGCCTACCGGTATCGTCGGGCGCAATGGACGGGGCAAAAGTATCCTGGCGAAGTTGATGGCCGGCGTGCTGCTGCCCTCTTCCGGCACGTTGAAAAAACCGGCCCATGTTGCCTATGTGCCCCAGGCCATCGCGGTTCAAGCAGGCCAAACCATCGCCGATATCACCGCAACTGCCGCGGCCTTGGCTGCCCTTGAGCGTATGGCCCGGGGCGATGCACGCGTCAGTGACCTGGAGCTGATCGACGACCGCTGGGACCTCGCCGAACGCCTGCGCCAGGCGCTGGATGCAGCGGGTTTGCCAACCCTCAGTGCCAGTACCCCGGCCGATCAACTCAGCGGCGGCCAACTCGCCAGGGTTGCGCTGATCGGGGCGTTGTTGGCGGCGCCGCAGTTGCTGATTCTGGATGAACCCAGCAACCACCTTGACGCTGCCGGGCGCGATTGGCTGTTGCATGTGTTGCGCGATTGGCGCGGCGGGCTGGTGGTGGTCAGCCATGATCGGCAACTGCTCAACGCCATGGGCCGCATCATCGAGCTGTCGCCTCTGGGCATTCAAGCCTATGGCGGCAACTACGATGCCTATCGCCAACAACGCGATACTCACCAGCAGGCCGCGATTGCCGCGTGGGAACAGGCGCGTCTGGCCCGCAGCCGCGAACGTCGGCGCCTGCAAAAAGACCACGACGACCTGCAGCGCCACGCCGCACGCGCACGTAAACAGGCCGAGACCGCCAACGTCGACCGTTTTACCAAAGCCCGCTGGAAAAGCGCAGCCAAGGAGATTGTCAGCACGGTACGCAGTGCCCATCACGATCACAAAAACCAACTCGACGCCCAAGTGCGCCAAGCTTACGAGCGCGTGGCGGATGAGACGCCCACACTGCTCGCATTACCAGGCTCAACCGTCCCGAATGGCCGCCAGGTGCTGGTGCTGGAACAGGCGCAATTACCCTGGCTTGATCCCCAGGCACCCGCCAGCTACCTGACGCTCAACCTGACAGGCCCGGCTCGCGTTGCCGTACGTGGGCCGAACGGTTGCGGCAAATCGACCTTGCTCAAACTGCTTGCGGGCCATTGGCGGGCGGTCAGTGGCAAATGCAGCGTCGCGGTGCCCAGCGCCTATATCGATCAGCACCTGGCGCTGCTGGACGACCGACGCAGCCTGGTCGAACAACTCAACTTGCTCGATACGCCATTGGCCGAAGCCGAACTGCGCACACGCCTGGCGTTGTTGCAGCTGGACGCGCTGCGGGTCACGCAGCCGGTAGGGCAACTCAGCGGCGGCGAGCGTTTGAAAGCCGCGATGGCGGTAGCCTTGTGGCGTGAAACACCGGCGCAGTTGCTCCTGTTGGATGAGCCCACCAATCACCTGGACCTGGAATCGGTGCTGGCGTTTGAGCAGGCACTGAAGGGGTTTACCGGCGCGCTGCTGGCCGTATCACACGACGAGGCATTCTTGCAGGCGATCGAGCCGACTCACCATTTGACGTGGCGCGCCACCGGCTGGCAACTGGAGCGTGTCTGAGGTCATTGCGCGGACAAGCAAAGCGCCCTACGGTAGTGGCCGGATAATCTCACCGAGGAAACCAGCCCCATGCTGCCTTCGTCCCGCAAGCCTTACACCAATGCCACGCTCGCCCATCGACAGCGCTGGCGCGGGCGGGTGGGCTTGATGCTGGTGGCTTGCCTGTCGGTGCTGGCGGGCATGACCGATGCCATCGGCTTTATGGCCAGCGGTGATTTCGTCTCGTTCATGAGCGGTAACACCACGCGCTTGGCGGTGGCCATCAGTGCGGGCGACCTGGGGCTCACCGGGCGCCTGGTATTGCTGGTCGCCACCTTCGTGGTCGGCAATGCCTTGGGCGTGCTGGTCAGCCGTATCAGCAAGCGCCATGCGTTGCCCTTATTATTGTGCATCGGCGCCTTGCTCTGCGCTGCGGCGTTGTGGCCATCGACCGACACCTTGCCCGCGTTGCTCGCGGCTATCATTGCCATGGGCATGCTCAACGCGGCCGTCGAAGAGGTGAACGGGCTGCCGGTGGGACTGACCTACGTTACTGGGGCGCTGTCACGTTTTGGTCGCGGGCTGGGCCGCTGGTTATTGGGCGAGCGCCGCAATGGTTGGCGCGTGCAACTGATTCCGTGGGCCGGGATGTTTATCGGCGCGGTGATAGGCGCCCTGCTGGAACAGCAGATGGGCCTGCGTGCACTGTGGGTCAGTGGTGCGTTGGCCGGGGCTTTAGGGGTGGTGACACTGTTGATTCCGCGACGCTGGCACTTGGGTTTCATGCCTCGGTGAGGTTGGGGTGGAGGAGCTCGTTCGACGTTTAAGCCTCGACATCCGTGTACCGGTAAAGAGCCATCACGTCGAACGAGCGAGTGAATCATAAGCCAATGCCCAGCGGCTGTCCCGCCAGGCATTTCGGAATATGACTAAGGCAACCGACTTACAGACAAGTGGCCAGTGCTGCCAGGCGACGTTTGGCCGGCATAGTGTCCTGTGCTGCATAGTAGTTGACCGTAGAACCCGCGCCGGTGCTGAGTACATCGACAAAGTAATCGCCACCGGTGGTATACACCGTAAAACCACCCGCCTCGGTCGCTTCCTTGAAGCCACCTGCGTCGACGCCGAACACGCTTTCATCCTGCCAGCCGAATTGGATGCACTGGGCAACTACCAGGGTGGCTTTATCTGACGCTAGGGTTTTGTAAGGGCTGCCTGCGCGCGCCTCTTTCATCTTCGAACCGGCGCAACCGGCCAGGGCCGCCAGTATCAATGCGCCCATTACCACTTTGTGCATGGCATTGCTTCCTTGGAAAAACCGTGACTCTACCACTGTGCGTCTGCCAACTGACGCGCCCATGAACTTTGTTTCACTGTGAAGAGCAAACACGCTGCCTATAGTAGCCAGGCTCATTTTTTAGAAGTCTCCCTTCTGCCCGCCACCCCGCGGGCTTTTTTTTGCCCGGGTGTCAAAACCACCAACGCAGCAGATAGAACAGCGCCATGCTCAATAGCACGGTGGTCAACACGCTGCGCGTCCAGTACATCAACGCCACGGCGCAGATGCCGGCCAGCAGGTAAGGGTTGGTCGGGCTCAGGTTGAGCTGATGGTCCGCCAGGAAAATAATCGGCCCGCAGATCGCGGTGAGCATGCCCGGCACGGCGAAGCCCAGAAATTCACGCGCGCCGCGATTGAGCCGTACCGGCAAGCGTGGCTCGATAAACAGGTAACGGTTGAAGAACACCACCAGGCCCATGGCCACAATCATCAGGTAAATCATCGTTGCCCCACTCCCAGCCGTTTACAGGCAAGCCCCGCGATCATCCCCAGCACGCCCGAGACAACCACCGCAGATTCCCAGTGCAGATAACTCAACCAGACCGAGCTCAGCAGTGCCACCGCCACGCATACCACCGTGGGCACGTCGCGCACCACGGGGGTGATCAAGGCAATAAAGGTCGCGGCAATCGAGAACTCCAGCCCCAATTGATCAAGGCCGGGGATGCTTTTGCCCAGCACAATGCCGGCGAGGGTGAAGAGGTTCCAGATCAGGTAAAACGTCAGGCCGACGCCCAAGGCGTACCAGCGATTGAAGGTCTCGCGGTCGTAGTGGTTGACCAGGGCGAAGAACTCATCGGTCAACAAAAACCCCAGGCTCATGCGCCAGCGGGTGTTGAGCGAAGATAGTGTAGGACGCATGTGCATGCCATAGAGCAGATGCTGGGATGTGAGCAGCAAGGTGGTCAGCACGATGGAAATCAGGCTGGCACCGCTCTTGACCATGCCGATGGCCACCAATTGTGCGGCACCGGCAAACACAATGGCCGACAAACCTTGGGCTTGCAGCGGGGTAAATTGCGCGTCGATGGCCATGGAGCCGGCCAGCAACCCCCAGGGCGCACAGGCCAAGGACAAGGGAATGACGGCGATGGCGCCGCGGGTGAAGGCGTAATGAGGTAATGCAGTGGGCATGGAAACGGCTCATCGACAGACAGTCGACAAGCATGCCAGCACCAGCGAAGGCGTGTCTTGAACGATCTTGCTCAGGCGAGCTTGACCGACACCTGCTCCACCGAATCCCGGGCCTCGCGCAACTCGTAGGCATCCTGGTTCAGCCGGTGGATGGTATTGAGCAGGCGTTGGCGCAGCACTTCATCGCCGAGTTTTTCCACGGCGCGCATCAGGTCAAACGCCGCAGTTTCGTTATTTTCCGCGACGGAATCCAGGGTCTTGCGCAGGTTGCGGGTGGCTCGGGTCACGCGGGGTCTTCCTTCATCAGCAATGGGCAGGCACGTTAGGACATTTGTGTTTCATTTTAATTTCAAACAGTTGTGGTGGTTTCACAGGCGTTTGATCCATATCAACTGAAACAAGATTTGACCGATATATATGGAAATACGTATATTCGAATATCTCTGCTTGAAAAGTCCTTGACCGTGTCAGATCTCTTCTCCCCTCCCACCCTGTTCAAGTGCCTGGCCGATGCCACCCGTACACGGGTGACCTTATTGATCCTGCGCGAGGGCGAACTTTGTGTGTGTGAGTTGATCCATGCCTTGGACGACAGCCAGCCAAAAATCTCCCGCCATCTCGCGCAATTGCGCAGTTGCGGCCTGCTGGTGGACCGTCGTCAAGGGCAATGGATCTACTACCGCATCAATCCGGCACTGCCCGCCTGGGTCACTCAGGTGCTGGACACCACCCTACAAGCCAACCAGCCATGGTTGCAGGACGACGCACTGCGTCTGAATGCAATGGGCGACCGACCACAACGGGCCAGCACCTGCTGCTGAGCCATCGGAGCGTTTATTCATGCTTGTCGCAATTGCGATTTTCCTCGTCACCATCGTGCTGGTCATCTGGCAACCCAAGGGCCTTGGCGTCGGCTGGAGTGCCACCCTGGGCGCGATCCTGGCGCTGGCGTGTGGGGTGATCAGCCTGGCGGACATCCCGGTGGTGTGGCACATCATCTGGAACGCCACCGGTACCTTTGTCGCGTTGATCATCATCAGCCTGTTGCTGGACGAGGCAGGCTTTTTCGCCTGGACGGCCCTGCATGTGGCGCGTTGGGGCCGTGGTCGCGGGCGGCGGTTGTTTGCTTATATGGTGCTGCTGGGTGCGCTGGTATCGGCGCTGTTTGCTAATGACGGTGCGGCGTTGATTCTGACGCCTATCGTGATGTCGATGCTGCTGGCCTTGCGCTTCTCTCCGGCGGCAACCCTGGCCTTTGTCATGGGTGCGGGGTTTATCGCCGACACGGCGAGCCTGCCGCTGGTGGTGTCGAACCTGGTGAACATCGTCTCGGCGGACTATTTCAAGATTGGCTTCAATGAATACGCCGCGGTAATGGTGCCGGTGAACCTGGTCAGTGTCGCCGCCACGCTCGCGGTGCTGCTGTGGTTTTTCCGCCGGGATATTCCGCAGACCTACGACCCGGCCGATCTGGATGACCCCGCCAGTGCCATTCATGACCGTGCGACCTTTCGCGCCGGCTGGTGGGTGCTGGGTATTCTGCTGGTTGGCTGTTTCGCCCTGGAACCGCTGGGCATTCCCATCAGTGCGATTTCGGCGGCCTGTGCGGTGTTGCTGCTGGTGATTGCTGCCAAAGGTCATCAGATTTCCACGCGCAAAGTCCTCAAGGAAGCCCCGTGGCAGATCGTGATTTTTTCCCTGGGCATGTACCTGGTGGTCTATGGCCTGCGCAACGCCGGCCTGACTGACTATCTGGCGACCTGGCTCGACACCTTCGCCAGCTACGGTATATGGGGCGCGGCCATGGGCACCGGGGTGCTGACGGCGCTGCTCTCCTCGGCCATGAATAACCTGCCGACCGTGCTGATTGGCGCGTTGTCCATCGAGTCCAGCCATGCCGTGGGCGTGGTCAAGGACGCGATGATCTACGCCAATGTGATCGGCAGCGACCTGGGCCCCAAAATCACCCCCATCGGCAGTTTGGCCACTTTGCTGTGGCTGCATATCCTGGCGCGCAAAGGCATCACCATCACCTGGGGTTACTACTTCAAGGTCGGGATCGTGCTGACCTTGCCCGTGCTGCTGATCACCCTCGCCGCCCTCGCCTTGCGCCTGAGCCTCTAAAGGAACGCCCCATGAAAGTCCTGTTCATGTGTACCGCCAACAGTTGCCGCAGCATCTTGTCCGAGGCGATGTTCAACCACTTGGCACCGTCGGGCTTCGAGGCGGTCAGCTCTGGCAGCTTCCCCAAGGGGCAGGTGTTGCCACGCAGCCTGACCACGTTGCAGGCGGCGGGCATCAGCACTGACGGCCTGTACAGCAAAGGCAATGACGCCTTTGAAGACAGCCCGCCGGATGTGGTCATCACCGTGTGCGATAAAGCGGCCGGTGAAGCGTGCCCGGTGTATTTCGGCCCAGCAGTGAAGACGCATTGGGGCTTGGAAGACCCTTCCGTGGTACAGGGTGATGAGGCGCAAGTAGAGGCGGCATTCAAAGCCACCCTCGACATTATCGCTGCACGCTGCGAGGCATTTTTTGCGCTGCCCTTTGCGAGTTTGTCGCCGGATGAATTGAAGGCTGAAGTCGACCGCATTGCCTCAACACCACAGCCTTTGTAGGAGCGAGCTTGCTCGCGAAAAACCCATAGGCACTGCGTTCATTCAGGAAACGCGCGTTATCGTTGACGCTTTTCGCGAGCAAGCTCGCTCCTACAGGGGGCGCTGATTTTGTGGGCAATGCATGACCAATGTGGGAGCTGGCTTGCCTGCGAAAGCGGTGATTCAGTTAAAGATTCAGTGACTGACGCACCGCCTTCGCGAGCAAGCCCGCTCCCACAGGGGATTTGCGCCAGACGCTGATGCTGTGGGCAATGCATGACCAATGTGGGAGCTGGCTTGCCTGCGAAAGCGGTGGTTCAGTTAAAGATTCAGTGGCTGACACACCGCCTTCGCGAGCAAGCCCGCTCCCACAGGGGATCTGTGCCGGGCGCTGATTCTGTGGGCAATGCATGACCAATGTGGGAGCTGGCTTGCCTGCGAAAGCGGTGGTTCAGTTAAAGATTCAGTGGCTGACACATCGCCTTCGCGAGCAAGCCAGCTCCCACAGGGGATCTGCGCCGGGCGCTGATGCTGTGGGCAATGCATGGCCAATGTGGGAGCTGGCTTGCCTGCGAAAGCGGTGGTTCAGTTGAAGATTGAGTGGCTGACATACCGCCATCGCGAACGTTCCTACAGAGGACGTGGTATCCCCCTCTCGGACTGACGTATGCTCTGGCACTTTCTCGAAAGGAGCTGAGCATGCTGTCGATCTTTGTTTATGCGCTGGTGTTCGGCTTCGTATTTTGCCTTTCCCCCGGCGCCGTTCTGGCAGAGACCCTGCGCCGCGGCTTGCTCCATGGCTTCACACCGGCCTTGCTGGTGCAATTCGGCTCGCTGGTGGGCGACGCCGTCTGGGCCGTGATTGGCCTCACCGGTATCGCACTGCTGATCCAGCATGATGCAGTGCGGATACCACTCACAATCATCTGCGCGCTGTACCTGGCCTGGTTGGGCATCCGCAGCCTGATTGATGCCTGGCAGTTGCCCGCAACCGACAACGCCCCTGCCAGCTCAGGCAAAAATGCGTTGGCGGTGGGCGCGGCGATTTCCCTGGCAAACCCGAAAAATATTGTCTACTGGGGCGCCCTGGGCAGCGCCCTGTCGGGGATTGTCGGTACCACTCCCAGCCACGGGCAGACCCTGATGTTTTTTGCCGGCTTCATGTTGGCGTCGGTGCTCTCGTGTTTTCTCACTGCCGCCTTGGTAAACCTGCTGCGCAAAAACGCATCACCGACTTGGCAACGCGTGAGTTATGCGGCCTGCGGTTTAGTATTGATCTATCTGGCGCTACTCGCCGCGCAAGGTATATGAAGTTATTCAACCTACAACTTACGCGCGGCTCTTATCTGAACGAACTCTGAACACCGGATAATTTAATTAATCATACGTTGACATTCACTGACGCCCTGAGTAGATTGCCCGTGCCCGCAACTGGGGCCTTTTTTAAACCTCACAAAAGAAGCCAATGGACACAGTATCTAGTCGCTGTCCGAGCACCGCCTCTGCGGGCATCGGGCGCCAAACCCAGAATATGACAGGACTCGCGTTCCAGGTCCGGTAAGCTGCGCTAGAGCTTGATGCTCCACCGTAACTGCCTCACCGGTCGCCCGTCCGGTCCCGAGGTGTGTTATGACCTTCCAACTCCTTGTTTTGCCCGATCCACGCACCCTGGCCGCAGCCCTGCGCGCCAAGCTGTGCCGAGCACCCGTGGGCTTTTCGCCAACCCGCTCGACCTTTGCCATACCCTCCCCTCAAGTACGCCCGGCCCCGCCGCTGGCGCACTGGCGTATCTGCCCTGAAAGCGGCCACCTGATGCAGCACTGGGATCACGCCGACCCTCTAGACCCACAGAGACCCCAGGTTTTCAGCCTGGCGCAAGCGCGCTTGCTGTTCGGTCTTTACCTGAGCGCTCGCGCCGCCTGAGCTGGCTGGAAACAACAACTTTCTTATTGATGACCCTGGAGTTCGTTATGAACAGGTCCAGTAGTAGCCCGCTGCACGTTAGTTAACTAACGCGCTGTTAGCGGGCCCTTCAGAAGTTATGTGAACACCTTATTTAAACCGATCGCGAAGTTTGCGGCTCGGCATGCTTTCGCTCGCCTGTCTGCAGGTAAGTACCGGGTATGTTATGTCGAGAATTGGCGACAGGAGTACAGACAATGAGCGCCGTAAAAAACACGCCTCTGCACAAGAAAAATGGCACCGCCGCCGACACCAAGCTGTCGATGCGTGCCGCCCGTGAAGCCCACAATGGCCTGGCGGCCACCCTCGCCAATGTACGGGCCACCCAGGACGGCCTGACCGAGTTGGACGCCTCGGCGCGCCTGCAACGGGAAGGCTATAACGAAGTCGCCCATGACAAGCCGCCGCACGCGATCATCCAGTTCCTGCAGGCACTGAACAACCCGTTCATCTACGTGCTGTTGACCCTGGGCGGCATCAGCTTTGTGACTGACTGCTGGCTACCGATGCAGGAAGGCGAAGAAGCCGACCCGACCAAGGTCGTCATCATCATGACCATGGTGTTGCTCAGCAGCCTGCTGCGTTTCTGGCAGGAACACCGCTCGGCCAAATCCGCCGAGGCCCTCAAGGCCATGGTACGCACCACCGCCACCGTGCTGCGCCGCGAGCAGGTTGGTGCTCAGCCCACCTTGCGTGAAGTACCGATGCGTGACCTAGTGGCCGGCGATATCGTGCAGTTGTCTGCCGGTGACATGATCCCCGCCGATATCCGCCTGATCGAGTCCCGCGACCTGTTTATCAGCCAGGCTGTGCTGACCGGCGAAGCCTTGCCGGTGGAGAAGTACGACACCCTGGGCGACGTCACGCAAAAATCCGCGTCCAGCCTGGCCGCCGACCAGGGCAACCTGCTGGACCTGCCGAACATCTGCTTCATGGGCACCAACGTGGTCAGCGGCCGCGCCAAAGCGGTGGTAGTGGCAACGGGGCCGCGCACTTACTTTGGTTCCCTGGCCAAGGCGATTGTCGGCTCGCGGGTGCAAACCGCCTTCGACCGGGGCGTGAACAGTGTCAGCTGGCTGCTGATCCGCTTCATGCTGGTGATGGTGCCCATCGTGTTCTTCCTCAATGGCTTCTCCAAGGGCGATTGGGGCGACGCCTTCCTGTTTGCCCTGGCAGTAGCCGTCGGCCTTACCCCGGAAATGCTGCCGATGATCGTCAGCGCCAACCTGGCCAAGGGCGCTACGGCCATGGCCAAGCGCAAGGTGGTGGTCAAGCGCCTCAATGCGATCCAGAACTTCGGTTCGATGGACGTGCTGTGCACCGACAAGACCGGCACCCTCACCCAGGACAAGATCATCCTCGAGCATCACGTCAATGCCTTCGGCCAGCGCGATGACGCCGTGCTGTCCCTGGCCTGGCTCAACAGCTTTCACCAGAGCGGCATGAAAAACCTGATGGACCAGGCGGTGGTGCAGTTCTCGGAACAGAACCCCAAGTTCCAAGTGCCGTTTGCCTACAGCAAGGTCGATGAATTGCCGTTCGACTTTGTTCGTCGTCGCCTGTCGATCGTGGTCAAGGATGCCGCCGGTGACCAGTTGCTGGTATGCAAGGGCGCGGTGGAAGAGATGCTGAGCATTGCCACACATGTCATGGAGGCCGGCGAAGCCTTGCCCCTGGATGACCGCCGTCGTGACGCCTTGCTGGCACTCGCCAATGACTACAACGAAGACGGTTTCCGCGTACTCGTAGTGGCGACCCGCAATATCCCCAAAGCACTGGCACGCCAGCAGTACACCACCAGCGACGAGCGCAACCTGGTGATCCAGGGCTTCCTGACCTTCCTGGACCCACCGAAGGAAACCGCAGGCCCAGCCATTGCGGCGCTGCAACAGATTGGCGTGGCGATCAAAGTGTTGACCGGTGACAACGCCGTGGTCACCAGCAAGATCTGCCGCCAGGTTGGCCTGGAGCCCGGCCAGCCGCTGCTGGGCGTGGAAATCGAAGCCATGGACGACGCCACCTTGCTGCGTCGCGTGGAAGAACGCACGGTGTTCGCCAAACTCACGCCACTGCAAAAATCCCGCGTGCTCAAGGCCCTGCAAACCAACGGCCACACCGTCGGATTCCTCGGTGACGGTATCAACGATGCGCCGGCGCTGCGGGATGCCGATGTGGGTATTTCGGTGGACAGCGGTACCGACATCGCCAAGGAATCGGCCGACATCATCCTGCTGGAAAAGAGCCTGATGGTGCTGGAAGAAGGCGTGCTCAAGGGCCGCGAAACCTTCGGCAATATCATGAAGTACCTGAACATGACCGCCAGCTCCAACTTCGGCAACGTGTTCTCGGTGCTGGTGGCCAGTGCGTTCATTCCGTTCATGCCGATGCTGGCGATCCACCTGCTGCTGCAGAACCTGATGTACGACATCTCCCAACTGGCCCTGCCTTGGGACAAGATGGACAAGGAATACCTGGCTAAGCCGCGCAAGTGGGATGCAAAAAACATCGGCCGCTTCATGATCTGGATCGGGCCGACCTCGTCGATCTTCGACATCACCACCTTTGCGCTGATGTGGTACGTGTTCTCGGCCAACAGTGTGGAAATGCAGACGCTGTTCCAGTCCGGCTGGTTTATCGAGGGCCTGCTCTCGCAAACCCTGGTGGTGCATATGCTGCGCACCCGCAAGATCCCGTTCTTCCAGAGCACAGCCGCCTGGCCGGTGTTGATGATGACCTGCATCGTGATCGCCCTGGGCATCTATGTGCCGTTCTCGCCGCTGGGCACCCTGGTGGGTCTGCAACCGCTGCCGATGGCGTACTTCCCATGGCTGGTAGGCACCCTGCTGGCTTACTGCTGTGTGGCCCAACTGATGAAGACCATCTACATCCGCCGCTTCAAGCAGTGGTACTGACCTTCCTCGCCGTTCAAACGCTGGTGGCCGCCCGGTCGCCAGCGTGCAATACAAGGATTTGCTCATGCGCGTGTTGATCTGTGCCGGTCGTCATTACGCCGACACCAAAAAGTCCCGCCACGTGCTGGACGCTTACCACCGCCTGCACCCGGTGCAGGTATTGATCCACGGCGGCAACCAGTTTCTCGGCAGCGAGATCGAGGAATGGGCGCGTGAAATCGGTATCGACGTGGTGCGTTACCCGCCCAATTGGCAGCGCCACGGCAAACAGGCAGAACGCCAGCGCAACCACTTCATGCTGGCCGACAGCCGCCCCGACCTGATCATCGCCCTGCCCGGCGGTGACGATACCTCGGAGCTGGTCTGCCAGGCCAAAGCCAGCGGCATTTCGGTGCTGACCGTAGAAAGCTGAATTCAAGCGAGGTGCATCATGCACAAAAAATACACGCCGGCGCGCCGCGACGGGTTTACCAAATATCGCGCACGCCACGCTCGCCACACCCTGCTGTTACTGCCGCCAGCAAAGCGCCGTGCATTGCAGCGCAACTTGATCTTTATCGGCATAACGCTGGGCCTGGTCTTTGTCGTCGCGTTGATTTCAAAAGCGCAAGCCGCAGGCGGCGCTTATGTGGTTGATGACGGTGCGATCAACGCGCCGGGGGAATGCAACGTCGACGCCTGGTACAGCGCCCAGCGGCACGCGGGCAGTACCCACAACAGCAACGTGTCGCCCGCCTGCACGTTCAGCGCCATGCCTGCCGTGCAATGGGGCGCCGCGTTGTCACGGGCCACGGATGCAGGCAAAGGCGAGACGCAGATCAGCCCGCAAGCCAAGGTGCAGGTGCTGTCACGGCAAGACTTGGGCTTGGAACTGGCGGTTGCTGTCGGGGCGCATGTCGCGCTGGATCGCCATCACGGGTTTGATGGCGCAGACCTGAACATCCCACTCACATGGCAACCCCTGGCGCCCCTGCGGCTGAACTTGAACGCCGGCTGGAGCCACGCCTACAACGAGGGTGATCAACAGCATCGCCTGACGTGGGGCACGGGGTTCGAATATCAGTTGGCAGACGCGCTCACATTGATTGGCGAGCGCTATGGCCAGGAAGGCGGCGAACAGGCCTGGCAGGCTGGGCCGCGTTTGCACATCGGCGAATTTGTCGACGTGGACGTGCTAGTCGGGCGCAGCCTGATTGGCGATCGCGCCCAGTGGCTGACCACTGGGG
The DNA here is from genome assembly GCF_029201605.1 of Pseudomonas sp. FJ2-5-13. NCBI lineage: Bacteria > Pseudomonadati > Pseudomonadota > Gammaproteobacteria > Pseudomonadales > Pseudomonadaceae > Pseudomonas > Pseudomonas sp. FJ2-5-13. The sequence goes on from NZ_CP104045.1 coordinate 3,080,735, forward strand.
CGACGCTGAGGTTCTAGGCTTTGGCCTGCTGCTCCAGATGCACCTGCAATTGCGGATCGATTTGCAACTGACCGGCCAGGTCGTCGAGGTAATTACGCTCGGCGTCCTGTTGGTCATCGACCAGCATCACGCTCGCCAGGTAAATCTCCGCAGCGATTGCCGGGTTACCGGCATACTCGGCAAAATCGCCGGCATCCAATGGCTTGGCGACTTCGGCGTCGAGCCACTGCTGCAATTGTGGGTCGTCGGTATGACGGCCGATCTCGGCAGAAATCATCTCCTTCTCTTGCTCATCGATCCTGCCATCCGCCTTGGCCGCCGCGATCATCGCCCGCAGTACGCCGTGGCTATGGGCTTCGGCTTCAGGCCCTTCAAGCTGATCAACGGTCTGGATAGCTTGCTGCGGTGCCGAGGCCTGTTGGCGTTGCCAGGCTTGGTACGCCTGGAACGCCGCCATCCCCAGGGACGCCAGCGCCGCGTAGTTCATCCCACCGCCGCTACGCGTCTGGGAGGTGCCACCTGCCGGAGCGCCGCCCAACAAGCCACCCAGGCCACCGAGTAAACCACCCAAACCGCCGCCAGCCGAAGATGCACTGCCGGTGCCGGCGCCCTTCAACAGCCCACCTAGCAACCCGCCCAGGCCGCCGCCCGAAGCGCCGCCGCCTTGCTGCCCTGCACGCAACAGTTGTTCCAGTAGATCGCTGGTATTCATGGTGTCGCCCTCCGGGGCGCAATAGTGGCGTTGATCAAACATAGTCCTCCCCTGATGGAACACCATGACCGTCGGGCGGGCAAGCTTTATGATGGTGCCATCACGCCGACAAGGGAGAACAGCGGTGAACCGCATCGAGCATATTGCGTTGATGGCCACCTACAACCAATGGATGAACCGCAAGGTCTACGACGCCGCCGGCACCCTGACACACGCGCAGTTGACTCTGGACCGCCAAGCGTTTTTCGGTTCGATCTTCGGCACCTTGAACCACCTGATGCTGGGTGACACCGTCTGGCTCAAACGCTTTGCCGAACACCCGGCCAACTTTGCGGCCTTGGCGCCGCTGAACGGGGTGGCCACGCCCAGCGACCTCGAGCAAGTAGCCTTCCCCAGCCTTTCCGAACTAGCGGCCCATCGCGCCTGGCTGGATCAACTCATCATCGATTGGGCCCACAGCCTGCAAGAGCCCCACCTCGACCAACGCCTGCGCTATCACAACATGCGCGGCCTGGCCGCCGAGAAGCCCTTCTTCGGTTTGCTGGTGCACTTTTTCAACCACCAGACTCATCACCGCGGCCAGGTGACGACACTGCTGAGCCAGGCGGGTGTGGATGTGGGGATTACCGACTTGCTGGCACTGATTGACTAAATACAGACACGATCAATGTGGGCTGGCTTGCCTGCGATGGCCATAGGTATCTACACAACTTTGTGAGTTGTAACAGCAGACGGCAACCACGATGCGAAGCGAGTCGCTCTTGATCTGCTTTTGATCTTAGGCGCCCCGTTAAACCACGCTGGCCGGAATTCGACAGGGATTTGGGGGGGAAACCGGCAGGGATGCCGGTTTAGCCGCCCCGCGCCATGGATGGCGCGTGGCGGCGGCCCCCCAAATCACTGGCGGATTACGGGCACACCGAGCCTAAGCGAGGTGCCGAGTGGTGGGGCAAGAGCCCTTTTGGTTACTTTTGGGGCTCTTTTCCAAAAGTGACCCGCTGTCAGAGCGGAACCCTAAGTGGCCGTTACCGCAGGAATGGATATGTACACAACACAACTGTGTTGACTGCCAGGCCGCCTTCGCGAGCAAGCCCGCTCCCACAGTAGAATCGCGGGGTGTCAGCAAGACAGATGTCGGCTGTCAGGCCGCCATCGCAGGCAAGCCAGCTCCCACACTAATCACTTCACCTTGCTGCTCAAATTCTCCACACTGCGCTTCAACTCATCCAGGCTACGCTTGAGCCCGTCGATCTCGCCTTTCTGCCGCTCTATCGTGCTCTTCTGCTCATCCACCGTCCGCTTGAGACTCGACAGCTGGCTGTCACTGCTACTGGCACTCGAACCGTCCTTACGCTTGAACTCATCAAACGCACGCTCCTGGCCCTCCACTTTGCTTTTCAAGCTTTGCAGTTCGCTTTGACTCTGTTTCTGCCCAGCTTGCAGCGCCTCGATAGCACCCACGGAAACACCCGACGGCTTCAACACATAGGCACCGTCCACGTCCATCGAGCCGGCCGTCAACTTGTCTGAAGACGACGCACTAAACTCACCCCACCGCACCGCACTCCCCGCCTGCGCCGGGCTGAGCATGGCAGTGCTTAACAAACCCGCCACACCCAGGGCCATGATCCAAGCCTGCTTACGGACACTGAGCATCAAACGACTCCTTGCGAAATGCCGAAATGCCGAAATGCCGAAATGGCATATCGCTATGACTGTCATTTATGGGGCTTGTTCCTGCGTTGCGTGCGTTCATCAGGACTTGACACAAAGGCCCTGTAGATCACTGATCTGCCACGCTTTTTCCTGCGCATCTTTATGCGGGAAAACCGGCTTTGAGGTTGCGCTGAAGCGGCTGGATCTATATATTCCCAACCCTGTTACACCGCGCTACCGCCCGAATGGCGAAACTGGTAGACGCATGGGACTTAAAATCCCCCGCTCGTAAGGGCGTCCCGGTTCGATTCCGGGTTCGGGCACCATAGATATCAAGGGCTTGCCAGGGAAACCTGGGCAGGCCCTTATCTTTTCTGTTCCGCAATTCCCTCGCCTGGCGTCCTGCCGAACGAATTCCCCACCTCTTTATTCAGACCGAACTACCGTCTTGTACTAACGTTCTATCGAGATAGGCTTGGGCGCTTCCAAGTCATCCCGCATGGAGCTAAATATGTCTGACGATTTGAAAAACCGTGGCCCGCAAGATCGCGCTCGAGTAAACACCTCGGAAGCTTGGGAGGTGAAGCACTGGACCAAAGAGTTCGGTGTAACCGAGCAACAGCTCAAGGATGCAGTGAGAGCTGTTGGTCCGATGGCTGACGACGTACGCAAGAAACTCGGTAAGTGAAGAGTGGTGACGCCCCGCGCGCAAGCGGGGCTGTTTACTGAACCTCATTGTGGTTATTACGCCGCTAGACTACGGTAAAAATGAGTGAATCCGTCAGGCTGAAAAGCGTAATTGGCGATTACTTATTTGGCTCGAATTTCGCAAACATCAGGCCGAAGAAAAAACCTCCGAGCATGGCCAGATAGACCGACTTGTAGCCTGCGACGTTATAGGCCAGCCAGTAGTTGACCGCAGTGATGACGGCGAACGCCACGAAGAACTGTTTACGAGAAAATCGGCTGAAAAAGCGCTCTACCGCCGCATTCATCGCCTTGAGCTTGTTCATTGCGCCTCGTCCTTGAAAAAAGTAGAAATCCTAGCTCAACCCTCTATTGCCCGCCATGCTGCATCCGTTAGCGGAGGGCACCGCCGGGACTGGAACGGCCGTAAATACGAAGTAGCGGCATGATCAGGTCAGTTGCTCGATCGATAAATGAACGCCGGCCATCCACTGGCTTTGATTACTGAGCGCCAACACTTGGAACCCATAAAGTGCATGCAGTCGCTGCCTGAGCAATGAGCCAATCATGCTCACGCTTTGCGAAGGGTCGAGGCATCTCATAAGAGATCCGAAGCGCAAAGTTATAGGCGCCAATGACTTCGTTTCCAGTCGGTGTCGCTTCTTTCAATTTTGTGTTGGTTTTTAGCCCTTCTACGGCTCCGTGTAGGGCCAGTGCTTGTTTGGACGTGTCTGCACTTTCTTCCAAGATTTTTACCGCGATAAAGGCTGCATTAGAGCAGCGATCCATCTTTTCCCACTGCTTCAGCTGTGCCTCATCACCCAGCGCTACAGCGGAGGTGAGCAGCATCAGTGAGCCAATCCAAATACGCATAGTTTTGATCCTTCAAAAAATTCGGCATTAATACCCCAACCCAAACCAAATTACCACCATCGGACACCGGAGTGCGGCGCCTGACTGGAGATAATCCATGAGTAACTACATGTACAAGACCCAGCCCCTGCGGTGGTTTGCGCCTTAATCGCCTGGGAAGCCAAACGCAAAGAGTGGGACACCCGTCAAACCTAAAAGATTTAAAATAAATCCGCCCCCTTTTATCACCCTTTTTTATACACCCTCACTTAAACGGGTCAAACAAAACAGCTTTACTTAAGCTTTGCGCCTTAAACAATAAACCTAGCATCTGTTTAACCAATTCTGACATCGAAGGATTGATGTTCGCCACAGCAACCAACTCATCAGCAAGTGCACTAATCTGCGTCCCGAAAAATAGGTCATAATCGTCAAAACTCAAGCTGGAAAGCATTGGAAATTGCTCGACATCCAGCCGAAAGAAAAAACTCGCCACATCCAAAGGAATCTCGATACGATCAAGACAGCCATCTCGGCCGACGGCTGCTAAACCTGTATCCCACATCATTAAGTAATACATAATTCAGAACGTCTTCCCAGGAAATGTGTTCACCAAGTTGCCTTGTGAATCAGTAACTACCGTCATAAAACTAGTGGACTGTCCACCTGTTTTGGCATCAACACTAATAGTGTCTTCCCATATCAACCGTTCGAATAAAATTACCAGACGTCGGTGATTGGTACGCAGGTGTCTTGACGACCTGGGGCGTTTGCAGAACGAATCTTCAATTCGTCCTTTGAAATCGTGAACGCAGATTTATTCTCACCCCAAGCGCCACCGTGCTTTTTCCAAGCGTATTCAAAAAAGGGGGACAGATTTATTTTCCAGAGACTCATTCGTCATATCTAAAATGACTCGTCAAGCCTATAAATAAATCTGTCCCCTTTTTTTAGTCTCGCCTAGCTACGCCTTTTTCCTGACTCCATTACATCCTCATGAAAAACAGATCAGAAGGTGTAAACCCTATTCAGGACGGGACACTCCATTTAATCAACCGAAAACGATGCGAAATAAAATGACAATTTTTTATCCTCAAGCTCGCTAAACTCATAGCGCATTCTGTCAAAACCAAAATCCAGCTTATTCACGCTCATATGCATCAGCTGAGTAAGCCCCCCGCCAAAATCACGGGACGCAAACTCACTGATATCAATGAATCTGATGCGCACGATCTCAGCCCCAATCTTTTCAGATGTCGAAACTGATAAAAATAAATCATAAGTCATCTCATCCATATTCAATTGAATGCTAATTGCATACAAACAATTATTAGCAACAAGCAGCTCATTCAATTCTGGAACATTAATCATTGTTCACCCTCGTTTCCTTGCCCTTGGGACCATAGCCAGGACCATATTCGTAGGTATGCGTGTGCGGGTCGGAATGATATTCCGCAGGCTTTCCTTTGTCCCCATACCCGTGATTCGTGTAATCCGTTCTTTTAACCTGCCGCCCATATTGGTCGTACTCGATCACAGATTTTTCCAGCTTCCCGGTCGCAGGGTTATACCTTTCTTGTGCTGTAGTCTCTGTTCCAGGCGTGGTCTGATGCGGTTTTTTCCCTGTAAACACTTCATCTGGAAAAGTTCCTTTCTTTTCAACGAGGTCCGGCCCTCCCGTCTTAGCAGTACCTGCTATCTCTTTTGGACCGTTGGCAAAAACTTTACTTCCAGCTTTTACGCTTAAGGATTTAACCTCCCCAAGCACAGCATCCATCAAAAACTCAGTCGCTACAACATACTCATTTCCATGCAAAAGGTTATCAGGGTCGGCTTTAGCCTCCGCATGAAACCCCTTCATAGTTTCAACAGTACGGTCTGTCAGCTTTGCAGCGAGCTCGATAGCTTTAGATTCTTTGAACTCTCTGTACTGATCCCCCGCTACCGCTTCAGCTGCTGCATGTGCGACAACACTCACTACCAGCTTCATAGGCCCCATCATGGCCTGCACGCTAAGCATCGCAGCCTGAAACTGCTCCGCGGGCAGCTTCTGGGAAAGCTTGACTATATCAACGATGCCATCGAGCGCTGCTTCACCCCCGTTACGCGGTAAGTCATCAATGAGCACGGCCGGTAGCTCGTACGCTGAGCCAGTCTTCGGCTGGGTGGAAGGTGTGGCACGGCAACTGCCATCATCCATGCAGCCCTTGATTTTCTTATCGTAAATTGCTGCCTTTTCCGAAAAATCATTCAATGCGCTTATAACATCCGCCGGGAGCGCATCCAGAGTCTCAGGGGCGATGCCCTTTCGCACCAGATTCTTCGAAATTGTCAGCGCCTGCTCATCGCCGAATTTTTTACGAATATTCGCTGAAACATCATCAATGCTGACGCGCTGAGCCTGAATTGCCTGAATTTCGCCCTTGATCTGTTCGAGCGCGCCGGCAACTGCTTCGATCTTTTTCTTTTGGTTGTCTTTGAAATTGACAACGTCTGCAACCAGATCTTTGGCGGCTTTCTCAGGATCCATCACAGCATCAATGGACGAACTACTCGCATACAAATCCGTTCGTTTTTCATCATCCTTGGTGATCTCATAGGCCTTACCCACATCCCGGTTCAACCCGGCCGTAGAGTCAGCGCCCGTCTCAGCATCCTTGCGTACAACGATTTCACCTGCCCCCACCGTGGCGCGGACAATCTGTTCACGTTCTTTCTCGTAGTTCCAACCCTCAACGCTCCAGCCGGTCTGGCCTTCCTTGCCTTTGCCCGCCTGGCTGTTGTCTTGTACGGTGTTGCCTTTGCTTTCACTGCTCCCGGCTTTATAGGTGCCACCTACGTTCAGGTAGTACCCATGCTCTTTGTCTTGCCCGGCGATATCGCTGAAGCCGAGGGTGCCGGTGTCCAGTTTCAGGTTGCCGTTGTCAGCGGCGATGACGGCTCCGTCGATCTGGGTATGGTTCTCTGTTCTGATATCGACTGCATTTTTGCCGGTGATTCGGGTTTGCTCTTCGACCCAGTCGGTTTTGCCTGTGGTCTTGCCAAAGCCGACCGAACCGCTGACACCGGCGCCCGGGCCGATGGTGGCCGTAACGCTGATGTCGAACTCTTTGCCCTTGACCTTGCCCGTATCGGCTATCGACGAGACCTTGAGGTCGCCGCCCACGCGCCCCACCACTTCGTCGCCTCTGAGGTTCGCTCCGCCGATGATGGTGTCTTTGCCGCTGGCGAACCCCAGACGGTCGCCGGCATAGAGGTAAGCCTCTTGTTGGCGTTGGCCTTCTCGCTCCAGGTTGCCCTTGCCCATGCTGACACTGACGTAGACGCCAATACCTTCGGAGCCAAACGTCAGGCCTGCTTCCCCGCCGCCACTGTGGCGGTTGTTTTCGCTGTTGCTGTCGTTATGCGCCGAACGAATGTTCAAATCGTTGCCGGCATTCAGCTCGATATCCCGTTGGGCTTTGGCCTGCGTTCCAATCAAGTTCAGGTCATTGCTGGCCTTGAGGTTGATATCGCGACCGGCTTCCAGCTGTGAAGCCGTAGACGAGCCTTGAGAGCTCTCGCCCGTAGCCGTGCCGAAGCTGCCGCCGGCGCCCAACTTGATCCCGCCGCTGGTGCCGCCATGAATGCCGCCCCAACTTTGGGTGTGGGTGGTTTCTTCACTAATCCCGCCCTTGGCCACGTCCAGCGTGACGTCACGTCCTTTGATATTGATGTCACGCCCAGCGTCCAGGTGGCTTCCCTTCACCAGCACATCGTTACCAGCGTTGAGGTGCAAATCGTTACCGGCGCTCAGCGTCGAAGAGCGATTGGTTTGCTCGATAACCTGCTGGCTGTTGGTTTGTTTACTGTTGCCAAACTTTCCGTCCAGCGTTGGCCCGCTGACAAACTGACTGACCGAATCAACGGCTTTGAGTGTGCTGGAGCCCTTGCTGACATTGTCCTCGCCTTTTCCTGCTCCGCTGACGGCATCCTTGGTATTGGCATAGTTATGGTTGATCGAAACACCCAGGCCGTTGCTCTCTTTCTCGCGTATCTGCTCGGTGAGCACGCTTTCACGCGCAGCATCGATATTGATATTTCTGCCCGCCGTCAGCTCGATATCATTGGCAGCGCCCACATCAGAGCCGCGCTGGTTGATATCACGCTTGGCGTTGATCGCCACATCTTGCCCGGCGCTGATCTGGCTGCTGGAAGCGGTCTCGTGTTCGACACGATTCTTCTCCCCACTGCCCTCGGTCCCGGCGAAGATGCTGATGCCATTACCGTTACTGGAGATGCTTGAACCCGTCTGCTTTTTCTTCTCCCAGCTACGTTCGCTGCTGGTGTCTTGTGCGGCGACCACATTGACGTCGCGCCCTGCATCCAGATTGACATTGCGCCCTGCGGTGATGCCGCTGCCAACCAGGTTGATGTCGCGTTCAGCCTGCAAAGTTGCATCGCGCTCGGCGCTAACATGGCTGCCCACGCTGGTGCTGCTCTGGGCTTCACGACCGGCCTTCTTCGCAGACGAAATGGCGACTGATGTCGGCCTTTCCGTATAACCAAACTTCTTCTTGTGTTCTTCACTGCGACTATAAGCCGTGTCATTCGCAGAAATCAGGTTGATGTCACCCGTGCTATTGACCAGCCCGGAACGCAGTTCAGTGTCGTTATCGGCACTGATCTCACTGGCCCGCACCCGTACATCATTACCCGCCGCCACCACAACATCATTGCCCGCCTCCAACTCACTGCCCACTTGGCTGGCAGTGGTCTTCAACTGGCTCTTGCCGCTTTTGGACAGCCCCAGGAACCCGGACTTGGTCTTCTTGCTGTAAGAGCCATGCTCCTCGACACCCGACAGCACCGCGATGTCACCGGTGGCACCCAGCAACATGTCGCCACCCGCCTTCAACTGGCTGCCGATCACGGTGACGTCACGCCCGCCGTCGATGCTCATGCCGCCATCGGCGTTCTTGCTGGCGTTAACCGTCAGGTCTTTACCGGCTTCGACGACAGAGGCCACGTTGGTGCTGTCGTAACTTTCCCGCTGCTGGCTTTTGCTGCGTCCGAACGAGCCCTTGCTCTTTTTCGAGTAGAACGAAGCGTCTTCGTCCAGGGCCGAGAGGATGCTCACATCGTGCTGTGCATCGAGGGCCACGTTGCCGCCGCCGGCGATTCGGCTGGCGGTGAGTTCCAGGTCTTTACCGGCATTGAGCGACACGTCGCCGCCGGCCGTCAGTACGCTGGAAACCTGGCTGATGTGGTCCTTGGACTGGGTGACTTTCTTGGACTTGCTCGATGAATGTTGCTCGTCGGCGGCCGAAGAAATACTCAGGTTCTCAGTCGTCGTGATGCTCAAGTCACGCTTGGCGTCGATGCGGCTGGCAATGGCGGTGAAGTCACGCCCTGCCGAGACCTTGAGGTCACGACCGGTCTCCACACTGGCGCCGTTTTGCGTCACGGTTTCGGTGCGCAGACGGTTGCCCAGATCCAAGCCATTGCGTTGCTCAACGGCTTCGATGCGCACATCGCGGCCAGCGACCAGTGTGGTGTCACGTCCGCTTTTCAGCACGCCACCGGTATTGGCAATGTCCCGACCTGCATTCATCGTCAGGTCATTGGCCGCCTCGATGCGGGACGCACTGTCCAGATAATCGCGGCGTTCAGCAGTGCCGTTGCCGGTACGGGTTACTGCGCGGTCGTTGATCACATCACCCTTGATCGCGGTGAGCGTCACGTCGCGTCCAGCGATGATGCCACCGGACTTGTTGACGATGTTGTTACCCGCCAGCAGGCCCAGGCGGTTGCCGGCTTCGATCAAGCCGCTGTTGATCAGGTCGTTGCCCGCTTTGGCCGACAGATTGTTGGTGGCGCGCAGGGTCCCGGCGTTCTCCAGGTTTTCACCGGCAATCAGGTTCAGGTCGTTACCGGCGATCAAGGCACCGTTGGGCGCGAGACGATTGTCGGCCTGGGCCATGTAAAGCACGGGCACCAGCACTTTCTCACCGTTCACTTCGTGCTGTTCGAGCCAGACGATGTCGTGGGTCAGCGCCGCGACCTGTTGAGAGGTCAGGGTCACACCCACTGCCAGGTTCAGTTGCTGCTTGCTCTGGATCGCATTGTCCATCAGGTACTTGAACAGCTTTTCGTCGGTGTTCTGACCGTCGATAAACCGCTGCCCTGTGCGTGCCTGCACAGCCTGCTGGATCAACCGTTGTTCATACAACCCGTCACCCAGGCGCTTGGCACTTTCGTCCGGGTTGTAACCCAGGCCCGCGAGCAAATAGTCGGAGCTCATGAACTGCTTGAGGTCGGTGAGCACCGGGTTGGTTTCGATCAGGTATTTATGCGGCTGGGACTTGGGCGTGGTGGGCGTAAAGCCCTGTACACGGTTGATGGTCTGGCTGGCGACTGTCGTGGTTTGCGCCGCGGCATTCAGCGGCTGGGCAATTACCGCAGCGATCTGGGTGGGGCTGCTGCTCGGAGCTTGTGCAGCCGGTGTGCTCACAACTGGCTGCACACCTGGCATTATCGGCGTCACGCCAGGAATGTTCACCGTCGGTCGAGCAGGCTCGTTCGGCGTAATAACCTCAATGCTTGTATCCCGCTCGATCAGCGCCAGCTCAGGCTGATCGCCCTGCCCGGTGACCATCGGCACTGGTGCAGTTGAGCCGGTAGACGGATTTTGGGCGTTGATGCCATCGCCCCGCGCGATTTCACCTGTAGTGATCTGGCTGGGCGTCCAGCCACTACCGTTGGCCGTATCGTTGGCACCTGCAACGTTAAGCGTTCTGCTGGTGGCGGTGATGCCACTGACCTGACGTGCGGTCGGATCCAGCTGCTGAGTAGACGCCTCCTGTTGAGCGACGCCCTTGAAGTCGAAGGTGCGTGTTTCAACCGCTGGCTGTGCGTCCTGGCGTTGAGCGAGGCCCAGGGTCGCACCGCCCATGGTCCAACTCTGCGGGCCGCTGGAGGCTTGGGTGGCTTGAGTGTCATCAACCGCTTGGCTACTGAGGCGGAACAGACCGTGGGTGCCGGAGGGCAAGGTGAAGCCGCGTAATGTCAGCGGGTTGACTTGTTGCTGGGCCAGGTCCGGTGGCAATTGCGGAGCGAGCTGCACCACCACCGTTGTTGGACCGCTGGCGACCCCCGTGTCCTCATTGCGCGGCGCGTGCCCGGCCAAGGCTGTGTTGGACGTCTCAATGCTGTTGATCAAGGTCTTGCTGGCGGTGATGTTCACGGTACCAGCAGCCTGAATGATCGCTGGAGCCAATGAAGCGCCAGCGGTCGATACCAGGGTATCGCCAATCAGCCTGAACGCTGACAACGCACCGACCGGCAAACTTTTGGGTCCTGACTGAGCGTTATAGGGGTCCATCACACCCCGTTTGAAGCGCCAGTAAGTACCGTTAGTCGCTTCCAGCCGCCAGGTACGGGTACGCGTTCCGGAGCCAGATGCAGCGCCTTTGTTGGTCAGCGTATCCGCAGTAATGTTCATGTCAGCGCCAGAAGCGATAACACTATATTCATTGAGCAGCGAATTAGCGGCGATATCCATGCGCCCGCCCGACTGGATAGTCGAAGTAGCCGAAGCCTTTAGTAACTCAGTTTGATAGTTTTCCGTGCCGACAAAGTCGACAACAAAGTGATCGCCTCGGCAGTCCCAACAAATATTGGTGAGTGACCCGCCGCTACCGGCGGTGTCTTTGGTGGTGAGCTCGTCCCGGCGGTTAGTCAGGCTGGAAATCTTAAGGGACATGTCGCGAATGGATTCGATGCTGCCGGATACGTTTTCGAGACTGGCTGCCTTGCTCACACCATCTCGACCGGTTACATCCAGTCGGCCCAGGCTATAGATGTCGCCGAACTGGTTGATGATTGTGTCGCTACGCAAGGTCATGTCGTTGCCGCTGAACAACAAACCATGATCGTTCAACAAGGCTGCACTGGTTACGGTTACATTCTGTGCGCCACCCAATGTTCCGTAGTTGTTCAGCGTACCTGCCGAGAGTGCGAGGTTGGTCGCAGAGGTCAAGCGTCCATAGTTGTTCAATTGCCCATCAATGTTGACCTGGGTATCGCCACCGCCAGTAATTTTGGCGCTAGTGCTCAGATCCAACCGACTCGCGTGCAGGTTGAGACTACTCTGACTGGTGATTCGCCCATTACCGCTATAGGCGCCCGCGAGGTCGATATTTAAACTCCCATCACTGGCAATCAACCCATTATTGACCCAACTGCCACCCCTGCCTTCCAGGTGCGTCGAAGCCAGCAGTTGCCCGGTTTCCGTCTGGGTGAAGTGATTGACGTTGACGTTCAAACGCCCCGCCTGAATGACGCTGGTATTGGTCCAGGTATCCGCGTTCAGGGTCAGGCCACCGCGAGTGACAACAGTGCCGCCCGCGCCGGTAACGTTGGGCAACGAGATGTCGAACGTGCCTTCTCCCATATGCAGCAACTGGCCGCCGTTGTTCTGGAAGCTGGCAGCCGCGAGGGTCAGGTCCTGGTTGGCGCTTTCCATGGCGCCGTTACGGTTGTCGAACACGCCGCCGATCTGGAACTCTGTCTTGCCCGAGCGTCCCAGGGCGCGCAATTTGCCGCCCTGGTTATCGATGGCGCTGGCGGCCACAGTCAGGTTGTTGGTGCTTTCGATCAGGCCGTTGTGGTTGGTCAGTTGGCCGTTGAGGCCGAGCGCGATCTGGTCACCGGCAATCTGGCCGGCGCTGTTATCCAGAGCGCTGCCATTGATGCGCATCAGGCCTTTGGCATACAAAGCACCCTGCTGGTTATTGAGGGTTGCAACCGTGAGCAATGCATCGCTGGTTTGCGCGCCAAGATAGCCGCCCTGGTTATCGAGCTGACCGGCACTGAGTAACAGGCGCTGGCCCTGAATCAAGCCGCCCTTGGGGCTGGCGCTCAGGTCATGGCCGTTGCGCAGCACACCCACCACACCGGCCTCGATGGCACCCTTGAGACTGGCGAGCACGCCGCTGCGGTTGTCGAGGTTGCCGGCCTTGAGGTGCACGTCACCGGTCTGGCTGATGATATTGCCGCGTTGGTTGTCGAGATCGCCATTGACCTCGACCCGCAGGCCGTTCTGCCCCTGTATCTTGCCCTGCGCGTTGGTCAGGCCAAAGGCGTTGATTTGCAGGTCGCCGTCTTGACTGTAAATCAGGCCGTCGGCGTTGTTTTGAACGATAGCGCTGGCATCAATGGCTAGCCGACCTTTGGACGCAACGGTGCCGCCTTCGCTGTTGTTCAGACCACCCATGACCAATGACAGAGCGCCCTGGCTAGCGAGTTGCCCACTACGGTTATCCACTTCAATAGCTTGCTTGAGCACCAGCGAACTGGTACCCGCGATCTTGCCGTTGACGTTGCCAAGGTGACCTTGCAGGTTCAGCACCAGATGGTCGTTACCCATCAGCGAGCCACCGGTGTTGAGCACGTTGCCACCCAGGAAGTTCAGGTTGCGCAGGGCCGTGATAGTGCCGGCACTGTTGTCGAGGTTGGCCGCGCTCAGATCCAGCGTCGAGCCGCTGTCGATCAACCCACCTTGGGTGTTGTTCAATGCGCCAATCACGCTCAAGGTCTGCTGCGCGCCGCTGGAGATAACACCTTTGTTGCTGTTATCCAGGCTGGCGGCGCTGACATTCAACCGCCCCTGGCTGGCCAGCGCGCCTTCACCACTGTTGAGCAAGTGACCACCAAGGCGTACATCCAGAGCGCCGTTGCGACTGGACAGCGTACCTTTGTCACGGTTGTCCAACTGGGTGCCGATCAGGTTGAGCCCTTGCCAACCCGACAGCAAGCCGCCGCGATTGACGATGTCGCCTGCATTCAGCGTCAGCAGTTGCTGACTGATAAGCGTACCGGCGCTGTTGTCCAGGTTACGCAGCGTCAGGTTCAGGGCATTTTGGCTGGACAGTTCGCCGCCCTGGTTTTGCAAGTCACGTACATGTTTGAGGGTCAACGGGCCTTTGGCGAAGATCAGACCTTTACGGTTATCCAGATCCCCGTTGGCCAGGTCCACGCTCAGGTCCTGCTCGCCGATCAGCCTGCCGCCACGCAGGGCCATGGACGTCAGCGTAAGGTCCATATCGCCCTTGGCCGACACCTCGCCGCCGTCGCTGGCATCTAGCGCCTGGGCATTGAGTTGCAGGCTGCCCTGGCTGTTGATCAGGCCTTTGACGCTGTTATCCAAGGCCGAAGCATTGATCGTCAGGGCGCTGGTGCCAAGCAGGCTGCCGCCCTGGTTATTGAGGTTGCCCGCATTGACTGTCAGTGCTTGAGCGGCATTGATCAAGCCTTGTTGCCCGTTAGTCAGCAGCCCGGTGCTGGTCAATTCAAGCCCGCCGCGACTGGTCAGCGTACCGCCGCTGTTATCGACGACACCCGCCTGAGCACTCAGGCTCGCCGCCGCGACCAAACCCTTGATGTTGCCGAGCGCCTGGTCGATTCGCAGGGTCAGGCCCTGGTTGCTGAGCAGGCGACCATTGCTGTTATCCAGGTTGCGCGCAACGATATTGAACGCCTGAGCGCTGGAGATTTCACCGGCCTGATTGTTCACGCCGTTGAGGTGGTTGAGCACCAGCGGCCCATTCGCGTTGATCAGACCTTGCTGGTTGTTAAGCTGGCCGTTGTTCAGGTCCAGCGTCAGCCCGGCGTTGCTGAACAGCTTGCCGCCTGGCTGATCAAGCCCGTCGACGCTGGCCGTCAGGGCCTGGGCGCTGCCGATGCTGCCGGCGCTGTTATTCAGTAGCCCCGCCTTCAGTTCCAGGGTGTCGCCACTGGTGAGACGGCCCCCCGTGTTATCCAGCGCGCCAGTGCTTACGCTGACCGCTTCTTTGCCGCTGAGCACGCCCTTCTGGTTCCCCAGGCTGGCGCTGCGCAGTTGCAGGGTGCTGTCAGTCACAAGCTCACCGCCCTCGTTGTCCAGGGCGCCCTGCGAACTCAGCACCAACGCGTCGGCGCTGGACATCCGCCCCTGACGGTTGAGCACGCTCACCGCATCGACGCTCAGGCGCCCCTCACTGTTGAGCACGCCCTGGCTGTTATTCAACTCACCTTGGAGCTCAAGTTGCAGAAGCTGCTGAGCGAGCAGTTTGCCGGTGCTGTTGTCCAGGTCCTGAGCACTGAGTATCAGGCGCTGAGTATTTAGTAGTCCCTGGTTGCGATTAAGCAGCTTGGTAAGTGTGAGATTCAACGATTGTCCGGCCAGCACACGACCGGCATCGCTGTTATCCAGGGTTTGCCCGGTGACGGTCAGGTCGGCGTTAGTCGACAGTTCGCCGCCACGGTTATCGATGCTATCGACCCGTAGTTTCAGCGCTTTATCGGCGCCAACCAGGCCTTTGCGGTTGTCCAGGGACGCAGCGCGTATATCCACTGCTGTAGTGCTGATGAGTTGACCGCCGCGGTTATCGACCTGATCGATATCAGCGCTCACCCCTGCCTTGCCCGATACATCACCGCCACGGTTGTCGAGTCGCGCGGAAGACAGCCGCATGGCGCCCTCGGCAATCAGCGTTCCGCGCTGGTTATCAAGTGCCTGTGTGGCAGAGACGTCCATCACGCCACGACTGTTGATCAGGCCGTCAGTGTTGTCCAGGCGGGCGCTGCTGGCGTTGAGCGAGGCTGCGCTGATCGCACCTTTGGCATTGCCCAAGGCTTCTTGAATCTGCAGTGTCAGGCCTTGGTTACTGATCAGCTTGCCGCCGCCGTTATCCAGGTTGCGCGCCGCCAGGGCGAAGGCTTGCTGGCTGGAAATCTCACCACGCTGGTTGTTCACATCAGCCAGGTTTTTGAGCATCAGCAGCGGGCTATTGATAAGGCCGCCGACGTTGCTCAGTTGGCCGTGGTTCAGGTCAAGTTCGAGCTGAGTATTACTGAACAGCTCACCGCCCTGTTGATCCAGGCCGGTCATCGTGGCGGTAAGGTTTTTGCTGCTGGCGATACGTCCGCTGTTGTCCACCTGGGTGGCTGCCAGGTCCAGACGATCGGCGCTGGTGATACGGCCATTGTTGCTAAGCGCGCCGGTGGTCAGGCTCAGCGCACCACGGCTGTTGAGCAGGCCTTTGAGGCCGTTGTTGAGGCTGGCGCTGGTGAGCGTCAGGGCGGCATCGGTCTCCATGATGCCGCCCTGGTTGGTGATACCACCGCTGGCAGCAAGGGTAAGCGCACCCGCCGAAGAGACCGCGCCCGCGCTGTTGTCGAGGATCGCGCTGGTCAGTTGCAGGGTGCCTTCGCTGCTGATTTTACCCAACTGGTTATCCAGTCGCCCGTCCAGTTCTGTGCCGGGAATGGCGGTCAGCAGCAGGCTCAGCGACTGCTGGCCCGCGAACCTGCCTTGGCTGTTGTCCAGGCGCGCCCCGGTAAAACGGTTGTTTTGCGCAAACACCAGCCCTTGGGCCTGGTTGATCACCTGCGCCACGGCCAATTGCAATGCGGTACCAGCCAGCAATTTCCCTGCGCTGTTATCCAGGCGCTGCCCCTTGAAATCCACACTGCTCTGGCTGGAAATTTCGCCCGCACGGTTATCAACGGCGTCGACCGTCAGTTTCAGCGCTTTTGTGGCCCCTACCAAACCGCCGTCGCGATTGTCCAGGGAGGTCCCGCTCAGGCTCAGCTCGTGCTGGGCAACCAGTTCACCGCCTTGCTGGGCCAGTACACCGATGGTTGCCTGTAAATCGCTTTGGCTGGCGATGCGGCCAGCCGCGTTTTGTACAGTGTCGGCAGTCAGCCGCAGCGGGCCCACGGCGCTGATCAGGCCCTTCTGGTTGCGCAGCAGTTGCCCGGCGAAGCCCAGGGCCGCCTTGCTGCCGAGTGAGCCTTGCTGATTGTCCAACTGCCCCACGTTGAGCTGTAGGTCTTTCTGAGCAAGGATCACGCCGCCGCGGTTGTCGACGTTGGCACTGTGCAAGGTCAACAGATCCTGGCCGGTCAGTTGCCCCCCGCGGTTATCCAGGCCACCGATGTGCAACTGCATCGCGCCCTTGGCCAGCACCTGCCCTTTGGCCTGGTTGTCCAATAACCCGTCGACAGTGGCCGTGAGTTGGCCGTCACTGACCAGTTTGCCGCCCTGGCGGTTATCCAGGCTGGCTGCACGCACGTCCAGCGACGTGCCGGCGCCGAGTGTGCCCGCCTGATTATTCAGCGCGCCCTTGACCTTGACGTCTACGCGAACATCACCGAGTACTTGGCCTGCAGTGTTAGTCAAATTGGCCGCATCCAAGTGCGTCTGGCCTGTGCTGACGATTTCGCCCTGGTCGTTGAGTAGGTCCTCTCGGATCGCCAGTCGTGCGTCCCGGGAGCTGCTGACCTTGCCTTCGCTGTTGTCCAGTCGCGCAGCATCAAGCCCGACACCGGCGGCTGAAATCAGCCCTTTGACGTTGAGCAGGGCCTGTTCGATTGTGAGGGTCAAACTCTGGTCGCTGAGCAAGTTGCCCGCGCTGTTATCCAGGCTGGCCGCACTTAGGGCGAACGCCTTGGTACTGGAGATTTCACCGTTACGGTTGTCGACGCTGTTCAGGTTTTTGAGCAACAACTGGCCTGGGGCATTGATAAAACCATCGGCGTTATTCAAGTGCCCATGGTTCATGTCCAGGGTCAGTTCGCTGTTGCTGTAAAGCTCACCAGACCCGCGCTGGTCAAGGCGATGGATGCTGGCGTTGAGCGCTTGGCCACTGGCGATGCGGCCTTCGAAACGGTTATCCACGTCAGTGGCTGTGAGGTTGAGGCGATCAGCGCTGGTGACACGGCCTTGATGCTGGTTAAGCAAGACGCCTGTGGTCAGTTGCAGCGCACCGTCAGCAACGATGCGCCCTTGGCTGTTGTCGACACTGCCAGCTTTCAACGTCGCCGTATCAGCGCTGAGCACCTCGCCGTTCTGATTGGCAAGGGCATTGGCGGCGCTCAACAGTAACGCCCCGCCGCTGCTGATACGACCGCCGTTGTTACCCAGGCTGGCGCTGCGCAGTTGCAAGACGGCGTCGCTGCGCATCACGCCTTGGCTGTTGTCAGCCTGTTCGGCGAGGGTTATGTCGAGGTTGCGTTTGGCGTAGAGACTGCCTTGGGCGCTGTTGTCCAGGCTGATCGCTTTGAGGTTGACGTCCTGTTGCGCAGAAATCAGGCCTTTGAGCTGGTTGTTCAGCCTGTCGAGCGTCAACTGGAGCGTGCTATTGGCCAGTACGCGACCGGCATTGCTGTTGTCCAGCTCGCGGCCCGTCATCGTCAGTTCGGTAACGCTGGAAACTTCACCCCCTCGGTTGTCCACTTTGCCAATGGACAGGTTCATGGCCTGGCCCGAGTTGAGCAGCCCGGCCTGACGGTTATCCAGCTCGTCACCCTTGACCCGCAACTGCCCGACCGAGGTGATGCTGCCACCGCGGTTATCCACACTCCCCACCACCAGCTGCGTGTCACCCTTGCTGGTCAGGCGGCCCTTGGACCGGTTGTCCAGGCTGACGGCATTGACCATCAGCATCTGACCGGCAGCTAGCGTGCCTTTGTCATTGTTGACCGCGCCGTGGCTGGTCAAGGTCAAGCGGTTATCGCCCTGGATGCGCCCCTGACTGTTGTTCAGCGCAGCCACTTCAACTGTCGAGTGCTGACCCAGCAATTCACCGTTGCGGTTGTCCAGCACACCGTCTACGCCGAGGTTCAGGTCGGAAACGGCACTCAACTTGCCGCCCTGGTTGTCCAGGCTGGCGCTGCTGACCTGCAAGGCTGCCGCGGAAATCAGGCCACGGGTGTTATCCAGTGCCTGGGCGATTCGCAGGGTCAAGGCTTGTTGGCTGAGTAACTTGCCGTCCGCTGTGTTCAAGGCGGTTGCCGCCAGCTCAAAGGCGTGGGCGCTGGAAATTTCACCGCCCTGGTTATCAACGCTGCCCAGTTGCTTGAGCAGCAATTGCCCCGGCGCGTTGATCAAACCACCGTTATTGTTGAGGTGACCACCTTGCATATCCAGGCTTACATCGGCTTGGCTTGCGACATGCCCGTTACGGCTGTTGTCCAGTGCGGTAACCGTCATACCCAACCGGGTCGCGCTGCTAAGGCGCCCGCCCTGGTTGCTCAGCTTGCCGGTCGTGATCTTCAGGTCGCTGGCACTGGATAGTGTTGCGTCATCATTGGTTAAACCGGAGGCATTGATGGTCAAACGATCATCGCTGCGCAGTGTGCCTTGGGCGTTGTTCAACTGGTCGCCGAGGGCCACACCCAATTGACCTTTGGCATACAAACTACCGCCTGCACTGTTATCCAACCCTTGCCCCGTGAGGAGTACCTGCTGAGCGGCAATGCGACCCTTGAGCGAGTTGTTCAGGTCGGTGGCATTGACCTGCATATCAGTGCCGGCACTCATAAGCCCCGCTTGGTTGAGCAGGCTGCCCGCAATACCTGCCGTCAGTGCACCATCGCTGGTCAAGTTACCTGTGCGGTTATCCAGACTGGCGCTGTTGAGCGTCACGCTGTGCCCAGCGGCCAACGTGCCGGCCTGGTTGCTGACCGCGCCGCCCGCTTGGAGCAGCAACGTCGAATCACCCTGCACCAGGCCCTGGTCGTTATTGAGCGTCCCAACGCCAAGCACAAGGCGTTTGCCCAGAACCTTTGCACTGCGGTTATCGAGTTCGCCATCGACTTGCAAGTTGACGCTATCCACCGCAGCGAGTCGACCGGACTGGTTAATCAGTGTCCCAGCCCGTACATCCAAGGCCTTTGCGGTCAACGCACCTTGGGTGTTGTCCAGGGCGCGGGCAATGCGCACACTCAAGGCTTGCTCGCTGAGCAACTTGCCGGCGCTGTTATTGAGTTGATCCGCATTCAGATCGAAGGCTTGGGCGCTGGAGATTTCGCCGCCATGGTTATCGACGCTGTTAAGTTGGGTCAGCAACAACTGGCCTGGGGAGTTGATCAAGCCACCCTGGTTGTTAAGGTGACCCCGATTGAGGTTCAGGCTCAAATCGCCTTGGCTGAAGAGTTGGCCGCCATTGCTGTTGTCCAGGCCTCCCACGGTCAACTGTGCGCCTGCGTCGGCACTGAAACTTCCGCTTTGATTGGCGAGCAAACCGCCCACCCGGGCGTTAAGCCGATCACGGCTGTGAACTCGACCGCGTTGGTCGTTGAGCAAACTGGCAACGTCAATATCCAGGCCACTGGCTGTAATCAGCCCTGCACCGTTGTTGAGCGTCTGCACGATTTTCAGGCCCAAGGCCTGGTCGCTGAGCAGCTTGCCAGCGCGGTTGTCCAGGGTGTTGGCGGTGAACGTGAACCCGTGAGCGCTGGAAATTTCGCCGCTGCGGTTGTCGACGCTATTGAGCTTGTTCAAGGTCAGTTGGCCAGCGGCGTTGATCAAGCCCCCGTCGCGGTTGTCGAGGTGGCCGTTGCCCAGGTCCAGGACTGCATCGCTATTGCTGTAAAGGCGCCCCTGTTCATGCTGGTCGAGGCGGGTGACACGGGCAGTGAGAGCCTTGGCACTAGAAATGGATCCACCTTGGCTGTTAATTACCGGGCCGGCCGTCAGTGCGAGGGTGCCACCGCTGGAGAGCACGCCATGTTGCTGGTTGTTGAAGTTGCCGGCGTTGACCTGTGCAGCGGCACCCGATTCGATGCGGCCCTGCTGTTGATTATCCAACGTGCCGGCAATATTCAGCCCCAGGTCGCCCTGGCTGGTCAGGATGCCTGACTGGCTATTGTCCAGTTGCCCGGCGTTGACCTGCGCCATCTGCCCGGCCACCAGGCGACCGCTTTGATTGTTAACCGCCGCGCTGGCAGTCAAACGCAACGCTTGGCCCGCAGATATCAGGCCGGCGACGTTGTCCAGGCTGTCGACCTGCAAAGTGACTTCAGCAAGGCTTGAGAGCTCCCCCTTGCGATTGACCAACTGCCCGATGCGGCCACTGAGCCCTCGGTCGCCCACCACCAGGCCTGCGTCAGCATTGAGCAACCGTGCGGCATTCAACTCAATGCGCGCGTCGCTCAATAAGCGGCCTTGCTGTTGGTTATCCAGTTTTTCGGTGGTCACCTTGAGCTGGTTTTGCGCGCTAAGGGTGCCGCTGCGGTTGTCCAGAGTGCTATCCACATTCACGGTCAGGTCACGACTGGCGATGACGGTCTTGCCGATGTTATTCAACTGGGCTGCAGTGACGTGGATATCACCCTGAGCATTGCGCGTCTGGTCAGCATTGACACCCGCTTCGATGACGCCGTTGTTGGTCAACACCCCACCGCTTTGCAGCGCCACGCGATCACGCGCAGCCAGGCTTTTTTGATTGAGCAAGTCGCCTTGCGTCTTCATCTCAAGCACACTGCCCGCCGCGACCACGCCCTGGGCTTCCACGCTGCGGGCCTTCACGTTAATGGCGCCAGCCGCTGTTGTCGGGCCCATGACCACGTGACCACCGGCATCGATCTGAATATCACCGCCAGCGACCATGTCCCCCGACAACTTCACGCCGACACCCGCCTCAGTCCCCAGCAGCTTGACCGCGCCCACATACATGCCGCCCAGCGCCGACGAGTCAATCGCCAGATCCGGCGCCTGGCTGCCATCTGCGGCTCGCGCGGTGGCATTCAAGGTGCGTGCGTCCACATCATTACGACCGGCGACGACCGTGAGTTTTTTCGCCTGGATCTGCGCGTTGAGGGTGGTGGCGCGGGTGATGATTTCGAACTGATCGACGTTGCTGGCGTTCAGGCCAGCGCCTTCGATGGCAACACTGCCCTGGTCGACCTGGTAACGAGTGATCTGGCCGTTTTCGATCACGGCTTTACCGGTGGTGAGCGTCGCTTGCGGGGTGTTGATAAAACCGCAACCGTTACAGCTGATGCCATAGGGGTTGGCAACGATCACATGGGCCGATTGCCCGGCCACTTCGGTGTAGCCGCGCAGTTGGCTGGGGCTGCCGCCGTTGACTTCGTTGAGAATGATATTGGCCGCGGTGCCATGGAGATTGGGGTTGCCGACAATGATGCCGCCCAGTTGTGTGGACTGGGTACGGTCGGTGGCGTTGTTGAGGATGACCCCGTTGGCGCCGACGTTGTAATCATGAAATTGGTTGTGCGAGAGCCCGTTGGCATTCGGCGTGGCGATGTTGACGATGGGCACGCCATTCCCCGCTTGCCCGACCGTCGTACCGGGGGCATTCACCACAATGCCGTCTGCCTGGGCCAGCAACGGGTGCCAGAACATCGCGTTGGCCAGGATCAACGCCAACCCACGTTTAGGCAGCCCCAGGAAATGGGAGCAGCTTTTTACGGCAGCAGAAGGCTGGCGCGCGAGGAATGCGTACTGGCGAACGTCCATGTCATGTCTCGAAGCCCGAAGGCGGTCAAAAATTTAAAGGAAAAAGTCCAAGCGGAAATAGATCGGCGCTTCACGGTCCGTGATCGCTTCCGGTCGTTCCAAAGAGTGTGCAAAGGCCACGCTGGCCGCGACGTTCTTGCCGCGCGCGAACAACTCCACCGAGTTGCTGCTCATGCGCCCATGCTGCTCGGCGTTGTAGCGACCATGGCTGATCACGCCCTGGTCGTAGCCCAGGCTGCTGCCGTATTCAGTGAACACCCGCTGCATCCAGGCCCAGGTCACTGGCCGGCTCCAGCGCAGGTCGTTGCGCCAATAGCCGCCGCTGTCGCCGGCGAGCATTTGGTCTTTGTAGCCACGAATCGACGACTGCCCACCCAGGCTCATGCGCTGGGGGCTGAACAACACGTCTTCGCTGTGCTGGCCGGTCATCAAGCTGCTGAAGCTGAAGGACTCACCCCACAGTTTGAATGGATACAAATAGCTCACCGTAGCGGTGTACTTGCGATAGCGCGCATCCGGCTGCCCAGGCTTTGGATCGTGATTGGCCTGGGCGTCGAATGCGCCGATGCCGTTTTGCATACCGAGGTCAACGTTGAGAAACGAACCGCCGATACGCCGACCATGGTTGATACCTACTTGCGCTTCGCTGAGGCGGTTGCTGCTCAAGGCAAGCTTGCTGTCTTCGATAAAGTTGTTGGTGCGAAGATAGGCGATGCCAGTGTTCAAGGACGTTTTGCTCAAAGCGTCACGATGGATAACCCGCTCCAGGCGCAACTGATGAGTCTGGCTGTCGCCGGTCTGCTTGAACTTGAAATTGTTAGCCTCGGCTCGCGAGCGGTATTCACTGTCGATATAGCTGTACGAGAGGTTCCACCAACCGAAAGGCAGGCTATAACTGAGCATCGAATTGCGCGAGGTTTTCTGGTGATCACTGACGGCATCGTGGCCGCCACGCAGCGAAAGTTGGTCGGCCAGGCCCAACGGATTGTCCCAGTCCAGACTGACGCCCCACTGCTGCTCACCGGTGCTGCGCTGGCCGCCGTTATGCCGCGACAGGCCGACACGCCAGGGTTTTTGCGCGGTGTTTTTGACCAGTACATCACTGCCCCCCACGGCCTTGCCCGGCGCGAGCTCCATCTGCGCCTGGTTCGATGGCAAACGATTCAACTGATCGACCATCTGCTCGATTTCGCGCAGGTTGAGCAGTTCGCCCCGCTTGCCGGGGAAACTCATGGTCAGTTGGCGGTCAGTGATGCCGCTGCCTTCGGCAGCTTTCAGGCTCTCCAGCTTACCTTCAACCACTTGAATCTTGAGATTGCCGCTGGAAAGGTCCTGCTGCAGCAAGTAGGCGCGACTGGTGACCAGGCCTTTGGCCAGATAACGGTCGGTGATCACCTTGAGTACTGCGTTGAGCTGCGGCACACCAAGACATTGGCCGACGTAGGGCTTGATCAGATCATCGCGTTCACCTTCGCTCAGCGCATCCGCACCGCCCAGCTCAATGGTTTTGATCGCAAAGCAGCGCGTATCGACGGGGGTTGTCGGGGTTGCTGGCGCGGCGGCTTTGCCGGGCAGGTCTTTGAGTTCTTCAAGGCGCCGTTGCTGCTCTTCGAGCAGGCGGTCTTGGCGGTCACGGATCAGGTCGGTGATGCCGGGGGCGTTCTGCGGCGAGGCCGCTTGCGCCCATCCGGATGTGACCAGGCAAAAAAAAGCGGACAGCAGGCTTAACCTGGTCCGACGCGGTAAACGCCACACTGTATAGATCCCTCTATATGGCTTTATGCCATCCAATGCGGCGATGATAAGATGTCATTTTGATGGCGTCAATTAAGCGTGCAAATTTGTTCAATCCTTCATGCAGAGCTGCGCGGGCTTGAAATGTAGAATTTTTTGGGGGTGAGCCCTACCGCTAAACAATGACGCTGCGTGTGGTATCGAGCCGTTGCGTTAATCCGCAAGCAATAAAAAACCCCACAGCATCAGAGACCCTGTGAGGTTTTTACCTTCCGTTTCGCTGGTGCCGCGTCAAACCACGCTGATCATCTCTGCACTCAACTGCGCCGCATTGAACCCCACCAGGGTGACACTGCTGTCCCCCGCCAGAATCACGCTGTCACTGCCATGCTGGGTAGTGGCCCCGAGCACGGCATCGGCGCTGGCAAACAGCGACTTGGCGAACACCAGCAGGTCTTGCCCGTTCTGGTGAATGTTGAAGTCGCTGATCACGTCGTGGCCAAACCCGCGTTGATCGAAAACAAACAGGTCGCTGCCCACGCCACCGCTGAGTTGGTCATTGCCCAGCCCGCCGATCAAGACGTCATTGCCGCTGGCGCCATACAGCGAATCGTTACCGCTGCCACCCAATAGCGTGTCGTTGCCGTCGCCGCCGTGCAGCAGGTCATTGCCGGCGCCACCGTCGAGCCGGTCATTGCCGTTCTGGCCGAATATCAGATCGCGGGCGGCGGTGCCTTTGAGGGTGTCGGCCAACTGGCTGCCTTCGATGGATTTGGCATACGCCTTATCGGCGCCGAACAGGCCTTCGAAGTCGAGTTTGCCACTGGTCACCGTATAGGCCGGCGTGAGGACCTCGCCGATTCCACCGAAGAGCCCGCCGAGCACGGGCACATGGCCGAGGCTGTTGGCCAGGCCGGTTTCGAACTCCACATGCTCTACGCCGTGCAATTCCTTCAGACCATATTGGCCGCTGCTGTCGTTGAGAAACAACGTGCCATCGCTGAG
This sequence comes from Pseudomonas sp. FJ2-5-13, assembly GCF_029201605.1. Classification (NCBI taxonomy): domain Bacteria; kingdom Pseudomonadati; phylum Pseudomonadota; class Gammaproteobacteria; order Pseudomonadales; family Pseudomonadaceae; genus Pseudomonas; species Pseudomonas sp. FJ2-5-13. Next base: position 3,105,667 of record NZ_CP104045.1, read on the forward strand.
TTTCACGGCTTCGTAGGAAGACACGGTGCCTTTGAGGAAGACTTTGTCATTGCCTTCACCGCCGGCGACGATATCGGTACCGGTACTCACCCGGAAACTGTCGTCGCCCTTGAACCCGTCGAGGAAGTCATCGCTGCGCCCGTCCTGCAGCTTGTCCGCACTGTCGGTGCCCAGCAGGAAAGCCGGTGTGCCGTAGTGGTTGGAGGTGGCGGTCTGTTTGTCGCTGACCCAGGTAAAGCTGCGGCTGATGGCGTCGAGGTTGCTGATAACGATGGTGCTGTCGCGTTCGATGTAATCGTAGAACGTCGATTGGGCGATACGCTGGATAGGGTTGATGAAAATGCCTTCCAAGTGCGCGGCCCACCCTGACAGGTTGGCAATCGAGAACGGACCATTGGGCCAGGTTGGCAGCGCGTAGATCGTGTCGAACAGCACGATGTTGTCGGTGGTCGAGGTGTAGCTGGCGTCACTGCCGTGAAGCGCGTCGATGATGGCGCTGCCCACGTCGGTCTCTTGGCCCGTGAGGCGGTGGACCACATCGTTTTCAAAACCGAAGTTGAAGATTCCGTCGCTGTTGCTGGACTTGGGCGACTCCATGCCAAAGTAGTCCGAATCCTTGAAAAAGCCGTCTGCCAAAGTGTCCTTGCCGATATACATGCTGTTGGTGACGGAGCCACCCTGGCTGTAGCCGGTTACCAGAACATCTTTGCCGCTCAGGTTGTGGTCGGTGGCGTAATCCTTGATTGAATTGAGCAGGTAGTCGTAGCCGTTGATATAAGAGTTATCAATCATCGCCGGCCAACCCAGCAGATCAATTGGCGAGTTGGTGCCGGCAATGGAAAAACCCATTTTGACTAATTGGCCGCTGTCATCGTATTGACCAAACACTCTGGCCTGGGAACCGAACACGCCGTCGCCGGTAAAACTTCCAGTGATATCGGTGTGACTGCTATCAACCTGCAGTTCGCTCGCGCCGATCTCACGCCAGCCCTTGGGCAATGCGAAGGTGTTGCCCTCGCCCAGCACAAGCCCGGGTATGTTGTAGAGCGCGCCTACGGTGGCAACGCCGCTGGTATAAGTGGCGAGGGTCCAGGCATCTGAAATCAGGACCCGGGCGTCTTGCCCCTTGTAATCGAATATAGCCATGTCAGTACTCCTTGAGCCCAGCGATCAACACCGAAAGTCAACGGTAATACCTGATGCGTCGGGCTAAACAATATGCATTGAAGTTGTTGTTGTGCATTCTGTTCAGGCTGCTTCGTTGCTTAATATCGAGGTTGACCATTAAGGAAGCTCGTCAACACTAGCCTAGAAGTGCCGCCTTAAAGTGACCGACTATCGGATGGTAAGGGTATGTACTTAGGGATATAGACGACAAAAGCGCCATAAGCGCTGTTTGTCGAACAAGAAGTGAAGTTTCGTGTTGTTCGTGACTAATGAGTCAAAGACAATTAAGCCCTTATAGCAAGTTGTGAACTGCAATAAGGGCTCAAGCAGTTCAGGTTTTTCTGGAACTCAGGAAGAATAAACCTCAGCACGTTGGCATACAGGCTGCTTGAACCTGGGCAATTGCTGACGGGCCAGTTGTGCCTGCACGCCCGCGACCGCTTCAAGCACTCTTTGCGCCCAATGCTCATCCTGCGGGTCAACCACCACCACGCGAAAGCCGTGGTCGTTGCCCTCAAGGCGCACGCCCTCGGAATCGTCCACGTGCAAATCAATATCGAAGGCCGGCGGAAATTTCGAGGGGGTGTTCGACAGCCCATGCACCGTGAGGGCGTGGTTATGCCGCTCGCTATTGACCACGCCGTCTACACGGATGCCGTACAGCATCAGCCAACGCCTGATGTAGGAAGGCGCCCTGCCAGATGAGGTGTAGACCCAGATACTGCAACCCTGGCGCCGCAGCTCCCGCGTCAACGAACGAGTACCGATACGCAGCGGTTCTCCCCACCAACGATGAACGCAGGCCGGCAGCCAACTGCTCTCGACATCAGCGTGGTCAAGTTGGCAAGCCAGCGTGTCGTCAATATCAAAGGAGATGCGTACGCGCGGGCGCTTGGCGACACGCGTGAGGACCGCTTGCTGGACGGCTTGCACGGCTCGGCTGGCGAGTGTTGGATACCAGCGCATTAATGGCCTCCCTGATAGATAGGCTGTGGTGTATCGCTCAAGAAAAACGCCTTGGGATCCGGGGCCTGTTCCTCCAGGAAGGCGGCGTACTTTTTCTTGATCTTGGGCAATTCATACAACGCCTTGACCCCATGTTTGGCCGAGTTGCGGATTACCGAGGAAGGATTGAAGTAACCCTCGGCATTTTCCAACGTCAGCACAAACGGTGGCAACCCGGCACGCATCAGCAGATAGCTGACGATCAGCGAGCCACTGCGGTTGTTACCTTCGATGAACAACTGCGGCTTGCTGAGGATGCGCACATACACGCCGGCCGCACGCTTCCATACCGATTCACTGCGATACGCGCAATACCAGTTGAACAAGTCCTTGATACCGCCTTCAACGTTGTTGAAGAAGTGCTCCTCGGTGGCGGCCAGGTGCTGCGCGTATTCCACGCGGCGCGCCGGGTCGCTACCGCAGAGCACGGTGGCGTTGATCTCCAGCATCAGGTCCAGATGATGAAGGTCAAACAGGTCAACGCCTCGTGCGACATAGTCGTCAACCAGCGCATAGCCTTCAAGCACGTTGAGCAGCACTTCGTCGGTCAAGGGGTCGCGCGGCTCGGTAAATTGCGTGCTGAGCTCGGCAAAGCGGCTCTGCACTTTACGGAGCGCGCGTTCAATCGCTGACAAATCAAGACGATGCGTTGCAGACATTGGCATTCCTGGGCTGACGGTGGCGCACGTGCGGTTTTTATCGAACATGGGGACTCAGCTGAACTTGCCGCTGATGTAATCCTCGGTCATCTGTTCACGTGGGCTGCCGAAAATCTGCGCGGTCGGGCCCATTTCCACCAGGTAGCCGGTGCGCGTGCCCTGGGAAATATCCACCGAGAAAAACGCCGTGGTGTCTGCTACGCGGATGGCCTGCTGCATGTTGTGGGTGACCAGGGCGATGGTGTAATCCTTCTTCAGCTCCACCATCAGTTCCTCTACCCGGCGAGTCGCAATCGGGTCGAGTGCCGAGCACGGCTCATCGAGCAACAGCACTTCTGGCTCAGTGGCGATAGCGCGGGCAATACACAGCCGTTGCTGCTGGCCACCGGAGAGCGACAGGCCGCTGACCTTGAGCTTGTCCTTGACTTCGTCCCACAGCGCCGCGCCTTGCAGGGCGTGTTTGACGCGGTCGCCCAGGTCGCCTTTGTAGCGGTTTAGGCGCAGGCCGAAGGCGACGTTGTCGAAGATGCTCATGGAGAACGGGTTCGGCTGCTGGAACACCATGCCGATGTAACGGCGCACCACCACCGGGTCCACGCCCTTGCCGTACACGTCCTGCCCCAGAAAGTGCACGTGGCCCTCGAAGCGAAAGCCCTTCACCAGGTCGTTCATGCGGTTGAGGCTGCGCAGTACCGTACTTTTGCCGCAGCCGGACGGGCCGATGAAACCGGTGATCTTGTTTTTCTCGATCGGCACATGGCTGTCACGCACCGCCATGAAATTGCCGTAGAAAATCCGGTCCAGCTTGCAGTCCATGACCACAGGCGATTGGGTGACAAACGGAGCGGCTATTTGCGCAGTTGAGACGTTCAAGATTCAGATGCTCCCGTTCTTAATACTTAGGCTTGCCGAAGATACGGCTCACAATATTCACGACCAGCACGATCATCACCAACACCAACGAGGCCGCCCAGGCGAGCTCCAGCTGGTTGTCGAAGGGCATGCCGGAAAAGTTGTAGATCAACACGGCAAGGGAAGCCGTGGGGTTCATCACCGCCAGGTCGCCGTCGTGGTAGATCCAGTAGTTGCTGAACAGCGCGGTAAACAGCAACGGCGCGGTTTCGCCTGCGGCTCGTGCCACGGCGAGCATCACGCCGGTGAGGATCGCCGGCAGGCCGGTCGGCAAGATGATCTTCCAGATCACCTGCGAGCGGGTGCAGCCCATGCCGTAGGCGGCGTCCTTCATGATCTTGGGCACCATGCGCATCGACTCTTCAGCCGTCAGCACCACGATGGGCAGCATCAATACCGCCAGGGCCACGCCGCCTGCCGGTGCCGAGTAAGTGCCGGTAGTCATCACCACCAAGGCATAGGCAAACACGCCGGCCAGGATCGAAGGCAAGCCGGTGAGCATCTTGGCGGCAAAGCGTGCAGCATTGGCCAATTTGCTGTCCGGCCCCAGTTCAGCCAGGAAGATCGCGGCCATGATGCCGACCGGCACCGCAATCGCCGCAGCGATACCGACCATCACAAAGGTGCCAGCCATGGCGTTGCCGAAACCGCCGCCCGTTTCGAAGCCGGTGGGCGGCAGTTCGGTGAACACCTCCAGGCTCAGGCGTGCGCCGCCACGGGTGATCAGCATGTAGAGCACTGAAATCAGCGGCACACTGGCCAACAGCGCGCCCAGCCATACCAATGTGGTTAACACCAGGCTGCGCAAGGCGCGGCCTTCGAACTTGCGCTGCAAGCTCGGTACAGCGGTGATAGGGGATGTGAGATTCGTCATCATCGATTACCCCGTTGGGCGTAGAGCATGATCATGGAACCGATGACATTCACCAGCAGGGTAATGAACATCAAGACGAGGGCGGCGTACATCAAGACCTCCACCTCGTTGGGCCCGGCTTCGGGGAAGTTCAGCGCCAACAAGGCTGCCAAGGTATTGGCCGGCGCGAACAGCGACAGGGAAATGTTGTTGGCATTGCCCACCAACATCGCCAGCGCCATGGTTTCGCCCAGCGCACGGCCGAGGCCGAGTACCAGGGAGCCAAAAATACCGGTGGCGGCAGACGGCACCATCACCTTGAGGATCGCCTCCCAGTGGGTGGTGCCCATGCCATAGGCGGCCTGCTTGGTTTTCATCGGCACGCTGGTGAGCGCGTCCTGGGACACGGCGGCAATCGTCGGCAGAATCATGATGGCCAATACCAGCGCCGCCGGCAGCAACCCCGGCCCGCTCAAGGAGGTGCCGAAAAATGGTATCCAACCCAGTTCACTGTTCAACCAGGTGGTCAGTGGCCGGATCGCTGGGATCACCACGTAGATGCCCCACAGGCCATACACCACGCTGGGGATGGCCGCGAGCAATTCAACGATGGTGCGAAACACCGCTGCCAGCTTGGCCGGCAGAAAGTCCTGAGTCAGGAAAATCGCCATGCTGACACCGAAAAAGCCGGCGATTAGCAGCGCGATAAAAGCGCTGTAGAGCGTGCCCCAAATGGCCGGCAGGATCCCGTACTTGCCTTGGTTAACGTCCCAGACACTGCCAAAAAGCACATCGAAGCCGTGCTTTTCCATGCCCGGCAAGGCCTTGCGTCCCACCTCGAAGACCAAGGCTGCGACCAACGCCAGAATCAGTACCACCCCGATTCGCGCGAGCCCACGGAAGGTGCGATCGACCAGGAAGTCTTTGGCCGAGGGAGGTTGGCAGGCAGAATCCCGGTTAACCGGTACGACGAAAGGTTTGTTCATTGGCTAATTCCGGAACAGGGGGGAAACGCCCCCGGCGCGGCAAACAGCCCACACCGAGAGCGGCCTCACGGGTGTTACTGAATGTTGGCGGAGGCTTTGCGAACCTGCTCCACCACCGATGGCGGCAGCGGGATGTAGCCCATGGAGTCGGCGATTTTCTGCCCCTCGGTCAGGCTGTACTCAACCATTTCGCGCATGGCCTTGGCCTTGGCAGGGTTGCCGTTGTCCTTGCGGAAGATCATCCAGGTGTACGAGGTGATCGGGTAAGACTTGGCACCGTCCGGGTCCGGCAACCAGGCCACCAGGCTTTCCGGCATTTTCACGGCGGCCAGGGCCTCGGCGCCGCTTTCGGCGTTCGGTACCACGTACTGGCCGGCCTTGTTCTGCAATTGGGCGAAGTCAACCTTGGCCAGTTTGGCGAAGCCGTATTCGATGTAGCCAATCGCGCCTGGAGTCTGGCGTACGGTGGCGGTCACACCATCGTTCTTGGGCGACTTGATGAATTTGTCGCTGGCCGGCCAGTTAACGGTGTTGCCCTCCCCCAGCGCCGTTTTGAATTCAGGGTTGATGGTGGCCAGGTGCTTGGTAAATACCGCTGTGGTGCCGCTGGAATCTGCGCGCACCACCACGGTGATCGGCGTGTCGGTGAGTTTCAGGTCCGGGTTGGCAGCAACGATCTGTGGGTCGTTCCACTTGGTGATCTTGCCCAGGAAGATGTTGGAGTAAACATCGCGTGGCAGCTTGAGGCCCTTGGGATTGCCCGGCAGGTTATAGGCCAGCACGATTTCACCGGCGGTCATTGGCAGCAGTTGCACGCCTTCGGCGACCTTGGCGATGTCTTCGTCTTTCATGGCCGAGTCACTGGCGGCGAAGTCGACGGTTTTATTCAGGAAGTCCTGCACACCTGCGCCGCTGCCCTTGGATTGATAATCCACGGTGACCCCAGCGGTCTTCTTGCTGAAATCCTTGAACCAGGTGAGGTAGATCGGTGCAGGGAAGCTGGCGCCGGAGCCGGTGAGGCGTACGTTCTCGGCGGCGAAGGTCACGGAGGAGGCACACAGGGATACCGTAATGGCGAGTGCTGCGGACTTCATCAAGCTTTTCATTAAAAGGAACTCGTTGTGGTGACGGGCTCCCGAACTGTGAAGCAGGGTTGTTACATTTTTATGAAAATTGAATGGCGAGATGGCGTTTTGTCCCACTTTGCCGCCACAGGGCTGAATTTTTAGGACATGGGTTAGTAACAAAATACGACTAAAGTGCTGTCATCCTTCTAGCGGTGCTGATCTTGCTCCCGCGATGGTAGAAGCTGATCCCATTGATGCTCCGCGATCCAACTGTGTGTGGCTTGCCTGCGATGACCATAGGTATCTACACAACTCTGTAGCGCTCAACGCTAACCACGATGCGAAGCGAGCCGCTCTTGATCTTGCTCTTGATCTGCTTGTGATCTTGATCTCAGGCGCCCCGTTAAACCACGCTGGCCGGAATTCGACAGGGATTTGGGGGGTAAACCGGCAGGGATGCCGGTTTAGCCGCCCCGCGCCATGGATGGCGCGTGGCGGCGGCCCCCCAAATCACTGGCGAATTACGGGCACACCGAGCCTAAGCGAGGTGCCGAGTGGTGGGGCAAGAGCGTTTTGCTTACTTTTGCGCTGTTCAAAAGTGAGCCGCCGTCAGGGCGGAACCCTAAGCGGCCGTTACCGCAGCAATGGATATGCACACAATCCAACTGTGTTGCCTGCCAGGCCGCCTTCGCGAGCAAGCCCGCACAGTTGGATTGCGGGGTATCAGGTAGGTAAATGTCGGCTGGCAGGCCGTCATCGCAGGCAAGCCAGCTCCCACAGTTGGATCACGCGTTGGTTATCAGACCTTCGCGTGAGCAAGCTCTCTGGCCACAGATCCAGTGTCGCATCGAATCGGTATAGACCCAGATCGCCAGCAGGCTTACTTGCCTTCAGTCAACGCGTTGTAGCTGGTGAACAGGTTGCGGTAGTCCGGAATGTGGTTGGAGAACAACGTCCCCAAGCCCTCGATGTCGTTGCGCCAGTCGCGATGCAGCTCGCAGGCCAGGCCAAACCAGGTCATCAGTTGCGCGCCGTTGGCCGACATGCGAGCCCAGGCCGACTGCTGGGTCAGTTCGTTGAAAGTGCCGGAGGCGTCGGTGACCACAAACACTTCAAAGCCTTCGGCCAGGGCCGACAGCGCCGGGAACGCCACGCACACTTCGGTCACGACGCCGGCAATGATCAATTGCTTCTTGCCCGTGGCCTTAATGGCCTTGACGAAATCTTCGTTGTCCCAGGCGTTGATCTGGCCTGGGCGCGCAATGTACGGCGCATCCGGGAACAGCGCCTTGAGCTCGGGCACCAGCGGGCCATTGGGGCCGGTTTCGAAACTGGTGGTGAGGATGGTCGGCAACTTGAAGTACTTGGCCAGGTCAGCCAGGGCCAGCACGTTGTTCTTGAACTTGTCCGGGTCGATGTCACGAACCAATGACAGCAAGCCGGCCTGATGGTCGACCAACAGCACCGCGGCGTTGTCTTTGTCCAAACGAACGTAAGGTGTAGACATCTTCATACTCCTGATAAATAGAGGCAGCGCCCAACATGGGCTTGCCGCAAAAGGCCCCAGCGTATTTAGGTGCGCTGTGAGTCTAGTACTTCGTGGTTGTTTGCCACTTGGTGTGCCTTGATGTAGCTCTGGATCAGAAACTGCTAATGCGGCATGGCCTGGGTGTAGACGTTGGCCCACCCAAAAAAACAGTGGGACCACCTTAGTCATCGCGTTCGGGGTTAGGTAGTGGCTGAAACGGGCCGCTCCATCTCAAAAATGGAACAATGCAGCCGCACCGTGGCAAGGGCACTTGGACGTGCCAGTCGTTACAATGCGATCATCGGCTCATTTCCAGGCAGGTGCCTTCATGGACATCAAACAACTTAAATTCCTGATCGCACTGGAGCAGACCCGCCATTTCGGCCAGGCCGCTGCCCGCTGCAACATCACCCAGCCCACCCTGTCGATGCGCCTGCGCAACCTGGAGGAGGAACTGGGCCTGGAACTGGTGACCCGTGGCCAACGCTTCGAAGGCTTCACCCAGGCCGGCGAACGCGTGCTGGCCTGGGCCAGGACTTTACTCGCCGCCCACGATGGCCTGTTCGCCGAAGCCGCTGCGTGTCGCGGCCAGTTAGTCGGTAACCTGCGCCTGGGCCTGGTGCCCCTGAGCGGCTTCAACCCGATCAGCTTCATCCAGGGCCTGTCCCACAGCTTCCCGGAACTCAAGTTCAGCCTCACCTCCATGAGCTCGGACAAAATCATCGAAGCCCTGGGCACCAACCAGTTGGACCTGGGCGTGTGCTACCTGGACCACGTCAGCCCCAACTACCTGGAGTTTTTCGAACTGGGCGAAACCCGTGTCGGCCTGCTGTACGACACCCGCCACTTCCACTTCGAAGGCACGCAGATGAGCTGGGAAGAAGCCGCCCAACTGCCCCTGGGGATGATCAGCAATGGCATGCACTACCGAAAATCCATCGACCTGAGTTTCCGCAGCCGCGGTCTCGATCCCCAGCCGATTCTGGAAAGCGACTCCACTTATCAACTGTTCCAGGCCATTCACGAAGGCTTCTGTTGCGCAATCATGCCGTTGGACAGCGGCCTGGAAAGCCCGATTGAGAACCTGGCGTTCATCCACCTGCCGGACGCCAGCGTCCTAGCGCCCCTGGGCATGGTGATGCGCAAGACCGAACCGCGCTCGGCCATCGCAGAAAAATGCTTTGCCGAGGCCAGGCAGTTGTTTGCACCCAACACCCAGGCTTAGCGGGCCTGGGTTTGCAGCGCGCACAAAAAGGCGCTCCGCAGAGCGCCTTTTTACCGCCGATTGTTTTACTGCAAGCTGACCTGACGCAGCTCGGGCTTGGCCTCGCCACCAATCATGATGCGTTTTGGCTTGGCCTCTTCAGGCACTTCACGCAGCAGGTCGATGTTGAGCAAACCGTTGGTCAGGGATGCGCCACGTACTTCGATATGGTCGGCCAAGCGGAACGACAACCGGAACGCACGTTGGGCAATGCCCTGGTGCAGGTAAGCGACCTTATCGTCGGTTTCGCGTTTTCCGCCGGAAACCGTCAATACACCCCTCTCGACCTGGATATCCAGATCCTCCTCGGTCAGGCCAGCCACGGCGATGACAATGCGGTACGCGTCGTCACCGTGCTTTTCCACGTTGTGAGGTGGATAGGAATTCGGAGCCTCGCTGCGCAGCGCCGACTCGAACAGGTCATTGAAGCGATCAAAGCCCACCGATTGACGGAACAGTGGGGCCAACGACAGAGTAGTAGCCATTTTAAAATCTCCTGAGTTTCTCCAAGTGATTTAGTACGCGACCCGGATTCGGCATCGCGTGATCAAAAATTTATGGACGCGCTAAAAGAATTCAAGAGGGCTGAAAAAAATTTCTTGCGCACGGGCAATCACCGAGACCCTGGTGCGGTGGCCTGTGCTCTAATCACACCGCCAGGCGTGCTTTAACCCGTGAGCGCCTGAGACAGCCCTTGAGGTACAAAAAAATGAAAATGACATTCCCGGCCCTGGCATTGGGCATCCTGATCTCCCAAGGGGCCCTGGCCGCTGGAGATGGTACGGCGGCGCTGGGAGGCGGTGTCGGCGGTGTGTTGGGCAATGTGGTCGGCCAACAGCTGGGTGGCTCGACCGGTGCGGCCATCGGTGCAGGCGTGGGGGGCGCAGCCGGGAGTGCGGTGGGTGCGCAGAAGGGCAACAAGACCGAAGCGGCGATTGGCGGCGGTTTGGGCTCGGCGGGCGGCTCGCTGATTGGTAATCGCCTGGGCGGTAGCACCGGCTCCACCATTGGCGCGGGCGTGGGCGGCGCAGCCGGTGGCGCGCTGGGTAATAATCTGGCCGATGACGAGAGCGGTCATCGTTCCGGTGGTGGCAAGCACAAAGGCAACAAGCATAAGCACAAGAACAAGCACCACTGATCGTCTGGTTTACCCTCTAGGAGCGAGCTTGCTCGCGAAAAACTCACAAACGCCGCGTTTATTCAGGAAGCACGCGTTATCGTTGACGTTTTTCGCGAGCAAGCTCGCCCCTACAGGCGATTTACATCGGCGTGCTGCTCACCACCCGCAACGCCAGCCCTTCATAAGCGTCCAGCGTGATCGTGAACGCGCCCTCCTCGGTCAAATCGCCTTCCACCCGCTCATTGATGATATCCACCACCGGCCCCGGTGCGATGTTGGGCAGGTGCAAGGTTTCGGTGATCGGCGTGGCACCAAAATTCAGCGCAGTGATTTGCGTGCCCTTACCCGCCGGCAGTTCGTGAACCATGATCAGCAAGCCTGGGTGCTCAACATCTGGCACCAGGATCTGGCGGCTCGCGGCGATGTCGTAAGCGCGGCGCACGGCGAGGATTTTTTGCAGTTGGGAGGCAAAGGACTCTGGGTCCTGCAGTTGGCTGTTCAGGCTGCCATACAGACTTTTGGAGCGCGGCATTTGCCCCGCCGACAGTTCAGCGTCGGGGTTCAGGTCTACCAGATCATAGGCGCCACGGTGGATCCAGCGCGTGTCGCCATCGGCCATCAGGTGCGCCACGTCTTCGGCCGCCAACGGCAACGCGCCCACCAGGTCCCAGCCGGATAAGGCAAACACCCCAGGTTGCATGGCGTTGTACATCACCAGCAGCAAGTGGATCTGGCGAATCTGCTGGATATCCGCCGGGGTGATCGCCTCCAGGTCACGGATCCCCAGGGCTGCAGTGATAATACTGGCAGTGGTGCAGGACACGCCGTTGGTGACGAACTTGAGGTTATACGGCGCATGTTCGCCGGTCAGCCGTTCGTACATCTGCTCGCGGATATGCTCGCGCAGGATGTTGCCGGGGAAGGTCTGGCCCTGGAACAGGAAGCTGTCATGGGCGTGCAGCGTCCAGAAGTGCACCAGCTCCAGGGTCAGTTCATCGTGGTTCTGTAGCGCGTGAATCAGCGAGCCGGGGTCGATGCCGAGGCTGTGCATCTGGCGCAGCATCAGGCGCAGGAATTCGGTGTCGCCCATCAGCAACGCATGCTGGTAGGCCGGCCGGGTGATGAAGTCATAGGACAGGTCGGCGCCGCCATGGGACATGGACGCGATGTCGTCCACAGTGAGGTTGAGCTCCTGAAAACTGAAACCGCCCGCCTTGCGAATGGCGCCGCCGAGCAACTGATTGCCGGTGATCGACAGCGGATGGCTTTCGGACCAGGCCGTGCCGTCGAGCTTGCGCTCCACGCCGAGAAAGCCGTTGGCATCCAGACGCAGGATTTTCGCGCCCATCACATCAATGGCGTGCAGCGCATCACCGATGATCATCTGCTGCGCGGCAAACGAAGGGTCAAGCCAGTTGAGCGACGGCTGGCCTTCCTTGAAGTAATGCAGGTAGACCCAGCGCCGCGGTTTGCCATCCACGCCGAGCACCACCGGGGTGGCGCTCCAGTCGGTTTCCTTGACGCCGGGCTCGAAGAAAATCACCCGCTGCAATTGGCCGACGATGTAGTGCTTGTCGCGCAGCGCGTCTACCTGTGAGGGGCTGAGGTTTTGCGCATCGCGTCCGTCGGCCACGTCGGGCAGCAACGGCCAGTCTTCCTCGCGGATTTCGACCATGTGGTACAGGCCCGGATAGTCCTCATAGGCCATTTCCGCCAGGCGAAAATCCGCGCCTTTGCCGGTGTGGGACGGGATCACATCGTCGATGATCACCGCATTGTGCGCGGCAGCCATGCGCGTCAGCGCCTGCAATTGTGCCTCGGTGCCCAGTTGCGGGTCGATGTCGAAGCTGATGCGGTCGAAATTACCGTCGATGGTCGGCGTGTGCTCGGTACCAGACAAGCCACCGGACTTCTTCAACGGGCCGTTGTGAATGCCCTGGATGCCGATCTTCGACAGGGTATGCCACAGGGTTTCGTCCCCCAACGCTTCCAGCACGGTGCCGCCTTCGCGGGTGACAATCGACGCGGGGTAGGCAGTGAACCACACGGACGACAAGGCTGAAGCGTCACGCGGCCGGGTCTGTGCATAGGGCTGCTGCCACAAGCGCCCTTGCCCCGAATAGAGCTTGGCCCGCTGCCGCGCTGCGTGGAGCATGGAATGTTGCACCAGCCAGTTCACATGATCGTTGTTCGCCGCGGTCATAAGCTCGGTACCTGTGGTGGTGAAAAATGTCGGTGTAAGCATATGAGGGGTGCGCGCGCCATTCGTTGCATCGCAATAGCGTCGGGGCTGGCGGCGGCCCAAAAATGTGGGAGCGGGCTTGCTCGCGAATGCGGTGGGTCATTTAGCCTATCCGGCACTGACACTCTGCATTCGCGAGCAAGCCCGCTCCCACAATGGTTATGCGTCTGGCATGCCGTCTGGTACCGAGCCTTGCGTCGCCTGCCGGTATTGCCTCGGCGTGAAGCCGGTTGAAGATTTGAACTGCCGGGTAAACGCGCTGTGATCGGTGTAGCCGCATTGCAGCGCCACCTCGGTAATCGGCAACTCGGTATGCAACAACCGCCGGGCATGTTCCAGCCGGACTTTCTGGATCATTTGCCGGGGCGTGAGGTGAAACACGCGCTTGCAGTAACGCTCCAGTTGCGCCACGGAAATCCCGGCGATTCGGGTCAGTTCACCCAGGGTGACACGGCGGTTGAAGTGGCTGCGAATGTGTTCGTCCACCGCCGCCAGGCGCTGATAGGCCGGGTGGGTTTCACTGGCTGATTGCAGGTCTACCGAGATCCCGGCCAGGCCGATGATCGCGCCGATCCGGTTGTACAGCGGCCACTTGTGGGTCAGGCACCAACCGGGTTCGCGGGTGCCGTAGAGGTGCAATTCGAGTTGGTCTTCCAGTACCAAACCCTGCTTCAACACACGCCGGTCCTGCTCCGTATAACCGGGGCCCAATTGCGCGGGAAACACTTCGGCGCTGGTCTTGCCCAGCAACGGTTGCAGTTGCTTGAGACCACAGCGTTGCACCAGGGTACGGTTGGCGAGCACGTAGCGGGCGTCGATGTCCTTGATGAAAATCGCAGCATTGGGCAGTACATCGAGCATCGGCAGCAACTGCTCTACCCCGCTCAATAGCTGCTCGATGCTGTGGGGTCGGCTGCCCTGGAAAAGGCTCGCGAACGCACTCTGCAACATGACTTTATCTGCCCCTTTTATTCGTCGACAGCCAGCAGATTGCGCCATAGGCCGAGCGCTGTCGAGCGCGGCAAATTGTGCTGAATTCGTCATCCATCGCCGCATAAAACATCAATCGTCAGCCAGGCCTGTGGGTTCAGGATAGCGCCACTGCATGCCTATCCAATAACTCACAAGAAGGCGCCGCTATGTCAGGCCAAGGCAAGTTCAAGAAACAGCTGTCACTGATGGACCTCACCTTTATCGGGTTGGGGGCCATCTTCGGTTCGGGTTGGTTGTTCGCCGCCAGCCACGTGTCTGCCATCGCAGGCCCGGCGGGGATTTTTTCCTGGTTGCTCGGGGGGTTCGCTGTGCTGTTGCTGGGCATTGTCTACTGCGAACTCGGCGCCGCCCTGCCCCGCGCTGGCGGCGTGGTGCGCTACCCGGTGTACTCCCATGGCCCGTTGCTGGGTTACCTGATGGGCTTTATCACGCTGATCGCGTTTTCCAGCCTGGTGGCGATTGAAGTGGTCGCCTCGCGTCAATACGCGGCAGCCTGGTTTCCCCAGCTGACCAAGGCCGGCTCCAGTGACCCGACTACCCTGGGCTGGCTGGTGCAATTTGCCCTGCTGTGCCTGTTCTTCGTGCTCAACTACCGCAGTGTGAAGACCTTTGCCATCGCCAATAACCTGGTGAGCGTGTTCAAGTTCATCGTGCCGTTGCTGGTGATCGGCGTGCTGTTCACCTTCTTCAAGCCTGCGAACTTCCAGGTGCATGGCTTTGCACCGTTCGGCTTGTCGGGCATCGAGATGGCGGTGTCGGCAGGCGGGGTGATCTTTGCCTACCTGGGGCTCACGCCGATCATTTCGGTGGCCAGCGAAGTGAAAAATCCACAGCGCACCATCCCCATCGCCCTGATCCTCTCAGTACTGTTGTCTACGGCCATCTATGTGCTGCTGCAAACCGCGTTCCTCGGCGGCGTGCCTACCGAAATGCTCGCCAATGGCTGGGCCGGCATCAGCAAGGAACTGGCCCTGCCCTATCGCGATATCGCCCTGGCGCTGGGCGTGGGCTGGCTGGCCTACCTGGTGGTGGCCGATGCGGTGATCTCCCCCAGCGGCTGCGGCAATATCTACATGAACGCCACCCCGCGCGTGGTGTATGGCTGGGCGCAGACCGGCACCTTCTTCAAGGTCTTCACGCGGATTGATGAAAAGTCCGGCATTCCGCGACCGGCGCTGTGGCTGACCTTTGGCCTGTCGGTGTTCTGGACCTTGCCGTTCCCGTCCTGGGAAGCGCTGATCAACGTGGTGTCCGCTGCCCTGATCCTCAGTTATGCCGTAGCCCCGGTAACGGTCGCCGCCCTGCGCCGCAATGCACCGGACATGGCACGCCCGTTTCGGGTCAAGGGCATGGCGGTGCTGGGCCCGCTGTCGTTCATCATCGCTGCGCTGATCGTGTACTGGTCGGGCTGGAGCACGGTGTCCTGGCTGCTGGGCCTGCAAATCCTGATGTTTGTGGTGTACCTGCTCTGCGCACGCTGGGTGCCGACCGCGCACCTGAACCTCAAGCAACAAGTTCGCTCATCGGCCTGGCTGATCGGCTTCTACGCCGTGACCATCCTGCTCTCCAAACTCGGCAGCTTTGGCGGTATCGGCGTGATCAGCCACCCGTTTGACACCCTGGTGGTGGCGGCCTGCGCCCTGGGCATCTACTACTGGGGCGCCGCCACCGGCGTGCCCGCCCACTTGGTGCGCCTTGAGCAGGAAGAGGACGAAAGCGAAGCTGTCCGCGACACGCACTACAGCGCCCCACTGTCCCCGACCACCCACTGATGGAGCGCCTTATGAAACGGCTGCACGTGATTGACTCACACACCGGCGGTGAACCTACGCGCCTGGTCATGAGCGGTTTCCCCGCGCTGGTTGGCGACACGATCGCCGACCAACTGGAGCACCTGCGCACCCATCACGATCAATGGCGCCGCGCCTGCCTGCTGGAGCCACGGGGCAACGATGTACTGGTGGGCGCGCTGTACTGCGCGCCCGTCACGCCGGGGGCGACCTGCGGGGTGATCTTCTTCAACAACGCCGGCTACCTCGGCATGTGCGGCCACGGCACCATCGGCCTGATTGCCTCGCTGCACCACCTGGGGCTGATCCAACCGGGCGTGCACAGCCTCGATACGCCGGTCGGCCCGGTCGCGGCCACCTTGCACGACGACGGCAGCGTGACCCTGCGCAATGTGCCCGCTTACCGCTATCGCAAACAGGTGCCTGTTGAGGTGCCTGGGCACGGCGTGGTGCTGGGCGACATCGCTTGGGGCGGCAACTGGTTCTTTCTGGTGTCGGACCACGGCCATGAGTTGCAGATGGATAACGTGGAGGCCCTGACCGACTACACCTGGGCGATGCTCAAGGCCCTCGAAGCCCAAGGCATCCGTGGCGCAGACGGTGCGCTGATCGACCATATCGAATTGTTCGCCGACGACGCCCACGCCGACAGCCGCAACTTTGTGATGTGCCCTGGCAAAGCCTATGACCGCTCCCCCTGCGGCACCGGCACCAGCGCCAAGCTCGCCTGCCTGGCCGCCGACGCAAAACTGGCCGCAGGAGAACCCTGGGTACAAGCCAGCATCACCGGCAGCCAATTCCTCGGCCGCTATGAGTGGGACGGCGAACGCGTACGCCCCTTCATCACCGGCCGCGCCTACATGACCGCCGACAGCACCCTGCTGATCGACGAACAAGACCCGTTTGCCTGGGGCATCTGAGCCCTTGATCAATTCAACTGAAACCGGAGTTAGCACCATGAGCGACAACATCTTTACCGGCTGCATGCCCGCCCTGATGACCCCTTGCACCGCCGAACGCCAACCGGACTTCGACGCCCTGGTGGCCAAGGGTCGCGAGCTGATCGACATCGGCATGAGTGCCGTGGTGTATTGCGGCTCCATGGGCGACTGGCCGCTGCTCACCGAGGCCCAGCGCCAGGAAGGCGTGGCGCGCCTGGTGGCGGCGGGTGTGCCAACCATCGTCGGCACCGGTGCGGTGAACAGCCGTGAAGCCGTATCCCATGCAGCCCATGCCGCTAAAGTCGGCGCCCATGGTTTGATGGTCATTCCCCGCGTGCTGTCCCGTGGTGCTTCGGTCACTGCGCAAAAGGCCCACTTTGCAGCGATCCTCAACGCGGCCCCCAACCTGCCGGCGGTGATCTATAACAGCCCCTACTACGGTTTCGCCACCCGCGCCGACCTGTTCTTCGAACTGCGCCGCGAACACCCGAACCTGATCGGTTTCAAGGAGTTTGGCGGTGCCGTCGACTTGCGTTATGCCGCGGAAAACATCACCTCCCAGGATGACGATGTGACCCTGATGGTCGGCGTCGATACCCAAGTGGTCCACGGCTTCGTCAACTGCAACGCCACCGGCGCCATCACCGGCATCGGCAATGCACTGCCCCGCGAAGTGCTGCAACTGGTGGCCCTGAGCAAAAAGGCCGCCAAGGGCGATGCCAAGGCGCGGCGCCAGGCACGTGAGTTGGAAGCTGCGCTGGCGGTATTGTCGTCGTTCGACGAGGGCTGCGACCTGGTGCTGTATTACAAGCATTTGATGGTGCTCAACGGTGACCAGGGTTACGCCCTGCACTTCAACGAAACCGACGAGCTCAGCGCGGCCCAGCGCCGCTATGCCGAGCAGCAGTACGCGCTGTTCCGCCAGTGGTATGCCAACTGGTCGGCAGAACAGAACGTCGCTTGATTATGTAGGAGCGAGCTTGCTCGCGAAGGTCGTTGACGATAACGCGCTCAGCCTGAATGAACGCGTTGTAGGCACGTTTTTCGCGAGCAAGCTCGCTCCTACAACACTCCTCTGTTTTCCAGGATGTCCCCATGACTCTGACAGGCAAGCTGCTGATCGGTCAGCAATCCATCTCCGGCCATCGCGATGCGATCCGCGCGATCAACCCCGCCACCAACACCCCACTGGAACCCGCCTACGCTGGCGGGGATGAGCAGCACGTGGATCAGGCCTGCGCACTGGCTTGGGCCGCGTTTGACGCTTACCGCGAAACCACCTTGGCAGATCGCGCCACGTTGCTCGAAACCATCGCCACCCACATCGAAGCCTTGGGTGATGAGCTGGTCGAACGCGCCTGCGCCGAAACCGGCTTGCCTCGCGCACGCATTGAAGGTGAGCGCGGCCGTACCTGCGGGCAACTGCGCGCTTTTGCCCGCACCGTGCGCCTGGGCGAATGGCTCGACGTGCGCGTCGATACCGCACAGCCCCAGCGCCACCCCCTGCCCCGTGGCGACCTGCGCCAGCGCCATATCGCCCTCGGCCCCGTCGCGGTGTTCGGTGCCAGCAACTTCCCTTTGGCCTTCTCCGTGGCGGGCGGCGATACCGCGTCGGCACTCGCCGCCGGTTGCCCGGTGATCGTCAAGGCGCATAACGCGCACCCCGGCACCAGCGAGCTGGTGGGCTGCGCCATCGCCCAGGCGGTGAAAGATTGTGGCTTGCCGGAGGGTGTGTTTTCACTGCTCTACGGCGCGGGTAACGAGGTGGGTATCGCACTGGTGAGCGACCCGCGCATCAAGGCTGTGGGCTTTACCGGTTCGCGCAGTGGCGGCATTGCCCTCTGCCAAGCGGCGCAGGCACGCCCGGAGCCGATCCCGGTGTACGCGGAAATGAGCTCGATCAACCCGGTATACCTGTTTCCTGCTGCACTTGAAACTAGGTGCGAAGCCTTGGCCGAAGGGTTCGTGGCGTCGCTGACCCAAGGCGCCGGCCAGTTCTGCACCAACCCTGGCCTGGTGATTGCCCTGCAAGGCGCCGCTCTGGACCGCTTTATTCAGTCAGCCAGTGACCGGCTCTCGGGTTGCTCGGCCCAGACCATGCTCACACCGGGCATCTTCAACGCCTACGAAACCGGTGTGAAGACCCTGGCCCAACACGCCAACATAGCCGCCAAGGGCTTGCCAGCAAACGGACCGAACCAGGGCCAGGCCCATCTGTTCGTGACCCAGGCCGAGGCGTTCCTGAACAATCAACACCTGCAAGCCGAAGTATTCGGCGCCGCCTCGCTGGTGGTGGCATGCCGCGATGTCGAGCGCATGCGCCAGGTGTCCGAACACCTGGAAGGTCAACTCACCGCCACCCTGCACATGGATGACCACGACCTGCCACAGGCCCGGGCACTGCTGCCAGTACTGGAGCGCAAGGCTGGGCGCTTGCTGGTGAACGGCTGGCCGACCGGCGTAGAAGTGTGTGACGCCATGGTGCATGGCGGGCCCTTTCCGGCGACTTCGGATGCACGCAGCACCTCGGTGGGTACGGCGGCTATTCTGCGTTTCCTGCGCCCAGTGTGTTACCAGGATTTCCCGGACGCCTTGCTGCCCGCCGCCCTACAGCACGACAACCCGCTGCAGCTGCGGCGCCTGCTCGACGGCCAGCGAGAAGCATAACCATGGCCGATCCCAATCAAGCAGACATCGTCGTGGTCGGCGCCGGCATTATCGGCGTCGCCTGTGCCTTGCAGTTGGCACGCCAAGGTCGCCAAGTCGTGGTGCTCGACGCGCAGGCACCCGGCATGGGCGCCTCCTACGGCAACGCCGGCCACCTGGCGACAGAACAGGTGTTCCCCATCGTCGACCTGTCGATCCTCAAGCGCTTGCCCGCCATGCTCCTGGACCCCATGGGCCCGTTGCGCCTGGACTGGGCCTACCTGCCCCGCGCCCTGCCCTGGTTTATCCGCCTGCTATTGAACCTGCGGCCAGCGCGTTATCAGCGCACCGTGGCCGGCCTTCGCGCGCTGAACGAAGGCAGCCTGGGCGCGTGGCAACGCTTGCTGCAATCGATTGGGCAAGCGCCATTGCTGCGTGAAGACGGTTCGCTATTGGTGTATGAGCGCGCCGAATCCCGCGCTGCACTGGATGCGTTGCAGCAGCGCATGAGGCAGCAAGGCGTCGCCGTGGAGTCCTGGAGCGGCGATGCGGTGCGCAAGGCTGCGCCGCAACTGAGCGACGCCATACAAGGCGGTTTGTTCTTCCCGGCTACCGGGCACTTTCTGGACCCGTACACGGTGGTTGGCGAGCTGGTGAACGCGGCCAAGGCCGAGAGGGTGCAATTTCTTCAGCAGCGCGTTCTGGATGCGCGCCTGGAGGGCAGCGGCGTTTCCCTGATGACCGACCAAGGCGTACTGACAGCACCGCACGTGCTGATCGCCTGCGGCGCCCACTCGGCCAAACTCACCGCCGCACTCACCGGCAAACAAGTGCCACTGGACACCGAACGCGGTTACCACCTGATGCTGCCCCACGAACAACAACGACTGCCCTTCGCGGTCACTTCGCTGGAGCGAAAATTCATCATGACGCCCATGACCGGTGGCCTGCGCCTGGCCGGCACGGTCGAATTCGCCGGCCTCGACCGCCCGGCCAACATGCAACGGGCCTGGCAGCTGCACCGGTTGAGCAAAGGGCTGTTCCGACATGACCTGAGCGACTGCGAAGCCACGCCCTGGATGGGGTTTCGCCCGTCCCTGCCCGACTCGCTGCCGATCATTGATCGGGTGTGCGACGGCAAGGTACTGCTTGCGTTCGGTCACCAGCATCTGGGGCTGACACAAGCGGCGGTGACGGCCGAGTGGGTTGGGCAGCTTGCGGCGGGTGAGCGGGTGCCAGAACTACAGCCTTATCGGCTGGATCGTTTCTGAAAACACCGAAAACCAAATGTGGGCTACTTGACCAACCGCTTCTCCTTGGAGGGGCGATAGCCGAAATAAGCGCTGTAGCATTTGCTGAAATGGCTCGGCGAGACAAACCCGCACGCCACCAGCACATCCACCTGGGATAACTCGGTGTGCTGCAACAGGCGTCGCGCTTCAGTGACGCGCAGTTCCATGTAGTAGCGCTGCGGCGTGGTGCCCAGCTGTTCTTTGAACAGGCGCTCCAACTGGCGGCGGGAACGGCCGGCGTAGACGGCGAGTTGATCGAGTTCCAGGGGCTCTTCGAGGTTGGCGTCCATCAGTTTCACCACCTCGCGCAGCGGCGCGCTGACACACATATTTTCGGTGGGTTTGATACGGCGGTAGCGCGACTCTTCGAACGCCAGGATATCTTCGATGCCTTCGACCAAGGCTTTGCCATGCAAGCTCTTGATCCAGTCCAGGGCCATATGGAAAGCCCCCGAGGGGCTGGACGCAGTGAGGCGGTCGCGGTCGATCACATAGGGTTCGCTGGTGACCTGCGCCGCCTTGGACACTTCGGCCAATGCCGGGCGATGTTCGGGGTGGATGGCACAGCGGTAACCCTGCAACAGCCCCGCACGCCCGAGGAACCACGAGCCGTTCCACAAGCCGGCGAGGCGCACGCCCGCTTCACCCGCGCTGCGCAGCCATTGGATAAATGGCTCGCTGGCCTTGAGTTCAGTGCGAAAACCACCGCAGATCACCAACAAGTCCAAGTCCTGCAACGTCGCCAGCATCAGGTTCGCATCCGGGCGAATGACCAGGCCCAGGTCGCTGATGACTTCGCCCTCACCCCAACCGAAGGTGCGCGTAGCGAACAGATCGGGGCGCAACAGGTTGGCGGTCACCAGCGTATCGAGGGTCTGGGTAAACGCCGGTAAGGAGAAGTGTTCGAGCAGCAGGAAACCGACACGGGTGACCGAGGTTGATTGCTGGGGGTTATCACTGAGGTAGCGCAGGTTCTTGCCTTGCATGCCACCGCTGAACTGGCGTCTTTCCATCGAGGGTCGGCCCACGCTTATTGTTGTGCAGTGGGCGCTATCTTAGGGGCAAATGCAGTGGCTGTCTCAGGTGACGCTCAAGGCGGGTAGCGACCATGGCGCTGATCTTGATAAAAACTGTTCGCTTGAAAAGCCACGGCCCAGGCGCTGCGCGGTGATCTGATACGGTTTTTTCTTTTCGATCTGCGCCTGTATTGAAAACCGCTTGAGGCGGACAATAGCCCCATCCCGACATTCCTGTCGTCCCCTTCCCCTCGGAGGCCTTATGACCAAGATGGCAATTTTCCTGTTTGGCTTTTTGGTGTTGACCATTGGCATCGGCATGTTGGCGACCATCTCGCCGGTCTAAGCCCGCATTAGCGTAGCGAGGGAGCTTGCTCCCGTGACGGCCTGACACCTGACGCCCCACGATTCAACTGTGGGAGCTGGCTTGCCTGCGATGGCGGCCTATCAGCCGACACTTCTCTACCTGACACCCCACAATCCAACTGTGGGAGCGGGCTTGCTCGCGAAGGCGGCCTGACAGTCAACACAGGTGGATTGTGGGCATATCCATTGCTGCGGTAACGGCTACTTAGGGTTCCGCCCTGACGGCGGCTCACTTTTGAACAGCGCAAAAGTAAGCAAAACGCTCTTGCCCCACCCCTCGGCACCTCGCCTAGGCTCGGTGTGCCCGTAATCCGCCAGTGATTTGAGGGGCCGCCGCCACGCGCCATCCATGGCGCGGGGCGGCTAAACCGGCATCCCTGCCGGTTTACCCCCCCAAACCCCTGTCGAATTCCGGCCAGCGGGGTTTAACGGGGCGCTTCAGATCAAAAGCAGATCAAGAGCAAGAGCGACTCGCTTCGCATCGTGGTTACCTACGCCCGGCTCAGCCCACAAACAGCATCGGATACAGCGACAGCACCAACAGCCCGGCCATGGACCAGTTGAACATCCGTAACCAGCGCGGCTCACGCAGCAAGTTGCGCAAGCCGCTGCCACACCCCACCCACACGCACACACTCGGCAGGTTGACCACTGCAAATACCAGGGCGATCACCAGTACATTAGTCACATAACCCTCGGCCGGCGTGTAGGTGGTGATCGCCCCCAGCGCCATGATCCACGCCTTGGGGTTGACCCACTGGAAGGCCGCCGCACCGAGGAAGGTCATCGGCTTGCCTTGTTCATCCGGGTTGTCAGACATGCCGCCCGCATTGGCAATCTTCCACGCCAGGTACAACAAATACGCGGCGCCGACATAACGCAACAACGTGTAAGCCCACGGGAACAGCTTGAACACCTCGCCCAAGCCCAGCCCCACACAGATCACCAACAGCATAAAGCCGATGCTGATCCCCAGCGCATGGGGCATCGAACGGCGAAAGCCGAAATTCACGCCTGAGGCCAGCAACATGGTGTTGTTGGGCCCTGGGGTGATCGAAGAGACGAAAGCGAACAGCACGAAGGCTGATAACAGGCTGGTAGACATGAACATGGCGCGGCATCCAAGCGGTGGTGATGTGCCTGCGACAGTAGTGGGTTATGGCGCGCTGCGCCCCGTACAGCTAGGGGTGTATCGAGGCATACACTTGCACAGCCTTCATCGAGAAGTTGCGCTTACCGAGGCGCATCCGGAACCGGTGTGGGAACCTGCCATGCCGGTTTTTTGCCCTCCTGACTGTCGAAAACACGCCGAGCCTTACGAAAGTCCTCCACGTTTTCCACCACCCAGGTCCAGATAGGCGACATGCGAATCAAAAGCTCTCGGCCCACGGGCGTCAGCTCGTACTCGACGCGGGGCGGAATCTCACCGAACTCGCGCCGAACCAACAGGCCGTCGCGCTCCATGGCGCGTAGGGTCTTGGTCAACATGCGCTGAGTCACACCTGTCATCTGCCGTTTTATCTCGGCATGACGCATCGCACCGTACACACCCAGCGCATGCAGAATGCCCAGTGACCAGCGGCTACCGGCGTGAGCCAGGACTTCACGCCTGACGCCATCGTCCTCTTCCCTGAGCGATTGGCAGATAACTTCTGCCTGGCTGAGCGTTTCATGATCGGTCATTTCTACCCCTGGTATCACCCGTGTGCCTTCTTATGAGCGCTGCCGAATCGTGCCAGCATGGGCTCATCTTATCGCCAACAGGTCTGCGGAGAAATCATGCCTGAAATGACCCCACTTCCCTCTCAATCGATCCTTGTTCTAGGTGCCGGCGAGCTCGGCCTGCCGGTTTTGCGCAACCTGGCGCGTGAGGCCAAACGCGCGCCCGGCTCCACCCTCAGCGTGTTGCTAAGGGAGTCGACCATCAACACGCAAGTGCCCGAAAAAAAAGTAGAGATCGATGAGCTGCGCGGCCTGGGCATTCAGATGGTCGCCGCAGACCTGGTGAACGACTCAATCGATCAACTTGCCAAGGTCTTCGCACGCTTCGATACCGTGATCGGCTGCGCGGGCATGGTCGCGGGCCGAGAAACCCCGATGAAGCTGGCGACCGCCGCGCTCAAGTCCGGCGTGAAGCGCTACTTCCCGTGGCAGTTCGGCGTGGATTTCGAAGTGATTGGCCGGGGCAGCCCCCAGGATCTGTTCGATGCTCAACTCGATGTGCGCGAGTTGCTGCGCGCCCAGGACAACACTGAATGGGTCATCATCTCGACAGGCATGTTCACCAGCTTCCTGTTCGAGCCGGTGTTCGAGGTCGTCGACTTTGACAACAACACAGTCAACGCCCTGGGCAGTCTGGAGAACAGCGTGACGCTCACCACGCCAGACGACATCGGCACGCTGACAGCGCAAATCGTGTTCTTCGAACCGCGCCTGCGCAATCAGATTGTCTACCTGGCCGGCGACACCGTGACGTATGGGCAGGTTGCGAGCATGCTGGAGCGTGTTCTGGATCGCCCGTTCAAACGCAACGTGTGGACGGTTGACTATCTCATGCAGGCACTGGAGCAAGACCCCACACACCACATCAAGAAGTACCGTGCCGTATTCGCACAAGGCAAAGGTGTGGCCTGGCCTAAGGCGGCCACCTTCAACGAGCAACAGTCGATTCCGGTCACCACTGCCGAGCAGTGGGCTCGGGAAAACCTTGCAGACCTTTGAAAGCCGGATTCTGAGGCCAGCCGTAAAGGCTGGCACAGGTGAAGGGACGGTTAGCGGCTTTGAGCTTCACGCTGCTGGCCAGAGGCATGTTGTTTTTTTACATGCTTGCGCGACCTGAGCTCGTATTGATGGTGAATAAACCAGGCGACCAACAACACCCCAGTGACGCCAAAAACCAAGACCAACAGTTCTAGTGCAGTACCTTCATGTGAAAACATTTTTCGTTCCTCGTCCTGAAGCCGTGTGACCGAAAAAACAGCCACACCGAAATTGTTTGTAATAATTCAAACATTTTCAGGGTAGTCGGCAAATCCTCAGGTGACAACCCCGATCAGGCTATAACCCTTGATCTAGACGTGTCACTTGTCGAAAAACGGGTAAATCGCAGGCAATAAAAAACCCCGTAGACGCTAATCTACGGGGTTTGCGCGAGCTTATTTGCTGCCAGAAGCGTCCTGCTCGACCACCATATCCAACACGTAAACCGTCGAAGGCGCATCCGCTGGCGGATTCTTCCATTCGTACTGCTTGACCCGCAACACAGTGCGCACGCCGTCATGATGCACAAAGCCTTCGATAGGCTGGTACAGCGGATGCCAGGTGTCTTGGGTCGCCAGTTGCAGGCCCGCGTCGTCATAGCGACGCTCGCGCACTTGCAGGCATTGATAGTTCGGGATCAAAGGGTGGCTGCACTTGACCGTCTTGGCCGCCACTTCCAGAAACTTGACCTCACCCTCGCTACCGTAGCGGGTCTGCGGGGTGGCCTCGCCTTGCAGCCTGAGCAGCGAGCCGTCCGCTGTCGTCAGTTGCAGCATCGGCGCCATGTTGTCGCCGGTGATCACCGCGCGCAGATCGCCCTTGAACAGGCGCCCTACCTGGGCGTCAAGGTCCATCAGGCTCTTGTCACAGGCCATCAACGTAGAGGCCAGTGGCTGAACCTTCAGAACCCCGTCCTGATAGTGATAGCCGCCGAACTGACGATTGCAGCCACCGCTGATGCTCAGATTCTTGTCACCGAAGGCAACGCGCAACTTGCGCTCGATGCCTTTGTTCATCGCCACAAGAGGCTTGCCCGACGCGTCCGTTGCCGAGACCAGGTTCCAGTCGTAAGCAGATAAGGTTGGCTGGGCTACAGCGGCTGAGGTAGTAGGCATTGAAGGTGATTCTTCATGGCTTTTGGAAGGGGCGGCACAGCCTTGGATGAGTGCAGCGCACACGGCTACAAGAAGAATTTTTTGTTTCATGGGTCACTCTGTCAGCTTTGATGAGTGCGGGCGTTATTCTGCGCTGGCAGGATAAGCGCGCGGCTAAAACGGCATGTTGAGGTCGCGTGAGGCTTTAATGAGCGTAGACCCAATGCGCGCTTAGCGGACCTCGTCCTTGGCCGATAGCAATCGGACATCATTTGCTTCGATCAGTTTCACGCAATGAGGTCGGTGGCGGTATTGCTAAATCCCAGGCAATAAAAAACCCCGTAGACGCTAATCTACGGGGTTTCTAAGAGTGGAGGCCGAGGTCGGAATCGAACCGGCGTAGGCGGATTTGCAATCCACAAATATTCTCTTTATTTTCAATATGTTATGATAGCATCAATTCCGCATCGCCAACATTTTTGCCTCGCTGGAGCCCTCTAAAATCAGGAGGTTCTATTTCCGTTGCGGAATTGATTTTCTATGCTTCCTCGCCCAGTCGGGTAGCCCTCTGGCTCGTCCCGGCCCCCCTTACGGTCAACGGTTTGGGATAGGGCTTCGAATCCCTTCTTGCGTCTCTGCTTACTGCTTAAGGCCAGAAAATACGAAGCTTTTTCCTGCAATGGAGCTGACGCTGTGGGTGACCTATCATGGATATAGGTGCCTATCTACCCTCGCCGGCCGAGCCGCTCCTATCTGAAACTCTGTTGGTGCCCCGGTTTGTTCGTAACACTATTTTTTAACCCCTTCCTTGATTTCGGCTGGCTGACGACTATCTATAAATAGCAAAGAGCCATCTTCTAGCTTCCACTGAGAGATCAGACAATGCGAATGCTACTTCCTGCGTGCATCCTGATCTTAGTCAGTGGGTGCGCCATGTTCACGAAGGAGCCAGATTTCCCTTGGAACGCTGACAACCTGCCTTGCTATGCGGCGACTGCGGATGGCACCTGCACCACTAAAGATGCACTACAGGCATACACGCTAGCTCGAGCATACTGCCATAAATTATCGAGAAGCTATGAAGATGGAGGGGACTTCGTTAACTCATCTTCCTTTGCCATCGGCGGTATCGGTACGCTTGCTGGAGCTGTTTTCTCTCCCCTAGCCGGGGGTGGAGCTAAAACCGCATGGTCAGGCCTTTCTGGATCTGCCAATGCTCTCCAAACCGCACTCAATACCAACTTCTCCAATGCGGTCAACGCGAGACGCAGAGCTGAAATTGGCAATTCTGGGGCAGCTGCAAGAGATCAAATATCGAGGGAGAAAAAGGATCCTACAATGCAGGTTTTCGCCGCGATCGACATGGCGTACGACTGCAAGATGGCAATAGGACGGGCGGACGTTGCTGTCATTCAGGCGCTCAATGAAATTCAAGCGGGTGCAGGCAAGCCGAAAGAAAACCCATCGGCGACCATCAATCCAGAGGAGACGAAAGCAGAGGCAGGGGAAAAAGCCAAAACGGCAGCTAAGTCGGCAGCTTTACTAGCAACTGACGTTCCGATCGCAGCAACTGCTACTCCAAATGAAATAACAACCATTGAGAAGTTGCGGGGACAAGTGGCGGACGCTGCCGCTTTGGCAGCGGCTTCCTCTGCAGCCGCTACAGCAACAGAGACTGCCCAGAATGCGGCGGCGGTAGTGGGTGACTCTCTGAGTCTCATGCAGATACAAGCAGCTGCGAAAGTCGCAGCTGAGGCTACCGCTAAGCCTGCAGCGAAGGCAGCGGCAGAAGCAAAAGCAGCACAAATACTTACTGGACGATCTCCTGAGATTCATAAAGCTGTCATGGATTCGACGGCTCCGGCTGCGGCCGCGGCGGCCCATGCTGCGGCCGATGCAGCAGCCGGAGCCGCTGCTGCTCCATCTCAACCCGTCAGTTCGCCATGATCCGCTGATATTTTAACGACCGTCGTTTTGGGTTGAACGAGCCATTAAAAGCTCACCGGCGCACCATACCCCGATTGTGTAGGGGTATGTAGTGGATTTTGGGAGATAGGCCCCGTAGGTGTTGGCTGTGATGGGCGCATTCAGACGGTTGCATAAATGCATGATTGGCATTGGATGGCATAGATTGGCGCCCGGTTTGCCCCATTTTGCCCCATGCTCGGCGCTTGATGTTCCACAGGAACGATCCGTTCGATGATGGAGTGTACGTAGTGATTTGAAACTGCCCCGGCTAGTTTGATCATGAGGCGTCGAAACTCCGCCCTTGTAGCAATTTCCAAGCAATCACATCGTTACTATCCCGCCGCTATGCCCAGAGTTCACGGTCGCCTCAGGC
Organism: Pseudomonas sp. FJ2-5-13; assembly: GCF_029201605.1. Taxonomy (NCBI): domain Bacteria; kingdom Pseudomonadati; phylum Pseudomonadota; class Gammaproteobacteria; order Pseudomonadales; family Pseudomonadaceae; genus Pseudomonas; species Pseudomonas sp. FJ2-5-13. The sequence continues at coordinate 3,133,709 of NZ_CP104045.1, forward strand.
AGGCCTGATGACTACCAATATAAAATCCTAAAATCAGATGGTGCATGACACCCTACGCTGGACCGAATCATGGCATTTTGCTAGTCTCGAACTATCTACCAAGGAAGACCATTAGCGTGAATAAAGTAAATTTTGATTTATACAACATCACCATTGATGAGCTAAAAAAATATGACCTTGGCCTTATATCAGCTTTCGCTGAACTAATAAACGCTACAAATGCATATAAAAAAATGATTAGCGTGGGTGTCGGCAGCTTTCATCAATACGACATGGCCTGGCGAGATTTTCTGCAATCGATTGATCGAGCATGGAACAAAATATTAGCAAGATGTAAAAACGAGAAGAAGTGGCCAAAATTAAAATCCAAATATGAAAAAATAAGGAAAGAAGATCCTCTACTAAAATACATATCACAAGCTAGAAACGTATCTGAACACTCTATTTCTGACGTAATAAAAGATTGGAATCCCAACCTTAAAGCGACCCCAGGAATAGGCAGCATACATTTGTCGTGGTCGCATTATGATAGACCGCTTCTACCCGTAACTAATAGAGGTACAACTTTCAACCCACCAAAAAAACACCTTTCCAAACCAATTGAATATTATCGAGACAAAAGACCCGGTGCCGAAGAACCTAGAGTTGTTGCCGAGCTCGCCATGATATTTTACGTGGAAATGGCAATGGTAATCTCCAACGAGCTTTTCCCAACGAAATTTGCTTCGATTCAAAATCAGTGAGAATTCCGCTCCGCTTCCGTGGAATATTAGCTCCACGGTGAAAATGATAATTGAATGGAATCATTAGACTATGCCACTCTATAAATACGTAACAGCCAAGACCGCCGTAAAAATTCTAAACGGAAGCATACGATTTACTCAGCCAGGGGCGTTCAACGATCCGTTCGAATTACTGCCTCAGTTCATTACTCCAAAGACGATTACTGAGCAGACTCAACACTCTCTGTCTGTGGGTTGTGTTGGGTCACGCAGAAAAGGAATACTCCGAAATGGAATCAAGGAGGAGGATCGTTATAAAGGTGACTTTCAAGCGCGAAATATTGTGAAATCCCTGAATGACGTTATTGGGCTGCTCTGCTTGAGCAAAAACCCAGAGAGCCTTCTTATGTGGGGGCACTATGGAGATGAATATCGCGGAGCAATCATTGAGTTTGATGAAACACATCCGTTCTTCGAGGGAAAGATCTCAATAACTTATAGAAAAAATCGCCCAGTTTATGACTTATCCGATTTTCTAGAACAACCGTTTCCTGTCGCAGATTTATGCATTAAGCCAAATGTCTGGTCGTACGAGAGAGAGATTAGAATCGCAAGACCACTATCGAGTTGTACCGAGGTAGCAAAAGATGAGAACGGAAACCGAATAATGACTATGGACATCCCTATTGAATGCGTTCGTGGAGTGATAATGGGTGAGCGAATGACAGTTGTGAATCAGCGATTGATGTGGGATCTGGTTAAGAATACTGATCTTTCCCTTCGCTTGGCCGCCGTCGCTAACTGGGATTACGCATTCCGAAATGAAATTATTAAGTATCCGGGTCCGTTAACTGGCTCACCTAGTATTAGTCCACGCACAGCGCATATTTTTTCAGAAGATATTGGGCAATTCGGAGAAATGGCTCGTTGGCTCATTAAAGATCATCCAGCCTCTGAGTTTGTCAACTTAACCTGCTGACTATGTCTCCACTCACGCGCTGCTCCAGGTCTACCGGCCGAGAGGTAATCATGGGCAGTAGTACCGCTCTGGATATTGAGGAGTCACCCCACCTAAGGCCAAAAGCTGAAATCCACAAATACGAGGAATCAAGCTTGGCTCAAGCAAACCTAATGATGGACAACATGAAATCTAGTGAATAGCTGTTTTCGCCCAAAAGCAGCCAGTCAGGTATGTCTAGGAAATCAGGGACTGTTTAAACACGTCTCAAGCAGCAGAGCAATCTCGATAGGCTTTGCGCATCGGTGGTGTGGTTTGCTCGCACCGTGACTGTATCCTGGGCCGGGCCCGCTGTACACGTGTAACGGGATATTGGAACTTCAGCCCGTCCCAGCGAGCGACTTGAATCACTAATTATAAACCATTCAAACTTAAAAAAGCTACGCATCTAGGTCTACAACTTTCTGCTCTACTTTAACTTTTTATTATAATATAAATATTACTAGCACAAATCCGGATCATCACTTGTTACAGCGACTGTATGCCTTCCTATCATTTCTGCTTTTCCAGCAGTGAGATTAGATATATCAGTTAGCTCCCCGACTGATTTAGCTATGAAATTATTTAGTTCTGTAATTGAATTTATCTGCACCTAAAGCTCTTCGCAGGCCTGGAGTCTGCATGCGATTAGCCACGATATGCGCCGAAATTGCACCTGCAACTATTAATATGGCCTTTATAATTTCGATTTGCCTCCAGAACTAAAGTGGCTTATAACGTTTAATTAAGACGCTATAGAACGCAGTTCCAAAGAGTATAGTGGACTTTTTGAATCAGGCGTTAGCCATCTTATGGAAAGATCATACTCCATTCATCCCATGACTGACCGCTTGATAGCATACCCCTCTCTACACGAGAGCGAATCTCATCAGAATATATGGAAGCAGGCCAGTTTCTCATATGCCCATCTCCAGATCCAGCTATGTTAGTTATTCGGTAGTAGTCAGCCAGATCTCGAAATGTGGGATCTTCCCACGCCAGCTTTTGGGAAATATATGAGATGAGAGCACCCATAGGGGTGAATTGTTCGACCTGCTGCTCATGTGAGTATGCATGGCCTACATATGCGCTCGTTGCAGAGCCATTTTCGCCGTAAATCTGAATCATCGATGCCCAGTCAGGAATCTGGTGAGGGCCAATGAATGTCATTGTTGACGACGTCCACGTTGCGAGATCAGCGACGCATAATATGTCTAGTTGTTGCCTTGGATGGTGTACAGACGCAGCATCCGAATCATATAGTTTCTCCCGGATATTCTCTTCTGGCGTCGAATTTTCTTTTTTCCAAGAGTGGGAGTGCGCTAATAGCCCATACACTATAGGGGAATGTAGTTCTTTATATGGCGTCCCGATACGGCTATGATAGAAGCTTTTGATCTCGGCACATTTTTTTATAGCGTCAGAAATGTGAGACGCCTTGAGAGTTGTCTTGCACTCAAATGCTGCCGCCACACCAGCGGCCAAATAAAGTTTCTGCGCCAGAAAAGCACAGCCAACCGGGATTTGCCCCCGCGCATGATCCGCCGATGCCAACCACGCAAGAACGGCACCACCTGGGTCGGGTACTACTACAACGGCAGGGACGCCGACGGCAAACGCAAAGAAATTCCCTTAGGTGGTGACCTCGACCAGGCCAAAGTGGAATGGGCAAGGCTGGAACGACGAGCCCCGCCTAAGCCCAGCCACTTGCTGGGATTTTTATTCGACAGATACGTGAAAGAGATCATCCCGACCAAGGGGGTGCGCACTCAATCCGACAATATGAAAGAACTCAAGCAACTCAGAAAAGCGTTTGAGCAAGCCCCTATTGATTCGATTACACCCCAGGTGGTGGCGCAATATAGGGACGCCCGGACCGCAAAGGTCCGGGCCAACAGGGAAATAGCACTGCTGTCACGCATGTTCACCATCGCACGCGAGTGGGGCCTGACCAGCAATGCGAACCCTTGCTTCGGTGTACGTCGAAACAAGGAAACCCCGCGGGACTATTACGCCGGCGATATCGTGTGGAACGCGGTGTATGCAGAAGCCGTTCAGGAACTCAAGGACGCGATGGACCTGGCCTATTTGACTGGTCAGCGCCCAGCCGACGTGCTCAAGGTTGCCACCACCGATTTGAACGCTGGGTTCTTGACGGTGAAACAAGGAAAATCGTCGAAGAAACTGCGCCTCCGACTTGAGGAAGATGGCGTGCAATCTGGACTGAGCACCTTCATCGACGACCTACAAAAACGTAGGTCGCTCAGCGGAATCAAAACGTCCCGCCTGATCACCAACACCGGTGGCCTACGGATGAGCCAGCAGATGTTGCGCAACCGCTGGGACGAAGCCCGAGAAAAAGCCGCTATCAAGGCCGGCGCCGAGGGCGACTCAGCCTTGGCCGTACTAATTCGCCAGTTTCAGTTCAAAGACATTCGCCCTAAAGCCGCAAGCGAAATCGAGCTCACGCATGCAAGCCGCTTACTTGGTCACTCAAGCGAAGAGATGACCAAGAAAGTGTATCGGAGAGTTGGAGAAATAGTTCGACCCACTAAATAATCTAGCATTTAAACAACCTATAGTATGCCTTCATTGACCCGCTCAATGAAGGACGCTAGCACCAAATGTATTTTTGATATTAAAAAAGCTACACTATGAACGTCTTCTTGCATACGTTTCTGATTTGCTCTCTCGAAGCATATAATCCAAAATCAAGCCAATGAATAACATTATAAAACGACTGCTCCTCCTCGTTATACATTTCGAGAAGCAATGATAACCGGCCCTTTGAATATGTTTTAGCACACTTTAGTGAACAATTCTTACGAACCTCCTCATCAACATCCTGAAGCACGCCTAGGATCGTGTCGTTACCAATACTGACAAATTCCTTATCCTTAATAGAACAAATTAAATGTCGCTTAAGCCTCACAGGACACTCCATATTTAATACATCTGCTAGTCTATTCTTTCCGAGCTTCAATATAATTTGAACAGCTAAGGCTTGTGCCTCACGGGGTATCCCATACCCCCCCAGAAGAGTTTTACTTTCAGAGAATCTAAACCTATCAACAAGCTCCATCACGAGTGGAATGTCTTGCCACTCTCCAAACAAGAACAAGTACTCAAGATCTTGGACCTTGGGAATTACAGTTGAATCAGAAAGGGCAAAGCGCACAACCGCTATATCCTTCTTAGATTTCTTCTCGACTATCACCGTAAGAGTTTTGCGAACCAGACGCTCCATGATGATAACTTTTATTGATTCGAATTGCTTAATAAAGTCGCCCGAAGTACCATTCGCAACATCTCCCCAAGAAACAATTTTTTCAGCGTAAAACCGTTCAAATTTATCAAATAAATTATTCGTTAATTCAGGTCGCCACGCATCAATATTTCTTCGGCAAAGCTCAATATAAGAATCAGGAATCAGAGGTAAACTTCTAACCGACTTTCTTTCAAGCTCATCGCTGTCAATAGTAGCAAGAACCATCGGCTGATACTTTTCCCAAACACCATCTTCTTCAGTGGTGGACTTAGATCGATCCTTCATAATTATCGCTTTCGCTTCATCTTCGCTTAAGCTCGCACCCTGCTTTAGCAAACACTTAACTGCAAGCCCTCTCACAATAGGCTCAGGATCTTGCTGAACAGTTTCCACAAGCGGAGAGGTTAGAAGCTCTCTTAATATAAGCAACTCAATTGATCGTTCTCTAACGAATTTATTTCTGTTTCCCATAGCTTCGTATAGCTCTTCAGACGAAATATGACTATGGTTCAAAAACACTTGACCAACAAGCTCTTCACTTAACGTAGCTGGCTGTAGGTCTTTAATTGCCTGCAAAGCAGAACCAACGCCAACACGTAGCTTGATAGTTATGTAAGCCTCATGTGCCATCGCAATAGTCTGAGAGTCACTTTTAACAATCTCGTCATGTATGACATCTAAATCCTGCACGCCCCCCATAACACAAAGATAACGTAAGGCAGCGTTCTTTACTGAGGAGTTCCTTTTTTCAGAAAACCATATATTAAGATAATTTTTTTTCTTTAGATATTCATCTTCCTTAATCTCAGTTTCCGTTAGTGTCATCACATCCAGAATTGACGTTACGATAGAATGACCATCTTCATTTATCGTCAGCGTCAAGAATGCCAAATGATATAGTTCACTTTTAGGATGCTTCAGCCAGTACCACAAAGGAGAATTTTGGTATTGTAAACTTTTAGTTCCACATTGAAGCAAGCCAAGCAATTCATGATTATCAAAAACGCAACCATTCTTGTTTTTGTAAATTAAATTACTATCATGCGGCCCTAGGTAAACACTGTCATTTTGTCCGTCACCCAACCCAATTGAAATCAATCTTAACCGGGCAACCTCAAATGGTTCCAATCGTGCATTATTAGAAGAGTCTCCGTTACGCCTCAGGATAGATTGGATAAAGTTCGCACTCTGCCCTCTAATAGGGGCTCGATCAAAATTTTCTTGATTTGTTTCGCCTTCACTATGTCCCGCACCAGCCTCAGGTGTGTGTGTTGCCTGAAGGTGATTATCATTTAACTCTATATACTCAAAAACATAATTTGAAATACATTTTCGAATTAGACTTTCAAAATCTTCTAGACTTTCGAAGTCTTGAAACAACAATGACTTATTCGCAATTATTCCTTTTCGGAACTTTATAACTCTTTGCAATTGCTCGCCAGGATCACTCATTGCTGGCGCATCAACTTTTTTGAAGAATAGACTTATTAAAGGTTTTCTTTTTTCTGCATGACCGGCTGTAGCTATCGTAAACTCTTCCTCAAAACCCGATTGATATTTACTTTCATTATCTGGAGCGCTTCCCCATCGTTTCCAGACTAGTCCGATAAAGACATCACACCGATCTAAGTCACGATTAATGATTTCTTGAGGTCTTCCTGCGCTAGATACCGTGTCCTCCCATCCAACTAGCTCAATATGAACGTTTAGCTTTAGTGAAAACATAGCGTTTAATTCATCTACGACTTTTTTTGCAACCTTACGCTCAGGAATTAAATCTCCTGGAGACGCTAAAAAAAAGCTCACGACCTTTCTGTTCCCTGCCACAACCTATCCTCAAGCTCATCCAAATTTGTATTTTAATGTTTCGGCATGGCTGGATAATCACAACTTTCAGACCGGCTGTCCACGGGGATGAGTGAGGATTTTGATTCGTCAACCTGATGAGCGCTCAGGGCTACGCAGGAAAGCCGCTTTAACATCAGTGAATAATGCTTTTCATGTCCATCCACCAGCAACCGATCGTAGCAAAGGTCTTTCTGCGCGCATGCCAACCAATAAACCGGCAACGGAAAGCTGCCAGCCATAACAGACAAAGAAAGCCTAGTTGCGGAAGGGGTAGGAAATATTGCGGAAGTGATCCTAAATCGCAGGCAATAAAAAACCCCGTAGACCATTGATCTACGGGGCTTTAAGAGTGGAGGCCGAGGTCGGAATCGAACCGGCGTAGGCGGATTTGCAATCCGCTGCATAACCATTTTGCTACTCGGCCTCAAACGATCAATGCCCTTGTTGCTGACATTCACCGCATACAAACTTGAGTGGGCTATGGGAAGCTTGCCTCTACTCTAACTCATTGAATACATTGAAGTTTTTAATGCTTCATTGCGTTCGATGGGCGCCATTATGTACTCATTTGCCTAGGCCTGCAACCCCTTGATTTCAAAAAATATTCTGCCTTGGCATCAATGGGTTGCGCGTCTGCCCTACTCCTTCACCGTGTGGATTTGGTAGTGCGGGTCGGCCTTGATCTGGGCCTCGGTGAAGGGCAATGGGCGCAGTTTTTTCTCGGAGAAGGCTTGGGTCTGGTCCTTTGAGTAGGCGGACGCCGGGTTGCTGGACTCGGAGAAAGCGAGTACGCCGACTGCGTTGGGGCCTTTGTCGTCGAAGGTGACGATTTGCAGGTAGCTGGTGCCGCTGACGACTTCGCGTTTGCCGTCGGCGCGGGGCACGGTTTGCATGGCGTTGTAGATGCCCAGTTCTTGCGGGCCGCCGTGGATGGGGGTTTGGCCGGAGACTTGGATATCGCCCCAGCGGGTCTGCCCCAGTTTGCTGACCTCAGCGCTGGAGGCCAGCATGGCTGCGCGCAGGGCCTTGGCGACCGGGGCGCGGTCGATGGCGAGGCCGCTAGGGGTGGTCAGGGGATGGGCCGGGTCGAAGGCCACGCGCCAGGCGTCAGGGATTTGCTGCAGGTGCTGCACCAGGTTGATGAAGTGCACCAGGCCCACGCCGCTGTCGAGGTTGGCGCGCTGGTCCCAGTTTTTCAGGCTGGTGCAAAGTGGTTGCAGTGCAGCGGCGTCGGCCCCGAGGTGTTTGGCGCAGAACGTCAGCAGATCGGGCATGACTTGGCCTGCCAGGTACACCTCGTTGTCCATGACCATATTTTGCAGGTCGGTGACGCTGATCGGCTGCTTCTCAAGGGCTTGCAGGCGCTGGAGCGCGAAGCGCGCGCGCGGGCCGAGGCCGATGTTGTCCTGGCTGATCACCGGCGAGAAGCCGCTCAGGGGCGCCTTGGGGTTGGCCATCCAGGCAGAATCATTGGAGTGCTGCACGTAGTCGGTGCGTTGCAGCTGTGGCAACTGGTCGGCCGGGAAGATACCGGACTGGGCCGCGCGTGGGTCGATGTCCCAGGCGCAGGCGCTGTGGGTGCCGTCGAGCACGATCATTTGCAGGCCGGCCCGTGGGTCGCTGCATTTTGCCAGCTTGGCGGCACTGACGTTGGGCACCACCGACAGGTTCATGTACAGGCTTTGGCCCTGGTCATCGGCGGCCAGGGTGTTGACCCAGGGGATGCCTTGCAGGGTGTGCACCGAGGTTTGCAATTCCTTGAGGCTGCCGGCGCGGTTCATGGCGTACCACTGTTGCAGCACCCGGTCGTTGCCCAGGTTGGCGTCGCGCAGGCTGAAGGCGTAGCGGCTGTCCCAGTCGAGCTTGCCGGGCCATTGCACCACGGGGCCGAACTGCGAGCTGTAGACGGTGTGGGTCACGGCCTTGAGGCTGCCGTCGGCTTGCTTGACCTGTACCGTTACCGCCGTTTTATCCAGGGGGATGGACTTGCCGTCCAGCAGGTAACGGGTGGCGTCCTTGGGGTCGAGGGTCAGTCGGTACAGGGTGAAATGTTTGGACGTGTCCACGGTATGGGTCCACGCCACATGCTGGTTGAAGCCGATGTTCACCACGGGCAACCCTGGCAGTGCGGCGCCCATCACATCCAACTGGCCAGGGATGGTCAGGTGCATCTGGTAAAAACGCATGCCGCCCACCCAAGGGAAATGCGGGTTGGCCAGCAGCATGCCACGGCCATTGAAGGAGCGGTCACGGCCCACGGCAACGGCATTGCTGCCTCGGTCCAGGGTGAAGCGTTGCTGGTTGGCTGCGGCCACTGCAAAGGCTTTGGCGCTGGGTTGAACACCTGCGCTAGCCTGGGGTGGTGCTGCCCCGACCAAGGCTTCGGCGAATTGGCCGACGCCCCCTTCAACCAATAGCCTACGGGTCAACTTGACCAGGTCTTCCTTCACCAAGGGCCGTACCCAAGCGGCCTGGCACTGCGCGGGGGCGCCCTGCTCCTTTAGATAACGATTGTAGCCAGCCACGTACCCTTCGATGCGCTGCTGCATCGCTGGCGTCTGGGCTTTCCAGAAGGCCGCCACGGCCTCGGGTGTATTCAGCCAGTTGAAGAACACGTCGCTGGCGAGGTTGTTGCGCTCCTCCAGGGTCGCTTGGTCCGGCCCCAAAAACCTGGCGCGCTGGCCATTGACCGTGGTCACCTCATTGGCCAACAGGCACAGGTTGTCCTGGGCATAGGCGTACCCCATACCCACCCCCAGGCCACGCTCATCAACGGCGCGAATATGCGGCACGCCATAACTGGTACGGCGGATATCCGCCGACGCCTGCGTCATTTGTTCCCGTGCCGATGCGGCCAGGCTCAGCCCCAGCAACAGCCCTGCCACGCCCACTCTGGACAACCCGTTGGAAATAATCACGCCGACTCCACAGTCAAATTGAACACCCTCACAAGGGATGGTTACCCCACCGTAAGAACGCACATCGACCGGAATAATTTAGCCGCACACGGCTGTATATCGTCAGCGCCTGAAAAGTGACAAACCCGATACCGACATATTTTCTACATCCGTCGTTTCATGATTTGCGTCACTCGTTCGTCTTATTACTCAAGAGCACCATCTTTTTCCTGATCAGGCTCTGAAAAGGAGTTTTTGCATGTATAACCCTCAAGTGCCCACGGATGGACATTCAAAGGCCACAGATACTCACTTTGGCAAAGGCACACAGGCGTTCGGCAACGCGCCCGAACAGCAGGGCAACCAGCGCATCCGCCATTTGCTCAAGTGTTTCGGTTTGCGCACCAGCCTGATCCGGCTGAAGGTCATCGACGCCCTCCTCACCGCCGCCGACAACCAGCGCACCCTCGGGGTCCGCGGCGTGCACAGCCACTTGCTGGAGCTGGGCATTCCGTTGTCGTTTCTCAGCGTGCGCGAGGTGCTCAAGCGTCTGTGCAGCGAGGGCGTGATCACCCTCAACGCTGACAAGAGCTACAGCCTCCATGAAGAGGCTGCCAAGGTCCTTGAAAGCCGTGCCTGACTGACGCCCGTCAGAAGTTAGGCTTGACCTTGCGGCGCATGATGCCGTTGATCACCACGACGACCACGGCAATCGCGATCGCCAGGTACTGGAAGGTTTTTTCGCTGATCACACCTGTGTTCTGCAGATAAGACAGGCCAAACATCGCGCCCAGTACCGCCAGGGCAATCAGAAGCGAGTATTTCAAGCGTTGCTTTTGGGTCATGACAAGTTCCTGAACCTGAGAATGTATCCACTGTGTATCGCCGCGCATGCCAAGCACCTACCCAATTCTGGGGATGGCACGGGGTCGGCGGGGTCTTATGTTACAGGCGATCAATAGTTTTGGCTTGTCCGGCGCCTGACTGACTCTGTAAGGCTCCCTTGAGGATCATTAAATGCTTCGACGACTCGTGCTGCTAGTTCCCCTTCTGATCATGCTGAGCATCAGCGGCTGCTTCTTCTTCCCGCGCGGCGGTGGTTGGCATGATCACCACGATGACGGCGGCCGCGGTTACGAACGGCGCTGATCCCCTCCATCAAATTTACCTGACCCTGCGTAGACAGTGCGTGCGGCAAGCTGGGCAGCCCAGCATTGCCGCCACGGGCGGTACATATTCGTAAATAACATTTCAGCGGGCCTGCTCGGAACCTTCCGACGCTTTCACCCCAATTATCCGAGGCCCAACTAAGGAAGAATCATCCCTCGAATTACCATCAGGACGCCTGGGCCAATGCAATCGGAATAACTCACTTGCTTACAGGTATCGCCCACCCTCGCCTGCGCCGAGACGTCTGCGTCGAAGAAACCACCCAGGCTTGTCACCCCCCACAAATCTCACCCTCGGCCCAAACACCTTCTGCTCCTGAGGTAGAGGCTATCGCGCCGGCCAGCGCGATTCGCTCTGACCTGATCAAGGGCCTGCAAATAACTGATCAACGTCTGTTGCTCAATCAATACCAGGCCCTCAACCAGGACATTCAGGCACTGCTGTTACGCCAGCCGACGCTCAGCAGCGTTATCGAGCAGCAACTCGCCCGCAGTTTAGGCATTACGCCTCCCGTGGACGTCTCGTCGCTGTATGTACACCGCTATCACACCGATGAGCAGGGCCAGCGCACGTTGGTCTCGGTGGAAGGCATCACCGAAGCGCTATTCAAGGCGTTGCGCCAGCTCAAGACATCTCCCGACGTTCAGCCCTCGACCAGTACCGTCGGCATGGAAGTCGGCTTTTACCGCAGCGATTCGCCAAGCGAAAGCACCCAGCAATTGCAGACTCGCGACACCCTGCTTTCAATTGCACAAACCATCGAAAAACAACTGCCCCTGAGCCTTGCCCGATTCTGGACCGAGCCACGCACGGGCGAACCCAACCCTGAGTCCCCCCAAAACGAGTTGCTGGCTATCCACCGAGAGATGCTCTCCACTCTGGCGGCCTTGGGAGTGGAAGACGGTGCATTGACGCCCGCAGCCAAATCTTTGATCGACAAGGCATTCGAATACCCGAGCCTGGAGGCTCGGGAACGCGCGATGAAAGATGGAGAACGGCCTGGCGTCTACCCGCTCAAGCTCGAGGTGCCACGCCCGGCCGGCAGCCTGTTGGCGGGTGCCTTCCTGATCACCAGCAGCGATGGGTCGTCAGCGACACGCCCATTCAATAGTGCGAACACTGACCGGACCTTGCTGCCTGGCCAACAGCAAGGGCTGACCGTGCTCTACACGCCCCGCGATGGTTACGAAACATTCGACAGCCCCGCCAAGGCACTTGCGGCACTGCGTCAACGCATCAACGACGACCCCGATGCCGCGCAGCAATTACTACAGAGCCTGCCTATAGAGGTTCAGCAGAGCTTGAAAGATGACTGGCAAACTCATCTGAGCCAGAACCTCTCCCCGGTGAAGGTTGACGTGATTGCAGCAGGTGTACCGCAGTTGTTGGAGCGCCAGCGACAACAGGTGAGCAACGAACTACAAGCGCTATATGACTCGCAAAGCCAAGAACCGATATTAGTAGACCCCTGGCGACACCTATTGACTGAGAGAGGCCTGCATGAAGCCGCCGACCTCGGATGGCATTTCGACGGCGATAACGCCTTGTTGACGCGCACGCAATGGCTGGACAGCCGATCACACAATCAGGACGCTCGCCAGGCGCTGGACCAAAGCCTTGGGAACCAGAAAAACTGGCAATACCTGGCTCAAACACTCAACGAGTCCGTCCAGACATTGCCGGAAAAACCCACAGCGCGGGACGTATCGGCCATGTTGAAAAAAACGCCGATGAATATTGCGCCAGACTCCGGCCATTACCAATCCTATATACGCGCACCTGGCATGCCCGTAAGCGTTGAAGCGTTCCTCACTGAAAACGGCTTGCCATTGCCCAAGACCCTCGACGACCTACTGGCCTTGGCGCAAACCGCGAACGTTCGAGCGCAGCAGCACCCCTTGGGCAATTTCGCAGGCGCCCTGTCATGGCCACTGCCCCTGAGTGTTGAAAACCAACGCGAACTGTTCAACGTGGTCGCATGCAACAGCGCCGGCCTGGAGGGCTTGCCGTTGCAAAATCCCAGCTGGGGCGCATTGGACTACCTGGCCAGCGCTGTATCGTTGTCGCCAACCGACATGCAAGAGCCCGCGAAAGCGCTGGAAAAACTGCTCGGCTCGCCCCGTTACAAGGCCTTGGGCGAAGCGATCCAAAACAAGATCAATGGCATAGCCACCCACAGCAGTATCAACGATTACGTATTGGCGGCGATCCATTTGGGGCTCGATCACGAGTCCATCGACCACCCCAGCCGAAGCCGTGTCGCAGGCTTCGATCTCGCTGCCGATACATTCTGGAACAAGCCGCCCTCAGACATTATCAGCGCCCTGGCGGAGCACCTGAGTACCAACGGCAAGACATCCACGCAGACAGCTGCATTGGGCGCACGCTTGCTGTTGGGACGTGTCGCCCCTCAGTTCTTGGTCAAAGATATTCCTGCCACCGTCACTGTCGGCAGCATGGCGTGGGCGAATCTGTGCCTGGCAGTCGCCCGCATCGAAGCACAAACGCCTGGCAAGGTTGCGTCGATGAGTTTCGGTGAAGTCATGCTGGCTGCCGAAGACACACCACCGGCCAGCGAAGCGGTACAGAAAGCGGTGCTGATGGACTGGGCCGTCGCCAATCAAATTACCCATGTCGACCCAAGTGGGGATTACACCCAAGAGAACATCGAATACGCCCGTACCGTGTTCAACCGGCAACTGGATGCTTTGAAAGTCATGTCCGAACGGCTTGAAACACCGATGCCCAATCGAAGGGCAATGGCATTGGCTCTGCTCAAAGAGAAATTCGGCGATGATATCGACTTTGAACAGAAATGCCTGCGCATCAACTACGGGCCTGAATCCATCGGCCCTCGATTCGGCCCCGCCCATTCGCTGCTGGACCTCACCATGGAGGGGATGAAACTCGATGAGTATTGGCAACGCACGGATGGCGCCACAATCAGCAAGCAAACATTTGACGACTTTGTCGCGCTCACTCGTGATAAAGCTCAATATAACGTTGTGAGCGAGTTCAACAAAAAATTCACCGAGGTCACCAACCTTTACAAAGACATCAAGAAAGATCTGGTGATGAACGCTATCACGCACTTGCCTCTGGAGGACCGAACCCAACTTAACTACGGCAAAATCCGGTTCTTCAAAGAAAATTCCTACAGGGTCTCTTACATTCCATTTGTCGGTGAAAATCTGTTCCATTCGAGCGCCACGATTCGAGTGCAAACCGAGCTCAATGGGAAAAAGCAGTCGTACTTGTTTGACACCGAGAAAGGCACCATTCAAAAAACTGGATCACACCCAGCCGACCACAAACCCGTCACTTTCTCGGACGAAGTCATCAGGGTCGAGGAGTATTCTCCTAATCCAGCCAATACCTCTTTCGAGCAAGAGAAACCGCTGTATCACGGCAGTAATCAGAACCACTTCCAAAACCATCGAATTCAGGAGGTGGCAGAAACGGTCGTGAAGGGGCTGGGGATCGACAGTGACGCCGTCAGGCGCCTGGCCGAAGGCAGAACGGCCAGGGAACAACAGCGTGACACTCTCACCACGATAGGCGAATTTTTGCTGGATCTTATCCCCCTCAGATCGGCCATTGCCAATTTTCGCAACGGCAACATAAAGGACGGAGCCATAGACTTGGCGTTCGATTTGTTCGGCTTCCTCACTGCGGGCGTGGCCATGGTCGGAAAGTTGGCAAAAGCCGCCGGCAAAACCGGCAATGCGGTCGCCAAAGTCGCCCGCAGCGGCCGAATCATTGGGGCGACCGCCTTCAGCGCATTCAACCCGCTGGGTGGGCTAGGTGACGTGGCGTTAGGCGCGGGCAAAGTACTGATGGAAGGTGCAAGCGCCGCCCGCACGGGTGTTCAACGAATGCGCGGCATGGCCACAGGCGGTGAGCTGGTTAAAGCGAGCAAGCGCTATGAAGCTGCGGCGACGGGCTTGTTCAAAGTCGGTGAGCAACAGGTGCAAGGTTCGGCCATCAAGCACAACGGCAAATGGTATGCCTACGATGCGATGACACAAAAGCCCTACGGCGCGGCCAGGGAGTTTTCCCCGGCGGATCTACTGATGCCGCCCTCGCCTAACCTGCATGATACGACTACGAGCAGCCGCAATGGTGTACGTCATAACCCACTAAGCAGGGCGTCTCGCCCCTCCAAGGCCGTCAAGAGAGTGCCGCTACCCGAGGACGAATACGCGACGAGCCGCAGTACGAACGGTTATCTGGTCCTGGATCATTTCACACCCAATAGAATTAAACAGACACGGGAAAAGTTCGTATTGGAGAAAAACGGTTATTTACAAGACGCGGCCAAGGGCGAGAGGCCGCGCGCTGCAACAGTGCCTGATATCGAGGATGCACTGACGCCCAACCAGACATTTGAAAAGGCGTTGGAAAATACCGATGTACTGGTGCTGGGAGAAGATCACACTGAAGTTGCAGGCCTGATTGCACTACGCGACGGAATGAAAACATTCCATGAAAAGGGCGTCAGCGCCATTTACCTGGAAGGTACGACACTCGACCCGTATGGCCTGCTAGACGATCGTTCGTTCCGACACGCTCTGAAGCGACGACCCGGGGGTGAAAAAATCTATGAGGAACTGATAACAGAAGCCGAAAAATATGCAATCGAATTACTGCCGCTTGAGCACAAGTTTTTGACAAGGCACTCCGATACGCCTGGCTATTTCGAAGGCCTGAGTAAACTTGATAAAAATTCCCCCGAGTATCTGGCATTGTCCAAGCAACGTCTTGAGGAAGTGAACTATTACGGTGCCAGGCAGATAATGAAAAATGAACTCGGCGGAAAATCCGTGGTGTTGGTAGGCCGCTCGCATATGAATACCGCCGAGGGTGTTTATGGTATCGCGGAGTTAACCGGTGGCATCGGTATTGGCGTCTATCAAAAATCGGATATCGCCCACAGTGGGGGCCGTAAAGCGGGCGCTACCCGTGACACCTCAGTGAGAATATCGGGTAGAGATGACACTGTCGGCGATTTGCAGATTGACATAAAAGCGTAAGCACCGGGTAAACCGTTGGGGCTCGCGCCCCAACAACGTGGCACGTCGACTGCTTCACATGGCGACGTTCAAGCCATCAACCGCCATGCACCCACCGCTGGTGCAACCCACGCGCAAACGCGTCCAGCGCAAACCCCAGCACCCCGATCACCACCACCATCGCCATCAACTCCGAGTAAGCGAGCCGATCACGGGTGTCGAGGATGTAATACCCCAGCCCCGCACTGACCCCAAGCATTTCGCACGGCACCAGCACGATCCACAGGATACCGATGGCCAAGCGTACGCCGGTCAGCACATGCCCCACCACGCCTGGAATGACCACCCGGCGTAACGTCTCCCAACGCGTGGCACTCAAGCTCTTGCTTAACTGCAACCAACGCGGGTCGAGCTGACGTACGCCCGCCGCGGTGTTGAGCATGATCGGCCAGACGGCGGCAAAGGCCAGCAGGAAGTAGATTGGCTGGTCGCCCACGCCCATCAGCATCACCACGATCGGCATCCAGGACAGAGGCGAAATCATCCGCAGAAACTGAAACGCCGGCGTGGTCGCCGCCTCCAGGTTACGCGAACTGCCCACCAGCAAACCGAGCGGTACGCCCACCAACAACGCGAGAAACAACCCGACAAAAATACGCTTCAGGCTCACGGCGATATGCAGGTACAACTCACCGCGCCCGAGCAATTCCCACAAGCTGCTGGCGGTGGCCGCCAGGGAAAAGCGCGCCGACAAGCCATCGGCCTCGCCAAAGACTTTCACGCCCAGCCACCACAGCACCAACAACCCCGCCAAGCCACTCAGCCCCAGCCACCAGCCGGGGATTCTGCTGTTGTTCAAACGCCGATCTCCTCGTGCCGCTCATAGCCGTCCGGCAAACCGAAGGTCTGCATGCCGCCCACGGCTTCGATCGCCTTGCGCACGAAGCGGTCGTCCACCAGGTCCTTGGCCACGAAGGCTGGGTCCAGGTCTGCGAGGAATTTTTTGTCGCCTTCGATCAAGGTGTCCTTCAAGCGCCGCACCAGTTCTTCGGTGTAGCTGGGGAAAGGGTACGGTTGGAAGTCGATGCGATGCTCGTCCCATTTGGCATGCTGGATCGCGCCGTCGGCAACATAGCCTGCGTGATCGCTGGCCGCCGGCGCCAGGACTTTGCTCAACACCGATTGGGTATGAGGCGTGTAACGGTTCGGGCCATCCTTGGACAGCAGCTTCACCGCCTCTTCGCGGTTCTCGCGGGTCCACACCTGGGCCTTGACGATGGCGTTCACCACCTTCTGCGACCACTCCGGACGGTTGGCCAGGTCGTGCTCGTGCATGAACACCACACAGCAGGCATGGTTACGCCACACGTCGCCAGTGAAGCGCTGCACGCGACCGACCTTGAGGTTTTCTGCCAGGGCGTTGAACGGTTCGGCGACAATGTAGCCGTCGATGCGTTTGCTGGCCAAAGCCGGAGGCATGTCCGAGGGCGGCAACACGATCAAGTTGACCTCATTGGCGGCAATCGAGCTGCCAGTGGCGCGAGTGACCGGTGTGAGGCCGTTATCGCGGAACAGTTGCTGCACCACCACGTTATGGATCGAGTACCAAAACGGAATCGCCACCGACTTGCCGCCCAGTTGCTTCACGTCGGTAATGCCTGGCGATACAGTCAAGCCTGAACCGCCCACATGGTTCCACGCCACAACTTTGGCTGGCACCTTACTGCCATAGCGCGCCCATACGGTCATCGGCGACAACAGGTGTATGACGTTGACCTGGCCGGAGATAAACGCCTCGATGACCTGGGCCCAACTGCGCAACAACACCGGGCGCTCGGCCTTGATGCCTTCGGCTTCGAACAGGCCGTTGTTGTGGGCCACCAGCAGTGGCGTGGCGTCAGTGATAGGTAGATAGCCAATGCGCACCGGCGCGTCGGGCTCGTTGGCGGCACGCGCCTGCAAGCTGCTCAGCAGAGGCAAGGCGCCGGCGGCACTGAGCACAGCGGAAAGCTTTAGAAAGTCACGGCGCGAGTGGGTCAGGTCATCCAGACACATGGGTAAACTCCTGTTGTTCAAGGGGGTTGGGTTGAGGGCGGCTCGCCTGCCGTAAGGTTTTCAAAATCTCGATACGCAGCGCGCCGATGGCCTCGACCTGTTCTTCCCGAGGGTGCGGCAAATCAATAGCCCACTCGCCCAGCGTCCGCGCCGGGCGGTTACCCAGTAGCAGGATGCGATCGGACAGCAGCAGTGCTTCGTCGATGTCGTGGGTGATCAATACGGCCGCCGAACCTTGCTCACGATTGACCTTGAGCAACAGGTGCTGCATATCGGCGCGCGTCACTTCATCCAGCGCGCCGAAGGGTTCGTCAAGCAGCAACACTTGCGGCTGACGCGCCAGGCAACGAGCCAATGCCGTGCGCTGGGCCATGCCACCGGACAACTGCGCCGGGAACTGCTGGCGCGCAGGTTCCAGCCCTACCGCCGCAATGGCGTGGTCGACACGCCGGCGGCGCTCTTCAACACTCAAGTGCGGTTGGCGGGCGAAATCCAGGCCGAAGGCAACGTTCTTTTCCAGGGTCAGCCAAGGCAGCAGGCTCGGGTCTTGAAAAGCCACCACCACGCGCGGATGCGGGCCGCTCAATGGCTCGCCCAATACCTGCACACGGCCAGATTGAGGTGCCTGCAAGCCGGCCAGCACCCGCAGCAGGCTGGATTTGCCCACGCCGCTAGGGCCCAGGATCGACACCACTTCGCCCGGTTGCAAATGCAAGTCGAAGCCTTGCAGCACGGGTCCACTCTCATACCCCAGGCAAATGCCCTGGGCCGTCAAGACCGCCTGGCTCATAGATTGGCCTGGCGATGCAGCTCGGTACGCAGTTGCACCAGGCTGGGCGTTACGATCGGCACAAAGGCCGACTCGCGCCAGCGCCGGGCAAAGCCGCTGCCGTGGGCGGTCAAATAAGCCTTGCCACCGCTGGCTTGCAGTTCAAGCTGCACGGCGCTGGCGGCGGTTTCGGCCAAGGCGATGCGCAGCTTGAACAGCGGTATAGGCTCGGCGGTAAAACGCCCGGCCAACAGCCCGTTTTTAAGCTTGCTGACCAGGTGATCCAGGGTCACGCGCAGGGCTTCCAACTCTTCGCGCAGTACGGTGCGACTGGCACCCAAATGGTGAGCCACTTCGGCTAGCGAACGCCGGGCCAAGCCAATCGACATGCCGCACTGCAAGCCCAGGAACGCCGGGCGTACCGCTGGCAAGAACTTGCGCGCATCCTCGTGCAGCAACCACTCGCGACTCAGCTCCACGCCTTCCAGGCTAAGCGCTGCGGTGTTGCTCGATTGCAGCCCGAGCAGCTCCAGGTCGCGTGAACGCTGCAACCCGGCCACCGAATCCGGAATCGCCAGGATAAACGGCGCGCCGCCGCCCGCATGCTCGATGGCCGCTGCAGCGACAAAGCCATTCTTGCGCAAGTTGGTCACCCAATGCAGGCGGCCGTTGAGGGTCCAACCGTGGTCGTTGGGCTCGGCGCTGATCTGCAACGTTTCGATACCCGACAGAAACTTCATCGCATTCGACAGCCCGGTGGCCCCGGCCAACTTGCCGCTGAGCAGGTCTGGCATCAGTTGCTCGCGCAGGCGCTGATTGGGGCTCTGCAGCAAGTACTCGATAAACGAGCGCTGGCCCCAACACACAAACGCCGCCGCCAGGGAATGGCTGGCCACATTGGCAATCGCCTCGACCGCCCCCGCCACATCACCGCCCAGGCCGCCCAGTTGAGTGGGCACGCCGATTTTCAGAATATTGGCTTCTGCCAGCCGTGGCAGCACTTCCTGTGGATCGCAACTGCCCACGTCCAGGGCCTGCGCTTGAACATCGAGCCAACGGCTCAAGATTGGGTCAAGCATTCATGTCTCTCCTTTTACAGCAGGTGGGCCAACGCCGAATCAGTTGGCCGGTTTTTCCCAACGGTATTGCGCCAGTTCCGGGTTCAGCGGGGTGCGGGCAAACACGTTAGCGAAGTTGCACAGGGTTGCCAGGCTGACACCCAGGATGACTTCCAGCGCGTGGCCGTCGGTGTAGCCGGCAGCGCGGAATGCCTCAAAGCCCGCATCACTCACACCCCCACGGGTGGCGATCACTTCTCGGGTAAAGGCGGCGAGTGTCTCATAGCGTGCGTCAGGCAATTCACCGCGGCGACGCAGGGCCTCGATCACCTCCTCCGGCAGCTTGGCTTTGTTGCGAGCAACTGCGGTGTGCCCGGCGACGCAGAAATCACAACCGTGGCTGGTGGCGGCAATCAACTGCACCACTTCACGGTCGGCCAGGCCCAGCTCGGCCTTGGCATTCAAGCCGGAGACGGTGATGTAGGTTTCCAGCGCAGCCGGTGCGTTGGCCAGTACCCCCAGCAGGTTAGGAATAAAACCCGAGCCTTTGAGCGCGTTTTCCAGGAAGGGTTTGGCGGCTTGCGGGGCAGTTTCGGGGGTGAGCAGCGGTACGCGGGACATGAAGTGGACTCCTGTTGGGTTCGAATGCCCCAGTCTGTTGGTTCTAAAAAAAGCGCTCAATAGGCTAAAGTAGCGATTACTTGCTCTTGAGTCTTTCCATTAGATGAATTCGTCCAGCGTCCTTGTCGATTGGTTATTAGATAGCCTCGAACTCAACACCAGCTTGTTTCACGTCGGCCGCTATTGCGGTGACTGGCACGCGAGCACCCACGGCCTGGCACAGGCGAGCTTCCACTTGATCGTGCAGGGCGAATGCTGGCTGCATATCGACGGCGATCCAAGGCCACAACACCTGAATAATGGTGACGCGGTGTTTCTGCTGCGTGACTTCGCTTTTCGCCTGTCCGGCCAAGCCACGGCAGCCGGCGCCCAGGAGGGCCCACGCCGCGCAATGCTGCCCCTCGATAGTACGGCCACCGACGGTGTGGGATTAGTCTGCGGTTTCTTTCACTTCCAATCCGGCTTGTCGACACTGATCGTCGACACCCTGCCCAGCTGGATCATCCTGCGCGCCGGCGACCCGTCGCTGATGGCTGCACGCAACCTGTTCGAACTGATCCTGCAAGAATGCGCACGCACGCCAGCGCCCTCTTCCGCGCTGCTTGAGCGCCTGTGCCACCTGTTGTTCCTATACGTGTTGCGCCAGCAAGTGCTCGACAACACCGAGCTTGGCGGCCTGGCGGCGCTAGGCCGGGCACCTGCGTTCGCGCATTTGCTGGAGCAATTGATCGCCCGCCCCGCTGAGCCCTGGAGCCTGGAAAGCATGGCGGCCTGCACGGGGTTGTCGCGCTCGGCGTTTTTCAAGCGCTTCAGCGAATTGTGCGGGCAGTCACCCGGGCAAGTGCTGCTGATGATCCGCATGCGCCACGCCTGTGGGTTGCTCAAGGCGGACCAGACCGTGGCCGAGGTGTCGCTGGCGGCCGGGTATCAGTCGGTGGCGGCGTTTACCCGGGCATTTCGCAAGATCACCGGGCAACAGCCCGGGGCTTACCGCAGAGACCAACTGCATAGTCAGCCTGCTACCCGTGGCCAGTAAAACGGGATCTGGCCGGTCGCCGATACAGGCTCGGTACAAACGCTTTGTATCACATCCTACCTTCACCCCCAGGAACTCTTTCGGCCGGTCTTCCACGCAAGAGTAGTCATGACGCACCGTCAGACTTTCTACGATCAACCGAAGGACACCTAATGCTATCTCCTCTCACTTACCCAGTGGTAACACGACATTCCACGCCTTCCATCGAACCGAAAAAAAACGACCCGTCGCCTTACGATCCGCCCTCCGACCTGACGCCAGGGGCCAAAAACGTGCGAACGCATCGGTTGCTGGAGAAAAGTGGCGTGACCTTCAGCCGCGAAATTACGTGGAACACCAAGGACGCTGAAAAGCCAAAAATTGTCTCCAGCCGGCTTGTGGTAGAAACCGGTGATGATGCCGATCGCATCCATGTGCGTAGTTGGCCAGGAGACAAGCTGCAGTTCATCATCAATGGCACGTCCTACCTGCTCGATGCCAAAGCACCACAAGGGCCGGAGCAAAGCCTCTGGATCAAAGCCAACGGTGGCGATGACAGGGTGATCGTAGATGATGACGTCAAGCATGTTCTGCAAGTCGATGGCGGCCGCGGCCACGACTTCATCCAGGCGGGAGGAGGCATTTCTGCGCTCTTTGGTGGAGCGGGTAACGATAACCTGATCTTGGGCGGCAACGACGGTTATGCCGAAGGCAATGACGGAGACGACCTGATCTTGGGTGGTCAGGGCAACACGTTACTATTCGGCAACGAGGGCAACGACCGACTCTACGCAGGGGTTGGCAACGCGAATAAGCAAAACTTCCTGGACGGTGGCGACGGCGACGACAGCCTCTACGCTGGCACCGGTAACAACGTGCTCAATGGCGGCAACGGCCGTGATCATCTGACAGGATATGCGCGTACCGCTTTCTATAACGGCGAAGTTCACCACGCGCTGGGGGGGCAATCAGCACAAAAGAGTATTTTCACTCGCCTAGGTCGCCCCTCCTCCTCATCAGGGTTTTGACTGAGGAGAACCGTGGAGGGTCGCCTTGAGGGGTGTTGATCAACGGTCTGAATACTCCCGTGCAAAGCGCGGGAGTCAGGCTACTCTCACAGCTCCTAGTGTAAAAACCGCCACACAGGAGGTGTGTCATGCACGCGACTGAGCATTCGGTCCGCTTGGAGCAGATCAGTCAGGAGCGCTTCATCCAGGCGCCGATCGAGGCGGTTTATGACTATGTCACCCAGCCGGACCGCTGGCACGAGTGGCACCCCACCTCCCTCAGCGCCGACACCGGCACCACCGGCTCATTACCGGTCGGCACGCGTTTTACCGAAATCATCGACCTGCTGGGCATACGCGTCCCCATGAGTTACCGCGTACAAATCGCCCGCCGCCCCAGCGAGTTCAAGACCGTGTTCACCTCCCTGGCGGTTGACGGTTGCATCCATTACTGCTTGCGCGCTCATCCGCGCGGTACGTTGTTTAAGCGGGTGCTGACTTACGAGACCGAACTGCAACTGGCGTCTTTGCATGAGCGCATGGTCGCGTTGTCGGGGATTGCGCTGGACCGGCTCAAGCACAGGCTGGAAAACCAGGGCTTCGTATAATTTAGAAACATTACAACGGCGTCACATTGTAAACATGCCTGCAAAAGCAGGGAGAATGCCCGGCTTATTGCCGCGCCTTCAGTGAGACCCACGATGAAAACCCCATTGCGCCTGGCACTGCTCAGTGCCCTGTTCACCACCACCCTGGCCCAGGCTGCCGAGTTGATCCCCATCGACGTCCACCGCGACGCCAACTGCGGCTGCTGCAAAAAATGGATCAGCCATTTGGAAAGCAACGGATTCAAGGTCAACGACCACGTTGAAGCCGACATGAGCGCGGTGAAACAACGCCTGGGCGTCGCGCCACGCCTTGGCTCGTGCCACACCGCGGTCATCGACGGCAAATTCGTCGAAGGCCACGTACCCGCCGAACAGGTCTGGGCCCTGCGCAAGCGCAACGACCTGCTGGGCCTTGCCGCACCGGGCATGCCTTTGGGCTCGCCAGGCATGGAAGTGGACGGACGCAGCGAGGCCTATCAAGTCATAGGCCTTACCCGTGAGGGCAAGGACGTGGTGGTAGCGGACTACCCGGCTCACTGACCGGTGTTGATGGGTTACCTGGGGCTGTTCGTCGCGGCATTTGGCGCCGCGACGTTATTGCCCTTGCAATCGGAAGCCGTGTTGGTGGGCCTGCTGCTCAGCGGGCATTACAACCTATGGCTGCTGCTGGGCATCGCGACTTTGGGCAACGTGCTGGGCTCGCTGGTCAATTGGCTGCTGGGGCGCTCGGTGGAACGTTTCAAGGACCGCCGCTGGTTTCCGGTCAGCGCCAGGCAGTTGGACAAGGCTCGCGGCCATTACGCGCGCTGGGGGCACTGGACGTTGTTGCTCAGTTGGGTGCCGATTATTGGTGACCCGTTGACATTGGTGGCTGGGGTGATGCGTGAGCCGTGGTGGCGGTTCTTGCTGCTGGTGACCCTGGCCAAGGGCGTGCGTTATGGCGTGCTGGCGCTTATTACTCGGTAGTTGACCGCCCGTCGCCACTGTCATTTCTCACAGCTAGACGGTTATCACCTTCTCATATTTGCTGGCCCTGTTTGGCACGTTTTCTCAAATCCGCCTGAAGGGTC
Organism: Pseudomonas sp. FJ2-5-13; assembly: GCF_029201605.1. NCBI lineage: Bacteria > Pseudomonadati > Pseudomonadota > Gammaproteobacteria > Pseudomonadales > Pseudomonadaceae > Pseudomonas > Pseudomonas sp. FJ2-5-13. The sequence goes on from NZ_CP104045.1 coordinate 3,157,826, forward strand.
ACCCCCATGTCCGATAAACGCTCAGCCAGCCCACCCATCCTGCACCCACCACGCATCGCAGACCTGGAGCCGCCGCCCTACAACGACAACACGGTACGCCCCCTTCCCGAACTCCTTGCTGATGTAGGGGTTGGTATACGCAGCCTCGAAAACCGTTTGTTGATTACCTTCGAGAGCTGGACCCAGAAGCAAGTCGGCGATACTTACGAATGGTATATGGGAGATCGGCGTTTTCCGGTCTCCTGGGGGGAAATTTTTGCTGGTCAGGAAACGCAGACACGCTACCAACTGTCGGTACTACGCGAGCATGTACCGTTAGGTAGTGTGTTCCCCTGCTATGGCCTGGTCAGGCGTAGCGGGTCTGGCACTGAAATCACATCGGAGGAACAAACCTGGTTTTTGAAAGATACCCGGCCAGGTGGCGTGGATCAGGACCCAGGCCTCCCCTACCATTCGGCGCTGGTCCTTCACCTGCCTGAGGACCTGAGTGGCCCAGATGCCGAACTCGACAGCGACCGCGCAAAAGAGGGTGTGCTCATTCCCATTGATCACTACCCAGAAGCATTTGTAGGCGACACCATCGAGTTGTATTGGAACGGCCATTTGGTGGAGCTGTCGTTGGACGCAGATCAGGCTGAGGGACTCACGCCTATCGAGGTGTTTGTCCCGCCGGATGTCATCACCTTGGGCGGTAGCGGCCTGCTGAGTATCCGATTCCGGATCTATGACTTGGTGCTGAACTTCTCAGGGGAAGTGCAGCAGTGGTCTGAGGTCGTAAACCTGAAAAGCAACCTGGATCCAAACGCATTCATGCGCCCCCACTTCTTGGTGGATGGAGTAGACAATAATAACGTCGATTTCGATCAGTACGCACAGAGTCACTTCGAACTCGAAGTGATTGTGCCCACACGACTCTCGAATGGCGCCCCAACGCCAGCAGGCGCTCAGATCGTAGCCACCATCGAGGGCACACGCGCAGATAAAACGAAAGTCACCCTCACATTGCCAGCGTTTGCCGCCCGGCCCGGGCGTTCGGCATATACCACCGTCGAGAACAGCATCCTCGAAGACCTGATCAACGGCTCGATGAGAATTTCCTACAAGCTGCAATTCCCGTTGGGCACTGAGATTGGCTATTCCGCAGGTCTGTCTGTCACAGTTTTTGGTACTGTTTCCAACATGCCTGCGGTTGAAATCGAGGAAAACGAAGGCGGCTTGATCGATCCGGCCGCGCCTTACCTCAAAGTCAACTTCCCGGTCTTCATGCCTTACAATCCGAACTATCCCGTCACCTTGCGCTTTGAGGCGCACCAACCCGGCGGCGGCCTGGTGTTTTATGAACAAACCCAGCAGGCGGGTGCCCCACCACCGCCCACACGCTTTCGGATTGTGACACCCGCAAATTTCGCACAGTTCGTCGGGCTCGGGCCGATCGACGTCTTTTATCGCGTCAACGATGGTGTGAACACGATACAGGAAGCCGATGTGCTGACGGTGCGTGAATCCGAGCACCTGATAGTAGAAATAGGCGAACGTCGCGCCGACCTGCCCGCGCCGCAGATTGAAGGCGTAGATGAAAATGACAACCTCAATCCGGCCGATGTAATCTTCCAGGCCAATGTCACTCTGCCCTATGCCTTTCTACCAGGTGACACTGTCGTGTGGCGCTGGGTAGGCTCTGGTGCAGAGGGCAGCACGGGCGACACAATTAACGTTGTTGTAAGAGGAGAGATTTCGTTTCCGGTAGATCGCAAGTATGTCGACTTGAATAACAACGGCGTCATTCGCTTGAGCTATTCCCTCATACGCAGCGGCCAAACACTGCGCTCTGAGACACTTGACGTAACAGTGGGTAAAGCAATAGGTGTACTGCCGAGGCCGGAAGTGCTTGAAGCCTCACGACACCCAGACCAACTAAGGCCGGAGGCCGCAACAACCGGAGCGACGATTGAAGTATCGTTCCTGAACATGTCGCCCAGTGACCGTATCATGGCACTGTTCAGTGGCATACCGGGCATTGGCACTTATGAAGACACTCAGGATGGCAACACCTCAAGAACGTTGCACTTTGACGTACCGCGCGAAGTGGTAGGCGCTAACATTCTTTCCGAAGGTCGCTTGATTACCGTGCAGTACTTTGTGCTGCGTGGCACACGGAAAATACCGTCGCCCATACTGGATCTGCTGTTACTGCCCCTGACCACCCTACCGATCCCCACCATCGAAGGGCATGATAGCCCGGTACTGGTGGTTTCCCAGCTCACTGGCCAGGAGCGCACCCTGATCTATAGCTGGCTCTTCATTCACCGGTTTCAGCGGATATGGATGAGATATGAAGGTATCTACGACGATGACACGACTTACATTGAGGATACCTACAGCCAGAACCTAGTAACGCCTGAGGGCGAGAGTCTGGGCATCATGCCTCCCACGCCGCCGGATCTGCGCAGGCTCAAGGATGGATCGACGCTGACCATCGATTTCTGGGCCAGTTTTGATCGTAGTACCAACAAAACCAATGCAGTGCACTTCCGTCAACGCACGTACACCATTCAGGCACTATCAGGAGATTTGCCGCACCCCTTTATCAATGGCACCACCGATACCGGGCCGAATGTGACAGTCGACCCGCTGCCAATTGAACACAATACGACGGTGACCGTACGGTATACCGGTATGAGTGGCCGAGATTTCATCACGCTTGTATGGACTTTTGCCGACGGCAGCAGTCATTCGGCTGGTCTGCCTGGGTTGGATGGCGGCACCGTGGTGTTCAATCTCACCGCTGATAAAGTCTTGCATCGCAGCGTGTACAGTACGGTATGCCTGACATATTCCGTGGCGCGCACAGGGGTGCCTGACCCGATTCCGTCACAGGTGCAGACGGTGTGGGTCAATGCGATTCCGGCGGCAGACTTACCGCAGCCACTCGTCAACAATGTCAACGACGGAGACACGCTGGACCTGGCGAGTTTTGCTGGCGACGCCAAGGGGTCAGTAAGTAAATGGCCTTTGAGCGATGAAGATCAACTGACGTGGATGGTGTTGAGCGCTGAGGGAATTGAAGATTTAACCGTGTTCGAGGGCAAGGCGATTAACGCCACGGAGGCTGCGAATGGATTGAAAGATCAAGCAGTGCTGCGTAGTTGGTTGGCCAGGGTGCCGAATAACAGCCAGATCACGGTCAAATTCTGGGCGGCTTATAACCGCATTAACGACAAAAGCCGTGCAGTGGCTTTCCCCAGCACCCAATACACCCTTGCTCTCGGTAATACACTTATCGTCTGGCCAGACAGAATCAGGCACAGTTCGTATATGTATAGGTTGGGAGATTACCCCAACATTGTCGCTACCAGCACGTCACGCAATACGACACACGTGAACGTATCAGGCGGCACCGCGCCCTATCGTTTCTCGTCCAGTAAAAGTAATGTGGCCGCTGTCGATGCAAATGGAGCGGTCTCAACACGGGGTAATGGGGTAGCGATTATCAGCATTACCGACTCGTCAAGTCCGCCACAGGTCAGGACAGTTACTGCCTCGATTGAAAACGTGATCTGGGTTTACAACAATGGCTCGGGAACGTTCGATCAAATGTTTAACAGTGCCGTTGATAGAAACATGTCATTGCCTTATCTTGAGCAACAAAAGTTAATGCAAGAGCAGTATGCTGGTCGTTGGCCAATGGCAAATAATTACTATTGGTCGCGCTCACGTCAGCGTGAAGAATTTGGGATTGAGTTCTTTTGGACGACCAATCTGGCCTCGGGGGTAACGGCATGGTTCGCCAATGTTCCCAGCAATACTTTTAATGCGGTAGCTATAGACCAGTTTAAATACGAAGATTAGCCGGAGTGATGAAAAGGGACGAATCTATTCTATTTATGGGTTCGTCCCTAGCCCCGATAAATTCCGGGAGCATTAAAGCAGTTACGCCTCAAAGCGGACGCCAACGACTTGCCCGTCCACAGCCCTGCTGCTAGATGTTAATTTTCACTTAATCCCCTCCCGACAGCATCCGATTACTCCATTCGGAACCCCGCCCATGACTTCAGTCCGCGCCCTATCCATCGCTACCCTACTGAGCCTCAGCGCCTCCTACGTGTTCGCCTCCAGCGAAGGTCGCGTCTACGGCCCTGAACTCCAAGGCTTCCAATACCCTCACCCTCTCCAACATTTCAGCTTCCAATCCCAAGGCAAATCCCTGCAAATGGGCTACATGGACGTACCCGCCACCGGCACTCCAAACGGTCGCAGCGTGGTGCTGATGCACGGCAAGAACTTCTGCGGTGCCACCTGGGAAGGTTCGATCAAGGCGCTGAGTGACGCCGGTTACCGCGTCATCGCCCCGGACCAGATAGGTTTTTGCTCCTCCAGCAAGCCCGACCATTACCAGTACAGCTTTCAGCAACTGGCGACCAACACCCATCAACTGCTGGAAAAGCTCGGCATTCAAAAGGCCACGGTGATCGGCCATTCCACCGGCGGCATGCTCGCCACGCGCTATGCGCTGATGTACCCCCAGCAAACCGAACAGCTTGGTTTGGTGAACCCCATCGGCCTGGAAGACTGGAAAGCCCTCGGCGTGCCTTACCAGAGCGTCGACCAGTGGTATCAGCGCGAGCTGAAGCTGAGCGCCGACGGTGTACGCAACTATGAGCGCACAACCTATTACGGCGGACGCTGGAAACCTGAATACGAGCGCTGGGTGGACATGCTCGCCGGCCTGAACAAAGGCCCGGGGCATCTGCAGGTTGCCTGGAACTCGGCGTTGATTTACGACATGATCTTCACCCAACCGGTGTACTACGAGTTCAAGGACTTGCAGGTGCCCACCCTGCTGCTGATCGGCACCAGCGACACCACCGCCATCGGCAAAGATGTGGCGCCGCCGGCGGTCAAGGCCAAAATCGGTCATTACGAGGTGCTGGGCAAGCAGGTGGCCAAGCTGATTCCCCGCGCCACGTTGGTGGAATTCCCCGGCCTGGGCCATGCACCGCAGATGGAAGAACCTGAACAGTTTCATAAAGCCCTGTTACAGGGGTTGAAGGCCCTTTAATTCCACCTTTTCGAGGCCCGCGTGCATGTCGATACAGATCGCAGTGTTGGATGATTGGCAAAGCGTGGCCAGTGAGGTGGTGGATTGGTCGACACTGGACAGCGTAGGCAAGGTGCATTTTCTCCACGACTACCCCGCCGATACCGCCACCATGATCGAGCGTTTGAAAGGGTTCGAGGTGATTTGCCTGATGCGCGAACGCTCGACCTTTGACAAGGCGCTGCTGCAAGGGCTGCCCAAGCTCAAATTGCTGGTGACCGGCGGCATGCGCAATGCCGCCATCGATCTTTCCGCAGCCAAGGCCCTGGGCATTCAGGTGTGCGGCACCGACAGTTATAAGTACGCCGCCCCGGAACTGACCTGGGCCTTGATCATGGCCTCTACGCGCAACCTGCTCGCCGAAGCCAACTCGCTGCGCGCAGGTGGATGGCAGGTCGGCCTGGGCGGCGACCTGCACGGCAAGACCCTGGGCATTCTGGGGTTGGGCAGTATTGGCCAGAAAGTCGCAAAGTTCGCCCAGGTGTTTGGCATGCGGGTGATTGCCTGGAGTGAGAACCTCACGCCTGAACGTGCGGCGGAGTCGGGGGTGACCTGGGTCAGCAAGCGCGAGCTGTTTGAGCAGGCGGATATCCTGACCATCCACCTGGTGCTCAGCGAGCGCAGCCGTGGCCTGGTGGATGCGCAAGCCTTGGCCTGGATGAAACCCAGCGCGCGGCTGGTGAACACCGCGCGCGGGCCGATTGTGGATGAGCAGGCGCTGGTGCACGCGTTACGCAGCGGTCGCCTGGCCGGGGCAGCGCTGGATGTGTATGCCGAGGAACCGCTGCCGGCTGACCATCCGTTTCGCCGCTTGCCCAATGTGCTGGCTACGCCACACGTGGGGTATGTGAGCGAGCAGAATTACCGGCAGTTCTATCAGCAGATGATCGACGATATCCAGGCTTGGGCCAGCGGTGTGCCCATTCGCGGGCTCAGCTGACGCACCATTAAAGTGCAATCTTGCTTGCTCGCGATAAACGCCGACGATAACGCGGGCATTCTGGTTTTACGCGGCGCTCTCTGGTTTTTCGCGAGCAAGCTCGCTCCTACAGAGGCAGGGTGGCATATCGTTAAAAGTTTTTTGTCCTACAAAATCTGCATGAAAACCCAGCAGGCGCTGGGATCTGTCCTAGACTCATGACCGATGGGTCCGTTCCAAAACAAAAACCCCGCAAAAAATCTAAACTTTCGAAACCTGCCGCTGGTCAAGTTTTAGGTAAGGGCGAGCACGCGCGCTTCAAGCCGAATGCCCGCTCATCCAATCTTTTTAAGCCGACGTTACAACTGGCATACGCCTTGCCAGCTTGTATAGCGCTCGTGTGCCTGGCCGCAGGATGCGGTCACTCGGAGCTGATGGCAGCGGGCCATTAGCCAACCAACAGATGGGAGTGCATTATGATCAGTGCCGCAGTAGATACTCAGGGAGAGCGTTTTAGTCAGCCGGCAGGAGGGCCTAAGTCTTTGGCCGACCTGCCCAACACTGTGCGGCCGGTCGTGAGTCAGAATCCGAATCGAAAGAAAGTCTTGTTTGTCACCTCCGAGTTTGCGGACCTGGTGAAAACCGGTGGCCTGGGCGACGTTTCCGCTGCCCTGCCCCGCGCCATGGCCCACCTGCATGATGTGCGGGTGCTGATCCCGGGTTACCCGCAAGTGATGGAAAGCGACAACCCGATTCATATCGTCGGTGAACTGGGCGGCCACGCTGCGTTGCCACCGTGCAAGATCGGGCGCATGGACCTTGCGGATGGCCTGGTCATCTATGTGCTGATCTGCCCCGAACTGTATGAGCGCGAAGGCACGCCATACGGCGCCAACAACGGCCGCGACTGGCCGGACAACCATATTCGCTTCGCCCGCCTGGGCCTGGCTGCCGCCGACATGGCCGCCAACCTCGCGCAAATCCACTGGTGCCCAGACCTGGTGCACGCCCATGACTGGCCTGCGGGCCTGGCTCCGGCGTATATGCACTGGCGTGGGTCACGTACGCCCACCCTGTTCACCATTCATAACCTGGCCTACCAGGGCGTGGTCAGCCTGGCCTCGACGCCTGAGCTGGGCATTCCGCCCCACGCCTTGCAGCAAGAAGGCATGGAGTTCTACGGCAAGATGTCGTTTCTCAAGGCGGGGATGGCGTATTCCAGCCATATCACCACCGTGAGCGCCACTTACGCCCAGGAGATCACCACCCCGGAATTCGGGTGTGGCCTGGACGGTTTCCTTGCCAGCAAGACTCAACAGGGGCTGCTCAGCGGCATTCCCAACGGTATCGACGAAAGCTGGGAAACCTCCACCGACACGCATCTGATCCACAACTTCAATATCGGCGACTGGGAAGGCAAGGCCATCAACGCCGCCCATGTGCGCGAGCTGTTTGAGCTGCAGCCATCCAGTGGCCCGCTGTTCGCGGTGGTCTCGCGCCTGGTCTACCAGAAAGGCCTGGACCTCACCGAAGCCGTCGCCAGTTTCATCGTCGAGAACGGCGGCCAGATTGCGATCATCGGCCGTGGCGAACCGGAAGAAGAGCAGGCCATGCGCGAATTGGCACTGCGCTTCCCAGGCCAGGTGGGCGTACGCATCGGCTTCAATGAGACTGATGCGCGCCGCATGTTCGCCGGCAGCGATTTCCTGCTGATGCCGTCACGCTATGAGCCGTGCGGCCTGAGCCAGATGTATGCGCAACGCTTCGGCTCTTTGCCAGTGGCGCGTAACACCGGCGGGCTGGCGGACACCATTGAGGATGGCGTCACCGGCTTCCTGTTCAATGAATCCACCGTGCAAAGCTACGAAGAGGCGCTGCGCCGCGCCTTCAAGGTGTTTGCCTTCCCCGGTCTGCTCAATGCCATGCGCAGCCGTGCCATGACCCAGCCGTTCAACTGGTGCCAGGCCGTGGAACCCTACGCCGAACTCTACGAACAACTGGTGGCCAAGGCCCTGGGGAAATCGAACAAATAGCGATTGGAACAACTAAGGGAGGTCTTCATAGATGCCGTTACGGACTCTGGAAACCTGGCCCCACGGCGCAATCATGCTGGACGCGCACCGCACGCGCTTTGCGTTATGGGCGCCAGACGCATTTTATGTCAGCGTTGAATTGGAACAGGGTAAAACCATCGTCATGCTGCCCCAGGCCGGTGGTTGGTTCGAAGTCGAAGTCGCGTGCCCTGCCGGCACGCTCTACCGCTTTAATATCGATGGCGAAAACACGGTACCCGACCCTGCTTCCAGGGCCCAGGCGCTGGATGTGCATGGCTGGAGCCGAGTAGTCGCCCCCCTCGCCTATGAATGGCGCCACAGCCAGTGGCAAGGCCGCCCCTGGCACACGGCGATCATCTACGAGCTTCACGTCGGTGCCATGGGCGGCTACGCTGGCATCGAGAAACACCTGCCGCGCCTGGCCGAGCTGGGCGTCACCGCGATTGAATTGATGCCTCTGGCGCAATTTCCCGGCGAGCGCAATTGGGGCTATGACGGCGTACTGCCCTACGCGCCCCACGCCACCTACGGCACGCCCGAGCAACTCAAGCAACTGATCGACAGTGCCCATGGCCACGGCTTGGCGGTGATCCTCGATGTGGTCTACAACCACTTCGGCCCCGATGGCAATTACCTGGGCCAGTACGCCCAGGGTTTCTTCCAGGAAGACGTGCACACGCCCTGGGGCGCTGGCATTGATTTCGAGCGCCGTGAAGTGCGGGATTTCTTCCTCGATAACGCCTTGATGTGGCTGCTTGAATACCGCTTCGACGGCCTGCGCCTGGATGCCGTGCACGCCATCGACAACCCCGGGTTTCTGCAAGAACTGGCGCAACGGGTACGCCAGCAGGTGGACGGCGGGCGCCACGTGTGGCTGATGCTGGAAAACGAACTGAACCAGGCCAGCCTGTTGCAGCACGATTTTGACGCGCAATGGAATGATGACTTTCATAACGTGCTGCATGTGTTGCTCACCGGTGAAACCGACGCCTATTACAGCGACTTTGCCGAACAGCCCACCGCCAAGCTGGCGCGCTGCCTGGCCGAGGGGTTTATCTATCAGGGCGAGACCACCCGCCATGGCCATGCCCGCGGCGAACCCAGTGCGGATTTACCCCCCAGCGCCTTCGTGGCGTTCCTGCAAAACCACGACCAGGTCGGCAACCGCGCCTTGGGCGAACGCCTGCACCAGCTGTGTTCGCCCGAGGCGCTGAAAGCGGCGACCGCCCTGCTGTTGCTGTGCCCCATGATCCCGATGCTGTTCATGGGCGACGAGGTAAATGCCGCCGAGCCCTTCCTGTTTTTCACCGACCATCATGGCGAACTGGCCGAGGCCGTGCGTGAAGGCCGGCGCAGTGAGTTTGCCGACTTCGCGGCGTTTCATGACCCCGAGCAACGCCAGCGCATCCCCGACCCCAACGCGCTGCAAACCTTTTTGCAATCGATGCCCTCCTTCGTCGAAAACGACCACACCCAGCTCTACCGCCACCTGCTGAGCCTGCGTCACGCGCACGTGGTGCCGCACTTGCCCGGCACCGTGGCGCTCGGGGCGCACGTGCTGGCCGACCGCGCCGTCACCGCGCGCTGGCGCCTGGGCAATGGCCGTGTGCTGCAGATCGACCTGAACCTGAGTGAGCAGCCCCTGGACCATCCGGCGCCCCAGCCGATTATTTTCCAAACGCCTGCCCAGCAAGGTGCGCACTTACCGCCCTTAAGCGCACGCGTTTGCTTATCCCCTGTTGGAGAAATGCTTTGAGCGAAGCGAACCTGGAAATTCTCGCCAGCCGTGCAGGCCTGGCCGTCGATTGGATCGATGCCAACGGTCGCCCGCAGCATGTAAAGCCTGACGCCCTGCGCGCCGTCCTCAAAGGCCTTGGGCACCCGGCCGACAGCGATGCCGAGATCGACGCCAGCCTGCAGCAACTTGAGCAGGCGCAGCAAGACACCCACCTGCCACCCTTGATGACCACCGACAGTGGCGCGGGCCTGGACCTGGCGCGCTATTTCGCCCCGGACACGCCGTGCCGCGTCAGCCTGGAAGGCGGCGAAACCCTCGAGTTGCGCCTGGACGGCGAAGCCGTGCTGCCCGGCGTCATTGCCCTCGGCTACCACCAGGTGCATATCGACGGGCAAACCTTCACCCTGGCCGTCGCGCCCAGCCATTGCTATAGCGTGGCCGACGCGGTCGACAGCCAACCCGCTCGCGCCTGGGGCCTGAGCGCCCAGCTGTATGCCTTGCGCCGCCTCGGCGATGGCGGTTTTGGCGACACCCTGGCTCTGGAACACCTGGTGCGTTCAGCCGCCGAGCGCGGCGCCGACGCCGTGGCAATCAGCCCGATGCACGCGATGTTCAGTGCCGACACCGAGCGCTTCAGCCCTTATTCACCCTCCAGCCGCCTGTTTCTCAACAGCCTGTATGCTTCGCCGGCGTGCATCCTCGGTGAACGTGAGGTGCGTAACGCCATCGAGGCTGCCGGCTTGGCCGATGAGCTGCATGCCCTGGAACAGCTCACGCTGATCGACTGGCCTGCCGCCGCCAAGGCCAAGCAACGCCTGCTGCGCACGCTGTATGAAGACTTCCGCCACGGCGCGCATCCCCAGCACGCCGACTTCCAGAGCTTTCGCCAGGCTGGCGGCGAAGCCCTGGAAAACCACTGCCGCTTCGAAGCGATACAGGCCCAGCGTGCCGCCGCCGGTGAGGACCTGGACTGGCGCCAATGGCCCGAAGCCTGGCGCACGCCGCACAGCCCGGCCCTGGCGCAGTTCGCCGAAGACAACCGCGATGAAATCGGCTATTTCGCCTTCACCCAGTGGCTGATCGCCCGCAGCCTGGAGCGCGCGCAACAGGCCGCCCGTGGCAGCGGCATGGGCATCGGCCTGATCGCTGACCTGGCGGTGGGTGCTGACGGTGGCGGCAGCCAGGCCTGGAGCCGCCAGGATGAACTGCTGGCCGACCTCACCGTGGGCGCGCCACCGGACATTCTCAATCGCGCAGGCCAAGGCTGGGGCATCTCGGCCTTTTCACCCGAAGGTCTCAAGCGCAATGGTTTTCGCGCCTTTATCGAAATGCTGCGGGCCAACTTCGCCCATGCCGGGGGCTTGCGCATCGACCATGTGATGGGCCTGCAACGCCTATGGGTGATCCCCCTGGGCGCATCACCCCGCGAAGGTGCCTACTTGTATTACCCGGTAGACGACCTGTTGCGTTTGCTCGCCCTGGAGTCCCATCGCCACCGGGCCATCGTCCTCGGTGAAGACCTGGGCACCGTGCCCGACGGCCTGCGCGAAAAGCTCAGCGCCCGTTCGATCCTGGGCATGCGTGTGCTGCTGTTCGAACAGAACCATGACGGCCAGTTCAAGCCCATCCTCGATTGGCCCGACAACGCCTTGGCCACCACCAGTACCCACGACTTGCCCACCCTCAATGGCTGGTGGCACAGCCGCGATATCGAATGGAACATCCAGCTCGGCCTGATCGATGCGCCTACTGTGGACCAGTGGAGCGAACACCGCCTGCGCGAACGCCAGGCACTGCGCCAAGCCTTGAGCCAGGACCCGCAGAACTTCATCGATGAGATCCGCAACGACACCGACCATATGATCGACGCCAGCGTGCGTTACCTGGGCCATACCCGCGCGCCCCTCGTATTGTTGCCCCTGGAAGATGCTTTGGGCATCGAGGAACAAGCCAACCTGCCGGGCACCCTCGACACCCACCCCAATTGGCGCCGACGCTTGCCCGGCGAAGCCGCCAGCCTGCTCGACAATGACAGCGCCGCGCGTCGCCTCGAACTGCTGGCCGTGGCGCGCAACCAAGCCTATGAGCGTGACCGATGAACGCACTGCCCTTGCGCGCTACCCAGCGCCTGCAATTTCATAAAGGCTTTACCCTCGATGACGCGGTGCCGCTGGTGCCGTACTTCGCCCAACTGGGCATCAGCCACCTGTATGCCTCACCCCTGTTAAGCGCCCGCGCCGGCTCCATGCACGGCTACGATGTGGTCGACCCGACCCGCGTCAACCCAGAGCTGGGGGGCGAAGCGGCGTTGCGTCGCCTGGTCGCCGAGCTGCGTGAGCACGACATGGGCTTGATCCTCGATATCGTCTCCAACCATATGGCCGTGGGCGGCGCGGACAACCCTTGGTGGCTGGACCTGCTGGAGTGGGGCCGCCTGAGTCCCTACAGTGAGTTCTTCGACATCCAGTGGCACTCTCCCGACCCACTGCTCAAGGGCCAGTTGCTGATGCCCTTCCTCGGCAGCGATTACGGCGAAGCCTTGCAGAATGGCACCTTGGCGCTCAAGTTCGATGCCGAACAGGGGAGTTTCTACGTCGAGCATTACGAACACCGTTTTCCGATTTGCCCACGGGACTACGGCCTGATCCTGGGCAGCGATGAGTTACTTAAACCGCTGGCCGAATGCTTCGCCGCCCTCGCCTATCACCACGACGCCTACGCCGAGGCCGTCACGCTCAAACAAGCCCTGGCCGAACGCGCCAGCGAGCTGCTACCCGCTATTGAACAACGCCTGGCCGCATTCGACAGTCGCCAGCCCGAGGGCTTCGAGCGCCTGCATCATCTGCTTGAACAACAGACCTATCGCCTGGCCAGTTGGCGCACCGCCGCAGACGACATCAACTGGCGGCGCTTCTTCGACGTCAATGAACTGGGCGGCCTGCGGGTCGAACGCGCAGCGGTGTTCGAAGCCACCCATGGCAAGATTTTCGAGCTGATCAGCGCGGGGCTGGTCGACGGCCTGCGCATCGACCATATCGACGGCCTCGCCGACCCGCGTGGCTATTGCCGCAAATTGCGTCGGCGGGTGGACGCGCTGTCACCCCAGCGCCACTTGCCGATCTTTGTCGAAAAGATCCTTGGCGAAGGCGAAACCCTGCGCGAAGACTGGCAGGTGGATGGCACCACCGGCTACGAGTTCATGAACCAGTTGTCATTACTGCAACACCATCCCGAAGGTTTTGCACCGCTGGCGCAGATGTGGACGCGTTACAGCGAACGGCCTTCAGCCTTCGGCGAAGAAGCGCGGCTGGCGCGCCAGCAGATCCTCAATGGTTCGTTGGGCGGCGACTTCGAAAGCGTGGCCCAGGCCCTGCTGCAAGTGGCCCGCGATGACGTAATGACCCGCGATCTGACCCTGGGCGCCATTCGCCGTGCCTTGCAGGAACTGATTGTGCATTTCCCGGTGTACCGCACCTATATCAGCGCCAAGGGCCGCAGTGCGGACGACGACAAGGTGTTCCAGCAGGCCATGGAGGGTGCGCGCAGCACCCTCAACGAAGGCGACTGGCCGGTGCTCGACCACCTGGAGCAATGGCTCGGTGGCCAGCCATGGCGCAATCGCCCGGTGGGCCGCGCGCGCAAGATGCTCAAGCATGCCTGCGTGCGCTTCCAGCAACTGACCTCGCCAGCTGCCGCCAAGGCCGTGGAAGACACCGCGTTCTACCGCTCGGCGGTGTTGTTGTCGCGCAACGATGTGGGTTTCAGTACCGAGCAATTCAGTGCGCCGTTGGCCGATTTCCATGCGGCCAATCAACAGCGCCTGAAGAACTTCCCAGGCAACCTGCTGGCCACCGCCACCCACGACCACAAACGCGGCGAAGACACCCGTGCGCGCCTGGCGGTGCTCAGCGAGTGTGCCCCCTGGTATGCCCAACAGGTCGAGCACTGGCGCCGCCTGGCCGAGCCTTTGCGCGAGAGCGCCGAGAGCCCCTCGGCGGGTGATGAGCTGATTCTTTATCAGGTGCTGCTGGGCAGTTGGCCGCTGGAACCCAACCCCGATCTGGAGGCGTACCAACAACGCCTGTGGCAGTGGCAGCAAAAAGCCCTGCGCGAGGCCAAGTTGCAGAGCAGTTGGAGCGCGCCCAACGACGCGTATGAACAGGCGGTGGACGGGTTCCTCAAGCGCCTGCTGCTCAGTGAGGCCGGTGCGCCGCTGCGCAGTGCCCTGGACAGCGCCGCCCAGGCCATCGCTCCCGCTGGCGCCCTGAATGGGCTGGCGCAAACCTTGCTTCATCTGACTGTGCCGGGTGTGCCGGATATTTACCAGGGCGATGAGTTTTGGGACTTCAGCCTGGTCGACCCGGACAACCGTCGCCCGGTGGACTTCGCTGCGCGCCAACGTGCATTGCAGGCACCACCGGACATCGGCGAACTGTTGTTCAACTGGCGCGACGGGCGTATCAAACAGGCAGTGATTGCCCAGGTGCTGGGCCTGCGTAAAGCCTGCCCGGAGCTGCTGCGCCATGGCAGCTATACACCCTTGGAAGTGGTTGGCCAGCACGCTGAGCGCGTGGTTGCGTTTTACCGTGAACATCAAGGCAAGCAGTTGCTGGTGGTGGTGCCGCGCTGGACTTATCTGCTGCTTGAAAACGGGATGTTTCCCCAGATCAATGCGCAGGTTTGGGGCGATACGCGGGTGAAATTACCGTTCGCCGCCCCTGCACAAAACTGGAAGGGACTTTTTCAAACGGGCGTAGTCACACCCAACAAGGAGCTGTTGATCAGCGCTGCCCTGGGGGATCTCCCGGTCAATGTCTTTATCAATCCTGATAATCAAGAAAGCTGAAAATTTTCTGTGAGGAGTTTGTGATGAGTAAAGAAGACAAACGCATTCGCGAACTGGCGCATCAGATCTGGGAGTCTGAAGGCAAGCCCGATGGCGCCCATGATCGCCACTGGGAGATGGCGCGCAAGCTGGCCGAAGCCGAGGCGCTGACGCCGAGCAAGCCCAAACCGGCCGCCAAGCCAAAAACCGCGCCCAAGGCTGCGGCCAAGCCCAAGCCGGCTGCGCCTGCCGCCGCCAAGCCTGCGGCAAAGAAACCCGCCGCCCCGAAGAAGCCCAAACCGCCCGCCCCATGATTTCTCGGGCCTGCAGCACGCATTGCGCGCTGCAGGCCCCTTTCCGTCCATGCCATGCGCTGAAGCACCGTCAGTACGGCGGCGTTCGGCCCGAAAAAAGACCCCTTGCAGGAGCAACTCGATGAGCAAACCCGACAACACCACAGCGACGCCGGTTCACGAGCCGTCGCGGATCCGTGAAGGTTTGCCCTTCCCCCTCGGCGCCACCTGGGATGGCCTGGGTGTGAACTTTGCGCTGTTTTCCGCCAACGCCACCAAAGTAGAGCTGTGCCTGTTCGACGATACCGGCGAGGTCGAACTGGAGCGCATTGAACTGCCCGAATACACCGATGAGATCTTTCACGGCTACCTGCCCGACGCACACCCCGGGCTGATTTACGGTTACCGCGTATACGGTGCCTACGACCCGGCCAATGGTCATCGCTTCAACCACAACAAGCTGCTGATCGACCCCTACGCCAAGCAACTGGTAGGCGAACTCAAATGGTCCGAAGCGCTGTTTGGCTACACCATCGGCCACCCGGACGACGACCTCAGTTTCGATGAACGCGACAGTGCGCCCTTCGTGCCCAAGTGCAAGGTCATCGACCCGGCGCACACCTGGGGCAACGACCAACCGGTACGGGTGCCGTGGGACCGCACGATCATCTATGAAACCCACCTGCGCGGCATCAGCATGCGCCATCCTTCGGTCGGCGAGTCAGTGCGGGGTACCTGCGCCGGCTTGATGGAAGATGACGTGCTCAAGCACATCCGTCAGTTGGGCATTTCTTCGGTCGAGCTGCTGCCCGTGCACGCCTTCGTCAACGACCAGCACCTGCTGGAAAAAGGCATGACCAACTACTGGGGCTACAACAGCATCGCGTTCTTCGCCCCCGACCCGCGCTACCTGGCCAGCGGCAAGATCGCCGAGTTCAAGGAGATGGTCGCGCACCTGCACGAGCAAAAGCTGGAAGTGATTCTGGACGTGGTCTACAACCACACCGCCGAAGGCAACGAGCGCGGCCCGACCCTGTCCATGCGTGGCATCGACAACGCCTCTTACTATCGGCTGATGCCCGACGACAAGCGTTTCTACATCAACGATTCCGGCACCGGCAACACCCTGGACTTGAGCCATCCGTGCGTGCTGCAAATGGTCACCGACTCCCTGCGTTACTGGGCCACCGAGATGCACGTGGACGGCTTCCGCTTTGACCTGGCGACCATCCTCGGGCGCTACCGCGATGGGTTCGATGAGCGCCACAGTTTCCTCGTGGCTTGCCGCCAGGACCCGATCCTGCGCCAGTTGAAACTCATCGCCGAGCCTTGGGACTGCGGCCCCGGCGGCTACCAAGTGGGCAACTTCCCGCCAGGCTGGGTGGAGTGGAACGACCGTTTCCGCGATACCGTGCGGGCGTTCTGGAAAGGCGACGACGGCCAACTCGCCGACTTCGCCGGGCGCATGACGGCCTCGGGCGAGATGTTCAACCACCGTGGGCGCAGGCCGTACAGCTCGGTGAACTTCATCACCGCCCACGACGGCTTCACCTTGCACGACCTGGTGTCGTACAACGACAAACACAACGAGGCCAACGACGAAAACAACCAGGACGGCAGCAATAACAACCTGTCCTGGAACCACGGTGTCGAAGGCCCTACCGACGACCCGGAGATCAACGCGCTGCGCCTGCGCCAGATGCGCAACTTCTTCGCCACCCTGTTGCTGGCCCAGGGCACGCCGATGATCGTCGCCGGGGACGAGTTCGCTCGCACTCAGCACGGCAACAACAACGCCTATTGCCAGGACAGCGAAATCGGCTGGGTCAACTGGGACCTGGACGATGACGGCAAGGCCCTGCTCAAGTTCGTCAAGCGTCTGATCAAGTTGCGCCTGGCGTACCCGATCCTGCGGCGTGGGCGCTTCCTGGTGGGCGACTACAACGAAGACATCGGTGTGAAGGACGTCACCTGGCTGGCGCCGGATGGCAACGAGATGACTACCGAGCAATGGGAAGACAGCCAGGGCCGCTGCCTGGGCATGCTGATGGATGGCCGCGCCCAGGAAACCGGGATTCGCCGCGCCGGGGCCGATGCCACCTTGCTGCTGGTGGTCAACGCCCATCACGACCTGGTCAATTTCCGCCTGCCGCCGGTACCGGAGGGTGAGTTCTGGACCTGCCTGCTCGACACCAACGACCCGGCTGTGCGTGGCCAGGAACGCTTTGATTTCGAGCATGAGTACGCGGTCACCGGTCGCTCGCTGCTGCTGTTTGAACTGCAGCACGAAGGCGAGGTGTGAAATGGCCTTGCACGGTTTCCTTCGGGGCTACCGGGGCTATGCCGACACGCAAGCCCTGGGCAATGCGCTGAGGGCCCTTCAAGAGGAAGGCCTTGATCAACTGCCGTTGCCGGGCAGCGGCGATACCCTGGCCCGCTTGAGCCAATTGGCTCAGGTGGCCGGGCATGACCTGCGCCTGTGCAAGTTGTTCGAAGGCCATACCGATGCGCTGGCGATCATTGCCGAACTCGACAGCCCCTTGCCGCCGCTGGGCAGCACCTGGGGCATGTGGGCGGCCGAGCCGCCGACCGCCAAGGTGCGCGTGCGCCGCGACGGCCAGCGATTGCTGATCGAGGGGCGCAAAGCCTGGTGTTCCGGTGCGGCGGTGGTCAGCCACGGCTTGTTGACGGCCTGGGACGAAGAGGACCGCCAGCAACTGGTGGCCGTGGCGATGGATCAGCCCGGCATCACGGTGACGGATGAAGGTTGGAAGGCGGTGGGCATGGCGGCGACCGGTAGTGTCGACATCCTGTTCAGCGCCGCCAGGGGGATTGCCGTGGGTGGCCCGGGCGACTATCTGTCGCGCCCGGGCTTCTGGCACGGCGGCATTGGCATCGCCGCGTGCTGGTACGGCGCGGCGCAACGCCTGGGCGAAGTGCTACGCGCCCAGTGTGCCACGCGTTCGGAGCCCCATGCGCTAGCCCACCTCGGCGCGGTCGACAGCGCCCTGAACAGCGCCGCCTGCGTGTTACGCGCCAGCGCCGCGCAGATCGACCGCCAGCCACGCGCCGATGCGCGGCAACTGGCGCAACAGACGCGCGCGTGTATCGAAGATACGGTGGAGCAAGTGATCCACCATGTGGGCCGTGCGGTCGGCGCCGGGCCTTATTGCAAGGACCCGCACTTTGCCCAGTTGATGGCGGATTTGCCGGTGTATGTGCGGCAAAGCCATGCCGAACGCGACTTGGCCGCTTTGGGCGAACACGTCGCTGGCGAGCCCTCAGGGAGATGGGCGCTATGAAGCCCAACCCGATTGTTGGCCAGGGCACACCGTTGAGCCACTGGCAAAACTCTGAACGGCTGGCGGAGTTGCCACACATCAGCGTGGCGCAGTTGGTGCCGCCAGGGCATCGAGCGGTGATCGTCGCCCCGCACCCGGATGATGAAGTGCTGGGCAGCGGCGGTTTGCTGCAAGGGT
This sequence comes from Pseudomonas sp. FJ2-5-13, assembly GCF_029201605.1. Lineage (NCBI taxonomy): Bacteria > Pseudomonadati > Pseudomonadota > Gammaproteobacteria > Pseudomonadales > Pseudomonadaceae > Pseudomonas > Pseudomonas sp. FJ2-5-13. The sequence goes on from NZ_CP104045.1 coordinate 3,176,232, forward strand.
TGGCTGCATTGGATCGCCCCATCCAGTTGATCTCCGTCACCGACGGCAGCGCCAGCCACCCTGGCTCCCGGCGCTGGCCGGTGGAGCGCTTGAGCGTGGTGCGCCCGCAGGAATCAGCCCAGGCCCTGCACCGCCTTGGCTTGCCGCTGCACAGTTTGAAATGGTTGCGCGGCGGGTTTGCCGACAGCCATGTGGCCGAGCGCGAAACCCAGCTGTGCGAGTTTATCCAGCGCCACCTCAAGCCCAACGACGTGGTGTTCGCCACGTGGTGCGAGGATGGCCATTGCGATCATGAAGCCGTGGGCCGCGCCAGCGCCAAGGCCGCCAAGGCCGTCGGCGCAGTGTTGTGTGAACTGCCGGTATGGACCTGGCACTGGGCCACCGCCCAAGACCACAAAGTGCCCTGGCATCGGGCGCGCAAAATCCCGCTGACCGCCGAGCAAGTGGCACGCAAACGCCATGCGATCCACGCCTTTGCCAGCCAATTGGAGGGCGACCCGCAAATCGGCCTGCCTCCAGTGCTGGCGCCCTATGTGGTGGAACGCTTGCTGCAACCTTTTGAAATGGTGTTCGTATGAGTGTGGCAACCCCCTACTTCGACCAATTGTTTGCCGGCAATGACGACCCCTGGGCTTTTCGCCAACGCTGGTACGAACAACGCAAGCGCGCCCTGACCTTGGCCATGCTGACACGGCCGCGCTATGCGTCGATATTCGAACCGGGCTGTGCCAATGGCGAACTGAGTGCCGAGCTGGCGCCACGTTGCGACCGCCTGCTGTGTTGCGACACCGCCAGCGCTGCGGTGCGGCTGGCACAGGCGCGGCTGGAGCGTTTTGCTCATGCCCGCGTGGAGCAGCGCCGCCTGCCGGAGCAATGGCCCAGCGGGCAGTTCGAACTGATCGTATTGAGTGAGCTTTGTTACTACCTTGATGCAGATGATTTTAATCGCCTGCTCGACCGCGCCCTCGCCGCCTTGACCGCTGATGGGCAACTCCTGGCCTGCCACTGGCGAGCGCCCATTGACGGTTGCCCGCAAACCGCCGAACAAGTGCACGCCGTGCTGCAACAGCGTCTGGGTGGAGCACCGTTGGTGCAGTACCAGGACCCGGACTTCCTGCTCGACCTGTGGAGCCTCGACGGCACCTCGGTCGCTCGCCACGAGGGCTTACGATGATCGGTATTCTGATCCCGGCACATAACGAAGAAGCCTGGTTGGATGATTGCCTGAGGGCTGCGCGGATCGCCGCCGACCACCCGGGTTTGCTGGGTGAAGCGGTACAGATTCTGGTGGTGCTCGACAGCTGCAGCGATGCCAGCGCGGCGATTGCCCAGGCCCACCAGGTGCATTGCCTGCCCGTGCAGGCTCGCAATGTGGGGCATGCCCGCGGCGTGGGTGCACGGTACTTGCTGGAGCAAGGCGCGCGGTGGATTTCCTGTACCGACGCCGACAGCCGCGTCGCCCCTGACTGGCTGGTGGCCCAACTGGCTCAAGGTTGTGACGCGGTGTGCGGCACAGTCACCGTAGACGCCTGGAGCGAAGGCTTCGACCCGGCGGCGCAGATCCGCTATCACCAGGCCTACCAGGCCCGCGACGGGCATCGGCATATCCACGGTGCCAACCTGGGCGTGAGTGCCCGCGCCTATGTAGAGGCCGGAGGATTTGAACCGCTGGAATGCCACGAGGATGTACAGCTGGTGCGTGATCTGGAGCGTTGCGGCGCCTCCATCGCCTGGAGCCATGCACCGCAAGTGGTGACCAGTGCGCGCCTGGATTGCCGGGCTGAGGGTGGGTTTGGGGACTATTTGAAGAGCTTGATGCGGGCTGGGTGAAAACAGAAAAGCGTTTAACCGCAGGATCCTCGGGCGTCAGGGAGATAGGCGCCGGCCGTCAGTCCGCCACGGGAGCAAGCTCCCTCGCCACCAGTCCAGCGTCACACCAAAGTTGTGTAGATACCTATGGCCATCGCAGGCAAGCCAGCTCCCACAGGGGTGTGTGCCAGGCGCTAATTTTTTGGGCAACACATGACCTGTGTGGGAGCTGGCTTGCCTGCGAAGACGGCGGCCCAGCCAACATTGATGGTAAATGACCCACCGCTTTCGCGAGCACGCCCGCTCCCACAGCTGGATCGTGAGACGGCAGGCTAATCGTCGACTGTTATGTGGCATCGCATCCAAAGTTGTGCAGACACCCATGCCTGTCTATGCTCCTAACGCCTCGCACAGCACTCACCCCAGCGGAGCCTGGGGTGAAGACAAGAGCGTCGTCCCGTCAACGGGGTACGACCCGGTATCAACCGACAAGGATGTGACACCCATGAAGCCTGCCTCCTTAAGCGAAGGCCGCCGCGGCCCCGCGCAAATCTGGAACAGTGCGCCGCAGTTGGCGCAAACCCCCATCATCTCCGTGAACACCCTGGTACCGCGCGGCGCTCGCGTGGTGGTGATCGCCCCGCACCCGGGCGATGAAGTGCTGGCATGCGGCGGTTTGCTGCAACTGCTCAGCACCCAGGAGCATCCACTGCAATTGATCTCCATCACCGATGGCAGCGCCAGCCATCCCGGCTCGCAAGTATGGCCGGCCAGCCGCTTGAGCGTGGTGCGCCCCCAGGAAAGCGCCGAGGCCCTGCGCAGATTGGGCATGCCCTTGCACAGCCTGAAATGGATTCGTGGCGGGTTTTGTGATGACGCCCTGGCCGCCCGTGAACAGCCGATGAGCCAATTCATCGCGCGCTACCTGCAACCCGGCGACGTGGTGTTTACCACCTGGCGCAACGACGGCAATGACGACCACGATGCCGTTGGCCGCGCGAGTGCCAAGGCGTGCAGCCTGGTGGGTGCGCAGTTGTATGAACTGCCGGTCTGGGCCTGGCACTGGCCAGCACGGGAAAGCGCGGTAATGCCCTGGCAACGTGCACGCAAGGTCCGCCTGGACACCTGGACCGTCGCACGCAAGCTGCACGCCGCCCACGCCTACGCCAGCCAGTTGGTGGGCGACCCGCAGATCGGCTTACCGCCGATGCTCGCGCAAATATTGCTGGAACGCATGCGCGAGCCCTACGAAATCCTGTTCACCTGAACACCCCCTGTAGGAGCGAGCTTGCTCGCGAAAAACCTCAACGATAATGCGTGCTTGCTGAATAAACGCGGCGTCAGTGAGTCTTTCGCGAGCAAGCTCGCTCCTACAGCGTTCGGGCTTTTCCCTACAGACTCAATCTGCCAAACTGATGCGAATAATTATCAACAGATTTATTATTCGCCACGGACGGCGCTTGGGGAGCCCTACTTTCATGTCTGTGCAACAACGCGGCGGCAACGTTTTTACACCCAGTCTGATGGCAATCACTATCGCTCTAGCAACCTCCAATGCGGCCATGGCCGCCGACGCCGAAGCACCGGCCACCATTGAGCTGGGCGCCACCCAGGTCTCCGGCCAACAGCTTGGCGCAACCACCGAAGGCAGCGAGTCGTACACCACCGGCTCGATGAAGACCGCAACCAAACTGCCGCTGACCCTGCGCGAAACCCCGCAGGCCGTCACCGTGATCACGCGCCAGCGCATGGAGGACCAGGCCATGACCAGCATCAACGACGTGGTCAACGCCACGCCGGGGCTGTTCCTCAATTACTCCAACGGCCCTGGGCGACAAGGCTTTACCGCACGCGGTTTCGACATCGACAACCTCATGTATGACGGTATACCCAGCGGCTACAACGGTGCATCGGTAGGCGCGCAGCCGAACCTGGCAATGTTCGACCGCGTCGAAGTGGTGCGCGGCGCTACCGGCCTGGTGACCGGCGCGGGCAACCCTTCGGCCGCGATCAACCTGATCCGCAAGCGGCCACTGGACGAGCAGAAAGTCACCCTCACCGGCGCCGTCGGTAGCTGGGACGACTACCGAGGCGAGCTCGACGCCTCCAGCCCACTCAATGACAGCGGCACCTGGCGCGGTCGCGTCGTCACCTCTTACCGCGATGCCAACAGCTTTATCGACAAGGCCGAGCAGGATCATGGCCTGTTCTACGCCGTCACCGAAGCCGACCTGAGCGAAGACACCACCCTGACCCTCGGTTACTCGAACCAGAAGGACAAGACCAACTACTTCTGGGGCGCTTCGATGGTCGGCCTGGATGGCCGCCACCTGGACCTGTCGCGCTCCTATAACCCAGGCACCGATTGGGAGAACAAGGACCAGGAAATCAACACCCTGTTCGCTGAGCTGCGCCAGCGCCTGGCCAACGACTGGAGCCTGCAGGTCAACGCCAACTATGCCGAACAGAACGCCTTGTTCTCCGGTTCCTACCAATCGCGCTGGACCAAAAGCACCCTGGCCCGCACGGTGTACCAGGCCAGCTACGATGAAAACCAGGCCGGGCTCGACGCCTTTGCCAGCGGCCCGTTCGAGGCGTTCGGCCGTACCCATGAACTGGTGGTGGGCGCCAGCAAGCGCATCTACGACATGACCACCCACAACTACAGCCCGTACGACCTCAACTGGCCGATCAATGCCGGCAAACCGAACTTCACCCGCACCAACAACGTTCGCGAAGTCACCACCCAGGACGGTTTCTACCTGACCAGCCGCCTGAGCCTGGCTGACCCGCTGAAGCTGATCCTCGGCGCTCGCCTGGACTGGTACGACTACGACAACCGTGATGCCGCCGGCGACTACAAGGTCACCCGCAACCTCACCCGCTACGCCGGCCTGATCTACGACCTGGACGACCAGCATTCGGTCTACGTGAGCTACAGCGACATCTTCACGCCGCAAAAGGAAAAGAGCACAGCCGGCACCCCACTCAAGCCCATCGTCGGTAAAAATTATGAAGTTGGCGTCAAAGGCGAATACTTCGGTGGCACGCTCAATGCCAGCGTGGCGTTGTTCCGCGTCGACCAGGAAAACCGCGCCGTGCCGGTGGTGGTGCCCAACTGCCCGCAGGCGTCCTGTGCCGACGCCTCGGGTGAAATCCGCAGCCAGGGTATCGACTTCGAACTGCAAGGCGCCTTGACCGAAAACTGGCAGGTCGGCGGCGGCTATACCTATGCGCGCACCCACACCATCAAGGACGACGCCAACCCGCAGAAGGTCAACAAGCAGTTCGATACCGACATCCCGGAACATCTGTTCAAAGTGACCACCCGCTACAACTTCCAGGGCCCGCTGGAAAAACTCCGGGTCGGCGGCAATATCTCCTGGCAGAGCCGCATGTACAACGACATCAAGCTAGCGGATGGCAGCAACTACCGGCTCCAGCAAGGCGGCTACGCCGTCACTGACTTGATGGCGGGCTACCGGGTCAATCAGCACCTGGATCTGCAGCTCAATGCCAACAACATCTTTGATCGCCACTACTACCAGTCCATCTCCAACTCAGTGACTTATGGCGGCGACTCCTATGGCAGCCCCCGCAACATGATGCTGACTGCCAAGTACAGCTTCTGAGGCTCACGGCAACCTCGGCTGCTCGCTCGGGCAGCCGTTCTTAAAGTCCCACGCCCGCGTGCCGATAACGCGTGGGTAACCGGCGACAATCCTGAACATCTGCTTGACTCCACAGCGGCGCGCCTGTGTGGCACACCGCGTGCTTGCTTGACCTCGACGCCCCCTCTCATGGAGTAAGAGTGAATGCCTGTCCGTTTTCTAGAGCACTATCGCAAGGCCGACCGCATCATGCTGGCATTGATCTGGCTGATGTTGCTGTTCTCCCTCGGCCTGGCGTTCTGGCACGACACCCTCATGCAGGCCGTGATCGTCGGTGGCGGCACCGGCGTGGTGCTCACGGCGCTGTACCGCGTCATCGGCGGCACCCGCGTGATGCGCTGTGCACTGGGTGCCGGCTTGATGGTGATGGCGGCGTTGCACATCAACCAGGCGCACGGGGTGATCGAATCCCACTTCGGCATTTTCGCGCTGCTGGCGGTGCTGACCTTCTACCGTGACTGGCTGCCGATCCTGGTAGCGGCGCTGACCATAGCGGTGCATCACGTGGTGTTCCATGCCTTGCAGCATCAGGGTTTCCCGGTGTTTGTGATGGAGCATCACGGCGGCTGGACGATGGTGTTCGTCCATGCCTTCTATGTGGTGATGGAGACCGTCGCCCTCCTCTACCTCGCCGTCCATAGCCAGGCCGAAGCGGTGGAGAGCCAGGAAATGCTGGAGAAGATGCTCGCCGTTACCTCGCAGTTCACCGTGGAAACCGCCCACGGTGAAGGCAAGGCCCACGTGTCCCTCGCCAAGCGTTTCGACCACTTCCTGCAGCAACTCACCCACCTGATCGACGGCGTCGCCCGCGACTCCCATGGCCTGGGCCAGCTCGGCCAGGAACTGGCCAGCGCCAGCGGCACCCTGGAAAAAGGCGCCCGGCATCAACTGGCACAGATCGGCGAAATGACCGGCTCGATGCAGCGCATGGAAGACGCCATGGGCCACATTACGGTGCAGGTCGAACAGGCAGTGGAACACGCGAGCCAGGCCAGCCAGCAGATTGTGCGCGGCCAGGAAAGCGTCGGCCGCGCCCAGCATGAAATCAGCCAATTGGCTTCGCGCATCAACGGCACGGAGTCGACCGTAGAATCCCTGGCGGTGCAGGCAGAGCAAATCGGCTCGGTGCTGGAAGTGATCAGCAGCATCGCCAACCAGACCAACCTGCTGGCCCTCAACGCCGCCATCGAGGCCGCCCGCGCCGGCGAGCAAGGCCGTGGCTTTGCCGTGGTGGCCGATGAAGTGCGCAGCCTGGCCCAGCGCACCGCCCTCTCCACCCAGGAAATCAAGGGCATCATCGAGGGCCTGCAACACGGCAGCCGCCAAGCCGTCGAAGCCATGCACGCCAGCCGCGAAGGCGTAGAGCGCTGCGTGGCCGACAGCCAAGAGGCCGTGGACATGCTACGGGCGGTGGGCGAGGACATCGCGCACATCGACCAACTCAACGGCCACATCGTCACCACCACCCGCGAGCAGACTTCGGCCAACCTGGAGATCGTCGAGCGCTTGCAATCGGTGCAAAGCATCGCCCAGAACACCGCCGACGACGTCGAGACACTCGCGCGCAGCAGCGAACGCCTGCCACCGATCGCGGTGCGGCTGGATGCGTTGGGGCGCAGGTTTCATCCTTGAGCGTGTGGGAAATGGGCAGGCCCGGGTACGCTACACTCGTGGCCGAGACTACGAGCCACGGAGGCAACCATGAGCACACCCGGTAAAGACCGACAGATCGACAATATCGAATTCAACGTAAGCGACATCGCCCGCAGTAAAGCCTTCTACGGCGCCGCATTCGGCTGGACGTTCGTCGACTACGGCCCCACCTACAGCGAATTCAGCGATGGCCGGCTCACGGGTGGTTTCACCACCGGTGAGCCTGTGCGACCGGGCGGGCCCTTGGTTATCTTGTATGCCGATGACTTGGACAGTGTGCAGCAGCGGCTTCAACAGCTGGGCACGGTGATTACGCGCCAGACGTTTTCGTTTCCAGGAGGCCGCAGGTTCCACTTCACCGATCCAGATGGGTATGAACTGGCGGTGTGGAGCGTTGCGCTGTGATCCAGCGCTTTAGCTGTATCGTTGAAGCGCGACAGCTCCGACGGAGAGTAAATTGTGTTGAGGGAGTCTTTTCTAGATTCAAAGCTGTTGCAGCTTGCGCTGCAAGCGGGTCATTAGCCGATTGACGATCAGCTTGTGCGCCGGCCCCACCGGCAGCATGTAGAGGCGCCCAAAGGTATTGTGGGTGATCACCGATGAAGTGATCGTAAGCACACGATCAGCAAGTGAAAGGCAAATCATCACATCCAGGTGCCGGTCACGCTCGGTCAGCACCAGCCTATCCGGCGCGCAGTCCTCCACCAGGAAAAAATCAAGCCGCTCACCCGCTTGCACCGTCACGCGCCGATTGCCGGAGAACCCGCCGATGCGCTTGACGCCAAACCTTGAAGAAATCCCATCTCTGATCCGAAAGGCCAATTTTAACAGCGGTCCCGTTTCGGCGGTCATGATGTTCCAGGCATCCAGCGCGCTGATCTCAGTCGACAATGGCACCGACCTGCAATCGTAATAATTGAGTTCAGACGGTGTACCCAACGTGTGACTGACAGAGTGAGTCGCCAAGATTTTTTCGTCCATGATCAAAACCGGGATTGGCATCATAACTGTTCAAGCGAAATGTTGCGCTAAGCTAGATAGGGTCTGTGGAATTCAAGCGGAGTACCCATTATGGAATACGACGAAAAACGGATTGAGGAAACCGTACTTGCCCTGCTGACCACCTTCAGCTTTGATAACGGCAACTCATGGAAAGGCCACGACTTTCAAATAATGAACCGGCTTCACGAGCAAGGTTTTATCAGTAATCCGGTGAACAAAAACAAGTCCATTTGGCTGACGCAGGAAGGCTTGGAACGGGGCCGGTAAATCGCCGATCGGTTATTTGCCGCACCCCCTGAGGCCAAGCGTTCATCCAATCCGGACACCTGAAGCGCTCGCGGGGCCAGAAGCCCGGCCACGGAGTGTTAAACCGAGCTTCATCCGTTTATCCTCAAGACTCCCCGACCTGCAACCCGGAGCCGCCATGGACCTCGCCACCCTCGCCCTCTTCCTCCCCGCCTGCTTCGCCCTGAACATGGCCCCCGGCCCCAATAACCTGCTATCCGTGAGCAACGCTACCCGCTATGGCTACCGCACCTCCTGCCTCGCCGGGCTCGGCCGCCTGCTGGCCTTCGCCGGCATGATCGCCCTTGCCTCCGCGGGGTTGGCGGTGGTGCTGCAAACCTCGGAGTTGTTGTTCTACGGGATCAAGATGCTCGGCGCTGCGTATCTGTTTTACCTGGCGTATCAGCTATGGCGCGCAGACCCGCAGCAGCAGGTGGACACCGCAACGAGGAAGGTGGGCCTGTGGGCCTTGGCGCGGCAGGAGTTTCTGGTGGCTGCGGGCAACCCCAAAGCCATCCTGATCTTCACCGCCTTCCTCCCGCAATTCGTGGTGCCCGGCCAACCCGTCACTGCGCAATTTGCCCTGCTGGGTGTGATGTTTCTGGCTTTGGAATGGGTCGCCATCAGCGCCTATGCCTATATGGGCCTGCATATGCGCCGCTGGTTTGCCGAGCCCAAGGGCAAGCGCCTGTTCAATCGCTGCTGCGCAGGTTTGTTGTCAGCGGCGGCGGCGGTGTTGTTGACTGCGCGCAGGGAATGAGTGAGGTGGGAGTGCCCCTGGCAGCCGACGTCGATCTAACTGATGCGGCGCGATCTAAATGTGGGAGCTGGCTTGCCTGGGATGGCCATAGGCATCTACCTAATTTGGGGGTGACAGTGGATCTGTGGCGAGGGAGCTTGCTCCCGTGACGACCTGATAGCCGACGCTGATCTAGCTGACGCACCGCGATCCAAATGTGGGAGCTGGCTTGCCTGCGAAGGCGGCCTGACAGTCAACGCAGTTGGATTGTGTGTATATCCATTGCTGCGGTAACGGCCACCTAGGGTTCCGCCCTGACGGCGGCTCACTTTTGAAAAGCGCAAAAGTAAGCAAAACGCTCTTGCCCCACCACTCGGCACCTCGCCTAGGCTCGGTGTGCCCGTAATTCGCCAGTGATTTGGGGGGCCGCCGCCACGCGCCATCCATGGCGCGGGGCGGCTAAACCGGCATCCCTGCCGGTTTACCCCCCAAATCCCTGTCGAATTCCGGCCAGCGTGGTTTAACGGGGCGCCTGAGATCAAAAGCAGATCAAGAGCGGCTCGCTTCGCATCGTGGTTACCGTCGGCTACTACGGCCTGCAAATAAGTTGTGTAGATATCTATGCTATCTCAACGGCAAACCATACCTCACCTCCACCAGCGTAACACCGCCCCTCTCAAGATCGCGCTCAGTCCCGGCCTCCTCCACACATCCCACCCGGCGATAAAACCGAATAGCCCGCTCATTACCGGCCAACACCCACAGCGTTAAACGCTCATAGCCTTGCGCCAATAGATCCTGCAAGCCGGCTTTCCACAAGGCCAGCCCAACGCCGGTTTGCCAATGCTCGGCGAGCACGTAGATGGCCATGACCTCACCTGCATTAGTCTGCACAGCGTCTTCATCACGGCTGGCGCCCACAGCTATCCAGCCAACCACCTGCTGGCCTACCTCGGCAACCCATACGGTCGACTCACCCAAGGCTAGCGAGTGAACCCAATGGGCTTCGCGCCTAGCCAGCGTTGCTTGCAACCCGCTCAAGAACTGGGCAGGCATCAGGTCACGGTACGCGTCTTGCCAACTGCTGATATGCACCTGGGCAATGGCTTTTGCGTCGGCGGGTAAGGCCCTGCGAATCATGGAGATGCTCCTGAAATACGGTTATTCCAGTATGCATGCCCGTCGATGACAGAAAGCCCTGCGCTGAACACGGCCCAATATCAATGCCAACCCCAATGTAGGAGCGAGCTTGCTCGCGAAGAACTTCAACGATAACGCGGGCTTCCTGAGTGAACGCGGCGCCTGTGGGTTTTTCGCGAGCAAGCTCGCTCCTACAGTTGCAGTGCGATTCCGGCGTCGATGAAGCACGCCGGGCCCCACGTGATAGATCCAGCCAATATCACCCTTTGGTCAAATCCACTAAAGGCGTCTGCCGCACCTCAGTCTCCCGCCCACCCTGAATCTCGCTGACCTGCTTCAAGGCTTTATCAACAGCCGCCCTATCCGCCAACAAGCTGTAGCTGATCCGGAACTGCTTGTGTTCCTTCGCCCCGATCGTAGGCACCAGGTTCAGTGGCCGTTGATAACGACGGTTGTACGAAAAACTCGTCCCCGGCTCCAGCCCCGTCACATAACCCTGCCCTTGGGTATCGGTGTTCTTCCACAGCGAAAACACCGGCAGTGTCTGCGTATTGAAACCCACCGAAACCCCCAGGCTGCCGGCCTTGTTATGCAACACCGTCAAGGTATCGCCCTTGGCATCGGCATACGGCACCACGTTGTAAACCGTTTCGTCATAGTCCTTGGTCGGTGCGCGATAGGTTTGCCAGTCGGCCAGTTCGCCCTTGGCCTTGTCGTTGAACGGCGACACCTGCTTCACCGGCGCAACGAAACGCGCGCCCTGCTCCAGGAACGGGGTGCTGAAGTTACTGTGATACAGCGCCTGATATTCCTTCGGATAATCGCCGTTGTTGGTCAGCGTGTCGTTGAGGGCGAATACCACACTGCCAGGCTCGGTGACCAGTTCAGTCGCAACAGAGAAATCGACCTTCTTGAACGCCTGCTCTTTCAGCTCGCCACGCAGGGTGATGGCGTACGGCGGCTTTTCATCGATATGCAGGGTGACTTTATTCGCAGGAATATTGGCCGCCCGCCCGTGCAGGGTCAGCAACTCGCCGTTGTCGATGCCAGGGTGCCCGACCCATTCGTAGCCGCAGCGGGTGACCAGCTCATTGAAACCTTCCAACCAACCCAGACCACCACGGCCATTGAGCTCGATGAAGGACGGATTCACCACTTCCTTGACCGGCGAATCCCAGCCCATGCGCACATCGCCAACCGACGCCTGCAACACGTTCATGCCACGCGTCGGCACCACCGAGAGCTTCATCGTGCCGTTATCAATATCCACGATGTTCACGCCCTCCTGTCGGCCACCGTGCAGGGTGCGCAAGGTAACGCTGAAGGGCTTGTCGGTTTGGATGCCGAGCTGCTGGCTGGTGACCTGCCAGTTCTGGGCGGCTTTGTCGGTATCGAGCAGCACGTAGTCCCAGGCCAGGGCGTGGGAGGCGGCAGAGAATGCGCTGAGGGCAACGATGAGTTTTAGCGGGGTCATGGCGGTGGCCTTTATTGGAGTTGTTTGCGACTTATAAACTCGATGAAACGTTTCAGCAAGCTTAAAAAGCGTATCGGTGCAGTGAAATGCTAAAAAGGATTAAGGGAATATCCGAGAGATTGAGACGGTGCGATTACGTCCAGGATGGATAGAAAAATGGATGGGGTGAGTACCCCCGCTGGGTGGTCATGAGCTTCAGCGTATCAAAGCCGTTTACAACCTCAAGGTTGATCCTCCAACGCATTGACACTTATAGTCCGTCCCGTCGCCCATATGGCGATCAGGTTTGGCGACCTGACTATCGGATGCAAAAGCACTGCGCTTTTTTGCAGATGCTGCTGCACATTCGCAAAGCTGCCTCAATGGCAGCTGTGCGCGGGAGACCTTCGGGTCTGCCGGGTCTCCGATACCGGTTCGCCAACCTGCGTACAGCTGCCACCCGATCGTTTGGCGACGACTGGGTGGTGGTTAACCGCTGCACTTATCGGAGATTCAACGATGGAAAGATATATCCCCCTCACCGGAATCGATCTGGTTCCAGCGTCCCTGCTTATTGACTCGGAAGCGCCGCTTGATGTGCTGCAAGCGATGGCTGACTACCGCATTCGCACCGTGACTCAAGTGTTGGAGAACATTGCCTTTCGGGGTGAGGTAGACGCTGACTGCGTTGTGCTTTCAGACTTCGCACAATTGTTGGCTATACCGTTGCGTGACGGATGTGACCTGATGGATGTTATCGGACGGCGATTGCAGAAGGAGGCTTCCGAGGTAGAAGTTACCCCTGCCGACGCCGTTAGCTAGCGGATGATCTCCGCGCGCTGGAATCGAACAGGCCAGCGCGTGGGGTGCGTCGCCTCGCTGACTGCAATCGACCCTATGCGGCCGTTCAGCACACGCTGAGATCGACTAGAAGCGGACGACAGACCTTGGTAAATCAAACTCAGGCGTAACTTAAGATACCCGCAGCGAAAGAATGCGCGAACAGCGAAAGCACCTATTAACAGTGGCAATGCGCCTTGCACGTCTGGCAAGATCGAACATTGCCCTCGGGCAGTCGCGGATAGGGAGATCAGATGCTCAACAGACTTTTAAAAAAATTAGGGTGGCACCTAGGTGACAACACAACCGTACCAGCCTCGCCAATGTTGACGGTTTCACCAGCCTTGCCAGCGTCTCCCTTTGACTACATCAACCGGAGTTGGGAGGAGCGTAAGAAGATTTTGTTGGCCAAATCCGATGATTGGTTCGCAGGCGGATTTACGAAAGCAAACGTAGATGCAGTTGAATTTGCAGCGGACGGTAAAAGGGATTACGTACACGTCATCTTTAACTTGGGGGCGGACGCCTTAGGAAATTTTCTTCACTCCGGAAAGTATCTAAACGCGTACCAGAAACCAGTGGTGGGGGGGAAACTTCGCGGAGCATCCAAAAATAGGAAGAAAGTCGACGAGATGTTGGCGCTCGCCGACCCAGAACAAGTCTATTTTTGCGCAATTTCAGGGGCAGGTACGGGCGTGCGGTATTACGGCGAGTATTGCGTTGCGCTGAAATCGCCCGATGATGCCAAATTCGTGAAAAGGGTGCTGGACAGAAACTCATATGACTTCATAAGTGAGCCTTTCAAAACACTCCTCTGTCCTCTGCCTACCTACCAGAAGCGCGACCTCATCCAAAACATGATGTGCGACTTTCGCTCAGATGACTTTAAGTCGATGTTGTCGATCAAAGTTTTGCAACACAATGCAGGGCGGCCGCGACTGTTGACGCCGGGACAAATTGCTGAGGGTATTTTGGTCGATGAGGATTACGTTGAAGCATTGCATGAAGGGCCTGTGGACCGTGAAGCAATCTTGGAGGTTCGGTCACATCCGGACGACAGATTGACGGAGCTGGGCATAGAGCAAGCATGGTATCAGAGCAAGAATCTTACGCCCGAAGAGTTGCTATGGATGGGGCGTCGCCAGGCAGTTAGCTCTCGCCTTGAGTCTAGAGACATTCCTCATAAGTCGGTCAGTAATCAGGGAAGGAGTAATCGATGGAAATGAAATGGTACATCGATAGCTGGGCGCCATTGGAGGGTGTGGTGTTTGCGTCGCATCGAGCTTGCAGTAATGATGTGTGGGACGTAGAGCGGATCCAAACCATCAGGATGGCGGCTCCATACTTTGAACCGGAGAACGTCAGTCGTGCAATGGCTTTTGGTGCCGCTCAGCGTGGATTTCAGGAGCAGTTCTCGATAGATGGAAAACAAGAATCAGGCTTCGATACACTGGAGTTGCTCGGCCTATTTGTTCGCCGTACTTATCTTGGTGGTGGTTCTGGGCCTACTGGTAACAATGGTAATGGTCCACCGTTACCACCGGGACGAGGAGATGGTGGCGACGGGCTCGACGTTGATCGGCAGAGCCTAAAAGGGATTGGTGAAAAATCTGACTTCCGAGCGTTGATGTCTGATCTTCAGGAGCTGGCGGCCGATCAGCGAGCTAGGAAACTCCATAACTTAGTACGAGCCCGGCAAAACTTGGATCTTAAAGCTGCCAGCGAAATACTTAGAGATGCTGCAAACCCTACATCTGTAACTCGTTCTCAGAATCAACACCGGTTACGTGCGATAGCCAGCGCACTGTATCCACTGCAAGACAACGACGATTTTTGGTATCCCATCCGCGAAGAAAGACACGGACTGTCACTCGCCCTTAAGGCGCCCTTACCGAAGAATTTCGCCCATACCGTTGGACTGCCTCTGAAGATCCTGACAATGATGGACGCGCTGAGTTTTCTAGCAGCGGACCGTCGTTTCCTTAATGAGTGTTCAGTCGACGGAGCACTGCCATTGCTGCTTGCTGTTTCGGCTAATTTTTGCGCCAACAAAAGAGCTATGTACAGGGGCTATAGAAGCTGGCACAGCTACAGAGATAATTTTATCCGACAATGTTGTGTATTTATCGTTGAGTGGCTGCCCTTCGATGAGCTGCCCGACGCGTTGGCCAATGTCGTCAGCAACTGGAACGATATGGGCGCCGATGCACAGCGCGGCCTCTAACCTTTAGCCGGTTACTCGCCAACGCCAACCTTGCTGAGCGTCTGCTTTCGGTCGATTTCTGCCTATCGCGACGGGCAGAAATCGGCCGATTCTGTTGAAAAAGTCGGATTTTCAACTCGCCTGAACTCAGGCACGACCACCACCGGAGAACCTACTCACCACATTGAGTGGCTTTTCGGCCCTTCGTTGAGCCTTGCAGCTCGGTTAGTGGGTTGGTTTGAGGTTTTTTGCTTCGTGCAGGCACACCTATCCCGTAGCAGGTGGCCCTTGAGAGGTAAATTTGGCCAGCCGGCGCAGGTTCTGCACCGCGGGGGCCAGCGTGAACTCGTCGGTCGCGCCACTCATGCCACGTAGCCGCAAACGATCCAGTTTCAGGATGCGCTTGAGGTGAGCAAACAACATTTCGACCTTCTTACGCTCGTGGCGAGAGCGCTGATATGCCGGCGTCGCTGCGATGCGCCGAGCCACATCACGAGCGGCTTCATGGACGCTGCGAGCAATCTTGCGGAACGATGTATTTGGGCAGCACTTGGCTTTCATCGGACAGGCAACGCAGTGGGTCTGCCGGGATCGGAAGATGATGGTGTTGGCTTTGGTGACGTGTGAGCGCTCGTTCTTGAAGGCTCGCCATTCGCTGCGCAATGGAAAGGAAAGGGGACGGATTTATTTCTAGGAAAATAGCTAGCGCTGAAAATCTTCGCCCCCTCAATTTAGGATCTATAACAGCTAACGTTGCGTCGGGGCGTCAGTTCGACCATAGAACGCCGGCTTTTGGCCGGTTGCCGTGATTAGCGATTGATAGCTTTCGAGCGGGAGCAGCGACACTGGCCTTATTGACAATTTATAAAAACTTACAAAGCGACAGAACTGACTATTGATCAGGTTGAAAACCTCGCCAGAGTTTCTGAGCTTATGAAGTTTTCTAAGCGTCAATTTTAGTACTCCTCTAAAGACATCAAACACTTATTAGAGCTTATGTAAACTCTAAAGCATAGCACTCCAGCAACTAATTAATCGGCAGGACCTCAAAATTCATCAGTACTGCATCCCCAAACACCACCCGTACAATTTGGACGCAAGCCTGCGTATCGCAGCGACTCACAAACTCAAAAGTCGACAGGTAAAATCTTTAGCCATTTTAACAAATAATGAGTTACAGCGATCAAATCTAGACACACGGTATATTATTTTGTTAAACTTTATGAATTATGGAGCCTGAATCAGGGATTGTTACATGTATAATGACGAACGAGAAGTCACCGCAAATTCAATTTTAACAGCGATGCGAAAGATAAAATCAAAGCTTCCACGCTGGAGCGAGGAAAAGTTAAATTGGGCTTTTTTCGTCATAATCCACTCCCACAATCAAAAAAACTTCAAATCTCCAAGTATTAAAATTGCGGACACCATCAGACTTCTCACTGAAACATATCACATCGAACAACTTAGCAGCAAAGACATCCCTAAGCTTGTACTTTTTGAGCAACATGCCTCAAGCTTTCTTAACAAAGTCAGCAGCAACCATATAACAAGCACATTGCTTCTGCACATTGATTATATGATAGCAGACATTATAAAAATCAACCCAACACATTGTAAAATTGTAGCCTCCCTCATTGGCGAGATCGTTTATGATGGCCGCGCTAAACTTATTGATACTTACCCTAATACTGGTGAGGCTTCAGCCAAACAAGGCATGGCCACCAGACCAGGAATTTCCACTGATAATTTCTCATTCCCAATGATCCACGGCAATACGCAACCACAAAAAACCCTTCTTGAGCTTAAGTTTAAAGAGCTTAATCTAAGCGCAAATTTTTTGGGACTACAGCATACTGGCTTAAACTCTAGCGCGACCAACATATACCTAATTGACCCTCCAGACGAGCAACTCTGGAATACAGAGCTCTCTAACATCAAACCTAATCGTTCTGGATTTCTGACTGTAAAACAGTTTGCATCTAACAGCACTAGCGGTACTTATATATACATAGTTAAATTTGAAGACGCACCTCAAAGACAGCATAATGCTGACATGCGCATTTTGCTTAACTTGAATCTCACGATCCAGGCTCGAATTTCGTTTACATCCGTCGGCTATGACAAAAAAATCCAGAAGTACATTGCACTTTTTATTCAGCCAGACGATATAACTAAAAAGAACAAATTTCTGGATATTGACATCACCAGAGAAAACAAAAACATTGAAGGTCTTGACGCGCTGGAGCGTTCCGTTCTAGCGGGGTTAATATATAAAAAGTGGCTTGGAGCCAGAAGGCAAGCTATGCAACCAATTCCAGATCTCGTGAAACGAATTTCTGACAATCTTTTTGAAGATGGTTTCAAAAATGTTGAAAATTTATGCATATCCTTCGACTACGACACGAAAGCAGAGCTTTTGCTTATTCTGACTCAAAAAAAACGCCCCACATCCGCACCCTTTGACTCTCAACCTTCAATTTCAATAAATTCGTCTCCCATAACTTTAATTTTAAAGAAACAAAAAAAACAAACGATATACGTTATTGGCAATAACGGCGCTGGCAAAAGCCTTTTACTAAAAGACATAGCGAACTCTCTTAGCACTGTGGAAAATCCTGTTGTTGGCATATCTACCTCCATCCATGACCGTTTTCCTTTTGAAATGCCATCTAGTTTGAAAAGCTTTGTCTACAAGGGCTTGAAGACTTCAAACAAGGCGGTAACCATGGAGAAAATCGAAAGAGAGGCGTCCATATCAGTTATCAACATCTTTAAAAATCAAGTGCTTCTAGATGCTTTTCTTAGAGCAATGGATTGTCTAGAATACAGGACTAGCTATTTCCTTGCGCCAAACCAATCAAAAAATGAATCGCGTAGAAAAGATTTAATACCTTTAAGTAGCACTGCGAGCGAGAACCAAGAAGCCTTAATTAATATACGTACTGCAGGATATCAACTTGGGGTAGTAAAGAGTAAAGACACCCATAGAATTACAACTTTTTCCGAGCTTAGTTCCGGCGAACAAAGCATCATAATGCTTACAACTAAAATTATTGACTCTCACAAGCCGGATACCGTCTATCTAATAGACGAGCCTGAGAATAGCTTGCATGTACGCTGGCAACAAAGACTACCAGAAATGCTGAGTCGCCTTTCTGAGGAACTAAGCTGCTCTTTTATAGTTGCCACTCATTCGCCTATTTTGATTGCAAACAGCAAAAGCACAAGCCCTTGTTTCGGCATGAACAATGGACAATTAAAAGAAATATCTCTTGAGAGCAAACAGTCCGTTGAAACAATTTTAATGGAGGGCTTTGAAACATATACGCCGTACAACAAACAAGTTCAAGAGCAATGCGCCAAGCTTGTCGCCTCTGCCATACGTGCAGCAAATGAAGTCCCATCAAATATTGAGTCAATTGCACCAAACTCGATTCGAGAACTCAAAAGATTAGAAGAGATCATCAAACTTACTGGCAACAAACAGGCCGAAGCCCGTCAAGAAAGTGATGAGCAATTGATCAGCACCGCTATGGCTGCCATCTTGGCACTAGCTGAGAAAAGAGCATTACATAATGTCTAATTACACCGTTAGGACAAGGAAGGAACTCCGCGATCGACTGAAGTCTTACAAAAGCACTTGCCACCCCGTGCAAAAACACCGCGAAGCGTCACTTAAATATTTAGAAAACATGTATTGGTTGGCCATTGAAGAGTTCGAAACCTGCTCAAACAGCCAAATCTTATCTAAACGGGATTTGTGGGGCGAGCTTTCAAATTACAATAAGACCGCGACCTCCGGCGTAGCTGGAAAATTTATAACAAAAAAAATTCGTTCTGTAATTGAAGAGGCACAACATGGGAAATGCTGCTATTGCAGAACACCTCTGCTGGGGACCGCACATGCAAAGCCTATTGAACATATATTACCAAGAAAGCACTTTATCCAGTATACCTTTCACTTCTTTAACTTAGCAGTAGCCTGTTATCGCTGCAATGACATCAAAAGCGCCACCAACTGGGCGTATAGTTCAAAGTCAGGAAAAAAATATTACCCTCGACCAGAGTCCTTTGTAGAAATGTTTCATCCTAGCTTTCATTATTACGACGAACACATCATATTCGATCGCAAGCAAAACAACAAAAATCACTCAGTCACTTTTTTAGGCGTCACCGATCAAGGTAAAAACTTATGCTTACATTTACTCTCACATGTAGCAGCTAGAGAAATGCTATTAACCAACAACGTTGGTCTTGCTGAAAGCATTGCTGAAATAAAGTCTGTTAACGACAAAACCATTGCGCATTGCAGAGATGAATTTGAGCAATTTGAAGAGGCACTGTCCACGTCGCTAAGCTTCACCACTGCGAGTATCTAATCTGCTATAAATTGCCGGCTAATCAATTTAAAAAATGCCCTCTGAAGTTACGAAGTCTTCAGTAGCTTATCTCTGTTCGATCAAGACTCGACACCTCAGTTCCAAATAACCGCGTGTGGGCGAAACCCGCCTCCCTCCAGAATTTAAACTGACGCATCCTCTCCCCCACACCTCTCCACCAAAAAATCCACAAACGCCCTAACCCGCGCCGGCATCGCCCCTCCCCCCACAAACACCGCATGAATCGGCTCCACATCCCCCGGATTAAACGCCTCCAGCAACACCACCAACTCCCCCCGTCTCACCTCCTCCACCACACTAAACGCCCCAATCCTCGCCACCCCCGCCCCCAGCTTCGCCAACTGCGCCAATGCCTCGCCGCTGTTCCCCTCAATCGTCCCCGCTACTTTCAGCGAAAACTCCCGCCCCTCCACCCGAAATGGCCAATCCGGCGCCGCTCGGCGGAAGTTGAAGCGCAGGCAGTTGTGCTGCAATAAATCCTGCGGCGTCACGGGAGTGCCATGCCGTGCCAGGTACTCCGGCGAGGCGACGATAACCTGCCTGGTAGAGCCGATAAGGCGAGCAGTCAGGGGGCTGTCGGCGAGGGGGCCGAAGCGGATGGCGACGTCGGCCTGGCCGCCGAGGATGTCTACGACTTCGTCGCCGAGCATCAGGTCGACGACGATAGCGGGATAGCGGGCGCTGAAGGCGGCGATCAGGGGGACGATGGTCATGCGGCCGTGGGCCAGTGCGGCGCTGACACGCAGGCGTCCGCGGGGCGCGCCCTGGTCGGTGATGGCGTCTTCGACTTCGGCCATGTCGGCCAGGATGCGCCGGGCGCCGCGCAGGTAGGCTTCGCCTTCGGCGGTGAAGGTGATGGCGCGGGTGGTGCGCAGCAACAGGCGGGTGCCGATGCGCTGTTCAGTGCGGGTGATGATGCGGCTGATGGCCGATGGGGTCAGCCCCAAGGCCCTTGCCGCACCTGACAGGCTGCCGTGCTCGGCGACCATGGTGAACACTTCCATCTCTCCCGACCGCCCGCCGATGTCCATTTGTGCCTCCTGCGCAAAGCTGTAGTTCCCAACCAAGGGCTACTGCTGCAAAAGGCAGGATTGTAGCATTTGACTCACAGATGAGGAGTCACCCATGCGTATCAATCCCCCCCTTGTAGCATTGTCCGTCGGTGCCTTTGGCATCGGGGTCACAGAGTTTGCCCCTATGGGCATGTTGCCCGGTATCGCCGCTGATCTTGATGTCTCCATTCCCGCTGCGGGGCTGTTGGTGAGCGCCTACGCCATGGGCGTGTTGATTGGCGCGCCGATCATGACCCTGGCGACGGCCAGGGTGCCCCGCCGCTATTTGCTGATTGGGCTGATGGCGATATTTACCCTGGGTAATTTGCTGTCGGCGTTGGCCAGCAACTACCAGACGCTGATGATCGCCAGGCTGGTGACGTCGCTCAATCACGGGGCGTTCTTTGGGATTGGCTCGATTGTGGCCGCAAGCCTGGTGGCGCCCGAGAAGCGCGCGGGGGCTGTGGCGGCGATGTTCATGGGGCTAACCCTGGCAACCATTGGCGGCGTGCCCCTGGCGACCTGGTTTGGCGAGAACTTTGGTTGGCGTACCGCGTTCTGGGGCATCAGTGGGCTTGGCGCGGTGGTGATGGCGGCGCTGTGGTGGGCCCTGCCCAATGCGCCGGCCCCTAAAGGCGGCGGGCTGATGGCGGAAATTCGTGTGCTGGGTCGCGGGCCGGTGCTGGCGGCGTTGGCGCTGACCGTGGTGGGCTCCAGTGCGATGTTTACGGTATTCACCTACATCGCGCCGATTCTGCGAGACGTCACCCACGCTTCGACCAACTTCGTCACCGGAATGCTGGTGCTGTTCGGCATCGGGCTCACCCTGGGCAATGTGTGGGGTGGCAAATCTGCGGACCGCTCGGTGGACCGCACCTTGATCATCTCGCTGGTGGTGTTGATTGCCGTGCTGTTGGCCTTCTCGGTGCTCATGCAATGGCCGCTGCCCGCTGCGCTGTCGATCCTGCTGTGGGGCGCTGCCAGCTTTGCCCTCGTGCCGCCGTTGCAGATGCGGGTGATGGAGGCTGCCAAAGACGCGCCTAACCTGGCTTCGGCGATGAACATCGGTGCGTTCAATTTTGGGAATGCGATTGGTGCGGCGTTGGGAGGGGCAGTGATCAACGCGGGGCTGGGCTATCCGGCCATTTCACTGGCAGGCGCGATCATGGCTGGGCTGGGTTTGTTGATGGTGCTGGGTTTGGGCTGGCGTGCGCGGCGGGCCGACTCACGCTCTGGCAGAGAGGCGGTGCAAGCCTGAGCAGCATCGCAGGTTGTTAGTCTAGACTTCATGCACCTTCCAACCCGAGGAGCCTTGCGATGAACAACAAGAATACGATCTGCCTCTGGTACAACGGCGATGCCCTGGAGGCAGCGACCTTCTACGCCAACACCTTCCCCGACAGCGCAGTAAAGGCCGTGCACCATGCCCCTGGCGACTACCCATCCGGCAAGCAGGGTGATGAGTTGACCGTGGAATTCACCGTACTGGGTATCCCCTGCGTGGGCCTCAATGGCGGCCCCATGTTCAAGCACAGTGAGGCGTTTTCCTTTCAGGTGTCCACGGATGACCAGGAGGAAACCGACCGCTTGTGGCATGCCATCATCGACAACGGTGGGCAGGCAAGCGCTTGCGGTTGGTGCAAGGACAAGTGGGGGCTGTCGTGGCAGATCTCACCGAGGGTGTTGGTCGATGCGGTTACCAGTAAAGATCCTGCCGTCGCCAAGCGTGCGTTTGAGGCGATGTTGACCATGACCAAAATCGACATCGCGACCATCGAAGCCGCCATTGCCGGGAACTGAACTGTGGGAGCGGGCTTGCTCGCGAAGGCGATGTATCCGCTAGCACATGTGAAAACTGACCCACCGCTTTCGCGAGCAAGCCCGCTCCCACATGAAGGCATAGGTATCTACATAACTCTGCAGCTCTCAACGGTAACCACGATGCGAAGCGAGTCGCTCTTGATCTGCTTTTGATCTTAGGCGCCCCGTCAAACCACGCTGGCCGGAATTCCGGCTTTTCAAAAGTGAGCCGCCGTCAGGGCGGAACCCTAAGTGGCCGTTACCTACATAACGGATATGTACTCAGTCTGATCTCAGATCCCGGTCGGCTGTCAGGCCGCCTTCGCAGGCAAGCCAGCTCCCACATTTGGATCGCGGGGCGTCAGCTAGATAAGCGTTGGCTGTCAGGCCGCCTTCGCGAGCAAGCCCGCTCCCACCGTTTGATTGCGCGCCCTCCCCCCATGCGGCAAAAAAAGTCATCCAACGGACGCCCGGTTGCGACACCGGCGATACCGGCCTATGTTCCAAGCCATGCTGTTTTTTTGCTGTCCCTCGCCCTACGCCCATCCCGTAACCAGGAGACGACATGCCCACGCCTTCACGCCCTGCCGTACTTGAGCTGATCGGCAACACCCCATTGGTCAAGGTCAGCCGCTTCGATACCGGCCCCTGCACGCTGTTTCTCAAACTGGAATCGCAAAACCCCGGCGGTTCTATCAAGGACCGCATCGGCCTGGCGATGATCGACGCTGCCGAACGCGACGGTCGTTTGCGCCCTGGCGGTACCATCATTGAAGCCACCGCTGGCAATACCGGCCTGGGCCTCGCGCTGGTGGGCCGGGCCAAGGGTTACCGGGTGGTGTTGGTGGTGCCCGACAAGATGTCCACGGAAAAGGTGCTGCACCTCAAGGCCATGGGCGCCGAGGTGCATATCACCCGTTCCGACGTGGGCAAGGGCCATCCGGAGTATTACCAGGACGTGGCAGCGCGCCTGGCCAAGGATATTCCGGGCTCGTTCTTCGCCGACCAGTTCAACAACCCGGCCAACCCGTTGGCCCACGAGACCAGCACCGCGCCGGAGATCTGGGCGCAGACCCAGCACGATGTGGACGCGATTGTGGTGGGCGTTGGCTCGGCCGGCACGCTCACCGGTTTGACGCGTTTCTTCAAGCGCGTGCAACCCGAACTGGCCATGGTGCTGGCCGACCCGGTCGGTTCGGTGATGGCCGAATACAGCCGCAGCGGCACGCTGGAAACCCCCGGTTCCTGGGCGGTGGAAGGCATCGGTGAGGACTTCATTCCCTCGATCGCTGACCTGTCCAGCGTACGCCACGCCTACTCAATCAGCGATGCCGACAGCTTCGACCACGCCCGCCAGTTGCTCAAGGCCGAAGGCATTCTCGGCGGCTCATCCACCGGCACCCTGCTCGCCGCTGCCCTGCGCTACTGCCGCGAGCAAACCGAGCCCAAGCGCGTGGTGACCTTTGTCTGCGACACCGGTACGCGCTACCTGTCCAAGGTCTACAACGACCAGTGGATGAACGACGCCGGCCTGTTGCAATACAAGCACTACGGCGACCTGCGCGACCTGATCGCCCGCCGCTTCGAAGACGGCCGGGTGATCAGCGTGAGCCCCGACGACACCCTGCTCACCGCCTTCCAGCGCATGCGCCTGGCGGACGTGTCGCAACTGCCGGTGCTGGTCGATGGCCAGACCCTGGTGGGCGTCATCGACGAGTCCGACATCCTGCTGGGCCTGCACCACGACGCCGCAGACTTTTCCATGACCGTTGCCAGCGCCATGACCAACACCCTGCACACCCTGGCCCCCAGCGCCAGCCTGGCCGAACTGCAGGCCGAGCTGGATCGCGGCCTGGTCGCCATCATTGCCGACGCCGCAGGCTTTCATGGCCTGATCACCCGCGTCGACCTGCTTAACCACCTACGGAGATCCCTTGCATGAGCCAGCCCGATAAAAGCGCGTTTGCCACCCGTGTGATCCACGCCGGGCAGTCACCCGACCCGACCACGGGCGCGCTGATGCCGCCGATCTACGCCAACTCCACCTACCTGCAAGACAGCCCCGGCGTGCACAAGGGCTTTGACTATGGCCGCTCCCATAACCCCACGCGTTTTGCCCTGGAACGCTGCGTGGCCGACCTTGAAGGCGGCAGCCAGGCGTTTGCGTTTGCCTCGGGGCTGGCGGCGATCTCCACTGTGTTGGAACTGCTGGATGCCGGCGCGCATATCGTCTCGGGCAATGACCTGTACGGCGGCACCTTCAGGCTGTTCGACAAGGTGCGCCAGCGCAGTGCCGGGCACCGCTTCAGCTATGTCGACCTCAGCGACGTGTCAGCCTTTGAAGCGTCATTGCAGGACGACACGCGCATGGTCTGGGTCGAAACCCCAAGCAACCCGCTGCTGAGCCTGACCGACCTGCGCGCAGTCGCCCGCATCTGCCGTGCCCGCGGGATTACCTGCGTGGCCGACAACACCTTTGCCAGCCCTTGGATCCAGCGCCCGCTGGAGCTGGGCTTCGACATCGTGGTGCACTCCAGCACCAAATACCTCAATGGGCATTCCGATGTAATCGGTGGTATCGCCATCGTCGGCGACAACCCTGACTTGGCTGAACGACTGGGCTTCCTGCAAAACTCCATCGGCGCCATCGCCGGGCCGTTCGATGCCTTCCTGACCCTGCGCGGGGTAAAAACCCTGGCGCTGCGCATGGAGCGCCATTGCAGCAATGCCCTGGACCTGGCCACCTGGCTGGAACAACAGCCGCAAGTGTCGCGGGTTCACTACCCGGGCTTGGAATCCCACCCACAGCACGACCTGGCGAAACAGCAGATGCGCGGGTTTGGCGGGATGATTTCAGTGGACTTGAACAGCGACCTGGCCGGCGCGACACGCTTTCTGGAAAACGTGAGGATCTTCGCCCTGGCCGAGAGCCTGGGGGGCGTGGAAAGCCTGATCGAACACCCGGCGATCATGACCCATGCCAGCATCCCGGCGGCGACGCGCGCGCAATTGGGCATTGGCGATGGGCTGGTGCGGTTGTCGGTGGGGGTTGAAGATGTGGAGGATTTGCGCGCCGACCTGGCGCAGGCCTTGGCCCACATCTAACGCCGACATACCTGTAGGAGCGAGCTTGCTCGCGAAGAACGCAAAGACAACACGGGCATCCAGACATCCCGCGTTATCGTTGACGTTTTTCGCGAGCAAGCTCGCTCCTACAAAGTTCAGCCTTGGGTGATATTGGCCCGCGCCGCATGCAGCTTCTTGTAGCTGTCAATCAGGCGCAAATGCCGGTCCAAGCCTTCCAGCTTCATGCTGGTGGGCGTCAGCCCGTAAAACCGCACGCTGCCGTTGACCGAACCGATCACCGCGTCCATGCGCTCATTACCGAACATGCGCCGGAAGTTGGCCTCGTAGTCAGCCAGTTCCAAGTCGTCATCCAACTCCATCTCCAGCACCGCGTTCATCGCCTGGTAAAACAGGCCGCGCTCAACCGTGTTGTCGTTGTACTGCAGGAACATCTCCACGCACTCCTTGGCCTCTTCATACTGCTGCAAGGCCAGGAAGATCAGCAGCTTGAGCTCCAGGATGGTCAGTTGGCCCCACGCCGTGTTGTCATCGAACTCGATGCCGATCAGCGTGGTGATATCGGTGTAGTCGTCCAGCTCGCTTTCTATCAGGCGCTCAACCAACGCCTGCAACTCTTCCTCGTTGAGGCGGTGCAGGTTAAGGATGTCTTCGCGGAAAAACAGCGCCTTGTTGGTGTTGTCCCAGATCAGGTCGTCCACCGGGTAGATTTCCGAGTAATCCGGCACCAGGATCCGGCAGGCGGTAGCGCCCAGGTGTTCATACACCGCCATGTACGACTCTTTGCCCATGCCTTCGAGGATGCCGAACAGCGTGGCGGCTTCCTGGGCGTTGGAGTCTTCGCCCTGGCCAGAGAAGTCCCACTCGACGAATTCATAATCGGACTGGGCACTGAAGAAGCGCCACGACACTACGCCGCTGGAATCGATAAAGTGCTCGACGAAGTTGTTCGGCTCGGTGACCGCCTGGCCTTCGAAGGTCGGCTGCGGCAGGTCGTTCAAGCCTTCGAAGCTGCGGCCTTGCAGCAGCTCGGTGAGGCTGCGTTCCAGCGCCACTTCCAGGCTGGGGTGCGCGCCGAACGAAGCGAACACGCCACCGGTGCGCGGGTTCATCAAGGTCACGCACATCACCGGGAACTCACCGCCCAGGGACGCATCCTTGACCAGCACCGGAAAGCCCTGGGCCTCCAGGCCTTCGATGCCCGCCAGGATGCCCGGGTACTTGGCCAGCACGTCGGCCGGTACGTCCGGCAGCGCAAATTCGCCTTCGATGATTTCGCGCTTCACCGCCCGCTCGAAAATCTCCGACAGGCACTGCACCTGGGCTTCGGCCAAGGTGTTGCCAGCGCTCATGCCGTTGCTCAGGTAGAGGTTTTCGATCAGGTTGGACGGGAAATACACCACCTCGCCATCGGACTGGCGCACGAACGGCAGCGAGACAATCCCACGGGCCTCGTTGCCGGAGTTGGTGTCGAACAGGTGCGAACCGCGCAGCTCGCCGTCGCGGTTGTAGACTTTCAGGCAGTAGGCATCGAGGATTTCACTCGGCAGCTCATCGTTGGGGCCCGGCTGGAACCAACGCTCGTCCGGGTAATGCACGAACGGCGCGTTGGCCAGATCCTCGCCCCAGAACTGGTCGTTGTAGAAAAAGTTACAGTTCAGGCGCTCGATGAACTCGCCCAGCGCCGACGCCAGCGCGCCTTCTTTTGTCGCGCCCTTGCCGTTGGTAAAGCACATCGGCGAATGGGCGTCGCGGATATGCAGCGACCACACGTTGGGCACGATATTGCGCCACGAAGCGATCTCGATCTTCATGCCCAGGCCGGCGAGAATCGCCGACATGTTGGCGATGGTCTGCTCCAGCGGCAGGTCCTTGCCGGCAATGTAGGTGCCCGCCTCGGACGTGGAATTGGGCATCAACAGCGCCTGGGCATCGGCGTCGAGGTTCTCGACTTCCTCAATCACGAATTCCGGCCCGGCCTGCACCACCTTCTTCACGGTGCAGCGGTCGATGGAACGCAGGATGCCTTGGCGGTCCTTGTCGGAGATGTCCGCGGGCAACTCGACCTGGATCTTGAAAATCTGGTTGTATCGGTTTTCCGGGTCGACGATGTTGTTCTGCGACAGGCGAATATTCTCGGTGGGAATATTGCGCGTCTGGCAGTACAACTTCACAAAGTACGCCGCACACAACGCCGACGAAGCCAGGAAGTAGTCGAATGGCCCCGGTGCCGACCCATCGCCCTTGTAGCGAATGGGCTGGTCGGCAATGACCGTGAAGTCATCGAACTTGGCTTCAAGCCGAAGGTTGTCGAGAAAGTTGACCTTAATTTCCATGCGGGCACACCAGAATAACGAGCTAAACAAATTGGCCGCCATTATGAAGCGTTTCGCCGGGAAGTCTCAGGGTTTTGCGTATCGGCTGCCGATCGGTGCTAACTTCCAACTAGCTAGATAATGTTCACCTCTGCCAGGACAGGTCATGGAACCGATAGCGACGAACGCCGCACTGTTGATCATCGATATGCAAAAAGGCATGGCCGATCCCACCCTTGGGCGCCGCAACAACCCAGACGCTGAGCTGCACATACAGCACTTGCTCAATGCGTGGCGCCAGGCACAACGCCCGATCATTCATGTGCGGCATATCTCCCGCTCTGACACTTCGGTGTTCCGGCCAGGCCAACCTGGCTGCGAGTTCCAGGAGGCGTTGCAACCCCTGGCCCACGAACATGTGGTGGAAAAAAATGTACCGGATGCATTCAGCGCCACGGGCCTGGAGCGATGGCTGCACATGCGCTCGATCCAGCAGTTGGTGATCGTTGGCGTCATCACCAACAACTCAGTGGAATCCACCGCACGCTCGGGAGGCAACCTGGGGTTCGACGTGATCGTGGCGGCGGATGCGTGTTTTACCTTCGATCAAACCGACCTGTCGGGGCGGCTGTGGGTCGCTGAAGATGTGCATGCGTTGTCGCTGAGTAACTTGGCGATGGACTATGCCAGGGTGTTCCAGACGCGTGAAATCCTGACCAGTCATTAACAAAGCAGACATGCATCAGGGCAAACTCACGGTGGCGGCCGCTTGCAGGCCTGAGCGGTTAAAACACCCCGGCATCCTCAAGCATTTGCGATAACGCCTGCGGCCATACCGTATCGCTCGTTGCGCGCAGCGCCTCTGCCGACCACCAGCGATGGTCCGCCATCACCTGGGCCTCCTGCTCCGTCCACTCGGCCCTGGATAACGCGTCGCTGGATGCATGCACAACGAAGTACCGCTCAACCGCCAGCACCGTTTCGCCGCAGGGTAGCATCAAGGTCACGTTGCGCTCTGCTACACATTCCCCGACGCTGCTCACCGTGATCCCAGTCTCTTCGCGCAACTCACGAATCGCGGCGCTGTGAAAGGTCTCCCCGGCCTCAACGCCACCGCCCGGCGTGGCCCAGTAATCCTGGCCAGCCAAGGCACCTGCTTTGTGCACGAAGCGAAACAGCAACACTTGCTGTGCAGGGTTTATGACCAGTAATCGTGCGGCTTTGCGTTCACGCATCAGCTTGATTCCTTTCTATGACTGCCGAATTCATCCAGCTCAAAAAAGCCCGCAGGCGTGTCGTGAATGCCTCGCCCTCTGCGCTCGGGTTGCGTGCCTCAAACAGGAAGTAGGCGATTTGCACGCGCATGGTCGGGTAATGCTGAACAAACAGCCCGACGTAGTCTTCCAGGGTTTGCGGCCAGGTTTGCGCATCTTGCGCTCGCAGGGTGTGGGTGGCGCGGATCAAAGCCCGCGATGCTTCCCGCTGCAAGCGATGGCGTACGTGCTCAGTGCTGGCCTGTTCGATACCTACCAGATACCCCGTGAGCGCCTGTTCAAAATCGCCGTTGACCGCCAGGGCGATGGCGCGAGACGGGCGAAACGGTTCGAAGTGCAGCGACAGGTCTTCGCCCCAGAGACAGCGGCAATGATGTTTGAGCCAGAAGCCCCAACGGTTTCGGTTCTCGGGCGCCAACACCTGGGCGCGGTGGCCGATATCAAAGTCGATCTTGGTGACTTGGGGATGCCGTAGCTCCAACGCGAGTCGGGCCGACTCCAATTGTTCAAGCACGGGCGCATCCGGTGGCTCGACCAGTATCAGGGAAAGGTCAAGATCAGAAATGCCGATCTCACCTTCGCCCCGTGCGATGCTGCCATACAGGTAAATCCCGTGCAGCCCCAGTTCAGGCCGGGACAAGGTAGCGCAGATGTCCATCAGCAGGGGCTGGAACTCGGGTTGTATAGGCCCATCGGCAACGGTGAGGATATAGCCGTCGACATCAATGCCTGCAGGTTTTTGGGTGTTCACGATGCGATCTTGCCGCAGAGCAGATGCAGAGTGGGCATAACGCGATTCCTCATATCGGGCCAGGAAGGATGAGTCATATAGCCGCTGTGGTAAACGTATCTACATAACTTTGTGGGCTGTAGGCACGAACGGTAACCACGATGCGAAGCGAGCCGCTCTTGATCTGCTCTTGATCTGCTCTTGATCTGCTTTTGATCTCAGGCGCCCCGTCAAACCACGCTGGCCGTAATTCGACAGTGATTTGGGGGGTAAACCGGCAGGGATGCCGGTTTAGCCGCCCCGCGCCATGGATGGCGCGTGGCGGCGGCCCCCCAAATCACTGGCGGATTACGGGCACACCGAGCCAAGGCGAGGTGCCGAGTGGTGGGGCAAGAGCGTTTTGCTTACTTTTGCGCTTTTCAAAAGTGAGCCGCCGTCAGGGCGGAACCCTAGGTGGCCGTTACCTAAATAACGGATATGTACCCGGCCCACTGTGTTGACTGCCAGGCCGCCTTCGCAGGCAAGCCAGCTCCCACAGTTGGATGGTGGGGTGTCAGGTAGATAGATGTCGGCTGGCTGGCCGTCACGGGAGCAAGCTCCCTCGCCACAGGTTCAGCGTCGCACCAAAATTGTGTAGATACCTATGCATATGCAGGGGAACGCCGGATCGAAACACACCTCGACACGCCCTCCCAGTGAACTTTCTTACAAGCGCCATGCTCCTTTCCTATGCGAAGTCAGCGCGCCCTGAGTCCAGGGTGCAGAACGATAAGGAGCCGCCACCGACATGACTACCCTCCCCACTTATCCCGTCGTCAGGCCCGGGCCGTTGCACGGGACTTTGCTCGCCGGCACCGTCCCGTTGTTTCTCGGGGCCTTGCTCAGTGATATCGCCTACGGCCAGACCTACCAGATTCAATGGGCCAATTTCGCCTCCTGGCTGATCGCAGGAGCCTTGGTGTTCTGTGGTTTTGCCCTGCTGTTTGCGCTGGTCAACCTGGTGCGTGCCGAACACAAGGGCGGGCGCCCGGTGGCGTACTTCCTGCTGTTGCTGGGCACTTGGCTGCTTGGGTTGGTCAATGCCTTCCAGCATGCAAAAGACGCCTACGCCATGATGCCCACCGGCTTGGTGCTGTCGGCGATCGTCACCGTGCTGGCGATTGTCGCCACCTGGATCGGCTTGACCAACCTGCGCTCAGGAGCTGCCCGATGAAACCACTCAACACACTGACCCTGCTCAGCGCCGCCCTGTTGCTGAGTGCCTGTGGCGGCGAAGGTGACAAGACCCAGGCGCGCGGCCCTGACCCCAAACTGCCCGAGCAACAAAGCAGCCTGTTGCCGAGCATGAAGATTGCCGAGCCCACGCCGTGGGGCGAGCAAAAGCCCAAGGTGCCCGAAGGCTACAGCGTGACCGCCATCGCCACTGACCTGGCGATCCCGCGCCAGACACTGGTGCTGCCCAACGGCGATATCCTGGTGGCCGAAGGCCGTGGCGGCAGCGCGGCCAAGCTCAAGCCCAAGGACGTGATCGCCAGTGTGATCAAGGCCCAGGGCAACACCCAGGTCAAGGGCGGCAACCGCCTTACGCTGCTGCGTGACGCCGACGGTGACGGCACCTATGAACTCAAGACGGTATTTGCCGACAACCTCAACGCTCCCTACGGGCTGGCATTCGCCGACGGCAAACTGTACGTGGCCAACCAGGACTCACTGGTGCGCTTTGATTACGCCGAGGGTCAGACCAAGGCGAGCGCGCCACCGGTCAAAGTTACCGATCTGCCGGCGCAGATCAACCATCACTGGACCAAATCGTTGGCCGTGAGTGAGGACGGGCGTCAGCTGTATGTGGGCATCGGTTCCAACAGCAACGTCACCGAACGCGGCATGGAAGTGGAGATCGACCGCGCAATGGTCTGGCAGATCGACGCGGCCACCGGTGCACACAAACCCTACGCCACGGGCCTGCGCAACCCGACGGCGCTGACCATCCAACCGGGCTCCGGGCAACTGTGGACGGTGGTCAACGAGCGCGATGAACTGGGCCCCGACCTGGTGCCGGACTACCTGACGTCGGTGCGTGAAGGTGCCTTCTACGGCTGGCCCTACAGCTACTGGGGCCAGAACGTCGACCCCCGCGCACAACCGCAAAACCCGGCCAAGGTGGCCGCGGCGATCAAGCCCGATTACAGCCTGGGTTCCCACGTGGCCGCGTTGGGCGTGGATTTCTCCATCCCCGCCCTGGGTGAAAAATTCGCTGACGGCGTGTTTGTCGGCGAGCACGGCAGTTGGAACCGTGACAACCCAGTGGGCTACAAAGTGATCTTCGTACCGTTCAGCAACGGCAAACCGGCGGGCGAGCCCATCGACTTTGCCACCGGCTTTCGCGGCGACGACGGCAAAACCCGTGGCCGCCCGGTTGGAGTGACCGTGGACCCCAAAGGCGCGCTGATCATTGCTGACGACTTGGCCAATACTGTTTGGCGAGTCACACGTAACCAGTAAATCGAGGAACTACGCAACGGGGTAGTGAGACTGATGTATAGGCTGTCTGATCCAACATGCTGTTCGGCTGTCAGGCTGCCATCGGGGGCACACAAGGTCTGTGCCAGGCGCTGATTTTGTGGGCAATACATAACCAATGTGGGAGCTGGCTTGCCTGCGAAAGCGGTGGTTCAGTCGCAGATTCAGTGACTGACACACCGCCTTCGCGAGCAAGCCCGCTCCCACACGGGATCTGTGCCAAGCGTTGGTTCTGTGGGCAATGCATGACCAATGTGGGAGCTGGCTTGCCTGCGAAAGCGGTGGTTCAGTCGCAGATTCAGTGACTGACAAACCGCCTTCGCGAGCAAGCCCGCTCCCACACGGGATCTGTGCCAGGCGCTGATTTTGTGGGCAATGCATGACCAATGTGGGAGCTGGCTTGCCTGCGATAGCGGTGGTTCAGTTGAAGAATTATTGACTGACACACCGCCTTCGCGAGCAAGCCCGCTCCCACAGGGGATCTGTGCCAGGCGTTGATTTTGTGGGCAATACATAACCAATGTGGGAGCTGGCTTGCCTGCGAAAGCGGTGGTTCAGTTAAAGATTCAGTGACTGACACACCGCCATCGCGAGCAAGCCCGCTCCCACAAGCCCACCGTCGTATATTTGATACCTAACCGTTACCGCAACACAGCAGCAGCCCCGCTACACGCCTGCCCCGCCCGCTCGCAGATCTCCCAGCCCCCCCCCAGCGCCTTATAGATCCCAACCACCGCCAAACGCTGTTCCGTGCGCGCTGCGGTCAATGCGCGGCGGCTGGTGAAGTCGGCACGTTCGGCCTCAAGCACATCCAGGTACACGCCCTCGCCTTGCGCAAACCGCTCGCGCGCAAAGCTGGCGGCCTCACGATTGGCGGCCGCCTCCAGCAGCCGCAAGCCCAGGGTGTTGCCGGCCGCGCGGTTGGCCTGGAACGCATCATCGGTTTCCTGCAGGGCCCGCAACACGGTCTGGTCATAAGCGATCAAGGCCGCCTGGGTGCGCGCCTCGCTGGCGGCAATCCGCGCACGTACGCGCCCAGTGTCCAGCAGCGACCAGCGAATCACCGGGGCGATAAAGTTCGACTGCATGCCCGCATCGTCCAGGGCGCTGAGGCTTCCGGCCAGTAGACCGATGGAACCTTGCACCTGAATGTCCGGATACAAGCCAGCGGTTTCCACGCCAATCTGCGCGGTCGCAGCCGCCAGCGTGCGTTCGGCCGCGGCGATGTCGGCGCGGCGCGCCAGCAAGCCAGCTGGGTCTCCCACCTGCAGCGTGCGCAGGTTCAAGGTTTCACGCCCAGGCCGGGCCTGCGGTGGCTTGAACCCTTGAGGCGCTTGCCCCAGCAGCACCGCCAGCGCGTTGGTTGCCCTGGCGCGACGTCGCTCCAGGTCAGGCGCTACCGCCTCCACATTGCGCAACAAGGCCTCGGCGCGCAGCCGGTCGAATTCGGTGGCGGCGCCGACGCTGACCATCTGCCCCACCAGGCCCAGGCTGTCGCGTTGGCTCTGGCTGATATCCGCAACCACGGCCTGCTCAGCTTCGATGCCTTGCAGGTCAAACCAGGTGACCGCGACAGTCGCTGCGACGCTCGCTTGCACGTTGCGCAATAACGCCTGACGCGATCCCGCCTGGGCCTGGGCCGCCTCCACCGAGCGACGCACGCGGCCAAACAAGTCGATTTCCCAGGCCGCATCCACCGCCGCGCGGGTGGTTTCAATGGAGCGCTGCTCGCCGAACGGGGTCTGGACCTCGCTGCGCTTGCGGTGCTCGTAGCCCAGGGCGGCGCCGCCGCTCGGCAGGAAGCCTTGGCGGCTTTCACGCAGCAGCGCCTTGGCTTCGTCCAGGCGTGCGGCGGCGATGCCGATGTCGTGGTTGGCCGCCAGTGCCTGTTGGATCAACTGGCTCAGTGCCGGTTCGTCGAACACCTGCCACCACTGCACCTCCACCTCGCCCGGACCAAGCCCGGCGATGGGCGCGCCAAAGCTCGTCGCCCGTTGCGCAGCGGGCAGCACCGGCGCGGAATAGTCCGGCCCCACCGAACCGCAACCGGCCAGCAGGGTCAACGACAACACAAACGCTGGATACGCCTGTTTCATGATGCGCTCTCCTTTAGCTGCACCTTCGGGCTCGCCCCCTGGCGCTGCACGCGCAGCGCCAGGCTGCGCATCACCACATAAAACACCGGCGTGAGGAACAGGCCGAACAGCGTCACGCCCAACATCCCGGCAAACACCGCAACCCCCATGGCATGGCGCATCTCGGCACCGGCGCCACTGGCAAACACCAGCGGGACTACGCCGGCGATAAACGCCAGGGACGTCATCAAAATAGGCCGCAGGCGCAATTGACACGCGTGGATCACCGCCTCCAATGGGCTGGCGCCTTCAGCTTCGAGGCTGCGGGCGAACTCGACAATCAAGATGGCGTTCTTCGCCGCCAGGCCCACCAGCACCACCAAGCCGATCTGCACGAACACGTTGTTGTCGCCGTCTACCAGCCACACGCCGAGGATTGCGCTGAGCAGGCACATGGGCACGATCAGCAACACCGCCAACGGCAGCAGCCAACTGTTGTACTGCGCGGCGAGGATCAAATAAGCCAGCAACACACACAGCGGGAAAATAAACAGGGCCGATGACCCGGCGAGCTTTTGCTGGTAGGTCAGGTCTGTCCATTCATAGGTCACGCCCTCGGGCAGTACCTCCTGGGCCAGACGCTCCATGAGCGCAACCGCCTGCCCGGAACTGACCCCTGGCATCGCGCCGCCAGAGATATCCGCCGACGGATAGCCGTTGTAGTGAATCAGCCGGTCAGGCCCCGAGCTCGGCGTGACCGTGACAAACGCCGACAACGGCAGCATGTCTCCAGCGGCGTTGCGCACCTGCAGACGGCCAATGGCTTCGGCCTGCATGCGGTGGTCTGCATCGGCCTGGGCCGTGACTTTGTAGGTGCGGCCAAACCGGTTGAAGTCGTTGACATACAGCGACCCCAGATAGACCTGCAGCGACTCGAATACATCCGCCAGGCGCACGCCCTGGCTCTTGACCTGGGTGCGGTCGATGTCGACATTCAGTTGCGGCGCATTGACGTCCAGGCTGGTCATCAACCCGGCCACCTGGCCTGACTCGGTGGCTTTGGTCATCAGTACCTGGGTCTGCTGCACCAGTGCCTCAAGCCCGACGCCGCCACGGTCTTCGACCTGCAACTTGAATCCCCCGGTCACCCCGAGCCCCGGTACCGGCGGCGGTGGGAATACCCCGAGGAAGCCGTCGGGGATGCTCGCAAACTTGGCTTGCAGGCGCCCGGCGATAGCGACCGCTGCCATGTCTGGCGAGGTGCGCTCTTTGAACGGATCAAGCATCACGAACATCACCGCCGCGTTCGGGACGTTGACGAAACCGTTGACCGACAACCCTGGGAACGCCACCACACTCTCGACCCCCGGCTCGTCCAAGGCGATTTTCGACATTTGCCGCACCACCGCATCGGTACGCTCCAACGAGGCCGCGTTCGGCAGTTGGGCGATGCCGACCAGGTAGTACTTGTCTTGCATCGGCACGAAGCCGGCCGGTACCGCGTTGAAGCCAAACCAGGTCAACGCGAGCAAACCGCCGTAGGCCAACAGCGCCACGCCGCGACGGCCGACGACCTTGCGCACGGTATTGCCATAGGCTTGCGGCGCACGCTGGAACGGCCGGCCCAGCACCTCCAGCAGCCGCGTGGCGCGACCGCGCAGGCTGCGTGGGTCAGGCGCCACAGCGGTATGCCGGGGCCGCAGCAACAGGCCGGCCAGGGCCGGGCTGAGGGTCAAGGAGTTGACCGCCGAGAGGATGGTGGAAATCGCGATGGTCAGCGCAAACTGCCGATAGAACTCACCTTGCAGGCCACTGAGAAACGCAGTGGGAATGAACACGGCCGCCAGTACCGAGGTGATCGCAATGATAGGGCCGGTGACCTCGCCCATGGCCCGGCGCGCAGCCTGCATCGGCTCCTCGCCGTTCTCGATATGCCGCTCGACGTTCTCCACCACCACGATGGCATCGTCGACCACGATGCCAATCGACAGCACCAGGCCGAACAGCGACAAGGTGTTGAGGGAGAAGCCCATCAGGTGCATGACCGCAAAGGTGCCGATGATCGACACCGGCACGGCCATCAAGGGGATCAGCGACGCGCGCCAGTTGCGCAGGAACACCACCACCACGATCACCACCAGCAGGATCGCTTCCATCAGCGTGATGGCCACCGACTCCAGGGAAGCGCGTACAAACACGGTGGGGTCATAGGCAATCCGCGACACCAGCCCTTCGGGGAAGTTGGTTTGCAGGCGCTGCATGGTGTCGCGCACCGACTGCGCCACATCGAGGGCGTTGGCCCCCGGGCTCTGGATGATCTGCAAGGCCACCGCCGGCTCGCCGTCCAACAGGCTGCGCAGCGCGTAGGCATCGGCGCCCATCTCGATACGGGCCACATCGCGCAAACGCGTGACCTGGCCGTTATCGCCGGTGCGAATGATGATGTCGCCAAACTGCTCTTCGTCCGTCAAGCGCCCCAGGGTATTGACCGTGACTTGGAAGGCCGCAGTGGAATCCGGCGACTGGCCGACCGAGCCCGCCGCCACTTGCACGTTCTGCTCGCGCACGGCAGCAATCACATCGCCGGCGGTCAAGCCACGGGCAGCGATCAGGTCCGGGTCGAGCCACAGCCGCATGCTGTATTCACCGGCGCCCCACACCAGCACATCGTTGATCCCCGGCAGCCGCGACAACTCATCGCGCACCTGCAGGTAGGCATAGTTGGAGATGTAGAGCGGGTCATAACGTTGGTCCGGGGACAGCAGGTGGACCACCATGAGGATGTCCGGCGAGGTTTTCTGCGTGACCACGCCCAGGCGCTGCACCTCTTCGGGCAAGCGCGGCAAAGCTCGCGACACACGGTTCTGCACCTGGATCTGGGCCATGTCCGCGTTGGTGCCCTGGGCGAAGGTCGCGGTCAGGATCATGCGGCCATCGGTGGCCGACTGCGAGGTCATGTAAAGCATGCCCTCAACCCCGGTGATCACCTGTTCCAGCGGCGCCGCCACCGTCTCGGCAATCACCTGCGGGTTGGCCCCCGGATACGACGCCGTCACTTGCACCGTGGGCGGCGTGACGGCCGGGTATTCGCTCAACGGTAGATGGAAGAAGGCCACGATGCCGCCGATCATCATCAACACCGACAGGACGATGGCGAAGATCGGTCGGTCAATGAAAAAGCGTGGGAAGCTCATTGCACGCCCCCCACCGCCAGCGGCGTCTCAAGCGGCTTGCCCTCGATACTGGCAGCCAGTGGCGTTACCTGCATGCCGGGGCGCACCAGGCCTTTGACGACAATGCGCTCGCCCGGTTGCAGGCCCTGTTCGATGACCCGCAGGCCGTCAACCACCGGGCCCAGTTCGACCGGGCGGTACTCGGTCTTTTCACCCTCACCCACTACCAGCACATAACGGCGGCCCTGGTCGGTGCCGATGGAATGGTCGGCAATCAACACCCGGGGTTGCGCCGCGCCAGTGTCCAGCTTGACTTTGGCAAACAGCCCCGGCGTCAAGCGCCCATCCGGGTTCGCCACCACCGCACGCACGCGCACCGTGCCGGTCTTGCGGTCGGCCGAGTTGGCCAGAAAGTCCACGCGCCCGGCCCGTGCATAGGTCGTATCGTTGAGCATTGCCACCATGACCTTGGCGGCGTTTTCGCCCTTGGACCCGGCGTGCTGCCGCGTCGCAGCCAACGAATGCAGGTAGGTGCGTTCGTCCACGTCGAAGTACACATGCAAGGGGTCGATGGAGACAATTGTGGTCAGGGGTGTTTCCCCACGGGTGACATAGTTGCCTTCCGTCACCAATGCGCGGTCGATGCGCCCGCTGATAGGCGCGGTGACGCGGGTGTAACTCAGGTCCAGCTGGGCCGTATCCAGCGCAGCCCTGGCCGCCTCGACCTGGGCCCTGCCGGCATTCAACGAGGCAATGGCGGTGTCGAGGCGATCACGTGCCACCACCTTCTTGGCGTACAACTGCTCGGCGCGGCCATGCTCGGCCTGGGCCAGTGATGCATTGGCCTCGGCCTCACGCAAACGCGCCTTGGCGGCGTTCACTGCCGCCTGAAACATGCGCGGATCGATCACAAACAACGGGCTGCCCTTGGCCACGAACTGGCCTTCGGGCACGCTGACACTTTGCAGATAGCCACTGACTCGCGGGCGCAATTGAACCTGGTCGATGGCGGTCAACGAACCGGTGTACTCCACAAACGGCGTTACCGCACGCGCCACCACTTGGGCCACCGGCACGCCGGGTGGTTGGGCGGCTGCGGCTGGCGGCGCTTTGTCCGAGCATCCGCCCAGCGTTAACGCTACGGCCAACGCCCCGGCAATCAGGCTGACTGGTTTGGTGTACATCGTTCACCCTCCTTGGAATTTTCAAGACAATCGACACGTGGGGTTTTTATCCGGCTTGCCATACTGGGAAGGTCAAGCGCTATAAAACCGGGGGTGTGTTTTTGTCTGGGAAATACTTGGAGGTGAATCAAATGGCGGCCAGCGAGGCTTGGTGGCGCTCGGGGTTACCTGTCGAACGCGGTTGAAGGTGGGAGCTGGCTTGTCGGGTCGCCGCATCGCTGCGAAGGGTGATAGACCGAGGTGTCTGCATCGCAGGCAAGCCAGCTCCCACATTTGGATTGAGCGGTGTCAGCCAGGTATCTGTGGGCTCAGGTCCAGGCGACTACCAACAAGCCTGCGCCCAACACCAGGCACAACGGCGAATAGAAATAGGTATCCAGGCGAGCAAACCTCGACCCGCCGACCTTTTTGAAAAAACCCACCAGCTCCGAATCCCCGATCGCCCGGGCAAACATCAGCACGGCAATCGCACTGATGCCCCACTGCAACGCCCCATGGGACACCGGCGAGAAATACAGCCCGGCGCGAAGGCACACGAGCAAGGCAATCGCCACCAGCCCCATCGCGACCAGGAAGGTGCCCAGCGCCGACGGTTTGAACGCCGGCCTTGGCCCGCTGGCAAACTCTCCAGGCAGTTGCGGGATAGCGGCCAGGCTGCCGAGCTTGCCACCCGCAGCCCAATACAAATGCACCATGCTGATGAAGGTAAATACCCCGACGATCCACCGCGCAATCACAAAGCTCATGGTCGGCGCTCCACAAAAATGTGCGAATGAGGATAGTCGCCCTGAGATTTTTTGCAGGCATTTCGTCGGTCGCTGATGATAAAGTGCCGCCCCATGAAACTCGCCCGTGCCGACCGCTCGCTCATTGCCTGGATGCTCTACTGCTGCGTCCTGTTCAATGTGTTCGCCTGCAGCATTGGTCATGGGCAGATGGTGGGGATGCAGCTCAACGGCATCAGCGGCCAGTTCTGCACGGTCGACCCACGCACCCAGGCGCCGCTGCCCAGCAACTCGACGGACGAGAACCTGCCCACGCTGTCGAAGGCATTTGGTTGCCCGCTGTGTTCTACCGGCGGCATGGGCCCGGCGCTCAACTCCCACCTGAATGTGGCGGTACTGCCACAACCCCATGCGCCGCCTGCTGCGGTGGTGCTTGCCGCTGACATTCCTGCCCGCTTCACCTGGCCTGCGGCTAATCCGCGCGCGCCACCCGCCTTCGCCTGATCCCTGCGCTTTCTGATCTGCATTGCCCCGTTGCCGTAAGGAGTACGGGTAGCTGTGCGTTGTTTTCGAGCCAAGTTTTCAGGATTCAACCATGAAACATTTACCCCTGTTGGCGGGCCTGTTCGGCTGCCTGCCTGTTTGCGCCTCGGCCCTTGAACTGGCGCCGACCACCATTGATGGCGAACAAAGTGCCGAGCCAGGCCTGGCCCTGGACCAATCCAGCGGCATGGCCTCGCGCCTGGGCCTGAGCGTGCGGGAAACCCCGGCGTCGGTGGCCATCGCCAACCGCAACGATATCGAGCGCCACGGCGCCAAGACCTTCCGCGATGCGGCCAATACCCTGCCTGGCGTCAACGCCAGCGCACCGCCTGGGTTTGGCGGGTTTGTCTCGTACCGAGGGTTTACCAGCAGCCAGATCACCCAGATGTTCAACGGCATCAATGTCGCCACCGGCCTGGCGCGGCCGGTGGATGCGTGGATCTACGACCGCGTCGAACTGGTGGGCGGCCCCTCCTCCTTGATCAACGGCGCAGGCTCCGTGGGTGGCTCGCTGAACTACGTGACCAAGCTGGCAACCCGCGAGGAACAAGCCGTCGAAGGCCAACTGAGCTATGGCAGCTACGACACCGCCGGTATGGCGTTCGGCCTCAACCATGCGCTGACCGAACCCGGCGCCGAGGTGCAGCACTACGCCCGCCTGGATGTGAGCCGCAACACCAACCACAGCTACATCGACCGCGACCAGCGCGATGCCTGGAGCGTGGCGTTTTCCCTGCTCAGCGACCTCACCCCGAACCTGTCCCACACCCTGGCCTTGGAATATCAGGACGAACATGAAGACAGCCCGTATTGGGGCACGCCGGTGCTCAACCCCAAGGCCGGTGAACTGAAGATCGACAAGCACAACCGCTTCAATAACTACAACGTCGCCGACGGTCGTTATGAGCAACGCACGATCTGGGCACGGTCGATCATCGACTACCGGATCAACGACAGCACCACGCTGAAAAATACCCTCTACCACCTCGACAGCCAGCGCGACTATCGCAACCTGGAGACCTATCAGTACAACGCCGACAACAGCGCGGTGAACCGCTCAACGGCCTATCAGGTGCGGCATCAGGGCGAGCAGAACGGCAACCAGTTCGAATTGCGCCATGACACGAGCGTGTTCGGCCTTGCCACCACCTGGTCTGGCGGTTTTGAGTACAAGGTCAACAGCACCACCAACAGCCCCTTGAACGTGCCGGGCAAAAGTAGCGTGGACCCGAACCACTACGACCCAGGGCACTTCTATGATATTCCCGGTACCCAGCCAGGTTTCGTCAAGGACAAAACCAACCAGGTAACCACCAAGGCACTGTTCGTGGAAAACCGTCTGGGACTGACGGATAAGCTCTCGCTGCTGACCGGTCTACGTTATGACGCTATCGACCTGGACGTGACCAACCACCGCACCCTCACCGCCACCAACCCGCGGCACTTCAAGCGCAGTTGGGAACCGGTAACGGGCCGGGTGGGCCTGACCTATCAGTTCATCCCGTCCGCCAACGTCTATGTGCAATACAGCACCGCCGTCGAACAGCCCAATACCACCACCCAAGTGTTCGACGTGTCCACCGGCAAGCAATGGGAAATCGGCAGCAAGTTCGATTACCTGGAAGGTCGGGGCTCCGCCACGGTCGCGGCCTACAAGATCGAACGCAAGGACTTTGCCGTCACCGACCCGCTGGACCCGACCAACAGCATCCCGGTGGGCGCGCAGTCGTCCAAGGG
Source organism: Pseudomonas sp. FJ2-5-13 (assembly GCF_029201605.1). Classification (NCBI taxonomy): domain Bacteria; kingdom Pseudomonadati; phylum Pseudomonadota; class Gammaproteobacteria; order Pseudomonadales; family Pseudomonadaceae; genus Pseudomonas; species Pseudomonas sp. FJ2-5-13. Next base: position 3,217,642 of record NZ_CP104045.1, read on the forward strand.
CATTGAACTGGCCAGCTCGTTGCGCATCACGCCGAGGCTATTGGCCGAAGGCAACTTCGCCTGGGTAGACGCGCAGTATGATGAGTTCAACGAAAAAACCGCCAGCGGCGCCGTAGTGTCACGCAAGGGCAATACGCCAACCAACGTGCCCAAGCGCGTGGGCAACCTGTGGCTGACCTACGACTTTGCCGAGGACTGGCAAGGTGGCGTGGATGCGCGCTACGTCGCCCAGGTGTATGCAGACAATGCCAACACCCAGACCGTGCCAGCGTATACGCTGTTCGGCACGTTCCTGCGCTATAAGCTGGATGCGAACACCTCGGTCACCGGGCGCGTGCGTAACCTGACCAACGAGGTGTATGCCGAGTTTGCCCATGTGTCGCCGGCGTATTATCTGGGGTCACCGAGGACCTTTGAGCTGGCTGTACAAACTCGATTCTAAACCCGCAATACAATCAAAAATGTGGGAGCGGGCTTGCTCGCGAAAGCGGTGTGTCAGGCAATTGATCTGTCACTGACACACTGCATTCGCGAGCAAGCCCGCTCCCACATTTTAATCTCCAATCAGCAGCACCTCTGGCGCTTACTTGAGGCTTGCCTCGACCTTCTGCGCCACATCGTCCGTCAACCAGGCCTTCCACACCTGTGGGTGTTCCTTGAGAAACGCCTGGGCCACTTCCCTAGGAGGCGTGTGACGCTCGCTCATCGTCGCCAAGGCTTTGTTAAGCGGCTCGATGGGAAACTCGACCTTCTCGAAGAACTCGGCAATGTGTGGATGTTCCTGCTGGAACGGCGTCGATACGCCAATGCTCAACTTGGACGCCAACGAGCGTGTCGGCTTCGGGTTCGGGTTGTCGGCATCGGTCAGGGTCTTCCACGCGTCTGCATCAAACGGCGGCTCTTGCAGCTGGATCAATTTGTAGCGCCCCATCAACGGGGTCGGCGACCAGTAGTAGAACAGTACGGGTTTGCCCCGGCGAATCGACGAGGCAATCTCCGCATCCAGCGCTGCGCCCGACCCGCTGCGGAAGTTCACGTAGCTATCGTCCAGGCCATAAGCCTTGAGCTTCTGTTTGTTGACCACTTCGGACGTCCAGCCGATGGGACTGTTGAGAAAGCGCCCCTTGCCCGGGGATTCAGGGTCTTTGAACACGTCCTTGTAACGCGCCAGGTCCTGTACGCTTTTGAGGTCCGGCGCCAGGGGTTTGAGCCCTTTTGACGGGTCACCCTTGACCACGTATTCCGGCACCCACCACCCTTCGGTGGCGCCTTTGACGATATCGCCCAGGCCCGCCACCTTGCCTTCGGCTTCAGCCTTGACCCACACCGGGCTGCGGCCTGCCCACTCCTCGCCGATCACCTGGATATCATTCTTGGCCAGGGCGGTTTCCAGGGTGATGGTGGTGCCCGGCAAGGTGTCGGTGGGCAGGTCATAACCCTTCTCGACGATAAAACGCAGGACTTCTGTGATCAGGCTGCCGCTTTCCCAGTTCAGGTCGGCAAAATGCACCGGTGCCTGGGCAGCCGATACCGGCAATGACAGACTCAGGGTTGTCAGGCCCGCCGCCAACAGTGACTTCAATCCTTTCATGCTTTTGCACCTCGCGTTTTCGCAGTCATGGCGAACGGCTTTGCTGCGAATGCGCGAAGCCTCTGAATAGTTAAGTCAACTCAACTGTAGTAGAGGTTCCAAAAGACAAAGAGGCACAACGTGTTCAGTACCTACTCGCTGGCCTTGAAGGTCACCAGCTCGCCCTTGCGCCATTTGGCGGCTTTGCCCGTCACGGCCTTCAGGGTTTTGGTCAACCCTTCTTGCAATTGCTCATGGGCGGCGAATACCAGCATCACGCTGTGGCCTTCCTTGAACACGATACCCTGGCCTTCGTTCGATGGCACAAAGGCATAGTCGCCGAGGCCGTACACGGTCAACTTGATATCGCGAAACCTCAATTCGAACTTGCCACCCTCGCGGCTGGGCAACACCGAGGCGCGAAAATGGTCGCCCACTTTGAGTTCCAGACGTGGCTTGTCATCCACGACCAGCGCCGTTTCGGTATCGATCTCGGCGATATAAATACCTTCCGGCGTCTGTTCAGTGATGTAGACAAACCGAGATTGAAACTGCTTGACCAACTTAGCGCGCAAATCACCCAGCACGAATAACGCGTGCATATCCAGATTACTGACTGCCAAGGAAACGCCCCCACATCAAAAAAGCGCTGGCCGCCGAAGCGAGCAGCACAAAAAAATCGCCGTTACGACACGATCACAGAGTCATTAAAAAACTGAAGAGAACGCGTAAGGCTAGTACAGACATCTGCGGCGGACCTCATGCAAGGTCATCCGGTGGTACAGCAAATCACAGGTTCAACGACCCGAGAATACAGGTCGAGCAACTTCAGAGAATAACCCGATTAAAAACGCAGTTTTCCGACACTCAACACAAAAAAAATACGCAAGGCATGGAACCAGTCGCGAACTGCCGACGACAATACTAAAACAGCAACAGGGGTCAAAACCACCGCAAATGCTAACCACAGGCCAATAAGATCGAACGACAGGAGCTGAGCATGCAACGACGTCAACACGACGCTACGTCTTTCCACACTCGTTCATCATGTCCAGACGAACGCCAATACTACTGCTTGTTTAACCTTGACGGGTACTCCAATTCAGTGCTGTACCAAGTTGTACCGGCAGGAAAGAATTTTTTTCATATTCTTGAAGTGCCCAGCGGCAGGATCAAGGGTTTTCGCAGCGATCACAACAAGGCCTGCGAACTGGCCAAGACTCTGGAAGCAAAGCTGCACGCTCGTTGCGGTCGGGTCGTTTCGTCACCTGGCTGACTTTACTGCGCCACCGCCCCTCAACAACTGCCATACTGGCCCGTCCATTGAAGTTTGCCCCCTGCGGGTCAGGTTTCATCAACGCAGTTACCTTGAAGGGAAAGCTATACGTGACGGAATTTGATATTGGCGAATTTATTATCCACGGTGATGCGAGGGAAGTAGACGGCGAGTTTCAAGCGGTCATCATCATGCGAGCCAAACCGCCGCTGAACAAGGTCACCGCGCATCAGGTGGAAAAAGACCGCTGGTTCAAAACCGCCGACGCAGCTGCCGTGGCAGGCAAAGAAGCGGCCCAGGCGCTGAAAGCCGCCGTGGATTGCGGCGCGCTCAATTCCTGACAATCGGATAGAACTCTGGCGTCCCCTACCCCTCACATGCATGACGATAAGCCCGCATGGAGAACGTTATGGACACCACCACCCCAACCCTTGAAACCCTGTTCGAACAACTGGGCCTGGATTCCAGCCAGGAAGCTATCGAGCGTTTCACCGCTGAACATCGCCTGCCCGATGAGGTAAAACTCATCGACGCGCCATTCTGGAGCGAACAGCAGGCGAACTTCCTCAGGGAGCAATTGCACGTCGACGCAGAATGGGCGCCCGCCGTGGATGACCTCAATGCACTGCTGCATGAGCCTCCCCGCGTGTGATCAATGCAGGCTGTCTGACGCTTCACTGCCTAACAGCGCTTGCCAGGCAGCCTGGCATTCCTGCGCCTCATCCCGGCTGGCGAATGCCGTACCGCGCTGCTCGCCGTTGAGCAACACCACCCAGCAAGCTCGCTGGCCCATGGCACGCAGCGTTTCGGGTACACCACTGCCGATCATCACGGCCACATCGACTTTGTTTTGCATGGAGCTTCTCCGCAGCATTAGTTAGCTGGCTAACAATGTTGGCCATGCTACGGTTTTATTCCAGTTGGAAAAAGCTATCTTCGGAATAGCTTCATTGCATAAACAGCAACAATGTAGAGACCGGGGCGGCCAGCTCGAGAGCCGCCCCATTCACCGCATCAGGCTTGACGCTGGTGCTTGTCGATCTGCTCGTGGCGCTCTTGCGCTTCGATGCAGTACTTGGTGGTAGGGCTGATCAGCAGGCGCTTGAGGCCGATAGGCTCGCCGCTGTCGTCACACCAGCCAAAGGAATCTTCCTTGATGCGTTCCAGGGCGCGCTCAAGTTGCGGCAGCATGCGCTGGTCGCGGTCAATGGCGTTCACCAACCAGGTGCGCTCTTCTTCCACGGAAGCCGCGTCAGCCGGGTCGGCCGGGGTGTCCAGGCTTTCAATGGCGATACGGTTCTGCTCAATGCGCTCGTGGTGTTCCACTTTCATGTCTTGCAGCAACTTCTCGAAAAAAGCGTGCTGTTCGGCATTCATGTAGTCATCCGCCGGCATGGCCAGCAACTTTTCCTTTGTCATTGATTTCTCTATAAAAAATACGTGCATTAAGGCGAATAAGGGAGCGTTCCGCAAGGCCTGTGCAGGTCTCGGAAGGGCGCCGTCCATTTCAAGCGCCACCCGGCACTCAATTTACGAGGGGCGGCAGTCTAAGGCCGACTTGAGGGCGCAGCAACTGAAAAGACAGGCATTTTTTCCCGATCAACCCCCAAAAGCACCAGGACGGGCTTGGCGAATGGTCATCGGAGTGCGTTTATAGCAAGAAATTCAGTGTAGTGGAGCTATATAGAAGACAAACGGTTGAAAGGGCCTGCCCCCCCTGTAGGAGCGAGCTTGCTCGCGAAGCATTCAAGGACACCGCGTTCAATCAGATAGCCCGCGTTATCTTTGCAGCTTTCGCGAGCAAGCTCGCGCCTACAGGGGGCAGGTACTCAGCGCTTGAGCTTGCGCTTGTTGCGGTATTGGTCGATCACCACCGCCACCACAATGATCAGGCCCTTGATGATGTCCTGGATATACGCGTCCACCCCGACAAAGGTAAACCCGCTGGCCATCACCCCGAGGATCAGCGCGCCGATCACCGTGCCGGTGATGCGCCCTACTCCGCCGGCCAGGCTGGTACCGCCGATCACTGCGGCGGCAATCGCGTCCAGCTCGTAGGACATGCCCATGCCGGCCTGCCCCGTCGCGGCACGTGCCGAGGCCACCACGCCGGCCAGGCCCGCCAGGAGACCGGCGATGCTGTAGACAATGATCAGGTGGCGCTTGACGTTGATCCCCGAGGTACGCGCCGCCTGCATGTTGCCGCCAATGGCATAGGTGTACTTGCCATACTTGGTGTAACGCAGGGCAATGTGGAAGATCACCGCCACCACCAGGAAGATAATCACCGGCATGGCGCCATGGCCGATTGCTGTATAGGAGTCCGAGAGCATGCTCACCGGCTGGCCTTCGGTGTAGTAGCGCGCCAGGCCACGGGCCGAGACCATCATGCCCAGGGTTGCGATAAACGGCGGGATGCCGGTGACCGCGATAATACTACCGTTGATCGCCCCCGCTAAAAGCCCCACGCCCAAACCCATCGCCACCGGGATCCACACCGGCAAATCGGTGAGGGACGGAAACACCGCCCGGGAAAAGTCGGAGGTTTGCGCCAGGCTGGCGGCGATCATCGCTGACAAGGCCAGCACCGAGCCGGACGACAAATCGATGCCCGTGGTGATGATTACCTGGGTCACACCGATGGCCAGAAGGCCGATGATCGACACCTGCAGGATCATCAGCACCAGGCGCTGGGAGTTCATCAGAAAGCTCTGGTCGCGCACGATCCAGCCGAACAATTCAAACACCAGGCCGATACCGATCAGCACCAGAAAGATACTCAGCTCGGTGGGCATGCGTCGACGGTTCTTGACCGGTGCAGTTGCCGGCTTGTTGTCTGTTATTGCGTTCATAACCCATCACCTTCTTATTCTGTAGATCAGTGGACTGCGGTCATCCCGGAAGCCAACTGCATGACTTTTTCCTGGGTCGCCTCGGCGCGGTCCAGGGTGCCCATCAGCTCACCTTCGTGCATCACCATCACCCGGTCGCTCATGCCGAGCACTTCGGGCAGTTCGGAGGAAATCATGATCACCGCCATGCCTTCGCTGGCGAGGAAGGCGATCAAGCGATAGATCTCGGCCTTGGCGCCCACGTCGATGCCGCGTGTCGGTTCATCCAGGATCAGCAAGCGTGGGTTGGTCATCAACCAACGCGCCAGCAAGGCCTTTTGCTGATTACCGCCGGACAAGGTGTCGATGCATTGCTCCAGCGAAGGGGTTTTCACCCGCAGCTTCTTGCACATGTCTTCACACAGGGCACGCAAGGCTTTCTGCTGGATAAAACCGTTGCCCGAATAGTGCGGCAATACCGCCATCTCCATGTTCTCCAGCACCGACAGGCAGGGGAACAGGCCGCTGAGCTTGCGGTCCTCGGTCAACAGCGCAAAGCCTTTCTCGATGGCCATATGCGGGTCGGTAATGCGCACCGCCTTGCCGTCCAGGGTAATTTGCCCGCTGGAGCTTGGGGTGATGCCAAAAATGGTTTCCGCCACGTTGGTGCGCCCGGAGCCCATCAGCCCGGCGATACCGAGGATCTCCCCGGCGTGCAGGTCGAACGATACGTCTTTGAATACGCCGTCCAGGCTCAGGTCGCGCACCGACAGCAGCAGGTCACCAATCGGCGTCTCGCGCACCGGGAACAACTGGCTCAGCTCACGCCCGACCATCATCGAGATGAGGCTGTCGCTGTTCATGCTGTCGGCCCGTTGCAAACCGATGTATTGGCCGTCACGGAACACCGCCACTTCATCGGCGATGGCGAACACTTCGTTCATCTTGTGGGTGATATAGACGATGCCTTTGCCCTGGGACTTGAGGTCGGCAATGATCGAAAACAGGTGGGCCACTTCCTTGTCGGTAATGGCCGAGGTGGGTTCATCCATGATCAGGATGTCGGAGTCATAGGACACCGCCTTGGCAATCTCGACCATCTGCCGTTCGGCAATGCTCAGGTTGCCGACCTGTTCTTCCGGGTCGAGGTTGATGCGCAGGCGCGCCAGCAACTCGGCAGTGCAGCGGTGCATTTCGCGGTGGTTGACCATGTGCAGGCTGTTGAGCTGTTCGCGGCCGATCCAGATGTTCTCGGCGATGCTCATATGGGGCATCAGGTTGAGTTCCTGGTGGATCATCGCGATCCCGGCCTTTTGCGCGGCCAGCGGCGTTTCAAAGGTGATCGGCTTGCCACGCAGGCGAATCTCGCCGGCGTCGGGCTGGTAGATGCCGGCGATGATCTTCATCAGCGTCGACTTGCCCGCACCGTTCTCGCCCATCAACGCCAGCACGGTGCCGGGGCGTACCCGCAGTTGCACATCGTCCAGGGCCACGACACCGGGAAAGCCTTTGCTGATGTTGAGGATTTCCAGCAGGTAGGGTTCGTCCAGCGCCAGCGCCGGGTGGGCGGCGGGCTCAGACGTGACGGCTTGAGCAAGCATAGGGAGGTACTCCATCTGCAGGGCGGCCGTGACCGCCCTGCCAGCTTTTGTTGTTATGTCGGGGCTACTTGAAGTCTTTGACGTTGTCCGGGGTGATCAACTGGAACGGGATCACCACGTTCTGCTCGACCGGCTCGTTCTTGGCCATCTTGCGCGCCGCTTCCACCGAACCTACCGCCTGGCCCTTGGCGTCCTGGAAGGCCGACACGGTCATGTCGCCCTTGGTGATCGCGTTCAAGCCATCGGGCGTGCCGTCGACACCGGCGATCAACACGCTGCCTTTTTCCTTGCCGGCCGATCTCAGGGCCATGGACGCGCCGATCGCCATCTCATCGTTGTTGGCCAGCACCGCATTGAACTCCCGGCCCTGGGTCAGCCAGTCGTTGACCAGGGTCATGCCCCTGTCACGCAACCAAATGCCGGTTTGCTCCTGCTCGATCTTGATGTCCGGGTACTTGGCCAGCACTTCCTTCACGCCCTTGGTGCGGTTGGTGGTGGAGTTGTTCGCCAGGTCGCCCAACAGGATCACGACCTTGCCCTTGCCGCCGAGCTTTTCGGCGATGTACTGCATTTGCAGGCGGCCGGCCTCGACGTCATCGGAGGTCACGGCCACCACGTCCTTGGGCAGGTCTTTCTGGTCGGGGCGGCGGTTGACGAACACCAGCGGAATACCTGCCTTGGTGGCGGCACTGATGATGTTCTTGGTCGACGCGGTATCAACCGGGTTGACGATAATCGCGTCAACCTTCTGGCTGATGAAGTTCTCGACCTGGCTCAACTGCTTGACCACATCGGCGCGGGCATCTTCGAACTGCAGTTGCACGCCATCGCCTTTTGGATAGGACTTGGCTTGTTTGTCCATGTCCTCGCGCAGGTAGGTGAGGAAGGTGTCATCGAACGCGGACATCGTCACGCCCACCTTGAGATCGGCGGCGCCGGCAACGCCACTGGCCAGCAGCATGGACAGGGCCAGGGCGGTAAAACGGATCGGGGTCTTCATGAACGGTCTGTCTCCACTTTCTTGTTGGTTTTGTTCGACGTTGCGTTGATCAGGACTCGGCGGACAGTCGCACCACTGGCGCGCCAGGAATGCAGCACACCAGCGCGCCCTGGTTTTCGACGCACAGCACATTCAGGAAGGAGAAGTAGAACGGCCGAGCGCGGGGCAGTCCGCGTGGCGCTTGGAGGGGGCGTAAAACTCGCAGTACAGCGTTGAAGATTTTCATCTGACGGTACCTGGTTGTTTTTGATCTTGTTTTTGTTGAGTCGTCCGTAGGTTCCGGGACGTACTTTATGCAACCTGGAAAAGACTGTATTAGAAAATAATTTCCATATCAACCTGTTTTAGAATTTTATTCTATTTTTGTCGAAACCACCTGCTGGCGCTCGGCGCTCAGGCGTGCGGCGTCTAATATACGGGTGGTTTCCAGGGCGTCATAGGCGTTGACGGGCAGCGGCCCCTGCCCCATCACGGCGGCTTGCAACTGGCGGTAGAACTGGTTCCAGCAGCCCTTCTCCGACGGCACCCGCTCACGCTCCGGCCCTTGTTCAAACCAGCCCCAGCGTCGGTGTTCCTCCGCGCCCCAGTGTTCGCCTTCGGTTTTCGGCGACTTGCCGGCCAGCAGCGCTTCTTCCTGGCCGTCCAGGCCCTCGACGGTGTAGCAACCCAGGCTGCCACTGACGCGAAAGCGCGGCGCCTGGCTGTTCTGCAACGCGTTGCCCCACAGGTGCGAAATCACGCCGTTGGCGTGGGTGAGGGAGACAAAGAAGCCGTGGTCCACGGTGGGATGTTCAGGCGTGTAGTGCACTTGGGCGAATACCCGGTCCACCGGGCCGAACAGTTGCAGCGCCTGGTCGACCAGGTGGCTGCCCAGGTCGCGCAGCCATCCGCCACCGCTGGCATTGCCCACGGCCTGCGGGCTGTAGCGCTCCACGCGGGATTCAAAGCGGGTGATGGTGCCCAGGGCGCCGGCGTCGATCAGTTTGCGCAGGGTCAGGTAATCCGAATCCCAGCGCCGATTATGGTAGACGCTGAGCAGCGAGCCTTGGCGCTCGGCAGCGGTGATCAGGGCCTGGGCTTGTTCGGCGTTGGCGGCAAAGGGTTTATCGCTGACTACCGCCACCCCGTGCTCGATGGCTTCCAGCACCAGGGCCGGGCGTCCTTTCAAGGTAGTGGAAATCACCAGGGCATCGACGCCGGCTTCGACGATCTGCCCGATGGAATCGAAGGCTTTGACACCGGGAAGATCAGTACTCAATTGCTGGCGACGTTCGGGTGAACGCGTCACCACACCGACAAAGGTGGCGCCAGGCAGGGTGGCGATCAGCGGCGCATGAAAAAAGCGCCCACCGTGGCCGTAGCCCACTAGTCCGATTCGCATGCTCAACTCCTTATATGAAGTGCAATCCATTCCAAATGTGGGAGCGGGCTTGCTCGCGAATGCGGTGTATCAGCTAAGGCATTTGTATCTGATAGACCGCATTCGCGAGCAAGCCCGCTCCCACACAGACTGCATTCCAATGTTGGATAGTGGTTAGCCGTAGAAGCGCGGGCGATCCGGCAGGCTGACTTTCACAATCTGCCCACTGCCCTGGGCTTGAATGCACGCATCCGCCGCCACCGCCGCCGCAAACCCATCCCAGGCCGACGGTCCGCCGACTTGCCCGGCCAGCACGCTGTCGATAAACGCCTGCAACTCCACGTCATAGGCACCGATAAAGCGATCCTTCCAATCCATCAGGATCGCATTGGACAGCTTCGCCTCGCTGCGCAGTTGCACCTGGGACGGCTCCGGCAACTTGGCGATGCCGCTCTCCCCTACCACTTCACACTGGATGTCGTAGCCGTATTGGCAGTTCACAAACACTTCCACGTCGATACGCGTGCCTTTGGCGGTTTCCAGCAGCACGATCTGCGGGTCACGCAGGTGCGCCAGCGCCTTGCTGGTCTTGCGCGGGAACACCACCTGCACGGACACGTAGTCGTCATTAAGCAGCCAACGCAGCACGTCCAGCTCATGGATCAAGGTGTCGGTGATCGCCATGCCGGTGTTGTAGTTCTCGCCCACCGTGGGGTTGCGGTGCGCGCAGTGCAGCATCAACGGCTCGCCAATCTGGCCGCTGTCGATCACCGCCTTGAGGGCGCGGTAGCCTTGGTCGTACGGGCGCATGAAACCCACCTGGACCAGGCGTTTGCCGTGGGCCACTTCGGCCTCGACAATGTTGCGGCAACCCTCGGCCGTCACCGCCAGGGGTTTCTCACAGAACACCGGTTTGCCGGCGGCAATCGCGGCCAGCACAAATTCTTCATGGCTCGGCCCCCAGGACGTCACCAGTACCGCTTCGACCTCTGGCGCGTTGATCAGCGCATGGCCGTCCGGGTACACCTCGGCGTCCAGCTTCAAGTCGGCAACGACTTGGGCGGCTTGCTCAAGGTTGATATCGGTGACGGCCACCACCTGGCTGTTGAGCAGGGCCTGGCTGCAACGACGAATATGGTCCCGGCCGATGGCGCCCGTACCGATCACTCCAAGCTTCAAAGACATACAAACACTCCTCTTGTTGTTAGTACTGCCGGGCCTTGGCCAGGTGTTCATTGAGTTTTTTTGCCGCTGCATTCGTGCGTTCACTGGTGGACACTTGCGCCACCCCCACCCGCCACCACGACAGGTAGCCGTGGACCATGGTCTTGGGCAGCACCTTGATATCGATCAGCGTGGAGACGGTTTGCGTGCGGGCATCGGCCAACGCCGCTTCCAGCTGTTCCAACGTGCTGACCTTATAGGTCTTGCAGCCATAGGCCGCCGCACTCATGGCGAAATCCACCGGCACCAGGCCACCGTCGAGCTTGCCGCTCTCGAGGTTGCGGTAGCGGAACTCGGTGCCGAAGCTGTCCATGCCATTGCCGATCTGCAAGTTGTTGATGCAACCGAACGCCATGTTGTCCAACAGCACCACGTTGATCTTGCGCCGCTCCTGAATCGAGGTGGCCAGCTCCGAGTGCAGCATCATGTAGGAGCCATCGCCAACCAGGGCGTACACCTCCTTGCCTGGCTCGGCCAGCTTCACGCCCAGGGCGGCGTTGATCTCGTAGCCCATGCATGAGTAGCCATACTCGACGTGGTAGGTGTTGACGCCCTTGCTGCGCCAGGCGCGCTGCAAATCGCCGGGCAGGCTGCCGGCGGCGGCCACGATGATTGCGTCATCAGCCAGGCGCGCATTGAGCACGCCGAGCACCGCGCTTTGGGTCAGGCACGAACCGGTCAGTTCGATGAATTCGCGCAGGACGGCACGGTCCAGGTGGTCGTCGACTTCGGGGACGAACTCATCCCCCAGGTATTGCACCTGATGCACGCGGTCCACTTCGGCGTCGAGTTGCGCCTTGGCGTCGGCGATCTGCTCGCCCCAGCCCGAGCGGTAATCGCACAGGGCAGTGGCCAGTGCTTCAAGGGCCACTTTTGCATCGGCCAGCATTTGCACACCGTCCAGTTTCAAGGCGTCGGCTGGGCTGATATTGAGGTTGAGAAACTTCACCTCGGGGTGCTTGAACAGCGATTTTGACGAGGTGGTGAAGTCGGTATAACGGGTGCCGATGCCAATAATCAGGTCGGCCTCGGGCGCCAGCAGGTTGGCCGCCAGGCAGCCGGTTTCGCCGATGCCGCCGACGTTCAGCGCATGGCTGGACACCACGGCGCTCTTGCCCGCCTGGGTTTCCGCGAAGGGAATATCGAACCGCTCGGCAAAGGCTTGCAGTACCTGGTTGGCGCCGGAGTACTTGACCCCGCCGCCGCAAATGATCAGCGGCTTGCGCTTGCCGCGAAACGCCGCCAGCGCGTCATCGAGCATGGCGCGGGTGGCCGGGCGTCGGTCGATGCGGTGCACGCGTTTTTGCAGGAAGTAGTCGGGGTAGTCCCAGGCTTCGGCTTGTACATCCTGGGGCAAGGCCAGTGTTACCGCACCGGTTTCGGCCGGGTCGGTCAGCACGCGCATCGCGTGTATCGCCGCGGTCATCAGTTGCTCGGGGCGGTTGATGCGGTCCCAGTACTTGCTCACGGAACGGAAGGCGTCGTTGGTGCTGATGCTCAGGTCGTGGAACTGCTCGATCTGCTGCAACACCGGGTCGGGCTGGCGGCTGGCATACACATCGCCGGGCAGCAACAGCAACGGGATGCGGTTGGCGGTGGCAGTGGCTGCGGCGGTGAGCATATTGGCCGCACCCGGCCCGACCGAGGCCGTGCATGCATAGATCTTGCGGCGAAGGTGTTGCTTGGCAAACCCGATGGCGGCATGAGCCATGCCTTGCTCATTGCGGCCCTGATGCACCACCAGGTCGCCGCTGTCCTGCTCCAGGGCCTGGCCAAGGCCCAACACATTGCCATGCCCGAAAATAGTGAATACCCCGGCGACAAACTTGCTCTGTACGCCGTCGACTTCGATGTATTGGTTATCCAGGAACTTCACCAGGGCCTGGGCCATGGTCAATCTTGTTGTGGTCATCACTTGCACCTTGTGTGAATGCAATTGGAATGTTCTACACCGATCCACTGTGGGAGCTGGCTTGCCTGCGATAGCGGTCTATCAGTTGCACAGGTATTGCCTGACACACCGCTATCGCAGGCAAGCCAGCTCCCACATTTTGATCGCGTTATGGCAGGGGCTTTTGCAAATACGCCATGCTGCTGCCCAACGCCTGCCGGATATCCGCCAACCCATGCACGCTTTCGGCAAACGGCTCGAACGACAAATAGCCGCTGTAGCCGGTGCTCAGCAAGGTCTCGATCTGCGCCGCATTGCCGAGGATATCGTCCTCGCCCACCAACACGCGGTGGCCGTCGCGGATCGAGTCGAGCGGCGCCTCGCGGTCTTCCACTCCGGAGATATGCACCAGGCCGGTCAGTTCCGGGAAAAACTCATGCTCGCCGGCCAGGTGATGGTGAAAGGTGTCGTGCACCACCCGGAATACATCCAGGCCACCGATGGCCTTGATGGCATCCACTGCCACGCGCTTGCGGCGCAGAGCGGATACCGTGAAGCCCAGGGGCTCGATGAAACCGAGAATCCCGTACTCGCGCAGGATCAACGCCAGCTCGCTCAACGCCGTGCGCAAACCGGCGGCGCGCTGCGCATCGTTGCGCGTATCGCCAGGCTGATTGAACGGGCACATCACCAAGCCTTGGGCGCCGCACTCACGGGCGTAGGTGGCCAGTTCGATTGCCTGGGCACGGCGTTCGTCGTTCCACACATCAAAGGGGTACAGCGCGTTGATCGACAGCACCTTGATGCCCTGCGCCGCGCACAACTCGCGCACGCGGCTGGCGGGTGTGCCGTATTCGATTTCGCGGTTCTTGAGGTCGTTGCGGATCTCGATGGCCTCGCAGTTGAGGGCCGCCGCCAACTGAATAAAATCCGGCAACGACAGGTGGGGGGCGACCATGCGGTTAAGGGCAAAACGTAGCGGCGACTTCATTGTTTTTGTTCTCCGTCCAACACCGTTTAGAGGTCCAGCAGCCAGCTGTGCTGCGGGTCGTTATGGAAATGCCAGGCGCGCTTGGGGCCGGCCATCACGTTCAGGTAATAAGACTCGTAGCCGTACGGCACGCTGACCGGGTGATAGCCCTTGGGCACCACCACCAGGTCGCTGTTTTCCACGGCCATGGCCTGGTCGATGCTGCGATCGTCGGTGTACACGCGCTGGAATACAAAGCCCTGGGGCGGGTTGATCTGGTGGTAGTAGGTCTCTTCCAGGAAGCTCTGGTGCGGCAGGTCGTCGGTGTCGTGCTTGTGCGGTGGGTAGCTGGAGGAATGCCCCGACGGCGTGCGCACTTCCACCACCAGCAGCGAATGGGCCGGCTCGCTGTCGGGCAGGATGTCGCACACGTAACGGGTATTGGCGCCCTTGCCGCGCACACTGCGTTTGCACTGTTCCGGACGGATCAGGCGCGGAGCGAAACCCTCGGCGCCCGGGGCGGCGCAGACAGCGATCTGCACATCGCTCAAGGCGCTGATCTGCGCATCGGTGCCCGGCGGCAGGTAGGCGGCGAACGGCGATTTGTCCTCGAACACCGACTGGCGATCACCGAGGTTCTGCCAACTGAAGCCTTGGCCTTCGATCGTCACCCGACCGCTGAGCAACACCAGGCACAGCTCCTGATCACCTGCGCTGACCGGCAGGGTTTCGCCCAGGCTCAAACGGTAGGCGGCAAAGCCCACATACTCTAGGCGCCCCGCTTCCAGCGCCACCATGGTTTGCCCGCGTTTGCTGCTTTTGACCAACAAGCTCATCACTCAAGTCCTCTGGTTGAGAAGCGCACGCAGGGTGTCGTAACCCTTCTTGGCGTAGATATAGCTGGGCGCCACGGCCGGGTCCTGCTCGGCCTCTACCACCAGCCAGCCCTCGTAGTTCGCTGCAAGCAACACATCCAGCAACGGTGCGAAGTCGATATCTCCATCGCCGGGCACGGTAAAGGTGCCGTTGACGATGCAGTCCGGGAAGCTCCACATCTGGTTACGCGCCAGTTGCACCACGGGTTTGCGTACGTCCTTGAAATGCACATGGCAGACGCGGTCGATATGCTTGCGCAGCACCTCGAGGGGTTCACCGCCGCCCATGTAGCAGTGGCCCGAATCGAACAGCAAGCCGACTTCCGGGCCCGTGCGTTTGATCAACTGGTCGATGTCGTCGGGGGATTCGACGTAGGCGCCCATATGGTGGTGGTAGGCCAGACGCACGCCCTGGGACAAGGTGAAGCGCGCCAGTTCAGTGAGCTTGTCGGCGTAAGCCTGCCAGGCCTGTTCACTGTGAAAACGCGGGCGCTCGATCAGGCGGATGCGCGAGCCCTGGATCGAGTCGGCCACTTCGCCGTATACCAGCACCGAGGCGCCGTTGTGTTTGAGCAGTTCGACATGGCCGGCAATGGCCTCGATTTCTTCAGCCACCGAGCGGCGGGCCAGGCGGCTGGAGTACCAACCGGACACCAGCGCCAGGTCATAGGGGCGCAACACGTCAGCGACGCCCTGGGCATCCTTGGGGAACTTGCCGTTGAGTTCAAAACCTTCGTAGCCGATGTCCTTGCCTTCGCTCAGGGCCGTGCTCAGCGGGGTCTCACCGCCGAGGGCCGGGAGGTCGTCGTTGCTCCAGGAGATCGGGTTGATGCCAATTCGGATTGCGGGCATGGCTGCACCTTTATTATTCAAGTCGCGTCTCAACTGTAGGAGCGAGCTTGCTTGCGAAAAACGCAAGGGCAGCGCGTTTCGCCAGAATGCCCGTGTAATCGTTAACGATCTTCGCGAGCAAGCTCGCTCCTACAGATATCGGTCATGTATCAGGTTCGGGCGTTGAGCCAGGCGTTGATGAGTTGTTCGAAGGTCGCTTGCACCTGCTGGATCAGCGTTTCGTCATCAATCTCCCCGGCCATCCACGCCCGGCTCGGCTCGTGGAAGATCGTGCGGCCCACGGCAAACCCACGGCAGGTGCTGCTCTGGCTGGCCTGCTTGAAGCCATCGGCGAGAAATTCGGGGGACGCATTCAGGCCCAGCAACACCACACCACGGCAGTAGGGGTCGCGTTCCTGGATCAGTTCGTCGAGCTTTTTCCAGTCTGCGGCCGACTGGGTTTCGATCTTCCACCAGGCCGGGTAGATGCCCAGGTTGTAGAGGCGCTTGAGGCTGCGGTAGAGCACGTCCGGGTAGGTGGACGGGTGATCCTTGGGCGGGATGACTTCCAGCAGCAGTTCGTGGCCACTGACCAGCGAAGCCTCGTACACCGCCTTGAGTTGCGCTTCCTGCTCCAGGCGCAGCATCGGCTCGTCATCGGGGTGAAATTGCACCAGGCACTTGATGATGTGTTCCTGGGGCCAGGCAATCAGGTTGCTGCCAATCGAGCGCCCGTGCTCGAACGCCAGGGGCCGCGAGTTCTGCACTTCCACCGGGCGGGCGATCCACCAGCCGCGACCGCTGGCGGCGTTGAGTGCATCCTGGCCAAAGCGTTGGTCGGCGAGCAGGCCCACATCGGCCTCGACGCCCTGCTCGCTGAGTTTGCGCTCCACGCGTTCGATGGCCTGGATAAACAACTGCTTGATGTCGCTGATACGCTCAGGGGCCTGGCCGCCTTTTTGCGCCAGTTCCACCAATTGCCAGCGGTGGTCGAAGGCAAACACGAACAGTTGCTTCCAGGCCTTGCGCGGCACCGTGACACGGTGCAGGCGTTGCAGGGTCACGTCCTGGTCCGGCCGGGTGATGGGCACGGGGCTGTTGAACAGGTAATCGAGTTCGGCAGGTGTCGGCATCGCTGGCGCGCAGGCGTGGCGAGACACCACCAGGCCGCCACAGGCATTGGCCAACTGGCTGCAACGCTCATCGCTGGCATCCTTGATCCAGCCGCTGAGAAAGCCCGACATAAAGGCATCACCGGCGCCCAGCACGTTGAGCACTTCAACCCGTACACCGGGGTAGATCGCCCCGTCTTCCAGGCGCGCGGGAATCGCGCCGTGGATCACCGTGCAGCCCTGGGGGCCGAGCTTGACCACCAGGGTCGCCGGTGTCAGTTCACGCACGGTGCGCAGGGCCGTGAGCAGGTCTTCGCTGCCTCCGGCGATGAGGAATTCTTCTTCGGTGCCGACGATCAGGTCAAAGCGCGGCAGGATCTTCTGCACATGCTGGCTGACATTCTGGTCGGCAACAAAACGAGTTTCGCCATCGGCCTTGCCGGCCAGGCCCCACAACACGGGGCGATAGTCGATGTCCAGCACGCGCTTGACGTTGTGCTTGGCCGCATAATCCAAGGCCTGGAGGCTGGCTTTGTACACGTCGTCGGTGGAGAAATGCGTACCGGTGATCAACAGCGCCTTGCTGGAGGCAATAAAGGCTTCGCTAATGTCTTCGGCGCGCAGGGCCATGTCGGCGCAGTTTTCGCGGTAGAACACCAGGGGGAAGGTTTCGCGGTCCTTGAGGCCCAGCAGGACCAAGGCGGTGAGGCGCTCCGGGTCGACCTTGATGCCGCTGACATCACAGCCTTCGCGGGCCAGGGATTCCACCAGGAAACGGCCCATATGGTCATCGCCCACCCGGCTCAGCATTGCCGACTTGAGCCCAAGCCTGGCCGTGCCGAAAGCGATATTGGCGGAGGAACCGCCGAGGTACTTGGCGAAGCTGGACACATCTTCAAGCCGCGCACCGACTTGCTGCGCATAGAGATCGACGCCCAGGCGCCCGAGGCAAATCAGATCCAATTGACGCCCACTGGCAAAACGAGTCTGGCCCATGCTGGCTCCTGTTATTTTTATCAGCCTGCGTTGTGCCGCCGGGGCGACGGCAAACGCTCTTGGTGGGAGCAGACTAGAACGTACGCAGGCAGCAATCAATATTTATTCCATATTTATTTTTAGTGGAATATTTTTTCCAATAACCCAGGATAGTGGCACGCCAGCGCCCATGCATCGTTTCAGCAGGCCACGCGGCCCGTGATGCCGGGGTATTTTTTTGCGCCTACCCTGTAGACTTGCGCCACCTATCAGCGCATCAGACGAACACGCCAGAAGGATTGCCCATGTCCCGCACCGATCCCGAGACCACCCTGGAAGAAACTGTCGCCAGCCCTCCGGTCAATGCCGAACGCCTGTTGCAGCTGATCACCGACGAATACGAGAGCCTGCCGCGTCAGCTCAAACGCATCGCCAGTTACATGAGCCAGCAGAGCGACCGGATCATGGTCGACCGCATCAGCGACATCGCCCGGGAATGCGAAGTGCACCCCTCGGCCATCGTGCGGTTTTCCCAGCGTTTCGGCTTCAGTGGGTTCAGTGAGATGCAGGCGCTGTTTCGCGAGGCGTATACCCACAAGACCACGCCGGTGCAGAACTACCAGCAGCGCATCCGCAGCATGATCGCCAACAAGTCGCAGAAGGCCAGCGGCGGCGACCTGGCGCGTGAGTGCGTCAACGCCACCTTGTCGGGCATCGAACGCCTGGGGTTGGAGTTGGACGACGCTGCCTTCGAGAAAGCCGTGGACCTGGTGGTCAATGCCGACAACATTTACGTGGTTGGCGTGCGCCGCTCTTTTGCAGTGGCCGACTACCTGGTCTACAACCTGCAGCACACCAACAAGCGCATCCACTTGATCTCGGGGCTAGGCGGCAGTTATCGCGAGCAGATGCGCAGCGTGCGCGCCAATGACCTGGTGATCGCGATCAGTTTCACGCCCTACGGCAAAGAGACCCAGCACTGCCTGCGCATCGCGCAGCATCACCAGGCCAAGACCCTGATCATTACCGACAGCAACCTGTCGCCCCTGGCCAAGCGGGCGAACGCGGTGCTGTTGGTCAATGAAGGCTCTTCGTTTGCTTTCCGCTCGTTGAGCGCCACCCTGTGCCTGTGCCAGGCGTTGTTTATTGCGGTGGCGTATCGGTTGGAATTGAAGGTGGATGAAATCCATGAGCAGGTAGGATTCGACGACTGACAAGGCTTGCTCTATTTGCCCTCTGTAGGAGCGAGCTTGCTCGCGAAAAACCACAACGATAACGGGTACTCCCTGAGGGAACGTGGCGCCTGTGAGTTTTTCGCGAGCAAGCTCGCTCCTACAAGGGGGAGCGAGCCAGGAGTGGGTTTAGTGCATGAAGATCGCGATCAGGATGATCACTGGAATCGGCACGCCGAGGAACCACAGCAGTAATGAGCGCATCATGTTCTCCTTGAATTAACGAACGTAGTTTTCGGTTTCGACGTACACCACGGCATCCCGGCGGCGACCGCCGAAGGTAGCGGCGAAGCTGGCGAAGAACGCCCCGATGAGCAGCGCTACAAAGGTCCACAGCGAGGTGTAGGCCGCCACTTTCGCTGCGGTTTCAGCAGCTTGCTTGGCTTTGAGCTTGGCGTCTTCGACGGCTTTGCGCGCATCGCCATAGACCTTGTCGATGCGGGCTTCGGCATCGGCCTGGCTCAGGTTGGTACGTTGGCTGATCAGTTGGGCCAGGTAGGCACGATCTTCCGCTGCCAGTTGGCCGTCGTTGCTCAACGTACGCGTCAGGATGCGACCGACTACGGCGTGGGCTGCATCATCGCTGACCGCCGCGGGGCGATCATCGCGGAACAGGCTGTCGACGTAATAACCGAAGTCACCGCTGTCGGCGCCCTTGGCCGCACTGCCCGCCGCCTGGGTGAGGCCGCTGGCGGCGCCCGATGCCACACTTGCACCCGCTTTCACGCCGCCGCTGACCACACTGCTGACCGAACCGACCACCAGCATCGCCGTGATCAAGGTGGCCACTGCCCACGCCAGGAAGCCATGGGCGGTATCGCGAAAGTACACCTCGTCGCCGTGCATATTGGCCCACTTCACCCGCAACCGACCGGCGATGTAACCGCCCAGGCCAGAAGCGACAATCTGGGTGAACGCCAGCCAGACAATCGTGGAAATGCCAAGGCCCTTGGCGCTGATACCGCTGTCCGCCCACGGCGACACCGCCGAGAAGCCCAGGCCGAAACCCAGCAACACCAGGATCAATGACAAGGCAGCCGCCGCAGCGGCCCCGGCAAAAATCGCCCCCCAGGAAACCCCGGAGAGCGTGCTTGACTCTTGCAGCGTGGATGAGGATGTGATCATTGTTGTTTTGCTCCAGGCACGAAAAATGATGTTACAAGTCTCAAAACGGACAGTGCAGGCAGCGTGCCAGCTGCGAATGAAATTAAATTCCTTTAACTTCAATGGTTTATTTAAATTGAACTTAGCCAGATCATGCAGGTTGCAATAAACGACGATATCAGGCGGGCGTAATGCACTCCCCTGTGGGCTGGCTTGCCTACGATAGCCATAGGTCTCTACACAACTTTGTAGCCTGTAGCAGCCAACGGTAACCACGATGCGAAGCGAGCCGCTCTTGATCTTGATCTGCTTTTGATCTTGATTTCAGGCGCCCCGTTAAACCACGCTGGCCGGAATTCGACAGGGATTTGGGGGGGTAAACCGGCAGGGATGCCGGTTTAGCCGCCCCGCGCCATGGATGGCGCGTGGCGGCGGCCCCCCAAATCACTGGCGGATTACGGGCACACCGAGCCTGGGCGAGGTGCCGAGTGGTGGGGCAAGAGCGCTTTGCTTACTTTCGCGCTTTTCGAAAGTGAGCCGCCGTCAGGGCGGAACCCTAGGTGGCCGTTACCTAAATAACGGATATGTACCCGGTCCAACTGTGTTGACTGCCAGGCCGCCTTCGCGAGCAAGCCCGCTCCCACAGTTGGATTGTGGGGTGTCAGGTAGAGAAGTGTCGGCTGGTAGGCCGCCATCGCAGGCAAGCCAGCTCCCACAGCGTTCGATGTAGTGTCAGTTTCAGGAAGATGAAGTTTTATTTAGGAAACATTCAGCAACTTCTTGGCAAAATGTCGCCACTTCTAGTGTGAACGCTCACCAGGTAATCCTATGACCCGCATTTTGACCATCGAGGATGACGCCGTAACGGCCCGCGAGATTGTCGCCGAGCTGAGTAGCCATGGACTGGACGTAGATTGGGTGGACAACGGCCGCGAGGGCCTGGTCCGCGCTGTGAGTGGTGATTACGACCTGATCACCCTCGACCGCATGCTGCCCGAACTCGATGGCCTGGCCATCGTCACCACGTTGCGCACCATTGGGGTGTCTACGCCGATCCTGATGATCAGCGCCCTCTCCGATGTCGACGAGCGCGTGCGTGGCCTGCGTGCTGGCGGCGATGACTACCTGACCAAGCCGTTCGCCTCGGATGAAATGGCCGCCCGTGTCGAAGTGCTGCTGCGGCGCAAAAGCACGGTCCAGGAGTTCGAAACCGCCCTGCGCGTGGCCGACCTGGAACTGAACCTGATCAGCCGCGAAGCCAGCCGTGCCGACCAGCCGCTGACCCTGCTGCCCACCGAATACAAACTGCTTGAATTCCTGATGCGCAACACCGGGCAGATCCTGTCGCGGATGATGATTTTCGAGGAAGTCTGGGGCTATCACTTCGACCCCGGCACCAACCTGATCGACGTGCACATTGGCCGTCTGCGCAAAAAAATCGACCCACCGGGCCTCACGCCGCTGATCCGCACGGTACGAGGCTCGGGTTATGTCATTGCTGAACCCCTCTAAAGGCTGGCGCTCTTCCAGCAGCCGCTTGCTGGCGCTGTACAGTTCGTTGTTCGTGGCCTGGAGCTGCATCCTCATGGGGGTGCTGTACTACGAGGTGTCGGGCTACCTCAGCGACTTGTCGCGCCACTCCCTGCTGCAACGCCAGCACCTGTTCCAGCGTTTTGACGGCGAAGAGCTGGTGGAAGCGCTCACCACCAGCATGACCTTCGACATGAAGGGCGTGGACGCCTATGGCCTGTTCGATGAGCAATTTCGCCCACTGAGCGGGCCGATCCGCGCCGTACCACCCGACCTGCCGCTGGACGGCAAGATCCACGCCCTGACCAATTGCGTGCAATCCGATGACCCCAAACTGCCCAAGGACAGTTGCGACGCGGTGGCCACCCACACCGAAGACGGCCGCTGGCTGGTGTTGGTGCGCGCCAACGGCTCGTTGTTCGGGGTCACACGGATTATCTGGCACGCCCTGCTGTGGGCGCTGTCCTTGACCATCATCCCCGGCGCTGCCGGCTGGCACCTGCTGCGCCGTCGCCCGTTGCGGCGCATTCGCGGGATCCAGGCAAGCGCCGAGGCCATCGTCGCCGGCGACCTCACGCACCGCCTGCCGCTGTCCGACCGGCGCGACGAGCTGGACATGCTCGCCGCCATCGTCAACGCCATGCTCGACCGCATCGAAAAACTGATGAACGAGGTCAAGGGCGTGTGCGACAACATCGCCCACGACCTGCGCACCCCGCTCACCCGCTTGCGCGCCCAGCTTTACCGCATCAAGCAACAAGCCGAGGAAGACTCGGCCCACGCGGTAAAACTCGATGACGCCATCGCCGAAACCGACACGCTGATGGCGCGCTTTCGCGGACTGCTGCGCATCTCGGAACTGGAAGACCACCAGCGCCGCTCGGGCTTCCTGGTGCTGGACCCGCTGCCGTTGCTGCGCGAGCTGCATGACTTCTACCTACCCCTGGCCGAAGAAGGCGAACTGGAATTGGTGTTACAGGCGCCCGACTCACTGCCGTGGATTACCGGTGACCGTGCGCTGTTGTTTGAAGCCCTGGCCAACCTGCTGAGTAACTCGATCAAGTTCACCCCGCCCAAGGGCAAGGTGATCCTGCGGGCAGTCAACGACCTGGGCAGTACGCGCATCGAAGTGCTCGACTCCGGGCCAGGCATTCCGGCCGCCGAGCGCGCGTCGGTGTTCCAGCGCTTCTATCGGGTCGATGAGAGTGATCAGCAAGGCGGGTTTGGTTTGGGACTGTCGATTGTGGCGGCGATCATCAACTTGCATGGCTTCAAGCTGGAGGTCGGCACCAGTGAGTTGGGCGGCGCCTGCTTGGTGCTCGAATGCCGCCAGCAACTGATGCCGGAATAGAACCCTAACGCAATGTAGGAGCGAGCTTGCTCGCGAAAAACTCACGGGCGCCGCGTTTATTCAGGAAGCGCGCGTTATCGTTGGCGTTTTTCGCGAGCAAGCTCGCTCCTACATGCGTATCAAGACCATGGGCGCTATAACACGCTGCCCATGGCCTTGATCAACGCCGGGTCACGCGCATAAATATCCGGCGCGTACACCAACTCGCCCTGGCGATCCACTTCCACGGTCCAATACCCCAACAGCACCGGGACCGGCGTGGCCAGCCTGAACTCATGGGTTTCGCCGGTCGCCAGCAGCTCGTCGGTGCGGGTGCGTTCGGCCGGCGTTACCAGCAGGTCGCGCAATAACAACGGTTGCTCGACCCGCACGCATCCGGAACTGAACGCCCGCGGGCCCTTGGTGAACAAGGGTTGGCTGGGGGTGTCGTGCAGGTACACCGAATACGGGTTGGGAAAGCGCATCACAATCTTGCCCAACGGGTTACGCGGGCCGGCCTGCTGGCGCAGCAGGATATTGCCCGGGCGTGCCCAGTCGACCTGGTCGGGGGTCAACGGGTGACCTTCGGCGTCGAGCACTTGCAGGTTTTGCTGGCGCAGGTATTCAGGGTTGAGACGGATGGCCGGCAGCTTGTCCTCGCGCATGATGGTCGGCGGGATGGTCCAGGTGGGGTTGAGGGTCAGCCGGGTGATGCGCGACTTGAGCAACGGCGTCTGGCGTTCGGCACGGCCTACTTGCAGGCGGGTTTGCCACACCGGGATGCCGCTCTGGTACACGCTCAGCTGCGCGGCGGCCACATTGACCACGACGCCTTCAGGCTCCAGGTCCTGGGCCAGCCAACGGAAACGCTCCAGGTTGATGCGCAGCTGTTCACGACGCATCGTCGGGCTGATATTGAGTTCGGCCACGGTGCCGGCGCCGATCACGCCGTCGGCCTGCAACGAGTGACTGAGCTGGAAGGCCTTCACCGCTTTAACCAGTTCGCCCTGATATTGCTTGCCGTTGCCGCTGGGCAACTGGGCCAGGTAGCCACCGCTGTGCAGGCGCCGCGCCAACTCCGGCACGCGGGGGTCGTTCATCCCCGGGCGCAACAGCGCGCCCTC
Organism: Pseudomonas sp. FJ2-5-13; assembly: GCF_029201605.1. Classification (NCBI taxonomy): domain Bacteria; kingdom Pseudomonadati; phylum Pseudomonadota; class Gammaproteobacteria; order Pseudomonadales; family Pseudomonadaceae; genus Pseudomonas; species Pseudomonas sp. FJ2-5-13. Next base: position 3,241,478 of record NZ_CP104045.1, read on the forward strand.
GGCGACCGGGTCCCACTGGGGCAGCGGTTGCTGGCGCACGCCAGCGTAGGCATTGCGCAGGCTGCGGTACAAATCGGCGCTGGGCCGCGCCTGATCGAAAGCTTGGGCCATGTCGTGCAGGCCGGTGGCGGCGAACGCCAGTACCTCGGCATTCGGGTCGCCACTGGGTGGCTGGGAATGCCAGAGGGGCTCAAAACGCGATTGCTGCAGGCGCCCGTAGTGCAAATCCTGCAGAGCTTGCAGGTACTGCTGGCTGTTGGCGATATCGCTGCACAGTACGTTGGCCGTTGCATCCGCCGCAGGCAAGCTATAGTGGGTGGGGTCCAGGCCATCGTCGGCAAGCATCAGCAACTGGGCATGCAAGGCTTGCCGGCGTTCGTCAGCCGCCCATAGCGGGGCATCGCCCTGCTGCTGGTAAAAGGCTTGCAGGCGCGCCAACGCGGCGGCATCGATACGCGGCGCAAGCTGCGGGCAGACACTGGTCAACTGCGCCAAGGCCTGTTGCAGCGGCGCCAACGCGACCGGTGCGGGGGTGGTGACGGGCAAGGGTTCAACCGGCAGCGTTTGGGCTGTAGCGACCAATGGTGCAACGAGCAGGCAAATGCTCAAGTAACATGCGTGTTTTTTGAACAATTGACTTAGCTCCACTCCACAGCGGGGACTCGACTGTAGATGCTGACTTTTATACGCAGGCGCAGGCTAACCAGCCTGGGCTTGATCACCGGGTGCCTGGCTTTATTGAGCAATGTTGCGCTCGCCGCCAATGGCCCCTCTCCTTCCCTGTATAGCAGCCTGGCGCGCTCTGCTCCAGAACTCAATCCCACCGTCCTCAAAAGCGCCCTGAGCGCCGTGCAGTGCGCGGTCAATAACGGCGAGGAACGTTCCGATCGCCTAGCGGTTATTGACTACTCCCAGCCCTCGACCGCCCGTCGCCTGTGGATCTTCGACCTGCGCAAAAAGACCCTCGTTTTGCGCGACCTGGTGGCCCACGGTGCCAAGTCCGGTGAAAACTTCGCCACCCAGTTCTCCAACCTTGAAGGCAGCCATCAGTCGAGCCTGGGGTTGTTCCGCACCCAGGAAAGCTACCTGGGCGCCCATGGTTACTCGTTGCGCATGGACGGTCTGGAACCTGGCTTCAATGACCAGGCCCGCGACCGCGCCATCGTGATTCATGCCGCCGACTACGTCAGCCCGTTATGGAGCAAGCGCGAAGGCCGCATCGGCCGCAGCCAGGGTTGCCCAGCCGTGCGCCCGCAGGTCGCCCGCCAAGTGGTGGACAAGCTCAAGGACGGGCAGTTCATGTTTTCGTGGTACCCCGACCAGCGCTGGCTGAAGTCATCGACCTACCTCAATTGCAAACCCCAACAGGTGGCGAGTAGTCGTACAATCCGTGGCGGATAGCCTGTCCCCATAGATAAAAGAGAGCGTCGCATGCTTCTACACACCTCCACCTGGATCGAAATCGGGCAGTTCCTGGAACGCAGCCGCACGGTAGTGATTCCCATCGGCTCCAACGAGCAACATGGCCCCACCGGCCTGTTGGGCACTGACTGGATGTGCCCGGAGATCATCGCCCACCACGCCCAGAAGCACGCCGACATCCTCGTCGGCCCGACCTTCAATATCGGCATGGCCCAACACCACCTGGGCTTTCCCGGCACCATCTCCCTGCGCCCTTCCACCTTTATCGCCGCGATTGGCGACTGGGTGCGCTCGCTGGCCGGGCATGGTTTCGAAAAGATCCTCTTCCTCAACGGCCACGGCGGCAATATCGCCACGATTGAAGCGGCATTCTCAGAGCTGTACGCCGAAGCCAGCTTCTCCCGCCGCCCGGCCGGGTTCGCGCTTAAGCTGGTGAACTGGTGGGACCTGGAAGGCGTCACGGACCTGGCGCAGCGTCAATTCCCGGTCGGGCATGGCAGCCACGCCACGCCGTCGGAAATTGCCGTGACGCAGTGGGCGTATCCGGACTCGATCAAGTCTGCCGAGTACTCACCGCAAATCGCCAATACCGGCCCGATTCGCGAAGCCCTGGACTTCCGTGCGCGCTTCCCTGACGGCCGCATGGGCTCGGACCCGGCGTTGGCTACCGTGGAGAAAGGCGGTGAGTTGGTGGCGTTGGCGGCGCAAGGGCTGGTCAAGACCGTCGACAGCTTCAGCAACGAAGCCAAACCCTGATCCAAATAGGGCCAATACCCTGTAGGAGCGAGCTTGCTCGCGAAAGACGTCAACCATAACGCGCGCTCCCTGAATAAACGCGGCGCCTATGAGTTTTTCGCGAGCAAGCTCGCTCCTACAGGGTGGGTTTGCGTTGTGCCTGGGTTTATTTGCAATCCTGCGCGGCCTGCTCAAGCCGTGACGGCTTGATCGCCGAAGCCAACGGCTTGCGCTCGTACAGGAACACCTTGGTGCCGTCCTGGGACTTGTAGGCCTCCAGCACATCATCGGCGGCAATCTTGCTGGTCAACAGCACCTTGGCGTGGCGCGAGTTCTGGGTGACGGTCGAAGTGATGCCGTGCTTTTCCAGCTTGGGCAATACGCATTGCACATAGCCGTCGGGGGTTTTATCGGTTTGCAGGGTCAGCGATGGGGCATTGGGCGCCGTGATACAGCCGGTCAGCAATAACGAAGCACAAGCCAGGGCCGGGGCGAAGAAAGAGCGCATATACATTCCTGAAAATAACCAATAGGGTTCACAATCATTCGCGGGTCAACCTGCGCGAACCAGGGCCTTGAGCGACGCATCGAACTGCTTCAGGGCATCTTGCTGTACATCGCGCTGTTGCTCGATCAGTGCAGCAATCTCCGGGGCCGCCTTGTCGTGCACCCACACGGACGGCACGTGCTTGTCCACCGAGCCTTCGGCCTTGGCGATAAACTGCAGGTTCGCATCAAAGAAGCGTGCGACAAAGCGTGCTTCGACCCGGTCATTACGCTGGGTCAGCAATTGGTTATGGGTATCGAGCACCACCACCACATCCGGGTGCGCCTGCACCAGGGCATCCAGGCTGCTATAAACCGTCACCGAGAAAAAAGTGCCCTGCAACGAGTGCATCAACCAGTCAATCGCCAGTTCCGGGTCGGAGCTGTTGACGAACGCCTCGCGAATCCGCCCATCCAGGGCATCCTTGGCGCCGTTCAGCGCCATGGCGTGGTAGCGTTCAAGGTAGCTGAGGTTGTCGCGGGTGTTTTCACTGAACAACACCCCCACCGACTGGCCACGCTGCAGGGAGTCTACGCTACCCAACAGTGGCAGCAAATGGCCTGTACGCACTTCATCGGCCATCGCCGGGGTGGTCATGACCGCGGTGCCCAGCATCAGGGCCATCAAAGCCAACTGGATAATCGTCCTCATCGCGCATTTTCCTTGGGCTGCGTCTCGATGTGCAGATTCTGCGCGTTTGGCGAAAAAACAGAACTTGTGATCCTTGATGGTGACTATCATTTGAACCGATAGTGTCAGGCCGCCCATAAAATCTATAAGGACCCCGCCATGAAGCCCTACCAGAAAATCTTCGATCGTATCCGCGAGGCAGTACTGCCAGAGTTTCGCGAGCGAGTCGCCGACTACCTGGTCGAGTACGAAACCGTGTTGCTGGACTCACACGCCGACGCCGCGCAAAGCAGCGCCAGCGCCCATCAACTGCGCGGCTACTTGCGCGGCTTGAACACCATGCGCGTGCTGGGCATGGCCGATTGGGAAGACCTCGACCGGCGGGTTGCCCAGCATCAGCCCCAGCTAGAGCGCGGGCCGTCGTAGCTCAACCCACTCGCGCACTGACGGCCGCTGCCACTGGCGCTGCGCGTAGGCCACCAACTGCGCGGGTACGGCGTCACCGTTGAGGATCAGGCGATTGAGCATCACCGCCAGGTCCACATCGGCAATCGACCACTGGCCGCACAGGTACTCGCGGTTATCCGCCAGCAAGGCTTGCGCGGCGCTGATCAACTTGGTCGCGGCGGCTTGAGCCTCTGCTGACAATGGCGGCCTCTTCTGCCCACAGAACACCACCAGCGTCGAGCGCTCCTGGCGAATCGGCAGCAGGTCGCTGCGCAGCCACGCCTGGACCTGTCGCGCCCTCGCCCGCTGCTGTACATCCGCCGGGTACACGCTGGTCTCGGGGTAGGCCTGGTCCAGGTACTCGGTGATGGCCGAAGATTCCGACAGTGCAAAATCACCGTCTACCAGGGTCGGCACTCGCTGGGTCAGGGAGCGTTGGGCGAAATCTGCCGCTTGGTTCTGCCCGGCATCGAGGTCCAGGGTGAGGGTCTCGAACGCCAGGCCTTTTTCGCGCAAGGCGACAAACACCGACATGGCATAAGGGCTGGTAAACAGCGAATCAACGTAGAGGTGCAGCGGGCCTTGGCTCATGGGCAATCTCCTGGGGTGAGCAATAACGCTACGAGATCCGGGCCGATAAAGACAATGCAGGGTTTTTATGGGGGCATTCCTGGCGGGAATAGCGCGGGTAGTGGCAATATTATGGCTACCGCTGATTTTCAAGGAAGGAACAGCACATGAAACAAGCAGTTGTGGTTATCCACGGCATCGGTGAGCAGCGCCCAATGGACACCTTGCGCGGCTTTGTCGAAGCGATGATCCCCACGGACACCCCCGATGGCAAACCTCTGTACTGGAGCAAGCCGGATCGGCTGTCGCGCAACTTCGACCTGCGCGTACTGAAGTCCTCGGGCCGCACCTCGACAGATTTCTATGAGTACTACTGGGCCCACAAGATGCAGGGCACCAAGCTCGGCCATCTGCTGGGCTGGCTGTGGGACATCTTTAAGCGCCCGCGTCGCGACATTCCCGACGCCATCGTGCCGATCTGGCGCAGCACGCGCTGGACGGTGTTGGCGTTACTGATATTGATTGCCAGCGGCGCACTGGCCGCAGCCTGGGGTCAGTTGCCCGCCAACGACAACCCCTTCGCGCTGATCCCCCTGCTGCTCGCGGCCATGGGACTGGGGCTGCGCTATTCGGCGCTGGCGTACCTGGGAGACGCCGCGCGCTACTTAAGCCCCAACCCGCAGAACGTAATGGTGCGCGAGCAGATCCGTGCTGATGGTGTAGACCTGCTGCGCGCCCTGCACAATCAGGGTGACTACGAGCGCATCATCGTCGTGGGCCACAGCTTGGGCAGCGTGATTGCCTACGACATCGTCGGCTACCTCTGGCATGAATACCACGACCAATTGACCCAACTGAACCCCAGCAACCGTGAGCTGGCGGCCCGTTATGCCAACCGCGAACCGCTGCAACCGGTGGTCAAGGAAGCCCTGCCCGCAGCCGGCGCCTTGCTGGACGGCAGCCTGGGCAGCCTGTTGAATTTTCGTCAGCAACAGGCCGAGGCGTTCGTTGAACAGCGCGGCCTGGGCAACCCCTGGCGCATCACCGACCTGGTCACCGTCGGCAGCCCGATGGCCCACGCCAGCCTGTTGCTGGGCCGCAGCGTCAGTGACTTCCAGCAGCGCATGGAGCGCCGCGAAGCCCCAGCCTGCCCGCCTACCCCAGACGCCCAAGGCTACGGCTACAACGCCCGCCAACCGCTGATGCTCGGCCAAAAGCCCTTCACCCCGCACTACCTGCACCACGCCGCAGCCTTTGCCGTCACGCGCTGGACCAACCTGTACTTCCCTGCCCCCTTCGGCGTATTCGGCGACATCGTCGGCGGCCCGGTCAAGCCGGTGATGGGCGGTGGCGTGCTGGACTTGCCGGTGACCGTGGGCAATGGCAAAGGCTGGCTGGCCAGATCCTGGCTCAGCCACACCCATTACTGGAGCGAACGAGGCGGTACACAGGGTTACCTCAGTGCACTGGGCAAGGATGAACAGGCGATCACCCAAGGCCCGCCCCCTTCGGCCACTGAAGCGTTGCGGTGGGCGATTGACCTTAAGGGGGTACGGCGGTTTCGACGTGTTGGCGCCCAGCAAAACCTGGCGCCAGAACATGCCTAACCGGCGAAGCCACCGGCCTTGAGGAAGGCGAGCTCTTCATCGGTGCTCGCCCTGCCCAACACCCCATTGCGATGCGGAAACCGCCCGAACCGCTCAATGATATCGGCATGCTCCTTGGCCCAGTGATAGGTGCTGTCATCCAGCTGCCGGTTCAGGGCCAGAGACCGTTGCTGGTCCTGCGGATCTTCCGAATGTTCAAAAGGCAAATAGCAGAACGCACGCAATTGAGGTTCAACCTGTTGATCCAACCCCGCGTCCACCATCTTTCGCGCATACAACCGGGCCAGCGGGTCGGTGGCGAACATGTGCGCCGTGCCGCGAAAGGCGTTGCGCGGGTACTGGTCCAGCAGGATCAGTAGCGCCAGCGCGCCATCCGCCGTGGTCAACCAGTCTTCGAGTTCACGCCGCGCCGCCTGCATATGGGTGGCGTGGAAGCTGTCACGAAAGGCTGTATCGAACGCCTCGTCCTTGGCAAACCAACGCTTGGGCCCCGCCTGTTTCCAGAACGCGATTACGGCTTCGGCCGATTGTGAAGTCATGCTTACCTCGCTTAATGTTATAGAATAACGTCAATATTGTGCCTGCGTGTGATCCTCAACTTATGACTGACGCTATGACTTTACGCAAACGCCTCTTGTCCATCGATGCCCTGCGCGGGCTGGTGATCCTGTTCATGTTGCTGGACCACGTGCGGGAAACCTTCTTGCTGCACCGCCAGGTCAGCGACCCCATGAGCATTGACAGCACCGAGCCAGCGTTGTTTTTCAGCCGCACCCTCGCCCACCTGTGTGCGCCGGTGTTTGTGCTGCTTACCGGATTGTCGGCGTGGCTGTATGGCCAGAAATATCAGGGCCGTCGCGACGTGTCGGCATTCTTGTTCAAGCGCGGGCTGTTCCTGGTGGTGCTGGAGTTCACTCTGGTCAACTTCGCGTGGACCTTCCAACTGCCGCCCAGCGTGATCTATATGCAAGTGATCTGGGCCATCGGAATCAGCATGATCGCCCTTGCCGCGTTGGTCTGGCTGCCGCGTGCCTGGCTGATCGGATTGGCGCTGGTGATTATCGCCGGGCACAACCTGTTGGATGGGCTGCACTTTGCAGCGGGTTCGATGTGGCATGTGCCGTGGACGATCTTGCATGAACGCAACTGGATTGAAGTGTCTGACAACCTGCGCCTGCGCACCACCTATCCGGTGCTGCCATGGATCGGTGTGATTGCCCTGGGTTACGGCCTCGGGCCATGGTTTGCCAATGCCACGCTGCCGGCTGTGCGGCAGCGTTATTTGCTGATCGCGGGGGTGGGCGCGTTGGTGGGTTTTGGGCTGTTGCGCGCGCTTAATGGCTACGGCGAGCAGCCCTGGCAGGTGTATGACAGCGGCGTGCTGACGCTGATGAGCTTTTTCAACATCACCAAGTACCCGCCTTCGCTGTTGTTCCTGGCGTTGACCCTGGGGATTGGCTTGCTGTTGCTGCTGGCGTTTGAACGCGCCGGGCATAAGCGCTGGATCGGGGTGCTGGCGGTGTTCGGCGCGGCGCCAATGTTCTTTTATCTGTTGCACCTCTATGTATTGAAAATCCTCTATGTCGCCTGCGTCGCGCTGTTTGGCCTCAACCATGGCAATTATTTTGGCTTCGACGGGATCGGTGCGGTGTGGTTGGCAGCGCTGCTGTTGCCGATTGCCCTGTACTTGCCGGTGCGTTGGTTCGCCGGCCTGAAAGCCCGGCGGCGCGACCTGGCGTGGCTCAAATACCTCTGACCTGATGCTGGCAACTGTGGGAGCGGGCTTGCTCGCGAAGGCGGTGCGTCAGCCACTGCTGCTGTGACTGAAAGACCGCCTTCGCGAGCAAGCCCACACAGTTTTTAACCGCGCCGGGCTCAGGAATCAGGCCAGTTCGGCACGCAGTTGGCGAGCGGCGGTGACCATATGAATGAGCGCCGCCTCGGTCTCCGGCCAGCCGCGCGTCTTCAAGCCGCAATCAGGGTTCACCCATAGACGCTCTGCCGGAATCCGCTTGGCGGCCTTGCGCAGCAAATTGGCCATTTCCGAGGCATCCGGCACCCGTGGCGAGTGGATGTCGTAGACCCCCGGGCCGATCTCATTCGGGTAGGCGAAGGCTTCGAACGCGTCGAGCAGCTCCATGTCCGAGCGTGAGGTTTCGATGGTGATCACGTCGGCATCCATGGCGGCGATGGACTCGATCACGTCGTTGAATTCGCTGTAGCACATGTGGGTGTGGATCTGGGTTTCATCGCCCACGCCACTGGCGCACAGGCGGAACACTTCGGTGGCCCAGTCCAGGTAGTGCTGCCACTGCGCCTGGCGCAACGGCAAGCCTTCACGAAAGGCCGCTTCGTCGATCTGCACGATCTTGATGCCGGCCGCTTCCAGATCCACCACTTCGTCACGAATCGCCAGGGCCAGTTGCCGGGCCTGCATTTCGCGGCTCAGGTCTTCCCGTGGAAACGACCACATCAGCATGGTCACCGGGCCTGTCAGCATACCCTTCATCACTTTGTCGGTGAGGCCTTGCGCATAACGAATCCACTCCACGGTCATGGCGTTCGGGCGGCTCAAGTCGCCGACAATCACCGCGGGTTTCACACAGCGCGAACCATAGCTCTGCACCCAGCCAAACCGGGTAAACACGTAGCCATCCAGTTGCTCGGCAAAGTACTCGACCATGTCGTTACGCTCGGCTTCACCATGCACCAGCACATCCAGCCCAAGATTTTCCTGCACCTCAACCGCATGCTTGATCTCACTGTGCATGGCTTCGATGTATTCGGCTTGGCTCAACTTGCCAGCCTTATACGACTGGCGCGCCAGGCGGATCGACGCGGTCTGTGGGAACGAGCCGATGGTGGTGGTCGGGAACAGTGGCAGGTTAAGCCCGGCCCGCTGTTTTTCGATGCGCTGGGCAAATGGCGACTGACGCTGGCTATCCTGGGCAGTGATGGCGGCGACACGGGCCTGAACAGCGGGCTTATGGATACGTGACGATGCAGCACGAGCCCCCTGCACGGCGCGGCTTTCGGCCAGGGCGGCGAGTACGTCAGGTGCTGACGGCTGGTCAACCGCCTTGGCCAGTAGCGCCACTTCCGCGCACTTTTGTACGGCAAAGGCCAGCCAGCTTTTCAGTTCGGCATCCAACTGATCTTCCCGCTCAAGATCCACCGGGCTGTGCAGCAGCGAGCAGGACGGCGCGACCCACAGGCGATCGCCCAATTTCTCATGGGCATGCTGCAAGGTAGCCAGGGCTTTTTCCAGGTCGCAGCGCCACACGTTTCGGCCGTTGACCACACCCAGGGACAGCACCTTGTACGCTGGCAGGCGGTCGAGGATCGTCGGGTACTGGTCCGGCGCACGCACCAGGTCGATATGCAAGCCATCCACCGGCAGGTTCGCGGCCAGGCCGAGGTTTTCTTCCAGGCCACCGAAGTAAGTGGCCACCAATTTTTTCAGCGGGTCGCGCTGGATCAGGTTATAGGCGCGCTCAAAAGCGTTCTTCCACTCCTGGGGCAGATCAAGCGCCAGGATCGGCTCGTCGATCTGCACCCACTCCACGCCCAATTCGGCCAGGCGCTGGAAGATCTGGCCATACAACGGCAGCAGTCGTTCGAGCAGGTCGAGCTTGTCGAAGTCAGCGCCCTTGGCCTTGCCCAGCCACAAGTAGGTCAGCGGGCCGATCACCACGGGCTTGACGCGGTGCCCCAAATCGAGGGCTTCCTGGACCTCTTCGAACAGTTGGTCCCACGCCAGGTGGAATTGCTGATCGACGCTGAACTCCGGCACCAGATAGTGATAGTTGGTATCGAACCACTTGGTCATCTCCTGGGCATGGGCACCGCCGCAGCAGCTGTCGCTGACGCCACGGGCCATGGCGAACAAGGTATGCAGAGTGGCCTGGCCATCGGCCGGGCGGAACCGCTCAGGGACCACGCCGAACATCAGCGAGTGGGTCAGCACCTGGTCGTACCAGGCAAAATCACCCACCGGCAACAGTTCGATGCCGGCTTGCTGTTGAAGCGCCCAGTGGGTGCTGCGCAAATCACGGCCAACAGCGCGCAGGCCGGCTTCGTCGAGCTCACCCTTCCAGAACGCTTCCTGCGCTTTTTTCAGTTCACGATCGCGTCCAATGCGTGGAAACCCGAGGGAATGAGCGACTGCCATGACTTACAACTCCAATGGTCTGATTGATGGCGGTCATTGTCGGCAGAGGGGTGTCTTGAGACAAACTCATTTTGTTCTAGATCATCACAAGATTTACTCATGTTTAGGTGGGCTTGATATTGGCGGCGCTACTGTGGGGTTTGTGTTGCCAGGGCGGCCGTCATCGCGGCCTCGCTTAGGCTCGAGCGCTCCCACAGTTTGGGCGGGGTGATTCTTATGAACGGTCATACTTACGCCCTATGCTTAACGTGGCGCGCAAAATCCGCCGGCTAACCTTTCGATCTGTTCCAAGTGCGGGCACAATGCGTGTCCTTTTTTGGCAGGCACCGCCGCAGGCTCTCAAAAATGATCAAAACGCCGTACTACCTCATCGATAAACAGAAGCTTCTGGTCAACATGCAGAAGATTGCCTACGTGCGCGAACAGTCTGGCGCCAAGGCTCTGCTGGCGCTCAAGTGCTTTGCCACCTGGTCGGTGTTCGACTTGATGCAGCAATACATGGACGGCACCACCTCGTCGTCGCTGTATGAACTCAAGCTCGGTCGCCAGAAGTTCGAAGGTGAAGCGCACGCCTACAGCGTGGCCTGGGCCGACGATGAAATCGAAGAGATGCTGGAGAACTGCGACAAGATCATCTTCAACTCCATCAGCCAACTGCAGCGTTTTGCCGAACGCAGCGAAGGCAAGACCCGCGGCCTGCGTGTGAACCCGCAGGTGAGCAGCTCTGACTACCTGCTGGCCGACCCGGCGCGCCCCTTCAGCCGCCTGGGCGAATGGGATCCGGTGAAGATCGATGGCGTGATCGATCAGATTTCCGGCTTCATGTTCCACAACAACTGCGAGAACGGCGACTTCAGCCTGTTCGACAAGATGCTCGGCACCATCGAAGAACGCTTCGGTGCGCTGTTGCACAAGGTCAAGTGGGTCAGCCTCGGCGGCGGCATCCATTTCACCGGTGAAGGCTATGCGTTGGACGCGTTCTGCGCACGGCTCAAAGCCTTCTCCGAGAAGTACGGCGTGCAGGTCTACCTGGAACCCGGCGAAGCGGCGATCACCAACAGCGCCTCCCTGGAAGTCACCGTGCTCGACACCCTCTACAACGGCAAGAATCTCGCCGTGGTAGACAGCTCCATCGAAGCCCACCTGCTGGACCTGCTGATCTACCGCCTCAACGCCAAACTGGCGCCGAGCGAGGGTGAACACACCTACATGGTGTGCGGCAAATCCTGCCTGGCCGGGGACATCTTCGGCGAGTATCAATTTGATCGTCCGCTGGCCATCGGCGATCGGCTGTCGTTCATCGACACCGCAGGCTACACCATGGTCAAGAAAAACTGGTTCAACGGCCTGAAAATGCCGTCCATCGTAGTGAAACAACTCGACGGTACAGTCGAGGTGGTTCGTGAATTTGGTTACGACGACTACCTGTCCAGCCTGTCCTGAGCTGGCGGATAAAGGAGAGATAAAGCAATTGAAAAAGAACGTTCTTATCATTGGTGCAGGAGGTGTCGCCAAGGTGGTGGCCCACAAGTGCGCGCAGCACAACGACGAACTCGGTCGTATTGCTATCGCGTCGCGCAACATCTCCAAATGCCAGGCCATCATCGACAGCGTCAAGGCCAAGGGTAGCCTCAAGGTTCCCGCCGATATCCAAGCCTTCGCGCTGAACGCCCTGGACGTGGAAGCGACCAAGGCCCTGATCCGCGAGACCGAATCGCAGATCGTCATCAACGTCGGCTCCGCGTTCCTCAACATGTCGGTATTGCGTGCCTGCATCGACACGGGCGTGGCTTACCTCGACACTGCCATCCACGAAGAGCCGGGCAAGGTCTGCGAGACCCCGCCGTGGTACGGCAACTACGAGTGGAACCACCTGCAAGAGTGCAAACAGAAGAACATCACCGCCATCCTTGGCGTGGGCTTCGACCCAGGTGTCGTCAACGCGTATGCCGCGCTGGCGCAGCAACAGCATTTCGACCGCATTGATTCGATCGACATTCTCGACGTCAATGCCGGCTCCCATGGCAAATACTTCGCCACCAATTTCGATCCGGAAATCAACTTCCGCGAATTCACCGGGCAGGTGTGGAGCTGGCAGAACAGCCAGTGGACCAGCAACACCATGTTCGAAGTCAAACGCACCGACGACCTGCCGGTAGTTGGCTCGCAGAACCTCTACCTCACCGGCCACGATGAAGTGCACTCGCTGTCGAAAAACCTCGACGTGCCCAACGTGCGTTTCTGGATGAGCTTCGGCGAACACTACATCAACGTGTTCACCGTGCTGAAAAACCTCGGCCTGCTCTCCGAACAGCCGGTCAAGACCGCCGAAGGCCTGGAAGTGGTGCCGTTGAAAGTGGTCAAGGCCGTGCTGCCCGACCCGTCTTCGCTTGCGCCTGGCTACACCGGCAAGACCTGCATCGGTGACCTGGTCAAAGGCACCAAGAATGGCCAGCCGCGTGAGATGTTCATCTATAACGTGGCTGATCACGAAGAGGCCTATGCCGAGACCGACAGCCAGGGCATCTCCTACACCGCAGGCGTACCACCGGTAGCCGCTGCGCTGCTGGTTGCGCGTGGCGAGTGGGATGTCAAGCACATGGCCAACGTCGAGGAACTGCCGGCTGAGCCGTTCCTCAAGGCGCTGGATGTGATGGGCTTGCCGACTCGGATCAAAGACGAGCACGGTGATCGGGCCTGGGATGCGACGGCCTGATAGGCCATAGCTGACCGAGCAAAAGAATGCGCCCCCAGGGGCGCATTTTTTGTTTGGGCTCACCCACAGTTCAAAGAACAATACAGATTCAAAATGTGGGAGCGGGCTTGCTCGCGAAGGCGGTGTGTCAGTCACTGAGTTTTCAACTGAACCACCGCTTTCGCAGGCAAGCCAGCTCCCACACTCGTTTTGTATTGCCCACAGAATCAGCGCCTGGCACCGATCCCCTGTGGGAGCGGGCTTGCCCGCGAAGGCGGTGTGTCAGTCTCTGAGTCTCCAACTGAACCACCGCTATCGCAGGCAAGCCAGCTCCCACACTCGTTTTGTATTGCCCACAGAATCAGCGCCTGGCACCGATCCCCTGTGGGAGCGGGCTTGCCCGCGAAGGCGGTGTGTCAGTCAATGATTTTTCCACTGAGCCACCGCCATCGCAGGCAAGCCAGCTCCCACAATGAGTCGCCGGTGTATCTGGGGCTTCGGTTCATTCCAGGTTCCGCGCCGGACTATTCAGCGCCCTTGAGCACTGCAACAGCACCGGGGCTCAAATTGGCGCTGGCGTAGCCTGGTATAGCTTGTTAGATCGGTTGAACCTCAGTTAAATCGCCAATCACTCTTACAACTGTCAACTCCAACAGGTTACCGCCTAGGTGAATGCCGTTAGTCTGAGCGAGCCAGTCATCGATTGGCTCACCCATTCACCATGTGCGAAAGGAATCGTCCATGCAACGGCAAACCTCTTCAAACACCCTCACGGCACGCTTGGCTGGCCTGGTCTACAGCACCTGCTGCTACCTGGTGTTCTTATTCACCCTGCTGTACATGATGGGCTTCGTAGGGGCTGTGGTCGTGCCCAAACACATCGACTCCGGCGCGCGCATCGACTGGGCGCTGGCACTCATGATCAATGCGTCACTGATCATTGTGTTTGGCGTCCAGCACAGCACCATGGCGCGTAAACGTTTCAAGCACTGGCTGGCAGTCTTCGCCCTGGCAGCGGTGGAGCGCTCCACCTATGTGTTGCTCTCCAGCCTGATGCTCGCGCTGCTGTTCTGGCAGTGGCGGCCTATTACGCACACCGTTTGGGAAGTTGACGCCGCCTGGGCCAAGGCATTGCTTAGCTGCCTGTTCTGGCTGGGCTGGGGCATTGTGGTGCTGGCAACCTGTTTGATCAGTCACTTCGAGTTGTTCGGGCTGAAGCAGGCCATTGATCGGTGGCGCAACGCCCCACCGTCGGGCCTGACATTCCGGACGCCGCTGCTCTACAAAGTCGTGCGTCATCCGCTGTACCTGGGCTTCCTGATCGCCTTTTGGGCAACGCCGCATATGACCGTGGGGCATCTGCTGCTTGCGCTGGGGATGTCGGTGTATCTCTTCATCGGCGCCCGTTTCGAAGAACGGGATTTGGTGGCGCTGTTTGGTGAGCGGTACCGGCGTTATCAGCGTGAGGTGGGCATGATCGTGCCGCGTCTCAACAGGCCCCGTCGTTAGCGCTCGAGTGTGTCGCACGCTCTGCGTGGGAATGCACTCAAATCCAGGGCATATATTTCATCGGTAGCTGCTGCGCTGCTGGTTGCGTGTAACGAGTGGAACACGAAGTACATGTCCAACGTCAAAGAGCTGCCGGCCGAGCCACTCCTCCCAACGCTGGATGTGACGGGCTTGCCGACTCGAATTAGAAACAGAAATGGCGATCGGGCTTAGGATGCAATCGCCTGCAAGCGATAGCTGACAGAGCAAAAAATGCATCTGAAGGGGCACACTTTTAGTTTGGGCGAGCATCGACCTCGAAATCAACGAAGGTAAAAAAAAGCGATTTGATAATCCGAGATACTATTTTGGTATCATCGGATATTCGCCATCAACCCACCACATAAACAAGGATGTTGATCAATGACTCCTCGCCCATTCAAGCCCCTGGCGCTTGCTGCTCTTTTTATAGGTTTAGCAGGCTGTAAAATGGCGCCACCTCTAAATGGCTATACGCAGTATTACCAGTCGGCAAATGGATTCACACCAGAAATCATCGCGGCAGAGCGCTCAGGGCCGCCCCCCGCTGTGCCGATAATCGACCATGCCACACTAAGCACCTACGAAAACGTCGCAAGAACTTGGTTCCGTCGTGGATACGCAGCTGTTGGTAAATCCGAATTCAATTCGTCCATGCCGGTTCCTGAACAACAAGCTCTTGATCAGGCAAAGGCCATTAAGGCTGATCTAGTAATCATTATCGAACCGCAATACCAAGGCACCACGACTACCACGACGAAAGTATCCAGACCTACATCCAGCACTTCTGTTACGTCAGTCACGGCAGGCAAACTGAACGGTTCGGCAACCACCTCGACATACGGTACTACAACGGATTACGTGCCGATTACCCAGAAGCAAGTAGCCTATGGCGCACTCTACTTTGTCAAAGCACATATCATCCTTGGCGCAGCCACTATTGAACTGGATGAAGCAGAACGTCAGTCTCGTCAGACGAACTATGGCGTGAAAATCACGATGGTTTCCGATGACTCACCCGCTTTCAAAGCCGACTTACTGATCGGAGATACTATCGAGAAGCTTGATGGCCAGCGCATCAGCAGTGCGGCTCATCTATCGAGCTTGATTAATGCGAAGAAAGGTCAAGTCATCAATTTGTCCCTAACCCGCAAGGGTAAGGCTTTCGAGAAATCAATCCAACTCAACAATTGACGCTTGATCACCAGTCAGATAGCGCCTACCCATCGGCCTAGGCAGTGATCACTTCCAAGCTCTGCATTGGCACCAAAAAGTGCGCCCCGCAAGGCGTGGCGCTGTGGTGAACGCTATCGGTAGAACGACTGTGCCGCGGCTGAACAAGCCCATAGCCAACCTTAGCTTGCTCGCGAAGATCGTCAACGATGACGCGGGCAACCTGGATGACCGCAGAGCCTGGGCGTTTTTCGCGAGCAAGCTCGCTCCTACAGTTCAACGAACAATGAAGATCAAAATGTGGGAGCTGGCTTGCCTGCGATGGCGCTATGTCAGCCAGCACATACAGCACTGAAAAACCGCTATCGCAGGCAAGCCAGCTCCCACAGACGATTTGCGGCGTTAGGATATTTCCCACAGTTGTTTCAGGTTGTCGCTCGGAACTTCACTGACTAACCTCTGGGCCGTCGCTGCCAATTCAGCGGCCGGATTTGACCGTCCGACCTTGTTAACGAACTGCTACGCCCTGCACCTCTTCAGGCGTTTTTTTTGTGCCTGAGGTATTGTGTCGCGGCAGTTGTGCGCGGGATACCTTCGGGTATGCCGGGTTCGTTGACAACCGGTCGGTCAACCCGCGTACAGCTGCCACCCTCTTCGCTTGACCGCGAACGCTGGCGGCTCCACTTGTCGACGGAGCTTCACCATGATCAAAGACACCCCAAATCCCCCAGAAACGCTCTTCACCGTACGCCCCGAGCTAGGCACAGAAACATTGTTGGTCAATGCATCCCAGGATCTAGCCTCCATCAGTGACATCGCTGCTCATCTAGCCTTTGAAATCGACGGTACCCAACGCAACGTAGCGCTGGGCATCTGCCGCATGCTCGAAGGTGTGCAGTTGCTCGTGGACAAGGCATTGGATGACACCCACCCAGCCACTTGACCTGATGCTCGCGCCGCGCCCTTAACCACTGTAGGAGCGAGCTTGCTCGCGAAGATCGTCAACGATGACACGGGCAACCTGGATGACCGCAGGGCCTGGGCGTTTTTCGCGAGCAAGCTCGCTCCTACAGTGATCTATGGCACTGAAAAACCGCTATCGCAGGCAAGCCAGCTCCCACAAGAACAATCTCAAAACACCGACCACCCAATCCGCTCACTCAACAATTCCAACGCCTTCATCCCCGCCAGTGAATTACCCGCTGCGTTCAGCTCCGGCGACCACACGCACACTGTGAACTGCCCCGGCACTACCGCGACGATCCCGCCGCCGACCCCGCTCTTGCCCGGCAGGCCCACGCGGTAGGCAAAATTGCCCGCTTCGTCATACAGCCCGCTGGTGGCCATGATCGAGTTCACTTGCTTGGTCTGGCGCGCCGTCAGCACTTGCTCGCCACTGTGG
Source organism: Pseudomonas sp. FJ2-5-13 (assembly GCF_029201605.1). Classification (NCBI taxonomy): domain Bacteria; kingdom Pseudomonadati; phylum Pseudomonadota; class Gammaproteobacteria; order Pseudomonadales; family Pseudomonadaceae; genus Pseudomonas; species Pseudomonas sp. FJ2-5-13. Next base: position 3,258,404 of record NZ_CP104045.1, read on the forward strand.
GCACTCACGCCTTCGTTGGCCAGAAAGCTGAACGCTCGGGCCAGGTCCAGGCAGCTCATCTGCAACGCGCAATAGTTGAAGTAGCTGTGCAGCACTGCGTCCACATCGTTATGAAAATTGCCGAACGACTTCATCAGGTAGGCCATGGCCGCATTGCGCGCACCGTGCTGGGCTTCCGATTCGGCCACGACGCTGTTGACCAGGATCTGCGGGTTGCCCGACAGGCGCCGCACAAAATCGCGCATCGACAGAATCGGCACGGCGAAGCGTGACTGGTTGATGTCGCAGATCACCAGCGCGCCAGCATTGATAAAGGGATTGCGCGGGCGTCCACGCTCGAACTCCAGTTGCACCATGGAGTTGAACGGCTGCCCCGAGGGCTCATGGCCCAGGCGTTCCCAGATGGTTTCGCCACCATGGTCGATAGCCTGCACCAGGCTGAAGACCTTGGAAATGCTCTGCACCGAAAACAGCGTGTCGGCATCCCCGGCGCAGTAGGCCGTGCCGTCGTTGCCGTAGACCGCAATGCCAAGTTGGTGGGCGGGCACGTCGGCCAGCGCGGGAATGTAATCGGCAACTTTGCCGAGGCCGATCAAGGGGCGCACTTCGTCGAGGATCGACTCCAGCAGCGCCTGCATAGCTTGTCCTGTCATCTTTGTTTGAATCAGTGATAAACGAGGCGCGGAGGATACTTCAGTGGGCGCGCAACACCCACACAATCTCTACCACCCGCTCGGCAACCACCACGTAGATCAGGATCAATAACAGCTGCAACGCCAAGTGATAACGCAACTTGGCCAGCCGGCGAATGCCGTCGCTGACGTTCAACAACATCAGCAGCGTCGACAGCACAATCAAGCCCCACCCCGCGACGCTGGAAGCAAACAGACCGATCAGCAAATCGTGCGGCCCCACCAGCGCGTTGGTCCCCGCCGCAAACAACAGCGCGCAGACCAACACGTTCTTGACGTTGTCGAAAATCTGCGCGCTCAAATCGTTTTCCAGCAATGCCAGATACCGCGTCCATAACGTGCGCATGCTTGAGTACCGAGTGGGAAGGCTCGTCAATCAAGGTAGTTCAATTGTGGACGCTGTCGAGCTCTGGCCAGGCTTAGAAATGCGCCACATCCGACACTTCTGGGTCCAGCACATCCTCGGCCAGCGCCCAGGCGCGGTTCTCGGACTCCACCACCAGCAGCGGGTAGCCCCAGGCCTTGCCGAACGTCACGGCGAAGGGCTTGAGAGCCAGGCGCTTGGCGGCGCTGGGCTCCACCTGGATCATGCCTTTGACATAGGCGCGCAAGGCCGCTTTGTTTTTCTTCATCCAGATAGAGGCGCGCTTGCGCTCTTCGTGGGCGTGTTCGTGATTGTTTTCATCCACGGCTTTTTCGTGCAGCAGCAAGAAGGGCTGCTCACGGGCCAACAAATGCTCGAAGGTCAGTAAGGGATCTTCCGGCCCGCCGTCGTCAGGCGCGTCGAAAAAGATTTTCACCACGGGGAAAGTTGAACTGTCGAGTCGCATGGCAAAGCTCCCTGGATGAGATTGGTTCTCATCATAGAGCGCGGGACGCTGGACAGCATTGCACACAATAGCCAGAATGTTTCGCAATCCAGCCAAGGCAGTTGCCACCATGGTTCATCACCGCCTCGACCAGTACGACCCCTGCCGGGTTCGCGACGCCGCCGCCATCCCTCGCTCGATAGTGGCCGTGGGCGCCTCGAGTACCTCCGAGCGCTGGGAACATACCCCTCACCACCATCAACACGGGCAATTGATCTACACCTTGCGCGGCGTGGTGCATTGTGTGATCGAGGCGGGTATCTGGATCGTGCCGCCGCAATGCGCGTTGTGGATTCCCGGCGGTGTGACCCACGCGGCCCGTGGCGCTGGCGAAGCAGACGTGTATTGCCTGTTGATCAACCCGGACGCTGCCAGCGCCCTGCCCCGGCAATGTTGCACGCTGTCGGTGTCGCCATTACTGCACGAATTGATCGGCAAGGCGGTGAGTTTCCCGCAGCTCTACGACGAAGACGGCGCACAGGGCCGGCTGGTGGCGACGTTACTCGATGAGTTGGCCCAGGCCCCCATCGAAGCGCTGCATTTGCCCATGCCCCAAGACCCTCGCTTGCATCGGCTGGCCAACTGCTTATTGGCCAACCCCGGCGACAAATCCACCTTGGGCGAATGGGCCATGCGCATCGGCATGAGCGAACGCAGCATGACTCGCCTGCTGCTGGAAGAAATCGGCCTGAGCTTCGGTCGCTGGCGCCGCCAGTTGCATGTGATCCTTTCACTGCAACGCCTGGCCAACGGCGAGAGTGTGCAGAACGTGGCGCTGGATTTGGGTTATGAAAATGCCAGCGGGTTTATCACCATGTTCCGCAAGGCCATGGGTCAACCGCCAGCGCGTTACCTGGCGGACCGCACGGGCGCGCCGAGCCCGGCAGCGCAACCTAGCATTGCGATGCGCGAGGCTGTTAATTAAATATTATTTGGAGCAAGCCCCCTCCTACACCACTCAGTTTTTGTAGTCGGTGTCTGTTCGCTCAAGCTGACGCACCAGCGCATTCCAATGTCGCGCCACGCCTGGGCCTTCACCGTTGCTGAATACCTTGGCCTGCTGCTCAACTTTGGCCACCACCTCTGCCGGTGGGAAGATCAACTCGGCATTCCCCGCCGCCTGTGCCGCGATCTGGATATTGCAGGCCCGCTCCAGGCTTTGTAGTTGCTGGAAGGCATGCTCGACGCTGACGCCGCCCGTCAACAAGCCGTGGTTACGCAGGATCATCACACTCTTGTCGCCCAGATCCGCCACCAGCCGTTCACGCTCATCCAGGTCCAGGGCCACGCCCTCATAACCGTGGTAAGCCACACGCCCCGAGAACGCGATAGCGTGCTGGGAGATGGGCAACAGCCCCTGCTTTTGCGCCGACACCGCAATACCATCGCGGGTGTGGGTGTGCAGCACCGCTTGCAAGTCATGGCGTGCGCCGTGGATGGCGCTATGGATCACGTAACCGGCGTAGTTGATCCCCAGGCCCATGGGGTCATCGACAATGGTGCCGTCCAGATCGACCTTGACCAGGTTGGAAGCGCTGATTTCGTCGAACAACAGCCCGAAAGCATTGATCAGGAAATGCGCCTCGGGCCCTGGCACCCGCGCCGAGAAATGCGTGTAGATATGATCGGTCCACTTGTGTAACGCCGCCAGTCGGTAGGCTGCGGCCAGCTTGACCCGTACCTCCCACTCTTGCGGTGTGACCCGCTGGCGCACATTGCTGGAAACACTGGAAATCGGCGTGACGCTGCTCATGGCAAATCTTCCTGGATGGCCTAAGGGGGCTTACAGGCAAGACTAGGGGATGGTCATAAATAATAAAAAGCACATTTTAATCTAAGCTAATTATTATTTTTATTTATAAACAATACCTACGAGTATGAGCCGTTTTGGCTGGAGGCGAGGCGGCCACTCCTTTACTGGACTGCATGCGTCACAAACGTGATTGCGTCTGCGACGGTGATGAGATGACTTGCCATGTCATTGGGCATTTCGATGCCAAATTCATCCTCGATCGTTATGACGAGTTCCATAAGATCCACGGACTCGGCGCCCAGGTCATCAACAAAGGATTTGTCACCCAGAATCATCTCTTCAGCAACGCCGAGTTGTTCAGACACTATTCTTCTGACGCGATCCGCTATATCACTCATGTGAATATCCTCTCTTCGCTTTTACGGCGGATAAGCGTTTCGCTTCCGTTACCCTTGAATATACGCACTCGTACAAAAGGCTCTACTGTCAGAACTAACAGGTACCTAGATCATTAAATGATAAGGCGCGGCGCTTTGATCGCTCCATTGCCCCCTCACCACTGGGCAAAAAAGCGCAAAAAAATTTAAACCTTTTACAGGCCTTTCCATTCAACAGTCAGGTAACGGCATCCCGCCATTTCCAAGGAGAGACACCATGAAAACTCGACTGATGAAACCGATGGGCCTTACCTTCATGCTGATCGCAGGCTCGATGTCCACCGCGATGGCGGCGACCTCCAACGACTTCGTCGACAGCGCCGCCGAGGGCGGTATCACCGAGGTGGAAGCAGGCAAACTGGCCCTGGAAAAAAGCAGCTCGGCGGACGTGAAGACCTTTGCCCAGCATATGGTTACCGACCACACCAAAGCCAATCAGGAATTGATGGCCCTGGCGAAAAAACTCGATATCGAAGTCCCCGATGACGCCGCGCTTACCGACCAGGCCAAGAAAGCCATTCTGGAAATGCGCGATGAATCGTTCGACAAGGCCTACGCCAACAACCAGGTAGCGGCCCATGAAAAAACCGTCGAACTGTTCAAGAAAGAAGCGGCCTCCTCGGACAATCCCGAGCTGAAAGCCTTCGCCACCAAGACCCTGCCTACCCTTGAAGCCCACCTGAAAATGGCCAAGGAACTGCAAACCAAATACGCCCATTAATCGATCCATGACCCAAGGAGACACTCGACCATGAGCTCGCAACTCAACGGCAAGCACATCCTCGTCATCACCTCCAACACAGGCATTGAGCGCGACGAGCTGCTCAAGCCGCTGGAGACACTGCGTGGCTACGGCGCGACCTTGACGCACGCCTCCAGCAAAGGCGGCACTACCCAGACATTTGTCGGCGACACGGAAAAAGACCAGACCGTGGAATCAGACGTGCAACTGTCGGATGTGGTCAGCGCCGATTTCGATGCGCTGGTCATCCCGGGCGGCACGGTGAATGCCGATACACTGCGCCAGGATGCCGCCGCGCTGCGCTTGATCAATGAATTCGTGCAGGCCGGCAAGACCATCGCGGCGATCTGCCACGGGCCATGGACGCTGATTGACGCCGGAGTGGTCAAGGGCAAAACCCTGACCGCCTATAAAAGCGTGCGCATCGACCTTGAAAACGCCGGCGCTGCCAGCGTGGTGGATGCCGAGGTTAAAGAGTGCCAGGCCAATGGCTGGACCTTGATCACCTCGCGCACGCCAGACGATCTGCCGGCGTTCAATGAGGCGATTGCCAACGCCGTCGGCGGTTGATCGGTTTAGCGCAATGAAAACAGGCGCCCCATGGGCGCCTGTTTTTTATCACTCACCGCTTCAGCTTTTACGCTGCTGCGCCATCTCACGCTTGGGCCCGAACATCGCCCACGCAATCAGCCCCAGCAGCGGCACGAACACCAGCACCACCACCCACAACCCCTTGGTCTCCCATCCGCCAGTGCTGCGCAAAACGATGTTGATCGCCCAGAGTTCCAAGAGCAGCAGAATCACCGCCAATACGATCCAGATATATTCTATTTGCATGATTCACCTCCTGAAGTCTATGCGTTAGGTCAAGCGGATGCGCCAAGGGTTCCATTGGATTTTCAAGCCACGCTTTAAGGCCTGCGCCGTTGCGCTGGAGCGTCAGCGCCGGTTGGGCGTTGTGCAATGTCGCCGCAACCCGACCATGCAAGCTGCACGACAGCAAAGCGCACAAGCAAACTCAACCAATTGATTTTAAACATTTTTTTATATCCTAAAAATTGGTACGCCTGATGCAACACCCCTCACCACGAGGCGTGCGCTTCGACACGCCCGAACACCATCCGTGAGGTTTTATATGAATGCCATCGACCTTCTCAAAGCCGACCATGAACGCGTCAAGACCCTGCTGACCCAGTTGAGCGAATCCACTGAACGCGGAGTAAAAAAACGTACCGAGTTACTGGCCAAACTCGAAATGGAAATCACCCTGCACACCCAGCTCGAAGAAGAGATTCTCTACCCCGCGTTCAGAAAAGCCGGGGGCAAGGAACAGGACATCATGTACCACGAAGCCAAGGAGGAGCACCGTACCGTCGACTCGCTGGTACTGCCGGACTTGAAGAAAACCGACCCATCGTCCACCGAGTTTTCCGGTCGCGTCAAAGTGGTCAAGGAGCTGCTTGAACACCATATCGAAGAGGAAGAAACCGAGATGTTCCCACAAGCTAAAAAGCTCTTGGGTAAAGCCCTTCTCGAGGAGCTGGGGGCTGAAATGGAAGCGATGAAGGCCGCGCACAAAAAAACCATGGCGAGAAAACCCCTGGCGGCGTGATGGCCTTCGGCTCGCTATCAGGTTCGGCGCTTCATGGCACCGGCAGCCAGCCGCTGAAGGTGCCTTGCGTATTCAATGGGCACCAGGCGAAATCCCAGGCGGGCGCCGGCAATGCCGGCTGCTGCGTGGCTATCGAAGGGTGGCCCTTCCAATCGAACAGGGTGCAATCGCGCCAGCTCAGAACAATGCCTGCCGCCGGGCTGTCGTCCGTGAGCACCCAACGCGCAGCGGCGGCGGCCATGAAGGCTTCGATCGGTTCGTCATCGATCTGCGTGCGGTACGCCGAACTCAGTAACCAGCGGCATACGTTCAGATGGTAGGTCCAGTCCAGCGGCGGCTGGTTGCGATAGGCCCAGGTCATGAAGGCGCGAAACAGGTTCAAGCCCTCCGGTGGGTCGAGCTTGAGCAGCGCCGGGCAGATATCAAACAAGCTATGCCAATGAGGCAGCAGGCGCGCGTCCAGGTGCACGAAACAGCGCGAATTGCTCGGGTAATCAGGCAGCGCCGGCTGCGCACGCAGGCGCCGCGACGCCTTGCTGACCAGGCGGCTGGCGCCGGCAGGCAATTGAGGGTTCATAAAACGTACTCACCATCGTGACGAGAGAATGCCTCCTGATGACAGGAAGCCCAAGGCACACGTCAGGATGCGGGAGAAGCGCGAGGGTTGGCCGAAGGCCAGGAATAACGCGGAGGCGCCTTGTTGCGCCGTTCATGGGCGACACGTGGGGTTTGCGTAAGACCGAGCAGCCAGGCCAGGCCGATCAGGAACACCAGGGCGACGGTAACCGCGTTGCACACCGGGCAGGCAAAGTAGTTCGAGATGTTGCTGGAAGTCGGGTTTGCCAACCCTTTGTCGGAAATGGGCGACTGGCCGCCGTCCACCGAACAGAACAGCCCACCGATGCCGTTGAGCTGCTGGCCCATCATCTGGCCATGCCCCAAACCGCAGGCGAACAGGTTCATCAGCACGCAGAAGTACAGGGCCCAGGCGATCAGTGAGCGGTCAGAGTGGCGCAATTTCATGGCGGCGACTCTACCACCGAAGCCACAAAAGCACGAAATGCGCCGCGCCCCTGTGGCAGAACGTCGCAGATTACGCGCACGGGCCAGGGTTGCTAGACTCTGCCCCCTTCTCGTTACTCCTTTTCAAAGCTTGGTGGGGCAGCTCTACTGCCTTGCAGGCGTTTCACAGGATGCACAGTTGATGAGTACGTTATTCACCCGCCGCAAAGTGCTGACCGGCATGGGCCTGTTGGGCCTGGGCAGCCTGCTGGGCGGCTGTGACTACAGCCCCAAGCTGAACTTCAAGTACGGCAAGGACCTCAGTGACAAGATCATGGGCCGCACCTTCAAGCTCAAGAACACCGACGGCGAAACCGTCACCTTGAGCTCGTACCGCGGCCTGATGCCGGTGGTGTTCTTCGGCTTCACCCAGTGCCCGGCCGTCTGCCCGACCGCCCTGGCCCGCGCCGCCCAGGCCAAGAAACTGATGGGCCGCGATGGCAAGATCATGCAGGTGGTGTTCATCACCTTGGACCCCGAGCGCGACACCCCCGAGATTCTCAACAATTACGTCAAGGCCTTCGATCCCAGCTTCGAAGCGCTCTACGGCACCCCGGAAGAAATCGCCGTGGCCGCCAAGGAGTTCGGGATCTTTTATGAAAAGATCCCCGCCGGCGACACCTACACCCTCTCCCACACCGCCACCAGTTTCGTGTTCGACACCCGTGGCAACCTGCGCCTTGGCTTGCAGGCATCCCTTACCGCTCAAGAGTGCGCAGAAGACCTGCTCACCGTCATGGAGGTCTGCTAATGACTGCCGTTCAACACCTCAAGCGTCTCACCCTCGGCCTCACCCTGCTGGGCCTCGCCGCCCACGCCAGCGCCCAAGTACAAGTGACCGACGCCTGGGTGCGCGCCTCCGTACCGGGTCAGCCATCCAGCGGTGCCTTCATGACCCTCACCGCCGACAGCGACAGCAAACTGCTGAGCGTGGCATCGCCTGTGGCCAAGGACGTGCAGATTCATGAGATGAGCATGAAGGACGACGTGATGCGCATGGGACCGGTGGATGCGGTGGCCCTGCCAGCAGGAAAAGCCGTCAAGCTCGACCCGAACGGCTACCACGTGATGCTGATGGGCCTGACTGGCCAGATCAAGGAAGGCGACCAAGTGCCGCTGACCCTGACGGTGCAAGATGCCAAGGGTGAAAAGCAGGCTGTCGAAGTGAAGGCAACGGCCCGTGGGCTGGATGGCATGGACCATAGCAAGATGCATTGAGTAGGCCGCTTTTTCTCCCACGTCACCACGATGCGAAGCGAGCCGCTCTTGATCTTGCTCTGCTTGTGATCTTGATCTCAGGCGCCCCGTTAAACCACGCTGGCCGGAATTCGACAGGGATTTGGGGGGTAAACCGGCAGGGATGCCGGTTTAGCCGCCCCGCGCCATGGATGGCGCGTGGCGGCGCCCCCCCAAATCACTGGCGGATTACGGGCACACCGAGCCTAAGCGAGGTGCCGAGTGGTGGGGCAAGAGCCCTTTGGTTACTTTGGGGCTCTTTTCCAAAGTGACCCGCCGTCAGGCGGAACCCTAAGTAGCCGTTACCGCAGCAATGGATATGTACACAATCCAACTGTGTTGACTGCCAGGACGCCTTCGCGAGCAAGCCCGCTCCCACAGTTGGATCGCGGGGTGTCAGTTAGATAGGTGTAGGATGCGAGGCCGCTATCGCAGGCAAGCCAGCTCCCACAATGGGATCGTGCGGTATCAGGTAGATTGGTGTCGGCTGGCAGGCCTTCATCGCAGGCCAGCTCCCACAGATGGATCGTGGGGTTGAACGCTTTCGGTACGCAATCCCTCGACCCCTTGACCGATGGCGCTGAACTGACCCAAGTGCGCGCTGCATTCAAGCGCGATTCATAACCCGCAACCGCTTCACCATCGGTACACACGCCAGCACCAACCCGGACGGGGAGCGATACACCGCCTGCTCATCGCCTACATACCCGCACGCGATATAAAAACTCACCGCGTTCAGTGTCGCATCCAGCACAACCTGCTCAATCGCCTGCTGCTGCGCCACGTGCTCCAAGTGAGCAAGCATCGCCTTGCCAAACCCTCGCCCGCTGAATACGGGCAATACAAACAAGGCGCCGAGTTCATGGTTGGCAAGATCCAGCATGCCAGTGGCAACAGGTTCGCCATTGAACCATCCCATGTAGAACTGTTTTTCCATCAGCGCGCCGTAACCATCACTGGCCCGACCTCTGGTCCAAAGCGCCATTTGTTCAGCGCTATAAGCGCCAATGCATTGGCCGAGAATGGCCTCACGACGAATCTCAAACGCACGCTCGGCGTCGTCCGGCGTGGCACGTTTTATCTCCAGCATCGCAAGCTCCTTCCATGACCTCAAACTGCCATTAGCCCATTTGTGCTAATCGACCCTACCTCACCGCGGCGCTATATTCCGCGGCACTTCCAACGTTCTCACCAACACCGCGCATTCAGTGCGCGTGGGTTTGTTGCGCGTTGGAAAAACCAAAACAACCCCAAGGAAGAAGCACCATGAAACTCCACTCCCCTGTCACTCGCCTTGCCCTGTTGGGCGCCCTGATCATCGGCGTCGCCGGTTGCAGCAATATCAAGCCTACCGAAGACCATCTCAAGAAGCTGTCGGAAACCAATCTGGGCGAGCCGGTAAAACGTATCTCCAATGTGCGCAGCGACTCCATGACCACCTACTACGTGGCTAATACGGCCTCCGGCGAGTACAACTGTTCCGTGCCCAGTGGTGCCAGCGGCGGCGCGTTCGCGATTGCCAGCTTCGGCCTGATGAAGCCAGCGGCCTACTGCATGCCCAAGGGTGCCAAAGGCAATGGATTAACACCATTCATGCAGTAATTTTTTCCTGGCTGAGCTCACGCAGGGTGCCGCGCAGTTCCGCAGGGCGTACCGGTTTGGACAGGATAGCAATCTGACGGTCGTGCAACGCCGCCTGGATTTTCTCCACGTCGTGCCCGGTGAGGATCAGCGCTGGCACCGCCCAGCCACGTTGCTCGCGTAGCTGGTCGATGCATTCGATGCCGGTGGCGTGGTTGCCCAGGTCATAGTCGGCGACGATGATGTCACAGTCGCTGACCAAACCCTGCCCCGTGGACTCGGCCTGCACTTGGCACCCCCAGCGCTCAAGCAGGGCCTGGGTGGCGAGCAGCACGTTGTAGTCATCCTCTACCAGGCAGACTTTCAGCCCGGTGAGCAGGCCGGCTTGGCGTGCATCGTCGCGCAGCGTCGGTTGGCGCGGCGCGGCCGCCAGGGCCAAGCCATGCAAGCTGACAGAAGTGCCATGGCCAACGCGCGAGCGCAGGCTCACCTGCAACCCCATCAATTGCCCCAGGCGCTTGACGATGGACAGCCCCAGGCCCACGCCTTCAACGTCCTTGTCACGCAGTTGACGCACGCGATAGAACTCTTCGAAGACTTTTGAAAGATGCTCCCTGGCAATCCCCCTCCCCTGGTCGTGTACCTCTACTACCAAGCCGTTATCGCGCACACGCACGCCGATCAGCACCGGTCGCTGCGCGCCGTATTTGAAGCAATTGGAGAGCAGGTTCTGCACCATGGTCGCCAGCATGCCTGGATCGACCAACACCCAATGGGCGCAGGGGCGCAAGCGCAACTCCACACCCGCCCAGCGTGCGGCCTCGGCGTTCTGGCGCACCAGGTCGGCGAGAAATTCGCCCAGGTGGAGCACTTGGTACTTGGGCAACAGGCGACCGTTGTCGAGGGTGTAAAGGTCGAGAATCGAACGGAACAATTGCGACACGTTAAGCAGCGAACGGTCGATATTGTCCACCAAGCGCTGTTCGTCCTCCCCCAAGCGGGCTTCGCGCAGGCAGGCGGTGAACAGGCCAATGGAGTGGATCGGCTGGCGCAGGTCATGACTGGCCTGGGCGAGAAAGCGGGATTTTTCCAGGTTGGCAGCGATCGCTTGCTCAGAGGCCTTGCGTGTGCGCTCCAGCAGAATATGCGCATACACCGGGATCACCGTGCTGGTGATCATCAGCATCAGCACCATGAACGGCTGCGCCTGCCACAGCGGCGTAAGCTGGTACACGATCAACAACGCCAGCAACGCCAGCGCCGTGGCAATCGCCAGGTAGCGCGAACCGTAGCGCATGCCATTGCCCAGGTTCACCCAAACCATCACCGCATACAGCGGCAATGCCGCTTCACCCCCCACCACCAGGCCGAACGAAGTACCGGTGTAATCGTGGATCATGCCGAAGATCCGCCGCGCCGGGTAATGCCCGGGCCAGCGTGCGATCACCTGGCGAAGCACGATGGACGCCAGCAGGAACACAAAGATATACAGGATCACCGGCAGGTAGGTGTCCAGCGATTGCCCAGGTAGGAAACCCAGTAGGCTTATATACACAATGGCGATGGTGGCCACCACGATGCGCAGGTTAGCCTGATCGAGTTCAGAATTGGTCTCAAGACTCATCGTCATATCCCTGACCTATTATCTGTAGGAGCGAGCTTGCTCGCGAAAAACGTCAACGATAACGCGTTTGACCTGCAAGTACGCGGTGCCTGTGCGTGCTTCGCGAGCAAGCTCGCTCCTACACCGACGGTAAATAAATTAGCATGCCTGGACGTAGGCCTTGCCCCAGGAAGGAGCACACAATGACCGGCCGAATCATCATCGCCGACGACCACCCCATGTTTCGCGAAGGCATGACGCGCACCGTGCAGCGCCTGCTACCGGGCGCGGTGGTGCAGGAGGCCGGCGACCTGGCCACGGTGAATGCGTTGCTGTGCGAAGCGGGCGAGGTCGATACCTTGATCCTGGATTTGCGCTTTCCCGGCCTGACCTGTATCAGCCAACTGGCCGAACTGCGCCAGCAACTGAAACGCACCACCTTGGTCCTGGTGTCGATGGTCGACGACCCCGCGCTAATCGAACAGGTCATGGCCCTGGGCGCCGACGGTTTTATCGGCAAGAACATCGCCCCGGATGAGATCGGCCAGGCCCTGCTGGCGATCCGCGAGGGCGAAGTGTTGGTCAAGTTCGCCCCTTCAGGCCTGCTGCCCCTCGACACCCACACCCTCACCCCACGTCAGCAGGAAGTGCTGCGCCTGATTGCCCAGGGCAAGACCAACAAGGAAATTGCCAAAGGCCCTGAATATCTCGCCGTTTACCGTGCGTATCCATGTGTCGTCATTGTTGCGCAGCCTGAATGTCCCCTCACGCGCTGCAGCTGCGGTGAAGTATTCCGGCGAGTTCTAGGCGCCTGCGCTGCTCAACGCTGCGTGGGAATACGAATATCGCCTCCACGGCATTGGCTTTTCACACTGCGCGGGCAGCCTGCAAACGCCAAATCCTTGGTCAGGCACACCCGCACTTCCGACAGCACCTGACCCTTGCAGATCACCGCCATCCCGTGGTTGCCCATGCGTGGGTTGCTCTCGCGAAACAGCGCCTCGATCTCTTTGGCCTGCAATGACGGCGGCGTGTTGAACGGCTGCAACTGTGGCGGGATCACCACCGCACCAAGCGCCACATCGGTCTTCTCCAGGTACTCCAACGGCGGCAGCCCACTGCAGGTGCCATGCTTGGCCCACTCATGCTTGAGCAGTGCACGGGTGGGAAACAGCGCCGCGCCCTTGTCCATTTCTGCCTCGCTCAAGTGCATCTGCGGCGCACAGGACGCCGGCCACCCTCCGCGCGCGTATTGCGGCCACAAACCGTGCAGCACAAAGCCGTAGCCCTTGCCCGAACATTGCTCGTTGCCTGGGTGCGTCAGGCAAAACGTGGGTGACCACGATAGCGACAGCACATAGAAATCAAACTCGCCCGACTGCCCTTGGCTGCGTGGCGCCGCCGTTGCCGCGGTGGCGATTAGCAGCCACAGCACCATCCAGTATTTCATCCCGGTATTCCTTTAAAAGAGTGAAGCCTTACGCTATCGCCACGACTAGGGATGCTGGGAGTAACGGTGTAGCACCTTGTCCAGGATGATATCGGTCTTCAGCGCCTCGATGGCCAACGACGGATGCTCGGCCTCGCCACGAATATGCGCGTTCATGTTCAGCACATGGTGCCATTGAATATGGGTGTGACACGGCACTTCCAACACTTCAGTGGTCTCGCCTTCAAGCCGCAGCGGCTGGTCGTCGAACACCGAAAATTGAATACGGCCGCGACTGCCGATCAGTTCGACACGGTCTTCGCGGCGGTCTGCCACAAAGTTCCAGCAGCCCATGCCCAGCGCACCGCTGGCGAATGTCCAACAGGCTGTCACTGCGTCTTCTGCCGCGTAGCGTCCCGCCTGTCGCGCCGAAAAGCCTGAGACCTCAACGATATCGCCAGCCAGGTACTGGAACAGGTCAAACCCATGGCTGGCCAGGTCGGCAAAGTAGCCGCCACCGGCAATGGCCGGGTCGGTACGCCAATTGGCGGCGTCGGTGTCTGTTGCGGCAGCTGGCTTGCACAAGGTCCAGGTCAGGTGGCGCAGCTCACCGATACGGCCTTCCTGCAGCCAGGTGCGCACTTGCTCAAAGCGCGGCAATGAACGCCGGTAGTAAGAAACAAACAGGTGCAGCCCGGCGCGCTCAAAGGTGCGCTGCATCAACGCGCTCTGTTCAGCATTCAGCGACATCGGCTTTTCGACGCAACAATGCTTGCCCGCCGCGGCCACCCTCAGGGCGTACTCAAGGTGACTGTCGGGCGGGGTGGCGATGTAGACCGCCTCCACCTCGGGGTCATCGATCAAGGCCTGGGCGTCGGTATAGCAGCGGGCAATGCCATGGCGCGCCGCATAATCGCGCACCGCCTCGGCACGCCGCCCCATCACGGCGACCAATGCCGAACCTGGCGCTTTATAGAAAGCCGGTCCACTCTTTAACTCAGTGACACTGCCACAGCCGATCATGCCCCAGCGTATGGTCTTCATCTAATGTCCTCGGTCGTATTCGTCAATCGGGCAGTATCCACATACCGGCCCTGGCGCGCCATAACCACTTAGCATGACAATTGCATTACACTTTTATGACATTCGTTCGGCGCGGGGGCACATTCGATGAAAATTAGGGCAACCGTCATTTGCGAACATGAGGGGCATATCCTCTTCGTGCGCAAGGCCAGATCAAAATGGGCATTGCCCGGCGGGAAAGTGGAAGCAGACGAGCGCCCGGTAGGCGCGGCGGAACGCGAGCTGGAAGAAGAAACCGGATTAAACGTGGACGGCTTGCTGTACCTGCAGGAGCTCAAGGCCCGCGACACCGTCCACCATGTGTTTGAGGCCTCGGTAGTCAATATCGACGAGGCACGGCCGTGCAACGAGATTGTCGATTGCCAATGGTATGCCTACAGCGCCCTGGATGAGCTGGACACCACAGACGCCACGCGCCACATCGTCAAATCCTTCCTGCGGCGCCTCTGACGCCCTGGACAGAACCCACCGCAGCAAACCCACGGCGCCCGGCCTTTATCTCGGTACGCAACTCACCAATCAGGTTGGCGATGGCACGGATGCTGTCCAGGCCCTCGGGCGATACGCAGGTCAGCAGCAAGTCGACACGACCGGACGTGGGCTCGAACACGCTGATGCGCAGTGAGCCGTCGCTGTTAAGGCAGCACTCACACGCAAGCGGCAGGAAGCCTGAGGCCATGATGCGATTGAATTCGGTGATGGAAATCATGATCAGCCCCCCGTCCCTGGGTTCTACCCGATTGAGGTGATGCAAGCAGCATAGATAAGGTTTTGCGGGCCGCCGGACAATTAATGCAAAAGTGTTAGCCAGCCCTCATTTTGTCGGGCGTAACCCGCCATGAATGGCAGGCCGAGATTAAATCGCGGGCAAAAAAAATCCCAAGTAGCTGATGGAAACTTGGGATTTAAAAATGCATAAACCGTGGGAGGTGAACGCCCGGCTATAGTAGCGATTGTAAAAACATGTAACAACGTTATTTTAATCCTTTCGTCGGATTGAAAGCGCCGTAAGTCATTCAATAACCACATGTTTTTTAAGGTAGAAGGCAATAATCGTGCTACTTTTTGGTGCAAGTAACGGCTATATGCCCCCGTATAAAAAAGGGTTATTAATCCGGTGCAGCACTTTCAAGTAACTGTTCACTTAACTGCTTGCACGTTTCTTCAAGCGCCTCACGACTGGAAGCGGTGGCACCTACCACGGCCTCTAGGTGACGACACAGCGTCAGGCGTTCAGCCGCCTCCGCACGTTGGCGGTCGACCTTGGCGTTGAGCTGAACAAAATAGAACCCCAGTAACACGGCGACAACCAGCACCCCCACTGCGAAGTAGCGCAAGCTGTTGGACGATGGAGGCTCTGGGGCATTCATGGCCTTAAGGCGCCCTGCTCTTTTCATAACGCACATCATCGCCATCGACCGGCCCCACGACGGACCAGCCCAGGCGCTGATAGAACCCATTGGCGCGGATTTCATCCCGCCCATCAGTTACCAGGTACAGCGTGTCGTGGCGCGCAAACAGGGCCGCCTCGGCCACTGCCATCAGTTGACGGCCCAGGCCAAGCTTCTCGTGCGTGGGCAACACGAACATCGCGAATACTTCGCCTTCATCCAGATCGACCATGGAAAACCCCGCCGCCTGGCCGTCCACTTCCGCGATCCAGCCGCAAGGGGCTGCGCGCAACGTATCGCTCAATACCTGCGGGGTAATCCCCAGGTCAGCCATCTGTTCAAGGCTCAGGTGGTTTTGCACCACCGCGGTGCGAATCGCGCACAGCGCGTCGACGTCATCGGGTGTCGCCGCTCGAATCAGCACTTGCATACAGGCCTCCATGAAGAAGTGCGCTATTGTATGCAAATACTTACATAGGGTTTGTCGTGGATTTGTAAAGGCCTCACAGCGGGTGCGGGGCTACGAATTACTTGCGCGCGACCTTGTAGCGCAGGCAATCCTGATAAAAGCTCTGACGAATCGCCTCCGGCTTGAGCCTTGAACGACTGTCATAAGTCTGCTCGGTGATACCCATGGCCATCATGCGCATCCACGATTTGCTGAACTTGAGGGTCTGGATCTTCTGCCGGGCGGCGTACAGCGAAACACCGGATAACTTGAGCTCCTGGGCCCTAGCGGCCGTGCCGGCGCCCCAACTGCACATGTACTTGTCACCTTCGCGCAATTCCCTGGCCTGCGCGACAGTCGCGCCGCCGGCCAGGGAGCAGGCAATCAGCATCATTCCCACAGAGCGCATTTGCATCCTCACCTAACCACCTGAAAATAAAAGTGATTTTGGCGAGGATTTTGTTACAAAGGGGCCATTAAATTGCCTTACTGCGCAACGCAATGGCCGGATGGCTCATATCAAGGCTTGAGTTCGAACAGCGCCGGCATTGGCGGCCACTCCGAGGGCACTTTGCGAAAGCGGCTGAAACCGGCCGCTTGCGCCATCTGGCGGGCACGCTTCTCGCCCATGAACGCCCCCAGCCCCGCCCCACCGTGGGACAGTGAACAGGTCATGCAATAGAGGGTGCTCTGCGGGTACATGACGCGCCCGAACAGGTTCATGTTCTCGTGCAGCTCTTCGGACAGGTTGAGCTCCACCATCAGGTAAGTGCCGTCTTCGGCCGTTGCTGCGCGTAAATCCTTGAGCATCTGCTGAGGGTCGGTGGCATCGTGGATCACCACAAAAGTGGTCACGAAGTCGAATTGCTGGCCGCGCAAGGCATCGGAGTCGTTCACCTCAAATTGCACCCGATCACCCACACCAGCCGCCTCGGCGTTGGCCCGCGCCAACTCGATGGAAGGCAGGTGGAAGTCGCATCCGACAATGCGCGCCTCAGGATAGGCCTTGGCCATGGTGATCGCCGCCAGGCCCGCGCCGCAGCCGAAATCCAGCACACTGCCGCCGGTCTTGAGCTTCTCTTCGACGCCGTCCAGGGACGGAATCCAGTGCTGGACCAGGTAGTGCTTGTACCAAGGCATGGTCATGCGCTCCATGCCTTTCCAGGTTTCCAGCGGGAACGCCTCTTCAGCGCAACCCCCGCCGTGGCGGAAGGCCTCGATGACCTTGGGCGCCATGCTCACGAACGGCACGCTCAATTGGATAATGCCACCGGCGAAATACGGCGAGTCTTCATCGGCCAGCACTGGCACAAACTCGGCGGGCATCTGGTAGCGGCGGGTTTGCGCGTCGTAGGTCACGTAATTACCGGTGGCCATGCTGCCCAGCCATTCGCGCAGGTAACGCGCGTTGTAGCCGGTCTTGTGCGCCAACTCCTCCAGGGTCACCGCGTGGCCGTCGGCCAATGCCTTGAACAAGCCGAGTTGGTCGCCAATGTAGAGCATGGCACCGCGCAGCGTGTTGCCGTAATCCTCCATGATGCGCGCCGAAAATTGCTGGACCTTGGCTTTATCAACTTCCATAACGTTAGACATCTGTCGCTCCTTGATGAATTTGCAAGTCTGTTCAGAGATCAATGATCAGTGGCCGGCGAGCCTGGCCAGCACGTTGTCAACGATGCGTTCGGACATGCCCAGGTGCGTCCGGGGCTCGAACAGCCGGGCCAGGGCGCCGTCATTCATGACCGCAAGCACCCGCGCATCGGCCTCGATCGCCTCGCGGATCGACACGTGATTGCGCTGGCTGGCCTGGGACACTTCGAAGATGATCTGGTAGGCGCTGCTCTTGCCCAGCTTGCGCGCCATTTCGAACACCACGGCTTCAGTACAGATGGCATCACCATAGGCCTGGGCGGTGCCTTCCATCTTCTGCACATTCACGGTGAGCCCGTCGATGGTCTCGGTCAGAATCGAGAGCGCCATCAGCGCATAGTGGGAAACGTCCGCGACCGCGCACCACTCCAGCCGGGTACCCCGGTAATCGCGCTCATGCTCAAGAATCATTGCGTCCAGCGCGAGCATGACCTGGGCCTTGGCCAGCCGCGCCAACACCACCACCTGCTCGCAACCTTCAGGGTTGCGTTTGTGCGGCATGGTGCTGCTGCCGATCTGCTGGTCGCTCCAGCCCACCTCCACTTCAGCGATTTCCCAGCGATTGAGCGTACGGATTTCATCGGCTATGCGGGCCAACGAGGCGGTGACCATGGCCAGGGTGCTGACGAACTCGGCAACGCGGTCACGGGACACATGCCAGCCCGTAAGGGGCACTTGCAGCGACAAGCGCTGGGCAAAACGCTCCAGCATCGGCATGGCGTCCGGGCCGAACGCGGCCATGGTGCCGACCCCGCCGAACAACTGCACCACCAGCACCCGCTGGCGCGCCTCGGCCAGGCGCTGACGGTGGCGCAACAGCTCATCGATCCAGCCGGCGACCTTCAGCCCGAAGGTGGTTGGCAACGCGGGAATCGAGTGAGTCCTGGCGACCATCAGCGAGTCACGGTGCGCATCGGCCAGGGTCGACAACTTGCCCAGCAGAGTCTCTAGGGCCTGGTCCATGGCATCAAGCACATCGCGCATTTCCAGGGACTGAGCGGTGTCCTGGATGTCCTGGGTGGTGGCGCCGTAATGCACGTATTCACGGGCAGTGGGGCTGCAGTTTTTTTGCAGGGCGCTCAGCAATGGCATCAGCGAATGCCCAGTGGCCGCCACGCCCTCGGCCAGTTGGCGCACATTGATGCCCGACAGCAATGCGGCCTTTTCGATCTCCAGGGCCGCCTCGCGCGGGATGATGTTGACGTCGGCCTGGGCCATGGCCAGCGCGGCTTCCACGTCCAGCCAGCGTTGCAGGCGACAATGACTGCAGAAGATCTTGCGGCTCTGCGGGCCGGCATAACCCGAACCGTGGGTTTTCGAGTCAAGGATATGGCTGTGTTCGTGGCGGCATTGCTCGCCGTCATGATCAAAGCCCGCTCGGTCCGACTGTGCGGTGCAAGATGCACGGGCGGTCACTTCCAACGTTTGCGCATCCATCACATACCCTCCATCGCGTACTGGGACTGACTGGTATTGCCTGGGGTTGCCTGCGTCGCTTCAAGGCCATGGCCGCAAGCGCGAGGCAGTACTTTAGTTGCCACCAAATCGACCATCTCGGCCGCCAGCCCCGTGTAGGTCGTCGGGTCAAGCAGGTCATCGAGCGTTTGCGGGCTGAAACAACCCTGCAGCCGCGAGTCGCCAAGCAGTGCGTCACGAAAGCAGACGCCTGTGTCTTGGGCTTGCAGGGCGATTTCGTGCACCAGGTGATGGGCCGTCTGCTTGCCACACCGAGGCGCCAGCGCAAGCATCACCCGCTCCGACAGGATCAGCCCGCCCAGTAAATCTAGGTTGCTGCGCATGCGCGCTTCACGCACCTCCAGCCCAGCCAGCAGCAAGCCTTCCATACGGGCGAGCAAGGCGCCGGCATAAATGAACAGCTCGGGCAAGGCCGCCCATTCGATGCGCCAGGTGGTGCCGTCACGCTCGTGCAACTGGAACGCCGCGTCGGTCAGCGCAACCATCTGCGCGCGCACCAGCCGCGACAGCGCGCTGATCAGGTCCACCGTCGACGGGTTTTGCTTGTGGGGCATGGTGCTGCTCCCCACCTGCCCTGCCCGCCGGCCTTCGCGCACTTCGTCGATCTCGGTGCGCTGCAGGTGGTAGACCTCATTGGCGACACGGCCCAAGGTTGCCGACGCCTGCACCAGCAACCACGCCGCCTCCAGAATGCGGTCGCGGGCGCTGTGCCAACTGCTCAATGGCGCCGCCAGGCCGAGGCGTTCCAGGGTGCAGCGCTGCACATCCAAACCCTGCGGGCCCAGCCCGGCCAGGGTGCCCACGGCGCCGGTCAGGTTACCGACCATCACCCGGGCGTAGGCTTCGTCAAAACGTTCAAGGTGCCGATCGAGCTCATCGACCCACACCGCCACCTTGTAGCCAAACGTGGTGGGCAATGCCTGCTGCCCATGGGTCCTGGCGACCATCGGCGTGTGCTTGTGGCGCAGCGCGAGCGTGAGCAAATGCCCACGGATCCCGCGCAAACGCTGCACCACCAGGCCCCAGGCATCGCGGATTTGCAGGATGAGGCCGGTGTCGAGGATGTCCTGGGTGGTGACGCCGTAATGCACGTATTCACCCAGCCCATCGGCGCATAACCCCTGCAAGGCGCGCAGGGTCGGCACCAGGATGTGTCCGGTTTCCAGGCTCTCGCGCCCCAACGCGTCGAGGTCCAGCAGTTCCACGCTGGCCACCCGGGCAATTTCCCGGGCGGCCTCGTGGGGGATGATGCCCATCTGCGCCTGGGTCGCCGCCAGCGCAGTTTCAACATCGAGCCACTTCTGCACCTGATTGGCATCAGAGAAGATCGCGGCAAATTCCGGGGACGAGTAAGCGCCCCCGTGGATACGGGATTCAGTGATATGACTTGGCATGTCGAGTTACTCGCGTTGTCCTAAGGAGGGCTACTTCACGCGTTGCACTTGTTCCCAGACTGCATCGTAGTAAGCCCGCTCCAGCCGGAAGTGCTCGGCCAGGGACGTGAGAAACGCATTCTGGAACCCGAGGTCCGGAATACGCCGTGAGATCAGCACCCATTCACGCTTGGCCCGTGGCGGCACCAGGCTGATATGCACTTCGTAGTACTCCGCGTCATCCTGGCTCAAGCCTGCGTTGCGCAGGGCGTTGTACAGCTTGCCGTGGTTGCCCGGCACCACCAGTTCGGTGATGTAGAACACCGCCAGGCCCCAGCCTACATCGGGGTTGCGGAAGCAACGTGCGCGGTTGTTGAGGTAGGCGATTTCCTCGGGCATCGTCGAAAGAGCCTCGAAATCGGCATTCAGGCCCACGGCGGCAAGCAGCTTGGCCAACAGCTTCGGGTGGGAACGCTGCTCATCCTCTTCGCCCAACTCGCCGTAGAGATAACGCGCCAGGGCAGCCGCTTCGTCCACGTCGGTCAGGTTGACCAGCAGGTCGGCGGCGTCCCGGTACAGGCGGTAAGTACGGAACCATTGGTGGCGCAAAAACACCTGCAATTGCTCGCGAGAGGCTTTGCCTTCAAACACATACTGCGACATCGGGTGGTTTTCCCGCGACTGCGCGGCAATCTGCTCTTCCAGGCGTTGCTGGAAACCGGCCTCGGACAAGGGCGATGCCAGGTCGACAGACGGCATGAAACGCTCTTGCACGCTATAGACAGCATTGGCCAGCCAGCGCCGGGTCGAGGCGGTGGCCACGTCATCGCTCAGCGACAGGATGTACAGCAACTGCTGGCACTGCGCTGCATTCGCGGCGTCACCGCGTTGGCCGCTCTCGCACAGGGCGCGCAGCATGTTGGCGGCAATTTCGATGCGATTGAACGTCGCGTCCGGCTTCAGGGCCTCCGCCAACAGACGGGCTTCGGCCGTGTGGATATTCTGCAATTGCGGCAGGGAAAAATTACGTGGGCTCATCATGTGCTCCATTATTTTTGTTCTGGGATCGCAGGTCGTTCAGGCAGACAGGCGTTGGGCCTGCATCTGTTGCCACAGGCTGTCGAAGTAGGCCTTGTTGATTTCGAAGTGGCGCTTGAGGGCACGCATGAACGTGCGTTGAAAGCCCTCCTCGCTGGCGAACTTGGCAATCAGGGCCCACATTTCCTCGGTATCAATCTCATCCTGGGTGCCATGCAAGCGGTGGAATTCGCTGGGCTGCTCTGGAACGTCGAGGCGCTGCAACAGCTCGTAGATGCGCCGATGGTTGACGCAACTGACAGACTCCACCGCATAGAGCAGCGCAAGGCCCCAGGCGACATCCGTGTGGCGCACACAGCGAATGCGATTATTGAGATAGGCCTTTTCCAGCGGATGCAGCGCGGGGAAGTCGATGGCCAGCGGAATATCGAAATACTCCATCAGATGGGCGAGCATCGCCGGGTGCGAACGCTCCGGTGTCTCAGCCCCTGCTTCACCGTACAGGTTGCGGTAAAACACCGAGGCATCTTCGATGGCTTCGAAACGAAAGGCCAGTTCGGCCAGCAGGCTGTAGAAGTTGTAGGAACGGGTCCAGTGATGCTCCAGGAAGAAGCGCACATCCTGCACCGGGGGCGTCCCTTGGAACAGATGCACCGACATCGGGTGATTGACCCGGCTGCGTGCAGCGATTTCAGCGTCGACCTGCTGACGGAACTCCTCCACCGGCAACGCGGTGAAGCCCGGCACATCGGCGGCGAACTCATCTTCGACGCGGTAGACCTCGCTGGCCATCCAGCGTCGGGTCGGTTCGGTGCGCGGGTCACCGGGAATGTGCAGTTGCAGCAAGGCAGACTGGTAATGCGCGTAGGCGCCAGCGTCTCCCGCCAGGCCTTGCCGAGCCTGTGCGAGCAGCGCTTCCAGCGCGCGGGTGACCTGGGTGTAATTGGCGCCAGGTTCCAAGGCATTCGCCATCAGCCGCGAGGCGTTGGTGAAGAGATCGGAATCCGAGCGTTGTTGCAGGGCAGCAGTATCCATTGATAACCCCTGAATCTTGTTTTTGTGGTTAGGCGTACTCGGAAAAAAGCCTAAAGGTTCCCGTAGTGGCAAGGTCAACACCTGTAGGAAAATTCTTTCGAAGGATTGGAGATGGGGGGTGGGCGCCACCAAACGATAGGTATTACACAACTCCGTAGCAGCCAACGGTACCCACGATGCGAAGCGAGCCGCTCTTGATCTTGATCTGCTTTTGATCTCAGGCGCCCCGTTAAACCACGCTGGCCGGAATTCGACAGGGATTTGGGGGGTAAACCGGCAGGGACGCCGGTTTAGCCGCCCCGCGCCATGGATGGCGCGTGGCGGCGGCCCCCCAAATCACTGGCGGATTACGGGCACACCGAGCCTAGGCGAGGTGCCGAGTGGTGGGGCAAGAGCGTTTTGCTTACTTTTGCGCTGTTCAAAAGTGAGCCGCCGTCAGGGCGGAACCCTAAGCGGCCGTTACCGCAGCAATGGATATGTACACCATCCAACTGTGTTGACTGCCAGGCCGCCTTCGCGAGCAAGCCCGCTCCCACAGTTGGATCGTTGGGTTTCAGGTAGAGAAGTGTCGGCTGGTAGGCCGCCATCGCAGGCAAGCCAGCTCCCACAGAGAGATCGCGGGGTATCAGTTAGATAAGCGTCGGCCATCACACCAACGCCCTGCGCTCCCGCACAAAGCGTGGCATCTGATCCCCAGGCAGTGCCTTGCTGAAATACCAGCCCTGAATAAACAACTCAGGCCCATGACTCAAAAACGCCAACTGCTCAGCCGTCTCAACCCCCTCCACCACCACCCCCAGATCCAAGGCCTCGCAGAAGCGCAACATACCGGTCAGCACCTGAGCGCCTTTAGGGTCACGCTGAGCCACCACAAAACTGCGGTCGATCTTGATGAAATCCACAGGAAACTGGTGCAAGTAACTCAGCGCAGAAAACCCAGTGCCAAAATCATCCAGATAGACCTTGGCCCCCATGGCCTGCAGCTTCTGGATGGTCTGGCGAGTGGCCGGGATATCACTGACCAGCGCGTCTTCGGTAATTTCCACTGACACCCGCCCTCGGGCCTGGGCAAGAATTTCCACCAGCCGATCGCCGTAGGCCGCGTCCTTGAGCGTAGTGCTGGAAATATTGATGGTCATCGGCAGTTCAAAACCCACCTTCTGCCATTTCTGATACTGACGCACGGCCTGGGACGCCACCCACACATCCACGTCCGGCATCAGCCTGGCGTGCGCCAGCCATTGCAGGAACTCCCAGGGCGAATGCACCGTGCCCTGGCTGTCCCGGGCGCGCATCAGCGCCTCGCAGCCGGTGCACAAACCGGTGCGGGTGGAGACCTGGGGTTGAAACTCAAGGTAGAACTCGTAATCACTGATCTGCTGGATGCGGTTCAACTCCGCTGCCTGGCGGGCCAATGTCTGGTGAGTGGCCAGCACCGGGTCGAACTCCAGCAGGCGGCCTTTCTCTTCAAGGCCGCGAAACGTCATGTCCAGGGATTTGAGGTACACCGTGCCGCCATCGCTGGACTGGCGATGAATGGCCCTGACGTAGGGTGCATACACCAGCGTACCGGCCCCCAGCAGAACGATCTGCAACACCACCGCCGCCACGTCGCCGTGGGTGCTGAGGTAGGCATTGAGCAGGACCGGGGCGGTAAACGGCACGCTGGCCACCGCCGGCGACACCCAGCCCAATTGCACGACCATCAACGCCACCATCGCGTTGAACGCCGGTACCAGTAGAAACGGTATAAACAGACGCGGGTTGAGAATGATCGGCAAACCGAACAACAACACCTCGCTGACATTGAATAACGACAACGGCAAACTGGCCACCGCCAGCAAGCGCATGGACTGGCTCTTGGAAAACAGCAGGATCGCCAACAACAAGCATAAGGTTGCGCCCGAGCCACCGATAAAGGCAAAACTGCCCAGCAAGCCGTTGTTGAGCAGGTACAGCACCGGCTCTCCCGCCGCCAACGCTGCGCCATTGAGCGCCACCGCCTGGTCCAAGGCATCGAATAACGGCTGCATGGCATACACGCCATGAATGCCGAAGAACCACAGCAGCGAATTCATCAGGGTGACAAACAGCCCACTGCCGTAAGGCGCCTGCAACGCATCAAGCACCTGCGGCCCCTGGATTTGCGCCACATGGGGGATCAACAGCAGCAACGACAACACCGCCACCAACGCCAAGGCTGTGAGTGCGCCAGGCACCACCATGTTGATGGTGCCCTTGAGGTTATGGCCGACCAGGTCTTGGTTGACCAGGCGCGTCCAGCGAAAGCGATGCAGCCAGGCAATGGCCGGCACATTGATCAAGGGCGAAGCAATGGCAATAAACAATAAAAACGTGGCCGAAGCACGTGGGTAGTCACGCAGCACGAAGGTGGCGACCACCACATGGGCCAGGCACAGAAACGCGACCGGCAGCTGTGGCAGACGGTGTTGAATCGCCAACATATAACCGATGGAGGCCGCGACCAGCAGTGGGATCACCGAACTGATCTGTTTATGCAACCCCGCCAGGAAACTCACCACCTGCGGATCGAAACCCAGCGCCAGGGCGCATTCGGACAGAATCAGGAAACCGGCGGACACCAACAGGCACGGCAGGATCCACAGCAGTCCCTCCCGAATCGCACGCAACGACTCCGTGCTGGCCAGGACTGCCAGGCGCTGGGTCAGGAAAAGTTTGAACAGGGTGTGCGCCATGGGCCGTCCTCTGCCTGTCACCGACTGCCGCTGAAGATCAGGGCCGGAAACACCCGCTAACGCTACACGCCCTGATAGCCGAAGCGAAAGCCTTTATACCCGTCCCCGCCCGGCTTTTTTGCCAGTCAATGCCGGGTTGCTAGACTAAATCCTTACAGATTTATCGAACTTTCTGACTTGAATCATCCCCTAAGGCTGTCTGAGTCGGTATCATCCGCACGTTTTGTGCGTGTTATACGATGTTACAACCTGTCTGATAATGGGTACGCACTCAGGGAATCTTGCCTGGAACGACAACAGGCCAAAGGAGAGAACCTCACTATGCAAGACAAGCGCTCAAGTAACATGCGTCCTCTATTTGTCACCATCCTGCTGTGGTTGTGCAGCGTGGTGTTGCTGTTTGTGATCAAGAACGTCATTGAATTGTTTACCGGGCCTGTGGCTGAAACCTGGGTAGATCTGGCCCTGGTGCTGGTCGCCTACCTGATGTTTTTCTTGCTCGCGCCGTTGCAGAACTGGATGCGGCGCAGGTCGCGCAAGCGTGCTCGCCATCACCTCAACACACGCACGTCCGATAGCGGCTCCCACCCTTCTCATTAAGGTGTCTACCTATGTCGGCACCCAACGATACGCACCAGCTTGCACTGGACAGATTCCTGCGCGAACAACCGCAGGTCGCTGCCGAGCTGGACAGCCTTAACCCGCTGGTAGCCCAGGCCAGGGGCGAAACCCTGGCGCAGTATCGCGCCGAACGGCTGCATGAGGCTTTCGAAGCGTACGCTGAACAGCAAAAGCTGTTCGCCTGGGAATTGACCCTCAAGCTGACGGCCGACTCCACCGAAACCTTCGAGGCTCAGCGCCGCGAAGTGCATAAAGAAGTCGCGCAAATGGCGGGCATGGACTGGGCGCAGTACTGCCAGTTGCACGGCTTGGCCGTTTGACCTTTGCCTTACAAGCACCAGCGTGCTCGGTTGCGCCCCATGACGTGACGCAACTCGGCCACCGTTATGCTTCGGTGCTGCGGGTCTATCGCCAACGCGGCCTGTAACGCTGCCCAGCAATGCCTGGGCAACTGCGCGGGTCGGGGCAACCGGTCTGAGGCGCGCTTGCCAACGCGACTGCCGTGGGCCAGTTCGTACAGGATGCAGGCCACGCCGTACAGGTCGGCGGCAGCGGTCAGCGCACCGCCGGCCAACAGTTCCGGGGCGGCGTAGCCAGGTGTCCAGGCATTGAAACGACTGCGGCTGACACTCGGCAAACCCACCGCAGCCTCTGCTTGAGCATGGCCCAGGCCAAAATCGAACAAGCGCACGCCCTCCTCGCCCACCATGACATTGGCGGGTTTGACGTCACCGTGCAGAACATCTTGCTGGTGGGTGTAAACCAGCGCATCCAGTAACTGCAAGGCGATAGGGCGCAACTCCCGCCAGGGCAAGCCCTGGGGGCACTCCAGCAGCAGGCGGTCCAGCGTCATCCCTTGTAGCAACTCCATGGTGAAAAACGCGACGTGGCTGTGTGTATCAACCTCAAACGAAAACACCCGTACCACGCGTTCATGCCGAAGGCTGCGGGCCAAGGCAAACTCGCGGTACAACAACACATGCGCGTCGGGGCACTGGGAAATGGGTTCGTCGAGTAGCTTGATCGCTACCTTGGAACAGGGTTCGCCCAACTGCTCGTGCAACAGGTCGCGCGCGCGGTACACCCTGCCCATGCCACCGCTGCCCAAGACACGTTCAAGGTGATAACGCCCAGCCAATAAACGGGAAGATGAAGCTGTCGAGTTCAAGGCTGCACCACGACCGCGGTCAGGTCATCACGTACCGGCCTGCGCAACGCCCCTGCAAATAGCCGTTCCACTGCCCGTTGAGGCGTGCCCATGCTCAACGCCCGCCCCAGGTCAACGTGGCTGAGGGCCTGATACAAGCCGTCACTGCACAACAAAAACACGTCCCCTGGGCGGGTGCGCAGTTCCAGTACTTCAAGGTGCAAACGCGAACGCGCGCCAACGGCCCGGGTCAAGGCCCTGGCACCCGGGTAGGCCTGGGCTTGCGCCACACTCAACTGACGCTCGTCCATGAGGCGCTGCAGCAGCGAGTGGTCCTTGGACAACTGATAAAGGCTCTGGTCGCGCCATAAATAGCAACGGCTGTCTCCCGCCCATAGACAGGCCGCCCGGTCCTTCTCCAGCAACAGGGCAACCACGGTGCTGCCCATCGTCACGTCACCGCTTGCGCCAGGCTCTGTCCATGCGCGCCTCACCCCTTGGTTGACGTCCTGCAACCTGTGGCGAACCGCCTGGATACGTTGGTCAAGGTTGCCGTCCGCCGACACTGACGCCAACTGGCTGACCACCCACTGGCTAGCGACATCCCCGTGCCGATACCCGCCCATGCCGTCCGCCACCGCCCAGCAACCCGCGCGCGGGTTGTCCAGGAACGCATCCTCATTGCGCAACCGCGCCTGGCCTCGCTGCGTGCGCCCGGCGCTGCGCCACGGCGCCTCCATCGGATTCACAGTTGCTCCGGCAGGCGAAAGGTACGCCATGAGTCCATGTCAAACGGGCCAGGCGTGCGCTGGCTGGTGAGCCGGTAATTGGCGCGCAGGCCGGCGAGGTCTGCCTTGAGTAGCTGTATATTTCGGCCACTGGCGGGCTCTTTCTGCAGCAGATCCAGAAACCGGAACAACGACCACGCCCCGGTGTTCTTTTCGATACCCAAGGGTCGCTGCTGCGTGCCTCTCTCCAGAACGAGGCTGCTGCGCCCATTGTCTGCATCGGTGGGCCAATGGAACGCCATGGGTACGATCGGACCGTGGCGATACTCCAATTGCTGGTCGCCAAACCGCAGGATCGCACGGCTGACCGATGGGTCCAGGCTGTAGGGCGCCAAGGTGAATCGCACAGATAGCTCCCCCGCGTCTTCGGTAAAAAAGCCACGGCGGATGACCTGAGTTTTCATCAGTTGCTCCAGCAGCGCACGCGAAACCGGCAAACTCTGGCCATCCAGCCCACGCAGTCGATAGCGGCTGCCGTCGACGCTGATAAAAGGCCGCAGGTAGCCCTCATAAAAGCGCGCCATTACCCCGCGTGGCTTGAAGAACTCCTGAAAGTCGTGAAGGGCGACCTCACTGCTGGCGTGCGCATTGAATGGGTAACGTCGGCCAATGGCCTTGGCGTAAAGGCTATGCACCTCGCTCCGATAACGTTGGTTGACGTGCACATAGGCCTGCTCCAGCAGATGCCGCCAACTGTCATCGGCCACACCTTCGAGCCAGCCGGCAACGGGCAGCGGCAGGCGCGCGGCGGCGTCACGCAGATTGCCCAATGCATCCTGCTGGCCCTCCATGCGCTGCCTGGCACGCAGGAAAGCCGCCTGCTCGGGTGCGCTGTCACGGTTCAATGCCGTCAGTTGCAGGTGTACTTCATCCAGCAGGCGCAACGCCTGAGTCAGCTCTACGCCAGGGTTGTGCTGCTCATCCAGCAATTGATGCAAAGGCTCAAAGCGGCGCTGCAAGGCGCGCCGCGACGCCTCGACAATAGCCGTCTGCCCTGCCGTCAACCGCGGCTTGGCCATCTCGCCCAGGTCTGCCGACTGCTGGGCCACTTTGTCCAGCAGCCCATGGACTGGCAACAGACGCGTGTTTTCACGCACCTGTTGCAACAGACGAATCAAGGGCGATTGCGCCGACGTCAGGTTCATCAGTTGCTCGGCATCCTGGCGCAGGTTGTCGGTCTCCTGCAGCCTGACTCGGCCAAGCGCATCGCTCCAGGCATCGGCATACTCGCTGAAATAGCGTTGCTGCAGTTCAGCCATCAGGCGCCGCAAGTCCTGGGGGCTCAAGTCGGCGCCCTGCCCTAGCACCCAGTTGTCCTGGGTGATGGCGTTTACCAACCGCGGGCCCTGCGCCTCGAAGTACTGCACATAGCGTTTGGTATAGAACCCCGGCACAGGCGGGTCGATAGCGGCGAACACCTTACCCTCGGCCAGCCGCAACGGCTCCAGGCTGCGCGCTTGTTCGCGCAATACCCGATAGACCCCATCGGCCAACGATTCGCCCCTCAGCGCTTCACGGGCCTGCGCCACCCGCTCTTCGTTGAGCGGCGCCACAAACGGTTGCTCCAGCAGCCGGGCGAGGTGCGTATTAAGGCGCTTCTGTGTCGGCATATCCCCGGCAAACCGCACCGACCAAAGGCTTGCGATATGTTCCGCCAGCCAGGTCGTGTCACGGCGCTCGCGCAGATTGAGCATCAGGTAGGCACGCAGGTCGTCGAGCAGCCGCTCCCGGTCCCCCAGGCTAGCGAGTACCTGTTCTTCCAACTGGGCGGCTATCCAGGCCAGCAATAGCTGTTGCAGCGCCTGTTCATAGGCTTGATCGACGCGGGGACGGCTCAGTTCCCCCTGATACAGCCCGGTGCGCTCCACCAGGCGTACATCTGCCGGCCCTGGAAAAACCTGGGTCGCCGCCAGTCGCGCGTCCAACAGCGCCAACAGCGCCGCGCTTTCATCGTCGGCCGCAAGGGCTAGCGGCGGGTGTGAGGTCAGCGCCGACAATTGGGCCAGGCGTTGATGGTTGACGGAGTAACTGTGCCCCCACAGCCCGCCGACACCGACAATAACCAGCGCCGCAGCCATCGCCTGCGCGCCCTGGCGCCAACGCAAACGTTGCTGTTCGTGGGCTTGCAAGCCCGCCAGGTCGGCCTCGGCGAAGATCACCTGGCTGAACAGGCCCTGCACAAAGCGCGGGTGCCTGCCATCGGCGCAGGTCAAGAAGAACCCTCGCAAACCGTTGATGGGTTGGTAGCGATGAGCGCAAAACGCCATGTCAACGAACAGACTAACCTGCTCCCCCACTCGTGCTGCTTGTTGGGGAAACTCGAGCATCTGTCCACGCCGCTCGACATTGCGCTCCTGATGCAATCGCCCAATCAGCTCACTGTTCAAGCGTTGCAATAATCGCTCGACCGCTTGACGAACCTGCGTCGTGTCAGTCCCCTCGGCGCAGGCATGCAGGTGCTGCCCAAGCACGCTGTCGGCACTTTCTCCAAGGGGTGAGTCGAAGTATTGTGCGAATCCCGGCAACTGGTCGGCGTGGGTCAACACCAGGTAAATCGGCACATCCACATGCAGCGTCTGTTGGATCTCCTGCAAGCGCGAATGTACACGGCGGGCATGATGATCCAGGTCGTATTCAGTGGCGCTCGCCAGCGTATCGGCAGACAACGTCACCACCACACCGCTGAGCGGGCGCACTCGGCGACGCCGCCTAAGCAGTTGCAGCAAGGTAGCCCAGCCTGCGGCGTCCACTGAACGGTCGGGCTGGGTAAGGTAGCGCCCCGGGGTGTCGACCAGGACGCCTTCGTCGCCGAAATACCAGTCACAATGGGCACTAGTACCTGTCGGCCGCGCTTGCCCGTGGTCCAGCGCCAGCGGTAAGCCCGCTGCCGCCAGCAATTGCGTCTTGCCACTGCCCGGCTCGCCGATCAACAGGTACCAGGGCAACTCATGACGCCAACGCGCGTTACGTTCTCCATAATGGCGGGACGTCTTGAGCAGGTGCACGGCTTTCTTGAACCGACTGCGCAGGTGTCGGCGTTCGTCCTCCACCCCCGTCATCGGCTGCTGACGCGCCTCGCGTTCAGGCCTTTGGCGCCAGGCGGCAAAACCGGGCCCCGCAACCGCCATCGCCAGTCCCCATAGCAAGAACACACTGCTGATGGTGACCAGCCGCGCAGTCGCTCCGGCCCAGATACGGTGGTCATCCACCGCCAGCAGCGGCCCCAAAAACCACACCATTGCCGCACAGGACAGCACCAGCAACAGGCTCCACACCCAAATCCTGCCCAGCACGGTGCCCATCCCCTTGAAGAATGCGATCATTCAATGCTCCCAGCGTTTACAAAGGCGTGCGGAGCAGATCCGACGCCGACAGTTGAAGGGGTTGCAGCGCGTGCGTACGCTCGTTGCTCAGTACCCAGGCAAACCCTGCGTACATCGCCAGCACACACACCAAGGTGAGGCCGACCCACCAGGTGGCAGGGATGACACGCACCAGCTTGCGCCGTTCGGCCTTTGGCTGGGCAGGCAGTAGCGCTACCGCCGCCGGTTCCCCCCGTACATGCCTGATCTGGCGATACAACGCATCGCGCACCGCCTCCAGTTGCGCCACACCCCGCTCCATCACCCGGTATTTGCCTTCGAACCCCAGGGACAGGCACAGGTACAGCAACTCCAGCATCGCCAGGTGCTTCACCGGGTCGCGCGTGAGGCGCTCCAGCAACTGGAACACTTTTTCGCCGCCAAAGGTTTCGTTATGAAAGCGGCTCAACAGGCTCATCTTCGACCATTCGCTTTGCGCCCCCCACGGGGTCGTCACCACCGCCTCATCGATCACGCTGCACAACACATAGCGCGCCGACATGACCTGGCTGTTCTCCACGCCGCCCTGCAAGGCGCGGGTTTCGAACTGAGTCACCGCCAACGCTAACCGATCGTTGAGCGTGCCCAGGTTTTCACGGCCGGAGCAGACCCTGAGCCCTATAACTTCAAACAATACCGCCCAGGCTGCGGCAACCAGCGGGTTGAGCCCTGCCTGAAAGCTCTGGATATCGAGCCTGTGGCCGGCGTAGATCATGCGGTCTTGCAGCTGTTCGTAGCGCGGCGGCGACGGGAAATCCGTCAACGGCCCCTGGGCAGGCTCATGAGTCTCCCGGTCGAGCAGGACGGTTTTTTCATCCTGGGTGTATTCACTGTCCATGGCATTCAGTTCCTGATGGCCCAGAAGTCGAGTTCAAGCCCGGTGAATTCACCCCCTACGTGGAAAGCGAAACCACCCGACTGCTCTAGCTGCGCGATATCACGGGGGCTCATATCGAGCATGAAATAGGTCTTGCCGGCATGGAACGGAATCTGTCGCGGCGCCACTGGCAGGGGCTTGACCTTGATTCCGGCCAAATGCAGGTTGACCAACTCACGTATGCGCTCAACCGGCGCGACTTTCAGGTGTGCTGGCAGGCGCTGGCGTAGTTCCTGCGCCTCACACTGCGCAGTGGCTGCCAGGATGAAGGTGGCGGTGCCCAGCAATTTCAACTCGCTGACCGGGCATACCAGAACGCCGTATTGGCGTGGCTGCAATGTCAACTCGATCGCCTGTTGCTCCAGCACCACCGACAGCGCCATACGCAACTGCACCATCAGAGCGCGAAAACTGGCGCCCTGATCACCGTGTTGGTAATGAACATCCAACTGCACGCGTTTGCTGTCAGTGGTGAAGGTTGATAGCTCCCCAAGCAGCGACACCAGCGCACGGAACACCGCTTCGGGCCGCACCCGCGCCTGGCTCAGGCAGTGGCGCAGCTCCAACTCGCTACGATTGATCACTTGCAGCATCAGGAAATCGGCGATGTGCGTGCCTGCGGCTGTGCTCTCGCCACGAATGCGCGCCGCGATGGCATCGCCCCGGCTGGCAAGCAGGCCAATTACCTCCTTGAGGCACGACGCCACGTACCCGTGCTCCTGCACGAAGATAAACGTCGGGATGAACGCCGTATCCAGATTCACGCCGCCTTCACTGCTGGCGTCCAGTACCTGGGCCACCTTGAGCTTGACGAAGTGCTGGTCACCCGGCTGTTCACCCAGCACAAGACGTAAATCCGGGCGCGCGCAGTGGATTCGGCAACGCGTATCCACGCCCACGTTGGAGTCTCCCACTTCCACTTCACAGCTGAGGTAGCGCGCCAACACCTCGCTTTGCGCAGGCTGGCGGACCTCAAGGTGACTGCCGCTGGCCAGCGGCAGCGCCAGGTAAACCCCTTGCGTGCCTGCATCCTTTGGCACCTGCAGCACCAGCGGCTCCATGGCGGCATTCAGTTCAAACAGGCTGCCGTCCGGTAACACGCCACTGGCCTGGTTGACCACCAGCTTGCCCAGCTTGAGGTACTGCGTATTGAGTTCGAGCGTGAGCAAACCCCAGGTGTCACTGCCCAGCAGGCGGGTCTGATTGAGCTGCTGCTGGTAATAACGGTCGTTGTGCTGCAAGTGCTGTGGCCGCAACAACATGCCTTCCTGCCAGATAACTTTATGAACCTGCATGTTATTGCGTCTCCACAGCAGCGAGCGGCTCGGCAACACGTATACCGCCCTCGTCCAGCACCAACTCGGCACGGTTGCGTTGCTGCACCGTCAAGGGCACCAGCAGCCGCCATTGCACATGGGGCAAGTCTCGATAAGCGGCCAGCACTCCCACAAAACGGCTCTCAGGAGCGATGCGCAGTTTGAGCGCCAGCCCGTCACCCGGACGCAGTTCAACCTCCTCGCTGCCGACCCAGTCCTTGGGCAGCGCCTGCTGCGCATTGCCATACAGGCTGAAGAAGTCGGCATGTTCAAAGGCGACGCCATGGCGCAGTTCGATCAACTGCACCACCACGGGAGAAGGACGACCGTGCAGGTCCGGGTTGACGTGCTCGCTGGCGGTCAGCACCACATCCAGCTTGGTCAGCCTGGAAAATGGTGAGACGGCACTGCAGCCCGCCAACAGCCCGCACAAGAGCAACAGCGAAACAAGGGTGGCTCGATACATGACTATCATCCTGGAAAATCCATGTGCAGGCTGGAGAGCAGGCGCAACTGCTCCTCATAGGCTTTGGCGAAGTCGCCGCCCAACGGGCGATCATTCAGCTGGTCTTGCGCCACCACACGCTGGTAGTGACGCTGGTAGGCCCGCCAATGCCCGCCATCGGAGAAAAACCCGGCCGATTTGCCCTGGGACTCAAAGCACCCCAACAGGTGGCTCGGCTCAAAGGCCGCGCGGGCGTTACGTATGGCGCTTCGACAAGCGGCCAGCAGCGCAATCTGATGCACCTGCAGTTCTCGGTGCACCTGGGCAATGGCGCGCACGGCAGGCAGTTGCCCCAACTCCCGGGTATCGAGCATCGCGGCCAACGCAGCATCGGTGTCGCGATACACTTTCAAGGGGTTCTGGCCCATGCCCTGACTGGCGAACGCCGCCGTACCCAATTCGTTATTCAGTTCTTCCCGAGTGCGCAAACCGTGTTGCAGCCCTTCGATCGTCACCCGAAACAAGCGTGCCACCTTGATCGCCAGTGCCTCCCGGGCCAGCGTGTCGAGGGCCGTAAGGTCAACGCCCAGGACCGCTGCAAATTGTGACCAGAACACCTCGTCGGTCGATGGGGTCATCGCAACAGCGGGTACGGCGGCAACCTCTATCGAAGGGGCTTGCCGACGCGGCAAGGCCACGTGCTCGCTATCGGCCCCAAAGTGATCTGCCCATATCGCTTGCTCATCGGCGCTCTTGTTCAAGGCCTCCAGATCATCGGAGGTGGCCTGCATCTGGCGATCAAGCTCCAAGCCGTGCAGCGGGTCCAGCGACAGGAAAGCGTCATCGGGGATCGGTACTGCCGCGGGCGTCAGCAACTCGTCGGAAGGTCGCGTCGATTCCAGCAGGCGCGCACGTATCGTCAATACCCCCAGCTCGAAGACGTCACCGTCACTGATCAATCGCGCCTGCCCCTTGCGCAGGCGCTCAGGACTGCTGGCCAGTCCTATACCGTTGCGGCTGATATCCGTGAGGAAATAACGGCCTTCACGGTAACCGATCAACCCATGATGGCTGGAGAGTACGCGACTGGCGTCAGGGATCACCCAGTCACATCCAGGGCCGCGCCCGAACACGCCGCCTGCACCGTCAAATACTTTGCGGGCCAAAAGTAGGCTCTTGTCGCTTTCGCACGCGCAGACCTCAAACACAAGCTGCAGCTTCATGCCCTCTCCTTTCAGCGGCCACGAATGATCGCCTGCGGATCACCCAAGGGGTGGTACTCGGCATCATCGAACACATAGTTGGCGTTACAGCCTCCCAACAAACACATCACCAGCACGACGACGTGCCACGCACGATCAGGCATCAGGCGTCTCCCCCAGTAAAAATCGAGTGCGTCATTCAGCGTTCCTCCCGGGCATCACCAAAGGGAATATTCAAACGGGCCAGACGGTAAAGCAGGGT
Source organism: Pseudomonas sp. FJ2-5-13 (assembly GCF_029201605.1). Taxonomy (NCBI): domain Bacteria; kingdom Pseudomonadati; phylum Pseudomonadota; class Gammaproteobacteria; order Pseudomonadales; family Pseudomonadaceae; genus Pseudomonas; species Pseudomonas sp. FJ2-5-13. The sequence goes on from NZ_CP104045.1 coordinate 3,293,651, forward strand.
ACGCCGGGCGACCCCAAGCTCCCGCGCGGTACGGGTACGATTGCCGTGGTTCTTGTGCAGGCAGTCGAGCAGGAACGTGCGCTCCACTCGCTCCATACGTTGGCGCAGCGTCACGTCATCGGGAGTGGCCGGCTTAAATGCCAGGGGCAGCGCCAGGTGCTCGGGCCGAATCACGCGGTCGTCACACAACAACACGGCGCGCTCCACCAGGCATTTGAGCTCGCGCACGTTGCCGGGAAAACCGTGGCTGGACAGTTGATCAAGGGCGGTATTCGACCACTCGACAGGTGGCCTGCCCAATGCTGCGCACACCTTGGCCGTGAAATGGCGCGCCAGTTGCAGCACATCGCCGTCTCGCTCGCGCAGAGCCGGCAAGGTGATGGGGAACTGAGCCAGTCGGTAATAGAGGTCTTCACGAAAGCGCCCTTCGGCGACCATCGCCGCGAGGTCGCGGTGGGTCGCGGCAATGATGCGCACGTCGACCTTGTGTGCCGCACTGGCACCCAGCGGGCGAACCTCACCCTCCTGCAATACGCGTAGCAATTTGGCTTGCAAGGGCAGCGGCATATCGCCGATCTCATCCAACAGCAACGTACCGCCATGTGCGGTGTCGAACAGCCCCGCGTGATTGCGTTCGGCACCCGTGAACGCGCCTTTGCGGTAACCGAACAGCTCGCTTTCAAGCAACCCTTCCGGGAACGCCGCGCAGTTTTGCACGACAAACGCCTTGGCCTTGCGCGGCCCGGCCGTGTGAATGGCCCGGGCCACCACTTCCTTGCCCGTGCCGGTCTCGCCCTGCAGTAGCACGGTGTAAGGGGTGTTCAAGACTTTACTGATCAGCCGGCACGCCTGCTCCATCGCCGCACTGGTGCCAATCAGGCCGTATGCGCCAGCCAAGGGTGTGTTGCATTCGGGCTGCGTCCCAACGTTGGGCTGCCCATCGCGCAGTACGCGCAACTGGTTGACGGCGAAGTTGCCCAAATGCCCCAAGGAGGGAGCGTAGCCTTGCAGCTGGGCCGGGTGTTGGCGGGCACATACCAGCACACCAGTCATGCGTTCGCATCGATTGAACAGCGGCACGCTTAACAGTGCCCGCCAAGGTGTCGCCAATGCTGGCAGGAAATCCGTGTCATGGCCGCTGCCTTGCACATCCTCCAGGCTCAACGCTGTGCCCTGGGTCAAGGTGTCGTGCAGCAACTGTTGGGAATGCTGACCAGGCCGTGAAGGCACTACCGCGAGCGACGGCACCTGGGCAAGATGCTGGGCGATCAGTTCAAGCCCGCCGGTCACTTCATCGAGCAGGTACAACTGGCTGACGTCGCACTGGCTCAGCCGGGCCGCCGCGCTGACACATACGTCAGGTAACGCGCGTTCATCACGCTCGAACCCCAAGCGTGCGAAACAGGCAGACAGTGCGTCGATCATGTGTTGAAAATCCCTGTTCATCATGTCCATTCATCCCTAATGAAATTGCCGGTTAGCGTGACGACGCCATCGGCCCGCTCGCGCCCCAACCAGGTGGTCCAGCCCAAGCGGCAAACCGTGTTTTCGCCAATGTGCAGGGCTCTGATCTGACCCTGTGCCATTACCAGACGCAGGTCGTATTCCAATGGATCGCGCAGGGTCAGGCGCACCAGCGAGCGCAGCGGCTCACAGGCCTTTCCCGTGGGCAGGAAGTCGTGAAAGCGCTGCCACCCCAACGCGCGGACATGCACCCTGAACTTGCCACTGCGGTCAGCGACGCGGCGCCCCAGCACCAGGTCCTCGCCCAGCACACTGTTGGTTCGTCCCAGGTCGTTGCGCTGTACCTGGCTGACCTCGACCTGGCGTTCAACCCACTGCTCGATAAACAACGCGTCGTGCTTGAAGTAGTAACGCAGGACCGATTCGATCAACGCCGCCGAGTGCACACGCACACTCAGCAGGCCCAGGTAGGGCAGCAAGCGCTTGCAATCGAGCTGGCAAGCGCCACGGATCGCAGCACCACCCAGCCCCGTCAAGGCAAACATCTGCTCGGAAAAACCATCATTGGCGCCTGCCCGGAAACACGCCCGATAGCGGTATTTGCGCCAGATCGGGAGCATCAGCCGGTGCAGGCGATGATGGAACAGATCGAGGAAGTCTCGAGTCGGGTTGCCGCCCGGCTGTTCGGCAAATGCCTGCTCACCATAAAACGCAGGCAGTGGGGACCCGGCGCCAAATAACCCCAGCACATTGAGGCGCAGGCGTGCGCGCAAATGTCCGTGCTCCATAAAGAACTCCACTCGGTCAATATCGTGCGCGGCAAACCCCAAGCCAGGGTTGGCCTGGAACTCCAACTGGTCGTACAGCGCGTCCTCATCCAGCAGCGGATGAGCCTCACGCAATCGCTCGGTGACCTGCAAAACCGCCTGGAACAGCGTGTATTCACGGATACCCCGGCAAAGTTGATTCAGAGCAGGGGTTGCTGCCCGATCCGGGATGGCCATAGATACACGTCTCCTTGTGTGCTGATGACACGCAACTCGTGATGGGAATTGAGGCTGGCATAAAGCGCAAAGAACTGATTGAGGACCGAAGCGAATACAAACAAGTCGCCCTGACCGACAAAGCCCTGGGAATCGACGGTCAGATCAACCCGCACACCTCGCACGGGCAACCCACGATGCAGGCGATCAATCGCCTCATGACGGATGGCGCGCAAGGCCCCCAGTCTTTTCTGGCTGACCTTCAGCGCCTGGCGATCGTAATAACGCGGCAGGTCGTAGGTTTCGAGAATCACTTTCAAGGCGTTGATATCGGTCAACGACAAATAGTTGAGCGACATGTTGCTGATGAGCTTCCACAGAAAATTCTGGTCCAGGGGCGGCGAGTAGCTCGCCGTTGGCGCGGTGATATTGCCGAACGTCAACGACTCCGGTGTCTGTTCGCCGGGCTGGTTGATCTCGCCTGCACGTAATTGCCGTGGCAGGTTGCAATTGGTACAGGTCAGTTCGACCGACAGGGTTTCCTGGCCCTGTTCGCGGCGATTGCCGAACCCCATCCAGGTGTCGAGCCCGGCATGTTGGACCGACGAACGTTGGCGAATGCTGTAGCTGGGCGGTGCCGCCAGAGGCTCACTGTTGCAATCATGTTCAAACGACTCGAACGGCACGTAGGTTTGATAGCCCAAACCACCGGGGCGCCAGCCGGTGACCTTATCCACGGAAAACACGCTGGCATTGCCCGGCGTGTATTCCCCAGGCACCAGGAGGTACTCGTCCTGTTTACCGTCCAGGCGAATGGGAACGGCATCCTGGGTAAACAGGTTGACGATGGGCGTGCAATACAGCTTCACGTTATCCAGGGTAGGACGCAGGGGCTCACGGCCCTGGGTGCGAAGTTCGAAACGCATCACCAGGCCGTGCGCCTGCCGGAGCAACTCGTGAGACAACGTGTGCAACACCTCCAGGCCTTCGACATCGACAAACAGGTACTTCTCGGGAAACGCGAAGTACTCCTGCAGGTGCCGATAACCCTCCAGGGTGTTCTGCGGATAAGGAATCAACGCCTGGTCCGGGGCAAACCCCACCGGCCGGACCTGGTTGGCATTGAGCCGCAGCGTCACGGGTTGGCCATCGCCGGCGTTGATCGGCAGACCGTCGTGATCCACGAGCTGCAGGCTGATGCCCTCCAGGTGACGCAATAGGCTCAGATACAGGCCCTGACTGATGTAATGGTCACCGGCCAGGTGCAGTCGCAGCGAATCGAATATCAACTCACTGAAGCTGCCGTCGACACTCATGCGCAGGCGCAAGTCCAACCAGGCCTCTTCGCCCTGGCATCTGTATTCCAGGCCATTGAGCTGCAACGGCATGACGTCGGTGGCATAGCAGGTGCGGAACCGGCAACGCTCTCCTTGGATGGGGGCGCTTTGCACAGCGGTGTCCCGAGCCACCCGAACGCTAGGGCCGGCACGTTTCAACGGGTCGAATTGCAGGATGCTGAAGGCCGGTATCGGCCGCATGTAATGGGGCCACAGCAAGTGCATCAATGAGTGGGTCAACTCCGGTAGTTCGTCATCCAGCTTCTGGCGCAGGCGCCCGGTCAGGAATGCAAAGCCCTCCAGCAAGCGCTCGACATCCGGGTCCTGGCCGGCTTCGCCAAGAAACGGCGCCAGGGCGGGATTACGCTCGGAAAAACGCCGCCCCAGTTGGCGCAGCGCGCTGAGTTCGCTTTGGAAATAACGGTCAAGCGCCATCGGCAAAGACCTCAACCCGCCCGGTATCTGTAAGGCGCGCGTGGAACACCACAGGATGCAGGGCACCCTCGATCATCCGCTCAGCCTCAATGGCGAATGCCAGGGACAAGGAGTCACGCACAACCGGCAGCAGCCTGACACGGACATTCGTCAGCCGCGGCTCATAAGCCTGGATAAACCGTTCGATATGCAGGCGCGACTGACTCAAGGATTCATGCAAGCTGAGCCGCATGTCATTGAGGTCAGGCAAGCCATAATCAGGCAGCGTCCGGACACTGCCCGCACGAGTGCTGAGCATTTTCCCCAAATGTGCGGCGATGGACGCCACGGCGGCGCCCGGGTTAGACGCACCACGCTCAAGGCGTTCGAAAAGGCTGTTGTGCTCAAGCATGCCCTGGCCTCCGCTCATTCTTTATCGAGCTTGCCGACCAGGGACAACGTGAAGTCTGCCCCCATGTATTTGAAATGCGGGCGTACCGTGACGTTGACCCGATACCAGCCAGGCTCTCCCTCGACATCGCTGACCACAATGCGCGCGGCACGCAAGGGGCGACGCCCACGCACCTCGGCACTGGGGTTTTCCTGGTCCGCGACGTATTGGCGAACCCATTTGTTGAGTTCCAACTCCAGGTCCGTGCGCTCTTTCCATGCGCCCAACTGCTCCCGTTGCAGCACCTTGAGGTAATGAGCCAGGCGGTTGACCACCATCATGTAGGGCAATTGAGTGCCCAAACGGTAATTCAGCTCTGCCGCCCGGCCCTCCTCACTGATGCCAAAAGATTTGGGCTTCTGCACGGAGCTGGCGGAAAAAAACGCTGCGTTGTCACTGCCCTTGCGCATGGTCAAGGCGATGAAACCTTCTTGTGCCAGTTCGTACTCACGCCGGTCCGAAATCAGTACCTCCGTAGGAATCTTGGTTTCGATCTCGCCCATGCTCTGGAAGTGATGCAGCGGAAGGTCTTCGACCGCCCCGCCGCTTTGCGGGCCAATGATGTTGGGGCACCAGCGAAAGCGCGCAAAGCTATCGGTCAGGCGAGTGGCGAAGGCGTAGGCGGTATTGCCCCACAAGTAATGCTCGTGGCTGTTAACCACATTCTCCTGGTAGGCGAAGGTCTTGACCGGGCACTCAAGGGGGTCATAAGGGGTGCGCAGCAGAAAGCGCGGTACGGTGAGGCCAATATATCGGGCGTCTTCGCTCTGCCGGAAACTTTGCCATTTGGCAAACTGCGGGCCTTCGAAATGGTCCCGCAGATCCTTCAGGTCGGGCAACCCGCTGAAGCTTTCCAAGCCGAAGAAACTCGGCCCCGCCGCAGCGATAAAGGGTGCGTGGGCCATGCCGGCGACGCTGGATGCGTATTGCATCAGTTTCACATCGGGTGCACTGGGCGAAAGAAAGTAGTTGGCAATGATCGCGCCCACCGGCTGGCCGCCAAACTGGCCGTATTCGGCGCTATAGACGTGTTTGTACAACCCGGACTGGGTAATTTCCGAGGAGTCTTCAAAATCATCCAGCAGGTCCTGGCGCGAGACATTCAACAGCTCGATCTTGATGTTCTCGCGAAAATCGGTGCGCTCAACCAGCAACTGCAAGCCTCGCCACGAAGCCTCCAGAGCCTGGAACTCCGGGTGGTGAAGAATCTCATCCATTTGCTCGCTGAGCTTGGTATCGATCTCGGCGATCATCCGGTCGACCAGGCGTTTTTTTACCGGCTCGTCACAATTATGTGGCTTGACCAGCTCTGCGATAAACGCCGAGACCCCGCGCTTGGCGATGCCATAAGCCTCGTCGTCGGCGCTGAGCAATGTCTGGGAAATGATGTTATCGAGGATGCTACCGCCTTCGATAACCTGTACGGGTTGCGGGCCGTGTTGAATCGTGGTCATGGTGTCAGTGTCCTTTTACTGAAAATGTCAGGCTTGGGGCCTATCCAGCCCCAATTCGGCGAGCACTCGTGCGCGCGAGTCGCCATTGGCCAGCGTCCGCTCGATAGCGTTGCGAAAGCTGGGCGTATTACCCAGCGGGCCCTTGAGCGCCACCAACGCCTCACGCAAAGCCATCAGCTTTTGCAATTGCGGAATCTGTTCCACCAGGTTCGCGGGGTTGAAGTCCTTCATCGCGCTGATCCGCACCTGGACCGGCAACTCTTCCATGTCGGTTGCCTCCTGGAGGCGGTTGGGCACGCTCAGCGTCAGGCTCAATGCTTGCTTGGCCAACACCTCGTCAAAGGTGTGCTTGTCGATGCCGATGGGCTTGCGATCTTCAAGTTTGCGCGGGTCCGCGCGCAGGGAAAAATCCCCCAGCACCAGCAGCTTCAACGGCAGCTCGACGTCTTCCTGAGCGCCACCGACGGCGGGTTTGAAGGTAATGTTGATGCGTTCCTTTGGGGCTACCGAACCGTCTTTGGCCATGGTGCTTTTCCTTTTTGATGAGGCACTATTCAAGTACTGCTTCCAGGTCGAAATGGCACAACCGGCGATGCAGGGTGTCTTTTGCGTCTTGTACGGATTGGTTTTGTGGCAACAGGTCGTAGCAGCGATACAGCAGCTGGCCGACTTGCACGGCCAGCTGCGGCTCCCAATTTTCCAGGCCCGTGCGCTGTAACTGCAGGTCGAGTTGTTCCAGCTGGATCCTGGCCAGGTCATGCTTGCCGGCCGCCACACACAACCTGGCCAGCGCCAGGTGCCAATGAAAGCGCGCTCGATCACCGCACGCCGCCCGCAGCCCTTGCTTGAGCCCCCCCACCGCAGCCTTGAGGCCGTCCTTGCGCAGGCAGGGCATCACGGCTTGCAACGCCGCGTCCCAAGGCTGTGCGACGCTGTCGACGACCACACTGGAGGGCTCGGGCTTGTGTACGTGACGCATCACGTGAAGCGCGATCCACTCACCTGTCGCGGGGTCGGCAAAGGGCGTGCCGTCCTCGAACCGATACTCAGGCAGGTTCGGCAGGCGATGCAGCAGCAGAGCGAATTGCATTTCCAGTTCGGTCATGGCCAGCTCTGCGTGCAAGGCCCCCAGGCACTCCCAGACCATGCGCAACCCGTCGAACCAGAACATCGCACCGGCCAGGCTGACCTCAAGTTCAAGCAACAGATCGGTGTAATGGCCTTGGCTGAAGCGGTCTTGATAGCGCTTGCGCTTGTCGCCAGCCAATGGGCGCAGCGCCGTCACCCGCTCACTATTGGCGTCGGGATAATTGACGAGCATCAGCCACGCCAAGGTTCGGGCCAGGCGCAAGGCACGCGGGTCGGTGGCATCCTGACGCAACCACCAGGCACATAAAGGTCGAGCCTGCTCCTGCAAGGCGCGCAGCCGTTTGTGCGCGTCTTTTTCGTTATTGAGCGGTTGCTCGGCCTGTAGCAGTGGAGTTGGCGCTGGCTTGACCTGGGCAATGATGCCCGCGACGCCGCCAGGTTCGGCTGTAGCCTGGGCCAAACGCGCCGACAGCTGCCGGCGAACCGGCAACAGTAACGGCGCCTCGCTGCCAAGCTGTTCGCCCCATAGCCGATCAAGACATTCCAGGTGTTCCAGCAGCGCCTGACATAAAGGTCGTTGATCCTCGAGCGGGACGTTGTGCGCACACACTTGTTCAAGGCGCGACACCAACCAGCCAAACACCGCAATGCGGGTACGCAGCTTAACGGGATAGACCTGCGCCCAATGACGCTCGCAGAGTTCACGCAACACTCCGAGCCCCGCCAGCAACCCAGCAAATGAATCACGCTGGTACAGGGCCCAGGCCAACCAGGCGGCGACGCGCAGATCCTTGGAATGCTCACGCAGAATGCACTCACTGATTTCGCTGATCTTCTGCCAATCCGGCAGGCCTGCCCCATGAATGGAGTGCGCCTTGCCCAGCTCGGCTTCCAGCACTTCAAACTCACTTGAATAGCGCATATCACTGCCAACAAAACTGCTTGGCGAACACGCTGTCCGTGCAAGTTCTAAGTAATAGGCATATTGCTTTTCTGAATAAACCATTTTGGGCTGCACACAACCATCCAAGGCAAAGTAGGCAAAATTAACATCACTGTTAAACCGCCCTTGAACTTCCGCTCAAAACACATTGAAGTGAGCGAACCTTAGCCACGAAAAAAACAATCAGCAAGTAACAGAACGGAACTTAAGAAACATCCTACACCACCTGAAAATAAAGGCCTGCGCAGCTATTTGCGCAGCTCACCCAAGCGAAACCCATCATCCACAGCCTAAAACCATGCATTTACCAAACATATGACATGAGCAACTAAATGCGCATATCTGTGCAACTAATGACACTAAAAACCACCCACAGCACTACAGCAAACGCTCAATAAAGGATGCCGAGTATTTTTCGCCCTTATTTCATTGAGCCTCACACTTTCAGGCACGCTTCTTGTTATAGGAACCTGCCCGGTCAGCGCTCTCGCTGCCCGGCAATACCTACTCAATCAGGCAAGGAAACCCGTCATGCCCACACCCGCGTACCTCTCCATCACCGGTGTCAAACAAGGTTTGATTACGGCAGGCACATTTACCCAGGACTCGGTAGGCAACATTTATCAGGAAGGCCATGAGGACCAGATTCTGGTGCAGGCGTTTGCTCATCAGGTAATCATTCCCCGCGACCCGCAGTCGGGCCAGCCGACCGGTCAGCGCGTGCATAAACCGCTGATGATCAGCAAGGTTTTCGATAAATCCTCACCCTTGCTGTTCAGCGCCCTGACCACCGGCGAAGAAGTGTCCTGCCGCCTCGAATGGCTACGCACCTCCTCGGCCGGAACCCAGGAGCATTACTTCACGATTGAACTGGAAGGCGCCACCATCGTCGACATCCAATCGCGCATGCCCAACTGCCAAGACCCAGACAACGCCCACTTCACCCATCTAGAGGATGTGCACTTCACCTATCGCAAAATCATCTGGACTCACGAAGTCGCCGGAACGTCCGGCTCGGATGACTGGCGTAGCCCAGTGACGGGTTAACGGTAACCACGATGCGAAGCGAGCCGCTCTTGACCTTGCTCTTGATCTGCTTGTGATCTTGATCTCAGGCGCCCCGTTAAACCACGCTGGCCGAACGCAGGCTTGAATTCGTGGGTAACCCGGCAGGACGCCGGGTTAGCCGCCCCGCGCCATGGATGGCGCGTGGCGGCGGCCCACGGATTCAAGCCTGCGTTCGGGCACACCGAGCCCAAGCGAGGTGCCGAGTGGTGGGGCAAGAGCGCTTTGGTTACTTTCGCGCTTTTCGAAAGTGACCCGCCGTCAGGGCGGAACCCTAAGTGGCCGTTACCGCAGCAATGGATATGTACACAATCCAACTGTGTTGACTGGCAGGCCGCCTTCGCGAGCAAGCCCGCTCCCACAGTTTGATTGTGGGGTGTCAGGTGGATAGGCGTCGGCTGGGAGGCCGTCATCGCAGGCACCCCCCCCACATTTGGACTGTGGGGTGCCAGGTAGATAGGCGTCGGCTGGGAGGCCGTCATCGCAGGCAAGCCAGCTCCCACAGGTTCAGCGTCGCGACACAAAGACCCCATCCCAACCGGACAAACCAGCTCAATCGCAGTATGGTTGCCCTCTCACCACTCCCCAGGAAACACCGGTAATGCTGTTTGTCGTCATGCTCGGGGGCAAGCACCCGCGGGCCAGGATCGAAGTACACGATGTGGTATTCGCAGTGGCCGATACCCTGCAAGCCACCTACCCGCAATTACGCGACGCCTGGTTTGGCAGCCCCAAAGGCGTACACATCGATTCATGGATGGCCGTCGATGGCGTCGACGGCTGGAAGGTTGAACTTAGCCACCTGGCGCCCCACGGCGATGCGCCGCGCCTGTACTTCATCAACCTCGGCGGCTACGAGGCCAATAGCTTCGGCGAAGCCCATCACTACCTGCTGGTGGTCGCCCATCACAAACAGGAGGCCATGCGCAAAGGCAAGCAACAGATGCTGAGCCACTGGTCCCAGGCCCACACCGACGCGGTGCTGGATATCGACGATTGCCTGCCCATCGACCTGGTGGACGGCCGCTATATTCACCTGGTGCAAGCGGCGCACCGACCGATCGTGCAGCGCAATGACTATCTCGTGCTGCCTTGAACCGGCAGGGCCTAAACAGTGGCGACTTAAAACCCAGTGGAACTTTGCCGAGAAATAACCGCCTGAATCCGGTACGCTCACCGTTTTTTACTCTAGGAGTTACTCACCATGGCCAAAGCCACCGCCCGTCACATCCTCGTTGCCACTGAAGACAAGTGCAACGAACTCAAAGCCCAAATCGAAGGCGGCGCTGATTTCGCAGAAGTCGCTAAAGCCAACTCCAGCTGCCCATCCAGCCGCCAAGGCGGTGATCTCGGTTCGTTCGGCCCAGGCCAGATGGTCAAGGAATTCGACACCGTGGTCTTCAGCGCCCCGGTCAACACCGTGCAAGGCCCGGTAAAGACTCAGTTCGGCTACCACCTGTTGGAAGTCACCAGCCGCCAGGATTGATTCAATCTGCGCTGATGCTATAAACAACGGCCCGCCCTCTGGTGGGCCGTTGTGCATCTGATGACTGGCGATGCCCAGGCCGTTAGCGTACAAATCCTTATTATTCTTTACCCGGCGCTCAAGGCTGATAATGCGATTGGCTTTTTCATCTCTGCTCTGTTCCACCCTGGCCTTGCTAATGGCCAGCACTGCGGTGATCGCGGCCCCGCAAACCTACTTGACGGTATACGGCGAGCCGGCCAAGTACGCCGAAGGTTTCAGCCATTTCGACTACGCCAACCCCAACGCCCCCAAGGGCGGCAGCCTGCGGCGTTCGGCGCTGGAGGTGGGGCGCTTTGACCATGTGCTGCCCTATATCGACAAAGGCATCGGCGTGTCCCAGGTCGACGGCTGGGTGTACGCGCCCTTGGCGTTGCGCTCGTTGGATGAGCCTTACACTGTCTATGGCCTGGTGGCGCAAAAGATGGAACGCGCCGACGACGGCCTGTCGCTGCGCTTCTACCTGAACCCCAAGGCGCGTTTTGCCGATGGCACGCCCATTACCGCGCAAGACGTACGCTACAGCTTTGACGTGTTGATGACCCAAGGCAGCCTGCGCTATCGCACGTTGTTTGCCGACGTCAAACACGTCGAAGTCGAAGGCGAACGCCAGGTGCGCTTTGACTTTTCCAGCAACGAAAACCGCACCCTGCCCCTGGATATCGCCACCTTGCCGGTGTTCCCCGAGCACTGGTGGAAGACCCGCGACTTTGCAAACGGCGGCGGTTACGAAGCCCCGCTGGGCAGCGGCCCTTATAAGGTCAGCAAGATCGACTCCGGCAGCACCATCACCTTCACACGCGACCCCGACTGGTGGGGCAAGGACTTGCCGGTCAGCCGTGGCCTGTACAATTTCGATCACCTGAGCCTGGAATACTTCGGCGACACCGAAGTGGCGCGCCAAGTGCTGCGCGGCGGTGCCTACGACTTCAACCGAGAATTCTCTGCCACTGGCTACTCCATCGGCTACAACGGCCCGGCCCTGGACGATGGCCGCCTGCAGCGCGCGCACCTGGCCAAGGAGATGCCGCAGCCGGCCCAGGGCTATGTGTTCAATGTGCAAAAACCGATGTTCAAGGACCGGCGCGTGCGCCAGGCCCTGGCGATGCTGTGGGATTTCGAATGGGCCAACCGCCAGATGATGCGCAACCTGTACATCCGCCAGCAGAGCTATTTCTCCAATAGTCCATTGGCCGCCAGCCAGTTACCCACTCCGGAAGAACTGGCGATCCTCGAACCTCTGCGCGGGCAGGTTCCCGACGAGGTGTTTACTCAGGTGTTCAAGGCCCCGGTCACCGATGGCAGTGGCATGATCCGCGATAAACAGCTGCAAGCCTTGGCCCTGCTGGAAGACGCCGGCTGGAAACCTGTGGGCGACAAACTCGTCAATGCCCAGGGCGAGCCGCTGGAATTCACCTTTCTGAATGTCCAGAACGGCCTTGAGCGCCTGTTGCTGCCCTACAAGCGCAATCTGGCGCAGATCGGCATCACCCTGAATATCCGCCGCATCGACTCCTCGCAGTACGTCAACCGCCTGATGGCCCGCGACTACGACATGATCGTCACGGGTTTCCCGGTCACCACCTCGCCCGGCATGGAGCTGTACAACTATTTCGGCTCTGCCGCCGCGTTCGATTCGGGCGCCAACAACTACATCGTGCTCCAGGACCCGGCCGTCGATACGCTGATCCATGGCCTGGTCAAGGCCGACACCCAAACGAAGATGCTCACCTATGCCCACGCCCTGGACCGCGTGCTGCAATGGAATTACCTGTGGATCCCCAACTATTACCCACCGGGCACCTCCGCCGCTTGGTGGAACCGTTTCGGGCGCCCGGCCATCGAGGCAAAAAACGACGAAGCCCTGGAAACCTGGTGGGAAGTCAGCCCCACCCCGCTGACGAACGAACAAATGCGGGCTGAGTTGAAAAAACGCGGAGAGGCCCACTGATGTTTGCCTATATCGTACGGCGCCTGCTGCTGATCATCCCGACGCTGGTGATCATCCTGTTGGTGAACTTCGTGATCGTGCAGGCCGCGCCCGGCGGGCCAGTGGAGCAAGCCATCGCGCACTTGCAAGGCATTGGCGGCGGTGGTGTGGCGGGCGCCTCCGGCGAAGGCATCAGCGGCTCGCGGGCCAGCCGCGGCCTGGACCCCAAGCTGATCAAGGACATCGAAAAACAATACGGCTTCGACAAATCCGCGCCGGAACGCCTGTGGCTGATGCTCAAGAACTACGCCCAACTGGACTTCGGCAACAGCTTCTTTCGCGGCGCAACGGTAACTGACCTGATCCTGGAAAAGATGCCCGTCACCATTTCCCTCGGCCTGTGGGCCACGCTGATCACCTACTTGGTGTCGATCCCGTTGGGCATACGCAAGGCCGTGCGCCATGGCAGCAGCTTTGATATGTGGAGCAGCACGGCCATCGTCATCGGTTACGCGATGCCGGCGTTCCTGTTCGCGATGTTCCTGATCGTAGTGTTCGCCGGCGGTACCTCGCTGAACTGGTTCCCGGTACGCGGGCTGGTCTCGGAAAACTTTGCCGAACTGAGCACCGTGGGCAAGATCGCCGACTACTTCTGGCACTTGGTACTACCGGTCACGGCACTGGTGATCGGCGGCTTCGCCACCTTGACCATCCTCACCAAGAACTCGTTCCTCAATGAAATCACCCGCCAGTACGTGGTCACCGCCCGCGCCAAGGGCTTGAGCGAACGCCGGGTGCTGTACGGTCACGTGTTCCGCAATGCCATGCTGCTGGTGATCTCGGGGATTCCCCAGGCGTTTATCAGTGTGTTCTTTGCCGGCTCGCTGCTGATCGAGGTGATCTTCTCCCTCGATGGCCTGGGCCGCATGAGCTACGAGGCGGCGGTGTCCCGGGACTACCCGGTGGTGTTTGGCTCGCTGTTTATCTTCACCCTGTTCGGCCTCTTGATAAAACTCATCGGTGACCTCTGCTACACCCTGGTGGACCCGCGTATCGACTTCGCCGCGAGGAACGCCTAATGCTCAACCTGTCTCCCGTGGCCCGCCGGCGCTTCGAGCGCTTCAAGAAAAACAGGCGTGGCTGGTGGTCGCTGTGGCTGTTTATCGGCCTGTTCATCCTGACCCTGGGCGGCGAGTTGATCGCCAATGACAAACCGCTGGTGCTCAGTTTCAAGAACGAGCTGTATTTCCCGGTGTTCAAGCGCTACACCGAGCAGCAGTTCGGCGGGCAATTGCCGTTCCAGGCGGATTACCGCAGTGACTATGTGCAAAAGCTGATCAAGCAGGAGGGCGGTTGGATGCTGTTCCCACCCATTCCGTTCAGCGATGACACCCCCAACTACGAACTCACCCGCCCTGCCCCGAGCCCGCCGTCGGCGGTGAACTGGCTGGGCACCGATGACCAGTCCCGCGATGTGTTGGCGCGGGTGATCTTTGGCGCACGGGTGTCAATCCTGTTTGCCCTGGCCCTGACTGCCATCAGCGCCGTCATCGGGATTGCCGCCGGCGCGCTGCAGGGGTACTACGGCGGCTGGGTGGACTTGCTCGGGCAACGCATCCTGGAGGTGTGGTCTGGCCTGCCGGTGCTGTACCTGCTGATTATCCTGTCGGGGTTTGTCGAGCCGAATTTCTGGTGGTTGCTGGGGATCATGGCGCTGTTTTCCTGGCTGGCCCTGGTGGACGTGGTGCGCGCCGAGTTCCTGCGTGGGCGCAACCTGGAATACGTCAAGGCCGCGCGCGCCCTGGGCCTGGGCGATGCCAAGATCATTCGTCGGCACATCCTGCCCAACGCCATGACCGCGACCCTCAGCTATTTGCCGTTCATTTTGACCGGGGCGATCTCCACCTTGAGCGCCCTGGATTTCCTTGGCTTTGGCATGCCCGCCGGCAGCGCGTCCCTGGGCGAGCTGATCGGCCAGGGCAAGCAGAACCTGCAAGCGCCGTGGCTGGGGCTGACAGCGTTTTTCACCCTGGCGCTGATTCTGTCGTTGCTGGTGTTTATCGGCGAGGCACTGCGTGATGCCTTCGACCCCCGCTCATGAGTGACTGCGTATGAACCTGATCGAAATCCGCGACCTGTGCGTCGCCTTCAACGGCCAGACCGTCGTGCGCAACCTGAGCCTGGACGTGCGCCCCGGCGAGTGTCTGGCGCTGGTGGGCGAGTCGGGCTCGGGCAAGTCGGTGACGGCCCATTCGATCCTGCAACTGCTGCCGCAAGCCGGCACCGAAACCCTGGGGTCCATCAAGTATCGCGGCCAGGAACTGATCGGCGCCTCACCAAGCACCCTGCAAAAATTGCGCGGCAACCGCATTGCCATGATTTTCCAGGAGCCGATGACCTCGCTGAACCCGCTGCACAGCATCGAAAAGCAGATCGGCGAAACTCTGCTGCTGCACAAGGGCCTGGGCGGCAAGGCGGCGCAGGCGCGCATTCTCGAACTGTTGGAACTGGTGGGCATCCAGAAACCCCAGGAACGGCTCAAGGCCTACCCCCATCAACTGTCCGGCGGCCAGCGCCAGCGGGTGATGATCGCCATGGCCCTGGCCTGCGAGCCCGAACTGCTGATTGCCGACGAGCCCACCACAGCGCTGGACGTGACGGTGCAGCGCAAGATCCTGCTGCTGCTCAAGTCCTTGCAACAACGCCTGGGCATGTCGCTGCTGCTGATCAGCCATGACCTCAACCTGGTGCGCAGTATCGCCCAGCGGGTCTGCGTGATGCGTGCCGGGGAAATCGTCGAGCAGGCCGACTGCCAGACCTTGTTCACCGCCCCCCAGCATCCCTACAGCCGTTTGCTGCTGGACGCCGAGCCCTCGGGCGATGTGCTGTGCAGCGAGCCGCGTGAGACGGTATTGGAAGTGAATGACCTGAGCGTGCAATTCCCGCTCGGCGGCGGGCTGTTCCGCGCCAAGACCTACCTGCGTGCGGTGGACGGCATCAGCCTCAGCGTGCAGCGCGGCAAGACCCTGGGGATTGTCGGCGAGTCCGGTTCCGGCAAGTCCACCCTGGGCCAGGCGATCCTGCGCTTGCTCGACTCCAGCGGCAGCATTCGCTTTCAGGGTGAGGCTCTGGACCCGCTCAACCATCAGCAGATGCGCCCGTGGCGCAAGCAGATGCAGGTGGTGTTCCAGGACCCCTATGGCAGCCTCAGCCCGCGCATGTCGGTGCAGCAGATCATCAGCGAGGGCCTGGAAGTGCACGCGCCGTGCAGCCTGGCCGACCGCGAAGCGCAAGTGGTCCAGGTGCTCAAGGACGTGGGCCTGGACCCCGCCAGCCGACATCGCTACCCCCATGAGTTTTCCGGTGGCCAGCGCCAACGCATCGCCATTGCCCGCGCCCTGGTGCTCAAGCCAGCGCTGATGCTGCTCGACGAACCCACCTCGGCCCTGGACCGTACGGTGCAGAAACAAGTGGTGGCGCTGCTGCGCGAACTGCAGGACAAATACGGCCTGACCTACCTGTTTATCAGCCACGACCTGGCGGTGGTGCGCGCCATGGCCCATGACATGATCGTGGTCAAGGATGGCAAGGTGGTGGAGCGTGGCGCCAGCCATGATGTGTTCGAATCGCCCCAACACCCGTACACCAAAGAACTGCTGGCTGCAGCGCACATCCCGTTATAAACGTGAGCACACATTTCCCTCTGTGGGAGCGGGCTTGCTCGCGAAAGCGGCGGGCCAGGTAGTCTATCCGGCACTGGCATATCGCATTCGCGAGCAAGCCCGCTCCCACAGGGTCTCGATTTCACCCCAATTTTTTGCGTTGACGGCTTAAACATGAACATCACCGACAGCCTCAAGGACTACCAACAGGTTCGCGGCCTGGCCATCCAGTCGCTGTTCGAGATCATCGAGCAGTCCAGCGAGGGCACGGTCATCGTCGACCGCGATGCGAATATCGTGTGGATGAACGAGCGTTACGCCAAGCGTTTTGGCCTCAAGAGCGCCGACCAAGCCATCGGCCAGCCGTGCGAGCAGGTGATTTCCAACAGCCTGCTGCGCCAGGTGGTGCGCAATGACCGGCCGATCCTGCTGGACATCCAGGACACCCCCAAAGGCCCGCTGGTGGTGATGCGCCTGCCGATCCACGACGAGGCCGGGGCGGTGATCGGCGCGATTGGGTTTGCGCTGTTCGATGAACTGCGCAACCTGTCGCCGCTGATCGAGCGCTACCTGAGCATGCAGCAGGAGCTGGCCTCCACGCGCTCACTGCTGCGCTCGCGGCAAAGCAAATACAACTTCGCGCACTTTATCGGCACCAGCGCCGCCAGCCTTGAGGTCAAGCGCCGGGCGCGGCGCAGTGCGAGTGCCGAGTCGCCGGTGTTGCTGCTCGGGGAAACCGGCACCGGCAAGGAGCTGCTCGCCCAGGCCATCCACGGCGCATCGCCGCGGGCGCACAAAGCCTTTGTGAGCATCAACAGCGCGGCGATTCCCCATGACCTGCTTGAAGCCGAATTCTTCGGCACTGCACCCGGTGCGTTTACGGGTGCCGACCGCAAGGGTCGCCCCGGCAAGTTCCAGATCGCCCAGGGCGGCACGTTGTTTCTCGACGAAATCGGCGACATGCCGCTGCCACTGCAAAGCAAATTGCTGCGGGTGTTGCAGGAAAAGGAATTCGAACCGGTGGGCTCCAACGAGATGCTGCACAGTGATGTGCGGGTGATTGCCGCAACGTCCATGGACCTGGAGGCGGCGATCAAACGTGGCGAGTTTCGTGCGGATTTGTATTACCGACTGAACGTGCTGCCGATCCAGGTGCCGCCGTTGCGTGAACGCCTGGAGGATATTCCGGCGTTGAGCGAGGCGATCCTCGAGGAGTTGCGCAGCCAGCACGAACTGGACCGCGATGCGCTGGCGCTGTTGGCCCAACATGCCTGGCCGGGCAATATCCGCGAGCTTCGCAATGTGCTGGAGCGGGCGGCGCTGTTGAGTGATGACCTGATGCTCAATGCCAGCGACCTTCGCGCAGCAATTGGCACGTTCAGCCCGGTACAACGGGGCGCGGTGGCGGCGGTCGAGGGTAAAACCTTTGCAGCGGCGCGGGAGCGGTTTGATCGGCAGGTGATTGCGGGGGCGCTCAAGGCCTGTGAGGGGAATGTGATAGAGGCGGCCAAGCGGCTGGGGCTTGGGCGGTCGACGTTGTACAAGAAAATGCTGGCGCTTGGACTCACCCAGTCCCTGATTTGAGACACAATTCTACATACAAAGACATTCCCATGTGGGAGCGGGCTTGCTCGCGAATGCAGTGTGTCAGCAAGGATGATTTGACTGACACACTGCATTCGCGAGCAAGCCCGCTCCCACATTTGCCGTTCATTGATCTCAAAAATGAGACAAATTTCGTAATCGCCCATGAAATAAAATATTTTATCTTTATTTATCAACAGGTTAATAAGATGGCACACATCTCGCTATAGCTCCCACCCAACGCCTCACCCACAACAATAACAATCCGATGGAGACACACCATGAGTGTGATCATTGCCCTGGCTGCGCTCGCGCTGCTGATGCTGGCCGCCTACCGTGGCTATAGCGTTATCCTGTTTGCCCCCATCGCCGCCCTTGGCGCGGTGCTGCTCACCGACCCGTCCGCCGTCGCCCCTGCCTTTACCGGGGTGTTCATGGAAAAGATGGTCGGTTTTATCAAGCTGTATTTCCCGGTATTTCTGCTCGGTGCGGTGTTCGGCAAGCTCATTGAGCTGTCAGGCTTTTCGCGTTCGATCGTGGCCGCTGCGATCCGCTTGCTCGGCACGCGCCAGGCGATGCTGGTGATTGTGCTGGTCTGCGCCCTGCTCACCTATGGCGGCGTGTCGCTGTTCGTGGTGGTGTTTGCGGTGTACCCGTTCGCCGCCGAGATGTTCCGCCAGAGCAATATCCCCAAGCGCCTGATCCCGGCGACCATCGCCCTCGGCGCGTTTTCGTTCACCATGGACGCCCTGCCCGGCACCCCGCAGATCCAGAACATCATCCCCAGCACCTTCTTTAACACCACCGCCTGGGCGGCGCCGTGGCTGGGGCTGATCGGTACGATCTTCGTGTTCTGCGCTGGCATGCTCTACCTCGCACGCCAGCGCAACAAGGCCCAGCGTGCCGGTGAAGGCTATGGCACCGAGTTGCGCAATGAGCCGGAAACCGCCGACAACCTGAGCTTGCCCAACCCGTGGCTCGCGTTGTCGCCGCTGATCCTGGTGGGGGTGATGAACCTGTTGTTCACCCACTGGATCCCGCAGTGGTACGGCAAGACCCACAGCCTCAGCCTGCCGGGCATGAGCGCGCCGGTGACCACCGAAATCGCCAAGCTCACCGCGATCTGGGCGGTGCAGGCAGCGTTGCTGGTGGGGATTATCGTGGTGCTGGTGTTCGGCTTTTCGGCGATCAAGAGCAAGCTGGCCGAAGGCAGTAAAAGCGCGGTCAGCGGTGCATTGCTGGCGGCGATGAACACCGCCTCGGAATATGGGTTTGGCGCGGTGATCGCCTCGCTGCCGGGCTTTCTGGTACTGGCGGACTGGCTCAAGGGCATCCCCAACCCGCTGGTCAACGAAGCGATCACCGTGACCTTGCTGGCCGGTATCACCGGCTCTGCTTCCGGCGGCATGAGCATCGCCCTCGCCGCGATGTCCGAGAGCTTTATTGCAGCCGCCCACGCGGCCAATATCCCCCTTGAGGTGCTGCACCGGGTCGCGGCCATGGCCAGCGGCGGCATGGACACCCTGCCCCACAACGGCGCGGTGATCACCTTGCTGGCGGTCACCGGGCTGACCCACCGCGAAGCCTACAAGGACATTTTTGGTATCACGATCATCAAGACCCTTGCGGTGTTCGTGGTGATCGGCACTTTCTACGCCACCGGCATTGTGTGAGGTTTTCATGACGACTTTGAATGGCAAGACCGCCCTGGTCACCGGTTCCACCAGCGGCATCGGCTTAGGCATTGCCCTGAGCCTGGCCAAGGCTGGCGCCAACCTGATTCTCAACGGCTTTGGCGACGCCAGCGCGGTGATCGCCCAGGTGCAGGCGTTTGGCGGTAAGGTCGGGCATCACCCGGCCGACGTCAGCGACCCCGCGCAGATCGCCGACATGCTCGCCTACGCCGAGCGCGAGTTCGGTGGCGTGGACATCCTGGTCAACAATGCCGGCATTCAGCATGTGGCAGCGGTGGAGGACTTTCCGGTGGAACGCTGGGATTCGATCATCGCCATCAACCTGTCCTCGGTGTTCCACAGCACCCGCCTGAGCTTGCCGGGCATGAAGGCCAAGGGCTGGGGGCGCATCGTCAATATCGCTTCGGTGCACGGCCAAGTCGGCTCAGTGGGCAAGGCGGCGTATGTGGCGGCCAAGCATGGGGTGATCGGCCTCACCAAGGTGGTGGGCCTGGAAACCGCCACCAGCAATGTGACCTGCAACGCCATCTGCCCGGGCTGGGTACTGACGCCACTGGTGCAGAAGCAGATTGATGATCGTGTGGCCACCGGGGTCGACCCACAGCAGGCACAACAGGATCTGCTGGCGGAGAAACAGCCGTCGCTGGAGTTTGTGACGCCGTCGCAGTTGGGCGAGCTGGTGTTGTTTTTGTGCAGCGAAGCCGGCGCCCAAGTGCGCGGCGCGGCCTGGAACATCGATGGCGGCTGGCTGGCCCAGTAATTCACACACAGCCTATCTAATGTGGGAGCTGGCTTGCCTGCGATAGCATTGGGTCAGTTGCCCGATCTATCACTGATACACCGCTATCGCAGGCAAGCCAGCTCCCACAATTTTAACAAGAGGCAGCTTATGTCCGACATCCTCTGGCAACCCTCCCCGGAACGCATCGCCAACACGCGCATGGACCAGTTCCGCCGCTTCATCAACCAACGCCACGGCGTGCAACTCAACGATTACCCCGCCCTGCACCAATGGAGCATCGACCAGCGCCCGGACTTCTGGCAGGCGATTGTCGCGTTCTTTGACGTGCAGTTTCGCAGCCCGCCCAGCGTCACCCTGATCGAAGACATCGAGATGCCCAGCGCCCAATGGTTTCCCGGCGCCACCCTGAACTTTGCCGAACACTTGTTGCGCCGCCGCGACGATCATCCTGCAGTGGTTGCCATCAGCGAAGACGGCCAACGTGAACAGTTGAGCTATGCGCAACTGGCGGAACACGTGGCCGGCGTGCAAAAAAGCCTGCGGGCGGCCGGGGTCGGCATGGGGGATCGGGTGGCCGCCTGCATGCCCAACACCTGGCAAACCCTGGTGGGCATGCTCGCCACCACCAGCCTCGGTGCGATCTGGTCGTGCTCCTCGCCAGACTTCGGCACCCAGGGCGTCATCGACCGCTTCGGCCAGATCGAGCCCAAGGTGCTGATCACCTGCGCAGGCTACCGCTATGCCGGCAAGCGCATCGACCAGAGCGCCAAGCTCAATGAAATCCTTGAGCGCCTGCCCTCCCTGCAACAGCTGATCATCGTGCCTTACGCCAAGCCCGAGGCTCAGGCTGGGGACTACACCACCCACGCCCACGTCGCACTGTGGGACGACTTCTATCAAGCCGGCGGCGAACCCGAATTTGTCGCGGTGCCGTTCGATCACCCGCTGTATATCCTTTATTCCAGCGGCACCACCGGCATCCCCAAGTGCATCATCCACGGCACGGGCGGCGTATTGCTGACGCACCTCAAGGAACACGGCCTGCATGCCGACCTTAACCGCGAGGACTGCCTGTTCTACTACACCACCTGCGGCTGGATGATGTGGAACTGGCTGGTGTCGGTGCTGGCGATCGGCGCCACCGCGGTGCTGTACGACGGCTCGCCGTTCCACCCGGGCCCCGAACGCTTGCTCGACCTGATCGATGCGGAAAAAATCAGCGTGTTCGGCACCAGCCCCAAATTCCTCGCCACCCTGGAAAAATCCGGGTTGCAGCCGCGCTTGAGCCACGATCTGGGCAGCCTCAAGGGCCTGATTTCCACCGGCTCGCCGCTGTCGCCCCAGAGTTACGACTACGTGTACCGCGAGATCAAATCCGAGCTGTGCCTGTCCTCGATGTCGGGAGGCACCGACATTGTCTCCTGCTTTGTGATCGGCAACCCTGTGCTGCCCGTGCGGCGCGGTGAGATGCAGTGCAAGAGCCTGGCCATGGCCATCGAAGTGTGGGACGACCAGGGCCGGCCCCTGATCGGAGAGAAAGGCGAACTGGTGTGCACCCGGCATTTCCCTGCCATGCCCATCGGGTTGTGGAACGACCCGCAGCAGCAAAAACTGCGCGCCTCGTATTTCAGCCAGTTCCCCGGCGTGTGGGCGCAGGGCGACTATGCCGAGCAACGCGCCAACGGCAGCCTGTTGATTCATGGGCGTTCCGACGCGGTGCTCAACCCCGGCGGCGTGCGCATTGGCACCGCCGAGATTTATCGCCAGGTAGAAAAAATCCCGCAGGTGCTGGAGAGCCTCGCCATTGGTCAACGTTGGCAGGACGACGTGCGCGTGGTGCTGTTTGTACGCCTGGAGGACGGGATCGAATTGGACGAGGCGCTGCAACAGCAGATCCGCCAGGTGATTCGCGCCAACACCACACCGCGCCACGTGCCGGCGAAGATCCTCGCTGTCACGGATATCCCCCGCACCATCAGCGGCAAAATCGTCGAATTGGCGGTGCGCAATGTGGTGCATGGCGAGCCGGTTAAAAACACCGATGCCCTGGCCAACCCCCAGGCACTGGAGCAATTTCGCGACAGGGCTGAGCTGGCCGACTAGATGAAAGGTTTCAGCGCTGATGCAGCGTTTTGGAGAAAAGCCCTCAAGGCATGCTATTTTTCGGGGGTAGTCACCCGTTGTCTTTCCTTGGGACAATGGGTGTTGTCATTTTTCAAAGCGTCATGCTCAGGGCTTTTTATGAATGGAACATCCACCGGTAGCGAAGCCGCTGCGTTGATCAAGCGGCTGGACTGGGCACAAAGCCCACTCGGTGAGGCCAGTGAGTGGCCGCAAAGCCTGCGCACTGCCGTCGATATTGTCGTGCATTCACCCATGCCGATGGTGCTGCTGTGGGGCCCGCAACTCACGCAACTCTATAACGATGGCTTTGCCCACCTGATTGGCAGCAAACACCCCGGCGCCCTGGGCCAGCCGGCGCACCACACTTGGCCGGAGCTTGAAAGCTTCGCCGCGCCGGTCTACGACGCCGTGCTCGGCGGCCAGGTGCGCACCTTCAGCGAGCAACGCTTTGTGCTGCACCGCCAGGGCTGCGATACCGAAATCTGGCTGGACCTGACCTACAGCCCGGTGCGCGATGAAAGCTGCCAGGTGGCCGGCATCCTGGTCACGGCCATTGAAACCAATGAGCGGCGCAGTAAAACCCTCGAACTGCAACAGCGCTCCGAAGCCAGCCTCAAGGCCCAGCACAACACCGAGCAACGCCTGCAACTCGCATTGGCAGCCACCGACGCGGTGGGCACCTGGGACTGGGATATCGGTGAAGACCGCTTCATCGCCGACGCCCATTTCGCCTATCTGCATGGCGTCGACCCCAATGATTCAAGCCTGCTGCCTATCAGCGCTTACCTGCACGGCGTGCATCCTGAAGACCGGGGCACGGTGACGCGCAGCATCAAGCATTGCATCACCCACGGCACCGAATACGCCGAGGAGTACCGCCTGCAGCAAGCCGATGGCCAGGTGCGCTGGGTATTCGCCCGTGGCCGCTGCTACAAGGATCATCACGGCCGGCCGGCGCGGTTCCTCGGCGCCGCACTGGACCTCACCGAGCGCAAAAACACCGAGCAGGCCTTGCGCCAGAGCCAGACCGAGCTGCAACTGATCATCAACGCCATGCCCGTGTTGATCGGCTACGTCGACCACGACCAGCGCTTTCGCCTCAACAACAGCGCTTACCTGGAGTGGTACGGCAAGACGCCCCAGGAACTGTACGGCAAGACCATCCGCGAAGTGCTCGGCGACGAGGTGTATGCCGGGCGCGCAGACAAGATCGCCGCCGCGCTCAAGGGCAAGGCGTGCAGCTTCATGACGGTGACGCCTCATCGCGATGGCCGCCCGCGCCATGCGTTGATGAAGTACCTGCCGCGCTTTAGCAATGACGGCTCGGTGAATGGTTTCTACATCTTTGTGATCGACGAGACCGAACGCAAGCTTACCGAAGAAGCCCTGCGCCACCTCAACGAGAACCTCGAAGAACGCGTGGCCCAGCGCACCCAGGCGCTGGCCGAGGCCAACCAGCGCCTGCAAAACGAGATGTTCGAGCGCGAACGTGCCGAAGATGCCCTGCGCCATGCCCAGAAGATGGAAGCGGTCGGCCAGCTCACCGGCGGTATCGCCCATGACTTCAACAACATGCTCACCGGCATCATCGGCAGCCTGGACCTGATGCAGCGTTACATTGCCGCCGGGCGCAGCGACGATATCGGCCGCTTTGCCGATGCCGCCGTGTCCTCCGCCCATCGTGCCGCCGCCCTTACCCACCGGCTGCTGGCGTTCTCGCGGCGCCAGTCGCTGGACCGTCGCCCTACCGACCCCAACCAACTGGTGGCATCCCTGGAAGACCTGTTCCGGCGCACCAAGGGCGCGCATATCGAACTCAAGGTCCAACTGGGCAAGGACATCTGGCCGGTGAATACCGACGCCAGCCAATTGGAAAACGCCCTGCTCAATCTGGTGATCAACGCCCGCGACGCCATGCCTGACGGCGGTGAGCTGCTGATCGAAACCGCCAACAGTTACCTGGACGGCACCGACATCACCACTCTGGAACCGGTCAAGGCTGGCGACTATGTGATGCTTGGCGTGAGCGACAACGGCAGTGGCATGGCGCCGAAAATCCTCGCCAAGGCCTTCGACCCGTTCTTCACCACCAAGCCCATCGGCCAAGGCACTGGCCTTGGGTTGTCGATGATCTACGGCTTTGCCCAGCAGTCCGGCGGCCACGTAACCATCCAGAGCGAGCCCGGCCAGGGCACCTGCGTGCGCCTGTACCTGCCGCGTTTGTATGGCACGGCGCTGGAAATCAGCCTGCCCACCAGTCTGACCGAAGCACCCGTGGCCCTGGCCGGTGAAGCGGTGGTGGTGGTCGAGGACGACCCGGCGGTGCGTATGCTGGTGGTCAATGTGCTCGACGAACTGGGCTACACCGCGCACCAGGCGGCGGATGCCCGTGCGGCGCTGCCGTTGCTGGAGTCGGATTTGCGTGTGGACTTGCTGGTGACCGACGTTGGCCTGCCCGGCATGAACGGCCGGCAACTGGCGGAAATCGCCCGCCAGCATCGCCCCGGCCTGCGCGTGCTGTTCATGACCGGTTATGCCGAGAAAGCCGCCGAGCGCCAGGGGTTCCTGGAAGACGGCATGGACATGGTCGCCAAGCCCTTTTCCATTGACCTGTTGGCCAACAAAATCCGTAGCATGATCGGCGTCGAGGCCTGAGTTCAGGCATAATCGCGCGCCGTCGCACAGCTGGTAGAGCCCCATGAAAGCCCAAGCCCGTCATATCCTGGTGAAAACCAGCGAAGAAGCCGAACAACTCAAGCAGCGCATTGCCAAGGGCGAAGCCTTTGATGTGCTGGCCAAGAAGTACTCCACCTGCCCGTCAGGCAAACGCGGCGGTGACCTGGGCGAAGTGCGGCCCGGGCAGATGGTGGGGGCCATTGATGCGGTGATCTTCAAGAAACCGGTGAAGGTGGTGCACGGGCCGATCAAGAGCAAGTTTGGCTATCACCTGGTGCAGGTGTTTTACCGCGATTGAGCATTTGGCTCCAGACCGCTTTCGCGAGCAAGCCCGCTCCCACATTCGACCGCGCTCCTTCAGTTAAAACACGATCAACTGTGGGAGCGGGCTTGCTCGCGAACCGCCGCAGGCGGCCATTCATCTCGGTATCAGCGCCCCCGGCACCTGAATCACCCGGCTCGCCAACCGATGCCCCGCCAATGCAGCCTCTTGCGGTGAGCCACCCTTGAGCCGACTGGCCAAATACGCCGCACTGAACGAATCCCCCGCCGCCGTGGTGTCCACCACCTTCTCCACCTTCAACGCCGGCACCGCAAAGCGCTCGCCCGCGCAACGAATCAGGCAGGCATCCGCTCCGCGCTTAAGCACCACTTCTGCAATCGACGGGTACGCCGCAAATACCTGCTCGCTATTCTCATAGCCAAACAACGCGCGTTCGTCATCCTCGGTGAGCAAGGCAATGTCCACCTCGACCAACACCCTGCGATACGCCTCACGGGCCGTTTGCACATCGGCCCACAGCCGCGGCCGGTAGTTGTTATCGAACACCACCTTGGCGCCGCGCCGACGGGCTTCGCTCAGCGCCTGCAGTAAGCGCTCACGTCCGATATCTCCCAGCACCGCCAGGGTAATGCCGCTCAAATACACCACGTCATAGCCCGGCAAGGCCGCCAGGACCGGCTCGGCAGCCGGTGTGGTAAAGCAGTCGCGCACGGCCGCTTCGTTGCGCCAGTAGAGGAATTTACGTTCGCCCTGGGCATCAGTCTGGATGCAGTACAAGCCCGGCAGGCGCCCAGGCAGGCGCTGGACCATCCCCAGGCCAAGGCCTTCGGCGTGCCAATGCTCACACATGGCATCGCTGAAGCTGTCATCGCCCAGGGCGGTGACGTAGTCAACGCTGCCGACCTCGCCCAGCTCGCGGCGCAGGTACACCGCGGTATTCAGGGTATCGCCGCCGAAGCTCTGGTGCAGGCTGCCGTCGGCGCGGTGTTGCAGTTCGATCATGCATTCGCCGATGAGGGCGATGCGGGGGTGGGTGTTCATGCCTTGGCTCTCTGGTGTGGCTGATGGCCTCTTCGCGAGCAAGCCCGCTCCCACAGTTGACCGTATCTCAACTGAAGGAATGCAGTTGAATGTGGGAGCGGGCTTGCTCGCGAAGGACGCGACGCGGTCTAGAAGCAGGTACGCAGAGACTCAACCACCTGCAACTGCTCATCCACCAGGCACCCCACCTGCCACTTGTCAAAGGTCAGGCAAGGGTGGGACGTACCAAACGAAATAATGTCGCCAATGCGCAATTCCACTCCCGGCGCCACGGTCATGAACGCATGCTGGTCCATCACCGCCGTGACCTTGCACCCGCTCACATCATCCCCTTGCGCAGGCACGATCCCGGCCCTGTAGCGCTTGAGCGGAACCGGCAAACCGGCGTCGTAGGCCACGTCGCGCTTGCCCAGGGCAACCACCGCAAAACCAGGCTCCGGCAGCGACTGCACGTGTGCCCAGACTTCCATTGCCGGGCGCAGGCCCTCGTTGAGGTCGCTGCGGCGTTCGAGTACGCAGCACTGCGCTTCTTTGTAGATGCCATGGTCGTGGGCCACGTAACTGCCAGGGCGTAACACGCTGAGGAAGCGGCCGGCGGCGTTCTGCGTCTCGAACGACTCGGCGATCAGGTCGTACCAGGCCGAGCCCGATGCGGTGATAATCGGCTTGGGCAGGTCGAACAGGCCGCTGTCTTGCAGCTCGACCGCCAGGCTCACCAGGCTGGCGGCAAAGTTGCGAATGCCACTGATGGCATGCTCGCCGTGGATCACGCCTTCGTAACCCTCGATACCGGTGAGGGCCAATGCCGGCTGGGCCTGGATCGCCTTGGCCAGCTCACGCACTTCTTGCTCGCTGCGACAACCGCAGCGGCCGCCAACCACGCCGTACTCGATCATCACGTTAAGGCGCTGGCCACGGGCGGCGAAGAACAGGCCCAGGTCGGCGACGTTGTCCGGATGGTCGACCATGCAATGGAAGTCAAAATCCTTATCGGCCAGCAGGTCGGCGATCAAGGCCATGTTCGGCGCGCCCACCAACTGGTTGGCCATCAGCACGCGACGCACGCCGCTGGCGTAGGCTGCACGGGTCTGCACGGCGGTAGCCAGGGTGATGCCCCAGGCACCGGCAGCGATCTGGCGCTCGAACAGCGCGGGCATCATGCTGGTCTTGCCGTGGGGCGCCAGCTCGGCGCCGCTGCTGCGGACAAAGTCCTGCATCCAGCGAATGTTATGTTCCAGGGCATCACGGTGAAGCACCAGGGCCGGCAGGCTGACATCGCGAACCAAATGAGCACCGACGGCGGCGGCACCTTTTTCAACGGCATTGAGGGCAGACATGGAAAACTCCTATTCGTTGATGCGCCGGGCCAGGCTGTTGGCGCTGTCAATCAGTACCCGGCGATAGTCGTGGTAGTTTTTGCTGGCATCGGCCCGGGGGGCGACGATGCACAGGGTCGCGATGCTGATGCCCTGGGCATCGCACACCGGGGCGGCAAAGCAATGGGTGAAGGTGTCGGCCACACTGTCGAAGGAGAAGAACCCATCCAGGCTGGCCTGGCGGATCTGCGCCAGGAAAGTGTCCAGCGGCAGGCGCAGGCCGTCCGGCAGGATGAAATCGTCGGGGTCGATCAGGTCGACGATCTGCTGGTCGCTCAAATGCCCTAGCAACAAGCGCCCCGAGGCCGTCCACGGGATGGGCGCGTTTTCACCGATATCCGAAGATATACGGAAATGCCGCTGGCCTTCGCGCATCAGCGCCACCGTGTATTTGCGCCCGTTGAGCAGGCACATCTGCGCGGTTTCGTGGGTCTGGCTGACAATCTCCTGCAAGGCGTGGTCGGCCTCGCGGGTCAGGTCGAAGTGGCGCAGGTGTGCCTGGCCGAGGAAATACAGCTGCCGACCCAGGTACACGTGGCCGTCCTTGCCCACAGTCTCCAGGATGCGCCGCTCCAGCAACGAGGCGACCAGTTCATAGACCGTGGATTTGGGGCTGCCAATGCCACTGGCAATATCATTCGGGCGCAGGGGCTGGCCGATTTCCTTGAGAAAATCGAGGATATCGAACGCACGGTCCAAGCCTTTGGCGCGGCGTTTGATGGTGTCTTCGGTCATGGCGGTTCTGGCCCCGTCAAGTTGTTGGGTACGACACAATTCCCCTGTGGGAGGGGGCTTGCCCCCGATGAGGGAGTGTCAGTGAATACATTTTTGACTGACACACCGCTATCGGGGGCAAGCCCCCTCCCACAATTGATTTGTCGTGGGTTTAAAGTGGGTATTCAGCCCTTTTTCTTGTAGGCCACGCAATCGATCTCGACCTTGCAATCGACCATCATGTTGGCCTGCACGCAGGCGCGCGCCGGGGCGTGTTCCGGGGTGAAGTATTCACCGAACACCTTATTGAAACTCCAGAAGTCCCGTGGGTCTTCCAGCCATACGCCCACCCGCACCACGTCCTTGAGCTCGTAGCCGGCTTCTTCAAGGATCGCCACCACGTTGCGCATCGTCTGGCGGGTTTGCTCAATGATGCCACCATTGATGATTTCACCGTCCACCGCAGGCACCTGGCCCGACACATACAGCCAGCCATCGGCTTCCACGGCGCGGGCGAACGGACGTGGCTGGCCGCCACCTGCGGTGCTGCCGGTGCCGTAACGAGTAATGCTCATAAAGTTGCTCCTTGTTAAAAACGAATGTTCTTGAGAAATTCCGCCAGTCGCGGCGACTGCGGCCGTTCGAAGATATCCTTCGCGCTGCCCTGCTCTTCAATGCGGCCCTGGTTCATGAACACGATCTGGTCCGAGACCTCATAGGCAAAGCGCATTTCGTGGGTGACCAACAACATGGTCATGCCCTCTTCCGCCAGCCCCTTGATCACGCTGAGCACTTCGCCCACCAACTCGGGGTCGAGGGCCGAGGTGACTTCATCGAACAGCATCAGGCTGGGGTTCATGGCAATGGCCCGGGCAATGGCCACGCGTTGCTGCTGACCACCGGACAATTGGCCGGGAAAGTGATTGCGGCGTTCCAGCAGGCCGACACGGTCCAACCATTTTTCGGCCAGGGCTACCGCTTCATCCTTGCTCATCTTCTTGACCTTGAGCAAGCCGAGGGTAACGTTTTGCAGCGCGGTCAGGTGCGGGAACAGATTGAATTGCTGGAACGCCATGCCGGTCATTGCGCGGTGCTGGGCGATCACCCGCTCCGGGTGGCGTACACGCTTGCCGCCAACATCGCTGTAGCCGATGGACTCGCCGTCCAGGGTGATCTGCCCGCCCTGGAACTCTTCCAGCAGGTTCACACAGCGCAGCAAAGTGGTCTTGCCCGAGCCGCTGGAGCCGATCAACGTCACCACATTGCCGCGCTGCATGGACAGGTCGACGCCCTTGAGCACTTCCACCTGGCCGTATTGTTTACGCAGGCCACGAATGTCCAGCAGCGCTGGGTTGGTTTGAGCTTGGTTCATGGCAAGGCCACCCGCTTTTCAATGTAGCGCCCGAATAATTCGATGGCGTAGTTGATGACAAAGAACAGAAAACCGGCGAACAGGTAGAACTCCAGGGTCATGAAGGTGCGCGCGATCACCTGCTGGGTACTGAGCAGCAATTCGGCTACGCCAATCACCGACAGCAAGGTGGAAGCCTTGACGATTTCCGTGGAGGAATTGACCCAGGTCGGCAAGATCTGCCGCAGCGCCTGGGGCAACAGTACGTAGCCCAGGGACTGATAAAACGTCAGCCCAATGGCCTTGCCCGCTTCCAACTGCCCACGGGGAATGGCTTGCAGCGCACCACGCACGATCTCCGATACATGGGAGCCACAGAACAAGGTCAGCCCGACCGCACCGGCCTGAAACGCACTGATTTGCCAGCCAAGGGCCGGCAGCATGTAGAAACACGCCAACACCAGCACAAACACCGGCGTGCCACGGATCAAATCGACGTACAGACGGAACGGCGCGCGCATCCAGAATTTGCCGTAGGTGAGGATCAAGCCGGCGACGATGCCGATCAAGGTGCCAAAGATAATCGCCAGCGCCGAGACCGCCACACTGGCCTGGAAGCCGGCCCAAAGGGTCTCGCGGGCGATCCACAATTCATGCAGCCAACTGGGGGATTCGTACATGGGGACCCTTCCTCAGCGACGGATAGCCAAACGCTGTTCCAGGTAACGGAGCAGCATGGCAATCAGGTAACAGGCAGCCACGTAGAGCGCGGTCGTGACCAGCCAGGTTTCAATCACCCGGTAGCTTTCGACGTTGATCTTGCGGGCGTAATAGGTCAGCTCCGGCACCGCGATCGCAGCGGCCAGGGAGGTGTCTTTGAACAGCGAGATGAAGTTATTCGAGAGTGCCGGCAACACGTTGCGCAGCATCACCGGCACGGTGATGTAAGCGCGGATCCGCCACTCGCCCAGCCCGATGGCCAGGCCGGCTTCACGCAAGCCCTTGGGAATATTCACCAGGCCTGCGCGGAACACTTCGGTGAGGTAGGCACCGGCATACAGCGACAGGGTGATGATGAACGAGGGGATCTTATCCAGGCGAATACCCAGGGAGGGCAAGGCAAAGTAGATCAACAGGATCAACACTAGGATCGGGGTATTGCGCACCACCGTCACATACACCGAGGCAAAAATACGCAACGCGCGGTGCCTGGAGAGCATGGCAAACGCCATCAACAGGCCGATCACGCAGCCGATGGCGATCGACAGCACCGCCAACTGCAGGCCCAGGCCGAGCCCCGCCAGCAAGGTGTCGAAATCACGCCAGACGGCGGCAAAGTTCAACTGATAGTTCATGGTCAGCAGTACCTGTATGGGGCGCGTTCAGGCACGCCCCTGCTGTTGCGGGTCACTTGAATTCCACGGGAAAACCAATCGCCGGTTCTGGCAGGTCCACGCCGAACCACTGCTTGAACGAGGCTTTGTAGGTGGGAAATTCCACACCGGTCATGGCTTCGTGCAGCGCGGTATTGACGAAGTTCAGCCAGTCCTGGTCGCCGCGCTTGACCGCGCAGGCGTAGGTTTGCGGGCTCCAGGCATAAGTGGGGCTGCGATAACGACCGGGGTTCTGCACCATCAGGTACTTGACCGAGGATTGGTCGGTGGCGGCGGCATCGGCGCGGCCTGAGTTCACGGCCTGGTACATCAGGTCAACGCTGTCGTACTGATCGACCTTGGCCTTGGGCAGTGCCTGATGCACCAGCTCTTCGGCATACACGTTCTGCAGCACGGCCACGGTAACGTCATCGCCTGCGGCTTGGAGATCTTCGATTTCCTTGTACTTGCTGTTGTTGGGCAGCAGCAGGCCGACGCCTTCGCGGTAGTATGGCAGGGTAAAGGCCACTTGCTGCGCACGGCTGGCGGTAACGGTGATGAACTGGCAGCTCATGTCGACCTTGTCGGTGAGCAGGTTGGGAATACGTGCATCAGACGACTGCACCACAAACTCCACCTTGCTCGGGTCATTGAACAACCCTTTGGCCACGATGCGGCCGATGTCGATATCAAATCCCTGCAACTTGCCATCCGCTCCCTGGAAGTGCCACGGCGCATTGGTACTGCCTGTACCTACGATCAAGTGCCCGCGTTTGAGCACATCATCAAGCTTGCTGTCCGCCGCCTGCACCACGCTGGCGAGGGAAGCCGATGCGGCGACAAGAAAAACACACGCTTTGAATACGGAAGGTCGGTGATGCATGACAAGCACTCCAGGGATTGTGTATTCCGCTATACCGGAACTTGGTATGTAACAACGGAATAGACAGCAGAAAGTGTGCCACAGGTCCTGAAGGAAAAATATGCCGGGGTGAAAGTCGTTAGAGATCAGCAAGATAACGATTGGAATGCTTCCAGGGCATGGCAGCGTCTTTGCCACGGCTTGCTACTCAAGGCCCCACAACGCTGTTACTGCGCACTCTCATGGGTCGCAGCGGTACGGCAGACCTGTGAAGGTTGACAGTAGACGCTACACATCTGCGGGCTTAGCGTTGGGAAAAACGACTGCGGCTTGAAAGGGGGATCATCATGGGAGTTGCAACGAGCAGAATTTCCAGCGCCAAGGCGTTCGAACGGTTACTGAACACACCACGCCCGGTATTCATTCTGTTTGTTTCCGAACACTGCCCTGCCTGCGTGCAGGCAGGGCCCTTGTTCGAACTGCACGCCTGGAAGCATCCCAGAGTCGTGAGCCTGGTAGTCGATTGCGCGCACACGCCGAGGCACCCTGACGTAACAGGCACCCCGACGCTGCTGATCTACCTGAATGGCGCCCGGGTAGAAAAATTCAAAGGCTTCGGCCCTCTGGAAGAGCAAGCGCCGTTTGTGCAGGACATTTTCAGTCGTTATGACCCGCGCCAGGGCGCAAATGCACCTGCGTCACTCGACGCTCCTCTACCTCAGCCACCGTCAAACGCCAGCCTTCATGCTCCAGGCTATCGCCCACCACCGGCAGGCGATCGAGCAGGCTCATCACCAAACCCGCCAAGGTCTGATAATCCTCAGTCGCCATCGCCTTGAAGCCCGTGCGCTGACGCACCAGGTTAAGGTTCAAGGCACCATTGGCACGGAAACCGTCGCCGTCCTCGACAATGTCCGGCCCTTCGATTTCGCTGGCATCGGGCAATTCACCGGCGATGGATTCCAGGATATCCGTCATGCTCAACACGCCCATGAAGTCACCGAATTCGTTGATCACGAAGGCGATGTGGGTGGACTCCTGGCGCATCTGCTCCAAGGCATTGAGGATCGAAAAACTGTCCAGCAGGTTGATCGCACGACGCGCCAGGTGTTCCAGGTTCGGCTCGTTGCCGGACAGGTACTCCTTGAGCAGTTCCTTCTTGTGCACAAAACCCAGGGGCTCATCCACTGCACCGTTACGGATCAACGGCAGACGCGAGTAGGACGAATGCATCAGTTTCAGACGGATTGTCTCGGGGTCGTCCGCCAGGTCGATGCAGTCAACCTTGGCCCTTGGGGTCATCAGGGTGCGAATCGGCCGCTCGGCCAGTTGCAGCACGCCGCTGATCATCACCCGTTCACGTCGGTCAAACAGCGGGCCCTGGGCAGCATCCGGCTCGCCCAACAGGTCAGCCACTTCTTCACCCACCTCTTCCACCGCCAGGCTACGGCCACCCAACAAGCGCATCACCGCATGGGCGGTACGCTCACGCACTGGCAACACACCCTGGGCCGATTTCTTGCGACGGGCGCGGGCGATCTGGTTGAACACCTCGATCAGAATCGAGAAACCAATGGCCGCGTACAGGTAGCCTTTGGGAATATGGAAGCCCAGGCCTTCGGCGGTCAGGGCGAAACCGATCATCATCAAGAAGCCCAGGCACAGCATGATCACGGTCGGGTGCGCATTGACGAAACGGGTCAGCGGCTTGCTCGCCACGATCATCAGGCCGATGGACACGATCACCGCGATCATCATCACCGCCAGCTCGTCGACCATGCCCACGGCGGTGATCACCGCGTCGAGGGAGAACACCGCATCCAGCACCACGATCTGCGCGACGATCGGCCAGAACATTGCGTAAGCCACGTTGCCCTTGTGCTGCGCCACATGGCCTTCAAGGCGTTCATGCAACTCCATGGTGGCCTTGAACAGCAGGAATATACCGCCGAACAGCATGATCAGGTCACGGCCGGAGAAGCTCTTGTCGAACACCTCGAACAGCGGCTGGGTCAGGGTCACCAGCCAGGAAATACTCGCCAACAGGCCCAGGCGCATCAACAACGCCAGGGACAAGCCGATCAACCGCGCACGGTCACGCTGCTCCGGTGGCAACTTGTCCGCCAGGATCGCGATAAACACCAGGTTGTCGATACCCAGCACCAGTTCCAGCACAATCAAGGTCGCAAGGCCAAGCCAGGCCGTGGGATCCGCTAACCATTCCATTTATAAATTCTCTGTCTTTAAAGGGTTCAGAACGCCGGGCACGGCAAAGTGCGGTCAGAAGACCGGGACAAGGTTAGTTGACGGAATACGGGGTGCTTGAGCGGGAACAGCGACAGCGGTGGTCTTGGGGAAAGACGACTGGGAGGCTCCGAGAGGGTGTTCATGCAAGTCCTGAGATGACAAAAGGACTTGAATCCTACATTCGAAATACAAATTTCCCACAGCGCAAAACTATTACAAAACCTGTATTTCAGGCTGAGATAAAACTCCTGTGGGGCGGGCTTGTGTGGGAGCGGGCTTGCTCGCGAATGCGGTGGTCCAGTCAAAGATTCAGTGACTGACACTCCGCTTTCGCGAGCAAGCCCGCTCCCACACAACCCCCTCCCACATTCTGATCTCTGTTGAGTCAGGATTTACGAGTGGCATCATCCAGCGCCAGGATGGTGTGGGCATTAGTGACCGTGGTCGCCAGCGTATTGATCACTCCCGAGCGCAACGCCCCCAAAGTCGCCGCCGCCTTGGTGTTCTCACTGGCAATCGCCACCACATCCGGGATGCGAAACAGCTCCTGCACCGTCAACCCAATCACGCGCCCTTGAATGGCGTTGACCGCCGGCTGGCCGTGAATGTCGATAAAGTCATAGCCCATCATGTCGCCCACGGTGCCAGACAAACGCGCCTGGGCGATTTCCTGGGGCGAGAACCAGCCCATGCGCACCATGTTGCTGTTCTCGCTCATGTCGCCGATGCCGATCAGGGCAATATCGGCACGCCGGGCGCGGTCAAGGGTCGAACGCACCGTATCGTTGTTGATCAGCACCCCACGCAGCTCCGGGTTGGCCACCAGCGCCGGGGCGTAGAGGCTTTCACTCTCGCCACCAAAGCGCAGGGCCAGGCGTCGGCAGATGTGGTCAGGGTTCATGTACTCGCCAGCCTTGAGCGAACCGCCGATGGCGCACACGAAGGTGCAGTTGCGGGTCACCGGCAGAAACACGTTGTCGGCCACCGCGCCGACGTTACGGCCCATGCCCACGGCCACGATCATGCCGTCGCCCAGGGTCTTGTTGAGGTAGTTGGCCACCAGGCTGGCGACCGCCGAGCGCTGGGTGTCGGGGTCGCTGTGGTCGACGGCGATCAAGGCGCGGTCAAGCTTGAAGCGCTCTACCAACGCCCGCTCCAGCTCGTTGTTCATCGCCGGATGCTGCAACACGCGCACCTCGACAATCCCTTCATCGCGCGCACGCTTGAGCAGGCGGCTGACTTTGGCCCGCGACAGGTCAAAGCGCTTGGCAATGGCCTCCTGAGTGACGTTCTCAAGGTAATAGAGCATCGCCACTTCGGTCATCTGATCGATATCACTGGCCATGCGCTGGGTACTGTCACTCATGGGGACGGGCTTCCGTTTCGGCGTCAAAGGCGCATTCTCCCGACTCTTGCCCTGCGCCGTCCACTACTGATGCCCATCACGCTCGATCGCATTGATGCGCTCGACCTTGGCCCCGGACCGCGCCGCTTCGAACTCCGAGGCCAAAAACGCACTGACGATACTTTTGGCCAACTCCGCGCCGATGACCCGCGCACCGATGGAGAGGATTTGCGCATCGTTGCTCTTGCGCGCGCGCTCCGCCGAATAGGTGTCATGGGCCTGGGCCGCACGAATGCCCAGCACCTTATTGGCCGAGATGGCCATGCCAATCCCGGTGCCGCACACCAGCACACCGAGGCGCTGTTGCCCGGCATTGATGGCCGTGGCCACGGCCAGGGCGATGTCCGGGTACAGCACCGGCGCCATGGAATGCGTACCGAAGTCGGTCACCGGGTATCCCAACCCCTCGATATGGCGCTTCAACAGCTCTTTGAGCTCAAAACCCGCTTCATCACATCCGATAGCCACCGGGAAAGGTGTGTTCATAGCGCTTGGCTCCACTGATCAAATGATCACTTAGTGAAATAACTCTCACGCATTTCGCAAGCATTCACCCCTTCATGTCAAGCGAGATTTAGCTGACCCGCCAGTCAAAGCCCTATATAACGGCAATCAACGGCTCGAAGATGAGAATCACACCTTTTAAATGAAAGAGATTGACTGATCAGAATTTCATTTGATACACATATGATCACAGCGAAACATGACTGTGCGACCTAATAAGAATTCACAGCACGAGGACACGCCGATGGCCACGCCATTACTGCTCCAGGCTGAACATGTCGCCAAGGCTTATGCCGGGGTGCCCGCCCTGCGTGACGGGCGCCTTGCCCTGCGCGCCGGTAGCGTCCACGCCCTGTGCGGCGGCAATGGCGCCGGCAAGTCGACTTTCCTGAGCATCCTGATGGGCATCACCCAGCGTGACGCTGGCAGCATCCTGCTCAACGGCGCACCGGTGCAGTTCAATCGCCCAAGTGAAGCCTTGGCGGCGGGGATCGCGATGATCACCCAGGAGCTCGAACCCATCCCCTACATGACCGTCGCCGAAAACATCTGGCTGGGCCGCGAACCGCGCCGCGCCGGTTGCATCGTCGACAGCAAGGCCCTCAACCGCCGCACCCGCGAACTGCTCGAAAGCCTGGAGTTCGACGTCGACGCCACCAGCCCCATGCACCGCCTGAGCGTGGCGCAGATGCAACTGGTGGAAATCGCCAAGGCGTTCAGCCATGACTGCCAGGTGATGATCATGGACGAGCCCACCTCGGCCATCGGCGAGCGCGAGGCCGAAACCCTGTTCAAGGCCATTCGCCGCCTTACCGCGCGCGGTGCCGGCATCGTGTACGTGTCCCATCGACTGAGCGAACTGGCGCAGATCGCCGATGACTACAGCATCTTCCGCGATGGCGCCTTTGTGGAAAGCGGGCGCATGGCCGATATCGACCGCGACCACCTGGTGCGCGGCATTGTCGGCCAGGAACTGACGCGCATCGACCACAAGGTCGGCCGCGAATGTGCGGCCAGCACCTGCCTGCAAGTCGATAACCTGAGCCGCAACGGCGAGTTCCACGACATCAGCCTGCAACTGCGCCGTGGCGAGATCCTCGGCATTTATGGGCTGATGGGTTCCGGGCGCAGTGAATTCCTCAATTGCATCTACGGCCTGACCGTGGCGGATTCCGGCAGCGTTACCTTGCAAGGCAAACCCATGCCCATCGGCCAGCCCAAGGCAACCATCGACGCCGGCATGTCGCTGGTCACCGAAGACCGCAAGGACAGCGGCCTGGTGCTGACCGGCAGCATCCTGTCCAACATTGCACTGTCGGCCTATAAGCGCCTGTCGAGTTGGTCGCTGATCAACGCACGCAAGGAAGCGCAACTGGCCGAAGACATGGTCAAGCGCCTGCAGATCAAGACCAGCTCCCTGGAGCTGCCGGTGGCGTCCATGAGCGGCGGCAACCAGCAAAAGGTGGTGCTCGCCAAATGCCTGTCCACCGAGCCG
Source organism: Pseudomonas sp. FJ2-5-13 (assembly GCF_029201605.1). NCBI lineage: Bacteria > Pseudomonadati > Pseudomonadota > Gammaproteobacteria > Pseudomonadales > Pseudomonadaceae > Pseudomonas > Pseudomonas sp. FJ2-5-13. Next base: position 3,331,439 of record NZ_CP104045.1, read on the forward strand.
GTGTGCCTGCTCTGCGATGAACCCACCCGCGGCATCGACGAAGGCGCCAAACAGGAGATCTACCACCTGCTCGACCAGTTCGTGCGCGCCGGCGGCGCAGCCATCGTGGTGTCGTCGGAAGCCCCGGAGCTGCTGCACTTGAGCGATCGCATCGCCGTCTTCAAAGGCGGCCGGCTGGTCACCGTCAGCACCGACACCGCCCTTTCCCAGGAAGCCTTGTTGAGTCTTGCCTCATGAATGCCAAAACCATCGTCGCCCCCGTTACCGCCGCGCCGCGCAACCGCCTGCGCCTGTCCCTCGACCGCTTCGGCCTGCCGCTGGTGTTTATCCTGCTGTGCGTGGTGATGGCGTTTTCCAGCGAATATTTCATGACCTGGCGCAACTGGATGGACATCCTGCGCCAGACCTCCATCAACGGCATTCTCGCCGTTGGCATGACCTACGTGATCCTGACCAAGGGCATCGACCTGTCGGTGGGGTCGATTCTGGCGTTCGCCGGTTTGTGCAGCGCCATGGTCGCCACCCAGGGTTACGGCCTGTTGGCGGCGGTCAGCGCGGGGATGTTTGCCGGCGCGATGCTCGGGGTGGTCAATGGTTTTATGATCGCCAACCTGTCGATCCCGCCGTTTGTGGCCACCCTCGGCATGCTCAGCATCGCCCGGGGCATGACCTTTATTCTCAACGACGGCAGCCCGATCACCGACCTGCCCGACACCTACCTGGCCCTGGGCATCGGCAAGGTCGGCCCGGTGGGCGTGCCGATCATTATCTTCGCCGTGGTCGCGCTGATTTTCTGGATGGTGCTGCGCTACACAACCTATGGCCGTTATGTGTACGCGGTGGGCGGCAATGAAAAAAGCGCGCGCACCTCCGGCATTGGCGTGCGCAAAGTGATGTTCTCGGTGTACGTGGTCTCGGGCCTGCTCGCCGGGTTGGCCGGCGTGGTGCTGTCGGCACGCACCACCTCAGCCCTGCCCCAGGCCGGGGTTTCCTATGAGCTGGACGCGATTGCCGCAGTGGTGATCGGCGGCACCAGCCTGTCGGGCGGTACCGGCAGCATTGTCGGCACCTTGTTCGGGGCACTGTTGATCGGCGTGATCAACAACGGCCTGAACCTGCTCGGCGTGTCCTCCTATTACCAGCAGGTCGCCAAGGGCCTGATCATCGTGTTCGCAGTCCTGATCGACGTGTGGCGCAAGAAGAAACGCTGAAGAACGACCCATAACAATAACCGGAGTTCTACTTATGAAACTGGGTACCACCCTGGCCGCCGCGGCGGCCCTCTCCCTGCTCGCCAGCAGCATCGCCCTGGCCGCCGATGGCAAGCCCTACAAGATCGGCGCAGCCGTCTATGGCCTCAAGGGCCAGTTCATGCAGAACTGGGTCCGCGAGCTCAAAGAACACCCGGCGGTCAAGGATGGCACCGTGCAGTTGACCGTGTTCGACGGCAACTACGACGCCCTGACCCAGAACAACCAGATCGAAAACATGGTGACCCAACGCTACGACGCGATCCTGTTCGTGCCGATTGATACCAAGGCCGGCGTTGGCACCGTCAAGGCCGCCATGAGCAACGACGTGGTGGTCATCGCCTCCAATACGAAAGTAGCCGATGCCAGCGTGCCGTATGTGGGTAACGACGACGTGGAAGGTGGCCGCCTGCAGGCCCAGGCCATGGTCGACAAACTCAATGGCAAGGGCAACGTGGTGATCATCCAGGGCCCGATTGGCCAGTCAGCCCAGATCGACCGGGAAAAAGGCGAGCTGGAAGTGCTGGGCAAACACCCGGACATCAAGATCATCGAAAAGAAAACCGCCAACTGGGACCGCGCCCAGGCCATGACCCTCACCGAAGACTGGCTCAACGCCCACCCCAAAGGCATCAACGGTGTGATCGCTCAGAACGACGACATGGCCCTGGGCGCCGTACAGGCCCTCAAGTCCCATGGCCTTACGTCCAAGGACGTGCCCGTCACCTCCATCGACGGCATGCCGGATGCGATCCAGGCGGCGAAAAAGGACGAAGTCACCACCTTCCTGCAGGACGCCCAGGCCCAGTCCCAAGGCGCGCTGGACGTGGCACTGCGCGCCCTGGCCGGCAAGGACTACAAGCCGCAATCGGTGATTTGGGAGCGCTATGCCAAGGATGTGAAATGGGCCGACGGCACGGCCAAGAACTACATCCTGCCCTGGGTGCCGGTGACCAATGCCAATGCGGATGCGCTGTACAAGCAAGTCAGCGGCGGTAAGTAGTCAGTGGCTTGAAACACAGTCAACTGTGGGAGCTGGCTTGCCTGCGATGCGGGCACCTCGGTACATCAGGTAGACCGGGTCGATGCAATCGCAGGCAAGCCAGCTCCCACATTGGACCGCGTTCTACCTTTTGATCTGTAACGGGAGTTACTCATGTCTGGTTTCTGGAACCAAGCCTTCGACCTCAGCGGTCGTTGCGCGGTGATCACTGGTGGCGCCGCCGGCATCGGCCTGGCCTGCGCCACCTTGCTGGCGGAACGCGGCGCCCGGGTGGCGCTGCTGGACCGCGACGCGGCCGTGGTCGAGGTGGCCGCTAGCCTGGGTGCCGGGCACCTGGGCATTGCCGTCGACCTCGGCCAGGTCGGCCAGATACAACCCACCATCGACCGTGTATTCGCGAATTTCCAACGCCTGGATTACCTGATCAACAGTGCCGGTGTAGTGCTGCTGGACAAGGCCATCGAGGTCAGCGAAAGCGCCTGGGACACCACCCTGGACATCAACCTCAAGGCCAGTTTCTTCGTGGCCCAGGCCTGTGCCAGACATATGCTCGCCCAAGGCAGCGGGCGCATCGTCAACCTGGCGTCCCAGGCCGCCGTGATTGGCCTGGACCGTCACGTCGCCTACTGCGCCAGCAAAGCCGCGATCGTCGGCATGACCAAAGTGTTGGCCATGGAGTGGGCGCCGCAGGTGAACGTCAACGCCATCTCCCCCACCATCGTCGAAACCGCCCTGGGCAAAAAAGCCTGGGCCGGCGAGGTGGGTGAACGGGCCAAATTGCAGATCCCGGCGGGGCGCTTTGCCCAGCCGGAAGAAATCGCCGGGCTGGCGCTGTACCTGCTCAGCGATGCCGCGCAGATGATCACCGGTGCCAACATGGTGATCGACGGCGGCTACAGCATTCAGTAATTCATCGTTATGTCGTGAGGTTTTGTCATGTCCACCGTCACCGAACGCACACCTGAACAACTCGCCCCAAGCATCCCGAAAACCATGCAGGCCGTGGTCTGCCACGGCCCGGAAGACTACCGCCTGGAAACCGTCGACGTGCCCACCCCCGGCCCCGACGAGATCCTCACCAAGGTCGAGCTGTGCGGCATTTGCATGGGCGATATCAAGACCTATCGCGGCGCGCCGTCGTTCTGGGGCGATGCCGAGCAACCGCGCTACGTGAAACCACCGATGATCCCCGGCCATGAGTTCGTGTGCCGCGTGGTCGCCCTTGGACCAGGCGCCGAGAAGCGTGGCGTGGCCGTGGGTGACCGGGTGATCTCCGAGCAGATCGTGCCGTGCTGGGGCTGCCGCTTCTGTAACCACGGCCAGTACTGGATGTGCCAGAAGCACGACCTGTATGGCTTCCAGAACAATGTGCAGGGCGCCATGGCCCAATACATGATCTTCACCAAGGAAGGCATCATCCACAAAGTGCCGGAATCCATCGCCCCCGATGAAGCGATCCTGATCGAACCCTTGGCCTGCTCGCTGCACGCAGCGGAGCGCGCCAACGTCGACCATGACGACATCGTGGTGGTTGCCGGCGCCGGCACCCTGGGCCTTGGCATCATCGGTGCGGTGCGGTTGCGCAACCCCAAAAAGCTCATCGTGCTGGACATGAAACCCGAACGCGCCGCCCTCGCCCTGCGGATGGGCGCCGACGAAGTGTGGAACCCGGCCGAAGTCGATGTGTTGGCGAAGATCCGCGAGATCACCGATGGCTACGGCTGCGACATCTATATCGAAGCGACCGGGCACCACAAGGCGGTGAACCAGGGCCTGGCAATGCTGCGCAAGCTGGGACGCTTTGTGGAATTCAGCGTATTCAATGACGAGGCTACGGTGGATTGGTCGATCATCGGCGACCGCAAGGAGCTGGATATTCTCGGCTCGCACCTGGGGCCGTATATGTACCCCAGGGCCATCGACTTTATCGGCAACCGCAAGATCGACATGCGCGACGTGGTGACCCACAAGTTTGCGCTGGCGGATTTCAAGGAGGCGTTTGCGGTGATGGAGCGCGGCGATAAATCGCTGAAGGTTGTGCTCGAACCCTGATTGCAGCGACAACACACAACCCTGTGGGAGCTGGCTTGCCTGCGATGACGGTGCACCAGGTAAAAATGCGCCAACTGACACACCGCCATCGCAGGCAAGCCAGCTCCCACAGGGGAATAGTGCCGCCCCTTAGAACAAGAACACAGGAACCCGCGTTATGAATCGAGTCATCAACGATCCCGACCAAGTGGTCGAAGACATGCTGCGCGGCATCCTGGTCGCGCACCCTGAACTGCGTCAGTACGAAACCAACCCACGGGTCATCGTCAAGGCCAGGCCATCCGCCCAAGGCCGCGTTGGCATTGTCACCGGCGGCGGCTCCGGGCATGAGCCGGCGTTTCTCGGTTATGTAGGCCCAGGCCTGGTGGATGCGGTGGCCGTCGGCGAGATTTTTTCCTCGCCCACCGCCAAAAGCTTTTTCGACGCCTTCCGCGCTGCCGACCATGGTGCAGGCGTTGCCTGCCTGTATGGCAACTACGCGGGCGACAACATGAACGTGAAGCTGGCGATGAAAATGGCCGCCAGCAAAGACATGCGCATCCGTACGGTGGTCGCCAACGACGACGTGGCGTCCGCGCCCAAGGCCGACATCGCCAAGCGTCGCGGCGTGGCCGGGGAGATCTTCATGTGGAAGATCGGCGGTGCCGCCGCTGCCCAGCATTACGACCTGGACGGCGTGATTCGGGTGGCACAGAAAACCGTCGACCACTGCCGCTCGATTGGTATCGGCCTTACACCGTGCACCATCGCCGCGGTGGGCAAGCCCAACTTTCAGATTCCCGACGGCCAGATGGAATTGGGTATCGGCCATCATGGCGAGCCGGGCATTGAAGTCGTCCCGATTGAGCCGGCCGCCGCCATGGCCGAGCGCATGCTGGCGCCGATCCTCGCCGACCGCGATTTCAACCAGGACGACAGCGTGGTGGTGCTGGTCTCAGGCCTGGGCGCCACCCCGGTGATGGAGTTGTATATTTTCTACGCAGAGGTGGAAAAACAGCTCAAGGCCAAAGGTTTGAAGATTCACCGTTGCTACGTGGGCAACTACTTCACGTCCCTGGAGATGATGGGCGTGACCTTGACCCTGCTCGGCCTCGACGCCGAGCTGAAAACCCTGATCGACCAACCCTGCCGCTCCATCGGCATGACCCAGGCGGAGTGAACCATGAGCCAGCATTTTTCCACCCATGACGGCAGCGCCATCGTCGCCGACCTGGTCAGCGTGATCGTGGCCAACCGTGAGTACCTCAGCGAAGTCGACGGCGCCATAGGCGACGGCGACCATGGCATCAACATGGCCAAGGGCTTTGCCCATTGCGGCCGCACGATCCAAGGCCGCCAACTGACCCTGGCCGAAGCCCTGGACGAACTGACCCTGAGCCTGATGGAAGGCATCGGCGGCTCCATGGGGCCGTTGTATGGCAGCCTGTTTATCGGCATGGCCGACGAAGTGCGCGGCCGTGAAGACATCGACGCCGCCACCTTTGCTCACCTGCTGCGCGGCGGCTTGACCTCGTTGCAGGACATCACCGAAGCGGGCGTGGGCGACAAGTGCTTGATGGATACGTTGATCCCGGCGGTGGAGGCTTTTGAACGGGCGCAGGCGTCGGGAGCGTCGTTCAACGATGCGCTCGAAGCGATGAAAAGCGCTGCTTCTCAGGGGCGGGATTCGACGAAGGACCTGGTGGCCAAGATTGGCCGGGCCAGTCGTTTGGGTGAGCGTTCGCTGGGGGTGCTGGATGCGGGGGCGGTGTCGTGCTGCCTGATCCTTACGCAGTTGGCGGACTCGATTAAACCCCGTTTGACCTGACATGGCCGAAAACCAATGTGGGAGCGGGCTTGCTCGCGAATGCGGAGTGTCAGCCAGCAAATCTATTGACTGATATACCGCATTCGCGAGCAAGCCCGCTCCCACAAGGGATTACCTGGTTTTCAGTACTGGCTTACCAGAACCGCTGCTGGGTCAAGCGGCTCCACCAAGTCAACAGCACCCGGTCCACCGAACCGCTGGCCGCCAGGCCAACGCGCTCTTGCAGGCTCTTACGCTCGGCATAGTGCAGGTGGAACACTTCGGCAGTTTTTGCCTTGGTCGCCAGGTATTCGTCGCTGGTTTGCAGCTCATCGACCAGTTGCTTGTCGAGGGCGGCGACGCCCAGCCACACTTCACCGGTCGCCACCTCGTCAATCGCCAACTGTGGGCGGTAACGCGAAACGAAGTTCTTGAACAACTGGTGGGTAATGTCCAGGTCTTCCTGGAACTTCTCCCGGCCCTTCTCGGTGTTTTCGCCGAACACGGTGAGCGTGCGCTTGTATTCACCGGCCGTCAGCACTTCAAAGTCGATATCGTGCTTTTTCAGCAGGCGATTGACGTTGGGCAACTGCGCCACCACGCCAATGGAGCCGAGAATGGCGAACGGTGCGCTGATGATTTTCTCGCCGATGCACGCCATCATGTAGCCGCCGCTGGCCGCCACTTTGTCGATGCACACCGTCAATGGCACGCCGGCCTGGCGAATACGCGCCAGTTGCGAAGAGGCCAGGCCATAGCTGTGCACCATGCCGCCGCCGCTTTCCAGGCGCAGCACCACTTCGTCCTTGGGCGTGGCCAGGCTCAGCAGTGCGGTGATTTCATGGCGCAGGCTTTCGGTGGCCGAGGCCTTGATGTCGCCGTCGAAATCCAGCACGAATACCCGTGGCTTGGCCTCGGGCTTCTTCTTGTCTTTCTTCTTTTCGGCTTTACTTTCGGACTTGCGCAGGGCCTTGAGCTGGTCTTTGTCGAGCAGGCTCGACTCCAGGCGCTCGCGCAAGCCCTTGTAAAAATCATTCAGCTTGCTGACCTGCAATTGGCCGGCGGATTTACGACGACCTTTGCTGCGCAGTGCTGCAAAGCTGATCAGTACCACCAGAATAGCGACCACCAGGGTGACGGTCTTCGCCAGAAAGCTCGCGTATTCGGCCAGAAAATCCATATGTCTCCTTAAAAAAAGCACTGCGCCAGGCGCGGATGGCCCCAGCATACCGACGCCACCGCGAAGGAGCCAGTGATCAAACCGCCAGCAGGCGGGCTCCAACGCGCTTTTAAAACAAGCGTATGTTTTTTCATTGACAGCTCGCAGGCATCCTCATAACCTCGCCAGACTTTCAACGTACCGGGAAAACGGACGTGGGCAGCATTTATCTGATTCGACATGGCCAGGCCTCCTTCGGTGCAGACGACTATGACGTCCTCTCGCCCGTTGGTGTGGAACAAGCGCAAGTGCTCGGTCGCCACCTGGCAGACCTGGGCATTGCCTTTGACCGCTGCATCGCCGGCGACCTGCGTCGCCAGCAGCACACCGCCAGCGCCACGTTCGATCAGTACCGCGCCCTGGGCTTGCCGGTGCCAGCATTGGAAACAGACAGCGCGTTCAACGAGTTCGACGGCGAAGCGATTATTCGCGGCCTGTTGCCCGACCTGCTCGGCAGTGAACCGGATGCCGTGCACATCCTGCGCAATGGCCCGCAGAACCGCAGCGAGTTCCAGCGCATTTTCGCCCTCATCATCGAACGCTGGCTGGCCGGCACCTATGATCCACCGGGGCTGGAAAGCTGGCTGGGGTTTGTCGAGCGGGTCCAGGGTGGCTTGCAGCGCATCCTTGACGCCGCGAACCACACCGACAAAATCGCCGTATTCACCTCCGGCGGCACCATCACCGCCCTGCTCCACCTGATTACCCGAATGCCTGCCGCCCAGGCCTTCGACATGAACTGGCAAATTGTTAACACCTCGCTCAACCAATTGAAGTTCCGTGGTCGCGAGGTGGCACTGGCTTCCTTCAACAGTCACGCCCACTTGCAACTGTTGAAGGCGCCGCAGCTCATCACTTTCCGATGAACTGCGGCCAACCGTGACCCCAAGGTCACTGGACTCTACCCTTAAGGATCGAAACCATGACTGACGTAGCTCAAGCAGTAGAAGCAATGAAAGCCAAATTCAACCCAGGCGCTTCCGTAGGCTTGGACCTGGTATTCGGTTTCCGTATCGACGACACCAAGAATTTCTCGCTGGTGGTCAAGGACCAGACCTGCGAGCTTAAAGAAGGTGAAAACCCTGACGCTCAGGTCACCCTGGTGATGGACAGCGAGACCCTGGAAGGCATCGTCAGCGGTTCCACCGACGGCATGCAGGCCTTCATGGGCGGCAAGCTGCGCACCGAAGGCGACATGATGCTGGCGATGAAGCTGAGCGAGCTGTTCCCTTCCTGATTCACGGGCAACCCTGAATCCCTGTGGGAGCGGGCTTGCTCGCGAATGCGCAGTGTCAGCTAATGCATCAGGCACTTAACCACCGCATTCGCGAGCAAGCCCGCTCCCACATTTGGTTTGTGGATTGCTCAGGGTTTTGGTTGCAGCAGTAACGCCACCAATGCACTCCAGCCGGTCTGGTGTGAAGCCCCCAACCCTCGCCCTGTCTCCCCATGAAAATACTCATGGAACAACACCAGGTCACGGCTGGCCGGGTCCTCCTGCAACTGCGCATACCCCGCCATCGACGGCCGCACCCCGTTTTCATCCCTGAGAAACAACCGCGTCAGCCGCTCGCTGAGGCTGTCAGCCACCTCCTCCAGTGACGCCAGATACCCACTGCCCGTCGGGTACTCCACGGAAAAATGCTCCGCGTAATAGCGATGAAACTCGCGCAACGATTCAATCAACATGTAGTTCACCGGCATCCACAGCGGCCCGCGCCAATTGGAGTTGCCGCCGTACAAGCGTGAGTCGGATTCACCGGGTTGGTAACTGGCACACAGGGTGTCGCCATTCATCTTCAGCGCCAGGGGCTGCTCAGCGAAGGCCTTGGACAGGGCGCGCACGCCAAAGGCCGACAAGAACTCCTGATCATCCAACATGCGCCGCAGCAAATCCTTGGTGCGTTCACCGCGCAGCAGCGCCAGCAACAGGCGGTTACCCTGCCCCGGCTCGGTCCAGCGCGAAACCAGCCTGGCCAGGTCTGGCCGATGATGCATAAAACCCAGCAGGCGCTCGCGCAGCCCTTCCAGGCCTTCGTGCTCGCGCTGTTCCAGCACCAGCACCGCGAACAGCGGCATTAACCCGACGATGGAGCGCAGGCGCACCGGTTCGCTCTGGCCATCAGGGCGGTGCAGCACGTCGTAGAAAAACTGGTCCTGCTCATCCCACAAGCCTTCGGCGCTGTCATCGACGCGGTTGATGGCGCCTGCGATGTAGAGAAAGTGCTCGAAAAACTTCACAGCAATGTCCACGTACACCGCATTACGCTTGGCCAGCTCCAGGCCGATGCGCATCAGGTCCAGGGCATAGGCCGCCACCCAGGCGGTGCCGTCGGCCTGGTCCAACTGGTAGCCCGGCGGCAACGTGGCCGAACGGTCGAACAAGGCGATGTTGTCCAGGCCCAGGAAACCGCCCTGGAACAGGTTGCGGCCCTCGGCGTCCTTGCGGTTGACCCACCAGGAAAAATTCAACAACAGTTTGTGAAAGATCCGCTCCAGAAAATCCATGTCACCCACGCCGGTCAGCGCCTTGTCCTGCTGATACACGCGCCAGCTGGCCCAGGCATGCACGGGCGGGTTGGCGTCGTCAAAGCGCCATTCATAGGCCGGCAATTGGCCGTTGGGGTGCATGAAGCGGTCCTTTACCAGCAACAACAGCTGTTGCTTGGCGTAACCAGGATCGATCAGCGCGATGGCCACTGCCTGGAAACCTTGATCCCAGGAGGCGTACCACGGGTACTCCCAAGTGTCGGGCATGGAGAGGATGTCGAAGTTGGACAGGTGCCGCCAATGGGTATTGCGGATGTGCAAGCGCTCGGGCGGTGGCGCCGGCTGGGCCGGGTCACCGTCGAGCCACTGGTTCACGTCAAAATAGTACAACTGCTTGGACCACAGCAGGCCTGCCAGGGCCTGGCGTTGCACATTGCGCGCATCGTCATCGGTAAGGCCCTGTTGCAAGACCGCGTAGAAGACATCGGCCTCCTGGCGGCGCTGTTCGAACAGCTTGCGCGCATTGACATCGGGCGAGTCCACAGGCGCAAAGCGCAGGTAAAGGGTTTTGCTTTCCTGGCCCGCCAGTTCAAGGGTGAAATGCGCGGCCACTTTGGTGCCCGCGTCCCGGCGAATGGCCGACTCAACCCCGCCCACCACGTAATCGTTAATGCCATCCTTGAACGGCCCCGGCGCCGGTTGCCCGTCCAGTTTGGGTCGGTTGGTCTGGTTTTCACAGAACAGCCATTGCCCCCCCTCCTGGCCCCAGGCGCTGAGGTGGCGATCATCGAGTTCATGATGACGAGCCAGCACTCGCTCACCGTCCAGCGTCAAGCTGGGCTTGGGTGCATCGAGCGTCCAGCTCCAGTCATTGCGCGCCCAGAGCTGGGGCAGTACCTGCAGGCGTGTGGGTTGGTCCGAACGGTTATGCACGGTGATGCGCATGAAGATATCGTCGGGCTGATGCTTGGCATATTCGACGCAGATGTCGCAGTAGTGGTTGTCTGCAAACACACCGGTATCGAGGATTTCATACTCGGTATCCGTCAACCCACGACGGGCGTTTTCGGCGATCAGGTCGGCGTACGGAAAGGCCGCATGGGGGTATTTGTAGAGCATGCGCATGTAGGCATGGCTCGGCACGCCATCGACGAAAAAGTACAGTTCCTTGACGTCTTCACCGTGGTTGCCTTCGGCGTTGTTGAGGCCGAACAGGCGCTCCTTGAGGATTGCGTCGCGCTCGTTCCACAACGCAAGGCCCAGGCACCAGCGTTGGGCCTTGTCACTGAAACCGGCCAAGCCGTCCTCGCCCCACCGATAGGCGCGGCTGCGTGCATGCTCATGGGGGAAGTAGGCCCAGGCGTCGCCGTCGGCGCTGTAGTCTTCGCGCACCGTGCCCCATTGGCGTTCACTCAAGTACGGGCCCCACTCGCGCCACCGCTCGGCGTGTTGCGTTGCCAGGCGCTGGCCTTCAATGGTGCCCAGCAGGTTGGTTGCGGGTTTGGCCGTCATCGGGTCCTCCTTCACCTACACAGTGAGGCGCAGTGTAGAGCGCAATGACGCCCGCTTGCACATGAAGACTTGGACGCAGGGTCAACTCATTCATTTGCAGAATGAAGTCCAGAGGAATCTTCGTTTGCAAGCCAGCCGGCGGCTCAACAAAATCAGGCAAAGGCCACGTTCATCGCTCCAGTCATCAGGAATTTTTCTATGCACGCCACCGCCCATGTCAGCCCCGATGAGATCCGCAAGGGCTTTTCAAAGGCCATGTCCGACATGTATCGAGATGAAGTGCCCTTGTATGGCGCGCTGCTGGAGTTGGTGGCCGAGACCAATGCCCGCGTGCTCGACAGCGAACCGGCCCTGGCGCACCACCTGCAACGTACCGGCGAAATCCAGCGCCTGGACATGGAACGCCACGGCGCCATCCGCCTGGGCACCGCTGCGGAACTGGCAACCATCAGCCGTTTATTCGCGGTGATGGGCATGCAACCGGTGGGCTACTACGACCTCACCCCCGCCGGCGTGCCCGTGCACTCCACCGCCTTTCGCGCCGTACATGAACACGCGCTGCAAACCAGCCCGTTTCGCGTGTTCACCTCATTGCTGCGCCTGGAACTGATCGAAAACCCCGACCTGCGCGCCTTCGCCGAAAGCGCCCTGGCCAAGCGCTCGATCTTTACCGCCGAGGCCTTGGCCTTGATCGAACAAGCAGAAACCCAAGGCGGCTTGAATGCCAGCGACGCCGAGGCCTTTATCCGCCAGGCCCTGGAGACGTTCCGCTGGCACCACACAGCCACGGTCACCGGCGCCCAGTACCAGCAACTCAGCGACCAGCACCGCCTGATCGCCGACGTCGTCGCCTTCAAGGGCCCGCACATCAACCACCTCACCCCACGCACCCTGGACATCGACCAGGTGCAGGCCGCCATGCCCGGCAAAGGCATCACCCCCAAAGCCGTGATCGAAGGCCCACCCCGGCGCCAGTGCCCGATCCTGCTGCGCCAGACCAGCTTCAAGGCCCTGGACGAACCCATCGCCTTCACCGACGCCCACGGCAGCCACAGTGCGCGCTTCGGCGAAATCGAACAACGCGGCGTCGCGCTCACGCCCAAAGGCCGCGCCCTGTACGACCAACTGCTGAACGCCGCCCGCGACGAACTCGGCACCTTCCCCAATGAAGCCAACGCCGAACGCTATGTGCACTTGATGGAGCAGCACTTTCACGCCTTCCCCGATAACTACCCGCACATGCGCGAACAGGGCTTGGCGTATTTTCGCTACTTCGTCACCGATAAAGGCCTGGCAGCACGCAGCCAGGCCGACCAGCCCCGCACATTGGAGGGGCTGGTCAACGCCGGCCATGTGGCGGTGGAACCGCTGGTGTACGAGGATTTTCTGCCGGTCAGTGCGGCGGGGATTTTCCAGTCAAACCTGGGGGATGGGGCGCAGAGTCACTACGCGGGCAACTCCAACCGAGCGGCCTTCGAACAGGCGCTGGGGCGCAGGACGATTGATGAGTTGCAGTTGTATCAGCAGACGCAGCAGCGCTCTATGGATATATGCGTTGAAACGCTGTTGAAATGACTGAACGCCAGGCGCCACGGCCTTAATGGTAACCACGATGCGAAGCGAGTCGCTCTTGATCTGGCTCTTGATCTGCTTGTGATCTTGATCTCAGGCGCCCCGTTAAACCACGCTGGCCGGAATTCGACAGGGATTTGGGGGGTAAACCGGCAGGGATGCCGGTTTAGCCGCCCCGCGCCATGGATGGCGCGTGGCGGCGGCCCCCCAAATCACTGGCGGATTACGGGCACACCGAGCCCAAGCGAGGTGCCGAGTGGTGGGGCAAGAGCGTTTTGCTTACTTTTGCGCTGTTCAAAAGTGAGCCGCCGTCAGGGCGGAACCCTAAGTGGCCGTTACCGTAGCAATGGATATGTACACCATCCAACTGTGTTGCCTGCAAGGCCGCCTTCGCGAGCAAGCCCGCTCCCACAGTTTGATCTCTGAGTGTCAGGTAGATAGGTGTTGGCTGACAGGCCGCTATCGCAGGCAAGCCAGCTCCCACATTTGGATTATGGGGTGTCAGGTGGATAGGCGTCGGCTGGGAGGCCGCCATCGCAGGCAAGCCAGCTCCCACAGGCAGCATTTCCATCCCGACCGATTCAGCCCTGTGTTGCATGAATTCTGAGGATGCCCACCCGGCTCAACAACGCAATCCTTGCGCCGCAACAAGCCCCAGAGCCGAGTGGACGGGGCGCATCATAAGGAGTGAAACGGCACTTGTCCTCCAAACAATTCTGAACAAATGTGCACATTCCAAATGTGTGGCGAGGGATTGCTCAACCCAGCCGCCCCACAATTTCGTCTTTGACCAATAGCCGTTTCTTCTTAAGCTTTTCCACCTCCTCATCGCTGGCACTGGCTTTTTCCGCCGCCAGCACCTCCCCGTCGGCAGCATCATATTGGGTGAGCAACGAATCCAACCGTTTGTCCTGCGCCCTGCGTTCGTGAACAACTTCCTTGCTCAACCCCAAGTCCTGATACAGGTCGTGTTTCACTGGCATGGCGTACCTCCACAGATTGATCGATGGTCTACGCCCTTGAAGCTAGCCCATTCCAACCGGTCTTGTCATGTTTGAGATCAATCGCATCCCGTTCGTCGCGGCGCATGCGATGGGATCAAACCTTTGCCCCACCCTGCCCTCAACTGTAGATCGCCACCCCAGGGAGAACGGTTTTATGAATCACGTTGCCACTGCTGCCGACACCCAATGCATCAACACCCTGCGCACCCTGGCCATGGATGCCGTGCAGAAGGCCAACTCGGGCCATCCGGGCACGCCCATGGGCCTGGCGCCGGTGGGTTATACGTTGTGGAGTCGCTTCCTGCGTTATCACCCCGAGCATCCCGACTGGCCCAACCGTGACCGTTTTGTATTGTCGGTGGGGCATGCCTCGATGCTGCTGTATTCGCTGTTGCACCTGGCCGGTGTGGTGGAGATCGATGCCCATGGCCAGCGCTCGGGCCAGCCGGCTGTCAGCCTGGACGATATCAAGCAGTTCCGGCAGATCGGCTCCAAGACCCCTGGCCATCCCGAGTACCGCATGACCACCGGCGTGGAAACCACCACCGGCCCGTTGGGCCAGGGCTGCGCCAACAGCGTGGGCATGGCCATGGCCGAGCGCTGGCTGGCTGAGCGCTTCAACCGCGACGGCCAGGTGCTGTTTGACTACGACGTCTACACCCTGTGCGGTGACGGCGACATGATGGAAGGCATCAGCAGCGAAGCCGCGTCCCTGGCCGGGCATTTGAAGCTCGATAACCTGTGCTGGATCTACGACAACAACACCATCAGCATCGAGGGCCACACTGAGCTGGCGTTCAGTGAAGACGTGATCCAACGCTTCCGGGCCTATGGCTGGCACACCGTGCATGTCACCGATGCCAATGACTTGCAGGCGTTGAGCGTGGCGCTGGAAACCTTCAAGGCTAATACCGGCGCTCCCACCCTGATCGTGGTGGACAGCGTGATCGGCTACGGCTCACCGCACAAACACAACACCGCTGCGGCCCATGGCGAGCCACTGGGCGAGGACGAAATTCGCCTGACCAAGGCCGCCTATGGCTGGCCGCAGGATTCAAGTTTTCTGGTGCCCGAAGAGGCCCGCACACTGCTGCGCGATGCTCTTTACGAACGTGCCGAACCGCTGTTTGCCGAATGGAACCAGACTCTGGCCGCCCTCGACCCGCAACGGGCCGATGAACTGCAACGCATGCGCGCCGGGGAAATGCCCGAACAATGGCAAGCGCACCTGCCAGACTTTGCCGCCGATGCCAAAGGCGTCGCCAGCCGTGCCTCGGGCGGCGAGGTATTGAATGCCTTCGCCCAACAGATCCCCTGGCTGCTGGGCGGTTCGGCAGACCTGTCGCCCTCGACCAAGACCAACCTCACCTTCGACGGTGCCGGGCGTTTCAGCGCCGATGACTACAGCGGGCGCAACCTGCACTTCGGTATCCGCGAACACGCCATGGGCGCGATTGCCAATGGCATGGCGCTGTCCTACCTACGCCCGTACACCTCGACCTTCCTGGTGTTCAGCGACTACATGAAACCGCCGATCCGCCTGGCGGCGATCATGGAGTTGCCGGTGATCTTCGTGTTTACCCATGACTCCATCGGCGTCGGCGAAGATGGGCCGACACACCAACCTATCGAACACCTGACCCAATTGCGCGCCACCCCGGGGCTGTTGACCCTGCGCCCAGGCGATGCCAATGAAACCCTGGAACTGTGGAAGGTGGCACTGGCACAAACCCATCGGCCCAGCTGTATGGTGTTATCGCGCCAGGCACTGCCGACCCTCGACCGCAACCACTATGCCGCCGCCTCAGGTGCGGCCAAAGGTGCCTATGTGTTGGCCGGCGCGGATCAACCTGAGGTCATCCTGATCGCCACCGGCAGCGAAGTCAGCCTGGCGGTGGCCGCGTATGAGCAGCTCAAAGAGCAAGGCATTGGCGCTCGCGTGGTGTCGATGCCCAGTTGGGAGTTGTTTGAAGACCAAGAGCAAGCCTACCGCGACAGCGTCCTGCCGCCTGCGGTTAAAGCCCGTGTAGTGGTGGAGCAGGCAGGGCCCTTGGGGTGGGACCGCTACGTCGGGCAGACCGGCGCCAAAGTGGTGATGAACAGCTTCGGCGCCTCGGCACCGCTGGCCAAGTTGCAGGAGAAGTTCGGGTTTACCCTGAAGAATGTGGTGAAGCTGGCCAAAGAGCAGATCCAGCACAACCTCACTGACTAACACTGCTTAATGTGGGAGCGGGCTTGCTCGCGAAGACGTCGGCACAGCACACATTGATGTTGACTGACCTGCCGCTTTCGCGAGCAAGCCCGCTCCCACAGGACTGGCATCAGGGTTTGCCCCTCCCACATTTTGGACACCAGCACCCGTTAGATCAGTGATTGGGCCAGATAAGGTGCAGTGCGGCTGTGTTTGCTCTTGGCAACCTTGTGGGGCGTACCGCACGCCACCACCTTCCCGCCCAGGTCCCCTGCCCCCGGGCCGATATCAATCACCCAATCACTTTGGGCCACCACGCGCATTTCGTGCTCCACCACAACCACCGTATGCCCTGCCTCCACCAAATGATTCAACTGGCTGAGCAAACGATCGACGTCCTTGGGGTGCAAGCCGGTGGTGGGTTCGTCCAAGACATACAAGGTGGCGCCCCGGGCGTTACGTTGCAGTTCGGTGGCGAGCTTGATGCGTTGGGCTTCACCGCCGGACAGCTCGGTAGCCGGCTGCCCCAGGCGCAGATAACCCAGGCCGATATCGCGCAGCACGACTAACGAACGCAGGATGCCCGGCTGCTCGGCAAACACCTGCACCGCCTGCTCCACCGTCAGCCCCAGCACCTGGGCGATGTTCAAACCCTGCCATTTGATTGCCAGGGTGTCGGGGTTATAGCGCGCGCCGTGGCAGGTCGGGCATGGCGCGTACACGCTGGGCATGAACAGCAACTCGACGCTGACAAAACCTTCACCCTCACAGTTCGGGCAACGGCCCTTGGCGACGTTGAAGGAGAACTGCCCGGCATCGTAGTCGCGCTTCCTGGCCGCTGGCGTGGCGGCGAACAGCTTGCGTACGTTGTCGAACAGCCCGGTGTAGGTCGCCAGGTTGGAGCGCGGCGTGCGGCCGATGGGCTTCTGGTCCACCTGCACCAGGCGCTGGATGTGTTCCAGCCCGGCGCTGATGCGCCCGCCACTGGCTTGCGGTGCGGCATCCTCCAGGCTCGGTTCGTCGTCGCTTTCCAGCACGCGCCCCAGGCCCGTGCCCACCAACTCCAACAGCGCCTGGCTGACCAGGCTGGATTTGCCCGAGCCGGAAATACCCGTCACCGCGGTGAAACAGCCCAGCGGGAAATCCACGTTCAAATCTTTAAGGTTATTTCGCGTCACGCCTGTGAGCGTCAGCCACCCGGCCGGCTCGCGGCTTGGCGCATTGGTCGGGCGAGGTTGGGCAAACAGGTATTCGCGGGTCTGCGAGGCCTCGACATCCGCCAACCCTGCGGGTGGCCCGCTGTACAGCACTTGCCCGCCATGCTCACCGGCAGCCGGGCCCACGTCGATCAGCCAGTCGGCGCGGCGCATGGTTTCCAGGTCATGTTCCACTACAAACAGGGAATTGCCTGCGGCTTTCAAGCGATCAAGCGCAGTGAACAACGCTTCGCCATCTGCCGGGTGCAGACCCGCCGACGGCTCATCGAGCACATAAATAACGCCGAACAACTGCGAGCCCAATTGGGTAGCCAGGCGCAGACGCTGCAGCTCCCCGGACGACAAGGTCGGCGTGCTGCGCTCCAAGGACAGATAACCCAGGCCCAGCTCGATCAACGTATTGACCCGCTCGAGCAGGTCCTGGGCAATGCGTTGGGCCGCCAGGCGTTTTTCCACCGACAGCTTCATGGTGTCTTGTCCCGCTGCCACCGGCCGCAGCAAGTCAGCCAATTGGGCCAGGGACAGTTGCGACAACTCGCCGATATCCACCCCGGCAAACTTCACCGACAGCGCCGCCTGGTTCAGGCGTTTGCCCTCGCACAATGGGCAGGCACTGCCTTGCATGAACTGCGATACACGCTTTTTCATCAGCGCGCTTTGGGTGTGGGCGAAGGTGTGCAGGATATAGCGCCGAGCGCCGCTGAAGGTGCCTTGGTAACTGGGCTCCAACTTGCGTTTCAACGCCTCGCGGGTCTGCTGCGGGGTGAAGCCGGCGTACACCGGTACGGTGGGGGTTTCTTCGGTGAACAGAATCCAGTCGCGCTGCTTTTTGGGCAGCTCGCGCCACGGGATGTCCACGTCATAGCCCAGGGTCACGAGGATGTCGCGCAGGTTCTGGCCCTGCCACGCCAACGGCCAGGACGCCACTGCGCGCTGGCGGATGGTCAAGGACGGATCGGGCACCATCAACGCTTCGGTCACTTCATACACGCGGCCCAGGCCGTGGCATTGCGGGCACGCGCCCTGGGGCAGGTTCGGCGAGAAGTCCTCGGCGTACAACATGGCCTGCCCTTTCGGATAACGGCCGGCGCGGGAGTAGAGCATGCGGATCAAGCTCGACAAGGTGGTGACACTGCCCACCGACGAGCGCGCACTGGGTGTACCGCGTTGCTGTTGCAGGGCCACAGCAGGCGGCAAGCCTTCGATGCTGTCTACATCCGGCACGCCGACCTGGTCGATCAGGCGCCGCGCATAGGGCGCCACCGATTCGAAATAGCGGCGCTGGGCCTCGGCATACACGGTAGAAAACGCCAGGGACGACTTGCCGGAGCCAGACACGCCGGTAAACACCACCAGGGCGTCCCGGGGAATATCCACATCGACATTACGCAAGTTATGTTCACGGGCGCCACGCACCCTGACGAAGCCCGTTTGCTGGGCGGTGAGCGGCGGGATGTTGCGCGGTGATGTCATGGGCAACCTTGTCTTGCGCTTAGCACCCTGCGCACGCGTTGGGTCAGGGCATCGGGGCTGTAGGGTTTGCTCAGCAGGTGAATATCGGCGCTGAGCAGATGATTGGAAGACAGAATGTCGCGGGTGTGGCCGGAGGTAAACAGCACCGGCACCGGCGGGTTCTGTGCGCGGGCCCAAGTGGCCAGGTCGGTGCTCTTGACCCGGCCGGGCATCACCACGTCGGTAAAGATCAGGTCCGGCGACACGCCGCGCTGCAACACTTGCATCGCGCGGTCACCATCCTCGGCGGTCAGTACGGTATAGCCCGACTGCTGCAGCAACTCGACCACCGTCAGGCGTACGCCTTCGTTGTCCTCGACCACTAGGATGGTTTCCTGGCCGCTGCCTTGCGGATCCGCATCACTGTCGTCGTCGAAGCATTCAGGCTCCAGGCAGTGGGGAAAATACATCTGTACCACCGAGCCCTTGCCCTCCTCGCTCCACATGTCCACATGCCCGCCGCTTTGACGCACAAAACCGAACACCATGCTCAGGCCCAGGCCGGTGCCGTGGCCTTCGCGCTTGGTGGTGAAGAAGGGTTCGAATGCGCGTTTGAGGGTCGCCTCGGACATGCCCACGCCGGTGTCGGCCACCGCCAGGCGCACGTATTCGCCGGGCTTGATGCTTTTACCGACGCAATCGTCCGGGTTGAGGATGACGTTTTCCCCGGTGATACGAATCACGCCCTCGCCCTGCATGGCATCCCGGGCGTTGATCGCCAGGTTGAGCAACGCGTTTTCCAGCTGGTTGCGGTCGACATTGATGCACCAGGAATCCTGGGGCAATTGCACGTCGATATGAATGGTTTCCCCCAACGCCCGTTGCAACAGCTCGCCCAGGCCGGCGTAGATGCGCTGCGGGTTGTACACCGCCGGCGACAAGGGCTGGCGACGGGCAAAGGCCAGCAGTTGCGAGGACAGCTTGGCCCCACGTTCCACGGCGGCGATGGCGGCGGTGACGCGACGTTGCACCTGTGGGTTGTCCGGTTCATGCCGGGCAAGCAAATGCAGGTTGCCGGCGATCACTTGCAGCAGGTTATTGAAGTCATGGGCCACGCCACCGGTCAGGCCGCCAATCGCTTCCAGCTTCTGTGACTGGCGCAACTGGTCTTCGGCGGCCGACCGCGCCTGCACTTCAGCGGCCACGCGTTGCTCCAGATTATGGGTGAGCTCCTGGCGCACCCGCTCGGACTTCACCAGTTCGGTGGTTTCCACCACAATCGCCAGCACCCCGGCCGGCTGTTGGTTGTCCCCGGCCACGGGGCTGTAATACAGGTCCAGCCATACGCTTTCCGGTTGGCCGTGACGCGATAGCACCAGCTCCTTGTTATTGAACGACAAGGTGCCGCCCGCCAGGCACGTATCCACCACATGCCGATTGAACTCGGCCACTTCCGGCCAGCCCAGTTCCACCGGTGTACCCAACAGGTAGGGATGGCGCCCGCCGGCAAATGCCGAATAGCTGTCGTTGTAGATCATGTACCCCGCCCGCCCCCACAGCATCACCATCGGCACGGGTGAGGCCAGCATCATTTGCACGGTGCACGCCAGGCTCGTGGACCACTGATCCAAGGGGCCAAGGTCGGTGCTGGACCAGTCAAATGTGCGAATCCGCTGGGCCATTTCGCCGGCCCAGCCTTCACAGCCGTGGGGGTTGGATAAAAATTGCATGATTGGGCTCTGTGCGGGGACAAGACAGTCGCAAGTTTTGGAGCGCGCCGGCGATGGATGGTTTCATCTTGAATACACAGGAATGCAGAAACTACTGAACTCAATGAAAATCCCGGCTGCGCACCACAATCCCCTCCAGCAGCGGCGTCAAATCGGTAAGGCGTCCCGCGATCAAATGCCGCACCTCACCCACCGCCTCCCAACGGCCGTCCACCTTGAGCAAACGCGAGCCTACCAGCGCCTGGCGCTGACGCTCGGCCAGGTCGCGCCAGACCACCACATTGAGGTTGCCGAACTCATCTTCCAGGGTAACAAAGGTCACGCCGCTCGCCGTGCCTGGGCGTTGGCGGCCGGTGACCAGCCCGGCGATGCTCACGTTGCGTCCATGCTCCACCGCCAGCAACTCCTGGGAACTGCGGCAGCGGCGCCGGCGTAACTCGGCGCGCAACAACGCCAGGGGATGGGGCCCCAGGGTGGTACCGAGGCTAGCGTAATCGGCGTGCAAATCTTCGCCTACCGTGGGCTCGGGCAATGCCACCCGCGTTTCATCGGGGCTCGGCAGGCCGGCAAACAAGCCCAGTTGCTGATGCACACCGGCCACGTCCCAGCGCGCCTGATGGCGGTTGCCGGCCAGGGCGCGCAAGGCCCCGGCGTCCGCGAGCAGCGCCTGGGCACGTGCATCCAGGCCGGCGCGGGCGTCCAGGTCAGCGATGTCGCTGAATTGTCGACGCTGACGCACCGCTTCGATACGCCGCCCATCGTCCTCGCGAAACCCCGAGATCATGCGCAGACCCAGGCGAATCGCCGGTTGCTGGCCGTCGATGGGCTCCAGGCTGCAGTCCCAGTCACTGGCCTGCACATCCACGGGGCGGATCTGCAAGCGATGGCGCCGCGCGTCCTGCAGGATCTGGTCCGGGCTGTAGAAGCCCATGGGCCAGCTGTTGATCAGGGCGCAGGCGAAGGCCGCCGGTTCATGGCATTTGAGCCAGCAACTGGCATAGGTCAGCAAGGCGAAACTGGCGGCGTGGGACTCAGGAAAACCATAGCTGCCAAAGCCCTTGATCTGCTCGAAAATCTGCGCGGCAAAGGCTTCGGTGTAGCCGTTTTTGAGCATGCCGGTGCGCAGGCGCTGCTGATGGGGCTCCAGGCCGCCGTGGCGTTTCCAGGCGGCCATGGAACGGCGCAACTGGTCGGCTTCGCCGGGGCTGTAGTCGGCGGCGACCATGGCGATTTGCATCACCTGTTCCTGGAACAGCGGGATGCCCAGGGTGCGCTCCAGCACGGCTTTCAATTGCGGCGACGGATAGGTCGTGGGCTCTTCATTGTTCCGCCGCCGCAAATACGGATGCACCATGCCGCCCTGGATCGGCCCGGGGCGCACAATGGCAACCTCGATCACCAGGTCATAAAACGTCTGCGGCTTGAGCCTGGGCAACATCGACATCTGCGCCCGCGACTCGATCTGGAACACACCGATGGTGTCGGCCTTGCTGATCATGGCGTAGGTGGCCGGGTCTTCCTTGGGAATCGTGGCCAGGCTCAAGTCCCGGTGACGATGCCGGCGCAGCAAATCGAAGCAGCGGCGGATCGCGCTGAGCATGCCCAGGGCGAGGATGTCCACCTTGAGCAAACCGACGGCGTCGAGGTCGTCCTTGTCCCACTGGATAATGGTGCGCTCGGCCATGGCCGCATTTTCCACCGGCACCAGGGTGTCCAGCGGGTATTCGCTGATCACAAAGCCGCCAGGGTGTTGGGACAAGTGCCGGGGAAAACCGATCAGTTGCTGGGTAAGCGTCAAGACGCGGCGCAGCAGTGGGCTGTCCGGGTCGAAGCCGGTTTCACGCAGGCGCTCCAACGGCGGCGCCTCATCGCTCCAGCGCCCGCAGCAATCGGCCAAGGCGTTGATCTGGTCCGCCGGCAGCCCGAGGGCCTTGGCCACATCGCGTACTGCGCCTGTGGCGTGGTAACTGCTGACCACCGCCGTCAAGGCTGCACGGGTGCGGCCATAGCGCTGGAACACGTATTGCAGCACCTCTTCGCGGCGTTCGTGCTCAAAGTCCACGTCGATATCCGGCGGCTCGTTGCGCTCTTTGGACAGGAAGCGCTCGAACAGCAGGTTGGTCAGGCTCGGGTTGATTTCGGTGATGCCCAGGGCAAAACACACCGCCGAGTTAGCCGCCGAACCTCGGCCCTGGCACAGGATCGAACGGCTGCGGGCGAAGCGCACAATGTCATGCACGGTGAGGAAATAGCTTTCGTAACCCAGTTCGCTGATCAGCTGCAGTTCACGCTGGATTTGCTGCAAGGTCTTGTCGTCGATGCCTTCGGGCCAACGCTGGGCGATGCCTTCTTCGGTGAGGGTGCGCAGCCAGGATTGGGCATCATGGCCTGCGGGCACCAGCTCGCGTGGATAGTGATAGCGCAGCTGGCCGAGGTCGAAAGTGCAGCGCCGCGCGATGGCGAGGGTTTCGTCCAGCAAGGCCTGGGGGTACAGCGCCGCCAGGGCATCCAGGCTGCGCAGGTGGCGTTCGCCATTGGGGTGCAGGCGCGTGCCGGCTTCGGCCACCGGCACGTGGTGGCGGATGGCGGTCATGGTGTCTTGCAGGGCCCGGCGGCCCCGCGCATGCATATGCACATCGCCGCAGGCCACGGCAGGGATTTGCAGGCTGTGGGCCAGTTGCAAGCGCTGTTGCAGATGGCGCGCATCGTCCTGGCCACAATGCAGGTGCACCGCCAGCCACAGGCGTTGGTCGAAGGTGCGGCGCAGCCAGTCGAGGCTGGCCTGGGTGTCGCTGTCTTGCGCCACCCACAACGCCAACAGGCCGGGCAGCGGTTGCTCGAAATCTTCCTGTAGCAGACGATAACTGCCCTTTTCAGCCCGTCGCCGAGCGAGGGTGATCAGCCGGCACAGGTGCTGATAACCGCTCAGGTTCTCCACCAGCAGCACCAGTTTCGGGCCGTTTTCAATGTGCATTTCGCTGCCGATAATCAACGGCAAGTCAACGGCTTTGGCAGCTTGCCAGGCCCGCACGATGCCCGACAGCGTGCATTCATCGGTGATCGCCAGGGCGCTGTAGCCTTGGCGTTTTGCGCGCTCGAAAAGTTCCAGCGCACTGGAGGCGCCGCGCTGGAAGCTGAAATTGGACAGGCAGTGCAGCTCGGCATAACTCATGCACCGCCCTCCCTTGTAGGAGCGAGCTTGCTCGCGAAAAACCCGAGGGCACCGCGTTCATCCTGGTTTCCCGCGTTATCGTTGACGACCTTCGCGAGCAAGCTCGCTCCTACAGTAGGTGACGGCCCAAGGCTCATGCAAACCACCCTTGCAACCACAGCCCATCGCCTTGCCCCACCGTGCGATAGGCCCAACCCTGCTGGCCGGCGCGGGTCTGGACCAGGTAATAGTCGCGGCGCACATCGGCACCATCCCACCAGCCGGATTCGATGCGCTCCGGGCCCATCAGGATCTGTACGCCGTGTTCGGCCAGCAAGGTCGGTTGCGGCAATAACCAGCCTGGGCGCCGGACCTTGTTCAAGCTCGGGCACGGCTGGCTGTCGGTCGCGGCCTGCCAGGCGCATTCGGGGCGGTGGTCGGCCTGAAAACGCAGGCCCTGCACCGCCTCATCCCCCAGGCGCGCACGCAGGCGCTCGCGCAATTGTTCCCACGGCAGGGTTTGTTGCGGGCGGTCGTCGAACAGGTCCTGGCGTTGCGGCACGAACACCGGCAAGTCCTCGGCCACCAGGCGCACGCCCCGCACCGGCGCGGTGACCTGTACCTGCTCCAGGCGCCCACGGGCCAGTTCGAACAACATCGAAGGCTCGCGCTCGGCGCTGAGCAGGCCCACCTTGATCACGCTGTCGTGTGTCTGTGCATGTTCCAGGTGCAGGTCAAAGCGCTGCACGCCACTGTCGCGGCCGCACAGGAACGCCGACAGGTCGCCGGTCAAGCGCCGCAAGGGGAACAACAGCGCCTGGTGGGATTGCACGTCGAAATTCAACTCGATGCGTGCATCGAACTGGTCCGGCGGTTGATAAAAATCCAGGGCCAATGGCCGCTGCCCACTCAGGGCGTCGAGGTGCTTGAGCAGGCTGGCGTCAAAGCGTCGCGCCAGGGTATGCCGGGGCAAGGCCTGCACCTGAGCCAGGCTGCGCAGGCCCATGCGCGACAAGGCGGTGGCGGCCTGGGGTTCAAGGCCCGCCCGGTCGATAGGCAGCGACGCCAGGGCCTGCATCAAGGCGCTGTCATCGGCCACGGCCAGGCCGTCGTAGCCGTTTGCCAATACCCGCGCCGCCGCCGGGTTGGGCGCAGCGACGATGCGGTGACGAAAGCCAAGCTCGGTCAGCTCTTTGCGCAAACGCGCCTCGAGGTGCGGCCAGGGCCCGAACAGGCCCAGGCTCGATTCGATCTCGAATAACAAGGCCCGTGGGTAATACAGGCTGACCTGGGAGCTGAAGCGATAGGCCCAGGCGGCCAGAAACTGCTGCAACCGCTCAATCTCCAACGGGTCGTATTCGACACAGGCAAACTGCTTGGCCAGGGCATGGGCTGCCGTCAACGATTGCCCGGGGCGCAGGCCCAAGGCGCGGGCGGCGGCGTTGACGGCTTGCAACACGCGACGCTGCGGCGTGCCGGCCAGCAAAGCCAGCGGCTGCTCGGGTTCGGGGTGCACACGCTGTGCCCCGTCCAGCGCCAATTGCGGGAGGACAATACACACCCAACGCATGGCAACCTCAATGCCCCGCCAGGGCAATCGGCGCCGGATGGGCCAGCCCGCCACGGCACTTGAGCACCCGCACTTGCGCGGGCCTGGCCTCGACCGCCAGGCGCAGGGCGGCGGGCGAGGCATTGATCGCCTCGCTCAGTGAGCGCCAGGCAAACGCCAGGGTCTGCCCGGTTTCCGCCGCCACCTGCAAACGCCGCAAGGCGCGATCATCGGCCTTGCGCGGCCAGCACAACACCGCACCGCAACTGCCCGAACGCAGGCATTGCTCCACCGCCCACAGTGCGTCGCGCTCCTCGGCCCGGATAATGGATAACTGGCGCACATCCACCCCGGCGTTCTGCCATGCATGGGGATAGGGGGTATAGGGCGGCGCCACCAGCACAATGCGCTCGCCCAGGGCCGACAAGCGCGCCAGTGTGGGCAGCACCAGTTGCAACTCGCCCACCCCGTCCTGGGCCATCAGGATTTCACTCAAGGCCGATTCCGGCCAGCCGCCACTGGGCAGCACCGCATCCAGCGCCGCCAGCCCCGTGGGATGTACGCTGGCCGGTGGCGCGGCGGGCCGGCCCTTCCAGACTCGCCCGCCATTGAACAGCGAGTCCAGGGCAACCACGGCGCCCATCAGCCTTGCCTCACCAGGCCGCAGAACACGCCTTCGATGGCCAGGTCCTGCTCGGGCCCGACCACGATGGGTTGATACGCCGGGTTGCGCGGCAACAGGCGAACCCTGTCGCCGTGGCGCTCGAAACGCTTGATGGTGACGTCACCGTCCAGGCGCGCCACCACAATCTGCCCGTTCAAGGCTTCGACAGTGCGGCGTACGCCCACCAGGTCGCCATCGAGAATGCCATCTTCAATCATCGAATCGCCCTGCACTCGCAGCAAGTAGTCGGGGGTTTTGGCGAAGGTGGCGGGGTCCAGTTGCAAGCGGCTGTGCACCTCGGCATCGGCGCCAATCGGCCGACCGGCCGCCACGCGGCCGAGCACCGGCACATCCAGCCACTCGGGACGCGCCGGTTGATTGAGCAAGCGAATGCCACGGGCCTGGTTGGGGTTGACCTCTATAAACCCGGCTTCGGTCAGCGCCACCACATGCTTGCGGGCGACGCTGCGCGAGGCGAAACCGAACGCCTCGGCGATCTCGGCGAGGCTGGGAGGCTGGCCTTGTTGCGCGATGCGCTCGCGGATGAAGGTCAGGATGGCGGTGCGGCGGGGAGTCAGGTTTGTCATGGAGTACATTTGTACTCCTGTGGGAAATTTCTGACAATAACCGTCAGTCGGCGCTGGGTGTTACACCTGTGGGAGCTGGCTTGCCTGCGATGACGCCCTGACAGCCGACGCCTATCTACCTGACACCCAACGATCCAACTGTGGGAGCTGGCTTGCCTGCGATGGCGGACTGACAGTCAACACAGCTGGATTGTGTACATATCCATTCCTGCGGTAACGGCCACTTAGGGTTCCGCTCTGACAGCGGGTCACTTTTGGAAAAGAGCCCCAAAAGTAACCAAAAGGGCTCTTGCCCCACCACTCGGCACCTCGCTTAGGCTCGGTGTGCCCGTAATCCGCCAGTGATTTGGGGGGCCGCCGCCACGCGCCATCCATGGCGCGGGGCGGCTAAACCGGCATCCCTGCCGGTTTACCCCCCAAATCCCTGTCGAATTCCGGCCAGCGTGGTTTAACGGGGCGCCTAAGATCAAGATCACAAGCAGATCAAGATCAAGAGCGGCTCGCTTCGCATCGTGGTTACCGTCTGCTGCTACAGCCCACAAAGTTGTGTAGGCGCCTCACCACCCCTCTTTCAACATCCGCACCTCCAGATGCTGCAACAACATAATCGTCTTGCCATCCACAATCTCCCCACTCTGCACCATCGCCAGCGCCTGCTCGAAGCCCAGCTCCAGTACCTCGATATCCTCGCCCTCTTCTTCGAGGCCACCACCCGCCCCCACTCGGTCGCCTGGCTGGTATTCACCGATAAAAAAGTGAATCCGCTCCGTCACCGATCCCGGGCTCATGAACGCCGCATAGATCTTTTCCACATGCCCCACGCGATAGCCGGTCTCTTCCTCGGCCTCCAGGCGGATGCGCTCTTCGGCGCTGGCGTTGTCGAGCAAACCGGCTGCCGCTTCAATCAGGTAGCCGGGGTAGTCGTTGACGAACGTGGGCATGCGGAACTGGCGAATCAGCAACACCGTGCGTTGTTCGCGGTTGTACAACAGGATGGTGGCACCGTTGCCCCGGTCATACACCTCGCGGGTCTGGGCTTGCCAACTGCCGTCGCGACGGCGCAGGTCGAAGCTGTATTTCTTCAGCAGGTACCAGTTGTCCGAGAGGGTTTCTTCGGCGGTGATGCGCACGGGGCTGTTGTTCATGTGTGGGCCTTTGCAGGTAGGGCAGGTTCGAGCCGTCCACCCTATCAACCCGCGCGAGGATTGTTCAATGCTGTAACACTTTCATCCGTCACGGCCGTCGCATTAATGCCTACCCGCCCAGGCCATCTGGTAAAACCCGTGCTTCATCTTTGCTCTGGAACCTTCATGTCTTCTGTTTCTATGCCCCGCCGGGGCCTGCGCTGGCTTGTCTGGCTGTGCATGGCCGTGTTGATTGTCGGCCTGCCGGTCGGCTGCGCCGTGTTGCAACACAAGGAGCGCGAACTTGTGTTTCGCATCGAGCCGGGAACCGCCGGCTGGTACACCGGCCTGCCCAAGGCGGTGCAGGAATTTGAACTCAAGCCCGCCAGTTTCAAAGCAGGGCAAAACATTCATGGCTGGTGGTACCCGGCAGCCAACAAAGACGCGCCCGCTATCCTCTACTTGCACGGAGTACGCTGGAACCTCACGGGCCAATTGTTTCGCATCGAGCAATTGCATGCCCTGGGCTTTTCGGTCCTGGCCATCGACTATCGCGGCTTTGGCCAAAGCCAGGGCGACCTGCCCTCGGAAGCCACGGTGTACGAGGACGCGCGCATTGCCTGGGAACGTTTCCAGACCCTGCAACCAGACCCCGGCAAACGTCTGATCTACGGGCACTCCCTGGGTGGCGCGGTCGCCATCGACCTCGCTGCCGAGTTGGGCAAGCAGGTGCCATTGCCGGTGCGTGGGCTGGTGATCGAGTCCACGTTCACCTCCCTGGCGGATGTCGCCACGGCCGTTGCCAACACCTCATTGCCGGTGCGCTGGTTGCTGTCGCAGAAGTTCGATTCCATCGACAAGATTGCCGACATCCACATGCCGCTGCTGGTGGTCCACGGCCTCGACGACCGCTACGTACCGCCGCGTTTCAGCCAGCAGTTGTTCGAAGCCGCCCAGCAACCCAAGCACCTGTTGCTGGTGCCAGGCGCCAGCCACAACAACAGCATGAACCTGGCCGGGCGCAGTTACGGCCAGGCGCTGGAAAACCTGATGCGCACAAAGATGCCCGCCCAGGTGGTGACACACTCCACAGGCCGCGATAACGCCTCATAAATTCGCTTTTCGGCACTGGGTTCGCGCTTGGCTGTCAAGCGCAAACCCTGGCCATGTTGGCCCGAAATGCAAGTTGATCAAATAATGATCTTCGCGGAAATCTCCAACGCTGTCGGGCCTTCGCAAAGTTATCCACAGAGATACCCACGGTTTTCGTGGACAACTCTTTTTATATTTTTGCGTTTTTTTTGCTCAAGCCGTGCTTCCAGGAAAGGTACCGGGCAACAGGATTTCGCGATTCACCTCGCGTATATCCTTATAGCCACAGAGCGCCATGGACACGTCCAGTTCGCGGGCGATGATATCAAGCGCCTTGGTCACGCCCGCCTCGCCCATCGCCCCCAACCCATACAAATGCGGGCGGCCGATCATGGTGCCCTTGGCGCCCAGTGCCACGGCCTTGAGCACGTCCTGGCCGGAACGGATCCCCCCATCGAGCCACACTTCAATGCGGTTGCCCACGGCTTCGACAATCGCCGGCAATTGGCTGATGCTCGACGGCGCGCCATCGAGCTGACGGCCACCGTGGTTGCTCACCACCAACGCATCGGCACCGCAATCGGCCGCCAAGCGTGCATCCTCCACATCGAGAATGCCCTTGATGATCAGCTTGCCGCCCCAACACTTTTTGATCCACGCCACATCGTCCCAACTCAGGCGCGGGTCAAACTGCTGGGCGGTCCACGACGACAGCGAACTCATGTCGGCCACGCCCTTCACATGCCCGACAATATTGCCAAAGCCGCGCCGCTGAGTACCCAGCATGCCCATCACCCAGCGCGGCTTGGTCATCATGTTGAGAATGTTCGGCAGGGTCAGCTTGGGCGGCGCGGACAGGCCGTTGATCAAGTCCTTGTGGCGCTGCCCCAGAATCTGCAAATCCAGGGTCAGCACCAATGCATCCACCCCGGCAGCCTTGGCGCGCTCGATCAACTGCTCGATAAAACTGCGGTCGCGCATCACATATAGCTGGAACCAGAACGGCTGGCCGACATGCTCGGCGATGTCTTCCAGCGAACAGATACTCATGGTCGACAAGGTGTAGCGCAGCCCGAACGCAGCAGCGGCACGGGCAGTGAGGATTTCGCCATCGGCATGCTGCATGCCCGCCAGGCCAGTCGGCGCCAACGCTACGGGCATGGCCATGTCCTGGCCGATCATGCTGGCGCGGATCGAACGCTCGTCGATATTGCGCGCCACCCGTTGGCGGAATTTGATACGTGCAAAATCCGTTTCGTTGGCGCGGTAAGTGCTCTCAGTCCAGGAGCCGGAATCGGCGTAGTCGTAGAACATGCGGGGCACACGCTTTTGCGCCAGCTTGCGTAAGTCTTCGATGGTTGTGATCAACGGCATCGGGTCACCTCTCCCTGAACTGAACACAGAGAGTAACCGGCCGGCGCGTGGGCAACCAGCCGTTGCGTTTAGATGAGCTGGCGATTAATCTCGCACAAACCCGCAATAAAGCGCATAAACATGCAAAACACCCATCAAGCCATCGACCTGCCTTCCCTGCGCAAGCAGAAGATTCTGTTGTTGCTGGAACGCGACGGCAAGGTCACCGCCTCCGAGTTGGTCGAGCATTTCGCCGTGTCCCAGGACACCATCCGCCGCGACCTCGGCGAACTCGCCGCCGCCGGCCTGTTGCAACGCGTACACGGCGGCGCCCTGCCCCGGCCCAAGGATACCGGCAAGGATTTCTTTACCCGTGTCGGCGAGACCAACGAGGTCAAGCGCCACCTCGCACGCGTGGCCGCTGGCCGGGTTGAAGACGGCCAGATCGTGCTGTTCGATTCCGGCTCCACCACCTTGCAGATCGCGCAGTGCTTGCCCCCTGCACTGCACCTTACCGTGGTCACCCCCTCACCGATGATCGCCATCGCCCTGGCCGACCATCCGCACGTGAAGATCATCCTGGCCGGCGGCCAACTCAACCCAGCCACCCTCTCCACCGGCGGCCATGAAGCGGTGCGCCTGATCCAGAGCGTGAAGGCCGACTTGTTATTCACAGGGGTTTGCGCACTGCACCCGCAAGTGGGCATCACCTCGCTGCACTTTGGTGAAGTGGCCGTCAAGCAAGCCTTGCTCGACAGCGCGTCCCACGTCATCGCCGTGACCACCTCAGACAAGCTCGGCGCAGTGGAACCCTTTGTGGTTGCGCCGTGCAGCCGTATTCATACGTTGATTACCGAGTGGGACGCGCCGGATGTGCAGGCGTATGAACAGTTAGGGCTGCAGGTGCAGCGAGTGGACGTGCAGTGATGCAACCCTGTGTAGGAGCGAGCTTGCTCGCGAAAACGTCAACGATAACGCGGTCTTCCTGAATGAACGCGGCGCCTGAGCGTTTTTTCGCGAGCAAGCTCGCTCCTACAAAAAGGGCAAGCCGGCCATCTGGAGTCGGTAACCACGATGCGAAGCGAGCCGCTCTTGATCTTGCTTTTGATCTCAGGCGCCCCGTCAAACCACGCTGGCCGGAATTCGACAGGGATTTGGGGGGTAAACCGGCAGGGATGCCGGTTTAGCCGCCCCGCGCCATGGATGGCGCGTGGCGGCGGCCCCCCAAATCACTGGCGGATTACGGGCACACCGAGCCTAAGCGAGGTGCCGAGTGGTGGGGCAAGAGCGTTTTGCTTACTTTTGCGCTGTTCAAAAGTGAGCCGCCGTCAGGGCGGAACCCTAAGTGGCCGTTACCGCAGCAATGGATATGTACACCATCCAACTGTGTTGACTGTCAGGCCGCCTTCGCGAGCAAGCCCACACAGTTGGATTGTGGGGCGTCAGGTAGATAGGTGTCGGCTGGGAGGCCGTCATCGCAGGCAAGCCAGCTCCCACATTTGATTCGCGGGGTGTCAGGTAGATAGGCGTCGGCTGGGAGGACGTCAGGCAGCGCTGCGAATCTTGTGCAAAGCATCCGCCACCCATTGACCAAACGCATCCACCGGCCCTTGCAGGTTGCCGAGAAAATGCGGATAGATCAGCCACAAATCCATCACCGGTTTGAAGTCCTTGAGAGGCATCGCCGCCAGGTGCTCGCGATGAGCACTGCGTTCCAGCAACGGACGTGGCACCAGGCCAAGGCCGAGGCCATCAGCCACCAGCCCCAGTTGCAGTTCAGTGCCAAAGGTTTCCAGGTTCACCCGCAGCGCCAGGCCCTGGTCAGACAAGGTGCGCTGCAACCCCGCACGAAACCCGCAGCCGTCCGGGTTGAGGATCCAACCGCTCTGGTACACGTCCGCCAGCTTGCACGGTTTCTTCGGCAACTGCGCCTTGGCACACACCACCACCAACTCCATCTTGCCGATGGACTCACCCACCAGGTTGTCCGGGAAGATCTTGCCCGCAGGGAACAACGCCACCGCCGCATCCAGTTCGCCGCGTTCGATCTTGCCGACCAATTGGCTGCCCCAACCGGTGGCAACCTGGGCGCGCAAGTCGGCGTATTCGCTGCGCAGGTGCTTGAGCGCGTCCAGCAGCACCACATCGCCGATGGTCTGCGGTACACCCAGGCGCAGCACGCCGGTGGGCGGAGCATCGGTGGCCACCAGTTCGCGCAGGGCATCCATCTCGCGCAGGATCAACCGGCATTGCTCATAGACACGGGTACCGATCAGCGTCGGCTTGAGGGGCTTGGTGTTGCGGTCGAACAACTCCACCCCCAGGGCCTGCTCGAAGTTCTGCACGCGGCGGGTGATGGCTGGCTGGGTCAGCTGCAACGACGCGGCGGCATGGCTGATGGACTGGCAACGAATCACTTCGACAAAGGCATCGATATCGTCAATTTTCATTTGGGCCGCACATACAGATCAGTCATTAAGATGTGCGTGAAGCATAGTGGCCGCACACAGGTCTGGATAGCCCACCCTGCAATCAATAACGTCTAACGCTATTCAAACCGGTTCTAAATTACCTTCAGCTATAAGCTAATCATTAAAAAATAGCATATTAAAAATAAACATTATGCTTAGATAAAGGAACACCAACAGCCCGATGGAATGGTCATGACCCAGGCCCGACACCCCGAGAGACTCAGAGCCTTCATAGGCGCCCTGGCGGAATTGATCGACGGCAACCCGCGTGAAGGCGACCTGCTGCACCGTGGCGGCAAGCTGCTGGCGCAACTGGTCAGCCACGATGATTGGCTGCCCGACGAATTCGCCCAGCCCGACCCCGAGCGCTACCAGCAATTTTTGCTGCATGCCGATTCGCGCCAGCGCTTCAGCGTGGTCAGCTTTGTGTGGGGGCCGGGGCAACGCACGCCGATTCATGACCACAGGGTGTGGGGACTGATCGGCATGTTGCGCGGGGCGGAGTTTTCCCAGGGGTTTGCCCGGGCGTCGGGCGGCAGCCTGGTAGCGCAAGGCGAACCCGTGCAATTGCTGCCCGGCCAGGTCGAGGCGGTGTCGCCCAAGGTCGGCGATATCCATCAGGTCAGCAATGCCCACGACGACCAGGTGTCCATCAGCATCCACGTATACGGCGCCAATATCGGCGCGGTGCGCCGGGCGGTGTATCAACCCGACGGCAGCGAAAAACTGTTTATCTCCGGTTATTCCAACGCCTATCTCCCGAACATCTGGGACCTGTCCAAAGAAAAGAGCCCTGCCCTATGACCACCCTATCGACCCGCAGCTTTGCGCAGCTTCGCCAGGCCCTGTTGGCACGCGAAGAAGTCGCCCTGATCGACGTGCGTGAGGAAGCCCCTTTTGCCGAGGCCCACCCGCTGTTCGCCGCGAATATCCCCTTGTCCAAGCTGGAACTGGAGGTGTACGCGCGCATTCCACGCCGCGATACCCAGGTCACCCTGTACGACAACGGCGAAGGGCTGGCCCACCGCGCCGCCGAACGCCTGGTTGCACTGGGCTACACCCAGGTCAGCCTGCTGGAGGGTGGGCTGGACGGTTGGCGCCGGGCCGGTGGCGAGCTGTTTATCGACGTCAATGTACCGAGCAAGGCGTTTGGCGAACTGGTGGAGAGCCAGCGCCACACGCCGTCCCTGGCCGCCGAAGAGGTCCAGGCCTTGCTCGACAGCCAGGCCGATGTGGTGGTGCTCGATGCACGGCGTTTCGACGAATACCAGACCATGAGCATCCCCACGGGCATCAGCGTGCCGGGGGCCGAGTTGGTGTTGCGCGCCCGTGAGCTGGCGCCCGATCCGGCCACGCGCATCATCGTCAATTGCGCCGGGCGCACTCGCAGCATTATCGGCACCCAGTCGTTGATCAATGCCGGCCTCCCCAACCCGGTGGCGGCCCTGCGCAACGGCACCATCGGTTGGACCTTGGCCGGGCAGACCCTCGCCCATGGGCAGGCGCGCCGCTTTGCGCCGACCTCGGAAAACCATCGCCAGCTCGCCGCCCAAGAGGCCCGTGGTGTTGCCGACAAAGCCTCGGTAAAACGTGCCACCCTCAATGATCTGCAGCGCTGGCAACAGGACGCGACACGCACCACTTACCTGTTCGATGTGCGCACCGTAGAAGAATTCGAAGCCGGCCACCTGCCGGGCGCCCGCGCCACCCCGGGCGGGCAACTGGTGCAGGAAACCGACCACGTTGCCAGTGTGCGCGGTGCGCGCCTGGTACTGGTGGATGACGACGGCGTGCGCGCCAATATGTCCGCGTCATGGCTGGCCCAATTGGGCTGGCAGGTGTACGTATTGGATGACCTGCAAGCGGAGCACTTCAGCGAGCGCGGGGCATGGGTCGCGCCAGTACCGCAACCGCCCCAGGCCGAACTGATCAGCCCCCACACCCTTGCCGACTGGCTCGGCCATGGCGACACCCTGGTGCTGGACTTCACCGCCAGCGCCAACTACGTGAAACGTCATATCCCCGGCGCCTGGTGGGTGCTGCGCGCGCAACTGCCAGAGGCTCTGGCCAAGGTACCGAGCGCCCAGCGCTATGTGTTGACCTGCGGCAGCAGCCAACTGGCGCGCCTGGCGGTGCCGGAAGTCGAGGCGCTCACCGGCAAGCCGGTCTTTTTGCTGCAGGACGGCACGGCCGGCTGGATCCAGGCGCAACTGCCCCTTGAGTCAGGCGAAAGCCACCTGGCGTCCCCGCGTATTGACCGCTACCGCCGCCCTTACGAAGGCACCGACAACCCACGGGAAGCCATGCAGGCTTACCTGGATTGGGAGTTCGGCCTCGTGGAACAACTGGCCCGCGACGGCACCCATGGTTTCTACGTGATCTGATTCACCGCCGCACCGTTTCGCTCAACCGACCCCTTCTCCAGGCGGAGGTACTTTCCTTTACCTAACGCCTGGAGTTTTGCCCATGCTGTACGCCATTCCATTCAAACGCCTATTGCTGGGCGCTGCCCTCGCCTTGGGCCTGCTTTCTACCGTCCAGGCTAGCGACCTGCAACCGCTGCGCGTGGCCAACCAGAAATCCACGATCAAGGCGCTGCTGGAAGCCTCGGGCGAAAGCCAGAACGTGCCCTACGAGATCAAATGGTCGGAATTCCCCTCGGCCTCGCCCCTGGGCGAAGCGCTGAATGCCGGTGCCGTGGATGTCGGCGCCCTGGGCGATGCCCCTTATGTGTTCGCCCTCGGCGCCGGTGCCTCGATCAAGGTGATCAGCATCATCCATGCCGAAGGCCGTAATACCACCGCGCTGCTGGTGCCCAAGGATTCACCGATCAAGACCGCGGCCGATCTCAAGGGCAAGAAAATCGTCACCGGGCGCGGCTCCATCGGGCATTACCTGGCGATCAAGGCCCTGAACGATGCCGGGCTGACCACCCAGGATGTGCAGTTCATCTTCCTGCTGCCCGCCGAATCCCGGCTGGTACTCGACAACGGCACCGCCGATGCCTGGGCGACATGGGACCCTTACACCACCGTGGTCACCTCACAAAGCGATGCTCGTGTGTTGGTCAGCGGCAAGCACCTGCTGAGCAATCACCTGTACTTCGCCGCCACAGGCCAAGCCATTGCCGACAAGCGCGTGCAACTGGACGACTTTGTCGCCCGCATTGATCGCGCCTACGCCTGGGCCAATACCCATCCCGAACAATACGCCGCTGCCCAGGCCAAGATCACTGGCCTGCCACTGGCCGTGCATATCGAAGTGGCCAAGGACACTCATCTGTCGCCCGTCACGATTGACGATACGGTGATCCACGGCCTGCAAGCCACCGCCGACACCTATGTAAAAGAAGGCCTGCTGAGCCAACACATCGACGTCTCCCAGGGCTTCGATTCCAGCTTCAACGCCCAGCGTATCCCCCTCGAACAAGCCTCGCGCTAAGGAGCAGAACATGAGCAAGCCACGTCAATTGAAACTCGGTGCCATGGTGCACGGCGTCGGCCACGGTTGGGGCGAATGGCGCCACCCGCAGGCACAACCCGACGCCAGCACCAATTTCGGCTTCTACAAGCAGCAGACCGCACTGGCCGAAGCCGCCCGGTTCGACTTCGTGTTCATCGCCGACAGCCTGCATATCCACCCCAAGTCCAGCCCCCATTACCTCAACCGCTTTGAGCCGCTGACGATCCTCTCGGCCCTGGCCGCGCTGACAACTCACATCGGCCTGGTCGCCACCGTGACCGTCAGCTACACCGAGCCTTACCAGGTGGCACGCCAGTTCGCTTCGCTGGACCATATCAGCGGCGGCCGCGCTGGCTGGAACGTGGTCACCTCATGGCTGAGTGGCACCGCCGATAACTTCGGCAAGGCCGAGCACCCGCCCCATGCCGTGCGCTACCGCATCGCCAAGGAACACCTGAATGTGGTCAAGGGTCTGTGGGATTCCTGGGAGGACGATGCCTTTGCCTATAACAAACACAGCGGCGAATTCTTCACCCCAGGCAAGTTGCATGCGCTTAACCACAAGGGCGAATTCTTCTCGGTCAAAGGCCCGCTGAACATCGCGCGTTCGCGCCAGGGCCAACCGGCGATTTTCCAGGCGGGCACTTCGGAGGATGGGCGTAACTTTGCCGCTGAAAACGCCGATGCGATTTTCGTGCATGTGGACACTATCGACGAGGGCAAGGCCTACAGCGCCGACTTGAAACGCCGCGCCAAGCGCTTTGGCCGCGCCCCGGACAGCCTGTCGATTTTGCCTGGCATTCGCCCGATTGTCGGGCGTGATGCGGCCGAAGTGGAAAGCCGCTACCAGCAAGCCGTGGCGCTGGTCACGGTGGAAGACGCCATCGTCGCCCTCGGCCGGCCGTTCAACGACCATGATTTCAGCCAGTACCCGCTGAATGCGCCCTTCCCCGAACTGGGCGACCTGGGCGCCAACAGCCAGAAAGGTGGCTCCGAGCGTATCAAGCAACTGGCCCGTGACGAAGGCCTGACCCTGCGCGAAGTGGCCCTGCGTTTCTCGCGGCCCCAGCGCGACTTTGTCGGCACCCCGGAACAGGTCGCGGACGCGATCCAGACCTGGTTCGAGCGCGGCGCCAGCGATGGTTTCATCATCAATTCGGTGCTGCCGGATGGCTTGCAGTATTTCACTGAGCTGGTGGTGCCGGTGCTTCAACAGCGGGGGTTGTTCCGTACCGAGTACAGCGGCCATACGTTGCGCGACAACCTCGGCCTGGAGGTGCCAGCGAACCGCTACAGCGTGATTGAAGCCACCGAACAAGCCCTGGCCTGAAGGCCCTCCCCTGTAGGAGCGAGCTTGCTCGCGAAAAATGCCAACGATAACGCGTACTTCCTGAATACACGCGACGCCTTTGAGTTTTTCGCGAGCAAGCTCGCTCCTACAGGTGTTCAGGGCTTGCCGCCCTGCCACACTTTTGACCGAGTACAGACTTATGACTCAACCGTCTCTCAAGGCTGTGGAAGCCGTCGATTTCGACGCCCTGCTTGACCACCTCAGCGCCGAGCTGGCCAGTACCGCGCACCTCTATGACGAAAGCGGCGCCTTCCCCCACGCCAATTTCAAACTTCTACACCAACACCACCTCATCGCCCTGACCGTGCCGAAGAAACTTGGCGGCGGTGGCGCCAGCCTGGTCCAGGCGCGCAAGGTCATCAGCGCCATCGCCAAGGGCGAACCGTCCACGGCATTGATCCTGGTGATGCAGTACCTGCAACACGCACGCCTGCAAGACAGCCAGAGTTGGCCCGCACACCTGCGCGTGCAGGTCGCGCAAGAGGCGGTGCAAAACGGCGCGCTGATCAATGCCCTGCGTGTCGAACCCGACCTGGGCACCCCGGCCCGTGGCGGTTTGCCGGCCACCACCGCGGTGCGCACCGCCGACGGCTGGCGTATCAGTGGGCGCAAGCTCTACTCCACCGGCAGCCATGGCCTGAGCTGGTTCAGCGTGTGGGCGCGCAGCGACGACGCCGACCCGCTGGTAGGCGCCTGGCTGGTGCCCAAGGCCAGCCCCGGCGTCAGCATCATCGACACCTGGGATCACTTGGGCATGCGCGCCACCTGTAGCCATGAGGTGGTGCTCGACAACGTTCTGGTGCCCCAGGACCATGCGGTCAGTGTCAGCCCCTGGAGCGCCCCGCAAGCGGAGCTGGATGGCGAAGGTTTCCTGTGGATGTCGGTGTTGCTGTCGTCGGTGTACGACGCCGTGGCTCAGGCGGCACGGGACTGGCTGGTGCACTGGCTGGACGAGCGCAAGCCGTCAAATCTCGGCGCTGCATTGTCCACCCTGCCGCGTTTTCAGGAGACCGTCGGCCATATCGACACGTTGCTGTTTGCCAACCGCAGCCTGCTCGACACTGCCGCCGCGGGCCACACGCCAACGGCCAATGCCGCACAGGTGAAGTACCTGGTGACCGGCAATGCAATCCGTGCGGTCGAGCTGGCCATCGAAGCCTCGGGCAACCCTGGCCTGTCACGCCATAGCCCACTGCAACGGCATTACCGCGATGTGCTGTGCAGCCGCGTCCACACTCCGCAAAATGACGCCGTACTGCAAGGCGTCGGCAAAGCGGTGTTCAACCAGCGCCAACAGGAACGCACATGAGCCAGGTGATTATTGCCAGCCAACTGGACGAAGACTTCAACCAGGTGATCCGTGAGCGTCTTGCGCCACTGCACCCCCACGCCCAGGTAATCGGCGTGCCGGTCGGTGTGCCCAGTGACTTGCCGCCCCACGCCAATATCCTGCTGCTGCGCCCGATCAATGTGCGTGGCTACATCGCCCCCGACACCCCGCCACCGGGCTGGCCCTACGGCGCACAGTGGGTGCACCTGGTGTCGTCGGGTATCGACTTCTATCCTCGGTGGCTGTTCAACGGCCCACCCGTGACCACTTCCCGCGGCAGCGCCGCCGATAACCTGGCCGAGTTCGCCCTGGCGGCGATCTTTGCCGCGTCCAAGCATTTGCCGGATATCTGGGTAAAGGATGCCCAATGGCAGTTCACCGCGCTGCGCCCGCTCAAAGGCACCACACT
Source organism: Pseudomonas sp. FJ2-5-13 (assembly GCF_029201605.1). NCBI lineage: Bacteria > Pseudomonadati > Pseudomonadota > Gammaproteobacteria > Pseudomonadales > Pseudomonadaceae > Pseudomonas > Pseudomonas sp. FJ2-5-13. The sequence continues at coordinate 3,370,460 of NZ_CP104045.1, forward strand.
GGGCCTTTTGGGCTTTGGCGCGATTGGCGCAAGCCTGGCGCAAAAGGCCCTGGCACTGGGGCTCAAGGTCGTGGCGCTGCGTCAAAGCACAACGCCGTTCGGCCTCGATGGCGTGGAAGCGGCCAACAACATCCACGACCTGTTTGCCCGCGCCGATCACCTGGTGGTGGCGGCCCCCCTGACGGAAGCAACGCGGCATATCATCGATCGTAAGGTACTGGCCAGCGCCAAGCCGGGGCTGCACCTGATCAATATCGCCCGCGGTGGCCTGCTTGATCAGCAAGCGCTGTTGCACGCGCTGGATAACGGCCAGATCGGCCTGGCGTCCCTCGACGTCACCGAGCCAGAGCCCCTGCCCGAAGGGCACCCGCTGTACAGCCATCCGAGGGTACGGCTGTCGCCGCATACTTCGGCTATTTCGACCCGCAGCAAGGAGGAAGTTGCAGACACATTCCTGGCTAATCTGGAACGGTATGTGGCGGGCCTTGAGTTAAGTAACCTAGCGAATGCTTGAGGGCTTGCTCGCGAAGGCGGTGTGTCAGTCACTGAATTTTCAACTGAACCACCGCTTTCGCAGGCAAGCCAGCTCCCACATTGGTTATGTATTGCCCACAAAATCAGCGCCCGGCACCAATCCCCTGTGGGAGCGGGCTTGCTCGCGAAGGCGGTGTGTCAGTCACTGAATCTTCAACTGAACCACCGCTTTCGCAGACAAGCCAGCTCCCACATTGGTTATGTATTGCCCACAGAATCAGCGCCTGGCACAGATCTCCTGTGGGAACGGGCTTGCTCGCGAAGGCGGTGTGTCAGTCACTGCATCTTTAACTGAACCACCGCTTTCGCAGGCAAGCCAGCTCCCACATTAATCATGTATTGCCCACAAAATCAGCGCCTGGCACCAATCCCCTGTGGGAGCGGGCTTGCTCGCGAAGGCGGTGTGTCAGTCACTGAATCTTCAACTGAACCACCGCTTTCGCAGGCAAGCCAGCTCCCACATTGGCTATGTATTGCCCACAGAATCAGCGCCTGGCACAGATCTCCTGTGGGAGCGGGCTTGCTCGCGAAGGCGGTGTGTCAGCCACTGCATCTTTAACTGAACCACCGCTTTCGCAGGCAAGCCAGCTCCCACATTAATCATGTATTGCCCACAAAATCAGCGCCTGGCACCAATCCCCTGTGGGAGCGGGCTTGCTCGCGAAGGCGGTGTGTCAGTCACTGAATCTTCAACTGAACCACCGCTTTCGCAGGCAAGCCAGCTCCCACATTAATCATGTATTGCCCACAAAATCAGCGCCCGGCGCAGATCCCCTGTGGGAGCGAGCTTGCTCGCGAAGGCGGTGTGTCAGTCACTGCATCTTTAACTGAACCACCGCCAGGAGAAACTCATTTGATGCGGTAGTGGAAGGTATTGCGCACCGCCGGTACGGCAACAGCCTTGCCATCAACGATTCTCGGCTGGTAGCGAAAAGTATTGGCCGCGGCCAATGACGGCCGAATGAACAACGGATGGCAGCCGTCCAGCACCTTGGGGTTTTCCACGTGCCCCTGGGTGTTGACGGTGTACTCCACTGAACAGTCGCCTTCGATGTTCTTGTCCAGGGCGCGTTCGGGGTAGTCCGGGGCGGCCTTGCTCAAGGGCTGGTACTGGCGGCTGTCGAATGCTGGGGTAGGCGCAGGCACGGCGGCTCGGGCTTTTTCCGCAGCGGCACGCGCCTGGCTCAGGCGTTGCTGTTCCAACTCACGATTGCGCTGCTCGGTCGCCATGCGCTGCTGTTGTTGCTCGAGTTTCTTTTCTTCCACCCGCTTGCGCGCCAGGGCGGCTTTCTCGAGCTTTTGCGCCTGGACCTGCGGATCGACCACCGGTTTGGTCGGTACCGGAATCGCAACAGGTTCTGGCAGCGCGGCAGCGACGGGTTCAGGCGTCGGCGCCGGTGCCGGCGCTGGTAAAACCACCAACTGCGTGTGCATCACCCGTGGCGCATCCACCCCTGGTCGCTCCGTTGACCAGCCCAGCATCAACGCCACTGCCACCGCACCATGCAGCGCCACGGCCAGACTCGCTGCCAGGCTTTTGCGCCAGAAACCATCGCCGTTGGGCGCCAAGGCCAGTGCCGGACTGCGCATGCTCATCGCTGTCATTGTGGGGCCTCGGTGACGAGCCCAAGGTTGCTGACACCGCCCTTCTGCAGTACCGCCATGGCCGCCACCACACGGCCGTAACCGGCAGTGTCGTCAGCACGGATATACACCTGGGTATCGCTGCGCGCCGCCACCACCTGCATGACCTTGACGCTCATTTCTTCCAGCGTCACCGCACTGTCGGTCTGCTGGCGGGTATTCAGCTCGCCCCCCAGGTTCCAGTAGTAGCCACCGTCGGCCTTCACCGATAACGTCAGGATCTGCTGGCGCGTATCGGTGGCCAGCGCCTCGGCGGCGACCTTGGGCAGTTCGATCTTCACACCCTGGGTGAGCATGGGCGCGGTGACCATGAAGATCACCAGCAGCACCAGCATCACGTCGATGTAGGGCACCACATTCATCTCGGCCTTGGGCCCGTGCTTGCGTTGCGGCCTGGTCAACATCGCTTTGCTCCTTATTCAGGCGGCCACGGCCAGATTGTTCGAGGTACCGCATAGCGTGCGGTGCAGGTGCACTTGCAGCTCATTGCCAAAAGCGTAGTAGCGCGTGAGCAAGGTCTGGCTGCGTGCCGCGAAACGGTTATAGGCGATCACTGCCGGAATCGCCGCAAACAGGCCAATGGCGGTGGCAATCAAGGCTTCGGCAATACCCGGTGCCACGGTCGACAGCGTGGCCTGTTGTACCTGGGACAAGCCGAGGAATGAATTCATGATGCCCCACACAGTCCCGAACAGACCGATATAGGGGCTGACCGACCCCACCGTCGCCAGAAATTGCAGGCCCTTTTCCAGCTCCAGTTCCTGCTCGGTGATCGCTACCTGCAAGGCGCGCTCCACACCCTCGATCACGGCCGGATCGTGGTGGTGCAGATGCTGGTATTCCTGCATGCCGGCAATAAAGATCGGCGCCACACCGCCCTCGCCTGCCTGCACGGTTTCGCGATACAAGGGCTGCAGGTCCGACGCCACGCGAAAGCGCGCCAGGAAGCCGTTGAGCTGCCGCTCCAGGCCACGCAGCACACCGCTGCGCTGAATGATCAGGTACCAGCTGAGCAAGGACGCCAACAGCAAAGTGACCATCACGGCCTTGACCAACAGGCTGGCGTCGCTGATCAAACTCCAGATCGTCATATGTTCCATCGTCGCGTGCATGGTGAAGCTCCTATTCGATTAAAAACGGATGACTGCGTGATGACAGCTCAAGGTAATTTCAACGCGCGGCTCACCTCGGCCCAGGGCACGAACTTGAAGTTCTGGGCTTGCTCGGGCATGCGCTTGCGCCCGTCCTGCACCACCAGCATGCCCTGGCTCCAGGGCCCGCCGAGGTTGACGGCAGTGACCTCCAGGCCATCGGTTTCCGAGGCGCCATCAATGCCGGCGGCCGCATTGAGGCCAACGCGCAAGGCGCCGCGCACAGCGAATGGTGGCTCGGCGTCCAGCACCAGGTAGCTGTCATTGCCTTGGCTGGAGACCAACAGGTAATCCCGTGCGGGGCTTTGATACAGCGCCAGGCCTTCGACGTCCGCATGCAGTTGCGCGCCGACCTTGATCACCGAAGTGAGCGTGGCCGGTTGCTCGGCACGGGCATCCAGCGCCCACACGCCGACATCTTCCTCACCGATGAACAAGCGTTGGCGCTGGTCATCGGCCACACAGCCCTCGGGTTGGCTATCGACCTTGAACTGGCGAACCAACTCGCCCTGCACACGGCCAGCCGGTGCACTCAGGCGGTATTGCAAGAAGGTGCCGTCCTTGTCATTGGCAAACGCGTAAAGCTCGCCGCTGGCGGGCTGAAACAGGCAGATGCCATAGATGTCCTTGAGTGGCGTGGGAACCTCACCGGCTTCACGCAGCTCGCCGCTCTGACGGTCGATGCTGAAGAGGCTCAGGCTGTTGCGGTCGCGGTTACTCGCCACGGCCAGGTCGACGGTGTGCGTACCCAGTTTGAAGCCTGGGCGTAGGTCGACATTGTTCAGACGCCCCACTGCCAGCTCCTGCAGCAACTTGCCGTCGAGATCGTAGGCCAGCAGGCCCTGTTTCTTGTTGGTCCCCAGCACACGACTCTTGGCCGGCGTTTCAGGGTGAATCCAGATGGCCGGGTCATCCGCCGCGTCGCCTTGGCGACCCACGGGTTCGGTCTGGCGCAGTGCGGCGACTTGCGCCAGCACCGGGGCAACCGGCGCCGGCGTGGCCTGCCAGTCGAGGCGGGCCTGATACAGCTGGCCGCTGTCGTCGTCCCGCACCAGCACCTGCCGGCCCTGGATCACCAGTTGCTCCGGTTCTTTGAGCCCCGGCAAGGCCAGGCTGGATTGCCCCACCCAACGCTCCCCGACTTGCTGGAACAGCTGCAACTGCGCGGTTTTCGGGTCCAGCGCGAGCATCCCCCCCGGCACCAGCGCCATGGCGCCTGCTTCGCGCGCGGGGTCGTCGAACAGCGCCATGGGCGTGCGCTTCACCTCCGCTTCCGGGTGCGCCGGGTAGGCCCACCAGCCGACGTTTTGCTCGTTCACCACCAATCGTTCGGCCGCATCATCCACTTGGCAGTACTGCGCCGATGGCGGCAGTGGCAGGCTGCGAACACGCTGCGCCTGGGCCAGCAGGGTCGAACCATTGCCCACCAGCCACTGCTCGCCCTTGCCCTCTTCACCGACCAGGAACACAAACAGGTTGGCCGCCGCATCGCGATAGAGGCACAGGCTATTTACCGCAAAGTCGCGGGTCGGCAGGTACAGCGGCGCCCCCCAGGTTTTGCCGGCGCCATCCAGACCGATCAGCAAGGCCTGCTGGCGGTCGTTGTCGAGGCTGGCGATCAGCGATTGAGTGCCGGCAGCGCGGGTGTCGAGGCTACTGAAACGGCCCTTGAACCGGGCCAGTTCGGCGCCTTTAGCGTCGAGCAACAACAGGCCGTCGCGGGCGCTGGCGGCCACGCGCTGGGTGCCGCCGGGCAGGAAGGCCACGGCTTGGGCATTCAGGCTGGGTGCCCAAGGGGTCAACGCCAGCTCGGTCGCGAACGCATTGCCGCTGGTTATCAACGCAACCAGCAGGCACAGCTTGGAAATTCTCATGAACAGACAATCCTTCGAAAACAATAGAGATCCCGTTTGGGACGGCTTGCCCTGATGCCCTGTAGGAGCGAGCTTGCTCGCGAAAAACGCACAGGCGCCGCGTTCATTCAGGCGACCCGCGTTATCGCTGAGGTTTTTCGCGAGCAAGCTCGCTCCTACAGGGGGTTGGGGTTAGAAATGGGTGAAGGTCAGGCCCAGCTTGTAGGTGGGGCCGTACTCTTCGTACTGGCCGTTGTAGCTACGGTGGCCGGTGTAGACGAAGTACGACTCGTCGGTGAGGTTCTGTGCCTCGAAGCTGACCTGCAGGTTTTTGGTCAGTGAGTAGCGCGCGCTGAAATCGACGAAGGTTTGCGCGTCGACGTGCAGGTCATGGGCCTTGTCATTGATCGACGCCAACTCGTACAAATAGGCCGATTTGTAATTGGCCGACAGGCGCAGGCTGAGTGTGTCGTCCTCCCAACCGAGCATCAGGTTGCCGACCGTGTCTGACTGGTTGGGCAGGCTGATGTTGCGCTTGCGATTGCGCCCGCTGGCGCTGTCGAAGCCCTCGATGTCCGCGCTGGAACGGCTGAAGGTGCTGTTGGCGCCGATCATCAAGCCGTTCCATGGCGCAGGCAGCCAGTCGAACTTCTGTGAATAGGCCAACTCCAGGCCATAGAGTTTGGCGCTGTCACCGTTGGCAAAGGTGTGCGCCTCGGCGAAGTTGGCCCAGGCACCGGTACCGGCCACGTCGGTGTTGTAGACGAAGTTCTGGATGTCTTTGTAGAACACGAAGGCCGAGACGGTACCGGCGCGGCCCATGAAATGCTCAATGCCCAGGTCCAGGTTGCTCGATTCCAGCGGCTTGAGGTCCGGGTTGCCGAAGGTGGCTTCGTCATCGTCGATCACAAAACCTGGGGCCAGTTGGCCAAAGGTCGGACGCACCACCGATTTGGTCCAGGCGGCGCGCACTTGGGTGTTCTTGTCAATCTGGTAGCGCGCATGCAAGCTCGGCAGCCAATGGTGATAACGGCGTTTGGTCTCGGTGGCGCTGAACTGGCCGTCCGTGGCGCCGGTGCCCTTGGCTTCGAACTCAGTACCCTCGTAACGCATGCCGGCGATGAAGCGCCAGTCGTCAATATCGACGGTGTTCATCAGGTAGCCGGCGTTGATGTCTTCGCGGATCGTGAAGTCGTTGACCCTGGATTCGGTCGGGTCATAGAAGTCATCGCGATTGAGGCCACCGATCAACTGGCGGATATTGCCTGCGCTGATGCCTGGGCCAAAGCGGCCGAGACGGTAGTCGACGTTGCCCTTCTGGAACTGCGTAAGGTTGAGTTGTTCGTCGCTCAAGCCCTGTTCATCCAGGTCCTTGTAGACCCAGGCCTCCAGGTCATTGTCCTTGTGGCGCCGGCTGACCTTGCCGCCGAACTTGAACTGGGATGCGTAACCGCGCAGGTCATAGTCGCGGGCCAGGTCCAGGCGCAGGTTCTTCTCGGTGTCCTGGGTGTGCTGTTTTTCCCAGTCGACTTTGTCGAGGCTGAAATTGGCGGGGTCGTAAAAACCACTGCCAACGATCGGGCGCGGCATGGACTTGTCGTAGAAGCCGCTGTCGGCAAAGTCACCGCCATCGAAAGTCGCACCGGCAATATGCCCCGGGCTGTCTTCGCTGGAACGGCTGTACCCGGCCTGGCCGCTCAGGGTCCACAGGCCGAGCATACGTTCACCGCCCAATACGTAGGACTGGATTTGCTGGGTTTCCTCGCGGTTCTTGAGCTTGCGTTTGCCCTCGGCTTCGCCCAATTCGCCGGGCGCTTGCGGGTCAGCGAACTCTAGGCTGGCGGCGTTGCGGGTTTCGGTGTCTTTGTAGCGACTGTAGAGCGTGCGCAGGTAGTAGCTGCTCACGTCATCGGGCTTGTAATCGAAGTTAAGGCCGCCACCGGCGCGTTCACGACTGATGTCATAGTCGCGCTGCTCGAATTCGTTGAGCCGGGCGCCGTTAGTGAAGTCCCAGGCGCCGCCAGTTTCGACATTGTCCGAGCCAAAATCACGCTTCTGCCAACTGAGCGCCGCCGCCACGCCAAAGTTGTCGATACCGTCGCCGAGGCTGAACCGGTTACTGGCGGCGCCGGAGAATTTCGGGCTGGTCTGGTGCGTGTTCTTGTCGTAGCTGGCCTCAGTGCTGCCGGTGTAGAACAGGCCCTTGTGATCGAACGCCGACAGGCTCTTCACATCAACAGTGCCGCCCAGGGAGTTGGCGTCCATGTCCGGTGTGAGCGTCTTGATCACCGACAACGACTGCACCAGCTCCGAAGGCAGAACATCCAGGGCCACGGCACGGCGCTCGCTCTCGGGCGAGGGCACCAGGGTGCCGTTGATGGTCACGCTGTTGAGATCCGGGCCCAGGCCGCGCACGCTCACAAAGCGCCCCTCGCCCTGGTCACGCTCAACACTGATGCCCGGCAAGCGCTGCACCGCCTCGGCAACGTTCTCATCCGGCAACTGCGCGACGCCATCGGCATGCACCACGCTCTTGATGCTATCGGAAGAACGCTGCTCCTTGAGGGCGCTGTCGATCGCAGCGGCTTGGCCGACCACATCGACATGCTCGGTGGTGGCCGCTTCGGCGGCATTGACCCGCTCGCAGGCTATCGCCAGGGCCAAGGCGGTAAGCGTAAAGCTGACGAGCCCGGTGCGCTTGTACATGAAACCCTCCCCAAGAATCCGTTGGCGCCAGGCAAGAGGCCCGGCAACTGGGAGGGCACGCTAGGGGTGGGGCGTGACGGTTCTGTGACAGGGTTGCGGGCAGAGCCCGCCAAAGCGGAGTTTACAAGCGTGTGGAGGGTTCAAATGAGCTGAAATGACCTCGGTCAGAGGTGGGAGCTGGCTTGCCTGCGAAGGCGGTCGACGGTAACTACGATGCGAAGCGAGCCGCTCTTGATCTTGCTCTTGATCTGCTTTTGATCTCAGGCGCCCCGTTAAACCACGCTGGCCGGAATTCGACAGTGATTTGGGGGGTAAACCGGCAGGGATGCCGGTTTAGCCGCCCCGCACCATGGATGGCGCGTGGCGGCGGCCCCCTAAATCACTGACGGATTACGGGCACACCGAGCCTAAGCGAGGTGCCGAGTGGTGGGGCGAGGACCTTTTGGTTACTTTTGGGTCCTTCCAAAAGTGACCCGCTGTCAGAGCGGAACCCTAAGTGGCCGTTACCGCAGCAATGGATATGTACACAATCCAACTGTGCTGACTGCCAGGCCGCCTTCGCGAGCAAGCCCGCTCCCACAGTTGGATGGTGGGGGTCAGGTGGATAGGTGTCGGCTGAGAGGCCGTCATCGCAGGCAAGCCAGCTCCCACAGTTTGATTGCGGGGTGTCAGGTAGATATGGGGCGGCTGAGAGGCCGTCATCGCAGGCAAGCCAGCTCCCACATGGGGTCCGTGTTCAGCTGAAAAATGCACCGAGGGCATGAGCTGATTCGACCCTCCCACCCCGTCATCCAACCGTCACATCCATCTGCTGTGCTGGCGCCCATTACTCATTCGCCCAAGGACCCGTGGCCATGTTTTCCGTGCTCAAACCCCACCGCTGGAAACTCGCGTTGCTACTGATCGCCGCCAACCTCGGACTGCTCCTGCACCTGGCCTGCGGCGAGCTCAAAAGCGTCAGCGAATGGGTGTGGCTGGATATCATCGGCGAAGGCGGTTCGGCGCTGCTCGCGCTGATCTGGCTGGGCCTGGTGTTGAAAAGCCGCCCCGCCGGACGGGTCACCCAATACCTGGCACTGGGGCTGTCGTGCATCTTTTTTTCCTGGTGGATCGACAGCCTCGACGAATTCATCCGCCTGCCTGACAGCATCTCCTGGGATCACTGGCTGGAGTCAGGGCCCATGCCGGTGGGCATGATCCTGCTGACGATCGGTATCTACCACTGGCACCACGAACAACTGGCGATCAGCGCGCAGATGGAAAAACGCGAGCGGTTGTTTCGCGAGCACCGGCTGTTCGACAAGCTCACGCCCCTGGCCGGAGCCGACTACCTCAAGCGCCAACTCGCCGACAGCCTGCGCGACAGCCAAGAGCAGCAACAACCGTTGTCGCTGCTGGCCCTGGACCTGGACAACTTCGCCGCCATCAACCAGGCCTACGGGCATGCCGAGGGTGATGCGGTGCTACAGGCGGTCAGCCATGTGCTGTTGCTCAACCTGCGCCGCCAGGACCTGTTGTGCCGCCTGGCAGGCGATCGTTTTGTGGTGCTGCTGCCCAACACCGGCGAGCGCCAGGCCCAGGGCCTGGCGCTGGAGTTGCAACACGCGGTGCAGAGCCTGGCCCACAAGACCCGGCAACAGGGCGAACGCTTGCAACTGGCGGCCACCACAGCGGTGGTGATGGCCTTGCAAGAGTCACCCCTTGAGCTGCTCAAGCGCCTGAACCTGGGCCTGGCCCGGGCCAAGCAGCCCCTTGCGAAAAGCGCCTGAAATGGCCGTGAAAACCCGTTGGTATGAAAACGACAGCCGCTTCATCCCCGGTCATTATCAACCCGCCACGTTGATCGACCTGGGCTTGTCCCGGGACATCGACAGCCATCGCCTGCTGCGCGGCACCGGCCTGTTCCACGAAGACATCCTGGCCGGCAACGCGCGGTTGAGCCCGCAGCAGTTCCTGGGATTGATCGGCAACAGCCGCAAACTACTGGACGCCGATGACAGCAGTTTCCTGTTTGGCCAGCGCCTGCTGCCCGGCTACTACGGCGCCGCCAGTCATGCGCTGGGGCATGCACAGAACCTGCATCAGGCGCTGGAGATCCTGATCCAGCAACAAGTACTGCTCAGCCCGCTGGCCACGCTGCAACTGGAGCTGGATGAGCATCACGCTTACCTGTATTGGTTGGACAGTTGCGGCGCTGGCGAACACTGGCGCTTTCTGCTGGAAGCCAGCATGACTTCGCTGGTCGCCATGAGCCACTGGCTCAGCGGCCAGCGCTTGCCGTGGGTGTGCAGTTTCAGCCATGCCGAACCCCGGTACGTCGAGCAATACTGGGTGCATCTGGGCGAACACACGCGCTTCGAACGCCCGCTGGACATGATGTGCCTCCCCCGTGAATACCTCACCCACAACTGGCCCGGTGCTTCGGCCACCGCGGGCCAGGTTGCGCGCCAGCAAGCGCTTGAACAAATCGAACAACTGGGCTTTGCCACAAGCTTTCTGGACTGCCTCTACGGCTACCTGCGCGAACACGTGCGCCAGCCACCGAGCCTGGAACAGGCCGCGCACACCTTCGCCATGAGCCCGGCCACGCTAAAGCGCAAGTTGCAACGGCACGACACGGGATTTCAGCAACAGGTCGACCGGGTGCGCAAGCACGTGGCGTTGCACCTGTACCAGGCCAAGGGCTTGAGTAACGAGGAAGTGGCGGCGTACCTGAACTTCAACGATGCGGCGAATTTTCGGCGCTCGTTCAAGCGGTGGACGGGCAGCACGCCCAACCTGATCCGCCAACTGTTCAGCAGCCGCTAGCCAGGCGTTCGCGCAGGAACTCCACCAGCGCTTGCACCGGGCGTGAACTCTGGCGGTGCTGCGGGTACACCGCCGACAGGGTCAAGGCCTCAGGGGCAAAGTCTTCCAATACCTTGACCAAACGACCGTCCTTCAAGGCCTCGCTGACAATGAACGTTGGTAGATAGGTAACGCCCAAACCGGCAATCGCGGTATCGCGCAGCAGGTCACCGTTATTGACGCGCATGCGCCCGCTGACGCTCAAGGCTTGCAACTTGCCTTTGAAACGCCATTGCACCTGGCGGCCGTGGCCGTAAGGCAGGCAGTCGTGCGCCGTTAAGTCCTCGGGTTTCAATGGCGTACCCCGCAGCGCCAGGTAGTCGGGGCTGGCGCAATACACCCGTTCGATAGCCGCAATCCGCCGGGCGATCAGGGTGGAATCTTCCAGGGTGCCGATGCGCAGCACCAGGTCATAGCCCTCGCCGATCAAGTCCACCGGGCGGTCGCTCAGGTCGACTTCAACGCAGACCTGCGGATGCTGGCGCAGGAACAACGGCAACAGGCAACCCAGGTGCGCCATGGCGAACGACAAGGGCGCACTGAGGCGAATGGTGCCGCGCGGCTCGCTGTTCTGGCCGGCGATGCCCTGCTCCACTTGCTCCACCTCACCGAGCAGGCGCAAGGCCGACTCGTAGTAACTCTGGCCCAGCGGCGTGACGTCCAGGCGCCGAGTGGAGCGGTTGAGCAGGCGCACGCCCAGGCGGTCTTCCAGTTGGATCAGGCGGCGGCTGACGAATTGCTTGGACAAGCCCAATTGCTCGGCGGCGGCGGTAAAACTGCCGGATTCCATGACCTGGCAGAACAGGCGCATGTCTTCGAAAGGGTTCATTGTCGCTTCTCAGGGGACGATGGGCTGTTTTATAGCCTGTCAGTGGTCACACCACAAACCAAATGTGAACCCAATCAAATGTGGGAGCTGGCTTGCCTGCGATAGCGGTGTATCAGCCAGCAATGCTGTTGACTGGTATACCGCCATCGCAGGCAAGCCAGCTCCCACAGGGTCTTGCGGTGTTTTACAGAGCAGGTTACTTGGCAGCGAACGCCGAGTAGCTGTTCATCAGGTTGCGGTAGTTGGGAATGCGCGGCGAGAGCAGGTTGGCCAGGCCTTCCATGTCGTTGCGCCAGTCCACTTGCAGCTCGCAGGCCACCGAGAACCAGTTGACCAGTTGTGCACCGGCGGCGGTCATGCGTGCCCAGGCGGCTTGTTGCACGGTTTCGTTGAAGGTGCCAGAAGCGTCGGTGACCACGAAAACCTCAAAGCCTTCGTCAAGGGCACACAGGGTCGGGAACGCCACGCACACGTCGGTCACCACACCAGCAATGATGATCTGCTTGCGGCCGGTGGCCTTGACGGCCTTGACGAAATCTTCGTTGTCCCACGCGTTGATCTGGCCAGGGCGCGGGATGTACGGCGCGTCGGGGAACAGTTCTTTGAGCTCAGGCACCAGCGGGCCGTTGGGGCCGCTTTCAAAGCTGGTGGTCAGGATGGTCGGCAGGTTGAAGAACTTCGCCACGTCGGCCAGGGCCAGCACGTTGTTCTTGAACTCGTTGGGGGAGAAATCCTGCACCAGGGAGATCAGGCCGGTCTGGTGATCAACCAACAGCACAACAGCATCGTCTTTGTTCAAGCGCTTGTAAGTCATGGGTAACTCCTTTGGGGATGGGGTGTTTTTCAAAAAGCAAAGCAGGAGCAGCCGAACGCCCCCCAGAAACCCTGGAAGTCGCTGACCGGCACGCTGGAAAGGCGCGCTTTTTCATGGCTGTGGGCATGCACGCCACAAGGGCCGCTGCACTGGTGAACCTGGGCCTGCATCGGCGACGTCGGGCGCCAGTGCCCTGGCACCTTGACCACCGGCGACCAGTCGGGCAGCACCGGTACCCGTGGCGGTGCGAAGTCTTCGAAGTCGCCAGCGCCGTACACGACCTTGCCGCCGACCACTGTCAGCACCGACTCGATCCATTTGATGGCTTCTTCCTCGACACTGAAAAAGTCCGCCGACAACGCGGCGACATCCGCCAGTTGGCCGACCTTGATCTGGCCTTTCTTGCCCTGCTCGGACGAGAACCAGGCGCTGCCGTGGGTGAACAACTCCAACGCGGTAAGGCGCGGCAAACCCTCGGCGTGCAGCTCCAGGCCGCCGACGGTACGGCCGCTGACCATCCAGTACAGCGAGGTCCAGGGGTTGTAGCTCGACACCCGGGTGGCATCGGTGCCCGCCCCTACCGGCACGCCTTCGGCCAGCATGCGCTTGATCGGCGGCGTGGCTTCGGCGGCTTTGGCGCCGTAGCGCTCGACAAAGTATTCGCCCTGGAACGCCATGCGATCCTGGATCGCAATACCGCCACCGAGGGCACGCACGCGTTCGATGTTTTTCGGGGTGATGGTTTCGGCGTGGTCGAAGAACCACGGCAAGCCATTGAACGGGATGTCGCGGTTGACCTTCTCGAACACGTCGAGCATGCGCGAGATGGACTCGTCGTAAGTAGCGTGCAAGCGGAACGGCCAGCGCTGTTCTACCAGGTGGCGTACCACCGGTTCCAGCTCCTGCTCCATGGTCAGCGGCAGGTCCGGGCGGGGTTCGAGGAAGTCTTCGAAATCGGCCGCCGAGAACACCAGCATCTCGCCGGCACCGTTGTGGCGCAGGTAGTCATCGCCCTGGTGCAGGGTGACGCTGCCGGTCCAGTTCTTGAAGTCGCTGAGTTCTTCCTTGGGCTTCTGGGTGAACAGGTTGTAGGCGATGCGCACCGTCAACTGTTGATCCTTGGCCAGTTGCTCGATCACCGCGTAGTCATCGGGGTAGTTCTGGAAACCGCCGCCGGCATCGATGGCACTGGTCAGGCCGAGGCGATTGAGTTCACGCATGAATTGGCGGGTGGAGTTGACCTGGTATTCCAGGGGCAATTTCGGGCCTTTGGCCAAGGTCGAGTACAAAATCATCGCGTTAGGCCGTGCCACCAGCATGCCGGTGGGGTTACCGTTGCTGTCGCGCACGATCTCACCGCCCGGCGGGTTCGGCGTGTCCTTGGTGTAGCCCGCCACCCGCAGGGCTGCGCGGTTGAGCAAGGCGCGGTCGTACAGGTGCAGCACGAACACCGGGGTGTCCGGGGCGGCCTGGTTGAGTTCTTCCAGGGTGGGCATGCGCTTTTCAGCGAACTGGAATTCGTTCCAGCCGCCCACCACGCGCACCCATTGCGGCGTGGGCGTGCGGTCGGCCTGGTCCTTGAGCATGCGCAAGGCATCGGCCAGGGACGGCACGCCTTCCCAACGCAGTTCAAGGTTGTAGTTCAACCCGCCACGAATCAGGTGCAAGTGCGAGTCGTTGAGGCCGGGAATCACGGTGCGGCCCTTGAGGTCGATGACCTGGGTGCCGCTACCACGCAGGGCCATGGCTTCGCCGTCGGTCCCCACGGCGACAAAGCGCCCTTGGTGGATGGCCACGGCGGTGGCGCGTGGGTTTTCCCGGTCCACGGTGTGGAACTGGCCATTGAACAGAATCAGATCGGCGTTCATAGGGTTTCCTTTACAGAGGCTTCAAGCCAGGGAGCGAACAGGCGGGTGGCCGCCGGCATCAGCAGGTACACCACCAGCAACACGATGGTCAGGGTGACCAGGAAGGTGGAGACCACGTAATTGGACAAAAACGGGTGCAACCGCAGGATCGGCCCCCAGATAAACGGCAGCAGCAAGGTTTGCGGCAGGATCACAAACAGGCTGACCACCGCCTGCTTCCAGCGCGGCGGTTTGGCACCGCCCTCGGCCTGGGGCGTGAACCAGAATTCGTTGGCCGCGCCGATTTCCGTCTGGTCGCCGTCCGCCAGCATCGGCGCGGCTTCGTCGATCAGGGCCTGGCGTTGCGGGGAGCCGAGCCACAGCTCAAGGGCGCTGGTGGAGCTATAGCGCAGCACGCAAGTGAACAGCGCCATGCCGTTTTGCTGGCTGCGCACCACGTCAACACCCAGGTGCCCAGGGCGTTCGCCCGCGATGCGCACGATGCGGCGCAACCAGGCTTCGTACTCGACTTCAAAGCCGGGTTTGACCCGGTGCTTGACGACCAGGGTGACGACTTCGTCGGGGCTGGTGTTGACGGTTGAATCCATGGCTGAGTGCTTCCCCGGGGTATTGAACGATGGGGAGAGTCTGGCCGTTGAGCGGTGGGGAGAATTGGATGTATGTGCTGTTTGGCTTGTTGCAGGAGCGAGGGGGACGCCTAGTTCTTGCTCGCGAAGAACCTCAACGATAACGCGGGCTTACTGGTTCAACGTGGCGCCCTCAGGTTTTTCGCGAGCAAGCTCGCTCCTACAATTACCGGCAAAGCTACGTCGCCCGGGCCATGTGTTCCGCAATCCTGCCCCTCAGCCATCGCTCCGCCGGGTCGTTGTCATGCACCCCGCTCCACACCATCGACAGCTCCGCCGCATCAATCGCAAACGGCGGGTCCTCGGCGCGCAGGCGTGTGCCTTCGGTCAACGCGCACGCGGCGTAATCGGGCACGGTCGCGATAATTTGCGTGCCCGCCAGCAACGCCCGTAACCCACTGAACTGCGGCACCGCCAGCACCACGCGGCGCGAGCGGCCGATGCGGGCCAGGTCCAGGTCGATATTGCCGCTCAGGTCGCCGGAGAACGACACCATCGCATGGGGCCTGGCGCAGTAGTCATCCAGGGTCAGCGGCGCCTCGCCGTCATCCCCGCGCAGGACCTTGCAGGGGATATCGCGCAGTTTCTTGCGCTTGGCATTGGCCGGCAAATCGGTGGTGTAGCTGACCCCCACGGAGATTTCACCGCTGGCCAGCAGCGAGGGCATCAACAGGTAATTGGCGCGGCGCACCACCACGATGATGCCCGGCGCTTCTTCGCGCAGGCGGCTGAGTAACGACGGAAACAGCCCGAACTCCGCATCATCGGACAGGCCGATGCGGAACACCGCGCAGCTGGTGGAAGGGTCGAAATCCTTGGCACGGCTGACGGCGCCCGAGATGGTGTCCATGGCCGGTTGCAGCTCCTTGAGTATCGCCAGTGCACGCGCGGTGGGTTCCATGGCACGGCCGTTGCGCAGCAGCAACGGGTCGTCGAACAAATCGCGCAAACGGCCCAACGCGGCGCTCACGGCCGGTTGGCCGATAAACAGTTTTTCGGCGACCCGGGTCAGGTTTTTCTCGAACATCAAGGCTTCGAAAATCACCAGCAGGTTCATATCGACACGGCGCAGATCGTTGCGGTTCATGGGCGCTATCCAAACGTTTTCCAGGGGGCCAGGGAAGCATGCACCGCACGCCAGGGATTGCATAGCTGTGCTGTCTTTTCCAGCACCGCACCTGGCGAAATTAACAACGATTAACTCGTCAGCCAGGCAGCCCGGCAACAAGATGAAGCGCGTCTACACTGCACCCATCCACCGGGAACGTTCCCATCGACTGCGGATATTTGTCATGGCCCGACTCGAGCAATATGCCCCCCGGTTGCCCGCCACCGGTGGCCTGTGCCCCCGGCGTGAGCGCATCGCCAAGCAACTGATCCTTGCCAACCTCGGCGAAAGCCTGGCGATCGCCGACCTGGCCCAGGCCTGCGCCTTGTCGCGCAGCCACTTTTCCCGCGCCTTCAAGTGCACCACCGGGCTGTCGCCCCAGGAATGGATTCGCCAGCAACGCATCCAACGCGCCAAGGAATTGATTACCGGCTCGTCCCTGAGCCTCACGCAGATCAGCCTGGAATGCGGCTTTTGCGACCAGGCGCACTTTTGTCATATGTTCACCCGCAGCGAAGGCGTCAACCCGATGACCTGGCGAAACCACCACTCGCGCAGCAAACCTGATGTGATCGCTGCCTAGTGGTCTGCGCGCACCTGGAATATGCTGGCCGCTCTCTTCCTCCAGAACCTGGGCAGCCATGAATGACTTGAGCGACCAGGCCGTGCATTTCGGCCCCTACCGCATCCACCCGCGCCAGCGCCTGGTGCTGGAGGCCGGCCGCCCGCTGCGCCTGGGGCGGCGGGCGGTGGACATCCTGCTGATCCTGCTGGAGCACGCCGGCAATGTGGTGAGCAAGCAGGAGTTGATCGCACGGGTCTGGCCCAAAAGCGTGGTGGAAGACGGCAACCTGCGGGTGCACATGGCGGCGTTGCGCAAGGCACTGGGTGACGGCCAGGCCGGGCAGCGCTATATCGTCACGGTCGCCCAGCGCGGCTACAGTTTTGTTGCGCCACTGAGCATCGAACCCATGACGCTGCCCACCGACGGTGCGCCCCAACGCCCCAGCCATAACCTGCCCCTGCGCCGCACACGCATGATCGGCCGCCAAGCGCTGATCGACGCCCTGGTGCAACAACTGCCGCAGCAACGTTTCATCACCCTGACCGGCGCCGGTGGCATCGGCAAGACCACCGTGGCCTTGCGCGTCGCCGAATTGCTGATCGGGCATTACCGCGACGGTATTCACCTGCTGGACCTGGCGCCGCTCAGTGCAGCGTCCATGATCCTGCCCAACCTGGCCGCCCTGCTCGGCCTGACACCGGGCGAAAATACGGCCCTGGCCAGCCTCGCCCGAAGCCTGCAGGCACGCCAGATGCTGCTGGTGATCGACAACTGCGAGCACCTGCTCGACGACATCGCCCTGATCAGTGAAACCCTGCTGCGCCATGCACCGCACCTGCACATCCTTACCACCAGCCGCGAAGCCCTGCGCGCCGAAGGTGAGTATGTGCAGCGCCTTGAACCACTGGCCTGCCCGCCCGCCACCGGCAACCGCGCCCAGGCCCTGGGTTACCCGGCCATGCAATTGCTGATCGAGCGCGCCATGTCCCACCAGGAGAGCTTTGCCCTGAGCGACGCTGAACTACCCCTGGCGATTGATATCTGCCAGCGCCTGGACGGCATTCCTTTGGCCATCGAACTGGTGGCCGCGCAAATCGAACGGTTTGGCTTGCCGGGCCTGTTGGTGCAGATGGAAGACAACTTTCGCCTGCTGACCCGCGGGCGACGCACTGCCCTGCCCCGCCAGCAGACCCTGCGCGCCACGCTCGACTGGAGCTTTGACCTGCTCACCGAGTGCGAACAAATCTGCCTGCGCCGCCTGGCGGTCTTCCGTGGCGGCTTCAGCCTGGTCAGCGCAGCGGCGGTGATCGCCGGGGAGCAAGTGGCCCCCGCCGAAGTGCTGGGCTCCATCACGCAACTGGTGGCCAAGTCGTTGTTGAATGTGGAGGCCAGCGATGACGAAATGGTCTATCGCCTGCTGGACATCACCCGCACCTATGCCCTGGAAAAGCTCAGCCAGGCCTGCGAGCTGCATGCCACGCGAGAGCGCCACGCTGCACGCTGCCTGGCGCTGATGGAACAGGCCCAGGGCGACTGGGACTTGATCGCCACGCAGCCGTGGATCGACCGCTATGCACCGCTGCGCGAAGACGTGCGCGCCGCTCTCGACTGGGGCTTTGCCGATAGCGGTGCGCAGTTGCTGGCTATCCGCCTGACGGTCAGCGCAATGCCCCTGTGGCAAGAACTGTCGTTGCTGCGTGAACACGGCGGCTATGTGGATCAGGCGCTGGCGCTGATCGATCAGGTCACCGCGCCTTGCGCGCAATTGACCCTGCAACTGCAATTGGCCCTGGGCAGCCTCTCCTATCACGCCATGGGCGCTGCGCCTCGGACCATTGCAGCATTCGAGGGGGCCGCACGTCTGGCCGAGGCGCGCCAGGATCGTGCCGGCCAGTTGCGTGCGGTCTCCGGGCTGATGGCGGTGAACCTGTGTGCCGGGCGCTATGGCCCAGCGCAGGAGCTGAGCGTGCAGTTCGAACGCCTCGACCCACGCAACGAGCCGTTGCTGGACCTGAGCGCCCAGCGGCTGCGTGCGCTGGGCCAGCATTACACCGGTAACCAAGCCCTTGCCCGGCACCACGCCGAGCAGGTGCTGCAGCGTATGTCCCAAAGCGGTCACGTGAACCGCTTTGCCCTCGGGGTAGGCGTGCAATACGACCAGAGCGTCGCCTCCTTGACCGTGCTGGCGCGAATCCTGTGGTTGCAAGGCTTTGCCGATCGCGCCTGGCGCACCGCCAGCCAGGCATTGGAGTTGGCGCTGCAGATCAACCACGGCACCTCGATCTGCTACACCCTGGCCCTGGCCGGGGTGGTGATCGCCCGCTACAACGGCGCCGAAGACGATGCCCAAGCCCTGCAACGGCTGCTGCTGGAGCAGTCGCACCAGCATTCGGTGCAGTTGTTCCAGACCTGGGCCGGGCATTACGCCGGTATTCTTGGCCACCCGGATTGGCAAGGCCTGGGCCTGATCCAGGACACCTTGATCACCTTCGGTACCCATGCGGTGGATGCGCCCACCCTGGAGCGCGCGCGCAGTGGCGCGGCGGGCTGGTGCGCCCCGGAGATTGTGCGGGTGTACGCCTTGCAGCTAGAGGATGAGCACGCCGCCGAAGCCCTGCTGCTGGAAGCGCTAGGCCTGGCGCACCAGCAAGGTGCCCTGGCCTGGGAGCTGCGCTGCGGCGAATCCCTGGCGCAATTGTGGCAACAGCAGGGGCGCATTCAGCTCGCCAGGGATTTGCTCGGTTCAATCCATGCACGCTTCAGCGAAGGCTTCGACACCCAGGATCTACTGCGCGTGCGCTGCCTGCTCGACGAGTTGCAGGACAAACGGCCGGCCTGAGAACGCGCCCAGGCAAGGCGCGTAGCCTTGCTGCAAACGCTCGACCTGACGCGGGTCGCGCAGTTGCCCCAAAGCGTAGCTGCGCACACAGTTGAGCAGCCGATAGCGCGCTGGGCCCAGGCCGGGCTCGACGCTCAGCAACGAGACGTTGACCAGGCGTGCCAGCAGGTAAGACAGGTCGGCATGTTCAAGCTCGGTACCGGCCACCATGTCACTCAGGCCAGGTAAGGTGACCGCCATCTTGAACAGGCTCAATTGCAGAAACAGCCAGCACTCCGGCAGGCTCAGGCGCTCGTAGCTCCAATCCAGGGCCGCGGTGAGTGAGCGATGACGTTCCACCGCCGTGCGCCGACCTCGGGCCAGCACTTGCAAGCCCGTGCGCACTTGCATTTGCACACCGCCGATGCCCAACGCATCCACCTGGGCGGCCGCCAATTCCAGGGCCAGCGGCAGGCCGTCCAGGCGCCGACACAGGTCGCGCAGCGGCGCCAAATCCTGGGGCCGCAAATTAAACCCCTGCTGATTGGCACGCGCGCGCGCCACGAACAGTTGCACCGCAGGACAGGCCATCGCCTGTTCGACATTGGCCGACGGCGACGGCACCGCCAGCCGAGGCACGCGCAGCACCCACTCGCCAGGGGCCAGCAAGGCTTCGCGGCTGGTGATCAGCACGCTGATGCCAGGCGCCGTCGCGCGCAGCGCACGCAGCAGCTGCCGGCACGCGCCCAGCAGCAGGTCGGCGCCGTCGAGTATCAGCAGCAACTGGCGCGAGGCCAGGCGCCGGCCCAGTTCGTTGAAACTGTCGGGCGTCGAATGCAACTGCAGTACCCTGGCGAGGCTGCCGAGCAGTTCGCTCGGCGCTTGCACAACGGCCATGTCGAGCCACCATATCCCGTCGCGATAACGCGGCAATGCCCGCTCGGCCAGGGCCAGGGCGAGTGTGCTCTTGCCAATGCCGGCCACGCCGGTGAGGGTCAACAACCGCTGCACGGCCAAACGCCGCGCCAGCACGCCCACCAGTTCATCGCGCCCCCACACCGGGCTCAGCCGCGCCGCCAGGTTGTGCTGAGGCAGCAGCGTCGGCAGCGCGTCCTGCGCAGGCGCAGCGAAGCAGTAACCGCGCTGGGGGTGATTGAGGATCCAGCGTTGGCCGTCCAGGGCGCGACGCAATGCGGCAATGTGCACGCGCAGGTTGCTCTCTTCGACGACGCTGTTGGGCCACACCCGCTCGATCAAGGTCGCCTTGCTGATGAAATGCCCGGGCGCTTCGAGCAGTACCGCAAGAATATCCAAGGCTCGCCCGCCCAGCGGTACCGGCCAGCCGGCCTTACTGACCAGGCGCTGCTGCCGATGAAAGGTGTAGGGGCCAAAGCTCACCGCCGTAGCATTTTGCATGTCCGTCACAGCGCTGAAACACCCGTGCTTGAGTGCCTGCGCATCCTTTTTCCATGGGCTCGACGCTATCTTGCCAGTTGGCGATGACAGGACAATGCTGGCACGGGGAGCGATACGGACAATCGGGTGCCTGAGACGGACATGCTGTCGTTAACTGAACTGTTGTCGGTATTGGGTAGGGTTCAAACCGAGCTTTTCGCTGAACAGAAAGCGCATATGCCGCACGCTGCCAAAGCCTGCGTGGAAGGCCACGGTCTTGAGCGGCAGGTCGGTGGTTTCCAGCAGGTGCCGGGCCCGGTCGATACGCGCGCCTTGCAGGAACGCCATGGGCGTCATCTGCACGTCCTTGGCGAACAGCCGCGCAAAGTGGCGCGCGCTCATGCCTGCCAGCTCGGCCATGGACTCGATGGTAAAGGGTTGATCCAGATGCGCCAGCACGTGGTTCTGCACGCGGGTGATCGGGGTCTCTTGCGGCGCCACGGCAGCAGTCATCGGGCTGAACTGGGCCTGGCCGCCCTGGCGTTTCATCACCACCAGCAGCACCTTGGCCACATCCACCGCCACTTGCTTGCCGTGGTCCTGGGCCACGACCGACAGGGCCAGGTCGATACCTGCGGTGACGCCGCCAGAGGTGATCAGGCGCCCGTCCTGCAAATAGATGCGATCGGTCTCGACAATGGCGTTGGGAAACGCCTTGATCAACCGCTCGGTGTAGTGCCAATGGGTGGTCACGCGGTGCCCGTCGAGCAAACCTGCGTGGCCGAGCACAAAAGCGCCGGTGCAGATCGAGCCAAAACGCCGAGCCCGTGGCGCCGCCGCTTTGAGCCAGGGCAACAACGCGGGGTGGCATTCGTTATAGGCGCCGGGGCCGCCCGGCACCAACAGCAGGTCATAAGCTGCCTGGGCCTGCTCCAACAGCAGGTCGGTCTGCACGCTCACGCCATTGGAGGCCTGCAACGGGCCGGGCTCGGTGCCGATGGTCAGGATCTGGTAGTGATCGGCCGCCGGCAGATAGCGGTTGGCAATCGAAAACACTTCCAGCGGCCCGGCCATGTCGAGCAGCAGGAAGTCCGGGAACAGCGCCATGGCCACGGTTTTCATAAGCGGGAAATGTCCATCGAGAAGGAGTGCGGCGGGCATTATGGCACGACTTTAACTGTCAACCTGAAAGAGACAGTTATTCTATTTTCATCTTCTTAATCAATCATTTGTTAACCATTAACCTTCTTCTCAACGCAAGCGCCCTGCATCTCGCAGCCCGCGCTCACTTGAGGACTGGACCATGCTGACCCTTCGCAAAGCTTCCGAACGCGGCGCCGCCAATCACGGTTGGTTGAAGTCGTTCCACACCTTCTCTTTCGCCAACTACTGGAACCCCAAGGAACAGGGTTTTTCCGACCTGCTGGTGATCAACGATGACCGCGTCGCCGCAGGCAAAGGCTTCGGCCAGCACCCGCACCGCGACATGGAAATCTTCTCCTACGTGCTCGAAGGCGCGCTGGAGCACAAGGACACCCTGGGCACCGGCTCAGTGATCCGCCCCGGCGATGTGCAACTGATGAGTGCCGGCAGCGGCGTGGCCCACAGCGAGTTCAACCATAGCCAGCGTCATGGCGTGCACTTCCTGCAAATCTGGATCGTGCCCAACGAAGCCGGCGCCAAACCGCGCTATCAGCAAGAGCATTTCACTGAAGCGCAAAAACGTGGGCGCTTGCAGTTGATCATCTCGCCGGAGGGCGCCAACGGTTCGCTGAAAGTGCGCCAGGACGCACGGGTGTATGCCGGACTGTTCGACGCTGACGAAAGTACCCGCCTGGAACTGGCGCCAGATCGCTACGCCTACGTCCATGTGGCGCGCGGCAGCATTGAACTCAACGGCCAGCGCTTGCAGGAAGGCGACGGTGTACGTGTACGGGACGAACGCCAGATCCGCCTGAGCCATGGCGAAGACGCCGAAGTGCTGGTGTTTGACCTGCGCCCCAACGAACTGCCGCAAATGCCATGACGGCCGCAGTGATGGTCCCGCCAACGGGACCATCGTTGGCGTCGATAGTCACCATCAGCGCAATGAAGTTCTCTTAAAAAATGCAACGCGTAACATCAAACCCATGCCAAACGGCACCCAACTAAAACACTCGGAGCACACCCTCATGAAACGCCAACTCTTGCTTAGCCTCGCTTTCTCGGTACTCGCTGCAAACGCTTTTGCCCACCCGGTTGTCGCTGAAGGCGGCGCGGATCGCCTGATAGAAACCCGCGTTGCCGAAGGTGGCGCGGATCGCCTGCAAGAACGCGGTTTGGCTGAAGGCGGTGCTGATCGCCTGCAAGAACGTGGCCTGGCTGAAGGCGGTGCGGATCGCTTGCAGGAACGTGGTCTGGCTGAAGGCGGTGCTGATCGCCTGCAAGAACGCGGTCTGGCTGAAGGCGGTGCTGATCGCCTGCAAGAACGTGGCCTGGCTGAAGGCGGTGCCGAGCGCTTGCTGAGCACCCACGTATAACCCCGCACTGTTGGCGGGACACCCCAAACCGGCCTGATCAGCCGGTTTTTTTTCGTCTTCAATTTCTATCACACTGCCCCCCCGTAACCACGATGCGAAGCGAGCCGCTCTTGATCTTGATCTGCTTTTGATCTCAGGCGCCCCGTTAAACCACGCTGGCCGGAATTCGACAGGGATTTGGGGGGTAAACCGGCAGGGATGCCGGTTTAGCCGCCCCGCGCCATGGATGGCGCGTGGCGGCGGCCCCCCAAATCACTGGCGGATTGCGGGCACACCGAGCCCAAGCGAGGTGCCGAGTGGTGGGGCGAGGACCTTTTGGTTACTTTTGGGTCCTTCCAAAAGTGACCCGCTGTCAGAGCGGAACCCTAGGTGGCCGTTACCGCAGCAATCGATATGTACACCATCCAACTGTGTTGACTGCCAGGCCGCCTTCGCGAGCAAGCCCGCTCCCACAGTTGGATCTTGGGGTGTCAGGTAGAGGGGTGTCGGCTGGTAGGCCGTCATCGCAGGCAAGCCAGCTCCCACATTTGGACTGCGGGGTGTCAGGTAGAGAGGTGTCGGCTGACAGGCTCCCACCGTTTAATCACGGGGCAGTCAGAAACTTCTTGCGATACGCTGCCGGCAGCATCCCCACCCGCTGCTGAAACAACCGCCTAAACGAATTACTGTCCTCATAACCCACCGCATACGTAATGCTATCGAGCGTCATCCGTGTCGACTCAAGCATCTGCTTGGCACGCTCCAGACGCAGGCTCTGCAGATAACCAATCGGCGTACACCCCGTGGCTTCCTTGAAGCGCCGCTTGAAATTACGCACCCCAAAGCCAAAGCGCTGGGCAACCTCGTCGATCACCAAGGACTGCGCAAAGTGCTGCTCCAACCAATGCTGCACACGCAGGATCTGCGCATCACCGTGGCTCTTGGGCAGCGACCACATCGCGTAGGCCGACTGCTCAGTGCGCCCAGCATCGATCAGCAAATACTTGCCGCAGGTATGAGCCAGCTCCGGCGAACCGAAACGGCGGACCAGCTGCAGCATCAAATCCATCGCCGCCGTAGCGCCGCCACAGGTGATCAGGCGATTGTCTTCGCAGAGGATCTGCCCCTCATCCAGGCTGACCTGGGCATATCGACGCCGGAAAAACCCGGCAAATGCCCAGTGAGTCGTCGCACGCAAGCCGTGCAATAACCCCGTCTCGGCCAGCATGAAGGCCGCCGTGCACATCGAAGCCAACACAGCGCCCTGCCCATGTTGCTCACGCAACCAGGGGCCGTAGGCGGCGAACGTCGGCAGGGCTTCCTTGAGGGTAAAGAGAAACCCGGGAATCAGCACCAGGTCGGTGTGCGCGATCTGCGCCAGTGAACCGTGCACCTGCAGGCATTGCCCACCCCATACCGTCACCGGCTGGCCGTCCAGAGACGCGAGCGTCACCTCGAAGGGTGGGCTTTGCGCGAACAGATTGGCCGCACTGAGCATTTCCATGGCCAGGGTGGCACTGGCAGCGGAACACTGATCCGCCAGGAGCAAGGTGACATGCATGTAAAAACTCCGGCTTGCACTTTTCGCATGTAATAAGTCATTTACGCATCTACCTTAGCCGATTCCGCCCCCGTACAGTGCGGCCATTAATCAACTGTCTGGCGTTTTTATGAATCTCTGGTTTCGATTACTGCTCATGCTGTTGCGCCGCCCCTGGCGCAAACCGGTTCACGGCCTGGCCACCACGGTGGTGCGCATGCGCGTCTGGCCGCTGGACCTGGACCTGAACCGGCATGTCACCAATGGCCGGTATTTCACCCTGGCCGATGTGGCACGCATGGATTTTGTGCTGCGCACGGGCGCCTTTCGCGTGGCGCTGCGTCACAAGGCTATGCCGATAGTCGGCGATACCTGGGGCAAGTTCCGTCGGGAATTGAAGCTGTTTGAGGCATTCGACGTGCACACCCGCATTCTCGGCTGGGACCACAAGTGGAACCTGATGGAGCACCGCTTTGTCAGCAATGGGCGGGTGGTCGGCGTGGTGGTGATGCGCGGGCTGTTTCGCTCCGCCAAGGGCACCCTGCCCCCGGCTGAATTTATTCGCGAACTGGGCTTGGACGACACTTCACCGCCGATGCCGCAATGGTTGAGCGACTGGGCACGCAGTTGCGATGAGATGAGTGCGCAATTGCGCGAGGAAGAGCAGGTTTAAAAACCCCGGCTAAGCCTCGCGTTTGAGCTTCAAATGCCGCGCATACCATGGCCGCTGCGGTACACGTTTGAACAGGCCCTTGAGCAGCTCTTCATCGGCACCGAAGGTAATGCGCAGGGCCAGCTTCATGATCTCCGGATCCATTTCCATCGAACGCCCCTGCTGCAGCCCCGGCGTGGTGCTGCAGCCGTGGGTGTCCGGGCCCAGCCACGGGTCACCTATTTCGACCCAGCGGCCTGGCGCGAACCAGGCCACGCCGTTGACTTCCAGTCGGCTCACCTCACCTGGGTTGAAGCGCTCGTGGGCACGAAACCAGTCTTCGATGCGGTCATCGATCCAGCCGTGAAAATGCCAGAACACCGGGTTTACATGGGATGAAAACGGGTCGCCCAGGAAGTCGTTCTCCGGCGCATACCAACGTGCGGCAAAGTCTGCGGGGTCACGGGCGAAGGGTACCGGGGCGCCGTTGGACGGGTCGCGGGGCACCGAGGCCCAGCGCATATGCAGCCAATCGTGCAGGCCCAGTTCCATTTCCGAGCCCAGTTGGCCCAGGCTCAACTTGGCCAGGTAGCGCGGATCGCGGTACTGGGATTCCCACACCTGAAAGTTGCTGTGGTAGGTCTCGGCCGCCTTGATATCGCTGACCCACTGGGTGTAGTCGGCGTCATCTGGCGCCGACCAACAGGGCGGCAGCGCGAAACCGTCGTGGTTGTCAAAGTAGCGCACAAAGCCCAGGCGATCGCGCTCCAACGGCGGTTGCGGCTCGGGGAATTGCGGCCAGGACGGCAAGTCCTGCATGGAACGTGCGGTGCCGAGCATGTGGCGGTGCATGAAGAAGAAGTCGATGCCAGAACCATTGCGGTCCTTGCGCTTGCCACGGGCGTCGCGCTCTTGGCCACGGGGCCCGGGCTGCCAGCCGATGCCGCGCAGGGCCTCGCGTTTTTCTTCGGAGAGTTTGTGCCATTGGTCACGGGTGGCGTGCCAGAGTTGGTGAAACAGCCGGTGCTCGGGAGAAATCAGCCAGGCCAGCAAGGTCGGGTCGAGGCCGATGCGCTGGCGGGCTTCGGGAAACAGTTGTTTGTGGGCGATAAAACGGTTGTCGCGTTCGGTCAGCGCCAGGGGCCGCTCAAGGTCGAGGATGTGCCCGCTGAGGGTGGCGCTGCCGGCATTGCCGAAATCGGCCCAGACTTGATCCAGGGTCATCTTGAATTCATAGGCCGGCACGGCGCCGGCGGAATCACGGTCGATCAAGCGCCAATAGAGCACGGTGCCCTCGCCCGTCAGCAGGTCGCCCAAGACGCGGTAGCGCGGCTCGCCTTCAGCGCGCAGCTGCTCGGCGGTGTCCAGGTAACCGCGCAGGCCACGGCCACGGGGGGCGATGTCCAGCAGCAACTCCAGGCCTTGCAGCGGCAGGCCCGCAAGGCCGGCATCGCGGCCTTCCAGGCGCAGGCTCCAAACGCCCCGCAGGGTGTTCGCCAGGTGCTGGCCTTGGGTGTCGGCGAGGTCGACCGTGGCTTCGCCGGGGGTGATGGGAAACGCTTCTTCCCGTGTCAACTCGCGATGGGCATAAAAGGCCGCGGGCACGGCTGCACCGGTCAGCGCCAGGCCTGCGATGAACCCACGTCGAGAGATTGTCATTGGCTACCTTAGGAAACGGCTTGATCAGAGCTAGAACGTTTGCAGCCCGACGAAATTTACCGCCCTGCCCCCGCCACCTAAATTTTCCCCGCCATCGCTCGTTCCTCCCTGATAGCAAAGGCCTCAACTGACTGAGATGGCAATGACAAAATCACGTTCGAAAAAGGCGCTGTATATCGGCCTGCCGCTGGCCCTGGCTATCGGCGCCGGGGCGGGCTTGCTGGTCTGGGATCAGTGGTTCAAGGGCAACGCCGGCTACCCGCTGGAAGTGATCAAGCAGGCCAATGAAATGCAGGATCGCCTGTTGTCATTCGACAGCCACATCACCCTGCCCCTGGATTTCGGCACGGCGGGCAATGAGGCCGACAAGGATGGCAGCGGCCAGTTCGACCTGGCCAAGGCTGCCCGCGGCCGATTGTCGGGTGCCGCGCTGACGATCTTCGGCTGGCCGGAAATCTGGAACGGCGCCAACGCCCCGCACAAGCCCACCGATGGTTTTGTCGAGGAGGCCCGCCACGAACAGGAGGTGCGCTACAAGATCATCTCCGGCATGGTGCGTGACTTTCCCAACCAGGTGGGCATCGCCTATACCCCGGACGATATGCGGCGCCTGCAGGGCGAAGGCAAGTTCGCGATCTTTATCAGCATGCTCAACGCCTACCCCCTGGGCAATGACCTGAACCAGCTGGACTTATGGGCCGCACGCGGCATGCGCATGTTCGGCTTCAGCTACATCGGCAATAACGCCTGGTCCGACTCGTCGCGACCGCTGCCGTTTTTCAATGACTCCACCGACGCCCTCGAGGGCCTGTCGCCTATAGGCCAGCAAGCGGTGCATCGCCTCAATGACCTGGGGGTGATCATCGACGTGTCGCAGATGTCGACCAAGGCCCTGGAACAGGTCGCGCAGTTGAGCCGCACGCCGATGGTGGCGTCCCACTCGGCGCCACGGGCATCGGTGGACATCCCGCGCAACCTCAGTGACAAGGAACTGCAACTGATCAAGAACAGCGGTGGCGTGGTGCAAGTGGTGGGCTTCCCCGCCTACCTGCGCCCCTTGAGCCAGCCGACCCAGGACAAGCTCAACGTCCTGCGCGCACGCTTCGACCTGCCGCCACTGCCCAACTTGGCCATGGCCTTGATGCCCGGCGATGCAATCATTGCCGCCTGGCCCGAGCAACGCTTCGGCCAGTACGCCAGCGCGCTGTACGGCATTCTCGAGGAAGAACCCAAGGCCACCCTCAAGGACCTGGGCGATGCCATCGACTACACCGTGCGCAAGATCGGCATCGATCATGTCGGTATTGCCTCGGACTTCAACGACGGCGGCGGCCTCCAGGGCTGGGAGAACGTCGGCGAGGTGCGCAACGTCACCGCCGAACTGATCCAACGCGGCTACTCCGAAGCCGATATCGCCAAGCTGTGGGGAGGCAACTTCCTGCGGGTGTGGGAGCAGGTACAAAAATCCGCCAAGCCATTGGCCAATCGCTAACTACCATGAAGTAAGTCCATGACCGACCGCCGCACATTTCTCAAGCAGGCCGGCGTCTTTGCCGCGAGCCTGCCGCTGGGCACCGCGTTGCTGCCTCAGGCAGTGGCCGCCGTTACGAACGACCCATGGACGGGATTGAAACAGCTGTTCAACCAGGACCCGAGCTACCTGCACTTTTCCAACTTCCTGGTGGCCTCGCACCCCAGGCCCGTGCGCGAAGCCATCGAGCGCTACCGCCAGCAGATCGACCGCAACCCCGGCCTGGCCATGGACTGGGACTTGCAGGAAACCTGGAAGCGTGAAGGCCAGGTTCGCGAGTGGGCCGGCCGTTACCTGAACGCCAAACCGGCGCAGATCGCCCTCACCGGCAGCACATCCGAAGGGCTGGCGATGATCTATGGTGGAATCAAGGTGCGCGCCGACCAGGAAATCCTCACCACGGTGCATGAGCACTACGCCACCGCGTTCAGCCTGGATTTCAGGGTGCGCAAGGAGCGGACCCAGGTACGTAAAATACGCCTGTTCAAAACCCCCAATCAGGTCTCGGCCGATGAAGTGCTGGGCAACATCCAGCGTAACATTCGCCCCAACACCCGCGTGCTGGGCATGACCTGGGTGCAGTCCGGCAGCGGCGTGAAACTGCCCATCGGTGAGATCGGCAAGCTGGTGGACGAACACAATCGCAACCGTGACGAGCCAGATCGCCTGCTCTATATCGTCGATGGCGTGCACGGGTTCGGCGTGGAAGACCTCGACTTCCCAAGCATGCAGTGCGACTTCTTCATCGCCGGTACTCACAAGTGGATGTTCGGCCCGCGCGGCACTGGCCTGGTGTGCGCCCGCGAGACCGAAAACAAATACGTCACACCAATGATTCCGACCTTCTCCGAAGACAAGGACTTCGCCACGACCATGACGCCCGGTGGCTACCACGCCTTCGAGCATCGCTGGGCCGCCGATGAAGCCTTCAAGTTGCACCTGCAACTGGGCAAGGCGCCGGTGCAGGCACGTATCCATGCCCTCAACACCGAACTCAAGGACCAACTGCTGGCCCACCCGCAGATCGAACTGGTGACACCGCGCAGCCCCGAGCTGTCAGCGGGTTTCACCTTTTTCCGAGTCAAGGATCAGGACAGCGATGCCGTCGCGGCCTACCTGATGAAAAACCGCGTGGTGGTGGACGCAGTGGACCGTGACGTTGGCCCGGTGATTCGCACCTCACCGGGCCTGCTTAACAACTCCGATGAGATCCAGCGCTTCATGACCCTGCTGAGCCAGCGGTTATGACCCCTTTTCCCTTTGAACGAGATGCTTCCATGATTCCATCCCAACTCAAACCCCTCACCGCACTGGCACTCACCGCCCTGTGCGGCGCCCTGCTGCCTGGGATGGCCCAGGCCGCCGCCCCACAACCGGGCAAGGTGTTCAAAGACTGCAAGGACTGCCCGGAAATGGTGGTGCTGCCCGCCGGCACCTTCACCATGGGCACGCCCGAAGACGAAGTCGGCCGCGAGCCCGACGAAGGCCCGATGCATGAGGTGACCTTCGCCAAACCGTTCGCCATGAGCCGCTTCCATATCACCGCCGGCGAATGGGACAGCTACGTGCGCCAGACCGGCGTCAAGATCGCCAATGGCGACGACCGCCCCGGCCGTGAATGCATCGCCAGCAAGCCGCGCTCCCCCCAGGGGCCACGTCAGCCGGCGGTGTGCATGGACATGGACGACATCAAGCAGTACGTGAGCTGGTTGTCGAAGAAGACCGGGCACACCTACCAGATGGTCAGCGAAGCCCAACGCGAATACGCCGCCCGCGCCGGCACCAGCGGCCCGTTCCCCTTCCCGTTCGACGAAGGCAAGGGCTACAGCATCGCCCAGCACGCCAACACCTACGGCCCGGCGGACGGCTACAGCTATTCGTCGCCCGTGGGCAGCTACCCACCGAATGCCTTTGGCATGTATGACATGCACGGCAACGTGTATGAGCGGGTGGCTGATTGCGAGCACCCGAACTACGTCGGCGCACCGACGGATGGCAGTGCTTGGGTGGAGCCCAACTGCGAGGCCTACCAGATTCGCGGCAATGACTGGGGCGAGGCGCCGGTGTTCTCACGCTCGGGCAATCGCAACAACATCTACCCGCAAACGCGCGGGGATTGGATCGGTTTTCGGGTCGTGCGCGAACTCTAATACCTTGTAGGAGCGAGCTTGCTCGCGAAAAACTCACAGACGCTGCGCTTATTCAGGAAACGCAAGTAATCGTTGACGTTTTTCGCGAGCAAGCTCGCTCCTACAGGGTTCAGCCTTGCTTGGCCAACAGCTCCAAGCCTTCATGCAGTGCCGGGAACAGGCTGTTGTTGAAATTGTTCCAGCGCAGCTCAAGGATGGTGTCCTCGGGCGAAATCTCGGTCTTGAGCACGTCGTGGAACACCTCTCCCGAATCGATGCCGTTATCCACGTAGTGGAATGACGCACCCGTCCAATACAACGGTTCGCACGCCTGCGTCGCTTTGCTCGCCCAGTCGGTGATCGCCTGCCCACGTGCGCCGTACAGCGCATTCCAGGTGGCGTACGCCCCACGGCGTTCGTACGGCGACTCGAGGCGGGTGATGCCCGGATGAATGTTCATGATGCGCCGCGCAAACGGCGCACCCGGGCGCACCAGCTCGTCGAGGATCACCAGCAAACCATCCAGCACCACGATGTCAGCCTTCAACTCCACCAGGGTGTCATGCAGGCGACGCTCGAAATCCTGCTTGCCGGCGACATGTTCGGCGCTGCCCCGTGGCAGGCGGCGATAGGTCGACGGCACGCTCAGCAGCAGGTCATTGACCAACGTGCCCTGCACACGCAAATCCGCCGGGTACAGCCACTGGCGACCCGGCTGGTAAGCAAAGCCATAGTCCGCCACCAACTGCTGGTCCCGCGGGTTTTGCTCATCGTCGTCATACACCACGCCCACCAGGTTGTAAGCCTCGCCCAGCGGCGTGTCGTTGAGCGAGCCCACCAGAAACTCCAGCACCGATTTCATATAGCGCTCGTGGTCTTTATAGGCCACCGGCTGCCCCGCCTTGTCGGCGGCGGCGTTTCTCAGGGACCAGACATACACCAGGTTCTTTTTCGTCATGTGTTTCGCTCTCGCTCAAAGGGCCACGCACGGCATTGATACACGTGCGCCTACAGAACAAGAACGAACCAGGCCCCGGGCAATTTATCGCCCACGGCCACCGCCCGGCACGCCGCGCTAAATAGTCACGCCACAGCTTCGTTTGTCATGGGTAAGGGTCTGTGTGCCCAGCCCCCTCTTTTTCACTTTCCGGGAAGTATTTATGACCGACCCCAAGCGCGGCGCCTTCAAAGGTTTGCTCGCATTGCTCAGGCCCTTTCGCACTATCGTGACGGTCTCCGTCGCCCTTGGCATGGCGGGCGGCCTGGCCATTACCTTGCTGTTGGCGACGATTAATAATGCCCTGCATTCGGCGGGGGGGATGACTCAGGGTGTGGTATTGACCTTCGCCGCGTTGTGTGTAATGGCGCTGGTCAGCTCGATTATTTCCGACATCGGCACCAACTACGTCGGACAACGAATCATTGCCGCCCTGCGCAAGGATCTGGGTGAAAAGGTGCTGTCAGCGCCCATCGGGCAGATCGAGCAATATCGCTCTCACCGCCTGATCCCAGTGCTGACCCACGACGTGGACACCATCAGCGATTTTTCCTTTGCCTTCACGCCCCTGGCCATCGCCGCCACCGTTACCCTGGGATGCCTAGGTTACCTGGCTTACCTGTCCGTGCCG
This sequence comes from Pseudomonas sp. FJ2-5-13, assembly GCF_029201605.1. Taxonomy (NCBI): domain Bacteria; kingdom Pseudomonadati; phylum Pseudomonadota; class Gammaproteobacteria; order Pseudomonadales; family Pseudomonadaceae; genus Pseudomonas; species Pseudomonas sp. FJ2-5-13. The sequence continues at coordinate 3,402,855 of NZ_CP104045.1, forward strand.
ATGTTCCTGATGATGGTGGTCGCAATCATCATCGGCAGCGCCGTGCAATTCATCGCGGGCGGCAAAGGCATCCAGGGCTTCGATCTGGCCCGCAGCCACGAAGATGAATTGCAGCGTTACTACAATGCAATTGCTTCGGGGGCCAAGGAACTGCGCATGCACCGCCCGCGGCGGTTTCGCATGAACACCCATCGTATCCAGGAAACCGCAGACCGCATCAGCGATATCCAGGTGCGTTCAGTCAACATCTATATCCTGGCCAAGACCTTTGGCTCGATGCTGTTCTTCGTGGTCATCGGCCTGGCCCTGGCGATGCAGGCCTACAACCCCAACCCCGATCCCACCGTGATTACCGGCTTCGTGCTGGTACTGCTGTATATGAAAGGCCCGCTGGAACACCTGCTGGGTTACCTGCCCGTCGTTGGCAAGGCGAAGATTGCCTTTGGGCGCATCAGCGAACTGTCGGAGCGTTTTTCTTCGCCCGAGCCCCACTTGTTGATGGACGACAGTGAGGCGCCGAAACCGCTGGTCAACAGCCTTGAACTGCGCGGCGTCAGCTACAGCCCGCCAGCGGTTGAAGGCAGCCAACCTTTCCACCTGGGGCCGATCAACCTGAGCATCAAGCAAGGCGATATCGTGTTTGTCGTCGGCGAGAATGGTAGTGGCAAGACCACGCTGATCAAATTACTGCTGGGCCTGTATCCGCCTCAGTCGGGTGAGATCCTGCTCAACGGTACAGCGGTGACCGACCCAGAGCGCGACGATTATCGTCAGTTGTTCACCACGGTATTTTCCGACTATTACCTGTTCGATGACTTGGTACAAGGCAGCGCCACCCAGTCCCTGGACAGCGCCACCCAATACCTTGAGCGCCTGGAAATCGCACACAAGGTCAGCGTCAAGGACGGCGTGTTCAGCACCACTGACCTGTCCACCGGCCAACGCAAGCGCCTGGCCCTGGTCAATGCCTGGCTGGAAGAGCGCCCGGTGCTGGTGTTCGACGAATGGGCCGCCGACCAGGACCCGGCCTTTCGCCGCATCTTCTACACCGAGCTGCTGCCGGACCTCAAACGCCTGGGCAAGACCATCATCGTAATCAGCCACGACGACCGTTATTTCGACATCGCCGATCATTTGGTGCGCCTGCGCGCCGGCCAGGTGGTGCACGAGATGGAGCCTGCATGAAGTACCGGAATAATTTTTTCCGGTTTTGCGAAGTAGGAACGTCTCACTAGTGGTAATGAGAACTAACCTCAATAAACACTTAGAATTGCCCACTTAAAACATAGAAGAGAAAGCATCCATGCCAGCACGACTCGTTCTCAGCCCCCTGAGCAAAGCGCTATCCATGCGCCGGGCCCTGAACATCAACCTCTTGCCCAGTGCCCTGGCGTTGGCTGTGTCGATGCCGATTGCAGGCTATGTACAGGCCCAGGAGATCGAGTTGAATATTCCTGCGCAGTCGCTGGGGAGCGCACTGCAGGAATTTGGCCGCCAGACCAATGTGCAAGTGCTCTACAGCCCGGGCGATGTGCAGGGCAAGAACAGCCCATCCGTCAAGGGCAAGATGCAGCCGCAGCAGGCCATAGCTGCATTGCTGGCCGGTAGCCAGACTACCTATAACCTCAACGGCAACACCTTGACCGTTACTGCTGCTGGTAGCGGTGGTGGACTCGAGCTGAGCCCGACGCAAGTGACCGCCAACTACTTGGGCAACGTCACCGAAGGTTCTGGTTCCTACACGCCTGGCACGATTGCCACGGCTACACGTTTGACGTTGACCCCACGGCAAACTCCGCAGTCGATCACCGTGGTGACTCGCCAGCACATCGAGGATTTTGGCCTCAACAACATGGATGACGTGATGCGCCATACGCCGGGCATCACCGTTTCCGCCTACGACTCCGACCGCACCAACTACTATTCCCGTGGTTTTTCGGTCAATAGTTTCCAGTACGACGGTATTCCATCGACTGTGCGTAACGTCGGCTATTCGGCGGGCAACACCCTGAGCGACATGGCGATCTACGACCGTGTTGAAGTCCTCAAGGGCGCTACCGGCCTGCTCAACGGTGCCGGTTCCCTGGGTGCGACCATCAACTTGATCCGCAAGAAGCCAACCGCGGAATTCAAGGGCCATGTGCAATTGGGGGCGGGTTCCTGGGACAACTACCGCAGCGAAGTGGATGTCAGTGGCCCCTTGACCGACAGCGGCAATATCCGTGGCCGTGCGGTCGCTGCGTATCAGGACAAAAAGTCCTTTATGGACCACTACTCGCGCAAGACCGAAACCTACTACGGCATCACCGAGTTCGACCTGTCTCCCGATACCATGCTGACGGTGGGCTTCGATTACCAGGACAACATTCCGCAGGGTTCCAGTTGGTCCGGCTCCTTCCCGCTGGTCAACTCCAATGGCAGCATCAACAAAATGCCGCGTTCCTACAACAACGGCACCACCTGGAGTTCGTGGGAGCAAAACACGCGTACCGCCTTTGCCATGCTCGAGCATGACCTGGGCGACGGCTGGGTGACCAAATTCCAGCTCGACCACAAGATCAACAGCTACCACGCCGACCTGGGTTCGATCCAATTCGTCCAGCCGGCAGCCGATGGCACCGCCGAGATCAACGGGCAGAAATACACCGGCGAGACCAAGAGCACCTCGGCCGACCTCTACGCCACCGGCCCTTTCAGCCTGTTTGGCCGCGAGCATGAACTGGTGGTGGGCGGCTCGATCGGCACTTCACGCTGGCAAGGCAAGGGGTACTGGTCGCCGGAATGGCCTGGCGGTAACAAGGTCGATTTCTATAACTGGAACGGCCATATCGCCAAGCCTATCTACGGTCCTGCCCAACAGCACATCGACGACACTATCCGTCAAACCGGGTATTACCTGACCGCGCGTTTCAACGTGATTGACGACCTGAACGTGATCCTGGGTGGGCGCGTGGCCAACTATCACGTGACTGGCAACAACCCTTCCTACAAGGAAACAGGGCGGTTCATTCCTTACGCCGGTGTGATCTACGACCTCAACGACAACTTCTCGGTATACGCCAGCTACACCGATATCTTCCAACCTCAGGAAAGCACCTATAAGGACCGTAACGAGAAGCTGCTCGAGCCAGACGAAGGGCAGAACTACGAGTTGGGCCTCAAGGGCGAGTTTTTCGATGGCCGCCTCAACACCAGCATCGCTTACTTCGAAGTGCATGAGACTAATCGCCCCATCTCGGATGACGCCTACAACAACCAGACACCTGCCCCGAACAACTGGGCGTTCAAGAGCTCCAAGGCCGTCACCAAAGGCTACGAAGCGGAAATTTCCGGTGAATTGAGCCCAGGCTGGCAACTTCAAGGTGGCTACACCCACAAGATCGTACGAGACGAAGACGACAAGAAACTCTCCACCTTCGAACCCGAGCATCAGGTCAACCTGAACACCACCTACAAACTCAAGGGCGACCTGGACAAGTTCACCATCGGTGGCGGTGTACGCTGGCAGACCAAAGGTTGGAACGAGATCTGGAACGGGCCACTTGAGAAAAACCAGGACATCACCCAGGAGTCCTACTGGCTGGTGGACTTGATGACCCGCTACCAGGTCACCAAGAACCTGTCGGCTACCGTCAACTTCAACAACATCTTCGACAAGTCTTACTACACCAACGTGGGCTTCTATAACTCGGCCGCCTACGGTGAGCCACGTAATGTGATGGTCAGCACGCGCTGGGACTTCTGATTCCACGCGTCAATCGATCAAACGCCCGGTGAGCACCCCATGCTCACCGGGCTTTTTTTTGCGCGTGTAGAGATACTGGCGAAGAGGGATTGGAGCATAAAAAAACCCGGACACTGGATCCGGGTTTTTGTGGTTGAGCGGCGGCTTACCTCAACGCCTCTACCAAACTGCTGATAAACACCGCGCTGTCGATAATGCCGTCATGATCGGTCTCGATCATCACTGAGCGCTCGATGCGCCCTTGGCTGATCACCGTTGCCATTTGCTGCTCGATCAGGTCCTTAAAGCGCCCTGCCCGGCTCATGGACGCCCACCAACAAGTGACGGGCGCCTTGATCGGCTTGAAGTCAGCTTGCAGCAAACGCTCACTGAGTGCCCGGTCAACGTCCCAGGAAATCTGCGCCTCATTGCCACGCAGTAGTTCATCCTTGATCACCGTGAAGGCTTCGCCCAAAGACTGTTCAGCCCAACTCACAAATTCCTGCCATTGTCCCGTTTCATCCTCGCTACCCCGTTGGCATTGCTGCCAGGCGTGTTGGATGGACTCGGCGAACTCAGGAAACATAACCCCCAGCAACGCTGCGCGGCGCTCATTGGCTGAGATCTCGCGAGCGTCCTCGACCACCACTGCGTCCCAATAGGGTTTGACCCATTGCGGCGGCGCAGCGTCGATCCAGCCGACAAACTCCACTTCTCGGCCGGCTTGCTCCAGGCCGTAGGCTACCTCCATCGCCAGGTTGCCGCCCAATGACCAGCCACCCACGCGGAACGCGCCTTGGGGTTGGGCCACCAACAATTGCGCGGTGTAGTCCTCGACCATTACCTGCCATTGCGGCACCGTGGCGCCCTCTTCGGCCAAGGCACGACACATGACCCCGAACACCGGGCGCTGCTCGCGCAAGGCCAGGGCAATCGCGGTGTAGCAATGCACCGAGCCGAAGCTTGGGTGGAACAGGAACAACGGCGTGCCTTGCGTCTGCTGGTTGAGCTTGACGATCAACGAAGACCGGCCATTGCCCTGCAGGCATTTGACCTGCCCCGCCACGGTGGGGTTAAGCATCAATTGGCTGACAGACAGGTTCACGCCGCTGACCTTGCGAATTCGCTCCTTGAGCATCAGCACTCGCAATGAATGGCCACCGAGTTCGAAGAAGTTGTCGTTGAGCCCTACGCGCTCCACCTCCAGCACCTCGCGCCAGACCGCCGCGATTTGCTGCTCCATCTCGCTCACGGGCGCCTGGTATTGCGCCGTACCGTGAGCCTCTGGCTTGGGCAACGCCTTACGGTCCAGCTTGCCGTTCGGGCTCAACGGCATCTGCGCCAGTACCACCCACTGCGCCGGGACCATGTAGTCGGGCAACTGCTCGGCCAGGTGTGCAACCACCCCTGCCTTCCACTCTTCAAGGGGCTGTTGCAGCACTAGGTAACCCACCAGGTGGGTACCGTCCACCGCCAGCACCGCAGCTTCGCGGACATTGTCGAGCTCCAGCAGGCGCGCTTCGATTTCGCCCAACTCTATGCGCAGGCCGCGCAGTTTGACCTGGTGATCGATGCGCCCGGCATATTCAATCACGCCATCGTCGCGATAACGCGCCAGGTCACCGGTGCGATACAGACGCGTGCCGCTGCCGAACGGGTCGGTCACAAACCGCTCGGCGGTAAGTGTCGCACGGCGGTGATAACCCCGCGCCAAGCCAATACCGCCCAAATACAGTTCGCCCAGCACACCCACTGGCGCAGGTTCCAGGTTGTCGTCCAGCACGTAGCAGCCCAGGTTGGCAATGGGTCGGCCTATGGGTACGGCGTCGCGACCTTCCTCGACACAGGTCCAATGGGTTACGTCGATAGCGGCTTCGGTAGGGCCGTACAGGTTGTACAAGCCGGCGTGGGGCAATTTGGCGAACACCTGTAGCTGGGCATCCGCAGGCAACGCCTCCCCACTGCAAACGATGTGTTGCAGGCTCTGGCATGAAGTAACCGCCGCGTCTTGCAAGAACGCTTGCAACATGGAAGGCACGAAATGCAACGTGGTGACCTGTTGCTCGTTGATCAGCCGTACCAGCATGGCTGGATCACGATGATCGCCCGGTGCCGCCACTACCAGACGCGCGCCGGTCATCAGCGGCCAGAAAAACTCCCACACCGACACGTCAAAGCTGAACGGAGTTTTCTGCAACACGCTGTCGTGCGGCGTGAGCCCATATGCCTGTTGCATCCAGCACAGGCGGTTGGTCAGCGCGATATGGCGGTTGCCAGCGCCCTTGGGCTGACCGGTGGAGCCGGAGGTGTAGATCACATAGGCAAGGTTTTCGCCGTGCACCGGGATATTCGGGTTGTGGCTGCTGAAGGTTTCCAGCCAGGTATCGCCATGTTCCAGCACCAGGGTTTGCACACCGGCAGGAACCGGCAGTTGCGCCAGTAGATGAGCCTGGGTCAACAGCAGTTGCACACCACTGTCTTGTAGCATGTAGGCCAGGCGATCACGAGGATACTCGGGGTCCAGAGGCACATAAGCGCCACCGGCCTTGAGCACCGCCAACAGGCCAACCACCATCTCCACCGAGCGCTCTGCCGCCAGCCCCACCAGCACATCCGGGCCAACCCCGGCCGCCATCAAGCGATGTGCCAGGCGATTGGCCCGGGCGTTCAACGCGCTGTAACTCAAGGCTTGCCCCGCGAAAATCAAGGCAGGTGCATCCGGTGTACGCAGCACCTGAGCCTCGATCAGCGTGTGGACCGCTTGATCCAGCGGGTAATCCACCGCAGTGGCATTCCAATCATGCAATACCCACTGCCGCTCGGCCTGCGCCACTGAGGGCAACGTGCCAAGGCGTTGACTGCCGTCGCTAGCCAAGGCCAGCAGCAACTGCTGGAAGTGCTCGGCCAAGCGCTGGATATGCGCGCCGCTGAAAGCCTGGCGGGAGTAGTTGAACTCCAAGCCCAGTGTCTGGCCTATAGCCAACAACACGGTCAATGGATAGTGGGTCTGTTCCAGGCTGTGCACTGCGCCAAAACGCAGCCCCGACGGTGCGCCCTGCTCCAGCGCCTCGGACACCGGGTAGTTCTCGAACACCAGGATACTGTCGAACAGCGCCTCTCCACCCAGCCCGGCCCAACGCTGGATCTCGAACAGCGGCGTGTGTTCATGCTCACGCAAGCCAACGTTCTGTTGCTGAAGTTGCTCCAGCCAATGGCTGACCGACATTTGCGCATCCAGCGTCGCCACCACCGGCAGCGTGTTAATGAATAAGCCGACCTGCTGTTCAATCCCACGCAGTTCCGCCGGACGCCCTGCTACCGTGGCGCCGAATACTACGGTGGCTTGCCCAGTGTGGTGATGCAACAGCAACAACCAGGCGCCTTGCACCAGAGTATTGAGGGTCACCTTGTGACGTTGGGCGAAGGCTTTGAGGTGTTCGGTTTGCGCAGCATCCAGGCTCAAGCGATGCTCGCCATTGACCGCCTGGGCCGCATCCACTTCAGTCTCTACGGCATCGGCCAGGCGCGTGGGCGCCTGCAAGTTGACCAGTTGCGCCTGCCAGAACGCCTGGCTGACGGCTTTGTCCTGTGCCTGCAGCCAGGCGATGTAGTCGCGGTACCGCCCGGTCGGCGCTGGCAGCGGCTCACCGGCATACTGTTGCAACACCTCGCCGAACAGCTGCGAAGCACTCCAGCCATCCATCAAAATGTGGTGATTGGTGTAGATCAGGTGGTAGCTCGTCGCCCCCGTGCGTACTAGCGTCAAGCTCAACAGCGGTGCCTGCTCCAGGACAAAACCCTGGGTGCGTGCCGACTCGGCCAGCTCATCCAGGGCCCGGTTGCAGTCCTTACGGGTCTGCCAATCCAACGCCATAAACGGCAGGCGCACCTGCTTGTAGACCACCTGCAAAGGCTGTTCAAGCTCCGCCTGCCAGACAAAACCGCTACGCAGGATCTCGTGGCGTTGCACCGCCACCTGCCAGGCCTGGTGGAAGCGCGCCACATCCAGGCCCTGCACATCAATGCGCATCTGGTTGATGTAGTCACCCGAACCTTCGCCGTACAGCGATTGGAACAGCATGCCTTGCTGCATGGGTGACAATGGGTACAGGTCTTCGACCTCAGCCACGTTCAGTGCCAAGCCATCCAACTGGTCCTGGGACAACCGCGCCAACGGGAAGTCCGACGGCGTCACGCCCTGATGCGCCGACTCACAACAATGATCAATCAGAGCCTTGAGTTCCAAGGCATAGTCGTCGGCCAAGCATTTGACGGTTGCTTCACCGAACATCGCCTGGCTGAAACTCCAGTTCAACTTCAGCTCGCCACCATAGACCTGACCGTTGATTTCCAACCAGTTGCCCAAAGGTGCCTGCGGGCTTTGCTCGGCACCGCTGGCATCAGCGGTCGGCGTGAACAGTCCTGGCTGTTCGCCGCTGTCGAAGCTGGCATCGAACTGCCCCAGATAGTTGAAAGTGATACGTGGCTGCGGCAAGGCCGCCAACGCCTGTTGCGTTGCGGCATTACCCAGGTAACGCAGGGCACCGAACCCCAGGCCCTTGTCGGGCACGGCTCGCAGCTGCTCCTTGATGCGCTTGAGGGAGGCAGCCAGGGAATCGGCCGGTACCAGTTGCACAGGGTAAAGGCTGGTGAACCAACCGACAGTGCGAGTCAGGTCGATGTCATCGAACAGATCTTCGCGGCCATGACCTTCAAGCCGGATCAACATCGAAGCCTCGCCGCTCCAGCGCGTAATAACTCGCGCCAGGGCAGTCAACAGCAGGTCATTGATCTGGGTGCGATAGGCACTCGGCGCGTCGTGCAGCAAGCGCCGAGTATACGTGGCATCCAGGTGAGTGCTCACACTCAGGGCCAGTTGATTGCTCAGGCTCGCCTGTGGATCGGCGCCCGGCAAACCGACCGGGCTGCCCTGCAATTGCGTCTGCCACCAAGCCAGCTCGTGTTGTAACGCCAGGCTGTGGGCGTAGGTCTGCAGGCGAGCAGCCCAGGTGCGGGTGGCGCTGGTCTTGGCTGGCAGCGTCACAGGGGCGCCTTGGGCCAGTTGCTGATACGTACTTTGCAAGTCTTCAAGCAGGATGCGCCACGACACGCCGTCCACCACCAAGTGATGGATCACCAGCAACAAGCGCTGTGAACCGTCGGCCAACTGCGCCAACACCGCACGCAATAACGGGCCTGCGCCTAGGTCGAGGCTGCGCTGGGCCTCTTCGCCCAAGGCTTCAAGTTCTTCGACGCTGTTCAATGTGGTTAGCCATAGCACTTTTTCAGCCTGGTGCTGATCCGGACCACGGTAGGCCGCACTCCAGCCCTGTGCGCCCTCGACAAAGGTGCTGCGCAAGGCATCGTGATGCACGATCAATGCCTGCAGTGCGGCCAACAACAGTGGTACCTGCAACGGCTGGTGCGGTTGCAGCACCGCAGATTGGTTCCAGTGATGACGCTGGGGAATCTCATCGGCAAAAAAACTGTGTTGCACTGGCAACAGCAGCAAATCGCCAGTCAGCGGCGACTGATCCATCTGCACCACACCGTCGCCTTCCCTCGCGACCGTCGCCAGGCTCTGCACGGTCTGATGCTGGAACAACTCTTTGGGCGTGAAACGTACACCGGCCTGGCGGGCGCGGCTGACCAGTTGAATCGAAATGATCGAATCGCCGCCCAGCTCGAAGAAATTATCATGCAGGCCCACCTGTGGCAGGCGTAGCACATCGGACCAGATCGCGGCGATCTTCTGCTCCAACTCGCTCTGGGGCGCCACATACACCTGCTGCATCTGGCTCACATCCGGCAGCGGCAAGCCCTTGCGGTCGAGCTTGCCGTTAGGGGTCAGTGGCATACGCTCAAGGAACATCAAGTGCGTCGGCACCATGTAATCCGGCAAGCGGGTTTTCAAGGCGCGCCGCAAGGTTTCGCGACCGGTGGATTGAGCGACAGCATCATCCAGGAGCGTCGGGTCCAGTGGTACTACATAGGCCACTAGTTGTTTGCCGGTCGGCCCCTCCTGTGCGACCACCACGGTTTCACCGACACTGGCTTGCTCACGCAAACGAGCTTCGATTTCCCCCAGTTCGATACGGAAACCCCGGACCTTCACCTGATGGTCCACACGCCCCAGGTAATCCACCACACCATCCGGACGCCCACGGGTCAGGTCGCCGCTGCGATACACCCGGCTGCCCGGCTTGCCGAACGGGTCTGGCACGAAACGCTCGGCAGTCAGTGCCGGGCGCTCCAGATAACCCCGCGCCACGCCCTCGCCGCCCAGGTACAACTCGCCGGCCACGCCGATGGGTTGCAGGTTTAGTTGCGCGTCCAATACATAACCGCTGCGGTTGCCCAGCAAGGTACCGATGGGCGCGTAGACGGCGCCGCAGGGGTCGCCTTTACGAGCCTTCCACAACAGCGGTGTGACCACGGTTTCGGTCGGGCCGTAGCCGTTGAACAGGTATTTGGGCTTCAGCGCGCGCCAGGCCAGGTCATAGCTGGCCTGGGCCACCGCATCACCACCGAAGCAGTACACCCGCACCGGCGGTGGGTTGCCGTCGCGCTCGGCATGTTCAGCCAACTGTTGCAGGTACACCGGTGGGAACACCGCCATGGTCACGTTGTGGCGATGCATCTGCTCGTAGGTGTATTCCGGCAGCCATAGGCTGTCATCACGGATCAACACGCTGGCGCCGTTGATCAGCGGGTGCATCCAGCCTTCGTGGGAGCCGTCGAAAGCGAACGACATGAAGTGCAGCTCGCAATCGGCCGGCGAAGTTTCATAGCGCTCGCCGGTGGCGATGATATGCGCCACCAACGGCCCGTGTGACACCGCCACGCCCTTGGGCAAACCGGTGGAGCCGGAGGTGTAGATCACGTAGGCGAGGTTGTCGCCGTCCAACGCCACATTCGGGGCCGTATCGCTGTAATCCGACCAGGCTTGCACCTGATCCACCGCCAAGGCTTCGAGGCCGTCCGGGATCGGCAACCGGTGTTGCACGGCCGAATGGGTCAACAGCAATTTCGAACGACTGTCTTGCATCATGTACAGGAGGCGATCACGTGGGTATTCGATATCCAGCGGCACATAGACGCCACCGGCTTTCATCACCGCCAGGAACGCCACCATGATCTCGGCACTGCGCGGCATGGCGATGGCCACCCGCACTTCCGGGCCCACGCCACGGGCGATCAGGGCACGGGCCAAGCGGTTGGCCTGGCGATCCAGTTCGCCGTAGCTCAGGGTTTGCGCGTCGAACTTCACCGCCACCGCCGTCGGGTTTGCCCGGGCGCGATCGGCAAACCGTTCATGCACCAGGCGCTCGGCCGAAAAGCCAGACTCCGTGCGATCCCACAGTTGCAGGATCTGTTGTTGCTCGGTCGCGTCCAGCAAGCTTAACTGGCTGAGCTGCTGTCGCGGGTTGGCGACCATACCCTGCAGCAGGTTCTGCCAGTGGCGCGCCATGCGTTGCACCGTGCTGGCTTCGAACAGGTCCTGCGCATAACCCAAAGTGGCCCATATACCTTCGGTGGACTCCTGAATATCCAGGTCCAGGTCGAAATGTGCGGTCTTGCTGTCCCAGTCCAGGCCTTCTACCCGCAGCCCTGGCAATTGGTGCTGAACCTGAGCCTGGCCAACGTCAGTCTGATGGTTGAACATGACCTGGAACAGCGGGTTGTGGCTCAGGCTACGCTCAGGTTGCAGGGCCTCCACCAGTTGTTCGAACGGCAAATCCTGGTGGGCCTGGGCTTGCAGGGCGCGTTGCCGAACGTGCTGCAGCAACTGCTCGACACTCATCTGCCCATGCACATCCGCCTTGAGCACCTGGGTGTTGACGAAGAAGCCAATCAAGCGCTCGGTCTCGCTGCGATTGCGGTTGGCAATCGGCACGCCGACGCGTATTTCTTCCTGGCCGCTGTAGCGGTACAACAAGGTCTGGAACGATGCCAGCAACAACATGAACAGGGTCACGCCCTGCTGGTGGGCCAACGCCTTGAGCCCCTGAGTAAGTTCCGGCGCCAGCTCGAACGCCAGGCGTGCGCCGCGGTGGCTCTGCACAGCCGGGCGCTGGTGATCGAACGGCAACTCCAGCAGGCTCTGCTCACCGCCCAACAGTTCACGCCAGTAGGCCAGTTGACGTTGCTTCTCACCGGCGTCCATCCAGCTGCGCTGCCATACGGCATAGTCGGCATACTGGATCGGCAGCGCCGGCAACTGCACGTTCTGGCCCTGGCTGTAACCGGCATACAACTGCACCAGTTCCTCGACCACCAACTGCATCGACCAGCCATCGGAGACGATGTGATGCTGCACCAACACCAACACATGCTCGTCGGCGGCCAGGCGCAACAGCGTGACGCGCAGCAACGGGCCCTGTTGCAGGTCGAACGGCTGGGCGATCAGGGCTTGCACCCTGGCTTTGAGCTGGGCGTCATCGACATCGGCCTGGGTGATCGGCAAGGACATTGGCGGCTCAATCACTTGCACCGCGCCGTCGTGATCCTGGCGGATATGGGTACGCAGGCTTTCATGACGCGCCAGCAAGCTATCGAAACTGTGTTGCAACGCAGCCAGGTCCAATTGCCCTTTCAGGCGCAACGCGCTGGGAATGTGATACGCCGCGCTGTGGGGTTCCAGTTGCCAGAGAAACCACTGTCGCTCCTGGGCGTAAGACAGTGGCAACGGCTGCACGCGCCCGGCCGGCTGCAGGGCAGGCGCCGTTGGCAATGGGCTCTCCTGGGCTTGCAAGGCCGCGACAAACGCCCCCAGCCGCGGGTGCTCAAACACGGCTTTGAGCGGCACTTCCAGGCTCAGGGTCTGGCGGATGCGTGACACCACCTGCATCGCCAACAGGGAATGCCCTCCCAGTTCGAAGAAGTGCTGGTTCAAGCCCACGCGTTCGGCTCCAAGAATAGCCGCCCAGATCGCCGCCACCTGTTGTTGCAACGGGGTGACCGGCGCCCGCCAATCCTGTTGTTCCACGCTGGCATCTGGCTTGGGCAGGGCCAGGCGATCCAGCTTGCCGTTGGGGTTGAGCGGCATGCGGTCGAGGAAGATCAGGTGCGCCGGCACCATGTAGTCGGGTAGGTGGTCGCGCAAGGTGGCCATCAACTGTTCAGCAACCTCGGCGCGCTCGGTTTCAGACAGCGTCTGCGCAGGTACCAGGTAGGCCAGCAGTTGGTTATCGGCAGCCAGCAACAGCGCTTCACGCACGCTGTTCTGGGCCAGCAGCACAGTTTCGATCTCACCCAGTTCTATGCGAAAACCACGGACCTTGACCTGGTGATCGACCCGCCCGACATATTCCACCACGCCATCGGCGCGATAACGCGCCAGGTCGCCGGTGCGGTACAGGCGCTCGCCGGATGTGCTGAACGGGTCAGCGACAAAGCGCTCGGCGGTCAGGCCTGGCCGCTGCAAATACGCACGGGCCAAGCCACTGGCGCTGGCGATATAGAGTTCACCCACGGCGCCCAGCGGCAGCAGGTTCAGGTCTCGGTCCAGCACATACAGGCCACGCCCTGGCAGCGCCCGGCCAATGGGGCTGGCACCGACGGCGCTGACGGCGCTCGGGTCAGTGCAGTCCAGCACGCTGGAAACCACCGTGGCCTCGGTAGGCCCGTAGGTGTTGAGCAAGCGCACATGGCAGAGCCCCGCGCGCTGCCACAACAGCGGGCCATCCAACGGCATGGCTTCGCCGCCGATATGGATCTGGCGCAAGGCACCATAGGTCCTTGGGCCTGCTGCCAGGCAATCTTGCAGGAACAGCTTCCAGTAGGCGGTGGGCAAGTCGGCCAAGGTAATGCCCTGGGCGATGATCTGTCGGTACAGCTCGGCACCGTCCCACAACTGCGGGCCACGCAGTACCACGGTGGCGCCAAGGGTAAGGGCTGGGTATAGCTGCTCGACGAAACCGTCGAAGTTCAAGGTGGCAAACTGCAACACTCGGTCCTGGGCAACCAACTGCGAGTAATCCGCCGCGATGCCAGCGAACTCACTCAGTGCAGCATGACTGATGGCAACCCCCTTGGGCTTGCCTGTGGAGCCAGAGGTGTAGATCACATACGCCAAGCTCTGGGGCTCGACTTCAACCGGTAAATTATCGTCGGCACACAACGCCAACTGCGCCTGGACCAGGTCGATGTCCACCGCCAGCACCTGGGCCGGCAATGGCAGGCGCCCATGCAGGTGGGATTGGGTCAACACCAGGCCCACACCACTGTCCTCAAGCATATGCACCAGGCGTTCGCGGGGGTACTCAGGGTCCAGCGGCACATACGCCGCTCCTGTCTTGAGCACCGCGAGCAAGCTGACCACCATGGCAAAGGAGCGCTCCACGGCGATCCCCACCAGCCCTTGAGGGCCTACGCCCTGGGCCAGCAGGTAATGCGCCAGACGGTTGGCCTGACGGTTCAGTTCCCCATAGCTGAGGGCCTGCTCATTCAGGGCCAGGGCCTGACGTTCCGGCTGCTGATCAGCCTGGGCTTCAAACAGCCGGTGCACAGCCTCAAAGGGGGTGACACCAGCCGGGGCGTTCCAGTCCTGGAGCATCATCTGTTGCTCAGCGGCGCCCACTATCGGCAGTTCGCAGAGGCGGCTGCGGGGTGCGCTCACCACCGACTGCAGCAGGTGCTGCCAGTGTTGCGCCAGGCGCTCGATGGTGGCGACATCGAACAGGTCGGTGGCGTACGTCAGCGCGGCCCAAAGCCCGTCGGCGGATTCATGGGTGTCCAGGCTCAGGTCAAAATGGGTGGTCTGGCTGTCCCAGTCCAATTCCACCACACGCAGGCCCGGCAACTGTTGGCCTTCACGGCCGCCCTGGGCCTCGGTCTGGTGGTTGAACATCACCTGGAACAACGGGTTATGGCTCAAGCTGCGTTCAGGCTGCAATGCCACCACCAGTTGCTCGAACGGCAGGTCCTGATGAGCCTGGGCCTCCAGGGCGCGGCGTTTGGTTTGTTGCAGCAGCTCGGCAAAGCTCATCTGCCCCTCAAGGTCAGCCTTGAGTACCTGGGTGTTGACGAAGAAGCCGATCAACCGCTCGGTTTCGACGCGGTTACGGTTGGCATTCGGCACGCCAATGCGGATATCCGACTGCCCGCTGTAGCGATACAACAGGGCTTGGAACGACGCCAGCAGCAACATGAACGGGGTCACGCCCTCTTGCTGCGCCAGGCGCTTGAGACCCGCCACCAGCGTCGGTTGCAGATGCACCTGCAGGCTTGCACCGCGATGGCTTTGCTGCGCCGGGCGCGGACGGTCCAGCGGCAATTCCAGCACCGGTTGCTCGCCGCCCAGCTGGGCCTGCCAATACGCGAGTTGGCGCGCCTGTTCTCCGGCTTCCATCCAGCCGCGTTGCCACAGCGCGTAGTCGGCGTACTGGATCGGCAGTTCCGGCAGTTGCAGGTCATGGCCCTGGCTATGGGCCGCGTAGAGCTGCACCAGTTCCTCTACCATCACCTGCATCGACCAGCCATCGGAGACGATATGGTGCTGCACCATCACCAGCACATGCTCATCCTCGGCCAGTTGCAGCAGCGTCACACGCAACAACGGCGCCTGGTGCAAATCGAACGGCCGCGCCACCTCCTCTTCCACCCGCGCCATCAACTGTGCTTCGTCGATGTGCGCCTGCTCGATCTGCACCCGCGCCTGCGGCATCACTGCCTGCCACAGGCGTTCACCGTCCTCGACCAGTTGCGTGCGCAAGCTTTCATGCCGGGCCAGCAGGCTGTCGAAACTGCGTTGCAACGCGGCCAGGTCCAAGTGCCCGTGCAAACGCAGCGCGCCAGGGATGTGATAGGCGGTGCTGTCCTTGTCCAGTTGCCAGAGGAACCACTGGCGTTCCTGGGCGTAAGACAACGTCGGTGTGTCGCTGTCGTGGCGGGTGGGAGCAATCGGCAATTGAGCGAAACTCATGCCCCGGCTTTGCAAGCGCTGGTAAAACTGCTGGCGCTGCTCCAGAGGCAAGCGAAGAAAGCGCGACACCAGGTCGATATTAGGGTTGGAAAGCATGGTTCAAATCGCCTCTAGTTCGCTCAAAAAGTCACGAAGGTCATCAAAATCTTCCACGCTGCCGGCGCGGAAAGTGGCTGCGGCCTGCACGTAGGCGCGCAGCGATTCGGTCTGGAACAGTTCCATCAACGGTACGTCCAGGCCGAGCTCGGCCTGCACCCGCGAGGTAATCTGGATCGCCAGCAAGGAGTGGCCACCGACATCAAAGAAGTTGTCGTTCAGGCCCACTTGCGGCAGGTGCAGGATGTCGGCCCAGATCGTGGCGATCTGCTGCTCAAGCTCGGTTTGCGGAGCCAGGTACTGTTGCTGCATCTGGCTCGCATCCGGCAGCGGCAGGCCCTTGCGGTCGAGCTTGCCGTTGGGGGTCAGCGGCATCTGCGCCAGGAATACGAAGTGGCTGGGCACCATGTAGTCCGGCAGGTCGGCTTTCAGGGCGCGACGCAGGGCGTCACGGAACTCAACCTGGTCGGCCAGGCTGGCGTCGGCCGGTACCACATAGGCCACCAGTTGTTTACCGGTCGGCCCCTCCTGGGCCACCACCACGGTTTCACCGACACTGGCTTGCTCACGCAAGCGCGCTTCGATTTCCCCCAGTTCGATACGGAAACCCCGGACCTTCACCTGATGGTCCACACGCCCCAGGTAATCCACCACGCCATCCGGACGCCCACGGGTCAGGTCGCCGCTGCGATACACCCGGCTGCCCGGCTTGCCGAACGGGTCCGGCACGAAGCGTTCGGCGGTTAACGCTGGACGCTCCAGATAACCCCGGGCCACGCCCTCGCCGCCCAGGTACAACTCGCCGGCTACGCCGATGGGTTGCAGGTTTAGTTGCGCGTCCAATACATAACCGCTGCGGTTGCCCAGCAAGGTACCGATGGGCGCGTAGACGGCGCCACAGGGGTCGCCCTTGTGTGCCTTCCACAGCAACGGCGTTACCACGGTTTCGGTCGGGCCGTAGCCGTTGAACAGGTATTTAGGTTTCAGCGCGCGCCACGCCAGGTCATAGCTGGCTTGAGCAACGGCATCACCGCCAAAGCAATACACCCGCACCGCCGGTGGGTTGCCGTCGCGCTCGGCATGTTCGGCCAACTGTTGCAGGTACACCGGTGGGAACACGGCCATGGTCACGTTGTGGCGATGCATCTGCTCATAGGTGTATTCCGGCAACCACAGGCTGTCGTCACGGATCAACACGCTGGCGCCGTTGATCAGTGGGTGCATCCAGCCTTCATGGGAGCCGTCGAAAGCAAATGACATGAAGTGCAATTCGCAATCGGCCGGTGAGGTCTCATAACGCTCGCCAGTGGCGATGATATGCGCCACCAACGGCCCATGTGACACCGCCACGCCCTTGGGCAAACCGGTGGAACCGGAGGTGTAAATCACGTAGGCGAGGTTGTCGCCGTCCAGCACCACATCCGGTGCCGTATCGCTGTAACCGGCCCATTCTTCGGTGCGATCAAGCGCCAGGGTATCCAGGCCCTCGGGGACCGGCAGTTGCTGCAACGCCCGGCTGTGAGTCAGCAGCAGTTGCGCACGGCTGTCTTGCATCATGTACAGCAGGCGATCACGTGGGTATTCGATATCCAGCGGCACATACACGCCACCGGCTTTCATCACCGCCAGGAACGCTACCATGCTCTCGGCACTGCGCGGCATGGCAATAGCCACCCGCACTTCCGGGCCAACACCACGAGCGATCAAGGCATGGGCCAGGCAGTTGGCCTGGCGATCCAGCTCGCCGTAACTCAGGGTTTGAGCATCGAATTTCACCGCCACCGCGTCCGGGGTTTCCCGGGCGCGATCACCGACCAATTCGTGCACCAGGCGCTCGGCTGAAAAACCGGCGTCGGTCTGGTTCCACAGCTCAAGAATCTGCTGTTGCTCATCCTCGCCCAGCAGGCTCAATTGGCTGATAGGCTGCTGTGGGTCGACCACCATTGCCCGCAACAGGTTCTGCCAATGCCCGGCCATGCGTTCGATGGTCGCCACGGCGAACAGGTCGGTGGCATAACTCAGGGAGGCACGCAGGGCCGTCTGGCTTTCTTCCACATCCAGCGCCAGGTCGAACTGGGCCACGCCTTCGTCCAGATCCAGGACTTCGACGTGCAGGTCGGCCAGGCGATGCAGATGGCTGTCGGCAGCGCTCACACGGTGGTTGAACAACACTTGGAACAACGGGCTCAGGCTCAGGCTGCGCTCCGGCTGCAATGCCTGCACAAGCTGTTCGAACGGCAGGTCCTGGTGAGCCTGGGCCTCCAGGGAACGCTGACGCACCTGATGCAGCAATTGCTCGGTGCTCATTTGCCCGTGAATATCGGCCTTGAGCACTTGGGTGTTGACGAAGAAGCCGATCAACCCCTCGGTTTCCAGGCGATTGCGGTTGGCAATCGGCACGCCCACCCGCACATCCTCCTGGCCGCTGTAGCGATGCAGCAACGCCTGGTAAGACGCCAGCAGCAGCATCGGCAGCGTGACGCCAGCGTGCTGCGCCAGTGCGCGCAAACTGCCCAACAACTCAGGATGCAACTCGACACCCAAGCGTGCGCCGCGATGGCTTGGCTGTGCTGGGCGTGGGTGGTCGAACGGCAACTCCAGCACCGGTTGCTCGCCGCTCAACTGCTCGCGCCAGTAGGCCAGTTGACGCGCCTGCTCACCGGCTTCCATCCAACCGCGCTGCCACACGGCATAATCGGCGTACTGGATCGGCAGCGCCGGCAATTGCACGTCCTGGCCTTGGCTGTTAGCGGCATACGCCTGCACCAGTTCCTCGACCATCAACTGCATCGACCAGCCGTCAGAGACGATGTGATGCTGCACCAGCACCAGCACATGGTCGTCCTCGGCCAGGCGCAGCAAGGTAACCCGCAGCAGCGGCCCACGCAGCAGGTCGAAAGGCTGGGCGACCACCTGCGCGACCCGCGCCTTGAGGCCGGCATAATCGCTGTCCACCTGCTCGATATCGACCCGGCCCTGGGCGTCAATGACTTGAACCGCGCCGGTGGCGTCCTGACGGAAATACGTGCGCAGGCTTTCATGGCGAGCCATCAAGCTATCGAAGCTCTCTTGCAGCGCGGTCAGGTCCAACGGCCCCTGCAAACGCAAGGCGCTGGGGATGTGATACGCGGCGCCGGCCGGGTCCAGTTGCCAAAGGAACCACTGGCGCTCCTGGGCATAAGACAGCGGTAGAGGTTGCGTGCGGTCGGCCTTGATCAGCGCAGGCGCGGTGACGCCCTCCTCGCCCAAGGCCCGCACGAAATCACCCAGCAGCGGCTGTTCGAACAAGGACTTGAGTGGGACTTCCAGCCCCAGGGCCTGACGCACCCGTGACACCACCCGCGTGGCCAGCAATGAATGCCCGCCCAACTCGAAGAAATGATCGTCGAGGCCCACCTGGGGTAATTCCAGTACCTCGGCCCAGATCGCCGCCACCTGCTGCTCGCGCTGGGTGACGGGCGCCACATGATCCTTGAGCGACAGGCTGGCATCCGGTTTGGGCAGTGCCTTGCGGTCGAGCTTGCCGTTGGGGGTCAGCGGCAGGCGGTCGAGGAACATCCAGTGCGCGGGCACCATGTAGTCCGGCAGGCGCTCGCGCAGCGCGGTTTTATAGACCTGCGGCGCCTGCGGTGCGGCGCTGACCAGGTAAGCGATCAGCCGGTCGTTATCGGCCAGCACCACGGCTTCGCGTACGCCATCGCACTCACGCAGGCAAGCTTCGATTTCACCCAGTTCGATACGGAAACCCCGGACCTTGACCTGATGGTCGACACGTCCGATGTATTCCACCACGCCGTCGGCGCGATAGCGTGCCAGGTCGCCGGTACGGTACAAGCGCTCGCCCGGTGCCCCAAACGGGTTGGGCACGAAGCGTTCGGCGGTCAGCGCCGGCTGCCCGTGGTAACCGCGCGCCAGGCCGACACCGCCGATCAGCAGCTCACCGGACACGCCTTGGGGGCACGGCGTGAGACCGGCATTGAGGATGAACAAGCCGGTATTGGCAATGGGCCGTCCCACGAACGGCAATGCCTGGTGCAAACGATGAGCCGCCGACCAGATGGTGGTTTCCGTCGGGCCATAGAGGTTCCACAACGGGCCTTGCAGGTCGAGCATGCGCTGGGCCAAATCGACGGGCAGCGCTTCGCCACCGCACAGGCAGGCGATGCCACGCAGTGAATGAGCCCGTGGGCTGTCGAGCAACATGCGCCAGGTCGAAGGCGTGGCTTGCAGCACATTCGCCGCCTGACGCTGGGCCAGATCGAGGATCGCCTCGGGGTCGAGGGCCGTTGCCTGGGTGCTCAGCAACACGGTACCGCCGACACTCAGCGGCACATACAGCTCCAGGGCGAAGATGTCGAACGAGAAGGTGGTCAGCGACAACAGCCGCGTGTCTTGGCCAATACTCAACGTGTCGGCCATGCCGCTGGTAAAGCTGCACAGCGCCTTGTGGCGCACCATCACCCCTTTGGGCTTGCCGGTGGAGCCAGAGGTGTAAATCACGTAGGCCAGATGCTCCGGTGTCACGGCAACCTGAGGATTGTGCTGCGCTGTGCCGGCCTCCGCCACCATCAGCACCTGCACGCCGTGCGGCTGAGCCAGGTGCCCCAGCAGGTGCGGTTGCGTCAGCAATACCCGGGCGCCGCTGTCTTCAAGCATGTAGGCCAGGCGCTCTGCCGGAAACTGCGGGTCGAGCGGCACATAAGCGCCACCGGCCTTGAGGGTCGCGAGCAAACCGACCGCCATGTCCAAGGAACGCTCCACGTGCACCGCCACCAGCACGTCCGGGCCGACGCCCATGTCGATCAGACGATGGGCCAGCCGATTGGCGCGGCGGTTGAGTTCGCCGTAGCTCAGGCGCTCGTCATTGAAGTGCAGCGCAATGGCGTCGGGTTGCGCCGCGGCCTGGGCCTCAAACAACTGGTGTACGCAGCGTTCGCGTGGGTAGTCGGTGTCGCTGCGGTTCCAGTCGTGCACCATTTGCTGCGATTGCGACGGGCTGAGCATCGCCAGGTCGTCCAAGGCCACCGAGGCATCCTGCAGGACCGCACGCAGCAGGTTTTGCCAATGCTCGGCCAGGCGTTCCGCGGTCGCCGCGTCAAACAGATCCGTGGCGTAAGTCAGCGAGGCCCAGAGACCGTCCACCGATTCCTCGGTTTCCAGGTTCAGGTCGAACTGCGTGCTGTGACCGGCCCAATCCACTGGCTGCAAAGCCAGGCCGGGCAATTGCACCGGGGCTGAACGCAGGCTGTCCTGGTGGTTGAACATTACTTGGAACAGCGGGTTATGGCTCAGGCTGCGCTCGGGCTGCAACACTTGCACGAGCTGCTCGAACGGCAGGTCCTGATGGGCCTGCGCCTCCAGGGCACGCAGCTTGACCTGGGCCAGCAACTGTTCGAACGGCATCTGCCCGTGCACGTCAGCTTGCAGCACCTGGGTGTTGACGAAAAAGCCCAGCAGTCGCTCGGTTTCGAAGCGATTACGGTTGGCGACCGGTACGCCGACACGTAGCTGTGACTGGCCGCTGTAGCGGTGCAGCAAGGTCTGGAATGAAGCCAGCAACAGCATGAACAGCGTCACGTCCTGACGCTGGGCCAGGGCCTTGAGTTCAGTCAGCAGCGCACGCTCCAGATGAATCTGGCGGCGCGCGCCACGATGGCTCTGCACCGCCGGGCGTGGATGGTCCAGGGGCAGGTCCAGCAGCGAATGTTCGTGACCCAGACGAGCGCACCAGTAATCGAGCTGGCGTTGTTGTTCCCCAGCCGCCATCCAGTCGCGCTGCCACTGGGCATAGTCGGCGTACTGGATCGGCAAGCCCGGCAAGCCTGCGTCGCCTTGGTACAGCGCCACCCACTCGTCGATCATCACTTGCATCGACCAGCCGTCAGAGATGATGTGGTGCTGGGTGATGACCAGCACATGGTGATCAGGCGCGACGATCAGCAACTTGACGCGCATCAGCGGGCCGTTGCGCAGGTCGAACGGGCGCTGGATCTCTTCAGTGACTGCCTGCTCGATAGCGCCGGCGTCGACCTTTTGTTGTTCAACCGGCACTGCCAGGCTTGGGTGGATGATTTGCACAGTGTGCTCGCCCGACTCCACAAAGGTGGTGCGCAGCGGTTCATGGCGCTGCACCAGGGCCTCGACGGCGCGCTCCAGCGCCGCGATGTCGAGTCCACCGCGCAGGTGCAAGGCGGTGGGCACATGATAGGCCGCGCTGGTGGGGTCCAATTGCCAAAGAAACCACTGCCGTTCCTGAGCAAAGGACAACGCCAGCGGCTGGTCACGGCCAACTGCCTGGATCACGGGCGCCGTATCGACCTGCACGCCTGCGCAAGCCGCAGCAAAGGCTGCCAGCGTCGGCTGTTCGAACAGGGCCCGCAACGGCACTTCCAGCTTGAGGTCATGGCGCACCCGGGAGATGACTTGGGTGGCTAGCAAGGAATGGCCGCCGCGTTCGAAGAAGTGATCTTCCAGGCCAACCTGCTCGACCTGCAACACTGCTTGCCAGATCGCCGCCAACTGGATTTGCAATGGGCTTTGCGGTGCCACGTAGGCGGCGCTGGCCTGATTCAGGTCGGGGGTGGGCAGTGCGCGGCGGTCGAGCTTGCCGTTGTGGTTCAACGGCAAGGCATCGAGGACCACCCAATGGCCGGGCACCATGTAGTCCGGCAATGTCTGGCGCAAGCATGTCGCCAGTGCCTGGGGCTCCAGCGCTTGGCCTTCGGCGGGCACCACGTACGCCACCAACTGCGCGCCGGTGGCGCTAGGCTGCGCAAGCACGGCGGCTTCTCGTACGTTGGGCAAGGCTTGCAGGCTGGCTTCGATTTCGCCCATTTCGATACGCAGACCACGAATCTTCACTTGATGGTCGATACGCCCGACGTACTCCAGCGCACCCGCCGGGTTGTAACGGGCCAGGTCGCCACTGCGATAAAGCCGCGCACCGGGCGTGGCGGAAAACGGGTCCGGCAAGAAGCGTTCGGCGGTCAGCGCCGGGCGGTCAAAGTAGCGTTGCGCCAAGCCCACCTCGGCACCAATGCACAGCTCGCCCACACCATCGGTGGCCAACAGTTCGAAACCGCTGTCGAGCACATACAGGCCGCGCCCGGCAATCGCCTGCCCAATCGGCACGCCGTAGGCGTCGGTGGCATCGGCCAATTGGCAGTCATGCACGCTGGAGACCACCGTGGCTTCGGTGGGCCCGTAGGTGTTGACCAGGCGCACATTGCCCAAGCCCGCGGCATGCCAGGCACGTATCCCTTCCACCGACATGGCTTCACCGCCCACATGCACCTGGCGCAGCTTTCCCAGGGAGCGACGGTGCTCGGCGCATTCCTGCGCCAACAGGTACCAATAGGCGGCGGGCAAATCGGCCAGGGTCACGCCCTGCTTGACGATTTCTCGCGCCAGTTGCCCGGCGTCCCAAAGTTCATCGCCGCGCATGATCAGCGCGGCACCTGCACACAAGGGCGGGAAGCACTGTTCGACAAAGCCATCAAAACTGAAGGTCGCAAACTGCAACACGCGGTCCTCGGCGCTCAGTCGGCTGTACAGCGTGGCACTGTCGCAGAACTGGCCGAGGGCGGCATGGTCGATGGCCACGCCCTTGGGCTGGCCGGTGGAGCCGGAGGTGTAGATCACATAGGCCAGGTCAGCCGCCGCCGCGTGATTAGGCGGATTGGTCGCCGGGTAGCCGGTGAGTTCGTCGCCACTGGCGCTGAAATCCACGTGGGTCAGGCCTTGGGGTAAAGGCAGGTCGGCGAGCAAGCCGGTTTCGCTGAGCAGCAGGTCCAGGCGGCTGTCGGCGAGCATATAGGCCAAACGCTCAACCGGGTATTTAGGGTCCAGCGGTACGTAGGCCGCCCCGCTTTTGAGCACTGCCAGCAGGCTGACGATCAACTGCGGGCCACGCCGCGAAGCCAGGCCCACCCGTTGGCCGGGGCCGACACCCAGCGCCAACAGGCGATGGGCCAGGCGGTTGGCGCGCTGGTTCAACTGGGCGTAGCTCAAGCTGGCGTCACCGGCCTGAACAGCCAGGGCGTCTGGCGTCGCCTCGGCCCGGGCAGCGATACGCTGATGCACGCGTTCGTTGGCCTGGGGCGCTGCGGCCGAGCGGCTCAGGGCGAGCATCTGCCGTTGCGTGGGAGCGTCGAGAAGGCGCAGGTTGCCCAGCGGCATGTGAGCGTCTGCGAGCAATTGCGCCAGCAGGTGGTGCAGGTTGGCGCTCAGCTGCGCCACTTGCGCCTCGCTGAACTGGGCACGGTCATAGCTGAATTCCAGGCGTAGGCTGGCGCCCAGTTCGATGCCCAGGGTTAATGGATAGTGCGTGCGCTCATGGTTGTGCAGGCGACCGAAGGTCAGGCCGGCCGGCGCGCCTTGCTTGAGCGCCTCGGCGACCGGGAAGTTTTCGAACACCAGCAAGGTGTCGAACAGCGCGCCTTGCTGGCCGGCCCAGCCCTGGATGTCGTAGAGCGGCACATGTTCATGGTCGCGCAGGCTGAGGTTGAGCGCTTGCAGTTCGCTGAGCCACGTCGCGGCCGACTGGGCTGGCGAGGCTACGCTGATGATCGGCAAGGTGTTGATGAACAGGCCCAATTGCTGCTCGATCCCCGGCAGCGGCGCGGAACGCCCGGCCACCGTGGCACCGAAAGCGACGCAGTTCTGGCCGGTGTAGCGTTGCAGCAACAGGCTCCAAGCCCCTTGCAGCAGGGTATTGAGGGTGACTTTGTGCTGGCGTGCGAACTCGCCGAGGCGGCGGGTAAAGTCGCTCTCCAGTGCCACGTGGTGGTCCGCCATGCCCGCCCCGTCTATCGGCGTGCGCAGCGCTTGCGCCAGCAGGGTCGGCGCCGGCAATGCCGCCAGGGCGGTTTTCCAGAACGCTTCGCCCGAGGATTGTTGTTGCAGCCAGGCGAGGTAATCGCGGAACTGCCCGAGCGGCGCCGGCACTGCCTGCCCCGCATAGTGGGCGATGACTTCACCGAGCAACTGCGCGTTACTCCAGCCATCCATGAGGATGTGGTGGCTGGTGAAGATAAAGTGCCAGGCCGCACCGGCACCGCGCACCAGCGTCAGGCGAAACAGCGGTGCGGCATTCAGGGCAAAACCACGTTCGCGTTCGGCCTGGGCCAGGGTGTCGAAATCGGCGTCGGGGTCTTCGATCACTTGCAATTGCAGGTCGACCTGGCGCTGGATCAGCTGATGAGCACTGTCCAGGCCCAGCCAATGGAAGCTGCTACGCAGGATGTCGTGGCGATCCAGTGCGGCCTGCCAGGCACGCCCGAAAGCGAGCAAATCAAGGCCGTCGATGTCGAGGCGCAACTGGTTGATGTAGGCCTGGGCCTCGGGTTCCAACAGGGTGTGGAACAGCATGCCTTGCTGCATCGGCGACAGCGGGTAGAGGTCGGCAATGGCCGGCCCGGCCACGGGCAAGGCATCCAGTTGCGGCTGGGTGAGGCGTGCCAGCGGGAAATCCGACGGGCTCACCTGGCCTGCCGGCGTGGCACAGCAATGCTCGATCAGCGCCTTGAGTTCGGCTGCGTACTCATCCGCCAGACGCTGCACAGTTGCCGCCTCGAACATCTCTCGACTGAAGCCCCATTGCAACGCCAGCTCACCGCCATACACCTGCCCTTCCACCGTCAACCAGTTGGCCAGCGGTGCTTCCGGGTCCTGGGCCTGCCCACTGCCCTGGGTGGCAGGAACTAACAGCGCCGACTCATTGAACTGGCGATCAAACTGGCCCAGGTAGTTGAAGGTGATGCGCGGCGCGGCCAGGGTCGACAACGCTTCGCGGGTGTCAGGCGTGCCGAGGTAACGCAACAGGCCGTAGCCAATGCCTTTGTTCGGCACGGCGCGCAGTTGCTCCTTCACCGACTTGATCGCCGCCGACAGTTCCCCTTCGGCGTGCAGGCGCACCGGGTACAGGCTGGTGAACCAGCCGACGGTGCGGCTCAGGTCGATGTCGTCAAACAGGTCTTCCCGACCATGACCTTCCAATTGGATAAGCGCGGCAGGTTGCTCGCTCCAACGGCTGATCACCCGTGCCAGGGCGGTCAACAGCAAGTCGTTGACCTGGGTGCGGTAGGCCGCTGGCGCGTCTTGCAGCAATCGGCGGGTGTGCTCGGCGTCGAGGCGCGTTTCCAGCTTGGCGCCCAGGCGGTTTTGCAGGCCGCCCTCGGGGTGATCGCACGGCAGCTCGGCGTCGATGGATTGGGCTTGCCAGTACGGCAGTTGCTCATCGAGGGTCTGCGCATGGCTGTGCAACTGTTGCGCCCAGTGCTGGTAGGCACTGGTTTTCGCCGGCAGTGCCTGTTCGCGGTAGGCCTGTTGCAGGTCTTCAAGCAGGATGCGCCACGACACGCCATCCACCACCAGGTGATGGATCACCAGCAGCACACGCTGGCTGCCATCGGCCATGTTCACCAACGCGGCGCGCAGCAGTGGACCTTGCGCAAGGTCAAGGCTGCGCTGGGCTTCATCACACAGCGCCGCCAACTCGGCGTCAGTGCTGGCCTGGCATTGCCACAACAGTGGTTCGCTGACATAGGCGGTATGGCTCTGCTGCCAGCCGTCAGCCTGCTGCACAAAACGCAGGCGCAAGGCGTCGTGATGCTGGATCAATTGCGCCAGCGCTGCCGCGAGGCGTGCAGGCTCAAGCACCTCGCCGGGCACCAGCAACAAGGATTGATTCCAGTGATGCCGCGCCGGGATCGGCTGCTCGAAAAAACTGTGTTGGACGGGCGTCAGCATGACCTCGCCGCTGACCGGGCCCTGGTCGATCAGGCTGGCCTGCTCGAAGCTGGCCACCAGCGCCAGGCTGCGGATGCTCTGGTACTGGAACAGGTCACGCGGGCTCAGGCGAATGCCGGCCTGACGGGCGCGGCTGACCACCTGGATGGAGATGATCGAATCGCCGCCCAGCTCGAAGAAGTTATCGTCCTGGCCGACCTGCTCAACGCCCAGCACGTCGCTCCAGATGGCAGCCAGGGCTGTTTGCAGGTCGCCTTGGGGGGCGATAAATGCCTGCTGCTGCGCCGCATCCGGCAGTGGTAACGCCTTGCGATCGAGCTTGCCGTTGGCGGTCACCGGCAACTTGGCCAGCGTAATGAAGTGGGTTGGCACCATGTATTCCGGCAAGCTGCTGAGCAACCAGGCCTTGAGATCTGTTGGCGCCTCGCCTTCGTGCACCAGATAGGCGACCAACTGCTTGCCGCCATGTACCAGCACCACGGCTTCGCGCACGTGTGGATGCTGCATCAGGCGTGCTTCGATTTCGCCCAGTTCGATACGCAAGCCGCGCAACTTGACCTGATGATCGAGACGGCCGAGGTATTCGATCACCCCATCGGCGCGTTGGCGCACGCGGTCACCGGTGCGATACAGGCGTTCGCCCGTCACGAACGGGTTGGGCACAAAACGTTCGGCGGTCAGCGCCGGGCGCCGGTGGTAACTGCGCGCCAGGCCGACGCCGCCCAGGTAGAGTTCGCCGCTGACGCCAGCCGGCACCGGGTTGAGTTGTGCGTCCAGCACGTAGGTGCCGAGGTTGGCGATCGGGCGGCCGATGGGCACGCTGTCGGCGCCTTCGTCGATGCAGGTCCAGTGCGTGACGTCGATGGCCGCCTCGGTCGGGCCATAGAGGTTGTACAGCGCCGCAGCGGGCAACTTGGCGAACACTTGCTGTTGCGCATCCAGGGGCAAGGCTTCGCCGCTGCAGACGATACGCGTAAGGCTTGCGCACGCCTGTACGCCCGGTTCATGGATGAACGCCTGCAGCATCGAGGGTACAAAGTGCAAAGTGGTGATGGCGTACCGGCCAATGGTGTCAATCAGGCGCGCCGGTTCACGGTGCTCCCCAGGCGCCGCCACCACCAGGCGTGCGCCGGTCATCAGCGGCCAGAAGAACTCCCACACCGACACGTCGAAGCTGAACGGGGTTTTCTGCAACACGGCGTCATTGGCACCCAGGCCATACGCCTGCTGCATCCAGCTCAAGCGGTTGACCAAGGCGCGATGGCTGTTGCCGGCGCCTTTGGGCTTGCCGGTGGAGCCCGAGGTGTAGATCACGTAGGCCAGGTTCAGGGCATGCAAGGCCACGTTCGGCGACTCGCTGCTGTAGCCGTCGAGCCATAGCGCCGGCTGGTCCAGAGCAATCACCTGGATACCGGCGACGGGCAGCGACGCCAGCAGGCTCTGCTGGCTGAGCAGCAGTTGTATGCCGCTGTCTTCGATCATGTAGGCCAGGCGTTCCTGGGGATACTCAGGGTCGAGAGGCACGTAGGCGCCACCGGCCTTGAGAATCGCCAGCAGGCCAACCACCATTTCGATGGAGCGCTCGATGCAGATCCCCACCAGCACGTCCGGCCCTACGCCCTGCTCGCCCAAGGCATGGGCCAACTGGTTGGCGCGTGCATCCAGCTGCGCGTAGGTCAAGGTGGTGGTGCCGAACACCAGCGCCGGTGCATCAGGGCTGCGCCGCGCCTGGTCTTCGATCAGGTGATGAATGCCGCGCTCGGTCGGGTAGGCCTCGGCGGTCTGGTTCCAGGTGTGAACCAGCCGTTGCTGTTCACCCGCATCGAGCATGGGCAATTCGCCGATGCGCTGTTCGCCATCGAGCACCAGGGCCTGCAGCAGGCGGGTCCAGTGCCGGGCCATGCGCTCGATGGTGGGCGTATCGAACAAGTCATTGGCGTAGGTCAGCGCGGCATGCAGGGTGCCGGACTTTTCATAGGTGTCCAGGGTCAGGTCGAACTGGGTGGTGCGCCCTTGCCATTCCACCAGGGCCAATTCCAGCCCCGATGCGGTACTGACCGAGGCGATGTCGGCGACTACCGGCTGATGGTTATACATCACCTGGAACAGCGGCGTGTGGCTCAGGCTGCGCTCGATTTTCAGCGCTTCCACCAGACGTTCGAAGGGCAATTCCTGATGAGCCTGGGCGCCCAGGGCATGCTCCTTGATCCCTTGCAGCAACTCGGCAACCCGGGTTTGCCCGCTCAGTTCGGTGCGCAACACCTGGGTGTTGACGAAGAACCCGATCAGCCCCTCGACTTCGGTGCGATTGCGATTGGCAATCGGCACACCGACGCGGATATCGCCCTGGCCGGTATAGCGGTGCAGCAGCACATTGAAGGCGCCGAGCAGCAGCATGAACAGGGTGACGTTGTGTTTTTGCGCGCAACTGCGCAGTTGCGCGGCCAGCGCCGGCTCAATCGCGAAGTTATGCCGTGTGCCCTGGTAGCTGGGCATGGCCGGGCGCGGGTGGTCGATGGGCAGTTCCAGTACCGGATGCTCATCACCCAGGCGGGCCTGCCAATATTCCAATTGGCGCGCCTGCTCGCCCGCTTCCAGCCAGCGGCGCTGCCACAGGGCGTAGTCGCTGTATTGGATGGGCAGCGCCGGCAGTTGGGGCGCTTCGTTGCGCTCATGGGCGTCATAGCAACGGATAAACTCGTCGATCAGCACATTCATCGACCAACCGTCGGAGACGATGTGGTGCAGGGTCAGCAGCAACACGTGCTCCTGCTCGGCAAGCTTGAGCAGTTGCACGCGCAGCAGTGGCCCGTGTTCCAGGTCGAACGGCAACAGCGATTGACGGGTGGCGGCGGCGTTGACGGCCTGCTCCCGTGCATCAAAGGCCAAGGCGGTGAAGTCCAGGTGCTCGACGGTCACCGACGGTTCCACCGCCACCTGCGCCAGCCGCTCATCGGCCTGACGCTGGAACACTGTGCGCAGGGTTTCGTGACGCCCCACCAGGCTGGCGAACGCTTGCTCCAGCGCTGGCAGGCTCAACACGCCACTTAAACGCACCGCGCCGGGCAAATTGTAGGCGCCGCTGGCCGGGTCCAACTGCCATAGAAACCACATGCGCTGCTGCGCGTAGGACAGCGCCTGGCGGTCCTCCACCTCCACCCCTGCCGGAATCGGAAACCTTGAAAAATCCACGCCTTCTTTCTGCAAGGCTTGCAGGAACAGTTGGCGTTTTTCCAGGGGCAGCCCGATAAACCGGCGAGCAAGTTTCAAGGAGTCTTCAGCATTCATTTCTTGGAATCCGGGGCAATAGGCGGGAAGCACAAAGGCACGTCGTCCCTATAAAACGAACCGGGCGGGGAAAAATTAGCGGGGGCGTTAGTGACGGTTGCCCGCGGGGAATGCGGGCTGGCGGGAAGCGTCCTACGCAAAATCAGTACGCCACCGCTATTGTTAGCCATGCGTACGCTCTAGGCTTGCCGAGGTCAGGTTATCCAGACGTCTACACGAGGGAAATCAGTGCAATGACTCGCCAACTGCAATACAAAGGCTATAACGGCTCAATTGAATACAGCGCTGACGACAATTGCCTGTTTGGCAGGCTTTTGTACATCAGCGCACTGGTGAGTTATGAGGGCCAAACCGAACACGCGTTGGAAGTGGCCTTTCGCGAAGCCGTGAATGACCTGCTCAACCAAACCTGCAAGGCCAGCCCTTTACCCTAACCGCCGGTAACCCAATACCGCCGAGCCCGCTACCACCGCCCCCGCTGCCAGCGCCACCCAGAACCCGCTGGTGGCACCAAAATGGTCGATCATCCACCCCGAACTGGCGGCGCCAATGGCCACGCCGATGCTCAGGCCGGTGATCAGCCAGGTCATGCCTTCGGTCAGGCGGCTGGCCGGGACGATCTGCTCCACCATGGCCATCGACACAATCAAGGTGGGCGCGAAGAACAACCCGGAGATAAAGATGGCAGCGGCCAAGCCGGGAATATTGCTCACCAGCAGCAAGGGCAAGGTGGTCAACGCCGTGGCTACGCCGCAGTACAGGAACTGGCGTGGCAACGGTGCCTTGAGTTTGAGGGCACCGAAGGCCAACCCGGCCAGGCACGAACCAATGGCATACACCGACAGCACGATACTCGCCGCCGCCGGCTGGCCCTGATGCTGGGCGAAGGCCACGCTGACCACATCCACCACGCCGACAATCACGCCCATGGCCAGCAGCAGAATCATCAGGATCAATACCGACGGCGAAGCAATCAGCCAGCGACCGTGCGCGCCCTGATGCGCGTGTACCGGTGGCTCGGTTTGCCGTTGCAGCACAAAGGTGGTGACGCCCACCGCCAGCAACAGCGCCGCCACCAAGGGCCCGGCTTCTGGAAACACCGCCACGCTCAACCCCACCGATACGGGCGGGCCGATGATGAAGCACACCTCATCGAGTACCGACTCCAGGGCAAACGCGGTTTGCAGCCTGGGCTGGCCACGGTACAACTCGGTCCAGCGCGCTCGCACCATGGCTGACATATTGGGCATGCAGCCCGCCAGCGCGGCGAACAGAAACAGCGTCCAATTCGGCGCCTGCAACCGCGTACACAGCAGCAACATCAGTAGCGCCCCGCCGCCGATCAGCGCGGCAATTGGCAGCACCCTGCCCTGGCTGTAGCGGTCCACCCAACGTGACACTTGCGGCGCGCAAATCGCCGTGGCCAGGGCAAACACCGCCGCCACCGAACCGGCCAGGCCATAGCCGCCATGCACCTGGGACAGCATGGTGATCAGGCCGATGCCAGTCATGGATATCGGCATGCGTGCCAGCATGCCCGCGAGCACAAAGGCCCGGGCACCGGGGACCTGGAATAATTCGGCGTAGGGGTTCGCCATGACGTTAATGCCTTCTTTCCTTCAAGTTGCGCAGCTTTTTATCACACCAACCGCTTGATCTGCTTATGCCGCCACACCAAGCGGTAATAGGCAATCTGCAACACCAGCATCGCCAGGTAGGTCACCGGAAATGCCATCCACACCCCTTCCAACCCGAAGTGGGCGTTGAACAGATAGGCCATTGGCAGTTCCACGCAAAGCACGCAGAAGATCGAGATCGCCACCGGCATCAGCACCACGCCGCTGGCGCGCATGATGCCGCCGATCACCGCCTGGAAGCCGAATACCAGAATGCTCCAGAGCATGATGTGCAGCAGGTGTTCGGCCCGCACCCGTGCGCTGTCGTCGGTGATGAACAGGCCCAGCAACCAGTGGGATAGCCCATAGCCGAGCACGATCAAGCCACCGGTGAGGCACAGGTTGATCACCAGCCCAGTGCGCAGGATCGGCCCGATGCGCTCCAGGCGCCCGGCGCCAATCGCCTGGGCGCCGAGGATCGAGGCGGTGATGGCAATCGACAGCGCCGGGAACTGCACATAGTTGACGATCTGCGTCACCGCGCCATAGGCCGCCGTGGCCTGGGAGCCGTGGCCGTTGACGAGGGCCAGGATGACCAGCTCCGACAGCGATAGCACCACCATCTGCAAGCCCGTCGGCAGGCCGATGCGCAGGACTTTGCCGAGGATGACGCGGTCCAGGCGCAAGGCGGCAAGCAGCTCGCGGTCTGGCGCCATCACGTGGTTTTTGTGCCGCAGGCGCAGGATCAAAAACAGCATCGCCAAGGCGTTACCCACCAGCCCGGCATACACCGCACTCTGGATGCCCATGGGCGGCAGGCCGATCCAGCCACGAATCAGCGCAGGCGTCAGCAGCAAGCCCACCAGGGTGGAGACCATCAATGCCAGCAACGGCGAAATCGTGTCGCTGACCCCGCGCAGCAGTTGGGTATAGAGGATGAACACCAGCAGCAACGGCATGATCAACATCATCATCTGGGCGTAGCCCACCGCGTCGTCGAGCACGTCCAACGGGGTGCCCAACGCTTGCAACGCCGGGCGCGCAAACAGGCTGCCCAGCACGGCGGCCACCAGGCCCACCAATGCGCCCAGGGTCAGGGTGGCACCGGTGATCGCCTTGACCATCCCGGTCTCCTGGGCGCCCCATGCCTGGCCGATCAGTACCGAGGCGCCCGCCCCCAGGCCGATCACCAGAGCGATGAAGAAAAACACGATGGGAAACATCCCCGACACCGCAGCCAACGCCTGGGTCCCAAGCATTTGCCCAACGTAAATGCCGTTGAGGGTACCGGAAAAGCTCTGCAGAAAATTGGACAGCACCATCGGTGCCAGGAACAACAGGTAGATTTGCCACAGCGGACGTTGCAAAGGGTTTTGCATGAAAAACGGGGCCTCGAATGACGAAAGCGTCTCAGGGTTATACCGTAACTGGATCCAATATGCTGTTGTGAAGGCTTGACTTAACCACCAAAGGTTTGCGAAGGCCTGTGCAATGTCGGATCAAACGGGTTGAGCCGCGGTCCGATGGCCGCCGCCTCACGTTTGAGCAACTCCACCACCATCGGCAAGCGGCTCGGCCCCAGGCGGGCGCTGATGGTCGCCACGCTCAATGCCGCGACCGCGTACCCGTCGCGGTTGAGGATGGGCACCGCCAGCCCCGCCATGCCTTCCAGCACACCAGTGTTGCGTGCCGCATAACCCAGGTTGCGCACGCTCTCCACTTCGGAGCGCAGCAGCACTTCGTCATACAGGTGGAAGTCCTTGAGCCGTGGCAGGTTGTAGCGGATCACCGTCTCGCGCTCTTCTTCCGGCAAAAACGCCAGGATCGCCAGGCTGCCCTGCCCCACGCCCAGGGCCACGCGCCCACCGATATCGCCGGTGAAGGTACGGATCGGGTACGGGCCCTCGCTGCGGTCCAGACAAATGGCGTCAAAGCCTGAGCGCGCCAGCAGAAACAGCGAGTCCCCCAGCGACGCGCTCAGGCGCAACAGGCTGGGGCGCACCAGGTCACGCAGGTTGCCGGTCTTGCCTGCGTTGGCCGCCAACGCGAAGAACTCCAGGCTCAGGCGATAGCGTTTGCTGCGCGCATCCTGCTCAACCATGCCTTCGTCCATCAGGCTACGCAGCAGGCGATGGGTGGTGGGTTGGGACAAGCCCACCTGTTGGGCGAGCTGGGTAACCCGCTCGCCACCCTCCGGTACCTCCCCCAGCGCTCGCAGCACGGCAAACAGCCGGGACACGCTGCCCGCACCGATATCCTTACCGTCGTTATTCCGCTCAGTGGAATTCATCACACCTAATCTCGCTAATAATTCTGCTCAATGAATAAATCTTAAAATAGTAGTCCGCTGAGTGAAATTCTATCTTCCACCCATCCTAGTCTTCGTCCTAATCTGCGTCCACAGGGGCGAAATGAACAACAACCGGCAGCCGACTTGAGATCGAGCGCCAACGCACCGGCACCACTTTTCGCATCTGCCCAAAACAAGAAAGCGCGTATTTGACGCGACTGAATAAAGGTGGAAAGCAGACATGGCATTTCTCCAACTCAAGGCCTTGAGCAAACGCTATGGCGCCGTCGACGCGGTGGTCGCCACTGATCTGGCGGTGGAACAAGGCGAGTTCGTTTCCCTGCTCGGCCCTTCAGGCTGTGGCAAGACCACCACCCTGCAAATGATCGCCGGTTTCGTCGACGTCAGCGGTGGCCAGATCCTGCTCGACGGTCGCGACATTACCCACGCCAAACCCGCCAGCCGTGGCCTGGGCGTGGTGTTTCAGAGCTACGCGCTGTTCCCGCATATGAGCGTGCGCGACAACGTCGCCTTCGGCCTGAAGATGCGCAAGGTGCCAGCGGCCGACATCGCCACCCGCGTCAACAGCGTGCTGGAGCTGGTGCGCCTGGCTCAACATGCCGAGCGCTACCCCCGTGAGCTGTCCGGTGGCCAGCGTCAGCGCGTGGCCCTGGCCCGTGCGCTGGTGATCGAACCGCCGGTGTTGTTGCTCGATGAGCCGCTGTCCAACCTCGACGCCAACCTGCGTGAAGAGATGCAGTTTGAAATCCGGCGTATCCAGTGCGCGGTGGGCATCACCACCTTGATGGTGACTCATGACCAGGCCGAAGCCCTGTCCATCAGCGACCGCGTGGTGGTGATGCAGGCCGGGCGTGTGACCCAGATCGACGCGCCCTACAAGCTCTATGAACACCCGCGCACGCGCTTTATCTCGGACTTCGTCGGCAAGGCCAATCTGCTGGCCGGCGACTACGACGCACTCGGCATCCCTCAAGTGCGCCACGACGGCGGCGCAGGTGAACTGACCCTGAGCCTGCGCCCGGAAAAAATCCAACTGGTGGACGCGGGCACCGGGCGCATGCAAGGCGCAGTGCTGGACCGCTACTTTTTCGGCAGCCAATGGCTGTACCGCGTGCACACCGCCCTGGGCGAAATTACCGTGGTGCGCAGTAACGACGGTAGCGCGCCCTTGGCTAACGGCGCGGTGGTGGGCCTGCAATGGCAGGCCGATTTGCTGCGCGTACTGGCGGCCGATGAGGTGCACCCATGAGTCGCGGCTACCTGCTCTCGCTGCCGGCGCTGGTGCTGTTTGCCGGGCTTTTGATCATACCGCTGGGCCTGACCCTGGTGCTGTCGTTCAATGTGTTCGACTACCAAGTGGGCGTAAAGGCCGATGAGTGGACCTTGGCCCATTACGGGGCGCTGTTGAGCGACGCCTACTTCTACGAGATTTTCTGGCGCACCTTCTGGATCAGCGCCCTGGTGACACTGCTGTGCGTGGTGATCGGCGTACCGGAGGCCTACATTCTCAGCCGCATGGGCACGCCATGGCGCTCGATCTTCCTGATCGTGATCCTCACGCCGCTGCTGATTTCGGTGGTGGTGCGCGCGTTTGGCTGGAGCCTGCTGCTGGGTGCCGACGGGCTGATTAACCAAATGATCCAGGCCCTCGGCGGCAGTCCGGTGAAGCTGCTGTATACGCCATTCGCGGTGATCATCGCGTTGGTGCACGTGATGCTGCCGTTCATGATTATCCCGGTGTGGACCTCACTGCAAAAACTCGACCCGTCGGCCGAACAGGCGGCGTTGTCCCTGGGCGCCAGCCAGGCCACGGTGATACGCAAGATCGTGCTGCCCCAAGTGATGCCCGGTGTGCTGTCCGGCACCTTGATCGTGTTCGGTTTGGCTGCCAGCTCCTTTGCGATCCCCGGCCTGCTGGGTGGGCGGCGCCTGAAGATGGTCGCCACCGTGGTGTACGACCAGTACCTCTCGGAACTCAACTGGCCCATGGGCGCGACCCTCGCGGTGGCGCTGCTGTTGGTCAATCTGCTGATCATGCTGAGCTGGAACCGCATGGTCGAAGGCCGCTACAAAAAGTCCCTGGGGGTTTAAGCGCATGTCTAGAAACGGTCCTTTGGCCCTCGGTTTCCATGCCATGGTGGTGCTGTTCATGATGGCGCCGTTGGTGGTGGTGTGCCTGGTGGCGTTCACGCCAGAGAACACCTTGAGCCTGCCCACGTCGGGCTTCTCCCTGCGCTGGTTTCGCGCGGTGTTCGAACGCGCCGACTTTATCCAGGCGTTCTATAACAGCCTGATCCTGGCCTTCACCGCCGCCACCCTGGCGACCCTGATCGCGGTGCCGGCGGCCCTGGCGATCAGTCGCTACTCGTTTGCGGGGCGCAACTTCTTCAGTGCGCTGTTCCTGTCGCCCATCATCATTCCGCACCTGGTGCTGGGGGTGGCGATGCTGCGCCTGTTTGCGCTGATGGGCGTGAACGGCAGCTTTACCTGGCTGATGCTCGCACACGTGGTGATCATCACCCCCTATGTGTTGCGCCTGGTATTGGCGGCGGCCATTGGCATTGATCGCAGTGCCGAGCAGGCCGCCGAATCCCTCGGCGCCGGGCGTTTTACGCTGTTCCGGCAGATCACCTTGCCAATGATTTTGCCCGGTGTGGCCGGTGGGTGGTTGCTGGCGTTCATCAACAGTTTCGATGAAGTGACCCTGTCGATTTTCGTCAGCTCGCCGGCCACGCAAACCCTGCCGGTGCGCATGTACGTGTACGCCACCGAGTCCATCGACCCGATGATGGCGGCCGTTTCGGCGCTGGTGATCGCACTGACGGCAGCGACCATGATTGTGCTCGACCGGGTCTACGGCCTGGACCGCGTGCTGGTGGGGAAACACTGATGGCCTTGTTCAAGCGACTGAGCGAAACCCAACGCCCTGCCCTGGCCTTCACCCTCGACGGCCAGCCCGCCACGGGATTGCTCGGCGATACCCTGCTGACCGCCATACTGACCTGTACCGAGCACCTGCGCAGCAGCGATTTCAGTGCCGAGCGCCGCGCCGGGTTTTGCCTGATGGGCGCGTGCCAGGATTGTTGGGTGCGCCTGGCCGATGGGCGACGGGTGCGCGCCTGTTCGACCCTGCTGGAAGAAGGCCAGGCGATCAGCCGTGATCCGGGGCGCCAGCCATGAAGCCGGTAGTGATAGTGGGTGCAGGCCCGGCGGGGATCAGCGCGGCGCGCACCTTGCTCGACCATGGCATCACACCGTGCCTGGTGGATGAGAGCCCGCGCGGTGGCGGGCAGATTTATCGGCGCCAACCCCCAGGGTTCCAACGCACCGCCCCGCAGATCTACGGGTTTGAAGCGCGCAAGGCCCAAGCCGTGCACCAAACCATGGATGAACTGGCAGCGCTGATCGACTACCGGCCGGACACCTTGGTGTGGAATGCCGAGGACGGTCGCTTGGACATGCTCAATAACGGGCGCGCCGACAGCCTCGAATACGCGCAGGTCATCGTCGCTACCGGCGCCACCGACCGCATCCTGCCGGTGCCAGGCTGGACGTTACCCGGTGTCTACAGCCTGGGCGCGGCGCAAATCGCCTTGAAGTACCAAGGCTGCGCGATTGGCGAACGTGTGGTGTTTTGCGGCTCCGGGCCGTTGCTCTATTTGGTCGCTTACCAATACGCAAAGGCCGGTGCCAAGGTGCTGGCGGTGCTCGACAGTGCACCGCTGAGC
Source organism: Pseudomonas sp. FJ2-5-13 (assembly GCF_029201605.1). Taxonomy (NCBI): domain Bacteria; kingdom Pseudomonadati; phylum Pseudomonadota; class Gammaproteobacteria; order Pseudomonadales; family Pseudomonadaceae; genus Pseudomonas; species Pseudomonas sp. FJ2-5-13. The sequence goes on from NZ_CP104045.1 coordinate 3,440,293, forward strand.
GCCCAATGCCGTGCCTTGCCGGCGCTGCTCAGGCAACCGGCGACCCTGGCCAAGGGCATGTATTACCGCGCCTGGCTGACCGCCCACGGGATTCCCGTGCATCAGGGCGCAATGCTCAAGCAGATCGATGGCGACCAACGGGTACGCGGCATTCGCTGGGGCGACCAGACCCTGCCATGCGATGCGGTGGCCTTCGCCCATGCCCTGCGCAGCGAAACGCAATTGGCCGATCTGCTCGGCTGTGAGTTTGCCTGGAACCCCCTCAACCGCGCCTGGCTGCCGCAACGTGACAGCGCCGGGCGCAGCAGTGTCGAAGGGGTGTACCTGGCAGGCGACGGCGCCGGAATAATGGGCGCCGATGCTGCGCAAATGGCCGGCGAGTGTGCTGCGCTGGCGCTGCTGGAGGACACCGGTGTCGTGGTCGATCAGCGCCGCCGCGTCGCGCTGGAACGGCAGTTGGCGCGTATCCAGCGCTTTCGCCAGGGCCTGGAAACCGCCTTCCCCTTCCCCGAACACTGGGCCGCGCAGGCGCCCGATGACCTGATCCTGTGCCGCTGCGAAGAGGTCAGCGTCGGCGAGGTGCGCGCCGTGGTGGATGAAGGCCACTGGGAAATCAACCGGGTCAAAGCCCATTGCCGCGTCGGCATGGGCCGCTGCCAGGGGCGAATGTGCGGGTTGGCGGCGGCGGAAATCGTGGCCGAGCGTAGCGGGCGTGACCTCCCCCAAGTTGGGCGCTTGCGTGGCCAGGCACCGATCAAGCCGCTGCCGTTTGGCGTGCAGGTGCAGCCATGATCGACGTCATCGTCTTGGGGGGAGGCATCGTCGGGGCTTCGGCGGCCTTGATACTCGCCCAGAAAGGCCAGCGTGTGGCCCTGGTAGAACGGGATTTTTGTGGCTCGCATGCAAGCGGCGTCAATTACGGCGGCGTGCGGCGCCAGGGGCGGCCCTTGCATCAGTTGCCGCTGTCGCAACGCGCCCATCAACTGTGGGCCGACCTGCCCGGGTTGATTGGTATCGAGGGTGAATACGTGCGCTCCGGGCATTTGAAGCTGGCACGCAGCCTTGGGGATTTTGCCGCACTGCAAGCCTACGCCGAGCAGACCCGTGGCTTCGACCTGGGCCTGCAGCTGCTGGACCGCAGCGAGTTACGCAGGCGTTTCCCCTGGGTGGGCGACGTGGCAGTGGGCGCCTCGTTGTGCCCCGATGACGGGCATGCCAACCCGCGCCTAGTGGCCCCGGCCTTTGCCCGTGCCGCCCAGCGCCATGGCGCTGCGGTGTACGAGCAAGCCGAAGTAATCGGCATCGAGCACGACAGCCGGCTGTTCCAGGTGCACTGCGCCAACGGCCTGCACTTGCAAGCGCCGTGGCTGCTCAACTGCGCGGGCGCCTGGGCCGGCAAGGTCGCCGCGCAATTGGGCGAGCCGGTGCCGATCATCTCGGCGCACCCGGCGATGCTGGTCACCGAGCCGCTGCCGGGGGTGATGACCGTCAGCACCGGCGTCGAGGGTGGCGGCATCTATGCGCGGCAAGTCGCCCGTGGCAATTGCATCCTCGGCGGCGGGCGCGGCTTTGCACTCAGCCCGCAGCAGGCCAGGCCGGGCCAGGCGGCGGTGCTGGAGATTCTGCGCAACGCCGGCGAACTCTACCCGTTTCTCCAGGGTGCCCAGGCCATTCGCACCTGGAGTGGCACCGAAGGTTACCTGCCCGACCACGAACCGGTGATCGGCCCCAGCAGTACCCAACCTGGGCTGCTCCACGGTTTCGGCTTTGCCGGTGCCGGGTTCCAGCTCGGCCCCGCCGTCGGTGAAGCCTTGGCAGAGATCGTCTGCGACGGCGCCAGCCGCCAACCCATCGAAGCGTTTTCCATCCGTCGTTTCCAAGCCTGAGAAGAAAAACCCCATGCAATCACGTCTCGCGTTGTCCTGCTTGTCCCTCGCCTTGCTCACCGGCACGGCCCATGCCGCCCCCACGCTGTACCTGGGCATGAACGGCGGCACCATGGAACGGGTGTACGCCGACAAGGTGCTGCCCGCCTTCGAAAAGGCCAATAACGTCAAGGTCGTGATCGTACCTGGCACTTCCTCGGACATCCTCGCCAAGGTTCAGGCCAACAAGGCCAACCCACAGATGCATGTGATGTTCCTCGACGACGGCATCATGTACCGCGCCATCTCCATGGGCCTGTGCGACAAGCTCGCGCCGAGCCCGCCGCTGGAACAGATCCCGGTCAAGGCCCGAATCAAGGACGAAGCCGTGGCCGTGACCCTGGGCGTCACTGGCCTTGGCTACAACGCCAAGATGTTCAAGGACAAAGGTTGGGCCGCGCCCACCTCATGGATGGACCTGGCCGACCCGCGCTTCAAGGACAAAGTGGTGTTCCAATCCCTGGCCTCCTCCACCTTTGGCCTGCATGGCTTCCTGATGTTCAACCGCATCCAGGGTGGCGATGAAACCAATGTGGAACCGGGCTTCAAGGCCTGGCCTAAGACCGTTGGCCCCAATGTGCTGGAATACATCGCCAGCTCCGCGAAGATCTCCGAGATGGTGCAGACCGACGAGGCGGCGATCTTCCCCCTGACCCCGACCCAGGTCGCCACGCAAAAGCTGCTCGGCATACCGATGGAGTACGCGCAGCCCAAAGAAGGTGCGGTGGTACTCAACGTGGCCGAATGCGTGATCGCCCGCAATGACCAGCCGGAACTGGCGCAGAAGCTCGCAGCGTTCTTGCTGACCGCCGAGGCCCAGGCGCCGGCGTTGGAAGAAGGTGACCAGATCCCGTCGAACCCGAGCACCCCCACCACCGATAAAACCCGTGCGCGGGTGGAAGCCATGCAGGGTTATCTGCAAACGGCCATTTCGATTGATTGGGACCAGGTCAACCAGGCACGGCCAGAGTGGAATGCGCGGTGGAGTCGCTCGATTGAACGTTGAGGCTTAGCCCTGCGCAATCAGGGCCAGTTCTTCGCGGGTGCGGCTGATGTGTGCACCGGCCTTGAGCAATTCGTCGACGGCCTGTACACCGCCCTCCTCGCTGATGCTGCGGCACGCCGGCAAATGCAGAACGACGTGCAGGCCGGCCTTGAGCAATTGCAACGCGGTGGTCTTGACGCAGTAATCCAGCGCCAGGCCGCCGACGATCACGCGAGCCACGCCGTGGGCCTTGAGGTACTCGATGACGCCGGTGGACAGCTTGTCGTGCAGGTCGTGGTAACAGGCGCCGTAGGGGTGCAGGTCGGGTTCGACACCTTTCCAGATGAAGTAGTCGTAGTCATAGGGCGCGGGCAACTCATCGAGCAGGGTGAACCCCTCGGTGCCCGGCACGCAGTGGCTGACCCACGTCACATCGGCATGGACCAGGCCGGTGGGTTGCAGCATCTCGCTGTGCTGCGCGACCACCCAGGGCGCGTGCGGGGTGTGGGCGTCCTTGCTACCGATGCGGTGGCCGGCGAGGCTGGCCATGTAGTTGAGTTCGGCACCAATGTGATCGCCACCGACTACCGGCAATTCGTTGGGGCATAAAGGTGTGAAGCTCTTCTGGGCGTCGACGTCGAATGAAGCGATGGCGGCTTTCGAAAGGCTCATGGTCGTTCTCTGGTGGTCTGCACGTACGACCGCCTCAGGGCGAGCGTAGAAAAGGTGAAGTATGGGGTAGTTTACTGCGTGGATCGATGCGTTGCTGACTCACCCTATTCTCAAGAACGCTGAAGTTCAAAGGTGGGCTTGCCTGCGATGACCATAAGTATCTACACAACGCTGTAACGGTGGACGGTAACCACGATGCGAAGCGAGTCGCTCTTGATCTGCTTTTGATCTTAGGCGCCCCGTTAAACCACGCTGGCCGAACGCAGGCTTGAATTCGTGGGTAACCCGGCAGGACGCCGGGTTAGCCGCCCCGCGCCATGGATGGCGCGTGGCGGCGGCCCACGGATTCAAGCCTGTGTTCGGGCACACCGAGCCCAAGCGAGGTGCCGAGTGGTGGGGCAAGGGCGTTTTGCTTACTTTGCCGCTTTTGCAAAGTGAGCCGCCGTCAGGGCGGAACCCTAAGTGGCCTTTACCGCAGCAAGGGATATGTACACAATCCAACTGTGTTGACTGCCAGGACGCCTTCGCGAGCAAGCCCGCTCCCACAATTTGATCGCGGGGCGTCAGCTAGATAGGTGTCGGCTGGCAGGCCGTCTTCGCAGGCAAGCCAGCTCCCACAGTTGGATCAGCGTCAACCGCTAGTTCATCCAATTCCCGCCATCAACGTTATAGGTCTGGGCCACCACATAGTCGGCCTCCGCCGACGCCAGGAAGATCGCCATGCCGGTCAGGTCTTGCGCCGTGCCCATCCGCCCAAACGGCACCTCATCGCCTACGCGCTTTTTCTTCTCGCCAGGCGCCAGCCCTTCATGCCGGGCGAACAACGCATCCACCCCATCCCAATGCTCGCCATCCACCACACCAGGAGCGATAGCGTTGACGTTGATACCCTGCTTGATCAGGTTCAACCCCGCCGATTGGGTCAGGCTGATCACCGCTGCCTTGGTCGCGCAGTAGACCGCCACCAACGGCTCACCCCGCCGCCCGGCCTGGCTGGCCATATTGATGATCTTGCCGCCATGCCCCTGGCTGATCATCTGTCGGGCTGCGGCCTGCAGGGTGAACAAGGTGCCGGCAACGTTGATCGAGAACAGCCGTTCAAAGCTGTCGCGGGTGATGTCAACGATGGGGGCCAGGTCGAACAGGGCCGCGTTATTGATCAGGATATCGAGCTTGCCGGCGTGGCTCACCACGGTGGCGATGGCCGCGTCGATGGAGGCTTGGTCGGTGACGTCCATCGCTACGGCGTAAGCCTGGGGGCCCAGCTCAGCGGCGGTGGCCTGGGCCCTTTGCAGGTTGATGTCGGCGATGGCTACGGTGGCGCCTTCTGCGATGTAAGCCTGGGCGAACGCACGGCCAATGCCCCGCGCCGATCCGGTGATCAGCGCGCTTTTGCCTTCGAGTCGTTTCATGGGAGGGTCCTGTAAAGGTTATTGCCGGTAGCCGGTGAGCGCCGCCGAGAACAGCTTGCCGACCTTTGTTGTTGAGCCTCGATTACAGCAGCTTGGCCTGCCAGCTCACAAACGACTGGCGAAGGCTCGGCTGATACTTTTTTAACCGCAGGCATAGGATCAAAAAAGTATCAGCCTCAGGCGAAACCGGGGCTAGCGCACCGATTGCCAGTGCGGGTATTTTGGGGCGATTGCACCCCACAAGAGGCAGCACCATGCCCATCAGCCCCGCCACCCTGTTCGAGCACCGCCCTGCGGAGCTTGAGGTGATCCTGCCCGAACCGGAACATGGCTTTCGCTGGTTCGAACATGACTATCCCTATGAATTGGCGCGCTGGAACCATCATCCTGAATTCGAAATCCACCTGATCCGCCAAGGCAGCGGCAAGCTGGTGGCGGGCGACTATATCGGTGCGTTCGGCGCCGGGCATGTGGCACTGATCGGCCCTGACCTGCCCCACGACTGGATCGGCGACCTGGCCCCCGGCGAACACCTGCACGGGCGCGATGTGGTGCTGCAATTCGACGGCGCCACCCTCCTCGCCCTGCGCACCACCCTGCCTGAGCTCGGTGATTTACAGCCACTGTTTGAACGGGCGCGCCGGGGCATCGAATTCACCGGCGAGACCGCAACGGGCGCGGCACGGCTGATGGAGGCCATCGGCAGCGCCCAGGGCTTGCAACGCCTGACCCTGTTCCTGCAACTGCTCGACACCCTGAAGAATGCCCCGCCTTCACAGGCCAAGTCCCTGGCCAGCCCTTGCTACGCACCCACTTTGGACGCGCGCAGTGCCCAGCGCATCAACAAGGCGTTTGACTACCTGATGCGGGAGCTGACCGGCGATGTACGCCTGTCGGACATCGCCCGGCAACTGGACATGAGCGAACCGGGCTTTTCGCGGTTTTTCAAACGCAACACCGGTCACGGTTTTATCGACCTGATGCGCAAGTTCCGCGTGCAGCGTGCCTGCCGCTTGCTGTTGCACAGCCAGATGTCAGTGGCGGACATCTGCTTTGAGGTGGGCTACGCCAACCTGTCGAATTTCAATCGCCACTTTCGTATCGAAATGCACCAGACGCCGAGTGAATATCGGCGGCAGGCCGCACTGCCGATATTCCACCCCATCGCCCCTCCGGGATAATAGAAGCCCCGCTGTTTTCCTGACCAAAGCGTCGGCAAATTCGTCTTTTTTCTAAACAGTTCAAGCCATTGACCCAAGTTGGTACAGCCTGTGCAAACGTTTGCGGAACGAACTTGACCGCCAAGTTCACTCCTACCCGTCTGATCGGGTTTAAACCGCGTAAGAATAAGGACTTTCAATGCACCCCACCTCAAAGCCTCGCGCTTGTCTTGGCGTTTCGTTGCTACTGGCCGCCGTTACGGGAGTACTCAGTGCACCCATTTTGGCGCAGCAAAAGCCCGTGGATGACTCAGCACAGGGCGAAACCCTCAGCCCTGAAGCCAACCCCCCGGCGAAAAAAGGCGTCTATTTGTCCGAGTGGTTCAACCAGGACCTCACGCTGATCGGAAGCAAAGACATCAGTTTCGGCCCCAAGCCTCAAGATGACATCTACTTGGAATACGAGTACTTCGGCCGCAAGGGCCCCTTTGAGTTGTACGGCTATATCGATGTGCCGAAGATCCTCACCATCGGTAACAGCAATGACAAAGGCGTGTGGGACCATGGCTCGCCGGTGTTCATGGAGCATGAACCGCGGATCTCCATCGACTACCTCGCAGGACGCAGCCTGGCGTTCGGCCCGTTCAAGGAATGGTATGTGGCCTTTGACTGGATCTACGATCACGGCAGCCGCAAGGAAAACCGCGCCAACACCCTGTACAGCGGCCTGGGCACCGATATCGACACCCACTCGCGGGTCAACCTGTCGGCCAACTTCTATGGGCGCTACCAGTGGGAAAACTATGGCGCCAGCAATGAGTATTCCTGGGACGGCTACCGGGCGCAGATGAAGTACATCGTGCCCATCGGCAAGTTCGACAACGGCGCCTCGCTGACCTACATCGGTTTTACCAACTACGATTTCGGCTCGGACCTGCACAAGGACAACCCGGCGCGCACCGCCAATTCCCTGGTGGCCACCAACGTGTTGCTGTACTCGTTTACCCACCTGCGCTTTACCCTGGTCGGCCGTTACTTTCACAACGGCGGCAACTGGGAGGACGGCAGCGAGTTGAATTTCGGCGAAGGCAACTTCCGCGCACGCTCCGACGGCTGGGGTTACTACGCCGGCGTGGGCTACCAATTCTGATCAAGGAGCTGTAGATGAACGCATTGACCCGTATCTCGCTGGCCGCAGGCCTGGCCCTATTGCCCCACGTGGTGCTGGCGGATAACCCGGCGCCGATCAAACCCAAGGTGATGCTGATCACCATGTTCGCCCCCGAGGCGCAAACCTGGATCGACCGTCTGGCCCTCAAACAAGAAGTGCGCGTACCGGGCTTGTCCGCCGAATACCCGGTAATTCGCTGCAACGCCCAGGACGTGTGCCTGCTGGTGACCGGCATGGGCCAGACCAACGCGGCCGCGTCTACCCTGGCCCTGGCCTTGTCGCCCAAGTTCGACCTGCGCCAGAGTTACTTCCTGGTCGCCGGGATCGCCGGCATCAACCCCAAGCACGGCACCATCGGCACCGCTGCCTGGGCTCATTACCTGGTGGAGTTCGGCACGCAGTGGGAGCTGGATTCACGGGATGCCCCCAAGGACTGGCCGACGGGCTATATCGGGATCAACACCAAGGGCCCCAACGAAAAACCCCCGTTGGACTACAAGACCGAAGTGTTTGAGCTCAACCCCAAGCTGCAAGCCAAGGCGTTTGCCTTGTCGCACAAGGTGGAGCTGACAGAAAGCACAGAGTCCGCCGCTTGGCGCAAACACTACCCCGCCGCCCCGGCCAACCAACCGCCACAAGTCACCCGCTGCGACACCCTGGCGGGCAACACCTGGTTTTCCGGCACGCGGTTGAGCGAACGTGCCGAGGTCTGGACCCAGTTGCTCACCGACAACAAAGGCGAATACTGCACCACCCAGCAAGAGGACAACTCCACCTACGAAGCACTGCTGCGCGCCAGCCGCGAAGGTTTGGTGGATATCCAGCGCCTGGCCGTGGTGCGCGCCGGCTCCGACTTTGACCGGCCTTATCCGGGCTACAGCGAGGTAGACAACCTGCTCAAGTATGCGGACCAGGGTGGGTTTGTACCGGCGCTGGAAAACCTGTACCGCACGGGTAATCCGTTGGTCCAGGCGATTGTGCAGAACTGGTCGGCGTGGGAAAAAGGCGTTCCCGAAACCGAATAAAGATCAAAAAAATGTGGGAGCGGGCTTGCTCGCGAATGCAGAGTGTCAGTCGATATATAGGTGACTGATACGCCGCATTCGCGAGCAAGCCCGCTCCCACATTTTGATCCCATCAAGGCAGGAAGATGATTTTGTCTGGGCTGCCATTGTTCACTTCTGCATAGCACTGAACACCGTCCACCAACGCCATTTCACGCAACCCCGTAGGCAGCGGCAACAGGCCTTCATCAAAGAAGCGCCCAAACGCCTCCAGCATCACCGCGCATTGTTCGCAGCTATAGAGCAACGAGTTAACCCCCACCACCGAACCACCCTTGCGGTACAGCGCCAGGGCCGGTAACTGCACGTGGCCGTCAACCGGGGCGGCGATGATCGCAATGCGGCCGAACGGTGCCAGCCCTGCCACCGCGGCAGGCAGCCAGAAACCGGTGGTGTCAAAGATCACGTCTGCGCCGCCCTTGAACACAGCCTGCACTTGCGCGCCCAGCGCCTCTGGCTTGCCCAAGGCAATCGCGTCCAACCCTTGAGCCTGCAACAACTCGAGCTGATCGGCCTTGCGCACAGCCGCCAGCACCTGCGCGCCGCGTATCTTCGCCAGCGCCAGCGCCGCACTGCCGACCGCACCGTTGGCGCCAATCACCAGCAAGCGCGTGCCCTGGCCAACGCCGCTGCGTTCCAGGGCATCCCAGGCGGTGGTGTAGGGCACGCCGAGGCTGGCCGCCTGCGCAAAGCTCAAATGCGCGGGTTTGTGCGCCACGCCCTTGGCGGATACGCGCAGGTATTGGGCATGGGAACCGTCAGCGAAAAAACCCAGGTCGCGGCCGGTGCCCCAGACTGCCTGGCCGAGCAATGCTTGCGGCCCCTCCACCACCACGCCGGCAAAATCACGCCCTGGGATGCGTGGCAGCGTGGTGTAGGGGAAGCGGCCAAGCACGTTTTTCACGTCGCTGGGGTTCAGGCCCGCAGCGTTAATCTGCACCAGCACTTCGCCGGCAGACGGCACCGGCACGGGCACCTCCACCAGGCTCAGGTGGGCGAGGTCGCCGGTGGCGGTAAATTGCAGTGCGTTCATCGAGGGCATCCGTCGAAGGGAAAAGAGATCAGGACAACCAACCACCGACCAACTGTCGCGCCATGGGCCAGAGCTTTTCGCCGAGCAGCATGCCCATCAGGCCGACCAGTGCGATAGCGGGCGGTGCCGGTGAACGGAAGTCCAGCGCGCCGTAGATCACGCCGACAAACAGGCCGATGGCCAAGGAAATCAAATAGCTCATGAAGGCTGCGCCCGGTGGATTGATGGGCTCAGTCTAGGGCGCGCCTACCGTGGGTATCGGCCAAGTGCTTCAGGATTTCGGCCAACTCCGGTACTGGGACGGCGACACGCCCAGTTCGCGTCGGAACATGTCGCTGAAGCTGCTGGGCGAGTAACCCAGGGTGCGCGCTATGCCGCTCACCGGCTGGCCTTGGATCAACTCCGCAGCCGCCGTGGCCAACTGCACCTGACGGCGCCACTGGGCAAACCCAATGCCCAGGTGCTGCTGGAACAGCCGCGCTAAAGTGCGCACGCTGGCGCCCGCTGCCTCGGCGTGCTGTTCGAACGGGATGTCCAGGGAAGGCGCAGCCATGACCGCCTGGCACGCATTGATCAGCCGACGATCCGCCGCCACCGGCATGGCAATGCGAATAGACGAGCGACGTGCGCGTTGCAACTCCAGCAGAGCCAGGCCTACGACAGCCTCGTAGTAGGCCGCATCGCCGTGATCGCCCTGCTCCACCAAGGTCACGATCAACTCCCGCAACAAGCGACCCACTTCGATGACCTGCACCTGGCTGTCCAGCGTCGACGCCAATGCCGGGCGCAGGTAGATATTGCGCATTTGCAAATCGGAGACCACGCGGATCCCGTGCTCCACCCCCGGCGGCAACCACACCGCGCGCTGGGGCGGCACCACCAGGGCTTCGCGGGGCGTCTCGACCCACATCACTCCGCTCATGGCGTAAAGCAACTGGCCCCAATCATGGCTGTGCGGCTCTACGTACAACCCACGCGGGTAGGTACGCGCCAACGGTTGCACGGGAACGGCGTGATCAGTGAGGTCGGGAGGCGCGGCCAGGGCCATGGCGGGTACACATCAATCAAGGATGGGCCGCCATGGTAAAGACTGGCCGCGGGCAAGCGAACTGTTTTTACTCACCCTGCAGGCACCGGGTATCCGGGCCCGCAGGTCAATGCTGTCAACCGTGGGCCGACTTGGCACATTCGCAACCCGTTGCGGCGGCGCAGGGTTCACCGTGAGCATGGTGCTCGGCACAGCCCTGGCAGCAATAGCCCTTGCCGTCTTTCATGATTGCGTCAGCGCCCAATACACATTTGCAGTGAGGGCAAGCACAGGTTTGATCTGGCATGGTCAGACTCCTTTTTCATGGTCGTCCGATGCAGCGAGCGCCGCACCTTAAGCAGTGACCCTGGGCAAGCAAGCATGGTTCAGCGCCGTCAGTCGGCCCGGCGGCTATTGCTGCGGTACATGAACACCAACGCCAGGGCGAGCAACAGCATGGCGAGGATACGGCTGCCCGACAGCTCGATCGCCGGGTTGCCCAGCCAGCCAAAGTTGTCGATCAACATGCCCATGCCTAATTGCCCGACGATCACCGCCACCGTGGCGACGGCCGTGCCGACCACAGGTACCGCGCCGACCATCACCATCATGTACACCACGCCAAACAGGGCACCGGTCAATTGCCACTTGGGCACCTCCAGCAGGCTGACGGCCTGGGCCGGCTCGAAGAAAAATATCAACAGCGCCGTGGTCAGCGCGCCCACCGCGAAGGTCAACAAACTGCTGCGCAATACCCCCACAGTCTGGCCCAGACGCCCGTTGATAGCGGCCTGCACACTCAACACCGCACCCGCTGCAATCACCAGCACCAACAACATAAACAGATTCATCGCCTTAACCTCGTGCAATCAGAATCAATGCCGCCACAATCAACGCCAACGCGATCCAGCGCTCACTATTGACCCGTTTGCGCGCCGTGCCGAACCAGCCGAAGTGGTCGATCAACACACTCTTGCCCACCTGGCCCGAGAGGATCGCGATCATGGTCATCGCGATGCCGATGTGCGGTGTGGCCAGGGTTAGCACCACCACGTACATCGGCCCCAGAACCCCGCCGATCAACTGCCAGCGCGGCAATTGCGTAAATGCCGGGCCCTTTTGCGGGCCGCTGAACAGCAGCAGTAAGAACAGAATCGCCGTGCCAACACCAAAGATGCTCAACGTCGCCCACAAATGCCCGACCTGCGCGCCCAATGGCCCAAGCAAGCCGGCCTCCACCGACAGGCCCATGCCCGCCAGAATCACCAACGGCAACAGCAGCAGCCGTAAAAGGTTATTGCTCGGCCTGGCCTGCGCCAGCCCCTCGGTAGAACGTGCCTGCATACATCACCCGTGTATCAAGAAAGAAAAACATGGCGCGCATTATCCGGTGGCCGTCCTGTGCGATAAATGGGAGCATGCGGACAACACCTTTGCGCAAAACGCACAGCCTGGAGAGATGATGCAGGGCTTGAATGAACTGAGTTTCAAGGCGCTACGCCTGTTTGTGGCCGTGCTGGACCAGAGCAGCTTTTCTGAAGTGGCCCGCCGCGAAGGCCTGGCGCCCTCCTCCATTTCGCGGCAGATCCACCTGATGGAACAGGCCGTCGGCCAGCAATTGCTCTATCGCCATACGCGCGCCGTCAGCCCCACCGAAGCCGGCCGCCTGCTGGGCCGCCACGCGCGCGTGCTACTGGAGCAGTTGGAGACGGCGAACCAAGCCCTGCAAGAGCAAGACAGCGAACCCAGCGGCCTGGTGCGTATCAACGCGCCCATGGTGTTCGGCCAGCGCCACCTTTCACCCTGGCTGGGAGCGCTGTGCCGGCGCTACCCGAAGTTGCAGCTGGATATCCAGCAGACCGACACCTTCGTCGACCCGCTGCAAGATGGCACCGACCTGCTGTTTCGTATCGGCGTGCTCAATGATTCGGGCATGCAGGCGCGCATCTTCGCGCCGCAACGCTTTCGTATCGCGGCCAGCCCTGCCTACCTGGCCCAGCACGGCACGCCGCGCCACCCCGACGAACTGGCCCACCACCACTGCCTGGCCTACAAAGGCATCACAGGCCAGCAGCGCTGGTTCTTCCGCCACGGCCAAGGCGACTGGACAGCCTACAGCGTCAGCGGCCCCATCACCGGCAACCACGCCGACACCCTCACCCACGCCGCCGAACAAGGCTTGGGCCTGGTGGTGTTCCCGTCTTGGCTGATTGGCGAAAGCCTGCGCGCCGGTACCTTGCAGGCGGTGCTCGGCGAATACGAAGTGGCGACAACCCTGGAGCCCCAACAGATCGCCGCGTTGTGGCCGGGCAGCCGCAGGCTCTCGCTGAAGGTGCGCACGGTGATCGACTATTTCGTGGAGTGTTTTGGGACGGTGCCGTATTGGGATCGGTGACGGATGTTGGCGCTGCTGAACGGCGCCAGTGAAGGAATATTCCTAGTAGGAAAAGTAGGCTCGTTCTGATTTTGGGGGCCAGTATTTCTGGGGACGGTGCGCTGGCGCAGACTTTAGCCAAGTTTATTTGGAGAGACGTCATGGTCACTACGTACCACACACCATCCCGCGCTGAACGAGCGGCCGCCGCCAGTGGTCGTGCCATCTTTGATAGCGGTCGTAGTTTTGGCTATATTTGGCCAAAACACGGAGAAGACCTCATGATTACCGTTGCCCTCGGTGAGGCAAAAAACAACCTGTCCAAACTGGTCGATGAAGCCGCCGCTGGCAAAATCATCACTATCGCCAAACATGGTCGCGCAATGGCGCAGCTCGTCCCGCTTGGTAAGTCCAAGGGCCGGCGAATTGGCGCAATGAAGGGCGAGTTGACCATTCCTGAAGACTTCGACGCCCCACTCCCCAGCGATCTTTTGGATGCCTTTGAGGGCAGTCATTCATGAGGCTACTGTTGGATACCCATATCCTGCTATGGGCACTCAACGATGACTCCAAACTGTCCGGTAAAGCCCGCAAGCTGATAGAAAACGCCGCGGAAATTTACGTCAGTGCGGCAACATTTTGGGAAATGGCAATCAAGGTTAGCTTGGGAAAGCTCGTTGTGGACCTGGATAAAATTCGCGAATACTGCCTGGAAAGTGGCTTCGTCGAATTACCCATCAACCTGGAGCATGCCATTGCCGTCAGGGATCTTGAACATCATCACAAGGATCCCTTCGATCGACTGATCATTGCAACAGCCATGACTGAGCCGATGAAGCTATTGACTGCTGACCCAGAAGTTGCCCAATACACATCCTTAGCCATCTTGGTGTAGGCACTGCCTCGCAATAAGCCTCAGGTCAAAACAACCACTGCCCAATCAACCAAGCATTCGCCCCACTGATCACCGCGAACAGAAACCACGCCAGCAGCCGCGTGGGCAGCCGATTGACGAACGGCCCCATCAGTTGCTTGTCGCCGGTCATGCGGATCAGCGGGTACAACGCAAAGGGCAACTGCAGGCTCAGTACCACCTGGCTGAGAATCAGCAGCTTGCCGATAGCATCGTCGCCCATCAGCCATACCCCCAGGAACGCCGGGATCAGCGCCAGCCCACGGGTGATCAGGCGGCGCTGCCAGCAGGGTATGCGCAGGTTCAGGTAACCCTCCATGATCACTTGCCCGGCAATGGTGCCGGTAAAGGTCGAACTCTGGCCCGAAGCCAGCAAGGCGATACCGAACAGGATGCTGGCGAAAGCACCGCCGACCAGGGGGTCGAGCAGGTGATAGGCGTCCTGGATTTCCACCACATCGGTATGGCCGGTCTTATAGAAGGCCGCAGCCGCCAGCACCAGGATCGCGGCATTGACCAACAGCGCCAAGGCCAGGGAGCCGATGGTGTCGATACGCGCCAGCTTGACCGCGTCCTGCTTGCTCGCCAGGTCCTTGCCGATCAGGCGGGTCTGCACGATAGAGGTGTGCAAGTAGAGGTTATGGGGCATGACCGTCGCGCCGAGGATGCCGATGGCCAGGTACAATGGCGCCGCATCGCTGATGGCCGACAGTGACGGGGTGAACCCGCTGAGCACGTCGGGCCAATAGGGTTTGATCAGCACCAGTTCGATGAAAAAGCACACGCCGATGGTGGCGACCAGCGCCAGCATGATCGCTTCCAGGCGGCGAAAACCACGATTTTGCAGGGCCAGGATCAACAGCGTGTCGAATGCCGTGATGACAATGCCGGTGGTCAGTGACACGCCGAGCAACAGGTGAAACGCCAGGGCGCAGCCGAGCACTTCGGCAAGGTCTGTGGCGATGATGGAGATTTCCGCCAACACCCACTGGGTACGAGCAGAGCGCTGGCTGTAGCGCTCACGGCACAGTTGCGCCAGGTCCTTGCCGGTGGCGATGCCCAGCCTTGAACACAGGCATTGCACCGCCATCCCCGCCAGGCTGGCCAGCAGCACCACAAACAGCAGGCTGTAGCCGTAGCGTGAACCGGCTTCAATGGCCGTTGCCCAGTTGCCGGGGTCCATGTAGCCGATGGAGATCAACAGGCCGGGGCCAGCGAACATCAACACCCGTTTAAAAAACGAGGCCTTGGGATCAACAGCGACAGAGCCGGCCACTTCCGGCGGGCAAAACGGAGCGGTAGCGATTTTTGGCAGGCTGAATTTCACGCGGTATTCCAGGCAAATACACAAGACTTGGGCAGCAGCTTATCAGTCAGACGCGACCGTGCGCATCACCGTGTCCCGTGGCAGGTCAAACGCTTCCACCACTTGCACCACCAGGTCCAGTTCCTGGTTAAGCGCCTCGCGCTCCATGCGTTGGCGGATCACGCCGACCACCAGTACCGCCAAGGTCGTGATCGAATACGCCGGGCCGGAAAACGCCCGAACACCGCTGACCAGCAACATCGCCGCAGCCAGCGCCTGGCCCACCACCGGGATCGCCGTCGCCGCACCGCGCCGCAGGATAAACCCGGTCAGCCCGGCCAACGCCGTGCCGCTCAAGGCTGCGGTAGCCGAACGGCCCACATCCAAGCGGTTGAACAACCCCTGCTCTTTTTGCGCAGCCGCCTGGAGCTCGGCCTCGAACGCCTGACGATCAGCGCGGCTGAGTTTGTCCTTGTACTGCTCGATCAGTGTTTCTGCGACCTGCCCTTCGATCTCTGCCAGCGCCACGTGTTCAAGTGGTTGGTCGAACTTGATGCCCAGGCGTTGCGCCACGTCTTCGGCAATCTGGCGATAGCCCACGCCATGGCCACGAGCCAGGTTCATAAAGCTGTCGCCGCCCATGCGCTGCAACTCAATGGCCAGTTTCAACGGTTCGCGCACACTGGCATCAATCGCGGCACTGCGCTTTTGCGCCATCAGTTCGGCAAGAAACTTCAGCTCCTCCGGCCGCGCTTGCACCAATGCCGGGTACAGGTCCCCGTCCGCTTCGGCAAACCGCACGTCACTGCTGCGCGAGTCCACACGGATCATGCCGCGCCGCTCCTGCAGCAAATCGGTGTACTGCACCACCGTCTTCAACTGCGGCCAATAGGCGGCATGATCGAAGCTGGCCAGGTGCACATTGGTCACCTTGGCCTTGAGCGCGGGCGTCACGTCAATCGCATAGCGGCCAATGCAACGCTCGGTATCGGGCTTCATGGCCAGCGCCCAGTCCTTGCTCGAATGGCAGTTGATCAACCGCCCCTTCAGCGGCGCCGACACCTCGTCCCAAGGGCTCGAGGTACAGATCGCCCCGCCCATCAACAACAGGTTATTCAACGGCAGTTCGCGAGCGATCTCGGGGCTGGCCAGCAGGCTCTTGACCAGAATGCGCGCGCCCAGGGAATGGCCGATCAGGTTGATGCGCCGTACCGGCAGCGACTGGTCGTGCAGGTAGCCGGCCAGTTCGGGCAACAAGGTCTTGGCCACTTCATCCACCCGCGCCTCGACGCTTTTGTAATGATCAAGGAAATAGGCAATGGCCTTGCCCACGCCCACCGTCGCCGCGCCCAGGCCGCCACCGCCGAGCAATGAGGCGAGCACGTCCTTGAACGGTGCAAACAGGTTTTCCAGAAAATGCCCCGCTGGCCAGAACAGCATCAGGTTGGTCGAGCCTTCGATAGCCGCCAACTGTTGCTTGAAATTGCCCAGTTGCTGGCGGTTGAAGAACGCCGAGTAACCGTGAACATAGAGATTGAGCACATCCCCCTGGGGCTCGCCACACAGGACGAACGTGGGCTTGCGGGTGCGGTGCATTTCATCCCACTGGTGTTGCATAGAGCGGCGACTCCGGGTGACGGGATGGCGATAGTAACAAACAGAGGCGATCAGAACGGTGAATCCTGACCGACGTTTGCAGAAGGGCCTGGCCAAAACAGTATTCAACCAAGACCAAACGCTGCGCGACTGCTTAAACTGACTGGCGGGACATGGTAAAACAGGGCCCAGCCCCTTCACCGGAGACCGCCACCATGACAGGCAAACTTGAACACCCCGAGCAATTGAGGGTGGTCATGGGCGCAAACTTCTGCACCTTGAGCCAAATTGAGCAACTGACCAGCGCATGACCGCACTCTCCCCGCTTGGCCAACCCCGCACTCTGGTGTTCCTGACCTACCCGCACATGGGCCTGCTCGACCTGACCGGCGCGCAGACGGTGTTCTGGGCCGCGACCAAAGCCATGGCCGAACGCGGCTTGCAAGGTTATGTGCTGCACAACGCCAGCCTGGCGGGCGGGCTGATGCCAACCGCCGAAGGCTTGAGCGTCCACACTGTGGCTTTGGCGCAGTTGGACCCAGCCGCCATCGACACTCTGGTGGTACCCGGCGCGCCGGCCATTGAGCAAGCCATGCTGGACAATACTGCGCTGGTGGACTGGTTGCGCAACGCCTCCGGTCAGGCGCGACGTACCGCCTCGGTGTGCAGCGGCACTTTTTTGCTGGCGCTGGCGGGCTTGCTGGAGGGGCGCCGCGCGGCAACGCATTGGGCAATGTGCGAGCTGCTCAAGCAACGCTTCCCGAGCATCGAGGTGGACGTGGACGCGATCTTCGTACAGCAAGGCCAGGTGTGGACCTCGGCGGGCGTCAGCGCCGGGATCGACCTGGCGCTCGCGCTGGTGGAGGCCGACTGCGGGCGCGAAGTGGCGCTGCAAGTGGCACGCGAACTGGTGGTGTTCCTCAAGCGCCCCGGTGGCCAGGCGCAGTTCAGCCAGGTGCTGCAAGCGCAAACCGCCGACAGCGCCGGCTTTGATGCGCTGCATGCCTGGATCAGCGACAACCTGCGCGACAGCGACCTCAGCGTCGAACGCTTGGCCGCGCAGAGCCATATGAGCCCACGCAATTTTGCCCGGGTCTATAAGCAAAAAACCGGTCGCACCCCGGCCAAGGCCATTGAGCTGTTTCGCATGGAAGCGGCGCGCCGCATGCTTGAAGACTCCCAGCGCAGCATCGAGCAGATCGCCGGGCTGTGCGGGTTTGGCGACGAAGAACGCATGCGCTGCACCTTCCACCGCCACCTGGCCATCTCACCGCGCGACTACCGCGAGCGTTTTTCCCGCTAGGCCGACTGACCTGGCAGTCATCCAGGGTTATCTGTCCTTTCGGACAGACCCTGCTGCTTTTACAGTGATCCGGCAATGCCTTGCGGCTTACCTGGTCTCTGGAGCAACCCCATGAAACAACATATTCTGATCATCGGCGCCGGGTTTGGTGGCGTGTGGAGCGCCTTGAGCGCCGCTCGGCTGCTGGACAAGCACGAACGCAACGATGTGCGCATCAGCCTGCTAGCCCCCCAAGCGGAGCTGCGTATTCGCCCGCGGTTCTACGAGCCCGATGTGCATACCATGCTGGCCCCGCTTGATGCGCTGTTCGACGCTGTGGGCGTGACCTTTGTGCAAGGCGCCGCCGACAGCATCGACGCCCCTAATAAGCAAGTGACCTATCGCAACGCGGCCGGCATACCGGCCACCCTCAGCTACGACCGCCTGGTAGTGGCTGCCGGCAGCCGCTTGAACCGCCCAGACATGGACGGCATCGCGCACGTGTTCGATGTGGATCAGATCGAAGACGCCGCGCGCCTTGAGGCCCATATCAAGGCCCTCAAAAATCTGTCCGACAGTCCGGCCCGCAATACCGTGGTGGTGGCCGGCGGCGGCTTTACCGGTATCGAGACCGCCACCGAAATGCCGGCGCGCCTGCGTGCGGCACTGGGTGAAACGGCCAACATCCGTGTGATCGTGGTAGACCGCGGGCCGCAGATTGCCGCGTCGATGGGCGATGGCATACGCCCCTCGATCATCGAAGCCAGCCAGGCACTGGGGCTTGAATGGGTACTGAACACCTCGGTCGCCTCGGTGGACGCCGGTGGCGTGACCCTGGCGGATGGGCAGCGGATTGAATCAAGCACCGTGATCTGGACCATCGGCTTTCGCGCCAACCCGCTGGCCGAACAGGTTGAGGGCACCCGCGATCCCCAGGGCCGCCTGCACGTGGACGCCACCCTCAAGGTCAAGGGCCAGGCTGCCATCTTCGCCGCTGGCGACGTGGCCTACGCCGCCACAGACGAGCTGGGCAACGTCGCTGCCATGTCCTGCCAGCACGCCATCGCCCTGGGCCGCTACGCCGGCAACAACGTCGCCGCCGATCTGATCGGCGTAGCCCCCATGACCTACAGCCAACCCAAATACGTCACCTGCCTCGACCTCGGCGCCTGGGGCGCGGTGTACACCGAAGGCTGGGACCGTCAGCTTAAGCTGGTGGGCCAGGAAGCCAAGGAACTCAAACAGCAGATCAATAGCGTGTGGATCTACCCACCGGCGGCGGATAGAGCGGTGGCGCTGGCAGCGGCCGATCCGTTGATTCCGGTGGCGTAGAACAGTCAGTCAAGCGAACGCAATGCTCAAGGCAGTGAAGGTCAAATGTGGGAGCTGGCTTGCCTGCGAAAGCGGTCGTGCAGTAACAGACGCAGTGACTGACACTCCGCTTTCGCGAGCAAGCCCGCTCCCACAGTTTGATCGCGGCGTGTCAGGTGGGAATGTGTCGTTTATCGGGCCGCCATCGCAGCATAGGTATCTACACAACTTTGTGGGCTGTAGCAGCAGACGGTAACCACGATGCGCAGCGAGTCGCTCTTGATCTGCTTTTGATCTTAGGCGCCCCGTCAAACCACGCTGGCCGGAATTCGACAGGGATTTGGGGGGTAAACCGGCAGGGATGCCGGTTTAGCCGCCCCGCGCCATGGATGGCGCGTGGCGGCGGCCCCCCAAATCACTGGCGGATTACGGGCACACCGAGCCCAGGCGAGGTGCCGAGTGGTGGGGCAAGAGCGTTTTGCTTACTTTTGCGCTTTTCAAAAGTGAGCCGCCGTCAGGGCGGAACCCTAGGTGGCCGTTACCGCAGGAATGGATATGTACTCAGTAGGACTGTGTCGGCTGTCAGGCCGCCATCGCAGCGATGCGGCGACCCGACAAGCCAGCTCCCACATATAGCCTGCAGTTATCCGTTGGATACGGGCCGATCAGCTTGGCGTCGGGGCACCACCCTGCCCAAACCGCCGAATCGCCAGGCAATACCCCACCAACGCCAACCCCGCCAGCAAACCGCCCGCCGCGCCGATCCAGGCGAAGCCGAAGTGGCTGCCGACCCAACTGCCCATCAACGCACCACCGCCGATGCCGATGTTGTAGATCCCGGAAAACATCGCCATGGCCACATCCGTGGCATCCGGTGCCAGCACCAGCACCTTGGACTGCATGGCCAGGCCAAACCCCATGATCGCCATGCCCCAGAAAATACTTAGCCCCACCAGGTAAGACTCGGCGCCGCTCAACGGCAGCATCAGCGCCAGGCACGCGGCGAGGATAGACACCGCGCCGATCACGAACAGGTGGGGGTTGAAGCGATGCACCAGGCTGAACAACAACGAGCCGATGATGCCAGCACCACCGAACACCAGCAGGATCAGGGTCACGGCACTGCCGCCCAGGCCGGCGACGCCCTCGACGAAAGGTTCGATGTAGCTGTAGGCGGTGAATTGGGCGGTGACGGTCATCGCCGTCAGCACGTACAGCGCCACCAGCGCCGGACGCTTGAACAATAGCGGCAGGCTGCGCAGGGAGCCGGAGTTCTGGCTGGGCAGCAACGGCAAGGTGCGCGCCAGCCAGAACACCAGCGCGGCGGCGAACGCGGCGATCACCAAAAAGGTAGTGCGCCAGCCCATGGCCTCGCCCAACAGACGGCCCAAGGGAATGCCCAACACCATCGCCAGGGATGTGCCGGTGGCCAGCAAGCCAAGGGCCTGCACCTGCTTGCCTTCTGGCGCCAGGCGTACGGCCAGTGAAGCCGTGATCGACCAGAACAACGCATGGGCCAGGGCGATGCCGACCCGACTGACCATCAGCAAGCCGAAGCTGGTGGCCACGCTGGAAAGAATATGGCTGGCGATAAACAGGCCGAACAGCACGATCAGCAATTTGCGCCGTTCGACGTTGCGGGTCAGCAGCATCACCGGCAACGAGGTCAGCGACACGATCCACGCATAAATGGTGAGCATCAGGCCGACGCTGGCCACGGGCATGTCAAAGCTGGCGCCAATGGCGCTGAGCAGCCCGACCGGGACGAATTCGGTGGTATTGAACACAAACGCGGCCAGCGCGAGGGCGATGACCGGTTGCCAGTTGGCTTGAGGGGTTGCGGCTGAAAGGCTCATTGACGGGCGCGGTACTCTGACGATGATCAAGCGGCCACCCAGGACAAGCGCCGCCGCCGAGCATTCTATAGGTTTCTCGCACCGCTGTTGCTGCGGATCGTCGCCCGACGACCTAAGGCGAAGTCATGGTAATGATGTAGTTGCCTGACTGGATGAGCTTACCGGCGCGGTCTACCAACACGTAACGCTGATCGTAATAGCGCCCCTCGCCGCTGTCCGCCACCAGCCGCACATGGGGTGCGTCGACACTGACCACCGGCGCGACACTGCGCACCTCGATTCGGCTGCCACGACTGGATTGGGCACAGCCGCGCAGTTCCATCACCGCACCGCTGCGCGCATTTGTCGCACACCCTGACTCGACAATGGCGCCGCTGAACCTGATGGTGCCCTGCCCCACGGTTTGTGCGGCGCCGCAGGTACTTGCCCACAGCCCCAGAAGGCCAGTCATTACCGCTACACGATGAACGTTCATGCCGACACTCCTTCTTGGGTTAGTTAAGAAGTAAGTCGTCGGCACGCCGGTTAACTTGAGCTTATTTACCCGCCAATGAGAGGTGCGTCACGGATCCACCTGCCCCATCAATTCAGGAATGCTCTCCGGCCGCTGGGCATAGCGTTGGGCCAACGCCGCACAAACCATCAACTGGATCTGGTGAAACAGCATCAACGGCAAAATCAACACCCCCATACTCGCCCCGGCAAACAGCACCTGCGCCATCGGCACACCGGTCGCCAGGCTTTTCTTCGAACCACAGAACAAGATGGTGATGCGGTCCTCCTGATTAAAGCCAAACGCCTTGCCCAGCAGCGTAGACGCCACCAGCACCAGGGCCAGCAACACGCAGCAGGCCACCACCAAGCCGCCCAATTCCCACAGCGGGATCTGGTGCCAGATGCCTTCGTTGACCGCCTCGCTGAAAGCCCCGTAGACCACCAACAGAATCGAGCCCTGGTCGACGAATTTCAGCCAGGCTTTGTTACGCCCGACCCAGCCCCCAATCCAGCGGCTGGCGACTTGCCCGGCAATGAACGGCAGCAACAACTGCACGCTGATTTTGACAATCGCATCGACTGTGGAGCCGCCATCCCCATGCACGTTGAGCAGCAGCGCTACCAGCAGCGGCGTCAGGAAGATGCCGAACAGGCTGGACGCCGCCGCGCTGCAGATGGCCGCCGGGATGTTGCCGCGGGCCAGGGAGGTAAAGGCAATCGCCGATTGCACGGTGGCCGGCAAGGCGCAGAGGTAGAGCATGCCCATGTACAGCTCGGTGCCGATCAGCGGCGACAGCACTGGCTTGAGCGCCAGGCCCAGCAACGGAAACAGTACGAAGGTCAGGCTGAACACCAGCAAATGCAAACGCCAGTGGCCGGCACCGGCGACGATGGCCTTGCGCGACAGCTTGGCGCCGTGCAGGAAAAACAGCAGCGCGATGGCCAGGTTGGTGACCCAGCCGAACGCCACGGCGGTCTGGCCGCTGGCGGGCAGCAGTGAGGCGAGGATCACGGTGGCGATCAGGGTGAGGGTGAAGTTGTCGGGGAGAAACCGGGGCCGGGTCATAAGCAATTCTTCCAGGGGTTGCCAAGAGCGTCGCGACGACTCTAACGTAACCACCTGTTACCGACTAACGCCAATGAGCCAGTAAATGCCGCCTAAAGGACATGAAAAAGCCGTGCGCCGTAGTGTTCCTGGGCTTTCCAGCCTGCCTAGGCCGGTGTACGGGCGCACTGAATCCTTGCCCAATCGGGCGCTGACGCGACGCCACAGCCACCCGTGGGTGCAGTTGTCCTACGCGATTTCCGGGGTATTGGAGATCCAGACCAGCGTCGGCCGTTTCGTCGCGCCACCCCAGCGCGCGGTGTGGATCCCGGCCGGCATGCCCCATCGGGTGTTCAGTTCGCCCCTTACGGAAATGCGCAGTTTGTATCTTGATTGCAGCGTCACCGCCTGGGCCGCCGAGCGTTGCCAGGTGCTGGAGGTGAGCAGTTTGTTACGCGAGTTGATCCGCAACTTCAGCCAATTGCCGGTCGAATATACCGAGGACGGGCCGGACGGACGCCTGGCCCAAGTGCTGCTCGACCAGCTCGCCGCCGCGCCCCAGGTGGATTTGATGTTGCCGCTGCCTCACGACCCGCGGCTGCGGCAGATCTACCGCAGCCTCAACCTGCACCCCGAGCAACAGACGACGTTGGGCGAGTGGAGCCGCAAGCTGGGAGTCAGCGAAAAAACCCTCAGTCGGGTGTTCCTGAGTGACACCGGGCTGACATTTCGCGCGTGGCGCCAGCGCCTGCGCCTGTTAAGCGCCCTGCCTGCCCTGGAACAAGGCGAGCGGGTGACGGATGTGGCATTGGGCTGTGGCTATGAATCGACCTCAGCCTTTATCAACGCGTTTCGTCAGCAGTTTGATTCCACCCCCGGTGAATTCTTCCGCTGACCCTTTCCCACGATGCAAATAATCCCCAAACCCACGCTCGGCTGGTATTGTGCCGCGCTTTGAAACACAGCAACCGACTGCGAGGAAATGGACGTTGAACACTGACGAAAAAATGACCGGGGACCTGTTCGAGGTTGATAAGCGCCTGTCACTCAAGCCCGTGGTGGACTTCAACGCCTACCTGCGCAGCGCCTTCGGCGACGGCCCTTGCACCTGCGTGCGCTGCACGGCCAACGGCGGCGATGAAAGCGGCTACGAGTTCCAACACACCTTCACCTTCGAGGGTAAGCCCGTGCACCGCCGCTTCGCTTCGACGGCGGGTAGTGATGTGTTGATGGCGTTGAAAAAGGCCTGGTTGTCGTACACCAAGGCCGAGCTGCCGCTCAGTGGTGTGTTGGCGCTGGATACGGTGAAGGAGTTTGTCGAGCCGCAGCTGCACAAACGCCTGGCGCCGCTGTTTGTCGCCAGTGGGCTGGTCAAGGATGTGGACGGCGAACTGCGCATCCAGCCGCAGGCCGCAGCCTGACACCGGCTAATGTGAGAAACACTACTTTCGAAGCATAGAAGAACCAAGTGGGGGCTTGCCTGCGAAAGCGGTAGCGCAGTAACAGATGCAGTGACTGCCACACCGCCATCGCAGCATACAACTCTGTGGGCTGTAGGCGCAGTCGGTAACCACGATGCGAAGCGAGCCGCTCTTGATCTTGATCTGCTTGTGATCTTAGGCGCCCCGTCAAACCACGCGGGCGGATTACGGGCACACCGAGCCCAGGCGAGGTGCCGAGTGGTGGGGCAAGAGCGCTTTGCTTACTTTGGCCTGGGCCGCCTTCGCGAGCAAGCCCGCTCCCACAGTTGGATTGTGGGGTGTCAGGTAGATAGGTGTCGGCTGTCAGGCCGCTATCGCAGGCAAGCCAGCTCCCACACTGGTCATGCATTGCCCACAAAATCAGCGCCCGGCGCAGATCCCCTGTGGGAGCGGGCTTGCCCGCGAAGGCGGCGTGTCAGTCACTGAATATTCAACTGAACCACCGCTATCGCAGGCAAGCTCCCATATTTTCCCGGGTATTGGCCTAGAACCCGGGAACCCCTTGTACGCGCAACTCAGGCGTCAGTTCGTCCAGCGGTTCGGTCAGCGGCCGGTCGTTCCCACCCGGCAGCAGGATCACCTTGCGGCATTCCTCCTCGGCTTTATCAAACAGCTCATACCCCCGCGCCGCCTGCTCCAGGGGCAGCCTGTGAGTGATGATCGCCTCCGGGTGCAGATGCCCCAGCTCGATATGCTCCAACAGCTCCGGTAAGAACCGCTGCACATGGGTCTGGCCCATCTTGAAGGTCAGGCCCTTGTCAAAGGCATCGCCAAACATAAAGCCATGGATAAACCCGGCATACACCCCGGCGACGCTGACCACTCCACCGCGGCGTACGGCAGCGATGCACTGGCGCAGGGCCTTGCCGCTGCTGCCCTCGATCTTCAGGGCCGTGAGCAGGGTTTCCGTGGTACTGCCCTTGGCCTCGAAACCCACCGCGTCCACCACGCCATCGACGCCGCGCATGCCGGCGGTCTGGCGGATGATGGTGTCAGCCGGGTCCTCGTCTTCTTCGAAGTTGATCGGGATCACGCCGTACATTTTCTGCGCATAGGCCAAACGATACGGATGATCGTCGACCATGAAGATCTGCTCGGCGCCCAGCATCTGCGCGCACGCCGCACTGAGCAGGCCCACGGGCCCGGCACCATAAATCGCCACACTAGAGCCTTTGCCAATGCCGGCATTGGTCACTGCCTGCCAAGCGGTGGGCAGAATATCGGAGAGGAACAGCACCTTCTCATCCGCCAGGGTGCCGGGCACCTTGAACGGCCCGGTGTTGGCCTTGGGCACCCTCACCCACTCCGCCTGGCCGCCGGGAATGCCGCCATACAGGCGGCTGTAGCCAAACAGCGCGGCCCCCGGTGGGATGGCTTTTTTATTCAGGATCGCACCGCGCCCATCGTTGGTGGTTTCGCAGGCGGCGAATTGCTGGAGCTGGCAGAAAAAACAATCGCCACAGGCAATCACAAACGGAATCACCACACGGTCGCCAGCTTGCACCGCGGTGACGGCCGGGCCGGTTTCTTCGACGATGCCCATGAACTCATGGCCGAAGATATCGCCGTGCTCCACGGTCGGGATCTTGCCGCGATACAGGTGCAGGTCCGAACCGCAGATTGCGGTGGCGGTGACCCGCAGAATGATGTCGTCGGGTTGTTCTATGATCGGATCGGGCACGGTATCCACCTGCACCTTGTGTGCGCCCTGGTAAGTCATCGCTCGCATGCTCTGCGCTCCTGCCGTTGAGGGGTTACTCATTAAGGGCGCAGCAGCCCCATCAGTGTTCCTTCGACGTAGAGCGACACCCGATCAATGGTCGCCGCGCGTCTGGGCCAACAGCAGGTCGACTACGTGGCGCACGCTGGCAAGCGCATCGGCGCCGCTGGCCTGGGCCTGGGCGTGCCAACGCAACTGCTCGGTCGCGCTGTTGCCGCGTAGCAGCAAGGCATTCAAGGTATCGAACAACAGCGGCTCGCCCATGGCCTCTGCGGTGGCGGCAAACGTCTGTCGGGCACATTGCAGCCATTGCTCAGCGCTGCCCAGGGTGCCGGTGTCGTCCAGCGCAAAGGTACCAGCGGCTCCATACCGCTTGGCCTGCCAGCGATTCTCCTTGAGCAGCCAGCGCGCCTCGGCACTGAAACCAGCGCCAGGACGCTGCATCGCGCAGGCATGGGTGACCATCACTCGAAACAACGTGGCGAGGGCCAAGGAGTCCGCCAGCCGTGGGCAGGCGTCGGTCATGCGCAGTTCCAGGGTGGGGTAACGCGCCGCCGGGCGAATGCCCCACCAGCCATTGCCATCGGCCTTGATCGCGCCGAGGCGTTGCAACAGGGCCAGGTAGCGCTGGTACTCGGCCCAATCGCTGAAATGTTCCGGCACGCCCATGCGGGGCCACTCGTCGCAAGCGGCCTGACGGTAGCTCATAAAGCCGCTGGGCGCGCCGTCCCAGAAAGGGGACGAGCAACTGAGCAGCAGCAACAACGGCAACCACGGCGACACCTGGTTCATCACCGCGATGCGGTCCAACGCCTGCGGCACCTGCACATGCACATGCAGCCCGCACAACACACTGCGCCGCGCTACGTATTGAATATCGTCGAACAGTTGCCGGAAATGCGCCTGATCGGTCGGCCGTTGCCCACGCCAATCGGCCAGGGGGTGGCTGCCGGCGCACACCACACCGAGGCCGAACTCAGCCAGGGATTGCGCCAGGTTGCCGCGTACTGCTCGGAAGTAGTTCTTCGCTTCGGCGCTGGAGGTGAACACCGGAGAGGCCGCCTCGATCTGGCCCTGGAACATCTCAAAGGAGAAGCCCGCGCCAATCGCTTCGCGGCAGGCCGCCAGCACCGCCGCAGACGGCTCGCCGACCATCTGACGGCTGTGCAGGTCGGTGATGAAGTATTCCTCTTCAATACCAAAGGTGAGCATCGGCATTCAGCGCAATCGGGTGACAGTCAGCGCGACCACGGCAATGCGCTCCACCTGCTCATAGCCTGGCTTTTCCAGTTCTTCACCAAAAACGTCCGGGTCCAGTTCGCGGTAGGTCCAGCCGTAGGCATCGCTGCCCAGCAGCGGCTTGACCGCCTCCAGGAAGGGATCGCTGCCGGCCACCATCGCCACCCCGGTGTACAACAGCAGGCTCCCGCCCAGGGCCAGGCGCCCGATGGACTCACTGACGATGCGCAGCGACAACTGCTCCCCCAGGGCGCCACCACCATGGCGATAGGCGCGCTGGCGGTCATCTTTCATGTACGGCGGGTTGGCGACGATCAGGTCGAACTCGCCCTCCACACTGGCCAGCACGTCACTGTGGTAAACGCTGAGGTTATTCAGCCCGGCCAGTTCGGCATTCACTGCCGTCATGCGCAGGGCACGGGGGTTGATATCCACCGCCAGCACCTGGGCGTCATGTCGGGCTTTAGCAATCACCAGCGCGCCGACACCGGCGCCACAGCCGATGTCCACGGCGCGCTTGAGGGGCTCGAAACGCTGTTGCAGGTAGGCTTCGATTACCTGGGCAAAGCGGTAGCTGTCGGGGCCGAAAAACACCGCGTCCGCCTGGTCGGTGGGATAAGGCGAATGAGCGAACAACAGCTCATCGAGGCTCGACCAACGCACCGTGCTGCGCCATAGGGCGCCATGTTTTTCGATCACATCCGCTTGCTGCAACTCCTCACGCAACGCCTCGGGCAACAGGCCTTGATCAAACGGCATCGACCACCCGAACACATCGCGCAGCGTCATTGCCAGGGGCGTCGCCAGCCGCCGATAGACACGCTCATGGGTCAAGGGCGTCGGCGTGATAAAGCGATAACCGCCCTCCTTCAACCCACGGCCCAGGTTCAACAAGGCACGATCAGCCAGTTGTTGCGCAGACATAGGCACATTCCTTAGCGCAGGCGCGCACGCAGTTGGATAAAGCGGCGAGTGGCATACAGCCCGGCAGGCGTGCAATGACGGCGTGCCGACAGCCATGGGATCAGCGCATTGAGCTGTTGCACATCGGGCAGGTTGCACAACGACTCCGCCAGGGCCTGGGTATCCGGGTCCGCTGGTCGATGCTGCTCGCGGGAAAACCGGCTGCCGCGTCCCGGCCGCACGGGCGCCACGCGTTCGCTGGCAACCCATTCACCCGCAATCCAGTCATGGATCAGTTGTTTTTCATAACCGCTGAACACCCCGAACATCGCGGCGCCAGCACCCTCGATGAGTTGCCAGAAGCGGCTGTTGGCGGGGTCTTGGTTGTGCTGGATCCAGCCCTTGTCTTCCAGGGCCTTGAGGAACGCGCCGATCTGTCCAGGCTGGGCCAGCCATTGGTTGACGGTCTGGCCTTCGAAGCGGCAATAGTCCGAATGCATGTGCTGGCCGAAGGCGCGCTTGCGCTCGAGCATCGCCACCACCTCGTCCTGCAAGTTGAAGTGTTTGATGATAGACGTGGTACCCAGGCCCAGATCATTCAGGCGGTAGCCTGCGGCCACCCGGCGATAGAAGCCTGCCTTGCCCTCACCCAGCGGCAACAGGTTCAGCACCGATTGCGCCGCCTTGCAGGCGTGGCCACTGCTGGCGTTGTCGATGGTGACATGCAGCGTGAAATAATAAGGGTCGATGCCCAACTCACTGAGTTCATAGGCGGTGATCAACAGGTGCAGCGGCAGTTGCTCGTAACCCAGGTTGAAGCCAATGACCTCCGGCAGGAACTCGTCGGCACACACACCCAGCGCCAGTTGCAGCGCGCCTTGCAGGTAATGGTCATCCTCAAGGCCGGCTTCGCTGTCGGCATCGTGTTCGCTGAGCAACTTGCGGTAGATCACCACATGGTTCTGCGCGGCTTCACCGTCGCCCAATTCTTCCAGGTAAGTGGTGAGCAGGCCGTCGAAGCGCTGGTCTTGCCAATAGCGCAGCAAGCCGTAGAGCCAGGCGCCGTCGACCTGTTTGGTCGGCGCCACGCACTGCAGAAAGTACAACGCATGGGCCTTGTTCTGGAAATACCGCCGTGGCCCACCGTTTCGGCGCTGTTCCAGATAGTCGGCATAGGCCTGGGCCACCTCGGCGCAGCGCTGCTCTACCCAGGCCAGCAGCTGTTCGGGGGCCTCTGGCAAGTCGCAATCGGTGGCTTCTACCAGGGCCAATTGATCCTGCAGGTATTCACGCGCCAATTCGGCGGCATCTTGGGTTTCGCCGTGCAGTTGTTGGTACACCCGTTGATGGCGGCCCTGGGCCGAGTCGGTGAGAGAGGCCGGCTGGCCTGACAGCGCTGTAAGGAGTGTCATGATGGCAGTTTCCGCAAAGTCCGTTACAACGGGCCTCCCACAAGGTGGCCCCGCAAGAGCGCTTGAAAAACATGCGCTTCTAAGATGCAGAACCTTGAGAGGTGCGGAAAATTCAGATGGGATTGTTAACCTGGAGACAAGCGGTCGCGGTGTTATTGCGATGGGGGCATTGGGTCAATAGTCGTGCCCAACGCGATATGAGGGGAAATCAGGGATACTCCTGCCGAGCGTGCAACACGTTGACTATCTCGATGCGCTCTGCTGTTACTCGATACACCAGGACATAATTGGGGTGAACGACGACTTCCCGAGTGCCGGGCACGCGGCCGTTCGGATACAGGTAAGGATGCTCGGTCAATGGCAGAGGCGCACCTTCAAGACGTGTCTTAATACGACGCGCAGCCCCAGGATTCTCTGCTGCAATGAAAGTAACGATGTCAATCAGGTCGCTGATAGCCTCATCAAGCCAAACGACACTCAACATCAGGCTTTGACCCTCTGCTTGCGTTCTGCTTCAAGAATAATCGCCTCAACCCTCGCCATGACTTCGTCATGGGGCACACCAGGTCCGGGGTTGGCCAGGCTTTTTTCTACTTTGGCGCGAAACCAAAGATCATGGCTACTTGCCTGCTCTTCAGTTTCAAATTCGGAAACAATTGGGGAAAGTGGAACACCCATGAGATGACCTCCTGTATGAATGCTCAGCAGTTTAGTCCCAAGCTAGCAGGCTGTCTCGGACCACCAGATGAAATGCAGGAGGCCCACCCACAAACAAAAAAACAACGGCACGCAAGCGTGCCGTTGTGTTCAGCTCATTCAGCGAAATTACTTACGTGCAGCCTCCCACTGCTTGAGCAGGTCGTTGTAGTTCACGGTTTCGCCCTTGGGCTTCTCGTTGGCCAGTTTCGGCTTCGGCGCGCCCGGCTGGTCGAACCAGTATTGCGCGTCACGCTCGGGGTTCATTTTCGGGCCGCACACCGGTTGCACCTTGGAGCGTTCCAGGCGCGTCATGATCGCGTCCTGCTCCTTGGCCAGGTTGTCCAGCGCCTGTTGCGGGGTTTTCTCGCCGCTGGCCGCTGCGGCGATGTTGCTCCACCACAGTTGCGCCAGGCGCGGGTAGTCCGGCACGTTGGTGCCCGTCGGCGACCACTCGGTGCGCGCCGGGCTACGGTAGAACTCCACGAGGCCACCGAGTTTGGGCGCCATGTCGGTCATGGCCTGGGAGTTGATATCGGACTCACGAATCGGCGTCAGGCCAACGATGGTTTTCTTCAACGACACGGTTTTGGAGGTCACGAACTGCGCGTAGAGCCAGGCCGCGAGTTTCTGCTTTTCGGGGGTGGACTTGAGGAAGGTCCAGGAGCCTACGTCCTGATAGCCCTTCTTCATGCCTTTTTCCCAATACGGCCCGACTGGGGACGGCGCCATGCGCCACTTCGGCGTACCGTCGGCATTCACCACCGGCAGGCCCGGCTTGACCATGTCGGCGGTAAACGCGGTGTACCAGAAGATCTGCTGAGCAATGTTGCCCTGGGACGGCACCGGGCCGGATTCAGAGAAGGTCATGCCCGCCGCTTCCGGTGGCGCGTAGGCTTTCATCCAGTCCACGTATTTCTGCGTGGCGAATACGGCTGCCGGGCCGTTGGTGTCGCCGCCACGGGTGACGCTGGAGCCCACCGGGTGGCAGTCCTCCACACGAATGCCCCACTCGTCCACCGGCAGGCCGTTGGGCAAGCCCTTGTCGCCGCCGCCGGCCATGGAGAACCAGGCATCGGTGAAACGCCAGCCCAGGGACGGATCTTTCTTGCCGTAGTCCATGTGCCCATAAATGCGCTTGCCGTCGATTTCCTTGACGTCTTCGCTGAAGAACTTGGCGATGTCTTCATACGCCGACCAATTCACCGGCACGCCCAGATCGTAGCCGTATTTCTCCTTGAACTTGGCCTTCAGCTCCGGCCGCTCGAACCAGTCGGCGCGGAACCAATAGAGGTTGGCGAACTGCTGGTCGGGCAACTGGTAGATCTTGCCGTCCGGCGCGGTGGTGAACGACAGGCCGATAAAGTCTTTGAGGTCCAGGGTGGGCGAGGTGAAATCCTTGCCTTCGTTGGCCATCAGGTCGGTGATGGATTCGGTCTTGCCATAGCGAAAGTGCGTACCGATCAAGTCGGAATCGTTGACCCAGCCGTCATAGATGTTCTTGTCGGATTGCATCTGGGTTTGCAGCTTCTCCACCACGTCGCCTTCCTGCAGCAGGTCATGGGTCAGCTTGATGCCGGTGATTTCACTGAAGGCCTTGGCCAGCACCTTGGACTCGTACTCGTGGGTGGTGAGGGTTTCCGACACCACGTTGATCTTCATCCCACGGAACGGCTCCGACGCCTTGATAAACCACTTCAACTCCTCCAGCTGTTGGGCTTCGGTAAGGGTCGAGGGTTTGAACTCGCTGCCGATCCATTTTTTTGCGGCATCTTCATACGCATCGGCCCAGGCCGAAGCGCTCAAACCACTGAGGGCCAGTACGGCGGCCAATGAAATGCTATGTCGCAGCTTATTGTTTTTATTCAACATAGAGACCTCCAGGTTAGTTTCAAACGGGGCTTGTAGGAGCGAGGGGGACGCCTAGTTCTTGCTCGCGAAAAACTCAAAGACACCGCGGGCTACCAGGAGCACTGCGTTATCGTTGACGATTTTCGCGAGCAAGCTCGCTCCTACAGGGTTGCGCACAGCTAGCCCCAACGCATCACACTCAACAGCCATACCAGGGAGAGCGCGGACGCCACCCAGATGCTCCAGTCGGTAACGCCAATGACCAGCAAATGCAGGTAGGCGCTGCCGAGCAGACCGATAAACAAGCGATCGCCACGGGTGGTGCTGATCGGCAGCAAACCGCGCCGCGGGATGCTCGGGGAACGCAATTCCCAAGTGGTCATGCCCGCCAGAATCAGGGCAATACCGCCAAAGAACAGCGCTGTGGGGGTGGTCCAGGCCATCCATTCCATCATCGACTCCTCTAGACCCGGCCCAGGGCAAAGCCCTTGGCCACGTGGTTGCGAACAAACCAGATCACCAGCATGCCCGGCAGGATGGTCAACACCCCCGCCGCTGCCAGCACGCCCCAATCAATGCCGGAAGCCGACACCGTACGGGTCATCACCGCTGCGATGGGCTTGGCGTTGACCGAGGTCAGCGTGCGCGCCAGCAGCAGCTCGACCCAGGAAAACATGAAACAGAAAAACGCCGTGACGCCGATACCGGAGCCAATCAGCGGGATAAAAATCTTCACGAAAAACTTAGGAAAACTATAGCCGTCGATGTAGGCAGTTTCGTCGATTTCCTTGGGCACACCGGACATGAAGCCTTCCAGGATCCATACCGCCAACGGCACGTTGAACAGGCAATGGGCCAAGGCCACGGCGATGTGCGTGTCGAACAGGCCAATGGATGAATACAGCTGGAAGAACGGCAGCAGGAACACTGCCGGGGGCGCCATACGGTTGGTGAGCAGCCAGAAGAACAGGTGCTTGTCACCCAGGAAGCGGTAGCGCGAGAACGCATAGGCCGCTGGCAGCGCCACGCTCAGGGAGATCACCGTGTTCAGGCTCACGTAGTACAGCGAGTTGAGGTAGCCGGTGTACCAGCTCGGGTCGGTGAAGATCACCTTGTAGTTGGCCAGGGTGAAATCCTGCGGAAACAGAGTCAGGCCGCCGAGGATTTCGGTGTTGCTCTTGAAGGACATGTTCAGCAGCCAGTAGATCGGCACCAGCAGGAACAGGATGTAAAGCAGTAATGGAATCAGCTTGCGTTTGCTCATGTTGGCGGCCTCAGCGGTTGGCGTCGGAATGGGTCATGGCGGTGTAGAACAGCCAGGACACCAACAGGATGATCAGGAAGTACACCAGGGAAAACGCCGCCGCCGGGCCCAGGTCGAATTGGCCGACGGCCATTTGAGTAAGCGTCTGGCTCAGGAAAGTGGTGGCATTACCCGGCCCGCCGCCGGTGAGCACGAAGGGTTCGGTGTAAATCATGAAGCTGTCCATGAAGCGCAGCATCACCGCAATCAGCAGCACGCTTTTCATCTTCGGCAACTGGATATGTCGGAACACAGCCCAGGCCGATGCACGATCAATCCGTGCGGCCTGGTAGTACACGTCCGGAATGGCCCTTAAACCTGAGTAGCACAGCAGCGCCACCAATGAGGTCCAGTGCCACACATCCATCACCAACACGGTGACCCAAGCGTCCATGGTATTGGCCGCGTAGTTGTAGCTGATGCCCATGGCGTTGAGGGTCGAGCCCAGCAGGCCGATGTCGGCACGGCCAAAAATCTGCCAGATGGTGCCGACCACGTTCCACGGAATCAGCAACGGAATGGCGAGAATGATCAGCACCAGCGAGGACCAACGGCCCTTGGTGGGCATGGTCAGGGCGATGGCGATGCCCAGCGGGATCTCGATCAGCAGCACGCAGGCCGAGTAGATGAACTGGCGCAGCAGCGAATCGTGCAGGCGTGGGTCGAGCAGCACCTGCTTGTACCAGTCGGCCCCGACAAAATAGCGGCTGGACTGGTCGAAAATGTCCTGCACCGAATAGTTGACCACCGTCATCATCGGGATCACCGCACTGAACGCCACCAGCAAGAACACCGGCAACACCAGCCACCAGGCCTTGTTGTTCTGCACCTTGTTCATGGCGCCACCTCCAGCAGGTAATCGTCGGCGTAGAGCATCAGCCATTGCGCGGGGAAGCTGATGGAGGCCTTCCCTTCCGGCACCGGCTTGTCCTCGGCCAAGCGCACTTTTAGCGTGGCACCGTCGAGGTTGAGGGTCATGATCTTGTAGGTGCCGAGGTCTTCCACATGGACGACGTCGGCTTGCAGGGCGTCAGGGTTGTACTCGTCCCATACGTGGATAAATTCCGGACGAATGCCGACCTGGAGCTTTTTGTAGTCGGTGGTGTTGAGACGTTGCTGCAACGCTTCGGACAGCGGCAACAGGGTATTGGCGAACCCTACACCGCCAGCCTTGGCCTGCACCTCGATCAGATTCATCCCAGGGCTACCGATGAAGTAACCGACAAAGGTGTGGCTGGGCCGCTCGAACAATTCACGCGGCGTACCGAACTGCACGATCTGCCCGCCATACATCACCGCGATCTTGTCGGCGAAGGTGGAGGCTTCCAGTTGATCGTGGGTGACGTAGACCATGGTGATATTGAACTGCTCGTGAATCTGCTTGAGCTTGCGCCGCAGCTTCCACTTCAGGTGCGGGTCGATCACCGTCAGCGGCTCATCAAAAAGAATGGCCGACACGTCATCGCGCACCAGGCCACGGCCCATGGAGACTTTCTGTTTTTCGTCGGCGGTGAGGTTGCGGGCTTTTTTGCTGAGCAGGTTTTGCAGGTCGAGGACTTCGGCGATCTCCTGCACCTTGCTATGGATTTTCGCTTCGGCCATGCCCTGGTTACGCAGCGGGAACGCCAGGTTGTCGAATACCGTCATGGTGTCGTACACCACCGGAAACTGGAACACCTGGGCGATATTGCGTTTTTCCGGGGTGAGCTCGTTGACCACCTGAGTATCAAACAGCACCTGGCCTTCGGACGGGCTGAGCAGGCCGGAAATGATATTGAGCAGCGTGGACTTGCCGCAGCCCGACGGCCCGAGCAAGGCGTAGGCACCGCCCTGCTCCCACACATGGTTCATTTCCCGAATGGCGTAGTCTTCTGGCCCTGTAGGCGTAGGGCTGTAGCTATGGGCCAGGTTGCGCAAATGGATCTCGGCCATCAGGCAACCCTCGCGACACGGCGCCCGGGGGCCTGGACCAAGCGGCCCTGACCATCGAACACAAACAGTTTATGGGTGGGGATATACACGCGGATCGGCGCGTCGACATCGTATTCATGCACCCCAGGCAGGTGCAGCACCAGCAGGAAGTGCTCACTGCGCACATGCAGGAAGGTTTCCGAGCCGCTGATCTCGGCGACTTCCACGGTCACCGCCAGCTCCAGGTCATCATCGTTGCTGGGCACCAGGCTGATATGGCTGGGGCGCACGCCAAAGCGGAAATCGCCTTCGCCAATGGGCCGCAGGTCAACGTTGAGTGGGAAATGCACGAAATTGGCAAAGCTCACTTCGTTGCCGCTGATGCGCCCTGGCATCAGGTTAATCGGCGGCTCGGAGAACAGCTCAGCGGCGAGCACGGTTTGCGGCTGATGGTAGACCTCGGCGGCCTTGCCGCTCTGAATCACTCGCCCCTCGTGAAGAATAGTGGTGGTGCCACCCAAGGCCAGGGCTTCGTTGGGCTCGGTGGTGGCATATATCGCGATGGTGTGGCGCGCCTTGAACAGTTCGCGCATTTCCTGACGCAGCTCTTCGCGCAGTTTGTAGTCCAGGTTGACCAGCGGCTCATCGAACAGAATCAGTTCGGCGTCTTTCACCAGGGCGCGGGCCATGGCGGTGCGTTGCTGCTGGCCACCGGACAGCTCCAGGGGGTGGCGCTGCAGGAATTTCTCGATGCGCAGCATCTTGGCGGTTTCCAGCACCTTGCTCTGGATCACCTCATTGGACACACCGGCCTGGCGCAACGGCGAGGCGATGTTCTCGAACACGGTCATGGTCGGGTAGTTGATGAACTGCTGGTAGACCATCGACACATTGCGCAGGCGCACCGGCTTTTGCGTGACGTCCACGCCGTTCATCAGGATGCGACCGCTGTCGGGTTTGTCCAGGCCGGCCATCAGGCGCATCAGGCTGGTCTTGCCCGACAGGGTGCGACCGAGCAAGACGTTGAAAGAACCGGCTTCGAACCGCAGGTTGGCGTCGTCGATCCAGGTTTGGCCGTCGACAACGCGGGAGACATGTTCCAGGGTCAATGACATGACACGACCTTTTTTATTATTGGAATGAATCGGGTCCGTTGTCAGAGCGAGTTTCGTGCCAAAACCGCAAGCGCTTGATGTGCAAGGAAATGGGTGAATCATGATGTTCAGGAGTGAACAATCCGGCTGAACAACTGAACACTGCCGGGGTTGACAATGAACAGTTGTGAACAACACTCTCATAACCAACACAGACTAAATGTGGGAGCGGGCTTGCTCGCGAATGCAGTGGGTCAGTCAATCATCGGTCGACTGATACACCGCATTCGCGAGCAAGCCCGCTCCCACAGTTTGAATCGGTTTCTTCAGTTAGATATGCAAAAACAATAACAATAAAAATGAAGGTCGCACGATGGCCGAACCCTTGACCCACGACACCCTTATCCAGGAATCCTGGCGCCGTTGCCGCGCCTACGGCCTGGACCACCAGAGCGCCCCCAGCTTTGACCAACTGCCCGCCGAGGGCATTCGCCAACTTTTGGAAAGCCAGCATTCCCTGGTACAGACCACCCACCAGGAAGTATTGCCCTACTACGAAAACATTCTCAGCAATTCCAATTGCCTGATCATGCTGGCCGACAATCAGGGCCAGGTGCTGACCTCGTGGGGCACCCAGCGGTTTATCGAACCCACGCTGGCCCGAGGCTTCAGCCCCGGCGCCAGTTGGATGGAACGCGCCAGCGGCACCAATGCCATCGGCACCGCGCTGGCTTGCGCCCAGGCCGTGCATATTGAACACGATGAACACTTCCTCAAGGCCAACCGCTTCATGACCGGCTCCGCAGCGCCGATTTTCGACGCTCAGCGCGAAATCATCGCGGTGCTGGATGTGTCCAGCGACAGTTACCTGCCGCCCTCCCACACCCTGGGCATGGTCAAGATGATGAGCCAGACCGTGGAAAACCGGCTGATCCTCAACCTGTTTCGCGGCGAACACTTCCAACTGACCTTCAACACCGGCCTGAGCAACCTCGACAGCCAATGGGCCGGCCTGCTGATCTTTGATGAAAGCGGCCAGGTGCTGTCGGCCAACCGGCGTGCGGATAACCTGCTGGGCATCAGCCTCTCGCGGGTGATGATCGACAGCCTGTTCAAAGTGTCGCTGCTGGAGCTGCTCAACCAACCGGAAGGGCTGCCCTTCGCCTTGCAGGCGGCGGGACGCAATCGGTTCCAGTGCCTGTTGAAGCGGCCCAAGCAGATGCCGGTGCAAGCCCGGGTGTTCAGCCAACCGCCGCCGCCAGCACCGACGTCGATCAACCTCCAGACCCTGCATTTTGGCGATGTGCGCGTGGAAAAAGCCGTGCGCCAGGCCGAGCGCCTGCTGGAAAAAGACATTCCGTTGTTGATTCACGGCGAGACCGGCGTGGGCAAAGAGGTGTTCGTCAAAGCCCTGCACCAGGCCAGTTCCCGCAGCCGCCAGGCGTTGATCGCGGTGAACTGTGCGGCGATTCCTGCAGAACTGGTGGAATCGGAACTGTTCGGCTACGAAAAAGGCGCCTTCACCGGCGCCAACCAGAAAGGCAGCATCGGCCTGATCCGCAAGGCGGACAAGGGCACGCTGTTTCTCGACGAGATCGGCGATATGCCGCTGCCGACCCAGGCCCGCCTGTTACGGGTGCTGCAAGAACGCTGCGTGCAACCGGTGGGCAGCAGCGAGGTGTTCCCGGTGGATTTGCGCATCATCTCGGCGACCAACCGCGCCTTGCGCGAGCTGGTGCAGGCTGGGCGCTTTCGCGAAGACTTGTACTACCGCATCGGCGGGCTGACCCTGGAACTGCCGCCATTGCGCGAGCGTACCGACAAACAGGCGCTGTTCCAGCAACTGTGGCAGCAACACCGCGAACCGACTCAATGGGCC
This sequence comes from Pseudomonas sp. FJ2-5-13, assembly GCF_029201605.1. Lineage (NCBI taxonomy): Bacteria > Pseudomonadati > Pseudomonadota > Gammaproteobacteria > Pseudomonadales > Pseudomonadaceae > Pseudomonas > Pseudomonas sp. FJ2-5-13. The sequence goes on from NZ_CP104045.1 coordinate 3,478,409, forward strand.
GGGCTGAGCGCCGAGGTGCTGAGGTTATTCGAGCAACACCCGTGGCCGGGGAATTTACGCCAGGTGAGTAGCGTGTTGCAGGTGGCGCTGGCAATGGCCGAAGAGCAGCCGATCCGCGCAGAGCATCTGCCTGATGATTTTTTCGTGGATTTGCAGGCGACGGTACCGCAGTCCAAACCCGAACACCTGGATGAACGCCTTGACCTGAACCAGCGCCTGGAAGCCGTGGGCGGGAATATTTCCCACCTGGCGCGGGAGCTGGGGGTGAGTCGCAACACCCTGTACAAGCGCCTGCGCCAGCACGAAGGCTGATTTAACGCCAGCTCCAGGAAACGCCGGTGTAGATACCCCGCCCATCAGCGGGGGTGGAACGTGCAGCGTCCATGCCTTTGTCGTCGTAGCCCGGCGTGACGGTATTGGCGTAACGGCGGTTGGTGAGGTTGCGCAGGTCGACCCAGGCTTGCCAGTCCTGCTTGGGCGCGTCGTAGCCGAAGGTGGCGCCAAGGGTGGTGTAGGCCGCCGCGTAGTAGGAATTGGCGTAGTCCACCGCTACCCGTGATGCATGCTCGGTGTTGAGGCTGGTGTAGAAACCCGTCGGGTGACTGTAGCGCAATTGCGCCTGGTAGTAGTGCTTGGGAATGCCGGGCAAGGTGTTGTCGCCGAAACGGTCGTCGTCGCGGTAATGGAAGTCGCTGAACGTGTAGGCCTGGCGCAGGTCGAGCTTACCGCTGCGCCCGCCGTCCCACAGCGGGCTGAGCAGGCTCAGTTCCACACCCTGGTGCACGGTGGGACTGGCGTTGGACTCGGCGATGATGGCATTGCTGGTGGCGGTCTGGGCCTGGGTCTCCACCGAAAGCAGCTCGTGGCGAACCTCCGAACGATAGAGCGCCAGGTCCCATTGGCCGAGCCAGGCTTCACCGCGCCCGCCGATTTCCAGGGTGGTAGCGGTCTGATTGCGCAGCTTCACACCTTCGCGTTGCAACCCCGTGGCCGCCCCACTGCCCGGGCCGAAATATTTGTTCGAACCCCAGATCATCGACCACGCGTGCGGTGGCTCTACCGAGCGGCTCAGGTTGCTGTAAATCTGCAACTGCGGGGTGAAGTCGTAACGCAAGCCAATGCGCGGCGCATAATCCCAATCATGCTGACTGATCGGCGCCTGGCCGTCGGGGTAAGTGACCTGGGTTTCGCGGCGCGTATAGATCGCGGCGAGGCCGGTGGTCAGCCACAGATCCTCCACCAGTTCCAGCTCATTGCCTACATGCAGCACGGTATCGGAACCCAGGTAGCTGTAGTCGCGGGTCCTGGTGCCGGGGGCATAAGTGGCGGTATTGCCCGCAGGGATGCGGACGTATTCCGACGCTCCATTGTTCGGCATCGCCTGGGTGGTACGCAGGCCGAGCGTGGTGGTGCTGGCGTGGCCGAACAGGCTGTCCTGGCGGATGTAATTCAGGGTGCCGCTGATATCGGTGTAGGCGACCTTGAGGCGGTTGGTGCCTTCGCGCAGGTCCATGGGGTAATCGTGATAGGCCAGCCCGACCTCGACCCGTGAATTATCGTCCAACCGCAAGGTGGTCTTGTTGGCAATCCAGGTAGAGCCCGGTTGCAGGCGCTTTGAATCGCGGGCGGCATTGAGGCTGTTGGCGGCACGCGGATCATGGCTGATCTGGTCACGCGTGAGCCTGCCGGGAGAATCGTTGGTGGTTTCGCGATAACGCAAATAGAAGCGCGTTTCCAGGTCCGGGTTAAAGCGATAGCCGAAATTGGCAGCGATGCCCTTACCGCTGCCGGCGCTCTGGTGCTGATAACCGTCGGACTCCGAATCGGTGAGGCTGATGTAATAGTCGGCGTCCCCCAGCACTTGCCCGGAACTGACTTCGCGCTGGGCATAGCCGCGACTGCCGACCTCATAGCGCACTTGCAGCTTGGGCGCGTCCAAGCCGGTGCGGGTGACGTAATTGACCGCGCCGCCCAAGGCCAACGCGCCCTGATCGAACCCGTTGGCGCCACGCAGCACCTCTACCCGGCTTTGCCACAGCGGGTCCTTCAGCTCATAAGGCGTACCACCTGGGCCGGTAAGCGGCAGACCGTCGAACATTTCATACAGGCCGGAGGCGTGGGCACCGGGGGCGCGGTTCAGGCCCGAGCCACGAATGGACACCTTCACCCCTTCGTTATTGGCCGCCTTGGCGTACACACCGGCCTGATATTTGAAAACGTCTTCGTTACTGCTGACCCGCCCCTGTTGCACGCTGTCCATATCGATGTAATTGGTGCCGCCGGGCACGCTCTTGAGCTGCGCTTGGGCGATTTCTGCGGCGCTGGCCTCAGCCGTGGTGACTTCAACCGGCGCCAATTGCAGGCCTTCGGCCTGTACCAGCGAACTGAGGGTCAAGGCGGCAAAAATAAACGGGGGGTGGCGCAGCAGCATTGGGGGCAGGTCCTTGGAATCCGGGAACGTGCCAGGCCAAGCCCACCACGCGAACAGTGATGGGAAGGCAGGCACGCCCCTCAGGTCACTCCTTAATGACGGACAAGGACGATTTAAAAACAGCGGCGAACCCGGTGGCAGGTTCAGCCATCGGGCGCCGACAATGCCCGCAGCAGATCATCTGCATCCGACCCCGGCGCAAAGCGAAAGCCATACATTTCGTCAGTGGCGAGAATCTCCCCCAAGGTGTCGCGCAACTGGGCTTCCGTGGGCGAGTCACGCAATAACTTATGCGCCGGCAGCAACAACTCGGCAGACACGCCCTGGGCCGTCGCGGCGTCGATCACCGCATAGAGGATAAACCGCAAGCGTATTTCGCGATCCGTGGGCCAAACCGTTTTTCGTTTACCCAAGGGAGGGCCTCGTGTTTAAGAAAAATCCGAGGCTATTGCCCGCAGGCAAGCGTTTCAAGCCGCGAGATGCAAGATAGGCCGCTTCCTACAGCGGAAAGGGAAACACCGCACCGATTGGTCGATGCGATGGGCCTTATTGCACCGGCAGGAAATTCATCAGCAACAGGCTTTGTGCGTAATTGAGGCCAATGCGCCGGTAGCGCTCATCAAGGATCTGGGTAAGCAGGTCCAAACGCGCGACGATCTTGCCGAACTCAACGGCAAAACTGAGGTTACTGCCCTCCTCCGATATTTCATTGGAAAACAACAGCAACACGCCGTTGGCATCCTGACGCTGGCTGAGCAACCAGGTGGCCTTTTCGATATTGCGCGCGGCATTGCTGACAAACTGCGGGTTGATCGAGTCGGTCACATAAAACTGCGTGCGCCCGCCGTGAGCGGTCACGAGCATGCTGCCAATCGCATAGATGAACGCGCCGACGCGGTCGCCGCGAAAGTCGGGGCTCAGGGAATAGCTCAGGGCAGCCAGGTCACGCCGGTCACCCAGTGCGGGCAAGGGTTGGCGATTTTCGATGGCCTGGCGGATTTGCCGGGCGGCGGTCACCGCATCCGGATAGCCCGATTGACGCCACTGGTTGGGGTTGCGCAGGTAGAGCTTGCTCATCAGTAAGTAGAGGCTTTGCAGGTTGTCACGCATGCCCAGGGTGGCCATGCGGTCGACGCTGGTCTGGAAGAATTCATCGGGCTTGCCATCGCTGAACTGCCTGGCGATATCGCGGCCCTGTTGTTGGCTGCAACCTGCGGCACAGAGCATCAATATCGCAGCCAGCAGCAGCGGCCATCGGGAAGTGGAAACAGTTGACGTTCGATCCATCGGCACCGGGTCTGATTCTGTTGGCCACCCGTGTGAGTCGGGTGGCTGGGACAGGGTAGATCAGCAGAATGGAAAAAAGTGCAGTGGTGCGGGCCAGATAAGCATCGGACTACAGATGCTGATCTGACCCGGCACTTGATTCCCCGGGGTGCTAGAGCACTACCGTCGCAAGCATCCCCAAGGCGCCCAGGCAGAACCCGATCAACGCGCCGCGCCCTGGTGCTTCATGAAACAGCGCCCAGACCACCACAGGCTCCAGAAGCAATAACGAAGTGACCGAGACTACCGTGACAATCCAGATATCACCGACAACCATATACCCCAGCCAATAGGCACCCAGCAGGCACAGCCCTGCAAAACACATCAAGACCACAGGAAGTACAAAGACCTCCCAGGAACCACTGCCGGTCTGGGCCAACTTGGCGGTCACCACCTCACTGTAGATTGCACAAAACTCACCGACCACCATCAACCCTAGAGCAAAAACTCCGAGTAGTTCTTTGGACATATCAAAAACTCCTTCGTATTCAGCGCACTGTTTTTCAGCTCCCAGTCGGCAGTGCTGCAGCCGTCGTGAGCGTCGTTGCCTTGATACGAAGTGGTTTTGAAAAGGCCTGAATTACCGAAGTGCTTGTCCATGCTCATGTCCTTCAAAGGGTTGAGGCTCAGCGATCCAATACAGTGCGTGCTGATCATAGAGGCATCGTGAAGCCATTCACAATTATGCGATGCCAATACTTAAGGATTACGGTTAATTAAATGCGCCGAAAACCGCAATAAAAACCCGGCGCTGGGTCGGGTTTATTGATCGGGAGGTCTTCAGGTAGCAGGGTGCTCACTTGCCACGGAATCCGCCGCGTCTACATCCGACATGTCCTCCTCGATCGGGGCCTCGTCATCCGGGGGTAGCGGGATATTGTCCTCATCGCGCCGTGGGTCATGCCCCGTCTCATTATCGGTGTTACGAGTAACCGCTTGCTGGGAAATGTTGCCTGGGGCTTTCTCGTTGATTTCCATGCTGGCTCTCCGTGTATCGCTCGGGATATCCGCGCTTAAGATTGAGAGGTAGCAACGGATGGAGAGTGCCGGATGTTAGACGAATGGTGGTTCGTCTTTGAAAGGTATGAATGCGAAAAACAGCATTTTTTTGATTATCAGCACACCCAAACCCCAGAAACGCAAAAGCCCCGCTTTCGCGAGGCTTTCGTGTAAATCTTGGCGGGAAACCAGGGATTCGAACCCTGGAGACGCTATTAACGTCCGCCGGTTTTCAAGACTGCCGAGTTAACTATAATAATCAACACCTTAGCTATTTATCGTTTCCGCAACTCAGAGTTTTTACCAAGCCTACAGCCCGCATATATCAAGGGGCGTGCATTGGGTTGCGGAAATGATTTCCCCCTCCTCCGGCGTCCTGCCGAACGATCTCCCCACTCAATAATTTGCCTGCTACGCTGTTCGCTCCACGGAGGAACAACGATGCCGAACTCAGACCTAATCCCTTCCCTGCTTTCCAAACTCTACGAAAACCAACTTGCCCTCGAAGCATCCATCCTGGAGTTGTCCAATTGGGTGGAGCAGCGTGGCTCCGCCGAGGTGGCAGACAACGTGCGAGGCGCCCTCTTCACGATCGGACACAACGAAGAGTTCATCAAAATGACTCTCGCCGTGCTGATGGAATCGGAATAGTCGTAAGCCCCTACAGCTCGTCGGCTCAAATCGCACCGCGCCCAAACCTCGATTACTGTACGCACATACAGTATTTGAGATTCACGCTATGAACGTTGAAATGGACACCGATGATTGGCTCGGTTGCCCCACTCCACTTGAGATGTACCAGCACCAATGCTCAATTCTCGTAGATGAGCTGGTGGAGACCGAGCGCATGCTGCGTCGAGCGCGGGCGAATATCGCCGGCCTGGTGCAGATGAATGATCTGCTGATGACGGGAAAGGCCGAGACAGAGGCAAAGCTCGCTGCGGCTGAGGAAAAGATCAGAACGCTGGAACAGCAGTACTCGTTTGCCTCAGTGCAAAGCGTGAAAATCATTACCGGGCAGCGCGACCATCTTCTCAGGGAGAATCAGCGACTGCTGCTCGAGCTTAGCGTTTACAAGCAGCCATTAGCCTAGCTCGTCGGCATAGGCCGCAACTGCTTCCTCGATCAGTTCTCGCCACTCTCCATCTCTAATAAGACGTCTCCGCTTTAGGTAATCGGCAACAAGTATACGAAACTCGAGCCTTTCCTCCGGCGCTGCCAAAAAAAACGAAGATTTTTTGCGATGTGCACCAGAGACGTCTATTTCTTTAATTTTCAGAATATATCCCGCCATAACGAAACTCCCCGCCCATTGTCTAGACTCTAGAAAAGCGTCGGTGCGCGGCAGTTCAGAGAGCCCGACAAGCGGAGATGCTTATGTGCGGGAGACTTTCGCAGTACCGGGGAATCCACGACTTCGTTGCAGCGCTGAGTATGCCCAATGCTCTGGTGAACTCCGTGGGCGATCAGCCGATTGAGCGGTACAACGTGGCGCCATCAACTGCGGTTGCATTGCTGCATCTGCAGGGCGATTTGCTCCACGCCGATCCAGTTCGCTGGGGATGGCGGCCGCATTGGGCGAAAGACCGGGCAGCGCCGATAAATGCCCGAGTGGAGAAGGTAGCCCATGGCCCGTTCTTCCGGGCGATCTGGCCTCACCGGGCGATCACGCCTATCGACAACTGGTTTGAGTGGGTAGACGAAGGTGGACCCAAGAAGCAGCCGTACCTCATCCGCCGGCGGGATGGTGCACCGATACTCTGCGCTGCCATTGGCCAGCTACCTGACGCTGATGAAGGCCCAAGCGAGCATGATGGCTTCGTGATCATCACCGCCGACAGCGCCGGGGGCATGGTGGACATCCACGACCGGCGGCCCGTGGTGCTGACGCCCGACCTGGCCCGGGAATGGTTGGACCCGGCCACACCCAAGGAGCGCGCCGAGCAAATGGTTCTGCACCAGGGCGAGCAGTCCGAAGTGTTCGAATGGTTCAAGGTCGATACGGCTGTGGGCAACGTGCGCAATAAGGGGCCCGAGCTGATTCAACCGATCAGCGAGCAATAGCCCTGACGTACGCCTGGCATGCGCGCAGCGCGATTATGGCGTTATCCCCGTCGTCGGTGATGGCGATAATTCGTTGCGCATGCGCTGGGTCAAGTTGGGCTCGACGGGCTGCATGAACCACGCCGACGGCGCCGGTGGCGGTAGGCACGTTGTAGCTACTGGCTGAATCCTCGATGAGGACTGACAGCCGGACATCAGCAGTAGCAAGCTGATCACGCAGGCGAGCCTGATTGCGCTGGGCATCGGATAATTCCTTGGTGTGTTGTTGGTCCAGGGTGGCGAGCTGCTGCTCGGTGGCCAGGCGCTTGTCCTGCTCGGCCTTCTGCTGACGCCAGACCTCGTTGGTGATGGCGTCGAGCTGACCCTGGTGCGCGGCGCTCTGCGTGGATAGCTGTTCGGACAGTTGTTTGCCCAGCCGCCAGTCTTGAACCTGCCAGGTAACGCCCGCGGCACCTGCCATCATCAGCAGGATCAGCACCGCCAGGCCTGCCAGCTTCTGTACAGGCGTCATGCCAGCGCCCTCCGCACGCCTTCGGCCAACACCGCATCAGGGTAGGCATATCCTGCATTCTCGTGATGGATGATCGCCTTGACGAAGCCAGCCATAACCGTAGGGCGGGTCAGATCGACCTCGGCACCAGGCTGCGTTCCGGTGTTCGCCTCAACGGCGCGTACATATGCCGCGGTGTCGTTCTCTACCGACGGCGCCCACCGGCTGATGATCGCCTTCACGGTCTTCAGCCCATGCTTTCGCTGGTAGGTCAGTAACAGCTTGCCTAGGGCGCGGATACCATTCTCCGGGGTGTCGAACCTGGCGAAGCGCTTCTCGACTTCAGGGTCAGGATTGAGCTGACCCTGCCACTGGTTGGCCGGGGTGTAATCGATGTTGCCGGGGTTTTTGTTACGTACCCCGCGGGTTTCAGTGGTAGGCATGCTTTTCTCCAGGCGAAAAAAAGCCCGGCGCAGTGGCCGGGCTCGGTGCTTTCGTTTAGTTACTGCTCGACTGCTTTATATAGTCTGAACAAGCGAGCGGCGTACATTGCGTGCCCCAGGTCGTTCGGGTGCCACTGCACACCGACATCAGTACCGTATCCATGCGCCTCTGGAATTTGTGCGATATCCCGGACCGACAGGTATTCAAGCGACTCTTCAATGGCGACGTTATACATCTCTCGATCAACCGCGGCAGCATCTGGGTCCGAGTATTCCCCATTTTTATTAAGCGGTACTAATGCCCATGGGCCAACAGCGATTACCTTTGGCTTGCTGGGCAAGGCCCTAGACATTCTAACGAGCGTGGCGAACTGGCGATGAAACAAGACAGGATCGCTTAGAGCGCTGTCATGCTCCCCGATTTGGATCACAACCAAGTCAGGACTTGTGGTTTGAACCATCGGCATTCCTGCGACACGGCTTGCAACTGATCCGCCACCGCCATAGGTATGAAAGCACGCAACCACTTTTTGTTTTCTGTCTTTTGATATTTTTGCCGACAACAGGGTGACAAAATCGGACTTTGGCGAAGACGAGGCCATGCCTGAGACATGCGTCCAATTCAAATCTTTCACAGTCGATGGGTTAACAGCGTGGCGAGTAATGCTGTCACCGACAAATAAAACCCGGTAGGTTCCTTTGACTGGCTTAGGGCAATACACGTTCTCATCAAGCTGGCTCTTTTCAGCCAGGGCCACAGTAGACATAAGCATCATAAGCATCAAAACTGCGTTGCGCATCGGAACCTCCGTATTCGAGGCATGCATTGTACATAGCTCGCCTCACAAATCACTGCTCGCTTGCGAGCCACCTCAGCAGATTACTGCCGTTTTCCTCTGTTCATCTCGGCGAATGGCGCCAATAATGATTTATGTGTCGTCATAGGCGTGGGCTAGGCTCGCTCGTAGCCTCCGCTCAATCAAACAGAAAAGGATGCATTTACCATGAGGCACCAGCCCACAGACTCGGAAGAAGCTGAAGCAATGGAAGAAATGTTCAACCTTGACGGCAACGAAAAACCCATGACTCTGAGGGTCGGATTAATTTTTATTTGTTTGGTGGCGGCAGGCGTCACTGCATGCTACTTCGGCGGTCTGTTCGAATAAAGTCTAAAGCCCCGAAGTCTGGGCCGGTGCGCCTGCCATTGCTCTCTCCAGGCGAGAAAACCGCACAAGGCGGCTGGTGATCTGCTCCAGGGTTTACGCGGGGACGTGCGGCCACTCAATCGTTTGAGGGTAATCCGGTTGTTCGGGAACTCGGCTCAGCGCCACGCGGTATTTCTTCCACGCCTTCAGGGCGGCCATGCCTGCATCGGTGGCTTCGTCGACATCAACCGCATCCTGGAGCGACGCGATGGAGTAATCCGCGATGGCCCGCAGGCGCACGATCTCTGCCTGGGCGACCTCCACTGGATCCACCACGACTGGTGGCAGCGGCGGTACTTCCTCCAGCGGAATATCGGGAACGAGAATATGAAGCGTGACCATCGTTTTCAGATCGTAGGGCTCGCCATCCATGGTGACGGTCACGGTCAAAAGGCCTTCAGCGAAAACGATATCGACCTTCGCGGTGTTCTCCGAAGGATGCAGCGAGTATCCCCAGCCCTGGTCCAATGGCGGAAATGGAACCATGCCCAGGGTGCCGGTGACGCAGTACACGCCCACACCGGACCGGTAGCTGTCCACATCCTTGCCACCGAGCGATGTGATGTCAAACAGGGCACCGGTTTCGCCCACGATGTTGATTGCTGCTCTTGCCATGATTAGATCGCCTTGAGGGTGCCGTCTTGGGCACGGGTGGTGTTCGTGGTGTCGTATATCTGCCGCCAGCCCAGAGACACACCGCTTGCGTTCACCTGACGCCAGTACAGACCGGCGGCGGTCTGGTAAACGCCAGCAACGATGTCAACAGCCCAAAGGCTGTTATCCGCAAACCTTGAGCGAAACCCAACCGCGTTAGGTGCGCCAGGTGCGCCGCCTGTAGTAGTGCCGTCCAGATGGGAGATGAACCGGCTGCCCTCGACTGCAAAGGATGAGTTGCCTACCACAGCCGGCGCTGCCGCAACCTCAAGCAGGTTGCCCGTTACGACGCCCACTGAACGTGTGGCTGCCGAACCCAGACCCAGGTTAGTTCGGGCAGTTGCCGCATTCGTAGCTCCGGTACCACCGTTTGCCACCGGCACAGTGGTCATACTTGCGACCGGGCCAAGGCCTGCCAGGGTTGCGCCCCACTGCTGAACCATCAAGTTGACCGCATCAGCCAGGGCCTTGGGGTAGCCGTTCACCGGTACGATGCCGTAGGTGGCACCCGCTGAAGTGGCGCCCCGATACGCCGGAGAGATCGAGACAGCGGTATCGCTCGATGGGTTGATCACCTGATAGATGCCGTTATCTGGGCCAACAAACATGTCACCGGCCCGGGAGTTTGAAAACTTTGTACCGACGCCATTTACAACGGCATTACCGTTTGTAACAGTTACGGTCCCTTCTGAAAACCAAGAAGCCATAGTACTCTCCAAATCAGTAGATGCAGGTCATCTACTGAATTCAATTAAAAGGAAAAGGAAGTCCCGCAGTTTTGATAACGAGGGCGGAAGGAAATCTTTCTATCGGCAAACTATGGTAGGAATACCCTGCGCTGCCTGCCGGCCAATCCTGCCAAGTCGTTCTTCCCGGCGGGGCAAAGAAGAAAGAAATACCGCCCACCCTGCCAAACGCCCCTTCTGTCATCCCGTACGTAGTTGTATAACCGGAGGCAATGGTTTCTGGATCAATTATACCGCACGACCTATTCCAAGGAAGAAATGCCGCATATTCAACTCCAGGGTGAATTTCGATATCCACAATACTGTGAACAATGGCCGAGCCAGACGTCGATTGAAAGGCAATGCGCTCATTACGTCCGCCCATATAAGTGAATACTGGCCTCCCGTATCTATCCAGCGGGCCTGGATCTGGCGCACGCACTGAGGCAACGACATTAAGTGGATTCTGATTGGAGTTAAATGTAATTGCGTTTGACTCCCTGTCTCGGGTTTTTAACCAAGGCCCGGGCAAGCCATCATCTCCCATCAAGTCGAAACAATAATACTTCGTCGCAGAACTTGCTCCGGCATATAAATAGGTTTTCGAGTTACCAGTTACGGTAACCCCTGTGGCTGTGCCTCTGCCGACTAGAAACACGATGGGTGATCGAGGATTGTCAACTGTAAACCCATACTGATCATCCCCAGGAACGCCAGCCTCTTTCCAGCTACTGGCGAGGTTGGGATCAACGTTTATGGCCCTGAGCACCCACCTTCTCCAGTTGGAGTTGAGAGATAGGTACCCGCTCTTCACCAACCCGTAACTGATATTCCCCGTATCATAGAGCAACGAACCATCAGGTTTCCTTACGACAAGCTTGGCATTAGACATCAGTAATACCCATAGTAAATCCGACAGTTCGCAGAAAAGAAACCCCACCCCGCCGTATTATACGAATAGACCCAGGACAAGGCTGTGCCACTTAAAACAACACCGGGCCGTTTCCCTTTATCCATCTGCAAATCCACAAGCGGCGACACTGTAAAGAACAATGTCCGACCCGCTGGCGGTGCTGGGATTTGGATTTGCCCGTTCTGCCCGTTCGTCTCTACGAATCCTGTCGTTTGGCTTATGAACGTTGTCATGTCAATTCTGACAGCGCCGGTGCTTTTGTCCCTAATTACAAGTCCGACCATATCAAAGACTCAAGTCGATGCCGTCGACGCCATTGGCATAAGTGAATTTTATACCGCTGCTATTAAGCACCGATGTATTGCCATCCTTGGCGCCGCGTAGAGCGAATGCGCCTGTTGCCATATTCAGCTCAATCAGCGGATTGCCATAAGCGTCTACAGCAGCTGAGCGCAGACTCATACCGAGAACTATCTGCTCAATAAATGCCTTGCTGATAATCGCCGTATTAAATATGGCTTGGCCGTTTTCAATGACAAACATCGGATCAACCTTGCCGTCGATCTCGTTCACGACCGCCATCCGTTGAGCCATGATAAGGAACTCCGACTGCGACCCATTTGAGCCGAAGGCGAGACCGGTAGTAACTCGCTTGCCGCCGACAATGGTCTGCGCCTGTAGCGTGACCTGGGCAGAAACCTTATTGTCGAGACCAACCACTGTCTCGCTCACCGATCTTACGGATGCACTCGTTTCTCCGATGCTCGACTGGAGCGTTTCCGAAACCTTGGCCTGGGCCTCGATTTCAGATGCACGCACCTTCTTCTCGGTGCTGATTGCCGCGGTGGACTCCCACGCCTTGATCGCCCCGGCCAGATCACCAGAGCCATCGTCACCCCGGACCGAAGCCCGCAGCGCCTCATTGCTCGACGACTGGGATGTGATCTTCCCGTCCAGGTTGGTGACTTTTGTGTCTAGGCTGGTGAGCGCCTGTGCATTGCCGGTCGCCTTTTGATCGACCGCAGATAGATCGCTCTTAAGCTGGTTGATCTGCGCTGCGGACGTCTCGCGATTACTGGCAACCACCTGTTCCAGGACGGTCAGCGACGACTTGTTGTCACCGACCTGGGCGCCCAGGGTGAGCAGCTGCTGAGCCATCGCATCGTTTTCGCTGGCTCGGGTTTTACGCTCGACCGCCAGATCTGCCGTCGAAGTCCAGCCTTTGATGGCGTCGGCTAGATCGCCGGCGCCATCATCACCACGGGCAGCTGAGCGTAACGCCTCAACTGAGGTGGCGGTGGCCAACACCTTGCCGTCGATTTCCTCGATCTTCGTTTCGATGATCTGGACTTGGGACACCAGTGCATCAGTGGTCTCAAGGATGGTGCCGATATCTATCCAGTACGTAGCGTCAGGCGGCGTTGCGCCCACAGGCACAGGGCCTTTCGCTTGGTAGAGACGTTGATCCAGCCGCACGATGTCGCCCTTCAGATAGGGCTTTTCCGGGTCGTAAGCGAGGGCATCGCTCACTTGCTTGATCAGATCTTCCAGCTCCTGCTTGGCTTCCTCGAGGCGTTCATTTACTGAGCCAGGGCCGTCGCCGGTGATGAGCTCTATCTCTTCGCGCAGGCTCTGGTACAGGGCGCCCTTACCGATCTTCTCGGCGTAGTACGCCTCATAATCGCTCTGCTTGCTGCTGGCCTGACCGTTGACGGCGCCGGGCACAGGGAAGAACGGGCCGACGTTGCCAGTCCGGTCAACCAGGCGCGCCCAGAAGAACAGACTCGCCCCGGCCAACAGGCTGTGCATCTCGTGCGAGGCCTGCGGGTAGCTGAAGTCGCTCAGCTTGACCGCCGTCGTCAAATCGGCTGACTGGTTGTACCAGATCTCCGTCCGCTGGGTGTCCTCGGAGCCTGGTGGGAATCCCCATTGAATGCCGATGCCATAGATCAGGCTGGTGGTGGTCAGGAACGACACCGCCGGCGGCAAGCCCGTCTTGCCTTCAAGATTGGTTAGGCTGGAGTTTTTCCAGATCGACGAGATTTCGAAGGCGCTCACCGCACGCACCCGAGCCAGGTAGGCGCCCGAGTAAATGCCTGTCACGTCCACGCTCGTCGAGCCCGTACGCTGCACCTTGATCCAGTTGCCGCTGTCCTTACGCCACTCCACGTCATAGGCGACGGCGCCAGCGACGGCTGGCCACGAGATGTTCATGGTACTGATGGCAATGCCCTGGTTCACCGCGTAGCTCGACGTCAGCGTGACGCTGGCCGGCGGCGGTACCACAGTGATCGGGATAACGCTGATCGGGCGCTCTTCCAGGCGAGCGCCTGTGTCGATGTGCGCAAATTTACTTGGGTCGTACTGCACCGCCGAGATTTCGAACACGCCAGGCTCTGGTCTGGCTACGCTGACCACACGATAAAGCGGGACTGCCAGGTCGTCAGCATCGAGCGCCCACACCAACTCCGGCTCAGGCACGACGGAATAAGCCACGGTGACCGTAACCTGCCGCCCGCTGACTAGCTGCACTGTGCGCCCCTCGCACTTACCGTCTGGCAGGTTGAGGATCAGCCGGTCGCCGAGCTTGGCCTGGGTGTCGCGATCCAGGGTGATGACCTTGCCGTTCACAGCCGAGATGCGCCCGCCAATGGCGCGGCCAGCCAACAGCTCGTCAGCAATCGGGATTACGTAGCCAGGCAACGGAATACGGCCATCCAAACCAACCTTGAAGGTTACGGCCCGATCCTTGGAGTTGGTCAGCAGCGCCCACTTACCGCGGCGCTGGGCCTCGGATTCGCGGGTGCACCCGATAGCGCTGATCTCCAGCGGGTTATCGCCGTAGCGCCGCTGCAGCTTCTGGTCGGTCACCGCGGTGACATCGGTGTCGTAGTTGTTCAGCGGGTTGTCGTAGCTGACCAGTGCCCGGGTGTAGCGTGTGCGCTCCGACGCGCTGGAATAGGTGAACTTGCCGTCGATGACGTTTGCCCGGGTGTAGGCGAAGTCGAAGTCAGTGGCACGCGGCATATCCGAGAGGGTGAAGACCTGGCCCTGGGCCCAGTAGGTCATCCCCCGGTAGATCGCCGAGATGTCGCGCAGCAGTGACCAAGCATCGGCCTTGCTCTGCAGGTTCAAGTTGCAGATGAAGCGCGGCTCCTGGCCGCCCTTCCCGTCCGGCACCAGTTGGTCGCAGTATTGCGAGATTCGGTACAGCTCCCACTTGTCCACCATCCACGGCTTGATGCGGCGGCCAAGGCCGAAGCGGTCAGCGGTGGTGATGTCGTAGGTCATCCAGACAGGATTGTCGGTCCAGGCCTGCTTGAAGGTACCGTCCCAAACGCCACTGTACGAACGCGACACAGGATCGTAGTTGCTCGGAACCTGCATCTTCTTCAGCTTGGTCTCGACCGTCACGGCCGGGATGCTGCGGAACTGCTCGGCGGAAAACTCGATGTAGAGCAGCGCCGTGTTCGGGTAGCGGATCTTTGCGTCGATAACTTCAGTGAAGCCGGCGATCTGCATGTTGTCGGAGATTTTGTTGTTGTTTTGATTGACCGTGATCCTGGTGATGCGCATCAGCCAGCCGGTAGTTGCCTTGGGCAGATCTATGCGACGGGTGCGCTCGTACACGCTGGTGGTCTTGCCGTCGACAGCCTCGCTCAGTACCTGCTGATAGGCTCCACCATCAGTGGCCAGTTCAACCTTGTATTCAATCCGGTACCCGTTGATGTTGCCGCCCGTGTCCACGGACTGGAGCGCCGGCCAGGCGAAGCGTACGCGAACAGCGGAAAGCTGGGTGTTGTTGATCGCCCTAACCCATGGGGTGCCGCTCCGCAGCTCGGTGCTGATAGTGGTCTCGTTCTCGACCGATGGAATCCCCTGGATATAGGTCTGGTCCACTGCGCCGGTGCGCCACTCCCACTTCACGTTCGGGAAGTTCATGTTCCCCTGCGGGTCTTGAAGGGGGGTGTTGTCGAGGTAGATGTCACGGGCCGTTGGCGTGCCTTCGAATTCACCCTCGCCCACGGCGATCAGCATTTTGGCGACGGCGACCGATCGCAAACTGTCCGGGGCTTCTGTCGGCGTTTTTGTTTTTTCTTCGCCGCCCTTGGCGCCGTGGATGTCGATCTTGCTGTCGTCGCCCATCTTTTTCTCCAGGCAATAAAAAACCGCCTCGTGGGCGGCTGCGTTGCTGCGAATGTCGGTTACATCTGGTCTTCGGCGTAGATCGCGGCGCTGATGATCGCACCGCCCACTCGCCGCTTGCCGTAGCAGAGCGGTACCGGGTTGCCGGATGCCGTGGTGTTCTTGGCGCTGCCGAAGGCGTAGCCCGGTGTGTTCTCGGGCGCGGCGCTGGTCTTGAGTCCGCCAGCCTGGGGGCTGAGCATTTGAATGACGCCCCCAGCGACAAGCCCGAGGCCTGCACCTATGAGTGGTGTGCCGAAAGGTGTGGCCGAGAAGATCACCCCGACCACAATTAGAATTGCGCCAACAATCGTTTGAAGAATGCCGCCGCGCTTGCTGCCCACTACTACCGGGGCAATTCGGATGTCACCGGCACCGTTGTAGGTCAGTTCCTTTTCTCCGATGTTTCGTTTGTCGCGAAAGACTGCGAACTCTAACCCGCGCGACTTAGCGTTCGACAGAAAGCGCTCAAAACCAGGGATCTGGACGCACAGCGCCTTAATGGCTTCGGCCGGCGACCTTACGGCGAGTCTGAACGACTTCCCGAACTGCCGGAGTTGCCCGTGCAAGCGAATGGTTGTCATTGGTTGGTAATTGATTGCTGAGGCCCGCATAGCTTTCTCCTGGCGTAAAAAAACCGCCCGGGGGCGGTTTCATCTATTTCGCTTTCAGTTGTAGTCGACATAGGGGCCAATGTAGAAACCGCCAATATCGCCGCTAATCCTGTAGAGGCTTTCCTTTCCAGGTAGCACGGTTGCTGCGATGGTACGGATGGCCGCGCCAGCACATAGGCCAGAACCTGCTAGACCCGCGCCGAGGCTCGGTGAGCCAGGGGGAAGGAAGAAGGTAGCCCGTTGACCCGTACCTATTTTCGCCGCTTTGCGTCCATCTACATACACTACGATATCGCATCCCGAGCCAACCGCGCCGGAGTCGCGCACAACTGTGACTTTTCCGCTTTCACCGGAGGGCTTTGACTGAAAGGCGTAAAGCTCATCCGTGGGGACCGGCTTCGCATCCCTAACCGATATCGCCGATGAGGCGCATCCCGCCAGCATCGCCATCGCTACCACTGCTATAACTATTCGCATATCATCCCTACGGCAAATTCCTACATTATGGCTAAAGCAAAAATAACCAACGACATAAATAGCCAAGCAGCCCCATATAAATAGAGTTGTAGCCCATTCACTTAAATGCAGTCGGCGTGATATCAAGATTATTGTAATAGGTTATGCGACGCCTAACTGTATCTCCAGCTTTCAGATTTACCTCACGCTCCACCAATGTACTACCGATAGTGACCGCGACGATGTGCGTCCCGGCCTTTAATCCAAACCGCACAACTTCACCCGCCTTTATTTTTGCCGCTAACTTTCCATCAATCAGAACATCCATACGGATGCCGCCGTCACCCTCGATCAAGCCTTTGTCTCGGGTAACCACCAATGACGCTTCATCCTCGGCACTATATGCATATTGTCGATCCGAAGATATTGGTTTTGCCTCCTGTGCGGTGACCGGCTTCATTGAACACCCAACCAAAATATTTGCTAACACAACAACACATATCAGCGTGAATAGCGCTTTTAGCTTTACATTCAGCATCAACCACTCCAAAGCATGTTTACAGTGATGTCGGTGAGAGCTCGAAACCTTGCATAGATACAGAAATCCTACGCCTTACCGTCTGCCCAGGCGCCAATTCTACCTCTGATTCGACTAGAGCCGAGCCATCACTTATAGCAAGAATATGCGTTCCTTGAGTCAAACCAAACCTACCAACTTCACCTTGACCGAAAGCTGCTGCCAGCGTTCCGTCTATATAAAATTTTAACTTCAACCCTCCTTGATTCATCCCGCTATCACGAGTAACGACTAGTTCAGAATCACCTTTCTGTGTGAAGGCGTAAATTCGGTTTGCGGGTATAGGGTCAGCCTTGTCGGCTGATATTGGGGTGTTTTCGCACCCCGCCAGCACCACCGCTGCCACCGCCGCTATCAAAATCCGCATGATTGATCCTCGTCCTGAAAGTGCCGACTGTATCACCGTGCATCGCGGTGGCGAAGAATCAGGCGTGCACGGTCATGCCATGGCCCGCCGTAGACGACGATCTCGGACGGCCTACCGTAAAGGTGGTGCAACAGGAACGGCCCTGGGCCGAACGTGCCTGAGTCTTCACCAGGTAGCGCCGGATCGGTACCCAGGTATATGCCCGCGTGGTTCGGGTGCACCGTCCGGCCAACCTGCATAACAATCATGTCACCGCGCTGAGGGTTGTCTGCGCGCACGAAGCCGGCAGCCTCGTATTGCTCTTCGTAAAGACTGGCGTTTTCCGCTCGCTCCCACCAGCCGTCAGTGCGCTGGAACGCTTCGAACTCTAGACCCCACTCGCGCTGATACCAATCTGCGCAGACCTGCCAGCAGTCCCATGCGCCGTGTACGAACGGGCGCTTGAGCAGCGGCACGGCGCCAGACGGCGTGATCGTCCTGAGGTCTCCTTCGGGCCAGGATAGAATGTGCCAGGGCAGCGCCGTGGCCTCGCACATGGCCAAGTCATGAGGTGAAGGCCGGCTGGTGGCGTCCGGGTGGGAGTGGACGATGCCGATCACCTCGCCTAGGTCTTCCGCTGCGGCGTAGTCCTCGGGATCAAGCCTGAACTCCTCGTGCGGCTCCGTGGCGATGTTCTTGCAGGGGAAGTACTTCTGCGCGCGGCCCATGGCAAGCAACAGACCGCAACACTCTCTCGGGTACTCGGCGGCGGCATGCGCCTGGATCGCCGCAACGATGTGTTTTCGCATGGTCAGCTCCGGGCAATCAGGGACACGGCGGGGAATCCACCGAAGGACAGTTCGTTGTTCTCGCCGAAACGCAACTTGCAAGACGACAAGCAGCCCTTGCACTGGTCCAGGGCCGGGTCGTCTGTGGGGTTGTCCTCGTCATCGAACATCGCCGCACCGGTGTAGCCGCAATCAGGCCCATGGTAGCCATTGGTCATGGCCCAGTGGCAGAACGTGGTCATCTGGCGCCCGGGCAGGCCGTGGTTATCGATCTCGCCCGGTGAGGACAGCTCCCAGACCACCGCCTCGCCGTCTTCGCTGGTTTTCTGGTCGATGTACCAGATCTCTAGCGCCTCTTGGGTAGGGTCGGCAGTTGGATTACCTTCTGGAAAGTTAACCGCATCCAAGTACTGGGCCAGGGTCTCGCGAACTGTCAGCTTGAACTTCAGCAGGTCCTCGAAAGCCAGGCACAGCGCGGTGACGCGACCGTTGATGTTGCCGGCTGAGAACGTCGGGCGAGAGGCGGTGCCGTCGCTACTGGAAGAAATCCCTTCGATCCGGACCGGCCAGGCCGCGTATTCCGCGCCCTGCCACCAAATCGACTTGGCCGGCAGATCCGCTTCCGAGCCTTCATATGCCAGCAGTTCCTCGGCTGAGTGAGGGATGGCGTGACCGTGAAAACGCAGGTAATCCGCGCCGTACTCGGTTCCGTCAATTTCGAACAGGCGAATCTCGCCGCCAGGCTCCAGTTTCTGGATGTCCGTGATCAGTGCCATGGGCGATTATCTCAAGGATGAAAGGTTTGTTCGAAGGTAGCGGTGATGGCGTAGACCTGGCCGCCGCGGTGCACCGGCTTATAGCCGTTGCACTTATAGAGACCCAGATCTCCTAAGGGTGGCTCCCACAGGAAGCCCCTTGCCCCTTTGTGTCGATCGAGAAACGCCATGATGTCCTTGATGCGGGGCTTGAGCCCGGTAAAGGTCACCGGCCAGGACTGCGACCGGTTGTTAATGCCATCCACCACCGACTGGGTGTATCCATCGCCAAACTGCTTGGTCCGGACACGCTGAGTTATTTCACCCTCCGCGCCCTTCTCTGTTGCCCACGTAAATCGTTCGATTGCCATCAGCGCCCCTTGATTGCTTTGTTGATGACGCCGCCCTGGCGCATATCCTTCGAGCGCAGTTCTTGATACTTCTGCTCTACGAAGGTCGCTAGTTCCTTGCCGAACAGGTCATAGCCAGGGGCGTCAGCCGTTGACGAGGCGTTACCGTCACCATCGATATTCACCTCGACATTGATCTGCGTGCCACCGGCCCCGCCGCCCATCGCCATAACGCCCAGCTTGCCGCTCGACGTCCGGGTCAGCGGCATGATCGCCTCTTCCCCAGCCTCACCCATTACACCGGTTTTACCGTTGGCCATGCCGAAAGCCGTAGGCTTGCTGACGATGGAGTTCGTGAATGCGCCGCCATCGGCGAACATCTGTACGCCGCCCGACCAGGCGCCGCCATTGGCCTGGGTCACGCCAGACCAGCCCGCCAATACATCAGGGCTGTACCCTGCCGCTGTAGAGCCTGCGGACGTGGTAGTCCCGCCGCCGAAGTACGAGCCGGCGGCAGATATACCGAGCCCTACAAGCGAGCCGAGAAGCCCAGAAGCTGCTTGCCGAGTAGCAATGCGCGCCATGTCGGCCAGAATTGACTTGGTGAAGTCTGCAAACGAGAGCTTCCCAGTCACAGCGAAGTTGACGATTGAGTCCTCCATCGAGCTGAACGCATTGCCGAATAGACTTTTGGTCTGCCCTGCTACGTTCTGCGCCGAATCCAGGTAGTTGGCCCAGGCCGAGGTAGCACCCTTCGTCCAGTCACCCTGGGCTGCCTCCACATCCGCATAGTTCTGCCGGATCTGGTCAGTGGCGGCCTTGTTCGCGTCTGCGAGCGCCTGCGACTTACGCTTGAACTCTTCCTCAGACATGTTGCGCGATGGGTCAGACTTCTGGTTGGCCAGCTCCAGCGACTGCTGAGCAAACCGGTCTTGCTGGCTGTTCAGTTCGCCACTGAGCGCGTTTTGCCGATCACCCTGCCCCACGCCAAGTACGGCGCGCTGCCCGGCAAGCTCCAAGGCTCGCTGCTGCTGCCCAAGCGCCTGCACGTAGGTGCTGATGGCACGTTCCTGTTTGGCTAGGCGCCCTGTCTCATTGGTCGCCAGCACTTCAAGCTGGCTATCAGCGTCCTTCTGCGCCTTGACCATGCCTGCGCGTGCGTCGGCGATCTTCTGGTCTAGCTGGATGCTTTGCGCGGCTGAGGTGGTTTTCTTGCCCTTGGCGGCCTCAAGCGCTGCAATCTCTACCTTGTAGGCTGCCGTTGTCTGGTCGAGCTGATTCCCGATCAGCGCCTGGCGCCTCAGCAGGTAGTCTTCCTCAGATAGCAGGCCGGCCTTCTGTGCTGCCTCCAGTTCCTTCTGGTAGTTCTTGTAGGTGTCGGTGATCGCCGCCAGGTCGTTCTTGGCGCTGTTGAAGCCGGTCAAGTCGACCTGGGATCCGGCTGCTTTCGGGTCCTTGTTTTTATCCTGAAGGCCTTTCAACAGAATGTCGTACGCGCCACCGGAAAACGTTTTGCCGTCGTAGCTCACACCATCAAGCAGTGGCGACTTCTGCCCTGCCTTTTCTGCATTCTCGTAAAGAGCTTTGAACTGGTTATTAAGCTTTTCCAGCCCGGCTTTGCGCTTGTTCAGAGGGTTGACGTTGTCGAGTTGCGCATCCAGCGCTTTCTGAGCCTCGATTGCCTTCTGGTTTGCGTCGGCGTTTTCACCGGTGACGGTTGCCAGGTTAGCGCTGGCAGTCTGCCTGGCCTTCAGGTCGGCAAGTTTTTTCTCAAGCGCCTCAGTTGAGTCGTCATGCTCACCGGTGCCTAGACCAAGAGCCGAATTCAAAGAGCTCAGCCCGTTAGAGATGGCGCCCGAAATTCCGCCGCCCTTGCGGGTATCCAGAACCCGCTGGGTGATCTCGATCTGCTTGGCCAGGTCTGGGAATATCTCCGACCGGACTTCTGCGTACGCTCCTTTGATGGCGTTCTTGATCCTGTCCCAGTCGCGCTCTACGTCGGATAGCGACTCGCGGTAGGTCTTCAGGCGCGTCAAGGCGGCCTGATTCAAATCTTCGCTGAGCACATCCAGGGCACGCTGGCTGTCGCCCTGATCATCCAGCCCCTTGATCACCTGGTACTGCTCAAGGGTGATCAATCCGTACTGACTGCTGATCTTGCTGGCGGCTTCAGTTGCTGTATCGCCAGCGGTGGCGAAGGACTTGGCGAGTTCGCCCGACCCCTGACCGGTAACTTCGCTGACTGCGGCTGCAGCTTCAGCCAGATTGCGCATCTGGGTGCCGCTGGTGGCCGCGCCAAACGCAAGCGAAACAACGGCCTCTCGCGCACCAGACAGATTCCCGGTGACACGCCCAGCGCCGTCGGACATATCCTTCAGGCTGGCAATAGTTTGCCCCGCGCCATTCGTGCCGCCGTTGATCGCAGCGTTGAACTCTCGCGCCTGCTTCATCGCATCGAAGTAGGCATAGCCAAGAGAGCCGAGTACAGCGATCAGCAGGCCGGCCGGAATCAGCATCCCTGCCAGGCTTTTCGCCGATTCACCGGCGCCAGCACCCAACTGAGCAATCGCGCGCGCCCCACTGCCCAGATCGCCTGCCTGGATTGCGTTAGCCAGCTGCATGACGTTTTCTTGAGCCTGGCGGGTACCGAGCTTCAGCTTGTCGAAAGCGCTAGTGGCTTCAGTCAGCCCCGCCCGGTCCTTCCCGATCTTAGCCAGAGCCTCGTTGTAGCGCTCAGCGTCGATTTGACCAGTTTTATGCAGGTCGTTGAGCGCCTTCTCCTGAGCCTCAAGCTTCGCCAACTTGGCGGTAACCGGGTCAATCCCGTTGACGGTACGCTTCAGCGCCTCAATCTGACGATTTTCCGCTTCGATCAGCTTCTGCTTCTGCGCCAGCTCTTTGGCTTCTGCCTTTTCAATCTTGTCGTAGGCCTTTCCCAACTGATCCTGGTACTTCGCCTGCTCTTCAATGGTGACCAAGCCGCCCTTGCGGGCGCGCTCCAGTAAGCCCTCAGCCTGAACCAGCGATTCCATGCTCGAGATATTGCCCGTCATCGCCTTGTCGAGCTGACTGATGACGGAGATTTCCGCTACTGCGCTGTCAGTTGCTTTGCGACTTGCTCCAGCTTGACGATCCCTGGCCGCCGTCGATTTATCGATACTTTGCGCAACATCCGCTTCTGCCTGGGACACCTTTTTGCCGGTGTTGGCCAGGCCTTCGCCTGTTTTGTCCAGGTCATCAATGGCCTTCTGGGCGCCTTCAGCAGAATCGACCAGCTTATCCAGATCAGTAGCAGCCTTTGCGGCCTGCGAAGACTCGACCGCAATACCCAGGGTAGCGAAGTTGGTGCTCATTTGTTTTCTCTCTGTTCCGCCATCACCTGCAGGGCTTCAGCTTCCATACGGCGGAAGTCGCTGAAAATGGTTTGTCGCTGGCTGAGCGGTACGCCACACATCCGAATCACACCGGAGAGAACGCTGTAGTCCATGCCTGTAGCACCGCACGCGCCTGTGCGCCACTGGGTGCTCATGGCCTCGAAGACTCTGAAGGCGTCCCAGTTGTCGGGCCAGATGCCTACTTCCTTGTCGGGAATGTCCTGGCGAGACAAGCCGAAGGCCATCAAATCTGCATCTGACGGCCCGGGCTCATACAGCGCGCGGGAGGCGCTTAGGAGTTTCCCAGGCGGGCCTCACTGAAGGCATCGGCGTAAGCGTTCAGAACGGCCTTAGGCGCCGAGTTGATCGAGTTGACGAGGATGCGCACATTTTCAGGCGTGAACTCCTCTTCGATGTCCCAGCCCACAACCACATCCAGCAGTTGGTCGGCTTGCAGGGCGATCTGGGCGGCGGTGAAAGCTTTGAGGTCCATGTCGCCGACCTGCTTGCCCAGTTCGTCGTGCCGCTCGTTCCATCCGGTGTACAACTCGGCCAGCGCGGTGCGATCCAGATACTTGAACTCGAACTCCACCTTTTCAGCGTTGTAGCCCGCGCGCTGGATCATCACCGGCGCCTTGAAGGTCGGTTTCTGGATCAATTTGAACTTGGCCATGGATTACACCGTGGCCGCGTAGCGAGTTGGGCGACCGGTCAGCGCCAGGCTGATCACACGGGTCATCAGGTTGTTGCGGGACATTGTCGGGGTCGAAGTGATCGACACGTAGCCGTTGTAGATAATGCTGCTACCGCCCGGCAGGTTCAGGCGAAGCAAGCGAGCCTGCTTATCATCGTCCGCCGCCTCACAGACAGCCACATACGGCTTGGACGGATCGTCGGCGACGGTGAAGGTCAGCGTGATCGGGTTCTTTGTGGTCGGCATCTGGCGATCATCATCGTCAGCCAGGAAGCCGAAGGTTAGGAACTGTTGATCACCACCACTGGAATTCATTTCAGTAATCTGCGAGATCTCGGTGAAGGCCGTCACCTCACGAACGGAACCAATCCCCGAGCCCGCGGGATACTGTTGAATGCTGGTCGTATTGACGCTCTCCAGCGCGAAGGTGCCGCTGGCGATCTCCCCGACTCGAACGCCGCGACCTTCCAGGCGGGTCCAGCCAGAATTTACGGCAATGATGTCGCCCTCGGCCAGGCTGTGCGCCGCAGCGGTCGCGACGGCTGGATGGGCGTTTGTCAGGGCGGTGAAAGGGATCGCCGTGCCGTAAGTCGATGCAATCTCAAGGGTGGCGCCGTTGGGCATTTGGATGCCGGCCATGGGTATTTCCTCTTTTCAGAAATGACAAAACCCGCACAGAGGCGGGTTAGTGGGTTTGCCCTATGGGCGGTGGAAGTGCTAATCAGGTAAATCTGGAATGGAGCAAAGGGGAAAACCAAGGTGACAGAGGTCTCGCTACTCAACCTGCTTCAAGACATGGAGATCAGCTTGCATCAAGCAAGTGTCCGAAATGACCCTGAGCAACTCAATCGTCTATTGCACAAAGACTTCCATGAAATTGGTCGTTCAGGGGCCTTCTATTCAAAAGCTGATACCGTTGAAAGCTTGCCGCTTCAAAGGTCTCGCGTTGATATCTTGGCGCGTAATTTCAAACTGACCGTGATCTCCAAGGACGCTTGTCTACTGGTATACGAAGCCTCCCAATCCAGCCGTAACGGTGAACCAAGGCAATACGCGCGGAGATCCTCAATCTGGAAACTTGAGGCTGGCAAGTGGCAAATGCTATTCCATCAAGGGACGCCTACCCACCCGCTGGATCCTGCCTAAATGACGTCTGCTCGATAATCGAACGAAACCGGCACGGTGTATGTTGGTGGGTCTGTGATGCCCGGGCCAGGATCAACAGGCGACATGCTCACCACGGTAACGCCTGACCTTGTGTCCCGTGCATACAGCGGGAACAGCACGGTCAGTTCAGCCACAAGCGGGTTCGTCTTGGCCTTGCCGGTGCCGGCCGGGGCCACAATGCTGACTTGGTAGATGCCGATGAACGCACGATGGTCGCCAGCAAGCGTGCTACTGGCGGTATCGCCTGGTAGCGCGAATGCACGAAGGTAAGTCTCGCCGTCCGCAGGGTCATACTGGATATTCTCAAACACAACCTTGATCGGCTCCGTCCGGGCCTTGCTCCAGGCAATCAGCTTGGCCTCGTAAATAGACGCAATGATGGCGTGGCTCATACCTGGTTATTCCTTGTGGCTTCGTCGACGATCTGTTGGAAGCGGGCCAGGGTGATCCGGACCATACCGCCTGGGGCTTGCTTGGAGTGTCCATACTCCAAAGGAATAGAGTACGGCAGGTTGTTGACGATGTAGGCCGTCTCGCCAGCCGTCAGTGCCTGGACCTGAAGTCGCAGCTTAGCCAGCGTCACGCCACCAGCCGGATCGACCTGGTCAAGCGTGCCCTCCGCCGGCGTGCCGATGGAAAACTGCCAGTTCCCCCGAAACCGGCCGCCAACGTAGTCCTTGCCTGCCACCAAGCCGTTCACGTTGAAGTTCTGGCCGCGCTCGGTCTTGGTCAGGGGTTTGGCATATTTCACGCCGCGTCGCAGCTTGCCAGCTTTGGTGAAGTTCGATTCGCTGAGGTTGATGATCGTGTTGCGGACCGCGACCTTGAAGTCGTAGTCATCGGCGGCCCGCTTGTTCGCCTGCCGGTGAACGACGTTCGCAGCCCAAATCTCTGGATTGCCCACCGGTGACATGCGGATAACGCTGCTGCCGATCTCGATGACGATCTCCCGGATGGTTGCATCAATACCGGCTTGAGCGCGCTCGGCGAAGTCGCGGATATTCTCGGCAAAGCTACCGTTCATGCTCGCGTATTTATTCGTCATGATCGCACCTGCAGCTCATACAGGATCGGCGTCCCGGCCGGGTTGACCTCTTTCAGCGGTGGCACGATTGACCAGGTGCGGCCTTGGGCTACGACTTTGTCGAGCAGACCCGGTACCCAAGTCAACCCTTGCGCGGCGATCTTGAGCTTCTTGTCGCCCTGCTTGATGAGGCTGTTGTTCTGGAATTCGATGCCGGTGAAGTCGAGCAGGATGCCCTGGGCAGTTTGCTCGACGGTCGCGCCCGGCGCTTCGCCACCCGTCTCCGGGTCGTACTCCCCCGGCTCAGTTTTGCTGATGGTCACATGCTGGCCGAACTCTGTGATCATCTCCAGAGCCATCACGGCCATTTCGTCGTAGAAGGCCATAGGGGCTCCAGATGTGAAAAACCCAGCGCGATGGCTGGGCTCGTTAAATCAGCTATATGACAATGTCACTGTGCCAAAACCACGGCTTTTGAGCTCTTCTAGAATCTGCTCCAGCGTCGACTCAGAGAGAGACTCGCCCACGTCCTGCTTCTTGGCTTCCGCTTCAACTTCTTCGTCATCAACTTCAAAAAGAGCTTTGTTCAATTCTTGCCAGGTATACATCGTTGGTTGGGACTCGCCACGCTCATAGCGGCCCGGCATTACCTTGGAGATACCTGCGGCATCAGCGAGTTCGGTGAGAGTTAGGCCTGCATCTTTTCGAGCATTACGGAGAGCTGAACGGAAATTACTGCTTTTTGGATTTGGTAGCATGGCTTAACTCCTGAAATGAGGCGCCAAGATATACATCAAAACAAACCCCATCAAGATATTTTTGTATCATTGCCAGTATTCTTTTATACCCTCACAGAAAACAATCCTCGTTTCTGGAGGTAATCAGCAAACTGCGTCGCGCTGGGCCGATCCGGCGCAGCCGGTAGCAACCGGCTGCTACTGGAGGGGATCGCCGCATACTGCCGCGTCACCGCCCCTTCTACACGATCCAGCAGCACAGCACCTTTGCGCTGCTCGACCGGGTCGATATCGTCCTGATGGATCTCAGCGGCCAAGGCCATCTGACCATACTGAATGCGAGCCGGCAGGTAGTTGTTCGGCTTGATCTCACGATCCAGCAGCACTTCCCGGCGAGGCCAGGACAAGGCCTGCTCGCTGCTCATCTTGCGCCCCTTCCAGGTCATGCTATCCATCGCCAAGGCGGCCCGGCGCAGCAACGCTTCCTGCTCAGGAAAGCCTGCGGGGATGACCGTGCCGAACTTCACGGCATAAATGGCCAGATCCTCGGCGCTCGCGTAGCTTTCGGCGTCAGGCTTGCCGGTGCCGTCCTCGATGATGAGTGTCATGCGTCAACTCGCTGGAATGGTTTGAGATCGGCCGCCGGGCCACCGGCAGCCAGCATTATCGAGCCTTGGGCAGCTCGGCGACGAGCTTTTCCAGGGATTCTTTGGAGGCGTTGGCCCGATACTGGATCTTGGCTTCATCGAGCTTCGCTTTCAGCACCGCGATTTCACCGGCCTCATCAGCCAGCGGCGTGATCGAGGCCTTCTTCAGCGCCTCTATCTCTTCGCGCAGTGCGTCAACAGTCAGGACCAGGTCGTCACGCTCAGCGGTCAGCTCTCCAGCCGAGGCGTGGATGGTGCCCAGCACTTCAAACAAGCGCAATGCCAGTGCGCCAGCCTCTGGACGGTGGATTTCGCCAGCCTCCAGGCCGTCGACCAGCAGAACCATTGCATCACTCTCGCCTTGCAGATCGGCAAGCAGCTTGGACAGTTCGCCAGATGCGATCACCTGTGTGCCGACAGCAACAGGCGCCGGCAACTCAACAACCTCAACGTCGACACCGGCATCTTCGTACGCCGTGACGATCTCGGGATAGTCACCTACCACGGCTACTGCGGTCGCATCGCGCTCAACGCTACGGAATAGCCCTGGGACGCGGTAGCGCTTGTTCGGCTGAAAGCCGTCAAGCTGGTTCGTGTAAACGAGTTCCATCGGAATCTCCGTAGCGGCCATTGCTGGCCGCTTCCTGGGGTGATTATCAGCCGCCGACTGGTGGCGTAGTGGTGAGATTGATCATCACGCCGGCGGTGACCTTGTTGCTGTCCGAGTGCTTGACCCAGTTCGCAGCGGAGCCGACGGCTGCCAGGGTTGGGTTGGTGCCGCCGGTGGTTTCCTTCCAGCTGTAACCCAGCACATCGATGTTGACGGTACCCTCGGCGCGGTAGCCGATAGCCAGGTTTTCCTCGTCGTTCACGTCGTACGAACGGAAACCCGGGGCCTGGGATTCGGTGATGACCACGGCATTCGGCAGCAGGCCGAAGATCGCATCCACCGGCGCCTTGTCGGTCACCAGTACAGGCTTGCCCAGGGTGCCAGGCAGGCCGCCATAGATCACTACGCCAGCTTCTTCGTAAACCTTGTTCGCAATCGCTTCATCAACGATGTCGAAGTAGGCCGAAGAGTGCATGACCCACAGCGCAATACGGCCGAACTTGTCGCCGAATTTGCGCATACCGCGGGTCAAGGTCTTCTTTCCGTCGGTTTCGATGTTGGCCGACACCACCATGGCAGCGTTCGAGCCGATGGCAGCCTTGAGAGCGCCGGTGGCGTACTCGATGAAGCCCTCGATGGTCGCATCAGCTACGTCGGCGCCGATGATCTGGGAGAACTCATCTACTGCACGACCGCGACGCTTGAACGCCTCTTCGGTGGTCTGGTACGGGCCGTATTTCCACGGAGCCTTGACGCCTACAGCTTCGCCGGCGCCGATTTTCTTCGCGGTGACCTTGCCGTCGGAGTTGACATCGCGGTGTTCCAGACCGCCGCCGAGCTTGTAGAAAGCACGCTTGCGAAAGTCGCCTTGGATCAGTTCGTTGTCGAGGACGATCGCGCCGTTGGACGAGGCGTTGAACACGTCCAGGTTATCCTGGATGCGCTCCAGGTATGCGGTTTGCGCCTCATCGTTGTAGATGATCAGGTCGCTGTTTACAGTCGTTGGCATAGTTTTTTCCCCTTACTTGGGCAATGCGAGATATGCGGTTTGGCCGTGCTTGCGCTGGAAGTCGCGCTTCTGCTCGGAGGTCATTTCGGAGCGCTTGGATGCAGCCTGGCCGCCGCCCCCGCCCGGGGCATGTGTCCCTGAAGCCCTTGGCCACAGGTGGGGTGCGCTTTCGCGCAAAGACTCGGCCCATTCGAGCGGAGTCAGAGGGGTCTTGCCGTCTTTACCGAGGATGGTTTGGCCATTCTCGTCAACAGCGACCGCTTCGCCCTCTTCGTTCAGTGAGAACACGCCTTTGGCGCGCAAGATGATGTCGTCGGTTGCTTCCGGCAATGCGCCGGCTTTCAGTGCTGCACCACGTACCGAGTCGCCCAGGACTTTGCCCTGGAACTTGGCGGCGAACGCTTCAGCCTTCTCAGCGCGACCGGCGAGCGTCTTCAGCTGCTTGTCGTGCTCGCCACGCAGGCGCTCGGTGCGCTTATTGAATACCTCGTCCACCTTGCCCTCGGTCAGCAGCTTGGTTTCTTCGTCCTGCCCGGCGCGACTGAGCAGGCCTTTGACTGCGTCAATGTCGATGCCTTCAAACTGGGTTTCGAACTGGGTCAGCTTGCCGGAGGTTTCCTTCAGCTTGCCCAGCAGCTCTGAGTTCTTGGTTTTCAAACCCGAAACGGATGCTTCAACGGCAGTCGCGATAGCGGCCTTGATTGCCGGGTTTTCCAGGTCGATTTCGTTCTCTTCTGCCACGTTGATGTACCCCTTGGGTATGTGTTGCCCGCTTTGCAGGCGTAAAAAAGCCCCGGATATACCGAGGCTGTCATTCAGGCTGGCCCAAACTGGTTATTGCCTGGCCCACTCTTTTGGTCCATTGATCCGTATGCATTTAATGCTCAGCGCCAGGTCAAGCTGCACCCACCCGAAACCGGATGCTTCAGCTGCGTCTCTGACCTTCTGTATCAGTTCGTCTGGATATTCCAGTGCACAATCGTCCACCGGGATATCTCCCGTAATCCAAAGTGTCTCTGACATTGCTCGAAGACTGTTGATAGTCAGTTCAATTGCAAGCCTGGTGCTTCGTTCTAATGCTGTTTCCATGTGTGCTGCCCTTCGTTTGATAGTTCATCAGAAGGCTACCACCTAAAAAACACACCACTTGGGCGGGGTTTGCATGGTTTTTTTAGATTCCCGCACGCTCGAACGCCAGCGGCTCCAGCCCCTTCATTTGCAACAAGGTCAGCGGCGCAAAGTTGCGATCAAGCTGCAGTTCGGCGAAGCGCTCCACCGTCAATCCTCCCTCCCGGAACAGCTTGGCCCGGACTGGGCCGATAGCAACGTCCTGGAACGCAGCCGGCTGCTGCTGGAGCCAGTGGTAATAATCGAGGTCGGCACTTACCTGCTGGCCGCCATTGGCACCTACTGAGGCACGGGTAGCGCCCTTGGCGAACATGGCACTGAGCTTGGTCAGCAGGATGAAGGTCGTACGGCAATTCGGGTGGAATGGAGGCCTCGGCCCGGAATCCACCGGAAACTTGCGCTTATCCATCGAGCGGCATTGCTGGCTTGTCTTGCTGTCCAGCGTCGCCACCATCTGGATTTCTTCGACGATATCCGTGTTGGCCTTTGCCACCTCCATACGAGCCTGGGACGACACATGCTGAATAGCGGTGTGCACCACCGTGCTGGCATTGCGGTTGGTGGTGGCCAGGATGCCGTCTTTGTACCCTGCTGCTTTGGTGCCGCGAATGTTGCGGATAATCTGGAAGTTCGTCTGCCCTTCAAAGAAGCCCTGCCGGATCGTGCCCGTAACGCGCTCACGCTCCGCACTGGTCCAGCCCTTAATGAACGCCTTAAGCAGCTTTCCGCCACCGGTGCCGCGCACACTGAGCGGGTTCGTCAGCACTGCGGTACGGATTGCAGCGGCCGTCGGTGCCACGACGTCGAGCGACACGCCAACCGGTGCCGACCTGGCAAGACTGGTCGCCTCGAACTCGGCCTCGTAATTGGCGATGTCCACCAGGTCGAGGTTCAGTTGCGCGCTATAGCGATCGAAGATGCCCAGCAGCAGGCTATCCACCTCCTTCAGCAGCGCTTCCAGACGTTTTACGTTGTACTCGGTCAGGTCCGACTGGGTGAGCCGGTCACGGATCGAGCGGTCAATCTCCTTGAGAAAGGGAGCGAACTTGCCCACCTCTCCGGCCTTTAGCTTTTCGAGGAAGACCGCGTGGCGAATCGTGGCATCAAGGATTGCTTGGTTTGCCGCCATCTACAATGTCCTCGTCGTCTAGGCCCAGACCATCGCCCTGCTCTTCCAGCTCGCCGTCGATCTGCTCGTCAGTCCGCTCTGGCGCGATTAGCCCCAGCTTGCGCAAGTACGCCCGCAGGTCAGCTTTCGCGAAGCCGCCGTTCTGCCACAAGCCAACCAAGGCCGTGATCATCTGCGGATCCGCCGTCAGCTCGACGAACTCCTGATTCACCTGGTAGGCGACCTTCTTGTCAGCGATGCCCATGTAGGCGCAGCACCACATAATGGCTCGCGTGTAGGCCTCGCTGACGTTGGCAACACAGCCAGCCAGGACTGATGTGGAGGCCGACTGATCACCGCGTGACTCGGTAGCGGTCTTGGTGGCAAGTGACGCCACCACCATCCGCGCACCCAGTTCGATCATCATCTGGTTCTTGTCAGCCATGGCCTCCTTGACCAGCGTATTCGGTGCAGGCTGGGCGTAGCCGAAAGCGCCTCCGACCGGCAACATCATCGGGGCTCTGGAACCGACATAGATGCCGTTCTTCTCCATCCAGTCGCGCCAGGACTCGTCGAGCCCACTGATCCACGGCTGAGCCTGCCCGCACCAGAACACACTGTCTTCATAGTCGGCGCTGTTCCGGAAGTGGCCCAGGTTGATCATGGCGATGTCGTAGAGCGGCGACTCATCAATGCTTGGGTCGTTGTTCTGAGCGCCGACGAAGGTGAACGGAATCTCTTTGAGGCGCCCCGTAACGCCTTCCGGCTTGAATTCTTCGATGACAGTCAGCGGCCCGCCACCTTTCGGCCCGGACCGGCGCCAGACGCGGCAAACAAAGCCGTCATCCTCCAGCGCCAATTCCCGGTACTGTTCAGCCGTCTTGTAGCCGAATCCGTCACGAATCTCTGGAGATTCGTGCAGCACTACCAGCGTCAACACGCTATGGCCGTTCACCATGCCCGTGCGCCAGTTGATGATGTCTTCAGCGCAATAGGACAGGATCACCGAGTGCCCGCCTATACCATCGTCTTGGTGATAATCGACGTATAGGCCGTGGCGACCAGCTTCAAGCACCTTCTCAAGCGTGCCCTGTGAGTGCTGGTAAATGCTCACCCCGGAGCCGTTGGCATTGTCCTGCAGGTATTCCAGCTTCTTCGGGACCGTCAGCGTTGGATCCTTGTGGAAGGCCAGGCCCAGCAGCCCGTTTCGGGTGTGCCCGGTGGCGTTCTTGAACACCGCTCGCTCGCGGTAAGCCCGGTTCCGATCTTCGTTCTCCGGCGACTTATCGTGTGCGTTGATGTACGGCAATCGATCGACAACCCGGTGCTGGCCCGCGCACACGTCGCGAACGGTCGCCCATCGGTCCAATACTGCCGTGTATTCCGTCCGCTTGAAGGAGACGTCGTTGCTCATCGGGCGTATCCCATTTTGATAGCGGTGACCGGTTTGATGATCGGGTACTCGCGGTGGATGAAGTAGCCGCCGGCGTCGTTCGCGTGATCGATACCGGCGGTTTTGTCTGGCTCCCCGTTTGCGCCCCACACCTGCTGCTCCAGGCCGTCGGCGTAGGTTGGACAGGTGAACGGGTTAACTAGGTAGCGGCGCTCGCCCTGCGCATTGCAGAAGACGGCGTTCATTGCGTTGATTCGGTCTTTCACCGGCGGGTTTGCCGCTGGAGCAATGACCGCGAACCCGGCCTGCTTGAGCATGGCCAGGTCTGTGATACTGGCGTTCACAGACTTGCGCGAGTCGCCCGAGGCATCCGGGTAGATCCTGATCTCGCACGTCTTCTTGAAGTCATTCCCATCGTGCTGCCAATAGCGTTCTTTGATGCGCCGGATCATGTCGGGTGTGTCGTAGCCGTCGATCAACTCATCCACGGCCCTGGGCAACCCTTGGTCGCGCTTAACGTGGGTAATCGCCGCCATCTTGCCGACGTTGAAGTCCATGCCGATGAACAGAGGCTCGCCGGGCTGCACGGTGTCGAAGCAACCGTTGAGCTTGCGGTCGTAGGCTGTGTAGATCGTGCCGGACGTCAAGTTGACGAACTGGCCCTTGAGGTACGCCATGATCAGCTGCGGCGGATACGACTCCATCAGGGAGGCGATGTAGTCATCCGGCAGGTTCAGCTCGTTGTCGAACGTGCTTGCCTGGACTAAGCCGTACATCTCCTTCAGCGATGGCTTGTCGCGCAGCTGCTTCACGAACTGCAGGAAGACGAACTTGAAGCCTTCCGGCGTCGTGGTGACGTCCACCCCGTTCTTCAGCCCAGGCAAGTTGTAGCGCATCCGGGCAATAATCTTGCGCCAGGCCTGCTGCGCCTTGACCGCGGTCAGCACGTCCAGCTCATCCACCAGGGCATGGCCAATCTTGAAACCGACAATCGTCTGCGGCTTCTCCATCGACCTGCAAATCACAGTGCCGCGGCATTGCCGGCCGCTGTAGATGTGAACTTCGTGGTTTGCCTGGTTGATCTTGGTCTTCAGCCCCCAGTCGTAGGCCACCTCGTCCATGGTCGGATAGAAGATGTCCCGGATCTGCGGGTAAGTCGGTGCGAAGTAACCAGCGTTTACGCCAGGCCACTCCATGAAGTGCCTGCTCAGTGCTGAGCAGCCTACCCAGGTCTTGCCTGATCCGAACCCGGCAACGAACGCGCGGAATTTGTGGGGCAGCGTGAGGAACTGAGCCTGCGGAACGTTAAGGCTCGGCATTCGGCTTCCTCGCATCCACCACGTCGACCTGAATTCGGGTCGGGATCACTGGTTCGTCGCCGGCTTCTTCCTTCCTGGCCCGGTTTACGTAGATGTCACCGGTTTCCTTAGCGGCCTGCTCCAGGATCTGCATGGCCAGGCCGATGTTCTTCATCGACTCGGCCTTTTCAACAAACCGGTTCATGGCACGGAGACGGAAGGCACGGTTGGCAATCGGGATGTCTGCCGTTTCTTCGCGAAACCGCTTCCGGGTATCGTGGAACAGGGTCACCCACTTCACCGCCAGCCCCTTCCCTGCAGACTTGGTTGGGTCGTGCGTCTCCACTTGCTGGCGGCTCACCACAAGCCCGTATTCGTTCTTGACGGCTTCCACCACCTGGGAGGGGGTGTCAAAGCACGCCAGCGCCTGAACGATGAAGCTCTTCACCTCATTTTTCAGGGCTGCCATAAATTCTCATCCGTCTAGAGCCTGTCAAAAATCAGGCCGATCTCAGCAGACAGGTTCCGCAGGCCCTCGCAATGTTCAATTTCCCCACCTCAGCAGGACTGTTTGCAGCATCCACCAACGCTTGCACGTCAGGGCTTGCACCATAGCGGCGGACGACACCCACGAACTCCTCGACGTCGTGGCCCTGCAGCTTGATCTTCGGTGCACCGTCTTGGGTGAATGCTGGTTGACCGTACTTGTCGGTCGCGTGAGCTAGGTGATACAGCTCATGTTCGATCAGCGCGCAGAACGCAAGGTCGCTGCACTGGGCGCAGTAGTCCGCAGCCAAGGTGATGATGAAGGCCGGCACATCGCCGAACCAATCACGCATCTGTTGCTCCATCCGGGCTTTCTGCCATCCACCCGCGCGGAACGCTACCTGTTCGGCCTGGCCCAGGACTGTGCGGCCCTGCTTGGCGAAGCTCGAAGTCGCCCACATCACACGGATGTCTGCATCCAGTAGGTGAGCATGGTCTTCGTTGTGAATGGTGCCGGTGTCGGCGAGGATCTCTGCCTGGAGCCATTCCCACACCTCAGGTGCTGGGGTCAGGCGGATGCCAAAGTCGGATAGATCGGACAGCTCGAGCAGTGACGCTGGAGGGCATGGCCTATCCATGATTCACCTTAGGCTTGAAATAGTGGCGCGTTGCCGGTATTGGTGAAGATCATTCCGTCAGCAAGGAAAGCAACATGGGCTTAGCTACTGCAGATGTTGAGGTCTATTCAGATCATGAAACGGTTCGATTGATCGGTGTTCCGTTCACCTTTAACCCAGGCGAACGGACCATTTACACCGGCGCAGACAATACCAGCGCCGTGGTGCTGCGCGCAGGCTGGCTTGGTCTGAAGACCGAACCATTCAAGGGCTGGCAATCGGCGCACATCCTTTCGGTAACCGGAAGCAACGGGGATGATCGGGTGTTCGAGGTGAAGCGCAACTTCAACAACCCAGTGCAAGAGGGCGACTGGCTGTGGTTCCCAGCTATGCCCCAGAAAGTAGAACCCTTCCGAAGCTGATCATCAGTGCCGCACTCACCTGCGGCACACCTACCATTAGCCCTTACCGAGATAAATAATGCACAAGTACGAATTGACCTATGAGCACATGAATGCACCGCAGACAATTCAAGGCGAGGCTCCTGAACGGGTGGATGCTCATGAGTTGCTGATGAACGTGAAGCTTGGGGGTAAAGGTAACCAAATCGTCGGGACCAAGAGTCTCGAAGAATCTTTAGAGCGTATGCGCCTGACCAACGTCCGCGTTACCTGGCTCTAGAATCTCGGCCAGCACTACAGTACGGATCGTGCCGCCGGTGCTGGTGTCGCGCTTGGCAGCCATCTCTACCGCCTGATAAGCAGTCGCGCCCATGTCCATTGCGGCGAACGCGTAGGGCGTGCCGCTACCAATGGCGTAGGGGCGATCCAGCATTATCGGCGACCTCCACAGACCAGTAGCATCATCCACTGCAACCAGCATCAACTGCTCACCATCCAACACGATGGCCGTAACGTCGATGTTGCCTTCAGGCTTTGCGCCGAAGTAAGCATCAACCAGGCGCTGATAGTCAGAGACGGCGCCGGAGCAGAAGAACTTCACCCCGTTGCGCTCAAGGCATTTTTCGTAATCGTCGTAGGTGATCACATCACCACGGGTTACCTGGGAGTCATAGGCAATCACGCCGTCTTTGTAGGCAATGGTCGTCATCTGCATCCCTCATGATTGCGCGCCACGATTTGGCGCATTCGAAATCGTGGCGCGGATTACTGTTTGCGCCGCTCGATAACTTCCGGCGCTTTCGGACAGCTCATGCAATGCTCGCAGTTCAATGTCCGGCACAACCAAGCCTTCACCGTCTGCCAGTACGTGACCATGAATATGTGGCGGGCACCGGCCATGGCCAGGGACACATGAAGCGTCAGGCCTGCGGTGGTCGGGCCGAAGAAGATGTTCTGGCTCCGCACCGACACGACGAAACCCGTGATGGCGATCACGGTGTAGATCAGCTTCCCGAGAATGCCGTCCCTCACCTTACCGCTCAGTACGCACCAGGTCGCCCAGAAGGCGATCAGGCCGCAGGCGATGGAGTTGATCAGTTCAAGATTCATGGTGGATTGCCTCCCCCGAACCGCTGGCGAATAAGCGCCCAGAGGTCAGCGGCTTTGATGGCTCGGTTGATTGCTGCCAGGAGCGAGCCACCGAAGGTGCCCAGGAGGAAACCAATCCCGGCGACGATCTTCGGCTCAGTGACATTCAGGTACGCGCTTACCATGCTCGTCAGGTACAGCGAACAGGCGACGCCGGTGACCAAGAACACCATCCAGGCGCGCCAGTCGGACAAATCATCCTTATGCCACCAGCTCGCAACAACAGCCCCAATCAGGCCCGCAATCAACAATTCGAACCTGTCGATCTTGTCGAGCAGGCGCTGTAGATACTCCATGCGCTCTACTCCGTGGGCATGCTGAATGAGAAGGATCTTCCAGTGCCGAGCCTGTAAAAACTGAAAGAATCGTGATAACAAAGCACTTCAGGTAAGCGCCATAGGGCGTCACCATGGAAAGAGGCACAACAATGCTTGTTGATATTTTTCAGGTGCAAGACCGCACCCTAATCGTTGAAGATGGAAAAGGTATCCCCCGCATATCTGGGGAGGGTTCAAAGTTTCTAGAAGGGATGGTTTTCCAGCGCCAGGTTGATTTGTCCAATATTCCAACAGGGCTCGATCGCGCAGCCGTCCTTCAGTCACTGCAAGCGCGAGGATATTTCGCGACTAGGTACTCGTCTGGCTTCCAGGAGCTGGACATTCAGGAATAAAAGATCTTGCTCAGTGCGCGCCGCGGTAGGTGGGCGCGTTTTTCCGCGCTGTCTGCCCAAGACGATCCCAGCGTCGACGCCCAATGATACATCTCTCACCACCTTGAAAGCACAGTGAGGTCGGGTTGCGCGGGCTGCCGGTGTTGTTCTCGTATGTGCACTACCCGCTATCGACGTCCAAGCCTCCCAAAGACTGTCCTGGCTATAGGTAAATTTCAGTCATAAAAAAACCCCGTCGTTTAGACGGGGTTTGTGGAGTCCTTTCGGACTCAAATCAGAGCGGCGAACAGGGTGCTTGCTACGAATCCGGCGCCAACATTGATGCTGGTGTCGAGGAACGCGGTGTCGATATTAGCCATTTCACTAACCTCCTTCGTAGACGTAACCACTACGTTTGGCTGCTGCAGTTTTTGAGCGAGATACTTCAGTACTACAAGAATCAGGTACAAAACAGCGCCAGCTACGAGCAAACACTCTGTCAAAATTGCCGGTGATCCTATGGTAGGGACTCGGTTCATCGATCCGTTAACGCGCAAGATCGACAGGATGGATAAATACTCTCTCACTTTCTCATTCATTGCAATGGCTTTTTGCTACGCTGCACAACTTTCGATAAGCCCTTCTGCGTCGAGGAGTTCCTGAGCAGCGGTGAGTGCCTCGTTTACTTGGTCATCCAGCGTCTTGCGGATACCTGAGCGCCACCGGTACCGAGTTGATTCTGGCTTGCCGTCGTTGTCCCAATTGGTGATGTCGTACCAGGCGGCTGGCAGCACCGCGGCGGAGCGCTTGCCTTCGGCACCGGCAACTGGTGGAATGGCCCAGGTCAGCACCGCGCATTCCCGGAAGCGTTTCGGCGCTGGCGTCTTCACAGAGCTCAGCAGCTCCAGTATGGCGCCGTGCTTGCGCTCTTCATGAGTGGAGTACTTCGCCACCAGCGCGCGCCAGTGCGCAGGGGTGAGCGCCTTGTGCAGACGCCCGAACACCCAGCAGTCAGTCAGGAAAGCAGCCTCCTTGCCGACGATCTCGCCCTTTTGCTTGGCGCACTGCACCTTGGGCTCGAAGTCGCAGCCGCCGGCGGAGTTAATGGTTTCGGCCGCAAGGGCTCGAACTACTGCTGAAACAACGTTGCGATAGGTCATGCTGCAGCCCTCTTGAGTTCTCTGGTCTTTGCCCGGTATTCGGCGGTGATGGCTTTCAGTTGCTCTACGGTTTCTTTGCGTGGCGTGTGGTCAGCTTCCAGCGCCTCTACCGCATCCAGGCCGATTCGGGCGATCAGCCCAGCACGGAAGCCCTGGGAAACCGTTTCGCCTTTTCGGGCGAACTTGGATGAACCCGCGTTACAGCTTTTGCACTGGAGCCAGATATTGGTGGGCACCAGCCTTAACTCAGGTCGGGCGCCCTTGCCAAGGAAGTGGCCCGCATCGAATGCCCCGCCAGTCTTCCAGCCCTGGGCATGAAGGATTGATTCCTGCGACTCGCCACAGCTGATGCAGCCACTGCCAATACTCAGTTCATAGGTGCGTCGGTAGTCGCGTACGGCCTTCTCAGCATCTTTCATGTGGTCGGCACGACTCTTCAAGGCCTCCTTGCGGACCTTGATCTCCCGGCGCCCTACCTCTGCCAGCGCCTTGCGAGCCGTCGCTTTCCCCCTCTCGGACTGTCCATGAGCAATCGCGCATTCGATCTCACCGCAAACCGCCTGCGAGTCACGGGTAGGCGCGAACATCACTCGGCACTCTGGGCAGCGCTTGCGGCGTGATGCACCAGACTTGAGCGGGGTTTTGCGTTGCAGCGGGGTGCGCTTCATACAGCCTCCTTGGCTGTCTGCCGGTTGTTACCGAACAATGGCGCCTGACCCTGGGCCAGCTTCCAGTCGAACTTCTCCTTGCAGCCTGTAGCGCACTGGCGCTTGTTCAGGCTTGGCATGTTGCTCATAGGCTCGCCGCAATTAGGGCAAGGCTTTCCGTATCCGTTGTCGTGACTCATGCAACCTCCTTGAATGCTTCAAATTCCGCCATCTCGGTAAGGCGCTCTTCCGTGAGAGTCGGCCAATCATGCAGTACCAGGTACGCACAGCACTGGCGCCAGAAATCTTGGAATGTCTCCTCCCCCATCGAATCGTAGGAAAGGCTGCGGGGTGTCTTGCGGGTGAGCTGGCCCAGGCCGGGAATGTCGAACAGTTCCTCGTCGCAGTACACGCCAGACTCCAGTTGCAACGCCTTGATGGCGTCGTGTGACTGCTTGCCAGAGAACCTATCGATGTTCTGGCTCAACACTCGGCCCAGGCCATGGACCAAGCCATTGAACCGTGGATTACGTGGCTGCTTGAGGTCGGCACGGATCTTCGCGTTCATCTTGAATTCACGCTCGCGCAGGATCGATCGGTCGGCGTCGGAGGACGGCACGAACGCTGCCACCTCCTTGCCGGTGGCAGGATCTACCAGGCGGCGCAGCACCAGGTACACAGGCATTGGGCGAGGCTTTGCCAGCTTGGTCATGTCAAACCCCCTCCTTGCCGCGCTGCGATTCCCACTCGAACGGGATGACGATTACCCCACCCTCCCGCAACCGATCAATGCAGCGCTCACCGAGTGCATCTGGCAGCGCCTTCGCATCAAGGTTCGAGACGACCACAGTCGGTCGCATTTGCTCGTACCGACCGTTGATGATTGCGAAAAGTGTGGTCAGCTCGAAGTCGCTGGGCTTTTCCTTGCTCACTCCTATCTCGTCGAGGATGAGCAGCGAGGGGCTGATCAGGCTCGACAGGATTTGGCTTTCACTCAGTTCGCTGGTGCGGTCGTACGTGGCACGGATCGCCTGCAGCACGGAACCGATGGTGCGGTACACCGCCGTGGCGCTCGACTTGGCCATGATCTCGTTGGCGATGGCCACGGACAGATGCGTCTTGCCGGTACCGGGCTTGCCCAGGAGCAGCAGGCAGCGGCCAACCTCGGCGATCTGCTTGAACTCAGCGGCATACCGGCGGCAGGTGTTCAGCGCTTTGCGCTGCTCTGACGTGGCGGCGACGTAACCATCGAGGGTTTTCCCGGCAAATCGCTTGGGGATCAGCGCGGCGCCGAGCTTTCGCTCCATGGCCATGCGTAGCTCCATCGCCTTGTTGGCGAGCTCAGCAGCTTCAGCCTTCTCGCGAATGATCCGACTGCACTCAGGGCAACCACTTCTCAGCTCTTTGCCGAGTACTGGGAAGACCTTCTGTTCGTACTGGCCGTGGGTCTCGCACTCAGCGGGCTGAATGCGGGTGCCCGGCGGTAGCTCAGGCGCTGGGGGAATTGGCTCAGATCGCATAGGAACCATCCTCACGCTGGATCAGGCCATCGGTGTAGTTGCGTTCAGCAAATCCGGTGTGGCGCGACTGAGGGGCCGTCACCGGTGCGGACTCCGCCAAACGCTTAATCACCCAAGACGCCTTGAAGCCCTGCCAGCCAGAATTTAGCGCTTCGGTAATTGCAACGTCTGCGGTGATACCAGCCTCGGCGCACTTGGCCAACTCGGCGTTCACGGTTGACCAGACGGTGGAGGTCACCGCTGCGCGCTTAGTCTTGCGCTGGGTCAGCCAGTCGGCCAGCAGTTGCTCCGGAACGCTGTGCGGGTTGTCGGCCAGCAACTGGGCCATGCCGAACGGAGCCTTGCGATCAGGCTTTGGAGGTTCGGCTGGCTCCTGGGGCGGATTAATCTCTTTCGTAGAAAGAGTTAATAGGGGTTCTTTCTTTGTATAAAGAAGGGAGTCGTCGGTTTTGGTCTGTTTCGCGGCTGAGCCGATTCGGACCACTTGAGCCGAATCAGACGATATGGTCTGTTTCGGCTCTACGACGAAGATCCACTCTTTTGGGTCGCAAACGCCGATATCACCGCGTGCACCGCCCTCTCGATACAGCACGCGACGGCGCAGCAGGCCGGAGATTGCCTTCGACACCGTGTCAGGGTGGATGTGGGTTGCCTTAGCGATATCGACCGCTGGGATGCGATGGGCACCCGTGCTGAAGTTCAAGGTGGCCTTTGCCACGTACAAAACGATCTTCATCTCGCGCGCCGACAAATCGATGGCCATCAAGCCATCCATCATCTGGTTGTCCATTCGGGTGAACCCCCGAGGGTTGTGTATCGGAACAATGTTTGGCATGATTTCTCTCGCTTACCGCTGTAGAAGAAGCCGACCTCGACCGTCGGCTTTTTTGTGCCTGTAATTCAGGCGATGGATTTCAAATCCGGCCGGGCGTCCTTCATCAACTGCTCAGCCTTGCGCCCCAGCTCCCCCGCCTTCGCTTCGACCTGACGGCACTGCTTGGCGAACGCGGGCAAGTGCGGCAGGTCTTGCTCGCACATCACCTGGTCGTCAAACACTTCGCTGCCGGTGTCGATCACATCGCCCAGCGCCCGGATCAGCGCGCCGAAGCTCTTGTTCGCGCATTGGTCGCTAGTCATCTGGCGGGCACCGGTGAGGCCATGGCGGCTCGCCAGTTCGTTCACACAGTGGTCGCGGAACTCAGGCTCAAGGGCGTTGACCCACGACTCTTCCAGCCAGGACGGCATTTCCTGATCGCCGGACAGCCAGCGCTGAACACGCTTGAGCCAGCGGCCGGTCGCCTTAACGAACTCGGCAACATCGTTCTGTGTGGTCAGTGCGGCGAAGTCCGGCACCTCTTTGGCGACGGCCTTCTCCGGGCACGAAAGGTGAAGCTCGCGGCTCAGCGCCTGAGCGAAGTCGTCCTGGCTCAAGCTGGTGCGTGCGATCTGGTTTGCAGCGTGGGCGACCAGCACCTGATCACGGGTTTGTACGGTGTGTCTGGAACTGGACGTATGCATGGGGACTACTCTCTTCTAATCTGGCTTCAATGGAACGGGGGACAGGGATGTCATGCGGCGGATCGGGATCCCTTTTGGGGCATGCACAGCTCACGGGCTGTGATCTTTCCGCCGGTCAACTCTTCAGCCCTGAAAGCTTTTTCTGCGCGCATTGGGTGAATTCCCGCGACCCAGTACGAAACTGCCGCCTGGGATACGTCGAGCGCTAAAGCGGTTTTGGTTTGCCCGCCGAAGAAGTCGACGAGCCTTTCGA
This sequence comes from Pseudomonas sp. FJ2-5-13, assembly GCF_029201605.1. Taxonomy (NCBI): domain Bacteria; kingdom Pseudomonadati; phylum Pseudomonadota; class Gammaproteobacteria; order Pseudomonadales; family Pseudomonadaceae; genus Pseudomonas; species Pseudomonas sp. FJ2-5-13. Next base: position 3,520,319 of record NZ_CP104045.1, read on the forward strand.
TAGGGGTCATATGAGAACCCTCCTAATAAGCCTGCTTATATCCTATGTAGAAGCAGGCTTATTTGCAAGCCAATAAGGGAACTTATAAATTCATGTGCATGAGCACACTTGCAGAACGTCTAAAAGAAGCGCGGAAACACGCGAAGCTGACCCAGGCAAAACTGGCGACGGTTTCCGGTGTTGAGCAGCCCCTGATCTCCCAGCTGGAGACAGGCAAGAACCTTCAAAGCGCACACCTTCCAAAATTCGCCCACATATGTGGCGTGAGTGCTATTTGGCTGTCGGACGATATTGGCCCCATGGTCATTGACTCAAAAAAGGAAGAGTCGAACGTATCGCTGACTGCCCAGAATCCTCAGAGCTTCCGCTATCCAGTGATCAGTTGGGTGTCTGCCGGATCCTGGGCCGAGGCGGTTGAGCCCTACCCGACCGGAATCTCGGACACGTATGAGTTTTCGGAGTACGACGCCAAAGGCCCCGCTTTCTGGTTGACAGTCAAAGGCGACTCGATGACGGCGCCCGCCGGCCAGAGCATCACCGAAGGCACGCTGATCCTTGTGGACACTGAGGCTGAAGTTGCACCAGGTAAGCTCGTGGTCGCCAAGCTACCGGATAGCAATGAGGCGACGTTCAAGAAGCTGGTCAGCGATGGCGGCCGGTTGTTCCTGAAACCGTTGAACCCGAGCTACCCGATCGAGGCGGTCGACGAGAACTGTCGGATCGTGGGCGTGGTTGTGCAGGCGCTGCAGAAGTTTTACTGATGCCCTCCGCCCTTGGAAAACCGTCGAGCTCATGGCGAGAGCAGAGCTTCTGGAGCAAGGTGTGGACCTATGCTCTGCTGGCGCTCATGCTGGTTTTCACAGCCGAAGCTGGCATTTGGCCGGACGGCAGTTCATCCCATCGCAAGCGAGTCTTCAGCCCAGGTTTCGTTGTGCTCTGCGTTTTCGTGGCAGTGGTTGAGCTGATAGCGCTGAATCACTTCTATAGAAGCGGATGAGGTGAAGGCGGGGAGGATTGTGCGGGCGCGGTGTGACTAAGTGGGGCGACGGGGATCTGTAAAGAGTTTTGGTTTCGGACCGATAGCCGTAGGCTGAAATAGACAGAATCACGCATGGAAGCAACAATGGAAGACATGAGCAAAGCATCGTTGCAAATCGTATATGACGGACCAGCCCTTCAATCCAGCGAGATGGAGGTGCGGGATCTTGCGCCCGCCCTTCTGGCTCTCGGGGAGCTTTTCGAAGAGGCAAATGCCACGCTCAACGATGGCCGAACCAAGCTCTCAGTCAGCGTCAAAGGATCTTTTAAAACTGGCAGTTTTGGAATTGATCTTGGCGTAACGCAGAGTCTGATTCAGCAAGCCCAGGATCTTTTTGCCGGTAGCCCGGTTACCGCAGCGGCGAATCTGATCGCCCTGCTCGGCTTTACGAGCCTAACAACGAGGGGTGTTTTTCAGCTCATCAAGTGGGTGCGCAATCGAGATATCACAAAAGTTGAAATCCTTAGCGACGGGGTTGTCAGGGTTTTCTGCGATCAGGAGCATTTCGACACCGAGGAAAAGGTGTTAGCGCTGTTCCGAAATTGGAAGCTACGCAAGGCTTTCCAAGACGTAGTGCACAAACCACTCCAGCGCCCCGGAGTTGATTACTTCGCCATTCGCGAGCCTGATGGCGATTTCGTAGCGGCATCAGAAACGGAAGCCGAAAACTTCATCGCTCCCGAGCAGGAAGAGGAACGACTTGATGAAAGCGAGCGAGTGGCCAGCCTTCAGTTGGTGAACATCGCCTTCCGCGACGAAAATAAATGGAGATTCCACGATGGTGCGTCCACGTTCTACGCATCAATTGTTGATCCAAGTTTCCTTTCGATGATTGAGAGCGGCGATCTGCGATTTGGCAAGGGCGATATCTTGAAGGTTCGCCTAAAGGAGATAAAAACCCTCGTAGGCGATCAGCTGAAGGCTGAGCACCAAGTTTTGGAAGTGCTTGACCATCGCCGCTCTGGCGCTCAGCTAAAGCTTCCAATTCAACACTCCGATTGAATCGAAGCCCGGCCCAGCGCCGGGCTTCTTGTTTCTCCTCCTTGTGCTGATAAAATCTGCTCCCCTCTCGAATGGACTCGTTTTCATGCGCCTATCCTCGATGCCAATGGCCTTATGCGCCATCTTCACCTGCACTTCCTTAACAGCCCAAGCCGACACCAAAAAAGAAAGAGACATCCACTGCGCAGCCTACTACGAAGTGCTTTCAGTAGCTGGTGACCAGCCAGACATAAGCCGCAGTCAGTCCTCAAGAGCCTCCTATGTACTATTGGTGCACGCTGGCTACACCCCGCAGGCCCAGGAAGAAGTTGCGCAAAAAATGGTGGAATTGCACAAAGAGACACCAGGGCCGATGACGCCAGCTAGCACTGCCAAGCTGCGTGAAAAATACGACGCCGAATGCAAAGTCCTTCTGAAGGCCGCCTTGTGAATATCCTGGTGCTTGTGAGAGCCGATACCCTGGCGGTAGCAGCATAAGCAGCCATCATCGAGCCCGGCCCTGCGCCGGGCTTCTTGTATCTGGCTAGCGTCCTGCTCTGCTATGGTGGCGCCCTCTGAACGCAACGGACGCAACGAAGCATGGACTCATGGAAGACCCTGGCGATAGCCCTACTGGCATCGGTCAGCACACAGGCCGTATCAGGTGATGGCGCCAACCCTATCGCTGCCGCGATATTTCTCACAATTTCCGCGCCAACAATTTTATTTGGGGCGACCACATCTCTCACGACCGAGCCGCCAAAAGTTTACAAGTCAGCCAAGACCGACGCTCTGGCGTTCATCGGTTCGGACGGCGAGATTCGCGGTGCACAGTTTGAGCAAGCATCACGACACTACCGATTGAGCTATAGATCGCCCCTCATGTCCGATATGCAACTCGCCAAGGCAATCGCGACGTCCTACTGAGCGCAACCTTTCACATCCCTTTCACAGTCGGGCGCTTATGGTTACCACAGCTCCTAGAGAACATCCCTTTAAGCCCGCTACTCCCCATCGCGGGCTTTTCTTTGTCTGCAATTTGCCTTTACTTATTGCGCTCCGATTAGAGCTAGATCGCCTCAACCTTTCTACATTGAGAAATCTCGGGCAATGCTTGATCGGCAGAGACTTGATTCAGTTGCCATTTCAGCTCAACCGCAACCGCATTGAATCGGTGTGCCTCCACTCTCTTGCCGCTGGATGTGAGGCTGACGTATGAGGCACCCGAGCTTTGCACTTCAACCATAGTGGTGGTGGTGCCGCTCTCAAGATTGGAGTTCCCCAGAATTCCCGCTTTCCATTTCTGAGTGATAGTGTGCTGACCTGGCGCTACAGGCACGGCTACGTAGCCACCGTTCTCTAGAGATGCTACCTGCTTTCCATCCAAGGAAATCAAGGCGGACATTAGGCCCATATCGTAGTTACTGGGCCTGTAGACATAGATAACACCGCGCTGAGAATCTACGTTTTCAAGTGGCGTGAATTTTGGTCCTGTTATCGTGCAGGAGCTGAGGAGCCCCAATAAGACGAATACTGAGATCTTCCTTGCTTGAGTCATAACCGCTCCATCCTAATTAAGCGACTGATGATCAACACTGATGGGCTATCAATCAAATCCTTTGTTGGGTCACAGCAGTATTTGCTTCGCTTGCTTCCTTGCTGCTCCTCATTCGCAGAATCTGCACAGGCGACAGGCAGGGAACAACCTATGCATTTGTGCATGAAACTTCTTACCGCCCTCTTGCCAACACATGACAGCATCAATACTGTGTATACATACAGTGTTCGCAAGGAGCGAAGCATGAACCAGGCACCATACCCCACACCCAAACCGAGAAATTCCTACGAGCTTGTGGGTCGCCGCCTTCAAGGATTGATCGCCTCTCACCGTGTCCAGCGGGTTCAGTTGGTCGAGGTTTCCAGGCGCGACGACGAAAGCCCTGAAGCCTGGCACCGGGTCATCCAGGATATTGGCGACACAGCCGGCATAAGGATCGAGCATCTAGATGATGGCGCCGTCAGGATCGGCTGGCGCGAGTACTGCGACTCATAAAAGAGCCCGCCGTTGAGCGGGCTTTTTATCGCTCGCATGAAAATATATAAGCATCCTTATTGACGCACAAAATAAGCTAGCTTATATTTAGTCCATCGCAGCGACACACAGCCACTGCAAAGGGCCTCCGCCCGCCGCTCTTTGGTTACATCCCTTGCCGGATCACCACCGGCCCAGATTCAAAGGCAGCGATGAACCGGCCTAAACGGTTCAGAGGGTTGGCAACTGACCCGGGCGTGCAGCGTAAAGCGCCAAGAACAGTTATCCAGCGGGAGAACAAGCCGAAAGGCCCGCGGCTGGAAGAACATTTGATTCAAGCCGGGGACCGACGCCAGTAGCGGGTCACGGCAAACAGATTTCCTCGATGACCTTGGCGACAGGGTCATCCGGAAAATCAACGGAGTAAACGAAATGCCGAAGTTCGGATGCGCAAACAACCAGGAAGCCGCCGACAAGGAATGCCGCAAACAATGCCGACTTGCTAAGCAGAGCGGCAGCACGGTTCCTTACAGTCTGTCTCGAATGATCGAAGCCAAAGTGCCGTTGTCGACCATCCGAGCAGTGTCCCGATAGAAGGAGAAGCACATGCCCAAGTACATGCTCGATTACATCTGGCTCTGCCGGGAGTGCAGCCTGGATCTGCGCACGATCGGCAACATGATCAGCATCGTGATTCCAACTCTGCAGCGTGAGGCAGCCGGGCTGCGCAGCGCGGTTAGCGAATTTGCCGGGCAATTCCCTGAGCTTGAGCAAGACGCCCAACTGCTGGAGTCAGCAATACGCGCCGGACTCCAGCGCTGTTCGCCTCAACCACACCAGCAAGAGCTGTTCGCAGCATGACGGACCTTTTCACTGATGCCCATCTAGAGCGGTGGGCATTGGGAAAACAACCGATCAAGCACGGAGCCTCAAATGAGCGAACAAACACTTCAAGCGCTGCTGGCCGAGCGAGTCACCGCTTTTGCAAACAGCGACAAGCCAGTCGAAATCATCGACGAGCACGTCAAAAAGATGTTCACCAGTGTGGTCGACAACTGCTTCGGCCGTTATGGCGACATGGGCAAGCAAGTTGAGGAGGCGATCAAGGCTGCGCTTCCGGCCAACCTGACCACCATTTTTGAACTGACGCGCTACAACGCCATGATTGCGGCCGCTCTTAAAGAGAAGTGGGAAAACAGCGGCGTCGAGGCCGACATGGTGCGCCTGGCGCAGCAGCAAATCGACGAGGTGTTAGACAAGGACGCGATGCCTGAGGTGATCAGCCTGGAGGCCCTGATGGAAGCCTTCGTCGAGGACCATAAAGAGTCCGCCGCAGAGGAGCACTGGGAGCATCCAGACATTCGTTTCCAGCCGTCTGACTATGGCGGCCTGCATATCTACTTCGATAAGAAGCCCAAAGACCACAGTGCTTCGAGCTACTCCAGAAGCTCTGAGCGCAGCGAATACATGCTCGACAACGCCATCCACATTAGCTTCGACCGTAACGGCAAGGATCGTGACGAAAAGGGGCGTGAGGTTGGCACTGTGTACTCCGCCAAAATTGACGGCGAGAAGATCAGCCAGACCCTGCGATTCCGCTCTCCATTCGAGAAGATGGTCGCAGCGCTCTACTTCGGCTCTTCGAAGATCATTGTCGACTGCGATGAGGATGAGTTCAGCTACGGCATCTACGACTGAACAACCAACGCTATGACAGCCGGGAAAGACCGGCACCCTTCCCCACCTCTATTACGTCAGCACTCACCCCGCGCCCATCGGCAACCAGCGGGAGGCATGAGTGTTGACGAATACAGGTGAAAAACCCGCCACTTTGGAGGCGACCATGTCAGCACTACGCAAACCTCAGTTTGAGCACGACGAACAAATGCAGCCTCCGGTGAGCGAAACCTCTCAGCAATTGGCTCGCAGCGAATGGCTGTACAACGCAGCCGAAGAGCTTGCCAGAGGTGGCAGCGTGATCTTCAAGCGCCACTCGCACCCCCAACAAGGCGTCACGGCCTACCAGTTCGCACTGGCTGTCGATGAGTACGCCAACGACCTACTTGCCGACTGCGGCGTCGATGCTCCAGCCCTGGGCTACTTACTGATCGCTGGGATGGCGGGCTCAAGGGTGAAATCGGAAGCATTGGAGCTGCTCGGCCAGAGTGACCACTCACTTGGGAAGCTTGGCGAGATTGCCGAACGCCTACTTCAGCCTTTGGTTGATGACGCTCTTATCGCCCAGGCCGAGGACAACGAACTGTGAGCCCATACGTTGAGATCGATAAAGCGCTTTTCGCTCTTGAAGATCCAGACAAGCCAGCGCTCGACGAGATCCTAGCCGAGGGTTTGATCGTCCGACACTTTACTTCCGGCGCCATCAACGCAGAAGAATTCCACTGGTATAGCGCCCGTCTACTGGATGTCAGCCGGCGGCGTAAGGAGATTCAATGAGTACCACACCGGTTAGATCCCTGATCGACGAGCAGCTTGAAGACATCAGCGCTCACAACCTGCGCGAGGCCTACAGCCTGGCCGAACGACGTGGTTTCTTCGGTCCACCGGTTGAGCAATTCGCAGAACCAGGCTACGGCGGTCGAGTGCTCCAGGTCCTGCGCTACCGGGTTCAGCAGCAGGATCAGCAAGCAGACTGATCAGCCTTTCCCCTTGTTCTTGTTCTTCGCACTGCCCTGCCGCGCTTTGAATTTTGGATTGGATTTACAGATCACGTAGATCCGGCCACGGCGCATAACGATCTGGCAGTCGCGGTGACGGTTTTTCGCTTCTTTGAGTGAGGACAGCACTTTCATAGGTGAGGCTCCTTGCGTTGAGTTGAAATGTTATTACGTATCTTAAATACGAATAAGAACGTTTATCAACTCTTATTTCCCCTTCCCCTTTTATCGCTGCGAGCATCGCGGCAAGGATTCCCCATGTCCGCAGTAATGAAGCAGGACGACAACACACCTCCAATGTCGGAGGCCGCGCTCGTTGAAGTGCTGAGCAGCAGCCTCTACCCCGGCGCTGAAAAGAACTCGGTTGTGATGGTCCTGGCCTACTGCCAGGCCGCACTCCTGGACCCGATGTTGAAGCCGGTGCACATCGTTCCGATCTGGAACTCCAAGACGAAAAAGATGCAGGACACGGTGATGCCCGGCATCGGCCTTTACCGCATCCAGGCGGCACGCACCGGCCAGTACGCCGGAATCAGCGAGCCGGAATACGGCCCGCCAGTAACTGCGAAGCTGAGCGGTGTAGAGGTCACTTATCCCGAATGGTGCCGCGTGACCGTCAAGCGGCAGATGAGCAACGGCTTGGTTGCCGAATACACGGCCAATGAGCGCTGGCTTGAAAACTACGCAACATCAAGCAAGGACACCGCGGCGCCCAACGCCATGTGGAAGCGTCGAGCATTTGCCCAGCTCGCCAAATGCGCCGAGGCCCAGGCTCTGCGCAAAGCATTCCCCGAAGTCGGATCTGCGCCAACGGCTGACGAGATGGAAGGAAAGACATTCGAGGACGCCGCCAAAGACGTTTCGCCGGCGCGGCAGCCCCCACCGGAACCGGACGCCAAGCCTGCCTATCCCGACGAGCTGCTGGCTGAAAACATCGAGAAGTGGCAGCCACTGATCGACGCCGGTCGCACTAGTCCAGAACACATTATTTCCAACGTCATCAGCAAGTACTCGTTGCGCGATGACCAGATCGAAACCATCACCAACCTCAAAGCCCTCGATGGAGACGCAGCATGAAAATTCACAACGTAGCTCAAGGCTCTGCCGAGTGGCTTGCCCTCCGCGCCAAGTTCCGCACCGCCTCCGAAGCTCCGGCAATGATGGGCGCCTCTAAGTATCAATCCCGCACCGACCTGCTGATCGCCAAGAAGACGGGCATCACGCCGGACGTCACACCTTCTCAGCAGTTTGTCTTCGACAAGGGACACGCAACCGAAGCCCTGGCGCGCCCACTGACCGAGGCATTGATCGGCGAAGAGCTTTATCCGATCGTCGCTACCGAGGGCAATCTGCTCGCCTCCATGGACGGCGCCACAATGCTCGGCGAGACGCTGTTCGAGCACAAGCTTTGGAATGAGTCGGTCGTGGCTCAGGTGAGGGCCGGCGACCTGGCCCCGCACTACTACTGGCAGCTTGAGCAGCAACTGCTGGTGAGCGGCGCCGAGCGAGTGATCTTTGTTTGCTCGGATGGCACGTCGGAAAACTTCGTGCACATGGAGTACCGGCCCGTCGCCGGGCGCGCGGCCCAGTTGATCGAAGGCTGGAAACAGTTCGAGGCAGACCTGGCCAACTTCGAGATGGCCGACGCGCCTTCAATCGTCGTCGGCAAGGCACCTGACGAGCTGCCAGCCCTGCACATCGAGCTGACCGGCATGGTTACCGCCAGCAACCTGAAGGTGTTCGAAGACTCGGCGCTGGCTGTCATCGACTCGGTGAAAACTACGCTCTCTACGGACCAGGACTTCGCCGACGCAAAGAAGGCGGTCAAATGGTGTGGCGATGTCGAGGAAGCTGTCGCTGTCGCCAAGAAGCAAGCCCTGTCGCAGACCCAAAGTATCGACGAGCTGTTTTCGTCGCTGGATCGCATCGGTGCGCATGCCCGCGAGACCCGCCTGAAGGTCGACAAGTTGGTGAAGGCTCAAGAGCTTCTGGTGAAGACCAACATCAAGCAAAAAGCCGAACTGGCGCTGGCGGATCACATCGCCGCAATCAACAAGACGCTGGGCAAAGTCACACTGCCTCATGTCGTTTCTGATTTCGCCGGCGCCATGAAGAACAAGCGCACCATCGCCAGCCTCCAGGACGCAGTAGATACCGAGCTGGCCCGGGCGAAGATCGATGCAAGTCAGGCAGCGGACAGTATTCGCTTGAACCTGACCAGCCTGGCGGAGCTCGCCGTTGATCACGCTTTCCTGTTCAGCGACGTGCAGCAGCTGGTCACCAAAGCCAACGATGACCTGGTGACGCTGATCAAATTCCGAATCTCCGAACACCAGAAGGCGGAGAAGGAAAAGGCCGACGCGAAGCGCATTGCTGAAGAGCAGGAAGCCCAGCACCTGGCGACCATCAAGCCAGAGCCGGTCATGGAGAAGGTGGCAACACCAGAGCCTGTCCGCACTGCTCCGGTCCAGGCAGCGGTCCCCGTAGCCCAAGCTGCTAAGCCAGTAACGAGCCACGCGGTCGAGCAGGTAGCGCTGCAGGCCAACGTGACGGACTTCGAGGCACTGATCAAAGCGGTGGCATATGGTCAGGCACCGATCACGCTGCTTTTGGTGAACTGGGAAGCGCTCGACGCAATGGTCGCAGTCCAGGGTTCAGCCTTCAGCATGGCCGGAGTGACACTCAGCAAGGCGGCAGCATGAGATGGGACGCCCACAAGGCTGCTGATCCAGAGGTAGCCGCCGCCCTGCCCCGTTACGTCGACGCGGGCATTCTTGCCGCGTCTAAGGCCCTCGGCAGGTCCACTCGCGCACTTAACCGGATCGCCGCAGAGCATGGTGTCGAGTTCTCAACCTGCACAGCCAAGACGATGGAAGCGCGACGGAGGGCCAGGGCCTCGTTGGTCACTCAGGTCAAAGCGCTAGCCGAATCACGCACCCACCAGGCAGAGATCTGTTCTGCCTTAGGTATCACCCGTGCCGCACTGCGCGAGATCGCCGAGATCAATCACATCAATATCGACAATCGCTCAAGAGGTGCCCGGAATGCATCCGACACTTGAAGTACACAATCAGGAACAAGCGAACCTGGAGGCGGCGAAAGCTGCCTTCTTCGCATCTGGCGGAACAGCTCAATTCATCCGGCCAGGTGTAGGCAAAGACAGCCCGAGGATTTCGCACGAACCGATGCGGCCTTACGGCTACGCGCGAATTGCCCCGAAAACGAAGCGCGGCCGAGTTATCACGGCGGACGACGAAGTGGTGATCTGCGCCCAGCTTTTGGAATGCAAGAAATCAGGCATGACCCGGTACAAGGCCAGCAAGCACGTCGGCATCAGCGAGACGCTTTGTCGGCGCCTGATTGCTGATCACTCGCTCGACTTCCCAAAGGCTGGCTGATGCGTCGCGTATCTAGACCACAGCAACGCAAACGTCAAACCTGGCTCGCCCTGCCGGCCAGCGGAATAGAAGAGGTAGGCCATGGCTGCCGAACAGAAGGAACGTACAGCCAAACTTGCCGAGAAACGGCAGGAACTGGGCGAGCACGAATTGCGGCACACAGTCCCGTACGGTACCCGGCAGATGCTCGGCGAGTTGATGCGCCGGCATGAGATAGAGGAAGTCAGCGAGGCGGTGCAGCTGCTAGTGCTGAATGGTCAGGCCGAGGATCTGCCGCCGGCGCCGCCGAAAGTCAAAGGGCCGTCCGACATCATCCGCCACTACTTCCGCGAAAGGATGCGCGAACGACTGGCGGCGCTCACCGCCGACCTGGGCGAGACAAAGGATCGAGCCACTATCTGGCGACTGATCGCGCACGCCCACTCGCTGGGCGCCGAGAAGTCCGCTTACCTGCTCGTAATTCCGCGCCACGTTATGACTGTATCTGAAAACGTGGCGCGTAAATTACGGCAAGCAGGCTTCGCCGAATCGCTCCAAATGAACGCCGAAGACGACGGCGAGAACGACTGACAACCCACCCTACTCGCTGCGTCCGGTCACGAATATGGCGCCTTACCGAGATAAACAATACTAATTTGGAACAGCGTAAAGACACCTCGACAGAGCACCTCATCAATCACCCTTCATAGTGTTTGATATTACATGCTCTATACCCGCGCGATGAACACCCATGCTAGCTAATCGCTCAGCACAACCCTCTTCACTTACGCCCTCGGCTCGCCACTTCAAAACCTTAGACACCAGCTCACTAAATACGAATATTGGCGTCCTCGACATATCTCTTTTAGCACCAGCGTCCTCACCTCGAACTTCTAATTCCCGGATACGATTAGAAAGCACTCTAGTATTATTTAGAATCTCTGAAAGAATACTCTTATCAGTTCTAGGAGGGATATTTGCTTTAGCAGGAAAAGTTTCCAATATATCTTTAAATTTTGCATCAAATTGCGGCCAATAGGTATCAAACACCTGCCTTAAGACTTTATCACTAAGCCGCTGTACGTCTAAACAGCTATTTAGAGAGCTAATTAAACCCCACATGCTGTCTGAATCAGCAGTCGTGTGGTTAAACTGAGCGAGTGGATCTTCAATATCTTTGGGCTCTAGATCGATCAAAAAAGTGCAAACCCGATTGGTATTAAGCCCCTTTGCCAAGGCACCAGTTTCAAAAAGTATCCAAGGCTTATCTTTATTCTCCTGGGTGAGGCAGACGATACCAGCAGCCGTATCCTTCAATTGGTCAGATATTTCTGAAAACCAGATAGAGCCCTTATCAATCCCTCGGGTAGATATCCAGGGATTTGACGCCTGAAGAACACACTTAATCCATTCATTCATTAATTCGGCGACTGCTTGACTGCGAGTGCCTGACCAACTGATGAAAACCTTCATGACCTGTCCCTAGACGTCTAATAATTACGAGACGCTAATGTCTCATAGCCAGCATTAATAAATCCACCACCCCCGTTGCATCCGATCACGGATGGAAGCATGTGCATTGAGGAACACCATGAGAAAAAGCCATAAGTCAATCAAGCGTCACGCAACGTGCTGGCCTACTCCGTAGAGACCAACGACCCTGAAGAATCCAACATTCAATTTGCCACCTCGAACGCGGCGGCCAGGCGCCAGAGTGCGGATGAGATTGGCACGGACTTCAGCGCAGTGTCATGCCGGCGAGCGCATTGGGCCGACCAATATGCGGGCCAGCGCTTTATCCCGGCAAAAGCCTACATCGACGCAGGCTGGTGGTTCGGCTGCAACCATTGCGGCGCCAAGTGCGATAGTGATGCCAGCTACTGGGATGAAGAAACCGAAACCGATATCGCACTGGACCTGGTGTTCGATGCCCGCGTGGTCTACTGCTCTACGGAGTGCAAATCCAGACATGAAGCCGAGGTCGCGGCACGCAATGCAAGATTCGAAGAGTTCAAGATCAGGGTGGTGGCCACCGGGCCTGGGGTCACCTTCACCGAGTTCACCGGCGGTTACCCCTGGTGCGGCAACAAAGGACTGTTCACTTTCCCCGGCGCCCAGTACGGCGGCTCGGTCACTGACACGGAAGAAGGCGCAGAGCTGAAATGGTATGTGGCCCAGGGCGACAAGGCCGCATGGGACTACTTCATCGCAGAACGACCTGCCGCCTGACCCTACGGCGCTGCCCGCCAGCGCCTTCCCTTATACAAAGATAACGCCGGCCCCGCGAGGAAAAGGCTTTTCAATTACTAGCGCCTATTGGCATAAATAACCCCACGCATTAAATAGCAGTACGAAATCCCCGACACAAGTTCTAATTAATGCAGAGCTACTTAGCTAGACAGCTTGGACTTCAAAAACACTTCCATATCAGCCAATGCCTGAATGAGGTCAGTCGTAAAAGCCGCGGATGCCTGCTCCGCCGTTTCGAAAGCGATAACTTTATCTGCCTGAAATAACCCACAATAAAATTCTTTAGCTTGCTCAGTCATTTCAGGATTAGCATTGACAAGGAGTTTTTTTACAGCCGCCTCCAATTCGCGGTACAACTCTTTTAACCTGTTTAACGGCTCTACTACACCCCTTCCCCAGGCTGCTTCGCATCCAAGCGTCGCAGCTTCGAGACGAGCTTTCGCTGAAAGCACCGCAGCATGCTTGTCTTTCATAGCATCCGAGAATACTACGTATCGCGCAACTTGTGCCTCTAGCGATATTGAAGAAACACCGAAGTCGAAGGCATTGGGGAGAAAAACGAATGCGCGCGCAGCAAATAATGCGTCTCTAAATGTAAACAATTCGACCAATGCCTCCATTGCCAAGCTGTGGTCTGAACTGCCCTTGAGCTGTTTTCTCCAAGCAGATAAGCCCTGGGATCCGAAATAAATAGCGGCACTCACACCAACGAGTGAAACAGCGGTTCCGACCAGACTAAAAACATCCTTGGTTAGTGACCAATCAACATCAGTGATAGCAAGACAGATATTCATAACTTCCCTAGTAAGCACCTAATGACAGCAAGTATGTCAGCGAGGAGTACCAATGCCTACAGAAACCAGCAGAATTGTCTGTCAGTTTAGCTGTGGCGCCGCGTCGGCGTCGACGGGCCATTCAACGGCACCACAGCGCACCACGAACGCCTGCGCAAAGAACGCGACAAGCTTGCACCTTCCGTGCGTGCCGAAGCAGCCAAGGGCGTCGTGGCCAGCGTGACAGCGAAGAACCTGGGCATGCACATCAAGCGCGTGACGCTGATCGCCCAGGAGAACGGCTTCAAGTTCGCCGACACCCCATGAGGCGGATCAACAACCAGGTGCGACAACGCAGGCGCCAGGCATGGCTTGATTTGCCAGCACATGAAATCGAAGAGGTAGGCCATGGCCGAGGAAGAACAGCAGCCGACGGCGGAAGCCTTGAAGCAGCGACGCAAGCGCGAGAAGGCAGCAGCGAAGGACGCTGCATTGGGCGTCGAGAAGTTTACGGTTGAAGTGGCCGGGGTGTTCAAGGGCGATCTTCGCAAGGTGATGAAGGCCCACGGCATCAACAACCAGCAGGATATCCACCAGCGGCTCCTCATAAACCTAATCGCCGCCGACTTCGAAACTCAGGCGCAGATGCTCAAGTGTGTCACGACACCTTTTGTCGTTACTGAAAAGGTGTCGCAGATCATCAGGGCAGCCGGGCTGAAGTCGCTCGCCGACGATCCGCCAGAACCAGAAGATGAGATATTTTTGGCAGATACTCCTAGTTAGGCATCTTCCATACGCTTAACTTTTTCCCATTCACTTTTCAAAATAATTTGTGCTTTCGCGACTACAACACCGCCAATATCAATAATTTTTGAATAAGTAGCCGCAGCTTGAACGTAATTGTTTAAGGCAGCAAGTAACTCTTTTGACTCAACTTCATTAGGATTGATCAGCAGTTCAATTTTAGCAAAATGAAATCGTGCCCGAGAAAGCTTGGATGAGAACTCAGCGTACTTTGTTTCGTAAATATCTTGATTCCTTCTGAACTCTTCTACGGTTGCGCCTTCCACCCAGGACGTATCGACGATTGCCTGTGACAGCGTATGAACGTCGTTTCCGATAGAAAGAATGCCGGCGACCTCCTCTCGGAGCGTATTGATCCATTCCTGTCTGCTTTTCGCTAATGCCTCAGTTTTACTCTGATACCGCAACGCTACCGCATTGCGTTCTGCTAACTTTTCTTGACTTGAAATCGTCCGCTGAAATGTCGAGCTGTTGTATATCGAACCTGCAACAACTGCGATGGCAGTTAATAGAAAGCCAAACAAGGTGACCCAGTCTGTGCCTGTATCGACTATCGCCTTGATTTCAGGCACGCGATAAAGCGTGACCATCAAATTTTCAATTCCCACAGATTCACCTACTGACTCCATTTTGGTCACCCGTAATACCCCATATCAACGAATCACGCCAGCCGGCGAGGCAGGCGCACGCTTGGAGATAACCCATGAGCACCTTTGCAGTGTTTGGAATGACCCTTGATGTCGCCATGGCCGAGGCCAGAAAGACCGTCAAAACCACCCGGCCCGACCCAAAGCGCCCCGGCCACAAGATCGAACTGTCGGTTGATGACTGGCTGTACAAGGTCGCCCAGAAGGCCGAACAGATCATGGGGGGGGTCAGGGTAAAACAGCTAAGCCCGCTCTTCGACGCACCGCAGTATGCAGAGCACTTCATTGAGCTTGCGCGCAAGGGCAGTAAGTGCCGCGACATGCGGATAAAGGCCAAGCGCACGCTGGTCGACGCCCAGGGCAAACTGATAATCAACCCGAAGACAAAGGCGCCAAAGGTTGGGTTTACTGAATGGCCGCTAAGCCAAGAGAGCAATGCTGCCTAATCAGTCTTTGTTTTAGGTGCTCAACCTTTGGCTTTGATGCAACCTTAGGCGTCATCTAATATTTTAAACATTTCTGAGCGGTAGAACTCCCGCAGATCTTCTATGGTTTCGTAGCGCTTCATTGACAAATCAATCGAAAGAGCGGCTAGCTTTGTAATAGTTGCTTTGTTCGCTTCAATTTCCTTGTATAACTTCTGCATCTGCTCCTGCTTAACTGGCTGCCCCTTAAGAGACCACTCCAAAAGAGTTTGGGCGCCCTGTGTGGCTCTAGAAACTAAGCTCTCGTATAAGGCGGAGTGGCGATCAACCATGCTTAGCAAGTGATCAACAACTCGATCGTATTGGCCAAGCCTCGTTGCTTCCGAGGCTTGCTTAATTTGCTCTTGTTGAGAGTCAAAAGTCTCGCGCTGGAGCGCCTGCATGGATTTAAACTCGGCGCGCTGAGTATCCAGAAGTTCGCGCTGAAGATAGACAGTTTTCAAAACTGCCAACAGCGTAATAAAAGACACTAACGGCCCAAGTGTCCCACCAATATATCCACCAAAATTAGACCAGTCTGCCGAAGTGCTAGAGAACCCGCCGCCAAAGCTGCCCTTATAAAAATATATAGCAAATGCAAAAGCTATCAGCACAACGAAAACGGAGGCAAACCAAAAACTCACCACTAAGCCAAAAATTTTACCAAGCTTCACTTACTGCCTCCTTTAATTTAAAAATATGTAAACGAGATTTAACCATCTACACACATTACCTATACTCCGTTCTCAGCAATAAGCCTGGCCCCGACCTCACGCCCAGCAACCTGCGCCAGGCCACGGTCAACATAGGTTCGGTCACCGGCGACAACCGGCACCACCACTTCACTACCGCGCTTCACCTCGACGTTGATTCGCCAGGTCTCCCGGCCCTCATCGTCCTTGTCGCACTCCATGTAGTTCCAAACCTGAAAGCCTTCGATCTCATCGTAAATATCGTGCTTTGTCATGGTCCAGCCCATTTAGAGGAAGGGGCCATCGTAGCACCACACCGCCCGGGCATGGCCCGGCAAGGACTCCCCATGCCTACAGAAACACATCGGCAAGAACAGCTTCCGAGCTTGGCAGCCGGGGCCAACCTAAATCCAGCAACTTGGTCCGATTTCGTACGACACCTGCGCTATGACTTCAACAGTGAGCGGGCTTTAGACTACTGCACTGCTGTCGCCATCATCATTTTTCGAGGCCCGCCGCATCGCTTGCAGGCTGGACATGGATTACACCAAAAAGCGCACCATATGAAGCGCAACGTCACCCACCCCGCTGAACTAAATATAGAGGGCGGTACAGGGCAATATTGCATGCATATTAAGATTGCCCTCACTAAGGGTAGCGGGTCATACAAGCTTACGAAAATCCTCGATGAACATCTTGGGGGTCCAACCTTTAGTCAGTCCGGAAATCAAAAACTCATCCATTAAATCAAGCCCAACGTCGGCGACTGGCTCCAATATTTTTACTGCGGCAGGTCCAACAAGAGTACCGAGTGGGCCGGCGATGAGGGTACCCACCCCCATACCAATCGAAGTCATTGCCACATTTTTGACCATCTTTCCTTTGAAGGTCTGAAAAAAGCCCTTTGCATTCGCAACAGCGTTCAAATACTCAGCAGCTATCTGATCAGTAAGTCGTTCATCGGCGGACACCTGCGCCAACCACGCTCGAAACTTCTTGCTCTTCCCTTTGCCTCTAAGTTTTATCAGATTTGAAAATGGATCATTAATTTTTGAGAAGGCCTCGGCGAAGTTTGGTAAATTTTCAATCCTAGCCAACTCAGAATAACTCTTAACAACTGGATAAGCTTGTTCCAACTTTGCAACAGAACTCTCAAAAAAACTATAAAACTCCTTTTCTCCAAACGACACCATTCCGCTCTCAAGGAGAAAAGAAAACTGAAGCAGATCTTCTGCGCATCTTCCTAGTAGCTCTCTCTGCGGTTTTTTCAACTCCATCAAGTCAACATCCATAGAGTTGAATCCATACACGTCTAGCTTTGAGCTTCTATAAGCAGATTGAGCAAGTTGAACTGCGCTATGGCTGAGCTCCGGCTTCGGTACCTTATAACAGTCTCGTGCCTTTCTTAATAAAGTTCGCCGCTCACGACGCTTCATTGGCTTAGTATAAAACCTTAAGCCCGCCTCTAAAGATGCTTCAGGATCGGAATACACTGGTTCTGTTTGAACCCCTGAAACCAGCGGATTTAAACCAGATATACCACTATCCCAATGAGCAATAAATGGCGTCCAAAGTACGAATTCTAACGCATTTTGCTCAATCAACTCCTCCACCTGCTTAACCTCCATAAAAGTCAACATCAGAGTAAGCGGCACATTCTCCCCGTATACCTTATGAGACACTTTATCAAACAACATCAAGTTTTCAAAAAGAGATGATTTTAAATTTTGATGTGCCACATGAAAGTTATCAGCATCAACCTTACTCACGGGCACGCTTTTAAATAAGTACTTCCGTGCAAAATCATTCTGTGATCGACAAAACAAATTACTCATCACTCACCACTCCGTCACACGCACCACGTTCGAACAACAGAAAAATAGCTAACTTTAACCAGCATATCTCATAACGATGCTACCCCCCTCCCCCTTCAAAGTCAGCCGCTATAGCGGCAAGGATACCTATGCGCCTGAAGAAAGCTGAGCGCGAGCAAGTGCGCCTGAAATACGGCGGTCACTGCGCCTACTGCGGTGTTCTGCTGGGTGATCGGTGGCACGCCGACCACCTGGCGCCTGTCGTGCGTGAGCTGCTGTCCAAGCAGACCGCTGCCGGCACCTGGAAACTGGTATCGGGCAAGCCACTGCGACCCGAGCATGACGTGCTGGAGAACATGATGCCTGCCTGCGCGCCCTGCAACATCAGCAAGGGCGGTCAGACGCTGGAAGGTTGGCGCAGCTGGATCTCAAGACACGTCGAGTCGCTGAACAACTACACCCCAATCTACCGCCTGGCCAAGGCATATGGCCTGATCGCCGAGACAGGCGCGCCGGTGGTGTTCCACTTCGAAAAGGAGCAGCAGCCATGATCGCCCCCCCTCTGGTTCGCCTACGTCTTCATCTACAAGGGGCCAAGGCCATGAACGATACACCGAAGAGTCTCGGCTGGATGGACCACGGAAAGACAAATTGCGGTCTTCTGGTAATGAGCCGCTGGGATAGCCCAGATCGCGATGACAACACCAAAGACCTGCATCGCTTTGTTAGAGACGTGAAGCGCACCGGGCTCGTTCACTCCCTCATTGAGCGTTACGAGGGCGACCAATTCCCTGAATGGGTTGGCGAGCTGCACTGCGACGATTTGCAGTGTCAGTGCCAGCGCTACCTCCGCCCCAAACAAGCCTAACCCCAATCCCCCTACATGCCTGCCGGTGAGCCGACCTAAGGCAGCTGGCTATCGATCCAACGCTCGGCCGCAACCATCGCCTCATCCAGCGCAGTCGGGTAATCAGGCCAAGGGCCTTCCAACTCTGCTGCAACTTCCCCCAGACCATCAATATGCACCGGCTCAATGATCCTGGCACCAATAGGGGCCTCGTCATTCGGGCGGTTCCAGACAAACTTGAGAAACATTACGTGGCCCCGGTAAGCGTGCGCTATCGGAGCATCGAAGTTGTGTGACACGTCCATGCCTCATCACGAACTTAATTGAACCCTTTTGTACACCGCTTCGGACCTGTTTGAAAGATAGGCAGAAAGCTATCACTCAATTCCCGTATATGCCGCCCAGCGCGGCAAGGACACCCCATGTTCGCTATGAAACTCACCCTGATACTGCTGGGCGCTTTGCTGTACCTGGTGGGAACACTCGGCTGGTTCGGCTGGCTCGGGCTCGACCTGCTAGACACCGGCACCACCGAGGCACTGCTCTACGCCTTCGTGGGCACCTGCGCCTGGCTGCTGATCACATTTGGCTTGGCCATCCACATCATCAAGACGGCACGCCCCGCGAGCCCTCTCGACAAACCAGAGGTATAGAGGTGCACACAATGGAAATGCAAAGCGAAACCCTCGCCGAAGAAGAGATTGCGGCAATCACTGGCTATATGATCCCCTCGCGCCAGATCGCGTGGCTCAACCTGCATGGATGGAAGTACGTGCTCACCCGGGCGCGCAGGCCAGTTGTGGGCCGGGTATACGCCCGGATGAAGCTGGCAGGCGTAAAACCGTCAGCAGAAAACGTTGCGGCCGAAGCCTGGTCGTTGGACTTGTCACGGGTAGGATAAAACGATGCGAGCGAAAAAGGCGGCAAACAGGGACCTGCCGCCGCGAATGATTCGGCGCGTACGCACGCTGAAAGGCGGTAAAGAATGGGTGGGCTACTACTACGACGGGAGGAATGAAGACGGGAAGCGGGTGGAAATCCCGCTCGGGGGTGATTTGGATGTCGCCAAGGCTGAATGGGCAAAGCTTGATTGCAAGCCGGTACCGAAAAAGAACGCCCTGTTGACCCAGGTGTTTGACCGTTACGAGCGGGAGATCATCCCAGGCAAGAAGCCCAAGACGCAGAGCGACAACCTGCTGAGCCTTAAACAGCTTCGCAAGGCTTTCAACGACGCTCCTATTGATGCAGTTTCGCCACAGATCATCGCGCAGTACCGGGACAGCCGGACTGCCAAAGTTCGGGCCAATAGGGAGATATCCCTGCTTTCCCACATCTACAACATAGCGCGGGAGTGGGGGCTAACCGAGAATAACCCTGCCGCCGGCGTACGCAAGAACAAAGAGGTGCCTCGAGACTTCTATGCCACAGAGGAAATCTGGGGGGCCGTGTACGCAGTCGCGGCTTCAGAGCTACGTGACGCGATGGACCTGGCCTACCTGACCGCCCAGCGCCCGGCGGACACGCTGTCGATGCGGGAGGCTGACGCCGTTAGCGAATTCCTGCAGGTGTCCCAGGGCAAGACATCTAAGAAGTTGCGAATTCGCCTGACCGCTGCTGGTGCACTCAACGATTTGGGCGCCCTGGTTGCAAGACTGATAGAGCAAAGGCGCTCGCGTGGCGTACGAAACCCCTACCTTATAATCACCGAAGACGGCAGGCAGGTGACCAAGCACATGCTCCGCCTACGCTTTGACGACGCTCGCGACAAAGCAATAGCCATCGCCAGAGAGGCAGGCGACGGCGTTCTTGCGACGAGTATTCGACAGTTTCAGTTCCGTGACATACGGCCAAAAGCTGCCAGTGAGATCCTTGATTTAGGCGACGCCAGCCGCCTCCTGGGGCATACGGACAAGCGGATAACCGAGACGGTTTACCGACGTGTCGGGGAGATCGTGAAGCCGACACGCTGACCGAGATACGCCACAAGTTGCGGAAACTGCCTGAAATGATGCGGAAACGATGAGGCTTTAGGTTTTCTGCCGAACCAAACCCCAGAAACGCAAAAGCCCCGCATTCGCGGGGCTTTCGTGTGAATCTTGGCGGGAAACCAGGGATTCGAACCCTGGAGACGCTATTAACGTCCGCCGGTTTTCAAGACCGGTGCATTCAACCACTCTGCCAATTTCCCTTGTGCATCACAGGATTATAGTAGCCCATCCCGTGTCAGCGGGCGCCATAATACCCGAATGAAACACACTGTCAAACTCTCTGCATCGCTTGTTACAGGGCGTCTGTTATGATCTTTGCGACTGAACGTTTCAAAACTGAAGGAGTGTCGCCATGCGCGAACAGAATTACGCAGTGAATGGCAACGCGCAGGCTGAGCAGCTTGAAGTCAGCCGCGTGTTGCGCAACACCTACGGCTTGCTCGCCCTTACCCTCGCATTCAGCGGCGTGATGGCTTACGTGGCCCAGCAGATGCGCGTCGGTTACCCGAATATCTTTGTCGTGTTGATCGGCTTCTACGGTCTGTTCTTCCTGACCAACAAGCTGCGTGACTCGGCCTGGGGCCTGGTGTCGGCGTTTGCCTTGACCGGTTTCATGGGCTTTATCCTCGGCCCGATCCTCAACCGTTACCTGGGCATGGCCGGCGGTGCGGAAGTGGTCAGTTCGGCATTTGCCATGACCGCCCTGGTGTTTGGTGGTCTGTCGGCCTACGTGCTGATCAGCCGTAAGGACATGAGCTTCCTGGGTGGCTTCATCACCGCAGGTTTCTTCGTGTTGCTGGCGGCCGTGGTGGCCAGCATGTTCTTCCAGATCAGCGGCCTGCAACTGGCGATCAGCGCGGGTTTTGTGCTGTTTTCCTCGGTGTGCATCCTGTTCCAGACCAGCGCCATCATCCATGGCGGTGAGCGTAACTACATCATGGCGACCATCAGCCTGTATGTGTCGATCTACAACCTGTTCATCAGCCTGTTGCAGATCTTCGGCATCATGAGCCGCGATGACTGATCAGCCAGCGCCATAAAAAATGCCCCGTATCGCAAGATACGGGGCATTTTCATTTTCAGGCCCGATAAAGCTCAGTACTGATTGGGTTCCATTTCCAGCTCGACCTTGAAGCGCGTGAAGATATCTTGCTGGATGCGTAGCGCCAGCTGGGCAATCTCCTGCCCGGTGGCGGTGCCGTAGTTGACCAGCACCAGCGCTTGCAGCTTGTGCACGCCCGCATCGCCCTCCCGGAAGCCCTTCCAACCGGCCTTGTCGATCAGCCAGCCGGCGGCGAGTTTCATCTGGCCGTCGGCCTGAGGATAGGCCACCATGTCTGGATACTGGCTTTGCAGCTCCACAGCCAGGGCTTGGGGCACCAGCGGATTCTTGAAGAAGCTGCCCGCATTGCCCAGCTCTGCCGGGTCTGGCAGTTTCTCGCGGCGAATGCTGCAGATCGCGCGGCTCACATCGCTTGGCGTGGCGTGGGTGACGCCCTGCGCGGTCAGGCGCTGTTGCACCGGGCCGTAGTCGAGTTTCAGGTGAGTGGCGCGGCTGAGGGCAAAGCGTACCCGCAGGATCAGCCAACGCCCGACTTCGTGCTTGAACAGGCTGTCACGGTAAGCAAAGTTGCATTCGTCGAGGCTGAAGTCCCGCAGTTCACCCGTCTGGCGATCCAGCGCGGTTAGGCCGGCGAAGACATCCTTGATCTCTACGCCATAGGCACCGATGTTCTGCATCGGCGCGGCACCGACAGTGCCGGGGATCAGGCTGAGGTTTTCCAGGCCGCAAAAGCCGTGTTCAAGCGTCCACAGCACAAACGGATGCCAGGCTTCACCCGCTTCGGCTTCGACCACCACGTGCGTGCCATCGTCGCTCAGCACGCGAATGCCTTGGGTCGCCATACGCAACACCAGCGCCGGAATATCCTGGGTCAACAGTAAATTGCTGCCGCCACCGATCACCAGCAACGGCACCGCGTGTGCCGAGGCATAGGCGATGGCCTCGCGCACGTCAGCATCACTGTGGGCTTCCGCGAACAATTGCGCGCTCACATCGATGCCAAAGCTGTTGAATGGCTTGAGCGATACCTGCGCAAGCACTTGCAAGGTCATAGCCGCCCCTTCAATTCGATCACCAATAAATCACAGGCGCGTTCGATCAGGTCCAGGACCCGTTCGAAACCTTGCTCACCTTCATAGTAAGGGTCTGGCACCTCGTCCACTTCGCCATCAAAGCGACGCAGGAATAGATCCAGCTCCGCCTTGCCCTGCCCCGGCTGCATGGCCTTGAGGTTGCGCAGGTTGCTGTTGTCCATGGCCAGGATCAGGTCATAGCGGGCAAAGTCCGCGCGGGAAACCTGCTGGGCACGCTGGCTCGACAAGTCATAGCCACGCGCCAGCGCCGCACGTTGGCTGCGCTGGTCCGGCGGGTTGCCGACATGCCATTCGCCGGTACCAGCAGACGCCACCTCAACCTGGCCCGCCAAGCCGGCTTCGCGCAATTTATGGCGCAAGATGCCTTCAGCGGTTGGCGAGCGGCAGATATTGCCCAGGCATACAAACAGAACTTCCATCAGGCGCCCAGCAGGCGACGGACGCGTTCGAGGTCTTCCTGAGTGTCGACACCGGCTGGCGGTGCTTCCAAGGCATCGCCCACGTGGATACGCACGCCGTGCCAGAGCGCACGCAGTTGCTCCAGGGACTCGGTATTCTCCAGCCAGCACGGGCCCCAGCTGACGAAGTCATGCAGGAAACCGGCGCGGTAAGCGTAAATGCCGATATGGCGGCGATACGGCACACCTTCCGGCAACACATCAGGGCGCTTGGCGAAGGCATCGCGCGCCCAGGGCAGCACTGAACGACTGAACGTCAAGGCCAGGCCGTTGATATCGCTGACGACCTTCACCACGCTCGGGTTGAGCAGCGTCTCAAGGTCTTCGATCGGCTCGGCCAGGGTCGCCATGCGCGCTTCGGCGTCGGCAGCCAGGTTGGCTGCGACCTGGTCAATGATGCTTGGCGGGATCAACGGCTCGTCACCCTGCACGTTCACCACGATAGCGTCGGGGGCCAGACCAAGCTTGGTCGCCACTTCGGCCAGGCGGTCAGTGCCGGAATTATGGTCTTCGCGGGTCAGGACCGCTTCGGCACCAAAACCCTTGCACGCCTCGATAATACGCGGGTCATCGGTGGCCACAACCACGCGCTCGGCGCTGCTTTTGCACGCTTGCTCCCACACCAGCTGAACCATCGGCTTATCGCCGATCATTTGCAACGGTTTGCCCGGCAGGCGCGTCGAGGCATAGCGCGAGGGGATGACAACGGTAAAGGCGGTGGTCATTTATCCAGGCGCTCATCGGTGGTCAGGGTACGGGCTTCGCTTTCGAGCATCACCGGGATGCCATCACGGATAGGGTAAGCCAGGCCGGCACCTTTGCTGATCAGCTCGGTTTTGTCGGCGCTGAGCTTGAGCGGGCCTTTGCAGATCGGGCAAGCGAGGATATCGAGCAGTTTGGTGTCCATGAGTGTTTCCTGGAAAGAAGCGTTTTAAGGCAAGAGACGGTTGGTCAGCAGACGCATCAGCTGCGTGTCGAACCAGGCGACGAACGCCGGCGACGGTACCGCATCCACCGCAAGGTACCACCAGTCGGGCTGGGTAAAGGCGCGGCACTTCACCGCGTCCTTTTCGGTCATGACCAGCGGCAATGACGGAGTAAAACTCAAGACCTCGGCGCTGTAGGGCGCGTGGTCGGCAAAAGCATGGGGCAGCGGCTGCCAGTGTAGCGTTTCAAGGGTATTGAAGAAACGTTGCGGGTTACCGATACCGGCCACCGCATGCACCTGCTGGCCCTGCGGGAAATAGGTGACCGGCTGGCGCTCGCCGCTGTGCAGGTTGACCAGCGCTGTGGGCTGCAGGCGGAAGGCAAAACCCTCTTCACGGTCCGAGACGGCACCGTTATAAAGCACCGCATCCACACTGTGCAGGCGCTCCACCGGTTCGCGCAACGGCCCGGCAGGCAGACAGCGGCGGTTGCCGAGGCCGCGGGCGGCATCGATCAGCACCAGTTCAAGATCGCGGGCCAGGCGGTAATGCTGCAGGCCGTCATCGGAGAGGATCAGGTCCAGAGGTTCACTGGCCAGCAGGGCCTTTACCGCGCGACTGCGATCGGGGTCGATCATCAAAGGGACGCCACTGCGCTGCACGATCAGCAAGGGTTCATCACCGGCCACCTCGGCACTGTGGCCGGCCTCGACCCGCCACGGCAACTGCGGCGGCTTGGCACCGTAGCCTCGACTGACCACGCCCACGCGCAAACCGCTGCGGCGGCAGTGCTCGATCAACCACAGGATCAACGGCGTCTTGCCGGTGCCGCCTACAGTGATATTGCCCACCACGACCACTGGCACCGGCGCTTGATAAATCTCGCCCTCGCCCGCCACGAAGCGCGCACGCTTACGTTGCACCACGCGGCGATACAGCGATTCCAGTGGCCGCAACAATGTCAGTGCCGGGTGGCCCTCGTACCAGGCCTTGAGTAAGCGCTCGGACATGGCCATCAGGGCGGGCTCGCCGCCTCGACGGTGGTCATGCGCAAATGGCTGAAACCGAGCTTGCCGGCAGCGTCCATGGCGGTGATCACGGCTTGATGCGGGGTCTTGCCATCGGCGCTGATGGACAGCGGCAACTGGGTGTCGCCGCCGGATTCCTTCTGCAAGGCCTCCATCAGGCTGGCAAGGTCGTTTTTCTCCAGCAACTGGTTATTCACCGAAAACACCCCTTCGGCGCTGATGGCGATGTCCAGTTGCTTGACCTGCTGGTCTTCGGCAGGCGACCCGCTTACCGCTTCAGGCAAGTCGACACGCAGCTGGGTTTCGCGGGTGAAGGTGGTGGTCACGACAAAAAACAGCAGCAGGATAAACACCACGTCGATCAACGACGCGAGGTTGATATCGACATTTTCCCGTTGCTTGCGGCGAAATTTCACGCTTTGCCCTCGACCAGGTCCACATCACGGTCGCCCTGCACCACTTCTACCAGCTTGATGGCTTCCTGTTCCATACCGACCACCAGCTCATCAATGCGCCGCTGCAGGAAACGGTGGAAGAACACCGAAGGGATACCCACCATCAAGCCCGCGGCAGTGGTGATCAGGGCCTTGGAGATCCCCCCGGCCAGTACCGACGCATTGGTGGTCATGCCCGAGCCCGTGAACGCGCTGAAGATATCGATCATGCCCAGGACCGTGCCGAGCAAACCGAGCAACGGCGCCATGGCGGCGATAGTGCCGAGGGCGTTGATATAGCGCTCCAGCTCATGGATAACCCGGGCGGCCGCTTCTTCAATGCACTCTTTCATGATCTCGCGACCATGCTTGGAATTGGCCAGGCCGGCGGCGAGGATTTCACCCAGTGGCGAATTGGCACGCAGTTCCTTGAGTTTTTGCTTGTCGAGCTGCTTGTTCTTGATCCAGCCCCAGACTTGCCCCAGCAAGTGCTCGGGGGTGACGCGACTGGCGCGCAGGGTCCACAGGCGTTCGGCGACGATGCCGAGTGCGACGATGGAGCTCAGAATGATCGGCAACATCATCCAGCCGCCGGATTTGACCAATTCCCACACAGTGAATGTCCCCTCGAAAAAGTGCGCCACTTTACCATATAGGGTCAACAGAGGGGTTCACCGGCTACAGGTCCGTCTGTCGCGGTTCGAGACGTTGGTAACACCTGATTACGGTAACGGTTCGCGCCAGAAACGACGCTGGCTGCGCGCAACGGTCGCAGGCACAAACGCCCCCAGGCGTATGCGCACGGCGCCCTGTTCGGCGCTGTCATACACCCGGCTGCCCAGTGCTTGGTAGCGTTCCAGGACCTGCGGATGAGGATGGCCGAACGTATTGCTGCGCCCGCGGGAAATCAACACCGAGGTGGGCGCCAACCGCTGCACGAAAGACCAGGACGAAGAACTGCGGCTGCCATGGTGCGGGGCCTGCAGCCAGTCGGTCGGAACCGCCAGCGGCGATGCCAGAAATGCCTGTTCGGCGGCGCGATCAATGTCGCCGGTGAGCAGCAGGCGTTCGCCATTGGCCTGGACGTGCAGCACGCACGACCTCGGATTGCCCTCAAGCCCACCCGCCCACTGCCACAGTTCAAACGACACACCGTCCCATTCCCAGCGCTCGCCGCTGGTACAGGGCTGGGTGGCGAAAAAGGCTGGCAAGCCCTCGGTTTCGCCGCCCACCACGCGTTTGACGGGCAGCCCCCGAGCCACTGCTGCCGCACCACCGGCGTGATCAGCGTCGGCATGGCTGAGCAGCATCATGTCCAACTGCCCTACCCCGAGTTTTTTCAACGACGGCAACACGACGCGCGCCCCGAGGTCGACAGGCCCCGAGCGCGGCCCGGCATCGTAGAGCAACGTGTGGTGGCGGGTACGCAGGATCAGTGCCTGCCCCTGGCCGACATCCAGTTGCAGCACCTCGACCTGTCCGTGGGGCACCCACTCCCTGGGCGGGAAAACGGCCATCAACAACATGGGCCAGCCCAGCACTCGGAACGGCACCCCTTTGGGCAGCAGTAACATCACCGTGCCCATCAGGCTGACCAGCCAATACCCCAGCGGCACCTCGGGTGGCACCCAAGCCGGCAATTGCCCGGCCAGCAGCGCCAGGCCCTTGAACAATCCGTCCAGCGCGCCGCCGGCCAGCCACAGCACACCTACCCCCGCCAGCGGCACCCACAACAACGCCGTGCCCAGCAGCGCCAAGGGCAGCACCACCAGGCTGATCCACGGCACGGCAAACAGATTGGCCACCGGTGCGCTGAGGCTGATGGGCAAACCCAGCACCAGCAACACCGGAAACAAGCCAATGGCAATCAACCACTGGGGCCGGGTCCACGCCTGCCAGACGCTCCACGGTCCCAGGCGCCCGCCGAACGCCAACAGCAACACCGCGACCGCCGCAAACGACAGCCAGAACCCCACCTGCAGGCTGGCCAAGGGCTCCAGCACCAGCACGCCGTTCAGCGCCAGCAACAACGGCCACCATAGCCCCAAATGGCGGAACCGCAGACGCCACAGCAACACCAGGCCGACCATCACACAAGCCCGCTGCACCGGCACGCCAAACCCTGCCAGCAGGCCATAACCCAGTGCTGCGCCAAATGCCAGGCCGCACGCCCACGGCAGCCACGGCCAGGTTCGGGGCCAGCAACCATAGCGCGCTAATACCGCGACCAAGCCGTAGATCAAGCCCGCCAACAAGCCGATGTGCTGCCCGGAAATCACCAGCAGATGCACCGTGCCCGTGTCCTGCAACACCTGCCAATCCTCAGGCGCCAGACCGGAACCATCGCCCAACACCAGCGCCGCCAGCCCTGCCTCGCGGCCTTGGGCATCCACCGCCATCAGGCGCTGGCGAACAGCATCGCGCCAGGCATTGCGGGCCGGTGCGAGACGTTCACCGTCTTTTACCGTTGCAGTGGCACCGATACGCTGGGCCAGCAGCCAGGCTTCATGGTCAACCCCATGGAAATTGAGCAGGCCCGCAGGCCGCTTGAGCGTCAACGCCAGGCGCCAGCGTTCGCCGCTGTTCACCACTGGCGCGCCGTGCCAGGACACGCGAATACGTTTGGGCAGCCGACCCTTGCGCGACCGGCCGTCGGCCAGTTCAAAGCGCACGCCCGTACCCGTCTGCTGAGGCAAGCCGACCACACGCCCCTCCACCCAGCGAGTCTGTCCGTCCAGAGCTGGCTGCAATCGATCATCCAGCGCCCGCTGCGCGCTGAAGCAAGCCCAGCTCAACCCCACCAGGAAGAACGCCAAGGGATAGGACCGAAAAGGCAACAGCATCAAGGCCAGCACCAGCATGGCCAATAGCACGGCGCCGGGCGGCAGCGCCGGCAACCAACGCAACGTCAGCAACCCCAGCGCCAACGCCAACATCCCTGTCTTCATGGATCATCCTTTCTCCGTGATCCACTCAGTCTTAGCCGGCTGAACGACAGCGCCTATGATGTTTTGTCACAAAGTCTGAATTTTCTGTTTATAGAATCCGGGCATACTTGCCCCTCGAATTGACGTGGACCCCTTATGCCCCGGCGCTTATTCAAACGGTACATGCCCGATCCCAGCAGTATCAGGGAACACAAGTCATTACAGTTTCTTGGCACGCTGCTGCATGACCCCAACCTCTGGCACCTGAACCGGCACTCCGTGGCGCGCGCCATGGCGGTGGGTTTATTTGCGGCGTTTATCCCGATTCCGTTGCAGATGTTGCTCGCCGCAGTGCTCGCGATCTCGGTGCGCGGCAATATGCCTATCGCCATCAGCCTGGTGTGGTTGACCAACCCCATCACCATGCCGGTGGTGTTCATCTGCACCTACATGACCGGCGCCTGGCTGATGAACGTGCCGCCACGCAGCTTGCCCGATAACCTGACGTGGGAATGGATCAGCGGCCAGTTGAGCACACTGTGGCAGCCATTCTTGCTGGGTTCGGTGGTATTGGGGGTAGTTTTGGGCGCCCTGGCCTATTGCCTGACCATGGCGTACTGGCGCTGGTGGGTGGCGCACCAGTGGAAAAAACGCAAACTGCGTAGGCGCTGAGCGCTAACGGGCCAGCAAGTGCAAATGCACCCGCAGCCCCTGCCCGGTGTTTTCTGCCCATAAGCGACCGCCCTGGCGCTGCACGGCGTTGCGGGCAATGCTCAGGCCCAGGCCGAAACCGCCATCGCCGGGCCGCGAGCCGTCCAGGCGGGTAAAGGGCGCGAAGATGCGCTCCAAGTCACCCTCGGCAATCCCCGGGCCCTGATCCTGCAGCCAGATATGCCAATAGTCGCCCTCACGACAGCCGTCGAGTTGCACGCAGCCGCCCTTGGGCGAGTGGCGTATGGCGTTGCGCAGGATATTTTCCAGGGCCTGGGCCAGTGCATTCAGGTTGCCGCGCACCCAACTGTCCGCCGGTAACAGGCATGGCAAGCGCGAGGCCGGCCAGTGGCTTTCAAAACACGCATTCTCGCGCAACATATCCCACAAGGCCTGGAGCTGAATATCTTCCTGGGGCAGCGGCGTTGTTTCGCTGTCGAGCCAGGCCAGTTGCAGGCTGTCTTCCACCAGGCGCTGCATGGCGTCGATTTCCCGGCCCAGGCGTTCGCGCAGTTTGGCCAGGTCTTGCTCACTGTCACAGGCCACCCGCAAGCGGCTCAAGGGTGTGCGCAGTTCATGGGACATATCGCGCAGCAACTGCTGCTGCAAACGCACCGTGCCCTGCAAGCGTTCGGACATATGGTCAAAGGCGCGGCCCAGCTCGCCCAGTTCATCCTGGCGGCTGGTGGCATCACGGGACATTCGCGTATTGAGTTGGTCGGCACGCCAGGCATTGGCCTGCTCGCGCAATTGATTGAGGGGCATGATCAGCAGCCGATAGAGGCCGATGCACAGCAACAGGGTAAATAGACCGGGAATCACACCATTGGTGACCACTCGCCAGAACAGTTGATAGCGCCCTGGCATAAAACGCTGCGGCAACTCGATCACCAGCGATCCCGCGCCAGGGTCGACCGGAAACGGCACCTTCATCCAGGGCAAACCGATGACATGCCGGCTGACCGGCCAATCCAATCCACGCAAGAACGTCAGGCGCTGGCTTTCCTTATCACTCAAGGGCGTGCTGCTCAGGGACTGCAGGTCATTACCGATCACCCCGACCCAAGTGCTTTCACGCTCGGCCATCCGCTGCAGCCAGGCATCTACGCCCGCGCTGCCTTGTGTGCTCCACGCCAGTTCGGCGCCCGCAGCATAACCAGTGAGAATCTCCCGCGACTTGTCGGACAGGTACGCGCTCTGCTGTTCCATGTAGCGGCCCCACGACCAACTGAGCCAAATCATCAGCAAACAGAAGGCGATCAACAGGCAGGCCAGCTTCCAGAACAACGAGTGTTTGCCGGGCAGTCGCTCAAAGCCCTTCATCGTGACCACTCAGCACGTAGCCCTTGCCCCACACGGTGCGCACTTCACGCTCGATGTAACCGATGGCCTTGAGCTTGCGGCGGATCTGGCTGACGTGCATGTCGAGGCTGCGGTCATGGGGCGCATAACCGCGCTGCAACACCTGCTGATACAGGAAGGCTTTGCTGAGGACTTCTTCGGTATTGCGGTGCAGGGTTTCCAGCAGGCGGTATTCGCTGCGCGTGAGCCCGGCCCACTGGTCCTGGCAGGACACATCGCA
The DNA here is from genome assembly GCF_029201605.1 of Pseudomonas sp. FJ2-5-13. NCBI lineage: Bacteria > Pseudomonadati > Pseudomonadota > Gammaproteobacteria > Pseudomonadales > Pseudomonadaceae > Pseudomonas > Pseudomonas sp. FJ2-5-13. The sequence goes on from NZ_CP104045.1 coordinate 3,550,925, forward strand.
GCGCTCATCATCGAAGTGCAGCATGCGGGCATCTTCGGGTGCCGGGGCACGCGGCGGCTCGGGTCGGCGGTCCAGGGCAACGCGGCGCAGAATCGCTTCAATACGCACGCACAGTTCAACCATGCTGAACGGTTTGGGCAGATAGTCGTCCGCGCCCAGGCGAAAACCGCTGATACGATCGGCTTCAGCGCCCAGGGCCGACATCAGGATCACCGGCATGGCGTGGCTCTGGCGCAAATGGGTGAGGATCGACAAACCGTCCAGCCCCGGCAGCAGAATGTCCATCAGCACCAGGTCGAAGGCCTGGGCACGGGCCAGTTGCAGGCCCTGCTGACCGTTCCGGCACCAGGTCACCTGGAAGCCACTGCGGCCAAGCTGCTCGTGCACATAGGCGCCCAACACCGGGTCGTCTTCGATGGTCAGGATACTGGGTAGGCCAACTGCTGCGGGAGTCATTAGCGTCTGCAAGTCATTCTCAATCACTGATTATTCAAGATTAAACGTTCACAGGCAATCGCCACCCGGCGCCGAATGGCCCGAAGATTGCCGCATGTCATTAATTTGCAAGATTCCAGGCCGCGCAAATGGCTACACTGCGCAGGTGGCGCGGGCCGGATGCCGGCGTGGATGATTGATAACAACGTGGTAGCAGGAGAGTGGCGTGCTTAGAAGAATGGGGATAAAAGGCCGCGTACTGTTGCTGACCTTATTACCGACCAGCCTGATGGCGCTGTTGTTGGGCGGCTATTTCACCTGGATGCAGCTCTCGGAGCTGCAGACCCAGTTGCTGCAACGCGGCGAAATGATCGCCGAGCAATTGGCACCCTTGGTGGCACCTGCCCTGGGCCACAACAACACCGACCTGCTGGAGCGCATCGCGACCCAGTCCCTGGAGCAGCCGGATGTGCGCGCGGTGTCGTTCCTGGCGCCAGACCGCTCTTCCCTGGCCCACGCTGGCCCGACCATGCTCAACCTGCCGCCCACCGGCAACAGCTCGCACCTGTTGCAGCGCACCGGCAACGATGCCACTCGCTATTTACTGCCGGTGTTTGGCCGCCATCGCAACCTGGCGGGCGAGTTGATTCCGGATGAGGCAGACCGCCTGCTGGGTTGGGTCGAAGTGGAGCTGTCTCACAATGGCATGTTGCTGCGTGGCTATCGCAGCCTGTTCGCCAGCCTGCTACTGATCGCCATCGGCCTGATGTGCACCGCCGCCCTCGCCCTGCGTATCAGCCGCACCATCAATTCGCCGATTGGCCAGATCAAGCAAGCGGTGGCCCAGCTCAAGGACGGCAACCTGGAAACACGTTTGCCACCCTTGGGCAGCCAGGAACTGGACCAACTCGCATCCGGCATCAACCGCATGGCCGAAACCCTGCAAAATGCCCAGGAAGAGCTGCAACACAGCATCGACCAGGCCACCGAAGACGTGCGCCAGAACCTGGAAACCATCGAGATCCAGAACATCGAGCTGGACCTGGCACGCAAGGAAGCCCTGGAAGCCAGTCGCATCAAGTCGGAATTCCTGGCCAACATGAGCCATGAAATCCGCACGCCGCTCAACGGCATCCTCGGCTTTACTCACCTGTTGCAAAAAAGCGAGCTGTCGCCGCGCCAGTTGGACTACCTGGGCACTATCGAAAAATCTGCGGATAACCTGCTGGGCATCATCAACGAAATCCTCGATTTCTCGAAGATTGAAGCCGGCAAACTGGTGCTCGACAGCGTGCCTTTCAATCTTCGCGACTTGCTGCAAGACACCTTGACCATCCTCGCCCCCGCCGCCCATGCCAAGCAGCTCGAACTGGTGAGCCTGGTGTACCGCGACACGCCCCTGGCGTTGGTGGGTGACCCGCTGCGGCTCAAGCAGATTTTGACCAACCTGATCAGCAATGCGATCAAGTTCACCCGCGAAGGCACCATTGTGGCCCGAGCGATGATCGAGGATGAGCAGGAAGACAGCGTGCAATTGCGCATCAGTGTGCAAGACACCGGCATCGGCCTGTCCAACCAGGATGTGCGCGCCCTATTCCAGGCATTCAGCCAGGCCGACAACTCGCTGTCGCGCCAGCCCGGCGGCACCGGTTTGGGCCTGGTGATTTCCAAGCGGTTGATCGAGCAGATGGGCGGCGAAATCGGCGTCGACAGCACGCCGGGAGAAGGCTCCGAATTCTGGATCAGCCTGAACCTGCCCAAAACCCGCGACGACGTCGAAGACCTGCCCGCCGCGCCGCTGCTGGGGCGGCGTGTGGCCGTGCTGGAAAACCACGAACTGGCGCGCCAGGCCCTGCAACATCAGTTGGAAGACTGCGGCCTGGAAGTCACGCCTTTCAATACCCTGGAAAGCCTGACCAACGGCATCACCAGTGCCCACCAGACCGAACAGGCCATCAGCCTGGCGGTGCTCGGTGTCACGGCCAATGACATTCCGCCCGAGCGCCTCAACCAACACCTGTGGGACCTTGAACACCTAGGCTGCAAGGTGCTGGTGCTGTGCCCGACCACCGAGCAGATGCTGTTCAACCAATCGGTGCCCAACCCCAACAGCCAATTGCAGGCCAAGCCCGCCTGTACGCGCAAGCTGCGCCGCTCCCTGGCCGACCTGATCAGCCCGCGCCCTTCGCGCAGCGAACCCGGTGAGCCGTTGTCCAGCCGTGCGCCACGGGTGCTGTGCGTGGACGACAACCCGGCCAACCTGTTGCTGGTGCAAACCCTGCTGGAAGACATGGGCGCCAAGGTGCAGGCGGTGGAAAGCGGTTACGCGGCCGTCGACGCCGTGAAGCAGGAAACTTTCGATTTAGTGCTGATGGACGTGCAAATGCCCGGCATGGACGGCCGCCAGAGCACCGAGGCGATCCGCCAGTGGGAAAGCGAGCGCCACGGCACGCCGCTGCCGGTGGTGGCCCTCACGGCTCACGCCATGGCCAACGAAAAACGCGCCCTGCTGCAAAGCGGCATGGACGACTACTTGACCAAGCCCATCAGCGAGCGGCAATTGGCCCAGGTGGTCTTGAAATGGACCGGCCTGGCGCTGCGTAACCAAGGCCCGGAGCGCACCCACGAAGGTGCGGCCCAGGGCGTGCAACTCTTGGTACTCGACCACGAAGAAGGCCTGCGCCTAGCCGCCAACAAGGCCGACCTGGCCGCCGATATGCTCGCCATGCTGCTGGCCTCCCTGGAGGCTGATCGCCTGGCGATTACCGTCGCCCGCGAAGCCAATGACAACCATGCCTTGATCGAACGCGTTCACCGCCTGCACGGCGCCACCCGCTACTGTGGCGTACCGCAATTGCGGGCGGCCTGCCAGCGCGCCGAAACCCTGCTCAAACAGGATGACGCCAAGGCCATGGCCGCGCTGGACGAACTGGACATGGCGATTGCGCGGTTGGCCAGTGAAGCCAGAGTGAGTGCCTGACCGTCCGACTGTAGGAGCGAGCTTGCTCGCGAAAAACCAGAGAACACCGCGTTAAACCAGAATGAACGCGTTATCGTTGACGTTTTTCGCGAGCAAGCTCGCTCCTACAGGTACGCATCTATTCTGTCATTGCAGGGAGCCTTTTTAATGCGCGTCATTCTCTTCAGCAGCCAAACCTACGACCGCGAGAGTTTCCTCGGCGAACCGCTGCCGGCCGGCCTGGAACTGCAATTCCAACCGGCACGCCTGAACCTCGATACCGTGGCCCTGGCCGAACACCACGAGGTGGTCTGCGCCTTTATCAACGACGACCTCAGCGCCCCCGTGCTGGAGCAACTGGCCAAGGGCGGTACGCGCCTGATTGCCCTGCGCTCGGCGGGCTACAACCATGTCGACTTGCCGGCCGCCCAACGCCTGGGCCTGAGCATCGTGCGCGTACCCGCCTATTCGCCCCACGCGGTGGCTGAGCACGCCGTCGCGCTGATTCTGGCGCTCAACCGCCGTCTGCACCGTGCTTACAACCGCACCCGCGACGGTGATTTCAGCCTGCACGGGCTCACCGGTTTCGATCTGGTCGGCAAAACGGTCGGCGTGGTTGGCACCGGGCAAATCGGCGCGACCTTCGCCAAGATCATGGCCGGCTTCGGCTGCCAGTTGCTGGCCTACGATCCCTTCCCCAACCCACAGGTGCAGGACCTCGGGGCCCGCTACGTAAGCCTGCCTGAACTGTTGGCCGAGGCGCAGATCATCAGCCTGCATTGCCCATTGACCGCCGACAGCAAACACCTGATCAATACCCGCTCGCTCGCGCAGATGCAACCCGGCGCGATGCTGATCAACACCGGGCGCGGTGGCCTGGTCGATACGCCAGCACTGATCGAAGCACTCAAGGTTGGCCAGTTGGGCTACCTCGGGCTGGACGTATACGAAGAAGAAGCGCAGTTGTTTTTCGAAGACCGCTCGGACCTGCCCCTGCAAGACGACGTGCTCGCGCGCCTGCTGACCTTCCCCAACGTGATCATCACCGCGCACCAGGCCTTCCTCACCCGTGAAGCCCTGGCGGCGATTGCCGGCACCACATTGGCCAACATTGCCGCGTGGGCCGATGGTCGGGCGCAGAACCTGGTCGAGGGATGATCAGCGGTCACATACCAGGCTCATGATAGGCCGGCACCCGTGATAGGATGCCGCGCCTATTTGGAGGATCCATGGCCGAACACGATTTCCGCTTCAGCTTGCTGAGCCCGCAACACACCCTGATCGAATGCCGCGCCCTGGTGCCGGGCCGTTACCAGGTCACCGGCAACGGTGGTTCGATCAAACATGGCGACGTCCTGATCGTCAGCCTGCGCGGCAGTAAAACCCTGTCGATGCGACTGACCGTCGAAGGTGACGCGCGCTACTCCATCCGCCCGGCGGGCCAGTGGGTCGCCATGGCCCAAGGGCCGAAGTTCGGCGAACTGGAAATTCACACCTGGAAGGTCAACTGCGACAGCTGCGACGCCGTGCTGGAGTTTGAATTCGCGGTAGAAACCAAGCTGACCAAGGCCCCCCTGCAACCGGCCGCCAACGCGCGTATCAAAGAACTGGGCTGGGCCAGCGAAGGCGATAAGCACCGTTGCCCGAAATGCCAGCAGGCCGCGCAATGAAAGGCCGGCTGCTGCTCGCCGCAATCGGCATGAGCCTGGCAGGCTGCGCCGCCGATGGCGCCAAGCTCGAGCGCGACCACAGCTACGTAGTGGAATGGATCGGTGAGCGGCCGTTGATGGACTACGCGCACCTGACCGTCACCCTGGGTGCCGATGGCCGGGCCTATGGCAATGGCGGCTGCAACCACTGGTTTGCACCGTACACCGTCGAAGGCAACAAGCTCAGCTTCGGCCCGGTCGGCAGCACCCGAAAAATGTGCGCCGAAGCCCTGATGGAGCAAGAGCATCGCTTCTTCCAGGCCCTGCAAAGCGTGCAGCGCTGGGACATCTCGCCGATCGAACAGACGCGGTTCTGGCCGGCCGAAGGCAAGCCAATCCGCTTATGGCTCGAAGAAGGCTGACCTAGGCGCACGCGCCTGTATTAACGCGGTGTCCTCTGGTTCTGTGGGAGCTGGCTTGCCTGCGATGCGGACGACGCGGTGTATCAGGTACACCGCAGCGATGCCATCGCAGCATCGGTATCTACACAACTTCGAGGCGACGCTGGACCTGTGGCGAGGGAGCTTGCTCCCGTGACGGCCTGCCAGCCGATGCCAATCTACCCTGACACCCCGCGATCAACCTGTGGGAGCGGGCTTGCTCGCGAAGGCGGCCTGGCAGTCAACACAGTTGTGTTGTGTACATATCCATTCCTGCGGTAACGGCCACTTAGGGTTCCGCCCTGACGGCGGCTCACTTTTGAAAAGCGCAAAAGTAAGCAAAACGCTCTTGCCCCACCACTCGGCACCTCGCTTAGGCTCGGTGTGCCCGTAATCCGCCAGTGATTTGGGGGGCCGCCGCCACGCGCCATCCATGGCGCGGGGCGGCTAAACCGGCATCCCTGCCGGTTTACCCCCCAAATCCCTGGCGAATTCCGGCCAGCGTGGTTTAACGGGGCGCCTAAGATCAAAAGCAGATCAAGAGCGACTCGCTTCGCATCGTGGTTACCGTCTGCTGTTACATCTCACAAAGTTGTGTAGATACCTATGGCCATCGCAGGCAAGCCAGCTCCCACAGTTCTAGCCTTTGAGGGCCTTGAGCTTGGCCAACACCCCTTCCGCCGTCTGCTCCCCCATCAACTGCTCACGCACCTTGCCCTTATCGTCGATGATGTAGGTCACCGGCAAAGCCTCGCTGCGCGGAATCTCGAAAATCCCGTCCGGGTTCTGGGCCAGTACCGTGAACTTGATCCCCAGCTTGTCGCTGGCGGCCTTCAGTTCTTCACCCTGCACATTGTCGAAGTTGACGCCGAACACCCCGACATTCTGGCCTTTCAATTGTTCTGCCAGGGCATTGAGCTCGGGGATTTCCGTGCGGCACGGGCCACACCATTCGGCCCAGTAGTTGACCACCAGCCACTGTTTGTCCAGGCGTTCGGCCGCCACTTTCTGGCCATATTGGTCAACGCCGTAATCGTTACCGCAGCCGCTGAGCAGCAGGGTTGTGATGATCGCCAATGCACCGATCAGTCGCCTTGTCATGGGGTATTCCTTCGCAAAAATGAACGTTGGCTGCGGCCTATCGCCTCTTACGGTTTAAGGACAGGCGCCAGCGCAGGTAGAATACCCGCCACCTTACGCAAGATGCGACCCGCACATGACCGATCTGACGCTTTATCACAACCCGCGCTGCTCGAAATCGCGCGGTGCGCTGGAACTGCTGGAAGCCCGCGGCCTCACCCCGACCGTCGTGCGCTACCTGGAAACCCCGCTGGATGCCGCGCAAATCAAGGCCCTGCTCAAAAAGCTTGGCATCAGCGCACGCCAACTGCTGCGCACCGGTGAAGACGAATACAAAACCCTGAACCTGGCCGATGCCAGCGTGAACGAAGCACAGTTGATCGCCGCCATCGCCGCCCATCCCAAGCTGATGGAACGCCCGATCCTGGAAACCGCCGATAAAGCCATCATCGGCCGCCCGCCCGAGAACGTGCTGGAGATTCTGCCGTGAGTACGCCCTATGTGCTGGTGTTGTATTACAGCCGCAACGGCTCGGTGAGCGAGATGGCCCGGCAGATTGCCCGGGGTATCGAGCAAGGCGGAATGGAGGCGCGGTTGCGCACGGTGCCGGCGATTTCCACCGAGTGCGAAGCGGTGGCACCAAGCATTCCCGACGAAGGCGCGCTGTATGCCAGCCTGGATGACCTGAAGCACTGCTCGGGCCTGGCCCTGGGCAGCCCGACCCGGTTCGGCAACATGGCCGCGCCGCTCAAGTACTTCCTCGATGGCACCAGCAACCTGTGGCTTACCGGCGCGTTGGTGGGCAAGCCAGCCGGCGTGTTCACCTCCACCGCCAGCCTGCATGGCGGCCAGGAAACCACGCTGATGTCGATGCTGCTGCCGCTGCTGCACCACGGCATGCTGATCACCGGCCTGCCCTACAGCGAACAGGCACTGCTCGACACCCAGGGCGGCGGCACGCCATATGGCGCCAGCCACCATTCCGGGCCAGATGGCAAGCGCATGCTCGACCAACATGAAATCACCCTGTGCCGGGCCCTGGGCCTGCGCCTGGCCAAGACCGCCACGCTGCTGGAGAACGGCCGTGGCCAGGAAGCCTAAGGTCCTGCCGCCACGAGAGTGGCTGGAGCCACGGGTCAAGGTGGCACGCGCGCTGAGCCTGCTGGCGTTTTTGGGCCTGGTGGGCTTGTTGTGCGTGTACTACCTGTTGGTCGCCGACCTGCATGGGGCGCGCCCGTGGGTCATCCTGCTGATCGAACTGGTGCCGTTGCTGATACTTGCGCCAGGCATGCTGATGGGCAGCGCACGCGGGCATTCGTGGATGTGTTTTGTGGTGAACCTGTATTTCATCAAGGGCGCGCTGGCGGCGTATGACCCGAACCGCCAGTGGTTCGGTGTGCTGGAGATGCTCGCGAGCCTGGCGGTGTTTTGCACGGCGTTGCTGTATGTGCGTTGGCGGCATCAACTGAACCGGCGACTGGCCGAAGCCCCGGGCGCCTGAAAGTCAGCCTTCGCGAGCAAGCCCGCTCCCACAGGTGGAATGCGTTCCCCTGTGGGAGCGGGCTTGCTCGCGAAGGCATCACCGCGGTTTCAATGGTTGACGGTATAGGCCAACATCATCGACAGCTGACACATCGGCCGCCCACTCTCGGCATGCCACTGGTTGAAGGCACCCTGCACCGTCGCCAAATCGCGCAGGCTGGTCGGGGCCTTGTCGACGATCTTCTGCGCATTCAGCGCCGCCACCACGTCATCGCTCGGCACGAAAGTGTCCTTGCCGACCATGCGCAAAAATCGCGGCGCCGACAGCCCACCCAGCTGGTGGCCGTGCTTGCTCAGGTACTTCCACAGCCCGACGATATCCGTCACCGGCCAATCGGCGATAAATGCGCCGAAGCTGCCTTTTTCCTGCTCGATATCCAGGATCATCTGCGCATTGCGCGGCACACTCTTGAGCTTGCCCAGGTGACGGATGATGCGGGTGTCTTGCATCAGCCGTTCCAGGTGCTCGGCGCCCATCAGCACGACTTTTTCCGGATCGAAGCCAAAGAACACCTGCTCGAACGCCGGCCATTTGGCATCGACCACGCTGTGCTTCAAACCGGCGCGGAACACTCGCAGCGCCAAGGTCGACAGGTAACGGTCATCGGTGATCTTGCGCAATTGCGCCGGAGTCTTGGGCACCGGCAGATGGGCTTCCAGCTTGGCCGCCGAACCGAAACGGTTCAGACAATATTCGTGCAGCCACTTGTAATCGCGCATGCCCTCTCCTGTCAGTCGAATTGAAAACGGCGCCCGCAAGCGCCGTGTACTAGAGCCTTGGGAAGACTCAGAGGTTCACTACATTGACGAAACGCGATACGGCGGTCTCATCGATTTTCAGGCTGGTGAAGTCGAACAGGTTGCGGTCGGCCAACTGCGACGGGATCACGTTTTGCAGGCTGCGGAAGATACTTTCGGTACGCCCTGGGGTCTTGCGCTCCCAGTCCACCAGCATCTCCTTGACCACCTGGCGCTGCAGGTTTTCCTGGGAGCCGCACAGGTTGCACGGGATGATCGGGAATTGCTTGAAGTCGGAGTAAGCCTGGATGTCCTTCTCGTTGCAATACGCCAGCGGGCGGATCACCACGTTGCGCCCATCATCGGCGCGCAGCTTGGGCGGCATGGCCTTGAGCGAGCCGTTGAAGAACATATTGAGGAAGAAGGTCTCGACGATGTCATCGCGGTGATGACCCAGGGCCATCTTGGTCGCGCCGATCTCATCGGCAAAGGTATAGAGCGTGCCACGGCGCAGGCGCGAGCACAGCGAGCAGGTGGTCTTGCCTTCCGGAATCAGCTCCTTGACCACCGAGTAGGTGTCTTTCTCGACGATGTGGTACTCGACGCCCAGTTCTTTCAGGTAGGCCGGCAGCACATGCTCAGGGAAACCGGGTTGCTTCTGGTCCATGTTGACCGCCACGATCTCGAACTTGATCGGTGCGACCTTTTGCAGGTGCAACAACACGTCGAGCATGGTGTAGCTGTCTTTGCCGCCCGAGAGGCAGACCATGACCTTGTCGCCGTCCTCGATCATATTGAAATCGGCGACTGCTTCACCGGCCAGGCGACGCAGGCGTTTTTGCAGTTTGTTCTGGTTGACTGTAAGAGTGCCCATGGCGCTTGGATCCGCAAAGGTGTGTGACGAAAAGCCGGGTATTTTAGCTATATGAGCGGCCAAGTTCCAATGTGGGAGTTGGGCTTGTGTGGGAGCGGGCTTGCTCGCGAAAGCGGTGGATCAGTCACCTGACATATCGACTGATCCACCGCTTTCGCGAGCAAGCCCGCTCCCACCTAAAACGCTTTCACAGTAAATCAAGCTGCCAGACCCTAACGCGATTAAGCCCACTTTTTACAGCGCAATTTGCTCTAAAGGCCCTACGGTTATTCCGGTCATCCCTTCCTATACTGCGACTTGAGGTCGCACATTCTATCCAGACCTTTCAGGCCATTTGGCCCGTGGGCGCTCCGATGGGGGGCGATGGTAATAACGACAGGAGTGACTGGCATGATCCATCACGTCGTGGGGCTGTTTACCCATCCCGACCAGGAATGGCGGGAAATCCGTGGCGATAAAGAAGAAAGCATCGGCCACATGTACCTCACTCATACCCTGATTCTCGCGGCGATTCCCGCCATTTCCGCCTTTATTGGCACCACCCAGGTCGGCTGGGTTATCGGCAACCGCGCTCCGGTGATGCTGACCCAGGAAAGCGCGCTGTGGATGACCCTCATGTCTTACGCGGCCATGCTGTGCGGCGTGGCGGTGATGGGCGCGTTCATTCACTGGATGGCTCGCACCTACGACGCCAGCCCAAGCATGGCCCGCTGCGTGGCGTTTGCCACCTACACCGCCACGCCCTTGTTTATCGGCGGGCTGGCGGCGCTCTACCCGCATATGTGGCTGGGCATGGTGGTGGGCACGGCGGCGATCTGCTACACGGTGTACCTGTTGTATGTAGGGCTGCCGACCTTCATGAGTATCGACCCGGATGAAGGCTTCCTGTTTTCCAGTTCGGTACTGGCCGTCGGCCTGGTGGTGCTGGTGGCGATCATGGCCTTTACCGTGATCGTCTGGGGCCTGGGCGTCGGGCCGATCTACACCAGTTGACCAAAAAAAACCGCAGGCAAGGCCACCGCAAGGTGGCTTTGTGCGTTATGCATGACCATTCGGCGCCTGACAGATTCGGAAACCCCCTGCTTTGCGGCATACTGGGCGTCTCTGGAGATATGTACAGCATGCCCGAGCAACTCAATACCCGCGTCGAAGATTGTTTCCTGCAAGCCGAATCCTTTTTCAAACGAAGCTTCAAACGCCCCCAGGTCAGCCTCAAGCTGCGGGGCCAGAAAGCCGGTGTCGCGCATTTGCACGAGAACCTGCTGCGCTTCAACCCTCAGTTGTACCGTGAAAACAGCCAACACTTTCTCAAGCAGACCGTGGCCCACGAAGTGGCGCACCTGATTGCCCACCAGTTGTTTGGCGAGCGCATCCAGCCCCATGGCGAGGAATGGCAGCTGATCATGCGCGGGGTTTACGAACTGCCGCCCGACCGTTGCCACACCTACGAGGTCAAGCGCCGGCAGGTGACTCGCTATATTTACCGCTGCCCGTGTGCGGACAGTGACTTTCCGTTTTCACCGCAGCGCCATGGGCTGGTGAACCAGGGGCGGCGGTATTTGTGTCGGCGGTGTCGGCAGACTCTGGTGTTCACTGGAGAAACTCGGGTGGAATGAGGGCCTCTTCGCAGCATAGGTATCTACACAACTTCGGTACGACGCTAAACCTGTGGCGAGGGAGCTTGCTCCCGTGACGGCCGGATAGCCGACGCCTATTTACCTGACGCCCCACGACCCAACTGTGGGAGCGGGCTTGCTCGCGAAGGCGGCCTGACAGTCGACACCGTTATACCGAGTGCATATCCATTGCTGCGGTAACGGCCGCCTAGGGTTCCGCCCTGACGGCGGCTCACTTTCGAAAAGCGCGAAAGTAAGCAAAGCGCTCTTGCCCCACCACTCGGCACCTCGCTTAGGCTCGGTGTGCCCGTAATCCGCCAGTGATTTGGGGGGCCGCCGCCACGCGCCATCCATGGCGCGGGGCGGCTAAACCGGCATCCCTGCCGGTTTACCCCCCAAATCCCTGTCGAATTCCGGCCAGCGTGGTTTGACGGGGCACCTGAGATCAAGATCACAAGCAGATCAAGATCAAGAGCGACTCGCTTCGCATCGTGGTTACAGGAGGCTGCTGCGAACTACACAGTTGTGTAGATACCTATGCTCATCGCAGGCAAGCCAGCTCCCACATTTGGATCTGTGAACGCAATCAAAATGTGGGAGCTGGCTTGCCTGCGAAAGCGCCCTTTCAGTCAACCCACAACCTTGGCCTGGCGCAATTGCTCTATCCGCTCAACACCGAACCCCAACGCCACCAATACCTCATCACTGTGCGCCCCCACCGCCACCCCAATATGCCTGGGCGCCGGCAACCCCTCGGAGAACTTCAGCGGGCAGGCCAATTGCGCTTGTGTCGAGCCGTCCCCCCGGGGCACCTGGCTGACCAGCTCCCGCGCCTTCAACTGTGGATGCTCCACCGCCTCACTCAGACTCAACACCGGCTCCACACACGCATCCACCCCGGCAAACAACTCACACAACTGGTCAAAACTGCGCTTCTCGAACTCCACCTGCAACGCCTGCTTAAGCACGGCCTGGCGTTCGGGCGTCACGCTGTGTGCCGCCAGTTCCGGCCGCCCCAATGCCTCGCACAGCTGCTGCATAAACCCCGGTTCCAGACTGCCCACCGACATCCAGCGCCCATCGCGTGTGCGGTAATAGTCATAGAAACTCCCGCCATTGAGCACATGGTTCTCCCACCCAGGCTCGACCCCGCAAGCCAGGTAACCGGCCCCAGCCATGGCGTTCAGGCTGAACGAGCAATCGGTCATGCTCACATCCAGGTATTGCCCCACCCCGCTTTGCTGCCTGGCAATCACCGCCGCCAGCAAGCCCACCACGGCATGCAGCGAACCGCCCGCCACATCCGCCAGTTGTACGCCCAGGGGCAACGGGCCGGTGTCCTGGCGCCCGGTATGGCTGGCCACGCCGGCCAGCGCCAGGTAGTTGATATCGTGCCCGGCGCGGTCCTTATAGGGGCCGGTCTGGCCGTAGCCGGTGATCGACACGTAGATCAGCCGCGGGTTGATCGCCTTCAGCGCCTCATAGCCCAGGCCCAGGCGCTCCATGACGCCGGGGCGGAACTGTTCGAGCAGGATGTCATAGCCCTTGACCAACTCACGCACGATCTCGATCGCCTCGGCCTGCTTGAGGTCCAGGGCCAGGCTGCGCTTGTTGCGGTTGAGGTAGGCGTGGCTGGCCGAGGTGCCACGATCATGGGGCGGCAACACACGCAACAGATCCATCCGCGTGGGCGATTCGATGCGCAGCACCTCGGCGCCCATGTCCGCCAGCATCAAGGAGGCAAATGGGCCGGGCAGCAAGGTGGAAAAATCCAACACTTTGAGGGACGCCAAGGGACCTGACATAGAGACTCCAGTTGGGTTGCGAATACCCACAGACTAGGCAGCCGGGCGCCTGCCGGCAATCGTCAGAACAATCAACCACAGTGACCGTTTTGATCACGGCGGGCTTTTTCGCGGCGGCGGCTTTATCATTGGCCGACGTTTGTTGGCAGAGTCTTCCATGAAGTTCGCGATTGCACTGTATAGCGCCGCCCACGCGCCCTCTTCGCGCCGCGCCCTGTTGTTCGCGCAGGCAGCGCTGGCCGGCGGGCATGAGATTGTGCGGCTGTTTTTCTACCAGGACGGCGTGTACAGCGCGTCCAACAACATTGTCGCGCCCCAGGATGAGCAAGACACTGCGCGCCAATGGCGCGAGTTTGTCAGCCAGCACCAGCTCGACGGCGTGGTGTGCATCGCCGCTGCTCTGCGCCGGGGTGTGCTGAATGCCGAGGAAGCTGCGCGCTATCAACGCAGCGCGGTCAACCTGGAAGCCCCCTGGGCGTTGTCGGGCCTGGGCCAATTGCATGACGCGATCCAGGACGCCGACCGACTGATCTGTTTTGGAGGGCCGTAACATGTCCAAATCCTTGCTGGTGATCAGCCGCCAGGCCCCGTGGTCCGGGCCGAGTGCGCGGGAAGCGCTGGATATCGTGCTGGCCGGTGGCGCGTTCGATCTGCCCATTGGCCTGCTGTTTCTGGATGACGGTGTGTTCCAACTGGCGCCGAACCAAGCCGCCAAAGCCGTGCAACAGAAAGACCTGAGTGCCAATCTGCAGGCCCTGGGCTTGTTCGGCATTGACGACGTGTTCGCGTGCAGCCATAGCCTGTCCGCTCGCGGGCTGCCGCCACCCGCCAACGCGCAGTCGCTCGACAGCCAAGCCATTTCCCAGCTGATTGACCGTTACGACCAGGTGATTACCCTCTGATGTCGACTCTACATGTGGTGTCTCATTCCCCGTTTACTGACAGCCGCCTCGACAGTTGCCTGCGCCTCTGTGGGGCCGAGGACGCAATTCTGCTGTGTGGTGACGGTGCCTACGGCCTGCACACGCCCGCCCTGCAAACCAAAGGCGTGAAGGTGTTTGTGCTGGCCGAAGACATGCAGGCGCGCAACCTGCCGCTGCCCGACTGGGCTGACAGTGTCGATTACCCAGGCTTCGTGCAACTGTCCATCGACTACGACAAGGTCAACACCTGGCTATGAACACCCTGACCGTCGGCGCACGCACCCTGGAACTGGACAAGGACGGCTACCTCGTCGACCTCAACGACTGGTCCGATGAAGTGGCCAATGCCCTGGCCGCTGCCGAAGCCTTGGAGCTGACCCCGGCACACTGGGAAATCCTCACCCTGCTGCGCCAGTTCTACACCGAATTCCAGCTGTCTCCCGCCACGCGCCCGCTGATCAAGTACACCGCCTTGAAGCTGGGCCCGGAAAAGGGCAACAGCCTGCACCTCAACAAACTGTTCAACGGCACTCCCGCCAAACTCGCCGCCAAGCTGGCGGGCCTGCCCAGGCCGACGAATTGCTTATGACCGACTTTGCCCCCCTGACTCTCGTAACACCCCAAGAGCATCCCTTTGCGCAGTTCGTGCGCATCCTCGGCAAAGGCAAGCGCGGCGCGCGCAACCTCACCCGTGAGGAAGCGCGGGAGGCCATGGGCATGCTGCTCGACGAAAAGGTCGAGGACACCCAGCTCGGCGCCTTCCTGATGCTGCTGCGCCACAAGGAAGAAAGCCCGGAAGAACTCGCCGGTTTCACCGAAGCGGTCCGTGAGCGCCTGCACGCACCTGCGTTGAACGTGGATATCGACTGGCCAACCTACGCCGGTAAAAAGCGCCACCTGCCGTGGTTCCTGCTGGCAGCCAAATGCCTGGCACAGAACGGCGTGCGCATCCTGATGCACGGCGGCGGCGCCCACACCGCGGGGCGCTTGTACACCGAACAATTGCTGGACAGCTTGAACATCCCGCTGTGCCGCGATTGGCAACAGGTCGAGAGCGCCTTTGCCCACGGCAACCTGGCGTTTATCCCGCTGGGTGATTGGGCGCCACAGTTGCAACGCATGATCGACCTGCGTAACACCCTGGGCCTGCGTTCGCCTATCCATTCCTTGGCGCGCCTGCTCAACCCACTGAATGCGCGCTGTGGCCTGCAAAGCATTTTCCACCCCGGTTACCAGGGCGTGCATCGTGATGCCAGCGGCCTGCTGGGTGACAACGTGATTGTGGTCAAGGGCGACGGCGGTGAGATCGAGATCAACCCCGACACCCTCAGTCACTTGTATGGCACCACTGGCGGCCAGAGCTGGGACGAAGAGTGGCCCGCCCTCTCCGACCAGCGCCACATCAAGCCGGCAACGCTTGAGCCCGAGCACCTCAAAGCGCTGTGGCGCGGCGACGTTGAAGACAGCTACCCGCAACTGGCGTTGATCGCCACCATGGCGTTGGCCCTGCGCGGCCTTGGCCACCCACGGCAACAGGCGTTCGAATTGGCCCAGCAGTACTGGGACGCGCGGGATAAATCGATTTAATCGATCATTCACGCCGGTTCTTTGCGCTTTTAGTTCGAACTCATCCCTTTAGACTGGGCTCCAACGCTTATCAGCCAAGGAGCCAGTCATGGGTTTATTGATCGACGGACAGTGGAAGGACCAGTGGTACGAAAGTAGCGCAGACGGCGCTTTCCAACGGGAACAGGCGCAACGCCGCAACTGGGTGACCGCCGATGGCGCGCCAGGCCCGAGTGGCGAAGGCGGCTTCAAGGCCGAGGCCGGTCGCTATCACCTCTATGTGTCTCTCGCCTGCCCGTGGGCGCACCGCACCTTGATCCTGCGCAAGCTCAAAGGCCTGGAAAGCCTGATCGACGTCTCGGTGGTCAGCTGGCTGATGCTGGAAAACGGCTGGACCTTCGACAAGGCCCACGGCTCCAGCGGCGACAACCTCGACGGTTTCAACTTCATGCACCAACGCTACACCGCCGATACCGCCGACTACACCGGGCGCGTCACCGTGCCGGTGCTGTGGGACAAACGGCTCAAGCGCATCGTCAGCAATGAATCGGCGGAGATCATCCGCATGTTTAACAGTGCGTTCAATGAGCTGACCGGCAATACCCTGGATTTCTACCCCCAAGCCCTGCGCCCGACCATCGACACCCTCAACGAACGCATCTACCCCGCCGTGAACAACGGTGTGTACCGCGCAGGCTTCGCCACCTCACAACAGGCGTATGAAAGCGCGTTTGATGATGTGTTTGCCGAGCTGGATCATCTGGAACAGCACCTGGGCAGCCATCGTTATCTGGCCGGTGAGTACCTGACCGAAGCCGATGTGCGGCTGTTCACCACGCTGATTCGTTTTGATGCGGTGTATTACAGCCACTTCAAATGCAACCTGCGGCGGATTGCCGACTATGCGAACTTGTCGAACTGGCTAAGGGAGATGTATCAGTGGCCAGGGGTGGCCGAGACGGTAAATTTCGAGCATATCAAGGGGCATTACTATGCCAGCCATCGCACGATCAACCCGACGGGAATTGTGCCGAAGGGGCCGTTGCAGGGGTTTGATACCGAGCATGATCGCCATGCATTGCACGGCAAAGGTGTATGGAGCTGACATAAACCGCCTGTAGGAGCGAGCTTGCTCGCGAAGAACGCCAACGATAACGCAGCGCTATCAGGTAGCCCTTGGCGTCTTTGAGTTTTTCGCGAGCAAGCTCGCTCCTACAGTGGGTCAGTCGTTCAGACTTGGGACTGGGCGCCCTCGAACCACTTGAGCTTCTCACGCAGTACCACC
The DNA here is from genome assembly GCF_029201605.1 of Pseudomonas sp. FJ2-5-13. Taxonomy (NCBI): domain Bacteria; kingdom Pseudomonadati; phylum Pseudomonadota; class Gammaproteobacteria; order Pseudomonadales; family Pseudomonadaceae; genus Pseudomonas; species Pseudomonas sp. FJ2-5-13. The sequence goes on from NZ_CP104045.1 coordinate 3,567,837, forward strand.
ACCTCACCCACGATCACCAATGTCGGCGCATGCACTTCATGCTCCGCCACCATGCGCGGCAAGTCGGCCAGGGTGCCGGTGAACACGCGCTGGTTGGACGTGGTGCCCTGCTGGATCAGCGCTGCTGGGGTATCTGCGGCACGCCCGTGTTTGATCAACTGCTCGCAAATGATCGGCAAGCCAATCAGGCCCATGTAGAACACCAGGGTCTGCGACGGCCCGACCAAGTCCTGCCAGGGCAAGTCCGAGGTATTGTTCTTCAGGTGGCCGGTGATGAAGCGCACCGATTGGGCATAGTCGCGATGCGTCAGCGGAATCCCGGCATAAGCCGCGCAACCACTGGCTGCGGTGATGCCCGGCACCACCTGGAACGGGATGCCGTGGGCCGCCAATTCTTCGATCTCTTCGCCACCACGGCCAAAGATGAACGGGTCGCCACCTTTAAGGCGCAGCACGCGCTTGCCTTGCTTGGCCAGGTCGACCAGTTGCTGGTTGATCTGGTCCTGAGGCACCGCGTGATCGGCACGACGCTTGCCGACGTACACGCGCTCGGCATCCCGACGGCACAGTTCCAAAATCGCCGGCGCCACCAAACGGTCGTACAGCACCACGTCGGCTTGCTGCATCAGGCGCAATGCACGGAAGGTCAGCAAATCCGGGTCACCTGGGCCCGCGCCCACCAAGTACACCTCACCGGGCGCATAAGGCGGCGCGCCATTGACCTTTTCGATCAACAGGCGCTCGGCCTCCTCACCCTGCCCGGCCAACTGGCGGTCGGCAATCGGGCCCTGGAACACTTCTTCCCAGAACGCCCGGCGTTGCTGCACATCCGGGTACAAACCTTTGACCTGAGCCCGAAAACGCGCGGCCAGCCCAGCCAATTGCCCGTAGGTGGAGGGAATCCAGGTTTCCAGCTTGGCACGAATCAGGCGTGCCAGTACCGGCGCGTCACCGCCGCTGGAGACGGCAATCACCAAGGGTGAACGGTCGACAATCGCCGGGAAGATCACGCTGCACAACGCTGGCGCGTCCACCACATTGACCGGCACGCAGCGACGCTTGGCATCACTGGACACCTGCGCATTCAGTGGCTCATCGTCGGTGGCCGCGATAATCAGGGTGCAGCCGTCCAGGTCGGCCTCCTGATAACCGCGCAACATCAGTTCCCCGCCACTGCCCAGTACCAGCTCACGCAACTGGCTTTCGATCTGGGGAGCAACCACCCGCAACACCGCGCCGGCGTCGGCCAGCAGCCGGGATTTGCGCAAGGCAATCTCCCCACCACCGACGACCAACACACGACTGCCGCGCAGGTTATGAAACAGCGGCAGAAATTCCATTTAGCGGATGACCTCAACGCCCGCCATGTACGGCTTGAGCACCTCAGGTACACGGATCGAACCGTCGGCCTGCTGGTAGTTTTCCAGCACGGCCACCAGGGTACGGCCTACGGCCAGGCCCGAACCGTTGAGGGTGTGCACCAGCTCCGGCTTGCCGGTTTCCGGGTTGCGGAAACGCGCCTGCATGCGACGGGCCTGGAAGTCACCGCAGTTGGAGCACGACGAAATCTCGCGGTATTTGTCCTGGCTCGGCACCCACACTTCCAGGTCGTAGGTTTTCACGGCACTGAAGCCCATGTCGCCCGTGCACAGGGCCAGTACGCGGTAAGGCAGCTCCAGCAGCTGCAGCACGCGCTCGGCGTTGGCAGTCAGGCCTTCCAGGGCGTCCATGGAGGTCGACGGCTCTACTACCTGCACCATCTCAACCTTGTCGAACTGATGCTGGCGGATCATGCCACGGGTGTCGCGACCCGACGCGCCGGCTTCGCTACGGAAGCACGGGCTGTGGGCCACCAGCTTCAACGGCAGTTGCTTGGCGTCGAGGATTTCGCCGGCGACGATATTGGTCAGCGACACTTCGGCCGTCGGGATCAGGTACAGGTCGGCTTCGCCGTCGCGGCTGATCTTGAACAGGTCTTCTTCGAATTTCGGCAGTTGGCTGGTGCCCATCAACGCCGGCGCCTGAACCAGGTACGGGGTGTAGGCTTCTTCGTAACCGTGTTCGCCGGTGTGCAGGTTGATCATGAACTGCGCCAGGGCACGGTGCATGCGCGCAATCGGGCCGCGCAGCAAGGCAAAGCGTGCGCCGGACATTTTTGCTGCGGTTTCAAAGTCCAGGCCACCGGTCAATTCGCCCAGGGCGACGTGGTCCTTGATCTCGAAATCGAAGGTTTTCGGCGTGCCCCAGCGGCGCACTTCGACGTTGCCGTCTTCGTCTTCGCCGACCGGCACGGATTCGTGGGGCAGGTTCGGAATGCCCAGCAGGATCGAGTCCAATTGGGTCTGAATGCCTTCCAGCTCGATTTTGCCGTCGGACAGCTCAGTGCCCATGCGCTCGACATCCGCCATCAACGGCGCGATGTCTTCGCCGCGCTGCTTGGCCTGGCCGATGGACTTGGAGCGCGCATTACGTTCAGCCTGCAGTGCTTCGGTGCGGGTCTGGACGGTCTTGCGCTGTTCTTCCAGCGCTTCGATGCGCGCAACATCCAAGGCAAAGCCACGGGATGCCAGGCGGTCCGCTACGTCCTGAAGGTTGCTACGTAACAGTTTGGAATCGAGCATGTCGGTCTCTCGTTATCAAAGTTTGGTCAAGGACAGGCCAGCCCAGGTGGCGAGCAGCCCGCCGAATACGCTGATGGCCGCATAGCCAATCGCCAGCGGCACTTGCCCGCTTTCCAGCAGGCGCACGGTATCCAGTGAAAAGGATGAAAAAGTCGTCAGGCCGCCAAGAAAGCCAACCATCAGGCCGGCACGTACCTCGACAGGCACTTCCGGGCGTAACAAAAACAGGCCGTATAACACGCCGATCAACAGGCAGCCCACGATATTAACGGCGAGCGTCGCCGTATAGAAGTGTTTCGGCCAATTGGCGTTGATCCAATTGCCGGTAGCAAAGCGCAGCAGTGTACCGGCGATACCTCCCGCCGAAACCGCGACCACCAATGGAATCATGATTTTCTCCGCTGCCGGGGGCTCAGACGGTCGAGGGTGGCCAGATGATTGAGCTTTTCACCGATCTTCAGCTCCAGGCCACGGGGCACCGGCTGATAGAACGGCTGCGGCGCCAGCTCATCCGGGAAGTAGTCTTCGCCGGCCGCATAGGCGTCCGGCTCATCGTGGGCATAACGGTATTCGTCGCCATACCCCAGTTGCTTCATCAACTTGGTCGGCGCGTTGCGCAGGTGCAGCGGCACTTCGAGGGAGCCATGTTCGGCGGCCGCACGCAGGGCCGACTTGAAGCCCATGTACACCGCGTTGCTTTTGGGCGCGCAGGCCAGGTAAGTGATGGCCTGGGCCACCGCCAACTCGCCTTCCGGGCTGCCGAGGCGCTCCTGCACCTCCCAGGCGGCCAGGCACAGGCTCAGGGCGCGTGGGTCGGCATTGCCGATGTCTTCGCTGGCCATGCGCACCACACGGCGCGCCAGGTACAGCGGGTCGCAACCGCCGTCGATCATGCGCGCAAACCAATACAGCGCGCCGTCAGGGTTGGAACCTCGTACGGATTTGTGCAGCGCGGAAATCTGGTCGTAGAAGGCTTCGCCGCCCTTGTCGAAACGCCGGCGCGTGTCACCCAGCAGGCTTTGCAACAGATCGACACCAATCTCGCCGCCGTCTTCGGCCAGGTCGGAGGCGTTCTCCAGCAGGTTGAGAAAGCGCCGCCCGTCGCCATCAGCGGCGGTCAGTAAAATCTTGAAGCCTTCATCGCTGAGGCTCAGTTGACGCTTGCCCAGGCCCTTGTCTTCGCTCAAGGCGCGGTGCAGCAACTTGTGCATCGCCGCTTCATCCAGGCTCTTGAGCACATAGACCCGCGCCCGTGACAGCAACGCGTTGTTCAATTCAAAGGATGGGTTTTCGGTGGTGGCGCCGATAAAGATCAGCGTACCGTCCTCGACATAAGGCAGGAACGCATCCTGCTGCGACTTGTTGAAGCGATGCACTTCGTCGACGAACAGGATAGTGCGCTTGCCGTATTGCCCGGCCTGCTGCTTGGCGACTTCCACCGCCTGGCGGATCTCCTTGACCCCGGCGAGCACCGCCGAGACCGTTTCAAAGTGCGCGTCCGAGACTTTCGCCAGCAACCGCGCCAGGGTGGTCTTGCCCACGCCCGGCGGGCCCCAGAAAATCATCGAATGCAGCGCACCCTGCTCCAGGGCTTCGCGCAGGGGCTTACCGCGAGCGAGCAGGTGTTCCTGACCGACGTACTCATCCAGGTTGGTCGAACGCAAGCGCGCGGCCAATGGCTGGGCAATCGGGTCACTTCGAAACAGATCCATGGGCAGCGTTTGAAACCTCTGGGCAGTTTATTCCTGGATCACGTCGGCACCCTTGGGGATGTCGAACTTGAACTTGGACGCGGGCACCGGCTGGTTAGCCTTGACCCCGGAGAACAGGATATCGGTGCGCTGGCCGACGCTGTCGACCAGGCGCATGTTGTTGATCACGCCGTTGCCGAACGACAGCGACAGCGTGTCAAACAGCGTGTCCTTGGATTTTGGCTTGAGGGTGAACTCGATGACGTTGCTGGTCTGCTTGGAGGTGATGTCGAAGCTGTCGTTGATTTTCGACACATCACCCGACAACAGCAGCGCCGGGGTCTGGTTCAGGCGTGGATCGAGCTTCTTGATGGTGGCCTGTTCCAGGTCCGGGTCCCACAGCGTGACTTTCTTACCGTCGGAAACGATGGTCTGCTCCGCCTTGCCTTCGGTATGCCAGTAGAACAGCCCTGGGCGCTGCACGGCCATTTCACCGGCGGTTTCCTGCAACTGGGTGCCGCCGGCATCCAGGGTCAGCTGGGAGAAGCGCGCGGTGAGGGTCTGGGATTTGTCCAACAGGTTCTTCAGGCTGGCGACGGAGGCCGGGTCAGCGTGAGCCGAAACAGCGGTCAGGGCCAGGGCCGGCAACAACAGCATGCGGATAAAGCGCATGGGAGTCCTCATTGAGTAGTCAGGGCACGCCGCGTGTTGCCACGCGGCGCGGAATCAGTCGCGCATCTGCCCGGGGGCGATGACTTCACGCGAGCCATTGGTGTTCATTGCGGTCACGACGCCAGCCATTTCCATGGCTTCGATCATGCGGGCGGCGCGGTTGTAGCCGATTTTCAGCTTGCGCTGCACTGCCGAAATCGAGGCGCGGCGGCTTTCCAGTACGAAAGCCACGGCTTCGTCGTAGAGCGCGTCGGTTTCAGCATCATCGTCGCCACCGCTGCTGCCACCGTCAAAGCCGCTGCCGGCCTCTTCCACGCCAGCGAGAATGTCGTCGTTATATTCTGGCGCCCCGCGCAGTTTCCAGGCTTCAACCACGCGGTGCACTTCGTCATCGGAAACAAAGGCGCCATGAACGCGAATCGGCAGGCTGGTCCCCGGCGGCATGTACAGCATGTCACCGTGGCCCAGCAGTTGCTCGGCGCCACCCTGGTCGATGATGGTACGCGAGTCGATCTTGCTGGAGACCTGGAACGCCATGCGCGTCGGGATGTTGGCCTTGATCAGACCGGTGATTACGTCCACCGACGGCCGCTGGGTCGCGAGGATCAAGTGGATACCCGCCGCCCGCGCCTTCTGGGCGATACGGGCGATCAGCTCTTCAACCTTCTTGCCGACGATCATCATCATGTCGGCAAATTCATCGACCACCACCACGATAGTCGGCAGCTTGGTCAGCAGCGGTGCTTCATCGTGAATGCTTTCGCGCTTGTACAGCGGGTCGGTCAGCGGTGTGCCGGCGTCCTGGGCTTCCTTGACCTTGGCATTGAAGCCCGACAGGTTACGCACGCCCATCTTCGCCATCAGCTTGTAGCGGCGCTCCATCTCGGCAACGCTCCAGCGCAGGGCGTTGGCGGCGTCCTTCATGTCGGTGACCACCGGGCACAGCAGGTGCGGGATGCCTTCGTAGATCGACAGTTCCAACATCTTCGGGTCGATCATGATCAGCTTGGCGTCATCCGGCCCGGACTTGAACAGGATCGACAGGATCATGGCGTTCACACCCACCGACTTACCGGAACCGGTAGTACCGGCTACCAGCAGGTGCGGCATTTTCGCCAGGTCGGTAATCACCGGCTTGCCGCCGATGTCATGGCCGAGCGCCAGGGTGACCGGCGATTTGAAGTTGTCGTATTCCGGCGTCGACAGCACTTCGGAGAAGCGCACGATCTGGCGGTCTTCGTTGGGGATCTCGATACCCACGGTGGTCTTGCCCGGGATCACTTCCACCACGCGCACGCTGGTGACGGCCAGGGAACGCGCCAAGTCTTTGGCCAGGTTGGAAATGCGGCTGACTTTTACCCCGGCGGCCGGTTGGATTTCGTAACGGGTAATCACCGGGCCCGGATGGATCGAGTCCACCGACACTTCGACGCCGAATTCCTTGAGCTTGATTTCCAGCAGGTGGCCGACGGCCGCCAGGGATTCGGGGGAATAGTTGAGTTGTTTCTTTTCGGCCGGGTCCAGAATCGAGATCGGCGGCAAGGTGCCTTCGACGGCGCTGTCGATAAACAGCGGTGCCTGCTTCTCTTTTTGCACGCGATGGCTGGGCTCCGGCGCCTTGGGCGGAGCCGGGGCGATCACCGGCGGCACCTGCTTTTCACGGTCCGACATGTGCTTGCTCAGGGCCTGCTCGCGTTCGATCAAGCGCTCCTTGACCTTGGCTTGCTCGCGTCGATCCGGCGTACTTGGGGCCACCACCTCGTGGACACGGGTGTCCACTTCACGCAGCTGCGCCACCATTTGCTTGCGCTCGACACGGGCGGCCCACCAGCGGTTGGCGGCGCCCTGGAACAACTCGAACAGGTCGAGGGTGATCTTGCCGGTCACGTCCATCACCTTGAACCATGACAGGTCGGTGAATACCGTGAGGCCGAACAGGAACAGCGCGATGAACATCAGGGTGCTGCCCTGGATATTCAGGGTCCTGCGCGCCAGGTCGCCAAGGCTTTCGCCCAGGGCCCCGCCCGCGCCCGCCGGCAAGCCGGTCGGTGCATGGAAGTGGATATGCGCCAGCGCCGCGCCCGACAGCACCAGGAACACCAGGCCGATCAGGCGCCAGGAAAACAGCCAGCCGCTCCACTGCCACGGCTCGTGACGCTGGCGGAAGATCTGCCAGGTCTTGATCGCCAGCAACAGCGGGAAAATGTAGGCGAAGTAACCCAGGATCATGAACAGGATATCGGCGCTGTAGGAACCTACCGGGCCGCCGAAATTCTGCACATCATCGATCTTGCTGTTATGGCTCCAGCCCGGATCGTCCTTGCCATAGGTGAGCAAGGCCATCATCAGGAACAGGCACAGCGCACCGATGGCAATCAGTGCGCCTTCCTTGAGTCGGTAATGCAGGTGCTGGCGCCAGGCCGGTACGACTGCTGCTTTAGGTGCTGCGGCGGATTTCTTCAAAACGGGTCTATTCCTGCGCCTTTAGCGCGTCCATCTGTTGAATGACTACACACGACTGCTCTATCCGGAGCAGCTGAAAAATGAACGAATGTTGCTGAATCTACTTTTAACACCCGGTGACGGATAGGTGAAATGGCGATAACGCCACAATGGCCGCATTGTACGGGTTTGCGTGCGCGATGCCACACACTTGCCGCTCACCTGGCTGCAGGCACAATTTGAGCATGCATTGCCTTTGCTGACAAAGGCTTATGAGCTGTATTTAGCAATCCAGGCAAGCTTGGCAAAGGGCCGGCATGCGCCAGACCCGATTACGACCACACCCTGTGTGCAGAGTTGCAGAAACACCCGCTTATGCTAATCCTGTCCAATAGCCTATTCGGGCTGGCCCCATGGCGCCGGGTCGTCAATAATCAACGCTTGCGGCGCAGGCGAATGACCTGCCACTCCCCTCCCCTTCCGTAAGCCTGGATGCCATGCTGACCTGGTTACAACGCGATACCCTGACATTCCCTCCCTTGGCCAAGGCCATGCGCGAACCCAACGGCCTGCTCGCCGCCGGTGGCGACCTGTCGGCCGAACGATTGATCCAGGCCTACCGCCATGGTTGCTTCCCCTGGTTCTCCGAAGGCCAGCCTATCCTCTGGTGGTCACCCGACCCGCGCACGGTGATTTTCCCCGACGAGCTGCATGTTTCCCGCAGCCTGGGCAAATTACTGCGCCAGCAGCGCTATACCGTGACCTTCGACCAGGATTTCGCCGCCGTCATCCAAGCCTGCGCGGCGCCCCGCGCCTACGCCGATGGCACCTGGATCACCGAAGGCATCCAGCAGGCCTACCTGGAGCTGCACCAACGCGGCTATGCGCACTCCGTCGAGGTCTGGGACCAGGGCGAACTGGTGGGCGGCCTGTACGGCCTGGCGATGGGCCAGTTGTTTTTTGGCGAGTCCATGTTCAGCCGCGCCGACAACGCCTCCAAATTCGGTTTCGCCACGCTGACCCGGCAACTGCAAGCCTGGGGGTTTGTGCTGATCGACTGCCAGATGCCCAACGATCACCTGCACAGCCTGGGTGCCCGCGGCATACCGCGCAGCGCCTTCGCTGAATTCCTGCACAAACATCTGGACCAACCCAACGCTGGGCCGTGGGTTTCCTAGGCGACTTTCGCGCACGTGGCTTACACTTATTTCAAAGCTTATCCCGAGGGTTGATCATGACCGAGCTGGCGCGCTTGAAGTTCTATGCCACTCAAGCCCACTCATGCAGCTATCTGCCCGACGAGCAGGCCACCACGCTGTTCCTCGATCCCAGCCAGCCCATGGACGTGCATGTGTATGCCGACCTGTCCGAGATGGGCTTTCGGCGCAGCGGCGACCACCTGTACCGCCCCCATTGCCAGAACTGTAATGCGTGTGTGCCTGCGCGCATCCCGGTGGCGCAGTTTTCGCCCGACCGTAACCAGAAACGCATTCTCAAGCGCAACGCCGACTTGACCGTACACGCCACTAAACCCCAATACAGCGAAGAATATTTCGATCTCTACCAACGTTATATCGAACAGCGACACGCCGACGGCGATATGTTTCCGCCCAGCCGCGACCAGTTTTCCACGTTCCTGGTGCGTGACCTGCCCTTCTCGCGCTTCTACGAGTTCCGCCTCGACGGCCGCCTGCTGGCCGTGGCGGTCACCGACCTGCTGCCCAATGGCCTCTCGGCGGTGTACACCTTCTATGAACCGACCGAAGAACGCCGTAGCCTCGGGCGCTTCGCCATCCTGTGGCAAATAGGCGAAGCGCTGCGCCTGGAGCTGGAAGCGGTGTACCTCGGATACTGGATCAAGAACTGCAAAAAGATGAACTACAAGACCCAATATCGGCCCATTGAGCTGCTGATTAATCAAAGATGGGTCACGCTTAACTAGAACCCCTTGGCTTGAACACCCTTTTTCGGGCACAATGCACGCCGCTTTTGCCTGGCGCAGTTGCACCGGGCCATTCACTGGATACCGAGGGCTTTACTGCATGTCGAAAGAAGACAGCTTCGAAATGGAAGGCACTGTCGTCGACACCCTGCCCAACACCATGTTTCGTGTGGAGTTGGAAAATGGGCACGTCGTAACCGCGCATATCTCCGGCAAGATGCGCAAGAACTACATTCGTATTCTTACCGGTGACAAAGTGCGCGTCGAGCTGACGCCCTATGACTTGAGCAAAGGGCGCATCACTTACCGCGCTCGCTAAGCAAGTCAATACAAAACGCCCGGTTATGCCGGGCGTTTTTGTGTGCGCAGGATTTAACAGTCACCACTTGACTCTGTGGGAGCTGGCTTGCCTGCGATGGCCGCCTGACAGCCGGCCCATATCTATCTGACACCCCACGACCCAACTGTGGGAGCGGGCTTGCTCGCGAAGGCGGCCTGGCAGTCAACACAGTTGGATGGTGTACATATCCATTGCTGCGGTAACGGCCGCTTAGGGTTCCGCCCTGACGGCGGCTCACTTTTGAAAAGCGCAAAAGTAAGCAAAACGCTCTTGCCCCACCACTCGGCACCTCGCTTGGGCTCGGTGTGCCCGTAATTCGCCAGTGATTTGGGGGGCCGCCGCCACGCGCCATCCATGGCGCGGGGCGGCTAAACCGGCATCCCTGCCGGTTTACCCCCCAAATCCCTGTCGAATTCCGGCCAGCGTGGTTTGACGGGGCGCTTAAGATCAAAAGCAGATCAAGAGCAAGAGCGGCTCGCTTCGCATCGTGGTTACCGTTGACGGTTACAAACCCACAAAGCTGTGTAGATACAGATACTGCGATAGCGGCGGGCCAGCTAAAGCTGTGCTACTGAAGGATTGTCATCGCAGGCAAGCCAGCTCCCACACTGGTTATGTATTGCCCAAAGAATCAGCGCCTGGCACAGGCCCCCTGTGGGAGCGGGCTTGCCCGCGAAAGCGGTGTGTCAGTCACTGCATCGTTAACTGAACCACCGCTATCGCAGGCAAGCCACAGTTGACCGTCATTGTCTCGCAAATCGTATTGCAGGCAGCAAAAAGGCGCCTTTCGGCGCCTTTTTGGTGTGTTGCAGCCTGCTATCAGGCCATTTCCGCGGTGGTCTCGAACTCGAAGGTCAGCTCGCCGTCCTTGAGGTCGATGTGCACCACGCCGCCATGGTCGGAGAGTTCGCCGAACAGGATCTCTTCGGCCAATGGCCGTTTGATCTTGTCCTGGATCAGACGCGCCATTGGGCGTGCACCCATTGCCGCATCGTAGCCGCCCTCTGCGATCCAACTGCGGGCCGCTTCCGTCACATCCAGCTGCACGCGCTTGTCTTCCAACTGCGCTTGAAGCTCGGTGAGGAACTTGTCCACCACGCTTTTGATGACCTCATGGCTGAGGCGACCAAACTGGATAATGGTGTCCAGGCGGTTGCGGAACTCCGGCGTGAAGCTCTTCTTGATCACTTCCATGGCATCAGACGAGTGATCCTGATGCGTAAAGCCGATCGAAGCCCGCGCCGCGGTTTCAGCACCGGCGTTGGTGGTCATGATCACGATGACGTTGCGGAAATCCGCCTTGCGCCCGTTGTTGTCGGTCAGGGTGCCGTGGTCCATGACCTGCAATAGCAGGTTGAAGACTTCCGGATGCGCCTTTTCGATTTCATCGAGCAACAATACGCAATGTGGCTGCTTGGTGATCGCCTCGGTCAACAGGCCGCCCTGGTCGAAGCCGACATAGCCCGGAGGCGCGCCGATCAAGCGCGACACAGTGTGGCGCTCCATGTACTCGGACATGTCGAAACGGACCAGCTCGATACCCATGGCCTTGGCCAACTGGCGAGCCGCCTCGGTCTTGCCGACGCCGGTCGGGCCTGCGAACAGGAACGAACCGACTGGCTTGTCCGGCGACTTGAGGCCCGCACGGGACAACTTGATCGCCGTGGACAACGAGTCGATGGCCGCATCCTGACCAAACACGGTGAGCTTGAGGTCGCGCTCCAGGTTACGCAGCAGCTCTTTGTCGGAACTGGTGACGTGTTTTGGCGGAATCCGCGCGATCTTGGCCACGATATCCTCGACCTGAGGCACGTCGATGCGCTTCACGCGCTTCTCGACTGGCTGCAGGCGCTGGTAGGCACCCGCCTCGTCGATCACATCGATGGCTTTGTCTGGCATGTGCCGGTCGTTGATGTAGCGCGACGCCAGCTCAGCCGCCGCACGCAAGGCCTCATCGGTGTACTCGATGCCATGGTGCGCTTCAAAACGCCCCTTGAGCCCGCGCAGGATGCCGATGGTGTCTTCAACCGAGGGCTCGGACACGTCGACTTTCTGGAAGCGACGCGCCAGGGCACGGTCTTTTTCGAAGATGCCGCGAAACTCCTGGAACGTGGTCGAACCAATGCAGCGGATATCACCGGAGGACAGCAGCGGCTTGAGCAGATTGGAAGCGTCCATCACCCCACCGGAAGCCGCACCGGCGCCAATGATAGTGTGGATCTCGTCGATAAACAGGATGGCCTGAGGGCGTTTTTTCAGCTCGCCGAGCAACGCCTTGAAGCGCTTCTCGAAATCGCCCCGGTACTTGGTCCCGGCGAGCAACGCGCCCAGGTCAAGGGAGTAGACGACACTGCTGGCCAACAGGTCTGGCACCTGGTTGTCGACAATGCGCTTGGCCAGGCCTTCGGCAATCGCGGTTTTACCCACGCCCGCCTCGCCCACCAGCAAGGGGTTGTTCTTGCGACGACGCGCCAGGATCTGCGCTACACGCTCAACCTCATGCTCACGCCCCACCAGCGGATCGATCCGCCCCTGGCGCGCCATTTCATTGAGGTTGCTGGCATAGGCATCCAGCGGGTTGCTGGAAGAAGAAGACTCACCGCCCTCCTCGTCCTGCATGTCCTGCTCACCCTCGGAATGATCGCCGTGCCCAGGCACCTTGGAGATACCGTGGGCGATGTAATTGACCACATCAATACGGGCAACGCTCTGCTGCTTGAGCAGGAACACGGCCTGGCTTTCCTGTTCGCTGAAAATCGCCACCAGCACGTTCGCGCCTGTGACCTCACGCTTACCGGAGCTCTGTACGTGGAACACAGCACGTTGCAATACCCGCTGGAAGCCCAGGGTTGGCTGGGTTTCGCGGTCCTCGTCATGCACGGGGATCAGTGGCGTGGTGGAGTCGATAAACTCCTGCAGGTCATGCTTGAGCTTGTCAAGGTTGGCGCCGCACGCACGTAGAACGGTGGCGGCAGCTTCGTTATCCAAAAGTGCCAGCAAAAGGTGTTCGACGGTCATGAATTCATGACGCTTCGAACGAGCCTCCTTGAAGGCAAGATTGAGGGTGACTTCGAGCTCGCGGTTTAACATAGCTTCACCTCATACCCAAGTGGTCGGCGTTAACCGTCCTTCTCGATTTCACAGAGTAGCGGATGCTGGCTTTCCCTGGCGTACTGGTTGACCTGCATGGCCTTTGTCTCGGCGATGTCGCGGGTAAACACTCCACATACTGCCCGTCCTTCTGTGTGAACGGCCAGCATTACCTTGGTCGCCAACTCGCGGTTCAGGTTGAAAAACACCTCGAGCACTTCGACGACGAAATCCATCGGTGTGTAGTCATCATTAAACAAAACCACCTTGTACATCGGCGGCGCCTGTAAAGCAGGCTTCGCCTCCTGAACAGCAATGCCTGCAGAACCGTCGTCGTCATGTTCCTGATCCGGGCGATCCTGATTGAATGTTAGTCGAATCTGGCTGTTTGCATGCATGGGAAAGAAAGGTTCGTCAGTGGTTCAATTACAGTGGTGGGGGCGACCTGTCAGAATTTCAACTCTGACCCTTTGGTCACCTTGACTATCGGCGAAACGGTGTTACAACGAATAGAGCCCACAGTGGGTAAAAAAGGTCCGCGCAGTCAACCTTATTTATTCGGGTTAGGACGGATAGACAGGATGATACTCCAGTGATGGAGTCTGGTGCAGAGGGATATGGCGATGCTAAGTGGTAAGGTCAAGTGGTTCAACAATGCCAAGGGTTACGGATTCATTATTGAAGACGGCAAGGATGAAGACCTTTTTGCGCATTTCTCAGCGATCAAGATGGATGGCTACAAAACACTGAAAGCGGGACAGCGTGTCAACTTTGAAATCATTCAAGGGCCAAAAGGCACGCATGCCGTAAATATTGTAGATGCGCCTGCCACTACAGGCGTGAAAGAAACAAAGGTAGAAAAATCAGAGAAGCAACAGGCCTGACCCGCCACTGAAATTAAGCACTCAAAGCAAACCGGCCACCCCGATTCATCAGGGCGGCCGGTTTTTTCTGCCTGTTTACATATGCTTGATCAACGCATCACCAAAGCCCGACGACGACACCAGCGTAGCGCCATCCATCAGACGCTCGAAATCATAGGTCACGGTCTTGGCCGAAATCGCGCCGTTGGTGCCCTTGATGATCAGATCCGCCGCCTCGACCCAGCCCATATGCCGCAGCATCATTTCCGCCGACAGGATCAATGACCCAGGGTTGACCTGATCCTTGCCCGCGTATTTAGGCGCAGTACCGTGGGTAGCTTCGAACATTGCCACGGTGTCCGACAGGTTGGCCCCCGGTGCAATGCCGATGCCGCCCACTTCCGCTGCTAGGGCGTCGGACAGGTAGTCGCCATTGAGGTTGAGCGTGGCGATCACGTCATATTCAGCCGGGCGCAGCAGGATCTGCTGGAGCATGGCGTCGGCAATGGCATCCTTGACCACTACATTCTTGCCGGTCTTGGGGTTCTTGAACTGCATCCACGGCCCGCCGTCGAGCAGGGTCGCGCCGAACTCTTCAGCCGCCACCTCGTAGGCCCACTCCTTGAAGGCCCCTTCGGTGAACTTCATGATGTTGCCTTTGTGCACGATGGTCAGCGAGTCGCGGTCGTTATCCACCACATACTGCAAGGCCTTGCGCGCCAGGCGCTTGGTGCCCTCCTTGGAGACCGGCTTGACGCCAATCCCGCAATCCTGGTCGAAACGGATCTTGGTAACGCCCATTTCTTCCTTGAGGAACTTGATCACCTTGATCGCTTCCGGCGAACCGGCCTTCCACTCGATGCCTGCGTAAATATCCTCGGAGTTCTCACGGAAGATGGTCATGTCCACGTCGCCAGGCTTTTTCACCGGGCTGGGGACGCCTTCGAACCAGCGCACCGGGCGCAGGCATACATACAGGTCGAGTTGCTGACGCAGGGCCACGTTCAGCGAACGGATACCGCCACCGACTGGCGTGGTCAGCGGACCCTTGATGGACACCACGTAATCCTTGACCGCATCCAGGGTTTCCTGGGGCAGCCAGGTGTCCTGGTCGTAGACTTGCGTGGCCTTTTCGCCAGCGTACACCTCCATCCAGGAGATTTTGCGCTTGCCGCCGTAAGCCTTTTCAACAGCGGCGTCGACCACCTTGATCATCACCGGGCTGATGTCGACGCCAATACCGTCACCTTCGATGTAGGGGATGATCGGTTGGTCAGGAACATTGAGAGAATGGTCTGCATTGACGGTGATTTTGTCGCCGACTGCCGGAACCTGAATCTTCTTGTATCCCATGCTGAACTCCATCTATGGATTGAACATCTGGCTGCGTTCGAGCCTACTCCAGATAAATGGCGACTGAAACCTCACGCCATGCTCATTTGCATCGAAAACAGCACATTTGGTGGCCTACAAGCCTGAAAGCAAAGGGAAAAGCGCCAATCTTGAGCACATCCCACTACCCTGTGCGCCTGCGACCTTTAGACCAATGGACGAGCCTCCTTTTTCATGAAGGCTCAGCGTAAGCATAGCGACCTATGTATAATGCCGCCGCTGACCAAAGAGTCACGACGGCGGACCGCTCTAGAACGTAGCCTTTCGCCAGAAAGCCGGACTATTACCATAGCCCACCCGCTTGACGCTCGACTGATGCAAACCAACATCACCGCGAAGAAACCTCGACATTTCGCTCATGGATGACTTTGAACGAACGCGCTCTACCCGGCGCATCTCGAGTTTCTGCGCACGCTTTCAGCAAAGAAGAGAGTTAATCCGAATATGCCCACCCGCTCGAAGATCATCTACACCTTCACCGACGAAGCCCCAGCCCTCGCCACCTATTCACTGCTGCCTATCGTAGAGGCCTTCACCGCTTCCGCTGATATTGCCGTGGAAACCCGCGACATTTCCCTCGCCGGGCGCATCCTCGCAAGCTTCCCCGAGCAACTGGGCACCAAGGCCATCCCGGACCACCTCGCCGAACTGGGCGACCTGGCCGTTACGCCTGAAGCCAACATCATCAAGCTTCCCAACATCAGCGCCTCGACCCCGCAGCTGCAAGCCGCGATCAAGGAACTGCAGGCCCAGGGCTATGCCCTGCCGGACTACCCTGAAACCGTAACCACCGACGCGGAAAAAGAA
The DNA here is from genome assembly GCF_029201605.1 of Pseudomonas sp. FJ2-5-13. Classification (NCBI taxonomy): domain Bacteria; kingdom Pseudomonadati; phylum Pseudomonadota; class Gammaproteobacteria; order Pseudomonadales; family Pseudomonadaceae; genus Pseudomonas; species Pseudomonas sp. FJ2-5-13. The sequence continues at coordinate 3,583,697 of NZ_CP104045.1, forward strand.
ACCCGTGCACGTTACGACAAGGTCAAGGGCAGCGCCGTGAACCCGGTCCTGCGCGAAGGCAACTCCGACCGTCGCGCACCGCTGTCGGTCAAGAACTACGCACGCAAGCACCCGCACAAGATGGGCGCCTGGGCTGCCGACTCCAAGTCGCACATTGCCCACATGAACAACGGCGACTTCTACGGCAGCGAAAAAGCCGTGCAGATCGAAGCCGATGACGCTGTCAAAATTGCGCTGGTTGCAAAGGACGGCACCACCACCGTCCTGAAGGAAAAGACCAACGTACAGGCCGGCGAAATCATCGACACCGCCGTGCTGAGCAAGAAAGCCCTGCGCAGCTTCATCGCCGCTGAAATCGAAGACGCCAAGAAGCAAGGCGTGCTGCTGTCGGTTCACTTGAAAGCCACCATGATGAAGGTCTCCGACCCGATCATGTTCGGCCAGATCGTTGCCGAGTTCTATAAAGACGCCCTGACCAAGCACGCCCCGTTGCTTGCGCAGATCGGCTTCAACCTGAACAACGGCATCGGCGACCTGTACGCCCGCATCAAGGCCCTGCCGGCCGACCAGCAGGCGCAGATCGAAGCCGACATCCAGGCGGTCTACGCCGCGCGCCCTGCCCTGGCGATGGTCAACTCCGACAAAGGCATCACCAACCTGCACGTGCCGAGCGACGTGATCGTCGACGCCTCGATGCCAGCGATGATCCGTGACTCCGGCAAGATGTGGGGCACCGACGGCCAACTGCACGACACCAAGGCCGTGATCCCGGATCGCTGCTACGCCACCATCTACCAGGCGGTCATCGAAGACTGCAAGGCCAATGGCGCCTTCGACCCAACCACCATGGGCAGCGTGCCAAACGTTGGCCTGATGGCAAAGAAAGCCGAAGAGTACGGTTCCCACGACAAGACCTTCCAGATCAAGGCTGACGGCGTTGTCCGCGTCACCGACAGCCAGGGCAACCTGCTGATGGAACAGAACGTCGAAGCTGGCGACATCTTCCGCATGTGCCAGACCAAAGACGCGCCGATCCAGGACTGGGTCAAGCTCGCCGTCAACCGTGCCCGCGCCAGCAACACCCCGGCCATCTTCTGGCTGGACCCTAAGCGCGCCCACGATGGTGTAGTCGTCGAGAAAGTTCAGGCATACCTGAAAGACCACAACACCGAAGGCCTGGACATCCGCATCATGGCCCCGGTCGACGCGATGAAGTTCACCCTGGAGCGCACCCGCAAGGGCCTGGACACCATCTCGGTGACCGGCAACGTATTGCGCGACTACCTGACCGACCTGTTCCCGATCATGGAACTGGGCACCAGCGCCAAGATGCTGTCGATCGTGCCACTGATGAACGGTGGCGGCCTGTTCGAAACCGGCGCTGGCGGTTCGGCTCCAAAGCACGTGCAGCAACTGCTGGAAGAAAACTTCCTGCGCTGGGATTCCCTGGGCGAGTTCCTGGCCCTGGCCGCGTCCCTTGAGCATTTGGGTGTGACATACAACAACCCGAAAGCCCTGGTGCTGTCCAAGACCCTGGACCAGGCCACCGGCCAGTTTCTGGACAACAACAAGTCGCCATCGCGCAAAGTCGGCAACATCGACAACCGCGGCAGCCACTTCTACCTGGCGCTGTACTGGGCACAAGCCCTGGCCGCCCAGACCGAAGACACTGCACTGCAAGCGCAATTTGGCGAACTGGCCAAAACCCTGGCCGAGAACGAAGCAACCATCGTTGCCGAGCTCAACGCCGTACAGGGCAAGCCAGTGGACATCGGCGGCTACTACGCGCCGAACCCAGAGCTGACCAGCAAAGCCATGCGCCCAAGCAACACCCTCAATGCGGCAATTGCCAAGTTGAAGTAAGGTTGTAAGGATGCAAAGAAGCCCCGGCCAAGTGCCGGGGTTTCTGTTTGTAGGGACTTCATTGAAGAAACCCAATCAAATGTGGGAGCTGGCTTGCCTGCGATTGCAGTCTGTCAGTTCATACAGGCGTAGCTGACACACCGCCATCGCAGGCAAGCCAGCTCCCACATTGAGCATGCCACCTTCCAGATACCGAGGTTCGCAATGACCTGGCTCCCCCACATCACCGTCGCTACCATCGTTGAAGACAACGGCCGTTTCCTGATGGTCGAAGAGCTCAAGGGTGGCCGCGCCGTGCTCAATCAGCCGGCAGGCCACCTCGACCCGGATGAAACCCTTACCGAAGCCGCCGTGCGTGAAACCCTGGAAGAAACCGGCTGGGACGTGGAAGCCACCGGCATCGTCGGCATCTACCTGTATACCGCACCGAGCAATGGCGTGACCTACCAGCGGGTCTGCTTTATCGCCAAGGCAGTGAAACACCACCCGGACTATCAACTCGACGAAGGCATCCTGCGCGCCCGCTGGTTGACCCGTGACGAGCTGATGGCGGTGCGCGACGACTGGCGCAGCGAGCTGATTATCCGCTGCATCGATGATTACCTGGCCGGCCAGCGCCACAGTCTCGAATTGATCCGCCCTTCTCTTTAGCCTTGCGGGCCCAGGCCTGCTAGAATCGCGTCCTTTTTCAAGACACCCGTTGAAACCCTATGCGTGATACAGCCCCTTCTGACACACAAAAGAAGCGCGTCATCGTCGGCATGTCCGGCGGCGTGGACTCTTCCGTTTCCGCCGTTCTGCTCATGGAGCAGGGTTATGAGGTGGAAGGCCTGTTCATGAAGAACTGGGAAGAAGACGATGGAACGGAATACTGCACCGCCATGGACGACCTGGCGGACGCCCAGGCCGTGTGCGACAAGATCGGTATCAAGCTGCACACCGCCAACTTCGCCGCCGAGTACTGGGACAACGTGTTCGAGCACTTCCTGGCCGAATACAAGGCCGGCCGCACGCCGAACCCGGATATCCTGTGTAACCGCGAAATCAAGTTCAAGGCGTTCCTCGACTACGCCATGATGCTCGGCGCCGACCTAATAGCTACCGGCCACTACGTGCGCCGTCGCGATATCGATGGCCGCACCGAATTGCTCAAGGGCCTGGACCCGAACAAGGACCAGAGCTACTTCCTGCACGCCGTGGGCGGTGAACAGATCGCCAAGACTCTGTTCCCGGTCGGCGAGCTGGAAAAACCCGAAGTGCGCAAGATTGCCGAGAAACACGGCCTGGCCACCGCCAAGAAGAAAGACTCCACCGGCATTTGCTTTATCGGCGAGCGGCGCTTCAGCGATTTCCTCAAGCAATACCTACCGGCGCAACCGGGCGAGATCAAGACCACCGACGGTGAAGTGATCGGCCGCCACCACGGCCTGATGTACCACACCATCGGTCAACGCCAGGGCTTGGGCATCGGCGGCTTGAAGGACGCCGGTGAAGAGCCATGGTACGTACTGGTCAAAGACCTGGAGAACAACGTGCTGGTGGTCGGCCAGGGCAACGAGCACCCGCTGCTGTTCTCCGGCGCCCTGCTCGCTTCCGAAATTTATTGGGTCAACCCTATCGACTTGAGCAGCCCGCGCCGCCTGACCGCCAAAGTGCGTTATCGCCAGAGCGACCAGCCCTGCACCCTGGAAAAGACCGCCACCGGCTACCGCGCCACCTTCGATGACCCGCAACGCGCGGTCACCCCTGGCCAGTCCGTGGTGTTCTATGACGGCGAAATCTGCCTGGGCGGCGGCGTGATTGAAGTCGCGCAAGCCTGGAGCAACCCGGCATGAGCCCGACCCAGGAGCAATTGACGGCCCTTGGCGGTGTGTTTCTCGCTGCGGTACTGGTGGACAAGATCGCCAAGACCGGCCAGGTCACGGAAGCCGGCCTGACCTGCATGCTCGGCAGTCTGCTGATCCGCGACCCCAAGGACACCCTTGAGGTTTACGGCGGCGACGACCTGGCCCTGCGCGAAGGCTATCGCGCCCTGATCGGCGCCCTGGAGCGCGACCCTAGCACCTTGCAGCGTGAACCGTTGCGCTACGCCCTGTCGATGCTTGGCCTTGAGCGCCAGCTGGCCAAGCGCGACGACCTGCTGGACACCATCGGCAAGCGCCTGCCGCAGATCCAGTCCCAGGTAGAACACTTCGGCCCGGCTCACGAAAACGTGATCGCAGCCTGTGGTGCGCTGTACCAGGACACCTTGAGCACCCTGCGCCAGCGCATCCAGGTGCACGGCGACATGCGCAACCTGCAGCAACCCAACAACGCGTCAAAAATCCGTGCCCTGCTCCTGGCCGGTATTCGTTCGGCACGCCTATGGCGCCAGCTGGGCGGTCATCGCTGGCAGTTGGTGATCAGCCGGCGCAAATTGCTCAAAGAGCTTTACCCGTTGATGCGCAACGAATAAGTCGCACCAACAGGCTGTTTTCAAGCCATTACGCGTAATACGCCGGTCAGTTGGCGACGGACCGGCGGATTTTTTCATGTATGATACGCGCCCCATTTCGTTGCCCGACTGTCCGAGAACACCCCATGCAGCTCTCTTCGCTCACTGCGGTTTCCCCTGTTGACGGCCGCTACGCCGGCAAAACCCAGGCCCTGCGCCCTATTTTCAGCGAGTACGGCCTGATCCGTGCCCGTGTCCTGGTTGAAGTGCGCTGGCTCCAGCGCCTGGCCGCTCACTCCGCCATCAGCGAAGTGCCGGCGTTTTCCGCCGAGGCCAACGCTGTATTGAACACCCTGGCGGAAAACTTCTCCCTGGAGCACGCCGAGCGTGTGAAAGAGATCGAGCGCACCACCAACCACGATGTAAAAGCCATCGAATACCTGCTCAAAGAGCAAGCGGCCCAACTGCCGGAACTGGCCCAGGTCAGCGAGTTCATCCACTTTGCCTGCACCAGCGAGGACATCAACAACCTGTCCCACGCCCTGATGCTGCGTGAAGGCCGTGATGACGTGATGCTGCCGCTGATGCGCCAGACCGCCGAAGCCATCCGCGAGCTGGCGATCCGTTTCGCTGCCGTGCCGATGCTGTCGCGCACCCACGGCCAGCCGGCCTCGCCGACGACCCTGGGCAAAGAACTGGCCAACGTGGTGTACCGCCTGGAGCGCCAGATCGCCCAAGTCGCCGCCGTGCCATTGCTGGGCAAGATCAACGGCGCCGTAGGCAACTACAACGCCCACCTGTCGGCCTACCCTGAGATCGACTGGGAAGCCAACGCCCGCGCCTTCATCGAAGACGAGCTGGGCCTGGGCTTCAACCCCTACACCACGCAGATCGAACCGCACGACTACATCGCCGAACTGTTCGACGCGATTGCACGCTTCAACACCATCCTGATCGACTTCGATCGCGATATCTGGGGCTACATCTCCCTGGGCTACTTCAAGCAGCGCACCATTGCCGGCGAAATCGGTTCTTCGACCATGCCGCACAAGGTCAACCCGATCGACTTCGAGAACTCCGAAGGCAACCTGGGTATCGCCAATGCCCTGTTCCAGCACCTGGCCAGCAAGTTGCCGATCTCCCGCTGGCAGCGCGACCTGACCGACTCCACCGTACTGCGCAACCTCGGCGTGGGCTTTGCCCACAGTGTGATCGCGTACGAAGCCAGCCTCAAAGGCATCAGCAAGCTGGAGCTCAACGAGCAGAAGATTGCCGCTGACCTGGACGCGTGCTGGGAAGTACTGGCCGAGCCGATCCAGACCGTGATGCGCCGCTACAACATCGAAAACCCCTACGAGAAGCTGAAAGAATTGACGCGCGGCAAGGGTATCAGCCCTGAGGCGCTGCAAACTTTCATCGACGGCCTGGACATGCCAGCCGCGGCCAAGGCCGAGCTGAAGCTGCTCACCCCGGCCAACTACATCGGCAACGCTGTAGAGCAAGCCAAGCGCATCTGATCCAAGCAAGCTCCTTTGAGACGCCCGGCCGCGCCGGGCGTTTTTATTCCTGTCTTAAAAGTGCTTTTTTTCAATAGGTTACACATGAATCCTGATATCCCTCTTCAACTTCTGGGCGGCATCACGGCACGGGAATTCCTGCGCGACTACTGGCAGAAAAAACCGCTGCTGATCCGCCAGGCCATCCCTGACTTCGAAAGCCCGATCGACGCCGACGAACTGGCAGGCCTGGCCCTGGAAGAAGAAGTCGAGTCGCGCCTGGTGATCGAACACGGCGAGCGCCCGTGGGAACTGCGCCGCGGCCCGTTCGCCGAAGACGCTTTCAGCACCCTGCCCGAGCGCGAGTGGACCCTGCTGGTGCAGGCGGTCGACCAGTTCGTGCCGGAAGTGGCTGAGCTGCTGGAGCACTTCCGCTTCCTGCCGAGCTGGCGTATCGATGATGTGATGATCAGCTTCGCCGCACCGGGTGGCAGCGTCGGTCCGCATTTCGATAACTACGATGTGTTCCTGCTGCAAGCCCAAGGCAAGCGCAACTGGAAGATCGGCCAGATGTGCAATTCCGAAAGCCCATTGCTGCAACACGCAGACCTGCGCATCCTCGCCGAATTCGAAGAAAGCGCCGAATGGGTGCTGGAGCCGGGCGACATGCTCTACCTGCCGCCGCGCCTGGCGCATTTCGGTATTGCTGAAGACGACTGCATGACCTATTCCGTAGGTTTCCGCGCACCGAGCGCCGCTGAAGTGCTGACCCACTTCACCGACTTCCTCAGCCAGTACCTGACCGACGAAGAGCGCTACACCGACGCCGACGCCCAGCCAGTCAGCGACCCGCACCAGATCCAGGGCGACGCACTGGACCGCCTCAAGGGCCTGCTCGCCGAGCACATGAGCGATGAGCGCATGCTGCTGACCTGGTTCGGCCAGTTCATGACCGAACCACGCTACCCGGAACTGGTAGCCGGCGAAGAGTTGGACGAAGAAGACTTCATCAACAGCCTGCAAGACGGCGCGATCCTGGTGCGCAACCCGAGCGCGCGCCTGGCCTGGTCCGAAGTGGACGACGACGTACTGCTGTTCGCCAGCGGCCAGAGCCGTTACCTGCCGGGCAAACTGCGTGAACTGTTGAAGCTGGTGTGCTCGGCCGATGCACTGCACAGCGAAAACCTGGGCGAGTGGCTGGCCGACGGAGACGGTCGCGACCTGCTGTGCGAACTGGTCAAGCAAGGCAGCCTGGGGTTCGCGGATGAATAAAATTCACGTAAGTGTCGCGGACTGGCGAAAGGATATCGACGAGATTCGGCGCATTCGTGAAGCGGTATTTATCGCCGAACAATCGGTCCCGCCTGAACTGGAGTGGGACGCGGACGATGCCGATGCGGTGCATTTTCTGGCATTCGAAGGCGATTTCCCGATTGGGACTGCTCGACTGCTGCCCAGCGGCGAGATTGGCCGTGTATCGGTACTCAAGGACTGGCGCGGGCTGAAAGTCGGCGACAAGCTGATGGAAACGGTGATTGGCGTGGCCGAGCAACGTGGCCAGACCCGGCAGTTCCTGAGTGCGCAGGTGTATGCGGCGCCGTTCTATGAGCGGCTGGGTTTCAAGATTGTCAGCGATGAGTTTCTTGAAGTCGGGATTCCGCATGTGGATATGGTGCGCGGGGGCTGATTCGAGACCCAGTCGCGCCCTTCGCGAGCAAGCCCGCTCCCACATTCAACCGCATTCCAAAGGATGTACTCGGTCAAATGTGGGAGCGGGCTTGCTCGCGAAGACTATCTCAGCAACACCCTAAATGCCCTGCCTGCCAGGGCATTTTGCCGTCTACGATTCAACTTGCACCCTGCCAGGCCGACAAACTGGCACTATCAAGCAAATGACTCGCAGAGATAACGGACATGTCCCTACGCACCCTGCTCACCGCCCTCCTGATGACCGTCAGCGCTTGCGCCATGGCCGCCACCGAAGTCGTCAACCTGAACAACCGCACCAGTGCCGACCTGTTGCCGGTCGCGCAAAACTTCATCGGCAAGGACGGCACCGTCAGCGCCTACGGCAACCAGCTTATCGTTAACGCCGAGCCCGCCAAGATCGAGGGCTTGCGCGCACTGCTCGGCCAATTGGATACACCAGCCAAACGCTTGCTGATCACCGTCGACACCAACGAGAACAACCAGCAGAACAGCGGCGACAGCCAGACCCGCATCATCAGCTACGGCACTGCCAGCCGCGACGGTGGCGTGCAGCAGATTCAGGCCAGCGAAGGCGTGCCCGCGCTCATACAGGTCGGCCAGAGCGTGCCGCTGACCACCACGCAGCAGGACAGCTATGGCCGCCTGCAAAACCAGACCCAGTATCGCAACGTCACCCAAGGCTTTTACGTGACCGCCAGCGTCACTGGCGAGACCGTGCACCTGGCCATCAGTACCAACCGTGACCGCATGAGCCAGGAACGTCCCGATGTAGTGAACGTGCAAAGCACCGACACAACTGTCAGCGGCCGCCTGGGCGAGTGGATCCCCCTGGCCGGCATCAATCGTGAAACACAGGCGGACAAATCCTCTACAACCCGCAGCTACTCTACTCGGGGCCGCGACGACCTGACTTTACGGGTCAAGGTCGACACCCTGAACTGAAGCACCGAAAACTGACTGGCAAGTCGCATTAGACTAAAGATGTAGTGCTTGAAAAAAAGCACTACAAAACATTTGACGAGCCAAAAAAGCATGGGCATGATGGCCTCGCTCCCGCTAATCAGAGGCCCTGGCAAGGGCCTTCGGATCGTCGCTCTAAGCTACCCACCTGAGCCGATTCGTGTCTGTACCGCCCACAAGGTGTGTTTGACGTTGGTTGCGACTGGAACGAAGTTGTCCCGAGGGACGGAAGCTAACCAGGTAACCCGGCTACACACTGATGGATCGTACAAAGGCCCACGACGCCCGAAGACTGTTCGCAGTTTGCCCTTACCTGCTCAACTCCCCCTTTGAGCCCCATCGTTCATCCCGTCGCCTCCCTCCGTCAGATTTGACTTGAACACCAAAGCTTCTGGTCAGCGAGCAACCCTACCCAGGCAACGAATGCCGGGCTGGCAAACGGATACTTCAAACAAGACGCGACGAGGTTTTTCCCCATGGCACTGACACGCGAACAGCAAATTGCAGCCCTTGAAAAAGACTGGGCTGAAAACCCACGCTGGAAAGGCGTAACCCGCGCTTATTCCGCTGCTGACGTCGTCCGCCTGCGTGGCTCGGTTCAACCTGAGCACACCTTTGCAAAACTCGGCGCCGAGAAGCTGTGGAACCTGGTCACCCAAGGCGCCAAGCCGTCCTTCCGTCCCGACAAAGATTTCGTCAACTGCATGGGCGCCCTCACTGGCGGCCAGGCAGTCCAGCAGGTAAAAGCCGGTATCCAGGCGATCTACCTGTCCGGCTGGCAAGTGGCAGCGGACAACAACTCCGCTGAATCCATGTACCCCGACCAATCGCTGTACCCGGTGGACTCGGTGCCAACCGTGGTCAAGCGCATCAACAATTCGTTCCGTCGTGCCGACCAGATCCAATGGAAAGCCGGCAAGAACCCGGGCGATGAAGGCTACATCGACTACTTCGCGCCAATCGTGGCCGACGCCGAAGCCGGTTTCGGCGGCGTACTCAACGCCTACGAGCTGATGAAGAGCATGATCGAGGCAGGCGCTGCCGGCGTGCACTTCGAAGACCAGTTGGCTTCGGTGAAAAAATGCGGCCACATGGGCGGCAAGGTACTGGTACCGACCCAGGAAGCCGTACAGAAGCTGACCGCTGCTCGCCTGGCTGCTGACGTGGCCGGTACGCCGACCATCATCCTGGCGCGTACCGACGCTAACGCAGCAGACCTGCTGACCTCGGACTGCGACCCGTACGACCAGCCGTTCGTCACCGGCGAACGCACCCAGGAAGGCTTCTATAAAGTGCGCGCCGGTCTCGACCAGGCCATCGCCCGCGGCCTGGCCTACGCCCCGTACGCCGACCTGATCTGGTGCGAAACCGCCAAGCCGGACCTGGACGAAGCACGCCGCTTTGCCGAAGCGATCAAGAAGGAATACCCGGACCAACTGCTGTCCTACAACTGCTCGCCTTCCTTCAACTGGAAGAAGAACCTGGATGACGCGACCATCGCCAAGTTCCAGCGCGAACTGTCGGCCATGGGCTACAAGCACCAGTTCATTACCCTGGCGGGTATCCACAACATGTGGCACAGCATGTTCAACCTGGCGCACGACTACGCCCGCAACGACATGACGGCCTACGTGAAGCTGCAGGAGCAGGAATTCGCTGACGCCGCCAAAGGCTACACCTTTGTGGCGCACCAGCAGGAAGTGGGCACCGGCTACTTCGACGACATGACCACCGTGATCCAGGGCGGCACCTCGTCCGTGACTGCGCTGACCGGTTCGACCGAAGAAGAACAGTTCCACTAAGTACCGCGTACACGGCCACTGCGGCCCCACGGAAGACCTAACCGCAGTGCCGCGCAACAATCACGCCCCGACTGGTTCGGGGCGTTTTTTTTGCACGACTGAAAATCTGGCTGACACTACGCGAATCAAAATGTGGGAGCGGGCTTGCTCGCGAATGCGCCGGTTCAGCCAGCACACCTTTAAGCTGACAGACCGCATTCGCGAGCAAGCCCGCTCCCACAGGGGAATCGAGGTAGCTTGAAGATTTTGCGCAAAACATTGATCCAGAGCGGTATCCGCACAAGCCCAATCGGGTAAAAGAGCCGTTGCGACAACTAAGCGACACTCAAGCAAGTAACGCTAACTTCCCGCGCCACATGAGAAACACTCGCTTAAACCCCGCGCAAACAATATTCATTATCATTTGGCGCTTGAAAACTTCGTTACAGCTTAAACAAAACATATTTGATGAAAAGCCCGCTAATGCCCACACCACAAGGGCTACAGCCCCAAGAAGGTGCACTATGTGCTTATTCCACCGAATAATTTCGCCCTGGGAATTTTACTTGCCCGGTGTTTAGCCATAAAATCACCGCGATTGATTGCAGTGCGACATATCGTCACTGCATCGTTACTTTTTCGAGCTCAGAGACCTTTGCTCTCTGTTAAGGATTTCCAGCATGACCGACGCGACAGGACTCATGGCCCACAACTGGGGCTTTGCCATTTTCCTTCTCGGTGTTGTAGGCCTTTGCGCCTTCATGCTCGGCGTGTCCAGCCTCCTCGGGTCAAAAGCCTGGGGCCGCAGCAAAAACGAACCGTTCGAATCCGGCATGCTGCCTACAGGTGGCGCCCGCTTGCGGCTCTCAGCCAAATTCTATCTGGTCGCGATGTTGTTCGTGATCTTCGATATCGAAGCCCTCTTTCTCTTTGCATGGTCTGTGTCCGTCCGCGAAAGCGGCTGGACCGGATTCGTCGAAGCTCTCGTTTTCATAGCAATTCTGTTGGCAGGTCTTGTCTACCTGTTCCGAGTGGGCGCCCTTGACTGGGCTCCGGAAGCTCGTCGCAAGCGGCAGGCGAAGCTGAAACAATGAGGCTTTGGCAATGCAATACAATCTCACCAGGATCGACCCGGATGCTCCTAACGAGCAGTACCCCATCGGCGAACGGGAAACCGTTTCCGACCCGTTAGAAGACCAAGTCCACAAAAACATCTACATGGGCAAGCTGGAAGACGTGCTGAGTGGCGCGGTCAACTGGGGGCGTAAAAACTCCCTGTGGCCGTACAACTTCGGCCTTTCGTGCTGCTACGTGGAAATGACCACCGCCTTCACGGCGCCCCACGACATCGCGCGCTTTGGCGCCGAAGTGATCCGGGCCTCGCCGCGCCAGGCGGATTTCATGGTTATCGCCGGTACCTGCTTCATCAAGATGGCGCCGATCATCCAGCGTCTCTATGAGCAAATGCTCGAACCAAAATGGGTTATCTCCATGGGTTCGTGCGCCAACTCCGGTGGCATGTACGACATCTACTCGGTCGTTCAAGGGGTGGACAAGTTCCTGCCCGTGGACGTCTACGTGCCTGGCTGCCCGCCCCGTCCCGAAGCGTTCCTGCAAGGCTTGATGCTGTTGCAGGAATCGATTGGCAAGGAGCGTCGCCCACTGTCCTGGGTGGTCGGTGATCAAGGCGTTTATCGCGCCGAGATGCCGTCTCAAAAGGAACAGCGCCGCGAACAGCGAATCGCAGTCACCAACCTGCGCAGCCCCGACGAAGTCTGATCCAGCCCGCTTCTTTTATAGAACGAAAACCTGGCTTCATTCTTTACGTTGACCGAAAGCGATAAAAAACCATGACTACAGGCAGTGCTCTGTACATCCCGCCTTATAAGGCAGACGACCAGGATGTGGTTGTCGAACTCAATAACCGTTTTGGCCCTGACGCCTTCACCGCCCAGGCCACACGCACCGGTATGCCGGTGCTGTGGGTGGCGCGTGCCAGGCTCGTCGAAGTCCTGACCTTCCTGCGCAACCTGCCCAAGCCGTACGTCATGCTCTATGACCTGCATGGCGTGGACGAGCGTCTGCGCACCAAGCGCCAGGGGCTGCCGAGCGGCGCCGATTTCACCGTGTTCTACCACCTGATGTCGCTGGAACGTAACAGCGACGTGATGATCAAGGTTGCCCTGAGCGAGAGCGACCTGAGCATCCCGACCGTGACCGGTATCTGGCCGAACGCCAGCTGGTACGAGCGTGAAGTCTGGGACATGTTCGGTATCGACTTCCCCGGCCACCCGCACCTGACGCGCATCATGATGCCGCCGACCTGGGAAGGTCACCCGCTGCGCAAGGACTTCCCTGCCCGCGCCACCGAATTCGACCCGTTCAGCCTCAACCTGGCCAAGCAGCAACTGGAAGAAGAAGCCGCACGCTTCCGCCCCGAAGACTGGGGCATGAAGCGCTCCGGCACCAACGAGGACTACATGTTCCTCAACCTGGGCCCGAACCACCCTTCGGCCCACGGTGCCTTCCGGATCATCCTGCAACTGGACGGCGAAGAGATCGTCGACTGCGTCCCGGACATCGGCTACCACCACCGTGGCGCCGAGAAGATGGCCGAGCGCCAGTCCTGGCACAGCTTCATCCCGTACACCGACCGTATCGACTACCTCGGCGGCGTGATGAACAACCTGCCGTACGTGCTCTCGGTCGAGAAGCTCGCCGGCATCAAGGTACCGGACCGCGTCGACACCATCCGCATCATGATGGCCGAGTTCTTCCGGATCACCAGCCACCTGCTGTTCCTGGGCACCTATATCCAGGACGTCGGCGCCATGACCCCGGTGTTCTTCACCTTCACCGACCGTCAGCGTGCCTACAAGGTTATCGAAGCCATCACCGGTTTCCGCCTGCACCCGGCCTGGTACCGCATTGGCGGTGTGGCCCACGACCTGCCGAACGGCTGGGAGCGCCTGGTCAAGGAATTCATCGACTGGATGCCCAAGCGTCTGGACGAGTACCAGAAAGCCGCCCTGGACAACAGCATTCTCAAAGGCCGCACCATCGGCGTCGCGCAGTACAACACCAAAGAGGCCCTGGAATGGGGCGTCACCGGTGCCGGCCTGCGTTCCACCGGTTGCGACTTCGACCTGCGTAAGGCGCGCCCATACTCCGGCTACGAGAACTTCGAGTTCGAAGTACCGCTGGCGGCCAATGGCGATGCCTACGACCGTTGCATCGTGCGCGTCGAAGAAATGCGCCAGAGCCTGAAGATCATCGAGCAGTGCATGCGCAACATGCCGGCCGGCCCGTACAAGGCGGATCACCCGCTGACCACGCCGCCGCCAAAAGAGCGCACGCTGCAGCACATCGAAACCCTGATCACGCACTTCCTGCAGGTTTCGTGGGGCCCGGTCATGCCGGCCAACGAATCCTTCCAGATGATCGAAGCGACCAAGGGTATCAACAGTTATTACCTGACGAGCGATGGCGGCACCATGAGCTACCGCACCCGGATTCGTACCCCAAGCTTTGCCCACTTGCAGCAGATCCCTTCGGTGATCAAAGGCGAGATGGTCGCGGACTTGATTGCGTACCTGGGTAGTATCGATTTCGTTATGGCCGACGTGGACCGCTAAGCATGAACAGCACGCTTATCCAGACAGACCGTTTCACCTTGAGTGAAACCGAGCGCTCGGCCATCGAGCACGAGCTGCATCACTACGAAGACCCGCGCGCGGCGTCTATCGAAGCCCTGAAGATCGTCCAGAAGGAACGTGGCTGGGTGCCCGACGGCGCCCTCTACGCCATCGGCGAGATCCTCGGCATCCCCGCCAGCGACGTTGAAGGCGTGGCCACGTTCTACAGCCAGATCTTCCGCCAGCCGGTGGGTCGCCACATCATTCGTGTGTGCGACAGCATGGTCTGCTACATCGGCGGCCATGAGTCCGTGGTCAGCGAGATCCAGAACAAGCTGGGCATCGGCCTCGGCCAGACCACCCCGGACGGCCGCTTCACGCTGCTGCCGGTGTGCTGCCTGGGCAACTGTGACAAGGCGCCGGCGTTGATGATCGACGACGACACATTCGGTGACGTACAGCCCGCTGGCGTCACCCAATTGCTCGAGGGCTACCCATGACCCTGACTTCCTTCGGCCCGGCCAACCTGATCAAGCGTTCGGCCGAGACTCACCCCCTCACCTGGCGCCTGCGTGACGACGGCGAGCCGGTATGGCTCGACGAGTACCAGGCCAAGAACGGTTACGCGGCGGCGCGCAAAGCCTTCGCCGACATGGCCCAGGACGATATCGTCCAGACCGTGAAGGACGCCGGCCTCAAAGGCCGCGGCGGTGCGGGCTTCCCCACCGGCGTGAAGTGGGGCCTGATGCCCAAAGACGAATCCATCAACATCCGTTACCTGCTGTGCAACGCGGATGAAATGGAGCCCAACACCTGGAAAGACCGCATGCTGATGGAGCAACTGCCCCATCTGCTGATCGAAGGCATGCTGATCAGTGCCCGTGCGCTCAAGACCTACCGTGGCTACATCTTCCTGCGTGGCGAGTACACCACCGCCGCCAAGCACCTGAACCGTGCCGTGGAAGAAGCCAAGGCCGCAGGCTTGCTGGGCAAGAACATCCTCGGTTCCGGTTTCGACTTCGAACTGTTCGTGCACACCGGCGCCGGGCGTTATATCTGCGGTGAAGAAACCGCACTGATCAACTCCCTCGAAGGCCGCCGCGCCAACCCGCGCTCCAAGCCGCCCTTCCCTGCCGCCGTGGGCGTGTGGGGCAAGCCGACCTGCGTGAACAACGTCGAGACCCTGTGCAACGTGCCGGCGATCATCGCCGACGGCGTGGACTGGTACAAATCCTTGGCGCGCGAAGGCAGCGAAGACATGGGCACCAAGCTCATGGGCTTCTCCGGCAAGGTCAAGAATCCTGGCCTGTGGGAGCTGCCGTTCGGCGTGACCGCGCGCGAGCTGTTCGAGGACTACGCCGGCGGCATGCGTGACGGCTACACCTTGAAAGCCTGGCAGCCAGGCGGCGCCGGTACCGGCTTCCTGCTCCCTGAGCACCTCGATGCACAGATGTATGCCGGCGGCATTGGCAAGGTGGGTACCCGGATGGGTACTGGCCTGGCGATGGCAGTCGACAACACGGTGAACATGGTCTCGTTGCTGCGCAACATGGAGCAGTTCTTTGCCCGTGAATCGTGCGGTTTCTGCACCCCATGCCGCGACGGTCTGCCGTGGAGCGTCAAGCTGCTGATGGCCCTGGAAAATGGCGAAGGCCGCGAGGGTGATATCGAAACCCTGCTCGGCCTGGTCGGTTTCCTCGGCCCAGGCAAGACCTTCTGTGCTCACGCACCGGGCGCCGTGGAGCCATTGGGCAGCGCAATCAAATACTTCCGCTCGGAGTTCGAAGCCGGCATCGCGCCCACCAGCGCCGCCGTCCCGCCTCTGGCAAAGCCGATCGTAGTCGGCGCGTAACGCTTAAACAGGCGAAGGGTCCGTGCCCTTCGCCTGCTCATGTGCTGACGCCTTCAAGGCTGTGTAGATGCACATGAATAACAAGATTCCATTAGCCACGCCCGCTGACAACGGGCCAACGAAGAACTTTGAACCATGGCCACTATCCACGTAGACGGCAAAGCGCTCGAAGTCGATGGGGCGGACAACCTGTTACAGGCGTGTCTGTCACTCGGCCTCGACATCCCGTATTTCTGCTGGCACCCCGCACTTGGTAGCGTCGGTGCCTGTCGCCAGTGTGCGGTCAAGCAATACACCGACGAGAACGACACCCGTGGTCGTATCGTCATGTCCTGCATGACCCCAGCCACCGACAACACCTGGATCTCCATCGACGATGAAGAATCCAAGGCGTTCCGCGCCAGCGTTGTCGAGTGGCTGATGACCAACCACCCCCACGACTGCCCGGTCTGTGAGGAAGGCGGTCACTGCCACCTGCAAGACATGACGGTGATGACCGGCCACAACGAGCGCCGTTATCGCTTCACCAAGCGTACCCACCAGAACCAGGACCTCGGCCCGTTCATTTCCCACGAAATGAACCGCTGCATCGCCTGCTACCGCTGCGTGCGCTTTTATAAAGACTACGCCGGCGGCACCGACCTGGGCGTGTTCGGCGCCCACGACAACGTGTACTTCGGTCGCGTTGAAGACGGCGTGCTCGAGAGCGAGTTCTCCGGCAACCTCACCGAGGTCTGCCCCACCGGTGTGTTCACCGACAAGACCCACTCCGAGCGCTACAACCGTAAGTGGGACATGCAATTCGCACCGAGCATCTGCCATGGCTGCTCCAGCGGTTGCAACATCTCCCCTGGCGAGCGCTACGGTGAACTGCGTCGTATCGAAAACCGCTTCAACGGTTCGGTCAACCAGTACTTCCTGTGCGACCGTGGCCGTTTCGGCTATGGCTACGTCAACCGCGAAGACCGCCCACGCCAGCCCCTGCTGGCCGATGGCGCCAAGCTGAGCCTGGACGCCGCGCTGGATAAAGCCGCCGACCTGTTGCGCGGCCGCACTATCGTGGGTATCGGTTCGCCACGCGCCAGCCTCGAAAGCAACTTCGCGTTGCGCGAGCTGGTAGGTGCCGAGCACTTCTACTGCGGTATCGAAGCCGGCGAGCTGGAGCGTATTCGCCTGGTCCTGCAAGTGCTGAACGACAGCCCGCTGCCCGTGCCGAACATGCGCGACATCGAAGACCACGATGCGATCTTCGTGCTCGGCGAAGACCTGACCCAGACCGCCGCGCGTATCGCGCTGTCCCTGCGTCAATCGGTCAAAGGCAAGGCCGAGGAAATGGCCGACGCCATGCGCGTACAGCCGTGGCTCGACGCCGCGGTGAAAAACATCGGCCAGCACGCGCTGAACCCGCTGTTTATCGCTTCCCTGGCTGAAACCAAGCTCGACGACATCGCCGAAGAATGCGTGCACGCTGCGCCGGACGACCTGGCCCGCCTCGGTTTCGCCGTGGCCCACGCCCTCGACGCCAGCGCGCCTGCCGTTGAAGGCCTGGATACTGAAGCCGTCGAACTGGCCCAGCGCATCGCCGACGCCCTGCTGGCGGCCAAGCGTCCGTTGATCATTGCCGGTACCTCGTTGGGTTCCAAGGCGCTGATCGAAGCCGCCGCCAACATCGCCAAGGCCCTGAAGCTGCGCGACAAAAACGGTTCCATCAGCCTGGTAGTGCCGGAAGCCAACAGTCTGGGCCTGGCCATGCTCGGTGGCGAGTCCGTGGACGCTGCGCTGCAAGCGGTGATCGACGGCAACGCCGACGCCATCGTGGTACTGGAAAACGACCTGTACACCCGCACCGCTGCGGCCAAGGTTGACGCTGCGCTCAACGCTGCCAAGGTGCTGATCGTCGCCGACCACCAGAAGACCGCCACCAGCGACCGCGCCGACCTGGTACTGCCAGCCGCCACCTTCGCCGAAGGCGACGGTACTCTGGTCAGCCAGGAAGGCCGCGCCCAGCGCTTCTTCCAGGTGTTCGATCCGAAGTACATGGACGCCAGCATCCTGGTGCACGAAGGCTGGCGCTGGCTGCATGCCCTGCGCGCCACCCTGCTGAACCAGCCGATCGACTGGACCCAACTCGACCACGTGACCGCTGCCACCGCCGCCAGCGCGCCGCAGCTTGCTCGTATTGTCGATGCCGCGCCGTCCGCTGCGTTCCGCATCAAGGGCCTGAAACTGGCCCGTGAGCCGCTGCGTTACTCCGGCCGCACCGCCATGCGTGCTGACATCAGCGTGCACGAACCGCGCACCCCGCAGGACAACGACACCGCGTTTGCCTTCTCCATGGAAGGTTACTCGGGTTCGGCCGAACCGCGTCAGCAGGTGCCGTTTGCCTGGTCGCCGGGCTGGAACTCGCCGCAGGCCTGGAACAAGTTCCAGGACGAAGTCGGTGGTCATATCCGCGCTGGCGACCCGGGCACCCGCCTGATCGAAACCAGCGGTGACTCGCTGAACTGGTTCGCTGCGGTACCGCGTCCGTTCAACCCGGCGCCGGGCACCTGGCAGGTCGTGCCGTTCTTCCACCTGTTCGGCAGCGAAGAAACTTCTTCAAAAGCCGCGCCGGTGCAAGAGCGCATTCCTGCCGCCTACGTGTCCGTGGCCAAGTCCGAAGCCGACCGCCTGGGCGTCAACGACGGTGCCCTGCTCAGCCTCAACGTGGCCGGCCAGACCCTGCGTCTGCCGCTGCGTATCAATGACGAGCTGGGTGCCGGCCTGGTTGCACTGCCTAAAGGCATCGCCGGTATTCCGCCTGCCATTTTCGGCAAAACCGTTGACGGTCTGCAGGAGGCAGCGCAATGACTTGGTTCACGCCGGAAGTAATTGACGTGATCATCTCGGTGGTCAAGGCCATCGTGATCCTGTTGGCCGTGGTCGTCGCGGGCGCCCTGCTCAGCTTCGTCGAACGTCGCCTGCTGGGCTGGTGGCAGGACCGTTACGGTCCGAACCGCGTTGGCCCGTTCGGTATGTTCCAGATCGCTGCCGACATGCTGAAAATGTTCTTCAAGGAAGACTGGACTCCGCCGTTTGCCGACAAGGTGATCTTCACCCTGGCACCGGTGGTCGCCATGAGCGCCTTGCTGATTGCGTTCGCGATCATCCCGATCACCCCAACTTGGGGCGTGGCGGACCTGAACATCGGCTTGCTGTTCTTCTTCGCCATGGCCGGTTTGTCGGTATACGCGGTGCTGTTCGCCGGTTGGTCAAGCAACAACAAGTTCGCCCTGCTGGGCAGCTTGCGTGCCTCGGCGCAAACCGTATCCTATGAAGTGTTCATGGGGTTGGCACTGATGGGCATCGTGGTGCAGGTTGGCTCGTTCAACATGCGCGACATCGTCGAGTACCAGGCACAGAACCTGTGGTTCATCATTCCGCAGTTCTTCGGCTTCTGCACCTTCTTCATCGCTGGCGTGGCCGTGACTCACCGTCACCCGTTCGACCAGCCGGAAGCGGAACAGGAACTGGCCGACGGTTACCACATTGAATATGCCGGCATGAAGTGGGGCATGTTCTTCGTCGGTGAGTACATCGGCATCATCTTGATCTCGGCCCTGCTGGTCACGCTGTTCTTCGGCGGCTGGCACGGTCCGTTTGGCATCCTGCCGCAGTTGGCCTTCTTCTGGTTCTTCCTGAAGACCGCGTTCTTCATCATGCTGTTCATCCTGCTGCGCGCCTCGATTCCGCGCCCGCGTTATGACCAGGTGATGGATTTCAGCTGGAGATTCTGCCTGCCGCTGACCCTGATCAATTTGCTGGTGACGGCTGCCGTCGTGTTGTTGAACACGCCCGCTGCCGCGGTTCAGTGAGGATTTGACCCATGTTCAAATATATTGGCGACATCGTTAAGGGTACCGGTACCCAGTTGCGAAGCCTGGTGATGGTGTTCGGTCACGGCTTTCGCAAACGCGACACCCTGCAATACCCCGAAGAAGCGGTGTACCTGCCGCCGCGCTATCGCGGCCGCATCGTACTGACCCGCGACCCCGACGGCGAAGAGCGTTGCGTAGCCTGCAACCTGTGCGCCGTGGCGTGCCCGGTGGGTTGCATTTCCCTGCAGAAAGCTGAAACCGAAGACGGTCGCTGGTACCCGGACTTCTTCCGCATCAACTTCTCGCGCTGCATTTTCTGTGGCCTCTGCGAGGAAGCTTGCCCGACCACCGCGATCCAGCTCACCCCGGATTTCGAGATGGCCGAGTTCAAACGTCAGGACCTGGTGTACGAGAAAGAAGATCTTTTGATCTCTGGTCCCGGTAAAAACCCTGATTACAACTTCTATCGTGTTGCAGGTATGGCCGTTGCCGGTAAGCCAAAAGGCGCCGCACAAAACGAAGCCGAGCCGATCAACGTGAAGAGCTTGCTGCCTTAAGGAAGAAAGATGGAATTCGCTTTCTATTTCGCATCGGGTATTGCAGTGGTGTCCACGCTTCGCGTGATCACCAACACTAACCCTGTGCACGCCCTGCTCTACCTGATCATTTCGCTGATCGCCGTGGCCATGACCTTCTTCAGCCTCGGCGCACCGTTCGCCGGTGTGCTGGAAGTGATCGCCTACGCCGGCGCCATCATGGTGCTGTTCGTGTTTGTGGTGATGATGCTCAACCTGGGGCCGGCTTCGGTCGCCCAGGAGCGCGTCTGGCTCAAGCCCGGCATCTGGCTCGGCCCGGTTGTCCTCGCAGCCCTGCTGCTGGGTGAACTGCTGTATGTGCTGTTCGCTCACCAGAGCGGCCAGGCCATCGGCCACACCACCGTAGACGCGAAAGCCGTGGGCATCAGCCTGTTCGGCCCGTACCTGCTGGTGGTCGAACTGGCTTCGATGCTGCTGCTCGCCGCAGCCATCACTGCCTTCCACTTGGGCCGCAACGAAGCCAAGGAGCAATGACGATGCCTGCTATCCCTTTGGAGCATGGTCTGGCGGTCGCCGGCATCCTGTTCTGCCTTGGCCTGGTCGGCCTGATGGTTCGCCGTAACATTCTGTTCGTGTTGATGAGCCTGGAAATCATGATGAACGCCGCGGCACTGGCGTTCATCGTGGCAGGCGCGCGTTGGGGCCAGCCGGATGGGCAAGTGATGTTCATCCTGGTGATCAGCCTGGCAGCCGCCGAAGCCAGTATTGGCCTGGCGATCCTGCTGCAGCTGTATCGTCGCTTCCACACGCTTGATATCGACGCTGCCAGTGAGATGCGCGGATGAACATGATCTTTCTGACTTTCGTATTCCCCCTGATCGGTTTCCTGCTGCTGTCGTTCTCTCGCGGGCGCTGGTCGGAAAACCTCTCGGCCCTGATCGGCGTGGGCTCCATCGGCCTGTCGGCCATCGTGGCCGCCTACGTCATCTGGCAATTCAACGTGGCCCCGCCTGAAGGCGGCCACTACACCCTGGTGCTGTGGCAGTGGATGGCGGTTGAGGGCTTCAAGCCCAACTTCGCCCTCTACATCGACGGCCTGTCGATCACCATGCTCGGCGTGGTGGTGGGTGTGGGCTTCCTGATCCACCTGTTCGCGTCCTGGTACATGCGCGGTGAAGCGGGTTACTCGCGCTTCTTCTCGTACACCAACCTGTTTATCGCCAGCATGCTGTTCCTGGTGCTGGGCGATAACCTGTTGTTCCTGTACTTCGGCTGGGAAGGCGTGGGCCTGTGCTCGTACCTGTTGATCGGTTTCTACTACAGCAACCGCAACAACGGTAACGCAGCACTCAAGGCGTTTATCGTCACCCGCATCGGCGACGTGTTCATGGCCATCGGCCTGTTCATCCTGTTCCAACAGGTGGGCACGCTGAACATCCAGGAACTGCTGGTGCTGGCTCCGCAGAAATTCCAGGTCGGTGACTTCTGGATCACCCTGGCGACCCTGATGTTGCTGGGCGGCGCCGTGGGTAAATCTGCGCAACTGCCGCTGCAAACCTGGCTGGCGGATGCGATGGCCGGCCCTACCCCGGTATCGGCATTGATCCACGCCGCCACCATGGTGACCGCCGGTGTCTACCTGATCGCCCGTACCCACGGCCTGTTCACCCTGGCGCCGGACATCCTGCACCTGGTGGGCATCGTCGGCGGCGTAACCCTGGTACTGGCCGGCTTCGCCGCGCTGGTGCAGACCGACATCAAGCGTATCCTCGCCTACTCGACCATGAGCCAGATCGGCTACATGTTCCTGGCCCTGGGCGTTGGCGCCTGGGACGCGGCGATCTTCCACCTGATGACCCACGCGTTCTTCAAGGCCCTGCTGTTCCTCGCCTCCGGTGCGGTGATCGTGGCCTGCCACCACGAGCAGAACATCTTCAAGATGGGCGGCCTGTGGAAGAAACTGCCACTGGCCTACGCCAGCTTCATCGTCGGTGGTGCCGCCCTGGCCGCCCTGCCGTTGGTGACCGCCGGTTTCTACTCCAAGGACGAAATCCTCTGGGAAGCCTTTGCCAGCGGTAACCAGAACCTGCTGTACGCAGGCCTGGTGGGTGCGTTCATGACCTCGCTGTACACCTTCCGCCTGATCTTCATCACCTTCCACGGTGAAGCCAAGACCGAAGCGCACGCAGGCCACGGCATCTCCCACTGGTTGCCGCTGTCTGTGCTGATCGTACTGTCGACCTTCGTCGGCGCGATGATCACCCCGCCGCTGCACGGTGTGTTGCCACAAAGCGTCGGCCATGCCGGCGGCGAAGCCCAGCACAGCCTGGAAATCGCCTCGGGCGCCATCGCCATCGCCGGTATCCTGCTGGCGGCCCTGCTGTTCCTCGGCAAGCGTCGCTTCGTGACCGCCGTGGCCAACAGTGGCATTGGTCGCTTCCTGTCGGCCTGGTGGTTCGCCGCCTGGGGCTTCGATTGGATCTACGACAAACTGTTCGTCAAACCTTACCTTGCGATCAGCCACGTGCTGCGCAAAGACCCGCTCGACCAGACCATCGGTTTGATCCCGCGTGCCGCCAAGGCCGGTCACACCGCCCTGAGCCGCAGCGAGACCGGCCAATTGCGTTGGTATGCAGCGTCCATGGCGGCGGGTGCCGTTCTGGTGATCGGCGCCATCGTCGTGGTAGCGGTCTGACTATGTTTAAGTGCACTGCGTACTTTGCGAACTTGCGAAAGGAAACGAGCCCGTCATGATTCTGCCCTGGCTAATCCTGATCCCCTTTATCGGCGGCCTGCTCTGCTGGATGGGTGAACGCTTCGGCGCCACCCTCCCCCGCTGGATTGCGTTGCTGACCATGTCCCTGGAACTCGCGCTCGGCCTCTGGCTGTGGGCCCATGGTGACTATTCATTCGCTCCGGCACCGGGTGTCGACCCCACCTTCGCGCTTGAATTCAAGCACGTGTGGATCCAGCGCTTCGGCATCAACGTGCACTTGGCCCTCGACGGCCTGTCGCTGTTGATGATCCTGCTGACCGGCCTGCTGGGTATCCTCTCGGTACTCTGCTCCTGGAAAGAGATCCAGCGTCACGTGGGCTTCTTCCACCTGAACCTGATGTGGATCCTGGGCGGTGTTGTCGGCGTGTTCCTGGCGCTGGACCTGTTCATGTTCTTCTTCTTCTGGGAAATGATGCTGGTGCCGATGTACTTCCTCATCGCGCTCTGGGGTCACAGTTCTTCGGACGGCAAGAAAACCCGAATCTACGCGGCGACCAAGTTCTTCATCTTCACCCAGGCTTCCGGCCTGATCATGTTGGTGGCGATCCTGGGCCTGGTACTGGTCAACTTCAACAACACCGGCGTGATTACCTTCAACTACGCCGACCTGTTGAAGACCAAGATGTCGCTGACCACCGAGTACGTGCTGATGCTGGGCTTCTTCATCGCCTTCGCGGTGAAGCTGCCGGTGGTGCCGTTCCACTCTTGGTTGCCTGACGCCCACGCCCAAGCGCCGACTGCCGGTTCCGTGGACCTGGCCGGTATCCTGTTGAAGACCGCCGCCTACGGCCTGCTGCGTTTCGCCCTGCCGCTGTTCCCGAATGCTTCGGCCGAATTCGCGCCGATCGCCATGACCCTGGGTCTGATCGGGATCTTCTACGGTGCGTTCCTGGCCTTCGCCCAAACCGACATCAAGCGTCTGATTGCCTTCTCGTCCGTTTCCCACATGGGTTTCGTACTGATCGGCATCTACTCCGGCAGCCAACTGGCGCTGCAGGGCGCAGTGATCCAGATGTTGGCCCATGGTGTTTCGGCCGCTGCCCTCTTTATCCTGAGTGGCCAGTTGTACGAGCGTCTGCATACCCGTGACATGCGGGAAATGGGTGGCGTGTGGTCGCGCATCGCGTACCTGCCGGCTATCAGCCTGTTCTTTGCCGCCGCGTCGCTGGGCTTGCCGGGTACCGGTAACTTCATCGGCGAGTTCCTGATCCTGATGGGTGCCTTTGTGCAGACGCCGTGGATCAGCGCCATCGCCACCTCCGGCCTGGTGTTCGGTTCGGTCTACTCGCTGATCATGATCCACCGCGCCTATTTCGGCCCGGCCAAGTCCGACACCGTCCTGCAAGGGATGGATGCGCGCGAACTGATCATGGTGCTCGGCCTTGCGGTATTGCTGATCTTCATCGGCGTGTACCCGCAACCGTTCCTGGACACTTCTGCCGCAACGATGCATGGCGTGCAGCAGTGGTTCGGCACCGCCTTCTCCCAACTCGCTTCGGCCCGGTAAGAGCGCTATGGAATTCACGATCCAACACTTTATCGCGCTTGCGCCGCTGCTGATTACCAGCCTCACCATCGTGGTGGTGATGCTGGCAATCGCCTGGCGCCGCAATCACTCGCAAACGTTCCTGCTGTCCTGCGCCGGGTTGAACCTGGCCCTGCTGTCGATCATCCCGGCCCTCAAGGTCGCGCCACTGGCGGTCACGCCATTGATGATGGTCGATGACTTCGCGTTGCTGTACATCGCCCTGATCCTGGTGGCGACCCTGGCCTGCGTCACCCTCGCCCACGCCTACCTCGGCGAAGGCGGCACCGGCTACCCGGGCAACAAGGAAGAGCTGTACCTGCTGATCCTGCTGGCTGCGGCCGGCGGTATCGTGCTGGTCAGCGCGCAGCACCTGGCGGGCCTGTTCATCGGCCTGGAACTGCTGTCGATCCCGACCTACGGCCTGGTGGCCTACGCCTTCTTCAACAAGCGCTCCCTGGAAGCCGGCATCAAGTACATGGTGCTGTCGGCTGCCGGTTCCGCGTTCCTGTTGTTCGGTATGGCCCTGCTCTACGCCGAAGCCGGCAGCCTGAGCTTCACCGGTATCGGCCACGCCCTGGCCGCCACCAACAGCCCGGCGCCGATTGCCCAACTGGGCCTGGCGATGATGCTGATCGGCCTGGCGTTCAAGCTGTCGCTGGTGCCGTTCCACCTGTGGACCCCGGACGTGTACGAAGGCGCCCCGGCGCCGGTGGCGGCGTTCCTGGCCACTGCGTCGAAAGTGGCGGTGTTTGCGGTGATGGTGCGTCTGTTCCAGATCTCCCCCGCCGCCAACACCGGCGTGCTGAGCAACGTGCTGACCGTGATCGCCATCGCGTCGATCCTGTTCGGTAACCTGCTGGCCCTGACCCAGAACAACCTCAAGCGTCTGCTGGGTTATTCGTCCATCGCCCACTTCGGCTACCTGCTGATCGCCCTGGTGGCGAGCAAAGGCCTGGCCGTGGAAGCCATCGGCGTGTACCTGGTCACCTACGTGATCACAAGCCTGGGTGCTTTCGGCGTCATCACCTTGATGTCGTCGCCGTACAAAGGCCGTGACGCCGACGCGCTGTACGAATACCGCGGCCTGTTCTGGCGCCGTCCGTACCTGACCGCCGTGCTCACCGTGATGATGCTGTCCCTGGCCGGTATTCCGCTGACCGCGGGCTTTATCGGCAAGTTCTACATCGTCGCGACCGGTGTTGAGGCCCACGAATGGTGGCTGGTAGCCTCGTTGGTACTGGGCAGCGCCATCGGCGTGTTCTACTACCTGCGCGTGATGGTCACCCTGTACCTGATCGAGCCAAACCTGCGCCGGGTGGATGCCGAGCTGCACTGGGAACAGAAAGCCGGTGGCGTGATGCTGCTGGCTATCGCCCTGCTCGCCTTCTTCCTGGGCGTGTACCCACAACCGTTGCTCACCCTGGTGCAGCACGCGGTGCTGGGCGTTTGATCGCTTAGGTTGATGCAGTAAACAGAACGGCGCCTTTGGGCGCCGTTTTGCGTTTCTGTAGCTTGGCTTTTTCCCTTCTCTACTCGCTGAAATTTCCTCTTCAATCTGCCTCCTCATCCGGCATCTTCCCCGCTGGATGCGGCCTTAAGGTGTTTGCGTTTTAAGAAAGTTCCCACAGCTCGGGCACTTGACCCGTCGCGAGTGGGCCACCAAACTATACGCAGGCTACGTACAGAACATGGATGCTCTATTTATCGAACTGCCGGCATTCGAACGGCATCGCAGGGACTATCTGAGTGATGAGCTTTTTCACGGTTTTCAGCAGGAGTTGATGAAAAACCCAGAAGCGGGAGACGTGATCGAAGGAACGGGCGGGTTGAGAAAGGTTCGGTTCGTCGATGAGCGACGAAACAAAGGCAAGCGCGGTGGCCTGCGGGTCATTTACTACTGGTGGTCAGGCGGTACGCAATTCTGGTTATTCACTTTGTACGGCAAACACGAACAGAACGACCTGACACCCCAACACAAGAAAGCCCTTAAACACATGCTAGACAGGGAAATCAAAGCGAGAACACACCATGAAACGTGAAATCTTTTCCGAACTGGTCGAAGGCTTCGACGCCCTGGCCGATGAACGCCAGGGCAAAATCACCCTGCGCACCCACAAAGCGCACCTCAACAAGCTGGCGCCACTGCGCGCTGACGAGGTAATCGCCGTACGCCAGCAACTCAACCTGTCCCGCTCGGTATTCGCCATGTACCTGCGCACCAACACCCGCACCTTGGAGAACTGGGAGCAAGGCCGGGCCAAGCCGAATGCGCAGGCTGTCACGTTGATACGACTGGTGGCGCGCTTTCCGGAAACCGTGGCGCAACTTGCCGCATTGGGCTGACCTGCAATAGCCGAAAAAAAACGCCCCGAGCATTCGGGGCGTTTTTACAGCGTAAACAGCGTTAGAACGCGATACCCACCTTGAAACCATACTCATCACGCTTGAGCTTGGTGTTGTCGGCCACATAGGAATCGTTATCGAGCTTGTACTCGGTGCGGGTGTAGTACAGGCCCGCCATCACTGGCAGGTCGCCCTTCTGGTTCATCAGCAGGCTGACTTCGGCGTAAGGGTTGGTGCGGTCCTTGAGGTCCACAGTGTCGCTGCCGACGCCGTCGACCTTGAGCTTGGCGCGGCCGTCGATGGTGTGACGGGCGCCGGCTTCAACGCGCAGGGTCATGTCATCGAACTGGTGGTTGTAGCCCAAAGCGGCCTTGGCAAACGGCGACTTGTTGGTGAGCTTCATGTCGTAGCCATTGGTGTCCGGCTCGTAGCGGGTCCAGCTGTAGCCACCACCCACGATCACGTCGACAAAATTGCGCGCATCCAGCGCGGCACGCCAGCCGAGGTCTAGGTCGGCCTGGCCTTCCTTGAGTTTGTTATCGCTTTTTTCGCCGTACTTGGCTTCGATACCGGCCTGGTAGATAAAGCCCGACTCGGCAGTGAGCTTGTTGCCGAAGTTGTAGAACAGGCCGGCTTCAGGCATGTGGTCTTTGTCGCTTTCGCTACCGCCTTCAAGTTTGAAGTCGTTGTAGCTGCCCATGATCCCGAACGTGGAAATCGGGTCGGTGGAAGGTGCTGCGAACACCACGCCAGGCGCAGCCACCAGGGCCAGCAACGAGGTGTTCTTGAGGAGTTTTCCGAATAGTTTGGACATCGTTTTACATCTCCATTTTAAGGTGGGCAAAGTATTCAGGAATCGGTTCGAACCCTGGCGTTTGCGAAAAGTTCGAACTGATTTGCACCAAAATGGAGAAAAAACGGTTCAGCGAAGGCTCTATTTCAAGACTCTTCAGGATTCATGCGAATCAGGTGTTCAACGGCTTCGCGAAGTTGAGGCTGCTCCGGCAGCCGAATGCCGAAGGTGTCGCGCAACAGTCCCAGTAACTCATCGGCACTCTTGAGCGTGCGCTTTTCGCTGGGTTGACCCAGATAATGAAGGGCATAGCGGGCGTTGGCCAAGGTATGACGTTTACCGGGCGCAAGCAGCGCGGCTTTCAACTGCCCTACGAACGGTGAGCCAGGGTGCGTGGAGACGTACCAGTTGCCGATTTCATAGTCGATGTCGGCCTGGGTTTGCAGGTCGAACACGTACAGGCCACGCCACTCCTCGCCCACCTGGGCCCATAGCGTGTAGCTGCCTTGATTGAGCGTCAGTCGATAAGGTTCATGAGCGGTGGCCTGGGGCGCTTCGGTGTCCAGGTGCAACGGACTGCTGGGCACCATGCCGCCAAAACCGACATCGGTGATATAGCGCACGCCGTCGAGGGTCACCAGGCTCAAGCGATGGGTACGCCCGGTGTGGGCGTCCGGTGGGCCGCCGATCACAACGCGCCCGGTGATCCCACGGGCCTCAAAGCCCAGTTCCAGCAACAGCGCCAGGAACAGCTGGTTCAACTCGTAGCAATAGCCGCCACGCCCCTCATGCAGCACCTTACGCTCGACGCTGGGCAGGTCGATCGGCACCGGTGCATGCATCAGGGTCGACAGGCTTTCAAAGGCGAAGGTGCACACATGGCGCAGTTGCAGGTCCCGCAGGGTTTGCAGGGTGGGCGGCGGTGGCGCGGCATAGCCCAGGCGTTGCAGGTACAGGCGGCTATTGGCGAGTGTGTACATGGCGCGATCCTTGGGCGCAGGGCGAGAGCGTCACTATGCCGCGCCTGTGTGTGCGTTGTCATTTTGAATGAACCTTTTGGAGCGCCAGCCTATCCATCTATAACAAGATTGGGAGGCAACATGAGTACCGCAAAAATCTACACCGTCCACTATCAGCTACACGGTAAACCCAAGTCTTTCGTGGTGCGCGCCGAGGTGATGAACAACGCCGAGGCCTGGCATTGGGCGGCCGTCGATGCCGACATTGCCCATGTCAGCCGCATCGGCCGCGTGGGCCACGAGCAGGTGAAAAAGACCACCCGGCCCTGGGCGGAAAAATACGGTATCAGCGACGTCAGTTGGTCCCCGCCCAGATAAACAAAGCCCCGCACACAGGCGGGGCTTGGTTCACTGCTTCAAGTCGCCCAACGGATCGTAGGGCGGCTTTTTTTTCGCTGTCTCCTCGTCCTTTTTGTCCAGCGGCGCAATTGCCGGGCCGATTGGATCGACCTGCGGGTCGGCCAGGTCCGGCGAGTCCGGGTCGAAGCCCAGTTCATCCTTGCCACTGGCATGTTCGTTGGAATGGGGGCCATCGGTACGCTTGTTCATCAGGTTCTCCTGTTAAAGCGGGCGGGCTTTGTCGTGGAGGTTTTCCAGGTCTTCTTCGACGCGCTGCACATCGTCTTCCGGGCCTCGTTCTTTCGGGTCATTGGGGCGCAACGCATCGTTGTCGCGCTCCTCTTCACCGGGAGTGCGGTGCGGGTCGGGTGTACCAGGCGGTGGCTGTTTATAGTCGGGCATGACGGCTGACCTCATGAAGGGTTCACCGTTTTAGAGAAATCGCCCTCGGCTATCGTTCAACTTCATTGCTGCAAGCATGAGAAGATGAGCGCCCTTTCTGGAGACCTGCCCCGGATGTTTGAGCTCAAACCCTGCGACCCCGCCACCTATCGCCAACAGACCCGCCGCAGCACACTGGTCATTGCCGTGCTGTTCCTGGCCTTGGCCATGCTGTTATCGAGCCTGGCAGTGATGCTGTTCGGTGAGCCTGGCGGTGATAATTTTCGCTTCAACGTCGGCGGCGTATTCGCCGGCGTGCTGATCACGGTCGCGCTGGTGCGTGGCCCGTTCTGGACCCAACCCTGGATGGCGTCGGCGGTGTATGGCTGGCAGCTCAAGCGCAGCCTGATGAGCGTGACCAATGTGATGCACAAGGTCAGCGAGCGGGTGCAGGCCAACGACCCGGCAGCCATCAAGCTGTTGCGCTTCTATCACCTGGGGCTGACGCAGATGCACGAGCTGGACGCCAACTCCAGCGCCCAGGCGCAACTGGTGGGCGAGATCGAGGCCCACAAGGCAAAGATGCAGGCGCTGGGCATCGATATTGCGCAAACCCGGCTGGACCCAGCCTGGCTGGACAGTCTGAAAAATGCATAAGGCCGGTCAGCGCCTGGACTAAAAAACAAGACAATTCTTACATCCTTTCAAGGCGGTCATTCCCACTCTAGGCACCTCCCTCTCTAAACCCGTTTGAGAACCTTGCCTATGTGCGATCGCCACCCCTCTATGAAAGACCGACGACACTTCCTGCAGCTGGCTGCCGTCAGCGCAGGTGCAAGCCTGCTTGCCGCCGCAATGCCCTCCCTGGTGCACGCAGCCCCGACACCCGCGAGTTTGCCCAAGCCCACCAACGACCTCAGCCCACAGCTTGCCCTGCAGCGGCTGATGGAAGGCAACCGGCGTTACGCCGATGGCGTGACCAAGCGTCATGATTTTATGAGCGAACGCGAAGCGTTGGTGGGCGGGCAAAATCCGTTTGTCGCGGTGTTGAGCTGCGCCGATTCGCGGATCGCTCCGGAGTACGCCTTCGACACCGCCCGGGGCGACCTCTTCGCGGTACGGGTCGCGGGCAATTTCGTCACCGATAACGGGCTTGCCAGCCTCGAATATGCCGTGGCCGTATTGGGTACGCCGTTGATCATGGTATTGGGGCACGACCAGTGCGGCGCCGTCGCAGCAGGGGTCAAGGTGGTCAAGGATAACGCCCGCTTCCCCGGCAAGATCCAGGGCTTGGCCGATACTTTCAAACCCTCGGTGAACAAGGTATTGAAAGCGCCCGGCGACCTGCTGGAAAACGCCATTGCACAAAATGTCGCCGACACCATGGCGCGGCTCATGGCTGAATCAAGCCTGCTGGCCGATGCGGTCGCGGCGGGAAAACTGCTGATAGTGGGCGGCGTGTACAAGCTGCACAGCGGCAAGGTGAAAATGCTCGGTTAAGCTTTCTGTAGGAGCGAGCTTGCTCGCGAAAAACGCGAAGGCGCCGTGTTGATTCAGGCGGCGCGCGTTATCGTTGACGCTTTTCGCGAGCAAGCTCGCTCCTACAGGAGGCAATGATCGCTCAAGGCAAGCGGCGCGTCTCAAAAACCACGCCCAGGTCCAGGCGCCCGTCCTTCAGCGGCGGGCACCAGTAATAGCCCCCCGTCAACGGCTTGCTGATGCGATACAGGCCATCGACAATCCCATCTTCCAACCCACTCATGCGTCGCAACTGCGCTTCGAACGCATCGAAAGAATGACCAAATGCGAGGAACATCAGCCCCGCCTGGCCATTTTCGGCCCAGGGCATGGAGCGGCGCACCACGAAGGCTTCCGGTGTGAAGCTTTCCTGGGCGGTGCGCTTGGTGTGGGCCGACTCGGGGGCATCGTCGAGCTCTTCGTTATCGCCATGGCGGCGGCCAATGATGTGGTCACGCTCCTGGGCAGGCAACGCGGCGAAACCTTCAAGGTCGTGCTGCCATTGCTGGATAGCAGCGAAGCTGGCGCCGCTGTCGGTCAGCGCGGCTTCCACGGCGGCATCGTCGTGGGGGTTTTCGGTGCCGTCTTCGTAGTCGGTCAGGTCAAAGCCGGTCTTGTAGCGGAAGCCTTCAGTCGATTGCACCCGGCGAAACGCCGGGGCCAGGGCTTTTTCCACGGCCCGGCTGCGCAGCAGCAACTCACCGCGATCCACCCCATGCAGCCATACCCACAGCGCCTGTTGAGTCGAGGGGTTGTGAGCGCCAGGGCCGCTAACGGCCGGGAAT
This sequence comes from Pseudomonas sp. FJ2-5-13, assembly GCF_029201605.1. NCBI lineage: Bacteria > Pseudomonadati > Pseudomonadota > Gammaproteobacteria > Pseudomonadales > Pseudomonadaceae > Pseudomonas > Pseudomonas sp. FJ2-5-13. The sequence goes on from NZ_CP104045.1 coordinate 3,615,303, forward strand.
GAGCGCAGCCCTGGGATCTGGGCACCCAGCGCCTTTACCAGCGGCTCACCGAACCCCACCACAGCCGCCGCATCCGTCAACTGCACCAGTGCGTCCAGCGCAGCGGGCACGGCTTGCAGCGAGTCGAGGGCGAAAAACAGATGGCGGGCCTGCAAAGGCACCGGTGCGGCAAGAATGCCCGGCTGGTACTGACTCATGTGAACTCCTTCTGAAAAGCCGCGCAGTTTACCCGGCGGACACCGCGCTGCGAACAAGAATGCGCGCAAGCCTTGCGTTAGAGCCGCTTGTTGGGTGACTCTCTAGTCATGTTTTGCAACTATTCCAGGGGTAGCGACATGACCACCAGCAACCTGCTCGCCCAGCTGTTTCCCACCTCCACCGCGCAGATTCCCGAGCAATTTCGCCTGGCGGCGCCCATTGAACAACGTGAATACCTGGTCGATGGCCAGTTGCAGGTGTGGAACGGCCCGCTTGCCCGCGTGCAAAGCCCGGTGCAACTGGGTGATGAGCGCGTGCACATCGGCAGCACGCCGTTGCTGGATGCCGACACCGCCCTCACCGCCCTGGATGCTGCCGTGCGCGCCTACGACCGTGGCCAAGGTGCATGGCCGACGATGCGCGTGGTAGAGCGTATCCAGCACGTCGAGGCGTTCCTGCGGCGCATGCGCGAACAGCGCGATGCGGTGGTCAAGCTGCTGATGTGGGAGATCGGCAAAAACCTCAAGGACTCGCAGAAAGAATTCGACCGCACCTGCGACTACATCACCGACACCATCAATGCCCTCAAGGAACTCGACCGCCGCAGCAGCCGCTTTGAACTGGAGCAAGACACCCTCGGCCAGATCCGCCGCGTGCCTCTGGGTGTGGCGTTGTGCATGGGGCCTTACAACTACCCGTTGAACGAGACCTTCACCACGCTGATCCCGGCCTTGATCATGGGCAATACCGTGGTATTCAAGCCGGCCAAGCTGGGTGTGCTGTTGATCCGTCCCTTGCTGGAAGCCTTCCGCGACAGCTTCCCGGCCGGGGTAATCAACGTGATCTACGGCAGCGGCCGCGAGACGGTGAGCGCACTGATGGCGAGCGGCAAGATCGACATCTTTGCGTTCATCGGCACCAACAAGGCCGCCAGTGATTTGAAAAAGCTGCACCCCAAACCGCACCGTTTGCGCGCTGCGCTCGGCCTGGACGCCAAAAACCCGGGGATCGTGCTGCCCGAAGTGGACCTGGACAACGCAGTGAGTGAAGCCGTCACCGGCTCGCTGTCGTTCAACGGCCAGCGTTGCACCGCGTTGAAGATCCTGTTCGTGCATGAAGACGTGGTGGAACGTTTTATCGAGAAATTCAACGCCAAGCTGGCGACGCTCAAGCCCGGCATGCCTTGGGAAGACGGCGTGGCGCTGACGCCACTGCCGGAAGTGGGCAAGGTCGATTACCTCAACGAGCTGGTGGCCGACGCGGCGCGCCATGGTGCCAAGGTGATGAATGCCGAGGGCGGCAGCAGCCGTGGTTCGTTTTTCTACCCGGCGGTGCTGTACCCGGTGAACCCACAGATGCGCGTCTACCACGAAGAGCAATTCGGCCCGGTGGTGCCGATCGTGCCCTACCGTGACCTGGAAACCGTGATCGACTACGTGCTGGACTCGGATTTCGGCCAGCAGTTGAGCCTCTTCGGCACCGATCCCGTGGAAGTCGGGCGCCTGGTGGACACCTTCGCCAACCAGGTGGGCCGCATCAACATCAATGCCCAATGCCAGCGTGGGCCGGACACCTTCCCGTTCAATGGGCGCAAGAACTCGGCCGAGGGCACGTTGTCGGTACATGACGCCTTGCGCGTGTTCTCGATCCGCACCTTGGTGGCGACCAAGTTCCAGGACAGTAACAAGGCGTTGGTCAGCGACATTTTGCGCAACCGCGATTCGAGTTTCCTGACTACCGACTACATCTTTTAAGAACGCCGCCGAACAAAATGTGGGAGCGGGCTTGCTCGCGAAAGCGGAGTGTCAGTCAACAAACTTTTAACTGATACATCGCTTTCGCGAGCAAGCCCGCTCCCACCATTCAGACCGAGCCAGCCCTACTTATCGAGGCCACTTTAATACTGATGAACCTGCCCTTCTTTGCCCGGCGCCTGCTGCGCCCCTTGCTTGACCCCTACCGCCGCTTTCGCCATGCCAAGCTGATCCATGCCGCGCGCGTATCAGTGGGTTTGCTGGCAACCATCCTGCTGACCACCGGCCTCAACCTGCCCCACGGTGAATGGGCGTCGGTGACCATGCTGATCGTGATCGGTGGGTTGCAGCACCACGGCAATATCGGCAAGAAAGCCGTCGAGCGCGCCTACGGCACCTTGATCGGCGCCAGCGTCGGCTTGCTGCTGGTGGTGCAACAGGCATACTTCGGCCTGCCATTGCTCACCTACCTGCTGATGTCGGTGGTGTGCGGGTTCTTTTCCTATCACGCCATCGGCAAGGGCGGTTACATCGCGCTGCTGTCGGCGATCACGGTATTTATCGTCGCCGGCCACGGCGACAACCCGATCTCCGATGGCCTGTGGCGCACCGTCGATATCCTCATTGGCATCGTGCTGGCCCTGGCGTTTTCCTTTGCCTTGCCGTTGTACGCCGTGTATTCGTGGCGCTACAACCTGGCCAGCGCCCTGCGTGACTGCGCGCAGATTTATAGCCGGATCATCAATGGCCAATCGGTAACCGACGACGAACACCTCAAGCTGCTCAACCGCTTGAACGGGGCGATGGTGCAACTGCGTTCGCTGATGCCTTCGGTGTCCAAGGAAGTGCGGATTTCCATGACTGAACTGGACGCGATCCAGCGTCACTTACGTATGTGCATCAGCACTCTGGAGATTCTGGGCAATACCCGGCCGGACCCGCGCGATGAGCAGGCCACGGCAAGGATGCGGGTGATGTTGAAGGCCGAGCATCGGCAGATTCGGGTGCAACTGGTGGGGATGGCTCGGGCGCTGAAGTCGGGGGTGACGGAGCGGTTGGAGCGTAGCGGACACACCACTGCCCGTGAGTCCACGCTGGGTGAACCGGTTTACAGTGCTCTGGATGGGTATCGATTATTGACAGTGCAGTTGGCGCAGAATGTGGAGGGAATGCGCGAGCGGCTTGCGACGACCTCAGCACGCTGGCGCATCTGAAGCTAACGCAACTCAGTGAATAAGTACGGGAGAGCTTCATCGTGAGCCCTCCCGTTACTATTTCATGACAACAAGTCCTGTTCAGAGCAGCCCGATAGCATTGCTGTAACCACCAAGAAAGTGATCCTTGGCTGTCCCTGTATCACCGTTTTTGACGTTGATTACATAGTAGTAATTACTAAACCATTCAGAATGGGAGAACGTCGACGTGCAATCAAAGTAGCCGCCCCCTATCGGCCAACGAGCGCCATACGCCGCATGAATTTCTCGAGCCTCTGTCAGGCTGGGCAGGCGCCTGCCAGCGTTGGCAGCGACCGACCGATTTGTGGGAACAGTACCATTACCCAAATCAAGGCAGCGAACCACATTACTGACAACAACGGCGTAACTTCGCGTCTGTGCGGGGAATGACGAGTCACGCACGCTGATATATGCAGTGCCATTACCTCGCACGGTGACTAATCCTGAATTGCTAGTGACATTGGCGACATTGGCATTGGAGGTAGAATAGATATACGGAGGAGTTCCGCCGGATGCCATATATTGGACCTGATTACCCGCACCAAAAGCTGGCAAAACATTTGGATATCCGTCTATTAGGTACGTTTTCCTGTTCAAATACACCGTCACCTGATTGAACACCAATGCTGTAGTATGCATGATTCGGTACTGCGTCTGCGGGAAGGCCACCGCTTTTGGCTTATCATTCTGCTTATTGAAGTTCACATGCGGCGTTATAGTAACGGTTCCATTATTTGGCACAGACATCAGCCAACTGCGCAACACCGTGATGTTTATAAAGCCATTGGCAGCCTCACTAGCGGTAACGCTGTGCGCTACCAGCAATTCCTGCGTGCTCGCTCCTGGGGCAGACACTATTAACCAGGCAATATGGCCTTCCTGACTATACGGCCACTTGCCCATCCTCAACACAGCATTACCAGTCAGACTGGCAGGATTTATGGTGCCTCCATTGCCAATATTATTGATAAAGGCTCTTGGCAGACTGCCCAGAGGGATCGCCTGGACATGCACTATCTGAACTTCCGAAGAGCCTTGCCCACCACGCCCCAATATCACCTCATACTGAAACTGGATTGTAGTATTAATTGCCGCCCCAACCAGCTCATTGCTGATATTGAACGTCACCGTGCCGCCGTCAAGCCCAGGCAGCGTACCCACTTCAATCGACGTTCCCTGTGAGTCGATCAAATACAGCGTAATCAGATCCTCTCCCCCTTGGTTCATGTTCGGGTAGGTCACCAACATCTGACATTTATTTTCAACGGTGATGGGACTGATAACAACTTCAGGCCCGTCCGGAGGAGAAGAATACCTGATTTGCGGATGAGGGAAGACATTGGACTCGGTCTGAACCATATAATGGCGAGTCTCGAACCATACAATGTCACCAGCGTTGCTACTGTGATTAAACGTCACACCAAATTCAATGGCTAAGGGCGTCCACTCTTGCAGATTGCGCAATCTGCCAACAGGCGTGTAAGACGCGGGTCCATCGTTCACATCGTTGAATGAGACTTCACGACCTGCAAATGTCTCCTCGTAATAGGCGTCATCATTGTTAAAGGTTCCGATGTAGCGTTTATACATCTTCTGTTTAAGTGCAATGTATGGCCAGGGAAGCACACGGGTCTGGTCAAGGTCTTGTAACTTGGGTATTTCGAGAACGGCGCTTTCGCCGATGCTATCAATCGTTGCGCCAGGCACATGGCTCAAGGTCAGCAAGTTCAAGGTGAGGGTTGGTGAGTCTGTGGGAAAACCATTACGCACCACCTTAAACGATACGTCGATATCACGCCCAGACGGATGAATACTGAAGCCAATCGCTTCCGGCGGAACGATCACATCGACATAAGCATCTCCGCTTTGCGCATCCTTGACTTCAAAGTGTACGCCGCCGCCGACCAGCCCTAGCCAACAGACTTCGACGGTATCGCCGTCCTTGGGTTCATCATAGCGGCAACGTACTGTGGCTCCGGTATTTACTACCAGCCACGGGTCGAGTTCATCCGGCCCTGTTGTCGCCTCGAGGACCTCGGGCAGGGACAGCAAGCCCAATGCCCTGCCAATGGTATAGGTCGCCTCTTCGGACAACTCATCCACGGCAAACCGCCTGCGCACATAACTGATAGTGAGCGTGCCATTTTTATTGCCGTCTATCAGCTGTTTAGGAATATCAGCAAGAAAAGGGTTGGAATTCACAGCCAGTACATAGGAGGATGAGATTGTTCCCGTTACCGATCCCACGAATTTGATAATAACTTCATCGCCGGCCCTGAACTCTGCACGGGCCTCAAACGTCGCGACGCTGCCGATGCTGTCCGGATTAACATTGTTGGTGGCGTCTGCCTCCTGAATAAGCGGCGCGATTAAACTGCGCGCCGGACGCCCGATCTGGATATATCGACGTTCGGACTCGCGTATGTTTACTGGCCCCGTGACACCATAATAGACGCGGGTACGAAGCAGTCCTTCGAATCGTGCATAGGCGGCGTTCAGGAAGTCCCGGAAACGGGGATGAGTTCCGGCGGCGCGATCGCTGAATTCGTGCTCGACACTGCCATCCTTGTTATCCCCCATAATATTGACTCGCAGGCTATCCCCTGCATTACCGGGTGGGGTGTAGTCAGGCATTGCCGCAGTGATGTATGGCAAGTCCGGCTCCACAAATGGACCATGCGCCTGGACGACGTCGGGCTGAGGCAAGGTATAAAGGACTCCAGCGACCGCATAGATGGTTGATCTGGATGCCAGCATGCCTCGTTCACGAACATAGGAGATCTTCAAGGTGCTTTGGATCAGAGAACGGATAAACGCGTTGGGAATTGCAATGTCGTTGTAATTCGCCAGTTCAACTTCCAAGCGAAACCCATAGGAAACATTCTCGCCATCCACCGTGTTGCCTTCCACCTTCCAAATAAGGAAATCCCCCCTGATAAAGTTCGGATCATTTCTGCGAATCAGTACTGAACCTGTGGCAGGTTGACCATGTAACTCATCAGCTTCCAAGAGCAGTGTTGCCGCATCCGCCTCGACAATCTCAGGCTCATCCAGCAACGTCAGGTTAAGGTCAACGTTGACAGGAGTCGGCTTGCTCCATCGGTGGCAAGGTCCAGACACATCCAAGACCTCGTCGTACAAATAGAACTGCACGACAAAATGGCCGCTGCCCGCTGCATTTAAAAAAGTAGGTTCGATAGTGAACGTAAGGTCGGAACCGACTTGATCATTACGCAAAGGGGGTAACTCATAGCGGTGCTCTCCCCAGTAGAACATAACCAGGTCATTGACCCGCATGTTCACCCACTTGTGGATGGTGCATGTCACACCTCGAGCCGCAACCACGGAGTCGACATAGACATCGGAGAGCGTAAACGTCAATCCACGGTGGTAGGAACCGTCGCAATTGCCATCCCCACCGGGCAACGTGTGCAGTATCAGAATACGTTGCGGTACTGAAGTACTTGGTGTTCCCGGGCCGCCCCGGATGACTTCTCCATATACATTATTGACAAAATAGTGCAGCAGGGTCGTTCTGGGAATTACCAGAAAAAAACGTGGATCATCTTTATTGACGGAATTAACTTTACCCTCTTGCATGTGTATCCCGTTCATCCATATATGATATGTATCGCCCTCTTTACAGTCGGACCAACGCTCAAAGACATAGGTCAAACCATCTTTGATATGACGATAACCAATCCCGTAGGCCGCTCCCAGAACCGGAATGACTTGGTTGGGCACAGGGTAGGGGGAGTCGAGATCTTGAACGACTGTGGGTTGTGCCGGGCCTTTAGGCAGCGATGCTTTTTTTTTCGGCGGGGTCTTTTTTTTATTCGCTACAGGAAGGACGGAAACCGACGGCTGTTCTGCGGCCGTCGTTTTATGCGTGCCGGCAGATTTTTTCTTGGGGCTGGGGCTGGCTGCAACGCTATTTTTTTTACTCGCAGGCTTGGTCGGCATCTTTTTTCTCCTGAGCGGGGATCGCTGTGGAAATAAAAGCCCCTTCAACTACAACCCGTCACCTGTGAGAATTGACAGTTCTGACCAGCGGTAATAACCCTGCTCGTTCACATGCATGTAAGCCGTAAAGCAAATTCACACTTCTTCTTACATATTTTTCACGTTTTATTCACAAGCCGAGACGTAGTGTGAAGCCTCATCCGTTACAAACGTTGCATATCAAGCCCGCCGCCCCAGCGGGCTTTTTTTTGCCTGGGTTTTGGTCAAGAAACGGCCTCACCCTGTAGGAGCGAGCTTGCTCGCTCCTACAGGGGTTGGGGATGGGTTTCAGCGTGTGGCCTGTTCGCGAATGGCGCGCTGGGTCTCCAGCACCTTGGCCAACGCCGTTTCAGCCTCGGCACTCTGCTGCGGCACGCGAATCGCTGCCGACACCAGCGTGATCAACTTGGCCATCACCTCGGCATCCGTGGCCGGTCGGCCCAGGCTCATGGAGTTCATCAGCAGGCGCAGTTCGGTGCCGGCCATTACCCCGGAAATCGCCTTGAGGGCAAATTGCAGGCGTACGCCCAGCTCATTGCGTGGCAGGTCCGGCAGGGCCAGGGCGAAGGCTTCGAAGAAGCGCTGGAACACCGGCTGGTAATGCACCTTGAGGTATTCCTGGATGAACGGCGAGGTGTCGCTGTAGACCCGGCCCAGGAAGCGGATGAACGAACGCCCTTCCCCGCTGGCCGGGTCGCTGCGCTCCAGGCCCATGGCCGGGGCAAACAGCACGCCCAGGAGCGTGTCGCAATCCAGCGGGCCGTCGGATTCGGCTTCACAGCGGGCCAGCAGTTCCAGGCGCTGCTCGTTGAGCGGCTCCAGGCGTTGCATCAGCAGGGTTTTCATCAGGGAGTCCTTGTCCCCGAAGTGGTAGTTCACCGCCGCCAGGTTGACCTGGGCACGTTCGGTGATCTGCCGTAACAACACGGCGTCATAGCCGTACTTGATGAAGAGAGCCTCTGTCGCATCCAGCAGTCGAGTCTTGGTAACGTTTGGAGCGCTGAGTTTCTTCGCGACCATATGGATTCCACGGCGGAAATATTGTTTTAAAAAATAATTTGATTTTTTATACCGGGGCGGCCCGTCGAAAGCAAGTAGTGACACTCCGCCATATCTTGCAAAGCCTGTATAACCGGGCTTTTGAGGCTAGCCGATGGATATTTACCCGCCCCTGAGACACGGCGAAAAAATCGTTTCAACCGGTAAAACCGCTCTACCTCCATGGCTGGCGAAGCCTCAGGAAGGCAGTTACTATTCAAACAATATTTTAAAAACAAGAAATAAAATCAGTCCGTGACGCGTACACGCAGCTTCCGAACTTGTTACAAGGGTTTTCCGGGAGCAAGGCGGCACCGTCGAGACTGCAGGCGTAGTCATGATGACACAGACCCCCGCGCAACCCGGCTTGATTTCCCTGCAAGGCATCGGCAAGCGCTATCAGCTCGCCGGGCAAGAATTGAGCATTCTCAATGACGTGTGCCTGTCCATCGCCAGCGGTGACAGCTGCGGCATTCTCGGTGCCTCTGGATCCGGCAAAAGCACCCTGCTCAACATCCTCGGCCTGCTGGACCTGCCCAACTGCGGCCAATATCACTTTGCCGGCCACGATATTTTCAACGCCACCCCCGATGAGCTGGCGGCGATCCGCAACCAGCAGATCGGTTTCGTGTTCCAGAGCTTCAACCTGCTGCCCCGCCTGAGTGCCCTGGACAACGTCGCGCTGCCCTTGAGTTATCGCGGCGTGTCGCGGCATGAATCGGTGGAACACGCCCAACGTATGCTCGCACAGGTCGGCCTCGCCGAACGCGCCCACCATCGCCCTGCCGACCTCTCCGGCGGCCAGCGCCAGCGCGTGGCCATTGCCCGCGCCCTGGTTGGCAACCCCTCGGTGATTCTGGCCGACGAACCCACCGGCAACCTCGACAGCACCACCGCCCAAGAGATCATGGACCTGCTGTTGAACCTCAACCGTGCACAACAGGTGACGCTGATCATCGTCACCCACGACCCCCACATTGCCGAGCGCCTGGAGCGCAAGATCCTGGTGCGCAATGGTGTGGTGCATGAGGCCGGGCGCCCATGAGCCTGCGGGTCGAGCAGAGCCTCAGCCAGTTGCTGCACGAAGCCTTTATCAGCCTGCGCACCCTGGGCAAGCGTTCGATCCTGGCGCTCCTGGGGATCGTCATCGGCAGCTCCTCCGTGGTGGCGTTGATCAATATCGGCCACAACGCGGCGGTAGATGCGGCGATGATTTTCAAGGACATGGGCACCGACACCCTCATCGCCCAGTTCCCGCCCAAGGGCAGCAGCAACGTGCCGATGCGCACACAGCTGGACCTCGACGCGGTGCGCCAGGCAGTGCCAGGCATTGCCCATATTGGCGCGCTCAGCCTGTTCAGCGGGCCCATCGTGTTTCATGGGCGCACCACCAATGCCAGCTTTGTCGGCAGTACTGCCGGTATCCAGGACGCCATGCGACTAGCGTTGCGTGAGGGGCGCTTCCTGTCACCCTTCGATGCCAACGAAACCTACGGGGTGATCGGCGACCAACTCGCCCAGGCCCTCGGCGCGCCGGGTGACCCGCTGCAACTGGGCGACCGTGTACGTATCAACGACTACCTGTTTCTGGTGGTGGGCATCCTGCACAACCAGCCCCGGGCCATGCTGATGCCGGTGCAAGCCAACGAATCATTGTTTATCCCCGCCGAGGGCATGCGCCGCATCTACGCTACCCCACAGATCAACAACCTGATCATCCGCGCGGCGCCGAGGCAGGACATGGAACGTATCGCCAGGGACGCCACCGCCGCGCTGCAGCCCCAACTCACCGACCATGACGTCGACATCACGGTGCCCCAGCAAATGATCGATGGCATGACCCGCCAAAGCCGCACCTTCGCCTACCTGCTGCTGGCCCTCGGCGCGATCTCCCTGGTGGGCGGCGGTGTGGGGGTGATGAACGTGATGCTGATGAACGTCTCGGAACGCCGCCGCGAGATTGGCATCCGCATGGCCCTGGGCGCGCGCCAGCGAGACATCCGCAACCTGTTTTTGCTCGAAGCGGTCACCCTCACCGCCGTGGGTGCGCTGTGCGGCGCGGTGCTGGGCATGACCGCTGCCTGGCTGTATGCGTGGTTGTCGGGCTGGGCCTTTGCCTTGGCAGTGGCTGCCCTACCCCTGGGCGTGGGCAGCACGTTGCTGGTGGGTTTGTTCTTTGGCATTTACCCGGCGGTGTCGGCCTCACGCTTGCAGCCGGTCGAGGCCCTGCGCGATGAATAAGTACCTGCTAGTGCTGATGCTGATGCTGATCAGCCTGCCGGGCATGGCCGCCGACGTGGTCATCAACCCCCAGGCACCGAGCACCACCCGCAGCGGCTACGAGCGTAGCGTCTCGCTGAATGCCCAAGCCACCACCATGACCCTCGGCGACGCGGTGTATCTGGGCCTGCGCAATAACCCGGCGATCCGCAGCGCCTACCTGCAACGGGTGGCGCAGAAGTTCGACCTGCGCGTGGCCGAAGACGTGTTCAACCCCAAGCTCACCCTCAACAGCTATTACCGCAGCACCCGCGGCTCCCAGGACAACGCGCGCAACGCCAACGTCGCGCCCACCAGCAGCCTGTTGGGTGAATACGGCACGCGCTTGAGCATGGCCTGGACCCAGCAGTTGAACAACGCCAACCGCGCCGGTCGCTACCGCAGCGACGGCCTGGACCTGGCGATCATCCAACCGCTGATGCGTGGCGCCGGCTGGGATGCCACCACCGCACCGCTGCGCCTGTCGCGCCTGGCCGAGCAGGCCAACCGCCTGAACCTCAAGGCCACCGTGGCGCAGACCATCAGCCAGATCATCGCCACCTACCGAGAATTGCTGCGCGCCCAGGAACAACTGGTGATCGTGCAGGAAGCCCTCAAGCGCTCCACGACCTTGCTGGAGGTGAACAAGGCGCTGATCAGCGCCGGGCGCATGGCCGAGTTCGAGATCGTGCAGACCGAGGCCGATATCGCCACCCAACAACTAGGCGTGGAAGAAGCCCGCAACCAACTCGACACCAGCCGCCTGGCCTTGCTGCGCCTGCTGGCCCTGGACCTGTCGACACCGGTGCGCGCCACCGAGGCCCTGGAAGCCAGCCCCATGGAGATCGACAAACGCCAGGCCTTCAACCTCGCGCAAAACCAGCAACCGGAATACCTCGCCGCCCTGCTCGGCAGCCAGCAGGCCGATCTTAACCTGGTCATCGCCAAGGATTCCGGGCGCTGGCAGGTGGACCTGGTGGCCGGCGCCAACCAGATACGCGCCGCCACCGATAACGACGACGGCCATAACAATAACCGCACCTGGGACAGTTACGCCGGGGTGCAAGTGCAGATCCCTATTGGCGATATCAGCACGCGCCAGGCCGAAGTGCGTGCACGGGTGAACGTAGAAGACCAGGAAATCCGCATTACCGACGCTCGCCAGGAACTGGAGCGCAACGTCAACAATGTGGTGCGTGACCTCGGCACCCGCTGGCGCCAATATGAAATCTCCAAGCGCGCCGTGGAGTTGTCGCGGCGCAAGATCGAGATCGAGCGGGAAAAACTCAGTGCCGGGCGCTCCACCAACTTCCAGGTGCTGAGCTTTGAAACCGACCTGCGCAACGCCGAAAATGCCCAGCTCAATGCGCTGATCGCTTATTTGAACGCCCAGACTCAGCTCGATCTGACCCTGGGCATGACGCTGGAAAGTTGGGAAATTGCCCTCAATGACTATTAATAAAAAATCGCTGCTGGCCGTTGCCTTGATCCTGCTGTTGGCCGGCGCGGCCGCCGGCCTGCTCAGTCAACGCAGCGGGGCTGAGCAGGCGGGTACAGGCGAACAGTGGCTGGCCGTAAAGCCCGACCCACTGGTGCACCAAATCGGCCTGGTGGGCAAGATCGAGCCGGACACCACCGTCGTCCTGACGGCACCATTCGACGGCAATGTGCTGGCCAACCTGGTCGAACAAGGCCAGCGCGTCGAGGCCGGCCAGGTCCTGTTGCGCATGGACCCGGCGACGCTTGAAGTACAACTGCGCGATGCGCTCTCCGCGCAACTCAAGGCCCGGCGCACGGTGCAGGAAATGCAGGACTGGGGCAGCAGCCCCACCGTCAGCCGTGCCCGTCGCAGTTTACGCACCGCTGAAATGACCGCGAGTAACACCCAACGCAAACTCACCGAGAGCGAAAACCTGTTCAAGCGCGGCATCATCCCCCGCAACGAACTGGACGACCTCAAGCAGCAGACTCAACAGCAGCAACTGGACCTGGCGGCGGCGCGCAGTGAGCTGCAACAAGCCCTGGACCAAGGCCAGGGCGAATACCGGCAGATCGCAGAGATGGAGCTGACCAATGCAACAGTGAAGTACGAAGCCTTGCAAACACTGCTCGAAGGCAAGGAGGTCAAGGCGCCCTTCTCCGGCATTGTGGTACCGGCCCCCGGCAGCACCAACACGGCTCAAGGTGGCGGCAACAACAACGCGCCGGTGCAGGCCGGCAGCAAGGTCAGCCAGGGCCAGGTGCTGTTCGGCCTGGCCAATATCGAACAGTTGAAAATCGTCGCCAAGGTCTCAGAGCTGGATATCAACCAGTTGCGTCAGGGCCAGGCCGTTGAAGTGATGGGCGATGGCTTTGACGGCGAACGGCTGACGGGTTCGGTCAGCGTGGTCAGCGGCTTGGCCATCGCCAGCGACAGCCAGGGCAGCGCGCAGTTTCCGGTGACCTTGTCGATCCCCAAGCTGACGCCCCAACAGTTGCAGCGGGTGCGCCTGGGCATGAGTGCGCGGTTGACCATCGTCACTTATAACAATGACCAGGCGATCGTGATTCCCAGCCAGGCGATCCAGGCGGACATGACCGTGGAGTATCGGGCGGCGATGGATCAGCCGGTGCAGCGGGTAAAAGTGACCACTGGGCAATCGACGCCCCAGGGGGTTGAGGTGTTTGGGCTGAAATCCGGGTTTGTGAAAATCTCACGATAAAAGGAGATCAAGATGTGGGAGCGGGCTTGCTCGCGAAGGCGGTGTGTCAGCCATTGCATCCGTTACTGCACTACCGCTTTCGCAGGCAAGCCAGCTCCCACATTCAAGCCTGTGCCAGCCTGGCGGCCAGCGCCTTGGCCTGCAGCGCCACATCGGTCACCGCCGTGCTCTCCCACCACATGCCCCGCAACGGCGGCCCCATGGCGAACAGTCGCGGGCTGACCTGGCCGCGAGCATCCAGCACTGCGCCGCACGCATCCGCCGCAATCCCCAGCGCCAACGGCCCAGGCTGGACCAACCCGCGCTTGAGCAATTGCTGCGGCAAAGGCCGGGCCACCCGGCGCCAGTCGTATTCGATGCCGCTGGAATTGATCAGCGCAGCGCCCCACACCTGGGTGATCACATCCTCGCCACGGTAGCGCACCGTAATGGCGACCCCCTCTTGCGACGGCATCAAGCCCTTGAACGACGCCGCACGGATCCGCAACCGCCCTTCCCCCTGCAAGCGCTCCACCAGTTGCGCACTCATTGGCGGCGAACGGTGATGATGGCTTTCCCACCAAGGCCGCACATGCCGCACGAACTGGCGTTTCTGAGCCTCACTGGCCTGGCTCCACAGCCGCGCGATATGCCCGCGCACCGTGTCCAACGGCGCCTGCCAGTCTGTGCCTTGCCCCAACGCGAGCTGGCATTGGCGTCGCACCTCACGCAGCAACTGTCGGGGGCTGCTCAGGCTGTGGTCGGCGGCGAGGAAGTCGTTCCAGCTCGGCGGTTGCCGGCGTACATGGGGCAACAAGCCGTGGCGCGAAAAAACCTCGATAGGCCCGCGATGCCCGGCCTGTTCCAGGGAGACCACGGCATCGACCATGGTCAGGCCGGAGCCGATGACCAGTACCGTCGATTGGGGGTCCAATTGGGTCATTGCGCGTACATCCCAAGGATCCAGCGCAGCGGCGTTCAAACCTGTGGATTCGGTTTGCGGGGTACGCGCCGCCGGGAACATGCCGGTGGCCACTACCGCAAAGGCGCCCCGCAGTTGCTCGCCATTATCGAGCGTCAACAGCGCCGAGGTTGCATCGACTTGCAGGTCCACCGCTTCGGCACGGATGTGCTCGACGGTCGAGGTGGACCGCGCCTTGGCTTCAGCCAAGCGCTGCTGGGCATACAGTCCAAAAATCCCCCGCGGCGGGAACAGTTCGCTGATGGGCACATGCTGTTGATACGACTCGGGCCATCCCCCGGCGCTGATGTAGTCGGTGAGCCACTGAGTGAGGTCGTCGGTATTGTCCGGGTCAACGCTCATGCGGGCGGCATTGCCGTTCAGCGTATGGCCCAATTCGACCGCGCTGTAGGCTTCGCCTCGCCCCAGTTCAGCACGGGGTTCGACTATCAGGATGCGCCGCGTGCCCGGTAGGCGCAGCAGTTGCACGGCCAGCATCGTACCGCTCAGGCCGCCGCCGATGATCAGTACATCAGCATTGCGGGTTGATTGACTCATGCTGGCTCACCCCTGAGTGTTGTTCAAATCACCACATTTCGAACAAATCGCACCGCCGCGTCCCCATCATTGCGATAAGCATGGGGCTGGTGGCTGGCGAACATAAAGAACTCTCCAGCTTCGATCACATTTTCCTGATCACCTATCACCAGCGTCAGTCTGCCCTCGAACACAAACAGCTGTTCGCTCCACCCTTCCAAGTCAGGGTCCGGGCAATAGCGATCACCGGGCTCAAGCCGCCACTCCCATAATTCGACCTCACGCCGTGCCGTGGCCTTGGCCAGCAACACCGCCTTACTACCGGCAATTTCGCCCGCCCAGGCCAACTCGTTGATACGGCTATGATCGCGCACATCCGGCGCCTGGATCAGGTCACTGAATGCCACATCCAACGCTTCGGCGACACGGTCCAGGGTCGACAAGCTGACGTTCTTCTCCCCCGCTTCAATCGCCACCAGCATGCGCCGGCTGACACCGGATTTTTCCGAGAGCGCGGTCTGGCTCAGGTCGGCGGCATGGCGCAGGCGACGAACGTTGTGGCTGACGTGCTGCAGGACCGAGGCCCGTTGCGGATTTTCTTTGTGCACTATATTGCTCAATGAGTAGGTGTGCGCAGTATACTGCCCAGCGTGCGGCGCATTGTGCGGTCCGTGCTTTCCCCTTGCAAGACCGAGCCGCCATGACCGCCCCGAACTCCCCTTCGCGTTTCAACCGTTTCAGTAAAGCCGAATGCATCCTGGTGGTGATCACCATGATCTGGGGCGGCACCTTTTTGCTGGTGCAGCACGCCATGGCCGTCAGCGGGCCAATGTTCTTTGTCGGCCTGCGCTTCGCGGCGGCGACGATTGTGGTGGGGCTCTTTTCCTTGCGCACCCTGCGCGACCTGACCCTGTTCGAACTAAAGGCCGGGGTGTTTATCGGTGTGGCAATCATGTTCGGCTATGGCTTGCAGACCATCGGCCTGCAAACCATCTTGAGCAGCCAGTCGGCGTTTATCACCGCCTTGTATGTACCCTTCGTGCCGCTGTTGCAGTGGCTGGTATTGGGCCGTCGCCCCGGGTTGATGCCCAGCATCGGCATCATGCTGGCGTTTGCCGGGTTGATGCTGTTGACCGGCCCGGCGGGGGCTTCGTTGAACTTCAGCCCAGGTGAAATCGCCACGCTGGTCGGTGCAGTGGCAATAGCGGCCGAGATCATCTTGATCAGCGCATTTGCCGGCCAGGTGGATATTCGCCGGGTGACCGTGGTGCAACTGGCCACCGCTTCGGTGCTGTCATTCATGATGGTGGTGCCCATGGGCGAGGCGTTGCCGGGCTTTTCCTGGCTGCTGCTGTTCAGTGCCGTGGGCCTGGGCTTGACCAGTGCGGTGATCCAAGTGGCGATGAACTGGGCCCAGCAAAGTGTGTCGCCAACCCGGGCAACGTTGATTTATGCCGGTGAGCCCGTGTGGGCAGGCGTTGTTGGGCGAATCGCCGGGGAGCGGTTCCCGCCGATTGCGATGTTGGGGGCGGTGCTGATTGTGGTGGCGGTGATTGTGAGCGAGTTGAAGACCAAGGGGCAGAAGGCCGTTGAGCTGGCAGAGGCGTTGGAGCAGGAGCGGCAGGGGTAGTTTGCGATCAACAGTAACCACGATGCGAAGCGAGCCGCTCTTGATCTTGATCTGCTTGTGATCTTGATCTCAGGCGCCCCGTCAAACCACGCTGGCCGGAATTCGACAGTGATTTGGGGGGTAAACCGGCAGGGATGCCGGTTTAGCCGCCCCGCGCCATGGATGGCGCGTGGCGGCGGCCCCCCAAATCACTGGCGGATTACGGGCACACCGAGCCTAAGCGAGGTGCCGAGTGGTGGGGCGAGGACCTTTTGGTTACTTTTGGGTCCTTCCAAAAGTGACCCGCTGTCAGAGCGGAACCCTAGGTGGCCGTTACCGCAGGAATGGATATGTACACGCTCCAACTGTGTTGACTGCCAGGCCGCCTTCGCGAGCAAGCCCGCTCCCACAGTTGGATTGTGGGGTGTCAGGTAGAGAAGTGTCGGCTGATAGGCCGCCATCGCAGGCAAGCCAGCTCCCACAATTGGATCGTGGGGTGTCAGGTAGAGAAGTGTCGGCTGATAGGCCGCCATCGCAGGCAAGCCAGCTCCCACAATTGGATCGTGGGGTGCCAGGTAGAGAAGTGTCGGCTGATAGGCCGCCATCGCAGGCAAGCCCGCTCCCACAATTGGATCGTGGGATGTCAGGGAGATAAGCGTCGACTGTCAGCCCGTCACGGGAGCAAGCTCCCTCGCCACAGGTACGGCGTCGCTGCAGATAACGGCTCCCACAGAGGTCGGCTTTTTAATTCAAGCGCAGGTTCAAACAGTGCCAAATGGGAAGTTTCAGCCTACCTTGTAGGATCCTGCCACATCTTGGCGTTTGGTGATCGTGAAAGCGGCACGTATGATGCATCCCAAACTCCCGCAGATTAGAAGCCTATGTCCCTGATAGTTCTACTGCTTCTGCCTTTTATCGGCAGCTGTCTGGCGGCCTTGCTGCCGCATAACGCACGTAACACCGAATCCCTGTTGGCCGGCCTTGTGGCATTGGTCGGTACTATTCAAGTCGCCCTGCTCTACCCCCAGATCGCCCACGGTGGTGTGATCCGCGAAGAATTTATGTGGTTGCCCAGCCTGGGGCTGAACTTCGTGTTGCGCATGGATGGGTTCGCCTGGCTGTTCTCGATGCTGGTGCTGGGCATCGGCACGCTGGTGTCGCTGTATGCGCGCTACTACATGTCACCGGACGACCCGGTGCCGCGTTTCTTTGCGTTTTTCCTGGCGTTCATGGGCGCCATGCTTGGCCTGGTGATCTCCGGCAACCTGATCCAGATCGTATTCTTCTGGGAACTGACCAGCCTGTTTTCGTTCCTGCTGATCGGCTATTGGCACCACCGTGCCGATGCGCGCCGTGGTGCGTATATGGCGCTGATGGTCACTGGCGCAGGCGGTTTGTGCCTGTTGGCGGGGGTGATGCTGCTGGGGCATATCGTCGGCAGCTATGACCTGGACCAGGTGCTGGCGGCGGGCGATCAGATTCGCGCGCATTCGCTGTACCCGGTCATGCTCGCCCTGGTGCTGATCGGCGCCTTGAGCAAAAGCGCGCAGTTCCCCTTTCATTTCTGGCTGCCCCACGCCATGGCGGCACCGACACCGGTTTCGGCCTACCTGCATTCGGCGACGATGGTGAAGGCCGGCGTGTTCCTGCTGGCCCGCCTGTGGCCATCGCTGTCCGGCAGCGAAGAATGGTTCTGGATCGTCGGCGGTGCCGGCGCCCTCACTCTCCTCCTCGGCGCTTACTGCGCCATGTTTCAAAACGATCTCAAAGGCCTGCTGGCCTATTCCACCATCAGCCATCTCGGGCTGATCACCCTGCTGCTGGGCCTTAACAGCCCGCTGGCCGCTGTTGCCGCCGTCTTCCACATTCTCAACCACGCCACCTTCAAGGCTTCGCTGTTCATGGCCGCGGGCATCATCGACCACGAAAGCGGCACGCGGGATATCCGCAAGCTCAGTGGCCTGGTGCGCCTGATCCCGTTTACCGCGACCCTGGCGATGGTCGCCAGTGCGTCCATGGCCGGGGTGCCGTTGCTCAATGGTTTCCTGTCCAAAGAGATGTTCTTTGCCGAAACCGTGTTTATCTCGTCGACCCAATGGGTGGAAATCGCCCTGCCGCTGATCGCGACCATCGCCGGTACGTTCAGCGTGGCCTATGCCTTGCGCTTTACCGTGGACGTGTTCTTCGGCCCGCCCGCCACCGACTTGCCGCACACGCCCCACGAGCCGCCGCGCTGGATGCGCGCACCGGTCGAGCTGCTGGTGTTCACCTGCCTGCTGGTGGGGATTTTCCCGGCCCAGGTGGTCGGCTCGATCCTCGCCGCTGCCGCCCTGCCGGTGGTGGGCGGTACCTTGCCCGAATATAGCCTGGCGATCTGGCACGGCTGGAACGCGCCGATGATCATGAGCCTGGTGGCGATGACCGGCGGCGTGGTGCTGTACCTGTTGCTGCGCAAGCAACTCAAGCGTGGCCGCTTCGAATACCCACCGCTGATCGGCTACTTCAACGGCAAGCGCGGTTTCGAGCGCTGCCTGGTGGTGATGATGCGCGGCGTGCGCCGCATCGAGAAGCGCATCAGCACCAAGCGCCTGCAAACCCAGTTGTTCCTGTTGGTGCTGCTGGCAGTGATCGGCGCGATGATCCCGATGATCAACAGTGGCCTCAGCTGGGGCGACCGCCCGAAAATCCCGGGTTCCATCGTCTTCGTCACCCTGTGGTTGCTGGCGATTGCCTGCGCTCTTGGCGCCGCCTGGCAAGCCAAGTACCACCGGCTGGCGGCCCTGACCATGGTCAGCGTGTGCGGCCTGATGACCTGCGTCACCTTCGTATGGTTCTCGGCACCGGACCTGGCCCTCACCCAACTGGTGGTGGAAGTGGTCACCACCGTGCTGATCCTGCTGGGCCTGCGCTGGCTGCCACGGCGGATCGAAGAAGTCTCGCCACTGCCCAGTTCGCTGCGCAAGGCGCGTATCCGTCGCCTGCGTGACTTGCTGCTGTCCACCGCGGTCGGCGGCGGCATGGCGCTGTTGTCCTACGCGATGCTGACCCGCCAGACGCCCAACGATATCTCCTCGTTTTACCTCAGCCGCGCCCTGCCCGAAGGCGGCGGCAGCAATGTGGTGAATGTGATGCTGGTGGACTTCCGTGGCTTCGACACGTTGGGCGAAATCACCGTACTCGGCGCCGTGGCCTTGACCGTGTACGCCTTGCTGCGCCGCTTCCGCCCTTCCAAGGAAAGCATGGAGTTACCGCCCCAACAACGCCAACTGGCGCCGGACGTGGCGACCGATCTGGTCAACCCGCGCCAGGCCAGCGACACCGCCCTGGGCTTTATGATGGTGCCGGCGGTGCTGGTGCGCCTGCTGCTGCCGATTGCGCTGGTGGTGTCGTTCTACCTGTTCATGCGTGGCCACAATCAACCGGGTGGTGGTTTCGTCGCCGGGCTGGTGATGTCGGTGGCGTTTATCCTGCAATACATGGTCGCCGGTACCCAGTGGGTCGAGGCGCAGATGAGCCTGCGGCCGATGCGTTGGATGGGCTTCGGCCTGCTGTCGGCCACCTTGACCGGGCTGGGTGCGCTGTTCGCCGGGTACCCGTTCCTCACCACGCATACCTGGCATTTGAGCCTGCCGTTACTGGGCGACATTCATATCGCCAGTGCGCTGTTCTTTGACGTCGGCGTGTACGCCATGGTCGTGGGCTCGACCCTGTTGATGCTTACCGCCCTCGGCCACCAGTCGGTGCGCGCGCATAAACCGAGCAACCAGCCCAAAGTGGTTGCTGCAACCGAAGGAGCCGCCTGATGGAAGAAGTCATCGCAATAGCCATTGGGGTCCTGGCGGCCTCCGGCGTCTGGTTGATCCTGCGGCCACGGACGTTCCAAGTGGTCATGGGTTTGTGCCTGCTGTCCTACGGCGTCAACCTGTTCATCTTCAGCATGGGCAGCCTGTTTATCGGCAAGGAGCCGATCATCAAGGACGGCGTGCCCCAAGACCTGCTCAACTACACCGACCCACTGCCTCAGGCCCTGGTGCTCACGGCCATCGTCATCAGCTTCGCCATGACCGCGTTGTTCCTGGTGGTGCTGCTGGCATCCCGGGGCCTGACCGGCACTGACCATGTAGACGGCCGGGAGCCCAAGGAATGACGTGGATGAATCAACTGATCGTCGCGCCGATCCTGCTGCCGCTGCTCACCGCCGGGCTGATGCTGATGCTGGGCGAGAAACGCCGCCCGCTCAAAGCCCAGATCAATCTGTGCTCCAGCATCGTCGGCCTGGGCGTTGCCGTGCTGCTGTTGTACTGGACGCAACAAGGCGGCCCCGGCTCTATCGGCGTGTACCTGCCGGGCAACTGGCAGGTACCGTTCGGCATCGTGTTGGTGGTGGATCAACTGTCGGCGATGATGCTGGTGCTTACCGGGGTGATCGGCGTGAGTGCGCTGCTGTTCGCCATGGCGCGCTGGGACCGTGCGGGCACCAGCTTCCATGCCCTGTTCCAGATCCAGCTGATGGGGCTGTATGGCGCCTTCCTCACCGCCGATCTGTTCAACCTGTTCGTGTTCTTCGAGGTGCTGCTGGCCGCCTCCTACGGTCTGATGCTGCACGGTTCCGGCCGCGCGCGGGTGTCGTCGGGGCTGCATTACATTGCGATCAACCTGCTGGCGTCGTCGCTGTTCCTGATTGGCGCGGCGATGATCTACGGCGTCACCGGTACGCTGAATTTCGCTGACCTGGCATTGAAGATCCCGCTGGTGCCAGAGGCCGATCGCGGCCTGTTGCATGCCGGTGCGGCGATCCTGGCGACGGCGTTCCTGGCCAAGGCTGGCATGTGGCCGCTGAACTTCTGGCTGGCGCCCGCCTACTCCTCGGCCAGCGCGCCGGTGGCGGCGATGTTCGCGATCATGACCAAGGTTGGCGTGTACACCGTGCTGCGCCTGTGGACCCTGCTGTTCTCCGGCCAGGCCGGCGCCTCGGCGCTGTTTGGCGGCGACTGGCTGGTGTACGGCGGCATGGCGACCATCATTTGCGCGGCACTGGCGATGGTGGCGGCGCAGCGCCTGGAGCGCATGGCCAGCCTGAGCATCCTGGTGTCGGCCGGGATCCTGCTGTCGGCCGTCGGGTTTGCCCAGCCGAGCCTGACCGCTGGGGCGCTGTTCTATCTGGTCAGCTCCACCCTGGCACTGAGTGCGCTGTTTTTGCTGGCGGAATTGATCGAGCGTTCGCGTTCGGCCAACGATCTGCCACTGGATGAAGAGATCGATGCGCTGCCCAAAGCCATGGAATCGCTGCATCCGCGCCCGGGCGTGAACCTGGACGATGAGCAAAAAGCGGTGATCGGCCAGGTCATCCCTTGGACCATGGCCTTTCTCGGCTTGAGCTTTATCGCCTGTGCGCTGCTGATTATCGGCATGCCGCCACTGTCCGGGTTTATCGGCAAGCTCAGCCTGTTGAGCGCGCTGATCAACCCACTGGGCCTGGGCAACGCCGTGGATGAGACCATCCGCCCAGCGGCCTGGGGCTTGGTGGCGCTGCTGATTCTCTCTGGCCTGGCCTCGCTCATCGCGTTCGCCCGCCTCGGTATCCAGCGCTTCTGGACCCCGGAAGAACGCCCATCACCGCTGCTGCGCCGCTACGAATGTGTGCCGATCTTCCTGCTGCTGGGGTTGAGCATCGCGCTGACCTTCAAGGCCGAGGCGCTGATGCGCTACACCCAAGCCACCGCCGACAGCCTGAACAACCCGGAACACTACGTGATGGCAGTGCTCGCGACCCGGCCAGTGCCCAGCCCTGAAGCCAAGGCCGCCGCCCTGGAGGTGCAACCATGAAGCGTCTGTTCCCGGCTCCCTGGTTGTCGTTGGCGTTGTGGGTGTTGTGGCTGGTGCTGAACCTGTCGATCAGCCCCGGCAACCTGTTGCTGGGCGCACTGCTGGGCTTTCTTGCCCCGCTGCTGATGGCGCCGCTGCGCCCGCTGCCGATTCGCATCCGCCGCCCTGGGGTGATCATCCGCCTGTTTTTCCGGGTCGGCCTCGACGTGATCATCTCCAACCTGCACGTGGCCTGGGGCGTACTCACCTGCGGCTCCCGCCCACCGCGCTCGCGCTTTATCAAGATCCCCCTGGACCTGCGCGACGCCAACGGCCTGGCCGTGCTGGCGATGATCACCAGCGTGACCCCCGGCACCGTCTGGTCGGAACTGGCCCTGGACCGCAGCATCCTGCTGCTGCACGTTTTCGACCTGGGTGACGAAGCCTCGTTTATCCAGCAATTCAAGCACGCCTACGAACGGCCCCTGATGGAGATCTTCGAATGAGCGCCCTGCTCGCCAATGCGATCCTGTTCAGCCTGTTCCTGTTCTCCCTGGCCATGGTGCTGACCCTGGTGCGCCTGTTCAAAGGCCCCTCGGCCCAGGACCGGGTACTGGCGCTGGACTACCTGTACATCCTGGCGATGCTGATGATGCTGACCCTGGGTATTCGCTATGCCAGCGACACTTACTTTGAAGCGGCGCTTTTGATCGCGCTGTTCGGCTTCGTCGGCTCGTTCGCCCTGGCCAAATTCCTGCTGCGTGGCGAGGTGATTGAATGATGCCGTTATGGGTTGAAATTATCGTGGCGGCGTTGCTGTTGCTCAGCAGCCTGTTTGCCTTGATTGGCGCGATTGGCTTGCTGCGGATGAAAGAATTTTTTCAACGCATGCACCCGCCGGCACTCGCCTCGACGTTGGGGGCCTGGAGCGTGGCGTTGGCGTCGATCATCTACTTTTCAACGCTCAAATCCGGGCCGGTGTTGCACGGCTGGTTGATTCCGATTTTGCTCGCGATCACCGTGCCGGTCACCACACTGCTGTTGGCGCGAACCGCCCTGTTCCGCAAACGCATGGCCGGTGATGACGTCCCCGCCGAAGTCAGCAGCCGCCGCTGATTCATCAGGCGAACGCAGTAAAAATGTGGGAGCTGGCTTGCGATAGCCATAGGTATCTACACAACTTTGGTGCGACGCTGAACCTGTGGTGAGGGAGCTTGCTCCCGTGACGGCCTGACAGCCGGCGCCCATCTACCTGGCACCCCGCGATCAACCTGTGGGAGCGGGCTTGCTCGCGAAGACGGCCTGACAGCCTACCGGGATTTAGGATCAGACTGAGTACATATCCGTTATTTAGGTAACGGCCACCTAGGGTTCCGCTCTGACAGCGGCTCACTTTTGAAAAGCGCAAAAGTAAGCAAAACGCTCTTGCCCCACCACTCGGCACCTCGCCTAGGCTCGGTGTGCCCGTAATCCGCCAGTGATTTGGGGGCCGCCGCCACGCGCCATCCATGGCGCGGGGCGGCTAAACCGGCATCCCTGCCGGTTTACCCCCCAAATCCCTGTCGAATTCCGGCCAGCGTGGTTTAACGGGGCGCCTAAGATCAAGATCAACAGCAGATCAAGAGCCAGATCAAGAGCCAGATCAAGAGCGGCTCGCTTCGCATCGTGGTTACCGTCCGCTGCTACAGTCCACTCAGTTGTGTAGATACCTATGGCCATCGCAGGCAAGCCAGCTCCCACATTTGGTTTGGCGCCAGGCAATCGAGCAGATACGCGCCGCCCATTGCGCCAGCTCAGCATCATCGCGCTACGCGCCACACCGGGAAGCGCCCGGTCGATCAGCAAAGCGGTTCTTGGCGGTAACCATTACCTCAGCTGGCACCTGATCCATCTAAGCATCGACGCCCAGCCAGAAATTTCCGACAGCGTTTTAGGGTTGCCCCTCGGAAGATGCCTGCCTAATCTTCGGCGGTCGCTGCAAATTCAGCGACCGGGTTTCGCAGCTCGGTTAAACTCTAGACGCACAGCGTCCACCTCAAGATAGCGGGCGCTTTTTTATGCCTGATGTTATGGCGGCTGTGCGCGGGATACCTTCGGGTATGCCGGGTGCCTAGAGTCCCGGTCTGCGAACCTGCGTACAGCTGCCACCCCAATATCGTTTCGCAGCGAGGGGTGGTGACTCCAATACTCTAGGAGCTTCGCCATGATTAAAGACAGTCCTAATCCACCTTCAGATTCAATCACGCGTCACCCTGCTGCTCATCGAGCAATCAACCACTATCTGAATCCGTCTGAGAAACCAGAGCCGTCTGCTGAGGGCCATGGCTTGTTTACCGTGCGCGAAGGACTAGACGTCGAGACGCTGCTGGTCAACGCATCGGAGGATCTAGCGTCGGTTCATGCACTGGCAAGCCACTTGGCTTTTGAGATCGACGGCAATCCTCGCAGCGTGGCTCTGGGGATTTGTCGGATGCTGGAGGGGATCCAGTTAATGGTGGATAAAACACTAAGCCTCAAAGACCATCCAACTCACACATAAATCTGAAACGGAAGAGTTCGCAAAGTGGGCACGGTAAAAAATGTGGGAGCTGGCTTGCCTGCGATTGCAGCGGGTCAGCCAACATCTTCGGTAACTGACACTACGTCATCGCAGGCAAGCCAGCTCCCACAGTGGATCGAGTGAAACGTTAAACAGTGTGCAAAAAAACGCCCCGAACCAGTCGGGGCGTTTTTTATTCAGCGTGCAGCTATCAACGGTCAGTCAGCCAACCGCCACGTCGTCCCACCCTTGCCGTCTTCCAACACCACACCCATCGCGGTCAGTTGGTCGCGGATACGGTCGGATTCCGCCCAGTCTTTATTGCTGCGAGCCGCCAGACGCGCTTGGATCAGTGCATCTACCTCAGCGGCATCCACACGCCCTTCAGCGCCCGCTTGCAGGAAGTCATCCGCTTCCATCTGCAACACGCCCAACACGCTGGCCAGCTCTTTCAGGCGCGCCGCCAGGCCTGCCGCTGCGTCGATATCGGTCTCGCGCAGGCGGTTGATCTCGCGCACCATCTCAAACAGCACGGCGCAGGCTTCCGGGGTGCCGAAGTCGTCGTTCATCACTTCGGTGAAGCGTGCCACGAAGGCTTCGCCGCCAGCCGGTGCAACCGCGGGCAGGCCTTTCAACGCGTGGTAGAAACGCTCCAGGGCGCCCTTGGCGTCCTTGAGGTTGTCTTCGGAGTAGTTGATGGCGCTGCGGTAATGGCTGGACACCAGCAGGTAGCGCACCACTTCCGGGTGGTACTTTTCCAGCACGTCGCGGATGGTGAAGAAGTTGTTCAAGGACTTGGACATCTTCTCGCCATTGATGCGGATCATGCCGCAGTGCATCCAGGCATTGGCGTAGGTCTTGCCAGTGGCAGCTTCGCTCTGGGCGATTTCGTTTTCGTGGTGCGGGAACTCCAGGTCGCTGCCGCCGCCATGAATGTCGAAGGTCTCGCCCAAGCAGCAGGTGGACATCACCGAGCATTCGATGTGCCAGCCCGGACGCCCAGGGCCCCACGGCGACTCCCAGCTCGGCTCGCCCGGCTTGGTGGCTTTCCACAGCACGAAGTCGAGCGGGTCCTGCTTGGCTTCGTCGACTTCGATACGTGCGCCGATGCGCAGGTCTTCGATCTTCTTGCGCGACAGCTTGCCGTAACCCATGAACTTGGCGACGCGGTAGTACACGTCGCCGTTGCCCGGGGCGTAGGCGTAGCCCTTGTCGATCAAGGTCTGGATCATCGCGTGCATGCCAGGAATGTGGTCCGTGGCACGCGGTTCCATGTCCGGCTTGAGGATGTTGAGGCGCGCCTCGTCCTCGTGCATGGCGGCGATCATGCGTTCGGTCAGCGCATCAAACGACTCGCCGTTTTCGTTGGCACGGTTGATGATCTTGTCGTCGATGTCGGTGATGTTGCGCACGTACGTCAAGTCATAGCCGCTGAAACGCAACCAGCGGGTCACCAGGTCGAAGGCAACCATGCTGCGGCCGTGGCCGATGTGGCAGTAGTCGTACACGGTCATGCCGCACACGTACATGCGCACCTTGTTGCCATCCAGCGGCTTGAAGACTTCTTTGGTCTTGCTGAGCGTGTTGTAGATCGTTAGCACGATGTTTCCCTTAAATCACTGGCCCCACGAATCTCGCAAGGTCACGGTACGGTTGAATACCGGAGCACCAGGTTTCGAGTCCTTGATATCTGCGCAGAAGTAACCTTCGCGCTCGAACTGGAAACGGTCTTCCGGCTGTGCGTCGCCAAGCGATGGCTCTGCACGACAACCAGTGAGTACTTGCAAGGAGTCAGGGTTGATGTTGTCGAGGAAACTGGCGCTGTCTTCGGCCTTTTCAGGGTTTGGCGAGCGGAACAGACGATCGTACAGGCGCACTTCGCACTCGATGCTGGCAGCGGCCGGCACCCAGTGGACCACGCCCTTGACCTTGCGGCCTTCAGGGTTCTTGCCCAGGGTGTCCGGGTCGTACGAGCAACGCAGCTCGACGATGTTGCCATCGGCGTCCTTGATCGCTTCGTCCGCACGGATCACGTAGCTGCCGCGCAGGCGCACTTCGCCGTTCGGCTCCAGGCGCTTGTAGCCTTTTGGCGGCTCTTCCATGAAGTCATCACGGTCGATGTAGATTTCGCGGGCGAACGGCAATTTGCGCACGCCCAGCTCTTCTTTCTGCGGGTGACGCGGCAGTTCGAGGTTCTCGACCTGGCCTTCCGGGTAGTTGGTGATCACAACTTTCAACGGGCGCAGCACGCACATGGCGCGCGGGGCGTTGGCATCCAGGTCCTGGCGGATGCTGAATTCCAGCATGCCGAAATCGACCACACCGTCGGAACGGTTGGTGCCAACCATGTCGCAGAAGTTGCGGATCGACGCCGGGGTGTAGCCACGACGACGGAAGCCCGACAGGGTGGACATGCGCGGGTCATCCCAGCCATGTACGTGTTTTTCATCGACCAGTTGCTTGAGCTTGCGCTTGCTGGTGATGGTGTAGTTCAGGTTCAGACGGCTGAACTCGTACTGACGCGGGTGCGCCGGTACCGGCAGGCTGTCCAGGAACCATTCGTACAGCGGGCGATGGCTTTCGAACTCCAGGGTGCAGATGGAGTGGGTGATGCCTTCGATGGCGTCCGACTGACCGTGGGTAAAGTCGTAGTTCGGGTAGATGCACCATTTGTCACCGGTCTGGTGGTGATGGGCATGGCGGATGCGGTACATGATCGGGTCGCGCAGGTTCATGTTCGGCGAGGCCATGTCGATCTTGGCGCGCAACACGCGGGCGCCGTCCGCGAATTCGCCGGCGCGCATACGGTTGAACCAGTCCAGGTTCTCTTCCACCGAACGGTCGCGGAACGGGCTGTTCTTGCCCGGTTCGGTCAGCGTGCCACGGTACTCCTTGGCCTGCTCCGGGGTCAGGTCGTCCACATAGGCCTTGCCGGCCTTGATCAGCTCGACAGCCCAGTCGAACAACTGGTCGAAATACTTGGAGGCATAGCGCACTTCACCGGACCATTCGAAGCCCAGCCACTTGATGTCGCTTTCGATGGCGTCGATGTATTCCTGGTCTTCCTTGGCCGGGTTGGTGTCGTCGAAACGCAGGTGCGTGACGCCACCGAACTCCTGGGCCAGGCCGAAGTTCACACAGATCGACTTGGCGTGGCCGATGTGCAGGTAGCCGTTGGGCTCAGGCGGGAAACGGGTGACGATCTGCGTGTGCTTGCCCGAATCCAGGTCCGCCTGGATGATCGGGCGCAGGAAATTGACCGGGACGGCAGGTCCGGCCTTGGTATTCGAGGTAGGGTCGACAGTGGGCTTGCTCATAGGATCCTTGAACAGACAGGTGCGTGGCCAGGTGGGGCCAGATAAAACAAAGGGCTCATAATAGCCGAAGCAGTCAAGACACATACAGAGCGCGGCCAATTAATTGCCCGGGCGGTAAAAAACCACCTCGAAATTCCCGCAGGGCACGCTAAACTGCGCGCCTTGGCCGTCGTTTAGCCAGACAGGTAAGGTGCCCAGGCGCCCACACCCACGAATTCCCTGAAAAGAGTAGCGAACATGACTCAAGTCAAACTGACCACCAACCACGGTGACATCGTCATCGAGCTGAACGCCGAGAAAGCGCCGATCACCGTCGCCAACTTCATCGAATACGTCAAAGCCGGCCACTACGAAAACACCGTTTTCCACCGTGTCATCGGCAACTTCATGATCCAGGGCGGCGGTTTCGAGCCTGGCATGAAAGAGAAGAAAGACAAGCGTCCAAGCATCCAGAACGAAGCGGACAACGGCCTTTCCAACGACAAGTACACCGTCGCCATGGCCCGTACCATGGAGCCGCATTCGGCCTCCGCGCAGTTCTTCATCAACGTCGCCGACAACGCCTTCCTGAACCACAGCGGCAAGAACGTGCAGGGTTGGGGCTACGCAGTGTTCGGTAAAGTCACCCAAGGCACTGACGTTGTCGACAAGATCAAAGGCGTATCGACCACCTCCAAGGCCGGTCACCAGGACGTTCCAGCCGAAGACGTGATCGTCGAGAAAGCCGAGATCATCGAAGCGTGATATTGCTGATTTCAGACTTGCATCTGGAAGAGGAGCGCCCGGACATCACCCGGGCGTTTCTGGATCTGCTCCACGGCCGCGCCCGTGGCGCCCAGGCGTTGTACATTCTGGGGGACTTCTTCGAAGCCTGGATTGGCGACGATGGCATGACCCCCTTCCAGCGTTCCATCTGCGCGGCTCTACGCGAGCTGAGCGACAGCGGCACCCCGATTTTCATCATGCACGGCAACCGCGATTTCCTGATCGGCAAGGCGTTCTGCAAAGCGGCAGGCGCTACCTTGCTCAAGGACCCGACGGTCGTGCAGTTGTATGGCGAGCCTGTGCTGTTGATGCACGGCGACAGCCTCTGCACCCGCGACCTCGGCTATATGAAGCTGCGGCGCATCCTGCGTAACCCGATTGTGCTGTTTATCCTGCGCCACCTGCCCTTGGGCACACGCCACAAACTGGCGCGCAAGCTGCGCAGTGAGAGCAGCGCGCAGGTGCGTATGAAGGCCAATGACATTGTCGATGTCACGCCTGAAGAAGTGCCACGGGTGATGCAGCAGTTTGGCGTGCGCACCCTGGTCCACGGCCATACCCACCGCCCCGCCATCCATAAGTTGCAGATCGGCGACCAGGCGGCCAAGCGCATTGTGCTGGGGGACTGGGACAAGCAAGGCTGGGCATTGCAGGTGGATGAGCAAGGCTTTCAACTGGCGGCGTTTGACTTCGTCAACCCGCAGTTAGCATTGCCTGGCGCCTGATCAAGCACAACACCGGTCAATGTGAACAGAGATCCAACTGTGGGAGCGGGCTTGCTCGCGAATGCGGTGTATCAGTCACAGCCATATCGACTGACACTCAGCATTCGCGAGCAAGCCCGCTCCCACATTCTTGACTGAGTACAACCTCAAGTCAGTGCCCTGAAGCCGCCGGCCCGGCCTTCGCCGTAAACGGCGGCTTGGCCAGCCACACCAGCAACATCAAGCCCATGAACATCCACCCCAGCAACGTGAAGTAATCCACGGTGGACATCATGTACGCCTGGCTGGTGAGGATCTGGTCCAGTTGGGTATAGGCCTTCTGCCCTGCCCCGCCCAGCGCCTGCAACGCATCGCGGGTGGTCGAGTCGTAGACGGTCATGTTCTCGCTCATGTAGGCATGGTGCTGGTCGGCCCGGCGGATCCAGATCCAGGTGGTCAGCGACGCCGCGAAGCTGCCGCCCAAGGTACGCAGGAAGGTCGCCAGCCCCGCGCCATCGGCAATCTGGTGCGGCGGCAGGTCGGACATCAGGATGCTCAAGGTCGGCATGAAGAACAGCGCCACGCCGATGCCCATGAACAACTGCACCATGGCGATGTGGGTAAAGTCCACTTCGTTGGTGAAACCGGCGCGCATGAAGCAGCTCAAGCCAATCGCCAGGAACGCCAGGCCCGCCAGCAGGCGCAGGTCGAACTTGTGCGCGTACTTGCCCACGAACGGCGACATCAGCACCGGCAAAATGCCGATGGGCGCCACCGCCAGCCCGGCCCAGGTGGCGGTGTAGCCCATCTGGGTTTGCAGCCACTGCGGCAGGATCAGGTTGATGCCGAAAAAGCCCGCATAACCGAGGATCAACACAATGGTGCCGATCCGGAAGTTACGGTGCGCGAACAGCCGCAGGTTGACCACCGGGTGCTTGTCGGTCATCTCCCAGATGACGAACACCGCCAGGGCGATCACCGAAATGGCCGCACCGATGATGATGAAGTTGGACTCAAACCAGTCCAGGTCATTGCCCTTGTCGAGGATGATCTGCAAGGCGCCAACCCCGACGATCAGGCTCAGCAGCCCTACGTAGTCCATCGGCTGGTAGCTGGTGACCACCGGGCGTTTTTTCAGCTGCGCACGCACCACCATCACCGCGAAGATCCCGATGGGCACGTTGATGAAAAAGATCCACGGCCAACTGTAGCTGTCGGTGATCCAGCCACCGAGGATCGGCCCGGCAATCGGCGCTACCACCGTGACCATCGCCAATAACGCCAGGGCCATGCCGCGCTTGGCGGGTGGGTAGACCGCAATCAACAAGGTCTGGGTCATGGGGTACAGCGGCCCCGCCACCAAGCCTTGCAGGACCCGAAAGCCGATCAACTCAGGCATCGAGGTGGAAATACCGCACAGGAACGACGCCAGCACAAACAGCAGGGTCGCCCACAAAAACAGCTTCACCTCGCCAAAGCGCCGGCTCAACCAACCGGTGAGCGGCAAGGCGATGGCGTTGCTCACCGCAAACGAGGTGATCACCCAGGTGCCCTGCTCCGAACTCACCCCCAGGTTGCCGGAGATGGTCGGCAACGCCACGTTGGCGATGGTGGTGTCGAGCACCTGCATAAAGGTCGCCAGCGACAGGCCAATAGTGGCCATCAACAGGCTGGGTGGCGTGAACGAGGCGTTATTGCTCATCAGCGTTGCGCAGCCTTGGGAGCGGCGACGCTGTTGTCATGGATCAACTGGTTGATCATGGCATCGGCTTCGGCCAATTGGCGGTCATACACGTTGGTGGTGAACGAAGCTTTTTGCGGCGCCTGTTGCGCCAGCACCGGGCCGCTCTGGTCGTGCAGGTCGACGTTGACCACGGTGCTCAAGCCCACCCGCAGCGGGTGCTTGGCCAGCTCTTCGGCGTTGATATGGATGCGCACCGGTACCCGCTGCACGATCTTGATCCAGTTGCCGGTGGCGTTCTGTGCAGGCAGCAAGGCGAACGCGCTGCCGGTGCCGGCGCCGAGGCTGTCGACGGTGCCGCTGTACTTCACGTCGCTGCCGTAGATGTCCGACTCGATATCCACCGGCTGGCCGATGCGCATATCGCGCAGTTGGGTTTCCTTGAAGTTGGCATCGATCCACAGCTGGTCCAGCGGGATCACCGCCATCAACGCGGTACCCGGCTGCACGCGCTGGCCCAGTTGCACGGTGCGCTTGGCCACATAGCCGGTGACCGGCGCGATCAAGGTGCTGCGCGCATTGGTCAGGTACGCCTGGCGCAGTTGCGCGGCGGCCGCTTGCACATCGGGGTGGGACGAAATCACCGTGTCATCCACCAGGGCATTGGTGGTTTTGAGTTGTTGCTCAAGGTTGGTCAAGGCGTTCTTGGCGGCGGTCAGGCTGTCGCGAGCGTGAGACAGTTCTTCCTGGGAAATCGCGCCACCCTGGGCCAGGGTCTTACGGCGGTTGTAGTTGTCCTGGGCGGTTTGCACATCGGCTTTCTGCGCATTGACCTGGGCTTTCATACCATCGACGTTGCTGTACAAACCGCGTACCTGGCGCACGGTGCGGGCCAGGTTGGCCTGGGCACTTTGCAGGCCGACGGCGGCGTCGTTGGGGTCGAAGTTGATCAACACTTGGCCTTCGTGCACCAGGTCGCCATCGTCGGCGCCAATGCTGACCACGGTGCCGGTGACCAGCGGGGTGATTTCCACCACGTTGCCGTTCACATAGGCGTCGTCGGTGCTTTCATTGAAGCGCCCGTAGAATTCATACCAGGCCCACACGCCGACCACGCTGAGGATGACGATCAGCGCCAGGCCGATCAGCATCACTTTGCGTTTGCGCGGGTTGGTGTCTTTGGGTTGTTCGGTTGCGTTGGTGCTTTCGGCAGTGGCCATGACAAATACCTCAAATTATTCCGTGCGTGTAGCTGGGGTGGTCGCGGCCACGCTGTTGGCGTGGTACCCGCCACCCAGGGCCTGCATCAATTGAATCGACAGGTCGATCTGCGCCGCATTCAGGGTGGCCAGCTGACGCTGGGCCTGTAGCAACTGCTGCTCGATGCTGAGCACATCCAGGTAGTTACCGATGCCTGAGCTGTAGCGTTGCACCCCGGTGTCGTAGGACTGCTGCGCGATGTCGGCCGCGTGTTGCTGGGCCTGGATCTGCCGCCCGGTGTCGCGCAGTTGGGACAGGCTGTTGCCGATATCACCCAAGGCTTGCACCAGGGTTTTGTTGTACTGGGCCACGGCCAGGTCGTAGTCGGCATCCCGGGCATCGAGGTCGGCGCGCAGGCGGCCGCCATCAAAAATCGGCAGCGAAATCGTCGGTGCGATATTGAAGAAGCGGCTGGCCGAACCGAACATCGCATCCCCCAGCAACGACTCGGCACCTGCGCTCGCGCTCAGGTTGAGGTTGGGGTAGAAGCGGGTTTTGCTGGCGTCGATGTTCTTGCTCGCCGCCTCCACTCGCCAGCGTGCGGCGACCAGGTCCGGGCGACGACCGAGCAGCTCGGCAGGCAATACCGCGGGCACCGCGACGGCGCTGGGTTTGAGCACCACTGGGCGGGCCAACTCGTCACCGCGGTCCGGGCCTTTGCCGAGCAATACGGCGAGGGCGATCTTGGCGCTTTGCAGTTGTTTTTCCGCGTCAATCAGTTGCGACTGAGAACTGGCTTCTAGGCTCTCGGTCTGCTGGTACTGGTACTCGCTGTCGATACCGGAACTCAGGCGGCGCTTGCTCAGGTCGAGCATCTGGCGGGTGCGCTTGAGGTCATCGACGGCCAGGTCACGCACGATATGGGCCTGGCCCAGGTCGCTGTAGGCCTTGGCCACGTTGGCGGCCAGGGTCAGGCGCGCAGCCTGCTGATCGACTTCGGCAGCACGGGCCTCGCCCAACACGGCTTCCCAGGCGGCGCGCTGGCCACCCCAGAGGTCGAAGTTGTAATTGAAGCTGGCGCCGATGTTGCGCACCGTCGAATAGGCATCGCCCTGCCCGCGTGGGTCTTGGTCCTTGGCCAGGCGCGAGCGGCTCACGCCGGCGCTGGCATCCAGGGTCGGCATGCGCGCCGCGTTGGCGGCATAGGCAGCCGCTTCGGCCTGGTGGGCGCGGGCGTCGGCGACTTGCATGTCGGGGCTGTTCTGCAGGGCTTCCTGGATCAGGCCGTCAAGCTGTGGGTCGCCCAAGCTTTTCCACCAGTCAGCAGCCGGCCAGGCGGCGCTAGACAGCGTCACGCCGCTCAGGGACTTGCCGGTGTGCAGGGTATTGGCGTCGAGGCGCTGGCCCTGGGTATCGAGGCCGCTGTAGTTGGCACAACCGGCCAACGTCATCGCCGCCAGCACCAAGCTGAGTGCGCGTGTGTTCATGATCGACCTACCCGCTGGATCGTGATGGGGTCACCCGCAGCGATCAGCATTTTCTTCAGGATCCGCTCCAGGGTTTCCAGCTCGCCCGGCTCAAGCACGCCGGCCAACTGGTTGAGGGCCTT
Organism: Pseudomonas sp. FJ2-5-13; assembly: GCF_029201605.1. Lineage (NCBI taxonomy): Bacteria > Pseudomonadati > Pseudomonadota > Gammaproteobacteria > Pseudomonadales > Pseudomonadaceae > Pseudomonas > Pseudomonas sp. FJ2-5-13. Next base: position 3,649,197 of record NZ_CP104045.1, read on the forward strand.
GGCGCCAATGTGCGGCAGCATGTCCGCCAGGCGCTGGCCTTCGGCGGTCAATACCAACTGCACCTGGCGACGATCCAGCTCGGAACGCTTGCGGCTGAGCAGGTCTTTTTGCTCCAGCCGGTCGAGCATGCGCGTCATCGAGCCGCTGTCCAGGGACAGGTTGCGGCACAGCTCCGCCGGGGTATCGACGCCGAACTGGGCCATGATGATCAACACCTTGAACTGCGCGGCGGTGATGCCGTGGGGTTCCATATGGGTGTCGATGATGCGGTCCTTGAGGATGGCAGCGCGGCCCAGCAACAGGCCGAGGTGGCAGTTGTGGAAGTTGTCAGGGGTGAAGTGAGGCATCGAAAGTCACCTTATTACTGCCTAGGCAGTGAATGTGTGACGAGATGTTACTGCTTAGGCAGCGAATGTCAAATGGAATAATTAGGTTGCTTGGTAGTTGAGGGATGAGCATGAGGTCTAAGGATTGCCTGATGGGCTACGGTATCTGTGCTAGTTAAGGTAGGAGATTCTGGAACAACTCGTATAGCCCTGCCCATGAAGTACTTAAAAGCGCGTCTACTGAGACGCTGCAAAGCACCGGTCACACCTGGTACTGCAGGGATAACTCGAGGTATGGCATTTTGATCAATCCCGTCCCGGGCGACACGTTCGCCAAGCAGACGACTTTCCCGCTTGGCAAATCTGGGCTTTCCTTCCGTATCTGGATGACGGGTACAGATCGCTATGAACCAGGATATCAACCCATCCCATCTGCGGACAGAACCTATGCCATCGGCAGCGCGGGGGGGGGTGAGGCTGGAAATCTTGAAGACCGGCCCACTGGCGGAAAAAGCCAAGATTGATGCAGGCAACCTGGCCACCCTGAGCAACGATTACCTGATACTGAAAATATTCAACCTGAGCAACCCGATCGTAGTCAATAAAGCCTCCTGCCAGACACCCGCCGTCCCGGTCGCCATGGGCGACGACTATCAGCTTAAGGACTTCGAAAAAAGCCGGAGCAGCACAGCGCACTGGACACCACCTACCCGTTCAATGCCTTCAGCCCCACTGGCACCCATTTCCAGATCCCCCTGTCGGCGGCGTATTACCGCTTGCCCACCGGCACCCTGAAGGCGGGCAGCGCCAACACGGATGTGACCTTCATCGTGAACTACCTGTAACAATCTAAGGATCGTCTGATTTTCCCTACACCTGGCCTTCCCTAAAGTGCCGGGATGAGATTAAAGAACTACCTCCACCAGATCAGCCCGGTCCTTTCCAACCCCAACGCCGCGCGCCGGCTGTTGCGCGTTTTTGCGCTGGTACTGCTGGTAGGGATTCTCGGTGGCGTGTACAGCTTTTTGCTGTTTACCTTCAACAATGAAATCTCCCAGCGGCGCAGCTACATGAGCAGCGCCATAGCTGAAGCGCATACCTTTTTCACCACCCGTGAAGCGCTGTTGGAGAGTCTGAGCTTATCAGCCACGCGTAAAACCGAACTGAACGCGCCGGTATCCGATGAGGAGATCCGCCTGTTGCTGGGGCAAACACCGGGCCAGCAATGGAGCATCTGGCTGACCCAGCGCATGCGTGACTACCTGAAGGCCAAGCAGCTCAACCTGCTGTATGTCGACACCGAGGGCTGTGTGCTGCGGCTGTACAGCACCGCACCGGTCACCACCGTGTTTTCCCAGGGCATGCTCAATCAACTGACCGCCCTCAAGACGTCGAAAACTCTTCAAGAGTTATGGCTGACCCATGCGTCCAATGGGCATTCACGGTTGTATATCATTATTCGCCTGGACGAGCGGGACGTGAACTCCGGCTGGCTCGGCCTGGAAATGGACGACCACGAAGTCTCCAGTGCCTTGAACGACCACAGTGCCGGCGAGTTCACGATGTTCAACGCCGAGGGCATGGCGCTGTTCAGCAATAGCCATACACCTCCGCCTGGGCAGAACTTGCCACTGCTGCGGCAACAGGACTTCTTCGGGTTTGTCGGCGCTGGCTGGTTTCCCGAACAGTTGGTGTTGCGCAAGCAGTTGAAGTCCTCGGATTGGCAACTCACCTACTCCATTGATTTGCTCGCCGTGGTGCAGGCGCTATGGCCGCAAATCTTCGGCGCGCTGGCGTTCTGCCTGCTGAGTATCAGCCTGGTGTGCCTGCTGACCCGCCGCCTGGAGCACCGCTTCATTACTCCGGCGCTGCACCGTCTCCAGGCGCTGGTGGAAAGTGAGCTGTTCAGCCGCGACGTGATCCAGACTGCGCCCGTGGCGCTGTGCGTATTGCGCCGCACCGATGGCCAGGTGGTGCTGGATAACACCCTAGCCCGACAATGGCTGGGTGAGTGCGGCGAGCAATTGGGCCCGGGCTGGATACGCAATGCCTTCGACCCCACGGCGCCCTGCCTCACGGATTACTTCGAGACCGCCGACGGCCGTCACTTATACCTGAGCTGCGCCCCCACCCGTTACAAAGGTGAAGATGTGCTGTTATGTGCGTTCAGCGACATCAGTGCGCGCACTCAGATCGAAGCAGCGTTGCAACAGGCGCGCCAATCTGCGGACGCCGCCAACGAAGCCAAGACCCTGTTCCTGGCCACCATGAGCCACGAAATCCGCACGCCGCTGTACGGCGTGCTTGGAACCCTGGAGTTGCTCGGTCGCACGCATCTGGATGCCCAGCAGAAAAGCTACCTGCGCACCATTGAGGGTTCTTCCGCCACCTTGCTGCAGTTGATCTGCGATGTGCTGGACGTGTCGAAAATCGAGGCCGGGCAACTGGCCTTGGAACTGAGCGAATTCTCTGTGCAGGCCCTGGTGCAAGAGGTGGTGCAGGGCTACGCCGCCGCAGCGCAGAGCAAAGGCTTGCAACTGTACGCCTGCCTCGACCCGCAACTGCCGGAGCCGTTGCTGGGGGATATCAGCCGACTGCGGCAGATCCTCAACAACCTGCTGAGCAATGCCGTCAAGTTCACCGACGCCGGGCGCGTGGTGTTGCGGGTCCAGGTGCTCAGCCGCGAAGGCGAGCGGGTGTGTCTGCAATGGCAGGTCTCGGACACCGGCAAGGGGATAGCCCATCAAGACCAGGCGTTTATTTTCGAACCGTTCTACCAGACCACAGGCAACAACAATGTGATGGCCGGAACCGGCCTGGGCCTGCCCATTTGCCTGCGCCTGACCCACTTGATGAATGGCACCCTGCGCATGGTCAGCGAACCGGGCCTGGGCAGCAGTTTTTCCCTGGCGGCGCCGTTGGAACAACGTTCATCCAGGCTGCTGTCGGCCATGCCACAGACACTGACGGCGGAGAGGGTATACGTGGTCTCGCCCGTGCATGAACTGGCGCAAAACATCAGCGGTTGGCTGCGCCTCTGGGGCGCCCGGCCGCAAATCGGCGTGCCGGTGGGGATGGAGTCGGACGCCGCTGGCGTGTTGCTTGAGCTGTACCCCGATCCGCCGGACTCCCGCCCACGCCTGCCCTGGCAGGGGCCAAGGGTCATCGCCCGTTGCGACGGTGCCTACGAGCCGCAATTTCGCGGCGATGGCTGGAGTGTCAACCTCAATGACCTGAAGGCGATCCAGCAAGCGGTGCGCCATGCCCAGGGCGGCCGACCAGCCCTGCCCCAACCAACCTGCGAACCGCGCGAGCTGAGCCCGCTGGGCCTGCATATCCTGGTGGCAGAAGACAACGTCATCAACCAACTGATCCTGCGCGACCAGCTCGAAGAGCTTGGGTGCAGCGTGACCTTGACCCGAGATGGTGAAGAAGCCTTGTCGCTCTGGCACGACGGCGGCTTCGACATTGTGCTCACCGACGTCAATATGCCCAAGCTCAATGGCTACGACCTGGCCAAGGCCCTGCGCGAGCTGGGTTGTACAACCCCCATCATCGGCGCCACCGCCAACGCCATGCGTGGTGAAGACGCCCTGTGTCTGGCCGCCGGCATGAATCACTGCCTGATCAAACCTTTTACGCTGCGAGCCTTGTTCACCGCCCTGGCTCCCTACGAACGAGCTGCCCATGAAACCCTGTAGCATTCTGATTGTTGAAGATCACCCCTTCCAGCACCTGTACTTGCAGAACCTGTTCAACACCTTGGGCGAGTTTGACCTGGCGTTTGCCAGGGACGGTGAAGCCGCCCTGGCCTGCCTGAAAAACCGCGACTTCGACCTGGTGCTGACGGACCTGCTGATGCCCGGCATGGACGGTGTGCAATTTATCCAGGGCCTGGCCGCGCAAACCTCGCGACCGGCACTGGCGATCATGAGTGCGGCGTCGCGCCGTATGCTGATGGGCGCCAGCCTGGTGGCGAGCAACCTGCAAGTGAAGGTCATAGGGCTGATTTCCAAGCCGGTCAATGCCGCCGCCCTGCGCTGCCTGATTGATCAACTGCAGGGGCTGCGCCACACCCTGCTCGCCGAAACCCAACCCGGCATCGACCGCCAGAGCCTGGTCAATGCCCTGGACAATCACGAACTGCAAGCCTGGTTCCAACCCAAGAAGGCCCTGGACAACGGCCGCATCGTCGCCGCCGAAGCTCTGGTGCGCTGGATTCACCCCGACCACGGCACCTTGCTGCCCGGCGCGTTCCTGCCGGCGTTGATTGCCTTCGGCCTCGAAGAACGCCTGTTGTGGCGGGTGCTGGAACAGGCGATGGTGGCCCAGGCCCAGTGGCGCCAACACGGCTATGACATTCCTGTGTCGATCAACCTGCCCACTCACCTGCTCAACAGCCACGACCTGCCCGATCGCATCCTCGCTTTCGTACTGGCACACCAAGGTTTGCCCGCGCGCATCTGCTTTGAGTTGATGGAATGCTCGGTCCCGGATGACATCAGCAACTTCTACGCCGGCGCCTGCCGCTTGCGGATCAAGGGTTTCGGCCTGTCCCAGGATGATTTTGGCAAGGGCTACAGCTCGTACATGAACCTGGTGTCCGCGCCCTTCACCGAGTTGAAAATCGACCGAGCGCTGGTGCAGGGCTGCAACGCCAACGAAGAACTGGCCCAGGCGCTGACCAGCATTGTCAGCCTGGGCCGCCAATTGGGCCTGACGGTAGTGGCCGAAGGCGTAGAAACCGCGCAAGAACTTGCACTGTTGCGTAAGATCGACTGCACTCAGGTACAAGGCTTCCTGATTTCCCACGCCGTGTCTTCGGATCAGTTCCAGCAATTGCTGACCCATGACGGGCCGGCGAACGTGTATTGATCCGCGCAAGCGTGTGGCCGAACGTCGCTTGCTATAGAGGTCATTGTGTTCACAAGCAGCTCCCTCACCTTCGTCCAGGCGCAGTAATGCACCCGCCCAACGCCTTCCTGGAAAAACTCGCCAGCAGTTCCTCGCGCCTGAATAAAGGCCTGCTGGTGCTCGGCGCCCTGGTGCCGCTGTTGCTGGGCATCAGCTACCTGGGTGTGCTGCGCATGCTTGATGAACAGCGCGATACCTTGGACTTCCACTTCGCCCGCTTGATGGAAAATATCCACGAGCACGAGGTTTTTCTGCGCAATGCGGCACTGGAAAGCGTCAAAGGTGAGATCAAGCCCTCGACTTCCCTGCCGCCCCCTATGCAAAGACCACTGCCCGAAGAGGGGCCGAACGTGTATGAAGGTCGCGCCCTGCCATTCTCCTTACCGTATAGCTTGAAGATCAATCCGGACAAGATCACCGCCGATCAATCCCCCAACATCTTTGCTCTGGGCACCTATCTGGCCGCCTATTACAGTGCGTTCTGGGCAACTTCGCACTATCAGTCGCCCCAAGTGATGCTGCTCAATGGCCCTGGCAATTTTGACGTGACGGTGCCCTCAGCCGGCCGACTGCGCGGGGCAGGACCGACACGGGTGAACGCGTTGGTCGAGGTGATGACCCAACTGAATCAGCGCCTGGAAACAAAAAAAACCTCGCAGAGGGACAATCAGGTGCATTGGGCGCCCTACCCGGCGGCCCCCGGTGACGTTGCACCGATACTGCTGGCTTACGTGGAGATCAATCTGCCTGGCGAGTTTTCAACCATCGCGGGGGCCAGTACTCGGGTGGTGCTGGGCTCGCTGTTGAACCTGGCGCAGATCAATAACATCGAGCGGTTGCTGCAATGGTCGATCTACGATGACTTCACCCTGGTCACTCCCGCAGGCCAAGTGTTAACAGGCACTCTGAAAGACGGACAAATGCTGGCCAAGGGCTTGAATTTCAGCCGCGACGGGCTGGTGTTCAAGCTCACCAGTCCTGGCGAACAACACTGGACGGCTATCTACGTCATTAGCCTGCACCGCTTTCTCAAGTACGCGCTGTGGCCGTTGCTGTGCCTGGTTGCGCTGGTGCTGGCAGTGCTCGGCTGCAGTCGGGCAGCCAATCGCTGGTACACCGCACGGGTGATCCTGCCCGCGCAACGCGCCCATGCCAGCACCGCTGAAAGCGAGGCGTTCAGCCGCACGGTGATCGACACGGCACCCGCCGGGCTGTGTGTGATCCGCCGCAGTGATCACCAAGTGCTTCTGCAAAATCAGCGCTCTCAAGCCTGGCATGACAGCCAACGATTGATAAGCCTGCTCAAGTTGCACAGCGAGGCCGGGCAGACCGATCTTGAAATCAACGGGCGTCACCTGCACGTCGATTTCGTGCCTACGCGCTACCAGGGTCAGGATGCCTGGCTATGCGCGCTGCATGACGTAACCCGGCACATCGAAGATGCCGCCGCCCTGGAATCTGCCCGCGAAGCCGCCGACTCGGCCAACCAGGCCAAGAGCCGCTTCCTCGCGACCATGAGCCATGAGATCCGCACACCGCTGTATGGCGTGCTGGGCACCCTGGAACTGCTCGGCCTGACCGCCCTCGCCCCACGCCAGCAGGATTACCTGCACACTATCCAGCGCTCGTCCGCCACCTTGTTCCAGTTGATCAGCGACGTGCTGGACGTGTCGAAGATCGAAGCCGGGCAAATGATCCTGGAACACCAGGACTTCTGCCCGCTGGAGCTGACCGAAGACAGCGTGCGTACCTACAGCGCCTTCGCCCAGGCCAGGGGCTTGCAACTGTACGCCTGCATCGACGCAACCTTGCCGGACAGGCTGCGCGGCGACCCGCTGCGCATTCGCCAGATCCTCAATAACCTGTTGAGCAATGCAATCAAGTTCACCGATAACGGTCGAGTGGTGCTACGGGTGCGGGTGTTGGAAAACGCGCAGGTGCAGTGGCAAGTCAGCGACACCGGCGTGGGAATTTCCCAGGCCCAGCAACAGCGCTTGTTCGACCCTTTCTACCAGGTCAACGATGCCACCAGCCAAGCAGGTGCGGGATTGGGCCTGGCCATCTGCAAATGGTTGTGCGAGCTGATGCAAGGCCAGTTGAGGGTGGTCAGCGAGCCCGGATTGGGCAGCAGCTTTACCCTGCACCTGGCCCTGAAAACTGTGCTCGGCAGCCTGGCCGATTGCCCCACCTTCGCACCCGGCACCCCGGCGGTGTATGTACGTGCGCCGGTAGCTGAACTGGCGCAACACCTGATCGACTGGCTGGCGCGGTTTGGCCTGGACAGCCGCGCTGTCACCGCTGACGTGCCGCCGCCCTCGGCGCTGCTGGTTGACCTTGCGCCACTCGCCAATCCCCCCGCCTGGCTCGGGCCTCACGTCATCGCGACACCCGGCGGGCCCAACCCGCCACAATTGTCAGGTTCGGCCTGGGCCGTCGATGCCCACGATGTGCGCGCGATTGCCAACGCAATTGTCCTGGCACACCACGATGCCGACGCGCACAGCCCACCCACGCGCCCGGCAAAACCCCGTCAGTTGAACCTGCGCGTATTGGTGGCCGAAGACAATGTGATCAACTCGGCGGTGATCAAGGAACAACTCGAAGCGCTGGGTTGCTCGGTGGTGGTGGCGGCGAATGGCGAACAAGCCCTGGCGCAGTGGCTGCCCGGGCGTTACGACTTGGTGTTGACCGATGTGAATATGCCACTCATGAACGGCTACCAGTTGGCCGAAGCGCTGCGCCAGCAGGATAAAACGCTGCCGATCATCGGCATCACCGCCAACGCCCTTCGCGAGGAAGGCGAACGCTGCGCCGCTGTCGGCATGCAGGCGTGGCTGGTCAAGCCGCTGAACCTGGCGACCTTGCGCGCCGAACTGGAGAAACATTGCCAGATCGTCCTGCCGCCAGTGGTCGAACACCCCACGCTGTCACCAAAAATGCGCGCGCTGTTTGTCACCACCCTGCGCCAGGATGTGCAGACCACCTTGGCGGCCTTAGGAAGCGGTGATGCCAATGCCGTGGCGCAGCAACTGCACAGCATGGCCGGGGCCGTGGGCTCGGTACAGCTTCAGGCGATGGCCAGCGCGTTTGTCGAACTGGAATGTCGCCTGACCGGAATGGCCATCACGCCCGCCCTCGCGCTGGACGTGCAACAGAACCTCGCACGATTGAACGCTTTGCTCGATACCCTTGAATAATTTCACTTTGGAATATCAACCCATGGATACCCTCAACGTTGTCATTGCCGATGATCACCCCATCGTACTGGTCGGGGTGCGCGAACTGATCGAGCGTGACCCACGCTTTCGCGTGGTGGGCGAGGCCGTGTGTTCCAATGAACTGGTCAACTTGCTGGCGTCCGGTCCGGTGGACCTGGTGGTCACCGACTTCAACATGCCCGGCGATTCGCCCTATGGTGATGGCCTCAAGTTGGTGGAGTACCTGACTCGACACTTTCCCAGCATACGGGTGGTGGTGCTGACGATGATTTCCAACCCATTGATCCTGACGCGCCTGCAAGAGCTCGGGGTGTTGGCCGTGATTCAGAAAAACCAGCTGCATGACGAAATCCAGGCCGCGCTCCAAGCTATTGCCCGTGGCAACCCGGTTCGCCATAACTGGCCACAGCCGATCTCAGTCGTGGATGACGGTGCGGGTCTGGATGAACGCTTCACGCGGTTGTCTCCCAAGGAGCATGAAATTTTGCGGTTGTTTGTTTCGGGACAAAGTGTCAACGAGATTGCGCGCGGGTTGAACAGAAGTGCAAAGACTATCAGTACCCAAAAGGTGTCGGCGATGCGAAAGCTTGAAGTAAGCAGTGATCAAGACCTGTTGACTTATTGCATAGAGCGCAACTTGTTCAACTAAAAACACTTCGGGCACAATTGTACTTTCTATTTTCTAAGGATCGTCTGATTCTCCACTAAGTGCTGACGCTTTATTGTGTTGCTTCAACCCCAATTATGGATAAGCAACATGAAAACGTTCTCTCGAGCACTTCTGGCCCTGTCGATTTTCGCCGCAGCAGGCAATGTCCTGGCAGCCGACCCTGTTCCGACCAAGGCCGGCAGCGGCACCATCAACTTCACCGGCACCATCAACAACGATGCCTGCTCCGTTGAAGGCGCCGGCACCAACAAGACCATTTCGGTGAACATGGGTGAAGTGTCGATCAAGGACATGGGCACCTCCACCGCGCCAAAAGGTAGCGGCACGCTGAGCGCCGAGAACTTCGAGATGAAGGTCAACTGCAACGCCGGTACCAAGGTGGCCATGCTCTTCCAACCGACTTCTGGCAAAGGCAGCGGCCTTGTGACTGGCACTGGCGTGTTGAAAGTCATCGACGGCCTGGGCGCCGCCAAGAATATCGGTATTGCCTTGCTGGATGGCAATGGCGCCCTGATCGACCTGAGCTCACCCGCCACCGCGAAAATCGAAAGCAACCTGCAGGACAGCAACGCCTCGCTGAAATTCTCGGCCGCCTATGTCACCACCGGTACCGATCCGAAACTGGCTGTAGCCGGTCGTGGCGACGCGACCCTGCCGTTCACCCTGCAATACGAATAACCCGCACGAGCTTTACGGGTCCGTGCAGGGCCAGGCGGCCCTGCACATTCATTCATTTTGCGCGGTAGTCATCATGTTTTATCGTCAATCATTGTCCTTCTGCGTCGGCCTGTTGGGCCTGCTGATGGTCAACCAGGCCGTAGCCGGTATTTCGTTGAGCAGCACGCGCCTGGTGTTCGACGGCAAGCACAAGGAAGCCGGCATCACCGTGCGTAACAGCGGTGAAGACGTGCTGATCCAGTCCTGGATCGACGCCGACAGCAGCGAGGCCACCTCGGTACCCTTTGCCGTCACCCCGCCCTTGGTGCGGGTGAGCAACGACGAACAGCAACTGTTGCGGGTGATCTATGAGGGCACGGGCATGCCCACCGACCGCGAGTCGGTGATGTGGCTCAACGTGCAGGAGATTCCCAAGGCTTCGAAGACCCAGAACACCTTGCAGCTCGCGGTACGCCAGCGCATCAAGGTGTTCTTCCGCCCTGCCGGGCTCAAGGCCGAGGCTTACCTGGCACCCGCCACATTGAAATGGCGTCTGGTTGAGCGTGGCGGCAAAAGTCTGCTGGTGGTGAACAACCCTGGTCTGTATCACGTGTCCATTGCCGAAATCACCCTGACCTCGGGTGCACTGCGCGAGCAACCATTTGATTCATTGATGATTGCGCCCGGCGAACAAAAAGAGTTCACCCTGAAACACTTCACGCCCGGGCAGTCACCCAACTTGTTGTTTCGCAGCATTAACGACTACGGCGCACAAGACCGTTATAGCGTGCAACTTTCCCACTCGGCCGCTGTGCAGGCCAGTGCAATAAAAGACGCTTCTTAATACGCCCGTTTATCCAGCGGTCGCACTTTCACTGTATTTATCTTCGCTCCGTTAGTTCGTATCGGAGGTGATATAGGGTTCCTGCATGTTTGTATTCAAGTACCAAGGATTGGCACCGCTGTCGGTGGCCCTGATCTTCAGCAACGCCTGCCTGGCCGACGACGAAGAACACTTCAATACCTCGTTCCTGCAGGGAGCAGCCTCCGCCGTCGACGTACAAGCGCTGCTCGCCAGCAGCACTGTGCTGCCCGGCAACTACCGGGTCGACCTGTACGGCAACGACACCCTGGTGGGCCGTCGCGATATCGACTTTCTTCACAACCCGGCCACGGGCAAAACCGAGGCGTGCCTGACCCTTGAGACGGTGCAGCAATTGGGGGTCGATATCGCCAGGCTGCAAGCGGCCGGCAAACTGGCCGGCGATGACCCCAACGCCTGCATCAACCTGCCCGCCCTGATCGACCAGGCCAGCGTGCGCTACGACGTGCCGCGCCTGCGCTTGCTGGTCAGTGTGCCCCAAAGCGCCATGGAGCGCGGCCGGCGCGGCTATGTAGACCCGGCCTTATGGGACGATGGTGTGCCCGCCGCGTTCATCAACTACCAGTTGAGCAGCAGCCGCAACAGCAACCTGGGTGAGACCACGCTCTCCAACAACATCGGCCTGCGCAATGGCATCAACCTGGGCGGCTGGCGGCTGCGCAACGAATCGAACTTCAGCAGCAGCACTGGCCGCCCCAATACGTTCAAGAGCAACCGCAGCTACCTGCAACATGACGTCACGGCGTTGAAGGGCCAGTTCAGTGCCGGGGATATTTTCTCTGACGCCGACCTGTTCGACAGCGTGCGCTATCGCGGTTTGAAGCTGGCCTCCGACGACGGCATGCGCGCCGACAGCGAGCGCGGTTATGCGCCCATCATTCGCGGTATCGCCCAGTCCAGCGCGACCGTGGAGATTCGCCAGAATAACTACATCCTCTACACAGCCAACGTGCCGCCGGGCCCATTCGAGATCAGCGACATTTACCCCAGCGGCTCCAACGGCGACCTGGAAGTGACGATTATCGAAGCTGATGGCCGACGCCGGGTCACGGTGCAGGCGTTTTCCAGCTTGCCAATCATGGTGCGCCAGGGTCAGCTCAAATACAGCGTGTCGGCCGGGCAGTACAACAGCAACAGCGATGATCAAAAGTCGCCGCAGTTCGTCAGCAGCACCCTGGCCTACGGCATCAGCAGCAACCTGTCCGGGATTATCGGCGCCCAGGCGACGGAAAATTTCCAGGCCATGTCCGTCGGCGCTGGCCGTAATACCTCCATCGGTGCGGTGTCCCTGGACCTGACCCACTCGGTCAGCCGCACCTTTGGCCAGGCGGTGACGGGCAACAGTGTACGGGCCTTGTATGCCAAGACGTTTGCCGGCACCGATACCAGCTTCACCCTCGCCGCTTATCGCTATTCCACCGAGGGCTACCGCACCCTCAGCGATCACGTCGAAGAGCTGAGCCATGAAGGCCGGAAACGCACGGGCAACTCGAAAACCCGCACCGATCTGACTATCAACCAGAGCCTTGGCCGCAACCAGCAATATGGCACTATTTACGTGAACGCTAGTGACCAGCGTTACTGGGGGCGTGGGGGATCGCAAAGCCTGTCGGCGGGCTACAGCAACTATTGGGGCGAGGTGAGTTACAACCTTGGCGCAACCTACACCAAGGATGTCGGCAACTATGGGCCAGCGAACAACGACACGCTGGTCAACCTGTCGCTGTCCTTCCCTCTGGGCTCAAAACCCCGCGCGCCGCGAGCCTTTGTCTCCGCAAGCACGCAGAAAGCCAGCGACACCACGCAAGTGGGCATCAACGGCTACCTGTCGGAAGACAGCGACACCTATTACTCGGTACAAGGCGGTAACAGCAGCACCGGCGGCAGCACCGGCTCGGCCAACCTCAGCACTCGCACCTCGATGATGGACATCAGTGCCGGTTACAGCCAGGGCCGTGGGTATAACTCGCAGAACCTCAACCTGGCCGGTTCCGTGGTAGGCCACGCGGGCGGCATCAACCTTGGGCAAACCGTGGGTGAGACCTTTGCGTTGGCGCAGGTCGAAGGGGTAAAAGGCGCGAAGATCGGCAGTTACTCCGGCGCCAAGACCGGCAGCAATGGCTTTGCCGTAGTGCCCAACGCGCAACCCTATCGCGTCAATTGGATCAGCCTGGACACCCGTGACCTGGGCACCGATATCGAGATCGACAACGCCACCCAGCAAGTGGTGCCGCGACGCGGTGCAGTGGTGCTGGCGCGCTATGCCAGCAAGACTGGGCGGCGTGTACAGTTTGCCTTGTTCGATGCCCAGCACCAGCCGATTCCGTTTGGCGCGGCGCTGGAAGACAGCGCGGGCAAGCAGATCGCAATTGCCGACCCTGGCGGCAAGGCGCTGGCGTTGGTTGAGGCCGACACGGGCACCCTGGTGATTAGTTGGCAAGGGCGGCGGTGCGAGGCGGCTTATGCGTTGCCACAACGTGATAAGGCGCTGAACTATGAGCGAGTGGAGTTGAGTTGCCGTCCTTAGAGGGGCCGCTATTTAACTGATGCATACAGAACAAAATGTGGGAGATGGCTTGCCTGCGATAGCGGTGGTTCAGTTACAGATTCAGTGGTTGACACGCCGCCTTCGCGGGCAAGCCCGCTCCCACAGGGATCTGTGCCCGGCGCTGATTCTGTGGGTATTCCATAACCAGTATGGGAGCTGGCTTGCCTGCGATAGCGGTGGTTCAATTGCAGGTTCGGTGACTGACACGCCGCCTTCGCGGGCAAGCCCGCTCCCACAGGGATCTGTGCCCGGCGCTGATTCTGTGGGCAATCCATAACCAGTGTGGGAGCTGGCTTGCCTGCGATAGCGGTGGTTCAGTTGCAGGTTCGGTGACTGACACGCCGCCTTCGCGGGCAAGCCCGCTCCCACATTTTTTTACAGCGTACCGGTCAGAAATCGCGCTTGTAAAAGATATCCAGAGAGCTGGCCACACCCGTCGCCACTTCAAGGTACACCTTCTTGCTCAACAAATAACGCAAGGCAATGGTGTTAGCCGGTTCGAACACCCCTACCCCATAACGCAGGCTGAGCTTCTCGTTGATTTTTCCGCTGGCCACCACCGCGGTGCTGTTACCCGTACCCTGGGTGTCAAGATCAAAATCCTGAATCCCCAGCTTATTGGCGATATCCGTGGTCACCCCGGCGCTGCCCATCAAGCCCAGGCCCAGGGCGGCTTCGGCGAGCATGTTGTTGTCTTCGCCGGTGTTGGTGCGCGAACGGCCCAGTACCAGGTACGACAGCGCATCTTCCTGGGCCATGGTCGGCTCGGAGAAGATCTGCGTGGTGGGCTGTTCGGCGCTGCCGCTCAGGCGTATACCGGCGGTCACGGTGCGGGACGGTTCGACCACCACGCGCACGGCTTCGATGTCCAGGAAGGGCTGGTCCAGCGGCCCGGCAAACAGCAGCCGTGCGCGACGCACGTTGAGGCGCTGGCCGTAGGCGCGGTAGCGGCCGTCGTTGAGCCACAGCTCGCCGCGGGTGTCCATGTTGTCGCCGATGTGCACATGGCCCTGGACCTTGGCGGTGAGGCCGAAGCCGGCGAAGTTGAGCTGGTCTTCGCCTACTTCCACGTCGATATCCATCGCCATGGCCATCGGCGGTTTGCCCTCTTCGGTCTGGCTGCCGATGATCACGGTGTCGTCGGAGACCTTGACCGTCGAAGGCGGCAGTTCGCGCACGGTGATGTCGCCACGGGGAATGTGGACTTTGCCGGCAATCGCCAGTTTGTCGTCCTTGAGGCTGATTTTCAGGTCGGGGGCCACTTCCAGCTTGGCGTAGGGTTCCACCGTCACCGGCAGTTGCGAGCCTTTGAGGCTGAGGTCGACCACCAGGGCGCGGCCCCAGTCGATCTGGCCCGTAAGGCTGCCCTGCCCGGCCTTGCCGCTGTGCCAGGCGCCGTTGAGCTGCACGCTTTCGCCGGCGATCTGCGCCTGCAGGTTCAGGCCCTCGAGGCTGATGGGCAGTTCGGGCCCGGAGACTTCGCCGCCCACCAGGTTCAGGTTGCCGTTGACCAAAGGCGCAAGCAAGCCGCCGGAGATGCGGCCATTGCCGTTGAGCTTGCCGGTGAGTTTTTCCACCATCGGCACAAAGGGCCGCGCGACGGAAAGGTCCAGGCCGGCGAGGCTGAAGGTGCCAGTGATCGGTTTGTTGTTCGGCAGCGGGTTGATCTGCGCCTGCAACAACAACTCGCCGAGCTTGCCGCCACGGAAATTCAGCTGGGTGTCGATGCGCTTGGGGTTGAGGGTGGTTTCCAGTTTCAGGGTGTCGTAGGGGAAATCCAGCCACTGGCCCTTGTCGCGCACGCGCAAGGTGCCGCCACTGGCGTCCACCGCAACCACACCCTTTGGGCCGCTCTGGGGCAGGTCGAGTTGCACATCAGCGTTGAGCCTGCCCTGCCAGGCGAAGTCTTTGGGCAAGAACGCCGCGAGGCTGTCGAGGGGGAATTGCTTGAGGTGGTAACGCAGCTTCGGCTCGGGCATCAGGCGCTGGTCTTCGCCACACAGGCTGGCGCCGCCGGAGACCCAGCAGTGCGCGCCGAAGGTCAGCTTGCCATCGGCCAGGCGTTCGATCTTCGCCGGGGCTTGCAGCCGCCAGTCCTGGCCACCGGCTTGCACGTCGCCGCTGGCCAGGCGCCCGCGCCAGTTGTCTTTGTCGAGGTTGCCGTCCAGGGCCAGGGCCAGTTTGACCAGCGGGCCAGTCAGGGCCAGTTGGACTTTCTGGTTCTTGATATCGCCCTGGGCGCTGGCGGTGAGGTTGCCGACTTGCGTCTCGCCGCTTTGAATGCCGTTGGCCTTGAGGTCGAGCTTGGCGCGTTGGGCGCTGTCGAGGTTGGCGTCCAGGTTGAGGCTTTGCAGACGGTTGTCGGCAAAGGCCAGTTGCTGGCCCTTGAGGTCGAGCTTGCCTTGAGGGGCTTTCAAGGTGCCGGCCACCTCGACACGCCCGTTGACTTGCCCGCGCAGTTGCGGCCAGAGCTGGGCCAGGCGTGCCAGCTTGATGTCGATCTGCCCGGCCAGGCGCTGTTGCAGGCTGCCGCTGCCGTTGATGCGGTTGTCGCCCAGGCGGATGTCCAGGTTGGCGAGGGTCCATTGTTCGCCAGCGCCTTCGGCCTTGGCCGCGAGCACGGCGGTTTGGCCGCGCAGGCGACCCTTGAGGTCCAGGTCGGCGTTGAGCTTGAGCTGTTCATTCTTGAACTCGCCTTTGCTGCGCAGCGGTCCGGCCAGGGTGCCGGGCAGCTCCGCAACCCAATAGGCCGGGTTCAGCGCCGACAGATCCAGGGCGGTGTCCCAGGCAATGCCGTCGGCAAATTGCAGGTTCAGGTGGCCTTCGGCCTTGCCCTGGCCGGCGCTCAGCTTCAGCTCAGGCAGGAAGACTTGCTTGAGGTCGCCACTGAACGGCGTGACCACATTGAACTTGCCCGCCGGGCCGTCGAGGTCGGCCTTGAGATTGCCCAGATAGTTGCCGTCCTTATAGGAGACTTCGCCGTTGAAGGTGCGCAAGGCCACTTGCGGTTCGTCGATGACCGGATAGAGGCGATGCCAGGGAAAATCCAGCCAGTCGATCTTGGCGTCAGCGCTGAAGCCTTGTTGCCAGTCCAGGTTGGCACTGAGCTTGAGGCTTTGCTTGTCGCCGGCCGTCAGGTCCAGGCCGGCAATCTGCGCGCCCTTGGCGTCGACCTTGCCCTTGAGCAGTAAATCCACCGGGCCTTTTTCGGCCGGTAGCACGGCCTTGCCCAGCAACTGGTAGCCATTGCTCAGGTCGCCTTTGGCGCTCAGGTCCAGTTGGTTGAGTTGCAGGGTATCGGGCAGGTCTGCGCTGGGTTTGAACGACTCGGAGGTGATGTGCACCTGCGCCGGCAGGTTTTCCGCCAGGGGTTGCAGCTCGCCAGTGAGCTTGGCCGGCAGGTAGCCGCTACTGTTGGCGTCGAGCTTGAGGGTTTTGAGCAGGTCGCCGTCGATCTTGAGCGCGACCGTCCAGGGGGCACCGCCTGGGGCATAGGGCAAGCTCAGGTTGCCGGTGGCATTCAGCGGCCAATCGCCGGTAGGTTGCAGCAGGCCCGCAAGGTCCAGCACCAGATCGTCGCGCTGCAGGTGCACCGAGTCGATCTGCAAGCCGGCGGCGGTCCAGTGCGCGGCCAATTGCAGGCCCTTGAGTTCTTCACTGCCATTGAACAGCAGGCTGCCAATGCGCACATCGCCCAACTGCAGGGCAACCGGCAGCTTCAGGTCGGGCAGTTGAATCGGCCCGCTGTCGCTCTCTTCAGCACTGGGGGCGAACTCCAGGCTGACCTGTTCCACATCCAGTCGGTTGATGCACAGGGTCATGCGCAGCAGGCAGCCGGGCGACCAGTCAAATATCGGCGCATTCAGCTCGACCCGGCTGCCGTCCTGCTGCCACAGCAAATGATCGGCGCTCCATTGCCCGCCCAGACGCCCCTGGAAATTTTCCACGCTCAACCCTGGCACCTGGCCCAGGGCCCAGCGACTGCCCGCCTGGGTGCCGAGCACCGACCACAGCGCCACTAACAGCAAGGCGAGGATGGCGACCAGCGCCAGCCCCGCTATTTTCAAACCACGCATCACAGCTCAGGCCCCATGGAAAAGTGCAAGCGAACGCCGCCCGGATCTTCGAGGGCATGGGCCAGGTCGAGGCGAATCGGCCCCACCGGCGACACCCAGCGCACGCCGACGCCAACACCGGTTTTCAGGCTGGGCAAGTCCAGGTTGTTAAAGGAGTTGCCCTGATCGACAAAGGTCGCGATACGCCATTTATCGGTGATGGAATATTGATACTCGGCGCTCAAGGCCACCATGTAGCGGCCACCGATGCGGTCGCCGCGATCGTTCTCGGGCGACAGCGTCTGGTACTCGTAGCCGCGCACGCTCTGGTCGCCACCGGCAAAGAAACGCAAGGAAGGCGGCACGGATTTGTAGCCGTTGGTGGCACTGCCACCAAACTGCGCACGGCCCAGGAAGCGGTGGTTGTCCCACAAGGTGGTCAAGCCCTTGACCGTCGCTGTGCCGTAAAGCAGGTTGGTGTCGGACCCCGCGCCCTCCTTGGCGACCTTGGTGTCGAACATCAGCCGGTAACCATGGTGCGGGTCGATGCGGTTGTCACTGCGCAGGTAGGAATAACTCACGCCCGGCATCAGCAGGTTACTCAGGCCCGAGTCATTACCCAGGCGATATTCTTCGCGCTGGTACTTGAGGGAGATCACCCGCGTCCAGCCACTGGGCAATTTGCTGTGCCATTCGGGGCCGATGGTGAGCAGCTTGCTCAGGGTATCGGTGTTGGCGATCTCTTCATTCTGGTAGCCGCCGGCAAAGCGCAGTTTGTCGGTGAGCGGCGGGTCGAGCGGGATGTCGTACCACAACCCGACGTTCTGCCGCGGCGCCGACAGTTCGGCTTCCCAGCCATAACTGTGGCCCTGGGGGTTGACCCAATGGCGCGTCCAGTTGGCTTTGCCCCGTGGGCCGACGTCGGTGGAGTAACCCAGGCCCAGGCCCATGGTGCGCGGCTTGCGGGTGTCCAGTTGCACCGCCACCGGAATCACGTCATCGGTGGCGGCGGTGGGGCTGGCGTCGACGCGCACGCCTTCAAAAAAACCGCTGGCTTGCAGGTTCTGATTGAGTTCGGCGACCAGTTCGGAGTCATAGGGCGTGCCGGGTTTGAACGGCACCATGCGCTGCAACAGCTCTTCATCAAAGGGCGTGTCGCCGGTAAAGCTGACCTTGCCCATGCTGTAGCGCGGGCCGCTGTCGTAAATGAGCTCGATGTCGGCCACGCCCGCTTGAGGGTCCACGGCAAGTTTCTGGCTAGTGAAGCGACCGCTGAAAAAGCCGTAGCGCGAGGCCTGGTTCTGAATCAGGCGCTTGGCGTCTTCGTAATGGCCGTGGTTGAGCACGGCGCCGGATTTGAGGTCGTCGCTGGCGGGCACGCGAAAGGCCTTGAGGCTCGCAGCCGGGCCATCGACCCGCAGAGTCACGTTGCGCAAATGCACCGGTTCGCCGGGGTCGATGGTGAGGGTCAGGCGCGGGTTTTTGCCGCCTTTCACATCGCTGGCGATCTGTGGCTGATAGTAGCCCAGGGCCTGCGCGGCTTTACGCGCCTGCTCCTCGGCGCCACGGCTGAACCGCAGCAAGGCTTCTTCATCACGATCGCCCACCCCGCCGATATAGCCTTCGATGTTGGCTTTCAGCGCGTCGTTTGAGGGTTTGATCCGCACGTCCAGTTCGCTTTGCGCCAATGCGCCGCAGCTTGTGAACAGCAGAATCAAGCCGCTGGTAAATCTTCCTGGAAACTTCATAGGCGCGGATGCTACACGAGCGAGGGAGGAACTATGAACCCGGATTAGTCTGAATAATTCTGTTCTAAGCCGTTGCAGGATGTAACGCCTGGGGATTGGGATGGAAAAACACATGCTCGCGCACCGGCCCTAAGGCGACTTCGCCGATTTCCTCATAGCCCTGGCGCTTGTAGAAATCCAGGTAACGGGAGTTGCCGGTGTCGAGCACCACGCCGGATGAATGCGGATCGTCGGCACACCAATTGTGTACCGCTTCCAGCAACTGCTCACCATGGTGCTTGCCCTGGAACTGCGGGTGAATGCCCAGCAGCGGCAACACATGCACAGACTCGGTGGGCAGGCACGCCATGACGGCATGATGGTATTCCAGGTAACGCCGCGTACCGCGCACCCCGGTGCTCAGCCACATACGGATTTGCCAGGCCCAGCTTTCGGTGATGCCCAAGCGCCGCTGGGGCGGTGCAATCAAGGCGATGCCGATCAGCCGGTCATTGACGAACAGGCCGATGGCCGGGAGTTTCTGAAAGAAGTGCTGCTTGACCAGTTCGCGCACAGTGGCACGTACTCGCTGCTCATAGCCCGACCGCTCGGCTTCGAAGATGTAAGCGAAGGTCGGCTCATGGCGATACGCCTGGTACAGCAGGGATCGCGCTTCGCGGGAGTAACCGCTATTGAGCAGGCGGATTTCGGCAGTGGCCGTCGAAGTGTCTGGCATAACAATCAATCTCCCTGGGCGCCACTCAAACATGGCGTTCTTATGGGTACGAACCTGCACAGCTCCAGTCGTTCCCACATTAGCAGCGCATTCACTCTACCGCCACGCTGGCCCCCGTCCGACTTGTCGGCTAGCATCGCCCTTTTGCCAGACTGGACTGCCGACCATGAAAATCGTCTCCTTCAATATCAACGGGCTGCGTGCTCGCCCTCATCAGTTGGCGGCGCTGATTGAAAAGCATCAACCGGACGTGATCGGCCTGCAGGAAACCAAGGTCCACGATGATCAGTTCCCCTTGGCCGAAGTGCAGGCCCTGGGTTACCACGTGTACTACCACGGGCAGAAAGGCCACTACGGCGTGGCCCTGCTCTCGCGCAAAGAAGCGTTGAGCGTGCACAAAGGCTTTGCCAGCGATGAAGAAGACGCCCAGCGCCGTTTTATCTGGGGCACCTTCGCCGACGAAAATGGCCAGCCGGTGACCATCATGAACGGCTACTTCCCCCAGGGCGAAAGCCGCGACCATCCGACCAAGTTCCCGGCCAAGCAGCGCTTCTACGCAGACTTGCAGCACCTGCTGGAAACCCAGTTCAGCAACGACCAGGCACTGGTGGTGATGGGCGACGTGAACATTTCCCCGCAAGACTGCGACATCGGCATCGGCGCCGACAATGCCAAACGCTGGCTGAAAACCGGCAAGTGCAGCTTCCTGCCGGAAGAGCGCGAGTGGATGGAGCGCCTGAAGAACTGGGGCCTGGTGGACAGCTTCCGCCACCTCAACCCGGACGTGACCGACCGCTTCAGCTGGTTCGATTACCGCAGCCGTGGCTTTGAGGACGAGCCCAAGCGCGGGCTGCGCATCGACGTGATAATGGCGTCCACTGGATTGGTGCCACGGGTCAAGGATGCGGGGGTGGATTACGAGCTGCGTGGGTTGGAGAAGCCGTCGGACCATGCGCCGATCTGGCTGGAACTGAGCTGACAATACGGCCCAATGTGGGAGCTGGCTTGCCTGCGATTGCCATAGGTATCTACACAGCTCTGTAGCGCTCAACGGTAACCACGATGCGAAGCGAGCCGCTCTTGATCTTGATCTGCTTTTGATCTTAGGCGCCCCGTCAAACCACGCTGGCCGAACGCAGGCTTGAATTCGTGGGTAACCCGGCAGGACGCCGGGTTAGCCGCCCCGCGCCAGGGATGGCGCGTGGCGGCGGCCCACGGATTCAAGCCTGTGTTCGGGCACACCGAGCCTAAGCGAGGTGCCGAGTGGTGGGGCAAGAGCGTTTTGCTTACTTTTGACTGGGCCGGCATTCCGGCTTTTCAAAAGTGAGCCGCCGTCAGGGCGGAACCCTAAGCGGCCGTTACCGCAGCAATGGATATGTACACCATCCAACTGTGTTACCTGCCAGGCCGCCTTCGCGAGCAAGCCCGCTCCCACAATTGGATCGCGGGGGTGTCAGGTAGATAGGTGTCGGCTGCCAGGCCGCTATCGCAGGCAAGCCAGCTCCCACAGCTTGAACCGTGTTGTGTCGGTCATATGGCTGCAATCCAACTGACTTAATCTTGCGGCACTCCCTTTGGCTTGAGAAGGTGCCGGCATGATGCTGCGCGTTCTGTTCCTGTGTTTTGCAATCGCCCTCCCCGCCGTGGCCGCCCCTCTGCCCATTCCCGACCAAGGCTCGGCCCTGCGCATCCAGGGCTCCAACACCATCGGCGCGGCACTCGGCCCGGCGCTGGTCAAGGGTTTGATGGAGCATCAGGGCTTGCAGGACGTACACGCTGAAGCGGGTGCGGGGGCCAATGAACAGCGCGTGGTCGGCAAGACACGCCAAGGCCAGACGGTCACCATCGAGGTCGCGGCCCACGGTTCCAGCACCGGCTTTACGGCGCTGAAAAACAACCGCGCCGACCTCGCCGCAGCGTCCCGCCCGATCAAAGACAACGAGCTGGTGGACCTCGCCCCCTTAGGTGACTTGAAAAGCCCAGGCGCCGAGCATGTGATCGCCATCGATGGCCTGGCAATTATCGTCAACCCGCGTAACCCGCTCAGTACCCTGAACACCGAACAATTGGCGCAGATCTTCAACGGCGAAGTCAGCACCTGGGAGGCACTGGGCGGTACAGGCGGGGCCATTCATTTATATGCCCGGGATGATCAATCCGGCACCTTCGACACCTTCCGGGAATTGGTGCTGAGCCGCCGCGGCCAACCCCTCGCGCCGTCGGCCAAGCGCTTTGAATCCAGCGAACAGCTGTCCGATGCGGTGAGCAAGGACCCGCAAGGCATTGGCTTTATCGGCCTGCCCTCTGTGCGCCAGGCCAAGGCGGTGGCGATTGTCGATGGCGACTCCCAACCCATGTTGCCGCTGACCAGCCTGATCGCCACCGAAGACTACCCGCTGTCACGCCGACTGCTCTTCTACTTGCCGCCCTCTTCCCCCAACCCGTGGGCCAAGGCGTTGGTGGACTTTACCCAAGGCAGCCAGGGCCAGGCGATTGTGGCCGCCAATGGCTTTATCGCCCAGCAGGTGCAAGCGATTGGCGTGGCGCCGCGCCCGTCGATGCCCGACGACTACCAGGCCATCGCCCGTGACGCTCAGCGCCTGACAGTGAATTTTCGCTTCGACGAGGGCAGCGCCAGCCTCGACAACAAGGCGCGCCAGGATGTGCAGCGGGTGGTGGCCTATATCAGAAGCCACGGCAAGCTGGATAAACAGGTGACGCTGGTGGGGTTTGGCGACACCAAGAATGACCCACAACGTGCAGCTTTGTTGTCGAAATTGCGGGCGATGTCAGTGCGCCGGGAGCTGGTCAAGAGCGGCGTGGTGCTCAAGGATATTCGCGGGTTTGGCGCGCAGATGCCGGTGGCGGCCAATACGGCGGATGAGGGCCGGATCAAGAATCGGCGGGTGGAGGTTTGGGTGTACTGAGGCTTGAGTTTTGCGTGGTGGGCACTGGCCTCTTCGCGAGCAAGCCCGCTCCCACACTTGGCCGATTTCCACCATGAGAATGCGGTCCAGTGTGGGAGCGGGCTTGCTCGCGAATACAGGCGACGCGGTGTTACTGCCCGCCGCGCATCAATTCCCGCGGCACATACTTGCCGATCTCAAACTTGCCAATCGCCGCGCGGTGCACTTCGTCCGGGCCGTCGGCCAGGCGCAGGGTGCGTTGCATGGCATACATATAGGCCAGCGGGAAGTCGTTGGAGACCCCGGCGCCGCCGTGCATCTGGATCGCGCGGTCGATAACCTTCAAGGCCACATTCGGCGCCACCACCTTGATCTGGGCGATTTCGCTTTTCGCCACTTTGTTGCCCACGGTGTCCATCATGTACGCAGCCTTCAAGGTCAACAGGCGGGCCATGTCAATTTCCATGCGTGAGTCAGCGATCTTGTCGATATTGCCGCCCAACCGCGCCAAGGGCTTGCCGAACGCGGTGCGGCTGACCGAGCGTTTGCACATCAACTCCAATGCGCGTTCGGCCATGCCGATCGAACGCATGCAGTGGTGGATGCGGCCTGGACCAAGGCGGCCCTGGGCGATCTCGAAACCACGACCCTCGCCCAGCAATACGTTTTCATACGGCACACGCACATTATCGAACAGCACTTCGGCATGGCCATGGGGCGCATCGTCGTAGCCGAATACCGGCAGCGGCCGCAGGATTTTCACGCCGGGGGTATCGACCGGCACCAGGATCATCGAGTGCTGCTGATGGCGCGGTGCATCGGGGTTGCTCAGGCCCATGAAGATCAGGATCTTGCAGCGCGGGTCGCAGGCGCCGGAGGTCCACCACTTCTTGCCGTTGATCACCCACTCGTCGCCCTGGCGTTCGGCGCGGGCGGCCATGTTGGTGGCGTCCGAGGACGCCACATCCGGTTCGGTCATGGCAAAGGCCGAGCGGATCTCGCCGCGCAGCAGGGGTTCGAGCCAGCGCTGCTTCTGCTCTTCGTTGGCGTAGCGCACCAGCACTTCCATATTGCCGGTGTCCGGGGCGGAGCAGTTGAATGGCTCCGGGCCCAGCAACGAGCGGCCCATGATTTCCGCCAACGGTGCGTATTCAAGGTTGCTCAGGCCGGCACCCAACTCGGATTCCGGCAGGAACAGGTTCCACAAACCCTCGGCCTTCGCCTTGGCCTTGAGTTCTTCCATGATCGCCGTGGGCTGCCAGCGATCACCTTCGCTGACCTGGCGTTCGAACACCGGTTCGGCCGGATAGACATAAGCGTCCATGAACGCAGTGACGCGTTCACGCAGTTCCTGAACCTTGGGCGAATAGGCGAAATCCATGAGCAGCTCCCTTCTCTGAGAGGTTGTTTAGGTCATGCATTCGATGCTAGAACAGCGCTGATAATTTACCTAGCCTATTCTCGGCGTGTATTAACATTCATCACCGATATATGATCGGCGTATGAGCACCTAACAATAAGAGCGCAACGAAATGAATCTGAGCAAGGTCGATCTCAACCTCTTCATCGTCTTCGATGCGATCTACACCGAAGCCAACCTGACCCGCGCCGGGCAGATTGTCGGTATCACCCAGCCGGCGGTGTCCAACGCCCTGGCGCGGTTGCGCGAGACCTTCAACGACCCGCTGTTCGTGCGTACTGCCCAAGGCATGGTGCCTACGCCGATGGCGCAGAACATCATCGGCCCGGTACGCAATGCGTTGTCGTTGCTGCGCGTGTCGGTGCAGGAAAGCCGCATCTTCAACCCGCAGCAGGCGGCCAAGACCTACCGCATCAGCATGACCGACCTGACCGAAGCCGTGATCCTGCCGCTGCTGTTCCAGCGCCTGCGTCGCCTGGCGCCGACGGTGGTGATCGAGAGCTTCCTGTCCAAACGCCGCGAAACCACCAAGGAACTCGCGGCCGGGCGCCTGGATTTTGCCGTGGATGCGCCGCTCAACACCGACCCGCAGGTGCGTCACGTCAAGCTGATGGAAGACCGCTACGTGTGTGCCATGCGCAAGGGCCATCCGATGGCAGGCAAGGACAAATTCACGCTGGATGATTACCTGTCGCTGACCCATATCCATATCTCCAGCCGTCGCAACGGCTTGGGTTATGTGGACCTGGCCCTGGGCAAGATGGGCATCCAGCGCAAGATTGCCCTGCGTTCCCAGCATTACCTGATGGCCTCTCAGGTGCTGCAACAGACTGACATGGTGATGACCGTGCCCGAGCGTTTCGCCCGCCGTCATGAACTGCACTGGTTCCATCTGCCGGTCAACAACGTGCCGCCGGTGGAAACCCATTTGTACTGGCACGAAAGCACCGACCAGGACCCGGCGAACCGCTGGATGCGTGAACAGATGATCGAGTTGTGCCAGCAGGTGACGGCTCAGGAAAAGAAGTTGGATAAACAACAGGCTTGAAGTTGAAGGGCTCCCCCTGTGAGCGCCTAGGTATCTACACAACTTCGGTATGACGCCGAACCCGTGGCGAGGGAGCTTGCTCTCGTGACGGCCTGCCAGCCGACGCTGATCTAGCTGAAGCACCGTGATCCAAATGTGGGAGCTGGCTTGCCTGCGATAACGGCCTGCCAGCCGACGCCAATCTAGCTGACACCGCACGATCCAACTGTGGGAGCGGGCTTGCTCGCGAAGGCGGCCTGACAGTCCACATAGTTGGATTGGGTACATATCCGTTATTTAGGTAACGGCCACTTAGGGTTCCGCTCTGACAGCGGCTCACTTTTGAAAAGCGCAAAAGTAAGCAAAACGCTCTTGCCCCACCACTCGGCACCTCGCTTGGGCTCGGTGTGCCCGTAATCCGCCAGTGATTTGGGGGGCCGCCGCCACGCGCCATCCATGGCGCGGGGCGGCTAAACCGGCATCCCTGCCGGTTTACCCCCCAAATCCCTGTCGAATTCCGGCCAGCGTGGTTTGACGGGGCGCCTAAGATCAAAAGCAGAGCAAGATCAAGAGCGGCTCGCTTCGCATCGTGGTTGCCGTCTGCTGCTACAGCCCAGAAGTTGTGTAGATACCTATGTCTGTGGGCTTGCTTCCGATGGGCTGCGCAGCGGCCCTTGACGTTTACGTC
Organism: Pseudomonas sp. FJ2-5-13; assembly: GCF_029201605.1. Taxonomy (NCBI): domain Bacteria; kingdom Pseudomonadati; phylum Pseudomonadota; class Gammaproteobacteria; order Pseudomonadales; family Pseudomonadaceae; genus Pseudomonas; species Pseudomonas sp. FJ2-5-13. The sequence continues at coordinate 3,674,973 of NZ_CP104045.1, forward strand.
AACCTGTAATTAGCTTAGCGCCAAGACTTTCTTGAGCACTGCCATGAGCACCACCTACAGCATCTCCGACCTCGCCCGCGAGCTCGACATCACCACCCGCGCCATTCGTTTCTATGAAGAGCAAGGCTTGCTGGCCCCGGAGCGTCGGGGCCAGGAGCGCATTTACTCGGGGCGCGACAAGGTCAGCCTCAAGCTGATCCTGCGTGGCAAGCGCATCGGCTTCTCCCTGGCAGAATGCCGCGAGTTGATCGAACTCTACGACCCCACCGGCGGCAATCAGATCCAACTTAACAGCATGCTGGCCAAGATTGCCGAACGCCGTGAGCAGTTGGAACAGCAACTGCTGGATATCGAACAGATGAAGCTGGAACTGGACACCGCTGAAGAGCGTTGCACCCAGGCCCTGGCGCAGACCATCAGCCAAGCCGGCCATTGACCAGAAGGTAACTGCCATGTCTCTCCCCTCCCACGTACGCCTGGTTGAAGTCGGCCCGCGCGACGGTTTGCAGAACGAAGCCCAGCCCATCAGCGTGGCGGATAAGGTCCAACTGGTAGACGCCTTGAGCGCCGCCGGTTTGAGCTACATCGAAGTCGGCAGTTTTGTCTCACCCAAGTGGGTGCCGCAAATGGCCGGCTCCGCCGAGGTCTTTGCGCAGATCCAGCGCAAGCCCGGTGTGACCTATGGCGCCCTGGCACCGAACCTGCGCGGCTTCGAGGATGCGCTGGCGGCCGGGGTCAAGGAAGTCGCGGTGTTTGCGGCGGCCTCCGAGGCGTTTTCCCAGCGCAATATCAATTGCTCGATCAGCGAAAGCCTGGAGCGCTTCGCGCCGATCATGGCCTCGGCCAAGCAGCACGGCGTGAGCGTACGCGGTTACGTGTCCTGTGTGCTGGGTTGCCCCTATGAAGGCGAGATCGCCCCGGAGCAAGTGGCGGCGGTCGCCCGCGAGTTGTATGCCATGGGCTGCTATGAAGTGTCCCTGGGCGACACCATCGGCACTGGCACGGCGGGCGCTACCCGGCGCCTGTTCGAAGTGGTCGGCGCGCATGTGCCACGGGACAAGCTGGCCGGGCATTTCCACGACACCTACGGCCAGGCCATCGCCAACATCTATGCCAGCCTGCTGGAGGGCATCACGGTGTTCGACAGCTCTATCGCCGGCCTGGGCGGCTGCCCTTACGCCAAAGGCGCCAGCGGTAACGTCGCCACCGAGGACGTGTTGTACCTGCTCAACGGCCTGGGTATCGACACGGGCATCGACCTGGAACGCTTGATTGGCGCCGGCCAGCAGATCAGCCAGGTGCTGGGACGGCCAACCGGGTCCCGCGTGGCGAAGGTACGTAACGCCGGGTAAGTAGCACAGCTGTGACAATGTGTTACCGCGCCCCTGCATAACGGGTAACGCGGGAACAAAATCGGCCGCACCGACTGAACGAAAATGCCGACCAAAAAACCAAACCATTGATTTCAAAGGCTTTTAAAAAGTTGGCACGCCTTCTGCTATCTCTATGGCATAACAAGAATAAAAAGCGCCAAACCTAATAAAAATAAGACGAAACGACTCTGACATAACAAAAACAACACGGCAGAGACGCAGCTAACAGATTTTTTTGGAGAAGATGTGCTTCCCAGGGTACGGCATGCCGCAACCCGCAACCGGATAGAGAAAAATAAAACTACCTCAGGTAGCTACCCACTGGTTGGATCGTTTACGAAGAAGCAGGTCAGCGTTCAAAAAAATACGTTTGCTCTTGACCCCGGATGGGGGTCGCAAAAAAAAGCGGTACGGGCCACGGCTACCAAAAACAACAACAGGCCGCCCCTCAATAATAAAAAAAGAGCACGCAACGACAAATTAAAGGGGACCTTCGGGTCCCCTTTGTGCTGCTCGCACTTTTTGACTTACGCGGATGCCACCTTCTTCGCTGAGAAATTGTTAAGCACTGTGACCGTCAGGGCCAGCATCGCCGCTGTCTCCTTGGCTTGTCGCTGCGCCCCCAGTTGTCTCATTTGCTGGTTATAAAAAGCATCGGTCATGGAACCGTCGGTCAGAATCTCATCCCGGTTCTTACCCAGCAGGTTAGCAACGCTGTCAATCGCTTCGTCGTAGTCCCGCTGCCACACCCGCTTTGCCTCTTGATCTACAGGACGACCCTGGCTTTTTTGCAGTTCCGTCACCTCTTCCAACGCCTCTCGCGTTTCAGTTATCAACTCAAAATCGGTGGCCGTCAGGGCGTTGAGTTCCTGTGTATATTGGGTGCGAAGCTGCTTCCTCCAAAACGCCATGTCTACAAAAAAACGACTCTTTTCGCTCATGTTTTTTTCGTCCTCAAGCACTTTTAGATAAGCAGCATCAAGTGTCTCTGAGCTCACACCCGCGGTTTGGCGATAGAGCATTTCGAAGGTTTTGATCGGCAAATTCAGCCGCTGTGCCAAGCCGGTGCGATACGCAAGAACAACTTCGGTCTCCTCCGCAAAGTCGGGCCCTCGCGCCTCGACATCACGCTGAGCGATGATATCCACCAACCTCAGGCGAAAAAGCCGCTCGCCAGTGCTGATAAAGGTCGCTTCTACTTCATGCTCCCCAACCCTCTCACGCGACTGTTCTACTAACAGCTCAGTTTCCAGCTTCATGAACTCAAGTACGCTTCCGTCACCACAGGTAGCGCGGCCATCAGCGGACTTAAACAATACGTCACGGGTCTTTTGATTCTCATAGACCGCTTTAATCATGTCCCAGACGCGCTCGGCCAACTGCGGTCGAGTGGCGCCGGATACGTACTCTGCGCAACGTGTCGTGTCCGCCACCACGGCGAAAAACGCCTCAGCCTGAGGACTGGAGCTGAGCTGGTCCCACATATCGCCGCGACTGGTTTGCATGTCTGCGGGAGAATCGTGCAGCCATAACCTGCGCCCCTCGACGAGGGTGACGTGGTCATCGGGAAAGCGCTCTTGCGATATAGGATTATCATGCACACTGATTCGACTTGGATGATCGAGGGCGTACTGAGGCAATTCAGTCATCGCGTTTGTATGCAGATCGATCCAGGCCAAGTTATTCAGATGTTCGACGCCTCTGGGGAACGTTGTCGTTCCGGTATTCGCCAGATTGAGCCGGTTCAAATCATGCATGTTGCTCAGGTCGGCGGCCCATCCCAAATGACGGTTGTGGGAGAGATTCAGTGTGGTCAAACTCCGCATGCCCTGGAGGCGTGCCTGGCTTTGCCCCGTCAGCCGTATGTCATTGTCGCTCAAATTGAGCGTGGTCAGACCCGCGCCACCCTTGGCGAACTCCGGCAAACGCGTGAAGTTGCTGTAGCTGATATCCAACCAGCGCAAACCGCCAAACCCATTCAAAAAGGGCAAGGATGCGTCCGAAAGATACATTCTCGATAAATCAAGACAGTCCACATGATCCATGTTCGCCGTAATCGGAGGTAACTCACCAATTTGCTCATCGGCCAAGCGCAGGATGTATTTCATCCCCTCCTGCTCGGAAGCCTGGGCTTGTTGCGATGACCTACGCTGCCATGCGTCTTTGAGTGTATTGGCGACCCGACCTCGGGCCCTGCGTTGTTGCTGCTCTCCTGCGTCGCGCCAAGCGTCCAGGTCGGTCTTGAGTTGCGTAAACTCGCGATTGAGTGCTTCCATTTTTGCCAGGAACGCAATATCGCTGACGCCTTGCAACCCCAACATTTGCTCCACCTCCTCAATGGACTGTGACGGATAAAGATCTATCGCTGCCCTTTCACACGCATAAGGCCGACGCCCCGCGCCAACTACCGGACTCAACGGGTAACCCATGCGGCCATCGGCAAGACGCATTGGCGGTTTGTAGCGTGGTTTGACAGGCTGCATCCCTAACAGCCTGCGCAGTTCATCGCGCGGCATCAGCGACATGTGCTCCAGCGCCTGTTTCAGGCTCGCGCCACGATCATGAGCGGTCAATTTCATCGCCCTCCAATCTTCGGGCGAAACCGCCGACTGGACAGCCCCATAGATATCCGCCTGCGAACTCAATATCGCAAACTTATCGTCTTGGACTTCATAAAGATTTTGGGAGCCAAACTTGATAAAGCGACGCTTGACGGCCGCATGCGCAGGTCCCAATGAATCCAGCAGACGCTCCCCTACGGGCAGCCGCTCGACGATATCGATGCGCAGGTCGCTGGGCCAACCAGGCAGCTTACTCAGGCTGTGCAGCACCATGCGTTGTGTATCGTCATTACCCAGGGTCTTGCGGTACAGCCCTTCGTAAGCCCGCGCCAAACGCACTTGCTGTTGATAATGGCGAGCCTCTTCCGCCAGGCGCAACGGCACGCGATTGTGTTCGGTGAGACTCCTCATTTCTGCAGAGTTGGCAGCGTTCAACAGTTCTTCAATAACGGATTGGGGAAGCGAGGGAAACACACGCTTGATCAACCTTGCGGCCTCGCTGCCTGCGCTCTCGGCAGCGGCATAGCGTTGAGCGAAAAGCTCAGACAGGTGCGCCGCCCTTTGTGAGGCGCTGACCGTGTTGGGTTCCTGCGCCACTGCACTGTCCATTTCCAATCGCTTCAAGGTATCGGCCAGGAGGGCAGGCAGTGGTGACTGATCTGCATGCATTTTGCGCAGAGCGTCCATATTGGTTTCAGACATTTGCACAATGCGTTCAAGCTTGAGGGGTTCATTTGCAAAACGCTCTGCTGTCGGGCCAAGCCGCTGCATCAACTGCGAATCGGTCAGTGTCAGCGGGCTTTCATGCTCATGGGCCCAAGCGCCAGCGCTCGTACGGCTTACCTTTGGGGTGTAAGCTGCCGCGTTGTCCGGGTGCAGGATTTTATAGTCATTGCTGGTCCCTACCCTCTCCACCCGGTAATACGTATGGTTTTCCCGCAGGTATAAGCCGTCTTCATGTTCATATAAGCCATGCTCATTGGCTGAGAGCCCATCGGGCAGTGTGACCTGTCGCTGGTAGGGTTTGAGGTCAGGAGAATACAGCCGGATATTGCCGTCAGGGCAACGCACGTGGGCCAGGCTCTCGACAAATGCTGTCTTGACAAGCGGTAACAACTTGGCGCCCACATACGTTGTTGCCGCATTGAAGACGATGGCTGAAACGTGGGCCCATGCGGCTTTTTTATCCCCCTCTTCCCACGCCTCTATACCTGAGCCGATCTCATGCAACATTTGCACCGCGCCAACCAGCAACATGACGGGCGCCAGTTCTGGAAAGACAAGGACTGCCACGTTCAAAACATTCAGAGCCGTGCTGCCTAACTTAAGCAGCCACGCGTTACGCGCACGCACCTCTGCCGCATCGGTGGAAACGGCGATCGCCTGGGCGTTATTGAGCATGAGATCGACGTTTTGCCGAGCATAGTCTTGCCACAACAACGAAAGACGCAGCCCGTAACCCATGGTGAATGTTTTTATGTCTTTCTTGTTGGCATCAAAATTTTTAAGTTCAGAAAATTGGTCAGTGGGATCAAGGTGCCGCTTCAGTTTGGTAAAAAATTGTGACCGGCTCGCGTGCGGAACGAACTGACTGAAAAAGAGCCGGTAATCCGCTTGGCATAATCGCTCCACCAAATCGACTTTGAAGTCATTTAAGCCTTCGTACTCCTTTAGCATGCAAACAGGATCTCCCGGAATGAATACTAAACAGGGTTCGCGTTTGTACACAAATACACCGTGCACGGGGTAAATATTCAAATGACCGATAACAATAATTTTCGCCAACGGCTGCCCCAACACGTTCAAACATGAACAACTGACTGTTTTTCCCAGCCACATCAGCTCCTTCTGATGCCACACCAACTGTTGTATCAGTTGGTAGGCCTCTTTCTTGATGTGCCGGCGCTCAAGCGCCACTTCGGCGGCGAACGTCAACTGCTGCATGGTCGCGCCAATCATCAGGTGACGAAGGGCTCTTGCCGAGGTACCCGCAGCTAAGTTGGGTGTATCGACGGGGCTGACAAACGACTCAACATACCTCAAGTATTGCGCGCCTAAATCCAACGTTCTGCACAGACTTGCAAACAAGGAGGGTTTTATCGGAGTTTTACGAGCGAGGACCTCGGCCTCATTAAATGCAAGAGACCGCTCGTGAAAATCGTACCGTGTGATGATACTGGCATCCTTGTCAGCCACTTCAAGCGTCTCTTCGGTCGCGAAGTTATTTAACGCGGCCTCGATTAAACTGACGCCTTCATAGCGGCAATATCCAGTGGCCTCCAGACCAAAGACTTTTGAGCGATCAGCAGGCACAAATACCTTGCGCGCAAAAAACAGCCGCCTGACATCATAATCCTCACCAAACTCCTCTTTCATTGCCGCCACTAGAAGAGGCTCGCAGAACGTCACAGCACCTTGCATTTTACTGAACTTTGCATCCAGCTTGTTCAGTGCTCTAAAACTACGCGTATAGGCCGTCGTCACGACCAACTTTCTCTGCGGCGATAAATTTGTATACCACTGCGGCACGACTAACTGTGTTTCAGCGAATGCCTTTTTGTGCTTGGCAGTAGCGCCGTCATACCAAGATGGCACCCGATCCAGTATGACATTCGCGTGCACACTCTGCGCCGCCCCCGACTGACTGCTATCGCGTTGATCAAGATCGCTCATTTACCGAATTCCATTTGACAGAACAAACAATCAATATCCGATCATTGCTCCATCAAAGAGGGGTATCCACATACCCCACACCGCGATTAAACCCTCCCTCAGCCACGAGTAGACGCCAACTCCTCTATGCTGATCTCCCGCATGCGAAATTTCTGGATCTTGCCCGTTACCGTCATCGGAAACTCATCCACGAATTTGAAATGCCTGGGCGTCTTGAAATGGGCGATACGGTCCTTGCACCAGCTCAATAGCTCCAGCTCGTTGGCCACCTGCCCGGGATGGAACTTGATCCAGGCAACAATCTCTTCGCCGTAACGCTCATCTGGAACACCGATGATCTGCACGTCCGCTACGGCCGGATGAGTAAAGAAAAATTCTTCCAGCTCCCGGGGGTAAACGTTCTCCCCCCCGCGAATAATCATGTCTTTGTTACGCCCGGCGATGCACACGTAACCCTGATCATCCATGGTCGCCAGATCGCCAGTGCGCATCCAGCCGGCGTCGTCGATGGCTTCACGGGTGCCCTCAGGGTTGTTCCAGTAACCGAGCATCACACTGTAACCCCGGGTGCACAGCTCACCGATCATGCCGCGCGCCACGGTGTTACCAGCCTCGTCGACAATCTTGGTTTCCAGTTGCGGTTGGGTGCGGCCCACGGTGGTGACACGCCGTTCGATATCGTCATCCGCGCCGGTCTGCAGCGACACCGGGCTGGTTTCGGTCATGCCGTAGGCGATCTGCACTTCACTCATGTGCAGCTCATGAATGACCCGACGCATCACCTCGATCGGACATGTCGCCCCAGCCATGATGCCGGTGCGCAGGCTGGACAGGTCGAACTCGGCCCGGCGCGGGTGATCGAGCAGTGCGATGAACATGGTCGGCACGCCGTATAAGCCGGTGGCATTTTCTTCGGCGACGGCGCTCAGCGTCAGCAGCGGGTCGAAACCGTCATTGGGGTAGATCATGGTAGTGCCGTGGGTGATGCAACCGAGGTTGCCCATGACCATGCCGAAGCAGTGATACAGCGGCACCGGGATCACCAGACGATCCCCTGCCGTCAGGCCCAGGCTTTCACCGACCATGTAACCGTTATTGAGGATGTTGTGGTGACTGAGGGTGGCGCCCTTGGGGAAGCCGGTGGTGCCGGAGGTGTACTGGATATTCACAGGTTGATCGAAATGCAGGCTGGCCTGGCGGCTGTGCAGTTGCTCGGGCGACACGCCGGCGCCAAGGGCCGCCAACTGCGACCAGGGCATGAATTCCGGCGGCGGGCTGGGGTCGAGGCTGATGAGGCCGCGCAGCTGGGGCTCCAGCGCCTGGAGCATGGCGTGGTAATCAGAGGTCTTGAACGAACCGGCGCATACCAGCCATTGGCAGCCCGACTGCTTGAGCACGTAATCCAACTCGCTGCTGCGATAAGCCGGGTTGATATTGACCAGGATCACCCCGAGCTTGGCGCTCGCCACCTGGCAGATCAGCCACTCGGCACAGTTAGGCGCCCAGATACCCAGGCGGTCACCGGTTTGCATACCCAGGGCGAGGAATGCGCGGGCGTGCAGCTCAACCGTCTCGGCCAGTTGCCGCCAGGTGTAGCGCCGCTGCTGGTGGCGCACCACCAAGGCTTCGCCCTGTGGATGCTGCGCGACGGTGTGATCGAATGCCTGGCCAATGGTCATGGCCAGCAAAGTCTTGTCCTGGGAGCCACGGCTGTAGCTCGGGTGCGGTTGATCCATAACGACCCCTGTTATCTTTTTTGTAGGTTGACGTATACGTAAACTACGATTGACAGCGTCGTAACGCAAGCTTACGTTAACGTAAAGGTGAGCGCCCTCCTCCCGCGCCCCGCCCACACAACAACAAAGCTCACATTAAGGTGCCTGTCCATGAGTTACCCGTCCCTGAACTTCGCCCTCGGCGAGACCATCGACATGCTGCGCGACCAGGTGCAGTCCTTCGTGGCCAAGGAGATCGCACCGCGCGCGGCCCAGATCGACATCGACAACCTGTTCCCCGCTGACCTGTGGCGCAAGTTCGGCGACATGGGCCTGCTGGGCATCACCGTGCCCGAGGAGTACGGCGGTGCCGGCCTGGGTTACCTGGCGCATGTGGTGAGCATGGAAGAAATCAGCCGTGGCTCGGCTTCGGTGGCGTTGTCCTACGGCGCGCACTCCAACCTGTGCGTCAACCAGATCAACCGCAACGGCAACCACGCACAAAAACTCAAGTACCTGCCCAAGCTGATCAGCGGCGAGCACATCGGCGCCCTGGCCATGAGCGAACCGAATGCCGGTTCTGACGTGGTGTCGATGAAACTGCGCGCCGACAAGCGCGGCGACCACTACGTACTCAATGGCAGCAAGACCTGGATCACCAACGGCCCGGACGCCAATACTTACGTGATCTACGCCAAGACCGACCTGGAAAAAGGCCCCCACGGCATCACCGCCTTCATTGTCGAGCGCGACTGGAAAGGCTTCAGCCGCAGCAACAAATTCGACAAGTTGGGCATGCGCGGCTCCAACACCTGCGAGCTGTTTTTCGACGATGTCGAGGTACCCGAAGAAAACATCCTCGGCGTGCTCAATGGCGGCGTGAAAGTGTTGATGAGCGGCCTGGATTACGAACGCGTGGTGCTCTCCGGTGGGCCTACCGGGATCATGCAGGCATGCATGGACTTGATCGTGCCCTACATCCACGACCGCAAGCAGTTCGGCCAGAGCATCGGCGAGTTCCAGCTGATCCAGGGCAAGGTCGCCGATATGTACACCCAACTCAACGCCAGCCGTGCCTACCTCTACGCGGTGGCCCAGGCATGCGAGCGCGGCGAGACCACACGCAAGGACGCCGCGGGCGTGATTCTTTACAGCGCCGAGCGCGCCACGCAAATGGCCCTGGATGCGATCCAGATTCTGGGCGGCAATGGCTATATCAATGAATTCCCCGCCGGGCGCCTGCTGCGTGACGCCAAGCTCTACGAAATTGGTGCGGGCACCAGTGAGATTCGGCGGATGTTGATCGGTCGCGAACTGTTCAACGAAACCCGCTGAAGGAGTGCACCATGGCCACCCTGCACACCCAGCTCAACCCGCGCTCGGCGGAATTCGCCGCTAACCGCGCGGCGATGCTTGAACAGGTCGACGCCCTGCACAGCCTGCTCGCCCACGTCCACCAAGGTGGCGGCGCCAAGGCCCAGGAGCGCCACACCTCTCGCGGCAAGCTGTTGCCCCGCGAGCGCATCAACCGTCTGCTCGACCCGGGCTCGCCGTTTCTGGAGCTGAGCCAACTGGCCGCTCACCAAGTGTATGGCGAAGACGTCCCGGCGGCCGGAGTGATTGTCGGCATCGGCCGCGTGGAAGGCGTCGAATGCATGATCGTGGCCAACGATGCCACGGTCAAAGGCGGCTCCTATTACCCGCTGACCGTTAAAAAACACCTGCGCGCCCAGACCATCGCCGAGCAGAACCGCCTGCCGTGTATCTACCTGGTGGACTCCGGCGGCGCCAACCTGCCACGCCAAGACGAGGTGTTCCCCGACCGCGAGCACTTCGGGCGGATCTTCTTCAACCAGGCCAACATGAGCGCCCAGGGCATTCCACAAATCGCCGTGGTGATGGGCTCGTGCACCGCCGGCGGCGCCTACGTGCCGGCCATGGCCGACGAAGCGATCATGGTGCGCCAGCAAGCCACCATCTTCCTCGCCGGCCCGCCACTGGTGAAGGCCGCCACCGGTGAAGTGGTGAGCGCCGAAGACCTGGGCGGTGCCGATGTGCATTGCAAGGTCTCCGGCGTGGCCGACCACTATGCCGACAGCGATGAACACGCCCTGGCCCTGGCGCGGCGCAGCGTGGCCAACCTCAATTGGCGCAAGCAAGGTGAGCTGCTGCAACGCCCACCGGTGGCGCCGTTGTACAGCAGCGACGAGCTGTACGGCGTGATCCCGGCGGATGCCAAGCAACCCTTTGATGTGCGCGAAGTCATCGCACGGCTGGTGGACGGCTCGGTGTTCGATGAATTCAAGGCCTTGTTCGGTACCACCTTGGTGTGTGGCTTTGCGCATTTGCATGGCTACCCGATTGCGATCCTGGCCAACAACGGCATCCTGTTCGCCGAAGCCGCGCAAAAAGGCGCGCACTTTATCGAACTGGCCTGCCAACGCGGAATTCCCCTGCTGTTCCTGCAAAACATCACTGGTTTCATGGTCGGTCAGAAGTACGAGGCCGGCGGCATTGCCAAGCATGGCGCCAAGCTGGTCACCGCCGTGGCGTGCGCCAAGGTGCCGAAATTCACCGTGATCATCGGTGGCAGCTTTGGTGCGGGGAACTATGGGATGTGTGGCCGCGCCTACGACCCGCGTTTTTTGTGGATGTGGCCCAACGCACGGATTGGCGTGATGGGGGCCGAACAGGCCGCCGGGGTACTGGGGCAGGTCAAGCGCGAACAGGCTGAGCGCGCCGGCAACGGTTTCAGTGCCGAGGAGGAAGCCGCGATCAAGCAGCCGATCCTCGACCAGTATGAAACCCAGGGCCACCCCTACTACTCCAGCGCGCGCTTGTGGGATGACGGCGTGATCGACCCGCTGCAGACCCGCGACGTGCTGGCCCTGGCCTTGTCTGCCGCACTGAACGCCCCCATCGAGCCGAGCCGCTTCGGCGTGTTCCGCATGTAACCTGTAGGAGCGAGCTTGCTCGCGAAGAACCTCAGGGCAACGCGGTCATTCTCAAGCCCCGCGTTATCGTTGACGATCTTCGCGAGCAAGCTCGCTCCTACAGGAGGCCTCTCATTATCATGGAGCTCCTTGCATGAGCGACTTCAACACCCTCGAACTGATCACCGACCGCCGTGGCTTTGCCACGCTGTGGCTCAGCCGTGAAGCCAAGAACAACGCGTTCAACGCCCAGATGATCCGCGAGCTGATCCTGGCCCTTGACCGCGTACAAGGCGACCCGTCCCTGCGTTTCCTGGTACTGCGCGGGCGTGGCAAGCACTTCAGCGCCGGTGCCGACCTGGCCTGGATGCAGCAGTCGGCCGAGCTGGACTACCACACCAACCTGGACGACGCCCGGGAACTGGCAGAGCTGATGTACAACCTGTCCAAGCTGAAAATCCCCACGCTGGCGGTGGTACAAGGCGCCGCCTACGGTGGCGCGCTGGGCCTGATCAGTTGTTGTGACATGGCCATCGGCGCCGATGATGCGCAGTTCTGCCTGTCGGAAGTGCGTATCGGCCTGGCACCGGCGGTGATCAGCCCGTTCGTGGTGCAGGCCATCGGCGAACGCGCTGCCCGTCGCTATGCACTGACGGCCGAGCGGTTCGGCGGCCAACGCGCACGGGAGATCGGCTTGCTGGCGGAAAGTTATCCGGCCGAGACTCTGGATCAACAGGTGGACCAGTGGGTCGCCAACCTGCTGCAAAACAGCCCGGCGGCCATGCGTGCCAGTAAGGATTTATTGCGTGAAGTGGGCAACGGTGCCCTCACCCCCGCGCTGCGCCGCTATTGCGAAAACGCCATTGCGCGCATTCGGGTGAGCGCCGAGGGCCAGGAAGGTTTGCGCGCGTTTCTGCAAAAGCGTGCGCCAAGTTGGCAAGACCAGGAGCCGCGTTCATGAGCACACTCACCACCGTTCTGGTGGCCAACCGTGGCGAGATCGCCTGCCGGGTCATGCGCACCGCCAAGGCCATGGGGTTGACCACCGTAGCCGTGCACAGCGCCATCGACCGCGATGCCCGCCATAGCCGTGAAGCCGATATCCGCGTCGACCTGGGCGGCAGCAAAGCCACCGACAGTTACCTGCAAATCGACAAACTGATTGCCGCCGCCCACGCCAGCGGCGCCCAGGCGATTCACCCCGGCTACGGCTTCCTTTCAGAAAACGCCGGCTTTGCCCGGGCCATCGAGGCGGCAGGCCTGATCTTCCTCGGCCCGCCCGCCTCGGCCATCGACGCCATGGGCAGCAAATCCGCGGCCAAGGCCCTGATGGAAACGGCTGGCGTACCCCTTGTGCCGGGTTATCACGGCGAGGCCCAGGACCTGGAGACCTTCCGCGCCGCCTGTGACCGTATCGGCTACCCGGTGCTGCTCAAGGCCACGGCGGGTGGCGGTGGCAAGGGCATGAAGGTGGTCGAGGACGTCAGCCAGCTGGCTGAAGCCCTGGCTTCCGCCCAGCGTGAGGCGTTGTCGTCCTTCGGCAACGGGCAGATGCTGGTGGAGAAATACCTGCTCAAGCCGCGGCATGTGGAGATTCAGGTGTTTGCCGACCAACATGGCCATTGCCTGTACCTCAATGAACGCGACTGCTCGATCCAGCGGCGCCATCAAAAGGTCGTGGAAGAAGCCCCGGCGCCCGGCTTGAGTGTGGAGCAGCGCAAGGCCATGGGCGAAGCAGCCGTGCGCGCTGCCCAGGCCATCGGGTATGTCGGCGCGGGCACGGTGGAGTTTTTGCTGGATGCCCGTGGCGAGTTTTTCTTCATGGAGATGAACACGCGGCTGCAAGTCGAGCACCCGGTGACCGAAGCGATTACCGGCCTCGACCTGGTGGCCTGGCAGATTCGGGTGGCCCAGGGCGAGGCGCTGCCGATCACGCAAGAACAGGTCGCGTTGAACGGTCATGCGATTGAAGTGCGGCTGTATGCCGAAGACCCGGCCAATGACTTTCTGCCGGCCACCGGGCACCTGGCGCTGTACCGCGAGTGCCGCCCTGGCGCTGGGCGCCGCGTGGACAGCGGCGTCGAGCAAGGCGACAGCGTGTCGCCCTTCTACGACCCGATGCTCGGCAAGTTGATTGCCTGGGGCGAAGACCGCGAACAGGCGCGCCTGCGCTTATTGAGCATGCTGGATGAGTTTGCAGTCGGCGGGCTCAAGACCAACCTGGGCTTTTTGCGCCGCATCATCGGGCACCCTGCGTTTGCCGCGGCCGAGTTGGACACCGGGTTTATTCCGCGCTATCAGGATGAGCTGTTGCCGACGCCAGGGGCCTTGAACGATGAGTTCTGGCAGGCGGCGGGCGCGGCGTTTATGCAGAGCTTGCCGGTGGGTGATGGGCCTTGGGCAAATAACCAGGGCTTTCGTGCGGGCTTGCCTGCCGAGGTGTCGCTGCACCTGAGCTGCAATGGACAGGATCGGCTGATGACACTGGCCGACCACTCAGCGCAGTTATGCGGCGAACAATTGCTGACTGAACACCAGGGCGTGCGCCGTGCCCATCTGGCGGTGCGCAATGAAGGTAGCCTGTACCTGCGCTGGGAAGGCGAGATGCATGCCGTCAGCCTGTTCGATCCGATTGCGGCGGTCGGGGCCAATCAATCTCATCAAGGCGGCCTCACCGCCCCCATGAACGGCAGCATTGTGCGAGTACTCGTAGAAGTGGGTCAAACCGTTGAGGCTGGTACTCAACTGGTGGTACTCGAAGCCATGAAGATGGAACACAGCATCCGTGCGGCCCACGCCGGGGTGGTCAAGGCGCTGTTCTGCCAGGAAGGTGAAATGGTGGCCGAAGGCAGCGCGTTGGTGGAGCTTGAAACGGCCGACTAGAACTTCGCCGTGGCCTGCACCACCACCCCCAGGAGGCGACAACCGTCGGTAAGCAACACCTTGGGGTAAGTGGGATTGAGCGGCACCAGGTAGTGCTGGCCGCTCTCTTCCTGCAATTGGCGAAAGGTGGCGTGGGGGTTACCGGCCCATTGGGCCACCACCAGTTTGCCGGGCTCGGGCGGTATGGCCGGGTCAACCAGGATCATCATGCCAGCCGCAATGCTCATGCCCGTGGGCGCAGTCATGGCGTCCCCTGTCACCGGCAACCAGAATGCCTCACCTTGAGCGTGGTAATCGGTCAATTCGTAGCGCTCGGTTCTATAAGGTGCCCGCTCTTCACGCAGCTCGCAGGCCTGCTTCCAGTCGCTGACCGGGTAGCGGAAATACGGGTTGTAGTGCGCTTGCAGTTCAGGCGCTTGCGTGGCCCGTTCACGAATCTCCAGCGCCACCTCCAAATACCCCAACCCCAGTTCGGCCAGTACGCGGTTCATGTCCGCCAGGCTCGGCACACGGCGTTTATTGAGCCAATGGCCGATGCCGCCCTGGGACATGCCCAGGCGCTGCGCCAGTTCATCCTGCGTGACCTTGCGGTCTTTCATGTTGGCTTTGACCAACGCTATCCAGTTATCCATGGCGCATCACAATACGGCGCCCATTTTTGCGGGCAATAAACAGTTTGTAGTAATCCATAAAACGACAGGAATACGATACGTACTATCATCAAGCCCAAGGATTTCGACACCCACCGGAGTACTGCCGCTTATGACGACCCGCACGCACCCAACGCCCGAAACATCCGAACTGACTGAAGTAAACGACATGTGCAGCAGTGGCGCGGCCCAGCGCGCACTGGACTACTACTTGAAAGAAAATCGGTCGACGCCGGCCTCGGACGGGGCCATGTTCGCGATCAAACCCGAAGTGAGCCAGGAGGAAGCCCTGATACACGCCTCGGACTTGTTGCGCAGTGCAGCGGCTACCGCCTACGAATCGGCGTGCAGCCATCAAGGCAACCAGCGTGATCTGGCGTTTTCGGTGGTGTATTTGATCGATATGGCGAAAGCGATGGTGGAGCGGTCGTTGCAGGCGCCAGGGGCGGCGGCAAACGCGTAGCAGGCACGAAAGAAAAATATTTCTATCCCACGGATAAAAACATTTGACTTGCAAATGATAATGATTATTATTGGGCTCAGCTGATCGCGAGATCAGTCGATAGACCAAGAGACCTTAGGTCGGACTCTTGGAATATCTCCTCATCAGGCTAATCACGGTTTTTGACCCGGCTCTTTGGCCGGGTCTTTTTTTTGCCAGTTTCCCTGGCGTGGCTTCAGGCTAATGAAGACTGTGTGTTGCTTGATGGCGCGCATGGTAGCAAAAGACTATCGCTCAAAGAAAGTCGTCCGAACGCTCTAGCCCGTATATCTGCGAATTAGCGCTTGAGAATCAATCTCATAGACTCTAAGCTGCCGCGGCGTCACGGATGACGCCCCCTCCCCTGCAACAATTTTTGCATCCAGGTTTTACCGAACCCCTGTGTAAGATAGCCGCCACATCACTCATATTCAGGCAACCAGACTATGACCGTGGCCTTGACCTCCATCAAGATCAGCACCGACTTCGACAGCGGCAACATCCAGGTCCTGGATGCCAGTGACGCCTATCAGTTGTTGCTGGCAATCAAACCCGACACCCGCAGCGATCACTACCAATGGTTCCACTTCAAGGCCGAAGGCATGCATGTGGGGCACACCCATACCTTTCGCTTGAGCAACGCCGGGCGCTCGTCTTACAAAAATGCCTGGAGCGGCTACAACGCCGTGGCGTCCTACGACCATATCAACTGGTTCCGGGTACCGACGCGCTT
Organism: Pseudomonas sp. FJ2-5-13; assembly: GCF_029201605.1. Taxonomy (NCBI): domain Bacteria; kingdom Pseudomonadati; phylum Pseudomonadota; class Gammaproteobacteria; order Pseudomonadales; family Pseudomonadaceae; genus Pseudomonas; species Pseudomonas sp. FJ2-5-13. Next base: position 3,690,975 of record NZ_CP104045.1, read on the forward strand.
TGATGGCGAGATCCTGCACATCACCCTCCAGACCCGGCAAAAGCACGTCTGGTTTGCCTACTTCGAACCCTACAGCCGTGAACGCCATGACTGGTTGATCGAGCAAGCTCTGAAGTACGCCGGGGTCACCCTGCTGGCCACCGGCAAGAGCGCTGAAGGCCGCGATATCCAACTGCTGCGCCGTGGCAAAGGGATCGAAGGCCGGCGCAAGGTGTGGATCATCGCCCAGCAGCACCCCGGCGAACACATGGCCGAATGGTTTATGGAGGGCGTGATTGAGCGCCTGCAAAAGGACGGCGACGACGAACTGAAAAAACTGCTGGCCGTCGCTGATCTGTATCTGGTTCCGAACATGAACCCGGACGGCGCCTTCCATGGCCACCTGCGCACCAATGCCATGGGCCAGGACCTCAACCGCGCCTGGCAAAGCGCCAGCCAGGAACTCAGCCCCGAAGTCCTGTTCGTCCAGCAACAGATGGAAAAATACGGCGTGGATATGTTCCTCGACATCCACGGCGATGAAGAAATCCCCTACGTGTTCACCGCCGGCTGCGAAGGCAACCCGGGCTATACCCCGCGTATCGAAGCTTTGGAAAAACACTTCCGCAGCCATTTGAGCCACCTGACCCGGGACTTCCAGACCACCCACGGCTACACCCGCGACCTGCCCGGCCAAGCCAACATGACCCTGGCCTGCAACGCGGTGGGAGAAAAGTACGACTGCCTGTCCCTGACCCTGGAAATGCCCTTCAAGGACAACGACGACGCACCCAACCTGCGAACTGGCTGGTCAGGCGATCGTTCGAAACAGTTGGGCAAGGACGTGTTGAGCAGCGTCGCTGATATCGTCGAGCGTTTGCGCTAACCCCTGTGACAAGCTCTTTGTGGCGAGCGAGCTTGCTCGCCACAAAAAGCGGTCAATCCTTACTGCCGGTCATGCTTTGCAAGACGCCGTCGCGGCGGATCAGACCGTGGAACAACGCGGCCGCCAGATGCACCAGCACAGTGATAAACAGTAGATAGGCTAAATAACCGTGAGCCTTGCGCAACAACGCAAACAACGGCGCATTCGCCCCCACCAGCGCGGGCAGTTGCAGGTTACTGCTGAGCATCACCGGGTCACCGGCCGCTGAAATCATCGCCCAACCCAGCAGCGGCAACACCAGCATCAAGGCGTACAACAGCACATGGGAAGCCTTGGCTGCCAGCCTTTGCCACACCGGCAAATCCGCTGGCAACGGCGGCTGGCGCGTCGAGAAACGTACCGCCAGGCGCACGATCACCAGCGCCAGAATCGCAATGCCCAGCGGCTTGTGCAGGTGGATCAGCCACTCATGACGCTCCGACACTGACGCCGCCAAGCCCGCACCGATAAACAGCATGGCGATGATCATCAACGCCATCAGCCAGTGCAGCACGCGCGCCAGGGGCGCAAAGAACCGTGGTTGAGCATTCATGGCTTCGACTCCTGAGGGGCGCTGTGCAACGGGCTGACTTCACCGGCCCGGCGCAGGTACGAACTGGCATACGCGGCCGAACGTGCGGCCAGCAAGGGGTCGTTGGAGGCTTGGATACCACTGGGCAGAATCAGCGGGTCAAAGTTGATATCGCGGCAATCGCCGTCTGCCTGGGGCTGGCTGCTTTGCAGCACAAGGGTGCCAGCGTTGAGCACCTTGTGTGCGCCGCTCCAGGTTTTGCTCGCGTCATCCAATGGGTCGCCTGGGTTGGCCAGGGTCATGTTCAACTGCCAACGCAACGGCCCGGCAGCCAGGCGTCGTACCAAATCCTGCTCCAGGAAGTCACTGCCCGCAGGGGCGGTATCACCCGCCGCGTCCTGGCTCTGGGGCATCACCTCCCAACGCACGGCCTGGCGTGTGCCATCGGCAGCCACCAAGTAAAACGCGTTGATGCCGTTATAGGTTTCAGTCGCGTAACTGGCCGATGGCTTGGCGGTCTTGACCCAGGCCAGGAACGGCGCGGTCTCGGGGTGTGCGGCAAAAAACGCCGGCATGCTCGAGGGGTTCGGCTTGCCCGTGGCCGGGTCTGGCGCACCGGCCTTGAGCAACTGGTAGAACGCCTCGGGCGTGCCTACCGGGAACACCGGCATGCTGTTCATCCCTGTACGCCATTGCTGGCCGTTGGCCTGGCTGAATTGCACGGCAAAGCTGCGAATCGGCACACTGCTGTCCGGCGCGTAGGGGTTGCCGCTGGGCAAGGCAAAGCGGCCAATGATCGGGGTCTTGGCCTCGCTGAACACCTGAGCACTGGAATACGCACGGGCCTCGGTACTGCTCTGGAAATACCCTGCCACGCACACGCCCTTGGCATGGTTACGGCGAAAGCCCGGATGCACGCCGTTATTGGTTTCCAGGGCATTGACCAAGGTCTTTGGCCGCAGACGTTGTGGGTCGAGCGTGCCATTGACGTAGGCAAATGCCCCTACCACCACCGCCACTAAGCCCCCAATACACGCCAGCCTGACCAGCAGGCTGGCGGTACTAAGAGGCGGACGCGGCGGTAAAGAGTGATCAACCATAAAAAACTCCAGGGCCAGTGGCCGCAGGGGAAAAGTGTTATGAGACGAATCTCACGTAGGCTTATTCCCCGTTCACTGTAGTTTTTTTGTAGTAGACGCGCTGGTAGATCCACTCCGTTCTAGCGCTGGTTAAACAATGGCTGTCGTTTGCGAAGAAACGCCTGCATGCCTTCTTGCTGATCAGGCGTGGCGAACAGGCCATGAAACAACCTACGCTCCTGACGCACACCTTCGTGCAAGCCGACCTCCAGGGATTGCTCCACCGCCTGTCGTGCTGCGCGGGTGGCCGTTCGAGAAAAGGAGGCAATTTGTGCCGCCACTGCCAGTACTTCATCCAGTAAGTTCGCGGCCGGGTAAACGCGAGACACCAACCCCGCCTGCTCGGCTTCCTGGGCGGTCATTGGCCGCCCCGTCAATACCAGGTCCATCGTCTTGGCCTTGCCAATCAACCCTGTCAAACGTTGGGTCGCCCCCATCCCCGGAATAACCCCCAGCTTGATTTCTGGTTGGGCAAAAGTGGCGGTATCAGCGGCGAAAATCATGTCGCACATCATCGCCAGTTCGCAGCCGCCGCCATACGCATAGCCTGTCACTGCGGCAATCGTGGGGGTGCGCAAACGGGTGAAACCCTCCCAGCCGGCGAAGTAGTCTTCGTTGAGCATGTCCAGATAGGATTTGCCGCTCATTTCTTTGATATCGGCCCCTGCCGCAAAAAACTCGCGGGTTCCCGTAATCACCACACACCCGACCCCAAGGTCTTGGTCCACTGCAGCCAAATGGCCGATCAACTCCTTCATCATCGCCGAACTCAGCGCATTCTTGGCCTCAGGGCGGTTGAGCTTGATCAGGACTACGCGGTCATGACGTTCCATTAAAACATTCATAGGCATCTCCAACGATTTGATTGATATCGCTCACACTTCAGGCTGTCTCAGGAATCCCAGATGGCACCCTGGGCGGGTATTCCGCGCGCTTCCAACTCTTGCACCACGCGTTGAGTCAGCGCCTGGTTGGCAATACAAATCACCGCTTCGGCACCGCAGGCTTGCACCGCACCATAGGCCAACTGCACCAGGTCAGGCTTACCGCGCTCATCGGTGTCCCAGATCACTGCATGTGGCTGGGCCCGCAGAATCTCCTCCACCAGTTCATCGCCGTAGGTCTTCCTCGGGCTACGCGTGGACCAGATCAATTGAATAGGAACCTTCGCTGCGAGCAAATGCGGCATGACAGGCCCAATCCCGCTGCCTGTGGCGATGTACACCACAGACCTGAACAGGGTTTCTACATTGGCAACGCCGGCGGTGGTAATGCCCTTGACCCATACGTAGCGGGGCAAGTCCTCGATAAACTCCCCGGTCCAATCGCCTGCGCGGGAAATGATCAGGCGAAACCCCGCCTCGCCTGGCGCGCAAATATTGGCAAAGGAGTGCCATTCCAACAGCGGGCTGCGACTGATTGCGCTGGATGAGCCGGCGAATGGCGAGGTGTGGCTCAAGCGCGTAATCACGGCATGTGTGGACGGCCGCGTGTGTTCAACGGCAACCTTGCGCAGCCGCAACCAGGGCAGCAGGATGCTCAGGGTCAGCAGGACCAGCATCCAGAACGAAAGGCTGTGCAACAGGTTCGATGTGGTCGATAACGTTTGCCACCAGAACAACAGCAACGCGCTCCAACCGGCAAACCGATGAACCCGTTCAAACCCGTTGTGAAAGCGGCTTCGAATACGTGGTTGAGCCATAACCACCATGAACAGCAACACGCTGAGCAGCAAAACGCTGACCCCGAGCGAACCTGCCGAAACACTGTCCGGTTGCTGCAGATACTGCGTGACCTGCACACCGACCAAGCCCGCAAACCATCCCGTGGCCGCCAAGGCTGCGCCGCTGTGCAGCCCGCCGAAGTGGTACACCTTGGCTGCGCTTCGCCGCACACCGAGCGGCCATGTACGCGGTATCCGCGTCGCCAGCCAAAACAGGCCATTGATCAGGTATTGCTGGCGAATCAGGATGGCGATCGACAGGTTAATCAGCACCATGTCCGACAGCGTCTGCACCGCAATGGCTTGCAGGTCCAGAGCCAACAGCACAAACACAGCGTTGCCAATCAAAACCCCTGAAGCCAGGCGGTTGTAATAAGAAAACATCGGCAGTGAAGCCCAGCGTCGCCAAAGCGCTGGCTTGGGCGGCACAACGGTACGGGTCAGCGCATCAATCATGACCAGGCTCCTGGGTCAAAACCGCTTGCGCCGCCACCTGCGACTCTCGGGCCACTTGCAGCAACAGTGCCTTGTCGATCTTGCCCCTGGCGGTCAGGGGAAAATCCTCCACCGCGTAGATGAACTGCGGCACGCAGTAGTAGGCCAGGCGCTGTTGACAGGCCAACCGGCAAGCCTCTATGTCAGCGTTGGCTGGGGAGACAAAGGCCACCAACGTACGATTGTCCAGCTTCAACGTGACCGCGCGCATGCAGTGCGCACCGGCCTCCAAAGCTGCCGACACCGCGTCCAGCTCTACGCGAAAACCGCGAACCTTCACCTGGTCATCCACACGACCTAAATGTTCGAGTCGGCCGTCAGCTACCCAGCGCCCAAGGTCTCGCGTACGAAACATCACCGCATCGCCGCCGCGAAAGGGATCCGGTCGGTACCGGTCCAACGTCAATGCCTTGTTGTTCAGATAGCCCGCCGTTACCCCCGTACCACCGGCCCACATCTCACCCATCTCGCCTATCGCGCAGGCACGCCCCTGGTAATCGAGCACATAGACGGTGTTGTTCGGTGTTGGCCTGCCGATAGTCAATGGCGTGCCTGGTACGTGCAGGTGCAAGGTGTTAACGATGGTGGTTTCGGTGGGCCCGCACCCGTTGTAGAACGTACAGTGTTCGGCCCAACGGTCTGCAAGCGCTTGGGAACAGGCCTCTCCGGCCACCGCAACGTACTTGAGGTCGGGACATTGCAAAGGGTCCAGGGTGGCCAGTATCGATGGCGTTGCGATCAACACGTTGCACTGGGCCGCTGTCTGCGCGATATCTTTGCCGCGAATCAGTAAGGTCGCGCCATGCGCCAGGCAACCGAGTATTTCCCAGGCAGCCATATCAAAACCGATATTGAGAATCTGCCCAACAGTGCGACCCGGCGCCATTCCCATCTGCCCAGGTTGGGTCAACAGAATGTTGCACACGTTGCGGTGGCTGACACACACGCCGTTGGGACGCCCAGTGGTTCCGGATGTGAACAGCACAAAGCACAGGCCATCGGGATTGACCTCGGCGGACACGCCATCATTGTTCTCAGCCACCCAAGGGGTTTGCGCAATGAACGTGTCCAGACACAAGCAGCGGGAGGCCGCGTCTGCCGGAATGTGCTCCAGCAAGTTCGACAACGTCAGAATGACCGGACTGGACAACGACTCCAGAACCATGCCCAACTGCAGGGTAGGCACGATTCTGGCGTCCTGTGGCACATACGCGGCCCCCACCTTCAACACCGCCAGAAGCCCGACCAGCATGGGAATTGAACGTTCGACGAACAACCCCACCGTGTCACCCCGCTTCACACCCTTTGCAAGCAGGTACACAGCCAAACGGTTGGCTTGTCGGTTGAGCTGTTCATAGCTGATACGTTGGCCCGCGCACACCGCCGCTGTGGCGTGTGGCGCCAACTTCGCTTGTGCTTCGATGGCGTGGTGTACGTTGGCGTAGGCGGTCAGCGCTGAAGGGCCGCATCCCCATTGCTCAAATAGAACTCGCTGCGCGGCAGGCAAATGAGCCAGCGAGGCGTTGGAAAAAAACTGTTTAACGCTCGGTGAATACGTCATGAGCACCCTCTCTCTGTTGGCCTGCCGGCTGAATACCGACAGATACAAGGGTGGATAGAGGACGCCGCACGAGATTACAGACTCTCAAGCTATGCAGAAGCTTCCCACTCATACCTGGGGAAGTTTCTTTGCACAGCTCATGGAATAACCTACACAGACCGACGTCTACCTCAACACAAGTGAGTAGACTCATCCCATGCATGAACTCGACGAACAGTTACGTGAACTCATCCCCAGGTTGCGGCGTTTTGCCGTGTCCCTGACGCGCAATAGCAGCAGCGCCGATGACCTGGTGCAATCGACCCTGGAGCGCGCCATCGTCGCCTGGGCCGATAAACGTATCGAGGGCGACCTGCGTGCGTGGCTGTTTTCAATCCTCTACCGCCAGTTCCTCGACGCCCACCGCCGCAACCGCCGCTATGCGCGCATGCTCGAATTCTTCACCGGCCGCGATGACGTGCAACCTTCGGTAGAACGCACGGTGCTGGCCCAATCCACCCTGCAAGCCTTCGACCAACTGAACACCGAACAGCGCGCCCTGTTGCTGTGGGTGTCTGTCGAAGGCTTGAGCTACAGGGAGGTGGCCGAGATTCTCAAGGTGCCCATCGGTACCGTGATGTCACGCCTGTCCCGCGCGCGCCAAGCGTTGCGTCAACTCAGCGATGGCGAAATGACCGGCCCTTCCCTGCGGAGACTCAAATGATCAGCCTGCCCCCCAGCGAACGCGATTTACACGCCTACGTCGATCACCAATTGCTGGACAGCGATCGCCGTGTGCTTGAAACCTGGCTGGCCAGCCACCCCGAAGTGGCGGCCCAGGTACAGGCCTGGCAACAGGATGCACAGTTGCTGCGTGCGTCGCTGAGCGGCGCCCTGCAACAGCCGCACAACCCGGCATTAGACCCGGCTCTGATTCGCCAGCGCATCAAGAAACAGTCCCGTCGGCACTTGGCCACGGCGGCGTTGTTGCTGATCGCCGTGAGCCTCGGCGGGTTTGGCGGTTGGCACGCCCGCGAAGCCACCCAGCCGCCGCTGCTGCCGATGACCGACGCCATGCAGGCCTACCGCCTGTTTGCCCAGGACGGCATCATGCCCGCCGACTACAACGCCCAGGACCGCAGCACCATGCAGGCCTGGCTCGACCGTTATTTCAACCAGGCCCATCGCCTGCCCGACCTCAGCCAAGCCGGTTTCAAGCCGGTCAGCGGGCGCCTGCTCACCACCGACCAAGGCGCGGCGGCCATGGTGCTGTACCAGGACGCCCAAGGCCGGCGCATCAGCTTCTACATCCGCCCGCCGGGCCCGAACAACGGTTTCCTGCCTCGCGGCAGCCGCAGTGCCGATGGCTTGCAGGCCGACTATTGGTCGGGCGGCGGCTACAACTATGCAATGGTCAGCCCGGTAGACCAGGCCGCCGCGCTGCAGACGCCATTCTAAAAACCGACGTCCAACACCACATTATCCAGATAGGTGCCAGCCGGCGGCGTGGGCTGGTCGGTGTAGACCTTGGCGTTGTAGTTGTACACCTGGCTACCGACGCCCAACCCGTTGCCAGGGTTGACCTCGGCCGTGGAACTGGCCCGCCGTGCCGCGCCGACGCTGCCCCAACGTGTGGTGCCGGCGCTTTGGAAAATGTCATAGGCCAGGTAGTTGCTGCCGGAAATCATGCGCCGCCGGCCGCCGACACTCACCGGGTTCTGTCCATCGCTCAAGCCCACGGTATAGGCGCTGCCCTTGGTGCAGGCGATGTTGATGGTCTGCCCGGTCACCGCAGTAAACCCACTGACCACCGGCGCGCTGCCAAAGCTGATATTCGGGGCAGTGATCTGGCAGTCATTGGTCACGGTCATGTTGACGGTCAGGGACGCCGTGCCGCTGCCAATGTCACGTCCCAGGCAAATGCCGCCAAGGCCGATCCCCGAGCAATAATTCCACACCCAGGCGATGCTCAATGTCTCGGTGTACACCCCGGCGGCGACGTTGCTGCCAGTGATGCTGCTCAGGTACAACGGCACAGTTTTCGCGCCGGGCCCGGCGATCAGGCCGATGCTCTGGGCGATGCCGCCAGCGCCGCCGAAATCGAATTGGCTGCCACGGGTGATGGGATAGCTGGTGCTGTTATTGCCATAAATCGTGTAGCTGATCACATCACCGGTCGGCCCGACCAAACCGGTCTGGGGCGAGGTGATCGTGGCGTAAAAGTGGTCGGTGGACACCAGCAGCGATATCAGCGCCGAGGTGCAACTCAACCCTGAGTTGGCCGTAGAGCTGGTTTGCGCGGCGGTGCGCACCGTCATCGAACTGATCGAACCAAAACTGGCCGGCACGGTGGACACCACCGAACACGCCGCCATGGCCTGCCCGCAAAACAACAAACCTACGCCATATAGCCCTACGCTGCCCCTCACCTGAACACTCCCTGTTCAATCCCTCATTGGCACACTAACGGCCCGATCAAGGGCACATCCTGTTGCTGCTCATCAATATCGAAGGTTGCCTGGCAGATGCGGCCCTCACCGAGCGTGACCTGCAAGGTGTTATGGGCGCTGAGGTTTTCCAGATACACCAGGCCATCCCAGCCGACCACCGCCTGAGTGTTGCTTTGCTCGTGCATTACCAGGCTGCCCAGCGCCAATTCCTGGTGCTGGCGGTCCACCAGGGTGATGCTTGCGGCGAGCACCCGGCGCAGGGGGAATTCCAGCAAGTAACCACTGCCCCGGCGTACCGACACGCGCTGTTCCACATTGGGGCTTTGCACATTCGCCGGCAGGTTCAACGGGTCGATCTCGTATTTGCCGCGGTAATAGGCACTGCTCCACGGCACCAGCAAATGGCCGTTGCGGTCGGTCTGGCCCACCAGCTGGTTTTCGTAGCGCACCGGAATGCCGGCGAAACCCTGGGTGCTCACCACCACAAACGCGTCATTGATACGGTTGGCGGCAAAGGTTTCGCCGCCCATCCATACCAGCGAGCCGCTGGCGTCCGCCCAACGCGTCATGGCCTCGCTGCTGCCGTACACACCAGCCTGCAACTGCACCGACTGCAAGCGCCAGGTCAGGTCGGCCTGCCGATAGCTGGGGGCATCGCCCTGGGCATAGCCGAGGTTGTAGCCCACCCCGCCTTCGCTGGGCACCGCGCGGCTGTAGTTGATGCGCTGGCGACTGGCGCCGTCCTTGCTGCGCTCGGCGCTCAAGGCCAGGCTGGCGTTGAGGTCGAACGGGATGACCAGTTGCGCCTGCATGGCCCAGTTGCTGTCGCCGATTTCGCGGTTGGCCGACAGATAAAAGCTGGTGTTGCGCCACAGCGGTTTGCTCCAACTCAGGTTAAGCAGGCGTGTGCGCGAGTCGTCCGCGGCCTGCACGTCGAAATAGCCCAAGCCCAGGCTGCCGAAACGTTGGAGATTGAGGCTCAGGGTCACCTGCTCGCTGCGCTTGCTGAGGCTGGCGTAAGGGGTATCGACCAGGGTCAGGTCGGCGTAGTCGTCGCGGCGCTCCACCCGTTGGTACATAAAGCTGTAGCGCGTGCTGTTGTACTGGTAACCGAGGCTCAGTTGCTGGCCCGTGCGGCTGTCGAACTGGCTCTGGCTGAGGGCGGTATTGAGCACGCCGAAGTTGCCCAGGCGCAGGTTACCGCCGAGCCCGCCGAGGGTCAGGTCGCTGGAGGCTTCGGCGTGGCTCTCCAGGGTCAGGTTATCGGAATATCCATAGCGGAACGTGCCACTGGCCACGCCCGGGCCGTAGCCGAAATCCCGCAGGGTGTAGTCACGGCGCAAGGTACCGGCGGCCAGCGAAAAATCCGTCAAGCCTTGTTGCAGCAAGGTGCTGGTGACGTAGAACGGTACCGTGGTCGACACCTGGCGGCCCAGGGCATCGGTGGTGACCACCACGGCCTCGCCGGCACCGTTGATGAACGGGATGTTGGTCAAGGTGTAGGGGCCGGGTTGCAGTTGCGCGGTGTCTGATTTGTAGCCGTTGATAAACAGGTCCACCGACGACGGCACCGCCGCCTCACCGGCGAATTGCGGTAAGGGGTACGTGACTAGGTCGGGGCGCACGGCAAAATCCCGAGACAGTTGCACCCCGCCCAGGCGCACCGAACTGCTCCAGGGCAGCGCACCGCTGATCACGTCGCCGGCCTCGTAGGTCAGCAGGCGCTCATCATCGGAAAAACGCCAGGTGGTGTCGTAACGTCGGTAACCATTGTTGAGGGTGCTGCCGCTGATTCCATCGGACAGGGTCTGGCGCAGTTGCCCGGTGGTGGACAAGGTGCCCCAGGTGTCGAACAGCCGCACTTCGTTCCAGGCCGCGAGGTAACTGCCGCCGTCGTCGGTATCATTGAAATACACGTCATAGTTGAGCAAGGCGCCGAAGCTGCTCATGGCCTGGGTGCGCGGATAGGTATTGCGGTTGCCGATGAACTGTTCCTGCAACCACGAGGGCGGCACATCCAGCAACAGGCGCTGGCCGTTGCTGTCGTAGTCGCTGTGCAGGCCCGGCAGTTGGTCCAGGGCTACGCTGCCGACCGGCTCACCGGGCAGTTTCATGCCCACGTCCTGCAACGCACTGGCCGGCACAAACAACTGGCCAGCGCGCTGCTCGACCGCAATGACGCGGCCGGTGTCCATCTGGTTGACCACCAGTTCCAGAAACAGCTGTGCATTGGCAACTGCCTCCATGCTGCCGGGCGGCGGCGGCAAGTCGCCTGCCATCGCTGCGCCCCACAGCCCGCTTGCTACTGCCACCGACGGCCATAAAACCCGAGCCCAACCACGACTCACCATGGCGTTGTGTCCTTCAATGGACATCTCCATCCTGTTAAAACCCGGGCGCGTGCCCGTTGCGCTACATAACGGCTATCGCTTGGGCGCCAGGCTCTCCAGTTGCGGCGCGCCGTTGACGCGTACCTGCAACGGCTGGTCGGCCGATACGGCATCCGGCACCGGCCAACGCATGCTCGCGCCCGGCAGCACATAGCCGAGCAAACCGTCCACCAACGGCCGCGTCTGCCCGCCCTGTTTGAATGATGCATCGGTGAGCCGCGCATGCACGGCGCCCTGGTTGCGCACCTCGATGTAGTTGCGCCCTGCCACGTTGACCTTTTGCCAGCTCAACTGCGGCTTGCCCGCGCCCTTGGGGTCGCGCTGGCGGGTAGCGTCGTCCTTGCTCCACAAGCCGGCGCCGTAGGCAAACAACGGCACCGAATAACGCATCTGGAAGCGAATCGCCGCCGCTGTGTTCTTGCCCTCCGGCGGCGTGGGCACCTGCAGCGCCGAGGGGATTTCGTCAATGATGATGCGATAGGCCAACTCCTGCCCCGGCGGCACTTCCCGGGTGCGGGTCAGGCGCACCAGTTGCTTCTGGCCCGGCTCGATTTTGGCCACCGGCGGGCTGCCGATCACATCGCGCTGGTTCTGGTACTGCTCGTCAAAGCCATTCTGGCTCCAGGCAAACACGCGGATCTGCAGGTTGGCGGTCTCGGTGCCACGGTTCTCCAGCCACAGCGCGCTGGCCTGTTGGTCGGCCTCCAGCACTGGGTCGATGGGCCAGATCAGCACCGAACTGGCCGCCTGTACAAAACCGGCGGAGCACAACGCCCCCAAAGCGAAACCCGCTGTCCATAACCGTCGCAAAGCACACCCCATAACACCCCTCCTTAAAACCGTTAGCCCTACCACGTCAGCTGCACCTGCAGCGTGTCGCTGTACGTTCCCCCAGGCTGATTGCCCGGTAAAACCACCCGCCCGTAAATCGGCAGGCTGATGTTGCTCGCATCGCTGTACGTCACGCTCACGCTCTGGCTGATACCCAGGCTCTGGCTGAACGCCGCATCGCGAAACAATTGGTATGCCACTCGCGCGCTGCCACTGTTGAGCTGCAAGTTGCGCCCGGTGCTGCTGTGCAGGCCGCCATCGACGCTCATGCTCAGGGCCACGCCCGGCGTGCATTGCAGGGTTACACCGCCAGTGAGGGCCGCCGTCACCGTGCTGGTGGCCAGGGCCGAATAGCTGCCGTAGGCCAACGTGCCGTAGTTGGAGCCGCCGCCCACGATCAGGCAACCTGGCGTGATGGTCGCGCTCACCTGGAAGCTCTGGTTGACCACCGCCGACAGCGGCAACGGCATCGCCAGGCCGATGGCGAGCAACACCCTGGGCCACATCGTTAGAACGTCAGTTCCACGGCCACCGTGTCGGTGTAGGTGCCCGCTGGCAGCCCCGCTTTGCCCACCGCCCGACCGTAAAGGTTGACGGTCTGCGCCACGCCGGTACTGGTGGCGAGTGTCACCACGCCGTCAATTGCCAACAGCGCGGAACGCCCACTGTCGGTGTAAAAATCGTAGGGCACGAAGTTACCCACGCCATCGGCCAGCGCTCGGGTACCACCGGGGGAAGCGCCATCGTGGGCGCCTGCACGCACCTTGATCGTTGGCGCGGTGCCAGCCGAACACAGGATCGACAACGCGCCGCCGGTACCGGTGCCGCCGAGCAACTGGGCGTCGGCATTGGTAAACAGGCTGTTGGTGGTGCCGAAATTCAAGCTACCGAAATTCAGCCCGGTGGCCGCTCCGGAGCCGTTGACCTGGCAACTGGCGATCAAAGTCAGGCTGGAGCTGATCTGCCCGGTCACCGTGGTCGCCGCGTTCAGGCTGGACGCCAGCCCCAGGCCCAGGGCGCAGAGGCCGATTCGCGATACAAGTACATGCATGATATCCATCCTCATGGTTTACCAATCCAGAGTCACCGTCAGGGTGTCTGTGTAGATGCCGGCCGGTAGGGCCCTGGTATTCGCCACCACGGAGCCGAATACCGGGATTGGTACCTGGGTGCCCTGGGTCACGACGAAATTGCGTTGCTGGCCGATGCTGTAGGCACTGCGCCCCTGGGGGTCGGCCGAGAGTCGATAGGGAATGGTCTGGCGGCCATTGCTCAGGCGCCGTGTGGTGCCGTCGCCGTTGGCGCCGCCGTCGATGGTCACCGTGAAACTGCTGACCACCGAGGGGTTGCAGGACACCGAAAGCGGCGCCTTGTCGCCATCGGAAATCGCCGCGTCCAAGGTCTCGTTCCAGGTCGGCCCCTGGCTGCCAAAGTCCAACAGCGCGGTGCCGCCTTCGGGGGTGACCGGCGCGGTTTCCACGCCCTTGCTCACTTCGCAACTGGCGGTGATCACCAACCGTGCGTGGACCTGGCCGTTGACCACCGCCGCCTGCGCGTCATCCGCCAGCAACAGCAGGCCGCCCAGGGCCGTCACGGCCAGGTAGCGGCTTACCATGTGACCGTGACCTTGAGCAGGTCGGAATAACGGCCGACGGCAGGGATGTCCTTGAGCGGTTCGATGCGCCCATACAGCGGCAGCTCCACAGAGCCGGTGTCCGGCACGCGGCCACTGACGGGCACGTCCACCGGCAAGGGGATCAGCCGCGCGGCGTCGGCATAGATGCGATAGGGGATGGGCCGGCTGGAGGGCGTCGCAGTGGCGAGATAACGCACTTCGCCCACACCGCCATGCAGGCCGCCGTCAACGCGCACCTGGTAAGGCGTGTCGGGGTTACATTCCAGGCGCGGCTGGCGCTGGCTGATCAGGGCCGCACTCAGGGGGCCGGCCGGGTCATCCAGACGCGGGCCGCTGCCGAAATCCAATACGCCAAGTTGCTCGATGCCCGCACTACGGGTGGTGCCCACCAACTGGCAACCCCGTTGCACGTCGATACGCACCTGCACCTGGAGTTGCGCAGCAATCGCCGCGTTGCAGAGCATCGTGCCCATGACTGCCAATACCGCCGGTCCCTTCACAGCCCCAATTCCTTATACAGGGGTGACAACTGTGTATGAGGTTAGCCAGTTAACCCGAAAGTGCCAGTTTGCAAGGCTTGGGGCCGTTCGCTATTGGTCAAATGGCATCGAGCGTCTTACAGTGAGCGACCACCGCAATACAGAGTGTTTATTCTTGGCCGTGCTTGCCCTGCTCCAGCGCCTGCTGGGTAAAAAAACCGACGCCTCGGACGCCTCGCCTATCCCGGCATATTTTCAACAAAAGGCCGAACAACAGGGTTATACCCTCAGTGATGGGCAAATCCGGGCGATTAGCGCCCTGAATCGCGAGGCCCAGCACCTGCTCAACGGCCAGGCCACGCGCAGCCTGTACCTGCATGGCCCGGTGGGGCGTGGCAAAAGCTGGCTGCTGGACGGGTTTTTCCAGGCGCTGCCCATCGCCGAGAAGCAGCGCGTGCATTTCCACACCTTCTTCGCCCGGCTGCACCAGGGCATGTTCTTGCACCGCGGGCATGACGATGCCCTGGGCGTCACGCTGGACGAGCTGCTGGCCGGCTGCCGAGTGCTGTGTTTTGACGAATTCCATGTGCACGATATCGGCGATGCGATGCTCATCAGCCGCTTGTTCAAGGCCCTGTTCCAGCGCGGTGTGCTGGTGCTGGTGACTTCCAACTACCCGCCGGAAGGATTGCTGCCCAACCCGCTGTACCACGAACGCTTCAAACCGGTGATCGAGCTGATCGCCGCGCGCATGGAGGTGCTGGAAGTCAGTGCGCCCCAGGACTTTCGCAGCCTGGCCCAGGCCCACGCGCAACAGCGCTTCACGGGCGGCCAGTACGTCTGGCCAGGTACGGCTGGCCAGCGTGAAAGCCTGGGCCTGCCTGCCACAGATTGCCCGGCGCAAACCCTGAAGGTCGGCACTCGGCAGTTAAAGTGCCGAGGCCATCAGGCGCGAACCATCGCGTTCACCTTCAACGACCTGTGCGAACAACTCACGGCGGTCATGGACTACCTGTTGTTGTGCCAGGACTTCGACCACTGGATCATCGACGGCCTGCCGCAGTTGGCCGAATGCCCTATCGCCGTGCAGCAGCGCTTTATCAACCTGGTAGACGTGCTCTACGACCAGGACAAGCAACTGACGCTGATCGGCCACCAGCCCCTGGATACATGCCTGGAAGGCCAGGCCATCGACCTCGCCCGCACCGCCAGTCGCCTGCGCCAATTGCACACCCTGTGCCCGCAAACCGCACCCGAGCCGCTATCATGAGCGCCTTTTACGCCCCCTTTCCGAGCACCGCGCCCTGCATGAATACCCTCGCCCAACTCAAGGCTGGCCAATTGGCCGGCGCTACGCGCCTGGACCTGGCCTGCGGGCTGACCGAGTTCCCCCGGGAAATTTTCGATCTGGCCGACTCGCTGGAAATCCTCAACCTCACCGGCAACGCCCTGAGCAGCCTGCCCGACGACCTGCACCGCCTGACGCACCTGCGCGTGCTGTTCTGTTCGGACAACGCCTTTACCGAACTGCCGCAATGCCTGGGCCAGTGCGCCAAGCTGAGCATGATCGGCTTCAAGGCCAACCAGATCAGCCAGGTACCCGCCGCCGCCCTGCCGCCGCTGTTGCGCTGGCTGATCCTCACCGATAACTGCATCAGCCAGTTGCCCGATGAGCTGGGCCAACGTCCCTTGCTGCAAAAGTTGATGCTGGCCGGTAACCAGTTGACCGACCTGCCGCCAAGCCTGGCCCAATGCCAAAACCTGGAGTTGATCCGCATCGCCTCCAACCGCCTCACCCAACTGCCGCAATGGCTGCTGTCCCTGCCGAGCCTGACCTGGCTGGCCTACGCCGGCAACCCGGTGGAAATGGCCGTGCAGGTGAGCAGTGATGACGCGACGCCGAACATTGCCTGGCAGGAACTGGAAATGGGCGAAGTCCTGGGCGAAGGTGCCTCGGGGATCATTCGCAAGGCGCTGTGGAAACCCCGGGCGTTGCCGGTTGCGGTCAAGCTGTACAAGGGCACCATCACCAGCGACGGTTCACCGCTGCATGAAATGCAAGCCTGCATCGCCGCCGGGCTGCACCCCAACCTGATCAAGGTTGAAGGACGCGTCATCGGCCACCCCGACAACCAGGCCGCCCTGGTGATGGACCTGATCGACCCGAGTTACCGCAACCTCGCGGCCCTGCCAAGCCTGGCGTCGTGCACGCGGGATGTCTACGCACCCACCACCCGTTTCAGCCTGGAGGTGGCACTGCGCATGGCACGGGGCATCGCTTCGGTGGCGGCGCACCTGCATCGCCAAGGCATTACCCATGGTGACCTGTATGGCCACAATATTTTGTGGAACGCAGAGGGTGATTGCTTGCTGGGAGACTTTGGCGCGGCGTCCTTCCATGCCACGGCGGACACGTTGGAAACCCGTGCGCTGCAGCGTATTGAAGTGCGCGCGTTCGGGGTGTTGCTGGGGGAGTTGTTGGAGCGGGCTGAGGCCAGTGACGAAAGCTTGCAGGCACTGCAACAACGCTGCTGCCAGCCGGATGTGCTGGCGCGGCCGGGCTTTGAAGAAATTGAGGTCTTGCTCGAATCTATGCAACACCACTAAACCAATGTGGGAGCGGGCTTGCTCGCGAATGCGGTGTGACAGTCAACAGATGTATTGGCTGTTCTACCGCATTCGCGAGCAAGCCCGCTCCCACAGGTTGACCGCGTGTACTCAGATAAACATCAGCCCGCCAGGCCGACAAACATATCCTGCACATCATCATGGTTGTCCAGGCCTTCCAGGAACGCCTCGACTTCTGCCATCTGCTCATCGGTCAAACCGCTGACCGGGTTCTTGGAGATATAACCCAGCTTGGCCGACAGCACGGTGAAGCCCTGCTCCGGCAAGGCCTTCTGCACGGCATCCAGGTCGGTGGTTTCGGTGATGAACAAGGTGGCGCCTTCTTCACCCTCTTCAAAGTCCTGGGCGCCTGCTTCGATGGCGGCCATTTCCGGATCGGCGTCCGGGGTGTCCGGCGATGCTTCGATCAGGCCGACATGGTTGAAATCCCACGCCACCGAACCGGAAGCGCCCAGTTGGCCCTTGCGGAAGGCCACGCGGATTTCCGCCACGGTGCGGTTGATGTTGTCGGTCACGCACTCGACGATCAGAGGTACCTGGTGCGGCGCGAAACCTTCGTAGGTCACGCGGTGGTATTGCACGGTTTCACCGAGCAAACCGGCGCCCTTCTTGATCGCGCGGTCCAGGGTCTCCTTGGGCATCGAGGCCTTTTTGGCCTGTTCCACCACCAGGCGCAGGTGCGCGTTGGTGGAGGTATCGGCGCCGTTGCGGGCGGCGATGGTGATTTCTTTCACCAGCTTGCCGAAAATCTTGCCCTTGGCATTGGCTGCCGCTTCTTTATGTTTGACTTTCCACTGTGCGCCCATGACTCACTCTCTTATTTCCATCGCGCCCAAACGTCTACTGGCCGGCGCTTTGGGGGCAGAGTTTATAGCGCGAGAACGCTTCGTTCCACCAAAAAACCGGCCAAGGCCCTCAGGTGCGCAAGGGTTTAATCACTGCATTGCGGTCCGGTACAAAATCCCCGGCCTGGGCCAGTACGGCGGGCCTGGCATTCCAGTAGGGCATCAGCACCAGCGACGAAAACAGTGCCGCGCCGGCAAACACGATAAAAACCGTGACGGTATCGAAATAGCCTGGCAGCAAACCACCCAGGATCGCCCCCACCGAACCGCAGCCGTTGACAAAGCCCGCTGCGGTAGCGCCGGCCTTGGCGGTGCCGAAGTCGATGGCCGCCGTGCTGCTGATCATCGAGTCCGGCCCATACAGCGTCAGCCCCATGACAAACAGCAACGTCATCACCAGCACCACACTGCCGGTGTGCAGCGCGCCCATAAACAACGCCAGGGCAACCGTCAGCGCCAACAGGCTCAGCACACAGGCGGGCATGCGCCGCGCGCCGAACAGCTTGTCGGAGGCCAGGCCGATCAACACCGGCCCGAGCAAACCGGCCAACTCAAACGCGGTGGGCACGATGGCGGCCCCGACCTTGCCCACCGACGGCATCTGCTCGTAGACGATCACCGGGCCCCACAACAGAATCGCATAGCGCGCCGGCTTGAGCAGGAAGTACGCCAGTCCCAGGGTCAATACCGTGCGATTGCGCAGGATCGCGCGCAGGGGTTCGAGTACGCTGACGCGCTGCTCGGCGGCCAACTGCTCGGCACTCAACACCGGCTCGGGTTCGACTGCCGGCAAACCCACATCCTGTGGAGTATTGCGCTGGAACATAAAGAACAGCACGGCCACCACGGCCACCACTGCGGCACTGGAAATAAATGCCGCATGCCAGCTGCCGATCAGCGTATAAGCCCACCAACCGGCAAACGGTGACGCAACCAACCCGCCAAACGCATAACACGAACTCCACAGCCCCAGCACCCGTCCCCGCTGCTGGGCCGGGAAGAAACTGCCGAGGTTCTTGCACAGCCCCGACCAGCCAGTGGACTGGGCCAAGCCCTGTATCAACATGCAGGTAACAAAGATCGGCAACGTGGCAAAGGTGCCCATCACCAGCGCCGCAGCCGCAGAAATCAGCAAGCCACCGAGCACCACCACCCGTGGCCCGAAGCGGTCGGCAAGCATGCCCCAGGTGAACTGGCCCACGGCATACGCGGCGAGGTAGAGGCCATCCAGGTTGGCCATCGTCATTTTGTCGAGGGTAAAACTCGGGTCGTCGCCAATCCCCAGCTTTGCCACCGAAAAGGCTTTGCGGGTGAAATAGAAAGCGGCGTACGCCAGCCAGGTAATCGCGAAAATCTGCACGCGCCAACGCTTGATGCTACCCATAGGGATATTCATGGTGGTTCTGACCTCAGGTGTGAGTGTGCCGGCAGAATCGAAAGAAAACGCCTGTTGTTTTTATGGTTGAGCACTGCAATACCGGGCCTTGAATAGCGCGGCATTGGTCAGATGGGTGCGGTGTGCCTGCGCCCATGATCGCCGTGGTTGTAGGACTCAACCTACGGCGACTGAGGAGCATCAAAGCAATGGCTGACTCATAGGTAAAATCGATTTATCGTATTTCAAATATAAGTTCAGCTTTTAAGAGGATGTGCCATGTCGGTTTCCCATGCCCAGCTCAAAGCCTTCCATGCGGTGGCCATTCACGGCAGTTTTACCGGGGCCGCCGAACGCCTGTTCCTGACCCAACCTGCGATTTCCGACCAGGTGCGCAAACTGGAAGAGCGCTTCGGCGTATTGCTGTTTCACCGCAACAAGCGTTCGGTGCGCCTGACCGATCTGGGTGAACGCCTGCTGGCCATTACCCAACGCCTGTTTGTGATCGAGGCCGAAGCCGAAGAATTGCTGCAGGATTCGCGTGCCCTGCTCACCGGAACTCTCACCCTGGCGGTGGATGCGCCCGTGCACGTATTGCCGCAGATCGCGCGCTTCTGCCAACGCTACCCTGGGATCAGCGTGAAAATCGAAACCGGCAATACCGACGAGTCGCTGTCGCGTCTTTACAACTATCAGGCCGACCTGGCGCTGTTGGGGCGCGATGTCGATGATGCGCGCCTGTTGTCAGTGCCGCTGCCCGACGACCAACTGTTGGCTTTTGTCGCACGGGATCATGCCTGGGCCGGGCGCGAATCAATCTGCCTGGCCGATCTGGATGACACCCCGCTGGTACTGCGGGAAACCGGCTCGGTCACCCGCCAGACCCTGGAGCAGGAAATGCGCCAGGCCGGCCTGCGCATTCGCCCGGCCATCCAGGTGGAAGGCCGCGAGGCCGCCCGCGAAGCTGTGGTGGTCGGGATTGGCGTCGGCGTGGTGTCGGCGGCAGAGTTCGGCGCCGACGCGCGGGTGTACGCCATGCCCATCCGCGATTGCACCCAACGCATGAAAGAAACCCTGGTGTGCCTGAAAGAACAGAGTTCACGCCGCGTGGTCGCGACCTTCCTGGAGATCGTACGTGAAAGCCTTCACGCCAACTCGAAAAACGCCTGAATCAAGCGCAGCGAGCGGCGGCGCTCCATGCAGCCGAGCATGTGCTGGTTCAGCAGGCCATCGCCGAGGATCGGCACCGCCTGTACACGCGGGTCCGGGCTGACCTCCATCGACGACACCACACCCACCCCCAACTCTGCCGCCACCGCTTCGGTCACGGCTTCACGACTGTCGAGTTCCAACAGCACTTTGGGTTGCACATTCGCCGCCAGGCACGCGTCATCAAAGGTACGGCGGGTGATGGAACTGGGCTCGCGCAGCACCATGATCACCTCATGCAACTGCGCCAGTTCAATACCCTCGCGCTGCTTGGCCCACGGGTGCGCGGCCGGCACCAAGGCGCAAATCCGTGACTCGTCCAAGGGTTGCAAGTGCAGGCCATTGCGCGGTTCCACCTCGGTGAGCACCGCCACATCCGCATGTTCGGACAGCAGCGCCGCCAGAGTTTCCTGAGCATTACCCAAACGCAGATTCACGGTAATGCCGGGGTAGCGTGCGCGCAGGCTGGCGATCATCGGCATGACCAAGTGAGGGCCATCCGCCGCCACTTCCAGGCGCCCGGTGAGCAACTGGCGGTTGGCCTCCAACATGGTTTGCGCCTCGTCGACCAAGCCGAAGATAGCGCGGGTGATGGCCGCCAGGCGCGCGCCTTCCTCGGTCAACTCCACCCGGCGTGCGGTGCGACGCAACAGAGGGATCTGGTAGTGCTCCTCAAGCGCCTTGATATGCCCGGTCACCGCCGGCTGGCTGATAAACAGCCGAGCCGCCGCACGGGTAAAACTGCCCTCACGGGCCACGGCATCGAATGCGCGCAGTTGAAACAGGTTCATAGCTATCGGCCTCACTGATAGCTCGCATAACAACAAACAATTTGATTGATGACAAGCCAAACTGCAATTTAGGCGCCGTAGCTTGACCCCCGACACCTTGCGAGGATTTGACATGACCCCTGCCGCGCCGATCCTGTTGACCCCCGGCCCCCTCACCACATCGAACCGTACCCGCCAGGCGATGATGGTGGACTGGGGCTCATGGGACGACCGCTTCAACCAGCTCACCGCCAGCGTGTGCACGCAGTTGCTGGCAATCCTCAACGGCGCCGACAGCCACCACTGCGTGCCGTTGCAAGGCAGCGGCACCTTCGCCGTCGAAGCTGCGATCGGCACCTTGGTCCCCCGCAATGGCAAGGTGCTGGTGTTGATCAACGGCGCCTACGGCAAGCGCCTGGCGAAAATCTGTGAGGTGCTTGGCCGCGAATTCAGCACCTTTGAAACCGCCGAAGACGAGCCCACCACTGCCGCCGATGTGGATCGCCTGTTACACGCCGACAGCGCCATCACCCACGTCGCGCTGATTCATTGCGAAACCAGCACCGGTATTCTCAACCCGTTGGCGCAGATTGCCGAGGTGGTCAAACGCCACGGCAAGCGCCTGATCATCGACGCCATGAGTTCCTTCGGCGCGCTGCCGATTGATGCCCGCGAAGTCCCCTTCGACGCGCTGATCGCCGCCTCGGGCAAATGCCTGGAAGGCGTACCGGGCATGGGCTTTGTCTTTGCCGAAAAAGCCGCGCTGGCCGCCGCCCAGGGCAACTGCCATTCCCTGGCGATGGACCTGTTCGACCAGCACAGCTATATGGCCAAGACCGGACAATGGCGCTTCACCCCGCCTACCCACGTGGTCGCCGCCCTGCATGAAGCACTGTTGCAATACGCCGAGGAAGGCGGCCTGCCCGCCCGTCACCAGCGCTATGCGCATAACTGCCAGGCATTGCTGGACGGCATGGCCGAATTGGGCCTGCGCAGCTTTCTACCGGCGGCGATCCAGGCGCCGATCATCGCCACCTTCCACGCCCCCGACGACCCGCGCTACCAGTTCAAAGCGTTCTACGAACGGGTCAAGGCCAAGGGCTTCATTCTGTACCCGGGCAAATTGACCCAGGTGGAAACCTTCCGCGTGGGCTGCATCGGCCATGTCGACGCCGATGGCATGCGCGCAGCGGTCAAGGCCATCGCCGAGGTGCTGCAAGAAATGTGTAGGAGCGAGCTTGCTCGCGAAGCACGTTAACGATAGCGCGGGCATCCTGAGTCAACGCGGTGCCTGGATGTTTTTCGCGAGCAAGCTCGCTCCTACATAGATGAATGTTATTACCCCACAGGATCTGAACCATGAACTATCAAAACCCCAACACCCTCCAGGCCGTCATCCTCGACTGGGCCGGCACGGTGGTCGATTTTGGCTCCTTCGCCCCTACGCAGATCTTTGTCGAGGCCTTCGCCGAGTTCGACGTGCAGGTGTCTATCGAGGAGGCCCGTGGCCCGATGGGCATGGGCAAGTGGGACCATATCCGCACCCTCTGCGACCAGCCGCAGGTTGCCGAACGCTACCGCCAGGCGTTCGGCCGCACGCCCACCGACGACGACGTGACCGCCATCTACCAGCGCTTCATGCCGCTGCAGATCGAGAAGATCGCCGAACACTCGGCCCTGATCCCCGGTGCCCTCGACACCATCGCCGCCCTGCGCGGCCAAGGTATCAAGATCGGTTCCTGCTCCGGCTACCCCAAGCAGGTGATGGACAAGGTCGTGGCCCTGGCTGCCACCAACGGCTACGTCGCCGACCACGTCGTGGCCACTGACGAAGTGCCCAACGGCCGACCATGGCCGGCCCAGGCGCTGGCCAACGTGATCGCCCTGGGCATCGATGATGTGGCGGCCTGCGTGAAGGTCGATGACACCGTGCCGGGCATTCTCGAAGGCCGACGTGCCGGCATGTGGACGGTGGCCCTGACCTGCTCGGGCAACGCGCTGGGCCTTACCTACGAGCAGTTCCGCGTCCTGGACAGCGACACACTGGCCAGCGAGCGCCAGCGCATCGAAGCGATGTTCGAAGGGTCGCGCCCGCATTATCTGATCGACACCATTACCGACCTGCCGCGGGTCATCAGCGACATCAACCAGCGCCTGGCCCGCGGGGAAATGCCGCAGGCCTACTGACCGAGGTCAAGACAACGGCATTGGCAACAAGCGCAGCGCTCAAAACAGGCATAGAGTTAATGCACTCCATCGCTAAAGAATGGAGGTATGCCCTGATGAGTGAGGAACACAGCGATGCCGTGGAAAAATTCCGATACACGCTACAGCACCATGTCGATTGCGTTGCACTGGTTGATGGTGGTGCTGCTGGCGGTGGTTTACGCCTGCATTGAACTGCGCGGCCAATTCCCCAAAGGCAGCGGTGCGCGCACCTTGATTGTTGAAATGCACTTTATGCTCGGCCTTACCGTGTTTGTGCTGGTGTGGCTGCGCCTGTTTGCCCGCAGCCTGGGGGTGGCGCCGAAGATCGTGCCGGCACCGCCGCCATGGCAGAGCCTGCTGGCGAAGCTGATGCACTGGGCGCTGTATGCGTTGATGATCGGGTTGCCGATTGCCGGTTGGTTGATCGTCAGTGCCAAAGGGCATTCGGTGATGTTTTATGGGATGGAATTGCCGCCATTGATCGCTGAGAACAAGGCACTGGCCAAAGAGATTGAAGGCTGGCATGTGCTGTTCGCCCAGGTCGGTTACTGGCTGATTGGGCTGCACGCGTTGGCGGGGATCTTTCATCACTACGTGATGCGCGATAACACGGCGCTGCGCATGATGCCGGCTGGAAGGAGGCTTTAACCCATTCATGGACTGAACTTAGGCCATCAGTTAAGCGCAACTCCCCTGTGGGAGCGGGCTTGCCCGCGAAGGCGGTGTGTCAGTCACAGTATCTCTTACTGCACTCCCGCTTTCGCAGCATAGGTATCTATACAACTTTGTAGGCTGTAGCAGCAGACGCTAACCACGATGCGAAGCGAGCCGCTCTTGATCTTGATCTGCTTTTGATCTCAGGCGCCCCGTTAAACCACGCTGGCCGGAATTCGACAGTGATTTGGGGGTAAACCGGCAGGGATGCCGGTTTAGCCGCCACGCGCCATGGATGGCGCGTGGCGGCGGCCCCCCAAATCACTGGCGGATTACGGGCACACCGAGCCTAAGCGAGGTGCCGAGTGGTGGGGCGAGGACCTTTTGGTTACTTTTGGCTGGGCCGGCATTCCGGTCCTTCCAAAAGTGACCCGCTGTCAGAGCGGAACCCTAAGTGGCCGTTACCGCAGCAATGGATATGTACACGGTCCAACTGCGTTGACTGTCAGGCCGCCTTCGCAGGCAAGCCAGCTCCCACATTTGGATCGCCGTGCCTCAGCCAGATCAGCGTCGGCTGTCAGGCCGTCACGGGAGCAAGCTCCCTCGCCACAGGTTCAGCGTCGTACCGAAGTTGTGTAGATACCTATGGCTTTCACAGGCAAGCCAGCTCCCACAAGGGGTTTGCGCCCGTCGCTGAAGCCTCGGCGGCCTTGCAGGCCGCCGGTGTGGATGAAGATCAGGCGCGTGCCGGGGGTGAAGCGTCCGGCCTCGACCTGCTGTTTCAACGCCAACAGCGCCTTGCCGGTGTAGAGCGGCTCCAGCGGTAGGCCGCACGCTTGTTCGGTGCGCTCAATGAAGTCCAGCAACAGCGGATCGACCTTGGCAAAGCCACCGCGACAGGCGTCCAGCACTGTATAACCGTCCCGCACGATAGCACTCACGTTCTGCGCCACACCGTGGTCATCCGGCACCGCCACAGCGCCATACACCCAATGCGCACCCGCCTCCGCCAGCGCCAGCCCCGCCACCGTCGTGCCGGTACCTGCCGCCAGCCACCAGGCGTCGTAATCGCTCCAACCGAGGTTACCCAACTGCGCCCGCGCCTGCTCGACCAACACGCCACAGCCCCGAGCACCAGCCAGCCCCCCGCCGCCTTCGGGTATCGGATGAAAGCCAGGATACTGCTCGCGCCAAGGCAGCCAGAAACCCGCTTCATGCCGCGCCCGATAACCGCCATAACCGAGCCAATGCAGTTGCATGCCAAGTGCTTTGAGGTCGAGAACCGTGGGTGTGTCTTGAGGATGGCCGCGCAACAGGCCGACGGTGGGGAAATCAAAGCGCTTGCCCGCCGCCGCCAGTGCATGCAGATGGTTGGAGTAGGCACCGCCGAGACTGATCACCCCCGTGGCCCCAGCATGTCGGGCCTGGGCCAGGTGCTCGGTGAGCTTGAACCACTTGTTGCCGCTGATCAGCGGGTCGATACGGTCCAGGCGCAGCACGGCCAACTCGACTCCGTTCAGCCAGTCCAGGTGCAAGGGTTCAAGGGGCGCATGAGGCAGCCAATCGAAAGGGCCCATCGGCAGGTATCTGAATGAAAAAGGGGCGGTAGTCTAACACCGCCCCTCTTGGCGTATTACAGCTCTGCAGCCAGGCGCGAGCCCTGGTTGATGGCGCGCTTGGCGTCCAGTTCGGCCGCCACATCGGCGCCGCCGATCAGGTGCACGTTCTGGCCGGCAGCCACCAGGCCGTCGTGCAATTCGCGCAGCGGGTCCTGGCCGGCGCAGATGACGATATTGTCCACCGCCAGGACTTGCGGCTCGCCCTCGGCGCCGATGCGGATATGCAAGCCTTCATCGTCGATCTTCAGGTACTCGACACTGTTGAGCATCTGCACCTGCTTGTTCTTCAAGCCGGTGCGGTGGATCCAGCCCGTGGTCTTGCCCAGGCCATCGCCCACCTTGGAAGCCTTGCGTTGCAGCAGGAACACTTCACGGGCCGGCGCATGGCGCTCGGGTTTGATCCCGGCCACGCCACCACGGGCTTGCAGCTGAGTGTCGATGCCCCACTCTTTCCAGAACGCCTCGCGATCCAGGCTGGTGGAGACGCCTTGGTGCACGAGGAATTCAGACACGTCAAAGCCGATGCCTCCGGCGCCGATCACCGCCACGCGCTTGCCCACCGGCTTGCGCTCAAGGATCACATCCAGGTAACTCAACACCTTGGCGTTGTCGACACCCGGAATCGCCGGGGTACGCGGTGCGATGCCGGTGGCCAGGATCACCTCGTCATAACCGCCCGCTACCAGTTGCGCAACGTCTACACGGGTGTTGAGGCACAGCTCGACGTGGGTGGTCTGCAATTTGCGCTTGAAATAACGCAGGGTCTCGAAGAACTCTTCCTTGCCCGGCACGCGCTTGGCGATATTGAACTGGCCGCCGATCTCGCTGGCGGAGTCGAACAAAGTCACCTGATGCCCGCGCTCGGCGGCCACGGTAGCAGCGGCCAGACCCGCAGGGCCGGCGCCGACCACCGCGACTTTTTTGATCTGCTTGACCGGCAGGTAATTGAGTTCGGTTTCGTAGCACGCCCGCGGGTTGACCAGGCAGGTGGTCAGCTTGCCGCCAAAGGTGTGGTCCAGGCAGGCCTGGTTGCAGCCAATGCAGGTATTGATCTCATCGGCACGCCCGGCGGCGGCCTTGTTGACGAACTCGGGGTCGGCCAGAAACGGCCGCGCCATCGAGACCATATCGGCGTCGCCTTCAGCCAGGATCTGCTCGGCGATTTCCGGGGTGTTGATACGGTTGGTGGTGATCAGCGGAATCTGTACCGAACCGCGCAATTTGGCCGTGACTTTACTGAACGCACCGCGGGGCACTTTGGTGGCGATGGTCGGGATACGGGCTTCATGCCAGCCGATACCGGTGTTGATGATCGTCGCGCCGGCCTGTTCGATGGCCTTGGCCAACTGCACGATCTCTTCCCAGACACTGCCGCCCTCCACCAGGTCGAGCATCGACAGGCGGAAGATGATAATGAAGTTCGGGCCTACGGCTTCGCGTACACGGCGCACGATTTCAACCGCCAGGCGCATCCGATTTTCAAAGCTGCCGCCCCAACGGTCGGTGCGATGGTTGGTATGGGCGGCGAGGAACTGGTTGATGAAGTAGCCTTCGGAACCCATGATTTCGACGCCGTCGTATTCGGCGACCTGGGCCAGCAGCGAGCAGGTGACAAAATCCTGGATCTGCTTTTCGATGCCCTCTTCATCCAATTCCTTGGGCTTGAACGGGTTGATCGGTGCCTGGATAGCGCTCGGCGCCACCTGCTTGGGGCTGTAGGCGTAACGCCCGGCGTGAAGGATCTGCATGCAGATCTTGCCACCCGCGTCGTGCACGGCCTGGGTGACGATCTTGTGCTTGCGCGCCTCTTCTTCGGTGGTCAGCTTGGCCGCACCGGCATACACGCCGCCTTCATCATTGGGGCCAATGCCGCCGGTGACCATCAGGCCCACGCCGCCACGGGCGCGCTCGGCAAAGTAAGCGGCCATGCGCTCGAAACCGCCGGGCTTTTCTTCCAGGCCAGTGTGCATCGAGCCCATCAGGGTACGGTTGCGCAAGGTGGTAAAACCCAGGTCCAACGGGGCCAGCAGGTGCGGGTAGGCAGCAGCGGTCATGGTACAGCTCCACAACGGATCATCACGGGACGTGGCGCACTCGAACGGCGTGCCATCGGTTTATGTCCCACAGACTAAGAGGCGGTGGACCACGGCTCAATGACTGAAACTGACAAGTTATTGATCCAAATGCACAGCGCCCCTTGGCAAGCCACGCCATGGGCCCTACCCTAGTCGCGAACCCTGCACCTGGTCTGTTGTCTGTTGCCCCATGCGTAAACTTCTAGCGTTCACCGTCATCATGGCCCTGGTTGCCTCCCTCGCCGCGTATCTGGTCTGGACCCAGGAGCGCCCCGTGGCGCATTACCTGTCCGACCTGCGCATCACCCTCGCCGTCAATGAGGGCGAACCGGCCGACCGGGGCAACCTGCTGGGCATCCAGCCGGAGCTGTTCCCTGCCGATTACCAGAGCCTGGAACGCCTGCACCTGAAGCTGTCGGCGTACCTGCAAAACGCTCGGGACCTGGGGCTGATCAACGCCAAAACCGTGGTGGTGCTGCCGGAGCATATCGGCACCTGGCTGATGCTCGGCGGCGAAAAGAATGAGCTGTACCAGGCCGCTCATCTCAAGGACGCCATGAACTGGCTGTCGATCAGCAACCCGCTGCAATTTGCCAAAGCCTGGATCAGCGCCACCGGCGACAACCGCATGGATGATGCGTACCTGCGCATGAAAGCCCCGGCCATGGCCCGCGACTATCAAGTGTTGTTTGGCGGCCTCGCCAAAGAATTTGGCGTGACCCTGGTGGCCGGTTCCATTGCCTTGCCCAACCCAAGCGTGATTCAGGGGCAACTGGAGATCGGCCACGGCGCGCTGTACAACGCCAGCGTGGTGTTTGCCGCCGACGGTTTGCCGCTGGGCCAGCCGCAGCGCCAGCTTTACCCGATCTACGATGAGCGGGGCTTTATCGAGCCGGGTGATGAGCATGTCGTCAACGTTGTCGATACTCCCGCCGGGCGCCTGGGCATCCTGGTGGGCAGTGACAGCTGGTACCCGGACAACTACCGCAAGCTCAACGAGCAAGGCGCGCAATTGATCGCGGTGCCGGCTTTTGTCACCGGCCGCGACACCTGGGAGCGTCCGTGGCGTGGCTTCAAGAGCGTATCCACGCCGTCAGAAGTGAGCCTCAAGCCTGAAGAAACCAGCGAGGGCGCAGCCTGGCGTCGCCTCACGCTGATCAGCCAGCCACCCGTCAGCCAAGCCACCGCAGGCATGAGCGTCTTTCTGCGCGGGCAGTTCTGGGACCTGGGCAGCGCCGGCCAGAGTTTCCTCAGCCGCAATGGGCAAGTCTTCGCCGATGGCGACGCCCGTGGTGCGCGCCTGCTGAATATCTGGCTGTAGCGCCTTGAAGCCGGTGCGCCTGGGGGATCTGTCGGTGGGCTTCGTGCACACCCTGGCCGACGCCATCCACAGCCACGGCCTGGACGCGCAACCCCTGCTGCTGCAATACGGCCTCGATCCAGCTCGCCTGGCTGAGGCCGGCGCACGCTTGTCGATCCCGCGCTACATGCGCCTGGGCCACGCGGCCATCCAACTGACCGGCAACCCTGGCCTGGGCCTGCGCATGGGCCAGCTCAGCCGCTTGAGCCAGGCCGGCCTTGCCGGCGTCACCGCCGCACAAGCGCCCACGGTGCGCGAAGCCGCAAGGACGCTCACACGCTTTGAAGCGCTGTACGGTTCCAACTATCGCGGGCAATCAAGCTTTCATGAAGACGCCGAAGGCGCGTGGCTGCGGTTTTATTCCATCAGCCCCTATAACGCCTACAACCGCTTTGTGGTGGATTCGATCATCGCCGGCTGGCTGCAGCAACTCTCGGGCCTGGCGCAACAGCCGGTGCAGGCACAACGAATTGAAATCGAATTCGACGCGCCGGACTACCACGATCACTACAGGGTACTGGGAGAGGGCGTGGTGCACTTCGGCGCCGAGGTCAATCAACTGCGCCTCAACCAACCCACCCTGGCGCTGCGCAACCCACAGCACTGCCCAAGCACCTGGCACCTGTTGCTACAGCTGTGTGAAAGGGAATTAGAGCAGTTGACCCGCACCCGCAGCCTGCGCGAGCGCATTACCCGTTTGCTCGGGCCGATGCTCAATGGCGGCCGGGAACCCGACCTGGAAGAAGTGGCGGCACGCTTGAAGCTGCCCACCTGGACATTGCGGCGCAAACTGGCCGAGGAAGGCACGCAGTTTCGCGCGATTCTCAATGACACCCGTCGCGACCTGGCCATGACCTACATTCGCGACACGGAACTGGCGTTCGGCGAGATCGCCTACTTGCTCGGTTTTGCTTCGGCCCAAGCCTTCCAAAGGGCCTTCAGGCGCTGGAACAACCAGACCCCAGGGGAATTTCGCCGCAGTCAGCGACACTCCGCCTGAAGTCGGTGTTACAGCTCGGTAGCATCGTCGGCTGGGTCCAGTGGGTCTAGCTCGAATGCCTGGTACTCCAGCAGTTCTTCCTGGTAATCGTCCATGGTGGACTCCTTCTTCATGTTGAAAGCGGTTGCAGATTAATGACCTGCGAACCCAGCCTAAAGTGCCGTCATGACGAAAAAAAGTCGACGTCGTGACATTCCTGCTCTTCAGGATTAAACGTAGCGGCGATCACTGGATTTAACTTAACCGCAACCTCGGTCAACATGTGGGAGCTGGCTTGCCTGCGATGGCCATAGGTATCTACACAACTTATGGGCTGTAGCAGCAGACGGTAACCACGATGCGAAGCGAGCCGCTCTTGATC
This sequence comes from Pseudomonas sp. FJ2-5-13, assembly GCF_029201605.1. Taxonomy (NCBI): domain Bacteria; kingdom Pseudomonadati; phylum Pseudomonadota; class Gammaproteobacteria; order Pseudomonadales; family Pseudomonadaceae; genus Pseudomonas; species Pseudomonas sp. FJ2-5-13. The sequence goes on from NZ_CP104045.1 coordinate 3,721,198, forward strand.
TTGCTCTGCTTTTGATCTTAGGCGCCCCGTTAAACCACGCTGGCCGGAATTCGACAGTGATTTGGGGGGTAAACCGGCAGGGATGCCGGTTTAGCCGCCCCGCGCCATGGATGGCGCGTGGCGGCGGCCCCCCAAATCACTGGCGGATTACGGGCACACCGAGCCTAAGCGAGGTGCCGAGTGGTGGGGCAAGAGCGTTTTGCTTACTTTTGCGCTTTTCAAAAGTGAGCCGCCGTCAGGGCGGAACCCTAAGTGGCCATTACCGCAGGAATGGATATGTACACAATCCAACTGTGGTGACTGCCAGGGACGCCTTCGCGAGCAAGCCCGCTCCCACAGTTTGACCGCGGGGTATCAGGGAGATAAGTGTCGGCTGGCAGGCCGTCACGGGAGCAAGCTCCCTCGCCACAGGGTCAGCGTCGTACCGAAGTTGTGTAGATACCTATGCTGCGATAGCGACCTGTCAGCCGACGCTTCTCTACCTGACACCCCGCTCCCACATTCGAGCATTGCGTTATTGCGCAGGCATCGGCAGCGGTGGAATCGCTTCTGTCGGCGCAGGCAAGGCCGGATCAGTCGGCGTCGGCGCCACCGGAGCAGGCTCTGTCACCGGTGCAATCGGTGCAGCCTCAGGTGGTGGCGCGAGCGGCTCTGCAGCGGCGGGCGCAACAGGCACCTCCTTCGGTGCCTCGACCTTCTCGGCTGCCGGAGCGGCCTTGGGCTCGGGCACGCCCAGGTCGGCCTTGGGCTGCTCGGGGATATGCTCGGCCTGTTTCACTTCCTGCGGCAAGAACACGTCCACCAGCGCGAAGTAACGCTCGTAGAACTTGGGTGCCGAGACGGTCTCGCTGGCCACTTTCACCATCGAGTCGTCGGTGGAGCCAATCGGCATCGACACCGAGCCCAGCACGCCCACGCCGAGGCTCGCGGAGTTGTTGACCTTCTTCAACGCATAGCGGTCCTGCAAGGCGTTGGCAAACATCGTCGAGTGATTGCTGCCCTTGCCATCAGCGGCGCACACCACATTGAAACTGATCTGCAGGTGGGTCTCGCCGGTCTGCTGGAAGCTCTTGTTGCCGGCCACCAACTTCGGATCGCTACTGGTAATGATGTAACCCTGACTCAGCAGGGCACGGCGCGCCGCTTCACAGGCCGCCACATCGCTGACCGGGTAATCGCGGGAAAACGTACCGGAGTCGTCGAAATTCTCATGTTCGTAGATAGCGGTCTTGGGTGACGAGCAGCCCGCAGCGCCCGCCAGCACCAGCGCCAACCCGAGAGTGCGCAAGTGAAATGATGTCGACATTGAAAATCCTGAAGAAAACGGTCCGGACGGTATTGTGCAACAGAACACGACACTGAAGCGCGATTCCTGTCGGTAAAACATCTCAGGCTAAGACAGCAGCGTCAGTAGGAAAAAGCCTGGCGCACATAGGATCGATAAAGAGCCGTAATGTGCGCGGTTCTATGACAAGTTTGTTTACAACTTATTCCTCACCTTTCTATCATCGCCCCTGGGTGCGTTGCTGCATAAAGTACGGCGCAGGTTAAAAGCCAAGCATTGGTCGGGCCGCCAATGGAGAGTTGTCGTGCCTGATAAACACCCCGCCATCCCCCGCCCCCAGCGTTTGACTGAGGGCGCGCTGTCCGCCCTCGAGCGCTTTTCACATATCGAAGCCGTCAGCGGTATCGTGCTGCTGCTGGCCGCCATCGTCGCGCTGGTGTGGGCCAACAGCCCCGCCGCCGCGACCTACGAGCATTTCTGGAACACGCCCATCACCCTCGGGCTGGGCGACTACAGCGTGTCGCGCTCCCTGCATTTTCTGGTCAATGACGGGCTGATGACCATCTTCTTCCTGGTGGTCGGTGCCGAGATCCGCCAGGAAATCAAAGACGGTGCCCTCGCCAACCTGAAGCTGGCCACGCTGCCGTTAGGCGCGGCGTTGGGCGGCGTGCTGATGCCGGCACTCATCTACACCCTGCTCAACCACGGTACCGCCGCCGCGAGTGGCTGGGCGGTGCCCACCGCGACCGACATCGCCTTTGCCGTGGGCGTGCTCGCGCTGCTGGGCAAGTCGATCCCCAGTGGCGTGCGTATCCTGCTGCTGGCCCTGGCGATCATCGATGACATTGTGGCGATCCTGATCATCGCGATCTTTTTCACCGCCAGCCTCGACTACATGGGCTTGGTGATTGCTGCAGGCGGGCTGGCCCTGGTGCTGGTGTTCCAACGCATGGGTATCAGCAAGGCGGCGATCTACCTGCTGCCTGGCGCTATCGTTTGGTTTGGCCTGCTCAAGACCGGCGTGCACCCAACGCTCGCCGGGGTGATCCTTGGCTTGATGACCCCGGTCAATTCCAAGCCCACCCGGGAACGCCCGCTGGAAACCATCGAACGCACCTTCAACGAACTGATGGACCGGTTCTCGCAGCCAGCCGAAGGAGCCCAGCAAGTCGCCACGCCCCTCAAGCAATTGCGCGAAGCCCAGCGGGAAATATTGCCGCCGGTGCAGCGGGTTCAATCAGCGCTGCACCCCTGGGTAGCCTTCGGCGTGATGCCGCTGTTTGCCTTGGCCAACGCCGGCGTGAGCCTGGACGGCTTCAATCTGGATGACCCGCTGGCCCACGGTGTGTTCATGGGCGTCATCTTCGCCCTGGTGCTCGGCAAGCCTCTGGGCGTGATGCTGGCGAGCCTCGCGCTGGTCAAGCTGAACATCTGCAAGCTGCCGGACGGTGTGACGTGGACGGGCGTTGGCCTGGTCGGTCTGTTGGCGGGGATCGGTTTTACCATGTCGATCTTTATCTCGTCCCTGGCATTTTCAGACCCTGCTCTGCTGTCGGCTGCCAAGCTGAGCGTGTTGGCGGCTTCAACCCTGGCGGCAGTGATCGGGTTGACGTGGGGCAAGCTCAAGTTTGCAGGTAAGAACGCCTAAAGCGCATTCAGCACTCACTTTATCAAAGGCAAAAAAAGACCCCGGCCTTTTCAGGTCGGGGTCTTTTTATTCAGGCCGGCATCAGTACTTCTTGATGTCTGCCTGGGTTTCCAGCTGCTTGCGGTAGGCCGCGAAGTCCTGCTGGCCAATACGGGAAGCGAGGAAGCGGCGGTATTGCGCCTTTTCTTCGTCCGTAGGGGCCGCCGCTTCGTTCACGCCGTTCAAGCGCACGATCATCAGGCTGCCATCGCGCAGGGTCACGGTGGTGAAGGTCGGCTTGTCCTTGGCCGCAGGCTTGGGCATGCGGAACAAGGCTTGCAGCACGGCCGGGTCGATAGACTCCTGACCACGGGTAGCCGCCTCAGTCACCTTCCAGGCCTGACCGTCAACCGGCTGGTCCAGCGCGGTCTTGCCATCACGCAGGCTGGCGATCAACTCGTCGGCACGGGCTTTGGCGGCAGCGCTCGCGCGCTCCTTGGTCATCTGGGTGCGAATAGCCGCAGCGACGTTCTCCAGCGGCAATTGGGCCGGCTTGAGATGCTCTTTGGCACGCAGCACGATGATGGTTTCCGGGTCCAGCTCGATGGCGCTGCTGTTGGCGCCTTCATCCAGCACTTCCGGGCTGAAGGCTGCAGTGACCACGGCACGGTTGGCCGCAACACCTTCGCCACCTTCACGGCCAAACGGCGCGGAGGTGTGGACGGTCAGCTTCAAGTCAGACGCTGGCTGGGCCAGGTCAGAGGCTTCGAATGCCGCATCTTCCAATTGCTTGGTCGCTTCGACAAAACGCTGTTCAACCTGCTGGGCCTTGAGCTCGCGGGTCAGCTTGTCTTTCAGGCTGGCGAACGATGGCACCTCAGGCGCTTCAACGCCCAGCAACTTGATCAGGTGCCAACCGAAGGTAGTACGCACCGGCGTCGACACCTGGTCTTGCTTCAAGCCGTACAGCGCGGTTTCGAAGTCCGGGTCGTAAACACCAGGGCCGGCAAAACCGAGGTCGCCGCCATTGTTGGCCGAACCTGGATCCTGGGAGAACTCCTTGGCCAGGGCTTCGAACTTCTCACCCTTGGCCAGGCGCGCCTGGATGTCTTCGATCTTGGCCTTGGCTTGCGCCTCGGTGACCTTGTCGTTGACTTCAATCAGGATGTGCGCGGCACGACGCTGTTCAGCGAGGTTGGCGGTTTCCTTCTCGTAGGCAGCCTGCAGCTCATCGTCCTTGACCGTAACCTGGTCGAAGAAGGACGACTTCTTCAATTCCAGATAGTCGATGACCACCTGGTCCGGGGTCATGAACTCTTTGGCGTGCTGGTCGTAGTAGGCCTTGACCTCGTCGTCGGTGAGTTTCACCGCCGCAGGGTCAGCCTTGATGTTGACGGTGGCGAAATCGCGGGTCTGTTTTTCCAGGCGGGCGAATGCCAGCACCTCGGCGTCAGTCACGAAACCACTGCCAGCGATGCCTGCGCGAACCTGGCCGATCAGCATTTCCTGGGTCAGCATCTGACGGAATTGCATGCGGCTGTAGCCCAACTGACGGACCACCTGGTCAAAGCGTTCGGCGTTGAACTTGCCGTCTACCTGGAATTCCGGCGTCTGCAGGATCACCTGGTCCAGCGCAGCTTCCGAGAAGCCAAACTTGGAATCAGCAGCGCCTTGCAGCAGCAGCTTACGGTCGATCAGGCCCTTGAGGGCAGCATCGCGCAGCAGCTTTTCGTCCAGCAGGGAAGCGTCGAAATCCTTGCCCAGCTGTTGCATCAGCTGGCGCCGTTGCATGTCGACAGCCTGGCTCAGCTCGGTCTGGGTGATTTCTTCACCGTTGACCTTGGCCACGTCCTGCTTGTTATTACCCGAAGCCTGGAAAATGGCTTCGATACCGGTGAACGCCATCAAAGCGACGATGATCCCGATGATGGTCTTGGCAATCCAGCCTTGTGAATTGTCCCTGATATTTTGCAGCATGCGTCCCCCAGAAACGGTTGAACTTCAAAAATTAGGCAACCGTGGAGCGTGGGTAGAGTCCGGATAGAAGAAAGGCGCATCCGAGGATGCGCCTTCTCGTAACTGGCGGAGCGGACGGGGGTTCGAATCTGCACCCCCGGCGTGGCGACCCGATACGTGGGTCAGCTACCGCTCCGCTGCCAGGCCAGACCTGCGTCCGACCCGGGTAAGCAAAGGCTTGAACGAAGCTTAGTTAACGGCTTCTTTCAGGGCTTTACCGGCTTTGAAACCTGGTTTCTTGGCAGCAGCGATTTGCAGTGCTTTGCCGGTCTGTGGGTTACGGCCAGTGCGAGCTGGGCGGTCAGTCACAGAAAAAGTACCGAAGCCTACCAGTACCACGGAGTCGCCGGCCTTCAGAGCGCCAGTGACGGATTCGATTACTGCGTCCAGCGCACGGCCAGCAGCAGCTTTCGGGATATCAGCGGATGCAGCGATAGCATCAATCAGTTCCGACTTGTTCACTCTAAGTCCCCTTATATATCTATTGAGTATGATTCTAAGTTTTTTGGTAAAAAGCAAAACCAGTGCTGAATGGCCTACAGACACTTAAGAGCCGCTTTATAACAAGGGCTCTAAAAAGCTGTCAAGGAAGCCCCCAGGCTCCAACACATTAATGCGTGCTAATTCTTTCCTTGGAATCGGACTCGCGTTTTTCGTCCTTCGCGACAATCTCCGGGGCCACATCCGGCAAGGGCTCCGGCGCGTATTGCAGCGCAATTTGCAGGACCTCGTCAATCCATTTAACCGGTTTAATCTGAAGATCCTGCTTGATGTTGTCAGGAATTTCCTTCAAGTCGCGAACATTCTCTTCAGGAATGATCACGGTCTTGATTCCACCCCGGTGGGCGGCGAGCAATTTCTCTTTCAGACCACCGATCGCCAATACCTGGCCACGCAGGGTGATTTCCCCGGTCATCGCCACATCGGCGCGCACAGGAATGCCGGTCAAGGCCGATACCAGAGCCGTGCACATGCCTACGCCAGCGCTAGGGCCGTCTTTGGGGGTCGCCCCTTCCGGCATGTGGATATGGGTGTCGTGCTTCTCGTGGAAGTCCAGCGGGATGCCCAGGCTGCGGGCGCGGCTGCGCACTACCGTCTGCGCGGCGGTAATGGATTCGACCATCACGTCACCCAGAGAGCCGGTCTTGATCAATTGACCTTTGCCCGGAATCACCGCAGCTTCGATGGTGAGCAATTCGCCACCCACCTGGGTCCACGCCAAACCAGTCACCTGGCCGACCTGGTCCTGTTGCTCGGCCAGGCCGTAGCGGAATTTCTTCACGCCCAGGAAGTGCTCCAGGGAGTCGGCAACCACTTTCACCGAGAAGCGTTTTTCCAACGCGTGTTCCTTCACCGCTTTGCGGCAGATCTTCGCGATCTGGCGCTCAAGGCCCCGTACACCGGCCTCACGGGTGTAGTAACGCACGATGTCGCGGATCGCCTCGACCTCGAATTCGATCTCGCCCTTCTTCAGGCCGTTGGCCGAAATCTGCTTGGGCGCCAGGTACTTGACCGCGATGTTGATCTTCTCGTCTTCGGTGTAGCCCGGCAGACGAATCACCTCCATCCGGTCCAGCAAGGCTGGCGGAATGTTCATGGAGTTGGAGGTGCACAGGAACATTACGTCAGACAAGTCGTAGTCGACTTCCAGGTAATGGTCGTTGAAGTTGTGGTTCTGCTCGGGATCTAGCACTTCAAGCAGCGCCGAGGCAGGATCGCCACGCATGTCGCTGCCCATTTTGTCGATTTCATCGAGCAGGAACAGCGGGTTGCGTACACCCACCTTTGTCATCTTTTGAATCAATCTTCCCGGCATCGAACCGATGTAGGTACGGCGATGACCGCGAATTTCCGCTTCGTCACGCACGCCACCCAAGGCCATGCGCACGAATTTGCGATTGGTTGCGCTGGCAATCGATTCCGCCAGGGAGGTTTTACCCACACCCGGAGGCCCGACCAGGCACAACACCGGACCGCGGATTTTCTTCACGCGTTTTTGTACAGCGAGGTACTCAAGGATGCGCTCCTTGACCTCTTCCAGGCCGTAATGGTCAGCGTCGAGAATCTCTTCAGCACGAGCCAGGTCCAGGCGCACCTTGGTCTGGGCCTTCCACGGCACTTGCACCAGCCAGTCGATATACGAGCGCACCACGGTGGCTTCAGCCGACATCGGCGACATCTGCTTGAGCTTGTTCAGCTCGGCGGTGGCCTTGGTCAGGGCGTCTTTGGGCAGGCCAGCGGCATCGATACGCTTTTTCAGCTCTTCGATTTCGTTGTGGCCTTCCTCGCCGTCGCCGAGTTCCTTCTGAATGGCCTTCATCTGCTCATTCAGGTAGTACTCACGCTGACTGCGCTCCATCTGCTTCTTCACGCGGCCACGGATGCGTTTTTCAACCTGCAACAGGTCGATTTCGCCATCCAGCATCGCCAATACGTGTTCGACACGCGCCGACAGGTCGATGATTTCGAGGATGTCTTGCTTCTGCTCGATCTTCAGCGCCATGTGCGCGGCCATGGTGTCGACCAGGCGGCTTGGCTCATCAATGCTGTTGAGGGACGACAGGACTTCAGCCGGGACTTTCTTGCCCAACTGCACATACTGCTCGAACTGCGACAGCAGGCTGCGTACGAACACCTCGGATTCACGCTCCGGGGCTTCGACTTCTTCGATCAGCGCCACTTCCGCGCGCAGGTGGCCGTCCACCTCCATGAAGCGCTCTACGGCACCGCGCTGCTCGCCTTCGACCAGCACCTTGACGGTGCCATCGGGCAGCTTGAGCAATTGCAGGACAGTGGCAATGGTGCCGACGCGATACAGGGCATCTTCGCCCGGATCATCATCAGCAGGATTCTTCTGGGCCAACAGCAGGATTTGCTTGTCGCCCGTCATCGCGGCCTCGAGGGCTTCGATAGACTTCTCGCGCCCCACGAACAGCGGGATAACCATGTGCGGATAGACGACGACATCACGCAACGGCAGGAGAGGCAATTCGATGGTTGTCTTCATGATTTCGCCTCTATGACAGTTCAAAAATAAGCTTGAAACCAAGATGGGGGTTGCATGCAAAAAAAACAAGCTCAATGCCAGCAGTTAAACGCATGAATACACGCGAATTTAACCACCGTCTCGAAAAAACGCCCCAAAAAACAAGGGGCCCCTAGAGGCCCCTTGCTTGTACCGCAACTGCTGAACGCTTACGCGTCGGGTGCAGCCTTGGCAGCCGGCTCACTGTTTTCATAGATATACAGCGGCTTGGACTTGCCTTCGATAACGCTTTCGTCGATCACCACTTTACTCACCTCGGACTGCGAGGGGATTTCGTACATGGTGTCGAGCAATACGCCTTCGAGGATAGAACGCAGTCCACGTGCACCGGTCTTGCGCTCCAGTGCCCGCTTGGCCACCGATTTCAGCGCGTCGGTACGGAACTCCAGGTCTACACCTTCCATCTCGAACAATTTGCCGTATTGCTTGGTCAGGGCGTTTTTCGGCTCGGTGAGGATCTGGATCAAAGCCGCCTCATCCAACTCGTCCAACGTGGCCAGGACCGGCAGACGGCCAACGAATTCCGGGATCAGACCGAACTTGACCAAATCGTCAGGCTCGACTTCACGCAGGGACTCGCCCACCTTCTTGCCTTCTTCCTTGCTACGCACTTCCGCACTGAAACCAATGCCGCCACGGGTGGAACGCTGCTGAATCACCTTCTCGAGACCCGAGAACGCACCGCCACAAATGAACAGGATGTTGCGCGTATCAACCTGAAGGAATTCCTGCTGCGGGTGCTTGCGACCACCTTGCGGCGGTACGGACGCAACCGTGCCTTCGATCAGTTTCAACAGGGCCTGCTGCACGCCTTCACCGGAAACATCCCGAGTGATCGACGGGTTGTCCGACTTGCGCGAGATCTTGTCGATCTCGTCGATGTAGACAATACCCATCTGGGCTTTCTCTACGTCGTAGTCGCACTTCTGCAGCAGTTTCTGAATGATGTTCTCGACATCTTCACCCACGTAGCCAGCCTCGGTGAGGGTGGTGGCGTCGGCGATGGTGAACGGAACGTTCAGCAGGCGAGCGAGGGTTTCTGCAAGCAGGGTTTTACCCGAGCCTGTAGGACCGATCAGCAAGATGTTGCTCTTGCCCAGTTCAACCTCGTCACCTTTCTTGTCACGCTGGTTCAGGCGCTTGTAGTGGTTGTACACCGCTACGGCCAGAACCTTTTTTGCACGCTCTTGACCAATGACGTATTGGTCAAGGATGCCGCTGATTTCTTTAGGCGAAGGTAATTTATGCGCACTGCTCTCGGCCTGGGCTTCCTGCACCTCCTCACGGATGATGTCATTGCACAGGTCGACGCATTCGTCGCAGATAAACACCGAGGGGCCGGCAATCAATTTGCGTACTTCATGCTGGCTTTTGCCACAGAAGGAGCAATAGAGCAGCTTGCCGTTGTCCTCGCCGTTGCGGGTGTCAGTCATTCGTTCGATCCAAATCCGATAGGCTTGCAACACAAGATGAAGGCTTATGCGGGCTTTTTCAAGCCCGCCAGTGGTCGGACATGCCGACCAGCCCTATTTTGAGCGGCTTATATTATGCGGGGCGCTTGTCGATCACTGCGTCGATCAACCCGTATTCCTTGGCGGCTTCAGCGCTCATGAAATTGTCACGGTTGGTATCGCGCTCGATTTCTTCCAGGGTGCGCCCGCTGTGCTTGGCCATCAGCGTGTTGAGACGCTCACGAATGAAGAGGATTTCCTTGGCGTGGATTTCGATGTCCGACGCCTGGCCCTGGAAACCGCCCAGTGGCTGGTGAATCATCACGCGCGAGTTCGGCAGGCAGAAACGCTTGCCTTCGGCACCCGCGGTCAGCAGGAAGGCGCCCATGCTGCACGCCTGGCCAATACAGGTGGTCGACACGTTTGGCTTGATGAACTGCATGGTGTCGTAGATCGACATGCCCGCAGTCACCGAACCACCCGGCGAGTTGATGTAGAGATGGATGTCCTTGTCCGGGTTTTCCGCTTCAAGGAACAGCAGCTGCGCACAGATCAGGTTGGCCATGTAGTCCTCTACCGGGCCAACCAGAAAGATCACTCGCTCCTTGAGCAGGCGCGAGTAGATGTCGTAGGCGCGTTCGCCACGAGCGGACTGCTCGACAACCATCGGGACCAGGCCGCCTGCGGCCTGGATATCAGAGTTCTGCTGAATATAGGAATTACGGAACATGCTCTGCATTTACTCCCAAATAGTCATGTCTTGAAAACGCATAAGCCAGCGCGAGGCTGGCTTATGGTTGAATTTCCAACGAGTTGGACAATCAGTCGGCTTGTGCTGCTTCCGCCGGTTTGACTGCTTCTTCGTAAGAGACCGCTTTATCGGTCACCTTAGCCTTCTGCAGAACAGTATCCACAACTTGTTCTTCCAGCACAACCGAACGTACTTCGTTCATCTGCTGCTCATTCTTGTAGTACCAAGCCACGACCTGCTCAGGCTCCTGGTAGGCCGAAGCCATTTCCTGGATCATTTCGCGAACGCGGTCTTCGTCTGGCTTGAGGTCGAACTGCTTGACCACTTCAGCCACGATCAGGCCCAGCACAACGCGGCGCTTGGCTTGCTCTTCGAACAGCTCGGCCGGCAGCTGGTCAGGCTTGATGTTGCCACCAAACTGCTGAACCGCTTGAACGCGCAGGCGATCCACTTCGTTGGACAGCAGGGCCTTAGGCACTTCGATCGGGTTGGCGGCCAGCAGACCGTCCATGACCTGGTTCTTGACCTTGGACTTGATGGCCTGACGCAGCTCACGCTCCATGTTCTTGCGAACTTCGGTGCGGAAGCCTTCGATGCCGGTTTCCTTGATGCCGAACTGGGCGAAGAACTCTTCGTTCAGCTCTGGCAGCTTAGGCTCGGAAACGCTGTTGACGGTCACGGTGAACTCGGCGGCTTTGCCAGCCAGGTCCAGGTTCTGGTAGTCAGCAGGGAACGTCAGGTTCAGAACGCGCTCTTCGCCGGCTTTGGCGCCAACCAGGCCGTCTTCGAAACCAGGGATCATACGGTTGGAACCCAGCACCAGCTGAGTGCCCTTGGCGGAGCCGCCAGCGAAGACTTCGCCGTCAACCTTGCCAACGAAATCGATGTTCAGTTGATCTTCGTTCTGGGCGGCACGGTCGGCCACTTCGAAACGAGTGTTCTGCTTGCGCAGGATTTCCAGCATGTTGTCCAGGTCCGAATCAGCCACTTCGGCGCTCAGACGCTCGATTTCGATACCGTCGAAACCGGCCACTTCAAATTCCGGGAACACTTCGAATACGGCAACGTATTCCAGGTCCTTGCCCGCTTCCAGGGACTTGGGCTCAATCGAAGGCGAGCCAGCCGGGTTCAGCTTTTGCTCGACAACGGCTTCGTAGAAAGAAGCCTGGATCACGTCACCTACAGCTTCCTGGCGCGCATCGGCACCAAAACGACGCTTGATTTCGCTCATCGGCACTTTGCCTGGACGGAAACCAGCGATCTTGGCCTTCTGGGCAGTCTGCTGCAGACGCTTGTTGACCGCAGTCTCGATACGCTCTGCCGGCACGGTGATGCTCAGGCGGCGCTCGAGAGCAGTAGTATTTTCAACAGAAACTTGCATGGATATTCCTCGTTGCACAGACGTTAGCCGGCCATTTCCGACCCCAATCAAGGGCATGCATTCTAGTGGGTCAAACTCAAGAAGTCACCCTACTGAAAATACAGCGGAAAACAGCCGGCAATTTATCGGTACGAAGGCACGGATGCACCTCGCCCCGGTGACAAATACAGCCAAATTGCGCCAGGGCTCTGCGCCGCCCCTCTATATATAGAAGGAACAACCATTCATCTCCCTGACGGCCCGCCCTGCGAACAGAACAGGCAAGCAACGCAGCATCATCGAGATACACAAATACGACGACACGCCCTGCCGGGGCAGCCCAGCACCTGCGACCACCCAATCTCAAACCGCCAAAACCAAAAAAGGCGCCAGACTGTTAAATCTGGCGCCTTTCGAATATGGGGTGGACGAAGGGGATCGAACCCTCGACAACGGGAGTCACAATCCCGTGCTCTACCAACTGAGCTACGCCCACCATATTGCGTTAACAAAGAAACCAAACTACTTCTTTGTTGAGCTCTACCCCGCCTGACGGCACAGCAAAGCTTTAATTGGTGCGGATGAAGAGACTCGAACTCTTACGCCTCGCGGCGCTGGAACCTAAATCCAGTGTGTCTACCAATTCCACCACATCCGCGCTTGAAGCTCTTAAAGCAAAGGCGCCAGACGATTAATCTGGCGCCTTTCAAAATATGGGGTGGACGAAGGGGATCGAACCCTCGACAACGGGAGTCACAATCCCGTGCTCTACCAACTGAGCTACGCCCACCATATAGCGCTACTTGTGCCAAAGCTGCCTAATGGCGCACCCGGCAGGACTCGAACCTGCGACCATCCGCTTAGAAGGCGGATGCTCTATCCAGCTGAGCTACGGGCGCCTGATTAATCTGTACTCTTGGAGGATTACAAACTAAGTGTTTCCAGCCTTGCAGGACAACAATTCTGCTCGACCTTCTAACCAGTGCTAGGCTGTGCCCGACAAGTGCGACGAATAGTATAGAGCGTCCTGATACCCGTCAAATCTTTTTTGAAAAAAACTGATTTTATTTAAGGGGTTAGGGCAATTTGCAGACCAAGCGCCTTTGCCCTCGCGCCTTGGCATGCGAGAATGCGCGCACTTTTCTTCCCCCTCTCGATGGTTAATCACGCGTAATGACTGCACAACTTATCGACGGCAAATCAATCGCCGCCAGCCTGCGCCAGCAGATCGCCAAACGAGTCACCGAGCGCAGCCAGCAAGGCCTGCGCACGCCTGGCCTCGCGGTGATCCTGGTCGGCAGCGATCCTGCCTCTCAGGTTTATGTCTCGCACAAGCGTAAAGACTGTGAAGAGGTCGGCTTTATTTCCAAGGCCTACGACTTGCCTTCGGACACTACTCAACAGGCCCTGACCGACCTGATTGACAGCCTCAACGATGATCCGCAGATGGACGGCATCCTGCTGCAGCTGCCACTGCCCGAGCACCTGGACGCCTCCAAGCTGCTGGAACGCATCCGCCCGGACAAAGACGTCGACGGTTTCCACCCTTATAACGTCGGCCGCCTGGCCCAACGCATTCCCCTGCTGCGCCCATGCACCCCCAAAGGCATCATGACGCTGCTGGAAAGCACCGGTGTCGATCTATATGGTCTGGACGCTGTCGTGGTAGGCGCATCGAACATCGTCGGTCGCCCGATGGCCATGGAACTGCTGCTGGCCGGCTGCACCGTGACCGTCACCCACCGCTTCACCAAGGACCTGGCCGGCCACGTCGGCCGCGCTGACCTGGTGGTAGTCGCCGCCGGCAAGCCGGGCCTGGTCAAGGGTGAGTGGATCAAGGAAGGCGCCATCGTCATCGACGTGGGCATCAACCGCCAGGAAGACGGCAAGTTGGTGGGTGACGTGGTGTATGAAACCGCCCTGCCCCGTGCCGGCTGGATCACGCCGGTTCCAGGCGGTGTCGGGCCGATGACCCGGGCCTGCCTGCTGGAAAACACCTTATATGCAGCGGAAACCCTGCACGGTTAATAACCAGGCGTAATGAAAAAGCCCTGCCTTAGCGCATAATGCCGTTCAGTTAAGGCTTTTTGTAGGAGCGAGCAAGCTCGCTCCTATGTATGGACTCGCCCCCACTTTCAACCCGCTTTTAAAACATTGGTACCCGGTTGCTTCTATGTATCAGGCCTATCCGAGGAAGCTCCAAACAGCTTCTGGCCAACATTGGATCAGCTCGCGATCTGCCCATTACAAAAAGGCCTCAAGGGCCGGTAGGAGCGCAGGCATCAATTCACGCCGGTCTGACCAGGGGTCAATGTTCGTCAGCACGGGTTGGAGCGGCTAAACGCCCCGGTGGCAGAACTCTGTAAATCCGTGGCTCATCTCAGCCTCCTGACTATTACCTGGCTGACGTCGAAAAGTCTGGTCGTTTTGCAAGAGCCGCCAGAGGATACGCAGGTTGCGGTTGGCCAAACGCACCGCCACCTCCTTGCGCCCTAGGCGAGATACCCAACGCTGTAGCCGCTGGTCGTCGGACTGCTCTGAATCCGGTCGCACCTGTCTTAACACGGCGCGGGCTCCCTGGACCGCCAGGCTGCGCAAATACGCATCACCGTTCTTGCCCATCTTGCCGAGCCGGATTTTTTCTCCGCTGCTGTGCTGGCTGGGCACCAGCCCGAAGTAGGCAGCGAACTGTCGAGCATTTGCGAAGCGTTCAGGCTCAGCCTGCTTGGCCAACAGTGCTGTGACCATGATCGGGCCAACTCCGCGCACCGTCATCAATCGCTTGGCTGTCTCATCGTTCTTCGCCGCTGTTTCGAGCCGACCGGTCAACACGTTGACGCGTTCGCCCAAATGACCACATTCAACTAACAGTTCGGCGATTAGTTCGCGCAGTAAATCGGGTAATGGCTGAGTGGCGTCTTCCAGTATTCGAGGATACGTTGGCTGATGGCCATTTCGCCTTGGGGCATGGAAACTTCCTGCTCCAGGAGTAAGCCACGCATCTGATTACCGACCGCCGTACGTCGCCCTATATATCCCTGCCGAGCCCGATGCAACGCTTGCATTGCAAGCGCCGCAGGCCTTTTGACCGGTACGGCTGATATCGCACAGTCGCGTCCGGCGCGCAGGATCGCCAATGCATCGTTGCGATCATTTTTCGGGCCGCTGCGATGATTGGCCACATGCTGAGAGGGTAGGATGCGAACAGAATTGCCCTGTGCTTGCAGTAATCGCGTCCATGCCTGAGCACCTGGCCCGGTTTCCACCAGCACCGTCACGTTTGCTGGAAGCTTAAGAAAAAAGGTTTGAAAGGCCTCTCGTGACTTAATCCGATCCTCGAATATGACCTGGCCGAGCGCATTCTCACCGGCCACTTGGAAGACCTTTTTGGCAAGGTCTACCGCGACGTTTACGCAAGTAGATACATCGGCTGACAAAGACTGATTGATCATCGTATGCTTTTTCATGGGCTCGCCCTCGCTGTCGTTGGCTTCTATAAGAATGCCACCGTGGCGCATAGACGCCTCGGCTTGGGCGAGTCCATCCAATTACAGAGGGCGCCCCCTCCCACCGTCCGAGCCAAGAATTCATACTTTCATAGATACGTCATGACAAATGTCAACTCAGTATCAGCCGTACCCGATATTAATGTCTCACCTATTAATCGAGAATACGTCGCATGAAACGGGATATCGAAATTTGTAAGACCAGAAGTAAAGCCATCTACACGATAGCTGTTGCCAAAAATAACAGCACCGCCATTCTCCCGTGTAATCCTTAGTCCAACTCCTCGGGCAGTAGATCCTCGATTAAGTGAAACCACGCCTTTACTTTGATCGAGCACTGGGGTAGCTGGCAAAAAACTGTATTTAACAATAGCCACACTATCATCACACTCACTCAACTTAATACTAAACGGAACTGCTTTACTTTCTCCACTGTCAAAATCCGATGAAACATACGTCCCCATATTCACCGCTATAAACTCTGGAGTGCTGCAAGACGAAACAATAGGGCGACTTCCATTTCTAATTTTAATATTGGCGAGCAATCCGAGCGTATTCCCATACCCAGAGCCACCGCGCACCGTACCAATAATGCCTGTCGGCACAACAGTATCATTAGTAAACTCTCCAGCCTTGACCAAGTATAGAGTAAATACCCCAGGCCCCAGCGAGTAGATAGTATTTGACATCAAGCCTGGGCCATAAGGGCGAGTTGCAATGCCTTCAACCTCCGGAGAGCCGGACAAACGAATTCTCCATGATAAACTTTTGCTCCCCAATAGAGGGAAGGTGTTTTCGTTCCCATGCATAGACGCAGGACCATCCTGAATCCCGATTGAATGAGTTATGTTTTTACATAGAAAAAGAACCTCTCCGGCAGAAATCGTTTCCTCATAGATAACTGTCCCCAAAGGTACATCTCTGCCTACCTGAAGATTGTTTGGACCATTAAATGCCAATTCCAACGGCACGCTCACTGGGTTATTTCCACACCTAGGAGTTTCGCCCCCAAATGACAAATCAGATAACACTAGCAACGACACCAACATTATATTTGATACCCGTGCGCCTACCCCCCTAAACATAGAGCTTACAAACCACTCGCACTTCTTCATAATAACTCCACTTACATTTCAGTCGCGCATATCACCACGATAATTTCACCTGCGACATAAGATGATCCTTAAATTTGCAGCCCTTTCTAGATCCAGCTATACAATCTGCACCTTTTTTTCGCTCTCCTCGATGCTAGCCTGCGGCTACAATGCATAGGCTTTATTCGCGCCCTAAGCTAAAGGCGTCTCGGAGAGCACCATAGCGGCGCGGGTGACTGACGCGCTTCGCTGGGCAGCAGCGGGATCGCCGCAGGTGGTGATGGCGAACGCTTGGGCCTTGCCAATGTCTGAGCTCCTCGGTTGAGGCCAGATGCAAAATGGCTTTCGGCAACCACGGGCCATCAGAAGTTGGAAAGCTTGAGCGCGCAGTGATGGGTACAAAATCGCTACAACCTCAACCAATCATCGGCTTAGAGCCTTTATTTAAAGGCTCTCTATCGCTTTCTGATCCATACTCCTAAAATGTAACGTCATTTGTCACAAGATCCGTTCTACAACGGCATTTCCTTACTTTTTAGCGAGTTCATCCGCGTGAAAATTCGTCTTTCTATTGTCAGCCTGTTTTTTGCTTTTGCAGGCACCTTCGCCCACGCCGCCGAAACCACCCTGGCTCCGCGTGACGCCTCCAAGCTGCAGATTGCCTCCGGCAGCGCCATGTTGGTGGATTTGCAGACCAATAAGGTCATCTATTCCAGCAACCCCGACGTGGTGGTGCCCATCGCTTCGGTGAGCAAGCTGATGACCGGCCTGATCGTCCTCGAGGCCAAGCAGAATATGGACGAATACATCGACATCAACATCACCGACACTCCCGAGATGAAAGGCGTGTTCTCACGGGTGAAAATCGGCAGCCAGATGCCGCGCAAGGAAATGCTGCTGATCGCGCTGATGTCCTCGGAAAACCGCGCGGCTGCGAGCCTGGCCCACCATTATCCTGGCGGTTACGCAGCCTTTATCGCGGCGATGAACGCCAAGGCCAAATCCCTGGGTATGACCAGCACCCACTACGTGGAGCCCACCGGCCTGTCGATCCATAACGTGTCGACCGCCCGCGACCTGAGCAAGCTGTTGGCCTATGCGCGCAAATTCCCGATGCTGAGCCAGTTGAGCACCACCAAGGAAAAGACCGTGTCGTTCCGCAAGCCCAACTACACCCTGGGCTTCTCCAACACCGACCACCTGATCAACCGCGCCAACTGGGATATCAAGCTGACCAAGACCGGCTTCACCAACCAGGCCGGCCACTGCCTGGTGCTGGTGACGAGCATGGGCAATCGCCCGGTGTCGCTAGTGATCCTGGATGCCTTTGGCAAGTTCACCCACTTTGCCGATGCCAGCCGTATTCGTAGCTGGGTCGAAACTGGCAAAGGCGGCGCAGTGCCGGATGTGGCGCTGCGTTACAAGGCCGATAAAAACCTCAAGAATCGAGCGACCGCTACGGAAGTACGTCGATAAGCAACGATGCGTTTTTAGTGTGGGAGCGGGCTTGCTCGCGAATGCGGTGGGTCAGCCTAAGCATTCAGCGACTGGTACGGCGCCTTCGCGAGCAAGCCCGCTCCCACAGCCCGCTCCCACATTATTTGAGCTTCACTTCTTTTCTGCCAGCACCTTGAGTGCCTGCGCCGCTGCCTGCTCCTGCCCCGCCTGCGCGGTGGCATTGGCCGCATCGCGCCAGCGTTGCGCGTCCACATTGGCGGGCAACTGGCTCGGGCGCTGGGTCAGGATGGCCCAATGGCCCGCGCCCTTCCACGCCGACTCAAAGTCGCTGAAGCTCATGCTCAAGCGGCGCTCATTGCCTGAGCGCAACAGCACCGTACTCTTCTGCTGGTTGAACCCCACCACCACAACATAACGCGCCCCGGACCAATAGCTGGCGTTGATCCGCGCCATCACCGGGTAACCCGCCGCCACCTGCGCCAGCACGGCGGTCAGCTTGGCGTCCAATGGGTACACCATCAGCCCGTACTCACGCGCCAGCACCTGCATGTTGCGCTCAAGGTCCGCCTCGGCGCCGGGCAGGCGCAGCGGCTTATCAAGCAAACCCGGTGTCATGACAATGCCTTGTTGCGACAGCATGCTGGCAAGTGCCGTAGGACCGCTCTGATAAGCCTCACTGCGAAAGGTCGGCACGCCATTGAGTTCGACGCGCTCGGGCAAGCCAGGCAGTTTGGATGGAGTGTTGCTGGAACAGGCCGCCAACCCAAGGGCAACGGCCAGTAGCAAGGAAGTTTTAAGGTTCGACCGTAAGCGCAATTTTTTCACTCTCTTGATCAACTGCCGGTAAAGGCCCCGATCATAGCCCAATCGCGCTTTCTCTATCCCGTAGGAGCGAGCTTGCTCGCGAAAAACTTACAGGCGCCGCGTTTATTCAGGAAGCCTGCGTCATCGTTGACGTTTTTCGCGAGCAAGCTCGCGCCTACAGGGGGCGGCGCAAGATATCTATAGCCGACGCGTGCAATAAAGCGGTGACGATAGAGCAAACAAGTTGGACGGACTCGACCATTGGTCAATAGCAGGCAACCGTCAGCTGACTAGACTGTCCATTGAGAAGACTGTGTGTGCCCCAAGTGGGCGAAAGGAGGCCCGAATGAGCCTTGCGACAACGATTTTCCTGTTGATCTGTGGTTGGCTGGCCGTCGCCGCCGCCATGCTGTGGGGGGTCATGCGCGTGACGCGCCGGCATCATCACCCCCACGTCAAACCTGCTGAACCCGCCGAGCCGCGCAAGGCGACGGCGCATCACGCCTAGCCAGGCATGCAATTGAAGTCCTGGGTTGCGGCGATTTCCTTGCCGTGGCCGTCCTCAAGCGACGCGCGCACCGTGGTGCCCAGGCTCGACTCCACCAGGGTGTAGTGCTCACCCGCCTTGAAATGCTTGTACTCGATGCGGCCCTGGCAGTCCTGCTGGTTGTCGTCACCCGGCTCGTCTTCAAATAAGGTTACGTCCAGGCGATGGTCCCCCGGGGTCACTTCAAAATAGCGCCCATCGTCCACGCGCTTGCCATCGACACGCTCGGCCATCAGGTCATTCGGCGCTTCTTCCTGCAAGCCGATCCAGGCTTGGCTGGGGTCCGCCTTGGGGATCGGGCCAGCGCATGCCGACAGTAAGCAGACAAAGCCAAGAACGGGAACTAACAACAGTGGTTTAAGTGACATGACAGCGCTCCAAAGGGCATGAATGAAAAGGTCGTATCCGATGGCTGACAAGCTTGATGAGCCGCCCCTCCTGGAACAAATGAATCCCTATGAAAGGATCTTCAGCCGTTAACTAAAACTTCCTTCACCTGGCTGAAAGGTGCGTGTTAGGTGGGTCGGGCAAGACTGCCGGGGTTTGCAATCCTGCTCTTCTCGGAGACTCACGCATGCTCGGGCTGGTAAAGACCGCACTGCACAAGCCGTACACCTTCATCGTGCTGGCTATATTCATCTGCATCATCGGGCCGATGGCGGCCCTGCGCACGCCCACGGATGTTTTTCCCGATATCGGCATTCCCGTGGTCGCCGTGGTCTGGCAGTACAACGGCCTGTCCCCGGACGCCATGGCCGGCCGGGTGATCTACACCTACGAACGCTCCCTGAGCACCACCGTCAACGACATCGAACATATCGAGTCGCAATCACTGCCCGGCATGGGCATCGTCAAGATCTTCTTCCAGCCTGGCGTGGATATCCGTACCGCCAATGCCCAGGTCACGGCGGTGTCACAAACCGTGCTCAAGCAAATGCCGCCGGGCATCACGCCGCCGCTGATCCTCAACTACAGCGCCTCCACGGTGCCGATCCTGCAAATGGCGTTCTCCAGCCCCAGCCTGTCGGAAGCCAGAATTCGCGATCTGGTGCAGAACAATATTCGCCTGCCCTTGAGCGCCCTGCCCGGCCTGGCCATGCCCACGCCGATGGGCGGCAAGCAACGGCAGATTACGCTGGACCTCGACCCCCAAGCCCTCGCCGCCAAAGGCTTGTCGGCCCAGGATGTGGGCAATGCCCTGGCGCTGCAGAACCAGATCATTCCGGTGGGCACCGCCAAGCTTGGCCCCGACGAATACACAATCCTGCTCAACAACAGCCCCAAGGCCATTGATGAGCTCAACGACTTGCCGATCAAGACCGTCGATGGGGCGCTGATCACCATCGGCCAAGTGGCTCACGTGCGCGACGGTTCACCGCCGCAAACCAACATCGTGCGGGTCGACGGCCATCGCGCCGTGCTGATGCCGGCGCTGAAAAACGGCAGTATCTCCACCCTGTCGATCATCGACGGTATCCGCCAGATGCTGCCGCGCATCAAGGAAACCCTGCCGCCGTCATTGAAAACCTCGCTGCTGGGCGATGCCTCGGTATTTGTCAAACAGTCGGTGGGCAGCGTGGCCCAGGAGGGCATCATTGCCGCATTGCTCACCAGTGCGATGATCCTGCTGTTTCTCGGCAGTTGGCGCTCGACCTTGATCATCGCCGCCTCGATTCCCCTGGCGGTGCTATCGGCCATCGCGCTGTTGGCCGTCAGTGGGCAAACCCTCAACGTCATGACGCTGGGCGGACTGGCGTTGGCCGTGGGCATCCTGGTGGATGACGCCACGGTGACCATCGAAAACATCAACTGGCACCTGGAGCAAGGCAAGGCGGTGAAGGCCGCGATTCTCGACGGCGCCGCGCAAATCGTCGGCCCGGCTTTCGTCTCGCTGTTGTGCATCTGCATCGTGTTCGTGCCGATGTTTTTGCTGCAAGGCATCGCCGGTTACCTGTTCCGGCCCATGGCGCTGGCGGTGATCTTCGCCATGGCCAGTTCGTTCATTCTCTCGCGTACCCTGGTGCCGACGCTGGCGATGTATTTGCTCAAACCACATAGGCCGGAGGCAGGCGCGGGGCATCATCCGGAAGATGCATTCATCAATCACCACGAGGGTGAACAGCACGTGAGGCCACGCAATGCGTTGTTGCAATCGGTGCTGAATTTTCAACAGGGATTCGAGCGGCACTTTTCCAATATCCGCGACACCTACCATGGCCTGCTGACGCTGGCACTGGGCGCACGCAAGCGCTTTATTGTCGGGTTCCTGGCCTGCGTACTCGCGTCGTTCCTGCTGTTGCCGAGCCTGGGCCAGGACTTTTTTCCGGCCACCGATGCGGGTGCCTTGGCCCTGCATGTGCGCTTGCCACTGGGCACGCGCATCGAAGAAAGCGCCGCGGCGTTCGATCGCATCGAAGCACGGATTCGCGAGGTTATCCCGGCCGAAGAACTGGACACCATCGTCGACAATATTGGCATTCCGCTCAGCGGCATCGACATGGCCTACAGCAGCAGCGGCACCATCGGCCCGCAGGACGGTGACATCCAGGTCAGCTTGAAAACGCACCACGCGCCCACCGCCGACTATGTGAAAAAACTGCGTGAGGCCCTGCCGCAAAGTTTCCCCGGCAGCCACTTTGCGTTCCTGCCCGCCGACATCAGCAGCCAGATCCTCAACTTCGGCGCCCCCGCCCCGCTGGACGTCAAAATCTCCGGGCGCAGTGACGCAGACAACCGCACCTATGCCGTCGAACTTGAACGGCGCCTGCAGCATGTACCGGGGATTGCCGACCTGCGCATCCAGCAGTCCACCGGCTACCCCTCGCTGCAAGTAAACGTGGACCGTATGCGCGCCAATGGCCTGGGTATCACCGAGCGTGACGTCACCAACAGCATGGTCGCCTCGCTCGCCGGCAGCTCACAAACCGCGCCGACCTTCTGGCTCAACCCGGCCAACGGCGTGTCTTACTCCATCGTCGCCGCCACCCCGCAGTACCGTCTCGACAGCCTGCCGTCCCTGGAAGCACTGCCGGTGACGGGGGCCAATGGGCAGGCGCAAATTCTCGGCGGTGTGGCAACCATCTCCCGGGTACAAAGCCCGGCCGTGGTGACCCACTACAACATTGAACCGACCCTGGACCTGTACGCCAACGTGCAAGGCCGCGACCTCGGCGGCGTCGCCCGCGATGTGCAAAAGGTGCTGGATGACACGGCGTCCATGCGTCCCAAAGGCGCGACCATCAGCCTGCACGGGCAGATCGATGCGCTGCATGAGGCGTTCAGTGGTTTGAGCTTCGGGTTGCTCGGCGCGGTGGTGCTGATCTATCTGCTGATCGTGGTCAACTTCCAGTCGTGGGCCGATCCCTTTGTGATCATCACGGCGTTGCCGGCAGCATTGGCGGGCATCGTGTGGATGCTGTTCCTCAGCGGCACCTCGTTGTCGGTACCGGCACTCACCGGCGCCATCTTGTGCATGGGCGTGGCCACCGCCAACTCGATCCTGGTGGTGAGCTTCTGCCGTGAGCGCCTGGCCGAACATGGCGATGCGTTGAAAGCCGCGCTGGAAGCCGGCTACACACGCTTTCGCCCGGTGTGCATGACCGCCCTGGCGATGATCATCGGCATGCTGCCCCTGGCGATTTCCGAGGAGCAGAACGCCCCGCTCGGTCGAGCGGTCATCGGTGGTTTGATCTTCGCCACCATCGCCACTTTGTTGTTTGTTCCCGTGGTCTTCAGCCTGGTCCACGGCCGTCATCCTACTCGCGCAACTGCTGGAGAAACGCCCCATGTCGCCTGATCAAAAACCCTCGCGCAAGCGTCTGATGCTCATGGGTGTCGGTGGCCTGACGCTGGCTGCCCTGTTGGTCGCCAGCGGCCTGCATGCGCGCACGCTGCACGAACAATCGGTCACTGCCTGGACCGAAGCCGCCGCTGTCCCCCAGGTGATGGTGTTCCAGCCCAAGCCAAACGCCGCCGGTGATACCCTGCGCCTGCCCGCCCACCTGGAGGCGTGGAGCAAGGCGGCGATCCATGCACGGGTCAGCGGCTACTTGAAGGACTGGAAAGTCGACATTGGCGCCCAGGTCAAGGCCGGGCAACTGCTCGCCGAAATCGACAGCCCCGACCTTGACCAACAACTGGCCCAGGCCCATGCGCGCCTGATCCAGCAACAAGCCAATGCACACCTGGCAGCCACCACCGCGACCCGCTGGCAAAACCTGCTGGCCAGCCATTCGGTATCGCGCCAGGATGCCGATGAAAAAACCTCCAACGCCGCAGCCGCCAAGGCCAACACCGAAGCCGCTGCAGCAGACTATGCGCGACTGTGCGCCCTGGAAAGCTACAAAACCCTTCGTGCGCCGTTCGCTGGCACCATCACCGCCCGCAACACGGACATCGGCCAGTTGATCAAGGCCGATAACGCCAGCGATCCGGAACTGTTCAACATTGCCGACACCCACCAACTGCGTTTGTATGTGCCGGTACCGCAGAACTATGCAGCGGTGATTCATACAGGCCTTGAGGCCGAACTGACCGTCCCCGAGCACCCCGGCGAGCACTTCAAGGCGCGCCTGATCGGTGACTCCACCGCCATCGACCGCCGCTCCGGCACCCTGCTCGCCCAGTTCGTCGCCGACAACCCCAACGGCGAACTGCTGCCGGGCGATTACGCCGAAGTCACCCTGCCGATTCCGGCTGACACCCATGGCGTAAGCATCCCGGCCAGCGCCTTGATCTTCCGCGCCCAGGGCACCCAGGTTGCGGTGCTGGACGGGCGCAACCATGTGCACCTGCAAGACATTCATATTGGCCTGGACCTCGGCGAGCGCCTGGTGATCGACCAAGGCCTGAAACCTGCTGACCGTATCATCGACAACCCGCCCGACGCCCTGCGTGAAGGCGACCCGGTGCAACTGGCAGACGCCACCGGAGGTGCCCATGCGCCCAAAGCTTAAGCCGCTGGCGGCGTTGGTGCTGCTGGCGTTGCAGGGTTGCTCGATGGCGCCCACCTATACAGTGCCGTCAATTGACCTGCCCGTCCACTACCGCGAACAAACCAGCGATGGCCCCTGGCACAGCGCGCAACCGTCGGACCAATTGGCGCCCCAGTGGTGGCAGCTCTACCACGATTCGCGCCTGAACGCGCTGCAACAGCAACTGCTCAAGGCCAACCCGGACCTGGCCGCGGCGCTGGCGCACTTCGATGCGTCCCAGGCCTATGCCAGTCAACTGCACGCGGGCCTTTTCCCGCAAATCACCGCCAGCGCGCAACCGCAACGCCAGCGTCAATCGGATTCACGACCGTTGCGCGGCACGACACAGCCGTCGGTGTACAACAGCAATACCGCTGGGTTCTCCCTGGGTTACGACCTCGACCTGTGGGGCAGAATCCGCAACCAGGTCGCTGCGGGCGATGCCCAGGCGCAAGCGTCCTTTGATGATCTGGCGGTGGTGCGCCTGAGCCTGCAACAGCAGTTGGCGAGCCTGTATGTGCAGCTCAATGGGCTGGATGCACAGCGCCGAATCCTGGACCGTTCGTTGCAGGACTTCAGCCAGGCGTTGCAACTGACCCGCAGCCGTTATGAAGGCCAGATTGCGTCGGAACTGGACCTGACCCGCGCACAAAACCAACTGGCCGAAGCCAAGGCACAGCTGGATGAAGTGCGTGGTCAACGCAACCTCGCCGAGCATGCCATCGGCGAATTGGTGGGCGTGACGGCCAGTGATTTTTCATTGCCGCCCAGCTCGCAATTAATGGCGTTGCCCGGCATTCCAGCGCAGTTGCCCAGCCACCTGCTGCAGCGTCGCCCGGACATTGCCGCCGCTGAACGTCGCGTGTTTGCGGCCAACGCAACGATCGGCGTGGCCAAGGCCGCGTGGTTTCCGGATTTCAGTTTGACCGGTGTGCTGGGCGGGCAGACCCAAGGCGTCGGTAACCTGCTGTCTGCCGGCAACCGGTACTGGGCGCTGGGGCCGCTGATGAACCTGCCGATCTTCGACGGCGGGCGCTTGAGCGCCAACGAACGCCAGGCCAAGGCCGAGTTCGAGGAGGCCTCGGCACAGTACCGTAGCCACGTATTGAAAGCCGTGCGCGAGGTGGAAGATAACCTCGCGCAACTGCGAGATCTGCAGCAGCAAGCCGAGGACGAGCAAGCGGCGGCAGAGGCAGCGCAACATACCCAGGCCTTGGCGATGAACAGCTATCAGGCCGGTGCGGTGAGTTACCTGGACGTGGTCACCGCCCAAACCGCCGCCTTGCAGGCACAGAGGACGTTGCAGGCAGTGCAGACCCGGCAATTGCAGGCGAGTGTGGCACTTTTGACCGCACTCGGTGGCGGCTGGCAACCGGGCTAATACCCTGTAGGAGCGAGCTTGCTCGCGAAAAACTCACAGGCGTCGCGTTTCTTCAGGAAGCACGCGCTATCGTTGGCGTTTTTCGCGAGCAAGCTCGCTCCTACATTTTTAGCGTATTTCAGGCCGCGAGTTTGCCGCTGGCGATGGCCGCTGAAGCGGCTAGCATGGCGCGCAACAACACCGCACACCCTGCCGCCAGGTCATCCGGCGCGGCATTTTCGATTTCGTTGTGGCTGATGCCGCCTTCACACGGCACAAAGATCATCCCCGCCGGGCCCAGCTCAGCCACGAAGATCGCATCGTGCCCTGCCCCGCTGACGATATCCAGGTTCGACAAGCCCAGGCCATTCGCCGCATCGCGCACCGCCTCCACACAGCCTTTGTCAAAGTACAGCGGCGGGAAGTCCGCCGTGGGCTGCAGGTCGAAACTCAAGCCATGTTTGGCGCAGGTGTCCTCGATCACCTGGCGCACCTGGGCAATCATCGAGTCCAGCCGTGCCGGCTCCAGGTGACGAAAATCCAGGGTCATGCGTACTTCACCGGGAATCACGTTGCGCGATCCCGGATACGCTTGCAGGCAACCCACCGTGCCGCATGCATGGGGCTGGTGCGCCAACGCCGCCGCGTTCACGGCGGCCACCACTGCGGCCGCGCCTACCAGGGCGTCCTTGCGCAAGTGCATGGGTGTAGGGCCCGCGTGGGCTTCAACACCGCGCAGCTTCAGGTCGAACCATTTTTGCCCAAGGGCGCCGAGCACCACGCCGATGGTCTTGTGTTCATCCTCCAGAATCGGCCCTTGTTCGATATGGGCCTCGAAATACGCGCCGACCTTATGCCCGCTGACCGGCCGCGTTCCCGCATAGCCAATCGCGTTCAACGCATCCCCCACGCTGACCCCATCGGCATCCACTTTGGCCAGGGTATCGGCCAGGGTGAACTTCTCGGCAAACACCCCTGAGCCCATCATGCACGGCGGGAAGCGCGAGCCTTCTTCGTTGGTCCATACCACCACTTCCAGCGGCGCCTCGGTTTCCACCTTGAGGTCATTAAGGGTGCGCAGCACTTCCACGCCGGCCAGCACGCCGAAGCAACCGTCGAACTTGCCGCCGGTGGGCTGGGTGTCGATGTGGCTGCCGGTCATCACTGGCGGCAGGTCGGGGTTGCGGCCGGGGCGACGCGCAAAGATATTGCCGATGCCGTCGATGGTCACGGTGCAACCGGCCGCTTCGCACCACTGCACGAAGAGATCCCGAGCCTTGCGGTCGAGGTCGGTGAGGGCCAGGCGACACACACCGCCCTTGGGGGTGGCGCCAAGTTTGGCCAGGTCCATCAGCGACTGCCACAGGCGGTCGCGGTTGATGTGCTGATGGGTCGATTGCAGAACGTCGAGGGCAGCGTTCATGGGGGTCTCCTCAGGCTACAGGTTCTTATGAATTAACGCGGTCAACTGTGGGAGCTGGCTTGCCTGCGATAGCGGTGTGTCAGGCGACACGGTTTTAACTGATAGTCCGCTATCGCAGGCAAGCCAGCTCCCACCTGAACCGTGTTTACAACGGGGATTTGGCGGTGAGTGGACTGCTAGCGCGCTTGGCATTGAGCCCGTAATACAACACCCCGCCCAACGCCGAGCCGGTGAACCAGCCGTAGCTGTAGAACCAGCTGAACGCATCGCTGCCCAGCGACAGCAACGTCAGCACCACCGGTACGCCAAAAGCGACAAACCCACTCCAGTTCCAGGCCGGGTACACGTCGTCGCGGTACAGGCCGGCCAGGTCCAACTGTTGTCTGCGGGTAATGAAGTAGTCCACCACCATGATCCCGGCAATCGGCCCCAGTAGGCTCGAATAACCCAGCAGCCAATTGGAATACACGGTTTCAAGACTCACGTCCGAGACGATCAGCCCGAGTTTTTTCAGCAGTTCATGGGCCATCAGCGCCAGCCCTACCAGGCCGGTGAGAATCACCGCCGTGGTGCGGTTGATCAGCTTGGGGGCGATGTTCTGGAAGTCGTTGGTGGGCGAGACGATGTTCGCCGCGGTGTTGGTGGATAAAGTGGCGACGATGATCAGCGCCATGGCGATGGCCACCCACACCGGGCTCTGGATATGACCGATCAGGCTCACCGGGTCGGAGACGCTGACCCCCACCAGTTTCACCGAGGCGGCGGTCATGACCACGCCGAGGGCGGCGAACAGGAACATGGTCAACGGCAAGCCGAAGATCTGCCCCAGAATCTGGTCTTTCTGGCTGTTGGCGTAGCGGCTGAAGTCGGGAATGTTCAGCGACAACGTGGCCCAGAAACCCACCATCGCCGTAAGCCCCGCCATAAAGTAACCGGTGAGGCTGGCGCCTTCGGGGCGCTTGGGTGGGATCGCCATCAGCTCGCTGAGGGACACGTTCGGCATCGCCCATACCAACAGCCCAACGCCCACGGCGACCAACAGCGGCGCCGACAAGGTTTCCAGGCGCTTGATCGACTCGGCGCCGCGCAGCACCACCCACAGGTTCAAGCACCAGAACAGCATGAAACCAATCACCTCACCAGTACCGCCGAGGGCTTTCCAGCCGTCGAAAATCGAGCCCAGGAACAGGTGGATCGCCAGCCCGCCGAACATCGTCTGGATACCAAACCAGCCGCAGGCCACCAGCGCGCGGATCAGGCACGGTACGTTGGAACCGAGGATGCCGAAGGACGAACGCAACAGCACCGGAAACGGAATGCCGTACTTGGTGCCGGGAAACGCGTTGAGGGTCAGCGGGATCAACACCACGATATTGGCCAGCAGGATCGCTACCAGCGCCTCCCCCACCGACAGCCCGAAATACGCCGTGAGCACCCCGCCCAGGGTGTAGGTGGGCACGCAGATCGACATACCGACCCATAGCGCCGTGATGTGCCATTTGTTCCAAGTGCGCTCGTGCACTTTGGTAGGTGCCATGTCGTGGTTGTAGCGAGGGCTGTCGAGGACGTCGGGGCCGGCGTCGAGTTCGTACAGGCCGTTGCGCTCGATGACTTGCGATCTGTTCTGTTGCATGGCCGCTCCACGGTTTTTTTAAAATTATTGTTGCTCACCTGCACGCTAGGTTCAGGTGGCCGGAGTACCGCATCGACAACATGACATCCAGGGTTCCGGCCAACTGCCCGTGCACTCAATAACCGTGCCGACAACCGCCTCTGAACCCGCACCGCTTATATAACGTGCTGATGTTTATCAGCTTTCCAATTGAGCCTGCGGTACGTGCCGTCTGCGTCAGGCTAAACAACTCACAAGTTGCTCGAACCCTCAGGTCTCAATCTGGTGCATCACAATTATTTTTATTTCTCGACGCCGTCAAGCGGCATATCTCAAGCGCCTGATTTGCAATAAGAAATATTGATCAGATCAAGAACCTGTCAAGTGCGTCAAAACAGGGTGGGCGTGCTTCATTTTGGTGAAAATAGGATTTTTCTTATGTATATCAATAAGATAAAAACTATAAAGGCTTGCGAAAAATCTTCTTGCTCATTCGAAAAACTCGGGCTAGTTTCTATTCCTGTCACCGATGACAGGAATTAACCCATCACCGGTACGCAGTATTACAACACTTAGAACTGGCACAAGCCGGTCAAGCCTGTGAGGAACTCGACATGTCGCTGTTGATCCGTGGCGCCACCGTTATTACCCATGATGAAAGTTACCGCGCCGACGTGTTATGCGCAGAGGGTCTAATTCGCGCCATTGGCACGAATCTGGATATTCCCGCAGGCTGCGAAGTACTCGATGGCAGCGGCCAATACTTGATGCCGGGCGGCATCGACCCCCATACCCATATGCAACTGCCCTTCATGGGCACCGTGGCCAGTGAAGACTTTTTCAGTGGCACGGCGGCAGGCTTGGCCGGTGGTACCACGTCGATCATCGACTTCGTGATTCCCAACCCGCAGCAGTCGCTGATGGAAGCTTTCCACCAGTGGCGCGGCTGGGCCGAAAAGTCTGCCGCCGACTATGGGTTTCATGTAGCGATCACCTGGTGGAGCGAGCAGGTACGCCAGGAAATGGCCGAGTTGGTCAGCCATCACGGCATCAACAGCTTCAAGCATTTCATGGCCTACAAGAACGCGATCATGGCGGCCGACGACACCTTGGTTGCCAGTTTCGAACGCTGCCTGGAACTCGGCGCGGTGCCCACCGTGCATGCTGAAAATGGCGAGCTGGTGTATCACCTGCAACGCAAGTTGATGGCCCAGGGCATCACCGGGCCGGAAGCCCATCCGTTGTCGCGCCCCTCCCAAGTGGAAGGCGAAGCGGCCAGCCGCGCCATCCGGATTGCCGAGACCATCGGCACGCCGCTGTACCTGGTGCATGTGTCGACGAAGGAAGCCCTGGATGAAATCACCTATGCCCGAGGCAAGGGCCAGGCAGTGTACGGCGAAGTGCTCGCCGGCCACCTGTTGCTCGATGACAGTGTGTACCAGCACCCCGACTGGCAGACCGCCGCTGGCTACGTGATGAGCCCGCCATTCCGCCCGCGCGGGCACCAGGAGGCACTGTGGCATGGCCTGCAAGCGGGCAACCTGCACACCACCGCCACCGACCACTGCTGCTTCTGCGCCGAGCAAAAAGCCGCCGGGCGTGATGACTTCAGCAAGATCCCCAACGGCACCGCCGGCATTGAAGACCGCATGGCGCTGCTGTGGCACGAAGGCGTCAATACCGGGCGTTTGTCGATGCAGGCATTTGTCGCGCTGACCTCCACCAACACCGCAAAAATCTTCAACCTCTACCCCCGCAAAGGCGCGATACGCGTAGGCGCCGATGCCGACCTGGTGCTATGGGACCCGGAGGGCACGCGGACCATTTCGGCCAAGACCCACCATCAGCAGGTGGACTTCAACATCTTCGAAGGCAAGACCGTGCGCGGCGTGCCCAGCCACACCATCAGCCAGGGCAAGCTGGTGTGGGCCGATGGTGACCTGCGCGCCGAGCGAGGCGCCGGACGGTATGTAGAGCGGCCGGCGTATCCGTCGGTGTTCGAGCAGTTGAGCAAGCGGGCCGCGCTTTCCAAGCCGGTGGCCGTGAACCGCTGAAGCCCCCTTCGCGAGCAAGCCCGCGCCCACATTTGATCCCGTTTCAACAGGACAAATGCGGTGGAATGTGGGAGCGGGCTTGCTCGCGAAGAGGCCAGTACAGGCAACAAAAAACCAATGCCCATCAGAGGCAGCACCTCAATAACCGTGAGGCCGACACCGTGATCCAGACCCTGACCCACCTTCCCCACCCCCGCGAAGACGGGGCCACCCTTGCCAGCCAGTTCACCGACCTGGCACCGCCGCTCAACGCCCGCCAGGCCCAACTGGAAGCCTCGCGCTGCCTGTACTGCTACGACGCGCCTTGTGTGAATGCGTGCCCCAGCGAGATCGACATTCCGTCGTTCATCCGCAATATCCACACCGACAACGTACAAGGGGCCGCGCAGAAGATCCTCTCGGCCAACATCCTCGGTGGCAGTTGCGCGCGGGTGTGCCCGACGGAAATCCTCTGCCAGCAAGCCTGCGTACGCAATAACGCCGAAGAATGCGCCCCTGTGCTGATCGGCCTGCTACAACGCTACGCCATCGACAATGCGCACTTCAGCGAACACCCGTTCCAACGCGCCGCGCCCACCGGCAAGCGCATCGCCGTGGTCGGCGCCGGGCCCGCCGGTTTGGCCTGCGCTCACCGCGCCGCCTTGCACGGTCATGACGTGGTGATTTTCGAAGCGCGGGAAAAAGCCGGCGGACTGAATGAATACGGAATCGCCAAATACAAACTGGTGGACGACTTCGCCCAGAAGGAGCTGGATTTCCTCCTGCAGATTGGCGGCATCGAGGTTCGCCACGGCCAGCGCCTGGGCGACAACCTGACCTTGAGCGAACTGCACCAGCAGTTCGATTCGGTGTTCCTCGGCCTGGGTCTCGCGGCCAGCAAACAGCTGGGCCTGCCCTGTGAGGATGCCCCCGGCCTGCTCGCCGCCACCGACTATATCCGCGAACTGCGCCAGGCCGACGACCTCACCCAACTGCCCCTGGCCGACCGCTGCATCGTGCTCGGCGCCGGCAACACCGCCATCGACATGGCCGTGCAAATGGCCCGCCTCGGCGCCCGCGATGTCAACCTGGTATACCGCCGTGGCCTGGCCGACATGGGCGCGACCCACCACGAACAGGACATCGCCAAGGCCAATCAAGTCCGGCTGTTGACCTGGGCCCAACCCGACGAGGTGCTACTCGACGACCAAGGCCGCGTGCGCGGCATGCGCTTTGCCCGCACCCGCCTGGAAAACGGTCGCCTGCTGCCGACCGGGGAAACCTTCGAACTGGCTGCTGACGCGATCTTCAAGGCGATCGGGCAAGGCTTCGACAACGACGCCCTGCACGATCCGCTGGCCCAGCAACTGCACCGCGTCGGCGAGCGTATCTTCGTCGATGAGCAACTGCGCACCAGCATCCCTGGGGTGTATGCCGGCGGCGACTGCGTCAGCCTCGGCCAGGACCTCACCGTGCAGGCGGTACAACATGGCAAGCGGGCCGCCGAAGCCATGCATGCCCAACTCATGCTGACTGTGGAGGCTGCGTAATGGCCGATCTCTCGATTGTATTCGCCGGTATCAAAGCGCCCAATCCGTTCTGGCTGGCCTCCGCGCCGCCCACCGACAAAGCCTACAACGTGGTGCGCGCCTTCGAGGCCGGCTGGGGTGGCGTGGTGTGGAAAACCCTGGGGGAAGACCCGGCAGCGGTGAAC
The DNA here is from genome assembly GCF_029201605.1 of Pseudomonas sp. FJ2-5-13. Classification (NCBI taxonomy): domain Bacteria; kingdom Pseudomonadati; phylum Pseudomonadota; class Gammaproteobacteria; order Pseudomonadales; family Pseudomonadaceae; genus Pseudomonas; species Pseudomonas sp. FJ2-5-13. Next base: position 3,753,258 of record NZ_CP104045.1, read on the forward strand.
GTGTCGTCGCGCTACTCCGCGCACTATGGCGCCAACCGTGAAGTGCTGGGCATTAACAATATCGAACTGATCACCGACCGTTCCCTGGAGATCAACCTGCGGGAAATCACCCAGGTGAAAAAGGACTGGCCGGACCGCGCGCTGATCGTCTCGCTGATGGTGCCTTGTGTCGAAGCGTCCTGGAAAAACATCCTGCCCTTGGTGGAGGCGACCGGCTGCGACGGCATTGAGCTGAACTTCGGCTGCCCCCACGGCATGCCCGAACGGGGCATGGGCGCCGCCGTCGGCCAGGTGCCGGAGTACGTGGAGCAAGTGACGCGCTGGTGCAAGACGTATTGCTCGCTGCCGGTGATCGTCAAGCTCACGCCGAACATCACCGACATCCGCGTGGCGGCGCGGGCGGCCTATCGCGGCGGCGCGGATGCGGTGTCGCTGATCAACACCATCAACTCCATCACCAGCGTGGACCTGGAGCGTATGGTCGCGCTGCCGGTGGTCGGCACCCAGAGCACCCATGGCGGTTACTGCGGCTCGGCGGTCAAGCCGATTGCGTTGAACATGGTTGCCGAAATCGCCCGCGACCCACAGACCCACGGCCTGCCGATCTGCGGCATCGGCGGTATCGGCACCTGGCGGGATGCGGCGGAGTTTGTTGCCCTGGGCTGCGGCGCGGTGCAGGTGTGCACGGCGGCGATGCTGCATGGGTTTCGCATCGTTGAAGAGATGAAGGACGGCTTGTCGCGCTGGATGGACAGCCAGGGCCATGCCAACCTGCAAGCGTTTTCCGGGCGGGCGGTGGGCAATACCACCGACTGGAAGTACCTGGACATCAACTACCAGGTCATCGCCAAGATAGACCAAGAGGCGTGCATTGGCTGTGGGCGTTGCCATATTGCCTGCGAGGACACCTCGCACCAGGCCATTGCCAGCTTGAAGCAGGCCGATGGCACGCATCTGTATGAGGTGATCGACGATGAGTGCGTGGGCTGCAACCTGTGCCAGATCACTTGCCCGGTGGCCGACTGCATCGAGATGGTGCCGATCGATACCGGCAAGCCGTTTTTGAACTGGACGCAGGACCCGCGCAATCCTTATCGGGAGGCAGTGTAGTTCTTTAGGTCGCTATCGCAGGCAAGCCAGCTCCCACAGTTGACCGCGCCCAGCCACCCACTCCACGATGCGAAGCGAGTCGCTCTTGATCTTAGGCGCCCCGTTAAACCACGCTGGCCGGAATTCGACAGGGATTTGGGGGGTAAACCGGCAGGGATGCCGGTTTAGCCGCCCCGCGCCATGGATGGCGCGTGGCGGCGGCCCCCCAAATCACTGGCGGATTACGGGCACACCGAGCCTAAGCGAGGTGCCGAGTGGTGGGGCAAGAGCGTTTTGCTTACTTTTGCGCTGTTCAAAAGTGAGCCGCCGTCAGGGCGGAACCCTAGGTGGCCGTTACCGCAGGAATGGATATGTACACGGTCCAACTGTGTTGACTGTTAGGCCATCTTCGCAGGCAAGCCAGCTCCCACATTTGGACTACGGCGCGTCAGATAGATAAGCGTCGGCTGCAGGGCCGTCACGGGAGCAAGCTCCCTCGCAACAGGTCCCGCGTCGCACCAAAATTGTGTAGATACCTATGCTGCGATACGGCCCTGAGCCTCACTACAAGGCTCAAGGCTCCAAGCCAATCCCGCGCAAAATCACACCGGTCACGGTCTGAATGGCCTTCTCGAACTGCCTGTCCGACAACGGCTGGTGATCATTCAAAATCTTCACCTGGTGGTCGAAGTCGGCATAGTGCTGGGTCGAGGCCCAGATCATGTACAGCAGGCTCGACGGTTCCACCGGCAGGATGCGTTTGTCTTGCACCCATTGGCGAATCTTCGCTTCCTTCATCTTGGCCCAGTCGTACAGGCTTTCATCCAGGGCTTCACCGAGTGTGGGCGCGCCGTGGATGATTTCATTGGCCCAGACCTTGGAGCCATAGGGGCGCGTGCGCGAGCGCTGCATCTTGGCGCGGATGTAGCTGCTGAGCACTACACGGGGGTCGTCGAAGGTTTCAAAGCTCAGGGCGTCCTGCTTCCACAATTCCAGCAGGTCGAACAGCACCGCGCTGTACAGCTCGCCCTTGGTGGTGAAGTAGTAATGCAGGTTGGAGCGCGGCAGTTGCGCTTCTTCGGCGATGTCGGCCATGGCGGTGCTGCCATAGCCCTTGTTGGCGAAGACCTTCTCCGCCGCCAGCAGGATTTTCTCGACGTTGACCCGACGAATTCCGATCTTGTGATTGCCCATAAGGGCTCCCTGACAACAACACGGCCTAAAGACTACCACCGGCTCTAGATCGGGGCGACAGGCCAAGCCGAAACTTCGTACACTGCCGGCTCCTGTCCTCTGATTGGTATTGAACAATGTTGCTCAAGAAGTCCCTGACCGCTGCTGTCCTGTTCACTGCCCTGCTGGGCGCCTCCACGGCGTTTGCCCACGCCCACCTCAAGAGCGCTGAGCCTGCGGCTGACAGCAATGTCGCCGCGCCGAAAGACCTGCGCCTGACCTTCAGCGAAGGCGTCGAAGCCACCTTCACCAAGGTGTCCCTGAGCAAGGACGGCACCGAAATTGCGATCAAGGGCCTGGAAACCCCGGACGCCGACAAGAAAACCCTGGTGGTCACGCCTGCCGCTGCGCTGGCAAGCGGCACCTATAAAGTCGAATGGCATGCAGTGTCCGTCGACACTCACAAAAGCGGAGGCACTTACAGCTTCAAGGTCGGCCAATAACCCATGGCAACCCTGCTGGTGCTGTGCCGCTTCCTGCATTTTTGTGTTGTGCTGCTGATGTTCGGGGCCTGGGCGTTCAGGCCCTGGCTGCTCGGCGCTCATGTGCAACCGACACTGGACCGGCAACTGCTGCGCATCACCCGCGGCCTGGCGGGGTTGGGGCTCGTCACCGGTGTTGTGTGGTTGCTGTTGATCACCGCCAGCATGGCAGGCAGTTGGGACGCGGCGCTACAACCGGCCACCCTCCAGTTGGTGCTGGGCAAGACCTTTTTTGGCCAGGTATGGGCCTGGCATCTGTTGCTGAACCTGCTGCTGGTGATCGTGCTGATCAAGCCCTGGCCGGCCTTACGCTTACCGCTGCTCGCCCTGCTGCTGGCAACCCTGGCACCCGTAGGTCACGGCGCCATGCTCGATGGGCTGAATGGGCAGTTGCTGATCCTTAACCAGGTGGTGCACCTGCTGTGCGTTGGGGCCTGGCTCGGGGGGTTGCTGGTGTTGGTGCTGATCTTCAGGCATGCGCAAGGCCAGCGCCTGGAGCCGATTTTGCGTCGCTTCAGTGGTGTGGGATATGGCCTGGTCGGCGGCCTGCTGGTGACCGGTCTGATCAACATACGCGTGCTCACCGGACAACTGTGGCCCACACCGTTCTTCCAAGGGTTTGCCTTGATTTTGCTGATCAAGGTGGGGCTGGTACTGGGCATGCTGGGGTTGGCGCTGCTGAACCGGTTGCGTATCAAGCGATGCGAGCAACGCCTGGGCAGTTTGAAAGCCAGTGTGATGATGGAGTGGCTGCTGGGCCTTGCAGCGGTGGCGGCGGTTTCCCTGCTTGGCACCCTGCCGCCGATGGTCATGGCTGGCTGAAAAGTCTTGTGCAATGCAATCAATGTGGGAGCTGGCTTGCCTGCGATGGCGGTGGATCAGTGACTGCATACTGTCTGATTCGCCGCCATCGCAGGCAAGCCAGCTCCCACACTGACCGTGCCCCATCAGTTGAATCGTTTCACCCAAGTCATCGTATAACTTCTGCTTGACACACCCTCAAAACCTCGCAAATATCGCGCTCAATGTTGTACGACGACGTATAACAAATAATAAAAACAACAAAACAAAGGGAGCCTCACTGTGAGTCAATCCGCCCGCCATTCCTGCACGCGCCTGGGCCTTCTCGGTCTCGGCAGCCTGGCCGTCACCCTGCCGCTGGGTGCCCATGCCGAAGGCTTTATCGACGACGCCAAGGCCACGCTCAATCTGCGTAATGCCTACTTCAACCGCAACTTCACCAACCCGACCAACCCCCAGGGCAAGGCCGAAGAGTGGACGCAGAATTTTATCCTCGATGCCAAGTCCGGCTTTACTCAGGGCACGGTCGGCTTCGGGATAGACGTGTTGGGCCTGTATTCGCAAAAGCTCGATGGCGGCAAAGGCACCGCCGGCACGCAACTGCTACCGGTACATGACGATGGCCGCCCCGCCGACAATTTCGGGCGCCTGGGTGTCGCACTGAAAACCAGGCTGTCGAAAACCGAGTTGAAGGTTGGCGAATGGATGCCGGTGCTGCCGATCCTGCGTTCCGATGATGGCCGTTCCCTGCCCCAGACCTTTCGCGGCGGCCAAATCACCTCCAATGAAATCGCCGGCCTGACGCTCTACGGTGGCCAGTTTCGCGGCAACAGCCCGCGCAACGACGCGAGCATGGAAGACATGTTCATGAACGGCAAAGCCGCGTTCACCTCGGACCGTTTCAACTTCGGTGGCGGCGAATACACCTTCAATGACAAACATACCCAGGTCGGCCTGTGGTACGCCGAACTGACTGATATCTACCAGCAGCAGTACCTCAACCTCACCCACAGCCAGCCGGTGGGCGACTGGACCTTGGGGGCCAACTTCGGCTTCTTCAACGGCAAGGAAGACGGCAGCGCCCTGGCCGGCGACCTCGATAACAAAACCCTGTTCGCCCTGCTCTCAGCTAAATACAACGGCCACACCTTCTACGTCGGCCTGCAAAAACTCAGCGGCGACAGCGCCTGGATGCGCATCAACGGCACCAGCGGCGGCACCCTGGCCAACGACAGCTACAACGCCAGCTACGACAACGCCAAGGAAAAGTCCTGGCAGGTGCGCCATGACTTTAACTTTGTGGTGCTCGGGGTTCCGGGGCTGACCCTGATGAACCGCTATATCAGCGGCAGCAACGTACACACCGGGGCGATCACCGACGGCAAGGAATGGGGGCGTGAGTCGGAGCTGGCCTACACGGTGCAGAGCGGTGCGCTGAAGAACCTCAATGTGAAGTGGCGCAACTCGACCATGCGCCGGGACTTCAGCAATAACGAGTTCGATGAGAACCGGATTTTTATCAGCTATCCGATTTCGTTGCTGTAGCTCCAAAGGCAAATCCGATCTCAAAGGTGCCACATATCGATGTGGGAGCTGGCTTGCCTGCGATAGCGGCGGGTCAGTTACCACATTCTTTTCTGACTCACCGCTATCGCAGGCAAGCCAGCTCCCACATTTGATCTCATGCGCCTGGAAGGAAGTTGACAACACCAGAAATCCCTAACACTATTTCCGCATAGTCATACGACAACCTACAACAAAAATCTGGAAGGCCCATGACCCTCACCACTCCCACTCCTTTCAACCGCCTGCTGCTTACCGGTGCCGCCGGCGGCCTGGGCAAAGTCCTGCGTGAACGCATGCGGCCTTATGCCCAGGTGCTGCGCCTTTCGGATATCGCTGAAATGGCCCCCGCCACCGATGCTCGCGAAGAAGTGCACACCTGCGACCTGGCCGACAAACACGCCGTGCATCAGTTGGTAGAGGGCGTCGACGCTATCCTGCACTTTGGCGGCGTGTCAGTGGAGCGCTCGTTCGAAGAGGTGCTGGGCGCGAACATCAGTGGCATTTTCCATATCTACGAAGCCGCCCGCCGCCACGGGGTCAAGCGGGTGATCTTCGCCAGTTCCAACCACGTGATCGGTTTCTACAAACAGGGTGAACAACTCGACGCCCACTCCCCACGCCGCCCCGACAGTTACTACGGCCTGTCCAAATCCTACGGCGAAGACATGGCCAGTTTCTACTTCGACCGCTACGGCATCGAGACCGTGAGCATCCGTATCGGCTCCTCGTTCCCGCAACCGCAGAACCGCCGGATGATGCACACCTGGCTGAGCTTCGACGACCTGACCCAACTGCTCGAACGCGCGCTGTACACGCCCAACGTCGGCCATACCGTGGTGTACGGCATGTCGGCCAACCTCGATACCTGGTGGGACAACCGCTACGCCGCGCATCTGGGCTTTGCGCCCAAGGACAGCTCCGAAGTGTTCCGCGCCGAGGTCGAAGCCCAACCGCCCGTGGCCGCCGATGACCCGGCCAAGGTCTACCAGGGCGGTGCGTTCTGCGCGGCGGGGCCATTCGGTGACTGAGTGCCCAGCAACCCAAGGGAATGACCATGCGTGCTGAATTGATTGTCGACGCCCGTAACGCCGTGGGCGAATGCCCGGTGTGGGTGCCCGAAGAAAACGCGCTGTATTGGGTGGATATCCCCAACGGCGGCCTGCAACGCTGGAACGCCTCCACCGGCCATCTGGCGGCGTGGAAAGCCCCGCAAATGCTCGCCTGTATTGCCCGCACCAACACGGGTAACTGGGTGGCCGGCATGGAAACTGGCTTCTTCCAGCTCACGCCCCACAACGACGGCAGCCTCGACACCACGCCGCTGGCCAGCATCGAGCATTCACGCCCGGACATGCGCTTGAACGATGGCCGCTGCGATCGCCAGGGCCGCTTCTGGGCCGGCAGCATGGTGCTGGACATGGGCTTGAACGCCGCCGAGGGCGTCCTTTATCGCTATGCGTCCGGGGCTGCGCCCCACGCGCAACTGGACGGGTTCATCACCCTCAATGGCCTGGCCTTCAGCCCCGATGGCCGCACGATGTACGCCTCCGATTCGCACCCGAAGGTGCAACAGGTCTGGGCGTTCGACTACGACATCGAGACCGGCACGCCGTCCAATCGCCGCGTATTCATTGATATGAACGACTTCCCCGGGCGTCCCGACGGTGCGGCCGTGGACGCCGAGGGCGGCTACTGGATCTGCGCCAACGACGCCGGGCTGATTCACCGTTTCACCCCCGACGGTCGCCTGGACCGCTCCCTGAGCGTGCCGGTGAAAAAACCCACCATGTGCGCCTTCGGTGGCAGTCGCCTGGACACTTTGTACGTCACCTCCATCCGTGACGACCCGAGTGAACAGTCGCTGTCCGGAGGCGTGTTCGCCCTCAACCCCGGCGTCCAAGGGCTGCCCGAACCCCGCTTCATCGTTTAATCGCTGTGCCTTGAATACAACAATAACAAGACAGGAGTGACTTCCATGGACTTCAAACGCACCTTGCTCGCCGCTGCAATCTTCACCCTCAGCAGCGCCGCCCACGCGCTGGAAATCAAGTTTGCCGACATCCACCCCGCCGGCTACCCCACCGTGGTCGCCGAAGAGAACATGGGCAAGGCCCTGACCAAGGCGAGCAACGGCGAGCTGACCTTCAAGTACTTCCCCGGCGGTGTGCTGGGCTCCGAGAAGGAAGTGGTCGAACAGGCCCAGGTCGGCGCCGTGCAGATGACCCGCGTCAGCCTCGGTATCGTCGGCCCGGTGGTGCCGGACGTGAACGTGTTCAACCTGCCGTTCGTGTTCCGCGATCAGGCACATATGCGCAAGGTCATCGACGGCGAGATCGGTGACGAGATCCTCGCCAAGATCACCAACTCCGAGTTCGGCCTGGTGGCCCTGGCCTGGATGGATGGCGGCACGCGCAACCTCTATACCAAGAAACCGGTGCGCAAGATCGAAGACCTCAAGGGCATGAAGATCCGCGTGCAAGGCAACCCGATTTTCATCGAAGCCTTCAACGCCATGGGCGCCAACGGCATTGCCATGGACACCGGCGAGATCTTCAGCGCCCTGCAGACCGGGGTCATCGACGGCGCGGAAAACAACCCGCCGACCTTGCTGGAACACAACCATTTCCAGAACGCCAAGTACTACACCCTCACCGAACACCTGATCCTGCCTGAACCTATCGTGATGTCGAAAATCACCTGGAACAAGCTCGACGCCGCCCAACAGGACATGGTCAAGGCCGCCGCCAAGGCCGCCCAGGCCGATGAGCGCGTGCTCTGGGACGCCAAGTCCGCCAGCAGTGAAGAAAAACTCAAGAAGGCCGGCGTGGAGTTCATCACGGTCGATAAAAAGCCCTTCTATGAGGCCACCGCCGCGGTGCGTGCCAAGTACGGTGCGCCGTATGCAGACATGATCAAGCGCATCGACGCGGTTCAATAACCTCCCCTGCCCCTGCATAAGGCCCGGCGCGGTCGGTATCGACGCGCCCGGTCACGGTGAACGCCATGAAGACTTTACTGCTGCGCTTCAATGACCGCCTCTACATGACCTGCATCTGGGTCGCCGGCCTTTCGGTATTGGGGGTCGCCTTGATCATCCCCTGGGGCATCTTCACCCGCTACGCCCTCGGCACCGGTTCCAGCTGGCCGGAGCCCACCGCCATCCTGCTGATGCTGGTGTTCACCTTTATCGGCGCCGCTGCCAGCTATCGTGCCGGTGCGCACATGTCGGTGGCGATGATCACTGACCGCTTGCCGCCCGCCCAACGCCGTTTCGTCGGCATCCTCTCGCAACTGCTGATGGGCACCATCTGCGTATTCATGACGATTTGGGGCGCCAAGCTGTGCCTGTCCACCTGGAACCAGTTCATGAGCGCCATCCCTACCCTGCGCGTGGGCATTACCTATATGCCGATCCCGATTGGCGGCGTGCTGACCCTGGTGTTCGTGGTCGAAAAGCTGCTGCTCGGTGACCAGAGCAACCGCAAGGTCGTACGTTTCGACCTGGTTGAAGAAAACGAAGGGGCTGCCTGATATGGACGCATTGATTCTGTTGGGCAGCTTTGTTGTATTGATTCTGATCGGCATGCCGGTGGCCTATGCATTGGGGCTGTCGGCGCTGATTGGCGCGTGGTGGATCGACATCCCGTTCCAGGCCCTGATGATTCAGATTGCCGGTGGGGTGAACAAGTTTTCGCTGATGGCGATTCCGTTCTTCGTGCTGGCCGGGGCGATCATGGCCGAGGGCGGTATGTCGCGGCGCCTGGTGGCCTTTGCCGGGGTGCTGGTGGGCTTTGTGCGTGGCGGGTTGTCGCTGGTCAATATCATGGCTTCGACGTTTTTTGGCGCGATTTCCGGTTCGTCCGTGGCCGATACCGCCTCGGTCGGCTCGGTGCTGATTCCGGAAATGGAACGACGTGGTTACCCACGCGAATTCGCCACTGCAGTGACCGTCAGCGGTTCGGTGCAGGCGCTGCTGACGCCGCCCAGCCATAACTCGGTGCTGTACTCCCTGGCAGCGGGCGGCACGGTTTCCATCGCCTCGCTGTTCATGGCCGGCGTGGTGCCGGGCCTGATGATGAGCGCGTGCCTGATGGTGCTGTGCCTGATCTTCGCGAAAAAGCGCGACTACCCCAAAGGCGAAGTCATCCCCTTGAAGCAGGCGCTGAAGATCGCCGCCGATGCGCTCTGGGGCTTGATGGCCATGGTGATCATCCTGGGCGGCATCCTCTCGGGCATCTTCACCGCCACCGAGTCTGCGGCGATTGCAGTGTTGTGGGCGTTCTTCGTGACCATGTTCATCTACCGCGACTACAAATGGCGCGAACTGCCCAAGCTGATGCATCGCACGGTGCGCACCATTTCCATCGTGATGATCCTGATCGCCTTCGCCGCCAGCTTCGGCTACATCATGACCCTGATGCAGATCCCGGCGAAGATCACCACGCTGTTCCTGACCCTGTCGGACAACCGCTACGTGATCCTGATGTGCATCAACGTCATGCTGTTGTTGCTCGGCACGGTGATGGACATGGCGCCGCTGATTCTGATCCTCACACCTATTCTGATGCCGGTGATCCTGGGCATCGGCGTCGACCCGGTGCACTTTGGCATGATCATGCTGGTGAACCTGGGCATCGGCCTGATTACCCCGCCGGTGGGCGCGGTGCTGTTCGTCGGGGCGGCGGTGGGCAAGACCAGTATCGAGAAAACCGTGAAGGCCCTGCTGCCGTTTTATGCGGTGTTGTTTCTGGTGCTGATTGCGGTGACCTACATCCCGGCGTTGTCGCTGTGGTTGCCTCATTTGGTGCTGTAAACCTTCTTTCAGAAACAAAGGTGAGCAACTGTGGGAGCTGGCTTGCCTGCGATGGCGACCTGTCAGTCAATGCATTCATGGCTGATACACCGCTATCGCAGGCAAGCCAGCTCCCACATTTGAATCCTCAGTGTTTATTTTGACTTCATGAGGCAGGTCAATCGTGATTGAGCTTACTGATCAATACACCCAACTGGTGCTCGCCCCCGCCATCGGCGGCAGCCTAGTCAACTGGACGGTGCGCGCCACCGGGCAACCGCTGTTGCGGCACAGCGATGAGCAAGCGATCAATACCGGGCTGCCGGGCAAGCTGGGCTGCTATCCATTAGCACCCTGGTCCAACCGGATTGCCAGCGGTGGGTTCGACAACCCCGATGGCTGGCTGGCACTGGCACCCAATAGCCTCACTGACCCTCTGCCGATTCACGGTTCGGCCTGGCAGCAGCCGTGGCAGGTGATAAGCCAGTCAGAACATGAAGTGGTATTGGAGCTGCGCTGCGAAATACCCTTTGCCTATCACGCCCGCCAGCGGGTGCGCTTGAACAACGGTGAGTTGAATATCGATTTGTGCGTGACTCACCTGGCCGAGCAACCGGCGTGGCATGGGCTGGGCTTGCATCCGTACTTGCCGCGTCGGCCGGGTACGCGGCTGCAGGCCAGGGCTGGTCAGGTGTGGATGAGTGATGCAGCCAAGCTGCCCACAGGGTTGGCATCGGTTCCAGAAGATTGGGATTTCCGACAACTGAAGGAACTGCCAGACGGGCTGGTGGACAACGGCTTTTGCGGCTGGGATGGGCACTGCCTGATCGAGCAACCGGAGCTTGGCTACCGCCTTGAATGCCAGGCCAGCGGCGCCGATTACTTCCTGCTGTACTGCCCGCCGGGGTTGGATTTTTTTTGCATCGAGCCGGTGAGCCATCCGGTGAATGCCCATCACCTGGCGGGCAAGCCTGGCCTGAAACTGCTGGAACAAGGCCAGTCAACCCACCTGGCATTCAACCTGAAATACACTCCAAATGCCTGAACTGTAGGAGCGAGCTTGCTCGCGAAAAACGTCAACGGTAACGCGTGTTTTCTGAATGAACGCGGCGCCTGTGAGCCTTTCGCGAGCAAGCTCGCGCCTACAGGCAGGGGATGCGTCAGTGTCAGGGTGGGCTGTTTTTCAGGCGCCCAGCCGTGTCGATACTCACCACCACCGACAACCCCGGTCGCAAGCGCTCACTCTCGGCCTGGTCCGGGTCTACGGTGATGCGCACGGGTACCCGCTGGGCGATCTTGACGAAGTTGCCGGTGGCGTTGTCGGCCTGCAACAGGCTGAACTCGGAACCGGTCGCCGGGGAAATATGCTGCACCGTGCCATGGAATTTGCGGTGGTTCAGCGCATCCACGGTGAACGTCACCGGTTGGCCGACCTGCACATTGTCCATCTGGGTTTCTTTCATATTGGCAATCACCCACAACTGCTTGGGCACCAGCGCCATCAGTTGCGCGCCGGAATTGACGTAAGCGCCCAGGCGCACGCCGATCTGCCCGAGCTGGCCATCCCGTGGTGCCGTGATGCGGGTATTGGACAGGTCGATGCGCGCCAGTTCCACCGCCGCCTCGGCACTCGCGACAGCGGCCTCCAGGGAGCCGCGGTTGACGATCACCGTCTGCAAATCCTGGCGGGCAATTTCCAGGCTGGCCTGGGCTTGGGCCACGGCCGCAATGGTCTGGGCATTGGCGGCACGGGTCACGTCCAGTTCGCGCTTGGACACCGAACCATCGCTGATCAGCTCTTCATTGCGGCGCAAATCCGCAGTGCTCTTGCGTGCCTGGGCCTGGCTGTCGACCAACACGGCCTGGCGCAGCTTGATGGTCGCTTCAGCGCTGTTGCGTTGCTGCACCACGTTGGCCAACGAGGCCTTCTGCACCGCCAGTTGCGCCAGGGCCTGGTCGAGGCGCTGCTTGTAAATGCGGTCGTCCAGGCGCACCAGCAGGTCGCCGGTCTTGACGTACTGGAAGTCCTGCACCGGCACTTCGAACACATAGCCGCTGAGCTGCGGGCCGATAATCGTCACCTGCCCCCGCACCAAGGCGTTCTCGGTGGTTTCCACCGCGCTGCTGAACGGCGGCAGTTGCCAGGCGTACAGCACGATCAGCACACCGATGATGGCGATGGCGGCAAAGCCCAGGGACGAGATGATACGCACGCGCAAAGGCCGCAATTGGGTCGGCACCGCGCCCGGTGGCGTGCTGCCTTCCGGCGTGGCGGCAATGGCGGTCGTGGTGGTGGTTGAAGGTTCGGTCATGAAGTCGCGCCGCTGGGTTGAACAGGAGGAGTCGCCTTGGTGGTGCTCATCAGCCACAGGCTGCGGGTGAAGATCCACAGCATGGTCAGGATCGCGATAATCGCGATCAGCATGAAGACATCGTTGTAAGCCATTACGTTCGCCTCACGGGTGGCCGCCGTAGCCAGGCTGCGGATGCCCATGAGGTTGCGCAGTTCCGGGTCGGCGACGATCTTGCCGTAGGCCGCCCCACCACTCTGCACCCGCGCCGCCACAAGCGGATCGATCAGGGTCAGGTGCTCGACGATCATGCTCGAATGGTACTTCTCGCGCACGATCTGGAAGGTGCCCAGCAACGCCGCGCCGATCAGGCCGCCGAGGTTCTGGCAGATGCCGAACATCACCGAGAAGCTCACCAGGTTGCGCGGGTTGGTCAGCACATTCTTGGTGCCCAGCACCATGGTCGGCCCCAGGAAGAACGTACCGCCGAAGCCTAGCAGGAACTGGCTGATATAGAGGTTCTGCGGGCGGGTCAGGTTGCTGGAAAAACTGTCCATCACCGAACCTGTCGCCATCAGCGCCAGGGAGATGATCAGCGGCATCAGCAGGTGCGCCGGGTTGATCGTCAGCGCGCTGACCACCAGCCCGGCAATCGCGCCGGCCAGCATCACCACGTACAGGGTATGCATCTGCTGGTAGCTCATGTTCAGCATCTGCATGAACCCCACCGCACCGGTGGATTGCTCGGACAGCACCATGCGAATCAGCACCACCGCCAGCGCCAGGCGGATCATCACGCCGCTGCCCAGCCAGCGCGTCATCAGCATGGGGTTGCTGCGGTTATGCTCGATGGCCAGCCCGGCCATGATCAGCACCAGGGAGCAGGCCGAGGCTACGCCGATCCACGGCGCTTCCAGCCACCAGTCGATGCGCCCCAAAGACAGCACCGCGCAGAGCAAGGCCACGCCGCTGGCGAGGATGGCGAAGGTCAGGAAGTCGAGTTTTTCAAAGGTCTTGAAGCGATCGCCCGGCGGCAGCTTGAGCAGGAACACACAACCCAGGCAGATCAGCGCCAGGCCCAGCTCGAACAAATACAACCCGCGCCATTCAGCGATTTGCAGCAAGTCTTCGGAAAACAGCCGCGCCAGCGGCAGCGCCAGCTGCGCGGTGCCCAGCCCCAGTACCAGCGCTTTCAACCGCCATTTGGCCGGGAATGCCTGGATCATGTAGTACAAGCCCAACGAACTCAGCGCCGCACCCACCATGCCATGGGCGGCCCGTACCGCAATCGCCGAACTGAGGTCATTGACGAACAAGTGCCCGAAGGTCACCAGCGCGTAGAGCACCAGGAACACCTCGGTAAACGCGCGCAGGCCGAACTGCTGGCGAAACTTCACCAGCAGCAGGTTCATGCACACGTTGGTCATCACATAGGCGGCGGGCAGCCAGGCCATTTCCGCGGTGGTCGCGCCCAGGGCGCCTTGCAGGTATTGCAGGTTGGCGATGACCAGGGCGTTACCCAGGCCGCCGGTAATTGCCACCAGCACGCCGACCATCGCGAAGAGCCAGCGCTTATGCGTAGGGTGCAGCGGCGTCGACGGCGAGCCAGGCAGGCTCGGCCGCTCGTGGGGTTGCCAGGTGTGGGGGGTGTATTTATCCATTCGGTGACCTTGGTAAGCCGGGGTGCAAGGCCGGTGAATCCGTTACACAGAGGAACAGTAACCTGAGAGGCGTTCATGTTGCCATCTCGTGGACGCATTTGATCCCCAGGCAGACACAGCTAAATGTGGGAGCGGGCTTGCTCGCGAATGCGGTAGATCAGTTGCTGATGCATTGACTGACACGACGCCTTCGCGAGCAAGCCCGCTCCCACACTGCAATCCATGCCGTTCTTAGAGAGAGGCTTTAAGCAACATACCGACTGCCACCACCACACACAGGCTAGCAAACCCCACTTGCAAGGCCCGCGCGGGGATCACCGAACACAACCGCCGTCCCGCCAACATGCCGACGATACTCGCGCCGATAAACACCCAACCCACTGGCTCGATACTCACGCCCGCATGAAAGGCACCGGCCACGCCGATCAGCGACAGCAGGCTCACCACCATCAAGGAAGTGGCGACGATGCCGCGCATCTGCACGTCGGTCAGTTGCTTGAACGCCGGTACAATCAGGAAGCCGCCACCCACGCCCAGCAAACCCGACACGGCGCCGGTCACCGCGCCCAACGCTGCGAGGGTGGCGCTGCATTTGGCGGTCCAGGCCAGGCGCCCGGTCTGCTGGTTGAGCATGCAATTCTTCTGGCCCCACGACGCCGCGCCATGGTCACTCGGCCCGGCCTCGCGCTTTTCCCGTTGCAGCATGCGCCAGGCCACCAGCACCATCAGCGCGCTGAACAGGCCCATCAGCACCGGTTCCGAGAGTTGGTGGGCGACGAATACGCCCAACGGCGAAAACAGCGCGCCGAGCAAGGCGATCAGTAGTGCCGCGCGGTAACGCACCAGGCCATGACGCAAGCCATCAATGGCCCCCACCGCTGCCGCTGCGCCCACCGCGAGCAATGACACGGGCGCGGCCTGGGTCATGGTCAAGCCCAGCCCCAGCACCAGCGCCGGCACTCCGAGGATGCCGCCGCCCGCGCCGGTCAAACCCATGACCAGGCCCATCAATACCCCTAACAGACTGGCGAGCAGCATTCAGTCCACCTTGCTCAGGCGGGTCAGCCACTCGCGGCCCTTGAGCATGCCGTTCCAGTAGAACCACGGCAGCAGCGTGGCCTTGAGGAACCACATCGAACGGCGTGCCCGAGTAGGATCAAGGGGAAAAGTCGGCAGCAACTTGCCGCCATAGCCAAACTCGGCCAGCACCACCTTGCCCTTCTCCACCGTCAGTGGGCAGGAACCGTAGCCGTCGTACTTGAGCGGCAAAGGTGCCTGTTTGCGCAGGGCCAGCAGGTTTTCGGCCACCACCACGATTTGCTTGCGCACCGCTGCCGCCGTCTTGGCGTTGGTGGTGCCGCATACATCGCCCAGGCCAAAGATGTGCGGGTAGCGCAGGTGCTGCAGGCTGTGGGGGTTCACTTCGCACCAGCCGGCGGCATCGGCGAGCAGGCTTTCGCGGATAAAATCCGGGGCGACCTGCGGCGGTACGACGTGGAGCATGTCGAAGGTTTTCTCTTCGACCGTCGCGTTGCCTTCGGCGTCTTTGACTTCAAACCAGGCTTTGCGCGCCGGGCCATCGACTTTCACCAGGTTGGAATTGAACGCCAGGCGCGCGTTGTATTTTTCGACGTACTTCATCAAGGGCGGCACAAAGGTCGGCACACCAAACAACACGGCACCGGCCAGGTTGAATTCGACGTCGATGTGTTTGAGGTTGCCCTGCTTGAGCCAGTGGTCGCAGGACAGGTACATGGCTTTTTGCGGCGCACCGGCGCATTTGATCGGCATGGCCGGCTGGGTGAACAACGCCTTGCCGCCCTTGAGCTGCTGCACCAACTGCCAGGTGTACGCGGCGTGTTCATAGCTGTAGTTGGAGGTGACGCCGTGTTGGCCCAGGGTGTCTTGCAGGCCTTCGATTCTTTCCCAGGCCAGGCGCAGGCCGGGGCAGACGATGAGGTTCTTCCAGGTGACGCGCTGGCCGCTGTCGAGCACCAGGGTGTTCTCATCGGGCAGCAGTTCGCTGACGGCGGCCTGCACCCAGCTAACGCCATTGGGTAGCACATCGGCCAGGGGCCGGCGGGTCTTTTGCAGGTCGTAGGCGCCGCCG
Organism: Pseudomonas sp. FJ2-5-13; assembly: GCF_029201605.1. Classification (NCBI taxonomy): domain Bacteria; kingdom Pseudomonadati; phylum Pseudomonadota; class Gammaproteobacteria; order Pseudomonadales; family Pseudomonadaceae; genus Pseudomonas; species Pseudomonas sp. FJ2-5-13. The sequence continues at coordinate 3,769,283 of NZ_CP104045.1, forward strand.
CCGACGAGGGTCCAGGCCGGCTGGTAGCAGTGGTAGTCGTTAGGTTCGATGAGGGTGATGTTCAGGTGCGGGTCGCGCTTGAGCAGGCTGGCCAGCAGGCCGATGCCTGCCGAGCCGCCGCCGATGACTACGATATCGCCACTGATGGTGGGTCCCCAGTGTTGTTCGGTCATTGTCTACTGCCTTTTTGAGTCAATGCACACAAGGGTCGCTGCCGGATGGCGTCACGCCCAGCTTTTTATGACCGCGCCGCAATACAGGCCGGACAGGGTCTTCATCACTTGAATCACTTCGTGGCTGGCCAGCCCGTAAAAAATGTATTTGCCTTCCCGACGGGTGGCGACCAACCCTTCATCGCGCAGGATGCCCAACTGTTGTGACAGGGTGGGCTGGCGTACGCCGGTCAAGGCTTCCAGCTCACCGACGTTGCGCTCGCCCTGGGTCAACTGGCACAGGATCAACAAGCGGTCTTCATTGGCCAGGGCCTTGAGCAAGGCACAGGCCTTGGACGCCGATGCACGCAACTGGGCGACCTCGCCCTCACTCAACGTAGATTCCATTTGCCTCGGGTCCTTTATGTCACTTAAGCTCAAAACATTATGTGTAAACGTAAACTGATTGTAACTACTTTTTTCTTCAGCACTTTTTCCTAACAGAGGCGGCCGCCATGCCAGCGTTGATTCAAGCCTTTCTGGATGACGCATCGTCGACCTACACCTATATCGTCTATGAAGCCGATGGCGGCCCTTGTGCCATCGTCGACTCGGTGCTCAATTACGACCCGGCGTCCGGGCGCACCGACACCGCCCAGGCCGACAAGGTGATTGCCTTTGTGCGAGAGCATGGCCTGCACGTGCAGTGGCTGCTGGAAACCCACGCCCATGCTGACCACCTGTCCGCCGCGCCCTACCTGCGTCGCACCTTGGGCGGCAAGATCGCGATCGGCGAATCCATCAGCAAGGTGCAGGGGGTGTTCAAGAACCTGTTCAACCTCGAGCCGGAATTTCGCGTGGACGGCTCGCAGTTCGATCACCTGTTTGCGCCGGATGAGATCTTTCATATCGGCAACTTGAAGGCCCAGGCGTTGCATGTGCCCGGACACACCCCCGCCGACATGGCCTATCTGATCGACGGCCGCTTGATCCTGGTGGGCGACACCCTATTCATGCCCGACGTCGGCACCGCCCGTTGCGACTTCCCCGGCGGTGATGCGCGGCAGTTGTACGCGTCGATGCGCAAGCTGCTGGCGTTCCCTTCAGACACCAAGCTGTACGTGTGTCATGACTACCCACCCGAGGGTCGAGAAGCCAGGTGCCAGACCACCGTGGCGGAACAGCGGGCGGGCAATATCCATGTGCATGATGGCGTGGATGAAGCGGCGTTTGTACAGATGCGCACCCAGCGCGATGCTGGATTGGGCATGCCAACGTTGTTGCTGCCGGCGATCCAAGTAAATGTGCGAGCGGGAAATATGCCGCCGGCGGAAGAAAACGGCGTGACCTACCTGAAAATCCCCCTCAACCAACTTTAGAAGCACCGGCGCCCTGTGAGAGCTGGCTTGCCTGCGATAGCGGTGGGTCAGTTGCGTCTTGATACAACGCTGTAGCGCTCGACGGTAACTACAATGCGAAGCGAGCCGCTCTCGCTCTTGATCTGCTTTTGATCTTGATCTTAGGCGCCCCGTCAAACCACGCTGGCCGGAATTCGACAGGGATTTGGGGGGTAAACCGGCAGGGATGCCGGTTTAGCCGCCCCGCGCCATGGATGGCGCGTGGCGGCGGCCCCCCAAATCACTGGCGGATTACGGGCACACCGAGCCCAAGCGAAGTGCCGAGTGGTGGGGCAAGAGCCCTTTTGGTTACTTTTGGCTGGGCCGGCATTCCGGGCTCTTTTCCAAAAGTGACCCGCTGTCAGAGCGGAACCCTAAGTGGCCGTTACCGCAGCAATGGCTATGTACACAATCCAACTGTGTTGACTGTCAGACCGCCTTCGCGAGCAAGCCCGCTCCCACAGTTGGATTGCGGGGGTGTCAGGTAGAGAAGTGTCGGCTGGCAGGCCGCCATCGCAGGCAAGCCAGCTCCCACAGTTGGATCGTGGAGTGTCAGGTAGATTGACGTCAGCTGGCACGCAGGCAAGCCCCACATTTTGCCCCGTATTGAATCAGGAACCCAGGCTGATGCCGTTGGCTGGCAATGGCAATGCGGTTTTGTAGCGCACCTGCTTCAAGGCAAAGCTGGAGCGAATGTTCGCCACCCCCGGCACCTTAGTCAAAAAATCCATCATGAAACGCTCCAGCGACTGAATCGTGGGCACCAACACGCGGATCAAATAGTCCGGGTCACCCGCCATCAGGTAACACTCCATCACCTCCGGTCGGTCCGAGATCGCCCCTTCAAATTGCTGCAGCGCCAGCTCGTTCTGTTTCTCCAGGCTCACATGGATGAACACATTCACGTGCAGCCCCAGTAAATCAGCGTCCAGCAGCGTGACCTGCTCCCGAATCAACCCCAGTTCTTCCATCGCCTTGACCCGGTTGAAACACGGCGTGGGCGACAGGTTGACCGAGCGGGCCAGGTCGGCATTGGTGATCCGGGCATTCTCCTGCAGGGCGTTGAGAATGCCGATATCGGTACGGTCCAGTTTGCGCATGAGACAAAATCACCTGTTTATTATGTTTATGCAGTTTTTTTATCCGCAAATGGCCGGCAGCGCAACGAAACACAGATAAATATTCTTCTACGCCACGCCTATGATTGTTGTAGGACAAGATTTCTTCTACCCGAAGACTGACTGTCAGCTAGCGCGCCCACTACAAGAAATTCACAAGATAGAGCGTAGAAAGCCATGACCCAGCCGTATGCACCGCTGCGCCTGCACGTTCCCGAACCCTCGGGCCGCCCAGGCTGCAAGACCGACTTCACCTACCTGCGCTTGACCGACGCCGGCCTGGTACGCAAACCCGCCATCGACGTAGAACCGGCCGACACCGCCGACCTGGCCAAGGGCCTGATCCGCGTGCTCGACGACCAGGGCCAGGCCCTGGGCCCGTGGGCCGAGGGTGTCTCCACCGAGATCATGCGCCGCGGCATGCGCGCCATGCTCAAGACGCGCATCTTCGACAACCGCATGGTGGTCGCCCAGCGTCAGAAAAAAATGTCGTTCTACATGCAAAGCCTTGGCGAAGAAGCCATCGGCAGCGCCCAGGCCCTGGCCTTGAATATCGACGACATGTGCTTCCCCACCTACCGCCAGCAAAGCATCCTGATGGCTCGCGACGTGCCGCTGGTAGACCTGATCTGCCAACTGCTGTCCAACGAGCGCGACCCGCTCAAGGGCCGCCAGTTGCCGATCATGTATTCGGTCAAGGAGGCGGGCTTCTTCACCATTTCCGGCAACCTTGCCACCCAATTCGTCCAGGGCGTGGGTTGGGGCATGGCCTCGGCGATCAAGGGCGATACCAAGATCGCCTCGGCCTGGATCGGCGACGGCGCCACTGCTGAATCGGACTTCCACACCGCCCTCACCTTCGCCCACGTGTACCGCGCGCCAGTGATCCTCAACGTGGTCAACAACCAGTGGGCGATCTCCACCTTCCAGGCCATCGCTGGCGGTGAAGCCACCACCTTCGCCGGACGCGGCGTCGGTTGCGGTATCGCTTCCCTGCGCGTGGACGGCAATGACTTTATCGCCGTGTACGCCGCCTCGGCCTGGGCCGCCGAACGTGCGCGCCGTAACCTGGGGCCCACCCTGATCGAGTGGGTCACCTACCGCGCCGGCCCGCATTCCACCTCCGATGACCCATCCAAGTACCGTCCCGCCGACGACTGGAGCCACTTCCCCCTGGGCGACCCGATTGCCCGCCTCAAGCAGCACCTGATCAAGATTGGCCAGTGGTCCGAAGAGGAACACGCGGCGGTCAGTGCCGAACTTGAAGCCGAAGTGGTCAAGGCGCAGAAGGAAGCCGAACAGTACGGCACCCTGGCCGGTGGCCAGATTCCAAGCGCCGCGACCATGTTCGAGGATGTCTATAAAGAGATGCCGGAGCACTTGAAGCGCCAGCGTCAAGAGCTGGGGGTGTGACATGAACGACCACAACAACAGTATCGAACTGGAAACCGCCATGACCACCACCACCATGACCATGATCCAGGCCCTGCGCTCGGCCATGGATGTGATGCTTGAACGTGACGACAACGTGGTGGTGTTCGGCCAGGACGTCGGCTACTTCGGCGGCGTGTTCCGTTGCACCGAAGGCTTGCAGACCAAGTACGGCAGCTCGCGGGTGTTTGACGCGCCCATCTCGGAAAGCGGCATCGTCGGTGTGGCCGTGGGCATGGGCGCCTATGGTTTGCGCCCGGTGGCCGAAATCCAGTTCGCCGACTACGTCTACCCCGCCACCGACCAGATCATTTCCGAGGCGGCGCGCCTGCGTTATCGCTCGGCCGGTCAATTCACCGCGCCACTGACCATGCGCATGCCCTGCGGCGGCGGTATCTATGGCGGCCAGACCCACAGCCAGAGTATCGAAGCGGTGTTCACGCAAGTGTGCGGCCTGCGCACGGTGATGCCGTCCAACCCCTATGACGCCAAGGGCCTGCTGATTGCCTCCATCGAAAACGATGACCCGGTGATCTTCCTCGAGCCCAAGCGCCTGTATAACGGCCCCTTCGATGGCCACCACGACCGCCCGGTAACGCCGTGGTCCAAACACCCCCAAGCCCAGGTGCCGGACGGCTACTACACCGTGCCCCTGGACGTGGCCGCCATCGTGCGTCCAGGCTCGGCCGTGACCGTGCTGACCTACGGCACCACCGTATATGTGTCGCAAGTCGCCGCCGAAGAAACCGGCATCGACGCCGAGGTCATCGACCTGCGCAGCCTGTGGCCGCTGGACCTGGAGACCATCGTCAAGTCGGTGAAAAAGACCGGCCGTTGCGTGGTGGTGCATGAAGCCACGCGCACCTGCGGCTTTGGTGCCGAGTTGGTTTCGCTGGTGCAAGAGCATTGCTTCCACCACCTGGAAGCGCCGATCGAACGCGTCACCGGTTGGGACACCCCCTACCCGCACGCGCAGGAGTGGGCGTATTTCCCAGGGCCGTCCCGAGTGGGCGCGGCGTTGAAACGGGTCATGGAGGTCTGAATGGGCACGCACGTTATCAAGATGCCGGACATTGGCGAAGGCATCGCGGAAGTTGAATTGTCGGTATGGCATGTAAAGGTCGGCGACCTGGTGGTTGAAGACCAGGTGCTGGCGGACGTAATGACCGACAAGGCGATGGTGGATATTCCCTCGCCGGTCCATGGCAAGGTGATTTCTCTGGGCGGTGAGCCGGGTGAGGTCATGGCAGTGGGCAGTATTTTGATCAGCATTGAAGTGGAAGGCGCAGGCAATACCAAGGATGTGCCGGTGGTTGCCGAACCTGCGAAAGCCGCGCCTGCTGTGGCCGAAGCCAAACCGGTACAGGCGCCGGTAGAAAGCAAGCCCGCAGCAGCAGCAGTGAAAGCACCGCAAGCCCCCGTGGCCCGCGAAGCCAGCGACCGCCCATTGGCCTCGCCCGCGGTGCGCAAACATGCACTGGATGCCGGGATTCAACTGCGCCTGGTGCAGGGTACCGGCCCGGCGGGCCGGATTCTGCATGAAGACCTGGAGGCTTACTTGCGCCAGGGCCCGGCAACGGGCGCCAGCGCCGCCAACCCTTACGCCGAGCGCAACGATGAACACCAGATCCCGGTGATCGGCATGCGCCGCAAGATCGCCCAGCGCATGCAGGACGCCACCCGCCGCGCCGCGCATTTCAGCTACGTGGAAGAGATCGACGTCACCGCCCTCGACGAGTTGCGCGTGCACCTCAACGAAAAACATGGTGCGACACGCGGCAAGCTGACCCTGCTGCCGTTTATCGTACGGGCCATGGTTGTGGCCTTGCGCGACTTCCCGCAGATCAACGCCCGTTACGACGACGAAGCCCAGGTCATCACGCGCCTCGGCGCCGTGCACGTGGGCGTCGCCACCCAGAGCGACGTGGGCCTGATGGTGCCGGTGGTACGCCACGCAGAAGCCCGCAGCTTGTGGGGCACTGCCGAAGAAATCGCACGTTTGGCCAATGCCGCACGTACAGGCAAGGCCAGCCGTGAAGAGCTGTCCGGTTCGACCATTACCCTGACCAGCCTTGGCGCTCTGGGCGGCATCGTCAGCACGCCGGTGCTGAACCTGCCGGAAGTGGCCATCGTCGGCGTCAACCGCATTGTTGAGCGGCCGATGGTGATCAAGGGCCAGATCGTGGTGCGCAAGATGATGAACCTCTCCAGCTCCTTCGATCACCGCGTGGTCGACGGCATGGACGCGGCGCAATTCATCCAGGCCATTCGCGGCCTGCTCGAACAACCCGCCAGCCTGTTCCTGGAGTAAGGGCATGACTCAGACATTGCACACTACGCTGCTGATTATCGGCGGCGGCCCTGGCGGTTATGTGGCGGCGATTCGCGCAGGCCAACTGGGCATCCCGACCATCCTGGTAGAAGGCCAGGCACTGGGCGGCACCTGCCTGAACATCGGCTGCATTCCCTCCAAGGCGCTGATCCATGTGGCCGAACAATTCCAGCAAACCGTGCACCATAGCCAGGGCTCGCAGCTGGGCATTGAAGTGGATGTGCCGACCCTGGACATCCGCAAGAGCGTGGAATGGAAAGACGGCATCGTCGACCGCCTGACCACCGGCGTCGCCGCACTGCTGAAAAAACACAAGGTGCAGGTGATCCATGGCTGGGCCAAGGTTATCGACGGCAAGACCGTCGAGGTGGGCGAGCAGCGCATCCAGTGCGAACACCTGCTGCTGGCCACCGGCTCGAAGAGCGTCAACCTGCCGATGCTGCCGATTGGCGGGCCGATCATCTCCTCCACCGAAGCCCTGGCACCGACCCGCGTGCCCAAGCGCCTGATCGTGGTGGGCGGTGGCTATATCGGCCTGGAGCTGGGTATCGCCTACCGCAAGCTCGGTGCCGAGGTCAGTGTGGTCGAGGCCCAAGCGCACATCCTGCCGGCCTACGACGCCGAACTGACCCTGCCGGTGGCTGAATCCCTGAAGAAACTCGGCGTGAAGCTGTACCTGGAGCACAGCGTCACCGGTTTTACCGACGGCAAACTGCAAGTGCGTGCGCCCAACGGCGACACCCTGGCGCTGGACACCGATCAGGTGTTGGTAGCCGTGGGGCGCAAACCCAACACCCAAGGCTGGAACCTCGAAGCGCTGAACCTGGACATGAACGGCGCGGCGATCAAGATCGACAGCCGCTGCCAGACCAGCATGCGCAACGTGTATGCCATTGGCGACCTCAGTGGCGAGCCGATGCTGGCGCACCGGGCCATGGCCCAGGGCGAAATGGTTGCCGAACTGATCAGCGGCAAAGCCCGCGAATTCAACCCGGCGGCGATACCCGCGGTGTGCTTTACCGACCCGGAACTGGTGGTAGTCGGCCAGACCCCGGACGAGGCCAAGGCGGCCGGCCTGGACTGCATCGTGTCGAGCTTCCCGTTCGCCGCCAATGGCCGGGCCATGACGCTGGAGTCCAAAGCCGGCTTCGTGCGGGTGGTGGCGCGGCGTGACAATCACCTGATTGTTGGCTGGCAAGCCGTGGGGGCTGGGGTATCCGAGCTGTCGACCGCGTTCGGCCTGAGCCTGGAAATGGGCGCACGCCTGGAAGACGTGGCCGGCACCATCCACGCCCACCCGACCCTGGGTGAAGCGGTGCAGGAAGCGGCGTTGCGGGCGTTGGGCCACGCGTTGCACCTGTAAAAACACAATCCCTGTAGGAGCGAGCTTGCTCGCGAAAATCGCCAACGATAACGCGGGCCACCCGGTCAAACGCGGCGTCCTTGCGTTCTTCGCGAGCAAGCTCGCTCCTACAGGGGATGCGAACAGCCCTGTGAATGCAGTATTGTTCGCCCATCCAGAAAAAAATCCGACTTGACCAGAGATAGAGGGTGTCATGGGTAACGAGAGCATCAATTGGGACAAGCTGGGTTTTGACTACATCAAGACCGACAAGCGGTTTCTCCAGGTCTGGAAAAACGGCGAATGGCAAGCAGGCACCCTGACCGACGACAATGTGCTGCACATCAGCGAGGGCTCCACTGCCCTGCATTATGGCCAGCAATGCTTCGAGGGCCTGAAGGCCTACCGTTGCAAGGACGGTTCGATCAACCTGTTCCGCCCTGACCAGAACGCCGCCCGCATGCAGCGCAGCTGTGGCCGCCTGCTGATGCCACAAGTGCCGACCGACGCGTTCATCGACGCGTGCAAGCAAGTGGTCAAGGCCAACGAGCGCTTCATCCCGCCGTACGGCAGTGGCGGCGCGCTGTATCTGCGCCCGTTCGTGATCGGCACCGGTGACAACATCGGCGTGCGTAGCGCGCCGGAGTTCATCTTCTCGGTGTTCTGCATCCCGGTCGGTGCCTACTTCAAGGGCGGCCTGGTGCCGCACAACTTCCAGATTTCCGGCTACGACCGCGCCGCACCGCAAGGCACCGGTGCCGCCAAGGTCGGTGGCAACTACGCCGCCAGCCTGATGCCCGGTTCGGAAGCGAAGAAATTCGGCTTCGCCGACGCGATCTACCTGGACCCGATGACCCATTCGAAAATCGAAGAAGTCGGCTCGGCCAACTTCTTCGGGATCACCCACGACAACAAGTTCATCACGCCGAGTTCGCCTTCGGTATTGCCAGGCATCACCCGCCTGTCGCTGATCGAACTGGCCCAGACCCGCCTGGGCCTGGAAGTGGTCGAGGGCGAAGTGTTCATCGACAAGCTGGACCAATTCAAGGAAGCCGGCGCCTGTGGTACCGCTGCGGTGATCTCGCCGATCGGCGGCATCCAGTACAACGGCAAGCTGCATGTGTTCCACAGCGAGACCGAAGTGGGCCCGATCACCCAGAAGCTCTACAAAGAGCTGACCGGTGTGCAGACCGGTGACGTGGAAGCGCCAGCGGGTTGGATCGTCAAGGTCTAACAGCCATGTGGGAGCGGGCTTGCTCGCGAATGCGGAGTGTCAGTCACTGGACTCAGTGCTGATAAACCGCATTCGCGAGCAAGCCCGCTCCCACATTGGATCTCAGGCATTTTCAGGGTTGAGCTGGGATATTCTCGCCAATCTTCTTGCCCATACTGATCCTCGGCTCCACCCCATACCCCAGCGCCTCATAAAACCCCACCACCGCGTCATTGCCGCCGGTGATCTGCAGGTTGATCTTCATGCAACCCAGCGCCGTCAATGCCTGTTCGGCATAGCGCACCAGCGACGATCCCAGGCCATGGCGCCGATAGTCGGCATGTACCGCCACCGAATACAACCAGCCACGATGCCCGTCATAGCCGGCGAGGATGGTACCGATCACAGCTTTGTTGTCGGCGGCAACAAAGAACAACCCGTCATTGACCGCCAGTTTCTTATCAATCGCCAGGCTCGGCAGGTTATGGGCCGTTTCATAGCCAAACGCCTGCTGCCATAACTCAATCACCTGGGCACGATGCTCACGGTCGCGATACGGCCCGATGGGGTGGCGGGACAACAGCGCCTTTTCCATCACCAATGTGCGCTCGTTGCCGTGGTACACGTCACGCACGTTGTGAAAGCCCAGCTTGGCGTAGAAGGCTTGCGCCGTCAGCGAGGACGGCACGCTCAAGACCGTCACGCCGGCTTCACGGGCGCGCAGTTCGATCTCGATCATCAATAACCGGCCGATGCCCTGCCCTTGCAGCGCCGGGTTGACGAACACCGAGCGCACCACATTGCCATCAAGCGCCGCCGTAGCGACGATCAGTTGATCCGTCGTTGCCACAAGCACCACCCGCCGCTGGAGCAACGCCAGCACCGCGTCGGGGGTGAAGTTGCTGGCAACCCGCGCAATCACATCTGCGGGGTAATCACGTGCGTTGCTGCTGTGCAGCGCAGCCAGGATGACTTCACTGATGCCCTCGGCATCTGAGGGTTGGGCAAGGCGAACAGCGGTAGACATGGTTCCTCCTGGCTGACAGCGCTATAACAGCCACATTGGTCCACATTTCAATCCGGCAGCCGATTCGGCTGCGCCACTCCCGTTTTCAGCTTTCTTGGCTGAGCCACCCCGCTGTTTCAGCCGGGATCCTTTCCCCACAACGCACAAAATAGCGGCACAAGATCCCCAACGGACCCGTGCCCCCATGCAAACCACCAACACCGTCCTGATGATCCGCCCGGCGCGCTTTGCCTTCAACCCGGATACCGCGATCAACAACCGCTTCCAACGCCCGCCGCTGGACCCGCTCAGTGCACAGCACAAAGCGCTGGAGGAGTTCGACGGTTATGTCGACACCCTGCGCCAGCAGGGTGTGGAGGTGCTGGTGGTGCAGGACACGCCGGCGCCCCACACGCCCGACTCGATCTTCCCCAACAACTGGTGGAGCAGCCATGCCGACGGCAGCCTGGTGCTCTACCCCATGGAAGGCCAGAACCGCCGACTGGAGCGCAACAAGGGCGTGCTGCAAGTCCTGGAGCAACGCTTTGCGATCCACACCACCATCGACCTCAGCCACTTGGAACAACAGAACATCTTCCTGGAAGGCACCGGCAGCATGGTGCTCGACCGCCAGCACCGCATCAGCTACGCCTGCCATTCGGGGCGCACCCACCACGCGGCGTTGCGCCAGTTTGCCGAACGCCTCGATTACCAACTCTGCGTGTTCCACGCCCTGGACCGCCACCAGGCCCCCATCTATCACAGCAACGTGATGATGAGCGTTGGCCGCGACCTCGCGGTGGTGTGCCTGCAAGCCCTGCCCGACGACAGCGAGCGCCTGGCCCTGGAGCGCTCCCTGCGCGACACCGGCAAGGACATCCTCAGCCTGGATTTTGACCAGTTGGAAGCCTTCGCCGGCAACATGCTGGAAGTCCACGACCGGGACGGCCAGCCGTTGCTGGTGATGTCCGCCAGTGCCTGGGGCGCCCTGCATCCGGCGCAGCGCCAGCACGTGGAGCGCCATACGCGGCCGGTGGTGGTGAACATTGACAACATCGAACGCATCGGCGGCGGCAGTGCCCGCTGCATGCTGGCCGAAGTGCATCTGCCGGCCCGTCCCTCATTTCAATAAGGAGTCTTGCCATGACCCGTTATATCGACGTCAACGACCTCAGCTACCTGGTTTCGCAAAAAGGCCTGCAAACCTGCATCACCGAGATGGCCGACTACATTCGCGCCGACTACCTGCGCTGGCAGGAGTTCGAAAAATGCGCGCGCCTGGCCAACCACTCACCGGATGGCGTGATCGAGTTGATGCCGGTATCCGACGCCTCGCTGTACGCCTTCAAATACGTCAACGGCCACCCGAAAAACACCCTGGCCGGCATGCTCACCGTGATGGCGTTCGGTGCCTTGGGCGACGTCGACACCGGCAAACCGGTGCTGCTGGCGGAAATGACCCTCACCACCGCGATCCGCACCGCTGCCACCTCGGCCCTGGTCGCCCGCTACCTGGCCCGCGCCAACAGCCGCAGCATGGCGCTGATCGGTAACGGCTGCCAGAGCGAGTTCCAGGCCCTGGCCTTCCACGCCATGCTCGGCATTACTGAAATCCGCCTGTTCGACATCGACCCCCAGGCCACCGCCAAGCTCGCCGCCAACCTCAAGGCGTTCCCGGCCATCAAGGTGATCCTGGCCGCCAGCGTCGCCGAGGCGGTCAAAGGCGCGGACATTGTCACCACCGTTACGGCCGACAAAGCCTACGCCACCATCCTGACTGACGAGATGATCGAGCCGGGCATGCACCTCAATGCCGTGGGCGGTGACTGCCCGGGCAAGACCGAGCTGGATCGACGCATCGTCGAGCGCGCCCGGGTGATCGTCGAGTACGAACCGCAAAGCCGCATCGAAGGCGAAATCCAGCACATGCCGGAAGATTCGCCGGTCACCGAGCTGTGGCAAGTGATCAATGGCCAACAGCCCGGCCGCGAGAATGACCGCCAAATCACCCTGTTCGACTCGGTGGGTTTCGCCATCGAAGACTACTCGGCCCTGCGCTATGTACTGGACGTGGCCAAGGCGTTGGAAGTGGGCAGTGAGCTGGAGCTGGTGCCAGACCTGGCCGACCCGAAAGACCTGTTTGCACGCCTGGCCCAGCAACCTTTGGCACAGCATAAAAAGCGCGCCTGAGACCGCTCTGGCCTGCCGCTTTGCGCCCAAGGCAGGCCAGATTTACACAGGTTGAAAGCCGATTTTGCCGGTGCCGCAGCCGATTCCGCTGCATTGCTTGTTTTAACAGCGCAATTTGCGCTTTGCACAGGGGGTAAACGACACAAAAAACGCACCATCATGAAGCATTCTCTGCTCCCAGTTATTCACTGCCCCTGACATCAATTACAAAATATAGGGACCGACACATGACTCCTCTGCGATCACTCTTCGCTGCGTTGCTGTTGCCACTGTGCGCCACTGCTGCCCACGCCCAAGACTGGAAAGAAATCCGGTTTGGCGTGTTCCCCGAATACCCGCCCTTCGAATCCGTCGCCGCCGATGGCAGCTTGCAAGGCTTCGATATCGAATTGGGCAACGCCATCTGCGCCAAGCTCGAAGTGAAATGCACCTGGGTGCACAACGAATTCGACGGCATGATCCCGGCCCTGCGTGCGCGCAAGTTCGACGCGATCATGTCTTCCATGGCCGTAACCCCGGCCCGCGAGAAAGTCATCGATTTCACCGACCGCCTGTTCCTCAGCCCCACCTCGGTGATCACCCGCAAAAACGCCACCTTCGGTGATACCCCCGAGTCGCTCAACGGCAAGCAAGTTGGCGTGCTGCAAGGCTCGTTGCAGGAAGCCTATGCCCGCGCGCACCTGGCCAAGCTCGGTGCACAGATCAAGGCGTACCAGTCCCAGGAACAGAACTACGCCGACCTGCAAAATGGCCGCCTCGACGCCACCCTGACGGACAAGCTCGAAGCCCAGCTCAACTTCCTGTCCAAGCCCGAAGGCGCCGACTTCAAGACCGGCCCGGCCTTCAAGGACCCGACCCTGCCCCTGGACATTGCCATGGGCCTGCGCAAGAACGACCAGGCATTGCGTGAGCTGATCAACAAGGGCATCGCCGCCGTCCAGGCCGATGGCACCTACGCCCAGATCCAGAAGAAATACTTTGGCGATCAGGACATCTACAACGAGTAACCGGCAACCCGTGCCCATGTGGGAGCGGGCTTGCCCGCGATAGCGGTGGTTCAGGCGCCCAGGCCGTGACTGCACCACCGCTATCGCAGGCAAGCCAGCTCCCACAATAAATACGTGCGCTCCTTCGAGATCCTCCCTATGAACGACCTCCTCAACCTGCAAGGCTACGGCCCCATGCTGGCCCAGGGTGCCTGGATGACGCTCAAGCTGGCGTTCCTCGCCCTGGCCCTGAGCCTTACCCTGGGCCTGGTCGCCGCGGGCGCCAAACTCTCCAGCGCCAGATGGCTGCGCGTGCCGGCCACGCTCTACACCACGTTGATCCGCAGCGTGCCGGACCTGGTGCTGATCCTGCTGATCTTCTACAGCCTGCAACTGTGGCTCAACGACCTGACCGAAGCGTTCGGCTGGGACTACGTTGAAATCGACCCGTTTACCGCCGGGGTGATCACCCTGGGCTTTATCTACGGCGCATATTTCACCGAGAACTTCCGAGGCGCGATCCTCAGTGTGCCGGCGGGCCAACTGGAAGCCGCCACCGCCTACGGCCTGAGCCGCTGGCAGCGCTTTCACCTGGTGCTGTTCCCGCAACTGATGCGCTTTGCCCTGCCGGGCCTGGGCAATAACTGGCTGGTGCTGCTCAAGTCCACGGCGCTGGTGTCGATCATCGGCCTGTCAGACCTGGTCAAGGCCGCGCAGAACGCCGGCAAATCCACCAGCGAGCCGCTGTACTTCCTGATCCTCGCCGGCCTGGTGTACCTGATGATTACCACCCTCTCCAACCGCATCTTCAAGCGCCTGGAACGGCGCTATAACCTGGGCATCAAGGGGATGGCGCGATGATCGAACTGTTCCAGCAATACGGCCTGGCCTACCTGTTCAGCGATGGCAGCGGCGTGTCCGGTGTTGCCATGACCTTGTGGCTGTTCATTATCTCGGTGGTGCTGGGCTTTGGCCTGTCGATCCCCCTGGCGCTGGCACGCGTCTCAGAGCACTTCTGGCTGCGCTGGCCGGTGGAGGTCTACACCTACCTGTTCCGTGGCACGCCGCTGTATATCCAACTGCTGATTTGCTACACCGGGCTATACAGCCTGGAAGTGGTGCAAGACAACGCCTTGCTCAACCAGTTTTTCCGCAATGCGCTGAACTGCACGCTGTTGGCGTTTGTGCTCAACACCTGCGCCTATACCGTGGAAATCTTCGCCGGGGCGATCCGCAACATCCCCCATGGCGAGCTCGAAGCGGCACGCGCCTATGGCTTGCACGGCTGGCGGCTGAACCTGTTTGTGATCGTGCCCGCCGCCTTGCGTCGCGCCCTGCCGGCCTACAGCAATGAAATGATCCTGATGCTGCACGCCACGTCGCTGGCGTTCACCGCCACCGTCGCCGACATCCTCAAGGTCGCCCGCGATGCGAATGCCGAGACGTTCCTGACCTTCCAGGCGTTCGGCATCGCCGCCCTGCTCTACATGCTGCTGTCCTTTGCACTGGTGGGCCTGTTCAGGCTGGCCGAACGTCGCTGGATGCGTTTTCTTGTTCCTACCCGAGGCTAACCCATGAATCAGTCCGCGCAGGCCCTGGCCGCTTATCCGCTGGATGTACCCGTCGGCAAAACCGCCACGGCGGCCATCAAGCTGCAAGTCGAAGGTATCCATAAACGCTACGGCGAACACGAAGTGCTCAAGGGCGTGTCCCTCAATGCCCGCCAGGGCGATGTGATCAGCCTGATCGGCGCCAGCGGCTCGGGCAAAAGCACGATGCTGCGGTGCATCAACTTTCTGGAACAGCCTGACGCCGGGGTGATTACCCTGGACGGCATCAGCATCGAAATGCAACCAGGCCGCGCCGGCACCCGCGCGCCGCACCAGGCGCAACTGCAAAACCTGCGCACGCGCCTGGCCATGGTGTTCCAGCACTTCAACCTGTGGAGCCATATGACCGTGCTGGAAAACATCACCATGGTCCCGCGCCGGGTGCTGAACGTGAGCGCTGCCGAAGCCGAGAAACGTGCGCGGCTGTACCTCGACAAGGTCGGCCTGCCCAGCCGCGTGGCGGACCAATACCCGGCGTTCCTGTCCGGTGGCCAGCAGCAGCGCGTGGCCATTGCGCGGGCGCTGGCGATGGAACCGGAGATTATCCTGTTCGATGAACCCACCTCGGCCCTGGACCCGGAGCTTGTAGGAGAAGTGCTAAAAGTCATACAGACGTTGGCCGAGGAAGGTCGTACCATGCTGATGGTCACCCACGAAATGGGCTTTGCCCGCCAGGTGTCCAGCCAAGTGCTGTTCCTGCACCAGGGCCGAGTCGAGGAACACGGCGGCGCCGAGATCCTCGACCATCCCACCAGCGAACGCTTGCAGCAATTTCTTTCCAACCGTTTGAAGTGAACTCATGGATACCAAGGCCAACGGACCCCATTCTTCCCCTACGCTGGATCGCATCGACGAAGCGATCATCGACGTACTCAGGCATCAGGGGCGTATCACCTACGAAAAGCTCTCGTCACTGGTGCACCTCACCCCCAGGCCCTGCCTGGAGCGGGTGCGCAAATTGGAGCGCCGCGGGGTGATCCGTGGGTATGGGGCGATCATCGATGTGCAGATGGTCTCACCGGGGCTGTCGCTGCTGGTGCTGGTGGCCTTGTCCAACCAAAGCGGGCGCTCGGCGCAAAAGGCTTTCGAAGTCTGCGTGAAAGCCTGCCCGCAGGTGTTCGAATGCCAGTTGATCAGCGGGCCGTTCGACTACAGCCTGCGCATGCGGTGCCGCGACATGGAGCATTATCGGGTGCTGACCGAGACCTGGTTGAACAATGATGAGTTGCACATTGATAAGTTGGTGGCGCATCCGGAACTCGCGGTAGTCAAAAACACCGCTACTGACTTGGCCTGAGCCACTCCTTTCCCGTAGTAATCAAAAGTTGCTTTGGGGCATCGCCATGGCATGCAGCGCTCCTAAAACTACGCAACAAAAGTCCTGTTATCGATCTAGGACCATTGTGTCAGTTGGCGCTGGACAAGCCGCACCGCAGGTAGTAGCGTACGGCCATTACTCGAATAAAGTATAGCTCCCGGGATATGAGGTTCTACTTTGACGGCCCTTGAGATTGTGAAAAGTGATTGTCGTTCTTGCGCCCGCTCCACTCGGCATGAAATTTCCGCAGAAGTGACAAACAGAGTTGAAGAGTGGTGGGCTAACGAGTTAGATAGCTGGCGCATTATTCGCTGCCAAGGATGTCATACCTACTCCTTTCAAATGAAACATGAAGACTTTGATGAAATAGAAGAAGATGAAAACGGCCTCCATCACGCGGTATCTTTCGATGTTTATCCCAGCGTGGTAAAAAATCACCATGGATTAACGCACACACACCTTCTCCCGCCGCTAATCAGCACAATATACCTACAAAGCGTGAAAGCACTGAGCCAATATAACAACGTATTGGGCAGCATTGGATTAAGGGCCTGCATTGAAGCAGTTTGTAATCACCTTGATATCTCAGGCACAAATCTACAACGAAGAATTGACCAGCTTTTCAAAGCCGGCCATGTTTCCAATGGCGATAAAAAACGATTACACGCCATCCGCTTTTTAGGAAATGATGCTGCGCATGAAATAAAACAACCAAAACCATTAGATATTCGAATCGCACTGGAGATCGTTGAACATCTTTTGAACACTGTTTTCATTTTAGAAAGTCGTGCAGCCGGACTAGAGACCGTAGCAGAAAATTACGCAGACTTCATAAGATTGCTGGAGAGTTGCGCATCACAACATAAATCAGGCACGTCAATCAACCTTCTAGGACTCTTAGGGAAACGCCGCCGACTCATAGCGGCAAGCTTAGATACATTTGAGACTCAACTCATATTGGATATAGAGGAAGGCAAGATTACGTTCTTAAAAGCACCTCCCTCCCAGACTGGGGAAGAGCGCGAACTTCAGCTATATGAAGTCGAATTGGATTATTTCGTGCAAGACGACGACATCCCTTTCTAATTAAAAAAACAACTATCTAAAAACAAAAAACATTAACGCTTGACGATCACCCGACTACCAAAACAAACAATACAGTTATCACTGATAAAAGCACACTACAAAACACGGACCGAACACGCTACATTTCCATATAAATCACGGAGGATCTCATTCCATGTCTGATAGCACTAGCACCATTCGCGTTTCAAACCATAACAACTGGCCTGCCGTAGAATTATTCCCTTGTGAGCGCGATTTAATACAGAAGATGGCAACACATAATATTCAGCAAATATTTGTTACAGCCAAACTCAAACCAGATGACAAAGACGAACCTTTTAATGCCGCAGTAGGCCATATATTAGACTGCTTAGACTGTCTGCCTCAACGTCCAGATGCGGCGTTCGATAGCCTTTACAAAGTCATCGATCAAAACTTAAACATTTTTGAAAAACCAAGCCGCTCACGCATGCAAGCTATGGCAGACCATTTTTTCAGCGTTCATCCTACTGAGTGGACTGTCATTACAGAGCTTCTATCAGAGCATATACCGCAACAAACTGCTGACTATGCGGCATCTCGCATATTGGACTGTCAAATAGAGAGCAATCCTCCACACAGCGAGCACATGAAGAAGCGCGCAGAGCGCAGTTTAGGAAAACAGCGATATAAAGATTTTTGCAAAAAGTTCCTAATTACAGCCCCCGACACCCCGGAATTATTCTTAAGCCTAAACTATGAGGACAGGAGAAACGCAGGCCGGCTAATGTGTCTTTTCTTTCGACAATCTGCACCATTAAAGAAAATCCCGAAAAACCCCGAAGACGCATCTTCAACCTTAAATTTGTCAAATCCAGCCAACCTACTTTTACCAAAAGAAAAACTGACATCATTACTGGAAATATTGCTCTCCACATACAGACACGAACGTTTTCACGGGGAAGCATTTTCGCCATTTAGAAGTAGCAAGGCGTCGATAAAAACCTATGCCCACGCATATTACGCACTTATAGTAGCCTACATCATTGTATTAGGTGTACTGGAGTCGCAAAACAAAGGTGGAACTTCCATGGCATCAATAGTAGATGTAACCCGTAAATCCATGAAAAGCATATCGTCTTTTTTTGAAGATGCCTTAAACAAATAAATCTGTCCCCGTTAGCAATTCCCTCGCCTTTTGGTGCCCCTCCCCCCTAAGCCCTGCCTGGGGTGGGGAGGTGGCCTTGTCCAACCAAAGCGGGCGCTCGGCGCAAAAGGCCTTCGAAGCCTGCGTCAAAGCCTGCCCGCAGGTGTTCGAATGCCAGTTGATCAGCGGGCCGTTCGACTACAGCCTGCGCATGCGCTGCCGGGATATGGAACATTACCGGGTGCTGACCGAGACCTGGTTGAACAATGATGAGTTGCACATTGATAAGTTGGTGGCGCATCCGGAGTTGGGGGTGGTCAAGAACACCGCGACCGAACTGGCCTGATCCAGCTGGTTTGTGTGGGAGCTGGCTTGCCTGCGATAGGCATAGGAATCTACTCAATTTTCTGGGCTGTAGCTGGTAGCAGCAGACGCTAACCACGATGCGAAGCGAGCCGCTCTTGATCTTGATCTGCTTTTGATCTTAGGCGCCCCGTTAAACCACGCTGGCCGGAATTCGACAGAGATTTGGGGGGTAAACCGGCAGGGATGCCGGTTTAGCCGCCCCGCGCCATGGATGGCGCGTGGCGGCGGCCCCCCAAATCACTGGCGGATTACGGGCACACCGAGCCTAAGCGAGGTGCCGAGTGGTGGGGCAAGAGCGTTTTGCTTACTTTTGCGCTTTTCAAAAGTGAGCCGCTGTCAGGGCGGAACCCTAAGTGGCCGTTACCGCAGGAATGGATATGTACTCGGTATTACGGTGTCGACTGTGAGGCCGTCTTCGCAGGCAAGCCAGCTCCCACAGTTGGATCGTGGGGTGTCAGGTAGATAGGCGTCGGCTGCAAGGCCGCCATCACAGGCAAGCCAGCTCCCACATTGACCGGGTTTGCAATTCTTTTGCCTGGCTTGGCCCCCACCAGCTTCGCCTGCCCATCTTTCTGCTTGCCCGTACGCGCTTCGCTGATCAACCCCGGGATCAACTTGCCTTCCGGCAAGTTCTTCCAGAAGCGGCTGGGCAAATGCCCTTCCATCACCTTGGGATTCAACCGTGCCGGGTTGAAGATGTGGCTGTAGTAGGTCAGCCACATGGCGCTGTGGGGGTCTTCGACATTCTGTGCCAGTTGCTGCCAGGCTTCGGGGCACTGGCGCTGATGAATCAGTTGTTCGCCGTCGTAATACACCCCGTCCAGGGGCGTGGCGATCATCCAGCGATGGCGGCCCATGCGCCCGATAAAATGCTCGCTGGCGCTCTTGAGAATGTCATGGGCCGGCTCATGCCAGGCCACGTACTCCGGCAGTTCCGGCCCGGCCCCGGCCGGCAGCGCGATGAAGCGCACAAACGCATGCAAGTGGTGAGCCTCTCGGCTGACTTGCTTGATGCGCCGCTGCAACTCGCTGCCAAGCTTGTCCCCCGCGAGCATGGCCGTGCGATCACCATGGCTGACCCGCCACAGCACTTCATACAACAGGCTCCAGCGTTGATCACCGTGGTAACAGGCGGCGGACTCCAGTAATTGCAACAGCGCCTTGGGGATGCGCGCCTGAAACGGCCCCAACCCCGGCGGGATTGGTTCATCGGTAGCGAACAGGTCTGCCGCCTGCATCTGGCCCCAGCTCACCTGGCTGGGGTCGACCTGATGGCTGAGCAACCAGCGTGCCTGTTCGCGCCAGGTGCTGAACAGGTTGTCGCATTCCAGGCTGATCATCCCCACAGCCCCATCTGTTGCGGCTGCGGACGATCACGCAGTTGTTCACGCAGCAACACACTGGTGCTGTCGGCCTGTTGCGGGTGGTAGTCGCTGGTGATGAAAAACGGCTTGGCCTTGGCCAACACGCAGCGCATGCGCGCCAGGTCTTCGAAGCGGATCTTGCGTTCACGGCGCAGGTCGACCAGGCGCTGGGTGGTGCGCAGGCCGATGCCGGGGATACGTGCGATCAGCGTGGGCTCGGCGCGGTTCAGGTCCAGGGGGAACACCTCACGATGCTCCAGGGCCCAGGCCAGCTTGGGGTCGATATCCAGTGCCAGGTCGCCGGGGCCGGCGAACAGCTCATTGGCGCGGAAACCGTAACTGCGCAGCAGGAAGTCCGCCTGGTACAAGCGGTGCTCGCGCATCAAGGGCGGCGCGGCCAGGGGTACGCTTTTCGGGCTGTTGGGGATGGGGCTGAACGCTGAGTAATACACGCGGCGCAACTTGAAATTGCCGTACAACGCCTCGGCACCGTGCAAGATGGTGCTGTCGTCGGTGTCGTCGGCACCGACAATCATCTGCGTGCTTTGCCCGGCCGGGGCGAAACGTGGCGCGCGGGGTTCGTTGAGCACCGTCTGTTCGCCGGTGTAAATGGTCTGCATGGCCTGCTTGATCGAGCCAATCTGCTTCTCGGGCGCCAGGGTTTGCAGGCTGGCGTCGGTGGGCAGTTCGATGTTCACGCTGAGGCGATCGGCATAACGGCCAGCCTCGGCGATCAGGGCCGGGTCGGCATCAGGGATGGTCTTGAGGTGGATATAGCCGCGAAAGTCATGCTCTTCGCGCAGCAGTTTGGCGACTCGCACCAGTTGTTCCATGGTGTAGTCCGACGAACGGATGATGCCGGAACTGAGGAACAGCCCGCTGACGCAATTGCGCTTGTAGAAATCCAGGGTCAGGGTGACCACCTCCTCCGGGCTGAAGCGCGCACGGGGCACGTCGCTGGAGCGGCGGTTGACGCAGTATTGGCAGTCGTAGAGGCAGAAGTTGGTGAGCAACACCTTGAGCAACGACACGCAACGGCCATCGGGCGTGTAACTGTGGCAAATGCCCATGCCATTGGTGGAACCCAGCCCCGCCTTGCCCTCGGAACTGCGCTTGGGCGCGCCACTGCTGGCGCAGGACGCGTCGTACTTGGCGGCGTCGGCGAGGATGCTGAGTTTTTCGATCAACTGCATGGAGGGTTACCGATACTGGTTTTTTGTACAGTACCAATAGCCACACCTTGTCACAAGTGCCGTCTGTAGGAGCGAGCTTGCTTGCGAAGAAGGCAAGAGCGCCGCGTTCATCCAGATGAGGCGCGTTATCGTTGACGTTCTTCGCGAGCAAGCTCGCTCCTACAGGGGATCGGTCAGCTGGCAGTGGCCAGGAGCAAGTCCTGCACCGAACGTCCCTTGTCGCGGTTTCGATCGTGCTCATACAGCGACGCCGCAATCTCATCCGCCCGAATCGGCAGCACCGACAGCAAAGTATCGCTCAAGCCATGGCTGGCCTGGCTGAAGCCCTGGATATAGATGCCGGCCTTGCAGCGCTCGTCGGTGACGATGCGGTAGTCGCGGGCCACCTCAAAGTCGCCCATGTAGGCCTCCAGCGGCGCCAGCAGCTCACGGTGCATCTGGCGCTCGTAGCCGGTGGCCAGGATCACCGCGTCGTAATGGTTAAGGCTGGTTTCGCCAGTGGCGGTATTGCGCAGGGCCAGTTCGATGCCCAGCGGGCCAGGGGTGGCTTTCTCTACCACGGTGAGGGTACGGAACGCCTGGCGGGCGATGCCGGAGACTTTCTGGCGGTAGAAAATCCCGTAGATGCGCTCGATCAGGTCCAGGTCCACCACCGAGTAGTTGGTGTTCTGATATTCGGCGACCAAACGCTCACGCTCGGCACCGACTTGCTGGAATACCAGGTCCGTAAAGGCCGGCGAGAACACTTCGTTGACGAACGGGCTGTCGTCGGCCGGCTTGAGCGCCGAGCCGCGCAGGATCATGTCGACCTGCACCGACGGGAAGCTGTCATTGAGGTCGATAAAGGCTTCGGCCGCGCTCTGGCCACCGCCGATCACGGCGATGCGCATCGGCTTGCCATCTACACACGGCTGGTTGGCCATGCGCTCCAGGTACTGGGAATGGTGGAACACCCGGCTGTCGCCCTTGAGCGCCTTGAACGCATCGGGAATGCGCGGCGTGCCGCCGGCGCTGACCACCACCGAACGGGTGGTGCGCACATGCTGCTCGCCGTGGGCATCGCGGGAGATCACGCGCAAGGCCTCGACCTGTTGCTGATGCAGGATCGGCTCGATGGCCAGCACTTCTTCACCGTAGTTGGCCTGGGCCTGGAACTGCCCCGCCACCCAGCGCAGGTAGTCGTTGTACTCCATGCGGCAGGGGTAGAAGGTGCCCAGGTTGATGAAGTCCACCAGGCGGTCGTGGGCCTTGAGGTAGTTGACGAAGGAATACGGGCTGGTGGGGTTGCGCAGGGTCACCAGGTCCTTGAGGAAGGAAATCTGCAGTTCGCTCTGGGTGACCAGGGTATTGCCGTGCCAGCGGTAGTCGGCTTGTTTGTCGAGAAACAGCACGTCCAGCTTGCCCTGGGCCTTTTCACGCTCCTGCAGGGCGATGGCCAGCGCCAGGTTCGAAGGGCCGAAACCGATCCCGATCAGGTCATGAACCGCGGGCGAAGCAATTGCCTGTGTCATTCCAGTGTCCTCTGGATAAGCCCCTTGGCGATGGGGCGGGAATACCTTCATGGCCTGAACAACAGGCCGTGTGTTGATAGGAAACGAGGACAGTGAAATAAAATTTAACTAACTGGCGATCAGTGCGCTTCCCACTCACGCATACGCACCCGGCAGTGCTTCATCGCGTTGACGATGTGTTTTTCCACCAGGCTGCGGGAAATGCCCAGGCGTTCGGCGATTTGCAGGTGGGACAGGCCTTCGAGTTTGCGCAACAGGAAACTGTCGCGACAGGCCGCCGGCAACTCGGCCAGGGCGCGTTCGAGCATCTCCAGGCGCTGGCCCTGGTCGTGGCTGGCGTGGGGTGAACAGGCGGCGAAGCGTTCTTCGCTGTCCAGCACCTCTAGGGGCTCGGCCTGGCGCAAGGCGTTGCGCCGATGGCCGTCGATCACCAGGTTCAAGGCGGTGCGGTACAGGAAGGCGCGGGGTTGTTCGATCGGGTTGTCGCTTACACGCTCCAGCACCCGCACATAAGCGTCATGCACCACATCTTCGGCCACCTGACGGTTGCCCAGCTTGGCGTTGAGGAAACACACCAGCTCGCGATAGTAGTTTTCCACCATGACTCCTGACCCCACGGCCTTAATACCAACGACGCCCACCCTGTAGGAGCGAGCTTGCTCGCGAAAAACCCAAGAGCACATCCCCTTACCTGAATGCACCCGCAACCAATGGCGGTTTTGCCATCACCGATGATGGCAGTTTGAGCGTGTGCAATTTATAGTAATTCTCATCTACTTTTAAAGAACTCTCTCGTCAGCGGTCGAATTTTTTCTCCCACTGAGCTGTAACTACTTATGTAACAGCCTAAATTCCCGGGCATTTTCCTCGTTTACCTGTCAGCTCTGCGCGACTGCGCCCCGAACTTTCCTGGCTGGAAGCTACCGATGAAACGCCCTCGACCTGCCCGACGCGCCCTGCTTGTGGTGGCGTGCCTGATTCCCATCGTTGCGTTTGCCACCTGGCAGGGCTTGACGCCGGGCCGCGACGCCCTAGCCACCGTCACCGTGACCCGCGCCGACATCGAAAACAGCGTCACCGCCCTGGGCACCCTGCAACCGCGACGCTATGTGGACGTCGGCGCCCAGGCCTCCGGGCAGATCCGCAAGATCCACGTCGAGGCCGGCGACCAGGTCCAAGAGGGTCAGTTGCTGGTGGAGATCGACCCCGCCACGCAAAAAGCCAAGCTCGACGCCAGCCGCTATGCCATCGAAAACCTGCAGGCCCAGTTGCAGGAGCAGAAAGCCCAGCATCAACTCGCCCGCCAGAAGTACCAGCGCCAGCAGCGCCTGAGTGCCGGCAACGCCACCCGCGAAGAAGACGTGCAGACCGCCAAGGCTGAACTCAACGCGACCCAGGCACGGGTCGAGATGTTCCAGGCACAGATCCGCCAGGCCCAGGCCAGCCTGCGCAGCGATGAGGCCGAGTTGGGCTACACACGCATCTACGCGCCGATGACCGGCACCGTGGTGGCCGTGGACGCACGCGTCGGCCAGACCCTCAACGCGCAACAGCAAACCCCGCTGATCCTGCGCATCGCCAAGCTGTCACCCATGACGGTGTGGGCGGAAGTTTCCGAAGCCGACATCGGCCATGTCAAACCCGGCATGAGCGCGTATTTCACCACCCTGAGCGGTGGCAGCCGGCGCTGGACCAGCACCGTGCGCCAGATCCTGCCGATCCCGCCCAAGCCCTTGAACGAAACCCAGAGCAACGGCAGCCCGAGCAGTACCAGCAAGAGCGGCACTGGCCGAGTGGTGCTGTACACGGTGCTGCTCGACGTAGACAACGCCGACAACGCGCTGATGGCCGAGATGACCACCCAGGTCTTTTTCGTCGCCAGCCAAGTTAAAGATGCCCTCACCGTGCCGGTCGCCGCCTTGCAAGGCACGCCAGGTTCAGAGGCGCAAATCGCCCGAGTGGTGGCCAAGAACGGTGCCATCGAAGACCGCGAAGTGCGCTTGGGCATCAGCGACCGCCTGCGCGTCGAAGTGCTCGGCGGGCTGAACGAGGGCGACCACCTGTTGATCGGCCCGGCTGACAGCCATGGGGGCTGAATTGACCACGCCCCTGATTGAACTCAAAGGCCTGCGCAAATCCTACGGCGGCGGCGACAGCCCGCAGGTCGATGTGTTGCGTGGCATTGACCTGTCGATCCATGCCGGCGAGTTCGTCGCCATTGTCGGCGCGTCGGGCTCGGGCAAGTCGACGCTGATGAACATCCTCGGCTGCCTCGACCGCCCCACCGAGGGCGACTACCTGTTCGCCGGGGAAAACGTCGCCCACCTGGGCAGCGACGAACTGGCCTGGCTGCGCCGCGAAGCCTTCGGTTTTGTGTTCCAGGGCTACCATTTGATTCCCTCAGGCTCCGCCCAGGAAAACGTCGAGATGCCGGCGATCTATGCCGGCATCAGCGCCACCGAGCGTCATGCCCGCGCACGCGCCCTGCTCACCCGCCTGGGCCTGGCCGAACGCACCGGCAATCGGCCGCACCAGTTGTCCGGTGGGCAACAGCAACGGGTGTCCATCGCCCGCGCCCTGATGAACGGCGGCCATATCATCCTCGCCGATGAACCCACCGGCGCCCTCGACAGCCACAGCGGCGCGGAGGTCATGGCCTTGCTCGACGAACTGGCGAGCCAGGGCCATGTGGTCATCCTGATTACCCACGACCGTGAAGTGGCGGCGCGGGCCAACCGCATCATCGAGATTCGCGACGGCCAGATCATCAGCGATTCGGCTGACACCCGCGCGGCCATACCCAGCCTGGCGGCCGGCGCCTTGCACGCCGTGGACCTGCGCCAACGCCTGGCCGACGGCGCCGAGCACAATGGCGCCTGGAAAGCTGAATTGCTGGACGCGGTGCAAGCCGCCTGGCGGGTGATGTGGATCAACCGTTTTCGCACGGCGCTGACGCTGCTGGGCATCATCATCGGCGTCGCGTCGGTGGTGGTGATGCTGGCGGTGGGCGAAGGCAGCAAGCGCCAGGTCATGGCGCAGATGGGCGCGTTCGGTTCCAATATCATCTACCTCAGCGGTTCTTCGCCCAACCCACGTACGCCGCTGGGGATTGTGTCCCTCAACGACGTCGCCGCCCTGGCGACGCTGCCTCAGGTCAAGCGCATCATGCCCGTCAACGGCACCGACGCGGGTGTGCGCTTCGGCAACGTCGACTACATGGCTTACGTGGGGGGCAACGACACCAACTTCCCGGAGATCTTCAACTGGCCGGTGGTCGAGGGCAGCTATTTCACCGAGGCCGACGAACGCGCCGCCGCCACAGTCGCCGTGATTGGCGCACGCATCCGCCAAAAGTTGTTCAAGGACGTGGCCAACCCCATCGGCCAGTACATCCTGATCGAGAACGTGCCCTTCCAGGTGGTCGGCGTACTGGCGGAAAAAGGCTCAAGCTCCGGCAACAAGGACAGTGACGACCGTGTCGCCATTCCCTACAGCGCCGCCAGTGTCCGCCTGTTCGGCAGCTACAACCCCGAATACGTGGCGATTGCCACCACCGATGCGCGCAAGGTGCATGAAGCCGAACGCGCCATCGACCAATTGATGTTGAAGTTGCACAACGGCAAGCGCGACTACGAGTTGACCAACAATGCCGCGATGATCCAGGCCGAAGCGCGTACCCAGAACACCCTGTCGCTGATGCTCGGCTCGATTGCCGCGATTTCGCTGTTGGTGGGCGGCATCGGCGTGATGAATATCATGTTGATGACCGTGCGCGAACGCACCCGTGAAATCGGCATCCGCATGGCCACCGGGGCACGCCAGCGCGACATCCTGCGCCAGTTCCTCACCGAAGCGGTGATGCTTTCGGTGGTCGGTGGCCTGTTCGGTATTGCCCTGGCCTTGCTGGTGGGCGGCGTGCTGGTACTGGCTGAAGTGGCGGTGCAGTTTTCCCTGGTGGCGGTGCTCGGTGCGTTTGGCTGTGCGCTGGTCACCGGCGTCGTATTCGGCTTTATGCCGGCCCGTAAAGCTGCCCGGCTCGATCCGGTTAAGGCGTTGACCAGTGAATAAACGATCCATCACCCCGCCGTTGTCAGCGCTCAGCCTGTGCCTGTTGCTCACAGCTTGTGGCGCTAACCCACCCGCCATCGACAGCGGCATCGCTGCGCCCGCCGCCTGGCACTATGCCGAACGTGAGGCAAACCAGGCCACCAACCAACGCTGGTGGACGCAGTTTGGCAGCCCGGCGTTGAACCGCCTGATCGACCAGGCCCGCCGTGACAGCTTCGACGTAGCGGCCGCCATGGCGCGTGTCCGCCAGGCCCAGGCCACGGCGGTGATCGCCGGTGCACCGTTGTTGCCGGAGCTGAAGTTCAACCTCGGCGCCAGCCGTCAACGGCTGTTGCGCGGCAGCGGCAACTCCGAGCTGGACGCCACCGAGAGCAACAGGACCGTCACCAACTACGATGCCAACCTCACGGCCAGCTACGAAATCGACTTCTGGGGTGGCCGCGCCGCTGCCCGCGACAGCGCCGTGCACAGCCTGCAGGCCAGTGAGTTCGATCAGGCCAACGTGGAGCTCACCCTGCTCAGCAACGTGGCCGACCGCTACGCGCAAACCCTGGCCGCCCGCCAGCGCTTGCAGATTGCCGAGCTCAACCTGGCGAATGCGCGCAATGTACTGAACCTGGTGCAGACCCGCTTTGATGCCGGTTCCGCCACGGCCCTGGAACTGGCGCAACAGAAAAGCCTGGTGGCCGGTCAGCAACGGCAACTGCCACTGATCGAGCAATCGGCGGAAGAATCGCAGATCACCCTCGCCGCCTTGCTCGGCCAGCCCGTGCAGGCTCTGGAGTTGGGCACAGACCCCTTCCAGGCACTGAGCTGGCCGAGCATCGGGCCCGGTGTGCCCAGCCAGTTATTGAGCCGGCGCCCCGACCTCGCCCAGGCCGAGGCCCAGTTGGCGGCGGCCAGTGCCGACGTCACGGTGGCCCGTGCGGCCATGCTGCCGACGGTGACGTTGGGCGCAACGCTCGGCTCGGGCGCGTCCAAGGCCGAAGAGATCCTGCGCAGTCCCTTCTACACCCTGACCTCAGGCCTGATGGCGCCGATCTTCAACAATGGCCGGCTGAGCGCCGAGCGCGACAAGGCTCGGGCACGCCAGGATGAACTGCTGCAAACCTACCGCGGGGCGATCATCAACGGTTTTGCCGATGTAGAAAAAGCCCTCAGCAGCATCACCCGCCTGGACCAGCAACGCCAGTGGCAAACCGAGGAACTGCAACAGGCGCAGACCGCCTTTCAGATTGCCAAAAGCCGCTATGAGGCCGGCGCCGAAGACCTGCTCACGGTACTGGAAACCCAACGCACCCTGTACGACGCCCAGGACCAGAACGTGCTGCTGCGCCTGTCGCGCCTGCAAGCCAGCATCGCCCTGTACAAGGCGTTAGGCGGTGGCTGGAACACCGGTATCTGATAAACGAAACTCATATTTCATACATGAGTTGTTTCTTCACCTTACATTTTCCACCCCAAGGTCCTTGGTAAAAAAGCCGTTATCACACGGATGCCCGGGACCTCATGATGAAACCCAGCGTTGTTGTAAAAGGCCTGGCCTGCGTTGGCGGCTGGCTGATCACACACCTGGCGCTGGCCGAGCCCTTGATCGCGCCCACCGCGATCGACTGGCTGCTGGACTGCCCCCTCACTGCAACCACGCGCCTGGACCCGGAAGTGGTTGGCCGCACCCAATGCGGCCTGGTCAACGTGCCCCGCGACCATGCCGCACCCCAGCGCGGCCGCATACGCCTGAGCGTGACACGGGTAGGCGCACGGCAGCCGCTCAACCGTGAAGGTGTGGTGTTCATCCAGGCCGGCGACCCCCAACAGGCCAAAGGCGCACCGTTCGTCCTTCACCTGGCCAGTCGCTGGGAGTCGCTTGCCACCCAGGCCTATCGCACCCTGGTCGACCGTTATGACGTAATCGAGCTGAGCACCCGCGACCTGCGCCAAGGCAACGGCGTGGAACAGGCCGCGCAGGATATGGAATTCGTGCGTGGGCAACTGGGCGAGGCACGCCTCAACTACCTGGGCAACGCCGCGGCCACCCGCCTGGGCAGCCGCTACGGCACGTTGTTTCCCGAACGCGTCGGGCGCATGGTGCTGATCAATACCGAGCCTGGCGAACCACTTGCCACCGGTGTGGAACAGCTCTTGCTCAAGGAGTCGCCACGCGCAGGCGCTGACGGGTGTGTGAGCCGCTGGCTGGGGGATTTTCTGGCCTATGGCAAACAGCCGCCTTCGTCCGCACGCTGCCTGGACTTGGGCGCCTGGGAATAACCTGCGCATTTACGACCCCTATTCACCGAAAACGACCCCTTGCGTTGACGCACCTGCCCAATCGTTATTAAGTGCTATTTATCCGCATTAATACGATAAATCACCGCCATGCTGAGTCGACCGCTACGCCGCAAACGCCAGAAGCTGTCCGATGTGATTGTCGAGTCGGTCAAGCGCTCGATCGTCACCGACGCCTTGAAGCCCGGCGACCGCCTGCCCACCGAACGCGAGCTGATGGAAAGTTTCCAGTGCTCCAAGGGCTCGGCGCGAGAAGCGCTCAAGGCGCTGGAGGTCGAAGGCTTGGTGAGCACGCGCACCGGCCCCAGCGGCGGGGCTTACTTGAACCAGGCCGGCACTGAACCGGCCAGCCGCGCCTTGCGCAATTACCTGCACTTCCAGCACCTGGACGGCGAGCAGGTCTACCAACTGCGCAAGGTCATCGAAGTGGAACTGGCCGTGTCGGTGCTGGGGCGTTTGAGCGAAGACGATTACATCGCCCTGCAAGCCAACGTGGATTTTTGCAGCGCCCCCGAAGACAGCGAAGCCGGCCAGCGCGAGCAGCGCCTGGCGGAACTGGAGTTCCACAACCTGCTGGCCCGGGCCTGCCCCAACCCGCTGCTGAGCTTCATGGCGCAGTTTCTCAATGACTTGCTGCGCGACCTGGTGGTGCTGAAAAAAGCCTACAAGCCCAAGCGCAAGCAATTCGACGCGGCCAACCTGGACTATCACAAGCAACTGCTGATCGCCTTTCGCGCCGGGGATGAAAGCGCGGTGCGCAGCTTGATGCATGAACACATGTGCGATGCCGAACACCATATGACCGCGCTGGAAGGCCAGGTAAGCCCGCACTTCCTACTGGAGTTCGACCACTCATAAGCACACAGGCAATCAACTGTGGGAGCGGGCTTGCTCGCGAATGCGGTGGGTCAGCTACGCATGCAGTGACTGACACACCGCATTCGCGAGCAAGCCCGCTCCCACATTTCGACCTGGTTCCAACCTTTAGATCGGTTCACTCAGTCCAATAACAAGCCTGCCCACAGGCCCTTGCTCCACCGTATCGCCCTTGCCGCTCCTGCCAATAACTAAACCAGGGAGTCACCCCATGCAGCGTCGTACGTTATTGAAAGCCAGCCTCACCGCAGCCGCCGCCCTCAGCCTTCCGCTGGGCGTGCGTTCGGCATTCGCCGCCGAGCCTTTTACCTTTTACGGCCTCAAGTCCATGTCTGGCGCCTTTGCCAGCTATGGCAAATTTGCCGACATGGGTTCGCGCCTGGCGGTGCAGCAACACCCCCAATTACTCGGCCGCCCGCTGAACTACAAAGTCATCGACACCGAAGGCAACGCCGGCAAGGCAGTGCGCAAAGTGCAAGAGGCCATCGCGCAGGACGGCGCACGGTTCTTCCAGGGCTGCACGCTGTCGTCTTCCGCCCTGGCAGTGGCCAAGGAAGTGGACAAGGCCAGCGGTGTGTTCATGACCCCGGTGGGCGCCGATGAAGTCACAGGCAAGGACTGCAACAAGGCGACCTTCCGCTGGTCGGTGCCCACCTACGGCGCGATCCGCGAAACCATGGTGCCGCTGATCAAGCTGCTGCCGGACGCCAAGCGCTGGTACACCATCACCCCGCAATACGTGTTCGGCGAAGCCTTGCTCGAAGGCGCCAAGAACGTGCTCAAGGAGCACGGCCTGGAACACGTGGGCAACAGCTACCACTCGCTGCAGGAACAGGAATTTTCCGGTTACCTGACCAACGCCATTTCTACCAAGCCCGATGTGCTGGTGCTGCTCAACTTTGGCAGCCAGTCGTCCAACACCTTGCGCCAGGCCGTTAACTTCGGCATCAAGGAGCGCATGAAGGTGCTGCTGGTGTGGTCTGCCGGCCTGGATCAGTTCCAGGAGCTGGGCAGCGATGTGCTCGAGGGCGTGTACCTCGGCGCGCAGTACTGGCACCAGGTCGACACCCCGCTCAACCGCGAACTGGTCAAGCTGACCCAGGCCACCTACGGCATCAACCCCACCTACCCGCTGGCCGCCGATTACATCAGCACCAAAGTCATGCTCGACACCATCATCGCTACCGGCAGCTTCGACGGCCCGACCGTGGCCAAGGCCATGCAGGGCTTGAGCTACGAAGGCCCGACCGGCAAGGAGTCGATCCGCGCCGGCGACCACCAGGTGATCAAGGATTACTACCTGCTGATCGGCAAGGCCAGCGGCGACATGGCCGACAAGGACGACCTGGCCAAAGTGCTCAGCGCTGGCCAGTCGTTCCCTGCGGTCGAGGCGACGGGCTGCACGCTCGGCTGACCGCTTAATTTTTTGTCGCGCAGGGCCGTGCAAGCGGCCGTCTGCGGAGGGTGCCTGCATGCTTAATCTGTACCTGTTCCAGATTCTCAACGGCCTCGGGTTGGGGATGATCTACTTCCTGATCGCGGTGGGGCTGACGATCATTTTCGGCCTGCTCAACTTCGTCAACTTCGCCCACGGCGCGTTCTTCCTGCTCGGCGCCTACATCTGCTACACCGCGGTGAGCCTCACCGGCAACTTCTGGCTGGCGCTGCTGATCGCGCCGCTAGTGGTGGCCGCACTGGCCTGGGTGATCGAGCGCTTGCTGATCCAGCGCATCTACCACTTGCCGCACATGTTCCAGATTCTGGTGACCCTGGGGATCGCCCTGATCATCCAGGAAGCCAGCGTGATGATCTGGGGGCCGGTGGGCAAAAGCGTCGCCGTGCCGGAACTGTTGCGCGGCGTGCTGGTGGTGGGTGATTTCGTCTACCCCTACTACCGCCTGTTCCTCATCGTGTTTTCCGCGCTGGTGGGCCTGGGCCTGTGGCTGCTGCTGGAGCGCACGCGCTTCGGTGCCCTGGTGCGCGCCGGCAGTGAAAGCACCGAAACCGTGTCGCTGCTGGGCACCAATATTTTCCGCCTGTTCTCCATGACCTTCGCCCTCGGCGTCGCTCTGGCCGGTGTCGCCGGGGTGTTGTTCGCGCCCTTGCGCGGCGCCCAGCCCTTCGTCGGCCCGGAGATTCTGGGCATCGCCTTCGTGGTGGTGGTGATCGGCGGCATGGGCTCGTTCAGCGGTGCGCTGGTCGGCGGTTTGCTGGTGGGCGTGGTGCAAAGCCTGATGACCACACTCTGGCCCCAGGGTGCGAGCCTGATGATCTACGGCGCCATGGCCGTGGTGATTCTGGTGCGCCCTTACGGCCTGTTCGGGAGAGCCTGACATGAGCGAGAAAAACCCCCTGCCGTTCGCCAAGACCCAATCCAGAGCCATGTTGCTGTGGGTGCTGGCCGTGCTGATCGGCCTGCCGTTGGTGTTGCCCTCGGCGACCCTGGCCACCGAGATCCTGATCTTTGCCATGGCCGCCCTGGCCTGCAACCTGCTGCTGGGCTACACCGGGCTGCTGTCCTTCGGCCAAGGCATCTTCTTTGGTGCCGGTGCTTATTGTGCGGCGCTGTTGATGATCCACCTGCAAATGGGCCTGTTCATGGCGTTGCTGGGCGCAGCGCTGGCCGGTGGCGTGCTGGCCTTGCTGGTGGGCGCCCTGGCGATTCGCCGCACGGGCATTTACTTCGTGATGCTCACGTTAGCGTTCAGCCAGATGGCTTACTTTGTCGCCTACACCTTGAGCGACTGGACCGGCGGCGACAACGGCCTGCTCAGCGTGCCGCGCCCGGAAATCCGGGTGGGTGACACCGTGCTGCTGTCCCTGGCCGATGCCCGCGCCTTCTATGGTTTTGTCGCGGTGCTGTTCCTGCTGATCTTCATCGGCGCACGTCGGGTGATCGCCTCACCGTTTGGCAGCACGCTGATGGCGATCCGCGAGAATGAAACCCGCGCCTCGGCCATCGGCTACGACACGCGCCACTTCAAGATCCTGGTGTTCGTGCTGTCCGGCGCGGTCACCGGGATTGCCGGGGCGCTGTACGCCATGCTGCTGCACTTTGTGCCGCTGTCCAATATCGACCTGGCGATGTCCGAGAACATCCTGATCATGACCATCGTCGGCGGCACCGGCTCGCTGTTCGGCTCACTGCTGGGCGCCGGCTCCATCGTGCTGCTGGGCGACTTTCTCTCCGACCTGTGGCCGCGTTGGCTGATGCTGCTGGGGGTGATCCTGATCCTGGTGGTGATCTTCATGCGCGGCGGGTTGTGGGGCGGCCTCGCGTCGCTGTTCGAGAAGGTGCGCGGCACGCGCAAACCCGTGGTCGTCGCCAAGGAGGACGGGCTATGAGTATCTTGCTGGAAACCCAAAACCTGGAGCTGGCCTACGGCGCGTTCCATGCGGTCAATGGCGTCAACCTCAAGGTTGAAGCCGGCACCATCCACACCATCATCGGCCCCAACGGCGCCGGCAAGACCAGCCTGTTCCATTGCCTCACCGGTGAACGCCAGGCCACCGCCGGGGCGATCCATTTCGACGGCAAGAACCTGATGCGCAAGCCCGCCCACGGCCGCGTCGGCCTGGGCATGGCGCGTTCGTTCCAGCTCACCAGCCTGTTCCAGAACCTCAGCGTGCGCGAGAACCTGCGACTGGCCGCCCAAGGCCGCGACGGCGTGCGCGCCTTGAATTTCTGGCGTCGGGTCGACAGCAAGCGCGAGCATCTGGAGATGGCCGACCAGGTGCTGGAGCGCCTGCAACTCACGGCCCGCGCCGACACCCTGGCCGGTGAGTTGTCCCACGGCCAGCAACGGGTGCTGGAGGTGGGCATGTCGATCTGCTCCAAACCCAAACTGTTGATGCTCGACGAGCCCACCTCGGGCATGGGCATCGACGATATCCCGATCATGACCCAACTGATCAGCGACCTTGGCCGCGACCATACGGTGCTGTTGATCGAACACAACATGAGCATCGTCATGTCCATCAGCCAACGCATCACGGTGATGAGCCACGGGCAGATCCTGGTGGAAGGCACGCCGGAATTCGTGCGTGCCGATGAACGTGTGCGCACTGCCTATCTTGGGGAGGCTGCCTGATGCTGATCGTCGAGAATATCCATTCCTACTACGACAAAAGCCATGTGCTGGAGGGCGTCTCGCTGAGCGTCAACCCCGGCGAACTGGTGACCCTGCTGGGCCGTAACGGCGCCGGCAAGACCACCACCCTGCGCAGCATCCTCGGCATCATCTGCCCGCGCCAGGGCCAGATCCACTTCAACGGCCAGGCGCTGGTGGGGCAAAAGATCTTTGAAATTGCGCGCCAGGGCTTGGCGCTGGTGCCGGAAAACCGCGGGATTTTCCGCCTGCTGACGGTGGAGGAAAACCTGCGCATCGCCGCCCGCAAGCACAGCCGCTGGCAACTGGAAGACGTGTACGCCATGTTCCCGCGCCTCAAGGAGCGGCGCAAAAACGCCGGCCACGCGTTGTCCGGCGGCGAACAGCAGATGCTCGCCATCGCCCGCGCCCTGCTTAACGACCCCAAGCTGCTGATCCTCGACGAACCCACTGAAGGCCTGGCCCCGGTGATCGTCGACGAGCTGGTGAAGATCCTGCGCAAGGTCAAGGACGAGGGCCTGCCGGTATTGCTGGTGGAACAGAACCTGATGGTCTGCGACAAGCTCGCCGACCGCCATTACGTGCTCGAACAGGGCCGCGTGGTGTACGAGGGCAGCGCCGCTGACTTCCGCGCCGACCCGAGCATCAAAAACCGTTACCTGGCCTTGAGTGCCTGAGTGGAGATTCCTGATGAACAGTCTTGCGCAACCGCTCCAGAGCAATGCCCCACTGATCAACCGCGACCGCTTGTGGCAGTCGCTGATGGACCTGGCCCAGCTCGGCGCCACGGCCAAGGGCGGCGTGTGTCGCCTGGCCCTCACCGACCTGGACCGCCAGGCCCGCGACCTGTTTGTGCAGTGGTGCGAAGCCGCCGGGTGCAGCGTCAGTGTGGATGCCATCGGCAATATTTTCGCGCGGCGCCCTGGCCGCAACCCTGCCCTGCCCCCGGTGATGACCGGCAGCCATATCGACACCCAGCCCACCGGCGGCAAGTTCGACGGCTGCTACGGGGTGATGGCCGGGCTGGAAGTGATCCGTACACTGAATGACCTGCAGATCGAAACCCAGGCACCGATCGAAGTGGTGGTGTGGACCAACGAAGAAGGCTCACGCTTCCCGCCGTGCATGATGGGCTCCGGGGTATTTGCCGGGAAGTTCGACTTGCAGGACACCCTCGACAAGTGCGACGACCAGGGCCTGTCGGTAGGCAGCGAATTGCAGCGCATCGGCTATGCCGGTGCCCGTGCGGTGCTGGGCCACCCAGTGGGGGCGTATTTCGAAGCGCATATCGAGCAAGGCCCGGTGTTGGAGGACCGGGCGATTACCCTGGGCGTGGTGATGGGCTGCCTGGGCCAGAAGTGGTTCGACCTGACCCTCACTGGCGTAGAGGCGCATGCAGGCCCTACGCCCATGCACCTGCGCAAGGACGCCCTGGTGGGCGCTGCCGAGGTGGTCAGTGCGGTCAACCGAATCGCCCATCAGCATCAGCCTCACGCCTGCGGCACCGTTGGCTGCCTGAACCTGCACCCTGGCTCGCGCAACGTGATCCCCGGCCAAGTAAACATGACCATCGACCTGCGCCACCTGCACGCCGACAAGCTGCAAGCCATGGTCGATGAAGTGCACGCAGTGATCGAAGACTCGGCCGCCCGCCACGGCTTGACGTTTGAACTGACGCCCACCGCCGACTTCCCGCCGCTGGACTTTCACCCGACCTGCGTCAATGCCGTGCGCGAGGCTGCCCAGGCATTGGGCTTGAGCCATATGGACATCGTCAGCGGCGCCGGGCATGACGCGATTTTCGTCGCTGAACTGGGCCCGGCCGGGATGATCTTTGTGCCGTGCGAAGGCGGTATCAGCCATAACGAAATCGAAAACGCCGCGCCGGATGACCTGGCGGCGGGTTGCGCGGTGTTGCTGCGCGCCATGGTGAATGCGGCCCAGGGGGATCTGGCATGAGTGAGATTGGCCAACTGACAGCGGTGCAGCTATTGCAGCATTTTCGCGACAAAAGCGTGTCCCCCGTAGAGGTCACTGAAGATGCGCTGCTACGCATCGAGCGCTATAACCCGGTGGTGAATGCCTACTGCCATGTCGACCCGCAAGGCGCTCTCGACGCTGCGCGGGCGTCGGAACAACGCTGGCTCAAGGGCGAACCTTGCGGTGCGCTGGATGGCGTGCCGGCGTCGATCAAAGACCTGACGCTGACGGTCGGCATGCCCACGCGCAAAGGCTCACGCACCTCATCCGCCGAGGGCCCATGGGACGTGGACGCGCCCTTCTCGGCCTTCATGCGCAAGGCCGGCGCGGTGCTGCTGGGCAAGACCACCACCCCGGAATTCGGCTGGAAAGGCGTGACCGACAACCCGCTGTACGGCATCACCCGCAACCCGTGGGACACGCGCACTACCGCCGGTGGTTCCTCCGGAGGTGCCGGTGCGGCAGCGGCGTTGAACTTGGGCGTGCTGCACCAGGGCAGCGACGCCGGCGGTTCGATCCGCATTCCCTGTGCGTTTACCGGCACCTTCGGGATCAAGCCGACCTTCGGCTATGTGCCGCAATGGCCGGCCAGTTCCATGACGATCCTGTCGCACCTGGGGCCGATGACGCGCACCGTGGAAGACAGCGTGCTGATGCTGCAAGCCGTGGCCCAGCCAGATGCGCGGGACGGCCTGATCGGCGCGCCGCGAACCACGCCCTGGCTCGTTCCTGGAGCGGACTTGAAGGGATTGCGTGTCGCCTACAGCCCCACGTTCGGCTATGCGAAGGTCGATCCGCAGGTCGCCCAGGTGGTGGATCAGGCGGTGCAGGGCCTGGTGCAACTGGGCGCCCATGTCGAACAAATCGACCCTGGCTTCAGCGACCCGCTGGAGGTGTTCAGCACCCTATGGGCTGCCGGCGCAGCACGCCTGACCGGCACAATGAGCGAGGCGCAAAAGCAACAGCTCGACCCCGGGTTGCTGCGTATTGCACAGCGGGGCGAACGCTTGAGCCTGAATGATTTCAACACGGCCCTGGAAGCCCGAGCGGCGCTGGTGGCACGGATGGCCGCGTTCCATGAGCATTACGATGTGCTGGTGTCGCCGATGATGCCGATCACCGCATTCGAAGCCGGGTACAACGTACCGCCGGGCTCAGGGATGACTGAGTGGATGCAATGGACGCCGTTCACCTACCCCTTCAACCTCACCCAACAACCGGCGGCGTCAGTGCCGTGCGGGTTGGCAGCGAATGGCCTACCGGTGGGCTTGCACGTGGTGGGCGCGCGGTTTGCCGATGAGCAGGTGTTAAGGGTGTGTCACGCGTATGCAAAGGCATTCCCCACAGAACACTTGCACACACCGAGAAGCCCGACCTGATATACCCACAACTGTGGGAGCTGGCTTGCCTGCGATAGCGCAGGCTCAGTCAGCACATTG
This sequence comes from Pseudomonas sp. FJ2-5-13, assembly GCF_029201605.1. Classification (NCBI taxonomy): domain Bacteria; kingdom Pseudomonadati; phylum Pseudomonadota; class Gammaproteobacteria; order Pseudomonadales; family Pseudomonadaceae; genus Pseudomonas; species Pseudomonas sp. FJ2-5-13. Next base: position 3,806,761 of record NZ_CP104045.1, read on the forward strand.
GCCTCTGAAACACCGCCGTCGCAGCGTCTACACAATTTTGTAGGTTGTAGCAGCCAACGGTAACCACGATGCGAAGCGAGCCGCTCTTGATCTGCTTTTGATCTTGATCTCAAGCGCCCCGTCAAACCACGCTGGCCGGAATTCGACAGGGATTTGGGGGGTAAACCGGCAGGGATGCCGGTTTAGCCGCCCCGCGCCATGGATGGCGCGTGGCGGCGGCCCCCCAAATCACTGGCGGATTACGGGCACACCGAGCCTATGCGAGGTGCCGAGTGGTGGGGCAAGAGCGTTTTGCTTACTTTTGCGCTGTTCAAAAGTGAGCCGCCGTCAGGGCGGAACCCTAAGTGGCCGTTACCGCAGCAATGGATATGTACTCATTCCAACCCAACGAAATGGTCGACCAGAAGGCCGCCTTCGCGAGCAAGCCCGCTCCCACAGTTGGATCGCGAGGTGTCAGGTAGATAGGTATCGGCTGTGAGGACGCCATCGCAGGCAAGCCAGCTCCCACAGGTTTGACCGCATTCCTTTACACTGTCCCCCATTCATCACCCGGGGCGCTTATGGACATCGAACTGGCACGCACCTTCCTCGAAATCACCCGCTGCGGCAGCCTGGCCGCAGCGGCCGAGAAACTGCACGTCACCCAGACCGCCATCACCGCTCGTGTGAAGAACCTGGAAAGCCAGTTGGGTAGTACACTGTTCGTGCGCAACCGTGCCGGTGCGCGGCTGACCGCCGACGGCGAGGCGTTCGTGGTGTACGCCAACCAATTGCTGCAAACCTGGGAAGCGGCGCGCCGCGACCTGCCATTGCCAGACGGCTATCGCAACGTGCTGCATATCGGCGGTGCAGTCAGCCTGTGCAACCCATTGATGCTCGGCTGGGCCAAGGCGCTGCGCGAGCACATACCAGGCCACGCGCTGCGCACCGAAGTGCGTGAAGGCGAGTACCTGCTGCGCCAACTGGAGTTGGGCGTGCTCGACGCCGCCCTGGTGTTCCAGCCGCAATACTGGCCGGGCTTGCAGGTGGAGCAGGTGCTGGAAGAAAAACTGATTCTGGTGCAACTGGCGAGCAAACCCGAGCCTTACGTGTATATCGACTGGGGCCAGGGTTTTCGCCAGCAGCACGACGCCGCCCTGCCCGACCGTGCGCGTGCTGCGGTGAGTTTCAACCTGGGGCCGCTGGCATTGCAGTACATATTGGAGAATGGCGGTGCTGGCTACTTCCGCACACGGGTGGTGCAGAGCTACCTGGACAGCGGCGTGATGCAGCGCGTGCCCAAGGCGCCGGAATTCAGCTTCCCGACCTACCTGGTGTATTCGCGGGCGCGGGATTCGGCGGTGTTGCAACAGGCTTTGGAGCTGCTACGCACAGTGGTGAAAGCCGAAGGCGACTGGTCGCAACGCTGGGACCCGCTGATTTGAATCACTCTACGCCTGCGCACATGCTAGCCTGCTGGTGTTCCCCCTCGCAGCCTTACCGATGAACAAGAAAAAGTCCGTCACCATCAGCGACATTGCCAAACGCGTCGGCATGACCACCATTACGGTGTCCCGGGCCTTGAGCAAACCCGACCTGGTCAAACCCGCCACCCTGGCACGCATTCTTGAAGTGGCCCGCGAGCTGGACTACGTGCCCAACGCCTTTGCCCGTGGGCTCAAGCGCAGTGAAAGCCTGATCATCGGGGTCATCACCGCTTCGGTGGACAACCCGTTCTACAGCGAGATGATCAAGGCGATTTCCCGCGAGGCCAAACAGCACGGCTACACCATCATGCTGGTGGACACCGATGAGCTGGAGGAATTGGAAAGCAAGGCAGTGGATACCCTGCTGGGGTATCGCGTGGCGGGGATCATCCTGTCGCCGGTCTCCGATGAACCAAGCTACCAACCCGACTACCTGGAGCGCCTGAGCAATGGCAAAACCCCGGTGGTGCTGCTCGATCGCACGATCCACGACAGCCCGTTCAGCCGTGTGGTGCTCGACAACTACCACAGCGGCTTGCAAGCCGCGCACTACCTGTTACGCCAAACGCCCAACCTCAAGCGCCTGCTGGTGCTGACCGGCCCCGAACATTCGCGCATCAGCGTGGAGCGCCTCAAAGGCCTGCGTGAAGTGCTGGCCGCGCACCCCGACATTCAGGTCGAGGTGCAAGCGGGCGACTACACACTGATGCCGGCTTACCTGCATACCCTCGACTACCTGGCCGCACACTCGGCGCCGGACGCGATCATGGGTTTCAACCAGTTGATTACCCTGGGGGCCCTGCGCGCCTTGCGCATGCACAACATCGCCCATGACAGCCTGACCATCTGCGGCATCGACCGCCTGCCCTTCGCCGATATCTTTGGCGTACCCATCGCCTGCGTGGCCCACGACGCGTCCCTGGCCGGCAGCAGCGCAGTACGCCTGCTGCTCGACCGCCTGCAAGACCCCTTCAAGCCACGGGACAAAGTGGTCATCGCCGGGCAGTTGGAGAACGGCTAGCGGCTGGTGTAGCCACCGTCTACCGGCAGGCTGACGCCACTGATCATGCTCGCCGCGTCACTGAGCAGGAACAGCACCGGCAGCGCCACCTCTGCCGGTTGCGCAAAACGCCCCAACGGAATCGCGGCCAGTGCCGGGTCGCGCCTGGCCGGGTCGGACCAGGCCATGGCCGCCATTGGCGTCAAGGTCACGGTGGGGTTGACGCTGTTGACACGAATGCCAAAACGGCCCCACTCGGCGCATTGCACACGGGTGATCGCATCCAGTGCAGCCTTGGAGGCGCAGTAGCTCAGGTGATCGTCCAGCGCCACCAACGACGCCTGGCTGGAGACGTTGACGATACTGCCGGCAATGTCCGCCTCGATCATCTTCGCCGCGACCCGGCTGGCCACTTGCGCAGCGGCGCGGGCGTTGACGCTCATCACCTGATCGAAGGCATCGGCGCTGATGGCGGCGGCGGGCTCCAGGCGTGAAATCCCGGCGCAATTGACCAGGCCGTGCAGGGGCGGCAAATCTTGCAGGGTTTTATCGAGGGCGATGCTGTCAGCGATATCCACGCACAAGGTGCGGCACCCCAATGCCGCCAACGCCTGGGCATCGCGACCAAGGGCGAAGACTTGGGCGCCGCTGGCGATCAGTTGCTGGGCAATTTCGCGACCGATGCCGCTGCTGGCACCGGTGACGAGGATGCGCTGGTGAGAGAAGTCGAAGGTGGTGATCATAAATAAAGATCTCAAAACCAATGAAGATCCACTGTGGGAGCTGGCTTGCCTGCGATAGCGGTGTATCAGCCCCCCTTAAGGGGACTGACACTGCGCTATCGCAGGCAAGCCAGCTCCCACATTTCTGGATCGTGTTGAATCAGGTGGATTGCAGGTTGTGCATGACCGGTTTCAGGGCCGGGTACAGCTTCAGGTACTCGGCAAACGCCCGGTCATAGGTCATGACATTCTCCCGCTTGGGCTGTGCTCGCAATTGCAACTGCACCCAGCCGGTGTCCATCTGCCCATCACTCACCAGCCCCACCGTATGCGCCGCCAACAACGCTGCGCCCAGGGCCGCTTCTACCTCCTGCACGATGGTGTACACCGGGTAGCGTGTGACATCGGCGATGATCTGCATCCACAGGTCCGAATGGCTCGCTCCACCCACCACGATCAGGCGTGGGTCCAGGGAATGCGCGCCCTGGGTGCCCGCTTCGATATTGTGGCGCAGGGCAAAACTCACGCCCTCCAGCACCGCGCGGTACAGGTGAAAGCGGCTGTGGTACAGGTTGAGCCCGACAAAACTGCCGCTGGCGCGGTCATCCCACACCGGGCTGCGTTCGCCCATCAGGTAAGGCAAAAACACCACGCCTTCGCTACCGGCCGGAATCTTCATCGCGCTCTGCTCCAGCAGCGCCAGGCTGTCTTGTCCCGTGGCCTTGGCCTGCTGTTCTTCAGCCTGGCAGAACTGCTCGCGAAACCAGCTCACCGAGGCTCCGGCGGTGATCGCACCGCCGAAGATGTACAGGTCGCGGTGGCCGTTGTAGACATGGGGCATGCTCACCAAACCGTGGTGTGCATCCACCTGCTGGTTCAGGTAGCCCCAGCACATGCTGGTGCCGATCATCGCCACATGATTGCCCGGCTGGGTGACACCCGCCGCCAGGGTCGCCATGGCCGCGTCCACGCCCCCAGCGAGGATCGGCGTGCCCGCCTGCAAGCCCAGGCGTGCGGCCCAGTCTGCAAGCAAACCACCCACCACCTCGCCGGAATACAGCAACCGCTCGGGCATCATCGACTGCTCGATACCCAGCGCATCCAGCATCTCGCCTGACCAGTTGCGCGCCGCCACGTTATAGACACCGCCGATATTCCCGGCACTGCTGTGGTCCACCGCCAACTCGCCGGTCAGGCACCAGTTGATGTAGCTGTTGGGTGGCAACAGGTAACGGGTATTCGCCCACACCTGGGGCTGGTGCTGCTTGAGCCAGAGCATCTTGGTGAAGCCGTAGTAGCTGTCCACCGAGTTGCCGGTGATGGCGAACAAGCGCTCCAGGTCCACCTGTTCGCGTACCCAGGCCACCTGCTCGCCGGCGCGGCGGTCCATCCAGATCAGGCACGGGTGCAGCGGCGTCATCTGTGCATCCACGGCAATGCCCGAACCACCGTACAAACTGCTGATGCACAGCGCCTTGACCTGCCGCGCCGGCACCCCGGCCTTGGCCATGCACTGGGCCACGCAGGTTTGGACGGCATCCAGCCACACCTGCGGCCACTGCTCGGCCCAGCGCACTTTCGGGGTGTCTACCCGATAGCCGTGGCTGTGTTGGGCGATGATCGTGCCCTGGGCATCCACCAGCAGCGCTTTGGTGCTCTGGGTGCCAATGTCTACACCGATGACGTAGTCCATCTCAGAGCACCGGCTTCAACAGCACCTTGATCGACTTGGTCGAATTGGCCAGTTCAAACGCCTCGGCCCAGTCGTCCAGCGGGAAGTCATGGGTGACGATGCCTTGGGAGGTGACCAGGCCGCGCTCAAACAGGTCGATGGCGATCGGGTAGCAATACGGCCCCAGGTGCGCGCCGCGTACGTCCAGCTCCTTGCGGTCACCGATGATCGACCAGTCCACGCTGGTCTCGGCACCAAACACGCTGAACTCGACAAAGCGCCCGAGCTTGCGGATCAGGTCCAGGCCCTGGGTGACGCCGGCCGGTACGCCAGTGGTTTCGATATAGACGTCGCAGCCGTAATTCTCCGTGAGGCCGTTGATGATCTCGCGAGCGTTGTCACGGGCCGGGTTGATCACCACATCGGCGCCGAACTTTTTCGCCAGCTCCAGGCGTTCATCGACCATGTCGATCACCACCAACTTCTTCGGGGTCTTCAGCGCAGCGACCTGGACCATGCACAGGCCCAGGGTACCCGCGCCGGCAATCACCACCACGTCGTCGAGCTGGATATCGCCACGGTTGACGGTGTGGATCGAGCAGGCCATTGGCTCCACCAGCGCCGAGTCTTCCAGGGACACCGACTCGGGAATCTTGTGCACGATGGCGGTCTTGGGAATGCGCATGTACTGGGCCATGCCGCCTTCGGCCACTTCGCGCTGGAAGCCGAAGATGTTGTGCACTTCGCACATCCAGTACTTGCCCGATTTGCAGAAGCGGCACTTACCACACGGCACGATCTGTTCGGCGATGACCTTGTCACCCACCTTGACCTCAAAGTGCTCCTCGGCGCCCTCGCCGGCTTCGACCACGTAGCCGAAAAATTCATGGCCCGGTACCACGGGTGCCTTGACCCAGGGGTTGTCGCCGCCCCAGAACATCGCCGCGCCCGAGTGGCACTTGCAGTCACTGGCGCAGATGCCGCAGGCGGCGATACGGATCACCAGTTCATTGGCACGCGCCTGGGGTTTGCCGATGCGCTCCAGGCGGTAGTCTTTCGGGCCGTGGCAGACGACGGCTTGCATATGAGTGTGCTTGTCCATGTGTTCGGTCCTGTGTGGTGAGGTATTAACGATGGCGCTGACGGCTGATAAAAATCGCCAGCAAGATGATCCCGCCCTTGATCACGCTCTGGACGTAGGGCGACACGCCAAGCATGTTCAAACCGTTGTTCAACACGCCCAGCAGCATGGCGCCGAGCAAGGTGCCGATGATCACCCCGCGCCCGCCGGCAATCGACGCGCCACCCAGTACCACGGCGGCAATCGCATCCAGCTCGAACGACACGCCGGCATTCGGCTGGCCGCTCATCAGGCGCGAGGTAAGCACCAGCCCGGCAATCGCGGCGGTAAAGCCGCTGATGCCGTACACCAGCAACTTGAAGCGCGCCGCACGCACCCCGGACAAGCGCACCGCTTCTTCATTGCCGCCGATGGCGTAGATGTAACGGCCGATACGGGTGTGCTGCAGCAGCACATAGGCCGCCAGGTAAGTGATCAGCATGATCAGGATCGGCACCTGCAGGCCAAACACACTGGCGCGACCGAAGAACGCGAACCACTCCGGCAACCCGGAAATCGGGTAGCCGTCGGTGTACATCAGCCCGAACCCACGGGCGATGCCCATGGTCGCCAGGGTGACGATGATCGGCGGCATGTGCAGGTACGCCACGAACAGCCCGTTGCCGATGCCGAAGGCCACGCCCACCAGCAGCCCGACGCCAATCGCCAGGCCCGGCGGCAACCCGGCGACCATCAGCCCGGCGGTCAAGGTGCCGGACAACGCCATCACCGGCCCCACCGACAAGTCGATCCCGCCGGTGAGAATCACGCAGGTCATGCCCACCGCGATGATTGCGTTGATCGACACCTGGCGAGCGATGTTGGAGAGGTTGCTGGCGGTGAGGAAGGTGTCGCTGGCGAGGATCATCACCAGGGTCACCACCACCAGCCCGACAAAGGGATAAAACGCGGGCGAACGCAGCAGCCGCGCCAGGTTCAGGCGCCACCGGCCGGTGTTGGCGGTGTTAATGGACGTATTCACTTGAGCCCCCTGTTGCATGGCGCATGACCTCTTGAGGATTGACGGCGGACGCTTCCAGTACCTTGACGATCGCGCCCTTGTGGAACACGGCGACGCGGTCGCACATGCCGATGACTTCGGGCAGCTCGGAGGAAATCATGATGATCGCGTAGCCTTGTTCGGTAAGGCTGCGCATCAACGCGTAGATCTGCGCCTTGGCACCGACGTCGATGCCGCGTGTGGGTTCGTCGAACACCAGCACGTCGCAGTGGTGGTTGATCCAGCGGGCGATCACGACTTTTTGCTGGTTGCCGCCGCTGAGGTTCACCACAAGGCTTTCGCCGCTGGGCGCCTTGATCGACAGCTGGCCCATCAGCGCGTCGACACTGGCGCATTCCTTGGCCTTGTCGATCAGGCCCGAGGCGTTCTGATATTTGGGCAAATTGTTCAGCGAGATATTTTCGCGAATGCTGAAGGCGGTGATCAGCCCTTCGCTCTTACGGCTTTCCGGCAGCAGGCCAATGCCGTGGGCAAGGGCTTGGGCCGGGTCATCGAGGCTGACTTTTTCCCCGCGCAGCCACACGTCTTTGCTCACCGTGGGCAGCGCGCCCATCATGCCCAGGGCCAGCTCGGTGCGGCCCGAACCCACCAGGCCGGCGAAGCCGAGGATCTCGCCTTTGTGCAAATTGAAACGGTTGCGGGGGCCATTGCGCACCAACTGGATGTCCTTGACCTCTAACAGCAAGGGGCCGGGTTCGCTGCTGGGCTTAGGTGGAAAACTGCATTCCAGGCGGCGGCCAACCATCATCTCGACCAGGTGATCAATATCGCTGTCGGCCACATCGGTAACGCCTGCGTTGCCGCCGTCGCGCAGCACACTGATGCGGTCGCAGACTTGGAAAATCTCTTCCAGGTGATGCGAGATAAAAATCACCGCCACGCCCTGGCGCTTGAGTTCGCGCATGATCTCGAACAGCAACTCGGCTTCACTGGGTGTCAGCGTCGCGGTCGGCTCATCGAGCACCAGCAGGCGTGCATCCAGGGCCAGGGCCTTGGCGATTTCGACAAACTGCTGCTCGGCCACGCTCAGGTGCTTGACCGCGCAGTGCAGATCGATACTGACCCCGAGGCGCTCGAACAACGCCTGCGCGGCTTCGGCCATTTCGCGCTTGCGCAACAGGCCGAAGCGGTTGCTCAGCTCATGGCCGAGGAAGATATTTTCTACCGCCGTGAGGTAGGGAATCAGGCTGAATTCCTGGAACACGATGCCAATCCCGGCGGCAATCGCATCCCGATAGGTCGCAAATTTCCGGGCCTGCCCGTCGATAAGAATCTGCCCTTCGTCCTGATGTTCGACACCGCCCAAAATCTTCATCAGGGTGGATTTGCCCGCGCCATTTTCCCCGAGCAACGCGTGGATTTCGCCGCGCTCCACTTGCAGGTTGATGGCCTTGAGGGCCTGTACCCCCGGGTAACGCTTACAGATGTTTTCCAGCTTCAGAAGACTGCTCATACCGCCGACCTCGCACTCAGAAGGAAGACCTGGGCCCCACGCATTGCGTGAGGCCTGGGGGATTTACCAGCTGAAGTCCTTGGCCTTGGCCTGATCGATCAAGGTGATGTCCACCGGCACGCTGGCCGGTACTTGGGCGCCCCACTTCTTGGCCAGGGCAATGCCCAGGGCGAGGCGGATCTGGTCACGGGGATATTGAGCCGAGGTGGCGATGAAATGGCTGCCGGGTTTCTGGATCGCCTTGATCGCTTCCGGCGCGCCGTCGACGCTGACCAGCTTCACGTCCATCCCGCTGGCTTCGATGGCCGAGAGTGCGCCGAGAGAGCCATTGTCATTCACGCTGAAAATGCCCTTGAGGGTGGGCTGGGCCTGCAACATGTTTTCGGTGACAGTCAGGGCCTGGTCACGCTCCTGCTTGCCGTTCTGGATGCTGACAATCTTGATATCCGGGTGCTTGGCCACCGCCTCTTTGCAGCCACGTACACGTTCGAGGATCGGCACCACGGCGATGCCGTCGAGGATGGCGATATTGCCTTTGTCACCGATGGTTTTAGCCAGGTACTCACAGGCCTGGAAGCCGGCGTCGAAGTTCTTCGAGCCGACGAACGAATCCAGCGGGCCATCTGCCTGGGCATCCACCGCCACCACTACGACGCCGGCAGCATGGGCCGACTTGACGGCCGATTGCACGCCGACCGAATCAGTAGGGTTGATCAGCAGGATGTCGATGCCCTTTTGCAGCATGTCTTCGACATCACTGACCTGCTTGGACACGTCGTGGCGGGCGTCGGTGATGATCAGCTTGGCACCGATGGTGGCGCCGGCTTCTTCCAGGGCGTTTTTCATGGTGACGAAATAGGGGTTGTTGATTTCCTGGAACGAGGCGCCGATGCGGATGGGCTTGGCAGCGTCGGCAAACGCGGGGCTCGCGCTGCCCAGGGTGATGCTGGCAGCCAGTAAACACAGGGTTTTTGGGAGCATTTTCATGGCGTGGGTCTCTGTTTTGTTTTTATTTTTAGAGCAAATGTTATCGTTAACATTTTGTCAGAAACTAACAAGTAATTCAGACCTGTGCAAGCCTCCACTGGTCGGTCTCGGGCAAAAACGTAGGAGCGAGCTTGCTCGCGAAAAACTCACAGGCGCCGCGTTTATTCAGGAAGCCCGCGTTATCGTTGATATTTTTCGCGAGCAAGCTCGCTCCTACAGAGGATGGCAACTACGCTCAGCCTCAAATAAAAACACAGCGAGCAGCCGGCCATGCCCCACCCAACCGAGACTTTCCGCGCCCGTTATCGCGCAAGCGTCAACCCGCATTACAACCCCTGGCTGCACGCCGCATTCGTGCTTGGCTACGGCATCTTCTGCATCACGCTGGCCTGGTCGTCCACGGCTGATATCACCGTCCTGCAGTGGCTGACCGTGCCCCTGACGCTGCTGTTCTTCAACCTGTGCATCTACCTCGTGCACCGCCACCTGGGCCATCACAAACACAGCTTCGCCCGGCTGTTCTACGCACGCCACACTGGCGATCACCACAGTTTTTTCACTCCTGATCACATGACCTACGACAGCCCCCGGGACTGGCGTGTCATCCTGTTTCCAGCCTGGCTGATCGTGCTGCACAGCCTGGCCATCACCCTCCCCGCCTGGTGGCTGCTCAGCCAACTGAGCGCCAACGTTGCCGGGTTGTTTGCCGGGTGCATGATCCTCGGTTACCTGCTCTACGAAGTGTTCCACGCCTGCGAACACCTGCCTGCAGAACACCCCGTGGCGCGCCTGCCTTGGATTCGCCAGATGCACCGCCTGCACGCCTTGCACCACCGTCGTGAGCTGATGCAGGGGCGTAATTTCAACATCGTGCTGCCGTTGATGGACTATCTGTTTGGCACTTTGCATTGGGAACCCACGGAAAAAAAAAGGGGCAGTCCAACTGGACTGCCCCCCGCTTCACACACATAGATCAATCAGCGCACGATGGTCTGGCTGCAGATGTGGCCGAGGCTGACGTATTGGACGTCATTGCCACCCACGCCCACATTAGGGAACTCCCTGAGCTCGATGCGCCAGCCGCCCTCGTTGAACCAGGTTTCCCAGTTGTAGGTCTGGCCCGAGGCGCTGTCCGGGTACCGCACTTTGTAGTCGCCAGAGCAGGTGCCCAGCGCGACATTCCCCGAGGCTGCACCGGTGATGCCGGTCTTGGCCTCATAGTCGACCCAGTTGTAAGTGCCGCCAAAATGCTTGTCGACCCGCAGCACAGGAGTGACGCCGCGCAGGGGTTCGCCCGTGCTGTCTGACCACTGGGTGCTCCAGCTCAGATTGCGGGCCACCTGGGTGGTCAGTTGGAAGATCGAGCTGGGGATGCGCACCACGTTATCGCCGTTCACATTGTGCTGGTTCAGGCGTGGCGCTGAGCCGAGGGTCAGCTTGTATTGAGCCTGAGGGTTCAATGCCACCGCGGGGTTGGCCCGTACACGCACCTTGACCGTGTAGCCTGGCGTCAGGTTGGGATAGGTGGAGGTGGAGCCCTGCGGGACTTCCACCCACTGGGTGCCATCGAACCGTTCGAAGATCCACTGGTTACGCGTGCCAGCACCGTCATCGCCCAGGAACATGCCCACACCTTGGCCACGCAACGAGACGAAGGAGAAGTAATCCACATCATTGACGCTGTCGAGGTTACCGGTCACCTGGTTCAAGGCATCCGGCAGCGCGAACGCGGTTTGCTCGGTGTCGTTAGGCTCGTAGGCATCCACATTGCTGTCCACCGCCACACCAAAACTGAACTGCGAGTTGCTCGCGGCATTGGCCACCATGAACCAGTAGTAGTCACCGGCCGGCAACACGCCGTTGAGGTATTCATCGGCACTGCCGGGGTTATCCGAGGTGCCCAATGGCGTCAGGTTGCCTTGGCCGTCGTCATGGAACAGCGTCAACGACATATCCGTGCCGGCACTCTGGTTCAGCAGCTGTACCTGGATTCGCGCGTTTTTCGGCAGGTTGAAGTGGTAAGCGATTTGCGCGCCGGTCTCCACACCGGTGAGGGTGTAAAGGGTATTGATATCCAGGGTGGGAAACAACGGCGTGAAGGCTGCAACCGCGGCCTGTTTCATGTGCGCCGAGTCAGGTTTTTCCAGCTGGCCAACCGGGGAGTCAATCGCCACATTACCGACGGCCGCCTTGCTTTTTTTGACGACGTTGGACTGCCCGGCCTTGGCAGCATTGAGCTTTTGCTTGAGCTCGCCCGAGACGCTGGCCTTTTCCAGCGTGCCGCCAGGTTTCAATGCTTTGTCCACGGCCTGCTTGACCGCCTGCGCGCTGAGTTTTGCCGGGTTTTGCTCGGCCAGGGCAAAGGCCGAAACGAAGCAAGAGGCCGCCATGGCCGCGCCCAGAATGAAGGCTTTTTTCGATTTCATTTTTTATCCATCCATAGTTAAAAAATTGAAGCTCAGGTAACCGGTGACATCCGGTCACCTGGGATGGACTGTAGGACATGACTGTATGTATGTACAGTATTTTTTAAATAATGTGAGCCCTGAAGTTCAGGTTCAGGAAGCGAGAGCACCTCTAAAGCCAGGTACACCAATAGCCCCAACTGATCGCCCAAATCATCGCGAGCCGATAGGGCCATACAGCCCAACGCTTGAGCGCTGGCGGAATGACGGCTAACTCTGCCTCGGTCATGTAACCTTCTTTGACGGAGCGTTCTGGCGCGCGGAGGATATCAATCATGAGACACATGCGATGAAACCTGACGAACCGCTGGTTTCGTCCCCAGCGTTGCTGATATTTACGCACCTGCACGTTTTCAATGAAGTAACCTTCCAACGCCTCGAGTTTTGTTCGTTCGACAAAGAGCATTAATCCCAAAATGACGAACGCTCCAACCACCATCACCAGGGTGTAAGCGAGAAAAAACGACATTGTCATGCCCCAGGTGGGAAAATCGAATCACTCTTGATCTATAGCGCCCCGTAATGACCGCCTGCAGGTTCGCACACGTCTACCAATTGCCAATTCAAGAGGTGTTTTCGCGAGTGAGGCCTAGTTCTATGGAATCGGGATATCGCACCACCTGCGCCAAACCTCCCACACAATGATTTCGATGATACAAACATCCGCGAGGCGATACGGCCACAAGGCCCAGCGCTTAAGCGTCAAGGGGACAGACGCCAGCTCGGCTTCGGTCACAAGGCCTGCCTTCAGAAAAGCTTTCGGCCCTGACAGGATGTCGATCATCAGGCCCATGCGATGATATCTATCGATCGGATCATATCCTTCCCTGAAACGCTTATGCCTAAGAACCTTCTCGTTCTCACTGAAGTAACTTTCCAATTCATCCAGCTTTGCGTATTCAGCAAACACTATCAGTACGAACACCACAAACACCCAAGCGACCATCACAATGCTATATACAAGAAAAAGGGACATCGTTATGTTCCCTCGGGTTGGAATATCAGATCGCCGTCGACTTCCAATATTCTTCCCCCCAAAAACCCACCAAGCTCACCAAAAAAAGCGCCTCCCGTCACCCCGCCCACAGCCCCTCCGATAATTCCACAAGCCAGTTCACCGTTGCCTTTCAGTGAAACACTCAATGCAATCCGGCAGGCACTGCGAGCAATAGTTGCGCCACGCTTGCCCAAAACAGCGGCCCCAAATACTCCACCCAGCAACTTCCCCGTCTCCACATACTTCGCCCGTCGACACTGCGCCTCCCTTCCCACCACACACGCCTCCTTGATTTCCAAACCCGCCACGCCTACATCCAACGCCAACCCCAGATATGTTCCTTGCTTTAACCATTTCGACATCTGCGTAATCGTTTGAACTCGCTGCGCATACCCCACAATTTCGCCTTGATGTAGATAGCTTTTGGTCGAGATCCCGAGCGCTCCCTTCAGCGGTTGATTGCCACGCAACCCCGAGCCAAATCGTGCAGCCCTTGCAGTTGCATATCCAAAACGCCAAACATCCTTTGACGCTGTCGTATAAACGACTCTTTGTCCAAACCACCGTCCTTCAATTGGCGATGCAGTTGCTCGATTTCCATCAAAGTCTGTGCAACCGCCTGCAGGTGCCGGCTCCAAGCCGACGTCGCACTGCCGATGCCTATCGAGCCATACCCCAGAATGCTCTGCGCCAAATCGTAATTTGTGTTTCCTGCTCTATCGAGCGGCACGTTCTGGTCCAGTTGGCGACTAATCTCTTCAGCGTGGCGCATCAACCAGGCCTCTTCGATTGAGCAATAGGCACTGGACATCTCTGGAACGATCACCAACTCACCCCGCCTCACCATTCCTTGGCGCAGGTGTTTATTCAGCACATCAAAATGATCTGGGCCCGGCAACAAGCCTGCGTGCCATAGCTGTGATTTCAAAAATGAGTAGGGTGTAGCCTGTTGATTGATGTAGCCGTACGCCATGTCCTGGGTTCCGATACCGAGAGAGATGGCATCGAAATATAAGCAAGCACCTACAACCCGAACACAAGCAGGCGGGGGTCAAAAAGTACGTTTGGGAAGTTGCCTACACAGCAAAAGATGAACGGCTACAGAAAGCGCCCCTAATACCCCGTCATCTCCAAATACCCCACCCCACCCTCAAACCGCACTGGCCCTTCCCAGTACGGAATACCCAGGTCCATCCATGCCTTGGGGTTGACGGCTTCGGTGGTGATATCCAGCTGTTTACCGGGAATTTTCAGCGACCAGCGTGTGGGAATGTTGCGCCCGTCGATGGTCGTGGTGGTCAGCGGTGTGAGTTGGATATCGCTGTTGTGCAAGGTCTCGGTGTGGCCCTGGGCGTCGATCCAGGTGCCGGTGAGGTAACCGTCGCTGTCTTTCTCACGCACGCGAAACAGCATCAGTTGCGCGCCGCGGTCCAGGTGCAGGGAGAACCAGTCCCAGCCGGTCTGGCTGGCGGCCAGGGGTTGGCTGCTCCATTCGCGGTCGAGCCAGGCTGGGCCGCTGACCTGGTAGGTGTGGCCGTCGAGGCTGACGCTGCCGCTGGCGGTGAAAAACGGTTGGCTGTAGTAGTACGACGCCTGGCCCTGGTCGGATTTGCGGCTGTAGCCGCCATCGCCTTGCAGCACCAATGGACGGCTGGAGGTGAGGTGCAGGTCGTAGGCAAATTGCGCGCCGCTGGCCTTGAGTTGCATGTCGGCCAGGGGGCTGGCGGCGCCGGGGTAGGTGGCGAAGGTCCAGTCGTCGATCCAGGCGTTGAATGGCTCCGCCTGAGCCCCAGCCTGGCCGACGCCACCCCGAGCCAGGCGTTCGGCGGCGTAGTGCCGGGTGGCCGAGGTGACGGCGGCGTGGCCGAGCCACACGGTTGAATCGCGCCAGCCCGGTTGGACGGAGCCGGCCTTCAATGCGTTGCGAAACAGCGTCCATTGCACGCCGAAGACATTGCCTTGGGCATCCTTGAGGTTGGCGGTGACGTACCACCATTCGATACGAAAGCCGTCATGGGGCCCGTGGTCCTCGGGAAAGCTGAAGACTTTGCCGGGCACCACCTGGGCAAAGTCCGCCGCATCGCTGCCCAGCCCGGCGAAACTGTCCTCGGGTGCGGGCGCCTGGTCGCACCCGCTCAACAGTAACCAGGCGATGCACGCCACTGCCTTAATCTTCATGGGCGAACGTCCTCAACAAATCCGCCGGGCGGCTGCGGTACAACTGCCATAACGGCCAGGCCGACGCGAGCAAGGTCGCGAGCATCGCCAGCCCCAGTAATTGCGCAAGCTGGCCGGGGAAGACCTGCAGCGGCAGGCGCCAGCCGAAGGCCTGCACGTTGATCACCGCATCCAGGCACCACGCCAGCAACAGCCCCAGCGGCAACGCCAGGATCAACGTGAGTACCGCCAGCAGCCAGGTCTGGCCGAGGTTGAGCAGCATCAATTGTCGGCGCGTCACGCCCAGCGCCCACAACGGCGCGAGCTGGCCGAGGCGGCTTTGGCTCTGGGTCAGCAGGCTGATGAACAACGCCACCCCAGCGACGCCAAGGGTCAGGCTGTTCAACGCCGCAGTGGCGGCGAAGGTGCGTTCGAAGACCTGGCTGGACCAGCCCTTGAGTTGCTGTTGATCGACGATGCGGCTGTCTTCCAGGGCGAACTCACGCTGCACTTCACGGATCAGCGGCGGCACGTCGGCGGGGGCCACCCGCAGGTTGAAGCGTGCCGGTGAGAGCGTCGGCCAATGCGCCAACAGGTGCTGGGCATTGACCAGCAGGTGGCCCTTGGGGTTGCCGTAGTCGGCGTAGATGCCGACGATCTTCGGCGCCCAGCTGCCCTGTGGGGTGGGGATGGAAACCGTATCGCCCAGTTGCACCTTCAGGCGTCGCGCCAGTTGTTCGCTGAGCATCAGGCTGTCGTCTTGCAGCAAGCGGTCCCAGGGCGCGTCCGCCGCCTCCAGCAGCGGCCAGTGTTGACGATAAGTGGGGTTGTCGACCACGCCGAACACCTCCGCGGGCCAGCCTTGCAGTTGCACCGACACCTGCCAGGCGGGCAATACGGCCTGCACCAAGGGCTGGCGGGTCAACCATGCATTGAGTTGCTCGGCCTGCTGGGGATTTTGCGGGTTGAGGTACAGCTCGGCGGTGAGGCGTTGCTCCAGCCAATGGGTGAAGGTCTGGCGAAAGCCCGAGGTCATGGAACCGGCACCGATATTCGCCGCCAGGGCCAACAGCAACGCCATCAGCGCCAGGCTCAAGGCCGGCAGTTGTTGGCGGCAATCGGCCAGGAACCACTGGCCCAGCACCGAGCGACTGCGCCCCAGCACCGCTTTCAATAACCCGTTGAGCAGCACCGGTAACGCCAACGCCGCGCCCAACAGCAAGGCCGCCATCAGCACAAACCCGGCGGCCAGGCTATCGCCCAGCCACAGTGCCAGCAACGCGATCAGCAAGGCGGCGGATGCCACCCAGCCCTGGCGCCGTAGCCAGCGCCCATGGGCTTGATGCCAGGCCTGGGCGTTGGCCAGTGCCAGTAACGGCAAACGCGCCGCGCGCCACAGGCTGCTGGCCCCGGCGAGCAACGCGCCCAGCAGGCTCACGCCCAGGCCGGCCAGCCACCACCAGGGGCTCAAATTCAATTGGCCGGCGACTTCGGCGCCGTACAGGCCGCGCAAACTGGCGGCGACATCCGGCAGTAACAGGCTGGCCAGCAAGTAACCGCTGGCGATACCGAGCACACCGCTCAACAGCGCCAAACACCCCAATTCAATACCCAGGCTCAGGATCAACATGCGTGCGCTGACTCCACAGGCGCGCAAGGTTCGCAGCAGGCCACGGCGCTGTTCCAGGGCCAGGCCGATGGCCGCATGCACGATAAACAGCCCCACCACAAAGGATAAAAACCCCACCGCATCCAGGTTCAGGTGAAAGCTTTCGGTCAGGCGTGACAGGTTGCTGTCCTCGCCCTGCTTGAGTTGCAACGCGGCGGGTGGCGTGGGGTGGCGGGCGGCGAAGGTGTTGTCCACCAGTAAGCGCGACAGGCGCCCGGGCATGTTGAGCAGGGGTTGGGCAAAACTGATATCGGTCAACAGCAGGCCGGGGGCCATATCGGCCTGTACCTGCAACGGTGGCAGGCGTTGCCCGGTGGACGTCAGCGGCTGCTCGCCCGCCTGCAACCCCAGCGTCTCTAACGTTTGCGCAGCGACCCAGGTACGCCCCGGCGGCTCGAAAAACGCCAGCATCTGCGCCTGGCTCAAGCGTTGCCCCGCCACGCTGCCACTGCCGGGCAACGACACCGGGTCAATGCCCATCAATTGCAGGCGCTGCTGCTCGTGGCCTTGAAGCTCAACCCGGCCCTGCACCACCGGGGAGACCGGCCAGCCGGCGCGGCGCAGCTCGGCAAACAGTGCCTGAGGGAAACTGGCGGCGTCCGGCGCAACCAGGCTGGCTTGGGGTTCGCCACCGATCAATTGGCTGGCGCGTGCGTAGCTGTCCCGCGCCTGGCTGTTGAGGGCCTGCACGCCGGTGAGGAGCGCGGTGGCCAGCCACAGGCCGGTGAGCACGCTGAAAAACTGCACCGGGTGACGCCGCCAGTGGCTGAGCAATGCGCGCAGCGTCCAGTAAAACAGCGCCATCTCAGCGAGCGTCCATCGGCACGACACGCCCATGGTGTAGCACCACCTGCCGGTCAAGCCGTGCGGCCAGGCGTGGGCTGTGGGTGACCATCAGCAGGCTGGTGGGGCTGTCTCGCAGCAGGTCCAACAGCAGTTGCAGCACTTCATCGCTGGTGGCTTCGTCGAGGTTGCCGGTGGGCTCATCGGCCAGTAACAAACCCGGTCGCGAGGCCAGCGCCCGCCCCACGGCAACCCGTTGCTGCTGGCCACCGGAGAGTTGTTCGGGGTAACGCCGCAGCAAGTCGCCCAGCCCCAGGCGCTCCACCAATTGCGCTTGCCAGTGCGGGTCGAAACGCCCCGCCAGCCGCGCCTGGAACGCCAGGTTGTCTTCCACGCGCAAGCTGCCGATCAGGTTGAACTGTTGGAAGACCAAGCCGATTTGCGTACGGCGCCAATGGGCCAGTTGACCTTCGTTGAGTTGGTCGAGGCGCTGCTCGCCGATGCGGATGCTGCCGCCGTCCACCCGGTCCAGCCCGGCCACCAGATGCAGCAAGGTGCTTTTGCCGCTGCCCGATTCACCCATCAGCGCCAGGCTGCTGCGCTCGCCCAGGTCCAGGTCGACGCCAGCCAGGACGGCCAGCGGGCCTTGCGGGGTCGCGTAGTTTTTTACAACACCTTGCACCTGCAACATAAGAACGCTCATCTGAAGGACCCGCAATGAGAATAACGGCTGATGCTCCTGCCCACGCAAATTTTTCACACGGATTTCACCGCCTGCCCATCCACCACACTTTAAAGTGCCCGCCAACTCGTGGTAACCCACAACTTTCTTAGTTAACCCAAGTGACACTCTTAACATGCACGTGTTCAGCAAAAAGACAGCAGTGCTGTGACAGTCTCCTGCCTCACTAAGGGCAACGGCCCCATCATGCAGCCGTTTTATAAACACAATAAACAGTGCCGAGGGTGAACCGCGTGGCAGACATGATCCTGGCCAACCGCCAACCTAAAAGGTCTAGGTTAAAACGCCTGAGAAAATACCGCCTGCACCTGCTTGGCATCAGCGTTACCGCCTTGCTGTTGGCGGGCTTTTTAATGTGGCCCAGCTCGCCGCTGGACCTGGGCGTGGGCAATCGCCTGCTGACCTCCGGGGTGCTCGCCAGCTGGCGCGAGGGTGAACTGGTTGTGTTGGTGCGCCATGAAGAGCGCTGCGACCGCTCGGCCAACCCCTGCTTCGGCCCTGCCGATGGCCTGACCATCAACGGCACTGACCGCGCCGTCGAACTGGGCAAAGCCTTTGATTCACTGGGCATGGCCCTGACCGACGTGCTCAGCAGCCCCACCACGCGAACCGCCCAGACGTCACTGTTCATGTTCGGCAAGACCGAGCTGTCCCCCGGCCCGCTGGCCATCTGCGGCGACGCCATGGGCGATGAAATCCTCGGCCACAAACAGCCGGGACGCAACCTGATGCTGATCACCCACAGCGCCTGCATGAGCGACTTCCAGACCAGCCTGGGCTTCCCCCATGCGGCCGCCGCCGAGTACGGCAGCGCACTGTTCGTCAAGGTGCTGCCCAACGGCACCTTCAAGGCCATGGGCACCATGAACAGCGAAGAGTGGACCGCCGCACTCAAACAACTTTAATTACACTTGTTTACATATTAAGCCACAACGTGTTCAGCAAAACGACAGCCCTGTTCTGGCATGTTTAGTCGCGCCTGTTAGTTATGTTTTCCTACAACTACTTAGTGACCCTTACGATGCTTCACCCTATTAAGTTAATACCGCCATTGCCCGTACTTGAACGTTATGGAGCGATGTGCGCATGCCCCGCGTAAACCCTCTGGCCTGGCTATTGCTGGGCGTTGCCGTGTTCATCTTGTTGCCCCTGGGCTTTCACGGTTTATGGACGCCAGACGAAACCCGCTACGCCCAGGTCAGCCAGGAAATGCTGATGAGCGGCAACTGGGTGGCGCCGCACTTCATGGGCGTGCGTTATTTCGAGAAGCCCGCCGCCGGCTATTGGCTCATCGCCCTCGGCCAGGCGGTGTTCGGTGAAAACCTGTTCGGTGTGCGCATTGCCTCGGTCCTGAGCACAGTCCTGAGCGTGGTGCTGGCCTACCTGCTCGCCCGTCGTTTGTGGAATGACCCACGCAAGAGCTTTGCCTGCGCCCTGCTCTACCTGAGTTTTGGCCTGGTGGCCGGGCAAGCCGGGTATGCCAACCTCGACCCGCAATTCACCCTGTGGGTGAACCTGAGCCTGGTGGCGTTATGGTTTGCCCTAGACTGCCGCACGCAACACGAACGCCTGGGTGCGTGGGCAGTGTTGGGCGTGGCCTGCGCCATGGGGTTCATGACCAAGGGCTTCCTGGCCTGGCTGCTGCCGGTCTTGATCGCCGTGCCCTACCTGGTGTGGCAGCGGCGCGTCGGTGAGTTGATGCGCTACGGGCCGTTGGCGGTGCTGGTCGCCGTGCTCGTATGCCTGCCCTGGGCCCTGGCCATCCACTTGCGCGAACCGGATTACTGGCATTTCTTTTTCTGGCATGAGCACATCCGCCGCTTTGCCGCCGACGATGCACAGCATGCACGGCCGGTGTGGTTCTTCCTGCCGATCATGGTGGTGGCGTGCCTGCCGTGGGCTGCCTTGTTACCTGGCACCCTGCTCAAGACCTGGCAGGAGAAGCGCCAACCGGCGATTGCCTATCTCGCCCTGTGGTTGCTACTGCCCCTGGGCTTTTTCAGCCTGAGCAAAGGCAAGTTGCCGACCTACATCATGCCGTGCCTGTTGCCCCTGGCGTTGTTGATGGGCCACGGCTTGATCGACCTGATCAAGCAAGGCAAGGCGCGCCCACTGGTCATCAACGGCGCGCTCAATTTCGTGCTCGGCATGACGGCCATGGTGGCGCTGATTTACCTGCAAATCACCCGCCCGCTGTACGGCAATAGCCACGCAGAGATGTTCAACCTGTCGCTGACGTTTATCGTGCTGCTGGGCTGGATCCTCGCCAACCTGCTGCAAGCGGTGCGCCCGTTGACGTTGTGGGCGATGCCCGCCCTGGGCATTGGCTTGCTGGTTGCCCTGCTACCGGCGGGCATGCCGGCCCTGATCGAAGATAACGAAATGCCCGACCAATTCGTGCAGGAGCATCTGGACGAACTGCAACCTGTCCGTGCTTTGCTGAGCAATGACCTGGGCCTGGCATCGGCCTTGACCTGGCGCCTGCGCAGGCCCGACTTGGCGTTTTATAACACCCAGGGCGAGCTGCGCTATGGCTTGAACTACCAAGACGCGGCACAGCGCAAAGTCACGCCGGACAGCGTCCAGGCCTGGTTGGCCGAGGCCCGCCAGCAGGGCTCGGTTGGCGTGCTGATGCAGGTCAAGAGCACCAGCGAACACCGCGAAGAAGGGCAATTGCCTCCCGGTGGAAAACGTTATCGCAAGGGCGACCTGGTGCTGACGATTTACCCCCAACACCCTTGAATGCAGCGCCTGCCACAGGGAACATCCCATGAGTTTCTGGAAAACCGAACGCGGCGCCCTGGTGTTACTGCTGGGCGTCTCGGCCTTGCTGCTCTTGCTAGGCCTGGGCAGCCGCGACCTGTGGGGGCCGGAAACGCGCTGGGCGAATATCGCCTTGCAGATGCTGCAAAGCGGTGACTATTTCGACCCGTACCTCAAAGGCACGCCGTATTACGACAAACCCCTGCCCTCCTATTGGCTGATCACCGGATTTGCCCACCTGCTGGGCGGCCTCGGCCCCTGGTCGCTGCGCCTGTCATCGGTGCTTGCCGCGTGGTTGAGCATCTGGCTGGTGTACCTGATCGGTGAACGCCTGTTTCGCAAAGGCACCGGGCTGATCGCCGGGTGGATGCTCGCCACCACGTTCTACTTCCTGTTCTGGGCCCGCGTGGCCACCGCCGATGTCCTCACCGTGTGCGGCGTGCTGGCAGCGGTGTGGTGGTATTGGCGCGGGCCGGATGACACACGGCTGGGGCGCTACACGGTGCTTTTCCTGTTGCTGGCCGCCACCTCACTGTTCAAGGGTTTGATCGGTGTGGTGCTGCCGGGCCTGGTGCTGTTGCCACACCTGCTCAGCGAACACCGCTACAAACGCCACCTCAACCTGCGCCTGGCGCCGGCCTTGCTCATCGCAGGCATCGTGTATGCGATCCCCTTTGTGCTGTCCCACCGCTACGGCGCCCCCACTTACGGCGAGAGCGGCCTGGAGTTGGTGTTCCGGGAAAACGTGGTGCGCTTCTTCGACCCCTTCGACCATATGGGGCCGATCTACACCTACCTGATCTACCTGCCGGCCTACACCCTGCCCTGGGCGCCCTGCTGGTTACTCGGCCTGTGGCTGGCCGTGCGCAACTGGCGCAAGGCGCCGCCCAACGTACGCTGGCTGGTGTGTGGCCTGGGCCTGTTGTTTATATTCTTCACCGCCAGCGGCAGCCGTCGCAGCTACTACGTGTTGCCGCTGGTGCCCTTTGCCCAACTGCTCGGCGCCTGGTGGCTGAGTGAACGCATGCACAAAAAACCTTCGAGCTGGCCGCGCTGGCAAACAGGCTTTGGCCTCAGCGCAGGCCTGCTCTTGCTGGTGCTGGGCGTGATCTACCCCTGGACCAACGGCAACGGCGGCGTCACCCGCTTCGCCACCGACCTGCAAGCCCAGGCTGAGAAAAGTGCGCCCTGGAACCAATGGCAACTGGTGCTGGTGGAGGTCGACAACAAACTGCCCATGTACCTGCAAAACCACGGCAAGCCCTTCTACTACGTCAGCGCAGCCCAGGACTTCCCGCGCCAAGGCAACAGCGCCGCGTTCATGGCCTGGCTGGAAAAAACCAGCGGCCAGGGGTTTGATCCGCAACGCACGATAATCGTCGCGCAGTATTCCAAGGACGAGCCGACGCCGTTGGCGTTTCGGGCGGTGGATCATCAGGTGGTGACGACGCAGCCGGATAATGGGGAGCGGTTGTTCAAGGCGCGTGAGGGTGGGAGTGTGGCGTTTGTTCCGGGGACGCGCTGAGGCACTCTGCTTGCTGGCCTTTTGTCATGGTTTGTAAAGGGCCAGCAAGCCGTGTCCCTTTAAATTGCAGGACGTTTCCGAGACAATCCCCTCCGCCTTGTGCCGGTTGGAATCGGTGGCTAGTCTGCGGTCCGTCACTGCTCATCAGTGATCGGGTTTAGTCGCTCGTATCTTCCAACACGGCATGGTCTCCATGAGTTTTATGGTGGCTGTGCGTAGGGCACCTTCGGGTGCGCCGGATGTTTCGTGTTGGGCCGGTCGACTAACCTGCGTACAGCCGCCACCCTCGTTTAGTCGCGACGGGTGTCGTCTCCTAATCCAACGCGGAGCTACACCATGAATAAAGTCCTACCCGATTCACCCCTCGATCCTGCAAAAGACCGTGCCGCGTTCAACCGCGCCATCGACCATTACCTGCCCAGCCAGGGTTTCCACAACGTCAACGACGACCTGAGTTTTGAAGATGCTTTGCTCTACACCGCCAGCCTGCTCGACAGCGCTTCGGCAACGGCGCTCGATTGCGGCGAGCTGCTGGATAACCCAGGGCGGGCGAAGATTCTGGCGGTGTGGCATTTGTTGGAGATTGCCAAGACCACGGTAGATCGCTCTATTGAGTGCGTGAAGCCTTTGAAGCCAACAACTTAAAATGTAAAAGCGGGCTTGGCCCCATTTTGTAGGAGCGAGCTTGCTCGCGAAAAACTCACAGGCGCGGCGTTTATTCAGGAGGCACGCGTTATCGTTGGGGTTTTTCGCGAGCAAGCTCGCTCCTACAGTGGTATTGATGCAAATACCGTGGTAGTTCAGGCGAACCGAGTCGATGCCATCGCAGCATAGGTATCTACACAACTTTGTGGACTGTAACAGCGGACGGTAACCACGATGCGAAGCGAGCCGCTCTTGATCTGCTTTTGATCTTAGGCGCCCCGTTAAACCACGCTGGCCGGAATTCGACAGGGATTTGGGGGGTAAACCGGCAGGGATGCCGGTTTAGCCGCCCCGCGCCATGGATGGCGCGTGGCGGCGGCCCCCCAAATCACTGGCGGATTACGGGCACACCGAGCCCAAGCGAGGTGCCGAGTGGTGGGGCAAGAGCGTTTTGCTTACTTTTGCGCTTTCAAAAGTGAGCCGCCGTCAGGGCGGAACCCTAGGTGGCCGTTACCTAAATAACGGATATGTACCCGGTCCAACTGTGTTGACTGGCAGGCCGCCTTCGCGAGCAAGCCCGCTCCCACCGTTTGATAGCGGTGTGTCAGGTAGATATGCGCTGGCCGCCGGGGCCGTCACGGGGAGCAAGCTGCCTCGCCACAGGTCTCGCGTCGGCTCTAAATTGTGTAGATACCTATGGCCATAGCAGGCACGCCAACGCCCACATTGGATCGCAGTGCCTAAGCTAAATCCTTCGGCGGCGGTTGAGCTGGGGGATGGCGGTTTGGGGTGCTTCTACACGCGGGGCCTGCGCCGCTGTTTTTGCGGCCAGTTGCGCCAGCGTGGGCTGGCTGAACAGGGTGCGCGCGTCCACGTCCAGGCCGGCTTTGCGCAGGCGGGCGACGAGGTTCACTGCCAGTAGGGAGTGCCCGCCCAGTTCAAAGAAGTGGTCATGGCGCCCTACCCGTTCGAGCTTCAACACCTCGGCCCAGATCCCGGCCATCAGGGTTTCCACCTCGCCCACTGGCGCTTCGTAGGCTCGGCTAAGGACGTCTTCCAGCCCCGGTGCCGGCAGGGCCTTGCGGTCGAGTTTGCCGGCGGGATTGAGGGGCAGTGCGTCGAGTTGCACGAAGGCGGCCGGCACCATGTATTCCGGCAGGTGCTCCAGCACATGGTCACGCAAGGCTTGCAGGCTCGGCGCCTGGCCGCGCAGGGTGAAGTAGGCCACCAGGCGCTCATCGCGAACCAGCACCGCCACCTCATGCAACGCCGGGTGGGTCGCCAGGCGTGCTTCGATCTCGCCCAGCTCCAGGCGCACGCCGCGCAGTTTGACTTGGAAGTCGTTACGCCCAAGGAACTCAAGATTGCCGTCGGGCAGGTAGCGCACTAGGTCGCCGGTGCGATACAGGCGGTCGCCGGGCACGAAAGGGCTGTCGATAAAGCGTTCGGCGGTCAGCTGTTCCAAGCCCAGGTAACCACGGGCAACGCCGAGGCCGCCGATGTGCAGTTGGCCGCTGATACCCATGGGCACCGGCGCATCATGGGCGTCCAGCACATACAGGCGGGTGTTGTGGATGGGTCGGCCAATCGGCAGTTGCAAGGCGGGCACCGGCGCGCCGGGTTCGAGGGTCCAGGCGCAGCTGTCCACCGTGGCTTCGGTGGGGCCGTACACGTTATGCAAGCGCACCGTGGGCAAGCGCGCCTGCACGCCACGGGCCAGGGCGGCGGTGAGTTCACCGCCGCCGCACACTATATCAGTGAGGCTGGTGCACAGGGCCGATTCGTCCAGGTCCAGAAACTGCTGCAACATGGCGGGCACGAACTGGATCACCCTGATCTGCTGCTCACGAATCACCTGGGCCAGGTACGCCGGTTCACGGTGCCCATCGGGCCGCGCCAACACCAGACGCATGCCGTTGCTCAACGGCCAGAACAGCTCCCACACAGATCCATCGAAGCTGAACGGCGCACGCTGCAACAAGGCGCCGCCTCCGGCGTTCGGGCACAGTTGCGAGCCCCAATGCAACAGGTTGCCCAGGCCACGGTGCTCGATCATCACGCCCTTGGGCGTGCCGGTGGAGCCCGAGGTGTACATCACATAGGCGAGGTTGGCGACGCTCAAGCCTGGCACGCTTGGATTGTCGATCGGTGCCTGATTCCAGGTGCAGTGGTCGAAGTCGATCAGCGGGATCGAGACATCGCCCATCCCTTCGCGAGTGGCAGCTTGTACCAACAGTGCCACTGGCTGGCTGTCTGTGAGCATGTAGGCCAGGCGCTCGCGTGGGTAACCTGGGTCGAGCGGCACATAGGCGCCGCCCGCCTTGAGAATTCCCAATAAGCCCACCACCAAGTCCAACCCGCGCTCCACGCACAACGCCACTCGCGAGTCAGGCTGTACGCCGTGCTCACGCAAGTGAAACGCCAGTTGGTTGGCACGTTCGTTGAGTTGGCGGTAGGTCAATGCGTGCTGACCCGCCTGCACGGCGATGGCATCGGGGATTCGCCGCGCATGGGCTTCAAACAGCGCTTGCACGGTCAGCGTGTGTGGGTAGTCGGTGGAGGTTGCGTTGAGGTCCACCAATAGAGTACGCAATTGGCTCGCGGGCAGCACCTGCACACCGCGCAGCGGCATATCCGGCGTGCTTTCCAATACGTCCAGCAGGCCGTTCAGCGCGGTGTCGAAGTAGCTCAAGACAGGTTCAGCGCCCACTGTGTCCGGGGCCATGACCTTGAGCCGGAAGCCGCTGGCCATGTCGTCCACCGTGAGCATCAATGGGTAACTGAGGATGTCTTCACTGCTAAGCAAGGCAATGCCCGGCACAAGGTTCAGCCCAGGGTCCGCTGAGGTGTGACGATAGTTGAGCAAACTGTTGAACAGTTCCGGCACGCCGCTGCGACGCTGGGCCAACGCCAGGGACGCTTGTTCGTGGGCGAGCAAAGCGCTCAGTTGCGCGTGAGTGTCGTGCAGCGCATCCGCCACGCTTTGCCCGGCCAGGCGCAGGCGCAGCGGCAAGGTGTTGATAAACATGCCCAAGGCCCGCTCGGCCCCCTCACCGGCTTGCAAGCGGCCGAGCAGCACGGTACCGAACACCACATCTTCGCGGCCCGCGACACGGCTGAGCACCTGAGCCCAGGCCAGGTGGAAAAGGCTCGCGGCACTGACCCCCAGGGCTCGGGCCTGGCTGCGCAGGCGCAGATTGAGCGCGTCGCTGAGCGAGCGCTGCGCCTCTTCGGTCTCGGCACGCAGGGCCTGACGTTTCTGTAGGCCGAACGCCAACGTCGGCTCATCGACATCCGCCAGACGCTCCCGAAAGAACGCCTCGTGCGCCGCCTGGCGAGCCGTTGAGCGGGCTTGCGCGACCATGTTGCGATAAGGCACAGGCACCGGCAGTTGTGCCTGTTGGCCCAACAGATGGGCACGAATCTCGTCCATCAGCAGCGTGGTCGACGTGGCATCGTTGACCAGATGATGAAAGCGCAACCTGGCGACCCAGCGCTGGTGCTGGGGCTCCTCGGCGTAATCCAGGGCCATCAGCGGCGCCTGGCGCAAGTCCAGGGGTTGCGCCGGTTCGCGCAGCGGTTCAACCGGCAGCTGCGCCTGGCGCCACACCACCTGCATCGGTTGTTCAAGGGCATCCCACGTCAGGCTGGTGCGCAAAATATCGTGGCGATTGATCACCTGTTGCAGGGCACAGGCAAAGGCCTCCAGTTGCTCGCGGTGCGCAAAACTGAACAGCGCCTGTTGCTGGTACGGGTCGTGCGCGTCGGTGAGGTGGTGGTAGAGCAACCCTTCCTGCAACGGCGCCAGCGGGTAGATGTCCTGCACATTGGCGGCGCCACCGGGGATGCCGGCGACGATGCGGTCGAGGCTGGGTTGATCGAGTTCGGCCAGGGCGAGCAAGTCCTGGGTGATATGGGTGCAACCGGCCGGGATTCGATTGGCCGGCACCGCCTGTTCGTGACCAACACACGCCGCCGCCAGCGCCGCCACGGTGGGCTGGCCGAACAGCACCTGCACGTCGGCGCGCAGGCCGGCCTCGCGCATGCGCTGCACCAGCTGCACCGCTAACAGCGAATGCCCGCCAAGCTCGAAGAAATGATCGTGGCGACCCACTGGTTGCACGTTCAGCAACTCGGACCAGATCTGCGCCAGTGTGGTTTCCACGCCCTCCTGTGGCGCTTCGAAGCGACGGGTAATAAAGGCGTCCTGGGTCGGCGCCGGCAAGGCTCGGCGGTCGAGCTTGCCGTTGGCGGTGAGGGGCAACGCGTCGAGGCGCACGTAAGCCGCGGGCAGCATGTAGACCGGCAGCGAAGCTTGCAGGTGGGTGCGCAGTGCTTCGATTTCCACAGGCTGACGTGGCACAAACCACGCCCACAATTGCCCGTCGCGAAACTGCACCACTGCATCCTGAAGCGCCGGATGGCGGGCCAGGGCCGACTCGATTTCTCCCAGTTCGATGCGCATGCCACGGATTTTCACCTGGTCGTCATTGCGCCCCAGGTAGTCGAGATTGCCGTCTGGCAGCCAGCGCGCCAGGTCGCCGGTGCGGTACAGGCGAGCGCCGCTGAAAGGGTCGTCGAGAAAACGTTCGGCACTGAGTTGCGGACGGTTCAGGTACCCCCGCGCCACGCCCTTGCCGCCAACGTACAACTCCCCCGCCACGCCAATCGGCACCGGGCGTTGTTGCGCGTCCAGCAGGTAGACCTGGGTATTGGCGACCGGCGCGCCGATATGCAACGGCTGGCCCACCTCGACACGCCCCGAGGTCGCCACTACGGTGGCTTCGGTGGGGCCATAGTTGTTCACCACCGCGAACGTCTGTGCCTGGGTGAAGGTGCGCAGGCGGTCGCCGCCGATCAGCAAGGTGCGCAAGGTGGGATGCCCCTGCCCCTGGCTGAACGCATATTCGGCCACAGGCGTGGGCAGGAAACACACCTGCAACGGTTGCGAGCGCCACCAGTGAAGCAACGCGTCGATATCTTCCGCGCCCTCCTGGGCCGGTGGCAGGTGCAAGGTCGCGCCCACGCACAACGCCGGCCAGACCTCCCAGGCCATGGCGTCAAAACCGAAGCCGGCGACGCTGGCGGTGTGGCTGCCCGCGCGCAGGTCGAACGCCTGGCAATGCCAGTCCACCAGGTTCGACACGCTGTGATGTTCAACCATCACACCCTTGGGCAAGCCGGTGGAACCCGAGGTATAAATCACATAGGCCAGGTTCGACGGCGTGACTGCGACTTGAGGGTTGCTATCGATGGACGCATTGCCAGGCTCCAGGGCGATAACCGGTACCGTCGAGACGGGCAGGCGCTGGCGTAAATCGTGCTGGGTCAGGATGGCCACGGGCGCGCTGTCGTGCAGCAGGTACTCCAGGCGTTCGGCGGGATGGGCCGGGTCGAGCGGTACGTAGCAGGCGCCGGATTTGAGGATCGCCAACAGCCCCGCCAGGGTGTCGAGGCCACGCCGAGCCAGGATCGCAACACGGTCATCGGGCTGTACACCGAGCGCCACCAGTTGATGGGCCAGTGCATTGGCCTGGCGGTTGAGTTGGGTGTAGCTCAGTGCGCAGTCCTGATACATCGCCGCAATAGCGTGGGGCGTGCGTGCGGCCTGGGCTTCAATGCGCTGGTGCAGGGTTTGCGGCGTGGCGTTGGGCTGCGCAGTGGCGTTCCAGTGCTGCAATCGGGCCTGCTCCTGGGGCAACAGCATGGAAAACTCACCGATGGGCAGCGCAGTATCTTCCAGCCCCTGTTCCAGCAGCCCGATGAAGCGCTGGGCCAATGCCTGCACGTCGCCCGCCTGGAAATACGCCTCGTTGTAGACGCAATGCAGCCAGGCATTGTCCTGGTAACGATGGCTGCGCAGGTGAATGGCGAGCGGTAGCGCTTCATGCTGATTGGAAACCTTGATCGCGCGGGCCTGGACCTGACCGAAGCGCAGATCGTGGTCGTCCTGCTCGAACGATACCGACACGTCAAAGAGTTGCCCGCGATCCGTTCGGCGCAAGCCCAACTCGCGGTTCATCTCACTCAACGGGAAGCGCTGATGACGAAAGTCCTGCTTGAGCTGATCACGAATGCCACGCACCAGGGCACCGAAAGACACGCCCTCGCTGAACGCAAAACGTACCGCGCTGACCTGGGTGAACAGTCCCACAGTGGCGCGAAAACGCGCGTTGGAGCGGTTGAGTATCGGCAGCCCCACCGCCCATTCCTGCCGTTGGCTGGTGCGGGTGAAATACACATACATCGCCGCCAGCAACACATGAAAGGCCGACGCCTGGTAGTGGTTGGCAACCTGCTCCATGCGGCTCTGCAACTGCACCGGGAAGCCTTGCACCCAAGTGTTGCTCGACGTCTTGGCGTTGTGCCTGGGGGTGAGCAGTGGTTCGGGCAGCACCTGGTATTTACCCAGCCAATAGTCGCGGTCGCGGGCGTAGCGGGCCGATTGCAGGTAGCGCTGGTCGGTGTCGATAAAGTCGATGTAGGACGGCGCCAGCGGCTCAGTGTCGCGCCCATGCTCCAGGGCGCTGTAGAGCTGCGCGAGGGATTGCAGCATCTGGCCGAAGCCCCAGCCGTCGAGGATCAGGTGATGAGCCTGGGTGCCGAGGCGGTAGTGATCATCGTCAAGTTTGACCAGGAAAAACCGGCACAGTGGTTCGCCGCTCAGGGCGTAGGGCCGGCCCATTTGCGCCTGCATCAAGGCTTGGGTTGCCGCCGATGGGTCAGGCAGCGCGGAGAAATCATGCAGCGCCATTTCCACCCTCAGCTCAGGGGCGAATGTTTGCCCAGGCAGGCCATTGGCGTCGGTGTGCAGTTGAGTGCGTAGTGCATCGTGACGTGCCACCAACAGTGCGACGGCACGCTGCATGCGTTCGGGCTCGACGGTGCCGGCAAAATCCAGGTAGCCGCCAATGTTGTACAGCGGCGAGTCGCCCACGCGCAGTTGGTCGAGCCAAATGTCTTGTTGGGGGCCAGTGAGGGGGAAGCGGGCCGGCAGGCTGGAGGAATGCTGCATAAGATCCTTCTCATGGAGGTCAGGCACTGGCCGCGCAGAGGTGGCCCATTACACCGAAGTGGCCGGATTTGAGCATGGGCGCCCAGGGGTGTCTGACACCCGAAACCCGGACATTCAAATGGATGGATAGGCCTTGGTGGAAGGTTCATGACTGAAACGATTAAAGCGTTGTAGGAGATTGGCTACATCGAATCCATCTCGAGCCTCTTGGCAACCTCTTTATTTTATAAATTCATCATTTACATCAATAAGTTAACCAAGCCTAAAAATAACTTACGCCTGTACGTAGCCGGCTTAATTCACGAGAAACGTCGGTTTAATGGCGCAGTTTTTATGGCAGCTTGTGTCCCTCGTTTCCGCTACATACGTAGGACAAATCCCTATGGCTAAATAACATCTCGAACGCCGAGTTACGTTCAAGCAATACGGAGCGCCCTGCGCAGGCCCTGGGCAACCGTTGACGGTTTTCGACATCAAGGATGAGATGGCTATGAGTCTGACCTCAAGTATTGGCGACACAGGCGGCCCGCTTTTTTATGCCGAAATGGGCGAGTTGATTTCAAACAGCGGCGACGAACATTTCGCCGCCACCATGTTGCAGCTGGTGGGCAAGTGGGTACCGATTCACCTGGTGGACCTCAGCGAGTGGACCCTGGATGAACTGCGCGACCGCGTGCTGGACATCAAGCTACTGGGCAGCGCCGGGGTGAAGAAGGATTTGTCTGTGCCCCAGACCTTGCATGCGCTGAACGACCACCCGTTGTTGCGGCAGATGCTGCACATGCAAGATCCGCTGCTGATCCAGATGAACGCCAAGGCCAACAGCGCGCACCCGCGCGGCACCTCGCACCAGTGCAACCTGGTATCACGCCAAGGCAATCGACGCTGTGTGATTTCGTTCTACCGCCCACCGACCCAGCAGGGGTTTTCCCTGGCTGAGCTGTCGTTTCTCAAGTGCCTGTCGGACACGCTGTTGCCGTTGATGGAGCGGCACGCCCAGTGCCTGCGCCAGGCGCCGCATGCCGAGACAGAGCCCGCCCATACTCTGCTGGAACAATCGCAGTTGCAACGTGAGTTCTACAAGCGCTTGTCTTTGAGCGACATCACCCTTTCGGCGCGGGAACAGGAAGTGTGCCTGGGCCTGCTGACCGGCGGCACCGTGCCGCAAATTGCACAGAAACTCAGCGTCAAAAACAGCTCGATCGAGACCTACCTCAAGCGCGCCGCCGCCAAGCTGGGCGTGAGCGGCCGACATGGCCTGGCCAAATGGATGGTGGGCGCCTGATGAATAAACAGACGCTGTGCACCCTCGGCATGGCCTGGATGCTCGGCGGTTGCTCGCTGATCCCCGAGTACCAGCAGCCAGCGGCGCCGACGCCTGCGCAGTACCCCCAAGGCGGTGTCTACCGCCTGGCGCAGGCTGGCAACTTGGCACAGAACCCGGACTGGCAGCAGCTGTTCCACGACCCAGCGCTGCAACAGCTGATTGATGATGCACTGGTCAACAACCGTGACCTGCGGGTGGCAGCCCTGAATGTGCAGGCGTTCCAGGCGCAGTACCGTATCCAGCGCGCGGATTTGTTCCCAGCGATCTCCGCCACCGGCACCGGCAAGCGTCAGAAGTTGCCAGGAAGCGTGACCGGCACCGGCAAGTCAGCGATCACCTCCAGCTATTCCGCCACCTTGGGGCTGAGCGCCTATGAACTGGATTTGTTCGGCCGCGTGCGCAGCCTCAGCGAACAGGCGCTGCTCACTTACCTGGGCAGCGAACAAGCGCGGCGCAGCGCGCAATTGAGCCTGGTGGCCAACGTCGCCAATGCCTACCTCACCTGGCGGGCCGATCAGGAACTGCTGGCCCTGGCCGAGCAAACGCTGGTGGCCAACGACCACAGCTGGCAATTGACCCGCCGCAGTAAAAGCGCAGGCAAAGCCTCGGCGCTGGACGTGGTGCAAGCGCGCACAGCGGTGGAAAGCACTCGCGCCAGCGTGGCCCGCTATGAGCGCCAGGTGGCCCAGGACCTCAACAACCTAACCCTGCTGGTGGGTGGCCCGGTGGATGAACACTTGCCTGCGCGCCCGCTGGCCGACGACCTGGTCGCCCGCGTGCCCGCCGGCTTACCCTCCGACCTGCTGCAACGCCGCCCGGATATCCTCCAGGCCGAATACCAACTGCAGGCGGCCAACGCCAATATCGGTGCGGCCCGTGCTGCGTTCTTTCCTTCCGTGACCCTCACGGCAAACGCCGGCAGCACCAGCAAGGAGCTGTCGGGGCTGTTCAAGGGCGGCTCAGGCAGTTGGACCTTCCAGCCGCAGATCAACCTGCCGATCTTCAACGCCGGCAGCCTGCGCGCCAGCCTCGATTACGCCGAGCTGCAAAAAGACATCACCGTGGCCCAGTACGAAAAATCCATCCAGGCTGCCTTCCAGGAAGTGGCCGACGGCCTCGCCGCACGCCAGACCTTCAACGACCAACTGGCGGCGCAACGGGATTTCGTCGAGGCCAACCAGACCTATTACAACCTGGCCCAGCACCGCTACCGCAGCGGCGTGGACAGCAACCTGACGTTCCTCGATGCGCAGCGTTCGCTGTTCAGCGCGCAACAGGCGCTGATTGTGGACCGACTGGCGCAGTTGGTCGCCGAGGTGAATCTGTATACGGCGCTGGGTGGTGCGTGGAGTGAGTGGCCAAACCTGGCGGCTGCGCGTTAGAGCAACTTGAGCCCAGCCGCGGCGTAACGGTTCGCGTCGCGGTTATCCAGTGGCTGTTTGTGCCCATACCTGTCCACGAAGCCGCCCACAGCGGCCATCGAATGAAACCCGCTGTTGACCGTGCCGATGGCGCCGTTGAGGAAGTCCTGAAGGGTTGCGGGCGCAACGAAGTCTTTCAAGCCCAGGCGACGCAACGCCTGCCCCGGATACTCACCATCATTGAGGCTGCGCATGGCGGCGGCAAAGCTCTTGTTGGCCTCCCCGTCATTATTTTCAAGATAGGCGCGTTTGGCACTGACAGCGTATAAAAACTGCGCATTGACCAGAACATCGTTGGGCCGGTCGGTGCCGAAGTTGGCGCCGGCCTTGGCCTGCTTCAGTTCGTCATGGGTGATGTGCAGCTTGAACCCATCGCGCATGACAATTCGATAGCCGCTATCGGTAGCCTCAATGGTTTTGTAAATACCGTGAGGGTTATGGCCGAACCTCATCATCGCGGCTTTAATCGCAGATATCGTCACGCAATTACCTTCGGCCAATTGGTAAAAGTCTTTGAAAATATCACCAGGCTTGATACCCGTATTTGCAGGCGTACCTTTCAAGAACTCGTCACGTCTGATGGTGCGGTTATCGGAAACCTGCGCAGGCAAAGGTGTTGAATTGACTTCAGGTTTTAACCGCGCAGATAACAGCGCCAACAAACGCTCCAATTCGCCTACCAGGCGACTGAGTTGTTCAGAAGTTCCAGTCGGGGCAGAGGCGTTGGCGAAGGGCAAAACACGTGAAGAAGTGACGGCGTCGCTTGCCCTGGCATAACCAAAAGCAGCAGTGTTAACAGAAGACACTAACATGTTGAATAACCCCTATTATTCACTAAATACTGTAAATCACCCGCGAAGCGTGACCACCTTCAATAACGGTGAAACTGGCGTGTTATATAACTGCCCCTCCATCACGCCCTCAATAATCACGCCGTTCTTGTTTCGTGCGCCCTTGTCCAATGGCACGCCGACCTGCGTGCCCAATGCACGGGCATCGATGACCTGCAGATGTTCTTTAAGCCCCAGATAGGACAGCGCCGTATCACCGTCGATGCCGCCTCCGGCCCCCGACAGCACACCGGGATAAGTGCGATGGGCGTGGTACGCACTGTCTTTGCCGTACAGGCTCATGAAGGGGTCCGTTGCGCTGTCGCGCTCAAGCTCCCGGTATTGACGCTTGCTCATCACAGCAAACAGAAATTGCGCATCCTTGACCATGCCTTCATCGCCGCCACTGAACTTTGCCGCCTTGGCCGCCAGTTCAAGTTCTTCAACGGTGATTGTCAGCTTGAAGCCGTCTCGCATCGTCACGTCATAGTGGTCACCATGTTTGGCGACGTGCTTGAAAATCCCGGCTGGGCTTTGCCCGAACGTGGCCATCGCTACCTTGATCGCGGCCACGTGCTCCTCTCGGCCCAGAGCACCCAGATAAGGAAAGTTCTCATACGTGGCACGCAACCCATTGCGCAGATCGTCAGGCTTTTGACCTTTGGGTTTTTCAGACATAAACGCAGTGATTGGCTCATAGTTTTTATCTGAGAACATCTCAAGAAGTTCGGTATCCAACGCGTTACGGGTACTGGCCAGGTTCGACCGGTTCATGAACGGTGCCAATTGTTCTTTCCACTCACGCCTGATGGTTGGAACGGTGTCCGGTGCAGGCACGGTATTAACCAGCGGCCTGTGCGGTGAGCTCACAAGTGGAATTGGGTAAGCCGTAACGGGTGGCTGTGGTTTCGACGCCTCATTCTCCCTGCTCATCCAGGTTTTAAGTGACACCACTAATGTACCCAACAACTTCAACAGCTCCCCCAGCTCTGCGTCCCGGTTTGAGTTAACACGTGGGCCAATCGGAGAATGTGCCGGTAATTTACCAAAGTGATTGGGTCGATCTGTCACTGCCTGATCACGGGTTTTACCAAGCGATGTAAACGTTGAGTGCGCAGGAGAATAAGCAGGCTGAGTGTGCGTGAGCATGGTAGGGCGTCTCATTTGATCGAAAGAGGATAATCGCAAACTGTCTAGCACTACTTGCCCACTGCCACTGCCGAACCCGGCACTGAACAAGTCCTCTTGCGTGGCCAGGCGGGGGGAAAGGTTCCGGCTCGACAGGTAACACCATCCTTCTCGCTTAACGGACCACTATCAGCCAATTCCTCAACGTTGCGTTTTTTGTCCGACCCCTTATCAGCGCATCCCCGCCTGCCGTACCCGATACTCCCCCGGCGTCATCTGCGCATACCGCAAGAAAAACCGGCTGAAATACGCCGGGTCCTTGAACCCCAGTTGGTAGCAGATTTCATTTGCCGAACTGCCGGTAAACAACAGCAGGCGCTTGGCCTCCTGCATCAGCCGCTCCAGGATCAGGCGCTTGGAGGGCAGGTCGGCAATGCGCCGGCACACTTCATTGAGCCGCGCCTGGGTCACGCCAATACTTTCGGCATAACGCGCCAACGGCCAATGTTCCAGGTAGTGGGCTTCGATCAGCTCGTTGAAACGATGGAAGATGCGCAGGTCTTCATGGGCTGTCGGGCGTGCCGGCTGGGCGTGGGCGCACAGTCGCAGCAGGCGGATCATGATCAGCCTTGTGAGGCTGTCGAGGGCGGCGGCGCGCCCTGCCCGTTCAGCGTTGATCTCACTGCACAGTGCCTCGAAGAGTTGCTCCAGCCCCTCGGCATCCCCGGTCAAGGCCACGCAGGCCGCACCGGAGGCAAGGCTGGGATCGGCGTCGATCAAACTCCATACCAGCTGCTGGCGCACCGTCAACACATGCCCATCGGCATCCGCTTCGGTGACAAAAGCGTGAGCCACCGTAGGCGGCGTGAGAAAAAACATCGGCCCCGATTCAACGTACTGGCGGTCATCCAGATACACACGCACCGCGCCACTCTTGACGTAATGCACCTGGAAAAACCGGTCATGGCGATGCACCGCCATGTTGCGCCCGAAAAAACCCGCCAGGTTGCCGAGCTTGTCGTAATGCACCTCGGCATCGCTGTAGCGCTGGTCGTAGACCTGCCCGATGTTGATGTTGGGGATCGGCTTCACGGGGCTCTCTTCTTGTTGTTGTGAGGCCAGCGCAGTGTGCCACGCTTGACGGTAGTTAACATATTAATTATAACGTTAACAACTTAACGAACGGCCTGTGCAGCCGTCGTCACCGCCAGGAGAAACGCATGAGCCGTACCCTGCATGATGTTGCCAGCGGCACCCTGTTCGGCGTTGCGCTGAACTTCCAGGGCCTGCTGGACCAGCATCTCGCCGCCTTCCAACAGGCGCCCTACCAGAAGCCGCCGACCAAGCCGGTGCTATTTATCAAGACGCCCAACACCCGCAATGGCCATGGCGGCGTCGTGCTGCAGCCTGCGGGCGAGCGCCTGCAACCGGGCCCGGCGTTGGGCGTGGTGATCGGCCAGCGCGCCAGCCGTGTCAGCCTGGAGAACGCCATGGCCCATGTGGCCGGGTATGTGGTGGTGAATGAATTCAGCCTGCCGGAAGACAGCTACTACCGCCCCGCCGTCAAAGCCAAATGCCGCGATGGTTTTTGCGCCCTGGGCCCGCAGGTGATTGCGCGGGATCAAGTCGCCAACCCCAACCAACTGAGCCTCAAGCTGTTCGTCAATGGCGAGCTGCGCCAAGAAAGCTCCACCGCGGACTGGGTACGGGACATTCCGCAATTGATCGCCGAGATCAGCGAGTTCATGACCCTGTACCCCGGCGACGTGCTGATCACCGGCACCCCGGACGGCCGCGTGGATGTACAGCCAGGCGATCAGGTCGAGGTCGACATCACCGGCATTGGCCGCCTGAGCAACACCATTGCAGCAGAGGCATCAGCATGAAACGCGCACGTATCCGTTTTGAAGGTGCAACCCACAACGTGCTGGTGCAAGCCGACTGCAGCGTACGCCTGGAGGATGGGCGGTTGCTGGCCGAAGACCAGGTGCAATGGCTGCCACCCGCCACCGGCAACATGTTCGCCCTGGGTTTGAACTAC
Organism: Pseudomonas sp. FJ2-5-13; assembly: GCF_029201605.1. Classification (NCBI taxonomy): domain Bacteria; kingdom Pseudomonadati; phylum Pseudomonadota; class Gammaproteobacteria; order Pseudomonadales; family Pseudomonadaceae; genus Pseudomonas; species Pseudomonas sp. FJ2-5-13. The sequence continues at coordinate 3,843,710 of NZ_CP104045.1, forward strand.
GCCGACCACGCCGCCGAACTGGCCTTTACACCGCCGACCGAACCGCTGGCCTTTATCAAATCGGTGGGCACCTACACCGGCCACCGCCAGGTCACCTGGCGCCCGGACAACGTCGCCTACATGCACTACGAGTGCGAGCTGGTGGCGGTCATCGGCAAGACCGCGCGCAACGTCAAGCGCGCCGACGCCCTGGACTACCTGGCCGGTTACACGGTGTGCAACGACTATGCGATCCGCGACTACCTCGAGAATTACTACCGCCCCAACCTTCGCGTGAAAAACCGCGACGCCACCACCCCGGTCGGCCCATGGATCGTCGACGTGGCCGATGTGCCGAACCCAGGCAACCTGAAGCTGCGCACCTGGATCAACGGCGAACTGCGCCAGGAAGGCAGCACGAAAGACATGATTTTCGATATCCCATACCTCATCGAATACCTGTCCAGCTTCATGACCCTGCAACCGGGCGACATGATCGCCACCGGCACGCCCGAGGGCCTGGCCGATGTGGTGCCGGGGGATGAAGTGGTGGTGGAAGTCGAAGGTGTGGGCCGCCTGGTCAACCGTATTGTCAGTGAAACGGAGTTTTTCTCCGCGCGCAAAGAGGCTTGAGCACCATGATCAAACACTGGATCAACGGCCGTGAGGTCGAAAGCAAAGACACCTTTATCAACTACAACCCGGCCACCGGCGAGGCCATCGGCGAAGTGGCCAGCGGCGGTGCCGAAGAAGTCGCGCAGGCCGTGGCGGCGGCCAAGGCGGCGTTTCCCAAGTGGGCCAATACGCCAGCCAAGGAGCGCGCACGCTTGATGCGCAAACTGGGCGAGTTGATCGAACAGAACGTGCCCCACCTGGCCGAGCTGGAAACCCTGGACACCGGCCTGCCGATCCACCAGACCAAAAACGTGTTGATCCCGCGTGCCTCGCACAACTTCGATTTCTTCGCCGAAGTCTGCACCCGCATGGACGGCCACACCTACCCGGTGGACGACCAGATGCTCAACTACACCCTGTACCAGCCGGTAGGCGTGTGCGCGCTGGTGTCGCCGTGGAACGTGCCGTTCATGACCGCCACCTGGAAGACCGCGCCGTGCCTGGCGCTGGGCAATACGGCGGTGTTGAAGATGTCGGAGCTGTCGCCGCTGACCGCCAATGAACTGGGGCGCCTGGCGGTGGAAGCCGGAATCCCCAACGGCGTGCTCAATGTGATCCAGGGCTACGGCGCCACCGCTGGCGATGCCTTGGTACGCCACCCGGACGTGCGGGCAATTTCCTTTACCGGGGGCACCGCCACCGGCAAGAAAATCATGCAGACCGCCGGCCTGAAAAAGTACTCCATGGAACTGGGCGGCAAGTCGCCGGTGCTGATTTTTGAAGACGCCGACCTGGAACGCGCCCTCGACGCCGCACTGTTCACGATCTTCTCCCTCAACGGCGAGCGCTGCACCGCTGGCAGCCGCATCTTTATTCAGGAAAGCGTCTACCCACAATTTGTCGCCGAGTTCGCGGCGCGGGCCAAGCGCCTGATCGTCGGCGACCCTCAGGACCCGAACACCCAGGTCGGCTCGATGATCACCCAGGCTCATTACGACAAGGTCACCGGCTACATCAAGATCGGCCTGGAGGAAGGCGCCACGCTGCTGGCCGGCGGCCTGGAGCGCCCGGCCAACTTGCCGGCGCACCTCCGCCGCGGCCAGTTTATCCAGCCGACCGTGTTTGCCGACGTGAACAACCAGATGCGCATCGCCCAGGAAGAAATCTTCGGCCCGGTGGTGTGCCTGATTCCGTTCAAGGATGAAGCCGAGGCGCTGCAACTGGCCAACGACACCGAGTACGGGCTGGCCTCCTACATCTGGACCCAGGACATCGGCAAGGCCCACCGCCTGGCGCGCGGTATCGAAGCGGGCATGGTATTTATCAACAGCCAGAACGTGCGGGATTTGCGCCAGCCGTTCGGCGGGGTCAAAGGCTCGGGCACCGGGCGTGAAGGTGGCCAGTACAGCTTCGAAGTGTTTGCCGAGATCAAGAACGTGTGTATTTCCATGGGCAGTCATCACATTCCGCGCTGGGGCGTGTAGCCCAGGATCAAACAAGCCTCCTGTGGGAGCCGGGCTTGCCCGCGATGCAGACACCGCGGTCGTTCAGCCGTACCGAGTCGATGCCATCGCAGGCAAGCCAGCTCCCACAGGGACCTCACAGGCCATACAAGAATAATTATTCAGGAGAGTCATCATGGGCGAAGTGGTTCTGGCAGCGAAGATCTGCCACGTACCGTCGATGTACCTGTCGGAACTGCCCGGCAAGCATCACGGCTGTCGCGAAGCGGCGATTGCCGGGCACAAGGAAATCGGCCGGCGTGCCCGCGAACTGGGGGCCGACACTGCGGTGGTGTTCGACGTGCACTGGCTGGTCAACAGCGGTTATCACGTCAATTGCGGTGAACAGTTCCAGGGCACTTACACCAGCAACGAGCTGCCGCACTTCATCAAGAACATGGACTACGCCTACCCCGGCTGCCCCGAACTGGGCGAGCTGATCGCCGCCGAAGCCAACCTGGCCGGCGTGCGCAGCATGGCCCATAACATCCCGAGCCTGGAGCTGGAATACGGCACCCTGGTGCCCATGCGCTACATGCATATGGGGGTGCCCGACGCAGAGAAATTCAAGGTGATTTCCATCGCCGCCTGGTGCGCCTGGCATCGCCTGGAAGACAGCTTCGCCTTCGGCGCCGCCGTGCGCCGCGCGATCGAAAAGAGCGACCGCAAGGTGCTGGTGCTGGCGTCCGGCTCGCTGTCCCATCGGTTCTCGGACGACCGCGAGGCTGAGGCGAATATCCACAACTGGACCCGCGAATTCGACAAGCAGGTGGACCTGCATGTCGTGGAAATGTGGAAGCAAGGCCGCTTCAAGGAGTTCTGCGCCATGCTGCCCGACTACGCCGAGCACTGTTTTGGCGAAGGCAAGATGCACGACACCGCCATGCTCCTGGGCCTGCTGGGTGGGCCGGATTATGCCAAGCCGGCCGAGATCATCACGCCGCCGTTCGGCAGTTCGGGCACCGGCCAGATCAACGCGATTTTCCCGCTTTAACCCTTGGAGAGCCCCATGCCGCACTTTATCGCTGAGTACACCGACAACCTCGAACAGCAGGCCGATTTGCCCGGCCTGTTTGAAAAAGTCCACCGCGTGCTGGACGACAGCGGCGTGTTTTCGTTGGGCGGCATTCGCAGTCGCGGCGTGCGCCTGGACACCTGGCGCATGGCCGACGGCAAGCACGACTATGCCTTTGTGCACATGACCCTCAAGGTCGGCCATGGCCGCGACCTGGCAACCCGCGAGGCCGTCGCCCAAGCAGTGTTCGCGGTGATTACCGAGCACTTCGCCGAGCTGCAGGCGCAGCGCTTGCTCGCGCTGTCGTTCGAGATGATCGAGCTGCACCCGCAGCTCAACTTCAAGCAGAACAATGTGCATGCGTTCCTGAACAACCCGGCAAGCTGAAACGGCCGCGCCCCCCTGTAGGAGCGAGCTTGCTCGCGAAAAACCCACAGGCACCGCGGACCCAACAGCGCTGCGTTTTCGTTAACGTTTTTCGCGAGCAAGCTCGCTCCTACAACAACAAAAAGAACACCACCATGAGCACAGCCCATTCCACTGCAAGCCTGCAGCTTGCCGAGCACGACCGCACCCATCGTTTGGTGACCTGGCGCCTGATGCCCTTGTTGCTGGTGTGTTACCTGTTTGCCCATCTGGACCGCATCAACATCGGCTTTGCCAAGATGCAGATGAGCAGCGACCTGCACTTCAGCGACACCGTGTACGGCTTCGGCGCCGGCCTGTTCTTCATCGCCTACGCGCTGTTCGGCGTGCCCAGCAACATCGCCCTGGACCGCGTCGGACCACGGCGCTGGATCGCCTGCCTGATGGTGGTGTGGGGCCTGCTCTCCACCGGCATGCTGTGGGTGGAGAGCGCGCGCGGGTTCTACGTGCTGCGCTTTCTACTGGGGGTGGCCGAGGCCGGGTTTTTCCCGGGGATCCTGGTGTTCCTCAACCGCTGGTACCCGGCGCGCCGTCGCGCCCAGGTCACTGCCTTGTTTGCCATTGCGGTGCCCATGGCCGGGGTGCTTGGCGGGCCGATTTCGGGGGCGATCCTGGAGAACTTCCACGACGTCGGCAGCCTGCGCGGCTGGCAGTGGATGTTCCTGATCGAAGGCGCGCCCGTGGTGCTGCTGGGACTGGTGGTACTCAAGTGGCTGCCGGACAGTTTCGAGTCGGTGCACTGGCTGACTGCCGAGCAAAAACAGCAATTGCACACCCAACTGAGCAACGAGGAACAGCGCAAGACCATCACCTCGTTCGGCGGCATCCTGCGTGACCCGCAGGTGTGGCTGCTGGTGGCCGTGTACTTTGCGGTGATGCTGGCGGTCAACACCCTGGCGTTCTGGATGCCCACCCTGATCCACGGCGCCGGCATCGGCCGTGACAGCCAGGTCGGCTTGCTCAGCGCCGTGCCGTACCTGGCCGGCTGCTTCTTCATGCTCGGCTGCGGGCGCTCGTCCGACCGCCACCGCGAACGCCGCTGGCACCTGTGCGTGCCCCTGCTGATGGCGGCGCTCGGTATCGCCGTGGCGGGTTTGGCGCCCGGCAATGCGCTGCTGGTGATGAGCGGGCTGGTGGTCGCCGGCATGGGCGCCAGTGCCGCGCTGCCGATGTTCTGGCAACTGCCGCCGGCGTTTCTTTCCCACACCACCCAGGCGGCGGGCATCGCCATGATCAGCTCGTTCGGCAGCATCGCGGCGTTCCTCGCGCCGTACCTGATCGGCTGGATGCGCGACGCCACCCAGAGCGCCAGCCTGGCCTTGTACGTACTTGCCCTGTTTATCGCCCTCGGTGGCTTGCTGGTGCTGCGCACCCAGGCCGCCATCGTCAACCCACACTAGAGACCGTTGCCATGCTCGACTCCCAGCAAATCCTCGCGGCCGCCGCCCACCTGGACCGTGCCGAACGCAGCCGCGAACAGGTGCGTCAGTTTTCCCTCGACTACCCCGGCATGACGATCGAGGACGCCTACGCCATCCAGCGTGAATGGGTCGCGCAAAAGATCAAGGCCGGGCGCACGCTCAAGGGCCACAAGATCGGCCTGACCTCACGGGCCATGCAGGTGTCGTCGAATATCACCGAACCCGATTACGGCGCCCTGCTCGACGACATGTTTTTCGACGAAGGCAGCGACATCCCCTTCGAGCGCTTCATCGTGCCCCGGGTGGAAGTGGAACTGGCCTTCATCCTCGGCAAGCCGCTCAAGGGCCCCAACTGCACGGTGTTCGATGTACTCGACGCCACCGAATGGGTGATCCCGGCGCTGGAAATCATCGACGCCCGCATCCAGCAGGTCGACCCCCACACCAACGCCACCCGCAAGGTGTTCGACACCATCTCCGACAACGCCGCCAATGCCGGTGTGGTGCTCGGTGGCCGCGCCGTGCGCCCCACCGAGATCGACCTGCGCAAGGTGCCGGCGGTGCTGTATCGCAATGGCGTGATCGAGGAGTCCGGGGTGTCGGCGGCGGTGCTCAACCACCCGGCCAAGGGCGTGGCGTGGCTGGCCAACAAGCTGGCGCCCTATGACGTCACCCTGCTGCCCGGCCAGGTGATTCTCGGCGGCTCGTTTACCCGCCCGGTCGCGGCCCGCCCTGGCGATACCTTCCACGTCGATTACGACCTGCTCGGCTCGATTGCCTGCCGCTTCGTCTGAACCCAGGAGTGCTGTCATGGACATGCCTGTCAACCGCTTCAAGCAACGCCTGCACAACGGCGACGTACAGATCGGCCTGTGGCTGGGCCTTGCCAACGCCTACTGCGCCGAACTGGCCGCCAACGCCGGTTTCGACTGGCTGCTGATCGACGGCGAACATGCGCCCAATCAACTGGGAGACATGCTCGCGCAACTACAGGCCATCGCGCCCTACCCCAGCCAGGCGTTGATTCGCCCGGTGATCGGCGACACGGCGCTGATCAAGCAACTGCTGGATATCGGCGCGCAGACGCTGTTGGTGCCCATGGTAGAAAGCGCCGCCCAGGCCCGGGAACTGGTGCGCGCCCTGCGCTACCCGCCCCAGGGTATTCGCGGGGTCGGCAGCGCCCTGGCCCGCGCTTCGCGCTGGAACAGCATCACCGACTACCTCGACCAGGCCGATGCGCAGATGTGCCTGCTGGTGCAGATTGAGAACGCCGAGGGCCTGGCCAATCTGGACGCCATCGCCGCCGTCGAAGGCGTGGACGGGGTGTTTATCGGCCCGGCAGACTTGAGCGCGTCCATGGGCCATCGCGGTAATCCTGGGCATCCTGAAGTGCAGGCGGCGATTGAGGATGCCATCCTGCGTATCGTCAAGGCGGGTAAGGCGGCGGGGATTCTCAGTGCCGATGAGCGCCTGGCACGGCGCTATATCGAGTTGGGGGCGACGTTCGTGGCGGTGGGGGTCGATACCACGGTGTTGATGCGGGGGCTGCAAAGCCTGGCCGGGAAGTTCAAAGATATTCCACAGGCCACCACCACTGGCGCAGTGTATTGATATCCCCTGTGGAAGCGGGCTTGCTCGCGAATGCGGCGTGTCAGTCAGCAGATTCATTGACGGATATACCGCATTCGCGAGCAAGCCCGCTCCCACATTTTGATCGGTGGTGATTCAGCTGTTGGTTTATCGCTTGATGTTCTTCAAGTCATCCAGCAACCCCAACAAGGTCTGGAATTTCTCTGCGCCCAACTGATCCTGCAAACGCTGATAGTTGGCCTCCATGCACTGGCTCATGGACTCGAAACTCGCCTTGCCCTTGTCCGCCAGGGTAATCAGCACCCGGCGCTGGTCCTGTTCGGCCTTGCGCCGGTGCACCATGCCGGCCGCTTCCATGCGCACCAGCACGCCGGTCATGCTCGGCTTGAGGATGCAGGCCAGCTCCGCCAGTTGATAGATCTCCAACTCACCGTGCTGTTCAAGGATGCGGATGATGCGCCATTGCTGTTCGGTCAGGCCGTGTTCATTCAGGGAAGGACGGAAAAAACTCATCGCGGCCTCGCGCGCTTGCAGCAAGGCCAGGGTCAGGGATTGTCGAGGTGTGGACATAGGGCTCAGGGTCACGAAGTATTTAGTTAATAGTTTAACGAAACTCTAACATTCCCGGCCGGCGAGCGCGCTATAACTTATAGGTGCCCTCGCCCGTGGCGCGCTGAATCAAAAACCCGGGCACGCAGGATCAAGACTTCCAGCCCGCCAAGGGCCCTAATGGAGGCATCCGCTTTAGCGCCTTCCTTCACATTTTCAGGCTGCGCCATGATCAACATCGAAACCCCTACGTACTACACCGCCACCAAGAAATACAACCTCAGCTTCCCCACCCTGGAACAGGATATCGAGGCAGACGTCGTGGTCATCGGCGGCGGCTTTTCCGGGATCAACACGGCCCTTGAGCTGGCGGAAAAAGGCATCACCAACATTGTGGTGCTTGAAGCGCGCTACCTGGGCTTTGGCGGCACGGGCCGCAACGGCGGGCAGATCATGGCAGGCATCGGCCATGACCTGGAGAAGATCAAGAAGGACGTGGGCGAAGACGGCCTGCGCCAGGTGTTCGAGATCAGCGACCTGGGCGCCGACATCATCAAGAACCGCATCGCCAAGTACAACATCGACGCGGACTTTTGCCACGGCTACGGCTACATGGGCTTCAACGCCCGCCAGGAAAAAACCCTGCGCGCCTGGGAGAAGGACTTCAAGTCGATCAACAGCCAGCACGAAATCCGCTTTCTGGGCGGCTCTGACGTGCAGCAGATCATCGGCTCCACCGCCTACACCAGCGCCCTGCTGCACATGGGCGGCGGGCATGTGCATTCACTCAACCTGCTGCTGGGCGAAGCCACCGCGCTGGTCAGCCATGGTGTGAAAATCTTCGAGAACAGCCCGGCGCTGGAAGTCAGCTACGGCGAGCGCATCACCGTGCGCACCGGTCGCGGTTCGGTACGCGCCAGCAAGTTGCTGTGGGCCTGTGACAGCTTTCTCAACAAGCTGGAGCCGGAACTGCACCGCTCGACCATCAACACCTACGCGTTCCAGATGATGACCGAGCCGTTGTCCGAGGAGTTGATCCAGCGCATCAGCCCGATCCGTGGGGCGTATAGCGACATCCGCCCGGTGATCGACTACTACCGCGTGACCAATGAAAACCGCCTGCTGTTCGGCGCCGCCACGCCGTTGGTGGAGCACATTCCCGGCGATCTGAAAGCCTGGAACCGCCAGCTGATGCTGAAGATTTTCCCCTACCTCAAGGACGTGAAAATCGACCTGGCCTGGGGCGGCCCGATGGCGTGCAGCCCGAACCTGTTCCCGCAGGTGGGCACCTTGCCGGGGCGCAGCAATGCGTTTTTCGTGCAGGGCTATTCCGGCTTTGGTGTCACCCCCAGCCACATCATCTGCAAGGTACTGGCCGAAGGCATGAGCGAAGGCTCGGCGCGTTATGACCTGGTCAGTTCAATCCCCCGCCCCACCATCATCGGCAAGGACGCGATTCGCCCCCTGCTGCTGACGGCGGGCAAATCCTGGCACCAACTTTCCGGCTATTGGAACGGTCGCCGCTAACCCCTGTAGGAGCGGGCTTGCCCGCGAAGAACGTCAACGATAACGCGGGCATTGCGGTGAATCGCGGTGTCAGGACGCTCTTCGCGAGCAAGCTCGCTCCTACAAAAATCTCGTATGTATCAGGAGCATCTGCCATGACCCTTACCGCTATCAAACACAACGTCCAGCTGTCGGAACTCGACGCCTGGGGCACCGTGGCCGACCTCGGCTCGCAAATCCTCGAAGGCGAAGTACGCGCCTTCGGCAAGATGACCTTCGGCGCGCCCACCGGTGCGGTCAGCAGTGCGTACTTCGGCACCACCCAAGGCAAGTTCCGCATGGTTTACCCGTTCGCCGAACAGGCCACGATAGTCACCGGCGAAGTGGTACTCACCGATGAATCCACCGGCCAGTCCACCCGCTACAAGGCCGGTGACAGCTGGTTCGTAACCAAAGGCACGCCCGTGCTGTGGGAAGTGGTCAGCGAAAGTTTCGTCAAACACTACTTCGCCGTCGTGTAAGGGAGGCGTTGCCATGTCGAATTCATCTGACTGGATCACCGTAGGCGCCCTGGCTGAGGGTTTTGCACCCGAAGCGTTCATTCTGCCGAACCTGGCCGACCTGGCCGGCCAGACGTTCACCCTGCACTTTGCCAACGGCTGGCAGATCGAACACCGCTTCGAACAGGAACGCCTGGCCTGGCACGCCGCCGATGGCCACTCCAGCGGCAGCGCCGCCTACCGCGCCAGCTCGATTCGCCCGGGCCTGTACCTGGTGGACTTTATCAAGCACGAGGCTGGGCAAAGCTGGTCGATCAGCCTGGTGCTGGACACGCCAAATGCTTCCTTTACCGCGGTGATTGGCCGTATGCCGGAGCCGGCAGAGACCCACGAAGGCCTGTACCACCGCGCCCTGGCCGGCAAACCGCTGACCTCGGTACAGGTCGACTTCCTCCACGGCAGCCTCGACCGGCCGTGGCAGGATGGCCACTGCCTGCACGCCCCCACCGACGAGTTGGTCGGCCTGCGCAACCACTATCGCTACAGCCCCAGCGAGGTCTACGAACACATCTACCTCAACCCGCGGTTCTACGCCTGGCAATGCCTTGAGGGCGTGGAGAAAGGCCTGTGCGACACCGACCGCTGCCATTACTACAAAATCGCCGAACAGCTGTACCTGTTCGTCTGGCAGGAGAAGATCGTGCCGACCCTCGGCCTGGTGCTGATCGACCTGCAACAGCACCGCAGCGACGGCAAGATCTTCGGCTATGCCGGGGCGTCCTTCGACGCGTTGTCGAACTTCCCGATCAGTTCCTATTGCCAGGTGCTCAACCGCACGGAGTACCCCCGTGACTGAGCCGCGCACGGTGGTGATCACCGGGGCTGGCACCGGCATCGGCGCCGCCTGCGCACGTTTGTACGCACAGGAAGGCGCACAGCTAGTGCTGATCGGTCGGCGCCGTGAGCCACTGGAACAGGTGGCGCAGGACACCGGCGGGCTGATCCTGGTGGGCGATGCCGCCTGCCCGGACACCTGGGACGGTTTCATCCAGCAAATCCGCACCCACTTCGGGCGCCTCGATGTGCTGCTGGCCTGTGCCGGTGGCCACGGCCTGGGCAGCGCGACCCAGACCAGCCCGGCCACCTGGGAAGGCGCACTGCGCAGCAACCTCGACAATGCGTTCTACAGCGCTCGCGCCTGCCTGCCGCTGTTGCAGGAAAGCGCCGGGAACATGGTGCTGATTGGCTCCATCGCCTCATTGGCAGCAGGCCCCGAGGTGTGTGGCTACACCACCGCCAAGCATGCGTTGCTCGGGCTCAACCGCTCCCTGGCCCGTGACTATGGGCCCCATGGCGTACGGGTGAACGCGGTGTGCCCAGGCTGGGTGCACACGCCGATGGCCGACGCCGAGATGCAGCCGTTGATGGAGGCGTACGGCGAGACCTTGCAGCAGGCCTATGCGCGTGTGTGTGCCGATGTACCGCTGCGGCGCGCCGCCCGTGCCGACGAGATCGCCAAGGTGTGCCGCTTCCTGGCCAGCGACGACGCATCGATCATTACCGGCGCCACCTTGGTGGCGGACGGTGGCTCCAGCATCGTCGACGTGCCGACGCTGGCGTTTACGCGCCTGGAGCCTGCCCATGCCCAATGACCTGGATTTCAGCGGCCAGCTCGTGCTGGTCACCGGCGGCGCCCAGGGCATTGGCCTGGGCATCGTCCAAGCCTTTGCCGAACGCGGTGCGCGGGTGGTGATTGCCGACCGTCTGCTTGAACAGGCTGAGGCCGTAGCTGCCGAGTTGTGCGCGCAGGGCTATCAAGTGGAAGCCGTTGGCGTTGACCTGGCGGATGCCGAAGCGGTGTTTGCTTGCGTCCAAGGCTTGGCGCAACTGGATGTGCTGGTGCACAACGCCGGGTACTTTCCGCTGACCGCCTTTGCCGACATCACCCCAGCGATTCTGGAGCGCACCCTGGCGGTGAACCTGTCGGCGCTGTTCTGGCTGACCCAGGCGGCGTTGCCGAGGTTTCGCGCCCAAGGCGGGGGCTGCGTGCTGGTGACGTCTTCGGTTACCGGCAACCGTGTCGGTTATCCGGGGCTGAGCCACTATGCGGCGTCCAAGGCCGGGGTGAATGGGTTTATCCGCAATGCAGCGCTGGAGCTGGCGCCGTTGAATGTGCGGGTCAACGGCGTAGAGCCGGGCATGATCGCCACCCCGGCGATGGATAACCTGGGCGACGCGGCCGTGAATGACAGCATCGCGCGCCGTGTGCCGCTGGGACGCCTGGGCGCAGCGGCGGATATTGCCGGGGCGATGGTGTTTCTGGCCTCTGACCTGGCGGGCTATATCACTGGGCAGACGCTGGTGGTGGATGGTGGGTCTACCCTACCCGAAACCTGAAACCCGAACTAACTGTGGGGCTTGTCACAATGCCAGTCAGTTAAGCGTAATCCCCTGTGGGAGCTGGCTTGCGTGCGATGGCGGTTGGGCGCACTGATATGCCAACTGACAGTTCGCTATCGCAGCATAGGTATCTACACAACTTTGGGGGCTGTAGCAGCAGACGGTAACCACGATGCGAAGCGAGTCGCTCTTGATCTTGATCTGCTTTTGATCTCAGGCGCCCCGTTAAACCACGCTGGCCGGAATTCGACAGGGATTTGGGGGGTAAACCGGCAGGGATGCCGGTTTAGCCGCCCCGCGCCATGGATGGCGCGTGGCGGCGGCCCCCCAAATCACTGGCGAATTACGGGCACACCGAGCCCAAGCGAGGTGCCGAGTGGTGGGGCAAGAGCGTTTTGCTTACTTTTGCGCTTTTCAAAAGTGAGCCGCCGTCAGGGCGGAACCCTAGGTGGCCGTTACCTAAATAACGGATATGTACCCGGTCCAACTGTGTTGACTGTTAGGCCGTCTTCGCAGGCAAGCCAGCTCCCACATTTGGACTGTGGCGCGTCAGGTAGATAAGCGTCGGCTGTCAGGCCGCCACGGGAGCAAGCTCCCTCGCCACAAGTTCGGCGTCATCCCCAAAGTTATGTAGATACCTATGGCCATCGCAGGCAAGCCACAGTGGATCTCATGCACATTGAAGAACCTGTTTACACCCCCACTGCCTGCAACCGGCTGGAACGAAAGTCCTTGGGCGACACCTCAAACTGCTTCTTGAACGAGCGGCTGAAATGCGCCGAGTCGGTAAAGCCCCATTTGTAGGCAATCGAGGTGATCGACTCGCTGCGCAGGAACGGGTTGGTCAAGTCATCCGCACTGCGCTTGAGCCGCGCGCGCTGGATGTAGCGGCAGACGCTGTCGTCCTGTTCCTCGAACAAACGATACAGGTGCCGCACCGAGATATTCAGGCGGTTGGCCAGGCCGATCGGGCTCAGGCCTGGCTGGCTCAGCGACTCGTCGATGACCTTCTGCACATAACTGCGCAGGTTATTGCCCTGCAACGCGGCCAAGCCCTCGCGGCACTCGTCGCCCTGCTCCAACGCCGAACCCAGCAGCGACACGAACGCCGCTTGCAGCGCTTCCACTTGCGTGGCGTCTTCGTCGGTATCGTCCTTGCACAGTTGGTCCATCAGTACATGCAGCATGCGCCCACAGGCTTTGGTCGAGGAGACCTTGCCGAAAGCCCGTGCCTGGCCGCCCAGGTGCTTGCACACCGCAGTACGCGGCAAGGACAGCGAGGCGTGTTCGATCAGGCCGAAGGGGGTAATTTCGATGGCGCCCACCGAGTCCATCAACAGCATTTCGCCGGGGGCCAATTGCACGGTCTGGTCGTTCTGGGTGATTTGCGAATAGCCGCTGCGCTGGCTGACCAGGAAACATTCCTGGTCGTTGTCATGGTCGGCGTGGTGCGTCGGGCGCTTGATCAGCCCGGCATTGGTGCGCAGGATGGCCAGGCCACGCGACAGGTTGTGGATCTCGCCGATAAACAGCGAACGGTTGAAAGCCAGTTCGGTATCGAAGTGGCCGCACGCGGCGCGCAGTTCGCGGTTCCAGCTGTCGAGCCCGTCGGGTGCATGCTGTGGGATGCTCATGGGGTGTCTCCGCAGTGGCGTTATTCTTGTTGTTCTGGTGCAATAGTTAACATGTTATCTATATGCACGCAACAACAACCTGTTTGCCCTTTGCAGAGGCACTAATGGTGCCAATTACAGGTCCGACAATACTCGTTGTAGACCCACCAATGCAGCCAGCAGATACCCCCGTTGCTCGGCGCTCAACGCAATGTAGCGCCGGAACGCCGGCATGCGGTTGACCACCTCGCTGCCACCCATATGCTCCAGGCGCACGCACCATTGCTGGTCGTGCAGCTCGATGCGCAGGCGCTTGAAATCCAGCGGCATCAACGCCTGGAACAACGCGCTGTCAGCCTGTAAACGCGCCTGCAACTCACGGCCCAGTGCCTGGTTGCCAGCGCGGCGCCGCACATGAATGCCGCTGCGCCGGATCGCGCCGCCATGATGCACCTCAAAGCTGCCAGCGCCACCCGCTGCAGCAGGAACGCGCAGGACACATTCGGTCAGCACCAGGTGCATCAACAACTGCGACTCGGTGCGCTCGACAATCTCGAAGGCCACACCGTCCACTTCAAGGGTGGCCAGGCCCAGATCGCGTCGCAGATGAGCCAGGGTCACCCCCGGTCGATACCCGACGGGTGCGCGGTCGGCACGAAACAGCTCAAACAGTTTTTGCCGCAAGGTCGCTATAACTGGCATGGGCGTGCCCCGGTTCGTGATTGAATTCCCTGGCCAACACCTCCTCTACGCAGGCGGGCTTGAAGGGGTTGACCTTCTGCACCACCAGGGTCCAGAACAGCGCGTAGGTGGCCGTCACGCCGAGCATCACGCCAAACGGCACGTAGATGTCCGCCGGGTTCATGCCGGGCGGGGTGATAAACCACATGCCCAGCAGGATGCCGATGCTGGAGACGATCTGCGGCAGCGGGAACCACGGCGAGCGATAGGCGCGGGGCAAGTCCGGACGCCGAATGCGCAGGATCACCACCGACAGCGTCACCAACAGGTAAGCGAAACTCCAGGCACACACCGCCGCCAGCACCAGGTGCATGATGTTGTCGGTGTTGCCGCCCAGGTACAGCGCGTGCAGACACGGGATCAACATGGCCACGAGAATGCACAGCAGCGGCGTTTTAAAGCGCGGATGCAGATAGGTGAACACCTTGGGCAAGGCGCCGTCCACCGCCATGCCGTAGAGGATGCGCGGCACGCCGGCCATCAGGGTATTGATGGTCGCAGCGCCAGCGAACAGAAAGCCGATGCCCAGCCACAACGGGCCGATCTGCCCCATCACCTGTTCGGCGAACCGGGGGATGGCCATGGGCGTGTCCAACAGGTGCACACCGGAAGCCGCATCGAGCACCACGTTCTCCACCTGGCGCTTCATTGCCGCGCCATAGATGAACATGCACGTGGCCACGCCCATCAGCCCGAGCATCATCGCCCGTGGCATCACCTTGGCCGATTGGCGCAGGTCCGGCGCCAGCGGCGTGACGAACTCGCAGCCCACGAACATGAACATCGCCATGCCCACCAGCGACAGAACGGTGACCAGGTCGGTGCCCACCAGCGACTCACCGAACCAGCCCTCCAACTGCACCGCCGGCGCGGCGATCAGGCCCAGTACGCCAAACACCATCAGGGTGGTCCACATGCCGAAGGTCAGGATGATCTCCGCACGGCCAAATGCGCTGACGCCAAAGGCATTCAGCACGCCGAACACCAGCACGAAACCGACGCCCAGCAACCACGAGCCACCGGCCGACTCTGCCAGGGTATTGAGGTGTTCGAAGTTCACCAGGGCCATGACCCCGGCGAGGATGGTTTCGGCCGTGCCGGCGAACACATGCACGATCAGATAGGCCGACAAGGTCCCGGTGATCGCAAAGAAACGGCCCATGCCGCAGTTGATGTAGTCGTACACCGAACCGGTGGTGGGCAGTATCGAGGCGGCCTCGGCGAAGGTGGTGGCCTGGGCCAGCATCATCACCACGGCGATCAGCATCGCCAGGGCAAACGCGCTGCCACCGATGCCGAAGCCCATGGTGGCGGTGAGGATCACCGGGCTGGCCATGATCAGGCCGATGGTGCTGGCCAACGCAGTGGGAAAACCTACCGTGCCCCGGTTGAGGTGTGCGGTGAGTCGGTCGTTGATCGACATGGAGGGGTCCTCGAAGCGGTTTTTTTTAATGTGTCGGCACTCTGCGCCCCACTCCCGTTGATCGTCTTGCCCCTGTCTGCCGCCGGTTTTGTTGCTGCCTGCCACGGCGTGTGGCCTGGCGGCCAGAGTCAATTGCCTGGCACGCAGGGAAAAGACTTGGCCTCACACCGCTCGCCCTAATGCGCCCTCACTCTTAACCAAGATGGGGGCAATAACAATGGAGCACACACTGAAAAACCGCCGCCTGCGCCAGGCGGTCGGCCTGGGCGTGGCACTGCTGATGGGCCAGGCGCAGGCCATCGAGTTGTATGCCGACGCCGACACCCAGGTCACCGGCAACTTCCTCGCCGTGTACGGTCTGTTCAACAGCCCGAAGAACTACGATGGGCGCAGCGGCGGCTCCACCTGGCGCGAAGCCTTCATCAAGTACGGTTTAAGCGTCGAACAAAGCCTGGGCCACCTGGGCGGCGTGTATGGCACGGCCAACCTGGTGAGTTCCGGTACCTGGGGCGATGGCGATGCGGCAGGGCTCACCAACGGCACCGAGCGCACCACCAAGTTTGACGAGGCCTTTGCCGGCTGGCGCTCTGGCGAGTTGTTACCGGCGCTGGGCAAGGACGGCCTGGACCTGTCGTTCGGTCGCCAGATCATCATGCTCGGCGACGGTTTTATCCTTAACGACGACGGCCCCAACCTGGGCAATGGCGTGGACGACGGCGAGTTCAATCGCGGCGGCGCCTACTACATCGCCGCGCGCCATGCCTTCGATAAAACCGCGGTGATTCGCCTGGGCGGCAAGGACGGCGTGCATGGCAGTCTGATGTGGATCAAGTCCGACAACCGCGCCCAGGCGCTCACCGAAATGGCCGCCGGCACCCTGGAATACACTGCCGCGCCGGGCACCCTGGGGCTGACCTATATTCACGGTATCGATGTGGATGAGCGCTTCGCCACCGACCTGCAGCGCCAGCGCAAAGGCATGAACCTCTACAGCCTGCGCGGCGCCGGCAGTGCCGGTATCGACAACGCGCACTTCGCCTTCGAACTGGCGCGCCAAAGCCGTCGCGACGGCCAGGAAAATGCCGGCTACGCCGAAGCCGGCTACACCTTCGCCAACCTGCCGTGGTCACCGGATCTGACCTACCGCTACGCCCGTTATTCGAAGAACTGGGACAGCATGTTCTCAGGTTTCAACCGTGGCTACGGCACCTGGGTGCAAGGCGAAGTGGCAGGCAACTATTCCGGCCCCTTCAACAGCAACACCGCCGTGCAGCACGTGGCGCTCAAGGTCAAACCCTTGGAGAACGTCACGCTTGGGGCACTGTTCTTCGACTACACCACCGTGAGTACCCGTGACCAGCCCAATCTGGATGGTCGCGAACTGGACCTGTATGCCGAATGGGCCGTCAACGAGCACCTGATCATCACGCCGCTGCTCGGCCTGTACAAACCGAATAAATCAGCCGACAACGGCGGCAATCAGGTCGGCGGCAACGGCACCAATGTCTACAGCCAACTGGTGGTCGCCGTGCCGTTCTAAACCGCTTCGGGCGCGCACGGAGGCAGCGCCCGGACCTCAGCATAGGCGCCCTGATGATAGAGCAGCGGCGCACGGCCAAAATCATCAAAGGCCACCACCTTGCCGATCATGATCCAATGGTCGCCGCCGTCCACCTGCTGGTATTTCTCACAGTGAAAACGCGCCGAGCAATCGGCGAACACCGGCGAGCCACCCTCCCCCGGCTCGTATTCGATCAGGGCGAAGCGGTCTTCACGGGGGCGCGCGAAATTGTTGGATAAATGCACCTGGTCCGCCGCCAACACATTCACCGCAAAGTGGCTGGCCTCCTCGAACACCGCATGGCTGTTGGAGCGTTTGTCGATGCTCCACAGCACCAGCGGCGGATCGAGGGACACCGAGTTGAAACTGTTGGCGGTCACGCCGACCTTGCGCCCGGAGGCGGTGGCGGCGGTAACCACGGTCACGCCAGTGGCAAAGTTGCCCAAGGCGCGACGAAAGGCTCGTGGGTCGAATACGTCAGACATGCAAGACTCCCGGGTGGCCTCTATGGGCCGCCCTGATTGTTGTAGGGAAAACGCGGCTACACCATGCTCGGGTCGGGTTCCAGGCCCATCAGCTCACGGCCGAGGATCTGCGCGCACACGTCATAGTCGGTGTACGCATGGGCGCCGGTCATATGGGAATCGCGGAACAGGCGCTGCATTTCGTTGTGTTCGAACCAGGCATTGCCACCGGCGGCGGCGAACAGGCGGTCTACCGCTTCGATGCACATCTTGGTGGCGTAGGCCTGGTTGGTGCGCCAGAACGCCAGGGTTTCTCGCGTTGGGTAGCGGTGGGCGGCGCTGTGTTCGGCGTGGTCTTGCCAGGTCTTTTCCAGAAACGCCCGGGCGGCGGCCACTTGGTGGGTGGACTCGGCCAGGCGCATCAGCGCCGGGGTCGCGGCGCCGACGGCAGCGCCAGTGTAGGCACGTACGCGGTTTTTGGTTTTTTCGCGGAACACCTCCAGCATGCGCTCAGCCACACCGAGGCTGACGGTGGAAAAACCACTGGCGAAATACGGCCGATACGGCGCGTAGAAAATCTGGCTGTCTGGGTACAGGCCAAAGCCTGCGGACTTGCCTTCCATCATGTCCTTGGCCTTCTGGATCCGGTGCTCGGGCACCCAGGCGTTGTCGATGATCAGGGTCTTGGTGCCGCTGCCTTTCATGCCAGCTGCAAACCAGTCATCGCGGATCTGATAGTCACTGCGCGGCAGCACGGCAAAGCAGTAATCCTGAGTGCCTTCGGCATTCTGGCGACGGCAGCCGACAATCGCCCACTCGCCATGGTCACAGCCGCTGCTCCAGCCCATCTCGCCGCTGAAGTACACGCCGCCCTCGCCCTCGGTCACCCGGCCGAACGGCGCAATACTGCTGCTGGCAGTGGCATCCGGGTTGTCGCCCCAGATCTCCTCCTGCAACTGCGCCGAGAACAGCGCCAGTTGATGGCTGTGGGTACACAACAAACTCATGGCCCAGGCGGTGCTGGCGCAACTGCCGGCGAGCAAGGCGATGCAATCGGCGAATTCGGGCAGCGACAGCTCCAGGCCACCGAATGCCTTGGGCTGGAAGGCGCGGTGCAGGCCGATGCTTTTGAGCAGCGCGATATTCTCATCCGGCACCTGGCGCAACTGTTCGGCACGGCTGGCGTTCGCGGCAATGGCAGGCAGAAGAGGCTTGAGGTCTTCGAGGAGCGGGTTTGGCTTTTTCATGGACGGCCCTGCTTATTATTGGAAGTCCGGCAGGCGCTCCAAATCGTGGAACGGCGCGGGATGCAGGGCCAGTATTGACCGGCTTGCGCCGGCACAACATGCACGTTCGGCAGGCAAGGTTGTACTTTTCACAGGCACGGCAGGCACAGGCATAAAACCTGGCAGGCACAGTCAAGCCGCGTGCCTGCGCGTTGGTTAACCTCGGGGTTTCTTTTGTGAACTGCCAGGAACCTGCCATGAGCGATATCCCGCTGCTGCCTCACGTCGAAGCCTTTTTGCGCCGCCGTCATGGGCTCTTCATCGACGGCGCCAGTGTGCGCAGCCACGCCGATGCACGCCTGAGCGTGACCAACCCTGCCACCGGCCAGGTGATCGCCGATGTGGCCGACGCAGACCTGGCGGATATCGACGCTGCGGTCGCTTGCGCCAACCGGGGTTTCCAGTTGTGGTCCCAGACCGCTCCCGCAACCCGTGGCAACGTGCTGCTGAAACTGGCCGACCTGCTGGAGCACCACCGCGAAGAACTGGCGCAGATCGAAACCTGCCAGTCGGGCAAGATCATCCAGATTTCCCGCGCCTTTGAGGTCGACCAGGCCGCGCACTTCCTGCGTTACTACGCAGGTTGGGCCACCAAGCTCAGCGGCCAGACCCTCACGCCGTCGCTGCCTTCGTTCAATGGCGAGCGCTACACCGCCTTCACCTTGCGCGAACCGGTGGGCGTGGTGGTAGGCATTGTGCCGTGGAATTTCTCGACCATGATCGCCATCTGGAAGCTCGCCTCGGCACTGGTAACCGGCTGCAGCATCATCATCAAGCCCAGCGAATTCACGCCGCTAACCCTGCTGCGCATCGCCGAACTGGCCATCGACGCCGGGCTGCCGGCGGGTGTGCTCAACGTGCTGACCGGCGGCGGCCATGTCGGCAAGGGGCTGGTGGAACACCCCGGCACCCACAAGGTGTCGTTCACCGGCTCAGTGCCCACCGGTATTGCGGTGGGCCGCAGTGCCATGGGCGCCGGGCTGACCCGCGCGACCCTGGAACTGGGTGGCAAGAACGCCGCCGGCTTCCTGCGCGACATGGATGTAGACAAAGCGGTGGATGGCATTATCGAAGCGGGCTTCCTGCACTCGGGGCAAATCTGCGCAGCGGCCGAACGTTTCTTCGTGCACCGCTCGCAAATCGACGCTGTGCTGGAAAAACTCAAGGCGCGTCTCAGCCGCCTGACCATCGGCTCGCCCCTGGATGAACACACCGAATTCGGCCCGGTGACCCACCAGCAACACCAACAAAAACTGCTCGGCTACTTCAACCAGGCCCGCACCGAAAACAACACGATCATCCACGGCGGCCACCTCATCGACCGTCCCGGCTGCTACGTCGAACCCACCGTGATCCTGGCCAACCACCTGCACGACACCCTGCTCAACGAAGAAACCTTCGGCCCCATCGCCACCTTTCTGCCCTACGACGATGAAGACGAACTGCTGGCGCTGATGAACCACGGGCCCTACGGGTTGAGTGCCAGCCTATGGACCAACGACCTGGGCAAGGCCCTGCGCATGATCCCGGCGATCAAGGCAGGCACCTTGTGGGTGAACATGCACACCCTGCTCGACCCGGCGGTGCCGTTTGGCGGCAGCCGGTCTTCGGGGGTTGGGCGGGAGTTTGGCAGTGCGTTTATCGAGGATTACACCGAGCTTAAGTCGGTGATGATTCGGTATTGATTGGGGGCAGTGCAAGCTTGGACTTGATAGGTGTCGAGTGTACGTCAGACCCAATGTGGGAGGGGGGCTTGCCCCCGATGACGGTGGGTCAGTCACAGATGTATTGACTGACACTATCTCATCGGAGGCAAGCCGTACCGGACAACCTCATGGAGCTGGTCGAGCGCAGTAATATTTTCATCGCCATTGGACATGCGCTGTTCCCATTGCTCCATAGCCAGACGCTGAGGCATCCGTACTTTCCTCCTCTGTCAACGCCGTGTCCTGCATCACACGGGTTCAATGCCGGAATTATCACCTTTGAGTACCAAAGTGACCGTACAAAAATTGTTTTTTGAATCAACCGACGAGCAGCGCCATCCTTACCAAAATGAGGCGCCGCCGCCGACGCGATGGCAACTGTTTCTCCACAGCAGATCGGGTGTGTAATCCACGGCAACAATGAGCAATGCCTGCTGCGGTTTGTGTGACGCAGGCATGCGCTATTGTCGTAGTACCAGCTTCACTACAACGGAATCATTGGCTTACTGTCGCAATTCGACTATCTGGTCAGCACCTACATCGCCATTCACGGCGGACTCCCGTTCGAGGTCGCGACCATCATCTGCGCAGCACAACCGCCAACAGCGAACGCGAAGCTCATCGGCTTGGTAATCGCCCCTCATCTGCTCCAACAGCAGCCTGCCACTACCCTGGCTACGCTGGCGCGCCTTCGCTCAGTAGCCTAACGCGCCCGCAACTCTGGGCGCTATGGGCGAAACAATAGGGCATGGCGTCAGCAATACCGCTCAGTGAGCTTGAGCATTTCTACTATGTGATAGAGGCGGTGAAGGCTGGATTGGGCATAAGCGTGATCCTCTGGCCGCTGGTGATGGATGATCTGCAACAAGGTCAATTGCTTGCCCCCTTTTGCTTTATCGGTAGTGGCCAGTCCTATGTGGAAGTAAGACGGCAGACGTGTTCGGCACGCGCCGAGCACTTTTGCGTATGGCTGGTCAGCGAGGCGCGGGCGACGCCTGTGCCGGGCGACACCAGCTAGCTGACAACGCCGGATAGCCCGAGCCACTCGTCAAGCGTAGAGGTCATTAGCTAGCGACTACCCCACCCTACCGCACTCAAGGCCTCTCCGCAGCAGCCAGCCAATCGCCGATACCTGAAACGCCAAGAGATAACAGTTCATCTTGCGCTGAAACGACTCGTTGCAACATTGCGCCTCCATCCACCTCTTCCCACTCCTCTGCTTCTGCAAATAATTGCGTAAGCAACTGGGTGAGATTTCCTCCGCGGTCATACATATGCGCGCCCTTACCTCGCACATAGGCGAGATACAGTTCGAAGACCACAAGCGCCTCTCCAGCGTCTCGTTGCGCAGTGACGCTTAACCACTCATCAAGCCCATGAATGTATGCACCGACACCACTGCTACCCATCTCACGCACGGAGAAGTAACGACGTACAAGATCAGAAGGTATGCCCGTTACATCACTACAAAACAATTGTCCCACTCGCTGCCCAATAACATCTGAATGCGTATTGAGTGACAACCCATAGTCGAGTCCAGCAATGCACTGCGCTCTGTACCGGGCAAAATTCTGGGCGTTCGCCCAAACGGCTGAAGCCCCCTGCCATCCGGCAGCATCATCTATCTCAGACAGCTCAAGCATCAGCTCCGAAGTCCGGCCAACATCCGACAAGGCGGCCAAAGCAGATATTCGCCCCCAGGTCTCAAAATCTTTACCCACCCCCTCCAAACGAAGTCGCGCCAACCATTTAGAAACTCTCTCAAAATCAGTGCGATAGGAGTAATAAAGACATTGCTCCGCCCCTCCCCAAAGTCCCGAGGTATTGCCTTTCATACATCGATCGAACAATTCCCAGCCTATACCGGAGTTCAGACTCTGCAGATACGCCAAACGCCGGAGTATCACGGCGGCAATAGCCGGATCACCTTCATCAGCAAAGTCGAACAAAAGACGCAGCAATGAATCAGGCAGCGCATTACCACTCTTCAGAAAGTTGATGGTCAAAATCACCAATGCCTCGGCAATATGACCGCGAGCCATATTTATTCCAACGTCGAGATGATCAACCCCATCACCGCTGATAGAAGCTTCTTCTCGCATTGTCAAAAAACATGTAGCAAATTTTATCATCCGTTGAGCTTGGTCAGCATCTTCGACCACATTGGCACATGCGTTGAGGGCGTTAGAAGCCGCGCGATTGTGCTGCCAATACTCTGAGTTAAGTCCAAGCTCGTGAATAACTTTCCCAGCCAATGAGGCTCCATCTATAGTTACAAATGGCGTCCAAGAATCCCCTGATTGCAAATTGCCGTGAAGATGGGCCAAGCAATTGCCCGCACCACTCATAATTGCATCGCGAAAAACTGACGAAAGATCAGCCCAGCTGTCCGTCATAATCCCCAGGAAACGATCAGGGTCACGGGACGCTGCCTCCCGCAGCATTGAAGCCACCTCACCTTCACCACCGACCAAGTGCTCCTCGAAAGCACGCTGATATCCGGTGTAATGCATAAGAAGCTGCAACACTCCGCGATCACTGATTTCAAGGAATACGCTATATGGGAAAGGCGCCGTAACCATCCCGCTCCAAGCCTGAATTGGGGGTCCTTCATTAAGGACGCCTTCGCGCTCAATTGCATCATCAAGTAAAAGCTGAGCACCGGCGGGTCGCAGATGACATGGAATGCACGCAATCAACCGCGCCTGTACCCCGTTTGCCCATAAAACCTCTCGCTCATCTCGTTCAATACCCTCGGTAATCGCGAATAATGCCGCCACCACAGAGTCCTGCTGACTTGAGTCAAAATGCACAAACGCGACCTTGGCAAGACAGCCAAGCTCGTATAAAAACTCACACTCCACCAGCGGCTCGATACAAAATAGCCGAGCAGCAATTTCAGAATTGGTAGACGGGTTTTCTATACAAGCCATTAATCCAAAGTAGCGCAGAGCTCCCTCATGATTAAAACAGAGGCGTTCCCGATTGCTTCGCCACCACTCTGAGTCAATTGAGGCATGACTGAGCACAGCCCCTTCGACCGCCCTCAATAGTAAATGCATAGAATCTTCATGCTGAAAATCACTGTGGGACCGGATTGCTCGGTGAGAAGTGCTCCGCAAAAAACCCGAGCTTCCAGCAGCCCAATCGCCGATTTCAGATATTCGAATTTGGCTCCAACCTTCTATAGAAGGTATTGCAATATTCAACAGGTCCACTGAAGACTTCATGCGCTCGGCGATGTAATTTTTACATTCGGCACCGAACTCATGATCCCGCCACCTTAGCTTGGTGCCAAAATGATGAAGCTCTCGCACGTCATCCTCTGTCACATCACCCGTAATGAATGCCCAAAGTACATCATCTGATAAGACGCCAGCGCCAACGCAACGTGCGATAGAACGTCCTAGGTAGCTGTACTCCTGTATAGGCATACGGAGCAGCGCCTCAACCAACTTACCCGTAAGAGCGGCATGTTCAGACGCTACATCGGATAGCAAGAAGCCCAGTCCGCCAGCGACAAGCCCTCTATCCATCCAGTCCGCCTCAAGCAACTCAGTCCAGAAAGGCAATATTAGTGATGGAGCGTGATTCACCCACAATGAAGATCTGTGCAAATGCGTCATCAGGCCTTCTTGGTCGCGCTCCGCCCTCAGCAGAGGCACTAAATGCGCGAACCAGAACGCCCCCCACTCCATCGCTTTGCCTCGCAAATAGATGATCTGAAACACATCTTTGTAATCTCGGCGGAGATCGCGAAGCATCGGCCAGTCATCACTATGGGGCGGCCGGTCAGCGAATGACTCCGCGACCAATCGACGCATATGGAATGGGCACTGCCCCATGAGAACAGCCCGCAACTGAGTTCGAAACAATCGGCGATCACCAGCAGCCAACTGCGCCACGAAACTTCGGATAGTTGGTCTGACAAATGGTACAGGTGACAAGCTCTGAATGAACTCATTCAACGTCACCCCCCTTCGAATCGCTGAGCTGATCACTAGCACATCAAGCAACGTCTGGTGACCAAACCCGACTCGCCCATCCATAGCCTGGTGCAGCACGTTGTGACTGAGTAGCACACGCAAAACACCCTGGGAGCCGCTGAATCGCTGCGCAGGAATAGTGAGGCTGCGGGTCCGGAGCATCTCGTCGGCAACTGACTCTATCGCTTCAAGCGCTGTGATGCCCAAATTCGCATCAGCATGAACCAGTGTATCCAGATACCGTTGCGCCAGCGCCTGACTAGTTACAACGCTAAACCCACCCCCCCATTGTGCTAGCTCAATAAAAATTGCAAGTTCACGGGGATTCGAGATGAGTTGACGCGTTGGCGCATCCACCCCAAAAATATCAATGCCGAGCGACTGTAGCAATGGAGATACGTCACAGTTCCAATCCAGGGGCTGACAAGCTAACTCGCACTCCCATACTCGCGACGCCAAACGGCGGTCATAGCGCCTATCAAAATCACGACAGGCTGTCAGCACTGTCACGTTGCTGATCAATAACAACCTATCGATCTGTGCCAGGAAATACGTCAACGCCGCGTGCTCCCGCGAGATCGACAATACATCAAGAGAATCAATAACAATGGCGACCCGAGCATTGTCTGCAAGACGTGCAACCTTTTCCACCCAGTCCTCGTACAGGCCCTGAGCGTGGCGGTCTTGGGCCGTTGCAAGGTCAGCAAACTCTCGGGACTGTATGAATAGAGGCACTATAGAACCGTCACCCTCAGCCAGGAGTTCCAGTGCTTCTTGCACTGCCAGAAGAGCGCAGGTTTTCCCCGCCCCAGGCAGCCCGGTGAGCAGTATTGAGCGCTTTCCGTTATCGATGGCAGAAAGCATGTCGTCAACAACACGAATTGGGAGCCGCCTCCCACCCATCTCGCGCCGCCAATTCCTACCGATAGCAGAAATTTCATCGAGAGAGGCACGAACCTCAGACACGTTCATATGCGGCGCGAGCATCGACCCTGATTGCTGAAGCAGGCCGAGAAGGTCCTCTTTTGTCAAACGATGTTGAACTGACGCCGCCTGTGAATCACGCGAGGGCATTCGTGAACCCAACTGATCGAGCCGGTACCAAAGTGCATCGTAAGCGGCCTCCGCATTGGTTGCCAGAATGCGAAGCCGCTCGAGCAACGACTCTTCCAAATCGTTGAAATCATTTGTGTTATGGAAAGTTGTGCGACGTAGAAAGTCATACGTGCGAAGCGATACAGCGGCATTAAACGTAGCACTTAAAGAAGCATCGATTGTCGCGTGCTCGTTCGTAAGGCTGTTCCGGTAGCTGCTCTCATCAGGCTGCGTTGCGCAATGCTCTCGCAGCTTAGCAATATGACCAAACGTACCGCGCGAATAGAAACGCACCACTGTGTTCAGATCCCCCACCAACAGGCGAGAAGCCTTCTCGAACTCACCGGACAGATCAGCAACCGTCCAAGGTTTGAAATCCGGCTGGTTCTTCTTGCATTGACAGCAAATGATTGAACCGTCGGACTTTCCGACAACCACGTCATCCACCAACCAACGAGTGGAGTCGACCTCCAGCCACTCATAGTCGGCGTCGGATAGCATCGAAATGGCAAACCACATAGCAATCAGCGTCTGATAGCTATCCCCTCGATTTGAACGAATACCTGAAAGACTCATTAGCCACCTAAAAAGGCAATAGAACGTGAAAGAGCCAGCTCAAGTGGTGGACAATGCCGACATTCAACAATGCCGTAACATAAAAAACGCAGGTCCGCTGCTTCCGAGCGTAGACGCATAAATCACAAGAGGTCGATATGTGACAACCTCCTCAATGCCCAGAACATTGAATGCTCCGGGCAGTGAGGATCATAGATTTAACGAGGCGACCAGTTAGTCTGTCCAATGGAGATCATTTCGTTCGTCCGCCCATAGCGCGCTTTCAAAATCGCGGAAATCCCAAGATCAACCGTGTCCAGATGCGGCAGCATCATCGAAACATACGTCTCAAACGTCGGATGTTTGGTCCAGTAGCCAGACTCAATCGCCGAGCGAAGAGACCGATCAAACCAACCCCGAGTGACCATGAGCAAACCTAAGATGCGATCCTCTTCATGTTCGCCATTGGTCATTAGATGGTAACCGTCCGTTTTCATACGCTCGCGCTGCACGTATGTCCCTGGCCGGTACCCCAACTCTTCTTCAGCTTCCATAAAAAGCTCATGGATCTCTCGATGCGTTTTCTGATCAGGCTTGTGATCGGACGCGAAGCGAAAGTCACAGTATCGGCAGTGGCTCACACCTTGATGTCCATCCGGCGTATCAATATGCTGACTGATTGTGCGGTCAAACCAACGGCTCAGCTCATGATAGTTCCGCGCACCACAAATCTCGACGGCAGCCTTATCGAGGCGCTTGCCGTGAGAAAGATCAGGGAAGTCGATTCTGAGTTGCTTAGCGTGGCGCTTGACGCGGTGAACATCAGCAAAAGTGATGGTGTTTTGCATTTCAGCCTCCGGGGCCGGGCCTAGTGTCCACTACGAGAACCCAATACAGGGCGGTTGGTACTGTCACGGTAGAGCGCGAGCTTTGCCATTAGTGGACGGCTGGCACCTACCGGGTGCCTTGATTGAATCCTATGTCATTCGCTCCGCAGACCGCAAGCACAGCGGGCTGAGAGCCAGAAGAGCAACTGTTCGGTGGTTGATTCAATGCTTCCGCATCTGGGCTGCACGGTAAGCAACCTAAGAGCGCTAGGCGCAAAAATGTAACCCTATGCGTCGACCGACTTAGCCATCAGACGCCCCACCACTGTCGTCTCTGGCCCGAGCGCGTTTTGCTGCTTCGCAAATCCCCGACATTGGTCGCCATTCTGCTGACTCGAACGCAGCCGTTCGTTGGATGATACCCACGACAGCTACCGGCACCTGCCTCATGACCCCCAACACAGCCGTTCAATCAAGGAACCCATTCAATGCGTCCACTTTTCATGCAGGGTATCGATCATATGACAGCGACCTTCCCCTTTGACAAAAGCCTATTCCCACCCGATTGAAGCGGCGATCCGTTGGAGTGATTCACACCGCTCAGAAGCCTTTATCCTAGCCCAACTTGGCGAGCGTCTACGCTCGACCGAAGATGACTTCCCCGCTGGCCGAAGCTGTATTTGAGCAGCGAACGACTCTACTGCAAGCTTTACAACAGCGAGCTACCCTTAGGCAAGCGCGGTGTGGTCTGTAAGGACCTGAGCCTGGCCGACGCCCGGAGTTGACGCCCCTCCTACATTTTGATCGCATTGCATCAGCGAGACAGCTGTCGTTTCAGCCCTCCAGCGGCCGCACTTCAATCTCGATCAACCTTCCGGCAATGGCCACCCGCTGACGTTGATCCACGCTGCGAGCTTGTCAGACCCCTCTTACATAAACTTCGGGTTGCGTCCGATGAGCCTCGCCGCTAACCTTCGCGGGTCGCTGCAAAATCAGCGGACGGGTGTGGAAGCCCGAACTCTCCAGGCGTATAAGCGCCCATAGCCTTAGCGGGCGCTTTTTTCATGCTCGCTATAAAGTGTTATGGCGGCTGTGCGCGGGGCATTTTCGAGTGCGCCGGGGTCCTGGAGTCCGGTCTTCCACACCTGCGTACAGTCGCCACCCCATCATGTGGAAGTGATTGTGGCGGCTCCTCTAACTCCAGGAGCAACCGTATGAAAAAAGTCACACCCAATCCCCCGTCATCAACTTCGGATGACGACCCACAACTACCTCCCGATGTCATCTTCACCGTCCGCCCCGGACTCAGCACGGAAGCCGCCTTGAGCAATGCCAGCGAAATGCTGGAGTCAGCGACTGTTGTGCCTACGACTGTGCCGAACAGCTCGATGGTCAGAGCCGCAAGCACGTGCTGGCGGTGGTGCAGCTGATCGAGATTGCGCAGTTGCTGGTCGATGAAGCGCTGAACCGGGAATGCCCGGTGGCCTGATGAAAAAACGCAAATTCATCAAGCAATAACGTTCCTATGTGGGAAGGGGCTTGCTCCCGATGAGGTAGTGTCAATCAATACATCTGTGACTGACCCACCGCCATCGGGGGCAAGTCGAATCGTCGCACCGCCCATCCCACATTTTGATCGGATTGCATCAGTGAGATAGCTGTCTTTGTCAGCCACTACTTGCTGCTTTCAAAAAGCGCTCGCCTAACTGAACGGAACCACCGCCTCTGCCTCCACCTCGATCAACCATTCCGGCAACGACAACCCACTGACCATAATCCACGAAGACGGCGGCGGGTTGTGTGCGAAGCGCTGACGCAGAGCTTCAGCAATCGGTTCCTGCTGATCCCGGGCAGACTCGACGATATACAACCGCAGCATGATCACGTGGGACAGATCGCCCCCCACCTCGGCCAGCACCTTTTCGACATTGTCCAACGCCATGACCGTCTGCTCGGCAATGTCTGGGCCCGCCGTGCGCTCTTGGGCATCGACGCCCACCTGCCCGGAAAGCATGATCCGTCGCCCTTGCGGCACTTCCAGGGCCTGGCTGAAACCGTATTGCAGGGAGTTGAATACCGTCGTGGGATTAATGACCTTTCGCTGCATGACCAATCCTTGTTTGTCAGTAGGAAGACAAGGCTAACCCAGAGAAACTGCTCTCGCTGACGGTTCAACATCCAGCAACATGTTCATGGGTGAAGCGCTGGCCTGATGAATAAACGCAAATTCAACAAGCAATGACATCCCACTGTGGGAGGGGGCTTGCTCCCGATGAGGTAGTGTCAGCCAACACATATGTGACTGACCCACCGCCATCGGGAGCAAGCCCCCTCCCACATTTGATCTGATGCACCCGAACCACCGTGTTCGGCGCTGGACGATCACTGCTATCATTCAGCCACTACTCATGACATGGAGGTCGCTATGCGCCGGATAACAGCCCTCGCTTTCGTACTGGCCTGCAGCGCCCTCACCGGCTGCAGCATCACGCAAACCGTCACGCCTGTTCCCGCTTCTACTGTTCACTCCCCTGAAATCTGCATGATCCCCGCTGCCGGCTTGCGTGAAGGCTTCAACACCACCTACACAGCCCAATTGCGCAGTAAAGGCTTTCAAACCCGCGAGTTACCGCCAGGCACCCCGCCCGCCAATTGCGCGCTTTCGACCACTTACATCGGTACATGGAGCTGGGACATGGCGTTGTATATGAGCTTCGCCGACATTCAGGTGTTCGAGAACGGTCGGCGGATCGGACAGGCACTGTATGACTCGACCTCGGGCGGCGCCCGAATGGGTAAGTTCATTGACGCACAAAGCAAGATCATCGAGATGACCAACCAACTGTTTCCCCACACTGACTACGGCAAAACTGCGGGTCAGGCTAACCGCCTTCCATAGACTGAATTCGTCAGACGGCTCTTACACAAACTTCGGGTTGCGTCCGATGAGCCTCGCCGCTAACCTTCGCGGGTCGCTGCAAAATCAGCGAATGGGTGTGGTAGCCCAGTTATTTCATAGACCCCGAAACGCTCAAGGGCGTTTTTTTATGCGGGCTGCTTTGTGGCGGCTGTGCATGGGAGGCTTCGGCCTGCCGGGTTTCTATGACCGGTCTACCACCCCGTGTACAGTCGCCTCCTTACTTCGTGTGGTAGCGAAATGGAGGTGCTCATTCATAGGAGCTTCGCCATGAAGAAAGTCACACCCAATCCCCCGTCATCAACTTCGGATGACAACCCACAACTACCTCCCGATGTCATCTTCACCGTTCGCCCCGGACTCAGCACTGAAGCCGCCTTGAGCAATGCCAGCGAAATGCTGGAGTCAGCGACTGTCTGCGCCTACGACTGTGCCGAACAGCTTGACGGTCAGCGCCGCAAGCATGTGCTGGCGGTGGTGCAGATGATCGAAATTGCGCAGTTGCTGGTCGATGAAGCGCTGAACCGGGAATGCCCGGTGGCCTGATGAGCAAACGCAAACTCAACAGGCAATGACGTTCCTATGTGGGAGGGGGCTTGCCCCCGATTGCGGTGGGTCAGTCACAGATGTGTTGGCTGACACTGCCTCATCGGGGGCAAGCCCCCTCCCACATTTGATCTGGCTGTGCCAGGGAGCGGGTGACAGGCTACCCGATGCCCATCGCCAGGCTGTGCGGCGAAAACTCAGCGAATTGCCAACGCAAGGCCAAGGCTGCCGGGCGGCGGACCACGTGCTCCACCGTCACCGTCCACAAGCGCTGCGCGCCTTCGAACTCAGCCACTTGCGGCCCGCTCAGGATCAACGATGTACGCCCGGCCACTTGCAGCACGTCGCCGGTCTCAAAATCCACAAACAATAACCCTGCCACCGGATTGGCGTGCAGGTTGCCAAGGGTGTTGAAGAACAGGTTGCCGGCGAAATCCGGGATGGTCAGCACGTTACCCTCCACCCGCACAAACCCCGTGTTGCCGCCGCGATGGGAAACGTCCACCGCGCGTTCGCCGTGCTGGTCCACGTAGCTGGCGACGAAGAAGGTGTCAGCGTTGCGGATCAGCGCTTGTGCAGCAGCGTCCAGGCCATTGCTGCGCTCGGCAGCGTTGCCGGGTTTGCGTGCAATTCCGGCGACGGGGCGCAGTTGGATGTACTTGGGGCAATTGCCGAAGGTGTGCACTACGTCCACCGTAAAGCCCTCATCCTCAAGCGATCCGATCCGGCCATTCATGCGATTGCGGCGGCGGGTGTTGAGGTCGATGCCCAGCAGGCCGATCGCCGCGCCATCCGTTATCCCAGCCCAGGAGGGATCGCTTTTGGCGGGCAGGCTGTCGATCTGCAGCGTGTGTGGGTCCGGTGAATGCGCAAACCCTGGAGCGCCTTCCAGCATCGTTGCCCAGGGGATGCCTTGTTCGTCCACCACACCCGCGATCAAGTACGGCAGCAGCGGATAAAAATCGCGGTGCTGCTCAGGCAAATGATCACGAATGACCTTGGGCCCGATCATGGCCATGCGTTCAGAGACGCCGGCACTTTCCTGCATGTGTCGTTCGCCGACATGCCAAGGGGTTGCTTCAATCGAGTGCATGGCGCTCACCTCCGGTTAGATACGAGCATGCTGCGCCCAGGCCGTAATGGAGAGAATGCCCACCCAGGGCAATCCACTATTACGCCAACTGAAACGCCGGATGCTCGCGCAACGCGGTGACGCAGTAGTCGACAAAGCTGCGCACGCGCATCGACGCATGACGGCCTTCGCGGTAGACCACATGCACCGGCTGCGGCGGCAACTCGAAGGTAGGCAACAGGCGCTGCAACTGGCCGCTCGCCAGGTGTTCGTGCAGTGGGTAACTCAAGGCTCGAATCACGCCCGCCCCCTGCACCGCTGCATTGATCGCGCCTTGGACAGTGGCGCAACGCAGCCGGGCGCGAGCCTTGAGGGCGTAATGCGGGAAATCCCAGTGCACCGGGTCGGCGCTGGCAATCAGATGATGCTGCTTGAGTTCAGCCGGATGCCGGGGTTCGCCCCGGGTCGCCAAGTAAGCGGGGCTGGCACATACGACAGTGCGCACCTGCCCGACTTGCCGCGCAATGAGTGACGAGTTGGGCAATTCGCCGACCAGCACCGCCACGTCCAGCCCTTCTACGTGCAGGTTAGGGAAATAGTCGTGGTAATGCGCGATGACACGCACCGCTGGGTAGCGATCCGCATAACCGGCCAACAGCGGCGCCATGACATAGCGGCTGAACAGTAACGGCAGAAATATCCGCAGGTCGCCCTGGGCCTGCACATGCAAACCGTTGGCCGAGGCCTCGGCCGCGTCCACCGCTGCCAGCAGGCGCACGCAGTCGGCAAGGTAAGCCTGGCCTGCATCGGTCAGGTTGACACCGCGTGTACTACGTTGCAGCAACACCACGCGCAGGCGTGCCTCCAGGCGCGCAACTGCACGTACCAGCGTCGGCCCGGAAACCTGCGCATGACGTGCCGCCGACGCCAGGCTGGGTTGCCCGGCCAGCGCGGTAAACAGCTGCATATCGCGAAAACGCTCCATCAGGCGCGCCGCTTGGTCGCCGCGTTCAGGGCCGGGTCCTGCCCGAGGCGCTGGCTGAGGAAATCTACAAACGTATTGACCTTGGCCGGTACCCGGCCGTTTTGCTGGAACACCACGTGGATCGGCAGCGGCGCCGGTTCGAAATCCTCCAGCACCAGCTCCAGCTCACCCGCCGCCACCGCTGCCGCGACTTGATAAGACAGCACCCGCGTCATACCCCAGCCCAGGCGGGCCAGGTTGATCGCGGCATTGTTGGCGGTGACCACCAGGCGTGGCTCGATCGGTACCTTCAGCGGCTGGCCGGCGGCAATGAATGTCCACTCACTGACCAGTTGGCTGGACGATGAGGTGACGAGCTTGGCCTCACGCAACTGCTCGGGGCGCTGGGGGCGCCCGTGTTGGTCAAGATAAGCCGGCGATGCGCACACCACCCGGCGTACTTCGCCGACCTTGATCGCTTGCTGCAAGGATGGCTGCAGGTGGCCGATACGCACCGCCACGTCAACACCTTCGTCGGTCATATTGACCACCCTATCGACCAGCAAGGCGTTGATACTCACCAACGGAAAACGGTCCAGATAATCCCCCAGTACCGGCGCCACATACAGCTCGCCAAACAGTACCGGTGCGGTCACCGTCAACTGGCCGCCCGGGATGGAGTAGCTGCCCGCCGCCGCTTCCTCGGCTTCGTCCAGCTCGGCAAGGATGCGTCGGCAATCCTCCAGGTAACGCTGGCCCGCTTCGGTCAAGTGCAGGCTGCGGGTGGTGCGCGCCAGCAACTGGGTGCCGATGCGTTGTTCCATGGCGGCAATGGCCCGAGTCACGCTGGGCGGCGACGTGTTCAGGCGGCGCGCGGCAGCCGCGAAGCCCTCCTCCTCGGCCACGGCCAGGAACACCTGCATTTCATGAAATCGGTCCATCGGCGCCCCTTGTTTGTTATTGCGATTGCAGCCCCACCGCCGTAAGCGGCATGCCAACGAAACCCGGCAGTGCTTCGATGCTGGCCAGCCAGGCGCGTACCTTAGGGTAGTCGGCCAGGGACACATTGCCTTCCGGCGCGTGGGCCACGTAGGTGTAGAAGGCGATATCGGCAATGCTGGGCTGATCACTGGCGAGGAAACGGCTCTGGCTCAGTTGCTGCTCCATCACGCTCAACAAGGCATGGGCACGGTTGATTGCGCTGACAGTGTCCACCTCGGCGCCAAACACCGTGGCCAAGCGCGCCGTGGCAGGCCCGGCATGCAGTGGGCCGGCAGCGGCCGAGAGCCAGCGTTGTACTCGCGCTTGCCCGACAAGGTCACTCGGCAGCCATTGGCCGTTGCCATAGTTGCTGGCCAGGTAAAGCAGGATGGCATTGGAGTCGGCCAGTACCGTGCCGCCGTCATCAATCACCGGCACCTGGCCGAAGCTGTTCAGGGTGGTGAGAAACTCAGGCGTTTTATGCGCACCTTGCTTGAGGTCCACTAGGACAAATTCGCTCGTCAGCCCCAGCAGGGACAACATCAGCTCGACCCGGTGGGAGTGGCCGGACAGGGGAAAACCATAGAGTTTGATCGCAGGCTGGGTCATGACAGGCTCCAAATGAGTGGGTATCGACGCCAGGGATGTTCTACCGCTGCCCTGTCTGGCGGAATGACCAGGATTCACAATCCA
Organism: Pseudomonas sp. FJ2-5-13; assembly: GCF_029201605.1. Classification (NCBI taxonomy): domain Bacteria; kingdom Pseudomonadati; phylum Pseudomonadota; class Gammaproteobacteria; order Pseudomonadales; family Pseudomonadaceae; genus Pseudomonas; species Pseudomonas sp. FJ2-5-13. Next base: position 3,877,643 of record NZ_CP104045.1, read on the forward strand.
GCATTTCATCCAGCGAAACAATCCCTCGTGCACGTCGCAGCCAAGCCTGGCGCGAGCATTTCATGAAAAAATTCAAACTATCGCCCTCCCCATCGTTCACACCTTCATGTGCAACGTTAAGTAGGAGGCAACATGCAGTACCGACAACTGGGTCATTCCGGCCTGCTGGTATCGGAAATCATCCTGGGCACCGTGCCCTTTGGCGGTCGCGCAGAGTTTGAAAAATGCGGTGCGGTGGACGTGCCCCTGGCCAAGCGCATGTTCGATATGGCGTTCGACGCCGGAGTGAATATGGTCGACACCGCCGACCTCTATTCCCACGGCCTGGCCGAAGAAGTGGTGGGCAAGGCGCTGGGCGACAAGCGCAACGACATTCTGCTGGCCACCAAGGGCCGCAGCCCGGTAGACGACAACCCCAACAACTCCGGCTCGTCGCGCTACCACTTGATCCGCGCGTGCGAAGCCAGCCTCAAGCGCCTGGGCACCGACCACATCGACTTGTACCAACTGCACAACTGGGACGGCATGACGCCAATCGAAGAGACCCTGGAAGCCCTGCGCCTGTTGGTGGGTTCGGGCAAGATCCGCTACTTCGGCACCAGCAATTTCACCGCCTGGCAGATGATGAAAACCCTGGGCAAGGCTGAACTGCACGGCATGCTCAAGCCGATTACCCAGCAGATCTACTACACCCCGGAATCCCGCGAGGCCGAGTACGAGTTGCTGCCGTTGGCCCTGGACCAGCAGGTTGGCACTTTGGTGTGGGGCCCGATGGGCGAAGGCTTGCTGACCGGCACGACCCGACGCGGGCACAAGCCGCCGGCCAATACCCGCCAGGGCAGCGGTTGGCCGGAACCCTACGTCCACGACCAGGAACGTGCGCTGGACATTATCGAGACTCTCGCCGCCGTCGGCGATGAACACGGCGTCTCGGTCGCCCGCACCTGCCTGGCCTGGCTCAAGGATCGCCCGGGGATCACCTCGCTGATTGTCGGCGCCCGTACCGAAGCACACCTGCGCGATAACCTGGCGGCCACCGAGCTGAAACTCACCCAAGCGCAGTCGGCGCGCATCGAAGCCGTCACGCGTCGCCAGCCGTTGTACCCCTACTGGCACCGCTTCACCGCCGGGATTGATCGTTTTGACCCCGCGGAGCAACCGTTCCTCGCCGAGCATCAAAAAACCCTGGATGCGCGCACGGACAAGTAAAACAACACCCGCCCCAACGCCGATTAATTAAGCGAGCGCAATGCTCAAAGCAACGAAGATCCAATGTGGGAGCTGGCTTGCCTGCGATAGCAGTAGTGCAGTGACAGATGCAGCGACTGACCCACCGCTTTCGCAGGCAAGCCAGCTCCCACAGTTGGATCGAGGGATGTCAGGTAGATATGCGCAGGCTGTCAGGGCGTCACGGGAGCAAGCTCCCTCGCCACAGGTCCGGCATCGCCATCTACACAACTTTTTTGGGTAGCAGCAGACGGTAACCACGATGCGAAGCGAGCCGCTCTTGATCTTGATCTGCTTTTGATCTCAGGCGCCCCGTTAAACCACGCTGGCCGGAATTCGACAGGGATTTGGGGGGTAAACCGGCAGGGATGCCGGTTTAGCCGCCCCGCGCCATGGATGGCGCGTGGCGGCGGCCCCCCAAATCACTGGCGGATTACGGGCACACCGAGCCCAAGCGAGGTGCCGAGTGGTGGGGCAAGAGCCCTTTGGTTACTTTGGGGCTCTTCCAAAGTGACCCGCCGTCAGGGCGGAACCCTAAGTGGCCGTTACCGCAGCAATGGATATGTACACAATCCAACTGTGTCGCCTGCCAGACCGCCTTCGCGAGCAAGCCCGCTCCCACAGCAAGCTGCCTCGCCACAGGTCCAGCGTCGCGTCGAAGTTGGGTAGATACCTATGCTCATCGCAGGCAAGCCAGCGCCTTCATTTGACATGCATCCCCTGTGGACGGGCTTGCCCTCATGCCGATGAGTTAAGCAAATACAATGCTCAAAGCAATGAAGCTCAACGCGTGGGTGACATCCCGGCGACGCGCGCCATCGCCGCCGGGTCGAGCATTTCCAGGCAGCGGCACAGGGAATTGAAATCCGGCGACTGCGACAACGACAGATGCAAGGTCTGGCTGGCCGACACAGGCACCACCGACCGCTGCGCGCACTGCCCGTCATAGATCAGCGCATGCCGGATCATCGGATTTTCTCGGCAGAACTTCAGCAGGTCGACCTGGCGCGAACGCACCAGCGCGGTGTTGATGATCAACAGGTCGAACATCACGCCGTTCGAGCGCGTCAGCGCCTCCACTTCTTCGAATGAGCTCAAGGGGGCGATACGGTGATAGCCCAACTGGTTGAGCATCTTCTCGATCTTGACCCGCTGCAGATGCTCTCCATCGGCGATCAGAAAACGTAACGCTTTATTGGGCATAGGCAAACCTGGCAGATGGGCAGCGATGACGATCCTTCAACGCTCGCTACATTACCCGCCAAGGGTGAAGCCTGGCTTTAAGACGATTCCGAAACGGCAACGAGCCGCGAGCCTCGCAAGTGATTAGACTGGCGTGCAGACCACGCCACCCCGTTCTTCGAGACCCAACCCATGCGAAACCTGCTCTTTGCCAGCCTCTGCTTGCTCACCACCGCCCTCGCGGGCTGCCAGCAACACCCGCCTGCCAACGACCAACTCGACGCCGTGCTCTGGACCCAGACCTCCATCGAGCACGAACTGATCTACCGCCAGCTCTTCGCCAATGCCACCCGCCAACTGGATGTCGCCCTGGCCGACCCGAGCTGGGACGCCCTACCCTTTGCCCCACGCAACCTGGCCGGCCTGCCCCCGGCGGTGGTGGTAGACATCGACGAAACCCTGCTGGACAACGTGCCCCTCAACGCCCGCGACATCATCAACAATCAGGTCTATTCCTACGATCGCTGGAATATCTGGGTCGAGCAGGCCAAGGCTCAGGCGCTGCCAGGTTCCGTGGCGTTCCTGCAAGCGGCCAGACAAAAAGGTGTCAAGGTGTACTACCTCACCAACCGCGAGCACAGCCAGGTCGCGGCCACCGCCAAAAACCTGCGTTTGCGCGGTTTTCCGATTGAAAGCGACGCGCAGATCCTGGCGGCCAGCACCCCCACCGGACACTGCGAAAGCGCAGGCTACGGCAAGAACTGCCGCCGCCAGTGGGTCGCCAGCCATGCCCGCGTGCTGTTGATGGCAGGTGACTCGCTGGGCGATTTCGTGCAAGCCGAACACAACACCCTGGATGCACAACGCAAGGCCGTCGAACCCTATGTGAATTGGCTAGGCCAGCGTTGGTTCCTGCTGCCCAACCCGAGCTACGGCAACTGGTATAGCGCGCCGTATGGGGATGATGAGAGCTTGCCGTTTGCGCAAAAACGCAGGCTCAAGCAGCAGGCATTGCTGTTGCAGGAATAGAGAGTAACCATGTGGGCCGTTCATCCCACTCATTTGCACCACCGCCCTCTTGTCATCACACTCGTCATCAGCCCGCCAACTCAGGAATCACAGATGACTCACTCGTTGCTCAAGCCTGCCTTGCCCGGCATTGCGCTGCGGCGGTGGCGTTTGCTGCACCGCATCAAGCAAAGTCATGCGGCGCAGTTGTTCAACGTCACGCAATCGACTGTTTCGCGCTGGGAAAGTGGCGTACAAGCGATGGATCCGGCCGCGCACCAGCAGCTTGAGCAGTTGTTGGCAGCCCGGCTTGATGCAGCCGCCGATCAGGCATTGGCTCGGCTGGTCAGTGAGAGCTCGCAAGCCATGCATCTGGTGTGCGACCTGACGCACCGCCTGCTCGCGTGCTCGCCCTCCCGCGCACGCCAGTTCAGCAGCCCGCTCGCCGAGCTTATGGGCCAGTCGTTGTGGCGCTTCGCAACGCCGCAAATCCAACTGATCGAAGCCAGCCTGGAGCACACCGGCTGGCGCGAAACCCAGGCGCCACCGGCTCTTGAGTTCGCCACTGGAAGCAACGATTCCAACCTCGTGCCCATACGCCCCAGCATCTGTCGCTGGACACGCATGACCCTGAGCGATGGCAGCGCAGCACGCCTGGTCGAAACACTCTAAAGCCCGCCGCGCATATTTTATGCGTGGACGATCTGCACTCCCGCACCTAGGCTTACCTGCACAATCGACCTTGCGGGGCAGCAGCATGGACATGGAAAAAATCAAAGGCCGTCTCGATTTTCTGCGCGAGGCGGAAAAACTCAAGGATGTGCTCAGAAGTGCCCACACGGCTTCGGGCCGCACTGAAAGCACGGCCGAACACAGCTGGCGCCTGTGCCTGATGGCGATGGTGTTCGCCGATCAATTGCCCGGCCTGGACCTGCTGAAAATCCTCAAGATGTGCGTTATCCATGATTTGGGCGAAGCCATCCACGGCGATATTCCGGCAGTTAGTCAGGCGGCCTTCCCCAACAAGGGCGAACAGGAACGGCGCGATCTGCTGCTCTTGGCGCAGTCCCTGGACAGCCCCCTGAAAGCCGAGATCCTGACGTTATGGGATGACTACGAGAACGCGCTTTCGCCGGAAGCAAAAGCCGTCAAGGCCATGGACAAACTGGAGACCCTGCTGCAGCACACCCAGGGGCTGAACCCTCCCGATTTCGATTACGCCTTCAACCTGGCCTACGGCAAAAAACACACAGATGCCCAACCCTTGTTCGAAGCGTTGCGGGCACTGATCGATCAAGCGACAGAGCAAAGGCTCCACGCCGCAGAGTGACGGGTGTGATCACACCGCCCTGGCCGCAATCGCCTCCACCTCCACCAACGCCCCCGGCAACGGCAACGCCACTACTTGCAATGCGGTGCGCGCCGGTTTGTTTGGCTGTTCGGGTGTGCCAAAGAACTGGGTATAGCCGCGCTGCAACCCGGCAAAATCCAGCTTGCCACCGGTCTCTTCGGCGCCGACCAGAAACACCCGTAACTGCACGATGTCGCCCAGGTCCAGGTCGTGTTGGCGCAAGATCTGGCGCAGTTTGTTGAACACTGAAACGCTCTGCACTTCGGTGTCGCCATACACCCCAGGCACCTTCGGGTCGGCGGGGTCCGGCAGCGTGCCGCTGACAAACACCAGGCTGGCCGAGGCCGGCACGGTGACGGTTTGCGAGATGGGAAATTCGCCGACGCTGGTGCGTTGAATGCTGTCGCTCATGTTGAGGCTCCTCAGGATGCGGCCAACGCCGCGAGTTGGTGTTGTTGGGTGATGCGCTCGGCCAGTTGCGCGACCACATGGCGCGCCGAGTTGGCTGCCGATTCCTGCCAGATACCCACGCCGCTCTGCACCAGGCCGTCGCCGGCGAAGTACACCCGGCCATGGGGCTGTTCAAGCAGGGCGTGAGCCTCGGCGGGGAAGTGTTCACGTTGCAACCACGGGCCTTCGCTGTAGGGGATCTGCTCCCAGGACACCGCCAGAGGACTGCGCAAGTGCCTGGAGTAACCTGGATGCAACAGCTCCACGGCTTGCCGGGAAGCGGCGTACTGCTGATTGAGGGGCTGGCCGCCAAACACGTCGGCGCCCTCGCCGGTCACGTAACCGGCCACCAGCACGCCTTCGCGGGTGTTGAGGTCGTTGCTGGGGTACCACAGCAGGCGCGCCGGATGCTCGATCCACGACAAGCCGCCGTAGGTACGGTAGTCGGTCTCCCAAAAGCGCGGGGATTGCCAGGCCACCTTGGTCGCCTGGTCGCTGCGAGTGCTGAGCAGGGCCGCCTTGACCGGTGCGCTGAAGTCCGTATCGAGCTTGGCCAGCAGGGGCAGCGGCAAGGTGGAGACCAGAAAGTCGGCACGCACCACCTGTTCGCGGCCACTGTGCTGGTCGTGGTAGGTCACCGCCACGCCGTCCTCCAACTGGCGAATCTGCCGCACCTGGGCGCCCAGTTGCACCTGCTCCTGCACGCGTCGGTAGAGGGCGTCGGTGATGCGGTCCATGCCGCCCACGGGCTGGAACATGGTCGCCGAAAATTCCGGGAATTCGGTGTGTAACAGAGCGCCCCAGAGTTCCGGGTGCAGCAAGCGGTCCAACGTCAACGGGCTGCGGCGGGCGGGCAAGGCGCCAGGGTGAGCGGCGGATTCGAGGTGCCCCGAACGCAGAGTGCCCTCAAACGCCAACGCCTGGGACAGGTCGCCATAGACCTGCAAAAAAGCCAGCAGGCGCGTGCGTTCTTCGCCACTCAGTACATCATCAAGAGCATCGCGTTGCACCGCCTTGGCCAACAAGCCGGATAAATGCCCACGCGTATCGTTGAGCGCCTGGCCGACGCTGAACGCTGCCTGGCTCAAGTCCGGTCGCACCTGGGCACCATGACTGCTGTTGACCAGCACTTCCAGGGGCACGCCCAGTTCACTGCAATAGTCGAGGATCGTGCGGTGCTGGCTGGGAATACGCGCCGGCCCAGCGTTGAAATACTGGCCAGGGTCAAGCCCCACCGTTTGCGAGCGACCGTCCTTATAGTCCACGCGGTCGCCGTGGCGCAGGGTCCAGGTACGGCCACCCACGCGCTCGCGGGCCTCCAGCACCTGCACACTGAAGCCGGCGCGCGTCAACTCCAGCGCAGTGACCAGCCCGGCAATCCCGGCGCCCAGCACCAGTACACGGGTGCCCTGCCCCAGGCCGTCCTTGAGTTTCAGTGGTTGCGGTCGACGGTGTGACGATGGGCCCAGACCCAACACTGCCAGTGCATCCTTGACCGCTTTCTCACCGCCCACCGCTGCGATACTCGACAGCGCTTCACGTCGTGTCAGTCCCATGTCTGTACCTCCTTAATCCGGCAGCCCAGGCGGGTTGATCAGCGACTGGTCGACCCGTTCCACATCCAGGCCCCAACGTTGCAGCACCTGCGCATATTGCCCCCCGGCAATCGCACCTTGCAGGGCGGTGTGAATCGGTTTGACCAAGCCGTTGTCCTTGCGCGTGGTCACCGCGATATCCGCCTGCAACGGCCAGCCACCGTTGACGGTGCCGACGCGCTTGATGCCGCCGGTGATCGCCGCCGAATAGGCGTACACCGAGTTCGGCCCGAACAGTGCGTCACTGCGTCCCGACTGCACCGCCAGTTGTGCGGCGGCCTGGTCGTCGAAGTACTGCAACAACGCAGGTTTGAGACCGGCTTTCTCATTGGCCTCGTTCCAGGCCAGCAGGACCTTTTCCTGGTTGGTGCCGGAGCCGACGATGATCTTCAGCCCGGCAATGTCCGCCGCCTGCTTGATCTCATTGATCTTGCTGGTGCTCTTGACGTAAAAGCCGAGCACATCCTGGCGGTAGGTGGCGAAGTCGAAGCGTTTTTTGCGCGCCTCGGTCACGGTGACGTTGCTGATCACCGCGTCGTATTTGCCCGAGCTGACGCCCAGGGGCCAGTCTTCCCAACTGGTTTGCACCACGTTGAGTTGCAGACCAAGGCTGTCGGCCACCAATTGGGCGGTGTCGGCCTCGCTGCCGATGGTGGTCTTGTCGTCACTGGCCAACAGCGCCAGCGGTGGCCCGGCTACGCCTGACACGGCCACGGTGAACTTGCCCGGCTGGGCGAACTTGAAGCCCGGCGGGATCTGCGCGATGGCCGCTTCATTGCGTGGCGCATGGATGCGCGGGCGGTCGGGGCTGAGGTCGACCTGTTGCACGGCGAATGCGCTGTGGGCCGTGGCCCCGGCAATGGCCAACAGGACGACACGGGCAGTGGTGATAAACATGGGCAGTCACTCCTTGAACTAAAGCACTTTGCCGAGAAAGGCCTGGGTGCGGGGATGTCGGGGTTGGCGCAAGATTTGTTCGGGCGGGCCTTCTTCGATCAGTTGACCGTCGCAGAGGAACACCACGTGGTCGGCCACTTCGCGGGCAAAGCCGATCTCATGGGTGACGATCACCAGGGTCACACCCAGTTGGGTCAGGCCCTTGATCACGTCCAGCACCTCGCCAACCAGTTCCGGGTCGAGGGCCGAGGTGGGCTCGTCGAACAGCAGCACTTTGGGGTCGAGCGCCAAGGCCCGGGCGATGGCGACGCGTTGCTGTTGGCCGCCGGAAAGCTGGCGCGGGTAAGCGTCGGCCTTGTCCGCCAGGCCGACCTTGGCGAGCAGTTCATCGGCCTTGTCACGGGCCTGCACCCGGCTCCAGCGCTTGTGCGCCAGGGGCGCTTCGGCGATGTTCTCCCAGGCAGTGAGGTGGGGAAACAGGTTGAAGTTCTGGAACACAAAGCCCACGTCGATACGGCGCTTGAGGATCTCGCGTTCGGTGAGTTCAAACAGCAGGTCGCCTTTGCGCCGATAGCCGACGTATTCACCGTCGATGGTGATATGCCCGCTGTCGATCTTCTCCAAGTGGTTGATGGTGCGCAGCAAGGTGGACTTGCCCGAGCCGGACGGCCCGAGGATCACCGTGACCTTGCCAGGGTCGATGCTCAAGTCGATATGATCGAGTACCTGCTGGTTGCCAAAGCGCTTGCCCACGCCCTGGATCTGAATGCGCCCGGCGCGTGCTTCAGGCATGGGCCTTCTCCTTGAACCAGCGGCGCACGCGCTGCAGCGGCGTGGGTGGCAGCACCCGCGCGGTGCCCCGGGCGAAGTGGCGCTCGACGTAGTACTGGGCGCTGGTGAGCGCGGTGGTGATGATCAGGTACCAGACCGTGGCGACGATCAGCAACGGGATCACCGCCTGGGTGCGGTTGTAGATGACCTGCACGGTGTAGAACAGCTCGGGCAAGGCCAGCACGTAGACAATCGAGGTGCCCTTGACCAGGCCGATGATTTCATTGAACCCCGACGGCAAGATCGAGCGCAGCGCCTGGGGCAAAATGATCCGGAAGATGCGTCGAGAGGCCGGCAACCCCAAGGCCGCCGCCGCTTCATGCTGGCCGGCATCCACGCCAATCAGCCCACCGCGAATGATCTCCGCCGCGTAGGCCGCCTGCATCAGGCTCAAGCCCAGGACGGCCACGGTGAATTGGCTGAGCACATCCACCGTCGACCACTCGACGAACACCAGGTCGGTGAACGGCACGCCTAGCACGATGTGGTCGTACAGGTAGGCAAAGTTGTAGAGGATGATCAGCACCAGCAGGGCCGGCATCGAGCGGAAGAACCAGATATAGCCCCAGGCCAACGCCGCCAGCAACGGCGAACCCGACAGCCGCGCCAGGGCCAGCGCGGTGCCCAGCAGGATGCTGAACACTGTGCTCAGCAGCGTCAGCAGCAACGTCTGGCCCAGCCCGCGCAGCACCGAGGGCGAAAAAAACCACTGGCCGAACACCCCCCATTCCCAGCGCGGGTTGGTGGCCAGAGAGTGCACGATGGCGAGTAATACCAGCGCGGCGAAAATCGACCCGGCCCAGCGCCAGGGGTGCCGGGCCGGCACCACGCGCAACGCCTTGGTCGGCGTGGCGGCACGGCGCTGGTGCAGCGGTTGGGCGCTGACTTCATTCAGCAGGTCATAGGGTTTGGCGACAATGGGCATGTTCTTTTCCTCGCAGGCCTCAGAAGGCGTAAGTCAGCCGGGTGTAGTAATACCCGCCGGTAAAACCGTAGGGCGAATAGGTGCCGTAGCTGGCAACCATGGTGCTGCTCGGCACCCCTTGTTTCTTGGGATAGAGGTCGAACAGGTTCTTGGCGCCGATGGCGATGTTCAGGTCTTTGGTGAGGCTGTAGCCAAGGTCGAGGTCGGTGATCCAGCGGGCGTTGTAGACCCGGTCCAGGTCACGATTGGCCGATGAGTTCACTTCCTTGTACGAGCCGTAGCGGGTCAGGGCCAGGTTGAGGTTGAAGCGTTCGATGCGCCAGTCACCGCCCAGGATCAACTTGGTGTTGGGTTGCACGCCGGTGATCAGGTTGCGCGCCTGGCGGTCCATCAGGTCGTAGGAGGTGCCGAGGATGTCGGTAGATGCCCTGTAGTTGAGGATTTTGGTCTGGTTCCAGTTGAACGCGGCGGTCCACTTCAGCGCGCCGAACGCGCCCAGGTCCTGGTTGTAGCTGCTGACCAGGTCCAGGCCTTTGGTGCGAGTGTCAGCGCCGTTGATAAAGTACTGGCCGCCGGAGGTGGAGTTGATGCCGTTGTTCTGCAGCACCTGGGTGACTTCCGGGCCCAGCAAGGTGCCGGTAAGGGTAATGCGGTCACGCAGGTTGATCACGTAGGCATCGGCGGTGAAACTCAGGCGGTCGCTGGGTGTGAGCGTGAAACCGAGGCTGAAGTTGGTAGAGCGCTCGGGCTTGAGCTCCTGCGCGCCTAGTGCCTGGGCCGCCGCCGAACCCACCGGCAGCACGCCATAGTTGATCGACTGATACACACCATCGACGACGCCATAGGTGGTGGAGCGCGCACTGAACAGGCTGTTGGCCAGGGACGGCGCACGAAAGCCATTGCTCACCGTGGCGCGCACTGCGAACTGCGGGGTGAAGTCGTAGCGGGTGGTCAGCTTGCCGCTGCGGGTGGCGCCCACGCCCTCGTTGTAATGCTCATAACGCACCGCTGTGCCGACGTACCAGTTAGGCAAGGGGTTGAAACCCACGTCCACATAACCGGCCAGGCTGTTGCGCGAGGCGCTGCTTTCTTCGTCCGGTGAAATACCATTGGTGACCTGCGCCCCGGACGATGCGCAGTTACCCGGCGCCACGCAGTAACCGCCATTGGCATAGGACGCGTAATCACCGGCTTGCACCTCGTAGGTGTCGCGCCGATGCTCGAAGCCGTAGGACAAGTCCATAGGCTTTTGCAGTCCGATGTCGAAGCCACGCTTGAAGTCCAGGTTGGTGGTCAGCTCGGTGGAAATCCAGGTGCCGGAGGTGAAGCTGTTCGGCGTGGCTTGGCCCAGGGAAGGGTTCTGGTTATGGGTGGTGCCCTGCTCCGCTTCGTTGCGCCCATAGGTGGTAGACACGTCCCAGTCCCACTCGCCCACAATGCCCTTGCCACCGAACGCCGCCTGGAAGTCGTCCTCGTCGATGTACCAGGTGGGGGTGTACCCGGCCGGGTAACCGTTAGGCCCGGTGGTGATGGTGTTGGTGATGGTCGGCAGACGGAAGTTCTGCCCCTGCTCGGCCTTGCGTCGCGAGTAGGTGGTGAAGGAATAGAGGCTGAGGCTGTCGTCGATCGGCAACTCGGCGTTGTAGCCCAGGGTCAGCAGGTTGGTCTTGGGCGTACCGTAGCCGCCATAGGTGGACTTGCCCGCCAGGCCATAGGCTTGCTCATAGGTGTAGCCGTTGGCGCTGGCCTTGTTGTCATCGTTCTGGCTGCGCGCATCCAGGGCCAGTTGCACGATGCCGCCGTTGCCGATTTCGAAGCCCTTGTTGAGGCTTTGCTGCACGGTCTGTTTCTTGCCGTCGTAGCCAAGGCCGGCGTGGGTCACCGAGGTACCGCGGGTGTCGGCCTTGAGGATCACGTTGATCACCCCTGCGATGGCGTCAGACCCGTATTGGGCAGCCGCACCATCGCGCAGCACTTCGACATGGTCGATGGCGCTGATGGGGATCAGGTCCAGATCAGCCGGCGCCGCGCCGGTGTTGATGCCGTTGATATTCAAGGTGGCACTGGTGTGGCGGCGCTTGCCGTTGACCAGCACCAACACTTCGGCGGCGCTCAAACCCCGCAGGTTCGGTGCCCGGGCAATGCCGCTGGCGTCCCAACCGGTTTTTTCCGGCAGGGTCAGCGACGGGATCACCGCGCTCAACGCCTCCATCAACCCGGGCTTGCCGGTGTTTTGCAATTGCCGGGCACTGACCACGTCAATCGGCACCGGGCTGCTGGTGACCGTACGCTGCTCGGCGCCACGGTTGCCGGTCACAACGACCGTAGACAAAGTGCTGTCTTCCTGGGCCTGCGAAGCTGCGGCGAACAGCGACAGGGTCAGGGCAGCAGTAGGTTGCAGAATGTGCTTCATATCCATTCCCAGCTTTTTCCAAATCGCAAAGTCGAGCAGGCACGCGCCATGCGCGGCGGGGCCGATGTTCAAAGGGGCGATACGGCGTGGGCTAGGTGTGGGGCAAGCGAGGGGTTTGAAGTGGCAACATGTGTTGAGCTCCCGTCCAACGACTCTGCGGCGGCGGGAGGATTACCCGGTCAGGCGCGCAGAATCTGAATCACGCTGGGTACCATCCGAGGTCAGGGGTAGGCTGTTGGGATCAAACATAACGGAATGGATTTTAAAAATATAATGCTATTTGGGCATAAGCTAATATTCTCTACTTTCATTATTTTTAAAAATAATTATTCATAAAAATGATTTTTAATCTGAGCGCGCAGGACGCTAAAAATGTGGGAGGGAGCGTGCTACCGATGACCGTGGGCCAGTCAAAATACATTCAATGACACGCCCCCACCGCAACGGTAACCACGATGCGAAGCGAGCCGCTCTTGATCTTGATCTGCTTGTGATCTTGATCTCAGGCGCCCCGTTAAACCACGCTGGCCGGAATTCGACAGGGATTTGGGGGGTAAACCGGCAGGGATGCCGGTTTAGCCGCCCCGCGCCATGGATGGCGCGTGGCGGCGGCCCCCCAAATCACTGGCGAATTACGGGCACACCGAGCCCAAGCGAGGTGCCGAGTGGTGGGGCAAGAGCGTTTTGCTTACTTTGCCGCTTTTGCAAAGTGAGCCGCCGTCAGGGCGGAACCCTAAGTGGCCGTGACCGCAGGAATGGATATGTACCCGGTATAACTGCGTCGCCTGTTAGGCCGCCTTCGCGAGCAAGCCCGCTCCCACAGTTTGATTGCGGAGTGTCAGGTAGATAGGCGTCGGCTGGCAGGCCGTCATCGCAGGCAAGCCAGCTCCCACATTTTTGATTCCGGGGTGTCAGGTAGATAGGCGTCGGCTGGCAGGCCGTCATCGCAGGCAAGCCAGCTCCCACATTTTTGATTCCGGGGTGTCAGGTTGATAGGTGCCGGCTGGCAGGCCGTCATCGCAGGCAAGCCAGCTCCCACATTTTTGATCGCGGGCTGTCAGGCCACCATCGGGAGCGAGCCCCCTCCCACATTGGTACTCGGTGCAGCCAGGATCACTGAGCCGGTCGCAACAGCTGCATCTGCTGGCGATAATCATCCGTCACCTGCCGCGCCTGGCTGCTGCTGGTAATCACCCTCGGCGTAATCAGCACAATCAGCTCCGTGCGGTCCTTGGACTTGCCGGTATTGCCAAACAACCAGCGCAACCCCGGAATCTTCCCCAGGTAAGGCACGGCACTGACACGCTCCGCGTTGTCCTGCTTGATCAACCCACCGAGCAACACTGTCTGGCCACTCTGAACCGCCACCTGGGTCGACACCGAGCGCGTGGAGATGCGTGGGTTCACCGGCGTCTCACTGCTCCCCGTCGGGTTCTGAGCATCACTGACCTGTTGCTGAATATCCATGTACACCAGCCCACCCGGATTGATGCGCGGCACCACATCCAGAATCACCCCCGTCTGCACATATTCGACACTGCTCAAGGTGGTGTCGGCGTCGCCGGTATTGACGGTGGTCTGGCTGATGGGAATGTTGTCCCCCACCTGGATCTGCGCCGGCTGATTGTTCATTACCACCAGCGATGGCGCCGACAGCACCTGGGTGCGGCCGTTGGTTTCCAGGGCGTGCAGGGCCACTTGCAGGTTGGAGCTGACGAAGGAATAGAACAACGAGTCCGCCGCCCCCAGCCCTGCCCCGCCACCGCCCAAGGCGCCTTGGCTGCCGGAGGCGTTGGCCACCGTGGTGCTGATGGAATTACCGGCCAGGCGGCCCAGGTACCACTGCACGCCCAGGTCCAGTTCGCCGGTGAGCTTGACCTCCAGGATGCGAGTTTCGATCTGCACTTGCAGCGGTGGGTTGTCGAGGCGTTTGATCGCCGCTTCGATCTCTTTCCACTGCGCCGGGCGGGTGCGCACCAGCAGTTGGTTGCTGCTCTTTTGCGCGGTGATGCGCGTGCCCGCTTCGAGGTCGCTGGTGGGCGATGCCGGGGTGTTTTCGGCAGGCTCGGCTTCAGGTTCTTCGGCTGCAGGCACGGGCGCGTTGGCCTGCAAACCGGCGCTGGTGGACGAGGACAAGGTGGTGGTACGCAAGCCCGGCGCTACCTTCGCCGGGGCGTCATCCTTGATCGCGCCGTTGCCGTAGATCTGCCGCAGGTACTTGGCGAGGTCGGCGGCCTTCATATTGCGCACGTCGTACACATACATCTGCGGCTCGTTGCCGCCGCCCTCGTCGATGGTGCGGATCCAGTCGCCCACTTCGCTGAGGTACTGGGGCTGGGAAGAAATCGCCACCACCGAGTTGGTGCGCTCCACCGGCAAGAACCGCAGCATGCCCGCCAGGGGTGTGCCACTGTCCGTGCCGAACATGGCTTGCAGCTCGGGCATCAGCTCGGCCACCGAGGCGCGTTGCAGGCCGAACACCGCCACCGACATGCCCTTGAGCCAGTCCACATCGAAGGTGTCGATGGTGTCCTGGTAGTTGGCCAGTTCTTCAGGCGTGCCGGCCAGGCTCAGCACATTGCGCGCCGGGTCCACCAACAAAAAAGCGTTTTCACGGGCGAAGGGTTTGAGCAGTTTCTGCATCTCGGTGGCCGAGATATAGCGCAGTGAAAACAGACGTGCCGAGAGGCCGCTGGCCGGTTGCGCCACGCGCATCTGCGGCACCAACTTGCCCGCCACTGCCTGGTTAGCCGGCAGGATCACATAGCGGTTGCCCTGTTTGATCATGGCGTTGTCGGTCCAGGACAGCAGGGTTTCGAGAATCGACAGCGCTTGCTGTTTGTCCACCGGTTTGGAAGTGGAGAAGCTGACAGTACCTTTCACGCCCTCGGCGATGCTGTAGTTCTCGTGCAGCAGGTCGCCCATCACACTGTTGATCACGGCCTCGATGGGCTGGCCGGCGAAGTTGAACACGATGTCGCCGCCCTGCTCCGGCACGTTTACAGGCGCCTTGGGCTGGCGCACGAACGCTTGATTGCCGCGAATCAACTGGCGCTGTGGCGGGGCCTGGGTGGCAGGTGGAGGGCTTTGGGCCACAGGCGCCTGAAGCGGCGGGCGTTGCGCGCCGGTGCCCTGCAGGGCCTCGTGCAGCAGCTCGTCGTCCGGGTCGAGGGTGTCGGGCAAAGAGCCACAGCCGCCCAGGGAGACGGCGGTAGCCAGGCAAAACAGCGAAGTGCGCATATCGATCAAGGGAGAGACTCGCGGGGATGTGAGATCAGGGGTAGCCGCTTACCGTAGAGGCTCAGGGTCTGGGTGCGCCCGTCCAGGGCAAAACGGGCGTATTGCGGGGTCAGGTGTTCCAGGCGCCAGCCGTTGGGCAACGCCTGGCCCAAGCGCACCGTGAGCGTGGGGCCACCGGCTTGCTTGAGCATGGCCATTTGCAGGTTGCCGGTGATCAGGATGCCGCTGAGGGTCAGGTTGGCCAGGCTCGCCACCTGGGTTTTACCCACCTCCCGGTCTGGGCGGCGATCCGGGCTGAACAGCGGCGTTTGCCAGGTGCCAGCAAGGTCTTGCAACGCCGGCGTGGGCGCGGCCTGCACCTGGAACGAGGGCGGCGCATGCACCGGCGCATCGGGTAACCACCGCGGGGCATCGCCGATGCTGCTGAGGATCATCGCCATCAACAACCCCAAAAGCGCGGCCACGCCGAGCCAACCCCATTCCAGAGGACGCAAGGGGCCGATCATGGTGCCACCCGCGCCGGTTGCAGGTAGCCGCGTACCAGCAGTTGCACCGCCAGCTTGCCTGCCCCGCCATTGGCCGGCGCCAGTTTGTCACGACGAATATGCAGCTCATCGACGAACAGAAAAGGCGGCTGATATTCCAGCCCATGCAGGATCGCGGTCAGCGGTTCGATGGCGCAATTGAGCGTGAGGCTGACCTTGACCTGACGATAGGGCTCGCTGTCGTCCTGTTCAGGCGTGATCGGCTTGCGCTGGGTGAGGTTGCAGCCGCCGCCGAGGTTGGCGTGGCTGTTGATCAGGTCGGCAAGACGCTGCATCAGGTCGGCGGCGACCACGTCCGGGTCGTCCCCCGGCAACAGGCTGGCGCTGCTGGCCGGGTCTTGCTGTGCCTGCGCCAGTTGTTTGCGCAACGCATCGCCCTGGCGTATGACGCTGGCATAGCGCTGCTGCTGTTCACGCAACTGTTCGGCCTGCTCACCCATGGCCCGCAGCGGGCCGGCGAACCAGCTGTCGATCAACAGCCAATAGGCCGCGCCGAGCACCAAAGCCAGGGTCAACAAGGCGGCGCCGCGGCGTTCACGGGGTGTAAGGGGTCGGCGCATCGGCGGCCTCCTGGCGTAAGTGGGCACGCAAGGCAAACTGGTCTTTGCCGGTGCGTGCGTCGGGTTGGATCACCCCTTCGAACTGCGCGTTGTCCAAGCGCTGGCAGCCTTTGATGCGGCTGATCAGGCCACTGGCCTTGGCGCTCTGGCCGGAAAAACTCACCTCGCCGTCCTTGACGTCCAATTGGTCGAGCCAGGTGTCGGCGGGCAGGCAACTGGTCAAGTCATTCAGCAGCGCGGCCAGGGGTGGTTGCGCCCGTTTACGCTGGGACAGGTACTGCGCCGCACCACGGGTATTGAGCAGTTGCTGGCGCAGGGCGTGCACCTGGGCGACCTCGGCTTTTTGCTGTTGGACAGTGGCGCGCATGCTGTCGAGTACCCGCTGGCGGTCGTTGAGCCACAACAGCATCGCCGCGATCAGCAACGCGCCGCACAACCACGGCAGGCTGCGCTGCAATTGCTTGCCGGCGGAACGCGAACGCGGGCGTAACGGCGCGGGCAGCAGATCAATACCCAAGCCCGCCACATCCACGCGGTGCGGGTACAGGCCGAGGGCAGCGCAGTCGGTGAGAATCTGGTCCAGGCGCTCGCGCAGGATCGCCACCACCCTCACCTCCAGGTGGCTAGGTGTGCGCCGCTCCTGACGGGCGACGAAGTAGAGCTGCTCGGCGTCAAACGGGGTGTAGCGGTCCAGTTCATAGCCAACTACTTCCATGAGGTTACGTGCAGCGGCCAGAGGCAGTTGCACGCTTTGCTGCAACACCGCGTCGGGGGCAAGCATCAGCACCTGGCGCGCATTGCCTGGCACCACCGGCGCCGTCAGCGGCCAGTGATGAACCTGCTCAGGCGGCTCCTGGAACGCCAGCCACTTCGGCACACAGCCGCGTAACTCCGTGAGCCACAAGCGCCAGCCTTGTTGCAGCAGGCTGGCGCGCCAATAGCGGGCAATCGGTTCGAGTTGAATCATTCTTGCCACCGCACCACCCGATAGGGCTGTGCGCTGTCCTCCGCAGGGCTCAATAAAAGGGTGAGTCGCAGGCGTGCCTGATAGCCGCCGGGGCGCTCGGCGCGGCTGTCGATTTCCACCACCTGGCCGGGGTCGACGCCCTCGGCGTCCTGGCGTGGCAGGTTCAACGCCTTGCGCATCAGGGGGCTGGCGAATGCCGGAGCAGGCCGGTCGAGGTCGCTCCACAAGGTGATTTCAGGCAGCAATTGGCTGTAGAGCGCCTGGGTCATACCGGGGATTTGACGCACCTCTTCCAACACCCGAAACGGCGCCAGGCCCTGATGGCGGCGAGTCTCAAGGGCCTTGGCCAATTGCTGGGCCTGGGCCGCTGTAGCGCCGCAGGCCAGGGCCAGGCGCGTGAGGTCATGGGGGGCGGCGTTGACCAGGTACAGCTTGCCGCGCTCACTGCGCACACTGACCTGTAAGCGGGCGTCGTCGAAGGTCAGCGCAATAGAACGCCCGTCCGCCACCCACTGCCCTTGCGTCATGACCTGTGCGATTCCGGCCTGGGCGGCCAACAGTGTCTGGGTGTGCTGGCGCAGCCACAGCGCCTGGCGACTTTGCAGCTGCACCCACCCGGCCAGTCCACCCAGCAATACGCTGAGCAAGGCCAGCACCCACAGCACCAGCAACAGGGCCGCACCGCGTTGGCGCTTCATTCTTCGCTGCTCGTGCTGGACAGGTTCAGGCGCAACGCAACCACCTGAGTAACCCACGGCACCGGCCCGTTGACGGCGGCGTCGATGCGCACCGCTGTGGGCAAGCGCCGGGGCCAGGGCCACGGGCTCAACCAGTCGGTGGGCTGGCCCAGTGGCGATATACCGCGATAACTGAACTGCAGCGCCTGGACGTTATGCAAAAGCACCTGCGGCTCATCGCGCTGCGCGTTGGCGTGGGAGGCCCTCTGCGAAAAAGCCACCTGCAGATCCTGCCCGACCCGTTGCAGGGTAAAGCGCTGGATCCCCCCGCCCAATACACCGGGCAAGGTCGCTACAAACTGCAGCCGCTCCGGCGTGCCTATCAAGAAACCCTCGGCCTGGCGGTCGTCGTCAGTGAGTTTTAACGGCAGCGCCTCGCTGATTGAGGTGCGCAAAAACTGTTGGGCAGCGCGCATTTCATCCAGGCTGGCGGTGTAGGCCTGAGCCTTGGCCACCGCCCGATTGGCCCCCAGCAACGCTGCGCTCACCAGCAGCAACAACACCGACAGCAAGCTGAGCACCACGAGCACTTCCAGCAACGTGAAGCCCTGCTCACGGCGCTTCACAGGCGTGCCTTCAAGGTGCTGAAGTGCGCCTGATGCACGCCTTCACGCACGTTCAGGTCAAGACGAAACAGGTGCGGCTGTTGGCGGGTACTGGTCAATTGCCAATGGATGCCGTCAAGTTCGCCTTGGCGGGCTCCTTCAATCAGCGGGCCGGCAGCTTCCTGGTCCAGCAGCGTGAGCGCGGCATGGGTGAGGCGGTCGCTGTGGGTTACTTGGGACAACGAACGCGCGCTCTGGCCGAAGGCAACCAGCAACACGCTGCTGCACACCGCCATCAACGTCAGGGCGGCGAGCATTTCCAGCAAGGTGAAACCGGCCTGGTGCTTCATGGCAGCGCCTTGGATTGCACACTGCCGGTGAGCCAGCCGATGTCGATGCGCCAACGCCTGCTACCGTTGGCCAGCAGCAGGTTACCGCCGGTGGAACTGCCGTCGGGATAGAACACCACGGCGGCCCCGGCCTGCTCGGCACTGTGCAAGGTCACCTGCACCTGCGCCGGCCACCGCTGTGACGCACGCCCTGGCGCCTGGAACGTGCGGCCCTGGAGGTCGAATTGAGTGTGCGCCGCCTGGCCGCTGACGATAGCGCTCGCCCGCGTGGCGCGCAGGGCCTCGACCATCTGCGCGACCACCCGGCGCTCCTTGGCCACCTGCAACCCTTGTCGTACACCCAGCCCCAACAACCCCGCCGCAATGCCGATCAATAAAATGACCACCAGCATCTCCAGCAGGGTAAAGCCTCGCTGAGCCATGGGCGGGTTATTCCCAGTTGCCCAGGTCGGCACTGTAGCCGTCGCCGCCGGGTTGGCCGTCCTGGCCGTAGAAGATCAGGTCGAAGGCCCCGTGCTCACCGGGGAAGCGATAGCCAAACCCATGGCCGAACGGGTCTTTCAGCTCCGAAGGCTTGGCGTAGGGGCCGGCCCAGTTGGACGCACTGGCGGGCTTGTCGAGCAGTTGTTGCAGGTTGTTGGGCGGCGCGCCCACGTCCAGAGCGTAGCTGTCGATCTTCATGCTCAAACTGGCCAGTTGCGCCTTGCCCGCGCCGTACTTGCCCTTGTCCACATTGCCACCGACCTGGCGCACCACAATGGTCGCGACAATGCCCAGCAGCACGATCACCGCCAGCATTTCCAAGAGGGTGAAGCCGCCTTGGCGGTGTCGGGTTTTCATCGGTTCTGCTCCTTGAAAGTTCATATATGACTGGTGAGGCTCATCAGCGGCAGCATGATCGCGAGCATGATCACCGCCACCAGCACCGCCATGACCACGGTCAGGGTCGGCACCAGTGCAGCGAGCAAGCGTTCGATGGCGCGCTTGGCCTCGACGTCGAAGATGTCGGCGACCTTGAGCAGCATGCTGTCCAGTTCACCGGCCTGTTCGCCGACTTCGATCATGTGCAGCGCCAGCTCCGGTAGCAGCGGCTGGCGACCGAACGCATCGGCCAGGGTGCCGCCGCCCTTGACCCGTTGCGCCGCCAGCGCCACTTGCGCCTGGAGCGCACGGTTGCTGCAAACCTGCCGGGCGATCACCAGCGCGGGCAGCAGCGCCACGCCATTGCTCAGCAACGTGCCGAGGGTGCGGGCCAGGCGGGCGGCTTGCACCCGTTGCAACAGCGGGCCGATCACGCGGATGCCCATCAGGTGACGGTCGTAACGCTCACGGCGCAGGGGGTCGCGCAGGCGCGCCGCCAGGACCCATCCACTGATCGACAACCCGGCCAGCACCACCAGGCCGTAGGCGCCGAGGAACTCGCCGAGCCCCAGGATCACCTGGGTGATCAGTGGAATCGGTACGCCAAGGTCCTGAAAAATCGGCACGAATTGCGGCACCACATAGGCCAGCAACAGCGCCAGGGAACCCAGTACACCCACCACCAGGAACGCCGGATAGATCAGCGCATTGATCACCTCGCCGCGCAGCAACTGGCTGCGCTCCAGGTAGTCGCTGAGCTGGCGCAGGGTGCCTTCCAGCGCCCCGCCGGCTTCACCGGCGCGCACCATGCTCAGGTACAGCGGGGAAAACGTGCCGCCCTCCTCCTCCATCGCCGCCGACAGCGGTTTGCCAGCCTTGACCTGGTCGCGGATACGCTCGATCAAGGCCCGCACCTGGGGATGACGGGCTTGCTTGAGCAACAGGTTTAAAGCGCGCTCGAGGGGCTGGCCGGCGCCCAGTAGCGTGGCCAATTGCTGGGTAAAACTCACCAGCGCTGCGCCCTTCAACTGCCCGCGTGCCTGGCGCAACAAGGGGCCGCTGGCCGTTTCGATGTGCAGTAGCAACCACCCGCGCTGATGCAAGACGGCGACAGCGGCCGCCTGGTCAATGGCCCGCAACGTGCCGTTCTGGGCCACGCCCTGGCTGTCCAACGCACGGAACTTGAACAGGCTCACGCGTCGTCACCACGGGTGACGCGCAGCACTTCTTCCAGGGACGTGACACCGGCCAGGGCCTGGCGCAAACCGTCTTCATACAAGGTGCGCAAACCGGCGCGGCGGGCGGCGTGTTCGAGGCTGGCGGCGTCGGCGTGGCCCATCAGCAGGCCACGCAACTCGTCGTTCATTACCAACAATTCAGTGAGGGCGCTGCGACCGTGATAAGCGCCGCGGTAAAGCAGGATCGGACGCTGCTCGGTCAGGCGATCCAGGCCGTGCTCCTGGATCAATTCCGGCGGGGCCTGGAAAGCCACCCGCGTGGCAGGGTCCAGGCGGCGCACCAGGCGCTGGGCGAGGATACCGCTGACCGTGGAGGCAATCAGGTAGCTTTCCACGCCCATGTCCAGCAAGCGCGTGATGCTCGCCGCGGCGCTGTTGGTGTGCAGGGTTGAGAGCACCAAGTGACCCGTGAGGGAGGACTGCACGGCGATACGGCAGGTTTCCAGGTCGCGGATTTCGCCGATCATGATCACGTCCGGGTCCTGGCGCACGATGGCGCGCAGCGCTCCGGCAAAGTCCAGGCCGATGGCGGGCTTGACCTGGATCTGGTTGATCCCTTCAAGCTGGTATTCCACCGGGTCTTCCACGGTGATGATCTTGCGTTCAGCCGTGTTGAGTTGCGACAGCGCGGTATAGAGCGTGGTGGTTTTGCCCGAGCCTGTGGGCCCGGTGACCAACAGGATGCCGTGGGGCCGCGCCAATAGATCCTGGAAGGCCTCCAGGCGCGGGCCATCAAAGCCCAGGCTGGGGAAATCGAATTGCACGGTTTGCCGGTCCAACAGGCGCATCACCACCGACTCGCCAAAGCTGGTGGGCACCGTGGACACCCGCAGGTCCAACGCTTTGCCCTGGATGCGCAGCATGATGCGCCCGTCCTGGGGCAAGCGCCGTTCGGCAATGTCCAGGCGCGCCATGATCTTCACCCGCGAGATCACCGCCGCCGACGAACTGGCCGGCGGCGCTTCGGCGTCGTGTAACACACCGTCGATGCGGTAGCGCACCTTGAGTTGGTTTTCGAAGGGTTCGATATGGATATCCGAAGCGCGCTGTTCCACCGCGCGCTGCAGGATCAGGTTGACCAAGCGAATCACCGGTGCTTCGGAAGCCATGTCCTTGAGGTGTTCGATATCTTCCAGGGCGCCCCCCTGCTCATCGAGGTTTTCGATCAGGCTGCCCATGGCGGAACGGCCCTGGCCGTAATAGCGCTCGATCAGCGTGTCGACTTCAGTACGCGAACCGATGGCCAGCCACACCGGCACCTCACAGGCATACGCCAGGGCCTGGAACGGATATAACTGCGCGGGGTTGGCGGCTAGCACACGTAACCCACCCTGCTGCCAACCCATGGGCACTATCTGGTAATGACGCATGAAGCGCTCGGTGAGCACGGGAAGCGGGTCGAGCAACGGCGGCGCCGCGTCGGCCAGCAGCAGTGGCGCATTCAGCAAATCGGCCCAGGCGCGAGCCAGTTCGATTTCAGACACTAAGCCCAAGCGCGTGAGTAAACCGAGCAGGTCGCCAGGCTCGGTGGATAAACGCTGTGCGCGTTCCAGATCAGCGGTTTTGAGCCCGGCGTGCTGCATCAGCCACGCGCACACCTGGTCGGTGTGCGGGATCTGCATCTTGCAAGCATCGATGGGCGCTGACGACATCATTGAGGAATATCTAACGTTGCGAAAAGTATGGCTATTTAGAACTACCGAACAATGCCATTAGTTCGCCATAGCCCAGGCAGGCGTTAGCCGGGTGTATCGACTGGAAGTTATAGCCCTAGTTCCGGATGAGGGGGTAATTAAATACAAAACATTGCCAAACGCACTGATTTAGAGCGTTAGCAGCCAATAGCCACTAGTTGCACTTAGCCATAACGGCGGGTCATTCAGGTGCTCTCTCTTTCAATTAACTGACAGTGCAAAAGATTCAAGCGCTTAACTTCCGCATCGGTGGCTAATACACCCAGACTTTGCAGAACGCGTGTGGCAGCGAGTACACCAATCTCCAACGCGGGTGGCTGGAGGGTGCTGAGGCTGGGCAGCAACATGGGGGCAAACGGGTAGTCGCCGAATCCCAATACGGCGCAGTCCTGGGGGATGCTCAGCCCGGCGCGTTGACCGGCCAGCAAACCGCCAGCGGCGAGGTTGTCATTGGCGAAGAAAATCGCGTCGGGCGTGATCGCCTGCCCCATCAGCGCTTCCATGGCCTGCTTGCCGGCGTCGAAGGGGGCGCGGTCGGCGTCCGGCACAAAGACCCAGGGCTGCACACCCAACTCGGAAAGGGTCGCGGTAAACCCATCGCGGCGCTCCAACGCACTGAAGTCGCCTACTGCGCTGTTCTGTACGAAGGCGATGCGCCGATAGCCCTTGCCATGCAAGTAGCGCGCGGCGCTGACGCCCACTTCGTAATGGGAAAAACCCACTTGCAACGGCGCGCGTTCCGGCACGTAGTCCCAGGTTTCGACGATCGGTATATCTGCCTCGGCGATCATCTTCTCGGTGCCTGGGCTGTGAAAGCGGCTGGTCAGCACCAGCGCTGCCGGCGACCAACCGAGAAAAGCGCGCACCGCGCTTTCCTCCTGCTCGACGCTGAAATAGCTGGAGGCCAGCAACAGCTGGTAGCCGTGACGACTGAGGGTGTCGCTAAAGCCCTGCAGCGTATTGGCAAAAATCGGCCCCGAGATATTCGGGATCACCATCGCAACGATTTTGCCGCGCGCGGAGGCCAATCCACCGGCCACCAGATTCGGCACATACCCCAACTGCGCAACTACCTCGGCGATACGTTCACGGCGCTCGGGCGAAACCTGTTCAGGTTGGTTGAAGTAACGCGACACGGTAATGGCCGACACCCCGGCCTGGCGCGCCACGGTGTTGAGGGTGACGCGGCCGGCGCCCCGGCGCTTGCGCGGTTTGTGTTCGTCCACGGCACAATCCTCAAAAAGGAATATAAAACTAATTTTTTAGTATTTGACGCTCTAAACGGTCGCCTTCAATAATCCAGATGTTAGCGCTAACAAAGCGCACTGTCTGCTACTCGCTCGAGCGAATGCCCAAGACATTTTCACAGGCGCTGACGGTCGCAGAACCGCAGCGGACCAGGGTATTTTTTCGAGCGGGCACAGCATGCATAACTTTCCACGGCACACCCCTTTGTTGCTTCTGGCAGGCCTTTGCGCCTTGCCCGTCTGCGGCGCTGTTGCGGCTGACGAACAGGAACCCACGCTCCAATCCGTGACAGTCACCGCCACCCGCCGCGAAGAATCGCTGCAAAAAGTCCCGGTGGCCGTCTCGGTGCTCGAGGGCGAGCAACTGGAGCGTGACAATCGCAACGGGGTGGCGAGCATCGCGCAGCAGGTGCCATCGCTGAACTTTCGCACCGGCGCTTCGAACAAGGACACGTCACTGTTCGTGCGTGGCGTGGGCACCATTTCTACCTCGCCGGGCGTTGAGCCAACGGTGGCTACGGTGATCGATGGCGTGGTCTATGCACGCCCCGGCCAGGCCACGCTCGACCTGTTGGACTTGGAGCGCATCGAGGTGCTGCGTGGCCCGCAAGGCACGCTGTTCGGCAAGAATGCGTCGGCCGGTGTGCTGAATATCACCAGTAAGGCGCCGACTGCCCAGACCCACGGCTTTATCGACCAGTCGTTCTACAGCGGCAATGAAAGCCGCACGCGCTTCGGCATCGGCGGCAGCCTGGTGCCGGAGGTGCTCAAGGGTTCGGTCAGCACCTTGTTCGGCAGCTACGACGGTAACGTCGATAACCGCCACAATGGCCAAGAGGTTAACGGTTACAACCACAAGGGCATTCGCGGCAAGCTGGAATTCACGCCCAACGATGACGTGACACTGACCCTGATCGCCGACTACATGCAATCCCACGATGACGCGCCCAATGGCGTGGTCAGCAAGTCCCTGAGCCCGGCGTTCAGCAATGCCTTGAGGCCGGTGCGCGCCTCAAGTGACAACCGCGATATCAACACCGATACCCGCAGCCATGTGGAAGATACCAACAAGGGTTTGTCGGCGCAGCTGGACTGGAACCTGGGCGACTACACCCTCACCTCGATCACCGCCTGGCGCGGCTGGGACAACATTCAATATCAGGATGGCGACCGTCTCGGCACGGTCACCGCCGTGTTCCCCGGCACCGCCGACAAAGGCGACCTGGCGTTCGACCAGTATTCCCAGGAGCTGCGCCTGGCCTCGCCCAAAGGTGAGTTCCTGGAGTACGTCGGCGGCCTGTTCTACATGCATGGCAAGGATGAAGAAACCTACCAGCGCACCCTCACCACCACGACGCGTGTCGACCGTGGCATTGCCGACTACAACACCACCAGCGACAGCTACGCGGCGTTCGGCGAGACCACGCTCAACTTCACCTCGCGCTTTCGCGGCATCGCCGGTTTGCGTTACACCCATGACGACTTGAAGTACGACCATCGCCGCGTGTCCACCTCTGCCACTGCCGTCAGCGGCATTCAACCGGCGACGTCGAGTTCTGGTTCGGTAGACGAGGACGGTTGGTCCGGGCGGCTGGGCGTGCAGTACGACATCAGCGACACCGTGACCAGCTACCTCACCTACTCGCGCGGCTACAAAGGCCCGGCCTATAACGTGTTCTTCAACATGCAGCCGCGCGACACCGACGCGCTCAAGCCGGAGACTTCCAATACCTGGGAAGCCGGAATCAAGGCCACTGCCTGGAACAACCGCCTGACCACCAACCTGGCGGTGTTCCACAGTGACTACGACAACTACCAAGCCAACTTTTTCGACACCGTCGCCGGCCAAGTCGTGACACGCCTGATCAACGCTGGCAGCGTCAGCACCGAAGGCGTCGAGCTCGATTACGCCCTGCAAGCCACCCAGCAACTCAAGCTGTCCGGCGCCCTGGCCTATACCCGGGCGCGCATCGATCAGTTCGCGTGCCCGCCAGGCGCAGCGGCAACCTGCAACGTCAATGGCAAGCCACTGCCGTTCAGCCCGGACTGGAAAAGCTACGTGCGCGCCGACTACAGCATCCCTCTGGATAACGGCCTGGATATCGAACTGGGCACTGACTACAGCTGGCAGAGCGAAGTGCAGTACGACATCAGCCAGAATCTGGACACCAAACAAGGCGCCTACGGCATCTGGAACGCCAGCGTGGCCCTGGCTGACTACACCAACGGCTGGCGCGTGGCGCTGTTGGCGAAGAACCTCGCCGACAAATCCTACTCACCGCTGCTGGCCAGCGGCGGCAACTACATCTACCGCGCCGTGCCTCGTGACGATGAGCGTTACTTCGGCGTGCAACTGCGCAAGGATTTCTAGCATGAGCCGTCAACTCAAACTCGGCGCCTTCCTGATGGCTACGGGGCACCACGTGGCCGCCTGGCGCCACCCCGACGTACCGGCGAACGCTGGCCTGGACTTCGCCCACTACAAGCATTTGGCACGGGTGGCGGAAGCGGCGAAGTTCGACGCCCTGTTCGTGGCCGACAGCATTGCCGCGGGCACCGGCGAGGTCGCCAGCCAGATGGCGCGCTCCGATCATTTCGAGCCGCTAACCCTGCTCTCGGCGCTCAGTGCAGTGACCGAGCACATCGGCCTGATCGCGACCGCCACCACCAGCTACAACGAGCCCTACCATGTGGCGCGCAAATTTGCTTCGCTGGATCACCTGTCCGGTGGCCGTGCAGGCTGGAACCTGGTGACCTCGGATAACGCCGCCGAGGCGCTGAATTTCGGTCGCGACGAACACCTGGGGCATGCCGAACGCTACAGCCGCGCGCGGGAGTTTCATCAGGTGGTGACGGGATTGTGGGACAGCTGGGACGACGATGCTTTCGTGCGTGACAAGGCCAGCGGGCGCTATTACGAGCCAAGTAAACGCCATGTGCTGGACCATGTGGGCGAACATTTCCGGGTCAAAGGCCCTCTGAACGTGGCGCGCTCGCCCCAGGGCCAACCGGTGATCGTGCAGGCCGGCTCCTCGGAAACCGGCCGTGAACTGGCCGCGCAGACCGCCGAAGTGGTGTTTACCGCGCAGACCTCATTGGCCGACGCGCAGGCCTTCTACAGCGACCTCAAAGCTCGCTTGGGCCAATACGAGCGCGAGGCCGATTCGCTGAAAATCATGCCGGGCGTGTTTGTGGTGGTGGGCCAAACCGAAGCCTTGGCCCAGGCCAAATTCGAAGCGTTCCAGGCGCTGGTCGAACCCGAGGTGGGAGTGGCGTTGCTGGGGCGCATGCTGGGTAATTTCGACCTGTCCGGCTACCCGCTGGATGAGCCGCTGCCCGAGCTACCCTTGACCGACAGCGGACAGCGCAGCCGTCAGCAACTGCTGAGTGAACTGGCCCAACGCGAACAACTGACGCTGGCGCAACTGGGCCGACGCATTGCCGGTGGACGCGGTCATTACAACGTGATCGGCACGCCGGTGCAGATCGCCGATGAGCTGCAGCGCTGGTTTGAAGAAGGTGCGGCGGATGGCTTCAATATATTGGTACCGCACTTGCCGGGTGGGCTGGAGGATTTTGCCGGTTTGGTCGTTCCTGAGTTACAGCGGCGTGGTTTGTTTCGTCGCGAATACACCGGCACCACACTGCGCGAAAACCTTGGTTTGGTGCGCCCGGGCAACCGTTACAAGGCGGCTCGATCATGAAGAACACGGTCCGCTCGCCGAGCAAAGGTGGCCTGAGCGATTACTGTTTTGTCGCCAACACGAACCGGTGCACGAGCCCACCAAACACGCCACCGAGCAAAGGCACCACCCAGAACACCCACAACTGGGCCATCGCCCAATCGCCTTGAAACAGTGCCACGCCCGTACTGCGCGCCGGGTTAACCGATGTATTGCTCACCGGAATACTGATCAGGTGAATCAAGACCAGCGCAAACCCGATGGCCAGCGGCGCAAAACCGGCCGGCGCCTTTTTATCGGTAACACCCAGGATGATCAGCAGGAAAAACGCCGTGAGTACAAACTCGGTGACCACCACTGACAGCAACGAGAAGCCACCCGGCGAGTGCTCGCCATAACCATTGGTGGCAAACCCCGCCGATACATCAAACCCGGCCTTGCCGCTGGCGATCAGGTACAACACCCCGGCCGCTGCAATCGCACCCAGAACCTGAGTGAGGATGTAGGGCACCACGTCCTTGCCATCAATACGCCCCGCGGCGAGCAAACCCAGAGTGACCGCCGGATTGAAATGACCGCCGGAAATGTGGCCGACGGCGTAGGCGATGGTTAATACGGTTAAGCCAAATGCCAAGGCCACGCCTACAAAGCCGATGCCCAGCTCAGGGAAGGCGGCAGCCAGAACGGCACTGCCGCAACCACCCAGTACCAGCCAGAATGTGCCGAAGAACTCGGCGGCTAGACTTTTTGTCATGAGGGAACTCCTTGAAGTAAGGTCAAAGAGTCGGAGCGTAACAACGGGGTACCGACGTTGGATGTGGGAAATTTCCTTGGTGTGTGGTGCTTTTGAAAAATGGCGGAGGATGGCGTGGACAATATGGGGAGTGGTATTCATCGGGCGACTCTTGCTTGCGATGGAAGAACGTCCCACCGCTAGGTTTCGCACGCACTCCTCCCTATGTCGCGCCTGGATAACACCGATCAACACGGGCAAGTTGCAATGACCGTAAGCCCCCCTTGGACGGCGTGAAGACAGGTGCATAACCACACGGTGAGCACACCTCATCTAGTTCCCAGACCACCTCTCAATTCCCCACCAACCTTAAACCATCGCACGACATCAAACCGCAACAGTCATCCAAGTCATTCTGACCTGCTGGCGAAAACGCATCTTCATCTCGTGGACTAGTGGGATGAGGGTTGCTGGAAGGTACTAAACGGGCCAAATCGAGAGGATTCGGGTCCTGATCAAACCAAACCAGGCCTCCACGCGCAATCAGATCCAAATGCAGTGGGCAATCGTAACCTACGCGTTGAGGGTCCTGATTATGTTGACCGAACCCAAGGTGGACGCCAGGACAACGCTCATTGATATGCGAATTCAACTGAAGCCCCGTGCGAATGCCGATATTCGTACCAAAACCTAACTCGCCAACATTACGCACGCAGGGAGATGAAAAGGCGTTATCCAAAAAGCCTTTAACCTCTGGGCTACCACATGACCAATTGATAGCTCGCCCCTCGCTGATCTCCACCGTTACTGGGTAAGCTTGCAACCGAGCATCACGATCAGTAACCGTGTTGACGTTAAATGCAAAATCAGCAACCAACACACCGTCGACACTTGCCGGAAAGGTGGCGACCTCGCCTGCGGGCAAAACAACTGTGCCTCCTGGGCGAGCACGGCCTCGATTACTGACCCAACGGTACGCGTTGTTATCCAACGTTATAGATAGCCGGGTTCCCCCAGGTGACTCAACACGTAACCGCGAAGATAGAAGTGCTCTTTCCAGCAAAGCAGTATTCCGTGCAGATAGTTCATCTGGCCCTATTTGCAAGGCCGTTGAGAACAATGCCTCACACGCATTTATTACCCTGAACATATAGCAACGTGATGTCTCAAAAGGCACAAGAGCTTTACGCAACACATCATGATTGGAAAGGGTATCTCGTTCCAATGTAAAGACGACGAGACGTCCAGCAAATGAATCGGGCGTCGGAAGTGCATTTATAAGACGCGTGAATAAAGCCTCATCTTTGAAAGGCTGCATCCAGACTCGCTGAAAAACAATGCCCTGACACTCCAATGCGGTGCACACCCAGGCCGCCTGTTCGGCACTATCATCAGCATAAACTACTATGACTCGATCATCGGACTTGACGTTAGCGTATTCATTTAACAGTCGTTGCACACCTTGCCAGGTTTCAATATTCATCTTGAACACCTCATCCGTGTATTCGTGTTGAAAACACCCGACCCCGATGAAACCTAGAGCCGGGCGCACCTATATAAAAACACCTAGCTTATTCTTTCCTGCTCCTGTGTATTCCAGGTAATAGACCAAGGTGCGGCAACTCCATCCTTGCCTGGATCGTCGTACTTCAACACACTGGAAACATGACGATTGGATTCCTGCACCACTTGAGCAGTATTTTTATCCAACAACTGCTGCACGAGCTCTGTAAGTTCTATCATGGTCTTCTCCAACTATGTTATGCCTGCCCAAATGCAGACTATTTAACATTAGTCGTCAACTGAAATAACACACGCCAGACGTTGCCTCTTAAGTGGTAGGATATCGCCCTTCGTAAAGAGAGAGCACACCTACAAAAAGGCAGGGAATTAATCATTACGTTTAAACCTGGTTTATTCAAAGACCAAGTATTGATCGGTCTTTGCCAATCCTGTATCTAACAGCGGGCCATTTTCAGCGTTACATCAAAGGATTACTCGAAATTAGGCGTCAGACGTTCTATTGCTGACAGAATCACCAGCGGAGAGTGAGCATTTTATTTTTGCCGCGTACGCCGCCACCTTATGCTGGAAATGCTTGCCTTATGAAGCACCTCTCGAAAGGCCTAGATCAAGTTCTACAAATGCCGAGCAAGTTCTGAACGTTGGGGCGAGCACTTGCTACCCCCCAGAAAAAAGACCAGAATTAAGACCTATATAGGAGTCTTATCTATGCAAAATATTCTGGCTGACGTAGCGGTGAGCGTTTCCGAACTCAAGAAAAACCCATCATCCGTCTTGAGCGGTGCCAACGGCCTGCCCGTGGCGGTATTGAACCACAACCGCGTTATGGGCTACATGGTTCCGGCAAATGTCTACGAAGCGATGGTAGAGCGCCTGGACGAATTGGAACTGGCTCACCTGGTAAAGGCTCGGCTCGACGCCAATGAAACACCCGTTCAAATATCTCTCGACGATCTGATTGGCGAGGCGGAGGCAGATATAGCCAATGGGCGCTGAATACGAGATTGAATGGGATCCGAAGGCGCTCAAGGAACTGCGAAAACTCGACGGTATGATACGTCTCCAGTTTCTGTAAAAGCTTCAGGAGCGACAGGCCGGACCGCGAGTGCCTAGCGATGCGCTTCACGGTATGAAAGATTGTTACAAGATCAAATTACCCGGCGCCGGCTACTGGCTGGTATACCGCGTTGAGGATGAGCGGATTGTCATCTTGGTTCTGGCCGTCGGAAAACGCGAACGCAGCTCCGTGTACGAGCAGGCAGCGAAACGGTAGATAACTGCGAGGAGGCTGGCGCGGTGCAGGGATTTGCCTTCAGGCTACCCATCAGGTGAGCCAGTTGCTTTGGCCCCGCTTCCAGAACTGCTTCATGTATTGCGCGGTGTACCTGGTCCATTTCGGGAAACCTCTTCGTGGTTGTCGTGGCGGACGTTCAGCTCATGGCGAAGATATGCGCCCTCAATCAGGGCTTCTTTTAATCGGGATTAAAGATTTGGCTCTTGGCCTGAATTGCGCAGATAGGCCCAGTCAACATCGAGCCGGAGCTCTTCACAGGTAACCGCCCTGCTCGACTCCCTTTCAAGATTGATGGCGAGGCCTGGACCTGCCCGGCGAAAGCCATTGGCGATCTGTTTCAGGTTCCCGGCGCTGGTGCCGCTGCGCTTGGCCAACGACTCCACCGAAGGTGTGTCGAGGGACCGGATGAGTTCGAGTAGCGTCATGTTCGTCTTCGAAAGAAGCTAAGATGGCATTTTGCTAATCTCAATAACAATAGCATTTCGCAATTTACCATTTGCTAACGCATGGACACTATTCGCCTATGGATATCAAAACTCTTCGGGTCGACGCGCTGCGGCGTGTCATCGGCCCACTCAGCCAGAAAGACTTCGCCGACCAGCACGATCTGGACGCTTCGTATTTGTCACAGATCCTCAATGGGCACCGCTCCCTCGGCGAGAAGGCGGCGCTCAACCTCGAGAAGAAAATCGGGCTCGCGCCTGGTGTGCTGGTCAACCCGAACGGGCACGGACCAGCAGTGATCGAGGGTGAGTACACTTCTCAGAATGTGGTGCGAGAGGCGGCTTCTGCCTACCAGGCCCTTCAGGACAAGGCTACGCCGCGGGCAGTTGCGGTTATCGAGAAACTCGCCAGGGCCGCGGCGAAGGGACGACTCAAGGAGTCGGATTTGGTTCTGCTTGAGGGCATAGCCGCCCTGCTTGAGAAGGCCAACGCTGAAAAGCCTTGAGCCAGATACAAAAAGCCCAGCGCGAGGCTGGGCTTAGGACACGAATACGGAATTATTGAGGTTTTACAGTCAGGATTTCGCCAAGTTTCACTGAGCGGATTAGTTCCCTCTGCTCCTCAATGGCTGCACTA
Organism: Pseudomonas sp. FJ2-5-13; assembly: GCF_029201605.1. Classification (NCBI taxonomy): domain Bacteria; kingdom Pseudomonadati; phylum Pseudomonadota; class Gammaproteobacteria; order Pseudomonadales; family Pseudomonadaceae; genus Pseudomonas; species Pseudomonas sp. FJ2-5-13. The sequence goes on from NZ_CP104045.1 coordinate 3,909,820, forward strand.
GCTGCCATATGATAAATCGCCCGTCTTTCCTCCACGGACCCGTGGCGGAAAAAATCAGACATTTTCGACGAACCATGAATCTTCGTCGAAGCGTCTGCTGCCTTTTCGCCTTTCATTGGGATTCTCCGTTCAAAATACGTTCAAGCTCATTTTGATCATAGGGCTGGCTGACAAACACGTCAATTTCGTCAGCCGAAAGGTCAATGCCAATATCCTCGTTTCCTCCATCGGTATCCTTGATAATCACATCGACCTGCAACGCATCCTGGAACTCACGCTTTAGAGCGCACACAGATGTTTTTGCAGCATAAAACTGTCTGACAAACTCAGGGCAAGGAATATTTCTGCCGTCTTTTTTCTCTCTCGCTAGAACAAACTCCCACGCAAGCTCAGGACGCTGGTACACGTAAATGACTTGGGCAGACCTGTTCTGTTTATCAAGGGCGCGCGAGATGTTTCGCCGCGCTACTTCGAGATTCGCGAGGGTCCCATCCAACAGGAACGATTGGCGTTGCTGATAAACCAGATCCAGAGTGCGCTCAACAAATATTGTCACGCCACGTTGAAAAAGACTTGAATTTCGCCCTGTGTACTCGGGGAAATAATTTCTGAAATCGTCGGGGTCGATTCGTAACGCGTTTGAACCACCAGCCTGCATCATCCCGATAAATGCCCTGGACACTTCGGTTTTCCCCGCTCCTGGCGATCCTGCCATGAATACAGAGACTGGGTACTCATCGCTCGGATACGTCTCCAAACTCGCCAGTTCCCGGGCGATACGGGTTCGGTTTTGCTTTGCAAATGCCACAGCGCGTTCAGAAACGGCTTTGTCTTCCTGCGTCATGGACTCATCCCTCAAAAAATAGAGGCAGGACTTTAACACTCGCTATCCTGCCAGACATCCAGTGTAGTGGCGGCATCAGGCGGCCCCCGCGCCGATGCTCTACCCTGATCTCGCTTTTTGCTTTAGTGGACGTCGTTGAGATCGGGGACCATCAGCTCGTAATTACACATGCCGGCGCTAGCTACTTTGAGCAAGATAAAGCAACGATGAACGAGATCATCGCCGCCCTTCCCGTGTTGACCAATCCGGCCCTTGTGCCCTCAAACTAGCCAATAGGCTGCGTGTAAAATGAACACAAAAGGTTTGATTGACGGCCTGACAGTGTTGATCATTAAGCACTTAATCAAAATGGAGCGGCTATGACTCGGGTACGGAAAATCTCAGCGCTTGTCTTATCGGGGCTTCTTTGTTCCTGCACCATGACAGGGCAAAAATTCGCGCCACTTGAAAACGTGGACTTACAACGCGGTGTGATCTATGTGTACAGGCCCAGTAACTTCGATATGGGCCTAATGTCCGCGTTGATTTCTTTGAATGGAAAGCAGATAGCATCTCTGGAGAACGGTGGTTACGTAGCCGTGCCTGTTAAGCCAGGTGAGTACAAGATCACTCAGAAATGGAAAGCTGGAATCTTAGGGAACTCTAACCTTGAGAGCGGCACCACCACGACTGTAGTCAACGTTAAAAGCTCAAATGCCTCGTATGTTAGCCTCACATCCAGCGGCAAGAGAGTGGAAGCAAACCGATTTAATGCGGTTGCGGTTGAACTGAAGTGGCAACTCAATCAAGTCTCTGCAGACCAGGCACTGCCCGAAATCTCTCAATGTAGAGAGGTTGAGGCGATCTAGCCTGATCGATGGACGATACCTAGATCCAAATCGCAGACAAAGAAAAGCCCGCGATGGGAAGGGCGGGATTAAAGGATGTTCAATAGGAGCTGGGCTGAACATAGACAATCGACTGTGAAAAGGTCGTGGAATAAACTACGACTCTAGTTGGGTTATATATTCACAAATTATCCTTTTAGGGCTTTTATCTGGCGGCGATTTCTTTTTTGACTTCGCTAGGTACTTCCGTATTGTTGCCGAACTCACAGTAAGGTTGGTTTTTTGCCAATATTGGATCTCGAACTCCATCATCAGCGAGTTGTTTTTGCATAAGCGGCCAGTTACTTTTTTTGGTCAGTTCACGTTGTTTCTCAGGAACCCAGCGTGGCATTCCTAGACTGACAGCCTCAGCATTGTCATTCCATGAGCCTTGGCCTGCGCCTCGGACAGCTCTATATATGGTCCATCTCCTGAAATCGCTCACCCCGTCTTCTTTCATGGCTATTAGAAAGATATTGTCGGCTTGGAGTCGCGTGCATGATTGAGTCCAGTAGAGATAATCATGAATTGTTGCAGCCTCACTGTAATCGGAATGAGGAGATGCAATGCTCCATAGGGATTTGGGGATACTCGCGTAATCGGTGACGAAGCCGGCAGGGATTATTACTTGAGCCCCTGATGAGCCTATGTCGTACGTCTTATCTTTTAAAAGAATCCAGAAATCGTGTGCTGGGAAAGGCACCACAGGCGTAATCGACGTTCGTGCACTACAGCCAACCAAGGCTAGGACTAAAAAAAAGAGAGTTGGTAGTTTCATTTTTTCGCTGCTCCTGATCTTTCCAAGAGCATAGACAGGAACCCTTCGAACACAAGCCGTGGACGCTGACAGGGGAGCTATCAGTGAAAAAGTACGGCGAATATTCTTCTCAATTGCTGGTGTCAATGGCATAAGAAAGGCCAGATACAAGAAGCCCGGCGCTGGGCCGGACTTATAAATTCAATTATTGAAGATGGTCCATCGGAAGCTCAAGTGTCTCTCCACGTTTTGGTAACACTTGATCAACAGTTTTGATGAACCTCTCCCAACTATGTCCGTTCGCAATTGCCAAGCGTTGAAACATCACTAAAGTATGCATGTGCTGGGCGAGCATCGGATCGCCGATGTCTTGAGTGAGCCATTGATGAAGCTTCGTTTTTCGCTGGCCCTTAGCGTTCTTTGGGCTCTTACTTTCAAGCTCTGGTAGCAGGCCGGGAGCGAGGCGCTCGAATACGAGGTTCCTCGTATACTTACCTACAACGCTATAGCGATTTTTCTTCATTCCCGGCCAAACCCAGCCTTTTAGCTTATAAATATTTTCGTAGAACTCGTCAGGAAATTTCTTGACCCAGGCAGCAAGCTCTTTACTGACTAAGAGTTCTAAATATTGCTGGAGCGCGTCCGCAGGACGCTCGTCTTGAAAGCCGGTGGCCTCATCCACGAGTGCAATAATGCCTACTCGCGCGAATGAACGGATCAACACATCAGCAAATTGCGCATACCGAACTTCTTGCTCTGTCTTGAGCATGTCGGCATCGCGGGCTTGAAGCAAAGCCTCACACAGATCCTGCAGTGTAGATGCTTCAAATCCGTCGCTAGGCGCCCCTTTTCTAGGTGAACCACCTAGAAATTGAATAGGGTTTTGCATGGCCAGCATCAATGCATTGTTTTCAAACGTTTTTATGACCTTTAAGCTGGTAATTCGAGCGATACCTTGGCCACGCCCTTTCATGCCAATTGCCGCTGTCATTCCCCGTCCAGAAATCACTCTGCGACCGTCGTCTAGAACAAAACAATTTATTTCCAAGTCTGCAATTTTCAGCACGCCCTTGTGCGTAGCTGTTGGGAGACCTGCGGCACTACCAGCATCGACTTCCTTGACCATTAGCACTTCCCTCAGTGGTTGAAACGAAAAAATTGAAGACGGCAGCTTTTGTGGCCCGCCCCGACGATCAGGTGGCGGCGACACATAAACTATTCAGTCTTTCCTTACGTATTCGATGTCATCTCGTCAAAACTTCAACCGCGAACGCCATAGAAGTGGTTTAGCGCTATCAGCTCAATCACCGCCACGAAAACGCACAGAGCAATGAAATTAGGGCTGAACACCCGCGTACGGCCGGATGAGCCTCCGCTCAGACCAGCGACGTTAGAATAGCCGGGGAGCATCATAAGGAAAGCCAGGCAAGCAATGACCCCAACCTTGCTCCAGAAGGGCTGCTCTCGCCATGCAGTCATAGGTTCACCTAGGGCAGCAGCATCAGGAAAACCAACCGTATCCAGGGCACTTCATGGCTCTGAGGCGACGCAAAAGCGCTAAGCTCTCTGTAAATCCATATTCCGAGGCGCTGAGATTAGGTTCCTGTCCGATTCGCAAAAAGTCGTCAATCTCCTGGTCGTCAGCGACTCGCTTGAAGTTGCGGCATTGCTCTAAACGATCAGCCTCTGTTACGGGCATTGGTACTGCGTCGATCTTTTTTTCGTACTCGGTTTTTTCTTTTGGCATGCTGTAGCAGCCGGCGAAAAGAAGCGGCGCAGCTATTAGAGCGGCTATCCGTAAGGCATTCATCACTACATTCCCTTGCCCATACGAGCCCTGCTCAGCTCGCGGTAGTTCGATTTAGGTTGTCGCGCCCGACCAGGTATCTATTCGGGCTTGTTTCGATTTATTTGCCCCGCCTTCACCTCATCCCATACCCAGCCAGCCGCCACCCGTCCGTATGAAGCACCGCGTTCATCTTCAACACGGTCTGCGCGACTGCCCCATTCCCTGCCAGCCTCAGCCGCCCCGCAAACCTCAGCGGCTCAACGGCAAACCACATGAGGCCGGAGGCGACGCCCTGCAGCTCGCGCTTAAGGACTTGGTTAGGATTGGTGAAGGCATGACCAAATATCCAGGCAGGCCTATTGCGCCATTATCTCCTGATAGCGCTTCTGGTATTCGTCATAAGGCAGGTTCTGCTCAGTGAGCTTTTGGAGCTGGACCTGCTTGTACTGACTCTTAGTCATAGGTCCAGGTGCCGACTGCACGGGCGCAGCAGAGTATTTTGATGGAGCCCCTCCCCCAACCTTTGACCCGCTACGGGCATAGCTGCTCACAGTCCCGTCAGGAGCAATGGTCACCGTAGTGCTCTCTACCTCTGTGCCGATACCTGCGAAACCGACGTAGGCATAGCCCCAGCCCAAAACCTGCGAGCCGTCAGAATTCTGGGTGACTGCTGTGGGCGGGCCGAGAAGGGCAATCACTTCATTGCTGGTGGTTTTGCCTTTAATCAGGCTATCGATCTGGGCTTGTTCGATTTTGGTGCCACTGCTAGCGCAACCCGAGAGAAGCGCTGCCATTGAGAGGCAAAGAAGCATCTTTTTCATAAAGTCCCTTTCTGTCTTGAAGCCGGCAACTCAAGCCCTAGCTGGTGCTGCCAACCAGTCGTAATGAGGCGAATCTAACACCATTATTTAGCCACTACGAGTTGAAAGCTTTCTCCCCGAGAAAAATTAGCAAACGTCAAATCGCAAAAACAATTTGCTAATTTATTTAGCTATTGCTAATTTGCAACCACTCCTTCGCCACCTCACGGCGAAACAAGAGCACCTCAATTTTTGCGAAAGCCAACAACGCGGCGGGCCCTTGCTCGCCCTGGAGAAAGTGAATGTCACCCATCACACCGCTTCAGCTATTCAAGGTGATGATTTCCATCCTGCTCTACATAACCGCTTCTGGCGCCTGGCTGCTTTTCGCCGCGCGCGACCTGATCAGCAGTTCCTCGGATTTCGACGTGGCTGCGGCTTTCTTCGGTACCTCGGTCTGGCTCATTGCGAGTGCCTGCTTGTTCCTCCTCATCACCACGCCGAAATCAGGCGAATAACCCACTCATTCAGCTCCCAATACGTAGAGGGGCTCGCCAGGAGATCATCATGACTACCAACCAATACGATTCCCGCACCGCAGACAAGTTTGTGGTGCGACTGCCTGACGGTCTGCGCGCCGACATTGAAGCGGCTGCGAACGCCTCGGGTCGCAGCATGAACAGCGTATTCATCCAAGCCGTGCGCCAGTATCTGGACGGACAGAATCGCCAAACCTTGCTACTGGACGCACTGGCAAATGCCGGCGCCCCGCTCCCACCTGCTGTGAGTTCTAGCCTATGAGCCGCCGCAACGGACAACTGGGCGAGCGCCTGGTCGAGCTGTTCAACGCCCTGCAACGTCGGGAAACCACCTTCGGCCAGATCTACGCCATGTCCGCATCGTGCGGCATCGACGCGCGCAGGGTGCTGGCAGACCACTTTCAAGGTGGTGAACTCCATGGCTAAGACAGTACTGCGGGTGCGCCTTGATGGCGTCGCGTTCTACATGAACACCGAGACCTCTTCACCCGGTACCGGACACCGAAACAGGTATCGCTTGTCAAGACAGAAAACTACGGGCGCGATAAATCCGGCTGGATTCAGGTGGGTTCGATGGCTGGCCAGGAGTTGTTGGAAATAGAAGATGAAGGCGCCTTGCTGAAGGCGTGTGAAAAGCTGTTCACCAGCAAGAAGCCCCACCGCTACGACCTGCATGGCGCGATACGCGGCAAACCCGGCAAGTGGGAGGGGGAGGCCTTTCCCGTCAGGAAGTCAGTGCAAACAATGTCCTCTATCGAACAGTGATGACTCCATGGCCAAGTCAACTGCATTACCCATCAAAGAGACCGCGCCTCGCTTCCTCAGAGCGTCAACTGCCCCTGCGTACCTGGGCATGTGCCGGGAAGAATTTAATAAGACGGTTCGGCCTAACGTCCGTGAATTTCCCATTGGGAAACAGGGCGTTGGCTTCGACCGCATTGAGCTGGATGAATGGGCAGATTCCTGGGCCGAGTCCATGGCAATTGAAAAGCAGGCCGATCGGGACAACAATCGCCCCCGCAGTGAGCGCCAGGGCAAGAAGAAAGGAGAATTGCCATGGCCCAAAAAGCTATCACCGGGCTCCAGCAAATGCCGAACGGCATCTGGAAGATCGACAAAAAATATAGAGGAGAACGAATTCAAGAGAGTACTGGCACTTGTAACCGCGCCGAAGCAGAGCAATACCTGATTCACAAGCTGGAGAAGTTGCGCCAGCAGAAAGTATATGGCGTTCGGCGGGTCAGGACCTGGCGAGAGGCGGCGACTCGTTTCCTGCTGGAAGTGAAGGATCAGGCCTCGATCCATATCTCGGCAACTTATATGGAACAGCTAGACCCATTCATTGGCGACATGCCGCTGACCCACATTGATGACGATGCGCTCGCGCCATACATCCAGTCGAAGCTGAATCCGGCGGCAGGGAAGCCAGTCACGAACCGGACAGTGAATATCGCGCTTCAGCGTGTCATCAGGGTGCTAAACCTCTGCGCGCGAAAGTGGCGGGACGAAGAACGCCGGCCATTGCTCGACGTAATGCCGATGATTTCCTTGTTGGATGAGAAGACGAACAGCCGAAAGCCCTACCCGCTTTCATGGGAAGAGCAGTCGATCCTTTTCGCCGAACTCCCGGCGCACCTTCAGACCATGGCGACGTTCAAGGTCAATACAGGTTGCCGGGAGCAGGAGGTTTGCAAGCTTCAGTGGAATTGGGAGATTGCTGTACCGGAACTGGGAGCGAGTGTGTTCCTGATCCCGGCTGGTTTTGGGGGAAGGAGTGCCAGGGCTGGCGTGAAGAACCGCGACGAACGCCTGGTCGTGATGAATGACGTTGCCAAGTCAGTGATCGAGAAGCAGCGTGGCAAGCATTCGCTCTACGTCTTCCCGTTTGGCAAGCCAGATGGTGATGGGAATGAAACAACGGTTCACCGCATGAATGACTCGGCCTGGAAGAAGGCACGGATTCGGGCGGCAAAGAAGTGGCAGGAGAAGTACTTGCGGCCGGCACATGACGGCTTTACCAGGATCCGCATACACGACTTGAAGCACACCTTTGGGAGAAGGCTGCGTGCTGCTGGCGTGACTGAGGAAGATCGGAAAGCGCTGCTCGGCCACAAGAACGGAAGCATCACCAGTCACTACTCGGCGGCTGAGCTGGATCAGCTTATTGCGGCGGCAAACAAGGTATCAGCAACCGACTCACGCGCACCAGCGCTGACGATTCTGAAACGGAGAGAGGCATGATGAAAAACGCCAGGGTCACTTGGAAAGTCACTATGGCAGAAACAACAAAGCCGCTCGAAAGCGGCTAAGTCATTGAAAAATATGGTCGGGACGGAGTGATTCGAACACTCGACCCCTAGCACCCCATGCTAGTGCGCTACCGGACTGCGCTACGCCCCGACTAGGCGTGTTACTGGGCTCGCTTCTTAACGAAGCGAACCGGAATATACCGCAAGCTTTTGAAATGTGGAAGTATTTTTAAAGCTTGAATCATTTTTTCAGCACCACCAGTACATCTTCCAATTCGGAGATCATCTGGCGGATCAGTTGCTTGTATTGGGTGGTGTCGTCTTTGGCTTCATCACCGGACATACGCTGGCGTGCACCGCTGATGGTGAACCCCTGGTCGTACAGCAACGCGCGGATCTGTCGGATCATCAGCACGTCCTGGCGCTGATAATACCGACGGTTCCCGGTGCGTTTGACGGGGTTGAGTTGAGGAAACTCCTGCTCCCAATAGCGCAGCACGTGCGGTTTTACCGCACACAGCTCGCTGACTTCACCAATGGTGAAGTAGCGTTTGCCTGGGATGACGGGTAGCTCGTCGTTATGACTTGGTTCCAGCATAAGCCTCAACTCGGGCCTTCAACTTCTGCCCTGGACGAAAGGTGACCACACGGCGAGCCGTGATCGGGATTTCTTCTCCCGTTTTTGGATTGCGGCCAGGCCGCTGGCGTTTGTCTCGCAGGTCAAAATTGCCGAAACCGGACAATTTGACCTGTTCGTTGTCTTCCAGAGCGTGTCTGATCTCTTCAAAAAACAGCTCAACCAATTCCTTGGCCTCGCGCTTGTTCAGACCCAACTCTTCGTACAGACGTTCCGCCATCTCAGCTTTCGTCAAAGCCCCCATACGTCACTTCCTTAACGTGGCGTTCAACCTTTGTTCGAGCGAGGTGAGGATATTTTGCGTCGTGGTATTCACCTCATCGTCATTAAGAGTGCGCGATGGATGCTGCCAGGTCAAGCCAACTGCGAGGCTTTTTCTATGCGGATCAATGCCTTTACCCTGATAGACGTCAAATAGCCTGAGGTCTGTCAGCCATTCCCCTGCATTTTCACGGATTACATCCAGAACTGCAGTGGCAGCGACTTCACGGTCGGCAATCAGGGCCAGGTCGCGACGCACTTCAGGGAAGCGCGACAACTCGCTGAATTTAGGCATCTTGCCCGACGCAACTTCAGCCAAGACTAGCTCAAACACGAAGACTGGACGGTCCAGACCCAAGGTTTTCGACAGTTCCGGGTGAATGGCGCCGACGAAGCCCACCAGCCGACCTTCACGCTCGATACGTGCAGTCTGGCCTGGGTGCAAGGCTGGGTGGCTGCCCGGTACAAACGTAAAGGCGTCCAGCGCACCGGCAAAGCCCAGCACCGCTTCCACGTCAGCCTTGACGTCGAAGAAGTCCACGACCTCACGGCCTTGCGCCCAGCCTTCCGGCAGACGGCTGCCGCAGACAACACCCGCCAGCATTGGCTCTTGCTTCAAGCCATCAAGTTGACCGACGAAACGCAGGCCGCTTTCGAACAGGCGCACGCGGTCTTGCTGGCGGTTCAGGTTGTGGGAAAGTGCCTTCACCAGGCCCGGCCACAACGAGGAACGCATGGCGGCCATGTCGTTGGAGATCGGGTTGGCCAGCAGCAACGGCTCTACGCCAGGGTTGAACAGTTCGAACTGTTTTGGATCAATGAAGCTATAGGTCACTGCTTCCTGGTAACCACGGGCAACCAGCAAACGACGCAGTTCAGGCAGGTGCGCACGCGCTTCGGCCTTGGGTTGCGGTGCCAGGCGTGCTTGCGGATAGCGAACCGGCAGGCGGTTGTAGCCGTACAGGCGCGCCAGCTCTTCGATCAGGTCGACTTCCAGGCTGATGTCGAAGCGATGGCTAGGTACTGCAACCTGCCACTGCCCTTCCCCGCCCGCAGAAATACCCAGGCCAAGCGCAGACAGCAGTTGCTCGATTTCAGCCGGCTCAATGACCAGGCCGAGCATCTGCTCAACGCTTTTGGCACGCAAGGTGATCGGCGCAATCGACGGCAGGTACTGTTCGCTGACGGTTTCGGTGATCGGGCCGGCTTCGCCACCGGTGATTTCCAGCAGCAGGCCGGTGGCGCGCTCCATGGCTTCACGGGCGAGTTTCCAATCCACACCACGCTCGTAGCGGTGCGACGCATCGGTGTGCAGACCGTAGGAACGGGCCTTGCCAGCGATCGCGATCTGGTCGAAGAACGCACTTTCAAGGAATACATCACGGGTGGTCGCGGATACACCGCTGTGCTCGCCACCCATCACGCCGGCAATCGCCAGGGCGCGTGCGTGGTCGGCGATCACGAGGGTATCGGCACGCAGGCTGACTTCCTGACCATCGAGCAGCACCAGCTTCTCACCCTCTTCGGCCATACGCACGCGGATGCCGCCGTTGATTTCGGCAAGATCGAACGCGTGCAACGGCTGGCCCAGTTCAAGCATCACGTAGTTGGTGATGTCGACGGCGGCGTCGATGCTGCGCACGTCGGCACGACGCAGGCGCTCGACCATCCACAGCGGGGTTGGCTTGGACAGGTCGACGTTACGGATCACACGCCCCAGGTAACGCGGGCAAGCGTTGGGCGCCAATACTTCAATCGAGCGTACTTCGTCGTGTACCGCCGGCACGGCAGCAACCACTGGACGGGTGACAGGCGCGTTGTACAGCGCACCCACTTCACGGGCCAGGCCAGCCAGGGACAGGCAGTCGCCGCGGTTGGGGGTCAGGTCGACCTCGATGCTGGCGTCTTCCAGTTCCAGGTAAGCACGAATGTCCTGACCCACTGGCGCGTCGGCCGGCAGCTCCATCAGGCCATCATTGCCCTCACCTACTTGCAGCTCGGCCTGGGAGCACAGCATTCCGTTGGATTCAACGCCACGCAGCTTGGCCTTCTTGATCTTGAAGTCGCCCGGCAACTGGGCGCCGATCATGGCGAACGGGATCTTCAGGCCCGGGCGCACGTTAGGCGCTCCGCACACGACCTGAAAGGTTTCCGAACCGTTGCTGACCTGGCACACACGCAATTTGTCGGCATCCGGGTGCTGCTCGGTGCTCAACACCTCGCCCACCACCACGCCACTGAAAACACCGGCGGCCGGCGTAACGCTATCGACCTCAAGACCGGCCATCGACAGACGAGCAACCAGCTCGTCGCGATCTACCTGCGGGCTTACCCAGCCACGCAACCATTGTTCACTGAATTTCATCCTGCTCTCCTAAAGATTCGTTACGACTAGCGAAATTGCGCGAGGAACCGCAAGTCGTTGTCGAAGAACAGACGCAAGTCGTTCACGCCGTAACGCAGCATGGCCAGACGCTCAACGCCCATGCCGAAGGCAAAGCCCGAGAACTCTTCCGGGTCGATCCCGGACATGCGCAGCACGTTGGGGTGAACCATGCCGCAGCCCATTACTTCCAGCCAGCCGGTCTGCTTGCACACACGGCAGCCTTTACCGCTGCACATCACGCATTCCATGTCGACTTCAGCGGATGGCTCGGTGAACGGGAAGAACGAAGGACGGAAACGTACCGCCAACTCTTTTTCGAAGAACACCCGCAGGAACTCTTCGATGGTGCCTTTGAGGTCGGCGAAATTGATATCGCGATCAACCAGCAGGCCTTCGACCTGGTGGAACATCGGCGAATGGGTGATATCCGAGTCGCTACGGTACACACGGCCTGGGCAGACAATGCGGATCGGCGGCTTGTTCGCTTCCATGGTGCGGACCTGTACCGGCGAGGTATGGGTGCGCAGCAGCATGTTGGCGTTGAAATAGAAGGTGTCGTGCATCGACCGGGCCGGGTGATGGCCTGGGATGTTGAGCGCCTCGAAGTTGTGGTAGTCGTCTTCGACCTCAGGGCCTTCGGCAATGCCGTAGCCGATGTGGGTGAAGAACTGTTCGATACGTTCCAGAGTCCGGGTGATCGGATGCAGACCGCCCGAGGCCTGGCCACGACCAGGCAAGGTCACGTCAATGGACTCGGCGGCGAGCTTGGCCGCAAGATCGGCCTCCTCAAGCGACGCCTTGCGCGCATTGAGAACCTCTGTGACACGCTCCTTGGCGACGTTGATCAGCGCACCGACTTGCGGACGCTCTTCAGCAGGCAGATTTCCCAGGGTCTTCATCACCTGAGTCAATTCACCTTTCTTGCCAAGGTAGTGAACCCGGATTTGCTCCAGGGCATTTACATCTTCAGCGCTTTGCACAGCCTCAAGGGCTTGGGCGACGAGCGCGTCCAGGTTTTCCATGTACAGACTCCAGATACAAAATAGGGGAAGAGCTTGAAGGCTCTTCCCCTATTTATGACGTTTACCACCTTGGGCCACAGGAGTAGCCCAGGGTGACTGTCGGGGGTACTTAAGCCAAGGAGGCTTTAGCTTTCTCGACAATCGCAGCAAACACCGCTTTTTCGTTCACGGCCAGTTCAGCCAGAACCTTACGGTCGATTTCGATGGACGCTTTTTTCAGGCCAGCGATGAAACGGCTGTAGGACAGACCGTTAACACGTGCACCAGCGTTGATACGAGCGATCCACAGAGCGCGGAACTGACGTTTTTTCTGACGACGGTCGCGGTAGGCGTATTGGCCTGCCTTGATTACCGCTTGCTTGGCAACACGGAATACGCGTGAACGCGCGCCGTAGTAGCCTTTAGCAAGTTTCAGAATTTTTTTGTGACGCTTACGGGCCATGACGCCACGCTTTACACGAGCCATGAGTTACTTCCTCTATTCTTGAACCAAAATTAACGAAGGCGCAGCATGCGCTCGACTTTTGCCACGTCAGACGGATGCAGCAAGCTGCTACCGCGCAGTTGACGCTTACGCTTGGTCGACATTTTGGTCAGGATGTGGCTCTTGAAAGCGTGCTTGTGCTTGATGCCGTTAGCAGTTTTCAGAAACCGCTTAGCAGCACCACTTTTAGTTTTCATCTTTGGCATGTTCGGTACTCCGCATTCAGTTGATAAACATAATCAGAAGGCCTGCCGTGCCCTGTTGATTACTTCTTCTTTTTCGGGGCGATGACCATAATAAGCTGGCGTCCTTCCATCTTAGGATGCTGTTCGACCGAACCGTACTCGAGCAGGTCAGCTTCAACCCGCTTGAGGAGTTCCATCCCCAGCTCCTGGTGGGCCATCTCACGGCCGCGGAATCGCAAGGATACCTTGGCCCTGTCCCCATCACTCAGGAAACGTACCAGGTTGCGCAGTTTTACCTGGTAATCCCCTTCCTCCGTCCCTGGACGAAACTTGATTTCTTTTACTTGAATCTGCTTCTGGTTCTTCTTCGCTGCGGCAACCTGCTTCTTCTTTTCGAAGATCGATTTGCCGTAGTCCATCACCCGACAAACAGGTGGGATTGCATCGGCGGAGATTTCCACCAGGTCCAGCTTGGACTCTTCTGCAATACGAAGCGCTTCATCAATCGAGACGATGCCAATCTGCTCGCCATCAGCGCCAATTAACCGAACCTCGCGTGCCGAGATATTCTCGTTGATCGGGGCTTTCGGTGCAGCTCGTTTATCTTGTCTCATTTCACGCTTAATAATAATTACTCCGAATCTGGGCGACCACGCCGGGAAACCGCTTGCGCGAGGAACTCAGCGAACTGGGCGACGGGCATCGAGCCCAGGTCAGCACCTTCACGAGTACGCACAGCGACAGTCTGCATCTCGACTTCCCGATCTCCGATAACCAAGAGATAGGGAACCTTGAGCAAGGTATGCTCGCGGATTTTAAAGCCGATCTTTTCATTTCTCAAGTCGGACTTGGCACGAAACCCGCTTTCGTTGAGAGTTTTTTCAACTTCAGCGGCAAAATCTGCCTGTTTATCAGTGATATTCATGATCACTGCCTGGGTCGGAGCCAGCCACGCAGGGAACGCGCCCTCGTAGTGCTCGATCAGGATACCGACGAACCGTTCGAACGAGCCGAGGATCGCCCGGTGCAGCATAACCGGGTGTTTACGGCTGTTGTCTTCGGAGACGTATTCGGCTCCCAGACGGATCGGCAGGTTAAAATCGAGCTGCAGGGTACCACACTGCCAGACACGGCCAAGGCAATCTTTGAGCGAAAACTCGATCTTCGGACCGTAGAAGGCGCCCTCACCCGGCTGCAGATCGTATGCAAGGCCCGCACTGTCGAGCGCTGCCGCCAGTGCCGCTTCGGCGCGATCCCACAGCTCGTCGGAACCGACGCGTTTTTCCGGACGAGTGGACAGCTTCATCTCGACTTCGGTAAAGCCGAAATCGCGATAAACGTCCATGGTCAGCTTGATGAACGCGGCGGACTCGGCCTGCATCTGCTCTTCGGTGCAGAAGATGTGGGCATCGTCCTGGGTGAAGCCACGCACGCGCATGATGCCGTGCAGCGCACCGGATGGCTCGTTACGGTGGCAGGCACCAAACTCGGCCAGGCGCATCGGCAACTCGCGGTAGCTCTTCAGGCCCTGGTTGAAGACCTGCACGTGGCACGGGCAGTTCATCGGCTTGATGGCGTAGTCGCGGTTTTCCGACTGGGTGGTGAACATGTTGTCGGCATAGTTGGCCCAGTGCCCGGATTTCTCCCACAGGCTGCGATCAACCACCTGTGGAGTCTTGATCTCCAGGTAGCCGTTTTCGCGCTGCACCTTGCGCATGTACTGCTCAAGCACTTGGTACAGGGTCCAGCCATTCGGGTGCCAGAACACCATGCCCGGCGCCTCTTCCTGAAGGTGGAACAGGTTCAGGCGCTTGCCGATCTTGCGATGGTCGCGTTTTTCGGCTTCTTCGATGCGCTGGATATAGGCGGCCAGCTGCTTCTTGTCAGCCCAGGCCGTGCCGTAGATCCGTTGCAGTTGTTCGTTCTTCGCATCACCGCGCCAGTAGGCACCGGACAGCTTGGTCAGCTTGAACGACTTGAGAAAGCGCGTGTTCGGCACGTGCGGGCCGCGGCACATGTCGACATATTCTTCGTGGTAGTACAGGCCCATGGCCTGCTCGTCCGGCATGTCTTCCACCAGGCGCAGCTTGTAGTCCTCGCCACGCGCGGTAAACACGTCGATCACTTCGGCACGCGGGGTGACTTTCTTGATGACGTCGTAATCTTTTTCGATCAGCGCGTGCATGCGCTGCTCGATGGCCGCCAAGTCGTCCGGAGTAAAAGGACGCTCATAGGCGATGTCGTAATAGAAGCCTTCTTCAATGACCGGGCCGATCACCATCTTGGCGGTTGGGTACAGTTGCTTGACCGCATGGCCAATCAAGTGCGCGCAAGAGTGGCGAATGATCTCCAGCCCCTCCTGATCCTTGGGCGTGATGATTTGCAGGCTGGCGTCGCTGGTGATCAGGTCGCTGGCGTCAACCAGCTTGCCGTCGACCTTGCCGGCCACGGTGGCCTTTGCCAGGCCTGCACCAATGGATGCGGCGACCTCGGCTACGGAAACCGGATGATCGAATGAACGTTGACTGCCGTCGGGAAGAGTAATAGTTGGCATGGCGCCTCCTCTCCTAGTGGTGACCCCTACCAAAGGTCACGTGGGTTGGGATGAGCCAGTACAAGATCCAACACCAGGCCGTTCAATGCTGAACGCCTGCCTTACAGCGGCAGGAGCCTTTCGGCCAACCGATAATCGAACCAGAGTGACTGGAGTGAACAAAAAGAACCTGGCAAGGCGGCAAATGGCGCGCCGGGAAATAGCCAGGCGAGGATGCTAGCACAGATGAACGGTCATCGCGTCGGCCAAGCGTTGGGGAAAGAGCAATTCGTGGCTTTATAGCTGCGAAAGTGAACTTGAGCTGTACGTGAGGCCTCAAAGCCACTGAGAATCGCCGTTCGTCCTCGACCCAAAGGAGCATCCCATGATGCGTTTTACCTCTACCCTCGCTGTCGCCGCTACCCTGAGCCTCCTTTCCCTCGGCGCGCAGGCTGCAGCCCCTTCCAACTGGCCAGCTGGCGCCCGTGACGCCTTCGTCAACGACTGCAGTGCCGCCGCCAGCCAGAACGTGGACGTCAAAACTGCCAAAGCCCACTGTGAATGTGGCGCTGACAAGATCAATGCCGAATTGAGCACTGCCGAGATCAAGGAATTGATGACCAACCAGAACGCCAGCCCGGAGCTTAAAAACAAAGCAGTCGCGGCTATTTCGTCCTGCAAAGTGGTGAAGAAAAAGTAAGATTGGCTGACGATTCGACGGTCATTTCGCTGGAAAAACAGCCTGAAAACTGCCATTTCGCACAAATTATGCAGGTTTTACGGCTTTTTTTAACAGCTGATATTTCGTCGCAAAGCCCCGTAAATCGGGGCTTTCAGCCTAAAGACGGATCAAACGCAAAGCGATTGATTAGCAAACAGTGCCTTGGGGGGGCTCCCAAGCCGAACATTTCGACTATGATAGCCCAGTGTGCCCAGTTGGCCTGAGCAGCACAGCACTACTGAAAATATATGTTTCTTGGAGATACACCATGTCTAATCGCCAAACCGGCACCGTTAAATGGTTCAACGATGAAAAAGGCTTCGGCTTCATCACTCCTCAAGGTGGCGGTGACGACCTGTTCGTACACTTCAAAGCTATCGAAAGCGACGGTTTCAAAAGCCTGAAAGAAGGCCAAACCGTTTCCTTCGTGGCTGAGAAAGGCCAAAAGGGTATGCAAGCTGCACAGGTTCGCCCAGAGTAATTCTGCGCTGAGCTAAAAAAACCCCGTCCATGTGACGGGGTTTTTTATGGGTGATGCAAAAGCCGCATCAGCCGCAGTTAACCCGGTTGATCACCAGGTTGTTGTCGGTGTTCAGGTTCAAGCGGTCGGAGCGATACTCCAGTGTGATCATGTCATTGGGCTTGAGAATGCGTGCATTCTGCGCGCCGGCACGCGTGCGGGCCTGTTCCAGCAATTGAGGCGAGGCTTTCTGGCCGATGGCGAACTCTGCAGCCTTCGACTCACAGCGGCTATGACCGGCATCGGTCGCGGTGGCAGCTTTGCCTGGCTCAGAGGCACCCGGGGTGCTGCAACCTGCCAACGCGAGCGCAGCCAACAAAGTACCGAATGATGCGAGCTTCCAAGGCATGAAGCCTCCTATGATAAAAAGTGGACAGAGATCGTGCGACAGCAGTCAAAGCGATTGGTTTCAAGACGTTAACCGCCTGTAGGCAAGTCTGCCTGAGTCCCGGCATGCAATCGCTCGGTGAATCGTGACTAGATATGAACGTATTCAGTAGATGTCGATGTAGTCAGACGAAGGCGTAGGCCAATTCTGCTTCAGCGCGTTGAAAATCTGCATAACCCAGACTTCATCGCTGGCTGCCACCTTGCCGACATAGCCGGAACCTCTGGCCCAGGTCTCCAGGCGAAACAGCAGGCCATCGATATCAGCACCCCCGACTACGCCGGAAGAAATGTAGGCGACGCCTTTTTTGGTCACCCGCAGTTGGGTATGTTCGTCGTCACTGGCGCTGCCAAGCAGTTGGCGCACGGCGTCCAGCGTCAGGTTGTCGGGCTTGCTCAAATCGATTTGCACGCGGTGTTTCCCGGCCATTTAACAGGCAGACAGTGTCGCACAGCCTCTGCGTCATGCCTAAGTAGCAGTGCCAAATGCCGTACAAAATGCTTAACTGCGCCCCTCTGGAACAGCGTTCCAGTGCACTGCCCCGCATTTTCAGCCCGTGAGATTTCCATGACCACCGTAACGCTTCAAGCCGACATCAAAGCCAAGTGGCCCCAAGGGCAAAGTTCCTACAGCCCCGGAAGCCCGGAAGAACTGGCGATCATTGGTATCGACCTGCTGGTCAAGGAACTGGGCACCCAGGCGGCGCAAGCGTTCATCGGCCAGATATTCGAGAAATACCCGGCCGATTACGGGGGCGCCCAAGAGCGCGAATAGAACCGGGCGACGAGCGCCGCCCGGTAAAACACCTTACTTCAGTCGTGCCAGGCGCTCGGTCAGCAGATCGAAGAAGCCCTGGGCGTCGCCATTCTCAACCCAGAACACATTCTTGGGCTGCTTGAGGCCGTCGTACCAATCGACGATGGTCTGGCCGAAGGTCGGGCCTTCGCGGCTGTCGACCACCACATTGGCCTCACGACCGCTGAACAGCGAAGGCTTGAGCAGGTACGCCACCACGGTAGCGTCGTGGACCGGGCCACCGGGAATGCCGTAGTGCTCCATATCGCCTTTGACGTACTCATTCAGAATACTGCTGACGACCTTGCTCGCGTTGTTGTTCAGGTCGGCAATTTTCTTCAGGCGGGCGTCGCTGGTGAGGACTTTATGGGTCACGTCCAACGGCAGGTAAGTCAATTTCACACCGCTTTTGAGCACGATCTCAGCCGCCACCGGATCGGCGAACAGGTTGAACTCAGCCACTGGGGTGATATTGCCGCCGTTGAAGTGGGCGCCGCCCATCACGACCACTTCCTTGATGCCTTGGGTGATTTCGGGCGCTTGAGTCAGTGCCAGTGCCAGGTTGGTCTGCGGGCCGAGCATGGCGATGGTGATGCTGTGCGGCTTGGCGCTGCTCAGGGTTTTGATCAGGTAGTCGACGGCATTGCCTTCGGCCAGGCCTTTTTTCGGCTCATGCACCGTGACGCCCGAGATGCCTTCCTTGCCATGGATATTCTCGGCGTAGATCGGTTTGCGCAGCAGCGGCGCTGGCGCACCGGCGTACACCGGGATGTCCTCGCGCCCTGCCCACTCACGCGCCAGGCGCGCGTTGCGCGAGGTCTTGTCCAGGCGCACATTGCCGGCCACGGTGGTCAGCGCACGAATGCTCAACTCCTGCGGCGAAGCCATGGCAAACAGCAAGGCCACCACATCGTCGGCACCCGGGTCGGTGTCGATGATCAGGTCGATTTTTTCCGCCGCTTGGGCGCTTGCAGCAGTGAGCGCGGACAAAAGCAGAACACTCCGGAACAGGTTTTTCAGGGTAGGTAGACCACGTTGCATAAAGCACTCCTTGTCATTGGGGGGGACGCTAGAACGTTACGCCGGACACCAGCGCGATATTGCAGTACGGCCGGCACTCGCCAGTGCGCACCACGGCGCGGGCATTGCGGCTCAATTGCTTGAATTGGTCATGGCTGAGCAGGCGTCTTTCGCCCAATGCAGCCTGCTCAGTGAGCGCATTTAGCGAAGTCAGCGCGGGCGGTTGCTTCAGCAGGATCTCTTCTGCCAGCACATGGCTTTCCACCTGCATTTCGCTAAGCACGATGCGCAAGGTGCTGATGAAGTCCGGGATGCCCTGGGTCAGTGCCAGGTCGATCAATTCGACGCCGGGAGGCACCGGCAAGCCGGCATCGCCGATGATCAGGATGTCGCCGTGGCCCAGGGACGCGATCACGCGCGACAGGGCGATATTCAGCAAAGGAGTCTTTTTCATGCGGGTACAAAACCTTGTACGTCGTGCAGCGTAGGAATGGAAGGCTGAGCGCCGGCGCGGGTCACTGACAACGCCGCCGCCACCTGGCCAAAACGGATCGCCTGGGCTTCGCTCTGGCCCGCGGCCAGCGCGGCGGCAAAGCCACCAACAAAGGTATCGCCAGCAGCGGTGGTATCCACCGCTTTGACCTTCGGCGCCACCAGGTGCTCAAAGCCCTTGCCGTCGGCAAACAGCGCGCCCTGGGCGCCCAGGGTGATGATGACCTTGCCAGCACCCGCCCTGATCAGCGCGGTCGCGGCGACCTTGGCGCTGTCGAGGGAGTCGACCGTCACGCCGCTTAGAGCGCTGGCCTCGCTTTCATTGGGGATCAGATAATCGATCGAGGCATACCAATCAGCGGGCAACGGTCCGCTTGCCGGGGCCGGATTGAGGATGACCGTCTTGCCCAGCTCGCGACCCCGCTTGAGCGCATACCCAACGGTCTCCATTGGCACCTCAAGCTGACAGATGATCACGTCGGCCGTCTGCAGCACAGCGTCGCACCTTCGCAGCGACGCAGGCGTCAACTCACCGTTGCTGCCGGCCACAATGACAATGGCGTTCTGGCTGCTGTCATCGACCACGATCAACGCCACACCGCTGGAGCCCTCCACCGTGCTGACTGCCTGGCAATCGATCCCTTCCACCAGCAGCGCATCGCGCAATTGGCTGCCGTAGGCGTCGGTACCGATGCACCCCACCATTGCGACACTAGCCCCCAGGCGTGCCGAGGCGACGGCCTGGTTGGCGCCCTTGCCACCGGGCACAGTGGAGAACGTCTGGCCGATCAGGGTTTCACCGGCACGCGGCAAGCGGCTGGCGCGGGTGACCAGGTCCATGTTCAAGCTGCCTATTACCACTACTTTTGCTGGCATACATCAGTACTCATCAATTCGGTTCAGCGGTATTGGGCGAACACATCAGCCAATGGCGCGGTCGACTCACGCAAAACAATACTGGGCGTCACGATACGTTGATCGATCGGCAGTTGGGGTGTTGCTATTCGTTGCAGTAATAATTCGGCGGCCGTCTCCCCCAATTGCAGGATCGACTGGCCGACCGTTGTCAGCGCCGGGTAGACGTAGCGCCCCATCTGAATGTCATCGAAACCGATGACCGACAGCTCGCCCGGCACCCGCACATTGCGCTCGGCGGCGGCGCGCAGCACGCCAAACCCGATCATATCGTTGCTGGCGAAAATCGCGCTGGGCGGGTGTTGCGATAATAACTGTACGGCTGCGGCATACCCGCCCGTGCTGGTGAAATCGCTTTCCAGTGTACGACTGGCCAACACCTCGATGCCCGCCTCGCGCAATGCACGCTGGTAACCCGCCAGGCGCATCTGCGCCACGCGGGTATGCCCCGGGCCGCCGATACAGGCGATGTCGCGGTGGCCCAATTCCAACAAGTGCCGGGTCGCCAGGTAAGCGCCCTCCTCGTGATCGATGCGCACCAGGTCCACATCAATCCCATCCAGCGCCCGGTCGACAATCACCATGGGCGTGCGCACTGCACTCAAACCCGCGGCAAGGCCACTGTCATCGCCACCCACGGAGGTCACGATCAAGCCGTCGACGCGTTTTTCCAGCAACACGCGTAAGTAGCTGCGCTGTTTCTCTGCGTCGTCATCCGAGTTGCAAAGGATCACGCAATAGCCATTACGCTCGCAGTAATCCTCGATACCCCGGGCCAGTTCGGCAAAATACGGGTTGAGGCTGTTGGGCACCAGCAGGCCGATGGTCGCCGTGGTCTTGGCCTTGAGCGAGCGTGCGACGGCACTGGGCACGTAGTCCAACTGCTTGATCGCCGCCTCGACCTTGATGCGTACCGGCTCGCTCACCGGGCGCGTCTTGTTCACCACATGGGACACGGTGGTGTAGGAAATACCTGCAAGCGCTGCCACATCTTTGATCGTTGCCATGGTTCAGCCCCGCCGACTGGCGCGCTGGCTGCGGTAAGTGTCGAGGACCACGGCAATCACGATCACAGCACCGGTAATGATGCGTTTAGTCGGCTCCGTCGCGCCGATCTGCGCCAGCCCAGCCGCCAAGACCGAAATGATCAACACGCCGAAGAACGTGCTGATGACCGAACCACGCCCGCCCATCAGGCTGGTGCCACCGATCACCACGGCGGCGATCACTTGCAGCTCCAGGCCCGACCCTGCGTTCGGGTCCGCCGCTTCCAGGCGCGAAATCTGAAACAGCGCCGCCACACCGGCCAACAGGCCCATCAGGCTGAACACCAGGATCTTGTAAGGCTTGGGATTGATGCCCGCCAGGCGCACCGCTTCTTCGTTGGTGCCGATGCCGATCAGGTAACGGCCGAAGACCGTACGGGTCAGTACCAATTGGGCCGCGATGATCACCAGCAGCGCGATGATAAACGACGGGGAAATACCAAAGGCAATCGGGTTGGACAGCCAGGCAAACGAGTCACCGATATAAGCGGTGCGCGAGCCCGTCATCTGGTAGGCCACGCCGCGGGCCATCTCCAGCACGCCGAGGGATACGATAAATGACGGAATGCGCCAGGCCACCGTGATGGAACCGGTGATAGTGCCGGCCAACGCCGCGCAACCCATGCCCAGCAGAGCAGCGGGCAACACGCTCCAGCCCCAGCCCAGGATCGCCACGCTGACTGCCGAGGCCGCCAATGCCAGTACCGAGCCCACGGACAGGTCGATGCCGCCAATGATCAGGATGAAGGTCATGCCCACCGCCAGCACCATCAGGTCCGGGATCTGGTTGGCCAGGGTGCTGAAGGTGTCATAGGACAGGAAGTGATCGCTGAGCACCGAGAACAGCGCAATCATCGCCAGCAACGCACCCGCCAGCCCCAGGTAGGTACCCAGGCCATAGAAGTTGCCGCCAGTTTTACCAGGGGAAATGTTTGTTTTCATGGGGTATTCCTAGGCGCTGCTTCGTTGAGCAGCGCATCACGTTTCTGATAGCCGGCAAAGGCGGCGGCGAGCAATTCGTCCTGGGTCCAGCTGTCACGCTCAAAGGTCTCGATCAGGCGCCCGGCAGACAACACACCAATGCGGTCACAGATAAGCATCAGCTCACGCAGGTCACTGGACACCACCACCAGCGCTTTGCCCTGGCGGGTCAGTTCACCGAGCAAGGCATAGATGTCGAACTTGGCACCGACGTCGATGCCGCGGGTGGGCTCATCAAAGAGCATCACCGCGCAATCGCGCTCCAGCCAGCGGCCAATCACCACCTTTTGCTGGTTACCACCCGATAGCTCGGACACCAGTTGCGTCGGGCTGGAACTGCGGATACGCATGGCATCGATCTGGCGCTTGGCCAGAGCAGTTTCGTTGCGGCTGTTGACGACGCCACCGCCGGAAATTTCCGGCATGTTGCCCAGGGCGATGTTGGCGCTGATGGATTGGGTCAGCAGCAGACCCTCACCCTTGCGGTCTTCGGTGATCAAGGCAATACCATGACCGACTGCGTCAACCGGAGAGCGAATACTCACCACCTTGGCCGGCGAACCCAAGGCCACGGTGCCGCTGTCGGCCGGGTCGGCGCCGAAGATCAGGCGCAGCAATTCGGTGCGGCCGGCGCCGATCAGGCCGGAAATGCCATAGATTTCACCGGCGCGCACTTCAAAGGACACATCGCGAACCTTGTCCGAACGGGTCAGGCCCGTCACCGTCAAGGCCGGGCCACCGATGGTGCGCGGGCCCAGGTCGATGTGTTCGCCCAGTTCGCGACCGACCATCAAGGTCACCAACTGCTCACTGTTGTAATTGGCCATCGGCTCGACGCAGACCAGCTTGCCGTCGCGCAATACCGCAATGCGCTGGGCGACACGGGCCAGCTCTTCGAGCCGGTGCGAAATATAAATGATCGCCACGCCTCGGGCCTGCAGGCGGGTGATTTGTTCGAACAGCATCTCGACTTCACGGGCGGTGAGCATCGCCGTGGGCTCATCGAGGATCAGTACATGGCAGTCGCCGATCAGGTTACGGGCAATCTCGACCATCTGCTGGTGACCAATGCCCAGGCTGCCCACCAGCGTGTCCGGGTCGATCGCGTCCAGGCCGACTTGGGCCATGGCTTCGATCGCGGCCTTGCGCAGTTGTTTGCGGCTGATCCAGCCACAGCGGCTTGGCAGGTTATCCAGGAACAGGTTTTCAGCCACGGTCAGCGTCGGCAGCAGGTTGAGCTCCTGCATGACCATGCGCACGCCCAAGGCTTCGGCCTGGGTGCGGCTGGCGGGGGCGTAATCCTGACCATTGAATTGCATGTGCCCGGTGGTGGGCGTGACCAGGCCGCCGATGATCTTCGACAAGGTACTTTTGCCTGCGCCGTTTTCACCGGTCAGCGCCAGCACTTCCCCGCGATTGAGCGTCAGGGTGATGTCGGACAGAACCGGTTGGGCATAGGTCTTACCGATACCGCTGACCGAGAGGACAGCGTTCGGGGCGGAAGATGACATAGGAAAATCTCCAGGCGCCCGCTCAGGACGAGCGGGCGCTGTTGGGTACTGCCAGGATTACTGCTTGATGACGAGTTCGACCGGGGTTTCGATCACGCCATCTTTGGCATCGACTTTCTCACCCTTGACCAGCTTCAGCGCGTTCTGGATACCGAACACGGCTTGCTGGGCGGCGGCCTGGTCAGCGGTGGCCAACACGCGGCCGTCCTTGAGCATTGGCTTGATCGCGTCAATGTTGTCGTAACCCACCACCAACACCTTGCCGGCCTTGCCTGCCGCACGCACGGCGGAAACAGCGCCCAGAGCCATGTTGTCGTTACCGGCCAACAGCGCCTTGATATCTGGCGTTTCGCTCAGCATCGCTGCCGCGATCTTGTTGCCCTGGTCGATTTCCCAGTTACCGGATTGGGTGGAAACAATCTTCATGCCCGCCGCGTCCATCGCATCCTTGAAGCCTGCGGTGCGCTGCTGGGCATTGGTGGTAGTGGGTACGCCCTCGATGATGCCGACCTTGTCACCGGCGGCCAGTTGCTTGGCCAGGTAGTCGCCCACCAGTTTGGAGCCTTTGCGGTTATCCGGGCCTACGAACGGGATATCGAGGTTTTTGCTTTTGAGGACATCCGGGTCCAGGCGGTTGTCGATGTTGACGACTTTGATACCGGCATCGGAAGCTTTCTTCAGCACACTGGCGAGTGCCTTGGAGTCGGCGGGAGCGATGACAAGCGCATCGACCTTGGCGTTGATCATTTCGTTGACGATGGCGATCTGCGCGCTGGTATCGGTCTCGTTCTTGATGCCGTTGGAGATCAACTTGAATTCTGTAGGATGCGCTTTCTGGTAGTCCTTCGCACCGTCGGTCATGGTGACAAAAAACTCATTGGCAAGGGACTTCATCACCAAACCCACGGTAGGCGTTTTGGCAGCGTCATCGGCAAATGCAGAAGAGAGAGGCAAAGCGGCGGATGCGGCAGCAAGCACAGCAACAGCAAGAAGACGTCCAGCAAATGGCAGCTTCATGGGTTCACTCCGATCTTATGATTATTGTGAGCAACGCTTGCACCGAAGACCCCTTCGGCAGCCCTCCCACCTGGGCGGCTGATACGAGCTGTGACGATGTGCCAAGGGCGCAGTGAAACATCTCGCAAACGTTTGCGTTGAGCAAACTATGAGAACCTTGTCGAGATTTGTCAACGGTAGCAGCAAGCCTTTCATGGGCGCCCTCCAAGCTCACACTTTAGCTACTGACCGCTGATACGTTTAAGCAAATTCGCCCTGCCTGACCGTTCTCTGAAACGACAGACTGTGCGGCGAATGATCACACAGGGTGCCCGGACAAATCGTGAAGGCTTTCGGACAACCGAACACCACAGCCCTTCTCGTTCGGAAAGCCGGACAGCGCCGCACCCCATCAAACCGAAATATTACTTTAAGTTGTTTTAAATCAATAAGTTAATTTAAAAAAACCAACATGCTCAGCCTGGTACAAATCCTGCTCTTTCTCAGCACCTCGCGGCGTTCAGAACCGCCCGGGTGTTCTAGATGAACCTGCTACAGCACTCATCAAAAACCAGAGAGAAAAATAATGAAATCTGCATTGAAGAACGTTATTCCGGGCGCCCTGGCCCTTCTGCTGCTGTTCCCCGTTGCCGCCCAGGCAAAGGAAGTTGAAAGCAAGACCAAACTGTCCAACGTGGTCATCCTCGCCACCGGCGGTACCATCGCTGGCGCTGGCGCCAGTGCGGCCAACAGTGCCACTTACCAAGCGGCCAAAGTCGGCATCGAACAACTGATCGCCGGCGTTCCTGAGCTTAGCCAGATCGCCAACGTTCGCGGCGAACAAGTCATGCAAATTGCGTCGGAAAGCATCAACAACGAAAACCTGCTGCAACTGGGTCGCCGTGTCGCCGAACTGGCCGACAACAAGGACGTGGATGGCATCGTGATCACCCACGGCACCGATACTCTTGAAGAAACCGCCTACTTCCTGAACCTGGTAGAAAAAACCGACAAGCCTATCGTGGTGGTCGGCTCCATGCGCCCAGGCACCGCGATGTCGGCAGACGGCATGCTCAACCTGTACAACGCTGTTGCGGTCGCGGGTAGCAAGGAAGCCCGCGGCAAAGGCGTGCTGGTGACCATGAACGACGAGATCCAATCGGGTCGCGACGTCAGCAAGATGATCAACATCAAGACCGAAGCCTTCAAGAGCCCATGGGGCCCAATGGGCATGGTCGTTGAAGGCAAATCCTACTGGTTCCGCCTGCCGGCCAAGCGTCACACCATGGATTCTGAGTTCGACATCAAAACCATCAAAAGCCTGCCTGACGTTGAAATTGCCTACGGCTACGGCAACGTGAGCGACACCGCCTACAAAGCACTGGCCCAAGCGGGTGCCAAAGCGATCATTCACGCCGGTACCGGCAATGGCTCGGTATCGTCCAAGGTGGTTCCAGCGCTGGTGGAACTGCGTAAACAAGGCGTGCAGATCATTCGCTCTTCCCACGTCAACGCCGGTGGCATGGTTCTGCGTAACGCCGAACAGCCAGACGACAAATACGACTGGGTCGCCGCCCTTGACCTGAACCCGCAGAAAGCCCGCATCCTGGCGATGGTCGCCCTGACCAAGACCCAGGACAGCAAGGAACTGCAACGGATCTTCTGGGAATACTGATCCCTGCTGATTCACCCGTAGGAGCGAGCTTGCTCGCGAAAAACTTGATAGCGCCGCGTTAAGTCAAGCTTTACGCGTTATCGCTAACGTTCTTCGCGAGCAAGCTCGCTCCTACAATTGCTGCCCGCCCTTCTCAACAAACTTCCTGATTCGCTGTCAGACGAACTTCTTGAAATTTAAGCAGTTGCGAAATTGCCTACAGTTAAATACTGTATGTGCGTACAGCCAATTAAGGAACACCCTGTGGCAAAGCCCTCTTCCGCAGCATCTACCACGCCTGACGCCTACCAGCGCCTGGCCATCCGCGTGCAAAAAATCATCAATTCGACCAACGCGCAGAAAGCCAAGGCCGCGTTGATCTTCCGTTTACCCGATGAGCCGGAGAACGATTGGCAACGTTTACTGGAAGAGATTGCGGAAAACGACAACGTCACCCTCGCCTATCGAGATGACGGCGGCGTGCAGATTTTCTGGGTTGTGCCGAAGGAAGATTGATTCAATGAGTGCCCGTTTTATTGCTGTGTGCTGTCTGTTTTTTACCGTCACCGCCAACGCCCAGGCCCCTCGAACCTTCAGCGAAGCCAAGAAAATCGCCTGGAAGCTCTACGCGCCGCAATCCACTGAATTCTATTGCGGCTGCAAATACACCGGTAATCGGGTGAACCTGAAAGCCTGCGGTTACATACCGCGTAAAAACGCCAACCGCGCCGCGCGCATTGAGTGGGAACACATCGTGCCGGCCTGGCAAATCGGGCATCTGCGTCAATGCTGGCAAAATGGCGGGCGAAAAAACTGCACGCGCCATGATGAGGTGTTCAAGCGCGCCGAGGCCGACCTGCACAACCTGGTGCCGAGCATCGGTGAAGTGAACGGCGACCGTAACAACTTCAGCTTTGGCTGGCTGCCGGTGCAAAGCGGGCAGTACGGCTCATGCCTGACCCAGGTGGACTTCAAGGCGAAGAAGGTCATGCCGCGCCCGTCCATTCGCGGAATGATCGCGCGCACGTATTTTTATATGAGCAAGCAATACGGCCTGCGCCTGTCGAAGCAGGACCGGCAATTGTATGAGGCCTGGAACAAGACCTACCCGGTGCAAACCTGGGAACGCCAGCGCAACCAGACCGTGGCTTGCGTGATGGGGCGTGGTAATGAGTTCGTCGGCCCGGTCAACCTCAAGGCCTGCGGCTGAACGTGGGCGGGGGTGCCCGCCCAACTGGCGTGCTACTGCGCTGCCTTGTGTTCGATAATCTCCGACACGGTGTCGTTTTTCTTGGCCCGCGCCATTTTCTCGTTTAGCAGCGCCTGCTTGGCCTCGGCCTCGGCTTTGGTCGCGAACGGCCCCAACAGCACCTCATCCTTGCCGTCGACTTTCACGATATAGAAATTGAACCCGTGTTCCAGCAACCAGGCGGTCAGGTCGGTGATCGCCTGCAACTTGTGGTCCGGCGGGCCGACCCGGATATCCCATTCCTGGGCGGCAATCGCACCGGCTTGCGGCAGGCTTTCGGTCACGGCAGGCTTGGCCTTGGGGGTATCGACCGACTTACCTTCACCGCATCCGGCCAACGCCAACACCACAATTGCCATCGCTACTTTACGCACTGCCCTGCTCCTTTGAGGATCAAAGAGGCAACTTTACCATTCACTGTCTATTCTGGCCGTCATAAACGTTGGCTTAAACAATGCGAATCATGTATCGCGACCTGTATGATACCGCCATGGGAATTAATGTCGCCTCTACGCGTCCTAAAAGAGGCAGTCACAGGGAAGCGCTTCGCAGTAAGCTACACACATCCGACACCTGCCCTGTCTGAAACATGTGTCCTTAAAAGTAATTCAAGGAGAAGTCCATGCTTATACTCACCCGCAAAGTCGGTGAAAGCATAAACATCGGTGATGACATTACGATCACCATCCTGGGCGTTAGCGGCCAGCAAGTACGAATCGGCATCAACGCCCCTAAGGATGTTGCCGTGCATCGCGAAGAGATTTACCAACGTATCCAGGCCGGCCTGACTGCACCCGACAAAAACCAGACGCCTTGAAACGCCTCCAGTAGCCAGCCTTTTCGTTCACTGTAACGGCTGGCGAAAACCCAATTGGCCTGTTCGCGTACCCCCGCGTGACCAGCGCGCCTTGAACCTTCCCTTCGTTGCAAGATGAAACTGTCAGGGCATCCGGAACTTGTCGCGCTATTGGCAGCCCAATTTCTGACACTTTATCCTGCCATCCGAGTGCATTTCAGGAACACGTCGATGAGGCCAGCCGCGTCGCAACCCCTTGTTTCAAGATCCTGGATGATTGCCCTGCTGATAGGGCTGGTCTTCGTGGCACTCGGGTGTGGGTTGAGAATGGAAGTTGAAGGGGCCGATCCCGACACCCATTCCTGGGTGGATCTGGCGCTTCTGCTCTGTGGCTACCTGCTTGTGTTCTGCCTCAAGCCCATCCAGAAGGTGATCTTGCGCAAGTTGCGCCAGCGCGCCGCCCATCGCGCCCGCGGGAAAGCCGCACGCTGAGCGCTGCTGCCTGCTATCGGATAGCCGGTATTTACAGCGCCGCCGCACCACCTATCATTGGCCTTGCTCTGCGTAGCCAATCAAAGGTGCAAATGCAGATGGACACCCTCAACAAATCCCAAATCGAAAAAGCCTTGGCTGACCGCCTGCCCAGCTACAGAGTTGAGTGCACGCTGCATGCGGACGGCACCCTGTCCGCCGTGCTGACCGGCCCAGAGACCGATCACTTCGCGATTACCGGCATCGTGCGTGCGCACTATCACGGTACAGAAGCCATCAACCGGCTCGCCACCGAGATCCTCAGGGAAATGGTGTTGTCGCGTCAGGGTATGAAAAACAGCCGGCTGCAGGCGTTGTCCGATCCCATCGACAGCCTGGAAGGCCGAAACCGGTAACAGGCTCGGCCTTCCATGTGTCACGGCGCTAACCGACTCAGGGACAGCAAGCCATCAGCCCCACGCCCGGCTTTCAACGCACCGTATTGCTCGATGCAAGCATGGGCCGTCACCATCGGCGCCAAGTGTGTCGAGGTCACCACCATGATATCCGCCCCCGCCGCTTCCCCTGCCTGAATACCCACTGTGGCGTCCTCGAACACCAGGCAGTCTTGCACCGGCACACCCAGGCGCTGGGCTCCCAGCACATAACAGGCCGGATCAGGCTTACCCGTCTTCACGTCTTCGGCTGTCACCAGTACCGCCGGCACAGGGATGCCCGCCGCTTGCAGCCGGCGCACGGCCAAGGCTTTTGGCGCAGAGGTAACCAACGCCCATTGATCGGCGGGCAGGCTCGCCAAAAACGCCACCGCGCCAGGAACTGCCACGATGCCTTCGACATCGTGCAGCTCAGCCTCGGTGATCCATTGGGCTTCTACCTGTGGATCGACACCCGGCAACGCCTGGCGGGTGATCGTATCAATCGCGCGGGCCCCATGAATGGTGTGCAGAAATGCTTCCACATCCAAGCCATGCCGTGCAGCCCAGATGCCCCAGACGCGCTCCGCAGCGGCAATGGAGTTGAGCAGAGTCCCGTCCATATCGAACAGAAAGGCGCGGTAACGCCGGCTAAATACACTCGGATTTGGACTGGACACTGCGCGGTTTCCTCATGGGCTGGGCCCCTGCAATCTACGGATCACTTAGGCGCTTGTAAACGCCGAGACCTGGCCCGTCAGTTCCGAGGCAAAAATGACGAACTTGTCATGATCCTGTTGGTTGGCTGTTGGGGTCGCCTGGTTACCGTGAGCTCACTGCCAACCCGGTAGCCAACCCGAAACGTGAGACACCACCATGAAACTGATTGCCCTGGGCTTCACCGCTTTGCTCGTCACTGGCTCGGCATTCGCTGCCGACGCCGCCCCTGCCGCCAACGTGATCCACGACAAAACCGGCTTCTTCGTCCACCTGGATGTCGCCAAGGTGCTCTCGAGCACCGACACCTACGGCCAATGCGGGGTTGTGCCGGCGCAACTGCGCTACCTCGACCACCAAAACCGCGTACACGTGCTGGATTATCAAGTCCAGGATACCGGTTGCACCAATGACAATTGATCGGGCTACACTGGCGCAACTTATTGAGGCAGAGCACTTCCCATGAACATCCTTGTAGTCGAAGACGAACCCAAGGCCGGCAATTATCTGCTCAATGGCCTGCAGGAGCTGGGGCATTGCGTGAGCCTGGCCCGCGATGGCGTGGATGGTTTGCACCAGGCCCTGGAGACGCCGTTCGACGTGATCGTACTGGACGTGATGATGCCGAAAATGGATGGCTGGGAAGTGCTGCGCCGCCTGCGCAAAGAAGCCGATACCCCGGTGCTGTTCCTCACCGCCCGCGATGACATCGCCGACCGCATCAAGGGCCTTGAGCTGGGTGCCGACGACTACCTGATCAAGCCCTTTTCGTTCGCCGAGCTGGTGGCGCGCCTGCGTACTCTCAACCGTCGCGGCCCGAGCCGGGATGAAGAACAACTGCAAATCGCCGACTTGCACATTGACGTACTCAAGCGCCGGGTGACCCGCGCCGGCACGCGCATTACCCTGACCAACAAAGAATTCGCCCTGCTGCATCTGTTCGCCACGCACCAAGACCAGGTGCTGTCCCGCTCGCTGATTGCTTCGCGGGTGTGGGACATGAATTTCGACAGCGACACCAACGTGGTGGACGTCGCCGTGCGCCGCCTGCGCCTGAAAATCGACGACCCGTTCCAGCTCAAGCTGATCCACAGCGTGCGGGGCATTGGCTACCGCTTCGATACCCAGCCATGAACCGCGGGCATCCTTACTCCCTGACCCTGCGCCTGGCGCTGATCTTCGCCCTGCTCGCCTTCGCCCTGCTGGCAACCCTGGGCGTGGCGCTGTACCGGGAACTGGAGCGCGAACTGATCCGCCGCGATGACGCCGCGCTGATATCCCGAGTGGATCAGCTACGCAACTTGCTCAACGACAGCAATACCCTGGACCTGATCAAGACCAAGCCAGAGCTGTTCCAGAACATGTTGGGCAACCGCGAATCGGTGCTGAGCATCGCCGCACCCGGCCAGCCGCCGCTGTTGCTGGTAAACCCCGGGAACATTGCGCTGCCGTCGATCCAGCCGCTGCCCAAGGATCACCGGCTCATGTTGAACGACGTGCAACATTTACCAGGCCTGAACGGCATTCCCTTCTCGATGGTGGCCGTGGCTATCGACTCCGGCGACCTGGGCAGCCTGCAAATCACCAGCGGCCGGCTGATGACCGAGCGCACCGCGGTGCTCGCCAGTTATCGACTCAGCGTATACATCCTGGCGAGTATCGCCGCGATCATCCTGGCGCTGGTCGGTTACCTACTGGTCCATCGCGGCTTGCTGCCCTTGCGCCGTCTGGCCCGACACGCCCAAGGGATCGGCGTCAGCAACCTGGCCGAACGCCTCGACAGCCACGGCGCACCGAAAGAATTGCTGCCCATGATCGACTCGTTCAACACCATGCTTGAGCGCCTGGCCAAAGGTTTTGTACAACTGGGCCAAGTGTCCACCGACATGGCCCATGAACTGCGCACCCCGATCAACAACCTGCTCGGCGAAACCCAGGTGGCCCTGCAACAGCACCGCAGCATCGAGAGCTATCAGCAACTGCTGGCCTCCAATGTCGAAGAGCTGGAACGTCTGGCGCGGATGCTCGACAACATGCTGTTCCTGGCCCGCACCGACCCCGCCAGCGCACTGCGCCAACGCCAGGCGCTGGACGCGGCGGATGAAGTGGAACGCATCGCGGATTACTTCGAAGGGCTGGCCGGTGATGTGGACATGCACATCACCGCCCTGGGTGAAGGGGTGATCTGGGCTGAACCGATGCTGCTGCGCCGCGCCTTGGCCAACCTGTGTGCCAATGCCATCAAGTATGGCGCGCCGGGCTCGGAGCTGAGTATCCAGGCAGTGCCGGATGGCGCGGGTATCAACCTGAGGGTCAGTAACCACGGCCAGACGATCCCGGCCGAGCACCTGCCACGGCTATTCGAACGGTTTTACCGGGTGGATGAATCCCGCGAGCGGTCATCCCAGTCCAACGGACTGGGACTCTCGATCGTGGCGACCATCATGCAGCTGCATAACGGGCGGTACCGCGTCAGCAGTGAAGATGGCGTGACCTGTTTTGAGTTGTTTTTCCCTGGCCGTGAAGCCTGAGGGCGCTGCAACTCAATCAAGAACACCATTGAGCACTTCGTAAATGATGCCGGTCGCAATGGTCACCAATATCAAATCGGTTCCCGCTTGCTGCCACTCGTAACCGTCGTAGCGAGGCAACTGCCCCAGCAAGCGGCCATCGAGTTTCTTGGCAATACCCGGCGGCAGTGGCTTGCCGCGTGCCAGGTTTTTCTGAATGCCAGGCGGTAATGCCGGGCCAGGGCGCCAATAATCGCGGTGACCGCCCAGCACGTTCAGTACAAGACCGCGATCAACGCTGAAGTCATTCCTGGAGGGCCCGCCATTGTCCTTGCCCTTACCTTGCCCACCCTGGGCATTGCCTTTGTTATTACCCTGGCCTTTACCCTTGTCCTGCCCACCATAGGCATCACCCTTGTTATTGCCTTGGCCTTTGCCCTGCCCTCCGTAGACATCACCTTTATCGTTACCCTGGCCTTTGCCATTGCCTGGATCGGCAAGGGCAAGGCCACTGGTCACGGACAGTGCAAGCGACAACGCAACCGACACGAACTTCGTACGCTTTAACATGGCGACTTTCCAAGGCAAGGGTGTGCTTGAACTGTAGTTGAAATCGCAACACAGCGTACAGCCTCAGCTGATCTGGCCACCGGCAAGGACGACATCCGCCTGGGTTTGCCAGGCGGCCAACGCCGCAACCCGCACCCCCTCCACGGTCGTCAATAACGCCATCGAAGGCTCGCCCGACTCAGGCAAGCCAGGCACATGAATAAACCCACTGCGCACCCCAGTCCCCGCCAACGCATGCTGCAAGCGGTAAAACACCTGGTTACACACAAACGTCCCCGCCGTCTGCGACACCGAGGCCGCAATGCCCGCGTCACGCACCGCCTTGACCATGCCCTTGATCGGCAACGTCGAGAAGTACGCCGCCGGGCCGCCATCCACTACCGCGATATCAATCGGCTGCGCGCCCAGATTGTCGGGAATACGCGCATCGTTAACGTTGATCGCAACGCGCTCGATGGAAATATCACTGCGCCCAGGCCCCAGGCCCGTGGCGATGACCATTGCTGGATGCAGTTCGTTGATCAACTGCAGCAAGGTCTCGGCAGCGGTGGCAAATGCGCAGGGCAAGCAACGCGCAACCATCGTCACGCCCTCGCTCAACGGCACACCGTCCAACTGGCGCACGGCCTCCCAAGAGGGGTTTACCGCCGCCTTATCAAAGGGCTCGAAGCCCGTCAGCAATACGTTTTGCACAATGACCTCACATCAACAGGTAAAGCAGCACGATATTGACCACCAGCATCATCAACGCCGTGGGTATCTGGGCCTTGATCACCGCATTTTTGTCCGGCAGTTCCAGCAGCGCCGCCGGTACGATATTGAAGTTGGCCGCCATGGGCGTCATCAACGTACCGCAATAACCCGAAAACATACCAATGGCCGCCATCACCGCAGGGTTGCCGCCGTAAATCCCCACCAGCACCGGCACGCCGACGCCACCGGTCATGACCGGAAAGGCCGCAAAACCATTGCCCATGATCACGGTAAACAAGGCCATGCCCAACACATAGACCATCACCGCCACCAACTTGTAGTCCAGGTTGATGTACGTGGTCGTAACGTGGGCAACCGCCGTGCCCACCCCGGCCTCATTGAACAGCAACCCGAGCATCGCCAGCATTTGCGGGAGCACCATGGCCCAGCCCAGCGCTTCGGTCAGGCGACGAGACTCGCGCAGCGCTTGTACCGGCGTATCACGGGTCAGCCAGCAGGCCAGGCCAAGGGCGATCAGGCAACCGATGCCGAGAGAGACAAAGGTAGTGTTCTTCGGATCCAAGAGCGGTACACCGCCGATTTCGGTGTGTTTGAGCAACACCGAACCAATCACCGTGGTCAGCGGAATCGCCAACGCCGGGATGAACAATTTATGGCCCAGGCGCCCGGCACTGGCGCGAGACGCCTTGTCGTGCAATTGGGCGTGCTGGCCACGACCTACGCCGCCCAAGCCCGCAATCAATGCCATCACCACCACACCCACCCCGATGACCACCGAAGGCAGGCGCTCGCCTATAAGGAACGGCACCGCAAACAACAACCAGAACAGCGCACTGGACCAACGCTTGGGGTGGGTACGGTCGAGCAGGATCATGCCGGCGGTGATCAGCAACAGCACGCCAGCCAGCCAGTACAGGTATTGAATGGAAATAATCATTGAGCAGCCTCCACCGGGGTAGTGGCCGAGCTCATTTCGCGGGTCAGGCGCCGGTCGAAACGATGCAACCGGATAGCGTGAATGATGAAGGCACAGATCGCCGTCGGGATGCCCCACACCGCAATGTGCAGCGGCTCCACATCAATCCCCGAGCCGAGCAGGAAGGTGTGCATCAACGCAATCGCACCAAAGGCCACGAAGATGTCCTCACCAAAAAACAACCCGACATTGTCGGTAGCAGCGCACATGGCCAATACCTTGTGACGCAGCTTGTCCGGCAGCTTGCCATAACGTTTCTCCGCTGCACCCTCGGCCATCGGCGCCAGCAGCGGCCGCACCATCTGCGGATGCCCACCCAGGCTGGTCAACCCCATGGCCGCCGTGGACTCACGCACAAACAAATAGATGATCAACAAGCGGCCGACCGTGGCGCGTTCAAAGCGTGCGATCCAGTTCTGCGCATGCAGGCGCAGGCCATGGCGCTCCAACAGGCCAATCACCGCCAGCGGCAATAACAGAATCAGTTGCAGGGCACGGGTCTGAAGGAAGCCATCGCCCATGGTGGAGAGAATTTTTTCCAGCGGGAACTGGGCGGCAAGCCCGGTGGCGATGGCGGCCGCAGTGACCACCAACAGCGGATTGAAGCGCAATACAAAGCCGACCACGATGACAAGTACGCCGATCAACGGCCATAAGTTCACAACAGTTTGCATGGCGGGGAGGTCCTTTAGTGCGCGCTGCGGCGCCATTACAGCAGGATGTGGGCAAAGGGCTCACAGCTTGAAAGTGGCGTGCAGTCGGCTCGGTTTTTTATTGTTGACCTGGAAGGTCGAGCGTCAGTGGCGGCAACTTTGCTGCCTGGGGCCTTGGGGTGTCCAACAAGAAAAATTGTTGCTGCAAACCAATAATTTTTGTGGGGGGATGACACTGTGCGGTACGGTGCCTGGAAGGAATTGAGCCCAGTTTTTTTTGGACAAATCGCGTGGGTGAGCTCGCGATGGCGTCGGAAGTGAAAATTCCTGATCAGCACCTATACTCCACGATGCAGCTGTGTGTACTTGCAGTTCATTCACGGCGTCATGCCGACAATGAGGGGTTCCCGCTATGTATGCCGGACAAATGAGTAATATGGCGACCACGCTTGGCGAGATACGCTGCCAACTGTTCGCCCAGGTAATTTGCCTGCTGGCGGTGGCGACGCTGTTCGCCTGATTGGACTTTGTAGCCCTGTAAGGACGCCGCCAGGCGTCTTGGCTTTGCTGTGCCCAAATTTCAGGCAACAAAAAAGGGCCCACCTTTCGGTGAGCCCTTCTAGACCGCCCAGCAGAGCGGATTTTGTTTGGTAGGCGCGATTGGACTCGAACCAACGACCCCCACCATGTCAAGGTGGTGCTCTAACCAACTGAGCTACGTGCCTGCTGTGAGGCGGCATTCTACGGAATTCCGAAGGGGTGTCAACATCTTTTTTGCAGCTAACCCTATGAATATGCGAATTTTTTATTTGCGCCAGGTACACCCGTGATTTCCGGGTGGCTGGCAGGCAATTTTCAACTCAGGTAGGATCGGCGCACTCGTAAAAAATATAAAACAGAGGTTCCAGGATGGCGAACACCCCCTACCCCCAGTCGTATTACGCAGCTTCTGCGAATGCAGTTGCGCCCCGTCCTGTGTTGCAAGGTGAAGTCGAGACCGATGTGTGTGTGATCGGGGCTGGCTATACCGGGCTTTCCAGTGCGCTGTTTTTGCTGGAGAACGGCTTTCGCGTCACGGTGCTGGAAGCCGCCAAGGTGGGTTTTGGTGCTTCGGGTCGCAACGGTGGGCAGATCGTCAACAGCTACAGCCGCGATATCGATGTGATCGAGCGCAGTGTCGGGCCCCAGCAGGCGCAGTTGTTGGGGCAGATGGCATTTGAAGGCGGCAGGATCATCCGTGAGCGCGTGGCCAAGTATCAGATCCAATGCGACTTGAAGGACGGTGGCGTGTTCGCTGCCCTCAACAGCAAGCACATGGGCCACCTGGAGTCGCAGAAGCGCCTGTGGGAGCGCTACGGCCATACGCAACTGGAGTTGTTGGACGAGCGTCGCATCCGCGAAGTGGTGGCCTGTGACAACTATGTGGGAGGCTTGCTGGACATGAGCGGCGGCCATATCCACCCGCTCAACCTGGCGCTCGGTGAAGCAGCGGCGGTGGAATCCCTGGGCGGTACGATCTATGAGCAATCGGCAGCGGTGCGCATTCAGCGCGGTGCCAATCCGGTGGTGCACACTGCTGAAGGCAGGGTCAGGGCCAAGTTCATTATCGTCGCGGGCAACGCTTACCTGGGCAACCTGGTGCCGGAGCTGGCGGCCAAGTCGATGCCGTGCGGCACCCAAGTGATCACCACGGCGCCACTGGGCGATGAAGTGGCCAAGACGTTGTTGCCTCAGGATTACTGTGTCGAGGACTGCAACTACCTGCTCGACTACTACCGCCTCACCAGCGACAAGCGCCTGATCTTCGGCGGCGGCGTGGTGTATGGCGCGCGGGACCCGGCGAATATCGAAGCGATCATCCGGCCAAAAATGCTCAAGGCATTTCCGCAACTCAAGGACGTGAAGATCGACTACGCCTGGACCGGCAATTTCCTGCTGACCCTGTCGCGTCTGCCGCAGGTTGGCCGCCTGGGCGACAACATCTATTACTCACAAGGCTGTAGCGGCCATGGCGTGACCTACACACACCTGGCGGGCAAAGTACTGGCGGAGGCCTTGCGGGGTCAGGCTGAGCGTTTTGATGCGTTTGCGGGCTTGCCGCATTACCCGTTCCCGGGTGGGCAGATGTTGCGCACGCCGTTTGCGGCGTTGGGAGCTTGGTACTACGGGTTGCGGGATAAATTCGGGATGTAACCACTGTAGGAGCGAGCTTGCTCGCTCCTACACCTACAGGGCTGCGCTTCAGAGCTGGTCGCGGGCAATCCCGCTACGAATCCGTACGATATCGGCCAACACCGCCAGCGCAATTTCCGACGGCGTCCTGCTGCCCAGGTTAAGCCCGATGGGCGCGTGTATCCGCGCCAGTTCAGCCTCCCCTAACCCACCGATGCGGCGCAGTCGCTCAAAGCGCTTCTGCGAGGTCTGCAACGATCCCATCACGCCAATGTAGAACGCGTCGGTACGCACCGCTTCCATCATCGCCAGATCGTCGATACGCGGGTCATGGGTCAGCGCCACCACCGCTGTATCACGGTGACAGCCGCCGTCGGCAATAAACACCGACGGCAACTGGCGACGAATCTCCACGCCATTGAGCACCACGCCTTCGAGCACTTCATCGCGGGGGTCGCAGAGAATCACTTCGAACCCTAGGCCAACTGCAAACTCGGCACATGCCTGCGCCACGCTGGAGTACCCGGCCAGCAACAAACGCTGAGCCGCACCAACACGGATGCGCACCCGGTCACTGTCACGCTCGATGCGCGCGCCCTGCTCGCGGTCAGCAAACAGGCTGCGCGCCCCGCTGGCCAGGCCCACCTCGCGAATCAAGCGGCGCTGCCCGAGCAGCGCCGACTCCATTTCACGCAGGTGCGCCTGCACCTCGCAGTCAGGCTCGAGCTTCTCAACCAAGACATCGAGAATACCGCCACAGGGCAGGCTGACCCGCGAGCGCGGATCGTCCCCTGCGCCATAGCGCACCACGTTGACCGCATCGAGAAACGCACCATCGGCGACGCGCTCGAGAAAGTCTTCCTCGACGCAACCACCCGACAACGACCCAATCCACTGCCCAGCGGCGTTCACCGCCAGCAGCGAACCCGGCGCACGCGGCGCCGAGCCGTAGGTGGCCAGCACCGTACAGAGCCACATGCGCTGCCCGGCCACCGACCACTCCAGCGCCCGTCGTATCACCTGCAGATCCAGATGCTGCATGTCAGTGCGCCTTGTGCTCGATGGACGGCGCCTCAGCCTGCAGCTTCTGCACGTCGCTTACCGCCAGCTCCGCCGATTGCCCGCCCCAGCCTTGGCGCAGGTAATTGATCAGATCGGTGAGTTGCTCCGAGCTGAGTTTTCCAGCGAAGCCCGGCATCGGTTGCATGTGTTCGAACCCGGAGAACTTCTGCTCGCCGATCCCGTCCTCAATCACCCGTACCAGGTTGCGCGGGTCTTCCAGCCGCAGCGTGGTGTTGCCGCGCATCGCCACCGCGATGTGCGGCTTGCCTTCGCCACCTGCCGCATGGCAACCGGCACAGACGTTCAGGTATTCCTGGCGGCCGCGCTGGGCGCTCGGGCCGAGCTTGTCCACCGGCACTTCGACCAACGCCTTGGGTG
Source organism: Pseudomonas sp. FJ2-5-13 (assembly GCF_029201605.1). Taxonomy (NCBI): domain Bacteria; kingdom Pseudomonadati; phylum Pseudomonadota; class Gammaproteobacteria; order Pseudomonadales; family Pseudomonadaceae; genus Pseudomonas; species Pseudomonas sp. FJ2-5-13. The sequence continues at coordinate 3,948,913 of NZ_CP104045.1, forward strand.
CCGGCGGTTTATCGCCGAGCAGGAAGGTCGCCATCGCAGCCAGATCCGTATCGCTCAGGCCTTGGGTGCTGTTGTGGAACACCGGGAACATCTCATTAAACATCGTGCCTTGAGCGCTCATGCCGTGCTTGAGGAAGGTGCTCAGGTCCTGTTCATTCCAGCCGCGTGCGGCCAGGTCCGTGGCGAGCAGGCTGGGCGCCAGATAGCCATTGAGGATGCCGCCGGTCAGGCGCTTGTCCAGCTCCATCGCGCCGGGCAGGCCGCGTGGCGTGTGGCATTCGCCGCAGTGACCGAGCACTTCAACCATGTATTGGCCGCGCTTCCAGGCTTCGCTCTTGCCTTGCGCCGGTTCCAGTTTCAGCGCTTTGCCGTACAACACGTTCCAGCCCATCAGGCCCAGGCGCACGTTGAACGGAAAGCTCAGGCTCGTCACCGGCGCTGCGCGCTCGATCGGCTCGATGGTTTTGAGGTACGCATGAATCGCGTCCGAATCTTCGCGCGGCATCAGGTGGTAAGAGGTATAGGGCATCGCCGGATACAAGTACGCACCGTCGCGACGCTTGCCTTCGGTCAACGCGGCGAAAAACTCGTCATCGCTGTACAAGCCGATGCCGTGCTCTTTGCTCGGCGTGATGTTGGTGCCGTAGATGGTGCCGAACGGCGAGACAATCGGCAGGCCGCCCGCAAACGGCGCGCCGCCCGGTGCCGTGTGGCACGCCATGCAGTCAGCGGCGCGGGCGAGGTATTCGCCGCGCTTGGCTTGATCATCAGCGTGGGCAAACAATACCGGCGCAGCCAGGCCGACCGTCAAGGCCAGGCGGGTCAGAAAAAGCTTCATGCTTAACCCTCCTTGACCAGGCCGAGATCGGTCAGCACGTTGCGGGTGGCGTTGTAATAACGCACGTACCCGGTACAACGGCAGACGTGATGACCGAGGCTGTCCTCGATGACTTGTTCCAGCTTGCTGTGCACGGTCGGCTGGCGTTGCAGTTTCTCCACCAACACGGTGGCCGCGTTGACGAAGCCTGGTGCGCAATAGCTGCACTGAAAGGCGAACTCATCTACGAAACGCTGCTGGATCGGGTTGAGCTCAGTGACCTGGCCCGACTCATCGCGCTTGGCGTGGCCTTCGATAGTGCGCACTTTTTTGCCTTCAAAGTAATGCGCGCCGGTGATGCAGGTGCGCACTTCTTCGCTGGTGCCGTCCGGGTTGTCGACGATCACCACGCAGGCGTGGCAAATGCCTTGGCCGCAGCCCAACCGCGAGCCGGTGAGGTTCTTGTACTCGTGCAGGTAGTCGATCATCGGCAGGTCATCAGGGATGTCCACCGGGCCGACGGGTTGACCATTGAGGGTCAGTTGAAGCGGACGGTTAGCCATTGAGGGCCTCCTTGATGCGGGCAGCCGTGATTGGCAGGTCGCGAACACGTTTACCGATGGCGTGCGCCACCGCATTACCGATGGCCCCGACAATCGGGATCATCACCACTTCAGCGATACCTTTGGACGGGTCGCTTGGCGACAGCGCCGGCAGAATCTCCGAGGTCTGTTTCCACACGGCAACGTGACGCGCCATCGGCAGGCGGTAACGGTTGAAGTTCCAGTCACCCTCCCCCGGCCCGCCTTCGTACAGCGGCATTTCTTCCATCAAGGCGTGACCGATGCCCATGGCCACACCACCTTCGAGCTGGCCCTTGACCAATTCTTCAACCAGCACCCGACCACACTCGATCCACGAATGGTGATTGAGCACTTCGACCTGTGCCGAACCCTTGTTGACCTTCAACTCGACCAACGTGGCGACGGGGCTGTAGTACGTCACCGCAGCGTTGTTCAACTGGGTGGCGGGATAGCTGACGTTCTGGCGATCGAGCAGGTGGAAACCGGCAGTGCTCATCAGCGCCTGCTTGGCTTTCGGTGCGCCGTCGCCGTATTTCACCGCCAGACCGTCGAGCGGCAGGCGCTCGCGCACGCCGTCGATGCTGTATTCGGCTTCGGCCCAGCTCCAGCGGTTGAACCCGTGGACCGTGGCAGCAGTGACCAGGCCGCGCTCGTGCGCACGCTTGGCCAGCGCTTCAAAGCTCAACGGCTGCATGCCGTTGGCGGTGAGTTTGCCGTCCACCCAGTGCGCGTCTTCGCGGCGTACCACATAGGGGTTGGCCTGACCGCCGAACGGGCCCTGGCGCCAGATCTCCAGCGCTGCCGGCCACAGGCCGTGGTTGAACAGCACACGCGCCGCTTCACGGGTAGCGTGGCTGAAGTAGTACGCCGAGTTGGTCGCCGAAGACGCCGAAGCGAGCTTGCCCACCCAACGCGGGTTGCGCAGCAGGGTGTCCTGCTCGGCCTGGCTCATGGTGTAAGGGTTGCCGCCGGTGACCAACTGCATTTCCTTCCACTCTGTTTCGCCAGTCTTCACTTCGTGGGCCGGGCTGCCGAGAAAATCGGCGACCACCAGCGATTGCGAAGTGGACATGCCGGTGCCGATTTCGATACCGATGTGGCGCAGGCTGATGCGACCGTCAGCGCTGAATTCGACACTGGCCATCGGCGCTTCGGAACCGGTGCCAAAGTCTTTCTGGCAGATGGCGAAACCAACGCCATACCAGTTATCCGGGTCTGCGGCTTCGCGTTGTTGCTTGATCGCGTCGCGGTTTTTCCACACGTCGTGCGCAGCGGCCTTGTCGAGTATTTCGTGCAGCCGCAACGCACCGGCAGGAATGGCGCCCTGGGTGTTTTTCATGCCCGAACGCAGTGCGTTCTTGCGCCGCAGCTCAATGGCATCCACACCGAGGCGACCGGCGATTTCGTCGACCATCATTTCGGTCGCCGCCATGCTTTGCAGGGTGCCGTAGCCACGCATCGAACCGGCTTCAACGCCACGAGAGTGGTACGCGGTGACTTGCAGATCGTTCTGCGGCATGTAGTAGATCGACTGCGCCGCCGTGGCGCCGACCGCAGCCACCGATGGGCTGTAGTTGATCCGGCCACCGCCATCGACGCTCATGTCGGCGAGGAAGATTTTGAAGCTGTGGTCGTTCTTGTCGACCGCCAACTGATAGCGGATATCGAACGGGTGGCGCTTGATGCCGCTCTGGAATTGCTCGTAACGGTCATTGGCCAGACGCACCGGCACGCCGGCGCCATACAACGCAGCGAGGGCAGCGTAGTAGACGAAGATATTGTGGTCTTTGGAACCGTAACCCACGGTGTAACCTGGGTGCATGTTCAGATGGGCCAGGCCGAAGCGCGACGGCGAGATCATCTTGGCGGTCTCGGTCGCGACTTCCAATGGGCACTGGGTGGCCACCACAAAGTGCAGGGTCTTGGTCGCCGGATCGTACCAACCGTTGCCGTTGTCCGGCTCCATGGCGGCCGGTTCGATCGAGGGGGTTTTGTAGCGCTCGTCAAACACCAGCCAGTTGTCCGGCGGCGTGTTGATCTGGCTCTTCATGCGCTCGGCGTAGAACAACCCGCGCTCAGTCAGGTTGCCGTGCAGGTTGGGCTGGGAATTCCACACCGGGCGACGGTTTTTCAGCATCGGGAACAGGATCGAATCCTTGAGGCTGGCGAATTCGTCTTCGTCGGCCGAGGTCGGGCCTCCCACGCGCACGTAACGGAAGCTGCCGTAGGGGTCACCTTCGTAATACGGCACTTTGGCGCCGTAACGAATCGCCTTGTCATTGAACTTAAGCTTGTTCTTGGCCTGGCGGAAACGCTCGAAGTCGTTCCAGATCAGGATCGCCACCGGGTGACCGATGAACATCGGCACTTTGCCCTCGGGCAGCAACGGGTCCGGCGCATGCTCTTCCGGGAAGACGATACCGTCCTTGTCCAGGTCGGCAGCGGTGACAATACGGTCCGGCTGCAGATCGGCGCCAAGCCACGACAGGTCGTAGCCTGCGTAGATGTGGTCGGCCTTGATGGTTTTGAGCAGCATGGCGTGACCTTGCTGCTGGGGCCAGCCCGGCATGTCCTTGGAACGAATGTCGCGGGCAAACACCTTGCTGCCGCAGACTTTCGACAAGGCATCGTTACGCTGGCGCGCCTTGCCGTTATGGCCGAGCCACTTTTCAGACGGCACGGTCACGCTGTTTTCCATCAAGGCAGCCAGCGCCTGGGTGCTGAGCGGCGTGAGCGTGACACTCACACCCGCCACCAGCCCGCCCTGGAGGAACGAGCGCCGGGTTATTTCACGGTTGGACATGGATCATCCTCTGAGCGGTTATAAATCCGCCCTTATGGTTAAGTACACCGAATCTGGAGACTTGCAGAAGCCTTTCTCGACGAATCAAAAGGCCATGATGACAGTGCAAAGTTGACCGAAGGGTTAACTTTAAAGGTTTCTGCGCCTGCGGCAAATAACCACATTGAAATTTTTTGACACAAGAACGCAAAACGGCCGACAGAATCAAAAAGATCTGTCGGCCGTTTGCCGATAATGAGCACTGGTGGCAGCGAAGAAGATGAGGTTTTTCCAAACCCCAGACACAAAAAACCCCGGTCTTTCGACCAGGGTCTTTGCTATCGGATCAAGGGGAGCCAGTGGCTTTCCTTGTGCTTCAAGGCGTTCAGTGTGCCTTGAGGCAGATATGGCGCAGCGGACGGGACTCGAACCCGCGACCCCCGGCGTGACAGGCCGGTATTCTAACCGACTGAACTACCGCTGCGTATCGCTTGGCTGATTGAGCATGAAGCCTCAACCACCTCTAAACATCTGACCGATCAGCCTTGGCTGTTCAATCTCAAGCCCGACGGATCGGACCTGGAAAATATGGCGCAGCGGACGGGACTCGAACCCGCGACCCCCGGCGTGACAGGCCGGTATTCTAACCGACTGAACTACCGCTGCGCGTCGGTGCAACCTTTAACGTTGCGTCTTGCCCTAAGGCAAAACTCTCAAGAAGTGGTGGGTGATGACGGGATCGAACCGCCGACCCTCTGCTTGTAAGGCAGATGCTCTCCCAGCTGAGCTAATCACCCTTTGCTTCGTTGAGGCCGCGAAATTTACGCAGGTAGCGGACCTAAGTCAATAGCCTGCTTGAAGTTTTTCTGAAAAAGACAAAAATGACTTCAAGACGGCTACCGGCCCTACTCGCTGTAAATCATCTTCTTGCTCATGCCGCCGTCCACCACGAACTCTTGCCCGGTGACGAACCCGGCCTGGCGTGACAGCAACCAGGCCACCATCGCCGCCACGTCCTCCACCGTCCCCACCCTGCCCGCCGGATGCTGGGCATGGTCGGCGTCGGTGAGCGGCTCTGCACGCCGCGCAGCCGGATCACGTGCGTCGATCCAGCCAGGGCTGACCGCATTGACCCGCACTTCCGGCCCAAGGCTCATGGCCAGGGCGTGGGTCAGGGCCAACAGCCCACCTTTGCTGGCCGCATAGGCTTCGGTGTCGGGCTCGGATTGACGCGCCCGGGTCGAGGCCAGGTTGACGATGGCACCGCCATGGGCACGCAGGTAAGGCGCACAGTGCTTGGCCAACAGCATCGGCCCACTGAGGTTAACCGCCAGCACGCGGTTCCAGTACGCCAGGTCGAGGCTTTCCAGAGTAATATTGCGCGGGTCGGCCACCGCCGCGTTGCACACCAACGCATCCAGGCGCCCGAACTGCCCCAGCACCTCGGCGACACCCTGGGCCACTTGTTTCTCGTCGGCCACGTCCATGGTGATAAACCAGGCATTGTCGCCCAGCACCTTGGACACCTTGGCACCGCGCTCGCGGTCCAGGTCGGTCAGCACCACCTGCCAGCCTTCACTGATCAGCCACGCGGCAATCCCGAGGCCAATGCCCCGCGCCGCGCCCGTCACCAACGCCACGCGCCCGTTACTGGCCCCCGCGGCCTCCATGGACCACTCGATCACAAGGCCGCCAGCCCGCGGGCCAGGTCTGCCTGCAAGTCAGCAACGTCTTCCAGGCCCACCGCAATGCGGATCAGGCTGTCACGGATGCCGGCCGCTTCACGCTCCTGCGGCGCCAGGCGCCCGTGGGAGGTGGTGCTCGGGTGGGTGATGGTGGTCTTGCTGTCACCCAGGTTGGCGGTGATGGAGATCAAGCGCGTCGCGTCGATAAAGCGCCAGGCGCCGTCTTTGCCGCCCTTCACTTCAAAGCTCACCACCGCACCGAAACCACGCTGCTGGCGCTGGGCCAAGGCGTGTTGCGGGTGGCTCTTGAGGCCGGCGTAATGCACCTTCTCGATACCGTCCTGTTGTTCCAGCCACTCGGCCAGGGCCTGGGCGTTGGCGCAATGGGCTTTCATGCGCAGGCTGAGGGTTTCCAGGCCTTTGAGGAAGATCCAGGCGTTGAACGGGCTCAGGGTCGGGCCGGCGGTGCGCAGGAAGCCGACTACTTCCTTCATCTGCTCGCTGCGGCCGGCCACTACGCCGCCCATGCAACGACCCTGGCCGTCGATGAACTTGGTTGCCGAGTGCACCACGATGTCCGCACCCAGCTTCAGCGGTTGCTGCAAGGCCGGGGTGCAGAAGCAGTTGTCCACCACCAGCATCGCGCCCTTGGCATGCGCGACTTCCGACAGCGCGGCGATGTCCACCAGCTCAGCGAGCGGGTTGGACGGCGATTCGACGAATAACAGCTTGGTATTGGCCTTGATGGCCGCCTCCCAACCGGACAGGTCCGCCAGGGGCACGTAGTCCACTTCAATACCGAAACGCTTGAAGTACTTCTCGAACAGGCTGATGGTCGAGCCAAACACGCTGCGCGATACCAGCACATGGTCGCCGGCGCTGCACAGGCTCATCACCACGGCCAGGATGGCCGCCATGCCGGTGGCGGTCGCCACGGCCTGCTCGGCACCTTCCAGGGCCGCGATGCGCTCTTCGAACGCGCGTACGGTCGGGTTGGTGTAGCGCGAATACACGTTGCCCGGCACTTCGCCGGCAAAGCGCGCAGCGGCGTCGGCGGCAGTACGGAACACGTAGCTGGAGGTGAAGAACATCGGGTCGCCGTGCTCACCTTCCGGGGTACGGTGCTGGCCGGCGCGCACAGCCAGGGTATCGAAAGCTACGCCATCGAGGTCGCTGTCCAACCGACCGGCATCCCATTCCTGACTCATGCTGCGACTCCTTATTCAATTCTTTGTTTAAGATACAAAACCGGCCCCTCAGGGCCGGTGTTTACTCAGTTGTTATACAGATCGATGATCGCGCTGACCGCCTGGGTCTTGATCTTCGACGAGTCGTTGCGCGCCTGTTCGATCTTGTTCAAGTAGGCCTCGTCGACATCGCCAGTCACGTACTTGCCGTCGAACACGGCGCAGTCGAACTGCTCGATCTTGATCTTGCCACCGCCAACCGCTTCGATCAGGTCCGGCAGGTCCTGGTAGATCAGCCAGTCGGCACCGATCAGGTCGGCCACGTCCTGAGTCGAACGGTTATGCGCGATCAGCTCATGGGCGCTCGGCATGTCGATACCGTACACGTTCGGGTAACGCACCGCAGGCGCGGCGGAACAGAAGTACACGTTCTTCGCCCCGGCTTCGCGGGCCATCTGGATGATCTGCTTGCAGGTGGTGCCGCGCACGATGGAGTCATCCACCAGCATCACGTTCTTGCCGCGGAACTCCAACTCGATGGCGTTGAGCTTCTGGCGTACCGACTTCTTGCGCGCCGCCTGGCCGGGCATGATGAAGGTACGGCCAATGTAACGGTTCTTCACGAAGCCTTCGCGGAACTTGACGCCCAGGTGGTTGGCCAACTCCAGCGCAGCGGTACGGCTGGTGTCCGGAATCGGGATGACCACGTCGATATCGTGCTCGGGGCGCTCGCGCAGGATCTTCTCGGCCAGCTTCTCGCCCATGCGCAGGCGCGCCTTGTAGACCGAGACGCCGTCGATGATCGAATCCGGACGCGCCAGGTAGACGTGTTCGAAGATGCACGGGGTGAGTTTCGGGGCTACGGCGCACTGACGGGTGTGCAGCTTGCCGTCTTCAGTGATGTAGACAGCCTCGCCCGGCGCCAGGTCGCGGATCAGGGTGAAGCCCAGCACGTCCAGGGACACACTTTCGGAAGCGATCATGTACTCGACGCCTTCGTCGGTGTGACGCTGGCCGAACACGATCGGGCGAATGCCGTGGGGGTCGCGGAAACCGACGATGCCGTAACCGGTGATCATCGCCACCACCGCATAACCACCGACGCAACGGTTGTGCACGTCGATCACGGCAGCGAACACGTCTTCTTCGGTCGGCTGCAGCTTGCCGCGCTGGGCCAGCTCGTGGGCGAACACGTTGAGCAGCACTTCCGAATCGGAGCTGGTGTTGACGTGGCGCAGGTCAGATTCGTAGATCTCCTTGGCCAGTTGTTCAACGTTAGTCAGGTTACCGTTGTGCGCCAAGGTAATGCCGTAAGGCGAGTTGACGTAGAACGGTTGAGCTTCGGCCGAGGTCGAGCTACCGGCAGTCGGGTAACGCACATGGCCAATGCCCATGTGCCCGACGAGGCGCTGCATGTGACGCTGATGGAACACGTCACGCACCAGGCCATTGTCCTTGCGCAGGAATAACCGGCCGTCGTGGCTGGTCACAATACCGGCAGCGTCCTGGCCGCGGTGCTGGAGGACGGTTAGCGCGTCATACAGCGCCTGATTGACGTTCGACTTACCGACGATACCGACGATGCCACACATGCGACGCAACCCCTACTTAATGAATCTTGACTGAACACAACTTACTGAGGCGTTTTGGCCGGCAAGAGGTGTTCCTTGAACGGAAGATCAGCGGGTACGCTGATTCCGCTGGCCAGCCACTGACTGCTCCACCCCAATATGAGGTTCTTGGACCAGTCTGCAACCAATAGAAATTTTGGCACGAGTACCGACTCCTGCCACCACGAATCCTGCTGTACCGGCCCCAGGCTCAACAACCCGACCGCCACGACCACCAGCAGCGCGCCACGCGCAGCCCCGAAGGCCATGCCGAGAAATCGATCGGTCCCGGAGAGGCCGGTGACACGTATCAACTCGCCAATAAGATAATTGACCATTGCCCCCACCAACAGCGTGGCGATGAACATGATGGCGCAGCCCGCGATGACGCGAGCCGAAGGTGTCTCTATGTACCCGGCCAGGTAGACCGACAGTGAACCACCGAACATCCAGGCTACGACTCCTGCGATGATCCAGGTCAGCAACGACAGTGCTTCTTTTACGAAGCCGCGGCTCAGACTGATCAAAGCGGAGATGGCGACGATTGCAACGATCGCCCAATCAACCCAGGTAAATGGCACAGTGCAGCCTACGTACGGATAAGGCGGCGCATTTTAGCAGAGCGCCGGGCTATCGGTAAGCGGTGATTGCGGGTGCTTTGCAAATCAATAGATTGTGACGGGCCGATCGTATTTCAACCCCGGCACAAACCAATGTGGGAGCTGTATCTACATAGCTTAGGGCAGACGCTGAAGCTGTGGCGAGGGAGCTTGCTCCCGCCCGTGACGAACCGACAGCTGACACCCCACGATCCAACTGTGGGAGCGGGCTTGCTCGCGAAGGCGGCCTAGCAGTCAACACAGTTGGATTGTGTACATATCCATTGCTGCGGTAACGGCCACCTAGGGTTCCGCTCTGACAGCGGCTCACTTTTGAAAAGCGCAAAAGTAAGCAAAACGCTCATGCCCCACCACTCGGCACCTCGCTTAGGCTCGGTGTGCCCGTAATCCGCCAGCGTGGTTTGACGGGGCGCCTAAGATCAAAAGCAGATCAAAAGCAGATCAAGATCAAGAGCGGCTCGCTTCGCATCGTGGAGTGTGTGGCCGGGCGCGGTCGACTGTGGGAGCTGGCTTGCCTGCGAAGGTATCGACTCGGTATACCTGAATCACCGAGTTGACTGGATCGCAGGCAAGCCAGCTCCCACATTCAGACCGTATTGCCAGCCAAAGCCGGCGGTTGTTCAGCCGCGCTCGGGCTGGAAACGCACCACAAAACCGTTGAGGTTCTGCTGGCGACCCAGCAAGTCGCGCAGGCGATCTGCCTCGGCACGCTCGATCAGCGGCCCGACAAACACACGGTTCTTGCCGTCGGCGCTGCGGATATAAGCGTTATACCCCTGGGCACGCAGCTTTTTCTGCAGGGCGTCAGCACTTTCGCGATTGGCCAGGCTGGCCAGTTGGATCGACCAACTGACCGGCAAGCCATTAGGGTCGATGCGGCTCTGGCCCACATCCGGCTTGCCCGGTGCCGCAGGCTGCGGCGCTACCGGTTTGGGCGCTGGCGCAGGTGCGGCCGGCTTGGCAGCAACGGCCGGTGCCGGGGTCGGCTTGACCACCGGGACACTTGGCTGCACCGGCATCGAAGGCGCCTCTTGCGCGGCGACCTCCTCATCGGTGGGCACAGGCTCTTGCGGCAACGCCTGGGGTTCAGGCACCACCACCGGCTCGATCTGAACCTGCGGCACCACCGGTGCCTGGGGCGCAGCGGGGGCTTCAACCACCACTTGGCGCTGTTCGTCTTGACGGGAAAACAGCATCGGCAGAAAGATTACCGCCAACGCCACCAGCACCAGGGCCCCGACCATTCGCTGCTTGTATGCGCTATCCAGTAATGCCATGTGCAGCTTCCTCCGTGGAGCGCCGGGCCAGCCATTCAAGCGCCTCGGCAACACAATAAAATGATCCGAACAACAGGATTTCGTCCTCGGCTGTCGCTACTGCGCACTGCGCCTCCAGGGCGGCAGTGACGCTTGCATACGACGTCACCGGCGCGCCAAGGTTCTGCAAGGCCGTTTCCAACTCAACCGCAGGACGGCTGCGCGGCGTATCCAGCGGCGCAACGGCCCACGACTGGACGTTGGCCAGCAGTGGCGCAACCACGCCGTCCAGGTCCTTGTCGACCAATAACCCGAACACCGCCAGGCGATTGCCCGCCAGTGGGGTACGCGCCAGACGCTGCGCCAGGTACTGCGCAGCATGGGGGTTATGGCCTACATCCAACATCAGGCTCAGGCGTTTGCCTTGCCAGTCGAAGGTTCGGCGATCCAGGCGGCCCACCACTTTGGTTGCCAGCAAGGTCGCGGCGATCTGCGCCGCATCCCACGGCAGGTCCAGCAGCAGATAGGCTTGCAGCGCGAGCGCGGCATTTTCCATCGGCAGGTTCAGCAGCGGCAAATCAAGCAGCTCTACCCGTTGGCCACGTGCATCCTGCCCACGCCATTGCCAATGGGTCTCGCCGATATCCAGAGTGAATTCGCGACCGCGCAGGTAGAACGGGCAATCGAGTTCACGCGCCTTGTCGAGCAAGGGTTGCGGCGGATCCAGGTCACCACACAGCGCCGGACGGCCCTGGCGGAAGATCCCGGCCTTTTCAAAAGACACCGATTCGCGGGTATTGCCCAGGTAATCGGCATGATCGACACCAATGCTGGTTACCAGGGCCAGGTCGGCATCCACCACGTTGACAGTATCCAGGCGCCCGCCGAGGCCGACTTCCAGCACGACCACATCCAGTTGCGCACGCTCGAACAGCCAGAACGCCGCCAGGGTGCCCATCTCGAAATAGGTCAGGGAAGTGTCGCCACGCCCGGCCTCCAGCGCAGCAAAGGCTTCGCACAGCTGGGCATCAGTGGCTTCTACGCCATTGAGTTGCACCCGCTCGTTGTAGCGCAGCAGGTGCGGCGAGCTGTACACGCCGACTTTGAGGCCCTGGGCCTGCAACAGCGCGGCGACAAAGGCACAGGTGGAGCCTTTGCCGTTGGTGCCGGTGACCGTGATCACACGCGGTGCTGGCTGGCCCAACCCGAGGCGGGCCGCTACCTGTTGCGAGCGCTCCAGGCCCATGTCGATGGCGGACGGATGCAACTGCTCAAGGTAGGCGAGCCATTCGCCCAGGGTTCGTTGGGTCATAGGTTTGCAGGCACCGGCGGCACGACGATCGGCTCGACCTTAGGCGCAATGTACACAGGCGTCGGCAGGCCCATCATTTGCGCAAGCAGGCTGCCCAGGCGCGGGCGCAGTTCGCCACGCGGGATGATCAGGTCGATCGCACCGTGCTCCAGCAGGAACTCGCTGCGCTGGAAGCCTTCCGGCAGTTTTTCCCGCACGGTCTGCTCGATCACGCGTGGGCCGGCAAAGCCGATCAGCGCTTTAGGCTCGCCAACGATCACATCGCCCAACATTGCCAGGCTGGCGGATACGCCGCCGTAGACCGGGTCGGTCAGCACGGAGATGAACGGGATGCCTTCTTCACGCAGACGCGCCAGTACCGCCGAGGTCTTGGCCATTTGCATCAGGGAAATCAGGGCTTCCTGCATACGCGCACCACCGGAGGCGGCGAAGCAGATCATCGGGCAACGGTTTTCCAGGGCATAGTTGGCAGCGCGAACAAAGCGCTCACCGACGATGGCGCCCATGGAGCCGCCCATGAAGGAGAATTCGAATGCCGAGACCACCACTGGCATGCCCAGCAGCTTGCCGCTGACCGAAATCAGCGCGTCTTTCTCGCCGGTCTGCTTCTGCGCGCCGACCAGACGGTCCTTGTACTTCTTGCTGTCGCGGAACTTGAGACGGTCAACCGGCTCCAGGTCGGCGCCCAACTCATTACGGCCGTCGGCATCCAGGAAGATGTCGATACGGGCGCGTGCGCCAATACGCATGTGGTGGTTGCACTTGGGGCAAACGTCCAGGGTCTTTTCCAGCTCCGGGCGATACAGCACCGCGTCGCAGGATGGGCATTTGTGCCACAGACCTTCAGGAACCGAGCTTTTCTTCACCTCGGAACGCATGATCGAAGGGATCAGTTTGTCTACTAACCAGTTGCTCATGCTTTCTTTTCTCCAGTACCGGTGGCTTGAACACAGCCCCGCGTATGCCCTTGAGCTAAATTCATATGTGGCGATGACACAGGCGGGACGGGGTCAGACGTTGGACCTGCCATTTCCCGCCCGTATCCTCAGCCTTCCAGACAACCTGCCAGCGCAGGGTTGCCACTTCGTTTCCGGGCCACCCACAGGCGGCGCCGGGCTGTTTTACACAGTGGTAGTTATGGACGGCGGCAGACTGCCAGCCGTCACATCCCACCCCTGCTGTTGCGCACGGCCTGCATGAACGCGCGAATCTTGCTCGGGTCCTTGACCCCCTTGCCCTGCTCCACCCCACCGCTGACGTCCACAGCATAGGGCCGGACCTGTTCGATGGCCGCCTGGACATTCCCCGGGGTGAGCCCACCCGCGAGAATAACCGGCTTGCTCAACCCCTCGGGAATCAGCGACCAGTCGAACGCCTCGCCCGTACCACCGGGTACACCTTCGACGTAGGTATCCAGCAGAATCCCGCGAGCACCGGAATAGGCGGCGCAGGCTGCGGCGATATCGTCCCCGGCCTTGACCCGCAATGCCTTGATGTACGGGCGCTGATAGCTTTCGCATTCCTCTGGCGACTCGTCGCCGTGAAACTGCAACATATCCAGCGCCACCGCATCCAGGGTTTCGTTGAGCTCGCAGCGGCTGGCGTTGACGAACAACCCCACGGTGGTCACGAAGGGCGGCAACGCAGCGATGATCGCCCGCGCCTGCAGCACATTCACCGCCCGTGGGCTCTTGGCATAAAACACCAGGCCAATGGCATCCGCCCCCGCTTCGACTGCCGCCAGCGCGTCTTCTATGCGGGTAATCCCGCAAATCTTGCTGCGAACGGCTGACATGTCGTAGGAACCTCAGGGTTGGACCGAGAAAGTCCCGGATGGTAACAAAAGCTTTTCCGGGCGTCAGCCGCCAAGTTCGCTGAAACCGGTGAGGAAGTGCGGCCCGATATAGCGTTCCGGCAGTTCGAACTCGTCGCGGTACTCCACATCCACCAGATACAGGCCGAACGGATGCGCCGTGACCCCGCCAGTGCGGCGGATGCGGCTTTCCAGCACTTCCTTGGCCCACTCCACCGGGCGCTCACCGGTGCCGATGGTCATCAGCACCCCAGCGATATTGCGCACCATATGATGCAGGAAGGCCCCGGCACGGATATCCAGCACGATCATCTTGCCGTGCCGCGTCACCCGCAGGTGGTGGACTTCCTTGATCGGCGACTTGGCCTGGCACTGCCCGGCACGGAAGGCGCTGAAGTCATGCACCCCCACCAGATGCTGCGCGGCTTCGGCCATGCGCTCGGCATCCAGCGGGCGGTGGTTCCAGGTGATTTCTTCATTGAGGTGCGCCGGGCGGATCTGATCGTTGTAGATCACGTAGCGGTAACGCCGGGCGATGGCCTTGAAACGTGCGTGGAAATGCGCCGGCATGACCTTGGCCCAGCTGACACTGACGTCATGGGGCAAATTGATATTAGCCCCCATCACCCACGCCTTCATCGAACGCTCGGCCTGGGTGTCAAAGTGCACCACTTGGCCACACGCGTGTACGCCAGCGTCGGTACGCCCGGCACACATCAGCGACACCGGCGAGTTGGCGACTTTGGACAGGGCATTTTCCAGGGTTTCCTGCACCGTCAGCACCCCGGAGGCCTGACGCTGCCAGCCGCGATAGCGCGAGCCTTTGTATTCCACGCCCAGGGCGATGCGGTAAAAGCCTGCGGCCGCCATTTCGGCAGCCGCGTTATCTATATTTGCCAAGAACTGTGAGCCTGATGAGTTGCGCAAAGGCGGGCATTATAGGGCGTCAGGGTGCACGAGTGGACTTTAAATGTGGGAGCGGGCTTGCTCGCGAATGCGCCGTATCATCCAGCACATCAGCAGCTGAACCACCGCATTCGCGAGCACGCCGGCTCCCACATTTTTCTGCGTCGGCCGTTAGATTCGGCCGAGCATTTCCTTGGCTTCGCCACGCTGGCCTTCGTCGCCTTCGGTCAGCACTTCGGACAGGATGTCGCGCGCGCCGTCAGGATCGCCCATGTCGATGTACGCCTGGGCCAGGTCAAGCTTGGTGGCCACTTCATTGGTGCCGGAGAGGAAATCGAACTCTGGCTCATCCTCAGCACCCAGCGCGGCATCTTCAGCCGTGAAGGAAGGCCCGATCGGCGGATGTTCCAGGCTCTGGGACAAGCGATCCAGCTCAGCATTGACGTCGTCCAGCTCCGAAGCGAAGGCATCGGGCTTGGCCGCAGGCGCGTTCGGCTCGTCCGCCAGCGACAGGTCAAAATCTTCCGGCAGGTCGAATTCGTCCAGCGCAGCCGGCGTCAGGGTCGGCGGCTCTACCGGCGGTACATCCTTGATCTGCCCTTCAAGGCCTGACAGGAAGTCGTCATCAGATTGCGACGCGGGCGGGTCCAACTGCAGGTCCAGGTCAAAGTCCGAGAGGTCCGGCGCATCGGCCTTGGGCTCGGTCTGTTGTTTGAGCAGCGATTCAAAGGTTTGCTGGTCTTGCGCGATCTCAGCAGGTGAGGCGGCTTCCAGGTCATCCAGGCTCAGGTCGAAATCGGTGTCGAAGGTATCTGCCTGCGGGGCCGGGGCCGGCTTGTCGTCGAGCAGGTCCTTGACGTATTGCGCATCCAGGGCCGCAGCAGCCACTGCGGCACTGACACCCGCCGCCAACACGGCCATGGCCGGGAAGCGCGCCTTGAGCTGCTCGACCTGGGCATGGTTCTCACCGTTGGCCACCAACTGGCGCTCCTGGGTGACGAACCCGTCCTTGTTGTTCTGCAGGCCATAGACTTCCATCAGCTTCAAACGCAGGTCGCTGCGCTTGGGCTCGCGCTTGATGGCTTGTTCAAGCACATCCGCCGCCTGGTTCAGGTGGCCACGGTCGATATGGGACTGGGCCTGGGCCAGGGCGTCGCTGGAATTTTCCTGAGCCACGGCAACCGCCAACGGCGCCAGCACGGAAGCGACCGTCGGCACTACAGCCGGCTCAGCCACCGGCGCAGGTGCTGGCGGCGTTGCGGTGTCGAGCTTGACGCTCGGCGGCGGCACTTCAAGGCCCTCGAAGCTGTCAGGCGGCAGGTCTTGATCGATATTGGAAACGAACCCAGGCTCTTCGGCCAACGCCCGCGCCATGCGCAGGTGTTTTTCTTCTTCGCGACGAGCATTGCGATGGCGGGCCCACAGCAGCAGAAGCAGCAACACCACCAACAGGGCCGCACCGCCAAGAATGCCGAGCACAATCGGGTTGGTCAGCAGGTCGTTGAACTTGCCTTCAGTGCTGGCCGGCGCGGCAGCTGGCTTAACCGGCTCAGGCGCTGGCGCGGGTGTTGCAGCGGGAGCCGCAGGCTCGGCTGCAGGTTCACCCGGCAACTGCGCGGGCATCGTGGCGGTCTGTGGTTCACCCGTTTGCGCCTGCAAACGAGCCAACTGGTCATTCTTCAGTTGGATCAGCTTTTGCAGCTTGTCCAACTGGCTTTGCAAGTCGGCGGCACGGCTTTTCAGTTCTTCGTTGTCGCGCCGCGTGGTGTCGAGCTCTTCTTGGGTCATCGCCAGCTTGTCGCTCAGGGCGCGGCTGTCACCGACGGTGCCCTTCGCGCCTTTTTTGGCGGCCTCTGCCGACACCAGGCTCAAATTGTCCTTGGCCTGGGTGCTCGACGGCGCATTGCCGGCCTGGGTGCGCTTGGTCGCATCCAACTGCGGCTTGCCGGCCACTTGGCTCTGAGGGCCACGGCGGCCCTGGCGCCAGGCGGCGTTCTGCGCGCTCACTTCGGCAATCGCTTGCGGCTGCGCCAGGGCGGTGCTTTGCGTAGCGTCCGGCAGGCGCAGGACCTGGCCGGTTTTCAGGCGGTTGATGTTGCCGTCAAGAAAGGCATCCGGGTTAAGCGCCTGAATGGCCAGCATCGTTTGCTGGACCGAGGCGCCATTGCGGTTCTTTGCGGCAATTTCCCACAAGGTGTCGCGGGACGTGGTGGTGTGCTGGGCAGGCGCGCTGGCGGCAGGTGCGGTACTGGCTGGCGCGGTGCTGGCCGGCGCGCTCGCCGTCGGGGCCGGCTGGTCGAACTTGGCCGGGTCGAGCAGCACGCTGTAGTCACGCATCAAACGGCCATTGGGCCATTGCACCTGCATGAGGAAGCGCACATAGGAATCGGGCAGCGGCTTGCTGGAAGTCACGCGCACCACGCTGCGACCTTCGGGGTTGATCACCGGGGTGAACGTCAGGTCATCGAGGAACGCCTGGCGATCGACACCCGCGTCCACGAAGGCCTGGGCAGACGCCAGGCTGGGGGTGATCTCGGACGCCGTGAGGCCGCCCACATCGCGCAATTCGATTTCCACGGACAGCGGCTGGTTCAACTTCGACTTGAGGGTCATCTCCCCAAGTTGCAGCGCCTGCGCCATACCGGAGGACAGCGCCGAGGCGGCCGCTATTGCTAACACCAGTTTGCGAACTTGAACCATAGCCTCATCCTTTGTTTGAACGCTTCCCGCCCTGCGAGAAGGTTGGTAACCGCTGCCATTAGGCATGGCGAGCCGATAGGTCACCGACGCGCTTGTGTTTCACTTGGGACCAAGCATAGCGCCTGGTTAGAATCAATCTACAAATTGCCGCCAAGTATCTTTTACACAAGGCCTTTTATCAACAACTGCGCCAGCTCCACGGCGTTCAAGGCCGAGCCTTTGCGTACGTTATCTGACGTCAGCCAAAGATTTAGTTCCGCCGGGTCGTCGATACCGGCGCGAACTCGCCCTACGTACACCACGTCCTGGCCAACGGCATCACCTACGGCCGTGGGGTAATCGCCCTCCTCGACCAGCTCGATACCCGGCGCAGCCTCGAGGGCGCGGTTCACCGCGGCCAGGTCGACCGGCGCGGCCAGTTGCAGCGACACAGTCAGGCTATCGCCGAAAAACACCGGGGCTTGAACGCAGGTGGCGGAAATCTTTAGTAAAGGTGTTTCCAGCACGGCGCGCAGTTCGTGGACGAGACGTTTCTCCAGGGCGGTATGACCTTGGACGTCTGGCGTGCCGACTTGCGCCAGCAGGTTGAACGCCACTTGCCGATCGAAGAACGCCGGCTCCAACGGGCGCACGTTCAACAGTTCGGCGGTCTGGCGCGCCAACTCGCTGACGGCCTCGCGGCCCTGGGCAGAGATTGCCAGATTGGCGGTGACGCTGACGCGCTGGATGTCCACCACCCCACGCAACGGCGCAAGCACTACCGCAAGGTAGGTGGCACAGGGGCTCGGGCTGCCGAGCTGGAAAGGCTTTTTCAACCCGTCCAGCACATGGGCGTTGGCCTGCGGCACCACTTGCGGGGCCTGCTCGGCGGGCAATGCGCCAGACAAATCGATCACCGCGCAACCAGCGGCGGTGGCGCGCGGGGCGAAGCTCAGGGTCACCGCTGGGCCTGCGGCGAAGAACGCCAACTGCACCTTGCTGAAGTCAAACGTGTCGACTTCTTTGACCCGCACGTTCTTGCCCCGAAACGGCACCGAAGCCCCCGCCGAGTTGCTGCCCGCCAGCAGGTACAAGGTGCCCACCGGGAACTCCAGCTCTTCGAGAATCTGCACCAGGGTTTCGCCAACGGTACCGGTGGCGCCGATCACGGCGATTTCAAAGGTCTGGGTCATGGGATTGCCTCGGGCATTACGGGGGAGCGGCACTTTACCGGGTGGCTGGGGGTGAGGCAATTAGCCTGAGGCTGCTGGTGTGGCTGATGGCCCCTTCGCGAGCAAGCCCGCTCCCACATTTAACCGAGTCTCCTCAGTTGAAATGCACTCAAATGTGTGCGGGCTTGCTCGCGAAGAGGCCCTGAAAGGCAACAAAAAACCCGCGCCTGTCACCAGAACGCGGGTTTCTGTTATTGCCTCAAGCGATCAACGCTCCAGCAAAATCCGCAACATGCGACGCAACGGCTCAGCCGCGCCCCACAGCAGTTGGTCGCCGACGGTGAACGCGCCGAGGAACTGGCTGCCCATGTTCAGCTTGCGCAGACGGCCCACCGGTACATTCAGGGTGCCGGTGACCTTGGTCGGGCTCAGCTCCTGCATGCTGATATCGCGGTTGTTCGGCACCAGCTTGACCCAAGGATTGTGCTGGCTGATCAGCCCTTCGATATCGGCGATCGGCACGTCTTTGTTCAGCTTGATGGTCAGCGCCTGGCTGTGGCAACGCATGGCGCCAATGCGCACGCAGATGCCATCCACCGGGATCGGGTTCTTGAAGCGACCCAGGATCTTGTTGGTTTCGGCCTGAGCCTTCCACTCCTCGCGGCTCTGGCCGTTAGGCAGTTCCTTGTCGATCCACGGGATCAAGCTACCGGCCAATGGCACGCCAAAGTTCTCGGTCGGGTAAGCGTCGCTGCGCATGGCCTCGGCCACACGGCGGTCGATGTCGAGGATCGCGCTGGCCGGGTCAGCCAGTTGATCGGCGACAGCGGCGTGGGTCGCGCCCATCTGCTTGATCAGTTCACGCATGTTCTGCGCGCCGGCGCCGGAGGCCGCCTGATAAGTCATGGCGCTCATCCACTCCACCAGGCCGGCTTCGAACAGGCCGCCCAGGCCCATTAGCATCAGGCTGACGGTGCAGTTGCCGCCCACGTAGTTCTTGGTGCCGGCGTCCAATTGCTGGTCGATGACCTTGCGGTTGACCGGGTCGAGGATGATCACTGCGTCGTCCTGCATGCGCAGGCTCGAGGCGGCGTCGATCCAGTAACCCTGCCAGCCGGCTTCGCGCAGCTTGGGGAAGACTTCGCTGGTGTAGTCGCCACCCTGGCAGGTCAGGATCACGTCGAGGCTCTTCAACTCTTCAATGCTGTAGGCATCCTTGAGCGGGGCAATATCCTTGCCCACGGACGGCCCTTGGCCACCTACGTTCGAAGTGGTGAAAAACACCGGCTCAATAAGATCGAAATCCTGCTCTTCCAGCATCCGCTGCATGAGCACGGAACCGACCATACCGCGCCAACCGATCAGACCTACACGTTTCATCGCAACTACACCTTGTTAAAAAGTGGGCCGCCTTGCAGCAACAACTGCAAGCGGGCCCGAGAGATTACAGATTCCGCAGCGCGGCGACTACTGCGTCGCCCATTTCTTGCGTCCCGACCTTGGTGCAACCCTGGGACCAGATGTCGCCGGTGCGCAAGCCCTGATCCAGCACCAGGCTGACGGCCTTCTCGATGGCGTCCGCGGCATCGCTCAGGTTGAAGCTGTAACGCAGCATCATCGACACCGACAAAATGGTCGCCAACGGGTTGGCAATGCCCTGCCCCGCGATGTCTGGCGCCGAACCGTGGCACGGCTCGTACATGCCTTTGTTGTTGGTATCCAGGGATGCCGACGGCAGCATTCCGATGGAACCAGTGAGCATCGACGCCTGGTCGGACAGGATGTCGCCGAACAGGTTGTCGGTGACAATCACGTCGAACTGCTTGGGCGCGCGCACCAGTTGCATGGCGGCGTTGTCGACGTACATGTGGCTCAGTTCGACGTCCGGGTAGTCCTTGGCGACTTCTTCGACGATTTCACGCCACAGTTGGCTGGAGGCCAGCACGTTGGCTTTATCCACCGAGCAGACTTTTTTGCCGCGCACGCGCGCCATGTCGAAACCGACACGGGCGATACGGCGGATTTCGCTCTCGCTGTACGGCAGCGTGTCGTAGGCCTGGCGTTCGCCATTGTCCAACTCGCGCACGCCCCGTGGCGAGCCGAAGTAGATACCGCCGGTCAGCTCACGCACGATGAGGATATCCAGGCCCGCCACCACTTCTGGCTTGAGGCTCGACGCGTCAGCCAGTTGCGGGTAGAGGATGGCCGGGCGCAGGTTGCCGAACAGGCCCAGTTGCGCACGAATTTTCAGCAGGCCGCGCTCAGGGCGGATGTCACGCTCGATCTTGTCCCATTTCGGCCCACCCACGGCGCCGAGCAACACGGCATCGGCAGCGCGGGCGCGGTCCAGGGTCTCGTCAGCCAGGGGCACGCCGTGCTTGTCGATGGCCGCGCCGCCGATCACGTCGTGGCTCAGTTCGAAGCCCAGGCTGTACTTGCTGTTGGCAAGCTCAAGGACCTTGACCGCTTCGGCCATGATTTCCGGACCAATACCGTCGCCAGGGAGAATCAGAATCTGCTTGCTCATGCGTTCCTCATTTCATCAAGCGACCCGCCCGCGGGCAGGTCGGGAAAAATCAATCAGCGTTCGGCGAAGACCACCAGCACATCGGTGCTGAAGGTGCCGTCGGCTTGAATTTCGTAATAATCGCGCACTTCCTGACCCATCGCCTTTTGCAGCTCAAGGATTGCTGCACGCAGTACCTCTGGCGTGCGCATGCGCTCAACCCACGAGGTGTATTCCAGGCGCAAGCGCTGGCGGCTGCTGTTGCGTACGTGCAGGCCGGCCTCACTCAACTGGCGCATCCACTCGGCGCCCGAGTAATCACGCACGTGGCTGGTGTCGCGCAGCACTTCGACGGTTTGCAGGTAAGTGTCCAACAGTGGGCTGCCCGGTGACAAGACATCCACAAATGCCGCCACGCCGCCCGGCTTGAGCACCCGGCGCACTTCACGCAGGGCCAGGCCGAGGTCGCTCCAGTGATGGGCCGAGTAACGGCTGAACACGAAGTCGAATTCGCCATCGGCGAAGGGCAGGCGCTCAGCGGCGCCGTGCACGGTGCGGATGTTGGCCAGGTTGCGGTCTTTGGCGGCGGCGGCCACCACGTCGAGCATAGGCTGGGACAGGTCGTAGGCCACCACCTCTTTGACCAAAGGCGCCACGTGGAAGCTGACATGACCGGCACCGCAGCCCAGGTCCAGCAGGCGTGCAGCGCCCTGCCCGGCCAGTTCGGCTTGCAGCACGGCGAATTCGGTGCCCTGGGCGTGTACGGCGCTGCTCAGGTAGGCCGAGGCTTGCTCGCCGAATTGTTTTTGCACGACTTGGGTGTGGGCGGTGGTGGTCATGGTGGCTTTCCTTGAGAGTTGTGTTGCTTGTGCTGCCGCCTTCGCGAGCAAGCCCGCTCCCACATTCGACCGAGTTTCTTCAGTTGAAATGCAATCAAATGTGGGAGCGGGCTTGCTCGCGAAGGGGCCAGCGCGGCCTACATAACGTCAGGCATCGCGAAACAACCAGGGCTGGCTCGCCCGGTGCTTGGCTTCAAACGCAGCAATCGCATCGCCGTCCTGCAAGGTCAGGCCGATGTCGTCCAGGCCGTTGATCAGGCAGTGCTTGCGGAAGGCATCCACCTCAAAGTGGTACACCTTGCCATCCGGGCGGGTCACGGTTTGCGCGGCCAGGTCCACCGTCAGTTGGTAGCCCACATTGGCTTCCACCTGCTGGAACAGCTCGTCCACTTCGGCATCGCTCAAGATGATCGGCAATAAGCCGTTCTTGAAGCTGTTGTTGAAGAAGATATCGGCGTAGCTCGGCGCGATGATGCTGCGAAAGCCGTACTCTTCCAGGGCCCAAGGCGCGTGCTCGCGGCTGGAACCGCAGCCGAAGTTTTCCCGGGCCAGCAACACGCTGGCGCCCTGGTAGCGCTCGGCGTTGAGCACGAAGTCCTTGTTCAGCGGGCGCTTGGAGTTGTCCTGGTAGGCGTAGCCCACGTCCAGGTAGCGCCACTCGTCGAACAGGTTAGGGCCGAAACCGGTGCGCTTGATCGACTTCAAGAATTGCTTGGGGATGATCTGGTCGGTGTCTACGTTGGCACGGTCCAACGGCGCTACAAGGCCTGTGTGTTGGGTAAAAGCTCTCATCGGGTTTTCCTCAGATCAATTCGCGAACGTCGATGAAACGACCGTTGACGGCAGCGGCGGCGGCCATGGCCGGGCTCACCAGGTGGGTACGCCCACCCGCGCCTTGGCGCCCTTCGAAGTTACGGTTGGAGGTCGACGCGCAATGCTCGCCTGACTCCAGGCGGTCCGGGTTCATCGCCAGGCACATCGAGCAGCCCGGCTCACGCCATTCAAAACCGGCTTCGAGGAAGATCTTGTCCAGGCCTTCGGCTTCCGCCTGGGCTTTAACCAGCCCGGAACCTGGTACCACAATGGCTTGCTTGATGGTCGAGGCTACCTTGCGGCCCTTGGCGATCACCGCCGCGGCGCGCAGGTCTTCGATCCGCGAGTTGGTGCAGGAGCCGATAAATACGCGGTCCAACTGGATGTCGGTGATCGCCTGGTTGGCGGTCAACCCCATGTATTTCAAGGCGCGCTCGATGGAGCCGCGCTTGACCAGGTCGGCCTCTTTGGCCGGGTCCGGCACGTTCTGGTCAACGGCCAAGACCATTTCCGGCGAAGTGCCCCAGCTGACTTGCGGCTTGATCTGCGCAGCGTCGAGTTCGACCACGGTGTCGAACACCGCATCGGCGTCCGAGACCAGGTCTTTCCAGGCTTCGACGGCGGCGTCCCAATCGGCGCCTTGCGGCGCGAACGGGCGACCCTTGACGTATTCGACGGTCTTTTCGTCCGCCGCCACCATGCCCACGCGGGCACCGGCTTCGATGGACATGTTGCAGATGGTCATGCGGCCTTCGATGGACAGGTCGCGGATTGCACTGCCGGCGAACTCGATGGCATGGCCGTTACCACCGGCAGTGCCGATCTTGCCGATCACGGCGAGCACGATGTCTTTGGCGGTCACGCCAAACGGCAATTGGCCTTCGACACGCACCAGCATGTTCTTCATTTTCTTGGCCACCAGGCACTGGGTGGCGAACACATGTTCCACCTCGGAAGTGCCGATGCCATGGGCCAGGGCGCCGAACGCACCATGGGTGGAGGTATGGGAGTCACCGCAGACCACGGTCATGCCCGGCAAGGTTGCACCCTGCTCCGGGCCGATGACATGGACGATGCCTTGGCGCACGTCGTTCATCTTGAATTCGGTGATGCCGTACTCGTCGCAATAGTCGTCGAGGGTCTGCACCTGCAACCGCGAGACCTGGTCGGCAATGGCTTCGATGCCGCCCTTGCGCTCAGGGGTGGTTGGCACGTTGTGGTCCGGCGTGGCGATGATGGAGCCGACGCGCCAAGGCTTGCGCCCGGCCAGTCGCAGGCCTTCGAACGCTTGGGGCGAGGTCACTTCATGGATGATGTGACGGTCGATATAGATCAGCGACGATCCATCATCGCGACGTTTCACTTCATGGGAATCCCAAAGCTTGTCGTAAAGCGTTTTGCCGGCCATCAGTCGGTCCTCATCAGCGGTGCTTCTATACGCCGGGCTTTTCAATAACCCTTTGGCTTGTGAGGCTGATGGTATGGCGCTACATTAAATAACTCAAATTCATATTTTTTATGCTTTGGATTACCAACTGGAATAGCACCAT
The DNA here is from genome assembly GCF_029201605.1 of Pseudomonas sp. FJ2-5-13. NCBI lineage: Bacteria > Pseudomonadati > Pseudomonadota > Gammaproteobacteria > Pseudomonadales > Pseudomonadaceae > Pseudomonas > Pseudomonas sp. FJ2-5-13. Next base: position 3,973,044 of record NZ_CP104045.1, read on the forward strand.
GGACCTGGCCAACCTCAACGCCTTTATCGCCATCGCCGAAACCGGCAGTTTCTCCGGTGCCGGTGAACGCCTGCACCTGACCCAGCCGGCCATCAGCAAGCGCATCGCCGGCCTGGAACAACAATTGAAGGTACGGCTGTTCGACCGCCTGGGCCGCGAAGTCGGTTTGACCGAGGCCGGACGGGCCTTGCTGCCCCGCGCTTATCAAATCCTCAACGTGCTGGACGACACCCGACGCGCCCTCACCAACCTCACCGGCGAAGTCAGCGGGCGCCTGACCCTGGCCACCAGCCACCATATCGGCCTGCACCGCCTGCCACCGGTCCTGCGCACTTTCACGCGGCAATACCCGAATGTGGCGCTGGATATTCAGTTTCTGGATTCAGAAGTGGCCTACGAAGAAATCCTCCACGGCCGTGCGGAAGTCGCGGTGATCACCCTGGCGCCAGAGCCCCACAACCTGGTGCAAGCTACCCGCGTGTGGGACGACCCGCTGGATTTTGTGGTGGCGCCCGAACACAGCCTGATCAGCAACGGCTCCGTCAGCCTGGCCGATATCGCCGGGCATCCGGCGGTATTTCCCGGCGGCAACACCTTTACCCACCATATTGTCAGCCGCCTGTTCGAGGCCCAGGGCCTCACACCTAATATTGCGATGAGCACTAACTACCTGGAAACCATCAAGATGATGGTCTCCATCGGCCTGGCCTGGAGTGTGTTACCGCGCACCATGCTCGATGATCAGGTGGCAAGTATCGCTTTGCCGGGCATACAGCTCAGTCGCCAGCTAGGCTATATCGTGCACACCGAAAGGACGCTGTCGAACGCTGCGCGGGCTTTCATGAGCCTGTTGGATGCACAGGTCGATCTGCCAGGGTTACCGGCATGACACTGTGTGGGCCAGGGGTTTAGGTCAAACCGCGCGGTTTTCTCAATGAGCCAAGGCCCTTTGATAATGCGCAACCCCGTTGACCCGGCTCCACCCCTGCCCCGCATCTACGCCCTGGACCCTCAAGCGGCGGAACAAAGCTGGGACAGCGCCCCGCAACTGCTGACGGCCCTCAATGCCGCGCGGCTGGGTGCCTGGTCCTGGGAAATCGACACGGGAAGAATCAGCTGGTCGCGGGGTACCCAGGCGTTATTCGGCTTTGACCCGCGCCAGCCTCTGCCCAAGGACCTCGACTACCTCGACCTGCTGGCCCCACAAGACAGTGCGCGGGTGGTGCGCGGCTTTCATGCGGTGCTCGCCGGAGAGCCGCTCGACCGAGCCATGCACCACCGCATCCAATGGCCCGATGGCAGCCAGCACTGGCTGGAAATCAGCGGCAGCCTGGTTCCCGACAAAGCCGGACGGCGGCGCATGATCGGGGTGATCCGCGAGATCACCCACCAACGCGACCGTGAACACGCCCTCAGCCATTCGGAAAAGCGCTTTGCCACCCTGTTCCACCTGTGCCCGAACATGGTACTGCTGACGCGTCAGGCTGACGGCTTGATCAGCGAAGCCAACCAGTATTTCGAGATGCTGTTCGGTTGGCCGGTGGCCGATGCCATCGGCCGCACCACCCTGGAACTGGGCTTGTGGCGCCACCCGGAACAGCGTGCGCTGCTGGTCAAGGCCACGCAGCGCAAGGGTGAACCCATCACCATGGAAGTGCAGTTCTGCGCCAGCAACGGCCAGATCCATGACGGCACCCTCAGCGCGCAAAAGGTCGAACTGGACGGCGAGGCGTACCTGATCAGCACGTTCCTGGACACCACCGAACGCAAAAACGCCGAGCAAGCACTCAAGGACAGCCAGGAGCGCCTGGACCTGGCCCTGGATTCCGCGCAACTGGGCACCTGGGATTGGCACATCCCCAGCGGCATGCTTTACGGCTCAGCGCGTGCCGCCCAGTTGCATGGGCTGGAACCCGCGCCGTTCCATGAGTCTTTCGAGGCATTTTTTGAAGGCATGTCCGATGAGGACCGCGAGGGCATGCGCCATGCGTACCGCAGTCTGCGCGAAGGCCCGGACGGCAACTATCAGTTGACCTACCGCGTGCAAATGGAAGACGGCAGCCCGCGCTACCTGGAGAGCCGCGCACGCCTGTATCGCGATGAATCAGGCAAGCCCCTGCGCATGGCCGGCACCTTGCTGGACATCACCGACCAGGTCGAGCGCGAGCAACGGCTGACCGCCTCGGAAGAAAAGTTCGCCAGCCTGTTCCAGGCCAGCCCCGACCCGATTTGCGTCACCTGCCTGGAGAGCGGCGCCTTTATCGAGATCAACCCGGCGTTTACCCAGACGTTTGGCTTTACAGCCGCCGAAGTGCTCGACAAAAGCGCCGAGCAAATCGGCTTGTGGGACGACTCCAGCAAGCGCCTGCAGCGCATCGAGCAAGTGATACGCGAACAGGCCCTGAGCAATGTGGCGATCGTGGTGCATCACAAGAACGGCCAGAGCCTGACCTGCATGATTTCCAGCCGCTTGATCAAGGTCAGCGACCAGCCATGCATCGTCACCACGCTGCGCGATATCACCCAACAGCAGCGCTCGGAAGCCGCACTCAAGGCCAGCGAAGAGAAGTTCGCCAAGGCGTTCCACTCCAGCCCCGATGCGATCTCCATCACCGAGCGCGACACCGGCCGTTATGTAGAGGTCAACGACGGCTTTTGCCGCCTGACCGGTTACCGCACCGAAGAGACCATCGGCCTGACCCTGTACCAGATCGGCATCTGGGCCGACGAGAACCAGCGCGCCGCACTGTTGGCCGAGTTACAGATCAAGGGGCGCATTCACCACCTGGAAATGCTCTGGCGCAACAAGCGTGGCGAGGTGCTGGCGGTGGAGGTCTCGGTAGAGCCGATCACCCTGAATGAAACCCCCTGCCTACTGCTGACCGCGCGGGATGTGAGCCTATTGAAGAACGCCCAGGCGCAGATCCGTCACCTGGCCTATCACGACCCGCTGACCAACCTACCGAACCGCGCACTGCTGATGGACCGTCTGAGCCAGCAGATCGCCCTGCTCAAGCGCCACAACTTGCGCGGCGCCCTGCTGTTTCTGGACCTGGATCACTTCAAGCACATCAACGACTCCCTCGGTCACCCCGTTGGCGACACCGTGCTGAAAATCGTCACCGCCCGCCTGGAAGCCAGCGTGCGCATGGAGGACACCGTGGCGCGCCTGGGCGGCGATGAGTTTGTGGTATTGCTCAGCGGCCTGGAGGGCACCCGCCAGACGGTCAGCAGCCAGGTGCAAGCGCTGGCCGATACCCTGCGCGAATTGCTTTCGGAACCGATGTTTCTCGACGGCCATCGGCTGCAGGTCACGCCGAGCATCGGCGTAGCGCTGATCCCCGACCACGGCACCACCCCTGCCGATCTGCTCAAGCGCGCCGACATCGCCCTGTACCGCGCCAAGGACTCCGGACGCAACACCACGCAGATGTTCCACAACAGCATGCAAAAAACCGCCAGCGAACGCCTGCGCATGGAGACCGACTTGCGCCTGGCCTTGTCCCGTGGTGAATTCAGCGTACACTACCAGCCCCAGGTGGATGCGCGCGGCAACAGGATAATCGGCGCCGAGGCCCTGGTGCGCTGGCAGCATCCACAATTGGGCGCGCAGTCACCGACGGAATTCATCAAGGTATTGGAAGACAGCGGCCTGATCCTGGAGGTCGGCACCTGGATTCTCGATGAAGCCTGCGGCGCCTTTGCCCAGTTGATTGCCGACAGCTTGGTGGACCCGCTCAATTTCAGCCTGTGCGTGAACATCAGTCCCCGGCAGTTTCGCCAGAACGACTTTGTGGAACGGGTGGAGCACAGCCTCAAGCAACACGGTTTGCCGTTCAGCCTGCTGAAACTGGAAATTACCGAAGGCATCGTGATCCAGAACCTGGACGACACGGTGGTGAAGATGCGCCGCCTGAAAAAACTCGGCGTGAGCTTTGCGATGGATGATTTCGGTACCGGCTATTCATCCCTGACCTACCTCAAGCGCCTGCCGGTGGACGCGCTGAAGATTGATCAGTCGTTCGTGCGCGATGCGACCCACGACCCCAATGATGCGGAAATCATCCGCGCCATTGTGGCCATGGCCCGCAGCTTGAACCTGGAAGTCATCGCCGAGGGGGTGGAAACCCTGGAGCAGTTGGCGTTCCTGCAAAAGCTGGGCTGCCATTTATTCCAGGGGTATTTGCACAGCCGACCGTTGCCGATCGAGGGGTTCAGGCGGCTGCTGGATGCGGCATACCCAGCAGGCGGCTGACTTGGTTCAAGTCCGTCTCCCGGCGCAAGGCGGTGAACAACTCCACTGCCTCCGGGTAGTTACGCGTGAGCATCGCCAGCCACTGCTTCAAGCGGCCGGGCGCCTGCTTTTCGGTCAGTTGCGCCACCGACTGGCGCCAGAACTCCTGAAGCATGGGCTGCATCTGCGCCCAAGTCATCTCGACCACCTCTTCGCCGGCCTTGGCCGCCACAATCTGCCGGGCCAGATCGGGCCGCGCTACCAGGCCACGGCCCAGCATGATGTCTTCGGCACCGCTGATTTCGCGGCAACGCTTCCAGTCTTCGACGCTCCAGATATCGCCATTGGCAAACACCGGCACCTTGACCACGTCCTGCACCCTCGGGATCCACTCCCAATGGGCCGGCGGTTTGTAGCCATCGGCCTTGGTGCGCGCATGCACCACGATATGCGCCGCGCCGCCCTCGGCCAGGGCCGTGGCGCACACCAGCGCACCATCCGGGCTGTCGAAGCCCAGGCGCATCTTGGCGGTCACGGGAATATGCGCCGGTACGGCGCGGCGCACATGCTCGACGATCTGGTTGAGCAGCTCCGGCTCCTTGAGCAGCACCGCGCCACCTCGGGATTTATTCACGGTCTTGGCCGGGCAACCGAAGTTCAGGTCGATGACCTCAGAGCCCAGCTCACAGGCCAGGGCGGCATTTTCCGCCAGGCACACCGGGTCAGAACCGAGCAACTGCACCCGCAACGGCACACCGGCCGCCGTGTGGGCACCGTGCAGCAGTTCAGGCGCGAGCTTGTGGAAATAGGCAGGCGTGAGCAGGCGGTCGTTGACCCGGATAAATTCGGTCACGCACCAGTCGATACCGCCCACGTGGGTCAACACGTCCCGCAGGATGTTGTCGACCAACCCCTCCATGGGCGCCAAAGCAATTTGCATGGAAAACACTCAACAAAAATCGTGGCGCAGTTTACTGGGTTTCCAGCGGCAACCGTTAACCCCCTGTCAGGGCGGGGCCGTAACCGTCAATAAACTCGGCGGGCATGCGCTTGGGCTTGCCGCTGGACAACTCAATGCACACGAAGGTGGTTTGCGCACGCAGCAGGGTCGCACCATCACGGGGGCGTACCAGCTGGAAACGACGGGTCATTTTCAGGCGTTGGTCCCAATCGACGATCCAGGTGGCCAGTTGTAATTCGTCGCCCTCATAGCCTGCCGCCAGGTAGTCGATTTCATGGCGCACCACGGCCATGGCGCGGTCCAGGCGGCGGTATTCGGTGAGGTCCAGCCCCAGGCGCTGGGAGTGGCGCCAGGCACAACGCTCCAGCCACGAGACGTACACCGCATTATTGGCGTGCCCCAGGCCGTCGATGTCCTCAGCCGCAACCTGCAGATCGATGATGAACGGCGTTGCCAAATCCCAGCCCATGCCTTGCTCCAGTCGATTGATGTCGGCGGGGCAGTGTATCAGGCGCTCTGGCGCTCCTGTAGACGGCAGCCGGCCAATAGGGCGAGTACAGCGTCGATCACCTGCGGGTCGGCGAGCACTTTCTGGTGGCCGCCCTGCTCCAGGCGCAGCAGGCGGCTGTCGAACCAGGCTTCGTGAATGGCTTGAGCCGCCCTGACCGGAACGAAGGTGTCGTCTTCGGCGTGGACGATCAGGCCGGGAATGTTCATTTGGTAGTGGGCCACGTCCAGATGTTTGAGCGGCATACCCATGCTCAACTCCACTTCTTGGATAAAGGCTGAGCGCGCCCGTGGCGGCAAGCCGACCATGTGGGTGAACCCGCGCAACACATCCAGAAAGCGCGACGGCGCGGCAATGCTGACCAATGCCTGTGTACGCAACCCCAACTGCACCGCCAGCATCGCACTGGCGCCGCCCATGGAGTGGCCGACCACCGCGTACAGCGGCGGCAGCTCGGCCGCCGCCTCAAGCATGGCGCGGGCAAACAGCAGCACATGGGCCTCACGCCCTGGAGAACGGCCGTGGGCGGGACCGTCCAGGGCAATTACCGAATAGCCGTTGTCGACCAACGCTGTGATCAAACTGGCGAACTGAGTGGGCCGGCCTTCCCAGCCATGCATCAGCAGCACCGCCGGGCCATGCCCCCATCGCAACGCCGACAGGCCGAAACGCAGCGTGATGCGCTCCGATTGCGCCAACAACGGCAGCTCCCAGTCACGCGGCGGCAGATCGCGCGGGGTCATGAAGGTGCGACGCATCTTGCTGGCGACCGCATGCGGCGCAAGGCGCCCCACCGTGCCATTGAAACCACGAACCCAGGTCAATGCGCCCATCGTGCTTTCCCTCTTTCAGCGTACCGCCGACTTGGCCGCACGTATCACCCGATCCGATAACTCGCCCGGCCCCAGCGCCCGCGCCAGGGTCAGCCCACCCACCATCAAGGCCATGTCCGCCAGGGCCTTGTCGATCTCTTCAGGGCTGCCGGCCAGTTGCGCAGCCATCAACTCGACGTGCTCGTTCAAGACCTCGCGAAATGCGTCCGGCAAGCGCCCCATCTCCCCCACTGTCGCGGGCAACGGGCAGGCCTGGGTCGTGGAGTCGCGGTGCTTGCGTGACAGATAAAATGCGGCGACCAGCGTGCGGCGCTCTTCGCCGGTCAGCTGTTCGTCCAAGTCGTCGATGGAGGCGCGACGCTGCGCCAACAACTGGTTGAACGCTTCCAGCATCAGCGCGTCCTTGCTTTCAAAGTGCGCATAGAAGCCGCCGACCGTCAGCCCCGCCGCCCCCATCACTTCGCCCACACTGGGCTCAGCCGGGCCACGCTGGATCAATGCCGCGCTGGCAGCCTGCAAAATACGTTCGCGGGTTTGCGCTTTTTTATCGCTCATCGAAGCCTCCGTCTTTCATGGGTTGAATATTATTACCATAATAATATTTGGCAAGCGACAAGCACGACCGCCGGTCAGTACAGAAAAATGGGAATAAAGGAAGGAATTGGCCAAACGCCAGACAAACAAAAGGGCCATTCAATAATTGAATGACCCTTAAAAATCCCGCAGAGCGGGTAATCGTGGCGTCCCCTAGGGGACTCGAACCCCTGTTACCGCCGTGAAAGGGCGGTGTCCTAGGCCACTAGACGAAGGGGACACAAACCTTCTATACAACTGATCAGCGCTGAGAACTGATCGATTCAAGGACGGTGTGGCCGGAACCTTGAACCTGTAAAATTGGTGGAGCTAAACGGGATCGAACCGTTGACCTCTTGCATGCCATGCAAGCGCTCTCCCAGCTGAGCTATAGCCCCGGATTTTTCGTCTCGCGACGCAGCAGACCTTTCGAGCTGCTTGTTGAAACTGGCGTCCCCTAGGGGACTCGAACCCCTGTTACCGCCGTGAAAGGGCGGTGTCCTAGGCCACTAGACGAAGGGGACAAAACCTTCTGTACATCTGATCAGAGCTGAGACCTGATCAATTCAAGGACGGTGTGGCCGGAACCTTGAACCTGTAAATTGGTGGAGCTAAACGGGATCGAACCGTTGACCTCTTGCATGCCATGCAAGCGCTCTCCCAGCTGAGCTATAGCCCCTCATCGGTGAGGACGGGGCGAATCTTAATGGCGGTTTGGAAACGTGTCAAATTTATTTTCAACAATTTCCAAAATTTTTTGCCGGGATAACAATCACTTACCGACGAAACCCCGGAAAACCGGGGTTTCGTGCCGCAAGCGGCCTGCTTAAGCGATAGCGCCCAGCAGCTTTTCCCATTCCTTGTTTTCTTTCTTCGATACACCACCAAGCAAATCAAGGGCTTGGCGCAGGCGGAAACGGGTCAGGTCCGGGCCGAGGATTTCCATCGCATCAAGCACCGACACCGAACTGGCCTGCCCGGTGATTGCGGCAAACATCAGCGGCATGGCGTCACGCAGCTTGAGCTCCAGGGATTCGACCACCGCCTGGATGGTCGCGGTGATCGCATCCTTCTCCCACTGACGCAGGCTTTCAAGCTTCCACAGGATCAACTGCATCAGTTGGCGAACCTGGTCACCGGAAAGCTTTTTGGACTCGAACAGCTTGGGATCGGGATTCACGCCACCGGCAAAGAAGAAACTGGCCAAGGGTGCGACCTGGCTGAAGGTCTCTACCCTGCCCTGCACCAGCGGCGCGATCTTCATCATGTACTCGGGGTTCAACGCCCACTGCTGCACACGGCTGGCGAACTCTTGCACCGGCAGGTCACGCAGCCACTGGCCGTTGAGCCACGAGAGTTTCTCGATATCGAAGATCGGCCCGCCGAGGGAGACGCGGGACAGGTCGAAGTTGTCGACCATTTCCTGCAGCGAGAACTTCTCGCGCTCATCCGGCATCGACCAGCCCATGCGGCCCAGGTAGTTGAGCATCGCCTCGGGCATGAAGCCCATGCGCTCGTAGAACGTCACCGACGTAGGGTTCTTGCGCTTGGACAGCTTGCTCTTGTCCGGGTTACGCAGCAGCGGCATGTAGCACAGTTGCGGTTGCTCCCAGCCGAAGTATTCGTACAGCAGAATGAGTTTCGGTGCCGATGGCAGCCACTCCTCGCCACGCAGCACATGGGTGATGCCCATCAGGTGGTCATCGACCACGTTGGCCAGGAAGTACGTCGGCAAGCCGTCGGTCTTCATCAGCACCTGCATGTCCATGCGGTCCCACGGGATCTCGACGTCACCGCGCAGCATGTCCGGCACCACGCACACGCCTTCGCTTGGCACCTTCATACGGATGACGTGGGGCTCACCGGCCGCCAGGCGCGCAGCCACTTCCTCCTTGGACAACAGCAACGCACGGCCATCGTAGCGCGGGGTCTCGCCACGGGCCTGTTGCTCGGCGCGCATCTGGTCCAGCTCTTCGGCGGTGCAGAAGCACGGAAAGGCATGGCCCATATCGACCAGTTGCTGGGTGTACTGCTTGTAGATGTCGCTGCGCTCGCTCTGGCGATACGGGCCGTGAGGGCCGCCCACGTCCGGGCCTTCAGCCCAGGTAATGCCCAACCAGCGCAGGGCATCGAAAATCTGCTGTTCGGACTCACGGGTGGAGCGCAGTTGATCGGTGTCTTCGATCCGCAGGATGAACTCACCGCCATGCTGCTTGGCAAAGCAGTAGTTGAACAGGGCGATGTAAGCAGTACCGACGTGGGGATCCCCAGTGGGCGATGGCGCAATGCGCGTGCGGACGGTGGTCATGGCAGGTCTCGAATGGGCGATATAACTGAAAATTGAAACAAGGGGCGAATGGTAACAGCCTGGGTGATTTCTGGAAAACCGAGGCGCGGCCATCGCAGGTAAGCCAGCTCCCACATTTTGAACGCATTCACAGATCAATGTGGGAGCCGGTTGCCCGCGATGAGCATAGGTATCTACACAACTTTGGGGATGACGCCGAACCTGTGGCGAGGGAGCTTGCTCCCGTGGCGGCCTGACAGCCGACGCTTATCTACCTGACACGCCGCAGTCCGAATGTGGGAGCTGGCTTGCCTGCGAAGACGGCCTGACAGTCAACACAGTTGGACCGGGTACATATCCGTTATTTAGGTAACGGCCACTTAGGGTTCCGCCCTGACGGCGGCTCACTTTTGAAAAGCGCAAAAGTAAGCAAAACGCTCTTGCCCCACCACTCGGCACCTCGCTTGGGCTCGGTGTGCCCGTAATCCGCCAGTGATTTTGGGGGGCCGCCGCCACGCGCCATCCATGGCGCGGGGCGGCTAAACCGGCATCCCTGCCGGTTTACCCCCCAAATCCCTGTCGAATTCCGGCCAGCGTGGTTTAACGGGGCGCCTGAGATCAAGATCAAAAGCAGATCAAGAGCGACTCGCTTCGCATCGTGGTTACCGTTGAGCGTTACAGTCTTGTGTAGATACCTATGCCGCGATGAGCGCCAGCCCAATCAACACAAATCAAACAGCCAACAGCCGCTCACGCAACTTGCCAATCTCATCGCGCGTCTGCGCCGCTGCCTCAAACTCCAGATCCCGCGCCAACTGGTACATCTTCTCTTCCAGCTGTCGGATCCGTTTGGTGATCTCACTCGGTGAGCGCAGTTCGTTCTCGTACTTGGCGCTCTCCTCGGCGGCCTTGGCCATGCCCTTGCGCTTCTTGCTGCGCGAGCCGGGCACGGTGGCGCCTTCCATGATGTCGGCAACGTCCTTGAACACACCTTTGGGGGTAATGCCGTGCTCCAGGTTGAACGCGATCTGCTTGTCGCGACGGCGCTGAGTCTCGCCAATCGCCCGCTCCATGGAGCCGGTGATGCGGTCGGCATACAGAATTGCCCGGCCATTGAGGTTACGCGCCGCTCGGCCGATGGTCTGGATCAATGAACGCTCGGAGCGCAGGAAGCCCTCCTTGTCCGCATCCAGGATCGCCACCAGTGACACTTCTGGCATATCCAACCCTTCGCGCAGCAGGTTGATCCCCACCAGCACATCGAAGGTGCCCAGGCGCAGGTCGCGGATGATTTCCACGCGTTCCACGGTGTCGATGTCCGAGTGCAGGTAACGCACGCGCACGCCGTGGTCGGCCAGGTAGTCGGTCAAGTCTTCGGACATGCGCTTGGTCAGGGTGGTAACCAGCACCCGCTCTTCCAGGGCCACGCGCTTGTTGATCTCCGACAGCAAGTCGTCGACCTGGGTCAGCGCCGGGCGAATTTCGATTTCCGGGTCCACCAGCCCTGTGGGTCGCACCAGTTGCTCGATAACGCGGCCCGCGTGCTCGGCTTCATAGTTGCCGGGCGTAGCGGAGACGAAGATGGTCTGCGGGCTGATGGCTTCCCACTCGTCAAAGCGCATCGGCCGGTTGTCCAGCGCCGACGGCAGGCGGAAACCGTATTCCACCAGGGTTTCCTTGCGTGAACGGTCGCCCTTATACATGGCGCCCACCTGCGGCACGCTGACGTGGGATTCGTCGATCACCAGCAAGGCGTCCGGCGGCAGGTAGTCATAGAGCGTCGGTGGCGGCGCGCCGGAGTCACGGCCCGACAGGTAGCGCGAGTAGTTTTCGATGCCGTTGCAGTAGCCCAGCTCCAGGATCATCTCCAGGTCGAAGCGGGTGCGCTGCTCCAGGCGCTGGGCTTCCACCAGCTTATTGTTGGAACGCAGGTATTCCAGGCGCTCGGCCAGCTCGACCTTGATGCCCTCGATGGCGCCCATCAGGGTTTCGCGCGGGGTCACGTAGTGGCTTTTGGGGTAGAAGGTGAAGCGCGGTAGCTTGCGGATCACTTCACCGGTCAACGGGTCGAAGGCTGACAGGCTTTCGACCTCATCATCGAACAGTTCGATGCGGATGGCTTCCAGGTCGGATTCGGCCGGGTAGATATCGATCACATCGCCGCGCACTCGGAAGGTGGCTCGGGCAAAATCCATGTCGTTACGGGTGTACTGCAGGCTCGCCAGGCGGCGCAACAGTTCGCGCTGGTCGAGTTTGTCGCCACGGTCGACGTGCAACACCATCTTCAGATAGGTTTCCGGGCTGCCCAAGCCATAGATGCACGACACCGTGGTAACGATGATCGCGTCCTTGCGCTCAAGCAACGCCTTGGTGGCCGAAAGCCGCATCTGCTCGATGTGGTCGTTGATCGACGCATCCTTCTCGATAAAGGTATCGGAGGACGGCACATAGGCTTCGGGCTGGTAGTAGTCGTAGTAGGAAACGAAATACTCCACCGCGTTGTTCGGGAAGAACGCCTTGAACTCGCCATAGAGCTGCGCCGCCAGGGTTTTGTTCGGCGCCAGCACCAGGGTCGGGCGGTTGGTCTGGGCGATCACGTTGGCGATGCTGAAGGTCTTGCCGGAACCGGTCACCCCAAGCAGCGTCTGGTGCGCCAGGCCGGCTTCGATGCCTTCGACCATCTGACGAATGGCTTCCGGTTGGTCGCCGGCGGGTTCAAAACGGGTAACGAGCTGGAAATCCGACATAACGTACCTCGTGAAGTCACCCCAGACTCGACACCGCCAGGGACGAAATAGCTCAACAACCCGCGAATAATCATCGCAGGGTGCAGGAAAAAACCATGATAGCTGTAGAAGTGGTGTCGAATGTGACGGGTTTCAAGGCCGTCGTCCTACACGACCTTTCTCGCCAATGTGGCAATAAGACTAACGGTCAGCAAATAAACCGAAAAACATGGCCGAAAAGCCGTTTCCGTTGTCGCTCTCAGCCGTGATGGCCTCTATACTAGCTCCCCGTTTGTGCACCGCTCTAGTGCATTCGGCTGGAGCGCGACACGTCCCTCCTACCCCCCATAGAGCTGCCACAAAAATGAGCCTGTTCTCCGCTGTCGAAATGGCACCACGCGATCCAATCCTGGGCCTCAACGAAGCATTCAACGCCGATACTCGAACCACCAAGGTGAACCTTGGCGTGGGCGTTTACTGCAACGAGGAGGGGAAGATTCCACTCTTGCGTGCCGTTGCCGAAGCGGAAGCCATTCGCGTGGCGCAACACGCCGCCCGTGGCTACTTGCCGATCGACGGCATCGTGGCGTACGACCAGGCCGTGCAAAAGCTGCTGTTTGGCGCTGAGTCGCCGCTGTTGAGCGAAGGCCGTGTGATTACTGCCCAGGCCGTGGGCGGCACGGGCGCGCTGAAAATCGGCGCCGACTTCCTCAAGCAACTGCTGCCCAACGCCGTCGTCGCCATCAGCGACCCGAGCTGGGAAAACCACCAGGCGCTGTTTGAAAAAGCCGGTTTCCCGGTACAAACCTACCGCTACTACGACGCCGCCACCCACGACGTGAACCGTGCCGGCCTGCTCGAAGACCTCAACGCCCTGCCGCCGCAGTCCATCGTGGTGCTGCACGCTTGCTGCCATAACCCGACCGGCGTCGACCTCAGCCCGGCCGACTGGCAAAACGTGCTGGACGTGGTCAAGGCCAAGAACCTGGTGCCGTTCCTCGACATGGCCTACCAGGGCTTCGGCGATGGCATCCACGAAGACGCCGCCGCGGTGCGCCTGTTCGCGGAATCGGGCCTGACCTTCTTCGTGTCCAGCTCGTTCTCCAAGTCGTTCTCCCTGTACGGCGAACGTGTTGGCGCGCTGTCGATTGTCAGCGAGTCCAAGGAAGAAAGCGCGCGCATCCTGTCCCAGGTCAAGCGTGTGATCCGCACCAACTATTCCAACCCGCCCACCCACGGCGCAGCCATCGTTGCCGCCGTGTTAAACAACCCTGAGCTGCGCGCCCAGTGGGAAGCCGAACTGGCCGAGATGCGCCTGCGCATCCGCGGCATGCGCGAGCAGATGGTGGCCGAACTGGCCAAGGCTGCTCCAGGCCATGACTTCAGCTTTGTCGGCCGTCAGCGCGGGATGTTCTCCTACTCCGGTTTGAGCGTTGAGCAAGTCACCCGCCTGCGTACCGAGTTCGGCATCTATGCGCTGGATACGGGTCGCATCTGTGTAGCGGCGCTGAATCAGTCGAACATTGGTGCGGTGACCAAGGCGATTGTCCAGGTGCTGTAAGCCGGCAAGCGTTATACGAAGGGGGAAGCCATGGGCTTCCCCCTTTTTATTGGCGAACACACTAGACTGAACACCGACTGCCCCCTTGCTGTGAGAGCTTTATGAGAAACGACGACCTGGACCTGCGCGCCGACCGCGACGAACTGCACGACTACGCCCCACGCGCACCGCAAGCCAAGCGCCAGAAGAGCCTGGTGCTGCAAGTGGCGCTGGGAGTATTCCTCGGTGGGTTGGCGTTATGGCTGGTACAACTGGGCGCGACGGCAATCATGGCCAAACTGGCCATGGGCACCCTGCAATTTGGCGGCTGATGCAAGGCACCTGTGGGAGCTGGCTTGCCTGCGATAGCGGCGGTTCAGTTAAAAATTCATTGACTGACACACCGCTATCGCAGGCAAGCCAGCTCCCACATTTGATCTACGGTGCTGGCAGAGTGCGTTCTTCCAGCAGCTTTACGAAACTGTTCAAGCTCTGCGACACGGTGCCCCGGCGCCAGATCAGCCAGGTATTGAGCAGGCGGAAGCTGTCCGTCAACGGCCACACGCTTACCGCCGCACACCCCGGCATACTCTCCAGCATGCTGCGTGGCATCAGCGCCAGCCCTGCCCCGGCGCTGACACACGCCAACATGCCGTGGTACGACTCGATCTCGAAGATCCTGCCCGGCACCGCGCCATCCTGTGAGAACCAGCGTTCGAAGTGATGCCGGTACGAGCAGTTGGAGCGGAACGTATAGATGTTCTCGCCATTCACTTCCTGGCCACGGGTGATCGGCGCGTGATGCAGTGGTGCAATCACCACCATCTCCTCCTCGAACACCGCCACACCCTCTAGCGTGGAATGCAGCACCGGCCCGTCGACAAAGGCCGCCGTCAGCCGGCCCGACAGCACGCCTTCGATCATGGTGCCCGAGGGGCCGGTGCTCAGGTCCAGCTCGACCTTGGTGTATTGCTGGTTATACGCCGCCAGTAACGCCGGGATGCGCACTGCCGCCGTGCTCTCCAGCGAGCCCAAGGCAAAGGCGCCCTGAGGCTCCTCCCCCGCCACCGTGGCGCGGGCTTCCTGTACCAGATCGAGAATGCGCCGCGTGTAGCCGAGGAAATTCCACCCCGCCGGAGACAAACGCAAGCGACTCTTCTCTCGGATGAATAACTCCACGCCCAAATCCTGCTCCAGTTGCTTGATACGCGTGGTGAGGTTCGATGGCACGCGATGAATCAACTGCGCGGCGGCGCTGATGCTGCCTTGCTCGGCAACGGCCTTGAAGATTTCCAGTTGCACCAGGTCCAAGTCATTCTCCATTCATGAACGTATCGCTTAATATTATTCAGTTTCAAGAAAACATACAGCCCCGTACGCTGGCCTCATTCCATTCATTCAGCCGGACGGTGCCATGAACAATGCTATCTCTCACCAGACCCACGCCCTGTCGATCAACCCCGCCAATGGCGAAACCGTCGGCAGCTACGCCTATGAAAGCGCAGAACAGCTGAACGCGGCCCTCTCCCGCTCGACCGATGCCTTCCGCACCTGGCGTCGCACGCCGGTAAGCCAGCGCGCAGAATATCTGCTGGCCCTGGCCGCTGCCCTGCGTGAACAGGCTGAAGACATGGCGCAAATGATCACCCTGGAAATGGGCAAACCCATCGCCCAGGCCCGCGCCGAAATCGAAAAGTGCGCGCAACTGAGCGAATGGTACGCCGCCCACGGCCCGGCTATGCTTGCACCAGAACCCACCCTGGTGGACAACGGCAGCGCGCAGATCGAATACCGCCCACTGGGCCCGATCCTCGCGGTAATGCCGTGGAATTTCCCGGTGTGGCAAGTGCTGCGCGGCGCCGTGCCGACCCTGCTTGCCGGCAACACCTACGTACTCAAGCATGCGCCCAATGTGATGGGCAGCGCGTATCTGATCCAGCAGGCGCTGCGTAAAGCCGGTTTCGCTGAAGGCGTATTCGAAGTGATCAACGTGACCCAGGACGGTGTATCTACGGCCATCGCCGACCCGCGCATCGCCGCTGTGACCCTCACCGGCAGCGTGCGCGCTGGCATCGCCATCGGCTCACAAGCCGGGGCCGCGTTGAAGAAATGCGTGCTGGAACTGGGTGGCTCCGACCCGTTTATCGTACTCAACGACGCCGACCTCGACGCCGCAGTGCAAGCCGCCGTGATCGGCCGTTTCCAGAACAGCGGCCAGGTCTGCGCCGCCGCCAAGCGCTTGATCATCGAAGCGGGCGTGGTTGAAGCCTTCACCGCCAAGTTCCTTGAAGCCAGCCGCGCCCTGGTGATGGGCGAGCCCACCTCAACCGCCACCTATATCGGCCCCATGGCGCGCTTTGATCTGCGTGACGAACTGCACGGCCAGGTCCAGGCGACCCTGGAAGAAGGCGCCACGCTGCTGCTGGGTGGCCATAAAGTCGCGGGCGCGGGCAATTACTACGAACCGACCGTCCTGGCTGACGTCACCGATCACATGACGTCGTTCAAACAGGAACTGTTCGGCCCAGTAGCCTCGATCATCACCGCCCGCGACGCCGAGCACGCCGTGGCGCTGGCCAATGACAGCGAGTTTGGCCTGACCGCGAGTATCTTCACCGGCGACGCGGCAAAGGCGCGGGGTATCGCCGATCAGTTGGAAACCGGTGGGGTCTTCGTCAATTCGTTCAGCGTGTCAGACCCGCGGGTGGCGTTTGGCGGCGTGAAGAAGAGCGGTTTTGGTCGTGAGCTGTCGCACTTCGGCGTGCGCGAGTTTTGCAATGCGCAGACGGTGTGGCTGGATCGTAAGTAGCTTGCCAAGAGCCACAAACCAGCCTTGGCGCGCTTCAACAATTTATGTGCCGCCGCACGCACTGCACCAACCCGTCCAGTGCCGGGGGATTCACCGGCGCGAGCACACAAACCGTGTGCTCACGCTTGCCCTCCGCCACTGTCAGGGTGTAATGCACCCGGCCTGGGTTGCCAGGCTCGGGATCGGTACTTTGTGGCAACTTGAAAAAATCGGCAGCTTCGATCAGTTGCCGCAACTCCAGCTGGTCGGGTTCGGGCAGCGAGTCCAGTTCCACCGTACGCGGCTTGGCCAGCCCCGGAAAATACGCCGCACCGCCGCTTTCCTTGATTGAAATTCGCATGGCTGTTCCTCGCCGCCCAGGCGGCTTCGTCAAACGTTTATACCCACCGCTTTCCAGCCTGCCTTGACCGCCTTCTGTTCATCCTTGTTCACGCCATAAAGCTGGCCGGCAATGTCGTGGGTGATGCGCGCAAAACGCAAAAACCCGGAGTTGGGTCGCAGCCGCGAATCGCGCAGTGCGTCGTACCATATACGCCCGGCACGCTCCCAGGCGAACCCGCCTATATTGATCGCCACCTGATAGAACGCATGGTTGGGAATGCCGGAATTGATATGCACGCCCCCATTGTCCTCGTAAGTTTGCACAAAATCATCCATGTGCCCCGGCTGCGGGTCTTTGCCCAGCAGCTTGTCATCAAAGGCGGTGCCAGGTGCTTTCATCGAGCGCAGGGCGGTGCCTTTGATCTTTTTGGTAAACAGCCCCTTGCCGATCAACCAATCGGCGTCCTCGGCCTTTTGCTTTAACGCGTATTGCTTGATCAACGAGCCGAACACGTCCGACAACGACTCGTTCAGCGCGCCGGACTGGTTGAAGTACATGAGCTTGGCCTCATCCTCGGTCACACCGTGCGCCAACTCATGGCCGATGACATCGAGCGCCACGGTGAAGCGGTTGAACAACTGCTGGTCGCCATCGCCGAACACCATCTGGGTCGAATTCCAGAACGCATTGTTGTAGTCCTGACCGAAGTGCACGGTCGCGTCCAGGGCCATGCCCGCATCGTCGATGGAGTTGCGGTCGAAGACCTGGTCGAAAAAATCGAAGGTCGCGCCCAGGCCGTCATAGGCTTCGTCTACTGCGGCATCGCCACTGGCGGGCTGCCCTTCGCCGCGAATCAGCTTGCCGGGCAGGCTGTCGGTGTTGTTGGCGCTGTAGATCGAGCGCTGTTTTTCGCTGCCCACCGCCAATGCCATCCGCGCTGGGCTTTTGGCGGGTTCGGCGACCATGCGCAACGAGCGGAACGTGCTGTCCTTGGCACGCGTGCGCAACGCGACCTCCCGTTGGGCTTTGTCGCCGTGGCGAGCGATCTGATCGAGCATGTACGGCGGAATCAGGCAGAAAATCGGATTGCGCGGTTGGCGAACACACATGAGCTGGCTCCTTTTTGGCGTGTGATGAACGTCCGGGTAACGATTTTCAGGATAGCCCTGGGATCGCCACCCGGGCCAAATTGTCATGAGTTTGTGTTTCAGTGGTGTTTATCCGAGGCCCATAAGGAACATGCCCATGCCCGCCCGCACAGTCAAAATCGACCTGAAGCACCGCCCCAGGCTTGCCGACCTGCGACCGTTGATCGCGGCCACCCCCACTCTGCTGGAAGCCAGAGCCGCGACGCCGCGTGTCACAGCGGCCAAGGACCTCAAAAACCGCGTTGGCTACGCCGACGACTTCCTCAGCGACTTCGTGGTGCCCTGGCCCACGGTTGGCGAGCCACTGGCGGGCGACGTGCAACCCAAGCGCCTGGACTACACGCATTTCTCCATCACCATGTCGCGCTCTCGACGACTGGCGCTGTACGTGGGGGTAAATATCGACGGCGCCAAGCATGTGGACATCGTGCGCAGCAACGACACCTGGGCCTACGATGGCCGCCTGCCCACCGACGCCCAGGTCGGTGAAGACCTGTACGCCGGCAACGGCCTGGACCGCGGCCACCTGGTGCGCCGCCAAGACCCCAACTGGGGCGACGACGCGACCACGGCCAACCTCGACACCTTCCACTTCACCAACTGCTCGCCACAAATGAGCGGCTTCAACCAGAAGACCTGGCTGGAACTCGAGGACTATATCCTCGACAACACTCAGCGCTGGAAAGCACGGGCCACGGTGTTCAGCGGCCCGGTGTTCAGCGACAACGACCGCGTGTATCGCGGGGTAAAAATCCCCCAGGCATTCTGGAAAGTGGTGGCCTACCTCAGCGACGACGGCAAACCGTCTGCCAGTGCCTATATGATCGACCAGCGCCGCGAGCTGGACCAATTGGACCTGGTGTTCGGCCAGCTCAGAACCTACCAACGCAGTGTGATTGCGATCGAGCAATTGACCGGCATTCGCTTCGGCCAACTGGCTGACTACGACGGCTTCAGCAACGAAGAGCGCGCCACCGGCACGCGCATCGAAGCCCTGATCCGCGGCCCCCAAGACATTCGACTCTAACCAGTGCCCCCTGTAGGAGCGAGCTTGCTCGCGAAGACCGTCAACGATAACGCAGGGACGCCTGATGCCCTGCGGTGTTCTCAAGTTCTTCGCGAGCAAGCTCGCTCCTACAGGGCGTGATCGCTTACCATACCGGCGCCGGTTCCCACGTGGGACTAATAGGGAATTCGAAACGCCGCCCAGGCGTCAATCGAAACTGCCCCCGCAACTGTAGGTGCTGAGCCTGCCCCTGAATGCCACTGGACCTCGTCCGGGAAGGCGGGGGCGTGGCGATGACGCATCAGTCAGGAGACCTGCCGGCCCAGCAACATCACTAACCGGCGGGGTGTCCGGGAAGGACATCCTGGCCCTGCACACCTGTAGCGTCCCAGGGCGTATTTCCGAGCCGTAACTCCCCAGCTGCACCCCTGGCTCACTCGGAGATCGCCCCATGCTGCCACGTGTTACCGCCCTGCTCGCAGGCTTGAGCGCCTGCGCCCTGGCCCACGCCGCGCCAAGCCACTACCCGCTGACCGTGGAAAACTGCGGCAGCAGCCTGACCTTCCAACAAGCCCCCGCTCGCAGCGTGAGCATCGGCCAGGCCGCCACCGAGATGCTTTATGCCTTGGGCGTGGGCGATAAAGTGGTAGGCACCTCGCTGTGGTTCAACAACGTGTTGCCACAGTACAAAGCCCAGAACGACCGCATCGAGCGCCTGGCCAACAACGAGCCAAGCTTTGAAGCGGTGATCGCCAAGCGCCCGCAACTGGTGGCGGCCGAACTGGAATGGGTGGTGGGCCCGCAAGGCGTGGTCGGCACCCGTGAGCAATTTCATGAGTTGAAGATCCCCACCTATGTGCTGCCGTCCGATTGCGAGGCCAAGGACAACCTGGTCGGCGCCGACGGCACGCGGTTGCAGCCGTTTCGCATCGAGACGATTTACCAGAGCATCCAGCAGCTTGCGCAGATCTTCGACGTGCAGGCGCGCGGCCAACAGTTGAACGATCAGCTCAAGGCGCGCCTGGCCGCATCCATCGCCACCGCCCAGGGCAAAGGCTTGAAGCAAGCCAGCGCACTGGTGTGGTTCTCCAGCGCCGAGATGGCCAGCGACCCTTATGTGGCCGGCCATAAAGGCGTGCCGCAATTCATGCTGCACACCCTGGGCCTGCACAACGTGGTGCAGTCCGATGAAGAATGGCCCGCCGTCGGCTGGGAAACCATCGCCAAGGCCAACCCCACTTTCCTGGTGATCGCACGCATGGACCGTCGCCGCTACCCCGCCGACGACCACGAAAAGAAACTCGCCTTCCTGCGCAGCGACCCCGTCACCCGCAACATGGACGCGGTGAAACACAACCGCATCATCATCCTCGACGCCCTGGCACTGCAGGCCAGCCTGCGCACGTTCGACGGCCTTGAACAACTCGCTACCGCCATCGACGGCTACGACCTGGGCCAATGATGCGCACCCTCCTTGCCCTCGCCCTGCTGTTGCTCGCCCTGCTCGCTGGCGTGGCCATCGGCGAAACCGCCATCGAACCGCAGGTGGTGTTGCAGGTGCTGGCCAATAAGCTCTGGGCCGCGGGCTATGCGCTGGATCCGATCGATGAGGGCGTGGTGTGGAACTACCGCCTGACCCGCACCCTGGTGGCCGCAGCCTGCGGTGCCGGGCTGGCGACCTGCGGGGTGATCTTGCAATCGTTGCTGCGCAACCCGCTGGCAGACCCGTACCTGTTGGGCATCAGCGCCGGCGCCTCCACCGGGGCCGTGCTGGTCGTGCTGATCGGAGTGGGCGGCGGGCTGGTGTCGTTGTCGGCAGGGGCGTTTGTCGGCGCCATGGCCGCGTTTGCGCTGGTGATTCTGCTCGCCCGCGCCAGCGGATCGTCCAGCGGCACCGGGCAGATCATCCTCGCGGGCATCGCCGGCTCGCAATTGTTCAATGCCCTGACCGCGTTCCTCATCACCAAGTCGGCCAGCTCCGAACAAGCCCGCGGCATTATGTTCTGGCTGCTGGGCAACCTCAGCGGCGTGCGCTGGCCGTCGGTGTGGCTGGCGGTGCCGGTGGCGGCCCTGGGGCTGGCAGTGTGCCTGTGGCATCGTCGCGCACTGGATGCGTTCACCTTTGGCAGCGACTCGGCGGCCTCCCTGGGCATTGCGGTGCGCCGCGTGCAATTTGTGCTGGTGGCCTGTGCGGCGTTGGTCACGGCGGTGATGGTGTCCATCGTCGGCTCCATTGGTTTTGTCGGGCTGGTGATTCCCCACGCTGCACGCCTGTTGCTCGGCACCGGGCATTCACGGTTACTGCCGGCCAGTGCCTTGGGCGGCGCGCTGTTTCTGATCGCCGCCGATGTGCTGTCACGCACCCTGATCAAGGGCCAAGTGATTCCCGTTGGGGTGGTCACGGCACTGGTGGGCGCGCCGGTGTTTGCGTTGATTTTGATTGGCCGGAGGAACGCCCGATGAGCGTGCTCAGTTGCAGCGGCCTGGGTTTCAAGGTGCGTGAGGCCCAGTTACTGCACGGTATCGACCTGGACGTGCAGGCGGGCGAAACTCTGGGCATCGTCGGGCCGAACGGCTCGGGCAAGTCCACCCTGCTCAAATTACTCGCCGGTTTGCGCCCGCCGGCCAGCGGTGAAGTGCGCCTGGGCGGCACGCGTCTGGAAGCGTTATCACGCCGCGCCATCGCGCAACAATTGGCGGTGGTGGAACAACAGGCCGATACCGACGACGCCATCCGTGTGTTCGACGCCGTAGCCCTGGGCCGCACGCCCTGGCTATCGGCGCTGAGCCCGTGGTCGCGTGAAGACGACGCCATCGTGCACCAGGCCCTGCATGACGTAGACGCCACCCACCTGAGCCAACGCGCCTGGCGCAGCCTCTCCGGTGGCGAACGCCAACGCGTACACATCGCCCGCGCCCTGGCGCAACGCCCGCAGATTTTGTTGCTGGACGAGCCGACCAATCACTTGGATATCCAACATCAACTGGCGATTTTAAAAGGCGTGCAAGGCTTGCCAGTGACCACTTTGATTGCGCTGCACGACCTGAACCAGGCACTGACCTGTGATCGCCTGGCCGTGCTGGATCGCGGACGACTGGTGGCGCTGGGTACGCCATTGGAAGTGCTGACGCCACAGCGTTTGCAAGAGACATTCGGGGTGCAAGGGCATTACCTGACGGACCCGTTCGACGGCGCACACATCCTGCGCCTGCGCTCCAACTGAACCTGTAGGAGCGAGCTTGCTCGCGAAAAACCCACAGGCGACGCGTTCATCCAGGAAACACGCGTTATCGTTGACGTTTTTCGCGAGCAAGCTCGCTCCTACAGAAGCCGGTGCATATGGGTTGTGTGCCAGACCGGGTCTGCCTCGACATCCACCACCTCGAACCCCTGACGCCGCCAGAAATCAATCGCACCCGGCAGAAACGGATGGGTGTGCAGGTAAACCACTGCCACACCCGCCTCCCGCGCCAGCGCCTCCAACGAGCGGTATAACTGGCCCGCCAGGCCCAAGCGACGGAACGCCGGGCGCACGTACAGGCGCACCACTTCCACTGTCTTGCAGCCCTGATAGTCCAACTGGGGAAAACGACCGTCATAAGGCCGATAGCCCACCACAGCCACGATTTGGCCGTCGGCGCGGGCAATCAAAAACTGCCCCCCACCCTTAACGTAAACGGCTTCGAACTGCGCCAGATCATGGGGTATTCCGGTTGCGCTGAGCGTTGGAAACAGCTCATCGCGAGCCTGCAAAGCGAAGCTCAGCACCTCGGGAATATCAGCGGCTTTGGCCGCTTGAATGCTAACGGCCATTGCCAAGGATTCGATCTGTTATCCACTGGCGGCTGTACGCCAACACTCTGTCGGCCATCGCCACCGGAAAATGAATAAAGCCATGGGCCGCCTCCGGCAGCAGATGCGCCTCAACGCCTGCCCATCGCTCGGCGATCAGCAGGGTGTCATCCTTGAGCGGGTCCAACTCGCCCACAAACATCAGCGCAGGTGGCAACCCCTCAAAGTCTCCATACAAGGGCGACAACGGCGGCTGCTGGCGCGCTTCGTCGCTGAGCCCCGGCGTCAGCAGGCGCAGCGCGTCGACCATGCCCGGCCCGTCCAACAACAAGGTGTCCGGCCCGGCCGTGCGCACGCTCGGTGTGCCGGTCAGGTCGTAAACGCCGTAGTACAGCACGGCCCCGCTCACCCGTTGCAGCAACTCGGGCCATGGCTTGAGCGCCAACAAGGTGGCCGCCGCCAAGTGCCCGCCGGCCGACTCACCGACAAAAATCACCGGCAGGCCGGCAAACTCCGGGCAGTCGGCCAAGAGCCAACGCGCCGCCACCAGGCAATCATCCAGCAGCCCTTCAATCGGTGTATCGACCGCCAGCCGGTAATCCACCGACACCACCGCGACGTCGCAGGCATTCACCATGCCCAGGTTCAAGTCGTCATCCATTTGCGCATTGCCGATCACCCAGCCACCGCCGTGGATATCCAACACCACGCCTCTGGGCTTACCGCTGGGGCGCAGGATACGCACGGGCACCCTGCCTACCTTTTTCAGCTCCACCACAGGCGCCTTCTTGAACGTCTGGCTGGCGCGCAGCAGTGCCTGGATCAGGCGCGGCGTGACGCGGTTGCGGATCTTGAAGCGCGGCGTCCACGCCAGTTTCTGATTGAAGCGGCGCATCTGCGCCAGTTCGGGCTCGCTGGCGGGCCAATGCTGGTAGGCCATCAGCGGTTGTTACGCAGGATCGAGAAGTTCAACGCCGCGGCCACGCACAGCCACACCAGATACGGGAACAGGATCAGCCCGGTAATCAGGTCCAGGCGCACGGCCAGCAGCACCATCGCCGCCACGGTCAGCCACAGCAGCACGATAATCACCATACCGGCGAGCAACCGATGGGCACCGAAGAACACCGGCGTCCACAGCGTGTTCAACGCGATCTGCGCCGCCCACAGGGCCAACACCATTTCGCTGCCGGGGATCAGGGTCAAGCGGTAACCGGCCCAGGCCAGCAGCAGGTAGATAATCGTCCAGGCCACTGGGAACAACCAATTGGGCGGGGTGAAGCTGGGCTTGACCAGGGACTCGTACCAGGCGCCGGGTTTGAAGATCACCCCGGTACTGGCGGCAGCGGCGCAGGCAAGCAAGAAGATGAAGAAAGTCATGGTCGGTCCTTGAGGTCGAGTGGGTGGAAAACAACGCTCTGCTTTCAGTGACTCAAATCAGCGCGCATAAATTCAATGTGGGGCGCAAAAATGACATGCGGATGGCCTCTTCTACGCGTCATAAAAAATGGTTAAGGTTCTGAAACCTATCGATCTGCGCTGGATTGAACAGCTCGCCCCGAGGCAACCCTTGCCCCCTATCGCCGATCACCGTAGCAGCCCCTGGTCAGTATTTCTGATCTTCCTGCGCCTGGGCCTCACCTCCTTTGGCGGCCCGATCGCGCACCTGGGTTATTTTCGCGAAGCGTTCGTCATTCGGCGCCAGTGGCTGAGCGAGCGCAGCTACGCCGAACTGGTTGCCCTGTGCCAATTCCTACCCGGCCCGGCCAGCAGCCAGGTCGGCATCGCGCTGGGCCTGTCACGGGCGGGCTACAGCGGCGCCGTGGCGGCCTGGGCCGGGTTCACCTTGCCGTCGGCCATCGCTCTGATTCTGTTTGCCGTGGGGCTGGCCCACTACGGCGGCGCCCTGCCCAACGGCGCGCTGCATGGCCTCAAAGTTGTCGCCGTAGCCGTGGTGGCCCAAGCCGTGTGGGGCATGGCGCGCAACCTGTGCCGAGGCGTGTTACGGGTAGCGTTGATGTTGATCGCCGCGTGCGTGGTGCTGCTGCAACCCTCCGCCTGGGCTCAAGTCGGGGTCATGGTGGTCGCAGGCGTGGCTGGCCTGCTGTTGTTCAAGCCCGAGAACAGCAACGAGCCCGACGCCCTGCCCATCGCCATCAGCCGCCGCGCCGGAGCCCTGTGGTTGATGCTGTTTTTGTTGTTGCTGGTGGGTTTGCCACTCCTCGCCACATGGGCGCTCAACCCCACGCTGGCGCTGGTGGACGCCTTCTACCGCACCGGTGCGCTGGTATTCGGCGGCGGCCACGTGGTGTTGCCGCTACTGCAAGCCGAAGTGGTGCCCAGCCAATGGGTCAGCAACGATGTATTCCTCGCCGGATACGGCGCCACCCAGGCCGTGCCCGGCCCGCTGTTCACCTTCGCCGCCTTCCTCGGTGCCTCCATGACCCACGCCCCGAGCGGTTGGCTTGGCGGGGTGATCGCGCTGCTGGCGATCTTCGCCCCGTCGTTTCTGCTGATCTTCGGCGCCTTGCCCTTCTGGGCCAGCCTGCGCAAAAGCCCGCGTACCCAGGCGGCGCTGGCCGGTGTCAATGCGGCGGTGGTCGGCCTGCTGTTGGCAGCGCTGTATCGACCGGTCTGGACCAGCGCGATCTTCAACGGCTACGACCTCGCCCTGGCGTTGCTGGCACTGATGGCGTTGATGGTGTGGAAACTGCCGCCATGGTTGGTAGTGATAAGTTGCGGCCTACTCGGCACGGCACTTCCGTAGGAGCGAGCTTGCTCGCGAAAAACTCACAGGCGCCGCGTTTAAGCTGAAGGCACGCGTTATCGTTGACGTTTTTCGCGAGCACGCTCGCTCCTACAGCATTGGGGCTACAATCTTGAGCCATAGCCAACGCGCCTGATAACTCCTGGCCTTGTGCAAAAACAGCTCCGGCTCCGGATGCAAAGGGTTGATACGCAACAGCCCCTGCTCCACATCCTCCAAGCCATAAGGCGCATACAGCTCGCCCGAGGCAATATCCAGCGCAATGCACGTACCCGCCACCAGGTAACGGTCAACCCCCTGCCGAGCCGAATGCAACTGCGGGTAAGGCCGGCCAAACCGCTGCCCATACCAAAGGTGTACCCGCGCCTGATTCCTGACCTCCACATTCACGCCCAGGTCTTGGAATAGCACCTGCGCCGCACGAATTACCACGTCCTCCGCCTCGTAAGACAGGTCCTCGTCAAAGTAAAAAACGTCGTAGTCCTTCACGCCCTGATCAGCCGGCAGATTCGCCTGATGGTTCCACACCGCCTGGAACAAACAGCCCGCCGTGAGCATGCACTGCTGCACACCAAGCTCCGGCAGCCGCGC
Source organism: Pseudomonas sp. FJ2-5-13 (assembly GCF_029201605.1). Classification (NCBI taxonomy): domain Bacteria; kingdom Pseudomonadati; phylum Pseudomonadota; class Gammaproteobacteria; order Pseudomonadales; family Pseudomonadaceae; genus Pseudomonas; species Pseudomonas sp. FJ2-5-13. The sequence continues at coordinate 3,999,142 of NZ_CP104045.1, forward strand.
CGTGAGTTGCGCATTGATCGGATTGGCCATCGCCAATTCAAGCAGGGTGTCGACACTCAATGTCATGTTCAATCCTCCATCGTCAGCGCCAACCATAACACCGGAATATGGCACTCCTGTAGGAGCGAGCTTGCTCGCGAAAATCCCAAACGATCACGCAGCGCCTGAAGGCAAAATCCGATTCCCCCGCCGCGCCTTGCGCCATTGCCTACACGTGCATCTGCCGCCGGGCGCCGATACTGCTTACCCCTACCTTTAGTCGGATATTGCTGAGGGTTTTAGCGCAACGGCTAGCCTTCAGCCTAGCGTAAGGGATAACGCTGAACTATCGGTCCATGAAGGGCCAGTACGCCTCGTCGTCCCGACGCTTTATCTGCTGAGGAGACGATAATGAAAATAACCTTGAAACGGTTGGCGTGCCTGGGTGCAAGCTTCACCAGCTTGCTCGCCATGGCCGATGCGGCCAGCCCGCCGCCGCTGTCACCTGCGATTCCCTTCGACGTCACCGCCAATGCCCCCTTCACCCTGGACAACCTGCAACACGATTTCGACGTGCTGTCGTGGCAGACCTTCGTCGCGCTGAACTGGCCCGCCAACGCCGACGGCAGCGCCAATACCTCGGCGCAGATCGGCGCGCCGGGGCAGACGGTGTGGGAGTCGTGGAAGGAAAGCTACGAGATTTTCCTGCCCCAAGGCCAGATGCCTGTCGCCTGGAACCAGAAGTCGCCGCTACCCCCGGCCTGCCAAGGCAAGGGTGACCTGCCCGTGCTGCAGCAGATGGGTAAGGTTGCTGGTGTGCTCGACGAGACCATCCAGCCGTTCAAGACCGGCCCACTGGTGGACCAGAACGGCACTTACACGCGCAACGCGATCATGGTCAACCAGCCGATGTTCGACAACATCGTCAACAATGGTCTGTATAGCAAGGAGGGCCAACAGGCTTTCTTCACCAAGGCCGACAACCGCATCGCCTTCTCCTGCGGCGTGAAGGAGGACAAGCAGGTCGGCGCGATCATGGTCAAGTCGGCCTGGAAGGTACTCGGCGGCAACGACAACCCACAGGAATTCCATGCCATCGATGCCCTGGTCTATACCCCCGGCAACGCCGACACAAACAAGGGCGCGGTGATCCCCGAATCGTGCAACGCGCAGAAGGTCGGGCTGGTCGGCCTGCACATCGTGCACAAGACCAAAGATGCGCCGCAGTGGGTGTGGTCAAGCTTCGAGCACGTGCGCAACGTGCCGGAAAAAACCACACCCATGAACGAGCGCAAGGGCCCCTACCTGTTCTACAACGCCCAGGCCAGCGACCGCCCGGTGAACGAGCCGCCCGCGCAGCCGTGGGACCCGTCGAAGAAAGCCACGCCCTCGCAGATCGTGCGGGAAATTCCGCTCACCGCCGCAACCCACCAGCTCAACGCGCAGTGGCAAGGCGCGCTCAAGGGCACGGTGTGGGCCAACTACCAGTTGATCAGCACCCAATGGCCAACCGCCCCCGCCGATGACTGCCAGGTGCCGTCGCCAACCAACCCGCTGGGCACGCCTGCGCCGAACTTCCTGGCCAACGCCACGCTGGAAACCTACAACCAGGGCACTACGCCGCAGGCCTCATCCAGTTGCATGGAGTGCCACAACAACGCAACCACTCGGGTGACCCAGTCCCCGCGCACCAGCTTCGCCGATTTCACCTTTCTGCTTGAACGTGCCCAATCCACCGGTGCCAAGGAGTGATGCCATGAGCGACTCAAACCTGCAAAACTTCATCGACCTGTCTGCCGAGCTCACTGGCCTGTCAGCCAAGCTGCTGGCGCCTGCTGTCGACCCGATCAACCTGCCTCCGGTGTTCTTCGACACCGCCCAGCAAGGCATGGGCACTGAAGCGTTCAGCAAACTGCTGAACCTGTACGTCCCTATCAAAGACCAAACCCATGAGCAGATCGCCAGCGCCCTACTCGGCAGTTCGGACCCGCAGATCGCCAAAGGCGCCCGCTCGATCATGAAGCTGTGGCTGCTTGGCAGCTGGTACCAGCCTTATGACCAAGGCGCCGCCCACACGGGTGACATCCGCGTGGTCTCCGACCAGGCTTACAAGGAAAGCTGGGCGTGGAAAATCGCCCAATCCCACCCCATGGGCTACAGCGAGTACCACTTCGGCTACTGGGCCGAGCAGCCACCGACCCTCAAGCAGTTCACCGGTGTCGACGCCAAGGAAGGGCAGCAGCCATGAGTACTCTACACACCCAGAGCATCGAAACCGCCGATGTAATCGTCGTGGGCGCCGGCATGGCTGGCAGCGTCATGGCCTACCAGCTGGGCCTGGCCGGCTTGAAAGTGCTGGTGCTCGAGTCGGGCCCGGCGATACCGCCTAACCGCAGCGAGTACCTGGAGCGTTTCTACACCGCCGTGCTCAAGGCGCCCGAGTCGCCCTACCCACCGGAGCAGAGCGAACAGACCCCGGCCAAACAGTTCGCCCCGCGAGCGACTATCCAGGACTTGATCACCGCCGGCAGCCACGACAAGGACAAGGTGCATAAGAGCTACCTGGTACAGAACGGGCCGCGACTGTTCGCCAGCACCTACGAGCGGGTGGGCGGCGGTACCATGTGGCACTGGATGGGCACGGCTCTGCGCCTGTTACCCAACGACTTTCGTATGCAGAGCAAGTACAAGGTCGGGGTCGACTGGCCGATCAGCTACGACGACCTGCAGACCGCCTACTGCCGCGCCGAGGAAGAGATGGGCGTCTCTGCCGATGTGACGTCGCAGACTTACCTGGGCGTGACCTTCCCCCAGGGCTACCAATACAGCATGCACGGCATTCCTCCATCGTTGGTCGACCAGGGCGTGGGCGAGGCCATCAATGACAAGCAGTACCAGGGCTTCACCCTCAACGTGCGGCAAACGCCAGCCGGTCGTAACTCACAGAACGACAACGGCCGCCGGGTATGCGCCGGCAACACCAGTTGCACGCCGATCTGCCCAATCCAGGCCAAATACGACGCCACCGTGACCATGGCCAAGGCCCTGGATACCGGTAATGTGCGGATCCTCTACCAGTGCGTGGCGAGCAAGGTGCAGGTGGATGCCAACGGGGTCACGGGGATCGATTTCATCCAGTACCAGAACAACGGCACGCAACAGCACGGCACGGCTCAGGGCAAGCGCTACGTGATCGCCGCCCACGCGATCGAAACACCCAAGCTGCTGCTCAACTCCATCGGCCCGCACAGCCCAAAAGGGGTCGCCAACAGCAGCGGCCAGGTCGGCAAGTCGTTGGCCGACCACCCTGTGTACCTGGCCTGGGGCCTGATGCCCGAAGGCAAGCCGTTGTTTCCGTTCCGTGGGCCACTGTCCACCTCAGGGATCGAAGACATGCGCGACGGTGCGTTCCGAAGCACGCGTGCCGCCTGGCGTATCGAGATCGGCAACGAGGGTTGGAACTGGTCGGCGAATGATCCGTACACCACGGTCTGCGATTTTATCGACGGCGACAACAATGGCGGCACCAACAATGGCGGCGCCGACCACAAGAGCGAGGCATTGTCCGGCGTGGCGCTGGTGCAGAAGCTCAACAGCGTGCTGACCCGCCAGTTCCGTCTGGCCTTCTTGATCGAGCAGGTGGAGAAAGAGCCCGACGAAGCGCTGTGCCGGGTGGAGAGTAGCAAGCATTTCACCGACGGCTTGGGCCTGCCTCGGCCAGAGATCGCCTACGAACTGTCCGACTACACCAAGGAGGGCTTCAAGCAGGCGCGCCTGGCCGCCACGCATATCATCACCAAACTGATGGGTGCCACCGAGCTGACCAACCTGAACCCCACACTCGACCCCACGCTCGTCGCGCAAACGGTGTTCAACTACGACCACCAGAACTACGCCTTCTACGGCGCTGGCCACCTGATGGGCACCTACCGCATGGGCTCGGACCGCAACAAGTCGGTGGTGGACAAAGACCAGCGCAGCTGGGACCACCCCAACCTGTTCCTGGTCGGCGACGGCGTGTTCCCCTCCACCGGCACCGCCAACCCGACCTTGACCATCACCGCGCTGACCTTCCAGGCCGCCGACGTGGTCGCCAGCGACCTGCTCAAGCGTACCGTGCAGGTGCAGGCCAGAGACCCCTGGCAAGGCACCGGCGTGCAGGTCAACGGACAGAGCTGGCAACTGGCGGTGTGCACCGGAGGGCAGTGGACGGCCAACCCGGGCACCGGGATGGTCGGCGCGGCAGGCCACCCAGGCCTGACCGCCAAGCCCGGCTATACCTTGCCCGGTCAAGCGGAAGGCGCGTTGATCGGGCGTATCGGCCCCAGCGGCGCGCCTTTCCTGGTGGGCAACCAGGCGCAATTGCCGCGTGGCCAGCAGGGGGAGTTGCAGTTGTGCATCAATGATGACCTGGCCGGGCGTTACGGGGCTGGCCTGAGCGATAACCAGGGCAGCCTGTCGGTGGAGGTGCGTTTCGGGGCGGTGTAGGCGCTGGCATAGCAACCCCACAATGCCGCGGTATTGTGGGGTTGTTTTCTGTCGGCAAGTTGGCTTTTGATGAAGTTGGACGCGTGGTTACCGTGCGGTTGCCGGCAACTCCTGGCACCACTTGATAGAACGCAGCGCTTCCTCGGCAGGCACAAGCGCGTAGCGCGAGTAAAACATTGTCCCGCTGAAACGACGGCCGTCGACTTCACCCAAGGTCTGCCCATCCTTGTAGTCAGAGGTGCTGAGTTGGTCGGCGATGTAATACACCTTGCCATTCTCGACGGTGATATCGAAACGCTGGTTAACCATACCGCTGATGATCGGTGGCGACGTGGAGGCGACGCTGTGTTTGCCGGCGGGAATGCCGGCCTTGAAAAAACTACCGGAAGGCAAGCTGCCGACAGTACGGCCATCGACCTGAATAGTCGGGGCGACCCCGCCACCGATGCTCGCCGCCGTGCGATAAAAGTAAACCGTGGCCTCATCCGCACGCGGTTCAGCCGGTGACGTGAAGAACGGTTGGCCTTTGAGGTCCGGACCGCTGATGCAACCGGTCAGTGAGACCAGGCCTGCGAACAGGCTGGCCCAGAGTAGCGTAGAGCGCTTCATGCATGGATTCCTTGAACGTGGATCAATGGGCGTCGGGTTTGATGACTGTCCCCGGTACCGGCTTCAAATCGTGCACAACCCTTTACCGAAGTCAGTGGCATCAGAACTCGGCCAAGGCGCAAAACCGCTCTTCGGCGTCAGATTTACGATGTTCCGGTCCTTGAGCATCGGGTACTTGCGCTTGAGCGCCTGCACCGTGTCCTCGGCATTGTTCACGTTGGACAGGCAAAAGCGCAGGGCATCGACGCGCAGATCACCGATATAGAGAGTTTCCCCGGCCTTCACCGAGAAAACCGCAGGCACCGGGCGCGGCATCGACTTGCCCGCGTAATACACGTAATGCCACTGCGTGTACTCATACTCACCCGGCGGCACTTCATACATGAAGTAATGGCCCAGCACAGAGGGGGATGGCTGATCATCTTCATTGCCCAGAGTCGTCAGCCGTAATACGGTGCCGGGGGCTCCCTGTTGCTTGATCTCAACCACCAGCCCATGGGGCTGCATCATCGGAAAGCTCTCACCAACCGAACCCACGATGATCGCCTTACTTGGGTCCGGTGCGTGCTTGCCGTCGTAGCGTGACGTCGCGCACCCGGACAAAAGGGTCGCGCAAAGTGCGACTGCGCCCCAGACAAGATGTTTACTGCTGACTTTCCCTAGCATTGGTTTTTTCCGATCAATAATCTTGCAGTTTGTAGAGCCCACCCGAACGAACCAAAAGTTCGCACATCTGGTGCTTCGTTGCTGGCTCGTCGGCCTCTATTGTCCAGCTACCCGCACCCTGATAACAACCCACTCCTGTAGGAGCGAGCTTGCTCGCGAAAAACTCAAACGATCACGCAGCGCCTGAAGGCAAAATCCGATTTCCCTGCCGCACCTTGCTCCATTGCCTACGCCTGCGTCAGAATCCGCCGGCTTGTGCGCTAGGGTAGCCGTCTCTAAGGTGGCTCGGTCGCTGAATTGTTCAGTGATCGGGTTTAGTAGCCTGAGGGTTTATCCAAACAACGTGCACAAGCTTCACCGATCAGGCATTGCGTCTGTGTTTGATGGTGGCTGTGCGCAGGGCACCTTCGGGTGCGCCGGCTTTGTTTGGATTCCCCGGTCTACTAACCTGCGCACAGCCGCCACCCTTATGTTTAGTAGCTAAAGGATGATGGCCCTAAACAGGAATTCAAACATGCTCAAATCAGATTCAAGTGCCCTCTTCAACGTTGCTCCCAACGCCAGCAACGAAACCCTCATCACCAACAGCTACGAAACCTTCACCAACGTCAGCACCCTGCTGCTCGACCTGTCCGAAGACCTCAACGGCAAACACCGCGACATCGCCCTCGCCATCCACCAACTGAGCGAACTGGGCGTACTCCTCACCGCCAGACTCCTAGACCGTGAAGTGCCCTGCCCTGGCTGATGATTAGCCCTTCAACTTGCTAGCCCGATAACCGCCGCGTCGTCGTGAGCCACCTACAGCGACTCGGCGGTTTGGTTTGATGGGTAGGTCGACTGGCTAGAGCGGGACGGTTACGCTGACGTTTTTCGCATGACGGGAAAAGCGAATGACAACGGTGTACCAGGGAAGCTGCTTATGCGCAGCCGTCACTTACGAGCTATCCGCCACGCCCAAATCAGTGAGCCACTGCCATTGCAGCCAGTGCCGCAAAAGTCACGGGGCCGCATTCGCTTCTTACGGCAGTGTTCCCCGCGACGCACTACGGGTACTTTCCGGCGCCAACAGCATCAGAACCTATGCATCCTCAGAGGCAGTGTTGCGCGAATTTTGCACGCACTGCGGCTCGGCATTGTTCTGGTCGCGGTCTCAAGGGGAATTCGCCGACTGGGTGTCGATAGCCCTGGGCACGCTCGATACGCCCTTCATAGCTGAAAAGCAAAAACACGTTCATGTCGACTCCGCAGTCCACTGGTGCAGCTACCCGCCTCAGAAACCGCCAAGCCGCATGATATGAGTCGCCCGGGCATCATCTGTTCGCTTGAAGCCACAGCGCTCATAAAAGGCGCTTCCTTCAGCCGTATCCGTGAAAAGACGCACGACCTGAAACCTGAGAGCGGCACGTTCAACAAGCGCCTTTACCAGCGCCTGCCCGACGTGTTGCCCCCTTGCCGAAGCTGCGACGTACACCCGTCGCAGTCTGGCCACATTATTGTCAGCATAGGGATCAACTGAAAGACCGCCGATGCCTATCAGTTGCTGATTCAAATAAACCGCCATCAGACACTCGCAGGGTGCATCAAAGCGGTTTGCTCCAGAGTGCCATTCGTTAATCAGACGCGTGAGGAACCTGAAACCCTCGCCAACGGCTTCCTTTTCCAGCGCTAGTATCTGGCGCGGAAGGTGTGTGATCCGTTGAACCTCATATCGTTTCATCCATCCCTGCCTCCAATATGAAACGCGTTCAATGCTAACAATTTCGTTTGAGGTGATGAACACTCCTGTAGGAGCGAGCTTGCTCGCGAAAACCCCAAACGATAACGCAGCGCCTGAAGGCAAAATCCGATTCCCCTGCCGCACCTTGCTCCATTGCCTACGTCTGCGTCAGAATCCGCCGGCTTGTGCGCTGAGGTGGCCGTCTCTAAGGTGGCTCGGTCGCTGAATTGTTCAGTGATCGGGTTTAGTAGCCCACCTTAGACCTAACAAGTGCACACGCTTCATCCATCAGACGCTCCCGTCTGTGCTTGATGGTGGCTGTGCGTAGGGCGTCCTCGGACGCGCCGGTTTTGTTAGGTTCCACCGGTCTACTAACCTGCGTACAGCTACCGCCCTTATTGTTTAGTAGCGATGGGGAAGTGGCCCAAGCAAGGAACTTAACCATGGTTAACGATTCAACCACCCTCTTCACCGTCGCCCCCAACGCCAGCAACGAAACCCTCATCACCAACAGCTACGAAACATTCACCAGCGTCAGCACCCTGCTGCTCGACCTGTCCGAAGACCTCAACGGCAAACACCGCGACATCGCCCTCGCCATCCACCAACTGAGCGAACTGGGCGTACTCCTCACCGCCAGACTCCTGGACCGTGAAGTGCCCTGCCCTAGTTGATGGTTAACCCTTCAATTCGATAGCTCGATAACTCGCCGCGTCGTCATAAGCCCCCTACAACGACTCGGCGATTTGGCTTGATGGGCGAGTGATGGGTGGGTTGGATGACAACAGCCACGTCTGCTATCGGCCAGAAGTGGGCGTCCCGAATTACTCAGTTCAAGTACGACTGCCCTTGCAGGCATTGCCAGCAAGCGACTATCAATCCTTGCAGACTCCACTACACCGTAAACATAAGCCTGCATGCATTGAGAGCGCTTATTCAGCAGATACCACACACCGCTAGCACATCACTGAGCCAGGGCCTTGCGGTTAGGTCTTTGATTGCTCAAGGCAGCTTGCATAGTGCTGTATCGCCATTCGATACCCATCAGTGCCGAACCCTGCGAGCACGCCTTTGGCAACGCGTGAAACGTAGGAAAAGTGCCTGAAATCTTCACGCCTATGGACATTTGAGATGTGAACCTCAATCACTGGTACCTCGGCTGCAATCAACGCATCGTGGATGGCTGCCGATGTATGGGTCCATGCTCCTGGATTGATCACAATCCCCGCTATCCTTCTACGTGCGTGGTGAATCCATTCAATCATTTGCCCTTCGTGATTGGTTTGCTGAAACTCAATTACAAGCCCAAGTTCTTCGCCGTACTCACGACACGTCTGCTCAACGTCGGCCAATGTCTCCCGCCCATACACCTCGGGCTCTCTCAATCCCAACATGTTCAGGTTAGGGCCGTTCAAAACCAGGATGGTTTTCATCATTTAATCCTCGCGAGTCGCTTCAATTCTTTACGGTACTCATGGCTGCCAGCCGTGCCTTATGATATTCATCGGCTTCTGTGGATTGGGCATCGCGGTTACCGAGGTCGGCTGTAGGAATTCGAGAGGTCTCGGGCGCGCACCAGGCCGCGATACCAGCTAGCAACGTGCACACACAGGCGATCCCACCGACAATCAAGGGTATGTTTTCAGTCCCAGGGCCTGCGATCAGGGCAAACAGAGCAGGTAACATTGCGGTGATGAACAGTCCGCTGTTTTGCGAAATTGCCATTCCCGACACGCGGTAACGTGTTTCAAATTGCTCTGGGAAGAAGGATGGGAACACCGCGTTGTAGCCCTGGTAGATCATTCCCCACATCAGCAGTGAGGCGCCGAAAGCGAGCGGGAGGCTGTGAATGCTGATTGCGTATAAATAAGCAAAGGACATCAGCCCGCAACCAAAGGCGCTTGCGATGATCAGAGGCCGGCGCCCAACCTTGTCAGAAAGATTGCCCACGAAAGGGATGCACAGCACCGCCACGATATTGCCAACGACCGGGATCCACAGGTACACGCTTTTATCGAAGCCGATGCCATAGGCAGGTTGCACCGCATAGGCTGCTCCGAACACGGTCGTAATGACTGGAATAACATTCATCAACGAAACCCCAACTACAACCAGCATGCCTCTCCAGCTGTGTTTGAAGGCTCCGATAATCGGCGATTCAGACTTCTCATCCTTGGTTGTTTGCTCTACGAATACTGGCTGTTCCTCAACTTCCCGGCGAATGATGAAGCCAGCGATCAGCACCACAGCGCTCAAAAGAAAGGGAATACGCCAGCCCCAGCTATTGAAGGCTTCATCGGACATGAAATAGGCCAGAGGCAGGAAAATGGCTGCTGCGAGTACCTGACCTGCCTGCACCCCTTGAAGTGTGTAGCTGCCGAAGTATCCTCTTCGTCCTTGGGGTGCATGCTCCAGAATCATTGAGCTGGCTCCCGAGATCTCTCCCGCTACAGCAAACCCCTGCACCAGTCGCAGAACTACTAGCAGGATAGGTGCCCATATACCAATCTGGTGGTAGGTTGGCAGAAGGCCTACCGCCATGGTGGCGAATCCCATCAGGAACATGCATAGCAGCAGTACGTTCTTGCGCCCTCGAGTATCACCCCAGTGCCCCAAGAAGAACGCGCCGATAGGGCGAGCAATGTACCCAACCCCGTAAGTCGCCATAGCCGCCACGATGGCAATCTTTGGATCGGTTGAGGGGAAGAAGAGTTGTGGAAATATCAGTGCTGCCGCTTGGGCATAGATGAAAAAGTCGTAATACTCCAACGCGGAGCCGATCCAACCACTCGCGGTGGCTTTCTTGGCTTGCTTGGAGCGGTGCTGCTCTGTCGCTGTTGCTGTGTTCATCTGACTACTCCAGATATTGTTTTTATAGGTCTGGCAGGGCAGCAAAAACCGCCCCTGGTACACGCAAAACAGGGCATGACTGGAAGCCATGCCGGGCTCAAATACGGTCGATTTCTATGATCGAGCCGCTTTTTGCGGCCTGTGAAATAGCCTCAGTGATGATCAGATTCCGCAGTCCGTCGCGCACGGAGACCAAAGGCGTTTCCGTGCCTCGTATGACGTTGCAAAAGTGCTCAAGCTGGATCTCAAGGGGGTCTTTGCGGTCGACAGCGCAGTGGCCCGTTTGGAAGGGCTTCCACCATGATCTGTCTTCGGCCTTCACGTAGTATTTGAGACGCATTGTGGGCACTGACAGTGAGCCGTTCTTCCCACTGATGACGTAGCAATCCTCATCCTCGTAGGACGGATAGCTCGCGTTTTCTTGCGATGTTTGTTCCCAACTGCGGGCACAGCCGGTGCTGTCGGAGAGCAAGAAGGAACCGAGTGCTCCATTCTCAAAGCGCAGGCCGATACACACGGTGTCTTCGACAGGAAATCCACGTGCGACACTGGACTGCATTGCTTGAACAGCAACAATTTCACCGCACAGCGAACGCAGGTTGCCGATCTCATGGATCATATTGATCAGAATAGGGCCACCGCCCTCCTGACGTCGCCAGATGGCAGCGTCGAAATAATCATCTGGTTTGTAAAACAGAGCGCTGCCTTGCACGGCAACGATGTCTCCAAGAATGTCGTCACGGATGATCTCTCGCGCCTTGGCAAGAATTGGGCTATGCGCTCGATGATGTCCTACGAGCAGCTTGGCGTCAGTTGCATCGGCAACAGCGAGTAACCGCCTGCCCTCCTCAACGCTGTGCGCCACCGGCTTCTCTATCAGCGCAACAACACCAGCCTCAATGCATTGCAAAGTCTGTTCGACATGTAAGGCGTTTGGAGTGGCGAGAATTACGCCATCAGGCTTGTCCTCGGCGAAACAAGCCAGAAGATTTTCATACTGCGAGACGCCCAGCGAGTCTAGGTAGGAGCCATCAAGTTCGAACGGATCGATAACGGCTGACAGTTCGCAAGAAGAACTCGCTTGGATGAGTTCAATATGGCGTCGACCGATGAGGCCGGCACCCGCTACCGCAATTCTGATTTTGGACATGCTTTGATCTTCGCGAGCGTTATTGTTTTAAATCTCGACGTACAGAAGTCGTGATTCGATCTGCTAGGATCAAGGCTACTATCAACGCGCAAAGCTATAATTGAGCCATATGGAAAATCAGAATTCTCCATTAGTAAATAATGATCCCTTCCTGAGGGATCTGCTTCTGTTCTCAGTCATCGCAAAACGTGGAAGTTTTAGCGCGGCAGGGACAGAGCTTGGAATTTCTCCCGCCCATGTCAGCAAGCGTGTTTTGGCGTTGGAAGAAACGCTGAGCTGCAAGCTCTTTAACCGGACAACCAGGCGGGTTTCGATCACCAAAGATGGCGAAACGATGCTCGTTTGGGCCCAGACGATCATGGACAACGTCAATGGGATGCTTGAGACCTCACTGGGCGACCGGGTCGAGCCCAGAGGCACGCTGCGTATCAGCACAAGCCAGCGAATGGGACGATTTCACATCGCTCCAGTTCTGGCCTTGCTTCGTAAACGCTACCCAAAATTAGAGGTGTGGCTTGAGCTGGTTGACCGTCGAACTGACCTCATTGGGGAGCAGTTCGACATCGATATCCGAGTTGGAGAAATTAACGAGCAAAATCTGATTATTCACAAAATCGCAGATAGCCAGAGGATTCTCTGTGCTGCTCCGAGTTACTTGGAAGAGCGCGGTAATCCAAACTCTGTGAGCGAGCTTCAACGCCACGATTGCCTGTTGTTTCGTGGGAGGGATCAAAGCTTTGGTGTATGGCGGCTCGAGGGGCCAAACGGTCTTGAGTCGGTGAAAGTCACAGGGCCCATGGCATCCAACCACAGTGATGTCGTTCGAGAGTGGGCGCATGATGGTTTCGGCATCATCATGGCATCAACCTGGGATGTGGCCCCAAGCATCAGGAATGGGACGCTCATTCGCATCCTGCCTGAACATTTCCAGCCGGCGAATGTGTCCGCAGTCACTACGATTCGGGCTTCTGGCTCGATGAAGATCAGGGTATGCCTGGATTTTCTGAGTGCACACCTGAGTTCTGGGCCTTACGCACTACGAAATGGTTAGTCCCAGAATGTGTTGCTACGACAGGCAACCATAGGCCGATTTATGCCTTTGCTGACAGGCAGTTGTGGGTCTGATAGCCACCACCAGCCGTTGTGACTGATCCACCCTTGTCTTCCCTCAACGTGGAGGACAAGCCATGAACACTGTTGCTAGATACCGCCATCAGCCTTGGAACAAGGGAAAGCTTGTCGGTCAGAAAGCCCCGCTCCGAGTCAGAGATATCTGGCTATCCGAGTAAGACTTCAGCTTGCTGAGAAGACGCGTGATTTGGCGCTCTTCAACTTGGCCATCGATAGCAAGCTGCGTGCCTGTGACTTAACCAAATTGCGGGTCCGAGACATTGCCCATGGGGAGCATGTGTCGTCACGGGCCATTGTGATGCAGCAGAAAACTCAACACCCAGTGCAATTTGAAATCACTGAACAGACCCGAACGGTTCTGGAAGCGTGGATGCGCCAGGCGCGTCTAAGCAGTGAGGATTTCTTGTTCCCGAGCCGGTTGCACGCTTCAGAGCATTTATCCACCAGGCAATACGCTCGAATAGTCAAAGCGTGGGTGACAACCATTGGCCTTGACCCAACCATGTATGGCACTCACACGCTACGGAGAACCAAGGCTTCGTTGATTTATCGCAGGACGAAGAACCTTAGAGCGGTCCAACTCCTGCTTGGTCATACGAAGCTTGAAAGCACTGTCAGGTACTTGGGAATCGTGGCGAGCATCATGATGCAAGGGCGGGAATTATAGTGACGCGTTGATGGCTGCTATTGGTCGAAGAGATTCTTGCACGCAGCTCACCTTTAGGCCGGTGGGCATCGATCAGACACGCTCGGGTGAGCTGCGATCGAAGCGCGTCAGGTCATAAAACATTTTTGGGGTGAACCTGCCAGCGGTTCGAATACGCATATACTGTGCGTATTGCGAATGGTAGCAGTTTGATATTGCCGGCTAAAGGTTGTGTAACTTCGATGAACAAGACTGATCTGCTTGAGTATTTGAAAGAGACCAGTTCGGAAATGACCCGAGACAATATAGATGAAGCTGTTCTGCTGCATTTCGATTTGGTCATGGAAAGCTATCGAGAAAAGCCTTCGTTTTATAAAAATTTGTTGAAATATGACCGATTCATGGTTGCCCTGTCTTTATTGAGCTTCAGCTACAAAGACGAGAAAGTTCCTTTATCCAGAGTAAAGGCATTCTGCTACGAACGTGGCTATATGTCTCGAAATAGCCTGGATTCTTATTGTTCATTTTTGTCCATTGCCGGATATCTGGATGTTCGGTTACATGTGCAGGACGGGCGTCAACGTAGTTTCCGACCTACGGAAAAAGCGCTAAGCAATACCGTGCAGCTAATCAAATCTTATTTGCTGCCTTCGCAGATGATCTCTCCATACGACAGTGGGTTATCGGTTGTAGGGAAGAATGTTGATCTATTGCGCGTATTTTTTCGAGGGTTTGCCAAGATACTTGAAGGGGACTTCCTGCTCGACAAGCTGTTGCCTGAAGCGAAATGGATTCTCAATCGGGACGGCGGTCATCTGCCGATGCTCGCACTCTATGCCGATGCCCTGCGCACCGGCTCGTTAGAGACCGGCTACAACGTATCCTCTTACGTGGAGCTTTCATCGCGTCTGGGCGTGTCCAAAACACACATGCAGCGCATGATCAAAGAAGGCCAGTTACAGGGCTATTTCAAATGCGACAAACGTTTGGTGGGGTTGAGTCCGGCCTTTCTCGAATTGATGCGGCGGGCCATGTCAATCTACTTTGCAATTGCCCGTGTCAGCATGGAGTTGGGAGTTGATGAGAGCGAAGTAGGAAACGAGCCTGGCGGTATTCGCTGTGTGTGTGAGCGTTAGCGCGAGTTCGCTTGTTATTTTGGGGAGCGATTTAATCACTAAGCAATGTCCTTTTTGTTGTAATTTTTATGCCGGAGTTCAGCGTGTTTAATCGCCAGTTGAAGAATGCTCTTTTTACCTGCCAAGAGCAATTGTGCCTGGCGCTCGGGACAGTCGCCGACGTCGAAGCAGTGTTTCTTTCAGTACGTGTCGATGGAGCTGGCCGGATTATCTCGGCCAACCAGCGGTTTGCGCAAACGCTGGGATACTCGCTGGAACAGCTTTCAAAAATGGTAATGAGTAACATCAACGCGCAACCGCAGAATGATTTTGCACCCAACCTGTGCGCCATCGAACGGCAACGCTATCGTGCCTCCGACGGCCGTGCTGTGACACTCAATATAGGCTGGATCGCTGCAGCGAACCGGACGTTTCAAGGCTACGGCATGGTTGCACCTGCGCTGGCGCGGGACGAACAGGAGGTTATCGAAATGTTCAGCGCACTGAACCGCTCGATGGCGATGATCCAGTTCAGTCTCGCGGGTGAGGTCGTCTACGCCAACGAATCGTTCGTCCAGGCGATGGGTTACAGCCTTGCGGAGATACAGGGCAAGCATCACCGTCTGTTCTGCCTGGCGGAGGACGTGGCGTCGGCGCATTACGACGAATTCTGGAAGAGTCTGAACAAGGGCGTGTTTAACGCTGGTCGCTTTCGCCGGGTAGATAAAAGCGGAAAAGTGGTTTGGCTGGAGGCCACTTACAATCCCATCAGAGACGCTTCCGGTCGGGTTTATAAAATTGCCAAATTCGCCAGCGTAGTGACCGAGCAAGTTGAAAAAGCCGACGGAATCAAACAAGCAGCGACCATGGCTTACGACGTGTCGCTAGATACCGATGTGAAAGCTAACCGAGGGATGGAACTGGTCGCCGACTCCGTGCTCGGCACACAGAATATTTCCCAACAGATGGCCTTGGTGACCGACAGCATGACCGCGCTTGAATCGCAGTCGCAGTTGATCGCTTCCATCGTCGACACGATCGGCGCCATTGCCACCCAGACCAATCTCTTGGCGCTTAACGCCGCTATCGAAGCTGCACGCGCTGGAGTGCATGGACGAGGATTCGCTGTCGTGGCGGATGAAGTGCGCAAGCTCGCCGGCCGTACCAGTGCGGCCACCCAGGAGATTAACGGTGTGGTCAGGCAAAATCGAGAATTGGCCGGCGAAGCCGCGTTGCATGTCCAGTGCAGCAGAGACCAAGCCAACGTTTTATTGGAACTGTCCGAACAGGCAGGTATGGCGATGGCAGCTATCCAGTCAGGCGCAAAGCAAGTAGTGAAAGCCATTGGTAGAGTCACCAGCGATCTGCATTGAACGCTTTATCTGCGTCGCGGTGACGCCTCCTCCTTTGGTGAAAGCAATATGGAAATTTTTGCGTACGGTTTTTCCGATTGATAACAGGAATTTGGATGCCAAAGCACACTTAATTCATTGATTAGGTATTGCCCAGACGTTGACATCACATTCAGGCCGTTTCGGAAAAGGAGTTTAGGGATGCCGGCGAATTTCAAAATCAGACCAAGAATGCGAACACTGCTGTCACCAGCGGTAACCAAGATTGAAATGGCGGGAATTGTTTCCTGGCTTTGTGTGTTGCTGATTGAGCCTGCGACAACGTTAAATCTGTTAAATATGTTGGTTACAGCATCGTTGTTGGTTATTTGGTACGTTCATCGCGTAGTTGCTGATTTTCGCATATGGAGAATGCTCGGCGGCGTGTATATATTGATTTTGTCACTCGGCTTTGCGCATGTGATTGACACCAATGTGCAGCTGCGCGTCTTTACGCTGCCCCTAGCTGTGATCATCGTGGTAAGCAGTGCTATCTTATTCGTCACGGTTCAGGACTATCTTCTCTCTACATTGCTGGTCTGGATACTGATGTGGCCCAATTTGGACGTTGGCTTTTACCGGGAACTGGAAGTTTATCTGGTCATTTTTTGCGTTGCTTCCATGTCCATAGGGTTTACTCTCAGCTTTACCTATCTAAGAAACATGCGCTCAGTGTTGTTGGTCGAAAGTGAATTCAGGACATTGGCGGAGACAGATTTTCTCACCTCCTTACTTAATCGACGGGCCTTTATGGGGTTCTTCCAAAATGCATTGGCAGAAGGCCGCAGCGGCTACTTTATAATGTTAGACATTGACGAATTTAAATTAAAAAACGATCAGTACGGTCACGATGTCGGTGACAAGATTTTGTGTGCCATGGCCGCGTGCCTGAAATCCACCCCTGGCAGCCACAGTGTCGGGCGGATTGGAGGTGAGGAATTCGGTGTCTTGTTGTTGGGCGAAGATGATGCGGTTGCTCATGAGTACGCATTGCGCCTGCTGGGCAACATCCGTTGCAGTGTATTGCCTCCGCATCAGTTCACTTGCAGCGCGGGCGTCGCGCAGTTCCGAGCGACATCGGACATGTCCGCAGTGCTCAAATGCGCCGACAGCAATATGTATAAAGCGAAGCATGATGGTAAGGATCGGGTGTTTCAGGATGGAAGGCAGGTCAAACCGCTACGTCCTGTAACTACGTAATTAAGGTTTGACTGGAGGACGTCTGTGAAAATCGTTTTCGAAGAAATCGAATCTCCCCCTTGCTGCTTGCTTACTCTGGGCACCTTCACTTTAATGTTCCAGAACCGCTCAGAGGCTGAAAGCTTTCTCAAGCTCCTGATGGGGCCGCAGACATCGTTTAGCCCCAATCGCTGAACGTCTGCTTCTGGCCGATTTCTGCCGTTCGTGCAGGCCAGCAATCGCAAACCCGATGCCCAGAGCTAACCCCCCGGTATCTGATACACAACCGAATCATATTTTTCCGCCGTCCGCCTTTCGATGACGACTCCCCCCAAAGCTTCAGCAATACGTCGACTCGCACGATTCTGCGTCGCAACAGGGTAAATGAAGTGCTTTGCCACCACCCACTGGCTAGCCCACTGAACAACCGCCCGCACCGCTTCACCGCCAAACCCCAACCCATGTTTATCTTCACGGATCCAGATACCCAACTCCGGTGTTTCACTGCCGGTATGGTGCAGCCCGACCAAGCCGGTAAAACGAGCACCTACCCGCTCCCTGACCGTGAACACGATGTCGCTGCCATCCGCTATCGCAGGCAGCCACTGCCCCCAGACTTGCGCGTACTCTTCCAGCGAGGCAGGCGGTTCCCAGGACATGTAGCGAGTCAGAGACGGTGAGATACAAGAGAAAGACTCAACAGCGTCCTGCTCGCAGAAGGGCTCGATGCTCAGGCGTTGCGAGAGAATGCGGATTGGATGGGTGTCCACTGGCATGGCAATTTCCTTCCTGGGTTCGTTACTCCATGTATGCCGTGAACATATCATGCGGGTCGCTTCATCAGTATCAGGCTCTCTATACTGGACCCCCAGGATGGTAGTTGGAGCACCCAATATGCCCGTCGCACCCAATCAAAATTCCCCCATCATTTTGGTCCCTGCTCAACAAAGCGACTTGGATAATCTGGTAGCCATTCGAATTGAGGCCATGCGCGAGAGTCTGGAGCGTGTTGGGCGATTTGATCCGGTCCGTGCGCGGGAGCGGTTTCTTAGCGGCTTTGAAGCTCGCAGCACACGCTATATCGAGGCATCTGGAGAGCGGGTGGGTTTCGTAGTGGTGAAACGTCACCACCATGAACTCTTGCTCGACCACTTGTATGTAAGGCCGAGCGCGCAAGGGTCAGGGGTAGGGTCTGCTGTTCTCACTCAGATTTTCAAAGAGGCGGATGCGGCTGCGCTTCCTATCAAAGTAGGGGCTCTCAAAGAAAGCGCTTCGAATCGCTTTTATACCCGCCATGGCTTCCAGTTCATCGAAAGCAGTGAGTTCGACAATTATTATGTTCGTCAGCCTAGTCCGGCGATTGGCGCTCATTCCGGAACCATGGGCTGACTGGTACTAGCCCTTCAGTTCACCAGCTCGATTGCTCGCCGCGTCGTCATACGCCACATACAACGATTCTGCAATTTGGCTTTTGATCGCCTTGGTGGCCTCCAGCCCCAGCACAAAACCCTCGGCTTTACCGCCAGCACGGTTGAGTTCTTCATGGGTGGAGGCGCCAGTAATAGCGTCAAGCAGCTTGGCGGCGTGGGGGCCGACGCCTTTGGGGAGGGAGATCTGGTCGATGGACATTATCGCTACCTTGAAAAATGGAGTTCGGGAGCGAGTGGAACCACTGCCGGGGCTGGCATGGTAGACCTGTTTGCCTTGAAAGGGGTCGCTTTACGCGCAGCGGCGCTATTCTTTGCGGCTACGTAGTCAGATGGGGCCAATGGTGAATCTGGAGGGGGTTATGGAGTATTGCGTTGAGGGCTACTGCCTTCGGCCTTTGGCATGTGACGATTTCGAGAGGATCAGCCGTTACGAACGCGTCAACCGCAGGCATCTGCAACCCTGGGAGCCGCTCAGGGACGAGGAATACTTCACCACGGGCAACGCCAAGGCCAGGGTGGAGCAGCAGGTCAACAATATGCAGGCTGGCAACGCTCTATGTTTCCTCTTGCTTGAATCCGAGAGCGGAGAGGTTCTAGCGCGGTGTAACTACACGAACATTGTAAGAGGCGTTTTTCAGGCCTGTCATCTCGGCTTCTCGCTGGCGGAATCTGCCCAAGGTCGCGGCTTGATGAAAAAAACGCTTCAGGTCACTAACCGTCATTGCTTTGAGCAGTTGGGGCTTCATCGGATCATGGCCAATCATTTGCCCCGTAATGTGCGAAGTGAACGACTTCTGGAGTCGCTGGGGTTTGAGAAGGAAGGACATGCGCGGGCCTATCTGAAAATCGCTGGCGTCTGGGAGGACCATACGTTGAGATCGTTGATCAACCCTGAACAATAAGCGCCCCACCCACCCCGCTCAGGAATAAGCTGATGTCTACCGAGCCCCTCTGTCTGGTTTTCGTACCCGCCCTGGTAGCCTTGCTGACCGCCGCCGAATCGAAAAAAGGCGCCCCTCTCAGCGAAGTCGAAGTGTGCAATATCCGCGACCAGGCCACCTGCATTGCGGTAACCTTCTCCACGGCGCTGGCGATGGAACAAGAGCGGGGTTACCCGGATATCGTTGCCGAGGATTGCTGGAATGAGTGGCAACGCTTGCGTCCCTCGCTTCAATAGCGCCCGCTCTGATCAGCATAGGTATCTACACAACTCTGTAGCGCTCAACGGTAACCACGATGCGAAGCGAGCCGCTGTTGATCTTGATCTGCTTTTGATCTTGATCTCAGGCGCCCCGTTAAACCACGCTGGCCGAACGCAGGCTTGAATTCGTGGGTAACCCGGCAGGACGCCGGGTTAGCCGCCCCGCGCCATGGATGGCGCGTGGCGGCGGCCCACGGATTCAAGACTGTGTTCGGGCACACCGAGCCTAGGCGAGGTGCCGAGTGGTGGGGCAAGAGCGTTTTGCTTACTTTTACGCTTTTCAAAAGTGAGCCGCCGTCAGGGCGGAACCCTAGGTGGCCGTTACCGCAGGAATGGATATGTACTCGGTATAGCTGTGTCGCCTATAAGGCCGCCTTCGCGAGCAAGCCCGCTCCCACAGTTTGATTGCGGGGGGTCAGGTAGATTGGTGTCGGCTGGCAGGCCCCCATCGCAGGCAAGCCAGCTCCCACAGCTGGATCGCTGAGTGTCAGGTAGATTGGCGTGGGCTGGCAGGCCGTCATCGCAGGCAAGCCAGCTCCCACAGTTGAATTTCGGAGCGTCAGATGGATATGCGCCGACTGTCAGGCCGTCACGGGAGCAAGCTCCCTCGCCACAGATTTAGCGTCGTGCCGAAGTTGTGTAGATAGCTATGCTCTGATCAGCGCCCCAACCCACTCCCAGGACTCCTTTATGCCACCTGCCTCACGCGACCACGCCCGTATCGAACGCCGCCTCATCGCAGCCCTGACCGACGCCTGCGAGATCGCAAAAACCGAAATCCCGGGCTTCGACTGGTTGACCCACACCGTCGACTACCGCGCCTTTCCCCAAAGCCTGCGGGTGATCTGGGTGTTCGACAGTGTCGCGAGCAAGGCTCACGCCCTCGCGACCGGCGCGGACGCCCGTATGCGCGAGCTGACTACCGCCGCGCTGGATGACGCTGACGTGCACGTCCCGAACATCGCCCGCTGCGTCAGTTTCGACTCCGAAGAGGAATGCCACCTTCGGCATGGCGGCGATTGGCGTCGGCGGCTGGCTACTCTCTCGGCTCACTGAGCAAGGCGAGACCTTGCTACCCCACCTTGCACGTCAACCAAGCCCCCCAGAACAGGCTGCTGAAGAAACGGGTCGCGTCGCCGAAGCCAGCGTCGTGCAACAGCTTCTGAACCGCGGCCTCGGAATGTGGCGGGTCAGCGCCTTGAAGAATTTTGCCAAGCTTGGCCTTCACTTCGTCCGGGGTGGCTCCATGCTGGCGCCACCGTTGACCCCACGCCGCCAGCAGCAACGGCTGGCTGGCATACGCATAGTGATTGCCCGCGACGATCAGCGGTGCACCCGGTTTGAGATGCGCCCGAATCGAACGCAATATCTCGCCCTTGGCTTCATCACCTTCCAGATGGTGGAGCACACCGATCAAGGTGGCGGCGTCGTATGACGCATCTGCTGGCAGGTCTTCGAGCTGCCCAAGATGCAGGGTCGTTCTGTCAAGCAAGTGCTTTGCTTCCAGCTGTTGCCTTGCCGCGTCCAGCATCGGCTGGGAGGGATCAACGGCCATGAAGCGCCAGCCCGGTTCAAGGCTGGCCATGGCGATGATCTCCTGCGCCGTACCGCCAGCGCCGACCACAAGTACCTTGGCCGAGGGGGCATCGCCAAGGCTCGCCGCGAGCATGCAGGCTGCCAGGTCCTGGCACGCGTCATAGCCTGCCAACGCGATACGGCTTTGTCGTGCGTACTCGTTGGCTCTTGAGGTGTCGAATTTGTCGGCAGGGTTGGGTGAGGATGAGTTCAAGGCGGTTCTCCGTGGCCTTGACGCAAATTACGTTAACCGTCGCAGTAAGAAAAATGCATTAATTTTATGTGCTGCATTCCCGTTAGGAATGCAGGGGCATACGAGTGGAGGGGTTGCAGGATCGTACAAGCCTCTGGCCTGTCGGCCCGGATAGTCTGGCCTTCTCACCGACAGGAAGGCTCAGCATGACTCACCTACAGCAACCCGCCCAACCGATAAACCTCGCGCACAAAGCCTCGCTCATCGACCAGCAATGGAGCCCAAGAGTGGTCGCCGAAATGAACGACTACCAGTTCAAAGTCGTGCGCATCGAGGGCGAATTCATTTGGCACTCGCACCCGGAAACCGATGAAGCGTTCCTGGTGCTTGAAGGCACGCTGCGTATCGACCTGCCGGATGGCCCGGTGTATGTGAAGCCGGGTGAGTTGTATGTGGTGCCGCGTGGCATTGAGCACAGGACGGCGGCCGAAGGTGAAGCCAGGCTGATGATGATCGAGCCAAGGGGCATCATGAATACAGGGCATGAAGGCGGTGAGCGTACCGCGTTGAATGACCAGTGGATTTGAGTATGCCGCTGGCCTGTAGGAGCGAGCTTGCTCGCGAAAAACGTCAACGATAATGCGTGCTTCCTAAGTAAACGCGGCGCCTGTGAATTTTTCGCGAGCAAGCTCGCTCCTACAGGGGCAAGAGGGCAAGCCCTATCGCCTTTGAATCTGCACCGTGGCAAACGTCGGCTCGTCGCGCGCCTGCTCCAGTGTATTCCTGGGCTGTTGCGGGGCCAGGGATTGCCCCTCTGGCCGTAACGCAGGCGGCGGATGCAGGCGCATGTCCGAGCGCTCATCGCTGGGCGCCACGCCGAAGAAATCGCGGTAGCACTTGGAAAAATGCGGCGTGGACACAAAGCCGCAAATCACCGCCAGTTCGACAATCGAAATGGGCGTCTGCATCAGCAACTGGCGCGCACGGGTCAGGCGCAGTTTGAGGTAATAGCGCGATGGCGTGCAGTACAGGTGCTTCTGGAACATGCGCTCCAACTGGCGGCGGGACACATGCACGTAGGCGGCCAGTTCGTCGAGGTCGATGGGTTCTTCCAGGTTGGCTTCCATCAGGGCGACCACTTCCTGCAGCTTGGGCTGTTGCGTGCCGAGCAGGTGTTTGAGCGGCACGCGTTGGTGGTCGCGCTCGTTGCGAATGCGCTCGTACACGAACATCTGGGAAATCGCCGCCGACAGCGTGTGCCCGTGATCGCGGCCGATCAGGTGCAGCATCATGTCCAGCGGCGCAGTGCCGCCGGAGCTGGTGAAGCGGTTGCCATCGAGGGTAAATACGCTGGAGCTGACTTTGACGCGGGTAAACGCCTCCTGTATTGACGCCATCAGCTCCCAATGCACGCTGCACTGGAAGCCATCAAGCAACCCCGCCTGGGCCAGCGCCCAACTGCCGGTGCACACCGCGCCGAGACGTTTGCAGTACAGGCGCGCCTGGCTGCGCAACCAGGCGATGAGCGCAGGGCTGATAGCCTGTTGAATGCCCACGCCGCCGCACACGATCACTGCATCGAAGCCGCGCTGGTCCTGCGCGCATACGTCCGGGGTCACCGACACGCCATCGCTGGCCCACACCGGCTGGCCGTCCAGGCTGAGGGTTTGCCAACGGTAGAGTTCTTCGCCCGCCAATTGGTTGGCCATGCGCAGCGGCTCGACCGCACACGACAGCGATATCAGGGTGAATTGGTCCAGCAGCAAAAAGCCGATGGTCTGGCAAACAGGTACCTCGGTTTCCATCACCGCTACCCCACAGGCGTGATCAGGACTGTTCCAGCGCCACCGGCTTGGGTGCCCGGTTGTGCTGACGCGATGTGACCAGGCCAATAAAGGAAATCACCAACGCCAGGCCAATGGTCGAGGACACTTCGGTGCGGTGCTCGGGCGTCACCATCATCACCCCCAGGGCCAGGCAGATAAATACGATCACCAGGTAAGTCAGCCAGGGAAATAGCCACATGCGAAAGGTCAGCTCGACATTTTGCCGAAGCAGCAACCGACGCATGCGCAGTTGCGAGATAGCGATCACCAGGTACACCAACAACGCAATCGCCCCGGAGCTGGCGAGCAGGAACTGGAACAACCCGGCAGGCATGAAATAGCTCAACAACGTAACGCCCGCGCCGATGATGGTGCTGGCGATCACCGCCGCCCGGGGCACGCCCGCCTTCGAGGTGATTTTAAGCGCCGCTGGCGCATCGCCGCGCTTGCCGAGGGAGAACAACATGCGCGAGGAAATGTAGATTGAAGAGTTCATACAACTGGCTACCGCGATCAACACCACCACATCGACCATGAATTTGGCGTTGGGGATGTTCATAATTTCCAGTGCGCGCTGATAGGAACCCACAGAGGCCAACAGTGGGTCGTTCCAGGGCACCACGGAAATAACGACGGAGATCGACAGCAGGTAGAACACGCCAATGCGCCAGATCACCGAGCGGGTGGCCTTGGCGATGTTCTGCGCGGGGTTGCTTGATTCCGCTGCGGCGATGGTCACCGCTTCGGTGCCGATGAAACTGAACATGATGGTAATGAACGCGCCCACCACCGCCGACAGGCCATTGGGAGCAAAGCCGCCGTGTTCCTCCATCAAGCGGCTCAAGCCGCTGGCTTCGCGATCCGGGATCCAGCCCATGAGCACGCTGAAACCCAGGCCGATAAAGCCGATGATGGCAATCACCTTGGCCATGGCGAACCAGAATTCGAACTCGCCGTATTTGGCCACGCTGAACAGATTGGTGATCACCAGCAAAACGATCGAGATCAACGCAAACAGCCACGCATCCACCTGAGGGAACCACTGATTGAGCACATGCCCGGCGGCCAACGCCTCGATGGGAATAACCAGCACCCAGAACCACCAATACAACCAGCCGATGGTGAACCCCGCCCAAGGGCCGATGGCCTGGTCGGCGTAGGTGGAAAACGAACCGGTGTCCGGGCGTGCCACCGCCATTTCCCCCAGCATGCGCATGACCAGCACCACCAGCAGGCCGGAAAACAGATAAGCCAGCAACACCGCTGGCCCGGCGGCGGCGATCGCGTGTCCGGAGCCGACAAACAACCCCGCGCCGATGATGCCAGCGATGGACAACATGGTCACATGACGCGGCTTGAAGCCCTGCGCCAGCTGACCGGTGGAATCGTTGCAGTTGAGGCTAGTCATTGTTTTTGTTGTTCTCGGGCGGCCAATGACCCTCACCTTAAGTGCCCGAGGCCAGGCACAAGTAGCCTGGTTACGCCACCATCGTGTCTGATATCGACATGGGGAATGGTGGCACTCTGAGGTAACGTGCGGCGTGCCCTACTCTTGCGCGCTGCGTATCAACGACCCGAACAGCTCGCCACGCGGCATCTTGCTCAGCTCGATATCGGCATTTTCAAACCATTCCCGCCCGGCTTCCGGGTGCGGCCCGCTCAGCACCACCACGCCACGTTCGTAGGTATAGCGCGCCGCCGCCACGTCGCCATTGTGGTAGGTCGCGATGACCTTGTAAGGCGCAGCGGCGCTAGCTTTGGGGAAGTAAGGGCCATCCTGATAGAACACAGAGTCAGGTTGCCCGTCCCACGTCACCCGCACGGCGGCGTCTTCAATGCCGGACACTTCAAAACCGGGACGGCCAGCTTCGGTATCAAGCGCCTGGGGGATCAGGCCGAGGTTGTTGTCGTCGGCCAGGTAGGCGCCCATGCACAGGCCCAGGTAGCGGCCACCCTTGGCGACGTAGCCGCGGATGGCTTCGGCACGCGCCTCACCGAGGCTGTCGAGGGCGGCCGGAATGTCCTGGCCGCCACCTGGCTGCACGTAGAGGTCATAGCGCGCCAGGTTTTGGGGAGTGATGTCGATGGGTTCGTCGGCACCGACGAAGTCGATCTGGTAATTGGGGTTCAGGCGCTGCAGGGCGGTTTTCACGTTTTCCGAGCAGTCCGGGCAGCCTGCCGGGCCTCGGTAGATGGCGACATGGGTGATGGGGCCTGCGCCGTGTACGGGTAAAGGGTGCAGCGTCGCAACGGCGAGAAACGTGGCAGCGAGGGCAGGCAGTTTCATGGGGTAGGCTCAACGGTCAGTTGAATGGGTTTGATCCAGTGGTCGCAGCGCCAAGCCTATAACGATGAGCCTTTTGAATTCGTGAAGAGTTGTAAATCCACGTGGGCCATTCATCCACTTCCCAGCATCTGCCATAACGACGCGCCTACTCCGGTAATGCTCTCACCGGCGATCAGCCCCGCCGCTGCCGTGATCGCAAAGCGCTGCGTCACGCTCGGCCAGCGACAGCTCACCGCCCAAGTCATGATCGCGCCAAGGGCCATCATCAGCGACACCGACGCAGGCAAGACAAACGCCAGTCCCAAGGCTGCCGCACTCGGCAGGTAGCGGGCGCGATGGGTGGGTAATGTGCTGTCGAGTATGCCCAGCAGCACGCCGAACAAGCTTGCAATGCCGATGGCCCAGCGGATGCTGGGGGACAGTGAATCCAGCCCGTGGGTCAGGGTTTGCGCCACGGCTTTCCAGGTGGCGACGGCAGGGGCTGGCCATTGTTCGGTGAGCAGCATGGTTTGAGGGTCGGGGATCAACGCCAGGTACGCGAATACACCGACAATACTGCCGACGAAAATCCCCAGGATTTGCGCGATGACCTGCTTATGAGGCGTGGCGCCAATCGCCTTACCCACCTTGAAATCGTTCATCAAGTCCGTGCACTGCCCCGCCGAACCGCCGGCGGTGTTGGCGCTCATCAGGTTGATCGGCACCTGGCCCGGCGCAACGATGCCAAAGCTCAGCTGGGACAGTTGCCCGATGGCGCCAATCGGCGGAATACCGGTGGCGCCCACCACCCGCGCCGCCACGGCGGCCAGGCAGATCGCCAGAGGAATGGTCAGCAGCGCCATCCCGAGGTTGATACCGAACAACAGCGCTTGCAGGCTCACCACCAACACTATCGCCAGGGCAAACCCCACGGCAGGCCCAGGCTTGGGAATCGCCCAGGGCGTGCCGCCAGCCGCTCGGGTTGAGCGATGCAACGCCCACAGGCGAATCGCCAGGGACACCAGGGTGGAACACACCATCAGGCTCACCCCAGGCCACAGCAGCCATTCCACCAGCGCGGCAAACTGCGGGCCGCTGCTGTCGGCAGGCAGGCTCACCAGGTCGTTGGCCAACAGCCACGGCCCCAGCCCGCCCCAGGCCAGCAAGGCGCCGAGCAGCAGGGTCAGGCCCACGCGAATGCCGATGATGCCGCCGAACCCCAGCAACAGCAGCGAAGGGTCGGCGGTGAAGGTCAGGCGCTCCAACGCGGGGCTCGGCGACCAGCGTGGGAAGGCCCACATAAAGGTATCCACCCACTTGACCAGCCCGGACAACAGCGCCGCGCCGAGCAGCACTTTCAAGCGCGTGGCGGCTTCGCGGCCATGGTTGTAGATGTGCAGCAGGGTCTCCAGGGTGGCCATGCCTTCGGGAAACTTCAGCGCCTTGTCATTGAGCAATGAAGGCCGCAGGTACCAGGCGATCCAGATCCCCAGGAAGCTCACCGAAAACACCCACGCGATCATCGGCAGCGCTGCGAGTTGGTTGCCGGTGAGCAAGGTATAGGCCGGAATGGGCGCGACCAGCCCGCCGGAAATGATCGACGCCGCGGCAGAGGCCACGGTCTGGTTGATATTGCTCTCGTGCAGGGTCCACGGCAGGTGTTCAGCGGAACGCCGGGCCAGGCCTTGCCAGATGCCATAGCCGATCAGCAAGGCGATGATCGACATATTGAACGACCAGCCGATCTTCAAGCCCGCGTACACGTTGGAAGGGGTGAGTAGGATACCCAGCACGATCCCGGTGATGACTGCCCGCAGGCTCAGCTCGCGCTCTACGGGCGCGATTGACGAGGTGGAGTGCATGCAGATTCCTTTCGAGAAAAACCAGTGCCACCTTTTAAGTGAGCACCGGGAGACTCGAAGGTTCACCTGACGAGCCTGGGTCTAAGGCTGTAAATGTGGGAGGGGGCAAGCCTTAATGCCAGTCAGTTAAGCGAACGAAGTGTTCAAAGCAGCGAAGGTCAAATGTGGGAGCGGGCTTGCTCGCGAAGGCGTCGGCCCAGCAAACATCGAGGCTGACTGACCCACCGCTTTCGCGAGCAAGCCCGCTCCCACAGGGGATCTGCGCTTAACTGACTGGCATTAGGGCAAGCCTCCTCCAACATAGCTTCTGGCTATTTGGCGAACGCGTATTCCCCGCCCCGCTCCACCGCCTTGCGGTATGCCGGGCGCGCCTGGAGCTTTTGCAGCCACGCGGCCAGGTTCGGATAGGCCTGCAATTTGCCCTGGGCCTGGGCGATTTCGCCGATAAAGCTCATCTGGATATCCGCGCCGCTGAGTGCGTCGCCCACCAGGTACGGCGTGTGGCCCAGCACGTCATTCAGGTAGCCCAGGTAATTGGCCAGCTCCGATTCAATCCGCGGATGCAGCGGTGCGCCCGCCTCACCCAGGCGCCCGACGTAGAGGTTGAGCATCAGCGGCAGCATGGCCGAGCCTTCAGCAAAATGCAGCCATTGCACATAGCTGTCGTAGGCGTCGGTAGCCGGGTCGGGTTGCAGTTGGCCGTTGCCGTGGCGGCGGATGAGGTAGTCGATGATCGCGGCGGACTCGATCAGCACACGAGAGCCGTCTTCGATCACCGGGGATTTGCCCAACGGGTGAATGGCCTTGAGCTCAGGCGGTGCCAGGTTGGTCTTGGCGTCGCGCTGGTAGCGCTTGATGTCGTAGGGCAGGCCCAGTTCTTCAAGCGCCCACAGGATACGTTGCGAGCGGGAGTTGTTGAGGTGGTGAACAGTGATCATCGAGGCAACACCTTGGGGGGATTTAAGAGAAGACTACAGCGTAGCGGTGAAGTGCCGCGAATGTGGCTCAGGCGAGCAACTGCTCGATCCACTTCACCTGCTGCACGATCTCCTGCACTTTCTGCTCGGGCACCGCCTGCCGCGCCTGTTCGAGGCTGGCCAATGTCTTGCGCTTCTGGCGCAACATCCGTTGCCACTTCGCCACAAACGCCGGGCTGCGGGCCTGCATTTGCAGCGGGCCGAAGTACAGTTGCTCTTCGGTGTAGGTCACCGCTCCAACACGTTCAGCAACGATGATTTCGTAGTAGAAGCGGTTTTCCAGTAGCAACTCCTCGTGCAGGATCTGGTAGCCGTTGCCCATCAACCATTGACGCAGGGGCTGCTCACCGCCGTTGGGTTGCAGGATCAGGCGTTCCCGCCCGTTCAACCGCGCCTTGCCGCTGTCGAGAATATCGCGGATCGTCTCGCCACCCATGCCGCACAGGCTGACAGCGGTAATGTCATCGCCGGCTTGAATCGCCGCCAAGCCATCCGCCAGACGCACGGTGATGTGCTGCGTCAGGCCGTTGTCGGCCACGGTACGGTTGGCCGCATAAAACGGTGTAGCGGCCACTTCCCCCGCCACGGCCGCCACAATAGCGCCACGGCGCATCAGCGCCACCGGCAGGTAGGCGTGGTCCGAGCCGATATCGGCCAGGCGGGCACCGGCAGGTACATGCGCGGCCACGCGCTCCAAGCGCTGGGACAAGGTGTGTTCGTTCAACGGTGGTTCCTTAAGAGTGCCCGGAAAATCGATCCCGGCTGTTGGTCAAGTGCAGCACCATGGCCGCCCGTGCGGCGTCCGGGTCCTGGCGCTTGATAGCGTTGTAGATGGCCTCGTGTTCCAGGTTCGCCAACTGCCCCAGTTGAGCAAAGTCCGCGCCGCCGCGCTCGACGGCATTCACCTGGGTGCGCGGAATCATCGCCGTGCCCAGGTGCTGCATGATGTCGGTGAAAAACGTATTGCCGGTGGCTTCGGCGATCAGTTGGTGAAAGCGCTTGTCCTCCTCCACACAGCTGTCGTTGTTGGCCAGGGAGGCTTGGTAGTCATCCAGCGCCTGGCGCATGTGGGCCAGTTGTGCCTCGCTCCTGCGCAGCGCGGCCAAGGCCACCGCTTGCACTTCCAGGCCCAGGCGCAATTCGAGCATGTTGCGCACGCTGGCGACCGTGTCCACATGCAAGCGCAGCCCCGGCTGCGTGTGCTGCTCCAGCACAAAGGTGCCGATGCCGTGACGTGTCTCCACCAGCCCCGACGCCTGCAGCTTGGACAAGGCTTCACGCACCACGGTACGGCTCACCCCATGCTCAAGCACGATGGTGGATTCGGACGGCAGTTTTTCACCCGGCTTGAGTTGCCCCAACTGGATGCGCTGGGTCAGTGCCTCGACCACACCTTGGGCCAGGTTGGCGGAACGTTTGCGCACAGGCGGTGTGCTTTTAATCGGCATCGAGACGGGTCCACGGGGTTGGGCTGGGGGGAGCTTATCACCCTGAGCGCACGGGGCGACGGGTGGCGGCGAAAAACACGCAACTTGTATGACAACACACTCATTACACCTCACCCGACCATGTCTTCGCTTTGAGAGAAGCACACACCCCGAGCCGTCACCAGCGGGACAAAGCCCAATAAAATCTGGCAAATAACCAAAATAGCCACTCTCAATACGGGCTTATAAGAACAAAATCACCCCTCACAGGATTGCGGCTTTCAAAAAACAACTTGTATGATGTCTGGTAACAAAACACCAAACCCGCATAAAAATAATCAGGGGGAGTTTTCATTCGTGAAGTATTCAAGCCCAGCGTCAGCCGCACCCGAAAGTGATTCAGCACTCACCCGCGCCGTGAGCAAAGTGAAGGGCCATGTGCTCCCACTGTTCGTGGTCATGTTCATCCTCAACTACATCGACCGGGTCAATATCGGCTTCGTGCGCACGCACATGGAGCATGACCTGGGCATCGGCGCAGCGGCCTACGGCTTCGGCGCCGGGCTGTTCTTCATTGGCTATGCCCTGTTCGAAGTGCCGTCCAACATGCTGCTGCAAAAAGTCGGCGCCCGTATCTGGCTGACCCGCATCATGTTCACCTGGGGCATCGTTGCCACGCTGATGGCATTCATTCAGAACGAAACCCACTTCTACATCCTGCGCTTCCTGCTAGGTGTGGCAGAGGCAGGGTTCTTCCCCGGCGTGATCTATTACTTCACCCGCTGGTTGCCCGGCGTGGAGCGTGGAAAAGCCATCGCGATCTTCCTCAGTGGCTCGGCGGTGGCGTCATTGATCTCCGGGCCGTTGTCGGGCGCGTTGTTGCAGATCGAAGGCTTTGGTTTGCATGGCTGGCAATGGATGTTCGGCATCGAGGGCCTGGCCTCGGTGGCGCTGGGCTTCTTCGTGTGGTTCTGGCTGGACTCCAAGCCCCATGACGCCAAGTGGCTGAGCCGCGAAGAACAGGATGCGCTGGTGGGCGCTATCGATCAGGAACAGCGTGATCGCGAAGCCCTGACCACGGTAAAACCCACTATCGGCAAGCTGCTCAAGGACCGCCAGATCCTGCTGTTCTGCGCTCTGTACTTCTGCATCCAATTGACGATCTATGCCGCCACCTTCTGGCTGCCCAGTATCATCAAGAAGATGGGTGAATTGAGTGATGTGCAGGTCGGTTTCTTCAACTCGATCCCCTGGCTGATCTCGATCATTGCCATGTACGCCTTTGCGTCGCTGTCGGGCAAGTTCAAGTTCCAGCAAGCCTGGGTCGCCGCAGCGCTGTTGATCGCCGCGGTGGGGATGTTAATGTCCACCACGGGCGGGCCGATCTTCGCCTTCGTTGCGATTTGCTTTGCGGCCATCGGCTTTAAATCCGCGTCGTCGCTGTTCTGGCCGATCCCCCAGGGCTACCTGGATGTGCGCATCGCCGCCGCCGTAATCGCGCTGATCAACTCCATCGGCAACCTGGGCGGTTTTGTTGCGCCGACTACCTTCGGCTTTCTCGAACAAACCACCGGCTCGATCCAGGGCGGGCTGTATGGCCTGGCCTGCACCTCGGTGCTCGCGGCCATCCTGGTGTTCTTTGCCAAGACCTCACCCTCTGCCGTACCGGCCGTGCCCAGCGGCGCCGCCATCAGCAAACCTCTTTGAACTCAGCCAGGAACGCGCCATGAATACCCCTGTAGTCACTCACTTCCAAGTCGTCCCCGTCGCCGGCCACGACAGCATGTTGCTGAACCTCAGCGGCGCCCACGGGCCCTACTTCACGCGCAATATCGTCATCCTCAAGGACAGCAGCGGCAACACTGGCGTGGGCGAAGTACCCGGCGGCGAGCGCATTCGCCAAACCCTGGAGGATACCCGCAGCCTGGTGATCGGCCAGCCGATTGGCCAGTACCAGCGCGTCCTCAACCAGATGCGCAGCACCTTTGCGTCCCGAGACAGCGCGGGTCGCGGCCTGCAAACCTTCGACCTGCGCATCACCATTCACGCCGTCACCGCCATGGAAGCCGCGCTGCTCGACCTGCTGGGCCAGTTTCTCGAAGTGCCTGTGGCCGCCTTGCTTGGCGAAGGCCAGCAACGCGACGCGGTGAAGATGCTCGGCTACCTGTTCTATGTGGGGGATCGCAACGCCACCGACCTGGCCTACCGCAACGAGGCCGATGTCGATGATGACTGGTTCCGCCTGCGCCATGAAACAGCCCTGACCGCCGACGCGGTAGTGCGCCTGGCCGAAGCGGCCAAGGCCAAATACGGTTTCAACGATTTCAAGCTCAAGGGCGGCGTGTTAAGTGGCGACGCAGAAATCGAAGCCGTCACCGCGCTGGCCGAGCGTTTTCCCGATGCGCGCATCACACTTGACCCCAACGGCGCATGGTCGTTGAAAGAAGCCATCCGCCTGTGCCGCGACCAGCATCATGTGCTGGCCTACGCCGAAGACCCGTGCGGCGCGGAAAACGGCTACTCGGGCCGCGAAGTCATGGCCGAATTCCGCCGCGCCACGGGCCTTAAAACCGCCACCAACATGATCGCCACCGACTGGCGTGAAATGGGCCACGCCATCCAGCTGCAATCGGTGGACATTCCCCTCGCCGACCCGCACTTCTGGACCATGCAGGGCTCGGTGCGCGTCGCGCAGATGTGCAACGAGTGGGGCCTGACCTGGGGCTCGCATTCCAACAACCACTTTGATATTTCCCTGGCAATGTTCACCCAGGTGGCGGCGGCCGCACCGGGCGAGATCACCGCCATCGACACCCACTGGATCTGGCAGGACGGCCAGCGCTTGACGCGCGAACCGTTGAAGATTGAAGGGGGTTACGTAAAGGTGCCGGCCAAGCCTGGCCTGGGTGTGGATATCGATATAGACGCGGTGGCCAAGGCTCATGAACTGTACAAAGGCATGGGCCTTGGAGCGCGGGATGACAGTGTGGCGATGCAGTTTCTGATCCCGGGTTGGGGCTTTGATAACAAGCGGCCTTGCTTGGTGCGGTAAATCGGCTTTAGGAATGCTCAGCGCCATTTGAGCGTGACGCAAAAAATCCGATGCCCAAACAGGCATCGGATTTTAGTCAGATCAGAAGCTTAGCGGTTTGACATCCGGCACGTCTGCCAGAGGCCTCTTTGCGCTACCGCCGATTAGCGACCTCCAGATCCGCCTCGTCCTGCTCCAGGCCAGAGAGATCAGTGCCATTGATCATCGGCCCATAACGGCGGCTGAATTCCCAGTTGTAGGGCACGCGGTCTTTGCTGATCCCGTTGTCCCAATTCACCGACCAGGTCATGAGGCCCTTGATCGACAATCCTTTGTCGTGCAAACGCTTGAAGGTATTGGTCACGGCTGTTGGGTCGATCACATAACCAGTGGCAGCCGCGTCGACGTTCGCGGGCAGGCCAATGACGAACTTGTCTGCCGGGATTTTGGTAAACCCGCGCGTTCCGCTCACCAGGCTTTCGGTCAGGTAAAACAGGAAGTCCTCTTTCATAGCGTCGTTGTTCTGAGCAATCCAGGCGCCGTTGCCCTGGTTGACCTCCTGCACCCAGATGCCGTCGCCCCCCTGGTTGTAATACTGCGGGGCAATGAAGTCGTAATAACCTTCCAGCGCCTGGATGTAACCGACGTATTTGCCGGCAGTGGTCAGATACGGAAACTCCGGCGCCATGCTGATGATGAAGTGTTTGCCTTGACCTGCGTAGTGGTCCTTGACCAGTTTCAACGCGGCGGGGAGGACAATCTTGTTGTCGGCGAAATCAATCGCGCTCTGTTCAAGATCGATATCCAGGCCATCAAAGCCATAGGTTTCCACCAGGCGGATAATCTCGTTGGCCAGTGGCTGTTCGTTGCCTTTATGCAGTTCGATGTGTGCATCGGCGCCGCCAAGGGAAATCAGCACCGCCCTGCCCTGGCTGTTCAGCACGCCCACCTGGCGACGAAACTCGGCGTCGGACAGGTTGTACGGCTTGAAGGTTGGGATACCGTTGCCCTTCATGAAGGCCACGGCCACCACGTTGTAATGCTTTGGGACATCCGCCAGGCTCATAGTGGCGAACTGGCCACGCTGGTAGCCATCGCTCGGCCCGGCAGGCCAGTTGTGCCAGAAGCCCATGAGGATCTTTTTGCCGGCAATGCTCGGCATCGGCGAAGCGGCATCGTTGAGCGGCGATTGCAGTGAGGTAAAGTCAATCTTTGACATGTTCTAATCCTTCAGAACGTGTGGGTTTAACGGCGCGGGCTTATTTGAAGTCCACGTCGAAGGCTTGATAGAAGGCGTTGCCGGTGTTGGCGACGATCCACATCAATACGATCACATGCTGGCCCTTCTTGTTGGCCGGCAGCTTCACTTCATGATTGACCTTGGCCTTCAGTTCGCCGGCATGGCTGTAGTACGGCACCTGGGCATAGAAGTCTTCAGCGAACGGCTGGGCTTCCAGCTGTGCGCGGGTGATG
The DNA here is from genome assembly GCF_029201605.1 of Pseudomonas sp. FJ2-5-13. Classification (NCBI taxonomy): domain Bacteria; kingdom Pseudomonadati; phylum Pseudomonadota; class Gammaproteobacteria; order Pseudomonadales; family Pseudomonadaceae; genus Pseudomonas; species Pseudomonas sp. FJ2-5-13. Next base: position 4,033,327 of record NZ_CP104045.1, read on the forward strand.
CGCTGTTTCGGGTCCCAACCATCCTTGGTGATCAGCCAGCGATAGCCACGGGTGGTGTGCGGCGCGGTGTATGCCCAGGTGACCTTGAAGGTCTGACCCGGCTCGACATTGAGCAACGGCCAGGTGAAGGCGCGGCCGAGTTTCTTGGCCATTTCCTCGTGGGTGAAGTTGACGCAGTCACGGGCATCGGTCTTGCCACCGCTGAGGATAAAGCCGTCGGCGGGCGGGGTGACGCTGTCACTGTCGGTTTGATAAGGCGCCGGAAACGGACCGGCCGTCAGTGCCGGGAAGTTCTTGCCGCCTTCCATTTCATTGACCTGCCAGGTCTCCAGCAGGCCGAGATCCACGGCGACTGCGCCACGGCTGGAAGGGGATGTGACACGACCATGGCGAAGAGGTGTCTGGGTTTGTGGTTTGTTCATTTTGTGACTCCATTCACTTGATTAAGAACTCTCCTTTCTTGAAGGAGAGGACCTCAACCTAACGGAGTTGCTTTTTTTTGCCACAGGCCCATTTTTCACTCATTTTCGGTTCATGAGCGCGTAGACCTGCAAATACTGGATATATAGCCAGTACTATATGGAAACCCTTACGCTACCAGAGGTCGTTTTCCTACAAGACCATGCGCATTTCAATACAGCTTCTCTGTACCGATGGCAGCCGTTTTTTTAGGGGTGGTCGCGGTAATCGGTCGTACCGTCAGTTCCACCCCCAATGCCAGCATCAGCTTCTGGACCGTCTCATAACGCGTCTTTGAGCCGCCTTTCAGGGTTTTATACAGGCTCTCCCGATTCACCCCCGCCACTTCGGCAACCTTGTTTACACCCAGGGCCTTGGCAACCTCGGCCAGCGCCTTCATAAGGACTTGCGGGTCATGGCACGCCATGCTTTGCGCAAGATAAGCACTGATGGTTTGCGGGCTATCAAGGAAGCGCGAAGCCTCATAGGCACTGGTGCCGGATGTATCCAGCTCGAGGACCGGCATGTCCTCTGGTTTGAATGTTGACTGACTCATGTCATTGACCTCTCAGGGCATCAAGAATCTCTTTTTTGCCCGCTTGATTCCTCGGGCGTCCTGCTGATCGTATTGGTCACAGACTCAAATGTAGCCTACTGGCTACTACTTGTAGATGCCAGTGAACTTTTAATGTCGGTGTGCACCGCAAGAAAAAATCCTAGCCCCGCCGCTGCGCAGGCAGCCGAGCAATACTATTAGCGCTTGTGTCCTCAAGACCGAAACGTTGCGTCGCGACTGTAGGAGCGAGCTTGCTCGCGAAGAACGTAAAGATAATGTGTTCATCCAGAATGAACGCGGCGCCTATGGTTTTTCGCGAGCAAGCTCGCTCCTACAGTGAGTGAGTGGGTGGGCCGGCGTTGATGTGGCCCCGTCCTACAGCAAGCTGCACCATCTTGCTCCGTTGCCTACAGTTGCGTCAGAATCCGCCGGCTTGTGCGCTTGGATGGGCGTCTCTAAGGTGGCTCGGTCGCTGACAACTCAGTGATCGGGTTTAGTAGCCCGAGTGACAACATAAAGTGCATGAGCCTCATCAATCAGATGTTCTTGTCTGTGCTTGATGGTGGCTGTGCGCAGGGCGCCCTCGGGCGCGCCGGCTTTGTGTGTTTCCCCGGTCTACTAACCTGCGTACAGCCGCCACCCTTTCGTTTAGTAGCGATGAGGTGTTGGCCCTAAAACAGGTACAACACACATGTATAAAGTCACGCCCAACCCTCCAAACGATCCAAACCTGAAGCTTGATCACGCATCCCTTAACACCCCCGCCGAACCACCTCCCTCAGCGCTGTTCAGCGTTGCCGACGATGCCAGCAGCGAAATGCTCATCGCCAACAGCTACGAAACCTTTTCCTCGGTCACCGCATTGCTGCTTGATCTGTCGGATGAACTGACGGGTAAACAGCGCGATGTCGCGTTGGCGATTCATCAGTTGAGTGAATTGGGTGTTTTGTTGGTGGACAAATTGATGGCGAGGGAAAGTGCTTCAACGGTTAGCTAGCCTTGCAGCCATCAGTCGTCATGATCGACTTCACGACGACTCGGCTGCGCCTTTGCGCCGGTCAGGCCCTCGAAGCCTGGCGGGCGCTCTTTCTCTTGGAAGATGCCGGCGCCGCCCCCTCGCGCAGGCGATTAATCAGCAGTTGCGCATTCTCCTCACAGGCCATGCCCTCGGGCCTACCTTCGATGCCCTTGATGACGTTCAGCAACTGAGCCTTGTTCTGGGCCAGCCGTTGTTGCAGGACCTCGATTTCCTCGACCTTGTGCTTGAGCCCGATGAGCAGTTCGTCATGCTGCCAACCACCGGCACTTCTGGGCATTAACTGCCGGATTTCTTCCAGAGAGAAACCGGCCGCCTGGGCGCCCCTGATGATCTCCAACACGGCCTCGGTGCCGGGCGCATAGTCTCGATAGCCGTTGGATTTACGCGCAACCGATTGGATCAGACCGCTCGCCTCGTAGAAGCGAATGCGTGAGGCCGCCAACCCGCTGATTTTTGCCAACTCGCCTATTCTCATGTACCCCCCACAAAAACCATCGACCTTAAAGTTGACTTTAAACCTAAAGTCATTGGGCGGCCAAGGCGGCGATTCGAATGCTGTTCTTCCTGGGAAGGTTAGCGGGTCGTTGCCCACGACCGGCGTGGCCACGGGCGCTCCAGCCAGGTCTGGGACGGGCACGATATGGACCACTGTGCCGACGACGTCGCGGCCGTGGTCGAGCACCTGGGCGTACAAACTGCGGTGCATGTCGGTCATTCCACCGGCGGCGGTGAAGTGGTTCATTACATCGCTCGCCACGGCGAATTTGCCAGGACGGCGAAGGCGCGCGGCCACGGCCCGTGATCCAGCAGCAGGTGATCACGCTGATCAGTGAGTTCCTGGCGCGCTGAACCGGTAGTATCATTCGCGCCTTTCCCCTTCAGGCAACGGAACATGAACCGCCAGAAAAAACTTCAGCAGCTCTTCAAAGCCAAAGCGAAAAAGGCCAGCGCCAAGCTGGCGCCTAAAAGCAAAGACAAATACATCAGCAAGGCGGACCGTTTGAAGCTGGCCACCGAGGCCGGTCAAGAGCCGGTCACGGCTGTCGAGACGCCTGCTGAGTAAGGCGCATGGCTGAAGGGGTGGCCGCGTCATATTTGCTCCAGATACGCCGCAGATGCCGCGCCGAGCCAAAGCCTGCGCGCTCGGCGATGGTTTCAATGTCCAGGGCCGACTCGGCCAGCAGTTCACGGGCCACGGCCAGGCGCAGGCGGTGCAGGTAATCCAACGGGCTGATGCCGACATGCTCCTGGAACAGGCGCGCCAGGTGTCGGCTGCTGGTGCAGGCCAGGCTTGCCATGCGGGTGAGTGTCCAGGCTTCGCAGGGGGCGGCGGCTATGGCGTCTTGCACGCGATGGACCGCCGGGTGCAGGTGATTGCGCCCGCTCACCCAAGGCGATAGCTGCGGGTCGCTGCCGCTGCGGCGCAGGTACACCACCATGTCTCGCGCCACCGCGCACGCCAAGCGTGGCCCGGCCAGTTCGGCAACCAGGTGCAGCATCAGGTCGATACCCGCCGTGATACCGGCGCTGCAACTGACCGGGCCATCGGTCACGTACAGGCGGTTTTCCAAAACCCGGGCGGTGGGTGCGAGGGCCTGCAAAGTGGCGCACAGCGAATGGTGCGTGGTGCATTGGCGCCCATCGAGCAGCCCGGCCCTGGCGGCACTCAATGCGCCGGCGCACACGCACACCAGACGCTCGGCCGAGGGGGCGAAGACGTTTTGCAACCACTGGGTGAGCTGATGGCTGGCCGATTCGAAGGCCTTTTGCTGGGCTTTCGACACGTTCATCGTGGAGCCCACCAGCACCACCAGCGTACCGGGGGCCAGGGTCGGCGGCAGTGGCGCCAGCCCGGTCAGTGGCAAGCCGATGGAGCTGTACAGCGACTCCACCGGGCTGACGTACTGCAGATCGAAATCCACCGCCGCCGGGTCCTCGGCTTGCGCGGCCAGGCGCAACACTTCAGCAGGCCCCGCCAAGTCGAGCATCAGCACATTAGGCAACAACACAAACAGCACCGGTACGCTCACGGGTTCATCCTTCGAGGGCCTGGTCGACCGTGACGATGCGCGCAAAACGCTCTTCCAGCACCAGCTCCGTGCGTTCGCGGATTTGCGCCGCGGTGTACTCCCGGCCGCTACGCAGGTGGGTCATGGGGAATGTCAGTGTGGCTTCACTGACAAAGTCCACCTTAAAGCCGCTGTCCGACGCTTGCCGCGTGGTGGTCTCGCAGCATTGCTCGGTGCGGATGCCGCTGATGATCAGCGTGGTGACGCCCATCTCCGTGAGGCGAGCAGCCAGAGGCGTACCGGCGAAGGCGCTGTGGTAGCGCTTATGGATCACTAACTGTGGATTGATCGACAGCTCGCTCAAGGCCCTGACGTTGCCCGATTGCATGGAGAAATGCCCTTGGTCTTCAACATGGAAGACTTGTACCACCGGGATGCCTTGCTGAACACAGCCATCGATGAGGGCCTGCTGTTTTTCCAGATAATCGGGCAGGTCATTTTCGGACCAGTAGGTTGAATGGCGGAAGGAATGTTGGGCGTCGATCACGATCAGGGCTTTATGACTCACGGGTTGTCCTTTTGGCTTGTATCTATGGGGAGACGATAGAGCCATGGTAAGGACAACGCACGGAGGACGACAGGCAAGAGGCGGACTACTTCAGGACGGATTCGGACATACCACTTTGTACGCCATGGCACAGCGGCTGCCGGGGGCGAAACCTTGGGCGTATTCATCCGCCAGGGTATTTTCCAGGCGCTGATGGGCATGGGGTTCAAAGCCCAGGCGCCGATAGAACGGCGCATTCCAGGGCACATGCTTGAAGGTGCTCAAGGTCACCGCACGCAGTTGCTGGGCGCGTGCGTGGTGGATCGCCGTTTCCACCAGCCTGCGTCCCCAGCCCTGGCCTTGCAATGGCTGGGCAACCGAGACTTCATGGATATGCAGGTCATCGCCAAAGCGTTCTGCACTGAGGAAGCCTTGGATCTGGCCGTGGGTGTCGACCACCACCCAGCAGGTCGATAGCGCGATCCACTGCCGATGACGCTCGACACTGATCGACGCAGCATCCGCCAGCCAACCCAGGCCTTCAATGGCCCGGAATGCCTGGGCAGCGCAATGCTCGATGGCGGGTAATAACCCGGCATCTTGCGCTCGCGCCAGGCGAATGTGAGTGCACGGCTCAGCAGCCACTCAAGGCCACCTTGGGCCGCTCACCCGCAAAGAAAAACGGCCGCAAGCGCACGCCCACGCCGTTGCCGATAAAGGCCGCCACCAGCCACACCCAGCCATGCAGGCTGCCCGAGGCGATGCCACTGAAGTACGCGCCGATGTTGCAGCCATAGGCCAGACGCGAACCGTAGCCGAGCATCAGGCCACCGATCACCGCCGCGATCAACGAGCGCAGCGGGATGTTCAGGCTGGGGGCGAAACGCCCGGCCAGGCCTGCGGCCAGCAGTGCGCCGAGGACAATGCCGATGTCCATGACGCTGGTGATGTCTTCCCACACCGGTGCAGCCAGGGCCTTGGCATTGCCCGGCATCTGCCAGAATGCCCAACTGGCGACGTCCACGCCCAGCCCGCTCGCCACCTTGGCGCCCCACAATGCGAACGCCGAAGTAATGCCCCACGGCCGCCCGGCCAGGGCCAGGGTGGCGTAGTTGAGCAGCGCCAGGCCGATCGCGCCCCATACCAACGGCCATGGCCCGCGCAGGAAGCGGCGCAGCCCTGGGTGCTCGCTTTGTACGCCTTGTTCAAGCTGGCCATGACGGCGTTTTTCCAGGCGCACGGTAACCAGCGCAATCAGCAAGAACACCGTCAGGCTCAGGACCAAAGCCGGCAGCACACCGAAAATTTTGACGATGGAAACCGCCGGGAACGATGGCAGTGCAAACCACCAGTCGACGTGATGGGTGGCGATCAACGAGCCACAGATAAAGAACAGCAGTGTCACCAACATCCGCGCATTACCGCCGCCGACGGTGAACAAGGTGCCCGACGCACACCCGCCGCCCAGCTGCATACCGATCCCAAAAATAAACGCCCCGAACACCACCGACACACCCGCCGGCGCCACCAGCCCGGTCACCGACTGGCCAAACAAAGTGCCCGCGCCCAGCGCCGGGAAAAACAGCACCACCGCCACCGCCAGCATCACCATCTGCGCACGCAAGCCGGCGCCACGCCGATCATTGATAAACACGCGCCAGGCCGAAGTAAAACCGAAGGCCGCGTGATACAGGGTCAGGCCAAGTGCGGCACCGACCACCAGCAACAACACCTGGCGCGCGCCCACAGTGTTTTGCAGGAACAGAGCGCCCGCCACCAGGATGACAAAAGCGATCAGTGGCGCGACGGGCTTGCGCACGGGCGACAGGGAAAGAGAGGTGCTCATGGGGATCTCGATTGGCTGGAAGGAGGCAAGTATAGCCTCAGACGGAATTTGATCAGGTGGGGGCATTGCCCAAAGGCTCATTGTTTGACCCACCGCTTTCGCAGCCTCGCTGAAGCTCGACAGCTCCCACAGGGGATCGGCGGTGTATGTGGAATAACGCTTTGCAGCGCCACCGCGCCCAACACAGCTCCCGACAACAACACAGCTCAAAATGTGGGAGCTGTCGAGCCCCAGCGAGGCTGCGATGGCGGCGGCACAATCAACCTCTTCAGCGCCTGAACCACCGCTTTCGCAGCCTCGCTAAAGCTCGACAGCTCCCACAGGGGATCGGCGGTGTATGTGGAATATCGCTTTGCAGGGCCATCGCGCCAAACACAACTCCCGACAACAACACCGCTCAAAATGTGGGAGCTGTCGAGCCCCAGCGAGGCTGCGATGGCGGCGGCACAATCAACCTCTTCAGCGCCTGAACCACCGCTTTCGCAGCCTCGCTAAAGCTCGACAGCTCCCACAGGGGATCGGCGGTGTATATGGAATATCGCTTTGCAGCGCCACCGCGCCCAACACAGCACCCGACAACAACACCGCTCAAAATGTGGGAGCTGTCGAGCCCCAGCGAGGCTGCGAAGGCGGCGGCACAATCAACTTCTTCAGCGCCTGATACACCGCTATCGCAGCCTCGCTAAAGCTCGACAGCTCCCACAGGGGATCGGCGGTGTATGTGGAATATCGGTTTGCAGGGCCAGCGCGCCAAACACAACTCCCTACAACAACACCGCTCAAAATGTGGGAGCTGTCGAGCCCCAGCGAGGCTGCGATGGCGGCGGCACAATCAACATCTTCATCGCCTGACCCACCGCTTTCGCAGCCTCGCTAAAGCTCGACAGCTCCCACAGGGGATTGGCGGTGTATGTGGAATGTCGCTTTGCAGCGCCACCGCGCCCAACACAGCACCCGACAACAACACCGCTCAAAATGTGGGAGCTGTCGAGCCCCAGCGAGGCTGCGATGGCGGCGGCACAGGCAACACTTTCATCGCCTGGCCCACCGCTTTCGCAGCCTCGCTAAAGCTCGACAGCTCCCACAGGGGATCGGCGGTGTATGTGGAATATCGGTTTGCAGGACCAGCGCGCCAAACACAACTCCCGACAACAACACCGCTGGCGGCGGCACAATCAACATCTTCATCGCCTGATACACCGCTATCGCAGCCTCGCTAAAGCTCGACAGCTCCCACAGGGGATCGGCGGTGTATGTGGAATGTCGCTTTGCAGGGCCATCGCGCCAAACACAACTCCCGACAACAACACCGCTCAAAATGTGGGAGCTGTCGAGCCCCAGCGAGGCTGCGATGGCGGCGGCACAATCAACCTCTTCAGCGCCTGAACCAACGCTTTCGCAGCCTCGCTAAAGCTCGACAGCTCCCACAGGGGATCGGCGGTGTATGTGGAATGTCGCTTTGCAGGGCCATCGCGCCAAACACAACTCCCGACAACAACACCGCTCAAAATGTGGGAGCTGTCGAGCCCCAGCGAGGCTGCGAAGGCGGCGGCACAATCAACCTCTTCATCGCCTGATACACCGCTTTCGCAACCTCGCTAAAGCTCGACAGCTCCCACAGGAAATGAGCAGGCCTGACTAACCCAGGCTGATCGACTTCCAAGCCGCTTCAGCCAGCAGTTCGCGGTATTCAAATGGACTCTTTTTGACCTTCGCCGACAACCACGCACGCGAGTAACTTTCCGCAGCGCCGATAATCAACGAGGGAATCAGTTCTGCCGGCAAGTGGCTGAAATGCTCCTTGCGCCCTTCCCCGCTCATCCACTCCTTCAACTGCTGGTTGCGCTGTTTGTTGCGTGCAAGCAGCTCTTCCTTGAACGGGCCGCTGGAGACGGCAAAGCGGCTTTGAAACACGAACCGCGCCCAGTCCGGCTGTGCGGTCACCCATTCAACGTAGCTGTGCACCAGCCCGACGACGCCTGCGTGGGCCGTATCCGCCGCTTGCAGATAGCGGTCACGCAGGCTGGCCTGGTCCTCCAGCGCAGCAAAGAACAGCGCAGCGACCAGCCCCTCTTTATTGCCGAAGTGGTGATAGATAGCGCCTACGCTGGTATCGCAACGCGCGCGAATAGTTTCGATAGAGGTCGCCTCAATGCCCACCTCGTTAAAACACGCCAGTGCTTCGCGCAGGATGATGCGCTTGAGGTCGCTGCGCCTGCCGGGGAAGGTGCGCTCGATGAGATCGGTGGAATGCATGGAGGAGGCCAAATCAAAACAGTTTATAGGCTGAGCGCCCGGCAGAGAAAGCTCGGGTTGACAGGCATCGAATTTACAGAATATCGTTCCGTTACAGAATATTATTCTGCAACTGACCCTTGAGGATACTTCGATGAGCCAAGCCCTGAGCATGTTCAATAGCGTAGGCCCCGCCGCATTCAGCAACCTGGCGTGCCAGATGGCGCCCTACTTCAGCACCATCACGCCCCAGATCGCCGAACTCAAGCCCAACCATGCGGTGGTCACCGTGCCGTTTCGCAAGGAAATCACCAATCACCTCGCATCGGTGCATGCCATCGCACTGTGCAACGCTGCCGAACTTGCAGGCGGCATGATGACCGACGCCTCCATTCCCGCCGGGGCGCGCTGGATTCCCAAGGGCATGACCGTGGAATACCTGGCCAAGGCGAAAACCGATATCCGCGCTGTTGCCGATGGCAGCGCTATCGATTGGCAAACCGCCGGAGACAAGATCGTGCCGGTGGAGATCTTTGATGCGGGTGGCGTCAAGGTCTTCACCGCCCACATCACCATGAATGTGAAACTCGCTTAGGCATTCGGCCGGCCCAGGCAGTATCAGCTACGCGGCATCTGCAATGCGTGACTGGACGCCTGGATGCGGTCGACGATGCACTGCGAAGCGGTGCGGATTGCCGTGGTGGTATCGCTGGCGATATGCGGCATCAATTGCGCATCGGCAATACCGCCAACGGCGAGCTGCATCGGTCCTTTCCAGGGCGAAGGTATCAAGGGCGAACGCCTTATCGGCATATCAAATAAGAGGACGGGAAAAGATCATCAGCCGTCAAAAAAACACCTCTTCACCCAAGAGACATGGATCAAGGCTTTTAACTTTCTGATTAACCAGCGCTAAATAAAATCCTTCGAAAACGTCTTACTCAATGGGAAGTCTCGGCACACATAGCGTACGAGAGAAACCTAAAAAATCTTCATAACCCCTGAACGTCAGCCAATTGAGTAGGCGAAGCGCTCGCGAGTCCTATCCATCGACTTATTCAGGAACATACGCCCCGGTGAAACGGCGCGCCCCTAGTTCAGAAGGATCTCTATGCAAAGCCTCCCGTTCTCTGCGTTACGCCTGTTCGGTGTGCTGGCAGTCATGGTCTGCGTGCTGTTGACGACGCCAGCCCGTGCCGATTACACCGACCTCTCCCTGACCCACGAAAAAAACATCCAGTCCTACGTCGTGAACCCCGACGGTAGCTTTGTGCTGGATGTCGAACGGGTTATGCGGATCAATGAAGAGCGCGCGATCACCTCCAACGCCCAGCGCTCTGTGACCTACAATCGCACCCTGGAAACTCTGGATATTGTCGAGGCCTACACTCTCAAATCCGATGGCCGCAAAGTCGTGGTAACACCAGACCGGATCAAGGAGCAGCAGGAACTGGAGTCAGCCCAGGCGCCGATGTTTCAGGACTCGCGGGTCAAAGTGGTGATCTTCCCGGAGCTGCAAGTGGGCGATCGCATGGTTCTGCGGTACCAGCGCCATCGCAATACACCGTTGTTTGCGGGGCAGTTCGAAGACCTTTTCTCGCCGGACTTTTACCAGAATGAGCAGGTGCGCCTGAGCTACGACATGCCCACCGAAATGAAGCTGTACGCCGACTCACGGGGTTTCAAAGCGTCCGCGCCAGCCAACGCCAACGGGCGAACGGTGTACCGCTGGGACTTGGAGCAAACCAAGAAAAATCGCGTGGAAGATGGCTCCGTTGCCTACACCGACTACGGGCAACTGCTGGCCGTATCGACGTTCACCGACTACAAACAGTTTGCCCAGGCCTACGCCGCACGCGCACAGGTAGAAGTGACCCCGGCCATGACCCAACTGGCCAAGGAACTCACCGCCAACCTCGACAACCCACGCAGCAAGGCCTTGGTGCTGAGTGACTGGGTACGCAAGAACATCCGCTATGTGGCCGTGTACGTCGGTGCCGGTGGCGTGGTGCCGCATTCAGCGCAGGCGGTGCTGGATAACCGTTATGGCGACTGCAAAGACCATGTAGCCCTGCTTGAAGCGCTGCTCAAAGCCGTCGCCATTGAAAGCTCGCCTGCACTGATCAACGCCGGCAACGCCTACGTACTGCCCCAGGTGCCGACCCTGGGCGTGCTCAACCATGTAATCACTTATGTACCCAGCCTCGATCTGTACCTGGACTCCACCGCGACACCCATCGCCGCTGGCTACCTGCCTCTGCCCGAACTCGGCAAACCGGTATTGCTGACACAGACCGGTGAGCGTAAGCAGACACCGTCCCGCCAGCCTGGCAAAGTGAACACAACCATGGTGTTCAGGGTCAACACCAAAGGCGCTGCAGACTTTACCAATGACTCCACCATCGACGGTTGGGGCGCGGAGCTTAACCGCTTCATGCTCAAGGCCATGCAGCCAGCCGACCGTAATCAGTTGGTGCAACAGGTCCTGAGCATGTTTGGGCAATCCGGTAGCGGCGTGATCGAAACTGACGCTTTGGACAGTACTGCCAATACCTTCAAGTTCGCGATCAATGGCCACACCAGCAACCTGGTGAACCTGCCAGGCCCGACCGGGGTGCCGACCCTCTCCAGCCTGGCCGGCGGTATTGGCCAGAGCGTGTTTTCCTTGATGGCCGAAAAGGAACGCACTCAGAACTTCTCCTGCCTTTCGAGTGAGATATCAGAAGTAGCGCGCCTGGAGTTCCCCGCCAAGGTGAAGATCCTCGCGGTGCCCAAGGCGGTGTCGGTGAAACAGGCGGGCTTCGACTACCGCTCGACCTATGTGAAGAAGGCCAATACGGTGCTGATCACGCGCCAATATGTGTTTAGCAAGCCAGAGATTCTCTGCACGCCGGAGGATTTTGCGGCCATGCAGCCGGCGATTGAAGGCATGGTCAACGATTTGAAAAGCCAGGTCATTGTGCAGACGTTGTAAAGTCCTCGCCGCTCTTGCGTGTCAGTGACTCACTGGCGCGCGGGAGTCGTGGGTTGCGATGCTGAGACGCGGGTATAAAAAATCGTTACCGCTGCCGCAATAACTTCAAAAAAATTTTAAACGTCTGTCAACTCATATGAGCGCACGGGCCTTTCTACGATTTTTTACGCTACTCACTTGAATTTGAAATCCCTTCGTTAGCCGAAAGTCAGACCAACCCCAGACAACTCAACAAGCAAATATCGACGTAAACTTTCAAAAAAATATAAAATATCCAGCAATAGAATCACGCACCCATTGGTCTTATTCTTATACAGCAGTATGCAAAGGCACCTCTTAATCACCCTACACATGTAGGGTACTAGAATACGCTGCGGAGCGTTACTCTATTACGTGATACAGCTGCGAAGCACTTCCTGATCGCTGTTGTTTAGGGTGAAAACTGGTATAGGATGATGACCTAATGAGAAAGCTTACGGACGATGAAATTCAAGAAGTTGCTGGAGGGGTACATCCAGCAGTCGTTGTTATAGGCGGTGCTATTGGAGGCGGTACGAGTGCATATCTGAGCGGCGGAAGTCCAGGACAAATCGCCGGAGCGGCCGCTATGGGAGGAGTATCTGCGGGGTACAGTGCTGTCGCTTCGGTCGCAACAGGGGTGGGTAAAGGGGTATACTATGCATATTCCGTAGCAACGGCCAGCGCAACTGGGCTTTTCACTCGAAACATCTCAAATTCTTGAGGTATCGTGTTTCACATCAGTAAATGTGGAGTATCTCACGATCCCAATTTCCTAGGCCCCAGCGAACCATTAGAAATGGACACCCAGAAGCTTGGGTGTTCTGCTATTAAAAGTAACAGAGCGCCCATGTATTGAGGAATTATATTTATGACTTTTGACGCGTTTGGGGTATTGAATGGTTTTTGGGGACTTCTATGCGTATCTGTAATACTACCTGCATTAGTTGCGCGAAAGTATCTAGTAATTATCACTGTGGGCGCACTAATCCTTATAGCGAATACGATATTTTTGCATTTCAATCAAAAAATGCTGCTTATCGAGGCTGTTCTTAGAAGCGGTGCGGTGGCGTTGGTCAATATTTTAATTGCTTACCTGATAGCACATTTCTTTCACCATAAGCGGTCCGTATCGGACTTATTTCGACGCATCAACCGCCCTTGACAATTCCTGCTGCCCTTTAATACTTTCACCCAAACTGAAAAACTTACAGCATACGTTAATCGTAAAACACTCGCCGCCGCTAGTCACTAAATTGCTTACAATAGTATTTTTTATTTATTCTACCGCCAGGGAGTCTTTGAAAAAAATTACCACCACCTTAATATGTTATTGATGAGCCGAGTTATTCCTCTGAGAAAAAACAAAAATTTTCAATGTGTAAATCAAGCGCGCGCACAACAGCAAGCTAGACAGTACAACTGACGACTTTTCGAACCGAGTAGTCGCCCGCCCTCCGAGCCCAATGAACGCTACTTATACTCTGCGATATAAATTTACCTCTAAGCTCTGGCATAGCAAATACCGCGCCCCCAAATGGAAAGCAACAATCTATTATCCACGTTCTATTTCCCTCATCCCACTCACATTCGTGAAGTAAAAAATTCGGATCGTTCAATAGACGATCTTCAGCGTCGGCAGCTAGGTTCGCCCAAGTCACATAACCAATTGGATTATCAAAGGCATCAAAGAAAAGCATTATTTGCTTGTGCTGAATGGCTGGCATCAGCCACGCCCTGAGATCGATCAACCTGAACAAGCAATATTCTGGACATTGCATCGCAATCCAAAACGCAAAACCTAATGTCTTTGCCTGTTCGTCGATGCTGCTTTTTTTGCACTCGGTGAATATTTTATATTTTTTACTCATAAAAAACCTCAATCACGTCATCGTAAAAGGGAGCCGCGGATCTCACCAAACTTACTGCCGCGCTAATTTCTGAAAATGTACCTGTCATTACAACCTCTCGCCCGGCAACACTAGTAACAAAGCAATCATTCGATGCATCATAAAAAATCATTGCTGCCCCGCTCTTCCAGAACAAAGTACGAACGCCCGCATAATGCTTATACGCTAAACATGCAGAGTCAATCGCCTCTTGAAACAGCTTATCAACTCCAAACTTCCCATCCTCAAGCTCTGCCGCTTTACGCGCTTTGGGGATTTCGCTCTGCAAACTAAACAGTACTGAACCGCATCTATTCAGCCGAGTAACATTAATACTCACAAGTTTACAAAGTCCGCTATAAGTTCCTCCTACACCTTCAAAATTACGTAGAACCAGATCAAATAGTGCGTCATACGCATATATTAGTCCCCTCAAGAATTCCTGGTCCTTGGAAAACCAACAAAAGCTCTCTTTTGTTTGATGGATTTTTTGCCGAAGAAGCTGCTTATAAAGCTTAGCAATCCAGTGCTCGTAACCTGTCCACCCCCCCCTCGCTGTAATTGGCGCTACAGTGTGCCGATCATCCCTAAGAACCTTATATATAAAATCAGAATACCTTAAAAAACACATATCATCAGATAAAGCGCCTAGTATTTCCAAAGGAAACCCTGCCTGAGCCGCGTTATATAGCGACAAGCTTTTATTATACTCAAGATTGAAAACTGTAATCGCCAACTCCGCTAATTCATTTGACTCCTCAACTTTCATCACTTGATACTTGCACAAATAAAAACACATATCGCGAACACTACCAATTGCCGGCTCATACTCCGTCAAATATTGTTTGACATCGAATCCTTCCCACCAGATCTTATCTGAAAATACTGACGCGCCCGCCAAGTCCATCCACCCCCCCTCTAAAGTTATATTTGACGCACTAATACTCTGATGAAATATTCGTTTTGCTCTCGCCGCTGCAAACTGTTTGGCATAACGCGTTACCAATTCAACCATTCCTAAAGTAATCCGTACATTTAAATCCTGAAACTCGACTTCATGATTGTTTTTCGGAAGAAAATCAACAAGCTTTTTTACTGCCTTTTTTACACGCTTAGCGTCCTCACTAAGCGAACCAATTTTCATCTCTTTAAAGTAAACTGCACGAATAAAATGAGCGGGTCTTACTGCGGGCAAACGTACCAACAGGCCCCGAGCATGTTTCTTGTCTGGCTCTTCAAAATCATATTCCAGATCTATAACGGCAACAGTCCTCACTGCTCCGTAGGGAAGCGCAATGTTTATGACCTCAGCCCAAATGGCCTCATAAATAGCCACATCCAATGATAAAAGGCCATTTGCATGTGAGTTTCCATACGTATCCCGAGGCCTGTCTCCGACCAGTTGATTAGGCCCCAAGCCTTTTAATTGAAATACCCCATCGAAACCACAGCGTCCTCCGCCACCATTGGTGGAGATCCCATCACCGCCATATCGTTCTGCAAAAAAAACCTTTCTATCCAGAAAATTGTCCGACTCGAGAGCCGTATCAATGGTTATATAATTATATCTCGACATTAACTCCGAAGCACTCAAGGTAACCCCAAGGTCTTTGTTGTAATAGATAACCTTTCCTCTATTGGCCTTTACGGTTTCAAAGGGGACAAACACTTCCGGCAAATCGCTCAGTGTTAATTTAGACATGTTATCGCCTTAATTAGAAAGTCTTATGAGGTCACGATAGCTCGTTGAAATTTTAACCTGCTGCGCCAACGCCTCATCAAAAGATATCATTCGGTCAGTAGTTGCTTTCCACTCCGCTATGTCTTGGTAGGCATTAATAAACCAACTTAAATTCTCACAGAGGTTTCCGAATGCCGAATTAATCTGCATCACATCGCCAAACTTGATAGCGCCAGAAAAAAACCTCGGCACTGCCAGCAAACTACTAAACAGCAATGAGAGCTGACCATAACTTTCTGTAAACAACGAAAGGCGCACTTTCACCCGGACGGTACGGCGCATATTAGCGAGACTAATATCAAGCTTGTTGCTAAGATTAGCCTTTTCAGAACTTCGCATTGCTTTACCATACCCTTTTTTATTTCGATCACGAAACCGCACCAAACAATAACGTAAATCTGCTTCTGACTTTTGCTGATGATTGTTCAGGGACACAAGTTTGAATCCGATTTTCTGACTGATATACATGCCCAGCACAGCATATATAATCGCCACCCAAAACATATAGGCAGGAACCGTCACCCCCCACAGTGACGCACTACCCGAAATGGCGATGAGCACCACACTGAATGACACCACACTCGCCAGCGTATAAAGAAGCCCGCAAGCAAGATAGACGGTTGAATAAGTAAACTTATTGATATCCTCAGCGATACGCTGATCTGGATTGTCAACGTGACGTTCAACCTGATCCGGCTGCGGTGACTGAAGTATCCATTCAGAAAGATAATAATTAGTCAGCCACCGACGCCACTTAAGTGCAAATATATCTACCAAATAGGTGGTCAGCACTGAGCGTGCTACCGAGAAACAAACAACTCCAAGAAAAACCGATATCAATGTATAGAACCTGTGAGCATTCAGTTCTTGAATGGCATTGTAGAAGTGCTTATACCACTCATTGAGCGCTAATGCAGTTGCAACCCCCAACAGAGAGAGCGTTACCAAGGCAATGAGTGCGCACCACGCAAAAAATTTTTCTTCCGACCTCCAATACAATGATAGTAAAAGTGACGTATTCCGCAGAAAGCTATTCCGGTTAAATCTCGACGCAACTGCACATTCTGCTTCCGTATTCATCATGGCTTCTCGGCTTTTTACATTTATATTTTTAGTTATAGTTTTTGGTTTATTTAAAACACAAGCGACTATAGCGCCCAGAACCCCAGGCGCCCCAAGCTCGCCGCTAATTTCAAGCGTGCCATTTGCCAACTATTCAGTGCATTAATGTGCTGCTGCTCTGCGGTCGCATACGCAGTCAATGCATTGAGTAATTCGATCATGCTGCCAACACCGGATTGGTATCGGCCTTGCACTACCTCCAATGCCTGGTTGGATTGATCCACCCAGTCAGCCGTTCTTTCCAAAGATCGCGTTTCAGTGATCAGTGCCTGATAGTTACCCCAAAGGTCTATCGAAATGCGCTGCTCCACATCACTCACTTCGGCCTCCCTCGCCTCCAGTCGTGCTTGAGTGCTTCTTACTTGATAAGTGCGCTCGAATCCTTCAAACAAAGGAATATTCAGCTGCAGGCCGACACTGTTGTCCCGCGTTCGACTATCGCCGTTGAACGCCATTGATTGGTTAAGCTGCACATCTGAGGCACTGGCAATAAATGACAATGTAGGCCGACCTTGCGCCTTACTCTCGTCGATGGCGGCCTTTGCCGCATTCAACTGAGCCTTGGCAGCAATGAGCGAGGGATGATCCTGCTTGGCTTGTTCAAGTAGCTCATTAATGCCTTTGACAAAGTGCGTATCCGGGCGCTGAGTCAGGCTTCCTGCTAGCTCCAGCGGTGTTTGTGGCGCCAGTCCCATGCGCAGGGCAATAAGCCCCTTGGCATTGACTAAAGCACCATTGCTGCGCACTTCATTGAGTGCCGCTTGGGAGTACGCTGCCTGGGCTTGGAGGCGGTCCGAAAGTGCAGCAGCGCCTGCGTCATGTTTGGCACTGGCTGCCTTAAGGTTTTCGGCTGCAAGGGCCGCCACCTGAGCAGCAGCTATCTGACTGTTTTGTGCGGCCAGCGTGTCGTAATACAACTGCGCAGCCAGTATGAAGGTTTGCTGCAATTGCTCATCTTGATTGGCGTTCGCCGCAATCAACAATTGACGAGCATTACGTAATGCTGCATCGCGCCGACCAAAATCAAACAGCACCCAACTCAAGGCCAATCGATGATCCACTTGGCTTTTATGACCACGGTTGGAGTATTCCTCACGCTGGTCATAATTCGTGTCGTTGCGACCCGTGGTGATACCCGAACTTGCGTTGAGCCTGGGGAGATACGCCGCCTGCCGCCCCCCGACATCAGCGGCCATGGCCCTGGCAGTTGCCCAGTTCAGCCGTGCTTGGGGGTCGTGACAGAGCACGCGCTCTATCATGTTCTCCAATGTTAAACGCGCCGGTAGCGGGCTGCTCTCGCACGCTCCTGGAACCCTGTCGATGGGCTGAGTGGCGGTATGCGCAACCGTGCGCTCAGTCATGAACACATCCAGACCTGCTGCTGCTTCCCACTGAGAGCCAGCACAAAGACCAGCCACTATTGCTGCTGTACGTGCCGCCCTCATCACGAAGTGATCGTGCCGATGGCATGAATACAATGAGTCTCGGCAAACGGTGTCGGCACAATCCGCCCATGCTCCATCACCACAACCCGATCTGCCGACGCAATCGTCTCAGCGCGGTGAGCGATGATGATGCGCGTCACCGCCAACGCACGCACCGCCTCGTTGACCTGTTGCTCGCAGGCCATATCCAGATGGCTGGTGGCTTCATCCAGAATCAGAATGTCGGGTTTCTTGTAGAGCGCCCTGGCTAACAGCACACGCTGTTTCTGACCACCAGACAACACCGTGCCCATATCACCTACCAAGGTGTTGTAACCCATCGGCATGGCCAGAATGTCGCTATGAATGGACGCCATGCGTGCACACTCCATGGCCCAGTCCAGATCAGGATTTGACTCAAAAAACACAATGTTGTCTGACAGTGAACCAGCGAACAGACAGTCGTCCTGCATGACTGTGCCGATCTTGCCGCGAAACTTTTCGGTACCCAGTTGCTGCAAATCACTACCGGCGATGCAAATCTTGCCCTCAGTAGGCTGGAGGATTCCTAACAGCAAGCTGACAAGGGTGCTCTTGCCACTGCCCGAGACCCCAGTGATCGCCACTGACTCGCCCTGTGCGATGCATAGATCAATACCGTCAAGTACGAATGGCTCTTGATCGGAATATCGATATTTCACACCTTTGAGTTCAATATCTACAGGGCTTGCTGGCCACGTCACGCCGGCGAGCGTCCCACGACTGTCTTCCGGTGGATGCATGACGATGTCGGCCAGTCGCTCACTTTGCAGACGCAGCATGTAAAGCTCAAAAAAATGATCGATCAGACTCGCGACGCGGCTGACAAACTGATTTTTATAAGCCATGAAGGCGATTAGTACACCCACGGTGAACTGGTTATTCATGACCATCGACGCACCGACCCCTACGGCGATCAGGCTTTCCAGACCGAATATCAAACCGTTCAACTGCGTGTAGATCAGCTGTAACTTCTGAGTCCGCAATCCTGCATTGATCTGCTCTACCAGCAATCCAAGCCAGGCGAGACGCCGTTCATTCTGGCGCTGGAACAGCTTGATCGGTCGTATGCCGCGTACCGTTTCCAGGAAGTGGCTTTCCTGGCGAGCGGCGTGAACAATCTGCTCTTCGCTGGCCCGCCGTAACGGGTAGTACCACGCCCAGCGAACCAGGGCGTACAGGAACATCGCTGCTGCTGCGATGGCCGCCAATAATGGGCTGTATACAAGCATTAGCGTGAAGGTAGCGATGGTCATCAGACCATCCAGAACGGCGGAAAAGAACGCGGCTGTCAGGGTCCCCTGAATGACGTCGACAGCACCGAAGCGTGAGACAACATCTCCCAGATGACGCTTTTCAAAATACTGGATTGGCAGGCGCAGTAGATGACTGAATACATTGGCACACCATTGCACGCTCAACAGCGTACTCATGTGCATCATGACCCAGGCCCTAATGGCACTCACCGTTTGCTGCATCAGCAACAACAGGCCAAAGCCAATTATCAACGTGGTCAGCAGGTCACGATCCTGTGTGACCAATACGTTATCGAGCGTCCATTGCAGCAAGAACGGACTGACCAGTGAGAACACTTCCAAGGCTAATGCCAAGACCAATACCTGCCCAAGGGAGCGATAAAGGCCACTCACTTTTCCCAGCATACCCATCAGTTTGACCTGGGGCTTGGGCTCCTGCTTTTCAAAGCCTCCTTCCGGCCAGACTTCGAGCGCTACCCCGGTAAAGGATTTGCTGGCCTCGGCCAAGCTCAGATGCCGCATGCCACTCGCAGGGTCATGCACAATAATTTGTTGACTCTCTACCGCCTTGAGCACAACGAAGTGGTTGAAGTTCCAATGCAAAATACAGGGCAGCTTGAGTTTGTTCAGATCTTCAAGTTCCAGCCTGACAGCCCGAGTACCGAGATTGAGCTGGTCGGCAATCTGGATCAGTTGCTTGAGCGTACTGCCTTTGAGCGACACGTTGAATTGGCGGCGCAAGTCCATCAACGTGGAATGATGACCATGGAAGCCTGTGATCATCGCCAGGCAGGCCAGGCCACACTCCGTGGCTTCAGTTTGCAGAATCAAGGGCAGGCGGCGACCCATTCGCAAGGAGATCGCATCGAGGTAGCTCATGCTGCTCTCCTAAAGTTTTCCAGTCAGGCTGTAGAGCGGCTCAAGCACCCACTCATAGAGGCGGCGGGTCTCCTGCAGAATATCTGCCTCAACCAACATGCCGGTTTGCAGCGCGCGCGGCTTGCCGTAAGCCAGTACGGATTGCGCTTCGATATCAACGCGAATGCGATAAATCTGCTCACCTTCAAGGCCAAGCCCTGGAACGCTACCGGTCATCGTTGCCAGATCAGCGGCCGACAGCGATGCTTTTGAGATAGAGGTAACGCTGCCACTGTGTTGGCCGAACTTTTGGTAGGGGTATGCCTGATACCGCACTCTCACGGGGTCGCCCGCACGCACAAAACCAATGGCTTTGCTAGGTGCGTACAACTCTACTTGTAGATGGGAATTGGCGGGCACAATGCTCATCAAGACCCGCGAGCTATCAACCGTCTGGCCCGGCTCAACAAGAATCGCAGTGGCCACCCCATCTTGGGGAGCCGTTATTACCAAGGCACGCTTGGCTTCGCTTTCAATGAGTTCTTGCTGGATACCCGACAGCGAGCGCTGAATGCCGGCAAGTTGGTTTTCATGCAGTGACGAAAGACCTGCAAGCTCATGCTGCACCTGCACCAATTGCAGATTCAACACTGTCGTTTCGCGTGCCAGTCCCTGAAGCGTCTGATGCTGGCCAAGTAGTTCGGACTGGCGCTGTTGAAGTTGATCCATTGAGATGTAACCCTTATCCATCAATCCTTGATAACGATCAGCCGCATTGGTCGCCAGCTTTACAAGCTTCTCCTGACTGGCTGTCTGTTGTGCGAGCGTTCGCAGTTGTCGTCGCAGACTGTCCAGCTTGCTTTGCAGGCTTTGCCGCTCCTGCGCTTGAAGTTGCTTTTTTTTCATGAGTTCATCACTGAGAGAACGTTGCCGCATTGCAAGTTGATCGCTTACGTCTGCTTGTACCGGCCGCGAATCCCCTGCATATCGTTCACTGGAAACTCGGAACAATGGCGCTCCCTGTTTAACCGGCTGGCCTTCCTCGATAAAGCGTTCCAGGACCAAACCGTACTGGGGAGCGTGTATTTTCAGTTGCCCCGCGAAGGGCACCAACTGACCGGGCACAGTGATGCGCTTTGTGTAACTGCCCCAAAGAAAAAAAGTCACAACCATGGTCGCGAGCAACCCCGCAACCAGCGTCAAGAAGGCAAAGGAGACCGGCCTGACGAGCACAATTTCACCTAGCCAATTCACATGCCTGGAGGTCAGCGCCTCAAGCCGGAACAGTGGGGTTTTCGACGTCACAACTTGTCCTTATCAATCACTCTCGAATTCGGTTCGGCACAACAAGCTTTCTTTCAGCATAAAAAGACCGAACCGATAAAATTAAAATCCGTTCTGATACAAAATATTTCGCCGAATAAATTTTCTCCTCCCTCGTTCGTAAGGCATATAGACAAATATGATTTGGATCAGTTATTCATAAAAAACATGAATACCAACCCTGCCTTCCCGAAAAACAACAAAGGAAAACCAGCATTGAAATTTACCAACCGTGAAGCTGACGTGTTAAGCCTTTTGATTTACGGCCTGACCAACAAAGAAATCGGTCGACAATTGGGAATTAGCGACCATACCGTCAGGGATCACATTTCATCAATATTAAAAAAGACCAACACGACCAGCCGTGTAGAGCTAGCGGTTTTGAGCAGCACCATGAAGCGCCCACTATAGTCCGAGTATCACGCCTTTAAGAATAGACACAATAACTTGAGCCGTTTTCGACCCCACCGAGCGTAAATTAATATCGAAATTTAAAGTATTAATAAAACCTAGACTGATAGCCCGAGAAAGCTCAAAACTTCATGCCTCAATGCTACAGGCTCCAGAACTGAATTTATTTCTAGGAAATAAATAGCCATGACAGCCTCCACAGCACAAGCGCTGGCTGACGCCGAGCGATTCCAGCTGGTTACACACCCTGACGACAGTCTCTTTTGCAATTGATAGCCAGTCCGCTAGCTTTAACGCAAACGAATAGCACAACGTCTGCGTGCAAAAAAAAAAAAACGTTATCCCTGCCAAATTAAATTAAGATCACATTTTAAATAACCGCACTGTAGGCTTTTGAATAGTTTTCCTCCAAATAAATCTTGGCAAAAAAAACAACTAAGCACACCCGTAGCGTAGCTATGAGCTCCCGTATGCTTAAACTTAATTTAAAGCATCGTCTAAAGCCAGCCCTGCATCTGTAGGGGGTGAACTATGCGTGCATGAAATAGCTTGGACACTGACCGCTCCTTGTCTGGCCTTATGGTTCATCGCGCTGTGCTGAAGCCGCTACACCGAACCATTGAGATTAAGAGTATTCGCCCGAGCCAGCAGCAAGTCCCCCGGTAGGGCTGCGATAAAATACTGGCTAGGCGAACGCTGTAACGCTAAAAGCGCAAGAAGAAAAATTATGTAGGAAATTTCCCAGGCGTATTAAATCTGTTGGTTGAGCCTTGGATATCAGCAGTTCGCCACTCGCGAGGCCACCGACGGAAGACACGCGCAGCGCACTTTCAATGTTGCGTTCCATTTGCTCATGTCCTTTCCATGCCGGCACACGCGGCCCATACAGAGCGATGGCTACAAATCCTTCAACTTGCTGACTCGCCGCCCCGCCCGCTCGTAAAATCAAGAATGACCGTAAACCGCTGCTGCTCACGAATCACCTCAATCTGCCAGCCCAGCTTTGCGCATAACTCACGCATCAACTGCAGCCCAAGGCCATAGCCAAAATCATCGGACTCCTGCTGCGGCCCTGTCTCCCTGATGTGATTGGCAATCATCAGCCGCGGGTATTTGAAGCGGATTTCCACGGTGCCTTCTTCGGCGTATTGCAGCGCATTGCGCAGGAAGTTGCCGATCACGATGCGGCATGCGGTAGGAGGCAATCGGCAAGGGCCGTCGTGGATGTCGATGCTCAACTCGATATCCCGGTTGCCGATCAGGTAGCGGTGTTTTTCAATCAGGTCGCCCACCAGCTCGCTCAGGTCAACGTCTTCTTCCGGCAGCGGCTCGGGACGCTCGCGGCTCATCCACAGCAATGTTTCGGCGATCAGTTGCATGTTCATCACCGAACGTTCTATGCGCTGCAATGAGGGTGGCAGCGCACCGCCCGATTGCAGGGCCAACAATTCGATTGTGGCCTTGAGCACCGCCAGGGGCGTGCGCAGTTCATGGCTGGTGTAACGCAACAAGCGGCCTTCTCGTTCGCTGGCGGCCTGCACCTGCTCAACACTTTTGGCCAGGGCATCGGCCAGCATATTGAACTCCTTGAAGCTGAAACCCGGTCGAGCGCCGGTCAGTGCCTCAGGGTCTTTGAGTGTGCCGGACCATTGCACCAGGCGCCCCAGCGGCCGAACCAGCCACCAAACCAGCAAGGCGATGATAATCAGCGCCGGCACGAATACCGCCAGGCTGATGAACTTGACACTCTCTATGACCTGATCGAAATAGGCATCAGACAACGGCGTCTCCACCTCTCCACCTGCTTCCTTATCGTGGTCGATGTCGTACATGTAGAGGGTTTTGCCGTCACCCAGGGGCTGTTCGAGGATGATCTGGAACGGCTCATCGTCGTCATCGGAATAGAGATCGCCGAAGATATTCACCGCGCCAAAGGACAGGCTCGGCGATGTAGTGAGCAACTCGCGCACGTCCTGCGGCAACGCCTCCTTGCCGATGACGCTGGTATAGAAGTAATTGTGCGGCGTCGGCGTGGTCGGGTCCTGTTTGTAGTGCCGGAGAAAATACTGAGCCTCCTCCTCCATCATCGCGCTGGCGGTGTAGAACAGGCCCCGCACGGTGAATTCAGGCAGCAGCTTGCTGTAGATCACCAGCACCACCGCAATCAGGCACAGGAAGCTGCCGCTGATTACCCACTTCAGGCTCAGTCCGTTACGCATGGGGTTTTACCTGAATGCCGACACCCGCCAGGGTATGGATCAATGGCCGGCCAAACGGTTTGTCTACCGCCTTGCGCAGCCGGTGCATATGCACTTTGAGGGTATTGCTGTCGGGTGGCTCATCGCCCCAGATTTTGCTTTCCAACCGCTCTCTGGGAACAGGCTCGGGACTGGCGCGCATCAAGTGCTCCAGCAAGGCCCAGCAGATAGGTGACAGATGCAGCTCCTGCCCTGCCCGGCTGACTTTGCGGGTGGTCAGCTCCATGACAAGGTCGTCCACTTGCAGGCGGCTGGTCTGGCCGCTGCGCCGCAGGCTCAAGGCGCGAATCCGCGCCACCAACTCGGCAAGCTCGAACGGCTTGACCAGATAGTCGTCGGCGCCCGCGGCAAAACTGGCGAGCTTGTCCGGCAACGCATCCAGCGAGGTCAGCATCAGGATGGGGGTCTGGACGCCTTGCTGGCGCAACCCTGCGCACACCTGCTGGCCGTCCAGTCGCGGCAGCATGATGTCCAGCACAATGACGTCGTAATGCTGGTTGAGCGCTAGGTTGAGCCCGGCCTGGCCATGGCTGGCGTGATCGCAGACGATGCCGCTGATCTCCAGGTACTCGATGACGGTGGTGGCCAGGTCCAGGTTGTCCTCGACCAGCAGCAGATGAATATGCACGGAAAAAACCCCTCGGGCAGGCAGTGCGCAGCGGTGTGAAGGATAGCGGAAGTCGGGCGGTTTCCCGTGATGTTTACCTGACGTTAACCCCGTGCTGCTTAGGCTAAGGCTCTTCTTATCCAGAGCTCGTCACCGTCATGAACCTGTATTCGATGATCAAAGGGGTGCTGTTAGCCGTGATTTTCCTCGCGCTGATGGTGGGCATCCTTCCACAGCAAACGCAGTTGGTACGCATGGGAGGCAATGGCTGGTTTCTGGTGGGCCAGAACGTTGAGCAGACAGGGTCGTGTGATGTCGCCCGTGCGTCGTGATGAGATTGGCGCCAGTTATACCGGCCAGTTGGTCGCCTGCGTGGTGCTGGTTATTGGTGTGGCGGTTTCGATGGGCATCTATATCGCGCGCTTGAATGCGCACCTCGATGAGCAACGCGACCTGTCTTCGGTGTATCTGCCCGACTGCCCTGACGGGCGCGGTGGTTTTATGGTGTATCCCGATGACAGGCGCAGCGGTGACCAGTGCTACACCGCCGGTGAGGATGAATCGATGGAGGTCGATGAGGCGCAGCGGCTATCAGGCTCGAACCTGGCGCAATGGTTCGACTACCTCCTGCCTGCGCTTCAAACCCCGAGCAGGCTGTAGATACGTCATGCCGTTCAGTGACCTCTGTATAAGCGAGCTTGCTCGCGAAAACCGTCGACGATAACGCGTGCTTACTGAATGAACGCGGCGCCTGTGAGTTTTTCGCGAGCAAGCTCGCTCCTACGAGCCTATTGCGGCCGCCAACATCACGTTGCTCGGGATTGGCGGGGCGTTTTGGGGGCTGCTGATTGGGTTGGTGGCGTACGTCGTGCTTAATGGGCGGTTGCCGCGTCGGGTGCTTGATGCTCGTGAGAACGCTGCTAATTGAGGCTCCACGACCTGGGCTCAAACCCAGCCCGCCTACCACTCAAACGCTTCGATATGGCATTCGATCATGTCTAGGCATGCCTTCCGACAAAGCATACAGAACCTGGCTACGTAAACAGACGCCCGTTGCGCACGGAAATCCGCAGGCAACCTCTGCAAGATCAAGCTCCAACTGATCGGAGGGGATCATGGGCACCGACGCAAACGCACGCGTGTTGGTAGTGGCCTACACCTACCGCGATCCCAATTTCGTACGCATCATCAGCGCCCGGCTTGCATCCAAAAATGAACGGCGCCAGTACCTGGAGGTGTGAGCCATGAAAGACGAATACGACTTCAGTAACGCCAAACGAGGCGCTATCGCCAGCAACAAAGGTAAAACCCGTATCACGATCATGCTGGACGATGCTGTGATCGAAGCCGCCCGTGAACGTGCCCAGAGTGCAGGCACCGGCTATCAGGCCGTGATCAACAATCTACTGCGACAAGCATTGGTTTCCCAGGACACCTATAACCTAGCGCCAACCTCGAAGAAACAAGCCAAAACCTTGCAAGTCCTCAACAATGGCATCAGCGTCTCAGAGGTCGAAGCGTTGGAACAGCAGTTGATAGCGCTCGCTGGAGAATTGAATCGAATGCTTGTTAATCCACTGCCTGCCAAATCAAAAAGCAAACCTGTCTGAATCGAAGGGCTAGAGTTTGCTTCTTGCGAATCGCGCCATGCAGGCCAAATCCAAGGCAAAAAAAGCCTGCATCGCTGCAGCCCGCCTCCCGCGGCTGTAAGGATTTTGTGAGGACCACGGGGCGAGGGAGAGCGGGGATGACGATGACCTCCATCGTAAACCTGGTTAATCCTTGTTCGCTTTGAAACTGTAAGGTAACCGTCTGCCCCCCCACCGTAAGCGTCTACCGTAACCAACCGGTGGCCTGTTAGCTTTAAGACGCCGGCCTTGTCCGTGTCCTAATTCATACCTATTCAGCCCATGCGGGGAACACTTCCCGTACGGGCGAAGTGTCTCTCCGTTTTGGGCTTTTTTCGGAGAGACACATGAAACTCGAAAACCTCACCTCGCTGTAAACTCAACTGTTCAAACTGCCAGTCGTCTTCACAGAGTGCGCTTTGTATGAAGCTTTCTACCTAGAGCAACCTGCGAGCTTCGGCGACTTGGGCAGCCGATTAGGCGACACCCACGAAGCTGCCTATACATGCCTCTTCCCCCGGTGTCGACAAGGATCAAATCGAAATTCTGAGCGAACGCCGGTATCAAATTCTTGAGGCGAAAGCGTCCATCAGCAGCATGAAGCAACAAACGTCCAAGCTGATTTATCGGATCATTGGAATGGATCAGTGAGAGATTAGGGATGCAGGTCTTGGAAATGACCTGTAAGCGTCTGGATTGCTGGGTCAAATCCCAAGCAAAAAAAAGCCTGCATCTCTGCAGGCTTTTCTCTATCTGGCTCCACGACCTGGACTCGAACCAGGGACCCAATGATTAACAGTCATTTGCTCTACCAACTGAGCTATCGCGGAATGCGCCGTATGTTACTGATTAAAAAGAAGAAGTCAAGCATCCTCCGACACTTTCCGTAAATCGCCCCCCTGCTCGCTTGAATACGACGGTTCCCTGGCCAGATCCAACCAGGCCCGCGCTGCCGGTGGCAGGTGGGCGCTGGCGCGCCAGGCCAGGGCGATGTGCCAATCGGTGTGGGGCTCGTCCAGGGGGATCAGGGCGATGCCGGGGTGTTGGTGCTTGTGCGCCAGCATTCGCGGCAGGAAGGCGACGCCCAGGCCGGCGGTGACCAGGTCGACGATAAAGTCGATCTGCCCGCTGCGGGCGGTGACTTTGGGGGTCACGCCTTTGCGTTCGCAGGCGCTGAGGATCTTGGCGTTGAGGGCAAAACCCGCTTCGAACAGGATGAACGGCGAGTCCGCCAGGTCGGTGAAGTCGATGCGCTTGCGGCGGGCCAGTGGGTGGCTGACGGGCAGCACTGCGATCAGAGGTTCGTTGCGTACTGGCTGATAGTCGAAGCCTTCGTCCACCGGCAGCAGCAGTGCCGCCAGATCGACCTCCCCCGCTTCCAGACATTCGCGCAGCCTTTTACTGCCGTACTCGGTCAGTTCGATGTCGATGCCCGGGTAGCGGCTGCGATAAGTGGCAAACATGGCCGCGAACAGCACGCCGCACCCTACCGGCGGCAGGCCGATGCGCAGCACGCCGCGCTTGAGGCCGCGCAGGTCGTTGATTTCAGCCATCAGGTCGGTGCGTTCGGCGAGCATTACCAAGGCGCGGCGGTAGGCAATTTCGCCGGCGGCGGTGAGTTCGTTCTTGTGGCCCAGACGATTGAGCAGTGGCATGCCCAATTCGTCCTCCAGGGTCTTGACCGCTTTGCTGACGGTGGATTGGGTGAGGGCAACCACTTCGGCTGCCTGGGAGAACCCGCCCTGGCGCACCACTTCGACAAACGCACGCAAGGTTCGCAGGTTCATCAGTATTCCTTTGGCGACTGGATAGCAGTGATAAAAGTTGTTTTCATCATGGCATAACTTTGCTTAGGGTGTAGCACTTTGCCCTGTGGAGACACCGTCGATGATCATCTCGTCCGCTTCCGACTACCGCGCCGCGGCCAAGCGCAAGTTGCCGCGCTTTCTGTTCGATTACATCGACGGCGGCGCCTACGCCGAGCACACGCTGCGCGCCAACAGTTCGGACCTGGCCGAGATCAGCCTGCGCCAACGCATCCTGCGCAATGTCGACGACCTGAGCCTTACCACCCAGCTGTTCGGCACCGAACTGGCGATGCCGGTGATCCTCAGCCCGGTCGGCCTGACCGGCATGTACGCGCGACGCGGTGAAGTGCAAGCGGCCAAGGCGGCGGCCAACAAAAACATCCCCTTCTGCCTGTCGACAGTGTCGGTGTGTTCGATTGAGGAAGTAGCCTCGCAAAGCCCCCAGTCGATCTGGTTCCAGCTGTATGTGCTCAAGGATCGCGGTTTCATGCGCAACGCCCTGGAGCGGGCGCAGGCCGCCGGGGTGACTACCTTGGTGTTCACCGTTGACATGCCGACACCGGGCGCACGCTACCGTGACGCGCACTCGGGCATGTCCGGCCCCTACGCGGCGCAGCGGCGCATGTTGCAGGCGGTGACCAAGCCGCAATGGGCCTTCGATGTGGGCTTGATGGGCCGCCCCCACGACCTGGGCAATATCTCCAAATACCTGGGCAAACCCACCCACCTGGAGGACTACATTGGCTGGCTGGCCAACAACTTCGACCCGTCGATCAGTTGGAAAGACCTGGAGTGGATCCGCGAGTTCTGGAAAGGCCCGATGATCATCAAGGGCATCCTCGACCCGCAGGATGCCAAGGACGCGGTGAGTTTCGGTGCCGACGGCATCGTGGTCTCCAACCATGGCGGCCGCCAGCTCGACGGGGTGCTCTCCACGGCCAAGGCGTTGCCGCCGATTGCCGAAGCGGTGGGCGATGACCTGACCGTGCTGGTGGATTCGGGCATTCGCTCCGGGCTCGACGTGGCGCGCATGCTCGCCCTGGGTGCCAAGGCGTGCCTGCTGGGGCGTGCCACCGCCTACGCGCTGGCCGCCGAGGGCCAGCATGGGGTGGAGAACCTGCTGGACATCTTTGCCAAGGAAATGCGCGTGGCCATGACCCTGACCGGGGTCACTTCCATCGCGCAGATCGACCGTACCACCTTGGTCTAGTAGTGATGAGGGGTGGTGTACTTTGTGTGCGGATAACCGAAGCGTTGTTTATTTGCGACAAACAACTCGCCCCACCGAAACAGTAAGGTTAACCGGGCCGGCAGTAACGTCGGCCCAAATCAGCCAAATAACTGGCGCCAGGCTTTAACGGACTTTTCTTACTTAAAAATTAGTTAATTGATTTATAAGGATTTTTACCAACCAAATACACTTGGCATGAATCTCGCTCTAGTACTGTTCAAGCAGGTTCGGCGATGACAAGACGTGCGGCAGTGCCCCGGGGTTATAACCCAAGGAAAAGCGGTTTAAACTGTTTCCAATGTTTTACGGAACTGACGGATCAGTAAGACGCTTGGCACTCGCCACTCTCATCCCGCCTGTAAGACAGCCCAGTGCTTAGAGGCCACGCGCTTATGAAAACCCCCACCCAGACCAACGCAATTGACTTTGACAGTGCCAAATTGCAACGCCTGGGATTTGGCCAGCCATCCTTACGCCCACGCCGCCCCGCCACCCTCGCCGAACTTCGCCAGCAACTGAACCAGCAGTTGCAGACCAGCCTGGAGCCGGAGCGCATCCTGGGTCTGTTCTTTCGCGAGGTACAGCGCCTGGTGCCGCTGGACGCGTTGCAATACCGTCACGCCGCCAGCGACCTGCGCCTGGAGTTTGGCCACCGGGGTCATCACTCCGTCAGCTACACCCTGAGCCATGAAGGCGAGCACCTGGGGGAACTGGTCTTTCGTCGTAACCAGCGGTTGCTTGAAGAAGAACTGAGCCAGCTCGAACTGCTGCTGGTAACCTTGCTTTATCCGATGCGCAACGCCCTGCTCTACCGCGCCGCCACCCGCAGCGCCCTGCGTGACCCGTTGACCGAAACCGGCAACCGTGTGGCCATGGACCAGACGCTGCAGCGAGAAATCGACATGGCACGCCGGCATTTGCACCCGCTGTCGCTGTTGATGCTGGACATCGACCACTTCAAGAAAATCAACGACACCCATGGGCATGCCGCGGGCGACAGCGTGCTGCGCGCCGTGGCGGGGGCGATCAAACGCCAGTTGCGCAACGTGGACATGGTGTTCCGGTTTGGCGGGGAAGAGTTTTTGATCCTGCTCTCCAACACCGGTCGCGATGCCGCGAGGATGGTGGGAGAGCGCCTGCGCCAGGCGGCACAAGCCCAGGACTACTGGGTGGAGGGCACCCGAATCGAACTGACCGTGAGCCTCGGTTGCTCGACGCTGCTGGCGGCCGAGTCAGCTGAAAGCCTGCTGCGTCGGGCCGACAATGCGTTGTATGTGGCCAAGCGCGAAGGTCGTAACCGCCTGGCGATGGCGGGGTAAGGTCAGTTGTGGAGAGGGAGCTTGCTCCCTCGCCACAATTACCGCTACGCCTCGCTGGCGATGCGCACAGGGCGCTCGCGCACGGCTGGCGCCTTGTCTTTCTCCGCATTCTCTAGACGCATACAGCTTTCCAGGAACAAGTGCATGTAGTCGTAGCTCTTGCACACCGCCTGGCGCAACTCTTCCTGCAGGGCCTTGCTCGGGTTGGTCCCGGCCAGGGTGCAGATGATTTCCAGGGCTTCCCAAGGGTGGGCGTCGTCGTACTGGGCGTGCATCTTCAGCCACTTCATCGCCCGCTTGCGATCTTCCTCCGGGAAGGCGGCAGCATAAACACCGGTAGAGCAGACCACGGCGGACCACTCCCCCGTCGCCCCCTCGATCGCGTAGTTGGTGGCGGCAATCGCGACGATCAACGCATCCGCCGAGCTGGTGTGCCAGCACCAATGACTCAGGGCGTGCAACTCGGGCGGTACCTCCTGCGCTTGCAGCTCTTCAAGGCTGACGCCATGAGCCCGTGCCCAATTGACCCAGTAGTCGGCATGGTTGAGCTCCACGCGAATGTTGCGCATCAGCCAACGGCGCGCCATGTCCTCCCCAGGATGACGGGCAAACTTGGTCTTGGTCAGGTTCTGCGCCATGTACAAGGCAAACTGTTCCACCACCGGCCAACCACCAATCAGGTAGTGGCGCATGGTCTTGGCGCTGAGGGCGTTGTCACGCATGCGCTGATACAGTTCGTGCTCGACAACCCGGCGCTTGCTCTCGCTACAGTCCTGGATCAGCTGTTGCGCCCAGGCAGGGTAACTCGAGGCTTCCATAAGCGGGCCGGTTCTGTTGAAGGTGTCGATCACTGTGGGGCTCCTTTTCAAGTGTGATTGTACAGACCAGCAAATGTTTCAGCGGAAAGTGCCGGGCGCCTTGAATAACAGTGGCTGCGGCCGCTCAGGGCGGCACTGCAGGCTATCAAAGGTAAACAATTGCGGGCGTTCAATCAGGTAGCCCTGAGCGTAATCCACACCTATCTCAAGTAAAGCCTGTTCGATCTGCGGTGTTTCAACAAACTCGGCAATTGTGCGCTTACCCATGACGTGGCCGATGTGGTTGATCACTTCGACCATGGCGCGGTTAATCGGGTCGTCCAGCATATCCTTTACGAAACTTCCATCGATCTTCAGGAAGTCTACAGGTAAATGTTTCAAATATGCGAATGAGGACATTCCGGCGCAAAAGTCATCAAGGGAAAAATGGCAGCCTAACGCTTTGAGTTCATTAATAAATCGAATCGCGCTGCCCAAATTGGCGATAGCGCTGGTTTCAGTTATTTCAAAACAAATCATTTCCGGTGGAATGTTGTAAGTATCGAATTTCTGACGTAAAAATCCTAAAAAGTCATCGTCGCCGATGGTTATTCCTGACAGATTAATCGCACACATGGCCATGGGTCGGCCCGGACGCTCATGCATGCAGCGGGCGATAATCTTGAATACGTTTTCCACTACCCAACGGTCCAGGGACGTCATCAAACCGTAACGTTCGGCGGCCGGAATAAAACTGTTGGGCAAAATGATCCGCCCCGCTTCGTCATGCAGACGCAAGAGAATTTCAATGTGTCCATTGCCGGCGTCGGTAGTGCCCAACGGCGCAATTTCCTGGGCGTAGAGGCAAAAGCGGTCTTCCTCAAGGGCAATATGCAGCCGCTGTACCCAGGCCATCTCGCCAAACCGCAGAGACAATTCCGAGTCATCGACGTGGTAGACCTGCACGCGGTTGCGCCCTTTTTCCTTGGCCATGTAGCACGCCATGTCGGCGGCGCGCAGGGAGGTTTCCAGGGTGGTCGGGGTTTGCGAGATATGCACCAGGCCGATGCTGACAGTGGTCATGAAGGGCCGCCCCTTCCACACGAAGTGCAAGCTCTGCACGGTATGGCGCAGGCTCTCGGCGATTTTTTCCGCCACCGGCGCCGGGCAGTTTTCCAGCAGGATGCCAAACTCGTCTCCGCCCAACCGAGCCAGGGTATCGCCCTCGCGCAGGTCCGACTGCAGCAGCGCGCAGATGTGGCGCAGCAATTCATCGCCCGCCGCGTGGCCACAGGTGTCATTGACCAGCTTGAATTGGTCGAGGTCAAGGAACATCAAGGCATGTCGCCCATTTTGCTGGCGCGCGACCTGCTGCAGCACCTGTTCAAGCCGGAACTCGAACTCGCGACGGTTGGCCAGGCCGGTCAAGGCGTCGTGGGTGGCCTGCCAGGAAAGGTTGGCGATGTACTGGCGTTCCTGGGTCATGTCGTGCAGCACCAGCACCGCACCGCTGATCTTGCCGGCGCTGCGGATCGGCGCGCCCACCAGGGTCACCGAGACGGTGCTGCCGTCCAGGCGCTGGATCAGCTTGGAATGCTCGCTGCCGCCGCTGAACTGGCCCTTGACGATGTGTTCAATCAGGGTGAAGCCGTCGGGCTCGGCGTTTTCATCCAACAGCTTGAACAGCGCCGCCAGCGGTAGGCCCTGGGCCTGCTCCGAGCGCCAGTGGGTCAAAGCTTCGGCTGCAGGGTTCATGTAGGCAATGGCCCCGTCGACATCGGTGGTAATCACCCCGTCGCCAATCGACTCCAACGTGATCTGCGCCCGCTCCTTCTCCGCTTGCAGCGCATCGGCAAAGGCATGACGCTGGGCCAGCAACTTGTGGGTGCGCAGCAACGCCAACACGATCAGGCCCAGGGCGGTCGCCAGGTTAGTGATCAACAACAGCCGCAGGATCATCCGCGAACCTTCGCCCAGGGCATCGCTGAACGCCTTGGCGGCGGGCGTCACTCCTTCATTGATGGCCGTGATGCGCGCCTTCCAACTATGGACATCGTCATCGCTGACGTAGCCGGAGGTAATGGCGCCGTGCATCTCCTGGGCAAGCTCATCCAACTGCACCAGGTAGCCGTCGCCCACCGTCCACAGCTCAATGGCTTTTTCCAGGTAGCTGAAATGACGGAAGTTGAGGTACAGCCAGATCAGGCTGGAAACGTCGTCCGGATGGTTGCCGCCCTTGAGAATACCCAGGCGCGCGGCCTCCATATCGGGATAGGGACGGTCCAGGGCAATGCGCAATTCATGCCCACCCTGGGGCACGGCAATGGCCTGCTGGTATTTGAGGTAGGTGGCGTCGTTGCGGTTATCGGCGTAGAGGGTCAGGTAGTAAATGGCATCTTTCTGGCCCTTGGACCACAGGCTTTCGCCCGCCACATAGCCCCGCACTGCCGAAAGCACGTAGAGACTGACGCAGCCTAACAATGCCTGGAACAACACGACGGCGATAAAGGGCCAGACAATACCCAACAGGCGTGGCGTTCCGAGAGTCCGCTTTTGCTTCATGAAGTCCCTTGCACATGCACAGCTTGATACGCACGCGAAAATCCGCTCCCGATAGCACAGCCTAAGCTAAATCAACGTACTTGTTGCAAGTGTCCGTACAGTTTGGCGTACAACCCGCCATCGGCAATCAACTGCTGATGGTCGCCGTCCTCGGCAATGTGCCCGCCATCGAACACCAGCACTCGGTCAGCCTGCTTCACCGCAGACAGCCGGTGGGCGATGATCAGTGTAGTACGCCCACTGAGAAACCGCGCCAGAGCCTGGTGCAGGTTGTACTCGGTGGCCGCGTCCAATGCAGACGTGGCCTCGTCCAGAATCACCACTTTAGGCTCGGCGAGCACCATGCGGGCAATGGCCAGGCGTTGGCGCTGCCCCCCGGAAAAACGCACGCCCGAGCGCCCGACCACGCTGTCCAGGCCCAAAGGCAGTGCTTTGACAGTAGCATCCAGTTGGGCGATTTCCAGCGCCTGCCAGCAGGCTTGATCGGTGCGGGTACGGCCCATGGTCAGGTTGGCGCGCACGGTGTCGTTGAACAGCGCCGGGTGTTGCAGCACCACCGCGACGTTCTCGCGGATGGTCTCCAGGCCGATCTCCTGCTGAGTGGCAGCGCCAAAACGAATACTGCCGGCCTGGGGCGTATAGAGCCCCAGCAACAGTTGCACCAGGGTGCTTTTGCCGCCGCCGCTGGCGCCGACAATTGCCACCTTTTCACCCGGTGCGATGGCCAGGTTCAACTGGTTGAGCACCAGGTCTTCGCCGTAGCCAAAGTCGAGGCCACGCACTTCGATGCCGACCGTCTCGCGCCCGCTGAACGGGTCTGCGCCGCCTGGGTATTGCGGTTCATCGGCACGCGCCAGCAGCTCGTTGATCCGCGACAGCGCGCCGCCCGCCGCATAATAGGCGTATTGCAGGTTCAGCAGTTGTTCCACCGGGCCGATCATGAACCACAGGTAACTGAACACCGCGAGCATCTGGCCGATGGACAGGTCGGAAAACAGCACGGTGAGCATGGCCGCGGCGCGGAAGATGTCGATGCCGAACTGGAACAGCAAGCCACTGGCGCGGCTCGACGCGTCGGTTTTCCACTGGGAATGAATGGCGTAGTCACGCACTTCCTGGGCACGTTGGCCCAGGCGCCCGAGGAAAAAGCCCTGGCGGTTGCCGGCGCGCACTTCCTGGATGGCATCCAGGGTTTCGGTCAGCGCCTGGGTAAAGCGTGAAGTACTGTCGTTTTCCAGCTTCTTGAGATGCTTGACGCGCTTGCCCAACTGCACCGTGGCGTAGATCACCAACGGGTTGAACAACAGGATCAGCAACGCCAGTTGCCAATGCATCCACACCAGGATCGCCGAAGTGCCAACCAGGGTCAGCATCGCCACCAGGAAACGGCTGAGGGTTTCGCCGACGAATTTGTCCAGGGTGTCCAGGTCGGTCACCAGGTGGGTGGTGACCGTACCGCTGCCCAGGCTTTCGTACTCACCCAGGGAGATACGCTTGAGACGTTCGATCAGGCGCACGCGGATGCGGTACACGATGTCCTTGGCCAAGCGCGCAAACAGCCGCGCCTGCACCACGTTGAACACCAGCGCGCCGCAGCGCAGGGCCAGGGTGACCATGAGCATCAGGCCGATATAGCCAGCAGCTTTTTGCCAACCCAGGGGCAGCGCGTGGTTCATCACCTTGAGAGCGGCATCGCCATGGCCCAGCAGCACTTCGTCCACCAGCAACGGCAACAACAGCGGGATAGGCACGCTGCACAGGGTGGCGAGCACGGCGACGCCGTTGGCGACCCACAGGGATTTCTTGTGACGCAGGGCCAGGCGGCGAATTTCCGCCCAGGTCAGGCGGTCGGTGCGTGGAGGCTGTTCATACACAGGCAGCTCGCTCCAGCCATCGACCCAGTAACGGCGACAGCTCGGACAGCGGCTGGTAACCATTGGTCAGCAAGGCCAACTGGCCGTTGCGCTCGGCGAGCAGGGTCGGGAACCCGGCAATGCCCAGGTCCTGCACCCAGGTAAAATCAGCCGCCGTGGCCGCGTGCTGATCAGCACGGTCGAACTCGCCGGCAAACTCGATGCGTGGAATACCGGCCTGCTCGGCCAGTTCCACCAGCACAGGGGCCAGGGTCACGTCCCGACCTTCGACATAGAACGCGCGCTGGATCAGCCCCAGCAGCTTCCAGGCACAATCCGGCGCCAGGCTGCGTGCGGTGACGATCGCGCGGCACGCCGGCTCCGTGTCGTAGACAAACCCGTCGGGCAACGCGCCCTCACGCTTGAACGGCTGGCCGGTGGCGTCGGTGACGGCCTGCCAGTGTTCAAGGATATAGCGCCGGGTAGTCGGCTCCAGCGCCGCTCCGCTGCCGGTGCGCAAGCCGCCCACCACCAGGTGCACGTCCACGCCGGCCGCCTGGGCCTGCTCTACCAGCGCTTGTGCCACCGGGGCAAAGCCCCAGCACCAGGAACACATCGGGTCCATTACATAGAGCAGGCGCGCAGACATGGCTCAGGCCTCGGAAGGGGTTTGCTTGTAGTTGTAACCAATCGGGTGCGGCATGTTGCGGGCCTTGGCCAGTTCGATCTGCTTCTGGCGGTCGATCGCACTGCGACGGGTCTTCTCCGGCAGCTTATCCCAGCAATGGGGGCAACTGATGCCGGCCACATAATGCTCGGAAGCGCGATCTTCTACGCTCACGGGTGTGCGGCAGGCATGACATTGATCGTAGTCGCCTTCGCTCAAGTCGTGGCGCACGGTCACGCGATTGTCGAACACAAAGCAGTCGCCCTGCCATTTGGTTTCTTCCTGGGGCACCTCTTCGAGGTACTTCAGGATACCGCCCTTGAGGTGGTAGACCTCATCGAAGCCTTCGCTGAGCATGTAGCTCGACGCCTTCTCACAGCGAATGCCGCCGGTGCAGAACATGGCGACCTTCTTATGCTTGGCCGGGTCGAAGTTGGCTTTGATGTAGTCGGGAAATTCGCGAAAACTGGTGGTTTTCGGGTCGATTGCGCCTTCGAACGTGCCAATCGACACCTCGTAGTCGTTACGGGTGTCGATCAACAACACTTCCGGGTCGCTGATCAGCGCGTTCCAATCCTGCGGGTCGACGTAGGTACCGACCTTTTTGTTCGGGTCGACGCCTTCAACGCCCAGGGTCACGATCTCTTTCTTGAGTTTGACCTTGGTGCGATAGAACGGCTGGTCGTCGCAGTAGGATTCCTTGTGGTCGATATCGACCATGCGCGGGTCTTTTTTCAGCCAGGCCATCAGGCCGTCAATGCCTTCGCGGCTGCCGGAAACGGTGCCGTTGATGCCTTCTTCGGCGATCAGCAAGGTGCCTTTGATGCCGTTGTCGACCATCGCCTGCAACAGGGGCTCGCGCAGGGCGACGTAATCTTCAAGGGTGACGAACTTATACAGTGCCGCCACGACAATCGGTTGAGTCATGGGTGTTCTCTCCAGGTGGCTACCCTCGTAAGGGGTGAACCGGATGCAAAAAGGCGTCGGCCAAGGCGACGCGGCGCGCATTCTAGCAAAACCACGCCGCCACCGCATCGGCATGCAGCCGCTGATATGCCCTCAACGGTGTGGGTTACGTACCCCCTCCACGCGGTACCGCAGGCCACCCAGATGGCTGAACATCAATCGATAGGCACCACGCCCGCGAGAAGAGGCGTAGCCATGCAAATCAGCGGACCATAGTTGGTCTCGGTGAGCATGCCAATGAACCGCGCCGAACCGCCCTTCACGCAAGTGGCTGAGGGTAAGGGCAATACTGCGACGCTCGCGGCCCGATAGTTGGGTATCTACAAGCCTCGCGGTATCGAACTCCATCTGCGGGGCAGCGGCTCTCGCTGCTGCCGGCGCTACCAACGGCACCTGCGCCTGTGCTTGCCGCCCACCGCGTGCGCGACTTGGACCAGCCACCTGTGTCGTCACCCCCACCTCGAACGCCCGTGACCCCGCCTGCTGACTGCTCGCGGCAGCGGACTCACGCTCTGGGCTTCGCAGCACTATCGCGCTATAGCCCATGCGTTTCAACTCAGGCATCGGGTTACGACTCTCCCTCAGTATGCGAGCGACGTCTCTGGACAGGTCCACAGGCCCCACGTAGCCACGCAAGGTCCCCTGACGCTGACTGACGTAAAAGGTAATGCCTTCTTCAGCGTGACGGCGCGCATAGACAAAATTCACCAACCGCTCCGTTTCTTCGTGACTCAGCCCACTCTCCTGCGCCGCCGCGATCGCCGCCTCCGAAATATTCCTGGCGAACTGTTCTTCCTGTTGTTGCGCTGCGCTGGCCATGGCCTGCGGTTGCCTGCTTTGATAGGCACTAAAGCGGCTGGCACCAAACAGTACGCCTCCCACCATAGCCCCCACGGCAGCCCCCGCCCCCCCACTGCCCAGCAGCGCTCCCGCCCCCAGGCCCAGCAAGACCAGCACCAGGATCATCACGATTTCGTCCTGTAACTTGATATTTTCCATGGCGGTAGGCTGCAACCCCATTGAATCAACGAACGTGACCGGGTTGTTAAACGCCATGAGATAAGGATTGAGCTGCGCGCCTCCCCCTGCGGGGTCGGGGTTTATCCAGCGCTGCAACCATGGGGCGTAGTAGCGCAAACCGTAGTAATACAAACCGCTGCCATCACGCTCCTTGCCGGAGTATCGGCGGGTCTTGTAGCTGCCCTCCACCGCGTTGCGCGATGCCCACCACGCCGTCCCCCCATACGGAAAATAACTCTCCTGGCTCAGTAACTCAGCCTGTTCGCCCACCTCCAACCCATGACTCGACTGCTGATCCTTCAGGCAAAAGCGCAGGGTCTCATCGGCTGCCGCCTTATCGAGTCCCACCTCCCATTGCAAGACCTCCACCGTGCAACATGCCACTTCAAGACGCACTACATTGAGCTTACGCAACGGCCGATGGCGCAGTTCCAGGCCTGGCAGGTAATACACACGAGCCGTTTGCAGACTGCCAGCAACCTTCTGGCGAGTCAGCTTGAGCGCACGCTGGCCGTCGCTCGCATACACATAAGCCTCCTCATCCGAGTCCTCTTTCTCGCGCTGAATTGTCGTGACCCTGGACAACTGATTACGCACATTCCACGCCATCGGCAAACCACGCCCAAGCTGTTTCTGGTTGCCATTGGCATCAAAACCCTGCGCCAATTCGCCAACCGGATGCTCGCTCGACAACGCGCGATTACTGCCCGTTGCGACTTGCATGTGGCGGGTGTAGCCGACACCACTGGAGGGCACGTGGCGCAGCCGAGTCAGGTTGCCTCCCTCGTCATAGGCATAGTACTGGGCGTAGGTGCGCCATAGACCGGTATCGGTTGAACCGAACGAAATACGCGAGGGGAGCGCCGGCCCGATGGCGGCGGCGACACTTTCCCGGCCCGCCGCCTGGGTCAATTGGTACAGCGAGTCATATTCGTAGTGATATGAAGCCTCCACTTGCGTGTTGTGGCTCCATTTCGTCGGTTGCGCCTGATCCTGCAGGTTTGAAATATTTCCCACCGGATCATAGTCGTAGCTCAAATCCTGTAACGGCGCTGCCCGCTCATTTTTGCGATGGGCCACCAGTCGGCGCATACGGCCATCCTCGGCCCGATAGGTGGCCAGGCTGCTCACGCCATTGCCCAACAGGGCCTCCTCCACCTGACCGGCGGCATTGTAGACGTAGCGCTCTATCACGGTCTTGCGCGCGCCACTTTTCAAGGTCAGATGAATATGTTTCACCTCTCCGTCCAGACCATAGGCAAAGTGCCGAACATTACCCTTGGCGTCGACCTGTTCCAAGGTGCCGCCAAGGACGTCAAACGCCCAGCGTGTAGCGTAATGCGCGCTTTCCAACTGCGGGTTCTGATCGGCCTGGGCAAGCGGCCAGTCAACATCGCCAGGCGCCTCGCGAAACCGCCGCGTTTGTCCAAGCACTTGCCCAGTGATCCCATACTGGTCGTACACCTGCGTGCCCGCCGGGTCGGCATGGTGTACCAAACGGCCGCTGCGGTTAAGTGCGCGGTGCTCGGGTGTTGGCGTGGCATACACCAGGCGTTCGACACATCGGGGGCGCGCTTGGTCGCCGGCTTGTTCGAACACCGCCACCGGACGCTGCAAAGCATCGTAGTCGTGGCGCTGATAAGCACCCCGCCCGTCCCAGGCATGCAACAGTTGCCCGGAGGGCGCCGACAGCATCAGCCGCATGCCTGCATCCACATCGTTGCGGCGGATCAGCGTACCGGACAGGCTGTACACCGACACCTGATTCGCCTCGGCCAATGGTTCGCGGGATTTAAGGGTATGCAGGCGAGGGTCCCACTGCTCAAGCATCAGGCCGCTGGCCCCATAGACTTGACGCCTGATACGGGCCGTCGGAGCAGCCTGAGGGGTAGCGCGCAGATAAGCGACACTACGGACCGCCAACCCACGGGGGTCAAATGCCACAAGCGAGGGTGTGTTTCGATGAAGTGAAGTAGACATGATCACATGACCTGAGTTGCACAATGGTCAGAAAGCCTAGGAGTCATGTCTTGCAGCGAGGTGGTATCGGTGTACGGGCACCTCAACCGGCGGGCGCCAACACTGCCTGTATATACCTATACCTGGCCCCATTAACCTGCGTGATAGCGTTTTTCATTGCCCGCCGGCCCATCGGCGGGCGTGAAGGAACGTATGAATATGCAAACCGACAACAGCCCGTTGCTCGCTCAACTGATTGATCACTCACGCCCGCCCGCTCCCGGTCGGGACGATTTCAAGACCGCCCTGCGGCGCCTCAACATCCACTCGATATTGGACATCGTACGTTTGTCCGAAGAGGCCTTTACCGAGCAACTGAAAAAGTACAACGATGACGATGCCCACACGGTGTATCTCAAGGCCCAGAACGCTGCCACGCAACTGGAAACCTTATTTCGCGAACAGCAAGTCTCGCCTCCCGCTTCTGCACCGCGCAATAAACGCAGTATCCCCCCCAAGACCAGCGCAATCTACCAGGCCTTGTTCCAGGAAAAGTGGGACCAGTTCTGCTCCAGTTCGTCTATTGCAGCGGTCGATTCGCCGATTGCCTACCTGCGGGCGCTCTATTTATTCGCCCTGCAGCTGGAAGAAAACACCAAGGACACCCGCGCACTCAAGCTGTCGCAGCGACGCCCGGAACTCAAAGACCTGGTACTCAACCAACATAGCGTTTCGGGCCAGGTTCCCATGTTGTCGATCGTCAACCAGATCCTGCTCAAAAATATCGCGCAGGCCAAAGAAGAAGATACCTATAAGGTGCTGAGTGAAACTTGGTACCCGTTTTCCCTGCCCTATCACTTCCACCATCAGCAATGCCAACAGGGCTTGTCGGGCGACAAGCCGGCGCTGGGTGAGTTGAACTATCGCATCAGTCGCCAGTTGCCGCTGGCGGAAGAAACCAGCAGTTACGGGCAGGTCGGCGAACAGAACAACGAGGTCCAATGTCAGTTATCGGGGTTGAGCCCTCAACAACAGACGCTGCTGAAAAGTAGCTGGGTAGCCGAAGCGGGCGCGAAAGCGTTCTATCACAACTATTACAACTGGAAGACTGATCTGATCGGACCGGCAAAACTCACTGACTTTCTGAGCCACACACAACTGGATGCCGACCAGCTTCAGGCACTGCTTGCACTACAGACTCAGTCACCACGCCAATCGCCTAACTGCAAGCAAGAAACCAGCCTCACCTACGGTGCGTGCTACATCAACGGCACGACCACACCCGCTATCAGCCTGGACAACGCCAAGCTGACCAACATCAGCCTTGAG
The DNA here is from genome assembly GCF_029201605.1 of Pseudomonas sp. FJ2-5-13. Classification (NCBI taxonomy): domain Bacteria; kingdom Pseudomonadati; phylum Pseudomonadota; class Gammaproteobacteria; order Pseudomonadales; family Pseudomonadaceae; genus Pseudomonas; species Pseudomonas sp. FJ2-5-13. The sequence continues at coordinate 4,075,077 of NZ_CP104045.1, forward strand.
CGCTTCGACAGGCTGCAACGCATGATTCGTCTACAGCGCTGGCTCGGCCTGCCTTTCGCGCAATTGGACACCCTGATAGTCAGCGCCATGCGCTGCGAAGGCAATCGCAACAACACGCTGCTGATCACCCATAACACCCTCCGGGCGCTGGGGGTCTTTTGCTATTTGAGCAAACGCTACACATTGCAAGCCGAAGAGTTCGCTGCCTGGCTTCATCAATTACCCGTTCATGCCTCAGGCGACCGCGTGTCATTGTTCGACCAGGTATTTAACCGCACCGGGTCCGCCCTGCCCCCCCTGTATCTGGACAGCGCTACGTTCGACGATACCACCCGGCAACAGCTCTGCGCTGGGTTGGGCCTGCAAGACACCCAGGATTCGCTTCAACTACTGATCAACCCCAACAAGCCTGCAACCCGTACGATCGAGACAGTCAGCGAGATCTATCGGCAAGCGAGAATCGCTCGCCTGTTTGGGGTATCGGTCGTGGAATGCCGACAACTGGTGCAAATGCTCGGGAATGCGAACCTTCTCATGCAGTTGCGCCACCCAACGTTACGCAACAAACCGAAGGGCATGACTGACTTTCTCGATGTGCTCATGCACCTGGAATGGGCCAGCCGTTGGTTTAAAGAAAACGGCAGCAGCCTGGCGTTGCTCAGATGCCAGCTATTGCTGGATCGCCAGGTCCAGGACCCGGTCATCAATCAGCTATTGAAGGAGTTCACCCACTATGACCAAGCGTCCCTTTCCAAAGCGTTGCAACCGCTTGATCTTCCTCAGCAACCCATTGACGAAAAAGATCGTTTACCCGCCGTTGACTGGGAAGTCTTGGCCTATACGGCGCTGCAACAGATGCGTCCCAGTAACAACATCGAGACAGCGCTCGATCACGTGCTCTCTTCCGTTCAAATCAGCACGGCGCCTGCCCGTACGACACAGTTGATCAACCAAGCGAAGTCCAAGCTCAACACATTGCTGAGCACGGTGCGTGATGAGTTGTGGTCTTTATATCTACGCCTTAAAGCAATCATCCAAGCCGTCCCACAAGCCCCAAGCGATGCCAACGGCTATCAGAAATACGACAATGACCAGCATTTCCTGCGTTTATATGCCCCCGCTGCTGCGCCGCTGCAAACCCTCAGTTATCTGATACTGCTGTTACCTCACGCCGCCGATATTCTGCAACTTCCCCTCAGCTCACAAGCACTTCACCAGTTCCTGGTCAATCCGCACTGGCTCACGCGTAAGTACAAGGCGCCCTCGCTGCTTGAACTGACCCCGTACAACCTCTACCTCATGCAGCAGTTCAAACATTGCATCCACCACTGCGGCCTGACGGAAGAGCAGCTTCTGAACTACTTCGAACACGCCAACGCCCTGCCCAACAGCGCAGCGAAAAACACCAGCGAAGACACGAACGAGCATCTCGCTCAACTTTTAGGTTGGAGTGCCAGTGAAATCGATGTCTTCAGCAACCAACTCAAACCTCCACGCATTACCTCAATGAACCGCCTGGACTGGGTGCTGCGCTGCCGCCAAGCCAGCATCGACACAGGCCTGCCTGCCAACATGCTGATTAAAGCCAGCGAACTGAAAGCCGATTCTGCGTTTGCTGACTGGAAGAGCGTCGGTGAGGCGATCACCAGTGCGTATCCATAACCCATTCACACACTACTCACATTCGACCTGTTCAAGGATTGATCATGTCTGACTCGCTTAATCAACAGCTCAATGAAAGCCTGCGCGACGCCATGCTCGCGTACTACCTGACCTACAAGGTACCTACCGACTTAAAGGAAAAGATCACCCTTGCCGACGACCTTTACGAATACTGGCTGCTCGACGTACAAGTCAGCCAAGCCGTACCGACCAGTCCGGTAGCCTGTGCCATCTCCAGCCTGCAGCAGTACATCACGCGCATCCAGCTCGGCCTGGAACCGGGCTATGAAAACCAGGGCATGACCGCACCACAAGACAAATTATGGCGCGAACAGTTACACACCTACGCACTCTGGAACGCCAACCAGCAGTTGCACTATCACCCCGCCAACTACTTGGACCCGACATTACGGCGTGACAAAACCGACAGCTTTGAGCAGTTGGAAAACGACCTGAGCCAGTATCGAATCCAAGCGGATACCGTCACCACGGCGGTTCAGAATTACCTGGCCAGGTTCGAGGAAACCGCCAACATACGCACGATCAACGGTTATATAGACGCCGATGTGGGCAACCTGTATGGCGGCATCTATTACTTCGTCGGTAAATCGAGCTCGGCAAACACCTATTACTGGCGCTCCCTCGACCTGTCCAAGCGCGCAGGCTCGGTACTTTTCCAGGACGCCTGGTCAGACTGGGAGAACATCAACTTGTCGGTGTCTGACGCCACCGCAGAGCAAAGTATCCGGCCGGTGTATTTCAATAACCGGCTATTTATCATCTGGGCCGAATGCATCAAACCCGCCCCCACCAGTTCCGTCCCACCGGCGCAAACAAATTCAGAGGAAAAAAAACAGCTGGCCGAATGGATCAACAGCCGCTACGTCAAGTTTCGCCTCAATTTTTCTTATAAAAAGCACGATGCCAGTTGGAGCGCACCCAAAGCGTGTATTGAGGAGCACTGTGCCACCGAAGACGTCAACGCATTGACCTCTGTCTTCCTGAAAACCATTACACAGACAGTGGCTATCGTCGACAGTAACGGCCCCCCTGTACTATTTTTAAGTGTCCTGGCCACCAGCCGTAAAGCCCCCAAACAGCAGGAGAATTTTATTGGCAAATTTTTCCAGGCTGTCCACATCGATCAGTCCTTCAATATCACCACCATCGCCGATGGCGGCAGCCCCGAGCGCTACAGCGTGCTGCCCGGCTCACAGGTGGAGGAGGAGATAAACCGGCTCCTGGAACACTTTGATCCGTCGCAGAAGAAAAAAGTGCAGGCTGTGGTTCAAGGCGAAGATCAAAGTGTGAGTGGATACTACAGCGAATTGCTGCCTGACACCGCTCGGCAATACCTCACGTTCTTTGCTCATAAAAACCAAGACAACTTGCAGTTCAAGGTAATGTCTCCAAACAAACACTCGATTTCCCCCACAGAGGAAACAATTACCGAAAACAACGACCATTGGAACTTTGAAAAAAATCGAGAAAAAATAAAAACCCCTGACGCCAGTGACGTCTCTTTTGATTCAAACACCAATGAACTCGTATTTACTTCCACCCTCAATGGCAATTTTCGGCAATCGTACAGTGTGACACTAACAAAAGCAGCGCCTAAAAATATCCGCATCGTACTGATAGTAGACGACGCTCTGGATGATCCGACAGCCACTCAGCTTAAACTGACCAGCGGCTCTCAAATTATCGGCCCAACTGACACGTTAAAAACTGATTTTTACGCTCTTTATTTTAAAAACACGGCCACGCATGATGAGTTCCCCAACGCTGTCCATACCGCGAGCGGGTTACTCATCGTCGCTCAGCCCAAAGACAAAGACACAGACACTATCTCGCTAGAAGATCATTACATCGATAAGAATGCGTTCATCAGCTTATATACAAGTACAGAAAATTCCATCCAGGTCACCATTGATCGCTACAGTAAATACACAGACGCAGACGCAGACAAAAAGACGTCACTGCACTCACAAAATACGTTGACTATCAAACGGCCCAACGTGAGCACCTCTGATTTGCGTGCCTACAAGCACATTATTATGAGAGCCAACTTTAAAGACTATCCATTCACCGAAAAAATCAATGCCAACTCACATAAAATCACCAACTATCAGGACGCTGTCCACGAAAGCCTCACCGGATCAACTCCCGAATTACCCACCGGGCATCGGGTCACGGCGCGTATTCCAGTAACCACGAAGGAAATAACGTCGGGCATCACCTTGATACACGGAGTGATGACGCTTGAGCCTACCAAAGAAGGCGACTCCACAATTCTCGGGTATAGCCTGAAAGCGACCACCTTGAAGTTGGCCGATTCCACCTCTGGCACACCGCTCACTCAACAACTGGCGCCGATGATCAAAAGGCTGACATCGGAAACACTCGGCACCGCCGAATTTATTGATTTCCCAACGAACACCTCTATCCCGCCTGCCGACACCCCGCTGCGCATTCGCATGAATACCTGTTTTGCCGGCAAGCTGGTCAAGGAGGCCAATGTCAGCCTTGAGCATTTGTTTTCGTTAACGCCCAAAACGTGGCAAGAACCTCCACTCACGCCAAGTGACGCGGCAGACGACATTGACTTTAATGGGGCTCACGGCAAGTACTTCTGGGAGCTGTTCCTGTACGTGCCCTGGCTGGTTGCCCACCGCCTGAATCAGGAGCAGCAGTATGTCGAAGCCCAAGCCTGGCTCAAATACATCTTCGACCCAAGGCGGTTGGCCGACAAGGCCAGCGAACGCCCTGCATTCTGGGGGTTCAACGAGCTCGTTCGTACAGGTCCGCTCGAAGGTTGCGTCAGCCACGACCCACACAAACTGGCGATTCGCTCACCGGTGCATTTTCGCAAAGCAATCTACCTGTTTTATCTCGATATACTGCTTAATCGTGGCGATGCCGCCTATCGGCAGCTCACCCCCGACAGCCTGACCCAAGCCAAACTCTGGTACACGCGAGCCAATCACTTTCTCGGGCCACGCCCCCGCGTCACCACCACTGAACCGTGGGATGAGATCACCCTCGAAAGTTTGGCGTCGAAGCGCTCTAAAGCTCTGGAAAAACTGGAGCAGGAAAACCCACCCATCAATGTCACCCCTGCGACCGAAGGCGCCGCACTGGCTTCGCTCACGGACACCGATAATCTGTGCCTACCCTTCAATACCGAGCTGGTAACGCGCTGGGACAAGCTCGAAAGTCGCCTGCATAACCTACGGTACAATCTCGACATCACCGGCAAACCCTTGCGCCTGTCGCTGTACGCAACTCCACTTTCACCGCTCAAACTGTTGGCCAGCCGCAACAGCGGAGCCTTCGGCGCAGGCGGCGCGGCGCCGTTCATTGACGCGCAAGTCGGCCATTATCGCTTCCAGATCATGCTGGGCCACGCACTCACGGCAACCGAGGCGGTGATTCAATTCGGCAACACGATGCTGAGCCTGATTGAGCGCAAGGAACAGACTGAATACCTGGAGTTGCAGCAACAACAAGCCTGGGACTTGGCCAATATCGTCGTAACCCAGCAACACCAGGCATTGTTGCTCGACGAGAAAAACCGCCAGGCACTCGGCGCCAGTCGGAGCATGATCGAATCGCGGATGCGCCACTACGAACACCTGCTCACCGAAGGCATCAGCCCCGCAGAAGCGCACGCAGGCCAACTCTACCTGATCAGTAGCGGATTCGAGACCGCAGGTTCCGCCGCCGCTGCAGGGGCCGGCATCGCAATGATAGCGCCGAACATCTTCGGTACAAGTACCGGCGGGTCGCGCTGGGAAGGCCCGTTCTATGCAGCCCAGGCCTTGGCCCAAGGCGTCGCGACGGCGTTGCGCGGCACTGCCGCAGACCTGGACCGCTCCCAGCAATTCAACCGTCGGGAGCAAGAATGGGCGCATGCCCAGGATCAGGCCCGACTCGAACTGGCCCAGGTCGATGCCCAGTTACAAGCCTATGCCGAGCAGGAAAAAGCCACGCGCCTGCAATTACGCCTGGCCGAGACTTCCCTGGCCCAGGCCTGGTCGAACTACCAATTGCTGGCCAAGCGTTTTACCAGGGCCCAACTGTATGACTGGCTCAATGCACAACTGAGCAAGTTCTACTACCAGGTTTATGACCTGAGCCTTTCCCTGTGCCGCACCGCACAAGCGTGCTGGCAGTACGAAGTCGCAGACTATGCGAGCACGTTTATCCAGCCCGGAGCCTGGAACAACAACTACCGCGGTTACCTGGCGGGTGAGGCCCTGAAGCTGTCGCTGTTGAAGATGAATGCGGCCTATTTGAACCATAACGTCCGGGACTTGGAGATCGTCAAGACCATCTCCCTGCGTCATCGCATGATCGATTGCAAAGTCACCACGCCCACAACAGGCACAACCGGCAGTCAATCATCGAGTACGCAAAACAAATGGGCCGAGCATAAACGACAACTGGTCGATACCGGCACGCTGTGCTTCATGTTGTCCGAGGCTCTGTTTGAAGAGGATTACCCCAACCACATCCTGCGGCGAATAAAAAGCATCAGTGTGTCGTTGCCCGCGACGCTAGCCCCCTATGAAGACATTAAGGCGATACTGACCCAGACCCACAACGAAATCGTATTGCCCGCAGGCGGGCGGCGCCGCGACATGCGTGCCCATCAGCAAATCGCACTGTCCACCGGACTGGATGACAACGGCCTGTTCACCCTCAACTTCGAGAGCAACGATCGCTACTTGCCTTTCGAATACACCGGGGCCATCTCCAACTGGACCTTGGAGTTCCCCAATCACACCCTGCAAAAAGCCGTACTCGAATCGATCAACGATATCGTCATCCACCTGCGTTACACCGCTAGGGTGCCGACGGTCAGCGGGGGCAAGGCATGAACGACGATACGCTCAACCTCCAAGTCAATACCCCGGCCCTGCCAAAAGGCGGCGGTGCCATTCAAGGCACGGGTAAGGGCTGGAGCGATATCGGCTCCAGTGGTACGGCAAGCTTTGAGATTCCCTTGCCGATCTCTCCCGCGCGCGGCTACGCACCCGCCATGTCGCTGACCTACCGAAGCGGCGCCGGTAACGGCCCCTTCGGATTGGGTTGGGAGGTTGCCCTGCCGGCCGTCAGCCGGCGTACCTCCCATGGCGTGCCGGCCTACACGGAGCACGACGTACTGGTGGGCCCCGACGCGCAAATATGGCTACCCGAGCGCGACGCTGAAGGGGCGATCGTCAGCCGTTCCACGACCTCTTTCAATGGTTTGCCACTGACCATCGCCTACACGGCCACCCGGTATTTCCCCAGGGTCCAGAGCCACTTCGACCGTATCGAACACTGGCAAACGGCAACCGACACGGCGGGTTTCTGGTTGATACAGAGTGCCGATGGCAGCCAGCACTTTTACGGAAAAACCTCGCTGGCCCGGATTGCCGATCCGGACCAGACGCACCATGTGGCGCAGTGGTTGCTGCAGGAAAGCCTGAATGCCCACGGCGAGCACATTTATTATCACTACACAAAAGAAACCGACAACGCGCGCTATCCCAGGGATTGTCGTGCCCGGCATTACCTGGAAAGTGTCTGCTATGGCAACTTCACCGCCAGGGAGCAAGAGCAGCTGTATCTGTGGCAGACCGAGGATAAACCGGACGTAGGCTGGCACTTCCAATTGCTCTTTGATTATGGCGAACGCTCCCTTGATCTGGAACAGCGGCCCACGTATCAGAAAACTCAGCAATGGCCTGTGCGACCCGATCCCTGCTCGGATTTTGCCTTTGGCTTCGAGTTACGCACCCTGCGCCGCTGCAGCCAGATTCTGATGTTTCACCACTTCCCTAAAGAAACAAAAATGGGCCTCGACCCCGTGCTGTCCAAGCGCCTGCTACTGCAATACCACACATCCAGCCATGTCAGCCTGTTGAGCGGGGTCCATGAGCAAGCCTTCGACAGCGCGGGCAATAGGGTGAGCCGCCCGCCGCTGGAGTGCCTTTATCAGTCGAGCCAACTCAACGTCGACCCGAGCCGCTACCAGGCATTTGGTGCATTTCCCAAGCTGCATGACGGCGCTCGTTATCAACTGGTGGATCTGTACGGCGAAGGCTTGCCCGGTGTGTTGTATCGCGCAGATAAAAGCTGGTATTACCGCGAACCGCAGCGGCCGCAAAACCCGCAAACTCGCGACCAGGTGAGCTACGGCGAGGCCGTGGAATTAACGCGGGTGCCGGTCGCCGACAGCACTCGCCCCTTCCATCAGGCGCTGGCCGATGTGGAGGGCGATGGGCGCTTGGACTGGCTGGTGGCCGGACCCGGGATGAACGGATTTTTCAGCCTGGACGAACAGCGCAACTGGTCAGCCTATACACCGTTCGATGCATTCCCCTCGGAGTTCTTCCACCCCCAGGGCATGCTTGCTGACTTGATGGGGGCAGGTCGTCATGACTTGGCGATGATCGGCCCGCGTAGCGTGCGCCTGTATGAAAATCGCCGCGCGTCCGGCTTCGCTCCCGCCACCGAGGTACCGCACACGCCCGACGATGGCCTGCCGATCATTTCCGCCTCGCCCAACGAACTGGTGGTGTTCAGCGATGTACTCGCCACAGGCCAACAGCATCTGGTGCGTATCCGGCATAACGAAGTGAAATGTTGGCCGAACCTGGGTCGCGGCCGTTTTGCCCAGGGGTTTGTATTGGCCACATTGCCGTTGCGTTATCAAACGTTCAACGCGGCGCATGTGCTGCTCGTCGACCTCAATGGCGGCGGCGCCGCAGACTTGCTGTATTTGAGCACCACTCATCTGAGTATTTTCCTCAACAAAGGCGGCAACGGCTTCGAGACAAAGGCGATCAACGTGCCGTGGCCAGAAGGCGTGCAGTATGACGACCACTGCCAGGTCAGCATTATCGACGTGCTCGGCCTGGGCTGTCCGAGCCTGATCCTGACCGCCGCCCACCAGACCCCCATCCATTGGCGCTACGACTTTTACAGCCAGAAGCCCTGGCTGCTCATACGCACCGACAACAACATGGGCGCTCAGGCTTCGATCAAATATCGCAGCAGTGCCCAGGAGTGGCTGGACGAAAAACGCGAGCTGCATGCCAAGGGCCAGCCTGCGATCAGCCAGTTACCCTTTGCGCTGCTGCTGGTCAGCCAACAAGCCCAACGAGACGAGATTACCGGCAACCAGTTGACCCAGCGCGTGAGTTATCGCCAGGCTTATTACGACCGCGTGGACCGTGAGTTTCGTGGCTTTGGGCTGTTGCTGCAAACCGACACCGACAGCCGCAAGGATGCCCCCCTCACGCAGGGTTCCAGCGCACCCTTGCTCAGCAAAACCTGGTTTCATACCGGGCGATCCCTTGACATGCCCAGCCTCGACCAGAGCACTCATGACCCACACGCCAAGGCTCTCGGCCGCACGCTGGTCAGCCGCTACAGGGGGACGGTTCAGGCAGAGCCGCTGGAGCATCATGACGACTTGATCAGCGACCCCGCACCGGCGCTGGCACGCGAGGTGGCCCGTGCACTCAGTGGCAGGGTGCTGCGGGTCGAACTGATGGCGGCGGACCCGGCACAAGGCGCCGTGCCCTACTCAGTCCAACACCAGCGGTATCTGGTCCGCGAACTCGCGCCGGCCAGTGCCCATACCCCTTACGCCCGGTTGCTGCCATTAGCCCTGGAGTCGATCAGCTATCAGTATGAAGGCGTGAAAGACGATCCCCTCTGCCAGCACCAGATCAATCTGCGCTGGGATGCCTATGGTTACCTGGTGCATGGCGTGTCCCTGCATTATGCCCGCCGTAGCACCGCCGAGAGCCCCCCGCCCGCCGTGCTGGTGGATGAGCACCAGCAGCGCTGGTGGCGCGATACCCATGACAACGCGCAACAGTTCTATTACCTGAGCGAAACGCTGGCGCAGCCTATTCATCTGGACGACGCACAGCAGTGGTGCCTGGGCTTGCCCTACCGCCAACGAGACAACGCCCTGGTGCTCGGCAAGGCACCGGCGCCTGGCGGGCTGGACCCTGCGCGTATCACCTATGAGGTGTTCATCGACACCCACGACGGGCCACTGGCCGCTGGGGCCAGGCGCACACTGAGCGGCTTGTCGGTGCAGCACTACCGGCAGGCCGGTGGTCTGGGTAAAACCCTGGCACCAGGCGTCGCCACTGCCCAGGCATTGACTGACTACCTGGAAACCGCCGAGCTGGATGACCAGGCCCTGAGCGCCTACAACGACATCCCGGCCATGCCCAACCAACCCAAGGTGGACCTGGTGCAAAAGCTCACCGACAGCGGCTATCACAGCATGGAGCTGTTTTTTCTCTTCAACGGTGAGGCGCCGCCCAAAGAAAACCGTCTGTGGTCGATTCGCCGGCATTTTCCCCGCTATGGCAAGGCCACCCAGTTTTATCGGATAAGGGCGCTGCGGGCCACCGAGGCCCATGGCGAAACAACGCTCAACTATGACCCCTATACGTTGCAAACCGTGCGCGTAAAAATGCCCGACGGTTGTGTGACCACGGCCGAATACGACTATCAAGTGATGCTGCCGATAAAAGTCGTCGACCCCAATGGCACTGTTCAAGAAGCGCTTTATGACGGTTTTGGGCAGTTGCTCGCCAGCACGTTTTACGGCAGTGAACAAGGCCTCAGAGTGGGTTTCGCTGCCCTGGAAAGCTACCGCACGCTCAACCATGTGACGCCCGAATTAGCCATCGAACAGGCGCAAAGCGTGTTGCAAGACATGGCCAGCGCGCACTGCTACGCCCCGTTCAGTTGGATGGGCAGCATCGACTTGGCCCTGGTCAAGCCTGAGTGGGTCACCAAGAACTATCTGCTCCCCAGCGGGCATATCCGCATGAGCGCGCGGGCGCGGCTGAGTGGTGGTCGCCAGCCCCTCGGCGACAGCGAAAAACAACTCAAGGCGTTGATCGATAAGGCCAGCCGCGTGCCGGTACACGGGCTCATGTCGCAAGCCGACCGCTACCCCGGCGATGCCGACCAACAGGTTCGCATGACCCTGACCTGCTGGGACGGCTTCGGCCGCTCGTTACAGACCAAGCAAAAGACCGAACCAGGCAAGGCCTATGCAGTGGACGACAAGGGCAACCTGCTGGTCGACGAGGTGGCGGATGCATCCGGCACCTTGAGCAAACAGCTGCGCCAAGTGGATGCCGACCCCCGGTGGCGCGTCAGCGAGCGTGTCGAATACAACAACAAGGGCTTGGTCATACGTGCCTATCGCCCCTATTTCGCCAATAGCCACACCTACGTCAATGATCACTCCATGCGTGAGCTGGGCCACAGCGACCGGCAATTGTATGACCCCCTCGGACGCCCGACGCAGACATTCACTGCAGGGGGATTCATGCGGCGTACCACCTATTGGGCCTGGTACACCGTCAATGAGGACGAAAACGACACCCATGAAGAGCTGAACGCAAGCCAAACTACTGACTGAAGAACCATGGGCCGCGGCGCCGGCCCATTCATCTTCTCCTCAGGATCGCCGGGCTGCGCCCCAGCGCGAGGCCAACGTTGTATACCCGCGCCGGGCAAACGTTACGAAAAAGCCGCGCCATTCGGTCAGTGATGCAATCACGCCGCGGGCAGCCATGACAATCGTTCGAGTGGTCCGGCTTTGTGCGGCCTGGGGCAGGCCCGTCAGCGCAACAGCCAATGCCTCGACACCGGACGCGGCCCAATGCGTCCACACCTGATTGAACATTCGGCTCAACCCACCGTGTATCGTCGCGGCAGGGTCCGGCATTTGCAGGGTCTGGCCATGGGGGTCGTGGGCAGCGGTCAGGTGACCGCCGCGAATCATCGTTCCCACCGCCCCGTCGTAGGCTTCTATTGCAGGTGAGACATTGGGTTGCATCAGCGCAGGCACTTGCCCGCCATAAACAGCATTGGCCACGGTAGCGAGGGCATAGGCCGCCGTCGTTCCGGCGGTACGCGTGACCCTGCCGCTCAGGGGCGTGCTGCCCCAGGAGATGCCAGTACCGTGCCCACGCAAGACTTGCTGCACCAGTTCCCTGGAGAGCGCGCGAACATGCCCGCCCAAACGCTGAACCGCCACCGGGTCCCAGCTGTGCTCGGCTTGATCACCTATCGAGTCGCCATACATGGCATAACCCATACCTGCGGCACCTGCAAAAACAGCACCGATCTGTGGCGCATAGTGCGTCCAGTTACCGACGATACCGGTGCTCATATGTGCCGAGGACACGGCATCAAGCACCGCCACGCTAATGCGCAAAATCTGGTTGCGTTGCGCCGTGGGCTGCAGGTTGCTGAAGATCGCCAGATCGACGCCCGTCGCGATGGCATTGGCGATATAGGTGGATAATCCATCGCGAATCGCGGCCGACGAGGCTGCTTGTATCCTGGGGCGCATAACCCGCCCTATATTCGCGAGCCTGCGACTGACGGAAAGCCTGCGTATTTGTTTGTCCTGCGGCTCCTCCAAAGCCGGTGTGGCGGCCAGCCCTTGCACATCGACCTGGGTGACTGGGTTACCGCCAACCATGGCGTACAGATTCAAGCCATCGGCATCGCCGGTCGGGTCCGGGCTGATCCAGCGGCATAACCACGGCGCGTAATACCTGAAGCCGTAGTAAGACAGCCCACTGGCATCGCGCTCCTTGCCCGAATAACGGATGAACCTGTAACTCGCCTCGCTGGAGCTTTTCGCCGCCCACCACGCGGTCCCGCCGTAAGGGTAATAACTTTCCTGGCTGAGCAGTTGCGCCTGCTCGCCCAACTCCAGGCTGCTGCTGCCCAAGTGGTCCGACAAGCCGTAACGGATCTGCGCCTCTTGGCGTCCTCCCGAAGGGTGGCGATCCCAAAGCAGGATGCGCACCGTGGTCGTACCGGCATCAAGGTTGAGTACATTCAGTTGCTCACCCGTTGCGCTGTCATGCCGAATTTCCAGCCCCGGCAAGTAGCGCACCTGGGCCGTATGCACCACGCCCCTGGCCTGGGAGACCCTGCGTTTGAGGATGCGCTGGCCCGCGGCATCGTAGGCGTAGCGTTCTTCATCGTCATTGCCGCCCTCGCGTCGCACCTGCGTGAGGCGCACCAGTTGATTGCGCACATCCCAGCTCATCTTGTGATCACCTGCCAACGCTTGCAGATTGCCGTTGCGGTCAAAGCCCTGGCCCAACCCCGGCGCGGTCTTGCCATCAGCCTGCGGCACAAAATGATTGCTGCCCGCGGCCACGCTCATCTGCCGCGTGAAGCCGGCGCCGCTGCTGGGCACATGTTGCAACTTGAGCAAATTGCCGGCGGCGTCATACCAAAATCGCTGGGTGTAGCGACGCCATACGCTGTCGTCAGTCGAGCCAAACGTCACATTCGCCGGCAACGCCGGGCCTCCCGTGTTACCGGCGGTTTCGCGGCCAGTGGCTTTGGTCAGTTGCGATAACGAGTCGTACTCATAGAGGCTGGCCGAACTGATTCGGGTGTTGCTCGACCATTGCGTCGGCTGGGCAAGGTCGTCGATCCGCACGATGTTGCCAACGCCGTCATAGTCGTAGCGCAGGTCTTGCAACGCTGCGCCCGGTTGTGCGGGTAGATGGGCAGTCATTTGCAGCAAGCGACCGTCAAACTCACGGTATTGCATGGCACGCACAACGCCGTTGCCGGCGCGTTCGCTGAGCACCTGACCCGCTGCGTTGTAGTCCCGCTGGCCCAGCACCTGCGTACGCACGCCGCCCTTGGGCGTCACAACAATACTCGCCGGTTGGCCGTCAATGCCGTAGGCGTAGTCAAAGCGATTGCCCTTGGCGTCCGTGTGATGCAGGCGCTCACCCAGCGCGTTAAACCCAATGGATGTCTGGAACCTCTCGGGCTCCAGGCGCACCTCGCGTTGTGCAGCGGGCTGCGGCCAATCCAGCGTGGCATCCGCCTGCCGAAAGCGTCGGATCTGCTGAGCAACTTCTGCGTGCAGCCCATACCGCTCGTGGAACAACGAGCCGCCGCCGTCATCGTGGCGAACCACCCGGCCACAGCGGTTGCGCGCAGCCTCCTCATCCGAGGACACGGCATAGGCAAGACGCTCGACGCACAACGCTTGCTCGTCACTGGCCGCCTGCTCGAAGACGGCGATCGGCCGCAGATATTGATCGTAGTGATGAGCCTGGTGAGCACCCCGGCCATCCCATTCTTCGAGTAGATGCCCGGCTTCCCCCAGCAGCGTCAGTCGCCAGCCGGCATCCACGCTGTGGGTGCGCAACGCTTGTCCACCAAGGCTATAGACCGTGCGTTGATTAGGCGCGGTGTCGGGTTGTGACCGTGACAACTGCAACAGACGTGGGTCCCATTGTTCAATCATCAAGCCTGTACTGCCAAAGACCTGACGATGAATGCGCACCTGCGGTTCAACCTCCGCGCTTGAGCGGTGGTAATTGACGTTACGAACAATTAACCCACGTGGGTCGACTGCGACCAGGGACGGTGTGTTTCGATGGATGGAATCAGACATGATCTCAAGACCTTATTGCTGAATAAGTAGTCCTGAAAGCCTAGGGACGGGGGGGCGAGAAAGGTGGTGCAGGAGGATGCTTTTGTGTGTCCGGGTACTGGCATCGCCCCGCCCCGCTCACGCGGGTCGAGGCGGCGCTCTTGAAGATCAAATGTGGCAGGGGCCCGCTCCCATAGGGTATGTGCTCACATGCCGAGGCGTTTGGTCAGCGTGCCGCCCGCCCTGATACCCCGGGACGCCGCGGGGTGTAGCGACGCCAGGCAGACGCGTTTGACTCCCAAGGCGCGTCGACCCGTTGTTGGTTTTGATAGAACCTCACGCGGCCTGCCAGTTGCGTCCTGTGCCGATAGAGCCAGCGCAGCTCGGAAGCCGTAGCAGATACCCCCTGCTTGCTGATGACGGCTCCTATGTCCAAATTGTCGAGAGCGAAATGGACCACCGCCGCACTGTGCAAGCTGGTCAAGGTTTCCAAAGCGGACTTGCTGCTTCGAGTGACGATCTTTTGCTGGATGGTCAAAAGGTCTGTGCCAATGTATTGGTGAGCCGTCGCTACAAGTGAATATTTGCCTGCGCCAAGATCACTGACAAACTTCCTTGCGAATTGCTGGTTGCAGGCAGTTGACGTACACCCTGAGTACTTCAAAACAATGCCCTCGTAAAACGGCCGGACGCCGACCGAAAGCTGCTCAATGAGCTCAGCCTTGAGTTCGTTAGCTTTCGCTGGATCGTCTGGGTTTTGCGTCAAGTCTCTGAAGAGGTCCGCATTCGCGTTGCGAAAAGCAGAGAAGGCGCGAACGGGAGGCGCCAGCCCGGCAGTCCAGCGCTGCAGTTCCGCGCCTGAAAAATAGGCCACCATCGCATCCCCCCGCGCACTCAGCTTCGACCAGAAACTCCTGTAGGCAGTAATTGTGGCGGCCAGGCCGAAAATGATATCCCCTCGACTGGGCTGGAATTGCTCGCCAAACGTCGTTTGCGTGCCACCGGCATCCCTGAACCCCACGGGATTGCCCCGGACCATCGCATACAGGTTCAAGCCGTCCACATCGCCCATCGGGTCCGGGCTGATCCAACGCTGCAACCACGGCGCGTAATAACGGGCGCCGTAGTAATACAAGCCCGTGGCATCGCGCTCCTTGTCCGAGTAACGACGAACCTTGTGGTCCCCCCGAATACGATTGCTGGTTGCCCACCACGCCGTTGCGCCATAAGGATAGTAATGCTCCTGGCTCAACAACCGAGCCTGTTCGTCCAGTTCCAGCGCACAGCTCTTGAGGTGATCCAGAATGCTGAATCGCAACTGATGGGCGCTCATCTCGCCGGGCTTACCCGACTCCCATTGCACCACGGTGACTCGCCCACCGCCCGTATCGATGTCCAGCACATTGAAGCGCTGTGTGCTTTGCTTGTGGACCTGCAGGCCTGGCAGGTAATAGGTTCCCTGGGTGTAAGGTTTTGTACGCGCTTCACGGCTGCGCACCTTGAGTGCGCGCAGGCCTTGACTGTCATACAGGTAACTCTCCACATCCGGGTCACCGTTCTCACGCTGTACCTGGGTGGTGTAGGTCAATTGGTTGCGCACATCCCAGACGGCCTGCTGTACGCCGTCGAGCGACAATTGATTGCCATTGGCATCGAACGCTTCATCCCATTGAACCTGCCGCCCTTGCACTGCAGGCAGGGCGCGGTTGCTGAACGCAGCGACCCGCATTTCGCGGGTATAGCCTGTGCCGCTGGAGGGCACGTGTCGAAGGCGCGTCAAATTGCCCGCCGCATCATAGGCATAATGCTGGGTGTAATTGCGCCACAGCCCCCGATCCGTCGCCCCGAACTGCACCGCGGTCGGGAGCTTCTGGCCGCCAGTGTTGGCGCTGTTTTCCCGGCCGCTGGCCTGGATCAACTGATAAAGCGTGTCGTACTGGTATCGACTGATTGCGTCGATCCGGGCGTTGCTGTGCCATTGAGTCGGCTGGACCAGATCGCTAAGACTGAGAATGTTGCCCACTGGGTCGTATTCATAAACAAGCTGCTGCAACGGCGCGGCGGCCTGCCCTTTACGATAGACCTTAAGTTCCAGCAACCGGCCATCTTGCTCGCAATAACGGGCGACTTTAGTGACATCATTACCCGCCCGCTCGGACACGATCTGGCCGCCGGCATTATAAGCGCGCTGATCCATTAACACCTGGCGCTCGCCATCCTTCAACGTCAGCGCCACTTCTGCCGGCCAGCCCTGTTGCCCATAGCGCCACTGTTGGCGGTTGTCCTTGGCGTCGGTCTGCTCAAGCAGCGCACCCAATGCATCGTAACGCCAGGTAGTGGTATAGGCCTGGCGTTCCACTAGCAGATCTTGGGCCTCATCGCTTTGTGGCCAGTCGACCAGCGCGGTGTCGGCGCGAAACCGCCTGGTTTGCTTGATGACGCGTTGATCGATCCCGTACGCCTCCATCAGCAGAACGCCTGCCGGGTCCGTATGCCGAATCAGCCGTGCGCAGCGATTACCGACGGCCTCGGCAGGGACTGCGGGCGCGTAGGTCATACGCTCGACACAACGGGGTGACGAGTCCTCTGCCGATTGTTCGAACACCGCCACAGGACGCAGCGAACGGTCATAGCGAAACGCTTGATGGGCGCCACGTGAGTCCCAGCTATACAGGCGCTGCCGCGCTGCGCCGTGCAAGAGCAGGCGCCAGCCGGCATCCGCACTCAGGGTACGCACGGCCTCGCCGGAGAGGCTATAAAGGTTCGATTGCGCCGCCACCCCGGTCGAGCCGAGGGCGAACTGACGTGGGTCCCACTGTTCCAGTAAGAAACCACTGACCCCAAACACTTGGCGATTGACGCGCGGCTGTGGGGAGTGCGCAAGCGTTGCGCGGTGATACTGCACAGTGCGCACGGCTAACCCGCGAGGGTCAATGGCCGTCAAGGTAGGTGTATTTCGATGAAGAGCGTTAGACATGAATTCATGACCTGTTTGCACTAAGGTCAAAAAATCCTAGAGGTCTCGGCATTGGGAAGGGGGTATTGAAGACGGCCTTTTGTAACCAGATCCTGATAGCACCTATCGAGACCAGCAGGTTGGCACCTGCCGGTCTCAAAGGTTTTCAGTGCCCGCCGGCGCAGGTCGGCGAGGCCGGGGCTGCGTCGATGGTCGCCCATTCTTCAGGCGTGTAGGTATGCAGCGCCAGCGCATGGAACTCGCTCATCAGGCTACCCAGGGTGGCGTAGACCTTCTGGTGGCGCTTGACGCGGTTGAGCCCCTCGAACTGCTGGCTGACCAGCACGGCCTTGAAGTGGGTCTGCAACCCACGGCTGTGCATGTGGCTTTCATCCAGCACGCTCAAATGTTCCGGGGCCAGGGCGGCAAGGGCCGTTTCGATACGCTGTTGCATGGTCATTCCTGCTTACTTCTTCTTGGCCGGTGCGGCGGCTTTGGGCGCCAGCTCGTTGGTCATGTCTTCCAACAGCTTGTTCACCACCGGTACGGCGCTTTCCAGCTTGGCCTGGGTCATCTGGGCCGATTGCTGGGTCAGCTGGGGCATTTTTTCCAGGACTTTCTTACCCAGTGGCGACTGATAGAACGCTACCAGGTCCTTGAGTTCGGATTCACTGAAGTTGGTGGTGTAGAGCTTGACCATGTCTGGCTTGAGCTTCGGCCAGCCGATGGCCTGGTCCAGAGCGGCGTTGGCCTTGGCCTGGTAGCTGTCCAGTACGGACTGCTTGGCGGCAGGCGCCTTGGTCTGTTCGAAACGCTGGGCGAACATTTGCTGCACTTGCATGTACACCGGGGTCCCCAGCTTGTCAGCATGGGCCAGGGTAAGGAAGGCTTCGGCACTGGCGTTGTGGCTGGCGGTATCGGCAAGAACCTGGCCGCTGGCGCAAACCAGAGCAACCGCGGTACAGATGGCACGAAGACGAGTCATCGAGTTTCCTTTTCTAGCAGGCGAGGTAAGACCCCAAGGGCGACCATTCTGCGCCTAAAAAACCTCGCGGCTCAACCCCACCCCATGGCAAGCCCCGGTTTCACGGGGCGCGGTGACACAAAAGCGCTTTTAGGGAACCCACGCTGGCCGCCAGGGCCTAAACTGACCAATCACGACAACATAAGGAGGGTGACCGATGAGCCGTATCGAAACCGACAGCCTGGGGGAAGTACAGGTCCCTGATGACGCCTATTGGGGCGCGCAAACCCAACGTTCGCTGGTCAATTTCGCGATTGGCGAGCAGCGCATGCCGCTGGCGGTATTGCATGCCCTGGCCTTGATCAAGAAGGCTGCGGCACGGGTCAACGACCGTAACGGCGACCTGCCCGCCGACATCGCCCGCCTGATCGAGCAGGCTGCCGACGAGGTCCTGGACGGCCAGCATGACGACCAGTTCCCGCTGGTGGTCTGGCAGACCGGCAGTGGCACCCAGAGCAACATGAACGCCAACGAAGTGATCGCCGGCCGCGCCAACGAGTTGGCCGGCAACAACCGTGGCGGCAAGAGCCCGGTGCACCCTAACGATCACGTCAACCGCTCCCAGAGTTCCAACGACTGCTTCCCCACCGCCATGAGCATTGCTGCGGTGCAAGCGGTGAACAGGCAACTGCTGCCGGCGATCGCCACCTTGTCCGGCGGCCTGGCGGAGTTGGCCGCGCGGCATATGAAGTTGGTCAAGACCGGCCGTACCCACATGATGGACGCTACGCCGATCACCTTCGGCCAGGAGCTGTCGGCGTTTATCGCCCAGCTCGATTACGCCGAGCGTGCGATCCGCAGCGCCCTGCCCGCGGTGTGCGAGCTGGCCCAGGGCGGCACCGCCGTCGGCACCGGCCTCAATGCGCCCCATGGTTTTGGCGAGGCGATTGCCTCCGAACTGGCCGCATTGTCAGGCTTTCCTTTTGTCACCGCGCCGAACAAATTCGCCGCCCTCTCCGGCCATGAGCCGCTGGTGACCCTGCACGGCGCGCTGAAAACCCTGGCCGTGGCGCTGATGAAGATCGCCAACGACCTGCGCCTGCTGGGTTCCGGCCCTCGCGCCGGGCTGGCCGAAGTCAAGTTGCCGGCCAACGAACCGGGCAGTTCGATCATGCCCGGCAAGGTCAACCCCACCCAATGCGAAGCGCTGTCGATGCTGGCCTGCCAGGTGCTGGGCAACGACGTGACCATCGGCATGGCCGCCAGCCAGGGGCACTTGCAGTTGAACGTGTACAAACCGGTGATCATCCACAACCTGCTGGAGTCGATCCGCCTGCTGGCCGATGGCTGCAACAACTTCCAGGAGCATTGCATTGCCGGCCTCGAACCCGACGCCGTGCAAATGGCCCAGCACCTGGAGCGTGGGCTGATGCTGGTCACTGCACTCAACCCGCATATCGGCTACGACAAGTCGGCCGAGATCGCCAAGAAGGCTTACGCCGAAGGGCTGACACTGCGTGAGGCTGCACTGGAGCTGGGCTACCTTACCGAGGCCGAGTTTGACCAGTGGGTGCGCCCGGAAAACATGGTAGACGCAGGCCATTGATCGCACCTACGCCTGCGCGTTGAACGCGTCTACTGTCAACTTTCACAGCTATCTATGTCAGCCAGCCCGAGGCCTAATCAAAGCTCATCGGAGCTGGCGACACGGCTATGAAACGCATCTACGCACTGACCGGTATCTTGCTATTGGCCGCCGGCCTGGTCTGGGCGGGTTTTCGATACCTGGCCGACAACCCGGCATTGAAGCCATACCCAGTCATCCTGAACCCGCCCGCAACAGCGCCGACTCGGCACGAACTGGTCATTTTCTATTCAGGCGACAGGGGCTGGGCGCCGCTGGAGCAGGCAGTGAGCCGCAATTTAAATGAACGTGGCTACGGTGTATTAGGCATCAGTACGCAAGCATATTTCTGGCATGAACAACCAGTGGCTGACTCGGCGGCACAACTGGACGGCCTGATCACGGTTTACCGCAAGATTTGGAATGCTCCGCGGGTGTGGCTGGTCGGCTACTCTTTCGGTGCAAATGTCTTGCCTTCGCTCATCGATCACCTCAAGCCCGAAAACCGAGCACGCATCACGCAATTGACATTGCTGGACCCCACTGAGGATGTGTTCCTCGAAATAGAACTGGGCGACGACATGAACGTGGGCTGGTTCAACCGAATCAGCCAGTCCTATCGACAACTGCGCAAACCCGTCCTGCACCATGATCCATTGCCCGCGCTGTATCCGTTGGAAGGGCAAATACCCGTCAATTGCTTCCACTCCACTGAAAATGCTGATGGTTTATGCAGTTTGTCGTCACGTCCAGCGTGGATAACCATAACCAGGATCGACGGCAGCCACACCTTCAATGGCGATTTCGACGGTTTGGCCCAACGCCTTATCGAACAGCATCCAGATGTACGCGACGCGCTCTGAGCCCGGCCAGCAGTGATGGAGCCAGCGCCACGGTCGCCGAGCCCAACACCACCACCAGTGCGCCGGTATACCCCACGGCATTGATCTGTTCTGCCTGCACATAGTCAGGCCACAGCCAGGCCGCCACTGCCACCGCCACAAAGGTCACCAACGGCGTCAACGCCAGGGTCGCACTGACCCGCGAGGCTTCCCAATGCGCCAGGGCTTCGGCAAATGCGCCGTAGGCCACCAGCGTATTCATGCAGCACGCCAGCAGCAGCCACCCTTGCAACGGGCTCAATTGCAACGCCTCCAGCGGATGTGCCCAGGGCGTGAGCAACAGCGCACACGACAGGTAGATCACCATCATCACCTGCAGCGAATTCCACACCGTCAGCAACTGCTTCTGCCCCAGGGCATAGAACACCCAGATGGTGGTGGCGAGCAGGATCGTCAGCACACCGGCGGTGTAAGTGCCCATGGACGTCAGCAACTCCGCCAGGCGTTGGTTGAAGAACAAGCCAAAGCCTGCGATCAGCACCATCAGCCCCACTCCCTGCCCCAGGCTGAAGCGCTCCTTGAACACAAACACACTGGCTACCATCAGAAAGATCGGCCCCATCTGCACCACCAACTGCGCCGTGCCTGGGCTGAGCATTTTCAGGCCCACCAGGTACAGCACGTAGTTGCCCACCAGGCCACACACCGCCATGCCCACCAGCCAACCACCCTTGGGGCCAAGCACTTTGCGGCTGGGCAGGCGTTTGGTAGCGGCCAGGTAAACGAACAGGCAAGTGCCCGCTACCACGAGGCGAAACCAAGTCACGGTGATCGGGTCCATCACCTGCAACACTTGCTTGAGCTTGATCGGAAGAATGCCCCACAGAAACGCGGTCAGCAGGGTCAGGAAAAAACCATAGACCCAGCGGCCGGAAGAAATGTGCATGAGAGCCCCAGATGCCAGAGGAAGTGGAGCAGGCATTCTAGGGGCAAGTCACTGAATTGGGATACGTCACAGTTTTGAGTGTGGGCTGGCTTGCCTGCGATGGCCATAGGTATCCACACAATGCTGTTGCGATCAACGGTAACCACGATGCGAAGCGAGCCGCTCTTGCTCTGCTTTTGATTTTGATCTCAGGCGCCCCGTTAAACCACGCTGGCCGAACGCAGGCTTGAATTCGTGGGTAACCCGGCAGGATGCCGGGTTAGCCGCCCCGCGCCATGGATGGCGCGTGGCGGCGGCCCACGGATTCAAGCCTGTGTTCGGGCACACCGAGCCTAGGCGAGGTGCCGAGTGGTGGGGCAAGAGCGTTTTGCTTACTTTTGCGCTTTTCAAAAGTGAGCCGCCGTCAGGGCGGAACCCTAAGTGGCCGTTACCGCAGCAATGGATATGTACACAATCCAACTGTGTTGACTGCCAGGCCGCCTTCGCGAGCAAGCCCGCTCCCACAGTTGGATGGTGGGGTGTCAGGGAGAGAAGTGTCGGCTGGCAGGCCGTTATCGCAGGCAAGCCAGCTCCCACAATTGGATCGGGGGGTGTCAGGGAGAGAAGTGTCGGCTGGCAGGCCGTCATCGCAGGCAAGCCAGCTCCCACATTAGCCCTCCCACACTGGCGCTGTTCCAACCGGAGTCAGCGCACGGCTTCAAAGAGCCCGGTAGCACCCATCCCGCCCCCCACGCACATGGTGACAATCCCATACCGCAGATTGCGCCGTTGCAACTCCCGCACCAGATGCCCCACCTGCCGCGAACCGGTCATGCCAAACGGATGCCCGATGGAAATCGAACCACCGTTGACGTTGTACTTGGCGTTATCAATCTCCAGGCGGTTACGCGCGTAGAGGCACTGAGAAGCAAAAGCCTCATTGAGTTCCCAAAGGTCGATGTCCGCCACCTGCAAGCCCTTGGCCTTGAGCAACTTGGGCACCGAGAACACCGGGCCAATGCCCATTTCATCCGGCTCGCAACCGGCCACGGTAAAGCCCCGGAAAAATGCCTTGGGCTTGAGCCCCAGTGCCAAGGCTTTTTCCAGGCTCATCACCAGGGTCATCGACGCACCGTCGGAAAGCTGCGAGGAATTACCTGCCGTCACCGAGCCATCCTCGGCAAATACCGGCTTCAAGCCGCTGAGGCTGGCCAGGGTGGTGTCCGGGCGGTTGCAGTCATCCCGGTCGACCACGCCATCCAGGATCTGCACCGCGCCAGTATTCTTATCCTCGACCTTGTACTTGACCGCCATCGGCACGATTTCATCATTGAACAAGCCATCAGCCTGGGCCTTTGCGGTGCGCTGCTGGCTTTGCAGCGCGTAAAGGTCCTGGTCTTCGCGGCTGACGTGATAGCGCCGCGCAACGATTTCGGCGGTCTGGCCCATGGGGTAGTAAATGCCCGGCACCTGTTCTTTAAGCAGCGGGTTGATCAGGTTATCGGTGTTGACGCTCTTCATGGTCAGGCTGATGGACTCCACGCCACCGGCAACAATGATGTCGCTGCAGCCCGAAGCGATCTGGTTGGCGGCAATGGCAATCGCTTGCAAGCCCGAGGAACAGAAACGATTGAGGGTCATGCCCGCCGTACCGGTGCCCAGTTGCGAGAGTACCGCCACGTTACGCCCGATGTTATAGCCCTGGGCGCCTTCGTTGGAGCCGGCGCCGACAATGCAATCTTCCACCCTCGCCGGGTCGATGCCGTTGCGGGCCAGCAGCGCATTGACACAATGGGCCGCCATGTCATCGGGACGGGTCTGGTTGAACTTGCCGCGAAAGGATTTGGCCAGGCCGGTTCGCACGCTGTCGACGATCACTACTTCACGCATGGGCTACCTCGATCTTGGGGTTGTGGATCGAGGATAGAGCCATGCCTGGCCGACCGCGATGATCATTCACTGCGTGGATGCAAAAGCATGGAGCCTCTGTAGGAGCGAGCTTGCTCGCGAAAAACTAATAGGCGCCGCGTTCACTCAGGAAGCACGCGTTATCGTTGACGTTTTTCGCGAGCAAGCTCGCTCCTACAGGCTATTTCTTTTTCTTTTTGTCGTGCTTGTCGCTTTTATCAAACGCTTCTTCCAGCGCACGGTTGATGGTGCGCAGCACCTTGACCCGCGCCCAGCGCTTGTCGTTGGCTTCTACCAGGGTCCAGGGCGCCACCTCGGTGCTGGTGCGGTCAACCATGTCGCCCACCGCCGCACGGTAGTCGTCCCACTTGTCGCGGTTGCGCCAGTCGTCTTCGGTAATCTTGAAGCGTTTGAAGGGGATCTCCTCTCGGGCCTGGAAGCGCTCCAGCTGCGTCTCCTTGTCGATAGCCAGCCAGAACTTGACCACGATCACCCCCGCATCGCGTAGCTGCTCTTCAAAGTCATTGATCTCGCCATAG
The DNA here is from genome assembly GCF_029201605.1 of Pseudomonas sp. FJ2-5-13. Lineage (NCBI taxonomy): Bacteria > Pseudomonadati > Pseudomonadota > Gammaproteobacteria > Pseudomonadales > Pseudomonadaceae > Pseudomonas > Pseudomonas sp. FJ2-5-13. The sequence continues at coordinate 4,098,957 of NZ_CP104045.1, forward strand.
GCACGCATCCAGTCTGCCGGGGTGCAGAAACCTTCGATACGCTCCACCAGCACGCGGCCGTACCAGGAGCGGTCAAACACGGTGAACATGCCGCGCGCCGGGATCTTCTGCCAGAACCGCCATAGATACGGCTGGGCCCGTTCGTCTTCGCTGGGCGCGGCAATCGGCACGATGTGGTACTGACGCGGGTCCAGTGCCGCCGCCACCCGACGGATCGCCCCGCCCTTGCCCGCCGCGTCGTTGCCCTCGAACACACTCACCAGGGCGTGCTTGCGCATGCGTTTGTCGCGCATCAGGCCAGAGAAGCGTGCCTGTTCGGTAATCAGTTGTTCTTCGTAATCGTCCTTGTCCAGGCGCAGGGTCATGTCGAGGCTGTCGAGCAGGCTCTTGCGGTCCACCGAGGCCAGCAACGGCGCCGGGTTCATGCCGCTGGCCTTGACCTTGGCCTGCTTCAGCGCACTTTGCAGCCCATCGAGCAGGATCTTGCCCACGGTCAGCCCACGGTAATGGGGGTCGACGCCTTCGATCACATGCCACGGCGCGTAATCGCGGCTGGTGCGGCGCAGCACCCGCTCACCGAAATGCACGAACTTGTCGTAGGTCTTGGACTGCTGCCAGTCCAATGGGCTGATACGCCAGCTGTGCAGCGGGTCGTCGGCCAGGGCCTTGAGGCGCGCCTTCATCTGTTTTTTGGACAGGTGGAACCAGAACTTGAAGATCAGCGCACCTTCATCGCAGAGCATCTTTTCCAGGCGCTCGGCGCCGGCGATGGCCTGGTCCAGGCGCGCATCCTTGATCTGCCCATGCACGCGGCCTTGCAGCATCTGGCTGTACCAGTTGCCGAAGAAAATGCCCATGCGGCCCTTGGCCGGCAGTTGCCGCCAGTAGCGCCACGCCGGCGGACGCGCCAGTTCTTCGTCGGTCTGCTGGTCGAAGGTGCGCACTTCGATAAGGCGCGGGTCCATCCATTCATTGAGCAGCTTGACGGTTTCACCCTTGCCCGCGCCCTCGATGCCGTTGATCAGGATGATCACCGGGAAGCGCTTCTGCTGTTGCAGCTCGTATTGAACTTCCAGCAAGGCTTCACGCAGGGCCGGCACTTCGGCGTCGTAGGTGTCTTTGTCGATGGCGTGACCGATTTCGGCGGATTCGAACATGGGCAGCTCCGTTTCAAGATGGCTCAAGACTAGCGGATTGGGCCCCGACACGCGCAAGGAAATACAACCCAGCCTTGCCATGGATCAATTCAATGCCTGTTGATCGGCTAGAATGGCCGCCTTGTCTTTGCCCGCTTTCATTTTATGAGTCGCCATGAACCCCATCACCCACGCCCAGCTCGACTGGGATGATCAAGGCCGCCCGCATTCGCGGGTGTTCGACGATGTGTATTTCTCCGACCAGTCGGGCCTGGAAGAAACCCGCTACGTTTTCCTGGAGCAGAACCGCTTGCAGGAACGCTTCGCCGCCTTGCCGGCAGGTGGGCGCCTGGTGATTGGTGAGACTGGCTTCGGCACCGGCTTGAATTTCCTCTGCGCCTGGCAGTTGTTCCAACAGCACGCGGTGGCCGGTGCGCGACTGCACTTTGTCAGCGTGGAAAAATACCCCCTCAGCCATGCCGACCTGCAACGCGCCCTCGCCCTCTGGCCCGAGCTGCAACCCTTGGCCGAGCAACTGCTGGCGCACTACATTGCCATCCACCAGGGCTTCCAACGCCTGGTACTGGACAACGGCCGCGTGACCCTGACCCTGCTGATCGGCGATGCGCTGGAACAATTGCCGCAACTGGACGCCCAAATCGATGCGTGGTTTCTCGACGGGTTCGCTCCGGCGAAAAACCCCGACATGTGGACCGCCGAGCTGTTCGCCCAACTGGCACGCCTGGCGGCTCCAGGTTCGACCATCAGCACCTTCACCAGCACCGGCTGGGTAAGGCGGTTGATCAATGCCGCCGGGTTCAAGATGAAACGCACGCCGGGCATCGGGCATAAATGGGAGATCCTGCGTGGGGAGTTTCTCGGCTGGCCCGAGGACGCTCCCGCGCCAGCCCCACGTAAACCCTGGTTCGCCCGGCCTCCCGCCATCGAGGGTGAACGTCACGCCCTGGTCATCGGCGGCGGCTTGGCCGGCTGTGCGACCGCCGCCAGCCTCGCCGCCCGTGGCTGGCGTGTCAGCCTGCTGGAGCGCCACGCCGGCCTGGCACAGGAAGCTTCGGGCAACCCACAGGGTGTGTTGTACCTCAAGCTTTCGGCCCATGGCACGGCCTTGTCCCAACTGATACTCAGCGGTTTTGGCCACACCCGGCGTCTGCTGGAACACTTGCACCGAGGCGTCGATTGGGACGGCTGTGGCGTGTTGCAACTGGCGTTTGATGCCAAGGAGAGCCAGCGTCAGGCTCAATTGGCACACGCCTTCGCTCCAGACCTGCTGCACCTGCTGGACCGCGAGCAGGCGCAGCAAAAGGCGGGAATCGAACTGGCCCACGGCGGGTTGTTTTTTCCACAGGGCGGTTGGGTGCATCCACCCGCGCTGTGCCAGTGGCAGGCGAAACATCCCCTGATTGAAGTGCTCACCCACCACGAGGCACTGGAACTGCACCGGCTCGACGACCAGTGGCAAGCCCGCGCCGGTGACCGCGTGCTGGCCAGCGCCAGTGTCGTGGTGCTCGCCGGGGCTGCGGAGATCAAGCGTTTTCCCTTCAGTGCTGACGTGCCGCTCAAGCGCATCCGTGGGCAGATCACGCGGCTGGCGCAAACCCCGGCAAGTAAGGCCCTGGCCACTGTCGTCTGTGCCGAGGGCTACGTCGCACCGGCTCGGCTTGGCGAACACACCCTGGGCGCCAGTTTTGACTTCACCAATCAGGACCTCACGCCCACGCCCGCCGAACACCACGGCAACCTGCAGATGCTGGGTGAGATTTCTACCGACCTGCTGCAGCGCCTGGGTGCTGATCGCTTGGCGCCCGAACAGCTGGAGGGGCGTGCCGCGTTTCGTTGTACCAGCCCTGACTATCTGCCCATCGTTGGGCCACTGGCTGACCATGCTGCGTTTGAGCAGGCTTATGCGGTACTGGGCAAAGACGCCCGGCAAGTGCCGCAAACGCCATGCCCGTGGTTGCCGGGGCTCTATCTGAACAGCGGCCATGGCTCGCGCGGCCTGATTACTGCGCCGTTGTGCGGCGAACTGCTGGCTGCTTGGCTGAGTGATGAGCCCCTGCCAGTGCCAACCAGCGTAGCCGAGGCTTGCCATCCCAACCGCTTTGCCCTGCGGGCTCTGGTTCGAGGCCAAGCCGTGCCCCGCAAAGAGACCGATTGATGGCAAAGTGATTAGCGGCCTTATAACTTATCGGTCTAAAACTCCACGCATAGCACTGGGTCAGTTTCTGGGTACGCGCCCTTTTGGGCGTATTGAGTGTTGACCCCTCCCCAACGGAAAAACCGGTAAGGAACTTATGTGTGGATTAGCTGGCGAGTTACGCTTTGATCATCAACCTGCCGACCTGGCAGCCGTAGAACGCATCACCCATCACCTCGCCCCCCGAGGCCCCGACGCCTGGGGTTTTCATGCCCAAGGGCCGATTGCCCTGGGCCACCGCCGCCTGAAAATCATGGACCTGTCGGACGGCTCCGCCCAGCCGATGGTCGACGCCCACCTGGGGCTGTCCCTGGCCTTCAATGGCGCTATCTATAATTTCCCGGAGCTGCGCCAAGAGCTGGAAGCCCTGGGTTACGCCTTCTATTCCGGTGGCGACACCGAAGTGTTGCTCAAGGGTTATCACGCCTGGGGCGAAGCGTTGCTGCCCAAGCTCAACGGCATGTTCGCCTTTGCCATTTGGGAGCGTGATGCCCAGCGCCTGTTCATCGCCCGCGACCGTCTGGGGGTCAAACCTCTGTACCTGTCGCGCACCGGCCAGCGCCTGCGCTTTGCCTCGGCGTTACCCGCGTTGCTCAAGGGCGGTGACATCAACCCGATCCTCGATCCGGTCGCCCTCAACCACTACCTGAATTTCCACGCCGTGGTGCCCGCACCGCGCACGCTGTTGGCCGGCATCGAAAAGCTGCCGCCTGCCAGTTGGATGCGCATCGACGCCAGCGGCAAGACTGAACAGAAAACCTGGTGGACCCTGCCCTACGGCCCCCATGCGGACGAAAAACACCTGACCCTGGAAGACTGGACCGACCGCGTGCTCGACAGCACCCGCGAAGCCGTGGCCATTCGCCAACGTGCGGCGGTGGATGTGGGTGTGTTGCTGTCAGGCGGCGTCGACTCGAGCATGCTCGTCGGCCTGCTGCGCGAAGTGGGCGTGGAGGATTTGTCGACCTTCTCCATCGGCTTTGAAGACGCCGGCGGCGAACGTGGCGATGAGTTCCAGTACTCAGACCTGATCGCCAAACACTACGGCACCCATCACCACCAACTGCGCATCGCCGAAAGCGAGATCATCGAGCAACTGCCGGCAGCCTTCCGCGCCATGAGCGAGCCGATGGTCAGCCATGACTGCATCGCCTTCTACCTGCTGTCGCGGGAAGTGGCCAAGCATTGCAAAGTGGTGCAAAGCGGCCAGGGCGCCGATGAATTGTTCGCCGGTTACCACTGGTACCCACAAGTGGACGGCGCCAGCGACCCGTATGCGGCCTATCGTGAGGCGTTTTTCGACCGCAGCTACGACGACTACGCGGCCACCGTCGCGCCCAAATGGCTGACCGCCAACGACGCTGCGGGCGACTTCGTGCGCGAGCATTTCGCAATGCCGGGCGCCGACGCGGCCGTGGACAAGGCCCTGCGCCTGGACAGCACGGTGATGCTGGTAGATGACCCGGTCAAACGCGTGGACAACATGACCATGGCCTGGGGCCTGGAGGCGCGCACACCGTTCCTCGACTACCGCCTGGTAGAACTCTCGGCCCGGGTACCGGCCAAATTCAAGCTGCCCGACGGTGGTAAACAGGTGCTCAAGGAAGCGGCGCGACGGGTGATCCCCAGCGAAGTCATCGACCGCAAGAAAGGCTACTTCCCCGTGCCCGGCCTCAAGCACCTGCAGGGCGATACCTTGAACTGGGTGCGCGAGTTGCTGCTGGACCCAAGCCAGGACCGCGGGTTGTTCAACCCGGCCATGCTCGACCGCTTGCTCACCGACCCGCAAGGCCAACTGACCCCGCTGCGCGGCTCCAAGCTGTGGCAGCTGGCGGCGCTGAACCTGTGGCTGAGCGAACAAGGAATCTGATCCATGAAACCGAATGCCGCGGCTTACAGCCAACGCTTACTCAAGGGTCAGGCGCCGACCTACGAGCGCCTGCAGGCGCGCCTGGCCGAAGATGGCAGCGCACTGGCCGCCGACCCGATTGCCGTGCATTGCGGCTGGGGCCGGTTGTTGATCGGCCACACCTTTCCCGACCCGGCAAGCCTTGCCCAGGAACTGCTGAACGAGCAGCCCGGCGAGCGCGATATCGCGCTGTACGTGGCCGCGCCCCAGCAAATCCTGGGCATTGACCCGCAGCAACTGTTCCTCGACCCGTCCGACACCCTGCGCCTGTGGTTCACCGACTACCGTCCGGCCACCCGTGTGTTTCGCGGTTTTCGCATTCGCCGGGTGCAGAGCGAGGCCGACTGGCAAGCGGTCAACCACCTGTATCAAGGGCGCGGAATGCTGCCCGTCGACTCGGAGCGCCTTACCCCACGTCATCAAGGCGGCCCGGTGTATTGGCTGGCCGAAGATGAAGACAGCGGCGCAGTGATTGGCAGCGTGATGGGCCTCAACCATCACAAAGCCTTCCACGACCCGGAGAACGGTTGCAGCCTCTGGTGCCTGGCCGTCGACCCGCAATGCACGCGCCCTGGCGTCGGTGAAGTGTTGGTGCGCCACTTGGTGGAGCACTTCATGAGCCGAGGCTTGAGCTACCTGGACTTGTCGGTGCTGCACGACAACCGCCAGGCCAAGAGCCTTTACGCCAAGCTCGGCTTTCGGGCGTTGACCACCTTCGCGATCAAGCGCAAGAACGGTATCAATCAACCGCTGTTTCTGGGCCCGGGGCCGCAGGCGGAGTTCAACCCTTACGCACGCATCATTGTCGAAGAAGCCCACCGGCGCGGCATTGATGTGCAGGTGGACGATGCCGATGCAGGCCTGTTCACCCTCAGCCACGGCGGGCGTCGCGTGCGTTGCCGTGAGTCCCTGAGCGACCTGACCAGCGCCATCAGCATGACCCTGTGCCAGGACAAGAGCCTGACCCACAAGGTGCTCAAGGCGGCAGGCCTGCATGTGCCGGTGCAACAGTTGGCCGGCAGTGCCGACGACAACCTGGAGTTTCTCGACGAACACCAGCGCATCGTGGTCAAGCCGCTGGACGGCGAGCAAGGCCATGGCGTCGCCGTGGATTTGCAGAGCATCGAGGAGGTGCAGCAGGCGATCGAAGCGGCGCGCCAGTTCGACAGCCGCGTGTTGCTGGAAAGCTTCCACGAAGGCTTGGACCTGCGCATCCTGGTGATCGGCTTTGAAGTGGTCGCGGCTGCGATTCGTCGCCCTGCCGAAGTGATCGGCGACGGTCAACATTCGATTCGCGCGTTGATCCAGGCGCAGAGCCGTCGCCGCCAGGCGGCCACCGATGGCGAGAGCAAAATCCCGCTGGATGCAGAAACCGAGCGCACCCTCAAAGCCGCAGGTTACGACTACAACAGCATCCTGCCCCGTGGCGTGCAACTGGCCGTGCGACGCACCGCCAACCTGCACACCGGGGGTTGCCTGGAAGATGTCACGGCGATCCTGCACCCCACGCTGGTGGACGCCGCCGTGCGTGCGGCCCGTGCCCTGGATATCCCTATGGTCGGCCTGGACCTGATGGTGCCTGCGGCCGACCAGCCGGAGTATGTGTTTATCGAAGCCAACGAACGGGCCGGCCTGGCCAACCATGAACCGCAACCCACGGCTGAGAAGTTTGTGGATTTGTTGTTTCCACACAGTCAGCCGGCGACTTGAGTGATGTGTCGCCTGTACCGGCGCCTTCGCGAGCAAGCCCGCTCCCACACTTGAAATGCATTCCCCATGTGGGAGCGGGCTTGCTCGCGAAGAGGCCGGCACAGGCAACGAAGCTCTACCCCTCATCGAAACCATCGATGCCCTCAACTCATCAGGAGTTTCCATGACCCGAACCATTCCCGAACCTGATCTCGCGTACCTGCAAAAAGTGCTGTTGGAAATGCTCGCCATTCCCAGCCCCACCGGCTTTACCGACACCATCGTGCGTTACGTCGCCGAACGCCTGGAAGAACTCGGCATCCCGTTTGAGATGACCCGGCGCGGCACCATTCGCGCCACCCTCAAGGGCCAGAAAAACAGCCCTGACCGTGCTGTCTCCGCGCACCTGGACACCATCGGCGCCGCCGTGCGTGCGATCAAGGACAACGGGCGTCTGACCCTGGCGCCGGTGGGCTGCTGGTCGAGCCGCTTTGCCGAAGGCAGCCGTGTCAGCCTGTTCACCGATAACGGCGTGATTCGCGGCAGCGTGTTGCCGCTGATGGCTTCCGGGCACGCGTTCAACACCGCCGTGGATGAAATGCCGGTGAGCTGGGACCATGTGGAGCTGCGCCTGGACGCCTACTGCGCCACGCGCGCCGACTGCGATTCCCTGGGAATCAGCGTCGGTGACTACGTGGCGTTCGACCCGCTGCCCGAGTTCACCGAAAGCGGGCATATCAGCGCCCGCCACTTGGACGACAAGGCCGGCGTCGCCGCCCTGCTCGCTGCGCTCAAGGCCATCGTCGACAGTGGCCAGCCCTTGCTGATCGACTGCCACCCGCTGTTCACCATCACCGAAGAAACCGGCAGCGGTGCAGCGGCCGCCCTGCCCTGGGATGTGAGTGAGTTTGTCGGCATCGATATCGCCCCGGTCGCCCCCGGCCAGCAGTCCAGCGAACATGCGGTAAGCGTGGCCATGCAGGATTCCGGCGGTCCTTATGACTATCACCTGTCCCGCCACTTGCTGCGCCTGGCCTCGGACAACGACCTGCCGGTGCGCCGCGATCTGTTCCGGTATTACTTCAGCGATGCCCACTCGGCGGTCACCGCCGGCCATGATATTCGCACCGCGTTGCTGGCCTTCGGTTGTGACGCCACCCATGGCTACGAACGTACCCATATCGACAGCCTGGCCGCCCTTAGCCGCTTGTTGGGCGCTTACATCCTCAGCCCGCCGGTGTTTGCCAGCGATGCGCAACCGGCCCAGGGTTCACTGGATCGGTTCAGCCATCAGATCGAGCATGAAACGCAAATGGAGAGCGACACCCGCGTGCCGTCGGTAGACAGCCTGGTCGGCCAGAAGTCCTGACGCGGTGAGTGGATACTGGCAACAAAGGTCCCGGCGCAGTAGCATCGCCGGGACCTGACACCTGAGGCTTGTATGCTGATTCCCTACGATGCACTTGAAGTCGACACCCTGACCCGCCTCATCGAAGACTTCGTCACCCGCGACGGCACCGACAATGGCGACGACACGCCCCTGGAAACCCGCGTGCTGCGCGTGCGCCAGGCGCTGACCAAAGGCCAGGCGCTGATCGTCTTCGACCCCGAGAGCGAGCAATGCCAGTTGATGCTCAAGCACGATGTGCCCAAGCACCTGTTCGACTGAACAGCGGCGCCTAAGGGTTGGGCGCCGGCACGGGATGGGTAGCTTGGCCCTCGCCTTTGAGTATCTTGCGGTACACCTCGGCGCGGTACACGTTGACGCCCACCGGCGCCTCGATGCCGAATTTCACATGAGTACCGTTCACTTCCAGGATATGCACGGTGATGTCATCGCCAATGGCGATGGCTTCGCCTGTGGCACGGCTTAAGACCAGCATGGCGGTTGTCCTTTTCCAGTAGCAGGACCCCGACCATGCCCCCTTGGCGCTGGGCCGGCAATGGCTTGCGGGAAAATCAGGCACTGCCTACGCAGGCAGGTAATTTGTCTGACAGACCGCAGCCGAATCAGCCCTTCACGGCCTGCGCCTTGGCGCGCATCTTGTCGGCCATCAGTGTCATTTCGTCATACAGCAGTTGCGGATTTTTCTGTTTCAACGCCCAAGCCATGCGGCCTTGCTCGTGGGGCAGGATCATGAACTCGCCTGCGGCCACGCGCTGGTAAATGTAGTCGGCGATATCCGCCGCCGAGATGGGCGAACTCTCAAGCAGTTTGCCCACCTGGGCCTTCATGGCTGGGGTTGGCCCACGGAAGGAGTCGAGCAGGTTGGTCTGGAAAAACGACGGGCACACCACATGAACGCCCACTTCCTGTTGCTTGAGCTCCACCAGCAGGCTCTCGGACAACGCCACCACGCCCGCCTTGGCCACGTTGTAGTTGCTCATGGCCGGGCCTTGCATCAGCGCGGCCATTGAGGCGATGTTGATGATGCGCCCCTTGCTCTTCTCAAGCAGCGGCAGGAACGCCTTGCAGCCTTTGACCACGCCCATCAGGTTGATTGCGATCTGCCAGTCCCAATCCTCCAGGGACAATTCAGCGAAGAACCCACCCGAGGCCACGCCGGCGTTGTTGACGATCACATCGATGCCGCCGAGCTTTACTTCACAGGCCTGGGCAAAGGCCGTGAGTTGGCTGTAGTCACGCACGTCACAACGCTGGGTAAAACCATCGCCGCCCGCCTCGCGAACCTGCTTGAGGGTTTCCTGCAAACCAGGCTCGCTCACATCGGACAACGCCAACTGCCAGCCTTCACGGGCCCAGCGCAGAGCGATTTCGCGACCCAGGCCAGACCCGGCGCCAGTGATCATCATGCGGTTTTGCATAGGAGGTAGCCTTGTGGTTCACGAAGAAGTGACCGGCAGTGTAGCGAAGGTTTTTGCTCCACCCACGCACCATCAGGGTGATGAATGCCCCAGGCAAACCGCGGGCTCGGTCACAGCTGCGCGCATAGACTAAGTTCAATTTTTTTCAACTAATTAGTTCACGTTGCGTACGCGTTAAAAGAAATAAGCGACGCATCAAAATGTTTTATAAAAACAATGAATTTTCTACGAAGCGGCAGAGTCGGAATGGGTAAGGCGTCCCACTGTACATGGACGAACCAACGGTTAAACAGCCGGTTTTTGCAAAGAACCTATAAGGAATAAAACCATGAGCCTCATTCTGATTATTATCCTGATCCTCCTGCTGGTCGGTGGCCTGCCAGTGTTCCCACACTCGCGTAACTGGGGTTATGGACCGTCGGGTATCCTGGGTGTGGTACTGGTTGTTCTGCTGGTGTTGTTGTTGCTCGGCAAGATATAACGCCGCGGTTTTGTAGGAGCGAGCTTGCTCGCGAAACACTTGCAGGCGTCGCGTTTATTCAAGACGCGCGCGTTAGCGTTGAGGTTCTTCGCGAGCACGCTCGCTCCTACAATTGAGAAGCAAAAAAAAGAGGCCCTCTAGAAGGCCTCTTTTTTATTGCCGGTCAGTTAGTCCGGCTTACCGTCCACCACACCTGCGGTGTTATCCAGCAGGCTCTTGGTCGCGGTTTGCAGGAACGACTCGAGTTTCTGCTTGAGTGCAGCTTCATCCGGCGACTCTGGAATCACCTTGCCAGTCGGCTCGGCGCCCAGCGTGTATTCCCACAACTTGGGTGGCATTTCCTTGGGCAATACCAGTACGCGGTCACCGGTGAGCAAGGCCACGGTCTGGTCGCTGCCCGAGGGCTTGATCACGCCGAAACCTTTATCACCTTCCGGCAGGTTCAGCAGGTCACGGCCCCAGCACTGGTGCAAGGTGTCGCCGCCCAGGCGGCCCATGATGGTGGGCACGATGTCGATCTGGGTGCCCACGGTGTGGTCACGCTCACCGAACTTCTCGCGCATGCCCGGTGCAATCATCAGCATCGGCACGTTGAAGCGGCCCAGGTCCATCTCGGTGATCTGCTGCTCGTTGCCGAAACCGTGGTCACCGACGATCACGAACAGGGTTTCCTTGAAGTACGGCTCCTTGCGGGCCTTTTCAAAGAACTGGCCCAGGGCCCAGTCGGAGTAGCGCATGGCCGTCAAATGCTCGTTGAGGCTGCCACGGTCGGTGACTTTCTCGACCGGCAATGGGGTCGGCAACGCGTACGGCGTGTGGTTGGACAGGGTTTGCAGCAGTGCGTAGAACGGCTTGCCGCCTTCGCGTGCCTTCAGTTCTTCCAGGCCACGGTTGAACATGTCCTGGTCGGACACGCCCCACGTCGGGTCGGAGAACACCGGGTTGACGAAGTCATTGCGGCCGATGAAGTTGGTCATGCCCTGGTTGCTGAAGAAGCCCGACTGGTTGTCCCAGGCGAAATCGCCGTTGTAGACATACACATCGTCGAAATCACGCGCACTGAGCAACTGCGGCAGGCCCGACAGCTTATGGCTGCCTTCCGGGGTCTGCATCAGGTATTCGAAACCCGGCAGGTTCGGGAAGCAGGCCATGGTGGCGAACATACCCTGGTGGGTGTGGGTGCCGTTGGAGAAGAAGCGGTCGAACAGCAGGCCCTCTTGGGTCAGCTTGTCGAAGTACGGGGTGATATTGCCCGGACGGCCCAATGCGCCCACCGAGTGACCGGCGAAGCTTTCCATCAGGATGACCACGACGTTCTTGATCGGCAGGGTTTTCTCGGCCGGTGGCGTGAAGTCACGGCGCACGGCAGCGGTGTCGGTGTCTACCAGCTTCTCTTGCGGCAGCACCAGCATGTCGCGCACAGTCTGGGTGGCCAGCGGTTGTTCCAGAGTGGCCTTCCAGATGTTGGCGCGGTCTTCACCAAAGCGCGCCTTGGCCGCCGCGATCAGCGACAAGGTGCCATTGAGGCCCAACTGGTTGGCGAAGTTCGAATCGGTGGTGTAGACGTCACCCCAACGCAGCGGTGGCCCCTGGCGCAGGGTGCCACGGATGGCGACCACGGCAACCAGCACGCAGACCATGAACACTGCGATGCGGCTGTACCACGGCGCCACCTGGCGCGTGCTGATCGTGCCGCCGCTGAACGGGCCCCGTGGGCGCGTTGCGCGGTCAGCGCCCTTGAAGGCCATGCTCAGGATCAGCGTGCCCACGGCCCAGGCCAGCAGGTAGCGCACCACCGGGAAACCGTACCAGAGCATGCTCATCACGGTTTTGGGGTCTTCCTTCACATACTGGAAGACCAGGCCGTTGAGGCGCTGGTGGAACTCGCGATAGAAGTCCATCTCCATCAGGCCCAGGAACAAGGCGATGCTGGACGCTACGGTCAGCCACAAACGGAAGAACCCGCGCGCCGCCATGGCCCGCACGCTGAACAGCGCCAGCAACAGCGGAATCAGCAGGTACATTACCAGGCGAATGTCCAGGCGCAGGCCGTTGGCGAACGCTTCAAGGAACGTCGAGGCCGGCGTGTCCAGGATCATCTCGCGGTTGTAGACCAGCAACGCCAGGCGCAGCAGGGAAAACATCACCATCATGACCAGTGCGCAGAGCAGCGTGTACGCCAGATGGGATTTGACGGTCGGTTGCAGCAGGCGATTTGAAGCTCGCTGCTGATTCAGGGCGTCCGGGTTTGCCATGTCGTTTTAGGACCCATTGGAAGTTTAAGTTGCGAAATAATGCAGTGGCGTCCGTCCCTCGCCCAGGCTGGCTGGGGTAGGCGGTTAACGCGGTGGCACAAATGGTGCCCGATCAAGGCCGGCAAGGCTATTAATTACTGAACGTAGGGCACGGCCCTGCCTTTAAGGGCACTGGAGATAGAGCCCTGGCAGCCGGTTAAAGCCGGCGAATTGTCTTGGATGGGATGTGAAAATTTCGTGCGGCGAATAGTTTCGACACACAAATCTAATTAATGCTGTGCCCCACACCTGTGGGAGCTGGCTTGCCTGCGATTGCGGTGTGTCAACCGAAACAATGCAAGCTGACCCACCGCTATCGCAGGCAAGCCAGCTCCCACATTGACTGTGCCCACCGCAAATCGAGCAGGTCGTCAGATCCGCACGTTACCGCGCGGCCCGGCGATAGCCCAGATGATCAGGCCCAGCACTGGCAACAGCAGGATCAACAGAATCCACAGCACTTTGGCACCGGTGCTGGCGCCGCTTTTGAACACGTTGATGATCGCCCAGATGTCCAGCGCGAGGATGATCAGGCCAATCAGGCTATTAAACGTGGAACCCATGGTGTCGCTCCTAAAGTGAGGGCATGCCCTTGTAGGATAGTCAGCCTTGGCGCGGGTTCCGTTTTATTTCAGACGTGTACGGCAATCTTCAAGGCTTCAAGCGAGGGCTCGGCCTTGATGCCGACTTCGGCACACAGTTCCAGCACTCGCGCCAGGTCGTTGCCGAACACCAGCACCGCCTGGATCTCGTCGTCCAGCAACTGGCTGAAGTTCACCAGCACATAACCGCCGTCTTCCGGGCTCAGGGCGCTCATCTGGATCTGGATGCGGTTGAGCGCGGTCAGGTCTTCGGTCTTGGCCAGTTGCTTGGGCTTGAGGTTGAACGCCACACCCGGACCGAACGACGCAACGATCTGGGCAAACAGGTCGCCATAGGTATCAGCCTGGAACAACACCGTGTCCGGCAAGCTACCGACCACCACCCACTCTCCCAGTGGGATAGGGAAGCTGTCGTCGTAGTTGATATCCGGGTTGGCCGCCAGGAACGCCGCCGGGTCCGCATAGGCCTGGGCCGCTTCGTCGGCGATACGCGCTACTTCGTCCTCACCCATGACGCCGGCGCTGATTTTGCTGATGAGTTCGACGAGGGCGGTTTTCATGGGGCGATCCTGTAACGGGCAAGTTTTGAAGGGCGCGTAGCCTACACCAGTTTCTGCAACTTCGCCGCCGTATCCACCGCACCCATGGTCTGCGCCGCAGCCAGCGCCGTCGCGCCCTGTGCATCAGTGGCCTTGGGGTTTGCGCCTTTACCGAGCAGGTAATCAACCATCTCAACGCGGTTGAACATCGCCGCCATCATCAACGCCGTACGCCCATCCGAGGAGGCCGCCTCAACCGGCGTGCCGCCTTCGATCAACGCCTGGACCACCGGCAGGTTGCCTTTGAACGCCGCACCGGCAATCGGCAACTGGTTCTTGTCGTTGGCGATCAGGGGGTCGGCCTTGAACTCCAGCAGCACTTTGACCGCCTCGGCATGGCCGTGGTAAGCCGCGAGCATCAACAAGGTGTCACCATTATGATTACGAAAATTGGCCGGCAGGCCTTTGGCCAACAGTGCGGCAAGCATGGCGGCGTCGCCGCGACGGGCCACGTCGAAGACTTGCTCGGCAAATTCGGCGGCTTCGTCTTCGGTCATTTGTTTAGGCTGTTCTGACATGGGGGCTCCTTGCTGAGGCGACTGATATAACTGTTTAAGGCGCCCAGTGTCGCGAGGGAGTTCCCCGGTGTCATGGCTTTTTTGTCAAAAGCCGCCATAGCCAGAATCAATAACGGAAGTGGCCGCCCTGAATCTGCGCCAGCAATTGCCCGGTCACCGGCACATAGCTGTCCGAACCCGGCAACCAGGCGTAGACCGGGTCATTGTCAGCCTTGTCCGGGTCGAACCCTTGTTCCTTGAGCTGCACTTTCTGGTACTTGAACGTGCCGGTGGTTTCCATCTTCACCTTGATCCGCAAAAACAGTGGCACCGCATAAGGGGGCAACTGGCCGTGGGCGAATTGCAGCAGTTCGCGCATGTCCAGGCTGGCCAGGGATTCGCTGGGGGTGATGGCGACCATGCCGGCGCGGCCATTGGTGTTGTCGATCTCGACGCCATAGGCCACCACTTCAGCGATCTGCGGGTGTTGCAGCAGGACATTTTCCACTTCGGTGGTCGAGACGTTTTCGCCCTTCCAGCGATAGGTATCCCCCAGGCGATCGACAAATTGCGCATGGCCGAAACCGATACTGCGCACCAGGTCGCCGGTGTTGAAATAGCGGTCGCCTTTTTCGAACACGTCCGTTAGTACCACCTTGCGGTTCTTTTCCGGGTCGGTGTAACCGTCGAAGGGCGACTTTTCATCAATGCGCGCCAGTAACAGGCCCTGCCCGCCGGTGGGCACCTTGACCATCAACCCATTGCTGCCGCGCAGGGGTTCGCCAGTGTCATGGGCGTAATCCACCAGCGCCCAATGCTGCAGGCAAAAGCCGATGGTATTGTCAAAGTTCAGCACGTTGGTAAAACCGATATTGCCGTCGCTGGCGGCATACAGCTCGCAGATATGCGCCACACCATAGCGCTGCTTGAACTGCGCCCACACACCGGGGCGCAAGCCGTTGCCGACCATCTTGGTCACGTGGTTATCGCGATCCTGCGCACTGGCAGGCTGGTCGAGCAGATAGCGGCACAGCTCACCGACATAACCCAGGGTGGTCGCCTTGAACTTGCGCGCGTCATCCCAGAACTGGCTGGCGCTGAATTTGCGTCGAATGGCAAAGCCCGATGCGCCGATAATCGCCGACCCCCAGCACACGCACAAGCCAGTGGCGTGGTACAGCGGCAAGGTGCAATAGAGGACGTCCTGCGGGCCCATGTCCAGGGCGATACTGCCGAAGCTCACGGCGGTTTTGGTCCAGCGCCCGTGCTTCATGATGCCGGCCTTGGGCAAGCCGGTGGTGCCGGAGGTGTAGATATAGAAGCAGGGGTCATTGAAGAACACCTGCGCGGAACTCGCCGGGTTGTCCACCGGGCTTTCGGCGCTGGCGGCCATCAGGTCGATATAGCCATCGGGCACTGCACTGCCGGGTTGATCGGCCACGAACCAGGTGCGCTCGGCCGGGATCTGCACTTGTTCGCGCACTGCTGCGTAAGGGCTCAGCAATTCGGCACCGACCACGATGGCAACCGGGTTGACCAGGGTCAGGCTGTGCACCAGCGCCCCTTGAGTTTGCGCCGTGTTGAGCATGGCGCAGATGCCGCCCAGCTTGGCCACGGCCAGTACATTGAGCAGCAACTCGGGGCGATTCTCGATAAACAGCGCCACCACGTCCCCCTTGCCGATGCCCTGGGCTTGCAGGTGGTGGGCAAGACGGTTGGCGCGCTGATTGGCGTCGCGGTAGCTGATCACGCTGTCCGCATACAGCAGGGCAGTACCGTCAGGGTTGCGCAAGGTGGCTTGTTCGAAATGCCAGCCCAGGCCGCAGGGTTGGCTGGGGTCGGTGACGTTGGCCGCGCGCATGCCGCGCACCACGCGTGGGAGGGCCCGAACGATGGCAGGCAACTTTCGCAGCATCATGCTCCAGGTGATCATGTCGTTTTGCTGGTGAGTCATGGCGGGACGTCCCTTTTCTTATTCTTGGTCGGGTCCAGGTACATCGACTGGTGTAGCGGAAAGTACGTCAGCGGTTCTTTGGCTGTACATGCGGGATTTGAAAAGTTTTGTATCCCGTGGCGGCCGGCCGATGCTTATCTCCCTGCTGCCCCGCGCTCCAACTGTGGGAGCTGGCTTGCCTGCGATGACGGCCTACCAGCCGACACTTCTCTACCTGACATCCCACGATCCAATTGTGGGAGCGGGCTTGCTCGCGAAGGCGGCCTAACAGTCAACACAGTTGGACCGGGTACATATCCTTCATTTAGGTAACGGCCACTTAGGGTTCCGCCCTGACGGCGGCTCACTTTTGAACAGCGCAAAAGTAAGCAAAACGCTCTTGCCCCACCACTCGGCACCTCGCTTGGGCTCGGTGTGCCCGTAATCCGCCAGTGATTTGGGGGGCCGCCGCCACGCGCCATCCATGGCGCGGGGCGGCTAAACCGGCATCCCTGCCGGTTTACCCCCCAAATCACTGGCGAATTCCGGCCAGCGTGGTTTAACGGGGCGCTTAAGATCAAAAGCAGATCAAGATCAAGAGCGGCTCGCTTCGCATCGTGGTTAGCGCGGGGGATACCACCAATATCGTGTAGATGGATTTTTCCGAGCAAAAGGCGGTCAGTATGATTACAGCCCTCCCGCTCCTTGCGGAAAAATCGCCGGGCAGATAGCGCAAAATGCAGGATGCACGATGGCCCTTCATGCAAATTGCACGAAAATGAAAATCCTATAAATTTATAAGCTGCTGATTTATAACGATTTTTTAGAATATCCAATACTGGCACAATCACTGCACCTATCACTCCATGCTTGCCAACTTGAGCCAATGGAGCTGATAGACATGAGCCTGATCCAAGATAAATTCGCTTCGGTATTCTCCAACTACGACGTCACCACCCAGCCACGTCCGGACGGCGGCATCCTGTTGACCCTGCGCAACAGCGAAGGTAAGCAGGTCAAGCGCTCGATCTCTTATCAGCAGCTGCACACTGCCGACCAACTGACTTGGGTGATCAGCGCCATTCGCCGTGACTTGGCTGAACAGGCCAGCGAACTGCCGCAGATTTCGATGCTGCAAAGCCAGAACCGCTTTGCGCTGCCGACTTATCACTCGGCCTAAGCTACACATCTGAAGAAGGGCCGCGACGCTACTCAGCGTCGCGGCCCTTTTTTATGTCGTTAACATAAGCCCTGGCGAGCGGCCTCATTCTTTGCCTGTACACGGTTGGTGACATCCAACTTGCCGTAGATGTTGCGCAGATGAAATTTCACCGTGGCTTCAGAGGTGGCGCGAATCTGGCTGATTTCCCAGACCGTCTTGCCCTCGGAGGCCCATCGCAGGATTTCCAGCTCCGTGGCAGTCAGGGGCTTGCCGCACAAGCTCAGGCGTTTTCTGATAGCCGTCGGTACAATAACCAACGGGCGATACGTCTCCTCGGGGCCACTCATTGTTCTCTCCTTTATGTCTGCTGATGCGCTGCCACCTTTCGGATTCCTCCTATTGACAGATGGCATAAACATTGGCGTTAAGCAGAGAGTTACATAATCAGTGGAATCAAAGCGCACAGCACAGAACAAACAGCTTTGCCCTACAAATAATTAAGTTTCTTCCCACAGCAACTTCCAACTTGCCAGGGTTGAACATTCAGTTATCTGTGCTTAGTCATCGAGTCCTGGAAAACGTGTGGCAATCGCATCACAGGTCAACGAGGGCACAGCACCCTGGGCCGTGTTGAACAAACGCAGTGTCACACAGTGCGGGTTTTCGCCCATGTCGAACCAGTGCGGTACACCGGCCGGGATGATCAGCAAGTCATTCTTCTCACAGCGCAGGCTGTAGACAGAGTCGCCGATGTGCAGCGTAAACAGCCCCTGACCGGCGATGAAGAAACGCACCTCGTCTTCACTGTAGGTACGTTCGGCCAGGAACTGCGCACGTAACTCGTCCTTCTGTGGATGGTCTTGGGTCACGTGCACCACTTCCACAGCGGCGTAGCCGAGGGCTTTGATCTGAGCCTGGTAGGCGGCAATCATTTGAGCATCCGTGGCGCCCTTTTCTAGTGGGCTGGGCTGCCAGCGTTCGAACCGCACACCGTGTTCGGCCAGGGTCGACTGGATGTCGTCGGCATGGGTCAACACTTTGTTCGGGGTGTCCGGGGTGGCGATGGAGTAGACGGCTACATAGCTCATTGCACGGTTCCTTGGTTCGGCTCTTGCAATCGAAGGCCAATGATAATGGCGGCGGCCAGGGCCGCGAGGCTGGCGATACTGAACGTGAGGGTTGGCCCCAACAGGTTCCAGCTGTAGCCGGAATACAGGGCGCCGAGCGCGCCGCCGGTGCCGGCCAGTGCGGCATAAAGGGCCTGGCCCTGGCCTTGCTGGCGGTCGCCGAAGCTGCGTTGCACAAAGGCAATCGCCGCCGCATGGAAGCTGCCAAACGTGGCGGCGTGCATCAGTTGCGCCACCAGCAGCAGCCAGAAAACCTCGGCAAATGAACCCAGCAGCCACCAGCGCAGCGCGGCCAGCAGGAAACTGGCGAGCAGCACCCGGCGCACCGAAAAGCGCGTAAGAATACGGCTCATGGCCAGGAACATCAGCACTTCCGCCACCACCCCCAGCGCCCACAGCAGGCCGATCACGCCACGGCTGTAGCCCAAGTGCTCCAGGTGCAGGGTGAGGAAGGTGTAATACGGGCCATGGCTCATTTGCATCAGCGCCACGCAGGCATAAAACGCCAGCACGCCGGGGCTGCGTAATTGCTTGAGGAAACCCTCACCGGCCAGGCGGTTGCCGTGGCTGGCAGGCTGCGCGTTCGGTACCCAAAGGCTGGCGCCGATGATGCCGGCCATGATCACCACGACCGCCACCGGGTAAATATCCAGGCTCAGCCAATCGAACAGGCGCCCCATGACCACCACGGTGAGGATAAAACCAATGGAGCCCCACAGACGGATCTGGCTGTAGCGCGAGGTTTGCGTGTGCAGGTGGGCCAGGGTGATGACTTCAAACTGCGGCAGCACCGCGTGCCAGAAGAACGCGTGCAGGGCCATCACCAACGCCAGCCAGGCATAGGTCTTGCTGACGAAAATCAGGCAGAAGCTGGCCAGGGTGCACACCGCGCCGAATCGCACGATGGCCAGGCGCCGGCCGGTGTAGTCGCCGATCCAACCCCACAGGTTGGGGGCCACGCAGCGCATCAGCATGGGAATGGCCACCAGCTCGCCGATGCGTGCGCTGGAAAAGCCCAGGTGATCGAAGTACAGCGCCAGGAACGGCGCGGTCGCCCCCAGCAGGGCGAAGTAGAAGAGGTAGAAGCTGGAGAGGCGCCAGTATGGGAGGGCTGGGGTCATTTTATTCAGGGCTGCTTCGCAGCCCAGCGCGAGCAAGCTCGCTCGCCACAATAAGCGCGCTCATTGCCCCAGGCGATCACAGCTGGCCCAGTATCGGGGTACTCACGCGCACATCGGCATTTTGCCCACGGTTACGCAACAGGTGATCCATCAGCACGATGGCCATCATGGCTTCGGCAATCGGTGTGGCGCGGATGCCGACGCAGGGATCGTGGCGGCCCTTGGTGATCACGTCCACCGGGTTGCCGTGCACATCGATCGAACGGCCTGGCGTGGTGATGCTCGACGTCGCCTTGAGCGCCAGGTGCGCCACGATCGGCTGGCCGGAAGAAATACCGCCGAGGATGCCGCCCGCGTTGTTGCTGAGGAAACCTTCAGGGCTCATCTCATCGCGATGCTCGGTACCGCGCTGGGAGACGCAGGCGAACCCGGCGCCGATTTCCACCCCTTTCACCGCGTTGATGCTCATCAGCGCGTGGGCCAGTTCGGCGTCGAGGCGGTCGAAGATCGGCTCGCCCAGGCCCGGCTTTACGCCCTCGGCTATTACGGTGATCTTCGCGCCGACCGAGTCCTGGTCGCGGCGCAACTGGTCCATGTAGGCTTCCAGTTCCGGCACCTTGTCCGGGTCGGGGCAGAAGAAGGCGTTGTCTTCGACGCTGTCCCAGGTCTTGAACGGGATTTCAATCGGGCCCAACTGGCTCATGTAGCCACGGATGACGATGCCCTGGGTGGCCAGGTATTTCTTGGCGATGGCGCCGGCCGCCACGCGCATGGCGGTTTCGCGTGCCGAACTGCGGCCACCGCCGCGGTAGTCGCGTTCGCCGTATTTGTGGTGGTAGGTGTAGTCGGCATGGGCCGGGCGGAACAGGTCCTTGATCGCCGAGTAGTCCTTGGACTTCTGGTCGGTGTTGCGAATCAGCAGGCCAATGGCGCAGCCCGTGGTGCGGCCTTCGAACACGCCCGAGAGGATTTCGACTTCATCCGGTTCCTGGCGCTGGGTGGTGTGGCGGCTGGTGCCGGGCTTGCGGCGGTCGAGGTCACGCTGCAGGTCGTCCAGGCTCAGTTCGAGGCCTGGCGGGCAGCCGTCGACAATGGCGACCAACGCCGGGCCATGGCTTTCGCCCGCGGTGGTGACAGTGAACAGCTTGCCGAAGGTATTGCCGGACATGCAGGGCGCTCCGTGAAATCAGTTGAATCAAGTCAACCGTAATAACTTAAGGCGGCCAGTATACGCAGGCTAACCGACTAGTTCATCCTCGAAACCTTACCGGTAGACGTTGGTCCAACCGGCACCTCTCCAATGATGGCGCTATGATGCTGCGAGTTCTGCTGTTTACCCTCACCCTGTTTACCGCCGTGGCCCAGGCCGCCTCCCCTGTGGTGCTGCAACGCCCGATCAGCCTGGACACCGGCAGCGGCCAACTCTTTGGCTCGTTGCTGTTGCCGCAATCGGATAAACCGGTGCCGGTGGTGCTGATCATCGCCGGCTCCGGCCCCACCGACCGCAACGGCAACAGCGCCGACGGCGCGCGCAATGACAGCCTCAAGCGCCTGGCCTGGGTGCTGGCCCGGCATAACATCGCCAGCGTGCGCTACGACAAGCGCGGCGTGGCCGCGAGCCTGGCGGCCACGCCAGACGAGCGCAACCTGACTCTGGAGGCCTATGTGGCCGACGCCGTGGCCTGGGGCAAGTTGCTCAAGGCCGACAAGCGCATGGGCCCGCTGATTGTGCTGGGCCACAGTGAGGGCGCGCTGGTCGCCGCCCTCGCCGCGCCGCAGTTGGAACCAGCCGGGGTCATTTCCTTGTCAGGCAGCGCCCGTCCGGTGGACCAGGTGATCCGTCAGCAACTGGCCGATCACTTGCCCCCTGCCCTGTTGTTGCGCAGTAATGAAATCCTCGATCACCTCAAGGCCGGCCAGGTGGACGCCGACGTGCCGCGCCCGCTGGAAGGCATTTTCCGACCCAGCGTGCAGCCGTATCTGATCAGCCTGTTCCGCGCCGATCCGTCGGCCGCTTTTGCCCGCCTGGACATGCCGGCGCTGATTATCCAGGGCACCAACGATATCCAGGTTGGCGTAGGCGACGCCCAACAACTGAAGCAGGCCAAGCCCGACGCGCAGTTGACGGTAATCGAAGGCATGAACCACGTGATGCGCATCGTGCCCAATAACGTGAAGCAGCAACTGGCCTCCTACAACGACCCGAAACTACCGCTGGCGGCGGAGCTGGGCCAACGTATCGTCAGCTTTATCGAAGGACTTCAACCCCGTTAAGCGGCAATTGGCCTCCAGTCCTGGGAAAAACGGCCGATAAGTCCAGAGTCGACAGTAAAAAGACTGTCGGCTCGCAGGGCTTGGACAGGATCGCGCCGCATGACAACCACCGAAACAACAACCGAATCTACCGCCGAGACCCCGGCCGCAACCGAAGCTAACGCAGCAGCGGCACTGCCGTGGGCCGACGTTCACGCCGAACATTTCAAGATGCTGCGCCTGGCCCCACTGGCCACCGACCGCGCCACCGGCGCACGGCCATTGCGCTTTGTGCAGTTCGGCTATGCCGAACGCCATGACAAACACCACAGCCTGTTGCGCATGGTCATCCAGTTACCGGGCCAGCGCGTACGGCGCGAGCAGAACCACCTGGATATCTGGGTCGATCACGATAAACACCGCGTGCACTTCGGCCCCGGCAACAGCCTGGAAATCGAGCCGGCCAACCGCGGTATCGGGCGCTTCCTGGTGGCCCAAGGCGCTGCCTGGGCGAAGAAGAAGTGGTCACACTACCGCGTCGACGGCGTGGACCTGGCTAACAAAGACGCCCTCAACGAAGCCACGCGCCTGCGCCGCGATCACTTCCTGCGTATCCAGGGTTTCGATGTGGCCTACGCCGATGTGCAGCACCTCAAAGGCAATGTGCAACCGGGCAAGGTCAGCGACGTGCTGGACAGTTGGAACACCGAGAAAGTGCAGTTCGTAGAGATCCTGGAAGCCGCGCAAATGCTGCAACAGGCCGAGCAGAACCTGGCGGAGCAGGAAGTGAAACTGCGCAAGGAAGAGGAGAAAGTCACCAAGTTCAAGCGTGAGGACAGCGGGCTGCGCTTTACCATCACCTGCCTGGTGGCGTTTACGGTGTTCCAGGCGGGGTTGTTGATCTGGATTGCCACGCACCGTTAACACTGAAATACGATCCAATGTGGGAGCTGGCTTGCCTGCGATAGCGGTGGGTCAGTAGTAGAGGTGCAAGCTGACCGGCCGCTATCGCAGGCAAGCCAGCTCCCACAATTGACCGCGCCCGGCCCCACACTCCACGATGCGAAGCGAGCCGCTCTTGATCTGCTCTTGATCTTAGGCGCCCCGTTAAACCACGCTGGCCGGAATTCGACAGGGATTTGGGGGGTAAACCGGCAGGGATGCCGGTTTAGCCGCCCCGCGCCATGGATGGCGCGTGGCGGCGGCCCCCCAAATCACTGGCGGATTACGGGCACACCGAGCCCAAGCGAGGTGCCGAGTGGTGGGGCAAGAGCGTTTTGCTTACTTTTGGGCTGTTCAAAAGTGAGCCGCCGTCAGGGCGGAACCCTAAGTGGCCGTTACCTAAATAACGGATATATACCCGGTCCAACTGTGTTGACTGTTAGGCCGCCTTCGCGAGCAAGCCCGCTCCCACAGTTGGGCTGTGGGGTGTCAGGTAGAAGATGTCGGCTGTCAAGCCGCTATCGCAGGCAAGCCAGCCCACAGTTAACCGCGCCCGACCACACACTCCACGATGCGAAGCGAGTCGCTCTTGATCTTGCTTTTGATCTCAGGCGCCCCATCAAACCACGCTGGCCGTAATTCGCCAGTGACTTGGGGGGTAAACCGGCAGGGATGCCGGTTTAGCCGCCCCGCGCCATGGATGGCGCGTGGCGGCGGCCCCCCAAATCACTGGCGGATTACGGGCACACCGAGCCTAGGCGAGGTGCCGAGTGGTGGGGCAAGAGCCCTTTTGGTTACTTTTGGGGCTCTTTTCCAAAAGTGACCCGCTGTCAGAGCGGAACCCTAAGTGGCCGTTACCGCAGCAATGGATATGTACACAATCCAACTGTGTTGCCTGCCAAGCCGCCTTCGCGAGCAAGCCCGCTCCCACAGTTTGGATCGTGGGGTGTCAGGTAGGTAGATGTCGGCTGGCAGGCCGCTATCGCAGGCAAGCCAGCTCCCACATTGACCGCGTTTGTGCAGTTAGACCCGCGCGGCAAATACTGCCTGGTGCGCACGGCACTGTTCAGCCGTGAGCATGAACACCCCATGCCCACCGCGCTGGAAGTCCAGCCAGGCAAAGTCCACTTCCGGGTACAGCGCCTCGACATGCACCTGGCTGTTGCCCACTTCGACAATCAGCAAGCCCTTCTCGGTCAGGTGGTCCGCCGCTTCAGCCAGCATCCGGCGTACCAGGTTCAGGCCGTCGTCACCGCAGGCCAGGCCCAGTTCCGGTTCGTGTTGGTATTCGTCGGGCATGTCGGCGAAATCTTCGGCGTCCACGTAGGGCGGGTTCGACACAATGAGGTCGAAACGCTGGCCGGGCAAACCGTCAAAACCATCACCCTGCACGGTGTAGACACGCTCGTCGACGCCATGGCGCTCGATGTTCTGGTTCGCCACTTCCAGGGCTTCGAAGGACAGGTCTCCCAGCACCACTTCGGCCTCGGGGAATTCGTAGGCACAAGCGATGCCGATGCAACCGGAGCCGGTGCACAGGTCGAGGATGCGTGCCGGCGGCTGGGCCAGCCAGGGTTCAAAGCGGTCTTCAATCAGCTCGCCTATCGGTGAGCGTGGAATCAGTACGCGCTCATCGACGATAAACGACATGCCGCAAAACCAGGCCTCGTTCAACAGGTAGGCCGTTGGCACTCGCTCATGGATACGCCGATGCAGCAAGCGCTGCACGTGGGAGATTTCCTCTTCTTCCAGGTTGCAGTCCAGATAGCTGTCGGCGATTTCCCACGGCAGGTGCAAGGCGCCCAGCACCAATTGCCGGGCTTCGTCCCAGGCATTGTCGGTGCCATGGCCAAAAAACAGGTCTTCCCCATGGAAACGGCTGACAGCCCAACGGATATGGTCGCGCAAGGTGCGCAGGCGGGAAGTGATCACGGGGCAAGCTCCTGGAAAAAACGACTGGCGATTCTAACAGCCTTCACCTGTACCGACGATGTACGAAACACCTGGCGCCGTACGTCGGATTTCATCCAATTTGCCCGCATTGTGTTAAACAGGCCTGCCTCTTGACATGGCTGCACGCCAGCAACGGCGTAGCTTACGATAGTAGCGATTCACAGAAGCGCTCAGCCAGTGGACAATGTCGCAAAAGCCCCACTCACAGGAGCCCCAGAATGTCCGTTCCAAAGACGATGTTTCAACTCAGCGGTCGCGGTTACGCAGCAGCCAACCTCAATCATGCGACCCTGGTGATCATCGACGCCCAGAAAGAGTACCTCAGCGGCCCGCTCGCCCTCTCGGGCATGGACGCGGCGGTGCAGAACATCAAGCAACTGGTGACCGCAGCGCGCAGTGCCGGGCGCCCGATTGTGCATGTGCGCCACCTGGGCACCGTGGGCGGCCTGTTTGACCCCCAGGGCGAGCGCGGTGAATTCATTCCGGGCCTTGAGCCTGAAGGTGACGAAACCATCATCGGCAAACTGCTGCCCAGCGCCTTCCATGGCACCGGCCTGGAAAAACACCTTCAGGACCTGGGCTCTCTGGACCTGATCGTCTGCGGTTTCATGAGCCACTCCAGCGTCAGCACCACCGTGCGCGCGGCCAAGAACCTGGGCTTTCGCTGCACCCTGGTGGAAGACGCCTGCGCTACCCGCGACCTGCCGTACAAAGGTGGCATCCTGAGCGCCGAGCACGTGCAGCAAACCGAAATGGCCATCATGGCCGACAACTTCGCCACCCTGGCGCTGGCCAAAGATCTGATCTGATCCTGCTGGCGGTGAGCGGCGTGTTTATTGCTCCGCTCATCCGCAAAGCCCTTTCATTTGGCGCATTTACCCCTCCCCCCGGAACAACCTGTGTATCTTCCGGTCGAAGGGCCGATACCCTGGAGGAAAGGTCGGAATGAAGATATCCGATGGTTTTGATGCTCGTCGCTTGCGCCCCAAAGGCCCGAGCAATTGGCGTCTGCGCCTGGTAGCGTGCATTGCTGCGTTACTGGCGATAGTAGGTTTGTTGTTGGCGGGCGCTGGTGGCGCCGGCCTGTTTGGGCATTCGCCGGCTCTGGGCGAGCTGAATGCCAGCCCGGGCGGCTCGGCACTCCTGCTGGGTGTCGGCTTGCTGGTGCTGTGGTTGGGTGTGTGGCTGTGGCGTCGCAGCCGTCGGAAAATGCGCCAACCGTTGTCGTTGAATATCGCCTCTCACCTGATGAAAAAGCACGACTGATGGCGCTTGGATAGCGTTTCCTGCGCCCTGGCCGCCGCGATTTAGGTAAACTGCCCGCCCTTCGCGGAGGCTGACATGCAAGACGACGATTTTTCCCTGTTCAAAAACGAGCTGCGCGGCGTCAAGCCGATCAAGCACGACCGCGCCGACACCGGCAAACCCAAGACTGACCGGGCGCAGATCGCCAAGCTGCGCCAGGCCGCGACCGTGCGCACCGATGCCACCACCGTGGATGGCCTGTCGGACCAGTTCGTGATCGACGTCGGCCCCGAAGATGAGCTGATGTGGGCCCGCGACGGCGTGCAGGAAAGCCAGATGCGCAAGCTCAAGGCCGGCCAGATCCCGTTCGAAGGCAGCCTCGACCTGCACGGCATGACCGTGGAAAAAGCCCGGGAAACCCTCTGGGCCTTCCTGGCCGAAGCGACCAAATTCGAAATTCGCTGCGTGCGCGTCACCCATGGCAAGGCTGTGCGGCTGGACGGCAAGCGGCCGATGATCAAGAGCCACGTCAACACCTGGCTGCGCCAGCATGCCCAGGTGCTCGGTTTTACCTCCTGCCAGGCCCGTCACGGCGGTGCCGGCGCGGTGTATGTGATGCTCAAGCGCACCATGATGGAAGGGCGCGACGAGTAACAAGTGCCATCGTCAGGCTTGCAGCGATGTGTCCGCCACCGTAACCTTGCGCTTTGCGAAAATCCCACAGGTAGTTTCATGTCCCTGGAACAGAATTACACAGAGATTCTCGGCCAACTCGGCGAGGACGTGTCCCGCGAGGGCCTGCTCGACACGCCAAAGCGTGCCGCCAAGGCAATGCAGTACCTCTGCCGCGGTTATGAACAGACACTCGAAGAAGTCACCAACGGTGCCTTGTTCAGCTCTGACAACAGCGAAATGGTGCTGGTCAAGGACATCGAGCTGTACTCGTTGTGCGAGCACCACCTGCTGCCGTTTATCGGCAAGGCTCACGTGGCGTATATTCCGAGCGGCAAAGTGCTGGGCCTGTCGAAGGTCGCACGCATTGTCGACATGTATGCGCGCCGCCTGCAGATCCAGGAAAACCTCAGCCGCCAGATCGCCGACGCGGTGCTGGAAGTGACAGGCGCCCTGGGCGTGGCCGTGGTGATCGAGGCCAAGCACATGTGCATGATGATGCGCGGTGTCGAGAAACAGAATTCGTCGATGATTACCTCGGTGATGCTGGGCGAGTTCCGTGAGAACGCGGCTACCCGCAGCGAATTTCTCAGCCTGATCAAGTAACCGGCCAGGCAGGAAAAAACCGGCGTTCATCGCCGGTTTTTTTTCGCCTGTAGAAATCAGGTAAGCTGCGCCCCCTCAGTCATGGGCAAGAGGTTTCAGCCATGTTCGTCAAAGCACTTAGAGTGGGCCTCGGCCACGTCATCATCGCGGGCGACTTTCTTACCCGCCCACGCAAAAAACAACGTCCTGCCGAACAACAGGCCAAGGTCAATGCTGCCGCCAAGGACCTGACCCTGTATCAGTTCCACGCCTGCCCGTTCTGCGTGAAGACCCGCCGCACCCTGCACCGCCTGAATGTGCCGGTGGCCTTGAAGGACGCGAAGAACAACGAACAGGACCGCCAGACCCTGCTGGAACAAGGCGGCAAGATCAAAGTGCCGTGCCTGCGCATCGAAGAGAACGGCCAGACCACCTGGATGTATGACTCCAAGGTGATCATCGAGTATCTGGACAAGCGCTTCGCTGCGATCTGAAGCACACGCCGATCAAATGTGGGCTGGCTTGCCTGCGATCCAGTCAACTCGGTGATTCAGGTACACCGAGTCGATACCTTCGCAGGCAAGCCAGCTCCCACAGTTGACCGCGCCCGGCCACACACTCCACGATGCGAAGCGAGTCGCTCTTGATCTGCTTTTGATCTTAGGCGCCCCGTTAAACCACGCTGGCCGGAATTCGACAGGGATTTGGGGGGTAAACCGGCAGGGATGCCGGTTTAGCCGCCCCGCGCCATGGATGGCGCGTGGCGGCGCCCCCCCAAATCACTGGCGGATTACGGGCACACCGAGCCTAAGCGAGGTGCCGAGTGGTGGGGCAAGAGCCTTTTGCTTACTTTTGGGCTCCTTTCAAAAGTGAGCCGCCGTCAGGGCGGAACCCTAAGTAGCCGTTACCGCAGCAATGGATATGTACACGGTCCAACTGTGTTGACTGTTAGGCCGTCTTCGCGAGCAAGCCCGCTCCCACAGTTGGATCGTGGGGTGTCAGGTGGATAGGTGTCGGCTGTCAGGCCGTCTTCGCAGGCAAGCCAGCTCCCACATGTGCGGTGCGGTGTTCTTAGGTTGGCATTGTCAGGTCGAGATCCAGCAGTGCCGAGCCCAGGCACTTGCCGTGGGCATCCAGCGCCAGCGAGCGGGTCACGCCGCCACGCAGGATGCCCGGCAACACGAAGTTCAGCGCCTGCACATTCGGCAATTCATAACGCCGAACCGGCTCAGCACCGGGTTCCAGTAAATCCGCGAAGAACGCTGCCACGCGCTCCGCCGTCAGCTGTTCGCACAGCAACGGATAGTCTTGCACGCGATAGGCAATGATCGAGATGTTCGACGTATCGCCCTTATCCCCGGTGCGGGAATGGGCCAGCGTATACAGTTTCATTCTTCAATCCTCGGTTTGACCGCTTCACGGGGCAACAGCAACGACGCGACCGCCACCACCTGGCGTACGCCTTTGCTCGCCCCACCGCCGCCGGCCGGGCCGTTGGTGTAGAGGGTCTCCACTTCATTGCCGATCCGCACCGCGTCGCCACGCTCCTCACACCGGGCGGCGACTCGCAGGCGCACCTCCCAAGGCTCGACGTTGCTGCGTGGGCCGTGCAATGAATCCATGCCGATCAACTCAGCGCGCAGGTCCTGCATCTGTACGCCGATCAACGCGAGACGCTTGAGTACCACGTCCCGCGCCAACTGGGCCCGTGCGACAGCGCCGGGGCCGCCGTAGGACATCTGCCCTTCACCGATCCAACCGTCCAGATAACCGACGCTGACCTTCAGCTGTTCAGGCCGGGCCCGCCCGCTGGCTCCTTGGGCACGCACCCGGTCCACGCCCTCCTCGACAAACCCGACCTGGGAAAAGTCGGCCGTCACATCTGGGGTCAAGTAGGCTGCCGGGTCGTGAACTTCATAAATCAGTTGTTCGGCGCAGGTCGCGCGGCTGACCCGCCCACCGGAGCCTGCCACCTTGGTGATCACTGCATTGCCGTCGGCGTCGACCTCGGCCAGGGGAAAGCCCAGCCGTGCCAGATCCTCCACATCCTTGACGCCGGGATCGGCGAAATAGCCGCCACTGACCTGCCCCGCGCACTCCAGCAAATGCCCCACCAACGTGCCTCGGCCCAGTCGCTGCCAATCATCAGAGGCCCAACCGAATTCAAACATCTGGGGTGCCAGGAACAGCGAAGGGTCGGCCACGCGCCCGGTGATCACCACATCGGCGTCGGCGCGCAGCGCTTCAATAATGCCCTCCACACCCAAGTAGGCATTCGCGGAAATCAGCCGCTCACCCAATGCCCCCACGGTCTGGCCGTTATCCAGCAACTGCTCGGCAGGCAAGGCGTGCAGCACGTCATCGCCGACCACGGCCACAACCTTGAGGCCCAGGCCCAGCTCGCCCGCAATACGCCGTACTTCCCTGGCCGCCGCCAGCGGGTTGGCCGCGCCCATATTGGTGATCACCCGCAGGCGTCGACGCCCCGCACGCTGCCCCACACAGGGCAAGACACGGCGCATGCGCTCAGCGAGCAGCGGGTCATAACCACCCTGCGGGTCGCTGATACGCGCCTGTTGCGCCAGGGCGATGGTGCGTTCGGCCAGGCATTCGAAGACCAGGTAATCCAGGTCGCCGTGTTCGGCCAGTTCTACGGCAGGTTCTATACGGTCGCCGGAGTAGCCGGCGCCGGAGCCGATGCGCAAGGTGTTCATCTCAAATCACTCCTAGGAGCAACGCCGTCAGGGTCATCAACACCGAGGCGGCAAACAGGAAAGGAATGGTGAAGCGCTGGTGATCGGCCAGTTCGATCTTGCACAGGCCCACCAGCAAGAAGGTCGCAGGGGTCAGCGGGCTGACCGGGAAGCCGGTGGTGTGCACGCCCAGCAGCGAAGCCTGAGCCACTTGCAGCGGATCGACGCCCAGGGCCTTGCCGACTTCGGCGATCACCGGCATCACACCGAAATAGTAGGAATCGGGGTCAAACAACATGCTCAGGGGCATGGACAAAAAGCCCACGACGGCCGGGATCAACTTGCCGTGGCCCGCCGGGATCTGCGCCACCGCCACTTCGGCGATGGCCTTGAGCATGCCGGTGCCTTGCATGATGCCGGTAAATACCCCGGCGGCGAGCAGGATACTGGCCATGGTCAGGGCGGTTTTCGCATGGGCGTCGATGCGCGCACGCTGGGCGTCCACGTTGGGGTAGTTGATGCACAGCGCAACCACGGTGCCGAGCATGAACATCACCACCGGATCGACCCAGCCAGCGATCATCACCACCATCACCAGCACGGTCAGCATCAGGTTGACCCAGAACAACCGTGGACGACGCAGCTTGATGTCGTCATCGCTGAGCACTCGTTGCGGCACCGCCTCCACGCTGGAACCCGCGCCCAGGCCCAGGCGCTTTTCTTCGCGATGGCCCAGCCACCAGGCGCAGGCGAAGACAAAGATCAGCCCGACGATCTGCACCGGGATCAGTGGCTGAAACAGGTCAGCCACCGGCACATGCAGCGCCGCCGACGAGCGCAGCACCGGGCCGGTCCAAGGCAGAAAGTTAACCCCGGCCGCCATCGCACACACGCAGGCGAGGATGCGTTTATCAATGCCGAGGCGCGTATACAGCGGCAGCATCGCCGGCACCGTCACCAGGAAGGTCACCGCGCCAGAGCCGTCCAGGTGTACCAGCAACGCCAAGGTCGCAGTACCGACGACAATCCGTGTAGGACGGGTCCCGACCGTGCGCAGGATGCGATCAATGATGGGATCGAGCATGCCCGCATCGGTCATGATCCCGAAAAACAGGATCGCGAACACAAACATGCCCACCACGGGGGCGACGTTCTTGATACCGGTAATGATGAAAGCGCTGGTCTGCAGGCCAAACCCACCGAGCAGCGCAGCGATGATCGGCAAGGCGATCAAGGCCACCAGCGGCGAGAGGCGCTTGCTCATGACGGCAGCGAGCAGGCACAGAATGGTGATGACACCCAGGGTTGCGAGCATGGGTTACTCCAGGGCGGCCTGGTTGGCCGGTTATTGTTTTCCCTGGAGTATTGGAAACGCGCTAGGCTTTGTAAATTGCAATATTCAGCCACCGGCGTTCGGAAAAACAAAATGAAGCGACGCTCATGAAAAACAGCATCCAGCACATTCAAGCCTTCCTTGCGGTTGCCCGCACAGGCAGCTTCACCAAGGCGGCTAACGAACTGCATCTGTCGCCGTCGGCCCTCACCGTGCAGGTGCAGCAACTGGAAGACTGGCTCGGCGTCGCCCTGCTCGACCGCAGCCCGCGCCACGTGAGCATTACCGCCGCAGGCCAGGACGCGCGCGGGCCTATGGAAAAACTGCTGTTGGACCTGGACAACATCGTCACCGGCTCCCGCGACCTCGCTGCATTGCGCCGTGGCGTGGTAACCATCGCCGCCCTGCCCTCAGTTTGCGCCGGCGCCCTGCCCCCGGCCTTGCGCCTGTTTCGCGAACGCTTCGCCGGCATCGAAGTGCGCCTGCATGACCTGGTGGCCCAGCGCATTCACGCAAAGGTTCGCAACGGCGAAGTGGATTTCGGCATCGGCGTGCGCGCCCGCCTGAGCCACGGCCTGGACTTCGTGCCGGTGCTCAATGATCGGCTGTGCGCGTTTGTGCCATCGGGTCATGCGCTCGCCCATCACCGCCAATTAACCCTGGAGCAACTGGCAGACCAGCCGATCATCCTGACCGGGCGCGACAGCAGTGTGCGCGAGCAAGTGGATACGTTGTTCGATGAGACACGGCTGACGTTGAACGCCGGCATGGAAGCCAACTACATGTCGACCGTATTGGCCCTGGTGCGCCAGGGGTTGGGCATCAGTGTGCTGCCGGAGTCGGCGGCGGACAGCTTGGAGGGTTTGCAGCGGATCAGCATCGATCATCCCGGGGTGAATCGAGAGATCGGGTTGATCAGTCGTAGCGGCATGGGCTTGAGCCCGGCGGCGCAGCGCTGCTTTGAACTGCTACATAAAGAACTATCTGACTCACCAATGAGCTAAATGTGGGAGCGGGCTTGCTCGCGAATGCGCAGTGTCAGTCACTGAATGCCTAAACTGATTCACCGCATTCGCGAGCAAGCCCGCTCCCACAGTTTGACCGCGTCAGCTCAATTGAGCATCGCCACGTACTTGGGATGACTGGCCACGCGCTGCAACCACGCCTGCACCGCCGGATACGGCGCCAGGTCAAAGCCGCCTTCATGGGCCACATGGGTGTAGGCATACAACGCAATATCGGCAATGGAAAACTGCTCGCCCACTAAATAAGGCGTGGCTTGAAGCTGACGCTCCATCACTCTCAAGGCCTTGTAACCGCCTTTGTGGGTGGTCTTGTATTCTTCCAGCCGATCCTCGGGCATGTTCAGGTAAAACTGAATGAACCGCGCCACCGCAATGTAAGGCTCATGGCTGTACTGCTCGAAAAACTGCCACTGCAATACCTGGGTACGCAGGCGCGGTTCGGTGGGCAAGAATTCGCTGCCATCGGCGAGGAAGTTGAGAATCGCGTTGGACTCCCACAGGCAGGTGCCGTCTTCAAGCTCCAATACCGGGACCTTGCCATTGGGGTTCTTGGCCAGGAACTCAGGGGTCTGGGTATCGCCCTTGAGGATATCGATATCGATCCATTCATACGGGATGCCCAACAGAGTGAGCATCAATTTGACCTTGTAGCAATTGCCCGACTTGTAATCGCCATAAACCTTGTACATGGGGCTCCCCTTTTCGCCTTGCTGACCGAATGCTTGCGCCCACAAGGTGCGGGTATCGAGGGCTTGTTTCAAGGCGTCGCGCAGAATAAATCCCCTGGCGTGGGCCTTTCATCCCTTTTCGCCCAGATAATCGAAAACATTATTTGCTTTATTTGTATACAAAAGCATAATTCGCTTCGTGCGAGTTCCTGACCTTTTGGTCAACAAACCCGCCAGTACCTCAAAGCGCCGTTGCCCACTCATGTAACCGGCGCTGGAAATAACAATAAAACGATTGAGGAGTACTCGCTGTGGATAGCCGCAAAACCGAAGCCCCTACGTTGGACCTGGCCGCGCCCCGAGGCGGTTGGCTGGAACGCCTGTTCAAACTGCGCTTGCATGGCACCACAGTGAAGACCGAACTGATCGCCGGCCTCACCACCTTTATCACCATGGCCTACATCATCTTCGTCAACCCTAATATCATGGCCGATGCCGGTATCGATCACGGCGCGGCCTTCGTCGCCACTTGCATCGCCGCGGCGTTGGGTTGCCTGCTGATGGGCCTGTACGCCAACTGGCCCGTGGGCCTGGCGCCGGGCATGGGCTTGAACGCGTTTTTCACCTACACCGTGGTCGGCACCATGGGCTACACCTGGGAGACCGCCCTCGGCGCGGTGTTTATTTCCGGCGTGCTGTTCATGATTCTGACGCTGTCGCGCATCCGCGAATGGCTGCTCAACAGCATTCCAGTCAGCCTGCGCCATGCCATGGGCGCCGGCGTAGGCTTGTTCCTGGGGGTGATCGGCCTGAAAACCGCCGGCATCATCGTCGACAGCCCGGCGACGCTGATCAAGCTCGGTTCCCTGCACGAGCCGGCACCGCTGCTGGCGGCTGTGTGTTTCCTGCTGATTGCCATCCTCAGTTATCACCGCGTCTTCGGCGCCATCCTGATCAGCATCATCGCCGTAACCCTGGCCGGCTGGGGCCTGGGGCTGGTGCACTACAACGGCATTCTCGCCACCCCACCGAGCCTGGCACCGACCTGGATGGCAATGGACGTGATGGGTGTGTTCAATGTGAGCATGATCAGCGTGGTATTTGCCTTTCTTTTTGTACACATGTTCGACACTGCCGGTACACTCATGGGCGTTGCACAACGCGCAGGCCTGGTGAATGCCGATGGCAAGATCGACAACCTGTCGCGCGCATTGAAGGCTGACAGTGCATCCAGCGTGTTCGGCGCCATGGTCGGTGTACCGCCGGTGACCAGTTATGTGGAAAGTGCCGCGGGTGTGGCTGCTGGCGGCCGTACGGGTTTGACCGCGGTGACCGTGGGCATATTGTTCGTGGCGGCGATGTTTTTTGCGCCGCTGGCCGGCATGATCCCTGCCTACGCAACGGCCGGCGCGCTGATTTATGTTGCGATGCTGATGATGGCGAGCATGGCCCATATCAATTGGGATGAAGCCACCGACAGCATTCCGGCGATCGTCACCGCGATCATGATGCCACTGACGTTTTCGGTCGCCGACGGCATCGCCCTGGGCTTTATCACTTATGTGGCGTTGAAGGCCGGCACCGGCAAGTACCGCGAAATTTCCATCAGCCTGTGGGTGCTGTGCGCGATCTTTATCGCCAAGTTCATCTTCCTGTAGTTCGGGAACGGCTGAAAAACCGCCTCACCTTCGGGTGGGGCTTTTGCATGAAGGGAGGACTGTAAATGACCTTGGAAACCTGGCTGCTGTTCAGTGGCGCTGCGCTGGTGGTAATCCTGATACCTGGCCCGCTGTCGCTGTTGATGATCAGCAACAGCCTCAACTACGGCCTGCGCCGCTCGTACCCGGCGTTTCTCGGCGGCGTGTTCGCCTCGATCTGCCTGTTGAGCGCCTCGGCCCTGGGCCTGGGCGCGCTGTTGCTGGCCTCCGAGCAGTTGTTCAGCGCGCTGAAGATCGTCGGCGCGCTGTACCTGTTCTACCTCGCCTGGCAGAGCTGGCAACAGTCGCGCCAGCCCAGCCAGGGTGCAGTCGTGCCGCAAACCCCCACTGTGCCGCGCTTTCGCGCCTTGTTTGGTCGCGCATTTGTGCTGGGTGCCAGTAACCCCAAGGACATTCTGTTTTTCGCCGCCTTCCTGCCGCAATTTCTCAATGCCCAGCAGGCCTTTTTACCGCAGTTGCTGATCATGATCGCCACCTGGACGGTGCTCGACCTGCTGTGCAAGCTGGCTTACGGCCTCGGCGCCCATGGCGCGGCGCGGTACTTGCGTTCTGGCGCTGGCCAGAGCTGGTTCAACCGGGTCAGCGCCGCGCTGTTCGGCGGCGCCGGCGCGGTGTCGCTTATCGGGGCGAGGGGCTCACTTTGACGAAATAGACGGTGGGAGAAAGCGTCCTCTTGGTCGGCCATTGAATGCCTGCCACGATCCGAACCAGGCGCCCTTCGTCCAGCGCGAGCTTGACGCCCTGCAATGGAAGCGCATTGGAGTGTTTGCTGAGTGCGTCGCTAAACCAAAGATCCGAGAGTCGGGTATTTAGCTGAATACTGGCCTCCTCCACCCAGCTGGGTGACACGTAGTACAGCTGGTTCGAGTTGGGGTGAGTCGCGATCAGATCATCCATTGCCCTACCGTGCTTCACTTTTACTTCGCGGACATTGAAGCCCTGCTGCTCCAATACGCTCTTGATCGCCGCGCGTTGGGCAGTGCTTCGCTCAACCGCGACCGACCGGCCACCGAATAAAAGCGATGGGTCTAATCCCGCCACGTTAAAGTCAACGCGGGTGAAACCAGGCGCCTGGTCTTCGTAACCGATGTGTACCCTGGTGTACGGCTTATCAGTGGGCCGCAACATTCGCAATAAATCATCTGTCTGGCCAATGTTCCCCTGGGTCGGGGTTAACCACGTATCGAGCGTCGAACGCACATTAAGTAAGTGAGTGGCCGTTACCTGGCGCGTAGAGCCTGACAACTCAATCAGCCTTTCGGCGGTGAACCTTTGGCTATTGACGGTCATGGTAGGGAATGCCGTACCGATATACTGCTGCAGCGGCCTGTCAAACAAGGGCGCATGGAACCGCCATTGGTTCGTCAGGGTGTTATATGACGCCGGAAGGGGTTGTTCCGCGAGTTCAGTAGCTGTCCAACGCCCAATATCAACCCGTGCGGCTGAAACCGGCGTCCAGTCCCTGGTGATAAACACGATACCCGTCAACGGCGCCTGATCACCTTGGGGCAGCAACCTGTAATAAACGTTCGAAGGGTCCCTTATGTTGGTATAAACAGGAGCCACCCTGAGAACGTAGTAAGGCCCCCTGCGGGCATCCTTCCCGATGTAAAACACCCCAGGAGCGGCAGAAGCAAAATCGGCATCCAACCTAGGTGAAATACGCCAACTGAACCAACGGTCCCCCATTGCAGACGACTGAAGAATGGCGTTTTCAGTCACCCCGCGTGCAGTGGATGGCCGCCAGGTCGGCACGGCCGCAGGCCACGGCTGACGGGCCGCCGAACTGCTTCCCGCCACCGGTTGAGGCGTATCGGCCCCCAGTAACCACTCCGGGGGCTGATGGATATTCAATACCAGTTCATTTTGCGATTCTTTAAAGCGCACGACCGATTCGGCCTTGCGCTGATACACCGTGTAGAGCTCGCCCCCCTCGGCAAGCAACTGCTGGCCATTCTTCACGTACTGAGTCTTGCTTGCTGGCCCCTTCAACTCAACGGCGCCTTCCAATACGTCGGTTGATTTGAAGCGCGCAAGCAGATGAGTCGGCTTGGTCGACGGCGCCTTCAGGCCTGTGAGAGCGAGTGTGTTGCCTTTATAGCGAGGCAGAGCGCCCCGTGCGACGCGAGCACCCTTGGGGCCTGGGGCAAAGGTAGACAGCACATCAATAAATGCAAAGAGCGTCAAAGCCACCACATCTACCGCGTCATGACCAGAACCGCTCAAATGATAGCGCCGCGCCGCCAGCAGCATCTCATACAAGCTGATGCCCACCCCCAGTACTGGAATAAATG
Source organism: Pseudomonas sp. FJ2-5-13 (assembly GCF_029201605.1). NCBI lineage: Bacteria > Pseudomonadati > Pseudomonadota > Gammaproteobacteria > Pseudomonadales > Pseudomonadaceae > Pseudomonas > Pseudomonas sp. FJ2-5-13. The sequence continues at coordinate 4,135,929 of NZ_CP104045.1, forward strand.
CCAGTAACCCACGAATCGTGGCCTCGAACTGTTCTCTCAGGCGTCGCTCACGGTACTCCCCCAGTGCCTGGGAGGAATTGGACCGGGCCTGCGTACGTCGTTGCAGCTCGAACACCCGGGCATGGGCCAGCAGCGCCGTGGGATTGGAATGGGAGGTGGTCACAACCTCCAACCAACATTCTGGTTGCAGCGCAATCTGCTCCTTGATTTGCGCTTCGACAGCTTCAAGCCCGCCCGCCGGGTCTTTATGCTTGAGCAGGAGGAATTCAACGAGAACCGCCATGAGGTCTGCCCCGGGGAGGAGACGATGCTTGGCCGAGTCAGGCAGCCTGGGCTCTACCTGGAGGCTTTCGTCGGGATAATCTTGCACCGCCTGATGCTCCCAGCCGGGAGCCACCAGGCGCGCCAACTCTTTCAGGTTGGCAGGTAATGCGCCCAACAGATTCAGGGCTTGCTCGGCCTCGGCCAAACTGGGGTACCCGACCAGCACCCGACTTGCCACTGCCGTGGGCCAGTACACCACGCATTTCCCCGTGGGCTTGTCATGAATCACCAGTACCCCGGCGATGTGGCGATCATATTCCAGGGTAACGCCCACCAGGCGCAGGACAGCCAGTTGCACGTCAAACTCGTCGTTTTTCAAATCGCCCGCCTTGCGCGCGGCCATGGCGAAGGTAAACAGGCGCTGGCCCCAATCCTTCAAGCCTTGTCGTACCGCCGAGTACAACTGCATCTCGGCGCGCTGTTTAAAGCCTCGATCAATCAGCGCCTGAGACAACCCGAAGGACGAGCCAGGGCTCGGATAAAAAGCCCTACGTATATGCTTGTCGTATTCGCCCCCCACATTCAGGGAGGCGATCGTTTTGATCAGGTAGCTCACACTCAAGCGTTCTTTCCAGACGGGTTCCAGCCAGCGCGCCCGGTTCAAGCGCCAGCGGGTCCAGGGCGCCTCTGGGTCGAGGTTGTGCAACGCCAATTGCAGCATGCTGAAGGGGGTACGTTCCTTACTGACCACCGTTTTAATCTGACGATCACCCACCGCCCCCTGGCTCGTCCAGCCCTCGTAGTGAGTGCTGACATCATCGGGCATGTCGAACAGGGGGGTATCGATATCCAATTGCGGGTAGAAACCGTCCTCGGTCAATTTGGCAATCAGGGCTTTGCGAGCAAAGGGCTCCAAGTCAGGCAAGTCCTGCCAGAGCTTGGTTTCCAGTGCAAAAATGCTGACCAGATAGCGGCGTAACAAACGCTTATAGTGTTTGCGCTCAGCGGGCGATGCGATGCCGAGCCAAGAAGGGAGTTTTTTGGCCTGAGTGGCTGCCGCCTGCAACAAGTCGATGTTGGCCAAGGCCAGTGTTCGAGCATCATTGTCAGGTACTTGCAGACACTCGAACAGCTCCCGAGCCAGCAACATCCGGCTCAGCTGCGGATCACTGACTTCGCTGAACAGTCTCTTACCCTTGTCAATACGCTTGTTCAGCGCGATATGGTGTACCGTCAGTTTCATGAACAGGTCTTTGAACATGTAACGCTCGATCGCGGTGTAGCTCACCACCAGTGCAGCCGTCTGCGGCAGCAAACCGATCGACGTGCGCACCGCCTCACGCCGGTGACGCTCGATGCAGCGCCATAACACCGAGCTATCGCGGCTTTTCAGGCTGGCTTGCAGGCCCGCGACAAAGGCGTTCAAGCTATCGAATGTCACCAGCCCGCCATGCTGGCCCATCACATATAACACTACGGGATACAGGGCCCCCGGCTGAGTCCGAGCCGCTTGGGTGGTTACCACTACTGCGCCCAGCAATGGGTACAATTTGGTTGCCTCGCCGCCCACGGATACTTGCAGTACACAGCTGTCCGTGGACTTGGCCCCGGGTACCCATGCTTCATTCAACACAGCCTCCAGACACTCCAGATGGGCGCGACTCATCAGGCCCAAGCGGTGTTGCATCTGCGCCTCCCCAAGCAAGGCGTCACGCTGCGCTTGCATTAGCAACGAACCACGTGTGCGTGAGCCCTCGGGTTTCTCCAGCCAGTAATCACTCTGAAACACGCGTTCAAGCGGGCTTTGCGCCCACTTGCGCGCCACCGCAACCTGGTCCTGCCATTGGCGTTCAAGGCGCAAAAATTCCTGGTAGCCCGCGCTGGCGCTGCCCACATCCGTGGCGTCCAGCAAACCCATCAGTTTTTTTTCGTAACGCTTGAGCTGTGCTTGCTGGGTTTTGAACGCGAGGTCCGGCGTCAGGCGCCCAAGTACAATTTCGTCACTGCGGCGCTTGTAATCCCACTCCAACAAGGCATCCAGGGTACGGCCCAACCGAGTGAACGCCACCACACGCTGGCGCCCTTTTTGGATAAACCTGAGAAAGCGTTGGATACCGGCGATAGCCGGCTGCCCCGCGTCCTGAATGCCCATCACCCCATGATTGATCGATAAGGCACACGCCAGCTCATTATCCCATTGCCCGTCCAGCAATTCGCGCGCACTGTTTTGCAACGCGTCCCCATGTTGCCGGACGAATGTCATGGGCGTTGCGCCTATGGTGTTACACGCCTCATGTCTACGACGCAGCGGCAGGCATTGCCATAAAGCACTGCTCAAGGGGCCGTTGACCAATAGTGGCAAATCACACTGCAGCTGGTTGAAGGAGTCGAACTCATAGAATTCGCGGAACAGACCGGGCAGATAAATCACCTGGGGCGTCCCCCCGACGACGCCATCACGATAAATATGCAGAGCCCCCGGGATGGGCACCATGGCCCGATTAGTCCCGGGCCACATGATGTGGCTCACCTGAATCGCAGCCCATTCGCCGCCGGCCTTCTGGCGCAAGCCGGCGTCAGGTATTTGCAGCAGTTTGCTTAGCATGTCATAGCCACTGTCCGTCAGTTGAGACGTGCGATGGGCCAAAAACGCATTCTCGGCGAACAACGATGTGCGCAATTGCACCCAGCGCTCTCGACGTGTCAGCCAGGAACCGTGGGCCAACTGCTGCCAATACTCGGCTACCGCGCGCTCGAACCGAGCGAGCAGCGCCAAGTCCTTGACCCGAACCAATGCTTCCCTGGCGGTAAACGTTAGACGTTTGGTCGGATCATCCTTGAGGCTCAATGAGGTGAACTGGTTGATATTGAGCGGTACATTGGGCTGGATCAGCAACGCCAGGGCCCGCTCGGTCAAGCTGTTGACCTTGCGCGCGGGAGCCGGGGGCAGAGGTTCGGTGAACAGTAAGGTGTCAGGGTCGAGGGAGAAGGCTTCGCGCAATGCGCCACGAATGACCCCCAGTATCCTCGGTGCGCGTCCAATCAGGCCGCTGAGGGCTTTGGCCGATTCGCGTCCCCTGACCTGAGCCTGGTGGATCTGGTTGATTTCGTGGCTGGGGTGCGCGACCGCATTGAGCCGACGGGTCAGCAACACGCGAATGGCCTCGTCACGCTCCAGGGAAGAGGTGTGTGGGTCATCGAAATCAAGCTTGTCGGCCCAGGCCGTGGTGTCGGTGCTCATAGCGACTATTCCGTTCAGAAAAGCCGAGACTAGGCACCGCTGCCGCCCAGGGTGCGTTACATACTTGAGCGGCCAATTCACAAGCCACGGGCAAAAAAAAGCCCGCAGTGTGCGCGGGCGAAACCAACGAAGAGCATTTGGGGGTGTGAAGCGAGGTGACGACTCAGCTACCGCGATAGGTGGAGTAGCTGTAAGGCGAAATCAGCAAAGGCACATGGTAATGGTCCTGTTCGGCACTGATGCCAAAGCGCAGTACCACCACGTCCAGAAAAGCCGGCTCGGGCAATTGCACGCCACGGGCACGGTAGTAATCACCGGCGCTGAACTGCAGTTGGTACACGCCGCTGCGGTAGTCGTCGCCTTGCAGCAGCGGCGCGTCGCAACGGCCATCGCTATTGGTGGTGGCGGTGGCAACCAGTTCCAGCTGCGCGCCTTCGACGCGGTACAGCTCAACCTTGATGGCGCTGCCGGGGCAGCCGTGCGCGGCGTCCAAAACGTGTGTGGTCAAACGTCCCATGGCTTTTATGCGCCTCCCGAAGTCAGTCATAGAAAAACCCGCACTCTTTCAGGGCAGTGAAAAAGCCGGCGATGGCTGATTAAGACATTTTCAAAGAAAATTGTACACAATAAATTTCACAGCGCTTCAACCCCCCGTAGGAGCGAGCTTGCTCGCGAAAAACGCCAACGATAACGCGGGCTCTCAGGATGAAAAGTGGCGCCCTCAGGTTATTCGCGAGCAAGCTCGCTCCTACAGTGGGCTTTTTGATCTTAACCTGACCACTTAGGCAAGTTTCTTGCAGAGACCCGTAGAGCGCCCGTTCAGAAAAAATGCAGAAATGCAGGCTTACAAAGTTCGCGATAAGTTGTATACAATCACTCATCGCTGTGACGCCACTCAGTCATTCCACTGCCCGGCCGCCACACATTTGCTACCACGAACAAGAAGGAAGACTGCAGTGAGCGCTGACTACCCACGCGACCTGATCGGTTACGGCAGTAACCCTCCTCACCCCCACTGGCCAGGCAAGGCACGCATTGCGCTGTCGTTCGTACTCAACTACGAAGAAGGCGGCGAGCGCAACATTCTGCACGGTGACAAAGAGTCAGAAGCCTTCCTCTCGGAAATGGTCTCGGCCCAGCCGCTGCAAGGCGAGCGCAACATGAGCATGGAGTCGCTGTACGAGTACGGCAGCCGTGCCGGCGTGTGGCGCATCCTCAAGCTGTTCAAAGAATTCGACATCCCGCTGACCATCTTCGCCGTGGCCATGGCCGCCCAGCGCCACCCGGATGTGATCCGCGCCATGGTCGCCGCCGGCCACGAGATCTGCAGCCACGGCTACCGCTGGATCGACTACCAGTACATGGACGAGGCCCAGGAGCGCGAGCACATGCTCGAAGCCATCCGCATCCTCACCGAACTCACCGGCGAACGCCCGCTGGGCTGGTACACCGGCCGCACCGGCCCCAACACCCGTCGCCTGGTGATGGAGGAAGGCGGTTTCCTGTATGACTGCGACACCTACGACGACGACCTGCCCTACTGGGAACCCAACACCCCCCACGGCAAGCCGCATTTGGTGATCCCCTACACCCTGGACACCAACGACATGCGCTTCACCCAGGTGCAGGGCTTCAACAAGGGCGATGACTTTTTCGAGTACCTCAAGGACGCCTTCGACGTGCTGTATGCCGAAGGCGCCGAGGCGCCGAAGATGCTCTCCATCGGCCTGCATTGCCGCCTGATCGGCCGCCCGGCACGCCTGGCCTCGCTCAAGCGCTTCATTGAATACGTCAAAGGCCATGACCAGGTGTGGTTCACCCGCCGCGTGGACATCGCCCGTCACTGGCACCAAACCCACCCTTTCCCGGGAGCGGCGAAATGACTGCGTTCCAAACCCTTAAACCTTCGACCTTGAGCCGCGACGCCTTCGTCCAGGCCTTCGCCGATATCTACGAACACTCGCCATGGGTGGCCGAAAAGGCCTTCGACCTGGGCCAGGACGCGTCGATCGACCAGATCGAAACCCTGCACCAGCGCATGAGCGATATCCTGTTGAGCGCTGATCACGCCTCGCAACTGGCGCTGATCAATGCTCACCCGGACCTGGCCGGCAAAGCTGCCGTCCAGGGCCAACTGACCCAAGCCAGCACCGATGAACAAGCGGGCGCGGGTATTCACCAATGCACGGCCGAAGAGTTTTCTCGCTTCACCGAGCTGAATGAGGCCTACAAAGCCAAGTTCAAGTTTCCCTTCATCATGGCGGTAAAAGGCAGCAACCGGCACCAGATCCTCGCCGCGTTCGAAACGCGCATCCACAACTCTGCAGACGCTGAGTTCAAGTGCGCGCTGGACGAGATCAACAAGATCGCGTTGTTCCGTTTACTGAACCTCTAGCAGTCCATCCCCAGCCACTCTATCTAAGGCAGACAAGAAGAATGAAAGCTTACGCCGTACCTTTCGAGAAGTTCGTCAACCTGGCCGACGCCCGCCTGGGCACCAAGATCATCTCGGTGACCGATGACTGGTTCGCTGACGCCAACCGCCTGTTCCAGCCGACCCCGGCCGTGTGGAAGGAGGGCGTTTTCGATGACAACGGCAAGTGGATGGACGGCTGGGAGTCACGCCGCAAGCGCTTCGAAGGCTACGACAGCGCGGTGATCCGCCTGGGCGTGCCGGGTTCGATCAAAGGCGTGGACATCGACACTTCATTCTTCACCGGCAACTTCCCGCCGTCGGCCTCCCTGGAAGCCTGCTTCCTGGCCTCGGGCGAGCCGGATGCCAACACCCAGTGGGTGGAAGTGCTGTCGGCCGTCGAGCTGCAAGGCAACAGCCACCACTACCACGAGATCAACAACGACCAGGCGTTCAGCCACCTGCGCTTCAACATCTACCCGGATGGCGGCGTAGCGCGTCTGCGGGTGTACGGTGTGCCGTTCCGCGACTGGTCTTCGGTGGGCGACAACGAACAGGTCGACCTGGCTGCCGCGCTCAATGGCGGCCGTGCCCTGGCCTGTTCCGATGAACACTTCGGCCGCATGAGCAACATCCTCAACCCGGGCCGTGGCATCAACATGGGCGACGGCTGGGAAACCGCACGTCGTCGTACGCCTGGCAATGACTGGGTGATCGTCGCTCTGGGCCACCCGGGCGAGATCGAGAAAATCGTGGTCGACACCCTGCACTTCAAGGGCAACTACCCGGACACCTGCTCGATCCAGGGCGCCTTTGTGAAAGGCGGCACCGACAGCCAGATCGAAACCCAATCGCTGTTCTGGCGCGAACTGCTGCCGGCGCAGAAGCTGGAAATGCACGCCGAACACACCTTCGCCGAGCAGATCAAGGCGCTGGGGCCGATTACCCACATCCGCTTGAACGTGTTCCCGGATGGTGGTGTGAGTCGCCTGCGCGTCCTGGGCAAAGTGTCGAAATAAGCGGTGATGCCATCGCAGGCAAGCCAGCTCCCACAGGGGAATGCATTCCAAATGTGGGAGCGGGCTTGCCCGCGATAGCAATAGACCAAACAACACAGTATTCGGATAAGAAGACAGCCATGCGCACACTGATGATCGAACCCCTGACCAAAGAAGCCTTCGCCCCCTTCGGAGACGTTATCGAAACCGACGGCAGCGACCACTTCATGATCAACAACGGGTCGACCATGCGCTTTCACAAACTGGCCACGGTCGAAACCGCGAAGCCGGAAGACCACGCCATCATCAGCATCTTCCGCGCCGACGCGCAGGACATGCCGCTGACCGTGTGCATGCTGGAGAGACACCCGCTGGGCAGCCAGGCTTTCATTCCGCTGCTCGGCAACCCCTTTCTGATCGTGGTCGCGCCACTTGGCGATGAACCTGTATCAGGCTTGGTCCGCGCCTTCGTCACCAACGGCAGGCAGGGCATTAATTACCATCGCGGCGTCTGGCACCACCCGGTGCTGACGATCGAAAAGCGGGATGACTTCCTGGTGGTTGATCGCAGTGGCACAGGCAATAACTGCGATGAGCATTTTTTCAAAGAGGATGAGCGGTTGATCCTCGCCCCCCACCAATAAGAGAAGGTCTGATCACCCGACAACAAGGGTGACAGGCGAGAGGTAAAGACTGTGGAAGCACATCTGTTGGAATGGCTGAACCTGAGCGTGCGCTGGGTTCACATGATCACTGGCGTCGCCTGGATCGGCGCTTCTTTCTACTTCGTCTGGCTGGAAAACAACCTTAATCGCGTCAACCCCAAGAACGGCCTGGCCGGTGACTTGTGGGCGATCCACGGTGGCGGTATCTACCACCTGGAAAAATACAAACTGGCCCCACCGACCATGCCGGACAACCTGCACTGGTTCAAATGGGAAGCCTATTTCACCTGGATGTCGGGCGTCGCGCTGCTGTGCGTGGTGTTCTACCTCAACCCCACGCTGTACCTGCTCGCCCCCGGCAGCAGCCTCAGCGGCACCGAAGGCGTATTGCTGGGCATCGGCTCACTGTTCGCCGGCTGGTTCATCTACTCCTTCCTGTGCGACTCGGCCCTGGGCAAACGCCCTGCCCTGCTCGGCTTGATCCTGTTCGTACTGTTGATTGCGGCGGCCTACGGCTTCAGCAAAGTGTTCAGCGGCCGCGGTGCGTACCTGCACGTGGGTGCGGTGATCGGCACGATCATGGTGGGTAACGTGTTCCGCATCATCATGCCGGCCCAGCGCGCGCTGGTGGCGGCCATCGCCGAGAACCGCACACCCGACCCGGCGCTGCCGGCCAAGGGCCTGCTGCGTTCACGCCACAACAACTACTTCACCTTGCCGGTGCTGTTCATCATGATCAGCAACCACTTCCCGAGCACCTATGGCAGCCAATACAACTGGCTGATCCTGGCCGGGATCGCGGTGGCGGCGGTGTTGGTGCGCCACTACTTCAACACCCGGCATGACAGCCAGAAGTATGCGTGGACCTTGCCCGTGGGCGCCTTGGCGATGATCAGCCTGGCCTACGTGACCGGGCCCAAGCCCGCTGAGCCGATTGCCAAGGCACCAGCTGCCATCGAGTACCAACCCCTGCCGGAAACCGCATTGGGCGGTGGCTTGAAACCGGCCGCGCCTGCCGCACCCGCCGCTGAACCGGCACCGGCCCAGGCCACCACGGACTTCGGCCGGGTGCACCACGTGATCGAGCAACGCTGCACCGTGTGCCACTCGGCCAAGCCCACCAGCCCGCTGTTCAGCACCGCTCCGGCTGGGGTGATGTTCGACACACCGGCACAGATCCAGCAGCAAGCCGCGCGCATTCAAGCGCAGGCCGTGGCCAGCCAGATCATGCCGCTGGGCAACATTACCCAGATGACCCAGCAGGAGCGGGATTTGATTGGTTCCTGGATCAACCAGGGGGCGCGCACCAACTGACAGTCTGACGCAGATCCAAATGTGGGAGCGGGCTTGCTCGCGAATGCGGTGTGTCATTCAACCCTTAAGGTGACTGAACCGACGCTTTCGCGAGCAAGCCCGCTCCCACAGGGGATATGCGGTGATTTGAAATCGCGTTCCAAATGGCAATTGAATGCCAAACAACACAAAAATAAAAAGATTCGAGGTGTTGCATGTCCCAGTTAGAAACGCAGACTCCTGCCGCGCCCGCCATGGTGCGGCTGCCCCTCTTGCAATTGATTCTGGTAGGCCTGCAACACGTCTTGCTGATGTACGGCGGTGCCGTCGCCGTGCCTCTGATCATTGGCCAGGCCGCCGGCCTGAGCCGTGAAGAAATCGCCTTTCTGATCAACGCCGACCTACTCGTAGCCGGTATTGCCACCATGGTGCAGTCGTTCGGCATCGGCCCGATGGGCATCCGCATGCCGGTGATGATGGGCGCCAGTTTTGCCGCCGTGGGCAGCATGGTCGCCATGGCCGGCATGCCCGGCATCGGTTTGCAGGGCATCTTCGGCGCGACCATCGCCGCCGGGTTCTTCGGCATGCTGATCGCGCCGTTCATGTCCAAGGTGGTGCGCTTTTTCCCACCGCTGGTGACCGGTACCGTGATCACCGCCATCGGCCTTTCGCTGTTTCCGGTCGCCGTGAACTGGGCCGGCGGGGGCAGCGCCGCCGCCACGTTTGGCTCGCCGGTCTACTTGGCGATCGCCGCCCTGGTACTGGCCACTATCTTGCTGATCAACCGCTTCATGCGCGGCTTCTGGGTGAACATCTCGGTGCTGATCGGCATGGGCCTGGGTTACGCGCTGTGTGGCGTGATCGGCATGGTCGACCTCAGTGGCCTGGCCCAGGCGCCGTGGGTGCAGGTGGTGACGCCGTTGCACTTTGGCATGCCCAAGTTCGAGTTGGCGCCGATCCTGTCGATGTGCCTGGTGGTGGTGATCATTTTTGTCGAGTCCACTGGCATGTTCCTGGCCCTGGGCAAGATCACCGGCCAGGAGGTCACGCCGAAGATGCTGCGGCGCGGCCTGCTGTGCGATGCCGGCGCGTCGTTCTTTGCCGGCTTCTTCAACACCTTTACCCACTCCTCCTTCGCGCAGAATATCGGCCTGGTGCAGATGACCGGCGTGCGCTGCCGCTCCGTCACGCTCATGGCCGGTGCATTCTTGATCGTGCTGAGCCTGTTGCCCAAGGCGGCCTATCTGGTGGCGTCGATTCCACCCGCGGTACTCGGCGGCGCGGCGATTGCCATGTTCGGGATGGTGGCGGCGACCGGGATCAAGATCCTGCAGGAAGCCGACATCGCTGATCGGCGTAACCAGTTGCTGGTGGCGGTGAGCATCGGCATGGGCCTGATCCCCGTGGTGCGCCCGGAGTTCTTCGCACAGCTGCCGTTGTGGATGAGCCCGATTACCCACAGCGGCATCGCCATGGCGACCCTCAGCGCGTTGTCGCTGAACATTCTGTTCAACATCCTCGGTGGCGCTGAGCGCCCCGAAGTCGCCCATACGCATTGATTCCTTTGTTAGTACAAAAATAACAACAAACAGGGAACGCCCACATGCACAGCCTTGACGTGGGGCCGGCCACACGCCGCGCCCCATTCTTGCCCCTCGCGCTCTGTTACAGCGCACTTGAGCCCAGGCCTGGGAGCCAGTATTCTCCGCGCCCGCTCGAATCGACTCAAAAAAAAACAGCGAATGTAAAAGCTGACCTCAAGGCCAACTTATCCCGGCCTGATGTTTGCTGCCAAAGTGCGCAAAAGTCCCCTTTATTCGACTGCATCCGTTGCAGCCGACGGGGATTTTTTGGCTTTTTGAACACCTTGGCGCAGCTCTTGCTAAAAGCATCAAAGCTGACCGAACAGACGATTTTTGCAGCGAACCAAAAGGCGCCACACCAGAGCGCCTGCGTAGAAGAAAAACCATAAAACTTTAACTCGGGAGCAACCGAATGAAACCTATGTTCAAAGGCCTGATGCTGGCAGGATCGCTGTTGGCCGGTGGCCAAGCCGTGGCCGGTGACTTGTTGCAGTGGCAAAACAACAGCCTGACTTACCTGTGGGGCAAGAGCTTTACCGTCAACCCGCAGATCCAGCAAACCGTCACCTTCGAACATGCCGACGCGTGGAAGTATGGCGACAACTTCTTCTTCCTCGACCGCATCTTTTACAACGGCAAGGAAGACGGCAACGTCGGGCCCAACACTTACTACGGCGAGTTCAGCCCGCGCTTGTCCTTCGGCAAGATTCTCAACAAGGACCTGTCATTCGGCCCGATCAAGGATGTGTTGCTGGCCTTCACCTATGAGTTCGGCGAAGGCGATAACGAGTCCTACTTGCTGGGCCCGGCATTCGATTTGAACATCCCCGGTTTCGACTACTTCCAGCTGAACTTCTACCAGCGCCAGACCGAAGGCAATCGCCCGGGTGACGGCGTGTGGCAGATCACCCCGGTGTGGTCTTACACGATTCCGGTGGGTAACTCCGACGTGTTGATCGACGGTTTTATGGATTGGGTAGTGGACAACGACAAGAACGCCCGTGGCACTTACCACGCCAACCTGCACTTCAACCCACAGGTCAAATACGACTTGGGCAAGGCGCTGCATTGGGGCGACAAGCAGTTGTATGTGGGTTTTGAGTACGACTACTGGAAGAACAAATACGGGATTGAAGACAGCGGCGCCTTCAAGACGACTCAGGACACAGCAAGCTTCCTGGTCAAGTACCACTTCTAAAGGTCGATCGCGGTTCCCTGTGGGAGCTGGCTTGCCTGCGATCGCGGTGTGTCTGTACCAGCAGTGTTGGCTGGCATACCGCTATCGCAGGCAAGCCAGCTCCCACATTCAGTTCGGCGTCAGGCCGAGGAACCGAGCGATTTCTTCGCGCTTGGCCAGCGCATCCTTGCGCCCCAGCTCGATCAACTCGCTGCAATACCCCGCCTCGAACAACAGATAACTCAACACCCCCGCGCCGCTGGTCTTGGTCGCCCCAGGCCCGCGCAAAAACACACGCAGTGCCGCCGGCAACTCCTGGCGATGTCGTGCGGCGATTTCATCGATGGGCTGGCTGGGGGCAATCACCAGCACCTCCACTGGCGCCAGGCCCTGCACCGCCGCATCCACAGGCACGACGCGGCTGAACTGGTTCAAGCGCTCCAGCAGCTCGATATCGCTTTCCAGGCTGTCAATGAACGTGCTGTTGAGCATGTGCCCGCCAATTTGCGCCAGGGTCGGTTGCTGGCCGGTGTAGGTGCGTTGCACCGAAGGTTCATTGCCCCGAGGGTTGCCACTCACCCCCACCACCAACACGCGACTGGCGCCCAGGTGCAAGGCCGGGCTGATGGGGGCGGACTGGCGCACCGCGCCATCGCCGAAGTACTCCTGGCCGAGTTTGACCGGGGCAAACAGCAGCGGGATCGCCGAACTGGCCAGCAGGTGCTCCACGGTCAATTGGGTGGGCACACCGATACGCCGATGGCGCAGCCAGGCATCAATGGTGCCGCCGCCCTGATAGAAGGTCACCGCTTGCCCGGACTCATAACCAAACGCGGTCACCGCCACCGCCTGCAAATGCTGGCGACGGATCGCCTCGTCGATGCCGTCCAGGTTCAAGCGCTCCTGCAACAGCTCGCGCAGCGGTGAGCTGTTGAGCAACGCCACCGGCACCTGGGCGCCCAGGCCCAGCAGGCTGTGGATCAGGAAACGACTGGCCTGGCGCATCACCCCCGGCCAGTCACTGCGCAGCACCTGATGGCTGCGAAAGCCCTGCCAGAAGGCCGTCAGCCGTTGGATGGCCGCGGAAAAATCGCTGGCGCCACTGGCCAGGCTCACCGCATTGATCGCGCCAGCGGAGGTGCCGACGATCACCGGAAAAGGATTCGCTGCCCCCGCAGGCAGCAACTCGGCAATCGCCGCCAACACCCCCACCTGATATGCCGCGCGCGCCCCGCCGCCGGAAAGAATCAAACCTGTGACCGGTTCCGCTGGGCGCATTGCGTCACTCCATGTGAGAAGGGGTTGGGGTTATCGACGGCGCTTTTCGTACAACTTGGGCTCACCCGGTGGCCGGCTCTTGAAGCGGCGGTGCGTCCACAGGTATTGCTCGGGGCATTCGCGTACCGAGGCTTCGACCCACTGGTTGATGCGCAGGCAGTCGGCCTCGTCGGTTTCACCCGGGAAGTCGGTCAGCGGCGCATGGATCACCAGGCGGTAACCGCTGCCGTCAGCCAGGCGCTCCTGGGTAAACGGCACCACCAGCGCCTTGCCCAGGCGAGCGAACTTGCTGGTGGCGGTGACGGTGGCGGCCTGGATGCCGAACAGCGGCACGAAGATACTTTGCTTGGCGCCGTAGTCCTGGTCTGGCGCGTACCAGATGGCCCGGCCGGCGCGCAGCAGCTTGAGCATGCCGCGCACGTCGTCACGCTCCACGGCCAGGGAATCGAGGTTGTGGCGTTCGCGGCCACGGCGCTGGATAAAGTCGAACAACGGGTTGCCGTGTTCGCGGTACATGCCGTCAATGGTGTGCTTTTGCCCCAGCAGCGCCGCGCCGATTTCCAGGGTGGTGAAGTGCAGCGCCATGAGGATCACGCCCTTGCCGTCCAACTGCGCCTGGGTGAGGTGTTCCAGCCCTTCGACATGGGCCAGGCGCGCCAGGCGCGGCTTGGGCCACCACCAGCTCATGGCCATTTCAAAGAAGGCGATGCCGGTGGAAGCGAAGTTTTCCTTGAGCAGGCGTTTGCGTTCCTTGGCGGATTTTTCCGGGAAGCACAGCTCGAGGTTACGCGCCGCAATACGGCGACGATCACCGGCCACGCGGTACATGCCCGCGCCCAGCAGGCGACCAATGGTCAGCAGGGCCCGATACGGCAATTGAGTGACCAGCCACAGCAGGCCGAGCCCCAGCCATAGCAGCCAAAAACGCGGGTGAAGAAATACAGCTCGAAAACGCGGGCGATCCATTACAGATTCCGGTAAAGACAAGGGCCGCGCATTCTACAACGGTTCGACTCGGCTTGCGGCGGGTGAGTGTTCTCGTTATAAGTCTCGACACTTTTCGTGACAAGCCGCTTTCGCCGACCATGAGCCAAACCGAACCGCTAGACCAAGATCCCGTGTTCCAGCTAAAAGGCAGCATGCTCGCCATTACCGTGCTGGAACTGGCCCGCAATGACCTCGACGCCCTGGACCGCCAACTGGCCGCCAAGGTCGCCCTGGCGCCGAACTTCTTCAACAACGCCCCGCTGGTGCTGGCCCTGGACAAGCTGCCGGCCGGCCAGGGCGTGATTGATTTGCCCGGGCTGATGCGCGTATGCCGCTCCCATGGCCTGCGTACACTGGCCATCCGTGCCAGCCGCATCGAAGACATTGCCGCCGCCATCGCCATTGAACTGCCAGTACTGCCACCGTCCGGCGCCCGCGAGCGTGCGCTGGAACCATCGGTCGGCGAAGAAAAGAAAAAACCGGAAAAACCGCCCGAGCCTACGATCAGGCCAACCAAGATCATCACCTCGCCTGTGCGCGGCGGGCAGCAGATTTACGCCCAGGGCGGCGACCTTGTGGTGGTTTCCTCGGTCAGCCCGGGGGCGGAACTTCTTGCCGATGGCAACATCCATGTATACGGCCCGATGCGCGGACGCGCCCTGGCCGGCATCAAGGGTGATACCAAGGCGCGTATTTTTTGCCAGCAGTTGACCGCTGAGCTGGTTTCCATCGCGGGTCAGTACAAGGTTTCCGAAGATTTGCGCCGCGATCCACTGTGGGGCGCTTCGGTACAGGTCAACCTGTCGGGCGATGTGTTGAACATCATCCGTCTTTAACGGATACTGCCGCATTTTCCAAGCATCTCTAGACTCTGATAGCAAAGCGAAACCGGCAAGACTTGTGTAGGACTTTTTGGAAGTTGGTGTTTTCCCATGGAAACCCCGGCTTTTTCCTGCAAAGGCTGTCCGCCTGCGGCGAGCTCCAAGAGATGTTTTTCAGGGACCGAAAGTCCTTTTTCCTTAGGGGTGAAACACCTTGGCCAAGATTCTCGTGGTTACATCCGGCAAGGGTGGTGTGGGTAAGACCACCACCAGCGCCGCTATCGGTACCGGCCTCGCTCTGCGCGGCCACAAGACAGTCATCGTCGACTTCGACGTCGGCCTGCGTAACCTTGACCTGATCATGGGCTGCGAGCGCCGCGTGGTGTATGACTTCGTCAACGTGGTGAACGGCGAAGCCAACCTGCAACAGGCCCTGATCAAGGACAAGCGCCTTGAGAACCTGTACGTGCTGGCCGCCAGCCAGACCCGTGACAAAGACGCGCTGACCAAGGAAGGCGTGGGCAAGGTTCTGGCCGAGCTCAAGGAAACCTTCGAATACGTGGTGTGCGATTCGCCGGCCGGTATCGAAACCGGTGCTCACCTGGCGATGTACTTCGCCGATGAAGCCATCGTGGTGACCAACCCGGAAGTGTCCTCGGTACGTGACTCGGACCGTATGCTGGGCCTGTTGGCCAGCAAGTCCAAGCGCGCCGAAGAAGGCCAGGACCCGATCAAGGAACACCTGCTGCTCACTCGCTACAACCCGGAGCGCGTCAACAATGGCGAAATGCTCGGCGTTGAAGACGTGAAGGAAATCCTCGCCGTGACTCTGCTGGGCGTGATTCCGGAATCCCAGGCCGTCCTGAAGGCATCCAACCAGGGCGTGCCGGTGATTCTTGACGACCAGAGCGACGCCGGCCAGGCGTACAGCGATGCCGTGGATCGCTTGCTGGGCAAGACCGTGGAACACCGCTTCCTCGATGTCAAGAAGAAGGGATTCTTCGAGCGTATCTTTGGAGGCAACTAAACAATGAAATTTCTCGACTTCTTTCGCGCCAACAAAAAACCCAGTACCGCATCGGTCGCGAAAGAGCGTCTACAGATCATCGTGGCGCACGAACGCGGCCAACGCAGCACCCCGGACTACCTGCCAGCCTTGCAGAAGGAACTGGTCGAGGTGATCCGCAAGTACGTCAATATCGGCAACGATGACGTGCATGTCGCCCTGGAAAATGACGGCAGCTGCTCGATTCTGGAACTCAATATCACCCTGCCCGATCGTTGATCGAACGGGCGGTCGCCACGGCGGCTCTGCTACCTGGCCCTGTACTGCTGTAGGAGCGAGCTTGCTCGCGAAAAACCTGAGAACACCGCGTTTAACCTCAATGAACGCAGTGCCGATAAGTTCTTCGCGGGCAAGCTCGCTCCTACAGGGTGAGGGGGCGGTCAGTGGAGCCGCCGTTGGCGTTTGTTACGAGGCTGTTTAATGCCGCTGTCCAATATCCATATCCTGCATCAGGACGACGCTGTCCTGGTGGTGAACAAGCCCACCCTGCTGCTCTCGGTGCCTGGCCGCGCCGACGACAACAAGGACTGCCTGATCACCCGCCTGCAGGAAAACGGCTACCCCGAAGCCCGCATCGTCCATCGCCTGGACTGGGAAACCTCGGGGATCATCCTGCTGGCCCGGGACGCGGATACCCACCGCGAACTGTCCCGCCAGTTTCACGACCGCGAAACAGAAAAGGCCTACACCGCCCTGGCCTGGGGCCAACCGGCACTGGACAGCGGCAGCATCGACCTGCCTCTGCGCTACGACCCGCCGACCAAGCCTCGCCATGTGGTCGACCATGAGTTCGGCAAACATGCGCTGACCTTCTGGAAAGTGCTGGAGCGTTGCGGCGACTGGTGCCGCGTGGAGCTGACCCCCATCACCGGGCGCTCGCACCAGTTGCGCGTGCATATGCTCTCCATCGGCCACCCGCTGCTCGGTGATGGTTTGTATGCCTATGAACAAGCCCTTGCCGCCTGGCCACGCCTGTGCCTGCATGCAAGCATGCTCAGCTTCACCCATCCGCAAAGCGGCGAGCGCCTGCGCTTCGAGTGCCCTGCACCGTTTTAAATTTGGCAACACGATCAAAATGTGGGAGCGGGCTTGCTCGCGAAGGCGACGGTTCAGTTAACACAACTGTGACTGAGACACCGCCTTCGCGAGCAAGCCCGCTCCCACATTTAGTTCGGTGTCAGTTCTAGACACCGAGTCAAACCAATACGGTAAACTCCGCGCATTGCTGTCTGGAGCTATTTATGCGCGAAGCGTTGAATCAAGGCCTGATCGACTTCCTCAAGGCCTCCCCTACTCCTTTTCATGCCACTGCTGCCCTGGCCCAGCGCCTGGAAGCGGCCGGTTACCAGCGTCTCGACGAGCGCGACACCTGGGCCACCGAGGCCAACGGTCGCTACTACGTGACCCGCAACGACTCCTCGATCATCGCCTTCAAGCTCGGCCGCCAATCGCCGCTGCAGGACGGTATCCGCATGGTCGGCGCCCACACCGACAGCCCATGCCTGCGGGTCAAGCCCCAGCCGGAGCTGCAACGCCAGGGCTTCTGGCAACTGGGCGTGGAAGTCTACGGCGGCGCACTGTTGGCGCCCTGGTTCGACCGCGACCTGTCCCTGGCTGGCCGTGTCACCTTCCGCCGCGATGGCAAGGTCGAGAGCCAACTGATCGACTTCAAGCTGCCGATCGCCATCATTCCCAACCTGGCCATTCACCTCAACCGTGAAGCCAACCAAGGCTGGGCGATCAATGCCCAGACCGAGCTGCCGCCGATCCTCGCGCAGTTTGCCGGTGACGAGCGCGTGGACTTTCGCGCCGTGCTCACCGAACAGTTGGCCCGCGAGCACGGGTTGAATGCCGATGTGGTGCTCGACTACGAGCTGAGTTTCTACGACACCCAGAGTGCCGCCGTGATCGGCCTCAATGGCGACTTCATCGCCGGCGCGCGCCTGGACAACCTGCTGTCGTGCTACGCCGGTTTGCAGGCCTTGCTCACCAGCGACACCGATGAAACCTGCGTGCTGGTGTGCAACGACCACGAAGAAGTCGGCTCCTGCTCGGCCTGCGGTGCCGATGGCCCGATGCTGGAACAGACCCTGCGTCGCCTATTGCCCGAAGGTGAAGAATTCGTACGCACCATTCAAAAATCCCTGCTGGTGTCGGCAGACAACGCCCACGGCGTGCATCCCAATTACGCCGAGAAACACGACGCCAACCACGGTCCGAAACTCAACGCCGGCCCGGTGATCAAGGTCAACAGCAACCAGCGCTACGCCACTAACAGCGAAACCGCCGGGTTCTTCCGCCACCTGTGCATGGCCCAGGAAGTGCCGGTGCAAAGCTTCGTGGTGCGCAGCGACATGGGCTGTGGCTCGACCATCGGCCCCATTACCGCCAGCCACCTGGGCGTGCGTACGGTGGACATCGGCTTGCCGACCTTTGCCATGCACTCGATCCGCGAGCTGTGCGGCAGCCATGACCTGGCGCATCTGGTCAAGGTGCTGGGGGCGTTTTACGCCAGCCGCGATTTGCCCTGAGACCGAGGCGCGCCCATCGCGGGCAAGCCCGCTCCCACACTTGAATGTATTCACAGATCAAATGTGGGAGCGGGCTTGCCCGCGATGGGTTTCCAAACAGACATAAAGCTATCTGACTCACATCAACTGCACTTCTGCCAATCCGGCCTAGACTTGTCAGAACTTCCAATCCGACAAGGCCGCCTCCGCCATGATCTCAATGTCCTCCTTCCACGCCATGCTGATCCCCATCGTGATCGGCATGATCATGCTCGCGGTCGGCTTCAACTTTCGCGACAAGCCTCTGGGCGTGTTTGGCATGTGGATCGGCATGCTGTTGATCCTCGGCACCGTGCTCTACAAGATCCTCGCCAAACTGGCGCAGTGACAAATGCGCTCGCATTGGGCATAGCGGCCTCGTACACTCGGTCAATTCGTCGTTTTCAAGGTTGACCGCCTCGTGTTCTCCCGTCTGTTTGCCCTGCCCTGCTACCTGCTGATCGCTCTGCTCACGCTGCTGCCGCTAACGTCCGCCCAAGCCGTGGGCTTACCGGGGATGCTGGGCGGTTCCAGCAAGACCCAACCCCAGGCCGAAGTGCCCCTGGGGCAGTCGCTGGACGAAGTGATCAAGACCCTCGAAAACGACCAGCAACGCACCCAGTTGCTCAGCGACCTGAAAAAGCTGCGCGCCGCCACGCAAAAGGCCCAGCCCGCCGCCGAACTCGGAGTACTCGGGTTGATCGGCAGTACGCTGTCGGGCTTTGAGCAGCAGTTTTCCGGCGCCGACAGCCCGCTGGGGCGTTGGTCCAATGAAGTCGACCTGGCCAAGGATGAACTCGCCGCGCTGATGTTGCCGGCCAGCGAATGGCTGCCGATCATCTTCGGTTTTGCTGTGATCCTGGCGGTGTGGAGCCTGCTGGCCGCCGCGCTGATCTGGCTCAGCCACCGGGTGCGCGAGCGCTTCGGACTGCCCGAAGAGCTGCCGCAGCACCCGCGCACCTGGGACATGTTGCGCTTCGCCCTGCGCAAGCTGGGCCCCTGGCTGATCGCCCTGGTGATCACGGTGTACCTGAGCTACGCCCTGCCTTCATCCCTGGGTAAATCGTTGGCCATGGTGCTGGCCTATGCCTTGGTGGTCGGCACCTGCTTCTCGGCCATCTGCGTGATTGCCTTCTCGCTGCTCGACGGCCCGCACCGCCACCGCGCCCTGTATATCCTGCGCCACCAGGCGTTCCGCCCGCTGTGGTGGATCGGCAGTTTTGCCGCCTTCGGTGAAGCCCTGAGCGACCCGCGCCTGGTTGCAGCCCTCGGCCAGCACCTGGCCCACACTGCCGCGACCGTGGCCAATGTAATGGCGGCGTTGTCCACCGGGGTGTTTATCCTGCGATTCCGCCGGCCGATTGCGCACCTGATCCGCAACCAGCCGCTGTCGCGCCGCCTCAACCGCCGTGCGCTCACCGATACCCTGTCGATCATCGGCACCTTCTGGTACCTGCCGGCGCTGTTGCTGGTGGGCATTTCGCTGTTCGCCACCTTCCTCTCCGCCGGCGACACCAGCACCGCCCTGCGCCAGTCGCTGCTGTGCACGGTGTTACTGGTGCTGTGCATGGTGATCAACGGCCTGGTGCGCCGCCACGCCCTCAAGCCGCACCGCGGGCACAAGCGCCATGCACTGTATTCCGAGCGCCTTAAAGGCTTCGTCTACACCTTGGTGCACTTGGTGGTGTGGCTGGTGTTTATCGAGTTGGGGCTGCGGGTGTGGGGCCTGTCGATGATTCGCTTTACCGAAGGTGACGGTCATGAAATAGCCGTCAAGCTGTTTGGCCTCGCGGGCACGTTGCTGTTTGCCTGGCTGATCTGGATCCTCAGCGACACGGCCATTCACCACGCCCTGACGCGTTCGCGCAAAGGCTTGGCCAACGCCCGTGCGCAGACCATGATGCCGTTGATCCGCAACGTGCTGTTCGTGACCATTTTCATCATCGCCGCCATCGTCGCCCTGGCGAACATGGGCATGAACGTCACGCCCCTGCTGGCCGGTGCGGGTGTGATCGGTATCGCCATCGGTTTTGGTGCGCAGTCGCTGGTGGCAGACTTGATCACCGGCCTGTTCATTATCATCGAAGACTCCCTGGCCATCGACGACTACGTGGATGTGGGCGGCCACCTCGGCACGGTGGAAGGCTTGACCATCCGTACCGTGCGCCTGCGCGATATCGACGGCATCGTGCACACCATCCCGTTCAGCGAAATCAAGAGCATCAAGAACTACTCCCGCGAATTCGGCTACGCGATCTTCCGCGTGGCGATCCCCTACAACATGGAAATCGACGACGCGATCAAACTGATGCGCGACGTCGGCCATGCCATGCGCAACGACCCGCTGCAACGCCGCAATATCTGGTCTCCGCTGGAGATCCAGGGCGTGGAAAGTTTCGAGTCCGGCAGCGCGATCCTGCGCGCACGCTTCAAGACTGCGCCGATCAAGCAGTGGGAAGTGTCGCGGGCGTTCAACCTGTCGCTCAAGCGGCACCTGGATGAAGCCGGGCTTGACCTGGCAACGCCGCGCTTGAGCGTGCAGGTGCTGACCGCCGGCAGCGTGCAGGAGAAAGATCCACAACAATAAGCAAGGAGAGGTTGGTATGCGTATGAACGGTCTGACACACCAATGGGTTTTGGGGTTGCTCGGCGCGGTCGCAAGCAGTGCCGTGATTGCCGCCAGCAGCGGCCAGGACAGTGCCCGGGAGGAAATTGCCGCCCAGGCGAAAATCCTCGAACCCAGCCTGTTGGAAACCCGCCGCGATATCCACGCCCACCCCGAACTGGGCAATACCGAAACCCGCACCGCCGAGCTGGTCGCCAAACAGTTGCGCGAACTCGGCCTTGAGGTGAAGACCGGGGTGGCCCGCACCGGCGTCGTCGCCATCTTGAAAGGCGCCCTGCCCGGCCCGACCGTGGCCCTGCGCGCCGACATGGATGCGCTGCCGGTCAAGGAAGTCGCCGACCTGCCCTTCGCCTCCAAAGCCAAGGGCACCTACCTGGGCAAGGAAGTCGACGTGATGCACGCCTGCGGCCACGACGCCCATACCGCCATCCTGCTGAGCACTGCGAAGATTCTTACGGGAATGAGCGAGCGCCTGCCCGGCACCGTGGTGTTTTACTTCCAACCGGCCGAAGAAGGCCCCAGCGACTTTATCCCCGACGGCAAGAACACTTGGGGCGCAAAGATGATGGTGCAGGAAGGCGTGATGAAAGCGCCCAAGCCTGACGCGGTGTTCGGCCTGCATGTGTGGGCCGGTGTGCCTGCCGGGCAAATCGCCTACCGCCCGGGCCCGACCCTGGCCAGCTCCGATGACCTGCGCATCAAAATCCTCGGCAAACAGACCCACGCCGGCCGCCCCTGGGACGGTATCGACCCGATCACCGTCGGCGCGCAAACCATTGTCGGCCTGCAGACCGTGGTCAGCCGCCGCACCGATATTTCGTCATTCCCTTCCGTGGTGAGCATCGGCACCATCAACGGTGGCACCCGCTACAACATCATCCCCGAGTCGTTGGACATGAGCGGCACCATTCGCTCCTACGACTACGGCATTCGCCAGAAGCTGCATGCAGACGTGCGTCAAACCGTAGAGAAAATCGCCGAAAGCGGTGGCGCCAAGGCCGAAGTGACGATCATCGAGAAGTACGACCCCACCATCAACAACCCGGCGTTGACCGAGAAAATGCTGCCGAGCCTGCGCTGGGCGGCTCAGGATGATGTGGTGCAAGGCCCATTGGTAGGTGGCGCCGAAGACTTCTCGTTCTATGCCAAGGAGGCGCCGGGGTTGTTTGTGTTCCTGGGGGTGACCCCACGGGACCAGGACATGAGCAAGGCGGCGCCGAATCACAACCCTGGGTTCTTTGTGGATGAGTCGGCATTGGTGGTGGGCGTGAGAACGCTGGCGTCGTTGGCGACGGACTACCTCTACACCCACACCCCCCTGTAATGCTTGATGTGGGAGCGGACTTCCCTGATGCCTGTCAGTTAAACGCAGATCCCGTGTGGGAGCGGGCTTGCTCGCGAATGCGGTGGGTCAGTCAGCGCATCCAGTGACTGGTATCGCGCTTTCGCGAGCAAGCCCGCTCCCACATTTGATCTTCGCGGCTTTAAGCATTGCGTTCGCTTGACTGATCGGCATTAGGGCAAGCCCCCTCCCACATTTGAACCCAGGTGAATCAGTTGGCGAGGGCCGCGCCATCCATTTTCTGGCGCAGGCTCAACGGGCGCATGTCGGTCCACACTTCCTCGATGTAGGCCAGGCATTCTTTCTTCATGCCGCTCTTGCCCACGGTGCGCCAGCCTTCTGGCACGGCCTTGTAGTCGGGCCAGATCGAATACTGTTCTTCATGGTTGACCACTACCTGAAAGAGGATGTCGTCGCGGTCAAATACTGAGGTCATTGCTGTTCTCCGTCGCTCAAAGGCTGGCTGCGCACCACGCGCAGCACTGATATCTATAGAAACGTACCAAGGGCCTGGAAAATTAGACGCTGGCCACGGCCGCTGCCAAGGCGCGCCCGAAAATCTCGGCCACCTGGTCGACTTCGCCAGCGGTGATCACCAGCGGCGGCAAAAAGCGCACCACACTGCCATGGCGCCCGCCCAGTTCCAGGATCAGCCCGCGCTTGAGGCATTCGCGCTGCACCAGCGGTGCCAACTGGCGATGCACCGGTGGGTGGCCCTGACTGTCAGGCGTGCCCGTCGGGTCTACCAGCTCCACCCCCAGCATCAGCCCACGCCCACGGATATCCCCCAGGTGCGGGAAGTCGCGCTGCAGGAGGCGCAGGTGTTCACCGAGGCGCTCGCCCATGGCCGCCGCATGGCCTGCCAGGTCGTGATCCTTGAGGTAGCGCATCACCGCCGAGCCCGCCGCCATCGCCATTTGATTGCCGCGGAAGGTCCCGGCATGGGCACCCGGCAGCCAGGTGTCGAGCCAGTCGCGGTACACCACCACCGCCAGTGGCAGGCTGCCGCCAATGGCTTTGGACATGACCACCACATCCGGGATGATGCCAGCGTGTTCGAAGGCAAACATTTTGCCGGTACGCCCAAAGCCACTCTGGATTTCATCAACGATCAACGCCACCCCCGCTTGCGCGGTGATACGGCGCAGGCCACGCAGCCAGTCGAGGTCCGCCGGGATCACACCGCCCTCACCCTGGACCACTTCGACAATCACCGCCGCCGGCAGCAACACGCCGGCTTCCGGATCGTTGAGCAGGTTTTCCAGATAATGCAGGTTGACCCGCACACCCTCAGCGCCACCCAGGCCGAACGGGCAACGGTAGTCATACGGGAAGGGCAGGAATTGCACGCCATTGCCGAGCAAGGCGCCCAAGGGCTTCTTCGGCCCCAGGCTGCCCATCAAACTCAGCGCGCCCTGGCTCATGCCGTGATAGCCGCCCTGGAACGACAGCACAGTGCTGCGCCCGGTGGCGGTGCGCACCAGCTTCAACGCGGCTTCCACCGCATCGGTGCCGGTGGGGCCGCAGAACTGGATTTTGGCTTCCCGCGCCAGCTCCGAAGGCAGCAAACCGAACAGGTCCTGCACGAATTGATCCTTGACCGGCGTAGTCAGGTCCAGGGTGTGCAGGGGCAGTTCGTCGCTCAACACTTGCTGGATGGCCTGGATCACCACCGGGTGGTTATGCCCCAGCGCCAGGGTGCCGGCACCGGCCAGGCAATCGATGAACCGGCGCCCCTCAACGTCTTCCACATAAATGCCCTTGGCGCGCTTGAGCGCCAGGGGAATGCGCCGTGGGTAACTGCGGGCGTTGGATTCCTGCTGGCGCTGACGGGCCAGCAGCGGGCTTTCGTCAAACTGATAGAGCGTTTCCGCGGCCTGCACCGGGGCGTCTTCGATACGGCTGGTAGCGACTGACATCTCTGGATCCCTCAATACGCTGATGATCGTGACCAAACTGCCGATCCGTTGGCGTCTGGCCCAAGGGCATGCGCACGGATTTCCTGTTGTGGAGACGCTTCAGATGCATGGGGATTTAGGAGGTTGGTCGGATATTTACCGACTGTGCAGTTCGCCGCAGCCACCGGTAACCACGATGCGAAGCGAGCCGCTCTTGATCTGCTTTTGATCTCAGGCGCCCCGTTAAACCACGCTGGCCGGAATTCGACAGGGATTTGGGGGGTAAACCGGCAGGGATGCCGGTTTAGCCGCCCCGCGCCATGGATGGCGCGTGGCGGCGGCCCCCCAAATCACTGGCGGATTACGGGCACACCGAGCCTAAGCGAGGTGCCGAGTGGTGGGGCAAGAGCGCTTTGCTTACTTTCGCGCTTTTCGAAAGTGAGCCGCCGTCAGGGCGGAACCCTAGGTGGCCGTTACCTAAATAACGGATATGTACCCGGTCCAACTGTGTTGACTGCCAGGCCGCCTTCGCGAGCAAGCCCGCTCCCACAGTTTGATTGCGGGGTGTCAGAGAGATAGGCGTCGGCTGGCAGGCCGTCATCGCAGGCAAGCCAGCTCCCACAGTTTGATCGACGTCGGCTGTCAGGCCGTCACGGGGGCAAGCCCTCTCCCACATGGGGACCCACATTTGAACAGTGCTCGGCATCAAATCCCACGGTACTTTTCGTTCAGTGCATACAAGATCGCGCAAGTCTCTGCATCCAGGAACCCACAATAATCCCGTGGCCGAAAGTGCATCTGGAACGCTCGGGTGCGCTGCTCAAAGGCCCGGCGATTCTGCGCGGGCTTGTAGCCATACCGCTGAAACGCCCGCTCCACTTCCACTTCCGGCGGCAAGCCGAGACAAAAGCGGCGCTGGTACATCGCCCGGGTCGACTCATCAAACCAGGCCCCGATGCCGGCTTCATGCAGCACCCGCCACGGCAGCCGAGGCCCTGGGTCGCTCTTGCGCCAGTAGGCCACGTCCGAATGCCCGAGCCAGTCAGTAGGGCCGACCTGCGGATAGCGTTCCAGCAGGTCGCGAAGCAATTCAATCAATACATCAACCTGCGCCGGTGCATATTCAGGAAAGGTAAAGACGCCCGCGTCATCGCGCGCCAGGTTGACGATTTCAATGCCCATCGAGCGGCTGTTGAGGTCGGCCTTCCCCGCCCAATAGCTCACGCCTGCATGCCAGGCGCGCTGACCCTCGTCCACCAGGCGAAACACCCGCAGCTCTTCATAACCGGCAGCGCGGTAGCTGGATTCATCGGGGTCGGGCAACAGATAGTGGGCGCTGACGCCATCTTGGGTGAGGGTGCGTAGTGAGCAAGCAAAGGGCGAAGCGGTGTAGTGCACAACCACCTGTTGCACGGTTTCGCCGCGGCGGTCGTTGAAATCCCTGGCGGGGAAACTGGTGTCGATCACCAACATAAGAACGGTCCTTTTCAATTCAGGCCGACTCATTCGGCCCGTTCAAGCGCAAAAAAATTACCGCCATCCTGAAGGCTTGAGCTTCAGGCGGGCGGTAATTATTTGCCACGTGAAAAGTCAGTTCAGCGCCGCAATGGCATACCCAGGTCGACCCGCATGCCGTCGGGCTGGCTGTCAAAATGCAACGAGCAGGAGCAGCGCTGCACGATCGCCTGGACAATCGCCAAGCCCAAGCCACAGCCTTCGCTGCTGCCATTGCGCCAGAAACGTTGGGTGAGGTATTGCAGGTCTTCGCTGGAGATCTGCTGGCCATGGTCACGCACGCGGAACACCACGTTATCCGGGGTAGAAAACACCTGCAGTTCCACGCGGGTATCGACCGGGGTATGGCGCAAGGCGTTGTCCAGCAGGTTACGCAAGGCCGCGACGGCCAGGCCCACGGGCATTGCCACTGGAACAGGGGAAAGATCCGGCGCCAGGATCAGATCGATGCGTGAATTGTCACCGGCGTTGGCATCCTGGATCGCCAACCTGGCGACTTCCTCTGCACTCGATTGCAGGCCATCATCAAACGACAGGCTGCCCTCCACCCGCGCCAGCAACAGCAGTTGCTCCAGGGTGCGATGCAAGCGGTCGGCGCCCTCCTCGGCGTGCGCCAGGGACTGGTCGCGGGCCGCCCCCTCGGTCATGCGTGCGACTTGCAGGTGGGTCTTGATCGCGGTCAACGGGCTGCGCAGTTCATGGGCGGCGTCACCGGTCAGGCGACGTTCGCGCTCGATGGTCTTGGCGATGCGTTGCAGCAGTTGGTTCTGGGTGTCGAGCAACGGTTTGAGTTCGCTGGGCAACGGGTGAATCTGCAAGGGTTCGAGGGAATCGGCACTGCGCCGCATCAGCGCGTCACGCATACGGTTGAGCGGCACCAGGCTCTGGCCGATGCCCAGCCACAGCAGGCACAGGCAGCCCAGCAACGCCACGCCGACCGGCACCGACGCCGCCAGCAGGATCGACAGGTTCAGGGCCTCGCGCTCCACCTGGCGGTCGGCGGTGGTGATCAGCAAGTCGCCACGGGACAGGGTAAAACTGCGCCAGCCCACGCCGTCGATGATCTGGTCGCGAAAACCGCTGCGGCGCGACTCCAGCCCTTCCTCAGGCGTAG
Organism: Pseudomonas sp. FJ2-5-13; assembly: GCF_029201605.1. Classification (NCBI taxonomy): domain Bacteria; kingdom Pseudomonadati; phylum Pseudomonadota; class Gammaproteobacteria; order Pseudomonadales; family Pseudomonadaceae; genus Pseudomonas; species Pseudomonas sp. FJ2-5-13. The sequence continues at coordinate 4,162,759 of NZ_CP104045.1, forward strand.
TATGGCTGCGCGCCAGGATCTCGCCGCGCAAGGAACTGACCTGGCAGGCCATGCCGCCCGGCACATTCAACTGTTCAGTGCGCAAATGCGCGCCCCCGCTGACGCTGGCCAGGCCCGGCATCTGCTCGGTGAGCCCGGCCACCATGCGCGCCGAAGCCACCAGGCGCTGGTCGAGGGAAAACATCATCTGGTTGCGCAAATCGTTGAGCATCCAGGCAGCCGCCAGCACCCAGATCAGTACAAAAGCGGCGCCCAGCTTGAACGTCAGGCGCAGACGCAAGCTCATCACGGGGTGTTTTCTCCCCCATCAGCCGTGCCCAGGCGATAGCCCAGCCCCCTGACGGTTTCGACGATGCCGTTGCCCAACTTGCGCCGCAGGTGGTGGATATGCACGTTGAGCGCGTTGCTTTCCAGTTCGTCGCTGAAGCCGTAGACGCTGTCTTTGAGCTGTTCGCTGGACAGTACGCGGCCCTTGTTGTGCAACAGCGCCTGCAACAACGCCTGTTCGCGCCGGGACAGGTCCACCGGCTGGCCGCCGAGGAAGGTCTCGCGGCTGCTGGGGTCGTAGGCCAGGCGGCCATGTTCGATCAGGTTGACGCTGCGCCCCGCCACCCGGCGCAGCAGGGTTTGCAGGCGCGCGGCGAGTTCGCGCAGGTCGAAGGGCTTGAGCAGGTAGTCGTCGGCGCCAGCTTGCAGGCCATCGACGCGGTTGGTCACCGAGTCCCGCGCGGTGAGGATCAGCACCGGAATCTCCAACCCCTGGCTGCGCTGTTGTTGCAGCAGCTTGAGGCCGTCTTCGTCGGGCAAGCCAAGGTCGAGCACCATGATGTCGAAGGCGGCGGCCTTGAGCATCGCCCGCGCAGCCGAGGCCGTGGCCACGCGTTCCACGGTAAAGCCCTGGGCGGTCAGGCCGGCCACAATGCCACTGGCGATCAGTTCGTCGTCTTCACAGACCAGTACGTGCATGGTTAACCCTTCATGAATGATGGCGCGATTAGAAAAGTCACGGATTAAGCGCGCATTATGCCGTTAAAGTTCGCAACACCGGATAATCCCTACACTCTAGAATAGCGGCGGTTAATCATCGGTTAATCAACGCCACACATTGTGTGCCTCACTTGCATCGAACTAAGGCTTGACCATGCGGCATCTGTTTACCTTTCTGCTGGTGTTGTTCGCGGGATTCGCCCAGGCAGCGCCGGGCAGCCCCTTCGAAACCAAACCCGACTTCCTCCCGGTGGGCAAAGCCTTCGCCTTTACCTCCGAACGTCTTGAAAGCGGCGAAACCCAGCTGTTCTGGCAGATTGCCGACGGTTACTACCTGTACCAGCAGCGCATGAAGTTCGACGGCCTGGCCGAAAAGCCCGTGCTGCCCGAGGGTGAAGCCCATAGCGACGAGTTCTTTGGCGAGCAGCAAGTGTATCGCCAGGGCCTGGAAGTGAAGATCCCCGCTGGCACCACCGGCCAGGTCAAGCTCGGCTGGCAGGGCTGCGCCGATGCGGGCCTGTGCTATCCGCCGCAGTCGATCACCGTGGACCTGGGCGGCAACCCGGCCGTCGCCGCCACCGCGCAGGCCCAGGATCAAAGCCTGGCCAGCGGCCTGCAGCAGCGCAGCCTGGGGTGGAGCCTGCTGGTGTTCTTCGGCCTGGGCCTGCTGTTGGCGTTTGCGCCTTGCTCGTTGCCGATGCTGCCGATCCTCGCCGGCCTGGTGGTGGGCAGTGGCGCCAGCCCGCGCCGTGGCTTTGCCCTGGCCGGCAGCTACGTGGTGTGCATGGCGCTGGTGTATGCCGCCCTGGGGGTGATGGCCGCGTTGCTCGGCGCCAACCTCGCCGCGCTTTTGCAAACGCCGTGGATCCTCGGCAGCTTTGCAGCGTTGTTCGTGCTGCTCGCCCTGCCGATGTTCGGCTTCTTTGAATTGCAACTGCCCGCCTTCCTGCGCGACCGCCTCGATAACGTCAGCCGCCAGCAAAGCGGTGGCAGCCTGGTGGGTGCCGGTGTGCTCGGCGCGTTGTCCGGCCTGCTGGTGGGCCCATGCATGACCGCGCCCCTGGCTGGCGCCCTGCTGTACATCGCCCAGAGCGGCAACGCGCTGCACGGTGGCCTGATCCTGTTTGCCATGGGCATCGGTATCGGCATTCCGCTGTTGCTGCTGGTGACCGTGGGCAATCGCTTCCTGCCCAAGCCGGGCACCTGGATGAATGTGCTCAAGGGCGTCTTCGGTTTCCTGTTCCTGGGCACCGCCGTGCTGATGATTCGCCCGGTGGTCGGCGACAGCCTGTGGATCGGCCTGTGGGGCGCCTTGGCGCTGGTAATGGCGTACTGTGGCTGGGCACTGGCCCGTGAGTCCGGCCTGGCGGCCAAGGTATTCGGCGCCGGTTCCCTGGTGCTGGGCCTGTGGGGCGCGGTGCTGGTGGTGGGTGCGGCCGGTGGCAGCGATGAGCTGTGGCAACCGTTGAAGGTCTACAGCGGCTCGCGGCTCGCCGCTGCACCCAGCGCTCACGATGCCTTCACCACGGTCAGCGACCCGGCTGTATTGCAAAGCCAACTCGACAGCGCCAAGGCCCAGGGCCAGTGGGTGCTGTTGGACTATTACGCCGACTGGTGCGTGTCGTGCAAGATCATGGAGAAACAGGTGTTCGGCAAACCCGAGGTGATGGACGCGCTCAAAGACGTGCGCCTGTTACGCCTGGACGTCACCGCTGACAACGCCGCCAGCCGCGAGCTGCTGGGCCGCTACAAAGTGCCAGGGCCACCGAGCTTCGTGTGGATCGGCCCGGACGGTGAAGAACGCCGCGCCCAACGCATCACCGGCGAAGTAGATGCCGCCGCCTTCCTGCAACGCTGGACCCAGACGCGGGACGCTCTCTGATGCTGACCCTCACCATCGGCACCTTCGCCATCGCCCTGAATCACCTGCTGCTGATCAGCGCGCTGATTCTCGCCACCCTGGTGGGCTGGCGCGTGGCCAAGCGCGGCGGCGAAAACCCGGAGTCGGTGCTGTTCAGCCTGTTCCTGCTGGGCCTGCTCGCCGCCCGGGTCAGCTTTGTGCTGATGTACTGGAGTTATTACAGCAACGACTGGGTGGAGATGGTCGACCTGCGTGACGGCGGCTTTCTCGCCTGGCCCGGGATCATCGCGCTGATCCTTGGCACGCTGGCGTACGGCTGGCGTCGCCCAGCCCTGCGCAAGCCCCTCAGCGCCGGGGTGATCACCGGCCTGTTGTTCTGGGGCATGACCAGCCTGTCCCTGAGCCTGTATGAAAAAGGCACGCGCCTGCCGGACATCACCCTGCGCAACGCCAATGGCGAGGTGGTGCAACTGGCGGACTATCAGGGCGGCCCGCTGGTGATCAATCTGTGGGCCACCTGGTGCCCGCCGTGCCGACGCGAAATGCCGGTGCTGGAAAACGCCCAGCGCATGCGCCCCGACGTGACCTTCCTGTTCGTCAACCAGGCCGAAAGCATGCAAAGCGTCAGCACCTACCTGGCCACCCAGGGCCTGAACCTGGACAACGTGCTGTTCGACGCCAGCGGCCGCCTTGGCCAGGCCGTGGGTTCCATGGCGCTGCCGACTACGCTGTTCTACCAAGCCGATGGGCGCCTGATCAACAGCCACCTGGGCGAACTCTCCGAAGCCAGCCTGGCCCGCGCCATGGAACCCTTCGACAACGCCACGATAAGGAAACCGACATGCCTCGCCTCCGCCACCTGCTGACCCTGCTGCCTTTGACGCTAGCCGCTGCGCTGGCCCAGGCCGAAGACCTGCCGGCCCCGATCAAACAGATCGAAGCCAAGGGCGCCAAGATCATCGGCAAATTCGATGCCCCCAGCGGCCTCACCGGCTACGCCGCCCAGTACCAGAACCGTGGCATGGCCCTGTACTTGACCGCCGACGGCAAAAACGTCATCGCCGGCAACCTGTACGACGCCCAGGGCAATGACCTGAGCACCGCGCCCCTGGAAAAACTGGTGTATGCGCCGATGGCCAAGGAAGTCTGGGCCAAGATGGAAAACAGCAGCTGGATCCAGGACGGCGATAAAAACGCCCCGCGCACCGTCTACCTGTTCAGCGACCCCAACTGCCCGTACTGCAACATGTTCTGGGAACAGGCCCGCCCGTGGGTCAAGGCCGGCAAGGTGCAGTTGCGCCACATCATGGTCGGCATCATTCGCGAAGACAGCCCCGGAAAATCCGCCGCCCTGCTCGCCGCCAAAGACCCGCAAAAAGCCCTGCAAGAGCACGAAGCGGCCGGCAAAGGCAGCAAGCTCAAGGCCTTGGAGAAGATCCCGGCGGAGGTTGAGGCCAAGCTTGATGCCAATATGAAGCTGATGGATGAACTGGAGTTATCGGCGACGCCGGCGATTTTCTATCTGGATGACAAGGGGGGGTTGCAGCAGCAGCAAGGGGCGCCTTCGCCGGATAAGTTGGTGAAGATTTTGGGCAGTCAGTAGACGCAAAACGCTCCCGCCAATGTGGCGGGAGCATTTTCGATCAGGCTTTCATCAAGGCTATACGTCCTCGATCAAACAATCCGTCATCGCGAAGTCGTTGCCGCTGGCTCCCGAACCGACGTTAGATACAATTTGCATCTGCATCGAGGAGCGGGAAGCGACGAAAACCAACGCTATTTCTCTCCATGCCATGGCTGTGAACGTTGTTACCGCGCTAACGTTACCTGCATCAGTACGCAGATATAACTGTGGTAACGGGGCGGCCCCATTATAGGTGCAGCCGAGCATACTGAAGCGATAGCTACGGCCCACCTCCAGCCCAGTCAGATTTTTGTACAGAATGACGCCAGCGGTGCCCGAGGAAGCCGTGCCGTTGGCTATGCAAGGCTTGCCAAAGAACGTGGCGCTTCTGTTTTCGCCTTGAGATGCCGCTCCGTCTAGCCAACCGTTTCGATTGCCGCCTGCAAACGATGTGAAATCTCTGTACTGATAGCGGGCAATCAGCCTTAACGATGGAAACTTGACCTCAACACCTTGATCGGAACGAGGGTTGGGCCTGGCAAAAAATGTAAACGTCAGCGCAGAGTTATTCTTCAAAACCGCCAAGTCAGATCGCCTGACGATATCTGATAATCCTACGCTGGTATCTGTCACTGGTTTTTTCAGATATACATCAAACACATATGGACTGCCGTTTTGCCGCGTTCCTTCTGCGTGCATCCTGCCTTTTTGCTGCAGCAGGATAAACCACCATTTCTCTATGTCGATATCGGCGTTACCGGCAAAGGTACTTAGATTCAAGACACCGTCCTGAGTAGCGACGGGTGTTGCCTGGCGCACCACAGGCGTCGGTAAACGGTGAGGCACCAGCACCTTCAGGGGCAGGCTCTCGGACGTCGTAGTCCCACAGGAGGTGGTCACTGAGTACCTGATTTCCACCATGGTACCGATGGCGGCAATCACCGCGTCTACCGGTATATGGAAGCTTACGGTACCTGTTGCGTTACCATTTTGAGGGGCCACCGGCCAATAATTGCCTTCATCGTCCTTCCAGCAGAGTTTGATGGTTTGCCTGCCACTCATACGCTGGTAACTCACTACCACATCAACGCCATCCTGGGCGTTCCACGGCTCCAACTCGTCGCCCTCAGCCTTGTCCACTTCAGGTGCGGGCAACACTAGGTATTCCTGGATGACATGGAAACTCGCCGGCGGAGCCTCAATGGCTTCTAATCGATCGGAACCCTCGCAGAACGACACGGCAAAGCACAACGTAAAGTCGCTGCAATCGGCCAGTTGCTGCAGCTTATGCCTGGAGACCGATACTTCTACCCCTTTATGCCATTCTTCAGTGACGGGGGCCCCGGACAAAATATCGAAACGGTAGTCACTCCCGTCCTCATGTTTGCCCGTGACCCACATCCAGCAATATGCGGAGCAGGTGGCATAGTCCCCTAAATAAACAAACGCCGATGCGTCCTCATCGAAAATATTGAGGTTGACCTTACCGTGAGTTGCCTCTGCAATCTCCGCCTTAAAAAGTCTAGGCATCAATACATTGACCACTCGCTCCGGCGATTGTGGTTCTGGCCCCATCAGGTTAGGAAATTGAACGGTATAGCTCAGCGTCATCGGCTTATTAAAGAAACAAGCAATCACACAGCGCGGTAACTTGACGGACGCCGGGTCCCCATCGTTTTTAATCTCCACACAACCCAGTAACTTCGATCCATAGCCGGGCCCGCTGACATAGAAGCAGACCTGATCACCTGCATAAGTGTCCAGCTGCGGCGCGTCCACATCGCCCCCGTTTTTGGTGAGTTCCGGGTTAAGGCACCACTTATCATCGAAAAACGCAGACTGCCGCAAATGGGGCGGCTGCAAATTCTCCAGGCCTTGATCCCCAATGAAAGCAGCGGTACGACGATGTTGGATTTGAAGAGCGTTCCTGGGAAGCCGGGTCTCTTCATCAGGATTTTCAACTTCAGCCGGCGGTTGGGGCTCCTCGCCACTGGTGATCCAGGCAGCCTGACAAGTAATTGATTCGTAACGTGGCTTCTGACGTGCCAGCCAACCACGAGGAATCGGAAATTCAAGTTTTTTGCCTGATACTATATTTTCGAGCGTTAATGCATACCCGTAAGCCACGATATAGAAAACGGGTTTTCCACTGAATTGCTCAATAACGACACTGCAATAAATTTTATCTCCAACCTGGGCGAGTGGAGGAATAGGTATTTCAACTATCTCATCGCCTTGGTGATCGTGCATGTCATAGGTTGGCGTATTTTGGAATACCTTTTCATCTCTTAATCGAGGTGCTAGCGCTTTACTTTGTTCTGCCGAGTAAAAAGTCACCCCCACTTCCTTGGTCAGTGAAACAGCTGGTTTACCGCTCACTGTGCCCTCGTACCATACGACCAGCGTGTACCCCATGGACATGGTCAGGTATTTCTGCGGAATCAGGATTTCCCTGGCACCCGGCTGCCCGCTTGAGTCAACAACATCATTCAAGCGGATCTCTGGCGCCTCCTTTATGCTGAACTTTATGGTGATGTCCAACCTGTCCATGCGCGAGTCGACAGTCAGGTATGAGTCCTTCTCCATCGCTTCTGCCGTAATCGTCCCGTACAGCTCACTGGAGATGATGGGCGCGTCGACTTCCAGCGCCTGCGGCTGTGGCGTAATTGAAGGCGTTGGCGCATTGTCGGTATTTGAGGGGGCTTCACGCGTGGAGGTTTGCTTGGCCATTTTCAGAACTCCGTGTTCAAGAGAGGTAGGTATCCTCGACCAGCCCAATCCGGCCAAGGCACTCCCTTAAGTGAGTCCTATTTTTTCGCCCCCGCCTACTGTCAGAATTGACAGTTCGCGCTGAAAAAACGGCGCTGCCCGACCAACGGACAGCGCCCTTTGCGCCTTAGAACCCCTCCAACTCAGCCATCAAATCACTCAACCGATCCACCTTCTCGGCACTGATCTCATTGGCCGCCAACCCGTCGATATACTCCGCCAGCTCCGCCACTGTGCTGCACTCGAACATCGCCCGCAGCGGCACGTCGCGCTGCAACGTCTTCTGCACCCGCGAAGCGATCTGCGTAGCCAGCAGCGAGTGCCCGCCCAGTTCGAAGAAGTTGTCCTGCACCCCGACCCTTTCAACCCTCAACACCTCGGCCCAAATTCCGGCCAGAGTGGTTTCCAGTTCATTGCGAGGCGCCACGTAGTCCTGGCTGTGCAACTGGCCGATCTCCAGCGCCGGCAGGGCCTTGCGGTCGAGTTTGCCGTTGGCATTCAGGGGCAGGCGTTCAAGCCAGAGCCAATGCAGCGGCACCATGTATTCGGGCAGTTCGGCACGCAGGCGTTGCTTGATGCGCTCCAGCTGTTCATTCGGTTCCAGCGTGGCATCGGCTGCCACCAGATAGCCGACCAGGTGCTTGCCGTTGGCCCCCTCTTGCACACCCACCGCCGCGTCACGCACATGGGGTTGTTCGTGCAGGCGCGCTTCGATTTCACCCAGTTCGATGCGGTAGCCGCGAATCTTCACCTGGTGGTCGATACGACCGACATACTCCAGCACGCCATCGCTGCGGCGCCGCGCCAGGTCGCCGGTACGGTAGAGTCGCTCGCCAGGCGCGCCGAAGGGGTTGGGCACAAACACCTGGGCGGTGCGCAGCGGATCGCTGACATAGCCGCGACCGACACCGGTGCCGGCGACACACAACTCACCGACCGCGCCTTGAGGCACCAACTCCAAGGCGCCATCGAGCAGGTACAAACGGTTATTGTCGGTCGGCGTACCAATTGGCAGGTAAGTGCCACGGGTCGAGGCCAGATCGACGCGGAAGAACGCCACATCATCGGAGCATTCCGCCGGCCCGTAGGCGTTCACCAGGCCAATCTGCGGGTAACGTTGCAGCCACTGATGGGCCAACTCCGGCGGCATGGCCTCCCCGGTCGGCAACATCCAGCGCAGGCCGTCGAGGCTGATGCGCTCCTGGGCCAGCATGCCCTGAATCAGCGATGGCACACTTTCCAGCACGGTGATGCCCTGTGCTTGAACGTGAGCTAGCAGCCCTTGCGGATCATGGGCGATGGCATTGGGCACGATGTCCACCCGTGCGCCAAACAGCGGCGCGGCGAGGAACTGCCAGACGGAAATATCGAAGCTTTGCGACGCGGTCTGGGCGATCACATCGGCATCGCTCAAGCTCAGGTACGGTACCTTGCTCAACTGGTTATTGAGCATGCCACGCTGTTCGACCATCACGCCCTTGGGCAAGCCGGTAGAACCCGAGGTGTAGATCACGTAGGCAAGGTTGTCCGGGCCGCTGTAGACACCGGGGTTTTCGCCACGGGCGGGGATTTCCTCCCACACCAGCAACTGGCAGTCGCAGCCTTCAAGCAGTTTGATGGCCTGTTCCCGGCACGCTTCGGTGCACACCAGCAACGGTGTGCAGCTCAAGTCGATGATGCGGCTCAGGCGCGGGCCGGGCAGCCCTGGGTCCAGCGGCAGGTAACCGGCACCGGCCTTGAAGCTGCCGATGATCATGCCGAGCAAGTCCAACCCACGTTCAGCCAGCAACGCCACCGGTTGGTCCAGGCCCACACCAGCCGCAATCAAGGCGTGGCCCAGGCCGTTACTGCGACGGTTCAATTCGTCGTAGCTCCATTGCTGGTCCAGGCAACTGGCGGCGATACGCTGCGGATGCTCTGCCACCTGGGCCTCGAACAGCTCGATGTAGCTCGTCTCCAGTGGGTAGGCCTGCTCACTCTGATTACAGCCCAGCACCAGGAATTCAAGCTCCTGCTCGCCAATCAATGGCAGCTCGGCCATGTCGCCATGGAAGCCCTGCACCAGCGCCAGCAACAGGCGTTTGAACTCAGCGAGCATGCCTTGCACGGTGCTTTCGTCGAAATAACGCTGGTCGTAGGACAGGTGCAAACCGAGGTCATCCCCCGGATAACACACCGCCGTCAGCGGGAAGTTGGTGTGGGTGCGGCCAGAATCCGAGGTGGCATTGAGGCTTTGCGCACGGTCCAGCACCGAGACTTCCACCGGCGCGTTCTCAAACACAAAGAGGCTGTCGAACAGCGGCTGGCCCTTGGGCAATTCGCTGTGTTCCTGAATCGTCACCAGTGGCAGGTATTCGTACTCGCGCAGTTGCATATTGCTGTCGAGCAAAGCGCTCAACCACTGGCGCACGCTGCACGTCTGGCCGTCCTCGGGCAGTTTTACCCGCAACGCGATGCTGTTGATAAACAGGCCGACGGTGCGTTGCATCTCAGGCATGTCCACAGGGCGCCCGGCCACGGTGACGCCGAACAGCACGTCGCGATCGCCACTTAAACGCCGCAGCACCAAGGCCCACGCGGCCTGGGCGAAAGTGTTGACGGTGAGTTGATGCGCCTGGGCCAGTTCACGCAGTTGCGCACCGTCGCGGGCATCCAGGCGGGTGTAGCAGTCGCCCACCACCATGCCGCCGCTGCCACCGGCGTGTTCGCGCAGGAACGGGCGGTCGCTCGGGATCGGTGTGGCGCGCTCGAAGCCTTGCAAGTTTTGCTGCCACCACTGGCGCGCTTCGTTGAGGTTCTGGCGTTGCAGCCAGGCAATGTAGTCGCGGTAGCGCGGCGGCGTCGCCAGTTGCGCGTCGTGGCCTTCGCCCAGGGCTGTGTAGATATCGAAGAAGTCATTCATCAGCAGCGAACGGCACCAGGCATCGATCAGGATGTGGTGGTTGCTCATCATGAACCAGTAGCGCGCCTCGCCCACGCGAATCAGGCGCAAGTGGAAAGGCGCCTGGTTGAGCAAGTCAAAACCGGCCTCGCGCTCGGCCTTGAGCAAGGCTTGCAGGCGCGGCTCCTGCTCATCCTGCGGGTCGGCGCTCCAGTCCAGGTATTCAATCGGCGTGCTGCCGGGCTTGTGGATCACTTGCAGCATGTCTTCGCCGACGTTCCAGCAGAACGAGGCGCGCAAGGCTTCGTGGCGGGCGATCACCGCTTGCCAGGCCTGGGCAAAACGCTCCGGGTCCAGGGCGCTGTTGATGCGGTAGCGGTCCTGCATGTAATACAGACCGGTGCCAGGCTCCAGCAAGGTGTGCAGCAGCAGGCCCTCCTGCATCGGGGTCAGCGGGTAGACGTCTTCGATGGCGCTGGCCGGGACCGGCAAGGCGTCCAGTTGCACCTGGGTCAGGTGCGCCAGGGGGAAGTCGGACGGCGTGAGGCCGCCGGCATCGGCCTGCAGGCAATGGGCGATCAGGCTGTGCAATTCGGCCAGGTAAGCCTCGGCCAGATCGCGAATCACCTGTTGATCATGACGCTCGCGGCTGAAGGTCCAGCGCAACACCAGCTCGCCGCCGTAGACCTGGCTGTCGATGCTCAGTTCATTGGGCAACGGCGCATCCGTGTCATGGGCCAGGCCGGCGGATTCCTCCAGTGGATGGAACAGCGCCTCAGTGCCAAAGCTCTGGTCGAACTGGCCCAGGTAGTTGAAGGTGATCTGCGCGCTCGGCAACGCGGCCATGCTCTGCTTGCACAGGTCATCGGCCAGGTAACGCAGCACGCCATAGCCCAAGCCTTTATGGGGCACACCACGCAGTTGTTCCTTGATCGCCTTGATCGAGTCGCTCTGCTCGGCTTGGGGTGTCAGGCGCAATGGATAGGCACTGGTGAACCAGCCCACGCTGCGGGTCAGGTCGATGTCATCGAACAAGGTTTCGCGGCCATGGCCTTCCAGCTGGATCAATGCCGAGGCCTGCCCGCTCCAGCGGCATAGCACGCGGGCCAGGGCGGTGAGCAACAGGTCGTTGACCTGGGTGCGATAGGCACTCGGCGCCTGTTGCAGCAACTGCCGGGTACGCTCGGCATCCAGGCGCACGCTGACCGTTTCGGCATCGCAGTTTCGCAATGTGCCTTGGGAGCGCTGAACCGGCAAGGCCACGGCCGGGCCAGCCAATTGCGCTTGCCACAGGCTCAGCTCTTCGCGCAGGGATTCACTGTGGGCATAGGCTTGCAAGCGCGCGGCCCAATCGCGCAGCGCGCTGGTTTTGGCCGGCAGGCTGACAGACTGGCCCGCACTGAGTTGGCGATAAACGTTTTGCAGGTCTTCCAGCAGGACGCGCCACGACACGCCGTCCACCACCAGGTGATGGATGGCGATCAGCAAGCGTTGCTGGCCTTGCGGCCCATCCACCAGCAAGGCGCGCAACAGCGGGCCCTGTGCCAGGTCGAGGCTGCGCTGGGTGTCGGTGAACAACGCGGTGCATGCCTGCATGTCGCGCACCTGCGCCTGCAGCAGCACGCCGCCTTCCGGCACGCCCAGGTGTTCGGCATGCCATTGCGCATCGCGCGGGGTAAAGCTCAAGCGCAGCGCGTCGTGGTGTTCCAGCACCGCCAGCAGCGCTTGTTCCAAGCGATGGGGGTCGAGCAGTTGCAGCGGCTTGAGCACCAATGCCTGGTTCCAATGCTGGCGCGCCGGGATGTCGGTGTCGAAGAACCAGTGCTGAATCGGCGTGAGGCCAGAGGGGCCGGTCAGCAGCCCCTGCTCGGCGATGACTCGCTCCGAGCGGGTCGCCACGGCAGCCAGGCTCTGTACCGTCTGGTGCTGGAACAGGTCACGGGGGCTGAAATGAATCCCGGCCTGGCGCGCACGGCTGACCACCTGGATCGACAGGATCGAGTCGCCGCCCAGCTCAAAGAAGTTATCGTCGAGGCCGACTTGCTCCACGTTCAGCACCGCGCACCAGATGGCGGCCAGGCTGTGTTCCAGCTCGCTGCGGGGCGCCACGTAGGCCTGGCGATTGGCCTCTGGGTCCGGCTCCGGCAAGGCGCGGCGGTCGAGCTTGCCGTTGGCGGTCAACGGCATGCTTTGCAGCACGATCAGATGCGCGGGCACCATGTAGTCCGGCAATTGCGCCTTGAGGTGTGCCCTCAACGCGTCGCGCAAGGCGACGTGCTCGGCATCGCTGACCAGGTACGCCACCAGCTGTTTGCCGCTCGGCGCATCCAGGGCCAGCACCACCGCTTCGCGCACGGCCTCGTGTTCGAGCAAGCGTGTTTCGATTTCGCCCAGTTCGATGCGAAAACCGCGGATCTTCACCTGATGGTCGATACGCCCCAGGTACTCCACCAGGCCATCGGCGCGTTGGCGTACCAGGTCGCCGGTGCGGTACAGGCGCCCGCCCTTTCCAGCAAACGGGTCTGCGACAAAACGCTCGGCCGTCATCCCCGGCCGCTGGTGATAACCCTGGGCCAGGCCGGTGCCACCGATGTACAGCTCACCGCTGGCGCCCTGGGGCACCAGCGCCAGGTCGGCGTCGAGAATGTAGGCCACGCGCTCACCGACGATGCTGCCAATCGGCACACTGCCGGCGCCCTCCTCCAACCGCTCGGGCGCCAGGCTGGCCAGGGGCATCACCACGGTTTCGGTGGGGCCGTAAGCGTTGAAGAACAGCTGGGGCGTGAACGCCGCACGGATGCGTTGCAGGTGTTCGCCGGTCAAGGCTTCGCCACCGGTGATGCACATACGCACCGGCAGCGTCTGTTGTTGGGTCGCCAGCCACTGCGCCAACTGGCTGCCGTAGCTGGGGGTGAAACCGAGCACATTGATGCGATGGGTACGGATCAGCGCGCAGATCTCTTCGGCATCCCACTGGCCCTGGGCGCGCAATACCACCCGCGCCCCGCACAGCAGCGGCACCAGCAAACGCTCGGTGGCGGCGTCAAAGTTGATCGAATAAAAGTGCAGCTCGCAGTCATCCGGGCGCATGTCAAAGCGCTCGATCACCGCTTGGCAATGCATGGCGATCTCACCGTGGGACACCACCACGCCTTTGGGCTTGCCCGTGGAGCCCGAGGTGTAGATGAGGTACGCCTGGTGTTGCGCCAGACTCACGAACGGCAGCGCCTCGGCGGGGTAATTGGCCAGCACCGGCGAGTCATCCTCCAGGCACCAGCACGCCACCGTCGCCGGCAATTCACCCAGGGCTTCGAACAGGGCCGCATCACTGAGCAGCAGGCCGATGCCACTGTCTTCGATCATGTAATGCAAGCGGTCCAGCGGGTATTCCGGGTCCAGCGGCACGTAGGCGCCGCCGGCCTTGAGGATCGCCAGCAAACCGATGACCATTTCCAGCGAACGCGGCAGTGCCAAACCCACGCGCACCTGCGGGCCCACGCCACGCTCGCGTAGCATCCAGGCCAGGCGGTTGGCGCGCTCATCCAGTTGCGCATAACTGAGGGTCACACCGGCAAAGGTCAGCGCCGGGGCATCCGGCCGCTGGCTCGCCTGTTGGCTGAACAGTTGATGGATGCACTGGTCGAGGCGATGCGCGCCCTTCTCCGCCCCCAGGCTGTCTTGCAAGGCGCGTTGCTCATCGGCGCTCAGCAACGGCAATTCGCTGAGGCGCTGGCCGGGATAGGCGATCAGCGCTTCGAGCAGGTTGCACCAATGCGCGGCCATGCGTGCAATGCGCGGCTCGTCGAACAGGTCGGTGCTGTAGGTCAGGCAGCAACCCAGGCGATGGTCGAGGTCGGTGACTTCCAGGTTGAGGTCGAACTTGGTCGCTCTCGCATCGTTGGCCAGGTACTCCACGGTCATGCCGGCCAGTTGGCGGCTTTGCTGGAATTCCCAGCGCTGCACGTTGCACATCACCTGGAACAACGGGTTGTACGCCGCGCTGCGCGGTGGTTGCAGAGCTTCCACCAGGTGGTCGAACGGCAGGTCCTGATGGGACTGACCCTCGATCACGGTGTGACGCACCTGCTCGAACAACTCGCTGACCTGCATCTGCCCAGTCAGCTGGCAACGCAGCACCTGGGTATTGAGGAACGCGCCAATCAAGCCTTCGCTTTCCGGACGGATACGGTTGGCCACGGGCGCGCCGATGCGCAGGTCGGTCTGGCCGCTGTAGCGGTAGAGCAACACCGCCAGGGTCGCGGTCATGGTCATGAACAGCGTGAGGCCGTGTTGCGCGTTGAAGGCACGCACGCGGGCGGCCAGCTCATCGCTCAAGTCAAAGCGGTACAGCTCGCCCCGGTGGCTTTGCACCGGTGGCCGTGGACGGTCGCCGGGCAGTTCCAGCAATGGGTGTTCGTTGCCCAGTTGGGCGGTCCAGTAGTCCAGCTGGCGCTGGCGCTCACCGGCTTCCATCCACTGGCGTTGCCACACGCTGTAGTCGAGGTACTGCACCGGCAACGCTGGCAGCGGCGAGTCGCGCTCGTCGATAAAGGCTTCATACAGGGCGCTGAGTTCACGGGCAAAGATGTCCATGGCCCAGCCTTCGGTGACGATATGGTGCAGGGTCAGCACCAGGTAATGTTCTTGCTCGCCGGCCTTGACCAGGCAAGCGCGCAACAGCGGCCCGGTTTCCAGGTTGAACGGCGTGTGCGCCTCGACATCGGCCAGTTGCTGCAAACGCTGCTGGCGCTGCGGCTCATCCAGTGCGCAGAAGTCCTGCCAGCCCATGCGCACAGTGGTTTGCGCCGAGACCTTCTGACAGGCCACACCGTCAACGCTTGGGAAGGTGGTGCGCAGGGTTTCATGACGCATGATCAAGGCTTGCAAGGCCGCCTCGAAACGCCCCACATCCAGTACACCGCGCAGGCGCGCCATGCCGCCGACGTTGTAGGCCGGGCTGTCCGGTTCCATCTGCCAGAGAAACCACATGCGCTGCTGGGAATAGGACAAGGGGACTGGCTGGCTGCGATCGACTTTGGCGATGGCAGTCTGTTGGTTGCGCTGGCCCGCCGCCTGGATCAGCCCGACCTGCTCGGCAAAATCGCCCAGCTCGCTGGCTTCGAACAGGGTGCGCAGCGGCAGTTCGACGTCACAAGCCTGGCGGGTGCGAGAGATGATTTGCGTGGCCAGCAACGAGTGCCCGCCCAGTGCGAAAAAGTCATCGCGCAGGCCGATGCGTGGCAGGCCCAGCACCTCGCGCCAGATCGCGGCGATTTGCAGCTGCAAGACTGTGTGCGGTTCGACGTGTTCGCGGGTTTGCCATACCGGCTCCGGCAAGGCGCGCCGGTCGAGCTTGCCGCTGGGGCTCAGGGGCATGGCGTCCAGGCGCATCAGCAGCGCGGGCACCATGTACTCCGGCAACTCGGCCGCCAGGGCGATTTTGACCGTTTGCTCATCCAGTTCGGCGTCGGCGGTGTAGTAGCCGATCAACTGGGCATCACGCACCAGCACCACGGCTTGGGCGATGCCTGCGAGGGCCAGCAGGCGCGCTTCGATTTCTTCCGGCTCCACCCGGAAACCCCGCAGTTTGACCTGCTGATCGAGGCGCCCGAGGTATTCGAGCACGCCATCGGCGTTCCAGCGCGCACGGTCACCGGTGCGATACAACCGAGTGCCCGCCGCGCCCAACGGGTCGGCGACAAAACGTTCGGCCGTCAGCCCGGCACGGCCCAGGTAACCCCGCGCCAGGCCGATGCCGCCGATGCACAGTTCGCCCGGCACACCGGCCGGCAGCGGGTTGAGCTGCTCGTCCAGCACGCGACAGATCACATTGCCCAAAGGCCGACCAATCGGCGAGCGCTCGCCATCCGAGGCAGCGCACTGCCAATGGGTGACGTTGATCGCGGTTTCGGTCGGGCCATAGCGGTTGTGCAATTGCACCGCTGGCAAGCGTGCCAATACGCGGTTACGCAATTCGGCAGGCAAGGCTTCGCCACCGGAGAACAGGCGACGCAGGCTGGTGCATTCGGCCACCAGCGGCTCGTCGATAAACAGCTGCAACAGCGGCGGCACGAAGTGCAGCGTGGTCACCCCATGTTCCTGCACAAGCTGCGCGATACGGTGCGGGTCGCGATGTTCGCCCGGCCCGGCCAATACCAGGCGGCAGCCGGTAATCAATGGCCAGAAGCATTCCCACACCGACACGTCGAAACTGATCGGCGCCTTTTGCATCAGCACATCGGTGTCGTTCAACTGATAGGTGGCCTGCATCCACTGCAAACGCTCAGCCAGGGCGCCGTGGGTGTTGCCCACGCCTTTGGGTTGGCCGGTGGAACCGGAGGTGTAGATCACGTAGGCGAGGTTATCGCCGTGCAGGTGCAAGCCGGGCGCCTGGGTCGGCCAGCTGTCGAGGTGCAGGCTGTCCATGGCGATCACGCACACGCCTTCGGCACTGGGCAGTTGGGGGAGCAAGGCGGTCTGGGTGAGCAGCAGTTGCACGCCGCTGTCCTTGAGCATGTAGGCCAGGCGCTCGGCGGGGTAATCCGGGTCCAGCGGCACGTAGGCGCCACCAGCCTTGATGATGGCGAGCAGGCCGATCAGCAGTTGCGGCGAACGCTCGGCGGCGATGGCTACGCACACGTCCGGGCCGACGCCTTTGTCGCGCAGGTAATGGGCCAGGCGGTTGGCCTGGGTGTGCAGTTGGGCGAAGGTCAGGCTGCCGTCTTGCCAGACCAGCGCGGTGGCGTCCGACGTCTGTTGGCTGAGCAGCTCGGGCAACCAGTGCCGGGCCGGCGCGCAAGGGGCTTCGCTCCACGCCTGCTGTTCGTCGGTCTGCATCAACGGCAGGTCGCCGATGGCGTGTTGTGGGTGCGCACACACAGCGTGAAGTAGATGGATGAAGTGCTCGGCCAGGCGCTGGATGGTCGCGCAATCGAACAACTCGTCGGCGTAGTCGAACGACAGGCTCAAGCGCCCATTGCGATCTTCTTCGCTGTGCAGTTGCAAGTCGAACTTGGCTTCGCGGCTGTGCCAGGGCAACTCATCGGCCAGCAAGCCCGGCAGGCGGCGCAAGGCACTGAGGTCACGTTGCTGGTGGTTGAACATGACCTGGAACAGGCCCTGTTCGCGGGCCTGGGGGAAGGCTTCCAGCAGTTGCTCAAAGGGCAGGTCCTGATGGGCCTGGGCAGCCAATGTGGTCTCGCGAGTGGCGGCCAACAGCTGATTGAACGGCAGGCGCCCGTCCAGCTCGGCGCGCAGCACCAAGGTGTTGATAAAGAAGCCGATCAGGCCCTGGGTTTCCTGGCGCGGACGGTTGGCATTGGGCACGCCGATACGGATATCGCGCTGGCCACTGTAGCGATAGAGCAAGGTCTGGAACGTCGCCAGCAGCAGCATGAACGGCGTCGAGTCATGGGCCTGGGCGGTCTGGCGTATCGCCGCACTGAGGCGCGCATCCAGGCGCACGCTATGGCGCGCGGCGCTGTGCCGATGCTGGGCGGCGCGCGGGTGATCGGTGGCCAGGTTCAGGGCCGGATGCTCGTCACCCAACTGCGCTTTCCAGTACGTCAGCTGTCGCTGGCCTTCGCCTTCGGCCAGCCATTGGCGCTGCCAGCTGCCGTAGTCGGCGTATTGCAAGGCCAACGGCGGCAGCTCCAGGGGTTGGCCCTGGGCGGCAGCGGCGTACAGGCGCGAGAACTCGTCGATCAGGATATTCAGCGACCAACCGTCGGCAATGATGTGGTGCAAGGTCACCAGCAATTGGTGCTCTTCATCGTCCAGGCGCACCAGGGTCACCCGCAGCAATGGGCCTTTTTCCAGGTCGAACGGGCTGCGCGCCAGGTCTTCGCGAACCTGTTGCGCACGGGCTTCGCGCTCGGCGTGGGGCAAGTCGCTAAGGTCGATGAGCGGCAGTTCGAAATCCGCCGAAGCCTCGACACGCTGGAACGCCTGGCCGTCGCGCTCGTAGAAGCGTGTGCGCAGGGCTTCGTGGCGCTTGATCAGTTGCTGGAAGCTGTGGCGCAGCGCGTCTTCATCCAGCTCGCCGCGCAGGTGCAAGGCGCCGGGAATGGTGTAGGCGCTGCTGTGAGGGTCCAATTGCCAGGTGATCCACAGGCGGTTCTGTGCCAGGGATTGGGGCAGGTCTTCTTGACGCGACAGCGCGTGGATTGCGCCTTGGGCCATGCCGCCGTCCTGTTGCAGGTGCGCCACAGCCGCAGCAAAGGCCGCAAGTGTCGGCGCTTCGAACAGCAGGCGCAGGTTCAACTCCAGCCCGAGGGTTGCGCGCAGGCGGGCGACCACTTGGGTCGCGGTGATGGAGTTGCCGCCCAGCAAGAAAAAGTGATCGTCGCCCGCCACATGAGCCAGTTGCAGTTGTTCGCACCAGATCGCCGCGATCTGCTGTTGCAGGTCCGATTCCAGCGCCACTTCGCTCGCCGGCCCCTGCTGCCCGGGGAACTGCGCGTAGCTGTCGAGGCTGCCATCGGCATGCCGAAGCGCACAGGCCGCACGCTGCACTTTGCCGCTGGAGGTTTTTGGCAACGCGCCGGGGTTGAGCAGCACCACCACGCTCGGGGCTTGCTGGCAGGCCTCGGCCACGGCTTGGCGGATCGCTTTGATCAGCGCTTCGGGCGGCAGGATTTTCTGCACGCTGCGGCTGATTTCCGCCGCGATGCCGATGCCTTCCAGGCCCTGGTCATTGACCGCAAACGCGGCGACCCGGCCCTTGCGCACCACTTCCACTTCGCGCTCGATGGTCTGTTCGATGTCCTGGGGGTAGAGGTTATGGCCGCGCACGATCAGCAGGTCTTTCAGGCGCCCGGTGATGTACACCTCGCCGTCGCGGATAAAGCCCAGGTCACCGGTGCGCAACCAGGTGCGGCCGGCGTGCTGGACGAAGGTCTTGGCGCTAGCTTCGGGGTTGCGCCAGTAGCCGTGGGCGATGCTCGGGCCCGTGGCCCAGAGTTCGCCGACGCACTGGTCGGGCAGCTCGGTGAGGGTGTGCGGGTCGGCGATCAGCACGGCGTGGTCCGGCTGGCTAGTGCCGCAACTCATGATCGCAGGGCCCTGCCCCGGTTCGGCACGGTTGGCGGCCAGCGCCTGCTCGTCCACGCGCAGGGCGGGAATGCCACGGCCACGACTGCCGCCGGCGACAAACAGGGTGGCTTCGGCGAGGCCGTAGGATGCGAAGAAATTATTCGGGGTGAAGCCACAGGCGGCGAATTTTTCCGCGAAGCGTTCCAGGGTGTCGAGGCGGATCGGTTCGGAGCCCGAATAAGCCACGCGCCAGCGGCTCAAGTCGAGGCGCTCCAGGGCCGACTCACTGACCCGTTCGCTGCACAGACGGTAGGCGAAATCCGGGCCACCGCTGATGGTGCCGCCGTATTCGCTGATCGCCTCCAGCCAGCGCAAGGGCCGGCCGAGGAAATAGGCCGGCGACATCAACACGCAGGGCACGCCGCTGAAGATCGGTTGCAGCAGGCCGCCGATCAGGCCCATGTCGTGGTACAGCGGCAGCCAGCTGACGATCACGTCGTCAGGGTTGAGGTCGATCCCAAAGCCGCGACGAATCAGCAGTTCGTTGGCTACCAGGTTGCCGTGACTGACTTGCACGCCCTTGGGCAACGCGGTGGAGCCGGAGGTGTATTGCAGGAAGGCGATGTCGTCGGCCTTGAGGTCGGGCTCAACCCATTGGTCGGCCTGCTGCGCCTCCAAGGTGTCGACGCTCAACACCGTGGGCGCATTTTCAATCTGCGCCAGGCCTTCGCTGAGGCTGGCAATGGTCAACAGCAGCCGCGGCTCGGCATCGCTGATGATCGACAGCAGACGCTCCTGGTGATGACGGCGCGTGGATTCGGGCGGATACGCCGGCACCGCGATCACCCCGGCGTACAGGCAACCAAAGAACGCCGCCACATAGTCCGGGCCACTCGGGAACAGCAACACCGCACGCTCGCCCAGGCCAGCGTTGGCTTGCAAGGCGGCGGCGATGGTACGGGCACGCTGGTCGAGGTCGCGATAACTGAGCACCACGCTGTGCTCGGCGCTCTCGGCGAGGAAGCGCAACGCCACCTGGTCCGGCGTCTGCGCAGCACGCTGTTGAAGGGACTGGACCAGGGTGCGGGGGAGTTCGAAGGCGTCCATCATGGGGTTCCTGCCTGAAATCGGCTTACGGGAAATTCGGGAAACGGTGGGGTTCAGCCGGCGGCGAGCTGCCGCGCCGCGCCAATGCGCCAGCGCGTCAGGTGCTCGTCGGCATAGCGACGCACACAGCGCAGCACGGCGCTTTCGTGCTGCACGAGAAAGAAGTGGTGGCCGTCAAACATGTCCAGGGAAAACCCACTGGCGGCGTCGAGTTGCCAGTCGAGCAACTGGTCGGCACGCACGCTGTCGTGCTTGCCACCGAACACATGGATCGGCAGCGCCAGGGGCTGGCGCTCGCCATAGGTGAAACTG
This sequence comes from Pseudomonas sp. FJ2-5-13, assembly GCF_029201605.1. Taxonomy (NCBI): domain Bacteria; kingdom Pseudomonadati; phylum Pseudomonadota; class Gammaproteobacteria; order Pseudomonadales; family Pseudomonadaceae; genus Pseudomonas; species Pseudomonas sp. FJ2-5-13. The sequence continues at coordinate 4,183,333 of NZ_CP104045.1, forward strand.
CCGCACAGCAGAAAATCAGCGCGCAGGATCGGCAACATCAGTTGCATCAACTCAGGGTTGGCCAGGGCTTCTTCGGCGGTCCCCTGTAATTCGCGCAGGCGGGCAATGAGTTGGGCATCGGTCTTTTCGACGGCGTACTCGCTCACATCACGACGCGCCGGGCCCGCCGTACCGGACGCAAACAACGCCAGGGGCGCAGGCAGATTGCGCGCGTTTAAAGCGTGAGCCAGTTCAAACGCCAACAGCCCGCCAAGGCTGTGGCCGAACAAGGCATAAGGGCCATCCAGATCACGGCTGATCTCTTCAGCAAGCTGCGCGGCCAGGGCCTTGATATCGCGCTGCAACGGCTCGTCCATGCGCATGCCGCGCCCCGGCAATTCCAGCGGGCACACTTGCAACCAGTCCGGCAGCACCCGGCGCCAGCGCGCATAGACCGAGGCGCTGGCGCCTGAATGGGGCAGGCAAAACAGGCGTAGCCGCAGGGGCGTACTCATCCGGCGAGGACTCCAAACTGAAACACGCTGAATGCACGATAAAAACCCATCTGGTCCTCCTGCGGGTGCTGATCCTTGGCCGTTGTGCTAACGAACCTGTCACCCATGAGAACGGACGGAGGCGGCAAATAATTAGTCGCCGGGGGCGAGCGAGACGTGGTTCACACCTTTGCCCAAGGCATAAGATTAGTTCGCCTTCTCATTTGACAATCATTATCATTCAGCATAATTTGTTGCCCGATGTGTAGGAGGCCTCAGCAGGGATGCCCTCCCCTAACCTATTAGCAACAAGGTGATTTCCATGACGGAACCAGTATCCACAGGCAGGTGCGATTCACCCCTTCTTCAGGCGTTCGTCGACAATCGGCTGATCCTGGTGAAGATCGCGGCCCGCATCACCGGGTGCCGCTCCCGCGCCGAAGACGTGGTGCAAGACGCCTATTTTCGGCTGCAGTCGGCACCGACTATCACCTCATCGTTCAAGGCCCAACTGAGTTATCTGTTCCAGATCGTGCGCAACTTGGCGATCGATCACTACCGCAAGCAGGCCCTGGAGCTCAAATACTCCGGGACCGAAGAGGAAGGCTTGAATGTGGTTATTCACGGCGCTTCACCGGAAACCTCGCACATCAATTTCAACACCTTGGAAAACATCGCCGACGCCCTGACGGAGTTGCCACAGCGCACCCGCTACGCGTTCGAGATGTATCGCCTGCATGGCGTGCCGCAAAAAGACATCGCCAAGGAGCTTGGGGTGTCGCCGACGCTGGTGAACTTCATGATTCGCGACGCGCTGGTGCATTGCCGCAAGGTGTCGGGTAGCCATAGCGATACGTTTGCGCGGCGGGTTTGAGCACAGCGAGGAATGTATGGGCGGCAGCTTCCAACGGTAACCACGATGCGAAGCGAGCCGCTTTTGATCTGCTTTTGATCTTGATCTTAGGCGCCCCGTTAAACCACGCTGGCCGAACGCAGGCTTGAATTCGTGGGTAACCCGGCAGGACGCCGGGTTAGCCGCCCCGCGCCATGGATGGCGCGTGGCGGCGGCCCACGGATTCAAGCCTGCGTTCGGGCACACCGAGCCTAAGCGAGGTGCCGAGTGGTGGGGCAAGAGCGCTTTGCTTACTTTCGCGCTTTTCGAAAGTGAGCCGCCGTCAGGGCGGAACCCTAAGCGGCCGTTACCGCAGCAATGGATATGTACACCATCCAACTGTGTTACCTGCCAGGCCGCCTTCGCGAGCAAGCCCGCTCCCACAATTGGATCGCGGGGTGTCAGGTAGATAGGTGTCGCCTTTCAGGCCGTCATCGCAGGCAAGCCAGCTCCCACAGTTGATCCCACTGGCCCCGAAGGCTTTTATTTACTGAGATTTCAAGGCAGTGGCATCACATCAATTCGATACGGCTCGAAAATCTTCAACATCTGGCCATTATCACGCAGCCCCTTGAGCAACCCGGCAAACGCCGGCCCGGTGATCGGTGCCTTTGGCCGCAGCAACGCATAGTGGTGATACACCTGGTCAATACGCTCCGACACCAAAAACTTCCCCGCCATGTCCGCGTTACGCACCATGAAATCACTCAGGTACGAACGGGTCACCAACGCAATATCCGCACGCCCACGAGCAACCATCAGCAGATTACTGTCATGGGAGTACGTCAAAGTCGCATTGAAACGCTCGGCCATGTTCTTGGGATCAGGATTGAAGTCAGCAAAGGCATAGTGATACCCACTGAACACCGCCAGACGTTTACCGGTAAGGTCAGAAAAATAACTCTGGTCGCGCCCGGGCTGACGCTGAGCGACAAAAATTTCCGCATCTTCGAGCCCCATATCAACACTGGTATGGGCAATATTCTGCCAACCCCAGGCCGGGTTTTCGAAGATCGCCATGTCGACCCGGCCTTGCTCGAAGTCGCGAAAACGTCGGGGGATCGAGGTAGGCACCACCACAAACTGGTAATCGGTTTGCGCAGCGTTCAACGCTTCGACCAATTGCGGCAACAACCCGGTGTCGGCCCCTTGCTCGGGGCGCACGGTGTAGGGCGGAAAGTGCGCCGCGCCGACTCTCACCAACTGCGCGGCACCGGCCTGCGTCCACGCGGCGGTGCCCAGTGCCCATAAAGTAAGTCCTGCAGCCAGCCGCCATGGCGAAAACATCGAGGCACACACCGTTGAAGAGTTCAATGCCGATAAGCTAGGCGTTTTTACCGGGGGAGACAACTTTCGCCAGCAAATTAATGGCTTGCGCTTCAGTCCGCCTTCAGCACCATCAACAAGGCCTCTTCGGCCAACTCTTCAAGGGTCATGCTGCCTTGGGCGCGAAACCAGGTGGTGGTCCATGACAAAGCGCCGGTGAGGAAGCGCCGGGTGATAAACACATCGCCCCGGATGTAGCCAGCGGCCTTGGCCTCGCCCAGCACCTGCAACCAGATCTGCTCATACACGTCACGCAGGGCCAGCACGTGCGCCTGGCCTTCGGCCGACAGCGAGCGCCATTCGTAGACCAGCACCGCCATGGCCTCGCCACTGCCGCCCATGATCGACTGCAACTCGCAGCGGATCAGCGCCAGTACGCGTTCGCGCACCGTGTTCGCCTCCTCCAGTGAAGCGCGCATCATCGCGGTGTTGTAGTGGATGGTTTCCTCCATCACCGCACGCAAGATCTCATCCTTGCTCTTGAAGTGATGAAAGATGCTGCCGGACTGGATGCCCACGGCGCCGGCCAGATCTCGCACGGTGGTGCGCTCGAACCCCTTGTTGCGAAACAGATGAGCCGCGGTTTGCAGCAACTTGCCGCGGGCGCTCTCGGGGTCGGTCAATTGGCCTGCGTCGACCATGGTGCGCATCACCCCCAGGGCTTTGTGCTCATCCATGCTGCTCTCCTTCACGTCTACTGTCGTCTTGGCCGGCAATTTAGGCCGTGACTGCCACCCAAGCAAGCGCTTGGGTAAAACTTGTGACTGGAGTTTACAAACCAAGCGCTTGCTTGGTAGTCTCGACGCCAGCCCTTGGAGGAAGGATTTCTCATGAGCAAGACGGTACGTATCGGCTGCGCCAGCGCCTTCTGGGGCGACACCTGCACCGCCGCCGCCCAATTGGTGCAGGGCGGCGCCCTGGATTACCTGGTGTTCGATTACCTGGCGGAAGTCACCATGTCGATCCTCGCCGGTGCCCGCCTGAAAGACCCCAAGGCCGGCTACGCCACGGATTTTGTCGAGGTGCTCACGCCCTTGCTGGCGGATATCCAGCGTCAGGGCATTCGGGTGATCAGCAACGCCGGCGGCATCAACCCCCAAGCCTGCGCCGCCGCCCTGCAAGCGGCCTGCGATAACGCGCACATCCCGCTGAAAATCGCCGTGTTGCTCGGCGATGACCTGCACCCTCAACTCAAACAGCTGCCGCCTGTCACCGACATGTTCAACGGTGCCCCACTGCCGCCCCTGTGCGTGTCCGCCAATGCCTACCTCGGCGCACCGGGCATTGCCCAGGCTTTGGGGCTCGGCGCCGATATTGTCATCACCGGCCGCGTGGTCGACAGCGCAGTGGTCAGCGCGGCACTGGTGCATGAATTCAACTGGTCGTGGCAGGACTACGATCACCTGGCCCAGGCCGCCCTGGCCGGGCATATCATCGAGTGCGGCGCGCAGTGCACCGGCGGTAACTTCACCGACTGGCGTGACGTGCCCGACTACGAACACATCGGCTTCCCCATCGTCGAAGTCAGCGCCGACGGCCAGTTCACGGTGAACAAGGTCGAGGGCAGCGGCGGCCTGATCAGCGAACTCAGCGTGTCCGAACAACTGCTGTATGAAATCGGTGACCCGCGCGCCTATGTGCTGCCGGACGTGATCTGCGATTTCAGCCAGGTCAAACTGCAGCAACAAGGCAAACACGCGGTGCGCCTGCACGGCGCCAAGGGCCTGCCACCCACCGACCAGTACAAGGTCAGCGCCACCTACCCCGATGGCTTTCGCTGTACCGCCAGCTGCCTGATCGCCGGCATCGACGCGGTAGCCAAGGCCGAGCGGGTCAGCCAGGCGCTCATCAACAAAACATCAGAGCTGTTCAGCCAGCGCGGCTGGCCCCCCTACACCGACGTCAACATCGAACTGCTGGGCAGCGAAGCCACCTACGGCGCCCATGCCCGGCGTGTGGATTGCCGTGAAGTGGTGGTGAAGCTGGCGGTGCGGCACCCGAGTAAGCAGGCGCTGGTGCTGTTCGCCCGCGAGATCGCCCAGGCGGCCACCGGCATGGCGCCGGGCCTGACCGGCATTGTCGGCGGGCGGCCGACGGTGTACCCGCTGATCCGGCTGTTTTCGTTCCTGATCGACAAATCATGCTGCAGTGTTTCCATCGATTACCAGGGACAACGCCATGCCGTTGAGTTGCCCGCCTGCGCGCCCCTGCTCACGCCGGCCGCGCCCATCGAGCCGGCCAAGCCCCAGGGCCGTGCCGACGCCAGCGTGCCGCTGGTCAAACTCGCCGTGGCGCGCTCCGGTGACAAGGGCAACCACAGCAATATCGGGGTGATCGCCCGCCACCCCGACTACCTGCCGTGGATCGCCGAAGCCCTGACCCCGGAGGTGATCGTCGACTGGATGGACCACGTGCTCGACCCGATCCATGGCCGCGTCGAACGCTGGTACTTGCCCGGCAGCCACAGCCTCAACTTCCTGCTGGAAAACGCCTTGGGCGGTGGCGGCATCGCCAGCCTGCGCATCGACCCCCAGGGCAAGGCCTTCGCCCAGCAACTGCTGGAAATCCCCATCGCCGTACCGCAGCACATTGCCGACCAACTCAGCTAAAGGACTGTCGCCGTGGCCTTCGATTCGATCTTCAAAGCCGACCTGTTCCAGGGGCACACCCTGATCGTCACCGGTGGCGGCAGTGGCATTGGCCGCTGCACCGCCCATGAACTGGCGGCCCTGGGCGCCCGCGTGATCCTGGTGGGGCGCAAGCCGGACAAGTTGCAGCAGGTAGCCCAGGAAATTACCGAAGACGGTGGCCTCGCCCATTGGCAGGCCTGTGATATCCGCGATGAAGAGGCGGTGAAGGCACTGGTCACGCAAGTTCTGCACGACCACGGCCCCATTCATGGCCTGGTGAATAACGCCGGCGGCCAATACCCGTCGCCACTGGCCGCGATCAATCAAAAGGGCTTTGAAACCGTACTGCGCACCAACCTGGTGGGCGGTTTCCTGATGGCCCGGGAGGTGTTCAACCAGTCGATGAGCAAGCACGGCGGCGCAATCGTCAACATGCTCGCCGACATGTGGGGCGGCATGCCCGGCATGGGCCACTCCGGCGCGGCGCGCTCCGGCATGGACAACTTCACCAAGACCGCCGCGTTTGAGTGGGGCTATGCCGGGGTGCGCGTCAACGCCGTGGCGCCTGGCTGGATCGCCTCCAGCGGCATGGACACTTACGAAGGCGCGTTCAAGGCGGTGATTCCCACCCTGCGTGAGCATGTGCCGCTCAAGCGCATCGGCACCGAGTCGGAAGTCAGCGCGGCCATCGTCTTCCTGCTCAGCCCGGCTGCGGCCTTTATCAGCGGCAGCACCCTGCGCATCGACGGCGCCGCGAGCCTGGGCAGCCGCGCATGGCCGCTGCACAAAGCGCAGGCACCGAGCAAGCCGTTCAATGGGTTCCACCGAGCCTACCTGCCGGATGTGCTCAAGGCGGAGCAATAACGCCATGCCAACCATTGAAACCCTGATCGACCCCAACAGCCCAGCGTTCGCGCAAAACCGCGAAGCCATGCTGGCGTCCATCACCCAGTTGCGCCAGCTGGAACACACCCTGCTGGCCAAGGCCCAGGAAGCCAAGCCCAAGTTCGACAAGCGCGGCCAATTGCTGCCCCGTGAGCGCCTCAACCTGCTGCTGGACCCCGGCGCGCCGTTCCTGGAACTGGCCAGCCTGGCCGGCTACAAACTCCACGACGACAAGGACGGCAGCGCCGCCGGTGGCGGGCTGATCGCCGGTATCGGCTATGTCAGCGGCGTGCGCATGCTGGTGGTGGCCAATAACAGCGCGATCAAGGGCGGCACCATTTCCCCTTCCGGGCTGAAGAAATCCCTGCGCCTGCAACAGATCGCCATGGAGAACAAATTGCCGGTGGTGACCCTCGCCGAAAGCGGCGGCGCCAACCTCAACTACGCCGCCGAGATTTTCGTCGAAGGCGCACGCAGCTTTGCCAACCAGGCGCGCATGTCGGCCATGGGCTTGCCGCAGATTACCGTGGTGCATGGTTCGGCCACGGCCGGCGGTGCGTATCAGCCGGGCCTGTCGGATTACGTGGTGGTGGTGCGCGGCAAGGCCAAGCTGTTCCTCGCCGGGCCACCGTTGCTCAAGGCCGCCACTGGCGAAATCGCCACCGATGAAGAACTGGGTGGCGCGCAGATGCACGCGCAAACCGCCGGCACCGCTGAGTACCTGGCCCAGGACGATGCCGATGGCGTGCGTATCGTGCGTGAGATTGTGGGCCTGCTGCCCTGGAATGACCGCTTGCCGCAGGCCCCCCAACGCGCCTATCGCGAACCGCTGTACCCGATTGAAGAGCTGTTGGGGCTGATCCCCGATGACCCGAAAAAGCCCTATGACGTGCGCGAAATCCTGGCGCGCCTGGCCGACGCTTCCAACCTGCTGGAATTCAAGGGTGAGTTCGACCCCCACACTGTCTGCGCCCATTTGCACATCCAGGGGCGCGCCGTGGGGGTGATTGGCAATAACGGCCCCATCACGCCGAAGGGCGCGAGCAAAGCCGCGCAGTTTATCCAGCTGTGCGACCAGAGCCGCACGCCGCTGCTGTTTTTGCACAACACCACCGGTTTCATGGTGGGCACCGAGTCGGAACAGCAAGGGGTGATCAAACACGGTGCGAAGATGATCCAGGCAGTGGCCAACGCCCGTGTGCCTAAACTCACTATCGTGGTCGGTGGCTCCTACGGTGCTGGCAACTACGCGATGTGCGGCCGCGGCCTGGACCCGCGCTTTATCTTCGCCTGGCCCAACAGCCGCACCGCGGTGATGGGCGGCGCACAGGCCGGCAAAGTGCTGCGCATTGTCACCGAGGCCAAGCAACTCAAGGACGGCCTGGTGCCCGACCCCAAGGTGCTCGACATGCTCGAACAGGTCACCGCGCAGAAACTCGACAGCCAGTCCACCGCCCTTTACGGCAGCGCCAACCTGTGGGACGACGGGCTGATTGATCCACGGGACACCCGCACCTTGCTCGGTTTTTTGCTGGATATCTGTCACGAAGCCGAACGGCGGCAACTGCAACCGAACAGCTTTGGTGTGGCGCGCTTCTAATCAGGAGAACAATAAGAATGATCTTCACCCAGGAACACCAGGAACTGCGCCGCACCGTGCGCGCCTTCGTCGACCGCGAGATCAACCCGCACGTGGATGAATGGGAAAAAGCCGGGCGTTTTCCCATTCACGAGATCTTCCGCAAAGCCGGCGACCTCGGCCTGCTGGGCATTTCCAAACCGGAAAAATTCGGCGGCATGGGCCTGGACTACAGCTATTCCATCGTCGCCGCCGAAGAGTTCGGCACCATCCGCTGCGGCGGCATCCCCATGTCCATCGGCGTGCAGACCGACATGTGCACCCCTGCCTTGGCGCGCTTCGGCTCCGATGAACTGCGCGAGGAATTCCTGCGCCCAGCCATCAGCGGCGAACAGGTCGGCTGCATCGGCGTCTCGGAAACCGGTGCCGGCTCCGACGTGGCCGGGCTCAAGACCCATGCGCGCAAGGAGGGCGACGACTATGTGATCAACGGCAGCAAGATGTGGATCACCAATTCGCCCAGCGCCGACTTCATCTGCCTGCTGGCCAACACGTCCGACGACAAACCGCATATCAACAAGTCGCTGATCATGGTGCCGATGAACAGCCCCGGCATCAGCGTCAGCCCGCCGTTGGAAAAACTCGGCATGCACAGCTCCGAGACCGCCCAGGTGTTTTTCGATGGCGTGCGCGTGCCGCAACGCAACCGCATCGGCCACGAGGGCGCGGGCTTCATGATGCAGATGTTGCAGTTCCAGGAAGAACGCCTGTTCGGCGCGGCCAATATGATCAAGGGCCTGGAGCACTGCATCGACAGCACCATCGAATACTGCAAAGAGCGCCAGACCTTCGGCAAAGCGCTCATTGATAACCAGGTGATCCACTTCCGCCTGGCGGAACTGGCCAGCGAAATCGAATGCCTGCGCGCCTTGGTCTACCAGGCCACCGAGCAGTACATCAAGGGCCAGGACGTCACGCGGCTGGCCTCCATGGCCAAGCTCAAGGCCGGGCGGCTGGGCCGTGAGGTCAGCGACAGTTGCCTGCAATATTGGGGCGGCATGGGTTTCATGTGGGACAACCCGGTGGCCCGCGCCTATCGCGACGTGCGCCTGGTGTCGATTGGCGGCGGTGCCGACGAAATCATGCTGGGCATCATCTGCAAACTGATGGGCACCCTGCCCGGTAAAAAGCCATGAATACCTTGCTGCTCGAAGCCCATAACGGCGTGCTGCACATCACCCTCAACCGCCCCGAATGCCGCAATGCGATGAGCCTTGAAATGGTCAATGAACTGCGTGCGGTACTGGCTCAGTTGGACAGCCAGGTGCGTGCCGTGGTGATCAGCGGCGCGGGCGGGCATTTTTGCGCGGGGGCCGATGTGAAGGATCTGGCCGGCGCCGGGGGGCAGTTGCAAGCATTGAACCGTGCGTTTGGCACCTTGCTGCAAGAGGTTCAGGCGCTGGCGCAAGTGGTGATCGTGGTGCTGCAAGGCGCGGTGCTGGGCGGTGGGTTCGGGCTGGCGTGCGTGAGTGATATTGCGATTGCAGCGGGCCAGGCGCAGTTCGGCTTGCCCGAGACCCGCCTGGGGTTGCTGCCGGCGCAGATTGCGCCGTTTGTGGTCAAGCGTATTGGCCTTACCCACGCGCGGCGCCTGGCGCTGACGGCGGCTCGGTTTGATGGGGTGGAGGCTGGGCGGTTGGGCGTGGTGCATTTTGTCGAGCACGACTCGCAGGCATTGGCGCAGCGGGTGGATGAGGTATTGGGGCAGGTGTTGCAGTGTGCGCCGGGGGCGAATGCGCGGACCAAGGCCTTGTTGTTGGCCAGTGTGGATGAGCCGCTTGAGACCGTGCTGGATCGCGGGGCGCAGTGGTTTGCCGAGGCGGTGAGGAGTGAGGAAGGGGTTGAGGGGACGCAGGCGTTTGTCCAGAAGCGAAAGCCTCGGTGGTGCAAATGACGCCTTCGCGAGCAAGCCCGCTCCCACATTTGAAATGCATTCCAACCTGTGGGAGCGGGCTTGCTCGCGAAGAGGCCAGAACAAACACCCCATCAGCCAAGGGATAACCCAATGCCCGCATTCACCAAGATCCTGATCGCCAACCGCGGCGAAATCGCCTGCCGCATCCAGCACACCGCCCAGGCCCTGGGCTATCGCACCGTGGCCGTCTACAGCGACGCGGATTCCGATGCCCTGCACGTACAGATGGCCGACGAAGCCGTGTACATCGGCCCGGCGCCCGTACACCAGTCCTACCTGAACACACAGGCCATCCTCACCGCCGCCCAACTGACCGGCGCCGACGCCATCCACCCCGGCTACGGCTTCCTCTCCGAAAACCCCGACTTCGCCCGCGCCTGCCAGCAGGCCACTCTCACCTTCATCGGCCCCAGCGTCGAAGCCATCGAACTGATGGGCAGCAAACGCCTGTCCAAACTCGCCATGCTCGACGCCGGCGTGCCCTGCATCGCCGGCTACCAGGGCAGTGCCCAGGATGACGCCACCTTGCAGCAGGAAGCCGAGCGCATCGGCTTCCCGCTGATGATCAAGGCCAGCGCCGGTGGCGGTGGGCGTGGCATGCGCCTGGTGCACCAGCGCGAACAGTTGCTGGAGCAACTGCGCACCGCACGCTCGGAAGCCATGAATGCGTTCGGCAGCGACGAACTGATCCTCGAACAGGCGCTGATCGACCCGCGCCACGTGGAAGTGCAACTGTTCGGCGACCGCCATGGCAACCTCATCTACCTCGGCGAGCGCGACTGTTCGATCCAGCGCCGCCATCAAAAAGTCATCGAAGAAGCGCCCTGCCCCGTGATGACGCCCGAACTGCGCCAGGCCATGGGCGAAGCCGCGCTCAAGGCCGGGCGGGCGGTCAACTATGTGGGTGCCGGCACCGTGGAGTTTCTGCTCGACCGCAACGGCCAGTTCTATTTCCTGGAAATGAACACGCGCCTTCAAGTGGAGCATCCCGTCACCGAGATGATCACCGGCCTCGACCTGGTGGACTGGCAGTTGCAGATCGCCGCTGGGCAAGCGCTGCCACTCACCCAATCACAGGTGACCCTGACCGGCCACGCCATGGAAGTGCGCCTGTACGCCGAAGACCCGGCCCAGGGCTTCCTGCCGCAAACCGGTGACGTGTTGCGTTGGGAACCCGCCCCCGGCGTGCGCATCGACCATGGCTTGCGTGAAGGCCAAACCATCAGCCCGTTCTACGACCCGATGCTGGGCAAGATCATCGCCCACGGCGCCAGCCGCGAAGAAGCCCGGCGGAAATTGCTGCGCGCCGTGGAAGACACAGTGTTACTCGGCGTGGCGACCAATCAGCGCTTGCTCATCGACCTGCTCAAGCACCCGGACTTTATCGCCGGCGACTTCAGCACGGGCTTGATCGCCGAACACTTCAGCGTCATCCCACAGCAGACGGCGACCGCTGAACAGCTCAAGCTGGCCGCCGCGCTGTTTTATCAACACAGCGCCAACCAGCACTCACACCCCCTCGCACGCTGGCGCAACACGGCGAGTGCCCCGGTGACATACCGCCTGGAGATCAACGGCCAACTCCATAGCGTGACCATTGACGACCTGCCACTCACCACCGACGGTCGCCACGCCACCTTCGTCATCAAAGGGGTTCGCCGCCGCATCGCCTATCACCTGGACGGCAACCGGCTGTGGCTGCCAGGGCTGACCGTCACCGACCGCACCCAGCAAGTTGCCAGCCGCCCGGCCGATGCCAGCAGCGGCACGGTCCAGGCCCCCATGGACGGCGCCATCGTCGATATACGGGTGTGCGTCGGTGAAAACGTCAGCAAAGGCCAGCTTTTGCTGGTGCTTGAAGCGATGAAAATGGAGCACCCGTTGAAGGCCGGTATCGATGGCACGGTCAAGGAACTGCGCGTCGTGACGGGCGATCAGGTGCGCAACCGCCAGGTTTTGCTCGAGATCCAATAACGCCCCTAGGCGGAACTACAGGGCCGGGCTACGCTCTATCCCCATCAGGAAGGGACGAGTACGGGAACCTGCACCATGCCTCATTGGCTGATTATTGACCTTGAAGCCACAACGGATGACGGCGGCTGGCCCGTGACGGAGATGGAAGTCATCGAGATCGGCGCCAGCCTGGTCAACCGCCAGGGCCGCGAACTGGACCACTTCCAGCGCTTTGTGCGGCCCTTGCGGCGGCCATTGCTGACGCCCTTTTGCCGCAAACTCACCCATATCACCCAGGCCAATATCGACATGGCCGCGCCGATCACCGAGGTATGGCCGCTGTTCGAGCGCTGGCTGGGCCAACATCAGCCACGCCTGGAAGGCTGGGCCAGTTGGGGGGATTATGACCGCGTGCAGCTTGAGCTGGAGTGGCAGCGCCATGGTCTCGCCAGCGCCCTGGGCGACACCCCGCATGTGAACCTCAAGCAACGCTTTGCCAAGGCCCGGCGTCTGGAAAAACCGCTGGGGCTCAATGGGGCGCTGCAATTGGCCGGGATGCAATTCAATGGCCAGCAGCATCGCGCCCTGGAGGATGCACGCAATACCGCGCGCCTGCTGCCCTTGATTTTGCCAGTCTAGGCAGCGCTTGCAGCCTTGGGCATACTGGCCAACCATTTTCCTGCTGCCCTGTAGGAGCGAGCTTGCTCGCGAAGATCGCCAACGAAAACGCAGCGCCTCGGGTTAAACGCGGTGTTCTCAGGTTTTTCGCGAGCAAGCTCGCTCCTACAGTGGTTGGCGTAAGCCTTGACCTTTTTCCGAGGATTCACCCATGTTCAAAGTCAACGAGTACTTCGACGGCACCGTCAAGTCGATCGCTTTCGGCACCGCAGAAGGGCCAGCGACCATCGGCGTGATGGCTCCGGGTGAATACGAATTCGGCACCGCCCAACGCGAAATCATGCACGTGGTGTCCGGCGCCCTGACCGTGAAGCTGCCTGAGAGCAGCGACTGGGAAACCTTCGCCGCCGGCAGCCAGTTCCACGTCCCGGCCAACAGCAAGTTCCAGTTGAAGGTTGCGGTGGACACTGCCTACCTGTGTGAATACCGCGGCTAAGCAATACCCGCCACACACAAAAAGCCCGTCTCCCACGAGACGGGCTTTTTTTATTCCAGCACCGTTACCGACATGCCGACTTCCAGGCGACCAACGCCATCGTTGACCAGGTTCTGGCCGAACATCGCGCCCTTTTCGGTCTTGCGGTAGGTTTCCAGCGTGGCGAAGGGCTCGCGGTCGGGGCTGCGTTCGCCGGTCTGGGGGTCGATGGTGGTGAGGATGCACCGCGAGCACGGCTTGACCACCCGAAATTCAACGTCGCCGATGCGCACGCGCTTCCAGCCATCTTCGGCGAAGGCCTCGGCGCCTTCGATGACGAGGTTGGGACGAAAACGCAGCATCTCCATCGGGCGGCCGATCTTCGTACACAGGTCGTCGAGGGAGCCCTGGCCGATCAACAGCAACGGGTAGCCGTCAGCGAAGCCGACCTTGTCGTCATCCTTGCCATACCCGGCTTCGGTGGTGCGCGCACGTTCCAGGGGCAGTTGCACCAGGCGCGTCGGCTTGCCGATGAACTCGCTGACCCAGGCCGCAGCCTCATCGCCAGCATCCGGCACGCGCAGGGTGTCACGCCAGATGGTCACACCGCGCAGTTCGCTGGCGCTGCCCGGCAATGCCACGTCCAACGGCGCGTAGCCCGGCGAACTCAGGGTCAAGCCCCCGCTGCTGTTCCACAACGCCGAGAGCTGGCTCATCTTCGCCACCGCCCGTTGCGTCAGGAACCGCCCGCTGGCTTCATCCACCAGCATCCAGCGTCGATCCCCGTCCAACCCGAGTGTATCCAGGCCAATCTGCTGCAAGGCTTGGGCCTTGCCGGACTTCAAGGGGTAACGGTACAACGCGCTGAGACGCAGCATGGGCCTGCCTTCCTAGGAAACAAAGTGTCATCCTAAAGTCAGGCGGGCATTTCGTCCAACATCAGACGCTGACGCACCACGTCCACCAGCTTGTCCGGCTGGAATTTGGAGAGGAAATTGTCGCAGCCGACCTTCTTGACCATCGAGTCGTTGAAGCTGCCCGACAGCGACGTGTGCATCACCACATAGAGGCCACGCAGGCGCGGGTCGTTGCGGATCTCGGTGGTGAGACGGTAGCCATCCATCTCGGGCATTTCGGCGTCGGTGAAGATCATCAGCAGTTTGTCGGTCATCACCTGGCCGCTGTCGGCCCAGGCCTTGAGCATGTTCAGAGCCTTGAGGCCGTCGCTGGCAATGTGCATCTTCACGCCCAACTGGCCCAGGGTGTCACGCAACTGCGACAAGGCCACGTTGGAATCATCCACCAGCAGTACTTCGCGACCACGGGCACGCTCCAGCACCGGGTCTTCAAGTTTGTCCCGGGAGACCTTGGCGTTGTAGGGCACGATCTCGGCGAGGACTTTTTCCACGTCGATGATTTCCACCAGTTGCTCATCGACCTTGCTGATGGCCGTGAGGTAGTGCTGGCGACCGGCGCTGGTCGGCGGCGGCAGGATGGCTTCCCAGTTCATGTTGACGATGCGGTCCACGCCGCCCACCAGGAACGCCTGCACCGAGCGGTTGTACTCGGTGACGATAATGGTGCTGTTAGGGCCAGGCACCAAAGGCCGCATGCCGATCGCCTGGGACAGGTCGATCACCGGCAGGGTCTGGCCACGCAGGTTGACCACGCCGCAAACAAAGGGATGGCGCTGGGGCATCAGGGTCAGTTTGGGCAGTTGCAGCACTTCCTGCACCTTGAACACGTTGATCGCGAACAATTGCCGTCCGAAGAGGCGGAACATGAGAATTTCCAGGCGATTCTCACCCACCAATTGCGTGCGTTGATCTACCGTGTCGAGAATGCCGGCCATTGAAAGCTCCTGGTGTACACGCAGGTGTGCGCTGAAGGGGTGTGCGGTTCGTATAGGCGGTTATCGGCGGCAAGCGCCAAACCTTGACCCTGTTAAAATGCCACGCAAACACATTGATGTCACACTGACATCATGCTTTACTGCATTCACCCTTCAGAACGCTTACACCGACCCCGCACGACACTCGAATCGGGGCGCGGTTCCGCCTTGTAAGGGATTCCCCTATGCGCAATCGGGCCCAACCTGATATTCGCGATATCTAATAGCCATTAATGTGACGCCATTCTCATTGCATGAATGGAGTCAGGCTTTTGTTTGCCAACCCAAGCCCTTGGTCTACGGGCCTTTCAGGCACTCACGTATCGGCAACTGAAGTTGCGTCATCTCGCATAACAGCGGCTAAAGGCGGCATTCGTGAGCTTTTCAATAACCGTCCTACTGGATTATCGGAAGCAGCCTACACGCCCCAGTCGTATTTCAGCGCTAGTTTTAAGCCATTCACCCGGTGCGACATCTCATCACCCGACCTTAAGTTGTGGAGACTTGCATGATGAATAGCGCGAACGAATGGCAAACCGCACTTCCCGAGTTTTTGCTGGAAGCCGAAATGCTGCTGGCCAAGTCCGAGGAATGCCTGAACCACCTGCATTTGATCCGCAATGACAGCGACGCCATCGACTGCATGAAAACCAGCCTGGCCAAACTGGCTGAAAAGGCTGACGGCCTGGCCCTGCAGGCGATCAGCGAATTCTCTCGGCATATTCAATACCTGATCGCCAATGCCGTGAGCCCGGTGCAACTGCATGACCAAGCCCTGGATGCGTTGCACGACTGCCTGACGTTGCTGGCCTGGCAACTGGAACTGATTGACATCCGTACCGGGGAACTGGGCCTGGATGACAGTGAGCAAACTTCGTTGATTGCCACGGTGACTTCGCAGATCCCGCAAAAAGACTACGGCCACCAGTCGCGTTTACAACAGAGGTCTTAAAGCAAAAAAGGTCGTATTTAATATCAGAGTTATCTAAAAACGACCCTTTACGTCAACTATGAAAGCGCTTTCAGAGCCTGAAGAAATATCAATTAGCCAGCACCTTAAAAGTTGTACAAACCAGGCTAACTAATACAACGCAATAGCGCTGGCCGGGCTGCCAGGGCATTTCCGTGGTTAATATATCGACCGAGGAATATGCCAGGCGACCAACGGTAACAGGGGTGGTACCATGCCCCGCTCGAAATGAAGCAACTTCATTATGGATAACCACGATCCGGCACCGCAGGCTCGACAGAGCCCAGTCAACCGCCGTGACCGGTCTTCGCGCAGTGAACCCTCATTGGCTCCATCCGCTATGTACGCCAGCCTCAAGTCACTCATCGCAAGGTTCGTGTCCCACTGCCATGCGCGCAGCCTCATCCTTGCCCTGTGCCTGTGTTCATTGCTGGTCAGCCTATGGGTTTACCTGCAAGGCGCGCCGTTGCCGTTACTGATTGTGCTGCTCAACCTGGCCACGTTGGCGGTGGTAGCCCTGCACCAGTGGCGCTCGCGCAACGCCATCAAGTTTCAGCCCCAGGAACTGGCCGACCGCTTGCTGCAAGTCCAGGAAAACGAACGCCACCGCCTCAGCCGCGAGCTGCACGATGACATCGGCCAATTGCTGACCGCCGCCAAGCTGCAAAGCGAATGGCTGCAGCGTCGCCTGCCCGACGACCTGCAAAGCCATTGCTCGGTGCTGTGCAACACCCTCAATGAAACCCTGGCAAAGGTGCGCGACGTGTCCGCCATCCTCAACCCGCGCCAACTGGCAAGCCTGGGGCTGGAAGCGAGCCTGCGCGCGCACCTGCTCAAGACCCTGGAAAATACCCAGGTGTGCTGGAGCCTGGAGTGCCAGCAACGGCTCACCGGCATTCCTGAAGAAATGGCCGTGGCGGCCTTTCGCATCACCCAGGAAGCGGTCACCAACATGCTGCGCCATGCCAACGCGCACAACCTGCTGGTGCGCCTGCAACGCTTGCCTGAAGGGCTGTCGCTGATGATCTGCGATGACGGCCAAGGCTTCGAACCTGCCGCCGACCCCGCCAAGGCAGGCCAACGGGGCATGGCCGGCATGTGCGAACGGGCCCTTCAGTTGGGCGGCACCTTGTCCGTCAGCAGCCAGCCGGGCAAAGGCGCACGCATCCACGCACTTTTCCCCTGGGCACCCCGTGCCCTCGAACGGGCCAGTGCCCATAAGGTTCTCCAGTGACCTGCAATTTGCTTCTGGTCGATGACCATGCCTTGATCCGCGCCGGCGTGCGCGCACTGATCCTGGATATCCCCGGCTACGCCGTGGTGGGCGAGGCCAGCGATGGCGCGCAACTGCTTGAGGCATTCAGCGCCCTGCAGCCCGACATTGTGCTGCTGGACCTGTCGATGAAACACACCGGCGGCCTGGATGCCTTGCAGCAACTCAAGCGCGCCTACCCCAAGTGCAAAGTGCTGATCCTGTCGATGCACACCGACCCCGAGATGATCATGCGCGCCCTGGAGTCTGGCGCCCACGGCTACCTGCTCAAGGACACCACCGCCAACGAACTGGAACACGCCCTGCAAGCGCTGCGTAACAACGAACGCTACCTGAGCCCCGCCATTGCCCACACGGTGATCAATCAGGCGCTGGTCCGCAGCCAGGGCCCCAGCACGCCTGTTGCCCACAGCCACAACCTGACGGCGCGGCAACTGGAGATCCTGCGCTTGATCGTGCGCGGCAAATCCACCCGGGAAATTGCCCACGGCCTGGGCCTGAGCATCAAGACCGTCGAAGCCCACCGCTCACAGATCATGAAGCGCTTGCAGATTTTTGACGTGGCGGGCCTGGTGTTATTTGCCGTGCGCGAGCAGATCATCAGCCTGGACGACTAACGGCGACCCCAGCGGCAAGTGCACGCGCAGCGCCTTGGGCAGCGCCTCGAAATGCAGGTCGTCGCCTTCCAGCGGCTCACCGTCGAGGTTAATGTACAAGCCCTGCGCGACCTTGATCTTCACCCACGGCAGGCGTGCGCGCACGAACATGGTGTCCAGGCCCCAGCCGTTATTCATCAACTCACGCAACGTGCCGACCACTTCCTGCGGCGCCGGCAGGATGCTGACATCCAGCAGCCCGTCATCAGCCAATGCACCAGGGCACAACACATGCCCGCCACCGGCCTGGCGACCGTTGCCGATGCCCAGCGCGAGCAACTCGCCTTTCCAGTGGAAATCCGGGCCTTCCAATTCACCGTAGGCGGCTTTCAATTCACTGAAGCGGGTTAAACCGGTAAACAGGTAAGCGGCACCGCCCAGGACCTTCTTCAAATCTTCAGAGGTATTGGCCGTGACCTGACTGCCAAAACCTCCGGTGGCCATATTCAGAAAGATTTGCCCACCCACCTGGCCAAGGTCGATGGCCCTGGGCTGCACGTCCAGCAAAGCCAGGGCGCCAGCCGGCTCCAACGGCACATCTGCCGCTTTGGCGAAATCATTGGCGGTGCCCAGAGGCATCAGCACCAGGCTGGCGTCAGTGTTGGCATGGGCCATGGCTTCAGCCACATCGCGCAGGGTGCCGTCGCCACCGCCGGCAATGATATGGGTGTAGCCCGCGGCCAAGGCTTCATTGACCAGGCGCTGAGCATCACCGCCCTCCCACGTCACCCGCACGGCCAACTCCCCACCCTGCTCCCGCCGCGCCAGCACGGCAGCGCGCACATCCTCGTTGAGGGCTTGTTTGCCATGGAGGATCAACAGGGCTTTGGGGGTGGTCATTTGAGTGAATCTCCTGGGTCAAAGGTGCATGAAGGATGTTGACCCTTGGGGCACCGGAAAAGTCTGTGGGCTGAAGAAAATTGATTGAAGTACACAGATCAAAAGGTGGGAGCTGGCTTGCCTGCGATGGGGGCGGTTCAATCGACAAACATCTCAAATCTGCCACCCAAAGGTAACCACGATGCGAAGCGAGCCGCTCTTGATCTTGATCTGCTTGTGATCTTGATCTCAGGCGCCCCGTTAAACCACGCTGGCCGAACGCAGGCTTGAATTCGTGGGTAACCCGGCAGGACGCCGGGTTAGCCGCCCCGCGCCATGGATGGCGCGTGGCGGCGGCCCACGGATTCAAGCCTGCGTTCGGGCACACCGAGCCCAAGCGAGGTGCCGAGTGGTGGGGCAAGAGCCCTTTTGGTTACTTTTGGGGCTCTTTTCCAAAAGTGACCCGCTGTCAGAGCGGAACCCTAAGTGGCCGTTACCGCAGCAATGGATATGCACACAATCCAACTGTGTCGCCTGTCAGGCCGCCTTCGCGAGCAAGCCCGCTCCCACAGTTGGATCGTTGGGTGTCAGGTAGATAGGCGTCGGCTGTCAGGGCGTCATCGCAGGCAAGCCAGCTCCCACATGAACCAAGCAAGCCCAGCCCCAATCAGCTCTTGTGCAACTTGCTCATCAACTGCGCCTCAGCCTGAGTCAACCCACACGACTGGGTCAGCTCATCCACCGTCGCCCCCATGCCAACCAGCTTGGCCGCCTGGGCAAACGACAGGTTCGACGGATCACGCTGCTCCAACTGCACCAACCTGTCCGGCAACGGCGCAAGAATCGCACGCAGTTCATGCACCTCATCCCCCACCCGCACCGCACTTTGCTGGAAATGATCAACGCGCTTGACCAGCTCCAGAATGCGCCGGTCACGCACCGCATCGCGCTCGGCCTGTTGCAAGGCCAACTCCCGCTGCTGGCGCACATAGCGCAACACAAACGCCACGGTCCCGGCCCACAACAGGGCCAGGACAATCACCGCTGCCTCAAGGAACAATCAGATGCTCTCCAGTTCCGACCACTCTTCTTCGCTCATCATCTTGTCCAGCTCAACCAGAATCAGCAGTTCGCCGTTCTTGTTGCACACGCCCTGGATGAACTTGGCCGACTCTTCGTTACCCACGTTCGGCGCGGTTTCCACTTCCGATTGGCGCAGGTAAACCACCTCGGCCACGCTGTCGACCAGGATGCCGACCACTTGCTTGTCGGCTTCGATGATCACGATACGGGTGTTGTCGCTGACTTCAACCGTGTCCAGGCCGAACCGCTGGCGGGTGTCGATCACCGTCACCACGTTGCCGCGCAGGTTGATGATGCCCAGCACGTAGCTTGGCGCACCTGGCACCGGGGCGATTTCGGTGTAGCGCAGCACTTCCTGCACGCGCATCACGTTAATGCCGTAGGTTTCGTTGTCCAGCTTGAAGGTCACCCATTGCAGGATCGGATCATCCAAACCTTGTGCGGACGCTGACTTGTTCATTCATCTGACCCCTTCAAATGCCGCTATCGACGGCGTGTGTGCACGTAGGCCGCGCAACCGCACGGCCCTTATTGTTCAATCAACTGCGTTTGTTCTGTGGCATTGCCTTCACCGCACCGCTGGCGATCAACTCGGCCAGTTCGGCGACATCCAGCAACGCGCACATGTGTTCGATCACGGTGCCCGCCAACCACGGCCGCTGGCCACGGTGGCTGCGCCATTTGATTTCATTGGGGTCCAGGCGCAACGAGCGGCTGACTTGATGCACTGCCAGCCCCCACTCGTAACCCTGCACCGAGATCACGTATTGCAGGCCTTGGCGAAAATCATCGCGGTAGCGGTCGGGCATCACCCAGCGCGCCGTGTCCAGCACCTTGAGGTTGCCGGCCTGGCTGGGCAGGATGCCGAGGAACCACTCTGGCTGCCCGAACAACGGCGTCAGCTCCTGGCCTTCCAGGGAATAGATCGAACCCAGGCACACCAGCGGCACCGCCAGGGTCAACCCGGCGACGTCGAACAGCAGGCACTCAAACGGCTCGGCGGCCCACGAAGGGCGACCGTCGCCCGTCACCGGTGGCGGCGTGATGCTGGGCGGCAGGTGCACGTCCACCAGCGGTTCGACCACCGGGGGCGCCACCACTGCCGGGGCGCTCGGCACCACGACGGGCGCCTCCACCCCCTGCGCGTCACGCGCCTGCTCCTCCATCACCGCCTGCTGGAATTCATCCAACGGGCTGTCAGGCTCGACAGCAGGCTCGAGTACCAGAATCGGTTCGGGCATTTCTTCGGCCGTCGCATCCTGCAGCAAGGCATCCAGGTAGGATTCCAGTGCCAGTTGCGGGCGGGTCTTGAATTGGACAGGACGGTTCATCACGCCACCTGCGCCACAAGCTGTTGCGACAGCAGGTGCTTGAGCAACGCACGGTAGGCCAGCACGCCACGGCTCTTGCCATCGAACTGCGACGGTGTGAGCCCGGCACGGCTGGCGTCACGCAGGCGCGTGTCCACCGGGATGTAACCGTTCCAGATGGTGTCCGGGTAGGCATCGCGCAACACGCGCAAGGTGCCGAGGGACGCCTGGGTGCGACGGTCGAACAAGGTCGGCACGATGCTGAACGGTAGCGCTTGCTTGCGCGAGCGGTTGATCATCGCCAGGGTGCTGACCATGCGCTCCAGGCCCTTGACCGCCAGGTGCTCGGTCTGGACCGGGATCACCAATTGCTGGCTGGCCGCCAACGCGTTGACCATCAGCACGCCGAGCAACGGCGGGCTGTCGATGATCGCGTAGTCGAAGTCCTGCCACAGCTGCGCCAGGGTCTTGGCGATCACCAGGCCCAGGCCACTCTGGCCCGGCGACTGACGCTCCAGGGTGGCCAGGGCGGTGCTCGACGGCAACAGCGAAATACTCTCGTTGCTGGTGGGCAACAGCAGTTGCCCAGGCAGATCCGCCGGCACGCTGCCCTTGTGCAAAAACAGGTCATAGCAGCTGTGTTCCAGCGCATCCGGGTCGTAGCCGAAATAGCTGGTCATGGAGCCGTGGGGGTCCAGGTCCACCACGACCACACGCTTGCCCGCTTCGGCCAGCAAACCGGCCAAGGCGATGGAAGTGGTGGTCTTGCCGACTCCACCCTTTTGATTGGCAACTGCCCAGACTCTCATTCGGTTGGTTCCTCCCGGCGGGCACAGGCGCGACCGAGACATTGCATACGGTTATTGAGCCGGCGACGGAGAATTGACGTTACTCGGTCGGACCGGCGGCTTGACAACGGGCGGTGCAGTTTGTGTGCCAGCACGCTTCAACGCCGCATCCGGGGTGGCATTGGCGGTGCCGGTTCCGGTCAGGCTGCGACGCACATCCAGGTTGCGCGAGACCACCAGCACCACCCGACGGTTACGTGCGCGGCCTTCGACCGTGGCGTTATTGGCCACCGGCTGGAATTCACCATAGCCCACCGACGCCAGGCGCTGGGGGTTCACACCTTGCATGGCCAACATGCGCACGATGCTTGACGCGCGGGCCGAGGAAAGCTCCCAGTTGGTCGGGTATTGCGCAGTGCTGATGGGGAAATTGTCGGTGAAGCCTTCCACGTGGATCGGGTTTTCAAAGGGTTTGAGGATCGCCGCGACCTTGTCGATGATGGTGAACGCCTGATCACTGGGCAACGCATCGGCACTGGCGAACAACAGGCTGGAGTTCAACTCGATTTCCACCCACAGCTCGTTGCCGCGCACGGTCATCTGGTTGGAACTGATCAGGTCGCCAAAAGCAGCACTGATATCGTCGGCGATGCTTTTGAGCGGGTCGCTGGTGCCTTGGATGCCGGCGGCGGTTTCATCACTGTCATTGACCAGAGGCTTGGCCGGGGTCACGGTCTTGGGCCGCTCTTCGCCGATGGGGATCGGCTTGAGCGACCGCTCGGCATCGTTGAATACACCCACCAGCGCCTGGGAAATGATCTTGTACTTACCTTCGTTGATCGACGAGATCGAGTACATCACCACAAAAAACGCGAACAGCAAGGTGATGAAGTCCGCGTAGGACACCAACCAGCGTTCGTGGTTGACGTGTTCCTCGGGCTCGCGACGGCGACGGCTCACAGGCAGTTCCTCCCCATCAATCCATGAAGCCCTGAAGCTTCAATTCGATGGAGCGCGGGTTTTCGCCTTCGGCAATCGACAGGATGCCTTCAAGCAGCATTTCGCGATAACGCGACTGGCGCATGGCAATCGACTTGAGCTTGCTGGCCACCGGCAGCAACACCAGGTTGGCACTGGCCACGCCGTAGATGGTGGCGACAAAGGCCACGGCAATGCCGCTGCCCAGTTGCGAGGGGTCGGCCAGGTTGCCCATCACGTGGATCAGCCCCATCACCGCACCGATAATGCCGATGGTCGGCGCGTAGCCGCCCATGCTTTCAAAGACTTTGGCCGCATTGATGTCACGGCTTTCCTGGGTGTAGAAATCCACTTCGAGGATGCTGCGGATCGCTTCCGGTTCGGCGCCATCGACCAACAGTTGCAGGCCCTTGCGCGCATAGCTGTCGGGCTCGGCATCGGCCACGCCTTCCAGGCCCAGCAGGCCTTCCTTGCGAGCGGTGAGGCTCCAATTGACCACGCGATCGATGCCGCCCGCCAGGTCAACCCGTGGCGGAAAAATGATCCACACCAGAATCTGCATGGCACGCTTGAACGAGCTCAGGGGCGACTGCAACAACGCCGCGCCCACGGTGCCACCGATCACGATCAGCGCTGCCGGGCCGTTGGCCAAGGCGCCGAGGTGGCCGCCTTCCAGGTAGTTGCCACCAATGATGGCGACAAACGCCATGGTGATGCCGATCAGGCTCAACACATCCATCAGAGGCAGGCCTCCACCAGGTGCTTGCCGATGTCGTCCAGGCTGTAGACCGCATCGGCCAGGTCGGCCTTGACGATGGCCATGGGCATGCCATAGATCACGCAACTGGCTTCATCCTGGGCCCAGATGGCGCTGCCGCCCTGTTTGAGCAGGCGCGCACCTTCACGGCCATCGGCGCCCATGCCGGTGAGCACCACCGCCAGAACTTTGTCGCCATAGGACTTGGCTGCAGAACCGAAGGTGATGTCCACGCACGGCTTGTAGTTCAGGCGCTCATCGCCCGGCAGGATTTTGATCGCGCCACGCCCGTCCACCATCATCTGCTTGCCGCCCGGCGCCAGCAGTGCCAGGCCAGGACGCAGGATGTCGCCATCCTCGGCTTCCTTGACGGTGATGCGGCACAGCTTGTCCAGGCGCTCGGCGAAGGCTTTGGTGAACGCCGCCGGCATGTGCTGCACCAGCACAATCGGCGCCGGGAAGTTGGCCGGCAGTTGGGTCAACACCCGCTGCAAGGCCACCGGGCCGCCAGTGGAGGTACCGATGGCGACCAGCTTGTAAGCCTTGCGCTTGGGCGCGGGCGAATGGGCACTCGGCGCTGCGGCGGCACGTACCGGCGCTACCGCAGGCCGGGCCACGGGCGCAGGGGCCGGGCGCGCAAACGACGACGTCGGCGCCGCTGCGGGCGCAGGCGTGGGGGCTGGCGCAGGGGCGCTGAACAGGCTGCGACGGTTACTGCGGGAAATGCTGTGCACCTTCTCGCACAGCATCTGCTTGACCTTGTCGGGGTTGCGCGAGATGTCTTCGAAATTCTTCGGCAAAAAATCCACCGCGCCGGCATCCAAGGCGTCGAGGGTCACCCGCGCGCCTTCGTGAGTCAGCGAGGAAAACATCAATACCGGTGTGGGGCAGCGTTGCATGATGTGGCGCACGGCCGTGATGCCATCCATCATCGGCATCTCGTAGTCCATGGTGATCACGTCTGGCTTCAAGGCAATGGCTTGATCGATCGCCTCTTTGCCGTTAGTGGCCGTGCCGACCACCTGGATCGTTGGATCAGCGGAAAGAATTTCCGAGACGCGGCGGCGGAAGAAACCCGAATCGTCCACCACCAGGACCTTGACTGCCATAAACACTCCGTTAGGCGGGGCGGGCATGACCGCCCTGCCCCACCAGAATCAAATACGCCGTGCGGCGTAACGCTTGAGCATGCTCGGAACATCGAGAATCAGTGCGATGCGACCGTCACCGGTAATGGTTGCGCCCGACATGCCTGGGGTGCCCTGCAGCATCTTGCCCAAAGGCTTGATCACCACTTCTTCCTGGCCCACCAGCTGGTCGACCACAAAGCCGATGCGCTGAGTGCCCACGGACAGAATCACCACATGGCCCTCGCGCTGTTCTTCATGGGCAGCCGAAGCCACCAGCCAACGCTTGAGGTAGAACAGCGGCAACGCTTTGTCGCGCACGATCACCACTTCCTGGCCGTCCACCACGTTGGTGCGCGACAGGTCGAGGTGGAAGATCTCGTTGACGTTGACCAGCGGGAAGGCGAAGGCCTGGTTGCCCAGCATCACCATCAGGGTCGGCATGATCGCCAGGGTCAACGGCACCTTGATGACGATCTTGGAGCCCTGGCCCTTGGTCGAGTAGATATTGATCGAGCCGTTGAGCTGGCTGATCTTGGTCTTCACCACGTCCATGCCCACGCCACGCCCGGACACGTCGGAGATCTCGGTCTTGGTCGAAAAGCCCGGGGCGAAGATCAGGTTGTAGCACTCGGTGTCGGTCAGGCGGTCGGCGGCGTCCTTGTCCATCACGCCGCGCTTGACCGCGATATTGCGCAAGATGGTCGGGTCCATGCCTTTGCCGTCATCGGTGATCGACAGCAGGATGTGGTCGCCCTCTTGCTCCGCCGCCAAAATCACTTTGCCGTTGCGGGACTTGCCGGCGGCTTCGCGTTCTTCCGGGGTTTCTACGCCGTGGTCGACCGCGTTGCGCACCAAGTGGACCAGCGGGTCGGCCAGGGCCTCGACAAGGTTTTTGTCGAGGTCGGTTTCTTCGCCCACCAGTTCCAGGTTGATTTCTTTCTTGAGCTGGCGCGCCAGGTCGCGAACCAGGCGCGGGAAACGGCCGAAGACTTTCTTGATCGGCTGCATCCGCGTTTTCATCACTGCGGTTTGCAGGTCGGCGGTGACCACGTCGAGGTTCGACACGGCCTTCTGCATGGCTTCGTCGCCGCTGTTCAGGCCCAGGCGCACCAGGCGGTTACGCACCAGCACCAGTTCGCCCACCATGTTCATGATGTCGTCCAGGCGCGCGGTATCCACGCGCACGGTGGTTTCGGCTTCGCTGGCGGGCTTCTCCGCTGCTGCCGGCGCCGCTGCACGCGCAGGGGCCGGGGCGGCGGCAGGTGCTGGCTTGGCTGCCGGCGCAGGTTTGGCAGCAACCGGTGCCGCAGTGGCAGCGGCTGGCGCTGCAACCTGGGCGGCAGCGGCCGGGGCCACTTCGCTGAACTTGCCTTTGCCGTGCAACTCGTCGAGCAGCGCTTCGAATTCGTGATCGGAGATCAGCCCGTCGCCGGCCGGTGCGGCACTGGCCGCTGGCGCAGCGGCGGCCGTGGCGGCAACCTCGGGCAGGGCTTCGGCCACAAAGGTGCCTTTGCCATGCAGTTGGTCGAGCAGTGCCTCGAATTCGTCATCGGTAATGTCGGTGCTGGCGTTGGCAACGGGTGCTGCTGGCGCTGCGGCAGGCGGTGCCACGGCATCCGCCGCGAACTGGCCTTTGCCGTGCAACTGGTCGAGCAACGACTCGAACTCAGCGTCGGTAATGTCTTCACTGCTCGGCGTCGCAGCAGGCTGCACCGGCACTTCAGCTTCGGCCTTGACCGCGCTGAGGGAGTTGAGCAGTTGTTCGAACTCGCTGTCGGTCACGTCCGGCTCGGCTTGCGCCACCGGCTCCGGCGCGGCCTCGACCACCGGCGCAGCCGCGGTGTCGGCAGGTTCGGCCAGGCGCGCCAGGGCGGCCAGCAGTTCCGGCGTGGCGGCAGTGATCGGTGCACGTTCACGCACCTGGCTGAACATGCCGTTGACCGCATCCAGTGCTTCGAGAATTACGTCCATCAGTTCCGAGTCGACGTGACGCTCACCCTTGCGCAGGATGTCGAAAACGTTCTCGGCGATGTGACAGCACTCCACCAGCTCATGGAGCTGGAGGAAGCCGGCGCCCCCTTTTACAGTGTGAAAACCGCGAAAAATTGCATTGAGCAGGTTCGCATCATCCGGTCGGCTTTCCAGCTCGACCAGTTGTTCGGACAGTTGCTCTAGAATTTCGCCGGCCTCTACAAGGAAATCCTGAAGGATTTCTTCATCGGCGCCGAAGCTCATGTGGGTGCTCCTTAGAAGCCTAAACTGGATAACAGGTCATCTACGTCATCCTGACCTGACACAACGTCTTCACGTTTATCGGCATGAATCTGCGGACCTTCACCCTTGGCGAGATGTTTTTGTGGATCTTTTTCCGAGAGGATCGCTTCGCGGTCATGTTCGATGCCGGCAAAACGATCGACCTGGCCGGCCATCAGCACCAATTTGAGCAAGTTGCTTTCCACTTCGGTGACCAACTGGGTCACGCGCTTGATCACCTGGCCGGTAAGGTCCTGGTAATCCTGGGCCAGCAGGATGTCGTTGAGGTTGCTGGCCACCGTGCGGTTTTCCTGTTCGCTGCGCGACAGGAACCCGTCGACGCGACGCGCCAATTCACGAAACTCTTCAGCACCGACTTCGCGGCGCATGAAGCGGCCCCAGTCCTGGCTCAAGGCCTGGGCTTCGGTGGCCATGCCATTGACCAGGGGCGTGGCGTTTTCCACCAGGTCCATGGTGCGGTTGGCCGCCGCCTCGGTCAGCCTGACCACATAGGACAGGCGCTCAGTGGCATCAGTGATCTGGGAAATTTCTTCGGCCTGGGGCATGCGCGGGTCAATCTGGAAATTGACGATTGCGCTGTGCAGCTCGCGTGTGAGCTTGCCCACTTCCTGGTACAGGCCGCGGTCACGGGTCTGGTTAAGCTCATGGATCAACTGCACCGCATCGGCGAACTGGCCTTTTTCCAGGCTGTCGACCAACTGGTGAGCATGTTTTTTCAGGGTCGACTCAAAGTCGCCCTGTGACGTTTCGTTATGCTCCATAGCTCCCCCGCGATGGCATTAGCCGTGGATGCGTTCGAAGATTTTCTCGATCTTCTCTTTCAAGGCCAGTGCCGTGAATGGCTTGACCACGTAACCGTTGACCCCGGCCTGGGCGGCTTCGATGATCTGTTCACGCTTGGCTTCGGCGGTCACCATCAGCACAGGCAAGCTGCGCAGTTTTTCATCGGCGCGCACGTGGCGCAGCAGATCGATACCAGTCATGCCCGGCATGTTCCAGTCGGTCACCAGAAAGTCGATGCTCCCGCTGTTGAGAATCGGAATGGCCGTCAGGCCGTCATCCGCCTCGACCGTGTTGGTGAACCCAAGGTCACGCAACAGGTTTTTAATGATCCGCCGCATCGTTGAGAAGTCATCAACGATGAGGATTTTCATGTTCTTGTCCAATTCGACCTCCAAGCAGTCTTAAACGCGCCCAGCACCTGGACGCGCCATTTCAATCAACAGGCGTTACACAAAAAGGACTGCCCAGGGCACCACGGTACTCACCCGCAAAACCCTGCGGTTTCACGGTAGCGTCTGCAGTGTCCCCACACTGCCTGTCAGCGCGCGCGCCACTCGGCCAATCGCCCCCGCAAGCGGGCTGCGCACTGGCTATGCAACTGGCTGACACGCGATTCGCTGACCCCCAGGACCTCACCGATTTCCTTGAGGTTCAGCTCTTCGTCGTAGTACAGCGCCAGCACCAGCCGCTCACGCTCCGGCAAGTTGGCGATTGCATCGGCCAACGCGCCCTGGAAACGTTCGTCTTCCAGGTCGCGCGACGGCTCCGTATGCGCGCTCGCGCCGTCCTCGTGCAGCCCTTCGTGTTCGCCGTCCTGTAAAAGGTCGTCGAAACTGAACAGGCGGCTGCCCAAGGTATCGTTCAAAATCCCGTAGTAATCGTCGAGACTCAATTGGAGTTCGGCCGCAACTTCATGATCTTTAGCGTCACGACCGGTTTTTGCTTCAATTGCACGAATTGCATCACTGACCATGCGCGTATTGCGGTGTACCGAACGCGGCGCCCAATCGCCTTTACGCACTTCATCGAGCATCGCGCCACGGATACGGATACCCGCATACGTTTCGAAACTGGCACCCTTGCTGGCGTCGTATTTGGTCGAGACTTCGAGCAGGCCGATCATGCCGGCCTGGATCAAGTCTTCAACCTGCACACTCGCGGGCAAGCGCGCCAACAGGTGATAGGCAATGCGCTTGACCAGCGGCGCATAGCGCTCGATCAATTCGCCCTGGCTGTCACGTGCCGACTTTTTGTAAAGGTTGTAGCCGCTGGATGTCATAGCACCGGTCCTGCGCTCGTCTGATGCACCAAACGCTCGACGAAAAACTCCAGATGCCCCCGCGGGTTGGCGGGCAACGGCCAGGTATCGACCTTCTGGGCAATGGCCTTGAACGCCAGTGCGCATTTCGAACGAGGGAACGCTTCATAGACCGCACGCTGCTTTTGCACGGCCTTGCGCACACACTCGTCATAGGGAACTGCGCCGACGTATTGTAAAGCCACATCGAGGAAGCGATCCGTGACCTTGGTCAACTTGGCGAACAGGTTGCGCCCTTCCTGCGGGCTCTGGGCCATGTTGGCCAGCACGCGAAAGCGGTTCATGCCGTAGTCACGGTTAAGCAGTTTGATCAGCGCGTAGGCATCGGTGATCGAGGTGGGTTCGTCGCACACCACCAGCAGCACTTCTTGCGCGGCGCGCACAAAGCTGACCACGGATTCGCCGATGCCGGCGGCGGTGTCGATCACCAGTACGTCGAGGTTGTCGCCGATGTCGCTGAACGCCTGGATCAACCCGGCATGCTGCGCGGGGCTCAGGTGCACCATGCTCTGGGTGCCCGAGGCCGCCGGCACAATACGGATGCCTCCGGGGCCCTGGAGCAGCACATCGCGCAGCTCACAGCGGCCCTCGATCACATCGGCCAGGGTATGTTTGGGTGTCAGCCCCAGCAGAACGTCCACGTTCGCCAAGCCCAGGTCAGCATCCAGCAGCATGACGCGACGGCCAAGCTCTGCCAGCGCCAGGGACAAATTCACTGACACGTTAGTTTTCCCGACGCCACCTTTGCCGCCGGTCACCGCGATCACCTGTACGGGATGCATGCTGCCCATTTTATTTCTTTACCTTGTCTTGCTTAGACGCAGGCTACATGGCTTGGCCGCGTGAATCGCTTGCAGACCATCGATGTAGGTACATTTCACGGTGTTCATCCTGCCTCAACCCACCCGTTTAGCCGGGTGGTGGTAAAGGTCGGCGAACATATCGGCCATCGCTTCCTCGCTAGGCTCGTCTTGCATTTGCACACTCACGGCACGGCTGACCAACTGATGACGGCGCGGCAGATGCAGATCATCCGGGATCCGCGGCCCGTCGGTGAGGTAGGCAACCGGTAATTCATGGCTGATGGCCAGGCTCAATACCTCGCCCAGGCTCGCGGTTTCGTCGAGCTTGGTGAGGATGCAGCCGGCCAGGCCGCAACGCTTGTAACTGTGATAAGCAGCGGTAAGAACCTGTTTCTGGCTGGTGGTTGCAAGCACCAGGTAATTTTTCGACTTGATGCCACGCCCGGCCAGGCTTTCGAGCTGCATGCGCAGCGCCGGGTCGCTGGCCTGTAGGCCTGCGGTGTCGATCAGCACCACGCGCTTGCGCAGCAACGGCTCGAGGGCATTGGCCAGGGACTGACCCGGGTCGACATGGGTCACCGGCACGTTGAGGATGCGGCCCAGAGTCTTGAGCTGCTCCTGGGCGCCAATGCGGTAACTGTCCATGCTCACCAGCGCGATATTCTGCGCGCCGTACTTGAGCACATAACGGGCGGCCAGCTTGGCCAGGGTGGTGGTTTTGCCCATGCCGGCGGGGCCGACCATGGCGATCACACCGCCCTCTTCCAGGGGTTCGATTTCCGGCGTGGCGATCATGCGCGCCAAGTGCGCCAGCAACATGCGCCAGGCTTGGCGGGGCTCTTCGACTTCGGCGGTCAAGGCCAGCAGGTCGCGGGACAACGGGCCGGACAGGCCGATACGCTGCAGGCGACGCCACAGGTTGGCTTGCTGCGGCTTGCTGCCTTGCAGTTGGGTCCAGGCCAGCGAGCCGAGCTGCACTTCGAGCAATTCACGCAGGCCATTGAGTTCAAAACGCATCGAGTCGATCACGCGCTGGTCAACTGCGGCAGCCGGGGCAGGCGCTGCAGGACGCGGCGGTTCGACAAAGGTGGGTTCAACCAGCGGCTCGGCAGCGGTCAGCGGCAGGCCGGCGAACAACTGGCGATTGGTGCTGGCATCGCTGTCGCCACGCATGCTCAGTTCAGCCTGGGCCGACACAATACGCGAGGCGGTCTTGCGCAGCTCGTCTTCGAGTTCCATGTTCGGCACGCGCGGGGCCAGCGCCTGGGGTGTGTAATCCAGGGCAGCCGTCAGCTCGACACCGCCGGCAATCCGACGGTTACCGATAATCGCGGCATCGGCGCCCAGCTCATCGCGGACCAATTTCATGGCCTGACGCATATCGGCGGCGAAAAAACGCTTAACTTGCATAACCCACTACCTCAGCCATTGGGCCCAACTGTCGCGACGATAGTCACTTGCTTATTGTCAGGAATTTCCTGGTAAGCCAACACGTGCAAATTCGGTACAGCCAGGCGTCCAAACCGCGACAACATCGCGCGAACCGGGCCGGCCACCAGCAGGATCACCGGGTTGCCTTGCATTTCCTGGCGCTGTGCGGCGTCGATCAACGAACGCTGCAGCTTTTCAGCCATGCTTGGCTCCAGTAAAACGCCCTCTTCCTGGCCTTGCCCTGCCTTCTGAATACTATTGAGCAATATTTGTTCCAACCTGGGTTCCAGGGTGATCACAGGCAGCTCGGACTCAGTGCCTACAATGCTTTGCACGATTGCGCGGGACACGCCGACACGCACCGCCGCCACCAGAGCGGCAGTATCTTGACTCTTGGCGGCATTGTTGGCGATGGCCTCGGCAATGCTGCGAATGTCGCGCACAGGCACCTGTTCGGCCAACAGCGCTTGCAACACCTTGAGCAACTGCGACAGCGACAGCACGCCCGGCACCAGTTCTTCGGCCAGTTTTGGCGACGATTTGGCCAGCAAGCCCATCAATTGCTGGACTTCCTCGTGGCCGATCAGCTCGTGGGAGTGCTTGTAGAGAATCTGGTTGAGGTGCGTGGCGACCACGGTGCTGGCATCCACTACGGTGTAACCCAGGGACTGCGCCTGGCTGCGCTGGCTCACTTCGATCCACACCGCTTCCAGGCCGAAAGCCGGATCTTTGGCGGTTATGCCGTTGAGCGTACCGAACACCTGTCCTGGGTTGATCGCCAGTTCGCGGTCCGGGTAGATCTCGGCTTCGGCCAAAATCACCCCCATCAGCGTCAGGCGATAGGCGCTGGGGGCCAGGTCGAGGTTGTCGCGAATATGCACGGTGGGCATCAAAAAGCCCAGGTCCTGGGACAGCTTCTTGCGCACGCCCTTGATCCGCGCCAGCAGTTGCCCACCCTGGTTGCGGTCCACCAGCGGGATCAGGCGGTAGCCGACTTCCAGGCCGATCATGTCGATGGGCGTGACGTCGTCCCAGCCCAGCTCCTTGGTTTCCTGGGCACGGGCCGGGGATGGCAGCAGATCCTGTTGACGGGCGATCTCCTGCTCGGCCTGGACCTTGACCTGGTTCTGCTTCTTCCAGAACAGGTACGCCGCGCCACCCGCCAGGGCCGCCATGCTCAGGAACGAGAAGTGCGGCATGCCCGGCACGATACCCATGATTGCCATGATGCCCGCCGCCACGGCAAGGGCCTTGGGCGAAGCGAACATCTGCCGGCTGATCTGCTTGCCCATGTCTTCGGAGCCCGAAGCACGGGTGACCATGATGGCCGCCGCTGTGGATAACAACAGTGATGGCAATTGCGCCACTAAACCGTCACCGATGGTCAGCAAGGCGTACACCTTGCCAGCATCGCCGAATGTCATGCCGTGCTGGAACATACCGACGGCCACGCCGCCGATCAGGTTGATGAACAGAATCAACAGGCCGGCGATGGCGTCACCGCGCACAAACTTGCTGGCACCGTCCATGGAACCGTAGAACTCAGCTTCCTGGGCAACTTCGGCCCGGCGGGCCTTGGCCTGGCCCTGGTCGATCAGGCCGGCGTTGAGATCGGCGTCGATGGCCATCTGCTTGCCGGGCATGGCGTCGAGGGTAAAACGCGCGCTCACCTCGGAAATCCGCCCGGCGCCCTTGGTCACCACCACGAAGTTGATGATCATCAGGATCGCGAACACCACGATACCGACCACGTAGTTACCGCCGATCACCACCTCACCGAACGCCTGGATCACCTTACCGGCGGCGGCGTGGCCGTCCTGGCCGTGGAGCATCACCACCCGCGTGGAGGCCACGTTCAATGCCAGGCGCAACAGGGTTGCCACCAGCAGAATCGTCGGGAATACCGCAAAATCCAGCGGCCGCAGGGCGTACACGCACACCAGCAGGACTACGACGGACAGGGCAATGTTGAAGGTAAAGAACACATCGAGCAGGAACGGCGGCATCGGCAACATCATCATTGCCAGCATCACCAGCAACAACAACGGCACACCCAGATTGCCCCGCGACAGGTCAGTCAGGGTGCCACGGGCCGTGTTGAGCATTTGAGAGCGATCTACCACCGGTATTCCTCGGGTCCTTGAAGCAAAGTTTTGACGCTGGAGGGCGACTTGGAGGCGGGGTTGCAAGAAGCCTTCCAACTTTGGTTTTGGGCCCGCAGAACCCCACAAACCCGCCAGGCCAACGGGTGTAAATCACTTCAAACGGTGGGAGCGGGCTTGCTCGCGAATGCGGAGTGTCAGTGGCACATAAGCCGACTGACCCACCGCTTTCGCGAGCAAGCCCGCTCCCACAGTTGGATTTGTGTGTACCCGGTACTGATGAGGAAATTTCCGACATGGGTTTGGGGTTGCCTCTAGGAAACTCGCTCCCTAGTCTCCGTACACCGCTGCAATGCAGCGGTCGGGCGTCGCGACCCGGATTACCTAGGAGCAAAAGCACCCTCTCCCTTTCTGTAAAAGGAGCTTCACAGTGATCAAACCCGCCCCAAATTCCCCCACCTGGCTGTTTACCGTAGCCGACGGCATCAGCAGCGAAGACCTGCTGGTCAACCTCAGCGAAACGCTCGCTTCGGCCAATGCCTTGAGCTGTGACCTGGCCTTTGACCTGGAAGGTTCGAAACGAGAGGAGTCGCTCGGCGTTGCGCAGTTGATCGAACTGGCGCAGTTATTGACTGATCGCCTGCACGGTGACGGCGGAATGCTGGACACCGCAAGCAGCGGATAACGCAGTCTCCTCGATCGTTCCCACACGGGAGCGTGGGAACGATCAAACAGCACGTATATTCACGGCCTGCGGGCCCTTTGTCCCTGACTTAACTTCGTATTCTACTTTCTGACCTTCATTCAGGCTTTTGAACCCGTCCGATTGAATTTCCGAAAAATGGGCAAAAATGTGCTCACTTCCATCGTCGGGCTTAATAAAACCAAACCCCTTCGCCTCGTTAAACCACTCCACAGTACCCGTTGCCATTGCCGCTCTCCTTACCCTTACTCAGAACCCAATCCACCCCGCTGATGCACCCTGACGGGCAACGCATAGATGCCCTTGGGCCGATGGACCATTTGAAACCTCAGACGCCTCCCCACCGCCAGCGCCGTCTTGCGCCAATCCTTGCGATTGATAAATACCTCTTCAA
This sequence comes from Pseudomonas sp. FJ2-5-13, assembly GCF_029201605.1. Lineage (NCBI taxonomy): Bacteria > Pseudomonadati > Pseudomonadota > Gammaproteobacteria > Pseudomonadales > Pseudomonadaceae > Pseudomonas > Pseudomonas sp. FJ2-5-13. The sequence goes on from NZ_CP104045.1 coordinate 4,217,602, forward strand.
TAACGCGGCCCCCTCGATCGTTCCCACGCCCCGCGTTGGAATGCCGCCTGGGACGCTCCGCGTCTCGAGCCAGGCGTACAACTTGAGCTCTGCGCAAGGGTCACGCGATGCCTTCCCACGCGGGAGCCTGGGAACGATCAAACGCAAGCAGCGGATAATGCGGGCAAGCCAGCTCCCACATGTGATTCAGTTTTTAAACTGGCCGTATATTCTCAGCTTGTGGGCCTTTTGGACCTTGTGTGAGGTCATACTCTACTTTTTGGTTCTCTTCCAAAGATCGAAACCCACTCGACGCAATTGCCGAGTAATGGGCGAACACTTCCGCCCCTCCATCCTCCGGGGTAATAAAACCAAACCCCTTCTCCGTGCTAAACCACTTCACCGTACCCGTTGCCATTGCCGCTCTCCTTACCCTTCCTCAGAACCCAATCCACCTCGATCATGCCCCCTGACGGGCACCGCATAGATGCCCTTGGGCCGATGGACCATTTGAAAGCTCAGTTGCATCCCCACCGACAGCGCCATCCAACGCCAATCCTTGCGATTGATAAATACCTCTTCTGTCCCCTCATCCAATTCGACCAGCCAATCGCCCCTGATCCAGTCGTAGGATTGACAGTCCCTTTGACCTCGCTCAATCCGCTCTCCCTGCCTTTCGCTAACTACATACGTGCAGTGTCTGGTTCAGTCATAAAACAACGGGGAACGTGCTTTGGCTACTGTCAGAGTTGACAGGTAGACGCGAGCTGCCGATGGGTGGTAGCGGTGGAACAGCAAGCGATTCATGCATCCGATGATTTCTTGCGTTTGCGGGGTTTTCGCAGCTTGGGAGGATTGGGTGGCAAGTCACTGCATTGCGTGCCTGCCGATTGGACGGCAACCGGGTTGCCGTCACGATCCCGGGCAATAAAGCCGATGCCTTTGACCGCATCAAACCACCTGACCGTACCCCTATCCATCACCGCCTCCCGAGTCGTGCAGGGCTGCACGTCTCATCGCTGTATCAAACAGTGAAGGCGGCGTATTGGCTACTGTCAAAGTTGACAGGTTGTAGGAGCGAGCTTGCTCGCGAAGGTGGTAAAGATAACGCGGGGAATCAGGATGAACGCGGCGACGGTGAGTTTTTCGCGAGCAAGCTCGCTCCTACTAGGAATCGCGGCGCAGGTCCGGCGGGATCGGCAGGTCTTTGAGCGGATCAGGCCGCTTGCCCTTGCCCGCGCGGTATTGGCGGATCTGGTAAACGTAGGCCAACACCTGGGCAACAGCCAGGTACAAGCCGGCCGGAATTTCCTGGTCCAGGTCGGTGGAGTAGAAAATCGAGCGCGCCAATGCCGGCGACTCCAATAACAGAATGTCGTTGGCCACCGCGATTTCGCGGATTTTCAACGCGGTAAAATCGCTGCCCTTGGCCAGCAGCATCGGCGCGCCGCCCTTCTCGGGGTCGTACTTGAGGGCCACGGCGTAGTGGGTCGGGTTGGTGATGATCACGTCGGCGTCGGGCACCGAGGCCATCATCTTGCGCTGAGACATTTCCCGCTGCAGTTGGCGGATGCGTTGCTTGACCTCGGGGCGGCCTTCCTGGTCCTTGTGCTCGTCGCGCACTTCCTGCTTGGTCATCAGCAGTTTCTTGTGGCTTTCCCACAGTTGAATCGGCGCATCCACAGCGGCGATCAGGATCAGCCCGGCCGCCATCCACAGCGCGCTCCAGCCCACCACCTGCACGCTGTGGATGATCGCGGACTCCAGCGGCTCATGAGCGATGCGCAGCAAATCGTCGATGTCGGACGACAACACCGCCAAGGCCACGAACAGAATCAAGAAAAACTTGGCCAGGGCCTTGAGCAATTCCACCAGGGCCTTGACCGAAAACATGCGCTTGAGCCCTGCACCCGGGTTCATACGGCTGAACTTGGGCGCCATGCTGCCCGCGGCAAACAGCCAGCCGCCGAGGGCCACCGGGCCGATCAGCGCGGCGAGCAACAAGGTGATCAGGATCGGCTGCACCGCCAGCAGCGCGATTTTGCCCGAGTGCAGCAGGTACTGGGCCATGGCATCGGGGTTGAGCAACACTTCGCGCGGCAGGCTGAAGTTGTGCTTCATCATCTCCAGCAGGTCCAGCGCCAGGCCACCGCCGTAGATCAGCAAGGCACCTGCGCCGGCGATCATGGTGGCGAAGGTGTTGAGCTCTTTGGAGCGGGCGATCTCGCCCTTTTCCCTGGAGTCCTTTTTACGTTTCTCCGTGGGGTCTTCTGTTTTGTCCTGACCACTCTCGCTCTCGGCCATGGCTCAGCGCGCCCGTGCCAGATCACGTAAGAACTGCAAGGCTTCGCTCGCCAGCGGTTGATACTGATTGAGAATGTCAGCCAGGCCGACCCAGAAAATCCCCATGCCCAGCACCAGGGTCAAGGGGAAACCAATCGAGAAGATGTTCAGTTGCGGCGCCGCACGGGTCATCACGCCAAACGCGATATTGACCACCAGCAGCGCCGTGATCGCCGGCAGCACCAGCAACAGGGCGGCGCCCAACACCCAACCGAGGCGCCCCACCAGCTCCCAGAAATGGTTGACCACCAACCCCGAGCCCACCGGCAAGGTGGTGAAGCTTTCAGTCAGCACTTCGAACGCCACCAGGTGACCGTTCATGGCCAGAAACAGCAAGGTCACCAGCATGGTCAGAAACTGCCCGATCACCGCCGCCGACACCCCGTTGGTGGGGTCGACCATGGACGCAAAGCCCATGCCCATCTGGATCGAGATGATTTGCCCGGCGATCACAAACGCCTGGAAGAACAACGTGAGGGAAAACCCCAGCATGGCGCCGATCAGAATCTGTTCGGCGATCAGCAGCAAGGCGCTCAGGTCGAGGGCGTTCACCGGCGGCATCGGCGGCAGGCCAGGCACGATCACCACGGTGATCGCCACCGCGAAATACAGGCGCACGCGACGCGGTACCAGGGTGGTGCCGAACACCGGCATGGCCATCAGCATGGCCGTGACGCGAAACAGCGGCAGGATGAACGAGGCCACCCAGGTACTGATCTGGGTGTCGGTCAAGGCCAGCAAGGATGGCATCGGCTCAGCCGATCAACTGCGGAATACTGCCGTACAACTGCAGGATGTATTCCATGAAGGTTTGCACCAGCCACGGGCCGGCGACAATCAGGGTCACCAGCATTACCAGCAGGCGCGGCAGGAAGCTCAAGGTCTGTTCGTTGATCTGGGTGGCGGCCTGGAACATCGCCACCAGCAGGCCGACCAACAGGCTCGGCACCACCAGCACGGCGACCATCAGGGTGGTCAGCCACAGCGCTTCACGGAACAGGTCGACGGCGACTTCTGGGGTCATGGCGCTATACCCCTCCGAAACTGCCGGCCAGGGTGCCGATAATCAGCGCCCAGCCGTCCACCAGCACAAACAGCATGATCTTGAACGGCAACGAGATGATCAAAGGCGACAGCATCATCATACCCATGGCCATCAGCACGCTCGCCACCACCAGGTCGATGATCAGGAACGGGATGAAGATCATGAAGCCGATCTGGAACGCGGTCTTCAATTCAGAAGTGACAAACGCCGGCACCAGGATGGTCAGCGGTGCCTGGTCCGGGGTGGCGATGTCGGTGCGCTTGGACAGGCGCATGAACAGCTCAAGGTCGCTGGAGCGAGTTTGCGACAGCATGAAGTCCTTGATCGGGCCCTGGGCCTTGTCGATCGCATCCTGGGCCGTGAGCTTTTCCGCCAGATAAGGTTGCAGGGCTTGCTGGTTCACCTTGTCGAACACCGGCGCCATGATGAACAGCGTCAAAAACAACGCCATGCCGGTGAGGATCTGGTTCGACGGCGTCTGCTGCAGGCCCAGGGCCTGGCGCAGGATCGAGAAGACGATGATGATCCGCGTAAAGCTGGTCATCAGCATGACGAACGCCGGGATAAAACTCAGCGCCGTCATGATCAGCAGGATCTGCAGGCTGACCGAATATTCCTGCGCGCCCGCCGCGTTGGTGCCCAGGGTGATCGCCGGGATCGACAACGGGTCGGCGCCCAGGGCCATCGGTGCGACCAGCAACAGCATGAGCGTCAACAAAACGCGCATTACTTCTTATCCTTCTGATCCTTGCCCAGCAACTCCATCAGGCGCTGGGCGAATTCTGGCGTGGCGGCTTCGGTCTTGACCGCATCCACCGGGGTCTTGAGTACATGCAGCGGGGTGATGCGGCCAGGGGTGATGCCGAGCAGGATCTGCTCCTCGCCCACCTGCACCAGCACCAGCCGATCACGTGGGCCGAGGGCGCGCGAGCCCACCAGCTCGATCACCTGGCCGTTGCCCGGGCCGATGCGCTGCACGCGGCGCATCAGCCAGGCCAGCACGAAGATCAGGCCGATCACCAGCAACAGGCCAAGCACCAGTTGCGTCAACTGCCCGCCGACGCTGCCGACCGCAGGTGCGGTGACTGCCTGCGCCACCGGCTCCGCCGCCAGGGCGCTCAATGGCAGCGCCAGCAACAGTCCCGCCATCGCGTACTTCATCTCAGCGCAACTTCTTGATGCGTTCGCTCGGGCTGATCACGTCGGTCAGGCGGATGCCGAACTTCTCGTTGACCACCACCACCTCACCATGGGCAATCAGGGTGCCGTTGACCAGCACGTCCAACGGTTCGCCGGCCAGGCGGTCCAGCTCGATCACCGAACCCTGGTTGAGCTGCAACAGGTTGCGGATGTTGATTTCGGTGCTTCCCACTTCCATGGAAATCGACACCGGGATGTCGAGGATCACATCCAGGTTCGGGCCGTCGAGGCTCACCGGGTCGTTGTTCTTCGGCACGCTGCCGAATTCTTCCATGGCCAGGCGGTTGCCGGCCGGCGCGGTGGCGGCGTCGGCGGCCAGCAGCGCGTCGATGTCGTCCTGGCCTACATCGCCGGTTTCTTCCAGGGCCGCAGCCCACTCGTCAGCCAGGGCCTGGTCTTCGGCGGAAGTGTTTTCGTGTTCGGTAGCCATTACATGTCCTCGGCGCAGCAAACAATCATGAATTAGGGTTGAATCAGCGGCGGTTGATCGGCTCAACCACTTGCAGCGCCAGGTTGCCCTTGTGGGAACCGAGCTTGACCTTGAATGACGGCACGCCGTTGGCGCGCATGATCAACTCTTCGGGCAAGTCGACGGGGATGATGTCCCCAGGCGCCATGTGCAAAATATCCCGCAGGCGTAACTGGCGGCGGGCCACGGTGGCGCTCAGCGGCACGTCGACGTCCAGCAGGTCTTCGCGCAGGGCCTTGACCCAGCGTTCGTCCTGGTCGTCGAGGTCGGACTGGAAGCCGGCGTCGAGCATTTCGCGCACCGGTTCGATCATCGAGTACGGCATGGTCACGTGCAGGTCGCCGCCGCCGCCATCGAGTTCGATGTGGAAGGTCGACACCACAATGGCTTCGCTGGGGCCGACGATGTTGGCCATGGCCGGGTTCACTTCCGAGTTGATGTACTCGAAATTGACTTCCATGATCGCCTGCCAGGCTTCCTTCAAGTCGATAAAGGCCTGCTCCAGCACCATGCGTACCACGCGCAGTTCGGTAGGGGTGAATTCACGCCCTTCGATCTTGGCGTGACGGCCGTCGCCACCGAAGAAGTTGTCCACCAGCTTGAACACCAGTTTGGCGTCGAGGATGAACAGCGCGGTGCCGCGCAATGGCTTGATCTTGACCAGGTTGAGGCTGGTGGGCACGTACAGCGAGTGCACGTATTCACCGAACTTCATCACCTGCACACCGCCCACGGCCACGTCCGCCGAGCGGCGCAGCATGTTGAACATGCTGATGCGGGTGTAGCGGGCAAAGCGTTCGTTGATCATCTCCAGGGTCGGCATGCGTCCCCGCACGATGCGATCCTGGCTGGTCAGGTCATAACTTTTGACGCTGCCGGGTTCGGCAGCCATTTCGGTCTGTACCAGACCATCGTCCACGCCATGCAACAGCGCATCGATTTCATCCTGGGACAGCAGGTCTTGCACGGCCATGTCGTGATCCTACTGCAATACGAAGTTAGTGAAGAGCGCCTGCTCGACCACGACTTTGCCGAGTTCTTTCTGGGCCACTTCCTGCACGCTGGCAGTGACCTTCTGGCGCAGCATTTCCTGGCCGACGGGCGTGGCCAGGCTGTCGAAGCTCTGCCCGGAGAACAGCATCACCAGGTTGTTGCGGATCACCGGCATATGCACCTTGAGGGCATCGAGGTCCGCCTGGTTGCGCGCCAGCAAGGTGATGCTCACCTGCAAGTAGCGTTGACGACCATTCTGGTTGTAGTTGGCGACAAAGGCCGGAAGCATCTGCTCGAAGATTGCCGGTTGCTTGACGTTGGCGGCAGCTTCGGCGGCGGGCGCCGGTTTGCTCGCACTGCTGTGCATGATGTACCAGGTGCCGCCCACCGAGGCGCCGATGGCCAGGAGCAGGCCCAGCACAATCAACAGGATCAGCTTGAGCTTGCCTTTGCCTGCGGGGGGAGTTGCTGCGTCGTCGCTCTTCGCCATGCCAATAATCCGTCACTATTCGGGGATTCGTAGATCTATGGCAAGGCAAGAGCAAGTGTTATGCCAGAGTTGGCTGGTAATGAGGGAAGAGCGAACACCACAAAACAAATGTGGGAGCGGGCTTGCTCGCGAATGCGGTGTATCAGTCACACAGATACTGACTGACACTCTGCATTCGCGAGCAAGCCCGCTCCCACATTCAGACCTGTACAGGCCTCAAGTCAGGCGTAGTAGTCGACGGCGCTGGAGCCGATCACGCTCTGGCTCACGGGCGCTGCCACTTCGGCCACGTCCACAGGGCCACCGGCGTCGCCGCTGTCAGCACGCCTGCCGCTGCCACTGATGCCCCGCGCCTGGCTCTGCTGTTGCTGCTGGTCCTGCCCCCGCGATTGGTCGGAGACATTCACATCCACCTGCCCCATGCCCTGCTGGGCAAACATTTCGCGCAAACGGCCAGACTGGCTCTCCAGCGCTTCACGCACCACCGCATGGCCGCTCATGAAGTTGACTTGGGCCTGCTGGTCCGCCGTCATGTTGACCTTGATGTCCAGGCGCCCCAGCTCAGCGGGCTGCAACTGAATCTCGGCCGACTTGAGGTTGGCGCTGGACAGGTACATCACGCGGTTGACCACCTCTTCGGTCCAGCCGCTCTGGTGCATGGCCAGGGGCGCATTGGTGACGGGCGGCAAGGCATTCGCGGTTTTCGGCGTGGCCGCCTGGGTCAGCGCGGCCAGGCGGTTGGCGAAGTCATCCACACGGGTGTCGCTGCTGGCGTTCTTGAGGTCCTTGAGGCCGTCATCGATCAGCGCACCGAAGGCCTTGTCACCCCCTTGGTCGGTGCTGTCCTTGGTGGCTTGCTGGTCAACCATGCTGGCCAGGCCAGCGGCAAAGTTCTGCGCGGCGGTCGGTTGGTCCTGAGTGGTGGGCGCGGCTTTCTGCGGCGCCTGGCTGCTGGCCGAGACGTGACCGCCCTGCTCCATCGCCAGGCGCACGGCCGGCATCGAATCCAGCGGGTCGGCCTCGGGGTCGAAGGCCGGCTGCTTGGGCTCCTCGGTCACGGTAATGAGCGGCAGGGCCTGGTCATCTTCGGCAGCGACGGCAGACGCTTGTACGGGCACAGGGACCGCCACCGGCGTCACGGCGGCGACCAGCGCCGGATCGGCCACCGGTTGCTGCGCCAGGGACGGGTCGGCCGGTGGCTCGCCTTCACTGTCTGCGCTGTCGTCGCTCTTGGCCGGCTTGGCAGGCAAGGGATTGCCGCTATCGGCAACCGCTGGCGCGCTGGCGGCAGGTTTATCGCTGGCGTCAGCCGCTTTGTCGCGCACGGGTTTGGCTGGCGCGTCGTCGCTCTTGGCCTGCGGCTTGGCAGCTTGCTTGGCAAACACTTGAGCGAAGCCAGGGCCCTTTTCCCGCGGGGCCGCAGGCGCTACCGCAGGCGTGGCGGCCGGCGCTTGAGGCTTGGCTGCGGTGGCAGCCTGAAGGAGCGAATTAGGGGCGACTGGCATAAGTAAGGGTCTCCACTGCATGGGGTCGGGGATGCAGTCTGTGGAGGTAGAGCAAGAGTCGGGCCAGGTTTACAAAATGCCTGGACATATCCGATTCAATGTAGGAGCGAGCTTGCTCGCAAAAAACTCACAGGCGCCGCATTCATCCAGGAAGCACGCGTTATCGTTGACGTTTTTCGCGAGCAAGCTCGCTCCTACATTCATACAGTGGCTTGACCAGCGCAAACTCATGATCAATCTGATCAACCAGCGCGCCTAGATCCGAGGCCGCCTCGACGGCCTCGGCCTCCAGCAACTCACACAATTGGGCCAAACGCACCGCCCCTAGATTGCCGCTGCTGCCTTTGAAACTGTGGGCAATCCGTCCCAACGTTTTGGCGTCGCCCCCAGCCTTGCGCAGTGCTGCGACGCGCTCTTGCGAGTCTTCGATAAAGGTGTCGAGCAACGTCGGGTACTCGCTCTCCATCACTTCCTGCAAGTCTGACAACACGTCGGGGTCCAAATGAATCTCAGCCACTTGCTCGCTCCTTGATCAAGAATCGGCGGATTATGCCAGAGCCTCCCAACAAAACTCCACGCAGACACTGCGCCCGCCATCGGACCAGCCTACAGCGCTGCTCAGTTGACGCACCAGGCTCAAGCCCCGACCAGACAGACGGTCGATATCCACGGGGCGTGCCAGCTCCTGCTCCACATCAAAACCCTGCCCGCTGTCTTCCAGACGCAAGGTCAGTTTACCGCCCTTGTCGGTGGGTACCACCTGCACATGCACGCGCACGTAACCGCTGTCCAACTGCGCCAGCCGCTCATGGCGCTGATGATAATACTGCGCAAACCCCTGGGCATCGCGCTTGAGCCGTGAGTCCAGGCCCAGCACGCCATGCTCCAGCGCGTTGGAATACAACTCGGCCATCACGCTGTAAAGCGCCCCGCTCTGCTCACGCAGGCCGTGGATCTCCAATAGCAGTTGCAGCAGGTACGGCAACGGGTTGTAGGTTCTGAGGGTCTGGGCGCGAAATTCGAAACTCACCGACCAATCCAGTGGGCACGACTGGCCGCTGTCGGCATACATCGGTTCGGCCGCCCGCAAGGGTTGGCCCGCCTGCAAGGTGATCTCGACCATGCTGACGTCATCGCGCGCCTGGCCGCGAAAGGCCGCCAGCGCCTGCTCGATGTCCTCGAACAGGCGGTCAGGCTCGCGGTTGGCGGCGAACACCTGCTGCAAGCGCTCGGCGCCGAACAGTTGATCGTTGGCGTCAGCGGTGTCCAGCACGCCGTCGGAGAGCAAAAACACCCGGTCGCCCAACGCCATGGGCCAGACTTCGGTGCTGTCATCGAACGCCTCTGCCGACAACACCCCCAAGGGCAGGTGCCGCGACATCAACGGCGTGCGCCTGCCGGTGGCGACTTCATGCACATAGCCTTCGGGCATGCCGCCGTTCCACACCTCCACCGCCCGCCGCTGGGCGCTCAGGCACAGCAAGGTGGCGCAGCAGAACATGTCCACGGGCAGGATGCGCTTGAGCTTGGCGTTCATTTCCCGCAGGGTCTGCGTGAGGCCGTAGCCCTTGGCGGTCATGCCGTAGAACACTTCGGCCAGGGGCATGGCACCGATGGCGGCCGGCAGGCCATGGCCGGTGAAATCCCCGAGCAGCACGTGCATATCGCCGGACGGCGTGTAGGCCGCCAGCAACAAGTCACCGTTGAACAACGCATAAGGCGATTGCAGGTAGCGGATGTTGGGCGCGGCGTTGATACAACCCGAATGGGCAACCTTGTCGAACACTGCCTTGGCCGCCCGCTGTTCATGCATCAGGTGTTCGTGGTGTTTGGCGATCAGGTCACGCTGTTGCAAAACCGTGGCCTGTAGGCGGCGCAGGCGGTCCATGGCGTTGATCTTCGCCGCCAGGATCAAAGGGTTATAGGGCTTAGGCAAAAAGTCATCGCCGCCGGCGTCCAGGCACTGGGCCAGGGCTTCGCTTTCGCGCAGCGAGGTGAGGAAGATGATCGGCACCAGCGCCTCCCCCGCCAACTGCTTGATCTGCCGCGCGGCTTCAAAGCCGTCCATCACCGGCATCAGCGCGTCCATCAACACCAGTTGCGGGCGCTCGCGGGCAAACACCTCAATCGCTTCGGCGCCATTGCTCACCGTGAGCACCTGATGGCCCTGGCGACGGATGATGCTCGCCAGCAACAGGCGGTCGGCGGCGCTGTCTTCGGCGATCAGGATGGTCAGCGCCTCCAGGACCGGGGCCAGGGCGCTCAACTGATGTCGAACAGCTTGTCGAAGTTGGAGATGGCGAGGATCTTGCGCACGTCGGAGTTGCTGTTCGTCACGCGGACCTCGGCGTCATCACCGCCGGCATGATCCCGTAGCAACAGCAGCATGCCGAGGGCTGAACTGTCCATGTAGGTGGCCTCCTTGAGATCGACGATATAGATCTCGGGGACCTTGTAGAAACGCTCGTAGGCCTCCCGAAAGGTCTGGTGGCTGCCGAAATCGAACCGGCCCTTGATTGCGATCGTCAACTTCTTCCCATCCAGGGATACTTCTGACTCGACTGACATGTGACTGCTTCCTTGTCATTGCACTAGACACAAGGTGTAGCAGCTGAAGAGCATCTGAGCAACACAGTGGATCAACTGTGTGGCTTGCCTGCGATAGCGGTGGGTCTGCCGGGTTGTAAGTGACTGATGCACCGCAATCAACTTCGGTACGACGCTGACCCTGTGGCGAGGGAGCTTGCTCCCGGGACGACCGGATAGCCGACGCCTATCTACCTGACGCGCCGCTGTCCAAATGTGGGAGCTGGCTTGCCTGCGAAGACGGCCTGGCAGTCAACACAGTTGGACCGGGTACATATCGGTTATTTAGGTAACGGCCACTTAGGGTTCCGCCCTGACGGCGGCTCACTTTTGAAAAGAGCCCAAAAGTAAGCAAAAGGCTCTTGCCCCACCACTCGGCACCTCGCTTGGGCTCGGTGTGCCCGTAATCCGCCAGTGATTTGGGGGGCCGCCGCCACGCGCCATCCATGGCGCGGGGCGGCTAAACCGGCATCCCTGCCGGTTTACCCCCCAAATCACTGTCGAATTACGGCCAGCGTGGTTTGACGGGGCGCCTGAGATCAAGATCAAAAGCAGATCAAGATCAAGAGCGGCTCGCTTCGCATCGTGGTTACGGTTGAGCGCTACAGAGTCGTGTAGATACCTATGCCCATCGCAGGCAAGCCAGCGCCCACACTTAGAACTGTTCTGGGCGGGGAAGGCGTTGGGAGAGTTCATCGAGCAGTTTTTGCTCGCGCTTGTCTTCGATGGCTCGCGCTTCGTCGATGTAGCGCTGCACCAGTTTGCGCAACCCCTCGACCCGGGCAAACGCCTGTTGCCAAGCTTCGCGGGCTTTGTCGAGGTTGGCCTCGTGCCAGGCCAGGCTTTGGCGTTGTTGGCCTACGGCGGTTTCAAGCTGGTTGAGAAAGCCCTGGTATCCCATGAGCCACTGGCCGGACACACCCTGGCTGCCGCGCTCGATCCACTGTTGCTGGTACTCGCCCCGAAAACGCTCCAGGTCGCCGAGCTTGCTTTGGGCCAAACGCACCTGGCCCTGGAAGTAGCCAAGGCGCTGTACGGCAGCTTTCTCGGCCTTTTCGGCCATGTCCACCACCGGGGCCAGGCGGGCGGCGCGGCTGTTGGCCATGGCTTAGCCGCCCGGCGCCGGGGCGAAGATGGACTGCAAGTGCGACTGGCTCTCGCCCATGGTGATCTTGTCGTTGAGGCCTTGGCGCAGGTAGGTCACCAGTTGCGGCTGCAAGGCGATGGCCAGGTCGGTGTCGCGGTCGCCACCGGCCACATAGGCGCCGACGCTGATCAGGTCACGGCTTTGCTGGTAGCGCGACCACAGCTGCTTGAACTGCTGGGCACGGGCCATATGCTCGGGCGTGACCACCGCCGGCATCACCCGGCTGATGGACGCTTCGATATCGATGGCCGGGTAATGCCCCTCTTCGGCCAAACGCCGCGACAGCACGATGTGGCCGTCGAGCACGCCCCGCGCCGAGTCGGCAATCGGGTCCTGTTGGTCGTCGCCTTCGGACAACACCGTGTAAAACGCGGTGATCGAGCCGCCGCCCGCTTCGGCATTACCGGCACGCTCCACCAGCTTGGGCAGCTTGGCAAATACCGATGGCGGGTAACCCTTGGTCGCGGGCGGCTCGCCGATGGCCAGGGCGATCTCGCGCTGGGCCTGGGCGAAACGCGTGAGCGAGTCCATCAGCAACAGGACGTTCTTGCCCTTGTCGCGAAAATATTCGGCGATGCGCGTGCAGTACATCGCCGCGCGCAGGCGCATCAGCGGTGCATCGTCTGCCGGAGAAGCGACGACAACGGAACGCTTGAGCCCTTCTTCACCGAGGCTGTGCTCGATGAACTCCTTCACTTCACGGCCCCGCTCGCCGATCAGCCCCACCACGATGATGTCGGCCTCGGTAAAGCGCGTCATCATGCCCAGCAACACCGACTTACCCACGCCGGTACCGGCGAACAGGCCCAGGCGCTGGCCGCGACCGACCGTCAATAAACCGTTGATGCTGCGAATACCCACGTCGAGCGGCACGCTGATGGGGTTGCGCTTGAGGGGGTTGATGGTGGGGCCGTCCATCGGCACCCAGTCTTCGGCCTTCATGCCGCCCTTGCCGTCCAGCGCACGGCCGGCGCCATCGAGTACGCGGCCCAGCATGCTCATGCCCATGGGCAGGCGGCCAGTGTCGGCCAGCGGCACCACGCGGGCGCCGGGGGCAATGCCGGCGAGGCTGCCGACCGGCATCAGGAAAATCTTGCTGCCCGAAAAGCCCATCACCTCGGCTTCGACTTGCACCGGGTGGTAGCTGTTGTCGTTGATCACCAGACAGCGGCTGCCCATGGCGGCGCGCAGGCCCTCGGCTTCGAGGGTCAGGCCGACCATGCGCAACAGGCGCCCTTCGAGGATCGGCTGGCCGGGCAATTCGGTGGCCTCGGCGTAGCTGCCCAGGCGCTTGGCGAAGCTGGTGCGATCAAGGCGCATCGGTGGCGTCCAGGTCAACGCTCAGGTCCGGCTCGGCGGGGTGCAGGGCCTGTTCATGCAGTTGATCGAACAACTTGGCCATGATCTGGCTGATGCGGGTTTCCACCGTCGCATCGATGCGGCTGTGCTCGGTCTCGACGCGGCAACCGCCGGGCTGCAACGAAGCGTCTTCGACGATGCGCCAGGTTTCTTCATGGCGCTCGCGCAGGGCTTTGACCTGTTCGAAATCCTGGGGGTTGATGTACAGCCGCACATTGCCGACGCCCAGGGGCAGCAGCTTGAGGGCTTCACGCATCACCGCTTCGATCTGGCTGGAGTCGAGCACCAGTTCGCGCTGGATCACTTGGCGCGCGATGTGCTGCACCAGGCCGACCATGGATTTTTCCAGCTGTGAGTCCTGTTCGGCGATAGGGTCGAACAGGTTGCCCATCAGGCGCTCCAGACTACCCAGCTTGGTGGCCAGCGCCGCCTCGGCTTCCTGGCGAACCTTGAGGGTGGTGCTGCGAAAGCCGTCTTTTTCCCCCGCGGCAAAGCCTTCGTTGTAGGCCTCCTGGCGGATGGTTTCCAACTCTTCGAGGGTCAGTGGCTGGACTTCATCCAGCGGCACTTCTTCCATTTCCGCCGGTGGTTCCTCCACCGGTTCAGGCTCGGGCTCCGGCACATGGGGGTCGAAGCTGGGCAGCGACCAGATGTCGAAACCGCCGACATCCCGCGCGCGAATCAGATCGCTGGGCGCCTCATCTTTATTCGACATGCAAGGCGCCTTAGATCATTTCTTCGCCGCCCTTCCCGCCGAGAACGATTTCTCCGGCTTCGGCCATACGGCGGGCAATGGTGAGGATTTCCTTCTGCGCGGTTTCCACGTCGCTGACGCGCACCGGGCCCTTGGCTTCCAGGTCGTCGCGAAGCAATTCGGACGCACGCTTGGACATGTTTTTGAAGATCTTCTCTTTGACGTTTTCGTCCGAGCCCTTGAGGGCCAGCACCAGCACGTCCGAGGACACTTCGCGCAGCAGCGCCTGGATGCCACGGTCGTCGACATCGGCCAGGTTGTTGAACACGAACATCAGGTCTTCGATCTGGCCGGACAGGGTGTCGTCGATCTCGCGGATCGAGTCCATCAACTGGCCTTCCACCGAGCTGTCGAGGAAGTTCATGATGTCGGCTGCGCGCTTGATGCCACCCAGGGTGGTGCGCGAGGCGTTGGAGTTGCCGGAGAACTGCTTCTCCAGAATGGTGTTGAGTTCTTTGAGCGCCGCCGGTTGCACGGTGTTGAGCGACGACACCCGCAGGATGATGTCCAGGCGCACTTTATGGTCGAAGTGGCCGAGCACTTCGCCGGCCTGGTCCGGGTCTAGATAGGCCACCACGATCGCCTGGATCTGCGGGTGCTCGTAGCGGATCACGTCTGCCACCGCGCGCGGTTCCATCCATTTGAGGCTGTCCAGGCCGCTGGTGTTGCCACCCAGCAGGATGCGGTCGATCAGGCCGTTGGCCTTGTCTTCGCCCAGGGCCGAGGTGAGCATCTTGCGAATGTAGCTGTCGGAGCCGACGCCCAGGCTGGTCTGGTCGCCGACGATCTCGACGAACTCGCTCATCACCTGCTCGACTTGCTCGCGGTGCACATTGCGCATCTGCGCCATGGCCACGCCCACTCGCTGGACCTCTTTAGGGCCCATGTGGCGCAGCACTTGGGCAGCGTCGGTTTCACCCAGGGACAGCAGCAGCACGGCGGCTTTGTCGACCCGGGACAGCTTGGCCACAGCGGCTCGATCATTCATCTGCGTTAATCCACTCTTTCACGACCTGAGCCACACGGCCCGGGTCTTCTGCCACCAGACTCTTGATTGCGTTCAACTGAGCGTCATAGCCTTCGCTCGGGCTTGGCAACAGGATGCTTTGCGGGCCGCCGAGGCTGACGCGGTCGTTGGCCAGTTCGCCGTCCAGGCCGCCCATGCCACCCAACTCGACGTCGCCACCGGCCAGCGCCAGTTGCTTCTTGCTGCCGCCGGTGATGTTGTTGAGCACCGGGCGCAATACGCCGAACACCAGCACCAGGATGAACAACACCCCGAGCACTTGCTTGACGATGTCCCAGAACCACGGCTGGGTGTAGAACGCCGGGTCAGCGATGACCTCACCGCGCTCGGCGGAGAACGGCATGTTAATCACGCTGACACTGTCGCCACGGCTGGCATCGAAGCCAACGGCGTCTTGCACCAGGCGGGTGAAGCGCGCCAGTTCGTCAGCTGTCCACGGCGCACGGGTCACCGCGCCGTCCGCTGGGTTGACCTTGACCTGGTCATCGACCACCACCGACACCGACAGACGATTGATCTTGCCCTGTTGCTGCTTGGTGTGGCTGATGGAACGGTCGAGCTCGAAGTTCTTGGTGGACTGGTTACGCTTGTCCGCAGGGTACGGCGCAAGCATTGGCTGGCCGGTGGCCGGGTCCATGATCTGCTGGCCGTTGGCGTCCAGCAGCGGCTGGCCAGGCTGGATCGCGCCAGCGGTAGCGGCGGCGCCACCGGTGGTCTGCGGTGCCGAGGCCGGCGCAGGTGGCTGGTTGCTCAGGGCGCCCGGCACACCTTGGGGGCCATTGCTGGCAGTGCGTTGTTCGCTGGTGGACTGCTCGCTGCGCAGGGCCGGTTGGTCGGGGTTGAACTGCTCGGAAGTGGATTCGACGGCGCTGAAATCCACGTCGGCCGACACTTCAGCCTTGTAGCGGTCGTTGCCCAGTACCGGTTGCAGGATGTTATGCACGCGCTGGGTGAGCATGCTTTCCATGCGGCGGCTGTAGTCAAATTGCTTGCCGGCCTGGGTCAGCGCAGAGTTTTCGGCCATGTCGGACAGCAGGTTGCCCTTCTGGTCCACCACGGTGATTTGCGACTTGCTCAATTCGGGAACACTGGTGGCCACCAGGTTAACGATCGCCAGTACCTGGCCAGGCTCCAGGGACCGGCCAGAAAACAGTTCAACCAACACCGAGGCGCTGGGCTTGCGCTCGTCACGCACGAACACCGAGCTTTTCGGAATCGCCAGGTGCACACGGGCAGCCTTGACGTTATTCAGGCTGGAAATGGTGCGCGCCAGTTCGCCTTCCAGACCACGACGATAACGGGTGGCTTCCATGAACTGGCTGGTGCCCAGGCCCTGGTCTTTGTCGAGGATTTCAAAACCGATATTGCTGTCGGACGGCGCCACGCCAGCGGCGGCCAGTTTCATCCGTGCGCGGGCCACGTCATCGGCCTTGACCAGCAAGGCGCCGGAGTTGGGCTCCACGGTGTAGGCGATGTCGGCGGCGGCGAGGGTTTCCATGATTTGCTTGGAATCCATGCCCGACAGGCTGCCGTACAGGGGGCGGTAATCGGGTTGCTGCGACCACAGCACCACGGCAAAACCAATCGCCACGCTGGCTGCCAGGCCCACCATCAGGCCCACCTGACGCAGCATGGTCATTTCCGAGAGGTTTTCCAGGAACGACAGGCCAAACAACGGCGGCTTGCCGTCGGCCTTGGCGGGGAGGTTGTCGGAGAGTGCTTCAGCCATGACTTAAATCTCGTCCTTAAACCGGCATCTGCATGATGTCTTGATACGCCTGAACCAGCTTGTTACGCACTTGGGTCAAGGCTTGGAAGGACACGCTGGCCTTCTGCGAGGCGACCATCACATCGGTGAGGTCCACGCCGCTTTTACCGATCTCGAAGGCCGTCGCCAACTGGCTGGACGCCTGCTGGGTATCGCTGACTTTATTGATTGCCTGACCGAGCATGTCGGCAAAATTGCTTTGGCCCAATTCCGGCGCTGGCGCGACGGATTTCGGTTGAGCCATGGCATCCATTTGCATGGCGCGCATATCCAACATCAACCGATTGAACTCAATACCCTGGCTCATGACCTTCTCTCTCCGACGACCTGCAATTTTTTGACACTACGCAGCGGTTACTAGGGGTGGTAGCAACAAGGGTGCCAGCTCTGGAGCAACTCGTAAGAAAAGGCGACAAAGCTTGTCGAACTTGTTACCGCAAGTTTTTTGCGCCCTTCTTCCCGCACGTTTTTTTGTAGGAGCGAGCTTGCTCGCGAAAAACGTCAACGATAACGCGTGCTTCCAGGATGCCCGCGGCGCCTATGGGTTCTTCGCGAGCAAGCTCGCTCCTACAGACGGGATTGGCGCGAGGTCAGGTGGCGAAAAGATAGGCTTCCACGTCCATCCCGGCATCGCGCATCTGCGCCAGCTTGTAGCGCAAGGTGCGCGGGCTGATGCCCAGGCGCTCGGCCGCTTCTTTGCGGCGGCCGCGTTCGGCGCGCAGGGTGTCGATGATCATCTGGAATTCACGGCGGCGCAGGTCATCGCCCAGGGCGCCGGCCGATTCTGCCTCGGCGACCACGGGAGCCGGGGCCAGGCTCGGCAACGGCGCAGCGCCATTGCCCATGGCCAGGCAAAAGTCTTGCGGCTGGATCAAACCGCCCTGCTGCAAAATCAACGCACGCTGGATCGCATTGTCCAGCTCGCGCACGTTGCCCGGCCATGGATAACTGACCAGGCACGCCTGGGCCTCGGGTGATAAACGCGCCTGGGCATGCTTCATTTTTTTGACGTGGTTGTTCAGCAGGCGCTCGGCCAAGGGGATGATATCCGCCGGGCGCTCGCGCAGTGGGCGCCAGGCCAGCGGGAACACCGACAGCCGGTAGAACAGGTCTTCACGGAAGCGCCCCGCCGCCACTTCGCCCGCCAGGTCGCGGTTGGTGGTGGCGACCACGCGGATATCCAGCTGGATCGGCTTGCGTGCGCCCACGCGCTCCACTTCCCGCTCCTGCAGTACGCGCAGCAACTTGGCTTGCAGGCCCAGGGGCATTTCCGAGATTTCGTCGAGCAGGATGGTGCCACCGTCGGCCTGTTCGAACTTGCCGGCCTGGGCCGCGATGGCGCCGGTGAACGAGCCCTTTTCATGGCCAAACAAGGTGGCTTCGAGCATGTTGTCGGGGATCGCCGCGCAGTTGATCGCAATGAACGGTTGCTTGGCACGGCCCGATTGCTGGTGGATATACCGCGCCAGCACTTCTTTACCGGTGCCGGACTCGCCGGAAATCAGCACGGTGGAATCACTGCGCGCCACCCGCGCCGCCAGTTCCAGCAATTGCGCGCTGGCCGGCTCAAAGGCAATCGGGCCATCGCCGTCGGCGGCGGGCATCACGCCCAGGGCATGCCGGGCGACCAGTTCGATCAACGCCTTGGGCTCGAACGGCTTGACCAGGTAATCCGCCGCGCCTTGACGCATGGCATCCACCGCCCGCTCCACCGCGCCATGGGCGGTCATCAGCAGCACTGGCAGTTGCGGCTGGCGCACGCGCAGCAGGCCGAGCAACTGGTGGCCGTCCATGCCGGGCATATTGACGTCGCTGACCACCAGGCTGAAGGTTTCCTGTTCGACCGCCTCCAAGGCTTCCTCGGCAGAGCCGACCGCACGGTAGTCATGGCCCGCCAACAGCAGCGTGTCTGCCAATGCTTCACGCAGGGCGCGATCGTCTTCCACCAATAAAACCTTGATAGCCATCATCCTCTTACTCCGCGCTTGCCGCGCTGGAAAACAGCGGCAAGGTCATCAATGCACAGGTGCCACGCCCCAGGCGGGAACGCAGCTGCAATTGTCCCTGATGGGCACGGGCCACTGCCTTGACCACGGTCAGGCCCAGGCCAGTGCCGTTGGTTTTGGTGGTAAAAAACGGCTCGCCCAGGCGTTGCAGCACTTGCGGGGCGATACCGCTGCCGCTGTCGCTGACGCACAGGCGCAGGGTTTGCTCGCGGGTGTACAAGTGCACCTTCAATCGCGCACCTGGGCCACTGGCCTGGGTGGCGTTTTCGATCAGGTTGAGCAGCGCGCCCACCAGGGTGTCGCGGTTGCACAGCAATTCGCCCTGGTGGCTGTCGCACTGCCAACGCAGGTTGGCCTCCTGCACATGGGTCGCCGCTGCCGCTTGCAGGGACTGCATCAAGCCGGCAGGGGTAACGCGATCGGTCAGCGGCAGTTCGCCGCGGGCAAACACCAGCATGTCGCGCACTTGGTGTTCCAACTCATGCAGGCGCTCCTTGAGGCGTCCGGCAAAGCGTTGGTGGGTGGCCGCGGGTAATTGCTCGTCAGTCAAATGACTGGCGTAGATCAATGCCGCCGACAATGGCGTACGAATCTGATGCGCCAAGGAAGCGACCATCCGGCCCAGGGACGACAACCGTTCATGGCGGGCCAACTGATCTTGCAGGTGCCGGGTTTCTGTCAGGTCATTGAGCAGCACAAGCTGGCCAGGCTCAGCGTCCAGGGAACGGGTGGCGATGGACAGCCGGCGCCCGTCCTTGAGGGAGACTTCGTGGCCGTCGTCTTCACGGGGGGCAAAACAGCGGGTGATGACTTCACGCCACAGCTCGCCTTCCAGCGGCAGGCCGAGCAGGTCGCAGGCGGCCGGGTTGGCTTCGCGCACGCGGCCCTGGTCGTCGATGACGATTACGCCACCGGGCAACAGGTCCAGCAGGTTTTGCAGGCGGTTGGCCAGGCGTTCTTTCTCGGCTAGCTCTTGCATGCGCTGGGCGCTGACCACCGCCAGTTCGCCTTTAAGCTCGGAAACCCGGGCCTCAAGCAGGCTGTAGGAGTCGGTCAGCTGGCTCGACATCTGGTTGAACTGCGAGAACGCGTGCTCCAGGCCCTGGCGGGTCGGCGGTTCTACAGGCGAAACCAGCCCCTGGATAGCAGGGGCCGAAGATAGTTGGGCGGCGTGGGGCATCATGCTCTCTCGCTTGGCTGACCGTCAGTTAAACGGAACGTTGCGAGGGCTGTAGCAATACCCGTGCCGAAAAAAATCTAGCTATAAATCAGGTAGTTGAAAAACAGGCGTCAATCATCCGCCTGTTCATCACCTTCTTTGCGGCTCATACCGTACTTGCGCATCTTCTCCACCAGGGTGGTACGACGGATGCGCAGGCGCTCGGCGGCGCGGGCCACGATGCCATGGGCATCGTCCAGGGCCTGCTGGATCAACCCTTGTTCCAGGTTGCCGAGGTAGTCCTTGAGGTCCAGGCCTTCGGGCGGCAACGTCGCGGTGGCGCCGAAGTCCGGGGTATGCCCGTTGATCGCCACGCGCTCTTCCATGTCGCTGCGCAGGCTGTCCATCTGCTCGTCTTCGTCGTCGACGTAGCGGAATTTCTTCGGCAACTCGACCACGCCGATCACCCCGTACGGGTGCATGATCGCCATGCGCTCCACCAGGTTGGCCAGCTCGCGGACGTTGCCCGGCCAGCCGTGGCGGCACAGGGACATGATCGCCGCGGAGTTGAAGCGAATGGAGCCGCGCTTTTCGTGCTCCATGCGCGAGATCAGTTCGTTCATCAGCAACGGGATGTCTTCGACGCGCTCGCGCAGCGGGGCCATCTCGATAGGGAATACGTTGAGGCGGTAGTACAGGTCTTCGCGGAAGCTGCCGACCTCGATCATGCTTTCGAGGTTCTTGTGGGTGGCGGCAATGATGCGCACGTCCACGCTCTGGGTCTTGTTGCTGCCCACGCGCTCGAAGGTGCGCTCCTGCAACACGCGCAGCAACTTGACCTGCATCGGCAGCGGCATGTCGCCGATTTCGTCGAGGAACAGGGTGCCGCCATTGGCCAGCTCAAAGCGCCCGGCACGGCTGGTGATCGCCCCGGTAAAGGCGCCCTTCTCGTGGCCGAACAATTCGCTTTCCAGCAGCTCTGCCGGGATCGCCCCGCAGTTGACCGGCACGAAGGGCCCGTCGCGGCGCTTGGAGTGATAGTGCAGGTTGCGCGCGACCACTTCCTTGCCGGTGCCCGACTCGCCGAGGATCAGCACGCTGGCGTCGGTGTCGGCCACTTGCTGCATCATCTGGCGCACGTGCTGGATGGCACGGCTGGTGCCGACGAGGCTGCGAAACAAGTTGGGTTCACGGTGACGGCCGCGCTCGCGGGCCTGGTCGTACATCTCGCGATAGACCTGGGCGCGGTGCAGGGAATCGAGCAATTTGCTGTAGCTGGGCGGCATTTCCAGATTGGAAAGCACGCGGCGGCGCTGGTCTTCCGGCAGGTCCACGGAAGAAATATCGCCCATTAGCAACACCGGAAGGAACTCATCCCAGGTAGACAGTGTCTTTAACAGGCCCAGAACTGCGCCAGGAGCGTTTACCGTCCCGATCAATACGCAAATGACTTCACGGCTCGACGACAACGAGCTGACCGCCTGCTGCCAATCGTGGCTGCCGCAGGGTAAATTTTCTTCACCGAGAAAATTTAAAATCACCGCTAAATCGCGGCGGCGGACGCTATCGTCATCGATCAGCAGAATTTTGGTTTCACGCCACATGCAATAGCAACTTCCCTAGTAAAACTTCCTGCCCCGGAATGAGGGCAATCAAGACGTCTGTAAGATTTCTTACCTTCTAGACGTCTGAAATCTGAAAACAGCACTAGTTAAGTCAAAAATGTTGGCACAGTCAAATATATGACGCGCCGTTCGGATTAACTGCGCCCGTTCAACCGAACAGATGGTAAACCTTTGACGCATTTTTCGCTTGGTTGATCTGCGACATCTCTTCGAAAATCGCCTGGCGCTCGCCGGTCGTCACCTCCAGCAACTGCCGATACACCACCAGCAGGCTTTCCAGCTTTTCGCGCAGTGCATCCTCATCTACCGGCGCCTCGCTGAGCACCTCATCAATCACCGCCCGGCACCCCAGGTCCAACTCGCCGACAGCTTCCCAGTTGCGCTCAGCCAGCGCGCCGATCAGGGCTTCGCGGGTTTCGTCGATGCGTTGCAGTGCGTGGCTCATGATGTGTACCTCAAGGCAATCGGCCTTATTGTGGAGCGATGGCATCCCAGCCGGTCTTGACGGTGATCAGCAGACGGGCGACTTCGTCGATCATCTCGACGTCATTGACTCGGTTGGCCTCGACCAGGCGATTGCCCATGTAGTTATACAAGGCATCCAGACGCTGGATCGCGGCCGGATCTTCGGCTTTCTCCGGCTCCAGACCATCGCGCAGGCCCGAAATGATTTCGATCGCCTTGCCCAGCATCAGGCCCTTTTGCGCGATGTCCCCGCGGCTCAACGCACCCTTGGCCTGGGCCATGCGGTCCAGACCACCTTCCATCAGCATCTGCACCAGGCGGTGCGGGCTGGCTTCGGAGACCTGAGCGTGGGCATTGACCTTCTGATACTGGCGAAGGGCTCTCATCGGGTTCATGTTGCTACCTCGTTACTGGCGACAATCGAATAGGTTTGCTTAACCAGTTTTTCGACCACGGCGATAAAAACTTTAATCCAGCACCCTGCGCGAGAGCCCCTGGACAGGGCTCTGGCGCGCACCGCTCATCAGTTCGACTTAGGATTGTTCAGCGAGTTGAGGGTGGTCAGGATGCTGGAGCTGCTGGCGTTGATCTGCGCGATCATGGTGTCCATCGCCGTGTACTTGGCGGTCAGGGACTTCTGCAAGGCATCCATGCGCCGCGTCAGGTCGTCGGTCTCTTTGTTCAAGTCGGTCAACTTGTTATTGAGATCGGTGGCCCGGGTCGCCAGGGTGCCGGTGGTGCCGACGTAGCTGTTGGTCGCCTTGTTCATGCGGGTGATCAAGCCCGTGTCGCCGGTGAACAGCTTGGCAATGTCGCCAGCGCCCTTGACCACGGCCTTGTCCCAGGTTTTGTCATCCAGGCTCAGCAGGCCGGTTTTCTGGTCGGTGGTGATGCCCATCTGCGCCAGGCTGGTCATGGTGCCCGCGCCGGAGCCGTTGACCAACTCGGAACGCAGGCTGTTCACCAATTGACGCATCGACGCATCGCCGGTCAACGCACCTGCGGTGGTGGTGGAGGCATCACCGGTTGCGGTGACCTTGGTTTGAGTGTTGATCGCCGTCATCAGCGTGTTGTACGCGCTGACGAAGGACTGCACCGAGGTTTTCAGGGTGTCGGTGTTGCTGGCCACGGTGATGGTGGTCGGCTTGGTGATGTCTACCGTGTCCAACAGGTCCAGGGTCACCCCACTGATCGCCGAGGTGATCTTGTTGCTGTTCGATGACATTTCAATGCCATCAATGGAGTACTTGGCGTTGGTCGGCGCCTTGCCTTTGTCGTAGCCGACAGCCAGCTGCGAATCACCGCTGAGGGTGATGTCGGTGCCCTCGCCCATGGTGGTCGAAGTCAGTACCAGCCGCGCGCCATTGGAGTCACTCAGTACGTTGGCACTGATGCCTTGGGACGAGAGCTGGGTGTTGATCGACTCGCGCACCTGTTGCAGGGTTGCGCCGCCGGGGATGACCACGTCGTAGCTTTTGCCCGACTGGTTGATGGTCAGCGTCTGGTCTTCGTCGGTGCTGTTGGCCTTGCCCGATGCGCCTTCGGCATTGACTGCCGTAGTGACTTTCGAAGCAGTGGCCAGGTTGGCAATTTCCAAGCGGTACTTGCCGCTGGATGCACCGTCAGTCAGGGTGACCTTGGCGTTTTTCTCTTCCGAAGAAGTCGCCGCCAGCCCGTTGAAGGCCGAGGCATTGTTCAACTTGGTGATCGCCGCCTGGTAGGCTTCCAACGCCGTCTTGACCGAGCCCACGGCAGACAACTGCACGGTGGCTTTCTTCTGCTCGTTGGTGATCTGAGCCTGCTTGGGCGCCTGCTCGGCACCGACCAGCGCCTTGACGATTGCTTGGGTGTCGTAGCCCGAACCTGGGCCGGAAATCGTTGAACTAGCCATTTGCCATTCTCCTTGTCCTGCAGCGGCCGTTTTTTGGCGCTTATACGCCTAGACCGCAATCAGAAACATGTTTCGTGCCAACTCAAGCCTTGCTATCAAACAACAGGCTGCCGGCATCGCTCAGGTTCTGCGCCAATTTCAGCGCGGTCTCCGATGGTATCTGTCGAATCACTTCACCACTGTCAGTGGCGATCACCTTGACCACTACCTTGCCGGTAGAGTCATCGATGGAAAAATCCAGGTTGCGCTGTGAAGCCTGCACAAACTCACGCATATCGGTCACAGCCTTTTCCAGCGCAACGCGCTGCGGCTCTTCACTTTTGATCGGCTCATTGCTGGCCACAGGCTTGGCCTGGGTCACCACTGCGCCAAGGTTGGCCGGGGCCGTGCCTGCGGGGTAAGACGAGGTCAGCTTGATGCTCATGTCCATGTCACCACCTCCAAACTGAAAAAACGGAAGGGCACGTTGTTAAACGCACCCTCCCGTTATTTAACCGCTAGCGCTATTACTGAAGCAGCTTCAGAACAGACGATGGCAGTTGGTTGGCCTGGGACAGGATCGCAGTGGAAGCCTGTTGCAGGGTTTGTTGCTTGGTCAGCTCAGCGGCTTCAGAAGCGAAGTCAGCGTCTTCTACGCGGCCTTTGGCAGCGGAGGAGTTCTGCGAAATGCTCTGCAGGTTGGCCACGGTGCTGGCGAAGCGGTTTTGTACGGCACCCAGCTGCGAACGCTGGCTGTCGATCTGCTGCATGGCGTCGTCCAGAGCCTGGATGGCCTGCTGCGAAGAAGCGGCAGTCAGGATGCTCAGGTCGGAAACGCTGGTTTCCATGGTGACGGCGGACTTAGTGCCGGCCGCAGCTACAGCGGTCAGACCCAATGCAGCCAGGCCAGTACCGGCGCTGCCGTCCTTGATGGTGATGTCTTTGTCAGCAAACAGGTTCAGGGTACCGTCAGCATTTTTGCTGGCTTGAACACCGGTGCTGGCGCTGTTGATCGAAGCAACAATGGCGTCAGAGGTGTCGCCCTTCTTGAATTTGACTTCAACGCCGTTCACGTCGATCGAAGTATCAGCGGTCAGTTTGGCTTGGGTAGTACCAGCCGAAAGGCCCAACTGCGACAGAGAACCGCTGGTGGTGTTGGCCAGCTTGATATCTGCGCCGTCACCCGAGGTCAGCTTGACACGACCGTCAGCGAAAGTAGCGGAAGCACCGTTAGCAGCACCGCCGGCAGCGGTAGTCAGCTTGGTCAATACGCTGGTCAGAGTGTCAGTGTTAGTCCAAGTAACGGCATTGCCGTTAACAGACACTGCACCTGCCGCACCCATGGCGCTTGCGCCAGTAGTTGCTACAGCTGCGGTAGTGCTAGGAGCACCAAGGCCAAGTTTGGCGAGACCGTCAGTGGCAGTACCGCCAGCAAGCGCCAAAGTGATATCGCTCTTGGAAGACAGCGTCACAACACCGGCAGCATCCGTACTTGCAGTAACACCAGTTTCAGCGGTCTTAGCGTTGATATCTGCAACTGCAGAGGTACCACCAGCTGCGCCTGCAGCTGCAGCGGTCAGGTTGATAGTCACACCATTGATGGTGAATGCGTCGCCTGCAACAATTGCTGTAGCTGCTGTACCAGTTTTAGAAGCCTTGTCCCCCAGCACCGAACCAGTAGCAGTGGCTGCCAGGCCTTTCATCGCGGCACCATCTACAGCAGCTTCTTTGTAGTTACCCTTCAGCGCGGTGGAGCTGATATCAGTCATACCGAACGAGATAGTCTCGTTGGCGTTGGCGCCGATCTGGAACGCTACGTTGTTGAACGAGCCGTCGAGCAGGTTACGACCACCGAAGGTGGTGGTGCTGGCGATACGGTTCAGCTCGCCCACTTTAGCGGTGAATTCTTGCTGCAGGGAAACACGGTCAGCGTCGCTTTTATCACCGTTGGCCGCTTGCAGGGCGAGTTCACGCAGACGCTGCAGGGTGTTGGTGGATTCTTGCATCGCGCCTTCAGCGGTCTGGGCAATCGACACGCCGTTGTTGGCGTTGGCGATGGCAACGTTCAGGCCTTTGACCTGGTTGTTCAGACGGTTGGCGATCTGCATGCCGGCAGCGTCGTCTTTGGCGCTGTTGATTTTCAGGCCGGAGGACAGACGGTTCATCGACTGGCTCAGAGCGTCGGAAGCTTTGTTCAGGTTCTTCTGGACACCCAGGGAGGTGATGTTGGTGTTTACTGATAATGCCATGACGAAATCCTCGTGGTTTGGATACTGCGGCTTCCGGCCCTGGCGACCGCCGGGTGTGGCCTAGAGAACCTACGTAATAGTTATCGTCGTGGTAGCCGGTTGCTTGAGGATTTTTTTGATTTTTTTTAGTAGCCCTGTGCCAGCCCTTGTATTTCAAGGCCTTATAGAGACGTGAAACGCCCGTAATCACGGGTTACTGGCGTCAAAACTTCGCCCTTGTAGGAGCGAGCTTGCTCGCGAAGAACCTGAGAACGCCGCGTGCATTCTGAATGCCCGCGTTATCGTTAACGTTCTTCGCGAGCAAGCTCGCTCCTACAGGGGGGGCGAAAAAAAACGCCGATGATTGTGGGATCATCGGCGTTTTTTTGTGCAGCGGCTAAAGCATCACGGGCGATAAAGAATCGCCGAACCCCACGACAGGCCCACACCAAAGCCGCTGATTGCCACGCGCTTCCAGGTGGCGTCCATCACGTGCTTTTCCAACAGCAGCGGGATGCTCGACGACACGGTATTGCCGGTCTCGACCATGTCCTTGATGAACTTGTCCACCGGCGCTTCTTCAAAGCGGCGCGCCACGGCGTCGACGATGGCCGCGCTGCCCTGGTGGATGCAGAACGCATCGATATCATCGGCCTTGAGGTCCGACTCATTGAGCAGCTCGTGCAAGTGCGCCGGCACCTTTAGCAAGGCGAAGTTGAACACCTGGCGGCCGTTCATGAAGAACACACCATCGCTGACCTTCAAGTGCGGCGCGCCGGAACCGTCGGTGCCGAACTTGGATTTGCCCAGCAACCACGGTGCATCTTCGCCCATCCAGGTGGCGGTGGCGGCGTCGCCGAATAGCATGGTGGTGTTGCGGTCTTCCGGGTCGACGATCTTGGAATACGGGTCGGCGGTGATCAGCAGGCCGTTTTTCAGGCCGGCGGCTTCCATGAAGCCTTTCATCGCGTAAATGCCGTAGACGTAGCCGGAGCAGCCCAGGGAGATATCGAAGGCGGCCACGTGAGTCGGCAGGCCCAGTTTGTCCTGCACGATGGCGGCGGTGTGGGGCAAGCCCTCTTCATCGCCGTTCTGGGTAACGACGATCAGCGCGTCGATGGACTCGCGCTTCAAATCCGGGTTATTGGCGAACAATGCGTTGACGGCTTCGACGCACAGGTCGGACGTTTCCTGTGCAGCTTCCTTGCGCGGCAGGAACGCCGAACCGATCTTGCCGATGATGAACTCTTCATCCTTGGCGAATTTGGCACCCTGGGCGTAGTTATCGATCCCGTCTGCCGGCACGTAACTGGCGATGCTTTTTATGCCAATCATTGTGGCTTCCCAATACTAAATAGCTGGAGAACACCCCTCGGGCTACGCCGGGAGTGCTGACAATAAAGGGGATAACCCCATGAAAATCTCGCTGAAAGCCGCCCGATGAAGGCCCTGTGACGACTTATCCTTTTCACACGATACAGTGAAGATGCGCTTTATGACTCACAGGTCACTCAATTTTGCGTGGTTTATGCAAAACGTTTCAACAATTAAGCCCCAGAAACGACAACGGCCCGCCCTGTTTCCAGAGCGGGCCGCTTGACTGAACGCCGTTTACATCTTGTTGAACAGGCTCAACTGCGAGATTTTCACGAAGGCCAGTTGGGAAGCCTGCAACATGGTTTGCTGCAAGCTCAGGTTGACGGCGGCTTCGGCGAAGTCGACATTGCCCAGGGCATTCATGGTGGTGGTATTGGCCAGGTCCAGGCTGACGTTTTCCTTGGACTGAATGTCCAGGCCATTGAGACGCGCGCCCAGGGAGCCACGCGCCTGGTCGATCTGCCCGTAGGCATTGGTCAAGTTGCCAATCGACTTGGCCACCACATCCTTGAGTTCCTTCTGCGCCGCCGGGTTGCCGTCTGATGGCGTCTCCAGAATTTTGCGCAGATGGCTCAGGGTATCGAGGACGTTCTCGTTCTTGTTGCTGGTGGCACTGATCGCAAACTGGTCGCCGGCGGCCGGCGCCGGTGCGGTGGTGACATCAAAGGTCACCCCTGCCGCCGTGATGGTGGTTGCGCCGGCCGCCAGGGTGCCACTGGCGATGGATTTACTGTCTGCGGTATACGGCTGCGCATACAGGTCATAGGCGCCAGCGGCACCGAACTTCACGATCACGCCCGAATTGGGAAAGGTGCTGGCGTAAGCCGCCGGATCGCTCACCGTACCGCCGCTCAGTTGCGCGGTGGACGGGTTGCTCGGGGTGCGCGAAACGCTGAAGGTGTCTGGTTTGACCGACAGGCTGAACTCGCGGTCCTTGACGATGGCGTCCGACGGCGCGCCAGGCAGTATGTCTTTGCCCAGTGCGTCTTTGCCCAGGTTCAAGCCGATGTCGAACTTGACCCCGCGCAGGCTGATAGTCGAACCGCCTTCCTTGGTGGCATCGAAAGTGCCGTTGCCCGGAATCTCCGAGGTGATGTCCTTGCCGGCATTGTCCGTGACGACGTATTGGGTGCTGCTGGTGAAGGTCAGCTTATACGGCTGACCATCGGAAAAACTGCTGTTATAGCTGCTGTTGGCCGCGATCAGCCCGGCAGAGACGGTGACCTTGCCATCGTCGACCGCTGGCGGCACGAGGATTGGCGCGGTTTGCGTACGGCCCGTATTCGCCGAGCTTTCAAGCATGCTCTTGGCGGTATTGCCCATGGCAACCGACAGGTTCTCTGCGATCTTCAAGCTCAGCGGCGTGTCATCGCCCTGGTAGCTGTAGGTGCCGTCATTGTTGCGGGCGTAGGGCGGCGTGTCGGTCTTGCTGCCGGAGAACAAGTAATTGCCGCTGGCGTCCTTGGTATTGAGCAGGCCCAAAACCTGGTCTTCAATGGCGCCAATCTCGGCGGCCGTCGACTTGCGGTCAGCGTCGCTGATGCCGACGTTACCCGCCTTGAGCGCCAACTCACTGGCTCGTTGAATCGCGATATTGATATTTTCCAGCACGCCGTCCTGGGTGGTCAGCGAGTTTTTCAGGGTGTCGATGTTGCCATTGAACTGCGCCAGCATGTCTTTCTGCTGCTGCAGCATCAACAACCGCGCCGCCGCCACCGGATCATCCGCGGCGGTTTGCACGCGCACGCCGGAGCTGGCCTGGTCCTGGGCCTTGACCACGCTGGAATAGTTGCTCTGGTACTTGGCAGAGCTGGTCTCAAAATACTGCTGTGTAGAAATACGCATCGTCCCAGCCTCCCTTAAAGAGCATTCATCAGTGTGGTGAAGGTTTCCTGCGCAGCCTTGATGATCTGCGACGACGCGGTGTAGTACTGCTGGAACTTGATCATGTCGCCCGCTTCATCATCCAGGTTGACCCCGGATACCGAGTTGCGTGCTTCCTTGTTGGCGCTGAGCAACGCGCCGGTGGCGGCGGTGTCGACCCCGGCCTGGCTGGCCTTGGCACCTACGGTCGAGACCAGCTTGCTGTTGGCGCCCACCAGGCTGGTGCCCGCGTTGCCATCGCCCATGCCGACGGTGGCCTTGGTTTGCAGGTTCAGCAGTTCCTGGGCGTTGCGGCCGTCGGACTTGCCGCCACTGTTGAAGGCAAAGGTGGTGCTGTCGCCGTCTGCCGGCGAGCCGTTGACGGTGGTGTCGAACTTGAAGCTCTTGCCGGGAATGGCGGCACCGCTGGCGTCGCGCATCGGCACGTCCACGGTGATCTTGTTGCCCTGCCCCGGAATGATCGAGCCAGTGCCAATCGGATTGCCCTTGGAATCGTTGATGGTATAGGACTGCGTACCGTCGGCGGCGGGCTTGCCGAACACCATCTTCACCGGCATCGAGTTTTCAATACCGGCGCGCAGCTGCGCGGTGTCGGTGCCGCCATGGATATCCAGAGGCACCGTCAAGGCCGGCTGGGTGAAGGTACCCGTGCCGCTGTTGGTCGTGCTGCTGGTACCTGCCAACGCGCCGGCGAACGCCAGTTTGTTCGCATC
Source organism: Pseudomonas sp. FJ2-5-13 (assembly GCF_029201605.1). Lineage (NCBI taxonomy): Bacteria > Pseudomonadati > Pseudomonadota > Gammaproteobacteria > Pseudomonadales > Pseudomonadaceae > Pseudomonas > Pseudomonas sp. FJ2-5-13. Next base: position 4,247,594 of record NZ_CP104045.1, read on the forward strand.
GGTGAGCGCCACACCAATACCGCTGGCGCCCGTGGCGGTGGGGCTGACCTTGAAGCTGTCGCCAAACGCCATGGTGCCCTTGCCGTCCAGCGCCAGGGTGAAACCATCCAGGGTCGGCGGCGGTGTAGCGCTCATGTCAAAGGTGCCCATGGCCTTGCCGTCCGAACGCAACACCGTGATCTTGTTAGGATCGGTCTTGTCGTTGAAGGTCACGGTGTAGTCAAACGTGGACAACTGACTGCTGTCCTTGATCGTCACGTTCAGGTTGCCCGCGCCGGCGCTGTTGCCCCAGGCACCCTGGCTGCGCGAGGCAATGGCGGCGGCGCTGTTGATGTCTTTGAACAGCGAAACACCAAAGTCACCGTTGAGGTCCAGGCCCTGGCCCAGTTGGTTGTTGAGCGTGTCTGCCGTGGCGATGGCGATACGGCCCAGTTCATTGATGGCCGGCATCAAGGCATCGCTGCGATAGCGCAACAGGCCGCCGATGCTGCCGCCGCTGATCACCGAGCCCAGGTCCAGGGTGGTGCCGTTCATGTCCAGCTGGATGGTGTACTGGCTGTTATCGGTTTTGCTTGGCGCGGCGGAAATCTTGTTGGAGATCCCGCCCTCCACCAGGGACTGGCCGCTGCCGGTGGTCACACTGAACTGGCCGTTTTTCTCGGTGGCCGTGACACCAATCAACTCATTGAGCGAGCGTACTGCCTCGTTACGCGAGTCCAGCAGGTTGGCCGGGGCGCTGTTGGAGCTGCCTTGGGCCTGGGAGATCTGCTGGTTGAGGGAGGCAATCGAGGCGGTCAATTGGTTGACCTGGTCACTCATGCTGCTCAGTTGGTTGTTGATCGTCTCTTTCTGCTGAGTCAACTGCGTGGAGATCGCGTTGAAACGGCTGCTCAGGGTCTGGGCGTTGGTCACCAGCAGTTGGCGGGCCGACAGGTCGCTGGGGTTGGACGCGGCGGTTTGCAGGGTGGCGAAGAACGAACTGAGCACCGAGGACAGACCGGTGGTTTTGTCCGACAGCACTTTGTCGACGGCACCGACCTGGTCCAGGTATGCCTTGGCATCGTTATTGAGCGCCGTGCTGTTCTGGTAAGCGGTGTCCAGGTACTCGTTGTACACCCGGCGCACATCGGCCAGGGTGGTGCCGCTGCCGATGTACACGCCGCCGAACGGGTTCGACGCGTTGGTATTTTGCGTGGTCTGCTGACGCGAGTACCCCGGGGTATTCACGTTGGCGATGTTATTACTCAAGACCGACAACGATCCTTGAGCGGCATTGAGCCCTGACATCCCGATACTGAGCAAACTCATGGTTCAGACCTTATAAATGTGTGGTTGCGCCAGCGGCAGCGTAGTTCTGGTAACTGTTCATGTTTTTTGCGATCTGCGAAATCTTGCTGGCGTAATCCGGGTCGGTTGCATAACCGGCTTTTTGCAACTCGCGTACAAACTGTTCCGGGTTGTCGGCTGATTTCACAACTTCTTTATAGCGATCATGGCTTTGCAGCAGGGTCACGAGGTCGTGGAAGCTGTCCTGGTAGGAGCTGTAGGAACGGAACTGCGCCGTTTCCTTGACCATCGCACCATCGCGAAACTCGCTGGTGATCGCCCGGGCCTGACCGCCCTGCCAGCTCTGGCCGGCCTTGATGCCGAACAGGTTGTGGCTGCTGCTGCCGTCCTCGGCGCGCATCACCGATTTGCCCCAGCCGGTTTCCAGTGCGGCCTGGGCCACCAGGTACTTGGGGTCGATACCGATACGTGCGGCGGCGGCCTTGGCCATCGGCAGCATGGTGGCGACAAACTCATCCTGGGAGCTGAAGGCTTTCTTCGCTGGTGCCAGCGGTGGCTGGGCAATGGCGCGGCCATACACTTGCATGCGCCCGCTCGGCACGGCAAAGCTACGCGCACTGCTGTTGATGACCGTGTCGTCGGCAGCGCTGTTACGCAGGGGCGCGGCTTTGGCTTCAACCGGAGCGTTCGGCACGATGCCCGCCAGCAGGCGGTCGGCCAACTTGCTGGGCAAGGCGATACGGCGCTGGTTCATCAGCTCCATGTCGTTGGCATGGGTACTGGCCCCCTCAGGCACAGCCACGCGATATGCCCACAAAGGCCGCTGGCCATTGGAGCGGCCCAACGGGCCTTCAGCCTGGGTACCGGCGGCAATCTCGGTCGGCACATCGACTTTCTTCACCGGCGCATCCGCCGCCGGGCCTTGCAAGGTGGCGGCCTGGGCCTCCACCGGTTTGTTCTTCTGCATCTGGCGCATCAGCACATCGGCCAGGCCGATACCGCCGCCTTCGCGGGACATCGACACCGCCAGTTGCTGGTCGTACATTTCCTGGTACTGCTTGGCGGCCGGGGTGTTCAGCGGGTTGTCCTTGCCCAGGGCCTCGGTGGCCGAACGCATGGACTTGAGCATCTCGTTCAAAAACAGCGACTCGAATTCCTGCGCCACTTTGCGCAGGTTGCCTTCGCTGTTTTTGTCGTCACCCACCTTGAGCTGGTTAAGCCGGTTCAGGTCGGAGTAAGACCCCGAGTCCGCCGTGCTGCTGATGCCGCTCTTGCGCATATCCATGGCCATGGCCTCAGATCACGATCAGGTCGGCTTGCAACGCGCCGGCCTGCTTCAAAGCTTCGAGGATCGCCATCAAGTCGCCGGGCGCGGCGCCCACCTGGTTCACCGCACGGACAATCTCGTCCAGGGTGGTGCCGGGGCCGAACTTGAACATCGGTTTGGCTTCTTGCTGGGCATTGACGCGCGAACGCGGGACCACGGCAGTCTGGCCACCGGACAACGGCCCCGGCTGGCTGACGATCGGGTCTTCGGTGATGGTCACCGTCAGGCTGCCGTGGGTCACCGCCGCCGGCGAGACCTTGACGTTCTGGCCGATCACGATGGTGCCGGTGCGCGAGTTGATGATGACTTTGGCCACGGCCTGGCCGGGGTCCACTTCAAGGTTTTCCAGGATCGACAGGTAGTCAACCCGCTGGCTTGGGTCCAGCGGAGCAGTGACACGAATCGAGCCGCCATCGATGGCCTGGGCCACGCCAGGGCCGAGCATGTCATTGATCTTGTCGACCACGCGCTTGGCGGTGGTGAAGTCGGAGCGGTTGAGGTTCAGGGTCAGGCTGTTGCCCTGATTGAAACCACTCGGCACGGTGCGTTCAACCGTGGCGCCACCGGGGATACGCCCGGCCGACGGCACGTTGACGGTGATCTTCGAGCCGTCGCGGCCTTCGGCGTCAAAACCGCCGACCACCAGGTTGCCTTGGGCGATGGCGTAGACGTTGCCGTCGATACCTTTGAGCGGCGTCATCAGCAAGGTGCCGCCGCGCAGGCTCTTGGAGTTACCCATGGACGACACGGTGATGTCCACCACCTGCCCCGGCTTGGCGAACGCGGGCAGATCGGCGCTGATCGACACTGCTGCGACGTTCTTCAACTGCACGTTGCCCGAGCCTGGCGGCACCTTGATGCCGAACTGCGAGAGCATGTTGTTGAAGGTTTGCAGGGTGAACGGCGTCTGGGTGGTCTGGTCACCCGTGCCGTTGAGCCCCACCACCAGGCCATAGCCGATCAACTGGTTGGAGCGCACGCCGGAAATACTGGCGATGTCCTTCAGGCGCTCGGCCTGGGCCACAGCACTCAAGGCCAGCAAAAGCGCCATCGCCATCAGCTGTTTGAACTTCAAAATGGCCACCTAGAAAGGGAACAGCGGGCTGAGGAAGAAGCGGTCGAACCAGCCCGGCTGGCTCGCATCGGCAAACGAACCGGTGCCCGAGTAGGTAATGCGTGCATCGGCAATGCGCGTCGACGGCACGGTGTTGTCGGTGGAGATGTCATCGGCGCGGACCATGCCGGCGATGCGCACCAGCTCGTCGCCGGTGTTGAGGGTCATCCACTTTTCACCGCGCACGGCAATGATGCCGTTGGGCAATACGTCGGCGACGGTCACGGTGATCGAACCGGTCAGGCTGTTGCCCTGCCCTGCTGCGCTCTTGCCGTTGGTGGCACGGTCGCCGCTGTAGCCGGCGTCCAGGCTCAGGTCACCGCTGCCCAGCGGGTTATTGGTGTTCAGGCCACCGCCGAACAGCGAGGTCAGGCCGATGCTGGTCTTGCTGTTCTTGCCGATCTGCGAGTTGGCGTTCTTGCTGGCCTGGGTCTTCTCGTTCAGGGTGATGGTGATGATGTCACCGACCCGGAACGCCTTGCGGTCGCTGTACAGGTTCTGCTCGAACCCGGCCTGGTAGATCGAGCCATTGTTGGCCGCCGCCGGCAGCGGCGTGCGTGGCAACACCGGCGCATAGTACGGGTCATTGGGCTTTGGCGAGGGCGCGACACAGCCCGCAAGCACGGCGATCCCACTCAATGCCAACACACAAACATAGCGATTCATGACCCTAACCTCACGGTGTTGCAGGCACCCTCAAGGGCGCCCCATAGACTGATTACAGATTCTGCGTAACGAACGAAAGCATCTGGTCGGCGGTGGAAATCACCTTGGAGTTCATCTCGTAGGCGCGCTGGGTGGTGATCATGTTGACCATCTCCTCAACGGTGCTGACGTTGGAGGTTTCCAGGGTGCTTTGCAGCGTGGTGCCGAAGCCGTTCAAGCCAGGGGTGCCGATTTGCGGCGCGCCACTGGAGGCGGTTTCCAGGAACAGGTTGTTGCCCATCGCCTGCAGGCCGGCCGGGTTGATGAAGTCGGCGGTTTGCAGGTTGCCGATCACTTGGGAGGCCGGGTTGCCAGCCACGGTGATGGACACGGTGCCGTCGTTGCCGACGGTGAAGGTCTTGGCGTCGGGCGGCACCACGACAGCAGGCTCCAGGGCGAAACCGTTGGCGGTCACGATCTGGCCGTTGGAGTCCAGGTGGAAAGTGCCGTCACGGGTGTAAGAGGTGGTGCCATCCGGCTGCAGCACCTGGAAAAAGCCGCGGCCATTGATCGCCATGTCCAGGGGCTGGCCGGTTTGCTGCAGGTTACCGGCGCTGAAGTTTTTCTGGGTGCCGACGATCTGCACACCGGTACCCAGTTGCAGGCCCGACGGCAGCTCGCTGTCCTGGGTCGATTGGGCGCCCGGTTGCTTCTTGATCTGGTAGAGCAAGTCCTGGAACTCGGCGCGGTCACGTTTGAAGCCCGTGGTCGACACGTTTGCCAGGTTGTTGGAAATGGTCGTCAGGTTGGTGTCCTGGGCGGACAGGCCTGTCTTGGCAACCCATAGAGCCGGAAGCATGCTGTTCTCCTTCGTGCGCCGGATGGTTGGCGCTGCGTTGCAAATTAGTGAGTGGGCTTGAATCAGCTCATCTGCATGACGCGCGTCATGGCCTGGTCGTCTTCTTTAGCGCTGTTCATCATCTTGATGTGCAACTCGAACTGCTTGGCCAGCGCCAGCACCGCGGTCATTTCTTCCACGGCATTGACGTTACTCGCCTGCAAGAAACCCGAGGTCAGCCGCACGTTCGCGTCGGCCTGGGCCGGCTGGCCATCCTTGGTGTGGATGGTGCCGTCCAGGCCTTTGGTCATGTTCTTGAGGTCTGGCTGGACCATCTTGATACGGTCCACTTCCGCCATCACCCGCGGGCCTTCACCCATGGCACGGATGCTGATGGTGCCGTCCGAACCCACTTCGATTTTCTGCTGGGGCGGCACGGCAATCGGGCCACCGTTGCCCATGATCGGCATACCGTTGCCAGCCCGCAGCACGCCCAGGGCATCCACGTTCATGCTGGCGCTGCGCACGTAGGCTTCGCCGCCATCGGGGGTTTGCACGGCCATCCAGCCGTCGCCGCTGACGGCCACATCGAGGTCGCGGCCGGTTTCGATCATCGCGCCAGGAGAAAAATCAGTGGCCGGCCGCTCGGTCATGGCAAACGCCCGCGCCGGAAAGCTGTCACCGAACACCGGCATCGAACGCGCCTGCTCCAGGTCGCGCTGGAAACCGTTGGTGGAAATGTTCGCCAGATTGTTGGCATGGGCCTTCTGCGCCAGTGCATTCTGGCTGGCGCCGGTCATTGCCACATAAAGGTACTTGTCCACGCTCTATCCTCTTTCTGACGGACGCTTGCCGCCCACCGCTGTACTGAGGAGGCTTAAGCAATTTGCGAACCAACTTTTAAAAAGAGGCCAAAGTCCAGGCGCGGCGGGGGTTTCGTGGAGGTAGCTGAAATAGGCAGGGCAGAAACAGTCGAAAAAACGGCGGACTACTGCCGCCTGCGGCAAACACCGGCCTGGAAAACGACAAAGATCAAATGTGGGAGCGGGCTTGCTCGCGAATGCGGTGGCTCAGTCACTGATATGTTGAATGACCTACCGTATTCGCGAGCAAGCCCGCTCCCACAGAGGATTGATGCCGGGCGCTGATTCCGTGGCCAATACCCAACTAATGTGGGAGCGGGCTTGCCTGCGATAGCGGTGGAACAGACACTGATATGCCAACTGACAGTGGGCTGTAGCAGCAGACGGTACCCACGATGCGAAGCGAGTAGCTCTTGATCTGCTTTTGATCTTGATCTCAGGCGCCCCGTTAAACCACGCTGGCCGGAATTCGACAGGGATTTGGGGGGTAAACCGGCAGGGATGCCGGTTTAGCCGCCCCGCGCCATGGATGGCGCGTGGCGGCGGCCCCCCAAATCACTGGCGGATTACGGGCACACCGAGCCTAGGCGAGGTGCCGAGTGGTGGGGCAAGAGCGTTTTGCTTACTTTTGCGCTGTTCAAAAGTGAGCCGCCGTCAGGGCGGAACCCTAAGTGGCCGTTACCTAAATATCGAATATGTACCCGGTCCAGCTGTGTTGACTGTTAGGCCGTCTTCGCAGGCAAGCCAGCTCCCACATTTGGATCGCGGTGCGTCAGTTAGATCAGCGCCGGCCGTCACAGGAGCAAGCTACCACCGTTTTAACTGCGATCAGCCTTGAGCACTTCGTAATCACGCAGCTTGTTGGCAATGGTGGTGTGCGACACCCCCAGGCGCTTGCCCAACTGGCGACTGCTCGGATGTTCGGCATACAGGCTTTCCAACACCGCCTTCTCAAAGCGCCCGACGATATCCTCCAGGCTGCCCTCCAGGGAAAAATCACCCAGCGGCTGGCGCACGCCATAATCCGGCAAGCGAATATGCTCAACCTTGACCGTACCGCCCTCACACAACGACACCGCCTGGAACAGCACGTTTTCCAGTTGCCGCACATTGCCCGGCCAGTGGTAGTGGCTGAGCTTGTCCATCGCGGCGGGGGCCAACTTGGGCAGTGGGCAACCGATCTGCCGGCTGGCCTGGTCGAGAAAGTGCTCGACCAACGGCGCAAGGCCATCCAGGCATTCGCGCAATGGCGGGATATGCAACGACAGCACATTCAGCCGATGATAAAGGTCCTGGCGAAACTCACCCCGGGCGCAGAGCTCCGACAAATCCACCTGGGTCGCACAGATCACCCGCACATCCAGGTACACCTCTTCATCACTGCCTACCCGGCGAAAACACCCGTCCTGCAGAAAGCGCAGCAGCTTGACCTGCAAGCGCGCGCTCATTTCCCCCACGCCATCCAGAAACAAGGTACCGCCCGCCGTCAGCTCAAGCAGGCCCAACTTGCCTTCGGCCCGCGCCCCTTCAAATGCGCCGGGGCCGTAGCCAAACAGTTCGGTCTCGGCCATCGACTCGGGCAACCCCGCACAGTTGAGCGCCATCAACGGCGATTGCCCGCGGGGGCTGGCCAAGTGGCAGGCCCGGGCCAACAGCTCCTTGCCGGTGCCGGTTTCGCCTTCTATTAATAGCGGTGCATCCAGCGGCGCCATGCGCCGCGCTTCACGCACCACCGCGGCCATGACCTTGGAGCTCTGGAAGATGCTGTCGAAACCGCGCAGCTCTTGCTTGCGCACGTTATAGATACGCTCACCGACACGGTCGGCGCGGTGCAGGGTGAGCACGGCGCCGGCCATGGCTTCGCTGTCATCGTGCTCGGAAGATTGCAGGGGCGCGATGTCCGCCAGAAATACGTCGCCCTTGACCTTGACCCGCAGGCCATTGATTCGCGATTTGCTGGCGCGCACCAGTTCCGGCAGGTCAAAGTCCTCGGCATACCGCGACAGGGGTATCCCCGGCACTTCATCCACCCGTACGCCCAGCAACTGCGCCGCCGCACGGTTGGCGGCCACGATGGAGCCGCCCATATCAATGGACAGCACCGGAAATTCCAGGGCGCCGAGCAATGCATTGAGTTCCATATGCCGACGCTCGCTAGGCATCAGCCCTACCCGCTTGACGCCAAACACCCCGGCAATCGCCTCGAACTGCGGGCGCAACGCCTGAAATTGCATATTCACCAGGTTAGGGCAAAACAGGTAGATGGCGTTGCCATGCTCACCGCCGACTTCGCCCTTGGCGACGTTGACGCCGTACTCCACCAGCAGGTTGAGGATGTCCCGCAGGATGCCGATGCGGTTCTGGCAGTGCACTTTGATACGCATGGAAAAACTCGAAAAGGGAGTAGGCGCCGCGTCTTTTTGTCGCTGGGCGCAGATAGTCGTCAAGATTATGTGACAGTACGGCAGCTATTCCCAGCCTATAGCTGCGACAAGCGGGCCTATCGTAACGAATACTTTACGATTACCGGTAATTTTTCCTACATACGTCCGCTAAAGGCGGATGGAATCCTGCGCCTATCCGGTTATCAATAGAGGCATCCCAGGACATAACAAGAACGAATGCCTAGCAGGAGAGCCGTATGAAGCAGACGCACTACGTGGCCCGCGAGCCCGATGCGCAAGGTTTTATCCACTACCCGCCCGAAGAACATGCGGTGTGGAACACCCTGATCACTCGCCAATTGAAAGTGATCGAGGGCCGCGCCTGCCAGGAATACTTGGACGGCATCGACAAGCTCGGCCTGCCCCTGGACCGCATTCCCCAACTGGACGAGATCAACAAGGTGCTGGCCGACACCACCGGCTGGCAAGTCGCCCGCGTGCCGGCGCTGATCCCCTTCCAGACCTTTTTTGAATTACTGGCCAGCAAGCAGTTCCCGGTGGCGACTTTTATTCGCACCCGTGAAGAACTGGACTACCTGCAAGAGCCGGATATTTTCCACGAGATCTTTGGCCACTGCCCGCTGCTGACCAACCCCTGGTTCGCTGAATTTACCCACACTTACGGCAAGCTCGGCCTGGCGGCCACCAAGGAGCAACGGGTGTACCTGGCGCGCCTGTACTGGATGACTATCGAGTTCGGCCTGGTGGACACGCCCCAGGGCCGGCGTATCTACGGTGGCGGCATTCTGTCGTCGCCTAAAGAAAGTGTGTATTGCCTGTCGGACGAGCCCGAGCACCAGGCCTTCGACCCGCTGGAAGCGATGCGCACCCCCTATCGCATCGACATCCTGCAACCGCTGTACTTCGTCTTGCCCGAACTCAAGCGCCTGTTCGACGTGGCGCAGGAAGACATCATGGGCATGGTCGAGCGCGGTATGCAGCTGGGTCTGCACGCACCGAAATTCCCACCCAAGCCCAAAGCCGCGTGAACCTCACGTTTTAAGGCCAGGTGAGTCTGTTCCCTGGCCCCGCGTTGCTTTAGGGTAACGCCACTGACCTTCAATCATTCGAATTCAGGACACCTTCCATGACCACCTTGAACCAAGCCCACTGCGAAGCCTGCCGCGCCGATGCCCCGCAAGTCAGCGATGAAGAACTGCCGGTACTGATCAAGCAGATCCCTGACTGGAACATCGAAGTGCGCGACGGCGTGATGCAGTTGGAAAAGGTTTTCCTGTTCAAGAACTTCAAATTCGCCCTGGCCTTCACCAACGCCATGGGTGAAATCTCCGAAGCCGAAGGCCATCACCCAGGCCTGCTCACCGAGTGGGGCAAAGTCACCGTGACCTGGTGGAGCCACTCCATCAAGGGCCTGCACCGTAACGACTTCATCATGGCCGCGCGCACCGACGAAGTGGCCAAGACCGCCGAGGGCCGCAAGTAATGCATTTCGATGCCATTGGTCGCGTGCCCGGCGACCCGATCCTCGGGCTGATGGACCTGTATGCCCAGGATGCCAACCCGAACAAGTTCGACCTGGGCGTAGGTGTCTATAAGGACGACCAAGGCCTGACGCCGATTCCTCACTCGGTGAAGCTGGCGGAACAGCGCCTGGTCGACACCCAAGTGACCAAGACCTATATCGGTGGCCATGGCGATGCAGCCTTCGGCAGCCTGATCAGCGAACTGGTGCTCGGCGCCGACTCGGCCTTGCTGCGTGACCGCCGCGCTGGCGCCACGCAAACCCCCGGCGGCACCGGCGCCCTGCGCCTGAGTGCCGACTTTATCGCCCACAGCCTGCCGGGCCGTGGCGTGTGGCTGAGCAACCCGACCTGGCCGATACACGAAACCATTTTTGCCAAGGCCGGGCTCAAGGTCAGTCATTACCCTTACGTGGGCAGCGACAACCGCCTGGACCTGACGGCGATGCTGGCGACCCTGTCCAGCGTGCCCAAGGGCGACGTGGTATTACTGCACGCGTGCTGCCATAACCCGACCGGCTTTGACCTGTCCCAGGATGACTGGCGCCAGGTCTTGCAGATCGTGCGTGAACGCCAGTTGCTGCCGCTGATCGACTTCGCCTACCAGGGCTTTGGCGATGGCCTGGAGCAGGACGCCTGGGCGGTGCGCCTGTTTGCCGCCGAGCTGCCGGAAGTGCTGATTACCAGTTCGTGCTCGAAGAACTTCGGCCTGTACCGCGACCGCGTAGGTGCATTGATTGTGTGTGCGGCGGATGCTGAAAAGCTCACCGATGTACGTAGCCAACTGGCGAATATCGCGCGCAACCTGTGGTCGACGCCGCCGGATCACGGCGCCGCCGTGGTGGCGACCATCCTCGGTGATGCGCAGCTGAAAAAGCAGTGGAGCGAGGAAGTCGAGGCCATGCGTTCGCGGATCGCCCAGTTGCGTTCCGGGTTGGTGGAAGCGCTTGCGCCCCATGGGCTGGCCGAGCGCTTTGCGCATATCGGCGCGCAGCGGGGGATGTTTTCCTATACCGGCTTGAGTGCCGAGCAGGTCAAGCAACTGCGCGAGAAGCACAGTGTGTATATGGTCAGTTCGGGGCGGGCTAACGTGGCCGGGGTTGATGCGACGCGCTTGACGTTGCTGGCTCAAGCCATTGCTGACGTCTCTAACTGAAGAAACGGGATTAGGTGTGGGAGCGGGCTTGCTCGCGAAGGCGGCCTAGCAGTCAACACAGTTGGACCGGGTACATATCCGTTATTTAGGTAACGGCCACCTAGGGTTCCGCCCTGACGGCGGCTCACTTTTGAACAGCGCAAAAGTAAGCAAAACGCTCTTGCCCCACCACTCGGCACCTCGCCTAGGCTCGGTGTGCCCGTAATCCGCCAGTGATTTGGGGGCCGCCGCCACGCGCCATCCATGGCGCGGGGCGGCTAAACCGGCATCCCTGCCGGTTTACCCCCCAAATCCCTGTCGAATTCCGGCCAGCGTGGTTTAACGGGGCGCCTGAGATCAAAAGCAGATCAAAAGCAGATCAAGAGCGGCTCGCTTCGCATCGTGGTTACCGTCTGCTGCTGCAGCCTACAAAGTTGTGTAGACCTAAAGCAATCGCAGGCAAGCCAGCTTCCACCTTCAGCCAGCAACCATTTCAGCCTTGAGCAGTGCCTCTTTAGCCTGCGCATCCGCCAACCGATACAACTCGATATGCCCATCCCAGTGCTCGATCAAGGCCGTGCACGACTCCACCCAATCCCCGCAGTTGAGGTAATCCACCTCGCCCACCTTGCGAATCTCGGCATGGTGAATATGCCCGCACACCACCCCGTGCAATTCACGCTTGGTCACTTCGTGGGCAATCGCCTCTTCGAAATCGCTGATAAAACTCACCGCTGTCTTGACCTTGTGCTTCAGGTAAGCCGACAGCGACCAGTAACCGTAGCCGTACCGCGCACGCCAGTGGTTCAGCCAGCGGTTCAGCGTCAGGGTGAATTCGTAGGCCGAATCGCCAAGGAAGGCGAGCCAGCGGTGATAGCGCGTGATTACATCAAACTGGTCGCCATGAATCACCAGCAAGTGGCGACCATCGGCGGTGACGTGCACGGCTTCATCGACCAACTGGATATTGCCCAGGATCAGCTTGGAATAGCGACGCAGGAACTCGTCATGATTGCCGGTGACATAGATGACCTCGGTGCCACGCTTGGCCATGGTCAGCAGGCGGCGGATCACGTTGGTATGGGCTTGAGGCCAATACATGCCGCCGCGCATTTTCCAACCGTCGATGATGTCACCGACCAGGTAGACCTTGTCGGCGTGGTAGCCCTTGAGAAAGTGCGACAGGTGTTCGGCCTGGCAATCCCGGGTGCCCAGGTGCACGTCGGAAATCCACAGGGTTCGCACCCGTTGCTTGCGGCTGGGCTTGGTGAACTCGGCACGGGTCATGGGCATCCCTCGACGCTGTTTTGGCGAGCTTGCACCCTCGCGATTAATAGCCCATGACAAGCGTGCGTCAGTCTGATGACAGCCCCCGCTGCCCGCCAAGCGTTGTAGACTGACAGCTTGCCGCCCTGGAGACCGCGATGAGCCCGACCCTCACGCTACGCCACTACCTCGAAGCGCCCATTGCCCACAGCCATGACCATGCGCAGTTGGTGTTCGGCCTGTCCGGGCACCTGGACCTGGAAGTCGATGGCCGTGGCAGCCAGGTGCGCGAAAGCAGCGTGATGGTGCTGCCCTTCTCCACCCATCATGCCTGCATCAGCCGCGATGGCAGCCGCTGCCTGGTGCTGGATGTACCGACTGAAAACTGGATGGTGCAATCCTTGGGCGAACATGCCGATGCCAGCCGCCGCTTGCTCGACCAACCCGCGCGCCTGGCGCTGGATGCCCGGCAACACCAACTGGTGCAGTGGCTGGCACAAAGCCCGGTGCACGACCCGCTGATCGTCCAGCAAGGGGCTGTGCTGTTACTGGCCAGCCTCAACCATCCTCAGGCCCAAACACTGCCGGGCCGGCGCCTGCCTTACGCGGCGTTCAATGCCCATATCGAGCGCCATGCGGCGCGCCCTCTCCAGGTGGCCGACCTGGCACGGATCGCCGATTTGTCCGTGCCGCGCCTGCATGCACGGTTTATGGCGGAATGCGGGCAGACGCCGATGGACTATCTACGCAGTCGCCGCCTGCACATGGCGCTCAGGCTGTTACGCGAAACCTCCCTGCCCATCGGCGAGATTGCCGAGCGCGTCGGCTACGCCTCACAAAGCGCATTTTGCGCGGCCATGCTACGGGCCTTTGGCGCCTCGCCCGGGGCGTTGCGTCGGGCGGGCTAGCAAGAGTCTTGCGCTAAAAACCACCCCACCCGCGACAGACGCCCCCCCGCCAACCCTCTAGACTGCGAGGCTGTCACCCCCTGTTGGATCAAGGATCGCAATGACTCCCCGCTCAGCCCTTGGCGCCCTGCATATCGGCGCATTGATGTTTGGCCTCACTGGCGTATTCGGCAAGCTGGCGGCGGCCTCCCCCGCCATCATCGTATTTGGCCGGGCGGCGTTTGCCGTGCTGGCGCTGGCGGTATTCGCCCGCTTTGCCAGCAACGCTCCCTGGAAAAAACTGGAGATGCGTGACTGGCGCCGGCTGCTGGTCAGCGGTGTGTTGTTGGCCGCCCATTGGGTGACGTTCTTTATTGCCGTCAAGGTCGCGGGCGTGGCTGTGGCGACCCTGGGTTTCACCGCGTTTCCGGCCTTTACGGTGATCCTTGAGGGACTGATTTTCCGCGAGCGTATTCGGGCCAACGAAGTGCTGCTGGTGGTGCTGGTCACCGTTGGCCTGGTGCTTGTGACCCCGAATTTCAATCTCGCCAGCGAAGCTACGGGCGGCCTGCTATGCGGTATCGCCTCGGGCCTGTTGTTCTCGTTGTTGTCGCTGAACAATCGCGCCAGTTCCGGGCGCATTCCTGCGGTACAGGCCGCGCTGTGCCAGAACGTCGTGGTCGCCGCGCTCCTGCTGCCCGTGGCCGCGCCGGGGCTGGCGCAGGTGCGTGGGATAGATTGGCTGTGGATCGGGCTGCTGGGGGTGTTTTGTACTGGCTTGGCCCACAGTCTGTTTGTCGCCAGCCTCGCGGTGATCAAGGCGCGCACCGCGTCGGTGGTGTTTGCCATGGAGCCGGTCTACGGCATCACCGTGGCCTGGCTGCTGTTTGCCGAAACCCCGACCCTGCGCATGCTGCTGGGCGGCGCCTTGATCATCGTCGCCATCGTGCTTTCGGGCCTGATGGGCAGCGCCAGCCAGGCCAAACAACCGGCGCCGGCCTGATTTCAGGCGGCACGGTCGTTATGCCCGAGGTCGCGTTGGGGGTCGATCTGGTCGCGCACTCGCTGCTTGAGCACCTTGACCTCGGGAAAACCGCCATCGGCCTTGCGCTCCCAAATCTGCACGCCATCATAGGTGATGCGAAACGCGCCGCCGGTGGCCGGTTCCAGCGCCACGCGCCCCAGGTCATCGGCAAAGGTGCTGAGCAACTCCTGGGCCAACCACGCGGCGCGCAGCAACCACTGACACTGGGTGCAATAGGTGATAACGATCTCGGGTTTGCATGCAGACATCATTAAGCGGCTCCTGGCGTAACAGGCTCAGCGAATCGGGTGGCTATAATAGCGGCCTTTGTCGCCCAGCCACGAGATTGATGATGCGCCGCCTGCTGTCTTGCCTGTTCCTGTGCCTTGTCCCCCTACTTGCCGACGCTGTAGAAGCCCCCCGCCCGAAAATCGGCCTGGTGCTGTCTGGCGGTGCCGCCCGTGGCCTGGCGCATATCGGCGTACTCAAGGCGCTTGAAGAGCAAGGGATTCATATCGATGCGATTGCCGGCACCAGCATGGGTGCGGTGATTGGCGGGTTGTACGCGTCGGGCTACAAGATCGACGAGCTGGAGAAATTGGCGCTGGGGATCGACTGGCAGCAGGCCCTGTCCGACGCGCCACCGCGTGAAGACGTACCGTTTCGGCGCAAGCAGGATGACCGGGATTTCCTGGTCAAACAAAAACTCAGTTTCCGCGACGATGGCAGCCTCGGCCTGCCGCTGGGCGTGATCCAGGGTCAGAACCTTGCACTGTTGCTGGAGAGCATGTTCGCCCACAGCAGCAACACGCGTAACTTCGACAAGCTGCCGATCCCTTTCCGCGCCGTAGCCACCGACATCACCACTGGCGAAAAAGTGGTGTTCAGCAAAGGCCACCTGCCCCAGGTGATCCGCGCCAGCATGTCGATCCCTGCGGTGTTCGCCCCGGTGGAGCTGGATGGCCGCCTGCTGGTGGACGGCGGCATGACCGACAACATCCCGTTGGACGTGGCGCGGGAGATGGGCGTCGACATCGCCATCGTGGTCGACATCGGCACCCCGCTGCGCTCGCGCAAGCAACTGGCCACCGTGGTGGACGTGCTCAACCAGTCCATCACCCTGATGACCCGGCGCAACTCCGAGGAGCAACTCAAGGCCCTGTACCCCAAGGACGTGTTGATCCAACCGCCGCTGGCCGCTTATGGCGTCACCGACTTCGGCCGCGCCAAGGACATGATCGAAGCCGGTTACCGCGCCACCCGTGCCCTCGACGTACGCCTGGCACACCTGCGCCCTGCCGAACCCATCGACGCCGACCTGATAGCTGCGCGCACGCCGGGCGAACGCACCCCGGTGATCACCGCAATCCAGGTGGAGAACGACTCCAAGGTCAGCGACGACGTTATCCGCTACTACATCCGCCAGGGCCTGGGAGAACCGCTGAACCTGGGCCGCCTGCAATCGGATATGGGCACCCTGTACGGCCTGGATTACTTCGAGCAGGTGCAATACCGCGTGGTAAAAAAAGGCCAGGACAACACCCTGGTAATCAGCGCACGCGGCAAGCGCAGCGGCACCGACTACCTGCGCCTGGGCTTGAACCTCTCGGACGACATGCGCGGCGACAGCGCCTTCAACCTCGGCGCCAGTTACCGCGTGAACGGCATCAACCGCCTCGGCGCGGAATGGCTGACGCGGGTGCAGATTGGTGATCGGCAGGAGCTGTACAGCGAGTTCTACCAACCCATGGACACCGGCTCACGCTACTTTGTGGCCCCCTACATCAGGGCCGAGGCACAGAACGTCGAGCTGATCCTGGACAACGACCCCATCTCCGAATACCGCCTGGAACGCTACGGCTTTGGTTTGAACGTGGGCCGACAGATCGGCAACAGCGGCGAGATCCGCTTTGGCGTAGGTGAAGCCTGGGGCAAGGCGGACGTGCGCATTGGCGACCGCGATCTACCGAGTGTGAGCTTCAGCGAAGGCTTCTATGAGCTCAAATACTCCTTCGATTCCCTGGACAACGTGTACTTCCCCCACAGCGGCGAAGACATCAGCCTGGCCTTTCGCGAGTTCGAACCCGGCCTGGGCTCGGACCAGCGCTACCGCCAATGGGAGTTCAAACTGGACAAGGCCATGAGCCACGGCCCGGACACCCTGATACTGGGCGGCCGCTATGGACGCACCCTGGATGATTCGGATGTGGTGATTTCCAGCTTTCTGCTGGGGGGCGCACGGCAATTGTCGGGCTTCCGCCAGGATGCGATTTCGGGGCAGAACATCAGCCTGATGCGCGCGGTGTACTTCCGCAGGCTCACTCCGCGCTCTTACCTGCCGCTGGACTTCCCGTTGTACCTGGGTGCATCCCTTGAACGGGGCCGGGCGTGGAACAACGATAACGAGTTCGACAGCGGCTATATCAACGCCGCGAGTATTTTCCTGGGGTTTGATACGCCATTGGGGCCGCTGAATTTCAGCTATGGGTTCAATGATGATAATCAGAAGGCGGTGTACTTGAACCTGGGCCAGACGTTCTAAAACTTTGCGCAAATCAAATGTGGGAGCGGGCTTGCTCGCGAATGCGGTCAATCAGCCACCTGATACATTGGCTGACACTCCACATTCGCGAGCAAGCCCGCTCCCACACTTTGATTGCTGTGTTGCTGAAGATCAGGACTTTTCCAGGTTCGCCAAGATGTGCTCATGCACCCGCATGCACACCCGCAGGTCTTCTTCATTCACGCCCACGAACAATTCATGGCGCAATGCCGTGGCGATGGTTTCGATCTGGTCGATCAGCGGTTGAGCCGTATCGCACAGCAGGATGCGTTTGGCGCGCCGGTCTTCCACCACGGCTTGGCGTTGTACCAGGCCCTGGCCTTCGAGGCTGTCGAGCAGACGCGCCAGGGTGGGCCCTTCCACGCCGACACTTTGGGCCAATTCACGCTGGGTGGGTGCTTCGACAAAACGGGCCAGGTGCAGCAGCACCAACCAGCGCGCCTGGGACAAGCCCAGCCCCGCCAGACGGCGGTCCAGTTCGGCGCGCCAACCTCGGGACATTTGCGCCAACTGCATGCCAAAACGGTGTTGATCGGTTAACGGCATAAAAAACTCGTGTTTAAGACTGAAAATAAAGTATGGCTAATTATTAGTCAGCTAAGCATGAGCCCTGCCCGTAGGCAAGGCCCGCTATGTACTGATTCGTTACATTGTCGTAATTGGCACACTAAATTTCGAATTCGGACTGCAAAGCGGCACGCACGCAGTACAAAACGCCTTCCGGAACACGCCCGGTAAACAACGGCGCAATCTCCGTGACAGCTGGCAATTCGCCTTCTCCATCGAGAAAGGCGTCCTGGATTTCACCGAGCAAATCCTCTGGCAAATCAAGAGCCTGCTCCAGGGACAATTGCTGCTTGCCGATGGCTTCGGCGAGCAAGGTGTACACGTTTTTTTCCGAGCATTGCAGCTGGCCGGCGATCTGGAGCGGGGTCATGCCGGCACGGGCCAGGCTGATCAGTTCGTGGCGAATATCGGCGATTTCCTTCGGCGCTTCGGCCTCGCCGCCGAGCACTTCCAGGAAGGCCTGGCCGTAGCGCTCCAGTTTGCGCGCGCCCACGCCGCTGACCCGGGCCATCTCGGCCATGGTGGTGGGCTGCTCGCGGAGCATCTCCAGCAAGGTGGAGTCGGGGAAGATAACGTAGGGTGGCACGCTGTGCTCCTGCGCCAGTTTGCGCCGCAGGGTGCGCAAGGCTTCCCATTGTTCGCGCTCCTCGCCCCGCACCAGTTGGCTGGCCTGGCTGGTGCTGCTGCTCTTGGCGGTGGTCTGCGGCTTGAGGTCGCGGCGCAGTTCCAGGCTTACTTCGCCCTTGAGCAAGGGCCGGCAACTGTCATTCAGGCGCAGCCCGCCGTAGCCCTCGATATCGATGTCGACCAGACCACGGGCAACCATCTGGCGAAACAGCGAACGCCACTCCCCTTCAGCCCGGGCCTTGCCGACACCGTACACCGAGAGTTTCTCGTGGCCGAAGCTGCGGATTTTTTCGTTGTCCTTGCCCAGCAGAACATCCACCAGATGGCCCACGCCATAGCGCTGGCCGGTGCGATAGATCGTCGACAACGCCTGGCGCGCCGGTTCGGTGGCGTCCCAGGTTTGCACGCCATCGATGCAGTTATCGCAGTGGCCGCAGGGTTCAGGCATGTCTTCGTCAAAATACGCCAGCAGGGTCTGGCGGCGGCAGCGGGTCTCTTCGCACAACGAGAGCATGGCGTCGAGCTTGTGCTGCTCCAGACGCTTGTGGCGCTCGTCGCCTTCGGAGTTCTGCAGCATCTGCTTGAGCATCACCACATCTTGCAGGCCGTACACCATCCAGGCATCCGCCGGCAGGCCATCACGGCCAGCACGCCCGGTTTCCTGGTAATAAGCCTCAAGGGACTTGGGCAGGTCCATGTGCGCCACGAAACGCACGTTGGATTTGTCGATACCCATGCCAAAGGCAATGGTCGCCACCATGATCAGGCCTTCCTCGTTCAGGAAGCGTTTTTGGTGCGCAGATCGCGTGTCATTGGGCAGGCCGGCGTGGTAAGGCAGCGCCGGGTAGCCTTGCTCACAGAGGAACGCGGCGACCTCGTCGACTTTCTTGCGCGACAGGCAGTACACGATGCCCGCATCACTGCGCCGTTCGGACAGGAACGCCAGCAACTGCTTGCGCGGCTGCTCCTTGGGCACGATGCGGTAGAAAATATTGGGCCGGTCAAAACTCGACAGGAAGCGCTCGGCGTTCTGCAAATGCAGGCGCTCGACGATCTCTTCGCGGGTCCGCTTGTCAGCGGTGGCGGTCAGCGCAATGCGCGGCACATCGGGAAACAGTTCGGCCAATTGGCCAAGCTGCAGGTATTCGCGACGGAAATCGTGACCCCATTGCGACACACAGTGGGCTTCGTCGATGGCAAACAGGGCGATCTCAAGGCTCTGCAAAAAGGCCAGCATGCGTGGCTGCACCAGGCGCTCCGGCGCCAGGTAAAGCATTTTCACTTCGCCACGCTTGATGCGCGCTGCCAGGTCGCGCTGCTGCTCGGCGCTGAGGGTGGAGTTCAACGACGCGGCAGCGACCCCGAGTTCTTCAAGGGTGGCGACCTGATCGTCCATCAGCGCAATCAGCGGCGACACCACCACGGCCAGGCCATTGCGCAACAGCGCCGGCACCTGGAAGCACAGCGACTTGCCGCCACCGGTAGGCATCAGTACCAGGGCATCGCCGCCACTGGCCACGCGCTCAATGATCGCACCCTGGCGGCCACGAAAACTGTCGTAGCCGAAGATGTCCTTGAGGACGCGTTGAGCCTGCTCGAGCATGTAAAACTCCAAAATGGTGCCGAAATCCCTCTATACAGGCTGGCCGAAAAAATCCGCGTTCACGAAAAATAATCCGTAAGCGAAGTTTTCCCGGATTGGCGCTGGGCCTGCAGGGGCATCACAAAACGCGGCAGTATACCCGAGCGTTATCCCCCAAAGGGCGCGACTGACGAATAGACGCACCAGGCTAAAACCGGGCAAATATGCCGTGCGGCTGGCCTGGGCGCTCAAGAAAGCCTAGAATTCAGCATCGTTTATTCCCAAGGTAGCCCTTCAATGTCCTTCGCTGAGCAACTAACCCGCCTGCAAGCCTTCCTCGACGCCGATGAGCTGCATGACGAGGCGCTGGACTACGTGGCCGCCCACGGCTACCTGACCGCCCTGTCGATCTGCTCCGACCCCGTCCCGGACCGTGAATGGATCGACGCGCTGTTCGCTGAAGAGCCTCACTACAGCGACGACGCCCAGCGCGAAGAAATCGAATCCACCCTGCTCGCCCTCAAAGCCCACATCGCCCGCCAACTGGCCTCCGACGAAGAGTTCGAGCTGCCGTGCGAGCTGGACCTGGGCGACGACCCGGATGACTCCGACCTGCGCGGCTGGTGCATCGGTTTCATGGAAGGCGTGTTCCTGCGCGAAGCCGCCTGGTTCGAAACCGCCGAAGAAGAAGTCAGTGAAATGCTGCTGCCGATCATGGTCGGTTCGGGCCTGTTCGAAGAGGAGGCAGAGTTCTCCGACATCGCCGCCGACGCCAACCTGATGGACGACATGATCGTGCAGATCCCGGAAGCCCTGACCGCCCTGTACCTGCTGTGCAACGCGCCCGACGAAAAACCGGCGATCCTCAAGCCACGTCACCACTGAGTCGCTTGCCCGTGGCACCCATGGGCAACCGTCCACTGCTCCTGCGCTACGCGCTGCTGGCCATTGGCTGGCTAAGCGTAGCGCTAGGCGTCATCGGTATTTTCCTGCCGGTGTTGCCGACCACACCCTTCCTGCTGCTCGCCGCCGCCTGCTTCGCTCGCAGCTCCCCGCGCTTCTACCACTGGCTGGTGGAACACCCGCGCCTGGGGCCCTGGGTGCGCGACTACCTGGACGGCAATGGCATCCCGCTCAAAGGCAAGGTCTACGCCATTGGCTTGATGTGGTTGAGCATCTCGATCTCCTGCTACCTGGTGCCACTGCCCTGGGCACGGGGCTTTATGCTGACCAGTGCGGTGCTGGTGACGATCTACATCCTGCGCCAGAAAACCCTGCCACCGCGCTGAGCGCCGCCTGCGACATTCGATCCCACACGACCTTGGTCGACACTGACTAACACCAGGCATCATGCGAGACTGTCCAACCGGGCCTGGAATGCCCGGGTGTTCTTATGCTCGGAGTTACCATGACGCTGTCCAGCGGGCTGATCGCCGCCGTTGCCCTGGCCTATATGGCCACCATGTTTGCCATCGCCTTTTACGGTGACCGCCGCCATGCGCCGCTGCCGCCGCGCGTGCGTGCCTGGGTGTATAGCCTGTCGCTGGCGGTGTACTGCACCAGTTGGACCTTCTTCGGCGCCGTGGGCCAAGCGGCCGAACAACTGTGGGCATTCTTGCCGATCTACCTGGGGCCCGTGCTGTTGCTGGTGCTGGCCCCCTGGGTGCTGCAGAAGATGATCCTGATCAGCAAGCAGGAAAACATCACCTCCATCGCCGACTTTATCGCCGCCCGTTACGGCAAGTCCCAGTCCCTGGCGGTGGTGGTGGCGCTGATTTGCCTGGTCGGCGTACTGCCCTATATCGCGCTGCAGCTCAAAGGCATTGTGCTGGGCGTGAACCTGCTGATCGGCGCCGGCCCCGACACCACCGGCACCCGCGCCCAGGACACGGCCTTGATTGTGTCGCTGGTATTGGCGCTGTTTACCATCGTGTTCGGCACGCGCAACCTCGACGCCACCGAACACCACCGCGGCATGGTGCTGGCGATTGCCTTTGAGTCGCTGGTCAAGCTGTTCGCTTTTCTTGCCGTCGGTGCGTTTGTCACCTACGGCTTGTACGACGGTTTCGGCGACCTGTTCAGCCAGGCCATGCTCGCCCCGCGCCTGGAGGAGTACTGGAAAGAGACCATCAACTGGCCATCGATGGTGGTGCAGACCGGCGTCGCCATGATGGCGATCATCTGCCTGCCACGACAATTTCATGTGACGGTGGTGGAGAACATCGACCCCCAGGATTTGCGCCTGGCCAAGTGGGTGTTCCCGGCTTACTTGATCCTCGCGGCACTGTTCGTGGTGCCCATCGCCCTGGGCGGCAAGATGCTGTTGCCAAGCTCAGTGCTGCCGGACTCCTATGTGATCAGCCTGCCGATGGCCGAGGCGCACCCGGCGCTCGCGGTGCTGGCGTTTATTGGCGGTGCGTCGGCGGCCACCGGCATGGTGATCGTGGCGAGTATCGCCTTGTCGACCATGGTCTCCAACGACATGCTGCTGCCGTGGCTGTTGCGCCGGTCCAGCGCCGAACGGCCATTCGAAGTCTTCCGCCACTGGATGCTGTCGGTGCGCCGGGTGAGCATTGTGATCATCCTGCTGCTGGCGTACGTGAGCTACCGCTTGCTGGGCTCCACCGCCAGCCTGGCGACCATCGGCCAGATCGCCTTTGCCGCCGTGACCCAACTGGCCCCGGCGATGCTCGGTGCGCTGTATTGGAAGCAAGCCAACCGGCGTGGGGTGTTTGCCGGTTTGGCCGCCGGTACCTTCTTGTGGTTCTACACTTTGGTCCTGCCGGTGACGGCGAAAAGTCTGGGCTGGTCGCTCAACCTTTTCCCCGGCCTGACCTGGATGCACTCCCACCCGTTCGGGCTGTCGGTAACCTCGCTGACCCTGGGCACTGTGTTCTCCCTGGCCGGTAACTTCACCCTCTTCGTGTGGGTGTCGATGCTGTCGCGCACACGGGTTTCCGAGCACTGGCAGGCAGGTCGTTTTATCGGCCAGGAAATCAGCCAGCGCGCGAGTGCGCGTTCCATGCTGTCGGTACAGATCAGCGACCTGCTCAGCCTGGCGGCACGTTTCGTCGGGGAAGAACGGGCCCAGCAGAGTTTTATTCGCTTCGCCTATCGCCAGGGCAAAGGCTTCAACCCCAACCAGAATGCCGATAACGATTGGATCGCCCACACCGAACGCTTGCTGGCCGGCGTACTCGGCGCCTCCTCGACGCGGGCGGTGGTGAAAGCGGCGATTGAAGGGCGGGAAATGCAGCTGGAGGACGTGGTCCGTATCGCCGACGAAGCCTCCGAAGTGCTGCAGTTCAACCGCGCCCTGCTGCAAGGCGCCATCGAGAACATCACCCAGGGCATCAGCGTGGTGGACCAGTCGCTCAAGCTGGTGGCCTGGAACCGGCGTTACCTGGAACTGTTCAACTACCCGGACGGCTTGATCAGCGTTGGCCGGCCCATTGCAGACATCATTCGCTACAACGCCGAGCGCGGCCTGTGTGGCCCCGGTGAAGCGCAAGTGCACGTGGCGCGTCGCCTGCACTGGATGCGCCAGGGGCGTGCCCACACCTCCGAGCGCCTGTTCCCCAATGGCCGAGTGATCGAGTTGATCGGCAACCCGATGCCCGGTGGCGGGTTTGTCATGAGTTTCACAGACATCACCGCGTTCCGCGAAGCCGAACAAGCGCTGACCGAGGCCAACGAGGGCCTGGAGCAGCGGGTGACCGAGCGCACCCATGAACTGTCGCAACTGAACGTGGCCCTCACCGACGCCAAGGGCGTGGCCGAATCCGCCAGCCAGTCGAAGACGCGGTTCCTGGCGGCCGTGAGCCATGACCTGATGCAGCCGCTGAACGCTGCGCGGCTGTTTTCCGCCGCCCTCTCCCACCAGACCGATGGCCTGTCCGGCGAAGCACGGCAGCTGGTGCAACACCTGGACAGCTCGCTGCGCTCGGCTGAAGACTTGATCAGTGATTTGCTGGATATTTCGCGCCTGGAAAACGGCAAGATCAATCCGCAGCGCCAGCCCTTTGTCCTCAACGAGCTGTTCGACACCCTGGGCGCAGAATTCAAGGCACTGGCCCAGGAGCAACACTTACGCTTCCGCTGGCGCGGCAGCCGTATGCGGGTGGACAGCGACATCAAGCTGCTGCGGCGGATTTTGCAGAACTTTCTGACCAATGCCTTCCGTTATGCCGACGGCCCGGTGCTGCTGGGCGTACGTCGTCGCAAGGGCGAACTGTGCCTGGAGGTCTGGGACCGTGGCCCTGGCATTGCGCCGGATAAACAAAAGGTGATCTTCGAAGAGTTCAAGCGCCTGGATAGCCACCAGACCCGAGCCGAAAAGGGCCTGGGCCTGGGCCTGGCGATTGCCGACGGCCTGTGCCGCGTACTGGGCCATCGCCTGAGCGTGCGCTCCTGGCCGGGCAAAGGCAGCGTCTTCAGCGTGTGCGTGCCGCTGGCCCGCAACCAGGCCAGCGTGCAACCCAAGGCGCCGGCAGAAACCGGCCTGCCCTTGAGTGGCGCACGGGTGCTGTGCGTGGATAACGAAGACAGCATCCTGATCGGCATGCGCAGCCTGCTCACGCGCTGGGGCTGTGAAGTCTGGACAGCCGCCAACCAGGCCGAATGCGCGGCATTGCTGGCCGAGGGTATCCGCCCGCAACTGGCGTTGGTGGATTACCACCTGGACCACGGCGAAACCGGTACCGAGTTGATGGGCTGGTTGCGTGCGCAACTGGCCGAGCCGATTCCCGGTGTGGTGATCAGTGCCGATGGGCGACCGGAGATGGTGGCCGAGGTGCATGGGGCGGGGTTGGATTACTTGGCCAAACCGGTGAAGCCGGCGGCGTTGAGGGCGCTGTTGAGCAGGCATTTGCCCCTGTAACGGCATAGGTATCTGCACAACTTCGGTATGACGCCGAACCTGTGGCGAGGGAGCTTGCTCCCGCGATGGCCTGACAGCTGACGCATATCCATCTGACGCTCCGAAATCCAAATGTGGGAGCTGGCTTGCCTGCGAAGACGGCCTCACAGTCAACACAGTTGGACCGGGTACATATCCGTTATTTAGGTAACGGCCACTTAGGGTTCCGCCCTGACGGCGGCTCACTTTTGAGAAGCGCAAAAGTAAGCAAAACGCTCTTGCCCCACCACTCGGCACCTCGCCTAGGCTCGGTGTGCCCGTAATCCGCCAGTGATTTGGGGGGCCGCCGCCACGCGCCATCCATGGCGCGGGGCGGCTAAACCGGCATCCCTGCCGGTTTACCCCCCAAATCCCTGTCGAATTCCGGCCAGCGTGGTTTAACGGGGCGCTTAAGATCAAGATCACAAGCAGATCAAGATCAAGGGCGGCTCGCTTCGCATCGTGGTTACCGTTGAGCGCTGCATAGTTGTAGATAACTATGCCTATGACGGGGCTGAACTCGATCTATGTGTGGGAGCGGGCTTGCTCGCGAAAGCGGTGTTTCAGTGTTAGATGTGCTGGCTGACATTACGCTTTCGCGAGCAAGCCCGCTCCCACAATTTAGGTCCGTGTTTATTCCGGGAGATGCGCCACGCCGTCCGAATCGGTCATTGCCCGCTCCAGCAGATCTGCCGGCAAGCTCTTACTGGCGCGGGCGCCGAGCAATCTTAATTGCTCGGTACGGCTGACCAGGTTCCCCCGCCCATCCGTCAGCTTGTTGCGTGCCGCGCTGTAGGCCTTGTCCAACTGTTGCAGTCGGTTGCCCACTTCGTCCAGGTCCTGGATAAACAGCACGAACTTGTCATACAGCCAGCCGGCACGCTCGGCAATTTCCCGGCCGTTCTGGCTCTGGCGTTCCTGCTTCCAGAGGCTGTCGATCACGCGCAGGGTGGCGAGCAAGGTGGTGGGGCTGACGATCACGATATGGCGGTCGAAGGCTTCCTGGAACAGGTTGGGCTCGGCCTGCAATGCCGCGGAAAAGGCGGCCTCGATCGGTACGAACAGCAGCACGAAATCCAGGCTGTGCAAACCCTCCAGGCGCTTGTAGTCCTTGCCGGCCAAGCCTTTGACATGATTGCGCAGGGACAGCACGTGCTGCTTCAAGGCGGCCTGGCCAATCACCTCGTCATCCGCCGCAACGTACTGTTGATAGGCGGTCAAGCTGACTTTGGAGTCGACCACCACCTGCTTGTCGCCCGGCAACATGATCAGCACGTCAGGCTGGAAACGCTCGCCGTCCGGGCCTTTGAGGCTGACCTGGGTCTGGTATTCACGGCCCTTCTCCAGGCCGGCGTGCTCCAGCACCCGCTCAAGAATCAGCTCGCCCCAGTTGCCCTGGGTTTTCTGGCCCTTGAGGGCGCGGGTCAGGTTGGTGGCTTCGTCCGACAGGCGCAGGTTCAATTGCTGCAGGCGCTCAAGCTCTTTGGCCAGGGAAAAGCGCTCACGGGCTTCGTTCTGATAGCTTTCTTCGACACGCTTCTCGAAGGACTGGATACGTTCCTTGAGCGGGTCGAGCAGTTGGCCGAGGCGTTCCTGGCTGGTTTCGGCAAAGCGTTGCTCACGTTCGTCGAAGATCTTGCCGGCCAGCTCGGCAAATTGCGCACGCAGCTCGTCCCGTGAGCCTTGCAGGTCGGTGAGGCGTTGCTGATGACTCTCTTGCTGCTCGCGCAATTCGGCGCTCAGGGCCGCGGCCAAGGCGTCGAGGCGCCGCAGTTCGGTTTCCTTGGCGCTGCGGTCGAGGTTCCAGGCGTGCGCGGCGTCGCGGGCGTTATCGCGGTCGATCTGCAACAGCTCGACTTCACGGCGCAGCGCCGCCAGGTCGGCTTGCTTGGCAGCATTGGCCTGGCTCAGGTCACTGATCTCATCGCGGCTGGCGTCCAGTTGGGCGGCGAGCCCTTCCTGGGCCAGTTGTGCAGTCGCCAGGCGCTCCTCCAACAGCTCCCAGCCGGTGGTGCGCGCGGTCAGGCGCCGCTGGAGTTGCCAGCACAGCGCCAGTAGCGGCACGGCTGCGCCCACAAGACCCAAGGCGATACTGGTCCAGTCAAACACCATAGCCATTTCTGCCATCACCGAAAAAGATCAAGGGTAACCAAGCCTAAGGCCGGAGGACAGCTCAGTCTTCGACCTGGCCCAGTTCGCGCTGGGCGCGACGGTCGCCGGCGCGAGCAGCCGAACGCAACAAATCGTGGCCGATGCGCCGGTCACGGGCGTTTCCGCACTCGCGGCACATCAGTTGGCCAAGACGGCTCTGAGCGGCCACCACGCCTTCCCGGGCAGGCTGCTTGAGCAAGCGTCCAGCAAGATGCTTGATATTGGTACTCTGCCCCAGGCGCGGGCTGTCGAGCAGCCACAAAGCGACCTTCAAGGAAAAACGCTTGGGTGCGGTAACAGTTTGGGGCGTGTCGGTAACAGAAGGTGATACTGAGCGAAACTTCATAAAGCACTGTGGGGCAGAACGGAAGGCGCGCCACTCTACTCTTTTTTTCGTACAGGTAAAGCTGAAAAAACCCTGCACGCCCGTCCTAGAGCAAGCGCTCGGGACAATCCACAGAAGCTGTGGATAACTCAGTGGACAACCCCCCTTGAACAGGCGCAAAGCCCCATGGAACGGGGGCCGCAGTCAAACTGACGATTTTTTCACCAATAAAAAAAAGCGAGATTTTTCATTGACTTAAATTTTGATTACAGGCAAATGGGCGCACTTGCACACCCGTGACAGCAGGGTTACACCCTTGGCCACGAATGTGCACAAGTCCCGATCGGCTGGTTATATCGTCGGCGTTTTTTGATTCAACACCGGTTAAACATGTTACTGAGCGGGCAAACCCAAGGGCTTTTCAAATCTGCCTCGGCTCGCCACACTGCGCCACCGCCAATGCAAACCAGTAGGGCCGATGAAAGGAATTCTGTTATTCGCTGGGCTGCTGCTGGCCATCTGCGCGACCTCGCTTGGGATCAATGCCGCGCTCCCCTCGCCGGACGGCGCACTGTTTGCTATTGCTATCCTGCTATCGGCCGCCTTTACCGCCGTGATTCTGTGCATCGAACTCAGTGATGGCAGAATCAACGACATGGGCGATGTGATCCGCATGATCGAGACCGGGCAGTCCTTGCGGTTGACGCTCGCCGCCTACGGGTTGGGGTGCGCCCTGGCAGCGTCCATGACCGTGCTGGTGTATCGCGAGTTGCTCGGCGGCTGATCGAAGTTTTTTTGCAATCAGCCTTCCCTTCCCTGCTTCAATCCGTTACTATCCGCGGCGTTAGTACCAAGCTGAAAGTCAATTCTGGTCGAACACGTCCCCTGAACCACATGGGATCGACCACCTCGATGGTTTCCAGGTATTCCTTGCGACGACACTGCCTTTGAACAAACAAAGGGTGGCGCGAAGTTCCAATACTCTGACCGAACCAACCTGCAAATTGATCAGGATCTTCACCCCGGGCCCAGAACCTTTGCCCCTGTTGTGT
Source organism: Pseudomonas sp. FJ2-5-13 (assembly GCF_029201605.1). NCBI lineage: Bacteria > Pseudomonadati > Pseudomonadota > Gammaproteobacteria > Pseudomonadales > Pseudomonadaceae > Pseudomonas > Pseudomonas sp. FJ2-5-13. Next base: position 4,275,669 of record NZ_CP104045.1, read on the forward strand.
TGCCTGCCCTCCTAAGTACCTACCTGCCAGCCCAAGCGCGCCTAATTTAATAGCGCTTCAAACTGGCTGCTTTGTTCCAGTCGGGTTCTTCGTTTGATCAATGGTGATCAGCGTTACTGGAACGTTTTAACGTTGCACGGTTCTTATCCGTGTCATTTGTAGGAACACCAATAATATGAACGCTCAAATCCACACTCAGGATGCCATTCGCACCCTCACCAACGCTTTTGCCCCAATGAACTGCCTGATCATGGCCGCTCGCAAAGGCTGCTTCAGCTTCACCCTGGTCAACGAACACGGCATCGCTCGTCACAGCGAACGCCTGTACCCCGATCAATACTCCAGCGCAGAACCGCTGCAGGCCGTGATCGATCGTACCCGTCAGGCACTGACTGCCTGATCGACCCGCGTCGCTGAAACTCAAAAAACCCTGTTTGAATAACAGGGTTTTTTATTGCCTGGAATTTGGCCTTGAGCCGGTGGCGCTAAGTACAAATCGATATAAACGTTATAACCGGTTGCAGAAGATGTTTTAAAAACAGTCCTTTACATCGTGAATATGACACTACACTTCAACTCAAGCGGCATGATCCGCTTACGACGGGCCTGAGATCCGATTCACCGCTGCCAAGCTCCCCTTCTCAGGCTCGTCCACTCTTTGCACGGACTGAGGCTCGTATGGGTATTGCCGCCAGTGAATTGTGTCGTTATGTGATCCGGCCGACGCTGATGTACCTCGGCCGTCACAGCCCAACAGCCGAATCCCTGTTGCTGGGCATTGCCGCCAGCCAGTCAGAACTGGGCTCGGCGCTGCATGACCGCCGCGGCCATGGCCTTTACAGCATCACTGAACCCCGCCACCGCGCCCTCTGGGATGGCTACCTGGCCTTGGACCCGGAACGCGCCAGCCTGGTGCGTGGGCTAGCCAGCCAACATGCGTTCCTCAGCGCGCCCCAGTTGGAGTTGACGGTAAATCTGCGCTACGCCACGGCGATCGCCTGGCTGTTGGTGGAACAACATCGTCCTGCCCTGCCCGCGCCCGGCGATGTACTGGCCATGGCGCGTATCTGGAAAGAAATATTCCACCCCCAGGGCCGCCTGCGAGATTTCACTCAAGCCTGGCAAACCTGTGTAAGCCCAATGAAACAGGCAACTTGTTGACCGGGCAAATTGCAAGATTCGGCAAAAAACGGCAATTTTGGTCGGATTGTCCTACAAAACCGCTCTATCTCCAGCATTACAGCCTATAGCGCGATCTGAAATTTATTGATACTTTCCGCAGCGGTGATCACACGGAGTTCTAATAATGAAAAAAGTAATGCTCAAGACCACACTTAGCCTCGCCGTTGCCATGGCATCCTCCCAACTGTTCGCCAGCGGCTTTGCGCTCAACGAACAGAGCGTGAGCGGGATGGGTACCGGTTTCGCAGGTCGCTCTTCCTCTGCCGATGATGCGAGCACTGTGTTCGGTAACCCTGCTGGTATGGCGCGCCTGGAAGGCCAACAGATCACTGGTGGCGTTGCAGCCATTGATGCCTCCACCGATATCAGCAATGTCAGCGGCCGCTCCGCTGGCAGCAATAAAGGCGATATGGTGCCTTTCACTGCCGTGCCTTTCGGTTTCTACACCAATAAACTTAACGACCAGTGGGCTGTCGGCTTCGGCGTCTATGCGCCGTTCGGCCTGGTGACCGACTACGAAAGCGGCTTCCAGGGCCGTGGCTTTGGCAGCAAGAGCGAAGTGAAAGTCATCACTTTGCAACCGACCGTCAGCTACGCCTTCAACGATCGCGTTTCCGTAGGTTTCGGCCCGACCATCAACCGCATTGCCGGTACCCTGGAATCGGACCTGACGCTGAACCCTCGCGCGCCAGACACCAATATCAAGATTAAGGGTGACGACACCGCACTGGGCTTCAACATCGGCGTGCTGGTTCAAGCCACCGATACCACCCGTGTCGGCCTGACCTACCACTCCAAGGTCAGCTACAAGCTGGACGGCCACACCGAAGTCACCGCACCGACCGCGACCTCGCCGTTCCTGCGCAGCAACCGCTACGACGCTTCGCTGAAAATCGACACCCCTGAGTCCTACGACCTGTCCGTCACTCAAGACCTGACCGACGCGTGGAAACTCTACGCCGGTGCAACCTGGACACGCTGGAGCCGCCTGAAAGACATCACCGTCAAGAACGAAGGCGTCAGCGGCGCTACTGGCGGCGCGCTTGCCCCAGGCCTGGTCAGCACGATCAAGGAAGACCAGAACTGGCACGACACCTGGGCTTACGCCGTGGGTACCTCGTACCAGCTCACCAAGCAGGTGGTGCTGCGTACCGGCCTGACGTTCGACCAGTCGCCGACCAACAACACGGATCGCTCGCCGCGTATCCCGACCGGCGACCGTACGATCTTCAGCCTGGGCCTGGGCTACCAGGTCATGGATAACATGACCATTGACCTGGCCTACTCCTACCTGAAGGAAGAGGACGTCAAGGTTTCGCGTTCCAACCAATTGGCCAGCTACAACGCCAAGTATGAAAACAGCGCCAACGGTTTCGGCTTGGGCATGACCTACAAGTTCTAACCCGCAGCCGTATAAAAAAGCCCCGCTCTCCTGTGAAGGAGGCGGGGCTTTTGTTTGGCTGGCGGTCAGGGTTTGGAAGCCAATGCCTGTTCCACCGCCTTGATCAGCTCCGGACTGTCCGGCTTGGTCAGGCTGGAAAAACTGGCAACCACATTGCCCTGGCGATCCACCACATACTTGTAGAAGTTCCACTTCGGCGCCGCGTCGGCCTGCTGCGCAAGCACCTTGAACAGGTGCACCGCATCCGGCCCCTTGACCTTCTGCGGCTCGGTCATGGTGAAGGTCACGCCATAATTCACGTAGCAGACCTTGGCGGTTTCCTCACCGGTCTTGGCTTCCTGCTTGAAGTCATCGGACGGCACGCCAATCACTTCCAGGCCTTCGCCCTTGTAGCGCTGATATAACGCTTCCAAGCCTTTGAACTGCGGAGCAAAGCCGCAGAAGCTCGCTGTATTGACGATCACCAAGGGTTTGCCAGCGAATTGCTGGCACAGGTCGATGGATTCCTTGGCCCGCAGCTTGGGCAATTGGCCCTCCAGCAACGGTGGGCAACTGGCGGCCATCGCCACGCTGCCAATAGCCATCAGGACGGGTACAGCGAGCCAGCGCATCTGCATGTCAAAAGTCCTTGAGTCGGTTCAGACCCACAACTTAACAGATCGCCATGCCCAGTTGCATCAACGCCAGGCCGCCCCGCTGCCAGCCCCACCAGGCCAGCAGCAACAACACCATCCCCCCTGCCAACAGCATAAGACGCGCTGTCATGCTCATGCCGCCTCCATCTGCGCCTGTATACGTGCCACTGGCCGCTCACGCACCGGCCAATTCAGCGCGGCGGCGAGCAGGCTGAGCAAAATTGCCACCTGCCAGATCAAATCGTAGCTGCCGGTTCGATCATAGACCACCCCGCCCAGCCATCCGCCGAGGAAAGAGCCAAGCTGGTGGAACAGGAACACGATCCCGCCCAGCATCGAGAGGTTGCGCACACCAAACAGGGTCGCGACGGTGCCGTTGGTCAGCGGCACCGTGGACAACCACAAAAAGCCCATCGCCATGCCAAACAGATAGGCCGTGACTTCGGTGACCGGCGCCCACAGGAACAACACAATCACCACCGCCCTTAACAGGTACAAGCCGGTGAGCAGGCGCGGCTTGGACATGCGCCCACCGAGCCAACCCGCCGTATAGGTGCCAAATACGTTGAACAGGCCAATCAACGCCAGCACCGTGGTGCCCACCGTGGCCGGCAGGTGCTGGTCGACCAGGTACGCCGGCAAGTGCACACCGATGAACACCACTTGGAAACCGCAGACAAAAAAGCCGAAGGACAGCAGCCAGAAGCCGGAGTGAGAACAGGCTTCTTTGAGCGCCTCACCCAGGGTTTGCTGGCCCACTGTGACCGCCAGCGGCCGGTCCTTGAGCATGGCGACCAGCGGCAGGATCAGCGCCACCATCAAGCCCAGCGCCAGCAATGCTGCCGACCAGCCGAGCCAGCCAATCAGGCCGAGGGTGCCGGGCACCATGGCGAACTGGCCGAACGACCCCGCCGCACTGGCAATGCCCATGGCCATACTGCGTTTTTCGGGCGCTACGGCGCGGCCGACCACGCCGAGGATCACCGAGAACGAGGTGCCGGACAGGCCAATGCCAATCAGCAAGCCTGCGCTCAAAGACAGTGACCACGCGGAGTCGGACATGCCCATCAGCACCAGGCCAACGGCGTACAACACCCCGCCGACAAACACCGCCTTGGTCGCGCCGAAACGGTCGGCCAAGGCCCCGGTAAATGGCTGCGCCAAGCCCCAGATCAGGTTCTGCAAAGCGATGGCAAAGGCAAAGGTTTCACGCCCCCAACCGAATTCGCTGCTCATCGGCGCTAGAAACAGGCCAAAGCCATGCCGTACGCCCAAGGACAACGCCAGGATCAGCGCACTCCCTAAAAGGACCCAACCACTGGTGCGCCACATCGAGGTCATTTCTTATTCTCCGTTCGCGGGTATATACCCGCTTGTAGTCGAACAAACCGCCGTTCAGGCGAGTTCATCCAGCAAGGCCAACAACATTTCGCGCTTTTCGGCGCCCAGCTTATCAATCAGCTTTTGTTGCGCTGCTTCCCACGCCGGCAACGCAGCGGCCAGCCGTTCATGGCCGGCGTCAGTCAACACCACCAGGCGGTTGCGCAAATCGTCGCCCTCTACCAACTGCACCAGCCCATCACCTTCCAGGACGCGCAGGTTGCGCCCCAGGGTGCTGCGATCCAGGCCCATGGCGTCCGCCAGGCTGGAAATGCTCGGCTGGTCGAGACGCTGCAGGTTGCACAACAGAGAATACTGGGCAACGTTGATCCCGAAGCCGTCGAGAGCGCCGTCGTAGTGCCTGCTGACGCCACGGGCGGCGCGTCGCAGGTTGGTGCATAAACATTGGGAGGCAAGCATAGAGCGTGTATATACCCGGAGTTAACCAATTGCAAGAAAGCGTTACAACGCCAGCCCGACCAACACCACGACTTCAAGCAGCTCCAGCAGTGCGCCGGCGGTATCGCCCGTGGTGCCGCCCAGACGCTTGACCATCAACTGGCGCAGCCACACGAAACACAATGCCGCCAGCAACACCGCGATGCCGCCGTTGAAGCCGCCGATCAGGATACAGGCCAACCCGCTGAGGATCAGCACCTGTTGGCCGACAATTCGCGGCAAATGGTCTGACAGTGCCTGGCCCAAACCACCCGCACGCACGTAGCGCGTGGTGAGAAACAGCGCCAGCATCGAAGCGCGTCCGATCAAAGGCGCCAGGATCAAGGCGGCGCCATTGTGTTGTTCGATCAACGCCACCAAGGCGCTGAACTTGAGCAGCAGCACCAAGCCCAGGGTGACCACCGCAATCGGGCCGCTGCGCGGGTCTTTCATGATGCTGAGGGTGCGCTCGCGGTCGCCAAAGCCACCCAGCCAGGCATCGGCGCTGTCGGCCAGGCCGTCCAGGTGCAAGCCACCGCTGAGCAACACCCAGGCCGTGAGCAGCAACGCGGCATGCAACAGCAACGGTGCGCCCAGCAACACATGGTTAAGGCCCCATAGCAACACGCCGAACAGCAACCCTACCAGCGGATAAAACAGCAACGAACGGCCCAGCTCTTGAGGCTGCGGCATGCCCGGCAAGCGAATGGGCAGACTGCTGAGAAATTGCAGGGCGATCCAGAACGGCAGCATCATCAGCGTCCTTCCTTCAATACGCCATCGGCCGCAACCTGCAGGCCGAACAAGGCACCGTGACCCACTTCGACATTCAGCAGTTGCTCACGGGGCAACCCTCGCGCCTGGGCCAGCAGCAGGCGCATTACACCGCCATGGCTGATCAACAGCACGCGCTGGCCAGCATAGGCCTGATGCAGCCGGGCGACAGCGCCAAGCACGCGCTCGGAAAACTGGATGACCGGCTCGCCCTGCGGCGGCGTGAAGGCATAGGGGTTGGCCCAGAACAAGCCCAGCCCTTGGGCATCGGTGTCCATCAACGCGGCCGCACTCTGCCCTTCCCAGGCGCCGAAGTGCAGCTCTTGCAAGTCAGGCTCCAGACTCACCGGCACATCGAGCTGTGCCCCCAACTCATGGGCAAACAGAGCGCAGCGTTGCAACGGTGAGCTGATCAGCCGATCCCATGGCCCCTGCCCCACCACTGCGTCGCGCATCTGCTGCCAGCCCTTGACGGTCAGCGCATCGTCCAGGCTGCCGCGCAGGCCACCGCCCAGTTCGGTTTCGCCGTGGCGCAGCAGGTCCAGGCGCAAGGTCATGCGGGGCGGTCCGCCACGGCGGCTTCGGCGAAGGTCGCCATCTGCCCGTGCAGCGCACACGCCAGGCGCAACAAGGGCACCGCCAACGCGGCGCCGCTGCCTTCGCCCAGGCGCAGGCCCAGTTCCAGCAACGGCTGCGCATCGAGGCTGTGCAGCACATGGCGATGGCCCGGCTCGGCGCCACGATGGCCGAACACCAGCCATTGGCGGCACGCCGGGTTCAAGCGCACCGCCACCAGCGCGGCCACGCTGCAGATGAACCCATCCACCAGCACCACGATGCCTTCCTGGGCGCAGGCCAGGTAGGCGCCGACCAGCGCGGCTATTTCAAAACCGCCGAGATTGAACAAGGTTTGCAGCGCATCACTGCGCTGGCCGGCGTGCAACGCCAAGGCGCGTTCAATGACTGCGACCTTATGGCTGACCCCTGCGGCATTCAAACCGGTGCCAGGGCCTGTGAGGTCAGTGACCTGGCAATCCAGCAATGCGCAGGCCAAGGCACTGGCGGCAGTGGTATTGCCGATGCCCATCTCACCGCCGATAAAGAGTTGCGCACCGCTTTCCAGGGCGCGGCGTGCGCTGTCTCGTCCAGCTTGCAAGGCCAACTGCCCTTGGGCTTGGGTCATCGCCGGGCCATGGACGAAATTGGCCGTGCCCGCGCCGATATTCAGGTGACGAACGCCGGGCAAATCCAAGGACGGCGTGATGGTGCCGAGGTCGACCACTTCCAATTGCGCTTGCAGTTGCCGCGCCAGCACGCTGATTGCCGCACCACCGGTGACGAAGTTTTGCAGCATCTGGCCAGTGACCGCCTGGGGAAATGCCGATACACCTTCAGCGACCACACCGTGATCGCCAGCAAAAATCGCGATCCACAGGTGTTCTACCGAGGGCTTGGCCTGGCCCTGCAAACCTGCCAGCTGCACCGCCAGCGCTTCCAACTGGCCGAGGGAGCCGGCGGGTTTGGTCAACTGCTGCTGACGCGCCAGCGCCTGTTCGTGGGCCGCGGCATCAATGGTCTTGCAGGGGTTGAGCCACCAGGAATCGGTCATAACGCAGTACCTTTCAAAGTCAGGGGCAGGCCGGCAACCGTCAGCACAACGCGCTGACAGTGCTCGGCCAAGGCTTGATGCAACCAACCGGCTTCATCCACATAACGGCGAGTCAATTCGCCCAGCGGCACGACACCCAGACCGGTCTCGTTGCTGACAAAAATGATTTCCCCCGGCAGCGAGGCCAGGGTTTGCAGCAGGTGATCACGCTCGGATGCAAGGCGGGCCGGGTCTTCGAGCATCAGAAGATTGGTGAGCCACAAGGTCAGGCAATCCACCAGCAGGCAGCGATCAGTGGCGGCGTTTTCGCGCAGCACGCGCGCCAGGTCGATGGGTTCTTCAACCAGGCCCCAATGGTCGGGGCGGCGCTGGCGGTGCAGCGCGACGCGCTCGTTCATCTCACCGTCGAGGGGTTGGCTGGTGGCGATATAAATGACGGCAAGCCCGCTCTCTGAGGCAAGCTTTTCGGCCAGGCGGCTCTTGCCCGAACGGGCGCCGCCGAGGATCAATTGATACATGCAAAGGTCTCTGGCGAACAGTGTGGGGGTGGGTTTGCTCGCCAATAGGGTGTGTCAGTGAATGCACCTATGGCTGGCCCACCGCGTTCGCGAGCAAGCCCGGTCCCACGACGGTCGGACAGCCGGCGCATATCCATCTGATGCTCCGCAATCCAAATGTGGGAGCTGGCTTGCCTGCGAAGACGGCCTGACGGCCAACTGGGATGTTGGATTAGACCGAGTGCATATCCGTTATGTAGGTAACGGCCACTTAGGGTTCCGCCCTGACGGCGGCTCACTTTTGAAAAGCGCAAAAGTAAGCAAAACGCTCTTGCCCCACCACTCGGCACCTCGCTTAGGCTCGGTGTGCCCGTAATCCGCCAGTGATTTGGGGGGCCGCCGCCACGCGCCATCCATGGCGCGGGGCGGCTAAACCGGCATCCCTGCCGGTTTACCCCCCAAATCCCTGTCGAATTCCGGCCAGCGTGGTTTAACGGGGCGCCTAAGATCAAGATCAAAAGCAGATCAAGAGCGGCTCGCTTCGCATCGTGGTTAGCGTTGAGGGCTACAGCGTTGTGTAGATACACATGGCTATCGCGGGCAAGCCAGCTCCCACAGTTCGATCGTGTGAACATCGTCAGATCCCACATAGCTTGCGCAACAACTCGGTGTCCAGGTGGTACTCCACCAAGTCCGCCAAGCGCTCGATATCGCGCTCGCGCAAGCCGTGATAATCCACCTCTTGCACATCCTGCAACCCGGCCCAACGCAGCAACGCGCTGCACGCCGCCGGGGTCTCGAATAAGCCGTGCAGGTAGGTGCCTAGAATTTGCCCATCGGGGCTCTGTGCGCCATCGCTGCGGCCATCGTCCAGCAGCACCGCAGCGCTTGCCAAGGCAGCGCCGCAGGTTACCCCCGCATGGATTTCATAACCGCTGACTTCGGCGTCTTCCAACACCAGGCGTCCACGCACGTTGCGCAACTGCTTCTCTTGTTCCAGGGTGGTGCTGAACGCCAGTAACCCGAGGCCGTCGCTGGAGCCCGCAAGCCCTTCCAGGCCCAACGGGTCATGGACTTGCTCGCCGAGCATCTGCAAGCCGCCGCAGATCCCCAGTACCTTGCCGCCATAACGCAGGTGCCGCGCCACGGCGGTGTCCCAGCCATTGGCACGCAGGTAGGCCAGGTCACTGCGCACGCTTTTCGAGCCCGGCAGGATGATCAGGTCAGCAGCCGGTATCGCCTGGCCCGGCCCGACGAACTGCAAGTCCACCTGCGGGTGCAAGCGCAGCGGGTCGAAGTCGGTATGGTTGCTGATGCGCGGCAGCACCGGCACCACTACCTTGAGCACTTGGGCGGCCTTGTCGATCTGGCGTTGGTCGATGCCGTCTTCCGCCTCCAGGTGCAGGTCCATCACGTAGGGCAGCACGCCGACCACCGGTTTGCCGGTGCGCGCTTCGAGCCAATCCAGCCCGGGTTGCAGCAACGCGATATCACCGCGAAAACGGTTGATGATGAAGCCCTTGACCCGCGCCTGCTCACTGGGTGACAGCAGTTCCAGGGTGCCGACCAGATGGGCGAACACGCCGCCGCGATTGATGTCTGCGATCAACAGCACCGGGCAGTCCACCGCTTCGGCGAAGCCCATGTTGGCGATATCATTGGCGCGCAGGTTGATCTCGGCCGGGGAGCCCGCGCCTTCGACCATTACCACCGGGTAGGCCTCACTCAAGCGCGCGTGGGAGGCCAACACCGCTTGCATCGCAATGGCTTTGTAGTCGTGGTAGGCCACGGCATTCATGCTGGTAACGGCACGGCCATGGATGATCACCTGGGAACCGGTGTCGCTGTTGGGCTTGAGCAACACCGGGTTCATGTCGGTGTGGGGCGCCAGGTTGGCAGCCTGGGCCTGCACCGCCTGGGCGCGGCCGATCTCGCCGCCTTCGGCGGTCACTGCGCTGTTGAGCGCCATGTTCTGCGGTTTGAACGGTGCCACTGCGATGCCCTGGCGTACCAGCCAGCGACACAGCGCCGTCACCAGGGTGCTTTTACCGGCATCGGAGGTGGTGCCCTGCACCATCAACGTGGTCATGTGGCGTCCTTGTAGGCGGCCAGGGCTTCATCAAGGCGCAGCCAGTCGGCTTCGGTGTCAGGCAGGCCCAAGCGCACGCTGCTGTTGTGCACAAACAGGCGCAGCAGGATGCCGCGCTGGGCCATGAATTCGTACAGCCGTTCAGCGTGGGGGGTAATCAACCACTGGAACAAGGCGCAGCCCCCGTGGGGTTGAAGGCCGCGGCGCTCAAGCAACTCGAACAGACGCTGGCCGGCTGCGATGCAACGACTGCGCTGACGCGCATGCCCGTCGGTGTCGCGCAGGCACACTTGGCCCAACACCCGCGTCGGCCCACTGACGGCCCAGGGCCCGACCTGTTCGGCCAACAGCTTGAGCAACTTGCGCTCGGCCAGCACGAAGCCCAGGCGCACACCGGCCAGGCCGAAGAACTTGCCGAATGAGCGCAGCACGATCAAGCCGACCTGATCGGCATGCCTGGCCAGGCTCAAGTCCGGGGTTACGTCAATGAACGCCTCGTCCACCACCAGCCAGCCACCGCGCTGGGCCAGGCGTGCATGCCAGTCCAGCAGGCGTTGCGGGCTCAGGCTCAAGCCCGTTGGGTTGTTGGGGTTGACCACTACCAGCACGTCGAGGCTGTCGAGAAAGAAGTCGACTTCCTGCTCCTGCACTTCGCGCACCACATAACCGGCGCGACGCCAGGCTTCGGCGTGCTCGGCATAACACGGCGAAAGCACGCCGACCTTGCCGGAACGACGCAGGCGCGGTAGCAGTTGGATCGCCGCCTGGGAGCCCGGCACTGGCAGCAATGGGCCGGCGCCGTAATACTCGCTGGCAGCCTTTTCCAGGCCGTCATCGGTTTCCGGCAAACGCGCCCAGGCACGCAAGGGAATCTCGGGAATCGGCCACGGCCAGGGCGCCAGGCCGCTGGACAGGTCAAGCCAATCCGCTTCGGCAATGCCGTATTCAATCGCGGCCTTACGCAGCCGACCACCATGTTCAAGCATAGATTTGCGCCCCCACGCACAGGACCAGCAGCCACAACCATACGCCGCGCTGCACCAGTTGCCAGCCGCGATCAATGGAATCGGCGTTGGCCGGCGGGCCTTCGCCCAATGGCGGGCGCTGATGCACCTCGCCGTGATAAATCGCCGCACCGCCGAGTTCCACACCCAAGGCGCCGGCCCCTGCCGCCATCACCGGGCCGGCGTTGGGGCTGTCCCAGGTCGGGCCCTGGGTGCGCCAGCATTTGAGCGCCAGGCGGGTTTTACCCAATAGCGCGTAGGTTAAGGCCACCAAACGCGCAGGAATATAGTTGAGCACATCATCGATCCTGGCGGCTGCCCAGCCGAAACGCTCAAAGCGCTCATTGCGATAGCCCCACATGGCGTCCAGGGTGTTGCTGAGGCGATAGAGCACCACGCCTGGCACACCGGCCACCACGAACCAGAACAACGCAGCGAATACCGCATCGCTGCCGTTCTCCAGCACCGATTCGGTGGCCGCGCGGGCGACTTCAGTGTGGTCCAGTTCGCTGGTCTGGCGGCTGACCAGGTAACTCACACGCGTGCGCGCTTCGTCCATGTCATCACGGCGCAGGGCCTGGGCCACCGGCGTCACATGCTCACCCAGGCTGCGCATGCCCAGGGCGCAGTACAACGCCATAATCTCCAGCAGCCAGCCGATATAGGGCGCCCACGACAACGCCGTGGCCAGCAGGGTCAGCGGCACCACGGCGATAAACCACGCGGTCACGCCATGGCTGCGCCAGCCACGCCCACCGCTATTGAAACGTTGCTCGATGCGCCCGGCAAAATTGCCGAACGCCACCAGCGGATGCCAGCGCTTGGGCTCACCCAGCAGCGCATCCAGCGCCACCGCAGCCACACACAGCAAGGCCACACTCATTGACTCACTCCCCACGTGTTTTCATACAGCATGTCACTTAGCGGTCGCGGCTCGGCCCAGCCTTCTAACTGCAACATCGGTGCCGGGTAAAACTCGGCCACCGGCCCCAGGCACAACACGGCCAGGGGTTTTGCGCCGGGCGGCAAGCCCAGCAGCTCGGCCAGGGCCTGGGGATCGAACAGCGAAACCCAGCCCATGCCCAATCCTTCCACGCGCGCCGCCAACCACAGGTTCTGGATCGCGCAGGAGAGCGAGGCCATGTCCATTTCCGGCAAGGTGCGGCGCCCGAAGATGTGGCGCTCGCGGTCGTCCATCAACGCTGCGACCAATACCTCGGCGCAGTCGTTGATGCCTTCGACCTTGAGCTTCATGAACGCATCGGAGCGCTCGCCCAACGCTTCGGCAGTGCGTACGCGTTCTTCTTCTACCAACTGTTGAATCTGGCTGCGCAACGAACGGTCGCTGATGCGGATAAAACGCCACGGCTGCATCAGGCCGACGCTGGGTGCCTGGTGCGCGGCGTGGAGCAGACGTTGCAGCAGTTCAGGCGCGACGCTGCCGCCGCTGAAGTGGCGCATGTCGCGGCGTTCGGCGATGGCGCGGTAGACGGCGTCGCGGTCGGCTTGGGGGAATGCGTTGTCAGTCATGGCCTCTTCGCGAGCAAGCCCGCTCCCACATTTGAAATGCATTCCCCTGTGGGAGCTGGCTTGCCTGCGATAGCGGTCTGAAGGTCTGGCGCAAACAACGCGGCCACCGCGCCAGGATTCGACGGAAAATAAAAGTGTACGTAGGAGGCGGTCAATCGACCTTGGCGATAGACCGCTTCAGCCCCGCGCCCACCGTTAGGGCTAAGGCCACGGGCAATCGGCTCCCATTCGGTACTGGTCAGGGAATGGTGATAGGTATGCCCACGCAACGTCCCCTCCGGCAGCTCAACGCTTTGCAGCGCCAGGGCCGCGAGTTTCTTCTGCATCACTGCATCGCCTTGCAACAAGCCAACCAGTTCGGCGCGTGTACCCTCCACATCTATCAAGGAGTCGAGCAGATAGAGCATGCCGCCACATTCAGCGAGCAGTGGCTTGCCAGCGGCATGATGAGCACGAATGGCGTCCAGCATCGCGGTATTGGCCGATAATGCCTGGTGGTGCAGTTCTGGATACCCGCCGGGCAAATAGAGGCTGTCAGCCTCAGGCAACTGGCGATCATGGATCGGTGAGAAGAACTTCAGCTCGGCGCCCATTGCCCGCAACAGATCCAGGCTGGCGCCGTAGGTAAAGGCAAAGGCTTCGTCACGCGCCACGGCAATACGCACACCGGCCAGCAAGGGTTCGGCTTCGATCACCTCGGGCGCGGCAAAGGTCACCGGCGGCGGCAGGGCCACTTCGCAACTGCTGCCCAACGCCTGGGCGGCGGCGTCCAGGCGTACATCAAGGTCGTTCAGTTCGCTGGCTTGCACCAGGCCCAGATGGCGGCTGGGCAGTTCGATGCCGGTCTCGCGGGACAATGCACCGTACCAACGCAAGCCCTCGGTGAGGCTGCCTTCGAGCAGTTGCGCATGGCGCAGGGTGCCGACGCGGTTGGCCAGCACGCCGGCGAACGGCAGGTCGGGTTGATAGCGCGCCAGCCCCAGGGCCAAAGCGCCGAACGTCTGGGCCATGGCGGTGCCATCGATCACGCCCAGCACCGGTACACCGAAGTGCCGCGCCAGGTCAGCGCTGGAAGGCGTGCCGTCGAACAGGCCCATCACGCCTTCGATGAGAATCAGGTCGGCCTCCCCCGCCGCCTCCCAGAGCAGGCGGCGGCTCTCTTGCTCGCCCACCATCCACATGTCCAACTGGTACACCGGCGCGCCACTGGCACGCTCGTGGATCATCGGGTCGAGAAAGTCCGGCCCGCATTTGAACACGCGCACCTTGCGTCCCAGGTTGCGGTGCAAACGCGCCAGCGCGGCGGTGACCGTGGTTTTGCCCTGGCCGGACGCCGGAGCGGCGATCAATACGGCCGGGCAATGACGGGGCTGATTCAAAGTTCGACGCCTTTCTGTGCCTTGATACCGGCCTGGAACGCGTGCTTGAGCATGCCCATTTCGGTGACGGTGTCGCCCATTTCGATCAGCTCAGGCTTGGCGCCACGGCCAGTGACCACCACATGCTGCATGGGCGGGCGGGCTTGCAGGTCGCTGAGTACCTGATCCAGGTCAAGGTAACCGTGCTTGAGGGCGATGTTCAGTTCGTCCAGCACCACCAAGCCGATGGAGGGGTCATTCAACATGGCCCGAGATACCGCCCAAGCCGCTTCGGCGGCGGCGATATCGCGCTGGCGGTCCTGGGTTTCCCAGGTGAAGCCTTCGCCCATCACATGAAAGCGCACCTGCTCGGGGAAGCGGCGGAAGAACAATTCTTCGCCGGTGCTGTTACGCCCCTTGATGAACTGCACCACACCGCATTGCATGCCATGGCCCATGGCCCGGGCAAGCATGCCGAACGCCGAACTGCTCTTGCCTTTGCCGTTGCCGGTCAGCACCAGCAGCAGGCCGCACTCGTTGGGGGAATTGGCGATGCGCTCGTCAATCACGGCTTTTTTGCGCAGCATGCGCGCCAGGTGGCGTTCGTCGCGGTCGGGGGAATCAGTCATGGCAGCTCTCCGTTGGGGCTGGACAAAAACGGCGGGCAGGAAAAAGAAAAACAGACAGCCAAGCATCGCCCACCGTGATGCTGTTGGATGATCCAGGCCGGTCTCCGGGCTCATGAGTGGCGCTTTTGATAGCTAGCAGCCGAGGGTGCGCCTTCCCATATCGCGTGCGATACAGTGGCAAACAGCACCGTCTTGACTCATTTACCGTTGCGGGGGCAGCGCCGGAATCGCGGCAGCACTGTGTACAAGTGCGCTCACTCACCGGCTTCCCTGTTTCACTCCGTCGACGCGTACGCCACAGAGCACCTGGAACAAGCCGCGAAGGTTAGTGGGTTGGGGGGGGAGCGTCAATTAAAGCTGGCCTTGTACTTGAACCATCCGCCGTTCGTGCTTCTCTACCCCTACAGGTATCAAGGAGAAAACCATGCCTAAAACCCGACTCGCCCTACTGATCATGTTCGCCGGTAGCCTCGCTGCGTGCGGCGAAAGCTCGACCCTGCAGGTCGCCGACGGCACCGGGCCCTCGCCCCGGCTGCCGGAGCCGAACAAGACGCTGATCCCCACCGTCAATATCGCCCCGGCCATCGGCTGGCCCGAAGGCGCCAAGCCAATCGCGGCCGCAGGCACCCAAGTATCTGCGTTCGCCGAAGGCCTGGATCACCCGCGCTGGCTCTACGTGCTGCCCAACGGCGACGTGCTGGTGGCCGAGACCAATGCACCGCCCAAACCGGACGACGCCAAAGGCGTACGTGGCTGGGTGATGGAAAAAGTCATGGACCGCGCTGGCGCCGGCGTGCCGAGCCCGAACCGCATTACCTTGCTGCGCGATGCCGACCATGATGGCGTGGCAGAAACTCGCACGGTGTTCCTTGAGAATCTCAACTCGCCGTTTGGCATGGCCCTGGTGGGCAACGACTTATATGTGGCCGATTCGGATAAGTTGCTGCGCTTTCCCTATCAGCCGGGTGAAACCGCGATCACCTCCCCCGGCACCAAGGTGGTGGATTTACCCGGTGGCCCCTTGAACCACCACTGGACCAAAAACGTGGTGGCCAGCCAGGATGGCAGCAAGCTGTACGTCAGCGTCGGCTCCAACAGCAACGTCGGCGAAAACGGCCTGGAAGCCGAACAGGGCCGCGCCGCCATCTGGGAAGTCGACCGCGCCAGCGGCCAACACCGCATTTTTGCCTCCGGCCTGCGAAACCCCAACGGCATGGCGTGGGAACCACAGAGCGGCAAGCTGTGGACGGCGGTCAACGAGCGCGATGAGATTGGCAGTGACCTGGTGCCGGACTACATCACCTCGGTCAAGGATGGCGGCTTCTATGGCTGGCCGTTCAGCTATTACGGCCAGCATGTGGATGTGCGTGTGACCCCGCAGAACCTGGACATGGTCGCCAAGGCCATCGCTCCCGACTATGCGGTAGGCCCTCACACTGCGTCGCTGGGGCTGACCTTCGCCGAGGGCAGCAAACTGCCCGCCCCCTTCAGTAATGGCGCATTTATCGGCCAGCATGGTTCCTGGAACCGCAAGCCGCACAGTGGCTACAAGGTGATTTTCGTGCCGTTCGAGGGGGGCCAGCCGAAAGGGCAACCGGTGGATGTGCTGACGGGGTTTCTTGATAGCGATGAGAAAGCCATGGGCCGGCCGGTTGGCGTGGTGATTGATCAGCAAGGGGATTTGCTGGTGGCCGATGATGTGGGCAATAAAGTTTGGCGGGTTTCTGCGGCCAAATAATCCATTTGAACAGCGCCACAAAAACAATGTGGGAGCGGGCTTGCTCGCGAAGGCGGAGTAGCAGTCAATAAATTTTCTGACTGAACCACCGCTTTCGCGAGCAAGCCCGCTCCCACATGGGGTGCTGTGTTCGGCTCAGGGGTTACGCGCAAGATTCGCTGGCAGTACCCGTTTGGCGCTCAGGTAGGCATTCTGCCAATACGCTTTGGATAGCGTATCCAGCTTCACCGTACCGCCGGTTTGCGGCGCGTGTACGAAGCGCCCCTCCCCCACATAAATGCCCGCATGGCTGACCCGCGAACCACCACCGGTGGCGAAGAACAGCAGGTCGCCGGTCTGCAGGTTTTGTTCGCTGACGTCCTGGGCACGCATCACGATCAGTTCACGGGTGGTGCGCGGCAATGAGATGCCAGCAGCGTCGCGGAATACAAAGCCGATCAGGCCACTGCAATCAAAACCCGAGTCCGGTGTGTTGCCGCCCCAGCGATAAGGCGTGCCGACCAGGCCCAGCGCACGAAAGAGCACGTCTTCGGCAGCTGGCGAGAAATTCTGGGTGGCATAGTTGAACACCGGCTTAGGCTTGACCGCGACGGGCGCGGGGGGCGGTGTACGACTGGCGCAGGCGCTGAGCAGCGCGGCGCAAACAATAAGCATCAGGCGGGCCGAGGTCGACATGTGCAGAACAATCCTGGTCTGGATGCGGCTTTCGCTGCCGAACGTTGAAAACCAGAACGCGCAAGCAAAGCTCGCGCGAACGGATGACAACAATGTCCAGGGATTCTAGCGCTTACACGTCAAACTTCAAGTATCACTTTAACTTTACTTACTAGCGGTAACCGTGGTCGGGGCCATGGCGAGTGCGCGCTTGGCTTCGATGAAGGTTTTGCTCCAGTAGCTGTCACCCAGGTTATCGACCCGAACACCACCACTGCGGCGGCTGCTGGAGTGAATAAACTGGTTATCGCCCAGGTAGATACCGGCGTGGCTGACACGACCGCGGCCACTGGTACTAAAGAAAAGCAGATCACCGGGCTTGAGGTTGTTTCGTGCGACCAACGGTGCATTCACGTTGATCATCTCGCGTGTAGAGCGCGGCAGGTTCATGCCGGCTTCTTCACGAAACAGGTAGCCAATGAACCCGCTGCAATCAAAACCGGCTTCCGAGGTGCCGCCGAAACGGTAACGGGTACCGATCAAGGACATGCCGCGCTCAAGGATGCTGTCGGCCAGAAGTGGCAGCTGGTAAGGCTTGCTGTCAGAGAACTCGGCGAGTTCTTTTTCGGTTGCCACCTCTTCTTCATAAACAGAAGCAGACTGTGCAGCAACGAACTTTGCCTGATTTTGAACCTGTGGTTTTTGCTGTTCTGCCACCTGCTGAGGGTGGGAGGCACAACCAAACAACAGGGTAACGAGTGCGAGAGGCACGAGGGGTGCGAAGCGATTTAGCATGGGCACGACCGTGGCTGATGTGTAAAGAAGCCGAGACTATGCCCTCTATCACATCGATTTGCAAATTCAATCGCGATCTATGTGACTTATCGTTTCGACTATGCCATCTAAGCCGTGATTCCATTTATTGCTTCAGCTGCGTAGCCCTTAAGGCTCAAACGCAGGTTTTCTGACGCCTTGAAAATGCCGACATATGGAAAATCAAGACCTTACCAACCCAAGGTTTCTTTGAGGAAAGGGATCGTCAATTTTCTTTGCGCCTGTAAAGAAGCCTGGTCGAGCTGTTCAAGCAAATCGAACAGCGCGCTCATGCTGCGGGTACCACGGGTGAGAATAAAGTGCCCGACTTCGTCGGTCAGGTGCAGGCCACGACGGGATGCACGTAGTTGCAACGCACGCAGCTTGTCCTCGTCGGACAACGGGCGCATCTGGAAGATCAGCGCCAGGGTCAGCCGCGATTTGAGGTCAGCCAGCTTCACTGGCAGCTCACGGGGAGAAGTAGAGGCGGCAATCAGCAGGCGTCGGCCGCTGTCACGCAGGCGGTTGAACAGATGAAACAGCGCCTCTTCCCACTCTGCTTTGCCGGCCACTGCCTGCAGGTCGTCGAGACATACCAGCTCGTACTGCTCAAGGTTATCGAAGATGCCGATGCCGCGGTCCATCAACTCTGCCAGGGGCAGGTACACCGCCGGTTCGCCCATCTGTTCGAAACGCAGGCACGCGGCCTGCAGCAGGTGGGTGCGCCCCACGCCATGCTTGCCCCACAGATAGATCAGGCTTTCAGTCCACCCGGCGTCGGCTTCGCAGAGCCGCTCGACATAGCCGAGTGCAGCGGCATTGGCGCCTGGGTAGTAGTTGATAAAGGTAGCGTCATCACGCAGACGCACACCTAGGGGCAGCTGAATCGGTTTCATGCTGACTGAACGGCTCCCATCGAACCGTTAGTGGCCTCTGTGTAAAGTTTGCAAAGTTTATACCCGTGACGCCGGGCGCACAATGCAGCAGACCACAAGCAAAATCAAAGGTTTGCGTTAACTCGCAGGTTTACGCGAATTGTTTGACGCACCCGGCGCCAATAACAACAAACCCGGCCAGGGCCGGGTTTGTGACATTGCGATTACAACTCGGGCTCATCCACCCCTGTGTACACGTCCGAATCCTTGTACAGGTCGTGCACATGGCGCACCAGCACCATAATCACCGCCGCCACCGGCAACGCCAGCAGGATGCCGGTAAAGCCGAACAGCTCGCCACCCGCCAGGATCGCAAAGATCACCGCCACCGGGTGCAGGCCGATTCGATCGCCCACCAGCAGCGGCGTCAGCACCATGCCTTCCAAGGCCTGGCCGACCATGAACACCGCGACAATCCCCAGCATCGGGTACAGGTCGCCGCCAAACTGGAACAGCCCCGCCACCAACGCCGCGCCGATGCCGATCACAAAGCCCATGTACGGCACGATGGCCGCCAGGCCCGCGATCAAGCCGATCAACAGCCCCAGCTCCAGGCCGATCGCCATCAGGCCGGCAGCGTAAATCACGCCCAGCGCCAGCATCACCAGCAACTGGCCACGCACGAACGCGCCCAGCACCTCATGACACTCCGCCGCCAGGGAAACCACGCGCTCTTCACGGTCACGGGGCAGCAGGCTGCGGATCTTGGCCATCATGATGTCCCAGTCTCGCAGCAGGTAGAACGCCACCACCGGGATCAGCACCAGGTTGGTCAACCAGCCGATGAGCGCCAGGCTCGACGCGGTTGCCTGGCTGAGCACCACCGTAACGATGTCGGTGGTCTTGTCCATATGCTCGCTGATGGCCGCCTTGACCTTGTCGAACTTCCAGAAGCCATCCGCCAGCCCGAACTTGGACTGGGCCCACGGCATTGCCGTGTGCTGCAACCAGTCGAGCATCTGCGGCGCCAGTTCATAAAGACGGAACAGCTGCTTGGCCAACATCGGCACCAATATCAACACCAGCGCCGTGATGATCAACGTGAACAGCGCAAACACCGTGATCACGCCCCAGGTGCGCGACATGCCGACTTTTTCCAGGCGATCCACCACGGGATCGAACAGATAGGCGAGCAGCAGCGCCACCAGGAACGGCGTCAGGATCGAATGCAGCAAGAACACAAAAACGCACAGCAGGACAATCCCGCCAAGCCACACCCAACGACGCGTATCCGCCATAAACCACTCCATCTGTTATCTACGCCCTTCTTCTATATAGAAGGAGGAACACCGTTTACCAACGAAAACGCAGTTGCGCCTGAGGCTCAGGTGCAGCAGCCGGTTGCGCGCCATCGACCACGGCTGGCTGGGCCGGGGCTTCGCCAGCAGGAATTTCCTGCAGCTTGGCCAGGCTCAATTGGGTGCGCAGTTGTTCAGCGCTGCCATTGACGCGATACACGATCCGGTTGCCATCCACTAACTGCGGCTGGCCGCCAAAGGGCTCCAGCAAGCGGCCCAGGGCAGCGTAACGCTCCAGGTTCATGCCTTGTACTTCAAGCAGTTGCTCAGTGCTCACGCCCGGCTTGACCGCAAAGCGTGGCGCCAGCTTTTGGCTGACCGCCAGCAAGACAGCGTCGGCGAGCGCGGCAGTGTCAGCGCCTTGGGCGGTGCCCTCCTCAGCCTTGTCGCCCAGCCACAGGCGCCATTTGGCCTGCCATTGACTGCCTTCCTGACGCGCATGCACCGCCAGCAACGCATCGGCACCGTAGCGCTCGGAGGCTGCACGCAAAGGCGTGGCGTCCGGGCTTTCAAGATTCGGCGCGGTGGCGACTACCTGTTCATCCAGGTCTCCCAACGGCAAGCGCAGCGGCAGCCCCCGGTGTTGTGCGGCCCGGCGCAGGGCCTGGGCAACGGCCTGGCCATCGCCGACCAGGCTGCTGCCTTCAGTTGAATCGTTCAGCCACCAACCCAGGATCGACGGCCGGTTGCTGCCCCAGATCGACAGGCCCGCATCACGCAAGGCGCGGTCGGTGCTGACCGGGTCGAAGTCCACTTGCAGGCTTTCCGGCGGGCCGGCGTCGTAGCCGTACTGGCTGATGATTTGTTGCGGGTCTTTGCGGATCGCCGCCAGGCCCGGGCCATCGGCGGCCTTGGCGTCGCCGGTCAGGCGGATCACCAGGGTCTGAACGGCACGCTGGGTGGCTTGGTCGCGCTCTTGGGGCGACTGGCTGCTGACTGGTTCAAGTACTTGATAGAGGCCATTGAGGGTTTCGGCATGACTCGCCAGGCTGACCAACGACAAGCAGCCTACAAAGAAGAATTTACACAGACGCATGGAAGATTCCCGAACGACAAATTTAGCGGTTGGAACAGACCGCGTGATCTCGGTTTGGCAAGGCTGTGACACAGCGACCGGTAAAACATTCACAGGGTCCCGGTAAGTTTTCATACTGTCATAACGCTAGCGAGTTCAAGGCTATACCTTAATACGCACGATTACCGGCCCGATTTGCATTTTTTTGAGCTCATATGCCCTGCCCGTCGGCCCGAGGATGGCCGCTGCCCCTCAAGCCTGATAAAATCGCGCGCCTTCGCAGACCGTCAACGGCAGGGCCCTTTTCAAAAGCCCCCGCCCGCCCGGTCGTTACCCAGAAATCCCCCCTAAAGGCCTGGATCATGAGCAAGCAACCCTCCCTGAGCTACAAGGACGCCGGTGTAGACATCGACGCCGGTGAAGCATTGGTCGAACGCATCAAGAGCGTCGCCAAGCGCACTGCGCGCCCTGAAGTCATGGGTGGCCTGGGCGGTTTTGGCGCCCTCTGCGAAATCCCGGCCGGCTACAAGCAGCCTGTACTGGTGTCCGGCACCGACGGCGTGGGCACCAAGCTGCGCCTGGCCCTGAACCTGAACAAGCACGACAGCATCGGCATCGACCTGGTCGCCATGTGCGTCAACGACCTGGTGGTGTGCGGCGCCGAGCCGCTGTTCTTCCTCGACTACTACGCCACCGGCAAGCTCAATGTCGAGACCGCTACCCAGGTCGTGACCGGCATCGGTGCTGGCTGCGAACTGTCGGGTTGCTCCCTGGTGGGCGGTGAAACCGCTGAAATGCCAGGCATGTACGAAGGCGAAGACTACGACCTGGCCGGTTTCTGCGTCGGCGTGGTGGAAAAAGCCGAGATCATCGACGGTTCCAAAGTAGCCGCTGGTGACGCCCTGCTCGCCTTGCCATCGTCCGGCCCGCACTCCAACGGTTACTCGCTGATCCGCAAGATCATCGAAGTGTCCGGCGCCGACATCGAGAACATCCAGCTCGACGGCAAGCCACTGACCGACCTGCTGATGGCGCCGACCCGCATCTACGTCAAGCCACTGCTCAAGCTGATCAAGGACACCGGTGCCGTCAAGGCCATGGCCCACATCACCGGTGGCGGCCTGCTGGACAACATCCCGCGCGTCCTGCCAAAAGGCGCCCAGGCGATTGTCGACGTGGCCAGCTGGCAGCGCCCGGCAGTCTTCGATTGGCTGCAGGAAAAAGGCAACGTCAACGAAACCGAAATGCACCGCGTGCTCAACTGCGGCGTGGGCATGGTGATCTGCGTTGCGCAGGAACACGTTGAAACCGCACTGAACGTGCTGCGTGAAGCCGGCGAGCAACCTTGGGTCATTGGCCAGATCGCCACTGCTGCCGAAGGCGCAGCCCAGGTTGAACTGAAGAACCTCAAGGCTCACTGATGCCCCAGACCTGTGATGTCGTGGTGCTGCTTTCCGGCACCGGCAGTAACTTGCAGGCCCTGATCGACAGCACGCGCACCGGCGACAGCCCGGTGCGCATCGCTGCGGTGATTTCCAACCGCAGCGACGCCTACGGTCTGCAACGCGCCCGTGACGCGGGTATCGATACTCGCTCCCTGGATCACAAGGCGTTCGACGGTCGCGAGGCCTTCGACAGCGCCTTGATCGAACTGATCGACGCCTTCAAGCCCAAACTCGTGGTCCTTGCCGGTTTCATGCGCATCCTCAGCGCAGATTTCGTCCGGCACTACGAAGGGCGCCTGCTCAATATCCACCCTTCCCTGCTGCCCAAGTACAAAGGCATGCACACCCACCAGCGCGCCCTCGACGCCGGCGACAGTGAGCATGGCTGCAGCGTGCATTTTGTGACCGAGGAACTCGATGGCGGGCCTCTGGTCGTACAGGCAGTGGTTCCGGTAGAGTCAGGCGACTCGGCGCAGACGCTTGCGCAACGGGTTCATACCCAGGAACACAGGATTTACCCGCTGGCTGTTCGCTGGTTTGCCGAAGGACGGTTGATTCTTGGCGACCAGGGTGCATTATTGGACGGCCAGTTACTCGCGGCCAGCGGCCACTTGATTCGAACCTAGGAGATTTTATGCGTCGCGCCCTGCTTTTCGCTTTTGCGCTGTTCGCTTTGCCTGCCGTACAAGCGGCAGACCTTCACCCCTTCTCCGTCAGCTACACCGCCGACTGGAAACAACTGCCCATGAGCGGTTCGGCTGAACGCAGCCTGGCCAAGAATGGCGACGGTACCTGGACCTTGAATTTCAAGGCCTCGATGATGATTGCCAGCCTGACCGAAACCAGTGTGATCCTGTTCGACAAGGACACCCTGCAACCCAAGAGCTACAGCTTCGAACGCGGCGGCCTGGGCAAGGCGAAGAAGATCAACCTGGATTTCGACCAGAGCGCCAAGAAAGTCACCGGCTTTGAAAACAAAGACCCGGTCAATGTCACTCTCGAAAGCGGCATGCTCGACAAGTCCACCTATCAACTCGCCCTGCAGCGTGATGTGGCTGCGGGCAAAAAGAGCATGAGCTACCGCGTGGTTGAGGGTACCGATACCGATACCTACGACTTCCGCGTGATCGGCTCGGAAAAGGTCCAGACCAAGGTCGGTTCGATCGACGCGATCAAGGTCGAGCGCGTGCGCGACCCGTCGCAGAGCAAGCGCATCACCCAGATGTGGTTTGCCAAGAACCAGGGCGGCATCCTGGTTGCCCTGCGTCAGGTTGAGACCGATGGCAAGGAATACAACATCATGCTGCAGGATGGCACCGTTGACGGTAAGGCCGTCAAAGGTAGCTGATTGCTGATGCACCGGAAAAGAGCCTCGCTGAATGCGGGGCTTTTTTTTGCCTGGCATTTTTAGGAGGAGCCACTACCGCTATCGCAGCATAGGTATCTACACAACTTCGGTACGACGCTAAACCTGTGGCGAGGGAGCTTGCTCCCGTGACGACCGGACAGCCGACGCCCATCTATCTGGCACCCCGCGATCAACCTGTGGGAGCGGGCTTGCTCGCGAAGACGGCCTAACAGTCAACACAGTTGGACCGGGTACATATCCGTTATTTAGGTAACGGCCACCCAGGGTTCCGCTCTGACAGCGGCTCACTTTTGAAAAGCGCAAAAGTAAGCAAAACGCTCTTGCCCCACCACTCGGCACCTCGCTTAGGCTCGGTGTGCCCGTAATCCGCCAGAGATTTGGGGGGCCGCCGCCACGCGCCATCCATGGCGCGGGGCGGCTAAACCGGCATCCCTGCCGGTTTACCCCCCAAATCCCTGTCGAATTCCGGCCAGCGTGGTTTAACGGGGCGCTTAAGATCAAAATCAAAAGCAGATCAAGAGCGGCTCGCTTCGCATCGTGGTTACCGTCTGCTGCTACAGCCTACAAAGTTGTGTAGATACCTATGGCTTGCCTGCGATGGCGGTGCCGAGGTCAACCTGGCCGCCCGGAACATGAAACTTTTGTCATAAAGCCCCGGTGGTGGCGACGCAATGCCTTGGTTTACGCGGCCTCCAGCATTGTTGCGCTTCCTGCAATGAATTATTGCGCGCAAAATCAGTTTACTTAGCAAGCTAACAAATCATATAACAGAGGCCTGCGACGACTTGCCGCAGATCAACCAGAGATTGGAGCAAGCAGATGACTGTAAAAGTAACTGAACGCGACGATGAACATATGTCCCATGAAGCCGTAGGCCACGGGATTCACATCTGGGATGTCCATCAGCAAGACGTATTGGTCGGCATGTTTCACAACGAGAGCGACGCCCATAATTATAAAAACGAGCTCGAAACTCTCGAACTGCAACGCCAGGCAAAGAGCTCCTGAAGCTCTGAAATCATGTTGACGCCCGGCCCACGCAGCCGGGCCGTCTACAAGAAACCGCGCCTTTGGAGCGCGGTTTTTTTGTCAATAATCGCCATAAATTAATGTAACAAAAACACACACAAATAATGATTCTCGATATCATTCGTGCACCTTTCATTCAGGCTCACGAATCAGGGAATCAATTAGATGCATGGAAATAGCAGCAAGCCAGAAAACGCGTTACTGGAACGCTGGAGCGAAGCACTTGCCACCGAGCAATTTCAGGCCAGCCACATCAGCCTCCAAACCCTGATCAATACGCTGGCACCCGCCGCCGAACGTAGCTTCCAACGCCTGATCCAAGCTTTGTTTCGTGAAAGCCTGCTGGACCCCAGCACCCTCCTTTATGACGAACACGGGCATTGCTCGCTGACACTGCCTTGCCAGGCCCGACTGCGTTTCGAACATTTGCGTCCTGGCCGCATGGCAAGCTGGGACCTGCGCGGCGAAGTCATCCTGTTGCGCGAAGGCCAGCCCGAACAGAAAATCCAGTTCCCCTCACAGTTGTTGACGTTGTTTAACGCCAGCCTTGCTTCGCCTGCCGACCGGGAAGTGCTCAACCGCCTCAACGTCGAGATCGACGACAGCTTCATCAACGACACCTTGTGCCTGGCCTTCCATGAGCAATGGACGCTCAAGTTGCATGCGTCCATGAGCCCGGAGCACCAAGACAATCTGCTGAGTCATCTCAAAAACAGCCCGAGCGTTATCAACCCGACTTCCGTGCTTGAACAGTGGGGAACATTGGGTCATCCATGGCACCCCAACTACAAGACCAAACTGGGCCTGAATACCGAGCAAGTCATCGACTATTCGCCAGAGTTCGAAGCACGCTTCCCGGTGCTGCTGTGTGCGCTACATCGCCAGTTTGCCCATGTCGAAAAGTTGGCCGGTACCGCCGATTACTGGCAGTGGTGGAGCGAGCACTTCCCGCAAGCGGCACAGCAATTGACCGCAGCCCTGCAAGCACAGGGTCTTGAGGCAGGCGATTATCTGCCATTGCCCGCCCACCCTTGGCAGGCACGCCAGGAGCTGCCCCAACTGTTCGCCAACGAAATCGGCGACAAGCTGCTGGTGCTGACCGATATCGTCGCGTTTACCGCCCACCCCACCATGTCATTCAGGACCGTGTTACCTGAGGGCCGTCGCGATGCGCCGATGGTCAAGCTGCCCGTGTCACTGCGCCTGACCAGCGTACAGCGCACCGTATCGCCGCGCTCAGCGCGCATGGGTCCACGGATCAGCCATCTGCTGCTGAGCATCCTGGAACGCGAACCGGTCATTCAAAAACGCCTGAACATCGTTCCCGAGCGGATCGGCGTGCATTTCCAGCCACAACCGGCCAATGATGAGCACGCTCGCCACCTGGCGGTGCTCTATCGCGACAATCCCCAGAGCCAACTCCAGCCTAGGGAAATGGCCGTACCGGTGGGCAGCCTGTTTGCCATTGATCAACACGGCCAGCCACTGCTACGCCAGTGGGTGCGCCTGAGCCAAGGCAAGGATGACGCGGCGGCCATGCTCGCGTTCTTCCATGACTACGCAGCGATCACCGTGCCAGCACTGCTGGGCATGTATTTGCGCTACGGCATCGCTTTTGAGGCCCATCAGCAAAATTCCTTCATGGTGATGGCCGCAGACGGACAATTGAGCCGCCTGTTGCTGCGCGACTTCGGCGATATCCGAATCGACCGCAAGACCTTGCACGCCCATGGCCTGGACATTGAACTGCACGACCCGAAGATGACGCTGTACGACGACGCCGGTTTCGTACGGGACAAACTCCTGCACACCGTATTTATGTGCCATCTGGGCGAGCTCATCCTGCTTGCCGCGCGCCACTTCGACATCCCTCAGGCGCTGCTCTGGGATGAACTATCGGCACAGGTCAGCCAGTGTTTTGACGACCTGCGCTCGCAGGTTGATCCGCAGCGCTGGGCCACCGAACGCGAAGCACTGCTGGAGCACGCGTGGCCGGCCAAGTCGTTCATGCGCATGCGCCTGCTGGAGAGTCATGCCGATATCGTCGGGCGTCTGCCTAACCCGTTGAGCGCGGCCGCCAATGCCGACTAACAACACAGCGCTGCGGCTGCTGGTGGTGATTCAGTTGGTGTCGATGGGAGCGATGGAAATGAGCGGCCCGTTCTGGCCGCTGCAAATCCAGAAGCTGCTGGGCGTTGCCAATGCCCAGTACACCGGCCTGCTGTCTTCGCTGGTGTATGCAGGGCCAATGATGGCGGCGATGATCCTCACACCCATGTGGGGGAAACTGGGCGACCGCACCGGCCATAAGCTCATGATTATCCGCGCGCTGCTGGCGTTAGCGGTGTGCCAGGCGCTGGCTGCAATTACGCCTGATCCATGGTGGCTGGTGGCTATCCGTGTAGTACAAGGCGCATTGGCCGGTTTCATCGCCGCAGCCCAAGCCTACGCGCTGGCCTGCTGCGGTGACGGCGGACGGGGGCACATTCTTGCCCGGCTGCAATCAGCCACCGCCGTAGGTTCCCTGGCCGGGCCGGTGTTGGGCGGCTGGCTGATGGACATATCCGGTTTCGCATTGCTGTGCTACAGCGCCACCGGCGTCTGCCTGTTGTGCGCGATAATCAGCGCGTTCTTACCCAGCGACTCACCACGATCGAGACCCGCCCGCACGTCCCAGCCTGCCGCACTCCCCAAAGGCTGGATTGGCGCGATGCTGGGGATCATCGTATTGATCCAGGCAGCCAGGATGATGCCGCAACCGTTTTACGCCCTGTATGTCGCCGAGGTTTTGCACGCACCCGCGTGGCTGATCGGCGCCAGCTATGGCGCCAGCGCCTTGACCCTGGCACTGTCCGCGCCGTTGTGGGGCCGCCTGTTCGATCGGCATCAGCCAGCCCATACGCTGCGCATCATCGAGTGGGTCACCTGGGCCTGCGCGCTCACGCTGGCCTGCACGGCACTGGCCAGTGAATGGTCGGGTTTTATCGCCAGCCGGCTGCTGTGGGGCGTGTGGCAGGGTGCTTTGTTGCCCGTGGCCTACACACTGATCGCCACTACCGTAGCGCACAACCAGCAGGGTTTTGCCCTGGGCATGGGCAACAGCGCCGCCAAAGCCGGTGCACTGTGCGGCGCACTGTTGGGCGGTATCGGCATGGGATGGGTGGGCCTGGCGCACAGCTTCTGGCTGGTCGCACTGACCTACGCCTTGGCCGCCGTGAGTATCCGCGCCATCCGTTCGTTTGCGCGAGCGCCTGAGACATCCGATTTTTCTGTCAATACTTCTAATAACTCTGAGACATGATCATGAACACATCGCAATGGGCAGTACTGCTGCCACTTCTTGGGTCGATAAGCGCCCCTGCCTGGGCCGATCAAACCGAGCAGACACCGGCAACGCCGACCAGCCTGCAACTACAGGCGACAGTGGTTTCGGCCACGCGCAGCGAAACCAGCATTGCGCAGATTCCAGGCTCGGTGCAGGTGATCAATCAAGAGCAGATCCGCCAGCAGACGGGTGCAGGACGTCGGGTCGCCGATATCCTCGGCCAACTGGTGCCTGGCATTGCGCCTTCCAGCGGCGGCATGAGCAACTTCGGTCAGACGCTTCGCGGGCGTAATACCCTGATCCTGATCGACGGGGTTTCGCAAAACGCCACGCGCGATAACTTCCGCCAGCTCAACAGCGTGGCACCAGAAAGCATCGAGCGTATCGAAGTGATCTCTGGCGCCAGCAGTGTCTACGGCGCAGGCGCATCGGGCGGCATCATCAACATCATCACCAAACGCAACCAAGGTGAAGACCTGGCGTTCAGCAGCAAGATCGGCATGACCGCCGGCAACAACCTCAGCCACAAGGGGTTCGCTTACCAGGCGTTCCAAAGCGCCACCGGGCGCAAGGGCCCGGTGGACTGGTACCTCTCGGGCAACACCGTACAGCGCAACGATCAGTTCGACGGTAATGGCAAGCGCATTCCCCAGGACACGTCCCAGGGCAGCAACATGGACACCGATACCTACGACCTGCAAGGTCGCTTCGGCTATGAGCTTGATGACGACAAGAAGATCAGCCTGTCGCTGCAAGACTACAAGGACGAACAAGACACCCGCTACACCAAGAACCCACGCATCACCAGCGACGCAGTCGCCGTAAAAGGCCTGGACCTGGGCGACCAACCCTACACCCATAACCAGGCGGTCAACCTCAACTACGCCGACAAGGATTTTTACGGCCAGGGCTTGCAGGTCGAAAGTTACTGGCGGCGGGCGGATGCACTGTTCTTCCCGGACCTGTCCCGAGGCCGGGCAGGCGTGTCAGACAACAACAGCGTGCAGGACGTCTACGGTCTGCGTGCGGCGATCGATACCCAGATGCCAGACATCGGCCCAGCAACGGGCAACCTGGTATGGGGCGCGGACTACGACCATGAAACCTCACGCCAGCGTGGCGACCAGTACCGGGTCAATGGCCTGACCTACACCAAAACCGGTACCACGTTTGAACTGGGCCCAGATATCGAGACCACCACCAAAGCCATCTTTGGCCAACTGTCCTACGACATCGACAACTGGACCTTGCGCGGTGGCGTACGTCGCGAGTGGATTGAGAGCAAGGTCTCCGACAGCATCGCGTACGGCGAAATCGTCCAGACCGGCAACCGCGCGACACTGCCCGGTGGCACGCTCAAATACGATGACACGCTGTATAACCTCGGTGCGGTGTACCACCTGACCGACAACCAGGATGTGTTCGTCAACTTCAGCCAGGGCTTTTCCCTGCCGGATATCCAGCGCTTCCTGCGTGACGTGAGCAGCAAATACGATATCCAGGACCTCAACGCCCAGGCCCTTAAAGTCGACAGCTACGAGCTGGGCTGGCGTGGCGATTGGGACAAGTGGCAGGCCAGTGTCACCGCGTATGAAAACACCTCGGATGTCACGCAGTTCTATGATGCCAATGATCGTGTGCTGCGCCTGATCAATCAGAAAGAGCGCGTGCGTGGCGTCGAAACCGGCCTGACCTATAACATCACCGACCAATGGTCCGTCGGCGGTACTTACGCGTACGCCAAAGGCGAGACCCAGCAGAACGGCAAGTGGATCGACTTGCCTGCCACCCGCATCTCTCCCGCCAAGACCACAGCCTTTGTCGGCTATGAGCGTGACGACTACAGCCTGCGCTTGCAGGGCATGCGCCTGGCCAATTACGACGCGGCGGCCAAGGACAACAACGGTCGCGATATCCAGGGCTACACCCTGGTTGACCTGCTGGGCTCGGTAAGGCTACCGGTAGGCCGCCTGGAAGGTGCGGTGTACAACCTCACCAACCGCAACTACCAGAATATGTTCGCCCAGGCCAACGCCCGTGCACCGTACCCGAATGCCGAGGGTCGTACCTTCAGCCTGAGTTACGCCGTGGATTGGTAACAGGCTGACGCTGCACGCTTAAAACACAAACCCCGCCTTTTGGCGGGGTTTGTCGTTTCTAGATGCTTACCACATCAGATCATCAGGGATCTGGTAAGCGGCGTACGGATCGTCCTCATCCGGCACCTGGCTTTCGGTGAGGATGTTGAGCTGCACGATACGCTCCGGCGCGCGCTCCTGGATCTTCAGCGCGGCCTCGCGCGGGATCACCTCGTAGCCGCCACCGTGGTGCACGATCGCCAGGGAACCGTTGCTCAGCTTGTTGCGCATCAGCGTGTTGACCGACAGGCGCTTGACCTTCTTGTCATCCACGAAGTTGTAGTAGTCCTCGGTGGTCAGCTTGGGCAGGCGTGAGGTTTCGATCAGTTGCTTGACCTGGGCGGTACGCGCCTTGGCCTCGGCTTTTTCCTGCTGCTGACGGTTCAGCTCCTGGTCACGCTTGACCTTCTCGGCCTGGGCCTCGGCGGCCAGCCGCGCCTGGGTGTCATCGACTTCGGCCTGGCCTTTGTGGACCAGGCGCTGCTGCTTCTGTTTCTCTTTGCCGACCTGCTTGGCCTGCTTTTGGTTGACCAGACCTGCTTTGAGCAACTGGTCGCGAAGGGAAAGGCTCATGGTGCTTACTCACTTAGGCAACTGCTCAACCGCAGTTGGACACATTCTTTTCCTGACGTTTGGCTTCACCCCAGAGGGCGTCCAACACTTCGAGGGTGCAATCTTCTATGGGTTGGTGTGTATCGCGCAATGCCTGTTCGATAAATCGGAAACGTCGTTCGAACTTGGCATTGGCGCCGCGCAAGGCGGTTTCCGGGTCGACCTTGAGGTGACGCGCCAGGTTGACCGCGGCAAACAGCAGGTCGCCGACTTCATCGGCAATGGCTGCCGAGTCGTTATCGGCCATGGCTTCGAGCACTTCATCCAACTCTTCGCGCACGTTATCCACCACCGGCAATGCGGACGGCCAGTCGAAGCCGACCTGGCTGGCGCGCTTTTGCAATTTGGCCGCGCGGGACAGCGACGGTAAGGCGGTGGGCACATCATCGAGCAGGGAGAGTTGCTCGGGGGCGTCGGACTTTTCTGCGCGTTCCTCAGCCTTGATCTGCTCCCAGCGCTGCTTGACCTGTTCTTCGCTCAACTGCGGGATATCCAGCGGCGCGTACAGGTCGCCGGTTGGGAACACGTGAGGATGCCGGCGAATCAACTTACGGGTAATGCTGTCGATCACGCCGGCAAATTCGAAGCGCCCTTCTTCGCGGGCCAGTTGGCTGTAATACACCACTTGGAACAGCAGGTCGCCCAACTCGCCTTGCAGGTGATCGAAATCGCCGCGCTCGATGGCGTCGGCCACTTCATAGGCTTCTTCCAGCGTGTGCGGGACGATGGTGGCGTAGGTTTGCTTGATGTCCCACGGGCAGCCGTACTGCGGGTCGCGCAGGCGGTTCATCAGGTGCAGCAGGTCTTCGAGTGAATACATCGTATCTCTTTCCGCTGAATATCTTATGTGGGAGCTGGCTTGCCTGCGATGCCGGCGACTCGGTGCTTGAGTTAAACCGAGGTGATGCTATCGCAGGCAAGCCAGCTCCCACAGAACACAGCTCCACATGTCAGTCAGCAATCATTCTGCTATTCATGGTGTGCGGTTGCGCCGGGTTTCGATGATGTTCGGCAACTGGGAAATCCGCCCCAGCAACCGCCCGAGTGCGTCCAAACCCGGAATCTCGATGGTCAGCGACATCAACGCAGTGTTGTCTTCCTTGTTCGAGCGGGTGTTGACCGCCAGCACGTTGATCCGCTCGTTGAGCAGCACTTGCGAGACGTCACGCAGCAGGCCGGAACGGTCGTAGGCACGGATGATGATGTCCACCGGGTACGTGAGCACCGGCACCGGGCCCCAGCTGACCTGGATGATCCGCTCCGGTTCGCGCCCGCCCAACTGCAGCACGGAGGCGCAATCCTGGCGGTGAATGCTCACGCCACGGCCCTGGGTGATGTAGCCGACAATCGCGTCGCCCGGCAACGGCTGGCAGCAGCCGGCCATTTGCGTCATCAGGTTGCCCACGCCCTGGATCTGGATATCGCCACGCTTGCCCGGCTTGTAGCCCGTGGCTTTGCGCGGGATCAGCTCCAGCTGTTCGTTGCCGCGCTCCGGCTCGACCAGTTGCTGGGCCAGGTTGACCAGTTGCGCCAGGCGCAGGTCGCCCGCGCCGAGGGCGGCGAACATGTCTTCGGCGATCTTCATGTTGGCCTTTTCGGCCAGCTTGTCGAAGTCCACCTGAGGCAGGCCCAGGCGCGCCAGTTCGCGTTCAAGCAAGGTCTTGCCGGCGGCGACGTTCTGGTCACGCGCCTGCAGTTTGAACCAGTGGACGATCTTCGCCCGCGCCCGCGAGGTGGTGATGTAGCCCAGGTTCGGGTTCAGCCAGTCGCGGCTCGGCGTGCCGTGCTTGCTGGTGATGATCTCGACCTGTTCACCGGTTTGCAGGCTGTAGTTGAGCGGCACGATGCGCCCGTTGATCTTGGCGCCGCGGCAGTTATGCCCGATTTCGGTGTGCACGCGGTAGGCAAAGTCCAGCGGCGTGGCGCCCTTGGGCAAGTCGATGGCGTGGCCGTCAGGGGTGAAGATATAGACCCGGTCCGGCTCGATGTCCACCCGCAGCTGTTCGGCCAGGCCGCCGATGTCGCCGAGTTCTTCGTGCCATTCCAGCACTTGGCGCAGCCAGGAAATTTTCTCTTCGTACTGGTTGGACCCGGCCTTGACGTCGGTGCCCTTGTAGCGCCAGTGCGCGCACACCCCCAGCTCGGCCTCTTCGTGCATGGCGTGGGTGCGGATCTGCACTTCCAGCACCTTGCCTTCAGGGCCGATTACCGCCGTGTGCAGCGAGCGATAGCCGTTTTCCTTGGGGTTGGCGATGTAGTCGTCGAATTCCTTGGGAATGTGCCGCCACAGCGTGTGGACGATACCCAGCGCGGTGTAGCAGTCGCGCATTTCCGGCACCAGCACGCGCACCGCACGCACATCGTAGATCTGGCTGAAGGCCAGGCCCTTGCGCTGCATTTTGCGCCAGATGGAATAGATGT
Source organism: Pseudomonas sp. FJ2-5-13 (assembly GCF_029201605.1). Lineage (NCBI taxonomy): Bacteria > Pseudomonadati > Pseudomonadota > Gammaproteobacteria > Pseudomonadales > Pseudomonadaceae > Pseudomonas > Pseudomonas sp. FJ2-5-13. Next base: position 4,308,988 of record NZ_CP104045.1, read on the forward strand.
GCTTGGCGCGGCCGCTGATATCGGCGTCCACGCCGGTGGCCTGCAACTCCGAACGCAACTGGCCCATTACGTCGCTGATAAAGCGCTCGCGGTCCAGTCGCCGCTCATGCAGCAGGGTGGCGATCTGTTTGTATTGGTCGGGTTCCAGGTAGCGGAAGGACAAATCCTCCAGCTCCCACTTGATATGGCCGATGCCCAGGCGATGGGCCAGCGGCGCGTAGATGTCGAAGACTTCGCGGGCCACGCGGTTGCGCTTTTCGTCATCAGCGGTCTTTACCGCCCGGATCGCGCAGGTGCGTTCGGCCAGTTTGATCAGGGCGACGCGCACGTCGTCGACCATCGCCACCAGCATTTTGCGCAGGTTCTCTACCTGGCCCTGGGTGCCCAGCACCATCGACTGGCGCGGGCTGAGGCTGGCGCTGATGGCCGCCATGCGCAGCACGCCGTCGATCAGCTTGGCCACCACCGCGCCGAAACGCTGGCTGACCAGCGGCAACGCAATGTGCCCTTCGCGCACGCCGCGATAGAGTACGGCGGCGATCAGCGAATCCTGGTCCAGCTTGAGATCGGCGAGGATCTCGGCGATTTCCAGGCCGGTGCGAAAACTTGAAGTGCCTTCGGCCCACAGGTTCTTGGCCGCATTGTCTTGCTGTTCAGACTCACGAGCGAACTCGCAGGCTGCTTTCAAGGCTTCACGGTCCAGTGCCGGGTCGACACTGACGGCATGATCCAGCCATGCCTCGAGATTGATACTGCCGTCGGTGTTGATCGGCTGGTGTGCTCTCACCTGTACCATCTTGCTTACCTTCCCTACGACGCACCTTGGATGCGCCAAAATCATCGCCGACTTTTACTGCGAGCTCCGTGGCAGTGTTCAGGCCCTGGAGAACGCAGGCCAGTCGGATTAAACGGGCATCCTAGCCCGCTTCAAATAACGCCATGGCCTCGACATGCGCGGTCTGCGGAAACATATCGAGGATCCCGGCACGCTTTAGCCGGTAGCCTTGCTTGACCAACTCAACCGTGTCCCGCGCCAGCGTGGCTGGGTTGCAGGACACATACACCAGGCGCTTGGCCCCCAAGGCTGCAAGTTTGCGCACAACCTCCAGGGCACCATCGCGGGGTGGGTCCAAGAGTACCGCAGAAAAGCCCTGTTTGGCCCATTCTGCGTCGGTCAAAGGCTGGGACAAATCGGCCTGAAAAAACTGCGCGTTATGCAAATGGTTGCTGACGGCATTGAGCGCCGCACGCTCCACCATGGCTTGTACGCCCTCCACCGCCACCACTTCGCGCACATTGCGAGCCAGTGGCAGGGCAAAGTTGCCCAGGCCGCAAAACAGGTCCAGTACCCGTTCGTCGGCTTGTGGCGCCAGCCATTGCAGGGCCTGGGCGACCATCGCCTGGTTGACCCCGGCGTTGACCTGCACAAAGTCACCCGGGCGGTATGCCAGCTCCAGATCCCAGGCATCCAGGCGAAAGCCCAGGGCCTGGCCCGGTTCGACGGGCTCCGGCTGCCCTTCCCCGTGCAGCCACAGTTGGGCGTCATGGAAGGCGCAGAATTCCTTGAGGATCTGCAGGTCAGCCTCGGACAACGGTGCCATATGCCGCAGCAACACGGCGATGGACGAACCGCTGAACAACTCGACATGCCCCAACGCCTGCGGTTTGCTCAAGCGACGCAGCATCGTTGGCAAACGCTGCATGATCGGTTGCAAGGCCTGTACCAGCACCGGGCAATCATCGATAGCGACGATGTCCTGGCTGGCCACGGCGCGAAAACCCACTTCGAGTTTCTTCGCCTTGGCGTCCCAACGTACGGCCACGCGGGCGCGGCGCCGATAACCGAACTCCGGCCCGCTCAACGGTGCTGCCCACTCTTGCGGCTCGACGCCGGCTACTCGGGACAATTGCTCGGCGAGCATGCGCTGTTTCAGGGCAAGTTGTTCTTCATGGGGCAGGTGCTGCACGCTGCAACCGCCGCAGCGGCCAACATGGGCGCAGGGTGCCGGGCGACGCAACTCACTGGCCTGGAACACCCGTTCGGTACGCGCCTCGACCACTTTGCCATGGGCGCCCAACACCCTTGCTTCCACCTCTTCACCGGCCAACGCGCCATTCACAAACCAGGTGCGGCCTTCAAAGAACACGATGCCCCGGCCGTCATTGGCCAGGCGCTCGATGGTCAGGCGCTGTTTCTTGCCCACGGGTATCTGTGGGGCCCGGCTGCCGCCCGTCGGTTGGAAGCGCAGGCCTCTCTCGTGCTTGGCCATCAGTTGGGTTCGTCGAAAATGCCGGTCGACAGGTAACGGTCGCCTCGGTCACAGATGATCGCGACGATCACCGCGTTTTCCACTTCTTTGGACAAGCGCAACATACCGGCCACGGCGCCACCGGAGGACACGCCGCAGAAGATGCCTTCTTCACGGGCTAGTCGCCGGGTGGTGTCTTCGGCTTCGCGCTGGGCCATGTCGATGATGCGGTCTACCCGCGTGGCGTTGTAGATCTTCGGCAAATACTCTTCGGGCCAACGACGAATACCCGGGATGGCCGCGCCTTCCATCGGTTGCAGGCCGACGATCTGGATCGCCGGGTTCTGCTCCTTGAGGTAGCGCGAGTTGCCCATGATGGTACCGGTGGTGCCCATGGAGCTGACGAAGTGGGTGATGGTGCCCTGGGTCTGGCGCCAGATCTCCGGGCCGGTGCTGGTGTAGTGCGCCTCGGGGTTGTCGCCGTTGGCGAACTGATCGAGCACCACGCCACGGCCTTCGGCGGCCATGCGCTCGGCAAGATCACGGGCGCCTTCCATGCCTTCTTCCTGGGTCACCAGGATCAGCTGGGCGCCATAGGCGGTCATCGCCGCCTTGCGCTCGGCGCTGCCGTTGTCGGGCATGATCAGCACCATCTTGTAGCCTTTGATCGCTGCGGCCATGGCCAGGGCGATCCCGGTGTTACCGGAGGTGGCTTCGATCAGCGTGTCGCCGGGCTTGATCTGCCCACGCAACTCGGCGCGGGCGATCATCGACAGCGCCGGGCGGTCTTTGACCGAGCCGGCCGGGTTGTTGCCCTCGAGTTTGAGCAACAGGGTATTGCTGGTTTCACCCGCCATGCGTTGCAAGCGGACCAGGGGCGTGTTGCCGACGCAATCGGCGATTGTTGGGTACTGCAAGGTCATGGCGTATTCGCAATCCAGACTGCGGGGCGCACATCATACCGGGAAAGGCCGGCGGGCCATATCACGCAAAGTGCGGTGCTTATGGCTTAAAGGCATAAGCAGCGTTTATGTCGGGTCGCCATGGTTACGCTGGAAAACTTCATCGCCCATTGCGGCAATCTGCCTTTCGATCAGCGCTTCAAAGGGTTTGAGCAGCGGCTCGAACGACGTCGGCGCTTCCAATACCTGCAAGGCTTGCGTGATCGCTTCGACCGTCGACAAGGCGCCAGGCCCCGGCGCTTTGCGCAAGCGATAGCGGGAAACGCCGCCTTCGGCCAATGTCACCCGGGGCAATGCCGCCAGCAACGGGTTGAGGTGCAACAGCTTGCGTGCCTTGCGCCAAGTGCCATCGGGAACCACCAACAGCAGTGGCTGATCGTCAGGTGCATAGGCGTGCAGCGGCTCGGCGTCATCCGCCGGGAACAACAGCCGTGCCCGATAGCCAGGCGGGTTCAATAGCGTCGCCAAGTCATCAAACACCTCCCCCACCACCAACTGCGCATTGTTCAGGCCCAACGCCGCCAACCGCGCCGTATTGAGCGCATGGCCGACCTCGCTCGGGTGCTGCAACAGCAACACGCGGGTGCGGCTGTCGAGGTGGGGGATCAGCGCACAGAGGCAGTGCGTGGTCGGGCGCAGGCAGCGCGGGCAGTGGGGTCGGGACATGGTGTGTTCAGGCCTGGTTGAGCTGGGTCTTGAGCAAATCGCGGAAGGTCTGGATCAGTGGCTCGCGGCTGCGGCCACGGCGCATGATCATCGAAAATGGCGCCTGGTAGCCGAAGGTGGCTGGCAGCAGTACACGCAGGTCGCCCTTGTCTGCCCAGGCCTGGGCGTAGTGCTCCGGCAGGTAGCCAATGTAAGCGCCCGACAGCACCAGAATCAGTTGCGCTTCCATACTTTCCACCGTCGCAGCGCTGTGCTTGAAGCCGTGGCGCGCCAGTTCGGCCTGGCTCCAGTAACCTCGCCCGACCATGCGTTGCTGGGTGATCACTTGTTCCGGGATGCGCCGCTCGTTGAACAATGGGTGCCGGGTGCTGCAATACAACCAGTGCTGTTCGCGGTACAGCGGCATGTAGACCAGCCCGCTCATGCGGTTGGAAAACGCGCCGATGGCCAGGTCCAGACGGTTGTCCTGAACCCCCAGTTGCAATTCGTAGGGGCTCATCACCGACAGGTGCAAATGCACTGCCGGGTGCTCCTGGCTGTAGGCGCCAATCACTTCAGCGAACGGCAAGGCCTTGTCGCTGACGGTGGAGTCGAGCACCCCGAGTTTGAGGGTGCCGCGCAATTCGCCTTTCAACGCAGCGGCGTATTGCTCGAAACCTTCGAGTTCGCCCAACAGGCGCAGGGTTTCCTGATGAAACAGTTCGCCCTTGCTGGTCAGGCTGAAGCCGCCACGGCCACGATGGCACAGCACCAGGCCCAAGGCAGATTCGAGTTGGCTCATGTAGGTGCTGATGGCCGACGTCGACAGGTTGAGTTCGTGCTGGGCATTGGCGAACCCTTGATGGCGCACGACGCTGACGAAGATGCGCAGCAGTTTCAAATCGGGCAAGGCGTTGGCCATGGGGGCTCCATAAACTGCAACTAACTGTAGGAGCGAGCTTGCTCGCGAAAAACCTGAGGACGCCGCGCACATTCTGGGGCTGCGCATCATCGTTGACGTTTTTCGCGAGTAAGCTCGCTCCTACAGGGATCAGGGAGTTTAACTCAGGCTTTAGTTTAGAAAAATCTGAACTAAGTATTTGCCTCTGCCGATTCTTCCCACGCCAGGCTTTTCGCAGAATCGGCCATCAATAAACAAAACAACGATGAGGCAATCCCGTGGACAAGATTCTCCACCAACCACTGGGCGGCAACGAAATGCCGCGCTTCGCCGGCATCGCCACCATGATGCGTCTTCCCCACCTGCAAACGGCCCAGGGCCTGGATGCTGCATTTATCGGCGTACCCCTGGATATCGGCACCTCGCTGCGCGCCGGTACGCGCTTCGGCCCCCGGGAAATCCGCGCCGAGTCGGTGATGATCCGGCCCTATAACATGGCCACTGGCGCCGCCCCGTTCGACTCACTGTCGGTAGCCGATATCGGCGATGTGGCGATCAACACCTTCAACCTGCTCGACGCGGTGCGCATCATCGAAGAGGCCTACGATGAGATCCTCGAGCACGACGTCATCCCCCTGACCCTGGGCGGCGACCACACCATCACCCTGCCGATCCTGCGGGCGATCCACAAGAAACATGGCAAGGTCGGGCTGGTGCACATCGATGCCCACGCCGACGTCAACGACCATATGTTCGGCGAGAAAATTGCCCACGGCACCACCTTCCGCCGCGCCGTGGAAGAAGGCTTGCTCGATTGCGACCGCGTGGTGCAGATCGGCCTGCGTGCCCAGGGGTATACCGCCGAAGACTTCAACTGGAGCCGCAAGCAAGGCTTTCGCGTGGTCCAGGCCGAAGAATGCTGGCACCACTCCCTCGCGCCGCTGATGGCCGAAGTGCGGGAAAAAGTCGGCGGCGGCCCGGTGTACCTGAGCTTCGATATCGATGGCATCGACCCCGCCTGGGCGCCCGGCACCGGCACCCCGGAAATCGGCGGGCTGACCACCATCCAGGCCATCGAAATCATCCGTGGCTGCCAGGGCCTGGATCTGATTGGTTGCGACTTGGTAGAAGTGTCGCCGCCCTATGACACCACCGGCAATACCTCGCTGCTGGGCGCCAACTTGCTGTACGAAATGCTCTGCGTACTGCCTGGCGTCGCGCATCGCTGATACAGCGTCTTCACATTAACAACCCAGGGGATCTAACAGGTCCCCACAACGATGTACCTGACTTTCGCTCGCGTGTTTACCGAGCCAGCTGCCGCCTGATCGCCCATAAAAAATATAATCGGAGAACCGCCGTCATGGCTTTGGATTTATTCGTCGTACTCATCTACGCCGCCGGCATGCTGGTGCTCGGCTACTACGGCATGCGTCGCGCCAAAACCCACGAAGACTACCTGGTCGCCGGCCGCAACCTCGGCCCATCGCTGTACATGGGCACCATGGCCGCCACGGTGCTGGGCGGTGCCTCCACCGTCGGCACCGTGCGCCTGGGGTATGTGCATGGTATTTCGGGTTTCTGGCTGTGCGCCGCGCTGGGCGCGGGCATCATTGCCCTGAACCTGTTCCTGGCCAAGCCCCTGTTGAAGCTGAAAATCTTCACCGTCACCCAGGTCCTGGAAAAACGCTACAACCCCATGGCCCGCCAGGCCAGCGCGGTGATCATGCTGGCCTACGCGCTGATGATCGGCGTGACCTCGATCCTGGCCATCGGCACGGTGCTGCAAGTGCTGTTCGACCTGCCGTTCTGGATGTCAGTACTGGTGGGCGGCGGCGTGGTGGTGGTGTATTCGACCATCGGTGGCATGTGGTCGCTGACCCTCACCGATATTGTGCAATTCGTGATCAAGACCGTCGGCTTGATGTTCATCCTGCTGCCGATCTGCCTGTACCGCGTCGGCGGCTGGGACGAACTGGTGGCCAAGCTGCCCGCGTCGAACTTCAGCTTCACCGCGATCGGCTGGGACACGATCATCACCTACTTCATGATCTACTTCTTCGGCATCCTGATCGGCCAGGATATCTGGCAACGGGTGTTCACCGCCCGTGACGAAAAGGTCGCCCAGTACGCAGGCACTTTCGCCGGCTTTTATTGCATCCTGTACGGCCTGGCCTGTGCGCTGATCGGCATGGCTGCCCATGTGCTGATCCCGGACCTGGACAACGTCAACAATGCCTTCGCCGCGATCGTCAAAGCTTCGCTGCCGGACGGTATTCGCGGCCTGGTCATCGCCGCTGCGCTGGCCGCCATGATGTCCACCGCCAGCGCCGGCCTGCTCGCCGCCTCCACCGTGTTGACCGAAGACCTGCTGCCCCGCCTGCGCGGCGGCAAGTCGTCGAGCCTGCGTATCAACCGCCTGTTCACCCTGTTGACTGGCATTGCCGTGCTGGGTATCGCCTTGGTGGTGAACGATGTGATCAGCGCCCTGACACTGGCCTATAACCTGTTGGTGGGCGGTATGTTGGTGCCCTTGATCGGCGCGATCTTCTGGAAGCGCGCGACAACCTCGGGCGCAATCACGTCCATGAGCCTGGGCTTTGTGACCGCGCTGGTATTCATGTTCAAGGATGGGTTGGATGCAAACACGCCGATCTACTACAGCCTGGCGGTGGCGCTGGTGAGCTTTGTACTGGTGAGCTTGCTGTCGCGTCGACCCGAGAAAGTGGCGGCTGCGGTGGTTTGAGCTATAACAAGGACGGGAATATTTTCTTCAGCGGGCACGACGTCGGAGGTCGCGCCCGTTTTTTTCGCCGGGTACAAAATAATTGTGGGAGCGGGCTTGCTCGCGAAAGCGGTGTGTCATTCAACCTTTTCGTTGACTGATACACGGCTTTCGCGAGCAAGCCCGCTCCCACATTTTTTAGCGGCGACGTGGCCGACGCTGCTCGTCATCCGTGCGGATCGGCACCGGTTGCAGTGGAGGCTCGATCAAGCCCAATGCAACACCAAGGTCGTGGAGCCAGTTTTGGATTTTCTCTTTCATGATTGCCCCCTTTGAGGGTAGTGCTGGCCGGCGTGAGTTCTGTCGCCGTTTCCTACAGTGATAGTAGCCCTAAGTCCTAGGTAATGCTTGAAGGAAACCACAACGAACTATTACTGAATTGATCCGAATCCTGACGGATCGTTCAAGCAATGGCACGTGTGTCTTGCACGCATCGCGGGTTGCCGTCTTGCTGCAGGTCGATCCATGCATTGAGGTTAGCGCCGAGCATACCCTTTCGCCACATCAGCCAGGTGGTCGCAGTGGCAAAAGGCCCGGTCAGCGGATGAACGGACACGCTGTCCCTGCCGGGAAGGCTTGCGAGCATGGACTCAGACATCAACGCCACGCCGGAACCTGCGATCACGCAGGCGAGCATGCCTTGGTAAGACTCGATCTCGATGGCTCGCCCCATCGCCACACGCTCGTGGGAAAACCAGGTTTCCAGGCGCGTGCGGTAGGCGCAACTGCGCCGGAACGTGAACACCGCACGGCCCGCCACATCCTGGGGGCCGCGTACTGGCGGGTGATCAGCCTCACAAATCAGCACCAGGCGCTCTTCGCACAGCGGTACGCCATCCAGGGTGGCGATGGTCAGCGGGCCGTCGACGAAGGCTGCGTCCAGGCGCCCGGTAATCAGCCCTTCCAGCAACTCCCCACTGGGCGCCGACTGCACCTGCAGGTTCACCATGGGGTAGGTCTTGTGATAGCGCGCCAGCAGCTTGGGCAAATGAACCGCGGCAGTGCTGTACATGCTGCCCAGGACGAAATCGCCGGCGGGCTGCCCCCCTTGTACAGCGCCGTGGGCTTCATCATGCAGCGCCAGCAGGCGAGTGCTGTAGTCCAGCAGTACCTTGCCCGCCGGAGAAAGCTGCAAACGCTGGCGCTCGCGCACGAACAGGTCGACACCCAATTGCTCTTCCATTTGTTTAAGCCGGGTCGACAGGTTGGACGGCACGCGATGCAGGCGCTCGGCGGCGCGGGTGATGGAGCCCTCTTCCGCCACGGCCTGGAAAATGCGCAATTGACTGAACTCCATTACTTTCTCCAAAACTGAACAAGTTACTCACTATTATTCAATTTTACAGAAAGTCAATCCGTCTTAGCCTGCAAGGCATTCGCTTCTTTGCAGGAAACCTGAACATGTCCCCGCTGATTCGTTTACTCGCCAGCTTCGTCGCTCTGATGATGGCCATGGGCATTGGCCGCTTCGCCCTGACTCCGCAAATGCCGCATTTGCTCAGTGAAGGCCAGATCGACCTGACCGGCGCCGGCCTGCTCGCTGCCGCCAACTACCTGGGTTATTTCGTCGGCGCGGTGGACTCGATCTTTGCCCGTAGCCATCAGCATGTGCGCGGGCGCCTCTACGGCGGGTTGTGGCTGTGCGTATTGCTGACCCTGGCGTCCTCCTGGGCTAACGGGTTCTGGCCGCACTTGTTGCTGCGCTTTGGCACCGGGGTCGCCAGTGCCTGGGCCCTGGTGATGATTACCAGCCTGAGCCAGCCACTGGCGATTGCCGCTGGCCGCCCGCGCCTGGGTGCGTTGGTGTTTGCAGGGCCGGGGTTGGGGATTGTGCTGACGGGGCTGCTGGCGTTGGTTTCCAACCTATTAGGGCAAAGCTCTGCCACGCTGTGGTTGCTCTACGGGACGGTAGCGCTGGTGGTGCTGCTGGCGATCCTGCCGTTTTTACCCAAGCCGGCCGTCACGGTTACCCAGGTCTTCAGCGCGGGGAGCAACGGTAGCATCGCGCACTTGTGCTGGATTTATTTCCTGTACGGCCTGGGCTACATCATCCCGGCGACCTTTCTTTCGCAGATGGCCAGCGCACAACTCCAAGGCGCCTGGCAGGCCGATCTGTTCTGGCCCTGCTTTGGCTTGGCGGCCGCGCTGGGTGTAGGGGTGGCGATCCTGCGCCGCAAGCACCCGAATACCACCCGTCGCTGGTTGATGGCGACTTTATGGCTGCAAGCGGCCGGGGTGTTCGCCTGCCTGCTTGGCAATGGCTGGGGCTTGGCGCTGGGCGTGTTGCTGTGCGGTGCGCCATTTCTGGCTTGCATGCAACTGGTGATGGCACGGCTCAGAGAAGTCGCGCCCCATGGCTACCAACGCAGCACGGGGTTGCTGACCGCCAGCTTCGCCGTCGGCCAATTGAGCGGGCCCCTGTTGGCGTCGGTCAGCAGCCACCTCAGTGGCGGCCTGCAACCGGCGCTGGTCGTCGCCGGTACCGGGTTGTTATTAGCCGGTTCAGTACTGATCAACCGCCCGCTACCGGCGCAGCCGATTTGCACACCAGTGGCCAACGGTGCAGCAAATGGCGGTTAGGCAGGTGCCCCACGCCATGTCCATCAGCGCCAACCCGGCAGACCAACCCTGAAGCGTGGCCCAGTTGCTCAGGTCATAGGTGCCGTAGGCCACCAGGCCAAGCAAGGCGCCCAAACGCGCGGCGCGCTGCCAACTGGCGCTGGGCAAGACCACCAATACTACGCAACCGAGGACATACAGGAGATAGAACAATACCGCAGGCAACAGGCGTGGCTGATCAAGCATCAGCGCGCCGAGCAGGGATTTATAGGTGGAGCCCATGAGCACGCCGAGCCAGAGGCCGTCGAGGACCAGGAAGGCGAGCAAGGTGCCAAGGTAGGCAAAAACCGTTCTTTTCGACATGACACAACCCTGTAGAAGCGAGCTTGCTCGCGAAAAACGTACATCCGACGCCACACTGCGCCTGGAATATTTTCGCGAGCAAGCTCGCTTCTACAGGAGAGCAGCCTGTACTCAGCTTAGTTCAATGCGGTCCGCATGAATCACGATCTGCCCTTGCTTGTAGAGCGCGCCAATAGCCTTCTTGAAGTTGCCCTTGCTCACGCCGAACAAGTTGCTGATCACCGCCGGGTCGCTTTTGTCGCTGACCGGCAGGGTGCCGTTGTTGTCGCGCAACTTGGCGAGGATCTTCGAGTTCAGGCTGGAGGCCGCTTCCTGGCCCACCGGTTGCAGGCTCAGGCTGATGTTGCCATCGGCGCGGATCTCTTTGATGAACCCCTTCTCTTCCTTGCCCGGGCGCAGGAACTTGAACACTTCGTTCTTGTGGATCAGGCCCCAGTGCTTATTGTTGATGATCGCCTTGAAGCCCATGTCGGTGGCTTCGGCCACCAGCAGATCGACTTCCTGGCCCACCTGGTAGTTGGCCGGCGTCTTGTCCAGGTAACGGTCAAGGCGAGCGGTGGCGGTGATGCGCTTGGTGTGCTTGTCGAGGTAGACGTGCACCACGCAATATTCGCCCGCGGTCATCTGGCGTTTTTCTTCCGAGTACGGCAGCAGCAGATCCTTGGGCAATCCCCAATCAAGGAACACGCCAATGCTGTTGACTTCCACAACTTTCAAACTGGCGAATTCACCGACTTGAACTTTGGGTTTTTCGGTGGTAGCGATAAGTTTGTCATCGCTGTCCAGATAAATGAAAACGTTGAGCCAGTCTTCATCTTCACTGGGAATATCTTTAGGGATATACCGATTAGGCAAGAGGATTTCCCCATCTTGCGCACCATCGAGGTACAAACCAAAGTTAGTATGCTTGACCACTTGCAAGCTGTTGTAGCGCCCGACTAAAGCCATTTCCAATACCCTCATTGCGTGGGCGGCATTCTACCCGAGTTGGGCCCTGCACGCGCGCGCGCCTGAAAAATCGCGGGCTGGCATGGCGTTCCAATGGCAACGCCCCACTCGTCTGATCGTTCGGTTCACTTTGAGCAGGCCACCAGCGGGCCACCCAGGCTGTGGTTTCTTGCTAAAACAGTAAGTTAGCGCGTTATTTCGGCGCTGAACTTCGGCTATTTCCAACGCTGCGTATTAATTCTGAGGGATATTTGCCAAGCAATTGTCAAGTATTTCCTGTACGATGCCTGGCCAAGTTAATTTTCTACAGGTTAGTGGCCGCCATGCGTGTAAAAGCATCCAACAGCAAAGCAAAGCCAGCTCCCGCCGTTGAAACCAGCGAATCGATCAACAGCCAGATCGCTGCGTTCCTCAAGTCCGGCGGCGAAATCCAGCAAATTGCCAAGGGCGTGAGCGGCCAGACTTTCGGCCCGTCCAAGCAGATCAGCCTGGGCAAGAAGTAATAGTCTTACCCGCGCACTGCATCTGGTCCCTAAGCGTCTTGCCTTCAAGGCGCTAGGACTAGAGTTGCAACCCCCTCCTAACACCTTCAATACGCAGCTAATCGACGAACGGGCCTCAACGCCTGGCATTCGCCGGTATCCTTGCACACGTCTAGCACGGGCATCCGCCTGAACCTTTCCGTTACTGCTCCTCGCTTTTCATGGAGTGAAGCATGCTTAAACGCTGTATTTTCGTGGTCAGCATTCTGGTCGCCAGTCCTTTGGCCCAAGCGCATATCTTCCAGCGCGAATTGGGTGACTTCGACCTGAAGTTAGGTACAACCCCCAGCCGTACCATGGCCCAGGGCCTGGTCAAGCCGACCACCCCCGGCAGCGACTCGTTCCACGGTGGCCTGGACCTTACCCACGACAGCGGCCTGTATTTCGGCCAGTTTTCCCCGAACATGGGCCTGTCGTCGGCCAATAACCTTGAAGTCGACTCCTACATGGGCTTCAAGCGTCCGTTCGACCAGACCCTGGGCTACGAAGTCGGCTTGATCCACTACAGCTACCCCAAGGTCAGCCCCCTCGACAGCCAGGAGTTCTACGGCGGGCTGAACCTGCTGGGCAACCGCTTTGGCGTGTCTTTCAGCAACGACCCCGACCGCCAGGACAGCACCCTGTTTGCCGATCTGGGCGGCACCCAGCCTTTTGGCATCGGCGTCAGCATGAAGTACACCACCCATCAACTGGGCACGCCGGTCTCGGTAGAGAACGGCGCCATCAGCAGTTTCAGCGATTGGTCGGTACAGTTTTCCCGGGCCTGGAAAGGCATTGACCTGGACCTGATCTACAGCGGCTCCAGCCTCAGCGGGAGTGACTGCTCGGCCTACTCTGGACACAATTCGCAATGTGATGGGCTGTTGACCTTGAAGGCTGCACGGTCGTTTTATTGATGGGCTGAACTGTCGCACCCCGCGCAGGTTCACATGCATTAACGCCCTCCATGCAAGGACCTGCCCATGTTGCGCCGGCTCAAACTCCTGATGGTACTGCTGACCCTGAGCCTGGTGCTTGCCGGTTGTAATCGCGTGGGCCTGGCCTACCGTAACCTCGACGTGATCATTCCCTGGACCCTCAACGATTACCTGGACATGAATGCCGGGCAGAAGAGCTGGTTCAACGACACCCTCAAGGAACACCTGGCCTGGCACTGCACCACGCAATTGCCTGGCTACCTGGACTGGCTCGACCGCCTGCAGCAGATGGTCGACAGCAACCAGGTCACCGACGCCGCGTTGCAAACCCGTACTGTCGAAGCCAAACAGGCAATTGCCGAGATTGCGCGAGAAATCACCCCATCAGCCGTGCAATTGCTGCAAGGCCTGGACGATCAGCAGGTCAAGGACATGAGCGATGCCCTGGCCAAGGACCTGCGCAAACGCCAGGACGAATACCTCAAGCCGCCGCTGGCCCAGCAAATCAAGGATCGCGCCGAACGCATGAGCAAGCGCCTTGACGCCTGGATTGGCCCGTTGAGCACCGGCCAGCAAAACCGCGTGACGGCCTGGTCCATCGAGTTGGGCGCGCAAAACCAGGCATGGGTCGGTAACCGCGCCCATTGGCAGGCGCAATTTATCGAGGCGCTGCAACAGCGTCACAGTGCCGATTTCCCGCAGAAAATCCAGCAATTGCTGGTGGATCGTGAAAGCCTGTGGACCCCGCAATACCGCGCCGCCTATGCCCAGACCGAAGCCGCCGCGCGCAGCTTGCTCGTCGACGTGATGGCCCAAAGCTCTGCAGCGCAGCGCCTGAAACTCACCCAGAAAATCGACAAGGTCCGCAGCGACTTCCAGGCACTCAAATGCCTGAAAAGCGCGCAGTCTTGATGCGAGCCTCCCGTCAGAACCACAGGCGCACGCCAACTACCCAGCGCAGTTGGTGAATGTCCTCGTCTTCGTCCCGTGCATATTGCGCGGTCTGGCCATAAGCCCGATTCCAACTGACCCCAACGTAGGGCGCAAACTCCCGGCGAATTTCGTAGCGCAAGCGCAGGCCCAGTTCACTTTCTGACAAGCCCGAACCGATACCGCGTTGCGGATCGTTCTGCGCATAGAAATTGAGTTCTGCGGTAGGCTGCAGGATCAGGCGGTTGGTGAGCAGGATGTCGTAGTCACCTTCCAAGCGTGCCGCGGTATGCCCCGATTCGCCAACAAACAACGTGGCTTCGGCCTCGAAGTTGTAGAGCGCCATGCCTTGTAGGCCAAAGGCCGCCCAGGTCTGGCTGTCGCCGGGTTTGAAGTCCTGGCGCACGCCGCCGACCAGGTCCCACCACGGACTGATGGCATGCCCCCATAACGCTTGGGCTTCGGCGCTTTCAGTGCGGCCGGCGCTGCGCTCGCCTTCACTGCGTAGCCACAACCGGTCGATATCACCGCCGACCCAACCCTTGATGTCCCAACTCTGCGCGTTGCCGTCGCCGCCCTGCCATTCCAACTGGTTGATCAGCAGCATCGAGTTCACGCCGCTGTCGTGCACCTGATGCCCTCCCGGCGCGTTGTAGACCGCTGCACGGTCTGCGTCGGTCAGCGCCGGAATCGGCGTAAGGCTTTCGGTCAGCGCTGGCGTCGCCGGGCTCATGCCCTGAAATTCATCCTCGGCCGCCAACGCCCATGGGGCGAACCCCAGCGCGGCGAAGGCGATGCAAACGGGTAGAACACAACGGTTCATGCTCGCTTCCTTATTCATGCACGCGCACCTCACGGAACATGCCCATTTCCATGTGGTACAGCAGGTGGCAGTGATAGGCCCAGCGCCCCAGGGCATCGGCGGTGACGCGGTAACTGCGACGGGAGCCCGGTGGCATGTCGATCGTATGTTTGCGCACCTGGAACTGGCCGTTTTCGTCCTCCAGGTCGCTCCATAAGCCATGCAGGTGAATCGGGTGGGCCATCATGGTGTCGTTGACCAACACCAACCGCACGCGCTCGCCGTAGGTCAGTTGCAGGGGTTCGGCATCGGAAAACTTCACGCCATTGAACGACCAGGCGAACTTCTCCATATGCCCGGTGAGGTGCAATTCAAGCGTGCGCGAGGGGGCGCGGCCATCGGGGTCTTCGAAGGTACTGCGCAGGTCGGCATAGGTGAGCACCCGGCGGCCGTTGTTGCGCAGGCCGATTCCAGGGTCGTCCAGCTTGGGCACCGGGTTCATCGCTTGCATGTCCACCAGCGGGTTGTTCTGCTCGCTGGCGGGGTGGTTCTGCATCGCCATGCCCATGGCACTGTGATCCATGCCTTCCATGCCTGGCATATCGGCCATCGCGCCGTGGTCCATGCCGCCCATGCCCATATCGTCCATGGTCAGCCACGGGCGCGGATCCAGCGACGGTACCGGCGCCGTCGCGCCCTGCTGCCTGGCAAGGGTGCCACGAGCAAACCCTGTGCGGTCCATGGACTGGGCAAACAGGGTGTAGGCGTCTGCTACGGGCTCGACCAGCACATCGTAGGTTTCCGCCACGGCGATACGGAATTCATCGACGCTCACCGGCTTCACCGGCTGCCCATCCGCGGCGATCACGGTCATCTTCAACCCGGGAATACGCACATCGAAATAGGTCATCGCCGAGCCATTGATAAAGCGCAGGCGAATCTTTTCTCCCGGTTTGAACACCGCGGTCCAGTTCTGCCCAGGCGGCTGGCCGTTGAGCAAGTAGGTGTAGGTCTCGCCGCTGACGTCCGCAAGGTCGGTGGGGTTCATCTTCATTTGTGCCCACATCAGCCGGTCGGCAACCGTGGCCGACCAGCCCTGCTCGCCCACATCCCGGATGAAATCGCCCAGGGTGGGTTTGTGCAGGTTGTAGTAATCGGACTGCTTTTTGAGGGTCTTCATCAGGGCGACGGGGTCTTCGTCGGTCCAGTCCGACAGCATCACCACGTAGTCGCGCTGGTAGGCATACGGCTCGGGCTCCTTGGGGTCGATGACCAGCGGACCATACACGCCCTGCTGTTCCTGAAGCCCGGAATGGCTGTGATACCAGTAAGTGCCGTGCTGTTTGACCTTGAACTGGTAGACGTAAAGGCCGCCCGGCTCGATGCCCTTGAAGCTCAGGCCGGGCACGCCGTCCATGGTCGATGGCAGCAGGATGCCGTGCCAGTGGATCGAGGTGGGCTCCCCGAGGCGGTTTTTCACGCGCAGGGTCACGGTGTCGCCTTCGCGCCAGCGCAACAGCGGGCCGGGCAGGCTGCCGTTGACGGTCAACGCGGTGCGCGCACGGCCGGTCAGGTTGACGGGGGTCTGGTCAATAAACAGGTCAAATTCGCTGCCGGCGAGTACCGTGGGCTGGCCGGGGCTGGTCAGTGCCCACACCGGCGGGCGCCAAAGCCCGAGCCCGCCCAGCAGGCCGCCTGCGGCCAGGCCTTTGACGAATGTGCGTCTGGAGGTTGTGGAGTGCATGCCGATTCAAGTCCGTGAGTTGAATGGCAGCAGATTAGAAGTCGCCGGCTGTCAGCAACCTTAGCGGCAGATTACCGATTCGACAGGTTCACCCGGCACCCTCGGGGGCGCCGGGGCATAAGAGGATCAGGCGATCTGGGCTTTGGAGGCCACTTCAGCGAAGGTTGCCGGATCAAGCGCGTCAGCCTGCTCATCCAACACCTGGCGCGGATGATCATTGCCCGGAATCGAGCTGTCGATCAGCGCCAGCAATTGCGCACCCAGCGCCGTCAGGATGAAGTTCTCGCCATTGCCGCCCTCTTCTTCCGGCCGCGACTCGATAAAGCCACGCTTGAACAGCAGCGCCTCGTAATCGGCAGCGGTCTTCTTCAGCGCATCCAGGTTGCCAGTGTCCTCGCCGGCCGTCGCCTTCTCGGCCGCTTCCTGCTCGGCGTATTTGCGCGGGGCAAAGCTGCCCTCGCCGTTCTGCACTTCATGCAGCAGACGTTCGATCAGATCCCAATTGTAAGCCTTCATCCTGATTCCTCCTGCAGGCCGATGGAGTTAGCCCGTCTAAGGGAGTGACACGTCCTGGCACTGGCCGTTCAACCGAACGGACGGGCGTCATTTCTCTGAACTTTCCAGAGGTTCGCCACCTCAACTGCACATCACTGCCAAGGAAGTCCGACCATGAAAACCTTGATGAAGCTGACTCTCGCCGCCACGCTGCTAAGCGCCCTGCCCGCCTGGGCCTGCACGCCCGAGGAGGCCACCGCCAAGCGCGAAGAACTCGCCAAGCAAGTGACCAAGCTCACAGAGCAGAACCCGACCAAGGCCAAGGAGATGAATGACCAGTTGCAGAAAATGGACCTGGATACCGAAAGCGCCGAGTTTCCCGACAAGTGCCAGTTGATCGATGCGCGGCTCAAAGAGCTCAAGGAAGCGGCCGCCAAAACCAAAAACTGATGGCGAAAAAAAACCGGACATCGTCCGGTTTTTTTATGCCCGCCTGCTTATTCGGCAGCCGGAGCTTCTGGCTTGCGGCGCTTGAGCGGGGCCATGCCGTCCTTGCTGACGAGCGACAGGTTGTCGGTCTTCGGCCGGTTGGCGATCTTGCGCTTGGTCGGCGACTTGGCGCCGGTTTTCTTCTTGTCGCCCTTGGCGTCGGTCTTTTTCTTCTTCACGCCAACGGCCTTGCCCGACGCCTTGACCTTCTTCGGCCCGGTGTACGTGCCTTTGACTTCCTTGATGGTGCGGCGCTCGAACGACTGCTTCAGGTAGCGTTCGATGCTCGACATCAGGTTCCAGTCGCCGTGGCAGATCAGCGAGATGGCCAGGCCATCGTTGCCGGCCCGGCCGGTACGGCCGATACGGTGCACGTATTCGTCGCCGCTGCGTGGCATGTCGAAGTTGATCACCAGGTCCAGGCCGTCCACGTCGAGGCCGCGTGCGGCAACGTCGGTGGCCACCAGGATCTTCACGCCGCCCGCCTTGAGGCGGTCGATGGCCAGCTTGCGGTCCTTCTGGTCTTTCTCGCCGTGCAGCACGAACGCCTTGTATTCCTGCGCAACCAGGCGCCCGTAGATACGGTCGGCGGCGGCACGGGTGTTGGTGAACACGATGGCCTTCTGGTAGGTCTCGTTGGCCAGCAACCAGTTCAGGATCTGTTCTTTGTGCACGTTATGGTCAGCGGTAACGATTTGCTGGCGCGTGGTGGCGTTCAGGTCGCTGACGTTGTTGACCTGCAAGTGCTCAGGGTTGTTCAGCACCTTGGCGACCATGTCGCGCAGGGTCGAACCACCGGTGGTGGCGGAGAACAGCATGGTCTGCTGGCGGTTGACGCACTCGCCGACCAGACGTTGCACATCATCGGCAAAGCCCATGTCGAGCATGCGGTCGGCTTCGTCGAGCACCAGTACTTCGACTTCCTTGAGGTCAAGGTTGCCAGCGTTGAGCTGCTCGATCATGCGCCCTGGGGTGCCGATCAGAATATCCGGCACCTTGCGCAGCATGGCGGCCTGGACCTTGAAGTCTTCGCCACCGGTAATGATGCCGGACTTGATGAAGGTGAACTGCGAGAAGCGCTCGACTTCCTTGAGGGTCTGCTGGGCCAGCTCGCGGGTCGGCAGCAGGATCAGGGTCTTGATGCTGACGCGCACCTTGGCCGGGCCGATCAGGCGGTTGAGCACCGGCAGGACGAAAGCGGCGGTCTTGCCGCTGCCGGTTTGCGCCGTCACCCGCAGGTCACGCCCTTGCAGCGCGAGCGGGATGGCCGCTGCTTGCACAGGCGTAGGCTCGACAAATTTAAGCTCGGCCACGGCTTTGAGCAGGCGTTCGTGCAGGGCGAATTGGGAAAACACGGGTGCTACCTCGAAGAAATACAAAATATCAGCTGCATAGGTTACCGGTTTCGGGCGCCCAAACCGAGTTTCTTTACGCGAACGGGGCTAATCAGCTGCTTTTTTGTCAGCGATTTTGTCCAGGGCGTCAACTTTGTTGCACTTAAATGCTCTAATCGCCCCGTGTTGTCTTAAAGAAGAATCGGTTCACTCATGGATATCAAACAGCTCTGGCTCAACGTCAAAGACCTTTGGGGCACCCTCGATGAACACCCGGTCCTGCATTCCAGCCTCGGCTTGCTGGTGTTGCTGGTGGTGGCATTGGTGGTGGGACGGGTCGCCCGTTACCTCATCTTGCACGCGGTCAAATTGCTCGGCCGGCAACCGGCCCTGCACTGGCTGAACGACCTGCGGCACAACAAAGTCTTTCATCGCCTGGCGCAAATGACGCCGTCGCTGGTGGTCCAGTTCGGCCTGTACCTGGTGCCGGACCTGAGCAAGACCGCCATCCTGTTCATCGGCAACGTGGCCTTGGCGATCAGCATTCTGTTCATGGTGCTGGCGATTAGCGCCCTGCTCAACGCGCTGCTGGATATCTACGCACGCACCGAACACGCACGCACCCGCTCGATCAAGGGCTATGTGCAACTGGCGAAAATGGTGCTGTTCGTGTTTGGCGCGATCATCATCGTCGCCACCCTGATCGACCGCTCGCCGCTGTTGCTGCTGTCAGGCCTGGGTGCGATGTCGGCGGTAATTCTGTTGGTGTACAAGGACACCCTGCTGTCGTTCGTCGCCAGCGTGCAATTGACCAGCAACGACATGCTGCGCGTGGGTGACTGGATCGAAATGCCTCAGGTCGGCGCCGATGGTGATGTGGTGGATATAACGCTGCACACGGTGAAGGTGCAGAACTTCGACAAGACCATCGTTTCCATCCCCACCTGGCGCCTGATGTCCGAGTCGTTCAAAAACTGGCGTGGCATGCAGGCCTCCGGTGGGCGCCGTATCAAACGCAGCCTGTACATCGACGCCAGCGGCGTGCGTTTCCTGAACGATGAGGAAGAAGTGCGCATGACCCAGGTACACCTGCTCAGCGGCTATATCAGCCGCAAACAGGCCGAACTCAAGGCCTGGAACGAGGCCCAGGGCCACAGCGCGCAACTGTCGGCCAACCGTCGGCGCATGACCAACCTCGGCACCTTCCGCGCCTACGCCCTGGCGTACCTGCAAAGCCACCCGGACATCCAGCCGAACATGACCTGCATGGTGCGCCAGATGCAAACCGCCGCCCAGGGCGTGCCGCTGGAGATCTACTGCTTTACCCGCACCACGGCGTGGGGCGATTACGAGCGGATCCAGGGGGATATCTTCGATTATCTATTGGCCGTGTTGCCGGAGTTCGGGCTGAGCCTGTATCAGCAGCCGAGTGGCAATGACCTGCGCGCCGGCGTGCTGCCGGCGTTGGCTGGGGCCATGCCGGTGCCCGTCGCCGAAACGGCATAAGGTGATGCGAACGGGATTACGGCAGTGATGCCGTAATCTCCTTGCGGCACACCTCAAGCACTTCATCGGCCAGGGCGGAATCGTCCGGGCACGCCCGCGACAGCATGATTGCGCCGATGGCATGGGCCATGCTGTCGAGCATTTTCGCCCGCACGTCTTCCTGTGGCCCGTCATGAGCCGCGCTGTATTTTGCTTCCAAGGCCTGCAGGGTATTTTCCAAACCCTCGGCGAAGGTCGCCTTCAGCGTGTCCGATTGACGGGCAGCATCGGCACACAACGCCGCCAAGGTGCATCCGCCGCCGCGATGATCGCGGTGCTGCCTGGACAGGTAAACCTCGAAAAACTGCTCCACCTCCATCTCTGCGCTGTCGGCCAGTGACTGCGCCAGGCTGTTGGCGGCTGCTTCCGCCATCAGGTCCGCCTTGGAACCGAAGTGCTTGTAAAAGCCGCCTTGGGTAAACCCGGCCGCGGCCATCAACTCGGCCACGCCCACCCCATCGAAACCCCGCTCACGGAACAACTCGGAAGCTGTCGCGACGATATGAGCCCGATTGTTCTGTGACTGCGCCTTGGTGATCTTCATGTCAGTGGTCCTGCCAGCTTGCGAGATAGGCATATTACTATGATGTCGATCATAATCAAAACCGTTGACAGCTTTGATTATGATCGACATCATAAAACCTCCTCGCACTCACAGAGCATCACACCATGAGCACTTCCAACACCGTTCTGATCACTGGCGCTTCGACCGGCATTGGCGCCGCCTACGCCGAACGCTTTGCCGCACGCGGCCACGACCTCGTACTGGTCGCCCGTGACGTCACGCGCCTGGAAGCGCTCGCCGCCCGACTGCGTGAACACCACGCCGTCAGCATTGATATCCTCCCGGCCGACCTGACCCAGAGCGCGGACCTGGCAGTGGTTGAAGCGCGCCTGCGCGATGACGCCAGCATTGGCACCCTGGTCAACAATGCCGGCGCCGCGCAGTCCGGCGGTTTTATCGAACAATCCACCGACAGCGTCGCGCAGTTGGTCGCCCTTAACACCACCGCGCTGGTACGCCTGGCCAGTGCCATCGCCCCGCGCCTGGCGGCAGCGGGCAACGGCGCTATCATCAACATTGGCTCGGTAGTGGGCCTGGCCCCGGAATTCGGCATGACGGTCTACGGCGCGACCAAGGCGTTCGTGCTGTTCCTGTCCCAGGGCATGAGCCTGGAACTGGCGCCCAAAGGCGTGTACGTGCAAGCCGTGCTGCCCGCCGCCACACGTACCGAGATCTGGGAACGTGCGGGCATTGATATCAACACCCTCACGGACGTGATGGAAGTGGGCGATCTGGTGGACGCGGCGTTGGTGGGTTTCGATCGCCGCGAGCCGGTGACCATTCCGCCGTTGCAGGACGGCGCCCGCTGGGATGCGTTGCAAGCTGCGCGACAAGGCCTGCTGACGCAGATCAAGCAGTCTCAGGTTGCTGAGCGTTATCTGGCCAACGCCTGATCAACCGGTAGCAGGCGTGCTCCGCGCCTGCCCTTCTCATTAAAGCAACGAGCGTTGAACCATGAAGGCATTTTCCATCGAGCGGTACGGCAAGCAGCCCGGCCGCCTCATCGAGGCCCCCGCGCCTGTCGTGGGTGAGCACGACGTGCTGGTTCAGGTGCGGGCCAGCAGCGTCAATGTGCTGGATGCAAAGATCGCCAAAGGCGAATTCAAACTGATCCTGCCCTATGCGTTGCCGTTGACACTGGGCAATGACCTGGCCGGCGTGGTGCTCAGCGTCGGCGCGGCGGTACGACGCTTCAAGCCGGGGGACGAAGTCTACGCCCGCCCGCCCCAGCAGCGTATCGGCACCTTCGCCGAGTTGATTGCCGTGCGCGAAGACGCACTGGCGCGCAAACCCACGAATATCAACATGGAACAAGCCGCGTCCCTGCCCCTGGTCGCGCTGACGGCGTGGCAGGTGCTGGTGGAAACCGCGAAACTGAAGAAAGGCCAGAAGGTGTTCATTCATGCGGGCTCAGGCGGGGTGGGCAGTATCGCCATCCAACTGGCCAAGCATTTGGGCGCTTTTGTCGCGACCACCACCAGCACCGCCAATGTGGAGTGGGTCAAGGCGTTGGGGGCGGATGTGGTGATCGACTATAAACAGCAAGCCTTCGAGGCCGTGCTGCGAGATTACGATGTGGTGCTCAACAGCCTAGGCGCGGATGCGCTGGCCAAGTCACTGAAGATTCTCAAGCCCGGCGGTCAACTCATCTCCATCTCCGGGCCGCCGACGCCCGCCTTCGCCCGCGCCCAGAACCTGCCATGGGTATTAGGCCTGGTCATGGGTGTGTTGAGCAGCGGTATCCGCAGGAAAGCACGCAAGCAAGGCGTGAGCTATGACTTTGTGTTCATGCGTGCCAGTGGCGCCCAACTGGATGAAATCACCGCGTTGGTTGAGTCCGGGATTATCCGGCCGGTCATCGACCGTACCTTTCCTTTCGAATCCACGGCGGCGGCCCTGGACTATGTCGAACAAGGCCGCGCCAAAGGCAAGGTGGTGATCACAATGGCGACGGCACCGCCCGACGCACACCCAGCCGGCTGATCCACACCGCCCCCAGAATCACCAGACCGCCCAGGGCCAAACGGCCCAGCGGCTCGTGCTGGTTCCAGATCAGCAGGTTCAGCAGCAACCCCACCGGCACATGCAGGTTGTTCATCACCGCCAGGGTGCCGCCATTGACCAGGCAGGCGCCCTTGTTCCACCAGTACATGCCCAGCGCGGTGCTGACCAACCCGAGGAACACCAGTACGCCCCATTGCAGTGGCGCTTGCGGCAGGAAGTCAGCTTTGCCGAACAGCAGGAACGCCGGCAACACCACCAACAAGGCGCCCAGATAGAAATAACCGAAACGCCGAAAGTGCGGCTGGTCACTGGGATAACGCGCCACCAGGTGCTTGTACATGACTTGCCCGGCGGCGTAGGTGAAGTTGGCCAATTGCAGGAGCAAGAACCCCATCAAAAAGTGCGGGGTGATCTGATCGAAACGAATCACCGCCGCACCACCCACCGCCACCAGGGCCGCCACCAGCGCCCAGGGATTGAAGCGGCGATTAAGCGCGTCCTCGATCAGCGTCACATGCAGCGGTGTGAGGATGGTGAACAGCAGCACTTCCGGCACCGTCAACACGCGAAAGCTCAGGTACAGGCATACGTAGGTCACGCCGAACTGCAATGCGCCGATCACCAACATGCCGCGCATGAACGCGGGCTCCACCGAGCGCCAGCGCGTCAGCGGAATAAAGATCAGCCCGGCCAGCACCACACGCACCAGCACGGCAAAGTAGCTGTCGACGTGACCGGCGAGGTATTCGCCAATCAAGCTGAAGGAAAATGCCTGAATCAGGGTGACAACCAGTAGATAGCCCATGCGCGCCTCATTTCGAATGGGCGCGACATTAAAGCTTTTTGGGGCTTGAAGAAACTCGGCGCAAAAAAAACCCGACCTCGCTAAAGCGGCAGTCGGGCAGGAGCACTCAGGAGCAAAAAGTGCAAAGGGAGGTTCGATACGCGTACTTGAAGGGTTTGCGTGGGGCTATATAAGCAGCACGGGATTATCTGACGATTAACGCCTCAGGCCACCTGGGCCAGCAGTGCCTTGGCGTGATTGACGCCCTTCTCCTGGAAGTCGCCGCCCAGGTTGACGCCTTCGGCGTGAATGAAGGTGACGTCATGAATGCCGATAAATGCCATGACCTGGCGCAGGTACGGTTCCTGATGATCCGAGGTAGCACCCGTGTGGATACCGCCGCGCGCGGTGAGCACGATGGCGCGCTTGCCGGTCAACAAACCCTGGGGCCCGGTAGCGGTGTACTTGAAGGTCACACCGGCCCGCAACACGTGATCCAGCCAGGCTTTGAGGGTGCTGGGGATGGCGAAGTTGTACATCGGCGCGGCCATCACCAACACGTCGGCGGCCAGCAGTTCGTCAGTCAACTCGTTGGAGCGGTCCAGGGACACCTGTTCGTCGTCGTTACGCTGCTCCGCCGGCTTCATCCAGCCGCCCAGCAGGTTGGCATCCAGGTGGGGGACCGGATTGAGCGCAACGTCGCGCACGGTGATGTGGTCTGCCGGATGGGCGACTTGCCATTGGCTGATGAACTGTTGGGTGAGCTGGCGGGAAATGGAATCCTGCTGGCGCGCACTGCTTTCGATGATCAGAACATTGGACATGGCTTCGTAGGCTCCATCGGTAATTGCTGTAAGTCGATGGAGAGAAGGTTAACCAGGGCCCATTCGATAAAAAAGCGCAAAAAACTGCTACAACCCATCTAGAAATTTGTTTATATGCGGAGTATTCCTGTGGGCATGCCCCGCTGGTGCTTTATTTTGGCGCGCAGTCCAGGGCAATACGCATCTTGATGATGGCGCGGTTGAACTTGACCGTGGTGTTAGTGTTTTTGCCAGCAGGCACGGTCACGGTACGACGGCGTGGCGATTCCGGGCCGTTGGTGAAGGTTACCGAACACACAGCATCCTGGGTGCCGTAGTTGCTTAGCTGAATCGAACTGATGTCTGCGTCCACATCGGACGCGGTGTAATCAATGCTGACGCCATCGATCTTTTTCGTCACGTCGATAGGATAGGCAAACGCGCTCATCGGCAGCAGCGCCAGCAACACACAACACAATTTTCTCATTCGGCAGTCTCCAATAAGGACCGCCAGCTTAGGACAAGAGGAGCTCATCTTGAAAGCGCCCCGCGTTACCCTCGATCAATGGCGCACCTTGCAAGCCGTGGTCGACCATGGCGGCTTTGCCCAAGCCGCCGAAGCGCTGCACCGTTCGCAATCTTCGGTGAGCTACACCGTGGCGCGCATGCAGGACCAACTCGGCGTCCCGCTGCTGCGCATCGACGGGCGCAAGGCGGTGCTGACCGAGGCCGGTGAGGTGCTGCTGCGCCGCTCTCGCCAACTGGTGAAAAACGCCAGCCAACTGGAAGACCTCGCCCATCACATGGAACAGGGCTGGGAAGCCGAAGTGCGCCTGGTGGTGGATGCCGCCTACCCCAGCGCACGTCTGGTTCGCGCGTTAACCGCTTTTATGCCGCAAAGCCGTGGCTGCCGGGTGCGCCTGCGCGAAGAGGTGCTGTCCGGGGTCGAAGAGTTGCTGCTCGACGGCATGGCGGACCTGGCCATTTGCGGGTTTATCATCCCAGGCTACCTGGGCACGGAAATGAGCGATGTGGAGTTCGTCGCCGTGGCCCACCCCGATCACTCGCTGCATCGCCTCAACCGTGAGCTGAGTTTCCACGACCTTGAAAGCCAGATGCAGGTGGTGATCCGTGACTCCGGCCGCCAGCAACCGCGCGACGTCGGCTGGCTCGGCGCCGAACAGCGCTGGACCGTTGGCAGCCTCGCGACCGCGGCCACCTTCGTCGGCAGCGGCCTGGGCTTTGCCTGGCTGCCCCGGCACATGATCGAGCGCGAACTCAAGGAAGGCGTGCTCAAGCAGCTTCCCCTGGAAAAAGGCGGCAGTCGCAACCCGACGTTTTACCTGTACTCCAACAAAGACAAACCCCTGGGGCCCGCCACGCAGATCCTCGTGGAATTGCTGCGCACCTTTGACACCGCTCCCCTGGACGCGCCCTTTGCCGCTCCCCAACAAGCCTGAAACGGAGTTCACCCATGGCCTGGTTCGACCATGAAGGCTGCAGCCTGCATTACGAAGAATATGGTCATGGCAACCCGCTGATCCTGATCCACGGCCTGGGCTCCAGCAGCCAGGATTGGGAACTGCAAATACCGGTACTCGCCCGGCACTACCGCCTGATCGTGGTTGACGTGCGCGGCCATGGTCGCTCGGACAAACCCCGAGAGCGCTACAGCATCAAAGGGTTTACCTTCGACCTGATCGCGCTGATCGAACACCTCGACCTGCCAGCGGCCCACGTGGTGGGTTTATCCATGGGCGGCATGATCGCCTTCCAACTGGCGGTGGATGAACCCCTGCGGGTCAAGAGCCTGTGCATCGTCAACAGCGCGCCTGAGGTCAAGGTGCGCAGTGCCGATGACTATTGGCAGTGGGCCAAACGCTGGACCCTGGCCCGCGTGCTCAGCCTGGGCACCATCGGCAAGGCCTTGGGCGATCGGCTGTTCCCCAAACCTGAGCAGGCCGACCTGCGCCGCAAGATGGCCGAGCGCTGGGCAAGCAACGACAAAC
This sequence comes from Pseudomonas sp. FJ2-5-13, assembly GCF_029201605.1. Lineage (NCBI taxonomy): Bacteria > Pseudomonadati > Pseudomonadota > Gammaproteobacteria > Pseudomonadales > Pseudomonadaceae > Pseudomonas > Pseudomonas sp. FJ2-5-13. The sequence continues at coordinate 4,335,363 of NZ_CP104045.1, forward strand.
GTGCTTATCTCGCCAGCTTCGACGCCATTGTGGGCTGGGGCGTGCAGGAACAACTGTCGAGAATTGCCTGTCCAACCCTGGTCATCAGCGCCGACCATGACTACACCCCCGTGGCGCAGAAAGAAATCTATGTAAAACTGCTGCCCGATGCGCGACTGGTGGTCATCGAAGATTCCCGCCATGCCACGCCCTTGGACCAACCCGAGGTCTTTAACGCGACCTTGCTCGATTTTCTAAAGACCGTCGAAACCACTACCCAGGATCACTGACCCATGCTGAAAAAAATCGCCTTCTTTGCCGGTTCCGCCTTGTTCGCTGCCAACCTGATGGCGGCTGAGCCGGCCAAGGCGCCACACGTGTTGCTCGACACCACCAACGGCCAGATTGAAATCGAACTGGACCCGGTCAAGGCGCCGATCAGCACCAAGAACTTCCTGGCCTATGTCGACAAGGGCTTCTACACCAACACGATCTTTCACCGCGTGATCCCGGGCTTCATGGTTCAGGGCGGCGGGTTCACCCAGCAAATGTCGCAAAAGCCGACCGAAGCACCGATCAAGAACGAAGCCAGCAATGGCCTGCATAACGTGCGTGGCACCTTGTCCATGGCTCGCACCAATGACCCGAACTCGGCCACCAGCCAATTCTTCATCAACGTGGCTGACAATGCCTTCCTCGACCCGGGCCGCGATGCCGGTTATGCCGTGTTCGCCAAAGTGGTCAAGGGCATGGACGTGGTCGACATCATCGTCAACTCCCAGACCACCACCAAGCAAGGCATGCAGAACGTGCCTATCGATCCTGTGATCATCAAGTCGGCCAAGCGCATCGACTGAGGTCTGCAGGCAGCTTTGCGCGGTGCCCGCACGGCACCGTGCACCTTTGAAAGGAGAGCCCGCCCGGCGGGCGTCAAACCTAATGCTCTATCGTCGTTTTGAACAGCTGATCGATATTTTCCGCGACGCCCCCAGCGCGGCCCCTCCCGAAAAAGTCCTGCCCTTCTATCTCTATTACCTGCGCCAGGTGTGGCCGTGCTTCGCCGCGCTCTTGGTAGTGGGACTGGTCGGCGCCCTGATCGAAGTCGCGCTGTTCAGCTACCTGAGCCGCATCATCGACCTGGCCCAGGGCACGCCGCCGGCAAACTTCTTCCAGATCCACAGCGCCGAGCTGATCTGGATGGCCGTGGTCGCCCTGTTGCTGCGCCCGCTCTTCAACGGCCTGCATGACTTGCTGGTGCACCAGACCATCAACCCCGGCATGACCAGCCTGATCCGCTGGCAGAACCACAGCTACGTGCTCAAGCAGAGCCTGAATTTCTTCCAGAACGATTTTGCCGGGCGCATCGCCCAACGGATCATGCAAACCGGCAACTCCTTGCGTGACTCGGCGGTGGCGACCGCTGAGGCTATCTGGCACGTGTCGATCTACGCCATCAGTGCCCTGGTGTTGTTTGCCGAGGCCGATTGGCGGCTGATGATCCCGCTGATCACCTGGATCGTTTGCTACAGCCTGGCCCTGCGTTACTTCGTACCTCGTGTGAAAGAACGCTCGGTGGTCTCCTCGGAGGCGCGCTCCAAGTTGATGGGCCGAATTGTCGACGGCTATACCAACATCACCACCTTGAAGCTGTTCGCCCATACGCAGAATGAACAGGAATACGCCAAGCAAGCGATCATCGAGCAGACCGAAAAAACCCAACTGGCCGCCCGCGTGCTCACCAGCATGGACACCGTGATCTGTATTTTGAACGGCCTGCTGATCGTCACCACCACTGGCCTGGCCCTGTGGCTGTGGACACAGTCGCTGATCTCCGTGGGTGCGATTGCCCTGGCTACCGGGCTGGTGATCCGCATCGTCAACATGTCCGGCTGGATCATGTGGGTGGTCAACGGCATCTTCGAAAACATCGGCATCGTGCAGGACGGCCTGAAGACCATCGCCCAGCCACTGGCCGTGGTCGACCGTGAAAACGCGCCGCGCCTGACAGTGCCCCACGGCCAGGTGCGCTTTGAGCAGGTGGACTTCCACTACGGCAAAAAGAGCGGAATCATTGGCGGCCTGAACCTTGAGATCAAGGCCGGGGAAAAGATAGGTTTGATCGGCCCGTCCGGCGCAGGCAAATCGACGCTGGTCAACCTGCTGCTGCGCCTTTACGACCTGCAGGGCGGGCGCATCCTCATCGACGGCCAGGACATCGCCGAAGTGGCCCAGGAAAGCCTGCGCGCACAGATCGGCATGATCACCCAAGACACCTCGTTGCTGCACCGCTCGATCCGCGACAACCTGTTGTATGGCAAGCCCAACGCGACTGACGAAGAACTGTGGGCGGCGGTGCACAAGGCCCGTGCCGATGAGTTCATCCCGCTGCTGTCGGACTCCGAGGGACGCACCGGGCTGGATGCCCATGTGGGTGAGCGCGGGGTGAAACTCTCCGGCGGGCAACGTCAGCGTATCGCTATCGCCCGCGTGCTGCTCAAGGACGCGCCGATCCTGATCATGGACGAAGCCACCTCTGCGCTGGACTCGGAAGTGGAAGCGGCGATCCAGGAGAGCCTGGAAACCCTGATGCAGGGCAAGACGGTCATTGCGATTGCGCACCGGTTGTCGACCATCGCACGCATGGACCGCCTGGTGGTGCTGGAAAAAGGCCAGATCGCCGAAAGCGGCAGCCATTCCGAGTTGCTGGCATACGGCGGGCTTTATTCGCGGTTATGGCAGCATCAAACCGGGGGATTTGTCGGTATAGACTGATTTTGTTGGGTAAAGCCCCGCTCAATTCCGAACAATTCTGACAGCTTTCTCTATCTGACTGGTCTTGCGGCACAATCCTGCTGTACTGCAATCAGGCCCCAGGAGGGCCCTGATTTAAGGCGGCAGGGAAGCCACACAGACCGTTAATCAGATAGAGCAATCTAAGGAAGTGTTCATGTCACTGTTCAAACGTTCCGTAACGGAAGGACTGGGTACGTTTTGGCTGGTGTTGGGTGGCTGCGGGAGTGCGGTGTTGGCCGCAGCGTTCCCCAATGTAGGCATCGGCCTGCTCGGTGTGTCACTGGCTTTCGGGCTCACGGTACTGACCATGGCGTTTGCCATCGGGCATATCAGCGGTTGCCACCTTAACCCGGCCGTCTCGGTGGGGCTGGTGGTCGGCGGCAGGTTCCCGGCCAAGGAGTTGCCGGCCTACATCGTGTCCCAAGTGATCGGTGGCGCCATCGCTGCCGCACTGCTGTACTTCATCGCCAGCGGCAAACCCGGGTTCGAACTGGCCTCCGGGCTGGCAAGCAATGGTTACGGCGAGCATTCACCCGGTGGTTATTCCATGGCGGCAGGCTTTGTCTGTGAGCTGGTGATGACGGCGATGTTCGTGCTGATCATCCTCGGCGCCACCGACCGTCGAGCCCCGGCAGGCTTCGCGCCCATCGCCATTGGCCTGGGATTGACGCTGATCCACCTGATCTCCATCCCGGTGACCAACACCTCGGTCAACCCGGCCCGCAGCACAGGGCCTGCATTGATTGTCGGCGGCTGGGCGCTGCAGCAGTTGTGGCTGTTCTGGCTCGCGCCGATCCTCGGCGCGGTGATTGGCGGCATCACCTACCGATGGTTAGGTGCAGAGAAAACAGCTTGACCCACTCCCTGTAGGAGCGAGCTTGCTCGCGAAAAACGCCAACGATGACGCAGTGCTTACAGCTGTGAACCCGCGTCGCCTGCACGTTCTTCGCGAGCAAGCTCGCTCCTACAAGGTGTTTTACGGCTTGACCTCTATTGAATGCGCTTCAACCCTGGTGGGCTTGCATGTACTGACGCAACAATTGATTAATACGTGTCTGATATCCGGTGCCTTGACCTTTGAACCACTCCAGAACATCGGCATCCAGTCGAATGGTCACCGCCTGCTTAACCGGAACACGTAACTCGGCGCGTCGGAAAAATTCGGCGTCCAGCTCAGGAATATCGCTGGTGTCGATTTCTTTATCATTCATGTTGGCCAGGCGCTCCCAATCAGTTTTCGATGTTTGCGTCATAGTATTTGGCCTCCTTCTTGGTTGCTTTTCGCGCACAGATGATACGGATCACATCACCACACCGCTCGGTATATACGACCACACCCATTAACAATTTGATCCAGCCAATACTGATCCAACGCTCTTTGCCATAATCTGCCCGATCATCGCGCAAGGCCAGCATTGGATGCCGAAAAATATCTGGGACGTCGTTAAAGTCGATGCCGTGCTTAGAAATATTGGCTTTGTTCTTAGATTCATCCCACTCAAAATGCATGGCACATTCTGTATGTACGATTGTACATACAGATTAGCGATTTTATTGTTAGTCAGCACGGTTGCCAGACCGGTGGTTCAGACCTGCCGATAAGGCAAAGCCGCCCTCGCCTCTTCGGCATACGCCAGAACCCCAACGCGCTCTCGCTCAAGAAAATCCTCCACAGCGTTCTTCAACCCCGGGTGGCGCAAATAGTGCCATGAGCGCGTAATCACCGGTTCAAACCCGCGAATCAATTTGTGCTCCCCCTGGGCACCGGCATCGAAGCGTTGCAGGCCGTGGGCGATGGCGTAGTCCATGCCTTGGTAGAAGCAGGTTTCGAAATGCAGGCGGTCGAATTCCGCCAGGCACCCCCAGTAGCGGCCGTAGATGCTGTCGCCACCAAGCAGGCTGAAGGCCATGGCCACCGGGCGCGTGCCTTGTTTGGCCAAGACTACGCGGATGGCTGCGGGCATGCGCTCAGCCAGCAGGCTGAAAAACGCGCGGGTCAGGTAGGGCGATTGCCGGCGCACCGCGTAGGTGTTGGCGTAGCAGGCGTAGACAAAATCCCATTGGGCTTCGCTCAGCTCGTGGCCTTGCAACCACTCGAACTCGATACCCTGCCCCGCCACTTGTTCGCGCTCTTTGCGCATCTGTTTACGCTTGCGTGAACTCAGGGCGTCGAGGAAATCCTGGAAGTCGCGGTAGCCTCGGTTCTGCCAATGAAACTGACAACCCAGGCGTTGCAACCAGCCGGGGTGTTGGGCCATGGCTTCATCGGCGAGGGCATCGGTAAAGTTGATATGGGCGCTCGACAGGCCTTCGATCTCCAGATACCCCGGCAGGCTATTGAGCAATTCGAAAGCGTCTGCGGCACTGGCAGCCAACACGCGCGGCCCACCGACCGGGCTGAACGGCACGGCCGTCAGCAACTTGGGGTAGTAGTCGATGCCAGCGCGCTCGCAGGCGTCGGCCCAGCCGTGATCGAACACGTACTCGCCATAAGAATGCCATTTTCGATAACCCGGCAATGCCGCCATCAACCGGTCGCCTTCCCAGTGCAGCAAATGCTCCGTCTGCCAGCCCGAATGCGGGCCGACGCTGGCGCTGTCTTCCAGCGCGCTCAGAAACCCATGCTGCATAAACGGCTGGGCCTGTGGCATCAGGGCATCCCACGTGTGCGCAGCGATATCGGACAGGCTGTCCAGGCGTTGCAACGGCATCGGCATCCTCATTGTTTCTTGGCATGAAAACCTGGCGAGTATCGCTGATCACAGCCGCGCGCACATCCTCAAAACACGCGGACAGACCTCAAAACCCTTAGTTCCGTAGCGTAACGATTTGTCATCTAGATGAAATCACTTAGCCACTACTCCGTCATAAACGGTCGCGATACTGACGCCAGTTTTTAGAGCGTCCGGGTCTACCGGGCGACATTTTTCCGTCCGTCATGGGTCGGTTGTGTCCTGGAGGGTGTTGCCCTCCCTCCTCACTTTCGGAGATTGATATGCGTCTTGCTTCCACTAAAACTGCGGCGGTCCTGTGCGGCGGCCTGTTGCTGGCACTGAGCGTTCCGGCCAGCGCTGCAGTCGACGCTAAATTGCTCGACATGCTCAAGGCCAACGGCCAGATCACCGCGGCGCAGTACACCGAACTGCAAATGGAGCTGGCCAGGGATCAGAAAGAACAGCAGATCGCCCGCCAGGCTCAACAAGAGACCAACGAGCAGATCGCGGCCACTGCGAAAAAAACCAACGAGCTGAGCAGCTTCGACCAGAAATTGGCTTGGGCAGCCAAGACCCAGTTCAAGGGTGATGTGCGCTTCCGTCAGGAAACCATCAAGATCGACGGCGAGCCCAACAACGGTGGGCGTGACAAGGACCGTCAACGTATCCGTGCGCGCCTGGGTGCCTACACCGAAATCAACCCGCAAGTGGACACCGGTATCCGTATCGCCACCGGCGGCGGCGACGATGCACGTTCCACTAACCAGGACCAGGATGGTTACTTCGATAAGAAATCGATCTGGCTGGACCTCGGCTACATCGACTACCACCCGGACCAGATCAAGAACCTGCACGTGATCGGCGGCAAGATGCTGCAACCGTGGGTGAACATGGGCGACGTGATCTGGGATAGCGACATCAACCCTGAAGGCCTGGCCGTCACCTACAAATACCCGCTGGGGAGCAGCGCAGAACTGTTCGGCAGCCTGGGTAACTACAACCTCAAGGACAACGTGGACGGTGACGGCGTGCAATTTCGCCATGACCTGCGCCTGACGTCCGGCCAGTTGGGTACGCGTTTCTCGGTCACCGACAACCTGAAAATGACCTTGGGCGGCAGCATCTACGCCTACAAGAATGACGAAGACAGCCGTTGCACAACCACCACCACGCCTTGCGCATTGGCGGTCAACGGCAACTCGGCCAACAACGAATTCCGTTTGTACGAAGGCTTTGCACAAGCAGACATCGGCGGCCTGGCCGTGCCGCTGTCGTTCTACGGTCAGTACGTGAAAAACAACGATGCGGTGACCGACCAGGACACCGCCTGGTTGCTGGGTGCCAAGTCCAAGGTGTTCGGTTTGAACCTGGACTACAACTACCGCGACGTTCAACGTAACGCCGTCGTAGGCGCCTTCACCGATTCGGACTTCGCCAACGGCACCACCGGCTCGCGCGGTCACAAGATGAAAGTCAGCTACGACATCGACAAGAACTTCGCCATCGGCGCCACCTACTTCCTGACCAAGGCTGACTTCGCCAGCCGGACCCAGCGGGATGCCGACACCAACACCTTGCAGCTGGACGCTGAAGCCAAGTTCTGATGCCTAACGTGTAGGAGCGAGCTTGCTCGCGAAGAACCCACAGGCAACGCGGTTCTCCAGAATACCCGCGTTATCGTTGACGTTTTCGCGAGCAAGAACTAGGCGTCCCCCTCGCTCCTACATATCCTTACGTCGTTCGGCCACCAGTTGGTCGGCCAACGCATCCACCCCCTCCACCGGCTCCTGCGGCATACGCTTGAGCGTCGCCTGCATCAGGCGCATCTGACGGATAAAGCGCCGGCAGTTCGGGCAAAACATCAAGTGATGACGCACCATCAGACGCTCGCGAAAGGTCAATTGCCCATCGAGATAGTCACTGGAACGCGCTACTTGCTCTTTACAGGTCAACATTCGCCCGTTTCCTCAAAATGCTCCACCGTGGCGAAGACTTTAAGCCGTGCTCGATGCAACAGCACACGGACGTTGGAGAGTGAAAGGGTCAGAAGATTACAGATCTCTTCCAGCTCCAGGCCCTGGCGTTCACGCAACACCAACACGCTGCTTTGCAATTCGGACAAACTCAGAATCGTATGCTCCAGGCATTTGCGCAATTCATCTTCGGTCAGCAGCGCTTCCGGGGTGTCCTGGTGCCAGGCATACGGGGCGACAGCCCAATGGCCATCATCCGGGCTGAAGCGGTCATCACCGATAGTGCCGTGGGGTGAGGGCAAATCATCGAGCAGCACTTCCCGACGATTTTGTTTGTAACGACTCTTTGCGGAGTTGGCAGTAATGGTCAATAACCACGTCTTGAGGCTTGATCGCCCTTCGAACTTGGCCAGGTTGCGCACCACCGAGAGCCAGGCATCTTGCACCACCTCATCGGCATGGCGCTGGCCGACGATGGCATAGGCCACTGCCCGCATTGCACTCTGGTAGGTGTTGACCAAATCCTTATAAGCCCGCTGCTCACCCTTGAGCAGGCGTTGAAGCAGGTGCGTGTCGTCCGCTGCTGCCATCGTTTACCTCAATCTTGCCGTGGAAATACGGTCAATGTGGGAACTGGCTTGCCTGCGATCCAGACAACTCGGTGAATCAGGCACACCGAGCCGATGCCTTCGCAGGCAAGCCAGCTCCCACAGTTGACCGCGTCCGGCCACACACTCAGCGTTTGCGCAGGATCACACTGCCAATCGAATACCCGGCGCCAAAGGAGCTGAGGACGGCAACCGCGCCCTTGGGCAGGTCATCTTGATAAGTGTGGAACGCAATCACCGAGCCGGCCGAGCTGGTATTGGCGTAAGTATCGAGGATCACTGGCGCTTCTTCCACCGACGCGTCGCGCCCCAGCAGTTTCTTCACGATCAGGTGGTTCATGCTCAGGTTGGCCTGGTGCAGCCAGAAGCGCTTCACATCGGTGACACTCAGCTGGTTTTCTGCCAAGTGCTCGCCGATCAATTCGGCCACCATCGGGCAAACATCACGGAATACCTTGCGGCCTTCCTGCACGAACAGCTTGTCGGGGGCGCCGATGCCCTCTTCCGCCGTGCGGTTGAGAAAACCGAAGTTGTTGCGAATGTTGTTGGAGAACTTGGTCAGCAGCTTGGTGCTCACCACATCGAACTGATGTTCGGACGTCGCCAGGTCAGCACGCTCCAGGATCACCGCCGTGGCGGCGTCACCGAAGATGAAGTGGCTGTCACGGTCACGAAAGTTCAGGTGGCCGGTGCAGACTTCCGGGTTGACCATCAGGATCGCCCGGGCCTGGCCCAACTGGATGCTGTTGGCCGCGTTCTGGATGCCGAAGGTGGCCGAGGAGCACGCCACGTTCATGTCGAAACCGAAGCCCTGGATACCCAAGGCTTCCTGGACTTCAATGGCGATCGCCGGGTAGGCGCGTTGCAGGTTGGAGCAGGCGACGATCACGCCGTCGATGTCGGCGGCGGTCTTGCCGGCGCGCTGCAGGGCTTGTTCGGCGGCACCGATGGCCATCTGGCAAAGCACCGACCATTCATCGTTGCTGCGCTCGGGCAGGCGTGGGGCCATGCGCTGCGGATCGAGGATGCCGTCCTTGTCCATCACAAAACGGCTCTTGATGCCGGATGCTTTTTCGATGAATGCCGCGCTCGACTCAGTCAGCGCCTGCACATCGCCACGTTCGATAGCGGCGGCGTTGTCGGCATTGAACTGTTGTACGTAGGCATTGAAAGACTGCACCAGCTCTTCGTTGGAAATGCTGTTGGCCGGGGTGTACAGGCCAGTGCCGCTGATGACGACGTTATGCACGGTCGTTCCTCTAAATCTGTCAGGCAGAAGATATTGGTACCGTCGTACCAAACTTAAAGTGGTTTGATGTCATCCAGCGGGCATCAAACTGGCAATGCTTTTATTCACTCTTGTAACCGCGAAGTTTGCCACAACCCTGGGGATTTGGCGCTATAGGCCAGACAAACATCCCATTGTGGGATGGGGGCTTGCCCTGATGCCTGTAGGAGCGAGCTTGCTCGCGAAAAACTCACAGGCGCCGCGTTTATTCAGGAAACACGCGTTATCGTTGAGGTTTTTCGCGAGCAAGCTCGCTCCTACAGGGCTTCAGGGCTCTACCTGGCTCCATTGCTTGCTCAGGCGCTTATCGGAAATCGGTACCTTGGTGCCCAACTGCTGGGCAAACAGCGACACGCGGTATTCCTCCAGCCACCAGCGGTACAGCTCCAGTTGCGGGTCGCGCTTGCCTTCCTGGGTATGTTTGTTCAGGCGGTTCTGGTACTGCGCCCACAAACCGCCCAATTCGCTGCTCCACACCCGGTCCTTTTGCACCTGGCTCGGCAGTTTTTCCAGGCGCAGCTCAATGGCCTTGAGGAAACGCGGCAGTTCCTTGAACCACTGGGCCGGGGTTTCCCGCACAAAGCCTGGGTACACCAGGTTGCTCAGTTGCTGCTTGATATCGTTCAAGGCCACGGCCTGGGCCAGGTCGATCTTGCCCTTGAAGCGTTTTTGCAGGCCGTGCCAGAGTTTCAGCACCTCCAGGGTCAGGCGTGCCAGGCGTTCGGCGTGCTCAGTCCAACTGCCGCGCTTGCGTTCAGCCAAGGCCGCCAAACCCGCGCCATCGCGTGGCAGGCTGTCTTCGCCTTCAAGTACACAGGTATCGAGGCTGGCCAGCAGGATGTCTTCCACCAGCGCGTCGATACGCCCCAGTTCACGGTACATCAAGCCCAACTCGGTCAAGCCCGGCAATTTGCCGCGCAGGAATTTCGCCGGTTCCGCCAATTGCTGCATCAGCAGGCGCTGCAAGGCGCGACGGTGCTGGAACTCGGCTTCGGCAGCGGTAGAGAAACGCCCCTCCTTGACCGTGCCGTTCTCTTCCACCAGGGCCGGGTACACCGTCATCGACAGGCCGGCGATGTTCTGCTGGGTTTTTTCCGCCACCGCCGCAAACACCTTGGCCTCTACCGGCTGCTGGCTTTTCGCGGTTTGCGGCACGGCCAAGGCGGCCTGGCTGGCTTCGGCGAACCGTGCGGTCAGCTCGGCCAGGTCGCGGCCTTCGCCGAGGAACTTGCCCTGGCCGTCGACCACTTCCAGATTCATCTTCAGGTGGTTTTCCACCTGCTGCGCCGCCTCGGCCCACGCCTCATCGCTGACCCGCGCGCCGGTCATGCGCAGCAATTCACGCCCCAGCGCCTGGGGCAGCGAACCCTGGCCGAACTCGATGCGTTGCAGCGCGGCCTTGACGAAGTCCGGCACCGGCACAAAGTTTTTGCGCAGCGCCTTGGGCAAGTTGCGCACCAGGGCGATGCACTTGGCTTCGATCAACCCCGGCACCAGCCACTCCAGGCGCTCGGCTGGCAACGCCGGCAACAACGGCGCCGGCACCCGCAGGGTCACGCCGTCACGGGGGTGGTTGGGTTCGAAGTGGTAACTCAGGGCCAGGGCCAGGTCGCCCAAGTGCAAGGTGTCCGGGTAATGCGCGGCGGTGACTTCGCTGGCCTCGCGGGCCAGTACGTCTTCTTCGCGCATGATCAGCAGTTGCGGGTCTTTCTGGCTGTTGACCTTGTACCAACTGTCAAAGGTGGCGGTCTGGTGAATCTCTGCGGGCAGGCGCGCATCGTAGAAGGCGTACAGGGTTTCTTCGTCGGCCAGGATGTCGCGACGGCGAGCCTTGGCTTCCAGCTCGTCGAGTTGCTCCAGCAGTTTCTGGTTGGCCGTCAGGCACTTGGCACGGGACTGAATCTCGCCGCGCACCAGGCCCTCACGAATAAACAACTCGCGAGACACCACCGGGTCAATCGGCCCGTAATGCACCGGGCGGCGACCCACCACAATCAGGCCGAACAGAGTGATCTGCTCAAACGCCACGACCTGGCCGCGCTTCTTCTCCCAATGGGGTTCGAAGTGGTTTTTCTTGATCAGGTGCCCGGCCAGCGGTTCGATCCAATCCGCGTCGATTTTCGCCACCATGCGTGCATAGAGCTTGGTGGTTTCCACCAGTTCGGCGGTCATCAGCCATTGCGGGCGCTTCTTGCCGATGCCCGAAGACGGGTGAATCCAGAAGCGACGCTGGCGCGCTCCGAGGTAATCGCCGTCTTCGGTCTTCTGGCCGATCTGGCTAAGCAGGCCGGACAACACGGCTTTATGCAGCTTCGGATAATCGGCGGGCTCTTTGTTGAGGCTCAACTGCATGTCGCGGCAGATCAGGCTCAATTGGCGATGGGAGTCGCGCCACTCGCGCAGGCGCAAGTAGTTGAGGAAGTTCTTGCGGCACCAGTTGCGCAACGGGCTAGCGGTCAGTTCCTGGCGCTGCTCCTCGAAACCGCGCCACAGGTTGACCAACCCGGCGAAGTCCGAATCCGGGTCTTTCCACTGCGCGTGGGCCTGGTCGGCCGCTTGTTGACGCTCTGGCGGCCGCTCGCGCGGGTCCTGGATCGACATGGCGCTGGCGACGATCAACACTTCCTGCAAACTGCCGAGCTTGGCCGCTTCCAGCAACATACGGCCCATGCGCGGGTCCACCGGCAAGCGGGCGAGCTGGCGGCCCAACGGCGTGAGCTGGCTGTTGCGGTCTACCGCCGAGAGTTCTTGCAGCAGGTTGAAACCGTCGCTGATGGCCTTGCCATCCGGCGGTTCGATAAACGGGAAATCGGTAATCTCGCCCAGGCGCAGGTGCAGCATCTGCAGGATCACGGCCGCGAGGTTGGTACGCAGGATCTCCGGGTCGGTAAATTCCGGGCGCCCGATAAAATCTTCTTCGCTGTACAGGCGTACGCAAATACCCGGTTCAACCCGGCCGCAACGGCCTTTACGCTGGTTGGCGCTGGCCTGGGAAATAGCCTCGATGGGCAAACGCTGCACCTTGGCGCGGTAGCTGTAGCGGCTGATGCGCGCCGTGCCGCTGTCGATCACATAGCGAATGCCCGGCACGGTCAGCGAGGTTTCCGCGACGTTGGTCGCCAGTACCACGCGCCGGCCCGGGTGGGACTGGAAAATGCGCTGCTGCTCGGCCGGCGACAGCCGTGCGTACAACGGCAAAATCTCGGTGTGCTTGAGCTGGGCCTTGCGCAGCATGTCGGCCGCGTCACGAATCTCGCGCTCGCCGGGCAAAAACACCAGCACGTCGCCAGGGCTGCGCCGTTCGCTGCGTTCATAGGCGGCGATTTCATCGAGGGTAGCAAGGATCGCCTGGTCGACAGTCAGGTCGTCCTCGACGCGGTTGCCCTCCTCGTCCTGTTCCAGGGTGAGCGGGCGATACCAGGTGTCCACCGGGAAGGTACGGCCCGACACCTCGACAATCGGCGCATCGTCAAAATGCTTGGAAAAGCGCTCCAGGTCGATGGTGGCCGAGGTGATGATGACTTTCAGGTCGGGGCGACGCGGCAACAGGGTCTTGAGGTAGCCGAGCAGGAAGTCGATGTTCAGGCTGCGTTCGTGAGCTTCGTCGACGATGATCGTGTCGTAGCGTTCCAGGTAACGGTCGTTCTGGGTTTCGGCCAGCAGGATGCCGTCGGTCATCAGCTTGATCAGGGTGTTGGCATCGCTCTGGTCTTCAAAGCGCACTTGATAGCCGACCAGAGCGCCTAGCGGCGTGGCCAACTCTTCAGCGACGCGGCTGGCGACACTGCGCGCGGCGATCCGACGCGGCTGGGTATGGCCGATCAGGCCGAACTGGCCGCGGCCGATTTCCAGGCAGATTTTCGGCAACTGCGTGGTTTTACCCGAGCCGGTCTCACCGGCGATGATCAGCACCTGGTGCTTGTTCAGCGCGTCTTTGATCTCATCGCGCTTGGCAGCAATCGGCAGGCTGTCGTCGTAGCGAATCACCGGCAGGCTGGCGCGCCGCGCCGTAACCTGCGCGCAAGATGCCTGCATGCGCGCCACCCACTGCGCCATTTTGTCCTCGTCGGGCTTCTTGCGCAGCTCAAGCAACTGGCGCCGCAAGCGGTGGCGGTCGGCGAGCATGGCGTGATCGAGGGTTTTGAGCAGTTGGTCGAGGGTGGGTGCTTGGTCAGTCATCAGCTATTTCGACGGTCATCTATTTATGCACGGCCGGCAAGTGTGGCAGAAAAGCAGCCCATCTGGCAGGCGGTTGAGCTTCAACGGGTGTAAACCGAACCAAAATGTGGGAGCGGGCTTGCTCGCGAATGCGGTGTGTCAGTCACAGATGGATCAACTGAACCACCGCATTCGCGAGCAAGCCCGCTCCCACAAAGGGGGGAATAGGTTATAGAGGGTCTTTTCGGCGGTAGGGGAAGACGTCGATCACCTTGCCGGCACGAATCGCGTCCTGCAGGCCTTTCCAGTAATCAGCGTTGTACAACTCGCCATGCAGTTCATCGAACAATCGGCGTTGCCCGGCGTCGGCAAACAGGAACGGCGGGAACTCTTCGGGGAACACGTCCAGCGGGCCGATGGAGTACCAGGGCTCGGAGGCCATTTCATCCTCGGGGGTGCGCGGCGCGGGGATATGGCGGAAGTTGGCTTCAGTGAGAAAGCAGATTTCGTCGTAGTCGTAGAACACCACGCGGCCGTGGCGGGTGACGCCAAAGTTCTTGAGCAGCATGTCGCCGGGGAAGATATTCGCCGCCGCCAGTTGCTTGATCGCCAGGCCGTAATCCTCCAATGCTTCGCGCACCTGGGCGGGGTTGGCGTTGTCGAGGTAAAGGTTGAGCGGGGTCATGCGTCGCTCGGTCCAGCAGTGGCGGATAAGCACGGTGTCGCCCTCTACCTCCACAGTACCGGCGGCGACTTCCAGCAACTCGGCCAGGCACTCGGGCTCGAACTTGCTCAAGGGGAAGCGGAAGTCGGCGAACTCCTGGGTGTCGGCCATGCGCCCTACCCGGTCGACGCTTTTCACCAGGCGGTACTTTTCGATCACCGTGGCGCGGTTGACGTTTTTCGACGGCGAAAAGCGGTCCTTGATGATCTTGAACACCGTATTGAAACCCGGCAGCGTGAACACGCTCATGACCATACCGCGCACGCCGGGGGCCATGATGAACTGGTCGTCGGTGGTGGCCAGGTGGTTGATCAGCGCGCGGTAGAACTCGGATTTGCCGTGCTTGTAGAAACCGATGGAGGTGTACAGCTCGGCAATGTGCTTGCCCGGCAGGATGCGCTTGAGAAAGCCGATGAACTCGGCGGGCACCGGTACATCGACCATGAAATAGGAACGGGTGAACGAGAAGATGATCGACACGTCGGCTTCGTCGGTGATCAACGCATCGATCTGAATGCCACGCCCTTCGCGGTGCAACAGCGGAATCACCAGCGGCCATTGTTCGTCGCGGGTGTAGATGCGCCCCACGAGGTAGGCGCCTTTGTTGCGGTACAGCACCGAGGAAAACAACTCGACTTTGAGGTCTGGGTCCTTGCACACCCAATCCGGCAGGTTTTCCCGCAACTGGGCTTCGAGGCGGCGCAGGTCGGCGGGCAGGTCGGCGTAGGGCTCGCTGAAGCTGTAGTCAGAGAACACCTGCGCGAGCATGTTCGAAATTTTACCGGCCGGCGTGTAGATGCGGGTTTGCGCCGCCCGCGCCCGGCGCAGGCTTGGCCGGGTGGTGTGGATGAACATGCAGCCGCCGCTGATCAGGTCATGGCTGAACAAACCGCAGAAGATCGAGTTGTACCAGGTCTCGGACAGCTCATCGTCAAAGCGCAGGTCGATCAAGCCGATATAAGCGCTTTTTACCAAGGGCCACTGGCCGATGTCCTGCAACGTTGCCGCGTCAAAACTGGCGCGCAGGCGGGTCGTCACCTCAGCGACTTTCTCTTCATAGAGGTTGATGCGCGCCGCCGACGCGGCCTGCCCCAGCTGCCACTGGGCCTTCTCGAAGCGCTCACGGGCACCATCGGTGATCTGGCGGAAGTGCTCACGGTAATCGTCGAAACCGTCGAGGATCATCCGGGCGATAGCGAGGGCGGACTGCGACATGCGGGAAACCTCGAACGGGTATCTGGAAGCCCAGAGCTTAGCCAGTGAACCGAGGCAGGAGAAGAATGATTTTGCACGGGGGCGAACTGACTGCAATTAGCCATTGTGCCGACCTGCCCGCTGGGCAACACTTCTGCGCCCGATTGGCGTAGGAGTTTTCCGTGAGACCTGTTGACACCCTGTATCTGCTGGGGCTGGCTGCCATCTGGGGCGCGAGTTTCCTGTTCATGCGCATGATCGCGCCGGAAATCGGCACGGTGCCCACCGCGTTTTTCCGCGTGTCGATTGCCGCCGCGGGTTTATTGGTGATCCTGGCGATGCTGCGCGTGAGCTGGGATTTCCAGGGCAAGTTCAAGACGGTCCTGCTGCTGGGGGTGATCAACTCGGGGATTCCCGCGACTATGTACTCGGTGGCGGCGCAGGTACTGCCGGCGGGCTATTCGGCGATTTTCAACGCCACCACACCGTTGATGGGTGTGTTGATTGGCGGGCTGTTCTTCAGCGAACGCCTGACGCCGTCGAAAATCGCGGGGGTGGCCCTGGGGCTGTTTGGCGTGGCTGTCCTGACCCGCGCGGGGCCGGTGGCGTTTGATGCGCCGTTGTTGATGGGCGCGTTGGCGTGCCTGCTGGCAACCACCTGCTATGGCTTTGCCGGCTTCCTGGCGCGGCGTTGGCTGGACCAGCGCGGCGGGTTGGACAGCCGTCTCTCGGCCTTGGGCAGCATGTTGGGGGCGACGTTGTTTCTGCTGCCGTTCTTTGCCTACAGCGCCATCAGCCATCCACCGGCGAGCTGGGGCGGCTGGCAGGTGTGGTCGTCGCTGCTGGGGTTGGGGCTGGTGTGTACGGCGTTTGCCTACATCCTGTACTTTCGCCTGTTGTCATCCATTGGCCCGGTCAAATCGATGACTGTGACCTTCATGATCCCGCCGTTCGGCGTGTTGTGGGGCGCATTGCTGTTGGATGAGCCGTTGTCCATGGCTCATCTGTATGGCGGGGTGTTGATCGCCGGGGCGTTGTGGTTGGTGCTGCGCCGCACCAAATGACCACCTCATTACTGTAGGAGCGAGGGGGACGCCTAGTTCTTGCTCGCGAAAAACCCGAGAGCCCCTCGTTCATTCAGGATGCCCTCGTTATCGTTGACGTTCTTCGCGAGCAAGCTCGCTCCTACAAGGTGGGGTGGTTTTTAGTGCTTACGGAACACGAAGACCAACCCGACGATGATCAACGCCATTCCCAACACGCTCAACAGGGCCAGGCGATTGCCGAAGATCAGGTAGTCCATCACCGCCGTCACCGCTGGCACTAGATAAAACAAACTGGTGACATTCACCAGGTTGCCCCGGGCGATCAGGCGGTACAGCAACAGCGTCGCCAGCACGGACACCACCAGCCCCATCCACAGCACCGGCAGGTAAAAGCGTGCACTGTGTTCAAAGTGGAACGGCTGGAACGGCACGAACACCGCGCACAGCAGCAACCCGGCCAGGTATTGCAGTGGCAGCGTGCCCAAGGGGTTGTCGGTGATGCGCTTTTGCATGATCGAGCCAAACGTCATGCTCGCCAGCGCCAGCAGCCCGAACAGCATCCCCGCCAGGGACATGCCCGCCAGCCCGATGCCCTGGTACACCACCATGATCAAGCCCGCCAACCCCAACCCCAGGCCAAACAGCCGGCGCCAGGAGCGTTGGCGCTCCATCAGTACCACGGTAAGGATCGGCTGCACGCCCATGATGGTCGCCATCACCCCAGGGGTGACGTTGAGGTCCAGGGCCAGCAGATAGAAAATCTGGTAGGCACCCAGCAACACCAGGCCCGTCGCCGCCGCATACAGCAGGGGTTTGCCGGGACGTGGCAGCTTCAACTTGAGGATCGGTACCAACACCACCAACCCCATCAGGGCGATGGCAAAGCGGATCAGCAGAAAGGCAAAGGGCGAAGCATGGGCCAGGCCCAACTTGGAGAAGATCGCCCCGCTGCTCCACAGCAGGACAAACACGCTCGTCGAGGCCGCCGCGGCCACGGATTGTTTTGAAAGCACAGACATGGTTACCACCTGTTATCAGGCCAAAAAGCCGACTCAGTAGAAACTGAATTTCAGTAGGTTTTTTTCAGGCAGGCACGGGGCAACAGCGAATCGCTGATCAGCCCGAAATGCCAACACCCGGCGGTGATACAACTGCGTACACCGGCGTGCTACTGACAGGTGGGGGGTAGTGACTGATCTGCGCAGGCTGCTTGCCACGGCACGGCACGACCACAGCGTTGACCGCTGAATCGACTACCGCTATGCGCTGGGAAGCTGGCATGTGCTGATCTTTTTTGAAGGGATAAAGACGCGACGACTATAACCAGCCGTAAATACATTTTGCAATCCTTTCCCTCTTGCCTTGTACGTGGAGGCGTTTTCATGCCCTAGAACCTGGCCACTCGCTATAATGCCGCCCGGATTTTTCGAAGGATTTCACATGATTGCTTTGCCCTGGCTGTACCTCACCCTACTTTCCATTGGCTATGTCGTGGCCTTGATCTACGGCCAACTGGGCGTACTGGCGGCGGTCTCCATCGCACTGCTGCTGGTGGCCGGGTATGCCGTACGCCAGCAACGCAACCCGTGGGCGCGCTACCTGGGCCACGGCTTGTTTATCGTCCTGGCCCTGGGCCTGGCGATGCACTGGTTGCCGGGGTTCTATAACGGCCGTGGTATCGCGCCCCAGCGTTTCACTCCGGACTCAGTGCCCTTCTCGATGTACCTGAACCAGGACAAACCCCTGATCGGCTTCTGGCTGTTGCTGGCCTGCCCGTGGATTGTGGCGCGGCGCTCATTGCGTCTGTCGATCTGCGTGACGGCCGTGGCCCTGACCCTGGCCGCTATCGCCGCCTTGGGTGGCGCGGCCCTGATGGGGATGATCAGTTGGGCGCCCAAGTGGCCGGACGAGGCGTGGCTGTGGGTGTTGAATAACCTGCTGCTGGTGACGCTGGTCGAAGAAGCGCTGTTTCGCGGGTATATCCAGGGCGGCCTGAGCCGACGCTTCAAACACCTGCCCTATGGCGAGAACCTCGCGCTGCTGCTGGCCTCACTGTTATTCGGCCTGGTGCATTTTGCTGCGGGTTGGCAGTGGATGCTGCTGGCGAGTATTGCTGGCGTGGGTTACGGCCTGGCCTATCGCTTTGGTGGCTTGGGCGCGGCGATTGCCACGCACTTTGGCTTGAATCTGCTGCACTTCGGCCTGTTCACCTACCCGATGCTCGCCGGCTAAACCTTTCTTCTGTAGGAGCGAGCTTGCTCGCTCCTACAGGGGCAACGCCGTTCGCAGGATTGTTGCAAAAATAAGTTAAATAAATGCCCCGCATGGCCGATACCCCCTGAAAGCCTTGCGGATTGAACAATCATGCGTAATAACCAACCCGTTACCCAGCGCGAACGTACCTTCCCCGCTCAGCAACGGTTGATCTCCACCACGGATGCCAAGGGTGTGATTACCTACTGCAACGACGCCTTTGTCGAAATCAGTGGGTTCACCCGTGAAGAACTGATCCGCGCCCCACACAACCTGGTGCGTCACCCGGATGTGCCGCCGGCCGTGTTCGCGCATATGTGGTCCACGCTCAAACAAGGCTTGCCATGGATGGGCATTGTCAAGAATCGCTGCAAGACCGGTGACCACTATTGGGTGAACGCCTATGTGACGCCAGTCTTCGACGGTAACCAGGTGATCGGCTACGAATCGGTGCGCATCAAGCCCACCGCCGAGCAGATCCGCCGGGCCGAAGCGCTTTATCAACGCATCAACCAAGGCAAGTCGGCCGTTCCCCAGCGGGACAAGTGGCTGCCGGTGTTGCAGGACTGGCTGCCGTTTATCCTGGTCAGCCAACTGAGCTTCATGATCGGCGCCACCCTCACCTCCCAATGGGGCTTTGCCCTGGCAGCGGCGCTGTCGGTGCCGTTGGGCCTGCTGGGCCTGAGCTGGCAGCAGCGCGGCCTCAAGCGTTTGCTGCGCCTGGCCGAACAGACCACGTCCGACCCGTTGATCGCGCAGATGTACACCGACAGCCGTGGCGCACAAGCGCGCCTGGAAATGTCGATCCTCAGCCAGGAAGCGCGTCTGAAGACCTGTCTTACCCGCCTGCAAGACACCGCCGAGCACCTCAACGACCAGGCCGCGCAGTCCAACACCCTGGCGCACAACAGCTCCAGCGGCCTGGAACGCCAGCGCGTGGAAACCGAACAGGTGGCCACTGCGGTGAACCAGATGGCGGCGACCACCCAGGAAGTGGCCAGCCACGTGCAGCGCACCGCCGATGCCACCCAGGAAGCCAACCGCCTGACCGGGCGCGGCCGCGATATCGCCGGGGAAACCCGCGAGGCGATTCAGCGTCTTTCGGCAGCCGTTGGGGAGACTGGCGTGACCGTCACGCAACTGGCCAAGGACAGCGATGAAATCGGCGGCGTGGTCGATGTGATCAAAGGCATCGCCGACCAGACCAACCTGCTGGCACTCAATGCTGCTATCGAAGCCGCGCGTGCCGGTGAAATGGGCCGTGGTTTCGCGGTGGTCGCCGATGAAGTGCGCCAACTGGCGCAACGCACCGCTGAATCGACCGGGCAGATCCATACCCTGATCGCCAAGCTGCAGCAAACCGCCAGCGCGGCCGTGCAAACCATGGACGCCGGGCACCGCCAGGCTGAAGAAGGTGTAGCGCGGGTGATGGAAGCGGACCAGGCCCTGGTGGGCATCAGTGAGGCGGTGGCCAATATCACCGACATGACCACCCAGATTGCCGCTGCTACCGAAGAGCAAAGCGCGGTGGCCGAGGAGATCAGCCGCAACATCAGCACCATTGCGCTGTTGGCGGACCAGACCTCGGAGCAGGCAATGAACTCGGCGCAATTGAGTGAAGAGCTGACGCATACCGCCAATACCCAGTACTCGCTGGTGGAGCGTTTTAACCGATAAACCGCTATCGCAGGCAAGCCAGCTCCCACACTGGACGGTATTTCCAATGTGGGAGGGGGCTTGCCCCCGATAGGGCCCTAACAGGCCCTGAGAAACTCAGCCACCTGCACCGCCGCCGCCTCCAGATGCTGCTCATGGCTGAACCCAGAAGCCTTCAGCGGCTTCAAGTCATGATCCCCCGCCACCAGCCACATCACCTCGATACTCTGTGACAACTCATAACCCTGCACCGCCGCCCGATTGCCCAAGGCATCGCGCTCGCCCTGCACTATCAAGGTGGGCGTCTTCAGCGCAGCCAAATGCTCCACACGGGGTTTCTCTGGCTTGCCCACCGCGTAGAACGGATAGCCCAGGCACACCAACCCATCGGCGCCCAATTCATCGGCCAACAAACTGGCCATGCGCCCGCCCATCGACTTGCCGCCAATCGCCAGTTTCCCAGCGACATGTCGTCGCACCTGGGCATACACCTCACGCCACGCCTCCAGCAGTTTCGGCGCCGGATTCGGCGGGCGTTTGCCCCCGTCCAAGCGGCGCTGGGCCATGTACGGGAACTCGAAGCGCAACACGCTCACGCCATGCCCGGCAAGGCGTGCAGCCATGTCGTTCATGAACGTCGAGTCCATCGGTGCGCCGGCGCCGTGGGCCAGGATCAGCGTGACCGGCTCACCCGACGTCGTGCCCGTGGCGACATCCCACAACCAGCCATGTTCCCGTACACACTGCGCCCATTGATCCCCGTCAATACTGGCCTTGTGCTCTTTGCCCATGCTTGCCTCGCTTTTTAGTCTGCCTATAACTCCAGCCCAAGTGTCGCACTTGCTTGGGTTGAACCGTGGATGGGGAACCATGAACACTACTTTAAGTACCGCCTATAACTACAAGGTGGTCCGCCAATTCGCCATTATGACGGTGGTGTGGGGCATCGTCGGCATGGGGCTCGGGGTTTTTCTCGCCGCCCAATTGGTTTGGCCTGCGCTCAACTTCGATTTGCCTTGGACCAGCTTCGGCCGCCTGCGCCCTTTGCACACCAACGCGGTGATCTTCGCGTTCGGTGGCTGTGCGCTGTTCGCCAGCTCCTTTTACTCGGTGCAGCGCACCTGCCAGACGCAGCTGTTCGCGCCGAAAGTCGCCGCGTTCTGCTTCTGGGGCTGGCAGCTTGTGATCCTGCTGGCCGCGATCAGCCTGCCACTGGGCTACACCAGCTCCAAGGAATACGCCGAGCTGGAATGGCCGATCGACATCCTGATCACCATTGTCTGGGTCGCCTACGCCATCGTGTTCTTCGGCACGATCATGAAACGCAAGACCAAGCACATCTATGTGGGCAACTGGTTCTTCGGTGCGTTCATCATCACCGTGGCCATTTTGCATATCGTCAATAACCTGGAAATCCCGGTCAGCCTGACCAAGTCCTACTCGCTGTACGGCGGTGCGACGGATGCCATGGTGCAGTGGTGGTATGGGCATAACGCAGTAGGCTTTTTCCTCACTGCGGGCTTCCTCGGCATGATGTACTACTTCGTGCCCAAGCAGGCCGAACGCCCGGTGTATTCGTATCGCTTGTCGATCGTGCACTTCTGGGCGCTGATCACCCTGTACATCTGGGCCGGCCCGCACCACTTGCACTACACCGCCCTGCCGGACTGGGCGCAGTCCCTGGGCATGGTGATGTCACTGGTGCTGCTGGCACCGAGCTGGGGCGGCATGATCAACGGCATGATGACGCTCTCGGGCGCCTGGCATAAGCTGCGCAGCGACCCGATCCTGCGCTTTCTGGTGGTCTCCCTGGCGTTCTACGGCATGTCGACCTTCGAAGGCCCGATGATGGCGATCAAGACCGTCAACGCCCTCTCCCACTACACCGACTGGACCATCGGCCACGTACACGCCGGCGCGCTGGGCTGGGTGGCGATGATCTCCATCGGCGCGCTGTACCACATGATCCCGAAAATCTTCGGTCGCGAGCAGATGTACAGCCTCGGCCTGATCAATGCGCACTTCTGGCTGGCCACTATCGGCACCGTGCTCTACATCGCCTCGATGTGGGTCAACGGCATCGCCCAGGGCCTGATGTGGCGTGCGGTCAACGAAGACGGCACCCTCACCTACTCCTTCGTCGAAACCCTGGTGGCCAGCCACCCAGGCTTCATCGTGCGTCTGGTGGGCGGTGCGATCTTCCTCAGCGGCATGTTCCTGATGGCTTACAACACATGGCGCACCGTGCGTTCGGCGCAACCTGCCGAAGTCACCGCTGCCGCGCAGATGGCCTGAGGAGTCGATGATGAAACACGAAACGATTGAAAAGAACGTCGGCCTGTTGATGCTGCTGATGGTGCTCGCCGTGAGCATCGGTGGCCTGACCCAGATCGTCCCGCTGTTCTTCCAGGACGTGACCAACAAGCCGGTCGAAGGCATGAAGCCCTACACCGCGCTGCAACTGGAAGGCCGCGACATCTACATCCGCGAAGGCTGCGTGCAGTGCCATTCGCAGATGATCCGCCCGTTCCGCGCCGAGACCGAGCGCTACGGCCACTATTCGGTGGCTGGCGAAAGCGTGTGGGACCACCCGTTCCTGTGGGGCTCCAAACGTACCGGCCCGGACCTGGCCCGCGTCGGCGCACGCTACTCGGACGACTGGCACCGCGCGCACTTGTACAACCCGCGCAACGTGGTGCCGGAGTCGAAAATGCCGGCCTACCCCTGGCTGGTCACCGCCGCCGTCGACAGCAGCCACACCGAGACCAAGCTGAAAGTGATGCGCACCCTCGGCGTGCCGTACACCGACGACGACATCAATGGCGCCGTCGCCAGCCTCAAGGGCAAGACCGAGATGGACGCGCTGGTTTCCTACCTGCAAGTGCTCGGCACTGCCATCAAGAGCAAGAGGTGAGCCATGGGATTTGAATTCGATGCTGGCACCATCCGCGGCCTGGGCACGCTGGTGGTTGCCATCGCCTTTATCGGCCTGTCGCTGTGGGTATTCAACAACCGCCGCAATGCGGAATTCGAGCAGGCGCGCCTGCTGCCGTTTGCCGATGAACCTTCCCCACCCGACGCTCAAGCAGAGCCAGCCACAAGGAGCACTCGGCCATGACTACGTTCTGGAGTACATGGATCTGCGTATTGACCCTGGGCAGCCTCATCGGCCTGACCTGGCTGTTGGTCGGCACCCGCAAGGGCGAGACCAAGGGCAGCGTCGACCAGACCATGGGCCACGCCTTCGACGGTATCGAGGAATACGACAACCCGCTGCCCCAGTGGTGGTTCATGTTGTTCGCCGGCACCCTGGTGTTTGCCGTCGGCTACCTGATCCTCTACCCGGGCCTGGGCAACTGGAAAGGCGTGCTGCCGGGCTATGAAGGCGGCTGGACCCAGACCAAGGAATGGGACAAGGAAATGGCCAAGGCCGACGCCAGGTTCGGGCCGATCTTCGCCAAGTTCGCAGCCATGCCGGTGGAAGAAGTCGCCAAGGACCCGCAAGCGTTGAAGATGGGCGGTCGCCTGTTCGCCTCCAACTGCGCGGTATGCCACGGCTCGGACGCCAAGGGCGCCTATGGCTTCCCCAATCTGGCGGACAGCAACTGGCGCTGGGGCGGTTCGGCCGAGGCTATCAAGACCACCATCCTGAACGGTCGCCACGCGGCGATGCCGGCCTGGGGTGAAGTGCTGGGCGAAGACGGGGTGAAGAACGTCGCCGCTTACGTGCGCCACGACCTGGCCAAGCTGCCGTTGCCTGCAGACAACAGCGCAGACCTGGCAGCCGGGCAAGCCGCGTTCAACACCACCTGCGTGGCCTGCCACGGCCCACAAGGCCACGGTGTGGAAGCCATGGGTGCGCCCAACCTGACCGAGCCTGCCGGGTTTATCTACGGCACCAGCCTGGCGCAGTTGCAGCAGACCATCCGCCATGGCCGCCAGGGCCAAATGCCGGCCCAGGACGTGCTGCAAGGCAATGACAAGGTGCACCTGCTGGCAGCTTACGTGTACAGCCTGTCCCACAACGCTGAAGGTGCAACGCCAGACAGCGCGACCAAGTAGGGCAGTAACCCGATTCACTGTAGGAGCGAGCTTGCTCGCGAAGCACCTGAGGGCACCACGCTTATCCAGCATAAACGCGGCGCTCTGGAGTTCTTCGCGAGCAAGCTCGCTCCTACAGGGATCCGGTGTTGTTTTCATTTGCGCGACCAAGTGTCGCACCTCTTCCAAGCCTACCTTTCCCCTCCTCCCATTCGGGTCTACGCTTGTTCCCACAGTGGACCATTCCTGGCCTACGCGACGGTAGCCGTTGCGCCCCTGAAATTTCCTGTCCACTCGATCAGCTTTCTATTTTGGATTTTGTCCCTACGCCAAACATGGAAAGGGCGCAGAATCTGGCGTGGAACGCATTGATCCAGGTCAGCCATCGCGTTGCAATGGCCCCTCGCTTTCTACATACTTGCGGCCGATTTTACCTATAAAAAAACCTAAACCGTGGAACCTTAGAATGAGCACAGCAATCAGTCCGACTGCTTATAACTATAAGGTAGTCCGCCAGTTCGCCATCATGACGGTGGTCTGGGGGATCCTTGGCATGGGGCTCGGGGTGTTCATCGCCTCGCAACTGGTTTGGCCGCAATTGAATTTCGACCTACCCTGGACGACTTTCGGCCGCCTGCGCCCGCTGCACACCAACCTGGTGATCTTCGCCTTCGGCGGATGTGCACTGTTTGCCACCTCCTACTATGTCGTGCAGCGCACCTGCCAGACGCGACTGATCTCCGATGGCCTTGCCGCCTTCACCTTCTGGGGCTGGCAGGCGGTCATCGTCGGCGCCATCATCAGCCTGCCCCTGGGCTACACCACCACCAAGGAATACGCCGAGCTGGAATGGCCGATCGCCATTTTGCTTGCCATCGTGTGGGTGACCTACGGCCTGGTGTTCTTCGGCACCATCGTCAAGCGCAAGACCAAGCACATCTACGTGGGCAACTGGTTCTACGGCGCCTTTATCGTGGTCACGGCGATGCTGCACATCGTCAACCACGCCTCCCTGCCGGTGAACCTGTTCAAGTCCTACTCAGCCTACTCCGGTGCGACGGACGCGATGATCCAGTGGTGGTACGGCCACAACGCCGTAGGCTTCTTCCTCACCACCGGTTTCCTGGGGATGATGTACTACTTCGTGCCCAAGCAGGCCGAGCGTCCGATCTACTCGTATCGCCTGTCCATCGTGCACTTCTGGGCGCTGATCACGCTGTACATCTGGGCCGGCCCTCACCACTTGCACTACACCGCCCTGCCGGATTGGGCACAGTCCCTGGGCATGGCGATGTCGATCATCCTGCTGGCACCAAGCTGGGGCGGCATGATCAACGGCATGATGACCCTCTCGGGCGCCTGGCATAAGCTGCGCACCGACCCGATCCTGCGTTTTTTGGTGGTATCGCTGGCGTTCTACGGCATGTCGACCTTCGAAGGGCCGATGATGGCGATCAAGACCGTCAACTCGCTGTCCCACTACACCGACTGGACCATCGGCCACGTGCACGCCGGGGCGCTGGGTTGGGTGGCGATGATCTCCATCGGCGCGCTGTACCACATGATCCCCAAATTGTTCGGCCGCACGCAGATGCACAGCGTCGGGCTGATCAACGCGCACTTCTGGCTGGCCACCATTGGCACCGTGCTCTACATCGCCTCGATGTGGGTCAACGGCATCACCCAGGGCCTGATGTGGCGTGCGATCAACGATGACGGCACCCTCACCTACTCCTTCGTCGAAGCGCTGCAAGCCAGCCACCCGGGCTTTATCGTACGTGCCCTGGGCGGTGCGTTCTTTGCCAGCGGCATGCTGTTGATGGCCTACAACGTGTGGCGCACCGTGCGTGCCAGCGACCCTGTTGAAGCCGAAGCCGCCACCAAGATCGCCGTTGTGGGAGCTCACTGATGAAGCATGAAGTAGTCGAGAAGAACATCGGCCTGCTGGCCTTCTTCATGGTCATCGCCGTGAGCATCGGCGGCCTGACCCAAATCGTCCCGCTGTTTTTCCAGGACGTGACCAACAAGCCGGTCGAAGGCATGAAGCCGCGCACCGCCCTTGAACTGGAAGGCCGCGACGTCTACATCGCCAACGGTTGCGTGGGCTGCCACTCGCAGATGATCCGCCCGTTCCGCGCCGAAACCGAACGCTACGGCCACTACTCGGTCGCCGGTGAAAGCGTGTGGGACCACCCGTTCCTGTGGGGTTCCAAGCGCACCGGCCCGGACCTGGCCCGCGTGGGTGGGCGTTACTCCGATGACTGGCAGCGTGCGCACCTGTACAACCCGCGCAACGTCGTGCCTGAGTCGAAAATGCCGGCGTACCCGTTCCTCGTGGAAAACAAGCTCGACGGCAAGGACACCGCCAAGAAGATGGAAGTCTTGCGCACCCTGGGCGTGCCCTACACCGACGAAGACATCGCCGGTGCGGCCGCCGCCGTGAAGGGCAAGACCGAAATGGACGCATTGGTGGCCTACCTGCAAGGCCTTGGCACCATCATCAAAAGCAAACGGTGACCTACATGGATATCGGGATGATTCGTGGCCTGGGCACCGTTGTGGTGATGGTGGCCTTTATCGGCCTGGCGTTGTGGGTGTTCAGCCCACGGCGCAAGTCGGAGTTTGACGACGCGACCATGCTGCCCTTCGCAGATGACCCCGAAGCCATCAAGCACGTCGAGCAAGCTTCTAGGAGTAACAAAGAATGACTACGTTCTGGAGTCTGTACGTCACAGTCCTCAGTCTGGGTACCATCTTCGCCCTGACCTGGCTGCTGCTGTCGACCCGCAAGGGCCAGCGCACCGAGCAGACGGACGAGACCGTCGGCCACTCGTTCGACGGCATCGAGGAGTACGACAACCCGCTGCCCAAGTGGTGGTTCATGCTGTTTGTCGGCACTATCGTCTTCGCCCTTGGTTACCTGGTGCTCTACCCAGGCCTGGGCAATTGGAAGGGCCTGCTGCCGGGCTACAACTACCTCGACAACGACAAGCAAACCCCGTTCGCCAACGGCCAGACCGGCTGGACCGGCGTACACGAATGGGAAAAGGAAATGGCCAGGTCGGAGGCCAAGTTCGGGCCGATCTTCGCCAAGTTCGCGTCGATGCCGATTGAAGAAGTCGCCAAGGACCCGCAAGCCTTGAAGATGGGCGGCCGCCTGTTTGCCTCCAACTGCTCGGTGTGCCACGGCTCCGACGCCAAGGGCGCCTACGGCTTCCCCAACCTGACCGACGCCGACTGGCGCTGGGGTGGCGAACCCAACACCATCAAGGAAACCATCATGAAGGGCCGCCACGCGGTGATGCCAGGCTGGGCCGAAGTCATCGGCGAGCAGGGCGTGGCCGACGTAGCAGCCTTTGTGGTGACCAACCTCGACGGCCGCAAACTGCCAGAAGGCGCCAAGGCCGACGTGGCCAACGGTGAGAAACTCTTCGCCGCCAACTGCGTGGCCTGCCACGGCCCGGCGGGTAAAGGCACCCCAGCCATGGGCGCGCCCGACCTGACGCATCCGGGTGCGTTCATCTACGGCTCAAGCTTCGCGCAACTGCAGCAGACCATCCGTTATGGCCGCCAGGGCCAGATGCCGGCGCAGGAGCAGTTGCAAGGGAATGACAAGGTGCACCTGCTTGCGGCGTATGTATATAGCTTGTCTCATGGGGATAAGAAGGCTGAGGAGCAGTAAGACCTCTGAAACAATGGAGCCCCGCGCAGCGAATGCTGGCGGGGCTTTTTTGTTCTGGCGCCGAACCTTGCAAAGCCAACTCTACCGTTCGTAACCTCAACCTTGCCGCGCGCACTCGCCAAGTAGTAACGTAACTACATTCAGTCCAGCGAAGGGGGCCTACCCCATGACCATCACGACCATTTCCAGCCGCGAATTCAATCAAGACACAAGTGGTGCCAAAAAAGCCGCCCGCAAAGGGCCGGTTTTTATCACTGATCGCGGCAAGCCTGCCCATGTACTGCTAAGCATTGAGGAGTACCAGAAGCTTACAGGTCTGAACGCCGACATTGTCGACCTGTTGGTGATGCCGGAAGCGGCCGATATCGACTTCGAAACCGAACGTGCCGTGATCATTCATCGACCCGTGGACTTTTCTTGATGTATCTACTCGACACAAATGTGATCTCTGAACTGCGTAAACCTCAGGCTGATGCAAATGTCGTGGCTTGGGCAAAAAGCGTAGTAGCGCCGCGCATGTTTATTTCGGCGATCACGCTGAAGGAACTGGAAACCGGAGTCCTGCGAATTGAACGGCGAGACCCGGTTCAGGGGAAGGTGTTGAGAACCTGGCTCAAGCGTCATGTAATGCCCGCCTTCGATGCCAGAATCCTGCCCGTCGATGCAGCAGTCGCGTTGCGTTGCGCGCACTTGCATGTACCCGACCGGGCCAACGAAAGCGATGCATTGATTGCCGCAACCGCGCTGGTTCACGGACTCACCGTAGTCACGCGCAACGTCAGCGACTTCAAATCGAGTGGCGTGCCACTGCTCAATCCATGGGGCGAATGACCGGCTTACTGGCAAAAACCGTCCATACTTGCCAAGTCAATTGATCCAGATCACGTACACCATCAATTGATTTCCCCCAACGCGACCAAAGGTCGCACCCTTTGCACACCCTCGGGGGCGTATCATTAGGCCACTGCAACACCCTTAATTTGACCCCGGTTGGCACGTACTTGCCGAGGCAAATCTCCACCGCCGTGGGATGCAATGATGAGCGACCAGATACCGGTACATGACGTTACCCCGCCTGCCAAAACCGTCGACCTCTACGCTTCAAGAGAGAAGATCTACACCCGCGCCTTCACTGGCTTGTTCCGCAACTTGCGCATGGTCGGCGGTGCCGCTCTGTTCCTGTTGTACTTCGGCACCGTGTGGCTGAACTGGGGCGGCCACCAGGCGGTATGGTGGAACCTGCCGGAGCGTAAATTCTTTATTTTTGGTGCGACGTTCTGGCCCCAGGATTTCATCCTGCTGTCGGGCATTCTCATTGTGGCGGCATTTGGCCTGTTCTTTATCACCGTGTACGCCGGGCGCGTGTGGTGTGGCTATACCTGCCCGCAAAGCGTGTGGACGTGGATCTTCATGTGGTGTGAAAAGGTCACCGAAGGCGACCGCAACCAGCGCATCAAGCTCGACAAGGCGCCGATGAGCGCCAACAAGTTCCTGCGCAAGTTCAGCAAGCACAGCCTGTGGCTGCTGATCGGCTTTGCCACCGGCATCACCTTCGTCGGCTACTTCTCGCCGATCCGCGAACTGGTATTCGATTTCTTCACTGGCCAGGCCGATGGCTGGTCGTATTTCTGGGTGGGTTTCTTCACCCTCGCCACCTACGGCAACGCCGGCTGGCTGCGCGAACAGGTGTGCATCTACATGTGCCCCTATGCGCGCTTCCAGAGCGTGATGTTCGACAAGGACACCTTGATCGTGTCCTATGACCCGCGCCGTGGCGAAGTGCGTGGGCCACGTAAAAAGGGTACCGACTACAAGGCCCAGGGCCTGGGCGACTGCATCGACTGCACGATGTGCGTACAGGTGTGCCCTACCGGTATCGACATCCGCGATGGTCTGCAAATCGAATGCATCGGCTGCGCCGCCTGTATCGATGCCTGCGACAACATCATGGACAAGATGGAGTACCCACGCGGACTGATCAGCTACACCACCGAACATAACCTGTCGGGGCAGAAAACCCATAAGCTGCGCCCGCGCCTGATCGGTTACGCCCTGGTATTGCTGGCGATGATCAGCCTGTTGGTGGCGGCCTTCTTCATGCGCTCGCTGGTGGGTTTCGACGTCAGCAAGGACCGCGTGCTGTACCGCGAAAACGCAGAAGGGCGCATCGAAAACGTCTACAGCCTGAAGATCATGAACAAAGACCAGCGCGACCACACCTACGTGCTCGACGCCGGCGGCCTGCCGGACCTCAAGCTGCAAGGCCGTCGCGAAATCAAAGTGGCCGCCGGCGATATCGTCAGCATGCCAGTGGAGTTGTCGAGTGCGCCGGAGCAGTTGCCGTCGAGCACCAACGAGGTGACCTTCATCCTCAAGGACGCCGATGACACCAGCGTCCATATTGAAGCCAAGAGCCGATTCATCGGCCCACAAGTCCGTTAACGGGGAACCTACGCATGCCCGCAACTACTGCCGCCAGCCCTTGGTACAAACACCTCTGGCCCTGGATCATCATCGCGATCCTGGCCTGCTCGGTGACCCTGACCTTGTCCATGGTGACCATCGCGGTGAATAACCCGGACAACCTGGTCAACGACAACTATTACGAGGCCGGCAAAGGCATCAACCGTTCCCTGGACCGCGAACGCCTGGCCCAGACCCTGCAACTGCGCGGCAAGCTGCACCTGGACGAATTGACCGGCGAGGTCGAGCTGCAACTGACTGGCTACAGCAATCCAAAAACCCTTGAGCTGAACCTGATCTCCCCGACCCAGCCAGAGAAGGATCGCAAGATCAACCTCACCCGCAGCGACAGCGAGCCCGGTCGTTACATCGGCCAGGTCACCGACAAGGTTGAAGGTCGCCGTTTCGTGGAACTGCTTGGCGTGGAAGGCGGAAACACCTGGCGCCTGTTCGAAGAAGAAGAGGTCAGCCACGACAAGGACTTGCTGCTGGGTGACGAACCGTTGCAGGGCGCTGAAGACCTGAAAAAATAAACAGCCTGCGCTCCGCGCTTCGCGAGCAAGCCCGCTCGACACCCTGTGGGAGCGGGCTTGCCCGCGAAGAGGCCCTCCCAGCCACCAAAGACCTCGAACCATGACCACCCCCTGCTACCACTGCGCCCTACCCGTCCCCTCCGGCAGCCGGTTCACCGCCCAGATCCTCGGCGAACGCCGTGAACTCTGCTGCCCGGGCTGCCAGGCCGTGGCCGAGGCGATAGTGGCCGGCGGGCTGGAAAGCTATTACCAACACCGCAGCGAAGCCTCGGCCAACCCCGAGGCGCTGCCCGTGCAGTTGGTGGACGAACTGGCGCTGTACGACCGCGCCGATGTGCAAAAACCCTTTGTGCGCCATCAAGGCGAGCTGGCCGAAACCACCCTGCTGATGGAAGGCATCAGTTGCGCCGCCTGCGGCTGGTTGATCGAGAAACACCTGCGCAGCCTGCCCGCCGTGGCCGAAGCGCGATTGAACCTGTCCAACCACCGCCTGCACGTGCGCTGGGCCGATGGGCAATTGCCGTTGAGCCAACTGCTCAGCGAGCTGCGCCATATCGGTTACGCCGCCCACCCTTACCAGGCCGACCGCGCCGCCGAACAATTGGCCAGCGAGAATCGCCTGGCCCTGCGACAACTGGGGGTCGCCGGTTTGCTGTGGTTCCAGGCCATGATGGCAACCATGGCCACCTGGCCGGAATTCAATATCGACCTGAGCCCGGAGCTGCACATCATCCTGCGCTGGGTTGCGATGTTTCTCACCACGCCCATCGTGTTCTACAGCTGCGCGCCCTTCTTCAAAGGCGCCCTGCGTGACCTGCGCACGCGCCACCTGACGATGGACGTCTCGGTGTCCCTGGCGATTGGCGGCGCGTACCTGGCCGGCATCTGGACCGCGATCACCGGCGTGGGCGAACTGTATTTCGATGCCGTGGGCATGTTTGCCCTGTTCCTGCTGGCCGGGCGCTACCTTGAGCGCCGCGCTCGGGAACGCACCGCCGCAGCCACCGCCCAACTGGTCAACCTGTTGCCCGCCTCCTGCCTACGACTCAAAGACGATGGCCAGAGCGAGCGCATCCTGCTTAGCGAATTGGCGCTGGGTGATCGGGTGCTGGTGCATCCCGGTGCGGTGCTGCCAGCGGATGGCGTAATTCTCGACGGCCAATCCAGCATCGATGAATCCCTGCTGACCGGCGAGTACCTGCCGCAACCTCGGCGCACGGGCGACAACGTCACGGCCGGCACGCTGAATGTCGAGGGCGCGCTGACCGTCCAAGTGCGCGCATTGGGCCATGACACGCGCTTGTCTGCCATCGTGCGCCTACTGGAGCGCGCCCAGGCCGAGAAGCCGCGCCTGGCACAGATCGCCGACCGCGCTGCGCAGTGGTTCTTGTTGTGCTCGCTGATCGCCGCCGCGCTGATCGGCTTGCTGTGGTGGGAGCTGGACCCGTCGCGGGCGTTCTGGATTGTACTGGCGATGCTGGTGGCGACCTGCCCGTGCGCGCTGTCCCTGGCCACGCCCACCGCCCTCACCGCCGCCACTGGCACCTTGCACAGCCTTGGGTTGCTGCTGACCCGCGGCCATGTGCTCGAGGGCCTGAACCAGATTGATACGGTGATTTTCGACAAGACCGGCACCCTCACCGAAGGGCGCCTGGCGTTGCGCGCCATTCGGCCCTTGAGTGCGCTGGACAGCGACCAATGCCTGGGCCTCGCTGCCGCCCTGGAGAACCGTTCCGAACACCCGATTGCCCGTGCCTTCGGCCGCGCGCCGCTGGCCGCCGATGAAGTGCTGAGCACCCCAGGCCTGGGCCTGGAAGGTCGTGTGGGCGAACGTCTGTTGCGCATCGGCCAGCCGGGTTTTGTCTGTGAACTCAGTGGCTGTGCGATTCCCGCCTCACCGGACGAAGCCGGGCAATGGCTGCTGCTGGGCGACCGCAGCGGCGCCCTGGCCTGGTTCGTACTGGATGACCGCCTGCGCAGCGACGCACCCGCCTTGCTCGCCGCCTGCAAGGCGCGGGGCTGGCGCACGCTGCTGCTCTCCGGCGACAGCTCGCCGATGGTGGCCAGTGTCGCCTCTGAGCTGGGTATCGACGAAGCCCACGGCAGCCTGCGCCCTGACGACAAGCTGCAGGTGCTGCAAACCCTGCACAAGGAAGGTCGCAAAGTGCTGATGCTGGGCGATGGAGTCAATGATGTGCCGGTGCTGGCCGCCGCTGATATCAGCGTGGCGATGGGCTCGGCCACGGACCTGGCGAAAACCAGCGCCGATGCGGTGCTGTTGTCCAACCGCCTGGATGCGCTGGTGCAGGCCTTCAGCCTTGCGCGGCGTACTCGCCGAGTGATCATCGAGAACCTGTTGTGGGCCGGGTTGTACAATGGGCTTATGCTGCCGTTTGCCGCCCTGGGTTGGATCACTCCGATCTGGGCGGCGATCGGCATGTCCCTCAGTTCGTTGACCGTGGTGCTCAACGCGTTGCGCCTCACTCGCCTGCCGAGCGCGCAAGCCTCGGGCACCGCCCCAGTAACCCGCCCGCTGCCGGCCTGAGCCGCGTGGGCATGGAGTACAGATGCCAGCTCTCTACGTGATGATTCCTGCGGCACTGCTGTTAGTGGGCGTGGCCATCTACATCTTCTTCTGGGCCGTGGACAGCGGCCAGTACGAAGACCTTGATGGCCCGGCACACAGCGTGTTGTTCGACGACCAGGACCCGAACCACCTGGCCGCCATCGACGAAGCCAACAGCCCCGAGCAACCGCCCAAAGAGCCCCCTCATGCTTGAGCTGGCGCCTTTGCTGGTCTCGGCGCTGATCCTCGGCCTGCTCGGCGGTGGCCATTGCCTGGGCATGTGCGGCGGACTGATGGGCGCGCTGACCCTGGCGATCCCCAAGGAACAGCGCAGCCGCCGTTTTCGCCTGCTGCTGGCATACAACCTGGGGCGCATCCTCAGCTATGCCACCGCCGGCTTATTGATCGGCCTGGCCGGCTGGGCGGTGGCCAACAGCCCGGCGGCGATGTTCATGCGTGTGCTGGCCGGGTTGCTGCTGATCTGTATGGGCCTGTACCTGGCCGGATGGTGGAGCGGCCTCACCCGTATCGAGAGCCTGGGGCGCGGCCTGTGGCGGCATCTGCAGCCGGTGGCCAACCGTTTGCTGCCGGTGTCCAGCCTGCCGCGAGCCTTGCTGCTGGGCGCGCTGTGGGGCTGGTTGCCGTGCGGGCTCGTCTACAGCAGCCTGCTATGGGCGGCGAGCCAGGGCAATGCGCTGGACAGTGCCTTACTGATGCTGGCGTTCGGGCTGGGCACCTGGCCGGTGCTGTTGGCCACCGGGCTGGCCGCCGAACGGGTGACAGCGTTGTTGCGCAAGCGCAGCGTACGGATGGCCGGTGGCGTGCTGGTGATGATCTTCGGTCTCTGGACCTTGCCCGGGCCCCATCAGCACTGGCTAATGGGGCATTAGCAGGCCCTGTGGCATAGCGCCGCTCCCCGTTGATGCAAATCAAGATGCCTGCACCGCCCTGCCCCTAGACTCGGCCCACTAGCCAATCCGGGGGACCGCCCGCATGCTCGACGCCATTCGTTGGGACACAGATCTGATTCACCGCTACGACTTGGCGGGGCCGCGCTACACGTCCTACC
The DNA here is from genome assembly GCF_029201605.1 of Pseudomonas sp. FJ2-5-13. Taxonomy (NCBI): domain Bacteria; kingdom Pseudomonadati; phylum Pseudomonadota; class Gammaproteobacteria; order Pseudomonadales; family Pseudomonadaceae; genus Pseudomonas; species Pseudomonas sp. FJ2-5-13. The sequence continues at coordinate 4,370,103 of NZ_CP104045.1, forward strand.
CCACCGCCGTACAATTTGACAGCCAGGTCGGCACCTTCGACCTGCTCCACGCCCTGCGTGACAGCCGCAAGGCCGTGCGGCCACTGTCGTTGTATGTGCACGTGCCGTTCTGCGCCAACATTTGTTACTACTGCGCCTGCAACAAGGTGATCACCAAGGACCGTGGCCGCGCCCAGGCCTACCTGCAGCGCCTGGAGCAGGAAATCCAATTGGTGGCCTGCCACCTCGACCCGCAGCAGCCCGTGGAACAGTTGCACTTCGGCGGCGGTACGCCAACCTTTCTCAGCCACGATGAACTGCGCCAGGTGATGAAATGCCTGCGCCAGCATTTCAATTTGCTGGATGACGATTCGGGCGACTACGGCATCGAAATCGACCCGCGCGAAGCCGACTGGGCCACCATGGGCCTGCTGCGTGAACTGGGCTTCAACCGCGTGAGCATCGGCCTGCAAGACCTCGACCCCGAGGTGCAACGGGCGGTCAATCGCCTGCAAAGCCTGGAGGAAACCCGCGCCGTGATCGATGCAGCGCGCACCTTGCAATTTCGCTCGATCAATATCGACCTGATCTACGGCCTGCCCAAGCAGTCGCCGTTGAACTTTGCGCGCACCGTGGAAGAAGTCATCCGCTTGCAGCCTGACCGCCTGTCGGTGTTCAACTACGCGCACCTGCCGGAACGCTTCATGCCCCAGCGGCGGATCAACACCGACGACCTGCCCTCGCCGGCAGAAAAACTGTTGATGCTGCAAACCACCATCGAACAACTGACCCAGGCCGGTTACCGCTACATCGGCATGGACCACTTTGCCCTGCCCGACGACGAACTGGCGGTGGCCCAGGAAGAAGGCAAGCTGCAGCGCAACTTCCAGGGTTACACCACCCACGGGCACTGCGACCTGATTGGGCTGGGGGTGTCGGCGATCAGCCAGATCGGCGACCTGTATTGCCAGAACAGCAGTGACCTGAACCAGTATCAGAACGCTTTGGCGGGCGCGCAGTTGGCGACCAGCCGTGGTTTGGTGTGCACAACGGACGACCGTCTGCGAAGGGAGGTGATTCAGCAATTGATCTGCAATTTCAGCCTGGGCTTCGAGGCGATCGAACAGGCGTACAACATCGATTTTCGCGGCTACTTTGCCGAGTTATGGCCGCAATTGCAGACCATGGCTGATGATGGCTTGATCGAACTGGACGCCCAGGGCATTCGCGTACTGCCGGCCGGGCGCTTGCTGGTGCGCTCGGTGTGCATGGTGTTCGATGCCTACCTGGAGCACCAGAACAGGCAGCGGTTTTCGCGGGTTATCTGAAGGCCTTTACTTCATGGCCAGGCTGGCGGCCTTGACCGCATCACCGGCGCTCATGTCTTTCATGGCCTTGGCAAGGGATGCCTGGGCGCTGGTCAGGCTGGCTTGCAGCCCACTCAAGGCCGATTGCAGGCCAGAGAGTCGGGCGCGGGCCTGTTCCGGGCTGAGGGTCTTGTCGGCCATCACCGCAGCCATCTCGGCCTGTTTCTCGGCAATTTGCTTTTTAATCTCACGGATCATCTTCAGCAGGTTCTTGACGTTGTCCGCCAAGCCACTGTCGTCGATATCACTGTTTGAGGTTTTCTCAGCCGCCGCCGCTTTCATCGCAGCGCCGGAAATGGTCACTGACACCGCAGGCTTGGCTTCATCCGTCGGCGCAACCGCAGCAGCATCGGTCGCGGCCGCCTTCTTGGTTTCTGGCAGTGCCTGGATCTGGGTGCGTGAAGCCAGTTGAGTACTGAGGGATAACATGGTCTGAGCCACCGTGTTGGTATTCGATGGCAGTGCTATCGGCCGTTTCGGGCAAATCTTTACCTCGCGACAGGTTTTTGTACACGCTGGCCTCCGTGCCCCTCAGTGCGTTACCCTTACGTCTTATGTGTGTTTTCCCACAAGGATTTAAGAAATGTCCGAGCCAGTCAAACTGCGCGCTCACAGCCAGGCCCATTGCAAGGATTGCAGCCTGGCCCCCCTCTGCCTGCCACTTTCGTTGAATCTGGAAGACATGGATGCGCTGGACGACATCGTCAAACGCGGCCGCCCGCTGAAAAAAGGCGAGTTTCTGTTTCGCCAGGGCGACAAGTTTGATTCCGTCTATGCAGTACGCTCGGGCGCGTTGAAGACCTTCAGCCTCAGCGACGGCGGCGAAGAGCAAATCACCGGTTTCCACCTGCCCAGCGAGCTGGTCGGGCTGTCGGGGATGGACACCGAGATTCACCCGGTGTCGGCCCAGGCCCTGGAGACGACGTCGGTGTGCGAAATTCCTTTCGAGCGCCTGGATGAATTGGCCCTGCAACTGCCGCAGTTGCGCCGCCAGTTGATGCGCGTGATGAGCCGCGAGATTCGTGACGACCAGCAAATGATGCTGCTGCTGTCGAAGAAAACCGCCGATGAGCGCATCGCCACGTTCCTGGTCAACCTGTCGGCGCGCTTCCGTGCCCGTGGGTTCTCGGCCAACCAGTTCCGCCTGAGCATGTCGCGTAATGAAATCGGTAATTACCTGGGCCTGGCGGTGGAGACCGTGTCCCGCGTGTTTACCCGTTTCCAGCAGAACCAGTTGATTGCCGCAGAAGGTAAAGAGGTGCATATCCTCGACCCGATCCAGCTGTGTGCCTTGGCTGGCGGTTCTCTGGAGGTCTAATCCAGGCTGCGGCCGCGCCAATCGGTGAGGCCGCAGGTATACTTCGAGTCCGTTTTCCGCTCTGGACTCCTCGACGATGACCTTTGATTCGTTCGACATCAAATCCCTGATTCGCCCCGTCATCGACTTCCCCAAGCCTGGGGTGATCTTCCGTGACATCACGCCGCTGTTCCAATCGCCCCGCGCCCTGCGCCTGGTGGCCGACAGCTTTGCCCAACGCTATGTCGAAGCCGACTTCACCCATATTGGTGCGATGGATGCCCGTGGCTTCCTGATCGGCTCGATCATCGCTTACCAGCTCAACAAGCCGCTGATCCTGTTTCGCAAGCAAGGCAAGCTGCCGGCGGACGTGCTGGCCGAGGGTTACCAGACCGAGTACGGCGAAGCCTTCCTGGAAGTGCACGCCGACAGCCTGTGCGAAGGCGACTCCGTACTGATGTTCGATGACCTGATCGCCACCGGCGGCACCCTGATTGCGGCGGCGAACCTGGTGCGGCGCATGGGGGCAAAGATCTTTGAAGCGGCGGCGATTATCGATTTGCCGGAGCTGGGTGGCTCGCAGCGGTTGGCAGACATGGGCATTCCGACGTTTTGTCTGACGCAGTTTGGGCTGACCGAAAGGTAAGGGGCGTCAGGACTGACGCCTTCGCGAGCAAGCCCGCTCCCACATTTGAAATGCATTCCACATGTGGGAGCGGGCTTGCTCGCGAAGGCACTCGAAAGAACACCATTAAAAATCAAAGCCCCATCTGCTTACTGATAATCTCATTCATCACTTCACGCGTCCCGCCACCAATCGACAGAATCCGGTTATCACGATACAGCCGCTCCACCAGGCTGCCCCGCATATACCCCTGCCCACCCAGGATCTGCACCGCGTCATACGTCACTCGATCAGCGGTATCGGTGGCCAGGTTCTTGGCCATGGAAATCTCTTTGATCACACTCTTGCCAGCGGCCATTTTCGCGGCCTGGCGATAGGTGAACTCGCGGGAAACTTCCACGGCGGTAGCCATTTCCGCCAGGCGATGCTTGAGCACCTGGAATTTGCCGATAGGTTTGCCGAATGCTTCACGCTGGGCGGCCCACTGAAGGCTTTCCTCCAGGGCCAGCTGTGCAGTCATGTTGGCCATCAGCGCCAAGGCCAGACGTTCACTCTGGAAGTTGCCCATGATGCAGGCAAAGCCCATGTTCTCGACGCCGATAAGGTTGCCCACAGGCACGCGGCAATCGTCGAAGAACAACTCGGCGGTGTCCGATGCCCACCAGCCCATCTTCTTCAGTGGCTGGCCGACGGTGAAACCCGGGGTGTCTTTTTCGATCAGCAGCAAGCTGATGCCGCCAAAGCCCGGCCCGCCCGTGCGCACGGCTACGGTGTAGAAGTCAGCGCGAATGCCGCTGGTGATAAAGGTCTTGGCGCCGCTTACGCGGTAATGCTCGCCTTCACGTACGGCGCGGGTTTGCAGGTTGGCCACATCAGAGCCGCCGCTGGGCTCGGTGACCGCCAGGGCGATGATCTTTTCGCCAGCCAGCACCCGAGGCGCTATGCGCTCACGCACGTCGGGCCGGGCCCATTTGACGATGGGCGGCAGGCCGATATCCAGCGAGCCGAGCCCTGCCACCACGCCACCGGAGCCGCAGCGCATCAGCTCTTCGCTGGCGGCGACCTTGGCGAACAGATCGCCTTCGTGGCTGCCACCCAGGGTTTCGGGGTAGCCAATGCCTAGAATCCCCGCCGCACCGGCCTTGAGGTAGAGCTCGCGAGGAAAGCTTTGCGCCTCCTCCCACTGCTCGATGCCGGGCAACATCTCGCGCTCGACGAATCGGCGCACGCTGTCGCGGACCAATTGGTGGCTGGGATCGAAGTATTCCTGATAGGCAGACATCGGCAAGCTCCATGGCGGGATGGAGCGAACTTACCAAGCGCTTGCTTGGTTATCAAGTCATGTGTCTGCGCTAACCCTATAGGAGCGAGCTTGCTCGCGAAAACCGTTAACGATAACGCGTGCTTCCTGCGTGAACGCGGCGCCTATTGGTTTTTCGCGAGCAAGCTCGCTCCTACAGGGTTAGGAAGTCCCAGATTGCAGTGGGTTTTAGAGGGCGATCGGCTTGCGGCCTGCGAACGAGTGCGCCAAGGTACCGCCATCCACCAGTTCCAACTCCCCTCCCAACGGCACGCCATGGGCAATCCGCGAAGTGATCAAGCCTTTGTTGGTCAGCAGTTGGGCAATGTAGTGCGCCGTGGCTTCACCTTCCACCGTCGGGTTGGTTGCCAGGATCACTTCAGTAAAGGTGCCCTGCTCTTGGATCCGCGCCACCAGTTGTGGAATACCGATGGCTTCCGGCCCCAGGCCATCGAGCGGCGACAGGTGGCCCTTGAGCACAAAGTAACGCCCGCGGTAACCGGTCTGCTCCACGGCGTACACATCCATCGGCCCTTCCACCACGCACAGCAACGTGTCGTCGCGACGCGGGTCGGCGCATTGTGGGCAGAGCTCTTCTTCGGTGAGGGTTCGGCACTGGCGGCAGTGGCCCACGCCTTCCATGGCCTGGCTCAGAGCCTGAGCCAGGCGAGTGCCGCCGCTGCGATCACGCTCCAGCAGTTGCAGCGCCATGCGCTGGGCAGTTTTCTGGCCGACACCGGGCAAAGTGCGCAAGGCGTCGATCAGTTGGCGAATCAGGGGGCTGAAGCTCATGGGCGAAGGGTCCGACAAAACAACGAGACGCGGTTTATACCCGCGCCCCGGATTAGCGTCAAATACTCAATCCTGCGCGACGCGCACCACCAACTTGCCGAAGTTGCGCCCTTCGAGCAGGCCGATAAAGGCTTCGGGCGCCTGCTCCAGGCCATCGACCACGTCCTCGCGGAACTTGATCTTGCCCTCGCGCACCCAAGGCGCCATGGCGCTGAGGAACTCCGGCTGGCGGTCGCCGTAGTCATCGAACACGATAAAGCCCTGGATGCGCACCCGCTTGGTCAGCAAGGTGCGTTGCAGCGCCGGCAAACGGTCAGGGCCGCTGGGCGCTTCATGGGCGTTATAGCCGGCGATCAACCCGCACAGCGGCACGCGCGCCTTGGGGTTGAGCAAAGGCAGCACGGCATCGAAGACTTTACCGCCGACGTTTTCAAAGTAGATGTCCACGCCTTTGAAGCAGGCCAGGGCCAGTTCATGGGCGAAATCTTCGCGCTTGTGGTCGATACAGGCGTCAAAGCCCAACTCATCCACCACATAGCGGCACTTGTCGGCGCCACCGGCAATGCCCACCACGCGCAAGCCCTTGAGCTTGGCCACCTGGCCCACCACCGACCCCACCGCGCCAGACGCAGCCGCCACCACCAGGGTTTCCCCGGCCTTGGGCTGGCCGATATCCATCAGGCCCATATAGGCGGTCATGCCTGGCATACCCAGTACGCCCAAGGCCATCGACGGGCTCGGCAGGCCCTTGGGCAGCGGGATCAGGTTTTGGCCTTCGCAAATACAGTGGCTTTGCCAGCCAGTGGCGCCGACCACCAGGTCGCCCACTTCGAATTTCGGGTTGCGCGATTGCTCGACACGGCTGACAGCCCCACCGGTCATCACCTCGCCGATTTCCACGGGTGCTGCGTAGGACGGCGCGTCACTCATGCGTCCACGCATGTAGGGGTCCAAAGACAGGTACAGCGTCTTGAGCAGCACCTGGCCGTCTGCCAGCTCCGGCAGGCTCACGCGTTCCAGGCGAAAGTTTTCCGGCGTGGGGGCGCCTTGAGGGCGTGAGACCAGAACGATGCGTTGGTTGAGCGTCATTTCTTGAGGCATCAGCGGGGCTCCTTTATCGGTGAGTGGTTTCAACGGTATAGGGTGCAGACCATCGGTGAAGGCTTGGGGTTCGATGTTTCGACCGCGCAAAAAAATGCCAGGCGCTATGCCTGGCATTTGAGTCTAGCTAAAGCGTGTATCAGAACGGCAGTTTCATGCCCGGTGGCAGTTGCATGCCAGCGGTCACGCCGGACATTTTGTCCTGGCTGTTGGCTTCGATCTTGCGCACAGCGTCATTGACGGCTGCGGCGAACAGCGCTTCGAGCATTTCCAGGTCATCTTCACCCACGCCCGGCAATACGCTTGGGTCGATGCTGACACGCTTGATGTCGTGACGACCGGTCATCACCACGCTGACCATATCGCCACCGGCTTTACCGGTGACTTCGGCGTTGGCCAGTTCTTCCTGCATCTTGGCCATTTTTTCCTGCATCTGCTGCGCCTGCTTCATCAGGCCGGCCATGCCACCTTTCATCATGGGAATCACCTCAAAAGTACGTGGATCAATGAGTAGCCCGGAGTCATGACGCTTGGGACACCGGGGCTTCGACAGGTTCAATAGTATCGTGGCGGACGACCGCACCGAACTGTTGCATCATTTGTTGGATAAGCGGATCTGCGTGGATCGAATCCTCGGCCTCGCGCTGGCGATTAAGGCGCCGACGGGTCGCGGCCTGGGCCGGGGTTTCCTGCTCGGGCTTGATCAGCTCGATGGCAATGGTCAGCGTGCGCCCATGGTACTGGTTGAGCGCATCGTTGAGCCGGCGCTGCTGGGTGGCGTTGAACAAGGCGCTATGGGCCGGGTCCAGGTGCAGCAGCCAGTGGTCGCCTTCGATGGAAATCAGGGTGCAGTTGGCGGCGATACTGCCGGTCATGCCGGAGATCGGCAATTTCGGAAACAATTCCAGCCATTGCAGGGCCAGGCCGGTAGCCGGGGCCGCGGCAGGTTCTGCCTCGGGCTCGGGCGCAGGTTCGGCGGTGTGCTCGCTGGCCAAGTCGTCCAGGTAGCTGTAGGCCGAATCCATGTCCGGCTCGATGTAATCTTCGTCCAGCGGCGGCTCGTCGTCCAGGTCAATGCCTGGGGTGGCCGCGTCAACCTGGGCGACCGTCGGCTCGGGAACCGGTGCCGATACCCACTCAGGGGCATCCGGCACCACGCTGTCCGGAGTCGGCGCAGGCATCGGCGTCAGCTCGGGCTGCTCGCCGGTGGTTTCCAGCACGGGCTCCACGGCGGGTTGTTGCTCGGGCTCTACTTGCGCTTCGATCGGGTCATTCCAAGGCAAGTCGACCACGGGCGCAGGCTCGATGACCGGCTCGGGCTCGACCACCGGTGCGACGGCAACCGGCGCAGGTTCGGGCTCAGGTGCCGGCGCAACCGGCTCAGGCGCAGCAACCACTGGCGCAACAACGGCCGCGCCAGCCACGGGTTTGGCGGAATCAACTGTGGCCTGGCTGATCCCCACTGGCTTTAGCGGCTGTCTCGGCGCGTCTGCCGAATCTGCTGGCCGGAACGCCAGCATGCGCAGCAGCACCATTTCAAAGCCACCCCGCGGGTCGGGTGCCAGGGGCAGGTCGCGGCGGCCGATCAAGCCCATCTGGTAGTAGAACTGTACGTCTTCGGCCGGCAAGGCTTGGGCAAGGGCCAATACGCGATCACGGTCGCCATGGCCGTTGTCCACGCCTTCCGGCAGGGCTTGGGCGATGGCGACGCGGTGCAATACGTTGAGAATTTCCGAGAGCACACCGTTCCAGTCCGGGCCTTGCTCCGACAGGTGGCGCACGGCCTCGAGCAACGCCTTGGCGTCACCCTCGATCAGCGCGTGCAGCACGTCGAACACCTGGCCGTGGTCCAGGGTACCGAGCATGGCGCGCACGTCGGCGGCCATGACCTTGCCTTCACCAAACGCGATGGCCTGGTCGGTGAGGCTCATGGCATCGCGCATCGAACCGTCGGCGGCACGGCCCAGCAACCACAGCGCGTCGTCTTCGAACGGTACGTTCTCGACGCCCAGCACATGGGTCAAATGCTCGACCACACGCTCGGGGGTCATGTTTTTCAGGGAGAACTGCAGGCACCGCGACAAAATCGTTGCCGGAAGTTTCTGCGGGTCGGTGGTGGCCAGGATGAACTTGACGTAGGGCGGCGGCTCTTCCAGGGTTTTCAACAAGGCGTTGAAGGAGTGGCTGGACAGCATGTGCACTTCGTCGATCAGGTAGACCTTGAAGCGGCCACGGCTCGGCGCGTACTGCACGTTGTCCAGCAGCTCGCGGGTGTCTTCGACCTTGGTACGGCTCGCGGCGTCGATCTCGATCAGGTCGACGAAACGCCCTTCGTCGATCTCACGGCACACCGAACAGGTGCCACAAGGCGTCGAGGTGATACCGGTTTCACAATTCAGGCACTTGGCGATGATGCGCGCAATCGTGGTCTTGCCCACCCCGCGTGTACCGGTGAACAGGTAGGCGTGGTGCAGCCGTTGGCTGTCCAAGGCATTGATCAGAGCCTTGAGCACATGGGTCTGGCCGACCATTTCGCGGAACGAGCGCGGGCGCCATTTACGTGCAAGAACCTGATAACTCATCGAAAACCGTCGCAACTGGGAAGCGGAAGCCGGTAATGCTAGCGGAGCAAGGGGGAAATTGCATCCGGCACGCTCGTCTAATCTGACGAAGCTTGTTCAATTGGCCTCCCGGAGGGCACCTGCGGGCGATTTGCTGGCACCTTGGAGCGCCAACGCCCTTCCAGACTGATAGCGGCGACACTTGCCAGCACGATCACTGCGCCCAGCATCACCTGCAGGGTGACGTGTTCGCCAAGCAGCGTGGCGGCCATCAGCATGGCAACCGGTGGAATCAGGTACATCGCCACCGACGCACGACTGACCTCGACGTGCTTCAACACGTAACCCCAGGCCAGATAGGCCAAGGCACTGGGGAAAATACCCAGCACCAGCACGGCAAGATTCTCCACCATCGGTGCCTGCACGATGGCGACGGGCAGGCCCGGCAGGTTCACGCACAGCATCAGGGTGCCAGACCACACCATGTAGCACGCCATGGTCAACGGGCTGTAGCGCTGGGCATGATGCCGCTGGATGGCGAAGTACACACTCCATGAGCAGGCCGCCAACAAGATCAGCAAACCCCGTGGGTTGATATCGCCTATGCCCCGGTCGCCCCAGATCACCACCACTACTCCGCCCAACCCCAACAGCACGCAGCCCCAGCGCCAGGCGCTGACCCGCTCTTTCAAGCACAAAAACGCGATCAACACACTGAACAACGGCGCCGACTGCGCCAACACACTCGACGCTGCCGCCGTCACCCATTGTTGCCCATAGTTGAGACTGGTGTGGTGCAGGAACACCCCGAAAAAGCCCAGCACCAACAGCCACGGCACGTCGCGCAACGGTGGCCGTCCAATGCCCACCACCCAGGCCACACCGCCCATGAATACCGACGCGATCAGAAACCGCAGCAGCGCCAATTGGCCGGGGCTATAACTGTGCAGCCCCATGTGCACGCCGATCGGCGAATACGCCCAACAGAGGATAACGCTGGCAATGACTAGCGTAAGCTTTAGAGGTGACGGAGTATTCATCGACAGCATCCACGCAAAAGGAATGCTGCCAGTCTTGGCCCACGCCAGGCATAGGACAATTAAGCGTTTCTGACTTCTGAAATCACTGGAACTGAGCAATGGAACTGGCCCAACTGAAAATGGTGCGAGCCGTGGCGCAAACCGGCAGCGTGGCCCAGGCTGCGCTGCAATTGCACTGCGTGCCGTCCAACATCACCACGCGCATCAAGCAGCTGGAAAGCGAGTTGGGCACGCCGTTGTTTATCCGTGCTGGCCGAGGGCTGGCGATCAGCGCTGCGGGAGAGATCTTCCTGGATTACTGCGAACGTATCCTGGCGCTGGTGGATGAATCCAAACGCGCGGTGGATGCCAACGCCATTCCCCGTGGCACCTTGCGCATCGGTGCGGTGGAATCCAGTGCCAGCGGGCGCCTGCCGCCATTGCTGGCGGAATACCACCGGCGTTATCCCGATGTCAGCCTGGAACTGGTCACCGGTGCCTGGGCGCAACTGCTGGACGACCTGCAACACCACCGCCTGGATGTGGCGCTGGTGGCCGCCGGCGGCAAACGCACGAGGCTGGAACAGAGCGTGGTCTACAGTGAACGCCTGGTGCTGATCGCCAGCGCGTGCAGCGCACCTATCAACAGCGCCGAGGACTTGGCCGGCCGTACATTGCTGGTATGGCCGCCGGGCTGCCCTTATCGCGCCGCCCTGGAAAACTGGCTCAAGCCCCACGACGTCAAGCCTGCGATCGCCAGCTATGCCAGTTGGGGCACGATCATCGGATGCGTCAGTGCGGGGATTGGCGTGGCGTTGGCACCCGAGGGGATCCTGGCGCGCTATGAGCAGGCCAATCAGCTGGCGTCGTATCGCTTTGAAGCGCTGGCGCCCGTGGACAACCTGTTGTTCTGGCACACGGACACCCAGCGGCACCTGGCGCGAGATGCGTTTGCCGGGCTACTGCGCGAGACCTTCGGCTGACGGGATTGCCTTAAGGCTCGCAGCCATGAAGATCAAATGTGGGAGCGGGCTTGCTCGCGAAGGCTGTGTATCAGGCAACATCAATGTTTACTGGGCTGACGCCTTCGCGAGCAAGCCCGCTCCCACCAGTGACTGGCATTAGGCCCCCCACCTTTTTAGGGCTTGGGCGCAGCCAATCGTGCGTACTGGGCCTGGCTGATCCAGCCCGTGAACGAACGGTCGTCAGCGTTGATAAATTCCACCTGCGCCCAGCCGTCCTTGAATGCCAGTACGCCCACCACGTCATGCTTGACGATGTAGGGCCGCTTTGCCGCTTTGGCGCCCGGCGTTTTCAGCAGGTAAGCCTTGTCGGCAGACACCGTCACCAAGCCGATCCATTGCTTGCTGGCGGTCTGGCTCAACTCCAGGCCGGTGGCGATCTCCGGCATCAGCACATTGATGCAGCCAGGGTGTTGGCGGCCCTGCTCCACCGTCAGGGTCACCCCGTCGGGCGCCGCGGCCACACTGCCTGGGTAGGCAGCGTCCAGCCAGGTGGTGAGCGCCTCTGGCTTGCCTTGGAGGTAGAACGTGCAGCCACGGGCCACACCCTCGCCCATCGATTCCTGATAGAACCCCTCGACCTGATGCCCAGGCGTCACCGCCAGCATCAGCCCTTCATATTTACCTGAATGCAACGCCGCCGAGCCGGCCAACGCGGGCGCCACGGCGCACCACGACAACACTCCCATCGCCAGATAACGAATCATCTTATTTCTTCCCTTCAAAGGCTTCGTAGGCTTGTTTCATCAGGACGTCATAGTTGCCGTAATCATCGCCGTTATAGTTACGCGCCATGGCGGTGAAATCCTTGTTTTTCATCGCGCTCAACAATGCCGAGTTGTGGCTGCAGAGGCTGAGATAGGCCTTGAGTTGGTTACCGGCATTGATCTTCAATGACGCCACGAACTCAAACACGGTCTTGAATCCGCACGCCGCAAAATTGAACCCCATGATCTGAAACATGCCCCAGGAGGCCGACATCAGCGCGGCTTCCTGGTCCAGCGCAAAGGCAGTGGCCATGGTCTCCCAGGCCTTGACCTGATCCTTGTTGTTCGTCTGCCATTGCGGGCCGGCTTTTTTCTTGTAGACATACGACAGCAGCGGCTGCGACTGGTCGTAGATGTGCTTGGTGTACTTGCGAAAGTGGTGCCCTTCAAAGGCGATGATCGGCAACTTGGCGGGCCCGAAACCCACCTTCCCGCCCGACTCCACCGTGGCGAACGCCTTGACCACATTCACCGAAATGCCGTTGCCCAATAGCTTGGCGGCATTCTGGAAATCCGTATCGCTCAAGGTTGTCCCGCCGTCGCAGGTGGACTGCATCATCAACTGCCGGTTACGCCGCTCAGCCTCGATGACCGCACGCACGCGGTCCAGGTACACATTGACCGTGGCCTGCACCGCATCGACGTTGTTATTGCCAAAGATATTGAGAAACGTCGGAATGCGCGTAGTGGGAAAAGCCCGCACCGGCACCTTCAGTGCCTCTTCGATCAGACTGTTGAACGTGCGCCCGGTGGGGTCGATCACGCCATCGGGATGGGCGTACTTGAGATGGCGAAACTGATACTGGCTGATGCACTGCACCAACTGGCCGTCGCACTTGCCGTTTTCGAGCAAGGCAAACCCCATCTTGGGAATGATCAAATTGAATAAATACTGGATGCACTGAACATCGGCGGGCAAGTTGCGGGCTTTGCCGGGCGTCCCTACCGGAGCACTGATAAGACGAGGCAACCCTTGCAGGCTTTTCATGACAGACATCCTTGTGAGTGAAAGAAGTGATAGCACTTCAATATCAAATCCATGCCCTTGTCATACACTGAAACAAGTGGCCGGCGCAAGCTAACAAGGCGGTCTGCGGGTTGTCCAGAGGGCTTTATGAAAGTTGTGAAACAGCCGGATTAAATTGCTTAGTAACCGTGGGATTCACGGGTCTTTTGATACTTGTGGTAGTCGAGCCACTCGACCACATCGTAGGGCAGATACAACTGCACCCTGGCCCGTGAAATCGCGATATACACCGCGCAGAGTCGTTGATCGAACGCGTAGGCGTCCTGGAACTTCACATTGGTCAACAGTTCCGGGGTGAGCAGTACTCGGTCGAACTCCATGCCGCCCGCGTCCTGCGCCAGCATCAGCAGGACGCGCTCGTCCGGATGGCCGCTCAACCGGTTCAACCGCGTGACATCCGCCACGTTGAAGCCTTTTTCCAGCTCGGCCTCGACCCACACAAACGCCTCATCGAACTGGCAGGCTTCGCGCACCTGCTGCCAATCGGCCATATCGCTGAAAAACGGATGGGGGCCGAGGTCATTGAACTCATTGCTATAGAAATCGGGTTTGAACAACGCGATGACCGTGTCCATGAAGTGCTTGAGCGACTGCTGGGCCTCTTTGCTCGCCAGGCCGAACGCACAACGGGCGTGGCTCAGTTGGATCGCCCACTGCATGGTGTCCCAATGGGAGGCGGTCAACACCACGCAACCTTGCGGGGGCACAAAACCCTGGGGGTAAAACTCAATACCCACGTCGGCATCGCGGGCGCCCTCGAAAAGCGATTTGGTTTTTTCCGAGTGCAAGCTGATCAATGGGTTGACCAGGCGCTCGACATTGCGCCCGGAACGCACGGAGTAGCACACGTCGGTATGGCGAACCTCACGGGCGCGCTTGACCACGCCGCCACTGGCCTGCTGATACTCATCCCCCAAGGTGATCAGCACCTGGCGGCCGCGCTCGATGATTTGCAGCAGCGGCGCCGGGATATCCTGGCTCTCATCGATCAGCACATGGGTATAGCGCTCGGGCACCACGCAGCCTGCCAGGCTCGCGCGTTTGATCATCAACAAGGCTTCAAACCCGGTGTGGCGGCCCCAGGCCGGGTTCGCCTCAAGGTAGCCCCACAACCGGCTGGAATATTCGAGCAGCACCCTGGCATCGACGCCGGCGAGCGGTTGCTTGAAATGCGGCAAATGCTGGGCCGACAGGCTGTACTCCCAAGAGCGGCAGTAGGCCTCAAGCACCTTGAGGCACACCTCCACCACCGCCTGCCCTTCCAGGCGGCGAAAACCAAAGATATTCAGTTCTTGAGCGAGCGCCTGTTTGGTCGGCACCCTCGCCGGTGTATTCAGCGGCTGTGGCCTGGGGCCATGCAACAGGGCATGGGCAAAGCCCTGGAAGGTATGCCCGGCCTTACGCTCCCGTACACCCACCATGCGGGCACGCAGGGTTTCGAGTTTTGCCGGGGTACGCGCCAGCAACAAGGTCTTTTCCGGGCGCAGGTGCTCCAGCAAGGCCACCAGTAGGTGACTCTTGCCAATGCCGGCGTAGCCTTGCACGTGCAGGTCTTCGTTCAGGTTGGCGCGGAAGGTTCTGAGCAGCTTGTCCTGCTCGGCGCTCAACCAGCGCTCGCGGTGCCTGGGCGTGATCGCCTGCTGGCTGAACGGGTCATTGGCCTTGAGGTGGCGGACTTTATACTCGACGTCCCATTTGCCACTGGGCAACAGATAGTCCCGCGCCTGTACTTCCTCCTCCAGCAGAAAGCGCAGCTTCAAGCTTTTGACCACATTGAGGCCGAAGTACAACTTCCTCTGATCAAACAGCCGCTGCGCTTCAGAGAGCAGGGACACACTGGCCGAATGGCTGGCATCTACTGCCCAGTCAATCAGCTTGGCCAACACTTTTTCCGCACCGCTGGCGCTCAGGTCGTTTTCCGGCACCTGCGCCAGGTTCTGGATCACCAGCACCGCCGCCAATTGCGGCTCACTCAGGGCTACAAGCGCATCGAAACCCTCGCTGCCCAACAAACCCGCGCAGGTTTGCTCCGTGATCGGCAAGAAAACAGGGCTGGATAAGTCGAAATGTTCCGAGTGCATAGAGCCTCGTAGCCAGGGGGAAGAGACGCTTGGGAGTATGCCACTAGATGCGAAATGACCGTCATGCACTGTGCAATAAGCATCACAGATGACTGGCTGAAAATAACTTGGGTTTTAGAAGGGACTGCAGAAGGGAGCGTTATGGAGGCAACCCCACCAGCCACACCCCGGCACACAATGTTCCCGCTGTGGCTGCTGCCTTCCGGCTCTGACCAGGTTCACGGGTAATCGTTGCGGGGGGACCGATGGGGTCACCATAACGACGCTGCCTCTCGGCAAGCCGCGCCATTGTACCCATCTCATCGGAAGTTACAACCGTTGGTTCCGGATTAAAAAATGAGAAGGCTCAAGCACTTGCCATAACCCCATCGGCCCTGCCGCCTTCTTCCTGGATGACCAGGTGAATAAAGTGCAGCTTGGCAATCACCGCGGGCGGCAGCACAAAGGGATAGAAATCCGGCTGGCCCATGGCACGGGACAGTTCGTTGAGCATGCCGGCCAGTTCGATCCAGGCATTGACGAAGCAGAGGAATGCCGGGCCGCCAGGGTGTTGAGGGTCGTAGAGCGTGGTCAGGGGGAATGGCTGGTAATCCAGGTCCATCTCGCGGGCGCTCATGCCAAAGCCCAGGGCCGTGTCCACGGCGTCCATCATGTGCAGGTAGTGGGCCCAGGTTTCGGCCCAGTCTTCCCAGGGGTGCATGGTGGCGTAGGCGCTCACGCAGGTGAGTTGCCAGTCCGGGCGCGGGCCGTTCTGGTAGTGCCGGTCGAGGGCCTCGGCATAACTGGCGCGTTCGTCGCCGAACAGGTCGCGAAAAGGGCTAAGCCAGTGACTGTTGGCGATCAGGCGATCCCAGTAGTAATGGCCGACTTCATGGCGAAAATGACCAAGCAAGGTGCGGTATGGCTCGCGCATCTGTACACGGACTTTTTCGCGGTGGGCGTCGTCGGCTTCCTTGATGTCCAGGGTGATCAGCCCATTGGCGTGGCCGGTGGTGGGCGCGTTGCCTTCCAGGTCGATACCGATAAAGTCGAAGGCCAGGCCAGTCTCTTCGTCAACGCTCTTGGGCACCACTTGCAGGCCCAGGCTGATCAGTTGCGCCACCAGTCGGCGCTTGGCGGTTTCGACTTTGCGCCAGCGTTCGGGGTTTTCCGCAACGGAAAGATCAGGGATGGTGCGGTTCAGGCTACAGGCCACGCACAACGGCGCGGTGCTGTGGGCAGGAATCAACCAATTGCACGCAGCCGGTGAGTCGAGGTTGGCGCAGCGCCGGAAAGCGCCGGCATCGAGATTGTCGTCGGCCAGCCACGTACCGACCACCGGCCCAGGTTGCAGGGACGACAGGCGGCTTTGCTGCGGCTGGTAACCCAACGCCGCCTGACAGGCCAGGCATTGGCTGTTGCGAAAGAACAGCGACTGGCCACACCGGCATTGCCACACCTTGCTGTTGCGCGAGGTTTCGGCCATGAACGGAGCGGCGATGCGCGTGCTGAGTTGCTCGAAGTAGCGGAACATGGCGATCTCTCCCTGGGGTGACAGAGACTAGATCATTTCTCGTGAGAGATCGTTCAACTACTCCCTGTAGGAGCGAGCTTGCTCGCGAAGATCGTCAACGATAACGCGGGCTGCCTGGTTCACAGCGGCGCCCTCCGGTTCTTTGCGAGCAAGCTCGCTCCTACAGTGTGGAGAGATCGCTCCGTTCAGACGGTGATGTTGTGCTTGGCCAGGAAGGCGACGAAGGCTTCCTCGTCCAGTACTTTCAGGCCCAGCTCATTGGCCTTGGCCAATTTCGAACCGGCGCCCGGCCCGGCCACCACACAGTGGGTTTTCGCCGAAACGGAACCGGCCACCTTGGCCCCCAGGCTTTCGAGCTTGTCCTTAGCCACATCGCGACTCATCAGCTCCAGGGAGCCGGTGAGTACCCAGGTGTGCCCGGCTTCAGGTAAACCTTCGACGAGCTTTTTCTCGCTCTGCCAGTGCATACCGAAGTCCTTGAGCTGTTGCTCGATAGCCAGGGCATGGTTGGCGTTGTCGGCATTGTCGAAAAACTCCCGTACAGCCTTGGCTTGCTTCTCGGGCAGCGCCTGGCGCATGTCGAGCCAGTCAGCCTTGATGACGCCTTCCAGCGAACCGAACTTGTCCGCGAGCTTCTGCGCCGCGCCTGGCCCCACCGACGGTACGTGCAGCTTGTCGAGCAAACCGCCCAAGGTGGTGCTGGCGGCGAATTCGGCACTGAGTTCGCCTTGCTCCTGCAATTGCAGGCCGCATTCGTCCGGCGACAACAGCGCGCCAATCACCTGCTGGTTGTGGCCGTCTTCAAAGAAGCTATGGATCTCATGGGCCACTTCCAGCCCGACATCCGGCAAGTACGTCAGCACTTCTGGCAACGCCTTTTGTACGCGCTCCAGGGACGCCAGCGAGCGCGCCAGAACCTTGGCCGTCTCCTCGCCCACATCGGGAATGCCCAATGCGTAGATGAAGCGTGCCAGGGTCGGGGTCTTGCTGTTTTCGATGGCGCCGATCAGCTTCTTGCTGGAGATATCGGCAAAGCCTTCCAGGTCGATGATCTGTTCGTATTTGAGCTTGTAGAGATCGGCCGGCGAACCGATGAGCTGTTCATCCACCAGTTGCTCGATGGTCTTGTCACCCAGGCCGTCGATGTCCATGGCCCGGCGCGAGACGAAATGAATGATCGCCTGCTTGAGCTGCGCACCGCAGGCCAGCCGCCCGACGCAACGGTACACCGCGCCTTCGCTGACGGTTTCCTTGCCTTTGCTGCGCTTGACCAGTTGCGTGCGCTCCACATGGGATCCACACACCGGGCAATTTTGCGGGATCTGCACGGCGCGGGCGTTTTCCGGGCGGCGTTCAGTGACCACCGAGACCACCTGCGGAATCACATCACCGGCGCGGCGGATGATCACGGTGTCGCCGATCATCAGCCCCAGGCGTGCCACTTCGTCCATGTTGTGCAGGGTGGCATTGGACACGGTCACGCCGGCCACCTTGACCGGTTTGAGGCGCGCCACCGGCGTCACCGCACCGGTACGGCCGACCTGGAATTCCACGTCGAGCAGTTCGGTGAGTTCTTCCATGGCCGGGAATTTGTGTGCGATCGCCCAGCGCGGCTCGCGGGCGCGGAAGCCCAGTTCACGCTGGTAGGCAATGCTGTTGACCTTGAACACCACGCCGTCGATTTCGTAGCCCAGCGCATTGCGGCGCTCGCCGATGTCGCGGTAGTAGTCCAGGCATTCCTGGATACCCTTGGCCAGCTTCAATTCGTGGCTGATCGGCATGCCCCACTTCTGCAACTGCTTGAGGTTGCCGATATGGGTGTCGCTGATATCCGCGGTCACTTGGCCGATGCCATAGCAGCAGAACTCCAGCGGGCGACTGGCGGTAATCTTCGAGTCCAGTTGGCGCAGGCTGCCTGCTGCGGCGTTGCGCGGGTTGGCGAAAGTTTTGCCGCCCACTTCCAGTTGCGAGGCGTTCAATCGCTCGAAACCGGCCTTGGACATGAACACTTCACCGCGCACTTCCAGGGTGGCCGGCCAGCCCGTGCCATGCAGTTTCAGAGGGATATTGCGCACGGTGCGCACATTGACGCTGATGTCCTCGCCGGTGGTGCCATCACCCCGGGTAGCACCGCGCACCAACTCGCCATCCTGGTACAGCAGGCTGACCGCCAGGCCGTCCAGCTTCGGCTCGCAGCTGTATTCCACCGCCGCGCCAGCGCCAAACAGATCGCCCACCGGCAGATCAAGGCCCTCGGTGACCCGGCGATCAAACTCCAGCATGGTGGTTTCATCAAAGGCGTTGCCCAGGCTGAGCATCGGGATCTCGTGCTTGACCTGGGTGAACGCCGACAACGCCGCACTGCCAACCCGCTGCGTCGGCGAATCACGCGTCACCAGTTCCGGGTGCTCGGCCTCCAGGGCCTTGAGCTCGTGGAACAGGCGGTCGTACTCGGCGTCCGGAATGCTCGGCTCGTCGAGGACGTGGTAACGGTAGTTGTGCTGATCCAGTTCAGCGCGCAGTTCGAGAATGCGGGTATGGGCGGCGGTCATGGGTGTTCTCTCATAAAGCAAAAGAGCAGCCGAAGCTGCTCAATATGTTAGTGCACGGATTCTACAGACAACGCTTAAGATCGATCCTCAGCGTTTCTGTGTCAGGGCGCGACGCTCGAACTCGACGATGCGCTGACGGTAGTGTTCGATGGTCTGGGCGGTAAGCACGCTGCGTTGGTCGTCCTTGAGCTCGCCGTTGAGTTCCTGGGACAGCTTGCGGGCGGCGGCCACCATCACGTCGAACGCTTGTTTGGGGTGACGCGGGCCTGGCAGGCCAAGGAAGAAGCTCACCGCCGGGGTGCTGAACAGGTCGATATCGTCCAGATCGAAGGTGCCCGGCTTGACCGCGTTGGCCATGGAGAACAGCACTTCGCCGTTACCGGCCATGCTTTCGTGACGATGGAAGATATCCATCTCGCCGAAACGCAGGCCGCTTTCGAGGATGTTCTGCAAGAGTGCCGGGCCTTTGAAACCGCCGGCGTCACGGCAGATCACGCTGATGACCAGGACTTCTTCGGCCGCCGGCTGATCGTTCACCGATTGGCGTGCCGCGCTCTTGCTGGACGTCTCGTCCGGGAAATCGTCATCGCGGCTGCTGAAGCTCGGGCCATCATCGACGTCGAGGTTCAGGTCGCCCTGATGCGGCTCGGCAACCGCCGCGCTCCCGCGCTTGCCACGCTTGGACGATGGTTCGCGGGCTTCACGCAGCGGTGCGCTCATCGACGGCAAATCATGCTCGTCCAGTTGCGGCTCTTTGTGGGTATCCAGCACACGGGGCGGCCCCAGCAGCTCGGCGGCGCCGTCGTCGTCAGGCAAGTTGGACAGGTTTCGGTCCAGACGGAACTTGAGCTTGCCCTTGCCACCGCGCATGCGGCGCCAGCCATCAAAAAGAATACCGGCAATGACAATAATGCCGATGACGATCAGCCACTCGCGCAGACCGATTTCCATGTAATCCCGTGCCTCTAATAAAAAATGCTGAAAAATAAGGGGTTTAGCACCGTGCAAACCGCTTTAAAACGTGGCGCCAACTCTATGTTCTGACTGACGTTTTGCCCACGCACACGAAAAATTGACATTAAACTAGCACGACCAAAGATAACTTTACACCGTCTGTCAAAATGCCTTGAACAAATATGTCCATTTGCCACTTTCCCCAGACCGGTAAATCGCCCTACGCCGCGCTGTAAATTCTCTCTCGGGCATGGCTCAGGATTCCACCATCGCCATCGCCTCTTCCACATCCACTGCTACCAATCGCGAACAGCCCGGCTCATGCATCGTCACGCCCATCAACTGGTCGGCCATTTCCATGGCGATCTTGTTGTGGGTGATATAGATGAACTGCACGGTCTGGGACATCTCTTTAACCAACCGAGCGTAGCGTCCAACGTTAGCGTCATCCAGCGGTGCGTCAACTTCGTCGAGCATGCAGAACGGCGCCGGGTTCAACTTGAAGATGGCAAATACCAGGGCCAGTGCGGTCAGGGCTTTTTCGCCGCCGGACAACAAATGGATGGTGCTGTTCTTCTTGCCCGGAGGCCGCGCCATGATCGTTACCCCTGTATCGAGTAGATCTTCGCCCGTCAGTTCCAAGTAGGCGCTGCCACCACCGAAAACTTTTGGGAATAACGCCTGTAAACCGCCATTAATCTGATCAAAGGTATCTTTGAAGCGGTTGCGGGTTTCCTTGTCGATTTTGCGGATCACGTTTTCCAGGGTGTCCAGGGCTTCGACCAGATCGGCATCCTGAGCATCCAGATAACGTTTGCGCTCGGACTGCTGCTGGTACTCATCGATGGCGGCGAGGTTGATCGCGCCCAGGCGTTGAATACGTGCGGCAATCCGTTCAAGTTCTTCTTCGGCGTCTTTCTCGTTGGCCTGGGCGGTCAGGGTGTTGAGTACGCCGTGCAGGTCATAGCCGTCTTCCAGCAATTGGTCTTGCAAGGTCTTGCGGCGCACGGTGAGGGCTTGCCATTCCATGCGTTGTTGTTCGAGCTGGCCGCGGATCAACTGGGACTGCTGCTCGGCCATGGTGCGGCGCTTTTCGGCGTCGCGCAGTTCGCGGTCGGCGTCTTCCAGGGCGATCTGTGCGGTCTTGAGTTCGACGTCGACGGTCATGCGCTTGTCGAGCAATTCCTCAAGCTTGAGGCGCAGCTCTTCCAGCGGCGCCTCGCCCTCCTCCAGGTTGAGGCTCAGTTGCTCGCGCTTTTCGGTCAGGCGTTCGGACTGCATCTCCAGGCGCTCAAGGGCCTGGCGCGTGGAATCGTGCTGGGCGCGCAACGAGCCCAGGCGTACGGCCAACTGATGGGCGTGATCCTTGTGCTGCCGGGCTTCCTGGCGCACGCGGTCAAGGCGCTCACGCAGGCTGTCGCGCTGGGCCAACAGCAATTCGCGCTGTTCAGTGTCCAGGGCCATGCTGTCGAGGGCTTCCTGCAAGTGCAGGCGCGCTTCACCGATCTGTTCGTGTTCCAGGGCGCGCTGTTCGCCCATCTCGGCTACTTCTTCGTCAAGACGGGTGCGGCGCAGGGTCAATTGTTCGACCTTGGCCCTGCCCGCCGATAGTTGGGCTTTCAACTCGCCTTGCTGGCGCGCTTCGTCCTGCAACAGACGACGCAGGTGTTCGCGGCCGGTTTCCTGCTGACGCTGGGTGGCGCGCAGGGTTTGCAATTCAGTTTCCAGGCTTTCCAGGGTGGCTTCGCGTTCTTCACGCTCGGCGCTCAGGTTGACGATTTCCTGGCCACGGGCTAACACGCCACTTTCCGCTTCACTGGCGCGGCGCACCCGCAGGAAGTGGCGGCCGACCCAATAGCCATCGCGGCTGATCAGGCTTTCACCGGCCGCCAATTGCCCGCGTTGGGCCAGGGCTTGCTCAAGGGACTCCACCGGCCTGACCTGGCCCAGCCAGGGCGACAGATCTATCGCCGCCTCGACCTTGTCCAGCAAGCTGCCCGGCACCCGCGTGCCGTCGGCCGCCGGGCTGAGCAGGCGCAAATCGCCCTGGGCAAACCCGGCCAGGTCGAAGCCGCCGAAATCATCCACCAGCACCGCTTGCAGATCGGCACCCAGCACGGTTTCCACCGCCAGTTCCCAGCCGGCTTCGACTTTCAAGCCTTCGGCCAGGCGCGGGCGCTCGGCCAAATGCTGGTCGCGCAGCCATTCGGCGGTGCCGGTGCCGGGGTCGAGCGCGGCTTGCTGCAAGGCTTCCAGCGAAGCCAACCGACCATTGAGCCGCTGCAAATCGCCTTGGGCCTGCTGCTGCGCCTGGGTCGCGGTGTGCAATTGCTGACGCAGTTGCTCCAGGCGCTCCACT
Organism: Pseudomonas sp. FJ2-5-13; assembly: GCF_029201605.1. Classification (NCBI taxonomy): domain Bacteria; kingdom Pseudomonadati; phylum Pseudomonadota; class Gammaproteobacteria; order Pseudomonadales; family Pseudomonadaceae; genus Pseudomonas; species Pseudomonas sp. FJ2-5-13. The sequence goes on from NZ_CP104045.1 coordinate 4,392,419, forward strand.
TGCTGTTCTTCGCTGGCCTCCAGCTCTTCCAGGGTCATTTCGCTTTCGGCCAGTTGCTCGCTCAACTGCATGATTGCCGCGTCTTCCGGGTCGGCGGCGAGCAGTACGCGCTCTTCCTGCAGCCGGCGCTGGCGCTCGGCCAGGCGTTCCATGCTGGTTTCCAACTGCTGGATGCGCGACTGCTGCACCTCGGCCTGGCGGCGTGGCTCGGCGGAACGCAGGTTGAAAGCGTCCCACTGTTCCTCCCAACCGTGCATGGTAGTTTCGGATTCTTCCAGGGCGGCGGCGGCTTCTTCGGCGGCGGCGCTGGTGATTTCCTGCTCGGGGGTGAGCATATCCAGCTCTTCGCCCAGGGTCAGCAGCAAGGTGCGGTCATGGCCCAGGTGCGATTCGGTTTCCAGGCGTGCGCGTTCGGCTTCCTTCAAGTCGTCCTGCAACTGGCGCAAACGCTGCTGGCCGTGCTGGATACTCTGCTCGACCCGAGCAATGTCACCGCCCACCGAATAGAAGCGGCCCTGCACCAGATTGAAGCGTTCGGACAACTCATGGTGGCCGTCACGCAGGCGTTCAATGCTGGCGTCGGCGTTACGCTGCTCGGCCACCAGTGCTTCAAAGCTGACTTCCTGGGTGCCAATAATCGCTTCGCGCTGGCCCACCTGATCATTCAATGCCTGCCAGCGCAGGGCCGACAGTTGCGCCTTGAGCTGGCGCTCCTCGCCCTTGTATTCCTGATACTTCTCGGCGGCCTGGGCCTGGCGGTGCAGGCGTTCGAGCTGGCGCTCCAGCTCTTCACGCAGGTCGGTCAGGCGGGCGAGGTTTTCATGGGTACGGCGAATACGGTTTTCGGTCTCGCGGCGGCGCTCCTTGTATTTGGAGATGCCGGCCGCTTCTTCGATAAAGTTACGCAGGTCTTCGGGCTTGGCTTCGATCAGCTTGGAGATCATGCCCTGCTCGATGATCGAGTAGCTGCGCGGGCCCAGGCCGGTGCCGAGGAAAATATCGGTGATATCGCGACGGCGACACTTGGTGCCGTTGAGGAAGTAACTGTTCTGGCTGTCGCGGGTGACTTTACGACGGATGGAGATTTCCGCGTAGGCCGCGTATTCGCCGATCAGGGTGCCGTCGGAATTATCGAATACCAGCTCGATACTGGCCTGGCTCACCGGCTTGCGGCTGGTGGAGCCGTTGAAGATGACGTCGGTCATCGACTCGCCGCGCAGGTTTTTCGCCGAGCTCTCGCCCATCACCCAACGCACGGCGTCGATAATGTTCGACTTGCCGCAGCCATTGGGCCCCACCACCGCCGCCATGTTGCTGGGGAAGTTCACGGTGGTGGGGTCGACGAAGGATTTGAACCCCGCCAACTTGATGCACTTGAGCCGCACGCTTAGGCGTCCGCCAAGGCTGCGATGACCAGCGAACTGCTGCGCTGGCAATAGGCTGTGAGCACCAGGCGAATCTGCACCAGGTCACGGGCAAGCACCGCAGCGAGCAATTGCGCGAACAGCGCCTGAAACTCGCTCATGGACGCCTTGCGCTGATCCAGGGCCAGGTAATAAGCACGGTTCATCGCCGGTTGCAGGTTTTCGACAGTTTCCTGCAAATACGGGTTGTTGGCGAAGGGGTACGCAGCGCGCATCACGTTGAAGCTTTCTTCGACGAAGGCGCGGATGTCCTCGCGCTCCAGGCTCAGTTGCAGGCGTTGCTGGATCTGCAGGAACGGCGCCATGTCGGCCTGGGTCTGCCAGCCTTCGGCAACCGCATTGCCGAGCAGGATGTACATCTCGCCCATCAACGTACACAGGCTCTGCACCTTGTGCGCGGTGAGTTCGGTGACGTGGGCGCCACGGCGCGGCAGGATCGCAATCAGATGGCGGCGCTCAAGGATCAGCAAGGCTTCGCGCACGGAACCACGGCTGACGTTGAGCGCCAGCGTGACCTTCTGTTCCTGGATCCGCTCCCCAGGCTTGAGATCGCCGCGAATGATACGTTCGGCGAGGTGGTGAGCAATTTGCTCGGCGAGACTGTCCGGCGCCTTGAACGTCATGTTTTCCCTTCAAAATCTGCTATCGGTACAAGCGCGGCAGTGTAGCGCATTGGCCCGCTGATGGCGCTACGCCCACCGTGGCGAATTTGGCATGAAATAAGCAACGTTGAAAGCCTGTAAGCCGCCAAAAACGCCGGTTCCAGAAGACTGGACCATAATTGAACGTGTTGCGACCGCATTTTCTTGACCCTTAGGTCAGAAAACCATTGACCGAAAAGTCAGACATGACTAGATTCGGCGCAAAGCGGTTAACAACAATAATGAGTCTGCGAGGCCTTCCGTGATCCAGTTTTTACTTAACCAGGAACTCCGTAGCGAGCACGCCCTGGACCCCAACCTGACCGTGCTCAACTATCTGCGCGAGCATGTGGGCAAACCCGGTACCAAGGAAGGCTGCGCCAGTGGCGACTGTGGCGCGTGCACCGTGGTGGTCGGCGAGCTGCACACCGACGAGCAAGGCGCCGAGCAGATTCGTTATCGCAGCCTCAACTCCTGCCTGACATTTGTGTCGTCACTGCACGGCAAACAACTGATCAGCGTCGAAGACCTCAAGCACCAGGGCCAATTGCACAGCGTGCAACAGGCCATGGTCGAGTGCCACGGTTCGCAGTGCGGCTTTTGCACCCCAGGTTTTGTGATGTCGCTGTTTGCCCTGCAAAAAAACAGCGACGCCCCCGACAGCCAGAAAGCCCATGAAGCCCTGGCCGGCAACCTGTGTCGCTGCACCGGTTATCGCCCGATCCTCGCCGCTGCCGAACAGGCCTGCTGCAACAAACCCCAGGATCAATTCGACAGCCGCCTGGCTGAAACCATCGCACGCCTTAAAGCCATCGCGCCGACCCAGACCGGTGAACTCAACAGCGGTGACAAGCGCTGCCTGGTGCCGTTGACCGTCGCCGACCTGGCCGACCTCTATGACGCCTACCCGCAGGCCCGCCTGCTGGCCGGTGGCACTGACCTGGCGCTGGAAGTCACCCAGTTCCACCGCACCCTGCCGGTGATGATCTACGTGGGCAACATTGAAGCCATGAAACGCATCGAGCAGTTCGACGACCGCCTGGAAATCGGCGCAGCCACCGCCCTCTCCGACTGCTACGCCGCGCTGCACCACGAATACCCGGACTTCGGCGAACTGCTGCACCGCTTCGCCTCCCTGCAAATTCGCAACCAGGGCAGCCTGGGCGGCAATATCGGCAACGCTTCGCCCATTGGTGATTCGCCGCCGCTGCTGATTGCCCTGGGCGCACAGATCGTACTGTGCAAGGGCAACACCCGCCGTACCCTGGCGCTGGAAGACTACTTCATCGACTACCGCGTCACCGCCCGCCAGGACAGCGAGTTCATCGAGACCATCATCGTGCCCAAGGGCCACACGCTGTTTCGGGCCTACAAGGTGTCCAAGCGTCTGGACGACGATATTTCCGCCGTGTGCGCAGCGTTCAACCTGAAGATCGACAACGGTGTGATCAGCGAGGCTCGCGTTGCCTTCGGAGGCATGGCCGCCACACCAAAACGCGCAAAAAATTGCGAGGCCGCGTTGTTGGGCGCCATCTGGAACTTGGCCACGGTCGAGAAAGCCTGCGCCGCCCTGGCACAGGACTTCACCCCACTGTCGGACTTTCGCGCCAGCAAGGAATACCGCCTGCTCAGCGCGCAAAACCTGCTGCGCAAATACTTCATCGAACTGCAAACGCCGCACATCGAGACTCGGGTGACCGCTTATGTCTAACCATCACGCCGTGGTAAAAACCCAGGCCGAACTTGCCGCACTGTTTGCCCAGGACCTCACCACCGGGGTCGGGCGCAGCGTCAAGCATGACAGCGCCGCCAAGCACGTCAGCGGTGAAGCGCAGTACATCGACGACCGCCTGGAATTCCCCAACCAGTTGCACCTGTATGCGCGCATGTCCGACCGTGCCCACGCCCGCATCATCAGCATCGACACCGCGCCCTGCTATGCCTTCGACGGCGTACGCATAGTCATCACCCACGAAGACGTGCCAGGCCTGAAAGACATCGGCCCGCTGATGCCCGGCGACCCGCTGCTGGCCATCGACACCGTGCAGTTCGTCGGCCAGGTGGTGCTGGCCGTGGCCGCCCGCGACCTGGAAACCGCACGCAAGGCGGCGATGGCGGCGGTGATCGAATATGAAGACCTGGAGCCAGTGCTGGATGTGGTCGAGGCGTTTCGCAACAAGCACTTCGTGCTCGACAGCCACACTCACCAGCGCGGCGATTCGGCCGCTGCGCTGGCAAGTGCCAAGCACCGTATTCAGGGCACCTTGCATATCGGTGGCCAGGAACACTTCTATCTGGAAACCCAGATTTCTTCGGTGATGCCCACCGAAGATGGCGGCATGATCGTCTATTGCTCCACGCAAAACCCCACCGAAGTGCAGAAGCTGGTGGCGGAGGTGCTGGATGTGTCGATGAACAAGATTGTGGTGGACATGCGCCGCATGGGCGGTGGCTTTGGCGGCAAGGAAACCCAGGCCGCCAGCCCGGCGTGCCTGTGCGCCGTGGTGGCGCGCCTCACTGGCCAGCCGACCAAGATGCGCCTGCCACGGGTCGAAGACATGCTGATGACCGGCAAGCGCCACCCCTTCTATATCGAATACGACGTGGGCTTTGACGACAACGGCCGCCTGCACGGCATCAACCTGGAGCTGGCGGGTAACTGCGGTTGTTCGCCGGACCTGTCCAACTCGATTGTCGACCGCGCCATGTTCCACGCCGACAACTCGTATTACCTGGGCGACGCCACGGTCAACGGCCATCGCTGCAAGACCAACACCGCCTCCAACACCGCCTATCGCGGCTTCGGCGGCCCCCAGGGCATGGTCGCCATCGAAGAGGTGATGGACGCCATCGCGCGCCATCTGGGCCAAGACCCGCTGGCCGTGCGCAAGGCCAACTACTACGGCAAGACCGAGCGCAACGTCACCCACTACTACCAGACCGTCGAGCACAACATGCTCGAAGAAATGACCGCCGAGTTGGAAGCCAGCAGCCAATATGCCGAGCGCCGCGAAGCGATCCGCCTGTACAACGCCCACAGCCCGATCCTGAAAAAGGGCTTGGCGCTGACCCCGGTGAAATTCGGTATTTCCTTCACCGCCAGCTTCCTCAACCAGGCTGGCGCACTGATCCATATCTACACCGACGGCAGCATCCACCTGAACCACGGCGGCACCGAGATGGGCCAGGGCTTGAATACCAAGGTCGCGCAAGTCGTGGCCGAGGTATTCCAGGTAGAGATCGACCGCGTCCAGATCACCGCCACCAACACCGACAAGGTGCCTAACACCTCGCCCACCGCGGCCTCCAGCGGCGCCGACCTGAACGGCAAGGCCGCGCAGAATGCGGCCGAAACCATCAAGCAGCGGCTGGTGGAATTTGCGGCGCGCAAGTACGACGTAAGCGAGGCGGACGTGGAGTTTCGCAACGGCCATGTGCGCGTGCGCGAGCAGATCCTCAGCTTCGAAGCGTTGATCCAGCAGGCGTATTTCGCCCAGGTGTCGCTCTCCAGCACAGGTTTCTACAAGACCCCGAAAATCTTCTACGACCGCAGCCAGTCACGCGGGCGGCCGTTCTACTACTACGCGTTCGGCGCGGCCTGCTGCGAAGTGATCGTCGACACCCTGACCGGCGAATACAAAATGCTGCGCACCGACATCCTGCACGATGTGGGCGCCTCGCTGAACCCGGCCATCGACATCGGCCAGGTCGAAGGCGGCTTCATTCAGGGCATGGGCTGGCTGACCATGGAAGAGCTGGTGTGGAACAACAAGGGCAAGCTGATGACCAACGGCCCGGCCAGCTACAAGATCCCGGCGGTGGCCGACATGCCGCTGGACCTGCGAGTGAAGCTGGTAGAGAACCGCAAGAACCCGGAAGACACAGTGTTCCATTCCAAGGCCGTGGGTGAGCCGCCGTTCATGCTCGGCATTGCGTCGTGGTGTGCGATCAAGGATGCGGTGGCGAGCCTCGGTGATTATCGCCATCAGCCCCACATTGATGCGCCAGCGACGCCCGAGCGGGTGTTGTGGGGGTGTGAGCAGATGCGGCAGTTACAGGTGGCGAAAGCTGTCGAGGCTGACACCGAGATGGCTTCGCTCTAGACCCAGGCGCCGCCTTCGCGAGCAAGCCCGCTCCCACACTTGAAATGCATTCCCATGTGGGAGCGGGCTTGCTCGCGAAGGCGGCCGAACTAACAGCAGAAATGTTGAGGTAGACATGGACAACTGGATCAGCGCCCTCGCCACCTTGCAAAACCAGGGCGAACCCTGCGTGCTCGTCACCATCATCGAAGAACTCGGCTCCACCCCGCGCAACGCCGGTTCCAAGATGGTCATCAGCGCCGCGCAGGCCTTCGACACCATCGGCGGCGGGCACCTGGAATACAAGGCGATGCAGATCGCCCGGGACATGTTGGTGCGCGGCCAGCAGAACACTCACCTGGAGCGCTTCAGCCTCGGCGCCAGCCTGGGCCAATGCTGCGGCGGCGTGACCGTGCTGCTGTTCGAGCCCATGGGCCAGGCGCAGGCGCACATCGCTGTATTTGGCGCCGGCCATGTCGGCCGTGCGTTGGTGCCATTGCTGGCAAGCCTGCCCTGCCGGGTGCGCTGGATCGATTCCCGCGAGCAGGAATTCCCGCAGCACATCCCCCAAGGCGTGCGTAAAATCGTCAGCGAAGAGCCGGTCGACGAAATTGCCGACCTGCCTGCAGGCAGTTACTGCATCGTCATGACCCACAACCACGCGCTGGACCTGGAACTGACCGCCGCCCTGCTCAAGCGCAACGACTTCGCCTACTTCGGCCTGATCGGCTCGAAAACCAAGCGGGTCAAATTCGAACACCGCCTGCGTGACCGTGGCGTTGATGCCACGCAGTTACAGCGCATGCGTTGCCCCATGGGCCTCCCCGAGGTCAAGGGCAAGCTACCGGTGGAGATCGCCATCTCCATCGCCGGCGAAATCATCGCCACCTATAACGCCAATTTCGGCCAGCACCTTGCCGGCGCCGAACCTATTGCCAAACTGCTGCCGGCTTCGCGCCGCAGCCACGCTATCTAAGTTGAGACGATCATGCCTTTGACTCGCAAAGCCTACCGTGCCGCCATCCTGCACAGCATCGCCGACCCTGCCGTTGTTGGGATCGATGCCTCCTACGAATATTTCGAGGACGGCCTGCTGGTGATCGATAACGGCCAGATCAGCGCCCTTGGCCACGCCAGCGACCTGCTGCCGAGCCTGCCCGCCGATATCGACATCACCCATTACCAGGATGCGTTGATCACCCCTGGCTTGATCGACACCCATATTCACCTGCCGCAAACCGGGATGGTCGGCGCCTATGGCGAGCAACTGCTGGACTGGCTCAACACCTACACCTTCCCCTGTGAAAGCCAGTTTGCCGACAAGGCTCACGCTGAAGAAGTCGCCAACATCTTCATCAAGGAACTGCTGCGCAACGGCACCACCACCGCGCTGGTGTTCGGCAGCGTGCACCCGCAATCGGTGAATGCATTCTTTGAAGCGGCCGAGAAACTCGACCTGCGCATGATTGCCGGCAAGGTGATGATGGACCGCAACGCGCCGGACTATCTGACCGACACCGCCGAATCCGGCTACCAGGAAAGCAAGGCGCTGATCGAACGCTGGCACGGTAAGGGCCGCCTGCATTACGCGGTGACGCCACGCTTCGCGCCTACCAGCACGCCGGAGCAACTGACGCTGGCCGGGCAACTGCTGGGCGAGTACCCGGATTTGTACATGCAGACCCACATCAGCGAAAACAAGCAGGAAATCGAGTGGGTAAACGAGCTGTTCCCGGAGCGCAACGGCTACCTGGATGTCTACGACCATTACAAGCTGCTCGGCGAGCGCTCGGTGTTTGCCCACGGCGTACACCTGTGTGATGACGAATGCGCACGGCTGGCAGAGACCGGCTCGGCAGTCGCGTTCTGCCCGACCTCGAACCTCTTCCTCGGCAGTGGCCTGTTCAACCTGCCGATGGCCGAGAAACACAACTTGAACGTGGGCCTGGGCACCGACGTGGGTGGCGGCACCAGCTTCTCGCTGCTGCAAACCCTGAACGAAGCCTACAAGGTCATGCAGTTGCAAGGTGCGCGCTTGAGCCCGTTCAAGTCGCTGTACCTGGCAACCCTGGGCGGCGCTCGAGCGCTGCGCCTGGAAGACAAGATCGGCACCTTGCAGCCGGGCACCGATGCGGACTTCCTAGTGTTGGATTACAACGCCACGCCACTGCTGAGCTATCGCCTGAAACAGGCCAATAACATTGCCGAGACGTTGTTTGTGCTGATGACGTTGGGGGATGACCGGACGGTGCTGCAAACCTATGCAGCCGGGCAGCTCGTGCACCAGCGCTGATTTCGGATACACCATCGAAACAAATGTGGGAACGGGCTTGTGTGGGAGCTGGCTTGCCTGCGATAGCATCACCGCGGTGTAACTGATACACCGCGGCGCCTGCATCGCGGGCAAGCCCGGCTCCCACACAAACCAGCTCCCACATTTGATTGGGTTTACAACTTTACAGACGAGCGCCCAGGTTTTTTAGTCTGTAAAAGATGCGAAAACACCGCATGCAAATCATCCGACGCACTCTCTTCATCGAGGTTGAGCTTGCTGTCGATGTGATCCATGTGATGCATCATCAAGTTCACCGCCAACGTCGCATCCCGGGCTTCGATCGCATCGATCAACTGGGTGTGTTCATCGTAGGAACAGTGCGAGCGGTTGCCGCTTTCGTACTGGGCGATGATCAATGACGTCTGCGACACCAGGCTGCGCTGGAAGCTGATCAGCGGCGCGTTCTTCGCGGCTTCGGCCAGCTTCAAGTGGAATTCGCCGGAGAGACGGATACCGGCGCCGCGATCACCGCGCGAAAAGCTGTCGCGCTCGTCGTTGACCATCTGGCGCAACTCGGCCAACTGCTCGGCCGTGGCGTGCTGCACCGCCAACTCCGTGATCGCCCGCTCCACCAGGCGCCGGGCCATGAACACCTGGCGCGCTTCTTCGACGCTTGGGCTGGCAACCACCGCACCGCGATTGGGCCGCAGCAGTACCACGCTTTCATGGGCCAGGCGCGACAGCGCGCGGCGAATGATGGTGCGGCTCACGCCGAAGATCTCGCCCAGTGCCTCTTCACTCAATTTGGTTCCGGGCGCCAGGCGTTGTTCAAGGATCGCCTCGAAGATATGCGCATAGACGATATCGTCCTGGGTTCCGCTGCGACCGGCCTTGCCGGCTCGCGGTTGTTTCTTGAGAGGTTGCAACTGTTCGTTCATGGGCACTCGGGTTTGAGAACGGCGAATTAACGGTAATACGGCAACAGCGTGTCGCTGGCAAGTATCACCTAAAAACAGCGCACATTGTACACAACCCATTGCGCCAACACACTGTACGGCTGTTTGCGGCCACGGCTGTATTGCAATGACTCGTTACGTTTGAGTTTAGGCTTGATTCCACGATTTCCCATGAACGACATCCCACTGTAGGAGCGAGCTTGCTCGCGAAGAACCCAAGGGCGCCGCGTTTAATCTGATTGCCCGCGTTATCGTCGGCGATTTTCGCGAGCAAGCTCGCTCCTACAGCGTGCGGAGTCAGGTAAAAAGGAACACCTCTCCATGACCGACGCCACCCAAGCGCCCTTGCGCCCACTGGCCGACACTTCTGCGTCGGCCGTCGTCGCCGGCTTTATCGCCATGATGACCGGCTACACCAGCTCCCTGGTGCTGATGTTCCAGGCCGGCCAGGCCGCCGGCTTGACCACCGCGCAGATTTCTTCGTGGATCTGGGCGATTTCCATCGGCATGGCGGTGTGCAGCATCGGCCTGTCCCTGCGTTATCGCACCCCCATCACCATCGCCTGGTCCACCCCTGGCGCGGCGCTGCTGATCACAAGCCTGGGTGGCGTGAGCTATGGCGAGGCCATCGGTGCCTACATCACTTGCGCGGTACTGGTGACGCTCTGCGGGTTGACCGGCAGCTTTGAGAAACTGGTCAAGCGGATTCCAGCATCACTGGCGGCGGCGCTGCTGGCGGGGATTCTGTTCAAGATCGGCAGCGAAATTTTCGTCGCCGCCCAGCACCGTACCGGGCTGGTGCTGGGAATGTTCTTCACCTACCTGATCATCAAGCGCCTGTCGCCGCGTTATGCCGTGCTGGCCGCCTTGCTCATCGGCACCGCTTTGTCAGGGCTGATGGGGCTGCTGGACTTCAGCGGCTTTCATCTGGAAGTGGCGACGCCCGTGTGGACCACGCCGCACTTCTCGCTGGCGGCGACCATCAGCATCGGCATCCCGCTGTTCGTGGTGGCCATGACCTCGCAGAACATGCCCGGCGTTGCGGTGCTGCGGGCCGACGGTTACACCGTGCCGGCTTCGCCGTTGATCACCACCACCGGCCTGGCCTCGTTGGTGCTGGCACCGTTCGGCTCCCACGGCATCAACCTGGCGGCGATCAGCGCCGCGATCTGCACCGGGCCGCACGCCCATGAAGACCGCAACAAGCGCTACACCGCCGCGGTGTGGTGTGGAGTGTTCTACGGGATTGCCGGGGTATTCGGCGCGACCTTGGCGGCGTTGTTCGCGGCGCTGCCCAAGGAGTTGGTGCTGTCGATTGCGGCGTTGGCGTTGTTTGGCTCGATCATCAATGGCTTGAGCATCGCCATGAATGAGCCGAAGGAACGGGAAGCGGCGCTGATCACCTTTATGGTCACCGCGTCAGGCTTGACGTTGTTTTCCATCGGGTCGGCGTTCTGGGGGATTGTGGCGGGGGTGTTGACGCTGCTGATTCTGAATTGGCGCAAGGCATAAAAAAACGGCGACCCTCAGGTCGCCGTTTTTTTCAGTATCACTTAGCCGCGTTGATCGGCTTTTCTGGATACCACACGTCCAGCAACGGGCTGACTTCAGCCTTGGTCAGCTCGGAACGGGTTTTCAGCCAGGCTTCGACCGCAGCACGCTGCTCTTCGGAGACCGAGCCACGCTTCTGCAGGCAAACCAGACCGTAGTCATCGCCGCCCACATAGCCCAGGCCATTGGCTTCCATGGCTTCTTTGATGAATGCTTCGAGGAAAGCGTCGATAGCTTCTTCACTCAGGCCTTCGTTGAAGTCCAGGTTCAGTTCGAAACCCAGCTCTTGAAATTCATCAACGCACAGTTTTTTGCGCAGACGCTGGGAACGGTTAGTCGCCATTGGAACAATCCTCATAAGTATTAACGGGCGGCACTTTAGCAGTTTAAGGCGGCAATTGCCCGACTCTCTGGGACCGACGGGCAAATGCGCGCAAAAAAACCACGATTAGCAGCTATCGTTCAGCTACACGTGGCGCCAGCTTGGGGCATAATGCCGACACTTTCGTGACCACTGAGGGATTTTCTTCCATACCCCTCGCCTTTTTCACCCTCCTCAGCAGTAGGGTTTTATTTCTTATGATCAAATCTTTGCGTTCAGTGTTACTTGCCAGTGTTGTCTTGCCCCTGGCCTTTTCCGTTTGCGCCGCTCCCGTCAATAACACCCTGCCACCCAGCGTTGCGCAGGCCTTGCAGAAGGCCAAGCTGCAAAATACCGCGCTGTCTCTGGTGATGCTGCCCCTGAACGGCCCGGGTACCCCTACGGTTTTCAACGCCGACGTCTCGGTGAACCCGGCCTCCACCATGAAGCTGGTCACCACTTACGCGGCCCTGGAAATGCTCGGCCCCAACCATCAGTGGAAGACCGAGTTCTACACCGATGGCACCCTCAGCGGCGGCGTGTTGCGCGGCAACCTGTACCTCAAGGGCGGCGGCGATCCCAAGCTGAACATGGAAAAACTCTGGCTGCTGATGCGCGACCTGCGCGCCAATGGCGTGCAGCAAGTCACCGGCGACCTGGTGCTGGACCGTAACTTCTTCAACCAGCCGCAATTGCCCGAGTTCAATGACGACGGCAACGACGAAAACAAGCCGTTCCTGGTCAAGCCCGACGCCTTGCTGGTCAACCTCAAGGCCCTGCGCTTCGTGACCCGCAATGATTCAGGGCGGGTGATCGTATCGGTCGAACCGCCGATTGCCAGCATCCGCATCGACAATCAGGTGAAAGTCACCAACGCCAAACAGTGCACCGGTGACGTGCGCTACAGCCCGGTGACCGCCGCCGACGGCAGCGTGACCGTGACCGTCAGCGGCCAACTGGGTGATGGCTGCAGCTCGCAGACCTACCTGTCGCTGCTCGACCACGCCACCTACACCGCAGGCGCCGTGCGGGCGATCTGGAAGGAGTTGGGCGGCACCATCCAGGGCCGTGATATCCAGGCACCGGTGCCCAAGGATGCAAAAGTCCTGGCTCGCGCCTTCTCACCGGACCTGGCGGAGATCATCCGTGACATCAACAAATACAGTAACAACACCATGGCCCAACAGTTGTTCCTGAGCCTGGGTGCACAGTTTCGCAACGATGCCGATGGCGACGATGCCAAGGCCGCGCAACGTGTCGTGCGCCAGTGGCTGGCCAAAAAAGGCATCACCGCGCCGCACCTGGTGATGGAAAACGGCTCCGGCCTGTCCCGCGCCGAACGGGTCAGCGCCCGCGAGATGGCGGCCATGCTGCAAGCCGCGTGGAAAAGCCCTTATGCGGCGGAGTACATCAGCTCGATGCCGATCGCCGGCACCGACGGCACCATGCGTAAACGCCTGAAAACCACCGCCCTGCGCGGCGAAGCCCATGTGAAGACCGGCACCTTGAACACCGTACGCGCCATCGCCGGCTACAGCCGCGACAACAATGGCAATACCTGGGCGGTGGTGGCGATTCTCAACGACCCCAAACCTTGGGGAGCCTCGTCGGTGTTGGATCAGGTACTGCTGGACCTGTATCGCCAGCCGAAGGCCGTTGCCGCCGCGCCGGTTCTCTAAGCACCCCATTTACCCTGTGGGAGCGGGCTTGCCCGCGATAGCGGTTGTTCAGTCGATATCTTCGACAACTGACGCACCGCCTTCGCGGGCAAGCCCGCTCCCACACACCTGCACCCGATCCCTGCCCGCCTGCTTGGCCACGTACACCGCCGAATCCGCGCGCAGCAGCAACCCATCGATACCTTCATCGACTCGCCAACTGGCCACGCCAAAACTGGCGGTAACCACCCCCACCGGTTCCATCGCCGCATCGCGCAGCGACTGCCACAACTGCATCGCCAGGCTGTAGGCCTGGGCGCCATCGGTGTTGGGGCACAGCACCACAAACTCTTCCCCGCCGATCCGGCAAAATACATCGGTGCGGCGCAAGCGTTGGCCGATACGCTTGCACAACTCCTGCAGCACGCCGTCGCCCACGGCATGGCCGTGCTGATCGTTGATGCGCTTGAAGTGGTCGATATCGAGCATGATCAACGAAAGCGCGCCAGACATACGGTTGAGCCGGAGCATTTCGCCCTTGAGGCGATCCTGGAAATAGCGGCGGTTATAGATCCCTGTCAGAGAGTCGGTGATGGACAGCGCACGCAGTTCTTCCTCGACCCGTTTGAGATCCGAAATATCCGAGACATAACCGTGCCAAAGCGTACCGCCTCCCGGCAACTCTTCCGGCGTCGCTTCGCCGCGAATCCAGCGCAGGCCTCGTTGGGGTAATTGCACGCGGTACTCTTCACGCCAATGGCTCAGTTGCAACGCAGAAAGGCGTATCGACGCACGCACGCGCTCCAGGTCCAAAGGATGAATGCGCTCCAGGACCGTGCTCCCATCCTGCTGCAGCACGCCCAACTCGATTTCATAGATATCGCGCATGCCTTCGCTGGCATAGATGAAACGCCAGGTGTCCTGGGGTTCCAGGGTGAACTGGAAGATCCCACCCGGCACGTGGGCGCTGAGTTTTTTCAGCAGGCGGTCGCGTACGGCAAGGGCCTCATAGGCGCGCTTTTGCTCGGTGACATCCAGGTAAATCGCCAGGTGTCCGACCCACAGGCCATGGTCATCCAAGAGCACGGTCGGCAACATGTTGACCGTCAGTTGGCTGCCGTCCTTGCGCACCAGCGTCCACTCACGTCCTTCATGTTGACTGTCCGGGCTCTCCACCAGCATCGCCTGGCTCGCGGGGATGCGCTTGCCCAGCGCCCTGCTCAACGGCTCAGCGCGGGCGTCGAGTTCCATGGCTACGTGCAGACGGTCCAAGGTCATATGCCCCAGCACCTCCTCGGCCGTAAAGCCCAGCATCTGCTCGGCACCGGCATTGAAGGTGTTGATCACGCCGCGCAGGTCCGTGGCAATGATCGCCACTTGAGTCGCCGCATTCAGCACACTGCGCAGTTGCCCATGGGCGCCACGCAACTCCTGCTCACGGGCACGCAATTGCACGGTGCGTTGCTCCACCAGTTTCAGTGCGCGCTGGCGCTGGCTCACCAGCATGTAAAGCAGCGCACTGAGCAAGGCGCTGAGCAACACGCCCATCGCCAGAATGGCGTGCATCGAAGAATGGTTGGCCCTGTCGAACACTTCGCTGGCGCTCAGGCTCAGGGCATAGACATGGTCGCCCAGGGTGAGGCGGCGCGCAGCCGTCAAGCCACTGCTGCCCAAGGCGTTGCTGGAGGCATACAACACCCGTTGCTGGGTGTCGGAAGTGTCTACGATCTGCATCACCAGGTTGTCCCGGTTGGGCCTGGGCAACCCCTCGGCTACCAGCTGACGCATGCTGATCACCGCCATCACATAGCCGTAGGGCTCGGCACCTGCGAGCTTGCTCACGGGCGCCACCAACAACACGCCTGCCGCATAAGCGGGTTCCACCCCCACCAGTTGCATGGGTTGCGACACCGCCAACTGGCCGCTTTGTTGCGCACGCTCCAGAGCTGAGCGACGCAGGGGTTGGGCCAGCAGATCAAAGCCCAGCGGCGAGCCCAGCAGACTTTGTGTCTGGCTGTACAGCACCGGTACGTATTCATCGCGTTCGGCCGCTGGCGCCAACTCACCTGCAGTATTCAGTTCGCGGATACTGAAAGGAATGCCGCGCTGGCGAGAAATGTCCTGCTCAAACAGGCTGCGCTGCGTGCGAAATATCCGTGGAGCCCAGGCATAAGCACGGGCATGCAACAACAGCGGTTTGGCGAAACCGTCGAACTCGGCGCGGGACACCTCGCCGGAATTGACGAAGAAACGCTGCAAGCTGCCCAGGCGCTGCTCCTGGTCTTCGAAACGTTCCTGGATGCGGGTGTAGCGCTCGTTGACCAGCAACTGGAACCGCTGGCGCACCTGTTGCTGATATAAGTCGGATGCCGCCCATGCGACAACCACCGTCAGCGCGCTACCGATTGATAACACCACCAATGCCACCAGCCAAGCCGATGCCTGCTCACTGATAAAACCAAGGATTTTCGGGCGAACGACTTGCATCGGCATAGGCAACACTCACAGCGCCAGTGTGCGGGGGTGTCACTTTGGCTAGGGCTTAAGTTATAGCCATCGGTCAGGGGTTTGACCAGTGCAAAACCGTCAACAGGCTTATTGGGGCGAGGGAGCAAGCTCTCTCGCCACAGAGGCTTACCGTAGGAGCGAGCTTGCTCGCGAAAAACTCACAGGCACCGCGTTCATCCAGGATATCCGCGTTACCGTTGACGATCTTCGCGAGCAAGCTCGCTCCTACAAGGGAGAATCAGCGTGCGGTGATTTTCCAGGCGCGGTGGATCTTGGCATTGCGCGCAAAATCCGGGTCGATGGTTTTGTCGCTGATTTCCTCGACCGCATAGCGTTCGCTGAGGTTGTCTTCCAGCTGGAACTTGCGGAAGTTGTTGGAGAAGTACAACACGCCACCCGGCGCCAGGCGCGCCATGGCCAGGTCGAGCAACTGCACATGGTCACGCTGCACGTCGAAGATGCCTTCCATGCGCTTGGAGTTGGAGAAGGTCGGCGGGTCGATGAAGATCATGTCGAATTCATCGCGGCTCGCTTCCAGCCACGCCATCACGTCACCCTGTTCCAGGCGGTTCTTGTCGGAAAAGCCGTTGAGGGAGAAGTTGCGACGCGCCCAGTCCAGGTAGGTCTTGGACAGGTCGACGCTGGTGGTGCTGCGCGCGCCGCCCTTGGCAGCATGCACACTGGCGGTGGCGGTGTAGCAATACAGATTGAGGAAACGCTTGCCCGCCGCTTCCTTCTGAATGCGCATGCGCATCGGGCGATGGTCGAGGAACAGGCCGGTGTCCAGGTAATCGGTGAGGTTGACCAGCAACTTCACGCCGCCTTCGCTGACCTCGGTGAATTTACCTTGGGCACTCTGACGCTCGTATTGCTTGGTGCCGCTCTGACGCTCACGACGCTTGACCACCACACGGCTCTTGTCGACATTCAGTGCCTGGGGAATGGCCGCCAGGGCATCGAACATACGGGCCGAGGCTTTCTCCGGGTCGATGGATTTTGGCGCGGCGTATTCCTGCACGTGCACCCAATCGTGGTACAGGTCGATGGCCATGGAGTACTCAGGCATGTCGGCGTCATACACACGGTAGCAATCCACGCCTTCGCGCTTGGCCCATTTGCCCAACAGCTTGAGGTTCTTCTGCAGGCGGTTGGCAAACATCTGCCCGCCTTCGCTCAAGCGCGCCTGCTCCACCACGGGGGCCGGGGCGGGTTTGATCGGGTTGCCGTTCTTGTTGTACTGACGCTCTGCCGGCTCGCTCGGGGCCTGGTCGTAAGCCGCTTGCTCACGTTCGGCCTGGCGCTGCTCAGGGGTGCGGCGCTCGCCCGTGACGAACTGATCCGGGTTGACCTTGATCAGCAGCAACTTGCACGGCAATGCGCCGTTCCAGAACGAATACTGTTTGTGGCTACGGATCCCCATGCGCTTGCCCAGGTCTGGCGCGCCGGTAAACACCGCCGCCTCCCAGCCCATGCAGGCCTGGCGCAGACGCTCGCCGAGGTTCTGGTAGAGGTACAACAGGCTGGCTTCATCACCCAAGCGCTCGCCGTAAGGTGGGTTGCAGATGACCAGGCCTTTCTGGTTCTGGTCCGGGCGCGGCTCGAAAGTACCGACTTCGCCCTGGTACACCTTGATCCAATGACTCAGCCCGGCGCGCTCGATGTTATTGCGCGCAGGCTGGATCAGGCGTGGGTCGGCTTCATAGCCACGTACCCACAACGGCGGCTTGTTCATGCCGATGGCGGCACGCTCAGTGGCTTCTGCGTGCAATTTTTTCCACAGCGCCGGGACGTGGCCCAGCCAGGTGGTGAACCCCCAGAGTTCACGGTTGAGGTTGGGGGCCATGTCGGCGGCGATCATCGCGCCTTCGACAAGGAAGGTACCCACACCGCACATCGGGTCTGTGAGTGCGCCGCCTTCGGCTGCAATACGCGGCCAACCGGCGCGGATCAGGATCGCCGCCGCCAGGTTTTCCTTCAGGGGTGCCGCGCCCTGCTGCAGGCGGTAGCCGCGCTGGTGCAGGCTGTGGCCGGAAAGGTCCAGGGACAGGATGGCTTCGCCACGGTCCAGGCGCAGGTGAATGCGCAGGTCAGGGTTGATCTTGTCGATGGACGGACGTTCGCCGGTCGGGGTGCGCAGTTTGTCGACGATCGCATCCTTGACCTTCAGCGCGCCGAAGTGGGTGTTGTCGATGCCCGAGCCATGGCCGCTGAACTCCACCGCGAGGGTTCCGTCGGGGACCATGTGGTCAGCCCATTCGATGTCCAGCACGCCGTGGTAAAGATCCTCGGCGTCCTTCATCGGGAAGCGCTTGAGCACCAGCAACACACGGTTGGCCAGGCGCGACCAGAGGCACAAGCGGTAGGCGGTTTCCATGTCGGCCATGCCGCGCACGGCCGAGGTGTGCTCGCGGGCTTCCTCAAGGCCAAGCCCGACGGCTTCCTCGATCAGCAGGCCTTCGAGGCCCTTGGGGCAGGTGAGGAAGAGTTCAAAACGGTCCGACATGGGGCATTCCAGGCTTTTCAGCAATAAGTGAACAGGCGACGCATCGCCGGTTCGGTTTTCAATCAAGCACTTTTCTCGAAGAGTGCTCGCGTGGCACGAATGTGCCGTTCCACCCCGTCTGGCGGGCTCTTGAGCCTTTATGGGCGAGGCAGAAGAAGAATGTTGCGCAACAAAAAGAAATATTCCGACCCTTCGTCGAATAATAACCGACTGCAACAGGCGGGCATTCTCACTAAGGAATTAAACCTTTCCTCTTTGCAGGGCACATCATAGCTGGCTTTGCCCTATAAAAGGGGCGAATAACCAGCCCAGCTTATGGCTATAGCATCGTTATCGTTACGTGCTTATGACAAAACGATCATTGAATACATGTGACCTATTGGTTAGAACTCAACACAGGTTGGCGCCGTAACGGTGCCAACACATCGGCTCGCCACGCCGGCAGCGAGCCCACCAACGGCAGAAAAACTCTGCCCGGCCTTGGACAAGGCCGAAGGATATCTAGACAGTCAACAAGTGAGGGAAACACCCTATGAGAAGACTTAAGCGTGATCCGTTGGAAAGAGCATTTTTACGCGGATATCAATATGGCGTTCATGGAAAATCCCGTGAGCTTTGCCCATTTACTCTACCGTCGGTACGCCAAGCCTGGATCAACGGCTGGCGAGAAGGACGCGGCGACAACTGGGACGGTATGACTGGCACTGCGGGCATCCACAGACTCAACGAACTTCACGCCGTCGGCTAATCAGGGGATTTAATTGCGACACACACATCTTTGAATCTGTAACGACTTAACCACGCGCGCCCCATCCGGGCGGCGGGCTTCGGCCCAGGGGCTCCTTCATGGAGCCCTTTTTATTGCCTGCTCAGCGCAAGGCAGCTATGGCGTCCACCGACTGGCGAATCAGCGCCGGCCCTTTGTAGATAAAGCCGGAGTACAACTGCACCAGGCTGGCGCCGGCCGCGATCTTCTCAGCCGCATGCTTGCCTTCGGTGATACCGCCCACCGCGATGATCGGCAAACGCCCGGCCAACTCGGCTGCCAGCACCTTGACGATATGGGTGCTCTTGTCACGCACCGGCGCGCCCGACAGGCCGCCCGCCTCGTCACCATGGGCCAGGCCTTCGACGCCCACGCGGCTGAGGGTGGTGTTGGTCGCAATCACCGCATCCATCCCAGAATCCAGCAGGGCCTGGGCCACCAGTATGGTTTCTTCATCGCTCATGTCCGGCGCTATCTTGATAGCCAGCGGCACACGCTTGCCATGACGCACGGCCAAGTCTTCCTGGCGCTGGCGCAAGGCTTCGAGCAGTTGCTTGAGGGAATCACCAAATTGCAGGCTGCGCAGGCCCGGGGTGTTGGGCGAGCTGACGTTGACGGTGACATAGCTGGCGTGGGCGTAGACCTTGTCCAGGCAAATCAGGTAGTCATCCACCGCACGCTCCACCGGCGTGTCGAAGTTCTTGCCGATGTTGATACCCAGGATGCCGGTGTACTTCGCCGCCTGAACCCGCGACAGCAGATGGTCGACCCCGAGGTTGTTAAAGCCCATGCGATTGATGATCGCCTCCGCTTCCGGCAGGCGGAAAATGCGCGGCTTGGGGTTGCCCGGTTGCGGCCGCGGCGTCACGGTGCCGATTTCGACAAAACCGAAACCCAACTGCGCAAACCCGTCGATGGCCGCGCCGTTCTTGTCCAGGCCGGCTGCCAGCCCGACCGGGTTGGGGAAGTTCAACCCCATCACCGACACCGGCACTTTCGCCGGTGCCTTGCATACCAGGCCATTGAGCCCCAGGCGGCCACCGGCACCGATCAGGTCCAGGGACAGATCGTGGGAGGTTTCCGGGGAGAGTTTGAACAACAGCTGGCGGGCCAGGGTATACATGGGCGGGCTAGACTCGGATGGCGACAAAAGGTGGCGGTGATTATAGCCAGGGTGGCGGCCTGCATGCGAGGCGTGCCACCTGATCTCATTGACGTTGCGCCGTCAAGGCCTCATAACGCACCCAGATCCTTTCGGCGTAGCGCAGACGCAATGCCTCACGCTGTGGCCCGGGCCCCGGCCCCACGTTGTAAGCTCCCACCGCCGTCCAGTTATAGCCAAACCGCTGGATGAATTCGGCAAGAATCGAGGCGCCTACTTCCACCGACAGGCAAGGCTCGCTCAACAGCCGTTCTTCGGTAATGCCCTGCTTGAGCAAGCGCGGCAAGTGGATGCTGTTGATTTGCATCAAGCCGATATCCCGCGTGCCATTGCGGTTGGTGTAGTTCATCGCTTGGGCCCGGTAACCCGATTCGACCGAGGCGATAGCTTGCAGCAACTCCGGCTCAAGGTCGTAGCGGCTGGCCGCCTCTTCCCAGCAAAAGGCCCAGGCCTGGCTGCTGCCCATCAATACCCCGAGCATCAGGCCTTTGCCCCATGCCTTAACCCTGGACATTGCTGGCCTGACCACAGACGGCGCACACGTGTGCCACTGCCCTGGGTTGATCACCTGTGCGCACCGGGCAGGTAAAGCGATAGCCCTTGCCATAAATCGTCTTGATAAAGCCTTTGTCGGCCCTCAAGTGCTTGCGCAGGGAATAGATACACCGCGTGAGTGACTCTTCGGCCACTTCACCCCGAGGCCAGGCCAGCTCCAGCAAACGGTCCTTGGTCATCAGCGCGCCACCGGAGGCCAGCAGCAACCGCAGCACGTGCCCCTCCTTGGGAGGCAACTGAATATCCGCCTCCACGCCCGTCAACCGGCCGTCACCATGCAAGGTCCAACGCGCGAAAACCAGGGACGTCGTCGTTTCATCCGTCACGACGGCCATACGCACCTCTGTAGTCGACTACTGACATTCAAATCCTTACTGTGTGACCAGCTCATCTGCCATTGGCACGACTATAAAAAAACGGCTCGAAGACCCGCGTTAGGAAAAAACCCATTCATTCGCCTTTTTTTGGCCACTGCCGGTCAGACAATTCGCTAACGCACCCTTATCGCGGCAACCACTCCTGAAACGTCTCCTGCAATTCAACCCCTAGCCGATCCTCCAACTGCACCAACTCTCCCACTGCCATCAGTTGTCCATTGACCCGCACCTCCACACAGCGGGTGACGCCTGGGTCCAAGGGCAGCACCTTCCCCGGTGCGAATGCGGCCAAACGCTTGCGGCTGATCAGTTGCTCCTGCAGCAATATTTCCAGGTGCATGGACAAACGCCTTTTTCAGGGGGAAAACTCAGGGTCCGCTCCCAGGAACGCACGTCGCACACGCTCGTGTTGCGCGGGGCTCAACTGAGGTGGGCCAATCCAGGGCAGTCCGTCGCCACCTACGCCAGCCTGCCCTGGCGAGGCGTCATCCAGCGGCTGGGCGACATCCAGCTCGGCCACCAGTTTTTCGATAACCTTCACCTGGGCGGGTGGGCCCTTGACCAACAGACTGTTGGTATCCGGATAGGCCATCACCGCAAGGCGGCCATCGGCCAGTTGATCCTTCTGCGCCTGGGATAGCCGAGCTTCGAGCATGGAGGCCATGCCCGGTACCTGGACCTTGTTGGCTCCCGCACCTTGCAGGTGATCGTCCACGAGGACATTGATCACTTTCACCACGCCGAACACCGGGGCGCGCTCTGGCACCTTGCGAGGGGGTCGGTCCATCCGTTGGGCAAGACGCAACACCTGATCGACATAACTGGAAGGGCCGGTTACATAGAACGTACGCCCGCCGTGTTCACGCAGTGGGTAACGCGGCTCATCCAGCCCCGCACGGCGCATGATGCCGCGCAGCTTACCGACGGAAATATGCCGCAGCACCACCGCCGAGCTTCTCGTGTCGTCGGCAGCGTAGAGCTGCAACACCTCGCCATAGGCCGTGCGACTGCCCAGCAACAGCGCGGCGCACAGCAGCGCGCTGAACAGCCAGCGGCAATTGAGGGTTGCGAGTAAATCAGCGTGCACCGTGGGTATGCCTGGCGGTCTGGCCTGAAGAAGCGGCCATACTGCGAGGCGCACGAGGTTCAATCATGATCGAAAGCTGACGGCCAGTTGCACCGCCCCACCCATGGCATGTGCCTTGCTTTGCACTCTGTATCAGGCTCGCACCAACGGCGGCACGGGCCTACGGACAAAGGCGTCGTTCCCCTGCAATGGCCTATACGCCAACCTGGGAAACGGCGCTTTTTTTTCAGAAAAAGGCAGGTATTGATGAACGATCCGCTGGCTTGGGTAAACGGCAGCGATGCCCCGGAAAAGAGCAGCCTGGACCTGGGGTTCATGGCCCTGACCGATTGCGCCTCGCTGGTGGTCGCCGCCACCCAGGGCTTCGCCCAACCCTACGGCCTCACCCTCAACCTCAAGCGCCAGGCGTCCTGGGCCAACCTGCGCGACAAGCTGGTCAGCGGTGAACTGGACGCCGCCCACAGTCTCTACGGGCTGATCTATGCCGTACACCTGGGCATCGGCGGCGTCGCCCCCAGCCCCATGGCGGTGCTGATGGGGCTGAACCAGAATGGCCAGGGCATCAACCTGTCCCATGGCCTACAACAGCAAGGGGTGATCACTCCTGAAGCATTGAAACGCCACGTGCACCAAAGCCGGACAAAACTGACCTTCGCCCAGACGTTTCCCACCGGCACCCACGCCATGTGGTTGTATTACTGGCTGGCGAGCCAAGGCATTCATCCCTTGCAGGATGTGAACAGCGTAGTAGTGCCGCCGCCGCAAATGGTGGCGCACCTGCAAGCCGGCCGCATCGACGGCCTTTGCGTGGGTGAACCCTGGTGCGCCAGCGCAGTGCAACAGAACCAGGGCTTTACCCTGGCGACCAGCCAGGCGATCTGGCCGGACCACCCGGAAAAAGTCCTGGGCTGCACCCAAGCCTTCGTTGACGCCTACCCCAATACCGCACGCGTGCTGGTCATGGCGATCCTGGAGGCCAGCCGGTTTATCGAGCAGAGCCTTGAAAACCGCCGCTCTACCGCCCAGTTGCTCAGTGCCCCTGAATACCTCGATGCGCCTGTGGCTTGCATCGAACCACGCCTGCTGGGGCACTATGACGACGGCCTGGGCAACCAGTGGCAGGATCCCCATGCACTGCGCTTTTTCGCCGACGGCGAGGTGAACCTGCCTTACCTCAGCGATGGCATGTGGTTCATGACCCAGTTCCGGCGCTGGGGCTTGCTGCGTGAAGACCCGGACTACCTGGGCGTCGCCCGGCAGGTGCAGCAACTGGCGCTGTACCGCCAGGCGGCCGAGGCGCTGGGCATTGCCGCAGGCAACTCGGACATGCGCCGCAGCCAATTTCTCGACGGCAAGACCTGGGACGGCAGCGACCCCGCCGGCTATGCGCGCAGCTTCCATCTGCATGCCCTGGCCGATGACACTAACCGTCAAGCGCTGCGCTGACAGGAGCCCGACGATGCTGCGAATCCTGTTGATCAACGACACCCCGCGCAAGGTCGGGCGCCTCAAGGCCGCATTGACCGAGGCCGGCTTTGAGGTGATCGATGAGTCCGGCTTGACCATCGACCTGCCCGCACGCGTCGAAACAGTGCGCCCGGATGTGATCCTGATCGATACCGAGTCACCTGGGCGCGATGTGATGGAGCAAGTGGTGCTGGTCAGCCGCGATCAGCCCCGGCCCATCGTGATGTTCACCGACGAGCACGACCCAAATGTGATGCGCCAGGCCATCAAGTCCGGCGTCAGTGCCTATATCGTCGAAGGCATCCAGGCCCAGCGCCTGCAACCGATCCTCGATGTGGCCATGGCGCGCTTCGAGAGTGACCAGGCCCTGCGCGCCCAGCTGCATGCACGCGACCAGCAACTGGCCGAACGCAAGCGCATCGAATTGGCCAAGGGCCTGTTGATGAAGATGAAGAGCTGTAACGAAGAAGAGGCCTACACCCTGATGCGCCGCCAGGCCATGAGCCGTCAACAGAAACTGATCCAGGTGGCAGAGCAGATTATTGCCATGAGCGAGTTGCTCGGCTGATGTGGCTCAGCTCTTGCTAAAGAATTATCACAGGTAGCCAACGGCGGTTGCCCCCTCCACGACAAAGACGTCGCCCACCCGGTTTGCCCACGCGAACCCGGTGGCGGCGTTTTTTCGTTTCTAGACCCCCAACCGTTGAGGTGCGTGATGAAATCAAGCTTCTGGAAATCCGGGCACACCCCGACCCTGTTTGCCGCGTTCCTGTATTTCGACCTGAGCTTCATGGTCTGGTACCTGTTGGGCCCCCTGGCGGTGCAGATTGCCGCTGACTTGCACCTGACCACCCAACAACGTGGCCTGGTGGTGGCCACACCGATCCTGGCGGGCGCGGTGCTGCGCTTCTTGATGGGGATGCTGGCCGACAAGCTGTCGCCCAAGACCGCCGGGCTGATTGGCCAGGTAATTGTGATCGTGGCCCTGTTCTGCGCCTGGAAACTGGGGATCCACAGCTACGAACAAGCGTTGCTGCTGGGCATGTTCCTGGGCATGGCCGGCGCGTCCTTTGCGGTCGCCCTGCCCTTGGCGTCCCAGTGGTACCCGGCGGAGCACCAGGGCAAAGCCATGGGCATCGCCGGCGCCGGCAACTCCGGTACCGTGTTTGCCGCGCTGCTGGCGCCCGTGCTGGCTGCCGCGTTTGGTTGGAGCAACGTGTTCGGTTTTGCGCTGATCCCACTGGTGCTGACCCTGATCGTGTTCGCCTGGCTGGCGCGCAATGCCCCTCAACGGCCAAAAGCCAAAGCCATGGCCGACTACTTCAAGGCCCTGGGCGACCGTGACAGCTGGTGGTTCATGTTCTTCTACAGCGTGACCTTCGGCGGGTTTATCGGCCTGGCCAGCGCCCTGCCCGGCTACTTCAACGACCAGTACGGCCTGAGCCCGGTGACCGCCGGCTACTACACCGCCGCCTGTGTGTTCGGCGGCAGCCTGATGCGCCCCTTGGGCGGCGCCCTGGCAGACCGGTTCGGCGGGATCAAGACTCTGCTCGGCATGTACAGCGTGGCGGTGATCTGCATTGCGGCAGTGGGGTTCAATCTGCCCAGTTCCTACGCGGCGCTGGCGCTTTTCGTCTGCACCATGCTCGGCCTGGGCGCCGGCAATGGCGCGGTATTCCAGCTGGTGCCGCAGCGTTTTCGCAGTGAGATCGGCGTCATGACCGGGCTGATCGGCATGGCCGGTGGCATTGGTGGCTTCGCCCTCGCGGCGGGCATGGGCGCTATCAAGCAGAGCACCGGCAGCTATCAACTGGCCCTGTGGTTGTTCGCCAGCCTCGGTGTGCTGGCCTGGTTCGGCCTGCATGGGGTGAAACGGCGCTGGAGAACCACCTGGGGTTCGGCCGCCGTGACCGCCGCCCGCGTCTGATGAGCTTACAACTGAGCGTCGCCCAGGCCAGTGCCATCGGCCCGCGCAGCGAGAACCAGGATGCCCTGCGGGTGGTCACGCCCATGGCGGAACTGGCCGCCAGCAAAGGCTACCTGTGCGCACTGGCCGATGGCGTCAGCCAATGCGCCGACGGTGGCCTGGCCGCACGCTCGACCTTGCAGGCCCTGGCCCTGGACTACTACGCCACGCCACAGACCTGGAGCGTGGCCCAGGCGCTGGAGCGTCTGTTACTGGCGCAGAATCGCTGGTTGCAAGCCAACGGCGGCGGGCAACCGTTGCTCACCACCCTCAGCGCCCTGGTGTTTCGCGGCCAACGTTTCACCCTGGCCCATGTCGGTGATTGCCGGGCGTATCGTTGGCTTGACGGCGAGTTGCAACGCATCAGCGAAGACCATGTGTGGGAACAGCCGGGCATGCAGCATGTGCTCAAGCGCGCCCTCGGCCTGGATCAGCACCTGGTGCTGGACTTCCTCGATGGCCAACTGCGCGAGGGCGAAAGTTTCCTGCTGCTCAGCGATGGGGTGTGGGCCACGCTGGGCGATCACAGCATCGGCGCGATCCTGCGCGAACAAAGCGACCTCGACCTGGCCGTCAACACCCTGGTCAACGCCGCCCACCTGGCGGGTAGCCAAGACAACGCCAGCGCCTTGCTGGTGCGCATCGATCAACTCGGTGCCGCCACCCTCGGCGACGCCCTGGTGCAGTTGCAGCAATGGCCACTGCCGCCACCGCTGAAAGTCGGGCAAACCTTTGAAGGCTGGGAGGTGCAAAGCGTGCTGGCGCAGAGTCGCCAGTCATTGCTGTACCGCGTGCACGACGCCCAGGGGCAACCCTGGCTGCTCAAGACCTTGCCGTTGCGTTGCGAGGATACCGATGCGGCCCAGGCCTTGTTATCGGAGGAATGGTTTCTGCGCCGGGTCGCCGGCCGCGCCTTTCCCGAAGTACATGCCGCCAGCGGTCGTCAGCATTTGTACTACGTGATGCGCGAATACGCCGGACAAACCCTGGCCCAACTGTTCCAACAACAGGGCCCGCTGCCACTGGCGCAATGGCAGTCGGTTGCCGAACGCTTGCTGCGCGCCGTGGGCCTGCTGCATCGCCGGCAGATCCTGCACCGCGACATCAAGCCGGAAAACCTGCTGCTGGGAGAAGATGGCGAACTGCGGGTGCTGGACTTCGGCCTGGCCTATTGCCCCGGGCTCTCCGAGGACCGTGCCCACCTGCTGCCCGGCACCCCAAGCTTCATCGCGCCCGAGGCGTTCGCTGGCGAGCAGCCTACGGCGCAACAGGATTTGTATAGCGTCGGCGTGACCTTGTATTACCTGCTGACCGGGCATTACCCCTACGGTGAAATCGAGGCCTTCCAACGGCCCAGGTTTAACCAACCCGTCAGCGCCAGCCGTTATCGCCCCGACTTGCCGGAGTGGTTGCCACACAGCCTGGAACGGGCGGTGACCGCAGCCCCGGCCCAACGTTATGAAACCGCCGAAGAATGGCTGTTGGTGCTGGAGCAGGCCGACCGCCGCGAATTGAGCCTACGCCCACGGCCTTTGCTCGAACGCGAACCCTTGAAGGTCTGGCAGACCCTGGCGGCGGCTTCGTTGTTGCTCAATCTGGTGCTGCTGTACTGGCTGCTGCACCACTAACGGGCAGAATCCGCCGGTTCTGCGTGTAAACGCCCAGTAAAACTGGGGCTATAGGGACTTGGCACAGCTGCTGCATTAGCTTTCCCAACACACCACATATAGCCGCGCCTTCAACGACGAAGGGACGAGCTTCCCGAGAGAACGGGACCAGGACAAAGGCGTCCTCGCTAGCTGACTAGCGGGGACGCCTTTTTTGTTTGCGCACGATTTGTCGAGCCATTGCGGAGAACGACATGAAAAAACTCAAACTGGTGATGATCGGCAACGGCATGGCCGGGGTTCGCACCCTGGAAGAGCTGCTCAAGCTGAGCAACGAGCTGTACGACATCACCGTGTTCGGCGCCGAGCCTCACACCAACTACAACCGCATCCTGCTGTCGCCGGTACTGGCCGGTGAGCAAACCTTCGAAGAGATCGTGCTCAACGACCTGGATTGGTACCTGAACAACAACGTCAAGCTGCTGCTCAACCGCAAGGTGGTGCAGATCGACCGGGTCAAGCGCAAAGTCATCGCCGAAGACGGCACCGAGGCTGAGTACGACCGCCTGCTGATCGCCACCGGTTCCACGCCGTTTATTCTGCCGATTCCCGGCAATACCCTGCAGGGCGTAATTGGCTACCGCGACATCGCCGACACCCAAGCGATGATCGACACCGCCAAGACTCACAAGCATGCAGTGGTGATCGGCGGCGGCCTGCTCGGCCTGGAAGCGGCCAACGGCCTGATGCTGCGCGGCATGCACGTGACGGTGGTGCACATCGGTGAATGGCTGCTGGAGCGGCAACTGGACAAGACCAGCGGCCAGCTACTGCAAACCGAACTGGAAAGTCGCGGCCTGGTGTTCCGCCTGTGCGAGCAGACCCAGGCCCTGCACGATGCCGGCAACGGCCGCGTCGGCTCGGTGCAGTTCAAAAATGGCGACATCATCCCCGCCGACCTGGTGGTGATGGCTGCCGGCATCCGCCCCAACACCGAACTCGCGGAAAAGTCGGGCATCCCCTGCAACCGTGGGATC
The DNA here is from genome assembly GCF_029201605.1 of Pseudomonas sp. FJ2-5-13. Lineage (NCBI taxonomy): Bacteria > Pseudomonadati > Pseudomonadota > Gammaproteobacteria > Pseudomonadales > Pseudomonadaceae > Pseudomonas > Pseudomonas sp. FJ2-5-13. The sequence goes on from NZ_CP104045.1 coordinate 4,420,402, forward strand.
CTGGTCAACGACACCATGCAAACCTACGACCCGCGCATCTACGCCATCGGTGAATGCGCCAGCCATCGCGGCATCGCCTATGGCCTGGTGGCGCCCTTGTTCGAACAGGCCAAGGTCTGCGCCAACCACCTGGCCCAATTGGGCTTTGCCACTTACAAGGGCTCAGTGACCTCGACCAAGCTGAAAGTCACCGGCATCGACCTGTTCTCCGCCGGCGACTTCATGGGTGGCGAAGGCACCGAGACCATCACCCTCTCCGACCCGATTGGTGGCGTGTACAAAAAGCTGGTGATCAAGGACGACATCCTGGTCGGCGCCTGCCTGTACGGCGATACCGCCGATGGCGGTTGGTACTTCCGCCAGATCCGTGAGAACCACGCCATCGGTGAAATCCGCGATCACCTGATGTTCGGTGAAAATGCACTCGGCGATGTCGGCCACCAAGGCCAGGACAAAGCCATGAGCATGGCCGACAGCGCCGAAGTCTGCGGCTGCAATGGCGTATGCAAGGGCACCATCGTCAAGGCGATCCAGGAACAAGGGTTGTTCAGTGTCGATGAGGTGAAAAAACACACCAAGGCCGCCAGCTCCTGCGGTTCCTGTGCCGGGTTGGTCGAGCAGATCCTGATCAACACTGTAGGCGGCGCCGCCGACGTAAAACCCAAAAGTGAAAAAGCCATCTGCGGCTGCAGCGACCTCAACCACGGACAGATCCGCCAGGCCATTCGCGAGCAGCACCTGCTGACCATCGACAGCACCATGCGCTACTTGAACTGGCGCACCCCCAATGGCTGCGCCACCTGCCGCCCGGCGCTCAACTATTACCTGATCTCCACCTGGCCCGGCGAAGCCAAGGACGACCCGCAATCGCGGCTGATCAACGAACGGGCCCACGCCAATATTCAAAAAGACGGCACCTATTCTGTGGTGCCACGGATGTGGGGCGGCGTGACCAATCCTTCGGAGCTGCGCCGCATCGCCGATGTGGCCGACAAGTACAACGTGCCGATGGTCAAGGTCACCGGCGGCCAGCGCATTGACTTGCTCGGTATCAAGAAGCAGGACTTGCCAGGGGTATGGAAGGACCTGGATATGCCGTCCGGGCATGCCTATGGCAAATCCATCCGCACCGTCAAAACCTGTGTGGGCAGCGAGTTCTGCCGGTTTGGCACGCAGAACTCGACGCAACTGGGCATTGAGCTGGAGCATGACCTGTTCAATATGTGGTCGCCCCACAAGGTCAAGTTGGCGGTCTCCGGTTGCCCACGCAACTGCTCGGAAGCGGGCATCAAGGATGTGGGCATTATCGGTGTCGACTCGGGCTGGGAGATGTACATCGGCGGCAACGGCGGGATCAAGACCGAAGTTGCGGAGTTCTTCGTCAAGGTGAAAACCGCCGAAGAAGTGCGCGAATACAACGGCGCGTTCCTGCAGTTGTACCGCGAAGAAGCCTTCTACCTGGAGCGCACCGTGCACTACCTGCAGCGGGTGGGCATGGAGCATATCAAGAAGGCCGTATTGGAAGACCCGGCGCGCCGCCAGGCCCTGAATGAGCGTTTGCAGTTCTCGTTGTCATTCGAGCAGGACCCGTGGAAGGAACGCCTGGAACAGCCGCTGCTGAAAAAGGAATTCGACGTGATCCCTGTCAAACACCTGGAGGTCTCGCTATGAACTGGCTGGATATCTGCGCCCTCGACGAAATCAACGCCTTGGGCTCGCGCATCATCAGCGGGCCCAAAGGTGACATCGCGATTTTTCGCACCAGTGACGACGAAGTCTTTGCCCTCGACGACCGCTGCCCGCACAAGGGCGGGCCGCTGTCCCAAGGCTTGATCTATGGCAAGCGTGTGGCCTGCCCATTGCACAATTGGCAGATCGACCTTGAATCCGGCCAAGCCCAGGCCCCGGATATCGGCTGTGCCCACCATCATCAGGCCCGGGTCGAAAACGGCCGGGTGATGCTGGCCCTGCGGGACGCGGGTTGATGAACCGTCAGACCACCGCGTCCACCTGCTGTTATTGCGGGGTGGGCTGCGGCGTGCTGATCGAGCATGACGGCGAACAGATCCTGGGGGTGCAAGGCGACCCCAGCCATCCGGCCAACTTCGGCAAGTTGTGCAGCAAAGGCGCGAGCCTGCACCTGACCGGCGACTTGAGCGCCCGTGCGCTTTACCCGCAATTGCGTTTGGGCAAAGCACTGGCACGCACTCGCACCGACTGGGACACCGCCCTGGAACATGCGGCCAACGTGTTCGCCGATACCATTGCCGAACACGGGCCCGACAGCGTGGCGTTCTATATCTCCGGGCAACTGCTGACCGAGGACTACTACAGCTTCAACAAGTTGGCGCGGGCGTTGGTGGGCACCAACAATATCGACAGCAACTCCCGGCTGTGCATGTCTTCGGCGGTGGTCGGCTACAAGCGCAGCCTGGGCGCCGATGCACCGCCGTGCAGTTATGAAGACCTGGAAAACAGCGACTGCGTGATGATCGTCGGCAGCAATATGGCCTACGCCCACCCGGTATTGTTCCGACGCCTGGAGCAAGCCAAGGCGCAGCGTCCGCAGATGAAAGTGCTGGTGATTGACCCTCGGCGTACCGACACCTGCGACTTGGCCGACCTGCACCTGGCGATCTTGCCGGGCACGGATGTGGCGTTGTTCCACGGGATTTTGCATCTGTTGCTGTGGGAAGACTGGGTCGACCGCGCGTTTATCCAGGCCCACACCGACGGCCTGGCCGAACTCAAGCGCCTGGTGCATGACTACACGCCGCAGATGGTCACGCAGTTGTGCGGCATCAGCGTCGAACAGTTGCGCCTGTGTGCGCAGTGGGTCGGCACCTCCAGCAGCTTTTTGTCGCTGTGGTGCATGGGGCTTAACCAATCCACCGCTGGCAGCGCCAAAAACAGTGCACTGATCAACCTGCATTTAGCCACGGGGACCATTGGCCGGCCGGGCTGCGGGCCGTTTTCCCTGACCGGCCAACCGAACGCCATGGGTGGGCGCGAAACCGGCAGCCTGTCCAACTTGCTACCGGGCCACCGCGACGCGACCAACCCTGCACACCGCGCTGAAGTGGCGGCCTATTGGGGCGTGGAACAACTGCCCGCGACCACCGGCCTTACCGCCATCGAACTGTTTGAACAGGTGCAGGCTGGCAAGATCAAGGCGTTGTGGATCGCCTGTACCAACCCAGCCCAATCGCTGCCCGACCAGAACGCGGTGCGCGCCGCCTTGGCCGCTTGCCCGTTCGTGGTGTTGCAGGAAGCGTTTCGTACCACCGAAACCGCCGCCTATGCCGACCTGCTACTGCCCGCCGCCAGTTGGGGTGAAAAAGACGGCTCGGTGACCAACTCCGAGCGGCGTATTTCCCACGTGCGCCGCGCCATCAACCCACCGGGTGAAGCACGCGCGGACTGGGCGATCACGGTGGATTTCGCCCAGCGCCTGGAGCGCCGTCTGCGTCCGGGGTTGCCGAGCCTGTTCGCCTTTGAACAAGCGGCGCAGCTGTTTGATGAATTCAAGCCACTGACTCAAGGCCGTGACCTGGATATGTCCGGCATCAGCCATGCCCTGCTCGACCGGCTCGGCCCGCAGCAGTGGCCGTTTCCCGAGGGTGCGCAGGCGGGTACGTCGCGCTTGTACACCGACGGTATTTTCCCCACTGACAGTGGGCGGGCGCGGTTTGTCGCCGAGCCTTATCGCGCCGCCAAGGAACAGCGCGATGCGCGATTCCCGTTGACCCTGATCACTGGTCGCCTGCGTGATCAATGGCACGGCATGAGCCGCACCGGCACCGCCGCCCAGCTGTTCGGGCACGTCAGTGAGGCGCTGCTGAGCCTGCACCCGGACGAGCTGCGCCGTCACCGTTTCAAAGAGGGTGACCTGGTCAGCCTGAAAAGCCGTCGCGGCAGCGTGATCGTCGCGGTGGGCAGCGATGACAGTGTGCGCCCCGGCCAAGCGTTCCTGCCCATGCACTGGGGCGACCGTTTTCTCAAGGGCGGCGTCAATACCCTCACGCAACCGGCGTTCGACCCTTTGTCCAAGCAGCCGGAGCTCAAGCACAGCGGCGTGCGCCTGGAAGCAGTGCAACTGCCATGGCAGCTGTTTGCGCTGATCGAAGGCGATGTGCAGCAGCACTTCGAAGCGTTGCGCCCACTGTGTGAAACCTTTGCCTACGTCAGCCTGAGCCTGGCCGGCCGTGAACGCCCCGCGCTGCTGGTGCGCGCCGCGCATACCGAGGCGCCCGACCTGCAACTGTTGACCCGCATCGACCACCTGCTGGGCCTCAACGACGGCCCGGTAATGGCCTATGACGACCCGCGCCGCTCAATCGGCAAGCGCGTGAAAATCGAGAAAGGCCGCATCACCGCCCTGCGCCTGGCCGGCGAAACCCTGGCCCGTCACTGGCTGCAAAGCCTGTGGCTGGAAGGCCGCGCCGACGAGCAACTGCGGCGCTGGTTGCTGGCGCCCTTGAGCGCGCCACCGGGCGGTAACACGGCCAGCAACAAGATTGTGTGCAACTGCAAAAACGTCAGCGAAAACGCCGTGTGTGCTGGTATCGGCAGCGGCCTGGACCTGGATGGCCTCAAACAGGCACTGGGCTGCGGCACCCAATGCGGCTCCTGCGTGCCGGAAATCAAACGTCTTTTGGCCAGCAACCCGCAGCCAATCGCCATCAGTGTGTAAGGGGAACAACATGAGCGCAAAAGTATGGCTGGTAGGCGCAGGGCCGGGTGATCCGGAGTTGCTGACCCTCAAAGCGGTCCGGGCTCTGCAGGCAGCGCACGTGGTGCTGATTGATGACTTGGTCAACCCGGCAGTACTGGAACACTGCGCCAGCGCCCGGGTGATTACCGTTGGCAAGCGTGGGGGCTGTCGCTCCACCCCGCAGGAGTTTATTCACCGCCTGATGCTGCGTTATGCGCGCCAGGGCAAGTGCGTGGTACGCCTCAAAGGTGGCGACCCGTGTATTTTTGGCCGCGGTGGCGAAGAGGCAACCTGGCTGCGCGAGCGTGGCGTCGAGGTGGAATTGGTCAATGGCATCACCTCGGGGCTGGCGGGAGCGACCCAGTGCGATATCCCGTTGACCTTGCGTGGCGTGAGCCGTGGAGTGACCTTGGTCACCGCGCATACCCAGGATGACAGCAGCCTGAACTGGCGTGCGCTGGCGGAGGGAGGCACCACGCTGGTGGTGTATATGGGCGTGGCCAAGCTGGACGAAATCCGCGAACAGCTGCTCAACGGCGGCATGGCTGCGGATATGCCGGTGGCAATGATCGAAAACGCTTCATTGCCCCAACAACGCGAATGCCGCAGCTCGCTGGCGGCCATGCATGAAGCTGCAAAAGCCTTTGCACTCAAAAGCCCGGCCATCCTGGTGATTGGCCAGGTTGCCGGCGCCGCACAGATGGCTAGCATCGCCGCTGCGGCAAGCGCCTGAGGCAAATCGCAGGCGAAAAAAAGCCCGGCCTGAGCCGGGCTTTTCTTTACTCAGTAATTACTGAGCTTGAGCTTCAACCGACGCTTCTACGCGACGGTTAACAGCGCGACCAGCTTCAGTTGCGTTGTCAGCAACTGGGCGGGATTCGCCGTAACCAACAGCAGTTACACGGCTAGGAGCAACGCCGTCTTTAACCAGAACTTGCTTAACAGCGTCAGCACGACGCTGGGACAGCTTCTGGTTGTAAGCGTCTGGACCTACGGAGTCAGTGTGACCAGCAACTTCTACGTTGGTAGCTGGGTACTGAGCCATGAAGTCGGCCAGGTTTTTAACGTCGCCGTAGCTGTTAGGCTTAACAACGGCCTTGTCGAAGTCGAACTTAACGTCCAGCTCAACACGAACAACCTGAGCAACCGGAGCTTCTGGCTCTGGAACTGGCTCTGGAGCTGGTGCTGGGGTAGGAGCTGGAGCAGCTGCGCCAGCGTTACCGCCGAAGTTCACGCCCAGGCCAACCAGTGCGGAGTAGTCCCACTTGCCGTTGTCCAGACCGTAGTCAGCTTCAACACCAGCACGAGCGTACAGGTTGTTGGTGAAGTAGTACTTCACGCCGGTACCGATGGTAGCGAAAGTGGTCTGATCGCGACCGGTGTGGCCGTCAGCGCGCACGTTGCCACGGCTCTGGTGGCCGAAACCGCCTTCAACGTATGGACGCAGGCTATCAACGCCAGCCTGACCGAAGTGGTACTGAGCAACGAGGCTGCCAGTGTCACCTTTGATCTTCTGGTTGCCAGTGCCGTCGTTCGAACGGGTGTGGTTGGTCTTGTCGTACGACAGATTCAACGACAGATCGTCGGTCAGGAAGTAACCAATGCGAGCGCCTGGGTTGAAGCCGTCTTCGATGTGCTTAACGCTATCGTTGTACTGCTTCTTGTAGAACAGCTCGCCTTCAACTGCGCCTTGGCCTTGTGCCAGAACGCCGAAAGAAGTAGCGGCAATAAGAGAACCAATGGCCAAGCCCAAGGTGTTTTTCAGTTTCATCCGTTAAATCCCCATCTGGTGATTGTAAAGCAGTCCCACAAACCGGGGGACAACTCGGCGACAAGTCTAACAGAACTTGCCTACACGTAAGAGATATTTGCTACGCACTAAGTTTCAGTCTCGCCCGCAAATTTCTCACGTAATTTATCAAGAGCACGTTTGTACCGCATTTTTGTAGCACTCAAGCCCATATGCATGATGTCAGCGATTTCCTGGAATTCCAGCTCTGCGACAAAGCGAAGCACCAGAATTTCCCGGTCAATCGGGTTCACATGCACCAACCAGCGATCAAGTCCGCCCTTCTCCTCGGGTGCCGGCGCCTTCTCTTCAGACGCCTCCTCAAGGGAGTCCAGACTCAAAGCGTCCATCAAGCGACGCTTTCGCCGTTCCTTACGATACTGCGTGATGCACTCGTTGTACGTGATGCTGTACAGCCAGGTCTTGAACTTCGATTTGCCCTCGAAGTTCTTCAGGCCGTATAGCACCTTGAGCATCACTTCCTGACAGACATCATCCGCGTCTCTATCGTTCCCCAAATACCTTGAACAAACGTTGAACAGAGTGCGTTGATACCTGCGCATCAATTCTTCGTACGCGCGTGTTACGTGAAACAGCTCCGTGTGCGAGCGCGCGACCAACTCCTCATCAGAGAGCTCACGGGGGTCATAGCGCGTGGACAGCGTTTGGGCTTTATTCAAAACAAGTCGTGCCGACAGTCAGGTCAATGTCCGCTGCAACCCGGTCACCCGGGTTTGCGGCGGCGTACATTAGCAGGATTTGCCGGATTAGCGGCTACTGACCTGCTGCTCCAGGAGAATCCGGTTAGACAGCGACACCAGTTCCCCGTCATCGGTCAGCACGGTCGTCTTGACTGTGCCGATCTCCTCGATTTGCCCTTCGACCTCGCCCACACGCACCTGTTGCCCAACTTGGTACAGCTCACGCACATAGATTCCCGCAAGAATCTGACCGGCAATTTCCCGGCTTCCCAACCCCATGGCCAGCGCAACTGCCAGACCAACGGTAATCAAAACAATCACAATCACGTGGTTGAGCAGGTCAGTTTTGACCTCCAACTGGCTGATCGCGACAGAAATACTGATGATGATCACCAGCCCCTGGGCGATTCGCCCAAGGCCCGCCGCGTAGTCCAAGCCCACGCCTTCGGCGGCCCCGCGCACCAGCCCGTTGGCCAATTGCGCGAGTAAAACCCCCACCAGCAGCACCAGCGCGCCGCCGAACACTTTCGGCAAATACAGTGCCAGCATGTCGAGCGTAGCTGAAACTCGCTCAAGTCCAAGGGACTGCGCCGCAGAAACCAGAAAAATAAGTAGAACGAACCAATAGACGATCTTGCCGATCAGGGTGGAAATCGGTACTTGCAACCCCGCGCGGCCGAGCAATTTGGTCAGGCCAGTGCCGGCCATCAGGCGATCGAGGCCCAGTTTGGCGAGCAATTTGGACAGCAGGGTATCGAGCAGCTTGGCGACGACAAAACCCAGCAATACCAGGACCAGGGCACCAAACAGGTTGGGAATGAAATTCGCCACCTTGGTCCACAATGCGGTCATCGCGGTGACCAGGCTCTGGGTCCAGAGATCAAGTTCCATATTCAATCAGCCTTATCAGCAGTGCTAGCAAGAGGTTTACGACGGGAAACCGGTGACACATGGGCCGAACCGTTGTTCAGGGCCATCATCAATGCCGGCACCCAACGCCCGAGCAGACCGAACAGGTCACCCGCCCCTACCTGACGGTTGGCGGTTTTCAGTACGCGGCCCAGGCAAGCATCGTCATCACGGTTGGATGGCGAAGCATTGAGCATGTCACGCAAAGACTGTTCGAACGGATCGTGCATAGAGACCTCTCGCAAGTGATTTAAAAGACGAGGGTAAAATTCATCGGGTCACATCGGCCCTTTCTTACGTTCAGGTCATATTCAGGTCAAACCCAGCGCAATCGTCGAAATAACCACCATTGCCCCAATGCCACAGACACCATCAACAGGCACGCAATCATGAATCCATAAGGGCTGGCAGAGAACGGAATACCACCCACATTTATACCGAGCAGACCGGTGAGAAAACTCATCGGCAAGAAGATCCCGGTGATGATCCCGAAGCGGTACATGGTGCGGTTCATGCGCAGGCTCAAACGCCGGTCTTCGGCCTCAAGCACAAGCCCCACGCGCTCTCTGGCCAATTCCAGCTCTTCCAGGTAACGGGTCAGACTGTTGTGCAATTCATTCCAATAGTCGGCATCGTCGTCGCAGAACCACGCCAATTTGATCCGCGTCAGCTGGGCAAAGATATCCCGCTGGGGGGCCAGGAAGCGCTTGAGTCCGGCGGCTCTTCGACGGATCTGCAGAACGCTGCCATGCTCCGGGGTATACCGTTCGTCGGCATCGAGTTTTTCTTCCTCGGAATCGACGATTTCAGACAAGCCAGCGACCAGATCCTGCACTTTATTGGTCAGGTACTGAGCCATATAAAGGATGAGCTCGGATGCGGTCTTGGGGCCTTTACCGTCTGCCAGTTGCACCAGCAACTCATCGGTGGCGCGCAAGGGGCGCAAACGCAACGAGATCACTCGGTTGGCAGCGGCGAAGATGCGCACCGACACCATGTCTTCGGGCTCGGCGCCTGGGTTGAGGTTGATCCCGCGCAGAAACAACAGCAATTCGGCGTCCGGCAGCGGCAACAGGCGTGGGCGAGTGTTCTCCTCCAGCAGCAGGTCACAGGCAAACTCGCTCAGGCCGCTGGATTTACGCAGCCAGGTCTGGGTTTGAGGATGGCTGCGATCCCAGTGCAGCCACAGGCTTTCCTGGGGCTGCAACTGCAGATCGTCGAGCTCAGTCCGGGCAATCGAACGCGCACCACCTTTACCGTCCAGCACCAGGGCATGCACCAGCCCCCATTGCGCGTTTTCTTCTTCGAACATCCTCACCCCAATCGGTTACGGCAGTTTATTCAGACATTTTCAGTGGGCTGGGCGACACGATCACCCCGTTGTTGTCGGCGTAAATGTACTCACCGGGGCGGAACGTCACGCCCCCGAATGTCACCGCCACGTTCAGGTCGCCAAGGCCGCGCTTGTCGGTTTTTTTCGGATGCGAGGCCAGGGCCTGCACACCCAGGTCGGTCTGGGCAATGACGTCGACGTCACGGATACACCCGTAGATCACCAGCCCTTCCCAACCGTTTTTCGCGGCTTTCTCGGCAATCATGTCACCCAGCAGCGCGCAGCGCAGGGAACCGCCACCGTCGACCACCAGCACTTTGCCAGCGCCCGGCAGGTCAGCCTGCGCCTTGACCAGGGAGTTATCCTCGAAGCATTTGAGGGTGACAATTTCGCCGCCAAAGGAGTCTCGTCCGCCGAAGTTGCTGAACATCGGCTCCACTACCTGCACCAGCTCCGGGTAGGCGTCACACAGGTCGGGGGTCACGTAATGGTTCATCGAGAAACTCCTGTCATCAAAGAAGAGGTCGAACATCCACGGTGTACATCAAGAAAACGCCCCGCGACAGGCATTCTTTAAGTGCCTGCGCCTTGGCGGCGGCCATGATCAAACCACGATCAGCGCAACGCAATACACGTTACGCGACTGAATATGACCAGAAGCGCCTGGCGCGTCATATCTTAGCCGCAACCCTTCAAGAGTGAAACGCCCCTGGCAGAGCGTTTCGTCAAACCGTTGCAGCCACCTCGGGCTGCGGGCCGAATAAAGGTGTCAGCGGGTCGTTCAACCAACGCTCGACCAAAGGCCACACTTGGGCCTGGGCGGCTTTGCTGACCAGCATCTGCACATGCCCGAAATCCTCGCTGAAACCTTGCTGACGCCCCAGGCACAGGTACTGGCGATGCTCGCTGCCCACTTGCTCGAAGAGCTTGCGGCAGGCCCAGTCCGGGTCTTGCCGGTCGCCCGCTGCGCTCACTGCCAACAGTGGCACATCGACCTGCGCCAAGCCTTTCCACCAGTCATGCTCGGCATCGCCAAACCGGCCGAACAGGCCGTTCCAACGCATCGCCTCGATCATCACCCCGGCCGGTTCGTCCTCGGGCCCACGCTTGAAGCGCGGGCCCGACAGGTGGCCAAGGCGCTTGAGAATAAAGCGCCCACCCCACTGCACCGGTGGGATTTTCAACGGCCAATGGTTACGACTGACCTGGCAGCCGAACAACGCCACCGATGCCACCGCAGATGCATCCAAGTGCTGCCCGCCCAAGGCCGCAGCCAAGGTGGTGGCGCCGAGGGAATGCCCGAGCCAGTGCGGAACCTGCCCGCTTTGCTCAGACACAAACGCCCCCACAGCCGGCAAATCGTAGCGCGCGTAATCGGCGACACGGTTTCTGGCGTAGTCGTGATTGCGCTTGGACAAGCCATGGCCGCGCATTTCCGGGATCCACACATCAAATCCGCGACGCGCCAGGTAGGCCCCCAGGCCGATGCCCTTGGGCGAATACCAGAAACGCCGATTGGAAAAACTGCCATGCAATAAAATAATCGGCGTGCCCCGGTTTTCCGGGACATCGGCCAGGCCCAAACGGGTCACCGCCAGCTCGACGGTGCCGTCCGGGCTGTTACCGGGTTTGAGCCGATAGACATCTTCACTCAGGTCGCCACGACGTTCAGCGCTGATCAGGGCGACAGGAAATAGATTGCTGCTGCTTTGCATAATGCTCTTGCACAAAAAAGGGCGGCGTCCGCAAGGATTCCCGCCCTGTACAGATAAGAATGCCGGTCACCCGCAACGAGTGACCGGCACTTTTGACCAGGCGATCTTAGGCGGACGCTTGGCCTTCAGCCAGGAAGAACCAGGTTTCCAGCACGGAATCGGGGTTCAGCGAAACGCTCTCGATTCCCTGTTCCATCAGCCATTTGGCCAGGTCAGGGTGGTCCGAAGGGCCTTGGCCGCAGATACCGATGTACTTGCCAGCCTTGTTACAGGCCTGGATGGCGTTGGCCAATAGCTTCTTGACCGCCGGGTTACGCTCATCGAACAGGTGGGCGATGATCCCCGAGTCGCGGTCCAGGCCCAGGGTCAACTGGGTCAGGTCGTTGGAGCCGATGGAGAAACCGTCGAAGAACTCCAGGAACTCTTCAGCCAGGATGGCGTTGGACGGCAATTCGCACATCATGATCACGCGCAGGCCGTTCTCGCCACGGGTCAGGCCGTTTTCGGCCAGCAGGTCCACCACTTGGCTCGCTTCGCCCAGGGTGCGCACGAACGGCACCATGATCTCGACGTTGGTCAGGCCCATCTCGTTGCGCACGCGCTTGAGCGCACGGCATTCGAGCTCGAAGCAGTCACGGAAGGCTTCGCTGATGTAACGCGAGGCACCGCGGAAGCCCAGCATCGGGTTTTCTTCTTCTGGCTCGTAGAGCTTGCCGCCGATCAGGTTCGCGTATTCATTGGACTTGAAGTCCGACAGACGCACGATGACCTTTTTCGGGTAGAACGCCGCAGCCAGGGTGCTGATGCCTTCGACCAGCTTCTCGACGTAGAACCCTACCGGGTCGTTGTAGCCGGCGATGCGCTTGTCGACGCTTTCCTTGATGTCCAGCGGCAGACCGTCATAGTTCAGCAGTGCCTTGGGGTGCACACCGATCATGCGGTTGATGATGAACTCCAGGCGGGCCAGGCCCACACCGGCGTTCGGCAATTGCGCGAAATCGAAGGCGCGGTCCGGGTTGCCGACGTTCATCATGATCTTGAACGGCAGGTCGGGCATGGCGTCGATGGAGTTTTGCTTGATATCGAAGCCCAGCTCACCTTCGAAGATAAAGCCGGTATCGCCTTCGGCGCAGGACACGGTCACGCCCTGGCCATCCTTGAGCAGTTGGGTGGCGTTGCCGCAACCCACGACGGCCGGAATCCCCAGTTCACGAGCGATGATCGCCGCGTGGCAGGTACGCCCGCCACGGTTGGTGACAATGGCACTGGCGCGCTTCATCACCGGTTCCCAGTCCGGGTCGGTCATGTCGGAAACCAGTACGTCACCCGGCTGGACCTTGTCCATCTCGGACACGTCCTTGATGATCCGCACCTTGCCTGCGCCGATGCGCTGGCCAATGGCACGGCCTTCCACCAGCACGGTGCCGGTTTCCTTGAGCAGGTAGCGTTCCATGACGTTGGCCGAGGTGCGGCTCTTCACGGTTTCCGGGCGCGCCTGCACGATGTACAGCTTGCCGTCGTCACCGTCCTTGGCCCACTCGATGTCCATCGGGCACTTGTAGTGCTTTTCGATGATCATCGCTTGTTTGGCCAACTCGCTGACTTCAGCGTCGGTGAGGCAGAAACGCGCGCGCTCGGCCTTGTCGACGTCAACGGTTTTAACCGAGCGACCGGCCTTGGCCTCGTCGCCGTAGATCATCTTGATGGCCTTGCTGCCCAGGTTACGGCGCAGGATGGCCGGGCGACCCGCTTCGAGGGTACCCTTGTGTACGTAGAATTCGTCCGGGTTGACCGCGCCTTGTACCACTGTTTCGCCCAGGCCGTAGGCGCCGGTGATAAACACCACGTCACGGAAACCGGATTCGGTATCGAGGGTGAACATCACGCCGGCCGTGCCGGTTTCCGAACGCACCATGCGCTGCACGCCGGCAGACAGGGCCACCAGCTTGTGGTCGAAACCCTGGTGTACGCGGTAGGAAATCGCACGGTCGTTAAAGAGGGAGGCAAACACTTCCTTGGCCGCGCGGATCACGTTTTCGACGCCGCGAATGTTGAGGAAGGTTTCCTGCTGGCCGGCAAAGGAGGCGTCCGGCAAGTCTTCGGCGGTGGCCGAGGAGCGCACGGCAACGGCCATGTCCGGGTTACCGGCGGACAGGGTGGCGAAGGCGGTGCGAATTTCTTCGTTGAGCTTCTCGGGGAACTCGGCTTCCATGATCCACTGGCGGATCTGGGCGCCGGTCTTGGCCAGGGCGTTGACGTCATCGACGTCCAGGGCGTCCAGCGCGGCGTGGATCTGGGCGTTGAGGCCGCTCAGCTCGAGGAAGTCGCGGTAAGCCTGGGCCGTGGTGGCGAAACCACCGGGCACCGAGACACCAGCGCCTGCAAGATTACTGATCATCTCGCCGAGGGATGCGTTCTTGCCCCCCACATGCTCTACATCATGGACGCCGAGCTTATCGAGGGAAACTACGTACTCTACCAAGGTGATCTCTCCACTTTCTGTGTTGGAAAAGCTCAGGACGCGGGTTGCTCAGTAGGAGCTAACGCCAGCGCTTGTGGCCTGGACCTGGAAAATAAGTGAGAATGCAGCCCACTGCGGGACGGCAAAATCGCGCCTATCATATCCAAGATTCGCCATCAGCTTAAGGCCCAGGGCTCAAATGAAACGATCTGCTTTCTTTATTTCCGACGGCACCGGCATTACAGCCGAAACATTGGGTCAGAGCCTGCTCGCGCAGTTCGAAAACATTACCTTCGCCAAATTCACCCGGCCTTATATAGACAGCGTGGATAAAGCGCGGGCCATGGTACAACAAATCAATCTGGCGGCTGAAAAAGACGGTTTTCGCCCGATCATTTTCGACACCATCGTCAATCAAGACATTCGTGAGATTCTCGCAACGTCGAATGGTTTCATGATCGACATTTTCTCTACCTTCCTGGCGCCGCTGGAACAGGAGTTGAGTGAACATTCGTCCTATTCCGTCGGAAAGTCCCACTCCATCGGGCATAACTCCAACTATATGGAGCGTATCGAGGCGGTGAACTTCGCCCTCGACAACGACGACGGCGCCCGCACCCACTACTACGACAAGGCCGACCTGATCCTGGTGGGCGTATCGCGTTGCGGCAAGACCCCGACCTGCCTGTACATGGCCATGCAATTCGGTATCCGTGCGGCCAACTACCCGCTGACCGAAGACGACATGGAACACCTGACCCTGCCCGCCGCTTTGCGCGCGCATTCACACAAGCTGTTCGGCCTGACCATCGACCCGGACCGGCTGACCGCCATCCGCAACGAGCGCAAGCCCAACAGCCGCTACTCCAGCTATGCCCAGTGTGAATTTGAAGTGCGTGAAGTAGAAAATCTGTTCCGCCGCGAGAATATTGCGCACATCAATTCCACGCATTTTTCGGTGGAAGAGATTTCGGCGAAGATTTTGGTGGAGAAGGGTGTGGAGCGCAGATTCAAATAGTTGTATTGCCTGAACTGGCGCTTTCGCGAGCAAGCCCGCTCCCACATTTTGACCGTATTCCAAAGCAGGATCTCGGTCTAATGTGGGAGCGGGCTTGCTCGCGAAGAACGATAACGCGGTCTCACAGATGAAACCGCCCGCCCCCCTGCCCCAGCGCCGTCGCCAGCGCATCAAAACCCTCGCGCAATAATTGATCATCGCCCGACGTGTTGCAGATACTCGCCCGAATAAACTGCGGCACCGCCGTCTGCCCCACGGCAAACGCCTCGGCGGTGGCGATCAGGTAATTGTTCTGCTTGAGCTCTGCCTCGATTTCCGACGCCCGCCAGGGCTCGGGCACTTCGATCCAGAAGTGCGGGCTGTTGAGGTGGGTGCGATAGGCCAGGCCGGTCAATAAATCTTCGACCAGCGTCTTGCGCCGACTGATCTCGTTGATCTGCTGACGCAACAAATATTCCGCCGTGCCGTTTTCGATCCACTGGGTCGCCAGTTCCAGGGTTACAGGTGTGGCCATCCAGCAGGTCGAACGGATCGCCGCCGAGATGCGGCTGACCAGCGCCGGTGGCGCATGCACGTAGCCCACCCGCAAACCGGCCGACACCGCCTTGCTCAGGCTGCTGATCAAAATCGTACGTTCAGGCGCGAAATAGCTGAGGGGCGGCGGACGGTCCTCCACCAGCACACCGTGGGCTTCGTCCTCCAGAATCAGCAGGTTATGTTCGCGACACACCCTGGCCAAGGCTTCTCGGCGCGCAACCGATAACACGGCGGTCGTCGGATTCTGGATAGTCGGCGTGCAATACAACGCCGAAATCCGGTGATTACGACAGACCTCATCCAGCGCCGTGGGCAGCACACCCTCCTCGTCCATCTCCAGGCCGATCAGCCGCACCCCCAGCATACGCGCAGCGGTAATCAGCCCAGGGTAAGTCAACTGCTCGGTGACCACCGTATCGCCAGCGCGCAGCAACGCCATCATGGCGCACAGCAAGCCGTGCTGGCCGCCGTTTACGCAGATGACCTGCTCGGGAATCGGATGAAACTCGCGCTGCACCAGCCATTGCGCGCCCGCTTCACGGTAACGCGGCAGGCCGGCGTCGGGGGTGTAGGCGCTGATGTCCTGGAGGAACTTGGCGTTGGTCGACAGGGTTTGGAAGCTCTGGGCGAGAAATACCGTCTCTTGCCCGGGAATGTGCATGTTGCGGCTCATGTCGAAGTACTGGCGCGGCTCCTCGCTGAAATTGCGAAAGCCCTCATCACGCTGGCGCTCCATCCCACGCTTGCGCACGAAAGTGCCGTCACCGACTCGTGCAACCACCAGGCCCAGGCGTTCCAGCTCACCGTAGGCCCGGCTGATGGTGCCGATGGTCACGCCTAAATTGTCGGAAAGCACCCGATGGGGCGGCAGTTTTCGTCCCGGTTCAATCAAGCCTTCGAGGATGCCCCGTTCCATCACATCGGACAGGCGCTTGTACTTCACGCCCTGCCCGTTGGACAAGCCCTCACGCATAATTGACACCATGTCAATATTTGTTTTGACAGCCATCTTTCGCCCTAATAGTGTGCTTTTACGGGTTCAATCGCCGATAAACATAACTCATTACAAGTTCAATATAGAGTTCAATTCCGGCTCAGGGAAGCAATAAACGATGCCAATGTCCGCCGTTCTCGAAAACACTGCAAAAACAAAAACACAAAAACAGTGGCTCGCCGGGCTGGTGACCAGCGTGATGTTCCTGATCGTGTGCCTGAGTTGGGGCACCACCTGGCTGGGCATCAAGATCGCCGTCGAGAGCGTGCCGCCGCTGACATCCGCCGGCCTGCGCTTTCTCATCGCGTTTCCGCTGTTCCTGTGTTTTGCCATGGTGCGCCGTGAGCCGATCCTGTTTCCCCGGGAAAGCCGCTGGTTCTTCGTATTCGTGACCCTGTCCTACTTCAGCGTTCCCTACTATTTGCTCAACTACGGCGAAATGCATGTGTCGTCGGGCCTCACCGCCCTGCTGTTCAGCTGCATGCCGGTGTTCATCCTGATCTTCTCCGCGCTGTTCCTGCGCGAGCGCATCTATTTTTCTCAGGTGGTCGGCATCGGCATCGGTTTCGGCAGCCTCTACATGATCATCAAGAGCCAGGGCCTGCACCTGGACCACGCCGAGTTCCTCGGGGTGCTGGCCATTCTGAGCGCCGCGATCATGCACGCCTTGTGCTATGTCATTACCAAGCAAAAAGGCAGCGCCATCAGCGTCATCACTTACAACACCCTGCCCATCGGCATTGCCGGGCTGATGCTGTTCCTGGCCGGCCTGTGGTTTGAAACGCCGACGTTCGACGCCATCACCCTGCGTTCCTGGAGCGCGCTGTTCTACCTGGGCCTGGTGGCCTCGGTGGGCGGGTTCATTGTGTATTTCATGCTGCTCAAGCGCCTGAGCCCGATCATCCTGTCGTTCGTCTTCATCATCTTCCCGGTGTTCGCGGTCATCATCGGTGCCTGGTACGAAGGCGTGGAAATTTCCCGCGACCTGATGCTGTACTCGGCAATCCTGCTGGCCGGCTTTGCGATCACCAAATTGCCGATTGAAAAACTCATGGCCAAGAAAAAGTGACCCTCAACCAACGCGAGAGAAACATGGACGTCCTCCGCCCCACCGCCCTGGAACAGATCTACGCCCACGCCAGCCGCAGCTACCCCGAGGAGTGCTGTGGTTTTGTCTTCGCCGACGGCAGCGTGTACCTGGGCAGCAATATCCAGAATGAGCTGCACCGCAAGAATCCCCAGATGTACCCACGCAGCGCGGCCAACGGCTACACCTTTTCGGTGGCCGACACCCTGCTGATGAACAAGGCGTTTCGCAGCGACAACCCGGTGGTGGTGATCTACCACTCACACCCGGATGTGGGCGCCTATTTCAGTGACGAAGACCAGGACAAGGCGCTGTTCCTGGGCGAGCCGATCTTCCCCGTCAGTTACCTGGTGGTGGATGTTCGTCAGGGCCAGGCCCTGGGCTCCAAGCTGTTTGCCTGGGATGGCAAGCATTTCTCCCTTCAACCTTTCAACGACCTGCACACGGAGTTGTCCATGAACGCTGTCTCTTTCCCCGACATTCTGGTTCGCGTGGCCAAGCTGCCGGAATCGACCCTTGAGGGCGCCGGATCGACATTGCGCGAAGTCATTGAAAATCTCTGCACCCATCACCCCCAATTGCGTCAGCACCTGTTCCATGAAAATAACGACCAGCTCAAGGAACATTTCCTGTTTACCGCCGAGGAGGCGCTGATCGACGCCGATGAAGCCCTGCCAGCAAAAGCCCGGATCGAAGTATTGCTCGCCACCTCCGGCGGCATGGACATCGACACACTGAGCAACGAAGAAGTGCAGCGCTACGTGCGCCACATCACCCTGCCGGGCGTCGGCCGCGAGGGCCAATTGAACCTGAAGAAAGCCAAGGTGCTGGTCATCGGTACCGGCGGCCTGGGCTCGCCCATCAGCCTGTACCTGGCGGCGGCCGGCATCGGCACCCTGGGCCTGGTGGACTTTGACGTGGTGGAAAGCAGCAACCTGCAACGCCAGATTGTGCATGGCAACAGCACCCTGGGCATGCCCAAGGTCGAGTCCGCCAAGCAACGCCTGCTGGACCTCAACCCCTATATCCAGATCAACGCGCACAACACCGCGCTTGACACTGACAACGCCCTGGAACTGGTGGGCGCCTATGACCTGGTGATCGACGGCACCGACAATTTCGACACCCGCTACCTGGTCAACGACGCCTGTGTGCAGTTGGGCAAACCTTTGGTGTACGGCGCCATCTACCGTTTCGACGGGCAGATCAGCGTGCTCAACTATAAAGGTGGGCCGTGCTATCGCTGCCTGTTCCCCAAGGCCCCGCCCGCTGAGCTGGCGCCCAATTGCAGCGCGGGCGGTGTGATCGGCGTGCTACCTGGCGTGGTCGGCATGATCCAGGCCACCGAGGCGATCAAATTGCTGATCGGCATTGGCGAACCCTTGTCCGGCCGCTTGATGCGCTTCGACGCACTGGCGATGAAGTTCAGCGAGATCCGCTTCAAGCGCCGCACCGACTGCCCCTGCTGTTCAGACCTGCGCCACAGCGAAACCGTCGCGCCAGCCACCTGCGCCGATGCCGTACCGAGCCAGCCCTCCCTGGCCGCAGAACGCTACATCAAGCCCCAGGTGCTCAAGCAAGTGCTCGAACACCCCAGCAGCGCCGATGTATTGCTGGACGTGCGTGACGCCAGCGAACTGGAAGTGTGCAAATTACCCGGCGTGGTGCATATCCCGCTGGCAGAACTGGATGGGCAACTCGCCAGCCTGAGCCGCGACAACACCCACTACCTGATCTGCTACGCAGGCACTCGCGCCGAGCAAGCCGCCAGCACCCTGTTGGCAGCCGGCTTTGCCAACACCAAAGTCTTGCAGGGCGGCATGAAACATTGGGTTCGCGACGTCGAACCTGACATGCCGTTGTACTGAAGGTGGGGACGTACTGATGCTGCATAACTCCATCCTCGACGTGATCGGCCAAACGCCGATCGTGCGTCTGGCCCAGTTTTCCGAAGACCTCGGCATCGAGGTCTACGCCAAGCTGGAGTCCCTCAACCCCGGCGGCAGCCACAAGGCGCGCATCGCCTTGGGCATGATCCTGGATGCCGAGCGCCGCGGTGTGCTGATCCGTGATTCCGGGCAGACCATCATCGAACCCAGTGGCGGCAACACCGGCATTGGCCTGGTGATGGCCGGCAATGTGCTGGGCTACAAAGTGGTGCTGGTGATCCCCGACAACTACAGCCCGGAAAAACAGAAGCTGCTGCGCCTGTACGGCGCCCGGGTCGTGCTGTCCGACAGTCGCCTGGGCAATAACTCCCACGGTGAAAAGTGCATGGAGCTGCAGTTGGAGAACCCCAACTACGTGATGCTCAACCAGCAACGCAACGGCGCCAACCCCCAAACCCACCGTGACACCACCGCCCCGGAAATCCTGCGCGCCTTCGGTGAACAGCGCGTGGACTACTTCGTCAGCGGCATAGGCACCGGGGGCCATATCACCGGTATCGGCGAAACCCTCAAGGCCGCCTGGCCGGCGCTGCGGGTGATGGGCGTAGAACCGGAGGAATGCGACTTGCTGAAAGACCAGCATGCCGCGCACGCGATTCAGGGCCTGTCGATTGGCCTGATCCCCAGCATCCTCAACCTGGATGTGATCGACGGCATGCTCAAGGTGTCGCACGCCGATTGCCTGGACATGATCAAACGCATCATGCGCACCGATGCCATCAGCCTGGGGCTGTCTTCGGCCGCCAACATGGTCGCCATCGCCCAACTTGCCCCCGAACTGCCGCCCGAAACGGTGGTGTTGACCATGGTCTACGACAATGCCGACAGCTACCTGCCCAGCTTCGAATAACCGGGCTTTTAACCATTCAACATACGGGGGTGTCTCCATGGGGGGCTTTATCGACATGCAACAGCTGCACGATGAGTTGCTGACCCACCTCATCACCACCCTGACGCCCGGGCAGATGAAGCAGCTGGAACCGCACCTGGCGCCGTTGATCCAGAACGCCGCCCAGGCAGTGGCCGAAGACCTGATCGCCTATGCCTATCGCGACCCGGCGTCCCGTGGGCGCGGTGAGTTGATCCTGGAGTCCTACGCCTCGTTCAAGGCCGTACTGTTCTACCGCCTTGCGCACCTGGTGTGGCATTTCCAGGCCGCTGACAACGGCGATTTTTCGCGCATCGCCCTCAAGCTGAGCAACCAGGGCAAAATCCTCTCCGGCGCCGAGATTCACCCGGCAGCGCGCATTGGCCGGCGCTTTGTGCTGGACCATGGCTACGGCACGGTCATCGGCGAAACCTGCGTGATCGGCAACGACTGCTACATCCTCTGCGGCGTAACCCTGGGCGCGCGGGGTATCGCCAACAACCCGGACGGCAAGCGCCACCCGCGCCTGGGCAACAACGTCGAAGTCGGCGCCGGCGCCCGGGTGCTGGGCTATGTTTCGATCGGCGACAACGTGTTTATCAGCCCCTCCTGCGTGATTACCCAGGACGTGCCGGCAGGCACCAAGGTCAAGGTGGTCAACCAGATCCAACTGCAAAAAAACGATGAATCGGACCACAGCAACTACCTCGGCGCCTTTGCCCTGGATGAGCGCTTGCACGTGGTGGGCGAAGTGAGTGTCGGCCACAAGGTCACCGTGCTGGACGCCGACTTTCATCCGCTGCAAGGGCTGATGCTCGAACCCACGGTGAAAGAGCGCCACCACCTGCAGTTTCGTCTGCGTCGCCTCGACAACGATGAACAACTGCCTCGCCTGCCGCTGAACCTGAAGGTATGCGGGCCGGAATTTGAAATCACCCTGCTCTCTCCCCCTGGCTTGAGCGCACTGGTGCGCCACCTCTTGCAAGCCACCCCATTGATCGTCGGAGGTTGAACATGTCCGTGCATACCATGGAAACCCTGGCGCTGTTCGACAGCGCGCCCTACCAGAACGCCTTCAGCGCCCGGGTGATTGCCGTCAGCGAACAGGGTATCGCCCTGGAGCACACCCTGTTCTACCCCACCGGCGGCGGGCAACCGGGCGATACCGGCCACCTCACCCTGGCCGATGGCACACGGGTGCAAGTGACCGGCACCGTGCGCGACCCGGTGTTGCGCTCGATCATCTGGCATCAGGTGGACCACTGCCCCGAACAGTTGGCCGCTGGCGTCCAGGTTGACGCCGGGCTGGATTGGGAACGGCGCTACCAGCACATGAAGATGCACACCTGCCTGCACTTGCTGTGCTCTCTTATCGACGCGCCCGTGACCGGTTGCAGCATCAGCGCGGATAAAGGCCGCCTGGATTTCGACCTGCCGGAAATGACCCTGGACAAAGACCGCCTCACCCACGACCTCAACGCCCTGATCGAGCAGGCCCACGCGGTCAAGACCCTGTCGATGCCCGCCACCGAGTACGCGACCTTGCTGCAGATCACCCGCACCCAGGCGGTTGCGCCGCCGGTGGTCTCGGGCTCGGTGCGAGTGATAGAAATCCCCGGCATCGATATCCAGCCCTGCGGCGGTACCCACGTGCTCAACACCGAGGAAATCGGCCGGGTGTTCTGCGAGAAGATCGAGAAGAAGAGCAAGCACAATCGCAGGGTGATACTGCGGTTTGAATAGATTCTGAAGCTGGGCTCGGTCAACTGTGGGAGCTGGCTTGCCTGCGATAGCTGACATCCAGTTAATTCATGTGGGGCTGACACACCGCTATCGCAGGCAAGCCAGCTCCCACATTGACCGTGTAGTTTTTCAGATCACTAACAGGTCCATGAAACGGTTCACAGGCGTCGCCTCAAGCCGTGCCTGATCCTTGCACAACGCAAAAATCTGCGCGCTGCGTTGCGCGGTAAACCGCGTGGCCAGGTTGGCCTTGAACTTGTCTTCCAGCAGTGGAATGCCATCCACCCGACGGCGACGATGGCCAATCGGATACTCCACCGCTACCTGCTCGGTGCAGGTGCCGTCCGTGAAAAACACCTGCACCGCGTTGGCAATCGAGCGTTTGTCGGCCTCCAGGTATTCGCGGCTGTAGCGCGGGTCTTCGACGATGACCATCTTGTCGCGCAGCTCATCGATGATCGGGTGGGCCGCGTGGAAATCGTCTTCATACTGCTCGGCCACCAGGTTGCCGAACGCCAAGGGCACGGCGGTCATGTACTGCAGACAGTGGTCGCGATCAGCGGCGTTGGCCAATGGGCCGACCTTGGAAATAATGCGAATCGCCGACTCGTGGGTAGTGATCACGATGCGCTCGATTTCATGCAGGCGATGCTTGACCTGCGGGTGCAGGGCGACTGCCGCTTCACAGGCGGTTTGCGCGTGGAACTCAGCCGGGAAGCTGATCTTGAACAGCACGTTTTCCATCACGTAGGTGCCGTAGGGTTGGGGCAGGCTGAAGGCGCGCTTGTCCTCGGGCTTGAGCGCCAGGTCCTTGTTGGTGTGGCTGAACAGCACGTCGTAGAAGCCCCATTGCGGCGCACTCAGCACGCCGGGGATGCCCATTTCGCCACGCAAGGCGATGTCTGCCAGGCGCACGCCGCGGCTCGATGCATCGCCTGCCGCCCAGGATTTGCGCGAGCCGGCATTCGGCGCATGGCGATAGGTGCGCAGCGCCTGGCCATCGACAAACGCGTGGGACAACGCCGATAGCAGTTGCTCGCGGTTGGCCCCCATCAGCTTGGCGGTGACCGCCGTGGTAGCGACTTTCACCAGCAACACATGGTCGAGGCCTACCCGGTTGAAGGAGTTTTCCAGGGCAATCACACCTTGGATTTCGTGGGCCATGATCATCGCTTCCAGCACCGCACGCACAGTGAGCGGCGCGTCGCCATTGGCCAGGCGCTTTTGCGACAGGTGATCGGCCACGGCGAGGATGCCGCCAAGGTTGTCCGAAGGGTGGCCCCATTCAGCGGCGAGCCAGGTGTCGTTGTAGTCGAGCCAGCGCACGATGCAACCGATGTCCCAAGCGGCCTTGACCGGGTCAAGGCGAAACGAAGTGCCCGGCACCCGTGCACCGAACGGCACCACGGTGCCCTCCACCATCGGCCCCAGGTGCTTGGTGCATTCGGGGAAGCGCAGGGCCAGCAGGCCACAGCCGAGGGTGTCCATCAGGCAGTTGCGGGCGGTATCCAGGGCGTCCTGGGAGTCGATGCGGTAGTTGAGGACGTAGTCGGCGATGTCCTGCAACACCGGGTCGTAGTCGGGGCGGTTGTTCTGGTCGACGTTGGCGCTCATGGCAGTTCTCCAAAATAGGTGGGTGATAATCCTCGGGCTTACGATTAATGGTGTGATGGCCGGTCTGATTGCCAGCCTTGAAATAGCGCCCCTCTGTGGGAGCGGGCTTGCTCGCGAATGCGGTGGTTCAGTAGCATTTCAGTGCCTGATACACCGCCTTCGCGGGCAAGCCCGCTCCCACAGGGGCGCTGCGTAGACCTTTAGAAGGCGTCGCCGGGGATGCGCACGTAGCCTTCCATCAACACCCGCGCACTGCGGCTCATGATGGCTTTTTTCACCACCCATTCACCGTCCACCTGGCTGGCCTCGGCGCCGACGCGCAAGGTGCCGGACGGGTGCCCGAAGCGCACGGCATTGCGTTCCACGCCGCCTGCCGCGAGGTTGACCAAGGTGCCGGAAATCGCCGCGGCGGTGCCAATCGCCACCGCCGCGGTGCCCATCATCGCGTGGTGCAGTTTGCCCATGGACAAGGCGCGCACCAGCAGATCCACATCGCCGGCCTTGATCGCCTTGCCACTGGAGGCCACGTAATCGGCAGGCTTGGCCACGAACGCCACCTTGGGCGTGTGCTGGCGCTGGGCGGCTTCGTCCAGGTGTTTGATCAAGCCCATGCGCAACGCGCCATACGCCCGCACAGTCTCGAACATCGCCAAGGCCTTGGGGTCGCTGTTGATCGCGCCTTGCAGCTCGGTACCGGTGTAGCCCAGGTCTTGGGCATTGATGAAAATCGTCGGGATACCGGCGTTGATCAACGTGGCCTTGAAGGTACCGACGCCGGGCACCTCCAGGTCGTCGACGAGGTTGCCGGTGGGGAACATCGAGCCACCACCGCCCTCTTCTTCCGCCGCCGGGTCCATGAATTCCAGCTGCACTTCGGCGGCCGGGAAGGTCACGCCGTCCAGTTCAAAGTCGCCGGTTTCCTGCACCGCGCCGTCAGTGATCGGCACGTGGGCAATGATGGTCTTGCCGATGTTGGCCTGCCACACCCGCACCACGGCCACGCCGTTATGGGGTACGCGGGCCGCATCGACCAGGCCGGCACTGATGGCGAACGAACCCACCGCCGCCGACAGGTTGCCGCAGTTGCCGCTCCAATCGACAAATGGCTTGTCGATGGAGACCTGGCCGAACAGGTAATCCACGTCGTGATCGGCGCGGCTGCTTTTGGCCAGGATCACGGTCTTGCTGGTGCTCGAGGTGGCCCCACCCATGCCGTCGATCTGCTTGTCATAGGGGTCGGGGCTGCCAATCACCCGCAGCAACAAGGCGTCACGTGCAGGGCCCGGCACCTGCGCCGCTGTGGGCAGGTCCTGTAGGCTGAAGAACACGCCCTTGCTGGTGCCGCCACGCATGTAAGTGGCGGGGATTCTGATTTGCGCTACGTGTGCCATGGTTATCCTCTTCAGGCGGTCGCCTTTGATTCCAGGAAGTCCTGGGCGAAACGTTGCAACACGCCACCCGCCTCGTAGATCGACACTTCTTCAGCGGTGTCCAGGCGACACGTCACCGGCACCTCGACACGTTCGCCATTCTTGCGGTTGATCACCAGAGTCAGTTGCGCACGCGGGGTGCGCTCGCCGACCACATCATAGGTTTCACTGCCGTCGATCTTGAGGGTGTGGCGGTCGGTGCCTGGCAGGAATTCCAGGGGCAGCACGCCCATGCCCACCAGGTTGGTGCGGTGGATGCGCTCGAAGCCTTCGGCGGCAATCGCTTCCACACCGGCCAGGCGTACGCCCTTGGCCGCCCAGTCACGGGACGAGCCCTGGCCATAGTCGGCGCCGGCGATGATGATCAGCGGTTGCTTGCGCTCCATGTAAGTCTCGATGGCTTCCCACATCCGCGTGACTTTGCCTTCCGGCTCGATACGCGCAAGAGAGCCCTGCTTGACCTTGCCGTTTTCCTGCACCATTTCGTTGAACAGTTTCGGGTTGGCGAAGGTGGCGCGCTGCGCCGTCAAATGGTCGCCCCTGTGGGTGGCGTAGGAGTTGAAGTCGACCTCGGGCAAGCCCATTTTCGCCAGGTATTCACCGGCGGCGCTGTCGAGCATGATCGCGTTGGACGGCGACAAGTGGTCGGTGGTGATGTTGTCCGGCAGCACCGCCAGCGGGCGCATGCCCTTGAGCGGTCGTGCTCCGGCCAGCGCCCCTTCCCAGTACGGCGGGCGGCGGATATAGGTGCTTTGTGGGCGCCAGTCGTACAGCGGCGTGACCTTGGGGCCGGTGTCTTCGTGGATGGCGAACATCGGGATATACACCGCACGGAATTGCTCGGGTTTTACCGAAGCCTTGACCACCGCGTCGATCTCTTCATCGCTCGGCCAGATGTCCTGCAGGCGGATTTCCTTGCCGTCGGCGTCCAGGCCGAGCACGTCCTTCTCGATGTCGAAACGGATGGTACCGGCAATCGCATAGGCCACCACCAGCGGCGGCGACGCCAGGAAGGCTTGCTTGGCGTAAGGGTGAATGCGCCCGTCAAAGTTGCGGTTACCCGACAACACTGCGGTGGCGTACAGGTCGCGGTCGATGATCTCTTGCTGGATCACCGGGTCGAGCGCGCCCGACATGCCGTTGCAGGTGGTGCAGGCAAACGCCACCACGCCAAAACCGAGTTTTTCCAGCTCATGGCCAAGTCCCGCTTCTTCCAGATACATGGCCACGGTTTTCGAGCCTGGCGCCAGGGACGACTTGACCCACGGCTTGCGGGTCAGCCCCAGCTTGTTGGCGTTGCGTGCCAACAGGCCGGCGGCGATCACGTTGCGCGGGTTGCTCGTGTTGGTGCAACTGGTGATGGCAGCGATGATCACCGCGCCGTCGGGCATTTGCCCCGGCACGTCATCCCATTGGCCGGCAATGCCTTTCGACGCCAGGTCGCGGGTGGCAAGGCGGGCATGGGGGTTGCTCGGGCCGGCCATGTTGCGCACGACGCTGGAGAGGTCGAAGCTCAGGCTGCGCTCGTACTGCGCGCCTTTCAGGTCGTCCGCCCACAGGCCAGTGTGGCGTGCATATTGCTCGACCAAGGCAACCTGTTCGTCTTCACGGCCGGTGAGTTTGAGGTAGGCAATGGTTTGCACGTCGATGTAGAACATCGCGGCGGTGGCGCCGTACTCCGGGGCCATGTTGGAGATGGTCGCTCGGTCACCCAAGGTGAGTGCCGCAGCCCCTTCGCCGAAGAACTCCAGCCAGGCGCCAACAACTTTCTGCTGACGCAGGAACTCGGTGAGCGCCAGCACCATATCAGTGGCGGTGATGCCCGGTTGCAGCTTGCCGGTCAGTTCCACGCCCACGCTTTCCGGCAAGCGCATCCACGACGCGCGGCCGAGCATCACGCTCTCGGCTTCCAGGCCACCGACGCCGATGGCGATCACGCCCAGGGCATCCACGTGGGGTGTGTGGCTGTCGGTGCCAACACAGGTATCCGGGAAGGCCACACCGTCACGCACCTGAATCACCGGAGACATTTTCTCCAGGTTGATCTGGTGCATGATGCCGTTGCCCGGCGGGATCACATCGACGTTCTTGAAGGCCTTTTTGGTCCACTCGATAAAGTGGAAACGGTCTTCGTTGCGACGGTCTTCAATGGCGCGGTTCTTTTCGAATGCCTGCGGATCAAAACCGCCCGCTTCGACGGCCAGGGAGTGGTCGACGATCAATTGGGTGGGCACCACCGGGTTGACCTGCGCCGGGTCGCCGCCTTGCAGGGCGATGGCATCGCGCAGGCCGGCGAGGTCGACCAGGGCGGTCTGGCCGAGGATGTCATGGCACACCACGCGGGCCGGGAACCAGGGGAAGTCGAGGTCGCGCTTGCGCTCGATCAGTTGGCTCAGGGACGCGTCGAGGGTGGCAGGGTCACAACGGCGCACCAAGTTCTCGGCCAGGACACGCGAGGTGTAAGGCAAGGTGGCGTAGGCGCCGGGGGTGATTGCTTCGACAGCCGCACGGGCGTCGAAGAAATCCAGGCGGCTGCCGGGGAGCGGTTTGCGAAATTCAGTGTTCATCGTCAGGACTCGGTCACGGTAAGTGCAAAAGAAGCCGGATCCAGAGTTGGAATGAGACCTAAATGTGGGAGCGGGCTTGCTCGCGAAAGCGGCGTGTCATTCAACACACTCGGCGACTGTTACACCGCATTCGCGAGCAAGCCCGCTCCCACACTTTGATCGGGTTTCCAGCCCGAGATAGTAGTTTTTCAGCGACGTTCGATTGGCACGAACTTGCGCTGCTCAACGCCGGTGTACTCGGCGCTTGGACGGATGATGCGGTTGTTGGCGCGCTGCTCGAACACGTGCGCAGCCCAGCCGGTCAGGCGCGAGCACACGAAGATCGGCGTGAACAGCTTGGTCGGAATGCCCATGAAGTGGTACGCCGAGGCATGGTAGAAGTCGGCGTTGGGAAACAGCTTTTTCTGTTCCCACATGGTCTTGTCGATGGCTTCGGAGACCGGGAACAATACGGTGTCGCCCACTTCGTCAGCGAGTTTTTTCGACCAGCCCTTGATCACCTCATTGCGCGGATCGCTGTCTTTATAGATCGCGTGGCCAAAGCCCATGATCTTGTCTTTGCGCGCCAACATGCCAAGGGTGCCTTCAACCGCTTCCTGGGCCGAGGAGAAACGCTCGATCATTTCCATCGCTGCTTCGTTGGCACCGCCGTGCAGCGGGCCGCGCAGGGAGCCGATGGCAGCGGTGACGCAGGAATACAGATCGGACAGGGTCGATGCACACACCCGTGCGGTGAAGGTCGAAGCGTTGAATTCGTGTTCGGCGTAGAGGATCAGTGACACGTTCATCACTTTGACGTGCAGCTCGCTCGGCTTCTTGCCATGCAGCAGGTGCAGGAAGTGGCCGCCGATGCTCGGTTCGTCGGTCACGCAGTCGATGCGCTGGCCGTCGTGGCTGAAGCGATACCAGTAGCACATGATCGCTGGGAACGCGGCGAGCAGGCGGTCGGTGACATCGCGCTGCACGCTGAAATCTTTCTCGGGCTCGATATTGCCCAGGAACGAGCAACCGGTGCGCATCACGTCCATCGGGTGGGCGTCGGCGGGGATGCGTTCGAGCACTTCTTTCAGGGCTTGGGGCAGGTCACGCAGTTTGCTCAGCTTGTTGCTGTAGGCGTCCAGTTCTGCCTGGGTTGGCAATTCACCGTACAGCAGCAGGTAGGCGACTTCTTCAAACTGGGCGTCGGCGGCCAGTTCGCGCACGTCGTAGCCACGGTAGGTCAGGCCGGCGCCGGCCTGGCCCACGGTGGACAGTGCAGTCTGCCCGGCGACCTGGCCACGCAGGCCAGCACCACTCAATACTTTAGCTTCAGCCATGTTCGTTCTCCAATTTTGTAGTTGTTCAGGGAACCACAGGGTTTATTTTTTCGCGGCGAACAGCGCGTCGAGCTTCTGCTCGAAGGTGTGGTAGTCGATGCGATCGTAAAGCTCCATGCGCGTTTGCATGGTGTCGATCACGTTCTGCTGGGTACCGTCGCGACGAATCGCGGTGTAGACATTCTCGGCGGCCTTGTTCATGGCACGGAAGGCCGAGAGCGGGTACAGCACAATGGAAACATCCGCAGATTTCAACTGTTCGGTGGTGTACAGCGGTGTCGCGCCGAACTCGGTGATGTTCGCCAGGATCGGCGCCTTCACGCGGGAGGCGAACAGCTTGTACATCTCCAGTTCAGTGATGGCTTCCGGGAACACCATGTCGGCACCGGCCTCGATGCACGCGGCGGCACGTTCCAGGGCAGACTCCAGGCCCTCGACCGCCAGGGCATCGGTGCGCGCCATGATCACGAAGCTGTCATCGGTACGCGCATCCACGGCGGCCTTGATGCGGTCGACCATTTCCTGCTGGGACACGATTTCTTTGTTCGGGCGGTGACCGCAGCGCTTGGCGCCGACCTGGTCTTCGATATGAATGGCGGCGGCGCCGAACTTGATCATCGACTTGACGGTACGCGCCACGTTGAACGCCGAGGAGCCGAAACCGGTGTCCACGTCCACCAGCAGCGGCAGGTCGCACACGTCGGTAATGCGGCGCACGTCGGTGAGCACGTCATCCAAGCCGGTGATGCCCAGGTCTGGCACGCCGAGGGAGCCGGCGGCTACACCGCCACCTGACAGGTAAATCGCCTTGAAACCAGCGCGCTTGGCCAAGAGCGCGTGGTTGGCGTTGATGGCGCCCACCACTTGCAAGGGCTGTTCGCTGGCGACGGCGTCACGGAAACGCTGGCCGGGAGTGCTGTTGTTGTTGGAACTCATGACTCACCTCGTGATGAAGGCGCACCGTCCGGGAAGTGACGGGCAATGTTGCGTTTGGAGGCGCCGATATGTCGGCGCATCAACAGTTCGGCCAGTTCACCGTCGCGATCGGCAATCGCGTCCAGAATGCGGTGATGCTCGGCAAAGGCCTGGCGTGGACGATTGGGGGTGGCGGAGAACTGGATGCGATACATGCGCACCAATTGGTACAGCTCGCCGCAGAGCATTTGGGTGAGGGTGCGGTTACCGGCGCCTTGAATGATGCGGTAGTGAAAATCGAAGTCGCCTTCCTGCTGGTAATAGCCGACACCGGCCTGGAACGCCGCGTCCCGTTCGTGGGTGTGCAACACCTGGCGCAGTTCTTCGATTTCCGCGTCGGTCATGCGCTCGGCGGCCAGGCGACAGGCCATGCCCTCGAGGGACTCGCGAATTTCGTACAGTTCGACCAACTCGGCGTGGCTCAAAGACACCACGCGCGCGCCGACGTGAGGCACCCGCACCAGCAGGCGCTGGCCTTCCAGGCGATGGATCGCTTCGCGCAATGGGCCGCGGCTGATGCCGTAGGTGCGCGCCAGCTCCGGCTCGGAAATCTTGCTGCCGGGGGCGATTTCGCCTTTGACGATGGCGGCCTGGATACGCCGGAAGACGTTCTCCGACATGGTCTGGGAATCGTCTGGTGCCACGGCTGGTTTTTCCAGTTGCTCCAACATATTGTCGACACCTTTAAAAGCAATGCCGCAAAAACTAGTCAATTAGCCCCGCATAGTCAAAGAATAAATACACATTGTCGACAATCGTCTAATAACCGCCTCATTCGCTTGCCAAGGCATGGCCGCCTGCCAGCGCTGGCGCCAAAAAAGCATCATGTTAGAATGCCCGCCGCTTTTGCCTGACATCAGATGATGAAAGGGCGCACCCGAGATTGCGCAGCAATGCCAGTCGCCTTGAAATGAACAGTGCACTGCCCTGCCTCAGGATTTATGAGACTCAAGCCTTACCTACTAGTGATGTGCCTGCTGTGCATACCGAGCCTTGGCGCTGGCGCCGAGAAGACCGTGTACGGCCTGAATGAATACGCCAAGCTTGCAGGTATCGACCTGGAAGTGGCGGCCAAACTCGACACCGGCGCCAAGACCGCCTCGTTGAGTGCCCGCGATATCAAGCGCTTCAAGCGCAATGGCGAATCCTGGGTCCGCTTCTACTTGGCCATCGACACCGCCCATTCCCACCCCATCGAACTGCCCCTGGCGCGTGTCAGCAAGATCAAGCGCCGCGCCGGCGACTACGACCCCGATGAAGACAAGAACTACACCGCCCGCCCAGTGATTGCGCTGGATATCTGCATGGGCAGTGCTTTACGCAGCATCGAAGTGAACTTGACTGACCGCAGCGCATTCCAATACCCGCTGCTGATTGGCTCCGAAGCCTTGAAACGCTTTGATGCGCTGGTCGACCCCAGTCTTAAATATGCAGCAGGCAAACCCGCCTGCGCCGCCGACGCTTAATACCGCCGAGTAAACCGAATGCGCTCTCTGACCCTGCACCTGAAAATCCTGATCACCTTGCTGGTGGTGCTGGGCATTTCGGTCACCGCCTATCAGATCTTCGTGCTGGGGATTCCCGTCACCGAAGATGCCACCGACGACTTGTGGAACATCGACGCCAAGGTCGAGTTCGTCGCCAACCCGAAAGACCCGGTCAAGATCCAGATGTTCGTGCCGCCCCTGAGCCGCGACTTCGTCAGCCTCAATGAGAGCTTTATCTCCAACAACTACGGGGTGAGCGTCAACCGCATCGACGGCAACCGCAAGGTCACCTGGTCGGCGCGCCGGGCCAAGGGCAACCAGACCCTCTATTACCGCCTGGTGCTGACCAAGCGCTACAGCGGCGAGAAGGTCAAGATCAAAGGCCCGACCTTCCGCGACAGCATCGCCGTGGAAGGCCCGGAGAAGATCGCCGCCGAAGCCCTGCTGGCGCCGATCCGCCAGCACTCGGCCGACGTCGAGACCTTTATCAGCGAAGCCATCAAGCGCACCAACAACCTCAACGACGACAATGTGAAGTTGCTGCTGGCCGGCGACCCCTCGACGCCGCACAAAGCCAAGATCGTCGAACTGCTGCTGTCCATCGCCCACGTGCCAGTTGAGAAAGTCCACACCATCCGCCTGGTGGCCGACCAGCCGCAAACCCCGGAGCTGTGGCTGCGCAGTTTCAACGGCAACGACTGGCTGTACTTCAACCCGGAGACCGGCGAACAGGGCCTGCCCGCCGACCGCCTGCTGTGGTGGACCGGCGATGAAAACCTGATCACGGTCGATGGCGGCAAGAAGGCCATGGTGACCTTCAGCCTCAACAACAGCGAAATGAACGCGATTCGCCTGGCCAAGCTGACCGACGAAAACACCGACGCCAACTTCCTCGAATACTCGCTGTACGGCCTGCCGCTGCAAACCCAGCAGACCTTCATGATCATGGTGATGATCCCGATTGGCGTGCTGGTGATCCTGATCCTGCGTAACCTCATCGGCCTGCAGACCCTGGGCACCTTCACCCCCGTGCTGATCGCCCTGGCGTTCCGCGAGACCCAGTTGGGCTTCGGGATTGTGCTGTTCACGATCATCACGGCCCTGGGCCTGTCGCTCAGGTCGTACCTTGAACACCTGAAACTGCAAATGCTGCCGAGGCTGTCGGTGGTGCTGACCTTCGTGGTGGTGTTGATTGCCGCCATCAGCCTGTTCAGCCACAAGCTGGGGCTGGAACGGGGCTTGTCGGTGGCGCTGTTCCCGATGGTGATCCTGACCATGACCATCGAGCGCCTGTCGATCACCTGGGAGGAGCGTGGCGCCAACCATGCGCTGAAAGTCGCGATTGGCACGCTGTTCGCCGCCTCCCTGGCGCACCTGATCATGAGCGTGCCGGAGCTGGTGTACTTCGTGTTCACCTTCCCGGCGATCCTGTTGATTCTGGTGGGCTTCATGCTGGCCATGGGTCGCTATCGCGGCTATCGCCTCACCGAGCTGGTGCGCTTCAAGGCGTTCCTGAAGGCTGACTCTTGATGTTCGGCTTCTGGAAGACCTGGAAGGCCCTGGAAGCGCGGGGGATCATGGGCATCAACCGGCGTAATGCCGACTACGTGCTCAAGTACAACAAGCGCAGCCTGTACCCTATCGTGGATGACAAGATCATCACCAAGGAACGGGCGCTGGCGGCCGGCATCCACGTGCCGGAAATGTACGGGGTGATCTCCACCGAAAAGGAAATCGACAAGCTCGACGAGATTATCGGTGGGCGCAGCGACTTCGTGATCAAGCCCGCCCAGGGCGCCGGCGGTGACGGCATCCTGGTGGTGGCCGACCGGTTTGAAGGGCGCTATCGCACGGTGTCCGGCAAAATCATCAGCCATGAGGAGATCGAGCACCAGATTTCCAGCATCCTCACCGGCCTGTATTCCCTGGGCGGCCACCGCGACCGCGCATTGATCGAGTACCGCGTGGTGCCCGACCAGATCTTCAAGAGCATCAGCTACGAAGGCGTGCCAGACATCCGCATCATCGTGCTGATGGGCTACCCGGTGATGGCGATGCTGCGCTTGCCCACCCGCCAGTCCGGCGGCAAGGCCAACCTGCACCAGGGCGCGATCGGCGTGGGTGTAGACCTGGCCACCGGCCTGACCCTGCGCGGCACCTGGCTGAACAACATCATCACCAAGCACCCCGACACCACCAACGCGGTAGATGGCGTGCAACTGCCCAACTGGGACGGTTTCATGAAGCTCGCCGCCGGCTGCTACGAGCTGTGCGGGCTGGGTTATATCGGCGTGGACATGGTGCTGGACCAGGAAAAAGGCCCGCTGATCCTTGAGCTGAACGCACGGCCTGGGCTGAACATCCAGATTGCCAACGACTGCGGCCTGACTTTACGCACCCATGCGGTGGAGGCACGACTGGAAGAACTCAAGGCGGCCGGCGTGACAGAAACGCCGGAAGAGCGTGTGAAGTTCGTGCAGGAAATGTTCGGCCATATACCGCCCGTGGAAGGCTGATCCGGTCTTCGAACTGTCTATCCCCGACATCCCCTCTAGGAGCAAATCCTACAGGGGACTACAATCCCTCCCCCGCGCCACTGGCTGATCCACCCCCGCATGTCGACCTGTTCCGTATACCCGTTGCCCTACCGGGCCAATCCCACCGAGTTCTTTGCGGTCATTCGCCACGCCCCTGGTGCGGTGCTGCTCGACAGCGGCCGCCCGATGGCTGTTCGCGGCCGGTATGACCTGCTCAGTGCCTGGCCCGAAGCGACCCTGACGGTTGGGCCGGACGAAAGTGGCGGTGATTTCCTGCAACGCTTGCGCAAGAACCTGACGCAGTTGGGTCAAGCGACATTGCCTGACGGCTATGACTTACCGTTTGCCGGTGGTTTGATCGGTTACCTGAGCTATGACTTTGGTCGGCACCTGGAGCAGGTTTCACACCTGGCCGTGGACGATTTGCATCTGCCCGATGCGCGTTTCGGGCTCTATGCCTGGGCGCTGGTCAGCGATCACCAGGTGCAAACCAGCCAGTTGGTCTTTCACCCTGCGCTGGCCGACAGCGAGCGGCAACGCTTGATCAACGTGTTCAGTCAGGCACAAAACGATGCGCCGACGACCTTCAAGCTTCACGGCCCCATGGTCCCGGACCTCAGCGCCGAGGCGTATCACCAGGCCATCATTCGCATCCAGGATTACATCCAGGCCGGCGACTGCTACCAGGTCAACTTTGCCCAACGCTTTCGTGCGCCGTGCATCGGCGATCCATGGGCAGCCTACTGCGCGCTGCGCGAAGCCTGCCCGACGCCGTTTTCCGGGTTCCAGAGTTTGCCCGATGACGGCGCGGTGCTGAGCCTGTCGCCGGAACGCTTTGTGCGCATCAGCGAGCGTCAGGTGGAAACCCGCCCGATCAAGGGCACCCGCCCTCGCGGTTTAACACCGGAAGAGGACGCTGCCAACGCCGATGAGTTGCTCGCCAGCCCCAAGGACCGTGCAGAAAACCTGATGATCGTTGACCTGCTGCGCAACGACCTCGGCCGCAGTTGCCGCATAGGCTCAGTGAAAGTGCCGGAGCTGTTCAGCCTGGAAAGCTACCCCAACGTGCACCACCTGGTGAGCAGCGTCACCGGCGTATTGGCCGACGACAAAGACGCCCTCGACCTGATCGCCGGCAGCTTCCCCGGCGGCTCCATCACCGGCGCACCGAAGATTCGTGCGATGCAGATTATCGACGAGCTTGAACCCACCCGCCGCGGGCTCTATTGCGGCTCGCTGGTGTACCTGGACGTGCGCGGCGAGATGGACAGCTCCATTGCCATCCGCAGCTTGCTGGTCAAGGACGGGCAGGTGTGTTGCTGGGGTGGCGGTGGGATTGTGGCGGACTCAGAGTGGCAGGCGGAGTATCAGGAGTCGCTGACGAAGGTGCGGGTGTTGTTACAGACATTGGAAAGTTTGTAGGGCCTGTACCGGCCCCATCGGGGGCAAGCCCCCTCCCACCTTCGACCGCGCCGCGATCAAAGGTGGGAGCTGGCTTGCCTGCGATGGGGCAATCAGCCTCGCAGAAACACTTACAGGCTCAACTGCCGATTCGACGCCTTGATAAACTCTTTCTTCAGGTCTTCAAACGTATGCACCGCCGGGAACTGCGGGAATTCGCGAATCACATTGTCCGGCGCATGGAACAGAATCCCGCGGTCAGCTTCACCCAGCATGCTGGTGTCGTTGTAGGAATCACCGGCAGCGATCACGCGGTAGTAGAGGGTTTTGAATGCCAGCACCGATTGGCGCTTGGGGTCTTTCTGGCGCAGTTGGTAGCTGACCACCCGGTCGGTTTCATCGGTGATCAAGCGGTGGCAAAGCAAAGTCGGGAAACCCAGCTGACGCATCAGCGGTTGGGAGAATTCGTAGAAGGTGTCGGACAGGATCACCACCTGGAAACGCTCACGCAGCCAGTTGACGAACTCGATGGCGCCGTCCAGCGGCTTGAGTGTGGCGATCACAGCCTGGATATCGGCCAGCTTGAGCCCATGCTCGTCGAGGATGCGCAGGCGTTGCTGCATCAGCACGTCGTAGTCGGGGATGTCACGGGTGGTGGCGCGCAGGGATTCGATACCGGTTTTTTCGGCGAAGGCGATCCAGATTTCCGGAACCAGCACCCCTTCCAGGTCAAGGCAGGCAATTTCCACACGACACTCCTATTAGATGTTGTTAGTTGAGCGAGCAAAAGGACTGCCGAACTCTAGCGACTCAAGCCCGCCGCCGCAACGCGGGACAGATTTTGATACCATCGCCCTCCTAGAGAGCGCTCAGCGCCACTGACCTGTAGGAACCGTCCTGATGAACCAAGCCTTCGACGTCGTTGAACTCGCCACGACTTATGCCAACAAGTCTGCCCAGGACATTCTCAAGCTGGCGTTCAGCCAGTTCGACGATGACCTGTGGATTTCCTTCAGCGGTGCCGAGGATGTGGTGCTGGTGGACATGGCCTGGAAGCTGAACAAGAACGTCAAGGTGTTCAGCCTCGACACCGGACGCCTGCACCCGGAGACGTACCGGTTTATCGAGCAGGTGCGTGAGTTCTACAAGATCGACATCGAGCTGATCTCGCCGGACCCGAGCAAGCTGGAGCCCTTCGTCAAAGAAAAAGGCCTGTTCAGTTTCTATAAGGACGGCCATGGCGAATGCTGCGGCATCCGCAAGATCGAACCGCTGCGCCGCAAACTCGCAGGTGTGAGTGCCTGGGCCACCGGCCAGCGCCGCGACCAGAGCCCCGGCACCCGCAGCCAGGTGGCGGCGCTGGAAATCGACACGGCGTTCTCCACGCCGGAACGCACCCTGTACAAATTCAACCCGCTGGCGCAGATGACCAGCGAAGAGGTCTGGGGTTACATCCGCATGCTGGAGCTGCCGTACAACAGCCTGCATGAGCGCGGCTTCATCAGCATCGGCTGCGAGCCCTGCACCCGGCCGGTATTGCCCCGCCAGCATGAGCGCGAAGGCCGCTGGTGGTGGGAAGAAGCCACGCAGAAGGAATGCGGGCTGCATGCGGGGAATATCATCAGCAAGGCTTGAGCCTCTGATGCGGTCAAAAACCCTGTAGGAGCGAGCTTGCTCGCGATAAACGTCAACGATAACGCGGGCTTCCTGAATGAACGCGGGGTCGTTAAGTTTTTCGCGAGCAAGCTCGCTCCTACAGAAAGCGAGATTTGCTTTGTGGCCGGGCAAATCTTGTACACAACCCTGTAACCATAAGTGCCATTTTTGTGTGCAACTTAATATACAACGCACCAAAACGTAACATCTCCCTGCGCCAATGGCGCCGTCTATAAATAGCCCTCCAATTAACAAAAAAATAAATACCTGTTCAAACGGTCAACTTATAGTGCCCGTAATTCAGTAAGTTATTCTCAACCTATATAAAAACGAAATTAGCCAATATTTTCATATATCGAGAATTGGCACGCATATGGCTTAGGCAGAAGTACGCTTTGTATACAATCAATACAGAACCTACATACACTTTGCCATCCGCCGCTTTGCTGCAGATGCGCTGGAGCCTGCCGGAATGCGTACAAGTCTCTCGAACACCCTCGCACTGGATCTGCCCTCCTCCCCATTAAATCCTGCAGCCACAGGCCCCGGCCCGCTGGTGCTCAGCCCACGCCTGCACAACAAGGACCTGGCGCCCACCAAGGTCGAAGGTCGGCGCTGGGGGCGCTATAGCATCTTTGCGTTGTGGACCAATGACGTGCACAACATCGCCAACTACTCATTCGCCATCGGCTTATATGCATTAGGCCTGGGCGGCTGGCAAATATTGCTGTCCCTGGGGATCGGCGCGGCGCTGGTGTACTTCTTCATGAACTTGTCGGGCTACATGGGGCAGAAGACCGGTGTGCCGTTTCCGGTTATCAGCCGCATCAGTTTTGGCATCCACGGGGCGCAGATTCCGGCATTGATCAGGGCGGTAATTGCGATTGCCTGGTTTGGGATCCAGACCTACCTGGCCTCGGTGGTTTTCCGCGTACTGCTGACAGCCATTCATCCAGGGTTTGCCGATTATGACCACGACTCGGTTCTCGGCCTGTCGACCTTAGGTTGGGCGTGCTTTGTGGCGATCTGGCTGGTGCAGTTGGTGATCCTCGCCTATGGCATGGAAATGGTACGTCGCTATGAAGGCTTCGCCGGGCCGGTGATTCTGCTGACCGTGGCCGCACTGGCCGGCTGGATGTACTTCCAGGCGAACGGGCAGATTGCCTGGTCGATTCGCGAGCCCCTGAGTGGCGGCGAGATGTGGCGCAATATCTTTGCCGGCGGCGCGCTGTGGCTGGCAATCTACGGCACCTTGATCCTCAACTTCTGCGACTTCGCCCGTTCCTCACCCTGCCGCAGGACTATCCAGGTCGGCAACTTCTGGGGCCTGCCGGTGAATATCCTGGTGTTCGCCGCCATCACCGTGCTGCTGTGCGGCGGGCAGTTCCAACTCAATGGCCGGGTGATCGAAAGCCCGACCGAGATCATCGCGGCGATCCCCAACACCTTCTTTCTGGTGCTCGGCTGCCTGGCTTTCCTGATCGTCACCGTGGCGGTGAACATCATGGCCAACTTCGTCGCCCCGGCCTTTGTACTGAGCAACCTGGCGCCCAAGTACCTGAACTTCCGCCGCGCCGGGTTGATCAGCGCCTTCGTTGCCGTGCTGATCCTGCCGTGGAACCTCTACAACAGCCCACTGGTGATCGTGTATTTCCTCTCTGGCCTGGGCGCGCTGCTGGGGCCGCTGTACGGGGTGATCATGGTCGATTACTGGCTGATCCGTAAAAGCCAGGTGGACGTGCCGCAGCTGTACAGCGAAGACCCCCAAGGCATTTATTACTACAGCCGGGGGGTGAATATGCGTGCGGTGGCGGCGTTCATACCGGCGGCGGTGATCGCCATCCTGCTGGCGCTGTTGCCGGGGTTTGCCAGCGTCTCGCCGTTTTCCTGGTTGTTTGGCGCAGGCATTGCCGGGTTGCTGTACCTGCTGATTGCCAAGCGTCAACCGCACTACGCCGATGTCAGCGGCGAAAGCATTGCCGTCGATAACGTCAGTCATTAAACAAGGACTTTCCATGCGTATCCTCGTGGTCAACGTCAACACCACCGAATCCATCACCGAGACCATCGCCCAACAAGCACGGGCGGTGGCTTCACCGGGCACCGAGATTGTCGGGCTCACCCCGTACTTCGGCGCCGAATCGGTGGAAGGCAATTTTGAGAGCTACCTGGCGGCCATCGCCGTGATGGACCGGGTGATGGCCTACGACCAGCCCTTTGATGCGGTGATCCAGGCCGGCTATGGCGAACATGGCCGTGAAGGCCTGCAGGAACTGCTCAATGTGCCGGTGGTGGATATCACCGAAGCGGCGGCCAGCACCGCGATGTTCCTGGGGCACGCCTACTCGGTGGTGACCACCCTGGACCGCACGGTGCCGCTGATTGAAGACCGGCTGAAACTCGCCGGCCTCTACCAGCGTTGTGCTTCGGTGCGCGCCAGCGGCATGGCGGTGCTGGAACTGGAAGAAGACCCGCAGGGCGCCATGGAGGCCATCGTGCGCCAGGCCGAACTGGCCATCCGCGACGACAAGGCCGAGGTGATCTGCCTGGGCTGCGGCGGCATGGCCGGGCTGGATGAGCAAATTCGCCAGCGCACCGGGGTGCCAGTGGTAGACGGGGTGACGGCAGCGGTGATGGTGGCCGAGTCGTTGGTGCGGTTGGGGTTGTCGACGTCGAAGGTCAGGACGTACGCCACGCCGCGACCAAAGAAGGTCATCGGCTGGCCGGGCAAGTTCGGGCGGTAGACCGATGCGCCTGCATCGCGGGCAAGCCCGGCTCCCACAGTGATCGCGACCCAATGTGGGAGCCGGGCTTGCCCGCGATGGCCACAACTCGATATACCGCCCTGCTCAGATAGCACTGAACCGTTGAGCCAGTTTCTGCTCGGCAAACTGCTCAATAACGAAATCCACAAACGCCCGCGTCTTGCCCGGCAGCAATTTATGCTCGGCGTAGTAGATGGAAATATTGCCGTCGTCCACATACCAATCGGGTAACACTCGCACCAACGCACCGCTGTCCAGGAACGGCACCGCCATCGGCATGCTCACCAGCGCGATGCCAAGGCCCTGGGCACTGGCGCAGCACGCGGCTTCGGAGTCGCTCATGGTCATCGCCGGTTTCAGCACTAAAGGGCTGTGCTCGCGCTCACGGTGGGTCAGTTGCCATGAGCGCACCCGGCCAGTCTGCGGCGAGCGAATCAAGATGCCGAGGCAGTGCGACAGGTCGTCGGGCGCCAGTACTGGCAGGCGTCGCGCCAGGTAATCCGGTGACGCCACTAGCACCCGGTGCGCCGGGGTCAACTTGCGCGCCACCACACCTTGGGGCAACTCGAACCCGCCGCCGATGGCCGCATCGAAGCCTTGGCCGATCAGGTCGACCTGGCGGTTATCGAAGTGCCAGTCCGGACTGATATCCGGAAAGCGCCGCATAAATTCGCCCAACAAAGGCACCACATACCGATTGCCGAACACCGGCCCCATGCTGACCTTGAGCGTGCCGACGGGCCGCCCTTCGGCACTGGCCAGGTTGGCGACCGCATTCTGGATGGTGGTGAGGCTGCCGCTGACTTCCG
Organism: Pseudomonas sp. FJ2-5-13; assembly: GCF_029201605.1. Classification (NCBI taxonomy): domain Bacteria; kingdom Pseudomonadati; phylum Pseudomonadota; class Gammaproteobacteria; order Pseudomonadales; family Pseudomonadaceae; genus Pseudomonas; species Pseudomonas sp. FJ2-5-13. The sequence continues at coordinate 4,460,777 of NZ_CP104045.1, forward strand.
CCAGGAACATCTTGCCGGCTTCGGTCAGCGCCAGGCGCCGAGTGCTGCGCTGAAACAGCCGCACACCGAGGCGCGCCTCCAGCTTGGCGACGCTTTTACCCACCGCTGCGGGAGTGAGGCTCAGGTGCCGTGCAGCCTCGGCAAAGCTGCCACCCTCGGCGCTGCGCACAAAGCATTCGATACTGCCAAAGCTTTCCATATCGCCCCACTCTAAACTTTTGGTTTACACAGACTATAGCAACCACGGGCTACCGAGCTGCGCGGGTGAGGTCGATACTCGCCCCATCAACTACCTCGGAGATCGACATGACCACACACAACCTCACCGGCAAAGTCGCCTTGATTCAAGGCGGTTCCCGCGGCATCGGCGCCGCCATCGTCAAGCGCCTCGCCGCCCAGGGCGCAGCGGTTGCCTTTACCTACGTCAGTTCGGCCGCCAAGGCCCAAGCGTTGCAGAACGAAGTGATCAGCGAAGGCGGCAAAGCCCTGGCGATACAGGCCGACAGCGCCGATGCCACGGCGATTCGCGCGGCGGTCAACGCTACAGTCGAGGCGTTTGGACGCCTGGATATCCTGGTGAATAACGCTGGCGTGCTGGCCATCGCGCCGCTGGACGAATTCAAGCTGGAAGACTTCGACCAGACCTTGGCGATCAACGTACGCAGCGTATTTATCGCCACCCAGGAAGCCGCCAAGCATATGGGCGAAGGTGGCCGGGTGATCAATATCGGCAGCACCAACGCCGAACGCATGCCCTTTGGCGGTGGCGGGCCCTACGCCATGAGCAAGGCGGCGCTGGTGGGGTTGACCAAGGGGTTGGCACGGGACCTGGGGCCACGGGGCATCACCATCAACAACGTGCAGCCTGGCCCGGTGGACACCGATATGAACCCGGCGAACAGTGATTTTGCCGAAAGCCTGATCGGGTTGATGGCGGTAGGTCGGTATGGGCATGTGGAGGAGATCGCCAGTTTTGTGGCGTATCTGGCCGGGCCGGAAGCGGGCTATATCACGGGCGCCAGCCTAACCATCGATGGTGGGTTCAGCGCCTGATTCTTTGCAGAACCGCAACCCAACTGTGGGAGCGGGCTTGCTCGCGAAGGCGGTGGGTCAGTTGATAAATCTACTGACTGACACCCTGCATTCGCGAGCAAGCCCGCTCCCACATTTTTGACCGCGCGGGGTCAGGCCATGGGAGGCAAGCCGTAGGCGGCCAGGTCAAAGTCGGCGAGTTTGCGAATAATCAGGTCAGCATGCTGGTACTTGCTGTCCGTCATCGCCTCATCGGGCACCGCAATGGCGGTCATGTTGGCAGCCTTCGCCGCCGTCACGCCAAACGGCGAGTCTTCGAACACCAGGCAATCCTCAGGCGCTACACCCAACCGGCGCGCGGCGGTGAGGAAGATATCCGGCGCGGGCTTGGCGGCGCCGACTTCCGGGTCGTCGGCGGTGACGATGGTGTCGAACAGGCCAAACCATTCACGGTGCAGGGTGGTCTTGTGGCCAAACGAATTACGCGATGAACTGGTGCCCACCGCAATCGGAATATTGTGCGCCCTCAAATGCCGCACCAACGCCTCGGCGCCGGGCATGCCCAGGGCCTTGGGAAAACGCTCGCTCATCAGCGGTTCACGAATTTCCAGAAACTCGGCGGGCGTGATCGGCAGGTCCAGCGCCTTGACCACATAGTCGGCCAAATCCTGGGCCCCCCGCCCGATGATGTGCTGTTTGATGCTCCAGTCGTAGGTACGGCCATAGCGTTCGGCAATGATCTGCGTCACTTCGGTGTAGATGCCTTCGGTATCCAGCAACAACCCGTCCATATCGAAAATCACGGCCTTGATCGGGACAGCGGTACGCGGTGCATTCATCACAACACAACCTTGGGGCGAGGACTAAAAGGATTCAGCACAATAACGGCCCTCGTTGCCTGCAAGCAACCTTCGTGGACCACGACCGTTGATTCATGACCCGTCGACACGGATCTGAAAATACCGATTGCAAACCTTATAAAAGACTTATTAACCTCCATGAACTCAATCCAATGGACGCGAAAAGCCGTCAAACAATTGCTTCGGTTGCATTCGTACTATCAGCATTTTCGACTGGGACGGCAGCATCCAGGTCGTCAGCATCCAAGAGGTTAAAAAACGTGACGAGCGAACCTACTGCCGTACAGATCATCCACAATACGCAGGGCAAGCCAGCCTATGTGGTGATTCCCTATGAACACTATGTGGCGCAGCAAAAAGATCCAAACCTGATCCCCCATGCGGTAGTCAGCCGCCTGGTGGATGGCGCAACACCTATCCGCGCGTGGCGCGAGCACCTGAGCTTGACCCAGGAAGAAGTCGCCCAACGCCTGGGTATTTCACAATCGGCATTTGCCCAGCAGGAGGCGGTCAGCAAACCTCGCCGCACCACGCGGGAAAAGATAGCCAAGGCGTTCGGTATCAATGCCAGTCAACTGGAGCTATAACGTCACCCGGCAAGAATTCACGTATTCCTTTACTCAGATCGAGCTCAAACATGCTCTACCGCCTAGCCGCCGACGGCCTCGTGCTGTTCCACCTGGCCTTTATCCTGTTCGTGCTGTTCGGTGGCCTGCTCACCCTGAAGTGGCCCAGGGTAATGTGGCTGCACTTGCCCGCCGTTGCCTGGGGCATCGCGGTGGAGGTGCTGCACCTGCCCTGCCCGCTCACCCGTTGGGAAAACCTGTTTCGCCACCTGGCCGGGCAGGACGGTTATGGCGGCGGGTTTATCGAGCACTACATCCTCACGCTGATCTACCCCGCCGGGCTGACTGCCAATATCCAATTGCTGTTGGGAGCCGTGGTGGTGGTGATCAACCTCGCGGTGTATGGGCGGGTTATCCGCCGTTACGTACAGGCTTGAGACAGCTGCGCTGGTGAAGAATCAGCGCACCTCAATCCGTCGTGGTTGCATCTATATGTGGGAGCTGTCGAGCCCCAGCGAGGCTGCGATGGGATCACCGCAGAGCACGCGCCAGACTGAGCCATCTGCATCCCAGCCTCGCTGATCGATTTCAATCTGCCATCTGAGCGCTTAAAGTGTCGCCCCCGAGAATTGAATCTCGAGCTTGAATCTATGGAGTTATAAGTGAAATACCTCAGTAAAGTCGTAGCAGCAGCCGTACTTGGTTTCACCCTGGCAGGTTGCACCGGCACCGCCATGAAAACCCAGCAATACGACGCCAGCCAATACACCGTGCTCGGCCACAGCGAAGCCAGCGCCACCGGCATCATGCTGCTGGGCGTCATCCCCATTGGCCAGAACAACCGCTTCGTGCGCGCCCAGGATGCAGCCATCAAGGCCAAGGGCGGCGACGCGCTGATCAACACCCAAGTGCAGGAAAAGTGGTTCTGGGCCTGGGTATTGAACGGCTACACCACCAAGATCTCCGGTGATGTGATCAAGCTGAAAACCGCGCAGTAAGTGTGAAACTGCCAGGGCGCTGACCCCGGCAAGCGACGTATCATGGGCCTGACCTTCGAGGATGGCCCATGAATCTCAGTATCGCTTACGCACTCGCCGCCGCCGCCCTGTTCGGGGCCAGCACCCCGCTGGCCAAAAGCCTTGGCCTGGGCCTCTCTCCCATCCTGCTCGCCGGCCTGTTCTACCTCGGCAGCGGCATCGGCCTTGCCGGTGTGCGCTTGATCCGTGATCGCGGCTGGAAACCTACCGGGCTAACCCCATCGGAATGGCCCTGGCTACTCGGCGCCATAGCCTTCGGCGGCATCCTCGGCCCCGTTGCATTGATGTTCGGCCTGACCCACACCACCAGCGCTAGCGCCTCGCTAATGCTCAACCTTGAGTCGGTACTGACCGCCGTGATCGCCTGGGTCGTGTTCCGCGAAAACGCCGACCGACGCATCGTCCTCGGCATGCTCGCCATTGTGCTGGGCGGCGTGGTGTTGTCAGGGTCCGGTGCTGACGGCAGCCGCCAGGACTGGACCGGACCGCTTGCCGTTGCGCTGGCGTGTTTGTGCTGGGGGATCGATAACAACCTCACGCGCAAAGTGTCCGCGTCTGACGCATTGTTTATCGCAGGTGCCAAAGGCTTGATTGCGGGGCTGGTCAATTGCAGCCTGGCACTTTACCTCGGGGCGCAGATTCCCGGCATGGCGCAACTGGCGCCGATTCTACTGGTAGGTTTCCTCGGCTATGGCATCAGCCTGGTGATGTTCGTGCTGGCCCTCCGCGGGCTGGGCAGCGCGCGCACCGGCGCTTACTTCTCCACGGCACCCTTTCTCGGTGCTGCAGTGGCGTTGCTGGTGTTTGGCGAGTCGGTGACCGTGGCCTTCTGGATTGCCTCGGCGCTGATGGCCGTGGGCGTGTGGCTGCACCTGACGGAGCGGCATGCCCATGAGCATCTGCATGAGGCAACGCAACATGGGCATTGGCATGTGCATGATGAGCATCATCAACATGAGCATGGGTTTGAGTGGGACTCGAAGGTGCCTCATAGCCATGTGCATGCACATGGGGTGATGAGGCATAGCCATGCGCATTTTCCGGATGTGCATCATCGGCATAGGCATTGAGGGCGGGCTTAGGCATAGGGTGTGACGTCATGCGGCCGCAGACTGAAAGGCCAGACAACTGAGCTGATAAAAGTTGTACTTTTCAAACCCAGAAATCACAAAACCCCTGGTTTCTTTCGAAACCAGGGGTTTTGTTTACATCGAATTTGGCGGTGAAGGAGAGATTCGAACTCTCGATACAATTTCTTGTATACACACTTTCCAGGCGTGCTCCTTAAGCCACTCGGACACTTCACCGTATCTCGTCAAACCAGTTCAGTCTGTCGAGGCGCGCTAATGTAGTCGAAAGCCTTTCTGATGGCAAAGGTTTTTTTCAGAATTTTCATGCGGTTAGACGGTTATGCCATTCACCGTCCGGCGAGGGGTGGTGATTGTGCCATTCTCGGGCATCGGCGGCAGGCGTCTGGAGCGCTTGCTGCGCCCTGCTGCGGGGTGTCTACCCATGGGGACGCGGGAAAAGCCTGACTGGGTAGTCAGTCACGGCGCTTTACCCGCGGGGGCGTGGTGAGTAACGTCTGTGCATCTATCTCTATAACAAGCCCTACAAGGAACCGCGTCATGAGTGAGTTGATTGCCTACCACTTCGAAGACGGTATCGCGACCCTGACCCTGAGCAACGGCAAGGTGAATGCCATTTCTCCGGCGGTGGTCAGTGAGTTTAATGCGGCGCTGGATCAGGCCGAGAAGGATCGGGCGGTGGTGATCATCACGGGCACGCCGGGGATTTTGTCGGGTGGTTATGACTTGAAGGTAATGACCGCCGGCCCTAAAGAGGCAATCAGCCTGGTGACCTCAGGCTCCACCCTGGCGCGGCGGATGTTGGCGCATCCGTTCCCGGTGATCGTGGCCTGCCCAGGCCATGCGGTGGCCAAGGGCGCGTTCCTGTTATTGTCGGCCGATTATCGGATTGGCGTCGAAGGCCCGTTCAGCATTGGTCTGAATGAAGTGGCGATTGGCATGACCATGCACCACGCCGGTATCGAGTTGGCGCGCGATCGCCTGCGTAAGTCGGCGTTTCAGCGTTCGGTGATCAATGCCGAGATGTTTGATCCACAAGGCGCCCTGCACGCAGGTTTCCTCGACAAGGTGGTTGCACCGGAAGAACTGCAAGCGGCTGCACTGGAAGCGGCACGGCAGTTGAAGAAGATCAATATGAACGCGCACAAGCACACCAAGTTGAAAGTGCGCCGCGCACTGCTCGAAGCCCTGGACGATGCAATCATCCAGGATCAGGGCCATAGCCTGAGCTAAGTCCTACACCTTTCGTGCCTGAGCCCGACCTTGAGTCGGGCTTTTTCTTACCTATAAATGTGAAACCTCCATAACCGCTCTAGTTAGCCGTTATCGGCCAATGTGGACACATGCGCTTAAACATCGGCTATCTCCTACGTCTGTAGGGGCAATTGCCGAATACAGTGCACATCCGTACACTGCGCCACCTTTTGTCCCGATGGGCCGTGTCGATGCTTTTTCTGTTGCGTATGTTGTTGATGGGCCTGCATTTTATGATCGCCGGCGTGCTGGGTGTGCTGGTCGGTGTGTGCCGGCCGTTCAATCCGGACAACAGCCGTCTCTGCGCTCGCCTCTATGCGTTGCCAGCCATGCGGATCCTGGGCTTGAACGTGAAGGCCGACGTCGACTCGCTGCGCAACAAGCCCGGTACCTGCGTGGTGATCGCCAACCATCAGTCCAACTACGATCTGTTTGTGCTCGGCAATGTAGTGCCGCATCGCACGGTCTGCATCGCCAAGAAAAGCCTGAAATGGGTACCGCTGTTCGGCCAGCTGTTCTGGCTGGCGGGCAATGTGCTGATTGACCGTGGCAATGCACACAAGGCGCGGCGTGCGATGCTGACCACAACGCATACCTTGCAGCATGAGGACACGTCGATCTGGGTGTTCCCGGAGGGCACGCGCAATCTGGGCAAAGGGTTGTTGCCGTTCAAGAAAGGCGCGTTCCATATGGCGATTGCGGCCGGTGTGCCTATCGTGCAGGTGTGTGTCAGTAACTATGTGACGCAGATGAAGCTCAATCGTTGGGCCAGTGGCAGTGTGCTGATACGCTCGTTGCCGCCGATTCCTACCTGTGGGTTGACGGTGGATGACATCCCTCATTTGCTGCTGACGTGTCAAACGCAGATGGATGAGTGCATCGCGCAGATGGACCGTGAGCTTGTAGGAGCGAGCTTGCTCGCGAAAAACGTATAAGCGACGCGGGTCACCTGATGGCGCTGCGTTATCGGTGACGATTTTCGCGAGCAAGCTCGCTCCTGCAGGGGAGTGGGCAATGTCGGTGAGCAACAACGGAACGCCATTCAGGCTAAGCTGCCCAACATCTGTCCTCTTGATAAGAAGTGATCAGCACCATGGGTAGAGTTGTTGCGGCTGCCGTTTACAGCGCCGGTAAGAAAGTCTCGGATATTACTCTCGATGAAGGCGCGGCCTGGGCCGCCAAACCTGGGCATTTTGTGTGGATCGGCTTGGAAGAGCCCAGTGCCCAGGAATTGAACAACCTGCAACGCCAGTTCAACCTGCACGAGCTGGCGATCGAAGACGCCATGGAAAAACACAGCCGTCCGAAGCTGGAAACCTTCGGCGATGCGCTGTTTATCGTCACCTACTCACCGGTGCGCGAGAACGGCAAGCTGGAGTTTATCGAAACCCATATCTTTGCCGGCAACGGCTACATCATCACCGCCCGCAACGGCCACTCGGCGTCCTACGGTTTTGTGCGCCAGCGTTGTGAGGCGCGCCCGTTGTTGCTGGAGCATGGGGAAGATTTCGTACTCTATGCGCTGCTGGATTTTGTCACCGAAAACTATCAGCCGGTGAGCGAGGCGATCCACGCCGAGATCGATGAGCTGGAACGTAACGTGCTGTGCAGTTCACTCAACGAGCGTGATATCCAGCACCTCCACGGCCTGCGCCGCGATGTGTTGCGGCTCAAGCGGCATGTGGCGCCCATGGTGGAAATCAGCCAGGAGTTGCAGAAGCTCAGCTTCCCGTTTATCGACAAGAACATGCGCCCGTATTTTCGTGACGTGCAGATCCATGTCACGCGGCAGATGGAAGACCTCACCACCTTGCGCGACATCGCCAGCCAGACCATCGAGATCGGTGTGCTGCTGGAAGCCTCGCGCCAGAGCGTGGTGCAGCGCAAGTTCGCCGCGTGGGCGGCGATCCTGGCGTTCCCCACGGCGGTGGCGGGGATTTATGGGATGAACTTCCAGAACATGCCCGAGCTGCAATGGCACTACGGCTATTTTGCGGTGCTCGGGTTTATTACCCTGGGCTGTACCGGTTTATGGGCCAGCTTCAAGCGTTCGGGCTGGCTTTAAGCCTTGGCTTCAGGCTGATGCGCAACGAAGCGCATCATCCATTCCGCCACGGTCACGCCGTTGTGGTCGCGTTCCAGGCTGGCCACGCCGTTGCTGTAGACCTTTTCACCCAGGGTTGTCTGAAGTATTTCCAGCAACTCGCGGGAATAGTCGTGAACAAACTCCGGATGGCCCTGGAAGCACAGCACCTGGTCGCCGATGTGATACGCGGCAAACGGGCAGAATTCGCTGGAGGCGATCACGGTGGCGTTTTCCGGCAAGGTGGTGACTTGGTCCTGGTGGCTGATCAATAGCGTCAGCTCCGGCACCTCGGGGCTCATCCATGGCGTCTTGGCATCCAGTTTGTAGGCGTGGGTGCCCATGCCCCAGCCCTGGCTGGCACGCTCGGCCTTGCCGCCCAGCAGCAGCGCGAGCAATTGATGGCCGAAGCACACACCCAGCAGCTTGTCGCCACGCTCATAGCGCGTGAGCAGGTAGGTCTTGAGGGTCTGGATCCAAGGGTCGGTACCGAACGAGTCGGCCTTGCTGCCGGTGATCAGGTACGCGTCAAACACTTCGTCATCCGGCGGGTATTCGCCCTGCACCACGTTGTAGACGACAAACTCGGCGGCAATCGGTTGCTTGGCGAACAGGCGCTTGAACATCTGCCCATAGCCTTGGTACTCATCGATCAAAGCGGGACGCAGAATATCGGTTTCCAGGATGCAGACGCGTAGCGACATAAAAAATACCTGACACGGCGATGGGAATATTGCACACCCAGAGCCTGCCCTGAAATACCCCCCCAAAGCAAGCCCTCAATGGGCACCCACACACACTGTAGGAGCGAGCTTGCTCGCGAAAAACGTCAACGATAACGCAGGTAGCCTGGATAAAAGCGTTGCCTGTGCGTTTTTCGCGAGCAAGCTCGCTCCTACAGTGGAACATCTAAAACAGTGCGCCTTTTGCGGCTTTTTCCAGCAACAACGCCGGCGGCGAGAAGCGCTCCCCGTACTCCTCGGCGAGGTAGCGGGCGCGGGCGATGAAGTCGTTCAGCCCGTACTGGTTGATAAACTGCAACGCGCCGCCACTCCATGCGGCAAAGCCGATGCCGAAGATGGAACCAACGTTGGCGTCCGCCGTGGACATCAACACGCCCTCCTCCACGCAGCGTACGGTTTCGATGGCTTGGATAAACAGCAAGCGGTCACGCACGTCCTGGGGTGAGATTTGCTTACCGGGCTGTTCAAAGCGGGTTTTCAGCTCAGGCCACAGATGCTTCTGGCCGCCAGCGGGATAATCGTAAAAACCAGCGCCGGCCGCCTTGCCCGTGCGCTTGTATTCGTTCACCAACAGATCAATCACTGCCGTCGCCGGATGGTTCGGCATGGCCTTGCCTTCGGCCTGCAGGTCCTTGGCCGTTTGCTGTCGGATACGGCTCATCAGACTCAGGGACACTTCATCGGACACCGCCAACGGCCCCACTGGCATCCCGGCCTTGCGCGCTTCGGTCTCGATCATCGGCGCAGCCACGCCTTCGCCGAGCATGGCGATGCCTTCATTGGTAAAGGTGCCGAATACCCGCGAGGTGAAAAAGCCGCGACTGTCGTTGACCACAATCGGGGTTTTCTTGATTTGCAGTACGAAGTCAAACCCTCGGGCCAGGGTTTCGTCGCTGGTGCGCGCACCTTTGATGATTTCCACCAGGGGCATCTTGTCCACGGGGCTGAAGAAGTGCAGGCCGATGAACTTGGCTTGATCGGGCACCGCCGTGGCCAGGCCGCTGATGGGCAAGGTGGAGGTGTTGGAGGCGATCACCGCGTCGGCCCCCACCACGTTTTGCGCCGCAGCCGAGACCTTGGCCTTGAGTGCGCGGTCTTCGAACACGGCCTCGATGATCAGGTCGCAGCCGGCCAGGTCGGCGTCATCCTGAGTAGGATGAATGCGCGCCAGGGTGGTTTCGCGCTGTTCGGCGGTCAGTTGCCCACGGCTGACCTTCTTGTCCAGCAATGCAGCCGAATGGGCTTTGCCTTTTTCGGCGGCGGCCAGGGTGATATCCTTGAGCACCACCTCGATACCCGCACAGGCACTGACATAGGCGATGCCCGCGCCCATCATCCCGGCGCCGAGCACACCGACCTTACGCGTGACGTAGGGCGCATAGCCCTGGGGGCGTGAGCTGCCGGCATTGATTTGGTTGAGCTGGAACCAGAAGGTGCCGATCATGTTTTTTGCCACTTGCCCGGTCACCAGTTCGGTGAAGTAGCGGGTTTCGATCAGGTGCGCGGTGTCGAAGTCCACTTGGGCGCCCTCAACGGCGGCACAGAGGATTTTCTCCGGCGCGGGGAAGCAGCCCTGGGTCTTGCTGCGCAAAATCGACGGCGCAATGGCGAGCATCTGCGCGACTTTAGGGTGGGACGGCGTGCCGCCGGGAATCGCGTAACCCTTGTTGTCCCAAGGTTGCCTGACTTCGGGATTAGCCAGAACCCAGGCACGGGCCTGTGCCAGCAATGCCTCGCGATCCGCCGCCACCTCATCAATCAAGCCCGCTTGCAGGGCCTGGGCAGGCCGGACTTTTTTACCTTCGAGCAAATACGGCAAGGCTTTTTCCAGGCCAAGCATGCGCACCATCCGCACCACGCCGCCGCCCCCTGGCAACAGGCCAAGGGTCACTTCCGGTAAACCCAGTTGCACTGACTTGTCGTCCAGCGCGACCCGGTGGTGGCAGGCCAGGCAAATCTCCCACCCACCGCCCAGGGCCGCGCCATTGATCGCGGCCACCACCGGTTTGCCGAGGGTTTCCAGGCGGCGCAACTGCGCTTTCAACACCAACACACTGTCGTAGAACGCCTTGGCCTGGGCTTTGTCGACCTTGATCAGCTCATTGAGGTCGCCGCCGGCAAAAAAGGTTTTCTTGGCCGAGGTGATCACTACCCCGGCGATCTCGTCCTTTTCCGCTTCCAGGCGCGTGAGGGTGGCCGCCATGGCTTCACGGTAGGCGGCGTTCATGGTGTTGGCGCTCTGGCCGGGCATGTCGAGGGTCAGCACCACGATCTGGTCCTGGCCTTTTTCGTAACGAATGGCATCGGTCATGACAAATTCCTTAGGCTCAGAGGCGTTCGATAATGGTGGCGATACCCATGCCACCGCCGACACACAAGGTGGCCAGGCCGTAGCGTTGCTGGCGCACCTCCAGCTCGTCGAGCAAGGTGCCGAGGATCGCGCAGCCAGTGGCGCCCAAGGGGTGGCCCATGGCGATGGAGCCGCCGTTGACATTGACCCGTGCGGCGTCGATGCCCATGTCCTTGATGAACTTGAGCACCACCGAAGCAAAGGCTTCGTTGACTTCGAACAGGTCGATGTCTTCAACCCGCAGGCCGGCCTTGGCCAGCGCCTTGCGAGTGGCCGGCGCGGGGCCGGTGAGCATGATGGTCGGGTCGGTGCTGGTCACCGCCGTGGCGACAATGCGCGCCCGTGGTTGCAGGCCCAGCTCGCGGCCCTTGGCCTCGGAGCCGATCAACATCAGCGCGGCGCCGTCCACGATCCCGGAGCTGTTGCCCGGCGTGTGCACATGGTGGATGCGCTCCACGTGGCTGTAGACCCGCAGCGCGGTGGCATCGAAGCCCATCTGGCCCATCATTTCGAAGCTGGGCTTGAGCTTACCCAAGCCCTCGAGGGTTGAGTCGCCACGGATAAATTCGTCATGGTCCAGCAGCACGATGCCGTTCTGGTCGTGCACCGCGATCAGCGACTTATTGAAGGAACCGTCTGCCCGCGCCCTGGCGGCTTTCTGCTGGGACTGTAGGGCAAAACTGTCGACATCCTGGCGCGTGAAGCCTTCCAGGGTGGCGATCAGGTCGGCGCCAATGCCTTGGGGCGTGAAGTGGCTGTGCATATTGGTTTGCGGGTCGAGCACCCAGGCGCCGCCATCGCTGCCCATGGGTACGCGGGACATGGATTCGACGCCGCCGACCACCACCAGGTCTTCGAAGCCGGAACGCACCTTCATTGCCCCCAGGTTCACCGCTTCCAGGCCTGAAGCGCAGAAGCGATTGACCTGCACACCGGCAACACAGACATCCCAGTCGGCCACCAGCGCGGCGGTCTTGGCGATATCGGCGCCTTGGTCGCCCACCGGTGTGACGCAGCCCAGGACGATGTCATCCACTTGGCGGGTGTCGAGGTCGCTGCGTTGCGCCAGCGCCGTAAGCAGGCCCGCCACCAGGTTTACCGGCTTGACGCTGTGCAGGGCACCATCGGCCTTGCCTTTACCCCGGGGCGTGCGTATCGCATCAAAGATCAAAGCTTGGGTCATGACATCCTCGAACCGCTGTGGCTGTGTGCCCCTACCTTAGGCCCGATTGACACGGTTTCAATGACGGATGCGCTCATTGCTTTTGACCCCCTCGCTCGGACGAACGGTAGGTCCCTATGGGAAAACCCTGATTAATCGTTTTAGCGGTCTAGCCCTAGGGTTGGCGCCAAGATGGCAATAAGCCTCATGCCGTTTTTAGCGCAAATGCTTATTAGCTGATATGAAATGGGTCTAAGCCAGAAAGAACGGGCGCTCTAAGGTTGAACCTGTAAGACGCTGCTGCCGGGTTTTGCTGGAGTAGCTGTAAGAAAAGTGCAACGTCACCTCGCGATACTGGATACAACGGCACGCATTTGACGCTCAGGAATAACAACAAAAGAAAAGGCAGTCAGCCATGTTCAAACATTCGAAAGTACGTCAGGCGGGACTTATTCTGTTCGCCACCACCCTGATTCTGATCTTGCCCAATTTACCCAAGGTTATTGGGTGACGATTGCGCTCCCACCTGTGGTGAACGCACCGCACCAGGCCAGCAGCTTTTGGCAGCACCTGCCAGGACATTGCGCTTAGCGCGCCTGTTGCAGGGGCTGTCTTTTTACCTGCCGTTTTCCGTTATCGTGTGCGCCCTTACTCTCTTGCAACGGGCCTGTGCCTTGAAACCGATCCTCGCCCTTTTTGCCCTGCTGCTGAGCCTGCCTGCGGCGGCGGCACCCTTGACCATCGAGCTGGACCACAGCCAAAAGACCTGGCAGACCGCCGAGTTGCTCAAGCACCCCGACGCTCAGACGGTGCAGATCATCGATGATGTGTCCTACAAGCGCACGATGACCTATCGCGCGGTGCCCCTCGCGGTGCTCTTACCGGGCCTTAAAGCTGCGAACCACCTGCAAGCCGTTGCCCTTGATGGTTTTGCCGCCGAACTTGCCGCCGCGCCGTTACTGGAAAAAAACGGCGCCCGCGCCTGGCTGGCCGTGGAAGACCCGGCCCATCCATGGCCACCGCTGGCACAGGGCAAGCCCAGCGCCGGGCCGTTCTATCTGGTCTGGACCCACCCTCAAGCCGGGCATATCAGCCCCGAACAGTGGCCGTTCCAGGTATCGAAATTCAAGCAGTCGCAGACGGTTGGCGAGCGTTTCCCGGCGTTATTGCCCGACCCGAAGCTGGCGGCGAACGACCCGATCAACCAGGGCTTTGCGTTGTTCCAGAAGAACTGCCTGGCGTGCCATCGCCTCAATGGCGGCGGTGATGCCCAGATGGGTCCGGACCTGAATGTGCCCTACAACCCCACCGAGTATTTCAGCGGAGATTTCCTCAAGCGTTACATCCGCGATCCGCAAAGCCTGAGGCATTGGCCACAGGCGAAGATGCCGGCGTTTACAGCCAGTGTATTGCCAGACAATGAGTTGGATTTGCTGGTGGGGTATCTGCGGCACATGGCAGGCCGCAAGTTGTAGGAGCGAGCTTGCTCGCGAAAAACGTATAAGCGACGCGGGTCACCTGATGGCGCTGCGTTATCGTTAACGTTTTTCGCGAGCAAGCTCGCTCCTACAGTTATCGATCATTCCCACGCAGAGCGCGGGAACGATCATTGCTGCGGCGCCACGAATACCTTGGCATGCATCTGCTCATGCCCACCGCCACGGCGCATGCCGCGTACCGGGCAGGCGTCGAGGTAGTCCAGGCCCACGGCCAGCTTCAAGTGCCGCTCCGGCCGCGCCAGTTGGTTGGTCACGTCAAAGCTGTACCAGGCGTCATCCAGCCAGGCTTCGGCCCAGGCATGGCTGGCCAGGTGCGTGCTGTCTTCGGTGTACAGATACCCCGACACATACCGCGCCGGGATCCCCAGGCTGCGTGCGCAGGCCAGGAACGCATGAGTGTGGTCCTGGCACACCCCAGCGGCACCTGCGAAGGCCTGGGCGGCGCAGGTATCGACGTCGGTCGCGCCGGGGGTGTAAACCATGGTGTGGTTAAGCGCCTGCATCAAGTCGATAAGCGCCGTGCGGTCGCGGCGCTGATGGCAGTGTTGCTCGGCAAACCCGCGCAGGGCGTCGTCGGGCTCGGTGAGGCGCGTAGAGCGCAGGAACGGAAAGGCAGACTGGCTTTCGTGTTCGGCCTCGCGCAATTCATCGATCTCCACCACGCCCCGGGCGCCGATGATGATGGCGTCGTGGGGTTCATCCAGCGTGAGCACATGCAAGATGTTGCCGAAGGGGTCCACCTGCGCCCGCACCGGGCGCGGCAGGTCGAGTTGCCAGCTCAGTACGTGCTGGCGCTCGCTGTCATGGGGCGTCAGGCGCAGGTATTGGATGCTGGCGCGCACCTGGTCTTCGTAGTGGTAGGTGGTGTCGTGGCTGATGGAGAGTCTCATGCCGCCTCCAGGTAGGAACTGTAGATGGCGTCGCCCAACTGGCGGACCAAAGGGATAAAGTCGGTCAGCCAGGCATGCAGGCCTTCCTCGAGGATTTCGTCGATGGCGGTAAAGCGCAGGCGCGCATCCATCTCGGCGGCCAGGCGCTGGGCCGGGCGGCCGTTGATGCCGGGCAGGCTGGCGAGGATCTGGTCGATCTCTTCACTGCAAGCGCGCAGCGAACGCGGCACATCGGCGCGTAACAGCAGCAGCTCGGCCACTTGCCGAGCCCCTGGTGCATCGCGATAAATCTCGGTGTACGCCTCGAATGACGACAGGGCGCGCAGCAACGCACTCCATTGGTAATACGCGTGAGCCGTGCCATCGCTGACCGCCTCAGCCTGTTCGCCGGCCATTTCGTAGCGGGCATCCAGCAGGCGCAGGGTGTTATCGGCGCGCTCAATGAAGGTGCCCAAGCGAATAAAGCGGAAGGCATCGTTGCGCATGATGGTGCCGTAAGTGGCCCCGCGGAACAGGTGGGAACGCTCCTTGACCCACTCACAAAACCGGCTCATGCCGTAGTGGCTCAGCCCCTGCTGGGCGATATCGCGAATGTCCAGCCAGGTGGCGTTGATGTTTTCCCACATGTCGGCGGTGATGCGCCCACGCACCGCATGGGCGCTGGCCCGCGCCGCGCCCAGGCAGCTATAGATGCTCGCCGGGTTGGCCGCGTCCAGGGCAAAAAAGTGCAGCAAGCGTTCAGCGTGCAAGGGGCCATGGCGCGCGTGGTAATCCTCCAGGGTGCCGGTGATCAACAGCGGCATGGCCAATTCGTGCAGGCCATCACCGCGCCCATCCTGGGGCATCAGCGACAGCGAATAACTGACATCGAGCATGCGCGCGAGGTTTTCGGCGCGTTCCAGGTAGCGCGACATCCAGTACAAATCCGAGGCAGTTCTACTCAACATGGCATCAGTCCTCGACCACCCAGGTGTCTTTGGTTCCGCCGCCCTGGGACGAGTTGACCACCAGCGAGCCTTCGCGCAGCGCCACGCGGGTCAGGCCACCCGGTACCACACGGGTCTCCTTGCCGGACAACACGAAGGGGCGCAGGTCTATGTGGCGTGGGGCGATGCCGTTTTCGACAAAGGTCGGGCACGTGGATAAACACAGGGTTGGCTGCGCGATATAGGCGTGTGGCTTGGCCTTGATACGCGCCCGGAACGCTTCGATTTCCGCGATTGTAGACGCCGGGCCAACCAACATGCCGTAGCCGCCTGAGCCTTGAGTTTCCTTAACTACCAGATCGGGCAGGTTGGCCAGTACGTGGGACAACTCGTCAGGCTTACGGCATTGGAAGGTCGGAACGTTCTGCAGGATCGGTTCTTCATCCAGATAGAACCGGATCATCTCAGTGACGAACGGGTAAACCGATTTATCGTCCGCAACCCCGGTGCCAATGGCATTGGCCAGCACCACATTGCCGCAGCGATAGGCGGCGAGCAGGCCGGGCACACCGAGCATCGAGTCGGGGTTGAATGCCAAGGGGTCGAGAAATGCATCATCGAGGCGACGGTAGATCACATCGACAGCCTTGGGCCCGTCGGTGGTGCGCATGAATACACGGTCATCGCGCACGAACAAATCCGCGCCCTCCACCAACTCCACGCCCATTTCCCGGGCCAGAAAGGCATGTTCGAAGAACGCGCTGTTGAAACGCCCGGGCGTCAGCACCACCACACTGGGGTTATCCAGAGGGCTGGCGCTTTTGAGGGTATCGAGCAGCAAGTTGGGGTAATGGTCGATGGGTGCGATGCGCTGGGCCGCGAACAGCTCGGGGAACAGACGCATCATCATTTTGCGGTCTTCAAGCATGTAGCTGACACCGCTGGGCGTGCGCAGGTTGTCTTCAAGTACGTAGTACGTGCCGTCGCCATCGCGTACGAGGTCTACTCCGGAGATGTGCGAATAGATATCGCGGTGCAAATCCAGGCCCTGCATTGCCAGTTGGTATTGCTCGTTGGCCAGTACCTGTTCGGCAGGAATGATGCCGGCCTTGATGATGCGTTGGTCGTGGTACAGGTCGGCGAGGAACAGGTTCAGCGCCTTGACCCGCTGGATGCAGCCGCGCTCGACAATCCGCCATTCACTCGCCGGAATGCTGCGGGGGATGGTGTCGAAGGGGATCAGGCGCTCGGTGCCTTGTTCGTCCCCATAGAGGGTGAAGGTAATGCCGGCGCGGTGGAACAGCAAATCGGCTTCACGCCGGCGCTGGGCCAGCAGTTCGGCAGGGGTGTCGGCCAGCCAACGGGCAAACTCGCGGTAATGGGGGCGAACCTGCCCTGCCCCATCGTACATTTCATCGTAATAAGTGCGGATCATGCCGTACTCCTTGTCACCCGGACGCAAGAACCTTCGCAAGGCCCGTGCCAGCGGCATAAACACTTAATAATCAATCAGTTGAATAATCCCAGCGGAAGCACTGCACCGTCCTGGTGCGCGCAATTGCCTGGGGCAGACCGTGCGCTTCATTGCAATGCGGTCTTTGGCTATCAACAGCATAGTCAGAGTTGATTTCACTGCCCGCCTGCACATACGGATAATCGCTCACATCGGTTGAACAGGACACGTCCTACAGCCAAACCCTTTGCACATTCAGTAACGTGTTAATTCGTGTACTGATGACTCCTCAGTCTTCCCTTTCCGCCACCCTATCCGGGTGGCTTTTTTTGCGCGTAAAACGGCCGTTCACGATGCGGCGGCCGCCCAAACAAAATCGGCCGACCCAAAGGTCAGCCGATACGCTGTGCTGCTCATAAATACCAACTACATGGGTAACCCACGCACCTCCTGCTTGACGCCCCATCCCTCGATAATCCCACCCAGGGGCTCCACCACTGCCTCAAAGTCTTGCTCGAAATCTCCTATGCCGTCGTAGGTTGCGAACATGATTTTGCTCAGTTCCAGGTACCAGGCGCCATCGTCGCGCGCGCTGACCTGGGCATTGAGGGACTCCCCACGAAATCGACCCGCAGCCCTGCGCGCCCGTTCCTCATCCGGGAAAATGGCGTAGAACTCGATGGGGTGAAAACGCGAGAAATCAAAGCCGCCTTCTTTCATGCGGCGCAGTACGTTGGTGCTGATGTCTTCTTGATAGGCTGTGCTCATGAAACGTCCTCCTCAAACCGATGGATAGACTTTCCGTGCTTCCTGAAGCCCCGCGCCCTGCTGGCGCGGGCACCACGGCATAACAACGCCGCAGGAAAACAAGCATGTAGCTGACAAGACCAGACCTTAGCGATTCATTCGCTGATCTCGATTGCAGAGTAGCGCGAAGCTATCACCTCCACCAGAGGTGCTCGTGTGGCGTGTGAAAAATGTTTAGACGGCGGGGGAAATATCGAGAATCTGGATACTGTTCTGGTCTTTGAGAATCTTGACCGTCGGCTCGGGTTTACGGCCTTCCAGGTCATTGAGATCGAGTTCGGCAGCAATCGGCACCAGCTTCGCACGAATCATATGCGCAGCGTCTTCGAGGCTGGGCTTTTGTTCGCAGGTGAACTGCTGCACGGACTTTTCACCGTGATCATCAACGAAGGTAATTTGCCACGTTTGCATCGGTGCCTCCTCGATAAAACCCATAGGTGGGCTTACAAGTATCTGGACCTTGGCGGCGCGCAAAACGTTCCGCTCAAGCCCGGAGGCACCGGATCAACTGCACTTATTTTTCAGCGTGTTCTTTCAAGGCTTTCAAGGTGTTGAACGGCGCGTCCACCACGAACTTGTTGGCCAACCACGAAGGTACGCTGCCGCCTGGCTCGGTGTGTACCTGATAGGTGACTTCGGTCTGGTTATCGCCCTTTGGCACCAGTTTCCAGAAACCCTCCACCTGGGCGACCCGCACGTAGCCTTTTGCTTCGGGCTTGTAGGTCGGCACACCTTCCAGTTTGCGCGTGACGGTGCCGTCTGCGGCTTTGGTGGTGGTGACGTGGATGTACGAGTCGCGGTCCGTCACGGGGAACGGCGCCTTGAACTGGGTGTAGGTCCAGGCCTCGTCGCCTTTCTTGTCGACGAGTTTCTGGGATTTGCATTCATGGATCCATGCGCAAGCACCGGCCACATCTTCCTGCAGCGCCTGGACCTTGGCCAAAGGCGCCTTGATCACCGTCACACCGCGATACGCCTTGTACTTGGAACCGGCAATCTCGCTCAGGGACACCTTGATACCGTCTTCGTCCTTGGCGACTTGCCAATCTTCAGCCTGGGCAGTGGCCGCAAACAACAGCGTAAAACCGCACAGCACAGCCACTCGTTTCAGCGAACCCATCGTTGTATTCCTTATTGTTGAAGTTCCGATAGTAAAGCCCATCAAGCCGCCGTCATCTGCTCCCACCAGCCGATCAGCCGGATGGCATCGGCCTGGTCGTTGCCACAGACGTCGATATCCGCCTTGAAATCACTGCACACGGCGGGCCGCTGCGGTTGACCGAACAACTGGCACAGTTGTTCCGCCGACAGGTGCACGCAGCGAACGCCAGCGGGTTTGCCCAGGGGCATTCCCGGCAATGGTGAACTGATGGAGGGGGCAATGCAGCATGCGCCACAGCCTTCACGGCATTTCATGACCAGCAGGTCCTCGACGACTCAATAGGGATGGCCGGGCTAGAGTACGCCCTTAAACAGCCGTTTTAAAATGGCCCAACAGGGGTTTTTCGCACAAAACAAAAGTGACCGACCAGTCTGCGACAGATGGTCGGGGACCCGGGTCACCTGAGCTCAGAAAGTTTATTGCTTGAATTCGAAATCCAGCGCAGCGCCTTCAACATCACGGCGCTCCTCGTTACGCAGTTGCAGCTTCATCTCATTGCTGAGCAAGCGGCCGTTGATCTGGAACGCGCTGTTGTCGGTGGGTTTTTCGCCAAACATTGGCGGCAACAAGGGCACGCTCTTGGGCTTGGGCATGGTGCCGATGGGTTGCAGGTGCCTGACCATGTCCGAAGGCAGGGACAGGTCCAACTGTGCCGGTGGCAGTTTGGTCTGGGCGACTTCATGGGCCGACTTGGACTTGCTCGCCACGGGTGCACGCTTTTTGGTCGAGGCGGCTTTCTTTTGTGCGGTGGGGGATTTTTTCGCAGGCGCTGGCTGCTTGGCTGAGGTCTTCTGCTCGGCACTCACAGCAGGCTTGCCATCGGCCACCGGCGCTGCAGCCAGCACGCTGCCGGCATTGCACAGGCTCAGCAGACCAAGCATCAACGTAACGCGAAAAATAGAAGTCATATCGCCAACAGCATTAACGGCAGAAGGCCATATGCTCGCTTGTTGTGCGCGGCATGACAAGGGCACAGATCAGTCTTGTCCCCTTTGCATACCTCAAAAACCCGCTGCGGCCTCCTGGCACAGCTGGCTGGCAAGCATTCCCAGGGTCATCAACGCCCGCTCTGCCTCGCGGTTCCATGGCGTGCCGCAATTGAGGCGAATACAGTGGTTGAACTGTTCGGTATTACTGAAAATCAGCCCTGGCGCAATGCTGATGCCTTGTTGCAGGGCACGCACATGCAGCTCCTGGGTATTGACCCGCCCCGGCAAACTGACCCACAAGATAAAGCCGCCGGTCGGGCGGGTCATCTGGGTGCCTTCGGGGAAATATTGCTGCACCGCCAATTGGAAGGCGCTGAGGTTCTTGCGGTATTCCTGGCGGATGTAGCGCAAATGACGGTCGTAGCCACCGTTTTCCAGATAGGCCGCGACGCCCATCTGGGTGACGCTGCAAGCAGAATGCGTGCTGAACATCTGCAGGCGCTGGATTTCCTGCTGGTATTTGCCGGCAATCATCCAGCCAATGCGCACACCCGGCGACAAGGTCTTGGAAAAGCTTGAGCAATAGATCACCCGGTCAAGGCGGTCGTAGGCCTTCAGGGCTTTGGTGCGGCCAAGTTCGAACATCAACTCGCCGTAAATGTCATCTTCGACGATCTGGATATCGAAGTCCGACGCCAGGCGCAGCAACTGTTTCTGCCGCTCCTCCGGCATGGTGCCGCCCAGCGGGTTACTCAGGCGCGTGGTCAGCACCAGCGCCTTGATCGACCATTGGTTGGCGGCCAGTTGCAAGGCCTCCAGGCTCATGCCCGTGGCGGGGTCGCTGGGGATTTCGATCACCTTGAGGCCCAGCAGGTCAGCCAATTGCAGCAAGCCGTAATAGGTGGGTGATTCAGCCGCGATCAGGTCGCCAGGGCGCGTCAGCACGCGCAGCGACATCTGCAATGCATCGACACAGCCATGGGTGATCACCACTTCGGAAGGGTCCACGACCACCCCGGCATCGCGCATGCGGATCGCCACCTGGCGGCGCAGGGGTTCAAAGCCAGGGCTGAACATGTAGCTGAAGGCCCGTGGGCTCTGGAAACGCGTGACCTTGGCCAACTGCTGATGCAGGGCCCGCACCGGCAAGTAGTCGACACTTGGCACCGCCGCCCCCAGGGGAAACACCCCTTCACGGCGCGACTCGACCAACACCTGCTGGATGATGCTGCTACGGGTAACCAACCCTGGGCGCTCGACCCGTGCGATATCGGGCGTAGGCGCCGTGAGTGCTGGCGTCTGATGCACGTAATAGCCCGACTGCGGCCGCGCCCGGATCAGCCCCTGGTCTTCCAGGTTGGCGTAGGCCTGCAGCACCGTGGCATGGCTCACATTGAGCTGGGAGCTCATTTTGCGCACCGACGGCACGCGCTCCCCCGGTTGATAGACACCGCGCCGGATGTCCTCAGCCAGTTGCTGGGCAATACGTTGGTAAAGCAACAGATTGGTCATGACGCAGCACTCGATTTCACGGGTATTTTATTTTTGTGTGAAACATACCGGCACAGTTTAGAAGTGTACGGGGACAGTTGCCACAATAGTCGAGCGCGTGCGGGAGTGACAGTAAAAACTGTAAGGGGGCTGGGACAGCATTCATAGAGCACAAAAAAATGTGGGAGGGGGCTTGCCCCCGATTGCGGTGTGTCAGTCAAGGATGTACCAACTGAACAACCGCTATCGGGGGCAAGCCCCCTCCCACATTTGATCCGGTTCTGGATGTTAGCGGGCAGCGCCCAATTGGCCTTTTTCGTCGGAGAATACAATTTCCACGCGGCGGTTCTGCGCACGACCACGCTCGGAGGCATTGGCTTCCACCGGGTATTGATCGCCATAACCTTCGACTTCGATGCGCTTGTCATCGATACCCAGGTCCATCAACAGGTCGGCCACCGATTGAGCCCGGTCGCGGGACAGTTTCAGGTTTTCCTGCTCGCCACCGGTGTTGTCGGTGTAGCCCTCGACGCGCACCCGACGCTTGGGGTTCAGTTGCAGGAATTGCACGATCTTGAGCACTGTGCGGTTGGCCGAGTTCTGCAGTTCAGCTTCGCCGGTGTCGAACAGTACGTCCCCCAGGGTCATCACCAGGCCACGGTCGGTCTGGGTGGTGAGGCTGGCGATCTGCGCTTCAACCCACTTGCCCTGCTGTTGCACGCTGGCCAACTTGTTTTCGCGCAAGGCCAGTTGCAGACGCTGACGCTCCAGTTCCAGTTGGGTACCGCGCTCGGCATTCAGGCCCTGCTGGGTGTGCTCTCGGGCGATGGCGCTGTAACGCTGGCTCAGGTAGGCGTAATGCACCACGTCGGCGCCGCTGCCCCAGTAGCTGGACAGGCGGTCTGCGCGAGCCAGGGACTCGCCGGCGCGGATCACGTCTTTGGGGGCGAAGCGCAGCACGTTGGCGTCTTCCTTGACCTTCTGAAAGTCATCGCCGGCCTGCTGCAACGCCTGCTCGCTGGAGGGTTGGCTGGCACAACCGCCCAAGGCCACGCTGCCCAGCAGCAGTACACAACTCAAACCACGGATCATCGGGCTCATTGTGCCTCTCCCAACTGCAGCTGCTTACGCAGGCGAGTGATACGGGTATTGAGCACGTTCAATTGTTCCTGGCTCTTGCCGGTCAGCACTTTGGCCTCGGCCAGACGCGCGTCCAGCTCAGCCTGCTCGGCGCGCATACGCGCACGCTTGTAGGATTGGTCGGCCATGTTGCCCTTGGCCCGGGCGAATTTTTCTTCGGCCAGTTTCAGTTCGGGGGATTCATCGGTGTTGGCCCCGACCGCGGTGGCTTGTTCCAAGGCTTGCTGGGTCAGGCGCATTTGTTCGATCGGCGCAGGATCGGTTGCACATCCCGCCAGCGCGACAACGGCGAGGGCCGCGAAAAGAGCTCGAAAAATCACTGTAAATCCCTACTTTGTTGGGGTGCCGACAGGTTGTTGCAGTTGCGCCTTCCAGCGCTCCAGATTGCGCTGCAGCGCGGCTTGCGCGACACCGGAGGCGGGCAATTCTGTCATCTTTTTCGTCAGCTGTCCGCGCAGCCAAGGATCATTGCAGGCCGAGTTGTGGGAAATCGCCAGGTACAGGCCCGGCTGATCGACAGGCACCGCATGGGCCACCAGGTCATTACTCATGCCCAGCGTCTGGGCCATGGCCATGCCGGAATAGCGCCCGGCCAGCACGTAGTCCACCTCACCCAACAACAGTTTCTGGAAGGCCGGCGTCAAGTTGGGCAGGCGTTGCAGGTTGAGTTGCTGGCCGGCAAAGGTCTCGAATTCGGCGCTCAAGCGCGCACGCTCCGATACCGCACCTTTGTGGCCGTGCAAATCGGCGGCGGTGGAATAAACCAGAGCGGAATCCTTACGCGTCCACACCAGGTAGTCGGTCTGCATCAGCGCTGGATGAATGTAGTCGAAGTGGTCCAGCTCGCCCAGGTTCAGCGGTGCGTCGGCGAGGATGTCCATGCGCCCGCTACGCGCTTCCTCCAGGGCCAGGGAGCGTTTGCCGCCGTAGAGCAGGTCGATTTTCAGCCCGAGCTCCTTGCCCACTTGTTGCAGCACGTCAGCGGTCGCGCCGATCAGGTGCGTAGGGTCCTGAGGGTCGCGCCAGAGTAAAGGCGGTGCGTCCGGGCTGCCGGTGATCACCAGGCGCTCGCACTTGCCGGCGGCGAGTGTCAGGCTCGGCAGCAGCGTAAGGCCCAGCAGTACAGTCCAGGGGCGCAGCGCCATGGCATGTTCCTTCCTAAAGTGCTCGCGAAAAACGTCAACGATAACGCGTGCTTTCTGAATAAATGCGGCGCCTGTGGGTTTTTCGCGAGCGAGCTCGCGCCTACAGGGAATAAAAAAGCCCGGTCATAAGACCGGGCTCTTTATAAGTGAAGCAGCTGGATTAGACCAGCTTCTCCAACTCCGGTACGGCTTCGAACAAGTCCGCTACCAGGCCATAATCGGCAACCTGGAAGATCGGCGCTTCTTCGTCCTTGTTGATCGCTACGATCACTTTGGAGTCTTTCATACCAGCCAGGTGCTGGATCGCGCCGGAGATACCGACGGCGATGTACAGCTGTGGCGCAACGATCTTGCCGGTCTGGCCGACCTGCATGTCGTTGGGTACAAAACCTGCGTCAACGGCTGCGCGAGAAGCGCCGACCGCAGCGCCCAGCTTGTCGGCCAGGGCGTACAGGTGCTTGAAGTTATCACCGTTCTGCATGCCACGACCGCCCGAGACGACGATCTTGGCAGCGGTCAGTTCAGGACGGTCCGACTTGGCCAGCTCTTCGCCGACAAAGCTGGAAGTGCCAGCGTCGTGGGCAGCGGAGACGGCTTCAACGGCAGCCGAGCCACCTTCGGCGGCAACCGGGTCGAAACCGGTGGCGCGCACGGTGATAACCTTGACCGCAGCGTTGGACTGTACGGTAGCGATGGCGTTACCGGCGTAGATCGGGCGCTTGAAAGTGTCGGCGCTTTCTACCGAGATGATCTCGGAGATCTGGTCAACGTCCAGCTGCGCGGCAACGCGTGGCAGGATGTTCTTGCCGTTGGAGGTGGCGGCAGCCAGGATGTGGCTGTAGCTCTTGCCCAACTCTGCGACCAGTGGTGCAACGTTTTCCGGCAGCTGATGCGCGTAAGCGGCATTGTCAGCGTTCAGGACTTTGCTCACGCCCGCGATTTTCGCAGCGGCTTCAACCACGGCGCCAGCGCCCTGCCCTGCTACCAGGACGTGGATGTCGCCACCGATTTTAGCGGCGGCGGCCACGGTGTTGAGGGTGGCCGGGGCCAGCACCTTGTTATCGTGTTCGGCGATTACGAGGATAGTCATGATCAGATCACCTTCGCTTCGTTTTTCAGTTTCTCGACCAGTTCAGCCACCGACTTGACCTTGATACCCGCGCTGCGCGCAGCCGGCGCTTCGACTTTGACGGTCTTGTTGGTAGAGGCGGTAGAAACGCCCAAAGCATCCGGAGTCAGCGTCTCCAGGGGCTTCTTCTTGGCTTTCATGATGTTTGGCAGGGACGCATAACGCGGCTCGTTCAAACGCAGGTCGGTGGTGACGATGGCTGGCAGTTTCAGGGAAACCGTCTGCGCGCCGCCGTCGATTTCACGGGTGACCGCAACGCTGTCGCCGCTCACTTCGACTTTCGAAGCGAAGGTGCCCTGGCCGTAACCGGTCAGTGCAGCCAGCATCTGGCCAGTCTGATTGTTGTCGCTGTCGATGGCTTGTTTGCCCAGGATCACCAGTTGTGGCTGTTCCTTGTCGACAACGGCCTTGAGCAGCTTGGCCACGGCCAGGGAGGTCAGCTCTTCAGCGGACTCCACCAGAATGGCGCGGTCGGCGCCCAGGGCCAGAGCGGTACGCAACTGCTCTTGGGCAGTGGTCGGGCCGATGGACACCACGACGATTTCCGTCGCCACGCCTTTCTCTTTCAGGCGTACGGCTTCTTCCACAGCGATTTCGCAGAAAGGGTTCATCGACATCTTGACGTTAGCAAGGTCGACGCCGGAATTGTCCGCCTTGACGCGAACTTTCACGTTGTAATCGACAACGCGTTTGACAGCTACAAGAACCTTCATGGATTCCTCGTTACTCTCCGGTGAAAAGAAAGTCGCCTAGGCGAACCTGGCGGTTGATGCTCATCGGCACACAAGGGCACCTCCAAAGACCTCGGCAGTGGCCTTGCACACGGGAAATGACGACCGTTCGTCAGTGGTGACTGAGAGGTCATTCTTTATCGCGGCGTGTAAACTGCGCCCCAACGTTTGGGTGCGCATCACCTTTATTGCCTTCGGCCTGTCTTTGGACGTGCTCTTGAAACCTGCAGTCTGCCTACGGGAAGCGCAAAACCGACCGTATCTTGACCGGAACGCCTATTCTGGTCAATACGGCAAAATGGTCAGTCATAAGCCCCGTTGCTTTGATTTATCTAGGCTGCAGGCAATTCAAACAAACGTTTGTATTGGACGCTGTCAGTGGTCTATATATAATGCGCCACCTAGAGAGACAGGTGGGTGCTGCCTTCGCGCAGAACCACACCGAACCTCCACCCATTAGAAAAAAAAGCCTGTTGAGCCTTGAGTAGGAGATAGCCTGTGGAACGCGAATACATGGAATTCGACGTGGTCATCGTCGGCGCTGGCCCGGCGGGCCTGTCTGCCGCCTGCCGACTGAAGCAGAAGGCCGCCGAAGCCGGTAAGGAAATCAGCGTCTGCGTGGTCGAGAAAGGCTCCGAAGTCGGCGCCCACATCCTCTCCGGTGCGGTGTTTGAGCCACGTGCCCTGAATGAACTGTTCCCGGACTGGAAAGCACTCGGCGCCCCGCTCAACACGCCGGTGGTGCGCGACGACATCTATGTGCTGCGCAGCCCGGAAGCTTCCACCAAGGTGCCCGACTTCTTTGTGCCCAAGACCATGCACAACGAGGGCAACTACATCATTTCCCTGGGCAACCTGTGCCGCTGGCTGGCCCAGCAGGCCGAGAACCTGGGCGTGGAAATCTACCCAGGCTTCGCCGCCCAGGAAGCGCTGTTCGACGAGAACGGCGTGGTGCGCGGCATCATCACCGGCGACCTTGGCGTTGACCGTGAAGGCAAGCCAAAAGACGGCCTGTACACCCCTGGCATGGAGCTGCGTGGCAAGTACACGCTGTTCGCCGAAGGCTGCCGTGGCCACATCGGCAAGCAACTGATCCAGCGCTTCAACCTGGACAGCGACGCCGACGCCCAGCACTACGGCATCGGTCTGAAGGAAATCTGGGAAATCGATCCGGCCAAGCACCAGCCGGGCCTGGTGGTGCACACCGCCGGTTGGCCGCTGGACATCATGGGTAACGAGAACACCGGTGGCTCGTTCCTTTATCACCTGGAAAACAACCAGGTGGTGGTCGGGCTGATCGTCGACCTGTCCTACAGCAACACCTTCCTGTCGCCGTTCGATGAATTCCAGCGCCTCAAGCATCACCCGGTGCTGGCCCAGTACCTGGAAGGCGGCAAGCGCATCAGCTACGGCGCCCGTGCGATCTGCAAAGGCGGCCTGAATTCGCTGCCGAAGATGGTCTTCAAGGGCGGCGCGCTGATCGGTTGCGACCTGGGCACCCTGAACTTCGCCAAGATCAAAGGCAGCCATACCGCGATGAAGTCCGGCATGCTCGCCGCCGACGCCGTGGCCGACCGCCTGTTTGCCGAATCCGAGGGCGGTGATGAACTGACCACCTATGTCGACAGCTTCAAAGCCAGTTGGCTGTACGAAGAACTGTTCGCCAGCCGTAATTTCGGCCCGGCCGTGCACAAGTTCGGCGCAATCATCGGCGGCGGTTTCAACTGGCTCGACCAGAACATTTTCGGCGGCAAGATCCCTTTCACCCTGCACGACACCAAGCCGGACTACGCCTGCCTGAAGCTGGCCAAAGACAGCCAGAAGATCGACTACCCCAAACCCGACGGCAAGTTGAGCTTCGACAAGCTGAGCTCGGTGTTCATCTCTGGTACCAACCACGAAGAAGAGCAGCCGTGCCACTTGAAGCTCAAGGACCCAAGCATCCCGATCGGCACCAACCTGCCGCTCTACGATGAACCGGCGCAGCGCTACTGCCCGGCTGGCGTGTATGAAGTGGTGACCAAGGAAGACGGCGAGAAGCGCTTCCAGATCAACGCCCAGAACTGCGTGCACTGCAAGACCTGTGACATCAAGGACCCTTCGCAGAACATCACCTGGGTAACGCCGGAAGGTGCGGGCGGGCCGACTTACCCGAATATGTAAGTCGTTCGCTTAACCAGAAAAGGCTCCCGAGACGGGGGCCTTTTTTGTGGGCGACATCGATCAAAATGTGGGAGCTGGCTTGCCTGCGATGGCCATAGGTATCTACACAATTGTGTAGTTCGCCGCAGCCACCGGTAACCACGATGCGAAGCGAGCCGCTCTTGATCTTGATCTGCTTTTGATCTCAGGCGCCCCGTTGAACCACGCTGGCCGGAATTCGACAGGGATTTGGGGGGTAAACCGGCAGGGATGCCGGTTTAGCCGCCCCGCGCCATGGATGGCGCGTGGCGGCGGCCCCCCAAATCACTGGCGGATTACGGGCACACCGAGCCTAGGCGAGGTGCCGAGTGGTGGGGCAAGAGCCCTTTGGTTACTTTGGGGCTCTTTTCCAAAGTGACCCGCCGTCAGGCGGAACCCTAAGCGGCCGTTACCGCAGCAATGAATATGCACACAATCCAACTGTGTTGACTGACAGGCCGCCTTCGCGAGCAAGCCCGCTCCCACAAGTTGGATCGTTGGGGTGTCAGGTAGATAGGGGGCGGCTGGCAGGCCGTCATCGCAGGCAAGCCAGCTCCCACAATGACCGCGTGGTGTCAGGCGGCCCGCTCTTCGCCTGGGTTGCGCAGGAAGTAGCGTTTGTACTCCCGACTGAACTGCGACGTACTCTGATACCCCACCTTGTGCGCCGCCTGCGCCACACTCATGCCTTCCACCAGCAACAACTGCTGGGCCTTCAATAACCGCAAGCGCTTGAGGTACTGCACCGGCGATAACAAGGTGCAGCGCTTGAAATGCTCATGAAAGGTCGAGGCACTCATGTGCGCAAATCCGGCCAAGGTCTCGATATTCAGCGGCTCGGCGTAATGGGCATGCAGGTGGTTCAATGAGGTGGCGATGCGCGAAAACTGCCCCTGCTGTTCCACCAGCGCACGCAACACATCGGCCTGAGGCCCACGCAAGGCGGTGAACAACAATTCGCGCACCCGCGCCGGGCCCATGATCCGGCTTTCCAGCGGATCGTGCAGGCACTGCAACAACCGCTCGACGCAGCCGCGCATCGCATCGTCCAGCACCACCGAACTCATCGACTCCAGGGTCTGCGCGGTCGGCGGCGGCCCGGCCTGCATGCCCATGGCAATCACCAACTCGCCCAACACCACGCGGTCGATGCCGACCGTGACGCCGTACAGCGGCGCCTCGGGGGCCATGGCAAAGGTCTCGCATTCGAACGGCACCGGCATGGCCTGGATCAGGTAATGCCCGGCGCCATACTCCAGTGTGCGCGGGCCAAGGTAGGCGACTTTGCTGCCTTGGGCCACGAACATCAGGCTTGGCTCATAGATCTGCGGCCCACGCGCCACATCGCAACTGGCGCGCAGCACCTGCACGCCGGGCAGGTGAGTCGGGGAAAAACCGTCGCGGGGCGTGAGCCCTTCGATCAAGGCAACCAGCGTGGCATTGGCGTCCAAATGGCGGGTCAACAGCATGGCAAAAAACTTCGCGAATGAGGGATGACAGCATCATCGCAGGTCTGGCGGCCAATATATCCAAACCTCAGGCACTGCCGGACGAATAGGCATGAGACTCGGAGCAATTGCCATGTTCGCGCCAGGGGCCGGCGCGCAGACTTTGCCGCCTCTGCAGTCCAAGCTTTTGTGAGGTTTACTATGTACACCGCCATCGGTTACGCCGCCCAGTCGGCCACCACGCCCCTCGCCCCGATGTCATTTGAACGCCGCAGCCCGCGCGTCGATGACGTGGCCATCGAGATTCTCTACTGCGGCGTGTGCCACTCCGACATCCACCAGGCACGCAACGAATGGGGCATCGCCGTGTACCCGCTGATGCCGGGCCACGAGATTGTCGGCAAAGTCACCGCCGTCGGCGCCAACGTGACCGCGCATAAAGTCGGTGATCTGGTTGGCGTGGGTTGCATGGTGGACTCGTGCCGCCACTGCCAAGCCTGCCAATCAGACCTTGAGCAGTATTGCCTCGAAGGCCCGACCATGACCTACGCCACGCCGGACCGCGTGGATGGCAGCAACACCATGGGCGGCTACTCCGACAGCATCGTGGTCAGTGAGCACTTTGTGGTGAAGATCCCGGCCAAGCTTGACCTGGCCAGCGCTGCGCCGATCCTGTGCGCAGGCATCACCACCTACTCTCCACTCAAGCACTACGGCGTAAAGGCCGGCGATAAAGTCGGGATCCTCGGCATGGGCGGCCTGGGCCACATGGGCATCAAGTTCGCCAAGGCCATGGGCGCCGAAGTCACGCTGTTCACCCGTTCGGCCAGCAAGGCCGAGGAAGGCCGTCGCCAGGGCGCCGACCATGTGATCGTGTCCACCGATGCCGAGCAGATGAAAGCCGCTGCCGGGCACTTCGACTTCCTGCTCGACACCATCCCGGTGCAGCACGACCTGAACCCCTACCTCGATGTGCTGCGCTTTGACGGCGTGCATATCCTGGTCGGCCTGATCGAGCCGGTGGACCCACCCGTCAACGCCGCCAAGCTGGTGCTGGGCCGTAAAGTGTTGGCCGGTTCGCTGATCGGCGGTATTGCCGAAACCCAGGAAGTCCTGGATTTCTGCGCCGAGCATGGCATTACCTGCGACATCGAGATGCTCGACATCCGGCAGATCAACGAAGCTTACGCGCGCATGATTGCCGGTGATGTGAAGTACCGCTTTGTCATCGACATGGCGAGCCTCAAAGCCTGATCAGGCCTTGGCGCCCAACTCCGCGGACAGCCGGGCTGCGACCTGTTTGATCACAGGGATCAGCTCGGCCATTTTCTCCAGCGGCATGTAGGGCACCGTACTGGCGATGCTGATGCCGGCGACAATGCGCCCGCTGGCATCACGCACCGGTGCCGCCACGCAGCGGATCGAAGGCTCGTTGTCTTCAAGGTCAAACGCATAGCCCCCCTCCACATACTCATGCATGCGCTGTTCGAACTGCGCCCAGGATTGCTCCGGGTGCTGCGGCCATTGCAGGCTCTTGCCCGCCGCCGGCAAGCTGGCCTCGTACAAGCGCTGCCACTCCTGCGGTGAGTCATCGAGCATCAACGCCTTGCCGATACCGGTGCGCGCGAGCGGCATGCGATGGCCGACCCGCGAGCGCATTTCCGGGCCGTTGCGGCCGGGGTTCTTGTGCAGGTAAAGCACCTCGTCGTATTCACGAATCGCCAGGTGAATGGTGTCGCCGGTCAGCGCCGACAACTCGTCCAGGTACGGCACTGCCAGGTTCACCAAGGGCAACTCTTCACGGGCCTGGAACCCCAACTCGATCAGCTTGGGGCCCAGCAGGTAACCGACCTGGGGCACCACGCGCAGGTAACGCTCGTCCACCAGGCAACTGGCCAGGCGGTGCGTCGTGCTGCGCGTGGTGCCGATGCGCCGGGCGATCTCCTTGAGATCCCGCGCACCGGCCGCCACCGCTTGCACCACGCCCAGGCCGCGCAACAGGGTCTGGGTGCCGGTGGGGGCGGCGTCTTTGACGGGGGTGTGGGCGTTTTCCTGCATATCGGGCCTATAAGTATGAAAGCGGGGGCATTATGGCAAATACCGCCCTCCTGAACACAGGAGATCCAATGTGGGAGCTGGCTTGCCTGCGATGGCGGTGGGTCAATTAAACATGGCCTGGCTGACACACCGCTATCGCAGGCAAGCCAGCTCCCACAGTTTGATCTTCACAGGGTGAACATCAGCGTTGTTTCATGCGGTCGATTATCACCGCCAGCAACAGGATCGAGCCACGAATCACATACTGGTAAAAGGTATCGATGTTCTTCAGGTTCATCGCATTCTCGATGATCGCCAGAATCAACACCCCGGCAATCACATGGCGGATCATGCCGATACCGCCGCTCAACGACACGCCGCCCAGCACGCACGCCGAAATCACCGTCAGCTCGAACCCCTGGCCAATCATCGGCTGGCCCGAGGTCATGCGTGACGCGAGGATCACCCCGGCCAGGGCGCCGATCAAACCGTGCACGGCAAAGATGATGATCTTGGTGCGATCGACATTCACCCCGGCGAGCAACGCGGCTTCCTGGTTGCCGCCAATGGCCATGGTGTTGCGCCCGTAGGTGGTGTAATTGAGCAGCCAGCCAAAGAACACAAAGCACAACACGGTGATGATGATCGGCACCGGCACGCCCAGCAGTTGGCCGTTGCCGAATACGAAGAACCCTTCATTCATCACCCCCACCGCCTTGCCGTTGGAGAAGATGTAGGCCAGGCCGCGCACGATCTGCATGGTCGCCAGGGTGGCAATCAACGCACTGATGCGCAGCTTGGCAATCACGATGCCGTTGATCAGCCCGACCACCAGGCCCATGGCCAAGGCCGCCGACACGCCGAGTAGCACGCTGTCGGTGTCGCGCATCACGATGCCCGCCACCACCCCGGCACAGGCGATCACCGAACCCACCGACAAATCGAAGTGCCCCGACGCCAGGCAGAACAGCATGGTGCACGCGGCAATGCCCACGGTTGAAATCGCCAGACCGAGGCCGCGCATGTTCAACGGCGACAGGAAGTTATCGATGAACACCGCACTGAGCACAAAAATGCCCAGCGCCGCCAACAGCATCACCCAATCATCGAGAAATTTGCGCTGATTGAAACCCGGCCAGAAGCCCTTTGCTGTTTTTACCTGAGACATAGCCAAACCCTCTTGTTCTTGTTCAAGCCCGCGACTGTGGCAGCGCCAGTTGCAGCAGGCGCGCTTCATCCGCTTGGGCGCGGGGCAACTCACCGGTCAAAGCGCCTTCACTCATCACCAGGATGCGGTCAGAGATGCCCATCACCTCCATCAGGTCGCTGGACACCACGATCACCGCAATGCCGCTGGCCGCCAGGTTATGGATGATCTGGTAGATCTCCGACTTGGCGCCGATGTCGATACCGCGAGTAGGTTCGTCGAGCAGCAACACCTTCATCGGCATCGACAACCAGCGGCCAAGGATGGCTTTCTGCTGATTGCCGCCGGACAGGTACATGATCTTCTGCGCCGCGTTCGGCGTTTTGACCCGCATCGCCTGGATCTGTCGGTCGGCGTTACCTTTCTCCCAGCCTTCGCGCAACAGCCAGCCAAAGGTGGAATGGGCGCTACGGGCGCTGATGTTGATGTTTTCCGCCACGCTGCCCAGCGGGATGATGCCCTCTTTCTTGCGGTCCTCCGGACACAGCAGCACGCCAGCGGCAATGGCGTCGCGGGGTGAGCGCAGTTGCAGCGCTTGCCCGCACAGTTCCAGGCTGCCGGCGCTGGCGCGCTCTAACCCACTGAGCAAGCGAAACAGCTCGGTACGCCCCGCGCCCACCAGCCCGAACAGGCCCAGGATCTCGCCCTTGCGCACCTGGAAACTGATCGGCTCACGCAGGCCCGGGCCGAGCAAGCCGTCCACCTTGAGCGCCACTTCGCCCTGCTCACGCGGTCGGTAATCGTAGATATCCTGAATATCGCGACCGACCATGCAGGTCACCAACTGGTCATGGGTCAGTGTGCTCATGTCCTCGAACGTGCGCACGTAGCGGCCGTCCTTGAACACCGTCACCGCATCGCAAATACGGAACACCTCTTCCATACGGTGCGACACGTAAAGCACCACTTTGCCCTCGTCGCGCAGGCGCGCGATGATCGCCATCAAGCGGTCGATTTCCCGCGCCGATAAACTGCTGGTGGGTTCATCAAAGGCGATCACGTTGGCGCCGCGAGACAGCGCTTTGGCGATTTCCACCAATTGGCGCTGGCCCAGGGACAGGCGCCCGAGCTTCTCGTCAGGGTCGATTTCATCGGCCAGGCCCTTGAGGCAGGCCAGGGCCTGCTTGCGCAGCAGGCCCCGGTTGACCACGCCAAAGCGCGTGGGCAAATGCCCGAGGAACAGGTTCTCGGCTACGCTCATTTCCGGCACCAGGTGCAGCTCCTGGTGAATCACTGCCACACCGCTGGCAATGCTGTCGGCGGCGCATTTGAACGCCATGGTTTGCGCGCCGATCTGCACGGTGCCGCTGGAAGGAATGTAGGCGCCGCCGAGGATTTTCAGCAGGGTCGATTTGCCGGCGCCGTTCTCGCCCATCAGCGCATGCACCGAGTGCGGCCGCGCTTCAAAGCTGATCTGCGCCAGGGCTTTCACACCGGGAAACTCCTTGCCGATGCCATTGAAACGCAGGGCTGCGCCGCTCATTTCCACAGGCCGATCTTGGTCAGTTCTTCCTGGAAATTGGCGCGCGTGATCAAGGTCACTTCGTCCATGGCGGTGTATTTAGCCGGTTCCTTGCCGGTGGTGACCCATTCGTACATCGCCAGCGCGGTGTTGTAGCCCTCGATATGCGGGCTGGGCAGCATGGAACCGAAGAAGCCGCTGTCGGCTTTTTTCAATTCGCCGATGGCGTCGGTGCCATTGATGCCGATGCCGATGACGTTGGCGGCCTTGAAGCCGGCACTTTCGGTGGCGCGCACGCCCCCGAGCACGGTGTTGTCGTTCATGCCGCCGATGATCAGGTTCTTCGCCCCGCTCGGCAGCTTGACCAGGGCCGAGTTGGTGGCGTCCATGCTGCCAGGTACGTCGAGGGTTTTCAGCGCAGCGGTGAGGATGTGGTCCTTGGGAATACCGGCCTCCTCCAGGGATTTGATCGAGCCGTCAGTGCGTTTCTTGCCGGTGTCGAGCTCGTTGAAGGTGTTGATCACCGCGTAGGTGTCCTTCCAGTCCCAACCGCGCTTTTTCGCTTCGGCGGCCATGGCAGCGCCCTGCTTCTGGCCCACCTCAAATGCGGCCATGCCCAAGTACGGCACCTCTTCCATAAAGTTGCCTTTGGCATCGACAAATCGGTCATCCACGGCCATCACTTTCAAATCGTTGACCTTGGCCTTGGCGACGATGGCCGGGCCCAGGGACACGTCTGGCGGGCAGATCACAAAGCCTTTCGCGCCGTTGGCGGCCAGGCTGTCGATGGCCGACAGGGTCTTTTCGCCATCGGGCACGGCGATTTTGATCACAGTAAAACCATGCTCTTTGCCGGCCTTTTCCGCGAATGCCCACTCCGTCTGAAACCAGGGTTCCTCAGCCTGTTTGACCAGGAAACCGATCTTCACTTCTTCAGCCGATACCCAGCCGCTGAACGCCATCGCCAGTGCCACGGCACCGAGTGTTTGCTTGAACATGGACCACCTCCTTCTTGTTATTGAAAAACGCTTTAGTCGTGGTACATCACAGACCGCCCGCCATCGATCATCAGGCAAGTGGCATTGATAAAGGGCGCCTCGTCGGTCGCCAGGAACAGAGCCGTCATGGCCACTTCGATGGGCTGGCCAATGCGTTTGGGCGGGTGCAGGTCGAACGCGCGCTGGCGTTCGGCGTGGGGGTCCGGGAAACCGTTCCAGTAATCGACGTTGAGCTGGGTTTCGATATAGCCGGGGGCGATGGCATTCACGCGGATGCCTTTGGGCGCGTACTCGATGCCCAGGGCACGGGTGAGGCCGAGCAGGCCGTGCTTGGCGACAGGGTAAGGAAAGCAGCCGGGAATGATGTGGCTGGAATGGGTGGACGCGATATTGATGATGTTGCCGACGCCCTGCTCGATCATGTGCGGCAACACCGACCGGCAGCCGTACCAGGCGCCGTCGAGGTCGATGGCGAAACAGCGGCGCCAGTCCTCGTCGCTCATCTCCAGCGGGTCACGGAACACATTGACCCCGGCACAGTTGACCAGCACATCCACGCGGCCAAAGCGCTCGATGGCCAGGTTGACCAGTGCCTGCCATTGATCCTTGGAGGTGATATCAATCGGTTGGGCGTAAATCTGCGCGCCGCGTTCGCGCCAATGGGCGGCGACTTTCTCGACTTTGTCGCCCTGGATATCGGCAATGATCAACCGCGCCTGCTGAGCCTGGAAACAGGCAACGATGGCTTCGCCAATGCCTTGGGCGGCGCCGGTGATGATCACCACCTTGTTCTTCAGGCGCTCGCCGTAAGTGGGCTCGGGCACGGCGGGTAGGGACAACGGTTGTGCCTGCATCGCTTCACCTTTTTATTTTTAGTAGTGAGTGCTGATGCTGGCGACTATAAACCCATCGCCTGAAATATCTCAATATATAAATTATCATCCCATATAATGGACAAAGCTTAAAAAAATGAGAGAGCGGGCTTGCTCGCGAATGCGGTGTGTCAGTTAAAGCATGGCTGACTGATACACCGCATTCGCGAGCAAGCCCGCTCCCACATTGGATCTGTGGTGTCTATAGAAAAAGGCTTCAGCCCAGGGCGAAGTCGCGCAAGGCGTCGCCTTCCATGCGATAACGCACCCATTCTTCCTGCGGCTGGGCGCCGATGGATTTGTAGAAGGCAATCGCGGGCTCGTTCCAGTCCAGCACGCTCCATTCAAAGCGCCCGCAACCGTTGTCGCAGGCGATCTTGGCCAGGTGACGCAACAACTTCTTGCCGGCCCCGCCGCCGCGTTGCTCCGGGTTGATGTACAGGTCTTCCAGGTACAGGCAGTTGCTGCCCAGCCACGTCGAGTAGCTGAAAAAGAACACCGCAAAGCCAATCGGCAAGCCGTCGCGCAAGCAGATCAGGCCATGGGCCGTGGCGCCTTCGCTGAACAGGCTGCGTTCGATGTCCACCACGCTGGCGATCACTTCATGCCGGGCTTTCTCGTACTCGGCCAGCTCAGTGATAAAGGTCAGGATCTGCGCAGCATCGCTGGGCACGGCGGGGCGAATCTCGATGGTCATGGGCGAGCCTTGGGCAAATTCAAAGGCCACATACTAAGGCGATTTGATGGCCGTTTGCAGTGCAATTGATGCCGACTAGCGCGTTTCACTCCGGTGCGGGGTGATGCAAGCATCGGCAACCACAGAACAAAGCCTGCGCACGCCCATGGTAAACAATGGGCATAAATCCAACGATCAGAGACCTGCTCATGCACGCCACGCCACCCGTGGGCACCAAGACATTCGCGCTGTTCTGCCTAGCCAGCTTCCTGCTGTCACTGTCTTACGGTTCGACCTTTTTGTTGTCACTGCTGATCCATGCCCGTGGCGGTAATGAACACGACGCGGGCAGTGTCATTGCCACGGCGATGCTCAGCACTTTTGTGGCGGTCGTGTTTTCCGGGCACCTGGCTGATGCGCTGGGCGCGGCGCGAGCAATTGCGAGCACCGGCCTATTGTTGGTGGTGGCCTGCCTGGGGTTTGCCCTGACGCCGGGGTTTGGCCAAGGCTTGATGCTGTTTGGATTGTCCCTTGGCTTGGGCTGGGGCGTGTTCTATACCCTGGGCCCAATCATCGTGACGCTGCTAGTGGAACCACGCCAGCGGGCCAAATATTTCGCCTTGCTCTCGGGCAGTATGTTGAGCGGCATAGGTTCCGGCCCTTTGCTGGGACGCGCCGCCACTGCGCTGGACCTGCCCCTGACCACCGCGTTCTATATCGCCGGGCTCGCCAGCCTCGCCGGGGTGGTGATGTTCTGGCGCATGGGCTCCCGGTTGCGACAGCACGCGAATATGCCAACCGCCAGGATTTCCTGGCGCGCAAGCCGCCGCATACTGTCTTCCAAGGCGGCGTTCGCCATCCTGATGGTCGGCCTGGGTGGCTGCGTATTCGGGGGGCTGTCTTCGTTCCAGACCAGCTATGCCGTGGCTCATAAGCTCGATTATTCACTGTTCTTCGCGGGCTTCCTGACAGCAGCAATCACCAGCCGCTTGCTGATAGCCGGCTTCGTGGTCAAGCGCGATGCGTACCAGGCTGCCTGTGTGTTATCGGGGGTGATGTTCGGCGCGATCGCGCTGTTCGCGTTTGGTGTCAGCGGCAACCTCAGTTATGTGCTCGCCGCCGCCACGCTAGGGATCGGGTATGGCCTGACGTATTCAGTGATCAACGGCCTGGTGGCCAACGAAGCGCCCAGCGGCACCACTTCCCAGGCGTTGTTGTTGTTCAGCCTGGCGTACTTTATCGGCGTCTTCGGATTTCCCTGGCTCGCAGGCAAGATCATCGTCGACTTCGGCCTTGCGACAATGATGCTGAGCGTATTGGTGATCGCGGCCCTCAACTGGGCGATCACGGTGGCACGCTTGATAGCGCGCCGAGTATCAGCACACAAAGTGATACAGGTGAGCTGATACCGTTCGTCGCCCTCCCGGCACGATCAACAATCGCGGGCAGACCAATACAGGGTAAGGACATTAATCATATGGAGACACCCTGATGAAAAATTCCAAATTTGCTGCCCTCGCCCTCACCGGCCTGTTGTCTGCCGCGTCCCTGAGCGCCTTCGCGGCCAGCTCGACCACCGGCCCCACCGATCCAACGCCGGACGCCACCACCGAGTCGCAAAAATCCATGGGCACCGGCATGGACACCAACGGTGGCGCGATCATCGACAACAGCGCTGACCCACGCACCAACGGCAACGACACCCAGCGCCAGGCACCGGCGGCCGTGGGCAACGGCAAGATGGGCCCAGGCACGAGCAACAATGAGCCGAAGATCAACAAGGGCGACGACTCGAACATTCCGGGCGCGCAGAAACAACCAGCGCCTTGATGCACCCTTGGTACGACCTACACCCGACCATTTCCCCGTGAAGAGGTACGCATGAACGTCGATAGAAACCTTGAAAAAGAAGTCCTCACCCGCCTGTTGCACGCTCACCCGCAAGGCTTGGGCAAGGAGGTGCTGGACAATTACCGCGGTGAAAAAGAGGTCGCCAGTGTCTTGGCGTTCCTGCAGGACCGCGGGCTGATCAAGGATGGGCATGTGACCACCGACGACGCCGGCGAATACGCGTTGAACCTGCCGATCAAGCTCACCGCTTCTGGTGTGGATGAGGCGCGCAAGCTCGACGCTCAAAGCACTCAGTAATCCATTTCTGGCCTGGCCCCGCGACTGGGGCCAGAAGGAGTTTTAGCGATGCCTCGTGGAAGCAAAGCCAAATACACCGACGAACAGAAACGCAAGGCCGCTCATATCGAAGACAGTTATGAGCACAAAGGGTTGCCCAAGGACGAAGCCGAAGCCCGTGCCTGGGCCACCGTGAACAAACAGTCTGGCGGCGGTGAGAAAACCGGCGGATCAGGCAGGCGCAAAGCACCGGCCAAGAAGGCCCAGGACCGGCAGGAATCAGCCAAGCGCGCCGCTGCCAGCCGTGAAGGCCACCCGCGCAGCAGTCGCGCTTCATTGGGTACGCAGACCAAGGAAAGCTTGATGAAAGAGGCGCGGGAAAAGAATATTTCAGGACGCTCAACCATGCGCAAAGATGAGTTGATCCAAGCCCTGAAAAAAGCAGGCTAAACGCAGAACCCATTGTGGGAGCGGGCTTGCTCGCGAAGGCGGTGTATCAGTCAGCACATGCTTTAACTGACACACCGCCTTCGCGAGCAAGCCCGCTCCCACATTTTTGGGCTTTGTTTATTCAGTTACTAATGCATCGACCTCAGCGGTGCCAGGCGAGGTCGCCGGCCCCCAGCGCGTTACCGCCAATGCCGCCGCTGCGTTCGCTCGACGCGCCGCCTCAACCGGTTTCAAGCCATTCGCCAACCCGGCAATAAATACTCCCGCATGTGCATCCCCCGCGCCATTGCTGTCCACGGCCTGAACCTTGAATCCAGGGACATGCTCGATCTGAGCCCCTCGCCCTACCCAGCAACCCTTTGGCCCATCACGCACAACCAGCAGTGCCTGCAAGTGCTGATTGAGCATGGGCAGCGCCTGACTCATATCCGCCGCCCCGGTAAACGCCAACGCTTCAGGGCCATTGCTGGTCCAGATGTCGATACGCGGCAACAACGCGCGCATCAACGCGGAGTCCGGCGCCTTGACCTGCGGGCCTGGGTCGAACACCACCACGATCTCTCGCGGTAGCGCCTGCAACCAGTCAAGCAACGGCTGCGCCTTACCTTCAAGCAGCAAGCTG
Organism: Pseudomonas sp. FJ2-5-13; assembly: GCF_029201605.1. Lineage (NCBI taxonomy): Bacteria > Pseudomonadati > Pseudomonadota > Gammaproteobacteria > Pseudomonadales > Pseudomonadaceae > Pseudomonas > Pseudomonas sp. FJ2-5-13. Next base: position 4,500,334 of record NZ_CP104045.1, read on the forward strand.
TAGCCACTGACGTATACGTAGTCATCGACACGCGGGACGATCTGAGCCAAATCGTCGGCGCTCAACTCACCCTCGGCGCCGAGATGGGAGATGAAGGTGCGTTCGGTGCTCGCTTCAGTCAGCGACACGCACAAGCCGGTATCTTTGCCAGCGCTGGCCGCCAAGGCCATTTCAATACCCTCGCCCTGCATCGCGGCACGCGCCAGCTCGCCAAAGCGCCCCTCGCCATGGCGGCCCAGGTAAACCACCGGCAACCCATTACGCCGCGCCGCAGCCATTACATTGAAACCGCCACCGACTTGGAAACTGGCGGAGTTGGCCAGCACGTCACCGCCGCTTGCCGGCAGGGTGTCGAGGCCCATGACCAGGTCAACAATGACCTGGCCGGTGTGCAGCAATCTAGACATTGGCGCTCTCTGCTAAAGCAGGACGACGGTCAGACGCCCCGCCCAATACTGCATATATGCCGCCCGCCACCAGGAAGGTCACGATCCAGCCCAGGCCGTTATGGCCCAGCCAGGAGTCGGACAGCGGCCCGGCAAACCAGATGTTTTCGGCGGTGGTGCCGATGGTGGTGAAGCTGAACCCCAGCACGATGGCCACGGCCCAGGCGCCAAATGCACGCCACTCCACACCGCCGCGATACCAGTAGGCACTGCTGGGGCTGACGTCCAGCAGGTCGGTGGGGCTGTAGTAATGCCGGTGAATCAAGTCGACCACGAAGATCCCGACCCACGCCGTGATCGGCACCGCCAGCAGCGAAATGAAGGTAATGAACGGGCCATAGAAGCTGTCGGCGATCAGCATGAAGTAGATGGAGCCGGCAAAGATCGCGACGATATCGACAATCACCGCATGCACACGCTTGACCTTCAAACCCAGGGTCAAGGTGGTGAGGCCGGCCGAATACACCGACAGGTTGTTCGACAGCAACAGCCCGCCGAACGCGGTGATCAGGTAAGGCACGGCCATCCAGGTCGGCAGCATGTCGCGGATCGCGACGATGGGGTCGGTGGCCGACGCCAGGTCATTGTTACCCACCGACAATAGGCCGCCGAGGGTGATCAACAGCACCAGCGGGATGCCCGCGCCAAACGCGGCGGAGGCCACCAGGCGTACGGCCTTGACGCTGCGGTGCTGGTAACGCGACATGTCTGCACCGGCGTTGGCCCAACCAATACCGGTACCGGCAGCCATGGTGCCCACGCCAATGATCATCGCGCTCAACGGCGCCGGGGTGGCGTTGAACACCGCGCTCCAGTCGATGGTGGCGCACAGAAAGCCGCCCACCAGAATGTTCAAGCCGCCGAAGACGTAGGTGGCCCACTTCTGAATCACCAGCAGCGTGGCGTGGCCCAGGCCCGATACGGCCAGGGTCAGCAGCACGAAGATAGCGATGAAGATCAGGGTAAGCACCGGCGCGCTCTTGGCCTCCACGGCCGAGCCGAACAGGATGGAGCTTAACGACAACAACACGAAGGCTGCGGTGGTGGTGTTGACGGTTTCCCAACCCAGGCGCGACATCAGCGACACCAAGGTCGGGCCGATATTGCCGCGCACCCCGAAGATGGCGCGGGACAAGGTCAGGCTGGGCGCGCGACCACGGCGGCCGGCGATGGAGATGATGCCCACCACGGCAAATGAGCCGGCGGCGCCAAGAATCGCGACGATGATCGCCTGCCAGATGGCCAGGCCACGAAACGCCACCAGCGTCGCACCAAGGGGCAAGCCGAGGATGCTGATATTGGCGGCGAACCACACCCAGAACAATTGCAGCGGATGACCGTTGCACTCGCTTTCCGGGACCGGCTCAATGCCGCGTGTTTCCAATTGCCCGGCGCTTTGGCCGGAAGAGGGGCTGCTCATGAAAGGGTGCTCCTGGTGCCTGTATTGTTGTGGTTGTGGCAGCGAGTCGAATCTTTATCCGGTCTTCCTGACCCAACGCTTTTTAATGTGGGAGCTGGCTTGCCTGCGATTGCGGTGGGTCAACCAGCCCCGCAGCCACTGGAAAACCGCTATCGCAGGCAAGCCAGCTCCCACATTTAGTTCCGTGTTTATCGCAAGGCCAATAACCCGTGGACCAGCGGCTGCAAGTCCAGGCCATTGACCCGCTTGACCTGTTCAACCATCACCTCAGGCCAGCATTGCATGCCCAGGCACGCCCCCAGCATGGCGCCGAGGATCGCGGCAATGGTGTCGGTGTCGCCGCCCAGGCTGGCGGCCAGGCACAGGGCTTCGAAGGCGTTCATGTCGCCCGAGGCCACTTGCTGGGCCAGGGCAAACGACACCACCACCGACTCCTGGGAAGCCACCGAAGTACCGATCAACTCGTAAAGCAGGTCGGCAAACAACGCTTTGTCGCCGCTGCCGACGCTCAGGGTGCGGGCCCAACTGATGCGGGTAGAAATGCGTCCGCCCGCGATCCAGTGACCATGGCTTTCGGCCTGGCGGGCAATCTGGGTCCCGATATTCAAGGCTTCCCCCAGGTCCACGCCATTGATGCCAGCCGAGACCACCGCCGCCACGGCCGCAGCGCTGGAAATACCCAGGCTGGTGTTATGGGTGACCTGGCACGCCTGGATCACCGCCTGGATAAACCGCCCCGGGTCGCCGACATCGGCGGCGATGCCCACCGGGGTGATGCGCATGGCCGCGCCATTGGTGGTGCCGTAGCGCCCGGATTCCTCCGGGGTATGGCCGGCGAGGATCATGTCGATAGCGCGCTTGGTGGACGGCCCGAGCAAGTCCTGGGAGCCTTTGGCGCGCATGCCCGCTTCCCAATCGATCAAGCGTTGGGCAAGCACAGCGGGCTGGATCTGGCCCTGGCCTTGCACCAGTAACTCGGCGACCAGGATGGCTTGCTCGGTGTCATCGGTGATGGAGCCGGCAGGCATGTTCGGTGCAATGGGCTGGTCGGCGTCGGCGTCTTCCAGAGCGGTGATGGCACCGAAGCGCTTTTGTACCTGCTCGCGGCTCAAGGATTGGGTGGGCATACCCAAAGCATCGCCCAGGGCCAGGCCATAGAAGGCGCCAAGGGCGCGATTTTCGCGGGTCATTTCGACGCTCCAAACTGCAGATGCAGGCGAAAGTGCAGCGGGTCGAGCAGGCTTTCGACATGCTCCATGAACCGCTCGCGACGATCATAGGTGGTGCGCGCAGCCTTGAGAAATACTGTGCCGCTGGGACGCCCGAGTAATTCGGCATCTTCATCACTCAGCGGCTCGGCACCGATCCACTGATCGCCCTCGGCCCCGACGTAGCCGTAGGCGGCCAGGGTGATGGTCAAGGAGTTATCGATCAGGCCAATGCGCGGCAGGCTTTCCAGGTCGCCAACGGCCGGCATCAGCGAGCGTTCCAGGGACACCGCTGTGCCGTCTGCGGTGCGCCGAAGGCGGTCGAGGGTAATGAACTGGTCGGTGCCGAACGGCTGAACAGATCCGGGCGCGTGACGGCCTCGAAACGCAGGATGTCGGTGCTTACCTGGGCGCCCGTATCGGCCAAGGCCTGAGCCCAACCGCTGCGTTGGTCCAGCACCATGCCGTCAAAGGTGACGATCGAGCCGACCCCACTCTGGGTGGCGATGTAGTTGCGACGCTTGAGTTCGGCCAGCGCCTCACGCAGCGTGCCACGACTGACCGCAAATTCCTCGGCCAGTTGATGCTCGCCCGGCAACAGGAAGCCGTCGGCCATGACCCCACCCTCGATACGGCGGATGAGTTCATCGACGACGCGTTTTTTCTTATCAAATCGAACATGTCTAATCATGTACAAATTGATAACCGAAAGCGCGCGTTTACCGCAAGAGGATTATTTCAGGCTGAAGACAAAACCCGCCTCAGGGCTCCAGGCCAATGAGGAAAAACTCCCCGCTGCTCCATACGCCAAGCCAGTTCTGACCGTTGATCGGACGGCTCACGGCCAGCTCCACCAACTGGTAAAAAGCGTTGCGATGCACGAGGGCTTCAAGATTGGTGCGAACGCGCACGTAGGGTGCGGGTTCCTGGGTGACGGGGTCGATCACCACCCGCAGCGGGTGTTCGAGGCCTGCCTCGACCTGTTCATCGACATTGGTGGTAAAGCGCAAAACCTGGCTTTCGCCCTGCCCTTGCACGTCCAGGGTCACGGCGACAAAGGGCGCATCATCGACCTGGATGCCGACCTTCTCCACTGGCGTCACCAGGAAATAATCATCGCCATCGCGGCGGATGATGTTGGAGAACAGCTTGACCATCGGCTTTCGCCCGATGGGCGTGCCCTGGTAGAACCAGGTGCCGTCACGGGCGATGCGCATGTCGATATTGCCGCAGAAAGCCGGGTTCCACAGATGCACCGGTGCCGGCCCTTTGCCCTTGGGCAGTTGGGCCAATAAATCATTGGCCTTGGCGGAATCGGTCATGACGGGCTCCTCTGTTTACTGATTGCTCATGCCCAGTAAACCGCGGGCATATTGCGCCAGGGGACGGGCAATCAAATCTTGTGGCGATGTGTCGTGGAACGTCAGTAAACCGCCACGACTGCGAATACGTGCAGTATCAATCAAATACTGGGTGCTGGTCTCGATCAACATGACTTGGATCACCCCGCTGTCCAAGCCAAGGCGGTCCAGAGCTTGTTGGTCGGTCCACTCGTCGGCGTTGCCGATACGGTCATCGGCTGCCGCAAAGCGGCAATACAGCAGGTAGTGAGCACCGGCGTCGCGGGCTTCGGCCATGGCCTGTTCCAGCCCTTCGGGCTGACGGGCGCGACGCACCATGGGGAAATATTCGACGAAGCCATTGAATGCTTCCTCGGCCACCACATTGGGCCGCGGGTAAGCGCTGCCCGGCGGCACGAAGGCGCCTTGGGCGATAAACACAAAGGAGTCCGGCTGTATGCGCACCGAGGCAGTACGCCGCGTATCGCTGTGGTCGAGCAGCCCGGCATCGCTCATCTGATAGCGGGTGCCTTCGGCCATATCACTGACGGTCATGCAACCGCCCAGGGCCAATGACGCCAGCAGCAAAACCAGACTACGCATCCTAATCCTCCAGAGGCCGGTGACAGGAAACCGGCGAATGGGGCGTGGGATGCAGGTTCTACGCCAGTTCGAGCAGCGCATGACAAATGTGGGGCTTGCCTGCGATGCGCATAGGTATCTACACAACGTCGGTACGACGCTGGACCTGTGGCGAGGGAGCTCTTCATCCATCAATTGACAGACAAAAAAAGGGCGACCGAAGTCGCCCAAAATGCCTTGCGTGCTCATGTAACCCGGAAAGACTTAAGGTTTTTTACGCTTGTTCGCGTCTTTCCAGATAAAAAATCCAAACCCTACAAAAAACAGCACCATGAGGCTAACAGTCAGCACTCCGGCGAAAACCACATTATCGAAAAACATGACCGGCCTCCTGCACTTGCCCTGTTGCGATAGGGCTAAGTTAATGGAGAAGGCACAGTGGGAAATTGACCAGGATCAATGTCGCCCACAACGGGGCGTAAAGAAGGGGAATAACTGACCTGCATCAACGGATGCAGGGTGTTTCAACGCTTTTTCGGTTTGTTCTTGGGCTTTTTCTTGGGTTTGCCCAGGGGCATGGCTTGTTCGAAGGCTTGGCGCACTTCATTCAAGCGTTTGTCATTGAGGTCGTGCACGCGCTTGGCGCGTTCGGCGTTCAGGTCGATCAGCTTGTCGTCATCACTCATGGCTTGGCTTACGTCGTGGCGGTAATGCCTCAATAATGCGGCCTGCCTCGCCCGACGGCAATTAAGCGAGCGACAAAATGCAGGCCATCGACCAGAATCGGCGCTTTCTACCCTGCCCAGGAGGCGCATCCAAGTGGCCTTGCACAACGACCTTCCGCCACTGTTGGCCCTGCGCGCCTTCGAAGCCGTGGCGCGGCACTTGAGTTTTATCAAGGCGGCCAACGAGTTGTCGGTGACCCAAAGTGCGCTGAGCCACCAGGTGCATAAGCTCGAACACCACTTGGGCAAGCCGCTGTTTATCCGGCGAACCCGTGCGATTGACCTGACGTTGGCCGGGCAAGCGTACTACGAGCAGATCCGCCCTGCCCTGGACGCTATCGCCGCTGCGACGCGCAACCAACGGGGTGCGCCCAGCGCCAATGTGTTGCGTATCGGCTTGCTGGCGTCCTTTGCCACGTTGTGGCTGGCGCCGCGCCTGGCCGAGTTTCTACAGCGCTACCCGCATATCCAGGTGGAGTTGCTGCCCGCGATTCAATTGGCCAATGTCGCCACGGCCGAGGTTGACCTGGCCATCCGCTACGGCAAGGGCGACTGGCCCGACGTGCACGCCACGCGCCTGATGGCCGAAACCCTGTCACCAGTATGCAGCCCTGCATTCAAAGCCCGGCAGGTCGCCAGTGGCCCGTTGTTGATGGCGACCTCTCACCGTCCTTTCGAGTGGACCTATTGGTCCGCCCATTACCAGGTCAACCTCGATCGCCACCCCCGCGTGATGCTGCATGACTACAACATCGTGGTCGAAGCGACCGTGGCCGGCCAGGGGATCGCCATGGGCCGCCATCGCCTGATCGAACGCAGGCTCCAGGACGGCAGCCTGGTGGAGGCTTTTGACTGGCCGCCCTATCACAGCGACATCGGCTATTGGCTGATCGCCCCCCAGGGCCCGCTCAGTGAGACGGCTGAATGCTTCAGCCAGTGGCTGAAGCAGGCGTGTGCCGACGCGTGAGTTTTTTCGATACGTCGAGTGAGATCTATCCGTTTGTCGCCCCTCGCCACCGCCAACATGCTGGAACCTTCTGACACCAGAGGGTTTCACCATGACCGACTCCATCCGCCAGCGCGTACACGCCCTCGGCCTGACACTGCCCACGCCCAGCCAACCCGCGGCCAACTACATCAATCATGTGAGCAGCCAGCATCAACTGTTCATCTCCGGGCAAATTCCCATGCTCGATGGCAAACCCGCCTACCTTGGCCGCCTGGGTGACTCCCTCAGCGATGAAGACGGCGCCCAAGCGGCAGAACTGGCGGCACTGGGCCTGCTGGGGCAACTAAGCGACGCGCTGGGCGATGACCTGTCGCGGGTGGTGCGCGTCCTGCGTCTGGGCGTGTTCATTGCCAGCAGCGCCGATTTCCAGCGCCAGAGCGTGGTCGCCAATGGCGCCTCGAACCTGCTGGTCAACGCCCTCGGCGACAAGGGTCGACACGTGCGCACTGCCGTAGGGGTCTGCAGTTTGCCGGCTGGCGTCGCCGTGGAGGTCGATGCCATTTTCGAGTTGCAGCCATGAGCCCGCTGCAAGTGCAGCACTTGCGAGAGGCCACGCCCGGTTGCCAATCCGGCATCGTGCACTTCAATCACGCCGGGGCATCCTTGCCCAGCCAGGCGACGCTCGACGCCATCATCGAACAGCTGCAACGCGAAGCTCGCGACGGCCCAATGGAGGCCGGCGAACAAGGTGCCGTCTTAGTGGAAAAGGCCCGCCGAGCCGCCGGGCAACTGCTCAATGCGCCCGCGTCGTCGATTGCCTTCGCCAGCAGTGGCTCCACGGCCTGGAGCATGGCCTTCCAGGCGCTGGGGCCGTGGCAACCGGGCGATCGAATTCTAGTGGGGCGCCATGAATGGGGCGGTAACCTGGCGAGCATGGAACTGGCCGTTCAAGCCGGGGCGCGGGTGGAGGTCATCCCGTGCGATGCCAGCGGCGCCGCCTGCCCTGTGGCACTGGAGGCAATGCTCGATGCCAAGGTGAAGCTGATCGACCTCACCTGGCTGCCGGCCAACGGTGGTTTGATCAACCCGGCCCAGGCCATCGGCGATGTGGCCAGGCGGCATACCATTCCCTACTTCATCGACGCGGGCCAAGCCGTCGGCCAGCTGCCGGTGGATGTGCAAGCGTTGCAGTGCGATGTGCTCAAGTCCGCCGGCCGCAAACACCTGCGCGGGCCTCGCGGTACCGCACTGCTGTACATCCGGCCGGAGTTTCTCCCGCACCTGAACCCGGCCCAACGCGACGTATTTTCAGCGCCCTGGACCGCCGAAGGCTTCGACCTGCGCAACGACGCGCGACGCTTTGAAACCAGCGAAGTGTCCTTCGCCCTGCTGGCCGGCCTGGGCAATGCGTTGCACGAGATCAGTCAACTGGGGATTGAGCGGGTATGGCAAAGAGTCTTGCAGACCAGCGCGCGAATCCGCGAAGCACTGCGTCAGATACCGGAGATCAGCTTGCACGACTTGGGCAACACGCATTCAGGCTTGATCGCGTTCAACCTGGCCGGCTGGGATAGTTTTGAACTCAAGCAACGCCTGGGGTTAAAGCGCATCAACATCGGCGCCAATGGCGTGGCCTACACCCCGCTGGACATGCAAGCGCGTGGGTTGAGCAGCGTTGCGCGCATCTCCGTCAGCCCGCTTAACACCGATGACGAGATTGAGTTGCTGGTGAAGGCCTTGCGCGAACTGAAGGGTTAAACCTCGATATCCACCCACAGGCCCTGGCGCGGCGCGTCTTCGATCAGCGGCGCCACGGGCACGGTGTTATCAGCGTTGAGCAAGTCGCCGGGAATCGGCAAATGCTGCTGCGCGTCGTCGTCAGCTTCGCGCCGACGCTTGTGTTGCTCCTGCTGGCGCCGCTGCTCTTCGCGCAACAGAAAGGTCGATTGCTCGGCATCGCCTTTTTTCAGGTCGATCGTGCTCTCGTTGGAACCCGCTTGAACGGGCACCACCGGCGGGATATCCGGCTTCTGGCGTGCCGGGTCGAGTTGCGACGTGACCGGCACAACACTGACGGGCAGCATGGGTGGCAGCATGATAATTATTCTCCTGATCAACAGGCTGTCGGCGGGTGGCAGGGTGACTTGAGCACCCGCGTGCCAAGCTGTGACTCAGTCGACACTCTCAAGTGCCCGCCATCCGTCGATTCAATTTCCGCCGGCCCGTATAAACAGCGTAGTTTTTGTCAGAGTTCTTGGGCGCCGGGCCGTGTTCCGTTAACATAGTCGGCTTTTTCACGGCGGGAGTCAGGCAGCATGGCGCAGCAGTATCAACCGGGGCAACGCTGGATTAGTGACAGCGAAGCAGAGCTGGGGTTAGGCACCGTTCTGGCACAGGACGGCCGCTTGTTGACCGTGCTCTATCCGGCCACTGGCGACACGCGCCAGTATGCGCTACGGAATGCGCCCCTCACTCGCGTGAGGTTTTCGCCGGGTGACACCATCACCCATTTCGAAGGCTGGAAAATGACCGTACAGGAAGTCGACGACGTCGATGGCCTGCTGGTCTACCACGGCCTCAATGGGCAGAACGAGCAGGTCACCCTGCCGGAAACCCAACTGTCCAACTTCATCCAGTTCCGCCTGGCCAGCGACCGTCTGTTCGCCGGGCAGATTGACCCGCTGGCGTGGTTCTCGCTGCGCTACCACACCCTGGAACACACCAGCCGCCAGTTGCAGTCCTCGCTGTGGGGCTTGGGTGGCGTACGCGCCCAACCGATTGCCCACCAACTGCACATCGCCCGCGAAGTCGCTGACCGTATCGCGCCACGCGTGTTGCTGGCGGACGAAGTGGGTTTGGGCAAGACCATCGAAGCAGGCCTGGTGATCCATCGCCAACTGCTCTCGGGCCGCGCCAGCCGCGTACTGATCCTGGTCCCGGAAAACCTGCAGCACCAATGGCTGGTGGAAATGCGCCGCCGCTTCAACCTGCAGGTTGCGCTGTTCGATGAAGAGCGCTTTATCGAAAGCGATGCCACCAACCCGTTCGAAGACACCCAGCTTGCACTCGTTGCGCTGGAATGGCTGGTGGACGACGAGAAGGCCCAGGATGCGCTGTTTGCCGCCGGCTGGGACTTGCTGGTGGTCGACGAAGCCCACCACCTGGTGTGGCACGAAGACAAGGCCAGCGCCGAATACTCGCTGGTCGAACAACTGGCCGAGGTGATTCCCGGCGTGCTGTTGCTGACTGCTACCCCGGAACAACTGGGCCAGGACAGCCACTTTGCGCGCCTGCGCCTGCTGGACCCGAACCGCTTCCACGACCTGCAAGCCTTCCGCGCCGAGAGCGAAAACTATCGCCCGGTGGCCGAAGCCGTGCAGGAGCTGCTGGACAAGGGCCGCCTGTCGCCGACCGCACACAAGACCATTCAAGGCTTCCTCGGCGACGAAGGTGAAGCCCTGCTCACCGCCGTCAACGATGGCGACACCGAAGCCAGTGCCCGCCTGGTGCGTGAGCTGCTGGACCGCCACGGCACCGGCCGCGTGCTGTTTCGCAACACCCGTGCCGCGGTGCAAGGCTTCCCCGAGCGCAAGCTGCACGCCTACCCGCTGCCGAACCCGGACGAATACCTCGAACTGCCCCTGGGCGAACACGCCGAGCTGTACCCGGAAGTCAGCTTCCAGGCGCAACCGGACATCGAGGAAGAGAACCGCTGGTGGCGCTTCGACCCACGGGTCGAGTGGCTGATCGACCAGTTGAAAATGCTCAAGCGCACCAAGGTCCTGGTGATCTGCGCCCACGCCGAAACCGCCATGGACCTGGAGGACGCCCTGCGCGTGCGCTCCGGCATTCCGGCCACGGTGTTCCACGAGGGCATGAACATTCTGGAGCGTGACCGCGCCGCGGCCTATTTTGCCGATGAAGAGTTCGGTGCCCAGGTGCTGATCTGCTCGGAAATCGGCAGTGAAGGCCGTAACTTCCAGTTTTCCCATCACCTGGTGCTGTTCGACCTGCCGTCCCACCCCGACCTGCTGGAACAGCGCATCGGGCGTCTGGACCGGATCGGCCAGAAACACGTGATCGAACTGCACGTGCCCTACCTGGAAACCAGCCCGCAAGAACGCCTGTTCCAGTGGTACCACGAAGCGCTCAATGCCTTCCTCAACACTTGCCCGACTGGCAACGCCTTGCAGCATCAGTTCGGCCCACGCCTGCTGCCCTTGCTGGAAGCTGCCGACGACGGCGAGTGGCAAGCCCTGATCGACGAAGCGCGTGCCGAGCGCGAGCGCCTGGAGCAGGAGCTGCACACCGGTCGCGACCGCTTGCTGGAACTCAATTCCGGTGGCGCTGGGGAAGGTGATGCGCTGGTCGAGGACATCCTCGAACAAGACGACCAGTTCGCCCTGCCGATCTATATGGAAACCCTGTTCGACGCGTTCGGCATCGACAGCGAAGACCATTCGGAAAACGCGCTGATCCTCAAGCCCAGCGAAAAAATGCTCGACGCCAGCTTCCCCCTGGGCGACGACGAAGGTGTGACCATCACCTACGACCGTAACCAGGCGCTGTCGCGCGAAGACATGCAGTTCATCACCTGGGAGCACCCGATGGTGCAAGGCGGCATGGACCTGGTGCTGTCCGGCTCCATGGGCAACACCGCCGTGGCGCTGATCAAGAACAAGGCGCTCAAGCCAGGCACCGTATTGCTTGAGCTGCTGTATGTCAGCGAAGTAGTCGCCCCGCGCTCCCTGCAACTGGGCCGCTACCTGCCACCGGCCGCCTTGCGCTGCCTGCTGGATGCCAACGGCAATGACCTGTCGGGCCGCGTGTCGTTCGTGACCTTGAATGACCAGCTGGAAAGCGTGCCACGGGCCAGCGCGAACAAATTCGTGCAGGCCCAGCGTGACCAACTCACACCGCGCATCAACGCCGGTGAAGAGAAGATCGCCCCGCGTCACGCCGAACGCGTGGCCGAAGCCAAGCGTCGCCTCGCGGCAGACACCGACGAAGAACTGGCGCGCCTGACCGCGTTGCAAGCGGTCAACCCGACCGTGCGCGACAGCGAGCTGGTAGCCCTGCGCAACCAACGCGAGCAAGGCCTGGCCATGCTCGATAAAGCCGCGTTGCGACTGGAAGCAATTCGAGTGTTGGTGGCGGGTTGATAATCCGCTGAACATAAAAGGCCCGCGCAATGCGGGCTTTTTTATTGGCCTTGCAGGCCTCATCGCGGCATAGGTATCTACACAACTCTGAAGCAATCGACAGTAACCACGATGCGAAGCGAGCCGCTCTTGATCTGCTTTTGATCTTGATCTTAAGCGCCCCGTCAAACCACGCTGGCCGGAATTCGACAGGGATTTGGGGGGTAAACCGGCAGGGATGCCGGTTTAGCCGCCCCGCGCCATGGATGGCGCGTGGCGGCGGCCCCCCCAAATCACTGGCGGATTACGGGCACACCGAGCCCAAGCGAGGTGCCGAGTGGTGGGGCAAGAGCGTTTTGCTTACTTTTGCGCTGTTCAAAAGTGAGCCGCCGTCAGGGCGGAACCCTAAGTGGCCGTTACCTAAATAACGGATACGTACCCGGCCCAACTGTGTTGACTGTGAGGCCGCCTTCGCGAGCAAGCCCGCTCCCACAGTTGGACGGTGGGGTGCCAGAGCTGAACAGGCAAGCCAACTCTCACAGGTGGATCGCGGGACGGCTATCCGGCCTTCGCGAACAAGCCCGGCTCTCACAGTTGACCACACAAGGTTCAGTCAACTCGGTCAAAGGTGGGAGCTGGCTTGCCTGCGAAAGGGTCACCTCGATCTCAAGCTGTAGCCGCAGCCGCCGGCACCTCAACCGCACTCAACCCTTCCTTCATCCGCTTGGCATCGCGCACAAAACTGCGCGAGGCCTGGAACAGAAACAGCATGGTCAAGAACAGCGCCACCGGAATCAGGTACATGGCGTCATGCAAGCCCACCGCTTTATAAGCCTCGGTCATCTGCTGCGCCCCGGCCGCATACATCGCCGAATGGGCAAAATGATCGGACAGCGCCCCGACCACCACCGGCCCCATGCCACCGCCGAGCAGATACAGCCCGGCAAAAAACAGCGCCATCGCTGTCGCGCGCAAACGCGGCTCGACCACGTCCTGGATCGCGGTATACACGCAGGTGTAGAAGTTGTAGGCAAACAACCAACCCACACTGAACAGCGCAACAAACACCCCGATCTCAACACGCCCGGCGTGCAATGCCCAGGCGGTGGTGACCGTGGAGATGATCAAGCTGAACGCAGCAAACAACAATCGACCATTGGCGACCCGTTGATGAATCTTGTCGGCAATCCAGCCGCCCAGCGTCAATCCCACCAGGCCGGTCAGGCCGACGATGACGCCGGTTGCGACGGCCGCGTCCTGCAACGGCATGAGGAAATAGCGTTGCAACATCGGCACCAGGAATGAGTTGCACGCATAGGTGGCAAAGTTAAAACACAGCCCGGCCAGCACCAGCCACAGAAAGGTCGGCACGGCCAGCACGCGGCGGATCGGGCGGTCGACGCGCTCCTGGGAAACTTGCACGGTTTCCGCTGCCCCCCGCTTGGGTTCTTTTATGTAGAACATGAACACCGCCAGGATCAGCCCCGGCACCGCCGCGATAAAGAAGGGCGCGCGCCAGCTGTCGAACGCCTTGACCATCGCACCGATGGTGAAGAACGCCAGCAATAGGCCCAACGGCAGGCCGAGCATGAAAATCCCCATGGCCCGGGCGCGGCGGTGGGCGGGAAACAGGTCGCCAATCAGCGAATTGGCCGCCGGTGCATAACTGGCTTCGCCGATGCCAATGCCCATGCGCACCAACAGGAAGGTCCAGAAACTGCCGACCATGCCATTGACCGCCGTCAGCCCGCTCCAGGCGAACAAGCCCCAGCCCATCAACTTGCTGCGTGAACCGGTATCGGCCAGGCGCCCGAGCGGTAGCCCGGCAATGGCGTAGACGATGGTAAAGGCGGTGCCGATGATACCGAGCTGGAAGTCGCTCAAGTGCCATTCCATGCGGATGGGCTCGATGATGATCGCGGGAATGGTACGGTCAAAGAAATTGAACAGGTTGGCGAGGAACAGCAGGAACAGAATGCGCCAGGCATTCGCCGCTTGGGTCGAGTTCTGCATGGGTCCGTCTCTTTTATTGTTATGAGAGCTGCGATGCCCGATGCATCCTGCTCAGGTCACTGCAACATAGTCAGGCTGGCGGTGATTGTCTGTAATGATTCGTAAAGCTGATAGGGCATGATTTCACCCAGACAACCGGGGATTTTGCCCACGAAAATATAAGTGCGTGCCCCTCTTCCCAACGGCCATGGCACGGATAGAATGGCGAGCCTTTCGCAGCACCCTCCTCCTACTTTTCTTATTGATGACGCCCATGTCCGAAGCCAGTCCGTGTCTGAATTGCGGTGCCTGCTGTTCACACTTTCGCGTGTCTTTCTTTTGGGGTGAGTGCGCCTCGTCCGGGGGCACCGTGCCCGATGAGCTGGTGGTGCAGATCAACCCCAGCCGCGTGGCGATGATCGGCACCGACCGCAAGCCGGCACGCTGCGCCAGCCTTGAAGGTGAAGTCGGACAGGCCACCAGTTGCTCAATTTATGAGCAACGCTCCAGTGTATGCCGTGAGTTCGAGGCGTCCTGGAGCCAGGGCGTACAAAATGTCGATTGCGACGCCGCCCGTGCCGCATTTGGCCTGGCCCCGCTGGAGGCTCCACACTTCGAACTCGACCTGCCGATCAGCGCTTAGCACCAAACGCTATGGAAGGCATATCAAAATAATTTGAGATCAAAACGCCATTACCGATGGCAAAGCTCGAGAGACTCCTATACTCGAGCTCATAGGTCATCGCCGCTGGCAGTGACAGGGCTCTGTGACGGGATAAGCTATGGAATGGCTGGGGCAGCATTTTTTTACCGACCTTCCAGACAGCGGGCATTTATTGCTCAATTGCAGTCATAACCCGTTTCTGGTGTTGCTGGCGTACCTGGTCGCCTGCGCGGCGGGTTTCGGTACCCTGGACATGGCCGAACGTGTCGGCCATGTCGAAAACCCCACCGCCCGCCGCCATTGGCGCTGGCTGGGTGCGGGATGCCTGGCAGGTGGCATCTGGTCGACCCACTTCATCAGCATGCTGGCCTTCCAAGCGCCCATTGCCATTCACTACGAATTGATCTTGACCTTCGCCTCGCTGCTGATCGCTCTGATCGCTTCGTTGCTCGCCATGCAGACCCTCAGTCATACCCACCTGCGTTTTCATCAGTACCTGGTGGCTTCAGTGTGGATGGGGCTGGGTATCGCGTTGATGCACTACGTGGGCATGTCGGCCATGCGTTCCCAGGCCCAGGTGTACTTCGAAACACGGCTGTTTTTGGCCTCGGTGGCGATTGCCATGGGCGCCAGCCTGGCGGCGTTGTTGCTGTCCAGTTACCTGCGCAATGGGGCCGGCGTGTTTCACCAACTGCTCAAATACGCCGCCAGCCTGGTGCTGGGTGCCGGGATCCTGAGCATGCACTTCACCGGCATGGCGGCCATGCAAATGCTGGTGCCCAGCGGCACGGACCTGTCGTTGCGGGCCGATGACAACCCGATTCAACTGGGCCTTTCAGTCGCGATGATCACCTTGCTGGTGATCGGCAGCAGCGTCAGCGCAGCCCTGGCCGACAAGAAGCTGCAACACAAGGAGCGCGACCTGCGCCGGGTCAACGCGCTGCTCAGCGAACTCGACCAGGCCCGCGCCTCGCTGCAACAAGTGGCCCATTTCGACGCGTTGACCAGCCTGCTCAACCGCCGTGGTTTCAATCAGATCTTCGCGGAGAAAGTCGCGGAAAAAACCCGCACTCAGGGCATGATGGCGGTGATCTTCCTCGATATCGACCACTTCAAGCGTATCAATGACAGCCTGGGCCATGATGCCGGCGACCAGTTGCTCACGGTGCTGGCCGGGCATATCAAGGGCTCGATACGCAGCCATGAAGATGTGGTGGCACGCTTTGGCGGCGATGAGTTTTGCATCCTGGTCAATATTCATCACCGCGACGAAGCCCGGAACATGGCCCAGCGCATCATGCAGAAGATGAAAGAACCCATCGAACTGGCCGGCCGGCGCATGGTGATGACCACCAGCATCGGCATCAGCCTGTTTCCCGAAGACGGCCACACCTGCGAAGAACTGCTTAAAACCGCCGACCTGGCGCTGTACCAATCCAAGGATGCCGGGCGCAATTGTCTGAACTTCTTCAGTTCCAACCTTAAAACCCGCGCCTTTCTTGAGCTGCAACTGGAAGAAGAGCTGCGCGCCGCCTTGCGTACGCGCAGCCAGTTGGTGCTGTTTTATCAACCGATATTCGACATGAAGCTGGGCAAGGTCACGCGCCTGGAAGCCCTGGTGCGCTGGCAACACCCCCAACACGGGCTGCTGGCCCCGGACCGCTTTATCGGCATTGCCGAGAACAACGGGCTGATCGCCGAACTGGACCACTGGGTACTGCGCCAGGCCTGTCACGACCTGAGCCTGTTGTCTGACCGGGGCTACACCGAGTTGATCATGGCGGTGAACTGCTCGGCGTTGAACCTGGCGCGTGACGAACTGGCCGATGAAATCGAAGACGCGCTGCGCTTCGCCGGCATCGGCACCAACCGCCTGGAACTGGAAGTCACTGAAAACGCGTTGATGGGCAATATCAGCAGCACCCTGGCTCTGTTGCGGCAGATTCGCGCCCTGGGTGTTTCACTGGCCATCGATGACTTCGGCACTGGCTATTCGTCGCTGGCTTACCTCAAGCGCTTGCCGCTCAACACCTTGAAGATCGACCGCTCGTTTATCCAGGACATCCCCAAATCCACCGCAGACAGTGAAATTGTCCAGGCGATTATTGGCATGGCCCACACCCTGCACTTGCAGGTGGTCACCGAAGGGGTGGAAACCCAGGCGCAGTTCGAGCTGTTGCTCAAGCATGGCTGTGACTACATCCAGGGCTACCTGCTCAGCCCGGCGGTGCCCTTCGACGCCATCATCGGCGTGATGCAGGGGATTGCCATGCGCAATCCCCTGTACCCGCTCAGCGTGGAAACCAACAGCGAAACCCCTGCCCCCAAGGATCCCGCTACGGAACGAGTGGGTTCGCAGTCTATTGTCAGGCCGATTCGCTGATAGCGTCTGCTGCCCAAAACAAGCCGTGTGCAGGGGATACACGTAGAACCAAGCGCTAGGTATCCAACCTGATAATGAACAGCTGAGAGGGCTGGACGCTACGCCTGTTGTGTTGGAGTCCGCCAATCAGATTCATGACCTTTTGGTGATGCAGCGCCGTACCGAAGTCCGTATTTGTGAAACTGGTGTACTGCAGCCCAAATTGCCCCCTATTCACCCCCCGATAGTCCCGGGATCGATGTAAGGTTCTTCGGAACGCCCGGTCAGCGATAAACGCCCCCGACGTATCGACCAGGTGCAAACAATACAACCTATCGTCCCCTGCTCGCCTGAACAGCAGTTTGGTGCCTGACACCTCCAGAAGCTCTCCTTGGGCAACCTTGGCCATTACTTCGGTCATCAATGACCGCAGCGTCACCGGCCCCGGACGCGTGACGGCGTGATTGAAGTGCGGTTCAAAGCGATCCGAAGCAAAATCCACACGCCGCCAGGCTGCTGGCTGCGTACCTTCGCGCGCGCGCCCCAGAGGAATCCTCGGGTTCGATCCTATCGTGTGCCGCGTCGGTTCGAGCAGTGACAAAGGGGTATCCAAGGCTGTCTGCCCAGTACGCCATACCCGCAGCATGTCCACATACTTGTAGTCCTTGCGATACTTATTGAATACAGCCCGAGCGATCTGCGTGTGGCTCACTGAAGTCAAGTCTGGAAACGCCTCTTGAACATAGGCCGTGATGGTTTTCTCAAACGGTCTTCTTTCGATGACCTGCCAGCTTTGTGCTCCCCGTAAGTAGGCGGCCCGATCATAGGTGGCGATCATCGGTTGTTCGGTGGGGTTGTTGCGCAACATCAGTTCAAAGCTGTCAAAGTCGTCATAGGTGGTACCCGGCTTGTAGATACTTACATTGTCGGCAAACCACAGCGGATTCTCATGGGTGCGATAGTAAAGATCATCGATTTTAATAAAGTTGCCTTCGAGCTGAGACCAACCCGATTGCTGGCTGTAAACCGGTTTGTACTCCCAGATACTGAACATATCAGACTTACGTTGCAGCAAGGCAGGATCAATCTTCGTGCCCCAGGACTTCCATTGCTGAGTCACGATGACACTCGCGCGCGCCGCCGGCAGGGCAACAGGGGCGGTACGCCCGGGGTCTATACCCTGTAGCCGCAGCCTGGCCTGATCGAGTGTCGTGGTCGCATTGAGGTATTGACGAAATTCGACAGGAATATCGCGCAGCCCAATGGCTTGCAATTCCAGTGGGCCATCCCCCAGACGCCGCACCAGACGAAGCTCCATGGCCCGCTCCCGCCCGGCAGGAAACTCGAACGAATCCAAGACCCGCGCCGCTTGCACCTCACCCAGGTCTGGGTAGAGCCGCATCAGGTCATCACGTGCCATACGCGAGTGATAACCGCCCCTCAGGCCAATCTCGGGCGAGCGTATGATCCATTCGTTAGCCGTGTTGCGAGTAATAGGCGGCAGGTGATAGTGATGCCGACCGTCTCGACGTGGGTTCTGCAAACGCCAGGTTCCGATTGCCGTCGTCTCGTCATAGATGACCTTGAACCACTGGTCCTTTTCCTTAAGGAAATGCTGTCCGGGCGTCGAGCCTTTTCCCGCGCGGGTATAAAACCCTTGGCTTTCCCAGCCGGCCAATGGCGTGACGTCCTTGGGCGCCGCGTTGAGCGCCATCTGGTGCGGCAAGCCTGGCCGCGCCGAAGGAAGGCGCACAGGCGCGAACCCCACCGCACCGTCAATCAACGCCCCCACCATATAGCCGAATGCCCTGACAAACTCATGAGTCGCCCCCACGCTGTCATCATTTTGCAAAGCATCCAGGGCGGCACTCAACGCCATTGCGCTGCGCACCAAGCCAATGACAAACGTCACCTTGACCGGGAAAACCGCTAACGCCACTTCTACCAACCCTTCGATTACCGTCCAGGTGCTGCGCACATTTGACTCATGGGTACTGGTGGTCTTGCGGTCAGCCTGAGCGATGGCAGCGCGGGCCTCGAAATCGTAGGCCCGCTCCAGAAAATTGCCCTTGATGCCCCACAGAGAGATCTCGCTTCGAAAAATCCCTCTTCTGAATGTGGTTCGCAGTCGTGGCAGCGCAGAACCATCCATGCGCTCAAATAAATAATCCTGCCACGCATTGTTATTGACGAATTGATCCAGCAGTTGCGTCATACCGGTGTATTCGCGAAAGGCGCGCCCATCCGGGGACCGTGGGGTATACAAGGCGATCACATTGTTTTTCGGGTTGGCGCAGGTAACCGCCAGGACACCGCGCACGTGAATATCACGTATATAAAGCGCCGAAACGCTGACTTTATAGCCCCCCACCTTGGCCCGCTCCGCAGTCTCGGTGGGGTGGTCAAGCACGCTTTTGACCCGTGCATAACTGTCGCTCGTAAAGTCCTTGGCAATCTTGGCTTCAATCCCATCGACCCTGAGCTGCTTGCACATGACGTCGACGAAACTCTGCTTGAGCTGCTTGGCTTCGGCCGATGTCAGAAGACGTTTATTGAGAAACTCAATGTAGGAGCCGCCAATATCCACGTCACGTACCAGGTCCTTGACCTGTTGCGTGGTCAACGCCGTGTAGGGTTCCCCGTACAGGCTCAATTGGGACTTGGCCACAAACACCTCGTCCAGATAGTCGACATTTTCCAGGGCCAGCGCCGCCAGGCTTTTAGTGTCAGTGGAATAGTGCGGCTGGCCACTCTGCGGATTGGGCCTGGCGCCGGGAAAATAAAGACCTGGCGCGGGGTTGGGCCGACGAACAGTGACCTGAATATCGCACGGGTCCGTCTCGATGCCGTACTGGTTTTCCAGCGCCTGCGCCAGTTGCTCACTGCTGTAGGCCAATAGCGCCTGCTGGTCACCATACTGTAAAACCGAGGGCAGCCCCTCCCCGGTATAAGCACGTTCAAGTTCGCCCAGGTAGTCACGCGCGGCCGCTGCCCAGGCCTGTTTGTCGGCCTCTGAGGCCGCGCTTAAAAACTGCTCGAGTTCGGCTTTGGAGCGTTTGGTTTCACGAGCGCGCAACACCTCGCTGACGCCGAAGCACTTTTGCATGTCCATGGTTCGATCCAGGCTGACTGGCAGCTGGCTGAAGTCTTCATCCGTGCCCCGGCGCTGATACCGACTCACCATGAACGCAAAATCATCGACCAGCTTTTCATACTGCGCCGCCACGCTGGCGCTGAAGACTGATTCAAGGATTTCTTTGTAGTCAAAGCAACCGGTGGTCTGTGCCTTGTCACGCAGGGCCGTCGCGGGTTCGTAGTGTTTGTCCGCAAGCAGGGAGAAGAGGCCATCGAACTCGTAGTCGGTGTTTATTCGCCGATGCAGTTCCTGATCCAGAAGCGCCAAGGACTGGAACGCCTCGAGGCCGCGATTAGGTGTAAACAAAACGACGATACCCACATTGACGCTGGTTGTTACCGGGCGAGCCACGAGCGGTGCAAGCGGCTTACTCCTGTTGGAGGACGAATCGAAAGGGTCCCTAGCGGTCAGCATCACCGCACCCTGCAAAGGCATATCAGCGCCAGTACCTGCGCCCTTCAACACCACGGCGTAAGCCGCTGGCCTGTTGGGCCGTGCTTGCCGTGCGACCGCATCGGGATATGCCACGAACGTCTCGACCAGGCGCAAGCCGTTGGTGTTAAGCGTCCCATCGGCCCTGAGCAACGAAGCCTCTACGCTGATCTGTTTGCTACGTGCCGAGATCACAGAATCCTGGGGCAAGCGCGGGTCGGTCGTACTGACTGCCTGTTTCCAGAAAGTATCCAGGCACGCCCGATAGGCCGTCTGCAGCGAAGCCGACAGTTCATCGAGAAACGTGTCAAATGCAGCCGGTGTCAGCGATGAGGGCAACTGCTCGTCGGCGTCCTTGTCGCGGTCAAAGGTAAAAGTAGTGCTGCGGCTGGCAAAAGACGCGGGTTGCTGGTCAACGATTCGTCTGATGACAGCATCCATCACGCTAGGAAGCAGCCGAGTCGCCTGAACGGCGTCCTGCGCAACCACAACGTCGCTCGGATCGCTTTTGATAAATACCCGAGACGCGTCCAGGTTTGCGGGCGATGTGAACGTCGCATTTACCCGTTCATTGATAAAGGCCGAGAAGGTGGGGCGAGACCGCAGGAACTGCAGTGTGGTGTCGATGCCCTGGAGCTGGTCGCGGTAATGGGTCTTGTATTCGTTGTCCTGCGTCGCCGCAAGGCTTGCGGCAGGCGTGGAGGACAATCGGTAAGTCGGTTGCATGGTCGAGCCCTGAGTCAATGATTTCAGGGCTGAGAATTACGGATGTGTCGCTGGAAACAGCGTTACATACTTACCGGGAAGATCCTGACATACCCTATAACAATTAAAACGGCGTGGCAGAAGGCATACAACTGTGCCCGTGACGTTAACGTCACCCTGGCGTGTGACGTTTCTTCACGGCAAAGAGCCATCACGCTACTCGATTACACACTTTAACCCTCCGTAAGTTCGCGCCAAATAAGTGCAGCGCCTCAGAGTCGTGCCCTTTCCTGGATCAGAATCCAGGGCGAGACCACCACCGCCCATAAACTCGGATCCCGTTCAACCAGGTCCAATGCCCGCGTCGCAGACACTTCGCCAAGGCTCCCGGCGGCTAGCCAGGCGGCGACTTTGTCCCGGTTGTCTTCGGCCATTCCCTCGGCAGCCTCGATCAAATCCAGGCTGGCATCGACCCACAATAGGGCACCCTTGGCAAAGAACGGCTCAAGCTCCTTCCAGGAAATTTCGGCGGTTTCACCGAGCAGCTTGGCATAGAGGGTGCTTGGTTCTTGCGTCATGGGAATTCACCTGAGTAAAAAATCGGCGCAATCATAGCCCCGTCGCTCAGGCAGAAAAACCCAGTAGCAAATGAAGTAGCGATTGAAAGTGCCAGGAAAGCCAAGGAATGCCTTGAAAGCTGTTAGCAACCCGCCGCGATTCTGTCTTTTTCTTTCATTTAAGCGACATACCCAGGTTTTGCCCCCAGCTGCCAGCTTTTCAAGCGATCAGCCAGCGCTCTACACTGTACCGGTACAGTTGCCAGGGCAATGCCGGGGGGATATCCGCGATATCTGATCCGGTTCTGCAGCTCACAAGGCCGCTAGAACTATAAAAAATACAACAGTAAGAGTGGAGCACTATGAATAAGGCTACTAAGCAGATTTCCAAACTGTTTGCCGCTATGGTCCTGGCTGGGGTTGCCGGCCATTCGTTCGCAGCCGACACCATCAAGATCGGCATCGCCGGTCCCAAGACCGGTCCGGTGACGCAATACGGCGACATGCAATTCATGGGTGCCAAGCAAGCCATCAAAGACATCAACGCCAAGGGCGGCGTAGACGGCAAGATGCTTGAAGCCAAGGAATACGACGACGCTTGCGACCCTAAACAAGCCGTGGCCGTTGCCAACAAAGTGGTCAATGACGGCGTCAAGTTCGTCGTCGGCCACCTCTGCTCCAGCTCCACTCAGCCAGCGTCGGATATCTATGAAGACGAAGGTGTCATCATGATTACCCCGGCTGCCACCAGCCCTGAAATCACGTCCCGTGGCTACAAGCTGATCTTCCGCACCATCGGCCTGGACAGCGCGCAAGGCCCAGCGGCCGGCAACTACATCGCCGACCACGTGAAGCCGAAAATCGTTGCCGTACTGCACGACAAGCAGCAATACGGTGAAGGCATCGCCAGCGCCGTGAAGAAGACCCTTGAAGAAAAAGGCACCAAGGTTGCCGTCTTCGAAGGCCTGAACGCCGGTGACAAAGACTTCTCCTCGATCATCCAGAAACTCAAGCAAGCCAACGTCGACTTCGTTTACTACGGCGGCTACCACCCTGAGCTGGGCCTGATCCTGCGCCAAGCCAAGGAAAAAGGCCTGAACGCCAAGTTCATGGGCCCAGAGGGCGTGGGTAACGACTCGATCTCGCAAATCGCCCAGGGCGCTTCCGAAGGGCTGCTGGTAACCCTGCCGAAATCCTTCGACACCGACCCAGCCAACAAAGCC
This sequence comes from Pseudomonas sp. FJ2-5-13, assembly GCF_029201605.1. NCBI lineage: Bacteria > Pseudomonadati > Pseudomonadota > Gammaproteobacteria > Pseudomonadales > Pseudomonadaceae > Pseudomonas > Pseudomonas sp. FJ2-5-13. The sequence goes on from NZ_CP104045.1 coordinate 4,523,216, forward strand.
ATCGTTGAAGAGTTCGCCAAGAACAAGCAGGACCCAACCGGTCCGTTCGTGTTCCCGGCCTACTCGGCAGTTGAAGTGATTGCCGGTGGTATTGCTGCGGCCAAAAGCGAAGACACCGCCAAAGTGGCCGAGGCCATCCACGCCGGTACCTTCAAGACCCCTACGGGCGACCTGAGCTTCGACGCCAAGGGCGACCTGAAGGACTTCAAGTTCGTGGTCTACGAATGGCACTTCGGTAAACCAAAAACCGAAGTTTCCCCTCAGTAAGCCAGGCGTTACTGGTCAACAAGCCCACTGTGCAAGCAGTGGGCTTTGTTTTACGAGGTTTATGGGCCATGTCACCCGCGATCCGGGCGCTGGCTCACCTGAAAATCTTAAAACCGTCACCAGCGGTTCGCTGGCAAACGCTTTGTGCAACCTGGTCACAGAACAGGGCACCGAGCCGGAAATGACTCCACCAGTGAAATGCGTATCGGGTTTTTAGGAGCGCTGTAATGCCTGAGATCTATCATTTTTTCCAACAGCTGGTTAATGGCCTGACCATTGGCAGCACCTATGCCTTGATAGCCATTGGCTACACAATGGTTTACGGCATCATTGGAATGATCAACTTCGCCCATGGCGAGGTGTACATGATTGGTTCCTACGTGGCCTTCATCGCCCTCGCCGGGCTGGCCATGATGGGGATCCACTCCCTGCCGCTGTTGATGACCGCTGCGTTTTTGGCGTCGATCATCGTGACCAGTGCCTATGGCTACAGCATCGAGCGGGTTGCCTACCGTCCCCTGCGGGGCAGCAACCGTTTGATCCCGCTGATTTCTGCCATCGGCATGTCGATTTTCCTGCAGAACACCGTATTGCTGTCCCAGGACTCCAAGGACAAGTCCATTCCCAACCTGATTCCGGGGAGCATCTCCTTCGGCCCGGGTGGCGCACAGGAAGTGCTGATTTCGTACATGCAGATTCTGGTTTTCGTGGTCACCCTGGTGGCCATGTTGGGCCTGACGCTGTTCATCTCCCGCTCCCGTCTGGGGCGCGCCTGCCGGGCCTGTGCCGAAGACATCAAGATGGCCAACCTGCTGGGCATCAACACCAACAACATCATCGCCCTGACCTTCGTCATTGGTGCTGCGCTGGCGGCCGTGGCGGCCGTGTTGCTGAGCATGCAATACGGCGTGATCAACCCCAACGCCGGTTTCCTGGTGGGCCTCAAGGCCTTTACCGCAGCGGTATTGGGCGGCATCGGCAGCATTCCGGGCGCCATGCTCGGCGGGCTGGTGCTGGGTGTGGCCGAAGCCTTTGGCGCCGATATCTTCGGTGACCAGTACAAGGACGTCGTCGCGTTCGGCCTGTTGGTTCTGGTGTTGTTGTTCCGTCCGACCGGCATCCTGGGCCGTCCGGAGGTTGAGAAAGTATGAGCAGATATCTTAAATCGGCGTTTTTCAGCGCCTTGCTGGTCTGGGCCGTGGCCTTTCCGGTACTCGGTCTCAAACTGAGCATTGTCGGCATCAACCTGGAAGTGCATGGCACCGGGCCTGTCACCCTGACTGTCATCGCGCTGTGTTCGGTGCTGATGTTCCTGCGTGTACTGTTCACCCAGCAGGTCGGAGCCTTGTTCAAGGGCAACCGTGGCCCGTTGGTGTCGCCCAAGGTCAGCCAATTTCTGACCCTGCCGCGCACCCAGCGCTACATCATCATCGGGTTGATCATCGCGGCGCTGATCTGGCCGTTCTTTGGCTCGCGCGGCGCGGTCGACATTGCCACCCTGATCCTGATCTACGTGTTGTTGGGCCTGGGCCTGAACATCGTGGTGGGCCTGGCCGGCCTGCTCGACCTGGGTTATGTGGGCTTCTACGCCGTGGGTGCCTACACCTACGCGCTGCTCTCGCATTACCTGGGCTGGAGCTTCTGGATCTGCCTGCCACTGGCCGGTATGGCAGCGGCCACGTTCGGCTTCCTGCTGGGCTTCCCGGTGCTGCGCCTGCGCGGTGACTACCTGGCCATCGTGACCCTGGGCTTCGGCGAAATCATTCGCCTGTTCCTGCGTAACCTTACCGACATCACCGGTGGCCCCAACGGCATCAGCAGCATCCCCAAGCCGACATTCTTCGGGCTGTCGTTCGACCGCAGCGCCGCCGAAGGCATGCAGACCTTCCACGAGTACTTCGGGATTGCCTACAACCCGGTGAGCAAAGTGGTGTTCCTGTACCTGGTCGCGCTGTTGCTGGCATTGGCGGCCCTGTTCGTGATCAACCGCCTGCTGCGTATGCCCATCGGGCGCGCCTGGGAAGCGTTGCGCGAAGATGAAATCGCCTGTCGCGCCCTGGGCCTGAACCCGACCATCATCAAACTTTCCGCATTCACCCTGGGCGCTGCGTTTGCAGGTTTTGCCGGCAGCTTCTTCGCCGCTCGCCAAGGCCTGGTGACGCCGGAATCGTTCACCTTTATCGAGTCGGCGATCATTCTCGCCATCGTGGTATTGGGTGGCATGGGCTCGCAATTGGGCGTGATCCTTGCGGCCATCGTGATGATCCTGCTGCCGGAAATGATGCGTGAGTTCAGCGAATACCGCATGTTGATGTTCGGCGCCATGATGGTGCTGATGATGATCTGGCGCCCTCAAGGCCTGCTGCCCATGCAACGTCCACACATGGAGCTGCGCAAATGAGCCGCGAGATCCTGAAAGTCGAAAATTTGAGCATGCGCTTCGGCGGTTTGCTGGCAGTCAATGGCGTGGCCCTGACCGTCAAAGAGAAGCAAGTGGTAGCCCTGATCGGCCCCAACGGCGCCGGCAAGACCACGGTGTTCAACTGCCTCACCGGTTTCTACAAGCCGAGCGGTGGCAGCATCCTGCTGGACGGCCAGCCGATCCAGGGCCTGGCCGGCCACGAAATCGCGCGCAAAGGCGTGGTGCGTACCTTCCAGAACGTGCGGTTGTTCAAGGACATGACGGCGGTCGAGAACCTGTTGATCGCCCAGCACCGTCACTTGAACACCAACTTCTTCGCCGGCCTGTTCAAGACCCCGGCGTTCCGCAAGAGCGAGCGCGAGGCCATGGAATACGCGGCGTACTGGCTGGACAAGGTCAACCTGACCGAGTTCGCCAACCGCCCCGCCGGCACCCTCGCCTACGGCCAGCAACGTCGCCTGGAAATCGCCCGTTGCATGATGACCCGCCCGCGGATTCTGATGCTCGACGAACCCGCCGCCGGCCTGAACCCCAAGGAAACCGAAGACCTCAAGGCGCTGATCAGCGTGCTGCGCGAGGAAAACAACGCCACGGTGCTGTTGATCGAACACGACATGAAACTGGTCATGAGCATCTCCGACCACATCGTGGTGATCAACCAGGGCACGCCGCTGGCCAACGGGACGCCGGAGCAGATCCGCGACAATCCTGAAGTGATCAAAGCCTATTTGGGGGAAGCGTAAAATGCTGCAATTCGAAAACGTTTCCACTTTCTACGGCAAGATCCAGGCCCTGCACAGCGTCAATGTGGAAGTGCGCCAGGGTGAGATCGTCACCCTGATCGGCGCCAACGGCGCCGGCAAATCGACCTTGCTGATGACCTTGTGCGGTTCGCCGCAAGCCTACAGTGGCAGCATCCGCTACATGGGTGAAGAACTGGTGGGCAAGCACTCCGCCGAGATCATGCGCAAGAGCATTGCGGTGGTGCCGGAAGGCCGTCGGGTGTTCTCGCGCCTGACCGTCGAAGAGAACCTGGCCATGGGTGGGTTCTTTACCGACAAGGGCGATTACCAGGAGCAGATGGACAAGGTGCTGCACCTGTTCCCCCGTCTCAAGGAACGCTTCAGCCAGCGCGGCGGCACCATGTCCGGCGGCGAGCAGCAAATGCTCGCCATCGGCCGGGCGCTGATGAGCAAGCCAAAGCTGTTGCTGCTGGACGAGCCTTCCCTGGGCCTGGCACCGATCATCATCCAGCAGATCTTCGACATCATCGAACAGCTGCGCAAGGACGGGGTGACGGTGTTTTTGGTAGAGCAGAACGCCAACCAGGCGCTGAAAATCGCTGACCGTGCCTATGTGCTGGAGAATGGCCGAGTGGTGATGCAGGGCACCGGTGAGCAATTGCTGACCGATCCGAAAGTGCGGGAGGCGTACCTGGGCGGCTAAACACAGGCGGCCATAGAAACCGGATCAAAAATGTGGGAGCGGGCTTGCTCGCGAATACGGTGAATCAGCCAGGAAACTGTTGGCTGACACACTGCATTCGCGAGCAAGCCCGCTCCCACATTTGTTTGGTGTGAACCCTAATATTTAATTTATTTTCGAGGTTTGTGTAACGCAATTCGTCGAGCTCTCTCTAGTGGTGCATGCAGGCAATCAAGCCTGCGCATTCAACCACTGCTGGAGACACACCATGACCACCAAACTGTCCGCTGCCACCCTCGTTCTGGCCCTTGGTTCTGCCCTGAGCCTGTCCGCCCTGACCACCACCGCCCACGCGGCCGACGACATGCAGAAATGCTTCGGCGTGGCTGAAGCCGGCAAGAATGACTGCGCCGCGGGCGCCGGTACTTCCTGCGCTGGCACCTCCAAAACCAAAGACCAGGCCAATGCCTGGAAACTGGTCCCCGCCGGCACGTGCACCCAGACCCCAAGCACCACCTCGCCGACCGGTTTTGGCCAGGAAGCGGCCTTCACCGCCCAATCCTGACCCCCGCGCAGCCTGAGTACTGATGATGACACTTACAGCCCAACACGCGGTCTCACCGGCTCAGGCGCCCGGCCTGCCCTATCGGGCCGGGCTGGGGCTCAAGACCGAGCACTTCACCGAGGTGCTCGAGACCCGCCCCGACATCGGTTTTTTCGAAGTACACGCCGAAAACTACATGGTGGCCGGCGGCCCGTTTCACCACTATCTGGGGTTGATTCGTGCGCAGTACCCCCTGTCACTGCATGGCGTCGGCCTGTCCATCGGCGGCGAAGGCCCTCTGGACCGCGAGCACTTGGCTCGCCTGGCCACGCTGATCGAACGCTACCAACCCCAGTCTTTTTCTGAACACCTGGCCTGGTCCAGCCACGGCCCGGTGTTTCTCAACGACCTGCTGCCCCTGGCCTACGACGCCAGCACCCTGGAGCGGGTATGCGCACACGTCGACCAAGTACAAAGCACGCTCAAGCGTCCGATGCTGCTGGAAAACCCGTCCACTTATCTGCAGTTCCAGCGCTCTACCCTGGACGAAACCGACTTTATCAGCGAGATCATCCGCCGTACCGGTTGCGGCCTGCTGCTCGACGTCAACAACGTCTACGTGTCCTGCATCAATCATCAGCGCGACCCGCTGGCCTACATCGATGCCCTGCCATTGCACGCAGTGGGTGAGATTCATCTGGCCGGCTTTGCCGAAGACACTGACAGCCTGGGCGACCGCCTGCTGATCGATGACCACGGCGCGCCGATCGATAACGCCGTGTGGCAGCTGTACGCACAGGTATTGGCGCGGACGGGAGCTGTGGCCACGCTGATCGAGCGGGATAACCAGGTGCCCGCGTTCAGCGTTTTGCAAGCAGAGGCTCGACAGGCCGAAGGGTATTTGTCGCAGGTGGCCCGATGAGTATTCAGCAGGCATTTGCCCAGGCTTTACTGGCCCCGCAAGCAACCTGCCCCGAGGGCGTGTTCAGCAGCAACGGTGCCGAGCCGGCGAGCCGCTTTGCGGTGTATCGCAACAATGTCCATAGCGCGTTGATCAATGCCTTGGTAGCCGCCTACCCGGTGGCGCGGCAACTGGTCGGCGATGAGTTTTTCCGCGCCATGGCCGGCCTGTATGTCCAGGCCCACCCGCCTATCAGCCCGTTGATCAGTGAGTACGGCGGCACGTTCGCCGACTTTATCCAGGCTTTCGAACCGGCCTCGAGCGTGCCCTACCTGGCCGATGTCGCTCGGCTGGAACGCTTACGGGTTCGCGCTTATCACGCGGCGGATTGCCAGGTACTGGATCAGCACAGCGTACTTGAGCAACTGCAAGGTTGCGCGCAACTGGGGCAACTGCGTGTACGACTGCATCCGTCACTCGCCACGCTGGAATCTTCCTACGCGGTGGTATCGGTTTGGGCGGCGCACCAGACCGACGGGGCCGTCGCCAGCTTGAACCCCTGGTATGCCCAAGGCGCGCTGGTCTTGCGCCAAGGGTTGGCGGTCAAGGTATTCGCCGTCGACAGCGGATCAGTGACCTTTATCAACCGCCTCAACCAAGGCGCTGGGTTGGAGATGGCCATAGCTGATGCTCTGGAAGCCTCCACCGAATTCGATTTGCACCAATGTCTCACGCTGTTGATCAGCCACGACGCCATTACCCATTTGCACCTGCCACCCGAGGTATTGCCATGAACATTCCCGCTCCCTGTCTGGTAAAGCGAACCGTCGCACTGTTTGAAAAAATCCCCTACAGCCTGATCGCCTTTATCGCGCGCTTCTCCATTGCGGCGGTGTTCTGGAAGTCCGGGCAGACCAAGGTCGAGGGCTTTGCCATCGACCTGATCAGCGGCACCTTCCAATGGGGCGAGCCCAAACTTGCCGCCTCGACCCTGTTTTTGTTTCGCAGCGAATACCAACTGCCTCTGCTGTCGCCGCAGGTGGCCGCGCACTTGGCAACCTTTGCCGAGCACTTTTTTCCGGTATTGATCCTGCTGGGGTTCGCCACGCGGTTTTCGGCCCTGGCCTTGATCGGTATGACCCTGACCATCCAGCTGTTCGTCTACCCCGACGCCTATCCCACTCACGGCACCTGGCTGGCGCTGTTATTGCTGTTGCTTGCCAAAGGGCCGGGTTGGCTGTCCGTCGACCACCTGATTGCCCGTCGTTATCGCTGAAGTCGGTCCAGTGCCTCGCCGCTGCGCTTGAACCCGTCCACCAGGTAGTCGGCCAACACCTGGGTACGCCGTGGCAGGCCGCCCTGATAGGGATGCACCAGGTACATCGGCATGCTGCGTGTCTGATAGTCGCGCAGCAGCCAGCGCAATCGGCCGTCAGCCAGTTCCGCAGGTAGAACGTAGGACGGCAGGCGGGCAATACCGGCGCCGACCAACGCGGCTTTTTTCAGCAGGTTGTAGTGGTTGGAGGCGAAGGTGCCGCTCACCTTTACCCGCAGCAGTTCGTGTTGCTGGTGGTACAACCATTCCTCGCGGCCGCTGTAATGGCTGTTGAGCAGACAGCTGTGCGCCGCCAGGTCCGCCGGGGTCAGTGGTTCGCCATGCTGTTCCAGATAAGCCGGGCTGGCGCAGGTCATTTCATGCCAGGCCAGCAAGGGTTTGGCCACCAGGCGTTCATGCTCGATGGCGCCGGAGCGTACGCCCAAGTCAAAGCCATCGCGTGCCAAGTCTCGGTAGCTGTTATTGAGCTCCAGCTCGATCTGCACCTGGGGATATTGCTTGGAGAATTCCAGCAACAAACCATCGAAGAAGGTTTCGCCCAACGACACCGGAACGGTCATACGCACAGGGCCGGCCAAATCATCTTTGAGTCGCGCCAAGGCCTGGCGGGCGCGTTCCACCTGCACCACCAACGCTTGTGCCTGGGGCAGCAACGCCGCGCCGGCAGCGGTGAGGCTCAGCTTGCGCGTGGTGCGGTGCAGCAGTACCACGGCGAACTGCGCTTCCAACTGGCTGATGCGCTTGGATAACTGCCCTTTGCTGCAGCCCAATTGTGCAGCCGCCACGGTGAAACTGCCGGCTTCGATCAGCACGGCGAACGCCGCCAGGTCATCCATTTCGCTCATGGATTGTTTCCATTTGAGAACCAAAGGTTGCCTATTAGCGCGTTTATCCAACTAAAAAGCCACACTAGACTGAATGCAAACCCATACCACTGTAGGAGCGAGCTTGCTCGCGAAAAACTCAAGATCGCCGCCGTGTAGTCAGTTTTATCGCGTGATCGTTGACGTTCTTCGCGAGCAAGCTCGCTCCTACAGGGAATCAGCCCAGAGGAACAGCACGATGAAAATCCTATTGATCGGTGCCAGCGGCACCATCGGTTCAGCGGTCAAGGCGGAACTGGCCCAGCGCCACGAAGTGATCAGCATCGGCCGCACCAGCGGCGACTTTCAGGTGGATATCAGAGATAGCGCCTCGATCCGCAGGCTGTTCGAGCAGACCGGCAAGTTCGACGCCCTGATCTGCGCGGCAGGCAACGTCAACTTCGTGCCCCTGGCAGACATGAACGACAGCGATTTCGAACTGGGCCTGCGTGACAAGCTGATGGGCCAGGTCAACCTGCTGTTGATCGGTCGTGAGTACGCCAACGATGGCGCTTCGTTCACGTTCACCAGCGGCATTCTGAACCGTGATCCGATCCGCACCGGCGCTTCAGCAGCCCTGGTCAACGGTGCATTGGACGCCTTCGTCAAAGCGGCGGCCATTGAGTTGCCACGCGGCCTGCGCATCAACTCGGTCAGCCCGACGGTGTTGCTGGAAGCCATGGGCAGCTATGCCCCTTATTTCCGCGGCTATAAACCTGCCCCCGCCGCCGATGTGGCGCTGGCTTACGCGAAAAGCGTCGAGGGCCTGCAAACCGGTCAGACCTTTATCGTAGGTTGAAGGTGATATCTGTAAGAAACGCCTGAAGCTGGCAAGCGGGCTTGTGATGCACGGCCAGCCTGCGTAACGTGGCGGCACTTGCCTGGAGACCCGATAATGCGCGCCGCCCGTACCCTCGCCCTGTTTGCCTTGCTTCCTCTGTTCGCCGCCTGCCAATTGTTTGAAAGCGAGCCGGCCAAGCCATCGACTGTCGGGCTGACCCGTATGCAGGGTGAGTTGACGGCGGTGGACGGCAAACTGCTGTTCCAGCCGTGTGGCGACCAGCGTAGCTACGTGGTCAACGACACCGGCGGCACCAGCGTCCTGCAGGAAGCGGCCTCGCTGGCCGGCCAGCAGGGCATGCTGTTTGCCGACCTGCGTGGCAAGTTTTCCGGGGTCGCCAGCGGCACCCAGGGCTCAGTGGACCTGCAACAGCTGTATCGCGTCGAACGCTCGACCTCAGCCTGCTCCGACCCGGACTTCAAGCGCATGATCCTGCGGGCCAATGGCCATAAACCCGCCTGGGCAATGAATGTCACGGCCAAGGGCATGGTGCTGGAACGCGAAGGCCAGCCACCTTTGGCAGTGCCGTACGTCGAGGAACAACTGGGCGACGGCCGTTTCAACCTGATGACCGAAGCCAATAACCAGCACATCGAACTGTGGGTGGCGCCCCAGCGCTGCGTCGACAGTGTGAGCGGCAGCCTGCAACACATGAGCGCCGAGTTGCGCGTGAACGGCCAGGTGCAGCGCGGTTGCGCGGCGTTCGGCGGCTCGCGGGACGATTAACCTGACGGAAAGTCGCCATTGGGGCTTATAATCGCCGGTTTGCAAAACAGCCGGCCTTCTTGCCCGCCGCCTACCGGATCCTGTCATGTTACGAATCACTGAACTCAAGCTGCCCATCGACCATCCCGAAGAAGACCTGCGCACTGCCATCGTGCAGCGCCTGGGCATCGCCAGTGATGACCTGCTCGATTTCACCCTGTTCAAGCGCAGCTACGATGCGCGTAAAAAGACCTCTGAGCTGTGCTTCATCTACACCGTTGACCTGAACGTGAAGGGTGAAGCCCCTCTGCTGCTCAAGTTTGCCGATGATCGCAACGTCAATCCGGCACCGGACGTCAGCTACAAGGTGGTGGGCCAGGCGCCGGAAGGCCTGGCTGAGCGGCCAATCGTGGTGGGCTTTGGCCCCTGCGGGATTTTCGCCGGGCTGCTGCTGGCACAGATGGGCTTCAAGCCGATCATCCTCGAGCGCGGCAAGGAAGTACGCCAACGCACCAAGGACACCTGGGGCCTGTGGCGCAAAAGCGTGCTCAACCCCGAGTCCAACGTGCAATTCGGTGAAGGCGGCGCCGGTACCTTTTCCGACGGCAAGCTGTACAGCCAGATCAAGGACCCTAAATTCCACGGTCGCAAAGTGCTGCACGAGTTCGTCAAGGCCGGCGCGCCGGAAGAAATCCTCTACGTCAGCAAGCCGCACATCGGCACCTTCCGCCTGACCGGCGTGGTGGAAAACATGCGCGAGCAGATCATCGCCCTGGGCGGTGAAGTGCGCTTCGAACAGCGGGTCACCGACGTGCTGATCGAAGACGGCCAGTTGAACGGCGTGGTCATCGACGGCGGCGAGCAGATCCTCTCCAAGCACGTGATTCTTGCCCTGGGCCACAGCGCCCGTGACACCTTCCGCATGCTCCACGACCGCGGCGTGTACATGGAAGCCAAGCCGTTCTCGGTGGGTTTCCGTATCGAGCACCCGCAGTCGCTGATCGACGCCGCACGCCTGGGCAAATACGCTGGCCACCCCAAGCTGGGCGCAGCGGACTACAAGCTGGTGCACCACGCCAAGAATGGCCGTTCGGTCTACAGCTTCTGCATGTGCCCGGGCGGCACCGTTGTGGCCGCGACCTCGGAACCCCATCGCGTCGTGACCAACGGTATGAGCCAGTACTCGCGTAACGAGCGCAATGCCAACTCGGGCATCGTGGTAGGCATCACCCCCGAGGTGGATTACCCGGGCGGCCCGCTGGCCGGTATCGAGTTGCAGGAACGCCTGGAATCCCACGCCTACATCCTCGGCGGCAGTAACTACGAGGCCCCCGCGCAACTGGTGGGCGACTTCATCGCCGGCAAGCCCTCCACCGCCCTAGGCAGTGTGGAGCCGTCCTACAAACCTGGCGTGTCGTTGGGCGACCTGGCCCTGGCCTTGCCGGACTTCGCCATCGAAGCCATCCGCGAAGCCTTGCCGGCGTTCGAGAAGCAGATCAAAGGCTACTCGCTGCACGATGCGGTGCTGACCGGCATCGAGACCCGTACCTCGTCCCCGTTGCGCATTACCCGCAATGAGTCGATGCAGAGCCTGAACGTCAAAGGCTTGTTCCCGGCCGGTGAAGGCGCAGGGTATGCCGGTGGGATTCTGTCGGCGGGTGTCGACGGGATCCGGATCGCCGAGGCGCTGGCGCGGGATATGCTCGGCATCGAGGCCTAAAGCACACTGGCGGCAAGCATACATCCAATGTGTGGCTTGCCTGCGTTCGGGCACACCGAGCCTGGGCGAGGTGCCGAGTGGTGGGGCAAGAGCGTTTTGCTTACTTTCGCGCTTTTCGAAAGTGAGCCGCCCTCAGGGCGGAACCCTAAGTGGCCGTTGCCTAAATAACGGATATGTACCCGGTCCAACTGTGTTGACTGTTAGGCCGCCTTCGCAGGCAAGCCAGCTCCCACATTTGGATCGCGGGGCGTCAGGTAGATAAGCATCGGCTGTCCGGTCGTCACGGGAGCAAGCTCCCTCGCCACAGGTTTAGCGTCGTACCGAAGTTGTGTAGATACCCATGCTGCGATGAGGGCAGTGCAGATCACAAGGCAGGAAAGTGAATCCTGAACGCCGCCCCACCCAACGCTGAATCCCCCAACGTCAACCGCGCGTGATAGCTTTCAATGATGTCCTTGACCACCGCCAGCCCTATCCCCTGCCCCGGGTGCTGGCGGTCGAGCCGTTCGCCGCGCTGCAGAATCCGTGCACGCTGGTCCGGTGGCACACCAGGGCCGTCGTCTTCGATACACAGCTCGATGCCGTCGAAGTTTTCCACCAGGCTGATACGCACTTGCTTGAGGCACAGGCGGTAGGCGTTTTCCAGCAGGTTGCCGAGCATTTCAAGCAACGCGCCCTTTTCGATAGGCACCTCGCAGGCCTGCGGCAGATCAAACGTCACGGTGACCCGCTTGTCGCGATAAACCTTTTCCAGCGTATCGCACAGGCTTTGCACCACCGGTTCCAGGCGTACCTGGTGACGCACCAGGCCACTTTTTCGCAGGCTGGCACGCTGCAACTGGTAGCCGATCTGCTGGCTCATGCGTTCGATCTGCGATTGCAGCACCCACGCCTGGCTACGTTCTTCGGGGCGCTGGGCCATGTCTTCGCTCACGCCCTGCAACACCGCCAACGGCGTTTTCAGGCTGTGGGCCAAGTCATCCAGGGAGTCGCGGTAGCGCGCACGCTGTTCGCGCTCGCTGTGCAGCAAGCGGTTGAGGGAGCCGGTCAGGCGCAGCAGTTCGCGGGGGTGTTCTTCGCTGAGGCTTTCGCGGGTGCCGCCTTCGATCTGGTCGAGTTCATGGCTCAGGCGTCGCAGGGCCTGCAGGCCCCAGGTCAGGCCCAGCCACAACAGCGTCAACAGCACCAGCAAGGCCGCGCCGAACCCGAGGTAGAGGTTCTCGCGCAGGCCTTCCAGGGTCAGTTGGTATTCGCGTACCGGCTGCAAGGCGACAATGCTGAACGCCGCGCTCTTGCCTCCCAGCAGCCGGACCTCGACGTCATACACGAAGAATTCCTGGCCATTGGCCTCGCGAATGCGCGCAAACTCGTTGCCGCGCCCGTCGTAGCGCGGTTTGTAGTTGATGTTTTCTTCCTGGGTCGCCCGCGAGCGCCATACCAGATGGCCTTCACGGTCGTAGATATAGCCCAACAGCCGACTGTCGGTGAGGTTGAAACGCTCATCGGGCAACTGCGCCGGCATCAGCAGGCGGTTATTGTCGACCCGCGCCGCGGAAATCAGGGTGGTCACATCCGACGCCAGGCGCTGTTCGATGGAATCCTGCAGCGCCAGGCTGAATGCTCCTTGCATGGCCGGCAACAAGCCGAGCATAAACAGCACGGCCAGGGTGGCGGCCGCCAGCATAAGGCGCACACGTAGCGAACGAATCAACGGCAGCGCTCATTGAACAGGTAGCCAAGGCCACGCACGGTATCGATCGGCTTGAACCCGGCCGGGCCTTCCAGCTTGCGGCGCAGACGGCCGACCAACACTTCGATCACGTTTGGATCGCGCTCGTCGTCATCCGGGTACAGTTGCTCCATCAAGCGGTCCTTGGCGACCACTTGCTGATGATGACGCATCAAGTATTCGAGGATCCGATACTCGTAGGCGGTCAGCGCCAGGGGTTGCTCGTCCAGGGAGGCTTGCTTGCGGTTGAGGTCTAGCAGCAGCGGCCCGGCAACAATAGTCGATTGGGTAAAACCGCTGGAGCGGCGCAGCAAAGCGTTCATGCGCGCCTCCAGCTCTTCGAACTGGAACGGTTTGACCACGTAGTCGTCGGCCCCGGCCGCCAGGCCTTCCACCTTGTCCTGCCAGTTGCCGCGGGCGGTGAGGATCAGGATCGGGAAGGTCTTGGTCTGGGTGCGCAACTGGCGAATCAGGTCCAGGCCGCCCATACCGGGCAGGCCAAGGTCGATGATCGCCAGGTCATGGTTGAATTGGCCGGTCTGGTACAGGGCTTCTTCGGCGTTGGCCACGGCTTCGACCACATGCCCGCTGTCGGTCAGGCGGGTAAACAGGTGATGACGCAACAGCGCCTCATCTTCCACCACCAGCAATTTCATAAGGTTCTCCACTGCAATTCAACTAGCCGACAGGGGGATATCATAGCGGCCCTGCAGCTCTTGGGGGCGCAGTTTTATGCCATTGTAGTGGCCGGTCAGGTGCGCGTAGCCGCTGCGATAGTCGGGTTGCGCAGGGGTAGCGCCCAGGGCCTGGCCCCAAGGCGCGGCCTGGGTGCCGGCGTCTTCGAAGCTGACACGATGGATCAGGTTGCTGGATTTCTTGGTTTTCTCGCTGCCAAAGGCCGCAAAGGCGCCATCGGACGCCTGCACGCCGGCAGTGGCGCCAAGCATGGTCAAGGCCAACATCAGCTTTTTGATCGCAGTCATGGTGGTTACCTCATACGCGTTTAGGCTGTGGGGTCCAGACTACGCAGGCGCCCCTGAACTCCCCCTGAACAGGCTCTGAACCGCAGCTGAACCGCACCGGGCTATCCACTGGCGTGCCAACTCGGCAAAATACCGCGCATGACGCCCCTACCCGCTTGCTGCACCCCACTCGATGATCATTGGCCGTTGCCGGTTCCCTTGCCGGGCACGGTGTTTTTGAGCACGCGATTCGACCCAACTTTATTGAGCCCGGGCGATTTCCAGCGCTGCGATGTGCCGCCGCCCGCGAGCATCCAGCGCTCGGTCGCCAAGCGCCAGGCGGAATTTCTCGCCGGCCGCCTGTGCGCGCGCGAAGCGCTGCAACGACTCGATCATCTGCACTGCATCCCGGCCATCGGCGAAGACCGCGCCCCGGTCTGGCCAGGGCATATCAGTGGTTCCATCACCCACAGCACCGGGCACGCCGCGGCGATTGTCGGGCACAAGGCGCAATGGCGCGGGCTGGGCATGGACTTGGAGCACCTGCTGTCACCGGAAAGGGCGGACCGTCTGGCCGGGGAAATTTTGACGGCCGATGAGCTGCAGCGCATGGCTGCCCTACCCCGTGAGCAACACGCCTTGCTGGTGACGCTGACGTTTTCGGTGAAGGAAAGCCTGTTCAAGGCGCTCTATCCGATCGTGCACAAGCGCTTTTATTTCGAGCATGCCGAGGTGTTGGAGTGGTCAGCGGCTGGGAGGGTGCGGTTGCGGTTGCTGACCGATCTTTCGCAAGAATGGAAGCATGGCAAAGAGCTGGAAGGGCAGTTTGTGGTGCAACGGGAGCAGTTGTTGAGCCTGGTGGCTGTCGCAATGTAGGAGCGAGCTTGCTCGCGAAAAACTCACAGGCGCCGCGTTTATTCAGGCAGCACGCGTTATCGTTGAGGTTTTTCGCGAGCAAGCTCGCTCCTACAGTTGGGTTTCAGGGTTTATCCTGATCCCTGGGCCAGCTCAGGCTAAAGCACGCCCCGCCCAGGTTGTTGCTCTTGCTGATCAACGCCCGCCCGCCGTGCCAATAGATAATCCGCCGCACGATCGACAAGCCCAGGCCATGCCCGCCAGAAGCGCGGGTACGGCTGTCATCCAAGCGCAGGAACGGCGTGAAGATCCGCTCCCAGGCGCTTTCCGGCACGCCGGGGCCGTCGTCTTCCACATCGATGCGACAACGCACCTGCCCTACCTGATAACTGATCAGCACCTGGCCCTTGGCATGGCGCATGGCGTTACTCACCAGGTTTTGCAGGGCGCGGTGCAAGTAGCGCGGTTCAGCGTCGACCCAGGCGTCATCCCAATGCGCCGAGGACAGGCAAATACCCCGGGTGACGGTGACCTGCGGGCGCAATGGCGATAATTCGCCAATCACCTGGTCGAGCAATGCATTAAGGTCCACGCGCTGGAAATTCAGCTCCGGCGCGCCCTGCTCCAAGCGGGCATAAGTGAGCATCTCGTCCACCAGGCCATCGAGGTCCTGGATATCGCCATCCATGCCTTCCAGGTATTTGCGCCGGGCTTCGGGCGTGGCAGCGTCACCGATCATCTCCAGGCCAAAGCGCAGGCGCGCGACCGGTGTGCGCAGCTCGTGAGACACCGCGCGCACCAGCTCGCGCTGAATCGCCAGCAATTGCTGCAAGTGCTCAGCCATGCCATTGAAAGCTGACGCCAGGCGCCCGACCGAGTCGGCACCGCGAGCCGGCACGCGCACTTCCAGGTTGCCCTTGGCGATACGCGTGGCCGCCGCCTCCAGGCCTTTGAGCCGGCGCTCAAGTTGTCGCACCAGCAGATAGACGATCAAGCCGATCAGGGTCAGGCCAATCAAGGTGATCAGGATCAGCCATTGCGCCGGGTACGGGTTCATCTGGTACAGCGGGCCGATCTCCAGAACCCACGGGGTACCGACCATGCCGGCAAACACGCGAATCGAATCGCCGCCCTTGCCCAGCGCCATCACCGTATCGCCCTCCGCCACACGACGGCGCTGGTCGTCGTCCATGTCGGCCTGGTCAAGGGCCGTCAAGTGCATTTCAAAACCAAAACCCTTGGCGTGCTTGATGTCGGCCAGGCGCTGGGGTTGTTCGGCCACCGGGAAACGCACCAGTTCGTCGGCCAGCAGGTAA
Source organism: Pseudomonas sp. FJ2-5-13 (assembly GCF_029201605.1). Classification (NCBI taxonomy): domain Bacteria; kingdom Pseudomonadati; phylum Pseudomonadota; class Gammaproteobacteria; order Pseudomonadales; family Pseudomonadaceae; genus Pseudomonas; species Pseudomonas sp. FJ2-5-13. Next base: position 4,539,102 of record NZ_CP104045.1, read on the forward strand.
ATAGTCGCACGGGCCAATTGCTCGCTGATCTGCTGCACCTCGCCGGTAAGCACCAGTTGCTCTTGCTCGCTGACCAACCGCAGCACCCGCGCCGCGTGGGGGCCGGTCTGTTCCACCAGGACCTGGCCGCGTTGCAGGCGGTTGCGCTGGCTCAGGTCCAATTGCGCGTCGGTGAACGTGCGCAGCTCCAGCGGAATACCGAGCAAACGCTCCCACACCGCCAAGGCGCGCTGGCGTTCAATGGCGCTCATGGGTTGCAGGTTATCGCCCATCAACGCAAAGGTGCCGTGGGCCAGGCGCTCACGGTACTGGCCGCTGCGCACGTCGTTGAGCAGGTGCAGCGCCAGGGCGCCGAGCAGCGCCACCAGGATCAGCGCGGCGCACATGCCGCCGTAGATGCGCAGGAAGATCGAGTTCACAGCGGCATATCGGCAGCGGCTTCGGGGACGAACAGGTAGCCTTTGCTGCGAATGGTCTTGATCAGGCGTGGGTGGATCGGATCGTCGCCGATCTTCGGTCGAATGCGCGAGATACGCACGTCAATCGAGCGATCCTGGCCGTCATAACCAATACCACGCAGGGCGATGAAAATTTCTTCGCGGGACAGGATGCGCCCGGCGTTCGCAACCAGCAGCCACAGCAGGTCGAATTCAGCGCTAGTCAGTTCGATGCTGCCTTCCTGCAACCAGGCTTCGCGCAAGGCATTGTCCACCACCAGCGGGCCAAACTGCAGGCGGCGCTGGGTTTCCACTGCAACGGGCAACACCGGTTCGCTGCGGCGCAGCAGCGCCTGGATACGCGCCAGCAACAAGCGCGGGCGCACGGGTTTGCACACATAGTCGTCGGCGCCCATGTCCAGGCCCAGCACCTGATCCATGTCGTCGGTGCGCGCGGTGAGCATCAGGATCACGCCGTCATAGCGCTCGCGCACCTTGCGGCAGATGCTCAGGCCGTCTTCGCCGGGCAGCATCAGGTCGAGGATCACCAGGTCCGGCTGCTCGGCGATGATGCGCGCCACGGCCTTGGCACCATCGCCTTCTACCGACACGCGCAGGCCGTTGCTTTCCAGGTACTCACGGGTCAACTCGGCGAGTCGCTCGTCGTCCTCGACGATCAGTATCTGCCAGGCTTCTTGCTCCATGCGCTACCTCGTTGTTATTAGAATTTCTTTGGCTCACACGGTCGGATGTGGGAGCGGGCTTGCTCGCGAAAGCGGTGGGTCAGTCGATGCATGTGCCAACTGACCCACTGCTTTCGCGAGCAAGCCCGCTCCCACAATTAGACCTCCACCGCCCCATAGCCTGTTTGTCATGTTTTGAGGGCATAACAAAGGCCGATTGTAGCCATGCACAGGCCCTTGAACACAAGCCGGGAAATCCATTCGGCCATGGCGATTTTTTGTGGTAGGGTTCGCGCCCTCAAAATTCCCGCCGGCAGTTTCTACCCGGGAATATTCGGTGACAAACGGTGTAATCCAGTAGTAATGCGGCCTACACGGGTGTTCCATGATTCATACACATTTTACCCACAGCGTTATCCACAGGTAGTGCGTTGCTAAGCCCCCCAAAACGCATTATCTTGTACCTCGGCGCTAAAAAAACCCTACATGTAGGGTTTTCAGCGAAAAGACCAAACACATATCCGGCAAGAAACTCAAGCGCTTTCTTGCTCGCGTCTGGTTGAACCAAAGCATTTTTTGAAAGCCCAAACCGCGCACGCGGATGGCAACCGTTTTCCAGCCCGATTGGCAGAAAACGGTACGGGTGTTGCAGGGCTTGAATGGGGCCACTGTCACCCACCAGGAATACGGCGAAGGGCTCCCCGGCCCCGAACCAAAGACTTCGGCATGGAAGCGGCGCGATGAGCTCCCTTCCTCCTGTCCCGAAGTTGTTATGCCAGGCCCAGGCCTGCTGTAAGTGCTTCAGGACGGAACGGTGGGCACCGTGATGGTGCCCAAATAAATATAGAATGTGGAGACACCCCCTCATGCAAACCGACACAACTCGCGAGAACCCGCAAGGCTCCGTGCCGCAGGCCGCTGATTCGAACCTGGATCTGTCCGCCACCGCACCTGGCCAACTGCGCGTGATCAAGCGTAACGGCACTGTCGTTCCTTATACCGATGACAAAATCACCGTCGCCATCACCAAAGCGTTTCTTGCAGTTGAAGGCGGCACCGCTGCCGCTTCGTCGCGCATCCACGATACCGTTGCCCGCCTGACCGAACAGGTCACCGCGACCTTCAAGCGTCGCATGCCATCGGGCGGCACCATCCACATCGAAGAAATCCAGGACCAGGTTGAACTGGCCCTGATGCGTGCCGGCGAGCAGAAAGTGGCCCGCGACTACGTGATCTACCGTGACTCGCGCGCCAAGGAACGTGCCGTACGTTCCCCGGCCGAAGAAGCCGCCGTTCAAGCGCACCCGTCGATCCGCATCACCCTGGCCGACGGCAGCTTCGCACCGCTGGACCTGGGCCGCCTGAACACCATCATCACCGAGGCCTGCGAAGGCCTGGAAGAAGTCGACGGTGACCTGATCCAGCGCGAAACCCTGAAAAACCTGTACGACGGCGTGGCCCTGACCGACGTCAACACCGCCCTGGTGATGACCGCCCGTACCCTGGTCGAGCGTGAGCCGAACTACTCGTTCGTGACCGCGCGCCTGCTGATGGACACCCTGCGCGCCGAAGGCCTGGGCTTCCTGAAAGTCGCCGACAGTGCCACTCACCACGAGATGGCCGACCTGTACGCCAAGGCCCTGCCGGCCTACATCGTCAAAGGTATCGAATTCGAATTGCTGAACCCGGTCCTGGCCACCTTCGACCTGGAAAAACTCGGCAAGGCGATCAACCACGAGCGTGACCAGCAGTTCACCTACCTGGGCCTGCAAACCCTGTACGACCGTTACTTCATCCACAAGGACGGTATCCGCTTCGAACTGCCGCAAGTGTTCTTCATGCGCGTGGCCATGGGCCTGGCGATCGAAGAGAAGAACAAAGAAGACCGCGCTATCGAGTTCTACAACCTGCTGTCGTCCTTCGACTACATGTCGTCGACCCCGACCCTGTTCAACGCCGGTACCCTGCGTCCACAGCTGTCGAGCTGCTACCTGACCACCGTGCCGGATGACCTGTCGGGCATCTACCACGCGATCCACGACAACGCCATGCTGTCCAAATTCGCCGGCGGCCTGGGTAACGACTGGACACCGGTGCGCGCACTGGGTTCGTACATCAAGGGCACCAACGGCAAGTCCCAGGGCGTCGTACCGTTCCTGAAAGTGGTGAACGACACCGCCGTTGCCGTGAACCAGGGTGGCAAGCGCAAAGGCGCTGTGTGTGCCTACCTGGAAACCTGGCACATGGACATTGAAGAGTTCATCGAGCTGCGCAAGAACACCGGTGATGACCGTCGTCGTACCCACGACATGAACACCGCCAACTGGATCCCGGACCTGTTCATGAAGCGCGTCTTCGATGACGGCAAGTGGACCCTGTTCTCGCCATCCGAAGTACCGGACCTGCACGACCTGACCGGCAAGGCCTTCGAAGAGCGCTACGAGTACTACGAAGCCCTCACCGAGTACCCAGGCAAGGTCAAGCTGTTCAAGACCATCCAGGCCAAAGACCTGTGGCGCAAAATGCTGTCCATGCTGTTCGAAACCGGCCACCCATGGTTGACCTTCAAGGACCCATGCAACCTGCGCAGCCCGCAGCAGCACGTGGGCGTGGTCCACAGCTCGAACCTGTGCACCGAGATCACCTTGAACACCAACAAGGACGAGATCGCCGTTTGCAACCTGGGCTCGATCAACCTGCCGAACCACATCGTCAACGGCAAGCTGGACACCGCCAAGCTGGAACGCACCGTCAACACCGCTGTACGCATGCTCGATAACGTGATCGACATCAACTACTACTCGGTGCCACAGGCGCAGAACTCCAACTTCAAGCACCGTCCGGTTGGCTTGGGCATCATGGGCTTCCAGGACGCTTTGTACCTGCAGCACATTCCTTACGGTTCGGACGCAGCCGTCGAGTTCGCCGACAAGTCCATGGAAGCGGTCAGCTACTACGCGATCCAGGCTTCCTGCGACCTGGCCGACGAGCGTGGCGCCTACGAGACGTTCCAGGGTTCACTGTGGTCCAAGGGTATCCTGCCGCTGGATTCGCAACAGATCCTGATCGAAGCCCGTGGCCAGAAATACATCGACGTTGACCTGAACGAAACCCTGGACTGGGCGCCGGTACGTGCCCGTGTGCAGAAAGGTATTCGTAACTCCAACATCATGGCCATCGCACCGACCGCCACCATCGCCAACATCACTGGCGTGTCGCAGTCGATCGAACCGACCTACCAGAACCTGTATGTGAAATCGAACCTGTCGGGCGAATTCACCGTGATCAACCCGTACCTGGTTCGCGACCTCAAGGCCCGCGGCCTGTGGGACTCGGTCATGATCAACGACCTGAAGTACTACGACGGTTCCGTGCAGCAGATCGAGCGCATCCCGCAAGAACTCAAAGAGCTCTACGCGACCGCGTTCGAAGTGGACACCAAGTGGATCGTTGACGCCGCCAGCCGTCGTCAGAAGTGGATCGACCAGGCCCAGTCCCTGAACCTGTACATCGCCGGCGCTTCGGGCAAGAAGCTGGACGTGACCTACCGCATGGCGTGGTACCGTGGCCTGAAAACCACTTACTACCTCCGTGCCCTGGCCGCCACCAGCACCGAGAAGTCGACCATCAACACCGGCAAGCTGAACGCAGTGTCCAGCGGCAACCACGGTGATGACTCGGTACTCGCAGCGCCAGCCGGCCCGGCACCGGTGCCAAAGGCCTGCGCGATTGACGAGCCGGATTGCGAAGCTTGCCAATAAGCTGAGCCAGTTCAGGGGTATTGTCCCCCTGGATTGAAAAAGCCCGATAGACCCCGACTGCATAGGGTTTATCGGGCTTTTTGCTTATCGCCTTAGAGGAACGCGTACGCAATGCCCTGCTTGGGCGCGCCACCTCGGCGCCCCCACAACTCCACGCGCCCGTCGATGACCGCCATCGAATGGCGATCGTAGGCCACGACACCGAGCTTGCCGCTCGCCAGCTCACCGCTTGAAGACTGCCGGTAAAGCCCTTTCAAACCCAGGCGATCCAATGCTTCGTGGGGCATTTCGCCGTTGTTCAAACTTTGCATCGCATGGGCGAAGCTTCTTTTGGATTGACTCGGGTTGTCGTCCAGGCCATTCCCTTCCATCTGTGCCCGCTTGGCGCTCGCTGCGAACATGAAGTTGGCATCGGTCAGCATGCTCGGATTGTCCCCCTTGAACTGCGCATACCTGGCCGCCTGCTTTAATTCATCCTTGGATAGATCAAGTTCGAAGCCGTCGCGCATCTTCACGTGGTAACCGTCTGCCGTCTCTTTTACCTCCTTGAAAACGTCGGTGGGTTTCTGGCCAAACTTCATCATTGCGCCCTTTATTGCTGAAACCGTGACGCAATTGCCATCGGGGCCCTGGCTGAATCCGCTCCAGATGTTGTCCGGCTTTTTTCCTGGGTTACTTTGATCAGGCTTGTAGTTGAAATGCTTGGAGCCTTCGGTAATCGGCAGATTACTCATGGGCTCACTGGGCCCGAAATTGCCGGGGCTTGGCCTGCCACCACCGCCTCCCCCACCTGGCGACGGGCCAGGAGAAGGTGGCGAAGGTTTGGGTGATGTATCGTCGGTTTCCGGAAACCATTCCCTCATCAGACGCCGCAGCATCTCCAGCCACGAGACGTCCGCCTTCGCGATCAACTCCTGCATGATCTCTTTGAATTTTTCGTCACCCAGTTCTTCGCGCTTCGCGTTCAACTGGTCACGAAGGTATTGGACGGTCTGGCTCTTGGATGTTTTCTCGGCATCCCTCAGTTGATCGAGCAGTTGCCTGACCGACTCAGCATCAGAGGACTTGCCTCCCCCGGGTTCATCCGACTGACTTTTGCGTCCGTATACACCGGCGCTGAAATCACTCGGGACAAACCAATGGCTGCCTGCTGATGCCCCTTCCCACTGCTTGTACATCGCCATGCCTCTCTCCCGCTGGTCGATGGGCGACAGGCGCCCGTGCCCCGTACGTGGCGCAATGGGCGCTGGGCGTTCCAGCAGCAAGGCGAGATGAAACAGGCGGTAAACCATTAACGCGCGCACACAAAAAGGCCCCTCGATCGAGGGGCCTTTTTGTGTGCGGGTATTAGCGCGGTGGCATCAGGTCATCTGAATGATGGTCTGCATGATGGTGCTTTGGGTGGAGATGGTCTTGGCGTTCGCCTGGTAGTTGCTCTGGGCCTTGATCAGGTCAACCAGCTCGCTGGTCAGGTTGACGTTGGAGTTCTCCAGGGAGTTGGCCACGATCGAACCCAGTGTACCGGCTTGCGGGTTGTCATAACCCGGCTGGCCCGAGGCGAAGGTCTCTTTCCAGGTGGTTGCACCGGCTGGCTGCAGGCCCTGCTCGTTGTTGAAGCTGGCCAAGGAGATTTGGCCGATGGCCTTGCTCTGCTGGTTGCTGAAGGTGGCGAACAGGACGCCACTGCCGTCGATCTTCAGGCCGGTGATCTGGCCGGTGGCATAGCCATCGGTGACCGGAGGGTTACGGTAGGTGGCCGAGTTGTACTGGGTAATGTTGGCCATGTTGATGGCGATACCACCCGGGTTGGCATCCGCACCGTTAGCCTTCCATACGCCGTCAGTTACCTTGCCGGGAACCCAACCGGCAACGGTCAGGGTCTTGTCGGACACACCATTGGTGACGACGGTAGTCAGATTGCCAGCGCCGTCAAAGGTCAATGTCGACGGCACAGGTGGCGTCGAAGGGGTGCCGGTCGGTGCCGAACCATCAGGGTTGCGACCGTCGATCAGGGTATAGGCATTCCACTTGTTGCCGTCGGTTTTCACCAGGTACTGCACCATCGGGTGCGCGTTACCTTGGGAGTCGTACAAGGTGGTGCTGTACTGGGTAGTGAAGGTTTCGGTCTTGGTTGGATCAAACGGCTTGGCCGTCTGGTCGATCACCGGCTCCGAGGAGTTCAGGTTGCTGGTGGAGTCGACCTTGGTGGACGCCTTGGGCGGCAGGTTCGCCAGATTCAGTTGCAGGTCGACCAAGCCACCCTTGCTGATCTTGCCATTATCGTCTGCGGCATACCCTTGCAGGCGGGAAGTGCCGGTGTTGTTGGTGATGTAGCCATCCTTGTCCGCGCGGAAAGCACCGCTACGGGTGTACTCCAGCGAACCGTCGCTGCCCTTCTGTACGAAGAAACCACCACCCTGGATCGCCATGTCGAGGATGCCGCCGCTGCCGTTGACGTCGCCCTGGGTGAACTGCTGCGACACCGCCGCCAGGTTCACGCCGTTGCCGATGCTGTTCTGGCCGGTGCCCAGCTTGGAAGCCGCGTAGATATCGGCGAATTCCGCGCGGGATGACTTGAAGCCAGTGGTCGCGACGTTGGCGATGTTGTTGCCGGTCACGTCCAGTTGTTTGTTGGCCGCATAGAGGCCGCTAAGGCCGATATTAAAAGACATGTTTCTCTCCCTCTGCCGTATTTAGCCGGCTCTATGTACCGATAGTCTGAATTTGCGACAGCTTGACGCTGCCCATGCCGCCTGCAAGGTTGAGCAGCATTTCGCCGCCGGTCTTGCTCAGGGTCACGCTGGTGACCGTGGCGGGCAGCGAAGTGGTCAAGGCCACTGCGTCGCCTTTGTCGTTCTTGGTGGTGGCATTGAAGGTGTAGGTGCCAGCTGGGGCAACCTCGCCCTTGTCGTTCTTGCCATCCCAGATAAAGCTCTGGGTACCGGCACTCTGGGCGCCCATGTCAACGGTGCGCACCACATTGCCGTCTTTGTCGGTGATCTTGACAGAGACATTGCCCACCGCCGAGGTTACTGCCACCGAACCGGTCATGCTCTTGCTGGTATCCACCATGGCCTTGTCGGTCTGGATGATGATCGAGCGCCCCACCAGCGACGAAGCCTGCAGCGCCTGCGACGAGCTGAAGTTGCTGGAGATGTTGTTCACCGAGTCGTTCAGGGTGTTGATGCCTTCCAGGCTGCTGAACTGTGCAAGCTGCGCCACGAACGCGCCGTTGTCCTGGGGCGACAGCGGGTTCTGGTTTTTCAGTTGGGTGACGAGCAGTTGCAGGAACGCATCCTTGCCCAGCGACTGATTGCCCGTCGCCGTCTTGGAAGCGTCGCTGACGCTGCTGTTGTTCGTCGCGGTCTTGACCTTGGAATTGAAAAGGTCCTGAACCGCCGTGTTGTTAGACGTATCAACGATGGCCATTATTTGGCGCCCCTTATCACTGACCCAGGGTCAGAACCTTCTGCATCATGGTTTTGGCGGTGTTCATCATTTCCGCGTTGGTCTGGAACGAGCGACTGGCGGAGATCATGTCAGCCATTTCCTCAACCACGTTGACGTTGGGGTAGTAGACGTAGCCCTTTTCGTTCGCGGCCGGGTGGTTGGGCTCGTAACGGGCCTCCAGATTGCTCTGGTCTTCGACCACGCCCAACACCTGCACACCGGAGCCGGCGGCGTCCTGGTTCTGGAACAACGAATCGCTGCCGCTTGCCTGCCCCCCCTGGAACATGGTGGCGAACACCGGGTGGCGGGCGCGATAGGTCTGGTCAATGCTCGAGGAGACGGTTTCGGCGTTGGCGATGTTACTGGCGACGGTGTTCAAACGCGTGGTCTGCGCGCTCATGCCACTGCCGGCAATATTGAAAACACTGGACAGGGACATGGCTTACTCTCCACGCAGGGCTGACATCAGCCCTTTGAATTTGCTGTTGAGCAGGGTGAAGCTGGCCTGGAAGTTCACCGAGTTTTCGGCGTAGTTCGATTGCTCCAGCTGGGCGTCGACGGTGTTCTGGTCGATCGACGGCTGCATCGGTGTGCGATACAGCAGCGACTCGTCACCCTTGCTCAGGCCTTGCGCTTCAATGTGACGGCTGTTGGTCATATTCAAGGCGAAGGTGCCGTTCTTGGTCTTGTCCTGTTGTGCGGCGAGCACAGCGGAGAAGTCCAAGTCCCGAGCCTTGTAGTTCGGGGTGTCGGCGTTGGCAATGTTGTTGGCCAGGACCTCGGCACGCTGGGCGCGGAAGCCCAGAGCTTGTTCGTGGATACCGAGCGCTTTATCGAAGCTGATGCTCATGGCGGAAACCTTTAGGCTGACCTGCTGTTCGTTAGCAGGGTTATAGCAAGGTGCATGCCAATCTTGCGGGAGCCCGTATATCAAGGGTTTCCAGGGGAGTTGCCGGCGACTCTGCCAGAAAAGCGGCAAGCGATTTCCGCGTAGTGCCAGTAAAGCGGCAATGGGGCTTGCCGCTTTCAGTAGGGCTGGCGCATAACAAATGTGGGAGCGGGCTTGCTCGCGAATGCGGTGGGTCAGCCAATTTATCTCTGGCTGACAGAACGCATTCGCGAGCAAGCCCGCTCCCACATTTTTGATCGGGTGCGGCTTACTTGGCCTGGTAGATGATCCCCGGGCTGCATTGCACCATCTGGAAGTGATCCGGCAGCCCATTGAGCGCCTCGGAAGCACCGAGGAACAGATAACCTCCGCGCTTGAGGGTGCCGTGGATGCGCAACAGGATGTCTTTCTTCACTTCAGCCGAGAAATAGATCAGCACGTTGCGGCAGAACACCATGTCGAACTTGCCCAGGCTGGCGTAGCTGTCGAGCAGGTTGAACGAGCGAAATTCGACGCGGTTCTTGATCGGCGCCTTGATCGCCCAACGCCCTGCCCCTTTGGGATCGAAGTAGCGTTGCAGGCGTTCCTGAGACAACCCTCGGCCCAGCGCCAGGCTGTCGTACTCACCGGTCTTGCAGTTGGTGAGCATGGTGCCGGACAAATCCGTGGCCACAATTTGCGCGCCGGCTTTCAACTGGCCCATGTTGGTTCGCTCGAACTCGTCGATGGACATCGAGATCGAGTACGGCTCCTGCCCCGAAGAACAGGCCGCCGACCAGATACGCAGGCGCTGGCCCGGGCTGGCCTTGATGGCTTCCGGCAACACTTTGTTCTTGAGCACTTCAAAGGGATAGGTATCGCGAAACCATAAGGTTTCGTTGGTGGTCATGGCATCAACCACCATTTCTTTAAGCCCACTGCGCGGCTGACCCTGGATCCGCTGGACCAACTCACCCAGGGATTTGATGCCCTGCTGTTCCATCAGCTTGTTGAGGCGGCTGGATACCAGGTACTGCTTGTTTTCACCGAGCAATATGCCACAGGCTTTTTCCAGGAAGACCCGGAACTGTTCGAAATCCAAATTACCCGTAGACAATGATGCCGCCTCTTAAATCGTGTGACCGCCAGGGGACATCCCCTAGCCGTGATCTGCTGCCTTGATCCGGTCGACTACCCGGGATGCGAGGTCATCAGGACGGAATTTGGCCAGAAAGTCATCCGCACCGACCTTCTTGACCATTGCCTGATTGAATACCCCCGACAACGAAGTATGCAGGATGATATGCAATTTTTGCATGCGTGGATCGTTACGTATCTCGGCCGTGAGCGTGTAGCCATCCATTTCCGGCATCTCGATGTCAGAGATCATCATCAAGAATTCTTCTTCGGGCTTCTTGCCTTCGTCCGCCAGCTTGCGCAGGTAATCCAGGGCTTGTCGGCCGTCATTGAGGGCTACCACCTCCACCCCGACGGTTTGCAGGCAACGTGTGACCTGCTTGCGCGCCACGGAAGAGTCGTCCACGGTCAACACGCGCAGCGAAACCGCCTTGTGTGCCGTTTCGGCATCCACCACGCCAACGGAGATGGTTTCCGAGGTAGGGGCCACTTCGGCGAGGATCTTCTCCACGTCGATAATTTCCACCAACTGGTTATCGACCCGCGTCACCGCCGTCAGGTAGTGATCGCGCCCCGTGCCCTTGGGCGGCGGATGGATCTCTTCCCAGTTCATATTGACGATGCGCTCCACCGAGCGCACCAGGAAACCCTGGGTCTTGGTGTTGTATTCGGTGATGATCACGAAAGGGTTCTGGCGGTCTTGCAAACCCGCGGCCCCTGTGGCCATTGCCAGGTCAAGAATCGGAATGGTCGCGCCACGAATGTTGGCCACGCCACACACCACCGGACTGGACTTGGGCATGATCGTCAACTTGGGACATTGCAGCACTTCACGCACTTTAAACACGTTGATGCCATACAACTGATTGCCATCCAGGCGGAAAAGCAACAACTCCAGGCGATTCTGCCCTACCAGCTGTGTGCGCTGGTTTACTGAATCCATTACACCTGCCATGCCCAGACTCCTAAATCCTAGGGGTACGACGCGTACCCAACACTAAACGGCACGAGCTTTGCTATTTACTGAGTATGGATATTAAAACGACAGTTTCCCGACACCCTGGCCGCTCACGCTACCGCAGACTGCTCTGCGCCGCGCTGGCGCTGCTTGTCTCGGGCCTGGGCGTCACGGCCCGCGCCGACAACGTTACCCTGCCTGATCTACTTATCGGCGTCACCCAAGGCTTTCTTGAGTTCACTGTAGAAGATTATCTGGCGACCACCCAGACGCCGGGGCGTTATGAGATTCAGGTCAACCAGTTGGACCCACGCTTGCGCATGCCACTGTGCGACAAGGAATTGACAGCCACCCTGGAAAGCCCCGCCCAGCCCATCGGCCGTGTGACCGTAAAGGTGCGCTGTGAGGGCGCCTCGCCCTGGACGGTTTTTGTACCGGCTCAGGTCAAGCTGTTTCGCGACGTGGTGGTCGTGGCGCGACCGTTGAAGCGCACCGGCATCATCGGCTACGAAGATGTGGCGTTGCGCGAGCGGGACATCAGCCTGATCAACCAGGGCTACCTGACGTCGCTGGACCAGGCCGTCGGGCAGAAACTCACGCGACCGGTGGTCACCGACCAAGTCCTCACGCTGGTTCATCTGGAACAGGCCGAGGTGATTCGCAAAGGTGACCAGGTGGTGATTTCCGCCAGCAGTGGCGGCCTGAACGTCAGAATGCCGGGCGAGGCGTTGTCCAACGGCGGCATGAGCGAACAGATCCGCGTCAAGAACCTCAACTCCAATCGCGTGATCAAGGCGAGAGTCACCGCGCCAGGCCAGGTCGAGGTGGCGCTATAGATGACTGGAATCAAATGCCAGCTTTTCCTACACTGTGTGCTGGATATTGAGCCGAACAGGTTTATTGTCAATCGAGCCTAAAGTTTGCCCGGGTATGGCCGAAAACATGGCAAGCGTCCAAATACCCAGAGGTTTTTCAACATGGTCATTGATTTCAGTCGTTTGAATAACGCCCCGGCCTTGCCCGGCAATACGCGCACCGGCGGTGCCAAGGACAGCGTAGAAGCCAAGCCGCAGCCCTTGCCTGCCAAAGCAGAGCAGGCCGCCGCCAGCCAGAGTGGGGAATCGGTACACCTGAGCAATGAGGCTCAACAGTTGCAGAAGGTCACTGACTCGCTGCGCGATCAACCCGTCGTCAATAAAGCCCGCGTGGCCGAGTTGAAACAGGCGATCGCCGATGGCAGCTATAAAGTCGACAGCAACCGTGTAGCCAGCAAGCTGCTCAACTTCGAAGCCGAGCGCTAGGCAAAGGCCTGCGCAGGGCTTTTGGACGCTTAAAACCCAAGGCCAGCCATGCACCACGACGAACATTTGCTCCAACTGATCATTGATGATCTGGCACCGACGCAACAATTGCTCGAGTTGCTCAAGGAAGAATCCCTGGCCTTGTACGGCCGGGATATGCCCTTGCTGGAAGAAATCCTGGCGCGCAAACAGTCGCTGATTGTCTTGCTCGAACAGCATGGCAAGAAGCGCAGTGAGATTCTGATCAGCCTGGGCCTGCCTGCCGATCATGACGGCCTGGCACAACTGGCCAGCCACTCTTCAGTTGGCGATCAACTGCTGGCACAAAGCAAAGAGCTCAATCATTTGCTTGCCCAGTGCCAGGAAGCCAACCTGCTCAACGGTCAGTCGATCCAGCTCCAGCAAGCCACCACCGCCAATCAGCTGCGCATATTGCACGGCGGAGAGCCTCCGGCCCTGTATAACGCCCAAGGCTCCACCTCACGCCTGGTCAAGCCAAGCACCCGCAGCCAAGCCTGACGCCGGTTTACAGCGTGACCTATCCAAGGCGCGCTACATACTGGCAAAATGCCGGTTCTTGCGTGTAGTCGTATTTTGCCTGGAGATGGAAGAACCGTGTTCAACGCCCTTAATGCGGAAGATGCACCGCAGCCACCCAAGGTGCTCACCACGCCTCTGGAAATCGCCAGCACGTTGCGGATGCTGCAAGAAAGCCATGACCCACTGATCATTACTTTCCACGAACGCAGCCAGCGCTTCCAGAGCTACCTGGTGGACATCGACCGGGACAGCAAGACGCTGGTGCTGGACGAAATGATTCCCCGTGACGGTGAACGCTATCTTGAGAATGGCGAAGCTTTCCGTATCGAAGGTTTCCATGAGGGTGTGCGGGTTGCCTGGGAAAGCAACGGCACCTTGACCATCAGCGAAAAAGCCGGCCACCGTATCTACAGCGGCAGCCTGCCCGGCGAAGTGGTTTACCATCAACGACGCAATGCCTTCCGCGCCGCTCTCAAGCTCGCGCAATTGGTGGACATTCAGTTGGGTGGCGAGAAGCTCAAGGCGCCAATCAGCGGTAAGCTGCTGGATATCTCGGCAACCGGCTGCAAATTGCGCTTTGAAGGCGATATCTCCGAGCGTTTGCAGTTGGGCCAGGTCTATGACCGCTTTATCGCTGCCCTGCCCTTCGGCAGCATGACCACCTCCGTGGAACTGCGCTACCTGCACTTTGAAGACAAGATCAATACCACCTTTGCCGGCGTGCGCTTTCACAACATGAGTGGTTTGGTGCAGCGTCAAGTGGAGCGCTTTGTCTACCAATTACAGCGTGAAGCTCGGCGCTTCGATAAAGACGACGATCTTTAAGCGTTAGACGCTGAGATAAAAAAACGGGCAGATCCTGATGGGATCTGCCCGTTTTTCGTTCAGGGGCGCGCCCTGCTCAAGTCATGAGGATGTTCGTCCGGGTCGGGTGGCTCGTGCGGTTCTTCGCTCGTCGGCTCCTCGGTTTCAGGGGCAGCCTCTGGATCAGGCACAGTCACTTGCATCTGCTCCTGTACCACCTGCTCATCCACCCGCGGGTCAAGGGCAGCCACCAAGGGCGAACTGGACATGCTGTCGGGCATTGCCACGTGATGCAGCGGTGCGTCGTCGACCTGATGCAGGTTGGTCACAGCCTTGGGTCGAATGCGCCACACCAGGATCAACGCACACAGGCTGAAAAACGCGTAGAGCATCTGGCTGCCGAATAGCTTCATCACCACGCCGGCCAACAGCGGCCCCACGCTGGCGCCGATCCCGTAGGTCACCAGCAACATGGCCGTCAGTGACACCCGGCGATCGCCTTCCACGTGATCATTGGAAAAGGCCACTGCCAAAGGGTAAAGGCAGAACTGCACCAGCGAACAGAAGAAGCCGGCCACGAACAACACTTCCAGCGGAACCTGCGTCATGATTGCCAACGGCAAGGCCGTCACCGCCAGGCACAAGGCAAAGCAACGAATCAGCAGTGCGCGGTCATAGCGGTCCGACAACCAGCCCAGCGGCCACTGCACGACCAATCCGGCAAAAATGCAGCTACCCATGAACAGGCCGACTTGCTCGGTCGTCAGGCCCTGCTGAGAGGCGTAGAGCGGTGCCAAGCCGTAGAACGAACCGACGATCAACCCAGCACCCAACACGGTGCTGAGCGACTGCGGCACGCGCTTGATAAAAAAGCGCGGCTCCATCGGGGCAGGGTGCAGTGGGGCCGGGTGAATGCGCCGGGTCATGGCCACCGGGACTAGGCACAGCGCGAAGCACAGCGCCACGAGCATTAACAGCTCAAGCCCCAGATGGGGATGCATGACCAGGATCAACTGGCCCAGTACCAGCCCAAGGTAGGACGCAATCATGTAGCCGCTGAACACTACGCCACGCTGCTTGGCATCTGCCTGCTCATTGAGCCAACTCTCGATAACCATGTACTGGCACATCATCCCCAGGCCCACGATCATCCGCAGCACAATCCAGGCTGGCAGCCAATCAACCAAACCGTGACCCAGCACTGCTGCGCCGACGATCCCCGCGCAGGTGGCGTAGGCACGAATATGCCCGACCCGGGCAATCAGGCGGTGCCCGAGCTTGCCGCCCAACACCAAGCCAAAATAGTTGGCAGCCATCAGTGCACCCACCCACAGGCTGTCGACATTGTCTGCTGCCAGGCGCAAAGCCAGATAAGTACTAAGCAGGCCGGAGCCGATCAGCATCATCAAGGAGGCGAAATAAAGGGCTCGAAAAGATTTCCAGATCTGGCGCATCGGCGTTCCGAGCGGCTCCTTGCGGTAAGGGGTAGGGCTATCAGCATGATAGTCCGGGGCAGTTGAATCCGGACAGGCGGCAGGGCCTGTTTACGGGGATTATTTTGTTTCACAGCTCAGACGCTACGTGAGTGTCTGTGAGGTACATAACCGTGGAGATAAATACACGGCGCACCACCTGTGAACCTTGATCACACGCAAGGTTCGACTGGTATTCAGGTATCTGTACAAAAGGCTTCAATGGAACGCTATGCAGGCTTTGGAAGTTGGCGTTCTTTTCGAGCGCCCAAAACAAAACCCCAACTGCTTTCGCAATTGGGGTTTCGGAATTTAATCTTGACGATGACCTACTCTCACATGGGGAAACCCCACACTACCATCGGCGATGCATCGTTTCACTGCTGAGTTCGGGATGGGATCAGGTGGTTCCAATGCTCTATGGTCGTCAAGAAATTCGGGTACTGAGTCGCGGCCAGCTGGCCTCGCTTCAGCAAATTGGGTATGTGACAGCTTTCGGTGTTTTGTGAGCGTCGAACTTTCGGTTCATCTTCGTCTTCACACACCGCAATCTGATGCTCGTTAGAGTAGTCAAATTGCTTGGGTGTTATATGGTCAAGCCTCACGGGCAATTAGTATTGGTTAGCTCAACGCCTCACAGCGCTTACACACCCAACCTATCAACGTCGTAGTCTTCGACGGCCCTTCAGGGAACTCAAGGTTCCAGTGAGATCTCATCTTGAGGCTAGTTTCCCGCTTAGATGCTTTCAGCGGTTATCTATTCCGAACATAGCTACCCGGCAATGCCACTGGCGTGACAACCGGAACACCAGAGGTTCGTCCACTCCGGTCCTCTCGTACTAGGAGCAGCCCCTCTCAAATCTCAAACGTCCACGGCAGATAGGGACCGAACTGTCTCACGACGTTCTAAACCCAGCTCGCGTACCACTTTAAATGGCGAACAGCCATACCCTTGGGACCGGCTTCAGCCCCAGGATGTGATGAGCCGACATCGAGGTGCCAAACACCGCCGTCGATATGAACTCTTGGGCGGTATCAGCCTGTTATCCCCGGAGTACCTTTTATCCGTTGAGCGATGGCCCTTCCATACAGAACCACCGGATCACTAAGACCTACTTTCGTACCTGCTCGACGTGTCTGTCTCGCAGTCAAGCGCGCTTTTGCCTTTATACTCTACGACCGATTTCCGACCGGTCTGAGCGCACCTTCGTACTCCTCCGTTACTCTTTAGGAGGAGACCGCCCCAGTCAAACTACCCACCATACACTGTCCTCGATCCGGATAACGGACCTGAGTTAGAACCTCAAAGTTGCCAGGGTGGTATTTCAAGGATGGCTCCACGCAGACTGGCGTCCACGCTTCAAAGCCTCCCACCTATCCTACACAAGCAAATTCAAAGTCCAGTGCAAAGCTATAGTAAAGGTTCACGGGGTCTTTCCGTCTAGCCGCGGATACACTGCATCTTCACAGCGATTTCAATTTCACTGAGTCTCGGGTGGAGACAGCGCCGCCATCGTTACGCCATTCGTGCAGGTCGGAACTTACCCGACAAGGAATTTCGCTACCTTAGGACCGTTATAGTTACGGCCGCCGTTTACCGGGGCTTCGATCAAGAGCTTCGCGTTAGCTAACCCCATCAATTAACCTTCCGGCACCGGGCAGGCGTCACACCCTATACGTCCACTTTCGTGTTTGCAGAGTGCTGTGTTTTTAATAAACAGTCGCAGCGGCCTGGTATCTTCGACCGGCATGAGCTTACGGAGCAAGTCCTTCACCCTCACCGGCGCACCTTCTCCCGAAGTTACGGTGCCATTTTGCCTAGTTCCTTCACCCGAGTTCTCTCAAGCGCCTTGGTATTCTCTACCCAACCACCTGTGTCGGTTTGGGGTACGGTTCCTGGTTACCTGAAGCTTAGAAGCTTTTCTTGGAAGCATGGCATCAACCACTTCGTTAACTAAAAGTTAACTCGTCATCAGCTCTCGGCCTTAGAATCCCGGATTTACCTAAGATTCCAGCCTACCACCTTAAACTTGGACAACCAACGCCAAGCTGGCCTAGCCTTCTCCGTCCCTCCATCGCAATAACCAGAAGTACAGGAATATTAACCTGTTTTCCATCGACTACGCTTTTCAGCCTCGCCTTAGGGACCGACTAACCCTGCGTCGATTAACGTTGCGCAGGAAACCTTGGTCTTTCGGCGTGGGTGTTTTTCACACCCATTATCGTTACTCATGTCAGCATTCGCACTTCTGATACCTCCAGCAAGCTTCTCAACTCACCTTCACAGGCTTACAGAACGCTCCTCTACCGCATCACTTACGTGATACCCGTAGCTTCGGTGTATGGTTTGAGCCCCGTTACATCTTCCGCGCAGGCCGACTCGACTAGTGAGCTATTACGCTTTCTTTAAAGGGTGGCTGCTTCTAAGCCAACCTCCTAGCTGTCTAAGCCTTCCCACATCGTTTCCCACTTAACCATAACTTTGGGACCTTAGCTGACGGTCTGGGTTGTTTCCCTTTTCACGACGGACGTTAGCACCCGCCGTGTGTCTCCCATGCTCGGCACTTGTAGGTATTCGGAGTTTGCATCGGTTTGGTAAGTCGGGATGACCCCCTAGCCGAAACAGTGCTCTACCCCCTACAGTGATACATGAGGCGCTACCTAAATAGCTTTCGAGGAGAACCAGCTATCTCCGAGCTTGATTAGCCTTTCACTCCGATCCACAGGTCATCCGCTAACTTTTCAACGGTAGTCGGTTCGGTCCTCCAGTTAGTGTTACCCAACCTTCAACCTGCCCATGGATAGATCGCCCGGTTTCGGGTCTATTCCCAGCGACTAGACGCCCTATTAAGACTCGCTTTCGCTACGCCTCCCCTATTCGGTTAAGCTCGCCACTGAAAATAAGTCGCTGACCCATTATACAAAAGGTACGCAGTCACCCAACAAAGTGGGCTCCCACTGCTTGTACGCATACGGTTTCAGGATCTATTTCACTCCCCTCTCCGGGGTTCTTTTCGCCTTTCCCTCACGGTACTAGTTCACTATCGGTCAGTCAGTAGTATTTAGCCTTGGAGGATGGTCCCCCCATATTCAGACAAAGTTTCTCGTGCTCCGTCCTACTCGATTTCATGACTAAGAGATTTTCGCGTACAGGGCTATCACCCACTATGGCCGCACTTTCCAGAGCGTTCCGCTAATCTCAAAGCCACTTAAGGGCTAGTCCCCGTTCGCTCGCCACTACTAAGGGAATCTCGGTTGATTTCTTTTCCTCAGGGTACTTAGATGTTTCAGTTCCCCTGGTTCGCCTCTTGCACCTATGTATTCAGTACAAGATAACCATCTTATGATGGCTGGGTTCCCCCATTCAGACATCTCCGGATCAAAGTCTGTTTGCCGACTCCCCGAAGCTTTTCGCAGGCTACCACGTCTTTCATCGCCTCTGACTGCCAAGGCATCCACCGTATGCGCTTCTTCACTTGACCATATAACCCCAAGCAATCTGGTTATACTGTGAAGACGACATTCGCCGAAAATTCGAATTTCTCAGTTAAGAGAACTCACAAATTTTACCTTAGCCTGATCCGTTACCAGTGAAAGTAACGTTCAGTCTATCTTTCTATCACATACCCAAATTTTTAAAGAACGAACTAGTCAAAGACTAGAAATCAACATTCACCATCACCACGATGGAATGCTCATTTCTAAGCTTTATACAAACAGAAGCAGTAGTGGTGGAGCCAAACGGGATCGAACCGTTGACCTCCTGCGTGCAAGGCAGGCGCTCTCCCAGCTGAGCTATGGCCCCGTATTTCTACAGGCGTTTCCCACACAAAATTGGTGGGTCTGGGCAGATTCGAACTGCCGACCTCACCCTTATCAGGGGTGCGCTCTAACCAACTGAGCTACAGACCCAATTTCGGGCTGCTTCTTTCGTCTTCTTCAATGAATCAAGCAATTCGTGTGGGAACTTATGGAGCAGCTGATGTCGTCGATTAAGGAGGTGATCCAGCCGCAGGTTCCCCTACGGCTACCTTGTTACGACTTCACCCCAGTCATGAATCACACCGTGGTAACCGTCCTCCCGAAGGTTAGACTAGCTACTTCTGGTGCAACCCACTCCCATGGTGTGACGGGCGGTGTGTACAAGGCCCGGGAACGTATTCACCGCGACATTCTGATTCGCGATTACTAGCGATTCCGACTTCACGCAGTCGAGTTGCAGACTGCGATCCGGACTACGATCGGTTTTATGGGATTAGCTCCACCTCGCGGCTTGGCAACCCTCTGTACCGACCATTGTAGCACGTGTGTAGCCCAGGCCGTAAGGGCCATGATGACTTGACGTCATCCCCACCTTCCTCCGGTTTGTCACCGGCAGTCTCCTTAGAGTGCCCACCATTACGTGCTGGTAACTAAGGACAAGGGTTGCGCTCGTTACGGGACTTAACCCAACATCTCACGACACGAGCTGACGACAGCCATGCAGCACCTGTCTCAATGTTCCCGAAGGCACCAATCTATCTCTAGAAAGTTCATTGGATGTCAAGGCCTGGTAAGGTTCTTCGCGTTGCTTCGAATTAAACCACATGCTCCACCGCTTGTGCGGGCCCCCGTCAATTCATTTGAGTTTTAACCTTGCGGCCGTACTCCCCAGGCGGTCAACTTAATGCGTTAGCTGCGCCACTAAAAGCTCAAGGCTTCCAACGGCTAGTTGACATCGTTTACGGCGTGGACTACCAGGGTATCTAATCCTGTTTGCTCCCCACGCTTTCGCACCTCAGTGTCAGTATTAGTCCAGGTGGTCGCCTTCGCCACTGGTGTTCCTTCCTATATCTACGCATTTCACCGCTACACAGGAAATTCCACCACCCTCTACCATACTCTAGTCAGTCAGTTTTGAATGCAGCTCCCAGGTTGAGCCCGGGGATTTCACATCCAACTTAACAAACCACCTACGCGCGCTTTACGCCCAGTAATTCCGATTAACGCTTGCACCCTCTGTATTACCGCGGCTGCTGGCACAGAGTTAGCCGGTGCTTATTCTGTCGGTAACGTCAAAATTGTAGAGTATTAATCTACAACCCTTCCTCCCAACTTAAAGTGCTTTACAATCCGAAGACCTTCTTCACACACGCGGCATGGCTGGATCAGGCTTTCGCCCATTGTCCAATATTCCCCACTGCTGCCTCCCGTAGGAGTCTGGACCGTGTCTCAGTTCCAGTGTGACTGATCATCCTCTCAGACCAGTTACGGATCGTCGCCTTGGTGAGCCATTACCTCACCAACTAGCTAATCCGACCTAGGCTCATCTGATAGCGCAAGGCCCGAAGGTCCCCTGCTTTCTCCCGTAGGACGTATGCGGTATTAGCGTCCGTTTCCGAACGTTATCCCCCACTACCAGGCAGATTCCTAGGCATTACTCACCCGTCCGCCGCTCTCAAGAGAAGCAAGCTTCTCTCTACCGCTCGACTTGCATGTGTTAGGCCTGCCGCCAGCGTTCAATCTGAGCCATGATCAAACTCTTCAGTTCAAACATCTTTGGGTTTTTAAGAAACCCTAAACTTGGCTCAGCAATCGTTGGTTACATCTTTGATTTCTCGCGGAGTAACTTGTGATGCTGATAATCTTGTTGACTATCAGTCTGACTCCACAAGCACCCACACGAATTGCTTGATTCAGTTGTTAAAGAGCGGTTGGTTAAGATCTTTCGTCTCAACCGAGGCGCGCATTCTACAGCAGCCTCATTTGCTGTCAAGTGGTTATTTTCAGAAGTTTTCGAAGATTTCTTCAACAACTTCAACCACTTGCGCTTGCGATCTCTCGTAAGCGGGAGGCGAATTCTACAGGGATCACCATGAACGTCAACCCCCTTATCTTAAAAAAAGCGAAACACTTACTCGCCTATAAAAACCAGGGTGCCCCACCGCCTCTTCTATATAGAAGGAGCGCACAACCTAGGGACGTGAATTATTCCCACCCACACAAATGCATCTGGATCTCAACCGAAAGAAGCGCGGCTGGATCCCGCACAGGCGAGGAACGAGGATGACTGTTGTTGAGACCGGCGAATACCAGGAGGGGAAAGCTTTACAGAGATGGTGTCCCAGGGCCGGTTCGAACGGCCAACCTTCCCCTTAGGAGGGGGATGCTCTATCCAATTGAGCTACTGGGACAAATGCCACGCTTACCCTGAAGGGCTAGCGACAGACGGCGTGCATCTTAACGGCCGAGGCTGGTTTTGTCATGTCGTCCGTTGGCATTTTGACTGTAGGCCAATCCTTGCGCGTACGTTCATAGCCTCATTCAGCATGCCAAGACTTTCGTCCTCATCGTGCAAATTGCACTGCGCCAATATGCCATCATTGCAAACTGCAACCCAGCGCCCTCAAAAAACAAACTTAACTCCTTGTTTTTATTGGAATAATAGATTGGCACGACATCTGCAAAGTCATAAGCACAAAACCAATCGTTCCAGGCACCGTGGAGACTATGATGATGAACAGCGCCCTTCTACTAGCACTGAACGCTGTGGCACTGGCTACGGTGGTGACGTTTCATTTTCAGCCGACCAATACTGAAGACAGTGCGCAAATCAGCCAAGCCATTCCCCACCATCTGCAACAGCGCCCTCAGTTGGCACTGATGACTGCAAACCCCCAGTCCCCCATCCGCCTGACCCAAGATACACAATCAGCGCCAGCGGCCGAGCATTGGGTTTTCTGAGAACACTATTCATGTCGAAATCTGCCTGGTTGTTTCTGTGCCTGACGCTCCTATCTGTTGCGCTAGGCCTGGGAGCTACATCACAACAAACTCAAACCCTAGCCTTCGTCGCCAGCGCCGTGCTGGGCAGCCTACTGGTACTGACACTCATCAAGGGTCGCCGAATCAAATTCGATCCGCTCCTGCGCTAACCCCCTTCCCCATCTCCCCCCCTACCTTATGTCGCCTGACACTCGTAAATAGGCGAACAGCTACTAACCTTAAGCTTGAGGGCAAAAGGCCATATCGCTATAGGACGGGCGCCCTTCAACCCGGATGCCGTGCAGGCTTGGGCGAAGATTGACGAGCTTCGCTGCACTCGCGGGATTTTTTCCAACCAGTCCGCAAAAACGCAAATCAGTGCTGGCATAAAGCCTGTAGGCGGTTCAATATTTGTCACAGAATTGACGCCAATGAAATGTCAAATCTGAGGCATGATGCGGCCTCTTTGCAATTCGGGTTGAACTTTGGTCGTGAGCCTTGTCTTAACACTCATCTTGCGGCCAATTCCAGAAACCGCTCCCCTGAACTAACCGGTTAAATATATGCGCCCATTGAAACAGGCAATTTATTCCAGCCGTACGGCTGACAAATTCGTCGTACGTCTGCCAGACGGAATGCGGGAACGCATTGCCGAGGTGGCTCGCAATCATCACCGCAGCATGAACTCCGAAATCATCGCACGCCTGGAACAAAGCCTTATTCAGGAAGGTGCCTTGGGTGAAGAGTTGAGCATGCGCCTGGACAGCCCCGAGCTGTCACTGCACGAACGCGAACTGCTGCAGCGTTTTCGTCAGCTCTCCCACCGCCAGCAAAATGCTCTCGTCTCGCTTATCGCGCATGACGTGGAGGCGGCCGCAGAAGCCAATTGATTGACACCTGAAAGCCGAAGCCAGCCATGTGCTGGCTTTTTTTTGCCTGGCATTTGGGAATAAGAAGCAAAGCGAGGGCAGGTTTGCCCCCGCTGGAAGGGTCAGAGCAGGAAGATCGTTGCCAGGCCCAGGAAGATGAAGAAGCCACCACTGTCAGTCATGGCCGTGATCATCACACTGGCCCCCATGGCGGGATCGCGACCTAGACGCGCCAGGGTCATAGGGATCAACACTCCCATCAAGGCCGCCAGCAACAGGTTAAGGGTCATGGCTGCAGTCATGACCACGCCCAGGGACCAACTGCCGTAGAGCAAGTAGGCCACCACGCCAATCACGCCGCCCCACACCAATCCGTTTATGAGGCCTACCGCCAGTTCCTTGCGCAGCAGTCGTGAAGAATTGGCGGTACTGACCTGGTCCAGCGCCATGGCGCGCACGATCATGGTGATGGTCTGGTTCCCGGAGTTACCGCCAATGCCCGCCACAATCGGCATCAACGCCGCCAAGGCCACCAGTTTCTCGATGGAGCCTTCAAACAACCCGATCACGCGAGATGCGATAAACGCGGTAATCAGATTGATAGCCAGCCAGGCCCAGCGGTTATGCAGTGAACGCCAGACCGACGCGAAAATATCTTCCTCTTCACGCAAACCTGCCATGTTGAGGACTTCGGTTTCACTTTCCTCACGGATCAAGTCGACGATTTCATCGATGGTCAGACGACCGATCAACTTGCCGTTCTTATCCACCACCGGCGCCGAGATCAAGTCGTAACGCTCGAATGCCTGGGCCGCGTCGTAGGCATCTTCGTCCGGATGGAAACTCACGGTATCACTGGCCATCAGGTCAGCAACTTTCTTCTCCGGATCATTGACCAATAGGCGCTTGATCGGCAAAACGCCCTTGAGGATCCCCTCATAGTCGACCACAAACAGTTTGTCGGTGTGGCCGGGCAATTCTTTGAGACGGCGCAGGTAACGCAACACCACTTCAAGGCTGACGTCTTCGCGGATGGTGACCATCTCGAAGTCCATCAGGGCGCCGACCTGGTCCTCGTCGTACGACAGCGCAGAACGCACACGCTCACGCTGCTGCGTATCGAGCGCCTCCATCAACTCATGGACAACATCACGGGGCAGCTCAGGGGCCAGGTCAGCCAGTTCGTCCGCATCCATCTCCTTGGCGGCAGCCAGGAGTTCGTGGTCATCCATGTCGGCGATGAGCGTCTCACGCACCGAGTCCGACACTTCCAGCAGGATGTCACCGTCGCGGTCAGCCTTGACCAACTGCCACAGGGTCAGTCGGTCATCCAGCGGCAAGGCTTCAAGAATATAAGCGACGTCGGCGGAGTGCAGGTCATCGAGCTTGCGTTGCAACTCGACGAGGTTTTGCCGGTGAACCAGGTTTTCGACGCGGTCGTGGTTCGGACCTTCCTGGCGGTGCGTGAGGTCTTCGACCACGCGCTGGCGCTGCAGCAGCTCGATAACTTGAGCCAGACGATCCTGCAGGCTTTCTTGTGTTTTCTTTACTTCTACTTCGGTCATAGGCGAACTCCACTCCCAGCAGCGGGGCACGCCGGAAGGATCAATCAGTCAATTCATGATTGGTAAAACGGGGTACTGAGTAACTACTGGGTAAGTCCATGGAGGTATTCCACAAGCCCCGGCGGGGCTGACGGGCGCATGATACACCGCCCGGACGTTTTAAACGTTAAAAAACTGGAAAGAACAAGCGCTTGCACGCTAAAGCTCAGTATTGTCTGCATCTATGAACTGCGACGACGCAGGCGCGAGGGAAAACACATGAGGAGGGAGAAAAAGGAGAACACCGGATAAAAGCTACACAAACCCCAGACGGCAAAAAGCCCGCACTAGGCGGGCTTTTTGTTTGTATGGTGCACTCGACAGGATTCGAACCTGTGACCGCTCGGTTCGTAGCCGAGTACTCTATCCAGCTGAGCTACGAGTGCAGATTGTGTTTTTAGACCAGATCACAACTGGTTGAAGCCAAGCTACCTGCATCGCTGCAACTAACTCTTAAATGGTGCACTCGACAGGATTCGAACCTGTGACCGCTCGGTTCGTAGCCGAGTACTCTATCCAGCTGAGCTACGAGTGCATTTGTTGCCGCGCATTATAGGCCGTTCAATCTCTATGTAAAGCTATTTTTTCGAGTATTTTCAACAACTTACCGAAAAAACCAGATTGCAACGTACTAAGCAAATAATGGCGGAGAACGGGGGATTCGAACCCCCGACACCCTTTTGAGGTGTACTCCCTTAGCAGGGGAGCGCCTTCGGCCACTCGGCCAGCTCTCCGCAACACGGGGCGTATATTAACCACGTTCCTCCCCGTTTGCAAACATAAAAAACGATAAAAATTAAAGGCTTGGTTCTTCGTCCTTCTCTTTCTTGATCCGCAGGTAGATTTCCTCGCGGTGGACCGCCACCTCTTTCGGAGCATTAACCCCAATACGTACTTGATTACCTTTGACGCCGAGCACGGTCACGGTGATTTCGCCATCACCGATAATCAGGCTTTCTGCGCAACGACGAGTCAGAATCAGCATACCTTTCACCTCACGCATTTCAGTTCAGGAACAACAGTCTGCAAAAAAAAAGCATTCAACCTACAACCAAAAGGTCGTAGCCCTACTCGCTAAGTATTGTCGAGCCCATGCAAAAGACCATGTACCCCACAAAAAAATGAAAGGCGCGGTAAACCGCGCCTTCCTGGCAACGCATCACTCGCCCTGTCGGGCCGGAGCATCCAGCTCAAAAGCGGTATGCAGCGCGCGTACAGCCAGTTCCAGGTACTTCTCTTCGAGCACTACCGAGACTTTGATTTCCGAGGTGGAAATCATCTGGATGTTGATACCTTCCTTGGCAAGGGCCCCGAACATACGGCTGGCAACGCCAGCATGGGAGCGCATGCCCACCCCTACGATCGACACCTTGGCAATCTTGGTATCGCCGACCACTTCACGGGCGCCAATCTCGCTCGCCGTGTTCTGCAGGATTTTCAATGCCGCATCGTATTCGTTGCGGTGCACAGTGAAGGTGAAATCGGTGGTGTTATCGTGCGAAACGTTCTGCACGATCATGTCGACTTCAACATTCGCATCGCTGACAGGGCCCAGAATCTTGAAAGCCACGCCCGGGGTGTCTGGCACGCCACGGATCGTCAGCTTGGCTTCATCGCGATTGAAAGCGATGCCGGAAATGATCGGCTGTTCCATGGATTCCTCTTCATCAATAGTAATGAGGGTGCCCGGACCCTCCTTGAAGCTGTGCAATACGCGCAGCGGAACGTTGTACTTGCCGGCGAACTCCACCGCGCGAATCTGCAACACCTTGGAACCAAGGCTGGCCATTTCCAGCATTTCTTCAAAGGTGATCTTGTCCAGGCGCTGGGCCACTGGCACGACGCGTGGGTCAGTGGTGTAGACGCCATCCACATCGGTATAGATCTGGCATTCGTCAGCCTTGAGCGCTGCTGCCAGGGCCACACCGGTGGTGTCCGAACCGCCACGACCGAGCGTGGTGATGTTGCCGTGTTCATCCACGCCCTGGAAACCCGCTACAACTACCACGCGCCCTGCTTTCAGATCAGTACGAATTTTCTGATCATCAATTTGCAGGATCCGCGCCTTGGTATGTGCGCTGTCTGTAAGAATGCGCACTTGGCTACCCGTGTAGGACACCGCTGGCACGCCACGCTTGTTCAGCGCCATGGCCAACAGCGCAATGGTCACCTGCTCGCCCGTGGAGACGATCACATCCAGCTCACGCGGCAGCGGCTGTTGATCACCACTGATGGCCTTGGCCAGATCGATCAGGCGATTGGTCTCGCCACTCATGGCCGACAGCACCACTACCAGGTCATCACCGGCATCGCGGAACTTCTTAACCTTGTCGGCGACCTGCTCGATTCTTTCGACAGAACCGACCGAGGTGCCTCCAAATTTCTGTACGATCAAAGCCATTTCCAAGCCGCCTCAGCCCGTAAAGGGGCGCCTAATATCAATCCACCCGCACTGAACAAGCCCGTGACTAAACCACGGGCCGGTTAACAGTGCCTTAAATACCTGCCTCGACAAATGGCACGGTCAAGGCCAGCGCCGCGTCCAGAGCTGCGGCATCGACACCACCGCCTTGCGCCATGTCCGGACGACCACCGCCCTTGCCGCCCACTGTCGCAGCGGCTTGCTTCATCAAATCACCGGCTTTGAGTTGGCCAGTCAGGTCCTTGGTTACACCAGCAACCAGAACGACCTTATCCTCATGGACACTGCCGAGCAGGATCACTGCGCGGCCGAGCTTGTTCTTCAACTGATCGACCAAGGCCAACAGCGCCTTGCCGTCCTGGCCGTCCAGGCGCGCCGCCAGGACCTTTACGTCCTTGACGTCAACCGCCGCTGCCGACAGGTCATCACCTGCAGCGCTGGCCGCCTTGGCCTGCAACTGCTCCAGCTGTTTTTCCAGCGCACGGTTGCGCTCCAGCACGGCAGACAGTTTGTCGATCAGATTGTCACGGCTGCCCTTGACCAGGCCGGCCGCTTCCTTGAGTTGTTCTTCGGCTGCATTGAGGTAAGCCAGGGCCGCAGCACCGGTCACCGCTTCAATACGACGCACACCCGAGGCCACACCGCCTTCGCTGATGATCTTCAGCAGGCCGATATCGCCGGTACGGTTGGCGTGGATACCACCACAGAGTTCTACCGAGAAGCTGCCGCCCATGCTCAGCACGCGGACTTCGTCGCCGTACTTCTCGCCAAACAGCGCCATGGCGCCTTTGTTCCTGGCGGTCTCGATATCGGTTTCTTCGGTTTCAACCGGGGTGTTCTTGCGAATCTCGGCGTTGACGATGTCTTCCAGTGCCTTGATCTGCTCAGGCTTGATCGCTTCAAAGTGGCTGAAGTCAAAGCGCAGGCGCTGGCTGTCCACCAACGAACCTTTTTGCTGCACGTGCTCGCCCAGTACCTGGCGCAACGCGGCATGCAGCAAGTGAGTGGCCGAGTGATTCAACGCCGTGGCATGCCGCACGTCGGCATCGACCTGGGTGTCTACCGGCGCGCCCACGGTCAAGTTGCCCAGCACCAGCACACCGTGATGCAGGAACGCGCCGCCGGTCTTGGTGGTGTCGCGCACGTCAAAACGACCGGATGTCGAGCTCAGGAAACCGCAATCGCCAATCTGGCCACCCGACTCGGCATAGAACGGCGTCTGGTCCAGCACCACAACCGCCTCTTCGCCTTCGCTCAATACGTCGACCGACTTGCCGTCTTTATAGATGGCGACGATCTTGGCCGAGCCCGCAGTGGACTTGTAGCCGGTGAACTCGGTCGGTACGTCGACCTTGACCAGGGTGTTGTAGTCCAGGCCAAAGGAGCTGGCCGAACGTGCACGCACGCGCTGGGCTTCCATTTCACGCTCAAAACCGGCTTCGTCGACGGTCAGCTCGCGCTCGCGGGCGATGTCGGCGGTCAGGTCCATCGGGAAACCATAGGTGTCGTACAGCTTGAACACGACATCACCCGGCACCACGGTGCCTTTGAGCTCAGCCAGGTCCTGTTCGAGAATCTTCAGGCCGTGCTCCAGGGTCTTGGAGAATTGCTCTTCTTCAGCCTTGAGCACCCGCTCGATGTTGCTTTGCTGTTGCTTGAGTTCCGGGAAGGCATCGCCCATCTCGGCAACCAGCGCGGCCACGATCTTGTAGAAGAAGCTGCCGGTAGCGCCCAGCTTGTTACCGTGACGGCACGCGCGACGGATGATGCGACGCAGCACATAGCCACGGCCTTCGTTGGATGGCAGCACGCCGTCGGCAATCAGGAAACCGCAGGAACGGATGTGGTCCGACACCACCTTGAGCGAAGACTGGCCTTCATTGGCGCAGCCAATGGCCGCCGCCGAGGCGCTCAGCAGGTTGGTGAACAGGTCGATTTCGTAGTTGGAGTGAACGTGCTGCATCACCGCACTGATCCGCTCCAGGCCCATGCCGGTGTCCACCGACGGTGCCGGCAGCGGATGCAACACACCGTCGGCGGTGCGGTTGAATTGCATGAACACGTTGTTCCAGATCTCGATGTAACGGTCGCCGTCTTCTTCCGGCGAGCCTGGCGGGCCACCCCAGATATCGGCGCCGTGATCGTAGAAAATCTCGGTGCACGGGCCGCACGGGCCGGTATCGCCCATGGTCCAGAAGTTATCGGAGGCGTAAGGCGCGCCTTTGTTGTCGCCGATACGGATCATGCGCTCGGCAGGTACACCGATTTGCTGGGTCCAGATGTCATACGCTTCGTCGTCCGTCGCGTACACGGTGACCCAGAGTTTTTCCTTGGGCAGCTTCAGCACGCCGGTGAGGAAGGTCCAGGCGAAGGTGATCGCGTCTTTCTTGAAATAGTCGCCGAAGCTGAAGTTACCCAGCATCTCGAAAAAGGTGTGGTGACGGGCGGTATAGCCGACGTTTTCCAGGTCGCTGTTCTTGCCGCCGGCGCGTACGCACTTCTGGCTGCTGGTGGCGCGGGTGTAGGCGCGCTTTTCCTGGCCCAGGAAGCAGTCCTTGAACTGGTTCATCCCCGCGTTAGTGAACAGCAGGGTTGGGTCATTGCCTGGGATCAAGGAGCTTGAGGCTACACGGGTGTGACCTTGCTCTTCGAAGAAGCGAAGGAAGGCTTCACGGATTTCTGCGCTTTTCATTAGGTTCTTCCACGGAGGCTGCGGCCAAAGGCCAGTGCGCAACATCATCAGACGGAGCGACGGCAAAGGGCCGCATTATATCGGCCCTTTGCCGGTGGTACAGCGTGTTTATGTGATAGAAACAGTCAATTAGACGGCCTGCACTGTCATTTCTGCGAAAACGCGACGAATGTCTGCAGCACTTGCTCGATCTGCGCCCGGCTCACATCCAGATGGGTGACCATGCGCAGGCGCGGCGCAGCGCTCAACTTGACCCCACGCTCAGCCGCAAAGGCCTTCAGCGCCTGCGCCTGATCGCCTACCTGCACATACACCATATTGGTCTGCACCGGCTCGACGCTGTAGCCGGCCTTGCGTAACTCATCGCCCAGCCATTGGGCGTTGGCATGGTCGTCAGCCAGGCGCTGTACCTGGTGGTCAAGGGCATACAGCCCCGCCGCCGCCAGGGAGCCGGCCTGGCGCATGCCGCCGCCGACCATCTTGCGCAGTCGCCGTGCCTTGGCGATCAGTGCCGCGCAGCCGCACAACACCGAGCCGACCGGCGCACCGAGGCCCTTGGACAGGCACACCGACACCGAATCGAAATGCTGGGCGATTTCTCGCGCATCCACCCCCAGTTTGACCGCCGCGTTGTAGAGGCGCGCGCCATCCAGGTGCAGGGCCAGGCCATGCTCGTGGGTAAATGCACGGGCCTTGGCCAGGTAATCCAGCGGCAGCACTTTGCCCTGCATGGTGTTTTCCAGCGCCAGCAGGCGTGTGCGGGCGAAGTGGAAGTCGTCGGGCTTGATGGCTTCAAGCACCTGGTTCAGATCAAGGGAGCCATCAGCTTGGACTTCCAGGGGCTGCGGCTGGATCGACCCCAGCACCGCCGCGCCGCCGCCTTCGTATTTGTAGGTGTGGGCCTGCTGGCCGACGATGTATTCCTCGCCGCGCTCACAGTGAGCCATCAACGCCAGCAGGTTGCTCATGGTGCCGGTGGGTACGAACAGCGCCGCGGCAAAGCCCAGGCGCTGGGCCAGTTCGGCCTCCAGGCGGTTGACGCTGGGGTCTTCACCGTAGACATCGTCGCCACTGACGGCGCTGGCCATCGCGTCGAGCATGCCGGGGGTGGGTTGGGTCACGGTGTCGCTGCGCAGGTCGATCACGGTCATCAAGGGGGCCTCTAACGGAATGGATAAGTCCTTTTGTGTGTGATTACTGCGGGCAAAGCCACGGAATATCAAGCCCCGATTACATTCAATCGAATACCAACCAAACAAACCGATATAAGTTATCGAGACGGCAACCGTGCAGTTTTTGAAAAACCATGTTAAAAACTCTGCGCCGCCAGGGTTCTGGCGGCAACGTTCTCAGGGCGGGGTGCAATTCCCCACCGGCGGTAATTGCACGCAATGTGCATAGCCCGCGAGCGCTTGGCGCCTCGAACTGCTCAGGCAGGACGGCGACAAGGTCAGCAGACCCGGTGTGATCCCGGGGCCGACGGTCATAGTCCGGATGAAGAGAGAACGGGATTGGCACCTAAGGGCCGCGCGCCTGTTTGCGCATGCGTACCCTTAAATCCCATTCGATTCATAACGCCCTGTTTTTTTCTTAAACAGGAGTCAGAACATGCAACCCACCGCAATCGACAGCAAAAGCAAAAACCATCACGGCGAGCGCGTCGCGTTTATCCAGGCCTGCTGGCACAAGGATATTGTCGACCAATCGCGCAAAGGCTTCCTCGCCGAAATGATCGCCCAGGGTTATCAGGAATCGGACATCGACTTCTTCGAAGTCGGCGGCGCCTTTGAAATGCCCCTGCATGCCAAGCTGCTGGCCAAGACCGGCCGTTACGCCGGCATCGTCGCTGCCGCGCTGGTGGTGGACGGTGGCATCTACCGCCACGAATTCGTCGCGCAATCGGTGGTCAGCGGCCTGATGCAGGTGCAGCTGGAAACTGAAGTGCCGGTGTTCTCGGTGTCCCTGACGCCGCACCACTTCCACGCCGGCAGCGAGCACACCACGTTCTTCTACGAGCACTTCGTGCACAAGGGCCAGGAAGCAGCGCGCACCTGCGCCGATACGCTGCACAAGGTGCGCGCGATCCGTCGTAGCGAGCCGCGTGCGGTAGCGGTCTAAACCCAGTGTGGGAGCTGGCTTGCCTGCGATGCAGACACCTGGGTGTATCAGTGATACCCAGGTGATGCTATCGCAGGCAAGCCAGCTCCCACATTTACATCGGGTCAGGCCTTGAGATCTACACCAGGCCAGCATCCGTGGTTGGCACGATCAATATCCCGGCGCGCAAGCCGTTCTTCACCTTAGGGTTGGGGAAGATGATGCGGGCGCCCTCCTCCTCGATCACCCAGCGGGTCTTGGCCACGTCTTCGGCCAGCAGGTAGCCCTTTTCCAATTCCGAAAAGTTTTCCACATCTGCGGGCAGGTGCATCAGGAAGGCGTCGCTGTGCTTGATCACTTCTCGCGCAACGGCGAAGAGTTGCAGGCCGTCGAGGCTATCGGTCTCGGGCTCGTTGCCCTCGATGATCTGCTTCAGACGCGCTTCCAGGCGCGACACGTCCACACCGTCGTTCTGTCCGAACGGCCGCGCCTTGCCCAACTCCAGGGTGAACGCCTCGGCGCCGAGTTGCTCGTAGGTAAACGCGGTGAAGGTAATCGAGGTTTTGTTCTGCAACAGCACCGCCTGCATGCCGGCAGCGTTCAAGCGCTCCAGCTCACGGCGCGAATGCTGTCGATCTTCCTTCCACGGGTACAACGCGAACTGCTCGATTTTCGAACCACGAATCGCGGTATGCAGGTCGTAATGCAGGCGCGAGCGGCCAGGCTGGCTGAAAAAGCTGCGGGCCAATTGCTCAAGCTCAGCGGCGCGCATCGCTTCGGGGCCGATGTTTTGTTCATGACGGCCGTTGAACAGCCGGTTGACGTCCAGTTCGAGGTAACGCTCACCGCGGCGCATGGCCTCGGTATTGCCGAACAGGAACAGAATACGGGTGCGGGGCTTGATCTCCCCGCGGGCGATGCCATGCAACAGGCGGTCGAGCAGTTCGATCGGCGCGGTTTCGTTGCCATGGATGCCGGACGACAGCAGCAAGTCGCTGCCGTTGTCCAAAGCTTCAGGAGGACGCACTTCAAGCGCGCCTTCGCTGAGCCAGCGCATCTGCACGCCGTCGACAGTCAGTTGAATTTTTTGCGCCGGTTCACGACCGGCGAGGGTCAGTTCAAGCAGTTTGCCGAGGGCGAGCATAAGCAGCTTCCTTAGTGGTTGCAGCCTGGGCCGTGGACGTGATCGTCGTCGTCACCTTCAACGTCGGCCGGTTCCATTTCCAGTTGCAGGCTCATCAGGTTAGTGGCCAATGGGCGCATCAGCAGGTTGGCGTACTCGGCGTCGCCTTCTTCTACGTCCACGCCAATCAGCAGTTGGCCGCGGCCATCGTGCTGGATCCAGATCTCCTTGCCCTGCCAGACCACGGCGACGCGGGTGCAGGAGGTTTCCAGCTGGGTGCCGTCGGTGTCTTCAAGGATGAGTTTCAGGGTGTCGGTCATAAATAAAATATCTCAGCCGTGTGGCATTAATTGATCTGGAAAGGATAAACCGAGCCCAGTTTAAGGATTTGCGTCAGTTCATCCAGTGCCGTCCGGCACTCAAGCAGCAACTGCGGGTCAGCCAGGTCGGTTTCGCGCAGGCTGTCACGGTAGTGCTTGCCTACCCATTGGGTCAGGGTTTCGTACAACGGCGCGGTCATGATAACCCCTGGGTTCACGGCCGCCAGCTCGGTTTCGTTCAACGCCACGCGCAGACGCAGGCACGCCGGCCCACCGCCATTCTGCATGCTTTGCTTGAGGTCGAAGACCTTGACCTCGCGAATCAGCCCGCCGGCAGCGGTCAAACCTTGCAGGTACTGCCACACACGCTCATTGGCGCGGCACTCTTCCGGCACGATCAGCAGCATCGAACCGTCAGGCCGAGTCAGCAACTGGCTGTTGAACAGGTAGGAACGCACCGCGTCCTCGACACTGACCAACGCGCGAGGCACACACACCGACTGGAAGTTGCCGCCCAGCTTGCCCAACTTGCCGTGCAGTTCGGCGAGCATCTGTTCAGTGTTGAGGAACGCATCCTCGTGATAGAACAGCACTTCGCCGTTGCCCACCGCGATCACATCATTGTGGAACACACCCGCATCGATCACCGCCGGGTTCTGCTGGGCGTAGACCACACCGTCATCCTTCAAGCCATGCAGGCGCGCAACGGCCTGGGAGGCTTCCAGGGTCTGGCGCGCCGGGTACTTCTGCGGGGCCGGGTAACGGGGGTCGAAAGCACTGCGGCCGAAGACGAAAAACTCCACGCCCGCCTCACCGTACTCACGGCAGAAACGCGTGTGGTTGGCCGCGCCTTCATCGCCAAACTGCGCCACGGCCGGCAAGGCAGCGTGGTGGGCGAAATGCTTGCCATCGGCGAACATCGCCCCCAGCACGCGGCTGGTGGTGGGGTGTTCGATGCTGCGGTGGTATTTGCAATTGAGGTTGGCGGCAGTGAAATGCACGCGGCCGTCTGCGGTGTCGGCGCTTGGGCTGACGGTGGCGGCGTTGGCTACCCACATGCTGGATGCCGAGCAGCTCGCTACCAGCAAAGGCATGGCCTGCTTGGCAGCCTGCTCGATCACCTGGGCGTCGGTGCCGCTGAAACCCAAGCTGCGCAAGGCGGCCACATCCGGGCGTTCCTGGGGCGCCAATACACCTTGCACAAAGCCCATGTCCATCAGGGCTTTCATTTTCTGCAGGCCCTGCAACGCCGCTTCCTTCGGGTTGGAAGACTGCTGGCTGTTGCTTTGGGACGCGACGTTGCCGAAGGACAAACCGCCGTAGTTATGGGTCGGCCCCACTAGACCGTCAAAATTGACTTCACAGGATTTCATCGGCGAGGCTCCACGAACATCTGTTTTTATAGGCATCAAATCACTTGAATACACCACAGATCCATTGTGGGAGCGGGCTTGCTCGCGAATGCGGTATGTCATTCAACATTTGAAGTGACTGAACCACCGCTTTCGCGAGCAAGCCCGCTCCCACATTTAGATCAGCGTTATACCTGGCGTGAGCGTTGCCGGGACTATCAGGCTTGGCGTCTCCAGCGACGCCACCGGGTACGCGCAATAATCCGCCGCGTAATAGGCACTGGCGCGATGATTGCCCGACGCCCCGACACCACCGAACGGCGCGGTACTGGCGGCGCCGGTCAACTGCTTGTTCCAGTTGACGATACCGGCGCGGCTTTCCAGCCAGAACTGCTGGTAACGCGCTTCGGAGTCCGACAACAGGCCAGCGGCCAGGCCGTACTGGGTGTTGTTGGCCTCAGCGATGGCACCGGCAAAATCCGCGTAGCGGATCACCTGCAGCAGCGGGCCAAACAGCTCTTCGTCTTCACGTTCCGTCACAGCGGTCACGTCGATGATGCCAGGGGTCAGCAACGCGGCCTGAGCCTGAGGCTGGGTCATCTCCAGCAGCGCCACGGCGCCATTGGCCAACATCAGTTCCTGGGCTTGCATCAACGCTTTGGCCGCAGCAAGTGAAATCACCGAGCCCATGAACGGCGCCGGTTGCTGGTCGAAAGCACCTACTTCAATGCTCGCACTCACCGCCACCAGGCGCGCCAGCAAGGCATCGCCCCAGGCACCTTCAGGCACCAGCAAGCGGCGGGCACAGGTGCAACGCTGGCCTGCCGAGATAAACGCCGACTGGATGATGGTGTACACCGCCGCATCCACGTCGGCGACTTCGTCCACGACCAGCGGGTTATTACCGCCCATTTCCAGGGCCAGGATCTTGTCCGGGCGCCCGGAGAACTGCTGGTGCAAGTGGTTGCCGGTGCGGCTGGAACCGGTGAAGAACAGGCCGTCGATGCCTGGGTTGGCCGCCAGGGCGATGCCGGTTTCCCGCGCGCCTTGCAGCAGGTTCAGCACGCCCGCCGGCAAACCGGCTTCGACCCAGCACTGTACGGTCAGCTCGGCGACCTTGGGAGTCAGTTCGCTCGGCTTGAACAGCACGGTATTACCCGCCAGCAACGCCGGGACGATGTGCCCATTGGGCAAGTGCCCAGGGAAATTGTAAGGGCCGAACACCGCCACCACACCGTGGGGTTTGTGGCGCAACACAGCGGTGGCGTCGCCCAGGGGGCCGCTCTTCTCGCCGGTACGTTCGCGGTAGCTTTGCACCGAGATCGCAATCTTGTTGGCCATGCTGGTGACTTCGGTGGCTGATTCCCACAATGGCTTACCGGTCTCTTCGCCAATGCAGCGGGCGATTTCGTCGGCACGGCTTTTAAGCGTGGCGGCGAAGGTTTCCAGCACGCTGATGCGTTCTTCGAGCGAGCGCTTGGCCCATGCCGGGAATGCCTGGCGCGCAGCCTGCACGGCGGATTCGACCTGTTCGGCGCTGGCGCCATTGCCGGCCCACAGCACTTGCTGGGTCACCGGGTTGCGCGATTCAAACAGTTCACCCTGGCCAGCCAGCCAGCTACCTGCGATATACAGCGAATTCATTATTTCGACTCCCGAGCAGCAGACAACGCAACAGCACGCACTTGATCACCCACCACCAGTTGCAGGCGCTTGGCGGTCTGCGGATCGACCACCAGGGTGCCTGCCGCCAGCCGGGCCGGAGCGGCGGTGATACGGCACTCCTCGCGCTTGCGGTTATGAATCAGGAACGGCGTGGCGTCGTCCCCCGGTGTGCCGATGGCCAACACCAGTGACTGGCTGTCGCGCACCGCACGAATCTTGCTGGTTTCACATTCCACCGCCGGGCCAGCGTCGAAAATATCCACATAGCCTTGGTAGCTGAAGCCTTCGCTCTTGAGCATGCTCAGGGCCGGCTCGGTGTCCGGGTGGACCTTGCCGATCACATTGCGTGCGTCTTCGGAGAGAAAGCAGCTGTACAGCGGAAACTTGGGCATCAGCTCAGCGATAAACGCCTTGTTGCCCACGCCGGTGAGGTAGTCGGCCTGGCTGAACTCCATCTTGAAGAAGTGCCGGCCCAGGCTTTCCCAGAACGGCGAACGCCCGGCGTCGTTGGACACACCGCGCATCTCGGCAATGATCTTGTTGCCGAACAGTTGCGGGAACTCGGCGATAAACAACATGCGCGCCTTGGCCAGCATGCGACCGTTGAGGCCGTTGCGGTAATCGGCGTGCAAAAACAACGAGCACAACTCGGAATTACCAGTGAGGTCGTTAGCCAGGAACAGCGTCGGAATCTCACGGTAGATATTCAGTTCCTGGGACGCACTGACGGTCAGCCCCACCCGGAAGTTGTACCACGGCTCGCGCAGGCCGACGGCGCCAGCAATGGCGGAAATGCCCACCACGCGGCCTTCGTCGTTTTCCAGCACGAACAGGTAGTCGGCATCGCCGCGCCCGGCTTCGCCGCGAAAGGTTTTTTCCGCCCAGCCCACCCGGTGGGTCAGGCGCTCTTCGTTGGCCGGCAAGGTGGTAAGGCCGGTGCCAGTGCTGCGCGCCAGATCAATCAGGGCCGGTAAATCGCTGCTGCGTACGGGACGAACGATCATGCTATCTCCTCGAACGGGCCGCTGTTGTCAGCCACCCGCGAAACTCTCTTTTTAAACCGCAACCAGGCGCACGCTGGCGCCTTCGCCAACACCCAGCGCTTCGGCTGCTGCCAGGTCCAGGGTCACCGGCTTGCCGGGCGCGTAGTCCAGCTCCAGCATCACCGCACGGTAATCCTGCAACTGCGCGTTGCTCACCAGGTACTGGCGGCCAACACCCTTGACCATCTCGCCGATCTTCACCGGCACCACGCGGCTCTGGGCGATCGAGCGAATGCCCGAGACCCGGGCGTGCAGCGTCGGGCCACCGTCGAAGATGTCGATGTAATGGTCTGTCTCAAAGCCTTCACGCATCAGGATGTCGAAGGTGATTTGCGCACGCGGGTGCACCTGGCCCATGGCCTCTTGCGCTTCGTCCGGCAGCAGCGGTACGTAGATCGGATAGTGCGGCATCAGCTCGGCGAGAAAGGTGCGGCTTTTCAGCCCGCACAGGCGCTCGGCGGCGGCGTAGTTGAGGTCGAAGAAGTTGCGGCCGATGGCATCCCAGAACGGCGAGTCACCGTTCTCGTCGCTGTAGCCGACAATCTCGGTCACCACCGAGTCGGCAAAGCGCTCGGGATGGCTGGCAACAAACAGCAGGCGGCCACGGGAGTTGAGTTCCGACCACGGCGAACCGACCAGCTCAGGCACCACATAGAAGCTGGTGAGCAGGCTGTTGCCGGTAAGGTCGTGGCACTGGGAAAGCACGTGGATCTTGTTGTGGATCTTCAGCTCGCGGGAGGCGTGCACGAAGGTTTCGTTACGAAAGCTGTAGAACGGCTCGGAGTAACCGGCCGAGGCCACGATGGCCGAGCAGCCGGCAAGCTTGCCGGTCTCGGTGTCTTCCAGCACGAAGAAATAGCTCTCTTCACCGTTGAAACTCACCTCGGCGGCGAAGGACGCTTCGCTGGCCGCGATCTTGTCGCTCAGGCGTTCCACATCATCCGGCAAGGAGGTGACACCAATCGGGCTGTCCGCAGCCAGACGCTGTACCTCGCCCAGATCAGCCATTTGCGCGGGGCGCATCACCAGCATGGTGTCACTCCTTAACTCGAAAACTCACAGAAAAAAAAGCCAAACACACTGCTGAAAACAGTGAGGTCACGTGTGGGAGCGGGCTTGCTCGCGAATGCAGGGTGTCATTCAACATTTCAGGTGACTGAACCACTGCTTTCGCGAGCAAGCCCGCTCCCACATTTGATCTTCCACAGCTCCAACCAAGGGTCCGGCATACAAAATTTGTGCTCGGTACCGGGATCGCCAGGCACCGAACGGTCTATCAGGCTTGCGTCAACGTCTTCACAGCACGCTCAAAACGATTCAGGCCTTCATTGATGTCCGCCTCTTCCACCACCAGGCTCGGCGCAAAACGCACCACGTCGGGGCCGGCTTGCAGGATCATCACGTTCTCTTTTTCGGCCGCGTTGAACACGTCCTTGGCCTTGCCTTTGAAGGCATCACTGAGTACGCAACCGATCAACAAGCCCATGCCGCGAACCTGAGTGAAGATGCCGTACTGCTTGCCGATCTGCTCCAGGCGCGCCTTGAACAGGTCGTGCTTGGCATTCACACCCGCCAGCACTTCTGGGGTGTTGATCACGTCGATCACCGCTTCCGCTACCGCGCACGCCAGCGGGTTGCCGCCGTAGGTGGTGCCGTGGGTACCGACCACCAGGTGCTTGGCCAAGTCTTCACGGGTCAGCATCGCCGCAATCGGGAAACCGCCGCCCAGGCTCTTGGCGCTGGTGAGGATGTCGGGCGTCACGCCGTAGTGCTGGTAGGCAAACAGGTGGCCGGTGCGGCCCATGCCGGTTTGCACTTCGTCAAATACCAGCAGTGCGTCGTGAGCGTCGCACAGCTCGCGAGCGCCTTGCAGGTAAGCCAGCTCGGCCGGCAGTACACCGCCTTCGCCCTGGATCGGTTCCAGCACCACGGCGCAGGTCTTATCGGTCACCGCCGCTTTCAGCGCAGCCAGGTCGTTATAAGGAACGTGGGTGATGCCGGTGATTTTAGGCCCGAAACCATCGGAGTACTTCGACTGGCCACCGACGTTGACGGTGAACAGGGTACGGCCGTGGAAGCTGTTCAGCGCGGCAATGATCTCGTACTTCTCGCTGCCAAAACGGTCGAACGCCACGCGACGGGCGAGCTTGAAGGCGGCTTCGTTGGCTTCGGCGCCGGAGTTGCAGAAGAACACGCGCTCGGCAAAGGTGGCATCGATCAGCTTGTGGGCCAGGCGCAAGGCCGGCTCGTTGGTGAACACGTTCGAGACATGCCACAGCGTGTTGGCCTGTTCGGTCAGTGCACCGACCAGCGCCGGGTGCGCATGGCCCAATACGTTGACCGCGATGCCGCCGGCAAAGTCGATCAGCTCGCGACCGGCCTGGTCCCATACGCGCGAGCCTGCGCCGCGCACGGGGATAAAGGCAGCAGGTGCGTAGTTGGGCACCATCACTTGGTCGAAATCGGCACGTTGCACCGGGGCTTGCTCAACGGACATCGGAGTCTCCTGAAGAGGAACGCCTGCCTGGAACTGGCAAGCGATGCAGGGATTGTAAGGACAGTTTTCAGCGCCACCTTGTCGCCAAGCGACAACTTCTTATAGCGCCAACCCCGGTTTTACGCGGGTTTACGGCAATGCGACATATTGCGTCGCAATGGCGCAGTGTAAACGCTGCGCTCAGTGAGAGGCAGAGGCACGGCCCGCTGATTTTCGCCTAATGCCTTAACTATCTGCTGCCCGTGAACCCATCAGGCTTGCTGTGATGACAGTGACTCACCCCCACTGAAGGATCAGCCCCGTGCCCACGACAATCAGCCAACGCCTCGCAGTCGCCGCCACCCAAGTGCCTGCTGGGTTTCACACACGCCTGCCGGCCTGGCTGGCAAACGCCTCGGATGACAAGCGCCAAGCGTTGAAAACTGCGCCACTGGATGTCGCCGACTGGCAGGCCGACGCCAGCCGCCAGCAACACGCGCCCCTCAAGCAGGCGGTGGAGCAGAGTTGGACCGCGCAAAGCAAAGTAGACGCGGCACTCGCCGACCTCAAGACACCGCAGGCCTTCGCCGCGCCGCTTTTGCAACAGGCGCTCAAGACCCGCTGGGGCGTGGACATCGATGTCAGCACCACCCATCTGCGCCTGTATGCGCCCCTGACGATCCCACTGTTCCCCATAGAAACCGGCGGCGTCAAAGCCTGGACCGTGTCGCTGGTGGATGCCGCGCTGCACAACTTTGATGCAGCAGAAAGCAAGAAAGCTGCCTACACCGCAGACTCCAGCTTCATCACCCAACCCTCTGCCACCGGGCAATTCGACACCCTGCCCTCAGTAAACAGCAAAGTCAGCATCCAGGCCTTCATCCGGCTCTGCCGTGAACTGGACATCGGCACGCAATACCAGGCCTACCTCAAGACATTTTTCGGTTTCCAGGACGCCACCCGCAAGAGCGCGCTGCGCAGTACCGTCATCGAAAGCCTGAAGGCCGAGGCACAAGCCGCCGTGCACCTGGCGCGCCTGAAAAAGGACGGCAGCGAAGCCGTACTGCGCACGCTCCAGGCCCAGCTCAAAGGCATCAGCAGCCTGACACTGGAAGGCAAGACCCTGCTCAGCCACGACCTGAGCCTGATGGACGCGCCACTGGCCGGCATTGTGCTGTTCGCCGCCGACCTAGAACTGCACCACAGCGCAGTGCCCGTGGTGGCGTACATCCCCGGCGATCCGCAGGCACCGCTCAAGTATTACCGCGACGGCATTGCCTTCATTCAAGACCTGACCCGCAAATTGCGCGACGCCGATTACCAAGCGTTCTTCAGCCGCTTTATCAGCCACGAACACCGCGCCTACTTCTTTGCCAACCTCAATAACCGCTTGTCCCAGATAACCTGGCACCCCCCCATCCCCGGCGACCCCAGGCCGACCTGGCGCGCTGAACCGGTGGCCAACCCCAAGCTGCAATTGCACGCGACGAAAATCACGGGCGAGCTGTACGAACACCTCTATGAAAGCAAACTCAGCAGGCTGCTCAATGACGCACGCAATATTGCCGTGTCCACCGCCGACGCCGACAGCAAGGCACGCTGGCAACGTTGGGACGTCGTGGCAAAAATCGGCAAAACCCTGCTCGAAATCGTCACCTTCATCGCCACGCCGTTCATTCCCCCCCTGGGCCTGCTGATGCTTGGCTACACCGCCTATCAACTGCTCGACGACGTGTTCGAAGGCATCGTCGACTGGGCTGAAGGCCTCAAGCGCCAGGCGTTCGGGCACCTGATGTCGATCCTGGAGCAAATGGTGCAATTGGGTATGTTCGCGGTCGGCGCACCGATTGCCGAAGGGCTGCTACGCCAGGCACTGCCTCGGGAAGTCTGGGCGTTTTTCGAGCGCCTGCACCCGGTCACCTCGCACGACGGCAAAACGCGCCTGTGGAACCCGGACCTGAGCCCCTACGCCCACGACCTTCAGTTGCCCGCCGCCTCCCGCCCCCAGACCGATGGATTGCATACCTACGCGGACAAACAAATCCTGCCCCTCGATGGGCAACACTTCGCCGTCAAGCAACAAGCGGACAACACCGTGCTGGTGCACCCAAGCCACATGCATGCCTACCAACCGCCCATTATCGGTAATGGCAAGGGTGCCTGGTTGACCCCACTGGATCGCCCGCTGACCTGGGACCGCAGCACCTTGCTGCGCCGCCTCGGCCCGCCCGCCGAGAGCCTCAGCGAAACCGGCCTGGAACAGGCACAGCGTATCAGCAGCACCGACGATGGCGCCCTGCGCAAACTCTACATGGACCGCCAGCCGCCACCGCCGTTACTGGCCGACAGCCTCAAGCGCATTCACATCGACCAGCAACTGCAAGACTTCATCGACCAGATGAACAGCGATGACCCGCAGGTTTATCGAAAAGCCGACACGCAGACCCAACTCTGGCTGCTCAGCCAGACCGGCCTGTGGCCCGAAACCAAAACCCTGCGTTTTCTAAACGCCAAAGGCGAAACGGTATGGGAACACCCTGGCCGAGAAAATGCGGCAGTGGCGCAAATCCATGAAGCGCAGATGAACAACGGCGACCTGCTCAAGACCCTGCTGGAAACCCTCGACGAGCCAGAGCGCAAGACTTTGCTGGAAGAAGACTTTGGCACCCCCACCACCCAATTGCATGTGCGCGCCGCCAAGCTGCGCAAACAGCTGGCACGCAGAGCCGCGGATAAACGCGCTTCGATGTTCGACTCACGCTACCGAGGCCTGGAGCTGACCACCGATGCGCGCGTTCAGAAGGTCATCGACAGCACGCCCGGCCTGCCGGTCAGCGCGGCCGAGGAAGTGCTGCGCGGCGCCAGCGGCCAGGATCTGCTCGACATCGACCAGGGCACACTGCCTTCGCACCTGGTCGAACGTGCACGCTGGGCAGCCCATCAGGTCAGAATCAGCCGGGCGTATGAAGGCTTGTACATGAGCGCGCTGGAGAGCGGCGACACCCACCGACTCGCCCTGCACTCCCTGGAAAAACTGCCGGGCTGGTCGCCCCAGGTGCGCCTGGAAGTGCGCGATTTCAAGCGCACCGGCCAGTTGCACGATGCCATCGGCCCTGCCCAGGCGCCCATCCGACGCCTGTTGGTGCGCACCATCGAGGGTGATTACATTCCCGAAGACAGCAAGGGCACCCTGCTTGGCGAAACCGACTTCTACACCGCCGTGCTCCAGGCGCTGCCCGATGCGCAGCGCGACGCACTGAATATGCAGATCGGCCAAGGTACGCACCTGCGAGAAACCCTGCGCCAACATGCGCTGGCACGTGACGAGCTTGGCCCTCTGCTGGCCGAAGTGCCGCTGCTCAAACCGTCCTACGACCCCACCCTGATGCGCCTGCCCGGCGGCATGGAAGGTTACGATGCCAGCCCATCCACTGCCGGTGGCAGCAGCGGCGCTGCCTCGCTTGAGGCGCGGCTACACGAGTTGTACCCGCAACTGAGCCCCAACGAGCTGACCGCCGTACTCGCTGCCATGCACAACGACCCCGGTACGCCATTGGGTACCCTTCAATTCCTGAAGAACGAGTTCTCGCAGTTGGACGCCAGCCTCAGAGCCTGGCAGCAGAACGTGCCACAAACCCTTGTGGGCACTGACCTACCCCTGAGCCGCTGGCGAATTGCTTCTGAACAGCAGAATCGTCGGCTCTGGGCGCAACGGCTGATCAGCGCCTGGCGCCACGACACACCCCGGGACGCCGCGTTTGATAACGGGCACCTGTTGCAACTCAACCAACCCATTTACGGCGAACTGCCGACACTGGAGGCCAGCTTCGGGCACATCACCAGCCTGGAGTTGCTGGGCTACCTGACCACCCGTGGCACGCCGGCCTTCCTGGGGCGCTTTCCCGGGCTACGCCGGCTGGCTATCAGCGACATCGCCCTCAGAACACTGCCCGAGGAGGTCAGCGCTTTAACTCGCCTCAATGCTCTGGTATTGCGCAATTGCGAACTCAACCTCACCACCCCAAGCCGTGCAGCCCTGGCCAACCTGGCCGAGCTGCACATCCTGGACCTGTCCAACAACCCGCTGGCGCTGGCGCCCAATCTGGAAAACATGACCAACCTGCGTACGCTCAACCTGGCCCACTGCGGGATTTCCGTCTTCCCCT
Organism: Pseudomonas sp. FJ2-5-13; assembly: GCF_029201605.1. Taxonomy (NCBI): domain Bacteria; kingdom Pseudomonadati; phylum Pseudomonadota; class Gammaproteobacteria; order Pseudomonadales; family Pseudomonadaceae; genus Pseudomonas; species Pseudomonas sp. FJ2-5-13. The sequence goes on from NZ_CP104045.1 coordinate 4,583,086, forward strand.
CCGGCCTGCTCAGTCGACCTCGGCTGGTCAGCGCCAACCTCAGCAACAACCTCCTGCGCAGACTGCCCGACGCCCTGTTTTCCCTGCCCGCCGGCGCCGCCAGGGCCTTCGACCTTTCCGGCAACCCACTCTCACGCACGACGCTTGAACGGATAAAAACCTACTGCCAGAACACCGGGGAACACTTTGGCGCCGACGCCAACCCAGCCGAGGTGCGCCTGGCTCACGCGCTTTACCCGACCTACAGCACCTACGAGACCCATCAATTTATCTTCAGGTTGCCAGGCGGGCTGGACGATTCAATGGCGACACTGGTGCGCCTCAAGGCCGACTACGAACGCCTGCAGGCCGACCTGCAAGAATGGGTGGCGGATGTGCCCGCGCGCTACCCGTTCACGGACGTGCCTATGGATGAACAGGTTCGCGCACAGCAGCAGCTCATGCGCGGGGAAATAAGAGGCCTGCTGGAGCAAGTGTGGCGACGCGAGAGCGACCTGGACTTCAGTCATGACACGCTGGCCCAAACCCATCAAATGGTCCTGACGTTGCCACTGTTGGGCGACCTGCCGAAACTGAATGTGGATTTCAAGCACGTTTCCAAGCTAGAACTGAGGGCGCAAGAAACCACCTCGATACCCGAAGGCTTTCTGGAACGTTTCCCCAACCTGGAGAGCCTGCTGATTGACCGCTATGCCCTGAAAGACATACCCGCGGCCGTCTTCAAGCTGCCCAAGCTCACTACGCTCAGCTTGACGCAATGCCAACTGCGGCTGACCCCCGAAAGTGTCGCCGCGTTGAGCGACCTGCACGACCTGAACTACCTGGACCTGGGCGATAACCCACTGGGGCTGACCCCCGATGTCAGCAACATGTCCGGCCTGGAGACCTTGATGATGGAAAACGCCGGGCTTACTGAAGTGCCGCGCGGCGCATTCAACCTGACGTCGCTCACCCAACTGAACCTGAGCGATAACCGTATCACCGAGTTGCCCACCGACCTGATTGAAGTGGACCCGGACGCAGCGGCAGGCTTTGATCTGAGCGACAACCCCTTCTCACCCGAGGCGCTTGCCACGCTGCGTCGCTATTACAACCGCACGGCGGTGGATTTCGACGTCGCGCAAGCCAGGCAACCGGCGCCAGACGACGCTGGCTCAAGCTCTGCGACTTCATCCGAAACAGACAACGAACCCTGAGCGCCGCTCAACCGCGCTCGGAGGGCACCGACGATAACTCGAACGGGCTGCTGCTGCGCCGCTGGTTACGGTCTTCGCGAGGGGTGGCGCCGAAGAAATTGCGGTAGGCGCTGGAGAAGTGCGGCCCCGAGGAGAAGCCGCACGACAGGCCGATCTGGATGATCGACTTGCTGGTTTGCATCAACATCTGGCGCGCCTTGTTCAGGCGCAATTCCAGGTAGTACTGGCTGGGGACGCGGTTGAGGTATTGCTTGAAGATCCGTTCAAGCTGTCGTCGTGAGACGCACACGTGCTGGGCGATTTCGTCGGTGGTCAGCGGTTCTTCGATATTGGCCTCCATCAACAAAACCGCCTGGGTCAGCTTCGGATGGCTGGAACCCAGGCGGTTTTGCAATGGAATACGCTGGCGCTCGCCGCCTTCGCGGATGCGTTCTACTACCAATTCTTCGGACACCGCACCGGCCAGCTCCGCACCGTGGTCACGGGCCAATACCGCCAGCAGCAGGTCGAGTACCGACATGCCGCCGCAGGCAGTGAGGCGATCACGATCCCAGTCGAACAAATGGCTGGTGGCAATGACCTTGGGGAACCGCTCGGCGAAATCGTCCTGCCAGCGCCAGTGCACGGCGGCGCGGTAGCCATCGAGCAGGCCCAGTTGGGCCAACGGGTACACACCCGCCGACAAGCCGCCGATTACACACCCTGCCCGAACAAGCTGCTTGAGCGCGGAACTCAGTGGCGAAGCGATGACCGTCGGCGGTTCGTCGGCCAACAGGAACAGCTTCTGAAAGCCTTCCAGCTTACCGGCCCACGGCTCACCCGGCAGTTGCCAGGCACCTTCGACGGCGGGTTCGGCGAGCAAAAACGACAGCTCGTAGATCACATCCGGATGCACCCGCTGGGCAACGCGCAAGGCCTCCTCAGCCAGCGCAAGCGTAAGGGCTTTTGTGCTGGGCCAAATCAGGAAACCAATTTTGTGGGCGGTCATGGAGTGCTATCCGGAGCGAAAACAGTGAAAGAAGCTGTGGGCCAATGCTAGCCCGTAAACCAACACAAATCTCAAAAACAATGAAGGCCTGCCCTACTGTAGGAGCGAGCTTGCTCGCGAAAAACCTGAGAACGCCACGGGGTATCAAGCTTGCCGCGTTATCGTTGACGATCTTCGCGAGCAAGCTCGCTCCTACAGGGGGTGGGTGGCCACCTTGATTATTTCAAACTGCCAGAGAGAAACTGCTGCAAACGCTCCGACTGCGGGTTCACCAGCACTTCCCGCGGGTTGCCACGCTCTTCAACCACGCCTTTGTGCAAAAACACCAGTTGGTTCGACACTTCGCGGGCAAAGCCCATTTCGTGGGTCACCACCACCATGGTGCGGCCTTCCTGGGCCAGGTCCTGCATCACCTTGAGTACTTCGCCTACCAGCTCCGGGTCGAGTGCCGAGGTCGGTTCGTCGAACAGCATTACCTCCGGCTCCATCGCCAGGGCGCGGGCAATCGCTACGCGCTGCTGCTCACCGCCGGACATATGGCCGGGGAACGCATCCTTACGATGGCCCACGCCGACCTTGGCCAGATAGTGCTCAGCCTTTTCACGCGCTTCTTTCTTCGATACGCCCAGCACGTGCACCGGGGCTTCCATCACGTTTTCAAGCGCGGTCATGTGCGACCACAGGTTGAAATGCTGGAACACCATGGACAGGCGCGAACGCATGCGCTGCAACTGCTTGGGGTCGGCGGCCTTCATGGCGCCGTCTTTGTTGGCGACCAGTTTGAGCTCTTCGTTATTGAGCAGAATCTTGCCGGCGTGGGGTTGCTCGAGCAGGTTGATGCAGCGCAAAAAAGTACTTTTGCCCGAACCGCTGGAGCCGATGATGCTGATCACATCACCGGCGGCGGCGGCCAGGGATACGCCTTTGAGCACTTCATGACTGCCATAGCGTTTATGCAGGTCTTGGACTTCAAGCTTGTACATGCGGTCGGTTCTCACAAAAACAGGTGGTCAGTCGTTGAGCAAGCGCCCGCAGCGCAGCGCTTCGCGCCCCGCCACCTTGGCCAGCCAGAAACCCGCTTGGGCATAACGTAGCCGTTCAACGGCAAACAACACCCCCGAGGTGCCCGCGCAAATAGTGCTTACGCGGTCGGTGAGGGGGTCAATCACTTCAAAAATCTCATCGCCGGTTTCTACCCAGTCGCCAGCTTTACGCAGGTAACTGATCACCCCGGCGTGGGGCGCGAACAACAACTCGGTGCCTTCGAACGGCACGCCTTCGCACGGCTCAAACTGCGGCGCCGGCCATTGGCCTTTGATCAGGCCCTGCTCGGCGAGAAAGGCCAGGATGCCTTCGGCGTGGAAGATCGCTTCATCACGGCCGGTATCAGCCTGGCCGCCCAGCTCCAAGGTCGTCGCCAGACAGGCCAGCGGAATCTGCGCCTCGGGGAACATGCGCGACAAACGCAGCCATGGCAACGAGCACGCTTCGTCAAATGAACTGCCGCCGGAATCTTCCGCCAGCAGGCCGACCTTCACATTCAAATGTGCCGACAACGAACACCACTGCGGCCAATGCTGGGGCAGCGCGTACATATGCAGCGCGGCTTCAGCGTCGCAATGCAGGTCAAGCACCACATCGGCGGTGCAGGCGTGGCTCAGCAGGACGCGTTGCATGCCTTGCAACTGGCTGCTCGGTTCGGGCAAGGCGTCGAGCGCATCGCTCATGGCCTGGCGGATCAGGCGCACATTGGCGTGCGGGTCATCACCCAGCTTGCCTTGCAGCAACTCGGCCACCGGCTCGCTCAGCTCGACAAAATCGCGGTTGAAATTCTTGCCGCTGCCGACTTCGAAACGCCCCTGGTGGCTGCCCTGCAACAACTGGCCGAGGCCCATCGGGTTGGCGACCGGCACCAACTCGATCACGCCATTGAGCGCGCCTTGCTGTTCCAGCGCCACAAGGCGCTTTTTCAGTTCCCAGGCGGCGCGCATGCCAGGCAATTCATCGGCGTGCAGGCTGGCCTGGATATAGGCCTTGCGCTCGCCGCTGCCGAAACGAAACACGCTCAGTTGGCGCTCGCAGCCCAGGTGCCCCCAGGGCAGCAGATGATCGATACGTTCCATATCAGTGCTTCCGTGGAGCCAGGTAGCTCAGCCAGCGGCGCTCGGCCAACTTGAACAGGCGCACCAGGATGAAGGTCAGGCACAGGTAGAACACGCCAGCGGTGATATAGGCTTCGAACGGCAGGTAGTACTGGGCGTTCACCGTGCGCGCGGCACCGGTGATGTCGATCAGCGTGACGATGGAGGCCAGGCTGGTGGTCTGCAGCATCATGATCACTTCGTTGCTGTACTGCGGCAGCGCGCGGCGCAGGGCCGACGGCAACAGGATGCGGCGGTACAGCTTGTAGCGCGACATGCCCATGGCCTTGGCCGCTTCGATCTCACCGTTAGGCGTGGCCTTGAGGCTGCCGGCGATGATCTCGGCGGTGTAGGCGCTGGTGTTGATGGCAAACGCCAGGCACGCACAGAACGTGGCACTGGACAGCAGCGGCCACAGGAAGCTCTCGCGCACCACTTCGAACTGCGCCAGGCCGTAGTAGATCAAAAACAACTGCACCAGCATCGGCGTGCCGCGGATCACATAGGTATAGAGCCAGGCCACGCCGTTGACGACAGGCTGCTTGGACACTCGCATCAAGCCCAGGGGCAAGGCGGCGAGCAGGCCGAAGAACAGCGAGATGGCGAGCAGTTTCAGGGTGGTCAGCAAGCCGCCAAGGTACAGCGGCATGGCCTCCCAGATGACGTTGTAGTCGAAGATCATAGATCAGCCGCCCTTACGCCTACCGAGTAGCGCTTCTCAAGGTAACGCAAGGCCAGCAACGACACGCTGGTGATCACCAGGTACATCGCCGCCACTGCGAGGAAGAAGGTAAAAGGCTCGCGGGTGGCGTCTGCCGCCTGCTTGGCCTTGAACATCATGTCTTGCAGACCCACCACCGAAATCAGCGCGGTGGCCTTGGTCAATACCAGCCAGTTGTTGGTAAACCCGGGGATCGCCAGCCGAATCATCTGCGGCACCATCACCCGGAAAAACACCTGGAAGCTGCTCATGCCATACGCCAGGCCGGCTTCAGCCTGGCCCTTGGGAATGGCCATGAAGGCGCCACGGAAAGTTTCCGACAGGTAGGCGCCAAAGATGAAACCCAGGGTGCCGATACCGGCGGCCAGGGGGTTCAAGTCGATATAGTCGTCAAAGCCCAGCAAGGGCGCGACGCGGTTGAGCAAGTCCTGACCGCCGTAGAAAATCAGCAGGATCAGCACCAGGTCGGGGATCCCGCGGATCACCGTGGAGTACAGGTCGCCCAGCCAAGCCAGCCAGCGTACCGGCGACAGGCGTAGCGCGACCCCGATCAGACCCAGAACAATGGCCAAGGCCATGGACGACAAGGCGAGCTGAAGCGTCAACCATGCGCCATCGAGGATGACGGCCCCGTAGCCTTTCAACATGATTCAGGTCCTCGAAAAGGGGGATGAAAAAATGGCGCAAACTTCAGGATGACTGTTGCTTGCGCCATTTCGGACGGACAGCTGCGATGAGTTACTTGGCGTCAGCGCCGTAAATATCGAAGTCGAAGTACTTGTCCTGGATTTTCTTGTATTCGCCGTTGGCACGGATCGCAGCGATGGCCGCATTGATGCGCTCAAGGTTTTCCTTGTCGCCTTTGCGCACTGCGATGCCGATACCGTCACCGAAGTATTTGGCTTCGGTGAACGATGGGCCTACAAACGCGTAGCCTTTGCCGGCGTCGGTTTTCAGGAAACCGTCTTGCAGCAGGGTGGCGTCAGCCACGGTACCGTCGAGACGACCGGCGGCCACATCCAGGTAGATTTCGTTCTGGGTGCTGTAGCCCTTGATATTCGCGCCTTTTGGCGCCAGGACTTCACGGGCGAAACGGTCGTGGATCGAACCGCGCTGCACACCGATCGTCTTGCCTTTGAGCTCATCCAAGCCGTCGCTGACGGCGGTGCCTTCCTTCATCACCAGGCGCGCTGGGGACAGGTAGTAGCGGGTGGTGAAGTCCACGGATTTCTTGCGGTCGTCAGTGATCGACATGGACGACAGGATCGCGTCGATCTTGCGCACTTTGAGTGCCGGGATCAGACCATCGAATTCCTGCTCGACCCAGGTGCACTTGACGTCCATCTGCTTGCACAGGGCGTTGCCGATATCGTAGTCAAAACCGACGATGCTGCCATCCGGCGCCTTCGAGGCAAACGGAGGGTAAGCCGCTTCGATACCAATTTTCAGCGGCTTGCCTTCGGCGAAAGCCTGCATGGACAGCACGGACAGCGCCAGGGCGCCCAACAGCACGAGTTTCTTCATCTTGGGACTCCATCGGTATAGGGCAAAAACAGCAGTATGAGCCATGGCCCACGATGCGGCGAAGGTGTAACCGAATAGCGGTGCTGCGTCCTGCGCGGGCGACACCTGCGACGACGAGCGAGTGATCGGCATTCTAACGACAGGCCGGAAGCCGATATTTCCTCAATGCGACAACAATTTACAGAAGCACTGAGAAAGCGGTTCCAGCTCATTGACAGCCTCTGAATTTTATGCAGAGACAAAAGATATTAAACCTGATGATGCTGCAAATTGCGGGCCTATTATTCGCAAACCCTTCTAGCACGGCAAGTCTGGCGTTTAATCTTATTTTTCAGGGTGTCTAGAACGCGGTTTTTCGGGGCGTAGGCGTGGTCCATCGCCCCAGGTTTGTGCGGGCGGTTACACATTTGAGCGGGTCGGTAACATTCAGAAACGTCCTACGATGAAAACCGATATTTATTGGTTTGGTTGGAATGCGGCTCTGTCAGACCACCGCCCATACCCCCCTTATGAAATACGATCTGAACTGTGGGAGCTGGCTTGCCTGCGATAGCGGTGTGTCAGCCAGCCAACCTTTGCCTGACACGACCTCATCGCAGGCAAGCCAGCTCCCACACTGAACCTCGGTATTTCATGAGTACCAAAAAAAGCCCCACCCGGCTTGCACCGAATGGGGCCCGTGTCCCACCTACCCCGCTTAAGCGACGTTCATGGTCTTGTGCGTTTCAATCAAATGCGCCACCACGCTCGGATCTGCCAGGGTAGAGATATCCCCCAAGCCATCGTATTCAGCCGTGGCGATCTTGCGCAAAATGCGCCGCATGATTTTCCCCGAGCGCGTTTTCGGCAGCCCTGGTGCCCACTGGATTACATCCGGCGAGGCAATCGGCCCGATTTCCTTGCGCACCCAGTTTTTCAGCTCCAGGCGCAGCGCTTCATTGGGCTCTTCGCCATTTTTCAGGGTGACGTACACATAGATGCCCTGCCCCTTGATGTCGTGGGGCACGCCCACCACCGCCGCCTCGGCGACTTTCGGGTGGGCAACCATGGCGCTCTCGATCTCGGCGGTGCCCATGCGGTGGCCGGACACGTTCAACACGTCATCCACACGGCCCGTGATCCACCAGTAGCCGTCCTCATCGCGACGCGCGCCGTCACCGGTGAAGTACATGCCGCGGAAGGTCTTGAAGTAGGTGTCGACAAAACGGTCATGGTCGCCGTACAGGGTACGCGCCTGGCCTGGCCAGGAATCCAGAATCACCAGATTGCCCTCGGCGGCGCCTTCGATGATGTTGCCCAGGTTATCCACCAGCGCCGGCACCACCCCGAAGAACGGCCGCGCTGCCGAACCCGGCTTCAGCGCATGGGCGCCCGGCAGCGGGCTCATCAGCGTGGCGCCGGTTTCGGTCTGCCACCAGGTGTCGACGATCGGGCAACGGGATTGGCCGACGTTCTTGTAGTACCAGTCCCAGGCTTCCGGGTTGATCGGCTCGCCCACCGAACCCAGCAGACGCAGGCTGCTGCCATCGGCGCCTTCGCAGGCCGCGGTGCCGGAGGCCATCATGGCGCGGATCGCGGTTGGTGCGGTGTAGAGGATGTTGACCTTGTGCTTGTCGACGATCTTCGCCACGCGGGTGATGTCCGGGTAGTTCGGCACGCCTTCGAACAGCAGCGTGGTCGCGCCATTGGCCAGCGGGCCGTAGACGATGTAGGTGTGGCCAGTGACCCAACCGACGTCGGCGGTGCACCAATAGATTTCGCCCGGGCGATAGTCGAATACGCGCTCGTGGGTCAGGGCCGCATAGAGCAGGTAGCCACCGGTGGTGTGCTGCACGCCCTTAGGCTTGCCGGTAGAGCCGGAGGTATAGAGGATGAACAGCGCTTCTTCGGCGCCCATCTCTTTTGGCGCGCAGACGGTGCCCGCCACTTTCATCAGGTCTTCGTACCAGATGTCGCGATGCTGGTTCCACTTGATCGCGCCATTGGTGCGCTTGCACACGATCACCTTCTGGATGCTGCTGGTTTCCGGGTTGGTCAGTGCGTCGTCGACGTTAGCCTTCAGCGGAATCTTCTTACCGGCACGGATGCCTTCGTCTGCGGTAATCACCACTTTCGACTTACAGTCGATGATGCGACCAGCCAGGGCTTCCGGCGAGAAACCGCCAAACACCACCGAATGGATCGCGCCAATGCGGGTACAGGCCAGCATGGCGACCACGGCTTCGGGGATCATCGGCATATAGATAGTCACCACGTCGCCGCGATGCACATCCTGGCCGCGCAGGGCGTTGGCAAACTTGCAGACTTCTTCATGCAGCTCGCGGTAGGTGATGTTGCGGCTCTCGGCAGGGTCATCGCCCTCCCAGATGATCGCGATCTGGTCGCCACGTTCGGCGAGGTGACGGTCCAGGCAATTGTAGGAAACGTTCAGGGTGCCATCGGCGAACCATTTGATGTCGACATGGTGGTCGTCGAAAGAGGTCTGCTTGACCGCGGTGAAAGGCTTGACCCAGTCAAGGCGCTTGGCTTGCTCACGCCAGAAGCCATCGGGGTTGACCACCGACTGCTGGTACATGGCCTTGTAGGTCGCCTCGTCGGTCAGCGTGTTGGCTGCTACTTCGGGGCGAACGGGGTACAGGGAAGCCGCACTCATCTTTCTTACCTCGGTGACATAGTTGTTGTTGTATGGCCCCTGTTGTAGCCGGGGTGGGCCTATAGAACCATTCGACGATGGTAGTAACAAGACCCTACAAATTGCCCTGCTATGCCGTTTCACCGCTCTGGCCCGCGTGCTGCGGCGCTTGGCAGCTTTCTGAAAAAATCTTAATCGAGGGATTGTTACAAAAACCGCCAAAAGTGTTTATCAAAACCACGGGTATATGAATATAACCGAGGCGCCTAAAATCAACTCCGCCAACAAGGCACTCTGATTAACAACGCAACAGCCCCCACGAAGGCAACGTTAATCCGAACTTCCCAACTTTCAAGTGACACACGCGGCCTCACAAGGGCCCCGTGCCCCCTTTCGCCCTGAAGAAGGTAATGAAGCAATGAAAGCGTTATTAGTGATGGCCCTGAGCAGCCTGTGCGCCACCGCCGCCCTGGCTGACGAAGCCCCGACTGAACTGGCCGGCCAGAACGCCCCGATCGTTGAGGACTACACCTACAGCACACACTTGGATGTGGCCAAAGTCTTGTCCATGAGCAGCATTCCAGAAGTCTGCGAAGTTGTACCGGCGAAGATGGAATATGAAGATTCGCAAGGCCAGCGGCATATTCTTAACTATCAAGTGATGGGCAATGGTTGCTCTAACGGCTAACAACTTCTGAAGTTGGATTCTTAATTGCCGCAAGAAATCGTTCTTGCGGCCAAGAACCCGCCTTGAATACACCACGCATCAACTGTGGGAGCTGGCTTGCCTGCGATGGCGATTAAGGCCACGATCACTCTTCCTACGTCCTCTTCCCCTCCCCCCAAAAAAACATCCCCCGCCCGTCAAAAAAAACCACGTCCAGCAAAGCCTTGCAAACACTCGCTTTGGCCGAAAACCACGTCATTTTGGCGCTCCCAAGTGACCATCCGCCGCAACACAAACCCAATTTTTTCCCTATAATGCGCGGGTAAATCGGGCCTGCAATATCCCTTTACACAGGGATAAAGAGCCAGACCTTGAGCCTGCGCTGCAGCAAGCACGCATCGCTGCGCCCCTCAAGCCTCATGCAGCACCCGTAACCTGATTCCGTTTATTTGCCTGCGCGAGCTGTTGCAACAAACGATTCCTTAAGATCCACCGCGGCCCAAGGGCCGTGTGAACACCCAACCATCCGGTTTCACACGGGCACCTTTGAGCCCTCACGCAGGAGACGACACGTCATGCTGAGCTGGGACGAATTCGACAAAGAAGAAGAAGGCGAAGTAGCAGCTAAAGGCGCCAACGCCGGCCACGCCACCGAAGCCAACATGGACCGCCTCGACGGTGCCGGCGCCGCTGCCGCCGTGGAAGCCCGCGCCGTCACCGCCAACGACTCCGCCGCCATCGTGCGCGCCAAGGCCGCCCTGGACAAACTCGACGTCGCCGAAGGCCTCGCCGAGCTGGAAGGCGCCTCCGCCCGCGTCGCCGTTGACGAAAAACGCATGATCAACTGCCGCGCCGACCTCAACCAACTCGTGCCGTTCAAGTACGACTGGGCCTGGCAGAAGTACCTCGACGGCTGCGCCAACCACTGGATGCCGCAAGAGGTCAACATGACCGCCGACATCGCGCTGTGGAAAAACCCCGAAGGCCTGACCGACGACGAACGCCGCATCGTCATGCGCAACCTGGGCTTCTTCTCCACCGCCGATTCCCTGGTGGCCAACAACCTGGTGCTGGCCGTGTACCGCCTGATCACCAACCCGGAGTGCCGCCAGTACATCCTGCGCCAGGCCTTCGAAGAAGCGATCCACACCCACGCCTACCAGTACTGCATCGAATCGCTGGCCATGGATGAAGGCGAGATCTTCAACATGTACCACGAGATTCCATCGGTGGCCAAAAAGGCCGCCTGGGGCCTGAAATACACCCGCTCGATCTCCGATCCGAAGTTCGAAACCGGCACCGTCGACACCGACAAAGAACTGCTGCGCAACCTGGTCGCCTACTACTGCGTACTGGAAGGCATCTTCTTCTACTGCGGCTTCACCCAGATCCTGTCCATGGGCCGCCGCAACAAAATGACCGGCGTGGCCGAGCAGTTCCAGTACATCCTGCGCGATGAGTCGATGCACCTGAACTTCGGTATCGACGTGATCAACCAGATCAAAATCGAAAACCCGCACCTGTGGGATGCCGAGATGAAGGAAGAAGCGACCCAGATGATTCTGCAGGGGACGCAGTTGGAGATCGAATACGCTCGCGACACCATGCCTCGTGGGGTGTTGGGCATGAATGCGGCGATGATGGAAGATTATTTGAAATTCATTGCTAACCGTCGTTTGACGCAGATTGGCTTGAAGGAAGAGTACCCAGGCACCACCAATCCATTCCCGTGGATGAGCGAGATCATGGACTTGAAGAAAGAGAAAAACTTCTTCGAGACCCGCGTGATCGAGTACCAGACGGGTGGGGCGTTGAGCTGGGATTGATCCAGATTAAGCACTAAAGGAAGCCCTGACATGTTCAGGGCTTTTTTTCGTCGGTGAAAAAGGAATTTGCCATTTCTTGAAGTACATCACGTCAAGCACCTGGCCCGGAAGGGTTCGGATCGCAACCCCAATGCTGTAGCCTTGTGCCCCAATTGCTATCAGCGTTGTCACCAGTCAAGTGATCGGGAAGCTTTCACCGAAGAGCTTTACGCCAAGATTGGAAGATTGGCACGGGAGTAGACTCCCGTTGTCACAGCTGATGTCAGCTTAAAAACTATTAGATAGGACCGAGGCCAACCCGTGAACCCAGACATGCTCGAAGCCGGCCCCGCAGACGCCAAAGTACTTTCCGTCTTTGACTTCGACGGCACCCTCACCCACCACGACAGTTTTGTGCCCTTCCTCAAGTTTGCCTTCGGCACCGGTGAGTTTTATGGCCGGATGGTCAAGCTGGCGGTGCCGGGGCTGCGGTTTTTGGTGCGGCAGATCAGCCGGGATGAGTTGAAGGCGCAGTTGATTCGCACCTTTATGACCGGGGTGAAGAAGGCTTGGGTTGAGCAGCAAGCACAGGAATATTGCCAGGCGCGCTGGAGCAAGTTGATGCGCCCGAGCGGTTTGCAGTCGGTGGCGGATGAGGTGAAGTCCGGGGCGGTGGTGACGCTGTGTTCGGCGTCGCCGGCGTTGGTGTTGCAGCCGTTTGCCGACCGGCTCGGCATTCGTTTGATCGGCACTGAGCTTGAGGTGGTGGATGGGGTGCTGACCGGCAAGCTCACCGGGAATAATTGCCGTTGTGAGAACAAGGTGCTGCGGCTTGAGGCGGTGTACGGCGACCTGGGGGAGTATCGGCTCAGGGCCTGGGGCGATACGCGTGGAGACCGGGAGTTGTTGGCGGCGGCGCAGGATGCGCATTTTCGGCATTTTCATGCGAAGAAGAAAAAGCGGGCTCGGTTGCAGCGGTGATGCGGGTGGGTGGAGTTGGCGGGGAGACTGAGGCGATCCCATCGCAGCCTCGCTGGGGCTCGACAGCTCCCACATTTGAGCTTTGTTGAGGCTTAGGCCGGCGTCTTCAGGTCTACACCCAGCGCTGTTGCAAAGGCTTTTACCATCGGGCTTCTCGGCGCGTTGTGACGCAGGATCAGGTTGAACGCGGTGCTCAGTTGTACCTGCTCCGGGCACAGTGCGCGCAGGCGTCCTTCCCTTACCAGTGGCGTGGCGTAGTGTTCTGGCAGAAAGCCCAGGAAGCGGCCGGTGAGGATCAGGATGGCGACGGCTTCCACTTGTGAGGCCGAGGCGGACTGGCTGTCGTGGTTGACGAAGTTGGCCTTGTCGCGATGGATCGCATACCGATGGTTCACCACTTCATATTGGCGAAGGGCATCGGGGGTGATGTCGCTGGCGGTGAACAGTGGATGCCCTACAGCGCAGTAGGCGTGGGCCTTTTCTTCGTAGAGCGGGAAGTAGTCGAATTCTTCACGGCGTTGGTACACCGGGACGATGCCGACGACCAGGCGCCCTTCCACGACGCCACGTTCAACTTCGTCCAATTGCGAGGCGTGTAGGCGCAATCTTATTTTTGGCGATTGGCGATGTAAGTTGCCCAGGGCGGTAATCAGTGGGGAATTAACGTCGGAGACGGTGTTATCGATAACGCCCACACTCAGGTCGCCGATGAGTTCATTCTGCGCCGAACTAAGCTTGTCGCGAAAACTGTCCACCGAGTTAAATAACTCGATGGAGGCCTGATACACCAACTTGCCTTCTTCGGTCAGCCCGAACCCTTCGCGGCCCCGTGTGCACAGGCGCATGCCGATGCGAATCTCCAGGTCGGAGATCTGTTTGCTGATGGCGGCCAGGCCCACGTTCAGCTCATTTTGCGCAGCACTGAAGCCGCCTGCTTCGACCACGGCCATAAATACCCGCAGCAATTTGAAGTCCAGCCCGCTCAGTTGCAGTGGTGCTCGGCTGCCAGGTTTTGGCGGCAGGTTTCCAGAAGTGGAAAGTGGGGTTTCCATAATGCGCGTTGACCTCGAGTGCCATATTCAACAGGCTTGAACCCAATCCTTGAACATAGCCAGGCGGCGATAATGAACATAAACATCCGCCCTTGGCAACCTTGAATACGGCGCGTCAGATGCCGGTTCTACACCGATAAACTTCTGTTGAAACTGCCTCCGACTCTTCTAAAAACAAGCGTGAGGAACACCCATGTCCCAGCCCACCGACCGCCTTTGGGGCGCTCGTTTCAAGACCGGTCCGTCTGCGGCATTGGCCGCGTTGTCGCGTTGCCCTGAGCGCTATTTTCGCCTGACGCCCTACGACCTGGCCGGCTCCCGCGCCCATGCCCGTGAGTTGCAGCGCGCCGGTTTGCTGGATGAGTCAGAAACCCTGAGCACCCTCGAAGCCCTGGACCGTATCGGTGAGGATTTCGCTGCCGGTCGTCTGCATCCCACCCTGGATGATGAGGACGTGCACACCTTTATCGAACGCGTATTGACCGAGCGCCTCGGTGCCCTGGGCGGCAAGTTGCGCGCCGGGCGCTCGCGCAATGACCAGACGGCCAACGATCTGCGCCTGTTCCTGCGTGACCATGCGCGCACCATCGCCACCGAGGTGTTGGGCTTGCAGCAGGCGTTGGTTGAACAGGCCGAGCAACATGTGCAGAGCATCTGCCCGGGCTTTACCCATTTGCAGCAGGCGCAACCCATTGTGTTCGCCCATCACTTGCTGGCTCACGCGCAGTCGATGCTGCGCGATGTGCAGCGCCTGGTGGATTGGGATGCGCGTACGGCGCTGTCGCCATTGGGCGCGGCCGCCATGGCAGGTTCGGCGATAGCACGTCAGCCGCAGCACTCGGCCAAGGAAATGGGCTACACCGGGCCGTGTGAAAACTCCATCGACGCTGTCGCCAGCCGTGACCATGTGGCGGAGTTCCTGTTTGTGGCGGGCATGCTCGGGGTGAATATTTCGCGACTGTCGGAGGAATTTTGCCTGTGGTCGTCGCGCCAGTTTCGCTGGGTGGTGTTGGACGATGCCTACGCCACTGGCAGTTCGATCATGCCGCAGAAAAAGAACCCGGACATTGCCGAACTGGCGCGGGGCAAGGCCGGGCGTTTGATCGGCAACCTGACCGGGCTGATGTCGACGCTCAAGTCGTTGCCACTGTCGTACAACCGCGATTTGAGTGAAGACAAGCACAGCGTGTTGGACAGTGTGGACACCTTGCTGCTGGTGTTGCCGGCGATGGCCGGGATGGTGGCGACCATGAAGGTGCAGGTAGAGGAGTTGCGACGCCAGGCACCGATGGGTTTTACCTTGGCGACTGAGGTGGCGGATTGGTTGGCCACCCGTGGGGTGCCGTTCAAGGAGGCCCATGAAATAACCGGCGCGCTGGTGCAGGCTTGTGAGCAGCATGAGATTGAGTTGTGGCAAGCCTCGCCGGCGATGTTGGCCGAGGTGGATGGGCGGCTCACCCCGGACGTGCGCGATTGCCTGACCCTGGAGGCGGCGATTGCGGCGCGCAGTGGCTGGGGTGGCACGGCGCCGGAGCGGGTGAAGGAGCAGATTGGGCGGTTGAAGACGGCACTGGTCGCTCAGCAGCAATGGGCCGACACCTACACCGGTTTCAGAATTTGAACGCGCTCGCTCCTACAGTGGGCGGTTGTGTACAGCATTTGGAGTAGCAGCATGAGCCAAACCCCAGCAGAGCGCTTGGAAGCCGAGCGCAAGTTGTCCGAGAACCAGTTCGATATCACGCAGTACGAGCACGTGCCGCGGCGCTATTACGGGCGGATGTTTTTTGCCACGTTGATCGTAATTGTGTTGGCGGCGCTGTTGCGCGCGTTTGCCAATGGCCAGATCGAATGGTCCTACATTGGCCAGTTCCTCACATCGCAAGCCATCCTGTGGGGCCTGGTGAACACCATCGTCATGTCGATCCTGGCGATGGCATTGGGCGTGGTGATCGGGGTGATCACGGCGATCATGCGCATGTCGGCCAACCCGATCCTGCGTTACGTGGCCATCACCTACACCTGGCTGTTTCGCGGTACACCGCTGATTTTGCAGTTGCTGCTGTGGTTCAACTTGGCGTTGATCTTCCCGGTGATCGCGATTCCGGGCCTGTTCAGCATCGACACCGTCGACCTGATGACGCCCTTCGTGGCCGCCCTGCTCGGCTTGAGCATCAACCAGGGCGCCTACACCGCCGAGGTGGTGCGGGCTGGCTTGCTGTCGGTGGACACAGGCCAATACGAGGCGGCCAAGTCCATCGGCATGCCGAGCCTGCAGGCGCTGCGCAGGATCATTCTGCCGCAGGCCATGCGCGTGATCATCCCGCCGGTCGGCAACGAATTCATCAGCATGGTGAAAATGACCAGCCTGGCCAGTGTGATCCAGTACTCGGAGCTGCTGCACAACGCGCAAAACATCTACTACGCCAACGCCCGGGTGATGGAGCTGCTGATTGTGGCGGGCATCTGGTACCTGGCGGTGGTGACTGTTCTTTCATTTGGTCAAAGCCGCCTCGAGCGTCGTTTTGCCCGCGGCGCCGGCAAGCGTTCGTAAGTCTGGGTTGAGGAGATTTGCCCCATGAGAAGCATCGTCAAGGCCGTCAACCTGAACAAGTATTACGACCAGTATCACGCCCTGCGTGACATCAATATCGAGGTCGAGCAAGGCGAGGTGATGTGCATCATCGGCCCGTCCGGCTCGGGCAAAAGTACCCTGCTGCGTTGCGTCAACCAGCTGGAAAAAATCGACAAGGGCGGCCTGTGGGTCGATGGCGAACTGGTCGGTTACCGGGTGGTCGGCAACAAGCTGCACGAAATGAACGAAGCGCAGATCGCCCGCCAGCGCCTGGCCACCGGCATGGTGTTCCAGCGGTTCAATTTGTTCCCGCACATGACCGTGTTGCAAAACATCATCGAAGGCCCGTGCCAGGTGCTCAAGCGCTCGCCCAAGGAAGCCATCGAAGATGCGCTGGAATTGCTGGCCCGCGTTGGCCTGGCGGACAAGCGCAATGCCTACCCGGTGGAATTGTCCGGTGGCCAGCAACAGCGTGTGGCAATCGCCCGGGCCTTGGCGATGCGTCCCAAGTTGATGCTGTTTGACGAACCCACGTCAGCCCTCGACCCAGAGCTGGTAGGCGAAGTGCTGTCGGTGATGCGCGATTTGGCCACCACCGGCATGACCATGATCGTGGTCACCCATGAATTGGGCTTCGCTCGCGAAGTGTCCAACCGCATGGTGTTTATGGACGCCGGCCAGATTGTGGAAGCCGGCAGCCCCGAAGACATTCTAATAAGCCCACAAAACCCGCGTACCCAAAGCTTTATTTCTGCCGTTCGCACTTAACTAAAAAACTAACGAGAACGCCCCCATGAAAAAGATGTTTATCCCTACCTTGCTTGCAGGCCTGATGGCCTCCTCGTGTGTATTGGCAGCCTTGCCGCAAGCCATCAAGGACAAGGGTGAGATCAGCGCGGCCATCGTGCCGAACTACCCGCCGATGGACTTCAAGGACCCGGCCACCAACAAACTCACCGGTTTTGACTTCGACCTGGGCAACGCCCTCGCCGAGCGCCTGGGCGTGAAGATCAAGTGGCAGGAAACCGGCTTCGAGCAGATGCTCAGCGGCTTGACCACCAAGCGTGTGGACATCGTGCTGTCAGGCATGACCGACACCGCCGAGCGCCAGAAGGCCGTGACCTTCGTCGACTACTTCACCAGCGGCCCACAGCTGTACACCCTGGCCAAGCGTGAAGAGATCAAGGAATTGACCGACCTGTGCGGTAAAAAAGTCGGCACCAGCCGCCGCACCACCTGGCCGTCGGAAATTACCGCCTGGAGCAAGGCAAACTGCGAAGCGACGGGTAAGCCGGCAATCGTGGTGATCGGCACCGAAGGCTCGGCAGATGCTCGCGCGCAGTTGCAGCAAAACCGCCTGGATGCGGCGATGCAGGGCAGCGAGACCATTCCTTATTTGATGTCGTTGGACAAGGGTAAGTACAAGCCGGTGGGGCTGGCGATTTCCAAGCAGTTCACCGGGCTTGGGATTGAGAAGAGCAATACCGAGTTGGTCGCGGCGATCAGTGAGGCGTTGCAGGGCATGATTGATGATGGGACCTATGCCAAGATCCTGAAGAAGTGGGATCTGGAGCAGGGGGCGGTCGAGAAGATCAGCATCAATGCCGGCCAATAATTTGCTCTAGCAGTGGGAGCGGGCTTGCTCGCGAAGGCACTGGATCAGTCAGCACACTTGGTGACTGACACACCGCCTTCGCGAGCAAGCCCGCTCCCACATGGATCTCCATCTGTATCGAGAAATAACAAGGATGCCCGCCCCCACTGTGGCCACCTACTCCCTGGTAATCCGTCGCCTGATGATCTGCTCGGTGACCATCGTGGTCAGCCGCGCCATGACCAGCCCGTTGCTGGCCCTCTGGCTGAGCACACGCCTGGGCCTCAACCAGCAGGACATCGGCCTGCTGATGGGGATTGCCGTGTTTATCGCCACGCTCCTGGGGTTGTACGGCGGCTACATCATCGACCGCCTGGAAAAGCGCAAGCTGCTGATCCTGGCCATGCTCTCCAGCTCCATCGGTTTTTTGTTGCTGACCTTTGCCAGCAACCTCTACCTCACCACCCTGACCCTGGTCATCACTGAAGCCGCGTCGGCGTTGTTCCTGATCGGCTCCAAGGCGATCATCAGCGAGAACCTGCCGGTGGGTGAGCGCGCCAAGGTGTTTTCACTGCGCTACACCCTGACCAATGTGGGCTATGCGACCGGCCCGATGCTGGGCGTATTGATTGCTGGCCAACTGCCGTGGGCGCCGTTCCTGATTGCCAGTGCCATTGCCTTTGGCAGCCTGTTCCTGATGATCGGTATTGCGCCGACTCAACGGGACGACAGTCATAAACCCCAGAGCTTTCTCAGCACCCTGCGCACCTTGCGCAGCGACCGCACGTTGATCCTGTTCACCAGCGGCAGCCTGTTGAGCACCATCGTCCATGGGCGCTACACCCTGTATCTGTCGCAGTTTTTGCTAGTGGCCTACACACCCGACCAGGCACTGAAAATTCTGTCGGCGGTGCTGGCCTGCAACGCCATCACCGTGATTTTGATGCAGTACCAAATCGGTCGATTCCTCAAGCGCGAGCAACTGCGCCATTGGATCGTGCTGGGTACCTTATTGTTTATTGCCGGGTTGGTCGGCTTCAGCCAGGCGAACAGTCTGCTGAGCTGGTGCCTGGCGATGTTCGTGTTCACCTTGGGCGAGATGATCATTTACCCCTCGGAATTTCTGTTTATCGACACCATTGCGCCGGATGCACTACGGGGCAGTTACTACGGTGCCCAGAACCTGGCCGCGTTTGGCGGGGCCATGAGTCCGGTGATTTGTGGCTACCTGCTGATCAACGCAGCACCCACCAGCATGTTCTTTGCCCTGGCCGCACTCACTGCCATAGGCGGCACCCTGTGTTTCTTGAGCGGGCGCCGCGTGGCAGGTTCTTGCTGATATTTACCCAAGATCCGGCTATTAATAGCCAAACCTCTGACGGACCCGAGCCCCATGAAATTCGACACGGCCTACAGCCTGAGTCTCGACGACAAGCTGTCGATCTATGACGTGCGAGACCTGAATTTCGACGAAACCACCGGCTTCGATTCCGACAAGGACAGCTTCCTGTGCCCCAACGACGCCTGCCGCGCGGCCTTCGATAGCACCAATGCGTTGAGCACTTTCAACGCCAAGAACGTCAACTACCAGCGCACGCCGCACTTCAAGAACAAACCCGGCACTCGGCATATCGATGGCTGCCGCTATGCCGGCAGCCATAAATCGGCGACGGGTGAAAGTGATGACGAGCGTGAGGAAAATTTCCCATCGGAGTTTGTGCTGACGCGACGACTGTACGCGCCTAAAACGCCGGTAGTCGGCAACAACGCAAGCGCCCTGCAAGAACCGACGAAAGTACCTGCAAACCGCGCGTCGACATCCTCTGGCAACAGTGACACAACCCCGGACAAAACCAGCGTGTTCGCACACCCGGTGGAGTGCTACGTGTCCAACATCGATGACAAGGACAAGCTCAAGGCCATGCCCTTGAAGATCGGTGAGCACACGGCGACCTACTGGGCATTCTTCAAGAGGATCGAATACCTGCAAGACAACCAAGGTTTGATCTACTGGGGCAAGATCAAGGCCATCAAGGACTACACCAGCAGCTTTCGCATCGACTTCGAGAAGAAGGTGTGGCTCGACAAGAAGCCTTATTCGGTGAACGTCTACCTGAGCAAAAAGCTCATCGAAAACTACCGCAAGCGCACGGCATTCCTGGAGCAGATCAAGGCGGCGGCCAGCAGTGAACGGCCGCTGTATTGCTTTTTCTATGGGGTCACACCGCAGCTTATGCAGGTGCCCAGTAAGAAAAACCCCGAGCAAACGTTCGGGGTATTCAGCGCCAGGATCGAGAACCTGGACCACCTGATTATTCGTGAGGCGCCAGCGCTGGAATCATAAGGGGTTGCATCGCCAGTGGATGAGCGGTAGAAACAACTGTACAAAAACACAGTATAGTTGCACCTCCCCTGTCGAACCTGGAGAAAACCCCATGTCCTCTCTGGCAATGAGTTCTTTCGTAGAACAACAGATCGTCCTGCATCAATTCACCGCCAAACACTGCGCGCAGGCGCGCGTCATGCTGGGCTGGAGCCGCGAAGAGCTGGCTCGCCAGGCTGGCGTGACGGTACCAGCAATTGAGCAATTGGAAGGCCACGGCGACGTGGACGATGAAACCCGTTTGATCCTGGCGTTTCGCCTGGAGGCCGAAGGGCTGGTGTTTTTCCCGGGGTTCGCACCGGGGTGGGGGATGAGTGCGCGCCGGTTTGATACCCCGGCGGCGCAACCTTCTGTGCAAGGCCTCATTTCTCAATTGATGGGTTCAACAGTGGCAACCAGCAGAGGCTGACTCAATTTCAGCCGTTGGTGGCCTCAACCGTTTTATCTGGACTGGCTGGTGTTTGCGTAAAAGGAATACCTGGGAGAAAAGCCGGTTCTCGGATGGCCTGCGAGGCTTGTTCATAACCATAGGCGACAGAGAGCAAGGTGGCTTCACTATTGCCGGAGCCATAAAAATAAAGTGCTGTCGGCATACCTTCATCATCCATGCCTGATGGAACGGATATACCGGGGTACCCGGCCGCAGCACTGTAAAAATATTTGTGGGACAGAAAGTTCGACACCATGGCGTCGAGCTTGTGCTCCTTCAAGGGGTCATCAACGGTTTTCTGAAATACAGGAAGGATCGCTTCCCACAACGCCTCGCGTTTTTGCGGGGTGGTCTCCAGGTCATTGATCATCTCCAACAGTTTCTGGTCTGGCTCACCCGCTTTGTGCGTGCGTTTGATAAAAGCAATCAGCTCAGAAAGTGATTTGACCGGCAAGCCCTCCCGCCCGGCCAGATAGTCGTCCAGTTGCTGCTTGACCTCGGAGAAAAGCGCTTCGTTATATGCTTCAAAAGCTTCATCTGACACGCTATCTTCCAGCGCCTCCACTGGCACCAGGATCGCACCCTGGGCCTTCAATACCTCCAGCGCCTGCTCATAGTGCTTGCGGTCTGCTCGCTTGGCTGGGTCCTTGGCCTCCTCAGCAGACAGCTCAGGTAAAGGGGTATAGCCAATTCGCTTACCCTTCAAGGCGTCGGAACGCAGGCCCTTGGTATACACAGTGGTCTCGGTCATTGCGTTAAGCGCTTCTGCCGCATCGCAGATATTGCGAGTGAAAGTCCCCACCGCATCCATGCGGGTGCTGGTCATGATGCCTTCGGTGCTGACCAGGCCGGTCGTGGTTTTCAGGCCAAACACACCGTTGTGGGCTGCCGGGCTGATGATCGAGCCGTTGGTTTCCAGCCCCAACGCCACAGGCACATGCCCTTGCGCTACAGCTACTGCCGAGCCAGAACTTGAGCCTGCCACCGGCCCGCCAAGTCGATGCGGGTTCAACGTCTGGCCACCTCGGGAACTCCAGCCATCGGCAGGTGATAGTGAGCGAAAGTTGGACAGCTCACTCATATTGGTTTTGCCTACAATCACCACTCCGGCTTTCAGCAAATTGTCGACGACCTTGGCATTTTTAGTGGCCGGCGCGCCCACCAAAGCCTTTGAGCCTGCGCTGGTCTGCATGCGGTCGTTGGTTTCAAAGACATCCTTCAGCGCTATCGGCACACCATGCAAATGCCCGCGAACACGGCCATCGGCACGCTCCTTATCGCGGGCCTTCGCCTCACTGAGGGCATCCGGGTTGGTTTCCAAGAATGCATTGCCGCCCTGTAGCCCGCGATCAATATTGGCAATTTGCTTGAGCGAGTCCTTCAACAGTGACTCTGAGGTGACGCCGCCTCCCTGGCCCATCTCCACTGACATCTGGCAGGCACTTTTGAAACCTTGCACAGGGTTTGAAAGCTCCTGAAGCAGGCCTGTCGCCCATCCACCTGCCGAAACTGGTCCGATCATCAAATGCCCCTCTTTTTGACTGAGTGTGAGCGCTATCTGCCGATAACACCGCACCAGTCTAAGAGCCGACACCCCACCGTTATTTCAGGCGAATCCTGCCACCGCGTCCTACCCTTCCCAGCCCGGTGTAGGCATCTATACCGTCTATGGCCGCAGCACGCGGTAAGCGCGCACCAGTGCCGCCAAACGATCACCTGCCCAGCGCGCGCCGTAAAACCAGACTTGGGAGCCATCCTCCAGGGTTTCACACGCCGTGGGGTATCCGCTTCTGGAGGCGTGATGGAAGGCGGCTTCCGGGTCCTCCGACACCAGGGCATCCAGGCGAAGACCTGCCACCAGTTCATCGATTTCACGACAGGCCTGCTGACTGTCGCCACTGCGCTGCATGTCCACCGCTACCCATTGCACACCGGCGTGACGCAGGGTGTCGAAGACCCGCTGCAAAGCCGCGCTGCGCTCAACCGGCTCTACCTGATTGCCCTGTACATAGCGCTCGGCATAGCCGATCCGATACCCGGTCAACGCCCGCGTGGCGGTGAAGGTGGTGTTATTCAATACTAGCGGTACTTCGACCATTACCGGTTCGGTAGGGTCCACGCCGCTGATGGCGACAAGTGATAGCGCCGGGTCACGTACTGGCCGTATATGGGGCGCCAGGGCGTTATACCCAGGGACGAGCGTGGCGCCCGCAGCCTGTTCGGCGCCAAAGACAATAGAAGTGGGGGCTGCATGGGGTGGTGAAGCGGGCACGTCGGCGGCGTTTATTGGCGCGGGCAGTGGCTGGGCTGGGGCGCAAGGTAACCCCATTCTCCAAAGCTTCTTACAGTGGCTGTCCATCGAAACGTCCTCCCGGAGATAAAATTCCCGCGGGATCATCGCACTCTCATTTGGCGTTTGTCGCAGAGCTGAAATCCGCTGAAAAACTCTTTTCCAAGCGGGTTTTCGGCTCAGCCTGCTGCGTGTTCGTTAACCGGTTGAGGCTCGACTTCCAACCACCAGGCATGCCCACGCTCGGGCTGATTCAAGCGAAATGCCTGGCCCATTGCCGGGGTGGTGATCGAGACATTGCGCTCCCAGGCCAGGGCCATGATGCGGTCGAACGGTTCGTGCCAGGCGTGGAAGGCCAGATCGAAGGTACCGTTGTGAATCGGCAGCAGCCAGCGCCCTTTCAGATCGATATGCGCCTGCAGTGTCTGCTCAGGCTGCATGTGCACATGGGGCCAATCAACATTGTAAGCGCCGGTTTCCATCAGGGTTAGGTCAAACGGCCCGTATTGCTCGCCGATGCGTTTGAAACCGTCGAAATAGCCGGTGTCGCCACTGAAAAAGATACGTCGCGTGTCGTCGATCATCACCCAGGAGCACCATAGGGTCTGGTTGCCATCAAACAGGCCGCGCCCGGAAAAGTGCTGGGCCGGCGTGCAGACAAAACGAACGCCATCGACTTCGGTACCCTGCCACCACTCCAGTTGGCGTACTTTGCTGGCGTCTACGCCCCATTTGACCAGCGTGTCACCCACGCCCAAGGGCGCCAGGAAGTAGCGGGTCTTTTCGGCCAATTGGACCACTGCTTTGCGGTCGAGATGGTCGTAATGATTGTGGGAAAGGATTACCGCTTCCAGCGCTGGCAGCTCTTCAAGACTGATCGGCGGCTGATGAAAACGCTTGGGGCCGGCCCAACGCAATGGCGAGGCGCGCTCGGCAAACACCGGGTCGGTGACCCAGAATTTACCGCGCATTTTCAGCAACACCGTTGAATGGCCCAGGCGATACACGCTGTGATCAGGTGCGGCCAATAACTGCTCGCGAGTCAGTGGCTGTACCGGAATCTGCCCCACCGGCCGGGTGGTGCGCGGTTTGTTGAACAGCATGTTCCAGAAAATACGCAGGGTCTTGCCCAAGCCACCGTGCTGCACCGGGGCGTCGTTGCTGAAGTGCCCCAGGCCCTGCTCGGCAGGCTTGGGCGCCGAGGGCGCAGGGTCGAGACGGGTTGAAATAGTGGCCATGACGAAGTGACTCCTGCGGTCCGCTCAAGTATTACACTGCACAGTGTAGTTTCTAGATTGCAACAAAATCCGGAGCAAGTAAACTGCCCGGTGTAATTTCATTGTTGAGTCGAATGCCTTCCATGACTGCCCCCAAACGCCTCACCGAGCGTAAACGCGAAGCCATCGTGGCGGCGGCGATTGCCGAATTTCGCGAGAACGGCTTCGAGGTCACCAGCATGGACAAAATCGCCGCCACTGCGGGCGTTTCCAAGCGCACGGTGTACAACCATTTCCCCAGCAAGGAAGAACTGTTCGCTGAGATCCTCCACCAGTTGTGGGCCAGCAGTGTTGCCCAACTGGACGTGATCTACACCAGCGACCGCCCCCTGCGCGACCAACTGCGCACGTTGCTGGAAGCGAAAATGCAGATGATGTCGGACGCCAACTTCCTCGACCTGGCACGCGTGGCCATTGCTGCCACCATCCATTCGCCGGAGCGTGCGCAAGACATGGTCAACCGCCTCAGCGCACGGGAAGAAGGCTTTACCCAATGGGTACGCGCCGCTCAGGAAGACGGCCGCCTCACCTGCACCGACCCGGCGTTCGCTGCCCATCAGATCCAAAGCCTGCTCAAGGCTTTTGCGTTCTGGCCGCAAATCACCCTCGGCCAGCCCACCCTCGACCTTGTCGCACAGGCCCACGTCATCGAATCGGCCATCGACCTGTTTCTCGCCGGTTACGAAGCCAGCACGCAGCGCCCGCCCCAGTAAGCCCTGTTGCAGGCGCGACATTTAAGGTCGTTTCTGGCGTATTTACCCGCTGTTTTGCGCAAATGGCCTGGAAGGACACTGATTAATCCCACGGGAATAATCGACAATTCACCTTTCTTATCCGACCACCGGCTCTGCCCGTTGACGCGTGCTGTTGCACCCGCAAAAAAAAGTTGACCCAGGACACTATGGAAAACAGACGAGGCAAAGGGCTTTCATTTGCCAGGCGAATCTACACGCCAAGGATTATCGGCCTGGGTATCGGCAGCATCAGCGTGATCGGCGCGTTGTATCCCTTGTCGATGCCCAGTTGGGTCTGGGCGTTGCTGTTGTTCAACGGCATTGCCTGGCCGCACGTGGCGTACCTGATTTCCACCCACTCGCCGTTTCCCTACCAGGCCGAACAACGCAACCTGCTGTATGACTCGGTGCTGGGCGGTTTCTGGGCCGCTGCCGCCCAGTTTTCACCACTGACAGCGGTGACCATTCTGTCGATGATGGCCATGAACAACGTCGCAGCCGGTGGCAAACGCCTGTTCCTGCGCGGGTTGCTGGCACAGGCGGCCGGTATCGCGGTGGCCTGGGGTCTGTTCGGCGTCAAGTTCGACCCCAGCGTCAGCCTCACCGAGGTCTACACCTGCCTGCCGATGCTGACGCTCTACCCGATGGCCATCGGCATGGTCTGTTACCAGTTGGCGATCAAACTGTCGGAACACAAACGCGCCCTCAGCGCCCTGAGCCGCGTCGACAGCCTTACCGGCCTGCTCAACCATGGTTCATGGAAAGACCTGCTCAACCTCAAGTTTCACAAGTGCCAGCAGCAACAGGGCCAAGCGACCATTGCCTTGATCGATATCGACCACTTCAAGCACATCAACGACGTGCATGGCCACACCGTCGGTGACGCGGTACTGCGCCAGTTGAGCCAAGCGCTGCGCGAACACTTGCGCGAAGAAGACCTGGCCGGCCGCTACGGCGGCGATGAGTTCTGTGTGATTCTGCCGAAAATGCCCCTGCACGCCGCTGCCCAGGTGATGGAACATCTACGCGAAACCTTCAGCGGCTATCGTCATGCGCAGATCCCCGACCTGCGCGTCAGCCTGAGCATTGGCCTGGCGGATTTCCACCCGTCGTTCAAGGACGCGGTCATGTGGCTCGATGCGGCGGATCGCGCGTTGTACACCGCCAAAAACAGCGGCCGCAACCGCGTCAAGGTCAGCGAATGCACGGCCGCTCATTCAGCCTGAGTTGTCTGATGACAACTCGTCCGAATCTTGCTCCGTCCACCTGCTGCAATAGCATAATGCCGCCATTGGTCGCCTGGCCAAAATAGTCCTGCCTGATGGGCGAACTTCCAGGCCGATTGATCACTCTGAGACCGTTGTTCCACCCCCTCTGTCAGCATCAGGAAGCTGGCAATGAGCAAGTCAACCGTAAGGCCAGGGGCCCTACGGGGTCAGGCGCAAATACATGGACCCCGCATACGCTTGCATGCCCGAGCCCTCCACCATGCTATTTCACACTCACAAGAAAACCATCAGTACCCTGCAACACAGCCTTGCCCAACAGACCAGCCTGCTGGACGCCATTGAGCGCTCCATGGCCGTGATCGAATTCGACCTGCAAGGCACCGTGCTGCGCGCCAATGACAACTTCTTCAAGACCATGGGTTACCGCGCCGAACAGATCCTGGGCCAGCCCCACCGGATGTTCTGTACCCCGGCGTTCGCCCGCAGCGCGGATTACAACCAGCTGTGGACACACCTGCGCAACGGCCAATTCCAGTCGGGCACCTTTGAACGAGTAGGCGCCAACGGTGCCTCGGTGTGGCTGGAAGCCAGCTATAACCCGGTACGGGATGAAGCGGGGAACGTGATCAAAGTGGTGAAATACGCCATGGACGTCACCCCGCGCCTGCAGGCCGAAAGCGAAGCCAACGCCAAGCTCGAAGCCATCGACCGCGCCATGGCGATGATCGAGTTCAACCTCGACGGCACCATCATCACCGCCAACGGCAATTTCCTGCAGCGCATGGGCTACAGCCTGGCGCAGATCCAGGGCAAGCATCATCGCCTGTTTTGCACGCCCGAGCTGGCCAACAGTGCGGCCTACAGCGAGTTCTGGAAGCGCTTGAACCAGGGCGAGCTGTTCAATGGCCAGTTCGAGCGGGTGGACAAACACGGCCAGGTGGTGTGGCTGGAAGCCAACTACAACCCGGTGTACGACGCCAGCGGGCGCCTGTGCAAAGTGGTGAAGTTCGCCTCGGACGTCACCGCCCGCGTGCTACAGCATGCCGCCGACGCACAAAGCGCCGCACAGGCTTATCACCTGTCGTTGAACACCCAGGAGATGGCGGAAAAAGGCGCCGAGGTGATTCAGAAAACCGCCACCGGCATGCGCGAAATTGCCGTGGATATCGACACCTCTTCGCAACTGATCGCCAAGCTGGGCGAGCGCTCGCAACAGATCACCGCCATCGTCAATACCATTCGCGGCATTGCTGACCAGACCAACCTGCTGGCCCTCAACGCGGCTATTGAAGCGGCCCGCGCCGGCGAGCAGGGCCGTGGCTTTGCCGTGGTGGCCGATGAAGTACGGCAACTGGCGGCGCGCACCAGCGGCTCCACCGCCGAAATCTCCGGCATGATCGCCATGATCCAGGACGAAACCCGCCAAGCCATCGACAGCATGGACGCCACCCGCGACCGCGCCGCCCAGGGTGTGGAACTGGCCAACCAGGCCGGCACGGTGATCCTGCAGATTCGCGAAGGCACCGGCGAGGCGGTACAAGCGGTGAGCGCGTTTGCGAACGAGCGAGGTAATCGCTGACCCATTGGCGCTGGCTGTCTGAAGGTTAACTTCGCAGCCAGCGCACATGCCGCCCCAGCTCATCAAACAGCGTCACCACCGAGCGCAACGCCCGGCAATCAGGCCGCGTCAACAACCACAGCGCCGTATCGTGCCCTGCCAGCGCAGGGCCCAGCGGTTGAAGGCCATCGCCCATGAGAAAATCCGGCAGTGCCGCCACGCCCAATCCAGCCCTTACCAACTCGGTCACAGACTGCATGCTGTTGCACCGATAACGGGGACGCACGCCCGGCAAATGTTCACGACGCCAGATGACGGTGGGGTGATCGGGTAAAAAGTCGTCTGGCGCGATCCAGGCCAGGTCGGCCCAGTCATGGCCTGGGTGCTGGCGCGCATAGTCGGCACTGGCACACACCTGATAGGTCACCGGCCCCAGGCAGCGTCCGACAAGATGCGCTGGCGGCGCCTTCGTCAGGCGCAGGGCGATATCCGCATCGCGGCGGCTGAGGTTGGCGAAGTCATTGGAGGTGCTCAGTTCCAGGGTCAACGCCGGGTAGGCCGGCATGAACTGCGCGAGGGCCGGCAACAGCAAGCCTTGCAACACCGAGTCGGTGCAGGTCAGGCGCACGGTGCCGCTGATCACTTCACCGCCCTGCTCCACGCCAATGCGCGCCGCCTCCAGCGCCTGCTCGGCACGCTCGGCCTGTTGTGCCAGGTTGCTCGCCAGGCTGGTGGGCAAATAACCGGCACGGCTTTTTTCAAACAGGGTCTGGCCCAGCGCCGCCTCCAGCCGTCGCACCGCACGGAACACCGTGGACACATCCACCCGCAGCAACGCCGCCGCCCGCGCCAGAGTGCCGCCGCGCACCAGGGCCAGGATCAATGACAGGTCAGCGTAGTCGATTTGATAGTGCGTGGCTGCATTGAACATGTGGGCAAATGCCAATATTGATTGCGTGAGCGCCAATCTATAGTGGGTATCAACCCACCACAAGCCATGGGACGTACACGATGCCAACCCCCGCGCTGCACCTTGCCCTGATCGGTGACTACCACCCCGATGTGACCGCCCACCAGGCCATTCCCGTGGCCCTGCAACAGGCCGCCGACGCTCTGGGCCTGAGTGTCCAGGTGCAATGGCTGGCCACCGACACCCTCACCTGCACTTCTGCCCTGCACGACTTTGACGGCTTCTGGTGCGTGCCCGGCAGCCCCTATCGCGATGTCGACGGCGCCCTGCGGGCGATCCGTTTTGCCCGCGAACAAGGTCGGCCTTTCCTCGGCACCTGCGGCGGTTTTCAACATGCCGTGCTGGAATATGCCCGCAACGTGCTCGGTTGGGCCGATGCCCAGCACGGCGAATTAGTACCGGATGCTGAGCGCGCCGTCATCACGCCGCTGGACTGCTCCCTGGTGGAAGTGAGCGACACCGTGCGCCTGGCCCCATACACGCGCATTGCCCAGGCCTACGGCAGCCTGGCTATCCACGAAGGATACCGCTGCCGCTACGGCATCAACCCCACCTTCGCCGACGCCCTGCTGCAAGCCAACCTGATCCCCACCGGCCACGATTCGGCGGGCGACCTGCGCGCGGTGGAACTGCTCGACCACCCGTTCTTCGTCGCCACCCTGTTCCAGCCCGAACGCGCCGCGCTCAAGGGCATCACGCCGCCGCTGGCGATTGCGCTGCTCAACGCCTGCCAGGACGTATCGGCATGATCGCCAAGACACCCGCCCCACCGTATTACGCGGTGATTTTTAGCTCGCTGCGTACGGATGGCGATCAGGGTTATGGCGAAGCCGCCACACGTATGCTGGAACTGGCCAGGCAACAACCGGGGTTTCTGGGGGTGGAATCAGCGCGGGAGGATGGGCTGGGAATCACCGTGTCCTATTGGACCAGCGAGGCGGCGATCCTGGCCTGGAAACAGCAGGCCGAGCATCGGCAGGTGCGCGAGCAAGGGCGGGCCACTTGGTATGCGGCGTTTCACACGCGAGTGTGCAAGGTAGAGCGGGCCTACACCTTCCCCACTTGAAATACTGCCCCTTGTGTGAACTGGCTTGCCTGCGATGACCACAGGTATCTACACAATCTTGTAGGTTGTAGCAGCCAACGGTAACCACGATGCGAAGCGAGCCGCTCTTGATCTTGCTCTTGATCTGCTTGTGATCTTGATCTCAGGCGCCCCGTTAAACCACGCTGGCCGGAATTCGACAGGGATTTGGGGGGGTAAACCGGCAGGGATGCCGGTTTAGCCGCCCCGCGCCATGGATGGCGCGTGGCGGCGGCCCCCCAAATCACTGGCGGATTACGGGCACACCGAGCCTAAGCGAGGTGCCGAGTGGTGGGGCAAGAGCGCTTTGCTTACTTTCGCGCTTTTCGAAAGTGAGCCGCCGTCAGGGCGGAACCCTAGGTGGCCGTTACCTAAATAACGGATATGTACCCGGTCCAACTGTGTTGACTGCCAGACCGCCTTCGCGAGCAAGCCCGCTCCCACAGTTTTGACCGCGGGGTGTCAGGTAGATAAGTGTCGGCTGGCAGGCCGCCATCGCAGGCAAGCCAGCTCCCACATTTGCTCGTCATCGCTTGCAAAATGACGGACGACTAGCTCACCAAACTACGCAACGCGCTGATCTGCGGGATCTCTACCCGGCGCATATACACGCGTAGCGGCTCGGTGATGTTGATGCGGTCGTCGATATTCTGGTCGAGCAACAACTGCAGGCGCGCTCGGCACAGAGTCATGGTGTGGTCGGCGGCCGGCAGCCAGACGAACTCGGCTGTAGGGATGATGCCGTCATCAGCCACGTCCATGCCGAATGAGTCTTCGCTGAAACGTACGATGTACTGGCCGGTCTTGCGGTTGAGGCCGACAAATCCCTGGAGTTGGTCGGCGGCCTGGCAGATAAGCTCGGAAGTGATGCGCATGGTAAACCTCACTGAAAAGTCCCACAGGGACTGGAAAGATGGTTTACACGCGTGGCAAAAAATACCGCCCTCTGACGGGGCAGCTACCCGTAAGAATACTGCAACGCCCTGCAAAAAAGTCCACAAAATTGGCCGGTGCGCACGTTAATGTCGGTTTGGTGATAGCGCCGTTCGCAATCAATTGTTAAAAAGGACACCTTCTCAAAGTTACCTCCACGAAAGGACTTCGCATATGCCTGTCACGTTTTCCAAAAGCGCCTTGCTGCTGGCGCTGATGCTCGGCCTTGGCCAGGCACAGGCCGCCGAGCCGGTCAGCCCGGCCGAATTGGCGACAAACGAAGGCATCCCCTATCCCGCCGTGATCGCTCACCGTGGCGCTTCCTATGACGCGCCTGAATCCACCGCCGCGGCCTACAAGGTTGCACGCGACCTGGGCGCCGACTACCTGGAACTGGACCTGCAACGCAGCAAAGATGGCGTGCTGTTCGCCCTGCACGACAACAACCTGCAGCGCACCACCGACGTCGCCACCAAGTTCCCCGAGCGCAAAGACGCGCCCGCCAACGAGTTCACCTGGAAAGAACTGCAAACCCTCGACGCCGGCAGCTGGTTCAACGCCGCCTACCCGGACCGCGCGCGCCCTGGTTTCGTTGGCCTGAAGATTCAGAGCCTGGACGACATCATCAAGATCGCCGAAGGCAACCCCTCGCACAAACCCGGCCTGTACATCGAGACCAAAGAGCCCAAGCAGTTCCCGGGTATCGAAGCCGACCTGAAAAACAAGCTGCTGGACAAAGGCTGGCTGAGCTCCGCCGGTTCCAAGCTGGGCAAGAGCAATACCGGTGTCGGCCAGGGCAAAGGCCGCGTGGTGCTGCAAACCTTCGAAACCGCCAGCCTCAAAGAGCTGCAGAAGGAAATGCCCAATACCCCGAAAATCCTGCTGTTGTGGGTGGGTGAAGGCAGTATCGAGCCCAAATCCAAAGTGACCTTCGCCGAGTCTGGCGAAACCACCAAGGCCGCCTACTACGCCAAGCAAGAGCCCAAAGACGCCGCCGAATTCGAAAAGTGGGTCGATGAAGCCAAAAGCCTCGGCGCCATCGGCACCGGCCCCTCGGCAGAGTTGACCGACCACGGCGACCAGAGCTACACCGACCTGGTGAAACCGGAAATGAACAAGCTGACCCACGACAAAGGGCTGCTGGTGCATGTGTATACCGTGGATGAGCCGGTGGACTTCGAGAAAGTCATGAAAGCCGGCGTCGACGGCATCTTCACCAACCGCGCCGCCGAGCTGCTGAAGTTCTACAAGCGCTGGCCGTCGTCCAGCGTGCAAGACCTGCTCAACGACCATAAGTACTAAAGGCGTTGGTGTCAGTGAGCCATTAAGGATGAGTTAAGTTGCGCCGGTTAATCTGGCGCCACTTAAACAGCTCACCCAAGAGGACACACCATGAAAACTTTGACTGCCCTGTTCGCTGCCACCGCCCTGACCCTGACTGCCGGTTTGGCCCAGGCGGATGTTCGTCCGGATCATATCGAAGCCCTGCTCAAGTCTGGCGCCGTGATGTCTTTCGACAAGCTCAACGCAGCAGCCGTGGCAACTCACCCTGGTGCTTCGATCACTGACACTGAGCTGGACACCAAACACGGCGTCGCCGACCAGTATGTCTACGAAGTGGACCTGACCGATACCACCGGCAAGCGCTTTGAAGTGAAGCTCGATGCCAAAACCGGTGCCGTGCTGGAAAACAAGCAAGACACCTGAGTTGCATCCCCAAAAAACGCGCCACCTTCGGGTGGCGCGTTTTTTTATGCGCGCCTCAAACCGTCACATAACCGTCATACCGCCTTGCAATGATTCGCCTAGGAACCTGTGAAACGTCCTACAGGCCCTTTCTCTGCGAGTCGCCATGAACCACAGCATCGACCACGCCCACCAGGATTCCGATCTGTTTGGCCTGCTTTACGGTTTCCGCTTTCGCCCCGGCGAAAAAGGCCAACAAATTGATTCCGCCACCGCCCTCGCCGCCTTGCAGCAACCGCCAGACCCGGAAGAATTCCTGTGGCTGCACCTGAACCTGGCGCACGCCGCCTGCGAGCGCTGGATGCAGGCGCATTTGTCGCTGCCGGAAGAGTTTTTTGAAGCCCTGCACGAGGGCTCGCGCTCCACACGCATCGAGCATGTGGACTCGGCCTTGCTGGCTGTGGTCAACGATGTGGTGTTCAACTTCAGCAGCATGGTGTCGTCGGATATTTCCACGCTGTGGGTGTGCGCCCGCAGCCGCTTGCTGGTGAGTGCGCGCCTGCAGCCTTTGCACTCGGTGGACAAATTGCGCTCGTCGGTGAAGGCCGGCGAACACTTTCGTTCTCCCTTGGAGCTGTTGGTGCACCTGCTGCGCGACCAAGGCGAAGTGCTGACGCAGATCGTGCGCAAGACCAGTATCAGCGTCGACCATATCGAAGATCAGCTGTTGTCTTCGCGCCTGTCCACCAACCGTGCCGAACTGGGCGCCGCCCGCCGCGTGCTGGTGCGCCTGCAACGCCTGCTGGCGCTGGAACCGGGCTCGCTGCTGCGCCTGCTCAATCGCCCGCCGCAATGGCTGCAAAAGGAAGACGTGAAGGAGTTACGCAAATCCACCGAGGAGTTTGCGCTGATCATCAACGACCTGACCGCCCTGGGCGAGCGCATCAAGCTGTTGCAGGAAGAGATCGCCGCCAACCTCAATGAGCAGAGCAACCGCACGCTGTTTACCCTCACGGTGGTGACGGTACTGGCGCTGCCGATCAACATCATTGCCGGCTTTTTTGGCATGAATGTGGGGGGGGTGCCCCTGTCTCAAGACCCGGAAGGCTTCTGGATATTGGTGGCATTGGTCGCAACCTTCACCCTGATCGCCGGGCGCTGGGCCTTTCGCAAATTCTCAAATTGAAATAAGCCCAACTGTGGGAGCTGGCTTGCCTGCTCCCACAGGGGTTATGCGTATGTTCAGTGATTGAAGAGTCCAGCCATCGCTTTGAGCCGCTTCTTGTACACCCGCCGCGCCTCCAAAGCTTCCTCCAGACTCACCGCCACAAACCCCGCCCGCTGGTTAGGCTGCATTTGCCCAATCAAGTCCAGGTCGGCGCTGATCACCGTGCCAATCATCGCGTAGCCACCGCCCGATACCGCATCGCGGTGCAGCACAATCGGTTCGAGCCCCGCCGGTACCTGAATCGAGCCAATCGGGTAGCAACTGTCGACGATGTTGGATGGATCGGAGCCCGCGCCAAACGGCTGTTCCCGTGGCTGGAAGCTCAACGCGCTGCCGCCCTTGAAGCGATAGCCAATGCGATCGGCCTCGGAGCCCACCGTCCACGGTTCGGCAAAAAAGCTGCTTTTGGCTTCGTCAGTCAAGCGCTCGTAATACAGCCCCGGCACCACCCGCAACGTCACGTCGCCGCCGACCGAACGCCGCAACGCCATCGGCAAGCTGTTGCCCGCACGCCCCGCACCGCTGGCGGTGCCGATCGGCAATTGATCGCCCTCCTGCAAGCGCCGGCCATTAAACCCGCCGAGGGCGCCGAGGGTGTAGGTGGAGCGGCTGCCGAGCACCAACGGCACATCGATACCGCCGGCGACGGCAAGATAAGTACGTGCGCCGGCCTTGGGAAACTCGAACCGCAGCACCTGCCCGGCGCGCACGGCAAAGGCGGTGTCCTGGTGCACCACTTCGCCGTCCAGGCGCGGCGACATCAAGGCGCCGCTCAAGGCCACCAGCGCGTCCTGCTGGAACTGCAGCTGCGGCCCGATCAACGTGCATTCCAGGCCCGCCGCACCCACGGGATTGCCCACCAGGTGGTTGGCCGCACTCAACGCGTATTGGTCCAGCGCCCCCGACGGTGGGATGCCCAAGTGGTAATAGCCTTCACGGCCCAGGTCCTGCACGGAGGTGGCGAGGCCAGGTTTGAGGACCTTGATCATGCCAGCGCCTCCTGCAGGGTTTTCGGATAGCCGATGGGGTCGGCGAGAAAGGCATCCAGGGAAAATTCCACCGGGCGAATGCGTAAATCGAAACGCCCGGCGTCCACCTCGGCGACGGCCCGGTCATAAGCCTCGCGGTCTATCGGCTTGAACTGCACGATATCCCCAGGGCGGAAGAACACCATGTGCGCCTTGAGGTACGCCAACTGCTGCGCCGGGTCGTAGATCGGTGCCGGGGTAACGCCGAACATCTGGTAACCACCCGCCCCTCGCACCGAGTAGATACAGCCAAAGCAGCCGCCGTGGCCCAGGGTCAGTTTCGGTGTGTCGGTGCGTGGCCGCAGGTATTTGGGTACCTGCAATTGCCGCTCGCGTTCGACCATCTGGAACATGAACGGCAAGCCCGCGACAAAGCCGACCATCGACACAAACCACGGCGCGCCACTGTGGGCGGCGATGAACGCGTTTACGTCGGCCAGGCCATTGATGCGTGCGGCGTATTCCAGGTCGGTGCCGCTGGGGTCTTGGTGGCGGTCACGAAAGCGCATCAGGGTTTCGTGAGTCCAGGGGTCGTTATAGAGCACCGGGATTTCGATGATGCGCGTGCGCAAGGTGCGCTCGGCCACGGCCTGGGCTTCAGCGCTTTGCACGGCGTCGAGCAGCGCGTGAGGGGCGATGCGGTCGGGGTCGAAGCGAATCTGGAACGATGCATTGGCCAGGCACACATCCAGTACGCCTTCCAGCGCCAGGCGCTCCACGGCGCGGGTCACCGCCATGCCCTTGAAAAAAGCCTCCAGGGACATGCTGTCGCTGACCTCGGCAAACAGGTGTTCATCACCGCCGAAGCTGTAGCGGATGGGGGACGTTTCAGCCATGTCTGTTCCTCTTGGAATCATTGTAGAAAGGCAGGCAAAAAAGTAAGGGTTGGATCTTATTGGGGTGTTCTGACGTCGATGCACGCCTGGTCCAGGGCTGCACGGGTGGCCTCCACCAGTTCCAGGGCGCCGGGGGTGTCGCTGTGCAGGCAGATGGAATCGAATTCAATCGCCAGGTCTTCGCCTTCGACGGTACGCACCAGGCCGGTCTGGCAGGCGCGCAAGACCCGCGCTGCAACCGTGGCGGGGTCCAGCGCCCGCACGTTGCGAGTAAACACGATGGAGCCGCTCAGGTCGTATTCACGGTCGGCATAGAACTCGCGCACCACCGGCTGCCCCAGTTCCTTGGCAATGCGCCAGACCACCGAGTTGGGCATGCAGTACAGCAACAATGTGGGCTCGATGATTTGCAGGTTTTGCACCAACAGCCGGGCGGCCTCTTCATCGCGGGCCAGGTGCATGTAGAGCGCGCCGTGAGGCTTGATATGTTGCAGGGTCACGCCTTGGGCACGGGCCATTTCACGCAGGGCTCCGAGCTGGTAGAGCATGTCGTCCACCAGTTCCTGGGCTGGTGCGTTGATATGCCGGCGACCGAAACCCACCAGGTCACGAAAGCCTGGGTGCGCGCCAATCGCCACACCCAGTTGCTTGGCGCGCTCGACGGTGCGGCGCATGGTGCCGGGGTCGCCGGCGTGAAAGCCGGTGGCGATATTGGCCGAGCTGATGTAGGCCATCAGCTCTGCGTCGACGCCGTCGCCGATGGTCCAGGGGCCAAAGCCTTCGCCCATGTCTGAATTGAAATCCACTGCCTGCATCGAGGTCGCTCCGCCAAAGGTGATGCCCGCAAAGTAGGCTGGGGCTTGACCCCTTGGGAAGATCTATTATCAGATGGCCCATCTTCTGAAAATCAGATATCGCTCATGTCCCTTACCTTGCGCCAGGTTCGCTACTTCGTCGCCACCGCCGAGATCGGCCAGATTTCTCAGGCGGCGATTCACCTGAACATCTCCCAATCAGCGGTGACCACGGCGATCAAGGAGCTGGAAGCCATGCTCGGCGCGCAGTTGTTCGTGCGCTCGGCCCAGGGCATGAACCTCACCGACGCCGGGCGGCATTTTCTCAACCGTGCCTATGTGATCGTGCGCAGCGTGGAGGACGCCCTCAACAGCCCGTTGCCGGACTACCGCGCCAGCGGCGTGCTGCGGGTGGCGGCCAGTTACACGGTGTTGGGTTATTTCCTGCCGCACCATTTACAGCGCATGGAGCACTGGCATCCGGACGTGACCATCGAGGTGTTCGAACAGGAACGCCAGGCCATCGAACAGGGCCTGCTCGATGGCCAGTTCGACATGGCCGTGGTGCTCACCGCCAACCTCACCCACGCAGATATCGTCTCGGAAATTCTATTCAACTCCGAGCGCCGCCTGTGGTTGCCCAGCCATCACCCGTTGTGCGAACGCGATGCCGTGAGCCTGGCCGACGTGGCCCAAGAACCCTACATTTTGCTCACCGTCGATGAAGCCGAACACAGCGCCATGCGCTACTGGGAACAGGCCGGGCAAACGCCCAAGGTGCGGCTGCGCACCAGTTCGGTGGAAGCGGTGCGCAGCATGGTTGCCAACGGCAGCGGCGTGGCGATCCTGTCAGACCTGGTGCACCGGCCCTGGTCCCTGGAAGGCAAGCGCATCGAAACCCTGACCGTCACCGACCCGGTCACGCCCATGAGCGTCGGCCTGGCCTGGCACCGCGAGCGTGCGTTTACCCCAGCGATGCAAGCGTTCCGGGATTACTTCCACGACGCGTTCCTGGCACCGCAGCAGTTGTCGGCACGCCGCTAGAGATGGGCGTGCAGGGTGGCGGCCAACCAGTCCATGAACACCCGCACTCGTAATGGCAAATGCCGCTGGCCGGCGTACAGCAACGACACATCCAGGGGCGGCGCCTGGTAGTCGGGCAACACCGCCACCAACTCGCCGCTGGCCAACAAGTCGCGTATCCCGAGCTGCGGCACCTGGGTGATGCCAAACCCGCCCAGGCATGCCGACTGATAGGCGTCGGTGCTGTTGACCGTCACTCGGCCTGCCATCGGTAACCGCTGCACCTTGTTGCCCACCAGGTACTCGAACCCGGCCGAGCGTGCGCCCAGTGGCCGCACGTAATGCACCAACTGGTGATGCGCCAGGTCTGCCAGGGTTTTGGGCACGCCATACCGTTGCAGGTACGCCGCGCTCGCGCAGTTGACCATCGGCATGCTGCACACCCGACGCGCTACCACGGTTTGATCGGGCTGGGCGCCGACGCGCACCACGCAGTCGAACCCTTCGGCAATCAGGTCCACTTGGCGGTCCGAACAACTGATCTCCATGTCGATCAGCGGGTGGCGCGCCATGAAGGTGGGCAGGTTCGGCAAAATCAAACCTCGCGCCATGACATTGGGCATGTCCACCCGTATGCGCCCGGCCAGTTGGGTTTCATCCTGGCGAAACAAGCCCTCCAATTCCTCCATGTGCGCCAGCAGGTCCTTGCTGCGTTCGTACAGCACACGACCATCCTGGGTCGCTTGCACCTTGCGTGTGGTGCGTTGCAACAGCCGCGCACCCAGCAGTTCTTCCAGCGCCTGCACATGCTCGGACACGGTGGAGCGCGGCAGGCCGAGGCTTTCACCGGCCTTCGTGAAACTCGACAATTCCGTCACCCGCACAAAGGTACGCAGTAGCTCTAGCTTGTTCATGGATTGTTCGCCTTATCCGGCCAGTGATTCCGTTATAGCGCTGTTTATCACGTAATGGCCGGACAAATACACTCAGTCCCACTAACCCCATTCGAGGACTGCCCCATGACCCGTAAAATCGCACTCATCACCGGCGCCAGCCGTGGCCTGGGCAAAAGCGCTGCCCTGCACCTGGCTGCGCAAGGCATCGACATCATCGGCACCTACCACAGCGCAGCGGCCGAAGCCCAAGCCGTGGTTGCTCAAGTAGAGGCCTTGGGCGGCCGCGCAGCCATGCTGCAATTGGATGTAAGCCAGAGCGCGACCTTCGATGCGTTCGTTGGCCAGATCGGTACGTTGCTCAAGGATGTGTTCGCCGTGGATCGCTTCGATTTCCTGATCAACAACGCCGGAGTCGGCACCCACGCAAGCTTTGTCGAGACCACCGAAGCCCAGTTCGACCAGTTGGTGGCGATCCACGTGAAGGCGCCGTTTTTTCTCACGCAAAAACTGCTGCCGTTGATCAACGACGGCGGGCGCATCATCAATATTTCCAGCGGCCTGGCACGCTTCAGCCTGCCGGGTTATGCGGCCTACGCGTCCATGAAAGGCGCGGTGGAAGTGTTGTCGCGCTACCAGGCTAAAGAGCTCGGCCCACGGGGGATTACCGTGAACACCCTGGCACCGGGTGCGATTGCCACCGACTTCGGCGGCGGCGCGGTACGCGATAACACCGACGTGAATACGATGGTGGCCAACAACACCGCCCTGGGCCGCGCTGGCTTGCCGGACGACATTGGCGGCGCGATTTCGATCTTGCTGGCCGAGGGCAGCCACTGGATCACCGGCCAGCGGATCGAGGCGTCGGGCGGGATGTTCCTCTAAACGGCTTCCCCTCTGTAGGAGCGAGCTTGCTCGCGAAAAACTCAAGAGCGCCGCGTGTTTCCAGAGGTCCCGCGTTATCGTTGGCGATCTTCGCGAGCAAGCTCGCTCCTACAGGGTGACTGGGGTTTTACCGGCGAATTTCTCGCGCAACACGTCATAACCCCAGTGGTACACGTAGGTGTACGGCAGGAAGAACAGCAACACGCCAATGTCGAGGATGAAGGCTTCCAGCAGGCTGATCTTCATCAAGGCGGCAATCAACGGCACCGCCAAGAGGATCAGGCCGCCTTCAAACAGCAGCGCATGCAGCACACGGGTCCAACCGCCGTTGGCCAGTTGCAGGCGGGTTTTAAGGCGGTCGAACAGGCTGTTGAACACCACGTTCCAGCTCAGTGCCAACAGGCTGATGCCCAAGGTCACTGCGCCCATCTCCAGCGCCGGCCGGCCGGTGATCCACACCAGCAGTGGCGTGCAGATCAACAAGGCCAACCCTTCGAAACCAAGGGCTTGAAAAACGCGTTCAGTAAGGGATTTGGTAGGGGTCATGATCCGGCTCCGTGAGTGACGATGGTTGCCATGATCAGGCTTTGTCTCGATACTTCATAACCATTAACCATCGATCAAGGCGATAGTCATGGCCTCCCATGAAGTGCTCCAGGCGTTTGTCCAGGCGGCCACCCAAGGCTCGTTTTCCGCGGCGGCGCGCAAGCTGGGCAAGAGCCAGTCCACCGTGAGCGCGGCGGTGGCCAGCCTTGAGATCGACCTGGACGTGGTGCTGTTTGACCGCAGCAGCCGCAAACCGACCCTCACGCCTGCGGGGCATGTTTTGCTGCAACGGGCGGAGCAAGTGCTGGAAGCCAGTAGCCGCCTGGAGCTGGCGGCCAGTCAGTTATCGCAAGGCCTGGAGCCGAAGCTGAGTATCGCCATGTCCGATACTTACCAATCCGATCGGTTCGAGGTCGCCCTCACCGCCTTCGAACAACGCTACCCGGACCTTGAGCTGGAATGCCTGATCGCGGAATGCGAAGACCTGATCGCGCTGGTGCAAAGTGGCCGGGCGCAGATCGCGTTTATCGAGCAACAGGAAGTCTACCCGCCGGACCTGACGTTTTCCCCCGTGGAGGAACGCACGGAGATCGCGCTGTTCGTCTCGCCTAAACACCCGTTGGCGAGCCTGGAAAAAGTTGCCCCGTACACCCTGCAACAACACCGGGAGTTGCGCTTGGCGAGCATCATCAACCCCAATGAAAACCGCGGCACGCAACGCGTCTGGTCGGCGCCCAGTTACCTGATGCTGATGGAAATGGCGCAGCTGGGTTTTGGTTGGGCACCCATACCGCGCTGGCTGGTGGAGCGCTTTGGCGGCAACCAGTTGGTTGAACTCAAGGTGCGCAGTTGGCCGCGTTCAGTGGCGGTGGATGCGCTTTGGTCGCGGCAACAGCCGCCGGGGCCTGCGGGGAGCTGGTTGCTGGAGAAGATGCTGGAATGAGCCTGTAGGAGCGAGCGTGCTCGCGAAGAACGTCAACGATAACGCGTGCTTCCTGAAGAAACGCGGCGTCGGTGAGTTTTTCGCGAGCACGCTCGCTCCTACAGGTATTAGGCTTACGCCCTCCCCCAGTTGGATCGTCACTGTCTGGGGGAATTGAGTTCGGCGAGGCGTCCCGTGATGAAGCGTTTTTCTGGCGCCTGTTGGGTCCGGGCCAAGGCTTTTTCGTACGCGCTGCGGGCTTCGTCAAACCGCCCCAACTGCCGGCAAAACTCCCCACGCGCCGAATGCGCCAAGTGGTAGTCCTGCAACTCACCGCGCTGCAAAAGGTTGTCTACCAGCGCCAACCCCGCCAAGGGCCCCTGCTCCATCGCTACCGCCACCGCACGGTTCAACTCGATCACCGGCGACGGCACAGCCCTGAGCAATACATCGTAGAGCCCGACAATCTGCCGCCAATCGGTTTGCCCCGCGCTGGGCGCCTCGGCGTGTACGGCGGCAATCGCCGCCTGCAGGCAATACGGTCCAAAGCGCCGCGTGGTGAGCGCCTGCTCCACCAGTGCGCAGCCTTCAGCGATCAAGGCGCTGTCCCAAAGCGTACGATCCTGAGCGTCCAACAGCACCAGTTCGCCGCTGGCAGAAGTACGGGCGGGCCGGCGCGACTCGTGCAGCAGCATCAACGCCAGCAAGCCCATGACTTCCGGCTCGGGCAGCAGCTCCAGCAGCAAACGGCCCAGGCGAATGGCCTCCAGGGTCAGCTCTTTACGGGTGAGGTCGGCACCCGCTGAGGCCGAATAGCCCTCGTTGAACACCAGGTAAATCACCCGCAGCACACTGTCCAACCGCTCGGGCAATTTGGCTCGGGACGGCACTTGATAGGGGATTTTCGCCTCACGGATCTTGCCCTTGGCGCGCACGATGCGTTGGGCAATGGTGGTGGGCGTGGCAAGAAAAGCGTGGGCGATGGCCTCGGTGCTCAGGTCGCAGATCTCGCGCAAGGTCAGCGCAACCTGGGCGTCGGCTGCCAACGCTGGGTGGCAGCACGTGAATACCAGGCGCAGGCGGTCGTCTTCCACGTCTTCATCACTCCACGGCGCGGCCTCCAGCGCGTCGGCCTGCGCCTCCAATAACGGGGTGAACCGCGACTGACGCCGCAAGCGGTCGATGGCCTTGAAGCGGCCCGTGGACACCAGCCACGCACGAGGATTATCCGGCACGCCATCCCCGGGCCAGCGCTGCACGGCGACAAAAAATGCTTCGTGCAGCGCCTCCTCGGCCAGGTCGAAATCCCCCAGCACGCGAATCAACGTCGCGAGCACGCGGCGTGATTCGCTGCGGTAAATGGCGTCGATCTGCGCGGTCAATCGGCCATGTCCTCGGTCACCCACTTCACCAGGCGCTCCAGGCTCCGGCCCCAGCCATCATGAAAGCCCCATGGCCTCGTGGGCCTGCTGGACAGTTCAAATTCAGCGGGTTGAGTGTTCACGGGGAAACCTCCTCAAGGCTTTTGATTATTGTGTTGAGAGATCCAATTGGCGCACGGGGCGCACTTCCACACTGCCGACCCGGGCAGCCGGAATGCCGCCCGCCACCTGGAGCGCTTCATTGAGGTCCTTGGCATCGATCAGGTAGAACCCGGCGAGCTGCTCCTTGGTTTCGGCAAACGGCCCGTCGGTGATCGACAGCTTGCCGTTGCGCATGCGCACGGTAGTGGCGGTGGTCACCGACTCCAGCGGCTCGGCGGCCAGCATGCGCCCGCTGGCCTGGATGGACTCGGCGTAGGCCAGACATTCCGAGTCATGGGGGCTGTCGGGCGAGGTGTGCAACACCTGTTCGTCGCTGTAGATAAGGCACAGGTATTTCATGGCGTTCTCCGTTTTCGGACTACTGACTATAGTTCGCGATGCTCAAGGTTTCAGGTCGAACAACGCCGTGCCGCTGTGCATATCAAACGGTGCCGACCAGTGCTCGTGCACCACCTTCCATTGGCCATTGATACGCTGGTAGCCGGCGGTCACGCGCATCCAGCAAGCCTTCACCTCACCGTCCGGCCCGGCACCGCCGCAGTGGGCCAGCCAATGGGCGAATGCGCTGTCTGGCGCTTCGACGACATGCAGTTCATGAAACTCGAATATGCCGGGCCCGGGGCAGTGCTCCATGCACGCTTCCCAGTGCGCGCGGTAGGCCGCCTTGCCTTTGAATTGCAGGGCGGTTACGGCGTCGAACGAGACGATATCGTCGGC
Organism: Pseudomonas sp. FJ2-5-13; assembly: GCF_029201605.1. NCBI lineage: Bacteria > Pseudomonadati > Pseudomonadota > Gammaproteobacteria > Pseudomonadales > Pseudomonadaceae > Pseudomonas > Pseudomonas sp. FJ2-5-13. Next base: position 4,625,949 of record NZ_CP104045.1, read on the forward strand.
GTAAAAGCTGACAATCTGGTCGATATCGCGGCTGAAAACGGCGTGTTTCCATTGCTCGATCAGGCTCTTGATGGCAGTGCTCATGGCGATGACTCCTTGGGGTGGAAAATCACGGAAGACACCCTTAGTCGAATGGCCTCGAGGGAAATCGACATCCTCCTGAAAAATAATTTCCCGTGGCCCAAACCCGATAAACTGCCACCTCCCTTGCAGCCGTTCGGACAGCCCGATGCAAACCCGCCTTGTCGCCTACGAGGCGCTGAACGCTGTGCAACAACAGCACGTCGGCGCCATCGAAGTTCACCCTGAACAACTGCCGTTTTGCGGTGATATGTATTGCGCCCTCAATACCCTGCTCACCAACCCGAGCCCTGGGGTCAAGGGCTTTGCGCTGTTGGCCGATGACCTTCCCGTGGCGTTCCTGCTGCTCAAGCGCCCACCGTGCCTGCCTCATTGGGCCGATGAACACAGCGCCACCCTCCACGCGCTACAGGTAGACCGGCATCAGCAGGGGCGTGGTTACGGCAAGGCGTGTTTGCAGGCGTTGCCCGCCGTGGCGCGCGAGGCATGGCCGCAGATCATGGGGTTGGAGTTGTCGGTGGATGCCCACAACCTGGCGGCGATGGGGTTGTACCTGGGGGCGGGATGGGTGGATCGCGGTGAAGCGTACAAGGGCCGCGTGGGGTATGAGCGCCGGTTGAGTTTCAGGTTTGATCCATAGCGGCAGTGTCACGTAAACATGTTCTGTTTACGTGACATCCGGTGCAGTGTCAGCCCCGCTCCCCGATCGGCAGCCAGATTTCCACCGTCCCCGTGCCCTTCCTGGCATCGAAATCCGCGCTGTAGCGCTCGAAATCCGCGCCCATGACCTTATAGCCCGAGTGCGGCAGCCACTCGAACATGATGCGCTCGTAGGTTTGCTCAAGCGCCTGCACCGGCCCGTAGTGGGGGAACACGGCATAGTTGAGCGGCGGGATTTCGATGTACTCGAAATTGCTCGGCACGTCCTTTTTAGCCGGGACTTCAACACCTGCCAGGTAATCGAATTCGCCGTGATGCGGGTTATGGCACACCCCGTAGGTCACACCGCCGACGCGCTTCTTGATGTCCTTGATGCAGGTATCGAACAACTCCCACAGCCGTGGGATATCGCCCACGGTGGCCTTCGAATATCGCCCTTGCACCCCGGCGATCACCAGGGCCTTGCCGGCTTCCAGGCGTGGCTCCAACGGTTTTTTTGTCTGCTGATCCATACGAACAGTCTCCTTCTTATGAGGGAACAAACCCGCATCGAGTATAGGGGCATATCCGCGTTGTACTCCATGTAGAAAAATTTCCTACGCATCTGGACAACGGGCCATCATCGCCCGTATTGTCTGCCCCGCAGGCCACCGCAGTGGCCGACGTCGCTCGGACGGTTCCGGGCGCTTACGTACCTCGAGGCAACAATGGCAGACCAAGGTTCGCCGCGCCGCTTTGCGCGCATAGATCGACTCCCCCCCTATGTTTTCAATATCACTGCCGAGCTGAAGATGGCTGCGCGTCGGCGCGGCGAAGACATCATCGACTTGAGCATGGGTAACCCTGACGGCGCCACGCCTGCTCATATCGTGGAGAAAATGGTCACCGTGGCCCAGCGTGACGACACCCACGGCTACTCCACCTCCAAAGGCATTCCGCGCCTGCGTCGGGCAATCTCGCGCTGGTACAAGGACCGTTACGCGGTGGATATCGACCCCGAGTCCGAAGCCATCGTGACCATCGGTTCCAAGGAAGGCCTGGCGCACTTGATGCTGGCCACCCTGGACCAAGGCGATACCGTGCTGGTACCCAACCCCAGCTACCCGATTCATATCTACGGCGCAGTGATTGCCGGCGCCCAGGTGCGTTCGGTGCCGCTGATACCCGGCGTGGATTTCTTCGCTGAGCTGGAGCGCGCGATTCGCGGCTCGATCCCCAAGCCGAAGATGATGATCCTCGGCTTCCCGTCCAACCCCACCGCGCAGTGCGTGGAACTGGACTTCTTCGAACGGGTGATCGCCCTGGCCAAGCAGTACGACGTACTGGTGGTGCACGACCTGGCCTACGCCGACATCGTCTACGACGGCTGGAAAGCCCCGTCGATCATGCAAGTACCCGGCGCCAAGGACATTGCGGTGGAGTTTTTCACCCTGTCCAAGAGCTACAACATGGCCGGCTGGCGCATCGGCTTCATGGTGGGTAACCCGGAACTGGTCAATGCCCTGGCGCGCATCAAGAGCTACCACGACTATGGCACCTTCACCCCGCTGCAAGTGGCGGCAATTGCGGCGCTGGAAGGCGACCAACAGTGCGTCAAAGACATCGCCGAGCAGTACCGCCAGCGCCGCAATGTGCTGGTCAAAGGCCTGCATGAGCTGGGCTGGATGGTGGAGAACCCGAAGGCGTCGATGTATGTCTGGGCCAAGATTCCCGAGCAGTACGCGGCCATGGGCTCGCTGGAGTTTGCCAAGAAACTGCTATTGGAAGCGAAGGTGTGTGTGTCGCCGGGGATCGGCTTTGGTGAGTATGGCGACGATCATGTGCGCTTTGCGCTGATCGAGAACCAGGACCGGATTCGCCAGGCCGTGCGCGGGATTCGCGGGATGTTCAGGGCGGATGGGTTGGTCAGCAAAGCCTGACCTGCCTTACCTGAAGAAACCCAATCAATGTGGGAGCTGGCTTGCCTGCGATGGCAGTGTTGGATTCACTACCGCTATCGCAGGCAAGCCAGCTCCCACATTTGATCAGCTCCCACTCTTGCTTTGGGGTGTGGCTTACACCACCAACGACAGCAACATGATGAAGATCAGCGCCACGATCGACAGAATGGTCTCCATCGCCGTCCAGGTCTTGAACGTCTCGGCCACGGTCATGTTGAAGTACTGCTTGACCAGCCAGAACCCCGCATCGTTGACGTGAGACAGGATCAACGAACCCGCGCCCGTCGCCAGCACCAGCAACTCACGGTTAACCCCAGGGATCATGCCCACCACCGGCACCACAATGCCTGCGCCAGTAATGGTCGCGACCGTGGCGGAACCGGTGGCAATCCGAATCACCGCCGCCACCAGCCACGCCAGCAGGATCGGGTTGATCTGCGCGTTCACCGCCATATGGCCGATCACGTCACCCACACCGCTGGTCACCAGCATCTGCTTGAAGCCACCACCGGCACCGATGATCAGGATGATCGCGGCGGTCGGCGCCAGGCTGGCGTCGAGCAGCTTGAGGATCTGCTTGGAGTGGATGCCCTGGCGATGGCCAAAGGTGTACAGCGACAACAGCAAGGCCAGCAACAGCGCGGTGATCGGGTGGCCGATCATGTCCATCCAGTTGCGCACCACGTTGCCTTCGGCAAACGCGATGTCGGCAAAGGTTTTGAGCAGCATCAGAAACACCGGCAGCAGCACGGTGATCAGGGTGATGCTGAAGCTTGGCAGCGACTTGTTATCGGTCTCACGGGCCAGTTGGTCCACCAGTTCCTGGGACGGGTTACCGGGGATGTACTTGGCGATAAACGTACCGAAGATCGGGCCGGCGATGATGGCGGTCGGCAGCGCGACGATCAGGCCGTACAGGATGGTCTTGCCGATATCGGCACCGAACACGCCGATGGCCAGCAGCGGGCCTGGGTGCGGTGGCACCAGGCCGTGCACCGCCGAGAGGCCAGCGAGCAGCGGAATACCGATCTTGATCAGCGACACGCCGGTACGCCGGGCGACGATAAACACCAGCGGGATCAGCAACACAAAGCCGATCTCGAAGAACAGCGGGATGCCCACCAGGAACGCGGCGAACATCATCGCCCACTGGACCTTCTCTTTGCCGAAGGCGCGGATCAGGGTCTGGGCGATCTGATCGGCACCGCCGGACTCGGCCATCATCTTGCCGAGCATCGTGCCCAGCGCGAGGATGATGCCGACAAAGCCGAGCACCCCGCCGAAACCGTCCTGGAACGCCTTGATGATCTTGTCCACGGGCATGCCCGAGGTCAGGCCGAGGAAACCGGCCGCGATGATCAGTGCAATGAACGGGTGCACCTTGAACTTGGTGATCAGTACGATCAACCCGATGATAGTGACTACTGCATCTAGCAGCAGGTAAGACTCGTGGGACATGCCAAACATGGGGGGTCTCTCCTGTTTGTTGTTGTTATTAAAGCGGGTGTTGAACTTCCTGCCGGGGATAGCGCTATCTTTCCGGCAAAAAATTAATGAGTAGGTTCAAAGCCGTGCTTGCGCCACCAGGTATCGGTCTGCTCGGCCAGCTCCTTCACGCTGTCTTCACTGGCGTTGAGCGCCAGGGTCAGCGGCTCGCCCTTGGGCGATTCAAGGGTGGCGAACTGGCTGTCGATCAGGCTGGCCGGCATGAAATGGCCGGGGCGGTGAGACACGCGGTCGGCGGCGACTTCGCGGGTCAGCTCCAGGAAGACAAACCCCAGGCCCGGCGCGGCTTCGCGCAGGTGGTCACGGTATTTTTTCTTCAGGGCCGAACAGGTCAGTACGGGATGCTCGCCGGCTTTCAACGCGCGGCGCAGTTCATCGCACAGGATGTCGAGCCAGCCGGCGCGGTCGTCGTCGTTGAGGGGGTGGCCGGCGCTCATCTTTTCGATGTTCGCGGCAGGGTGAAAGCTGTCGCCTTCAATGGCAGTGGCGCCGTTGAGGGCGCACAGGGCTTGGCTGACGCTGGACTTGCCACAGCCGGAAACACCCATGATGACCAGGGCGGTAACAGGTTGACTCATGAAACACCTCAGGACGCAGATAGCGCTACCTTTGCATAGCGTAAGGCTAGTGCAAAAACAGGCTTTTCCCGCGCCGACTTGTCATTTTTATGGAGTGACGCGTGCATCCGCTCCAATCATTCGAACCGGATCAGGCAACCCTAGGTTCAATAATTTGCAGCCCTTTGGAGACAGCGCTACCTTAGTGCCTCGATTTTTGTTTGGCAAGCCGCCTGATGACCTCCAAGAACGATAAAAATACCCGCACAACGGGCCGCCCTACCCTCAATGAAGTGGCGCGCCTTGCTGGCGTCAGCCCGATCACCGCCTCCCGCGCCCTGCGCGGTATCAGCACGGTGGCCACCGAACTGGTGGAAAAAGTGCAACAGGCCGCCGCCGAACTGAGCTACGTGGTCAACCCCGCCGCCCGCGCCCTGGCCTCGGCGCAGAGCCATTCGGTGGTGGTGCTGGTGCCGTCACTGTCCAACCTGCTGTTTATCGAAACCCTGGAAGCTATCCATCAGGTACTGCGGCCCAAGGGCTTTGAAGTACTGATCGGCAACTCCCATTATTCACGCGATGAAGAAGAAGACCTGTTGCGCAACTACATGGCCTACCAGCCACGAGGGTTGTTGCTGACCGGCTTTGACCGCACCGAAAGCGCGCGACGAATGGTCGAGGCCAGCAATGTGCCCTGCGTGTACATGATGGATCTGGACCCCAATGCCGGGGTGAACTGCGTGGGCTTCTCGCAACTGGCCGCCGGCGAGACCGCGGCCGCGCACTTGCTGTCCCGGGGTCGCAAGCGCCTGGCCTATATCGGCGCACAACTGGACCAACGTACTTTGCTGCGTGGCGAAGGCTTCCGCCGCGCCTTGCAGCAAGCAGGCATGTACGACCCGGCGCTGGAGCTGCTGACACCACGCCCTTCCTCCGTGGGCCTGGGTGGCGAAATGTTTTTGCAACTGCTGGCCGCCCACCCGGATGTGGACGCGATCTTCTTCGGCAACGACGACCTGGCCCAGGGCGCCCTGCTCGAAGCCCTGCGCCACGGCATCAAGGTACCGGAACGTGTAGCCGTGCTGGGCTTCAACGACCTGCCCGCCTCTTCCTTCATGGTGCCGCGCCTGAGCAGCATCAGCACGCCACGGGAAGCCATCGGGCGCCGAGCGGCGGAGCATCTGCTGACGATCATGGCGGGCAACAAGGTGGCCAAGCCGGTGGTGGATATGGGGTTTGAGTTGCAGGTGCGCGAGAGCACCTGATCGTCGAGCCAAACACAATCAATGTAGTGTCCGCAGAATCAGCGCCTGGCACAGATTCCCTGTGGGAGCGGGCTTGCTCGCGAAGGCGGTGGGTCAGTTAATCAATCTTTAACTAAACCACCTGAAATCGCCATTTCCCTTTCAACAGGCGGTTGTCAATGTACGCAACCACTCATCGGCCGACACAGAAAACTGTCATAAATGACAGTAGACGCGAACTGTGTACACCGCCTAAATATTAGGCGCAGCCCCCCGGCATGCTCATTAATTCTCAAGGAGACTCATCATGAATTCGCCCAACAAAATCACTGGCTTCTTAAAAGAGGCTAACCAGAGCTTTGATTCTCACAACATTCTCCACTTGAATACCTTCCCTGGCACAAAAAACACCACACTGGCGTTCATACAGGACAGCCATTTTATCGCATTTGAAATAGATAAGAACTTCGCAGTAGGCACCTATAAACTTGATTCAAAACAGGAGGGGAATGTTCAAGTTATTTATAACGTGCCTAATCCTAATGGGGGTTCTTATCAATATCCGGCCACCTCGGGGACATTTGAAATCGTCAACAACGAAAACAATATCCTTGATGCAAAATTTGCCTTCGAAGCCACCAACGCCGACGACCCAACCGACATTATTACCGTCGAACGTGGCGTGTACTACATCAATAATTTCAATGCTCCTCAATAAGCGCCCACACAACCATCCACCTGAAGGCAGCACTGCGCCTGGTCAGGCAAGTGCTTGCCTTTTCTGATCTCTGCCCAACCTCGCTACAGCTCCCAAACGTCTGGTAAATTGCCCCTGTCGTCTGCCCCGCAGGCCACCGCAGTGGCCGAATTCGCTCGCACGGTTCCGGGCGCGAGATGCGCGGGATGTTCAGGGCGCCTGACCTGATTCACCTGAAGAAACCCAATCAATGTGGGGGCGAGCTTGCTCGCGAAGGCGGTGGGTCAGTCAATCAATCTTTAACTGAACCACCTGAAACTCAGAATTCCTACGTAATCGTGTAAGAGCAGTCAGAGCGCTGTGGGACGCCTGTAGGAAGTGCCTGACATTGCAGCAAGCGCCTTGCTCCGCTGCCTACGCTTACGTCAGAATCCGCCGGCTTGTGCGCCTCGGTGGCGGTCTCTAAAGTTTGACGGTCGCTGAATTTCTCGGTGATCGGGTTTAGTAGCCCGAGTTCGGTCACTCTAAGTGCATAAGTCTGCCCGCGTTAATGGCGGCTGTGCGTAGGGCACTTTCGGGTGCGCCGGCTTTGAGTGTCCACCGGTCTACTAACCTGCGTACAGTTGCCTCCATCGTTTAGTAGCGATGCGGCGGCAGCCCATTCCAGGATGCTCTAATGATCAAACAAATCGATACGCCGCCAACCACCCTCTTCACGCTCATACCCGATATCTCCACCGAAACCCTACTGGCCAACAGCTACGAAACCGTCTGCTCTGTCAGCACCCTCCTGCTCGACCTATCCGATGACCTCACTGGCAAACACCGCGATGTAGCCCTGGCCATTCATCAATTGAGCGAGCTGAGCGTATTGCTGGTGGGCAAGGCCATGGACCAACACACACCACGCTGTTAAGACCTCAATCGGCCATGGAGTGGGAGGGGCTTGCTCCCGATCGCCGTCCGTCAGTCGATGTTTCCAGTGACTGAGACTACGAAATCGGCAGCAAGCCTTCTTAATTTAACGCGTTAGCCATCACGGCTCGCAGCGTCAAAACCCTTCACCCTATTCCTTGAAATACAGCATAACAACTGTGAGATCTACCAGTAGACGCCTTTGAAAGGTTGTCATTTAATCGAATGACCGCTTGCACTCAATAGTGGTCCTTACTACGTCAAAAGAGGCCTGCACTATGGACGCTAAAAAAAGAAAACGTCACAGATCAACAGCGAGCTTCACTCTTAGCAAATCTCCCTATGGCGAGTTCGCTGCCACCCAAATCTTTTTGTACGATAGAACACAAACCCTTCTCGTGATGGGCCGTTGCTCTATCAAGGACAAGGAAAATGAAATTCTGCAGGTCGGACTGGCACTGCCAGCACCGGATGGCGAGAGCACAGGGGAACTTGGCCCTATACCCGGAAAAATTCCTTTCGCCTATTTCGACCATTACATAGGTGATGAAGGTATCTATTATGATGCCGAAAGCGGAACCTTCAACATTACACTTATAAGACAAGCCCAGCACCTCACAGGAAACTTCTCCTTCATCTCTCGGGGAAGTGAATTTGTGGGTACTTTCAACGTGAACAACTTTAGTGAAGAATGATCCTGCTGCTACGTGCGGGCTTTAACATTCAAAGCCTGCACGTTCTTGAAACGCCTTCTCGACTCCCGCGAGCGATACGTTAATCCTAACCACCCAAACACTCGTCGTAGCCCGCGACGCCTGCTAAATTGCCCTTGTCATCTCTTCATCTTCAGGGAAGCACCATGGGCCATTCACTGAAAATCCTGGGCCGTACCTCCTCCATCAACGTGCGCAAAGTACTGTGGACCTGTCAGGAACTGGGCATCGACTATGTGCGCGAAGACTGGGGCATCGGTTTCAAGCCTACCCAATCCCCCGATTTCCTCGCCTTGAACCCCAACGCCCAGGTGCCGGTGCTGATCGACGACCATGGCGTGCTGTGGGAGTCCAATACCATTTGCCGCTACCTTGTCGGCCTCTATCAGCGCCATGACTTGCTACCCGTTGAGCCTGCCTTGCGTGCACGGGTCGAACAGTGGATGGACTGGCAAGCCACCGAACTCAACCCTTCGTGGGGCTATGCGTTCCACGCACTGGTGCGTCAAAACCCGGACTATCAGGACCCGCAACGCATCCAGGCGGGTGTGCAGGCCTGGAATGACAAGATGGCCTTGCTGGAACAACAGTTGACCAAAACCTGCGCCTACGTCGCCGGCGAAGAGTTCACCCTCGCTGACATCTTGATAGGCCTTTCTGTGCATCGATGGCAGATGACCCCCATGGAGCGGCCACCCTACCCCGCCATCGCGGCGTATTACCAGCGCCTCAGCCAACACGCCGGTTTCAAGACCTTCGCTCTCGACGGCCATAATTAGAAAAGCAGTTGCGCGCTTTAAGCACCCCCAAACAAAAGCGGTGTGGCTTAAAGCCTACAACTTGCCGCTAACTGAAGGTCATTCATGCCCACACTCGCCGCCTGCGTTTCAGACCCCACCCATGCCGCCCACATCAGCGCCCGCATCGACCGCCTGCCCGCCGTCGCCACTATTTGGCGCTTGGTGGCATTACTCTCCATCGGCGGTTTTTTCGAGCTGTATGACCTGTTCCAGACCGCCTATATCAGCCCTGGCCTGATCAGCGACGGGATTTTTCATACCGGCAGCGAAGGTGTGTTCGGCTTCTCGGACCAGGCCGCTTTCGCCTCGGCCACATTCCTGGGCCTGTTCCTTGGGGCCAGCCTGCTCAGCCCCATCGCCGACCGCTTCGGGCGCCGCGCGATTTTCACCTTTGCGTTGGTCTGGTACACCGTGGCCACGGTGTTGATGGGCATTCAAACCTCGGCCGTGGGCATCATTTGCATGCGCTTTCTGGTGGGCATTGGCCTAGGTATCGAACTGGTGACCATCGACGCCTACCTTTCGGAACTGGTGCCCAAGCGCATGCGCAGTTCGGCGTTTGCCTTTGCGTTTTTTATCCAGTTTCTGTCGGTGCCGGCCGTGGCCTTGATGTCGTGGTGGTTGGTGCCACAGGCGCCGTTCGGTATCGCGGGCTGGCGCTGGGTGGTGCTCTCAAGTGCGGTGTTTGCGCTGTTTATCTGGCAACTGCGCAAGCGCCTGCCGGAGTCACCGCGCTGGCTTGCACAACAGGGCCGCTTTGAAGAAGCCGACACGATCCTGAACAACCTGGAGGCACGCTGCCAAAAGGATCACGGCAAGCCGCTGGAGATGCCGGAGCCCGAAGCGATCAGCGTGCAAGGCAGTGGCCGTTTCGCCGATATCTGGCAGCCGCCCTACCGCCGCCGCGCCTTGATGCTGATCGTGTTTCATGTATTCCAGGCCATCGGCTTCTTCGGCTTTGGCAACTGGCTGCCGGCCTTGCTCTCGGGCCAGGGGGTCAGCGTGACCCACAGCCTGCTCTACGCCTTCATCATCACCCTCGCCTACCCGCTGGGCCCGCTGTTGTTCGTCAAAGTGGCCAACCGCTTTGAGAACAAATGGCAGATTGTCGGCTCGGCCATGGGGGCGGTGATCTTCGGCAGCCTGTTTGCCCTGCAAACCACCGCGTTAGGGCTGATTTTCTGCGGGGTGATGATCACCTTCTGCAACGCCTGGCTGAGCTTCAGTTATCACTCCTACCAGAGCGAATTGTTCCCCACCAATATCCGTGCACGGGCGGTGGGGTTCTGTTATTCGTTCAGCCGTTTATCCACGGTGTTCAGCAGTTTGTTGATCGGTTTTATCCTCGAACACCTGGGCACGCCGGGTGTGTTGGCGTTTATCGCCAGCAGCATGTTGATCGTGATGATTACCATCAGTTGGTTCGGGCCACGCACGCGCAACCTGGCGCTGGAGAACATCGCTCACTGACGGCAACGGTTGGCCGCACAAGGAGAAGGCTTGCCGCGCCGACGACTCCTGCCCCAGTAACACTGGGGTACGGCACCCGGCACAGTATTTGCTCCAGCTGTCGCACCGTCTGTTTTCATAGGTGACCGATCATGCTGGTTAACAACACTCAAGCGGCGTCGAACGTGCAACAGATCACGCGACCCGACATGGACCCCGCCAACGCCGCCGCCAGTGCGCTGTACAGCGGCGCTTTGCAGGCTGCGCAACACAGCGTCACAGTGCCGGCCGCGCAGAGGGAATTGGACAAGGCCAGCGATCGCATCGACGAAGCCTTCGCCAAGACTCGCGTGCAGTTACAGGCCACGACTAACGGGGCGCGTGCCGAGTTCACCGAATACATGAGCAAATCCCCGGCCGAACGTATTCGTGAACAGTTGCTCAAGGAACAAGGGCTGACCGAAGAGCAAGTGCAGGCGCTGCCCCAGGAACAACAAGACGCCATCGCCAAACAAGTGGCCGAGCGCTTGAAGGAGCAGCAACAGCAGCAGGCAGCGGCGAAGGCCACTGCTTCGCCAGCCCAGACACTCAAAGAAACCTTGGCCGCGATCTGAGCCACACCGCAGAGCAACGGTGGGAGCGGGTTTGCTCGCGAAAGCAGAGTGTCAGTCACTGATAAGTTGGCTGAAGCACCGCATTCGCGAGCAAGCCCGCTCCCACAGTTGAATCTTTTTTCACATGGGATCAGCGCAGTGTTCGGTTATTGCAATTGCAGCGTCGAACTGACTGACTGACCGACCGACGCTACTGATACAACATCCCGCAACTAATAGTTTTTCCTGCCGTGTCATTATAGCAACTAGCAATAAGCCTGCTCAGTAACAGCAATTAAAACCCCCTACAATAAGCCACACAAGTGGTCAGCGACACTGTCAGACCTGACAGTTGAAATACTATCACGCCAGCGCATAATCACGTCTCGCCTGCAGAAAACGCTGCATTCCGATACTCACTCTCACAGAGAGAACTTAATCATGTTAAAAAATTACACAACGGGATCTCTTGAAGTTACACGACCTGTAGAATTTGCCTTCAAGGCTGAAACGGTCATTCTTTATGAAGTAGGCCCAAACTTACAGTTAAACGCATCCCTTGATAAACCAGACGGCATAAAACTAAGAGTCCTTTTAGTGGTGGAGGCCAAAGAAGGAGACTCAAAGGGCACGTTTACAGGTGACGGCTCCATCCCCTACACGTTCTACGCCAAAATCGAATCACCCGCTGGAAAATTCTATAACTCAGACAGCGGTACCTACGCTGTTTATTACAATAAAGCTTCAGGAATATTCACTGGCACAGTTAACTTCACTGTCGAAACGTCAGAAGCGCCCATTGAGTTTGCATACACCTTTGACATTCCGGGTACTCGTCAATGAAGGGTGCCCCCTGCTCGCCCGCTCGCGCGGCTTGAATCGCCGCGTTGAGCGTCGGCTGATGGCATCGTTTCAGGGCTCTGGCTCATGGAAGATCAAGAGGCTTAAAGACCACCTGCTGCACATCGACTTTTTTAGGGATCAGGCCGTTGGCAAAAAACAGGTCGGCGGTGCGTTGCTGGTTGGCAATGTCGATGGCCTCCAAGGGGCGGATCGGTTCAGGGGAGCGATGTTCGAAGTAGCTTTTGACCACCGCCGGTTGCAGCCCCAAAGTGCCGGCCATCAGCGCGATGCTCGTGTCGGGCTGATCCAGCGACAGGCGCTGGGCCTTGCCTAGTGTCTGGATAATCGTGGCGATGGCCTCGGGGTGCTGCTTGGCAAACGGGTGGTTGACCACGAAGAAACTGCCCGCAGAGTTCAACCCTTGCCCATCCCCCAGCACGCGTGCCGAGCCGTCGATCACGGCGGCCGAGTAGTACGGGTCCCACACCACCCAGGCATCCACCTTGCCTTGTTCGAACGCGGCACGGCCGTCGGAAGGCGACAGGTACACCACGTTCACATCCTTCCACTGCAACCCGGCGCGCAGCAGGCTCTTGAGGAACAAGTTGTGCGCACTGGAGCCTTTGAGCAACGCCACGCGTTTGCCCTTGAGTTCGGCCACGGTCTGCACCGTACTGGCCTTGGGCACCAGCACTGCTTCGGCCTTGCCTTCGTTAGGCTCGACGGCGAAATACTGCAAGTCGATCCCGGCCGCCTGGGCGAAGATCGGCGGGATGTCGCCAATATTGCCGATGTCCAGGCTGCCGGCGTTAAGCGCTTCGATCAGCGGCGGGCCGCCGAGAAATTCGGTCCACTGCACCTGGGTGCCGGGCAGCGCCGCTTCAAAAAGCTTGTGCTCACGGGCGAGCACCATGCTGACCGAGCTTTTCTGGTAGCCAATGCGCAACGTGGAAGGTTCGGCCGCTGAGGTGGGCTGCGCCAATACCGCCAATGCCAGCAGCGAACTGCCCAGCAGGTGTTTGATTGCTTTCATAAGTTGCCTCTTGGTGGTTCGATCAGATTCAAAGTGAGCACAGTAAGCGTGGAAGCTGGCGTGCCTGCGATGGCGGCCTGTCAGGGTCAGAGGTGTTGGCTGGCTCACCGCTATCGCAGGCAAGCCAGCTCCCACATTTGATCGGTGTGGGATTCAAGGCCGGTAACAGCGCGGGCCATATAGTCACTGACCGAGCGCTGGGAAATCCCCAGTTCGGCGGCGATCTGGGGGTACGTCAGGCCATTGACGCGGGACAACAGGAACGTCGTCTTGACTTTGGCCGGCAAGCGCTCGAGCAATAGATCGATGGCTTGCAGGGCTTCGAGTACCTGGGCGCGGTCCTCGGCGCAGGCTGCATCGTCATCCAGCGCAGCGAGGTAGGTACGCTCCAGATCACGCCGACGCCACACCTGGTACACCAGGCGCTGGGCAATGGTGGTAAGCAATGCGCGGGGCTGTCGTATCGGCGCTACCTCAGGTGCACTCAGAAGCTGGACAAACGCGTCGACGGCGATGTCTTCGGCGTGGGCACGGGAGTTGAGGTAGCGGTGCAAGCGGCTGCACAGCCAAGGGTAATGAATGCGAAACAGTGAGCCCACGTAATCGCTGTGAGCACTATCGGCGCCGGACATAGTGGCTCCTTCTGAGTAGGTTGCGCGGTATGTCCGGTGTTCCGGTGGAGCCATCCTAGCAAGGCTGCTTATGCTTTAATAATATTTAAAATTCATTTTTATATAACTTTATTGAAGTTTCGGGTAGCCGGCGCTGACGGCCTGCCGTTGGTAATCCAACACCACCTGATAGTCGTCTTCGCTGGCAGGGAGCACGGTTTGCACACCCAAGGTTTGCGTCACCTGCGGCAGGTCCTGCAACGCCAGGTTCATCGCCTCACGAATCTGCGCCACCTGCACGTCGCTCAAGCCCAGCGCGCCTATGTAGGGCAAAGTCGGGCTCGGCGCGCTGCGGGTGATGACACGCAGGCCCGCGACCTCTTCGGGGGCGAATCGGGCGAGGTAGTCGTAGGTGACGCTGTCGATGGCAGCGAGGTCGGCGCGGTCTTCACGCAGCCAGCGCAAGCTCTCGCGGTGGGCGCCGCTGATGCCGACGCTGGCGAAGAACCGCCCGTCGCGCTGCAACGGCGCCACGCAGTGACGCAGCAGGCTCATGCCGCTGTTGGAGTCGTGACCGTTGATCACGCCGCGGCTCTGGTAGAACTGCGTCAGGCGGTTACGCGGGTTGTCAGCGCGGGTCAACAGCAGGCTGCAATGTTCGCCGTGGCTGCTGTGGACCAACTCGTAACGGGGGCGCCCAATGATGCGTACCTGGCCGCGCAATTGGGTCATCAGCGGGTAGCCGCAGGTTTGGCTGACGAGCAATTGCGGCGAAAGCCACAGGCCGGGCAAGTCGAGGTGGTCGGCGTCAAGACGATGCAGCTTCAGGCGCTCAAGGATGCGCGCCAGCCAGCGTTGATTGGCCTGCTGGATGGGCTGGGGCGCAACGTACATGCGCAGGTCAGCGTAATGCTCACTCATGGTCGCCTCTCAGGCAAACGGGTGCCGGGGACTGTCGATGGCCTTGAGTCCGTGACGGCTGATCAACTGGCCGTAGCCCTGCACCAGGAAACCACCGCTGCGCGCCAACCACTGCTCGCGCCGGGCACGGTACACCCTGGGCAGCAGGTACCACGGCAACTTTGGCAGATCGTGGTGTACCAGGTGCAGATTGTTGTTGAGAAACAGCCAGGCCCAGGGCCAGGACGCTTCGTTGAGCACTGTGCGCTGTTCCGGCCGGGGATGGGGGCGGTGCTCATAGTAGGAACGGACCGAGGCCAGGGACAATGCTGGCACGCTGACCAGCAGCAGGTAATGCCACACCGCAAGCGCGCTGTAGTAGGCGATGAAACTCAGCATCAACACCGTGACGGCGCCGTGGGCCAGCCACATCGGCCATACCTGGGGCAGGCGTTGAAATTCGTGACGTGCCAACCGGCCAATCGCCAACGGCGCTGCCAGCAGGAAGCGGCCAAGCACGGTCTTGGTCAGCCAATGCAGGCCACGTTCGAACAGCGAGCTGTTGTTCCATTGCTGCTGATTGAGGTAGCGGCTTTCCGGGTCGATGCCCGGTAGAGTCAGGTCGTGGTCGTTATGGTGCAACAGGTGGCTGTCGCGGTACAGCGTGTAGGGATACCACACCGCGAACGGGGCATAGCCGAGGAGTTTATTCAGCCATAACGAACGAGTCGGGTGGCCGTGGAGCAATTCGTGCTGCACCGATAGCCACAGGGTCACCAGCGGAATCAGCAGCAACATGCTCAGCCACAGGCCCAGCCACCAGCTGCCAAGGATCACCGCGAACCAGCCGGCATATACGCCGATCAACAGCAGCCAGGTCGGCCACTCGGTTCTTGCCACAAAGGTCGTCGCCAGGGCTTCGATTTCCCGGCGCTGGGTCGGATCAAGGTAATGGGTCATCGGCAGCTCAGAGCAGGTGTTTCCTGCTCTGTGCAATGAGGCGGGAAAATCTTGCAGATCGTTGGGTTCTAAGCTTGTAACTCAGTGACCGAACAGGCCTGCTTCGGATTTTTTGGTCTTCTTGTTCGCGCGTTTTTCATCCGCAGTCTTTGCCGGTTTTTTCTTCGCGGCTTTCTTTGAATCCATACCTTTGGCCATGATGCGTGCTCCACTAACAGGGGACGTAGCACTGGGTATACCACCTATTGCCCGGCAGAAGGCGCTTATAATCCCCTGCCCTGGATAACGCTTGTCTGAACCCCATGCCCCCATTGCACATCGAACCGCTGGCCGAGCCTCTGTGGCCACTGCTGAACAAGTTTTACCGCAGCCACAATTCATCGATGAAGGCGCTCAAGGGCGGCCGTTTGTGGGTAGTGCGAGATGGCGAGATCGTGGCCGGCTTGTGCTTGAGCCCGGTGGTGGGCGGGCAGTGGCTGACGGGGGTGTTTGTGGCGCCGACTCATCGTGGCCAGGGGCTGGCGGCTCGATTGATCGGCGAGGCCGTGGCGGGTATTGAGGGGACGGTTTGGTTGCTGTGCCATCCGGACCTGGAACGGTTGTATCAGGGGATGGGGTTCAGCCAGGACACGGTTTTGCCGCAATCGTTGAGTGAACGGCTGGTGCGCTACAAGCGCAATAAGCCGATGATTGCGATGGGGCTCACCCCCAAGTCCTGAATAAACACTGATCCCAATGTGGCAGCGGGCTTGCTCGCGAAGGCGGTGGGCCAGTCGATATCCTCAGTGACTGACACTGCGCATTCGCGAGCAAGCCCGCTCCCACCTTGTTGATCGGCGTTATGGCCGGGGCTATTCGTCAGCCGTTGGGTCCAGCTCCGGGAACATCACTTCAATAAACCCGAATTTGCTGAAATCGGTAATCCGCGACGGGTACAGCCGGCCGATCAAATGATCGCACTCATGCTGTACCACCCGCGCATGGAAACCGTCGGCAAAGCGTACGATCGGCTCGCCTTTGGGGTCGAACCCTTCGTAGCGGATCTGCTGGTAACGGTTCACGGCGCCGCGCAGGCCGGGCACCGACAGGCAACCTTCATAGCCCTCTTCCAGTACCGGGCTGAGCGGTGTGATCAGCGGGTTGATCAGGATGGTCTGCGGCACCGGCGGCGCGTCCGGGTAGCGTTCGCTGGCTTCGAAACCGAAGATCACCAGTTGCAGGTCCACGCCAATCTGCGGCGCGGCCAGGCCAACGCCGCCCACGTGCTCCATGGTCTGGAACATATCGTCGATCAGTTGCCACAGCTGCGGGCTGTCGAACATTTCCGGCGGTACCGGCGGGGCGATACGCAGCAGGCGCTCGTCGCCCATTTTCAGGATTTCACGGATCATTGCTCAGGCTCGGTCATGGGCTTGGAGTGGTCCCGGCCTAGGCCAGAGACGTGTTGTTTTTCATCGGTGTGGCCCGGCTCGCCTATTTCCTTCTCACCGGGGTCTTTGCCCTCGGCGGACATGTGTTCGATCACGGCGTTCATCTCTGCGCCCAGCAGCAGTACGGCGGCAGAGATGTAGAAATACAGGAGCAAGACAATGATCGCGCCGATGCTGCCATACATGGCGTTGTAGTCCGCGAAGGTCTTGACGTAGTAGCCAAAGCCCAGTGAGGCGACGATCCATACCACCACGGCCAAGACGGAGCCGGGGGTGATAAAGCGAAATTCCTGCTCGACGTCCGGCATCACGTAGTACATGAGGGCCACGGCGAACATCAGCAAGATCACAATCAGCGGCCAGCGCAGGATAGTCCACAGCGTGACCACGAATTCCTGCATGCCGATCTGCCCGGCCAGCCACTCCATGACCTGCGGGCCCAGCACCATCAGCGCGGCGGCGGCCAGCAGCATGCCGGCGATGCCCACGGTGTAGAAGATCGACAGCGGGAAACGCTTCCAGATCGGCCGGCCTTCAACCACGTCGTAGGCGGCGTTCATGGCGCTCATCATCAGGCGCACGCCCGCAGAGGCCGTCCACAGCGCGATGACGATACCCACCGAGAGCAAGCCACCCTTGGACTGCTGCAACTGATCGATCACCGGGTTGACCTGCTCCAGCGCCTGGGGGGGCAACACCAGCTCCGATTGCAGGCGCAGCCAACTGAAGAAGTCCGGCAGGTGCAGGAAGCCGATCAGGGCAATGAGAAATAGCAGGAACGGAAACAACGAGAACAGCATCTGGTAGGCCAGTGCCGAGGCGTAGGTAGGCATTTCGTCATCGACGAATTCCTTGATGGTGCGTACCAGCACCTTGTGCAGCTTGAGACCATCGAGTACCGGAAAAAGCATAGCGTCTCCTTTCGCCGCAAAGAGGTTGAGTTCGTGGGCGACTCAGGGGCCGTTTTCTACATCAAAGTAGCCCATTTGGCGACTTTGAAACAATTTCGAAAGTTTAGTTGCACCACCGGATACAAAAACGGCCATCCGTGGATGGCCGTCGGGCTGCTGGGTTCAGCCAGCCAGGACGTGTTACTCAGTGGCTTTTTTCACTGCGTCCTTGGTCTTGCCCACTGCCTGCTGCGCTTCGCCTTTTTTCTCTTGAATCACGCCTTCAGCACGCAGTTTGTCGTTGTCTGTGACTTTACCGACGCCTTGCTTGATGTTACCCACAGCTTCGTTCGCCAAGCCCTTTACCTTATCGGAAGTGCTGCTCATGGTATTACTCCTGATAACAATCAAATGGTTTTTGGTCACTACGTAGCGGTTGACCTGAAGCGCAACGGCAGAGTTTCAATTATTTTTGCGCAAGCATTTCATCGAATGCGGCAGGTTTGGCTTTATGTTTTGCAGCCAACCCACGAGAATGCCCGGCACATTCAGGCTGCAACGCTGAATAACAGATCCCGTAGGAAGGTTATGAAACTCAATAAAGCACAGGCCATTGCCCGCAGAAACCAGGAACTGGGCGGTGCCGTACTCGGCGTCAACAACTGCCACTTCACCGACCTGGACCGCAAACGCAACATCTGGTGGTTCGACCTGCCGGTGGGGCGCATTGCCGTGGGCCAGTACGAGTGGATCCACCTGTTGATGCACAACGCCGACACCGACCAGTTGCTGCACCTGAAGGTGCCGACCGTGTTCCTGCGTGAAAAACTCGAAGGGCTGGTGGTGCGCAATGCGGGCAAGCGCAAGCCTGAGATTACCCTGGAGCTGAGTGCCGACAAGGATTCGTTCTTGAAGGACGTACGCCCCGCCGGTGCGGGTGTGAGCTTCGCCCAGTTCGCCCTGTAAAAACCGTGCGGGCTGCCCTGACAGGCCTTTTGTAGGAGCGAGCTTGCTCGCTCCTACAGAAGGTGACGACCGCGCCCACATAAAAAACCCCGCATCAGCGGGGTTTTTTATGGGTTACTTTTTAAGACCGAGTTTCTTCAGCTCTTCATCCCGCAATTCACGCCGCAAGATCTTGCCCACGTTGGTAGTCGGCAACGCATCACGGAACTCCACGGCCTTGGGCACCTTGTAGCCGGTGACGTTGGCGCGCATGTGTTCCATCACCTGGTCCTTGGTGAGCGTAGCCCCAGGCTTGACCACGATGAACAGCTTGATGTGCTCACCGGATTTTTCATCCGGTACGCCGATGGCCGCACACTGCAGCACGCCCGGCAGGCCCGCGAGCACGTCTTCCAGCTCGTTGGGGTAGACGTTGAAACCGGAGACCAGAATCATGTCCTTCTTGCGGTCGACGATACGCATGTAGCCGTCTGGCTGGATGATCGCGATGTCGCCGGTTTTCAGCCAGCCTTCGCTGTCGAGCATCTCGTCGGTGGCGTCCTGGCGCTGCCAGTAGCCCTTCATCACTTGTGGACCTTTCACACACAGCTCGCCGGTTTCACCCAGTGCAAGCTCGGTGCCGTCGTCGGCGATGACTTTACACGCGGTGGAAGGCACCGGAATGCCAATGGTGCCGATCTGGATGTGCTGGATCGGGTTGACCGTGGCCACCGGGCTGGTTTCGGTCATGCCGTAGCCTTCGCAGATCGCGCAGCCGGTCACCGCCTTCCAACGCTCCGCCGCTGCCAGTTGCAACGCCATGCCCCCCGACAGGGTGACCTTCAGCGCAGAGAAGTCCAGCTTGCGGAAACCTTCGTTGTTGCACAGCGCCACAAACAGGGTGTTGAGGCCGACGAAGCCGCTGAACTTCCACTTCGACAGTTCCTTGACCATCGCCGGCAGGTCGCGCGGGTTGCTGATCAGGATGTTGTGGTTGCCGATCAGCATCATCGCCATGCAATGAAAGGTGAAGGCATAGATGTGGTACAGCGGCAGCGGCGTGATCAGGATCTCGCAGCCTTCGTTGAGGTTGGAGCCCATCAGCGCCTTGCATTGCAGCATGTTGGCCACAAGATTGCGGTGGGTCAGCATCGCGCCCTTGGCCACGCCGGTGGTACCGCCAGTGTATTGCAACACGGCCACATCGCCGCTGGCCGGGCTGGCATCGTTGACCGGCTGGCCATGGCCCTTGGCGAGCACGTCGTTGAACTTGATGGCCTGAGGCAAGTGATAGGCCGGGACCATTTTCTTCACGTACTTGATCACGCTGTTGATCAGCACGCGCTTGAACGGCGAGAGCAGGTCGGCGACTTCGGTGACGATCACGTGCTTGACGGCGGTCTTGGGCACGACTTTTTCAGCCAGGTGCGCCATGTTGGCCAGGCAAACCAGGGCCTTGGCCCCAGAATCATTGAATTGGTGTTCCATTTCCCGCGCGGTGTACAGCGGGTTGGTGTTGACCACGATCAGGCCGGCGCGGATCGCACCGAATACAGCGACCGGGTATTGCAGAACGTTGGGCAGTTGCACGGCGATTCGATCGCCAGGCTTCAAGTCGGTATGCTGTTGCAGATAGGCGGCGAATGCGCCGGACAATTCGTACAGTTCACCGTAGGTGATGGTCTTGCCCAGGTTGCTGAAAGCCGGTTTGTTAGCGAAGCGCTGGCAGGACTGCTTCAGTACCGCCTGAATATTCGGATACTCGTCTGGATTGATCTGTGCAGCAATCCCGGCGGGGTACTTATCCTTCCAAAAGTCTTCATTCATGGAAGCCCACTCCTCAGCGACGCGAATTCATCATCGCATTTGATGCGATTATTATTGGTGTATGTTTTTAGGTGAGTCTGGCGCTTTCAAGCAGGCCTAGAAGTCACAAAGCGCGCCGAGAGTAGCAGCTTTGCCAAGGGCCGCCTAGAGCCAAAAGAGGGCCCTACAGTCATAAACATGACTCAAGAATATCCAATGGTCACTTTTAGAGCAAAAATTCTATAACACCAGGAATGGCTCTAGAACAAGCTCTCAAGGGTGCAGAATGACGATGTGGGAGCTGGCTTGCCTGCGATAGCGGTGGCTCAGTCAATTCAACACGTGACTGAAACACTGCTATCGCAGCATAGGTATCTACATAACTTTGTAGGCTGTAGCAGCCAACGGTAACCACGATGCGAAGCGAGCCGCTCTTGATCTTGATCTGCTTTTGATCTTAGGCGCCCCGTCAAACCACGCTGGCCGGAATTCGACAGGGATTTGGGGGGTAAACCGGCAGGGATGCCGGTTTAGCCGCCCCGCGCCATGGATGGCGCGTGGCGGCGGCCCCCCAAATCACTGGCGGATTACGGGCACACCGAGCCTAAGCGAGGTGCCGAGTGGTGGGGCAAGAGCCCTTTGGTTACTTTGGGCTGGGCCGGCATTCCGGCTTTTCCAAAGTGACCCGCCGTCAGGGCGGAACCCTAAGTGGCCGTTACCTAAATAACGGATATGTACCCGGTCCAACTGTGTTGACTGTTAGGCCGCCTTCGCAGGCAAACCAGCTCCCACATTTTTTGTACCCGGTTTCAATTCAAGCGATGTCGCGCAGTTCCCGGCGCAGGATCTTGCCCACCGGTGTCATCGGCAACGACTCCCTCAACACAATATGCTTGGGCACCTTGTACCCGGTGAAGTTGGCCTTGCAGTACGCTTTCAGTTCCTCAAGGCTCACCCCCTGGGCCCGTGCCACCACGAACAGCTTCACCGCCTCCCCTGTGCGCTCGTCCGGCACGCCGATCACGGCGCAGTTGGCCACGGCCGGGTGGGCCATGATCACGTCTTCGATTTCGTTGGGGTACACGTTGAAACCCGAGACGATGATCAAATCCTTCTTGCGATCCACAATGCTGATGTAGCCATCGGTGTCGATCACCGCAATGTCACCGGTCTTCAACCAGCCATCGGCGTCCAGGGTTTCGGCGGTGGCGGCCGGTTGCTGCCAGTAGCCCTTCATCACTTGCGGGCCCTGGATGCACAACTCGCCACGCTCGCCCAAGGGTAGTTCTTGCCCCAGGTCATCCACGACTTTCATCGCCGTACCCGGCACCGGGATGCCCACGGTACCCAGGCGCGACAGGCCGCCGTAGGGGTTGGTGCTGGCCACTGGCGAGGTTTCGGTGAGGCCATAGCCTTCACCGATGGCGCAGCCAGTCAGCGCCTTCCAGCGTTCCGCCGTAGCCTTGACCAAGGCGGTGCCGCCGGAGTTGGTGATCTTCAGGTGGGAGAAATCCAGGGTCTTGAAATCCGGGTGGTCCATCAGCGCCACAAACAGTGTGTTCAGGCCCAACAGGCCGGAGAACTTCCACTGCTTGAGCTCCTTGATAAACCCGCCGATGTCCCGTGGGTTGGTGATCAGCACGTTGTGGTTGCCGGAGACCATCATGCACATGCAATTGGCCGTGAATGCATAGATGTGGTACAGCGGCAGCGGTGCAATCATCACCTCCTGCCCTTCCTTGACCAGCGGATGGCCGTCGTCGCCCAGTTGCGACATGCACGCCCGCACCTGCTGCATATTCGCCACCAGGTTGCCGTGGGTGAGCATCGCGCCCTTGGCCAGGCCGGTGGTGCCGCCGGTGTATTGCAGCACGGCGATATCGTCCAGGGTCACCGGGTGGCGCGTCACTCCAAGGCCCGCGCCCATGCGCAGGGCGCGCTTGAACGACACTGCCCGCGGCAGGTGGTAGGCCGGAACCATCTTCTTGACTTTGTCGACCACGGTGTTGACCAGCCAGCCTTTGGCGGCGGGCATGAAATCGCCCATCCTGGCTTCGATCAGGTAGTCGATCTCGGTATCAGCGCACACCTCCTGCACCCGCGAACCGAACAGGTTGAGATAGACCAGCGCGCGCACACCGGCGTCCTTGAACTGATGGCGCATCTCGCGCGGGGTATACAGCGGGTTGGTGTTGACCACGATCAGCCCGGCGCGCAGTGCGCCGAATACCGCCACCGGGTAATGCAGCACGTTGGGCAGTTGCACCGCGATGCGCTCGCCGGGCTTGAGGTCGGTGTGCTGCTGCAGGTAACCGGCAAACGCCGCACTCTGGCGTTCAAGCTCGGCGTAGGTGAGGGTAATGCCCATGCTGCTGAATGCCGGACGGTCGGCGAAGGTCTTGCAGGAACGCTCGAAAACCTCGATCACCGACTTGTAGGTGCTGAGGTCGATGGCATTGGGGACGCCCGCCGCGCGTTTGTCATTCCAGAAATCAGGTTGCATTATTCTTGTCCTCTATACCTGAGTGTGTCCGGCCGCTGCCATGCAGGTGTGCAGCAATAAGAAGCGGAGCTTTGGGGAAGTTAGCAGCTATGGCCAAACAGGCAAGACGCTGGACTGTGTCATTGATTGTATGAATCTTGTACCTAACGCGTAGGCAGATACCCCGCCCCACGCCGGATGAGCTATACAATGCAACCACCCTGAGCAAAGGAAGCCGCCATGAACCACAGCACCTTCTGGCTGACCGCGAACGACCACACCCGTCTGTACGTCAACCAATGGCTGCCCGACGGCCCGCCCAGGGCCGTGGTGATGATTTCCCATGGCATGGCCGAGCACGGCGGTCGCTATGCGCGCCTGGCGCAGGCATTGTGTGCAGCAGGCCTGGGTGCGTATGCGCTGGACCAGCGTGGGCATGGCCGCACTGCAGAGGCCGGCACCGTTGGGCTGTATGCTGAGACGGATGGCTGGAACAAAGTGGTGGGCGACCTGGCCAGCCTCAATCAGCACATTGGCCAACAGCATCCCGGGCTGCCGATCATCTTGCTGGGCCACAGCATGGGCAGCTATATCTCCCAGGCGTATTTGCTGCATCACAGCGCCAGCTTGCATGGCGCAATACTCAGCGGTTCGAATTTCCAGCCGGTGGCCCTCTACCGTGCAGCGCAAATCATTGCGCGCATCGAGCGAGCACGCCAAGGCCAGCGAGGACGCAGCGCGTTGATCGACTTCCTGTCGTTCGGCTCATTCAACAAAGCCTTCAAACCCAATCGCACCGCCTTTGACTGGCTCAGCCGCGACCCGGTTGAAGTGGACAACTACATCAACGACCCACTCTGTGGCTTTCGTTGCACCAATCAATTGTGGATCGACCTGTTGGGCGGCTTGCAGCAGATCAGCAAAGTCTCCAACCTGGCGCAGATCGACCCCGGCCTGCCGATCCTGGTGATGGGCGGCGATTGTGATCCGGTGAGTGAAGGCAAGCGTCTCAAGGATCTGGCCCACGCACTGCGTGAAGCTGGCTGCCAGGACGTGCAATTGACGCTCTACCCGCAGGCGCGCCATGAAGTGTTCAACGAAACCAACCGGGATGAAGTCACCGCCGACCTGCTGGCCTGGCTCGACCAGGCGCTGGCGTTGCGCAGGCCCACCCGCTGCGAATAGTTTTTGCTTTAAAATCAGCCGATTAATTACCGTTAAGCCACAGGATGCACCTTCAGATGACCCAGGTAACCAACACCCCGTACGAAGCGCTTGAAGTGGGCCAGACTGCCAGCTTCAGCAAAACCGTCGAAGAGCGCGATATCCAGCTGTTCGCCGCCATGTCGGGTGACCACAACCCGGTGCACCTGGACGCTGAATACGCCAAGGCGACCATGTTCAAGGAGCGGATTGCCCACGGCATGTTCAGCGGTGCGCTGATCAGCGCGGCGGTGGCCTGCGAGCTGCCTGGGCCGGGCACGATTTACATCGGCCAGCAGATGACCTTCCAGAAGCCAGTGAAGATCGGCGACACCCTGACCGTGCGCTTGGAAATCCTCGAGAAATTGCCGAAGTTTCGCGTGCGCATTGCCACTCGGGTGTTCAACCAGCGTGATGAGTTGGTGGTGGATGGCGAGGCGGAGATTCTGGCGCCACGTAAGCAGCAAGTGGTGACCTTGACCGAGCTTCCGCCGATCAGCATTGGCTGATCCAGCCTTTGCATAAAACAAATGTGGGAGCGGGCTTGCTCGCGAATGCGGTGTGTCAGTCAATACAACAGTGACTGATCCACCGCTTTCGCGAGCAAGCCCGCTCCCACAGGTCTTACGACTGAGCGCGAGCCTGGTTACGTAGGGCTTTTACCTGGTCGTGGTTGCGTTGTACACCGTGGTACTGACGCTCAACCAAATCACGAATGCCTACCAGGTTGTGCTTGTTGATCTTCTCGATCGCTTCCTTGTAAGCCTTCAGGGCGTGGTCTTCACCGCGCTCGGCTTCGTTCAACACGGCCTCTTCGTCCTTGCCGGTGACCATCGACTTCACGTCGACCCAGCCACGGTGCAGGGCGCCGGCAACACTGCCAGACTTCTCTGGATCGCCACCCAAGGCACGCACAGCCGTTTTCAGTTCTTCGGCAGCGGTACCGCAATCAACGGCACGCTTGGCAAACAGTGCCTTGAGTTCTGGATGCTTGATGTCTTCAGCGCATTCCTTGAAACCCTTTTGGCCGTCGATGCTGGTCTCGATCAGGTCGTTCAGTACGGAGATCGATTCTTTGTTGATATCAGTCATTTTTCAATTCCTTGTACGGGTTAGAAGGTTGCCTTGGTTATTGCAGCGCCCGTGCCAGGTTTTCAAAAATTATTTTTATGTTTAATTTCAATAAGTTACGAATTATTGAACCATCTGCATCTTGGTTATTTGCATGATCTGTCATTTGGCCTTCATGCAGAATGCCTGTATTTTCGAAAGCCTGGCCTCAACCCTGCGACGCTCATGAATCCCGAAAAACTCGAACTGCTCATCACCCGCCAAATGCCCTTCGGCAAATACAAAGGCCGGATCATTGCCGACCTGCCTGGACCCTACCTGAATTGGTTCGCCCGTGAAGGTTTCCCCCACGGTGAACTGGGTGGTTTGCTGGCCTTGATGCAGGAAATAGACCACAACGGCCTGTCCGAATTGCTCGAACCGCTGCGCGCCAAACACGGTAAACCCGCCCCCCGCCACTAAAGAGATTCGCCATGCCAAGGAATGCTGATAACGAACCGCACTGGCACGCCATCGCTCAGCGTTACGAGTGCGAGCCCGGCCCGATCAACCTGGAAAACGGCTACTTCGGGCGCATGAGTCGGGCGGTGCAGGCCCAATATCTTGAGCACATCAGCTTTATCAACCGCAGCAACGCGGTGCATGTGCGCCAGCGTTTTGAGCAGGGCGAAAACATCGAGATACGCCGCCAGTTGGCCGGGTTGATTGATGTCGACCCGGAGTCGGTCGCGTTCACCCGTAACGCCACCGAAGCCTTGCAGTCGCTGATCCGCAACTACAACCGCCTGCAACCGGGCGACCAGGTGCTGATCAGCGACCTGGAGTACGACACGGTCAAAGGCGCCATGCGCTGGTTGGCAGCGACTCGCGGCGTGGAAGTGATAGAGGTGGCCCACACCCACCCGGCCAGTTTCGACAGCCTGGTGCAGACTTATCACGATGCGTTTGTGCAGTACCCACGTCTTAGATTAATGGCCTTGACCCATGTGACCCACCGTACGGGCCTGGTCATGCCGGTTGCGGCCATTGCCAAGGCCGCGCGCGAACGCGCAATCGACGTGATCCTCGACGGCGCCCACGCCTTGGGCCAGCTCGAATTCAACCTGGCCGAACTGGGCATTCAGTTCGCAGGCTTCAACCTGCACAAATGGATCGGCGCACCGCTGACCCTGGGCTTTTTGTACATCGCACCGGAGCGCCTGGCCGATATCGACCCGGACATGGGTGAATTCCACTACCCGGCCACCGATGTGCGAGCCCGTACGTCCTACAGCACGCCGAACTTCCCCGCACTGATGACTTTGCCCCTGGTGTTTGAAGAGCATCGACAATTGGGTGGCGCTGCGGCCAAGGGCGCACGCGTCAATCACCTGCGCAACCTGTGGGTGAACCAGGTGCGGCCGTTGCCGGGGATTGAAGTGCTGACTTCGGATGACCCGCGACTGTATTGCGGGATCACCGCCTTCAAGTTCATCGGGCGCGATCAGCAGGTGATGGTGGACCGGTTGCTCAAGGAGCACGGTCTGTTCACCACTACGCGCACGGGCGCGGCGTTTGGCACCTGTATTCGGGTGACGCCAGGGCTGGTGACGTCGGCGGCGGACATCAATGCGCTGGTCCACGCGATCACCCAACTAAACACCGTTTAAAACTGTGGGAGCGGGCTTGTTCGCGAAAGCGCGATACCCGTCACTAGATGCGTTGACTGACCCGCCGCATTCGCGAGCAAGCCCGCTCCCACATTTGGATCCAGGGTGGGCTTGGGGTTTTCATCAGGCAAAAAAAAGCGGCACACCGACCAAGTGCGCCGCAAAAATGCCGTTAAGCACAGCAACAACGATTCGATAAATCAGTTCAGTCCAGCAGCGCCAGCGCCTGGGCAGTGACTTCCTGGATACGCGCCCAGTCGCCGTTCTTGACCCACTCCGGATCCAGCATCCAGCTGCCGCCCACGCACATCACGTTCTTCAACGCCATGTAGCTCTTGATATTGGCCGGGCCAACACCGCCAGTCGGGCAGAATTTGACTTCGCCGAACGGGCCGCCAAGGGCCTTGATGGCCGCAACGCCACCGCTGACTTCAGCCGGGAACAGTTTGAAGCGGCGATAACCCAGGCCGTAGCCTTCCATGATGCCGGAGGCATTGCTGATGCCCGGCAGCAGCGGGATCGGGCTGTGCACCGAGGCTTCCAGCAAGTCACGGGTGATGCCGGGGGTGACGATAAATTGCGAGCCTGCCACTTCTGCCGCTTCGAGCATGTGACGATCAAGCACGGTACCGGCACCGGTGCACAGCTCAGGGCGCTGCTCGCGCAAGACCTGAATGGCTTTAAGGCCGAACTCGGAACGCAGGGTCACTTCCAGCGCGGTCAAACCGCCGGCTGCCAGGGCGTCGGCCAACGGCAGGATGTCCTGCTCGCGGGCGATGGTGATCACCGGCAGGATCCGCGCCTTGGCGCAGAGGCTGTCGATCAAGGCAACTTTATCCGCCATGGACACGGTCGGTTGAGGGCTTTTCATAGCGGCTGATCCTTGGCTCATGGGCACCAGTAAATCTCTAGAGTAGGTTGCAAAAACGCGCGAATCGGCATGGCAGCAACATCGTCGCTGGCCAGGGCGGCGCTCAAGGTCGTCAATTTCGAACTGCCGGAAATCGACAGCACGGTGTAGTCGGCCGTGGCCAGCAACGCACGACTCATGGTCAGGCGCTGGTGCGGCACAGTGGGCGCCAGCATCGGCCAGCAACGGCGGGTACCGTCGGCCTTCAGCGCTTCACTCAGGTTGGGGCTGTTGGGGAACAGCGATGCGGTGTGACCGTCATCGCCCATGCCCAGCACCAGCACATCAATGGCTGGCAACTCGCCCAGCAGGCGATCGGCCTGCTCGGCAGCGTCTTCTAGGTTGGCGGCAGGGCTGTACAGGCTCAAGAACTTCGCCTTGGCCGCCGGACCTTGCAGCAAGTGTTGCTTCAACAGGCCAGCATTGCTGTCGGCGTGTTCGACCGGCACCCAGCGTTCATCGGCCAGGGTGATGGTGACCTTGGACCAGTCCAGGCCCTGCTTGGCCAGGTTCTGGAAAAACGCCACGGGGCTGCGGCCACCGGACACCACCAACGTCGCCTCGCCACGGGCACTGATGGCCCCGCGCAGTTGCTCGGCCACGTCATTGGCCAGGCCATCGGCCAGCAGCGCAGGCGTACGGTACTCATGGGCAGTGACGCCCTGAGGCAGTTTCAATTCAGATATCGCCATACCACGACCTCCCATCCCGCGTGATCAGTGCAATGGAGCTCATCGGCCCCCAGGACCCCGCCGCATACGGCTTGGGCGCATCACCGGATTTTTTCCACCCGGCGATCAACTGGTCACACCACTTCCACGCGGCTTCGATTTCATCTTTGCGAACAAACAGGTTCTGATTGCCGCGCATCACTTCCAGCAACAACCGCTCGTAGGCATCAGGGATGCGTGCGCTGCGATAGGTGTCGGAAAAATTCAGTTGCAGTGGCCCGCTGCGCAGTTGCATGCCTTTGTCCAGGCCCTGCTCCTTGGTCATCACGCGCAAGGAAATGCCTTCGTCCGGCTGCAGGCGGATGATCAGCTTGTTGCTGATCTGCAGGCGCTGCTCGGGGGCGAAGATATAGTGGGACGGTTCCTTGAAGTGGATGACAATCTGCGACAGCTTTTGCGGCATGCGCTTGCCAGTACGCAGGTAGAACGGCACGCCGGCCCAGCGCCAGTTACGGATATCGGCACGCAGGGCAACGAACGTCTCGGTGTCGCTCTGGGTGTTGGAATTGTCTTCTTCCAGGTAACCCGGCACGGCTTTACCGGCGCTGTAGCCGGCGATGTACTGACCGCGCACCACTTGAGTGGTGAGGCCCTCGGGGCTGATTGGCGCCAGGGCCTTGAGCACCTTGACCTTCTCGTCACGGATGCTGTCGGCGGACAGGTCGGCCGGCGGGTCCATGGCAATCAGGCAAAGCAGTTGCAACAGGTGGTTCTGGATCATGTCGCGCAGCTGGCCGGCCTTGTCGAAATAGCCCCAACGGCCTTCGATGCCAACCTGCTCGGCCACGGTGATTTCCACGTGGGAGATGTAGTTCTGGTTCCACTGGGTTTCAAACAGGCTGTTGGCGAAGCGCAGGGCGATCAGGTTCTGCACCGTCTCTTTGCCCAGGTAGTGGTCGATGCGGTAGGTGCGGTTTTCCGGGAAAAACTGCGCCACGGCGTCATTGACCTTGCGCGACGACTCCAAGTCCGAACCGATGGGTTTTTCCAGCACCACGCGGGTATTTTCCGCCAGGCCGACCTTTGACAGGTTTTCGCAGATCGCGCCGTACACCGCCGCCGGGGTGGCGAAGTAGGCAATCAGGCGTTGATCGCTGCCGGCTTTTTCGGCCAGGGCGACGTAGTCGTCGGCTTTCATGAAGTCGACATGCACATAAGCCAGGCGTGCGAGGAAACGCTGGGCCACGGCTTCGTCGAGCTCTTTGCCGACGTATTTACGCAATTCTTTTTCGATGTGGGCCAGGTGTTGCTGCTCGGAGCCTGCTTCACGGGCCAGGGCCAGGATGCGCGTGTCGTCGTGCAGCAACCCGGCGCCATCGAGTTGATAAAGGGCAGGAAATAACTTGCGCAGCGCCAGATCACCCAAGGCGCCAAACAGGGCAAAGGTGCAGGGTTCCACGGTTATCGAAGGCATGATGTTTGTTCTTTTATCAAGTTAAGCTACAAATACCTTTTTTCAAGGCATCACTCAAGGAAAAATGTAGTAATAACCACAACATTTTCCGGAAATACGCATTGCGAGTGGTGGTGTTCAGCTACCCTCAGTAGGATAGGCCACCGCGAAAAGCCACTCATCGATTGGTTACCGCCTTTTTATTTGCATCGTCGCCCGAAGGAAAGACTGAATGGACCGCGTGCGAAATCTTCTGGAACAGATCCGGAACCGCCTCGAAGAATTGAACAAGGCCGAGCGCAAAGTCGCTGAAGTGATCCTGCTCAACCCGCAGCAGGCCACACGCTTCTCGATCGCCGCCCTCGCCCAGGCCGCCTCGGTCAGTGAACCGACGGTCAACCGTTTCTGCCGTTCGTTCGGTGTCAGCGGCTACCCTGAACTTAAATTGCAGTTGGCGCAAAGCCTGGCCAGTGGCGCCGCGTATGTCAGCCGCGCCGTAGAGGCCGATGATAACCCCGAGGCCTACACCCAGAAGATCTTTGGCAGCGCCATTGCCTCTCTGGACAGCGCCTGCCAGGCCCTGGACCCGGCGCTGATCAGCAAGGCCGTGGACTTGTTGATCCAGGCGCGGCAAATCCACTTCTTTGGCCTGGGCGCTTCGGCTCCCGTGGCCATGGACGCGCTGCACAAGTTCTTCCGCTTCAACCTGGCAGTGACCGCCCACGCCGACGTGCTGATGCAACGCATGATCGCCTCGGTGGCGCACACCGGCGAGTTGTTCGTGATCATTTCCTACACTGGCCGTACCCGCGAGCTGGTGGAAGTGGCGCGTATCGCTCGGGAAAACGGTGCGTCGGTGCTGGGCGTGACCGCCGAGAACTCGCCACTGGCCAAGGCCAGTACGGTGAGCCTGAACATCCCGTTGCCGGAAGACACCGATATCTACATGCCGATGACTTCTCGGATCATTCAGTTGACCGTGCTGGATGTGCTGGCGACCGGCATGACCTTGCGTCGTGGGGTGGATTTCCAGCCGCATTTGCGCAAGATTAAAGAGAGCTTGAATGACAGTCGGTATCCGGTGGGGGATGAGTTCAACTAAATAGTCGGGCTCTATGCCAGCCGTTCCAGTCTCTTCGCGAGCAAGCCCGCTCCCACACTCGACTGCATTCCATAAGTGGAACTCAGTCTAATGTGGGAGCGGGCTTGCTCGCGAAGGGGCCATCAGCTACACCACTAAACTGCCGCCCGCGCCTGCAAACTCAGATGCGCCCTCTCCCCCGGCGCCAGGCTCGCCGCCGCCATCGCCGCCTCCACACACACAAACCCCGACGCTTCGTTAAAGCTCACGCCCAACAGCGGTCGGCTCCCCGGGTGCCACACCACGGTGTCGGCAGTGTCGCCCGTGTCGATGCACAGTTCACGCTGCCAGGCGTGGTCCTTGAGCTGCAGTTCACCCTCATGCTGGAACACCCGCTGGCATCCACCATCGACCCGCAATTCGCCTTCCTGCTGGCAAACCTGGCGATTGAGCTGGTCATAACCTTGCGCCCCTTCAAGCCCAGACAGCGCTACCTCATCAACGTGACCAATACGCCAGTAAGCGTGCAATGCATGGCTCAACTGGCACGGCAACTCGTCGTGATGCTCGGTGCTCAGGCGCAGTTCCAGGGTGTCGCCCAGGTGCGCGTGCAAGTCCACCTGCCAGTCGCACAGTTGCAATTGCCAGTGCAGGCGCACGCCGTCGTCATCGGTGCTGCTGTCGAGCAGTTTCCAGTCGATCAAGCGGGCCCAACCGTGGGAAGGCCAGGCATTTTCGCTGGGGTGGCGGCCATACCACGGCCAGCACACCGGCACGCCGCCACGAATGGCGCCGACCTGCGGCCACTTGGCTGCGCACCACAGCCAGGGCTTCTGGCCGGTGGGCTGAAAGTGCAACAGTTGTGCGCCCTGGCGACTGA
This sequence comes from Pseudomonas sp. FJ2-5-13, assembly GCF_029201605.1. NCBI lineage: Bacteria > Pseudomonadati > Pseudomonadota > Gammaproteobacteria > Pseudomonadales > Pseudomonadaceae > Pseudomonas > Pseudomonas sp. FJ2-5-13. The sequence continues at coordinate 4,657,922 of NZ_CP104045.1, forward strand.
ACACCGCCTGGCACAGCGGATGGTCGATCACCAACACGTCGCGCATCTGAAAGCGCTCCCAGGCGAACACCGGACGCTCGCGCAGGGATTTGAAAAAGCGTTGCAGCGGTTGCTCGTGCATGTGCCCAGGTCCCGAATATCACAGTGCCACGCAAAAAAAAGCGGATAGCCATGGCTACCCGCAAATGCGCACAGAGAGAGGAGCTTATCGCAACAGCGTTAGAACGTAGACTGAATTTTCAGGCCCGCAACCAGCGCGTTGTCGACTTTATCCACGCCGCCAGGCTGGACAACGTACTGCAGGTTCGGACGCACAGTCAGCCAGTTGGTGACGTGGAAACCGTAGTTGAGTTCGACGTTGTACTCAGTCTCACGAATCGGCGTGTACAGCGGATTGTCGTAGTCGCTCACGCCCCTGGCGTCGTTGAGCAGCTCAGAGTTCTTCTTCACATCATTGTTGACATGCAGGCGAGCGACGCCAATGCCGACGTCATCTTTTGGACGCGCATCGAATGGGCCTTTGTACACCAGCATCAACGACTGGTAGTTGTCGACCAGGTTGGTTTCCTTGTCATGGAAGGTCGCGTTGGCGGCGATGTTCAGACCACGGGAAGCGTCGCCGTTATGGGTGGTGAGTTGCTGTTGCGCAACGAACCAGTAACCTTTCTTGCTGCTGCGGGTACGGAAGTCGGCGCCGCTGAGGACCGCATCGTTACCGTTGACGTCTTCACGTACATCCGGAGCATCGGCAGCACTTTTATAGAAGCCCACACGGTATTCGCCCGGCAGGTTATTAACCTTCGGCGACCAGACCAATTCCACCGGGATCACGGTGCCCTTGGTACCACTGCCGCTGAGTTTGAAGCCGTTGCCGTGCTCCAGCTGCGAAGGGTTCTGGTTGTAGGCACCGATTTGCGCATACAGCTCAGGCGTGATGTTGTACTTCACGCGGATAGCGGCCTGGGCGACCGGCCAGTTGTACCAGGTATTGACGTAGTTACCGACCTGGGAACCGCAGAACGACAGGTTCTGGAAGTCGCAAGGGAAGGTGTTGAAGTCTTCGCCTTCACCGAAGTAACCCAGCTTCACGTCCAACTTGTTGTCGAACATCTGGTGCTGAATCCAGAACTGGGTCAGGCGCACCATGTGGCCACGGCCATACACTTCTTGCGAGGAACTCAAGGTGCCGGCACGCGGATCGCCAATGCGGTCATTGGAGATGTTCTGGCCATTACGATTGGTCAACTGGATCTTGGCCTGAGTGTTATCCCAGCCCCACAGTTTTTGCAGGTCCAGCGCCACGCCCAGACCGAACTGGTCGGAGTAACGACCGGTCTTGTCGTCGTTGTAGCCGCCGTGGGCGTTGTAGCCCATCTCGCCCACGTAGTCGGCCTTGATGTCGATACCTTGCTCGATCAGCTTGGTACGCTCGCCGCCCCAATCGCCGGTCATCCACTTGGAATCGGCGCTGAATGCATCGGCCGCCATCGCATTGGCGGACAATACAAGGGCTGCTGCCGCTGACAGTTGGCAGATCAGCCGGGTGTTGTTGTGTTGCTTTTTCATCCCTACATCCTCGTCTTTATTGTTATTAAACTGTTTTTATCTAACGCGGGTTACATTTTTTTAGCTAAAACAACGAGTTAACCATTAACCACATTACTGTAGGAGCGAGCTTGCTCGCGAAAAACTCAAGGTCACTGCGCTCATCCAGGATGCCCGCGTTATCGTTAACGACCTTCGCGAGCAAGCTCGCTCCTACACGATGCTTTAGCGACCCTTGAACTGGGTCACATTGTCGGCATGCCCCTGTGCCGGCAATGAAGCCGCCGTGCCCAATCGCTCGCCGGTCTTGGCGTCAAACAGCAATACCTTGGCCGGGTCGAACTGCAAGGTCAGGGTCTCGCCCACTTGCGGTGCCACGTCCGGCGCCAAACGGCAGCAGACCTTGGTGTCGTTGAGCTGCACAAACACCAGGGTGTCCGGGCCGGTCGGCTCAGTCACCTGCACTTCGGCACGAATGCTCGACGAGCCATTACCCTCGCCCGCTGCCAGCACGATCTGCTCCGGGCGCAGGCCCAGGATCACATCGCGGTCTTCCAGCCCGGCGTCATTCATGCCCAGCGCCAACTCGCAACGGGCCTGGCCGCTGTCGAGCACCGCCACCAGATCACCGTTCTGGCGTTTTAGGCGCATGGGAACGAAGTTCATCGGTGGTGAACCGATAAAGCTTGCCACAAACAGGTTGGCAGGGTCGTTGTAAATTTCCTTCGGCGTGCCGAATTGCTGGATGATCCCGTCCTTCATCACCGCCACTTTGTCGCCCAGGGTCATCGCTTCGATCTGGTCGTGGGTCACGTAGACGGTGGTGGTTTTCAGACGCTGGTGCATCAGCTTCATTTCGGTACGCATCTCGACGCGCAGCTTGGCGTCAAGGTTAGACAGTGGTTCGTCGAACAGGTAGATCTTCGGCCGACGCGCCAAGGCACGGCCCATGGCCACACGCTGTTGCTGGCCACCGGACAACTGGCCCGGCTTGCGGTTGAGCAAGTGCTCGATTTGCAGCAGCTTGGCCACGCGCGCCACTTCGGCGTCGATGTCGGCTTGCGGCATCTTGCGGATCTTGAGGCCGAACTCGATGTTCTCGCGCACGCTCATGGTCGGGTACAACGCGTAGGACTGGAACACCATGGCGATGTCACGGTCCTTGGGGCTCATGCCGCTCACGTCTTGATCACCGATCATGATCGCGCCGCCGGTGATGGTCTCAAGGCCGGCGATGCAGTTCATCAGCGTGGATTTACCACAGCCCGACGGGCCGACCAGGATCAGGAACTCGCCTTCCTTGATCGACAGTTCGATGTTCTTCAAGGTGTCGGGCAGGCCGGCGCCATAGGTCTTGTTTACATTGCGAAGTTCAAGCGTAGCCATGATTACCCCTTGACCGCGCCGGCCGTGAGGCCGCGCACGAAATACTTGCCTGCGATCACATAGACCAGCAGGGTCGGCAGCCCGGCGATCATCGCCGCCGCCATATCCACGTTATATTCCTTGGCCCCGGTGCTGGTGTTGACCAGGTTGTTCAGCGCCACCGTGATGGGCTGGGAGTCGCCGCTGGAGAACACCACGCCGAACAGGAAGTCGTTCCAGATCTGGGTGAACTGCCAGATCAGGCAGACCATGATGATCGGCGTCGACATCGGCAGGATGATCCGGCGGAAGATGGTGAAGAACCCCGCTCCGTCCAGGCGTGCGGCCTTGATCAGCGCATCCGGGATGCTCACGTAGTAGTTACGGAAGAACAGCGTGGTGAACGCCAGGCCGTAGACCACGTGGATAAACACCAGGCCGGTGGTGGTGCTGGCCAGGCCCATCTTCCCGAGGGTGAACGACGCGGGCAGCAGCACGGTCTGGAACGGCAGGAAGCAGCCGAACAGCAGCAGGCCGAAGAACAACTGCGAACCGCGAAAGCGCCAGAACGACAACACGTAGCCGTTCAAGGCGCCGATGGCGGTAGAGATCAGCACAGCAGGAACGGTGATCTTGATCGAGTTCCAGAAGTAGCCATCCACGGTGGCCCAGGCCTTGACCCAGCCGATGCCGCTGACCACGGTGGGCCAGCTCAGCAGGTTACCGGTGCTGATGTCTTCCGGGGTTTTGAAGCTGGTGAGCAGCATCACCACCAGCGGCACCAGGTACAGCAGCACCGCCAGGATCAGCACCGCGTAGATCGCGATGCGGCTCAGGCTGATGGCAGGTTTGGCGGCGAGACTAGTCATTGCGCTTGGTCCTCAGCTCGGAATACAGGTACGGCACGATGATCGCGAGGATCGCACCGAGCATCAGGATTGCACTGGCCGAGCCCATGCCCATCTGGCCACGACTGAAGGTAAACGAGTACATGAACATCGCCGGCAGGTCGGACGAGTAGCCCGGGCCGCCTGCGGTCATTGCCGCCACCAGGTCGAAGCTCTTGATCGCAATGTGCGCCAGGATCATCACCGCACTGAAGAACACCGGACGCAGGCTGGGCAGCACCACGCTCCAGTAGATGCGCGGCAAGCTCGCGCCGTCGATCTGCGCAGCACGAATGATCGACTGATCAACGCCGCGCAGGCCGGCGAGGAACATCGCCATGATAAAGCCCGAGGCTTGCCACACAGCAGCGATCACCAGGCAGTAGACCACGCGGTCCGGGTCGATCAGCCAGTCGAGACGGAAGCCTTCCCAGCCCCAGTCCCGCAGGAGTTTGTCCAGGCCCATGCCCGGGTTGAGCAGCCATTTCCAGGCGGTACCGGTGACGATCATGGAGAGCGCCATCGGGTACAGGTAAATGGTGCGGATAAAGCCTTCGCGGCGGATTTTCTGGTCGAGGAAAATCGCCAGCAGCACACCGATCACCAGGGTGATGCCGATGAACATGCCGCCGAACACGGCCAGGTTCTTGCTCGCCACCCACCAGCGGTCGTTATCGAACAGCCGCTGATACTGCGCCAGGCCCGCCCATTTGTAGCTGGGCAGGAACGTCGAGGTGGTGAACGACAGCACGAACGTCCACAGGATGTAGCCATAAAAGCCCACCAGCACGATGAACATGCTCGGCGCCAGCACCAGTTTAGGGAGCCAGCGCTGCAGCACATCGAATGGCGAGGCCTTGCTGAACACAGCAACAGAACTCATGGGAAAATCCAGTACAGGGAAAAAGGACTAGCAGCAGAACCGTCTGGTACGCGGCTCGTGTGGGAGCGGGCTTGCTCGCGAATGCAGCAGGTCAGTCACCAAACATGCTGTCTGATACACCGCTTTCGCGAGCAAGCCCGCTCCCACATAAGCCCGCTCCACAGCTGTTACTTGGCCGACTTGATCGCCGCGCCAAGCTTCTTGGCCGTGTCGGCCGGGTCGGCTTTCGGGTCGTTGATGAAGTTGGTCACGACATCAAAGAACGCACCCTGTACCGCCAGGGTCGTGGCCATGTTGTGGGCCATGCTTGGCTGCAGGCCGCCAGTCTTGGCGTCGGCCAAAAAGTCCTTGGCGGCGGTCTGGGCGCAAGAATCAAAGCCGTAGGATTCCATCTTGGTCAGCATGTCGTTACGCACAGGGATCGAGCCCTTGTTAATGCTGAACACCTTCTGGAAGTTTTCACCCAGCACCACTTTGGCGATGTCCTGCTGGCCCGCGGCAGTGCCTTTGTCTTTCTGCTTGAACACCGCCAGGGAGTCGATGTTGTAGGTGAAGGCTTTGTCGGTGCCCGGGAACGCTACGCACTCATAATCCTTGCCGGCGACTTTCTTGGCGGCGGTCCATTCGGACTTGGCCCAGTCACCCATGATCTGCATGCCGGCCTTGCCATTGATGACCTTGCCCGCTTCCAGGTTCCAGTCCTGGCCCTTGCCGTCGACGTCCATGTAGGTCGCGACTTTCTTCAGCTCGGTGAGGGCCTTGACCATTTCCGGGCCAGTCAATGCGCCGTTATCCAGGTCGACCAGGGCTTTCTTGTAGCCATCGGCGCCCATCACGGAGAGCACCACCGCTTCGAACACGGTGCTGTCCTGCCAAGGCTGACCGCCGTGGGCGAGCGCAATGAAGCCTGCAGCCTTGAGCTTGTCGCCCGCTGCGTAGAATTCTTCGAGGGTGGTTGGGTTCTTGGTGATGCCGGCTTTCTTGAAGACTTCCGGGTTGATCCACAGCCAGTTCACGCGGTGGATATTCACCGGCACGGCGACGTAGTCACCGTCGTATTTCACGGTGTCGGAGACTTTCTTGTCGAGCAGCGAATCCCATTTTTCTTCTTTGGCGACGTCTTTGAGCACGTCGGTGTCGAGCAGGCCAGTCGACGCCCACTCCTGGATGTCAGGGCCTTTGATCTGGGCAACGCCTGGCGGGTTGCCGGCGACCGCGCGGCTTTTGAGCACGGTCATGGCAGTGGCGCCACCGCCGCCTGCTACAGCACCGTCTTTCCAGGTGAAGCCGTCTTTCTCAACTTGGGCCTTCAGGACATCCACAGCCGCTTTTTCACCGCCGGAGGTCCACCAATGCACCACTTCCACCGTACCTTTGGAGTCGGCGGCAAATGCACTGAGGGGGAACAACGAGGCAATGGAAATAGCGACGGCGAGGCGATTAATCGCGTTCATCTGAGTACCTTTTTTTGTTGTTATGCATGCAAGTCTAGAGCTTGCGCTGCACGGAGTTTAAACATGGATTTTCAGGGCGCAGGTAACAAAGGGACGCACAAATGTCACCACTTGGTGACATAGCATCCGCTGCCCAATGCACTGGCCAGGCTGGGTGCCAAGGGCAATGCAGGCAGCACGACCGCTTGCCAGGCATGGTACAGGTCAGGTTTGCCGCCCCAGATTTTACTGCTGGGTTGGTTGTGCGGGCTGAGTTCGTGATGCCAACTGCCCTGGAGCCGGTCGATGAAGTGGGTTTCGCAAAATTCCCAGAAGCGCCGGTACCAGGTTTCGTAATGCAGCTCGCCGCTACGTTTGAGCAGCGCCTGAGCGGCGGCGCTGGCTTCAGCATGGGTCCAGTGCAGGCGCTCGCATACCACCGGGCGCTGGTTCCAATCCAAAGTGTAGACAAGGCCCGGCGCACCATCCACCGCCCAGGCGTACTCGCAGGCACTGGCGAACAGGCCTTTGGCGTCGCTCACCAGCCAGTCCGGCGTGGCCAGCTTGGCCTTGAGGCGTGCAGCTTCCAGGTGCAGCAGCAACCGCGCCCATTCAAAACCATGCCCGGGTGTGATGCCGTAAGGGCGAAAGCCATCGGCGGGGTTGTCTTGGTTGTAACCGAGCAAGGGCTTCCATTGCGCGTCGAAATGCTCGATCACCATGAACTGGTTGCCGGCGGCGTGGGTGTGGATCACTCGCTCGACAATGCGCAGCGCTCGGTCCAGCCAGCGTGTATCACCGCTGACATCGGCCAACGCCAGGAAGGCTTCGGTGGCGTGCATGTTGCTGTTGGCGCCACGATAGGCTTCGACGCCGCCCCAGTCTTGGGCGAAGGATTCGAGCATGACGCCCTCCTCTTCGCTCCAGAAGAACTGGTCGATGATATGGATGGCGTCGTTCATTAATGTTTGTGCACCCGGCGCGCCGGCCACCACGGCAGAGCTGGCCGCGAGGGCCACGAAGGCGTGCAGGTAGGCGGCCTTGCCGGTGTTGCCATCAGCCGCGCGGGGCGCGGCGAACCAGCCACCGTGCTCGCTGTCGCGCAGCGGGCCGCTGAGCGCCGCCACACCGTGCGCCACCAACTCGGCATAACCCGGCAACCCCATGGCATGGGCCATGGCAAAGCTGTGGGTCATGCGCGCGGTGTTCATGGTTTCGGCGCGGGCATTGGCCGGCAACTGGCCTTTATCGTCAAGGTTGCCGAAACCGTCCGGCAGGCGCGATGCCTTGGCGAACGCCAGCAGCCGCTGGCCTTCGGCGGCGAGCCAAGCGTGATGGGCAGGTGCATTCAGCCAACTGCTGGCAGGCAGTGGATGGGTGGTCATCGGTGGCCCTTATTGTTTTTTTGGGATGACCGGAGTCTAAACAAGGGCGTGGGATGGGCAAGTAACGAAAGGGATGGTAAATGTCACCAAGTGGTGACAATCAACACCCTAATCCTAATGTAGGAGCGAGCTTGCTCGCGAAAAGCCAACAAGCGCCACGCTTATCCAGGAAACCCGCGTGATCGTTAACGTTTTTCGCGAGCAAGCTCGCTCCTACACAAGGCGATTTGCGGTCATTGGCCCAGTGGGGTGGCCGCAGCCGGCGCATTGAGGCGCTGATTCAAGTTCTGCACCTGGCTTTGCAAGGTGGTGATATTGCGCGTGGTCTGGATGCGGAACACGTCGAATTCCTTGTTGGTCGGTGCGTCGACGTTGGCCGGCTGGTTTTCCTGGGCGCTCTTGAGTACCAGCAGGTCCTGCTCGAGACGGGCGATGGCCGCGCTTGGGTTGCCTTGTTTCTTCAAGGCGGCCACATCGGTGGTCAGGCCCTTGACCTCGGCCTGCGCTGCCGTAAGGCTGGCGACCGCGTCAGTGAGGGCCTGCACCTGGCCTTGCAGCTTGGTGTTGGCCGCTGTCAGTTCGGTGGTGCTGGCACTCATCTGCGCCAGGCGGCTGTCCAGTTCGGTGGCCTGCCCCGCGACGCCCAACTGTTGCTTGCCCTGCTCCTGCAACTGGGCTTCCAGCTGCTTGATCTGTAGTTTCAAGGCTTCGCTGCCGTTGTTCACATTGGCTTCGCTGGCCACGACCTTGCCGGAAATCGCCTGCAGGCGCCCGGCCGCTTCTTCGCTGATGCGGGCAAAACTCTCCTGGGTGGCGACCAACTGCTGGCCCATCAGGGAGATCTGCTGGAAGCTCCACCAGGCCAGGCCCGCGAAGGCGATCAACAGCGCGCCGACCAGTGCCCACAACGGGCCGGTGCTGGCGCTCTTGACCTTGACCACGGGCGTCGTTCGCGAACGCACCGACGTCGCGGCGGTCGGCACGAAATCATCGTCATCCCCAATATCGGCCCGCAGGCTGGGAACGTTGTCGAAGTCGTCTTTAGCATCGTTACGCATGAATCTACCCTGAATCAATGAGATGGCTGGCTGCAAAGCCGAGCGGCAGGAGTATAAACCGCACTCCCGGCGCATGGATCGACTCGGAACCTGGAATTGGGTTCCCGAAGTGTTGCTGGTTATGAGCTTATTGGCGGCCCGGGTCCTGGGCTTTCCACCAGCTGCAGAACTCGTCGAGCGCGGCCCACAGGCTGACCTTGGGCTCGTAGTCGAGATAATGCCTGGCGCGGCTGATGTCGAGGGTGAAATCTTTGTTCATCACCTGCATGCCCAGGCGCGACAATGCCGGTTCCGGCCGCCCCGGCCACATCGCGCAGAAGGCTTCATTCAAGGCCGCCACGCTGTAAGACACACCGTAGGAGCGGTAACGGGTCACCTGGGGCAGCTCCATTTGCCGCATCACGTAGTTCACCACATCCCAGATCGGCACCGGTGCGCCGTTGCTGATGTTGTAGGCCTTGCCCAGCGCCGAGCCGGTGGCGAGCAAACTGCTGAGCAGCGCCTCGTTAAGGTTGTGCACACTGGTGAAGTCGACTTTGTTCAAGCCGTCGCCGACGATCGCCAGGCGGTTCTTGCGCTGCATTTTCAGCAGGCGCGGGAAGATGCTCATATCGCCGGCCCCGGTAACAAACCGTGGGCGCAGGGCTATCACTTGCAGGCCGAACTCTTGGGCGCCAAAGACCTTCTGCTCAGCCAGGTATTTGGTGGCGGCATAGGGATGCTTGAAACGCTTGGGCACTTGTTCTTCGGTGAGCCCCAGATGGTCGCGACCGTCAAAGTAGATCGACGGCGACGACAGGTGCACCAGGCGCCCGACGCGCTGTTTCAGGCAGGCCTCGACGACGTTTTCGGTGACCAGCACATTGTTCTGGTGGAAGTCCTGGTACTTGCCCCACAGCCCAACGGCGCCGGCGCAATGCACCACGGCTTCGACATCGCGGCACAGGTCGCGCACCAGGTCGGCGTCATTCAAGTCACCCTGGATAAACTCGGCACCGCGCCGTACCAGGTGCTCCACACCCTCGGCGCGCCGCCCGTTGACCCGCACGTCCAGGCCCTGCTCAAGGGCGAAGCGCGCAAAGCGCCCGCCGATGAAGCCGCTTGCGCCGGTGACCAGAATTTTCATGTCGTACTCCGTGTTCTTTCGTTTTTCATCGCTGTTGCCTTGACGCGCGCCATCACTCCAACGGCACCAACCAATGGCCACACACATCGGCCAGATGGTCGGTCAACAAGCCCAACAGTTGCCCGCCACTGCGCCAATGATGCCAGTACAGCGGCACATCGATGGGCTTATCTGGCAATAACTCGACCAATACGCCGGTTTCCAACTGGTCACGCACCTGTAATTCAGGCACCAGGCCCCAGCCCAGGCCAGCTTCTGTCAGGCGGATAAAGCCTTCGGATGACGGGCATAGATGGTGTTCGAAACCACCGTCCACGCCCAAGGACGCCAGGTAGCGGTGCTGCAGGAAATCATCCGGGCCGAACACCAGCGCAGGCGTGCGCGCCAATTGGTCGGCCCGCACACCTCCAGGAAAATGCCGCGCCAGAAAGGCCGGGCTGGCCAGCGCCCGATAACGCATGGCGCCCAGCAACAGGCTGCGGGCACCGGCCACGGGGCGCTCGCTGGCGCAAATGCAGGCCGCCACTTCACCGGCGCGCATGCGTTTGAGGCCCACGGTCTGGTCTTCGACCACCAGGTCCAACAGCAAATGCTGTTCGGCGCAGAAGTCGCTGACTGCCTCGGCCCACCAAGTGGCGAGGCTGTCGGCATTCAGGGCAATGCGCAGGCGCTCGGGCATGCCCTCCTCGTCCAGGGCCGGCACCTGGCTTTGCAGGTCACGCTCCAGCAAACGCACCTGCTGCACGTGGTTGAGCAGGCGCCGGCCGATATCGGTGGGCGTTGGCGGCGAGGCGCGTATCAACACCGGCTGGCCGACGCGCGCCTCCAATAGCTTGATGCGTTGGGAGATGGCGGACTGCGACAGCCCCAACACCTGGGCACCGCGCTCAAAGCCGGCTTGTTCCACCACCGCCGCCAGGGCGGAAAGCAATTTATAGTCGAACATCAGTTTCTCTAATGAGCGATCAGCAATATTGTTTTTTCTTATACAACCTCAAGCGTCACCATAGCCAGCATCGTTTGAGCATCAACAAGGATCTCCCTCTATGTGGCAAAGCTATATGAACGGTTTGCTGGTGGCCCTCGGGTTGATCATGGCAATCGGCAGCCAAAATGCATTCGTACTCGCGCAAAGCCTGCGCCGTGAACATCACTTACCCGTGGCGGCGCTGTGTGTGATCTGCGACGCACTGCTAGTGGCCGCTGGGGTATTCGGGCTGGCCACCGTGCTGGCGCAGAGCCCGATACTGCTGGCGGTGGCACGCTGGGGCGGCGCTGCGTTCCTGCTGTGGTACGGCGCATGCGCGTTGCGCAGGGCCTGCTCGAAACAGAGCCTGGACCAAAGCGACAGCCTCAAGACGCGCTCATTGCGCGCCGTATTGCTGAGCGCCCTGGCGGTGACCTTGCTCAACCCCCATGTCTACCTGGACACGGTCCTGTTGATCGGCTCCCTGGGCGCGCAACAAACCGAACCGGGTGCCTACGTAGCCGGTGCGGCCAGTGCTTCGTTCCTGTGGTTCGCCACCCTGGCGCTGGGTGCGGCATGGCTGGCACCCTGGCTGGCACGCCCGGCCACCTGGCGCCTGCTGGACCTGCTGGTGGCCGCGATGATGTTCTCGGTGGCCTATCAACTGATCAGCGCCTGAGCAATATTCCAAAACGCGCTGGAACCTCTATCCCACACAGTTGTTGCGTGGTTATGCCGCACCCCCGGTGCTATGATCGGACCCCTGCGCCGCAAAGAGTACAAACTCCCCGGCGCATGTTTGGCCGCCCGTGATCGGCCTTGCGCTCACCGCAACTGACCTGATTAGGAGAATCATCATGGCTTTCGAATTGCCGCCGCTGCCCTACGCACACGATGCCCTGCAGCCGCACATTTCCAAGGAAACCTTGGAATACCACCACGACAAGCACCACAACACCTATGTCGTGAACCTGAACAACCTGGTGCCTGGCACCGAGTTCGAAGGCAAGACCCTGGAAGAGATCGTCAAGTCTTCCTCGGGCGGCATCTTCAACAACGCCGCTCAAGTCTGGAACCACACCTTCTACTGGAACTGCCTGGCGCCAAACGCCGGCGGCCAACCCACCGGCGCACTGGCTGAAGCCATCAACGCTGCGTTCGGCTCGTTCGACAAGTTCAAGGAAGAGTTCACCAAGACTTCGGTCGGCACCTTCGGTTCCGGTTGGGGCTGGCTGGTGAAAAAGGCTGACGGTTCCCTGGCCCTGGCCAGCACCATCGGCGCCGGCAACCCGCTGACCAACGGCGACACCCCGCTGCTGACCTGCGACGTCTGGGAACACGCCTACTACATCGACTACCGCAACGTGCGTCCAAAGTATGTGGAAGCGTTCTGGAATCTGGTCAACTGGAAGTTCGTGGCTGAGCAGTTCGAAGGCAAGACCTTCACTGCCTAAGCAACGCTTGCCGCACTGCTGGTCATTTGAGTGATTATCAAATAATCCGTGATCCGTTCAAAAAACCGAAGTCCTTTTTGGATTTCGGTTTTTTTATGCCTAGTCACCTCCCTACATATACTTACAAACAACCCAAGCCATAGCCAATCATTATAAACAACTGTCAGAACTCACAGGTTCTAACCGGTTGATTTTTCCATACGCTCATATCTCCATACCCCGTTCTGAACGGTCAGGACTATCACGTTATAAGGAGATTAACCATGGCGCACAACCCAATGGGCAAAGACCCGGCCGACTACGAAAGCGAGCCAATCTTTAATGCAACCACACAAAAATCCAATATGGTGAACACCCGTACCGGGTTGTTTGAAGCTTATATAAAGATGCCTGCAATTATCGGTAACTCAGGCAATGGCCCCGTATTCGAAATGAACCTATTCTATAGCCCTCTGACCAACAACCAAGCCGCCCTGGGCGACGGCTGGGAATTCAGCCCGACCCTCTACAGTGAGGAATATGAAAGGCTGACGCTCCATAGTGGAGAAACACTGTCCCTGAAAAAGGGCAAAAACTTGAACACCCCTACGATCGACGCTGAATGGGATAATGATGGAAAACTAAAGGTCCGGCGCGGAGGTAGAGTAGAGCTCCTATCAAAATTGGAAGACACATTATTTTATTTTCCAGAGTGGCTGACCGACGATGGTTACAACAAGCTGCATTTTAACTGGATAGCCACACCTCATATCATAGAGGGTAAAACCTATTACCAGACAAAATTACAAAGTATTCGCGACGGTGACGGCGAGGGAGACCCCCTGATCGAAATAGAATACACACTCGCCAATGACACCGACCAACCAGCGATAACCCCCGTCACCATGACCTACTGGCCGACCCACCCCGCTGAAAAACTGCGTTATCAACTGAACATTGAGGACTACGCCCTCACATCCGTAGTGCTCGCCGACGATATCCAAACCAAGCTTGAGTATCTGGACCATGAGACCGCTGGTTGGTTACTGAACAAATTCACCAATTGGGACGGCCTCGTCGAAGTGTTGTTGTATAACGACAATGGTTTGAGTTTTCCGGACAATCCGAAATTAACAAAACTGCCATGTGTGAACGAACATTACATCTACCCTAGTAATGGCGTCCTACCATTTGTTCACCGTTATGAATACGACCGCTCAGACAGGTTTGATTACTACATAACCACCGAATTTCACGAAGCGATAACAGAATACAAATACGACTACAACACCAATGAAATCTTATTGGAAACCGTGACAAGATCCAGCCGCAACGTACCTTTCATTATCACCACAAGCCACACAATTTCTGCTGACTCAACCGCTATAAAAAACGACCGAACTATTACGTACCGCCACAACACCAAGAGCCGAAAGGTAGAAATTAAAAATCGATTTAATCAACATGCCGCCCTGATCGAGAACACACAACCGGGGAAAAAAACCACATATGTTTACGACCCTCCTATCAATGGCCAAGCTCCTCTACTCCATAAAGAAACTCAGATCTCATTGAGTTCACCTCGCGGATATAAGAGCATCAAATATTTCACTTATGCTCCAATAAATGGCATGAGCGAGCAAAAACTTAGCCAATTAACTCAAATCTTTTCGCCCTATAAACGTCTGAAGCAGCGCATCACCAGGCAACACATTAAGTATTACCAAGAGAACAGCTTTCGAAAGGGAAAACCAGAAAAAATCACTCAGGACGAAGAAGACGTATTCCGCTTACCCGATAGAAACTTCAATTACGCTCTTGGAGGCATAAACAATACCGAGCTAACCACCACAACCACCGAGCGTATCGACGCCCAGACGCGCGTTTCCTCAAGCACTCAAAGCGTGCTTAGCGGGCGACTTATACGCCAGGTAGACACGGACGGTAATCGGGCCGAGTACACTTACGACGCGTTCGGAAGGTTAGCGACCCTCACCTTATGTGCGCAGAGCCCAACGTATAAGCAAATCACGGCCTATACCTACCCTGCCCCAGGCCAAGTCATGATCACTGAAGCTAACGGGCAGGTTCGCTTAGAAGTATACGATGGGCAGGACCGACTCCTCAGAGAGTACGACTACCCCGAACCAGGCACTCAACGCCTGCTCAAGGAGGTCAGCTACGACATTTACGGAAGGGAGAAGCGCAGCACCCAATATGATTACCACGCAGACGGCACGCAGTTCAGTGAGTGGAGTGAGGTGGTCTATGATGGTTGGGGTGAAGTCGAGCAGCGAAACTATAGCAGCGGCCGGCGAGACTTTAACCACTACGACCCCATCGCGATGACACGCACAGAGTGGAGCGGAACACCCACTGATAAACATAGAAAGATAACCACCTACAACGAGGACGAAACAATCAAGAAAGTTGAGTTTCGCGATCAGAATGGCGCGGTCTATCAGACTCAAACCGCTACCTACACAGAGGAGCGACTCCTTGAGCAGTTGCAAACCGATGGCGAGTTCGGGGTCACCACCATCACCTATACCCGCGATTCTTTCGGACGCGTACTCACGGAGGCCCACGTTGAAGACGATAAAGGCTTGCTACCCCTTTTAAACCTTGCCTACACCTACCATTACACCTACCCCGCTCTTTCTCCGAGCAACGAACCTGAAACCATAGACATCAGTTTCTCCCTGCTTGGCCTGCAAAGACGCTCGCTGGGTAAGCGTACGTTTGATGCGTGGGGCCGCGTCACTAGCTTGACCCGGGGCGACGCGACCGAAACCTATACCTATATTGGCGCCAGCACGGTCCCTGCCTCGACAAAAACAGCGGACGGCCACGTCCTCAAACATGAGTACATCCCGGAACTGGGCAATAAGCTGAGCAAAATCACTAACGAAGACGGCAGCAAACAGAAAACGTTCAGCTATGCCCATGCCAGGCAAAACATCTCCACCGCCAGTGAGGGAGAGCGTATTCTGAAACACCACCATGACAGCCAACTGCGCGTGACGCAACAACACGCTCAGACGCAGTCTGGCAAAACCAAAGAAGTATCCTGCAGTTACTCGCCCGCAGGGCGTTTACTCACTGATACCGACGTATTCGGCGCGACAACGAAGTTCCTATACAACTCAGGTGGACAGCGTACCTTTAGCAAAAAAGAGTTCGTCACCTCCTACACATACAATGACCAAGGGCTCGCAGAGAATGAACGTCTAGAGGTTAAGACCGACGCAGCGAAACACGTTGATCTCAAATATGAATACGACGCTCAGCAGCGTGAAATCATGCGCGAGTTTCACCCCGTCAATACCTCCATCATCCTTAAAATAATGACATCTTATTATAGTGACGGCCGGTTCAAACAGGTTCAGTTGAAAGGAGACAGCGACGTCCTGGGCTCACGCAGCTTCACCTACACAGCTGCTGGGAGGCTTAAGTCATGCACGACAACAGGGGTATGGAGGCCACAAAACCCGAAAGGAAAACTCATAGACAAAGAAGAGTTCACCTACGACGCACTTGGCAATGTCAGCCGGTGTGTCAGCACCTTCGCTGGCGCGCGCAATATCGCGACCTATACCTACGACAGCTCAATGGGGGTTCGCCTGGAAAAGATCGAGAACACGCATGCGGACTACACAAAATCGGCCACTTTGACCTATGACGCCGCCGGCCGCATCTCTCAAGATCAAAAAGGCAGAAAATACCATTATGACTGGTTGGGGCACTTGACGCAGATAGGGAGCAAGCTATACAGCTACGCCCCCGATGATAGCCTGATGACAGTCGGTGAGGGGCCGGACCAACGTCAGCTCATCTATAGAGAGAGCCAGCTCAACGGCGAATATGCCATTGAGAATGACAGCAATTTCCGGCAATTGCAGCCCGGCAGCGCCAGTTGCATCGCCCAACAAACCAGGATTTCAGGGGTGGACAGGATCCTGTACGAATGGCGAGACCTTAATGGCACGGTGTGTGTCACCTACGACGCAGTGGCTGAAACCACAAAGTTTCATGCCTATACCGCGTTCGGCGAACACTTCTTCGAAGATACCCACTCCTTATTGGGCTACCAAGGAGAATACGATGACGCCACGAACGGCCAAATCCCCTTGGGCGAACGCGTCTACCTGCCCCAGATACGACAGTTCCACGCCCCAGACACCAGCAGCCCATTTGGCATCGGTGGCCCACACGCCTACGGCTATTGTGTCGGTAACGACCCGATCAACTTTCATGACCCCAGCGGTCACTTCTCGGTTAGCCGGGCACTGAGGAACATTTGGGGAGACAATCTGCCCGAGCCTCTCAGCCTTGGTGAGAGTGGTAAGGTGATTTCCACCATAATATTTAGCGGTATAGGGGTGCTCACCGCAATTATGACGGCCCCGGCGTCGCTGATAGTAGCAGCGGCCTTGGCCGCTCTTACTTCAGCAGTATTGGCGGTCACCGCAGTAGTTATTGCCGAGAGCCATCCGGAATGGTCCCAAGGACTGGCCTGGGCCTCACTATTCTTCGGTATTGCCTCTGGAGCTACGGCACTGATCAAGAATATGCCACAGAGATTTGCAAGACTTTCCAACTACCTGGGGAATACGACACGCACTGTCGGCAAGAACGTCTTTCGACGCACGGCAGCTGTTTCGCCGGCGCAAAAAATAATGCGAGCCGGCCTTGGCGAGCTGCCGGAGAATATGGATCCTATATCTAAGCTGCGCCTGATAGAGCCTTATCAATACACTGGGGTCCTCAAGGAAACACCGAGCATCGAACTATTCCAAGACTTTAACACCCTGCTATTTGGTGTTACCGGCGTATTGAGTAATACCGGGGCGCTGAGTGAAATGGAAAAAGTGGACGGTTTGAATACGCTCATCGGTAATGGTACTTGGTTGCCGAATGGTAGCTGGCACAAGTTATGGACTAGTATTCGGAAGTAAACCGCCCTCAGCGAAGCAGCGCCTTGAGACAAACAGGGGCACTGGCCTCGCCTGATACTGACATCAATCGCCAGCGATCGACTGGCGTACCGTCTCAGGGCATTCGCTGAACTTGAGCCCGGCAATCGCCGGGCTTTTTTATGCACGCCAGACAGACAGCCCAGAGATACCGGAACTCAACCGTAACAATTGACCACACAACCGTCAGGAGGAATAACCCTCCTGAATGAATGTGGAGAATGACGATGGATCCTATTTCGATGGCAGCAGGCGCAATCCCGATGATATCGGGCCTTCTCGACAAGGGCCTGGATGTGGCAAAAGGCGCTCTGGACTTGGCGAACAAGCTCGTAGACACGGTCGGCAAGGACGCAAAGGTCGCCGGGGACGCACACCAGTCAGAGGGTAAGTGCAATTATTAAGAAGGTCGTCGAACTGGAAGGCGGATCTGCTCCGCCTTCTCCCCTGCCAAGCCTGTTGCGCACGTCGTGCCCTTTTGCCCGCCTGTGAAAGCCCCACCATAAGTTGTCACCGCGGCACCTTTATTCAGCAACACCCTCAATTTATCCCAAGCCCCAATGTCCCTTTGACTGCCATCACCAGATTGCCAATACTCATGGCATATTGACGGCCACCCGCATGAGACAAGGAATGCCCCTTTGAAGCTGGAACTCAAGAACAGCTTGTCGGTGAAGTTGCTACGGGTTGTGCTGCTGTCGGCCTTGATCGTGGGTGTGGCGCTGAGCGTGGCGCAGATCGTTTTTGATGCCTACAAGACGCGCCAGGCCGTCGCGGGCGATGCCCAGCGCATCCTCGACATGTTTCGCGACCCCTCGACCCAGGCCGTGTACAGCCTGGATCGCGAGATGGGCATGCAGGTGATCGAAGGTCTGTTCCAGGACGACGCTGTGCGCATGGCCTCTATCGGCCACCCCAACGAGACCATGCTGGCGGAAAAAAGCCGCCCTTTACAGCAGTCCCCCAGCCGCTGGTTGACCGACCTGATTCTTGGTCAGGAACGCTCCTTTACCACTGCGTTGGTGGGCAAGGGCCCCTACAGCGAATATTACGGCGACCTGAGTATCACCCTCGACACCGCCACCTATGGCCGAAGTTTCCTGGTCAGTTCGGTCATCATCTTTATCTCGGGCGTATTGCGCGCCTTGGCCATGGGGCTGGTGCTGTACCTGGTGTATCACTGGATGCTGACCAAGCCGTTGTCGCGGATGATCGAGCACCTGACCTCGATCAACCCGGACCGCCCCAGCGAGCACAAGATCCCTCAGCTCAAGGGCCACGAACGCAACGAACTGGGGCAGTGGATAAACACCGCCAACCAATTGCTCGAATCCATCGAGCGCAATACCCACCTGCGCCATGAAGCCGAATCGAGCCTGTTGCGCATGGCCCAATACGACTTCCTGACCGGCCTGCCGAACCGCCAGAAGTTGCAGGCGCAACTGGACAAGATCCTCACGGACGCTGGCCGCCGGCAACGCCGTGTCGCGGTGTTGTGCGTGGGCCTGGATGACTTCAAGAGCGTCAACGAGCAGTTTACCTACCAGGCCGGCGACAAACTGCTGCTGGCCCTGGCCGACCGTCTGCGCGCCCACAGCGGCCGCCTGGGTACGCTCGCCCGTCTGGGCGGTGACCAGTTCGCCCTGGTGCAAGCCGATATCGACCAGCCCTACGAAGCCGCCGAACTGGCGCAAAGCATTCTCGATGACCTGGAGGCTGAATTCGCCCTCGACCACGACCTGATCCGCCTACGCGCCACCATTGGCATTACGCTGTTCCCGGAGGATGGCGACAGCACCGAGAAGTTGCTGCAAAAAGCCGAGCAAACCATGACCCTGGCCAAGAGCCGCTCGCGCAACCGTTACCAGTTTTATATCGCCAGCGTCGACAGCGAAATGCGCCGGCGCCGTGAACTGGAGAAAGACCTGCGCGATGCCCTAAGCCGTGAGCAGTTGCACCTGGTGTACCAACCGCAAATCAGCTACCGCGACCATCAGGTGGTGGGCGTGGAAGCCCTGCTGCGCTGGCAGCACCCTGAGCACGGGCTGGTACCGCCGGACTTGTTTATCCCGCTGGCGGAACAGAACGGCACCATCATTCCCATTGGCGAATGGGTGCTGGACCAGGCGTGCCGGCAATTGCGCGAATGGCATGATCAGGGTTTCACGGCGCTGCGCATGGCCGTCAACCTGTCCACCGTGCAACTGCACCACACCGAGTTGCCGCGGGTGGTCAACAACCTGATGCAGATCTATCGCCTGCCACCGCGCAGCCTGGAGCTGGAAGTGACCGAGACCGGCCTGATGGAAGACATCAGCACCGCCGCCCAGCATCTGCTGAGTCTGCGTCGCTCCGGGGCACTGATCGCCATTGATGACTTCGGCACCGGCTATTCCTCCTTGAGTTATCTCAAGAGCCTGCCCCTGGACAAGATCAAGATCGACAAGAGCTTCGTCCAGGACCTGCAGGACGACGACGATGACGCAACCATCGTGCGCGCCATTATCCAACTGGGCAAAAGCCTGGGCATGCAGGTGATTGCCGAAGGGGTGGAGACTGCCGAACAGGAGGCCTACGTCATCTCCGAGGGGTGCCATGAGGGGCAGGGTTATCACTACAGCAAACCGCTGCAGGCCCGGGAGTTGACGGCTTATTTGAAGCAGTCAGAGCGCAATAACGCCGTGAGCCTTTGAATTTACACTTCGATACTCAATATTTCCCGCGTATAAGCCTTTACACAAAATGCAAATCTTTCGCATTATGTCGCAGCGTTTGCGCTCCCCGCGCGCCCTATCAACAACCGAAGCAGGATGTTCGCCATGATTCGTATGCCCCTGGCCACCGCCAGTCTGCTGGCCATTGCCATTTCTCTCGCCGGTTGCGGCGAAGGTAAAGACAAGGCCGCCGCGCCCCAGGCACCCGCTGCCGCCAGCACTACCGCACCGGCGGCTGCCCCGGCAGGCCAGGTCGACGAAGCGGCCGCCAAGGCCGTGGTCGCGCACTACGCAGACATGGTGTTTGCGGTGTACAGCGACGCCGAATCCACCGCAAAAACCCTGCAGACTGCAATCGACACCCTCCTCGCCAACCCGAACGACGAAACCCTGAAAGCGGCCCGTACCGCCTGGATCGCCGCGCGCGTACCCTACCTGCAGAGCGAAGTATTCCGCTTCGGCAACACCATCATCGACGACTGGGAAGGCCAAGTTAACGCCTGGCCCCTGGACGAAGGCCTGATCGACTACGTCGACAAGTCCTACGAGCACGCGCTGGGTAACCCCGGTGCCAACGCCAACATCATCGCCAATAACGAGATTCAGGTGGGCGAAGACAAGGTCGACGTCAAGGACATCACCCCGGAAAAACTCGCCAGCCTCAATGAGCTGGGCGGTTCCGAAGCGAACGTCGCCACCGGCTACCACGCCATCGAATTCCTGCTGTGGGGCCAGGACCTCAACGGCACCGGCCCAGGCGCGGGCAACCGTCCGGCGTCGGACTACATGACCGGTGACGGTGCAACCGGCGGCCACAACGAGCGCCGCCGCACTTACCTGCGTGCCGTCACCCAACTGCTGGTCAGCGACCTGCAGGAAATGGTCGACAACTGGAAGCCCAACGTCGAAGACAACTACCGCGCCACCCTGGAGTCGGAACCGGGCACCGACGGCCTGCGTAAAATGCTGTTCGGCATGGGCAGCCTGTCTTTGGGCGAGCTCGCCGGGGAGCGCATGAAAGTGTCCCTGGAAGCCAACTCGCCGGAAGACGAGCAAGACTGCTTCAGCGACAACACCCATTACTCGCACTTCTACGACGCCAAGGGCATCCGTAACGTTTACCTGGGCGAATACACCCGTGTTGACGGCACCAAGCTGACCGGCGCCAGCCTGTCGTCCCTGGTGGCCAAGGCCGACCCGGCAGCCGATGCAGCCCTCAAGGCTGACCTGGCGGCCACCGAAGCGAAGATCCAGGTGATGGTTGACCACGCCAACAACGGCGAGCACTACGACCAGTTGATCGCCGCGGACAATGAAAAGGGCAACCAGATCGTGCGTGACTCGATCGCCGCCCTGGTCAAGCAGACCGGTTCGATCGAAGCCGCTGCCGGCAAGCTGGGCATCAGCGACCTGAACCCGGACAGTGCTGATCACGAGTTCTGATCAAGCGCAGTTGAAAGAGGCGACCTGCGGGTCGCCTTTTTTATGCGCGCAATAACTGCTGCTCCCACAGTTGACCGCGCCCGGCCACACACTCCACGATGCGAAGCGAGCCGCTCTTGATCTTGATCTGCTTTTGATCTTAAGCGCCCCGTCAAACCACGCTGGCCGGAATTCGACAGGGATTTGGGGGGTAAACCGGCAGGGATGCCGGTTTAGCCGCCCCGCGCCATGGATGGCGCGTGGCGGCGGCCCCCCCAAATCACTGGCGGATTACGGGCACACCGAGCCTAGGCGAGGTGCCGAGTGGTGGGGCGAGGACCTTTTGGTTACTTTTGGGTCCTTCCAAAAGTGACCCGCTGTCAGAGCGGAACCCTAGGTGGCCGTTACCGCAGCAATGGATATGTACACAATCCAACTGTGCTGACTGCTAGGCCGCCTTCGCGAGCAAGCCCGCTCCCACAGTTGGATCGTGGTGTGTCAGGTAGATAAGCATCGGCTGTCAGGCCGCCATCGCAGGCAAGCCAGCTCCCACAGTTGGATCGTGATGTGTCAGGAAATCTGCGCCAGTCACGGGAGCAAGCCCCCTCGCCACAGCTTCAGCGTCGCTGCGAAGTTGTGTAGACACCAAGCCACCGCAGCCCTTGGTTTACAAGACCTGCACCGCAGGTAGAATGGCGCCTCTGCCCAATCACCCGAGCGAACTTCATGGCGTTGCCGACCCTGCGTATCATCGGTTTCATCATCGGCATCTTCCTGATCACCCTTGCGGTCGCCATGGTGATCCCGATGGCGACCCTGGTGATCTTCGAACGCACCAGCGACCTCCCCTCGTTCCTGTGGGCCAGCCTGATCACCTTTATCGCCGGATTGGCGCTGGTCATCCCTGGCCGCCCCGAGCACGTGCACCTGCGCCCCAGGGACATGTACCTGCTTACGGTCAGCAGTTGGGTAGTGGTGTGCATCTTCGCCGCCCTGCCCTTTTTGCTGACCCAGCACATCAGCTACACCGACTCGTTCTTTGAAAGCATGTCCGGCATCACCGCCACCGGGTCCACCGTGCTGAGCGGCCTGGACAGCATGTCGCCAGGCATTTTGATGTGGCGTTCGCTTTTGCACTGGCTCGGCGGTATCGGCTTTATCGGCATGGCGGTGGCGATCCTGCCGCTGCTGCGCATTGGTGGCATGCGCCTGTTCCAGACCGAATCTTCGGACCGCTCGGAAAAGGTCATGCCTCGCTCGCATATGGTGGCGCGCTTGATCGTGGCGGCGTATGTGGGCATCACCATCTTCGGCAGCCTGGCCTTCTGGTGGGCCGGAATGGGCGTGTTCGATTCGATCAACCATGCCATGTCGGCGATCTCCACCGGTGGGTTTTCCACTTCGGACGAGTCCCTGGCCCATTGGAAACAACCGGCGGTGCACTGGGTCGCGGTGGTGGTGATGATCCTCGGCAGCTTGCCGTTCGCCCTGTACGTGGCCACCTTGCGCGGCAACCGTCGGGCGCTGATCAAGGACCAGCAAGTGCAAGGCCTGCTCGGCCTGTTGCTGGTGACCTGGCTGGTACTCGGCACCTGGTACTGGTGGACCACCAACCTGCATTGGCTCGATGCCTTGCGTCATGTGGCGCTGAACGTGACATCGGTGGTGACCACCACCGGCTTTGCACTGGGGGACTACAGCCTGTGGGGCAACTTCTCACTGATGCTGTTTTTCTACCTGGGCTTTATCGGCGGCTGCTCGGGCTCCACCGCGGGCGGTATCAAAATCTTCCGTTTCCAGGTGGCCTATATCCTGCTCAAGGCCAACTTGAATCAGTTGATTCATCCACGCGCGGTGATCAAGCAGAAGTACAACGGCCATCGCCTCGATGAAGAGATCGTGCGCTCGATTCTGACCTTTTCGTTTTTCTTCGCCATCACCATCTGCATGATCGCCCTGGCCCTGTCACTGCTGGGCGTGGACTGGATGACCGCATTGACCGGTGCCGCCAGTACCGTATCCGGCGTGGGCCCCGGCCTGGGCGAAACCATCGGCCCGGCCGGCAATTTCGCCACCCTGCCGGATGCCGCCAAGTGGATCCTGTCCCTGGGCATGTTGCTGGGACGCCTGGAGATCATCACCGTGTTTGTGTTGTGCATTCCGGCGTTCTGGCGTCACTGACGGTCGACATTTGCTGCAACCGCGCCCGGTATTCGCCGGGCGTGGCATCGAACCAGCGGCGAAAGGCGCGGAAAAAGTTACTCGGGTCGGCAAAGCCCAACAGGTAGGCGATTTCCAGCAGGGTCATGTTGGGTTGTGCCAGGTACTGCTCGGCCAGTTCGCGCCGGGTGTCATCGAGCAAGGCCTGGAAGCTGGTGCCCTCCTCCTGTAGCCGCCGCTGCAGGGTGCGCTGGGACAGGTGCAACGTCTGGGCCACCGCTTCTCGCTTGGGTTCGCCCTGGGGCAGCAGACGGCACAGCACCTGACGCGCCTTGTGGGTCACGCGGCTTTCGGAAAAACGCGCCAGGTATTCTCCGGCAAAGCGATCATGCAGCAGCGCCATGGCTTCATTGGCTGTGGGCAGCGGCGCCTCCATGTCGGCCTGCTCGAAAATCAACGCGTCATAGGGTGCATTGAATTGCAAAGGCGCGTGGAAGGCGTGTTGGTAGGGCGCCAAGTCCGCCGGCTGGTCGCCTTGCAGCAGCACTTTGCGCGGTTGCAGGGTGCGCCCGGTAAGCCAGCCGCACAGGGCCAGAGCGCTGGCCAGCGAGGCCTCGGCGCTTTGACGGGTGGGCGGCAGATGATCGCCATGCACCGTCAGAATCAACGCATAGCCTTCGGGTAAAAGTCGGAAACTCAAGTCAGCGCTTTCGGCGATGATGCGCTGGTAGCGCACCAAGCGCATAAAGCCTTCGGCCAGGGTGTTACTGGACATCAACGCATAACCGGCAACATGAAACGAGGCAGGCCGTACCACCTTGCCCATGTTCAAGCCAATCGCCGGGTTGCCCGACACCTCCACCGCACGCTGCCACAGGCGGGTCATGGCGTCTTGCGGGAAGCGCGCATCGGGGTCAGTGAGGGACGCATAATCCAGGCCCAACTGCTTGAACAAGGCCCTGCAATCCAGGCCATCCATTTCCAGCGCCTTGACGATGCCCATCGCCCAGCTTGCAGAAGTTGTTCGTTCGCTCATGGCGTCTTCTTATTGAAAGCAGGCTCAAACGGCAGCCAGGAAGCCAAGGATACTAAAGTGGCATCTATTGTCACTGGCTGTTAGCACTGTTCACTCTAGACTCAAATAAGCTCCCCGCCGCGCACCCGTTGGCGGCACAACAACCAGAGGGCCGGTGACCGTGGAAAACATCAAGAAATTCAATAGTTTTGCCGAGTTCTACCCGTACTACCTGGCCGAGCATGGCAACAGCACCTGTCGGCGCCTGCACTTTATCGGCACCACCCTGGTGATCGGCATTCTCGCCTATGC
Organism: Pseudomonas sp. FJ2-5-13; assembly: GCF_029201605.1. Lineage (NCBI taxonomy): Bacteria > Pseudomonadati > Pseudomonadota > Gammaproteobacteria > Pseudomonadales > Pseudomonadaceae > Pseudomonas > Pseudomonas sp. FJ2-5-13. Next base: position 4,682,603 of record NZ_CP104045.1, read on the forward strand.
CATCGGCAGAGGCTCATTGGTCCTGCTACTGGCCTTGCCGCTCGCGGGCTACAGCTTTGCCTGGATAGGCCACTTCTTCTTCGAAAAGAACCGCCCCGCCACCTTTCAGCACCCGTTTTACAGCTTGCTGGGGGATTTTGTGATGTACCGCGACATGATCCTCGGCAAGGTGCCGTTCTAAATCCCTTGTAGGAGCGAGCTCGCTCGCGAAGCTCGCACAGACACCGCTGGCTACCTGACGCACCGAGTTATCGTTGACGCTTTTCCCGAGCAAGCTCGCTCCTACAGTCTTTTAGGAGAAAAATGGGCGGGACAATCGAGATAAAAGTCTTTTTGTCATTTACGGTGCTGTATCCTGCCAAGGCTTTTTGAGAGCGCGGAATCACCTGCGATTGAAAAAACAGACCTTGCGAGGAGCGACCACGATGCACGAGATACCTAATCTCCCCTTCCCAAGCCTGCACCCAACTGAGCAGCCAACACCGCAGCAGGCCAGCGAGAAGCAGCCTGAGGCCAAAGAAGCAAAACCAGTCGAGCGCGAAAGCCGGGACTGACGCCGTACCAGACCGTGTGGAAAGCGCGCCTTTGAGCGCTTTCCACACTGCCTGAATCATCCGAGACCTTCACTATGACCACTTCCCCTTCCGACACGCCGGACACCGCTGTACTCGACGCTGCCTTGCAGATGGTCGAAGTCTGGAACCGCCTCAGTGCCGACAAGCAAGCGGCACTGCTCAAGCGCTTTGGCACTCAGGAAAACGCCCTGGCGGCCCTGGTGACCACCCAATTGCTGGCCCCCGCCCACGCTTGATCGGCTTTAGATCTGACGTTTTACATTTTTGCCGCCCTGCCCGGCCTGCGCGCCGGTATCATTAGCAGCCTATCTTTACCTGCTGCGACAGTGGATCTCTCCCATGCCAGATACCCAGCGCCCCATGGCGGTCACGCTGCAAGTCGTTTCCATCGTGCTGTTTACCTTTATCGGCTACCTGAATATCGGCATCCCCCTGGCCGTATTGCCGGGTTATGTGCATAGCCAGCTGGGCTATGGCGCCGTTATCGCCGGGCTGGTGATCAGCGTGCAATACCTGGCTACCCTGCTGAGCCGCCCCTATGCTGGCAAAATCATCGACAACTTGGGCAGCAAGCGCGCCGTGCTGATTGGCCTGGTGGGCTGCGGTTTGAGTGGCGTGTTCATGTTGTTTGCAGCGTGGTTTTCCAGCCTGCCGGCTCTGAGCCTTGGCTGCCTGCTGGTCGGTCGGCTGGTGCTGGGCAGCGCTGAAAGCCTGGTGGGTTCGGGCGCGATTGGCTGGGGCATTGGCCGTGTCGGCGCGGCGAACACGGCCAAGGTTATTTCCTGGAACGGCATCGCCAGCTACGGCGCGCTGGCGGTCGGAGCGCCTTTGGGGGTGCTGCTGGTCAGCCAGTTCGGGCTGTGGAGCATGGGCGTCAGCATCATTCTATTGGCCGTGCTGGGCGTGCTGTTGGCCTGGAAAAAACAAGCGGCGCCGATTGTGCCCGGCATCCGTTTGCCGTTCATGAATGTGCTGGGCCGCGTGCTGCCCCATGGTTGCGCGCTGGCGCTGGGTTCAATCGGCTTTGGCACCATCGCCACCTTTATCACGCTGTATTACAGCACCCAGCACTGGGATAACGCGGTGTGGGCCTTGAGCCTGTTCGGTGCCAGTTTTATCGGCGCGCGTTTGCTGTTTGGCAACTTGATCAACCGCATCGGCGGTTTTCGCGTCGCCATCGCTTGCCTGTCGGTGGAAGTGCTGGGCCTGCTGTTGCTGTGGCTGGCGCCGGATGCTCAACTGGCGTTGGCGGGTGCGGCGTTGAGCGGTTTCGGCTTTTCCCTGGTGTTCCCGGCGTTGGGGGTAGAGGCGGTCAACCTGGTGCCGGCCTCCAGCCGTGGCTCGGCGGTGGGCGCCTATTCGCTGTTTATCGATTTGTCCCTGGGCATCACCGGGCCACTGGCGGGCGCCGTGGCGGCAGGTTTTGGCTTTGCCTCGATCTTCCTGTTCGCCGCCCTCGCCGCTTTCGCCGGTTTGCTGCTGAGCGTCTACCTGTACCGGCAGGCGCCCAAGGCCCGCGAAACACGCGACGCCTAGAAGTCGACCTTGCCGCGCCCGGCCTTGATGCTGCCGCGCTTGGTCTTGGACTCCAGGCGGCGTTTCTTCGAGCCCAGGGTGGGCTTGGTCGGACGCCTTTTTTTCTCGACCTTGGTGGCGCTCTGGATCAACTCCACCAGGCGCTCCAGCGCATCGGCGCGGTTCTGCTCCTGGGTGCGATATTGCTGGGCCTTGAGCACCAGCACGCCTTCGCTGGTGATCCGGCTGTCGCGCAGCGCCAGCAAACGCTCCTTGTAGAACTCTGGCAACGACGAGGCCGGAATATCAAACCGCAGGTGCACCGCACTCGACACTTTATTGACGTTCTGCCCACCGGCACCTTGGGCACGAATGGCGGTCAGCTCGATCTCGGCATCGGGCAAGTGTACGTTGTTGGAAATCACCAGCATGGAAAGCGCAAGCCTTGTTAGGAGAGTTAGAGATACGCCCCCTCAAGCCGAGCGCGGTAAAAAATGTGGGAGCGGGCTTGTGTGGGAGTCGGGCTTGCCCGCGATGCAGGCACCGAGGTGTAACAGGTACACCGCGGTGATGCTATCGCAGGCAAGCCAGCTCCCACACAAGCCCGCTCCCACATTTAGCGCAGTATATGGCCTTACTTCACCGTCAAGGCTTGGACTGCGACGGGCTGCTGCGCACGCTTGTTCTTGACCCAATAACACACACCCATGAACGCCACCCACACCGGGATCGCGTACACCGAGCGGTCAATGCCTGGAATCATCAACATGGTGCCAAGGATAAACACCACAAACGCGACACAGATGATATTGCCATACGGGTACCACAGCGCCTTGAACAGCGGCACCTGGCCGATGCGGTTCATGTGCTGGCGGAACTTGAAGTGGGAGAAGCTGATCATCGCCCAGTTGATCACCAGCGTGGCCACCACCAGCGACATCAACAGTTCCAGCGCGTCATGGGGCATCAGGTAGTTCATCAGCACCGCCACCAGGGTGATCGCCGCCGAGGCCAGGATCGAACGCACCGGCACGCCGCGCTTGTCGATCTTCGCCAGGGCCTTGGGCGCGTCGCCCTGCTCGGCCATGCCCAAGAGCATGCGGCTGTTGCAGTAGGTACCGCTGTTGTACACCGACAGCGCGGCCGTCAGCACCACGAAGTTGAGGATATGCGCGGCGGTGTTACTGCCCAGCATCGAGAACACCTGCACGAACGGGCTGCCACTGTAGGCATCGCCGGAGGCGTTGAGGGTCGCCAAGAGGCTGTCCCACGGTGTGAGCGACAGCAGTACCACCAGGGCACCGATGTAGAAAATCAGGATGCGGTAGATCACCTGATTGATCGCCTTGGGGATCACGGTGCGTGGTTGATCGGCTTCAGCGGCGGTAAAACCGAGCATTTCCAAGCCGCCGAAGGAGAACATGATGATCGCCATGGCCATCACCAAACCGCCGACGCCATGGGGGAAGAAACCACCATGCTCCCACAGGTTGCTGACCGAGGCTTGCGGGCCGCCGCTGCCGCTGACCAGCAGGTAACTGCCCAGGGCAATCATGCCGACGATCGCCACCACCTTGATGATGGCAAACCAGAACTCGGCTTCACCGAAAACTTTGACGTTGGCCAGGTTGATCGCGTTGATCAGCACGAAGAACGCCGCCGCCGAGACCCAGGTCGGAATCTCCGGCCACCAGTAGTGCACGTACTTGCCGACGGCCGTCAGCTCCGACATACCCACCAGAATGTACAGAATCCAGCAGTTCCAGCCCGACAGGAAGCCGGCGAAACCGCCCCAGTACTTGTGGGCAAAGTGGCTGAAAGAGCCGGCAACCGGCTCCTCGACAATCATTTCGCCAAGCTGGCGCATGATCATGAAGGCGATAAAGCCGCAGATGGCATAGCCCAGGATCATCGACGGGCCGGCTGATTTGAGCACCCCGGCCGAGCCCAGGAACAGGCCGGTGCCGATAGCGCCACCGAGGGCGATCAACTGGATATGCCGGTTTTTCAGGCCGCGTTTCAGCTCGCCTGAAGAAGAATGGGGTCCACTCATGAAAAGGGTCTCACGCAAGGTTTGAAGAGGTGAATGCAGGTTGCTGCCTTGAATTACCGACTCAAGCAGCGCCGCTCAAACCCCAGCGCAGGCACCAGGAGTACAGCGTCTTTCTAATGGTCATGCGTCACCTGTTTGTTTTTATCTGTGACGAAATCGAACCCGTCCGGCTCGTGGCCAGGCGGAGTGATCAGGGGGATCAAACCCTGAGGTCTTGGCCTTTTGCGTGGGTACGCAAGGGGGGTCACAGTAAAACGCGGCGCATTGTACACCGCTCGACAGCTTCGGCACGCACCGGGAAAGTGCACAGGCGATTCTGTCAGCTAATGCTTACATCAGCGCAAGCCTCAACAAAGCCAGGACATTTTCGTAAAGCTGTCGTTACACCCCGGAAAACCTGCGTTACATCCAGACTTCGGCAGCCCTCAACGGAATTCTGTCGGCAGGCAGCATCTGAAGAATCGCTTCAGCCAATGCACTGTTTTGCCTGAATAAAAAAATCCATCAAAAAACAGAAGAAAAAATCCAAATGAAACCGTGTCAATAAATTTTTTGCATTTCGAAACACTCTCTTCTAGGTTCTTTGCACTTGCCCGCGAAGCCCGTGGGTGAGCCGTTCTCAATCAACGTCCTCTAGGAGATACACCATGCAAGCACTGGAAAACGACCTGGAAACCGAACTGCAACTCGACGATTGGTTTGAAGCGCCGACCCATGAGGCCGCCGTTGAAATGATGCAAGCCGATGCCGTTGTGCCTTTTGGCACCGCGATGTGGCCTTTCTAATACCCGGCAGGCATCCGGCAGGCGCTGTGCACGGCGCCTGCCCCCTTACCCAAGGCACAGAAGGACACCCGTCATGGACAAGGCCCGCGCCGTCGAACACTTTCTCTACTACCTTGCGCACCACCCGGCCCTCAGCGGCCTGAACCGTCCCACCGTGTTGCTGGGCCATACCGAGCGCTATGACGCCATCGCCCAGGCGATCACCCACGGCAGCGCCGCCCGCTTCAACTTCCAACTGCAACGCCTGGACCTGGCGCCCAGCGAAACCTTGGCACAGGCCATTCAAACCTGTGACCTGTACCTGTTTCTCTACGATTCCTCCACGCTGCCCAACCCACGCGCCGAAGGCCCGGACTTTATCCGCGCCCTGCAAGGCGTGATGGCCGAACACTGGAAGAAATCCCTGCTGTTCAAGGATTACGGCGACTATTTCTACGACACCTTCAGCGTCGAGCCCCAACGCATCGCCGACCTCAACGCCACGCTGATCCGGCGCATGGCCCAGGCCAACGTGCTGAGCTTTACCGACAAACACGGTTCGCGCCTGGAAGCGCCGATGAGCAGCATCAAGAAGTGGACCAATATCAACGGCGTCGGCAACCACGACCTGGCCCCCGGCGAAATCGCCACCCACAGCGAAGCCATCAACGGCCAGGTACGGTTTGTCGGCACCTTCCTCAGCACCATCCCCTTTGCGCGCAAATACGGCGTGCTGCAATCACCGCTGGAGTTATGGATCGAAAACTCCACCGTTTGCAGCGTGGCCAGTGAGGTGCCGGGGCTGGCGGATGATTTCAACAAGTACCTGAATGCCAACCCGTCCAACCGTCGCGTAGAGGAATTGGGGATTGGTACCAATGAAGGGGTCAAGGACCTGTATGCGCGCAATGCCGGGTTTGAAGAGCGCCATTGCGGGTTGCACCTGGGCTTGGGTGGCGGGCAGAAAGGCAGTCATCACCTGGACCTGATCTTCGCCAGCGGGGTGTTGGCGCTGGATGACAAGCCGGTGTTTGATGGCGCCTTTGCCTTTTAAGCCCCCTTTCGAAACAAATGAAGCTTCAAATGTGGGAGCGGGCTTGCTCGCGAAGGCGGTGGGTCAGTCGATGCACGCGTCAACTGATACACCGCCTTCGCGAGCAAGCCCGCTCCCACATTGAATTGGGTTACCACAGTTGAGATAAAAAAAACGCCAACCCTAAGGTTGGCGTTTTTGTGCAGCGTTTAACGCATCACTGCGGCTTCTTGCGACCAAAACCAGGGCGCTGGCCGGAACCGGCCGGTGCGCCACGGCGCTTGCCCGACGGCTCGTCCGCGACCAGTTTCGGGCCAGGGCGCTTGTTCGCCGCTGGCTTGGCTGGACGCTTGGTGCTGGCGTTGTCGGCCGGGCGATCCGATTCACCACGGTTGCTGCGACCACCCGCCGGCGCAGGGCGTGGCGTACGTGGCGCACGCTCGCCTTCCTGACGCGCTGGCGCGGTGGGACGGCGCTCGCCTTCAATGTGCGGCTGACGCGAGATACGACCGCCGGTGGCCGGTGCATCCAGCGCAGGGCGCAGGGTGCGGGCAACACGTTCGGTACGCGGCACTGGGCGCGACGATTTACGCTGCATACGCTCAAGCTTGTCTTTGCTCTTGGCGTTCATCTGCGGCATGGCAACCGGCGTCAGGCCCACTTCGGCGCTGAGGATATCGACTTCGTACTGGCTCATTTCGCGCCAGCGGCCCATCGGCAGGTCGGAGTTCAGGAACACCGGGCCGAAACGTACGCGCTTGAGGCGGCTGACCACCAGCCCCTGGGATTCCCACAGACGACGCACTTCACGGTTACGGCCTTCCATCACCACGCAGTGGTACCAGTGGTTGAAACCTTCGCCACCCGGCGCCTGCTTGATGTCGGTGAACTTGGCCGGGCCGTCTTCCAGCACCACGCCCGCCTTGAGGCGTTCGATCATCTCGTCATCGACTTCACCGCGTACACGCACGGCGTATTCACGGTCCATCTCGTAGGACGGGTGCATCAGGCGGTTGGCCAACTCACCGTCAGTGGTGAACATCAGCAAGCCGGTGGTGTTGATGTCCAGGCGGCCGATGTTGATCCAGCGGCCTTCTTTAGGCTTGGGCATCTTGTCGAACACGGTCGGACGGCCTTCGGGGTCGTCACGGGTGCAGATCTCGCCGTCGGGCTTGTTGTACATGATCACGCGGCGCACCGATTCGGCGGCCTCTTCACGCTTGATGACCTTGCCATCAATGGTGATTGCATCGTGCAGGTCGACACGCTGGCCGAGGGTAGCCTCGACGCCGTTGACCTTGATGCGCTTCTGGGTGATCCAGGCTTCCACGTCGCGGCGCGAGCCCACGCCGATACGCGCCAGCACTTTTTGCAGTTTTTCGCCTGCTGGGCCGATTTCCTGGTCTTTCTGGTCTTGGTCATTCATCGTAAGCACCTCCCGGTGGGTCGATTCAGGCGTGGCCTGAGGGTATTGAAAGCGGGGCCTTGGCCGAATAGGTCGGCAAGGGGTCGCGAATCATACGCGCATGGCGCGTGTTGCGCATCACAGACTAGCCGATAACGCCCAGCTCATTTGCTTTTCCGCCGACCGGTGGCCCCAAGGGCCAGCAATCGCAGCTCGGCTTCGGCCAGAACCGTGCGTTTGTCGGCTTTGTCGAGTTTCTTCCAGGCACGGATTTCACGCTTGCTGCGGCCACAGCCGACGCAGATGTCGTCGTTGAATTTACAGATGCTGATGCACGGGTCTTTGGTCGAACTCATACATTTCCCCAGGCGACGCTGATTAAATGTGGGAGCGGGCTTGCTCGCGAATGCAGTGGTTCAACATTCGCGAGCAAGCCCGCTCCCACATGGGGTATTGCGGTGTTTGGAAATACCGGGTCAGTCTTCGAATTGGCGGCGTTCGTTTTCGATGGCCTCGGCCAGCGCCCGAGCTTCCTCTTCTTCGTCGCTCAAAGGCGGCGGTTCAAGAGCGGCGACAGCGGCCAGGAGTTTCTCCCGGGCCTCGGCCACGCCGAGAATATCTTCCTCGGTTTGGACCTCTGGCTCGGATTCAACGTTCACCTGGGTTTGCGGCTCTGCAGCACCATCACGCAGCAAATCGTCGAAGTCGGTCTTGATCCCCTGCTCCATGTCGTCCAGTTCCAGCAACAGCGTATGGAAACTGGTCTCGTCCTTGGGCTCCTCCGGCTCGGCGCTGGCGTCGGCCAGTTCCTGCAGGCTTTGCGGCACCGGCGCGTCGTCGAAGTCGAGCACCGGCTCGGCTTCCATTTCGCGCAGTTCGGCCAGGGGCGGCAGATCGTCGAGGTTTTTCAGGTTGAAGTGATCGAGGAACACCTTGGTGGTGGCGAACATGGCCGGTTTGCCCGGCACGTCGCGGTAGCCGACGATGCGGATCCACTCGCGCTCCAGCAGGGTCTTGACGATATGGCTGTTCACCGCCACGCCACGCACGTCTTCGATCTCGCCGCGGGTGATGGGCTGGCGATAGGCGATCAGCGCCATGGTCTCCAGCATCGCCCGGGAATAGCGCTGCGGGCGCTCTTCCCACAACCGCCCGACCCACGGCGAAAACTTCTCACGGATCTGCAGGCGGTAACCCGACGCCACTTCGCGCAGTTCAAAGGCACGGCCCTCGCAGGACTTGCGCAGGATCTCCAAGGCCTTCTTGAAGACCGGCGGCTCCGGGCGTTCGGCTTCTTCAAAAAGCTCGAACAGGCGCTCCAAAGATTGCGGTTTACCCGAGGCCAGGAGAAAGGCCTCCAGCAAAGGGGCCAGTTCGCGGGGTTCAGTCAGATTCATCGATTCAGCTCGTTATTCGGCTCGCGCCCGCACGTGGATAGCCGCAAAAGGCTCATTCTGTACCAGCTCGACCAAGGACTCCTTGACCAGCTCAAGGATCGCCATAAAGGTCACCACCACGCCCAGGCGCCCTTCTTCGGCGGTGAACAACTCGACAAAGGGCACAAACCCACCGCCCTTGAGGCGTTCCAGCACATCGCTCATGCGCTCGCGGGTAGACAGCGCTTCACGGCTGACCTGGTGGCTCTCAAACATATCGCCACGGCGTAGCACCTCGGCCATGGACATCAGCAATTCTTCCAGGCTCACGTCTGGCAGCAATTTGCGCGCGCGTGCCTCGGGGGCGTCGAGCTTGGGCACCACCACATCACGGCCCACACGGCTCAGGCCGTCGATGCCTTCGGCGGCAGCCTTGAAGCGTTCGTACTCCTGCAGGCGGCGGATCAGTTCGGCGCGCGGGTCATCCTCTTCGGCTTCCACCGTCTCCGAGCGCGGCAACAGCATGCGCGACTTGATCTCGGCAAGCATGGCCGCCATCACCAAGTACTCGGCGGCCAGTTCCAGGCGCACCGACTGCATCAGCTCGACATAGCCCATGTACTGGCGGGTGATTTCCGCCACCGGGATGTCGAGGATATTGATGTTCTGCTTGCGGATCAGGTACAGCAGCAAGTCCAGCGGGCCTTCGAAGGCTTCAAGGAATACCTCGAGGGCGTCCGGCGGGATGTACAAGTCCAGGGGCATTTCCATGACCGCCTGGCCGTACACCATGGCAAACGGCAGTTCCTGCTGGGCGCCGGCCTGGGGATCAGCGGTTTCCACGGCCGACATTCAGGCCTCGACCATGAACGGAGCCGGGTCGCCACAACCCACACGCACCACTTCTGGCTCACCGTCGGCCAGGTTGATCACCGTGGAGGCCTTATTGCCGCCGTAGCCGCCGTCGATGATCAGGTCGACGTGTTTTTCCAGCAATCGGCGCATTTCGTAAGGGTCGTACAACGGCTCGGTTTCGCCGGGCAGGATCAACGACACGCTCATCAGCGGTTCGCCCAACTCGGCCAGCAGCGCCAGGGCAATCGGGTGTTCCGGCACGCGCAGGCCGATGGTGCGCTTCTTGGGGTGCAGCAACAGGCGCGGCACTTCGCGGGTGGCGTTGAGAATGAACGTGTAGGGCCCCGGCGTGTGGGCCTTGAGCAGACGAAAGGTGCCGGTGTCGACCTTGGCGAACAGCCCGAGCTGGGACAAGTCGCTGCAGATCAGCGCAAAGTTGTGCTTGTCGTCCAGCTGGCGCAAGCGCCTTACCCGCTCGACCGCGCCCTTGTCGCCGATCTGGCAGCCAATGGCGTATGAAGAATCCGTCGGGTAGATCACTACCCCACCGGCACGGATGATCTCCACGGCCTGCTTGATCAGGCGCGCCTGAGGGTTTTCCGGATGAATCTGGAAGAATTGGCTCACGTACTCTACCTGTTCAGACGGTGGCAATAATGGGGTCATGCTTGAATCGCCCCCACAACAGCGGCAGATCTTCCGGAACCTGGCGATACTCGCCAATCTCGGACCAACCGCCTGGGCCATGAAAGTCACTGCCGGCACTGACCAGCAGACCAAATTCGCGGGCAAGGATCGCCAGGCTGCCGACCTGTTCGGCGGGTTGATGCCCGTTGACCACCTCGATGGCGTGGCCACCCGCTCCAATATAGTCGCTGATCAGCTTGCGGCGCTTGCTGCGGGTGAAATCGTAATGCCAGGGATGCGCCAGGCTGACCCAGGCCCCGGAGGCCCGCAGGGTCTGGACGGTGTCTTCCAGGGTCGGCCAATGCAGCTTCACGTCGCCCAACTTGCCGGCGCCCAGCCATTTGCGAAAGGCTTCGGCACGATCCTTCACATAGCCTTCACGCACCATCCAGTCGGCAAAGTGCGGACGGGCCGGTGCGTTGCCGCTGTCGCCCAGCTCTTGCTGGATAGCACGGGCGCCGTCTAGGGCACCCGGCATGCCTTTAAGGCTGAGCTTGCGGCTTATTTCTTCGGACCGCAGCCAGCGGCCATCGTGCAATTGGGCAATCGCCGCCACCAAGGGTGGGGCCTTTTGATCAAAACCGTAGCCCAGCACATGGATGGTGGCGCCGCCCCAGGTGCAGGACAATTCCACGCCATTGACCAACTGCATGCCCAGGGACTGCGCGGCCTGGCGGGCTTCATCGAGGCCTTCGAGGGTGTCGTGGTCGGTCAATGCCAGGACTCGCACGCCTTTTTCAAACGCACGCGCAACCAGTACCGCGGGCGCCAGGGCGCCGTCGGAGGCCGTGCTGTGGCAGTGCAAATCAACATTCACGGGAGTGTGTAACCTCAAGTCAGCTGGCGCTATCGCAACCAAGGATGTTTGTTATTATGCCGCCACATCCAGCTTCTGGCTCTTACTGTGAAACAATTCATCGACTTCATCCCGCTGTTGCTGTTTTTCATCGTTACCAAACTCGACCCCAGGGTCATCGAAATCGCCGGCCACGAGCTATCGTTCGGGGGCATCTACAGTGCCACTGCCGTACTGATCGTCAGCTCCATCGTGGTCTACGGCGCCATCTTCATCTCCCAGCGCAAGCTGGAAAAAAGCCAATGGCTCACCCTTATCGCCTGCCTGGTCTTCGGCGGCCTGACCCTGGCTTTCCACAGCGAAACCTTCCTTAAATGGAAAGCCCCGGTGGTGAACTGGCTGTTCGCCCTGGTGTTCATCGGCAGCCACTTCATTGGTGACCGCCTGCTGATCAAGCGGATCATGGGCCATGCGCTGACCTTGCCGGAGCCGGTGTGGGTACGCCTGAACGTGGCCTGGATCGTGTTTTTCCTGTTCTGCGGCGCCGCCAACCTGTTCGTGGCGTTTACCTTCCAGGACTACTGGGTCGACTTCAAAGTGTTCGGCAGCCTGGGCATGACCGTATTGTTTTTGATCGGCCAGGGTATCTACCTGTCGCGTCACCTGCATGACACCGCAGCTACCACACCAAAAACCGAGGACTGACATGCTCTACGCCATCATTGCCACCGACGTTGCCAACTCCCTGGAAAAACGCCTGAGCGTACGCCCGGCCCATGTCGAGCGCCTCAAACAGCTGCAAGCCCAAGGCCGCATCGTACTGGCCGGCCCGCACCCGGCCGTCGACAGCAATGACCCGGGCGACGCCGGTTTCACCGGCAGCCTGATCGTGGCCGAGTTCGCCTCCCTGGCCGACGCCGAGGCCTGGGCCAAGGCAGACCCTTACGTTGCAGCAGGGGTCTACACCGATGTGGTGATCAAGCCGTTCAAGCAAGTCTTGCCTTAAGCCCGGCTGCGTCGAACCTAATCGTATCGGCGTACTCATAATGGCTCACGGCGTCACCGGTGGGGCCTTCGCCGCCGACAATGGCTAAATTGAGTGAGTCATGAGCGAGCTGTTACTGATAGATGATGACCAGGAGCTCTGTGAGCTGCTGACCAGTTGGTTGAGCCAGGAAGGTTTCCAGGTGCGCGCCTGCCACGACGGCTTGAGCGCCCGTAAAGCCTTGGCCGACAGTGCGCCTGCGGCCGTTGTGCTCGACGTGATGCTGCCCGACGGCAGCGGCCTGGAGCTGCTCAAGCAATTGCGCAACGACCACCCGGAGCTGCCGGTGCTGATGCTCTCGGCCCGGGGCGAACCCCTGGACCGCATCCTCGGCCTGGAACTGGGCGCCGACGACTACCTGGCCAAGCCCTGCGACCCCCGCGAGCTGACGGCGCGCCTACGCGCCGTATTACGCCGCAGCCACCCCGCCGCGGTGTCCACCCAGCTGGAACTGGGCGACCTGTGCTTCAGCCCGGTGCGCGGTGTGGTCAGCATCGATGAACAAGAGTTCGCCCTTACCGTCTCCGAAAGCCGCCTGCTCGAAGCCCTGCTGCGCCAACCCGGCGAGCCCCTGGACAAACAGGAACTGGCGCAGATCGCCCTGGGCCGCAAGCTGACCCTGTATGACCGCAGCCTGGACATGCACGTCAGCAACCTGCGCAAAAAGATCGGCCCACACCCCGATGGCCGGCCACGGATCGTGGCGTTGCGCAGTCGTGGCTATTACTACAGCCTCTAAACACCACACTCAACCCTGTGGGAGCTGGCTTGCCTGCGATAGCGGTGGGCCAGTTAGCATAAACGTGACTGACACACCGCTATCGCAGCATAGGTATCTACACAACTGTGGTGCGACGCTGAACCTGTGGCGAGGGAGCTTGCTCCCGTGACGGCCTGACAGCCGGCGCCGATCTAACTAACGCGCCGCGATTCAAATGTGGGAGCTGGCTTGCCTGCGAAGGCGGCCTGACAGCCGACCGGGATCTGAGATCAGACTGAGTACATATCCGTTATTTAGGTAACGGCCACTTAGGGTTCCGCCCTGACGGCGGCTCACTTTTGAACAGCGCAAAAGTAAGCAAAACGCTCTTGCCCCACCACTCGGCACCTCGCTTAGGCTCGGTGTGCCCGTAATCCGCCAGTGATTTGGGGGGCCGCCGCCACGCGCCATCCATGGCGCGGGGCGGCTAAACCGGCATCCCTGCCGGTTTACCCCCCAAATCCCTGTCGAATTCCGGCCAGCGTGGTTTGACGGGGCGCCTAAGATCAAAAGCAGATCAAGATCAAGAGCGACTCGCTTCGCATCGTGGTTACCAGCGGCTGCGGCGAACTGCACAGTTGTGTAGATACCTATGGCTATCGCAGGCAAGCCAACTCCCCACCATTGTTCTCATCAGCCTCAAGGGTTTTGTCAGTTCCTATCAAACCCGTCTTTACCGAAGCTTTACCCTCCCCTGACCGCCGCTGACCTTGCTCTGCGTAACCTACTCACATCCGGACTCACCGGAATAGAGACAGGAGAATCACCATGCGCAAGACCCTTATCGCTTTGATGTTCGCCACCGCCCTGCCCACCGTTGCCATGGCAATGCCGGAAGGCCCAGGCCCGATGGGTGGGCCTGAAAGCCGCATGATGGGTGGCCCAGGCCACGGTGAACACGGCCCGCGTGGCAAAGGCGGCCCGTTCAGCCAGCTGGACTTGAGCAAGGAACAGCGCGAACAGATCCGCAAGCTGATGGGTGACCAATGGCACGCCCGCAAAGACCTGACCCAAAAGTACCTGGACAAACTCCCGGCCGCTGACCAGAAGGCGATGCAGGACGAAATCGCCGCCGGCAAGCAGAAAACCCAGGCCGATATCCGTGCCGTGCTCAAGCCCGACCAGCAGAAGAAGTACGACGATATCGTCAAGAAGCAAGCCGAGCGCCGCGCCGAATGGAAAGAGTTCCAGGCCTGGAAAGCCCAGCAAGCGCAAAAAGCGCAATAATGGCCTAGCTTCACCCCCAGCCCAGTGGTTCACGCCGCTGGGCTTTTCCTGTTTGAGGGTTTCCTGTGCGTTCATTGTTCTGGCGTATCCTGGCGAGTTTCTGGCTGGCCATCGCCCTGGTGGCCGGTTTATCGATCCTGCTTGGGCACATGCTCAACCAGGACGCCTGGATTCTCAGCCGCCACCCTGGGCTCAACAACCTGGCCCAGGAGTGGACGCAGCTTTACGAAACCCAGGGCGAAGATGCCGCCCAGGACTTGTTGCAGCAGCGCAAACGCCAGTACCACATCGACGTGCAAGTGCTTAACGAAAGCGGCGACCCGGTGGTGCGCGGCACCTTCCCGCGCCGCGCCGCCGCGTTCGAAGCCCGCCAGAACGACAGCCAGGACGGCCACCTGCCCTGGCGGCGCCTGACCGCCGAGTACACCAGCGCCAAAACCGGCGATACCTATCTGCTGATTTACCGTATTCCTCACCCGGAGCTGGACGCCTGGCACCGCAGCAGCCTGCTGTGGCCGCTCAGTGCATTGGCGATTACCCTGGTGGTACTGACCCTGTTCAGCCTGCTGGTGACCCTGTCCATTACCCGCCCGCTCAGCCGTCTGCGCGGGGCGGTGCATGACCTGGGGCAAACCACCTATCAACAGAACAGCCTGGCGCAACTGGCCAACCGGCGTGACGAGTTCGGCGTGCTGGCCAACGACTTCAACCGCATGGGCGCGCGCTTGCAAAGCCTGATCGGCAGCCAGCGCCAGTTGCTGCGCGACGTCTCCCACGAACTGCGCTCGCCCCTGGCGCGCTTGCGTATCGCCCTGGCCCTGGCCGAACGCGCCAGCCCCGAAGAACGGGAAAAACTCTGGCCGCGCCTGACTCGCGAATGCGATCGCCTGGAAGCCTTGATCAGCGAAATTTTGGTATTGGCACGGGTCGACGCCGACAACGCCAGCGCCGAAGACATCGACCTCAACCCGTTGCTTAAAACGCTGCAAAAGGACGCCCAACTCAGTGCCCCCGAGCAAGTGGTGCAACTGACGACTGCCAATGATCTGCAGCTCAAAGGCTGGCCGACCATGATCGAACGCGCCGTGGACAACCTGCTGCGCAATGCCCAGCGCTTCAACCCGGCGGGCGAGCCGATTGAATTGCAGGCCCAGCATCAAGGCGGACGCATTCTGATCAGCGTACGCGACCACGGCCCCGGCGTTGAAGCCGAGCACCTGAGCCAATTGGGCGAGCCGTTCTACCGTGCGCCCGGCCAAACCGCCCAAGGCCATGGCCTGGGCCTGGCCATCGCCCGTCGCGCCGCCGAGCGCCATGGCGGCAACCTGATCCTGGCCAACCATCCCGAGGGCGGTTTTATCGCCAGCATCGAACTGCCCTTGATCCCTGGGGTTGCCACACCGGTGGGATGATCTTCTATAGTGGCCCTTCTCTTACGGAGGGCCTTTGATGACTGACCTGCTGACTCCCATCCAAGCCGCGCTCGCTTTACCGCACGCCCCATTGCCCCAGACCCAGGCCGGCGCCCTGCCTTCGACCTTTGCCGTGACTGACCTGGCGGCCGCCAGCATCGGCGCCGCTGGCCAGGCCGTCGCGCAGTTGATTGAGCAACAAACCGGGCGCCTGCCCAGCGTCAGCGTGGATCGGCGCCTGGCCTCGTTGTGGTTCTCCTCGTCGATTCGCCCCGTGGGTTGGCAAGTGCCGCCTTTGTGGGACCCGGTAGCGGGTGACTACGCCAGCGCCGATGGCTGGATTCGCTTGCACACCAACGCGCCCCATCATCGTGCAGCGGCCGAGCGGGTACTGGGGCCTGCCGCTGATCGCGCAGCCATGGCGAGCAAAGTCGCAACCTGGAAAGCCGCCGAACTGGAACAGGCGATTGTCGATGCGGGCGGTTGTGCGGCGCAGATGCGTAGCTGGCAAGCCTGGCAGCAGCATCCTCAAGGCTTGGCAGTGAACGCCGAGGCGTTGATCCAACGCCAGGTCTTCGAACCCGGCATCGACAAACCCTGGCTTGGTTCCGCAGCGCGCCCACTGGCCGGCATCAAGGTGCTGGATTTGACCCGGGTGCTAGCCGGCCCGGTGGCCAGTCGTTTCCTCGCGGGCTTGGGCGCCGACGTACTGCGCATCGACTCGCCTACCTGGAACGAACCTGGCGTGGTGCCGGAGATGACGCTGGGCAAACGCTGCGCCCGCCTTGACCTAAAGAGCCAGGAAGGCCGGCAGGTGTTCGAAGCGTTGCTCAAGGACGCCGACATCCTGTTCCACGGCTACCGCGCCGATGCCCTGGAACAACTGGGTTATACCCTTGGCGAACGGCAACACATCGCCCCCGGCCTCATCGATATCAGCCTCAACGCCTACGGCTGGAGCGGCCCATGGCGTAATCGTCGTGGCTTTGACAGCCTGGTGCAGATGGGCAGCGGGATTGCCGAGGCCGGCATGGCCTGGAAACAGACGGATAAACCACTGCCGCTACCGGTACAAGCGCTGGATCACGCCACCGGCTACTTGATGGCCGCCAGTGCGATCCGGGCGTTGACCGAGCGCCTCGAATCCGGAGGCGGCGGATCGGCGCGTTTGTCGTTGGCGCGTACGGCGAAGTTGCTGGTGGAGGCCGGGCCAGTGGCACAGCAAGCGGCATTGCGCGAGGAAGACATTAATGACCAAGGCCTGGTCGTGGAGCAGACAGCCTGGGGCCAGGCCCATCGGCTACTCGCGCCGCTGAGTATCAGTGGCACGCCGCTGCAGTGGGATTTGCCGGCGGTGGAACTGGGCTCGCACCGGCCTCAGTGGTGACTTCACATTCGCTTTCGCGAGCAAGCCCGCTCCCACACTTGACCGAGTAAATGCTTTGAAATGCGATCAAAATGTGGGAGCGGGCTTGCTCGCGAAGAGGCCTAGACAGGCGCCGCTAATCATTGCGGTTCAACGACGTCCACAAATGCTGCGCCGCATACGCCCTCAACGGCCGCCAAGCCTCGGCCCGCGCCAATAACTGCCGGGCCGACACCGGCCCACCTTCCAAAGCCGCCAAAGCATTGATCAGCCCGATGTCCCCCGTCGCAAACGCATCCGCCTCGCGCAACTGGCGCATGGCGATGTACTGCCCGGTCCACTCTCCGATCCCCGGCAATGCCACCAGCCGTGCCACGCCGTCCTTGAGGCTGGCCTTGGGCTGGAAAAGCTGAGGATCATCCAACAGCGCCTGGGCCACACCGGACAAGGTACGCCCCCGCGCCTTGGGCATGCCCAGGGTAGCCAGGTCCGCCGCCGCCAGCACTTCAGGTGTCGGGAACAGGTGGGTAATACCGGCGTGCGGGGTTGGCAGCGCCTGGCCATACTGCGCCACCAGCTTGCCCGCCAGACGAATCGCCGCCACCACGGTGATCTGCTGGCCCAGCACTGCACGAATCGCCAGTTCCAACCCATCCCAGGTGCCAGGCAACCGCAGGCCAGGGCGGGCCGCAACCAGTTGCGCCATCAGGGGGTCTTGCGACAATTGCGCGTTGATCACCTCAGGCACGACATCCAGATCAAACATCCTGCGCAAGCGCCGCTCGATCTCAGGCATGGCGCCAGGCTCGGGAAAGTCGACCGTCACCTCCAGCCAGTCTCCCGCCCCCGGTTCGACACTGATCCAGCCATGTATCCCTGCCACACTGATGCTGCGTCGATACACGCCAGCGACCACGGTTTCCAAGCCGGTAATCGCTCGCACCGATAAAAACCCCAGCATCGCCGCCCAGTCGTAGGGCGGTTGATACGCCAACCTCACAGTGACAATACCCCGCTATACAGCCCATACGCGGCCAACCCGGCGCCCGCGATCACGCCGCTGAAAATGCCTTTTTCCACGGTGGTAAACAAGGGTTGGCCCTGCTCGCGCTTGGCCAGGGCAAACAGGATCACGCCCGGTGCGTACAACAGCGCCGACAGCAGCAAGTACTTCAAGCCCCCCGCATACAGCAGCCAGATCGCGTAACCGAGGGCAATCAGCCCCACCAGCAGATCTTTCATGCGCCGGCGCTGCCAGCCGGCATAGGTTTCGCCGCGCGCGCTCAACAGCACCGCATAGGCCGCCGACCACAGGTAAGGCACCAGGATCATCGACGACGCCAAGTAGATCAGGGTGGTGTAGGTGCTGGCTGAAAACAGCGTGATCACCAGGAATGCCTGGATCATCACGTTGGTCAGCCATAAGGCATTGACCGGCACCTGATTGGCGTTTTCCTTCTTCAGGAAGGCCGGCATGGTCTTGTCCTGAGCGGTGGCATAGAGGATTTCCGCGCACAGCAAGGCCCAGGAGAGCAACGCCCCGAGCAGCGAAACCGCCAGGCCGATACTGATCAATACCGCGCCCCAAGGCCCGACGACATGCTCCAACACACCGGCCAGGGACGGGTTCTGCAACTGCGCCAGCTCCGGCTGGCTCATGATGCCCAGGGACAGCACGTTCACCAGCACCAGCAAGGCCAGCACGCCCACGAAGCCAATCACCGTGGCGCGCCCCACGTCCGAGCGTTTCTGTGCCCGTGCCGAATAAACACTGGCGCCTTCGATGCCGATAAAGACAAACACCGTGACCAGCATCATGTGGCGCACCTGCTCGACCACGCTGCCCATCTGCGGGTTGCCCAGGCCCCAGATATCGCGGGTGAAGATATCCGCCTTGAATGCAACCGCAGCGATCACGATAAACATCAGCAGCGGCACAATCTTCGCCACCGTCGTCACCTGGTTGATAAACGCCGCCTCTTTGATGCCGCGCATCACCAGAAAATGCACGGCCCACAGCAACAGCGACGCGCAGCCAATGGCCAGCGGGGTATTGCCCTGGCCGAACGCCGGAAAAAAGTAGCCGAGGGTGCTGAACAACAAGACGAAATAACCGACGTTGCCCATCCACGCACTGATCCAGTAACCCCAGGCGGACGAAAAACCCATGTAGTCGCCGAACCCTGCCTTGGCGTACGCATACACCCCGGAATCCAGTTCGGGCTTACGGTTCGCCAACGTCTGGAACACAAAGGCCAAGGTCAGCATGCCGATAGCGGTGATTGCCCAGCCGATCAGTATGGCGCCCACCTCGGCACGGGCGGCCATGTTCTGCGGCAATGAAAAAATCCCACCGCCAATCATCGAGCCCACCACCAGGGCGATCAGGGCACTGAGCCGAAGTTTCTGGGCGGGTTGGGACATGCAGGTTCCTCAAAATAAACGGTTGGGCGACAACTGCGCACACACGTAATTCAGATTAATGACGTTGTCATAACATAAGGATATGTAAAGGCACGAAGTTTAGGCTTATTTAGAATTTAAATACGTTAATTATGAAGCGATAGTCAAACAACGTACAAAAAATTTGCACATCCGCAAATAAGAACTAGCGTCAACACCCATGCCCTCGACCAAATGATTAACCACAAAGCAGATAACGCTCTAGCAAGCGCCTTTGCGGGATTTCTTCGCCCGCAAAATCTCACCCTAAGTCGTTAATTCACAATGGAATGTGCCAATGAAGTGATCTGAGTCAGCTGTTTGATTAGCGCACGGAATTATTCTGTGGTCTCTCTTCTCCTGCATTGGAGTCATGCAATGTCTGAAACTCCCGGAAAACTTCGATTAGGCGCCCTGGTCGCACTTGTCGTCGGCTCGATGATTGGCGGCGGCATCTTTTCATTGCCACAAAACATGGCCGCCAGCGCCGATGTCGGTGCGGTGTTGATTGGCTGGGTGATTACCGCCATCGGTATGTTGACCCTCGCCTTCGTGTTCCAGACCCTCGCCAACCGCAAACCCGACCTCGACGGCGGGGTATACGCCTACGCCAAGGCCGGTTTCGGCGACTACATGGGCTTTTCATCTGCCTGGGGTTACTGGATCAGCGCCTGGCTGGGCAACGTCGGCTACTTCGTCTTGCTGTTCAGCACCCTGGGCTACTTCTTCCCGGTCTTTGGCGAAGGCAATACGCCTACGGCGGTGATCGCTGCGTCAGTGCTGTTGTGGGCCGTGCATTTCCTGGTGCTGCGCGGGATCAAGGAAGCCGCGTTCATCAACCTGGTGACCACCGTCGCCAAGGTGGTGCCGCTGCTGCTGTTCGTGCTCATCGCGCTGTTCGCATTCAAGCTGGACATCTTCACCGCTGACATCTGGGGCGTGAAAAACCCTGACCTGGGCAGCGTGATGAACCAGGTGCGCAACATGATGCTGGTCACCGTGTGGGTATTTATCGGCATCGAAGGCGCGAGCATCTTCTCGTCCCGTGCCGAAAAACGCAGCGACGTGGGCAAAGCCACCGTGATCGGCTTTATCACCGTGCTGCTGTTCCTGATGCTGGTGAACGTGCTGTCCCTGGGGATCATGACCCAACCGGAACTGGCCAAGCTGCAGAACCCATCGATGGCCGCCGTGCTGGAGCATGTGGTGGGCCACTGGGGCGCGGTGCTGATCAGCGTGGGCTTGATCATCTCGCTGCTCGGCGCGCTGCTGTCCTGGGTGCTGCTGTGTGCGGAGATCATGTTCGCCGCCGCCAAAGACCACACCATGCCGGAGTTCCTGCGCAAGGAAAACGCCAACCATGTGCCGGTCAACGCGCTGTGGCTGACCAACGCAATGGTGCAGATATTCCTGGTGATCACACTGTTTTCCGCCAGCACCTACCTGTCGCTGATCTACCTCGCCACCTCGATGATTCTGGTGCCTTACCTGTGGTCGGCGGCCTACGCCCTGCTGCTGGCGGTGCGCGGCGAGACCTACGAGAACGCCCTCAAAGAGCGCAAGAAAGACCTGTTCATCGGCGCCATCGCCCTGATCTATGCGATCTGGCTGCTGTATGCCGGCGGCACCAAATACCTGCTGCTCTCCGCCCTGCTCTACGCCCCCGGCGCGATCCTGTTCGCCAAGGCCAAGCGTGAACTGGGCAAACCGATTTTCACCCCCGTCGAGAAGCTGATTTTCGCCGCAGTGGTCATTGGCGCCCTGGTGGCGGCCTATGGGCTCTACGACGGCTTCCTGACCCTGTAATTGTTGTTCACTGGAGGATCTGTAATGACCACGGAAAAAGTGAAGTACGGCGTACATTCCGAAGCCGGCAAACTGCGCAAAGTCATGGTGTGCTCCCCAGGCTTGGCCCACCAGCGGCTGACCCCCAACAACTGCGACGAACTGCTGTTCGATGACGTGCTGTGGGTGGCCCAGGCCAAGCGCGACCACTTCGACTTCGTCACCAAGATGCGCGAGCGGGACATTGATGTGCTGGAAATGCACAACCTGCTCACCGACATCGTCGCCAACCCCGAAGCGCTGGACTGGATCCTGGAGCGCAAGATCACCGCCAACACCGTAGGCCTGGGCCTGGTCGACGAAGTCGGCTCGTGGCTGCGCAGCCTGGAGCCGCGCAAAATCAGCGAATACCTGATTGGCGGCGTATCGGCCGACGACCTGCCGAGCAGCTTCGGTGGCAAGACCATCGAGATGTTCCGCGATTTTCTCGGCCACGCCAGTTTCATCCTGCCGCCACTGCCCAACACCCAGTTCACTCGCGACACCACCTGCTGGATCTACGGCGGCGTGACGCTCAACCCGATGTACTGGCCGGCGCGACGTCAGGAAACCCTGCTGACCAGCGCCATCTATAAATTCCACCCTGAGTTCACCAACGCGGACTTCCAGATCTGGTACGGCGACCCCGACCAGGAACATGGCGCCGCGACGCTCGAAGGCGGCGACGTGATGCCGATTGGCAACGGCGTGGTGTTGATCGGCATGGGCGAGCGCTCATCCCACCAGGCCATCGGCCAACTGGCGCGCAACCTGTTCCAGAACAAAGCCGTGGAACGCGTCATCGTTGCCGGCCTGCCCAAATCCCGCGCGGCGATGCACCTGGACACCGTGTTCAGCTTCTGCGACCGCGACCTGGTCACCGTCTTCCCCGAAGTGGTCAATCAGATCGTGCCGTTCACTCTGCGCCCTGACGAGAGCAAGCCCCACGGCATCGACATCCAGCGCGAGAAAACCAACTTCCTCGAAACCGTGGCCGCAGCCCTCAACCTCAAGGCCCTGCGCGTGGTCGAGACCGGCGGCAACAGCTTCGCCGCCGAACGCGAGCAATGGGATGACGGCAACAACGTGGTGGCCGTGGAACCGGGCGTGGTGATTGGCTACGACCGCAACACCTACACCAACACCTTACTGCGCAAGGCCGGTGTGGAAGTGATCACCATCAGCGCCGGTGAACTCGGCCGTGGCCGTGGCGGCGGCCACTGCATGACCTGCCCGATCATCCGCGACCCTATCGACTACTAAGGAGATTCCATCATGGCTTTCAATATGCGCAACCGCAGCCTGCTGTCGCTGATGCACCACACCACCCGCGAGCTGCATTACCTGCTGGACCTGTCCCGCGACCTCAAACGCGCCAAATACACCGGCACCGAGCGTCCGCACCTGCAGGGCAAGAACATCGCGCTGATCTTCGAAAAAACCTCGACCCGCACCCGTTGTGCCTTTGAAGTCGCGGCCCATGACCAAGGCGCCCACGTCACCTATATCGACCCGGTGTCGTCGCAGATCGGCCACAAAGAAAGCATGAAAGACACCGCCCGCGTACTGGGCCGGATGTTCGATGCCATTGAATACCGTGGCTTTGAACAGGAAATCGTCGAAGAACTGGCCAAGTTCGCGGGCGTGCCGGTGTTCAACGGCCTCACCGCCGAATTCCACCCGACCCAGATGATCGCCGACACCCTGACCATGCGCGAACACAGCGACAAGCCGCTGCATGACATCAGCTACGCGTACCTGGGGGACGCCCGCTACAACATGGGCAACTCGCTGCTGATGATCGGCGCCAAGCTCGGCATGGACGTGCGCATCGGCGCGCCGAAAGCGCTGTGGCCCCATGAAGATTTCATCAAAGAGTGCCAGGCCTTTGCCGAGGAAAGCGGCGCACGCATCACCATCACCGAAGACCCTGCAGAGGCCGTGAAGGGCGTGGACTTCATCCACACCGATATCTGGGTGTCCATGGGCGAACCGGTGGAAGCGTGGGACGAGCGCATCGAGCAACTGCTGCCGTACCAGGTCAACGCCAAGATGATGAAAGCCTCGGGCAACCCTCGGGTGAAATTCATGCATTGCCTGCCGGCGTTCCACAACAGTGAAACCAAGGTCGGCAAGGACATTGCGGCGCGCTATCCGCACCTGGCCAATGGCGTGGAAGTGACCGAAGAGGTGTTCGAGTCGCCGGCCAATATCGCCTTCGAGCAAGCGGAAAACCGCATGCATACCATCAAGGCGATTCTGGTGTCGGCGTTGGCAGACATTTAATTTCCACGGTGTGAACACCGTCAGTGTGGGAGCTGGCTTGCCTGCGATAGCGGTGGGTCTGGCAACAGCAGGTCGCCTGCCAGGCCCTCATCGCAGGCAAGCCAGCTCCCACATTGACCGAGGTGTTCATGCGTTCCCTGAAAGGACATTCTGTATGCGCATCGTCGTAGCCCTGGGCGGCAACGCCCTCCTGCGTCGTGGTGAACCCATGACCGCAGACAATCAACGGGCCAACATCCGTATCGCCACCGAACAGATCGCCAAGATCCACCCCGGCAACGAACTGGTGATCGCCCACGGCAATGGCCCGCAAGTCGGCCTGCTGTCATTGCAGGCAGCGGCCTACACCAGCGTCTCGCCTTACCCGCTGGACGTGCTGGGCGCCGAGACCGAGGGCATGATCGGCTACATCATCGAACAGGAACTGGGCAACCTGCTGGATTTTGAAGTACCATTCGCCACCCTGCTCACCCAAGTGGAAGTGGACGCCAAGGACCCGGCCTTCCAGAACCCCACCAAGCCCATCGGCCCGGTGTACGCCAAAGCCGAAGCCGAGAAACTCGCCGCCGAGAAAGGCTGGGCCATCGCGCCCGACGGCGACAAATACCGCCGCGTGGTCGCCAGCCCGCGCCCCAAACGCATCTTTGAAATTCGCCCGATCAAGTGGCTGCTGGAGAAAAAAGCCATCGTGATCTGCGCCGGTGGCGGCGGCATCCCAACGATGTATGGCGAGGATGGCAAGCTACGCGGCATTGAAGCCGTGATCGACAAAGACCTGTGTTCCTCCCTGCTGGCCACGCAACTGGAGGCCGATTTGCTGGTGATCGCCACCGACGTCAACGCCGCCTTTATCGACTTCGGCAAGCCCACCCAGAAGGCCATCGGCCAGGCCCATCCGGACGACATGGAAAAACTCGGCTTCGCCGCCGGCTCCATGGGCCCCAAGGTCCAAGCCGCCTGCGAGTTCGCCCGCCAGACTGGCAAAACCGCGGTGATCGGTTCACTCTCGGACATCGAAGCCATCGTCCAGGGCAGCGCCGGCACCCGCATCAGCACGGCAACACCTGGCATCACCTACCTGTGAAGTTGAGGAGAAACGCCTATGGCTATCTTTGAACCCGGCCACCTGCATATCGAGCGATACGCGCTGAACAAGGACGATGTCAGCTACGACCTGTGCCTGGACTATGAAGTCGTCACGGATGAGCGCGAAGGCAAAGGCATGCAGTTCACGCTGCATGGCAGCATCCAGGGCAAGGCCATGAAAGAGACCTTTTTCCTGCCCAAGGACCAGGCCTACAACTTCGCCAGCAATGTGACCAAGATTGTCGAAAAATACGGCATTCCCAAGACCCATAGCAGCGTCGGTTCACAGCACAAGCATTACGATCTGATGTTTGAGGATGTGCGCCAGCAGTTGGGGATGAAATCCGGCGACCCGGTCAAACCCGAACACCTGGAATAAAAACACCGCAAATCCCCTGTGGGAGCGGGCTTGCTCGCGAATGCGGTGGAACAGTCAATAGTCAGCTGACTGACCCACCGCATTCGCGAGCAAGCCCGCTCCCACATTTTGATCTCCACTCGCTCCAAGGCATACTTGCCGCCTCTGCTCTTCAGAATTGCCAATCGCCCCATGCGTATCCACGTCAGCTTCATCGACCGCGTCGGCATCACCCAGGAAGTCCTGGCCTTGCTCGGTGGGCGCAATCTCAATCTGGATGCGGTGGAGATGGTGCCGCCCAACGTCTATATCGACGCGCCAACCCTCAGCGCCGACGTGCTCGAAGAGCTGCGCGACGCGTTGTTCAGCGTGCACGGCGTGCAGGCGGTAAAGGTCGTCGACATCCTTCCTGGCCAGCGTCGCCACTTGCAACTCGACGCCCTGCTGGCGGCCATGACCGACCCGGTACTGGCCCTGGACAGCGCGGGCAAGATTTTGCTGGCCAACCCGGCGTTGATCGCCTTGTACGGGCGTGAACCGGCCGGCGAAAGCATCGCCGAGCTGTTCGATGACGCGGCCTTGCTGGAGACCCTGCTGGAGCAGGGCTTTCGATTGCCGTTGCGCGAGATCAGCGTGAACGGCCAGACCCTGCTGCTGGGCGCCACGCCAATCACCGACGCCGGCGCCCTGCTCACCCTTTACCAGCCCAACCGCATCGGCGAACAACTGTCGGCGCTGCACCATGACCATGCCGAAGGCTTTGATGCACTGCTGGGCGAGTCCCCGGCGATCCGCACGCTCAAGGCCCGGGCGCAACGGGTGGCCGCGCTGGATGCACCACTGCTGATCCAGGGCGAAACCGGTACCGGCAAAGAGCTGGTGGCCCGCGCCTGCCACGCCATCAGCACGCGTCACAGTGCGCCGTTCCTGGCACTGAACTGCGCGGCACTGCCGGAAAACCTCGCCGAAAGCGAATTGTTCGGCTATGCGCCCGGCGCCTTTACCGGCGCGCAACGCGGTGGCAAACCGGGGCTCATGGAGCTGGCCAACCAGGGCACGGTGTTCCTCGATGAGATCGGTGAAATGTCGCCGTACCTGCAAGCCAAGCTGCTGCGCTTTCTCAATGACGGCAGCTTTCGCCGCGTGGGTGGCGACCGCGAAGTGAAGGTCAATGTGCGCATCCTCAGCGCCACCCACCGCGACCTGGAAAAAATGGTCAGCGAAGGCACCTTTCGCGAAGACCTGTTCTACCGCCTCAACGTGCTCAATGTCGCCGTGCCGCCCTTGCGTGAACGCGGCCAGGACATCCTCCTGCTGGCGCGCTACTTCATGCAGCAAGCCTGTGCGCAGATCCAGCGCCCGGTCTGCCGCCTGGCGCCGGGTACCTATCCTGCCCTGCTGGGCAACCACTGGCCGGGCAACGTGCGGCAGTTGCAAAACGTGATCTTCCGCGCTGCCGCCATCTGCGAAAGCAGCCTGGTGGACATCGGCGACCTGGACATCGCCGGCACCTCCGTGGCGCGCCAGAACGATGGTGAAGTCGACAGCCTGGAACAGGCCGTGGAAGATTTCGAGCGCAGCCTGCTGGAAAGTCTCTACAGCCGCTACCCCTCGACCCGCCAACTGGCCAGCCGCTTGCAAACCTCCCACACGGCTATCGCCCACCGCCTGCGCAAGTACGGCATACCCAACAAACCCTGACGGAATAAACGCGGTTCAAAGGTGGGAGCTGGCTTGCCTGCGATAGCGGTGGGTCATCCAATTCCTTAGTGACGGGTAGACCGCCATCGCAGGCAAGCCAGCTCCCACAGAGATTTGGTCTGGGAACGACATTCCGTGTACTGAAAGCGCTACAGCGTAACGATATCGCTACAACCCTGTTTTTTGCGCGCCATGCAAGGCTTTGATCCGCATAGGCTTTTTTTCACGCGCCGGACTGTAGCGAAATCGCTACAGCGTACTCAGCCAACCTTCTAGCGAAATTTATTAACCCGTTGATCTATAACGATTTAATAACATTGGCCGCGATATTGCTAAGCAACTCCCCATTATTCCAATCCCGTCCACCAGACGATTCTGGCCCTGAGGAGTTTCCATGAGCGAGTTGCGTTTCACTGAAGATCACGAATGGCTGCGCGCCGAAGCCGATGGCAGCGTCACCGTGGGTATCACCGCGTTTGCGCAGAACGCGCTGGGTGATGTGGTTTTCGTGCAACTGCCGGAGTTGCAGGCTTACGAAAAGGGCGCCGAAGCCTCCACCGTGGAGTCGGTCAAAGCCGCCAGCGGTGTGTACATGCCGTTGGACGGTGAAGTCCTGGAAGTCAACGACAAGCTTGATGGCAGCCCGGAACTGGTCAACGAAGACCCGATGGGCGAAGGCTGGTTCTTCCGCTTTAAACCCGCCGATGCCGATGCAGTGGCTAAGCTGTTGGATCAGGATGCGTACGACCGCCTGATCAAAGCCAACGCTGAAGCCTGAGGAGCGCGCCATGACCGTTAATCTGACCACCGCCAACGAATTCATCGCCCGCCACATCGGCCCGCGCCAGGAAGATGAGCAGCAGATGCTCGCCAGCCTGGGGTTTGATTCCCTCGAAGCGCTAAGCGCCAGCGTGATCCCGGAAAGCATCAAGGGCACCAGCGTGCTCGGCCTGGAAGACGGCCTGAGCGAAGCCCAAGCCCTGGCCAAGATCAAGGCCATTGCCAGCCAGAACCAACTGTTCAAGACCTACATCGGCCAGGGCTACTACAACTGCCACACACCGTCGCCGATCCTGCGCAACCTGTTGGAAAACCCGGCCTGGTACACCGCCTACACGCCGTACCAGCCGGAGATTTCCCAAGGCCGCCTGGAAGCCCTGCTGAACTTCCAGACCCTGATCAGCGACCTCACCGGCCTGCCGATCGCCAACGCCTCCCTGCTCGACGAAGCCACCGCCGCCGCAGAAGCCATGACTTTCTGCAAGCGCCTGAGCAAGAACAAAAGCAGCAACGCGTTCTTCGCGTCGGTGCACAGCCACCCACAAACCCTCGACGTGCTGCGCACCCGTGCCGAGCCACTGGGTATCGATGTGGTGGTGGGCGATGAGCGCGAACTGACCGATGTCAGCCCGTTCTTCGGCGCCCTGCTGCAATACCCGGCCAGCAACGGCGACGTGTTCGACTATCGCGAACTGACCGAACGCTTCCACGCCGCCAACGCACTGGTCGCCGTGGCCGCCGACCTGATGGCCCTGACCCTGCTGACGCCGCCAGGCGAATTCGGTGCCGACGTCGCCATTGGCAGCGCACAACGCTTTGGCGTACCACTGGGCTTTGGTGGCCCGCACGCGGCATACTTCTCCACCAAGGATGCGTTCAAGCGCGACATGCCAGGCCGTCTGGTCGGCGTTTCCGTCGACCGCTTCGGCAAGCCGGCCCTGCGCCTGGCCATGCAGACCCGCGAGCAACATATCCGCCGCGAGAAAGCCACCAGCAACATCTGCACTGCCCAAGTGCTGCTGGCCAACATCGCCAGCATGTACGCCGTGTACCACGGCCCCAAAGGCCTGACCCAGATCGCCCAGCGCATTCACCAGTTGACCGCGATCCTGGCCAAGGGCTTGACGGCCCTGGGCCAGAAGGTCGAGCAGGCACACTTCTTCGACACCCTGACAATCCACACCGGCGCCCACACCGCAGCCCTGCACGACAAGGCCCGCGCCCAGCGCATCAACCTGCGTGTGGTAGATGGCGAGCGCGTGGGCCTGTCGGTCGACGAAACCACCACCCAGGCCGATATCCAGGCGTTGTGGGCGATCTTCGCCGACGGCAAAACCCTGCCGGCCTTTACCACCACCGACAGCACCCTGCCGAGCGCTTTGCTGCGCCAGTCGCCGATCCTCAGCCACCCGGTGTTCAACCGCTACCACTCGGAAACCGAGCTGATGCGCTACCTGCGCAAGCTGGCCGACAAGGACCTGGCCCTGGACCGCACCATGATCCCGCTGGGCTCGTGCACCATGAAGCTCAACGCCGCCAGCGAAATGATCCCGGTGACCTGGGCCGAGTTCGGCGCCCTGCACCCATTCGCCCCCGCTGCGCAAAGCGCCGGCTACCAGCAACTGACCAGCGAACTGGAAGCCATGCTCTGCGCGGCCACCGGTTATGACGCGATCTCCCTGCAGCCGAACGCCGGTTCCCAGGGTGAATACGCAGGCCTCTTGGCCATCCGCGCCTATCACCAGAGCCGTGGCGAAGAACGTCGCGACATCTGCCTGATCCCGTCGTCAGCCCACGGCACCAACCCGGCCACCGCCAACATGGCCGGCATGCGCGTGGTGGTCACCGCTTGCGACGCCCGCGGCAACGTCGACATCGAAGACCTGCGCGCCAAGGCCATCGAGCACCGCGAGCACCTCGCCGCGCTGATGATCACCTACCCGTCCACCCACGGAGTGTTCGAGGAAGGTATCCGCGAAATCTGCGGGATCATCCACGACAACGGCGGCCAGGTGTACATCGACGGCGCCAACATGAACGCGATGGTCGGCCTGTGCGCACCGGGCAAATTCGGCGGCGACGTGTCCCACCTGAACCTGCACAAGACCTTCTGCATTCCCCACGGCGGTGGCGGCCCGGGCGTTGGCCCGATTGGCGTCAAGTCGCACCTCACGCCATTCCTGCCCGGCCACGCCGCCATGGAACGCAAGGAGGGCGCGGTATGCGCCGCGCCGTTCGGCAGCGCCAGCATTTTGCCGATCACCTGGATGTACATCAGCATGATGGGCGGCGCCGGCCTCAAGCGTGCGTCGCAGCTGGCGATCCTGAATGCCAACTACATTTCCCGCCGCCTGGAAGAGCACTACCCGGTGCTGTACACCGGCAGCAATGGCCTGGTGGCCCACGAATGCATCCTCGACCTGCGCCCGTTGAAAGACAGCAGCGGCATCAGCGTGGACGACGTGGCCAAGCGCCTGATCGACTTTGGTTTCCACGCGCCGACCATGTCGTTCCCGGTGGCCGGCACCTTGATGATCGAGCCGACCGAAAGTGAATCCAAGGAAGAACTGGACCGCTTCTGCGACGCCATGATCGCCATTCGCGAAGAAATCCGCGCGGTAGAAAACGGCACCCTCGACAAAGACGACAACCCGCTCAAGAACGCGCCGCACACGGCAGCGGAACTGGTGGGCGAATGGAGCCACCCTTACAGCCGTGAACAAGCGGTGTACCCGGTCGCGTCGTTGATCGAAGGCAAGTACTGGCCGCCGGTTGGCCGGGTCGACAACGTGTTTGGTGATCGCAACCTGGTGTGTGCGTGCCCTTCTATCGAGAGCTACGCATAACCTGAGAATGCACCCGGTCAAAAATGTGGGAGCGGGCTTGCTCGCGAATGCGGTGGGTCAGTCAAATAATCAACATCTGAAAGACCGCATTCGCGAGCAAGCCCGCTCCCACATTTGACCGAGTCGGCTTTCAGAAAATAATAAGAAACCGGAGAACAACCATGTCCCTTAGCGTGTTCGACCTGTTCAAGATTGGCATCGGCCCCTCCAGTTCCCACACCGTCGGCCCGATGCGTGCCGCCGCTCGATTCGTCGAGGGGCTCAAGCGTGACAACCTGTTGGAGGCTACCACCGGCATCAAGGTGGAACTCTACGGATCGCTGGGCGCCACCGGCAAAGGCCACGGCAGCGACAAGGCCGTGTTGCTGGGCCTGGAAGGCGAACACCCGGACACCGTGAATACCGAAACCGTGGCTGCACGCCTGGCGCAGATGCGCAGTGACGGGCGCCTCAACCTGCTCGGCGAACACAGCATTGCGTTCAACGAGAAAGAACACCTGGCGATGATTCGCAAACCCCTTGCCTATCATCCCAACGGCATGATCTTCCGCGCTTTTGACGCCGCCGGTATCCAGATTCGCAGCCGCGAGTACTACTCGGTCGGTGGTGGATTTGTGGTGGATGAAGACGCCGCCGGCGCCGACCGTATCGTCGAAGACGCCACGCCCCTGACCTTCCCGTTCAAACACGCCAAGGACTTGCTTGGCCATTGCACCACCTATGGCCTGTCTATCAGCCAGGTGATGCTGACCAATGAAAGCGCCTGGCGCCCGGAAGCAGAAACCCGCAGCGGTTTGTTGAAGATCTGGCAGGTCATGCAGGACTGCGTCGATGCCGGCTGTCGCAATGAAGGCATCTTGCCCGGAGGCTTGAAGGTCAAGCGCCGGGCAGCGGCCTTGCACCGGCAGTTGTGCAAGAACCCGGAGTCGGCCCTGCGCGACCCGCTGTCGGTGCTCGATTGGGTCAACCTGTATGCGCTGGCAGTCAACGAAGAAAACGCCAATGGCGGGCGCGTCGTCACCGCGCCCACCAACGGCGCGGCCGGGATCATTCCCGCCGTGCTGCATTACTACATGCGTTTTATCCCCGGCGCGAACGAAGACGGCGTGGTGCGCTTTTTGCTCACCGCCGCCGCCATCGGCATTTTGTACAAGGAAAACGCTTCGATCTCAGGGGCCGAAGTCGGCTGCCAGGGCGAAGTCGGCGTGGCCTGTTCCATGGCCGCAGGCGCCCTCTGCGAAGTGCTGGGCGGCAGCGTGTCCCAAGTGGAAAACGCCGCCGAGATCGGCATGGAACACAACCTCGGCCTGACCTGCGACCCGATTGGCGGGCTGGTGCAGGTGCCGTGCATCGAGCGCAATGCCATGGGCTCGGTGAAAGCGATCAATGCGGTACGCATGGCCCTGCGTGGCGATGGGCAGCACTTCGTGTCCCTCGACAAGGTCATCCGCACCATGCGCCAGACCGGCGCCGATATGAAAAGCAAATACAAGGAAACCGCCCGTGGCGGTTTGGCGGTCAACATTATCGAGTGCTGACGCCCACAAGCGCGTCGGCACGTTTTTCAGGAGCTGAATATGTCCACCGAAACCCTGTTGAAAACCCCATTGCATTCCCTGCACCTGGAACTGGGCGCACGCATGGTGCCCTTCGCCGGCTACGACATGCCGGTGCAGTACCCCTTGGGCGTGATGAAAGAACACCTGCACACCCGTGAACAGGCCGGGTTGTTCGACGTGTCCCACATGGGCCAGATTCGCCTCACCGGCGCAAATGCCGCCAAGGCCCTGGAAACCCTGGTGCCCGTCGATATCATCGACCTGCCGGTGGGCATGCAGCGCTATGCGATGTTCACCAATGAGCAAGGCGGCATCCTCGACGACCTGATGGTCGCCAACTTGGGTAACGACGAGCTGTTCCTGGTGGTCAACGCGGCTTGCAAGGACCAGGACCTGGCGCACCTGCGCACACATATCGGCGACCAATGCACCATCGAACCGCTGTTCGAAGAACGCGCCCTGCTGGCCCTGCAAGGCCCGGCGGCCGTGAAAGTATTGGCGCGCCTGGCCCCTGAAGTCACCCAGATGACTTTCATGCAATTTGCCACCCTGCGTTTGCTGGGCGTGGACTGCTACGTCAGCCGCTCCGGTTACACCGGTGAAGACGGCTTTGAAATCTCCGTGCCGGCAGCCAATGCCGAGAGCCTGGCCCGCAGCCTGTTGGCCGAAACCGAAGTGCAGGCCATCGGCCTGGGTGCCCGCGATTCGCTGCGCCTGGAAGCCGGCCTGTGCCTGTACGGTCACGACATGAACACCGACACCACGCCGATCGAAGCCAGCCTGCTGTGGGCGATCTCCAAGGCCCGGCGTGCCGATGGTGCACGGGCCGGCGGCTTCCCCGGCGCCGACCGCATCTTCACCCAGCAACAAACCGGTGTGGCGCGCAAACGCGTAGGCCTGCTGCCGCAGGAGCGTACCCCGGTGCGGGAAGGCGCAGAAATCGTCGATGCCCAGGGCACTGTGATCGGCAGCGTGTGCAGCGGCGGCTTTGGCCCCACCTTGGGCGGCCCTCTGGCGATGGGTTATCTGGACAGCGCATTTGTCGCACTGGATACCGAAGTTTGCGCAATGGTACGTGGGAAAAAGGTGCCACTACGTGTAAGTAAAATGCCATTCGTTCCGCAACGTTACTACCGCGGCTGATTGACTGTTTCTATAAGTAACGCGGTTGCGTTAACGTGCACTAAACTGTAACGCAACCGCCATAAAACAGTGCATTCACGATAGACGTTTTTATAGCTGACGCCCTATAACAAGTGAATAACTCTATCGAATAAGTCGCTATCAGCACATTCAACAAAGTGTCATGAGACCCAGCAAAATCGGGGCCTGCCCCAGGGCTTGTTTTTTTCATCTTAGTTGGCGTAGAGTTTGCCCACTGTGTTTGCATGGGTCGCTTGGAACCTGGACCTGGGCAGTAGCTAAAGTAGTTGCTACAACCCGTTCGACGTCTCTTAACTTTCCTGCAACCCAGCCCAGTACTCTTTCGTGTGAAAGGGGCTGTCATTAATTTTTAGCGTCAAAGGAAAGAAGAAAATGTCGGATAAAGGTGGACGTCAGAGCGGTACCGTCAAGTGGTTCAACGACGAAAAAGGCTTTGGTTTTATCACGCCTGAAAGCGGCCCGGATCTGTTCGTGCATTTCCGCGCTATCCAGGGCAACGGTTTCAAGAGCCTGAAGGAAGGCCAGAAAGTCACCTTCGTTTCAGTTCAAGGCCAGAAAGGCCTGCAGGCTGACGAAGTCCAAGCAGAAGGCTGATCCTTCCTGCGACAAAAAGCCCCTGATATGACATCAGGGGCTTTTTTATGGGCGCCATTGCGTAAACTGCGTGCTTTCTCCAGAGAGCCCTGCCATGTCCAAACCCCTCTTGAGCCCTCAGGGCGAGTTCCCCGCCGTTGGCCTGGGCCGCCGCCTGGCAGCGATGTTCTACGATTTCCTGTTGTGCACTGCCTTGCTGATCGTCACCGCGTTTATCTACAAGCTGGTGTGGATCGCCTTCGTGGGCGAAGCGAAGATGCGCACGCTCACCGAGTCCGGCGCGCTGGACGGTGACCCGTTGCTGTCGACGATCCTGTTGTTTGTGCTGTTTGGGTTCTTCGCCAAGTTCTGGACCCATTCCGGGCAGACACTGGGCATGCAGGTGTGGGGCGTGCGCGTGCAAAACGCCGACGGGTCACGGATCAGCCTGTGGCAGGCATTGTTGCGTTTTGTGGTGTCGATAGCGTCGTGGTTGTGCGTGGGGTTGGGGTTTATCTGGTCGTTGTTTGATAAACACAAGCGCAGCTGGCATGACATCTATTCGGATACGCAACTGGTGCGGATCCCGAAGCCAAAGAAATAACTCAAGCGCATCGCAGATCAACTGTGGGAGCTGGCTTGCCTGCGATGGCGGCCTACCAGCCGACACTTCTCTACCTGACACTCCGCGGTCAAAACTGTGGGAGCGGGCTTGCTCGCGAAGGCGGCCTGGCGGTCAACACGGTTGGATTGGGTACATATCCATTGCTGCGGTAACGGCCGCTTAGGGTTCCGCCCTGACGGCGGCTCACTTTTGAACAGCGCAAAAGTAAGCAAAACGCTCTTGCCCCACCACTCGGCACCTCGCCCAGGCTCGGTGTGCCCGTAATCCGCCAGTGATTTGGGGGGCCGCCGCCACGCGCCATCCATGGCGCGGGGCGGCTAAACCGGCATCCCTGCCGGTTTACCCCCCAAATCCCTGTCGAATTCCGGCCAGCGTGGTTTAACGGGGCGCCTAAAATCAAAAGCAGATCAAGATCAAGAGCGGCTCGCTTCGCATCGTGGTTACCGTCGGCTGCTACAGGCTACAACGTTGTGTAGATACCTATGGCTATCGCAGGCAAGCCTCCCAAATTTTGATCAGTGCTCAGTCTCAGATCAGGCGTTGCCGGCCAGTTTCAACCGTGCAGCCTGGGTAAAGTCGAGCATGCGCTTGAGCGGTCGTACCGCCTGCGGAATCACCGCCGGTTCCACGAAGATCTCATTGCTGCCCTCACGCAAACACTGCAACGTACGCTCCAGCGTATTCATCGCCATCCACGGGCAGTGCGCGCAACTGCGGCAGGCTGCGCCGTTACCGGCGGTGGGCGCTTCGACGAAGACTTTGTCCGGGCACAGCTGCTGCATCTTGTAGAAGATGCCGCGGTCGGTGGCGACGATAAAAGTCTTGTTCGGCAAGCGTTGCGCAGCGGCGATCAGTTGGCTGGTGGAGCCCACTGCGTCCGCCAGTTCGATCACCGAAGTCGGTGACTCCGGGTGCACAAGGATCGCCGCATCCGGGTACAGCGCTTTCATGTCTTCAAGCTGCTTGGACTTGAACTCTTCGTGGACGATGCAGGCACCGTCCCACAACAGCATATCGGCGCCGGTCTGACGCTGGATGTAAGTGCCCAGGTGTTTGTCCGGGCCCCAGATAATGGTCTCGCCGTTGTCCATCAGGCTCTCGACGATTTCCAGCGCGCAGCTGGAAGTCACCACCCAATCCGCCCGGGCTTTGACCGCCGCCGAGGTGTTGGCATACACCACCACGGTGCGCTCGGGGTGTTGATCGCAGAACGCAGAAAACTCATCCACGGGGCAACCCAGGTCCAGGGAGCAGGTGGCTTCCAGGGTCGGCATCAGGATGCGTTTTTCCGGCGTGAGGATCTTGGCGGTCTCGCCCATGAAGCGCACGCCGGCTACCAGTACGGTCTTGGCCGGGTGGGCAGCGCCGAAGCGGGCCATCTCCAGGGAATCGGAAACACAGCCACCGGTTTCTTCGGCCAGGGCCTGAATCACCGGGTCGCAATAAAAGTGGGCAACCAGCACCGCGTCCTGAGCCTTGAGCTCGGCGGCAATGGCGGTTCGCAGGCTCGCCTCTTCGGCAGCGCTGAGCACCTTGGGCTGCTTGGCGTCGAGGTGGGCTTGAACCAGTAGGCGTTCGGAAATGTGCGTCATGTTCGCAAGACCTGCAGGCGCAGTAGCGCGAAAGTCGAGTGTACCACCGGCTCCGGAGCCCTTCGGGCGCCGCCGGACGAAGTGTTTTTGTTCATCAAGCACGGGTAAAGCTAAAGCTGCGCAAGGCTACAGAATATCCAATGGATTCAAAAGCCTAATCTGGTGACCAGGCAAAGTGCTCAATCCCTGGCCGTGAAACGCCGATTAGGTGACGCTCGCACAACAATCAAAACCGCCCTGGCCCCTCTCCCGCCTCTGAAAAATCAGGAATATCAGGTCCCCTCACCCCGGCGCGCACTAAATTTGTGCATTTATGCACTGAATTACGCGATTTTTCTTACGTCTTGTGTAATAAATCCTACAGCGATGTAACAAACCGTCGACCACTCACTCAAGTAGGGCAATTACCGCTGAGTTCAACGTTGGCTCAGACGGTATGGATCGTGTGTATTTCTACGTTAAGGATGTCGAGTGCCAAACCTGCTCTCAACCGGACACTTGTGCTGTACCCGGAACCTGGGCATCGCCCTGCTCTGCTTGTGGGCGCTGCCCGTGGCTGGCGCCGAGGCGCCGCAGCCAGGCCAGGAAGCCCTGCGCTTGCAGCAGCAACAGCAACGCGACCTGCAGCAATTACAACTGGAGCAGCGCCAACGCCAGATGCAACGTGGCAGCTTCGGTACACCAGCGGCCACACCGGCCTTGCCAACAGACATCGCCAAGGATGAACACTGCTGGCCCTTGAGCGGTACGCGCCTGGCCGGGGTCACGCTGTTCAGCCGTGCCCAGTTGAATAAACATATCGAGCCCTACGTGGCGCCTTGCATGGGCGTCACGCAGATCAACCGCCTGCTGGCCGAGATCACCCGGCTGTATGTCGAGGCCGG
Organism: Pseudomonas sp. FJ2-5-13; assembly: GCF_029201605.1. Lineage (NCBI taxonomy): Bacteria > Pseudomonadati > Pseudomonadota > Gammaproteobacteria > Pseudomonadales > Pseudomonadaceae > Pseudomonas > Pseudomonas sp. FJ2-5-13. Next base: position 4,719,192 of record NZ_CP104045.1, read on the forward strand.
TTATATCGCCAGCCGCCCCTACCTGATCAGTGCGCCCGCCGCCGGGCAACCGCTGGATATTCACGTCGAAGAAGGCTACCTGGAAGCCATCGAACTGGCCGACCAGAGCCTGCCCGTTTCATTAGGCGGGGCATTCCCCGGGATGCTCGGCAAACCCCTGAACCTGCGAGACCTTGAACAGGGCCTGGACCAGCTCAACCGCCTGCGCTCGGTGGACCTCACCGCCGACATCGCCCCAGGCAGCACGGCGGGCGCGTCGCGCATCATCCTGCGCTCGCGCAGCAGTGCCTCGCGCTGGGCCCTGGGCCTGGGGGTGGATAACCTCGGCAGCGCTGGCACCGGGCGTGATCGCAATGCCATCAACTTGAGCCTGGACAGCCCGCTGCAAATCAACGACTCGCTCAACCTGAGCTTCAGCGACACGCTCAACCATGGGCCGCGCTACAGCCGCAGCCACAGCCTGTTCTACTCCATCCCTTACGGTTACTGGACCTACAGCCTGTTCGCCAGCCATGCCGAGTACCGCTCGCCGTTCAAGCTCAGCCGCACCACGTTTTACAACAGTGGCCGCACCGATCAGGTCAGCCTGCGCAGCGACCGCGTGCTGTGGCGCGACCAGGGCCATCAACTGAGCGCCAACCTGCAGCTGGCCTACAAAGACGTCGACAGCTACCTGCAGAAGGTACACCTGGACATCCAGAGCCCCACGCTCACCGTGGCCGAAGCGGGCCTGAACCTGTTCTGGCTCAACAGCGCGGTGTGGAACCTGGACGTCAACTACGCCCAGGGCCTGACCTGGTTCGGCGCCGACCGGGATGCCGACCAAGTGCAGAAAAACCGGCCCAAGGCGCAGTTTCAAAAGTACCGCGCCAACCTCACCCAATGGCGCAACGGCCAATGGTCAACGCAGCCATGGCAGTGGCAAAGCCAGTTGTCGGTGCAATACAGCCCGGATGCATTGCCCGCCATCGAACAACTGCTGATTACCGATGACTCGGCTGTGCGCGGCTATCGCGAAAACAGCAGCTCCGGTGCTATTGGCGCGGTATGGCGCAACACCTTGCGCCTGCCGCTCAACACTGACTTACCGGTAAAGCTCACCCCGCGCCTGGGCCTGGACAACGGCTGGGTCAAGCACGAACACGGCGCCCAGAGCCAACGCCTGAGCGGCGCCAGCGCGGGGCTCAACCTGAGCTGGAAGAACGTGCAGCTCGACGTCGATTACCAACGCAACCTCAACACCCCCACAGGTTTTCGCCAGGAGCCGGAGGTCTGGCTGACGCGCCTTAGCGTGCAGATATGAGCCCACACCCGTGTTTAGCCTGAGTCACCGCCGTACCTGACCACCCCAGCAGCGTTGCAACGCACAACGCGCGTCGTGGATCAGCCAACACAGAGCGAGATTATTTATGCCGACTACTCCACACAGCTTCCACCTTTCACCCCAGGGCAAACTGCGCTGGGCCATTGCCAGCCTGTTCCTGCTGCCACAGCTCGCGCTCGCCGCAGGCTTGACCGTCGTCGAAGGCCCTGGCGGCACGCCGCAACTGCAAAACCAGGGCGGTGTACCCATCGTCAACATCGTCGCACCGAACGCCGGTGGCCTGTCCCATAACCAGTTCCTGGACTACAACGTCGACCGCCAGGGTGTGGTGTTGAACAACGCCTTGCAGGCCGGCCAGTCCCAACTCGCCGGGCAACTGGCGGCCAACCCGCAGTTCCAGGGCCAGGCGGCGAGCGTGATCCTCAACGAAGTGATCAGCCGCAACGCCTCGACTCTCAACGGCGCCCAGGAGATTTTCGGCCAGGCGGCCGATTACGTGCTGGCCAACCCTAACGGCATTTCGGTGAATGGCGGCAGTTTCATCAACACGCCCAATGCCAACCTGGTGGTCGGCCGCCCCGAACTCAACGACGGCAAGCTGCAAGCCTTGAGCACCCGCGATGCCAACGGCCAACTGACAGTGCAAGGCCAGGGCCTGCAAAACCGTGAAGGCTCCATCAACCTGATCGCGCCGCGCATCGACAGCGAAGGTCGCCTCAGTGCTCGCGATCAATTGAACCTCACGGTGGGCCGCAATCAGGTCGACTTCGCCAGCGGGCAAGTGCGCCAGGTGGACCCGGCCAGCAAGACCCAGGACCAACGCATCGACGCGCGCCTGTTCGGCGCCATGCAGGCCGGGCGCATCAACATCATCAGCACCGCCGAAGGCGCCGGTGTGCGTGTGGGCGGCGTGCAGGTGCAAGGCACTGACGGGGTGAAGATCAGTTCGGCCGGTGACCTCGATATCAGCGGCCAGGTGCGTGCCGACAGCCTCGACGCCACCCGCGCTGGCGTGCACAGCCGCCAGGGCGATATCGACTTGCACAGTGCCAAGGACTTGAACCTGGCCGCCACCGACGTCAGCGGGCGCAACGTCAAACTCGACGCCAGCCGCAACCTGACCCTCAGCAGCCTGGAAAGCCGCAAGCTCCAGGAAAAGCGTGAGCAGTGGAACAACAGCAACTTCCTGTTCACCTACGAAACCTACGACCGCACCACCACCGACAAAGACTCGCGCCAGCACGGCAATAAGGTCGTGGCGCAACAGGATGCCGCGCTGTCTTCCGGCGCCAATACCGAGATCAAAGCCAGCCATGTGGAAGCGGGCAACACCCTGCGCGTCGACAGCGGTGCCGACCTGCACGTTAACGCCGCCACCGAAACCCATGAAACCCGCGACCAAGGCAACCATCGCAAACACCTATGGAAAGCCAACTGGGATAAATCCAGCAGCGAACAACGCAGCATCACCAGCAGCCTCAAGGCCGGCAAGGCACTGGAGCTGACCAGCCAACAGAAGCTGCAATTGCAAGGCGCCGAGCTGAAAACCCCCGGCGATATTCAACTGGCCGCCCGGCAGGTGGAAATCACCAGCGCCAGCCGTACCCAGAGCAGCCGCGACAACGCCTACTCCGGCGACCTCACCGGCGGCAGCTTCTTCGGCAAGAACGGCGACGGCAACCAGGGCAAGACGTCGAACACCGGCAGCAAGGTCAACGCCGATGGCAAGCTGATCGTCAAGGCCGACGACGTGCGCATCAGCGGCAGCCAGGCCCGGGGCGGCAAGCAGGCCAGTGTCATCAGCGACAAAGGTTCGCTGGTGATCGACGGCGTGCAGGACACCTCCCACGACAACCGCTACAGCAATGACAGCAAGTTCTTCGGCATCTCCAAGGATGAAAGCCGCAAGAACCTCAAGGACAGCACCGTGGTCGCCAGCGACCTGCGCTCGGACAGCAACCTCAAGCTGCAAAGCGCTCAGGACATCCGCGTCAGTGGCTCTCAGGTGTCGGCTGGCGGCGAACTGCAGGCGGATGCCAAAGGCGATGTCAAGGTCGTTGCCGCCGAGAACACCACCCATGACACTACCCGCACCCATACCCGTGGCTTCGATGGCTACGCCAAGGAAACCGAGGGTGTCAGCCGCCAGTACCGTGCGGGCTTGAGCTATGAAGACCAGCAGCAAACCCGCACGACCGACACCACCGAGCAGCAGGCTTCCAGCCTCAAGGGCGGCAGCGTCGTGGTAAAAGCCGGTGGCGATGTGAGCATCCAGGGTTCGGACCTCAAGGCAAACGCAGGCGATGCCACCGTCAGCGGCAAGAACGTCGAGCTGTTGGCCGCCCACGACAAGCGCACCGAAGCCGTCGACGAAACCACCACCGGCGGCAGTTTCTACTACACCGGCGGCATTGATCGCGCAGGCAGTGGCGCTCAGTTCAGCCACCAAAGCAGCCAAGACACCACTGAAAAAACCACCGCGCAAACCAGCGCCGTGGCCGCGACCGGCAAGCTGACCATCAACGCTGGCAACACCTTCACCAGCGAGGGTGCACAGGCCAAGGCCGGCGCCGAGCTGCAGGTCAACGCTGGCCAGATTAACAACCAGGCCGCCCATTCCACCGAGACCAGCACCCACAAGGAAAACGGCTGGACCGCCGACGTCGGCGCCAATGTGGAATACAAAGGCATTACCCGCCCGATCGAAAAAGCCGTCGAGGGCGTGGCCCAGGCCAAGTTCCATCAGCCCGGTTTGCTGGACGCGTTCGAGCAACCCAATGTCGGCCTGGATGTGGAAGTCGGCCACACGAACAAAACCGGCACAACGCAGGACAGCACCGCCGTGGTCAGCCAGTTCAGTGGCGCCACGGTACAGGTCAATGCAGCCGGCACGTTGCAGGACGAGGGCACCCAGTACCGCGCCACCGAGGGCGGGCTGAACATCAAGGCCGGCGAGCACCTTGCCACGGCAGCGGCCAACACCCACAGCAGCAGCGAGCAAAGCGTGGACGCCAAGGCTGGCGTGCGGGTCTACACCACCACCGGTGAAGACGTGAACGTGCGCGGCAGCGGCCTGGGCGGCAGCAGCGATGTGCGCGAATCCACCCGCACAGCAGTAGTCGGTAGCTATGTGGCCAGCCAAGGCGTGAGCATCGAGGCCAAGGGCGATGCCCGTTATGAAGGCAGCCAGTTCGACGGCGGCCAGGCCGGGGTCAACCTCAAGACCGGCGGTGAGCTGGCGCTCAACCAGGCCACCGACACCCAGAGCAAAAACAGCAGCACGCTGCGCGGCAACGGCTCACTGACGGTGGGCACCGCACCCGGCGCCAATGGCAGCAACGTCAACCTCGGTGCCGGTGTGCAGCTGGATAACAAGCGCCTGGACACCCAGGACAGCCAAGCCCAGGTCGCGACCATCCGGGGCAGCGGCCCCGTGCAGCTCAGCAGTGGCGCTGACATGACCCTGCAAGGCACGCAGATCGGCAGCACGGGCGCGAAGGCTGGCGATATCAGCCTCAGTGCCGGCGGCAAGCTGAACCTGCAAGCCGCCACCGACAGCCACGTCAGCAATGGCAGCAACCTGGGCGGCGGCCTGACCCTCGGCGCCGGCAAGACCAGCAGCGCCGAAAGCAGCAGCAAGACCGGCAGCCTCAGCGCCAACTTCAACATTGGCAAAGTGGCAGAAAACGACCAGAGCGCCGTCGTCGGGCAGTTGCACAGCAGCGGCAACGTCAGCCTCGCCAGCGGCGCTGATGCAACCGATGCCATCCACTTGCAGGGCACTCAGGTCAGCGCAGCCAGCGTTAGCCTCGATGCGCAAAATGGCGGCATCCTGCAGGAGTCCGCGCAATCGACCCAGGCCCATAACAACTGGGGCGTGACCCTGGGCGCAGGCGGCAGCGTCGGCAAAACCACCCTGGCCGACGCCGGTGAACATGAGACACCCAAGACCCAGCGCGGCATCAATGCGCGGGCCAAGGTCGATGTGGATCACTTGCAAGGCACCACGCAGCACAACAGCGTGATCACGGCGGGTGACGTCACCCTCAACAGTGCCGGCGATACCCATCTGGCCGGAGCGCGTATCGACGCCGACAAGGTGAGCGGCACGGTGGGCGGCGACCTCGTCGTCGAAAGCCGCAAGGACCACGTCAACAGCACCCAGGTGAATGTCGACGCCAGGCTGGATGTCGAAAAAAACCAGCCGGGGGTGGTCGATAAACTGGCCAAAACCACCGGCCCGCTCAAGGACAAGGTGCAAGCCAAGGCTGAAGGCGCGTTCGACAAGCATCGCGACAAGTTGGAGAACGTCGTCGACAAAGGCACCGGGCATCTGGCTTCGGCCAAGGACAGCGTGGTCAACAGCGTGGTCAATGCCAAGGAACGCCTGGGCGAAAAACTCACCCGCAGTGGCAGCTACGACGTGAACCCAGAGCCCCGTGGCGCCTTCGGCACTCGCGTGGACAAGGCCAAGGCTTACCTGGCAGACAAGACCGATGCCCTGGGCACACGCCTGTCTGGCTTCAAGGATAAGGTCTGGCCAAAAACCAGCGACAGCTACACCGTCAGTGGCAAAGACACCACCGGCAGCACGGTGGCCAATACTGCCGAGAACGTGTTGTTCGGTGACAAGAGCGGCAACACCAGCTACACCCCGACCCTGTATCTGGATGTCAGCCATGTGGTCAAAGACAGCGTCACCCAGGCGTCAGGCATTCGCGCAAGCCAGGGCGTCAACCTGCAGGTCAAGGGTGATACGCAGCTCACGGGCGCGCGGATCAGTGCGCCCAATGGCAAGGTCGAGCTGGGTGGCTCCAAGGTCACCGCAACCACACTGGCCGGCAGCGACTACCGTGCCGATGTCGGGCTGAACGTTTCGACGTCACCGGTCAACCTAGCCCTGGGTGCCAAGGATGAATTGACCCAGAAACATGACGACGCCACGCGCAAGGACCAAGCCTTCAACCTGGGCCCGCTGCGCGCGGGTGGGCACAGTGAAAGCCAGGCCTTGCAGGCGGGGATTGATCAGGCCATCAACTAAAGGGTAATGCCCACCCCACTGTAGGAGCGAGCTTGCTCGCGAAGAACGTCAACGATGACGCTGGCATGCTCAGAGTACGCGGCGTCCTCGGATTTTTCGCGAGCAAGCTCGCTCCTACACCTAGGCACATTTTCAGCGTGCCCGTCAGTTGAAGAGTGCCTGTAGGTTCTTCATCGCGTCATCGGCAAAGCCTTGCAGGAAGGCTTCGAACGCCGGTACGTCTTCCTGGCCGTCCGCGTAGGGCTGGCCAATGATGGTCCAGGTCGCCAGGCTCTGGGTCGGTCCTTGGGGCACCACTTCCATCTGCGCCCACAGGTTGCCAATGTTCAGGGAGGTGTAAATCAGCGACCAGGTCATGGTCATGGCTTGATCGTCATGGCTGTTGAGTTGCTCAATCACCACATTGCCGTCCTTGAACAACTTCTTGCGTACCGAACGCACGCCCTCGCCGGTCATCTCGATATGAGACAAGGCCGGAATAAACTTCGCGAAACCGGCGAAATCGCCGACCACATTCCACACGCTGCGAGCATCGCCGTTCACGCTGACGCGGGCGACGACAGGGTTGCCGACTGGGTGACGAACCAGGGTATCGGGTTGTTGCATAAGAGAGCTCCTTTTTTCCGGGGGGCGGATAGTGGGCGCCTACCCAACGCAGTGAGCTGTACACATTCAACACCTGCTTGGCGTGGTTATGCGTTTTTGGCTGACTGCCGTAATGCCAGGGCCGCGACACCGCACACGATCAACGCGACATAGGCCACGTAGAACGCATCGCTGTAGGCCATCAGGTACGCCTCGCGCCGCACGGTGTGGATCAAGCCGTCGATCACCTGCTGTTGAGCGGGTAAGAGCTGGTTGAAGATGAAAGCCTCGCTGTCGGCCATGCTCGCGCGCAGGCGTTCTTGCAAGGAGGGGGAAAACAGCGTGATCGACTCCCCTACCCGCTCAGAGTGAAAGCGTTCGCGCATGGCCACGATCTGCGTCAGGCCCGCCGTGCCCACGGCACCACCCAAGTTGCGCAGCATGGAGAACAAGGCCGAGGCCGAGCCGGCTTCATCTTTGGCCAGGCCAGACACCGCCAGCACGGAAAGCGCCACCATGATCAGCGGCTGCCCGATGCCCCGGACCACGGTGGACGGAATAATCACGTTGGCGGCGCTGTCCACGTCCAGGTGCGCGCCGAGATAGCACCCCAGGGCCATGATGAAAAAGCCACTGGCGACCATCAGTTTCGGGTTGAGCCACTTCATCAGGCGCGGCATGAACGGCGCCAGTACCAGTTGCACCATGCCGTAGGCGATCAGGCTGATGCCAATCTCCCGGGCGTTGTAGCCCTGCAACTGAGACAGGTAATTGGGCACCAGGAACACAAGGCCGAAGGTGGCCGCGCCGAAGATAAACATCGCTGCGCTGGCCACGCCGAAGTTGTAGCTCTTGAGCAGGCGCAGGTTGATGAAGGCGCGGCTGCCATACAACTGCGACAGCACGAAGTACACCAGGGCCACGCCGGCAATCAGCGACATCCACACGATGAAATCGGAGCCGAACCAGTCTTTGCGGCCGCCTTCTTCCAGCACGATCTGCAAGCCACCCAGGCCGACGATCATGGCGATGATTCCGCCCCAGTCACCGCGCTTGAGCAGGCTTAACTGAATGGGTTTGGCATCGATCGACCATGCCACCGCCAGCAGCAAGAGAATGCCGGGAGCCAGTTGCAGATAGAAGATCCAGCGCCAGGAATAGGCATCGGTCAGCCAGCCGCCAATGGACGGCCCGGCGGCCTGGGCGACGCTGTTGGACAGCGCGAACAAGGCCATGCCCATCGCGATTTTGCTGGGCGGCAGCTCGGTGATGATCAGTTGGAATGACAAGGGGATCAGCACTGCGCCGGCAGCGCCCTGGATCACCCGAATGATGATCATCACTTGCAGGTTGGGCGCCCAGGAGCAGGCAATGGAGGCCACCAGAAACACAAACGAGCCCACGAGCATCACCCGTCGCAGGGAGAACACCTGCACCAACCAGGCGGTCAGCGGAATCATCACAATTTCCGCGACCAGGTAGGCGGTGGAAATCCACGAGCCTTCCTCGAACGTCGCCCCCAGGGAGCCTTCGATTTCCGGCAGCGCGGCGCTGGTCACGTGCACGTTCATGCCGGCCATGAAACAGCCGAACAGCCCACCGATCACCGCCACCCAGGCGCGAAAGGAGACGCTCTTTTCAGCCGCTTCAGTCATGTGTAGCGCCCTGCTCATCTGGGCGGGTGTCCACCGTGGTGATCACCGACATGCCCGGCAGGATAGGTCCGCCTTCGTCATGTTCATCAATGACGATCTTCACGGGAAAGCGTTGCACGATCTTGGTGAAGTTGCCGGTGGCGTTGTCCGACGGCAACAGCGCGAACACCGCCCCGGAACCCGGCGAAAAACTCACCACATGGCCTTTGAGCTTGCGTCCCGAATAACTGTCCACGCTGATATCCACCGGTTGGCCGGCACGCATATCGCGCAATTGGGTTTCTTTGTAGTTGGCCACGACGTAAGCCTGCTGCAAAGGCACCACCGCCAGCAGCGGCAACCCTGGCGCGACGTATTGGCGGGTACGCACTTTGCGCTGCCCCACCACGCCGTCGATGGGCGAGCGGATCAAGGTGTCTTCCAGAGCATGCGTTGCCAGGTTCAACTGCGCCTCGGCCTGGCTGCGCCGGGCTATCTGCTGCTGGAACGAGGCCTGGGCCAATTGACGGCGGGTGACGGCCACGGTCAAGTGCGTTTCCTGTTGGAGCTGCATCGCTTTGGCAATTTCCACCGCAGCATTGGCCTGGGTGTAACTGGCGGCGGCCGTTTCCAAGCGCTGGGCGCTGGCGGCGTGATCGCGCACCAAGCCTTCGTAGCGGCGCTGATCCAGGCTCGCACGGCGCAATTCAGCGGCCACGCTGCGGGCGTGGGCCTCGGCCTGGGCAACGCCGGCTTTTTGCTGGGCGATCAGGCTGTCGGTGACGTGCAGGTTGGCCTCTTGCGCCGCCACCGAGGCTTGGGTTTCGGCCAGTTGTGCGCGGGCCTGTGCCAAGCGGGCCTGGTAGTCACGGTCCTCGATGCGCACCAGCACATCCCCTGCTTTGACCGGCTGATCATCCTCTACCATCACTTCGGCCACATAGCCTGAGACCTTCGGGCTGATGGGAATCCAGTCGGCCCGCACATAGGCATCATCGGTCTGTTCCAGGTAGCGGCCGACCGTCATCCAGTACAGGCCGAACACCGCCGCCGCGATTAACAGCGCGGCGCCACCCAGCAAGAGCAGCTGCCTTTTGCGCCGTGAGTTGTGCTCAGCCACCTGTTCATCCTGGACAGCAGTTGTTTCATCAACGGCGATATTCATGGCTGGGTACCGGAAAAAGTAGTGTAAGTGGGGGTGGGAGTTGAAGGCTGCCAACCGCCGCCAAGGGCACGAAACAGACTGATCTGGCGTTGCAGTAACTGGCCATCGGCGTCGGCCCGCGTGGCCTGCAAGCGGATCAGCTCACGTTCGCTGTCCAGCACGTCGAGAAAGTCGATCGCCCCCGCCTCATAGTTGAATTGGGCCAATGTGTAAGCCTGGCGGCTGCTCTCCAGCGCCTGGCTCAGGGCCGCGTGGCGCTGGCGTTCGCCGTCGTATAACGCCAGGGCCTGGCGCACCTCCTTGAGGGCCTTGAGCACGCTGGCCTCAAACTGCGCCACCTCCCCTTGCTCAAGCGCCCGCGCCTGTTGGACCCGCGCACGGTTGGCCTGCCAATTCGGGAACTGCCAGGTGATCAGCGGGCCGATGCCGAACATCAGCGCGCTGCTGTCGCCCAGCTCATGGGGTTTATTGGCCGAGGACGACACTGAAGCGCCGAAGGTGACCTTGGGGTACAGGTCGGCCTGGACGATATCCACTTGCAGCGTGGCCGCCTGCAACGCTCTCTCGGCCTGCCGAATGTCGGGGCGGCGCGCCAATAATTGCCAGCCATCGTCCACCGGCAACTCGGCATTGAGTTGGGGCACCACTTCACAAAGCGCGGCGCCAGTGCCTTGGTCCAGATCAGCCACGCCGGTGAGCATTGCCAGCTCGTACAACGCGGCTTGTCGACGCCCCTCCAGCATTGGCAACAGCGCCTGGGTTTCGCCTTGCAGGGCGTGCATGCGGCTGTATTCAAGGTCCGTCACCACACCGGCCTGGCGCTGGCGATCAATCAACGCCAGGCTGCGCCCTACCACGTCCAACGAATGGCGCTGGACCTTGGCACGCGCACCCAGCGCGCAGGCATTCACATAGGCGCGAGTGGTTTGTGCCGCGACCGTGATGCGCAGCAGGTCTTCGGCATCCTGCGCCGCCGCGGCTTGCACCTGAGCCCGTTCAATGGTGCGCTGAACCTGGCCCCACACATCCACTTGATAAGCCAGCTCCAAGCCTGGGTTGAAGGCCCACTCCGACGGCGCATGGCTGTCGGTGGCCTTGGCCAGGGTCTGGTCATCGGCGGTCTTGCCGTAAGCGGCGCCCACTGACGCCTGGGTGGACGGCCAGCGCTCGGCATCGGCCTGCATGATGCCGGCCAGCATCGCCTGCACATGGGCCTGGGCCGCTGCCAGGTCGCGGTTGTGCAGCAACGCCTGTTGCACCAGCGCATCGAGTTGCGGATCGTTGTACAGCTGCCACCAACGCTCGGGCAATGCCTGGGCCGACACGCCTTGCGGCAGGCGACTCAGGGCATTGATGCGTTCCGGATGGGGCTGCGCCGGTGTATGGGCGATCCAGGACGAACACCCCGCCAACAACGCCACCGCCAAGCCGAGCAGCGAGAGACGGCCATGCCGTGGGGGAAAAGAAGGCGAACCCATCGAAGAAATCCAGAAGGCCAAGTAGAGACGCAGGGTAAAAGCGCAACGGGGTGCGCATCTCCCGAGTTCTGGACAACCATCGTTTTGATTGGGACAAGGTGGGACGGCGCTTCTGAATCGCGGCCACTGATGGCGTCGAACTCTCGTTCAAAAATGTGGGAGCGGGCTTGCCCGCGAAGGCGGTGTGTCAGTCGGTGCATCTGTTGCTGCACTACCGCTTTCGCAGGCAAGCCAGCCACATTGGACCTTCGTCGCCCCTCGCCAAAGGTCCAGTCACGGTTATCGCAGTGAATTCAGACCAGGCGGCAGTGACTCGGCGTGTAACCCAGGGTGCGCTTGAACATCGCGGTAAATGCACTCGGGCTTTGGTAACCGTGCTCCAAGGCCACCTCCAAAATGGAGGCCCCACTGGCCAGCCGCTGCATGCTGAGCAGCAACCGCGTGCGCTTGCGCCACTCGCCGTAACTCATGCCCAACTCTTTCTGGAACAGCCGAGCCAGGGTGCGCGAACTCATATTCAGTTGCGCCGCCCAGTGTTCCAGTTTCGACTCCTGGGAAGGGTTGTCGATAAAATCCGCGCACAGCGCCTTGAGCCTGGGCTCATCCGGAATCGACACATGCGCCAGCACCCGCTGCGCGCGGTCGAGCTCGGAGAAAATCAGCTCGACAATCTGCACATGACGCAACGACGCCGGCTGGCTGTCAGGCTCATCGCCAGCAGCCACAATCAGCTCGCGCAGCAAGGGTGAAACCCTGATCACCTCACACGCCTGCGCCAACCGACCGTGCGCCCCCGGCGAGATCAACAAGGTGCGCATACGCACCTCGCCGGTCATGCGGATCTGATGCTCCATCGCCGGGGGCACCCACAGCGCGTGCCCGGAAGGCAGCACCCAGGTTGTCTGCTGCACCGACACCAGCATCACACCGTTGATGGCATAGACCAGTTGGCCCTCATCATGTCGGTGGGCAGGCACTATGTCGCCGTGAAGATAGTTACCGGCGAGGGCTGCCAAGGGGGTATGCGCGTTCATCTCAGGAGGCCACCGCAGCGTTCGCTCGTCGTGAGGGAAGCGAGCTATGTCGGAAATTGCAGGAAGAGGCTGTGAGCATCGTATCGTTCCTCCTTTTTAGGACAAACCGCCGGGTACGCGGGGCGTTCGTGAGCACGGAAAATAAACCGCACATCAGAAAAATGCATAAATGCATATAATCGCCTTGCAAATAAAACTGTACGGATACACAGTATTGGCAGGCTTCATCTTATGCCGATTATTCGCTACCAACGAGCAGCGCGGCGAGGCCGAATCAGAGGGGTAATTCCCAACCATTGACCGAAATATATATCGATAAGGATATCGACTCATGACTATCGTCCTTCCACCAATCGTCGTCACGGCCACCGAGCCTGGTTACCCGGCCAATCCAGGAGGCCTGCCGTTTCCTGCGCCGAACCCGGCAGTTGTGTTCCAAGGGCAGATGCTGGAACGCTTTGCTTATTATCGCCAAGGGCTATGGCGCGAGATGCTAATCAAAATCGCCAACGAGCAGGTCACCTGGGGGATAACCGGTGGGCCAGCGCCAGGGATCGTCCATGACTTGCAATCGGTGCCGTTTGCAGACAGCTACCTTTACTTTAATCCGGGTCTGACTTCTGGTCATGGTCTCAATTACGCCCAGCAATATTTCCATTCAGGTGGCGTAACCTCCTCCCCAGGCCTATCGGGCGGTGACCTGACTCCGGTCGCAGCCGTTGGACATTTTCTTTATGGCAAAGGCACTCCAACCGAGACCTCAATCAACCTGTTCGGGCTGAACTCACCGGGCATCTCAAGTGCTGTGTTCAATGATGTTCTAGCCACAGCGCCAATTGGAACGTCGCCGATTTCCATTGGCAACATTCCTTTTACCCCAGACGTTACGTCCTGGCAGCTTGCAACATGGATAGACAATCTTTCCCTGACCTTGCAAGGCACCCTCAATAAGAGTCCGGACGGTAGTTATCAATTTACCGGCTCCGTGTCCGCAGCCAACCACACGTACGATTCGATGCCTGCCGGTTTTAAAGCGGCCATCGGCGAAGCGGCTGCTAACACGCTTCAAAGCGTACTGGACGCTCATGGCGCTATGCCCTTTGAGGTTGTGATAAAAGGCGAAACCGCAGTTACCGTTACAAAAGAACTCACACCCGACGAAAAGGCTGCCTATACAGATGCTGTCAGCTTCGTATCGACTGCCAATGAACACATGCTTCAAAAATATGGTGCCAACTTGAGCAAAGTCGCCCAAGACATGCAAGCTGAAATCTCTGGCAAGAAAATCAGAAGTTATGCAGAGGCAATGGCCACCTTTGAGAAAGTCAGTGCCAACCCCAGAATGAAATTGAATGCGTTGGACACGCAAGCAGTAGTCGATGCGCTAAATGCTCTGGATAAAGCGACGTTCGCGGATAACATCACCCGTTTGGGGAAAGCATTCGGTGTAGTCGGTAAAGTAGTACAAGCAGAAGCCATCCGAGAAAAAACCGTCTCCGGTTTTCAAACCGGCGACTGGAAGCCTCTCATGCTTGAGCTTGAAGCAATGGCGGTCGGCACCGGTGCGGGAATTTTGGTCGCCACCAGCATGGCGTTCTTTTTCCCCGTTTTTGCGTCGGCTGCCGCAGGAGTCGTCGTGGTTGCCTTGATGATGGCAGCAACGGCTGCCTATTTTGATGCTGCCAAGGTCGATGAGATCAACAACATGATTCTTAACTAAAACAAAGGGTCCGGGCAGGCCGAGCCTTGTCCGGACCCAAGCGTGTTAGCATTAAAAATCGTACATCAGGACTCCAAAAAATGAACAAAAAAATCAAACAATCCATACCGCTGCCCTATTTGTTCATTGCACTAACCATGGTACCTATATTTCTCATAGCTTTTTTCTTTCCTGCAAACGCTACATCCGCGCCCTTCACAAGGATTGAAAGTTTCATAAACACCTACCTGCTCGGTCTGGTAGGGTTTTGGTCGTCTAACTTCCCTTTCAGCTCCAAGGTCATAACAAACTACATTGGCTTGCTCGGTCCGATATTTGCGGCAATCTTTTTCTTGAAGGTACGCAAGGGGATGGTCATCGATGCTGATCAATATGCAACCATGACAATCACCAAATATCTATTCAGCTCAGTAGTTTTATTGTGCTTTATCTACATGATCGTATCCGTGAGCTATTTTTACCCGCACGACCTAGCCGCTCACAATTTGAAATGGGGGTTATTCGGGAAAAACATACTTACCTATGCGCTTTTTTCCTCGGGCATACTATTCATTACCTACTTCATTACTTTGATTTTATATTTCACACTCTTATACATACCAAAAATATTGATAAATAGAAATAAAGGACTTTAGCCCCCCATCTTTATGCAAAAAAATAGAATATTCTATAGAGACTCACTCACTGCATCTAAAGACCTTATCAAAATTAAACTTCAAAACTAGTCAATGAAAGACAATTTAAAAACGGTGTATAGACACGCTGACTAAGCCTTTTTTCCTCATTCCATTACGTACTCCTTAAAAACAGATCAAAAGATGTAAACCTATTTCAGGACTAGACAGTAAGTGCCATTCAAATCTGTCCCCTTTTCTGCCAAAAAATAGCTATCGAAGTGACCAGTTATGTATGGATATGAATTGAATGGCTTGCTCTGGGGCATGCTCCAAAGATGCCCTGTAGTCTGTTACAAAGCTAATCCCCTCCAATATTTTCTCATCTTTCACAAGAAGAAAATCATCATCCATATCATTGAATAAAATATCAAACCCGCCATCAGGAGGCCGTAAATCATCCCCTGGCTTTATCCCATTAAAGCTTCCTCGATATCCTTTGCCAACAGCCACTCTATAAAGCCTGCCCCCCCCTTCAAAATACAAAGATATAGTTTCATTCAAATAAACATACGAGAAAACCGTTTCATCCAGCTCAATAGCTGAACCACACTTCAACCTCAACCCGACCCAAGAACTATTTTGAGCAAGCACATTATCTACCGATGAATCGGACTCGTACCAACTCACTGCTCCGATTTTCTTCACAACCGTAGAGATAGATTCTCCAAGCTCGAAACCTGCCGCACTTACCCCAGGAATAAGGCTCGCATCCAGGTCTGGACAATAGGTACTCACTGTATTACTCCCAAGGTTTCCACTGACCACCCTCATACTTCAATCTGACGCCATTAGGATCAAAATATTTTTGATTCTTTGTAATAGTGCCCGGTGAAAATCTTATAGACGGATCAATAACTCGTATTTCCGTACCGTCCTTAAGCCCCAGCTTGTAGTAGTCGCCAGACCCGTGTGTTCCACCACCCGGATGATATTGAACCTCTTTGACAGATGCGTGGCCCTCTACTGTATAAGCTTGTGCTTTGCCTGAAGTACCAGATAGTGCTGGTTTTGGTATAACGGTCGCACCATCAAGGACCAGCGACTGCTTAACATCATCTATTGACTTCCCCCAAATACTAGAAGGCTTACCAACAATATCGCGAGGTATGCCAGCTTGGGCAGCAAGGTCGTTTTTCAACCCCTCTTTGGCTATCGGAGAGGTCGCGGGAATCTCCTTCCCAGCCGTACCAGTAGCTTTTGCCCCCGTCAACTCCACCTTAACAACCTTAGCAGTGACCTTTTCGACGAGCAAGGCCCCGCTTTTTAGCGCTCCCCCAACCCCCGTCCCAAGCGCCACCACGTCGCTTATCAGCTTCCCGGTTTCACGCCCTGCGTTAAAAGATCCACCCGCCCCAGCTCTTTCATACTCCGCTTCCAGATTGTCAATTCGTGCGATGTAGGACTGCTTCACCGCGTCCGAGACATTACCCAGCACATCCCCGCTTTCAAGCACTGATCTCAACGCCTGATACGTCTCTATCGGACTGACGGCAACTTCCAAGATACCCTTGACCGTATCCAGTAGCCCTTCCGGCACCCCAACCACTGCCCCACCCGCAAAGCTGGCGTCCTGCCCGGCGTCGATCAATTCCCACTTCGTATTGATCCTGAGTGTTTCCAGTGAATCTTTGCTTTCTTCCAGCTCTTTCGCTCTCTGAGCCTTTTGATGATCGCCCAGGTAGTTGTATTGCGTGGCATTCTTTGCCACCCACGCCCCAGTTTGCAGGCTTTCCGCATCCGCATTGCTCTGTACCGATGCCGCAAGCACACCAAGCAACTGCGAGTTCATGACCAGCAAACCTTTCTTCTGGTCATCGGGCATGTCGGCGTAATTCTTGGCAAGGCTATCCAGCAATGCCTCATTCACACCCGCTGCCAGAGCGCCTGTGCGGAAATCTCCTCCAGAAGCCTCAGCTGCCAACCCGCCCATCAAGGCATGTAGCCCAATCTTGGTAATGCCACCTTCTGCAAACCGGTTCTTGGAAATATCCCCGACCAGGTTGAATCCATAAGCCGCAAATGCGTTAGCCAAACTACTCTGCAACGCGTCGCCAAGACGGGCTTCGCCCCCGAGCGCCCGATCCACCAATAGTGATGTTCCGTTTTGCAGTACTTGGTTGGCCGTGAACTGCCCCACGCCTTGCCAAGTGCTCAACGGACTTACGGTGGCAACTGCACCTGAGTTGGGGAGTGCAGTGGAAGTACCTGTCTGAGTGCCGGTCCATTTGTCATAGACACCTGCAGTCAAGCCCGCAGTGACGCCGGACACCACGTAGCCTTTCATCGCGTCGCTGGAAGTGACATCCTTTAAGACGGTGCTCAGGTTTCCACGGTTATTGATGGCGCTGATCGCACCGTTACTCGCCATGCCAGCAAGCACGGCCCGCAGCATTGGCCCATCCGGCAGACGTGGCCGCAGTCCCAACAGCCGTGGCACTCGCCATCGATGTCCCCGAACCCGCTGCGGCAATTGCACCGCTGGCGGCCCCCATCGTGAAGTACGTAACGATGATCGCAATGATGATTTGCGCGCCGGCGCCCAAGCCTGAATTGCTGTATTTGAAACTGTCGTGCAGTTCTTTAACCTGGCGCCAATCCACGTCCCCACGCTGCTCGGCCTCTTTTAGCCAGGCCAGTTGCGGGTCGGCTTTGACCATCACATCAATCGTCTGGCTAACCGTATTTTGATCGATCTGCTTGATGTCAATTTTCAAGCCATCGACGGCTTTAATCACGACGCTGCCTTCTGCAATCATCTGCGTTTGGCGTAACGTCTCGTCGGTATTCCCCTTGCCCTTGGAGCTGGTCCAGGCGAGGTCGCCCTTGCTCTTGGTGTGGCTCTCGTCATGCAGATCCTTCACTGCCTCAAACGTCACCGCCCCACCGCTGACAATCGCAATATCCCCCCCACTCTCAAGCTTCGCCGCCTGGTACTTCTGATCCCCATCACTCTCCAGCGTCAAATCACCCCCAGTCTTGATTTCGCTCCCGATGTTCTTCACATCGGTCACTTCATCACGCTGAGTCTTCTTGCTGCCCCAACTGCCCTTCTTGCTCATGTCATACAGCGAGTAGTGGCTGTCTTGCGCCGCCAGCATTTGCAGTTCGTTATCCGCATGCACATAGGCTTCGTTGCCCGCGCTGATTTTGCTGGCGACTAGCGTGAGGTCGGTGCCGGCAATGGCGATCAGGTCGCCGCCGGCTTTGAGTTCGGCGCTTTGTTGGGTGACGTCGTCCAGTTGAGTGGTGGTTTTGGTGCCGCCTTTTTTGCCTTTGGAGTAGTCGTGTTGTTCGTTGGCGGCAGCAGCCAGGGTCAGGTTTTCGCCGGCTTTGACGCTGAGGTCTTTGGCGGAGCTGACGGTGCTGGCGACCACGGCGATGTCGCGCCGGGCGTCGATGGCGAGGTTGCCGCCCACGTCCACGGCAGAGGTGTGTTGCAGGATGGTTTGCTCGGTGCCGCTGATGCGGCGTCGTTGGTAGGCGTAGTCGTCCTGTTCGGTCTGGCTGGCGATCAGTACGTCACGCCCGGCGGTGACACTGGCGTTGCCACCGGCCTTGAGGTTGCTGCCGAGGTTGAGCACGTCGCGGCCGGCGTTCAGCTTGAGCGTGTCGGTGGCTTCGAAGCGTGAGGCTTCGCTGGCCACGTCGTTGCGCAGTTGGTAGCCCTGGCCGTCCTGTTTGAAGGTGGTGACGGTGCGTTCGTTGATGATGTCGCCGGTCACGGCGGTGGCGCTGATGTCGCGGCCATTGATGATGCCGCCACGGGTGTTGCGGATCGAGTCGGTGGCGAGCATTTCCAGGCGGTTGCCGGCTTGCATCAGGCCGCTGTTGTCGATGTTGCCGGCCACCATGTTCAGGTTGTTGGTGGCGCGCAGGGTGCCGCTGTTGCGCAGGTCGCCGCCGCTGATCAGGCTCACGTCCTGGCCCTGGATCAGCGCGCCGTTGGGGGCCAGGCGGTTGTTGGCCTGGGCCAGGTAGAGCACGGGGGTGAGGACTTTCTGGCCGTTGACCTCGGCTTCTTCCATCCACACGATGTCGTGGGTCAGCGCCGCGACTTGCTCGGCGGTGAGGGATACGCCCAGTTGCAGGTTGAGCGAGTCCTTGTACGAGATGGCGTTGTCCATCAGGTAGCGGAACAGTGCGTCGTCGCTGGCGAGGCCGTTGATGTAGCGTTGGCCGGTGCGGGCCACCACGGCTTCGCGGATCAGGCGCTGCTCGTACAGGCCGTCGCCCAGGCGCTTCCAGCTGGTGTCGGGGTTGTAGCCCAGTTTGCCGAGCAGGTAGTCGGAGCTCATGAACTGCTTGAGGTCGGTGAGCGCCGGGTTGGTTTCGATCAGGTATTTGTGGCTGTTGTCTACCGGGGTAATGTCCGGCATTCCTTGAACGCGGGTGACGGAGGGCGCGCGGTTGTCCAACGCCAGCGGGCCCTGGCCGTTGACTGCACCGCTGACGGGCTGGCCGTCGAGGCTGAAACCGCGTTCTTGCACGGCGGTGTAGTCGAGGTTTTTTTCGCGGTCGGCGGCGGTGATGACACGTCCGTTGACATTGAAGTCACCGGTAGCGGTATCCGCTTTACCCGCTGCACCGGCCTTCGCGGCCTGGCCGCTGAGACGGAATAGACCGTTCTCACCCGTTGGCAGGCTGAAGCCCGGCAAGGTCACTGGGTTGACCTGACGTTGGGCCAGGTCTGGCGGTAGTTGCGCGGTGATCGCCGGTTTTACCGTGGAGGCAAATACATCCGAGTTGGTGTTGCGGTTGGCCGCGGGGGTGTCGATGTTGGTGGCATTCGGGCGGATGACGCTGTTGTTGATTTCTTTGGTTGCGTTAACGGTGATCGATCCGGCTGCCTGGATCACCGCTTGGGCGATCACGCTGCCAGAGGTGGGTACGGTGTAGTCGATAGGTGATGTGAAGTAGGTATCCGAGAACCTCGTCTTCTCAATGAACTGGTCGAACGTGTACTGACCCGGCTTATAGTCACTTGAGCTGGGATCGTTGCTACGGTTGAACTGTTCGACTTCGCTCATCAGCAATGAGTAAGCCGACCGGTTACGCGTGTAGTAGGCGTAACCGAAATTACGCTGCTCACCGCCGGCAGCGCCGGTGTTGTTCAGCACGTCGGTGTTGATCAGGATGTTTTTAGCGGCCGATACCGAGCTGTAGAGGTTATCGAAGGTCTGGCTGCCCACCGTCAGGTCGCCACCGGCATTGATGAATGCGGAGGCGGAGCTGCCTTTGATGACGTCCTCATAGGTTTCGACGCCGCTGAACTTCAGCTCGCAGCCCTTGCCTTTGCAGTAGTCGTTGCCGTAGACACTGATGCTCCCGGAAACCAGGCTTTTTTCGGTGGTGAACTGGTCGCGCCGGTTGCTCAGGGTATCGGCCAGCAAACGCATATTGCCGTCGCTCTCCAGCGTACCGGAGACGTTTTCGATCAGCGCACTGCGCCCATTGGCATCGTCGCGGGCGATGTCGAGACCGCCCAGGCTGTAGACATCACCAAAGCGGTTACTGAAGTCGTTGACCCGCAGGGTCATGTCCTTGCCGCTGAACAGAAGGCCTTTTTCGTTGAGCAGATGGGTGGCGTTAAGGCGCACGCTCTCGGAGCCGCCCAGGGTGCCGTAGTTGTTCAAGGTGGCGGCGTTGACTGTCAGATCACCTACGGACGTCAGGCGACCACGGTTGTTCAGGACGTTGGTGCTCGTGATTTGAGTAAGCGCGCCACCGGCAATACGACCATTCTCGCCCAGGTCCAGGTTGGCCGCCGCGAGGGTCATATCGCCCAGGCTGCTGACCCGCCCGTTACCGCTGTAACCGCCTGTAAGGGTCAGTTTGAGAGTACCGTCACTGGCCAGCAGGCCGTCGTTGGTCCAGGTGTCGCCGATGCCGGTCAGGCTTTGCGCACCGAGTAACTGGCCGCTGGCGGTCTGGGTGAATTGGCCGATGTCGAGGTTCAGGCGCCCGGCCTGGATCACGCTGCTGTTGGTCCAGCTGGCAGCCTTGATGTCCAGTTGGCCGTTGGTGACGAAGCTGCCGCCGGCGCGGGTGACTTGATCGGACGTGAGGTCGAATTTACCGCCGCCAGTGTGGACGATACGCCCGCCGTTGTTATCCAGGCTGGCCGCTTGCAGGTTGAGGGTTTCGTTGGCGCTTTCCAGCGCGCCGAAGCGGTTATCGAACAGGCCCGTGGTGCGAATATCAGTGGTGCCAACCCGGCCCATGGCGCGCAGGTTGCCGCTGACGTTGTCGATGGTCTGCGCGACGAGGCTCAGGGTGTCGTCGCTTTCGATCAGGCCATTGCGGTTGCTCAGGGTGCCGGTGAGGCCGAAGTCAATGGTGCGCGCACCGACCTTGCCACCGTTGTTGGCCGCTGTGCCCTGGTTGTCGAAGTCCTGGGCGGTGACTTTAAGCAAGGTGTCGGCATACACACCGCCGCCCTGGTTATTCAGGGTAGTGGTGACAATCTGGCTGTCGCCGCCAAGGGCCGACAGATGCCCCAGTTGGTTGAGCAGCCCGCCTTTGGCTTCGATGTTCAACGACTGCGCCTGGGTGATGCCGCTGCCGTTGTTGAACAGCCCAGTGACCAGCTTGATCCAGCCTTTGCTGCTGTTGAGGATGCCACCTGCGGTATTGGCGACGCTGGCCGTTTCCAGGTCCAGGTTGCCACTGAGGCTGTCGACGCGACCGCCCTGGTTATTCAGAGCGCCACTGAGGCGCAGGCGGTTATCGGTCTGGCTTTGCAGCGTGCCTTGATAGTTGGTGAGGGTGCGGGCGGTAAGGTCGAGCTTGCCCTTCTGGCTAAACATCAGGCCGTCTTGCTGGTTGTGAACGTCACCGGCCAACAGCTTGATCACCAGGTCTTTCTGGCTGGCGAGTGTGCCTTTGGCGCTGTTATCCAGGTCGCCCTTGGCGAGGGTGAGGTCAAGGCGGTCCTGGCTGACCAGTTGACCGCCTCGGTTGTCCAGGCTGGCGGCGTTCAGCAACAGGGCTGCGCCACTGGCCAGGCGGGCGTTGTTGGCGTTGATCAGCGCACCACTGAGGGTGCCTTCCAAGGTGCCCTGGCTGATCAGTTGACCGCCGCTGTTGTCCAGGCTTTCACCGAGCAGTGAGAGGCTGGCAGCGTTGATCCGACCACCACGGTTGAGCATGTGGCTCTGAGCGTTATTGAAGTCCAAGTGCTGGGCTGCGGAGATCAAGCCGTTGTTGCTGTTTTCCAAGCGGCCGGCCACGTTGAGGCTGACATCAGCCTGGCCGGAGATGATCCCTTGATCATTGTTCAGGCTGCCCGCGATGAGGGTTTGTTTGCCCTGGCTGACCAGAGCACCCGCTGCGTGGTTATCCAATACACCTGTGAGGTCGGTGTGCAGGGTGCCGCTCTTGCTCGACAACGTGCCTTCGCCGCTGTTGTCCAGGCTGTCGCCGACCACCGTCAAACCATTCCAGCCGGAGATCAAGCCCTTGTTGGCGTTGACCACAGCATCTGCTTCAAGGCGCAATTGATCGGCACTGAGGATGACGCCGCGATCGCCGTTATCGATGCGTTTGGCGGCCACGGTGAACGCAGTCTGGCTGGAGATTTCGCCTTGTTCGCGGTTGGTCAGGTTGGCCAGGCGTGCGAACGTCAGTGGGCCTCTGGCGCTGATCAAGCCTGCGCTGTTATCGAGGTTCCCGCCTTGCAGGTCGAGGGTTACGGCGCGCTCGCCGATCAAGCGGCCCTGGCGCTGGATCAGCTGTTGGACGATGAGCGTCAAATCACCTTTGGCTGAGATTTCCCCATCCTGGCTTGAGTCGACTGTTTGCCCGGTCAGGGTCAGGTCCGCCTGGCTATTGATCAACCCGGCAGTGTTATCGAGGTTGGCAGTGGTCAGGTTCAGCGCCTGTTGGCTGCCGATCACACCCGTGCGGTTATCCACATTGGCGGCAGTGACTGTCTGGCTACCGTCGCTGACGATTCGTCCGCCTTGGTGGTTATCCAGCGCGCCGGTGTTGAGGGCCTGGTGCGTGCCCGCCGAGAGGCGGCCCTTGTCGCTGGTGTCCAACGAGCCTGCGTTAGTGGTCAAGGCTGTGGCAGCGGAAATAAGCCCTTGGTTATGGTTGTCCAGTGCGCCGGTGACCTTCAGGTCCAGCGTGCCCTGGCTGGCGAGTGCGCCACCGGCCTGGTTGTCCAGGCTTTCGGCTGCCACTTGCAGAACGCTCTTGGCGGACAGTACACCTTCCACGCTGTTATCCAGCGCTTTGGCAATACGTACCTGCAGGCTGTCGCCACTGATGACTTTGCCGCCGCGGTTATTCAGCGCATCGGCCATCAGCAGGAATGACTGGGTGCTGGAGATTTCACCGCCCTGGCTGTTGTCGACGCTGCCCAGGTTGTTCAGTAGTAGTTGACCCGGTGTTGCGATCAGGCCGTGGTCACGGTTGATCAGTTGCCCATGGTTCAAGTCCAGTTCGATGCCGGTATTGCTGACCAGCTCACCACGGTCATGTTGGTCCAGCCCATTCAGGGTTGCCTTGACCGTGGACTTAGCGAAGATCGAACCTTGTTGGCTGTTGTCCAGTTGCCCTGCGTTGAGGGTGATACCAGCATCACTGCTGATACTGCCACGCTGGCTATTGTCCAAGCCGGCACTGCGTACATCAACCTGTTGCTTGGCGCTGATCACGCCGCCTTTACTGTTGTTCAGCGCAGCACTCACCAACGTGGCCGAGCCATCGGCCAGCAATTTGCCGGCCTGATTGTTCAGTTGGCCCTGCGTGGTGATCGACAGCGCATTGGCCGCCGACAGAATGCCGCCCTGGCTGTTGTCCAACGTGCCAACCTTGACCGCCAACCCGCCCTCGCTGAGCAGCGTGCCCTGCCCTTGGTTGAGCAAGGCGCCGGTAAGGGTGATGCTCAGGTCTTTTTGGCTGGTAACGCGGCCACCTTGGCTGTTGTCCAGTTGTGCGCCGCTCAGCACAAGGCTCTCGCGCCCCGCCAGCAAGCCTTTGCTCTGGTTGAGTAGGCGTTGCACCGTGAGGGTCAGTCCGCTGTCGCCAATGACTTTGCCGGTGGTGTTGTTCAGTTGGTCGGCAACTACCAGCACCTTGGCCTGGCTGGAGATCTCGCCCTGCTGGTTAAGGATGGTCTGGCTGCTCAGGTCCACGCCTTGGGTGGCCGCGACAAGGCCGCCGTTGCGGTTGTCCAGCGAGGTGCCGCGCAGTGTCAGGGCACCGTCGCTGACGAGTTCGCCCGCTTGTTGATTTAGCACACCGACCGTTGCCTGCAAGTCGCCCTTGGCGCTGATACGACCGGCGCCGTTTTCGAGCCGGTTGGCGTTGAGGGTCAGCGCACCATCGCTGCCCAACTTGCCGCCGCTGCTGTTGTTCAACTGGTTCAGTTGCACGTGTGCAGTGGCCTTGGCGCTGATCACGCCTGCTTGGCTGTTATCCAGATCGCCGCCGGTGAGGGTCAACGCATCGTCAGCAATCACCAAGCCGCCTTGGTTGATCAGGGTGTCGCCGCGCAGCGTCATTGTGGCTTTGCTGGATACCAGCCCGCCCTGGCTGTTGTTCAATTGCCCGGCGGTTATTTGCTGAGCACCCTGGCTGGCCAGGTTGCCTTCATTGCGATTGTCCAGCAGCCCGGTGACGGTCAGGTTCATCAGGCCTTGGCTGGCGATGGAACCTTTGTCGCGGTTATCCAGGTTGGCCGCCTGTACCGTCAGCAGGCTGGTGGCAGAGAAAATCCCCAGGCGGTTATCGATGGCACCGCTGGCGGTCACGTTGAGGTTGCTGCCCAGCAACTTGCCGGAACGGTTATCCACGGTAGTGGCGGCCACGGTGGTCTGGTTGGCGGAGATTTCACCCGCTTGGTTGCTCAGTTGCCCAGCGGATACATGGGCTTGCGCCTGGCTGGCGACCAGACCGTTATCGTTAGTCAGTTGGCCTGCGTTGAGCGTCAGGTTTTTCAGGCCGATCACGCGACCGCTCTGGTTATCCAGCGCAGCGGTTACCGTAACGTCGGTGCTGTTTTCGCTGTGCAGCAAACCGTTGGTGCGGTTATCCAGGCCGGTGGCCGTGACCTTGAGCGAGTCCGTACCCAGTACACGACCGCCGCGGTTGTCGAGTTGACCGGCGTTAATCACAGCGGTGGTACCGCTCAGTGTACCGCCTTGATTGTTCAAGGTTTGGTTGGCTGTCGCGATGACGGTTCGGCTGGCGACCACACTGGCGCTATTGCTCAGGTTCGCCGCGTGCAGGCTGACATCGCCACTGGCATTGCGGCTTTCATCGGCGTTGACGCCGGCTTCGATGATGCCGCTGTTGATCAGCGCCCCACCGCTGGTCACGGTGATGCTGTCGCGGGCCGCCAGGCTTTTCTGGTTGCTCAGGCCTGCCGTGGTTTGTACATCGATTCGCGTGCCGGCATACACAGCCCCAGCAGCGTCCAATTGACCGGCCTTGATCACCACCGCTTCGCTGGCTTTGGCATTGGCCAAACTCAGTCGTCCATTGGCATCGAGCTGAATATCACCGCCACTGGCCATTAACGTACCGTCGAGCTTGACGCCCACCCCGGCCTCGGTGCCCACCAGTTTGATCGCCCCGGCATACATCCCGCCCAACGCCGTCGAGTCAATCGCCAGCTCCGGCTTGGCACTGCCGTCATCGGCGCGGGCAGTGGCTTGCAGGCTTTTAGCATCGACATCATTACGACCGGCAACCACGCTCAAGTTGCGCGCGTTGATCTGCGCATTGATCTTGGCCGAGCGAGTAATGATTTCGAAGCGGTCGACGTTGTCGGCATTCAAGCCCTGGCCGTCGATGGTGACGGCGCCGCCATCGACCTGGTAACGCTGCAGTTGGCCGCTTGCATCGAGTATTGGTTTGCCGGTGGTCAGGGTGACGTTGGGGGTGTTGATGAAGCCGCAGCCGCTGCAGGTGATGCCGTAGGGGTTGGCGACGATGACCTTGGCCGACTGGCCCGCCACTTCGGTGTAGCCGCGCAGTTGGCTGGGGCTACCGCCGTTGACTTCGTTGAGGATGATATTGGCGGCGCGGCCTTGCAGGTTCGGGTTGCCGAGGATGAGGCCGCCCAGTTGCGTCGATTGAGTGCGTTCGGTGGCGTTGTTGAGGATTACGCCGTTGGCGCCGACGTTGTAGTCCTTGAACTGGTTGTGGGACAAGCCACTGCCATTGGGGGTGGCGATGTTCACCACCGGCACGCCATTGCCCGCCGCGCCCACGGTGGTGCCTGGCGCGCTGACCACTATGCCTTCGGCTTGAGCCAGCAGCGGTTGCCAGAAAAGGGCGTTGGCCAGGATCAGTGCCAGGCCACGTTTGGGCAGGCCGAGGAACGCGTCACGGCTTTTCAGGGCAGCAGAAGGCTGGCGAACCAGGAAGGCAAATTGGCGAACATCCATTTCAAATTCTCGTTGCAACTGGGCGTTGAATTACAGGAAGAAATCCATACGGAAGTAGATCGGTGCTTCGCGCTCAAGCAGCGCGGCCGGCCTTTCCAGCGAGTGGGCAAAGGTCACGCTGGTGCTCACGTGTTGGCCGCGGGCGAACAGCTCAAGGGAGTTGCTTGAGACGCGGCCGTGCACCTCGCCGCTGTAGCGACCATTGCGGATCACGCCCTGGTCGTAGCCCACGCTGGCACCGTACTCACCGAACACCGGGCGCAGCCAACCGAGCGTGACCGGGCGGCTCCAGCGCAGGTCATTGCGCCAGTAACCGCCGCTGTCGCCGGTCAGTTGCTGGTCCTTGTAGCCGCGTACCGACGCCGAGCCGCCGAGGCTCATGCGCTGGGGGCTGAAGAGCACGTCTTCACTGCGTTGGCCGGTGGCTAGGCTGGTGAAACTGAACGACTCGCCCCACAGCGTGAAGGGTTGCAGGTAGCTGACGGTGGCGGTGTATTTGCGGTAGCGGGAATTGGCCAATCGATTGCCGTTCTGATCGCGCTCATGTTGCGCCTGGGCATCGAGCAAACCGATGCCGTCCTGCATGCCGAGGTCAACGTTGACAAACGCACTGCCAACTCGCCGACCGTGGTTGATGCCCCACTGCAACTCGCTGAGCCGATTGCTGCTGACGGCCAGGCGGCTATCTTCGATGTAGTTGTTGGTGCGCAGGTGGGACAGGCCGACGTTGAGCGAGGTTTTGCTCAGGGCGTCGCGGTGGATCACCCGTTCAGCGCGCAGTTGGTGGTTTTCACTGTCGCCGGTTTGCTTGAAGTCAAAGCCGTCGCCTTGGGCAACCGAACGGTAATCGCTCTGGTTATAGCTGTAGCTGAAGTTCCACCAGCCCCACGGCACGTTGTAGTAGAGCATCGCGTTCTTGGAGGTTTTCTGGTGGTCGCTGACGGCGTCATGGCCGCCGCGCAGAATCAGTTGGTCGGCCAGGCCCAAGGGGCTATCCCATTCAAAGCCGGTGCCCCACTGCTGTTCGCCGGTGCTTTTCTGGCCATCGTTGTTGCGCGACAGGCTGGCGCGCCAGGGCTTCTGCGGGTTGTTTTTGACCAGCACCGAACTGCCGCCCACGGCATCGCCTGGGGTCAGTTCCATTTGGGCTTGGTTGGATGGCAAGCGGTTGAGCTGATCGACGGCCTGCTCGATTTCCCGCAGGTTCAATATCTCGCCGCTTTTGCCGGGAAAGGCCATGGCCAGTTCGCGATCCGACAACTTGCTGCTGTCGGCGCCCTTCAGGCCTTCAAGCTTGCCTTCCACCACCAGCACTTGAAGATGCCCCTTGGACATATCTTGCTGGGGCAAGTAAGCGCGGCTGGTGACCAGGCCTTTGTCGATGTAGAAGTCGGTGAGGTCTTTGAGCAAGGCGTTGAGTTGTGCCCCCGGTGTCAGGGTAGTTGTCGTGTCCCCCGCTTTTTGAAAAGCATTCCGGGGGCGGCAAGAGTATGGTCATGCCTTTCTATTCAGAAGAACGTAAAGCTGCGCTGCTGAAAATGATGCTTCCGCCCCTGAGCCTCTCGGCGGCGGAGGTCGCTCGGCGCGAAGGTTGTAGCGATATGTCTCTCCATTATTGGCGCAAACAAGCTGCCGCCAGAGGAACGCAATTGTCCGATGCCAAGCAACCGGCCGAAAATTGGTCAGCCGAATCTAAGCTGGCGATCATCATAGAAACAGGTTCGCTATCGGAACTGGAAATCGGTGAGTACTGCCGACGAAAAGGTATTTTTCCCGAGCAAATAACCGATTGGCGCAACGCTTTTATCGCCGGCAGCACGAAACAGTCAACCGCGAAAACTGCAAGCTCCGGACAGTCACGGGATGATAAAAATCGTATCCGTGAACTTGAACGTGAGTTGCGCCGCAAAGATGCAGCCCTGGCTGAAACAGCGGCCTTACTGGTACTACGAAAAAAGCTCAATGCCTACTGGGGGAGCGACGACGAGGCCACCTGACCTTGTTGCCAGAACGGTATTTACTCGTTGATTGGCTTAATGAAGCCATTCTGGCGGGCGCCCGCAGGGCGCCTGCTTGTCAGGAGGTAGGCATTTCACTGAGGACACTGCAACGCTGGAGCTTGCCGCAAGAACTCTTGGCAGATGGACGCACGACGACGCTTAGGCCGATACCGAACAACGCGCTCAGTGAGCTTGAACGGCAAGGCATCGTGACGCTGTGCAACAGCAAAGCCTATGCGCATCTCCCGCCAAGCCAGATCGTGCCGCAATTGGCCGATGAAGGAAGATATGTAGCCTCGGAGGCGACTTTTTATCGTGTGCTGCATGCGGCAGGTCAGCAGCATCACCGATCTAGAGCCAAGCGACCGCATCGCCATGAGGCACCGACCACTTACGCAGCGACTTCAGCTAATCAGGTGTGGTCATGGGACATCACCTACTTGCCGTCCCCGGTTCGCGGGAAATTTTACTACCTCTATCTGATCGAAGACATCTACAGCCGAAAAGCCGTGGGCTGGGAAGTTTATGAAGCCGAGAGCGGGGAAAAGGCGGCAGCGTTGCTGCAACGAAGCGTGACTCAGGAGAAGTGTTGGCGCCAGCCGCTGGTGCTTCACTCGGACAACGGTGCACCGATGAAATCGGTGACGTTACTGACCAAGATGTATGACCTGGGCATCACGCCGTCTCGCGGTCGACCACGGGTTAGCAACGACAACCCGTACTCGGAATCACTGTTCAGGACACTGAAATACTGCCCGCAGTGGCCACAGGCGGGGTTTACCAGCCTGGATGATGCGCGTATCTGGGTGAGGAATTTTATGACCTGGTACAACACCGTGCACCGTCATAGCCGGATCCGCTTCGTAACACCGGCTCAACGTCATGAAGGAAAAGACCGAGAAATCTTGGCTCGTCGAGATGCGATATACCGGCAGGCCAGAGAGAAAAGACCGGAACGATGGTCAGGAGAGACACGCAACTGGAACCCTATCGGAACGGTGTATCTGAACCCTGAAAGGGAACTGACCGTGGTAATAAAAATCGCGTAGCGCGACGGTGGACGCGACAACTACCTTGAAAAACGCCGTGTGAAACGCCCAGGCATTGATTGGTGTACGGCTTGAGCAGACGCGCGCGCTGAGTGACAGGCAGGTGCTCGGCACCTTGCAGTTCAATGGTCTGGATCGGAAAGCAACGGCTGTCCACCGGGGCCGCCGGAGCTTCGGGCCTGGCCTCTTTGCCGGGCAGCTCTTTGAGCTGTTCCAGGCGCCGCTGCTGATCTTCCAACAGGCGATTTTGCCGTTCACGGATCAGGTCCTGATCACCCGGGAGGGTTGCCGCCATCACGCTGTGGGAAACGAGGCAGGCAAGCAGGGCAATACTCAGTGAATACCGAGTCCGTGGCAGTTGGGAAGACATGTTCGATCCATCGAATTTACGAAGGGTGGCAAACTAACATCGTCCGCCCCTCACGCCAATAAACCGACTAAACTTTAGGAAATTTCTTAAAAAATTCGTAAGTAGCTGACGCAGAAGAAAAATAAACAAACAGGAAAGAATTTTGTTTGCAGTTCCGGGTGAGTTTCCGACCAGCGGTATCAGGTTTGATACACATTGAGGGCGCATACGAACGTCCGGACTATTCGGTCAGCACCGGTCCGCGTATGAATATTTGAATTTAAGGAATGCTTTTTGGACTGCGACAGAATCTGAGCAAGGGATGACTCAGCGTCGACTCGGACCTGCCAAATGACAGGCAAAAAAAAACCCGGAAATCCTCACTTACGTGGGCCTTCCGGATTTTCTAAACCGCCAAAAATGGTGGGTCGTGTGGGATTCGAACCTACGACCAATTGGTTAAAAGCCAACTGCTCTACCAACTGAGCTAACGACCCGCTGTGTGGTGGCGCGTATAATACTGATTTCTAAGGATTATTCAACACCTTATTTTAAATAAATCAGAAAAAACGCATTTGAACGGTAATTCGGTGGGTAGAACGCCTCTCGCAGCCGCCTGATCAGCGCCCTGGCTCGTCGTTCCACAGGTACTTGTGTAGCTGCAATTGCAGGCGCACCGGCAGGTTGTCCGCCACTACCCAGTCGGCCAGCTCCCGCGCATTCAGGTCGTGGTGGCTGGGCGAGAACAGTACCTCGCCCGCACGGCGCTCCAGGCCATACTGGATCAGCTTGGAAGTGGCCCAGTCGTAATCGTCGCGAGAACAGATGACGAACTTGACCTGATCGTTGGCCGTCAGCAAGTCGATGTTCTCGTAGCGGTTGCGGTGGACTTCCTTGGAGTCCGGGGTCTTGAGGTCGACGACGCGGCTGACGCGCGAATCGACCGCAGAGATGTCCAGGGCGCCGCTGGTTTCCAGTGAGACCTCGTAGCCGGCATCACACAGTTGCTTGAGCAATGGGATGGCGTTGGGTTGCGCCAAGGGCTCGCCGCCCGTCACGCAGACGTAGCGCGGCCGGTAGCCGGCAACCTGTTCCAGGATGTCGTCGAGGGTGCGCACGGTACCGCCGCTGAAGGCGTAGGCGCTGTCGCAGTATTGGCAACGCAATGGGCAGCCGGTGAGCCGTACGAATACGGTGGGCAGGCCAGCAGTGCGCGTTTCACCCTGCAACGAGTAAAAGACTTCGGTAATACGTAATGTGTCTTGCATAGTCGCCACGGGCGTAACAGCTAAACAGGCTGTCCGCCTCCGTCAGGCACTTCAAGGGATTGCGCCAACGCGTCAACCCCAGGAAGCGTGTTTCATAAAAGGGCGTGGATTCTAACGAAAAAACCCGCGACAAGCGCGGGTTTCTTCTAAACGGGCTGCATGGCTTACAAGCGTTGCAGGTCCCGTTGGGCCAACTGAGCCGCGGAGGTACCCGGGTACTGGGCAACCACCTGCTGCAGAATGCCTTTGACCTTGTCGGTATGACCCAGGCGGCGTTCTACATCAGCGAGTTTGTACAGCGAATCCGGAACCTTGGCATGCTTGGGGTACAGCTGGCTGACCTTGGCAAAAGCCTGGCCCGCTGCTTGCAAATCACCCTTTGCCAGGTTGACCTCACCCAGCCAGTACTGGGCATTGCCCGCGTATTGGCTGTTAGGGTATTTGCGCAGGAAAGCGGTAAAAGCCTGGCTGGCTTTATCGAAATCCTTGGCCTTGATCAGGTCGAAGGCTGCATCGTAATACAGTTTTTCCTTCGCTGGATCACCCGGCTCGCTGCTCGCAGCAGGGGCGGCAGCAGCGACCCCCGCTGCGGCGCCACCGGCAGCGGCACTGGGTGCGCCACCGGCAGAAGAATTATCAGGAGTAGCGGCAGGTGCAACACCGGCTCCAATACGACGATCAAGATCCTGGTATCGCTCCAGGCCTTCTTGCTTCAGCTGACGCACTTCATTTTGCAGAACTTCAATGGTGCCTTGTTGCTGCGCCAATTGATCCTGCATGCGTTGCAGCTGGTTGAACAGCTCGCCCTGTGCCGAGGGAGCGGACGTAGCCGCTCCCCCCGCATAGGCGCCGTTCGTGCCATAACCTGCTGGCGGATAACTGCTCCCGCTATTGTTATAGCCTGAGTTGCTATCCGTTACAGGAACCGCAGCCCACACCGCAAGCGGTGCGAAGCTGAGAGCCAATACAGTTAGAGCACGACGGCACGTTCGCATGACGAATTACTTACGCAGTTCGACGCGACGGTTCTGAGCCCACGACTGTTCGTCGTTGCCAGTTGCAACTGGACGCTCTTTACCGTAGGAAACCAGTTCCAGTTGGCCTGGAGCAACACCTTGCAGTACCAGGTAGCGCTGAACGGCTTTCGCACGACGCTCGCCCAGAGCCATGTTGTACTCACGAGTACCACGGGCGTCAGTGTTACCTTCCAGAACAACGCGAGCGCCGTTAGCTTTCAGGTCCTTGGCGTGAACGTCCAGAGCGCGCATGGCTTCTGGCTTCAGGTCCGAACTGTCGTATTCGAAGTAGAAAGTGGTGATAGCGCGCAGAGCAGCTTCTTCGCTCAGGGAGCCGTCGACCGCACCAGTGTTGGCGCCGTAACCAGCGTTTGGATCAACAGCTGCGCCTTCACCGGCATTGTCGCCGCCTTTAGAGGAGCAACCAACGGCTACGGACAGAGCCAGAGCCAGAGCAGCAAACTTACCAAACTTCAGCATTTCCATCGTGAAACTCCTAATGAACCCCAGTGTGTTAAGTACTTCTTTTTGTAGCGCCGCGTCAGTTCAGGTAAGGGGACCAGGATGGTTCTCTGACTTCGCCTTGTGCGGTAGGAAGTGGGAGCCTTACGCGTCCATTGATGGACACGAGCATCAAGACTCCCCGGCCCTGCTGGCGGGTGGCGTAGATTACCATGGTGCCGTTGGGCGCAACAGTGGCTGACTCATCAAGGTTGGTATCTGTAAGGATTTTTACGGTTCCGCGCTGCAAATCCTGGGCCGCAACCCGGAAATTAGTGAAACCATCCTGACGGTGAATCATCACCAACGTCTTTTCATCGGCCGAAAGCTTGGGGTTGGCGTTGTAGTTACCAATAAAGGTCACACGTTCCGCACCGCCGCCGTTCACATTTGCCTTGTAGACCTGAGGCTTGCCGCCACGGTCGGAGGTGAAGTAGATGGTCGAGCCATCCTTACCCCAGAACGGTTCGGTGTTGATGCCCGGGCCGCTGGTCACGCGCGAGAGCTGACGCGAGGCCATGTTCATCACGTAGATATCGGGGTTGCCGTCCTTGGACAGCACGAAAGCCAGGCGTGAACCATCCGGCGACCAGGCTGGCGCACCGT
Source organism: Pseudomonas sp. FJ2-5-13 (assembly GCF_029201605.1). Lineage (NCBI taxonomy): Bacteria > Pseudomonadati > Pseudomonadota > Gammaproteobacteria > Pseudomonadales > Pseudomonadaceae > Pseudomonas > Pseudomonas sp. FJ2-5-13. The sequence goes on from NZ_CP104045.1 coordinate 4,752,038, forward strand.
TGAGGCCTTCGAAGTTGGTGATCTGCTCACGACGGCCAGTATCGATGTGCTGCACAAAGATGCGCGGGCGACGCTGTTCGAACGATACGTAGGCAATACGCTTGCCGTCCGGCGCAAAGCGCGGCGACAGGATTGGCTCACGGGACTGCAGCAAAGTCACTGCGCGTGCACCGTCGTAGTCCGAACGCTGCAGGGTGTAGCGGGTGTTGTCTACAGAGAAACGCTCAGCCGTGACATACAGCAGGCGCGTCGAGAACGCCCCTTTGATACCGGTGAGTTTTTCAAACGACTGGTCCGAGATGTAGTGGGCCATGTCGCGCAGTTGTTCGGCGGTACCCGATACGCTGCCGGTCAGAACCTGCTGCTCGGTGGCCACGTTGAACAACGTGTACTGGATCTGCAGGCGACCGCCGGCCGGCGTGATGCTGCCGACCATGAGGTACTGGGCACCGACCGCCTTCCAGTCACGGAAGATGACTTCGCTGGCCTGGGTTGGCTGGCTGATCATGTTGCCTTTTGGAATCGGCGCGTAGTAACCGGAGTTACGCAGGTCGTCGCTGACGATCTGGGCCATGTCGTCCGGCAGCACGCTGCCGCCCTGCCAACCGAACGGCACGACTGCAATCGGTGTGGCCCGATCACTGCCGCTGGTTACCAGGATGTTCTTTTCATCTGCCGCCGCTATCCCTGCCATACAGCAAATAACGACAAGCATTCCTCGAAGAAGGTTTCTCACAAGGCTAGATCCTCAGGTGTGAATGTCATCTTGAATGAACGATAGGGAGCGAAGTCACTTGGTTTCATTCCCTGCATCTCGGTCAACCGGCCAATGTTCTTGACCGCGGCAACCGCCGAACTGTCGAACGAACCGTCACCACTGGACTTGGCCACGCTGACCGAAGTCACCGTACCGTCCGGCAACATGCCGATCTGCAGCACTACTGTCATGCCTTTACGTGCCGAAGGTGGACGTGTCCAACCTTCTGCTGCCCGCGCCCGAATCAGGTCGTCGAAACTGCCCGCGACTTCATCGCCACGCTCATCGGCCAAGGCTTGCTGACGCTGCGGCGTGTCGGAAAGCAAATCTGCCAGGGCCTGGGCCTTTTTCTCTTCGGCGGATTTGCGCGCTGCTTCCTGGGCCTTCTTCTTGGAGGCGTCGGCGGCAGCTTTCTTCTTCGCTTCGTCGGCGACTTTCTTCTTCGCCTCGTCTGCTTCAGCTTTTTTCTTGGCGTCTTCGGCGGCTTTCTTCTTCGCGTCTTCGACGATCTTTTTCTTGGCTTCTTCAGCGGCCTTTTTCTTGGCCTCTTCTTCGGCAGCCTTCTTGGCTTCTTCTTCCGATTTCTTCTTGGCTATATCAGCCAATTGTTTCTCTTCGGCCTTTTTCGCTTCGGCAGCTTTCTCGGCTTTCTTGGCTTCATCAGCCTTTTTCGCCTCGTCGGCCTTCTTGGCTTCGTCAGCCTTTTTCGATTCCTCGGCCTTTTGAGCCGCCTCTTCTTTCTTTTGTTCCGCAGCAGCCTTCACCGCTTCCTGCTCGACCTTCTTCTGTTCCATCTGCTCGACTTCAGTCTGGCGCGCGGCCGACTTCTGGGCCTCACCCGCAATCTTCTGATTGGTCTGGGTGGTGGCCTGGCTTTTCGATTTCAGCTGATACAGGGTCGCCTGCACGATCGGCTTGGCTGGCGGCAGGTCCGGCGTCATGGCAAAGCTGACGAACAGCATGCCGAACACCAGGACGTGCAGGGCAATTGCCCACACGCCAGGCCAGAAGTAGCTTTCCGAGGCGGACGGCTCTCGCTGTTGCTGCATCAGGGCGCCTCGGTAATCAAGCCAACGTTACCGACGCCGGCCTTCTGCAGCCCGCCCATGGCACCCATGACGGAGCCGTAGTCGACCGATTTGTCGCCCCGGATAAACACCTGGGTGTGCTTGCCGCCTTCGTTGCCGGAGCGAATGATCTTGGTCACCGCATCGGTCATGGCCGGCAAGGTCAGGGCCTTGTCCTGCTGCTTTTGCGTGTCGACTTCGCTGCCAAGGTTCCAGTAATAGGTCTTGTCAGCCTTGATCGAAATGGTCAGGACCTGAGTGTTGTTGTCCTGCGGCAAGGCTTCACTGGAAACCTTGGGCAGATCAACCTTCACGCCCTGGTTGAGCATCGGCGCGGTCACCATGAAGATCACCAGCAGTACCAGCATCACGTCGATGTAGGGCACTACGTTCATCTCGGCGACCGGCTTGCGCTTTTTGCGAGCTCGAGCGATTAAAGCCATTGGGAATTACCTGCTTATTCTTCGCTGGTGTGCACTTTACGGTGCAGGATCGCCTGGAATTCATCGGCGAAGGTGTAGTAACGGCCGATCAAGGTTTCGCTGGTGGCGGCAAAACGGTTGTAGGCGATTACTGCGGGGATAGCGGCGAACAGGCCGATCGCGGTGGCGATCAAGGCCTCGGCAATACCCGGGGCCACGGTGGCCAGTGTGGCTTGCTGCGCCTGGGCCAGGCCGCGGAAGGAGTTCATGATCCCCCATACAGTACCGAACAGGCCGATGTACGGGCTGACGGAACCCACGGTGGCGAGGAACGGCAGGCCCTGCTCAAGTTTCTCTTCTTCGCGGGAGATGGCCACGCGCATGGCACGGGCCACGCCTTCCATCACCGCTTCCGGGTCTACACCAGGCTGCTGGCGCAGACGGGAGAATTCCTTGAAGCCGGCACGGAAGATCTGCTCGACGCCCGAGTCCGGGTCCGGGTTGCTGCCGGCCTGGCGGTACAGCTTGGACAGGTCGATACCCGACCAGAAGCGCTCTTCAAAGCTCTCCAGGGCACGTCGACCGGCACGCAGCATGTTGCTGCGCTGAAAAATCATGACCCAAGAGGTAACCGATGCGGCTACCAGGGTCAGCATGACCAGTTGAACCACGACACTGGCATTGCTGACCAGGCTCCACATGGAGGAATGGTCGACGACGGTAGGTTCCACGCTAAATCTCCTGCTTTGATTGTTGACCCGCGCCGCTCACGGCGGCAAAGGCCGCACGTAGAGTTTCGGGAATGGCCCGAGGTTTCAAGCTGTTGGTGCGCACACACGCCACCAGGAACTGCCCCTCACAGAGCAGCGTTGCATCCGTGGCCCGCCTGACCTGCTGTTTGAAACGCAGGCTGGCACGGTTCAATTCGATGACTTCGGCACTGACCAGCAATTCGTCGTCCAGTCGCGCCGGTGCGTGGTAACGCGCCTCGCTGGAATGCACGACGAATAACAGGTCCTCGCCTACCAGCTCGGACTGGGCAAAACCCAACTCCCGCAGCCGCTCGGTTCGAGCCCGTTCCATGAATTTCAGGTAATTGACGTAATAAACGATGCCGCCGGCATCGGTGTCCTCGTAATAAACGCGACAGCGATGTGCGAACGACTGATCCCCGTTTTGCGCGCGCATACTCTAGTGCTTACTCCTCAGGTTGCCAATTGGCTGGGCAACTGTTTTTTCATTCCTGAACGCTTTCAAATGACGACGCCAGACACTGGGACAGCACAAAGCTCGGATAAATCACCCCACACGACAAATACCCTGTAGAAGCGAGCTTGCTCGCGAAGAACCTGAGCGCGCCACGTATAACCAGACATACCGCATTATCGTTGGCGTTTTTCGCGAGCAAGCTCGCTCCTGCAATTTTTTAATCGTCTACTGCATCGAGGAATTCGTCTACCACGGGCATCTCTCCCAATCGTGACGGAATGTTTAGCCCAAAGTGCAGGTAAGCATGGCGCGTCACCACCCTGCCCCGCGGGGTTCGCATGATGTAGCCCTGCTGGATCAGGTACGGCTCCAGCACATCCTCAATGGTATGGCGCTCTTCACTGATGGCCGCGGCCAGGCTGTCCACGCCGACCGGGCCACCGTCGAATTTCTCGATCATGGTCAAAAGTAGGCGTCGATCCTGGTGATCGAAGCCATGCTCGTCCACATCCAGCAGGTTCAAGGCCAAGTCCGCCACGGCCTTGGTGATGTGGCCCTTGGCGCGCACCTCGGCAAAGTCGCGCACGCGGCGCAGCAGGCGGTTGGCGATTCGCGGCGTGCCACGAGCACGTCGAGCGATTTCAAAGGCGCCTTCCGGGTCCAGGGGCAAGCCAAGGATACTCGCCGAACGGCTGACAATGGTCGCCAGATCGGCGGTGCTATAGAACTCTAGACGTTGAACAATGCCGAAACGGTCTCGCAGCGGGTTGGTCAGCATGCCCGCACGGGTGGTCGCGCCCACCAGGGTGAATGGCGGCAGGTCGAGCTTGATCGAGCGGGCCGCCGGGCCTTCGCCGATCATGATGTCGAGCTGGAAGTCTTCCATGGCCGGGTACAGCACTTCCTCGACAATCGGCGACAAGCGATGGATCTCGTCGATGAACAGCACGTCATGGGGTTCAAGATTGGTCAGCAGCGCCGCCAGGTCACCCGGCCGTTCCAGCACCGGGCCGGAGGTGGACTTGATCGACACGCCCATTTCCTGGGCGATGATATTGGCCAGGGTGGTCTTGCCCAACCCCGGCGGGCCGAAGATCAAGGTGTGGTCCAGGGACTCACTGCGCCCGCGCGCGGCCTGGATAAACAGCTCCATCTGCTCGCGCACGGTGGGCTGGCCGATGTATTCGGCCAGGCTCAGCGGGCGGATGGCCCGGTCCTGGACTTCTTCACGGTCACGCGGGCCGGTGGCCGCGATCAGACGATCGGCTTCAATCACTTAAATCATTCCCTTCAGGGCACGGCGAATCATGTCTTCAGCGCTCAGGTTCTTGTCCTTGATGGCCGATACGGCCTTGCTGGCTTCCTGGGGCTTGTAGCCCAGGGAGATCAGCGCATTGACCGCATCGCTTTCGGCGCTGGCAACCTGGGCCGCCGGCATATCCGGCTGGTTCGGTACCAGGGCGAACATGCTCGGTACCACCTCCCAGGCTTTGAAGCGGTCCTTGAGCTCGACCAGCAAGCGCTCGGCGGTCTTCTTGCCCACTCCCGGCACCTTGGTCAGGGCCGAGGTGTCCTGGGCGGATACGGCACGCACCAATTCATCCACTTCCAGGCTCGACATCAAGGCCAGGGCCAATTTGGGCCCCACGCCATTGAGACGAATCAGCTCGCGGAAGAAATCGCGGTCGCGCTTGCCGATGAAACCATAGAGTAGTTGCGCGTCTTCACGCACCACCAAATGCGTGTGCAAGGTTATCGGCTCGCCGACCGACGGCAGGCGATACAGGGTGGTCATGGGCACTTCCAGCTCATAACCCAACCCATTCACATCCAGAATCAGGTGCGGCGGCTGTTTCTCAGCCAGGGTGCCGCGCAAGCGTCCAATCACGGTTCAGATCCTTAAAGCTTGGGGGTCAGTTCAAGGCCTGACCGCAAAAATAACGATTGCGCTGATGCTATCAGAGACGCAGGCGCCCGCCACGACTACGTGCTGCGCCCAAGCCGTGAGGCAGCAGGCTGGAACGGGTGTGCGCATGGCAAATGGCGATGGCCAGGGCGTCCGAGGCGTCGATCTGCGGCTTTGAAGTGAGCTTGAGCATGTGCATCACCATCATCTGCACCTGCTCCTTATTGGCACCACCGGTACCGACCACGGCCTGCTTGACCTGGGTCGCGGTGTATTCAGCGATCTCCATGCCCTCCTCGGCACCCGCCACGATAGCGGCGCCACGGGCTTGGCCAAGCTTCAACGCCGAGTCGGCATTCTTGGCCATGAACACTTTTTCGATGCCCATGGTGACCGGGCCGTAGGTCTGGATGACTTCACGCACGCCGCGATAAACGATCTGCAGCCGCTCGGCCAACTCGCCGGCACCGGTGCGGATGCAGCCCGAGGCAACGTACACACAGCCGCGCGGGGTCTGCTGCACCACGCCAAAACCGGTGATGCGCGAACCGGGGTCGATACCTAGGATTAAAGTCATAACGCCTGCGGGTTGGATTTACAACGGTATGTGCCAGGCACACATTTGTGTAACAGCATAGAACCCCTGTGGGAGCTGGCTTGCCTGCGATGCGGGCACCTCGGTGCTTCTGCCAAACCGAGGTGATGCTATCGCAGGCAAGCCAGCTCCCACAGGGGATATTCATCGCTCTTAAGTGAGCTGCTCGGCCACAGACTCAGGAATGTCGGCATTCGAGTACACATTCTGCACATCATCCAGGTCTTCAAGCATGTCCAGCAGCTTCAGCACCTTTTGCGCACCGTCCAGGTCCAGTTCGGCACTGGTGGTCGGCAGCATCACGATTTCCGCGTCGGTGCCGTTGAAACCAGCGGCTTCCAGGGCGTTACGCACGGCGTAGAAGCTGGCGAACGAGGTAAATACATCGATAGAGCCGTCTTCGTTGGTCACGACGTCATCGGCATCCGCTTCCATCGCGGCTTCCATCAGCGCGTCTTCATCGGTGCCGGGTGCGAAGGTGATCTGCCCCTTGCGCTCGAACAGGTAGGCTACCGAGCCATCCGTGCCGAGGTTGCCACCGCATTTGCTGAACGCATGGCGCACCGCAGCGGCGGTACGGTTGCGGTTGTCGGTCATGCACTCAACCATCACCGCCACGCCGCCCGGGCCGTAGCCTTCGTAGGTCAGCTCGACCATGTCGTCAGTATCGGCCGCACCGGCACCACGGGCCACGGCGCGGTCAATAATGTCGCGGCTCATGTTCGCGCCCAACGCCTTGTCCAGCGCCAGGCGCAGACGCGGGTTGGAGCCCGGGTCACCGCCACCCTGGCGGGCTGCGACGGTCAGTTCGCGGATCCACTTGGTGAAGATCTTGCCCTTCTTGGCATCCTGACGCTCTTTGCGGTGCTTGATGTTCGCCCACTTGGAATGGCCAGCCATAACACAACTCCGAAATTCTCTAGAAACCTTATCAATCCCGCCCAGGCGAGATTTCCCTCTTTTAAACGCAAAGGCGCATCCGAAGATGCGCCTTTTTGACTGCGTACAACCTTATCGCGCTTTCACGCTGCAGCCTTACTCAGCCTTCGGCGTCTCGCGCAGACGGATGTGCAGTTCACGCAAGGCCTTGGCATCCACCACACCCGGGGCCTGGGTCATGACGTCCGCAGCGCTCTGGGTTTTCGGGAAGGCGATCACTTCACGGATCGACTGGGCGCCGGTCATCAGCATTACCAAACGGTCCAGGCCGAACGCCAAACCACCGTGCGGCGGTGCGCCGTATTTCAGGGCGTCGAGCAGGAAGCCGAATTTCTCTTCCTGTTCCGCTTCGTTGATGCCCAGCAGGCGGAATACCGCTTGCTGCATCTCTTTGCGGTGGATACGGATCGAACCGCCACCCAGCTCAGTACCGTTGAGCACCATGTCGTAGGCACGGGACAGCGCGCCTGCAGGGTTGGCTTCCAACTCTTGCGGGGAGCACTTCGGCGCAGTGAACGGGTGGTGCAAGGCGCTGAAGCTGCCGTCGTCGTTCTCTTCGAACATCGGGAAGTCCACAACCCACATCGGTGCCCATTCGCAGGTCAGCAGGTTCAGGTCGTGACCGAGCTTGATACGCAGCGCGCCCAGGGCTTCACTGACGATCTTGGCCTTGTCGGCGCCGAAGAACACGATGTCGCCGTCAACCGCACCGACGCGATCAAGGATCGTGTTCAGGTTGGCTTCAGGGATGTTTTTCACGATCGGCGATTGCAGGCCGTCGACGCCGTTGGCGCGCTCGTTGACCTTGATGTACGCCAGGCCCTTGGCACCGTAGATGCCGACGAACTTGGTGTAGTCGTCGATCTGCTTGCGCGGCATGCTCGCGCCGCCAGGCACGCGCAGGGCGGCGATACGGCATTTAGGGTCGTTGGCCGGGCCGCTGAACACCTTGAAGTCGACGTCCTTGAGCTGGTCGGCCACGTCCACCAGTTCCAGCGGGTTACGCAGGTCTGGCTTGTCGGAACCGTAGCGGCGCATGGCTTCTTCGAAGGTCATGTGCGGGAATTCGCCGAACTCCAGGCCCAGCACTTCCTTGAACAGGTTGCGGATCATTTGTTCGGTCAGGCCCATGATCTCTGTTTCATCGAGGAAGCTGGTCTCGATGTCGATCTGGGTGAATTCCGGCTGGCGGTCAGCGCGCAGGTCTTCGTCACGGAAGCACTTGGCGATCTGGTAGTAACGGTCGAAGCCGGCCACCATCAGCAGTTGCTTGAACAGCTGTGGCGATTGCGGCAAGGCGAAGAAGCTGCCGGCGTGGGTACGGCTCGGTACCAGGTAGTCACGCGCGCCTTCCGGGGTGGCCCGGGTGAGGATCGGCGTTTCGACGTCCAGGAAGCCGTTTTCGTCGAGGAAGCGGCGGATGCTGGTGGTCATGCGCGAACGCAGGCGCAGCTTCTCGGCCATTTCCGGACGACGCAGGTCCAGGAAGCGGTAGCGCAGGCGGGTTTCTTCGCCCACATCGGAGTATTCGTTGAGTGGGAACGGCGGGGTTTCCGACTCGTTCAGTACTTCCAGCTCATAGCCCAGCACTTCGATGCCGCCGGACGCCATGTTCTTGTTCACGGCACCGGCCGGACGCAGGCGTACCTTGCCGGTGATCTTCACCACGTATTCGCTGCGCACGCGGTCGGCGGCGGCAAAACTCTCGGCGCGGTCCGGGTCGAACACCACCTGGGCCAGACCATCACGGTCACGGATATCGAGGAAGATCACCCCGCCGTGGTCGCGGCGACGGTGAACCCATCCGCAAAGGGTGATTTCCTGACCTTCCAGGGTCTCGTTCAGTTGGCCGCAATAGTGGCTGCGCATCATGGTCGTGGTTTCACTTCTCGTAATTCGAAATTCGGTGGCAGGCCTGCCTCGTCACCGTACAGTTAAGCAGGGGACGGATAATGCAGGAGCCTGCGCGTAGAGTTCAACTCAGTCTGCTTTGTCGCCGCCCGCCAGGTTCTTCTTGGCGCCGGTCTTGAAATCGGTCTCGTACCAGCCGCTGCCGCTCAGGCGGAAGCCCGGCATGGACAACATCTTCTTCAACTCAGGTGCCTGGCAGGCAGGGCAATCGACCAGCGGCGCGGCGCTGATCTTCTGAATGGCTTCCAACTGATGACCACAGGAAGCGCATTGATAGTCGTACATGGGCATGGAGATGTCTCGGCGATCAGATCGTTACAGCGCCACGCCCTGCCCTGTGCATAAAGCCCCGGCATGCGCAGCAAAGCGCGGGATTATATCTGGTAAATCAACACAGCGCAGCCGGCTTTGTGCCCAGGGCCCGGCCCGCCAGGATGACGGGCCGACCACCGGACTACTGCGCGAGCGTGTCCTCGGACGTGAGGGCGCCCCGGCCTTTGAGCACGTGGACCACGCACACCACCCTCACCAGCCCACTGAAGTTCTTCACGCCTCCGTAACGCAAATGCACTTCCCGGTCGACATAGGACAACAACGCACTGACCGAACAGGTATTGAGCCTGGCGATTTCCGTCAGGATGTTCCAATAGATCTGTTCAAGCCGCAGGCAGGTAGAAAACCCATTGAGCCTGACCGACCGGGACAGTGGCTTGGCCAGTCCCATATCAAACCCCTTCGAAAAAGGGTCAACTTTTATCTTGTGAAAACCACAGGCTTCCATCACTCCCTTACCCACTCCACGTGACATACACCTGACACTCCATTGCCAAACAGCAGCCAACAGGTTTCTCCCATTGGACGATGGGCCTATAAAACAGCAGCCAGCGCAGAGCAGCCAGAAGACGGGGAGTAGTTAGTCGTAGGACAACGCCAGGAAGCGCAGGGAAACCAGCAGGCAGCGCCCAAGGCGCCGCCTGGGTTTAACCGTTACTGGTTCTCGAGCAGGGAGCGCAGCATCCACGCGGTTTTCTCGTGAACCTGCATACGCTGGGTCAAGAGGTCCGCCGTCGGCTCATCACTGACTTTGTCGAGCAATGGGAAGATGCCTCGCGCGGTACGCGTGACCGCTTCCTGGCCGGCCACCAACTGCTTGATCATCTCTTCGGCGCTCGGCACACCCTCTTCTTCCTTGATGGAAGACAGGCGCGCGTAAATCGAATAGGCACCCGGCGCCGGGAAGCCCAGGGCACGGATACGCTCGGCAATGGAGTCCACTGCCAGCGCCAGCTCGTTGTACTGCTCCTCGAACATCAGGTGCAGCGTACGAAACATGGGGCCTGTGACGTTCCAATGGAAATTGTGGGTCTTCAGATACAGAACATAGGTATCGGAAAGCAGGCGGGAAAGTCCGTCGACGATGGATTTACGGTCTTCTTCACTGATACCAATATCGATTGCCATGTGTTTCCCCTTCAATTGACGAGCATTCATTGATCAGGTGCAGCTCCACTCTAGCAAGAGAGTGCGCCATGTGCAGCCCGACACACCCGAGCGACATGCGGCAAATCGCCCCGCACCGCCTACGGGATCTGACTTGGCAAGCCTGTTTACCTGTGGGAAGAGTCTCGGCATGCCAATGAAAAATCCCGCACCTGTCTAGGACAAGCGTTTGACGCAGAAATGCCGTGGCCGTGGCAACACCCCGAAATGCTTGATTTGAGTAGGCACAGCCTTTGCTGTTAAATAGACGCGGTGTGGCTGCCGTTTATTCCTGCGGCACGTCACATAGGCTGATACCCGCGCACGTGCTCAACGCCTCCCATTGTTCAGAAGCGAACCGTGCCAGTCAGCTCTTCCTTGTGATCCGTCTTAACGTGAGTTAACCAAAATGTTGAAAATCGTCCACCTGCTAACGGGCGTTGCAGCGTTGCTGCTGTCCTTTATTCCGAGCCTGCAGCCTGAAAGCCTGCCCTATCTGGAACAACACGACGCCCTGTACCTGGCCTTGTTCGGCCTTCTTAACCTGACGCTCGCACCGGTAATCCCTTACTGGAACAAAGGCACGCGTCATCAACTGCAAAACCTGGTCAGTGCGCTGCTGGTGCTGACTGTTGTCGTACAAACCCTCACCCTCCTGGCGCCCATGCCTGAAGTCGGGGGCCATCCGGCCATCCTGCTCAGCCTGGTGATTGCTGTGGTCGCCATCGTTCTTCACCTGGCCATCAGCTTCTACCGCTCGTCTCCAGCGGCCGCGTCGCAAAACTATGACATGACCAACCGGGATACCGGGACCGTCAAGTGGTTCAACACCTCCAAGGGCTTTGGCTTCATTTCCCGCGATTCGGGCGACGATATCTTCGTCCACTTCCGAGCCATTCGTGGCGAAGGCCATCGCGTCCTGGTCGAAGGCCAGCGCGTGGAGTTCTCGGTGATGAACCGTGACAAGGGCCTGCAAGCCGAAGACGTCATCGCTGCCCTGCCGCGTCGCTGATTCCTAGCCTTCGCAGCAAAAAAAACCGCGATCCAGCCTTGGCTGGGTCGCGGTTTTTTATTGCGTGCACATTCAATAGTGGGGCGGCGGCGCTTCTTCTTCGGATGACTCGAACTGCCCGCCCATTTCTTCCTGGCGCTTGAGCAGTGCAGTCATCTGCAATTGCAGGCGTTCGATGGCCCGCTGCTGGGCAACCAGGATGTCGTTGAGGGTTTCAATGGTGTCGTCCTGGAAGGCCAGGCGGCTTTCCAGGTCGGTAACGCGTTCTTGCAGGTCCATGGTTCAGTCCTGGGTAAAGGTGAAGTCGGCAGGTAATAGCTCGCGCAATCGGCTGAGAATCGCGGCCACCTGCTCTTCGGTGTAGGGCTGGGCTGGATGCTTGCCCCACACGGGGGCTGGCCAGGCGGCGTCGTCGCGCTTGCGCACAATCACATGCACATGCAACTGGCTGACCACGTTACCCAGCGCGCCGATGTTCATCTTGTCGGCCGCCAAACCCTCGTTGAGCAACTGCGCCAAGGCCGTCGTTTCTTGCCACAAGGTTTGTTGATCTGCGACATCCAGTTGAAACACTTCGCTGATACCGTTGACGCGTGGCACCAGGATGAACCAGGGGTAATTCGCGTCATTGGACAGCAGCAGGCGACAGAGCGGGAAGTCCCCAATGGCCAAGGTATCTTGTTGCAGGCGTTGATCTAAGGCGAACACGTGGCACTCCGTTCGGCAGGTCGGTAACAGGTGCCCAGCATACCTTCGAATGCCCAAGGCTTCACGGGCAATGCTGGCGGCCTTGAGGCAGTCGGGCAAAAAAATGCACCCTTTAGAGGCAGTAACCCAGAGGAGCAACGCTAGGCCGGGCCTCAACGGGATGCACCAAAATGACCCACCTGTGCCTCAAAGGGATCCGCCGATTACCCACCGATAAGGGTCAACCGGTAACGTTTTACCCAGGTAAAGGATTCAGGTGCCACCGAACCTGGGTAACACCCTGGCGTCAAGCCCAACCCAAATGGCGTAAAACCCCCGTGCTTATGCGGTTTTTACAGGTTCATCACACTTTTCACGAAAAAATGACATTCGGTCGGCGGTTTGAGCACGCTTGTTGCATTCACCCCTCTATCGTCGGCAACGGCACCCGTTTGGACACAGGTGTTTCGCGATAAAAATAGTGGCGTTTCAATGTGTATCAGGGATGTGTTCAAACTTTGAAAGAAGTCTGAAAACAGCATTGAAGTTGTCAGCCTGGCTACATTTCAGGCTGTGAATTTGCGACATGGATCTAGCGATTTACGACAGCCTCGTAAAGAAGCTGAAAGGATAGTTGAGTAAGTATCGTCAATAGGGTCTGCGTGAGCTAACTTTGCGCCGACACAAAAAGAAAGAGCCGCCCAGATAAAAATACAGGTGGGACGGCAGTACTCTTCCTAAAACCAAAGGAGCAAATCACGATGCGCGTGATGAAGTGGAGCATGATCGCCCTGGCTGTTTCAGCAGGCACCTCGCAGTTCGCAATGGCGTCCGCCCAGGACGATTCCAAGGGCTTTGTTGAAGACAGTACGTTCAGCATCAACACCCGCTTGCTGAACTTCCGTCGGGACTTCCGCAACAACGACTCAGGCAAGAGCTACACCAACGAGACAGGCCTGGGTTTCAACGGTCTGTATCAGTCGGGCTTCACCCAGGGTACCGTCGGTTTTGGCGTTGATGTCATTGGCCTCTTGGGCGTGAAACTGGACAGCGGCAAAGGCCGTTCCGGTACCGGTCTGTTCCCAACCGGCTCCGATGGTCGCTCGCAGGATGAATACTCCAAAGGCGGCGGAGCGGTTAAATTCCGTATCTCCAACACCGTGCTGAAGGTCGGTGATCAATACACCACCGCGCCAGTGTTCGCCTCCGATGACAGCCGCTTGCTGCCGGAACTGCCTCAAGGCATCTCCATCACCAGCAACGAAATCAAGGATCTTAAGCTGGAGGCCGGTCACTTCACCTCGATTGTTGCTCAAGACCACACCTACAAAGACAGTATCTCCAGCGCCGAACCCGGTACCGGTACTGGCCTGCGAGACGCAAACTTCGTCGGTGGCGTGTATTCCTGGACACCAGAATTCACCACCAGCCTCTACTACTCGAAAGTAGAAGACTACTGGAAGAAACTCTACGCCAACGTGAACTGGACTCACGCCCTCAGCGATGACCAATCTGTTGCTGTTGATTTCAACATCTACAGTACCAAAAGCGATGGTGCGGGCCTGACCCGCGCAGAGAAAGATGGCACAACCAAGCTCGATAACCGTGCGTTCAGCTTGCAAGGCGCATACACCGTTGGCGCCCACACCTTCACCCTGGCAGCCCAAAAGGTCAGCGGTGACGGCGATTACGCATACGGCGTAGACGGCGGCGGCACTGTGTTCCTGGCTAACTCCATCGCGCGTTCCGACTTCAACGCCGAGGGCGAGAAATCGTTCCAGGCGCGCTACGACATCAACATGGCAACCTTCGGCATTCCTGGCCTGAGCTTCATGACTCGTTACGTAACCGGTAGCGGCGCCAACACTGGCACCACGTCGAACGGTAAAGAGTGGGAACGCGACATCGAAGGCAAGTACGTGATCCAGAGCGGCCCAGCTAAAGACCTGAGCCTGCGTATCCGTCAGGCAACCTATCGTTCGTCTGATGGCGTTTACTATGGTTCCGCCTCTATCGACGAACTGCGCCTGATTGCGCAATACCCGTTGAACATCTTGTAACGATCGGTTTCGTTACAGCGATGACTTGAGGCTTCGGCCTCAAACAAAAAGCCGCTCCTCTGTTTAACAGGGAGCGGCTTTTTTATTGCAGTTTTATTTCAATCAACAAAACAACTAGCAAGCTAAGTAACTAGTTTATCAAAGCTGACCTATCGGCCAAGTTCGATAGCATCACGCCAAGTTATTTCGTTGCACTTTCCTGCATCACGCGAATAACCCGTTGCGGAAACGGAATATCAATCCCGGCCGCTTTCAAACGGTCACGCGCCAGTTCATTGAGCATAAACACCACGTCCCAATAATCCGGGGTGTTGGTCCAGCAACGCAGGGAGACGGTGATGGAACTGTCGCCCAAGGTCGACACCACCGCCACGGCGGCAGGGTCCTTCAGTACGCGCGGGTCTTCGGCCAGAGCCAGAAGCACTTCACGGGCCTTCTGCAGGTCCGCCTCATAGTCCACACCCACATCAAACACGACCTTGCGGGTCGGCTGGCGGTTGGTGTTGGTGATAAGGCCGTTGGACAGGCTGCCGTTGGGAATGATCACCGTCTTGTTGTCGCCGGTGCGCAATACGGTGTGGAAGATCTGGATGCTGTCGACGGTCCCCGAGGTGCCTTGGGCTTCGATCCAGTCACCGATGCGGAACGGGCGGAACAACAGAATCAGCACGCCGCCGGCAAAGTTCGCCAGGCTGCCTTGCAAGGCCAGGCCGATAGCCAGGGTAGCGGCACCGATCGCCGCCACGAACGAGGTGGTGGCCACACCGATCATCGAGGCCACGTTGACCACCAGCATGACTTTGAGCGCGATGTTGGCAAGGCTGGTGATGAAGTGTTGCAACGCCATGTCCGCGTTACGCATGGCCAGCAGGCGGCCCACGCGTTGCGTCAAGACATTGATCAGCCACCAGCCGATGGCCAGGGTGACCAACGCCAGCAATACGCGGCTGCCGTATTCCATGATCATGGGGATCCAAGACTGGGAGGTCTTGATCAGGTGATCCATTTCAGCGTTCAAATCCATCTACTTTCTCCTGTTGGGCGGCGATAAGGCTCGACTGACTGCCTGAAAACGCAATTGAGCCCCGAAGGGCTCAATTGTAGGCAATGATGCTGGGGCGTGGGACGTCAAAAGTGCCCACAGGTTCCCCAAAGTGCCATCAGTCGCGGAAGTTATTGAACTGCAGCGGCATATCAAACGTCTTGGCGCGCAGGGCCGCGATGGCCTCTTGCAGGTCGTCACGCTTCTTGCCGGTAACGCGAACCTGCTCGCCCTGAATGGCGGCCTGGACTTTGAGCTTGGCGTCCTTGATGTGCGCCACGATCTTCTTGGCCAGCTCTTTGTCGATGCCTTCTTTGAGCACGGCTTCCTGCTTCATCAGCTTGCCGGAAGCGTAGGCATCCTTGACTTCCAGGCATTGCACGTCGATCTTGCGCTTGACCAGGGCCAGCTTGAGGATCTCGATCATCGCTTCCAGCTGGAAATCGGCTTCAGCGGTCAGGTTGACGGTCAGTTCCTTTTCCTTGAATTCGAAGCTGCCCTTGCCTTTCAAGTCGTAGCGACGGTCCAGTTCCTTGACGGCGTTCTCGACGGCGTTGGTGACTTCGTGTTTGTCCAGTTCAGATACCACGTCGAACGAAGGCATGTGATTTCTCCAATATAAGGGGCGGGCTCAGTAGAGATGGAGCGCGCCCGAGCTAAAATGCCGGGGCATTATAGCGGTTCTTTCGCGCCGTTCACCGCTGGCGAGCTTATGGAGTACACACTGATGGCGACCCCCTGGCATATTCTTGGCGCCGGCAGCCTGGGCACCCTCTGGGCCGCACGGCTGGCGCGCGCAGGCGTGCCCGTCAGGCTGATCCTGCGTAATGAGGCGCGCCTGGCCGACTATCGAGCCGGCCAGGGGCTGACCCTGGTCGAGCAGGGTGTGGAACAGACTTATCCGGTAGTCGGCGAAACGCCTGACAGCCCAGAGCCGATTCATCGCTTGCTGGTGGCGTGCAAAGCCTACGACGCCCAAAGCGCCATTGCCCAGCTGCAACCTCGACTGGCGCCCGACGCCGAACTGATCCTGCTGCAAAACGGCCTCGGCAGCCAGGACGCAGTGGCCGCACAAGTACCGTCGGCCCGCTGCATCTATGCCTCCAGTACCGAAGGCGCCTTTCGCGAAGGCGACTGGCGAGTGGTATTTGCCGGCCATGGTTTCACCTGGCTGGGGGATGCGAGCCACCCCACGCCACCGCTGTGGCTGGACGACCTGCAAGCAGCCGGCATTCCCCACGATTGGGCCAGCGATATTCTCACGCGCCTGTGGCGCAAGCTGGCGCTCAATTGCGCCATCAATCCCCTGACCGTGCTTTACGAATGCCGCAACGGCGGCTTGCAAGCCCACGCGTGTGAAGTGGCGACCTTGTGCGCGGAACTGGCCGAGCTGCTCGAATGCTGCGGCCAACCCGCCGCCGCACAGGACCTGCACAGCGAAGTAAAGCGAGTGATCCAGGCCACGGCGACCAATTACTCGTCCATGTACCAGGACGTGGCCAACGCACGGCGTACCGAGATCAGCTACCTGTTGGGCTACGCCTGCCAGGCGGCCGCCCGCCATCAATTGGTGTTGCCGCACCTGCAACAGTTGCAAGCGCGCCTGGTCGAGCATTTGCGCGCACGCGGATTGGCCAGCGACTGAGGCACGCGCTACCCTGCCTACCTGTCTATCACCTGGGAAAACCCTGATGCCACTGCGCCAGCGTCTTGAAAATCTACCAGTAGGGCAGAAACTGCTGGCAGCCCTGCTGGTGTTGTTGACCACCGTATTGCTGGTGGCCAACCTGACGTTTATCAGCGCCGCCTACTGGATCTCCCAGGAAAGCATGGCCCCCCAGGCCTTGCAGTCCATCGGTCGACTGGTGTCCAACCCCGCGCTCGCCGCCGAGGCCCTTGAGTCTCCGACCAAGGCCGAGGCGCTGCTCAATGAGCTGACCAGCTATTCACCGTTGCGCGCCGCCGCGCTGTACGACGGCGAAGGCAACCGCCTGGCGCAGATGCAGCACGGCGACCGCCTGCACCTGCCGGACCACTACCGCCATATCGAAGCGTGGCGCCTCACTGAATTTCGCAGCAACCAGGTCATCACCCTGCCCCGCGGCAACCAGCCTTCAGGGCATTTGTTGCTGGTGGCCAGCAGTGAGCTGCCGGTGGCGTTCTATACCGGCACGCTGACCGCGAGCCTGGGTATCCTGATTTTCAGTGTATTGCTGTGGCTGGTCATCGCCCGGCAGATCAAACGCCTGATCACACGGCCGATCCATGAACTTGAAGAACTGTCCCGCCAGGTGACCCGCGAGGAAAACTACGCGTTACGCGCCGGGCGTGGCAACCGTGATGAAATCGGCAGCCTGGCCGAAGCGTTCAACACCATGCTGTCGCGTATCGAAGCCCGTGAGCAGCAACTTAAACGCGCGCGCGACGACTCACAGGCCGCCTTTGACCAGGCCCAGGGTTTGGCCGAAGAAACCCGGCATACCAACCGCAAGCTGGAACTGGAAGTCCAGGTACGCAGCAAGATCGAGAAAAAGCTCACGGGTTTCCAGAACTACCTGAACAGCATTATCGACTCGATGCCCTCGGCGCTGATCGCCCTGGACGAACAACTTTACGTCACCCAGTGGAACCAGGAAGCCACCGCCCTCTCCGGCACGCGCCTGGACGAAGCCTTGAACCAGCCGGTATTCCTGGCCTTCCAGCCGCTCAAGCCGTACCTGCCGCAAATCAAGGCCACCGTGGAGCAACACTCGGTGGAGCGAATAGAACGGGTCACCTGGATCAAGGACGACGAGCCCAAGCATTACGCGCTGACGTTCTACCCCTTGATGGGCGGCGCCGGGCGCGGTGTGGTGATCCGAATCGACGACATCACCCAGCGCCTGTCCCTGGAAGAAATGATGGTGCAATCGGAAAAAATGCTCTCCGTGGGCGGCCTGGCCGCAGGTATGGCCCATGAGATCAACAACCCGCTGGGCGCGATCCTGCACAACGTGCAAAACATCCGTCGGCGCCTGTCCCCCGAGTTGCCCAAGAACCTGGAGCTTGCCGAGCAGGTGGGCATCGAGCTGGAGACGGTCAATCGTTACCTGCAAGGTCGCGAAGTCCCGCAACTGCTCGACGGCATTCAGCAGGCCGGGGCGCGTGCCGCGAAAATCGTTACCCACATGCTCAGCTTCAGCCGCCGCAGCAATCGGCAGATGGCGCCCTGCGATTTACCGGCGCTGATCGACCAGGCTGTGGAAATCGCTGGCAACGACTTCGACCTGACCATCGGTTTCGATTTCAAGGGCCAGGCGATCATCCGCCAGTTCGACCCGCAACTGGGCCCGGTACCCGGCACTGCCAACGAGCTGGAACAAGTGCTGCTCAACCTGTTGAAGAACGCCGCCCAGGCCATTCACCTGCGTGAAGACGACAGCGAGCCGGGGCGGATTATCCTGCGCACCCGCCTCAACCCGCCGTGGGCAGAAATCCAGGTAGAAGACAACGGCATCGGCATGAGCGAAAACGTGCGCAAACGCACGTTCGAACCGTTCTTTACCACCAAGGAAATCGGCCAGGGCACCGGGCTAGGCCTGTCGGTGTCATATTTCATCATCACCAACAACCACAAGGGCCAGATGGAAGTGCATTCCACCCTGGGCCAGGGCACCTGCTTTACCTTGCGCCTGCCCTTGGCCGGCAGCCAATTGCCCCCCACTGAACTTACCCAACTGGAGCACTGACCATGGGCTTTCGCCTGTCGAAGATCTACACCCGTACCGGCGACAAAGGCGAGACCGGCCTCGGCGACGGCCGCCGCGTGCCCAAGGACCATCCACGCGTGGAAGCGATTGGCGAGGTGGATACGCTGAACAGCCAACTCGGCCTGCTGCTGGCCAACCTTGAAGAACAAAGCGGCAAGCACCCGGCGTTGAAGGATGTGATTGAAGTGCTAACCCCTTGCCAGCACCGTCTGTTTGACTTGGGCGGTGAGCTGGCCATGCCGGTGTACAAGGCGCTGAATGCGGCGGAAGTGGATCGACTGGAAGCAGCGATTGATCGTTGGAATGAAGAGGTTGGACCGCTGGAGAACTTCATTCTGCCCGGCGGCTCAGCCTTGATCGCCCAGGCCCATGTGTGCCGCAGCCTGGCGCGCAGCGCCGAACGCCGCTGTCAGCACCTGAATGCGGTGGAGCCGTTGGAGGGTGTGGGGCTGGCGTATATCAATCGGTTGTCGGATTTGCTGTTTGTGGCGGCCAGGGTGATTGCCAAGCGCCAAGGTGTTGCGGAAGTGTTGTGGCAGGCAGCGGCCAAGCCCCACTGAGCATTGCGGTGTTTGATCGGGCGCTTTCGCGAGCAAGCCCGCTCCCACATTTGATCGCATTCCAATGGTAGAACTCGGTCAAATGTGGGAGCGGGCTTGCTCGCGAAGAGGTCAGTCAGAGCACCATCACACCTGCGGCCAGAACGCTCGAATACCTGCCACACCTTGCGCACCAGCCTCCCAAGCCTGCTCCCGCTGCGCCGGCCCAACCCCGCCCAACAGAAACACCGGCTTGCTGAACCCGGCGATCAACTGCTGCGCCTGCTCCCACCCCAACGGCTGGGCATCCGGATGAGTCTGGGTCGGCTGCACCGGCGACAGGGTGACAAAATCCACGTCCATCATTTCTGCCAGCGCCAGCTCTTCAGCGTTATGGCACGAGGCGGCCAGCCAACGGTCTTTGGGCAGCGGGCGGCCCTTGCTCGCGTATTTTCGCAACTGCGCCGAGGTCATGTGCCAGCCGGCAGCGGGGAAATCCCCCAGCCACTCGAACGGCCCCTTGAGCATCAACTGCGCCTTGCCGGCACACAGGCCCACCGCATCTACTGCCAAGTCGCGGTATTTGGGGTCATAGCCGTTGGGCGCACGCAGTTGAACCAGCTTGATGCCACCGGCGATAGCCTTCTGGATACCGCGCAACAGCGTCGGGGTTTCGAGCTCGCCAGGGGTGATCAGGTACTCGGCGGGCAAGCGTGCCGCAGCGACAATCGGCGCATTCGCCGCCGGGAATTCATAGTTGACCAGGTCACGCGGTGCCACCCACGCCAAAGGCTGCCCTTCGGCGCCATGGGGCTCGCCGGTAAAGGCCGAGACTTCCCACACATCCAGCAATACCTGTTTGTCCGGGTAGTCATGTTGCACCTTGATCAGCGGCCGCGCCGTGGTGACCTGGATGCCCAGCTCTTCCTGCAATTCACGGGACAAGGCCGTGGCAACCGACTCATCGGCCTCCACCTTGCCGCCGGGAAACTCCCAGAGGCCGCCTTGATGCTGAGTATCGGCACGGCGCGCCAGCAGGATCCTGCCATCGACACCGCGGATCACCGCTGCTGCTACATGCACTCGTTTCACGCCACTGCTTCCTCTCGTCGTAGCCCTTTGTAGGAGCGAGCTTGCTCGCGAAGAACGTCAACGATCACGCGTGCATCCTGGATAAACGCGGTGGCCTTGAGTTTTTCGCGAGCAAGCTCGCTCCTACAGGGGGAGGGTCATTTTCAGGTACGGTATTCCGCGTTGATCTTCACGTACTCGTGGGACAGGTCGGTGGTCCAGATGGTTTCGCTGCACTCGCCGCGACCCAGCTCGATACGGATGGTGATTTCTTCCTGCTGCATCACCGCCGAGCCCTGGGCTTCGGTGTAGGTTTCGGCGCGGGCGCCACGGCTGGCGATGCACACATCGCCCAGGAACACGTCGATCTTGCTCACGTCCAGGTCCGGCACGCCAGCACGGCCGACAGCCGCAAGGATACGCCCCCAGTTCGGGTCCGATGCAAACAGCGCGGTCTTGATCAGCGGCGAGTGCGCCACGGTGTAGCCCACATCCAGGCATTCCTGATGGTTGCCGCCGCCGTTGACTTCAACCGTGACGAACTTGGTCGCGCCCTCGCCGTCACGCACGATGGCCTGGGCCACGTCCATGCACACTTCGAACACCGCCTGCTTCAACGCCGCAAACAATGGACCTTCGGTGGAAGTGATTTCCGGCAGGTTAGCCTGGCCGGTGGCGATCAGCATGCAGCAGTCGTTGGTGGAGGTATCACCGTCGATGGTGATGCGGTTGAACGACTTGTTGGCGCCGTCCAGCATCAGGCGTTGCAGCACATCGCGGGAGACTTTGGCGTCGGTGGCGATATAGCCGAGCATGGTGGCCATGTTCGGGCGGATCATGCCTGCGCCTTTGCTGATACCGGTAACGGTAATGGTCACGCCGTCATGCACGAACTGGCGGCTCGCGCCTTTTGGCAAGGTGTCGGTGGTCATGATGCCGGTAGCGGCAGCCGCCCAGTTATCCACAGACAGGTCATCGAGCGCGGCTTGCAGGGCGCCTTCGATTTTTTCCACCGGCAGCGGTTCACCGATCACACCGGTGGAGTACGGCAGCACCTGGCTGGCATCGACGCCGGTCAGCTGGGCCAGCTTGGCGCAGGTGCGCGCCGCCGCGACCAGGCCCGGCTCGCCGGTGCCGGCGTTGGCATTGCCGGTGTTGGTCAGCAGGTAGCGAATCGACCCGGCCACGCGCTGCTTGGCCAGAATCACCGGTGCGGCGCAGAAGGCGTTGAGGGTGAACACACCCGCCACGGTCGAGCCTTCAGCACAACGCATCACCACCACATCCTTGCGCCCCGGGCGCTTGATGCCGGCCGAAGCGATACCGAGTTCAAAACCGGCAACCGGGTGCAACGTGGGCAAAGGACCAAGACCAACAGCCATGAATGCGCTCCTTAAAAATAGGTGATGTCTGTGCCGTCGCTATCGACGGTGGGAATTAATGGCAAAACGCCGCGACGGCAAAGGCCGGTCGCGGCGCGGGGTGTTGCAGCGTCAGGCGAAAATCTTATTCGATCTGGCCGTGGCAGTGTTTGAATTTCTTGCCCGAACCGCAGTAGCACAGCTCGTTGCGACCCAGCTTCTGATCATTGCGAACCGGCGTCTGGGCCAAGGCCACATCGACCTCTTCACCCAAGGCCTCAGGCTCGTCCAGGCCCGGCGCTTCGTCGTGCTGGAACTGCATGCGCGCCGCCAGGGCCTCGGCTTCCTGACGCAGGCGTGCTTCTTCCTCGATCGGGTCTTCGCGACGCACCTGAACGTGGGACAGCACGCGGATCGAGTCGCGCTTGATCGAATCCAGCAGTTCAGAGAACAGCGTGAACGACTCGCGCTTGTACTCCTGCTTCGGGTTCTTCTGGGCGTAGCCACGCAGGTGGATACCGTGGCGCAGGTGGTCCATGGTCGACAGGTGGTCTTTCCACAGGTCATCCAGCACGCGCAATACGATCTGTTTCTCGAAGGTGCGCAGTGCTTCGGCACTCGCTTGCTCTTCTTTCTCGTCGTACGCCGCCAGCAGCTCGGCCATCAGTTTTTCGCGCAGGGTTTCTTCGTACAGGTGGTCGTCTTCGTCCAGCCATTGCTGAACCGGCAAGTCCACACCGAAGTCGCTCTTCAATGCCGCTTCCAGGCCGGCAACATCCCACTGCTCAGGCAGCGATTGTGGCGGGATATGGGCGCTGACAGTGGCGTTGAGCACGTCCTGACGGAAATCAGCGATGGTTTCGCCAATGTTGTCGGCGGCCAGCAACGTGTTACGCATGTGATAGATCACTTTACGCTGTTCGTTGTTGACGTCGTCGAACTCGAGCAGTTGCTTACGAATGTCGAAGTTACGGCCTTCTACTTTGCGCTGGGCCTTCTCGATGGCGTTGGTCACCATGCGGTGCTCGATCGCTTCACCGGACTGCATGCCCAAGGCTTTCATGAAGTTCTTCACCCGGTCCGACGCGAAGATACGCATCAGGCTGTCTTCCAGCGACAGGTAGAAACGGCTGGAACCGGCGTCACCCTGGCGACCGGCACGGCCACGCAGCTGGTTGTCGATACGACGCGATTCGTGACGCTCGGACGCGATCACCTGCAAGCCACCGGATTCCAGCACGGCCTGGTGGCGCTTCTGCCAGTCGGCCTTGATCTGGGCGATCTGCTCAGGCGTCGGGTTGTCGAGCGAAGCCACTTCCACTTCCCAGTTGCCGCCCAACAGGATGTCGGTACCACGACCGGCCATGTTGGTGGCGATGGTCAGTGCGCCTGGGCGACCGGCCTGGGCGATGATCTCGGCTTCTTTTTCGTGGAACTTGGCGTTCAGTACCTTGTGCTCGATACCTTCCTTGTTGAGCAGGTTGGACACGTGCTCGGAAGTCTCGATGGTGGCGGTACCCACCAGGATCGGGCGGCCCTTGGCCATGCCGTCCTTGATGTCATTGATGATCGCCGCGTATTTCTCTTCGGCGGTCAGGAACACCAGGTCGTTGTAGTCTTTACGCGCCAACGGCTTGTTCGGCGGGATGACCATCACGGCCAGGTTGTAGATCTGGTGGAATTCGAACGCTTCGGTGTCGGCCGTACCGGTCATGCCGGACAGCTTGTTGTACAGACGGAAGTAGTTCTGGAAGGTGGTGGACGCCAACGTCTGGCTTTCGGCCTGGATGTTGAGGTGTTCCTTGGCTTCGATGGCCTGGTGCAGGCCTTCGGACAGGCGACGACCGGGCATGGTACGACCGGTGTGCTCGTCGACCAGAACCACCTGGCCTTCCTGCACGATGTATTCGACGTTGCGATGGAACAGCTTGTGGGCGCGCAGGCCGGCATACACGTGGGTCAACAGGCCCAGGTTGTGCGCCGAGTACAGGCTTTCACCTTCGGCCAGCTCGCCGATCTGGGTGAGCATCTCTTCGACAAACTGGTGACCGGCTTCGTTGAGTTCGACCTGGCGGGTCTTCTCGTCGATGGTGAAGTGACCTTCTTTGGTCACCACGCCTTCCACTTCCTCGATGTGCTGCTCCAGGCGCGGGATCAACTTGTTGATCTCGGTGTACAGGCGCGAGCTGTCTTCGGCCTGGCCGGAGATGATCAGCGGAGTACGGGCTTCGTCGATGAGGATGGAGTCGACTTCGTCGATCACGGCAAAGTTGAGTTCACGCTGGAATTTTTCATCCATGCTGAACGCCATGTTGTCGCGCAGGTAGTCGAAACCGAATTCGTTGTTGGTGCCGTAGGTGATGTCGCAGGCGTACGCAGCGCGCTTCTCTTCCGGCGGCTGGAACGGCGTTACCACGCCGACGGTCAGGCCGAGGAATTCATACAGCGGGCGCATCCAGTTGGCGTCCCGGCGAGCCAGGTAGTCGTTCACCGTCACAACGTGCACGCCCTTGCCGGACAGTGCGTTGAGGTAGACGCCCAGGGTTGCCACCAGGGTCTTGCCTTCACCGGTGCGCATTTCAGCAATCATGCCTTCATGCAAGGTCATGCCGCCGATCAACTGGACGTCGAAGTGGCGCATGCCCATGACGCGCTTACCGGCTTCACGGGCGACCGCGAAGGCTTCGGGCAGCAGCTTGTCGAGGGTTTCACCTTTGGCTATGCGGGCCTTGAACTCTTGGGTCTTGGCGCGCAATTGCTCGTCCGACAGAGCAACCATCTGCTCTTCGAAGGCATTGACCAGCTGCACCGTCTTGAGCATGCGTTTGACTTCGCGCTCATTCTTGCTTCCAAAAAGTTTCTTTAACAAAGGCGCAAACATATCGGCAGGTTCTTCCACACATAGGGATGGAGGGCGCACCGTGAGTGGCCCGAGCAGCCCTCACGGCCGCATTGCGAACGCGCATTCTACCCGGAATCGTGGGTGAGGAAAGTGGCGTTGTTCCCCGAGGCAGGCACGGCGCTGTGAGAGGGCTTGTTTAAAATAAGGGCTTTTGCGCGAACTTCAACCCATAGAGTGCAGAAGTTACTTATTGATTTCATGGGCAAAGCCCAGCCGACGCAGAGCCTCGGGGTGTGCAGGCGCTTTCTGCTAAGATAGCCGCTCTGTTACCTAAGGTGTCTAAACATGGCATTTCGCCCTCTCACAGCCCGCGCTCCCGGCGTGTTGCTTCGCGAAGCCAAGCCGTTGAAAGCCATCTTTGGCCATGCCAAGCGCCTGGGCCATTTGCAACGCCTGCTTGAAAGCCAGCTACAACCGGCCGCACGTGAGCACTGTCATGTGGCGTCCTGGCGTGAAGGCAATCTGCTATTAATTGTCACCGATGGTCATTGGGCCACCCGCTTGCGTTATCAGCAAAAACGCTTGCAGCGCCAGTTGATGGTGTTTGAAGAGTTCGCCGGTTTGACGCGCATTCAGTTCAAGGTGCAGCCGCCCACCGTGCCGCAAGGCGCAGTGGGACATACCCTGGACCTGTCGGAAACGGCCGCTGAAACCCTTCAGGCCACCGCCGAAGGGATCAACGACCCGGGCTTGCGCGCCGCCCTGGAACGGCTGGCCGCCCATGCCCGGCCTAAAGCCTGAAGCGCTACTTGCGTTTGCTGCCGCCCAATAACGAACCGAGCAGCCCCCGCACCAACTGGCGCCCCATCTGATTGGCGGCCTGCTGCATGGCTGATTTCAACGCCTTGCCCGCCGTGGTGCCCAGGAAGGCACCGGCCTTGTCGGTGAAGCTCGGCTCTTCGGCGGCCGGCGCGGCCTGCTCGGCAGGCCCAAGTTCCTTGCGGGCCATCAGCACTTCATAGGCAGACTCACGATCCACCGGCTTGTCATAGCGCCCCAACAGCGGCGAACTGGCGATCAACGCTTTGCGTTCAGCTTCGGTGAGCGGCCCGATCCGCGATTGCGGAGGAGCAACCAGTACGCGCTGGACGACTTCCGGCGTGCCCTTTTCCTGCAAGGTTCCCACCAATGCCTCACCGGTGCCCAACTCTGTGAGCACTGACAAGGTATCGAACGTCGGGTTGGGACGAAAACCATCCGCCACCGCCCGCAGGGACTTCTGTTCTTTGGCGGTGAACGCACGCAAACCGTGCTGGATGCGCAGGCCCAGTTGCGCCAGTACCGTATCCGGCAAGTCGCCCGGCGATTGGGTGACGAAATACACGCCGACGCCTTTGGAACGAATCAGGCGCACCACCTGCTCCAGGCGTTCCTGCAAGGCCTTTGGTGTATCGGCGAACAACAAGTGCGCCTCATCGAAAAACAATGCCAACAACGGTTTGTCGGCATCGCCGCGTTCCGGCAATTGTTCGAACAACTCTGCCAGCAGCCACAGCAGGAAGGTCGCGTAGACCTTCGGCGCTTCATGCACCAAGCGGCTGGCGTCCAGCAGGTGGATGCGCCCACGCCCATCGCTGGCGGGCTGCAAAATATCTTCCAGTTGCAGGGCCGGCTCGCCAAACAAGGCTTCGGCGCCCTGCTGCTCCAGCACTGCCAGGCGCCGCAACAAGGCCTGGCTGGAACCGGTGGTCATCAAGGCGGCGTCTTCGCCCAGCAGTTCCGGGTGATAGCGCAGGTGATTGAGCAGTGCCTTGAGGTCCTTGAGGTCCAGCAGCAACAGGCCTTCGCGGTCGGCCACCTTGAACGCCGCATAGAGCGCCGATTGCTGGCTGTCGGTGAGTTCCAACAGGCTGCCGAGCAACAGCGGGCCCATTTCACTGATGGTGGTGCGCAGTGGGTGACCGGATTGGCCGTGGATATCCCACAAGGTGACCGGGTACGCCTGGGCGGTGTAATTAAGGAAGGGCATGCCGGCAATACGCTCGGCCACTTTGCCCTGGGGGTTGGCGGCGGCGCCCAGGCCGCAGAGATCGCCCTTGATGTCGGCAGCGAACACCGCCACGCCCGCATCACTGAAGGCTTCCGCCAGGCGCTGCAAGGTGACGGTCTTGCCGGTGCCCGTGGCGCCAGCGATCAACCCATGACGGTTGGCCAGGCGCATGGACTGGGCGATGGGCTGGCCGTCAAGGCCGGCACCGATAAGCAGTTGTGTGGAGTCAGGCATTTCGTCACCTATGGTTAATCTTTAGTGCCGCGAGGTCGATATAGACAGATGTAAGCCCGACAAAGACTAAAAAACGGTCAGATAATTCCGATACGGACCAACGGAGCTATCACCAGAAATACCACACCTTTTTTGACGCTGCCATTTTGCGCCTCCCGCATAGGATGCGCCTCGGATATTAAGACCTTAGCGGACCCTTCAAGCCATGAACAAAAATCTGCGCTTCAGCCACAAGATCCTGCTTGCAGCCTCCCTTATCGTCATCGCCGCCTTTGCGTTGTTTACCCTCTACAACGACTACCTGCAGCGCAACGCGATTCGTGACGACCTCAATAACTACCTGCATGAGATGGGCGACGTCACCGCCAGCAACATCCAGACCTGGCTCACCGGGCGTATCGCCCTGGTGGAAAACGCCGCACAGAACATCGCCATCAACCCTGAAAAAAGCGTGGTCGCCAGCCTGCTGGAGCAGAAAGCGCTGACCTCGTCATTCATGGCCACCTACGTCGGTGACAGCCAGGGCACATTCACCATCCGCCCTGACACCAAGATGCCCGACGGCTTCGACCCGCGTGTTCGCCCCTGGTACAAAGGCGCCCAGGCCAGTAATGGCTCGACCCTGACCGAACCCTATATCGACGCGGCGACCGGGCAACTGATCATTTCTGTCGCCACGCCCAGCGCCAAGGGTGGCCAGAGCATCGGCGTGGTCGGCGGCGACCTGAGCCTGCAGACCCTGGTGGATAACATCGGCGCGCTGGATTTTGGCGGCATGGGCTATGCGTTCCTGGTCAGCGCTGACGGCAAAGTGCTGGTGCACCCCGATAAAGCCCTGGTGATGAAAACCCTGGCGGATGTGTATCCAAAAGACACGCCGAAGATCAGCGGCGACTTCAGCGAAGTGCAAGCCAATGGCAAGACCAATATCGTGACGTTCACACCGATCAAGGGCCTGCCCTCGGTGAACTGGTACCTGGGCGTTTCGGTGGATAAAGACAAGTCTTTCGCCATGCTCAGTGAGTTTCGCACCTCGGCGGTGATCGCCACGATCATCGCGGTGGTGATCATCATCGCCCTGCTCGGCATGCTCATCCGCGTCTTGCTGCAACCTCTGCACCTGATGACCCGCGCCATGCAGGACATTGCCGACGGTGAAGGCGACCTGACCCGCCGCCTGACCATCCAGAACAATGATGAGTTCGGCACCCTGGGCAATGCGTTCAACCGCTTCGTGGAGCGCATTCATACCTCGATTCGCGAAGTGTCTTCCGCCACCGAGCACGTCAATGAAGTGGCCCTGCGGGTGGTCAGTGCCTCCAACTCATCGATGGTCAACTCCGACGAACAGGCCAACCGCACTAACAGCGTCGCCGCCGCCATCAACCAACTGGGGGCCGCGGCCCAGGAGATCGCACGCAACGCCGCCCAAGCCTCCAGTCAGGCCAGCGATGCACGGCACCTGGCCGAGGACGGCCAGCAGGTGGTTGAACGCAATATCAAGGCGATGACGCAGTTATCCAGCATGATCAGCACCTCAAGTACCAATATCGAAGCACTTAACAGCAAAACGGTGAATATCGGCCAGATCCTTGAGGTGATCACCAGCATTTCCCAGCAAACCAACCTGCTGGCGCTCAACGCGGCGATCGAAGCGGCGCGCGCCGGGGAAGCCGGGCGTG
Organism: Pseudomonas sp. FJ2-5-13; assembly: GCF_029201605.1. Classification (NCBI taxonomy): domain Bacteria; kingdom Pseudomonadati; phylum Pseudomonadota; class Gammaproteobacteria; order Pseudomonadales; family Pseudomonadaceae; genus Pseudomonas; species Pseudomonas sp. FJ2-5-13. The sequence goes on from NZ_CP104045.1 coordinate 4,780,652, forward strand.
GCTTTGCGGTGGTAGCCGATGAAGTGCGCAACTTGGCCCATCGCACCCAGGAGTCGGCGCAACAGGTGCAGACGATGATCGAAGAGCTACAGGTGGGCGCCCGGGACTCGGTGACGACCATGAGCGAAAGCCAACGCCACAGCCTGGACAGCGTGGAAATCGCCAACCTGGCCGGCGAGCGCCTGAACAGCGTGACCCAGCGCATTGGCGAGATCGACGGCATGAACCAGTCGGTCGCCACCGCCACTGAAGAACAGACCTCGGTGGTGGAGTCGATCAATATGGACATCACCGAGATCAACACCCTCAACCAGGAAGGGGTGGAAAACCTGCAATCGACCCTGCGCGCCTGCTCGGACCTGGAACAACAGGCCTCGCGTTTGAAGCAATTGGTGGGCAGCTTCCGGATCTGATGGGCAACGCAATGCGATCCAATGTGGGAGCGGGCTTGCTCGCGAAAGCAGTCTGTCAGTTGAAGATGTACTGACTGATTCACCGCTTTCGCGAGCAAGCCCGCTCCCACAGGGGACCTGCGTTTAACCGACCGGCAAACACACCAATCCCAATCGAACATCTATCCTTACCTCAGGTCCATCTAGGGAGAGCAATGGATCGGAGGGATGTTCATCGTGCATATCGCTGACATAACCATGTTCTACGCCCCGGCCAGCGGTGGCGTACGCACTTACCTTGACGCCAAGCACCGGCGTCTGGCGCTCAAGCCGGGCATTCGCCACAGCCTGTTGATCCCCGGCGCACATTTGAGCGAACAGGACGGCATCTTCAAAGTACCGGCGCCCGCCCTGCCCTTCGGCAAAGGCTACCGTTTCCCCGTTCGCTTGGCGCCATGGCGAAATGTCCTGCACGATTTACAGCCCGATCTGATCGAAGTGGGAGACCCTTACCTGACCGCCTGGGCCGCCCTGGATGCACGGCGCCAGTTGGATGTGCCGGTCATCGGCTTCTACCACTCCGACTTGCCACTGCTGGTGAGTAACCGCATGGGGCCTTGGTTTACTCCCAATGTTGAAGCCTATGTGCGCAAACTTTATGGGAATTTTGACCGAGTGCTCGCCCCCAGCCAGGTCATGGCCGACAAGCTCACCGGGCTTGGCGTCAGAAATGTCTTCGTGCAACCCCTGGGCGTAGACCTGCAAACCTTCACCCCTGAGGTACGTGACCCCGGCCTGCGCGCCGAACTGGGGATTGGCGAAGACACTCGGCTATTGATCTTCGCCGGGCGCGGCTCCAAAGAGAAAAACCTGCCGGTGCTGCTCAACTGCATGAAGCGCCTGGGGGATGGCTACCACTTGCTGCTGGTGGGCTCCGGCATGCCGGCCAGCGTGCCGGACAATGTCACCGTGGTCGATGGATTCCGGCCCGCCCAGCATGTTGCGCGGCTGATGGCCAGCGCCGACGCGTTACTGCATGGCGGCGACCAGGAGACCTTCGGCCTGGTGATTCTGGAAGCCATGGCCTGCGGTATTCCGGTGGTCGCCGTGGCGGCCGGGGCCTTTACCGAGATTGTCGATGAGCGTTGTGGCCTGCTGTGTACGCCGAACAACCCCAAGGCCATGGCCGATGCGGTGCGCGAGCTGTTCAGTACCGACAGCCGACGCCTGGGGGCCCAGGCTCGGCGCCATGTCGAGCAGCGTTATGCGTGGGACACGGTAGTCGACAGCCTGTTGGGGCATTACTACGCCGTGCTGGGCAGCCATGAACCGATGCTCGCCCATGGCTGAGCGCGCGCTGATGCTGGTACTGCACGACGTGGCACCGCATACCTGGGCCGACTACCGGCCCTTCGTCGAGGCCGTCGATGCGCTGGGCAACGTGCCCATCACTTGGTTGGTGGTGCCGGACTTTCATCACCATGACGACTTGGCCGCCCACCGCGATTTTCGGCGCCTGCTCGATAGCCGTGTCGCCAAGGGCGATGAACTCACCTTGCATGGTTACTACCATTGCGACGACCAACCTCGGCCACGTACGCCAAAAGAATGGTTTATGCGACGCATCTATACCCATGAAGGCGAGTTTTACCAGCTGTCCGAGGCCGAGGCGTTGCGGCGGCTGACCGCCGGCATTGAGGTATTCCAGCGCAATAGCTGGCCGCTGCATGGCTTTGTTGCACCCGCCTGGTTGATGAGCGACGGCACCCGGCAGGCATTGCGCCAGTTGCCGCTGAGCTACACCAGCGACCCACAACATCTTTATCGCCTGCCGGACTTCACGCCCATCAATGCCCCCGGCCTGGTGTGGAGTGCGCGCAGTGCCTGGCGCCGGGGATTGTCCAAAGTCCTCAGCGACCGCCGGGAACAGCGTTGGCAGACAGCCCCGCTGATCCGACTGGGATTGCATCCGGTGGACATGCGCCACAGGTTTTCCCGCGATTATTGGCTGCACACCCTGCAACGCCTGCTCAACGCGGGGCGCGTCCCCCAAACCAAGGCCGCCTGGCTGGCAACGCAACCATGGGCCGACTGATCTGGCTGGTGCTTGCTCTCCTGGTGGCACTGGCCATTCCGATATGGCTGGGCGGCGGCGAAAGCATTACGCGCCTGCGCCAGTTTCCGCTGCCCCAGTTGCTGGGGATGTTCGCCATGATCATCGGCTGCTGGCTGATCAACAGCCTGCGCATCCGCCTGTTGCTTGGCGAGCATTGCGCTCGGCTAGGGCCGCTTAAAAGTCTAGGCGTGGTGATATCCACCGAATTCGCCATGTGCGCCACACCCGGCGGCAGCGGCGGACCGTTGACCCTGATGGCGCTGCTGGCACGTAATGGCGTGCGCCCCGCCCACGGCAGTGCGGTGTTTGCCATGGACCAACTGAGCGACTTGGTGTTTTTTCTCTGCGCACTGGTGGGGATCCTGCTGTATGCGCTGTTTCATAGCCTCAGCCCGCGTATGGAGTGGTTGCTGGGGCTCAGCGCCGTGTCGATGGTGGGTGGGGTGATCAGTGGCTGGGCCGTGGTGCATTTTCACCGGCGGCTGATTCGCCTGGCGGGTTTGGCACTCAAGGCTATGAAGGTCGGCGCTACCACCCGCCGACGCTGGGCACGCCGGTTGCTGCGTTTTCTGGCGGCGTTCAGCGCCACCCTCAAGCTCCCCCGGAGTACCTTGCTTGGGGTCTTTGCGCTGACCAGCCTGCATTGGCTGCTGCGTTACAGCGTGCTGTACCTGGCGCTGCGCGGGTTGGGCGGTGAGGTGCAGTGGGCCTGGAGTTTTCTGATCCAGATGCTGTCGCTGACTGCCGGGCAGTTCAGCCTGGCGCCAGGCGGGGCCGGCGCAGCGGAGCTGACGTGCGCGGCACTGCTGGCGCCCATGGTGGGCACATCCACAGCAGCGGCGGCGATTCTGATCTGGCGAGCGGTGACCTATTACTTCTATTTGCTGGCCGGTGCGCCAGTGTTTTTATTGATGGTCGGCAAACCGCTGCTCAAGCGTCTTTTTCAGGGGCGGCAGGCGGCTCGTCCTGCGCCTGTGTCTGCTCCCATAAACGCGCCGCGCCTGGAAAATCAGTTCCATCCTCGGCATCCAGCGCGTCCGGGTCGTAACGACTCAAACAGCCCTCGCCCAAGGTAGCAGGCGCCCGTGAGGTGGCTTTATCGAGCGGGTCGCTCATGGGAATCTCCTGAAACAGAAATAAAAAAAGGGCCTGGAGAGTTTTACCTCCAGGCCCCTGCGTCTTTCAATCAAAACCGCTGAGTCAGAAAACCACGGTCTTGTTGCCGTGCACCAACACGCGATCTTCCAGGTGGTAGCGCAAGCCACGCGCCAACACCATTTTCTCGACGTCACGGCCGAAGCGCACCATGTCTTCAATACTGTCGCTGTGGCTGACGCGCACCACGTCCTGCTCGATGATCGGGCCGGCGTCCAGCTCTTCGGTCACGTAGTGGCAGGTTGCACCAATCAACTTCACGCCACGCAGGGAAGCCTGGTGATACGGCTTGGCACCGACAAACGACGGCAAGAAGCTGTGGTGGATGTTGATCACTTTGCCCGCGTATTCGCGGCACAGCTGCGGCGGCAGGATCTGCATGTAGCGCGCCAGCACCACCACATCCGCGTCGTGCTGCTTGACCAGGCGCGACACCTCGGCAAATGCCGGCTCCTTGTCCTGTGGGTTGACCGGCACATGGTAATAAGGGATGCCATGCCATTCGACCATGCTGCGCAGGTCGTCGTGGTTGGAGATCACGCAAGCAATCTCGCAATCGAGTTCGTCGCTGTGCCAGCGGTGCAGCAGGTCTGCCAGGCAGTGGGATTCGCGGCTGGCCATCAGCACCACGCGTTTCTTCTGCTCGGTGTCGGTGATGTGCCAAGTCATCGAAAACTCTTCGGCAATCGGCGCAAACGCCTCGCGGAAGGCTTCCAGGCCAAAGGGCAGCGTATCGGCACGGATTTCGTGACGCATGAAAAACCAACCACTGAGATCGTCCGAGTGATGGCTCGCCTCGGTGATCCAGCCATTATGGGAAGCCAGAAAGTTACTGACCTTGGCAACGATGCCAACCCGGTCCGGGCAAGCAATCACCAGCCGAAAAGTGCGCATTAGGGGGAAACTCCAGAACTTCACAAAGGCGGCTATTCTAGCGATTACGCAAAAAAACTGCAGTATTCCCTTGCACCTGATCTTGAGCCCTCGCCGTGGCAACACCCCTTAATCGTGTAAGGTTTTACCACCGCTATATGACGGTACAACGGTATGCTCAGGCCAGTAGCAAAAAATTAACGCGATTATCTTTGCGCATAACGCTTACTAATTAACTCATCGGCCAGGTTTTCTCACACACATTCAATGTCATTCACCTGAATAACGTCTTAAATGTTTACTTGATGAAATTGCCTGACTATTATTAGGCCACTCACCCTGTCAATCAGCGTTCTACATAAGGTAGTCCACATGTCACTGATCAACGAATACCGCGCCACCGAAGAAGCTATCAAAGAGCTGCAAGCCCGTTTGAAGAACCTGTCCGAAGACGACAAGCTGAAAACCGAGCTCGAATTCGAAGGCAAATTGCGCACCCTGATGGGTGAATACTCCAAATCCCTGCGTGACATCATCGCGCTGCTGGATCCAGAGTCGAAAGTTAAAGCACCGCGTGGCGCTGTGAAAACTACCGGCACCAAGCGTGCTCGCAAGGTCAAGCAGTACAAAAACCCGCACAACGGCGAAGTGATTGAAACCAAAGGTGGCAACCACAAAACTCTGAAAGAGTGGAAAGCCAAGTGGGGCGGTGACGTAGTTGAAGGTTGGGCAACCCTGCTGGGCTAAGCCCGGTCGGACGTTCACCCGATACGTCACACATGAAAAACGCCAGCTTGCTGGCGTTTTTCATTGTCGGAATATTCTGTAGTTACGCACCTACAGATTCAGGCGCGCCGCTAAGGAATCTACATAGTCCTGCCATTGCGCCAGTACCTGACACTGAAACGATGTAGCACTAACCGCCAACTCCTCACGCGCCTGCTTAAACCCCAACAGGGTATTCGGCGCCCCCCACTGTGCATCCGACAAACGTTGCTGACAGAAAAGTTTCCAGCGTTGTTGCTCCTCATTGTTCAAGGTTTCAGGAAAGTTACGCGCCCGGTAGCGAAATAATAATTCCGGCAAACGATGATCATCGAACGGCCACTGCTGACGGGCCAACTGCGCGGGCTCGGCCATGCGAACTTGCTCACATAAACGACGGTCACGGTCACCAATAAAACCATCGTAGAGCTGCTGCTCCGGGTCCGCGTTCGGCGCAAAGTCTTCCTCGGCATAAATGGCTGCTAACTTGTCCCGCCAAACTTCCTGTGCGTCAGTTAGCCGCAGCGCCCGTGCAAGGCAAGCCTCCTTATCCAATTGCAGGCGCTCCAGGTCTTGCGGACGCAGCACCTTTAACGGCGCGACCACCGGGCAGCGGTTGATATGCAGCAACTTGAGCGGAACCGGCAGCTCACCTTCGGCCAACTCATCGCGGCGCGTGTAAAGACGCTGGCGCAGGCTCGCCGCATCCAGGTCCAACAGCCCTTGTGGATCGAGCCCCAGGTCACAGACGATCAAGGCATTGCGATTGCGCGGGTGCCAGGCCAGGGGCAAGACCACGCCCAGGTAATGGCGCTCGGCAGAGAAACGTCCGGAGATATGCACCATCGGTTGCAGCAACCGCACCTGATCCATGACCCGCTGTTTGCTGCGCAGTTGAAACAACCACTCATACAACTTCGGTTGTTTCTCCCGGACCAACCGCGCCAGGGCGATGGTTGCACGCACATCCGACAACGCATCATGAGCCTGGCCATGGTCGATGCCGTTGGCCTCGGTCAAGCGTTCGAGCTTGAGGATCACACGCCCTTCCTGCTCGGGCCAGTTGATGCCCTCCGGCCGCAGGGCGTAGGCGGTGCGCATGACATCGATCAAGTCCCAGCGGCTGTTGCCGCCCTGCCACTCGCGCGCATACGGGTCGAAAAAATTGCGGTACAGACTGTAGCGCGTCATTTCATCGTCAAATCGCAGGGTGTTGTAGCCGGCGCCGCAGGTACCTGGCGCGGCCAGTTCGGCGTGCACCCGGGTCATGAAATCGGCTTCGGCAAGGCCCTTCTCGGCGAGGATACCCGGCGTGATACCCGTGATCGAGCACGCTGCTGGATGAGGCAGGATATCGTCGCTGGGCTGGCAATAAAGATTGATCGGCGCACCGACCTCATTGAGCGCAAGGTCGGTGCGGATCCCGGCTACCTGGAGCGGACGATCGTTGCGCGGGTTGATGCCGGTGGTTTCATAGTCGTACCAGAAAATCGAGGTCACGGGCTATTCCTGTGCTGAAGACCGACAAAGTCTAGGCGCTGCAAGGCGTTTGGGGCCAGCGATACCTTACTGTATAAATATCCAGAAAAACCTCGGGTGGTTGCTTCCATCCTCGACACTGCTAGCATCCGTGTCTCTAAGTCGCCTCGCACTGCCAAGGATCGCAATGCCATCAACGCCTTTGGATACCCATTATCAGATAGAAACGCCGGAGGGCATCGACCTGCCCCTGCGCCCTGCTGGCCTGCCCTCCCGGGCATTGGCCTTTGCATTCGACCTGGGCGTGCGCGGGATCATCATGGGTATCCTGCTGGTGCCGCTGGCGTTGCTCGGCAATGTAGGGGTCGGGCTGGGTTCGCTGCTGCTGTTCCTGGTGAGCTGGTGGTACATGGTGTTGTTCGAAGTGCTCAACCAGGGCTGCTCGCCGGGCAAACAGGTCATGGGCCTGCGCGTGGTGCAAGATGACGGCACGCCCATCGGCTGGTCGGCATCGCTGATCCGCAACCTGCTGCGTTTTGTCGACATGCTGCCCTTCGGTTATTTCCTCGGCGCGATCAGTTGCCTGCAGCATCCGCACTTCAAGCGGCTCGGCGACCTGGCGGCCGGTACGCTGGTGGTGTACCGCGAACTGCCGCTGGCACGCCCAAGCATCCCTCAAGCACCCGCCCTGCGCCTGCCCTTCGCCCTGGAGTTGAGCGAACAGCGAGCCATCCTCGGTTTCGCCGAACGCCAGGCCGAGCTCTCGGCCGAACGAGTGCATGAACTGGCCGCCATCCTCGCAGGGCCCCTGCAAGTGTCTGCGCCGCGCGCCGTGGAGCAACTCAACGGTGTAGCCCGTGGTTTGTTGGGGCCGACATGAAACAGAGCCTTTTTGAAAGCCGCCACCAGCACCAATGGCAAACCTTCGCGGAGCAGTTGACGCAACTGGAGCAAGGTAAAGCCAAGGCCGCCGACGTTGCCGACTTCCCGCATCAATATCGACGCCTGTGCCAACACCTGGCCCTGGCTCAGCAACGCGGCTACAGCAGTTACCTGGTCGACCCGTTGCAACAACTGGCGCTGCGCGGCCATCAACAACTGTATCGCCATCGCAGCCAACTGACGGCGAACATACTGGCGTTTCTTCTGGCCGGCTTCCCGCGCCTGGTACGCGAACAGTGGCGCTTTGTGCTGATCGCCGGCCTGCTGTTCTTTGGCAGCCTGGTGGGGATAGCCCTGCTGGTGTACCTGTTCCCGGACCTTGTCTACAGCATCATCAGCCCCCAGCAAGTGGCCGAGATGCAGGGCATGTACAACCCCGACGCCAGCCGCTTGGGCCGCGCGGCCGAACGTGCCTCCAGCGAAGACTGGATGATGTTTGGCTATTACGTGATGCACAACATCGGCATCGCCTTCCAGACCTTTGCCGCCGGCCTGTTATTCGGCCTGGGCAGTGTGTTCTTCCTGATTTTCAACGGTCTGGTCATAGGTGCGGTCTCCGGGCACCTTACCGATATCGGCTATGGCCAGACCTTCTGGTCGTTTGTCATTGGTCACGGCGCATTCGAGTTGACCGCCATCACACTGGCCGGTGCCGCAGGCTTGCAACTGGGCTGGTCATTGGTCGCCCCCGGGCGCTTGGCGCGCAGAGAGGCCCTGCGCCTGGCCGCGCGCAAAAGCGTACGGATGCTTTGCGGTGTCATGGTCTTCCTGTTGATCGCAGCCTTTATCGAAGCCTACTGGTCCTCAACCACCCGCATTGAGCCCTGGATCAAATACGCAGTAGGCGTCGCGCTCTGGCTGCTGGTGGCCGCTTACCTGACCCTGGCCGGGCGGAGTCGCCATGCGCCTGACTGACGCCAGCGTGGTGATTCGCCCGCGCACTTCCTGGGAAGCCATGGACCTGGGGGTGCTGATGGCCAGGGAACACCGCGCCCTGCTGATGGGCAGTTGGGCGCTGGTGAGCCTGCCGGTATTCAGCCTGTTGACAGTGCTGCTCTGGAATTACCCGTCTGTGGCCATGTTCCTGTTCTGGTGGCTCAAGCCGGCCTTCGACCGCTTACCGTTGTACATTCTGTCCAAGGCCCTGTTTGGTGAGCCCCCCAGCCTCAAACAGGCCGTTCGCCATTGGCCGCAGTTGCTCAAAGGGCAGCTGTTCGCCAGCCTGACCTGGCGGCGGCTGAGCATGAGCCGCAGCTTCACCCTACCCGTCAGCCAACTGGAAGGCTTGGACGGTGACGCACGTCAACGACGCCTTGGGGTGTTGTTGCAACGAAACGCTGGCGCCGCACGCTGGCTGACAACGATCGGCGTGCACCTGGAAATCGGCCTGTGGTTTGGCGCCATGGCCCTGTTCTATCTCTTCATACCGCAACAGATCGAACTGGACTGGGACTGGCAACGACTGATATTGGCGTCAGGCTCGGACGTGCTTTGGCTGGAGCACCTGAGCAATGCCTTCTATGCCTTGGTTCTGGTGTTCTGGGAACCTATCTATGTCGCCTGTGGCTTCAGCCTGTACCTGAACCGCCGCACGGTGCTGGAGGCCTGGGACCTGGAGCTGGTATTCCGTCGCCTGCGCCAGCGCCTGAGCAACGTCGCACCGCTGTTGTTGCTGGTCGTCGGCTTGGCGCTGCTACACGTCAGCCCACCCGCCATGGCAGATGAAGCTACAGCCCATAAGCCCCTCAGCACCCAGGCCGCCAGCCAATCCATCCAGGCATTGCTGGAAAAGCCCCCCTTCAAGAACCCGGAAACCGTCACACGCTATCGGTTTGGTGAGGAAAAAGCGCCGGTTAAAAACACGGCCAAGGGCGACGGCAAATTACCTGGTTGGCTCCAGGCACTGCTCGACAACTTCAACAGCGACACCTTCAAATACGTCGCCAAAATCTTGGAAATACTGCTCTGGAGCCTTGTGATTGGCGGCCTGGCCCTGGTGTGCTGGCGTTACCGTGAATGGTTGCGCACCTTCGTCAGCCGCCTTGGGCCCACTCGCACGGCCGCTCCCTCGCCCGTTCCCGCTCAGTTGTTCGGGCTAGAGCTGGGCACCGAGACATTGCCCGAAGATATCGCCAGTACCGCCGAGCAACTATGGCCCACCCAGCCCCGGGAAGCTCTTGGCCTGCTGTATCGCGGTTTGCTCAGCCGGCTGTTGCATGAGTTCGACCTGCCACTGACAAGCGCCGATACCGAGGGGCAGGTATTGGAGCGTATTCATCATTTGCAACAACCGCAGTTACTGGCGTTCAGCGACGAACTGACACGCCACTGGCAAAACCTGGCCTATGGTCACCGCCTACCGCCCTCTTCAGCCCAACAAAAACTGTGCAGCGACTGGCGTGCTCTTTTCAGTGACGGAGCGAGCCAATGAACCGGGCGTTATGGTGGGTAGCGCTGCTACTGGCGTGCCTGTTGGGTGCGGGCGGCCTATATGCCTGGCACAAGGTAATTCCCTACGAGGAAGTGGTAAATCGCGGCCCGTCACCAGAGGCACGCGCCAACCCTTACCTGGCCGCCGAGCACTTTTTGCGCCAGCAAGGCGTGGTGGTGGCGCATGCCAATGGCCTTGAACGACTCGCCGAACTGCCCGCCAAAGGCCATAGCCTGTTGCTGCTGGGGGAGCGCAGCAGCATGACCCCACGCCAGGTCGAACAACTGCTGGGCTGGGCAAAAGCCGGCGGCCACCTGCTCTTGGTCGCCGAGGCATTATGGGATGAAGAAACCGGCACTAGCGGTGACTTGCTGCTTGATCGCCTCACTGTGCGCCAAACCTTGAGCGACACCTTCGACGAACCCGCGCCACCGCGTAAAAAAACCAAGCCGGACCTGACCAAGCTGTATGTCGACAACGAAACGGCACCGGCCTATTTCAGTTTTGACACCGACTTCAACCTCACCGACCCCAAGCACCTGGCGCAGTTTTCCGCCAACAGCGCCAAGTCCAGCCACCTGATGCAACTTGACCTGGGGCAAGGCCGCGTCACGGTGATCACCGACAGCGACCTGTGGAAAACCGCGGATATCGGCAAACATGATAACGCCTGGTTGCTGTGGTATCTGAACCAGGGCACTGACGTCACCTTGCTGTTCAACAGCGACACGGACGATCTGTTTACCCTGTTGCTCCGTTATTTCCCCCAGGCCCTCGTCGCCCTGATTGCGCTGGTTGCCCTGGGGCTGTGGCAAGCAGGCATGCGCCACGGCCCGGTCCAGGCACCGGCGCCCAAGGCTCGTCGCCAGTTGCAGGAACACTTGAAGGCCAGCGCGGATTTCCTGTTGCGCCGCAGCGGCCAGGGCACGTTGTTGCAAGCCTTGCAACACGACATTCTGCGTGCAGCCCGGCGACGCCATCCTGGGTTTGAACACCTCGATGCGCCAGGGCAACGCCAAGTGCTGGAGCACCTTACGCGACAACCCCCTCATATCATCAGCCAGGCGTTAGAGCCTGTTGCGCTGAAGCGGCTTTCCAGCGCCGACTTCAGCCGACAGGTGGCGAGCCTGCAAACCCTCAGGAATGCCTTATGAGCGACTCTCCACTGGCCACCGCCCTGACCGCCGAGAACCTTCAGCATGCCAGCCAGCAGGCCCAGGCGCTGCGCGTGGAATTGCGCAAGGCCGTGATTGGCCAGGACCTTGTGATTGACGACGTGCTCACCGCTCTGATCGCAGGCGGCCACGTTCTGCTGGAAGGCGTGCCCGGCCTGGGCAAGACCTTGCTGGTACGCGCCCTGGCCCGCTGCTTTGGCGGTGATTTTGCCCGTATCCAGTTTACCCCGGACCTGATGCCCAGCGATGTCACCGGCCACGCCGTGTACGACTTGCAGACCGAACAGTTCAAACTGCGCAAGGGGCCGTTATTCACCCACCTGCTGCTGGCCGACGAGATCAACCGTGCACCGGCCAAAACCCAGGCAGCGCTTCTCGAAGCCATGCAGGAACGCCAAGTGACCCTTGAGGGTGAGGCATTACCCATCGGCCAACCCTTCATGGTGCTGGCGACCCAGAACCCCATCGAGCAGGAAGGCACCTACCCACTGCCCGAGGCCGAGCTGGACCGGTTCATGCTCAAGGTGCGAATGGACTACCCAGATGCTCTAAAAGAGCTGGATATGGTCCGCGAAGTGACGCGCTCGTCCAAGGCCGACATGCTGGAGGTACAGCCGTTGCGTACGGTGCTGCAAGCCGAGGACGTAGTAGCGATGCAGCAAATTGCCAGTGACCTGCCACTGGATGAACAGGTGCTCGACTACGCCGTGCGCCTGGCCCGTGCCACGCGCAGTTGGCCGGGGCTGGCCATCGGTGCCGGCCCCAGGGCCTCCATTGCCCTGGTACGCGGCGCCCGTGCCCGTGCGCTGTTGCGCGGTGGCGAATTCGTCACCCCCGATGACATCAAGGGCTGCGCCCTGGCAGTACTGCGTCACCGGGTACGCATCGCACCCGAACTGGACATCGACGGCCTTGAAGTCGACCAGGTGCTCCAGCAGTTACTCGACCAGATTGCAGCACCAAGGCAATGACGCGGCCATGAAACCGACTCGTCTGCTGCTGACCTGGCTGGGCGTTCTGCTCGGCTTGAACATCTTGCTGGGCACCTCGGCAGCGTTGCAGTTCAAAGTGCCCGCCACCTTGCATTCGGTAGCCTGGGGCCTGCTGCTGGCCCTGTTGCTGCTGGCGATGCTGGATGCTGCACGCTTGCGTCGCCGCCCTTCGGCCCGCGTGTACAGAACATTGCCTGGCAGCCTGGCGCTGGGGCGCTGGGAAGAAATACGCCTGTGCCTGGAGCACGACTATCCACAGCCACTGACCGTGCAGGTGTTCGATCACGTGCCCGATGGCCTGGCGGTGGATAGTCTGCCTCAATCCATTCAACTACGCCCCGGTGAACGTGCTGAGCTGGGCTATCGCGTGCGCCCCTTGCGGCGCGGGCACTTCCACTTCAGTCGCTGCGAGCTGCTGCTGCCCAGCCCATTGGGGCTGTGGTCGGCACGACGCTGGGTCGACACCCACGATGCCACCCGCGTTTACCCGGATTTCGCGCGCTTATACGGCGCGCAGTTGCGGGGTGTGGATAACTGGCTGAGCCAACTGGGCGTGCGCCAACATCAGCGGCGAGGATTGGGCCTGGAGTTTCACCAGCTGCGCGAGTTTCGTGAAGGCGACAGCCTGCGTCAGATCGACTGGAAAGCCACCGCCCGCCAACGAACGCCCATTGCCCGGGAATATCAGGATGAGCGCGACCAGCAAATCGTGTTCATGCTCGACTGCGGCCAGCACATGCGCAGCCAGGATGATGAGCTGTCCCATTTCGATCACGCCCTCAACGCATGCCTGCTGCTGAGCTACGTCGCCTTGCGCCAGGGCGATGCCGTAGGGCTGTGCACGTTCGCCAGCGACCCGCCGCGCTACCTGAAGCCGGTCAAGGGCAGTGGCCAATTGAATCTGTTGCTCAATGCGGTCTACGACCTGCAGACCACGCGAAAAACCGCCGACTACCAAATGGCCGCCAGCCAGTTGCTGGCGCGGCAAAAACGCCGGGCACTGGTGATCATCGTTACCAACCTGCGGGATGAGGAGGATGAAGCCTTGATGGCCGCCGTCCAGCGTATCGGTAGGCATCACCGGGTACTGGTGGCCAGTCTACGGGAGGAGGTCCTCGACCAACTACGCCAGGCCCCTGTGCAAACATTGCCCGAAGCGCTGGCTTACTGCGGCACGGTCGATTACCTCAATACCCGCAACCAACGCCATGATCGCTTGAGTGCCCATGGACTCTCGGTGCTGGATACCTTGCCATCGGCGCTGGGTGCCGGGCTGGTCACGCGCTATCTGGAATGGAAAAAGGCCGGGGTATTCTGAGGATGACTGCGCAGGGTCATGACCAGGAAACAGCCACGACCCCACGCATAATTCAGACAGAGGCCTGCAAAGGATAAAAGCTGAAGTACTGCAACAGCGCGTTGATCAGGTGTCCGTATTCTTCGGGCGCCTGAAGCACGCGGAACCCCGAGTCGTAATGCTGCGGGGTGACATCTTCGTGGCTCCACAAGCAGGTTGCCGTGAGGTCAATCGCCTTGAACTCGCCTTGAGCCACCGGCACTTTCAAGCGCAGCTCGAAATCCACCTCGGTCATCATGGGTAACGAGCTGATCAGCATCAGACCGTTTTCAGACACATTTCCAAGAAAGCCAATTGGCTTGTCAGTAATACGATTGAACACCTGCAAAAAATACGGCAGTTGATGCCGTTCGATCCGTCGTTCGGTAAACATGGTGAAGTCGCCATCCAATAGCCAAAAATCTGGCCGTGCCAGTGATTCGGAACAAGCAATCGCTCGCTCTCCCTGGATCTCGGTGTGACAACAGGTACCGCTTGTCACCAAACAGCTGCCGAATCCGGGCCTTGCATCCGTTCGAATGGGAAACTGCACAAACAGACATTCAAAGAATAGCGCAAGACTGGCGACCGGCCAGCTCTGAAGCGACAAATACCCTCACAGCGACGCAGGCCGTGGTTTTGCCAGGCCTGCAGCCGGCAGATGCCCCAATTGTTGCAAGGTATCGAGCCGCGCGCGGGCTCGATAGGCGTACTCGCTCGACGGGTAGTGGCCGATGATGAACTGATAGGTCTGTGCGGCATCGACAAACAGTTTCTGGCGTTCCAGGCACTGCCCGCGCAACATCGAAACCTCCGGTTGCACGTAGCGGCGGGTACGGCTCTCGCGATCGACCTGGGACAACTCCAGGGTGACACGCTGGCAATCACCGACCCCATAGGCGCGGTAAGCGTTGTTCAAATGGTGGTCCATCGACCAGCGGGTACAGCCGACAACACTGACGGCCAGGGCAGCAACGAGCAAAATTCGCATGGGGTTCTCCTGTCTTGTGCAGTGTATCGACCCCAGGTCGAAAATCTTCAAGGCGTTTGCCCATTCAACCGCAGCCAAAACAAGCCAATCGTCGATAAGTAGTGCAAACGAACAATGACTACAACGAAAGAGCATAGTAGCCTTCCCCAGCGCTTGAACTCAGGAGTCCGTGCATGTCCGTCCGTCGTACCAAAATCGTCGCCACCCTTGGCCCGGCCAGTAACTCGCCGGAAGTCCTCGAACAGCTGATTCTGGCTGGTTTGGACGTCGCCCGTCTGAACTTCTCCCACGGCACCCCGGACGAGCACAAGGCTCGCGCCAAGCTGGTGCGTGACCTCGCCGCCAAGCATGGCCGCTTCGTTGCACTCTTGGGCGACCTGCAAGGCCCGAAAATCCGTATCGCCAAATTCACCAACAAGCGGATCGAGCTGAAGATTGGTGACAAATTCACCTTCTCCACCAGCCACCCGCTGACCGAAGGCACCCAGGACGTGGTGGGCATCGACTACCCGGACCTGGTCAAGGACTGCGGCGTCGGTGACGAACTGCTGCTGGACGACGGCCGTGTGGTGATGCGCGTCGACACCGCCACGCCGACCGAACTGAACTGCACCGTGATCATCGGCGGCCCGCTGTCCGACCACAAAGGCATCAACCGTCGCGGTGGTGGCCTGACGGCGCCGGCCCTGACTGAAAAAGACAAGGCCGACATCAAGCTCGCCGCCGAAATGGAAGTGGACTACCTCGCCGTGTCCTTCCCGCGCGACGCCGCCGACATGGAATACGCTCGTAAGCTGCGCGACGAAGCCGGCGGTACCGCCTGGCTGGTGGCGAAGATCGAGCGCGCCGAAGCCGTGGCAGACGATGAAACCCTCGACGGCCTGATCAAGGCTTCCGATGCCGTGATGGTTGCCCGTGGCGACCTGGGCGTGGAAATCGGTGACGCCGAGCTGATCGGTATCCAGAAGAAGATCATCCTGCACGCACGCCGTCACAACAAAGCGGTGATCGTTGCGACCCAGATGATGGAGTCGATGATCCAGAACCCGATGCCGACCCGTGCCGAAGTGTCCGACGTGGCCAACGCCGTGCTCGACTACACCGACGCCGTGATGCTCTCGGCTGAAAGTGCCGCTGGCCCGTACCCGCTGGAGGCCGTGCAGGCCATGGCGCGTATCTGCGTCGGTGCCGAAAAGCACCCGACCAGCAAGACCTCCAGCCACCGCATCGGCAAGGTCTTCGAAAGCTGCGACCAGAGCATCGCCCTGGCTGCCATGTACACCGCCAACCACTTCCCGGGTGTCAAGGCGATCATCGCCTTGACCGAAAGTGGCTACACGCCGTTGATCATGTCGCGCATCCGCTCCTCGGTGCCGATCTACGCGTTCACCCCACACCGCGAAGCCCAGGCCCGCGCGGCCATGTTCCGTGGCGTGTACACCATCCCGTTCGACCCGGCGTCACTGGCGCCGAACGAAGTCAGCCAGAAGGCGATCGACGAGCTGGTTAAACGCGGCGTCGTGGAAAAAGGCGACTGGGTCATCCTGACCAAGGGCGACAGCTACCACACCACCGGTGGCACCAATGGCATGAAGATCCTGCATGTAGGCGACCCGCAGGTCTGAGTGACAGGCTGAAAAACAAAAGCCCCGCCATGTGAATGGCGGGGCTTTTTGCATTTCAATGCAGGCCAATGTGTTGAACTTCAGGGCCTCATCGCAGCATAGATATCTACACAACCCTGCAGCACTCAACGCTAACCACGATGCGAAGCGAGCCGCTCTTGCTCTTGCTCTGCCTGTGATCTTGATCTGCTTGTGATCTTGATCTCAGGCGCCCCGTTAAACCACGCTGGCCGGAATTCGACAGGGATTTGGGGGGTAAACCGGCAGGGATGCCGGTTTAGCCGCCCCGCGCCATGGATGGCGCGTGGCGGCGGCCCCCCCAAATCACTGGCGGATTACGGGCACACCGAGCCCAAGCGAGGTGCCGAGTGGTGGGGCAAGAGCGTTTTGCTTACTTTTGCGCTGTTCAAAAGTGAGCCGCCGTCAGGGCGGAACCCTAAGTGGCCGTTACCTAAACAACGGATATGTACCCGGTCCAACTGTGTTGACTGTTAGGCCGCCTTCGCAGGCAAGCCAGCTCCCACAGTGTCCGTGTCTAGTCAGACAATTCGGCCTACTGTGGGAGCTGGCTTTTCATAAAGTGGAAGGGCGGGACAGAAACACATCCGCCAGCCGTTGATTACGCGGCAGCCCTGCCAGGAACAAGCGCTTGGAAAAGGCCTCGACGCTGGTCGGGTGTCCGCAGAGCAAGGCCAGGGTGTGCCGGGAAACAAGCCGTAGTTGTGCCAATGCCGACTGCAACTGCGCTGTAGTCCATAGCTCCACGGTCAGGTTCCCATGCTGCGCGGCAAGCGCCGTCAGAGGTTCGGCCAGATAATGAGCCTCGGCCTCATGGGCCAGGTGAATCACGCGAATCTCGCCTTGATGATCCTGGCGCAGAGCCTCGCGCAACACGCCCCACAAGGGGCCCAGGCCGGTACCGGAAGCCAGCAGCCACAATGGCCGCGATTGCCAGTCAGGATCATAGTGCAGCGCTCCACCCCGCAGTTCGCCCAGCCGTAGAGGCTCACCGACCTTGAACTGTCGCGCGGCATCGCTGAATGCACCAGGCTGGCGGCACTCGATATGAAACTCCAGGTACGGCTCTTCCTGGGGCAAGCTCGCCAGGGAATACGGACGTGCCACCTGCCCCGCCCACAGCACCAGATGCTGCCCGGCGCTGTACCGCAGGGCACGTTCCGGTTGCAGGCGCAGACGCAGTACCGTCGAACTCAGCCAATCGACGCCCACCACCTGGGCGGGCAGGCCATCGCGCTGAGGGTCAAACGCTTCGACCTTCAGGTTTGCACTCACCCGGCACTGGCACGCCAGGCGCCAACCTTGCTGGCGCTGCGTCGGGCTCAGGGCGTCGGGCTGCTGGTCGTCAACCTCACCCTCGCAACGCACCAGGCACGCATGGCAACTGCCGGCCCGGCAACTGAAGGCCACGGCCACGCCCGCCTGATTCAAGGCATCCAGCAGGTTGCTGCCGGAGGTGACCGACCAGTGGCGTTCGCCGACGTACAGTTCAGGCATATAAGGACTCAATCATTGCAAAAGGCTAATCCATAATGCGGGTAGCGTTTGGTGGGAGCGGGCTTGCTCGCGAGGGCAGAGTATCAGCAACCACCTACGTCGAAGCGTACACCGCCTTCGCGAGCAAGCCCGCTCCCACATTGGCCTGTGTTCACACTCCTCAGAGTTTGACCATAGTCGGGTGTATCGGCCACCGTGCCGGGTTATACTGCCGCGCCTTTTTAGCGTCGCGCCTGCACCATTCTGGCGTGCCTTGGAAAGATGGCGTCAGCCGACCGATGCAACACTGACGCCATCTTTATTGAATGTTCCCTTATAGAGGAGCGCGACTCATGACCGTGATCAAGCAAGACGACCTGATTCAGAGCGTTGCCGACGCCCTGCAATTCATTTCCTACTACCACCCCGTTGACTTCATCCAGGCCATGCACGAAGCCTACCTGCGCGAAGAATCGCCGGCAGCCCGTGACTCCATCGCCCAGATCCTGATCAACTCGCGCATGTGTGCCACCGGCCACCGCCCGATCTGCCAGGACACCGGTATCGTCACCGTGTTCGTGCGCGTGGGTATGGACGTGCGTTGGGACGGCGCCACCATGGGCCTGGACGACATGATCAACGAAGGCGTGCGTCGCGCCTACAACCTGCCGGAAAACGTCCTGCGCGCCTCGATCCTCGCCGACCCGGCCGGTGCTCGCAAGAACACCAAGGACAACACCCCAGCGGTCATCCACTACTCCATCGTCCCGGGTAACACCGTGGAAGTGGACGTGGCGGCCAAGGGTGGCGGTTCCGAGAACAAGTCGAAAATGGCCATGCTCAACCCGTCCGACTCGATCGTCGACTGGGTGCTCAAGACCGTTCCGACCATGGGCGCCGGCTGGTGCCCACCGGGCATGCTCGGCATCGGCATCGGCGGCACCGCCGAGAAAGCCGCGGTAATGGCCAAGGAAGTGTTGATGGAGTCCATCGACATCCACGAGCTGAAAAAGCGCGGCCCGCAGAACCGTATCGAAGAAATGCGCCTGGAGCTGTTCGAGAAGGTCAACCAACTGGGCATCGGTGCCCAGGGCCTGGGTGGCCTGACCACCGTGCTCGACGTGAAGATCATGGACTACCCGACCCACGCCGCTTCCCTGCCGGTGTGCATGATCCCCAACTGCGCCGCCACCCGTCACGCGCACTTCGTGCTCGACGGCTCGGGCCCGGCGTCGCTGGAAGCGCCACCGCTGGACGCCTACCCGGAAATCGTCTGGGAAGCCGGCCCATCGGCCCGCCGCGTCAACCTCGACACCCTGACCCCGGAAGAAGTGCAGAGCTGGAAGCCGGGCGAAACCGTACTGCTCAACGGCAAGATGCTCACCGGTCGCGACGCGGCGCACAAGCGCATGGTCGAGATGCTGAACAAGGGCGAAACCTTGCCGGTGGACCTCAAGGGCCGCTTTATCTACTACGTCGGCCCGGTTGATCCGGTGCGCGAAGAAGTGGTTGGCCCAGCGGGCCCGACCACCGCGACGCGGATGGACAAGTTCACCCGCCAGATCCTCGAGCAAACCGGCCTG